>CAWCZK010000001.1:0-23032 GCA_963800025.1 uncultured Acidobacteriaceae bacterium
GAAAAAAAAAACTCCTTCTAGTTGACGCCGAAGTTCCTCGGCCTCCTCCCAGCGAGGGGTCTTGGCGCTCTGGCGAATGAACTTGCCGTTGAGCGATCCCCAGATCACTTGGGGCAGCTACAACGGCGCCAGGTCTTGTCGCCGGCGTTCTTACAGTCTGGATGGTGGCGGGAAAAGACGGAAAGCATGGGGCGCCCCGCTTCAGGGAGAGTTTGCCCGAATGGAAGAGGTCGGTCAAAATGGGGGCGACGTACAGTCACGTACAAAATGCCCCTCAAATTTTCCGTCTGAACTGCAAGACTTGATAAAAAACGACTTAAGTATGGTGGAGGCGGCGGGAGTCGAACCCGCGTCCGAAATCGCTGTCAGCCGGGAGAGTCCATGCTGTGTCCGATTCGATTAGATTCGCTCACGGCGCTTAAGAACGGACAAGATGCGACGAGAACTAGTCCGATGATCTTGTGGGTGCAACACGGACCGAGCTGCAACCACCAGCCTACTGAATGACGTCTTGCTCGCAGCTCATAGGCGAGACCGCGAAAGACGGCAGCTTAGTTAATTAAGCTGCAAGTGCCAGATTATCGTTGGCAACTTTAGTTTTGCAGGCGATTACGGGTGCCCACACCCCGACATGCCTCCCATGCCGCATTCGATCCCGTCGAAACCGTGACGCCCCCATTTTGCGCGGCTTCTTCTTTGATGAGTCCGAAGCGCCGCTGGGTGCACACAGAGCCGAGTGGCTCGTGCTGCATCCTCCATTTTACGCTGATTCCCAAATTAAAGCCCGGCGCGGGTGATAGCGTTACAGGATGCCGTTCGAGACGGCATCGGAAAGGGCTGCAGAATGGAAAAGCAGGTAGTTCGGCTCACCGTGGACCTTGTGGTGAATGACGGGCAGTTGGAAGCGTTCAAGAGCATTGCGCAAACCATGACTTCGGTGAGCCAGGCAGAGTCCGGCACACTCGGATACGAGTGGTTCTCGAGCGCCGACGGAAAGCACTTCCGGCTGGTCGAATCCTACGTGGATGCGAGAGCCATCGAGGCGCACTTCATGGGACCGGCGGTTCAGCAATGGGTACCCAAGCTGGTTGAGGTCGCGAAACCGGCCGCAATGGAGATCTATGGTGACCCGGGTCCGAAGGTAACCGAGATGGCCAGCGGATTTGGGGCCGTTGTTTTCCAATACTGGATCGGAATCGGCCGCTGACATTCGGTCTGCAAAAACAGCGCGAGCTTTCTCAATCTGATTCTCAGCCACGTCGACTCCGCCTAAAACTAAAAGTGGTAGGCGACGCCGACGCCAACGCGATAGTGTTCAGGCGCCGCAGAGCCGGAGGACGGGGATTTGCTGTTGCCCAGGTAATCGCCCGTTGCACGCAGCTTAAGCCCGAGAAACAGAGGAAAGTCCGCGCCGCCGCCCAGCGCGTAGCTCGCCGCAGTGTTTGAATCTGATGGCTGCAGCGGAATGTCTGCGCTGTCGTGGACCAGGCCTCCAAGCGCGTGCGCAAATACGCTAAAGCCCACCGCGTGTGCCGTCACGCGCGGCCCGAACATGACCAGCGTCGTGCTCTCCGTAAGACCCGAAGGATGCTGGCCGTAGTGCGAAACATCGCCTTCGATTCCGACAAAAGGAATCATCTTCACATGCAGAGCGGCCTGCCATCCGTTCATGCCCGAAGTATTTGGCGCGAACAGATTGGCGCCGACGCGGCTGTAGCCGAAGTAGACGTCCGCTTTGCTTGCGGCCCGCGCCTGGACCGTAGGGACGAGCAAGAGGGAAAAAGCCGCGAGCGCAGCGGGAAGAATACGCAGCTTCATTCCTGCCTCCGGAACGGAAGGATCAACTTGCGTAGTACTTTTAGATGCAATCTTGCGGCCCGAAATGCGAGGCGAAGCTCACAAGCCCGCCGTGCCGGCTATTCCTTGCTCAGGTCGATGGACTCGTACTCGTGGCGGGCGATGCCGGCGCGAATCTGCGCGGGCGTCCAGCCAGCCTTGGTTTTGTAATAGGCGTAAAAGCCTTCAGCCGCGCACACGTCGCACTCGGTGGAGTGCGTGTTCTCGTAGCAGCTATGCAAGCTGGTGTGGCCGAGGGCACGGTCGCAGCGGCAGTTGCATGGCAGCTGATAAATGACGCCGGGGATCTGCGCGGCAAGCTGATAGACGCGCACCTGCCAGTGATAGCGGAAGTTCGGCCCAGTCAACTGGGCTCCGTGAAGAATGGGCGGCAGGGCGTGGATATTGAACGGGGGCTACGGATGATATGCGGGAACATCGTCGGCAGGATTGGACCACTGCGCATAGCTGGCTGCGGTGAGCGCGAAGACTGCAAGGGTCCAGATCCAACGGCTCTTGATAAAGCTCTTCATGAAGGGTTCCTCGATTCCTATCTTAAGGCATCGTGGAAATCTCCAAAACGGGGGGCAGGTCGCGGGGAGGGGTGCGGCAGATCGTGATTCGTGGGGCATGAGGCGGTGGGTCGTGGGGTAGGGGTCAGGTGTCGGGGGTCGGGGGTCGGGGATCAGGGATCAGGGGTCGGGGTCAGGGGTCGCGGGGTATGGCCGGGAGGGAGATTTCGCGGGACGCCGGCGATGCAAAGAGACTCCGGGCGAGAGTCGCAGCCGGATTGTTGGCGTAAATGGTCAGAGATGAGGCAGTTGCGGGGTGAATGCGCACTGGCTGCATTTGAACGGATCCGGTGCTGATTCCAAAGGAGTTGTTGGTCGCAAATGGACGTAATTTCATGCGCATTTTTCGGATTTTCCGGCAACGGTTTGTTGATTATAAACGAGTTAACTAGCGAATATCCGGCGAAACTTCGTCAATTTTTTATTTATTTAATTTCCCCGCTTCCTGCGGCGGCCTTTCGAGCGCCCGACGGGATTGCGTTTTCCTTCAGGCTTTGGCCGGTGGCAGAGGGCTGAAAGAGCGATCCTGGCGTTCTCAAGGTAGATTTTGGCATCGCGGTGTCTGACGATGTCTGTCATGGAGCCGTAGTTGATGCACGCGATGAAGTCGCATATGTTCTGGTAACCGGAGAGCGGAGGCGTGGCCTTGAGATAGGCCAGGTTGCCGGCCTGCCCGCAATCGTATTCGGTCGAGTCCTCGTCTTTTGCCTGCTCGTCGTGGCCTCTGTTCCAAGCCTCCAGGCAAATCTCGATGGCCTCTTTGCCAGAGTTATCTGAGAAAGTTTGAGGCTCGCCGGCGGCGGCCATAGCGGAAATGGATGTGAATGCCATGAGGAATCCCCTTTCATCTTCAAGGCTAGCGATTTCGCAGAATTAATCGGCAAACTTGGGGATTTTTTTATTGCTTTTGGAATGAGAGAGTTGGTGAGGGATTGGGGGTGGCGAGGGGTTGACAGGGAGAGGCGGCAGGAACCAGTTACAGCCACCGGGGCGAAGGGAGCGCGCCAGGATTCGCGGGCACAAAAAAAAGACGGCACGAACGTTTTACTGTTCGTGCCGGGAGGCCAGTGACGCAAACTACTCCCGGCTGGGAGGGGAATGACCGCCTCACAACCGGAATAAATACACCATAGCATAGATTTGGATAAATGCAAATACAAAAATCAAAATTTATTTTAGATCCCCTCGGTAAACCTTCCACTCAATCGAGCATCTAAAGGTGGCTCTGAAAACGGCCCATCCTGGGAGGCTCCAGGCGGCGCGGATCCGGCGAGGAACGCCTGAAGGTTCGGGAAAAATCTTTAGAATGAGCTTCATTTTCCGGCCGACGGCCGGAGGGGATGGGTCAAGGAGGGCGGCGAATGGGAGTGCTCATGCCGGCTGAAGGCCCAGAAAAAGCCGGAAGGCGGCGACCACGGCCCCGGAAGGCCCTTTTCCAGTACCGCATGGTGGGAAAAAGTCGAGAAATCCAGAATTGCGGAGCGATTTGAGGTTGGTGCGAAGTTGGGTATCCGATCCAAGCAAGGCTTGGATGGGACACCCATCTTCGTGGCGGATTGTCGGTGTGCCGGCACTCGCTCGGGATGACAGATTTGACAAGGTCAAGTTCGTTCGCGGGTTAGCACCGAGCGGGTTCAGGGAACGGGAGTGCCTGTTGCGTTGGTGCGGACGTAGGTTGTGGAAGCGCCGTTCGAGGTGGCGACGAACTGAGTCGGCCCGAGGAACCGGATGCTGCTTGTGGTTACAACGCCCATCGGAGCGGGCGGCTGGGCCGGAGTGCAGTAGCCGCCGACGCAAGTCTGCTTTGGCAAGAAATCGGACCACTTGTAGCTGAGGGTGCTTTGCGCGGCGTTGAACTGGTAGGTGCCCATGAGCGTGAAGCTCATTCCCATGTGATTCTGGGTGGTTGATTGGATGTTGCCATTGGGCATGAAGGTGGTGGTGATCAGCAATCCGGAGGGCAGGTTCCAGTTGACGGTGGCAGACCAGGTGCCGACCAGTGCCTGAGAAGACTGGGCTGGAGAAGACGGGGCCTGGAATGGCTGGGCCTGCGATGGAGCCGCGGCCGGCGAGCCCGATGGCGACGCCGCAACCGCGTTCGGCGAAGACGGTAACAAAGAAGCGAGGGCCAGTGCGCCCAGCAGAGGAAGCAGGTTGCGGGTCATATCACCCCCGAAGCGACTGAAATCGAGTCTCCACTTTAGCAGATTTCCGTAGCCGCCTCGTGGCGGCGGGTAGCCCCCCGGCTTGCTAACAGACCGTGGAAGCCAGGTGCCGTCCGAGCCCGTTTTCCTGGCTCATGAGCGCTTCCAGAGCGACTGTTGCCCTATCGCCGCTCTGCCTGACCTGATACCACCGGGCAAAGGCAGCGCGCCTTTCATGGGGTTTCAAGCGTTCATATTCGAACGTTGTCCGCAGCGATTCTCCGGCTACACACGACAGCGCGACCGCGGCTTTGAGAGTTGAGATTTTCAGCTTCAGCCTGACGTTCTCCATTGCACCCCTCGCGCTGTGAACGCCCGGCCCGGAAGTCTGGGCTGCGATTTGATTGGCGTTCTTTAAGGGAGTCTACTCCGGGATTGTCAACGTCCTGTGATTTTTCAGCTCGTCATGGAGTGCGGGCGAGGGACCGCAAGGCGCTATGAGGGCGCTTCTATGCTGGGGACTTCCCTCTCTCGATCGTTAGAGGGCCAGTCTCTGGACCTGAGCAGCCAGATCGAAATCCTTCTCGGTAAGGCCGCCCGCGGAATGGGTGATGAGGGCAAGGCGGACGCGATTGTAGCGAATGTCGATGTCGGGATGGTGGCCGGCCTTTTCGGCGAGTTCGCCGACGGTGTTGACGAATTTGAGGGCGGCGACGAAATCCTTGAATTCAAAGGTGCGGACAAGCTCGCCGGATTCAATTTGCCAGCCGGGCAGTTGAGCCAGGCGGGATTGAGCAGCTTCAGGGGAAAGAGTGGGCATGGGGTGGACCTCGGTGGACGGCGGTAGGTGGTCGGTGGTCAGTGATCAGTGGTCAGTTGTCGGTGGTCGGTGGTCAGTTGTCGGTGGTCGGTGGTCAGTTGTCGGTGGTCGGTGGTCGGTGGTCGGTGATCCGCGATCTGTCTCCGGGCCTAAAGGCCGTCGAACATTCTTGCTGCCGATTCAGGGGCCTAAAGGCCCTTGCTCCTTCCGTGGTTTCGAACGCGCTATGCGCCAGGAACCTGAAAGTCGATGCCGGCAGCGGAGTTCAGGCGCTCGGTTGCGGCCAGGTCGATTTGATCGAGCGGAATCTGTTCGTAATGCTGGGAATCAAGATCGGTGAGAGCTTTTGCGGTCATCAGGTAGTTTCGCACCTTGATGGGGGCGCGGCCGTTTTTGAAGATCACGGTAAGAAACTGGTCTGGCACGGCCGGCGCTGCGGAGCCGGCATCTCCAACGGGCGCGGCATAACCTTCCCCTGGATAGGGAGGGCGCTGGTCCGGATACGGGTAAGCCGGAGGCGAGCCATTCTGGTCAGTTAAATTGTTGCCTGGCTCGGAGTTGCCGGGTTGAGAGATATCGGACGCAGAATCGGAGTCGCCCCAATTGTAGAGACCGAGGTTGTACGCATTGGGATCGTAGAGATACGGGTACCCGGGCCAATAGGGATACGAGGCGATATACCAATTCTGAAATTGACGGCGTCGCGCGTCGAAGCGATCGCGATCCGGATTCCGGCCTCGATCCTGATTCAAGCCGCGCGACGTGCCGGAAGCGCGCTGGATGTACGACGGGCGGCCTGGCGCGAATCGATAGCCGTAGTAGGGAGATCTGAGGCCGGGTCGAGTGTAGCTTCGAAAATCTGCGTAGGAACCGTAGTGGGGCGCGGGGCGCGTGAAGCTGCGCGATCCAGAGAAAGCGGGACGCGAGGAGAAGCCGGCGGAGAATCCTCGACTGGCAAATGAACCGGCGTGGGCACCGCCGTGTTGAGCATGGGCGGACATGGCAAACGCGAGAAGAGCGATTGCGGCGCGGAGCTTCATGGGGACATTCTACGCCGGAAAACGGTGGGCGGTGAACGGTGGGCGGTGGGCGGTTTCCCGTGCAAGACGAAGGTTCGTGCTATCCCACCCTAGCGAAGCTAGGATGGGGCACCCATTTTTTGTGATGGGTTGAGATCGCGGAGAGCAACCGGCAGATCCTTCGACCACGTCCGCCCAGGCGGACTCCGCTCAAGATGACAAGCGCAGAGGTAGTGCGAAGGCTTCGCCCAGGATGACGAGCAGAGAGTGATGAAAATCTCTTAAACGAGTTTGGTATTAGGGATGGTTACGAGGCGGCCTGGGTGCGGGCCAGTTCGAAGGTGGAGAAGCGCATGTGCTGGCCGCTGATTTCGGAACGGAGCTCCTGCCAGAGCTCATTGGGAATCTTCAGGAAGACCTCAACGACGGCGGGATCGAATTGGGTACCCGAGCAGCGCAGGATTTCTTCGCGTGCGTTGTCGAAGCCGCGGGCCTTGCGGTAGGGACGGTCGCTGGTGATGGCGTCGAGTGTGTCGGCCACGGCGAAGATGCGCGCGCCGATGGGGATTTCGCGGCCGGCCAGGCGATTGGGGTAGCCGTTGCCGTCGTAGTGCTCCTGGTGGCAGAAGACGATTTCGGCTGCGCCGGCAAGGAACGGAATCTTGCGCAGCATGTTGTAGCCGCGGGCGCAGTGCTCGCGCATGAGCGCCTGCTCTTCTTCGGTCAATTTGCCGGGCTTGCGGAGGATTTCGTCGGGGATGGCCATCTTGCCGATGTCGTGCAGGAATGCGCCGCGCGCAATCACCTTGATTTCCTCGGGGGGTATGTTCATGGCGCGGGCGAGCGCGATGGCGTAGGCGGTGACGCGCTTGGAGTGTCCTTCGGTTTCTGAGTCTTTCAGGTCGAGGGCGTCGCCGAGGGCTTCAAGCGTGACGTCGTACGAATGCTCGAGATCTTCCATGGCGTGGCGCAGCATTTCAGTGCGGGCGCGAACCATTTCTTCGAGACTCTGATGGTAGTTCTGTGTTTCTTCAAGCGCCTGGCGATGATTGAGGGCGCGCTCGACCGTATTCAACAACTGGTCACGCTCAAAGGGCTTGAGGAGGTAGTCGTAAGCGCCGCGGCGCATGGAGTCGATGGCCACACTGATGTCGTGAACGGCGGTGACCATGACAACAGGAAGATTGGGCTGAAGCGCGTGATGCGCTCGAGGAAAGTGATGCCATTGACGTCGTTCATGACGATGTCAGTGAGCACCAGATTGA
The DNA here is from genome assembly GCA_963800025.1 of uncultured Acidobacteriaceae bacterium. Taxonomy (GTDB): domain Bacteria; phylum Acidobacteriota; class Terriglobia; order Terriglobales; family Acidobacteriaceae; genus Telmatobacter. The sequence goes on from CAWCZK010000001.1 coordinate 7,657, forward strand.
AGGTATTCATCTCGAGAATGTCGAGCGCGTCGCGGCCGTCGCATGCCTGCTCCACGGTGTAGCCCTGGCGCTCAAGGGCGGCGGCAATCATGGTGCGAACGGAAGCTTCGTCGTCGACAACAAGAACGCGCGCCAGCTTGCGCGCCCGCGGGTCGCTATCGTTTCGCGGGCTTCTCGCCGTGCCCATCGTTTTCACGCCTGCCAAAGATAACGCCAAGCGGCAGCCTCCGTTTTATTATGCCCTTGCGGCCCTTGAATCCTGATGAATCCTGGGGTGCCAACCGGGCACGCTTGTTGCGATCGAACTCTTTGTCACTCTTACTGCTGATTCAACTTGCGCCCGCGGCCCGTCCGTGCCATGGTTGCGCGTTCGAGTCGCTCTGGTTCCGTGCATTCAGCCGGCTTGATGAAACGTACCAAGACCCTCGGGTCTTCCGCGGGCATCGTCACAAGCTTTTGACGCTGCCGCACGCTGAAAGGTCCATAAAACTAACGAGATATCGCCTAAGCTTACCGGCCGCCGCAGCGCTGACAAAACGGACAGGGGGCAAGTCTTTTCGTGAGAGTACCATCCGGGTTACCTCGCCTCAATCACCCGAACGTGGCACCGTATTCGGACGAACCTGTAGCATCGCTGGCCGTGGCGGGGAATGTCGTCGAACCGGGTCCCATGATCCATTTTGGCGCCTTACGCCGGCCTGGATGCGCGTTTGGCGCGGCGTGCGCGAGCCCAGCCTTCCTTGGTGACCTGGCGGCTGCGGCTGACCGCCAGGGCGTCTGCGGGGACGTCTTTGGTGATGCAGGAACCTGCGCCGACGTAGGCTCCGTCGCCGATGGTGACGGGCGCGACGAGCGTGGAGTCGCTGCCCACGAAGGCATCTTTTCCGATGCGCGTCACATGCTTGTTTACGCCGTCGTAATTGCACGTGATGGTTCCGGCGCCGATGTTCGTACCTTCGCCGATTTCGGCATCGCCAAGGTACGTGAGATGGCTGGCCTTGGCTCCCTTGCCGAGACGCGTTTTTTTCAATTCGACGAAGTTGCCCACGTGGGCGTTCTCGCCGACCTGATTGCCGGGTCGGAGGTGAGTGAATGGCCCGATGCGCGCGCCGTCGGCGATGGTGGAATCCTCAAGGATGCAGCTTTGAAGAATCTGCACGTTGTCGCCGAGGGTGCAGTTTTCGATGACGGAGAAGGAACGGACGCGGCAGCCGGCGCCGACCCGCGTGTGGCCAAGCAATTGGGCGAATGGCTCAATGACAGTGCCGGCGCCGACTTGAACCTCGGGATCGATGACACAGGTTTCGGGGCGGGCGATGATCACTCCGGCTGCGACGAGGCGTGCGGCCGCGGCCTGCTGCGCGGTGAGTTGGGGGGAGGGGCCGGAAACGCCTGCGGGTGCCGGCGCCGTTGCCGCTTGATTCGAAGTTGGCTTCATTTCACTTTCTCCTGAGCGGTTGCGGGACTGGTTGAGGAACAGATGGAAAATTCCCGCAACGCGATTGCCTAAAACGGTTCATTGAACTGCCGCAGCGTTTCCCGCCGACGGGCCGGACGGTTGCGGAATTGTGATGTCAATTGGGATCGGGGCGCCCATGCCGAGAGCGTCAAGGGACGGCTTGATTTCCGGGCGATTGCCGACCACAAGCACAGCAAGCTTGTCTGGGTGAACGTACTTTTTGGCGACGGCGGCGAGATCGGCGAGCGTAACTTTCTCGAGGGCCGCGCGGTAGGTTTCGAGATAATTGGCCGGATAGCCGTAGAATTCGAGTTCCTCGCTCTCATCGAGGACCTTGTCCCGGGTGTCGTAGCGGAAGAGGAAAGAGTTGAGAATATCGTCTTTCGCGCGCTGGAGCCTCATCGGCAGTGAAGGGCCGTTCGTTGAGGGCAGCGATTTCCGCGAGAGCAAGCTTGGTGGCGTCGACGGTTTTTTCACTCCTGGTGAGGACGTTCACCTGGAAGGCGCCGGGGTGATCGTAGGTGAGTCCGAAGCCTCCTCCGACGTCGTAAGCAAGAGCTTGCTGGGTGCGAATTTTCACGAAAAGGCGGCTGCCGAAGCCGCCGCCGAGAATCTCATTCATGACGGCGATTGCGGCCGTATCGGGATTGTGACGGTCGATGCCGATGCCGACAATCTGCACGTTGGATTGATTGACATCTTCCTTGTTGACAAAATAGACGCCGGGCCGGGGCCCAGGCAATTCATCGTGACGCGGCGGCGCGGGCGTGACCGGCGGAAGGCTTTCAAAGATTCCGCGCATCTTTGCTTCCATGGTCGCGGGATCGAAGTCGCCGTAGATGCCAACGATCAGTTTTCCCTTGAGGGTGCGGTCGTGCCAAGCCTCAAGATCCGCGATGGTGACGGCGCCGATGGTGGCCAGCTCAGGCTGGCGAGTGTACGGGCTGTTCGCGCCGTACACCAGCTTCGCCGATTCGCGGCCGGCGATCGCGTCCTCGTCATCGTTGCGCCGGACGATTGCGGCGGCCTGCTGCTGCCTTGCCAGCTCCAGCTTTTCTGCGCTGAATTTGGGATGAAAGAAAAGTTCCATGGCCAGGGAAAAGACCTGATCTGAATCCCCTTTCAGCGAGTCCCAGGAGATCGCGGTGGAATCTTCGTCGCCGTTGGTTTCAATGTGCGCAGCTTTCGATTCGAGCAGATCGTCCATGGCGTCGCCGCTGATGCTCGCGGTACCGCTGGTGCGCCATGCCTGGCTATAGAGGCCGACGAGCCCGGCTTTGGCGGGATCTTCATCTTCCGATCCACCGGCAACGAGAATCGAGCCATAGATAAACGGCAACTCGTGATCTTCCTGCAAGAAGATGACGATGCCGTTCTGCAGTTCGATCCGTTTGGGCTGCTGCGGATGAAATGCGTGCAGCGGCGGAATGGGAATCTGCTCCCAGGGCTTGGGTTGCTGCGCGGAAGCGGCTGCAGGGACGATTGCGGCAACCAGGATGCAAAGGACGGTCGTGAGGGGGTGTGCGGGTCGGGAGACCCGCACGACAGCCAGTCTGGAGACTGGCGCTACATGTCTGAGGTTCGCTACATGTCCGAGGTTATTGTTCACTGCGCAGCTCCATTCGACTTGTTGGCTGCGGGCGGCGCGGTGTCGATCTCCGCGCTGGTTCGGTTTGAGGCTACAAAGATCTGATTTGCGACGCGGCGAATGTCGGCCTTGGAAACTTTGTCGATCCGGTCGAGCTGCAAGAACAACTGCCGCCAATCGCCGTAGCGCGTCTGGTACTCGGCGAGAGAATCGGCGAGGCCCTGGTTGTCGGCGAGGCCGCGCAGAAGGTCGGCGCGCGCGCGTGTCTTGTACATCTGCAGGCTCGGCGTCGGTCACGTCGGTGGTCTTGAGTCTGTCGATTTCCCTGTGAATGGCATCGCGCATCTCCGCGGGAGTATGGCCGGGGAGCGGTTCAGCATAGAAGGCAAAGAGGCTGGGATACTTTTCGCCGGGGAAAGGGCTGTAGCCTTGAGCTTCAGCGGCGATCTGCTGCTGCTCAACCAGGCTGCGATAAAGACGCGACACACGGCCGTTGGAAAGGATGTCGCTGATGGCGTCGTAAACGGAGTTATCGGGATCGTGGTAGCTGGGACGGTGGTACCCCTCAAAATAAACAGGCTGGGTTTGCTCGCGGATGACGACCGACTTCTCGGCGAACTGCTGGGGTTCGACTGTGGTCATATCCTCGGGCTTGGGGCCGGCGGGAACGCGGCTGAAGTATTTCTCCAGCATGGGCAGATCGGCTTTGGGGTCTACGTCGCCGACGATGGCGATGACGATGTTGCCGCCGACGTAGTACTTCCTGTGAAATGCCATGGCCTCAGTGGCTGTGATCTGGCCGACCTCGCTGGGCCAGCCGATGTCGCTGCGGCCGTAGTTGTGCGCTACGAATGCCGTGGCCAGAAGCTGCTCTTCGAGACGTCCGACGGGGTCAGAGTCGACACGCATGCGGCGTTCTTCCATCACGACATCGCGCTCCTTGTAAAACTCGCGCGGGACAACGTCGGCCAGGCGGCTGGATTCCATCCAGGCCCAAAGCTCAAGCCGATTCTCGGGCATCGACCAGTAATACTGCGTGTCGTCCAGGCCAGTGCCCGCATTCAAATTGTTGGCGCCGTTGGCTTCAGCAACCTCGCTGAACTGGTTGGGGATGACGTATTTCTCCGCTTCGGCCTGGGCCGCAAGAAAAGCCTGATGCAATGCGGCGAGCTTTTTTTCATCGCGCCCAACCTGCTTCAGATATTCGGCCTCGTAGGCGTCGTTGGCTGCTTCGACCTTTTCGAGAGCGATTTTTTCTTGAGCGTAATCCGTGGTGCCGATCTGGGTTGTGCCTTTGAACGCAAGATGTTCAAACATGTGGGCGAGGCCGCTCTCACCCGCGGGGTCGTCCACGTCGCCTGCGTCAACGAATGTGGTGTAGCTGAAAACGGGCGCGTCGTGCCGCTCGCAAAGGACCAGCGTGAGGCCGTTGGAAAGGACTTTGACGGTGATCCGCTTTTCAAAGCTTTGCAAATCCTGGGCCGAGGCCGTGGACGATATTGGCAGCACGGCGAGCAGCAGGACAAGAACCCAAAGACTTGTTGAAAAGCTCCGGAGACCTCTCTGCCTCATCCAAGCTCCTCGATCCGGGAAATCGCATTGACGCTTGATCGCTCTCTTCAAAGCTATTGCGCTGAGCCTGAGCCGTCAAACGCGAAGGCGGCGAGCGGGCACCTGGTTGAGGCACAGCGACAGGTGAGGAGAAATGGCCAAAGGTATAATCGGACGCATGGCAGCGAGCGCAGAGACGAGGATGGCAGAGACGGCCGCAGCGCAGGGCAGCGATGCGAGTGCAGCGGCCGCAGCCGAGAAGCTGCGCATGCTGGAAGCGCGGATCCGCGAATCGGGAAGCCTGATGGTGGCTTATTCGGGTGGGGTGGATTCGGCTTTTCTGGCTGCCACGGCGCATCGTGTTCTGGGCGAGCGCATGCTGGCGGTTCTGGCCGATTCGCCCTCGCTGGCGCGGCGCGACATGGAACAGGCCTGCGCATTTGCACAATCGCTCGGAATTCCCTTGCAGGTGGTTGCCACCGATGAGTTGGAGCACGAGGAGTACGCGCGCAACGATGCGAACCGATGCTTCCATTGCAAGGACGAGTTATTTCTGGTTCTGGAGAAGTTGGCGGCCAGGATCGGCATTGCGAATATCGCCTATGGCATGAATGCCGACGACAGGCAGGATTTTCGACCCGGCCAGCGCGCAGCCGAGCAACACGCAGTGCTGGCGCCGCTGGCAGAGGCCGGGCTGACGAAACTTGAGGTGCGGGCACTGGCCAAGGCGGCCGGTTACCCGGTGTGGGATCGTCCGGCGGCGCCGTGCCTGAGCTCACGAGTGGAGTACGGCCGCACGGTGACGCGCGAAGTGCTGGAGCAGGTGGAACGTGGCGAGGCAAGCCTGCGAGAGCTGGGCTTCAAGGAGATGCGCGTGCGCCATCACGGTGAGCTGGCGCGCGTGGAGATTGCACGCAATGAGCTGCCGCGGGCGCTGACGATGGAGATGATGGACGCGATCACTGCAGCGCTCAAGCAGGCAGGATTCAAATACGTCACGCTCGACTGCCAGGGGTTCCGCTCCGGGGCAATGAACGCGGTTCTGCCTGTGGAAGTGCTGGCGCGGCGGGGCGCGTAACTTTTCCCTTCCCGGTGGCGCATCGGCTTCGGAGAAGCTTCCCTCAGGGGCTAAAGCCCCGTTTCATTTGGGGCATTTGCGGCAGTCGGGGCTGAAGCCCCGACCTACCAGTCATGCGCTGATACAAAACTTGAATACATTTGGGTTTTTCGCGAACTGCAAAGTCCTGCCCCGTCAAAAAAAACAACCAAACCTAACCACCGCCCAATTCCCTTCCCCCACCCTCAACAATTTAGAATCACATGGCGATGAAAATCGGATATCTGGAGTGCTTTTCCGGGATCAGCGGTGACATGATGCTGGGCGCGCTAGTGGATGCGGGCGTGCCGTTCGACTCGCTCGCCGAGACGGCGGCGGCGTTGCATGTTGGCGCACGCCTGGAGATGCGCAAGGTGAGCCGCGGCGGCCTGGCGGCGGTGAAAGTAGACGTGGTGACGGAAGAGCAGGGACCGAGCCACCCCATCGAGCAAGAATCGCTCGATGGAGGCCCCGGCAGGGACCAAGGGACCAAGGGACCAGAACACCAGCATCACCACGGCCATTCACACGAACCCCACGGACACGACCACCACGATCATGAAGATGCACATCGTGATCATGGATACACGCACGATGCGCATGAGGACCATACGCACGAGAGCCATGAGCACCACAGCCATGAGCACGCGGAGCATCGGTCGCTGAAGACGATTCTCGGGATCATTGATGCCGCTCCGCTGAAGGCCTCTGTGAAGCAGCGTGCGGCGCGTGCCTTCCAGTTACTTGGCGAGGCAGAGGCTGCGATCCATTCCATCCCCATTGAGAAAGTGCATTTTCACGAAGTGGGCGCGGTCGACACGATCGTGGACATTGTGTGCGCCGCGGCCGGATGCGAGGCGCTGGGCGTGGACCGGTGGATGGCTTCGCCGCTCAATGTGGGAAGCGGAACCGTGAAGTGTGCACACGGAACGTTGCCCGTGCCCGCGCCGGCAACGCTGGCGCTGCTGGGCGATGCGCCGGTGTACGCTGCCGGCATTCCCATGGAGCGAGTGACACCGACCGGCGCTGCCTTGCTGCGCATGCTCGACGTGACTTACGGAACGCTGCCTGCGATGAGCGTGAAGGCGCGCGGATATGGTGCGGGAGGACGCGATACGCCGGGCGAGCCGAATCTGTTGAGAATTCTGGTTGGCGAGGTGCAGGAAGCCGCCGAGGGCGACGGAGCAATCGCGGTGATTGAGACGGTGATCGACGACGCGACTCCGCAGTTGCTGGCTTATGTGAGCGAGTTGCTGCTGGAGTCTGGCGCGTGGGACGTTTACAGGCTGCCGGTGCAGATGAAGAAGGGGCGGACGGGGATTCAGATGACGGTGCTGTCGAGTCCCGCCTTGATGCCTGCGTTGCGCGATCTGCTGCTGCGCGAGACGACCACGATCGGCTTGCGCTGGCGAATGGAGAACAAGCTGGCGCTGGCGCGCGAATTCGTAGAAGTTGAGACGGAATGGGGGAAAGTTCGGATCAAGGTTGCACGGTGGCCTTCCGGCGAGGTTGCCAATGCGTCGCCAGAGTACGAGGTGTGCCGCAACATTGCGCGGCGGCATGGGGTGCCCCTGAAGCGGGTCACGCAGGAGGCGATGCGCGCGTATGCGGAGAAGCAACACGCGTCGACCGAGGAAAGGGGCGCCGATGGATCGCTCGCGGATTGAAGCGGTATTGAACGAAGTGCGCTCCGGATCGACCAGCGTGGCCGATGCCTTGGAGCGCCTGCGTAATCTACCGTTCGAGGATCTGGGCTTTGCCAAGCTGGATCATCATCGCGCGCTGCGCACGGGCATGCCCGAAGTAATCTTCGCCGAGAGCAAAACGCCGGCGCAGGTGGCGGCGATCTTTGCGCGCATGACCAATGCCGGCGGGAACGTGCTGGCCACGCGGGCTCGGCGCGAAATTTTTGAGGCAGTGCGAGCCGCGGAACCGCGCGCAGAGTTTCACGAGATGGCGCGGGCCATTACTCTGATGCAAACCGAGGCGCCTGCCGGCAAAGGAACAGTGGGAGTGGTATGTGCCGGGACGAGCGACCTGCCCGTGGCCGAGGAGGCCGCGGTGACGGCTCGGCTGATGGGCAACGACGTGGAGTTGGTGGCAGACGTAGGCGTAGCAGGCATTCATCGGCTGCTGGCGCAACAGAAGACGCTACAGTCGGCGCGCGTTCTCATTGTCTGTGCGGGGATGGAAGGCGCGCTGCCGACGGTGGTGGGCGGCCTGGTGCATGCGCCGGTGATCGCGGTTCCGACGAGCGTGGGTTATGGCGCGTCACTGGGCGGCGTCGCGGCACTGCTGGGAATGTTGAACACGTGCGCGCCCAATGTTTCGGTGGTCAATATCGACAACGGATTCGGCGCGGCGTGCATCGCGTCATTGATCAATCATTTGTGATGCGGCGTCGGGGGCGCGAGGCACCGAACCGACTTTCGTCGCCGCTAGAATCAGCCGTTACCAGAGGGGTTGCATAAACAATTCGGGACCATGGACAAACTTCCCTCAGGGGCTAAAGCCCCAATGTTTATGCGGCATTGATGGCAGTCGGGGATAAATCCCCGACCTACCAGTCGCGCCCTTTCAAAGGCACCTTTATGCAACAACGGATTGTGGAACCAATTTCAGAAGCGGATCGTAGGACCGAAGGTTACGCGCAGGTTGTTGTATGTCCCGCCATTCAAGTAAATCTCGTCGCCGGCTTCAGCACGAATCCCGATAGGACCAACGAAGCCTTCGATTCCGCCACCAGGATAGAAGGCGAGATGCGTTCCCGGATTCCCCACGCCGGCTACCGCGCCGGTGAACTGGGATCCCGACACAACTCCCGAATTAGCGGTGCTGAAATCGATGAATCCGACTTTGCCGGTAGCGAACACGCGGAAGGGACCGCCGCCGCCGAACTGCAATTTGGGTCCGAAGAGACCGGTGAGCGGGCGCACGCTGGTGGTCACCACAGTGGTTGTCGTCCCGTTTGTGGTTGACGTCGTAAAATCCTGCGCGAAGTCGTAGTTCATTTCCCCTTCAAGGGCTACATACGGATTCATATTGAACCCGACGCGGCCGCCGACGCCAAGAAAATTCGCATGATAGGCGCTTGAGGGCGTGAAGCGAAAGTAGTCGCCGTAAATGCCGATCTCCGCGTGATTCAAGGCGTTTTGGCTGGATTGAGGAGCATTTTGAGCCATTAGCCCAACGGGAACAGCAAGACCGAGACACAGTGCAAAAAGCCCATGGATGCGTTTCATTATTCTTTACACTCCTATGAAAGATTCTGCTTCTAAGCTGCAGGACTCTAGTGTTGTTCGCATCGTGCTAGACGCGAAGCTACGTGAATTCTGATGCCGCTCAATGGCGCGAGGTTGGACTCGGGATTTGGGCATAGCGCAGCGCCGAGGCGCGACGCCGGATAGCCGCGCTGTGCGGGGCCGGGCGATTCCAGTCGTGTTGGGAGAACGCGTATTCCGTTGCGCGCGGAAATGTTGTGACCGAAGCGGCAGGAAAAACAACCGCAGATCCTTCGACTCGGTTTGCCGCGAAAAAGACGCAGCAAACCTCGCTCAGGATGACCGCACATTTGTTGAATGAATTAACGACTCAGAACACTGGAACTGGTCGCATAAATAGATTGGGGTTGTGAGGAGACTTCCCTCAAGGGCTAAAGCCCCACCGCTTATGCGCCTTTCACGACCCGGTTAAAGCCGTGCCCCTTCAAAACCGGAGTGATGCAACCAGTTCTAGGGCCGATCGTAGAAGCGGAAGAAGAGTGACGGCTTGGCGACCGGCTCCGCCCTGGCCACCAGCGAATTTGCCTGAGTATCGCTGAGCGGCGTGAACTCGCGGGCGAGGTTCACGTTCTCTTCAAGCTGCGCAATCGAGTCGCAGCCAATGATGACAGTGCTCACGGGACGCGAGAGCGTGTAATACATGGCCTCGCGCATGGTGAGCGTGCCGGAGGTGGGAGCAGGTACCATACCCTCCCACATGTGCGCCTGCACCGAGAGAGGCTGCGGCGTCCAGGTGGAGAGAAGGCGTCCGCGGGCGGGGACTTTCATGCCGATAATGCCCATCTGGCGCTCGACGGCCAGAGGGAGCAGACCTGAGTTGAAGCTGTAGAAGTGCGGGTCGGCAGCGTTCATGGCCATCAGAATGGTGTCGAATGGATAGCGCTGAATGCCTTCCATAAGCGCTTCGGGGCGGTAGTGGCCGGTAAGCCCGAGGAAGCGAACAACCTTCTGCTCCTTCATTTCCAGGAGCGCTTCCATCGCGCCGCCTTTGGCGAAAACCTCGTCAATGTCAGTCATGGTGCCAATGTCGTGCAACTGCCAAAGGTCGACATGGTCGGTTTGGAGGAGCTCGAGCGATTTCTCGATCATGCGCATGGAGCCGTCGCGCGTGCGCTCCTTGGTTTTCGTGGCGAGAAAGGCGAGATTGCGGCGGTGAGCCATCACCTTGCCGACATATTGCTCGCTCCAGCGGTCGGGCCCACCGTAAATGGACGAGGTGTCAATGTAATTGACGCCGAGGTCGAGGGCGCGCTCGACGATGGGCACAGCGACGTCGAAGTTGTTCGGCTGCTCGAGAGCGGCCTGCCCGCCGAGTGAGAAGATTCCGACCTTGTAGCCGGTCTTGCCCAGGTTGCGCGTGGGCATGGCGCTGGGCGTCACGGGATTCGAGGGAAGAGCGGGGAGGGTTTTCGTCGTCTCTGCCAAGGCGGACTGCGCCAGCAATGCGGCGGTCACCGCCCCGCCGGCCTTAAGAAACTCGCGACGGCCTTGCCCGCGCGCGGAAATCTGCTTTCGGTTTTCCATGCTTCACCCCTTATTGAACCCTGTGGACCATCATATTCCCGTGCGCAGGGGAGAAGACGCCTGCTTTGAGCGAAAAAGACGAACGGAGAAAGGGTCAACCCGCCGCCGGAGGTTTTTGACGGCGCGCCGTGACAGTTTTTTCTGGCGCGAGGCTTGCGGAGGCATTAATCTTTCAACACCACCACTCCCGCCCCCCCGGAATCAGGAGAACTATGTCCACTGCTTATCCTCAGGTTGCGGGCTACCCCGCCCCACAGTACGCACCCCCTGCCTATCGCTTGTACGATGTGGCGGCCATTGGGATCGCGGCATTCTTTGGCGGTCCCCTGGCCGCGACGGTTCTGATGGCTTCGAATTACCGCAAGCTCGGCCAGGGCAACAACGGCCTTCTCGCGCTCATTCTGGGAGCGGCGGCATCTTTGGGCGTGATTTATATCGCTGTGAAAACGACAGCGAACCCCGCAATTGCCGAGGTTGTGCTGCTCGTCTGCACTGTCCTCGCCGCGAAACAGTTGCAGGAGGACGCGATCAAGACTCATGTTGCCTGGGGCGGACAGCTCTATTCCAAGGGGCGCGCCATTGGGATTGCCATCGTGACATCTCTTGCTCTTGGGGGCGCGTTGATCGGTTACCTCGTTTACACCGGACAATGGCAGAGTTTTGGTGCGAAATACGGAGTTGGGCCGACTGCGGCACAGAATACGGTGACGATCGGGACCAAGGACCAGGTAATCTACTCCGGCACGGCGACGCAGGCCGATGCTACGGCGCTGGGCAACGCGCTGAAGAGCGCTGGATACTTCCAGGATCGCGGCGTGAGTGTGCTGCTCAGCAAGGGGACAGGCGGCACGACGATCGGCTTCGTGGTTCAGGACGGCTATTGGAACAACGCGGGCATCATGTCGCAGTTTGACGAGGTTGTGCGGGGAGTGGCGTCGTCTGTGGGCGGTTTGCCCATCCAGGTGCAACTGCTGAACAGCACCCAGACGGTGGAGAAGTCGAGCAGTGTGGGTGAAGTGGACTTTGGCGGCGGCGACGCCGTGATTTATGAAGGCACCGCGACCCAGGCAGATGCACAGGCGCTTGGCAACCAGCTTAAAACGATTGGATTCCTTACGGGCAAGGGGGCCAATGTGTTCGTGACGAAAGACAGTGGAACGACCATTGCCTTCGTGGTAAGCGACGGCACGTGGAACGACGCCAACGCGGTGACTGACTTTGAGACCATCGTGCGCAGCGTGGCTTCGACGGTTGGCGGCCTGCCCATCGAAATGCACCTGGTGAATACCACGCTCGTTGTGGAGAAGGACGTTCCGGTGCAGTAGTGCCGGTGATAGAAGACGCGGGCCCAGGTCTCTTTTTTGAGACCTGGGTTGGCCTCCTTCCCACCCTAGCCAGAAAGACAGCTACCTGGTGCCCAGAGGGCCCCCAGGTGGGGCACCCGTTGTCAGGCCTGGGGCTGAGAGTTTTGCTGGTCGTGGCGACGGTGCGCGCGGCGTTGAGCAAGCATCTGCTCAAACTGCTGCTTCTGCTGATCCTTCAGGACCGCTTCGATCTTCGAATTCGTATCCTGCATGATGGCATGCGCCTTGGTGTGGCGATCCTGCACGCTGAGCGAAGTGTCGGCGCGCAGAGTCTGCATCTGCTGCCGGCGAGCGGCGAGGATGGGCGTAATCTGCGCCACCTGATCGCTCGAGAGGCCCAGGCGCTGGCCAAGATGCGCGGCAAACTGGCTGGGATCAAAGTTACGGTGATGGTCGCCGGGCTGCGCGGGCGCGGATTGCGGCGCGTTGGCAGCTGGGGCCTGGTTTGAATCAGGCGCCTGCGCAAACATAACGCTCGCTGAAAGCAGCGCGCCCAGAAAAATGGTTGCCTTGGTGGTTCGGTTCATTTGGATTCTCCCTTGTGGCCTTGATGGTGAACATCGGCCGTTGCGTGTGTAGACACGCTGGCGCAGGGGAAAGTTTCGAGCGGGCGCGCGCGGGTCAATCGGTGGGTTGAGGCGGGATCGTCCATGACGAGATTGTGCGACTGGACGCGGAGCTGACACGTCTAATGCGCGGCAATCGGATCAGCGGAATTCCTGACGCCAGCATCGCAAAAAGCAACCGCAGATCTTTCGACTCCGCTTCGCTGCGCTCAAGATGACAGCGGTCAGGAATTCGGGTAACGAAAAAAGGCCGCGCAGCGCGCGGCCTTTTCATTCATGAGGACAATTCGAAGTGACGAATCGAACTTTCGTGAAACTCAGCCGGCTTTTTCGAGCAGGCACAGCGAGAGATCGCGGCGCTCGACCATGTCCTTGGTGATTTCGAGGTCGCGGACGCGCTTGTTTGATGGCAGGTGGTACATGAGGTCGAGCATCGAGCTCTTCGAGAATCATGCGCAGGCCGCGGGCGCCGACCTTGCGGGCCATGGCTTCGCGAGCGACAGCGCAGGCCGCCTCGGTGGTAAAGTGCAGGCGGACATTCTCATACTCAAAGAGGCGCTGGTACTGCTTGAGGATGGCGTTGCGGGGCTTGGTGAGAATCTCGATCAGCGCGACTTCGTCGAGCTCGTCGAGGACGCCCATGACAGGCAGGCGGCCAACAAACTCGGGAATGAGGCCGTACTTGATGAGGTCCTGCGGCTCGGTTTTGCGGAGCAGCTCGGTATCGCGATGGGAACGCGTGGTGGCCTGATCGGCCTCGGCGTCGACGGTGCGGAATCCGAGAGCCTTTTTGCCGATGCGACGGCCTACAACTCGTTCGAGGCCGACAAAGGCTCCGCCGCAGATGAAGAGAATGTTGGTGGTGTCGACAGCCGTGAACTCCTGGTGCGGATGCTTGCGGCCGCCCTGCGGGGGCACATTGGCGACGGTGCCTTCGAGGATCTTGAGGAGGGCCTGCTGCACGCCCTCGCCGGAGACATCGCGCGTGATGGACGGGTTCTCGTCCTTGCGGCCGATCTTGTCGATTTCGTCGATGTAGATGATGCCTTGCTGGGCGCGGTTGACGTCGCCGTCAGCGGCCTGAAGAAGCTTGAGAATGATGTTCTCAACATCCTCGCCGACGTAGCCAGCCTCAGTGAGCGTGGTGGCGTCGACAATGGCAAAGGGTACGTCGAGCATCTTTGCCAGGGTGTGGGCGAGAAGCGTCTTGCCGGAGCCGGTGGGTCCGATAAGGAGGATGTTGGACTTGGCCAGCTCAACTTCGTTGTTGCGGGCCTTGTTCATCTGGATGCGCTTGTAGTGGTTGTAGACGGAGACGGCGAGCTTTTTCTTGGTCTGGTCCTGGCCGATGACGTAATCGTCAAGGAAGGCCTTAACCTCAGTGGGCTTGGGAAGATGGCCGGCCGTGGTGGCGGGGACTTCGCCGCTGCGATCGTCGTCGAGGATGGAGTTGCAGACCGCAACGCACTCATCGCAGATATACGCCCGTGGATAATCGCTGGGCGAGGAGATCAGTTTGGCTACTGCATCCTGCGATTTGTGGCAGAACGAGCAGCGTAGCGCTTCCTCCGGCCCTGTGCGCGTCTTCATGGTTTACGGCTCCCCCAGAAAGAGTTTAGTCCAATTTCCGAAATCCGGCCACGTGCGCCTCCAGGCGATGTACGGGGACGGGCTAAGTTCGCGGCCGGTCGATGATTTCGTCCACAATCCCGTATTCCTTGGCTTGCTGAGCGTTCATAATAAAGTCCCGCTCCACGTCGCGCTCGATGCGCTCGAGCGGCTGGCCCGTATGTTGGGCAATGAGGTTGTTGGTGATTTCGCGGATGCGCAGGATTTCGCGCGCATGAATGTCGATGTCGGTGGCCTGACCGCTCAAGCCGCCCATTGATGGCTGATGAATAAGAATGCGGGAATTAGGCAGGGCGAAGCGTTTCCCTTTATTTCCGGCCAGAAGAAGGAATGCGCCCATGCTGGCGGCCTGGCCGATGCAATAGGTCACCACGTTATTCTTGATGAACTGCATGGTGTCGTAAATTGCAAGGCCGGCGGTGATGGAGCCGCCTGGAGAATTGATGTAGAGAGAGACGTCTTTCTCGGGGTCCTCGCCCTGGAGAAAGAGCATCTGGGCGACGATGAGATTCGCGATCTGGTCGTCGATGGGGGTACCAAGAAAGATAATGTTGTCGCGCAGCAGACGGGAGTAGATGTCGTAGGCGCGCTCGCCCCGGCTCGTCTGCTCAACCACCATGGGAACCAATGCCATTTCTTCGTCAGCTCCTAGCTTCTAGCCTCTGGCTGCTAGCTTTGCTTGTGGCCTTGCGGGCCTTGTTTCAAAAGGGTTCCATCGTCGGAGCCCTGAATGCTTGCCCCATTTATGCGGGAAGGCGCTCATACAAAATGGAAGCGGTTTTGTCTCGTCTGAGCTGCTCCCTGATCCTAGCCAGTCCACCATCTTTGGTCAATCGGACTTTCAGGGCATCAAGGGGCTCGCGTGACTGGATTGATACTATTTGCAATTCCTTATCCACTTCCTCGTCACTCACCGTTATGTTCTCCTCACCGGCAATGCGATCGAGGAGGATGTGCGTTTTCACCTCGGCGACGGCGCTGTCACGCTGGGCGGCGCGGAGGCGGGTGAAATCGAGCTTGCGCATCTGCTCGGGCTGCATTCCCTGCGCGGCAAGGGCGCGGAGACCCCGCTCAAGACGGGTGTCAATCTGGTCCTGGACGAGCGACTCGGGCACGGGGAAGCTGAAGCGCTCAGCCATTGCGGCGAAGAGATGGTCCTTGGTTTCGCCCTCGACGCTGCGGCGTTTGCGGGCTTCGAGGTAATCGCGAACGCTTTTCTCGAGATCGGCATAGCTCTCGTAGTGGCCGAGTTCCTTGGCGAAATCGTCGTTGAGCTCGGGAAGAATGCGCTTCTTGATGGCCTTGACTTCGACATCGT
>CAWCZK010000002.1:0-1248515 GCA_963800025.1 uncultured Acidobacteriaceae bacterium
TTGCATCCGATTGCCATCACGCTGAATCCCCCGGTGTTGCCAATCGTCATCCAGACGCTCACCAGGTTCTCTTCTTCGGCAGAAGTGATGGAGGACAGCCAGCCACCGAGAGCGCTTTGGTAGAGATAGGCTGCGAAGAAGCCGGCGGTGAGCACGACCTCAAGCATTTCAAGATGGCCGAGCGAGACAAAGGCCCCGACCAGCGTGAGCGAGGCAAAGCCCATGAGAGCGACCGCATAGAAACGGCGGCTGAAGCGGACATCGAGGACGGGACTGAACAGGAATGCCCAGAACCCTGGCGAGATTGCGACTGCCGTGAGGCCGGCGATGGATGCTTCCGGCACCTGGCGGGTACCAAGGATTTGCGGAACGGCGAATGCGATTGCGCCGCCGTAAAGACCATAGGACAGGTTAGTCAGGCCCATGAGCCAGACAGGAACCCGATGTCGTATTGGCATCCTGCAAGGCTCCGGGGAACGAAGTTCGATCAGGGTAGCACGGCTATGCGACCAGATTCAGCCGGTTGAAGAAAGCGTCAGCAGGGATCGAATGTCGCCGGTTTCTAACAGATGCTTGGGTGCGCCGTGGCGTGCAACAAGGAGCATAGCCCGGCCGATCTCGTCCGTGGTAAGCACTTGATTGGGAAAAGCGCGGAGCAGGAGCGGAAGCACTGGGCGGGCGAGCGTGTAGGGAATGCGATAGAGCGCCGTCCGCGAGCGCGCCCCGAACCGGGGCACGATCACGCCGGGCCGAAACATGAAAGCAGCTTTGAACGGCAGGCGCAGGATAGCGTTCTCTGTGCGCCCTTTCACCCTCGCCCACATGACGCGGCCACGCTCGGAGCTGTCGGTTCCCTGCCCTGAAACGTAGACAAAGGTCATACCGGGATTGAGGCGCGCAAGCGTTTCAGCGGCGCGGAGTGTGATGTCGTATGTGACGCGCGCGTACTGTTCTTCCGTGAGTCCTGCCGAAGAGGTGCCGAGGCAGAAGAAGCATGCATCGAAGCCCGCAAGCTGAGATTCAATTGGCGCGTAATTCGTAAGATCGGCGTGGATGATTTCGCGCAGCTTGGGATCGGATAGACCTGTTGCCGAGCGGCCGATCGAGACGACCGACGCGACGCCGGCATCGAGCAGGCATTCGCGGAGAACTCCCTGGCCGACCATACCGCTGGCGCCGAAGAGAAGCACGTTCATACCGGTCCCCTCCCATCGGCGGGCGCACGGTGATTCATCGATCGCGCCTGCTGATATCGAACCTGACGATATTGATCAATAGCCGGCAAGGTTCTAGCCTTTGCGGCGATAGTGGATATGGAACTCGTACCCGGAGTTCGCGGGAAAGAGACCGGCGACGTGACGAAGGCGCTCGGCCAGGGCGGGCGCGGCGAGGAGCGGATAATCGCGCTCGCGCAGGTCGTGATAATCGAAATCGACCGAGAGAGACAACATGTAGATGGCCAGGGCGTCGGAAAACGACGCCTCGAAGAAGGCGTTGCGGGCGCGCTCGTCGATCACTTTAACGCCGGGGTGAGGCTCGAGGGCGCGGCGGCGGGCCTCCCAGGCGTCCTGGCTGGTCTCACCCCGCGCCTGCGCCTCAGCCTGCGACCAGACGAGAGTGGCAAAGCTTTCAGGAACGCTGGCCACCTCGACAAAATTATGGGCAACGTTGATAAAAAACTCGAAGGCCAGGCCGAAACGGTCTTCCACGAGCCGCGTGGAGAGGAACACGGCCTCCGTGGCGCCGAAGCTGGCGTTACGATGGCAGACGGCGCGGTCGCCGAGTTCGACGCTGTAAGCGGGGGCGACCAGGTTCTCGCCCGTGTCGGCGATGGCGAGGGGAACAAAGTAGTAGGCGCGCTGGCGCAGCGCGGGGGCGAGCAAGGCGGGGACAGCTCCGACCAGCCGCTCTATATCGCCTTCAGGGACGCGGGTTTCGCCCCAGGCGGCATAGTGAATACCGTTGCTTGCGGCAAGCATGGCCACCTGGGTGGCAACTTTGTCGGCAGGCCATAGCTCGATTTGCGCGGTTCCGGCCATGAGTTTGTATTCTAGACGAGAGAGGTCCCCCAATGATGGAGCAAATCGCGCAGGGTAGAACTGGAAGAACGGTACTGGGGATTCCGCTGGATGGATTCAGTTTGTTCCAGAGTCTTCTGCTGGCCGTGGCGTCGGCGTTTCTCACTTTTTTCGCTGCTACATGCGTGGCGATCTTCGCGTTGCTCGGATGGAACGTTCTGGGCGGCCACTCGGTGAGCTACGTGGACACCTATCGCTATGTCGGGCTTCCTGCAGGCGTACTGGTTTTGGTTGTGGCGCTGCCGTTCTTCTTGGTATTGTGGGCGCGTGCCAGGACACGCCACTGAGTTTCCAGCTATTCGAAGGCAGCCTTGAAGGTAAAAAATGTCAAATGGCTTATCTTGTCCTCCCAACTTGATAGGAACGCGTCTATTCTTTTAGAACTTCCCCGTTTGAACAATCCTGGAGCATGAAAGCTGGGTTCCCTTGGGTTTCCTCACCCACAAGAAGGCGGAGGCCGTTTGACAATCGCGAGGCAACGAACGTTTTTGCTGGCCGCGGCAGGGTTCCTGCTCTATGCCGAAGCAGTATTTCTGCTGCAGGGTTGCGGTGCGGGCGCAGCGACGACCACGACAACAACGACCAGCAACTTGATTCCCAGCCTCCAGCCTTATCCAACGCCAAGCGGAACGGAGTCAACCTACAGCGCGACGGGAAACATCGACCCAGGCGGAATCTTTTTTAAGCCGCTGGGGACGAATGCACGGAGCTGCGGCAGTTGCCACCAGTTGAGCCAGGGCATGGGATTGAGCGCCGCGAGCACGCAGGCTTTGTTTACCACGAGCAACGGAAGCGATCCGCTGTTCCTCGCCGTCGATGGAGCGAATTGCCCGGCGGTGGCCACGGGCGACAGCGCCGGCCACAGTTTGATCCTGAATAACGGATTGATCCGCATCGCCGAGGCGTTGCCCGCGGGGTCGCAATTCACAATGGCCGTGGCGCAGGATCCGTATGGGTGCGCGGCGATGGCGAATACGTCGACAGGGCAGACGGCCTATTCGGTGTACCGCCGCCCGCTGCCCGCCACAAGCCTGACCGTCCTGAGCCAGGTAATGTGGGATGCGCGGTTCACGGCTTCGCCTTTGAACGGGTCGGCATCGCTGAGCGCGAATCTGGACGCGGACCTGGCCACGCAGGCGGCGAATGCGATCGCGACGCACGAGCAGGGCAGCGCGGCGCCGTCTTCGACGCAGTTGAGCGAACTGATCGCTTTTGAAGAGGGGCTGTTTACAGCCGAGGCGACAGACACGCAGGCGGGTCCGTTGACTGGCAACGGCGCATCCGGCGGGGCCGCGGCGTTGGCTGCGCAGAGTTACTACCCGGGGATCAACGACGCATTCGGGCAGGATCCGGGAGGGTCCAAGTTCAACCCGGTGGTCTTCACGCTTTTTCAGGCGTGGGAGGGCAGCGCAAACCCGGCGCAGGCCAGCATCGCGCGCGGCGAAGACATCTTCAACAGCGCGCCGATGCAGATCACGGATGTGCACGGGCTGAATGACAATCCTGCGCTGGGCAGCCCGGCGGTGATTGTAGGGACGTGCGGAACCTGCCACGATGCACCGAACATCGGGACACACTCGCTGCCGCTGGCGATGGACATCGGCACCAGCCACTTGATTGCCAGCGAAACCGACGCAAACATTATCGGCGGCTTGCAGGCGTTGACATTGCCGAGTTTGCCGGTTTACCAGATCAGCGAATGCACCGGCGCGGGCGGTAATGCGGTGGTGTTCGTGACGACCGATCCCGGCATGGCGCTCAGCACCGGGCAATGTGCGGACGTGAATCGTATGAAGGTGCCGGGACTGCGGGGGCTCGCGGCCCGGGGCCCTTACTTTCACAATGGCTCGGCGGCCAACCTTGGGCAGGTCGTGCAGTTTTACAGCACGCGCTTCCAGATGAACCTTAATCCGCAGCAACTGGTTGACTTGCAGAACTTTCTGGCCGCGCTGTGACGGTCTGCGGCAAGCCAGAACGCCGGCGCGGCGGCGCGCGCAAATCGTCTGCTTGCGCGTTGAATCCAGTCGCAAGCATAATTGCCGAAGCGCCTTCTTCCCTTCATTCCGGGTGTTCATCAATGACTCAAGCATTTCTCTGCGCGCGCAGTTTGCGGCGGCCGATGGCGGCGGGTGCGGCGTTGCTCGCCATTGCGGCGGCGACTGCCTCAGCCCAGACAAACTTCGGCGACGTGAATGTTGGAGCCAACGCGGCCATGACGGTAACGGTGACCATTCCGGCCGCGGCGACGCTGGGCAGCATTGCGGTGCTTACGCAGGGCGCGGCAGGGTTGGACTTTACGAACCTGGGCGGAGGAAGCTGCGCGGCTGGAACAACCTATCAAGCCGAACAGAACTGCACGCTTCAAATCGGTTTCAAACCGGCGTATGCGGGCGCGCGTTACGGAGCGGCGCTGCTCCTTGATGGATCGGGAAACGTAATTGCGAGTGCGCTGCTCGAAGGAAACGGCGTGGGGCCGCAGGCGGTATTCGGCCCTGGGACGGCGATCGCTTTGGCGCCGCTGGCCAACGGCATCGCGTTCAAGGACCCCTTCGACGCAGCGGTGGACGGCAAGGGGAATCTGTACATCACCGACCAGGACAACTCCCGCGTGGTGGAGCTGCCGGCGGGCAATGCCGCTCCGCTTGCGATTGATCCCATCGTGGCCGGAGAGGGACTCGTGCATCCGGGCGGCGTGGCCGTGGATGGCGCAGGGAATCTGTATATTTCCGATCTCGACCGCAACTTTGTCGTGGAAGTGCCGGTGAATGGCGGCGCGGTGACCGTCATCAATCCGATAGTGAACGGGATCGGGTTGCATTATCCGTGCGGAATGGTAATAGACGGCGCCGGGGATCTCTACATCGCGGACGTGGACAACGGGCGCGTGGTTGAAGTGCCCGCGGGCGGCGGAGCCGCTGTGGCCATCGACCCGCTTGTCGACGGCGAGAAGCTGTCGTATCCGGTGACGCTGGCGTTGGACAGCGCCGGCGATTTGTTCATCGCGGATCTCTTTGCCAATCGCGTCGTGGAGATTGCAGCCAACGGCGGCGCAGCCACAGCGATTGATCCAATCGCCAATGGGCAGAGCCTGCACTTTCCCTACGGCGTTGCGGTGGACGCGGCAGGAGACTTGTTCATCGCCGACGCCGACAACCGCGTCGTGGAAGTGCCTGCGGGCGGAGGGCCCGCCACGGCAATTGCGCCAACCGTGAACGGCGTGGCGATCGACGATCCAATCGGCATCGGTCTTGACGCTGCCGGCGATCTCTTCATCGCGGACTCCTTGAACAACCGCGTGGTGGAAGTGGAGCGAGCACAGCCGCCGGCGATCAACTTCGCGGCAACGGCTGCAGGCGCTGTCAGCAGCGACAGCCCGCAGACCGTCACGATCCAGAACGTGGGCAATGCGGCGCTCGCGTTTCCCGTACCGGGCACAGGCACGAATCCGGCAATCTCCACGAGCTTCACGCTCAACAGCAACGCAGCCTCGGCATGCCCGGCGCTGACGGCCGGCGCGGCGCAGGCGGGGACACTGGCGGCAGGAGCGACGTGCGTTTTGCCGGTCAGCTTTCAGCCGGCGGCGACGGGTACGGTCTACGGCACGTTGACGCTGACAGACAGCAACCTGAATGCCGCGGGTCCGTCTTACGCATCGCAGATAATCGCGCTCAGCGGCGCCGCGCCGGTGGCGGCGGTTTCCGCCTCGATGATCGCGTTCGGGCCGCAGCAGGCGCTGACAGCGAGCGCATCGCAACAGGTAACGCTCACCAACACCGGCAGTGCAGCGCTGACCATCGCCAATATCGCTGTGTCGGGGGCAGGTTCTTCAGCGTTCAACTTTCCGAATCCGTGCGGAGCAAGCCTGGCGGCTGGCGCGAGCTGCACGATTGCGGGCAACTTTACGCCTGCGACCGCGGGCCCCATGGCAGCCACGCTCAACATCACTGACAACGCCGGCGACTCGCCGCAAATGGTCTTCCTCAACGGCGCGGGGGTGTATCCCGTGACGGTTGTGGTCACGCCCTCGGCAACAAATGTCACCACAGCTCAAGCCTTGACCGTGACTGCGGCGGTGAGCGGCGCGAACGGCCAGCCCACCCCGACCGGTTTCATCGCGATGACCAGCGGCACATATAACCTGGGGACGGCCACTCTCGAAAACGGAAGCGCGACGATCGACGTCCCGCCGGGCGCGCTGGCCGCCGGAATAGACAACATTGAAGCCGTATACACGCCGGACAACGCGAGCGCGCTTCTCTACGCAAGCGGTACGGGAGAAAATTCGGTGACGGTGACCGCGTCGTCGACGGCTACTGCGCCGGCCACTGCAACGGCAGTAGCTACGGCGGTCACGGCCACGGCGGCTACGCTTCAAGCCACAGTGAATCCGAACGGAGCGGACACGCACACTTGGTTCCTGTGGGGCGCGAACAGCTCACTGAGTGGAGCGACACAAACGCCAGCGCTGGATCTGGGAGCAGCCACAGGCAGCCAGACCGTAATGGCGAACATCACCGACCTGAGTGCGAGTACCACGTATTACTACCAGGCAGTAGCCCAGAACAGCCTGGGCACGACCAGCGGTGCAGTTTTCTCGTTCACCACGACGCCTGCGCCGTATTTTTCCGTCTTGACCGGGGCGCCCCTCAACGTGGCTCCGGGAGCAACAACGGGGAACACCTCAACAGTTTCACTCACTCCGTGGTACGGGTTCACCGGAGCCGTGAGCCTCAGTTGCGCAATCACTCCAGCGGCGGCCAGCGATCCGCCAAGCTGCAGCGTGCCAGCAACTGTAACCATCAGCGGCACAACGGCCCAGTCGGCCACGTTGACCGTGAATACAACCGCTGCAACGGCAATGAATCAGCCGGCGAGCCTGCCGTGGCGAGGCGCGGGCGGAGCCGTGCTGGCTTGCGTTGCGCTGCTCTTCGTACCAGTAAGACGCCGGAATTGGCTGGCGTTCATGGCATGGGTGGCGCTCTTCGCCGCGCTTGCCGGCACGGGGTGTGGCGGCGGAAGCAGCTCCGTTGGAGGAGGGGGAAGCGGGGGCGGCGGGGGCGGCGGAGCAACAAACCCTGGGACGACCGCTGGAACCTACACCGTGACCATCACCGGAGTATCAGGCGGGATGACGGAGACCGGAACGGTCGCGCTGACCGTGCAATAGACAGTGTTCAGATTCTCAGTGATCACTGATCAGATCGGGAATTACATCCCTGCGGGTTTCGGATTATTGCGGTCGAACTTCGCGACCTGAACCTTTTTTGCCAAGCCAATCTTTGACAAGATCCAGATGCCCCAGAAGTTGGGGTCGATCTCGTACCAGGTAAGCCCGTGGCGCGCGGAGACGGGATGGGCATGGTGGTTGTTATGCCATCCTTCGCCGCCCGTGAGCAACGCCACCCACCAGCTGTTGCGGGAGTCGTCGTGCGTTTCAAAGCGGCGCTTGCCCCACATGTGGGTTGCGGAATTGACGAGCCAAGTGGCGTGCAGGCCTAGCGTTACGCGAAGCAACGCACCCCAGAGGACCATCGCAATCCCGTTGACGAAGCCGCCCCAGTACCATCCGAGGGTGAGCAGCAGAATCGCGCTGAGAGTGATGGGAATCCAGTGATACTTGCTGAGCCAGACGTGAAAGCGGTCGCGGCTGAGGTCGGGCGAGTAACGCGAGAGCGCCTCAATCTGCAAGTGCAATGACTGGCCAAAAAGAATCCAACCGGCGTGCGCCCACCAGCCGCCTTCGCGCGGGGTGTGCGGATCGCCTTCTTTGTCGCTTAGCTGGTGATGAACGCGATGCGTCGATACCCAGAAGATCGGCCCGCCCTCAAGCGACAGGGTGGCAAAAACGGTCATCGTGTATTCCAGCCACTTGGGCACCTTGTAGCCGCGATGTGTCAGCAGGCGGTGATAGCACATCCCGATGCCCACATTGATGGCCAGAACATACAGGATGGCCATGACCAGCAGCCGCTGCCAACTGAAGAGAAAGAGTGCGGCCACCGCGCCCAGGTGAAAAATGGCGATCACAAGGACCATCGGCCAGCTCAAGCCATCGCTCACAGCCATTTTTCGGCCCATGCGAATCTGGCGCCACTTGGCAACGGCCTTGGCGGCAACGGAGGCAGCGGTCGACTCGGTAACTGGATGCGACTCGGGAGCTTGAGAGGTGGTCTCAGTTGAATCAGTGACAACGGGTTCGGTTGAAGGGGCGGCGCTTACAGATGCCATGCGAAGGGGAATCCTTGAGAAGTGTCGATGTGCCCACTTGTATCTTTTATTGTATAGGACGCCTTGCGAAAGCGCTCAGATACTCAGGGAAAGAGGAAGCGAAAGTACTGTAAGGGAGTGCACAAGGAGCAAACAGCCCGATTGATCCATGGTGCCCTCGCCCTGACGAGCCGCGAACGTCAGTTGTTCACCGGAACAACGCCAATCGACTCGGGGGCACTGAGGAAGATACGCGTGGCTTCGCCGCGGAGAACGCGATAGAGAGCGAACTGGCGCTGGGTGGCCCCGCGCAGCTCAAAAAGGAGTTCGCCCCGGTTGTCCGCTTCCGCGTCCACAGCATCGACAAGGCGCATGCGCGGCGTCAAATCCAGGCTAGCGGCGTCGGTCACGCTCTTTTCGAGGACGGCAACGCCCCCATAAAGATCGGGCTGCGCAATCAGCGTGACAAACTTCTCTTGGGCGCCCGTACCGCTGGTATGCGCAGAAAGCACCAAGGTCGCTCCGCCGTCGTAAGCCAACTGGAAAACCCGGAATTGCTCGACGAGGAGAGGGGTGGGCGGCGCAGCGGGCATGGCGCTTTTGTGTGCCGCGGCCGTTCGGGTCGCGGGCCTGGCCGGAGCCGCGGGCGTCGCGTCCAGCCCCAGCGCGCTCCGCGCAAGCGTCTCCATCGCCGCCTTCATTTTGTCTTCGTCATCGGGGTTGGCCCACGTATAGTTCCACACGTGCTCGGGACGATCGACCGCGTCGGAAACGGCGACTGTTTGATGCATATCAACCGGCAGGCCGAAGAGAGTGGGAACAACGGGCGCGCCATAACCCGAAAACTTTCCGGGAATCAGGTGCGGACGGTTCGGATCGGCGGCGCTGGCAACGTCTGCCACATAGGCGTCGTCATCTTCGTTCTTCTTCTTCTTGAGCTTTGGACGGCTGGAGTCATCGGAGGAAGCGCTGCTCGTTGTGGAGTGTCATCGTTTTTGTGCAGCACCGGCCGGTCAGGGTCGGGCGCGCCGGAATCTCCGCTCGAGCCCGAGCTGGTCTCACCGGAATTCGTGCTTGAAGTCGTACTCGGCGCGTCGCCGCCCTTGTGCAGCGTGGGACGATCCGGATCCGGAGCTGGCCCGCCCGAACCGGAACCGGCCCCGGAGCCAGGATCCCGAGTTGGTGCCGCCGCCAGAATCGTCGGCGTGATGCTTGCGGTGCAAGATGGGCACGTCGCTCTGCGCATCGTCGTCTTCGTCCACCTTGGCCACTTGCGCGGGCGCGGATGCCGTCTTCTCGAGCGGCCTCCATTTGCCATACCCCACCCATCCGCCCTGCTCGCGAGCCGAGGTGTCAATGTCGAACCGGCCCACCGGCTTCCCATCCTGTTGCAGTTGATACTCAACATCGCTTTCAAGCGCGAGCGGCTCAGGATGGGCGAGATAGACTCCGGCGTCATTCAGATCCTGGCCATCGTAGATGCAGACGGGAACCAGGCGTGCGGCTTTCGGGTGGGCTTCGTCGCCTGTCCACTCGTAAACCCCGACTGCGCGCATGTCGGGCGCGTTCGCGTCCGGTTTCGCCACCTGGCCGGGATATTGCGCGGAGACAGGCAGAGTCGGAATTGACGCGGCAATAACGAGCAGGAACGCTGCCTTTATCCACAAGCGGTTTTTACGGTGCAATGACACCTTCGACTTCCCTCGACAATAATCGAACAGGGCGCCCGCATCGAAACTGCCAGTCCGCGCGGGGCCCGACCCATCTCTAGAGAGGATATTCCCCATGAAGCTTAATGAGAAAGTCGCCGACTTTACCCTGCAAACAGATGAAGACAAAACCGCCAGTCTTTCGGACTTTGCCGGCAAACCTGTGATCCTCTTCTTTTATCCCAAGGCCGATACTCCCGGTTGCACCATCGAGGCCTGCGGCTTCCGCGATACGTTCAAAAAGCTGCAGGCGGCGGGCGCCGTGGTTCTCGGCATCAGCCGCGACACGCCCCGTGAACAGGCCAAGTTCCGCGCGAAATACGACCTCCCGTACACACTCCTTGCTGATGTAGACGAGAAAGTCTGCAAACAGTTTGATGTGCTCAAGGAAAAGAACATGTACGGGAAGAAAGTGATCGGCATCGAGCGGACGACCTTTGTGATCGGCCCGGACCGGACGCTCTTGCACATCTACCCGAAGGTGACGCCGCAGGGCCACGCCGAAGAAGTGCTGGAACTGATCAAGGAATGGAACAAGACGCACAAAAAGGCGTGAAGAGGAGACGCGCGAACATTCGGTTGCCTGGCAAACTACTGAACCGCGCCTTTTTTGAGGACTCGCCGGAGCACGTCGCGCCTCGCCTGCTTGGCAAGCTGCTGGTCCACAAAACCGCAACCGGCGTCCTAGCAGGCCGCATCGTCGAAGTCGAGGCCTACCTCGGCCCCCACAACGCGACACCCGATCCGGCGGCGCACTCGCATCGCGGGCCAACGCCCCGGAACGAAGTCCTTTTCGGGCCACCGGGCCACGCGTATGTCTATTTCATTTACGGCCGCTACTACTGCATGAATTTTTCCTGCGAAAAGGAGGGTCTGGGAGGCGGCATCCTGCTGCGCGCGGTGGAACCTGTTACTGGAAGGTCACAGATGGCGCGCCGCCGCGGCCTGCCGCCGGATGCCGCGCCGTGCAACCTCACAGGCGGCCCCGGCCGCCTGTGTGAGGCAATGGGGATCACTCGCAAGGCCCAAAATGGCCTCGATTTGCTCGATCCCCGCTCGCCCTTGCAGGTGCGGGATGACGGATTCCGCGTCACGCGCGTGCTGGCGACCCGGCGCATCGGCATCCGCCACGCCGTCGAACTGCCCTTGCGCTTTTCGCTCCCCGGGAACGAATGTGTTTCCGGCCCCAAAAAGATGGCCGGCAATTTAATCTTTGTGCGCCGGGCCCCGCGGGTAGACTGTTACGGTGAATAAACCGGGGTTTCAAGAACAAACCCCGAGAGGAACGCCGCCCAGTGAAACTCACTTCCCTGCTCCCACCCGCCGCCGCGGTAGCCCTGTTGGCCGCAGCCGTGCTTGCCACAACCACTGGTGTGCAAGCGAAGCAAGATCAGCCGCAAGCAGCCGCGCCGGCCGCGCAAACTGCTCCTGCTCCACCGGCTGGCCGGCCGATGCGTAACCTGCCCGCGCCAACCAACCTCCAGGTCCTGCCCAAGAACCTCACGGGCGACCAGGTGCATGAAATTATGGAGGGCTTCGCCGGGGCGCTCGGCGTACACTGCGACTTTTGCCACGCCGCCGACCCCAAGAATTTGATGCCCAACGGACGCCCGCGTCTGAACTTCGCCGACGACTCCAAGGATGACAAGAAGATCGCTCGCGTGATGATCCAGATGGTCCAGCAGATCAACGGCGAGTACATTAGCAAAACAACGGCCATGGATCCTGACGCAATGGGCATGAAGGTGACGTGCGGCACCTGCCACCGCGGCCACGAAATGCCTGAGGAATTCGTGCCTCCCCAGGAACATGGACCCGCCGCGCCGCCAGCCGGGAACGCACCCCCGGGTCACGACCAGCCGGCGCCGAAATGAGCTGCTGCACCGTCGTCGTTGCCAGCCGGAATTAAACTGGCTTGGTATGCGGCTGTTCGTGGGAATTCCGCTGGCGGATGCGGTAGCGCGCGAACTCGCCAACGTGACGGCGCGGCTGCGCGAAGGCGAGAGCGCCAGGTCCGGCAGCCGCTTGCGCTGGACCGCGCCGGAGTCGTGGCACGTTACTCTGCAGTTTCTCGGCAACGCGACCGAGGAGCAGTTCACGTGCCTCCGGGCGCATCTCGGCGAAGTGCGCGCGGAGCCGGTGGCCGTCAAATTGGGCGAACTCGGCTGCTTCGATCGCGCCGGCGTGATTTTTGCCGATGTCACGGTGACCCCGGAGCTCGCCGCTCTCGAAAGAATCCGTCGTGTCGGCGACGGAGCAGTGTGGATTCGCAGCCGAGACCCGGCCGTTTCATCCGCACATCACCCTGGCGCGCGCCAAAGGACAAGGGCGGGGAACGGAACTCCACGATCTGCAAAGCAAAGTTCGCAACCAGCCTGCATTCACGCGCTTCATGGCCCGGGAGTTTGTGCTCTATGAAAGCCACCTCGGCGCCGTCGGGGCGCGCTATGAGGCGCGGCTGCGCGTCCCGCTCGCCCGCGGGTGAGGCCCGATGGCGGGCGGCAATCGCTGGTATACTGAAGATTCGGCAAGGCGATGGCGCGAGGCGCCGTATGCGTTGTGGCTGTTCACGCAGCGCCCGAAAACACTAGAGAGATTTGGAGTTGGACGATGGCACAAACTTGCGATATCTGCGGCAAAGGGCCGCGTTTTGGCAATAACATCTCACACGCCCACAACATCACCCGGCGGCGCTGGAATGTAAACCTCCAGGCCGTCAAGGCGATCGTAGACGGCACGCCCAAAAAACTCCGCGTCTGCGCCAGCTGCATCAAGAGCGGAAAAGTCGCCAAGGCGTAGTTCTTGCGCTGCCCGCTCCCTGCGGCCACGGGAAAAAATCGGCACTCATTGCAAAACCTCAAAAACCCCGTCCCATCCGGACGGGGTTTTGTTGTGCGCGAATGCGAGTGGGCGTAGCCGGCAGCATCATCCCCATAGAAGGCGAGCAGGTATGTTGATCAACCAGTAACTAGCGGTTGACGGTGATTCGCCCGGAACGGTTCACTGTTGATAAGCCGACATATCATTACCGATCTGAGGGCGATGAGATCCTCAGCCGGCGACTTCCCGCGGCGCTACATCTTCGAGGAATCGACCTCCTCGTGCAGCGGAAGCGAGCGCGACGACGGGCCCACGCTCAGGATCCGCTCGCCGCTCGGCATCATCCACTTCTGTTGTTTAGTGGACCAGTACTGAAGTTGCCGAAGCGGCACATGCAGGGTCACCGTCCTGGTCTCGGCTGCCGGCACGTGCACGCGATCAAAGGCCACCAGAGTGCGTACCGGGAACTGAACGCCCCCGGGAATTTGGCTTGGTGCGCCGAGATAAACCTGCGGCACCTCGTCCGAGTCCATGAGCCCGGTGTTTCTGATCTCGAGCGTCACATCGAGGCCTCCGTCCGCAGCCTTCGCCGTCTTCAGCCCGGAGTAGGCAAACGTCGTATAGCTCAGCCCGTACCCAAAGGGGAACAGTGGCTGGATGTGCTCTTTTTCAAACCAGCGATAGCCCACATCTACGCCTTCGCTGTATGTCGTCCGCCCGTCCACTCCCTTCCAGCTCCGCTCTGGATGCCGCGGGTCAGTCGCCGGATAATCCGTCAGCCTCGCGCCCCACGTCACTGGCAGACGTCCCGCCGGGCTCACCTCGCCCAGCAACACATTCGCCGTCGACCATCCGCCCTCATCGCCCGGCCACCACATCTCGAGCACAGCTTTCACCTTGCTTAGCCACGGCAGCGCCACCGGCTGGCTGGTGTTCAGCACCACAATCGTATTCGGATTCACGGCCGCCACTTCTTCCACCAGCTTGTCCTGGTCGCCCGGAAGTCCAAACACCGGAGTCCGCCGCGCCCACACGAACACGACAGCGATCTTCGCCTTCTTCGCGGCTGCAATGGCTGCCTGGAAGTCCGCGTCCCGCTGTTCCGGCGTATACCAGTTCAGCCGCACCTGCGCCGGCGAGCCCGAGGTGTCCGGTGTCGTACTGATCTGAATCGCGTGCGGACCCGCCGTGAGTTCCACGGACCTGCGAACATTATCCAGACCGTCGGGGGTTGGAACCACGTTGTCCTGGTTGGCCTGCAGGATGTCTCCATGGACTCCGCCCTGGAATGCCCCCGTCCGCCCCACCGGCTTGCCGTCGATCGAGATGCTGGCGTTCGTCCCCATCGCCTGCAGGTAAACCCAGTAATCTCCTGCATGCGGAGGCGTCAGCGTCCCCTGCCACGCCAGGGCCGAATTCGGCGGCAGCGGGCTGCTGTTCTCTTTTGTAAAGTTCACCTGCGCATCCGTTTCTTCCGCCGCCCCGCCGGTGCGGAGGAGTCCCGGCTTCCCGTCATGACTCAGCGCGCTCGCCGGAATCGGTGCGCCCGTCATGTCGTCCGCCACTGCAAACTCAAGATGCGAATTCCCCGAGATCTTCCGCATCGCCGCCAGCGGACCCACCTGACGCCACGGCAATCCCACGCTGCGCTCGCCACTAATCCCAATCGAGTCCACTTGTCCCGCCGTGGGGCCGATCAACACCACATGGCTCAGGTCAGCGTCTTTCAGCGGCAGCACATGATCCTGGTTCTTCAGCAGAACCGCCGCATCCTCGCCCGTCTTCTCGATGATCTTTGCGTTGGCTTCAATATCCTGCGGGGTCACCGAATGCTCCTGCATCCCGTCCATGTACCCGAACCGCACGATCTCTAACAGCACGCGCCCCGCGGCCCGCGTAATCGTTGCCTCGCTCACTGTTCCGGCGCTCAGCGCCTCCTGCATCCTCTCAGGACTGAGCTTCAGGCCGAAGTTGCCGCCTCCGGTCCGTTCCGCCGCGGGCTCTTCCGGGATGGTCGTACCAAACATCGCCACTGTGTCCTGCTTGGGTCCCTGCGCGGGAGGCGGACCCAGGCTGAAGAACGATGGAATCCCCATTCCGGTGCCGGGCATTTCCATGTCCAGGCCCGCGTTAATGAAGTTGACCGCGTGCACCGCGCCCCAGTCCGATGTCATAAAACCCTTGAACCCAATCTGATCCCGCAGCATCGTCGTCAGTGTTTGCTCGTTGCCGCATGCGTACGCTCCGTTCACGCGGTTATACGAGCACATGATCGATGCCACGCCCGCCTTCACCGCCGCATCAAACGGGGCCAGATACACTTCGTGCAGCGTCTGGTCATCCACATAGATATTGCTGCTGCCCGAGTCATAGGCCACGAAGTGCTTCACCATCGCCATCACGTGCTGTGACTGGATCCCTTTAATCTCCTCGGCGCCCATCACGCTCGTCAGGTAAGGATCCTCGCCGAATGTGTTGTATCCCCGGTCGAACTCCAGATCCCGATCGAAATTCACAAACGGCTGCAGACTCACATCAATGCCGGCCGCACGGTCCTCCCGCCCAATCACCACTCCATTCTCTTCCGCATCCTTCGCGCTGAAAGTTGCCGCCACGCCCATCGTTGCCGTCTCGCCCTGGCTCGGAACCCGCGTCAGTACACCCGGCGGCCCGTCGGCCAACCGCAACCCCGGGATTCCCAGTCGCGGCACCCCCCCCAGGTATCCCGCCTGCCCCTGATACATTTGCGGATCCTCATGCGAGCCACGAATCAGCGCGATCTTTTCTTCCAGCGTCATTTTGCTCAGCAACTCATCCACTCGCGCATTCCCGGTCACCTCGGGAACGGCCTGTGCCGTCACCGTCATGCAGGCTCAGCAACAACGCCGCAGCCGTCAGTCCCCATCTGCACACGATGTATCGATCCACCTTTCCCTCCTGTGCATGGAATGGATCCATGTCAATCGATTGGAAGCGTATTCAGCAACACCGCCATTCAGCGGGATCTCTTCGCTCCACATGACCCGCGCCGCCTTCAAGTCTCTCCGCAGCAACTTCGTACTCCGGTTTGCCATTCTAACGCTACGCCTGTCAGGCACTTCCATCATCGGTGAAACCACACCCAACTTGGAATCTGTTCACACTGCCAGGACGGCGACGACGGTGTTCAACACGAGAAAGTATGGATAGGTCCCCGTAAACGCCCAGGGTCCGGGAAAGTAGTTGCGCCTGGATCGTCGCCGACCCGGCATTTACCTAACAGGATGAACACAAAAACTCGATGTATTTCGGGGCAATCGTGGTTTTGATTCCGGAGCGCATTAGAGAAGTGCGGCATCCACACTTCTTCCCGCACGAGCTTTACTCACCCTCTTTTGTGAAGTTGAGCGACGCGGAATTGATGCAGTAGCGCAGTCCGGTGGGTCGAGGGCCGTCGGGGAAGACGTGGCCCAGATGCCCGCCACAGCGGGCGCAAGTCACTTCCACGCGCCGCATTCCGTGACTCAAATCCTCGTGCTCTTCAACAGCTTTGGACCCGGCGGGAATCATGAAGCTCGGCCAGCCGCAACCGGAGTCGAATTTGGCGCCGCTCATGAAAAGCAGCGCGCCGCATGCTGCACAGTGGTAGTTGCCCGTTTCGTGATTCTCTGTGAGCAGCCCGGTGAAGGGGCGCTCGGTCCCTTTCTCGCGCAGCACGTGATACTGCTGCGGCGTCAGCAGGGTCCGCCACTCAGCGTCGCTGCGAACCACTTTTCCTTGGGAATCGATTTTAGAGTCGCTCAACCTAACCTCCTGCGGGACGGGCATCCGTTCACCGAACCTGTGTGAACCGCTCGGCATACTCGGATCATCGCGGCACCGCTTCATGATATCGATGGGCGGCGAAGGTCGTCACACTTCCGCGACGACATCGATCTCGACTAGCAGATTGCGCGGCAGCCGCGCCACTTCAACCGTCGTGCGCGCGGGGAGCGTTTCGCTGTCGTCTCCGAAGTACGATGCGTAGACCGCATTCATGGCCGCGAAATCGTTCATGTCCTTCAGATACACAGTCGCTTTGATCACCTGCCCCAGGCTGCTGCCTCCGGCCTCAAGAACGGCTTTCAGGTTTTCCAGTGTCCGCGCTGTCTGCTCCTTGATTCCACCTGGAACCACCTGGCCCGTGACCGGATCCAGGCCGCCCTGCCCGGCCGTGAAGATGAGGTTTCCTGCACGCACGCCTTGCGCATAAGGACCGATCGCGGCAGGCGCGCCGTCGGTGGTGATATTTGAGCGGGTCATGGGTCGATTTTATGACGATGGGCGAGGGCTGGATTGAGAAAATTGTTCAAAGCGTGTGAAAACGGCCGTGGGCATCAACGGCCGGCGCCCATGAAATGCCGAGGGGCAATTCCGCGAAAGAATTGCCCCTGCATTCGACAGTTTTTTGTGACCCGGAGCGAAAGAGTCGCTAGTTGTGGAAAGCCGCCGTGAGGCCGCCGCCGATGGCCATGACCAACAGCCAATAGGCTGCGTTGATGGCAAACAGATTGGCACGGCGGTTCTCGGCGATGTGCTGGGTAAAGAGCGGCGGCGCCATAAAGCCAAGCCAGCAGATGATCCCAAGCTTCGCGCCTTGCGTAAATGTCAGGGATCCTGCCCAGCCCACGACGTGCGCCATCACAAACGTGAGGAGCAGGCAGGCAATCAAAGACGCGACCATGGTCAGGGCGCCGTTCTTTGGTTTGCTGGTCTCGGAAAAACCGGCCAGCACCAACCAGGATTTACGGAACATGACCCCGTACCAGAGAGCTCCCAGGAGCCATTCGATCACGCCTGCAACTACGATAATCGTCATCATGTGCCCGGAAAACATCACCGAGAACAGAACCGCGGAGTAGGTGGCAACGTGCATTCTTCAATCCTCCACTACGGAATTAAGTTCCGGCTCCCACGTTCAGAAGCCCTCACGGAACAGGGTTCCCGCACGGTCCGTTTGACAGGAGTCGCCGCAAACACGATGCGGCTTTGAGAGAAGCTATGTCAAGGTAAATCAAGGGCTCGGCGCAGAAGTGGTAACTAACACAAATGAGTCATAGGAGCGGCAAACGGGCTTGCACGCTGGTCGTCGCGCACCACGCGCAGAGAAACGCCGGCGGCGCTTGAGCCGGGCTCTACCGTTTCTTGAGCGCTTCAAGCTCGTCCAGAGTGCGGGGCCAATCGGAGCCCAGCAGGCGCGAGAGGCTGCGGTCGGCCAGAACCTTGCCCCCGGTCTGGCAGGTGGCGCAATAATTGGTCTCGTTGTCAGCGTACCGGATCCGCTGGACCGGGCTGCCGCAGCGTGGGCACGGCTGGCCAAAACGGCCGTGGACAGCCATCTCCGGCCGGAACGCCGTCACACCCTCGGGAAACTTCTTCCTGGCCTCCGACGAGAGCCGTTCCATCCAAAGCTCCAGCGTCGATCGCGTGGCGTCGAAAAGGCGCTGCCATTCGTCGGTCGTAAGTTTGTGCGTGTGGGTAATCGGCGACAGCCGCGCCGCATGCAGAATCTCATCGGAATAGGCGTTTCCCACGCCGCTGATAAGGCGCGGATCGGTGAGGGCGCGCTTGAGCGTGCGGTTCTCGATGCTGAGAGCGGCGCGAAACTCATCCAAATCCGAGACAAAGATTTCGACGCCACCGGGGTCGATGTCGCGCAGAGCCTGCTCCCCGCGCAGCAGATGAAGCGAAGCGCGCCGCTTCGAGCCGGCCTCTGTTAACACGAGAGTCCCGTCCGAAAAGTAAAAGCCCGCGAGGGCCTGGCGGCCTGAGAGCTTCGCTCCCGGCGGACGCCAGTGCAAACGCCCCGCAATCATCAGATGGATCACGAGCCAGAGTTTTTCCTGGTTTTGGCCGGGAGCGTCGCTCACGCCAATAGCAATGCGCTTGCCGATGCGGCGAATCTCGCTGACCGTGAGGCCTTCGACTGACGCGATAGGAGGGTCGACTGTGCGCAAGAGAAAGACGCTCGCGATGCGAACGTGCTCAAGCGTCTTGCCTACGATGCGCGGCTCGAGCGCGGCAATGTAGGCCGTGATGTCGGGCAGTTCCGGCATTGTTATCAGATTGCGTCGAAGGCGTCGGCCGGCGCAATGGTTTTCTTTTCCCGGCTTACTGCAGGATCGCGTTGTCGATGAGCCGCGTCGCGCCAACGTAGGCCGCCACTGCGAACAGTGTTCCAGGCTCGGCGATCTCAATGGGCAACAGAGTGGACCAATCAACCAAAGCGATGAAGTCGACCCGGGCCTCGGGCTCACACGCGAAAACTCCGCGCGCCGCCGCGATCAGAACGCCGGCGCGACGCTCGCCTCCGGCAACGAGCGACTCGACGTGGCGAACAGCGCGGCTCAGCACAAGAGCCTGAACACGCTCGGCAACACTCAAACACGCATTTCGCGAGCTGAGCGCCAGGCCATCAGCTTCGCGCACGATCGGGCAGACCACAATCTTCGTCGCAAAGCCCAAGTCCGCCGTCATACGGCGTAGAACCGCGACCTGTGCCGCATCCTTCTGGCCGAAGAATGCATGATCGGGTTCGGCGGCAATCAGGAGTTTGGCCACAACGGTTGCCACGCCGCGAAAGTGGCCCGGCCGGGATGCGCCGTCGAGCCGACCGCCGAGGTCCGGCACTTCGACGAATGTTGACGCTGGACCGTTGGGATAAAGCTCTTCGACCGCAGGCGCAAAAAGTACGTCGGCGCCTTCCTGCTCCGCGAGCGCGCAGTCGGCGTCAAACGAGCGTGGGTATCGGGCATAGTCCTCGTTTGGGCCAAACTGGGTTGGATTCACAAAGAGGCTGACCGCCACATGGGAGCACGCGGCACGTGCCGCGCGAATGAGCGACGCGTGACCCAGATGGAGTGCGCCCAAGGTCGGCACAAGACCGACGGTTCTGCCGGAAGCCGCGCGTGACGCACGCGACCAACTGCGGAGTTCCTCAACCGTACGGAGGATTTGCATCAGGCCTGTCTCAACCTGCCCAATCCTCAAACGCGTCCCGGTTCACGACCGCATCTTCAGAATCGAAATTCACCTCCGGAGCAGTCGCGCCCTTCGCTTGCCGCGCGGGAAGGTGATAGCTCTCCGCATCCGATGGGAAGGTTCGATGCTCAACGTCTTCGCGGTAGTGTTCAATCGCGGAACGAAAAAGCGCGGAAGCGTCCGCATAGCGGCGGACAAACTTGGCGGCTGGCGCGAAGGTGAGATTCACAAGATCGTGAAAGACCAGAATCTGTCCGTCGCATTCCGGGCCCGCGCCGATTCCAATCGTCGGGACGGGCAACGCGGCGGTGATGGCCGCCGCAGCCTCGCGGGGAACGCCTTCAAGCACGATAGCGCCGGCGCCGGCCTGGGCGAGCGCAAACGCGTCGGCCTCAAGCTGTCGCGCGGCCTCGGCCGTTCGAGCCTGCACGCGGTAGCCGCCCATGCGATGGACGCTTTGCGGGGTAAGGCCGAGATGGCCTACGACGGGAATCTCCGCTTCCACCAGGGCCTGCACCAGTTCCATGCGCGGTCCCTCGATCTTGACCGCTTCCGCGCCGGCTTCTTTCACAAAGCGAACGGCGTTGGCGACAGCATCAGTGACCGGCCCGTGATAGCTGCCGAAAGGCATGTCGGCAACCACCAGGGCGCGATGAACGGCGCGGCGAACGGCACGCGTATGATGCAGCATCTCGTCGACGGTGACGGCAAGCGTATTCTCCTGGCCAAGGACGACCATAGCGAGCGAGTCGCCCACCAGAATCAGGTCCACGCCCGCTTCGTCGACAAGCCGCGCCGTGGAGTAGTCGTACGCGGTGAGCGCGGAAATGGGCTTTCCCTGGCGCTTCATCTCGGTGAGCGCAGGCATGGTGACTTTGGGGACGGGAACACCGGGCGGCGAGAAGTGCGCGCCCGCGGAAGGCTGGGTGAGGCTCATGATCGACTCCAGTGCCGCTCCGAAAACTCAGGATGCGACCCGAACAATGCCAGTATACGCCGGAAGGTTCCTGGGCGTGTTCCGCAAATCAACTCTATAACAGGGGCGCGGCCTTTCTGCTTGCGGAGAAACTCGTTGCCGAGGCGAGCCTTGTAACAAGGGCACGGCTTTAGCCGGGCCGAAAACGACAGCAAGAAAATGGGGTTTTAACCCCTGGGGGATAACAACCGGATTCCACCGTAGTTGAAACATCCTTCGCCGCTTCTTGCAAGTTGTATAAGGGTGAGAGCGGGGCTTCGACATTCAGGCCGATTCGCCTGTGATTGGCTGAATACCCCCGGAGGAAACCATGGCCTACGATCTGGCGATCGTGCTGCCCACGTTCAACGAAAGCCGGAACGTGACGCCCATTTTCGATCGCCTGGAAAGCGCGCTTCAGGGCATCCGCTACGAAGTGATTTTTGTCGACGACGACTCGCCCGACGGCACCGCGGACGTGGTGCGCGGGTTGGCCGCGCAGCACGACAATTTGCGCGTGCTCCAGCGCATCGGCCGGCGAGGGTTGGCATCTGCCTGCATCGAGGGGATACTCGGCGCTGCTGCGCCCGTCGTCGCCGTGATGGATGCGGACATGCAGCACGACGAAAGCATCCTGCCCGAAATGTTGCGCCGCATGCGCGAAGAAAACCTCGACCTCGTGGTGGGCTCGCGCAACATTGCTGGCGGCAGCATGGGCGAGTTTACAAAGTCGCGCGTAAAGCTGAGCCAGCTGGGCCGGCGGTTGAGCCTGATGGGCGCCGAGCATAAGCTGAGCGATCCCATGAGCGGCTTTTTCATGGTGCGCGTAGCCACCTTCGAGCAATTCGCCCACCGATTGTCCGGAATCGGCTTCAAGATCCTTCTTGATATTGTGCTTTCGGCCGGCCCCGGCTTGCGCATCGCCGAGGTGCCTTATCGCTTCAGGCTGCGCGAGCATGGCGAGAGCAAGCTTGATCTGCTGGTCGGCCTCGAGTACTTCGAGCTGCTCGTGGACAAGCATCTCGGCGGCGTGGTCAATGTGCGCTTTGTTCTCTTCGCCATGGTCGGTGCGCTGGGGGTCGGTGTCCACCTGCTGATTTTGAGCGCGCTGCTCAGGATTGCCGGGTTGAGCTTCGCTACAGGCCAGGCGGTGACGACATTCATTGTGATGATTCTGAATTTCGTTTTGAACAACTCCGTGACCTACCGCGACCGGCGGCTTAAGGGTTGGAGGTTCTGGAGAGGCCTGATCACCTTCTGCCTCGCCTGCGGACTGGGAGTAGCGGCAAACGTGGCCATCGCCAGCGAGGCATTCCGCCGCGGAGTTCCGTGGGTGCTGGCGGCTGTCACGGGCCTGCTGTTCAGCTCGGTGTGGAACTACGGCATAACGTCGATGACCACCTGGCGGCAGGAGCGGCGCTCCAGCGAAAAGCGCGCCAGGCAGCGGATCGAAGCCGGCGCGGCGCAGGCGAAACAGCGGGCCGACAAAGCCATGCGCACACGAGCGCTTTGAAGGGCTTAGGCTCACCAGTTACCTTTGGGGAGTTTTCCGTTTACTTTGGGGAGTTGCCGCCTTTGGCCTCGCGCGCCCATACTGGCTGGCAGAGTGATCACGCCCATTGCGACAGGGATTTATACGGGACTCGGCGTAGCTACATGCGCAGGCGCTGCGGCGGGCGTGTATGCCTATGCTTCCATGTGGCCGGGCTCGCGGCTTTTCGGTACGGCGCTTACCGCGCCGCCGCGCCCCGGCGAGCTCGCGTTGACCTTTGATGACGGGCCGAATGCGACATGGACGCCGAAGCTGCTCGACATTCTGGCCGCTCACAATATCCAGGCAACGTTCTTCGTCCTCGGCGGTCGCGCCCGAGTCCAGCCGGAGCTGGTAAGGCGGACGGCCTTGGCCGGACACCTCATCGGAAATCACTCCTGGGACCATCCCAACTTGGCGCGTAGCACTCCTGAAGTCATTCGAGAACAATTAAGCCGCACGAAGGACATGATCGAGCAGATCACCGGCGCGGCAGTTAAGTTCTTCCGCCCGCCCTACGGCGCGCGCAAACCGGTAGTGTTTCAGATTGCACGCGAGATGGACCTGAATGTGGTGCTGTGGAATGCCATGACTTCGGATTGGAGCGATCCCTCGCCCCAGCGGATCGCGCTCCGGCTGACCGACAAGATCGAGCGCCAGCGCCAGAAAGGCCGAGCGGCAAACATCGTGCTGCACGATGGCGGTCACGACGATCCTGCGGCAAATCGCCTGGCGTCGGTGGTTGCCGCGGAAAAACTCATCGAGTTCTACAAAGCCAACCATCAGTTTGTGAAGTTGGATGCGTGGACCTGAGCGCGTAATTCAGCGCGGGCCGAGCGATGCGAACGCCTCGCGCGCAGCGGCGACGGTAGCTTTCACTTCGCCCTCGCCGTGCGCGGTGGATACGAATGCCGCTTCAAATTGCGAGGGCGGAAGCCAGATGCCGCGATCGAGCATGGCACGGTGGAAACGCCCAAACGCCGCCGTATCCGATCTCGCTGCCTGCTCGTAATTCTCGACCGGACCCGGATTGAAAAACCATGTCCACATGGAGCCCACACGATTCATTGTGAGCGGGATTCCGGCATGCGCGGCCTCCCGCGCAACGCCTTCGGCGACGGCTTGAGTCGTGGCTTCAAGTCGCGTGTAAACCTCGCCCGCATGCTCCTGCAAATAACCAACCGTGGCAATCCCCGCGGCCATGGCAAGTGGATTGCCGCTGAGTGTTCCCGCCTGATAAACCGGCCCCAGAGGCGCCAGGAGATCCATGAACCGGCGTTTTCCGCCGAAGACGCCAACCGGAAGCCCTCCGCCAACAATCTTTCCCAAAGTCACGAGATCGGGATCGAGCGAGTAGAGCTGGCAGGCGCCGCCCGGGGCGACGCGAAAGCCGGTCATCACTTCATCCACGATGAGCAGCGCGCCGTGATCCGCGGTCAACTTGCGCAGGCCCGCAAGATAGCTCGGCCCAGGCACGATGCAGCCCGCATTGCCCACAATCGGCTCAACGATCACAGCCGCAATCGAGTCAGGGTGCGCGGCAAAGGCCGCCTCAACGGCGTCGAGGTCGTTATACGGCAAAGCGACCGTTAAGCCTGCCACTCCCTCGGGAACACCCGCCGACCCTGGAATGCCAAACGTCGCAACGCCAGAGCCGGCTTTTACCAGGAGCCCGTCGGCGTGGCCGTGATAGCAACCTTCGAATTTGATGAGGCCGTCGCGTCCGGTCGCAGCGCGTGCCACGCGAATGGCCGACATCGTCGCTTCAGTTCCGGAGCTGACGAAGCGCATCTTTTCAATCGCTGGATAGCAGGCCGCGATGCGCTCCGCGAGATCGGCCTCGGCGGCAGTGGATGCGCCGAAGCTGGCCGAGTTGCGCGCCGCGCGCTCGATGGCCTCGACCACCGGCGGAAACGCGTGGCCCAGGATCATCGGTCCCCACGATCCGAAATAATCGATATACCGATTGCCATCGGCATCGTAAAGATACGCGCCCTCGGCGCGATCGATGAACGGCGGTGATCCGCCGACTGCGCGAAATGCCCGCACCGGCGAGTTCACGCCGCCCGGAAAGAACTTCTCGGCCCGCTCTTGCAGTGCCTTTGAGCGAGCGTGTTGCGTAACGCGAATTTCGGCGCTCCCGATCTCGGCACTCATAGTGGCTTCAGTATAGAGGGCCGTGGGGATGCCAGCGGAAACGCCCGATTCTTCGTCCCATACGCGCGATGCGAAGAACCTGAATTCACCGCCAGCCGGCCTTTACGCCGAGTTGCGTTTCTTGAGTGCGGCAGCCTTGGCGGCAATAGCAACCCCGGCGATTTCAAGAACAAGGCCAAAGCCGAACATCGCGCCCCGAAAAAAGTCGTTCCAATCCGTGCCCGGATGCGGGATCGATGGCGACAACCGCGGCCAGTTAACGCCGATCATGACGATCGACAAGCCCGC
This sequence comes from uncultured Acidobacteriaceae bacterium, assembly GCA_963800025.1. Classification (GTDB taxonomy): domain Bacteria; phylum Acidobacteriota; class Terriglobia; order Terriglobales; family Acidobacteriaceae; genus Telmatobacter. Next base: position 24,745 of record CAWCZK010000002.1, read on the forward strand.
AACTATCAACGCCATTGCGGCAGGGATTATTCTTTCGGGATTGTTTTTGAGAGAGCGGAGAATCATTTTCTTGACTCCAGATTTTTATTTCCCGGCTTCTTGAACCGGAATCAGTTGCGACCGTTGAATCCAATCCGCGCGCGAAGCACGGGGCAAAGAATCCGTTCAGGCTTCCGTTCGCGGGCAGCGGCGCGCCGCGCGCAGGCAAACCAGGTTGACGGTGACGGAAAGTCCCATGAAAAACCCGCACCAGGCCTCGAGCCAATCGTGGTTGACCGTGATGGACTCGCGGAAAACCCACGGCACCAGGCCGAGCAGCAGCGCCACGTTGGCGATCCGAAAGAGTCGGCGGTGTTTCTGGTCGAGGCGGCTGATAATTGAATGCATCTGAGAATCTCCTTTTTTTGAAGTGAAGTGTTCAGTCAACTTCGCGCGAAAAGCCGTTTCAGCCGCGCTGCGAGTCACGGCCGGCCTGCAGCGCGCGTTTGGCCCACATGCGTGCGAATTGGTAGATCACCAGAACGTCAATCGACGCTCCCAGTCCCGCGCAAACGCCGCTGCACAAATCGTTATTCGCCGAGGTCAGATGCAGCAGTGACAAAACTGGCTGCGGCCATCCGAAGGCGCTCGCCAGGTCCACTTGTGCAATCACCAGCAGCGCGATCAGAACGGGCGTCGATTTCTTCACGCTGCAACCGTCAATCTCGATCATTTGAATTCCTTTCCGGCCGCATTCCAGCCGTCTCCGGGAAATCTAGTTTTTGTAGCGATACCACCGCATCAGTGCGACCTTTGTCAGCCCCATCCCATAGATCACGGCAATCAGGTCCCACGGCACGCGGTGTTCCACCAGCAGGTGATACTCGAGCATCACGAAGGCGATCAGGACACCGACAATCGCCGCCGCGCTCGTCGACCGTCGTTGATGCTCGCGGTCCCGCTCGTCGGTAATCTGGTCGAGCATGAAAATGCGCTTGAGGATCGGATGGGTCATGATTGGATCTCCAGCTGAAAAATTTGATCGGTCGGGCACGAGAAAATCCGGGCGAACGTAAGAGCCAGCTCAAGCGAGGGCACATAGCGGTTCCGCTCAATGGAGTTAATGCTCTGCCGCGAAACGCCCGCGACCTGCGCAAGTTCCTCCTGGGTCCAGCCGTGCGCAATGCGCAGCTCCTTGACGCGATTTGTGATGGTTTGTGCCACGTTTTCCGGCGTTCCCGCCCGATGTAAAGCTGACTTTCCAAACCAGATTAGCCCGGAACGATTTTCGTGTCAAGCCGACTCGACATTATGTCTTTGACAAACCCAAACGATTAGATTTTTCCCGTTTTGGGGCCTGACTCATGGTGGTAAACGACCGTACCGGTTATCCACAACGCTACTGTGCCAAGGCTGTGCGACCATGATCGGACAGCTCTACGACCGCAAATTGACCTTTTGGGTCAACGGTCGTACAGTGGCGTAGAGGTATCCTGAAATGCAAGACGAATTCTCCAAGTTGATCGAGCAGATCGACAGGCGGAGGTCCGAGAAGATCGCCAAGCTCTTAGAGCTATTGCGCGACCCCGATCTAGCCTCCTTCGCTGCGGCTCTGCAAAATGGCAAACACCTTGAAAAACCTAGGGAGACCTTTGTCGCCCCACCCGGTTTCAAGAACGGAAACGGCATCCAAGATGCGGTTCGGCGGCTCTCTCTTCCCGCGCGTTTCACGGCTGATGATGTCTTTGAGTTGCTACAACGAGACGGATTCCGCTTCACCGCCAAGAGACCCCGAGGGTCCGCAAGGGATGCAATTTCCAAGTTGACCAGAGGGAAAAATCCCGAGTTTAAGGTCGTAGAAAAAGGCCAAGGTGGCCAGCCCAACTACTACGAAAGGATTTCGCATTAGGTTGTTTTGAACCGGCCCGGTGGTGTCCAAGACCACAGGGCTGGCAGGGGGCTCTGGGGGGTGGATGTCCAATCCCACTCCCCGGAGTCCTAGGGTCTTGGGAATCACTCTCGTTACTTTGGTCGGTAGCCGAGTGATGCCAAGAGAAAGGAGGCGAGACGTGTGCCACGCTTCCTTTGTGTAGGCCTCATGGCGGTACTCTGTTCGCTTGCGAACGGGGTGCCGTCATCAGGCACAGACTGACCAGATTATTGCATTTCCTCTGGTCTGTGCATCCCTACTTTGCGGGATGCGGTTCACTAGATCGTAAAGCCCTCTTCTTGCGCGGTTTTCGTGGTTCCCGCTCCAATGCCTTCATCTTGAGAACATCCCCGATTACCTCATTGAAGGGCAGAGGAATGGCCGGGAGCATTTTCTTTTCCGCTGGCCAATTCGTCTGATGCGGTCCCTTCCTCACGCCGCGCGCTCCCTTGAGTCCCGCAGCATCAGCCGCTTTCCGGTTGTGCTTTTCAGTGCGTGCACGGTCCTCATAGAGTCTGTTTCCTTCCGCGAGTTGTACCTGTAATCGAACTCTGCCAGATAGCGATGTAGATGCTGCTGGCCGACATGATGGTACACCCCATTGATGCCGCGCTTCAATAAGCCAAAGAACCCTTCGACGCCGTTCGTTGTGATGCAGACGCCGTTTTCTTGCCGGGCGTATTCCTTGGCGTAGTGGTTCACCTGATCGTGCTTGCGGGGCTTCAAGACGCCTACAAGCGTTGTGGCGCTGTCAGTCATCACGTGTGCGTCGTCAGCGATCATCTGATCCACTATCGGCTTCAAATTCTCAGCGGTCACACGCGGGACGTGCATCGATTGGACCCGGATCCCGCGCTGTAGCACCGCAACGACTGAAGCTTTATTCGCCGTCTTGTTGCGGCGATTTTCCTTTGCATCTTCCTTCGTGCGACCCTTGCGGAGCTTGCCGCCGATCCACGTTTCATCGATTTCGATAATGCCGCCGAGCTTCGATGACAACGGTTCCTGGGTCATCGTGTAGCGAATCCGATGAGCCATGAACCATGCACTCCTGTACGTCACTTTCAGATTCCGATGAAGCTGATGCGCGCTCATCCCCTTCTTGCTAGAGCAGAGAAGATAATAGGCGAGCAACCACTTGCTCAAGGGAATGTGGCTGTCCTCAAAGATCGTGCCCACGGTCACGGTGAACTGCTCACGACACCCTCCGCACTTCCAGACGCCATTGCGAACGTGCGTGTCCTTCTTGGACGCCTTCGGCTTGAGAGGATAAGCGTTATCGACCACACCGCAATGTGGACAGATTGGGCCATCCGGCCAGCGCAGTTTTTCAACATATTCCCGCGCTGCATCCTCATTGCTAAAGTGCTGAGCCAGTGCAACTAAGTTGATTTCACCGTTTTCCATAACAAAATAGTACTCTTAACCCGTGGGTTTGTCAAGTGCATAATGTCGAGCCGACTTTCCATTTTTCTCTGAAAACCGCCCCTTTTTGTAACGCCGGCGTCCCCGCCGGGGTCCCCAACGACAGGTCTTCGTCGTTGGGGTGACTCGCCGGCTGTCGTGCGGGCGTCCTCGCCCGCACCCCTCACCCAACCACACGATTTGTGGGAAATGGCCCCGTTGATTGCTGCTAGAATTCCTTTTTCCGGCTCATCCGCGCCGAACCAATCAGTCTGATAAGAAAGCCAGGACCGTGGCACAAGAAACCGCACCGAAAATCGTGACCTACGCCGATGCCGGGGTCGACCTGCGCGGCGGCGACCACGCCAAGGAGCGCATCAAGTACCTGGCCCAAAAGACCTTTAATCGCAATGTCTTAGGCGGCATTGGCAGCTTCGGCGCTCTTTACCGGCTCGACATGCAGCGATGGAAGAACCCTATCCTCGTCAGCTCGGCAGACGGCGTCGGGACCAAGCTCAAGGTGGCTTTTCAACTGGGCCTGCACCAGACCGTGGGTGTGGACCTGGTGAACCACTGCGTCAACGACATCGCCGTGCAGGGCGCCACCCCCCTCTTCTTTCTCGACTACCTCGCCACCGGCAAGCTCGACGAAGATGTGGTCGAGAGCGTGGTCAGCGGCCTTGCCGATGCATGCAAAGCCAACGGGTGCGTGCTGATCGGCGGCGAGACTGCGCAGATGCCCGGCTTCTACGCCGACGGCGAGTACGATCTGGCCGGCTTCATTGTCGGCGCGGTCGACCGCGACAAAATGCTGACAGGCGCGGGCATCAAAGCCGGTGACGTGCTCATAGGCCTGCCGTCCACCGGCCTCCACACCAACGGCTATTCGCTGGCGCGCAAGCTCCTCTTTGAAGTGGCCGGCTACAAGGCCACGCAATACGTGACGGCCATCAAAGAAAAAGCCGGCGCATCGCTCCTGCGCACGCACCGCAGCTATCTGCACGTCATCCAGAAACTCGTCACCGGCGGATTGACCACCGGCATGGCGCACATTACCGGTGGCGGCATCACCGAGAATCTTCCCCGCATCCTGCCCAAGGGCGTCACCGCTCAGGTCGAGATCGGCTCCTGGCCGGTGCTGCCTATCTTCGAACACCTGCGCGAGCTGGGCAACATTCCGCAGGAAGAGATGATGCGGACTTTCAACATGGGCATCGGGCTCATTGCGGCCGTCCCGGCCTCGAAGTTCGCGCGCGCCAAGAACCTGCTCGACCGCTCCGAAGAAAAGTTCTACGTGATTGGCCGCGTGGTCAAGGGCGAGCGCCGGGTACAGTACACGTAAACGCCAAGTAGCGCCCGACTCCAGTCCGGCTGTACTGCCGGCCTCCGGACCGGCAGTTTTCAACCGAGCGCGCACCCTCAATCGCAACCATCAAGGAATGTCGTTGACTGACTCGCAAATCTCTCGACCTTCTATCTCTCCCGCCCGCCTCGGCATCCTCCTCTCCGGCCGCGGCTCCAACTTTCTCGCCATCGCCGAGTCCATTCGCGCCGGCCGCCTGCCCGGCGCGGAAATTGCCGTCGTCATCTCGAACATCGCCGATGCTCCCGGATTGGCCCGTGCGCGCGAAATGGGCCTGCACACAAAGGTGCTCGTCTCCCGCGGCCGCAAGCGCGAAGAGCACGACGCCGACGTCGTCGCCTGCCTCCGCCAGAATCGCGTCGACCTGGTTTGCCTCGCCGGCTACATGCGGCTCCTGTCGCCGCAATTTGTCGCCGCCTTCCCCCATCGCATTCTCAACATTCATCCCTCGCTACTGCCGGCCTTCCCCGGCCTCGACGCGCAGGAGCAGGCCTTCAACTACGGCGTGAAAGTGACCGGTTGCACCGTGCATTTTGTCGATGAAGAGCTCGATCATGGCGCCATTGTCGTCCAGCGCGCCATCCCGGTTCTTGAAACCGACGATGCCCATTCCCTCGCCGCGCGGATCCTGAAGGAAGAGCACCTGGCCTATACCGAAGCCATCGCCCGGGTCGTCAGCGGCGAATACGAGGTTCGTGGTCGGCTTTACGTGAAAGCCGCATCGTAGCCGCCCCTCTCAGGGACCCCAATGGCGCGGTGTCAAGCCCAATGGCTCAAAATAATCCCAGCGTCCCCCCGTAAACCCTTCATTCCCTTATCTCTGCCCCCTGTTCCCTGTTTTGCCCAAGTTTGCCGATAATTACTGCCTTCCGGCGCATACTTGTCTCATGATCTACGCTCGTCACGATCGCTCCGCTGCTCGCCTGGTCCCTCGTTCCGCGGGCTCCTGCAAAATCAGAAAAAATGCAAATAAAAAATTTCCCGTCGCTTCGCCAAATTTTCGCCAATTAACTCCTTTAGAATCAGTAAACGTATCTCCAAGAACACCGGCAAATGAGGCCAAATGCGCACCATTCCGGTCAAACAACTCCTTTGGAATCAACACTCGATCCGCACTTTTGCACCAGCTGCGCGTTCGCCGGTAACCTTCTCATTTCACAGACTTTGTTTTATTTCTTCGCCCATTTTACCCTTCACGCCGGACCTCCGCCCCGCGGGCTCGCCTCGCTCCGAAATCGCCACGGCGCGAGGGCGACAACCGCGCAACGACCAGCCTCGGCTTCGCCCGTTCCAAACGCTTGTCAAGAGGGCAAACCGGAAAATTTGTTGCAACTTCCTTATTTTTCATTGATTTAAGGCTTTGCCAAGTTTGCCGGTTATTAACTCCGAATTTCGTATCCTCCATTCATAACCAGACAAAAGACGGAGATACCGAGTCGGGCGAATGTGTTCGCCCTCCCTGGCGCGGTTCTTCGAGTATGCGTGCCCCTGAATTCTGATCGGGGGCGTTGCCGGAGAACCGCGCTCGCGGACGGGCGCCGGGGCTTGGGACCGTCTTCGTCTGCGCGCAGCAGCAACTTCACCCGGCGTTTGGCCGCAACCACGGAGACGACCCGGGCCATGGGGATCTGCCGCGAAGCTATGCGCACGGTCGACGGGCGACTTGATCGCAATCGCGTCGGCCGTGCGCAGAAGGAATCGAGACGCAAAACAACGGTTTCAATCGAATTCCCGCACGCCGCGTGAAACGCTGCGGCACGGAGGAGTGTGAACCATGAACTTAAGAAACATCTGGAATCATCCGAAGACGTCGGCGGCGGGGCTGCTCATTGCGGTCGCGAGTGTTGCCGGTGTGTTGTCGCAGCAGGGCGTTTCGCTGGGCAAAGTGGGAACCGGCACCGTGGTGTCGCTGGCCAGCGCGCTGGCTACTGCGCTGCTGGGCCTCGTCGCAAAGGATCCCGATACAGCAAGTCAGCAAGTCGGCGGGTCAGCGAGTCAGCCGAATGTCACAGCCAAGCTCGGTGCGTGGATGTTCATCGCGCTGCTCATCCCGCTCCCCTGGTTGCAGGGCTGCACCGTGGCCGGCGTGGCGCAAAACATCGTCAACTGGACACCGGCTCTGCAAAGCGCCGTTGCCACCGTCGATTCGACCGCGGCCCTTCTTGCCCCCGCCGACGCGCCCATCTTCGCCGCCGCGACCATCGGCTTCGACGCGGCCAGCAATCTGCTCGTGGCGCAGGCCAAGGCCTACCTCGCAAATCCTTCGGGCAGCACGCTCGGAAAATTGCAAAACCAGATCGTGACCTTCCAGCAGCAGGTGAATGCAGCTCTATTGCAGGCAGCCAGGATCGTCGATCAGAAGAGCCAGCAGCACGCGCTCGCCGCCATTCAGGGAGTGGGCACAATCGTCGTCGCCATTCTCAGTCTGGTGCAGTCCATCTCAACCAAGGCGCAGTTGGCGCAGATGGCGGCTTCGTCGGGCGTCAAGCTGACCGTGGTTGAGCCGTACCTAAACGCCTCGCGCTCGGCGGAGATTGTCGCCGCGCACTTCGGCGAGCCAATTCCACTGGCGCGCGTGCAGGTTGCGCAGGCAACGCAGGAGGAAATGAACGCCGGCTTCTGAAAACAGCGGTCTTTGGCGAGCGAGATTCGGCTGCCAGATACCTCACACAATGCGAGCCGCTCCTCGACTGGAGCGGCCCGCGAAACGCCTTGTAACAAGGGCATGGCTTTAGCCAGTCCGAAAAAGGCTGCAAAAAATATGGGGTCTAACCTTGCAATTTTCCGCCTAAATATTCGTGTCCCGCGCTTCTCCCAGAATCAGCTTCAACGTCATCTGCTTTTTGCCGCGAACAATGGTCACGCTGATCGTGTCGCCGGCCTGGTGCTTGTCCATCAGTGCGCTGATGTCTTCGGGATCTGTCACCTGCTGGCCGTCGATGGCCACGATCAGATCGCCGCCGATCATGATCGGCTGGTTGCCCACGTAGGCCTGCTCATTGCCGCCGCGCAAGCCCGCTCGCTCCGCCGCTCCGCCGGGCAGAACGCGCTGAATAAGAACGCCAGATTCCGCTGCCAGGCCCATCTGCGAAGCGAGATCGGGACCAATCGGGTACGACACGATGCCCAGCGAGGGCCGCTTAACCCGCCCGTATCGGATGAGGTCGGCGAGCACCGCTTTAGCCGTATTGATCGGAATCGCGAAGCCGATGCCGGAGCTCTGATCCGCTCCGTTGGACGCGATCATCGTGTTGATGCCTATCACTTCGCCCGACGAATTGAGCAGCGGCCCACCGGAGTTGCCGGGATTGATCGCTGCATCGGTCTGGATAGCGTCTTCAATCGGCGCTCCATCCTGGTTGCGAATCGACCGGATGGAGCTGATGATGCCGCGCGTCATGGTGCCGCTCAGTCCGAAAGGATTGCCAATGGCAAAGACCTTTTGCCCCACGTTGAGCTGCGAGGAGTCGGCCAGCGTAACAGGCTGCAGCTCGGGCGCATCGATCTGGAGCAGCGCCAGGTCGTGCACCTTGTCGACTCCAACGACGCGCGCCGGGTAGCGGCGCTTGTTGTAGAGCATCACCTCGATGCCGCGATTCGCGCCGTCGACGACGTGAAAGTTGGTGAGAATGTGGCCGGACTTGTCGAGAATGAATCCCGAGCCCTGCCCCTGCTGCGGAACGTTCCCATAAAAGAAGTCGAAGACCAGCGCGGTCGAGGTAATGTTCACCACCGAGGGCAACACTCGTTTGTAAATGGCGATATTGTTCTGCTCTTCCGCATCGTAGGCGGGCGCGGCGTGAGCCTCGGTGAGTCGAGCGGCGAGTTGGATCCGCCGCCGATGAACGTCGGGCGGGTTCCAAAAAACCCATGCTCGACGTGCGTCGTGATGAACCAGAAACCGCACAAAAAAATCAATACGATGATGAGAATCCGGGTCAGTTTCATAAGGTATCGACCTGAAAGACCCTCCTTTTTGATAGTACGGATGCAATGAGGCGGGGTTCCGTGCGGCGGGCCGCAACCACTTCTTATTGTAGTGACAAGTTCTGTCGGGATTTGTTGCTCTCGGTCTGAAGGCACGGCCACAGAGCTTCGACCTGTGCGCGAAGAGCCGCAATATCACCCGAATTATCAATCACATAATCGGCCTGCGCAGCCTTTTCGCCGTCTGGAACCTGGTGCGAGAGCCGATTACGCGCGTCCGCCTCCGGGGCTCCCCGATTTGCTGGATTTGGTGCCACCCGTGCGGCGTATCGTGCAACTTTCAGATCGTCAAGCGCGGTGACCACGATGATGCGGTCGATGCGGCGTCTCCAATCGGCAAGAATCCCGTCTGTTTCGCCTCGTGCGCGGGCGTCGCGAACGACTTCAAAGATTAACGCCGATTCAAGAACGGCGACGGCAGCCGGGTCGCGGGCAAACACCTCGTCCATCCAGCGCCGCTGCGCTTCAATCACCGGCGGATGCACGATCGCATTCAGTTCCTGGAGGCGGCCATGGCGAAAGGCGAGATCGGCGAGGCGGCCGCGGTTGAGTTGGCCGTCAGGGTCCACGATCTCGCGTCCAAAGCGCGCAACGATTTGGTCGTAGACTTCGTGCCCCGGCTCCATGAATTCGCGGCCCAGCGCATCGGCCTCGATAACTTGCGCGCCGAGCTCGCGAAGCATCGCGGCGACGGTGCTTTTGCCGCTGCCCAGTCCGCCGGTCAAGCCAACGCGGAGCATGGGCTAGAGCCCCCGCCGCATGCGGGCTGCGCGCACGGTGTTAGCCATCAACATGGCAATCGTCAGCAGACCCACGCCTCCTGGCACGGGCGTATAGGCGCCGGCGAGGCTCAAAAGCCTTGGGATCGATGTCGCCGACGACAACCGATCCGCGCTTGGCAAATGCCGCTTCGCGCTTTTCGTTGCCCTTGAAAAAGCGATTGAATTCCTCGCGCGTGGTGAGGCGGTTGATGCCGACATCGATGAGCGTAGCGCAGGGAGTCACCATCTCCGGTGTAATGAACCCCGGACGGCCGATAGCGGCGACAAGAATTTCGGCTTGCCTTGTGATTGCCGGCAGGTCGCGCGTTTTCGAGTGGCAAATAGTCACTGTCGCGTTCTGGTGAAGCAGCAGCATGGCGGCAGGCTTGCCGACAATGTCGCTGCGTCCCACGACGACCGCGTGCCGGCCCGCAATGGGAATGTCGCTGCGCCGGAGAATCTCAATTACACCCGCGGGCGTGCAGGGCGCAAGCGCCGGACGGCCGGCAAGCAGACGGCCTGCATTCACCGGATGAAAACCGTCAACATCCTTCGCGGGATCGACGGCGTCGAGCAGAGCCTTGGCGTCTACCTGCGCCGGGAGCGGCAACTGGATCAGAATTCCGTCCACGTCGTCGCGCGCGTTGAGCTGGGCAACGAGCGCGAGCATCTCTTCTGTTGTGACGCTGTCGGGCGGGGTGATCAGGTCACTGGCAAGCCCAAGTTCGGCGCACGCCTGAACCTTGCTGCGGACGTAAATCTCCGATGCGGGCACATGCCCCACCAGCACCGCCGCAAGGCCCGGCTTGATGCCATGAGCAGCCAGCGCGCGGACCTCCTCGGCCACTTCCTGTTTGATGGCCGCCGCAATGGCCGCGCCGTCCAGAACCTTTGGCATTCTTCGCTCCAAAGATTCATGGTATCGCCTGGGGCGCCGCAGCCTGAAGTCGTCCATCGTGTCACATGGGATTGTGAGCAGGCTCACATACAGTGCTCCTTCGGCGGCCTAGCTTGGTCGGTGTCGGAAGTGTCCTGAATCACAGGAAGGATCACATTCCGCTTCCGGCGCATGCCACATCTCGAGGGCGCCTGATGAGCAGTTTGAAGGACTCAGGACATCTTTTCCGGTTTGCGGGGCTTTTCGTTCTCCTGTTTCTCGTGTTTCTCGTAGTGCGGTCGTATGTGGTGCCAAAGACCTTCGGCGAGTATGGGCACTATCGTGGAGCGGCGATCGGCGAGATTGCTGCGCGACCGGTGAAGTTCGCAGGCCACCAGACGTGCGAGACCTGCCATACGGATATCGCCGACACCAAGACAAAAGGCGCGCACGCCCATGTGAACTGCGAGGCCTGCCACGGGCCATTGGCGACGCATGCCGACGATCCGGCGACTGTGACTCCGGTCAAGCCCGACACTGCGGTGCTCTGCGCTCGATGCCATACCGCGAGCGCTGCCAAGCCCACGAGCTTCCCGCAGGTTGATCCGGTGGATCACTCGGGCGGAGTTCCCTGCGAAACCTGCCACAACCCCCACAGCCCGGTTATTGGCTCCGATTCCACCCCGAGCGCAGCCAAGGGAGGTTCGAAATGAACATCAGCCGGCGTCATTTGCTGATCCTTTTGCCCGCAGCCGCGGTGGCGTGGAAACACGTCCTTGCCGGTTCGCCTGAAGACTCGCCGAACTACCGGATGAGCGAGCACTGGTGGGGCATGCTGATCGATATTCCCAAGTGCATCGGCTGCGGTAACTGCGTGCGCGCCTGCCAGGCGGAAAACGATGTGCCCGATGGATTCTTCCGAACATGGGTCGAGCGCTACCACAGATCGGATTACCATCTTGAGAATCCTGAGGTCATCTCGCCCGACGGTGGCAAAGAGGGTTTCCCGGCAGTCGCTGCGGGCGAAGAGGGAAAGTTCTTCTTCGTTCCAAAAATGTGCAACCACTGCGCCGATTCGCCCTGCACCCAGGTCTGTCCGGTGGGCGCGACGTTTGTCGCCCCGGACGGTGTGGTGCTGATCGACCAGAAGTATTGTCTGGGTTGCGCGTACTGCGTGCAGGCTTGCCCTTACGGATGCCGCTACATTCACCCCACGAAAAAGGTCGCGGACAAGTGCACGCTCTGCTACCACCGGATTACCAAAGGGCTGACGACTGCTTGCTGCGAGGCGTGCCCGACTGGTGCACGGCAGTTGGCCGACCTGAAGAATCCGAATGACCCGATTCACGAGTTTCTTAAGACGCACGACGTGCAGGTGTTGAAGCCGCAGATGGCCACCGGAGCGAAGGCTTTTTATAACGGGTTGGATGGGTCGGTGCGGTGAAAGACTGCTTCCAGCCTTCAGGCACTGGCTTCCAGCCGTAAGTTTCGCGGGAAGCAAAGCTGCTGGAACCAGCACGACCAGCTAGAAGCGAGCAGCTAGGAGCTGATTTATGAGCGGTGTTGAAGGTTACATGTATCCCAACGAGGCGACGCTTTACTGGAGCGTGCTGATCGTGCTTTACCCGTTCATTACGGGGCTGGTGGCGGGCGCATTCATCCTGGCTTCATTGGAGCGCGTGTTTCGCGTGGAAGCAGTGAAGCCGACGTACAGGCTGGCGCTGCTGACGGCACTGGCATTTCTGCTGGACGCGCCATTGCCGCTGCAGCTTCATCTCGGCCACCCCGAGCGCTCGCCGGAGATGTACTTTACCCCGCACAGCACTTCGGCCATGGCGATGTTCGGATACGTGTACCTCTGGTATCTGATGGCGGTCCTTGTTTTCGAAATCTGGCTCGATTACCGGCGCGACATTGTCCTGATGTCGCAACAGTCGAAGGGCCTCATGCGCGTGATTTACAAGATCATGACGCTCGGCTCCAGCAATATCAGTGCTCGGTCGCTGCATATCGACGATAAAGTCGGCTGGATTGTGACGCTGGTCGGCATTCCCTCGGCGTTCCTGCTGCATGGCTATGTGGGATTTATATTCGGCTCCATCAAGGCCAATCCCTGGTGGTCGTCGCCGTTGATGCCCGTAGTGTTCATCTTTTCCGCCATGGTGTCAGGCATCGCCGCCGTCATGCTGCTCTACATGGCGACGACGAAACTGCGCGGACAGAAGATTGATATGCACTGTGTGGACACGATTGCGATGTATATGTTCTACATCTTCATCATTGACTTCAGCCTGGAAATGCTGGACCTGGTGCACCGCGTCTACGAGGCCGACGAATCGTTTCGCAGTCTGAATTTCATGGTGCATACCAGGCTCTATATTCCGCACATCGTGATTCAAATCTTCCTGGGCACCCTCACTCCGCTGATCCTGCTCTTCCTGACCCAGATCGTCAAGCTGCCTGAAGTCGCGCGCAAGCGGATTTATGTTATTGCGGGATGCCTGGCCCTGATGGGAATTTTTGCCATGCGCTGGAACGTCGTGATCGGCGGTCAGCTCTTTTCCAAGAGCTTTCTTGGCTACACGACCTACAAGATGGAACTGGTGACCCGCGAGGGCCTGCTGGCAGCCGTGGCATTGACCATCCTGCCGCTGCTCTTTTTATGGGCACTGGTCAAGCTGCTGCCTCCGTGGCCGGATAAGAGCCTGCACGAGGCCGCGACGGGCGACTGAGTTCAGCACCATCTGAGAAGGACCAGGGGAGCCATGCACGATCTTCCCGACGAAATCGAGCGGCTCCAGAAGCGCGTGGAAGGCCTGGAGCGTCGCGTGCTCGCGCTGGAGCACCCGCTGGAAACACGCTGGCCGGTTCCCTCGCCTGAACCATCAGCCGCGTTTGTTCCGCTCACTGAGGCGGCGTCCCAGGTACCCGCGGGAAACATGTTTCCCGTATTCGGCAAAGCCATGCTGGGCGTTGCGGGCGCGTATGTGCTGCGCGCGGTTGAAGAGTCCAGCCCCCTTCCCCGGCTGGCCGTGGCTGCGGCCGGCATCGTCTACGCCTTCGCGTGGCTTGTGTGGGCAGCGCGAGTACGCGGCGGACCGCGATTCACAAGCACAATCTATGCGGGAACTTCGGCCCTCATCCTCGCGCCGATGGTCTGGGAGCTTACCTTGGATTTCAAGGTACTCATCCCTTCGATCACCGCCGGCTTGCTTTGTGCCTTCGCGCTCGCGGCAATTGGCTTGGGACGGGATCGGTTGCCGGTGCTGCGCACCGCCTGCATCGCGGCGGCTGGCCTCGCGTTGGCACTGGGCATCGCCTCTCACATACTGTTGCCGTTTGTGGGTGCGCTGCTGGTGCTCGCGGCAGTCTGCGAGTTCACTCCGTGGATGGAGAGCGTGCCGGAAGTGCGCGCGCTGGTTGCGTTGGCTGCCGACGCGGCGATCTGGATCCTGATTTATGCCTACTTTGCTCCGCAGTCCGCGGGCGAGGATTATCCGCAACTAGCGAGGACCGAGCTGCTTGCGCCAGGCGTAGCGATTTTTCTGCTGTTCTCCGCAAGCGTAGGCTGGCAGACACTGGCAAAAGGCCGCAAGATTTCTGCGTTTGCAGCGATCCAGACAACGATCGCATTACTACTTGCTGCCGTCAGCGTCGCCGACTTTGGGCCGCAAGGCAGCGTCTTGATTCTCGGCGCACTCTGCCTGGCCTTGTCAGACTGCAGTTTATGCTGCCGTGTTCACGGTCTTTGCGCGCGCCAAGGAGCCGCGCAACGCCGCGGTCTTCGCCGCATGGGGCGCGATGTTGCTTCTTGCCGGGAGTTTTCTGTGCCTGCCATCGCTGGCTATCGGCTTGCTGCTGGGCGCTGCGGCAATCGCGGCGACATTCGCTGGCGGCCGAGCCAACCGAGTGGCCTTCCAGTTTTATGGAATGATGTTCCTGCTGGCTGGGGCTGCAGAATCAGGATTGCCGAGCTTCGTTTTCAGCACATTCGTGGGGACTCCGCAAGGCGCGCCGTCCGCGGTCGTTTGGCTCGTCGTCGCTTCAGCAATTCTCTGCTATGTTGTCTCGCTGCCGCAGATCGGCGAGTCACGGCTGCGGCAAACACTTCATCTCGGCTTTGCCGCTCTGGCGGCCGCTGCCGTGGCGGCGCTGCTGGTCGCGGGGATCACGGGACTCGCCGCAATCCGCATCCAACTTGGCGCGCATCACCTGGCATTCATACGCACGCTGACGCTGTGCGTGACGGCGCTTGGCATGGTATTTGCCGGGGCGCACTGGAAACGGGTCGAATTGACGCGGCTTGGTTATGCGGCGATGGCTCTAGTCGCAATCAAGCTGGTCGCCGAAGATTTGCGCCACGGCCACCTGGCTTACATCGCCGCGGCCATCTTCCTGGTAGCACTCACGCTGATTGCTGCTCCGCGCTTGGCGCGAGGCAGGCAGCCTGCGCTCGGCAAATAGCGTTCTCATATTCAATGGCAATCTCCGCGCCCCCCGCGATGTGTCGAGGCGGGGCGGGCGCGGAAGCAACTTACATAGCGCGCCAATTAATCAATGACCCCTGGGCGACGGATATCGGGGCGGTACATCGGCAGTCCGGATGGTCGCGGCTTGACGACCTGGCTTTCGTCGCCACGCAATTTCATCTTGCTCAGGTGTACGTCGTACCCGGTTCCGGGAATCAGCGATTCGAGCACAAAGGTTTCCGTGCCGCTGCTCTTGAGCTCGCGATAGCGATAGATTCCGACTTCGCCTTCGCTGTTCTCCGTGCCGCGAGACGGCGCATCGAGGAAATGCTTTGCATCGGCCACGGTGGACGCGGGATGATCTTCACCTTCCGTCAGGCTCTCGGCCGCGTAGGAGCGGACCAACTTGGTCCAATAGCGGGAGAGCAGATCGGTGTTAGCGAAGAGGTCAGCCCAGATGATCTCGCCGCGAACGGCTACCACTACGCCAACCGCATGCTCCTCGCGCAACCGGGCAAGCACTTGCTCGCGGGCGTTCATCACGGGCGCGGCTGCCTCATCAACCTTCTCGCTGACAGCATCGTCCTGCATGGCCTTGGCGTAGCTGCTGGTGCCGAGAGTACGGTGATACATACCTTCGGGTGCCGGACCACCGGAACTGGCCGGTGGCGCTGCCGCCACTTCCATTTGCGAGATGGCGCCGTGCACAGAATTCCACACCTGTTGCTGGTCCTGGTCGACCATAGCTCTCTCGCGTACTTCGGGCTGGACCATAAAGCCCTTGGTTTCCGACTTGCCGGCCGCTCCGAATGTCGCCGAACTCTCGGTCCAGCGGCCCGGCTCAATGCAGAAGACTCCGAGGTCAATGGGATCGGCGTCAGCGGGGACAATGCGGTCCTTGGCCACGATGCGGTCCTGCTTCCCACCCGTCACAATTTCTCCGGCGAGCAGCAACAGCGGGCGCTTGGAGTGATTGACGAGGACCAGCGTGTTTACCTCGTCGCCCCGATCGTAGTGGTCCTCAGCCGGTTGGTTTCCTCTGGGTCGCACCAGCCCGCGCGCGCGCCCAGCTTCTGTCACTTCCACTTCGCCGTTTTTCAGGCCCTCGTCGAGAGTGATGAACGGCGTTTCCCCCGTACCCTTTCCGTCATCGCGCACCACAGGAAACAAAAGAAGGTTGCCGCTCTCGATGGGCGCGAGCACGCGGTAAAGACTGCCTACGCCCTGCTCCGGACTGCCTGCGGCTTTCACGCCGCTCCCTAAAAGCCACGCGGCCACCGCCGCCGACAGCACTGCCGCTACCCCAAATCTGCCCCAATTTTTCATGAGTCTCCTTCGCCGGTCTGCGCTTTGTCGCACCGGCCTTCGAAGGTAGAACGCCCCACTGGCGAAAACTTGCAAAGCTTATTTGCGGGCCGGGTTGGGGGCGGGCGGTCCGTTTGGAGGCCAAAGCGTTGGCCAAAACGTCAAAGTCACTAAGCGCATCGTGAGGCAGTGAGAATGGCGTCAGCGGAATCCGTGGCCGGCGTGCCCGAGGCGGTCATCGGGTCAGAGACGGCGCTCCCCGAACTGCGGGGAACGATGCACCGCCGGCTGCTCGATGAGCTCTGGCGCGCCAGCGATGCGGCGGCCTGGGGGCTGGAGCGCGAAGACTTTGACCGGTACATGTCGGAGGCGGGGATCGCCCAAAACTTCGGGCTGGACCCTGAAGTGGCGGCCACTCCCCGTCAGCAGGTGGAGTTCTTTCACGGGCTGCGCCTGAACGACCTGGTGCTTGCGCGCGCCTGCGCAGCCGGGAACGATCGTGCATGGGAGCAGTTCATTTCGCTGCACCAGAAACCATTGATTCGCGCGGCCATCGCCATCACCGGGAGCGAGACGCTGGGACGCGATCTGGCCGATCAGCTCTACGCGGAGCTGTATGGCTTGAACGTGCGCGAAGGCGAGCGGCGCTGCCCGCTGCTTTCGTATCGCGGGCGGGGCTCACTCATAGGCTGGCTGCGTACCACGCTGGCCCAGCGGCACGTGGATCATCATCGCCGCAGCCGGCGCGAGCAGCCACTCGAAGAGATCGATATACCGGCGACAGCTGGGTCGCAGCAGACGCCCCGCGCCGAGCTTTCGCAGTTAGAGCGTGCCATCGAGCAGGCTCTGCGGGAGCAGGATGCGGAAGATCGCTTCCTGCTGGCGGCTTATTATCTTGACGGGCAGACACTGCTGCAGATTGCGTGCGTGCTGGCGGTGCACGAGGCCACGGTGAGCCGCAAGCTCAAGCGCGCGATCGAAAGTACGCGGAAGCAAGTGGTGAGGATTCTCGAGCACGGCGGGTTGAGCAGGCGCGCGGCACGAGAGGCTTTGGGCGCCGACCCGCGCGATTTGGATGTCAACTTGAAAAAACTTCTGCAAAATTCGCAAACCGATGCGTTCAAAGAGCAGGCAGCGCCATGAGTGCAACGACTCATCACGAGATTCACCCGGACACCGAAATGCTGAGCGCGTTCGCCGAGCAGGCTCTCAACGCGAAAGAGCGCTCGGAAGTGCTCGGGCATCTTGCGGTGTGCGGCCGATGCCGCGAGATTGTCGCTTTGGCGCGCGACGCCGCAGGCATAGAAACTGCGCCGGCGCGGCCCGGGGTTTTACGGCCCAGGGCGTGGTGGAGAAGTTGGGGACTTGTAATGGCTCCGGCAGCAGCGGTCGTGGCGACGGCTGCGATTGCCATCTACGTGCACGAGCGGAATATAGAGCGGGGAGCGGAAACAGCAAAGGTCGAACGGCTTCGAGCAAGCGAGAGACCCGCGATTCCTCCGCCGCCCACGCCGCAGGCGCCGGAACAGAGCAAGCAACCGGCGGCACCGCGTGGTGTTCCGACAAAGAAGACAGCGAGAACCGCCGCGGTAATGCGTATTCCCGTCGCAGAGCCTGACGAAATGTCTTCCGCTCCTCCGCCCGAATCAATGAATGGATTGCTCCCCGGTCGCAGGGGCGCAGCAGAGGATTCTATGCTCGAAGGTCACAGAAGATCCGATGAAGCGTTGTCTCCAACGGGAGCGGCGCCGGAAGGCAGCCCGCCCACCGAAGCTGCTGTATATGACGAGGAGCGGATGAAACACGCTGAGGAGGCAGCCGAGGACAGACGCCAATTCGCCGCCAAGGCGCCGATGTCGAGCAGCGACGGCGGTTCAGGAAGCGACAAAGCGGCCGGCGGCGCTCCGGAGAAAAAAGAGGTCGCTGATGTCTCCGCTCAGCAAATCGAAACGCAACCCGCCCCTCAGGCGGGCTATCTCCAACTGCACGGAATGCGCTCCATGGTAAATGTACCGACGGGTCCGTATGGTATTCACCTGCCCAGCGGAAGACCCGCAGTTTCGATCGCTTCGGCGAATCATCGCATGCTCGCCGTCGACGAAAAAGGCGCGTTGTTTCTCTGCGAGGGATCCCGGAGGGACATGGGAAAAGGTTGAGCGGCAATGGACCGGGCGCGCCGTCGCGGTGCGCAGGCACGCGAACGCAACCGACGTCAATGGAGCGACGCCCGCACCCGAAACCGAAGAAAACCCCGCTGCTTCCGGCGCGCTGTCCCAATCCAGCACAGTTTTCGAACTTGTGAATAACCAAAGTCAGGTGTGGGTCAGCGCAGACGGAAGAATCTGGACCGCAAAGTAGATTTGCGCGCAGCGCTTTGACTCAGCACCTGCGATTTCTCCTGTTGAAAAAGCTGTCGGCTGCCGAATAAACACTCACGGGAACCTGCGCAGGCCGCGGAAGAGCGCGGGCGAAACAGCCTGCTTCCGTCGTGGCATGCGGGGAGATCCCGGAATTGGGGGCGGTGCGAGTGAAGGCGACGGTATTGGACCAGCGAGACGCAGCCTCGGCCCCAGTGCCATGGGCGTATCTCCGCCTTCCGCCCTTTCCTCAAGTCGCCGTGAGGGTGCTGCAACTGGCCAACAACGAGAATGTGCAGTTGCACCAGCTGTGCGATCTGATCTCCTCTGACCCGGCGTTCGCCAGCGAGGTTCTGACGGTCTCCAATTCCCTGCTCTACGCGCCCCGCTATCCTTCGACAACGATTCTGCAGGCGGTAGCCGTGCTCGGCGCAAACACGCTGCAGGGAATGTGCGTGACCGTGGGCGTACGAGCCTATCTCGGCAAGGCGATGAGTTACCCGGCGATGCGTAACCTTTGGCGTCACAACCTGGCATGCGCCATCATCGCCTCGCGCATTGCGAATGCGGGACCGATTGACAAGGACACGGCGTACACCGCGGGCATCCTGCACGACGTTGGGCGCATGGCGCTGGCGGTGATTCAGCCCAAGGGGTATGCGGCCCTGCTCGAGAAGCATCATGGAACGGCGGCATCCATGCTTGAAGCCGAGCGCGAACTGTTCGGATGGGATCACTGCGAGGTTGGGCGGCAACTGATCGACGACTGGAAGCTGCCGAAAAGCTTTGAGGCCGTCGTTGCCGATCACCATTCAATCAGGCGCTCGGATGGTGCATGGCATGTGGCAGAACTGGTAAAGGCGAGCTGCGCGATGGCTTCCGCAGCCGGCTTCGCCGCATTTTCCGGATGCGAATCAGCGAAGCTCCCGGAACTGTTTGCAGACCTACCGCCGGCGGAACGAATGATATTTCATCCCGATGCGGAGGTGCTCCAGCGCGAGATTGCCGAGAGCATTCACGCCATTGAGTCGGCTTGATCTCGATGTTTCACCTTGCAATGGTTGCGCCGGGTTGCATTAGGCCCGTGACCCGGCGCGCTTTTTCATCCACTGTGCTCAGACTTTACGTTCTCATCAGCTTGCGTTGCAGTTCCTCTAGCGTCTGGCCCTTGGTTTCGGGGTAGAAGAGCGCCACCACAATAAACTGAACCACTGTCGCACCGGCGAAGAACACGAACGGCGTGGCTGTGCTCATCATCGTCACCACAACCGGGAACACGAGCGCGATCAGCGTGTCACTGAACCAATGACTGGCACTGCCCACGCCCTGTCCTTTGGAACGAACGGCGGTTGGAAACACTTCGCCGATATAAACCCAGATCACTGCGCCCTGCGATACGCTGAAAAACGCAATAAAAACGACCAGCAGCCACAGCAAATCGCTGCGATGGGATTCGGTTGCGAACACCCACGCCACGCCGGAAAGGCAGCTCGCGCAACCCGCTGCACCGATCAGCAGCAACGTCTTGCGTCCCAGTTTATCGATCAGCGACATGCCGACGATGGTGAAGAAAAAGTTGGTTGTGCCGATGGCGATCGCCTGCTGATCGCTCGAAATCTGGCTGAAACCGGCTGCGGCGAAGATGTTGTTCAGGTAGTACAGGATCGCGTTGATGCCGGCAAGCTGGTTGAAAGCTCCAATGGTGATGGCGAGGAACAAAGGATAGCGATACTTCCTTTGGAATACCCGCTCATGAGCCGTCACCTGTTCCTGCGCCAGGGCAGCCTGAATATCGGCCAGCTCTGCCTCCGGATCCGGATCTCCCATCAATTTCAGCACCGACAACGCTTCATCCAGTCGGCCCTTTGAAACCGACCAGCGCGGGCTCCGCGGAATTCCGAACAGCAGCGCCAGGAAGACCACGGCCGGCACCACGGCGATTCCAACTTGAAATCGCCATTCTGCCGCGCCCAGGTGCATGGTGCGAATCACGTAGTTGGAAATGTAGGCCACCATCACTCCAAACACGACGTTCAACTGGAAGGAGGCCACGAGCCGGCCACGCAATTTGGCCGGAGCAAGCTCCGCAATGTACACCGGACCCAGCACCGATGATGCGCCGATGCCCAGCCCACCAATGAAGCGAAACGTCATGAACGACATCCAGCTCCATGAAAGCCCGCCACCTAGTGCCGATGCGATATAAAGCAACGCGGTGATACGCAGGGTCTCGCGGCTGCCAAGCTTCTGTCCAACTTGGCCCGCGCCCAGCGCGCCGATCACAGTACCAACCAACCCGATGGCTACCGTGAATCCTTTTTCCTGGGGGCTCAGGCCGTAAAGATGAACCAGCGCGTCGATTGCGCCGGAGATCACCACCGTATCAAATCCAAAAAGAAGGCCAGCCAAAGCTCCCGAGAGCGTTGCGCGAAGCAGCCTGGAGTTGAGTCTCATTGTCCTTGCACCCTCGAGTTCCAAACTATGCTACAGAGGGAATGCAAAGGCGGCAAACCGGAGCGCGCGATTGCGTCCGAGCAGATGGCGCGTCAGCCACTTTGGATCGCAACACAAAGAAGAGTTTTCAAGCGGATGGCTTCCCCGGAGTATCCCTGCGAGGCATGACGGCCAGTACGCGGCAGCGATGCTTGTCCGCCGCGCTCCAGGCCAAGGGCATTTCGCTTTCAATGCAGGCACAGTCGCCAGTCTCCAGGGTGTCGCGCATCCCGCCGGCATCGAGACGCAGGCGCCCTTCAAGCACATAGACGACCGCTTCAGTTTCCTGAAAGGCATTGACGGCAATGTTGGCGCCTCCTGGCGGAAACTCGACGAGCTGCGCCATGAGGCGGAATCCTTCGCCCTCGGCATTCAACGGGGTGACCTTAACCGAGTCCGCCGCGCGCCCATCGCCCTCGAGGTGCGCCTTGCGTGTGATGGAGAGCGCATGACGCGCAGGCTCAGAGAAGAAGTAGCTCATGCTGACCCCGTAGACCCGGGCGATTGCAGCCAGAGTTGGCAAAGTCGGAATCATGCGGTCGGTTTCGAGCTTCGATAGCAGCGCGGTGGAGAGTCCCGTTTCGGCAGCCAATCGGGAGAGTGTGAGCCGCTTGCCGGTGCGCAACGAGCGCAGCTTGAGACCAATGCAATATGGCTCCAGAGACCATTGGGCATAGGAAACAGTCTTGGACATAAAAGGCTCCACAAGAATGGGACGGAAACTGAGAACCAGTCTACGTCAAACCGCGGAGAGGCGGCGCCCGACCGATCGTCCCAAGGCGCCGAAGAAAGCTATGCCGCCGCGAACAGGCATATTCACGGCGTGCGGTGAACAAATAGAATATGAAGCGATCAGAGGCGGCCAGCGCTACGCCGCCCGCCGAACTGCCAGGAGAGCAGACAATCCCATGAATAACCTCCCCGTTCGCTCATTGATTTTCTCGCTCCATCGCAGCATTCACATCGCACTGGTGACGGCCGCGGTCAGCGCTACGGCTCTTTGCGCAGCGCAAACCAGGTCCGCCGCGCCCGCAGCCAACCCCGCGCCCGATGTGTTGGTTTTGAGCAATGGGGACACGTTGCATGGCAAGTTTGTGAGCGCTGCGGCAGGCAAGGTGACCTTTCATTGCGACCCACTCGGAGACATTTCGCTTTCCTGGGACAAGATCAAGGAGCTGCATGCGGCCGGGCAGTTCGGCGTCCTCAATCAGGTAGTTGCCCTGCGCGGGAAACAGCGGCACATTCATTTCCCGGTGGGAATAATCGATGTCGCGGACCAATTGGTCACCGTTCAACCTGAAAACGCTCCGCCGGCCGCGCCCATACCCATCAAGGACGCGCACTACATCATCGATGGCGCTACGCTCGACAAGGAAATCAATCGCGAGCCGAGTCTCTTTGCTGGATGGAGCGGTCCGCTGACGGCGGGAGCGACACTGGTGACGGCGACACAGAATCAGTACACGGTATCGGGAGCGATCGGCCTGGTGCGCGTGGTGCCTACAGTGGGCTGGCTGGATCCGCGTAACCGCACTTCGCTGGGCTTCAGCGGGTCGTTTGGAAAAATCACGCAACCGGCATATACCGATCCGGGTCCTCCGCCGACCGTCGTCGCTGCTGTAACCACCAAGACGGCCATCTACCATGCGGACGCGGAACGCGACGAGTATCTCTCGCCGCGATTCTTTGCGCTTGGCCAGACGGCCTTCGACCACAATTTCGGGCAGGATCTCGACCTGCAACAGATTTATGGAGGCGGCATTGGATGGACGGCAGTCAAGACGCCCCGGCAGGAACTGGATTTGAAGGCGACCATGCAGTATGAGAAGCAGCAGTTCATTGAGGGCGCGGCAGGCACAAATCAGAATCTCGTGGGCTCGACATTCTCTGCCGGCTATGCCCTGCGCATGAAGATGCTCAACTATACGCAGGGCGTTTCGTTCATACCCGCGTACAACAACACCGCGGCGTTTTCATTCAACGAGACCAATACATTCGGTTTTCCCGCATACAAGCGGCTCAGCTTTTCGCTGGGAACGATAGAAAGCTTCTTGAACGATCCGCCGGCGTCGCTGCCTCCCACCAAGCGCAACTCTTTCCAATTCACAATGGGACTGACGTACGCGTTCAAATCGAAATACTGAGCCGTGCGAACGGGCTAAACCCTGACAAACATCTTCCTGCGATACAGCTCCCACACTGGAAGGAAACAGACCGTCGCAAAGAAAACTGAGTATGCCAACGCTCTCCAGCCCGGATCGCCGATGAGCATGAAGAGGTGATCGTACAAATAACTGAGTGCGTCGTACCGGTGTCCGCCGGCAGTGAAGGGCAGCAGGCCAATGGCGCCGTCCAGAAGATCACTGATGATGTACGCGACGATGGCGTTCGAGCCGAAGACCAGCCAAGGCCATAGCAGCCGCTTGCTCCAGCCTGACTTGCCCCAGCCACGCTGCTCGACAGCCCAATAGGCGAGCGCAAACAAAAGCAGCGACCATCCGGCGGCTACGAGAACATACGAACTGGTCCACATTTTCTTGTTGAGAGGAAACCAGATTGACCAAAGATAGCCTGAAGTGAGGCAGGCGGCAGCCCCAATCGCAAGGCCGCGCAGATTCGCTTTCACCGCACGCTTGCCGGTGAGCCATAGCCCGGCAAGCACACCAAGGAGCGCGGTTCCGACAGCGGGAATATCGCTGAGCAGGCCTTCAGGGTCGCGCAGATTGTGTGCTGGAGGGTCTTCGTAAAGGTGTCCCGGCATCAGTTGCCGGTCGAGCCATGCGACGATGTTCTGGTCTTTCTCGAGGAATGGAATGTCGCGGCCCGGCACGCCAGCCCCCGGAACTGGAATCCAGCGCACCAGAACCCAATAGCCGGTGAGAATGCAAAACAGCAGCACCACCTTCGTCCACACGCGGCGATCCCAAAGGTAAAGCAGGCTCACGACCAGGTAGCAGACCGCGATCCGCTGCAACACACCGTAAATGCGCCAGTGGGCGAGATGATAATGCGGGAAGCCGTTGACCAAAATGCCCAGCAGGAACAGGACGCCCGCGCGTCGAAGCGAATGCCACGCCAGCTTTCTGCGCGAGTCGCCGCGCCTGAGCCGCGCTTCGATGGAAAAGACAGTCGACACGCCGACCACGAAGAGAAAAGTGGGAAAGACGAGAATCCGTGGCTGTGAACCCGTTCCAGTCGGCATGGCGCATCTCGGTCCACGCGCCTTCGCCTCCGGCGTTGTTCACCATAATCATAAAGGCCATGGTGAGGCCACGCAGGACGTCGAGTGAAAGCAGACGCCGAGGCGCCGAATCGAGCGCAGGTCCGGTCATGGCGCCAGGGCTCTCCTTGAATTGCGGATGCACCTACCCTACGCGAGCCGGCCGAATTCGCCAAGACGGAAATGAACCTCCGCGCGGGGCTTGCCGTGCGAAGTGTGAACGATCCGGAACCCATGAGCCGTTTCTCGCGCAGAAAAAGGCCCGGACTTTGATAGCCCGGGCCTTCTATGTTGAAACAGATTCTAGCGCTAGGGCCTCCTAGCGGAGCACCTCGAATGTGAGGGTGGTGGTATGCGTAATGCCTCCGCCCGTACCGGTGATCGTAATGGGATACGTGCCGGTCTTGGCAGATCTGGAAACCGTCAGGGTGAAATGCGTGGTTCCGGAGCCCGGCGCTGCGATGGGGTTGGGGCTGAAGCTGCCGGTTACGCCGGAAGGAAGGCCCGTCGCGCTCAGCGAAATTGCCGAGTTAAATCCGCCTGAGACAGCGGTCGTCACGGTAGCATATCCGCTTTGCCCCTGATCCAACGATCCGGAGCTGGGAGAAACCGAGATGGTAAAGGCTGGCGTCGCCGGAGCAGTGACCGTGAGCGAAACGGTAGTGGATTCGACCGTTGAGCCGGCAGTTCCGGTCACCGTAATTGCATAGGTGCCAGCCGCAACTGAAGAAGCAACCGTAATCGACATCGTTGAAGTGCCGGTCCCAGCGATCGACGTCGGGCTGAAGCTGACGCTCACGCCCGAGGGTTCACCCGAGGCTGACAGCGCGGCAGCAGTGTTGAATCCGCCGGTCGCCGTGCTGGTGATCGTTGAGGAGCCGGAGCCGCCCTGCACGATGGAAACGGAGCCGGGTGAAGCGCTGAGGCTGAATCCCGGTCCAGCCACCGTTCCGGCAAGCGCATTGATCAGGCCGCTGCCGTTGGGGCTGCCCCAGCCGGTCACGAGATCGTAGCCGGTTGTCGCCGAGTAGCCATTGCTGCCGCTGGTAATGTCGTGGAAATCTGAGCCGTAGCTGGAACCCGCGCCAATGGAATAGAGGTAGGGATTGATGAAGCCCAGCGTCTTGTTGCCATTGGCCACGGACTGCTGGTTGATGAGCGCCAGATAGCCCGCCCACATGGGCGCTGCAAAGCTCGTGCCCCCGTATTCGTTGGCCGTGCAGGTGGTCTGGTCGGCGCAAACGTAAAAGGTGAAGTTGGCGTTGGCTGAAACGTCGGGGCCGTTTCGATAGGTTTGCGAGCAGCTTGCGCATGTTGAGGCCGCGGCAGCCTGCCAGGATGGAATCGCAGTCTTGTGCGGCGAAATGCCGCCGCCGCTATCGGCCCAACCGGTCTCTGATGACCAAGGTCCGCCCGCGGAGCTGGTGTTGAGGTCGGTTCCACCGACCGTGGTCACGTATGCATCGTCTGCCGGGTAGACCTCGGAAGCCGTCCCGGATGTCGTCCATTTGCCGCTGTCCCCGGCCGCTTGAAACAGATTCTGACCCTGCGCAGCGAACTCCTTGAAATAGGGATCGTCGGTGCTTGGGTCTGCCGGATTCCAGGTCCACGACGAGCTCAACTGCGCGTTGAGCGGACTGGCGGTGGCCATGGCGTTGAAGATGGCGGCATCCGTCGAGCCCACATACATCACCAGGCTCGATAGGCCAGGCGCCATGCCCAGAGCTTGCGTCATATCCAGAGTTTGCTCGGTGTCGTCGCAGTCGCCGCCGGCTCGGGTGTCCACGCAGTCTGGTGCTGGTTCCATCGGTCGAGAGGAGTGTGATCGGAACGTTGTTGGTCTGGCCGGCATTCTTGTAGTAGGCGGTCAGATCAGCGAGGTCGGTTCCGTAATACTCAAGCAGGCCAAGCGACTGGCCGCTGCCCGTGAGCGATCCGCCGTAGTAAGCGGCGCGCATGTCGCTTCCCAGGAACGAGGCGGAGGGCCCGGAGCCGGTGGTTGCGTTGGACTTGGCCTCGGAGCCCGCCGGCCGCTTGTCGAGACCCGCAGGATGCGGAAGAGAAAAGTTATCGAGCCCGGATACGTGCCACAGGGAAAATGTCAGATTCGTGGTGGGCTCGCGATCCGGCGCATAAAAAGTGCGATTCTCGGTGGGGTGCTGGTAGACGCCCATGTTCACATGGAACGCGCTTTCCACATTGGCCACGGAACCCGATACTTGCACGTTCACGCGATTCGGCGAGGTTCCGGTGACGGTGAGGCCATTTTGCCGGGCAAAGCTGATCACCGCATCATACTGTGCCTGCGTCGGCCCGAATTGCTCGGTGAACTGTTGCACGGTCAGAAATTGCCGATAGCTCGGGCTGGTGGGATCGTAAAGATCCTTCAGCAGCTGATCCAGCTGATCCTGATTGCGCAGCGGCAACGTGATCACCAGGTTCATCGGCTGGTTTGCGGGGAGGCGGCCAATCGAGCGCGCGGTCCCATCCTGCGTAGCCGGGCGGACATGCGACGTCAATACGGTCTGGCCCTGGCACAGACAGGCGGCCAACGACAAGGCCACGCCAACCGGGAACACAATCTTTCCCATTTTGAAAAGCATGCTGATCTCCTTACGATTTACGTTTAAATATGTCTGCATCCAGGCGGACGCGGACCCCCATGAACTAGGATTCTCTTCCATCGAAAATGCGACTGTCTACAGGAATCTGTCCCTCAAAAGACCCGATTTTTGTTACTTTTGTGGGATGTTTACTGTCGCGTGGCCCATGGGAACCGGTGAAACCGTTGCCTGTGACGGCCTGCCCCTCCCGCTGCTAAACTCGCCCTTCAAGGGGTTTCACAGAAACTTCGCAGTCTACCAGCCGGAGGCTCGCCTTGGCCGAATTTCAGCCTTTTGTTCCCGCCGATCAGCACCCGCCCGAGTTCACATTCCGCGCTCTGCTTCTAGGCTCCATCTTCGGGCTCATCTTCGGCGCCGTAACCGTGTATGTAGGCTTGCGCGCCGGGCTCACCGTGGCCGCGTCGATTCCCATCGCGGTGCTTTCCATCAGTATTCTTCGCGCCTTCGGGCGTGCCTCCATTCTTGAGAACAATATTGTCCAGACCACCGGCAACGCCGGACAGTCGATCGCGTCGGGTGTCATCTTCACCTTGCCTGCGCTCGTCTTCCTCGGCTTCGATCTTGAATACTCGCGCATCTTCATGCTGGCCTTGATCGGCGGCTGGCTTGGCGTTCTGTTCATGATTCCGCTACGGCGCCAGCTGATTGTGCAGGAACACGACGCGCTGCCCTATCCCGAAGGCACCGCGTGCGCCGATGTGCTGATCGCCGGCGAAAAAGGCGGTTCACTGGCCAGCCGCGTCTTTCTCGGCCTGGGACTTGGTGGCATCTACACGCTGTTTCAGAACAAGAACCTTTTCGGAGCCTGGCCGGACGCGCCGGAATATCAGCCGGACTTCGGCCCGCAACACGTGCTCAAGGGATCGTCGATCAATGCCAACGCCACATCGGAGTATCTTGGCGTGGGCTACATCATCGGTCCGCGCGTCGCCGGCATTATCTTCGCCGGCGGCGTCTTATCCTGGCTTGTCATCATGCCGCTCATGTACTTTTTCGGCAAAGACCTTAGCCATCCCATATACCCCGGCCTTGTTCCCATTGGCCAGATGGGCCCCTGGGATCTTTGGGCCACCTACATCAAGCCCATGGGCGCTGGCGCGGTGGCCGCGGCCGGTGTGGTCACGCTCATCAAAACCATCCCCACGATCGTCAGCGCCCTCACCGCAGGACTCAAGACGATGCGCCCGGGAGCCGCAGGACGCGCCAAACCGATCCGCACGGAAAACGATCTCCCGATGAGCGTTGTGATCATCGGATCGCTCCTCATTGTCATATGCATGTTTCTCTTCCTCGAATTCAAACCAGTTCCCGGCGCATTTGTAGGCTGGGCCGCAAACCTCGCCGCCTCACTGCTTGTGGTGGTCTTTGGATTCCTGTTCGTCACCGTCAGCTCGCGCATTGTCGGCCTCGTCGGCAGCTCGGCCAGCCCCGTTTCCGGGATGACCATCGCGACGTTGATGGCGACTGCGGCGGTTTTTCTCATGCAGGGCTGGACCGCACCCGCTTTCGGCGCGCTCGCCATCATGATTGGAGGCGTGGTCTGCATCGCGGCTTCCAATTCCGGCGATACGTCGCAGGATCTTAAGACCGGCTACATCGTCGGATCCACGCCACGCCTGCAGCAGATTGCGCTCATGATCGGCGTCGTCGTGTCCACGATCGTAATTGGATTCACGCTCAACCTGATGAACACCGGCCTGCAGGAGTTCCACGCCGCATCGCAACCCTGGAACCTGAGCGCACCCCACCCCGGCGTCACCATCCAAACCGACACGCAGCACCTGCCCGGCCAGATTCGCGTAATCGCGCCCGACGGGAAGACCACGACCACACACTCGAAATCCGAATACGTTCTGCTCAATGCAATCGGGTCGGCCGAATTGCAGGACGGCAAATATCTCTACTCGCCGGCTACCGGCCAAATTGAAGTGCATTGGATTCAGGGAATCGGCAGCGCAGCCGCTCCAGCCCCGCAAGCGCGCCTGATGGCGACGGTCATCAATGGAATCCTGAGCCGCAAGCTTCCCTGGGGGCTCGTTCTGATCGGCGTTTCGCTGGTGATTGCGGTTGAGCTCCTGGGTATTCGCTCGCTACCGTTTGCAGTCGGCGCATATTTGCCCATCGGCACCACTTTGCCGATTTTTGTTGGCGGCGTAGTGCGATGGATGGTGGACCAGGCCGCAAAGCGGCGCGGCGAGGACGCAGACGCTGAGAGCGACATCTCGCCCGGCTCGCTGTTTGCCTCCGGGCTGATCGCCGCAGGCGGCATTGTGGGCCTGATCGGAGTTGCCCTCAAAGCCTATGAAGCCACGGTTGGCAAAGGCGACATCCTCAACTTCCCGCATACCTTTCTGGACAACAACTATGTCAGCGTCCTGGCTTTCGCCGCGCTGGCTTACTCGCTGTACTACTTTGCGCGCAAGCCGCTGAAGAAATAGCGAGCGGGCCTCCGCCACCACTCCCAGGCGCATAACCCTCGTTCTCGCGGACACGGAATCATGTGCAGGAGATTTGCCGCAATAGGTTCCCCCCTGGGGCCTAGCATCGGCTTCACTTCAACCTCCAGTGGCCTGGAAGGGCCCAACTCCGAGGCCCAACTCCGTATAGACAACGTCAACATTTTTGATGTATGATGATTGATGTTTGATGCGAGGACTTCCATGCGCACCACATTGGCCATCGACGATGATGTTCTGGCTGCGGCCAAAGAGATGGCCAACACCGAGGGAAAGAGCGTGGGTGAAGTAATTAGCACGCTGGCCCGCAATGCGCTGCGTCCCGCACCGGCACGCCATGCCAAGCGCAACGGAGTGCTGCTGCTTCCGATTCGTCCGGGAGCGCCGCGCGTGACTTCGGAGCTGGTGCGGCAGCTTGAGGAAGAGTTGCCGTGACTCGTTTCCTGCTTGACGTGAACGTCTTGATCTCCCTGATCGATCCCACGCACGTTTTGCACGACCGTGCGCACGATTGGTTTGCACAGAAGGGACGTCGCGCCTGGGCGACCTGCCCGCTGACGGAAAACGGCGTGCTGCGCATTGTCGGCAGCGCCCGCTATCCAAACTCACCCGGCACGCCCGCTGTAGTCGCGGAGACGGTTGCGGTTTTGCGCGGCCTGGGCGGCCACGAGTTCTGGCCAGACGACGTTTCGTTATTCGACCCCACTCGTGTGGACACAGCCCGCCTGCTCAGTTCAGCCCAGATCACCGACAGCTATCTACTGGCCCTGGCCTGCGCGCACCGAGGACAGCTGGCCACTTTCGACCGCCATGTTGTGACCGATGCGGTGATGGGGGGCCAAAAGGCGCTGCATTGCATCATTTGAAGTGGGGGCACCGAGGAAACGCGCGGCGATCCGCGCCGGGCACCCTCCGCTACAATAGTGAGAACCGCCCGCCAGTGAAGAACTCTTGCTCCTCGGGCGCCTCATACCCTTATGCTGGCAGAAAACCTTCCTGAAGCCCTCACTTTCGACGATGTCCTGCTGGTACCGGCCTTCAGCGAGGTTGTGCCGGTGCAGGTGAGCACGCAGACGCAACTGACGCGCGCGATCACGCTGAACACCCCGCTGCTCTCCTCGGCTATGGACACGGTGACGGAGTCGCGCATGGCCATTGCCATGGCGCAGCAGGGCGGCATCGGCATCGTGCACCGCAATCTTTCCATTGCCGACCAGGCCGGCGAGATCGACAAGGTGAAGCGGTCGGAAAGCGGCATGATCGTCGACCCTGTGACCATCGGCCCTGACAAATTGATTGCCGATGCGCTCGAAGTCATGCGCCGTTATCGCATCAGCGGTGTGCCGGTCACGCAGGGCAAACGGCTGGTGGGTATCCTCACCAATCGCGATCTGCGCTTTGAGACGCGCACTGATATTCCCGTGGGCGACGTGATGACCAGGGAGAACCTGATCACCGTACCCGTGGGCACGACGCTCGAAGAGGCGGAGCTGATCCTGCACAAACATCGCGTGGAAAAGCTGCTGGTCGTCAACGACAAGTACGAACTAATGGGCCTGATCACGGTCAAGGACATCCAGAAGAAGTTAAAGTATCCCAACGCCAGCAAGGACGATCAGGGCCGCTTGCGCGTGGGCGGAGCGATCGGGGCAACTGGCGACTTTCTGGAGCGCGCGGCGGAACTGGTCCGCAACCGCGCCGACGCGCTGGCCATCGACTCTGCGCACGGCCACTCGTCACGTGTCCTTGAGGCCGTCCGACAGGTAAAGAAGCGCTTTCCCGATGTTGCGGTGCTGGCAGGGAATGTGGCCACGTATGATGGCGCGATGGCGTTGATCGACGCCGGTGCCGACGCCATCAAGGTGGGAATCGGGCCCGGCTCCATTTGCACCACGCGCATGGTCACCGGGGCCGGCATGCCGCAAATTACGGCCATCGCCGAGGCCTACCGCGCGGCGCAAAAGCACGGCATTCCGGTGATCGCCGACGGAGGCATCAAGTACTCCGGCGAGATCACCAAGGCCATTGCCGCCGGCGCCAGCTCGGTCATGATCGGCTCCCTCTTTGCCGGAGTGGACGAGAGTCCCGGCGAAACAATCCTTTACCAGGGGCGCAGCTTCAAAAGCTATCGCGGCATGGGCTCGCTGACAGCCATGAGCCAGGGCTCAGGCGAGCGTTACTTCCAGGGTTCAGCCGATTTCGGCGTCGCGGAAAGCGGACCTGCGGACGTGGTGCAACGCGAGCGCGCCAACGAAAACCGGCTGGCCAAGTACGTTCCCGAGGGTATCGAGGGACGCGTTCCCTACCGGGGACCGCTCGAGGCAATGGTGTTTCAGCTCGTGGGCGGTTTGCGTTCCGGCATGGGCTATCTGGGATGCGGCACGATCACGGAGTTGCAGGAGAAAGCAAAATTCGTACGCATCTCCGGCGCAGGCCTGCGCGAGAGTCACGTTCACGATGTGATCATCACGCGTGAGGCACCCAACTATCATGTCGAGTAGCCTCCGCGGCCTCAGATTCTGGGTGAGCGCATGGTGGCCGGTCGCGTTTGGGATTGCCGTGATTGCGGTGGAATCCACCAAGTATTTTGGCGCCGATCGAACATCCCATCCGCTGCGCGTTCTGTTTGAGGCGCTTTTTGGCGCAATCGGCGACGCCCGTTGGCAAGTCATTCACCACTACATTCGCAAGTCGGGTCACTTTCTCGGGTATGGAAGCCTTGGACTCATTTGGCTGCGCGCGTGGCGGATGACTTTTCCGCGCCTTCAGTTCCTCCCACAAGCCGCATTGGCGCTTGCGAGTACGGCGCTGGTTGCCGGTTGGGATGAATGGCACCAGAGTTTCCTTCCCAACAGGACTGGGTCTCTCTGGGATGTTCTGCTGGATTGCTGCGGCGCCTTGTTCATGCAATGGCTTGCTTCTATGTACTTAAGGTCGCGCAAGTCCAGACTGCCGGAAGGTTTGAATTGACCGTCTTTGCCAACTTGAAGGAGGTGCCTTTGGTCACATACGCAATGGGCGAAAATCGGTCATACTCTACCATGAAGTCAATCACTTAGATGTGTATTCATTTGTCATACGTTTTCCTTGCTTCCCCCCGATACGCGTGTTAAGGTAGTCTCGCTCACGAACCAAGTTTGGCGACTTCGGGCCGCGGCGTGCTGCCAGGTGCATAACTTTCAAGGCAATTGCCTCGATTGCGCGCCTGTTCTTCAGGCAAAGAAGAGCGGTCCATCCTGTCCCGTGGGACCGACAGGAGCGAAGCTTGTCCGGGCACCGATCCTGGCTTGAGTCTGATCCCTGCCTTCTTGTCTTCCGCGGTTGATTCGAACCTCCGGCGATGATCCGGGAGCGATCCATCCCCGCAAGCAGCGCCGGCAAGCCATCCTTTCAATTCTTTTCATGAACCCGCGATGAGAGTCCTTAGACCAAGGTCACGGATCGTCAGCATAAGAATGTCAGAGGAGGAGTTTTCCACTCTGCGGCGGATTTGTCTCGCCACAGGCGCGCGCAGCGTGTCGGACCTGGCGCGCGAGGCGATGCGCGGGCTATTAAATGGCTCCATCCAGGAAAGCGGCAACGATGCGGGGCGGAACGGATACTCCGCTCAGATGCGGGAACTGGAACAAAGGGTCGACAAGCTCAGTGCCGAAATCGAGATGTTCAAGGCAGACCGCAACCTTTAGTCGGACCATCGCCGGAACAGGAACAAAATCAGGAACGCTGACCCGAATTGAGAATACTGGATCGTGATGAAACATAGAGTTCTTCTTCTTCTTCTCGTTCCCGGAGCCTTTTGCACCGGACAGACGACGCCCACCGCTCCCGGCGCGCAGACAGTTGAATGTCCAACTGGACCGGGTCCGTCCCAGAAGGCCTTGAGGCCGTGTGCCCTCCAACCACGAACACGCTTCCTACCGCGGGAACGACGCCGTATCCGCAAGGCGCGATGCCCGGCGTGAATACACTTCCTTCCGCACTTTCTCCCAGTCCGGCAACGAACCCTCCGCCACCGTACAAAGCCGTTGGCCCGATAACCACGCGAACGGAGTTTCAGATTTTCGCTGAGGACGAGGCCGGCCATCCTCTGCAGGTATTCGGCAGAAAGCTGTTCGACGAGGTTCCCACAACCTTCGCGCCGCTTGACCGCATTCCGGTGCCGACGAATTATGTGCTGGGGCCGGGCGATGAATTGCTGATCCATGTCTGGGGAAAGATCGACCTCGATACGCGCGTTACCGTCGATCGCAACGGGCAAATTTTCGTTCCGACAGTGGGGACCCTGGCTGTGGCCGGCCTGCGCTATGAACAACTGCAGGGCTTTTTGCATTCGGCCATCGCCACGCTTTACAAGGACTTTGACCTCAACGTAACCCTTGGCCAGCTTCGCTCCATCCAGGTCTTTGTGTTGGGCAGCGCACGCCAGCCGGGCGTCTATACCATCAGTTCGCTCAGCACCCTGGTGAACGCGCTCTTTACTTCCGGAGGGCCGTCGGCTACCGGTTCCATGCGTCACATTCAGTTGCGGCGCAACGATCAGGTGATCACGGAGTTTGACCTTTACGATTTGCTGCGCAGAGGCGACAAGTCTCATGACGTTCAACTGCTGCCGGGGGATGTGATTTATATTCCGCCCGCGGGGCAGCAGGTGGCGATCATCGGCAGCGTCAACGAGCCGGGGATCTACGAGATTAAAGGTGACGAAACGGTCGCTTCAGCTTTAAGCGATGCCGGCGGCGCAACAAACCTCGCCGACCAGGACCGGGTTCTGCTGGAGCGGATTGAGAATCACGAAGGCCGGCAGGCGGAGTCGTTCGCGCTCGATGACTCCGGACTCAAGCGCACGCTCCGCGATGGAGATATCCTGCGCGTCTATCCACTTTCTCCCCGCTTTGACAATGCCGTAACTCTCCGCGGCAACGTGGGACAGCCGGGGCGCTATGCCTGGCACGATGGAATGCGCGTCTCAGACCTCATTCCCAACCGCCAGTTCCTGCTGACCCGCGACTATTGGAATCAGCAGAACTTTCTAGTCCCGGAGAGAATCGCCCATCCATTCGGCCTTGCGCCGGACCAATTCAATCCCCAGACGGGGACGAATGTGCCGGCGCCGACCAACCCGCCGTCCGGGGTAAACCAACAAAACGGTTTCAATCCGCAAAACGGATTCAACCAACAACAGGGGATGAGCCAGCAGAGCACATCAAGCGCCCAGACTGTGCCCAATGGCCAGACTGGACCCAATATTCAACCCACTGGCAATACGCAGAACGGTGTCAATCCGCAGACGGGAGTGAACCAGCAAAACGGAGGAAATCAACAGCCAGCGCCCAGTCAGCAGACAGAGATCAATACGCAAAACGAAGCCATCCAGCGCAGCGAAGCTAATTTCGCTGCGGCTCGGAACGGCGAAGAGATCAACTGGGACTACGCGGCCATCGAGCGCCTCGACCAGCACGATTTGAGTACCCGGCTCATCGCATTTAACCTGGCCAATGCCATCGACGACACGGCGTCCGCCGATAATGTTGTGCTGCAGCCGGGAGACGTCGTCACGATCTTCTCTGAAAAAGACATTCCCCTTCCCGTGGATAAGCACGCGGCCTTCGTCCGCGTGGATGGCGAAGTGAATGCGCCGGGCATCTACCGCATCGGGCCCGGAGAAACCCTGCGCGAAATAGTGAAGCGCGCCGGTGGGCTCACTCCACATTCTTATCTCTATGCCTCGCAGCTCAATCGCATCTCCACCCGCCGCGCCGAAGAGATCGAAATCAGGCAGTCGACTGCCCAAATGCAGCGGGACCTGCTGGCGCGAAACGCCGCCACTTCCACGGTCGGCACATCCAACCCAGCAGAGCAGCAGGCACAATTGAGCTCTCAGCAGGCATTGATCGCGCAGCTTGCCGCCGTTCAGCCCACGGGACGCGTAGTCCTGGCCATGAAGCCCAATGCGAGCAGCGTCGACGACATACCGGCGTTTCCTCTGGAGGATGGCGACACGTTTTACATTCCGCCAGAGTTGAACACAGTGCAGGTGTCAGGCGCCGTCTACAACGAAAACGCCTTCCGCTATGAACAGAGGAAAAAACTCTTCGCGTATTTGAACGATGCGGGTGGACCCACTCGCCAGGCCGACACCAAACGCATCTTCCTGATCCGGGCTGATGGCACCGTGATCAGCCGGCAAACACGCGGCGATTTCTGGCGTTCGGATTTTGACAAGACGACGTTGCTGCCCGGAGATGCAATCATTGTTCCACCGAAGTTGAAGGGTCCGAGCACATTCATCCAACAACTGCCCTACTTCACGCAGATTCTGTCCCAAACCGCCCTGACAGGCGCGGTTTTAGGTACGGCTTACTAGCAAATCGGCGAATATGATGAGACAGGATTCAACCATCGTCCAGGAAGAGTTCGCTACGCACGGAGAAGTCTTGTCCGCAGACCGGAGGCCCGCGCCCGCATGGTCCGTCTTCGGCGCTCTCACCCAGTTGGCCCGCGGGAAGCGTCTCGTATTGCTGGTAACAGGAATTGCATTTCTCTTGGGAATCGTTGTGAGTTTGTTGCTTCCGGTAAGTTACACAGCGACAACCAGGATCATGACGCCGCAGCAAACGCAACCCTCAGCGGCGTTGCTCATGAGCCAATTGGCCATCAATTCCGCCGCTACCAATCCACTGTCCGTCGCAACCGGCGGCGGCCTGAGCCTGC
The DNA here is from genome assembly GCA_963800025.1 of uncultured Acidobacteriaceae bacterium. Classification (GTDB taxonomy): domain Bacteria; phylum Acidobacteriota; class Terriglobia; order Terriglobales; family Acidobacteriaceae; genus Telmatobacter. Next base: position 60,681 of record CAWCZK010000002.1, read on the forward strand.
GGAATCCCAATGAACTTTATCTGGGCCTGCTCGCCTCACGGCCCGTAGCGGACGGGATCATCGCGGAATTCGGACTCGCCGGCGTTTATCACGCCAAGGACATGACGGGCGCCCGAAAGGCGCTTGCTGACCACACCGTCGTCACCTCGGAAAAGAGCTCCCTGATCGCAATCTCTGTTACCGATACAGACAAAACGCGGGCTGCCGCGATCGCCAATGCTTACCCTGAGCAACTTCGCAATCTGACCAAGAACCTCGCCGTGACGGAAGCGTCGCAGAGACGCCTCTTTTACGAACAGCGATTGAAGGATGCAAAAGCGGACTTGGTGAATGCCGAACTTGCATTCCAGCAGATCCAGAAACAAAAGGGACTGATTCAACTGGACGCGCAGACCAAAGCGCTGATTACATCGCTCGCCGATCTGCACGCTGAGGTTGCAGACAAGGAAGTGCAACTGCAGGCGCTGCGTTCCTACTCGACCGAGCAGAATCCCGAGGTGCAGTTGATTGAGAGCCAGCTCGCGTCGCTCCAGGACCAGACGGCGAAGCTTGAAGAGCGCAGCGGCTCACCGGAATCCGGAGGGTTGGATCTGGCAGATGTTGCCGGCGCGGGTGCGGATTATTTACGCGCGGAACATGAGCTCGAATACCGCCAGGCGCTGTTTGACCTGCTTCTGAAACAATATGACGCCGCCAGGTGGGATGAGTCGCGCAACGCCGCGGTGATTCAGGTGGTCGAAGATGCCATTCCGCCCGATACAAAATCCGCGCCGCGAAGGACTCTTATTGTGCTCGTGTTTACGGCTTTAGGATTATTTGGAGCGTGGTTCTATATTTTGGGGCGCAACATCCTCGCCGGCAATCCCCGCCTCTTGCAGTTGCTTGCGGAATTCAAGTCCGTCCCCGTCAGCGAGTGAACGCTGCGCGACAGCGTTTTTTCGCAATTACGGTAGACCGGGAGCACGAACTCAAAGAGTCTGCGTGAACTCCAGAAGCGCTTTGAATCGCGGAGCAGGAAAACGTCCCAACATCGCAAACAACTGATTTGGTCCTATGTCTCGACTTCGGGAGCCAACGCCCTTCGCGTCGGGCTTGGCGCGATTTCGGGCCTAATGGTCTCGCGGTTGTTGATGCCCCGCGGACGCGGCGAATTGGCGATTCTCCTCTACTTTCCTACGCTGATGGCCGCTTTTTTCAGCTTAGGAACTCCGCAGGCTATCACCGCACTGATTTCGAAGAACCCTGAGCATCCAGAAGAGATTTTGACCACCGGCTTCCGCCTCGCGGTAGCTCAGGCCGTGTTGGCGGTGCCGCTCTTCATGCTTTGCGCGCCTCTCACGCTAACCGGCGACAATCGCCAGTTGGCCATTCCGGTCGAAATCTCCTGCGCGTGCGGCGCCTTCATGATTCTTGTGCCGTACTTTAACGCCATGGCCTATGGCTTGAAGCGCTTCACATGGGTCAACGCCGTAACGCTTGCCGGTCAGGCGAGCTACGTAGTCGCGCTTCTCGCCTTGTGGCTCGCGGGGACCCTCACGCCGCTGGCCGCCATGCTGTCAGCCCTCGGCAGCCAATTGCTTCAGTGCCTCCTGCATCTTATTCACATCAAGCCGTGGTGGCTGAATCGACGGCTCCCGCAAGGCGCATACCGTCAGTGCCTGAGATTGGGAATTCGCTTCGCGGCGCCAAGCCTGGCCGCCGTTGTTCTGCTCAATGCCGATCGAGCCATCCTCATCCGCACGACAACGCTGGAGCAAATCGGCTACTTTGCCATCGCCTTCGCGGTCACAATGCCGATTACGATCACCACCGAAGCCTTCACGCAAATCGGGTTCGTCGAAGTTTCAAGCGCTGAAAACGCCGGCGCCTCACTGGCCCTTACGCTGCGCCGATTCCAGATGGCGCAAGTGGTTGCCGGGGCAAGTTTTCTTGTCGCTTGCGCTCTTGTTGGTCCAGTAATTCGCCTCGGTTTCGGTAAGGCATATCTCATCGCGATCCCGGCCGCATATCCTCTTGCGCTCGCGATGTCGCTAAGGGCCATGGCGAGGACCTTGGAAAATAATCTGCGCGGCCTGCGCTTTATCATTCCGGGCACGCTTGGAGCCGCAATCAACCTTACAGCGCTGATCCTTCTGAGCGCATTCCTCGTGCCGAGGTGGGGAGCTTTCGGCTTCTGTTGCGCCGTCCTGGTTGCAGAGGCGATTTACATGCTCTGTTTGGCGCTCTATCTCACGACGCGACTGGGTGTCCGCCTTCCATCGCTGTGGGGATTTCGCCCCAGCATTGCTCGCGCCATGACGCTCGCGATGGTCGAGCTTTTCAGAGAAAAAGTGCTGGCGGAGAACAAAAACGATGAGGTAGCAGAAAGCGCGTGCTGAGGACTGAGCAAAAGACGCGGCCGATTCCCTGGCGCCGGATTCTTCTATCGGTCGTCTTGCTCATCGCCGTAACCCTGCTGGTGCGGCGAGAGCGAGTGGATGTACCGGGCGCCGGGATCCTCGCTGCGTTCTTGCTTGTCATTTCCGCCGCAATGTTGCTTCGCGCGGCGGTGAATACCGGCAGCTTCCTCAACGAATATATGCTCGTGCTTGGCACATTCCTGCTCATCTACCCGCTGTCGGCGTTCGTTCACCTCACCGGCGCGGACTATATTTCATTAGGCTTTTACGAGATCGCGGCCCTTGATCGCCATACACAAATCCATCATGTGTATCTATCGCTTGCGCTCGTCTTCCTGGCGCAATTGGCGCTTTGGTGGGGACTGGCGCCTGCGCGCCGGCCATTCCTTCCGAACCGTCCGCACTTGGTCCGCGTGCGTTCGACATTACTCGTCCTGACTGGAGCTGTATTCACGCTTGTTGGCGTTGCCGGCACATACATGCTCTTTTCCAGTTCTGGTGAACTGGTTGAAGATGTGGCGACCATTGACCGTACAAGGCTACTGACTGAGGGGACAGCCCGCTATGTGTTCATGTCCACATGGCTTTCCTGGGGCATCATCTTCCTGTTGACTGCATTTCTGGTTTCGCGATTCAGCAAAGATCACCCCAGAGCTACGCTTGCCGCGCTTGTTGCCGGCTCCGCTTGCATGTTTCTGAATTTATTTTGGACGGGAAGCCGGGCCGAGAATCTGCTCGCGGTTTTGCCGCTCTTTTTTGTCGTGAGTAAGATCGCTCCTCGCCATTTCCGCTCTTTCGCTTTGGTCATCGCCGTTGGAATTGTGGCAATCATTGTGTTCGAGACCGTCTCGCGAACGGCCACAATGCCGAACGGCCTCGACTATCTGGTTCAAGGCGGAGCCACGCCGAGCCAATTCGCGATCAATCAACTAGCTGCCGTTTTTGACTGGCAAATGGGAAGATACCCGACGATCAGTCTGGCCTTCGACATGGTGAACCAATATGGCCATGCGTTCGGATCAACACTGCTTCAGGGCCTGGCCATGACCGTTAACGCCCCAGCGACCCTGCTGCACATTCCCCTGAAGGTGCCGGAGCCGGTGGCAATGACTGCACTGGTGGGACAGTATATCTATCAAGATCCATCGATCAATGGCGTCGTGCCCGGGACTCTCGCGGAATTGTACTTTAACTTCGGCGCGCTCGGTGTATTTGGCGGCTTCTTTCTCATCGGAAGGATTGCGAAATATTGCATTTCGATGACGCATTCCGCGGCCGACATGGGAACCTTGCTTCTAAGCTTCTATATCGTCACTCTGTTGTGCCTCTGGGCGATACCCATGACCGCAACACTCGGCGTGTACCTCTTGGCCACGAGGGGTCTGCCGATTCTTGTCTTTTGTGCCATCGAGCTGACTCTGAGCCGGCCTGCGAATCTCGCCCCGCAAACCGCTGCGCAAGCCCTACCCGCATAGCCATCCGGATGGGTGTAAGCCATAAAGGTTTGGCTCGACCGCGCCTCATCCATCGGTAATCTGCGAACAGAGGAAATGACCAAGCGATTTTCCATTTGTATCCCCGCGTTCAATCGCCCTCAAGAGCTTTCTGAACTGCTCGAGAGCATTGCGTCGGAACCGCCCGGAGATTGGGAAATTGTTGTCAGCGAGGATTCTTCGCTCAAGGGTGAAGAGATAGCGGAGGTGGTTCAGCGGTTCGCGCAAGCTCATGACGACCTGAACATTCGCTTTTTGAAAACTCCTGAGAATCTGGGCTATGACGGCAACATGCGCTTTCTTGTCGATCACGCGGCAGGCCGCTACTGCGTATTCATGGGCGATGACGATCTGTGGTGCGCCGGTGCATTGCAGCATCTAGCCAAAGTGACAGAGGCGAACCCTGAAGTGGGCGTCATTTTGCGAGCCTGGCAAACTGTTTCAAAAAGCACCGGAGAAGTGCTTGACGTGCATCGCTACTTCCCTGGCGACCGTGTATTCAAGCCGGGACCGGAAACCGTGGCAGCATTTTTTCGGAGGTCAATCTTTATCTCCGGTCTTGCAGTCCGTACTGATGCGGCGCAAGAGATAAGAACCAGCGAATTCGATGGGACTTTGCTTTACCAACTGCACTTGGTCGGTAACATCCTCATGACCATGCCGGGGTACTATCTGTCGCAGATGACCGCGATTCGGCGTGCTGGCGGCCCTCACTATTTCGGATCGAGCGCGAGTGAGCGCGAGCGATTCGCTCCGCGGCAGCTAACGCCCGAGCATTCGTTGAATTTTGTTCGCGGTCTTTTCGCGATTACCGCGAGCCTTGAATCGGCGCACGGCTCATCGGTGGGCCGGTTGATTCGCTCCGATATCGCGCACTATTCCTACCCACTCCTTGCCATTCAGGCACGAACAAGCAGCCGATCCTCTTTCCAAAGCTACGCCGCGGCCTTGTGCCAGCTGGGCTTGGGCAAATACCTGTCTTTTCGCATCTATCGCGCAGCCCTTTCGCTGGCCGGATTTCGCGCTTGCGACACGCTCATTGACACGTGCAAGCGCATCCTAGGTTCCACTCCAGTGATGGGCGGAGCACGCGGCATTCGTCCATCCTGAGCAGAGCTTTTTCTTGAAAGATCTATGGCGGCGACCAGACAGAGCAGAGTCGAGTCCGTTCTGATTGTCCGCTCGGCCTTTGGAGAGATTTACGAGCTTGCATGGGTGAAAGCTCTCCGTGACCTTGGGATAAAGGTCGAACTTTTCAATACCCACTCCTATATCCCGGCGAATCTGGCCGGCCGGATGGAGCAGCGTTACTTGTTTGGCCACCATATCCGCAAGGTGAACCGGGTGGTAGTGGAGCGAGCAAGACAGATGGGCCCGGATGTCGTTCATTTCTATCAGGGACATCACTACACCGCTGAAACCATCGCAAGCGTTGCACAGATCGCGTTTGCCTCAGGCTCGCACTGCGACGATCCATTCGGAAGATCGGATCTCCGGGAATACCGTCTTCTTCTGAAGGCATTGCCGAAATACGACGGCTATCACGTCAACAGGGAGTGTAATCTCGCGGAGGCCTCTGCCTTCGGCGTCAGGCGCGCGCGCGTACTCAAGACGTACTACATCCCCTGGCTTCATTACCCGTGTTCTCTGACCGAGCAGGAAAAGGCGGATTTTGGCGGCGACGTGGTTTTCGCCGGACACATGGAGCCCGGCCTTCGCATCGATTGCTTGACAAGGGTTGTGCGCGATGGATTCAGGTGTAGGATTTTTGGCGGTGAAACCGGATGGAACTCCGCTCTTCCCAGTGATGTCTACGAGAAGGTGCGGCCGATTCCCAACGTGCGCGGAGTTGACTACCGAAAGGCGCTGTGCGCCGCCAAAATCGGCACCTGCTTCTTCAGCAAATGGAATCGCGATCAATATACCAATCGGTCGTGGGAGATTCCAGCCTGCGGCGTCTTTCTTCTCTCGGAGCGAACTCCTGCCATGCAGGAGCTTTATCGCGAAGGGAAAGAAGCCGAGTTCTTTGACGGTCCCGAAGAATTCATCGACAAGGTTAAGTTCTACATGCGTAACGAAAATGAGAGAAAGCGGATTGCCGCGGCTGGATATGCGCGCGTGGTGGCCTCGGGAAACGATATTTACAGCAGAATGAGGCAGTGGCTGGAGGACGTAGCAATCTGGCGAAATGAAAAGCAGCTTGAAAGTTGACTTGACGATTGCTCTGTACACTTGACTGCGCGAAGGTCTTTGGAGGAATCCTCGAAAATGGCCGACCTTCCCGGTTGTCCATCATGCGGCCAGCACACCAATCGCGTGATTGATTCCCATGGCGCGTTCACGCTTCGACGGTGTTTTAAGTGCGATCTGGTTTTTGCTGACCCGATGGCTGCTGTTGACCCGTCGTACTATCAAGGACACATCGTCTATTCGCACAAGACAGCGCGCGACGCTCAAGGGGAGCGCGCGCACCTTGATGCTCGGCGGATTGCCTGGATGGAGGCGTTGACACAACCGGGATCGAAGGTGCTCGATATCGGCTGTGGAGCGGGAGCATTTGTAGCCTGCTCGCGCGATGCTGGACGGGTCGCTTACGGCATCGACTTCAATGATCAGGAAATCAGCCTCGGCAACGCTGCCTTCAACCTGGACGGTTTCCTCATGAAAACCGATGTCCTTTCCATGCCGAAGGAATGGTCCGGGTTCGACCTGATCACAATGTTTGAAGTGATCGAGCATCTTCCGAATCCGAAGCAGGTGATTCAGGAGGTGTACCGGCGCCTGAATGACGGCGGTTATCTGGTTCTATCCTGTCCGAACGAACGGAGATGGCAGCCTGCAGGCCGGATCTTCGTCGACTATCCGCCGCATCATCTGACGCGATGGACTCCAAAGTGCCTTCAGCAATTTCTGGAGAGTAACTCCTTTGAACATGTCGAGACCGAGATTGACGCGAGTTTGCACGACATTCTGTGGACCGCCTATGTCAATCGGCGTGTACGAAGCAAGTCAGTGACTTCAGCCCCCACTCAGGAAGCAAAGCACTCATCGAACTGGAAGTGGGCTCTGGATGGGGTTGTGCGCATAGTTTGCCTGCCCTTTGATGCGCTCTTGAAGATCCTTCACGTCGGGACCCTCGGAATGCGGATCGTTGTGCGAAAACCATTGCACGGTTCCTGACCCGATGCCATGGCGGCAACGAGCCGATAGACACCCGCAGTATCTCTAGCTCATCACCGGGAAAGCAAAACGAACATCCCCATCAAAGACTCAATGGAAGCTTCGCAAACTCATGGATGATGCGCCACTCTGCAGGCTATGCGGTTCATCTCAGGTCGAGCACCTGTTCTCAGAAGAACATGAGCAGCTCACATATCATATGGTTCGTTGTCCGAGCTGCAATCTCATTCAAACCGTCGAGCATTATGCGCCGTTGTCCCCGGACTATGTCGACTTGGAGGCATCAGCGCTGGATGAAAGCCGGCTGTGGTGCCAGGGAACGCATAAGCTCCCGGCGTTTCACCAGTGGCTGACTGATGCAGCGCGCTTCGCCACCAACAAGGCTCCGACCATTCTTGATGTCGGTTGTGGTATGGGAGGATTCCTGAAGTTTGCTTCCGCGAATGGCTTTCGGGTGTACGGCTTCGACGCTTCCAAAGCACAAGCAGAGCATGCGCGGGCACTGTTCCCGGAAGCACGATGCGCAAGCTCCGCTCAAGCCTATCTCGAACTTCTCGAACGCCCCGTCGTGAAATTCGATTTCATTACTCTGTGGGATGTTTTTGAGCACATTCGAAATCCTGTTCCCTTTTTGCAGCAGCTTGCAGACGCGTTACAACCAGGGGGCCACTTGTTCATCTCGGTTCCCAACGGAGGAGCGATTCCCTGGAAGATTCGGATTCATCGCGCGCTGAACAGGCCCGTGGACCTCGCTCCCTGGGAGCATGTTTTCTATCATTCGATCCAATCGCTTGAGAAATGTACGAAAGCTGCCGCGCTCGAGCCCGTCCAATGCGGCGCAGTCGCTTGTTATCCACGCCCTCTCTCGCTATTTGAACTTTTCCGGCGCGCGGGTTTTTTCGTGCTCAGAGCGGCTCCGAACCTTTCGCCTCAAATTTTTTGCTGGGCACGGAAGCCACTTGTGTAACTGCCCCAGCCTCGCGGGCGCAACCTGCATTCTGGAGAGCCGCTTTCGCGGGCGATTGAATGATTGAGCCAGGCGCCGGGAAGAATTCCGGGAATCTTTCGAAGGGCATTGCGCCCGAATCCCGCCTCAAGGTCGGATTTCTGACCTACGATTTGCAGCGCAACACAGAGGACGCGCTCTTTGAAGTCGCGCAGGTGGCCCCGTTCACTGTGAAGGCCTTCCCGCTTTACGCGCATCGCGATCAGGAACAATCGAGAGTTGCATATCGCCCGTCCACTGCGCGTGGAAAACATCTGGGGGTCAACGTCAAGGGCAGCACTCCGGAGGGACTTGTTTCCAATCCTGAATGGCGAGTGGGCCTGGCCTGTGCGCGCGAATCCGACATCGTAATTCTGAAGGGACTGCTCGGCCTGGGCGCAATTTGGTGCGCGCTTTGTGCCCGTCTTTTCGGCAAGGTCGTAATCTCTACCAATCAGACTCTGCCGGTTGAATGGGAGAGAAAAAGGCGCTGGTGGGTTCGAATGTCGAAGCGATTGTTGCTTCGCATGTGCCGCTTCCATATCTACCAGAGCCCCGCTTCGTTTCAAGTTCTTACCGAAGTTTACGGCTGCGCGCCGGACCGGTTGATCTCAGCCCCATACGAGGGCGGCGCCTCGCTCTTCAAGAAACTCCTCCTCGGCGCCGAATCGAGTGTTGATGCGCGGCGCAGTTTCGGCTTCGATGCCGGCACGGTCTTTCTCTACGCCGGGAATCTGCATCCTTTTAAAGGGGTCGCGGACATCGTCAAGGCGGCGGCGCTGATTCCCGGCGATCAATCTTTCCTCTGTGTTTTTGTTGGGCCAGAGGAGCCGGCAAACAAAGATGGCGCGACGATTGAGCATTTCATGCGGCTGGCGCAGTCCTGCGGCGTTAAGCATCGGGTGCGCTTTTCGGGACCTGTGTCGCCGGAGAGCCTTGCCGAGATTTACTGCGCAGTCGATGCCGTGCTGCTGCCCACTCATAAAGATTGCTTTCCCAAGGTTCTCGTCGAGGCTGCACTCGCCGGAAAGCCGCTTGTGACGACGAGCGCTTGCGGATCGGCGGGATTGATTGTGCAGGACGGCGTAAATGGGTTTGTCATCAAGCCCGGTGACGTTTTTCAGTTGGCGCAGGTCATGACGAAACTCTTTGACCCCGCGCTGCGCGCAATGATGGGTGCGCGGTCAAAGGAGATTGCCGATCGGTCTTGCAGAATGGACCTGGAAGTCCATGGCTATCTCCAAGCCGTTGCGCTCGGGGTGGCGCCAGCCGAAGCGCGGCAGAGCGCCTGACTTCGAGACCCGCTCGCACTGCTTCTTCAGTTAGCTCTTCGTGACCATGCCCAAGTCGCAACATCGACTCTCAGTCCTGACGAATTCAATTTCAAGGACGAATGGCGGAATTTTCGGTGCCATGCGCAATCTTACGCTCGCGATTGCCGCAGAGAAGCGTTACCTTCCCGTTGTGTTCAGCCCTCGCGATGCTTATACGAAGATTGACGAGCCGCTCTGGGGCGACATAACCACCCGGACGTTTCCGGTTCGCGGTCCGCGCATCTTCGGATACTCACCGGGGCTGGCGGCCGCGGTGGAAGGAAGTAACGCGGACATTCTTCATCTCCATAGCATCTGGATGTACCCATCCGTTGTGTCCCGGCGGTGGGCGCGAAAAGCGCGACCTTACGTTGTCAGTCCGCACGGACTTCTCAAACCGCAGGCGTTACGAAATTCTCGCTGGAAGAAGCAAATCGCTGCGGTGCTTTACGAGAATGACCATCTGCGCCACGCCGCTTGCCTCCATGCTCTGAACCCTGCAGAAGCGGAGACGTTCCGCCAGTATGGTCTGAAGAATCCAATTTGCGTGATCCCGAATGGTACAGTGTTGCGGAATGATATCGTTCGCGAGCGACCGCCGCAAGGCCGGTCAATTCTTTATCTCGGAAGAATTCATCCCCTGAAAGGACTGCGCAATCTCGTTCGGGCCTGGAATGCCGTCCGCGACGATGCGGCGGCAGCCGGTTGGCGACTGACGATTGCCGGGTGGGACCAGAATCACCATCGCAGTGAACTCGTTCGGCTCGCGAACCACCTTGGAGCGGGTTCCACCATCGACTTTCTTGGTCCTCAGTTCGATACGGACAAGGATCGTTGCCTCGCCGCTGCTTCCGCCTTCATACTGCCCAGTGAAAGTGAAGGCCTGCCCGTAAGCATTCTTGAAGCCTGGTCTTGGGGGCTGCCGGTTCTGATGACCCGCGAATGCAATCTCCCTGAAGGCGCCGAAGTAGGAGCCGCCATTCTTCTAGACCGAGACACAAGTAGCATCGCCACGGCACTGCGCCGGTTATTTTCCATGACAGATGGAGAGCGCGAGACGATGGGTCGCAATGGACGATGCCTTGTTGAAGAGCGTTACCAATGGCCGCGCATCGCGAAGGCCATGACTGAGGTATACGACTGGATTCTGGGCGAGGGGCCCAGACCGGACTGCGTGCGGGTTGAATAACAGCGGCGCGAAAGATAATTCTTAGTGCGAGACACTCAAGGCAGATCCGAGAACGCATCCGCTCCGGTGGGATTGGCTGCTCGCGCTAGGATTGTCGTCATCAGTCAGTTCTTTGGCCCGGATCAGTCGTCCGTAGGGCAGTTTCTGGCTGATTTCGCAAATGGAGCCGCCGCGGCGGGCCATGATGTCTGGATGATCTGCGGTGCGATCGATTACGCAACGCCCGAGGTTGCGGCGCCGCGCTCCGCCGCTCTCCGCGAGAATTCCAAGGCGACCCAGGAACACTTCGTCGGCGGCGGAACGATATTTGTTGTCAGAGTCAAAACGGCGGCGTTCTCCCAGAGCAAGGCACGGAAGCTCCTTTCCTATGCCACCTTCTATGCGGGAGCGGTATGGAGGGCGCTTTGGATTCCAAGACCAGATGTTGTTTTGACACTCACGGCTCCGCCAGGGCTTGCTTGGATTGGCTGGTTGGTAAGACGGATACGCGGCTCCCGTCACGTGGCCTGGGAGATGGATGTGTATCCGGATATCGCCATCGCTCTCGGCATTCCCGTTGCTTCGTGGACTTCTCCGCTGTTGGATTTTCCGAGACGCCGGGCGAACGCGGTGATCGCTCTCGGCTCCTGCATGAAGACCCGCCTGCTGCAACATCGCATTGCCGAAGATCGAATTGTCATCGCAGAGAACTGGGCTGATGGTCGGGCAATAGTTCCTCTGCCATTTCCCGAGCCTCGCCCCCTGCGCATCTCTACTCGGGAAATCTTGGGCTGGCGCACGACGTGGGGACCATTCGCGCCGTGATGAAGCGATTGGCGGGCTCTGTTGATTTTCTGTTTGTTTTCGCGGGCGGTGGTCTGGCGCGAAGGGAGTTGATTCAATTTTGCCGGGAGCACGGAATTGCGAACGTTTCTTTCCCGGGCTACGTTCCTCTGCAGGATTTGGGCGCAGGTCTGGCGGAGGGCCACGTCGGCCTGGTGACGCAGAAACCATCGACTGTTGGTGCAGTAGTGCCAAGCAAGATCTACGGGTTAATGGCGGCGGGGAGGCCAGTCCTCTTTATCGGCCCGGCTGCGGCCACGCCCGCCCTTCTTATCGAGCGATTCGATTGCGGCTGGCGCTTTGATTGTGGCGATGAAGATGGCGTAAGGTCATTGCTCCTGCGCCTCCTCGAACATCCGGAAGAAATCCGCGAAAAGGGGCAGAATGGCCGCGAGGCCTTCGTCGAGAATTTCGACAAACCTGCTGGGGTGGCTCGCGTGATGCGCGCTTTAGGTTTGGAAACACGGAAGGTTTCCCAAGATGAAGCCACGAATTGATAGGCACTGAATGATTGCAACGAATATCACGTTTCCAGATGGGCCTTAATGAGCGAGCGCGTATTGGTGACGGGCGCGAACGGATTTCTGGGGAAATACGTTTGCCGCAGGCTCATCGCGTCGGGATTAACTCCTATTGCCGGGCTCAGGAATTCGAAGGTTTGGCCGGAGTTGCAGCGGGAGGTGCCCGGATTGACGGAGGTTTCCTTCCTGGGAGATTAGGTGCCAATCCGGATCTGCAAGATTCGCTCTCTGTAGCAACTGTTGTTGTGCATCTGGCCGCTCGCGCCCATGTGATGAGAGAATCCGTCCCCGATCCGCTGCAGGAGTTCAGAAGAGTCAATTCGCATGGCACCAAGTCCCTTGCTCTCGCCGCGGCTGCAGCGGGTGTTCGACGGCTTGTTTTTGTAAGCACAGTGAAGGTTCACGGCGAGTCAACATCCGGGAATCCGTTTGACGACTCGTCACCCTCCAACCCTGAAGATCCCTATGCGATTTCGAAATGGGAGGCAGAAGAGGCGCTTCGTGCCGTTGAGACAAAAAGCGGCCTCGAGGTGGTCATTGTCCGTCCCCCACTCGTCTATGGTCCTGGAGTTCGAGGAAACTTTCTGCGGCTCATCAAGCTTGTCGATCGCGCGCTGCCGCTTCCTTGGCCCAAAAGAACGAACCGCCGCAGCATGATCGGAGTCGACAATCTCGCCGATTTTCTGGTGCAGTGCGTCGACCATCCTAACGCTGCCGGTCAAAGTTTTCTGGTGAAAGACTCCAAAGATATATCGACCCGTGAGCTGATGTCTCGTTTGGCACGTCTTCTGGATCGGCCCCTGAGACTTTTTCCGGTTCCGGAGCCTCTCATCCGTTTAGCGGCCAGGCTGGCTTTGAAAGGGAATGCGGTGAGCAGACTTTTGGATTCGCTCGTGATCGACTCCAGTCAGGCGCAAGGGTTGCTGGGGTGGACTCCGCCCATGACTCTTGACGATGGCCTGGCGATGACCGCCAGGTGGTATATGGAATCAGGGCAGTCAGCAGGAACGAAGGCTTTTTGATGCGAGTCTTCATTCTCCTCTTTGTTATTTCGGCTCTCATAGCTGGCGGCGTCCGCACGCTGCCTCGAGCGTCACGGGCTAATGGATCTCCCCAACGCGCGCAGTTCTCATGCAGTCCCCGTTCCGCGCGGTGGCGGCGTGGGAATCGTCATAGCTTTCCTGTCTGGGGTGGCATGGATTCTCGCCAGGCATGCCATGCCTGCCAACCTTGCATGGGCTCTGATCGGAGGCGGTCTCGCCATCGCCATCGTTGGATTTCTTGACGATCGCTTCAAGTTAGCCGCATGGCTGCGTGTTATTGTTCACTCTCTGGCCGCCGCATGGACTGTTTGGTGCCTCGACGCGATACGTCCCGCGCACTTCAGTGACGGCGGCGATCTTTGGGGCTGGATGCGAAGGTGCGCTGCATTCGCAGCATTGGTGTGGCTTACAAACCTGTTCAATTTCATGGACGGAATCGACGGCTTGGCCGGCATGGAAGCCGTCTCTGTAAGTGGGCTTGGCGCAGTCCTGCTGCTTCGCGATGGTTTGCCGGGTGACGCGCAACTCTTGTTCATGTTGTCGGCCGCGTGCCTCGGCTTTCTTGTTTGGAACTGGCCACCGGCCAAGCTCTTTATGGGTGACGTGGGAAGTGGATTCCTTGGTTTCGCGCTGGGCACGCTTGCGCTCTTCTCTTCGGAGACAAGCCCAAGGCTCATCTGGCCATGGCTGATCCTGCTCGCCGCTTTCGGTGTTGACGCCACCGTGACTTTGTTGCGCCGCATATTTCTGCGCGCGCGCTGGTACGAGGCTCATCGCAGTCACGCCTATCAGCACGCCGCCCAGGCCTTCGGCAGTCACGCGAGGGTCACACTTGCGGTTGCCGCCATCAACATCGGATGGTTGTTTCCCCTGGCAGGTCTTGCGTCGCGCTACCGGCAGGCCGCACCGATATTCGCCGCTGTCGCTGTCGTCCCGCTTGTCTATGTGACTTTTCGATTGAAAGCGGGCCGGGAGTGGCCTTCCTCCGTGCTCGTTTCTCAGGATTGATTCGATTGGCAAATCGTCCGAACGTTCCCAGGAATAGCATCTCTGAATCCTCTTTCCCAGTTGCGTGTTTCACGAAAGTGAGCGATTGAACATGAAGAAGGAAACTGGATTTCTTGTTCGGAACATTGCTGTGCGCCGGGTTCTTATTTGGGTGACGCAGGCCTTTGTCTTTGCGCTCTCGGCCGTCGCGGCATTTTTGCTCCGGTTCGACTTCAGCGTGCCGGCATTCTATCTCCGCTATCTTCCTTATGCGCTTGCCATATGGCTGCCCGCTAAATTCCTTATATTCTATGCGGCAAAACTCGATCGAGGTTTTTGGCGCTATGTCTCGGCCATCGATCTCGTCCGAATCTCCATCGCAAACCTCATCGCCTCAATCATCGGGTTTTTCCTCATTCGCTGGCTCGCACCTGCGGGCTTTCCACGATCGATTTACGTTCTCGATTTGATGGTCTGTTTCTTCGGAACCTGCGGACTTCGGTTTTTGGCCCGGACAACATCGAAGTTCAGTTCGCAAGCGCGGAACAACAAAGCTTCACTGAAAAGGACGCTGATTTACGGCGCGGGTGACGCGGGTAACATGCTCCTGAGGGAAATTCGCAATAACCCCAGGCTCGCCTATCGAGTATGCGGCTTTATTGACGATGATCCCAGCAAGATGGGCCTGCGCATCGCCGGCGTGCCGGTGCTTGGGACGGGAAACACCATCGGCGCTGTTGCTGAGCGGCACAGAATAACGCTCGTACTCATCGCCATTCCTTCCGCGACGGGCATGGAGATGACAAGGATTTTGGAATTATGTCGAGCCACCGGAGTCGAGTTTAAAACGGTGCCCGGGTTAGGTGAGGTGATTGAAGGGCGCGGATTGGCCGGACAGATTCGGGAAGTTGCAGTTGAGGATCTACTTGGACGCACACCGGTGCACCTGGAAGAGAGCTCGATCAGGAGCACGCTTCAAGGCAAGATCGTCCTGATTACGGGCGCGGCGGGATCGATCGGTTTTGAACTGTGCCGCCAGATTGCTCGCTTTCATCCTGCGGGGATCGTCGGGTTCGAGATTGCTGAATCGGCTTTGTTCGAGATCGACCGCGAAATGCACCGCTCTTTTCCTCACGTTCGATTTCATCCGGAAATTGGGAGCATCCAGAATCGCGACAGACTGAACGAGGTCTTCCGGCACTATAAACCGGATGTGGTCTATCATGCCGCGGCTTACAAACATGTTCCGCTTATGGAAACTCATGCGTTTGAGGCCATCAAAAACAACGTTTTTGGCAGCTTCAATGTAGCCGCCGCGGCTGCAGAGCATGGCGTCGAAGACTTTCTTCTGATTTCTTCTGACAAGGCGGTGCGGCCGACAAACGTAATGGGCGCTACGAAGCGCATCGCAGAACTGATCCTGTTGGCACTGCAGAATGGCCGTACAAAATACGTGGCCGTCCGTTTCGGCAACGTGCTGGGTTCGAACGGCAGCGTGATTCCTATCTTCAAAAAGCAGATCGCAGCCGGAGGCCCCGTCACGGTCACGCATGTCGACATGCGTCGTTTCTTCATGACCATTCCGGAGGCTTGCCAGCTCGTGCTCCAATCCATGGCCATCGCCGAGGGCGGCCAGATCTGTGTTCTCGATATGGGCCAACCCGTCAAAATTGTCGACCTTGCCAGGCAGCTGATTCTTCTGTCTGGCCTCCGTCCCGACGAAGATATCAAAATCGAATTCATCGGCGCACGCCCGGGCGAAAAAATCTCAGAAGAACTCACCACGATGCTTGAGGATACGGTGCCGTCGAAGCACGATAAAATTCGGATTTTTGTCGGAAATGGCGTTCCGGAGCAGGACATTAGAACATCGCTCGAAGCACTGCGCGAAATTTGTGAAACGCGTGACATGGGTCGATTGGTTGTCGCGCTCAAAGAACTGGTCCCCGATTACAGCCCAAGTGTTCACCTGCTCAAACGAATTACAGCACATGGCGAAAATCAGCGTGCAGCGATTGGAGCAAATTGATTTGTCGTGCCGTTGAACGAGCGGTCAATCGCGACGAGATTTGCCGCTCGCCCGGCTGGCAGGATTGTTAGATTACTAAAACGTTATTAAAGGGTTCTTCTGTCCCTTCCCGACCCTGCGTCCTGCAGAGTCCGCGCCTAATCCTTTCTAACGAAAGCAGCGATGGCTCGCCGCAACCCTCTGGGCGTTTCCTCGGCCAATTTGTGTTTGACGGCAGCTCAGATTGACCAACGGCCCGCGGAACCCTTACACCAGCATTTCCCATCCCTTAAACACCTTGCTTTACGCTGCGAGCAATATGCGTTGGAGTTTGGGATATACTTGCACTGTCGCCCAGACAAAATCGACGCCGGATCTGCTGTTTTCCTTGGCATTGAAACGCGTCATCGCGGCTGAGAGCAAACTGAAAGACCGGCGATAAGAGCGTAGCGGACATTGCAAGTGGAGCCATTGAAGCCTTTACTTATCTGCGAAGTATTTATCGGAGCGTGCAATGTTCGATAGTCCCTGGCGTGTTCTGCACGTCGTCGCGAACCACGAGAAGCGCGTCGCGCAGCACTTGATGGCCCGCTCTCTGGAACACTATCTTCCGCTCTACTCGCTGCGTTCCAAATGGACTGACCGCGTCGTCGATCTGGAGCGCCCTCTCTTTACCGGATATATTTTCGTCCGTTTCGCGCGCGAGGCGCGACTTTCCGTCGTCAGCGCGCCGGGCGTTCTGCGCCTGCTGGGAAGCGGCATAGGCGAGACGGTAAGCGCCGAAGAAATCGAGAGAATCCGCACCGAACCTGGCCACCGGATGCATCCTGCGGCCGCATCCCACGATTTCCATCGGAGAAGTGGTGCGCGTCAAGTGCGGTGTTTTCGAAGGGGTGGAAGGAATCGTCACCGAGCTTCGTCATCAATGCAAAGTGGTCATCACTCTCGCTGCAACCAAGCAGAGCTTCTCTCTCGAAGTGGATCTCGATGACATCGAGGTTCTGCGTAAGACAGTCGCCAGAGAGGCGATTGAAGAAAAAAGCAAATCAGCAATGTTCCATCCTTAGCCGCTCAGTTTGGAAGCGCATAAACAAGCGGGCATGTCTCAGTGAGACATGCCCGCTTGTTTTTTGTCCACGGGACGCGAAGGTATAACGAGCTTACGCGGCTTTTTCGCCGCCCTCGGGTTCTTCTCCGTCTTTCTTCTGCTCTTCGAGCTGCTTCTCGAGTTCGGCACGCTTTTTGGCCTTGAGATCGGCGCGTTTCTGGCGCTTGACTTCGAGCTGCTTTTCGGCGCCCAGCAATTCGATGAACGCCTTGGCGGCGCCGTCTCCCTGCTGGAAACCTGTGCGAATGATTCTCAAATAGCCGCCGTTGCGGTCGCCGTAGCGCGGAGCCACGACATCAAAAAGCCGCTTGACGGCATCGTCGGTGCAAAGAAAGGCGTGCGCCTGACGGCGCGCGTGAAGATCACCTTTCTTGCCTAGGGTAATCATTTTTTCGATATGCGGACGGACCGCCTTGGCTTTCGCCACGGTGGTCTGCACGCGGTCCTCAATGATCACGGACGTGACCAGGTTGCGCAGGAGTGCGCGGCGATGGCTGGTGTTGCGTCCGAGTTTGAATCCTGCATTGCGATGGCGCATGATAAAACTCTCTTTCGGGTTTCAGTTTTCAGGTGTCAGGTGTCAGTCCGCAGTCGATCTGGAAGCAACTGCTGGACCCGGACCCTGAAACCTGATCCCTGTCTTTAGAAATTCTCCGTTTCGGTCGGCAACTGAAGATCCACTGAATCCAGCGGCTCCTCTTCATCGTCGAAGCGGCCAAACCCCGCGGCCAACGCCGTCTGCGGCGGAATGCTGGTCGGCCCTGGAACTGCGTTGCCCTGTTCGTCAATCTTCATGCCCAGCGACAAGCCCATCTGCGCCAGGATTTCCTTGATCTCGTTCAGGCTCTTGCGGCCGAAGTTCTTGGTCTTCAGCATCTCGGCTTCGGTCTTTTGCACGAGCTCGCCAATGGTCTGAATATTGGCGTTCTTCAGGCAGTTGTAGCTGCGAACCGAGAGCTCAAGCTCCTCCACGGAACGGTTGAGGTTGTCGTTGCGGAGCAGGATGCGGCCCTCATCGCCGCGCGCTTCCGCTTCAATCTCTTCCTCAAAGTTGATAAAGATGTTCATGTGGTCCTTGAGCAGCTTGGCGGCCAGGCCGATAGCATCGGCAGGCAACACTGCGCCGTTGGTCCACACTTCGAGAGTCAGCTTGTCGAAGTCCGTGATCTGACCCAGTCGAGCGGCGTCCACCGCGTAGTTTACGCGGCGCACAGGCGAATGCACCGAGTCTACGGGAATGAAACCAAGGCCCAGGTCGGCGTCAAAATTCTTGTCTGCCGAGACATAGCCGCGCCCGCGCTTGAGACGCATTTCCATATCCAGCTTGCCGCTCTCTGAGAGCGTAGCGATGTACACGTTCTTGTCGAGGATTTCGACGTCGCTGTCGGCTTCGATCATGCCGCTGGTCACTGGGCCAGGCTGGTCGGCGCGTAGGTACAGCGCCTTGGGGCCTTCGCCCTGCAACTTGAAGGGAATCTGCTTGAGGTTGAGGATGATGTCGGTGGCGTCTTCAACCACGCCCGTGATGGACTGGAACTCGTGCAGCACGCCTTCGATGCGAACCGCGGTAACCGCTGCGCCCTCGATGGAGCTGAGCAGCGTGCGCCGCAAGGCGTTGCCGATGGTGGTGCCGAAGCCGCGTTCGAAGGGCTGGGCGCTGAACTTTCCGTAAGTGTCGGTAAGCGTCTCCGCATCGACTGCAAGGCGCTTCGGTTTTTGAAATCCTCTCCACAACATATAGCTCTCTCGTTTCCCGCGCGGCATGTACGTCGCGATGCATTTTGCGGCGGCCGCGCAAGTTCTCCTTCAATTGAAATTCAGCTCTTCGCCATTAGTTCTTAGCTTTTAGCCCGATCGCGGCGGCGCCAATTGAAGCCGGCGATCGCACGATGAAGCTAAAAGCTAATGGCTAAAAGCTAACAGCTGTTACTTCGAGTACAACTCGACGATCAACTGTTCATTGATCGGCAGGTTAACGTCCGCGCGCTTGGGCAAATGCAGCACGCGCCCGGACAGATTTTCAAAATTCGCTTCCAGCCAGGCCGGAACAGGGTTCTGCGCGGCGTATTGCGAAGCCTGCTCCACAATCAGCAGCTTCTTGGCGTTGTCGCGGACAGCAATTTCGTCTCCGGCGTTCACCTGATACGAGGGAATGTTGACCTTGCGGCCATTCACCGTCACGTGTCCGTGACGAAGCAACTGCCTGGCCTGGCGGCGAGAGATGGCAAACCCCAGGCGGTATGTCACGTTGTCGAGGCGCCGCTCCAACTGCTGGATAAGCAACTCGCCGGTGACGCCGCTGGCGCGGTTGGCCTTCTCATAATATTCGCGGAACTGGCTCTCCAGCGTGAAGTACATGCGCTTGGCCTTCTGCTTTTCATGCAGTTGCAGGCCATAACCCACGATCTTGGCTTTGCGGTCTTTGCCGTGCTGGCCGGGCGGGAAGTTGCGCTTCTCCAGCGGGCAACGGTCTGAGGTGCACTTGGTGCCCTTCAAAAATAACTTTGTGCCTTCGCGTCGGCAAAGGCGGCAAACTGCTCCGGTATAACGTGCCATTTCTTCTCCTGACTTCGGATGTCGGCCGGTTTACGTCCTTGGTGGACTTCTTCCCGGCCCGTTGTTAAGTTCTAGTCACAGTTCTCAGTTTCCTTCATCCGTACTACGCGCTGAACTAAGTCTGAATAAAACCCCGTCTTAGACGCGACGCCGCTTCGGTGGCCGGCAGCCGTTGTGCGGCACCGGCGTTACGTCGCGGATAACCTTCACTTCGATCCCGGCAGCGGCCAGCGCGCGGATGGCCGACTCGCGGCCCGAACCCGGACCGGCGACCCGAACCTCCACGGCGCGCACGCCGTGATCGCGGGCCATGCTGGCGGCGTTTGAAGCCGCCTGCTGGGCCGCAAAAGGCGTGCCCTTGCGCGATCCGCGGAATCCCAGCGAGCCCGAACTCTTCCAGCTCAGCGTGTTGCCCATCTGGTCGGTGATGGTGACGATGGTGTTGTTGAACGAGGCCTGAATGTACGCAATGCCGAACGGCACATTCTTGCGCTCGCGCTTCTTGAACTTCTTGGTCTTGCCTTTTTTGCCGGCTTCCGGCTTCTGCTCTGGTTTCGCCATTAGGTCTTCGCCGTCGCTTTCTTCTTGCCGGCAATAGTGCCTTTGCGGGGGCCCTTGCGAGTGCGGGCGTTGGTGTGGGTGCGCTGTCCGCGTACCGGCAGCGATTTGCGATGGCGCAAACCACGATAGCTTTGAATGTCGATGAGGCGCTTGATGTGCATCGAAACGTCCTTGCGCAGGTCGCCTTCGACGTCGCCTTCGTCCTCAATCACCTGGCGGATGCGGTTTACTTCATCCTCGCCCAGATCCTGGAATTTCTTGAAGGCATCAACATTCGCCTTATCCAGAATCTTCAGGGCGCGAGGTTGCCCGATCCCGAAGATATAAGTGAGCGCGATCCGTGCCTGCTTGTTGCGGGGCAGATCGACGCCAGCAATACGTGCCATTCTCGGTTTCCTTCTCTGGTTGTGTGCCTCCGGCCTCAACCGGCTCGCACGGGTTATTGGGAACAACTTCCGAGGTTCATCGCAAGCCTTGACTCCGGCTAACTAGCCTCGTTAGTATCGTTCCGTGGGGGAAGTCTCCCACGACTTGCCTGAGTCTCCGATTGCCGCACTTATCCCTGGCGCTGCTTGTGCTTCGGGTTCTCGCAGATCACGCGTACCACACCGTTGCGAGTAATCACCTTGCACTTGACGCAAATCTTTTTTACCGACGCCCGAACCTTCATTGTTTTTACTGCCCTTCTTTGCGCCCAACCAACCGGCGCCGAATCTTTCTTAGCTGTAACAAGTCAGTTTTTCGTTCAATCATCATGCGGCGATGGCCGATCACTGCTGCTCACCGACCACTGATCACTTGTATCTGTACACAATCCGCCCACGATTCAAGTCGTACGGACTAAGCTCAACTGCCACGCGGTCGCCGGGCAAAATCCGAATGAAGTTCTTGCGCATCCTGCCCGAGACATGAGCCAAAACCTCATGATTGTTCTCGAGCTTCACTTTGAACATGGCGTTTGGCAGCGTCTCCAGGACCGTTGCCATGACCTCAATCGCATCTTCCTTTGACAATCAGTGTCCACTTCTGGCGCTTCACGCGCCTTTACGTTTTAGACAAGAGTATTGCTACTCCGTCAGAATCCTTGCTCCGGTTGCAGTCACCGCAACCGTATGCTCAAAATGAGCGCTCATGCTTCCATCGCTGGCCACGGCCGTCCAGCCGTCGTCCAGCACCTGCACATCCGGCTTTCCGGCATTCACCATAGGCTCGATGGCAATCACCATGCCCACTTTCAGTCTCATGCCCTGTCCGGCTTCGCCAAAGTTCGGCACCTGCGGATCTTCGTGCATGTGTACGCCGATCCCGTGACCCACGAAGTCCCGAACCACCGAAAACCCTTCACCCTCCACCACGTTCTGTACCGCTGCACCCACGTCGCCCAGAGTCGCACCCGGCCGAACCGCAGCGATGCCGGCCTTGAGCGAGTCTTCCGTGGCCTTCAGCAACCGCGCGGCATTAGCGTCGATCGAGCCCACAGGCACCGTGATCGCCGCATCCCCGTAGTAGCCGTCTACCACCAGGCCAAAGTCGACCGAAACGATGTCCCCTTCCTTCAGGACACGCTTCGGCGATGGAATGCCGTGCACCACTTCGCTGTTGACCGAAGTGCAGAGCACGCAGGGAAAACCATGGTACCCCTTGAAAGCGGCCTTGACGCCCAGCTCCTGCACGCGCGCCTCGGCAGCCTTTTCCAAATCGTACGTGGTGGCGCCAGGTTTCACCTTGCTGCGCACCAATTCCAGAACCTCACGAACCATCTGGCCCGCGCGGCGCATCTTTTCGATCTCCTGCGACGACTTCAGTACAACAGCCATTCAACCTGTTCCCAGTGATCAGTTTCATCCCGCTGCGGTCGGCAGCTTTAACTGACTTCCAATCCCGATCACATCGAGTTGTCCTTGCAATGCCCGGATCAGTTGACGCCATTCGTCGAGCGATATCCAACTGATCACCGACCACTGTTCATTGACAACCGCTGTTAACGCACAAACTCGCCGTTGCAGTTACGCCGCTTGGCGCAACCGCTCAACGGCGGAAACAATTCCGGCGGCGATCTCCGGGATCGGCCGGTCTCCATCGACTTCCGCAAATCGTCCCAACGCCCGATAGTGTTCGACGACGGGCCGAGTGAGGGCTTCGTAAGCGCGCATGCGCTCCTTGAAAACCTCTTCCGTGTCGTCGGCTCGCTGGACCAGCTCGGCACCTTCAACGTCGCAAAGTCCTTCCCGCTGCGGCGGGCGCATATAGACGTTGTAGATGGTCTGGCAAACAGGACAATTCCGGCGCCCCGTAATGCGGCGCAATAACTGATTATAGTTCACTTGGATGCTGACTGCAACTACCGGCAACGACTCGATTTGCGCCGCTAGCCGGCCATCGAGCCAGTGGGCCTGCCCCAGGGTGCGCGGGAACCCGTCTAGAATGTAGCCCCGTGCCGTGTCGGGCTGGAGCAGCCGGGCGGCGACCATCTCATCAACCAGCGAATCCGGCACCAGTTCACCCCGGGCCATGATCTCTTTAGCAGCCTTGCCCAGGTTCGTTCCCTGAGCCACATTGCCGCGAAGCAGGTCCCCGGTCGAGATTTGCGGGATATTCCAGAGTTTCACTAGCTCCTTGGCTTGGGTCCCCTTGCCCACGCCCGGCGCACCCAATAAAAGAATCGGGCCGGGAACGGTGTTAGATTCCGTTTCCCGGCCAGATTCTTTAGCAGTCTCCGATGAAAGAGAGGACGACATTACCAGGTTTTCCTTCCGCGAATGCGACCGGAGCGCGGGGAAAAGCCATCATAGTGACGCATGATCAGCTGCGATTCGATCTGGTTGACCGTGTCCATGGCCACACCTACGACAATCAGTAGCGAGGTGCCGCCAAAGTAGAAATTCACGCCCATGCCGTGAATGACCCAATTGGGCAAGTTCTCGAACAACCTCCCGATAAGCCAAATCTTGTCGAAGCGGATGCCCGAAATGAGGAAGGTGGGCACCATCTGCACCAGAATCAGGTAAAGCGCGCCTACGAGCGTGATGCGCGTCAAAATGTCGTTGATAAAGTCGGACGTACGCTTGCCGGGCCGGATTCCGGGGATAAATGAGCCCGACTTGCGGAAGTTGTCGGCGATGTCGTCCGGGCGCATCACGATGGATACATAAAAATAGGCGAAGAAGATGATGAATAGGATGTTCAGCAACTCATACCACGGGTAGCCTGGCGTGAGAGCCTGCATGATGGGCTGGAGGAGACGGTTGTTCTGCACCCACTCCACCTGGCCAAACAACAAAGGCGCCGAAAGAATCGAGCTGGCGAAGATGATCGGCATCACGCCGCCGGAGTTTACCTTCAGCGGCAGATGGCTTGAGGCGCCGCCCATCATGCGCCGGCCCACAATGCGTCGTGCGCTCTGGATGGGAATGCGCCGCTCGCTGCGCTCCACAAAAACAATGAAGCCCACAACCGCAGCCATGCCCGCCACCAGCAGCAGAACCACCAGGAACGTCATCGGGCCCCACGCGTCGGTTTGAACCTTCTGATACAGATCGATGACGCCGCGGGGAAGCCCGGCAACAATACCGGCAAAAATCAGCAGGCTCATGCCGTTGCCGATGCCGCGGTCGGTGATTTGCTCGCCCAGCCACATGATGAATGCGCTTCCAGTCGTCAGCGTGAGTACGGTCATCAGGATGAAGCCGGGGCCCGGATCCATCACCACACCCTGCTTGGTCAGAATGGCCGCTATGCCGATTGCCTGCAACGCGGCGAGAACGACCGTAACGTACCGGGTCCATTGTGTGATCTTGCGCCGGCCCAGCTCGCCTTCCTTCTGGATGCGCGCCAAGGGCTCATAAACCACGGTCAGAAGCTGAAAGATAATCGACGCGGTAATGTAGGGCATAATGCCCAGCGCGAAAATCGTCATGCGGCGCAACGTGCCGCCGCTGAACAGGTCCATCAGTCCAAGCGCAGAACCACCCTGCTGGCTGAACAGCAGTTCCAGTTGCCGGTAATTCACGCCCGGCGTGGGAATCCACGCGCCCAGACGGTATACGGCCAGTATGCCCAGCGTGAAAAGTACTCGCTTGCGCAGGTCGGGAATCCGGAAGATGTTGAGAAACTTCTCCAGCATATTGTGGTATCCGCTTCAGGCGCCCGAAGCGCCGTTCGAATCGTTCGATGAACCCATCTTAAGGCGATTCCCGTTATTTTCAGCCTACCCAATCCCGGGAAACGCGGACTATGCGTTGCGTCACAGCATCGCAGGTGTCAGTTGTCAGGGTTCAGGTTTCAGAAAACGTCTTGTCGCCGCCGTTTTTGCCGACACCTGAACCCTGCCCCTTACGCCGTCGCGGGCGCCGTCTCGCCACCCACGACCACGGCCTTGCCGCCCGCCTTCTCAATCTTTTCTGCTGCTGACTTGGAAAACTTGTGCGCGTGGATGGTGATAGCCTTCTTGAGCTCGCCCGATCCAAGCACTTTGATCAGCGCGTTCTTGCCCGAAGCCAGGCCCAACTTGCGATAGTCGTCCAGACCGATCTCGGCAACCTTCAGCTCCGCGATCCTGTCCAGATTCACGACCGTGTACTCGGTGCGGAAGATGTTGGTGAAGCCGCGCTTGGGCAGCCGCCGGTGCAACGGCATCTGGCCGCCTTCAAACCCGCGCATCATGTGCGAACCGGAGCGCGAACGCTGGCCCTTGTGGCCGCGCGTCGAAGTCTTGCCCATGCCGGATCCCATACCCCGGCCAACACGCTTGCGCCCGGTATTGGCTTTCTTCGGTGCGCGCAAATTCGATAAGTTTCTCATGTTCTCCTCGCTATAGCGCCGGATGGATTCGTTCCAACCGACTCGCGTTCCAAAAGCAGCTTGTAGCTTCTAGCTTTGCCCGCGCCTTCAATCTCGATGCGAAAAAGCTAGGAGCTGGCAGCTAGAGGCTCGAAGCTATCTGGCCTCCGGCCCGACGATTCTCACCAGGTGCGGCACCGCCTTCACCATGCCCCGCACCGAATCCGTGTCTTCGCGCTCCACGATCTGATTGAGACGCGTGAATCCCAGCCCTTTGATCACCAGCTTGTGCTTGGTCGGGGTGGCGATCTTGGAACGGTAATACTGAATGCGAATCATTTTTTTCGTCGCCATCACAGTTCTCCCACCTGCTTGCCGCGCGCCGTGGCCACATCGGCCCGGTCGCGCAACTGCGTCAGCGCATCGAACGTGGCCTTGATCACGTTGTGTGGGTTGGGCGAGCCCAGACTCTTGGTCAGCACGTTCTGCACGCCTACTGAGGTCATCACCGCGCGCACCGCGCCGCCTGCAATCACGCCCGTGCCTTCCGGAGCCGGCTTCAGCAGCACCTGGCCGGAACCGAAACGCCCCAGCACCTGATGCGGAATCGAAGTCTCTGTCAGATGCACCCTTATCAGGTTCTTCTTGGCGCTCTCAATTCCCTTGCGAATGGCCTGCGGAACTTCCTTGGCCTTGCCGGATCCATAGCCCACCACACCTGAAGCTGCGTCGCCCACCACGACCAGCGCGGCAAACGACATATTCTTGCCGCCCTTCACCACTTTGGTCACGCGATTGATTGACACCACCTGATCCTTCAGGTTGTATTGGTTGGCATCGAGTTTCTTTGTCAACATCGTCATTACCTTTGTCTCTTCTCCGAGCCTTTAGCTGTTAGCTTTTAGCTCTTAGCTTCTTCCGGCCGAACTGAACGCCATCAACTTCGCACGATGGAGCAAATAGCTAACGGCTAAAAGCTGATTGCTGTTTCTAGAACTCCAGCCCTGCTTCGCGCGCCGCATCGGCCAACGCCTTCACGCGCCCGTGATACAGATAGCCGCCGCGATCGAAAACCACCTTCTTGATTCCCTTGGCCACGGCCTGCTCCGCCACCGCCTTGCCAATCTCTTTCGCCGCCGCCACGTTGCCGCCGCTCTTCAACTTGATGCTCGAAGCCGAAACCAGCGTCCGACCGGTTTGATCGTCGATCACCTGGACGTAAATGTGGTTAAGCGAGCGATACACGTTCAGCCGCGGCCGCTCTGACGTACCCGCGAGCTTTTCGCGAATGCGATCGTGGATGCGTTGCCGGATTTCGTTTCTCTTGTGTTGCGTAATCATGTCTTCTCTCACCTATCAGCGGAACCGCCCCGCGGCCCCGTTCGGATTCAAATGCAGCTTCTAGCTCTTAGCCGCTAGCCCCTGGCTCCATCAAGCCACTGCGTCAGTCTTCGTTTCATCACGGAAAGGCTGGAAGCTCGAGGCTAGTAGCTAGAAGCTGTTTTTACTTCGCTCCCGTCTTGCCGGCCTTCTTCTTCAGCCGCTCGTCGGAGTAGCGCACTCCCTTGTTCTTGTACGGATCCGGCTTGCGCAACGAGCGCATGTCGGCCGCTACCTGCCCTACCTTCTGGCGGTCGACGCCCATGACGGTCAGATGCGTCTGCTTGGGATCGATCGTCACTTCAATGCCCGATGGCAGCGGAACTTCAATCGGGTGCGAGTAGCCCAGCGTGAAAACGACCATTCCCTTGCCCTTCAACTCGGCCCGGTAGCCGATGCCTACGATGTCCAGCTCCTTGGTCCATCCCTTGGTCACCCCGTGCACCGCGTTATTCACCAGGGCGCGCGTCAGCCCGTGCACCGCGGCCTTGTCTTCGCTCGCGCGCTCCAATTGCAGGTTGCCATCGGCGGTTTTCAGAGTGATGCCATCGGCGATCAGCGCCGTCACCTTGCCCTTGGGTCCTTCGACCAGCACCGTGTTGCCCTCAACTTTGTACTTCACCCCCGCGGGCAGCGGGATCAGCTTCTTTCCAATGCGCGACATTCTTTTGAATCCTTCTCTTGGCTTGCGAGTCCCGAAAAAGCAGTTGTCTGTGATCAGTTGTCAGTGATCAGTTTCAAAAAGCCCTCGTTCCACTGCAGCCGTTGCCGGGCTTCGCCCGGCAGTGATCCGTTCTCAGTGATCGGTGATCAGAAAAATCTCGCCATCAGACACGGCAGTTGGTTCAGCCCGAACAAACTGACCACTGGTCACCGTCCACTGCCTTTACCACACTTCGCACAACAGTTCGCCGCCCACGCCTTCGCGGCGTGCCTGGCGACCGGTCATTACGCCCTTGGGCGTGGTCAAAATTGCAATACCCAGCCCGCCCTGCACGCGCTTGATCTCGTCGCGGCCCACGTAAACGCGGCAGCCGGGACGCGAAACCCGCGCCAGGTCGCGGATAGCCGCTTCCGTGCCGCCGTACTTCAGGTACACGCGCAGCACCAGCTTGCCCGCTTCCTCCTGAACTTTGTAATTCGAGATGTAGCCCTCTTCCTTGAGGATGCGGGCGATCTCGGTTTTCAGTTTCGAAGCGGGAACATCCATCTTCTGATGACGCGCCCGAATCGCATTGCGAATGCGCGCCAGAAAATCTGCTACAGGATCCGTCAGACTCATTCCTTCTCCTTCATTCCCCGTTCGTCCGCCTGCTGCCGGAAACCAGCGGGAATGGTTAGTACAGTGAACAGTGCACAGTGGTCAGTGATCAGTAAATACTGTTCGGTTTTCAGCTAAGCTGCCAGTTCACCTGCAAACGAACTGACCACCGTCCGCTGATCACTGACCACTATCTCGCTACCAACTCGACTTGTTGACGCCGGGAATTTCGCCCTTCAGCGCGAGCGCCCGGAAGCACAAACGGCAGACGCCGAACTTACGCAGAAAACCCCTCGGCCGCCCGCACAGCTGGCAGCGATTATGTTTGCGGCTGCTGAACTTCGGCTTCCGCGCGTCCTTCACTCGTTTTGCAGTAGTTGCCATAATTTCTCGACTCTCTCCCTACGCGCCCTGGCGGAAGGGCATTCCAAAATGGCGCAACAGCGCGCGTGCCTGGTTGTCGTCCCTGGCCGTGGTCACAATCGTGATGTTCATGCCCTTCAGCTTTTCCACCTTGGCGTAATCAATCTCAGGAAAAATCAACTGGTCGCGCAGTCCGAGCGTGTAGTTTCCGCGGCCGTCGAAGCTCTTCGTCGAAACCCCGCGGAAGTCGCGGACACGCGGCAATGCAATGGAGATCAACCGGTCGAGAAACTCGTACGCCTTATCCGACCGCAGCGTAACCATAGCGCCAATCGCATTGCCGGTGCGAACCTTGAACGCCGCGATCGACTTCTTGGCCTTCGTAGTCACCGGCTTCTGGCCGGCAATCTGCGTCAGATCGGCCACCAGCGGGTCAAGCAGCTTGCTGTTCTGCGTGGCCTCGCCCAGGCCCATGTTGATCACGATCTTGTCCAGCCGCGGCACCGCCATGGCGTTCTCCAGGCCCAGTTCCTTCTGAAGCGCCTGCTTGATCTCTTTCTGGTACTTCTCTTTCAACCTTGCTGCCATCTCTCTGCTCTCTTTCTTCCGTTGCTCGGATTGGCCTTTTCGCTCTGGCCGTCTACCGTTGCGGAAGGAACTTCAAAATCAGTAGTCAGTTATCAGTTTTTGCATATCGCTCGTTCTACCAGAAACAAACTGACCACTGAGAACTGAACACTGACAACTGTCTTTCTACTTCTTCGTCGGCAATTCCTGCCCGCACTTCTTACAAACGCGCACTCGCATCTCGCCTTCGACTTTGTGGCCCACGCGCGCCTCGCCGCAGTTGGGACAAACCAGCACCACGTTCGAAACGTGGATCGGCGACTCCTGCTCGGCAATGCCGCCTTTGGTCCGCTGCCCCTGCTTGCTTGAAACCGTCTTCTTGACCACGCGCACATGCTCAACCAGCACCGCGTCCTTGTCAGGAAAGACACGCAGCACGCGGCCCGTCTTGCCCCGGTCGGAGCCCGTGAGGACCTTGACCGTATCGTTGCGATGAATACTTAAACTCGGCATTTTCTCTCCAAATCACCCTGTAACTCGCAGCCTGTAGCTACCAGCTACAAGCTCCCGGCTGCTCTTAAACCACTTCCGGCGCCAGAGACACGATCTTCAAAAACTTCTTCTCGCGCAGTTCGCGAGCCACCGGCCCGAACACGCGCGTGCCGATAGGCTCATGATCGTCGCCGATCACTACCGCGGCATTCTCGTCAAAGCGAATGTAGGTGCCGTCGCGCCGCCGGTGCTCTTTGCGCGTGCGCACGATAACCGCTTTAACCACTTTGCCCTTCTTCACCGTGCCGTCGGGTGAGGCTTCCTTGACCGCAGCCGTCACCACGTCGCCCAGTCCGGCCTTGGCGCCCAGCCCTCCGCCCAGCGGCAGAATCACTTGCAGCTTGCGCGCGCCGGAATTGTCGGCCACCGCGAGCATCGTTCTCATTTGCACAGCCATCGTTTTGCCCTCCTTTCGGCAGCCTTACTTCTCAGCGGGAACTTGCTCGCCGGGAAGCACGGCATCTTCAATCTGGCCAAGCGACGACCGCCGCACAATCTCTTCAAGCGACCACCGCTTCAGTTTGCTCAGCGGCCGCGTCTCGCGGATGCGCACCACGTCGCCCAGGCGCGCCGAGCTCTGCTCATCGTGCGCGTAAAACTTCTTGGTCGAGCGCACGATCCGCTTGTACTTCGCGTGGGCCTTGCGCATCTCCACCGCGACCACGATGGTCTTCTGCATCTTGGTTGAAACCACCTGCCCAACTTTTTCATTGCGCCGTGCGCCCACTGCGGCTGGCGCCTGTGCCTGGGTTTTGGTCGCCGTCATTTGCTCGCCCCCTTCGCCTTCCCTGTCTTCTTCTTCGCGCTCGCCGCGGCTTTCTTTGGCTTTGCGGTCTTGGCTTTCGCAGCCGGTGCGGCTTTCTTCGCCTTCGCCGTCTTGGCCTTAGCCGTGGCCTTGGTGTGTGCCGGCTTCGCAGCCTTCGCCTCCGCCGCTGGCGCTTCCTCGCCGGCCTTCACCGTCTCGGTCTTCGCGGGCGAATCCTGCTGTTCTTCCCCGGCTTCGCCGTGAATGCCCAGCTCGCGCTCGCGTGCCACAGTCTTGATCTGCGCAATCTCCTTGCGCAGTTGGCGGAGCTTCTTGACTCCGTCGTTCTGCCCCAGGGCCACCTGGAAGCGAATGCGGAAGAGCTGCTCCGCGGAGATCTTCTCCTGGTGCTTCAGCTCGTTGTCGCTCAGACTACGAATCTTTGTCAGTTCCATCTTCTTTTCCTAAACTCCAGGCTTTCAGCTTTACTCCGCGGCCTTGACCACGGCTTTCTCGCTCCCGCCTCGCTGCACAAACTTGGTTCTCAACGGCAGCTTGTGCGACGCCAGGCGCATGGCCTCGGCCGCAAGCTCCGGGGTCACGCCTTCCATCTCAAACAGAATCTTTCCTGGCCGCACCACGGCTACCCAATGGTCCAGCGCGCCCTTGCCCGAGCCCATGCGGACTTCAGCGGGCTTCTTGGTGATGGGCTTGTCGGGAAACAGCCGCAGCCAGATCTTGCCTCCGCGCTTGATAAAACGCGTCATGGCGATACGGCTGGCTTCGATTTGCCGGTCCGTAATATACCCGCACTCCATGACTTTCAGGCCGTACTCGCCGAACGACAGCGTGGAACCGCGCCACGCCTTGCCCCGGCGCTTGCCCTTTTGCTGCTTGCGAAACTTCACCTTCTTTGGCATCAACATAACGAAACCCTCAAAAACAGTTCACAGTTCGTAGTTCTTGGTTCTCAGTTCGATCCGTCCACCTTGCCGCCATCCAACTGTGAACTGCGAACTGTGAACGATGAGTCTGCTTCTAAAACGCCGTCTTCCCAACCGGAGGAACCTGGCGGCGCTTCTGCTCATAAATGTCGCCGCGATAAATCCATACCTTCACGCCGATCACGCCATACGTCGTTTGCGCTTCGGTGAAGCCGTAATCAATGTCGGCGCGCAATGTGTGCAGCGGCAAGCGCCCCTGCAGATACCACTCCGAGCGCGCGATTTCATTGCCGTTCAAGCGGCCCGAGACGCGCACTTTGATTCCCTTGCAGCCAAAGCGCAGCGCCGAGTCCACGCTCTTGCGCATCGCCCGGCGAAAACTCACGCGCTTCTCTAACTGCAGCGCGATGTTCTCGCTCACCAGCTGCGCGTCCAGCTCCGGCTTGTTCACTTCAATAATGTCGATGAACACGTCGCGATTGGTGCGCTTGCCCAGCTCGGTCTTGAGCTTCTCGATCTCCGCGCCCTTGCGCCCGATCACGATGCCCGGCCGCGCAGTGCGGATGAGGAAGCGCAGCTTGTTTCCCGGCCGCTCGATCTCTACCGAACTCACGCCCGCCGCCTTCAGCTTCTCGCGCAGCTCGGCCTTCAGGCTCACGTCCTCGACCAGCAGCTTGTCGTACTCGCGCTCCGAGAACCAGCGTGAACGCCACGGCTTGTTGATTCCCAGCCGGAATCCGTAAGGATGGACTTTTTGTCCCATATACTTCCTCTCAATACACCTTCAAAACTCTGTCATCCCGAGTGAAGCAGGACGCCTTTTCGCGACCTGCACAGTCGAAGGACCTGCATTTGCAGATCGCCCGGCTAGCTCTTCTTCTTCGCCTTCTTCGTCGCCATGGGCTTGCTTGACTTCGCTTTCGCCGCCTTTGGCGCCGCCTTCCGCTTACTCGCAGCCGTCTTCGGCGCTTCGGCCGCGGGCTCTTCCACCTTTGTCACCAAGCCCGTCGCTGACTCGCGCTCTGCCACCGACAGCATGATGTGCGTCAGCCGGCGCTGGTAGCGATACGCCCGCCCCATCGGCGCAGGACGAATGCGCTTCATGCGCGGCCCGTCATTGGCTACCGCCGACTTCACGTAAAGGTTGTCAACGTCCAGGTCGATGCCTTCTTCGCCGGCCACATACTTTGCGTTGTCCACCGCCGAAGTCAGAAGCTTGTGCACCACCGGGGCGATGCGCTTCTTGGTAAACGCCGCCGTGTCCAGCGCCTCCTGCACTCCGCGCCCCTTGATCAGTTCCAACACTAGCCGCGCCTTCTGCGGCGACACGCGCTGGAACCTTGCCTCGGCTTTGTATTCCCTTGTTGCCACTGCCATACTCATGCCTCTTAACCGCAGCTTCTAGCCTCTAGCCGCTAGCTTTTAGCTTCTTTCCTGCCAGAGCCTGCTTTACTCGCCCGGCCCTTCAATATCCCCGTTGCCTCCGCCACTTGCTTCGCCTCGATCAAGCTAGAGGCTAGAAGCTAACGGCTGCTCTTACGCCGCTGGCGCCGCCTTGGCTACAGTCTCTGTTGCCGCCTTGGTGCCGCCCGTGTGGCCCTTGAATGTGCGCGTCGGCGCAAACTCGCCCAGCTTGTGTCCCACCATGTTCTCGGTCACGTACACGGGAACAAATTTCTTGCCGTTGTGCACGGCGATGGTGTGGCCCACGAACTCGGGAAAGATCGTCGAGCGCCGCGTCCAGGTCTTCACCACTTTCTTGTCATTGGCCTTGTTCAGCGCCTCGATCTTCACCATCAGGTGCGCATCAACAAACGGCCCTTTCTTCGTCGAACGTCCCATAAAAACCGGCTCCTCTACTTCGCTCTGCGGCTGACGATGAACGCGTCCGTCCGCTTGTTATTGCGTGTCTTGTAGCCGCGTGTCGGCTGGCCCCACGGCGTCACCGGATGGCGTCCGCCTGAAGTCTTTCCCTCGCCGCCGCCGTGCGGATGGTCTACCGGGTTCATGGAAACGCCGCGATTCGTCGGCCGGATGCCCATCCAGCGATTGCGACCCGCTTTGCCGATGGCTACGTTCTCGTGATCCGTGTTGCCCACCTGGCCGATCGTTGCCATGCACTCGACCAGTACCCGGCGCGTCTCGCCGGAGGGCAGCTTGAGCAGGGCATAGTCGCCCTCTTTGGCCACCAGCTGCGCCTGCGCACCGGCTGAGCGCGCCATCTGCGCGCCCTTGCCCGGCTTGAGCTCAATGGCGTGCACCGTGGTGCCCGCGGGAATGCTCTTGAGCGGCAGCGCATTGCCAATGAGAATGTCGGCCTCGGGCCCCGAAGTCACCGTCGCCCCGACCTTGAGCCCAACGGGCTGCAGGATGTAGCGCTTCTCGCCGTCGGCATAGTTCACCAGAGCGATGCGCGCCGACCGGTTTGGATCGTACTCGATGGTCGCCACCTTGCCCGGCACGCCGAACTTCTCGCGCTTGAAGTCGATGAGGCGCAGCTTCTGCTTGTGCCCGCCGCCTTGATGGCGAATGGTCAGGTCGCCCGAGTTGCGCCGCCCGCCGGTGCGCTTGCGCGTTGTTACCAGCGGCTTGTGCGGCGTCTGGGCCGTCAGATCACCGGTCTCAAGCGACGTTTGAAACCGTAACGTCGGTGTGATCGGCCTGTATGTCTTGATTGCCATAATCGTTTTCCTTGAGTGCCGGTCATTCAACGAATCCGGCTCTCGCTTCTTTTCCGGAACCACCGTGCAGTTCCGATTCTTCCTGCTGCGAGAATCGTCGGGCCGGGCATTTACTGCTCCCTGACACCTGTTCCCGGTCCTTACAGATTGCTCGCGTACTCCGGCAGCTTCTCCCCGGCCTTCAGCTTCACGTACGCTTTTTTCCAATCCGGCCTGAAGCCGGCAAACTTGCCCCGCCGGCGCTCCTTGCCGGCAAAAGTTGCCGTCCGAACCGCGTCCACTTTCACTTTGAAGAGCGCTTCTACGGCCTCTTTCACTTCCGTCTTGGTGGCGTTCGGCGCTACCTCAAAGACAAGCGTGTTCTCGGCTTCCTTCACGCCCAATCCCTTTTCCGTAATCACCGGGCGGCGAATGACTGTGTGCAGAGTCGGCATTACGCAACCTCCTTCTCGGCTGCGGCTTTGCGCGCCTCGTGCTTCCGTTTTGACGCGGTCTTCTCCAGCGCTTCCGTCAGCTGCTCAATCGCGGCCTTGGAGAAAATCGCCCGGTCGTAGCGCAGCAGGTCGTAGGGGTGAACTTCGTTGTTCAGAACCAGCTCAACGCCCTTGAGGTTGCGCGCGCCCAGCACAAGAGACTGCGCCAGCGTTTTCCCGTTTTCCACCAGCAGCACTGTCCTCTTGGCGTCCAGATTGTTCAGCGCCTCGCGATAGAGCTTGGTCTTGCCTTCCTTGATCTCGAGCGAATCCACAACGGTCAACTTACCGTCGGCCAGTTTCGCTGCCAGTGCCGAGCGCAGCGCGCCCAGCAGCTTCTTGCGCGGAAAGGGATATTCGTAGCTGCGCGGCTGCGGCCCGTGTACAGTGCCGCCATGGCGCCACAACGGCGATCGAACCGATCCCACGCGCGCCCTGCCCGTGCCCTTCTGCTTCCACAGCTTCTTGCCCGAACCGGCTACAAGCTTGCGATTCTTGGTGGCCGCGGTGCCCTGGCGCTGCGAGGCGCGGAAGTGCTTCACCGCCTCCCACAGCAGAGCTTCGTTCACCTGTTCCGGCGCAAACACTGCGTCAGACAGCTCCACCGAGCCCACTTTCTTGCCGCTCAAACTCAATACATCCACTTTTGCCATCGTCTTTTCCAATCAGCTTCCAGCTACGAACTCAACCCTTCTTCTTCGCTGCCTTCTTGGCCGCCTTCAACGGATCTACTGTTCCCAATCCGGCAAAGCCACGCCGTTCGCGCGGCGGAGCCTTGGCCTTCGAAATCAGCACGTAACCCTCGCGCGGTCCAGGCACGGCTCCTTCAACCATCAGCAGATTCTCGTCTACATCGATGCCGCGAATGCGCAGGTTACGCACCGTCACCTGGTCGGTTCCGAAATGGCCGGGCATGCGCTGGCCCGGAAAAACGCGCGACGGAAAGCTCGACGCGCCAATCGATCCCTGCACCTGGAACATGTGCCCGTGCGACTTGGGACCACCACCGAACTTGTGCCTCTTTACCACGCCGGAAAATCCGCGCCCCTTCGACGTGCCAATCACATCCACGAACTTGGCATCGCTAAAGATGTCCACCAGCACGCGATCACCGGCCTTGGTCTCTGCGGCGCCTTCGGCTGCCGCCTCAACGTCCACTTCCTTGATAACCTTTACCGGCGGAGCTTCCGACTTTGCCAGGTGGCCGTTCTGCGCCTTGGTCATCCGCGAAGCCTTCACAAACTCCACCAGCCCGATCTGCGCCGCGTCGTATCCATCCTTCGCCGCCGTCTTCAGCCTGCGTAATCACGCACGGGCCGGCCTGCAACACCGTAATCGGGTGCACGTCACCCTTATCGTCGAAGACCTGCGTCATGCCGATCTTTTTTCCCAGAATCCCTGTGACTGCCATCTTTCCCTCACCTCATCATGCGAGCTCGCTTGCCTCGCACTGCCGGAAATTGCTGGTTCATAGTTCGAAGTTCAGAGTTCTTCGTTGCTCATTCGACCCGGAAACCGTGAACTGCGAACGAAGAACTGTGAACTGGCCTTCGAGAAGTAGCGACGCTACTTCTCGAAGGCCTTGATCTCCACATCCACGCCGGCGGGCAGATCAAGCTTCATCAGCGCGTCCACCGTTTGTTGCGTCGGCTCCAGAATGTCGATCAGCCGTTTATGCGTGCGGATCTCGAACTGCTCACGCGACTTCTTGTCCACGTGAGGGGAGCGCAGCACGCAATACTTGTTTTTGATCGTCGGCAACGGAATCGGTCCCGCCACCGTTGCTCCGGTGCGCTTGGCCGTGTCCACAATCTCGCCGGTCGAGGTGTCCAGCACGCGATAGTCGTATGCTTTCAACCGAATTCGAATCCTTTGTCCTACCATGTGCTCCCCTTCGGGTCGCAGTGTTCAGTGATCGGTTGTCAGTGTTCAGTTTTCGTGCCGGCTCAGGCTCTGCTGCCTTTCTTCCGGCGTTTTTACTGATCACTGATCACTGACCACTGATCCCTTGCTTCACTCCCGCTTACTTGATGATTTCCGAGATCGTTCCCGCGCCCACGGTCCTGCCGCCTTCGCGAATCGCGAAGCGCAGTCCCTTCTCCATGGCCACCGGCGTAATCAGATCGATCGTCAGTTCCAC
The DNA here is from genome assembly GCA_963800025.1 of uncultured Acidobacteriaceae bacterium. Classification (GTDB taxonomy): domain Bacteria; phylum Acidobacteriota; class Terriglobia; order Terriglobales; family Acidobacteriaceae; genus Telmatobacter. Next base: position 96,731 of record CAWCZK010000002.1, read on the forward strand.
ATTGTCGCCCGGCATCACCATCTCCACGCCCGCCGGCAACTCCGCCACTCCCGTCACGTCCGTCGTGCGGAAGTAGAACTGTGGCCGGTAGCCCTTGAAGAACGGCGTATGACGGCCGCCCTCTTCCTTGCTCAGCACGTACACCGTGCTCTTGAAATGCGTGTGCGGCGTGATCGACCCCGGCTTGGCCAGCACCATCCCCCGCTCCACGTCTTCCTTCGGCGTGCCGCGCAGCAGGATCCCGGCGTTGTCGCCAGCCAGACCTTCGTCCAGCTGCTTCTTGAACATCTCCACACCGGTGCAAACCGTCTTGCGCGTCTCGCGGAAGCCGACAATCTCCACGTCCTCGCCCACCTTCACCTTGCCGCGCTCGATCCTGCCCGTGACCACCGTGCCGCGGCCGGAGATCGAGAAAATATCCTCGATCGGCATCAGGAAGGGCAGGTCGACCGCGCGGTCAGGCCGCGGCACGTACTTGTCCACCGCCTCCATCAGCTCGTCGATCTTCGCTTCCCACTTCGCCTCGCCGTTCAAGGCGCCCAATGCCGACCCGCGAATCACCGGCACGTCATCGCCAGGGAACTGGTACTTCGACAACAGCTCCCGCACTTCCATCTCCACCAGGTCGGTCAGCTCTTCGTCCTCGACCGCGTCGCACTTGTTCAGGAACACCACGATGCAGGGCACGCCCACCTGCCGCGCCAGCAGCACGTGCTCCTTGGTCTGCGGCATCGGCCCGTCGGTCGCTGCTACCACCAGAATCGCGCCGTCCATCTGCGCCGCGCCCGTAATCATGTTCTTGATGTAGTCGGCGTGGCCCGGGCAATCCACGTGCGCATAGTGCCGGTTGGCCGTCTCGTACTCCACGTGCGCCGTCGCGATCGTGATGCCGCGCTCCCGCTCTTCCGGCGCGTTATCAATCGAGTCGAACGAGCGATACACGTTCTTCGGGTTGTGCTTCTGCAATACCTTGGTGATGGCCGCCGTCAACGTCGTCTTGCCGTGATCGATGTGCCCGATCGTCCCCACGTTCACGTGCGGCTTCGAACGATCAAACTTTTCCTTCGCCATATAGCTCCCAAATCCCTTTCATCGCTTCTACTGCTCGTTGCTCCTCGGGACGCCGGCGGTCCGGCTCCAGTCCCAAAACCCTACTTGCCCTGCGCGCGGCCGATAATTTCGTCGGCGATCATGCGCGGCGCCTCTTCGTAGCGCGCAAATTGCATCGAATACGATGCCCGGCCCTGCGTGGACGAGCGAATCTCGTTCACATAGCCGAACATTTCCTTGAGCGGCACCATCGCCCGGATCACCTGCGAACCCGCGGCATGCTCCATGCCCTCGATTCGCCCGCGACGCGAGTTGATATCGCCGATAATCACGCCCATGTATTCCTCGGGCACGGTCACTTCCACCGCCATCACCGGCTCCAGCAGCACCGGCGACGCATGTCTCGCCGCTTCCTTGAACGCAATCGAGCCGGCAAACTTGAACGCCATCTCGTTCGAATCCACTTCGTGATAGCTGCCGTCGTAAAGCGTCACCTTCACATCAACCATCGGGTAGCCGGCCAGAATGCCCACTCCAGCGCGCCCTGCACACCCTGGTCGATCGGCTTGATGTACTCCTTCGGCACGGAACCGCCCTTGATCTCGTTGACGAAGAGATAACCCGCGCCGGGCTCGTTCGGCTCCACGCGCAGCTTGCAATGGCCATAGTTGCCTGAGCCGCCTGTCTGCCGGATGTACTTACCCTCAGCCTCGGCTTTTTTGCGGATGGTTTCGCGGAACGCGACCTTAGGTTCGCCCACATTGGCTTCGACCTTGTGCTCGCGCTTCATGCGGTCCACAAGAATCTCAAGGTGCAACTCGCCCATGCCGCTGATGATCGTCTGGCCCGAATCTTCATCGGTCCTCACCTTGAAGGTCGGGATCCTCATCGGCCAGCCGCGACAGCGCCATGGCCATCTTTTCCTGGTCAGCTTTTGTCTTGGGCTCAATGGCCACCGAGATCACGGTGTCAGGAAAGGTGATCGCGCCCAGCGCGATGGGATGATGCGGATCGCAGAGCGTGTCGCCCGTCTTCAGATCCTTGACGCCGAGGCACGCGCAGATGTCGCCGGCCAGAATCTCCGTCACATCCTCGCGCTTGTTGGCATGCATCTTCACCAGGCGTCCAATGCGGTCGGTCTTGCCGGTGCGGGGATTCAGCACCGTGTCGCCAGTCTTCAGCGAGCCCGAATAAACGCGCACAAAACACAGCTTGCCGTAGGGATCGTTGATGATCTTGAAGGCCAGCGCCGAGAGCGGCTCGCTGTCTTCGGGCTTGCGCTTTTCAATTTTGGAGTGATCGTGGGGATCGATGCCTTCAACCGGAGGCTTGTCAATCGGGCTGGGCAGGTAATCGACAACCGCGTCGAGCAGCGTCTGAATGCCCTTGTTCTTGAAGGCGCTTCCGCAAATCACCGGGAAGACCTTCAGATCGATGGTGGCCTGTCGAATGCCGGCCTTTAACTCTTCGACCGTCGGCGTTTCGCCTTCCAGAAATTTTTCCAGCAGTACGTCATCGGTCTCGGCGATGACTTCAATCAGTTGCAGCCGGAACGCCTCAGCCTTCTTCTGCAACTCGGCAGGTATCGGCTCGATCGAAAATTCTGCGCCCAGGGTCTCATCGTGCCAGAGGATCGCCTTCATCTCAATCAGGTCCACGACGCCCTTGAAGTTCGCTTCCGCGCCGACGGGAATCTGCAGCGCAACGGGCCGCGCGCCCAGCCGCTTGCGGATGGTCTCCAGAACATGTTCGAAGTCCGCGCCGTTCTTGTCCATCTTGTTGACGAAACAGATACGCGGAACCTTGTACTTGTCGCCCTGCCGCCACACGGTCTCCGTTTGCGGCTGCACGCCGCTGACCGAATCAAACAGCGCCACCGCGCCGTCGAGCACGCGCAGACTGCGCTCCACTTCGGCGGTAAAGTCCACGTGGCCGGGGGTATCGATAATGTTGATGCGAACATCGCGCCAGGTGCAGGTCGTTGCGGCCGAGGTAATCGTGATACCGCGCTCTTGCTCCTGCTCCATGTAATCCATGGTCGCCGTGCCTTCATGCACCTCTCCCAGCCGGTGCGTGATGCCGGTGTAGAACAGGATGCGTTCTGTCGCTGTCGTCTTTCCGGCGTCGATGTGCGCCATGATCCCGATGTTCCGGCAGCGATTAAGAGGTACTGTGCGAGCCACGATTGCCATTCCTTGCGGGAACTTTCCCCGCCGTTAATTCCAGCTGCTAGCCACTAGCTCCTAGCCTCTAGCTTTTCGATTCCAGAGCCGCCCTTGAGCGGCCCCAACACTTAACCCATCACCGACCAGCTAGTAGCCAGAAGCTAGTAGCTAGCGGCTGCCTTACTACCACCGATAGTGCGCAAAAGCCTTGTTGGCCTCGGCCATGCGGTGCACATCTTCCTTCTTCTTCATCGCCGCGCCGCGCCCGTTGGCCGCATCCAGCAGTTCGTTGCTCAGCTTGTCGGTCATGCCCTTCTCCCCGCGGCTGCGCCCGTAGGTAATCAGCCAGCGAATGGCCAGCGAGGTTCTGCGGTCGGCATTCACTTCGATCGGCACCTGATAGTTGGCGCCGCCCACGCGCCGCGTCTTCACCTCAAGCAGCGGCTTGCAGTTCTCTACCGCCTTCTTGAAGAGCTTCAGCGCGTCGTCCCCGCCACCCTTCTCCTCCAGGTTCTTCATCGCCTGGTAAAAGATGCCCTGGGCGGTCGATTTCTTGCCGCCCCACATCATGGAGTTCACAAACTTGGTCACCAGCGTCGATCCGTACACCGGATCCGGCGCCACTTCCCGCTTCGCAATGTGCCCTTTTCTCGGCATAATTCCTCAAAATCCTCGCGCATTCGCGCTTGTTGCCACTAAACCCGACCCGACTCTCCTCCAAAACCTGGAGGAGCGGAGACTCACTTCGCGCCGCCCTTGGCGCGCTTGGCGCCATACTTCGACCGGCTTTGCGAGCGCGCAGTCACGCCCACCGAATCCAGCGTTCCCCGCACCACGTGATAGCGCACGCCCGGCAAATCCTTCACGCGGCCCCCGCGAATGAGCACAATCGAGTGCTCCTGCAGGTTGTGCCCGATGCCGGGAATGTAGGTGGTCACCTCAATCCCGTTGGTCAGCCGCACGCGCGCCACTTTGCGCAGCGCCGAGTTTGGCTTCTTGGGCGTTTGCGTATACACGCGCGTGCACACGCCGCGCCGCTGCGGCGATGCCTGCAATGCAGGCGACGCCGTCTTGTAACGGGGGGCCGTCCGCCCCTTGCGAACCAGTTGATTAAAAGTTGGCAAACCGCTGCTCCTTACTTCCCAAAACCGCTAAATCCTGCTCCACAGCCGCACACGGCCCTTCGGGCTGTTCTGGTTTTGGTCAGGCATTCCAGCCAGCCAAAGACACAGAGAAGCCCCAGGTAGCTGCTTCGCGTCTGTCTTCGTTACCCTCTCAGACGAGAACCGCGACGGTGATCGGTCGTCCCCTTAACGAGGAGCCAATTCCGTTTCGTCGATTCCGGCCCGCATAGCCCCTCCAAGGTGGGGAACGCGCGGACCGCCGATGCAATTACTGCCGAATGTTCCCTGCCCTCCGCAAGAAGAGAGCCGTTCCGGGAACTTGTCTGGCCGACCGATTTCACCTGGCCTGGAAATCTCTCCGCCTGTTCTGGCCAGCCCCAATTCGAGCCTGCCCAACCCGCCCTGAGATTTTCCTGACTCCGCCCTGCTGCGCGTCTCGTTCACACACACTTCAGGCGGTGTTCTTGCGAACCTTTCAAAGATACCAAGAAAAAACCCGAGAGTCAACGCTTGAATGGGTCCTGCGAGGAGGCGCACAGGCGGGCTACTGAACAGCCACCTTCCCCGACCCGGTCGTTTCCTTCACAATCTGCCCGTCCCGCATATATAAGATTCGCCCGGCGATAGCCGCCGCCTCGGGATTGTGGGTAATCATCAGCGTCGTTTGCCCCAGCTCCCGGTTTGACCGGAGCAGCATCTGGAGCACTGCATCGGAGTTCTTTGTATCCAGATTCCCCGTCGGCTCGTCGGCCAGCACAATCGCCGGCCTTGTAATGAGCGCCCGTGCAATCGCTACCCTCTGCTGTTCGCCGCCGCTTAACTCCGACGGCCGGTGATCGAGCCTTCCCTTGATCGCCAGCATTTCGCTCAGATGATCCAGATACTTCCGGTCGAGAGGCGTCCCGCCCGGCCCCGAGGCGCGCCCGCTGATCTCATACGCGATCTCGATATTGCCCATCGCGGAAAGCGTCGGCAGCAGGTTGAACTTCTGGAAAACAAACCCGATACGGTGTTTCCGCAGCCGTGTCCGCTCGGCATCGCTGAGCGAGGCAAAATCGACGCCGTCAATCACGACGCGCCCCTCGGTCGCCCTTGTCAACCCGCCTAACAGATAGAAAAGAGTGGACTTGCCCGACCCCGACGGCCCAACAATAGCAACGAACTCGCCGGGCTCAACCGCCAGCGAAACTCCGCGCACCGCAGGTACCTCAATGCGGCCCACTGCATAAACTTTGGTCAGATTTTCGGCGAGAATGATGTGCTTTGAAGCTTCAGACGTCACGACTGCCATTGTAACCGCGGCGCTTCGACGCTGGATCCAACTCCAAAATGTTGGGGATCGAAGCGATCCCTCGTCATTCCTAAGTAATGTTCCTAAATGCGCCGGAGGCGCAAAGGAAGTTAGCCCCGCGCTTGAGCGGGGGGAAAGCTACAGCCCGCTGAATGAGTAGACCGTAGAAACGATGCAGGGGAACGATTCGATGACTGCCACCAAACGCAGCTAAAGGCTCGCATCCGGAAGCTACAATGGTTCTGCATCGATTTCCGACACAGGATTCCCTACGCATGTCCTCAGATCTCAAAACTTCGCTCGTCTCATCCCTCGAATCGGCCGCCGCCAAGGCCGGCATGGTTCTCATCTCCGTCAAGCAGGGCGCCGACTTCAGCGGCCATCCCACCGCCATCTTCGAGCTGGGCCTGCCCGGCGCTGAGTCCCTCGGCCGCTCGCTCCGAGCTGCAATTGAGCGATGCCTTCGACTTCGATAAGCCTCATCTGCTGCCGGAAATGACGACCCACCTTGCCGGCGAAGCCAAGCGGCTGCAGAATCCCAATCCCGATTGCTATGTCACACTCGGCGGCGTGCCCCTGTCCTTCAGGGACTTCCGCTGGCCCTTTCACACCTCGACCTCAGGCGCTGACACCCACCTTGTCCACGGAGAGATTCACGTCGCCGACGGCGGTGTCCACAATCTTCATGCCAAAATCTCCGCGGCCGTCACCCTGACCTTCGCAGAGATCGTCCCCGCCATGGAGCAGCCCTACGCCGAGACCTTCGTCTACAACGCCATCCGCAAAACCGTCGACATGGGTCAGCTCGAATTCGTGAAGTCCGGCAACCGCCAGCCCGTCCCCGTCACCACGCGCTACTACAGCCGCTGGCAAAAAAAGTTCATCTTTACTGAGACTGACGACAACGAGCGGCTCCGCTACCTGCTCAGCAAGGTCTATTGGCTTTCGGGCGTTCTCGGCGAGGGCAAGCCGGTTTGGATCGCCGATCCTCGCGATGCGCAGTACCTGAACACGACTGAAGCCGATCTGCTGCGCATGGCTGGCGACGAAGCTGGTGAAGGATTGATGGTGCTTTCAGGTGAATTTGCCGCCGCCACTCCCGCGCTCATGGAACGCAAGGCCGACTATGAAGAAGCCCTCGAAGCCGCGCTCGACTTCTCCAAGCCGAAGTTCAACGAATCCATGCGTTCCGGCCACGCGAACATGTAGTTGCCCGGCGCCGGACCGCCTCGCGTTCTGATCCCTGATCCCTGAAACCTGTCCCCTGCTTTTTACAGCGCCTGCCCGCATCCCGCGCAGAACTTTGCGCCCGCCGCATTTGAGAACCGGCAGCGCGAGCAAATCGTTGGCGCAGCCATTTGAACCGGCGGCGGAGCCGGAATCGCCGCCGGCACCGGCGGGGCAACCGGAACCGGGCCAGGTGCGGCAACGATTGGGCCGGGAATCGCACCTGCTGGCGGCCACCCCGGCACCGGAATCCCCAGGGCCGCCGCGATCGCCGCCGCCTGGATCGCGTTGAACTCACGCACCCGCCCCGGCATGAAGAAGCACTCAATGAATCCAAGCAGCGCCGGAATACCTGACCAGAAGAAGCAGGCATACAGAATTCCCAGCCCGGTCCTCCGCAGATAGAAATGATGCACACCAAAACTGCCCAGGAACAGCGCCAGCAAAATCCCCACCACCTCGTCGCGCCGCGTTGCGTTGTATTGCTGGTAAAAGATCGCTTCCGGGTTGGGGTATGTGTACGTGCTCATCTTGTGCGTTCTCCTCGACTGCCGTAATCGTAGATACGTAGTCCGCGCCCGGCCGGTTCCGGACCTCCGAAACCACCGCGCAGTCACGCCTTTTCAAACCCACACATTGTTCCACGTGACGCTTGCCGTTAGCATCATATTCGTCATGAGCTCGCAGGCCATTTCTGCCGCCTTGAGCGGCACATTCCTCATTGGCGGCGATCTGCCCGTCCATCGGCTCGGTTTCGGCACCATGCGCCTCGTCGGCGAAGGCGCGTGGGGCGAGCCAATCGACGAGGCCGAAGCACGCCGTGTCTTGCGCCGCGCCGTGGATCTCGGCGTAACCCTCATCGATACCGCCGATGCCTACGGCCCCGAAATCGCCGAGCGCCTCATTGGCGAAACCCTCGCGCCCTATTCTCACGGCGTCGTCATCGCCACCAAGGGTGGCATCACGCGCCAGGGCCCTGCAAAAACCGAGTACGTGGGCCGCGCCGGCTATCTCATTCAATGTGTCGAAATGAGCCTGCGCCGCCTCAAGCTCGAACGCATCGACCTCTACCAACTTCATCGTATCGATCCGCGCACGCCGCTCGAAGAGTCCTTAGGCGCCCTCAAGCTGCTCCAAGGCCAGGGAAAGATTCGCCACATCGGCCTCAGCGAAGTCACCCCCGCCGAAATCGAGGCGGCCGAAAAAATCGTCTCCATCGTTTCCGTTCAAAACCGATACTCCCTCGCCGACCGCCGTCATGAAGAAACGCTTAACTACTGCGAGCGCCGCGGCATCGCCTTCCTGCCCTGGTACCCCAACGCCGGCGGCAAGCTGCTCAAGCCCGACCATCCCGCCGCGCAGGAACTCATCCGCATCGCCGGCTTCCATCTTGTCTCCGTTTCGCAGCTCTCGCTGGCCTGGCTGCTGCACCGCTCACGCGTCCTGCTGCCCATTCCAGGCACGTCCAAGGTTGCGCACCTCGAAGAGAACGTCGCCGCAGTCTGCGATCAAGCTCCCGGACGGAGAATGGCGCGAAGTGGAATCCGCGGCCGCCGCGCGCTAGAAATGGTTCCATAAATCTGGTTTTGAAATGGCACGGCTGGTAGGCCGGGGATTTATCCCCGGCAAATCGCCGCATAAACAGAGGGCTTTGGCCCCTGGGGGCGCTTTCATTGATGCCGCCCGTGCGGCGTCACGAACACCAGCATGCGCACAATCAGAATCACCACAAAAATCAATGCGGCAGCAACAATCAAACCCGTCCCGCCACGTGTCTTCGCCGCGCCCGATTTTGCCTTGCGATTCATCGCCGCACCGCTCGGAATCGAACCCAACCCACGCCCGGCCTCAAGTTCTGAAACACAAAGCCCTTCGGCAAAATCCGAAGGGCCTCGCGCGATTCAGCTGGAAGCTAGAGGCTAGTAGCCAGCAGCTGTCTTCACGGGCTTCGATCCCCACAACCCATACCACGCAATGTAGAGATAGCAGAAGAGCGGGATCACGAAGGCGTGCTGGATACCCCAACGGTCGGCTGCCGCTCCCAGAAGCGCCGGAATGATCGCTCCGCCCACAATCGCTGTCATGATCAACCCCGATCCCTTGCTCGTCATCGGACCCAATCCTGCGATGCCAAGCGTAAAAATGTTCGGGAACATGATGGAGTTGAAAAATCCGCACAGCACCATGGTCCAAATGGCCACATTGCCCGAAGTCGACATGGAAATAATTAGCAGCGCGGATGCCGCGAATCCGAAAATTCCCAGCAGCTTGCCCGATTGCACCTTGGTCAGAATCCAGGATCCAAGCAAACGGCCTACCAGGGCGCCAAACCAATAGAGCGATGCCAGGTCCGATGCCGTCTTGAACGAACTCATGCCCTGCGACTTGAAGTAGTTCACCGCGATCGACGCCAGCCCAACTTCTACGCCCACGTAAAGGAAGATTCCCAGCGCACCTAGAACCGTGTGCCGGTAGCTCCAAACGCTGGTGCTCGCCTGCGCGCCCTCCTTCGCGTGCGACGAAGGCGGCTGGTCAATATGCGGCAAATGAGAGAACGCGACCGCGATGCCGAGCACCAGCAGCGCGCCCGCAATCGCGATATACGGTGTGCGAACCGTGTCGGCAATCGCCGCCGGGCTGGCAAACTTCGTGGGATCGGTCAGGATGAACGCGCCGGCAAAAATCGGCGCCACAGTCGTTCCAATCGAATTGAACGCTTGCGCCAGCGTCAGCCGAACGGGAGCGCTCGCCTCCGGACCCAGAATCGCGGCATACGGATTCACTGAAGTTTGCAGCGCCGTCACGCCCGCGCCTACGACAAAACAGGCCGTGAGGAAGAGCGGGAAGTTCACCAGGTTGGCCGCCGGAATGAACAACAGGCAGCCCACCACCTGGATGAACAGCGACATCACCATCGTCTTCTTGTAGCCCATCCACTCGATCAGCTTTGAGGTTGGCGCGGAAAAAACAAAGTAAGCCAGAAAGAACGCCGACTCCGCCAGCATGGCCGACTTGTAGCCGACGTTGAAGATTGACCGCAGGTGCGGCACCAGAGACATGTTCAGCGTTGTGATGAATCCGAACGTCAGGAACAGCGCTGTAACGGTGACGAACGGCATAAAGTAACCCGGCGAAGTCAGAGGTGCCGACGGTTTTGCGTTCTCTGCCATAGAATCTTTCTCCTGCTTTCCCTGATCGATGATCCAGATCAACGATTCTGATCGGTGCTTTCGGGGTTCAAGGCCGGCTTCCAGGCCCTTGATCCCCAATACTTTGGCCGGCTTCTTCCGGATCTGCCGCCCCGAGGCTCCAGATCAGTCCTCCCCAGCCCACACAACACTATACGGGAGACGGCAACAGACTGGCTCAGCACGCCGGCGCGCCATCGGGTCATTCTCCCCTCACGGCCGCTTGATCCGTTATTCTCTTCTTGGATGCGAGGTTAGACCCATGCCCATCGCCATTCTGAGCGGCGCCAGAAATAAGAAGATCCTTGCCGCCCTCGAAGGCAACTGGCAAGCCGAGATGGAGGGCTACCACACCTACAACACCCTCGCTGATCGCGACTCCGACCCCGTTCGCGCGCAAGTGCTGCGCCACCTGGCCCAGGCAGAGATCGAGCACGCCCATCTATGGGAAGGCCGCATCAGGGAGCTCGGCGGACCTGAGCCGGTTTACTCCGGTGGCCCCGGCGGCCAGGCAGACTCTCTGGCCAATCGCGCCGGCGGCATGCGCATGGCCCTGCGCCGGCTTGAAATTGAAGAGAGCCGCGACATCGCCCGCTATGGCGAGCAATTGAAAGCCCTCGGCGACGAGGGCTCGGTCGCCATCCTCGAGCACGTCATTCAGGACGAAAGAGACCACTATCGCGAACTCGGTTCGCTCATTCGTGGCCACTACACCGCTCCCGGCGGCGCGCCAAAAATCGCGGCCAGAGCCGTCCTGGATGAGATGCTGGCCAAGCGTAACAAGGGCCGCAGGCAGCCCGGCGCGTGGATTGGCGATGCCATCTATGGCGTCAACGATGGCCTCGGTGCCATCTTCGGCATCGTCTCCGGCGTCTCCGGCGCAACCTCCGGCGACTCAAAATACGTTCTCCTCGCCGGCCTCTCCGGCATGATCGCTTCCGCCCTCTCCATGGGCTCGGGCGCATACCTCGCCGCCAAGAGCGAGCGCGAAATCTACCACGCTGAAATCGCCCGCGAGCGCGAAGCCATCCAGATGAACGGCCCCGAGGCCCGCGAGCTACTCTCCCTCTACTACCAGGTCAAGGGCCTTCCTGAAGAAGACGCCATTCACATGGTCAACCACATCGCCAGCGACCCCGAGCAGTTGTTGCGCGCGTTGGCTGCCGAGCGCTTGGGCTCGAGCGAAGAGGCACTTTCGAACCCTCTCGTCTCAGCCACCTCCGGCGCACTCTCCACGGCCGTCGGCGCCATCATCCCCGTCATCCCCTTCTTCTTCATGCAGGGACTCCCTGCCGTTATCGCCGCAGCCGTTATTTCGCTCGCCGCGCACTTCGCTGTCGGCGCAGCCAAGTCCCTCATTACCGTCCGCTCCTGGTGGTCCTCCGGCCTTGAAATGACCGTCGTCGGTGCCGTCGAAGGCGCAGTCACCTACGGCATCGGAATTCTGCTCGGCAAGGGCGGCGTGTAGTTCCGTAGGCCATCTCCACTCAACACAAAAATCGGGTACCCCACCTCTCGATTCTTAGACGTGGGACAGCTCAAACCTGAATTGCGGGTGTCATCCTGAGCGGAGGTCGCTGTGGCGACCGGAGTCGAAAAACCTGCATTTTCTTGGTTTGTCATCCTGAGGTCGCCGTGGCGACCGAAAGCCTGCCCTGAGCGGAGGGCGTCCGCCGAGGCGGACGACCGAAGTCGAATGGGGATCTGCGGTTGCTTTTGCTTTCCGCGCTAAAATAGAAATTGCTGTGACCCTCCACCAGCCCATCCTCGCCCTCCTCTAGCGGCTCCCGCCGCCAATGCGATTGTGCGCCTTTTCTCTTCTCTCTTTTCTCTGTTCTCATCCCCCGGCCGGAGGCCCCACAAATGATCGATCGCCTGGAACAAATGGAGCAGCGCTATAACGACCTGCAATCGCAGTTCGCGCTGCCCGAGGTCCTGAACGACCACGAGAAGTCCTCGAAAATCGCCAAAGCCCTGCGGGAGATCGAAGCCCCCGTCGAAAAATATCGCGAGCTCAAGCAGGTCCGCGAAGGCCTCGCCGGCGCGCGCGCCATGCTCAACGAAACTGACGCCGACCTGCGCGCCATGGCGCAGGAAGAGATTGCTGCGCTTGAGCCACGAGAGCAGGCGCTTGAAGAAGATCTCAAGGTAATGCTTCTGCCCAAGGATCCCAACGACGAGAAGAACATCATCCTCGAAATCCGCGCCGGCACCGGCGGAGACGAGGCTTCGCTCTTTGCCGCGGAAATCTTCCGCATGTACACGCGCTTCGCCGAGCAGAAGCGCTGGAAGGTCGAAGTGATGTCGATGTCGGAATCCGGCATTGGCGGCTACAAGGAAGTCATCGCCATCATCGAGGGCGAGCGCGTTTACTCGCAGCTCAAGTGGGAGTCGGGTGTGCACCGTGTGCAGCGCGTGCCCGCAACCGAGCAGCAGGGCCGCGTCCATACTTCGGCGGTCACCGTCGCAGTGCTGCCCGAGGCCGAAGAAGTCGACATCAAGATCGAAGCCAAGGACATCCGCATTGACACCTTTTGTTCATCGGGCCCCGGCGGCCAGTCCGTCAACACCACCTACTCCGCCGTACGCATCACCCACCTGCCCACCAACACGGTGGTTAGTTGCCAGGACGAGAAGTCGCAGATCAAGAACCGCGAAAAAGGCATGCGCGTCCTACGCTCGCGTTTGTATGAAATGGAAATGGAAAAGCAGAATGCCGAGCTGGCGCAGACCCGCAAGCAGCAGGTCGGCTCCGGCGATCGCAGCGAAAAAATCCGCACCTACAACTTCCCGCAGAATCGCGTCACCGACCACCGCATCGGCCTCACGCTACACCAACTCGATCTCGTGATGCAGGGCCGGCTGCAGCCCATCGTCGACGCGCTCATCGCCCATTACCAGGCCGAGCAGTTGAAAGGCGAAACGCGGACCGCATAAGCAAAGGTTGATGAGCGTGTTTCAAGAATTGGTTTTGTAACAAGGGCACGGCTTTAGCCGGGCCGAAAAACGAAGGCTAAGAATGGGCTTCAGCCCCTGCGGAATGAAAACAGCGATCTCCAAAACCATCTTTGAAGCCCGCTCCACGCAGGGTGCCTCGGGTTCCTCGCTCTTGGCGATCCGCGATAGCAAGACTCCGCAGCCGCTCCAAGCTCCCGTAGGGAGCGCAGGATGTTAGCCCAGGACAAGTCCGCGTTAGCGGACGCAGTCCTGGGAAAGCTGCAAAAGATGATCGTCAGCCCCGTAGGGGCGACAGAACCGGAGGCAGAGTGCCCCGGCCCTCGCGACGTATTTGTTTTTGTCGCTAAGGTGGGAGCTAAACGAACAGAATCCGCATCGGCGCTTCCACATCCACGCTGCTTTTCACCTCATCGGCCAACAAACCCGTCGCCGGATCGCGCGCGAAAACGCTAATCCCATTCGAATCCTGATTCGCCACCAGCATCCACCGCTCCGTCGGATCGAGCGTGAAATTCCGCGGTGTCTTCCCTCCGCAATTCGACCGTTTCATCGCCGTCAGCTTGCCGGTCGCAAAATCGGCCTTGAAGGAATACAAGAAATTGTCATCGCGATTGGCAAAGTAAACAAACCGCCCATCGCGCGTGATCACCGTGTCGCAGCCGCGTGTCGGCCCCTTGTAATCGGCGGGGAGCAACTCAATTCGATCCAGCAGGGTGAAATTCCCATCGGTCTTGTGCCACTCCAGCACATCCACGGTCGACGCAATCTCATTCATGCAATACGCCGTGTTTCCATTGGGATGAAAATGCAGCGTCCTTGCGCCCGATCCCGGCGCCCCGCGATACGTCCCCGCAGCCGTCATCCCCGCCGTCGCCGGATCGGCTCGATAAATATGAATGCAGTCATCGCCCAGGTCGTTGATATACGCGAATCGGTTGTCTGGAGAAAACGACGCAAAGTGCGCATGGGCCGTCTGCTGCCGGTCCGCATTCGGCCCATGCTCGATATAGTGCTCGGTCCAAACCGCCTCGCTCAGTTTGCCGTCCTCGATGCGAAAGCTGGCCGCGCTCGCGCCCGTGTAGTCCGCAGCCAGCAACATGCGCCCCGTCGCGTCCACAGCCACATGGCACGTTCCCGTGCTGGCCGAGTTACGCGCCGAAAGCGGTTGCAGCTCTTCTCCCGCCAACCGAAAGCTCGCCACTTCCCCGGTAGGCTCGCCTTCAAACGTGTCCAGTTCCGATGCCGAATAAACGAAGCCGCCCGACTGCGCGATCCACGCCACGCTCGGCACCTTGGCCGCCACACCCACTCGCGTCAGCGACCCGCTCGCCTCGTCCCAGTCGAATGCCAGAATTCCTTCCGGTGTGTGGGACGCGACAAAAACGCGTCGTCTTTTCGCAGACGCAGGCGCGGCACCTCGCATTCCATCGGGCACGGCAAAAGCTCCCAGAGTTGCGGTCGAGGCAAGAATCACGAATTCGCGGCGCGTGGTCGGTGTCATGGCAACTGATATTGTCGCCGACCACCCCGCTCTCTCGCCATCGCCACATTCTTTGATGCTCTGCGGCGATCTGGAGTAATCGCGGGCGCGCCCCCTTTATCCCCGCCGGGTGCCCCATTCTAAAACTCGCTGCGACGCTGCGAGTTTTAGGGTGGGGGGGTGCCAAGAATCGATGCCCGTCGTCTGTGTTTAATTCAGCGTGAAGTTCACATCCACAGTGGTCTCCACTTCCACCGGCTGGCCGTTCAGCATGTACGGCCGGTAGCGCCACTGCTTCACCGCATCGAGTGCCGCCTGCCGCAACATCGCGGGCCCTTCCACCACGCGCAGATTCTCAATGGCTCCGCTGCGCGAGATGGTCGCCTGCAGCACTACCGTGCCTGAAGCATGTACCGCCTGCGCGATCGCCGGATAGGTCGGAATGACTTTGTAGATCAACATTCCCTGCATCACTCCTGAAGACACGTGTTGCGTCGTCGCCGGCACTACCTGCCGCACTTCAGGATGCGTTCCGCGCCCATTGAACGGATTGTCGGGGCTGCCGGTCATCTCCGGGTCGCGGCCGAGATTAATTGGCCCAATCGGACCAGGTTCTCCCTTCGTGCCCGGAGTCAATGGATCCCTCGGAATCCGCGTCGGCGCCAGAATTACTCCGCCCGGCATCTCCGTCCGCGTGCTCGGCGCTTGCTCCGTCCGAACCACCGGCCTCTGCTCCTCGACCGGCGAAGGCGCATCCATTAGAAATGTGTTCGTGATCTGCGGCAGCATCTCTGGATGAATGATCGGAATGATCACCAGCGCCAGCAGAATGGACGAGTTGAAGGCCAACGTCGCCATCATCCAGCCCCGGCTGCGGGTCTGGATTCTTCCCATGGTTTCAAACGTGGAGTCTTCGAACATGGCCGCCTCCCCCAAACTCAATTCAGCCGTGCCGTCCGGGAGGATCGCGAAGCTCAAAGGAGCGCATGCTTCCAGGCCGCTCCACCCGCGGCCTGCGGCGGGGAGCGGGATTTATGTCGTTCCGATCATCCCGTTCAGAACCACTGTGCTTGTGTAGACACCATGCCCAATCAAACTGTTCCCGCGCCGCGCAAAATATTTGTGCCGTGCGTTACACTCCGAGAAATCGCGTATTGGAATTTACGCGTCCGGTTTGGAGCCGCATGAAGCTTTCCTCTTTGCTTTTTTTCGCCGCGATTGCAGCGCCCCGCGCCCAGGCTCCCGCTCCGGCCGCGCCCGATTCTCAGGCGACCCTCCGCTACATCCACGCTTCCTGGGATTTGCTCACGCGCTCTGTCACAGACTGCCAGGCACTCGCCGACACCAAGATCGCGTCCGAACCTATACTCTATCTCCCTCACGGTTTCCCTACGCCGCCCGACGTTGCCGCCGCTGCCGGCCGATGCCACATCCAGATCCTCACTCTGCCCCGAACCATCGCAAAGCTCGGCGACGTGCGCCCCGAAGATTTGCCCGCTCCCGGCCTCCTCTACCTGCCTTATCCCTACGTCGTTCCCGGCGGTCGCTTCAATGAAATGTACGGCTGGGACAGTTATTTTATTTGTCTCGGACTGGAATCTGAGCATAGAGAAGATCTCGCCAAAGGCATCGTCGATGACTTCCTTTTTGAAGTCGAGCACTATGGAGCCGTTCTCAACGCCAACCGCACCTACTACCTCACGCGCTCGCAGCCGCCGTTTCTCACTTCCATGATCCGCGCCGTCTACGAAGACCCGGCAAGCTTCCCTCAAACTCCACACGGCCGCACACAAGCCCGGGATTGGCTGGCTCACGCGTACCAGGTGGCTCGGCAGGATTACTCAACGTGGGCGCGCCCCGAACGTCAGGCCGGCCACACAGGCCTCGCGCGATATTTCGACTACGGCTCGGGACCGGTTCCCGAGATGGCCGACGACAGCACCTACTACTCCGACGTGATTCGCTCACTCCTCGAGCATCCCAGCCCCGAAGGCAACACGTTTCTTTTTCACGCCCCTGAGCATCCCGGCGCCGCCGAAGCCGCTCGCCTTAAGCAGACCAGTTGCGACGTCCACGCCAGCGTCGTCTGCTTGCACGCCTGGTTCGCGGGCTACCGCCTCACCCGCGACTTCTACCAGGGCGATCGCGCTATGCGCGAGTCCGGTTTCGATACCAGCGATCGCTTCGGTCCGTTTTCAGGCGCTACGCATCACTACGCGCCAGTCTGCCTCAACAGCCTGCTCTTCCGGTATGAGCGCGACATGGCGCACTTCGCCCATCTGCTCGCGCTGCCGCAGGATGCCCATCGCTGGGACCGCCGCGCCACCGCTCGCGCCGCCGCCATGCAGCACTACCTTTGGCAGCCCAGGCTGGGAGTATTCTCGGATTACGATTTCATCCGCGCCAGACCCTCTTCCTATGCGTTCATCGCGTCGCTCTATCCGCTTTGGGCCGGAGTTGCCACTCGCGAAGAAGCCAACTCGATGGAGACCCTCTTGAATCTCTTCGAGCGCCCCGGCGGATTATCCACGAGCAACACCGACACCGGCCTGCAATGGGATGAGCCCTACGGCTGGGCTCCAACAAACTGGATCGCCGTTGCCGGCCTCGACGCCATGGGTTTTCATGCCGACGCCCAGCGCATCGCGCGCCACTTCGACTCCACCGTCGATGCAGGTTTCGCCGCCGACGGTACCGTTCGCGAAAAGTACAACGTCGTTGCTGGCAACGCGCAGGTCTCGGTCAGCCAGGGCTATTCCCAGAACGTGATTGGCTTCGGATGGACCAATGCCGTCTATCTCAAACTGAAGGCTATCGCCGATCGATCGGCACCATAAGCTTCCGAAGGAGCGCGGGAAGTTAGCCAATGACGAGTCCGCCGTGGCGGACGCAGTCCTGGGAAAGCCCGCAAGAAATGAACCTCAGCCCCGTAAGGGCGACGGAACCATCGTCAACGAACCGGTCCAGCATTCCGCTCTGCCCTCGCCTCTATCTGCCGGTTAAACCGGATTAGCGCGATCCACATGCCGTCGCGATCGTCGTCGCGCTTCCACACCAGTTCCCCTTCCAACTGGCGCGCGATCAGTTCCGGCGGCAGGTCGTGATGCAGCCCGAAGTAGCGCTCGTCGAGAGCTTCGCCGCTCAACTTCTCCAGCGGCGAGTCCGGATCGTCTTTCGTTGAGAACACCAGCGCGGCTGAGTACGCCTGCGGCTCCGCGGCGGCACGCGCAATCTGCCCGGCGGAAAAATCGTCAATCGCCACCACGTCCCACAGATGCTTCACGTAGCCAAGCTCCGGGTGCGTCAGTTCATCTGTGACCGGCCACGCGCTCAACACCGTGGCGCCGGAGTAAAGCTTTGTCAACTCCACGATGCCTGATTCATGCATTTCTACAACGCGCGCATACGCCAGGTTATCTTCCGGGGCGAATCCATACGGCGGATTGACGAACAGGCCCACAAAGAACGCGGCTGCCGAAATCAGCGCCATGCCCTGCCAGTAGGGCACGCGCCGGTAGAAAGTTGTCACCGCCACCAGCAGCACCAGCGGATACATCGGCAGCAGGTACCGCGTCAGCAGCGCCCCACCCAGCACGCTGAAGAGCACCGCGTTTGCCAGCAGCAAAAAGAAAATCCGCATCTGGGCTGTCGGCGCAATCGCCGCGCGGTCGTGGCCGTTCGCGTCGGGCCGCGGGCTCAGCAGCAGCGCGGCAAAGGCCATCAGTACCGGTACAAACAGATTCATGTGCGCGGTCAGGTGCAGAATGCGGTGGCCAAATGCTGCCAGAATGCGCAGCGGCGTGAGCGTAGCCTCAGCGTTGTAGCGCAGGTACTCGGGATTGCCAAAGAGAAATCCGGTCTTCGCGTAGTGATACGCATACCACCCGGCCAGGGGCACGACGCAGCTTCGAGAACCACGCTGCTTCGCGCCACAGTTTTCCACGCGCCGTGCCGCCAAGCCTGAAACCCTCCGCCACATTCACCGCCGCCAGCGTCAGCGGGATCACGACCGCCGTCTCCTTCGACAGCGCAGCCGCCGAAAACCACAAAGCTGCAGCCCACGGCACCCTGCAGCGGATGGGCAGCGCATACACCAGTCCCCACAGCGAGCACGCAGCGGCAAAAATGTCTGCCTGCGCCAGCGAGCTTTGCGCGAACCAGATCGGATAGATCCCCGTCAGTAGCACCGTCCAGAATGCGACCGAGCCCACACCTACCAGCCGCATCGTCAGCCGCCACACCGCTAACAGTCCCAACGAGGCCACCATCAACACGGCTTCGCGTGTCACCTCGGGATAGTAGCCGCAGACTCTCCACCACAGCGCCAGATAAATACTCGGCAGGGGCGGATGAGCGTTGCTCAGCGTCGTGGTTGGAATGAGCGACCCGGTGCGGAAAAAATCCCATGCCGCGGGAATGTAATAACCGGCCTCGTCCCAATAGTAAGGAACGCGCAGCAGCGTAAAGTGGCTGGCGTAGAGCGCCATGAAGATGACCGGAAAAATCATCCAGATCGGCAACGGCGCATCCAGCCGCGGATTCAGAATTCCCTTCAGGCGCACGATGTCTCTCCTGCGCTGGCCACGATCATCCCGTACCTGTGCCCAACCGAGCCGCAGGCGATTCGCCGTCCCTCGCCTCGCATCTTTTCCACTCCAGACTCAAACGCCGGAACTGAAGTTGGAGTTCCGCAGCGCTCTGCAAATGCGCACGGTACTGACCCCTGATCACTGACAACTGATCCCTGTCTTCAATTCACCGGCCCTTGGGGAAAAGCCTGGCCCTTCGGCTCCAGGTTCACCGTGCCGAAGGCCTGCTCGTACTGCGCAATGTTCTGCCCCAGCACGTTAAACAGCGCCTTGGCTTGCTGTGGACTCAGAAAAATGGCCTGGTGGTTGCGGATGGTTACCTGATCTGGGCTTTCGCTGGAGGCCAGTCCGAAGACCAATTGGAAATCCCATACGCTCACGCGCACCTGCACGCTATTGGCGTAGGACTCGCGGTAATCGGCAGTCTGGGCAAGATTGAGTTGAGGTTGCTGCGGAGTTGGGCTCATGATTCAACCAGCTTACAGCTTTCAGTTCTCGGCCGTCAGGTGTCGGCTTCTCACCCTGAGCTGAACCTCTGGCGGATTTCGTTTGATTCTCCAACCTTCCCGCGAAAAGTCGACGAACTTTATCCCAGCACGATCCGTCAGCAACTGGCAGCTGGAAGCTAGAGGCCGCCTTTCAGATCCCCAGCCAGCGGGCAGCCCTCGCACCGCGCCGTTTTTCCGCAATGCGCTTTGCCCACTGCCACCGTCAGCGCGTGAAATTCGTTGAATAATTGCGCACGCCCCTCAGCTGGATCGCCGGCGAACGCCCGCCGCGTGAGGCCCTCAAGATCGTCGTAAGAAATTCTCGCCCGGCCGGCAGGCAAATCAACCAACCCGTGCCGCTCTGCGATGCGCCGCAGATACTCGTCGGCAACGGGAACCGTGCGCCCCAGCGCGTAAAGCAGAATCGCATCGGCCGTCTCATTGCCCACGCCTGGCAATTCCAGCAACCGCTCCCGTAACACCGCTGTTGGCACAGTGGCCATCGCTTCCAGCGAGCCACCAAATTCCTTGTCCAGCATCCGCACAAACGCCTTCAGTGCTGGCGCTTTGCGCATGATGAATCCCGAAGGCCGGATCAGCCGCCGCAACTTTCTGAGCGGAATCGCCCGCAACCCTTCCACCGTGAGCGCCTCGGCCGCGCGAAGATTCTCGAGCGACCGTTCCACTGCTTTCCACGCCGTGTTCTGCGTCAAATACGCGCCGAGAATCACCTCAAACGGAGTCCTTGCCGGCCACCAGGACTGCGGATCATACGCGCGCAGCAGCTTGTCGTGCATGAAGCGCAAGCGTTTGGCGGGGTCCAGTCTGCGATGTATGTTCATAGCTCCTTTAGGATAAGGGCGAGAGCGTTGCGATGTTCTCGCTACTGCCTGCAACCTCAAAGGAGTTTTTCATGAAGAGTCACACCGAATACCTGGTCTTTGAAACGCGCAAACGCCGCGAAATGGTGCACATCACCGACCAGGTCGAGCAGATCGTCGAGCGCAGCGGAGTTAAAGACGGCTTATGCTTTGTCTCGCCGATGCACATTACGGCCGCCGTCTATGTCAACGACCACGAAAGCGGCCTCATCGAGGACATCGGAAAATGGCTTGAAGAACTTGCGCCCGCGCGACCCGACTACAAGCACCACCGCACCGGAGAGGACAACGGCGATGCGCACCTCAAGTCGCTGTTGTTGCACCACGAGACCACGCTGCCCGTCACCAATGGCAAGCTTGATCTGGGCACCTGGCAGCGTGTTTTCTACGCCGAATTCGACGGCCAGCGCCGCAAACGTGTCATCGTCAAAGTTCTCGGCGTGGAGTAGTTTGCCGCAGAATGAATGGCGGTTTTCAGAAATTTGTCATTCTGAGCGAACGGGGCCCCAAACGTTTCTCAGTTTGGGGGTGGTGAGTCGAAGAATCTGCTTTTTGCTTTCTCAGGCGGCTGCCCCGTCCACGCTTCGATTGGGCTGGGTCTGCTAACCCGTTGACTTATTCGCTTGCCGCTCCGCATTCAACCTTTGCTCGGTCGGGCTTTTCTGGCTCCGCTAGCTCCGCTATCACGCGCGAAGCGCGGCCAACTCCGCTACTCTCCATCCGTCACCTTTCGCCATGGGCCCGAAGGAACCGTGCTCGGCGCCGCAAAGTTGATCTTCGTTCGCGGCATCACCACCAGGTCCACGCGGCGATTCTCCGCGCGGCCCTCCGGCGTGTCATTGCTTGCCACGGGATGAAATTCGGCATACCCGGCTGCCGACAACCGGTCGGCAGGAATCGCCCTCATATCTAGAAACAGCCGCGCAATGTGCGTAGCGCGCGCCGCCGATAACTCCCAGTTTGAATCGAACTCCGCATTGTGAATGGGCACATTGTCTGTGTGGCCCTCGATGCGCAAATCGTACGGCGTCGGGCCCAGCTGAGCGGCAATCTGGCGCAGCGTGGGCAGCGCCTCCGGCTTCGGTACCGCTGAACCCGATTCGAAAAACCCAGCCTCGCGCAGACTGATCACCAGGCCGTCGTGGCCCATCTCGAGCGAAACTGTGTGCGCGGCGATCTGCGCGGAGAGCGTCGCCGCCAGATCGCGCCGGATGCGATCCAGATCCTGCTTCACACGCGCCGGCGAAACTACGTCTTCGTCCATCACCGCGTTTTGCGCGGCCTCGTCCTCTTCGGGCGCGTTCGCCCCGAGACTCGCCCCAACCGGCAAAACGCCCAGCGAACGGAAGGCAGTGTCAATCGCCTTCGACACCAGCGCCTGCTTCTTCTGGTCCGACCGCGCAAAAGCAAACATCACCACGAACAATCCAAACAGGAGTGTAATGAAATCGGCATACGAAACCAGCCAGCGGTCATGAGTCACGCGGCTGCGTGGAACGCGTGAATTCATGCTGCGTGCCTCTGGTTTTCGCGATTCACGTCATCCAGAAATCCGGCCAGCTTGATCTCCAGCATGCGCGGGTTCATGCCCTCGAGAATCGAAATCACGCCCTCCAGCACCATCTCCCGCCGGCGATGACCATTTCGAATGCGCAGCCGCATCTTTCCCGCAAAGGGCAGAAAGAAGAGATTCGCGATACCCACTCCGTAAATCGTGGCCACAAAGGCAACTGCGATGCCGCGCCCCACCTCCGCGATGTTGTCCAGGTGCTGCATTACTTGGATCAGGCCCAGCACCGCGCCCAGAATCCCGATGGTAGGCGAAAATCCGCCCGCCGATTCAAATACCGCGGGCAGCCGCTCCTCATCTTCGGTGATTGAATCGAGACTGACGCGCATGATCTTGCGCAAGTCCGCAGGCTCCGTGCCGTCCACCGCAAGCATAAGAGTCTGTCTGAGAAATGGGTCTGCAATGGTCTGCAGGTCGGCGTCCAGCGATACCAGCCCTTGCCGCCGCGCTTTGTTGGCGAAGGCAATCATCTGGCGAATCAGGTATGTGTCTTCCCTGCGCGGCGCCGCGAATATGTGCCCCAGGCTCCGGAACGCCCCCACGACCGTGTTCAGAGGGAACTGCAGCAGCACCGCGCCCATGGTGCCTCCGAACACAATCAGCGCCGCCGTTGGCTGCAGGATCTGGCCCACGTTCCCGCCTTCGATCATCAGTCCGGCAATAATGCCCGCGATCGCCAGAATCGCTCCGCCGACGCTCGCTTTGTCCATCTGCAGCTCCTGAAAAAGTTACGCCGAATTGTCTATTTCTCGGTGCCGGTGTCTGGCTTCGGACTCTGCGGCGTCCCGCTCAAAGTGCCTCCGGCATCGAGGCTAATCAGCGCTGCCGCACGCTCTAAATCGCCGAAGTGATGCAACCTCCGCGCTACGACCGCTAGCAGCTTTGCCCGATACGCCAGGATCCTCTCCACGACCTCGGCGATCTCCTCGCGCACAATCAGCTTTTCTCCATTGATCAACGTCAACATCGTGTCCGGAGAGGACTCCGCGGTCTTGATCAGGTCGCTGTTGACCACCATCGGCCGGCCGTTCAGACGCGTCAATTCGATCATCGCTGCATCCTCTTTGCGTCCATTATCGGCAGCGGTTCTCAAACGTTAAAAAAACAAAACAAATGAAACAGAACTGTCCCCGCGCGAGACACAAACTGCGCTTCCGTAAAGTCCATAAGTACCACGCCGAAATAGGGGCCAGATGCGTCGGTTTCAGACCGCAAGCAGCAACCCATGGCCTTATATAGGGATGCGCAATCGGAATCGAAACCGCAAATCACCGCATCCACAAGGAGAACCCCATGTCCCTGGGTGTCTTGAATAACCTCTCCGCGGTGTATGCGGAGAACAACCTCAATAACTCCAACAACAGCCTCTCGAAGACTCTGCAGCAACTGTCTTCCGGTTCGAAGATCAACTCCGGCGCAGACGATGCCGCCGGTCTGTCGTTGGTCGACGGCCTCGAGGCCAACCAGACGGCGCTCACCCAATCTGAAACCAACGCTTCTGAAGGCGTCGGCCTTCTGCAGGTTGCCGATGGCGCCCTTTCGCAGGTCACAACCCTGCTCAACCGCGCCGTTACGCTGGCTACCGAGGCATCCAACGGCACGCTCAACAGCTCCCAGGACACGGCGGCCAACCAGGAGTATCAATCGATCCTGTCGGAAATCTCCAACATCGGCTCCACAACCACCTATAACCAGGAAGCGGTCTTTGGCTCCGACAGCGACATCTACACGGGCGATTCCTCAACGGTCGGATCTTCCGTTGACGCTTTGAATATTCGGTCGCTGTCTTCATCTAACCTGGGTGACACCGGTGGCACCATGTCCTATGCCGCCAGCGGCAGTACCTCCCACGACGTGTTCATCGATCTGGGCACGCAGGCAGCAGTGACAGCCGCAACCGATTTCGGCACCGCCGGTACTCTGTCCATCAACTATCTTTCCAGCAACGGGCAAACCGCGAACAAATCCTTCGCGGTGGCCACGACAGAAACGGTGGGAGGCTTGGTCTCCGCGATCAACGGCGCAGGCCTCGGCCTCACTGCTACCTTGACCACGGGCCAGGCAGCCGGCGGCGGCACCGCAACCGACGAAGGCATCATGATTACCGGCTCCGTCGGCACGGGCACAGTTTCCTCGGCCAGCTACTCGGGGACACTGGTGCCGACAGGAACAGTTGCCGACACAGACGTTCTCAGCGGTTCCGTCACCATTCAGGACGGCACCAACGCCGCACAGACGATCACTGCGGCAGCCGTCAAGTCGGCCGAAGGGGACGACCAGATCGCTGAGTGGGCGAAATATCTGGCAGCAGATACCTCGCTGGGCGTCGCAGTTACCGATACTGCCGGCTCTTTGGCAATCTCGACTGCCGCGAGTGGCACTGCGGGATTGACGATCAGCTCCAATCTCACAGATACGACGAACGGCAATGCGGTGGCCTACACGGCCAACGCGGCGTATAACAACTCGATCGCCGGAGCGACGTTTAAAGTTGCCGCCGCCGCGGCAACAATCAACGCCGGCACCGCCACCACAACCAGTCCCACCGCCACCATCGGTTACTCCGATGCCGCTGGTTCCGACCTGGCCGGCACCGACCTGGTCAACCAGGCCGACGCCCAGGTGGCGCTCACCGCTCTCAACTCCGCCATCACCGATGTGGCCGCACAGGATGGCTACATCGGCGCGCAAATCAACACGCTGAATGCCGTCAGCCAGGTCATCAGCACACAACAGGAGAATGTGCAGTCGGCTCAGAACGCAGTCCAGGCTACCGACTACGCGTCCGCATCCTCCAACATGTCCAAATACGAAATCCTGAGCCAGACCGGCATTGCCGCCCTGGCCCAGGCCAACAGCATGCAGCAGGAAGTGACCAAGCTCCTGCAATAACCGGAGTAACCAAGTAGGCAGAAATGCCGATAACCATCGAGGGGCGCCCACTGGACGCCCCTCTTTGCTTGAGCAGATGCCACCCGGGGTCCTGAGAACGATTTAATCCGGCCTCCGCCCCGGTTGGCTCATGGGCTGCATCGGCTTTCAATGGAGGATTCGATGGGCACAGTCGGACTGAGTTTCGGGTCTCCCACCAGCGGCGCGGGATTCAACGTCGACTCCACCGTCGCCGAGATCGTCGCCAATCTCCAGAACGTCGAAACGCCGTGGAAGACCCAGTTGACCTCGCTCGAAAGCCAGGACACAGCAATCTCGAGCCTGGGCACCCTCTTCTCGAACCTCTCCAACGACATGAGCTCGCTCACCGACCCCCAGGGCATCCTTGCGCAAAAAGAAGGCTCAAGCTCCGACACCAGCGTGCTCGAGCTTACCGCGGCATCGTCGTCGGCCACCGCGGGCACGCACACCGTGGTCGTGAACAACCTCGCCCAGACTTCCTCGGGCTATCTCGACGCCATCACCAACGCATCCGACGTGCTCTCCGGTTCCATGACTATCAAGCTCGGCAGCGGAACCACCGAAACCATCATGATCGGCGCCGCGCCGTCAACACCCGCCGCCAATACCATCTACACCGGCAACGGCAATGACACCCTCGCCGACGTCGCCTCGGCCATCAACTCCGCCAACCTCGGCCTCACCGCCAATGTGCTCGCCGATTCAAACGGCTCCGTCCTCAGCCTCGTCTCTGGAACCTCCGGCGCGGCAGGGCAGTTGACCATCTCCTCGTCTCTAACCGATCCGAACAATGTCACCTCCACCAACACCACCGGCACGCTCAATTACAACCTCGGCGTCACCGGCGAAGACGCCTCTCTCACCATTGACGGTGTGCCTCTCACCAGCGCCTCCAACACCGTGGCCAATCTCATCCCCGGCGTCACCTTCCAGTTGCTCGCTCCCAGCCCGGCGGAGTCCGGCAATGCTCTGGAGCAAGTGCAGGTCGTCATCGCCAATGACAACTCCGGCGTCGAGAGCACGGTGAATCAGTTTGTGACCGACTACAACTCGCTCATCAGCGCGATCAATACCCAGGAAGGCAACACCAGCTCCGGAACTCCCGAGCCGCTATTCGGTTCGCCGACCCTCTCCCTGCTTCAGCAGCAACTTTTGGGCAGTTTGAACCAGGAAAGCCCCGACGGGTACCTCGATCCGGTTTCATCGACGGCGGGGGCCACCCTCTCAGGATCGATCAACATCTCGCTCGCCGGAGGCATCCCGCTGAATTATTCCGGCTCGGATGGCTCCGGCACCCTATCACCGATCAACAACGCCGGCGACACGCTCTCCGGCTCCCTCACGTTTCAAGTCGGTGACGGCACAGCCCAAACCGTCAATGTCGGCGACTCCTCCACCCCCGCCACGCTTGCCGGCCTGGCTCAGGCCATTACCGCGGCCAACATCGGAGTTACCGCCCAGGTCGAGAGCAACGCCACCAGTTCATGGCTGAGCCTGTCCGCGGGAACCAGTCCATGGTCCGTCACATCAACCATCGCCGACACCAGCCCGCAAACCATCCAGGTCCCGACCACATCCGGCAACAACACCCTTGCTGGCCTCGCCGGCGCCATCAACTCATCCCTCAGCGGAGCCACGGCCGCGGTTGTGACCGCCAACGGCGAATCAACCCTCACGCTCACGTCACAAACCTCGGGCACAAGCGGCGCCTTGACCGTGACCTCCGCGCTCACGTCCAGCTTGCCCACTCCGCTCGGTTACTCCGATTCCGGCGGCTACACCGACTCCACGCCCGACGTCGGCACCCTGGGCGCGGTCGCAAGCGCAAACGACACGCTCTCCGGCTCCCTCACCATTCAGGTGGGCACTGGCGCGGCGCAAACCATCACTCTCGATTCGTCCGACAACACTCTCGCGGGGCTCATGGGCGCCATTAACGGCTTGTCCGGCGTCACCGCGGCGCTAGATCAAGCCGGCACCGGCCTCACACTGACTTCCGGCACAAACGGCGCGGACGGTGCGCTCACAGTCACTTCCAACATCGTTGACACCACCAGTCCCACCACAACCGCGCTCAACTACAACACTTCATCCGACATCAGCAGTCTGACCAGCCTCGGAATCAGCGTGAACAACGATGGCTCGCTCACCTTCGACGCCGACTCGCTCGACTCCGTCCTCAACACCGACTACTCCAGCGTTGCCGGCTTTTTCCAGAACGCCAACAGTTGGGGGCAGTCCTTCAATACCATGCTCACCAACGCGGGCTCCAGTTCGGCCACCGGAGTTCTTTCTCTTGCCACGAAATCCAACAGCACGATTGAGTCCACACTCAATACCGATATCTCCAGAGAACAGAGCCTGATCTCCGCCGAGCAGTCCAGCCTGACCACGGAACTCAACAATGCCAACGAAATCCTTCAGCAGCTGCCCACCGAGTTGGAAGGCATGAACGAGCTCTACTCGGCCATCACCGGCTTTGACCAGAACACGAACGGATAAGGAATCATCATGGCGAATTACCGCGAACATGCGCTCGAAGGAGCTTCGGCCGTCGATCTTGTCGTCGCCCTTTATGACGGCATCATTCGCTTTCTCTACGCTGCCATTGCCGCTGTGGAGCGCGGTGACGCCGATGCCCGCCGCGCCGCGGTCAAGCGCGCCATGGACATCATCATTCACCTGCAGGCGCGCCTGCGCATGGATGTGGGAGGCCGTCCGGCGCAAAGCCTCAGCGAATTCTACGCCGCGATCTTCGCCCAGATCCTTCAGGCTTCGCAGTCGGTGTCGCGCGCCAAATTCGAACATGCTATCGAATGTGTGAGGAACGTACGTGATGCCTGGCGCGAGGTTGCCAGGGATCCGAACGCGCTCCCAGCCTCGCAGGGCAACTTCGCCCCTTCGCAGCCGGCGCCCGTCGCCCCGGAGCCCTTACGGACCCCGTCCGGCTCATCCTGGACCGCGTAGCTCTGGTCCCGCGCAAACTCAGCCTGCCCCGTTAACTCGTAGTCATCGCGGACAACACACAATTTGTCTTTTATGAATAGTGAAGCGCTCGTTCACCGTGATGAGCTAATGGCTAAGAGCTAAAGGCTGTCTTTCTCATCCCGCCACCGTCAGTTCCTCTTCCAGTTGCTGCTTCTGGTAGAGGCTGGCGTAGTAGCCGTCCAGCGCGAGCAGTTCCTCGTGCCGTCCGACCTCGACAATGCGTCCCTTGTCCAGTACTGCGATGCGGTCGGCATTCCGCACGGTCGAAACCCTGTGCGAAATCAGGATCCTCGTGGCCGTTGCCGTGTAGCTGCGCAATCCGCCCAGGATGCGTTCTTCGGTGTAAGTATCCACGCTGGCCAGTGCATCGTCCAGGATCAGGATTGCAGGCCTCCGCAGCAGTGCGCGCGCAATTGCGGAACGCTGCTTCTGACCGCCTGAGAGCGTCACTCCGCGCTCGCCGACCATGGTCTCAAAGCCTTGCGGGAACTCCTCGAACTCCCTCCGGATGTGGGCCGCCTCGGCCGCTTCAAGCAGCTCCTCTGCGCTGGCGTTCGGCGCTCCGAAGGCCAGGTTCTCGCGGATGGTTTCGCTGAACAGGAATGTCTCCTGCGGCACCATGCCGATGTTGCGCCGCAGCAACGCCAGCGGATACTCGCGAATGGGCCGGCCGTCGATAAAGAGCGTCCCCTCCGGCGCATCGTAAATGCGTGGAATCAGATTTGCGAGCGTAGATTTACCGCATCCTGTCGGTCCCACGATGGCCAGGCTCGATCCTGCCGGTATCTTCAGCGTGATGTCGCGCAGCACTTCGGTCTCGCCGTAGCTGAAGTTCAAATGCCGGAACTCAATCTCTCCGTTCAGCACCGTCTCCGGTCCAAAGCCCGAAACGGCGGAGCCGCGGAACTCAATCTCTCCGTTAAGGATGAAATCTTGTCTCAGATCTGGAACCTCGGAGCGGATCGCGGGCTCGGCTTTGAGAATTTCATCGATGCGCTTCACCGATGCCGTGCCGCGCTGGAAGATATTGATCACCCAGCCCACGGCGATAATCGGCCAGATCAGCATAATCATGTACGTGCTGAACGCGACAAACTGGCCCACGTTGATGCGGTGCGCCAGGACCAGGTGACCGCCGGCCAGCAGCGTGATGACCATGGAAATGCCGAGAATGAACTCGAGCGTCGGCCACAGCATGCCCATCAGCTGCACCAGCCGCAGCGCGCGGACGATGTACTGGCGATTCAGCCGCTCGAAGAGGCCGATCTGCGACTCCTCGCGCGCGAAGGCTCGAATGAGCCGCACGCCGGAGTAGTTCTCCTGTGCCTGCGCGGAAATGTCACTGAAGCTGGCTTGGATGCGTTCGAAGCGCTCGTGAATCCTCCGCCCCAGGTACTGAACGAGAATGCTCGCCAGCGGCATCGGCGCCAGCGCCACCAGCGTCAAATAAGGACTGATACGCAGCATGAAGAACAGTGCGAAGACGCTCAGGAAGATCGTGTTCGCGCTGTACATCAACGCCGGGCCCAGCAGCATGCGCACCGCGTTTAAATCGTTCGTCATGCGCGCCATGATGTCGCCCGTGCGGTAGCGCTGGTAAAAACCTGAATCCTGGATTTCGAGCTTGCGGAACAGGTCGTTGCGCAGATCGAATTCGATCTCCCGCGAAATCCCGATCAGATCCAGCGCTGCGCGTAGAGAAACACGCCCTTCACCAGGCTGATCGCCACAAGGATTAACGCGAAGATCAGAATCAGTTCCCGCGTCGTTCCCTGCTGGATCCGGTTGATGGCCATTCCCAGAACGCGCGGAAACTGCACGGCGACTATATTTGTTGCCACGCATGCCAGCGTCCCCTGCACGTACTGCCAGCGGTAGCGGCGCATGTAGCTGTAGAGGGGACCGAGGTCGCCGAGCATAGTTCTATTGTAGCGGGGGCGTGATTGAAGCTCGAAATTCTCCGATCAGCTCGATCAAGCCAACGATGTGACGGTTGAACTCCTCAAGTTGCTCCGCGAGAATCCAGTATTCCTGATGGGTGCGGGAGCCGGCCGTTTGGATGGGAAACTGTTTCAGGTATTCAGCCTCAACCTCGAAGCGCAGCACGTATCCAGCGCCCCCGTCGCGTGTGTTCCAATCGCGAGCAATTTGCGTTGCGTAGTCCTCACTTAAGACTGGATAGAAAATGGGCTGCTCCGGCAATCGAGGAGGGAATTCGCGCCACCCACTTGCGCGAATCAATGCGAACTCCTTTTCCCCGGTGGGCCGATAAAGTGTCGTCGTCTCCGTGTTTCCCATCGAGTTGCTTTCTGTTCCCTGTTCCCTGTTCCCTGCCTCTCTCACGTTGGCGTCTTCAACAGCAAATATCCGCCCACCAGCGCAAACAAAACATCTGCGGCCCACGCCGCCATCGACGCCGGGAGATAGTTCACATTTCCCATCGCGCCAAACAGCGTGTCGACTACCCGGTACGCCAGCGCTACACCAATCGCCACTGCAATCCCCGTGATCGACCCGCGGCGTCCCATGGAAAGAGCAAAGGGTATCGCCAGAACAGCCATGACCATCGCGACCAGCGGGTAAGAAAGTTTTTGCCACAGCGCAACGCTCAGCCGCTTGGTGTCGAATCCGCTCTGCTTCAGGTCGCGAATGTAACGGTCAAGCTGCCCAAAGTTCATCTCCTGCGACTCCAGGGCCTCTTTCTTGAAGTAGTCCGGCGCCGCTTGCATCTCTGGAAAAGACGTTTCGAGGAACGTCCGGTATCCCGTCACATTGCCGCCTTGGATGTCGCGCACCCATCCGTTCTCAAAGTGCCATGCGGCAGAGTTTTCATCCCACACCGCCCGCTTAGCAAAAATCCGCCGCGTCAGTTTGAATGTCGAGGGTTCAAACTCGAAGATCGAGAGATTGGCGAACTCATTCGTGTCCGGATCAAAGAATTCGTAGTAGAAAATGCAGCCCGGTTCGCCGGCAGCGGCCCGCGGTCCAAAGATCCAATGCTCCTCGGGATTGAAGTAGGTTTGCGGCGGCCGGCCTTTGATCACGTTCCGCAGCGACTCCTGCCGTCGGTTTGCCTGCGGCAGGTAGTACTGGTCAAAGAGAAACAGGCAAACGGCCAGGCAAGCCGCAAGGCTGACGACGGGAATCACCAGCCGGTAGAGGCTGATACCCGTGGCCTTCATGGCGATGATCTCGCTGTTGCGGTTGAGCACGCTGAAGGTCACCAGCACGGCGATCAGCACCGCCAGCGGCGCAGTCAGATAGAGCATGCTCGGTGTCAGGTTCAGCAGGTATTCGCCCACAATGGCCAGTGCGATATGGTTGCGCAGAATGTCGCCCAGCAGATCGAAAAACGTGAAAACAATGAGGAGCAGAACAAATCCTGCCAGCACCAGCACGAACAGGGTAGCAACTTCGCGCACGATGTACTCGTCGATGATCCGTGGAAAGATGCCCCGCGGCTTGGCCCTTTTCGGAGATGCGCCACGCCTCCATACTCTGTCCAGAAGCTCCGTGAAGGCAATGCCTCCGCGTTTCGCCGTGGTCACCGGCTTCGGTGTTCTCGCGATCCACGTCGAAATCGCGCCCAGAATCCGGCCCCCGGTCGCCATCTGCCACAGCAAAAACGTGCCCGCCACGGCAAACAATAAATTCGCCGACCACACCGCCAGAAATGCCGGCAGTCTGTTCTGATGACCCAGCGCAATTCCCGTCGATGAAAGAAAGTAATAAACAAACACCAGAAGAATCGTGAAGACGAACCCCGAGCTCTTGCCGCCTCGCCGCGAGGCGGCGCCCAGCGGCACGCCCACCAGCATCAACACCAGGCAGGCTGCGGGAAAAGCAAACCGGTTGTGCAGCTCAATCTTGTACTGCTCGGCATCGGCCGCGCTCTTGCTCTCCCGGATTCGTTCGAGCAGTACCGGAAGCGGCGTGGCATAGAGCTTCGTATCCAGCCGCCCAAGGTGCACCTCGCTCTGCTGGCCCAGCATCAGCGGTAAATCGGTCGTCGTGAACGTTGAAATGTTCGATTGCTCCGGCTCGTCCGCCACAGTCTCATCGCGCACGCCGTCGCGCAGCCGCATCAGCAGCTCCTGCGTATTGTCCGTCACCACCGTAGCCGAAGCAGCAGTCGTAATCAGTGGATTGTTGGGGTCCGAAACGTCGGCCATAAACACCTGGCGCCAGTTGGCCGCGCCCGTCCCCGAGCGCACATCCTGCACATACAGAACGTAGTTGTGAAAATCTTCGTAGAAGACGCGCGGTTCAATCTCGTAGCTGGCCTGCGATGTCTCCAGCGACTGCTCCATCTCCACAATCGCCTGGTTCGCCCTCGGCGCCAGATAAAGCGAGTTGCCCAGCCCCAGCAGCGTGCCCCCAATGGCCACAATCGACGCCACGCGCACAAAGTACCCGATGCCCATGCCGCAGGCGCGCATGGCAATAATTTCGCTGTCAGAGGCCAGCCGGCTCAGTCCCAGCAGAATGCCCCACAGCACCGCCATGGGAATCGTCACCTTCAACAGATTGGGCAGCGTGAAGAGAAACACCTGCGCCACATCCGTCAGCGTGGAGCTATTGCGCACCACCACCTCAAGAATGTGCGGCAGCAGCGGCATGAACAGGATGAAGGTGAAGAGCGCGCAACCGATCAGCGTGAGCGAGAGAATTTCGCCGAGAATGTAGCGAGTAAGGATGCGCACAAACGGGCCTGCGCCTATTCTAGCTGCCTTTGTTGGTGGAAGAAGAATACGCTTGTCATCCTGAGGTCGCCGTGGCGACCGAAGGATCTGCGGTTGTTCCTCACGCTTTCAACTCACCACAAAATGGGGTGCGTCATCCTAAACGTCCGCCGCGGCGGACGTTTAGGGTGGGAATCACGAATCTCGAAACTTAAAGCTGCTTTTCGGTTGCCACCCCCGCAGCCGCAAGCTGTTCCCCAGCACGCACACCGAGCTCAGTGCCATCGCCGCCGCTGCCAGCCATGGCGTCAGCAGAATGTGAAATGCCGGATACAGCAGTCCCGCCGCCAGCGGAATTCCAATCAGGTTGTATCCCACTGCCCAGCCCAGGTTCTGCCTCATGATGCGGACGGTCTCGCGCGCCAGCGCAATCGCCGCTGGAATCCCCCCCGGCTGCGTGCGCAGCAGAAGCACATCGCCGGCCTCCTGCGCCAGATCCGCGCCGCTTCCCATCGCGATACCCGCATCGGCCTGCGCCAGCGCCGCAGCGTCGTTGATGCCGTCGCCCACCATGGCAACGCGCAGCCCCGACTTTTGCAGCTCGCGAATCCTCGCCAGCTTCCCTGCCGGATCGAGCCCGGCTTGCACTTCCGTAATTCCCGCCTGCGCCGCAATCGGCGCCGCCGCGGCAGCCGAATCGCCCGTCAGCATCAACACGCGAAGCCCTGCGCTCCGCAGCGCAGCAATCGCTTCGGCCGCATCCGGCCGCAATGCATCCCGCGCATCGAAGTACGCCGCCACGACTCCATCCAGCGCCATCCACAATCGCGTCACCCCCGCCTCAGCCGCAACAACACCGGGCGGCAGCGCGACACCGAACTCGCTCAGCATCGCCTCGTTCCCCAGCAAACAATCATGTCCCTCCACGCGCGCCGTCAGCCCGCGCCCCGGCACAATCTGAACTTCCTGCGCAGCCTCCCAACTCAGCCCTCGCCCCCTCGCCGCACTTACCACCGCATGCGCCAGCGGATGATTCGACCTCTCTTCCGCCGCCGCCGCCATCCGCAGCAGGCTCGTTCTCCCTCGTCAGGTTGTCATCTTGAGCGAGCGAGAATCGGCTGTCATCTTGAGCGAAGTCCCCACTAGCGGACGAAGTCCAAGGACCTGCATTTTCCCCGTCGTCCCGCAGTACCTCGTTCCCTTGCTCCCTAGCGCCCTGTACTTCTGTTCCCTGTTCCCTAATCCCTATTCCCTGCAATTGTGGCCGCCCCACCGTGATCGTCCCCGTCTTGTCCAGTACCACCGCATCCACGCGAGCCAGCCGTTCCAGCGCCTCGCCGCCTTTGTAGAGCACGCCCAGCTGTGCGCCGCGCCCCACAGCCACCGTCAGCGCGGCAGGCACTGCCAGCCCCATCGCGCACGGGCACGCAATCACCAGCACCGCCACCGTATTTGCCAGCGCCAGCGGCAGCGAATGTGCCGCAATCATCCACGCAGCGAACGTCACCGCCGCAAGTCCCAGTACCACCGGCACAAAAATCGCGCTCGCCCGGTCCGCCAGCCGCTCCATCGGCGCGCGCGAGCTTTGCGCCTGGTCCACCATGCGCGTAATCTGCGCCAGCACGGTCGCCTCGCCCAGCGATTCCGCCCTGCAGACCACCGCTCCGTCGTAATTCAGCGATCCGGCCAGCACGCGCCCGCCCACCTCGCGCGCAAGCGGCGTCGACTCGCCCGTCAGCATCGACTCATCCACCGTCGTGCGCCCTTCAACAATCGTCGCGTCCACTGGGAATCTCTCCCCCGGCAGAACCGCAATGTTGTCGCCCGGCCGGACCTCTTCGAGCGGCACCACGGTCTCCACGCCATCGACGACTAAGCGCGCGTGTACGGGCCGCAAACGGGAAAGCGAATCCAGCGCCGCCAGCGCCCGCCGCTTGGCTCGGCCTTCCAGGCTCTTACCCAACAACAGAAAGCCAACAATCAAAAGCACCGCGTCAAAATAAACCTGTCTTCCAGCCGCCGGCGCAATCGTCGCATAAGCGGAATACGCAAACGCCACGCCCGTCCCCAGGCTCACCAGCGTGTTCATGTTCGTTGCGCCGTGGCCCAGCGCGCGTATGGCACTCACATAAATCCCGCGTCCCGCCCACGCCAAAACCGCCGCTGTCATCGCCAGCAGAAACCACCGCAATCCATCTGCCGGCAGCGCATAAAGCCATGGCAACACGCGCATGACCACGCGATCGGCTGCGCCCATCTCGCTTCCCAGCGGCATCGCCAGCAGCATCGCCGCCGCGCCAGCCGCAAGCGTCACCCACGCCTTCAGGTCCGCGCCTCGTGTTGCATCTTCGGCGTGCCCTTCGCCCTCGCCCGCCCTCGGCAGCACCGCATCGTATCCTGCCCCGCGAATCGCCTCCACCAGTTGCTGCGGCGCCGCCACGGCCGGATCAAACACCACGCTCGCCCGATGCGCCATTAAATCCACGCGCGCTTCCTCCACACCCGCCGTCGCCCGCAGCGCTTCCTCCACATGATGTTGGCAACTAGCGCACGTCATCCCCAGAACGGGGAGCGTCAGCGATTCCGTCGTATGCTCTGCCACGATCCTCCACCGGCTGTTGGTTTGCGTGCCAGTCCCCGCAAAACCATCTTGTGCCAGTCCCATTAACCGATCGGATTGTCATCCTGAGCGAACGGGGCCCCAAACGCCGTTCCGTTTGGGGGGTGGTGAGCGAAGGATCTGCGGTTGCTTTTCGCACTCTGCACCCGCCACATCCCTCACGTGCCCCACCCTCGCGACGCCTCTGTCTCTGTCGCTTGGGCGGGATCGCACTTCCATTCACCCAGCACGAAAAAGCTAGAAGCTAAAAGCTAGTAGCTAGAAGCTAGCAGTTAGTTCTTCTCACCGCTCCAACTGCGCCGCATACCCCGCCTTCGCAATCGCGGCAATCGCCGCATCGGCCGTCGTCGCCTCATCCGCCAATACCCGCGCCGCGCCCACGCGCACTTCCTTCACCGTCACCCCCGGCGTCGCTGCCAGCGCCTGGCTCACCCGCCGTACGCACGAACCGCAGTGCATTCCATCGATCTTCAGCGTATATTCAGCCACTTTCTCCCCTTCGCGTGTTTATTTGATGATAGGGCCAGGCGATCGATTCGCGTCCGGCAGCGGGCGGTATGCCGGGGATTCATCCCCGGCATCCACTCAGAGAATTGATGGTGGGCTTTTGCCCCTGCGAGAGTCCTGCCTGACTTTGCGAGTTAACCTTGAAATGCACTCCAGAATTGGCTTGAACATGAGCGCTCCCCTCGAACGCGAGTTCCCCTCCACGCCCCTCGTCGGCGTCGGCGCAGTCGTCGTCAAGGACGGTCGCGTGCTCCTGGTTCGCCGCGGCTCGGAACCCCTCAAAGGCCACTGGACCCTCCCCGGTGGCCTGCTCGAGGTCGGTGAGGCCCTCACCGCAGGCGTCGTTCGCGAAGTGCGCGAAGAAACCGGCATCGACGTCGAGCCCATCGAACTTGTAGAACTCCTCGACCGCATTCATCGCGAAGGCCAGCGCGTCCGCTATCACTACGTCATCGCCGACTATCTTTGCCGCTTCACCGGCGGCGAGCTCCGCGCCGCTTCTGACGCTGCCGCCGTCCGTTGGGTTGAGCGCTCAGAATGGTCCAGCCATAGCGCCCTCGTCCTCGATCCCGTCACCGTCCGCGTGATCGAAAAAGGCTGGCAGCGCGCCAGCGAACTCGGGTCCGGCCGATTTAAAGTTGACCAGCTCCGCCAGGAAAGACGTCCCGCCAATGACTAGCCGAGTGAAATGGGTACTGCGCTCGATTGTCGCGTTGATCGCGCTGCCGGCAATCCTCGCGCTTGGATTCTATTTGCGCCCCGTCAGCTTCCTCAACGCGCACGTCTACTTGCAGGAGCATCTCGTCGGAATCGAAAGCCGCAACATCAAAGTCGACGGCTACCGCATCCACTACCTCGCCATGGGCCCCGCGAACGGCTCGCCAGTCTTGCTCGTCCACGGCCTCGGCGGCCGTGCTGAAGACTGGTGGAATGTCGCTCCCGTTCTCTCGAAAGCCGGCTTCCGCGTCTACATGCCAGATCTGCTCGGCTTCGGCCGCAGCCAGCAGCCCGCCGATTTCTCCTATTCAGTCCGCGATCAGGCCGCCGTCGTCGTGGACTTCATGAGCGCTCTCGGCATCAAACAGGCCGACATTGCCGGCTGGTCCATGGGTGGATGGATCGTCCAACTGATCGCATCGGAACATCCCGATCGCGTCTCGCGCCTCATCCTCATCGATTCCGTCGGGCTCAACATTAAGCCCACCTGGAACACCAATCTCTTCGTACCCACCTCGTATCAGGAACTGGACGAGCTCGACGCCTTGCTCATGCCCAACCCTCCGCAGATTCCCCCCTTTGTTGCGCGCGATTATCTGCGCATCTTCCGCCGCAACGGCTGGGTCATCAAGCGCGCTCTCGCTTCCATGTTGACCGGCCAGAACGTCACCGACAACCTGCTGCCCCAGTTGAAGATGCCCGTCCTCATCATTTGGGGCTCGCTCGATCAGATTGCGCCCGTCGATCAGGCCCAAACCATGCACCGTCTCATCCCCCAATCCCAGCTCCAGCTCATCCCTGACTGCGGTCACATGGTCCCCCTGCAATGCAGCGCAGATATGGACCCCGTGGCCTTGAAATTCATCCAGTGATAATTCGACTTCCCCGGTCCAAATTCGATTTGACGCGTGCCCATCTCCTCTGCGAGACTCAGCCAGATGTCCTACACAGGAAAATTTGAATTCGCTGCGGAGCGCAGATACCGGGAACGCAACACGCGTCTCTATCGGTTGGCGCATTGGCCCATCTGGATTTGGGTCTTTTTTATTGCCCCGGGGCCACTCACCTTTACCGTATTTTCCCGTGGTTTCCACTGGATCAATTGGTCTTGGCTCGCCGCGGTTCTCATCGGCACCGGAATCGCCGGCCTTCGCGGCCGCCTTCCCGGCGTTGAGCCTTGCCCCTATATTCTTCGCTTCGACGAAGACCGGCCCAACCCGCTCTACCGCCGCATTTGCTACACATTCGCCTGGAATGCCGTCCTTAGCTACACTCTGCTCAATCTGACGGGCCTCGTGCTGGCCTCCGCCACCGGCGTCTGGCATCTCAAGCAGATTTACTTCTACGCCTACTCGCCGCTTTGTGCTGTGATTCTCCTCCTCGGCATCTTGGGTAAGCTTCCCCGGGTCGGCCCGTCCACCAAGGGCGAAGGAGTTGAGCGCCGTTACTTTTACGGCTCGGTTTGGGCATCCACCGCCGCCCACGTCTTCCTCCTCCTTTTGTGGAGAGTCCTTCCGGAAACGCGTCCCGGCAACTTCGCCAAGCTGGTCGTCTTTGGTGCTGTCCTCGCGGCATTCGGCCTTGCAGCCTCGCGCGGCCAGCTCCCCGCACCCGCCCCATCCTCTCCGGCGAGCTCATGGCCTCCGACTAGCGCGCGTCATTCGCCGCGTGTAGCGCCGGTCTCCAGTTGTAGCGTCAGCGTCCACGCCGGCTGTCTCGCGGGCGTCCGCGCCCGCACATTATCGCAGCGCCGGTCTCGAGTTGCAGCGCCGACCACCAGTTGTAGCGCCGGTCTCCAGACCGGCTGTCGTGCGGGCGTCCTCGCCCGCACATTTCACCGCACGACCCCAGGCTCAGCCCGCATGAGCGGGCAAAAGAAGCTAGCCCCAGGCGCAAGCCTGGGGAATCCGATCACCGTCCGTTTCGCAGCCCGCTTCAGCGGGCGAAAGACCGTGGCTCGCGGCATCGTTGATCGTAAGCGCTTCTCCTTAAATACTTTACGTTCGAAAACGGCAACCACTCGACGCATGGCTATGCGCTCAGTTCCGCCACCCACCGCTCACCGTCCACCGCCGACCGGCCACCGTCCTCTGCGAATCTTGCCTCGAAACGTGATTCAAATCACATTTGACCCTGGGGCGACAGAGGTATAACAAGGTTGCTATGTGCCTTGCCATTCCTGGAAAAGTCGAAGCCATCACCTCCGACGGCATGATCCGCGTCGGCCGTGTCAACTTTGGCGGCGTGGTCAAGAACGTTTGCCTCGACTACGTGCCCGAGGTCGCCGTCGGCGACTACACCATCGTCCACGTCGGCTTCGCCATCTCCAAAATCGACGAGGAAACCGCTGAGCAGACGCTCGCCGACTTCCGCGCCCT
Source organism: uncultured Acidobacteriaceae bacterium (assembly GCA_963800025.1). Taxonomy (GTDB): domain Bacteria; phylum Acidobacteriota; class Terriglobia; order Terriglobales; family Acidobacteriaceae; genus Telmatobacter. The sequence goes on from CAWCZK010000002.1 coordinate 135,547, forward strand.
CGGCGTCCTCGACGAAGAACTGGCCGACGAGGACGAAGCCTTTCTCCGCGCCGCCAGGCGTCCGCAATCCCGCTGCCCCGATGGGAGCTGTTCCAATCAAAGTTGCGGCTGCGAATCCAACGCAGGTCCGAGTGCCCCCGGTCGCGCTTCTGAGACCGGGGCTAACTCCGCTAGCCCCGCTAACCCCGCCAACTCCGCTGCTTCCAAGCCATGAAGTACCTCACCGAATTCCGCAACGGCGAAATCGCCCGCACGCTCGCCCGCGAGATCGCCCAGCTCACCACGCGCCCGTGGAAGATCATGGAAGTCTGCGGCGGCCAGACTCACTCCATCATCAAGAACGGAATCGACCAGATGCTGCCGTCTGGTCCCGACGCGAACATCGAGATGATTCACGGACCCGGCTGTCCCGTTTGCGTCACGCCGCTCGAGCTCATTGATAAAGCTCTTGCCATTGCCTCCCAGCCCGGCGTCATCTTCTGTTCCTTTGGTGACATGCTTCGCGTTCCCGGCACTGACAGTGACCTGTTCCAGGTCAAGGGCCGCGGCGGCGATGTGCGCGTCGTCTATTCCCCGCTCGACGCGGTCGATCTCGCCGTCAAGAACCCCGGCAAGCAAGTCGTCTTCTTCGGTGTCGGCTTTGAAACCACAGCGCCCGCCAACGCCATGAGCGTGCACCTGGCAAAGCGCCGCGGCCTCAAAAACTTTTCGCTCCTCGTCTCGCACGTCCTCGTACCCCCGGCGATCTCAGCCATTATGTCCTCGCCCGGCAATCAGGTGCAGGCCTTCCTCGCTGCCGGTCACGTGTGCAGCGTGATGGGCTATTGGCAATATCCGCCGCTTGCCGAGAATTTCCGCGTGCCGATCGTCGTCACCGGCTTCGAGCCGTTAGACCTGCTCGAGGGCATTCGCCGCGCCGTCGTTCAGCTCGAAAGCGGCCGCCACGAAGTCGAAAACGCCTACAGCCGCGTTGTTACATTCGACGGCAATCAAGCCGCGCAAAAGCTCCTCGCAGAAGTCTTTGAAGTCACCGATCGCGCCTGGCGCGGCATCGGCATCATTCCGAACAGCGGCTGGCGTCTCAATGCCGACTATCGCGACTTCGACGCCGAGGAGCGCTTCCACATCACCGGCATACACACTGAGGAGTCGGCTCTCTGCCGCGCCGGCGACGTCCTCCGCGGAGCCATCAAGCCCGCCCAATGCGCCGCCTTCGGAAAAGAATGCACTCCTCGCCACCCGCTCGGCGCAACCATGGTCTCCAGCGAAGGCGCCTGCGCCGCGTATTACAACTACGGCCGCTTCCTCTCCGCCGAAGATCTTGCCGGCGCTGGAAGGGCATGTTCTAGAGTTTAGTTTTTGCTTGTCATCCTTCGGTCGCCGCGGCGACCAAAGGATCTGCGGTTGCTTTTTGCGATCTCTCTTCTGTGAGGGTCGCCGGTTCATTCTTAACCCGGGGTCACACACGAAAGAACTAGGGGCTAAAAGCTAGGAGCTGGAAGCTTGAAGGATTTGAAGGCAGCCGTCGATTTTGCGAATTGGTCGTGTCCCCTCCCGCTCGCCGACTATCCCACCATCGTGATGGGCCACGGCGGCGGCGGCAAACTCGGCTCGGAGCTCGTTGAGCATCTTTTTCTCCCCGCCTTCCGCAATCCGGCTCTCGAAAACCTCGGCGACGCTGCCGTTCTTGAAGCAGCCGGCGCTCGTCTCGCCTTCAGCACCGACTCCTTCGTCGTGCAGCCTCTTTTTTTCCCCGGTGGATCGATCGGCGAGCTCGCCGTCAACGGCACCGTCAACGATCTGGCCGTCTCCGGAGCCGACCCGAAATTTCTCAGCGCAAGCTTCATCCTCGAAGAAGGATTCTCGCTCGCGCAACTCGCCGCCATTGTCGATGCGATGGCCAGGTCCGCCGCAACCGCCGGCGTCAAAATCGTCACCGGCGACACGAAAGTCGTCGAGCGCGGTCACGGCGATGGCTGCTACATCACCACCGCCGGCGTGGGCATCCTTCGCGCGGGAATCCAGGTTGGCCCGCATCGCGTCCAGCCCGATGACGCCATCATCGTCTCCGGAACTATGGGTGACCACGGCATGGCCATCATGAGTGTCCGTGAAGGCCTTGAATTCGAGAGCCCCATCCGCTCCGACTGCGCCGCGCTCAACGGCCTGATCGCCCAGGTTCTCGATGCCGCCGGGCCCTCCGTTCATGCCATGCGCGATCCCACTCGCGGCGGTCTTGCCTCCACGCTGAACGAAATCGCGCAGTCTTCCAATGTCGGCGTCGTCATCGACGAGGCGAGCGTTCCCGTCCGCGATGAAGTCCACTCCGCCTGCGAATTGCTGGGCCTCGACCCGGTCTACGTCGCCAACGAGGGCAAGGCAGTCTTCTTCGTCGCGCCCGAAGCTGCCGATCGAGTCCTCTCGATTCTCCGCGCCCATCCGCTCGGCAAAGACGCTGCGCGCATCGGCCACGCTACCGCCGAGCACAAGCGCATGCTGGTCGCGCGCACCGCCATGGGCGCCAATCGCGTCATCCCCACCATGATCGGCGAGCAGCTGCCGCGCATATGCTAACGTGCTGAAATCCAATGTTCGCACCAGGATGAAATAGTCATCCTGAGCGAAGGTCGCCGCGGCGACCGAAGTCGAAGGACCTGCATTTTCGAGTTTCGCTTCTCCGCTCGATTAGTTTCTTCAAATTACATTCGTAAGTCGGCCTCCTCAATCCCCGCCGCGTCCTTCTCAAACCACGGCTTCCCCCGCCGATAGATGAGAAAACGCTAAGATCGCGCCCGGCTCACATCGAGCCCTTGCGAATCTGCGCCTCTCGAGACCAACACAAATGCGCCCACACATAAGATTTGTCTCATTTCTCGCCTCTGCGCTACTGGTTGCAAGCTGCGGTGGAAAGCTGCGCGTCGAAACGCCATCGGCTCATGCGCCGCTCCCAATCGCTTCAAATCCCGTCGACAATTCCCAAACCGTCATTCTCCACGGCAACGTGCATCCGCTCGCTCGGCCCGAGTTCGACCAGGGCATCGCGAACCCCGCCACACGTCTCGATCGCATGCTGCTCCTGCTCAACTCGTCGCCGGCACAGCAGTCGGATCTTGCCGCACTCCTCGCCGCGCAGCAGGATCTTGATTCGCCTCTCTATCACCATTGGCTCTCGCCTGCCGAGTTCGGCGCGCGCTTCGGCCCCTCCGATGACGATCTGGCGCAAGTGACAGCATGGCTCGCAGCGCAAGGTTTCACCATCGACGAAATCCACGCCGGGCGCCGCCTCGTCACCTTCTCGGGCTCGGCCGCGCAGGTCGCCGCCACATTCCGCACGGATCTGCACATCTACCGCGTCAACGGAGCCAATCATCTTGCCAATGCCACTGACCCGCAGATTCCCGTCGCGCTATCCGGCCTCGTCGCGGGCATCGTTTCGCTCCACGACTTTCGCCGCAACTCGGAGATGCACACTCTTGCGCCACTCGACGCGCAGCCTGACTACTCGGCGGGCGCAACGCACTACCTCTTTCCCGCCGACTTCGCCACCATCTACGATCTCAACCCGCTCTTTGCCGCCGGAACCAGCGGAACCGGCGGCTCCATCGCAATCGCGGCCCGCAGCAACATCGAGCTCGGCGATATAGAAGCATTCCGTTCCATGGCCGGTCTTTCCGCGAACGATCCAGCCATCACTCTCGACGGCCCCGATCCCGGTCTCGTCGCTCACGATCAGGACGAGTCCACTCTGGATGCCGAGTGGAGCGGAGCCGCGGCGCCTGCAACCAAAGTCAACCTGGTCGTCGCCTATTCCACCGCCACAACCGACGGCATCGACCTCGCCTCGGCCTGGATCGTGAATCATTCTGCCGCGCCAGTGGTCAGCGTGAGCTACGGCTCTTGCGAGCAGGATATGGGCGCAGCCGAGCTTGCCTTCTACTCGAGCCTCTGGAAACAGGCGGCAGCCGAAGGCATCAGCGTCTTCGTCGCCTCGGGCGACGCCGGCGCGTCCGGCTGCTCCCAGCCCACAGCGAGCGCCGGATCGCAAGCAGCAGTGAACGGTCTTTGTTCTTCGCCGTATGCCACCTGCGTCGGCGGAACCGAGTTGAACGAAGGCGCAAACGCGGCTCAGTACTGGTCGTCCGCCAACTCAGCGAGCTATGGCTCGGCGCTCAGTTACATCCCCGAAGAGGTTTGGAATGAGAGCGCGTCGAACGGTGGCGCGGGATTGTGGGCGTCAGGTGGGGGCGCAAGCGTCATTTACCCGCAGCCGGCCTGGCAGGCAAGCATCGAGGGCGTCGCAGCAGCCAACGGCATGAGGGCTGTACCCGACGTTGCGCTCTCTGCCGCCGATCACGATGGTTACTTTGTCGTCGAAAACGGATCGTACGGGATTGCCTCCGGAACATCGGCCTCGGCGCCATCGTTTGCCGGCATCATGGCGCTGGTCATCCAAAGTCAGCACGGCGCTCTGCAGGGCAATGCCAATCCCCGGTTGTATGCGCTGGCGAACTCAACGGACAATCCGTTTCACCCGACGCCATCCGGCGACAACACAGTATCCGGCGTCTTGGGCTTCACAGCCACAGGTGCCACATACAACCTGGCCACCGGCCTCGGATCGGTCGACGCCACGCTGCTGGTCCGCGGCTGGAGGCTCGGCCTCGCAAAACATTCCTCAGCCCCGCCCGATACGCTGTTCGCGATTCAGCCTGCTGCCCACGTGGTGCATGCCGGTGCCTCGCACGCCCATTCGATTGCCCGGTTGGCCGTAGAGTCTCTCATTGCGCTGCAGCAGAGCGCAGTGCCTCACTTGAAAAGCGCGAAGGCTTTCTCAATCCGCGCCGGCAGCTCAGCCTGCCCGTCAGGAAGCGTGTAGCTGATTTCCAGCACGGTTGCAGGCGGCGTGGCCAGCGCTTTGAGCGCCTTCACCGTTTCCGTCCAGTCAATGGTTCCGTCGCCGGGCCACAGGTGCTCGTCCTTCAATCCATGATTGTCATGAACGTGAACCGAAGCAATGCGTGGGCCGAGAGTTGCAATCGCAGCCGCGGTCCCGGTGGTAATGTGGGCGTGGCCAAGATCCAGGCAGACGCCGACGTTGTTCAGGTGCCCCATCTCGAGAATCAGCACCAGATGCTCGGGCGTGGTGGCTTCGCTCAGCAAATTCTCCACCAGCAGGCGAACGCCAAGCGGCCGGGCAAACGCGCCCAGGTGCTCGAGCGCTGTGAGCGCAAGCTCGATGGTGCGTTGCGACCACGTATCGTCCCGCTCGCCGAGGTGCACAACCATATTCCTGATGGGGATGTGCTCGGCCGTTTCCAGCGCGCGCTTGATCTCGTCCATCGCATCGATGCGGCGCGTCTTGTCGGGGTGCAGCACGTTCACGCCCGGCGCGCCGGCACGGCCCATTTCGCGGTCGGGATACATCGGAGCGTGCATGGAGAATGGCTGCAGCGCGTTCGACCTGAACCATTCCGCCAGCTCCACCACCTCTTCACGGTTGGCGTAGTCAAAGTGCTGCCGCGCGGCAAAAATCTCCACTGCCTGCGCGCCGGATCGCTCCGCAAGCTCAAGCAGGCCCGGATGCAGTCGATGGTTCAGGAACAGGTGAGTCGAAAGAACACGTAGCATCTTCGAGAGACCCATGGCGCGGGAGGACACTGTCTCCAAAACTCTCCGCTAGGTCTATTCTCGCATTCTGACGAGGATTTCAACCAAGGCCCTGTTTTCAAGAATGATGCGGCGTGTCAGCGAATGGCGCGGCGTCGATCTCGCGTTGGCGCCAGGATTCTGCCAGAGCGCGCCGCACCGGCCAAGCGCCAACGATCTATCATCAGATCTGACCTGCCGATTTTTAGGCAATCTGCCGGAGTTTGAACGCTTGGACGATGTCTTCTGGATCGAAGGAAGTCCACCGGTCGGCCTGGCTGTTGTTCTGCGCCCGCGCGACAGCGATTCGCTGAAAGACGATCTCCTGCGCTTCCGGCAGAGCGGAGTGGAAGTTCTTGTGTCGCTGCTGGAGCCGAGCGAAGCCCTTTGGCTCGGCTTGAAAGACGAAGGCCCTCTCGCCGAAGCTGTAGGCATGCACTTCCTGTCCTACCCGATCCTCGACGTTCATGTGCCCCCGGATGTCGCCTCTTTTCGCGCCTTCGTCGGCGGTCTCGCCGATCGTCTTCGTGCCGGAGAACGCGTTGGCGTGCACTGCAGGGGAAGCATCGGCAGATCGACTGTCACCGCCGCATGCACGCTTATCCATCTAGGCTGGAACGCAAAAGAGGCCCTGAAAGCCATTGAGGCCGCGCGCGGCTGCGAGGTCCCCGATACCGAAGAACAACTCCGCTGGATTCTCAAATACAAGGCTCAGCCGTGATGGCCGCCGCGCCCAACCCGATCGTGGATTTCACTTTTCCTCGTCGCTGGCAAGCCGAAATCCTTGCCGCGCGCCCGCTCATTCTTCCGCCGCGGCACTTCGTCTATCCGCAATCCGCTGAAGAAGTCGAGCGCGGCGCACTTGAGGTCCTCATACGGCCCGACACGTCCGATGCGCAGCCTGTCGGCTCCGGTTTGATCAAGGCTGAAGCCTTTCTGGCCACTTGCGCGCTCGGTTTTCGCGATCCCGCGGCGCCAACTGGCCTCTGGTCCACTCCGAAACCTGAAGAAATCTGCGCAGTTGCGGGAGGCTATGCGTACCTCATCGACACCACCGCGCCGGAACGTTTCTCCATGATTCCCTACCGGCCGGTGCTCGAGGTTCGTCCGCTTGTCCAGGAGGGCCTCCTCCTTTTCGTCGGCCACCATTCAATTCTTGCCTGGGGGCGCAATGGCAATGCGTGGAAATCGGAGAAGCTCTCGGACGAAGGCGTCGCGATCACCAGCATCGAAGGCCGCGTCTTGCGCGGGATAGGTTGGGAGATGAAGACGGATTGCGAGAAGCCGTTTGCGATCGACCTGAGGAGCGGAACCCGCTTGCCGGTCGAGCGCTCCCGATGAGCCGCTACAAAATCTCCGGGGAACGATCGGCCCGCTCGATGCGTAACAAGAATCACGTGGATCGAGTGCTCCCTCCGGCCGCGTCCCATCGAGGTCAAAGGAAACCATGACGATGCAGAGGCTCTTCGCGGATTTTTTCTGGGTATGGATTGCGTCTGAATTTCTGCTTCAGGTAGTCACGCCTACCACCCGGAACACCGGCCAGCTCAAAGATCGCGGGTCTCTGCTTCTCTTGTTGCCTGTGATATTCGCCGCAACCTGGTGGGCCATGTGGTACGGCGATACGCACTCCCACACCATGCTCGGCGGGGCGCACTGGCTCAGAACAGCAGGGCTCGTCTTGCTAATCCTGGGCCTCGCCATTCGCTGGACCGCGATCCTTACGCTTGGAACTACATTCAGTACCAATGTTGCGATCCACGCCGCGCAGACCCTGCGCACCGCGGGTCCTTACCGATGGGTGCGCCATCCTTCCTACACCGGAATGCTGGTCATCTTCGCCGCCATCGGTCTCTACGAACGCAACTGGATCAGTCTGGCGGTTGTGCTGATCTTTCCCACTGCGGCCCTGCTCTATCGCATTCATGTGGAGGAGATGGCGCTGACGGAAGCCTTTGGCGGGCAATATCTCGAGTACCGCAAAAGGACCAGGCGGCTCTTTCCCGGGGTTTACTGAAGCTCTCAGCGATCCGGCGGTTCCGATTGTGGATCGCCTCGATCCGGAACCGCCACCGCGCGAATTTGGCCTGGATCTTCAGCCACGCCAGCCCGCATTACTTCTCCCTGCGAGCGATGCCGGGAAGAATCCCTTCGTACTCGGCATAGATGCCTTCGAATACTGAATCCCAACTGGCAGTCAGTGCATAGGCGCGCGCGGCCAGTCGCATTTCGGCCAGGCGATCAGGATCTGCGAGCAGCCCCGCGATGGCCGAGGTGAACTGGTCGTCGTGCACGACACGCCCTGTTTCGCCGTCGCGCACAATCGTGCATGGGCCGCCGTCCGGAGTCACAATCGCCGGAACTCCGCTGGCCAGAGCCTCAAGTACAACGTTGCCAAACGTGTCGGTATGCGAAGGGAAGACAAACAGATCCATGTTGGCGTAGGCGGTTGAAAGCGCCTCTCCTCGCAGAACTCCCGTAAACTCTGCCTTCGGCAACCGCTCGCGCAGCCACGCTTCGTCGCCGCCGTGGCCAACAATCAAGAATCGAATATTCGTTACGTTTAGGCGATCGAGCTCCTCCTGAATCTTAACCAGCAGGCCAATGTTCTTCTCGATGGAAAGCCGGCCGACAAAGCCGAGAATGCGATCGCGACCATTTGGATCGCGCGAGCGTTTCGAGGGATGAAAGAGCTCTGCGTCCACACCCCGCGGCATGCGATGGCAGGGTCGGCCCGTGCAGCGTTCAAGCAAAGCGCAAAGTTCAGGGTTGGGCGCGAACAGCACTTTCGCCATGGAGTAGAACCTGGCTGTTGTTGCCAATGCCAGGTTCTCGATCGTTTGGCCCGTCGATGTGGATTGTTGCTTGGGCAAGAGCCGCAGGAACCACTCTGCGCGGCGCGCTGCGTATTCGTGAACATTGGTGTGCCAGCTCGCGGCCAGGGGCAGATGAAGATGGTGCGCCAGCCCCGCGCCCAGGATGCCGATCTCGCTGGGCCCCGTGATGTGGATCAGGTCCGGGTGGAAACGCCGCAGCACTTCGCTGATCAGCGGAATATGACGGAAGAACGCCGGATCGAGCCGCAAGTCCTTTTCGAGAATGAAGGAAAGAGGAGCTGCGCGGCAACTCGAGGGTCCATACGCTTCCCTCCTCGATCAACGCCTGGCTCCGGTGACCCGCGCGCACGCAGAGAAAGGGAAGATTGCGCCGTCGCGCGAAGTTTTCAAAATGGCGGCTGGTATGGGCCACCCCGTTCACTTCATGGAAGGAGTCCGGAAAGTATGCGACGCGCGGAAGGGAGGCGGTCATATCGGGAGCGAAATTCAATGCGCTGGCAACGGCTGTCACTCTAACTCCGCCAACTCCGCTGACTCCGCTTTCCTATTTAGAAATCGGGCTCGCCCAACGCCAGCCGCATCTGATCCGATTCGCTCCAGGCCAGTCGCAACCCGCCTGCCACCAGCCCTTGGCCCATAAGTTGCACAAGTGCGAGAGTCGCGCTGAACAGGCGTGGCGCCGACCCGCTCGGCCAAAGTTCGCTCAACGGCCTCACGACCCCTCTCGCATCGGGATGAAAAACCCGATCGTCCCAGGAACGCGAACCCTGCGGGAAGTCAGGATAATGACGAATCGCATCGATGGTCGATTGCAGAATCCGATGCTTCCAGGGCTCGGCGTATTGCTCAAGAAAGAGCACATTGCTCCGCTTTTCCCGGCGCACTTCATGCACAAACTCGGTAAAGCTCGTGGCGTTGGTCAGGTTTACGTTGGCGTTTGGTTCCACACCATGACGGTCACCGCCTGAAAGCAGCAGCATGTTCCACTTTTCCGCCAGGCGCCGCACCGCGCGGTTCTCGTCCCAATTGCGTAGTCCGTTCAATTCCAGTGCGTGAATGAAGGCGCCGTTCTTCTGCAGAAACTCGTTGACCAGGAACTGATGCTTTTCCTTGCCGATCAGGTACAGATCCCACATCGGGTGGTTGAAGACCACCAGCACGTTCGGCTCGCGATGCAGGGCCGCAAGAATCTCGTTCAGGCGCGCATCGCTTGGATGAGCGGTGTAATCCTCAAGTGTCGCCATCCACTCGGCCGCGCGCGCGCTGGGCAGGTTGTGGACTCCAAGATGGAATGACTGTGCTCCGCCATAAGGCGCGCTCCACTCCACCGACACCGGAATCTGCCGTGCGCTGGGCACCGTGCGTAAAAGCATCGGGGCTTTGATGGTGTCGTGGTCGGTGATCGAAACCATCGGCGCCAGGCCGAGCTTTTCGATCTGACGCATCTCCAGATCGAAAGCCAGTTTCGGCGTCATGGGCGGGGTCCAGTAGCTGGCGGCGTAGTCGATGTGGATGCCGTGATACTGCTCGGCGCGCCGCTCCATGCGCGACAGCAACGGGCGCATCACCGGAAACTGGTTACCGAAATTGGCCAGGAAATCCAGGGTCTCGTGCGACTGGTTGGTGTGGCTGTGTAACGAAACGCCTGTCCGAAAGCCGTCGGGGGCAGCCTTGTCGCGCCACAAATATGAGATCGCTGAACTTGGCATATCCACTCCTCAATTTCGCGGATTTCCACAGCCAGTATCCGTTGCATGCCATGAATTTCCAGTTAAGAGCGTGCGAAATGCCCTTCAATTAAGCATGCGACGGAACCAAGGGAGTTACGAAAATACCAAATTATGCCGCAAAAAACACGTGTAAATTCCCCACACCTCTATTCTATGACGAACGCGGCTTCGCTATCGGTGTTCGATGGTCAGGAAGGGATCAGGGCAAGTCGTAAGCCAAATGGAATATTGCGCTAAGAAATTTACGTGAATTCTTGGTGAAACGTACCACGGAATGACAAAGACTCCGGATGGGGGTCACTTCCGGGTCTTGGCGAGTTCAGGACCGAGAAAATCATCCATGCTCCAGCCGGCCATCAGATCTTCGTCGTGATTCGGTTTTCTGGTTTCAGCTTTCTCACCATGGGCCGAAGCTTGTTCGGCGGCAAGGTAGTTCTCCGTCAGTCCCTGGCGCAGCATCTCAAACGCTTCCTCGGGTGAATCCGCGAATTTGAAAAGATCGAGATCCTTGGGAGAGATGGCGCCCGTATCCACCAGCGTATCGAGGTTGAAAACCTTCTTCCAGTACTCCGGTCCGTAGATGACCACGGTGATCTTCTTCGTCATTTTCTGCGTTTGTGCCAGCGTGAGAATCTCGAACATTTCATCGAGTGTCCCAAATCCTCCCGGAAAGACCACCAGTGCCTTGGCCAGGTAGGCGAACCAGAGCTTGCGCATGAAGAAGTAGTGGAACTCGAAATTCAGCGAAGGCGTGATGTAGGGATTCGGCCGCTGCTCAAAAGGCAGAAGGATGTTCATGCCGATCGTCTTGCCGCCGGCCTCGTATGCGCCGCGGTTGGCTGCCTCCATAATTCCCGGTCCACCGCCCGAAGTCACCACAAAGCGGTGCTTGCGCGAAGGGATCGTCTTGGCCCATTGCGTCAAAAGCTGCGCCAGGCGTCGCGCATCTTCGTAGTACCGAGCCATCTCAACCGCCGCCACCGCGCGCTTGCGTTGCAGGTCTGTGGCTGTCCCCGTCGCGATCTCGGCGGGTTTGGCGGGCTGCTCTTCGCTGGGGGCGGGCTGCGTGGAACCCGTGTTATCGAGCAGTTCCAGGGCATGATCGGCTTCCTCGCGCCCGCGAAAACGCGCGGAGCCAAAAAAAACCACCGTATCCTGAATCTGTTCGCGGCGGAATCGCGCCAGAGGTTCTAAAAACTCCGACACGATCCTGATGAGACGTCCGTCGGCACTGTTCAGGAATCCCAAATTCTCATAGGCAAGGGGCGCGCGTTCCAGTGGAGCCGGTGTTCCGTTTCCGGGAATCACCGCCCGGGGAGGCGCTTCAGATGCGGTGCCTGTAGGAGTTCCGTCAGAATTCTTCGGATTCCCGACGTTCTGGTCCCTGATCTCTGTTCCCTGTTCCCTGTTTTTCATCGCTTAACCATCACGACGTCGAATGGCGTCTTGAAATGCAAACCATAAATTCAATAGACCCAAGCCTGAAACGATGCCGCGCACAGCGCCCAGCCGTACGAAATCTGCCAGCGCGGTGGACTGCAGGAAAATCGGGTTCTGGTCCCAGAAGTTGTGTGACCAAGGCGCGTAACAGATGGCCAATCCAATGTACATGCGCAACATAACCCGCAGAAACAATTCCACTCGCTCCAGCCAGCGTGGAACCCGGTGCGGCGGATGCTCTGCCCCTTGCGATTCGGGTTGCGGAGTGCTTTTAGGATCCAATGCCGTCCCGGAAGGTGGCGCCGGACTCGCAGTGAGCCTCGGGTCTGCAGTGAGCGTCGTTGAGGTCGATTCCGGCTGCTGCATTCCTGTGCTTCTGTCCGCCGTCCCCGGATGTCCACGCCATTCAATCACTTGCCCTTGTCGCCCCACCTGAGGCTGGGCGCGACAAGCAATCCCGGCGCGGGGATACCGTAATGAAACGGTAACACAGCACCAACCGCTCCGCTGGAGCCGCAAGCAACCCGTAGTGCTTTCACGAGTCGCGCGCGCGAGCGGCTTCAAAAACGGTAAAAGACTCCGCCCATGGGCTCATAGACCTGGGTATATTTCGTGGTCGAGTTGAAGATGTCCGATAGGTTCGGCGCCTTCGACATATTGCCGCGAACCTGCAGGCGAAGCCCAAGATGCGGGAGAAAACTCCAATCCACGCCGCCGCCATAGATGAAGTCCGGCCTCATGACCGTGGTCACCGAGTATGGGCTTGATCCCGGCACCGTGACGACAAAGCCGGCGCCGCCCAACGCAAACGGTCTCACGTTTCCGATCTTCTTTGAGAAGATCCACGTCCCTCCGAATTCCGTAGCCTTGCCGGAAACCTCCAACGATGGGCAAGTGGGAGGCGTCGTTTGGGTGGGTCCAGTCGGATAGCAGTTGTTTGAAAGAGTGGCACTGGGGCTGATATAAGACTGATTCGCCTCGTTATATGTGACCTCAAATTCGTAGCCAACCAGTGGATTCGCAATATGGCGCCATTCGAAGAGCCCGCCTTCGGAGTCTTTCGGCGTCTGGTGCGTGCCGGAACCGGTGGTGCTGCTGGTAATCGTCTCATAGCCGCTCAACGCAACATCGGTCTGCGCTTGGGCCGTCGCGCCGCACAAAAGGACAGCCACGACCACTACGAACGCGCCTTGCATCCAAATCTTCATCCGAATCACAGCCTCCTGGGTTTAGTGCCTCTTTTGTATTTGAGAGCCCCAAACGCGCCTTTGCTATCTTCAACGCATTTGGACGCTTAGACAAGCCGAACGGATAGTTCTTGAACCCCTAACAGTGAGGCCGGCTTGACCACAAACTGACCGCGGCAGTTTTACGGAACCGCTGGAAGTCCCGCAAGGGCCATCGCGATCTCTTCCTCCGGATACTCGTAGTTCTCTAGTTTACCTGCCTGGTAGTCGATATAGGACTGCATATCGAAATGACCATGGCCGCTCAGGTTGAAGAGAATGGTGCGCGGCCTGCCTTCCGCCTTGGCGTCGAGAGCCTGGCGAATGGCCTCGGCAATCGCGTGATTGGCCTCGGGTGCGGGCACAATGCCCTCAGCGCGCGCGAACCGGATGCCCGCGGCGAATGCGTCCAACTGTTGCACCGTGGTAGCCTCCGCCAGGCCCAGGTCGATCACGTGCGAGACCAGCGGGGCCATGCCGTGATAGCGTAGCCCGCCGGCGTGAATTCCCGGAGGCATGAACGTGCTGCCCAGCGTGTGCATCTTGACCAGGGGCGTCAGATGGCCGGTGTCGCCAAAGTCGTACGCGAACCGTCCCTTTGTCAGACTCGGGCAGGCCGCAGGCTCAACGGCCACGATGCGCGCGTTGCATTTGCCTTTGAGCTTCCGTCCCAGGAAGGGCATCACGAGTCCCGCAAAATTCGATCCGCCGCCCGTGCAGCCGATGATCACGTCGGGCTCGTCACCGGCCATGGCCATTTGCTCGATCGCTTCCTGGCCGATCACGGTCTGGTGCAGCAGAACATGATTCAACACGCTGCCCAGTGCGTACTTGGTCTGCGGGTCTTTCGCTGCGACCTCCACAGCCTCCGAAATTGCAATGCCAAGAGACCCGTTGGAGTGCGGATGTTCCCGAAGAATGGCGCGGCCCGATTCGGTTTCCATGCTGGGGCTGGCGATGACCGACGCCCCGAAGGCTTCAATCAATGCGCGGCGGTAAGGCTTCTGGTCGTAGCTCACGCGCACCATAAAAACTTTGCAGTGCAGGCCGAGGAAGGCGCAGGCCATGGACAGTGCCGATCCCCACTGTCCGGCCCCGGTCTCCGTGGCGAGGTTCTGAACGCCCTCACGCTTGTTGTAGTACGCCTGCGGAACGGCGGTATTCAGCTTGTGCGAGCCGGCCGGGCTTACGCCTTCATATTTGTAGTAAATGCGCGCGGGCGTATCCAGCGCCTTTTCAAGGCGGCGCGCTCTCACCAGCGGCGACGGCCGCCACTGCGCGTAAATCTGGCGTACCTCTTCAGGAATCTCAATCTCCCGTTCGGCACTCACCTCCTGCATGATCAGGCCCATGGGAAACAGCGGCGCCAAATCATCGGGACCGATGGGCTGCAAAGTTCCCGGGTGCAATGGCGTCGCTAAAGGCTGGGGTAGATCAGGAAGGATGTTGTACCAGGCTTGCGGAATGTGGCTTTGCGGCAGGTTGTACTGGATTGTTTCCATGCGCAACATTTTACAGGGCTGCGCGCAGTCGCGATCGTGCTCAAGCTCACTCTTTTCAGCGCCGGCTGGCTTCTCCCGCCGCCACCCTGCGATTGAATTCGGCAGATTTGTTACGCGGCACGCTGAGGGGCTGCCAATGGTCGCAGGCAAAATGCTTCGCCAGAAGCACGATCTGCCCCACGTGATGGGAATAATGCGCCAACTGACGGTTGATAGCCTGCATCACGGAGTGTGCCTCGCCTCGAATGGTCACGGTGCGGGCAAGGTCGGCGTCCGAAAGCGGCTCGATGGCGGTGAAGACGCGGCTCCAGCCATCTTCCCACGCGGCCAGCACTTCCTTCCGCGTTGCCGGCGGTTCCAAGAACTCGCTGTCCCTGTCCCGATCGGGCTTCTCGCCATCCGTGGCCAGGAAGTCGGTCCAGCGGGAACGCATATTGCCCGCCATGTGTTTCACGATGACAGCGATCGAATTGGCTTCCTCGTCAATCGCAATAAAAAGCTGTTCGTCCGTCACCTGTTCCATGGCGCGCTCGGCCAAGCGCCTGTAGTAACGAAAGACCGCAAGCGCGTCTTCAACGTAGGATGTCGTGAATTCCAGTGCCATGGAAAAAGTCTATTCGAGATGTGAGTGTCGATCCCGAGACTCACAGCGATGCGCAGCCACGACCCACTCACGGCTCATCGCTGTAAATGTGCACCTCAATCTGCCCGCCTTCCACCTGCCGCCCCCTGAACATACCCGAAGTATTAAAGCTCCATGCAAGCTGGCCGTCGGGTGCAACGGCGATCACACCGCCGTCGCCGTGAATCGGCGCGAGCTGCTTGTGGATCACTTCATCTGCGGCTTCTTGCAGCGTGAGGCCCTTCAACTGAACCAGGGCGCAGACTTCGCGCGCCACCGTGTAGCGAATGAAAAACTCGCCCACGCCCGTTCCCGACACAGCGCAGGACTGATTCGATGCGTAGGTTCCGGCGCCGATCAGCGGCGAATCGCCTACGCGCCCCGGCATCTTGCCCTGCAGCCCGCCCGTCGATGTCGCCACCGCGACGTTGCCCTGGCGATCGAGCGCGACGACTCCCACCGTGCCAAAGCGGCGCAAGTCGGCAGGTTCCTGCCATTGCGCCAACGGTGCGGCTTGGTCTGCGGTTGGCACGCCTGCCGGCCGCGGCGGAATCGGCTTGCCCTCTTTTTGCAGTTGCTTCACCAGCGACTGCCAGCGGCTCTCGGTGAAGAAATAGGCGGAGTCTTCCTGTTCCATACCTGACTCGAGTGAAAATGCGTCGGCGCCCGGCCCGGCAAGAAGAACGTATGGCGTTTTTTCCATCACCGCGCGCGCCAGCGTGATTGGATACCGCGTGTGGGTCACGTCCGCAACAGCGCCCGCACGCATTGTCGCGCCGTCCATAATGGCTGCGTCGAGTTCCGTCTTGCCGGCTGCGGTAAACACCGCTCCTCGGGCCGCGTTGAAGTGCGGATCGTCTTCCATCACGCGAGCCGCAGCCTCGACCGCGTCGAGCGACGAACCTCCGCGATCCAGAACCGCCGCACCCGCCTTCACTGCTTCGCTCAACGCCTCGCGATATGCCTTGTCGCGTTCAGGGCCGAGCGCTGCGCGGTTGATGTCGCCTGCGCCGCCGTGCACCACGATCGCCCAGTGGCGCGCCTGCTGTCCCATAGCCGATTCCCCCGTCAGGGCGGCCCATGCGCCGAAGATGCAAATGAGTGCTGCGACTTTCGCCTGCACGCGCGGGACCTCCCATCGACTTTCCCCAACGTCATTCATGGTACCGCCGCAGCGCGCCCCACGGCCGCTCGTTCTGCGCCGGATTCAATGCGGCTCAATCAGGAAGGTTCGGCCGAAACGTGCTTCATCCATTCTCTCGTTCCGGCATACCGGCAGGATTCGGATGCGACCTTGGCCGCCTCAGCCAGCGACTCAATGAATCCCCGCCCGGTGGACGCGTAAAAGCAATAGGCGCCATGAAAAATGTCTCCCGCGCCCATCGTGTCGATCGCTTCAACTTGCGGAACACTGATCGTTCCGGAAGACTGGCCCGCGATAAAGTGAATGGCGTCGGCCCCGTCCGTAATGGCAATGTTCGCCACTCCACGTCCCTTCAAAAACTCGATAACTTCTTCGCGGGAAGCGCAACCCGGAGGCACAAAATCCGCCGAGCAGATCGCCGAGTGAACGCTTTTGAGAAGCTCTTCCGCTCCATCCTTCCAGCTCCCCCCATCCAGAACAACCGGTTTCCCGCGAGCCTTTGCTGCATCGGCCCACGCCTGGCAAGCCTCCATGAAATGCCCATCGACCATCACCACCCGCGCGCCCTCGCAAAGGTTCGCATCCACCTTCGTCGGCGGAATCGTGATCCGGGCTGCATTCGCCGAAACCACGTTCCGGTTGCCTTGACGGTCAACGGTCACCGATGACAAGACAGGTACGCCTTCAAATTCGGGATTCAAATCGACCAGCTGAACCTTGTGTTTCTTGAGCTCCTCCCCGACCACGACAGCCAGCGTGTTTCGTCCGACGGCTGTCACCAGCGCCGGCTCCCCGCCCAATGCAGCAAATGTAACCGCCGCATTTGTGGCCGGTCCGCCCACGAAGACCTCCTGGCTGCGCGCCGCGACCTTCGTATTCGCCGAGGGAAATTCATCGACGCCGTGCACGACGTCAATCGTCGACAATCCCACAAAAATACCGCTTGCCATGATTCCGTTGCTCCGCCCGAAAATGACGAGCCGTCTCCTTCGATTTTAGATTCACTGATTAGATATTTGGCTGGCTTGTCCTTATTTCCCGCATTTCGCGCTTGGCGAGCGTACGTCCGGCAGGGCACAATGCTTGGGTTCCTGAAATTGCAATCCGGGCCGCGCCCCCGTTCTACCAAGGCCGGCAACGCTTGTGTGGGCACTAAAGCCCAAAAGGAAGAATTGATGCACTCCATCTGGTTTGGCGAGTTCATGGGCACACTCGTTCTCATCCTCTTCGGCAACGGCGTGAACGCTGCCGTCTTGCTGCGCAAATCCTACGCGGCAGATTCCGGCTGGATGGTGATCACCACCGGATGGGCACTGGCCGTGTTGTGCGGCGTCCTTGTCGCGCAGGCCTTCGGCAGTGGCGCGGCGAACCTGAATCCCGCCATCACGCTCGCCGGCGCCATCGTCACCGGCAACTACGCGCAGATCCCCGTCTACTGGTCCGCACAACTGCTGGGCGCAATGGCCGGCGCCGCATTGGTCGCCCTTCACTACGCGCCGCACTGGAGCCTTACGCCCGACCCGGCAGTCAAGCTCACCGTCTTTGCGACCAGTCCCGCCGTGCGCAGGCCTCTCGCAAACATCTTCAGCGAGATGCTCGGCACGGCCGTCCTGATCGTGATCGCGGCTGCCATCTTCTCGCACGGCGTGGCCATGAACGGTCCGGCTGCTGGACTGGGTCCATGGCTCGTCGGCAGTTTGGTGTGGGGCATCGGGCTCTCGCTCGGCGGCACCACGGGATATGCCATCAACCCCGCCCGCGATTTAGGACCGCGCATTGTTCACGCCTTGCTGCCCATTCCCGGCAAGGGCGGATCGAACTGGAGCTACGCGCCCATTCCCATCATTGGTGAACTCACCGGCGCGGTGCTCGCGGGCCTGTTGCTGCGCTTCGCGCATTTGTAATTGCGGCGTGCCGATTTCTGCCGCCTTTTCCACAATGAGTCCGATTCGCCGCGTCCCGGTCCGCTTGAGCTGGCGCAATCACTCCAGGCACGACGCGATCACCGCCAGCGCCGCAATCGCAGCCGTCTCCGCGCGCAGAATGCGCGGGCCGAGCGACGCGGCGCGCCAGCCATTGTCATCAAACAGAGCTTCCTCGGCGGGAGCCCATCCACCCTCCGGTCCAATGGCAATCTCAAGCGCCGGCATCTCCTCTTTCGCTGCTTCGATGGCTCCCTCGATCGCCCGGCGCAGCGTGGTCGTGCGCTCCTGCTCTGCAAGCACAATGCGCGCAGCCGTTGATGCGGCGCGCACACGCTCGGCCAACTCCGCAGGCTCGTGAATCACCGGCATATCGGAACGGCGCGCCTGTTGCGATGCTTCGTGCGCGATGCGCCGCCAGCGCTCCGCGCGCTTCTCTGCTGTCTGAGCAAGATGCTTTTCCGTTCTTCGCGCAATCACCGGCGCGATTGCCGCGACCCCGAGTTCGGTAGCTTTTTCGATGGCCCACTCCATGCGATCGAACTTGTAGACTGCCATCACCAAAGTAACCGGAAGAGCAGGGTCGGCATCGAGTTCGGCAACAAGGTTAAACCGGACTTCGCTGGTTTCGCCTGCACGGGTCACCGCGGCAACCTCGGCGTGAAAGACCCGTCCACCCGCAACAACGTCCGCTTCCATGCCCGGTTCCGCGCGCAGCACGCGCGCCAAATGTTCAGCCTGCGCACCCTCAATCGTCGCAGTTGCTTCATCCCAGTGCTCGGCAATCCAGCGGCGGCGCGTCATCGTGCAAGTCCTCTCTTCATCTAGAGTCTAAGGCGTCACGCATCGGTGCGGTGGATTCGCAATTCTCTCGCATGTGCCCCATCACCGCTCCCAGCGCGGGTTTCAGCGATGTTAGCGTGCCGCTAATAGCCGTTCCGCAGCGCCCAGCTTTTTTCCTTCGCCCAAAACACTAAGGGGAACGCTTTGAGCGTCCCCCTAGAGTGTTGCCTTTTGGGTTGTCAGACCGTTACTTTTTCTTCGCGGCCTTCTTGGCGGTCTTCTTGGCTTTCTTCGCTGGCTTCTTGGCTGCTTTCTTGGTTGCCATTTTTCTATTCTCCCTTTTCGATGGGTTGCATCGATTCTGCAATTAGAAACTGCAGTTGAAGAATGTATAGAATCGCGCAGCATCGATGTCAAGAAAAAAACGACGTCCGAGTGAAAAAAAGATCAACACCATTTCCTTCGTGCGAAGAGGTTCAAAGAGAAATTGAACTCGAAATTCGCAACGCGGAACGAAAAAGCGCCGACGATCGGATCGCGTTGGATGATCGCGCGAGTGAATGCAGAAGCACGATGCGCGGCGATGTTCGCCGTTGAACTCAGCACTCGATGACATTCAGCGCAAGGCCCGCGAGGCTCGTTTCCTTGTACCGCGATTGCATATCGAGGCCCGTGAGATACATGGTGCGGATGACCTGATCGAGAGAAACCTTGTGCGCTTCAGACTCGTTGAGCGCCAGGCGCGCGGCCTGCACGGCCTTCGCGGCGCCCATCGCGTTGCGCTCGATGCAGGGAATCTGCACCAGCCCGCCGATGGGGTCGCACGTCATGCCCAGGTTGTGTTCCATCGCAATCTCAGCGGCGTGCTCGATTTGACCATCGTTGCCGCCGAGCGCCGAAGTGAGCCCACCGGCCGCCATGGAGCAGGCGACGCCCACTTCGCCCTGGCATCCAACCTCCGCGCCGCTGATGGATGCGTTCTCCTTGTAGAGAGCGCCGATGGCCGCAGAGGTCAGGAAGAAGCGAACGATGCCCTCATCGGTCGCTTCGGGAACGAAGCGGCGGTAGTAGAGCGCGACCGCGGGAATCACCCCGGCAGCTCCGTTCGTCGGCGCTGTTACGACGCGTCCACCGGCTGCATTCTCCTCGTTCACGGCCATGGCGTAAACCGTAACCCAATCGAGCGGCGCCAGCGGATCGCCCTGATGTCCGCTTGCTTCGCGTGCGCGTAGCCGCTCCGCCAGCCGGTGCGCGCGGCGGCGAACGTTCAGGCCTCCCGGCAGAATCCCCTCCGTAGCCATACCGCGCTCGGCGCATGCCTGCATAACCTGCCAGATCGCCTCAATGCCCGAGCGGACGCGACTCTCGAGCGCCCCAGTCGTAGCATCGGGGTCGGCCGCGCGAAGCCGCTCGCATTCGTTGGCCAGCATGATGCGGTCAATGGAGAGCGCGTGCGTCCGTGCCGATTCAAGCAGCTCGGCAGCGCTGTGGAACGGATAAGGAAGGTGAACTTCGGCTTCATCCGCCGCGTTGCCTGCCGCTCCATCCTCGACGATGAATCCGCCGCCAACGGAAAAGAACGTCCGCTCGACAAGCATCGATCCGGAACCATCGAATGCGGTGAAACGCACGCCGTTGGGATGCCGCGTACGGGCATCGGGAGGAAACATCACGTCGCGATGGAAGATCATGTCGCGGGCCTCGTCGAACGCGATTCTTCTCTTGCCTGCTAGCTCAATGCATCTCGAGGCGCGAATCGCGGCGACCGTAGATTCGATCACGGCGGGATCGATCGACGAGGGCTCGTTGCCGGCGAGACCCAGGAGAATCGCGCGATCGGTTCCATGGCCCAGGCCTGTCAGCGCCAGCGAACCATACAGATCCACCTGGACGCGCGCAGTCCTCTCCAAATGGCCGGCAGATTCAAGCTCGCGCGCAAATCGGCAGGCTGCGCGCATCGGCCCCATGGTATGCGAGCTCGAGGGGCCCACGCCAGCCTTGTAAAGATCGAAGAGACTCGCGGTCACGCATCAAATTGTAGCGGGAAAAATCAAACTCGGCAGCGGCCTTCAGTTCTTCGGATCGGAATCGTCTTTATTCGAGAAACTCGCGGACGGCGTCGTTGCTGCTGTGCAGGAGTTCGTGGAGCGAACCATCCAGGATGAGACGGCCCCCTTCGAGCATGAGAAACGTCGTGTTGTTGTTGATTTGCCCCTCGGGAAGCGGCACCATCCGATTCTCACCCGGATCGAAGCGGTGGGTGCACATCGTAAATGCGTCCTGAAGCCGGTGGGTCACCAGCAAAGCCGGGGTTGAATGCACGTCGCGCTGCTTCACAATCAGTTCGATGATGGTGGTGGATGTGACCGGATCGAGGCCGCCCGTCGGCGAGTCGTAGAGAATCAGCTCGGGATCGTGGATGAGAGCGCGAGCAATTGCCACGCGTCGCCTCATGCCGCCCGAAAGACTTGCAGGATACAGAGCGAAAGTTTCTTCCAGGCCGACAAATCGAAGCGCCTCGTGAACGCGGTTGTCGATCTCATCATCGGGCACACGTTCCTGGATCAGCTGGTAGGCGACGTTGTCGCGCACAGTAAGTGAATCGAAAAGCGCGCCTTCCTGAAAAACCATCCCGGCGCGCGCGCGCAACGGAAATAGCCGCTCCTCTGACAAGCGGGAGATATCTTCGCCGAAGAGTCGAATCGAGCCCTCCTGGGGACAAAGCAGCCCGATGATGAGTTTCAGCAGTGTGCTTTTGCCTACGCCGGCAGGACCAAGCAGAATGCGCGTCTCGGCGGGAGCCACGGAAAAGCTGATGTCCTCAAGCACCGGCGGCCCATCGAAACCGGCTGAAACACCATGAAGGCTCACGACCGGGGCGGCATCCTGCTCCGGAACCGAAGATTGAGGCGCGGGCACCGAAGCGTGGCTCATGAGGGGAATATCGATAGCAACACGTGCGTGATAATAAAATCCACGGCGATGATCAGTACGGACGACGTGACGACTGCCGAAATTGTGGAACGGCCAACGCCCTCGGTCCCTCCAGTCGTTCTCATCCCGTAAAAGCAGCCGATGGAGCCCAGCAGGTAGCCGAAGAACAGCGGCTTCACCAGTCCCTGGACGATGTCGGGATAGCGAAGATGTTCGTAGGCTGAGTTCAGGTACTGCGTGCCGTTTTGATGGCTGATAAGAACTGTCACTGCGGCGCCGCCGAGGATGCCGAAAGCATCGGCCACGATGGTCAACAGCAGCAGCATGGCGATGCTGGAAAAAATGCGCGGAGTCACGAGCTTGCGCAATGGGTCTACGCCGAGGGCGCGCATCGCATCGATTTGCTCGGTCACAACCATGGAACCCAGCTCGCTGGCCATCGAAGATGCGTTGCGGCCGGCCACCATAATGCCGGTGAGCACGGGTCCGAGCTCCCGAATCATGGTGAGGCCGACAAACTGGCCCGTGACCGCCGTGGCGCCAAACTCCGACAGCGTGGCTGCTGACTGCAGAGCCAGCACACCGCCGGTAAAGAAGCCGGAGAGGATGACAATAGGCAGCGACCCGACGCCGATTACATCCGACTGCATGAGGAAGTCAGTCCAGTAAATCGGCGGCCGAAAGAGATTGAGCAGGGCCCGCCACGCGAACAGGGAGTATTCCTGCACCGCCAGTACGATGTTTTTTGCGGTCCGGTCGATTGCGATGATCGCCATGGGTGCGGGTCTTGCGATGAAGGACTTTATGCGCTTCAGAGGACAGGATAGCGCATGGAATCGGTAAGCATGAAAGCGATGCGGCTCACCGCGATCCCCGGAGCCCTCGACCGGGTTTTCGCACACCGCTTCAAGCGAAGCCCGCGGCACCGAAAGAGAAAAAGGTTCTTTCGCATCGAACCAGCTCCCAGTCTCCCGACGAATCAGAATAAAGCGGCGTGCCAGATCGATTACTGAGCCTAAGTGGCTTTCCTCTCAACAAATAATTGAGTCGCCACAGCTTTACCACCCTGTCGTCGACTGCATGGCCGCCGCCAAACGCATCCAAATATAGATACGGAGGCTTCGATGCACTTATTTCGCGTGCGGTTGATCCTTGCACTCATCGCAAGCGTCACACTGGTGTCCCTTGCCTCCACTTATTTTGATGTGTTAGCCCACCGGCACAACCTGCGCGAGGACCTGGACCGCCGCACCAGGTGGATGGGCATGACCATCGAGCCGGATGTGCGCAATGCACTCGAAGCCGGTGATTCTTCAGGTCTGCCCGGTCTAACGCAGCTTCTCAAGGATGGAACCGGAGCGCTGGGATTGGCGATCTACGATGCACACGGCAATCTTCTCGCCGGCAACGGCCCACCCGACGTCATGACGGCGCTGGGGCGCGGGGTCGTGGAGAAATCGCTCCAGCGGGGCGTCGAGGCCGGCGCATTCGGCCACGTCGGGCGATGGCAGTGGCTGGAGCAGGCCTTTCCGATCCAAAACGGAAACCAGTTGGAAGGGGCCATGGCCCTGGTGGTGGATGCCAGCTATATCCGCTCTGAAGATATCGCTCTATGGCAGCGCAGCTTTTGGCGCATTGTCGCCTTTGTGATTGTGATTGTGGGCATCACGTTCCTGATGGTGCGCTGGTTCCTTCTTCGCCCCATGAGCCGCGCGGTTGAGCGTCTGCGTCTGCTTCGCACCGGGAACGTCCAAGAGTCGGAGGCGGCAGAACTGGGGGCATTGCGCTTGTTTTCTCCCCTGGCCCGCGAGGTCGAGACCATGGCCGAGAGCCTGAAAGCGGCTCGCGCTGCTGCCGCGGCCGAAGCCCGGCTTCGCGAAGCCGGCGCGAATCTCTGGACCGCCGAGCGCCTCGCAGTTCGCATCCGCAACCACGCCGGTTCAAGCAAAATCTTCGTGGTCTCGAACCGCGAGCCCTACATGCATGTGCACCGGGGACGAGAAATCGCCTGCGTAGTGCCGCCCAGCGGCCTGGTCACCGCGCTTGAGCCGGTCCTGTGCGCATGTGACGGCGTTTGGGTGGCCAGCGGCACCGGTGATGCGGATCGGGCCTCGGTGGACGAGTTCGACCGTTTGCGCGTGCCGCCAGAAGATCCGCGCTATACCCTGCGCAGAGTCTGGCTCTCAGAGCAGGAAGAAGCTTGCTACTACGAGGGCTTCTCCAATGAAGGCCTGTGGCCGCTTTGTCATATCGCGCATACCCGGCCCATCTTCCGCGCGACAGACTGGGAGTGCTATCAGCGAGTGAACCAACGCTTTGCCGATGCCCTGCTCGAAGAGATGGCCGACAGTGCCGACCCCGTCGTCTTTGTTCAGGACTATCATCTGGCTTTGCTGCCGCGCCTCATAAAAAAGGAACGGCCCGATGCGCGTGTCGCAATTTTCTGGCATATCCCCTGGCCCAATCCTGAGGCATTCGGAATTTGTCCCTGGCAGACTGAACTGCTTGACGGGCTCCTCGGCGCCGACCTGATCGGGTTTCATATTCCTCTCCACTGCCACAATTTTCTTGCCACCGTGGACCGCACTCTTGAAGCTCGCACGGACCGCGATCACATGACCGTGCTTCGGCATGGGCACGCCAGCACGATCCGCTCTTATCCGGTCAGCGTCGCCTTCGACGGCGCCATGCGGCCCGCATCCAGTTGGGACGCCGAAACAATGGGAGAAGAACGCGACGCTGCGCGGAAGCAACTGCTGAGCGACTACGGCGTGCGCGCTGAGACCCTGGCGGTCGGCGTCGACCGGCTCGACTATACCAAAGGAATCGTGGAACGGCTCGAAGCCATTGGCCAGCTTCTCGAAGACCACCCCTGGCACCGGGAGCGGCTCACCATGGTGCAAATCGCGGCTCCCAGCCGCACCCGCATCCCCAGCTACGCTGAACTCCGCCGGCGCGTCCAGGAGACCGTCGAACGCATCAACGCTCGCTATCAGACCTTTCGCTGGAAGCCCATCGTTCTCATTGAGCGCCAGTGCGATCACAAGGAAGTGAGCCACTGGTATCGCGCCGCCGATATCTGCCTCGTCACGTCGCTTCATGACGGAATGAACCTCGTCGCCAAGGAATTTGTGGCCGCTCGCGACGATGACGACGGCGTGCTCGTGCTGAGCCGGTTCACCGGCGCCGCCGTCGAGCTGCGCGATGCCCTGCTCGTCAATCCATACGACATCGTCGGTGTCGCCGAGGCCATCCATACCGGGCTGGAGATGAGCCGCGAGGAGCGCCGCGAGCGCATGGAAAGAATGCGGCGTCAGGTGATGGAATACAACATTTATATGTGGGCGGCCAACATTCTGGGCGACCTGCGCGAGTTGCGCCTGGAACCCGCGGAGACCATCGCGCCCGACCGTGCCGCGCCCTCCGCTGTCAGCGAAAGCGTAATCCCGTTCGAAAAGCTGGCGTGAAAGTGAACTCTCTGAAAACGCCTCCTGGAAAGTGAGTCTCGTTTGACGGACCGTGCACAAGCGAAGATGGACGATTTCTTCCGCTGTTTCGCCGGCGCGGGGCGGGCCACACTGATGCTCGACTATGACGGGACGCTGGCGCCCTTCCGGGTCGACCGTTTCCAAGCTCGACCGTGGGCGGGAGTGCGCGACCTCCTGAATCGAATCCAAAGCCAGGGC
Organism: uncultured Acidobacteriaceae bacterium; assembly: GCA_963800025.1. GTDB lineage: Bacteria > Acidobacteriota > Terriglobia > Terriglobales > Acidobacteriaceae > Telmatobacter. The sequence goes on from CAWCZK010000002.1 coordinate 161,019, forward strand.
CAGACACGCTTGGTCGTGGTCAGCGGCCGCCCCGCTTGCGAGATCCTGCCTCTGCTGGGGGTTGATCCCGCTCCCGAGATCTGGGGCCTCCACGGCGCCGAACGGCTGTATGCTGACGGGCGCCGCGAGCTGCAGCAGATCTCGCCCGCGATCCGCGCCCAACTCGATGCAGTGAATGCGCAGGCTCAGGCATAACGCCGTGGGCGGCCTCATTGAAGAAAAGCCCAACGCGATCCTCGTGCACTGGCGGGGTATTGCGCCGGTGCGGGCGAAAGCCATCGAAAAACAGACACGCGCGCTTTTTCAACCGGCCGCCCGGATGGATGGCCTCGATCTGCTCGAATTCGAAGCGGGCCTCGAGTTGCGCGCCGGCCGCGACAAAGGCGGAGCTGTCGCGGCCATTCTTCAAGAGACCTCCGGCCCAGGGCGTCACCCCGCCGCTTACCTCGGGGACGATTTAACCGATGAGTCAGCCTTCCGCGCGATCAAAGGGCACGGGCTGGGCGTGCTGGTGCGGCGCCGGCCGCGCAAAACCGCAGCCGATGCCTGGCTGCGCCCGCCCCAGGATTTGCGAGTCTTCCTCAAAATGTGGTTGCGCGCCTGCGCGCATTTACAATCGAATCTGTATGATCCGCTTCTCCACAGCCGGTGAATCGCACGGCGAGGCCCTTATCGCCCTGGTATCCGGGATTCCCGCCGGCATTCCCGTTGACCTCGACTTTATCAATCACGAGCTTTGGCGGCGTCAGCAGGGATATGGCCGCGGCGGCCGCATGAAGATCGAGACCGACCAGGCTCACATCCTCTCCGGCGTGCGCCACGGCAAAACCATCGGTTCGCCCATCGCCGTTCAACTCGTCAATCGCGATTGGAAAAACTGGCAGGAGAAGCTGCCCGTCGAGACTGGCGATCCCTCCAAGCATCGCGCCGTCGCCTCGCCGCGCCCCGGTCACGCCGACTTGGCGGGCGCTCTCAAATTCAACTTCCCTGACGCTCGCTACGTCCTCGAGCGTGCCTCCGCGCGCGAGTCCGCCGCCCGTGTGGCTGCCGGAGCTTTTGCCAAGCTGCTTCTGCGGAGCCTGGGCATTGAAGTGGCAAGCCACGTCGTTCGTGTGGGCAGCACCGAGCTTGACCGTGACGCTGCATGGGATGAGATCGCCGCTCTCGCCGCAAAGGAAGAGGTCATCCTCGCCTGCGTCGATCCCGCTGCCGAAGCGCGCATGAAGGACGAAGTGGACGCCGCTTCCAAAGCTGGCGATACCGTGAACGGCATCTTCGAGGTCGTCGCTCACTCGGTTCCAGCCGGACTCGGCTCCTATGCCAACTGGGATGAGCGGCTCGACGGCCAGCTCGCCTGGGCCGTCATGAGCCTGCAGGCTGTAAAGGCCGTTGAGATCGGCCGCGGTGTCGCTGCCGCCGCAACCTTCGGCTCGCGCGTTCACGATCCTATTCACTACTCCGGCGAAAACCTGCCGGGAAAGCCTACGCGCTTTACGCGCCCGCACAACAACGCGGGAGGCATCGAAGGCGGTGTCTCGAACGGCGAAGACATCGTCGTGCGCGGCTATCTCAAGCCTATTTCCACCCTGCGCCAGCCGCTCGAATCCGTGCGTTTTGACACCCGCGAAGCAACCAGCGCAAGCTACGAGCGCAGCGATATTTGCGTGGTTCCGGCCGCTGGCGTGGCCGCTGAGGCCATGGTGGCGCTTGTCCTGGCCAACCTGGCCCGCGAAAAATTCGGCGGCGACTCGCTGCTGGAATTAAAACGGAATTTCGACGGATACATCGAACAGATACGGAGCTTTTAGTTGCGGCAATGATTCTCACGATCGTTAAATATCCCGAGCCGGTGCTGGAGCAGCCCGGCGAACCGGTTACCGAGTTCAATGCGGAATTGCGCAAGCTGGTCGCCGATATGTTTGAGACCACCTACGCTTCGCAGGGCATCGGCCTGGCTGCGCCGCAGGTCGGCGTCTCCAAGCGCATCACGGTCATCGACCTGAGCATGGGCAAGGATCCCAAGCAGAAGCTGGTGCTCATCAATCCCGAGATCATCCTCAGCGAAGGCCGTCAGTACGAAGAAGAAGGCTGCCTGAGCTTTCCCGACATTCGCGAGAAAATCGTCCGCGCCGCCAAGGTTCGCATCCGCGCTCAGGACGTGAACGGCAAATGGTTCGAGATGGATGGCGAAGAGCTTCTTTCGCGTGCCTTCCAGCATGAGATCGATCACCTTGACGGAATAGTTTTCCTCTTTCGCATGACCGCGCTCAAGCGTAGCCTGAGTCTGCGCAAGATTCGCAAGATGCAAAAGGAAGGCACCTGGTAAACCTGCAATGACGAACGCTGGAAACGGCCTCAAGATCGTCTTTTGCGGCACTCCGGAGTTCGCTGTTCCCACGCTCGAAGCTCTGCTCGCGGCCCACCATCAAATCGCTCTTGTCGTTTCGCAGCCTGATCGCCCCACGGGACGCGACCAGCAACTCACCGCCCCAGCCGTCAAACAAGCCGCGATTGCTGCCGCCCTTCCCATCACACAGCCTGAGAGAATCCGCAGCAATGCGGAGTTTCGCTCCCAGCTTGAATCCATCGCCCCCGACGCGATTGTCGTCGTGGCGTACGGCCGCATCATTCCTCCCTGGATGCTTGCGCTGCCCCGGCTCGGCTGCATCAACCTGCATGCGTCTCTTCTGCCCAAATACCGTGGTGCCGCGCCCATCCAATGGTCCATCGCCATGGGCGACGCTTACACCGGCAATACCACGATGCTTTTGGAAGAGGGCCTCGACACTGGGCCGATTCTGCTCCAGCAGACGATGGAAATCGGATCCAGCCAGACTGCCCTTGATCTTTTTCCGTTGCTTGCGCGTGCCGGCGCACCGATGGTGGTTGAAACCCTCGCCGGTCTGGCCAGCGGCACAATTCAACCTCAACCGCAGAGCCATGAAAACGCGACCTTCGCTCCTCTGCTTGACCGCGAAGACGGCCGCATCGACTATGCCGCGCGCACAGCGCACGAAATCTACAATCGCTGGCGTGGTTTTCAGCCCTGGCCCGGCGCCTTCACGGCTATCAACGGGAAGAAGCTGATCGTGCATCGCATGACCATCGCACGCGGCAGCTATGCCGAAGGCCTGGGTTTTGCCGAACCGGGCTGGGTGGTCGTGGAGAACCATCGCCTGCTGGCCGCGTGCGCCGAAAATACCTGGCTCGAATTCCTCGAAGTTCAGATCGAAGGCAAGAAACGCATGACCACAGACGAGTTTCTGCGCGGAAACCCGCTGCCTGCGGACGCGCGCCTCGGTTGACCGCCTTGCCCGCCATTTCACCCGCGCGTAAAGCCGCCTTCAACGTTTTGCTGGCTGTCGAGCGAGGCAACGCGCACGCGGATGACTTGTTGCGCGCGCGAACCATCGACGCGCTCTCTCCTGCTGACCGCCATCTCTCCACAACTCTCGTGCTCGGCGTGCTCCGCTGGCAGATCCTGCTCGACGAACAATTGAAACTCCTCACCAAGACCAGGAAAAAACTCGATCCGGAGGTCGCGGTCGCTCTCCGCATGGGAGCTTTCCAACTCCGCTTTCTCGATCGCGTTCCAGCCCACGCCGCCATCGATGAAAGCGTCGAGCTCACGAAGAAGTCCGGTCACCGCTTTGCTTCGGGGCTGGTGAACGCCGTCCTGCGCAAACTCGCCGCTGCTATGCCGGTTGTAGCGCCGGTCTCCAGACCGGCTGTACCGGCGGCTTCCAAGCCGCCGGCAGTCAGACAGCGTGAGCACGAGGTGTCAGGGCAGGGCTTCAGCCGTGCCGAAGGCGAAGAAATAATCGAAGGGGCTTTAGCCCCTGGGGGAACCGCGGCCGACCTCGCATTGGCCCAGGCCCATCCCGCGTGGCTCGTCGAGCGCTGGACGCGCTTCTACGGTCTCGAAGCCGCGCGATCCATCTGCCGCCACGGTCAGGCCCAGCCTCTACGAACCATCCGCCTTGTGAACCCCGACGCCGAAACAGAATTGAATGACGCCGGCATTGTTCTCGAACCGTCAGCCATCCTTACCTCTGCGCGCACCGTCGTTTCCGGCGACATCACGGCAACGGCGCCGTATCGTGAAGGCCGCGCGCGCATCCAGGATGAAGGGTCGCAATTGATCGCTGAACTCGCGGCGTGTTCCACTGATCTCGATCAAAAAGTAAGAAGGATCGGAGATACATGCGCCGCGCCCGGAGGAAAAACCCTCATCCTCGCCGAGCGCAATCCGCAGGCACGCATTCTGGCTTGCGAATCGAGCCGACATCGCCTTGCCGAGCTGCGCGAGCGCCTTTCCGCTTACGCCGATCGCGTCGAATGCCGCCTTGCCGATGCGACTGCGCTCAATGAAGAATCGGCTTTCGATCTTGCCCTGGCCGACGTACCCTGCAGCGGTACCGGGACCCTCGGCCGCAATCCCGAGATTCGCCACCGCCTGCACCCGGAAGATTTGCCGCGTCACGCCGAGCGTCAGCGAGCAATTCTATCCGCCGCCTTGCGCGCGGTGCGTCCGGGCGGCCACGTTGTCTACTCTACCTGTTCGCTTGAACCCGAAGAAAATGAGCGGGGCGTCGCCGCCGTGCTCGCGGAAAACCAAACTGTGCGCCAACTTTCCCTCGCGGACCGCATCGATAAGCTTGCAGAAGCCGGAATCCTCATAGCCTCTGGCGCGGCCCAGCTTCGCGATTGCCTCACACCCGACGGCGCGCTCCGCCTGTTGCCCGGCGCTATGCCCACCGATGGATTCTTTGTCGCGCTGATCGGGAAAAACGCTTAGTCCGCATCGACACTGAGGAATGCCCGAAGATAAAAGGGCTCGTCATCCTGAGCGAAGCAGGTGCGGTTTCTTGCACCTGCGCAGTCGAAAGCCTGCCCTGAAAACGGCCGATGCACTTGTACCGCCGGTCTCCAGACCGGCTGTCGTGCGGGCGTCCTCGCCCGCACACGCGGAGCAGGCTCAGGCCATTTCTATACTGCGGACGTCTTTCGCGCCCTTCGCTCGCCACAACCCTGGGTGCCCCACCCTCGCCGCGTTTTTCGTTTTCGCGGATCGGGTGGGAACGGATTCGCCTCTACCCCTGTTCCTCTTCCAGCCTGAGCACCGCAAAGTCCCGCCCCAGCATCGCGCACAGCGCCTCCACTACCAGGTTGTGATCGTCGCGCTGCGGCAGAAGCCGGAGACCGTTACGCTGCCCACTACTCCCGCGCCTTCCACATGCAGCGGAAACGATCCGCCATCCGCCGCGTAATCCGACACCGGCAGCCCCTGCCGCTCAAAGAGCGAAGTCCCCTTCAGCTTCTGCGTGATGCCCACACCGTACAGCTGCGATGAAAGCGGGCCACCACGTTGCTTTTGCGCCGCACCCATTCGGGATTGTCCGGTGTCGTCCCATCGAGCGCTGCATAAAACAGCGGCTGCCCGAAGCGCCGCACGTCGACCACCAGCGTGAGCCCGCGTTCGACCGCCATCGCTCGAATCTTTGAGCCAAGTTCCCACGCCACCTGCGCATCCAGGCGCGGCAACCGCAGCTCCCGTTCCTGCCGCGCAATTTTTTCCAAATCCTCATTCAATCCCATACCCGCTTGTCCTCCATCCCGGCTATCTCGCCACCGTCAGCTTCACAGTCGTGGTTTGGTCCACCCGCGTGCCGGCGCTCGGCGATTGCGCCACCACGTCGCCCGGTTTCACCGGCAGCTTGATCGGCGCGTCGCCGCTTCCCACCGGCGGCACGGCTTCACTCACGTAACTGGGAGGCGCTGTCTTGATCCCGACTTTGTTCAATGCCGCTTCCGCACTCGCCAACGGCAATCCAGTAAGATCGGGCATCACATACCCGTCCGGCGTTTCATCGTCAGGCGCTGCCACAAGCAGGCTCACGCTCGGTTGTTCAATACCCTGTGCGTGAGGCGGAGGATCCTGCGCCAGCACGGTTCCCGCCGCGGCTGTGCCGAAAGGCAGGTGTGCCACCTCGCCCACCTCAAGACCGGCGCGGCGCAGCTCCAGTTCGGCCACGCGTTCATTCGCGCCCACCGTGTCGGGAACGTCGACCCGTTGCGCACCAAGACTTTCGGCCACGCGCACGCGCCACTCTCGCCGCACCACCGTTCCCGCCGCGGGCGACTGCGACAGGATGTGCCCCGCCGCCACGTCGGCAGAATAGTAGCGATTGTCCACATCCAGCGTCAGTCCCAGTCCTGCTGCAACGCTGCGCGCGTCCGCCGTTGTCATTCCCTTCAGTTCCGGAACCTGTACCTCAGCGCCGTGAATGGCGAACTGCATGGTCAAGATTGCCGAAAGCAGGCAAACAGCCACCAGCACCATCAGCAACGAGGCAATGCGGAAGAATCTTGTGAAGGCGCCCGCGTTAAGCAGTGTGATCCGCATGCGAAATCAGTCCAGGACCGGGAAAGAGCCCTACCGCGTATTATCCGTCACCGGCTCCGGATGGATGGTTATCCGGTACACCGTCGGACACTCCAGTTTGAAGCGGTCCTCAAGCGCGGTAATGATCTCGTGCACGCGATTCATAGCGAGCTCGTCGGGCAAGGTGCAGTGGCACGTGACGGAGATGTGTTCCCCTGTCCGGCCCACGGTGATGGCATGCACGTCGGCAATCTCGGGAAAGAGCGCTGCTGCCGATCGCAGCGCCTGCTCCAGCCTGCGGTCTTCAACAAGCTCTTCCTCCGGCTGCTCGATCGTTGCCGGTTCGCTCTCGATGTGCGTCAACACCGAATCGACCTCCGGTACGCTGCGCAGAATCTGCGCTTCAAGGGCGGTGACAAAGCTGTGCGCCTCCCGCAGCGTGAGATGCTCTTCAAGCTCCACGTGCAACTCCACCTGCAGCCGGCCATGATTCGTCTGAATACTGAGCTCGTGCACTGAAACGTTGTTGCGAGCCGCCACGGCGCGTACGCGATCGAAGATGCTCTCCGCTTTGGTCTCGCGCGGCACCGTGTGGATCACGACGTCGGCCCCGGGCAGGACGCGCTGCACGGCGGTTGTCGCGGCTTGCACCAGTTCATCGGTGTGCTCAAACGTAAATCGCCGCGGCAGCGCCAGGGTGACATCGGCAAAATGGCCGGCGCCGGCCCGCCGCACTCGCGCCCGCTCCACAGCCAGCACGCCATCCACGCGCTCCACTTCGCGCACCAGCTTGCGGCGAGTTTCCGCGGGAATTTCGTCCACCAGCGCGGCCACTGCTTCATGCCCCAGCCGCACCGTCATGCGCAAAATCATGAGCGAAACAACAAGCGCCGCCAGCGGGTCGGCATAACGCAGCGACGGGATCTGAAAGCGCTCGCCGGCCCGCGCCGCGCCCAGCCCGGCAAGCACTGCCAGGGCCGCCCAGATGTCGGAAGCGAAATGGAATGCGTCGGTCGCCAACGCCGGCGATCCGGTCCGCACGGCCACCGCGTGTAACTGGCGCGAACGCCAGATATCCACGCCGACCGAGGTCACCAGCACCAGCACCGGCCACAGGGAGTGGTGCACCTTCACCGGGTGGAAGAAGATTCGCTCCACAGCCTCCCACATGATCCACGCGCACGACAGAGCCATGAGCCCCGCCTCGCTGAAGGCGGAAAGATTCTCAATCTTTCCGTGGCCGTACGTATGATCCTCGTCCGCCGGCTTGTCGCTTACGTGGACGGAAAAATACGTCAGCGCCGCGCCTATAAGATCCAGTCCCGAATGTGCCGCGTCAGAAAGCACACCCAGCGACCCCGACAGAATCCCGGCTGCGATCTTGAGCAGCGTCATCGCCGCGGCGGCGGCCATTGAGTGCCGCGCCACGCGCTGCTTTTCCGCCGGGAAACTTTCTGAGGCAGGCTCACTCACTCGCGAATTGGATGCGGCGATCGTCATCGGCTTCTTACTGCAATGGGCTTCGACGCGGTGTACAACCCGGCAATGCCAAATGTGTAGGGCTGCCAGGCACACTGCGCAAAGCCGGCCCGCTCCATCATCTTCTCCATCGCATCCGGCGGCGGAAAATCGCCCACGGAGCTGGGCAGATAATTGTACGGCCCATCCTTGCCGCAGATCATGCGGCCAATGGCGGGTAGCATGCGCCGGAAATACAAGGCGTACGCTTTCCCCCACAGGCCCCCGGGCTCGCTGAACTCGAGGATTCCCAACTGCCCGCCGGGCTTCAGCACGCGATGAAACTCGTTCAGTCCCACTTCGTAGTTCGCCAGGTTCCTGAAGCCGAACGCCGTCACGATCAGGTCGAGCGATTCGGCGCGCAACGGCAGGTGCAACGCATCGGCCTCGATCGCCACTGCGTAGGGCGCTCCGGCTTTCTTCGGCCCAAACTTTTCCGCGCCGCGCCGCAGCATGGCGGGCGAAAAATCGGCGGCCAGGATCGGGCTCGCTCCGTTGGGCCGCCGCTTGAGCAGCGCCATGGTCAAATCGCCCGTTCCGCAGCAAATATCCAGAATCGCCGCTTCAGGCCGCGCCAGAATCGCGTCGAACCTGCGCGCGGCCCTGCGCCACCACAGCCGATCCACGTTGGCTGAGAGCACGTGGTTCAACAGGTCATATCTTGGCGCAATGGAGTCGAACATCCGCCGCACGGCTGCCGCCGCGCCTGCTTCGTCCGCCGCGCCCGCGGGCCTTGCTCCTGTTGCTGGCATCCTTGTTCCTTCGCCGATAGCGGCAATGCGCGAGCCTTGTCGCAGCATGCCCGCTTCATCATGCTATCGCTTCCCTTGCGCCCGCGCTCTCGCATAGGGGCCGGCCCTTTCAACCGGCTCCGAAAAGGGATAGGCTTGAAGGTGCCGATGGCTGCCCCTTCCCTCTCCGCGATCGCCTCGCCGGCCCTGCATCCGCCGCTTACGGATAGCCACGGCCGCGTGATTCACGATCTGCGCGTCTCCATCACCGACCGCTGTAACTACAAATGCGTCTACTGCCGCACCGGCGAGATGGGTGCGCAATATCCCGAGCTGGCCCTCGACGAATACCTCCGCCTCATCGAGCTCTTTGTCGGCCTCGGCATCACCAAGGTCCGGCTTACCGGTGGCGAGCCCCTGTTGCGCCGCGATCTGGTTGACCTGGTTCGCGAGCTCAAGCGCCTGCGCACGCTCGAAGGCGAGCCGCTGGATCTGGCGCTGACTACCAACGGCCATTTCCTCGAGTCGCTTGCTCAACCGTTGAAAGATGCCGGCCTGAATCGCATCACAGTCAGCATGGATGCCGTCGACGCCGCAGCCTTCGAGCGCATCACGCGCGTGGAAGGCAGCTTCTCTAAAGTTCTTGCCGGCGTTCGCGCCGCGCGCGCCGCCGGGCTTGCGCCTCTCAAAATCAACTGCGTGCTGCTGCGCGGCTTCAACGACGACCAGATCGAAGGCTTTGCCCGCTTCGCCCGCGAAGAGCATGTCGTCGTCCGATTCATTGAGTTCATGCCTCTTGAAGAAGGCCGGCTGTGGACCCCCGAAATCGTCGTCACCCTGCGCGAAATTGTCGACCGCATAGGCCGCACCCTGCCGCTCGTCGAGCTTCCGCCGCGCGAAGCCAGCGAAACCGCCCGCCGCTACACATTTTCCGACGGTGTTGGCGAAATCGGCATCATTGCCCCGGTGAGCCGGGCATTTTGCGGAGCCTGCAGCCGCGTGCGACTCACCTCTGACGGCAAGATACGCACGTGCCTCTTTTCGCAAGTGGAGCACGATCTGTACGGGCGTCTCCGCTCCGGCGCCGGCGACGACGAACTGCGCGCCTACATTGTCAGCACCATCCGCGGCAAGGAAGCCCGCCATCATATCGGCGAGCCAGGGTTTCTCAAGCCCTCCCGCTCCATGGTTCACATTGGCGGCTAGCCGCCGGTTCATATCGGCGGTTGAACCGGCTCCGCATTCGCGGCCCAACCATCGCGGCAATAACTACGATTCTCCGGCCAACCTGCGTGAGGCTTCTGCCGGCATTGGCTCGCAGGATGAATAACCTGTGCAACAATGATTGCAGTCGTTCTTCTCCACAGGGCCCGAACATGTCTAAAGACTCGGAAGGGCGCATCCCGCTCGCCGATCTGCTTGTGTTTCACCAGCTGGCGCGATCGCTCACCTCAAGCTTCGACCTCGACACAATCCTTCGCACCATTCTTGAGCAAATGGAGCACATGGTGGATGCGGAGTTTTGGGCGCTCCTCATGCTCGAGGAATCCTCGCACGATCTCTATTACGCCATCGCCACGGGCGAGGAACAGGAAACCTTGCGCGGGCTTCGCGTCAAGCGGGGCGAGGGCGTTGCCGGATGGGTCCTCGAGCACGGCGATACGCTTCTTGTGCCCCAGATGGAAGGCGATCCGCGCGCCGCGCAATCCGCCACTCCCGGCATCACTAGCATCAGGTCGGTCATCGCCATGCCCTTGCGCGGGCGCACCGGCACGCAGGGCGTCATTGAGATCCTCAACCCGCGCGCCGAAATGTCGGACTACTCCATCGCATTCCTGCACATCCTTGCCGACCACGCGGCCATCGCCATTGAAAACGCCCGCGACGTCGCGCGCATCCAGCAACTCACCATCACCGACGACACCACCGGCCTCTTCAACGTGCGCCATCTCTACGATGTTCTGCACCGGGAGCTGCAGCACTCGGCAAAGCTCAATCTGCCGCTCAGCCTCGCCTTTTGGGATCTGGACCGCTTCAAGCTCGTCAACGATGCGCACGGCCACATGATCGGCAGCGAACTGCTGGCCGCGGCCGGTAAGCGGTTGCAGAAGCTGTGCCGCCGGCAGGACATGGCCTTCCGTTATGGCGGCGACGAGTTCGTGATCATGATGCCGAAGACCCCGGCCGCACAGGCACTGGAGCTGACCAGGGGAATGCACGCCGCACTCATGGAAACTCCGTTCGGAATGAAGAGCGGCCTTTCCATCCAGGTCTGCGCCAGCGTCGGCCTGTCGTCCTCGCCCACCGATGGAACCCGCATGCACGAGATCATCGGCACCGCCGACGCGCGCATGTACGCCGTCAAGCGCCACGGCCGCGGCCAAATCCGCGCATCGTGGAGCTGTGCGCTCTCCGGTGCCATGTCATCCTGAGCGGAGCGCGTCTGGGGCCCCGCTAGCGCGACGCGATCACGGGGTAAGCGGAGCCGAAGGACCTGCTTTTCGGACGTTGAAAGAGCAATTGGAGCCGAACGGGGACCTGCATTTGTTCTCCACGATCTTCACCCAACAAGGAAACGGGTATCCCGCGTCCCGAACTCGCGACGCGGGATACCCGGACGGCTCACCATTCACCGTCCACCGATCCCAGTTCCCTGATCCCTGAAGCGCTACTTCCGCGTGTCTCCGCCAATCGCGATCACGGCGTACTTCGCCGGCCCGTCGCCGACGTTCTTCAGCTGGTGCAGAGTGCCAAGGGACACGTAGATGATGCTTCCCGCGTTGGCGCGCTCCGTTTTGCCGTCGTGCATGAACTCGAGCGTTCCCTCCTCGACCACGATCACCTCCGAGTGCTGGATGCGGTGCGCGGGATTGGGCGGGGTTCCGGCGGGCTGCATGGACTCATGCACAGCGATGGCCTCGCCGGTCGCGAGCGTTCCGGTGAACACACTGCGCCCGACGGCGCCGTTGGCCGCAGTCTTGGCCACCATGTCGTCGTAGGCAAATACGCGCGACTTGGTCAGCGGATTGGCGGGCGCAGGTTCGAGGTTGCCCTCCTGCGCAGTGGACGCGGCAGCGCAGGCCAGGATCGCGGCAGCGGCGGCAAGGTTGCGGAGAGTCGTCGGAATTCGTCTCATGAGTAATCCTTATACTCTGCGACTGGCCTATTAAGTGGCTGCCCGGACCCGACGGCCTCACTTCGAGAGGCCTACGCGGGGTCCCCCCCACCCCCTTTGGGGTTAAGAGGTTTGTTATCAGGTACTTGTACCTTTCACCGTTTTCCGTAACCCATTGATTCTAAACGGTTTAGATACCTAAAGTCGTCAATCTAAAGGGGTTACGGCGGTGAACGGTTGACGGTGAGGAAGTACAACAGTGAATCGAGGTCCGATCGCTGATCTCTGATCCCCGATCCCTGATCTCTGATCTCTGATCTCTGATCTCTGATCTCTGGATTCAGTATGCGCCGGAAGGGGATTATTATCGGCAAACTTCGCAGTTGAGAGATCAGAGAACAGAGCTCAGAGAAGAAAGGATTTACGGGAGGCGGGCGGATTTATTTTGGCTTCGGCCCCTTGACAAGGAAAAACAGTGGCCAGTGAACAGTGGGCAGTGGTTAGCCGCCCGGGTTGCTGAGCTGGTGCGGGAAATGAATGGGCCCAGGAGGCGCACCGTGCGACTGCGATCACCAAGCGTGCAGTACCCTTGAAGTGTGTCCCGACCAAGTTCTGAGCCCTGCCCGCTTTTTCTGGGGCGAGGACACCTTTCTGAGTCTTATGCGCCCTCTCCAGACTAGGGGCGATTCGGACAAGTCACAAGCTACTCACGTGAGGAATCGGAATGCCGATCAAGGCCTACTACAACACCGATCTCTCAAGTTTCGTTCGCGACGATCCTGAACGAATCCTCGGGGTGCTGACGGAGGAGCATCATCACTCGCTCGACGAGCCGCAACGCTGGGCTTGGCTTCAACAAATCTCGATTCTGAAGGCTGCTTTCGTTGACAGACCGGCCGGGCGGGTCTTTCTGGAGTTCTATATCCCTAGAATGGGAAAGCGCGCCGATGCAGTGTTGATCGTCGGGAATATTGTCTTTGTCATCGAATTCAAGGTCGGAGCAAACGAATTCACATCGAGTGCGTTGGATCAAGTGGAAGATTATGCACTTGACCTGAAGAATTTTCACGAGGGTAGTCACGCAGTTCCAATCGTTCCTGTCCTGGTTGCGACAAACGCGGACTCCCACTCACGCAAAAAACAGTGTTTGCTGCAGATCTCGTCGCCTCCCCGGTCGGGACGAACAAGGCTGATCTGAGATCCGTTATCGATTACATCTGCACGGAATTCGACTTTCCCGCATTTGGGGTCGAAAGCTGGATGGCGAAAGGCTATAAACCAACCCCAACAATCGTTGAAGCTGCAGAGGTTCTCTATCGCACACATACTGTGGCCGACATTTCTCGAACGGATGCTGGCGCCAAGAATCTACAGGAAACGAGCGACAGTATCAGCGCCATCATTGATAAAGCGCGGTTGAATTGCAGAAAGGCTATCTGTTTTGTGACCGGCGTACCTGGGTCAGGCAAGACACTTGCCGGATTGAATATTTCAACCCGGCGCTCAGAAGAGCATCATGACGAGCATTCAGTCTTTCTGTCCGGAAACGGTCCGCTTGTTAAAGTCCTACGCGAAGCCCTTGCTCGCGATAAAGCCCGGCGGGAAGGCATTTCCAAAAACACGGCTGAGCGCGCCGTGCGCGAATTCATTCAGAACATCCATCATTTCCGAGACGAATATGTCGGCAACAAAGTTATTCCGCTTGAGAGAGTTGTCGTGTTCGACGAGGCACAACGGGCATGGACTCGCGATCAAGCGGCGAATTTCATGCAACGCAAGCGAGGGCAGGCCGACTTCGACATGTCGGAGCCGGAGTTCCTCATCAGCGTGATGGATCGGCATCCAGACTGGTGCACGGTCGTATGCCTTGTTGGCGGCGGTCAGGAGATCAACACCGGTGAGGCAGGGATCTCGGAGTGGATCAACGCCCTTGAAAACCGTTTCCCAGCTTGGGACGTCTACCTCTCACCGCGTATGTTGCTCGAAGAATATGGAGCCCGAGATCAGGTGGAAAGGTTCTTGGCATCCCCACGGGTCTGTTTAGACGAATTCCTGCATCTGGCCGTGTCAATGCGCTCGTTCCGCGCCGAGGCGCTATCGGATTTTGTTGGTCACCTAATTGACAACAGGCCTGCGGATGCACGTTCCGTCTACGAAAGCATACGGTCCACCTACCCGGTATACCTCACGCGCGATCTCAGCGTGGCTAGGAACTGGCTGCGCGGTCATGCACGGGGCACTGAGAGATTCGGCTTAGTTGCGTCGTCAGGAGCACAGCGACTTCGTCCAGATGGGATACACATCAAAAATGAAATCGAGCCGGCAAACTGGTTTCTGAATCCCAACACAGATGTTCGGTCCTCCGATTATTTGGAGGATGTAGCGAGTGAGTTCTTGGTTCAAGGGCTGGAACTCGATTGGGTGGGCGTTTGTTGGGACAGAGACTTCCACCATCAGGACGGAATCTGGCACTTCCAATCCTTCAAAGGCACAAAGTGGCAGTCAATCAAGGACGCTTCCAGACAGCTATACCTAAAGAATGCATATCGGGTGATACTGACTCGCGCACGGCAGGGGATGATCCTGTTCGTTCCGACGGGCGACGCATTGGATCGAACGCGACCTCCATCGTTCTATGACGGCACGTTCGAATATCTTCGCTCATGCGGAATTCGTACGTTCGAACACTGACCCACGACGTCAGGTGTCGGGGCGCTCGACGCGTCGGCTCAGTCCAAAACATCTCTTGCAAAAACCGGTGGACGGGATCGTATGATGGGCTACGCCCAAAATCGATCGAACCATGAGCGCGACCTGAGGATGGGCGAGGCTTCCCCTTCGTTACTGAGCCTGCGTTCCTGAAAATTCACAAAGAGGAGATTGCGGATGAAGCCCGAACGCTTTTTCTACACCGCTGTCGGAGCCATCTTCCTGGTTTTCACGGTTCTGGGTTTTCAGCAGTACATTTTTCACGGCAGGCACGTTGACGGCTCGCCGATTGCGCCGGCGATGCTGGCCATCGTGGTGGCGCACTCGAGCGCGATCTTTGCCTGGTTCGTGATGTTCTTTGTGCAGGCGCTGCTGATCTCCACGCGCAATCGCCGGGTGCACATGACGCTGGGCTGGGGCGTGGTGGCGATTGCCGCGATGGTGGTGGTGACGGGGCCGGTGGTGGCTACGCGCTCCATCCGCACAGACCCGAGCGCGGCGGTTTTCGACTGGCCGGGCCCGCAGTTTTTGCTGGTGATGTACACGGAGATTGCGCTGTTTGCGGTGTTTGTGACGCTGGGCGTGCTGGCGCGCAAGCGGCCGCGCGTTCACAGGCCGATGATGCTGCTGGCGTGCCTCTCGCTTGTGAGCGGAGGCGTAGGGCGCATCGAAACGACGGGCGCGATTTTCGGCGGCCACCATTGGGTGGGGATCTTTGGGCCGGTGGTGACGCTGGGAGTGCTGCTGCTGGGGGTGCGCGCGGGGCTGACGCGGAGCTTCGACCGGCCGTTTGCCGCGGGGCTGGCCGCGATGACGGTGGTGACGCTGATTGTGGGCAGGCTGGCGATGACGAGCACCTGGGTGGATTGGGCGGGAGTGATTTTGAAGCGGTGATGCAGTGTTGCGGGGCGGGTGGGGATCGTGAAGCATCTTGGCTTTGCGGCGCAGTTCCTTCGCCCCTACGGGGCTGGCTCGCGTTTTTGGATCACGTTCCCCGAGTTTCGTTCGCGCTACGCAGGCTCACTTCACCCGGGGCTAACATCCTCGCCCCCTCCGGGGGCGGAGCATTCGGCGCGAGGTTAGCGTTGTCAATTCTTAACGCGGATGTTGCGGCACGGTCAAAGCCGTGCCTCGCCGAATCTTTTCCCACCCAAGCGAAGCTTGAGTGGGGCACCCCGACCGGGGGGCAGGGGCTAAAGCCCTAACTCATTTTGCTGACTTTATCGGCATGGCTAAAGCCAAGCCCTGATACACCGCCTCTGCAGCCAAGCGAAGCTTGGATCGACCCCACGGACGAGGACCTGTCCGTGGGGGCCCCGGGATGGGGCACCTCGCAAATGCAGGTCCCTCGGCTCCGCTGAAAAGGGCTTCGCTCGGGATGACACGGCGTGGGTGATGTGGCACCGGGCAGGCGTTACAATTGCGGTGCCATCAAACCCACAATTGAAATCGTGGTGACGAGGAGAGCCAATGGCGGACTGGCGGAAACATCCGTTGATCGCTTTGCTCAGTATCCTGGCGTTCGGCGCGTACTGTATCTACAGAGCTAACCAGTACAGCAGTGCCGAGGCAGGCGAGCAGTCAACAATCGCGCAGGTAAGAACATGGGGTACCGTCTTGCACATGAACTGCGATTATAAATTTACCGTTGACGGAGCGGCTTATACAGGAAGCGATTGCCCGCGAGAGAGGGCGTCAGCGAATTTCGATGCAACCGTGTATTACGATCCATCGAAGCCATCGATCAATTCGCTGGACGAATTCGGCGCGGCGAGCAGGCGCTGGTATGAATGGGCGGCGCTGAGTATTGGTCCCGGATGCGTGATTTTCGGAATCGTTATGGGTTGGGGCGCTTACAAAAAAAGTAGAAGCGGAAAGGCCGGGAGCACTGCCGATACCGAAGAAACGGTTCCCGATCCGGATACGATCGATCGGGAGCGGAAAGACTCCGCCCAGAGCTGACTTCTTCGCTCCCTCCCGGCGGTGGAGGCGCCGGCGCAAGGTGCGAGCGCCGCGGGGTGTTGAGGCGGATGATGCGGCACGGCCAGAGCCGCGCCGCGTCGAATCTTTTCCCACCCAAGCAAAGCTTGGATGGGGCACCCGGCAGGCTCCAGCACAAGAAAGCTAATAGCTAAAGGCTAATGGCTGTAAGCTGCCTTTTAGATGTCGAGGTTCTTGACGTCGAGTGCGTTGTCTTCGATGAATTTGCGGCGGGCCTCAACGTCTTCGCCCATGAGGGTGGTGAAGATGGTCTCAGTCTCGGCGATGTCTTCGAGTTTCACAGAGAGAAGCGTGCGGCGCTCGGGATCCATGGTGGTTTCCCAGAGCTGCGAAGCCGTCATTTCTCCCAGGCCCTTGTAGCGCTGCACCTGGTAGTCCTTCTTGCCCTGCTCCACGATGTAGGCGAAGAGATCGCGTGCGGTTTGCTTTTCGACGGGCTCGCGGAGAGTGCGCGCATTTTTGCCCGCGGCTTTGGTTTCCGCGCTGCCCGGCGAGGGCGCGCCTTCGGCATCCGGCTCGTCGTCTTCGCTCGCGGCCGCTTCACTTCCTGCCGCGGCCTTGGCGCCTCTGGGCGCGTACTCCACCAGGAATGGCGGCTCAAGGAATTCCTTGATCAGCGTGTACTTCGACATCATCTGCCGGAACTCGGGGCTTGAGGCGAGCGTCCAGTCGATGCAGCGCGTGGCGCCCTGCGCATCGGTGAAACAAACCGACCAGGTGTGGTGCTCATCGTCTTCAACCGGCTTGGCGACCTTGAACTGGAACTCGTCGGCGAGCTCGGTGAGCTTGGCATGGAGCGCGGCAATTTTTTCGGGAACTTTTTTTCCGTCGGTCGAAGCAAAGTCGGTGCGATGCGTGAGCTCGGCGCGCGCCAGCAACTCGGTGAGCTTCTCGTTGCGGATGCGCTTGTCGACCTTCTCGACGAAGCCGAGATATTCATTGAGCGTGGCCATGAAGCGGGTGAGGTCGGCGCCCTCAATCTTTGCGGCGGTCTCGCCGTGGCGCACGATCATGCCCTCGGAGGCGCGGTTCACCATGACCTTGACGAACTCACGATCGTCTTTAATGTATTGCTCGAAACGGCCCTTCTTGATTTTGTAGAGCGGGGGCTGCGCGATGTAGATGTGGTCGCGCTTGATGAGCTCGGTCATGTGGCGGAAGAAGAAGGTGAGCAGCAGCGTGCGAATGTGCGATCCGTCGACGTCGGCGTCGGTCATGAGGATGATTTTGCCGTAGCGGATCTTGGCGGCGTCGAAGTCGTCTTTGCCGATGCCGCAACCGAGGGCGGTAATCATGGCGCGGATTTCCTCGTGGCCCAGCATCTTGTCGTAGCGCGCCTTTTCCACGTTGAGGATTTTGCCTTTGAGCGGAAGGATGGCCTGGAACTTGCGGTCGCGGCCCTGCTTGGCGGTGCCGCCGGCGCTTTCGCCCTCGACGAGGTAGAGCTCGCAGCGCTCGGGGTTGCGCTCGCTGCAATCGGCCAGCTTGCCGGGTAGGCCGCCGCCATCGAGCGCACCTTTGCGGCGTGTGAGGTCGCGAGCCTTACGTGCGGCTTCGCGCGCGCGGGCTGCCTCGATCGCTTTGTTGATGATCTTGCGGGCGACGGGAGGATTCTGCTCAAGGAACATGCCCAGGCGCTCATTGACGAAGGCCTGCACGGTGCCGGCGATATCGGAGTTGAGCTTGCCTTTGGTCTGGCCTTCGAACTGCGGCTGCGACAGCTTGACGCTGACCACGGCTACGAGACCTTCGCGCACATCGTCGCCCGAGAGCGACTCCTTCATGTCTTTGAAGAGGCCCATCTGCTGGCCGACGTAGTTGATGGTGCGCGTGAGCGCGGCGCGGAAACCGGAGAGATGCGTGCCGCCGTCGACGGTGTTGATGTTGTTGGCGAAGCTGAAGACTGACTCGGAGTAGCTGTCGTTGTATTGCAGGGCGATGTCGATTTCGACGCCATCGCGGAGGGCCTCCATGACGATGGGCTTATCGTGCAGAACGGCCTTGCCGCGGTTGAGATGCTTGACAAACTCGGCGATGCCGCCGGCGTATTTGAACTCGGCGCGGCGCGCTTCACCGGTCTTGGGGTCGGCGGTGCGCTCGTCAGTGAGCGTGATTTCGAGGCCCTTGTTGAGGAAGGCCATTTCGCGCAGGCGCTGGGCGAGCGTGTCGTAATTGAATTCGGTGGTGGTGAAGATGGACCGGTCGGGCAGGAAGTGAACCTTGGTGCCGCGACGCTTGCTGGTGCCGGTTTTCTGGAGCTTGGACGTCGGAATTCCCTTGGAGTAGCTCTGCTCGTACGTGTGCGACGGCTCGCCCGGTTTTTCCGGACGCCAGATTTCGACTTCGAGCTCTTCACTGAGCGCGTTGACGCAACTGACGCCGACGCCGTGCAGTCCTCCGGAGACTTTGTAGTTGGAGGCATCGAATTTGCCGCCGGCGTGCAGCTTGGTGAGAACGACTTGTGCGGCGGGCATGCGTTCGCCGTCAGCCAGATCCATCATGTCGACGGGAATGCCGCGGCCATCGTCGACAACGGTGATGGAGTTATCGACGTGAATGATGACATCGACTTTCTTGGCATAGCCGGCGAGAGCTTCGTCGACGGAATTGTCGACCACTTCGTAGACGAGGTGATGCAAACCGATCTCGCCTGTCGAACCGATGTACATTGCGGGACGGAGACGAACGGCCTCAAGGCCTTCAAGGACCTTGATATTTTCGCCAGTGTAGCTGTCGTTATCGCCGTGAATGGAGGAGGAGCCGAGAACTTCAGTCGCCATAGAATTCCGTTCGCAAAGTGTTCCGTGATCTTGAGGGCCGCCGGGGCTGAATCCGGACGCTGAAGCGGGAGTAACCGCTTGAAAAGAGGGGGCCTATCAAGGGCTTTCACCTACAACTATTTTACCATGCGGGAAGGTTCGGAAGAGGGAGGCAAGGGTGTTGAGAAAGCGGTTACTATCCTCGAATAGCGAGCTCACGGAAATGACGATGGTAATGCATAAGGGTTCTTATTTAGTATCTAATTGAAAAAACTGGACTTGTAATCGCTAATTGATTAAGATAAGGCTTGAAAAGGAGAAGACTTTCCTTTCAAAAATCCATCCGAAAGGTTACCAAAGATGACATCCGTGATTCGGTTCTTTGCCTTGTTCGTCGCCATCGCAGGTCTTGCCTCCGCATCGCTCGCGCCCGCCAACTCCCAAGCTCGTGTTTCGCACACTTCGGTAGGCGCCACTGACCCTGGTCCACTCATCAATCTTCCCGGGCCGCTTCCCTGCCAATCCGTCAACGCCTGCTTCGCAACGAATCCGCCGTCCCAATAAGGTTCACGAATTCCCGTGCGTTGGACCTGGCAGGAAAAGTACTGCGTAGCACGAAAGTGCCACGTGCGCGTTACCCTTTTGTGTTTGAGCCATTCGGCATCTAAGCGCTATTCTGAAGGGGTTCTAACGGGCGCACATCTGTCTCTATGTCATTGAACTTCGCAATGTCGGCGATGAGCGCGGCTGAGCTTGTCCTTTGGGCCGCGCTCGCCGTCTTGTTCCTGGCCAAGGGTCTGCAACGCCGCTTCCCGGCGATGGGCTATTACCTGCTGTTGCGTGCGATCTCGACGCCCGTGCTGACGCTGGCTCTCTACCTGACAACCAAATCCTGGGGAAGAGATTTCCACGTTGGACAAATCTACTATTTCGGTTTCTTTGCGACGTATCTTGCGAGCACAGTGCTGCTGTTCCTGATTTGCATCGAAGTTTTCCGGTCGGCACTGTCCGCATTTCCCGGGATCGCCAAGCTGGCGATTGTGATCTTCCGCTGGGCGGCCGTGGTTTCGATGATTGTCAGTCTGAGCTCGATTAGTTACGGGCACAAGGGGATTTTCATCATTGCGGATGTTTCCTACGGGCTGATGCACTCGGTGAGCGTTCTGGAACTTTGCTTGCTCGCTTTCCTCTGCCTGAGCATGAATGCGCTGCGCCTGACGGTGCGCGATTTGTCCTTTGGCATTGCATTGGGCTTTGGCGTCATGTCCTCGGCGGACTTTGTTCTCGCGTCGTGGATCTCTCGCGTTGCGTCGCCCTCGCTGGTCGACCCGCTGCAGTTCGTTTACGAATCGCTGATTCTCGGGACGCTGGCCATCTGGGTGGTGTACTGCATCATTCCGGAGCCCGCACGCAGGCCGGTGCTGATGCCGGCGAGCTCGACGATCTACCGCTGGAACGAAATCGCCTCGGCACTGGGCCACACGGGCACCAAGGTGGCCGTGCAGCAGCCCGCCAACAGCTTCTTCCTTTCGGATGTGGAGCGCGTGGTTGAGAAGGTTCTGGCGCGAAACATGAAGGCCGGGGAGTCGGAGACGTAGGAACGGCATTCGGTGGTCGGTGGTCGGTGGTCAGGGATCAGGGATCAGAGATCAGAAATAGGGAAGGCCACGGCGATTGCCGTGGCCTTTTGATTTGGTGCCCAATGCGAGCCTGGAGGGTGTTCGCGCCAAGGCGCGGAACCTCCGCCGTTACTCGGTGGCGGGCTCGACCGATGCAAAGCGGCCGCGGTTGCCGCGGTCAGTGAACTTGACGCGGCCTGAAACCTTGGCGAAGAGCGTGTCGTCGGAGCCGATGCCCACATTGACGCCGGGCTTGATGCGAGTGCCGCGCTGGCGGCTGATGATGGTGCCGCCGGTGACGAATTGGCCGGCAAAGGCCTTGACGCCCAGCCGCTGCGCGTTTGAGTCGCGCCCGTTTGTGGAACTGCCCCCACCTTTTTTGTGTGCCATGATTCAATCTCCTCTGAAAGCAGCTTCTAGCTGCCAGCTTCTAGCTCCTAGCCTGATTTGTGCGAGAACCATAGCTGGCGCCAGAGTGTGAATCCAATCCCGACGCGGCCGCGCGCTACTTCTTTTCCCCGTCGTAGGTGACGCCGTCAGCCACAATGGCCTTGATGCGCACTTCGGTAAAGTTCTGCCGGTGTCCCTGGAGCTTCTTGTACTGCTTCTTCCGCTTGAAGTGGAAGACCAGGATCTTGTCGCCGCGGCCTTCGCCGAGGACCTCGGCCGTAACCGTAGCGGAAGCCGGCTTGGCAATCGATCCGGCCTCGCCGGAGACGGCCAGCACATCGCTGAACTCGACGGTCGGGGAGCCCGACGGAACGCTTTCAATCTTCAACACATCGCCGGGGGCGACGCGGTATTGCTTTCCACCGGTGCGAATGACTGCGTACATAACAAAGCCTCCAGCGCTGAGGGTCACACAGGACCGGGCGCAAATTCGTGCTCAAGAATCGTGTGCTAAGAGGGGGCGGATACAGAGTGAGACTGCATCGGGAGGCCAACTGCACACTCACGCTGAACCCAGCGGCAGCTTCCCGGGCACCCGGCAACCGGGTGCATCGCCAAACCATTTGATTTTACCGGGAAACCGGGGTTGGGTCAACGATGGGCACCATGGCCAAACGGCGTCCAACCGCGGGTCATCGATCCAGGCTTAAGCAGAGGCATCAGGAGCCCGTTCAAACCCGCCCAGGCACAACGTAAAAGTAGATGGCGAAGTAGTGCGCGACGCTGCCGGCGAGGACGAACAGGTGCCATGTGGCGTGGAAGAAGCGGCGATGGTCGAAGGCGAAGAAGAGGACGCCCAGGGAATACGCGATGCCGCCGGCGCCGAGCCAGAGAAGCCCGTGCCAGCCAATGGCGTGGAGAAGCGATCGCACGACGAAGATCGCAAGCCAGCCCTGCAGCAGATAGACCAGGGCCGATGCCACAGGGAAACGGCCGATGGCGAGACTCTTGAAGACGATGCCCGCCACTGCCAGTGCCCAGACCACGCCGAAGAGAGCCCACCCCACCGTTCCGCGCAGAGAGACGAGAGTGAAGGGCGTGTAGGTTGCCGCGATGAGCACGTAAATGGCGGAGTGGTCGAGGACATGAAGGACGTGGCGGGCGCGCGTCCGCCCCAGTGAGTGGTAGAGCGTGGAGCAAAGATAGACCAGCACCAGCGCGGCGGAAAAGACCGAGCAGGTGACGACGACGAGCGCCGAGCCGCGCGTTGAGGCCGCGATGAGGCAAACGGCGCCCACCAACGCGAAGCCGAGGCCGATGCCGTGCGTGATGGCGTTGGCTAGAAGATCGCTCAGGTTGGCGCGCGAGGCCACAGGTGAATGATAGTGCGCGTGAAAGGGTTGAAAGAACTGTGCCTCAGGGGCTAAAGCCCGCGACCTTCTTGCGACGCTGAAGCCGGGGATGAATCCCCGGCCTACCAGCCCGAGCCACCCTCCAAACAGGCCCACTACCGTCTTGCGCGTTCCAAAACAGGAGGCGCGGATAGAACGGGAATCGATGGTGCTGCCGGCTGGCGCGCCGGAATTCAGCCCTTGAGTGCGCGTCCACCCGGAGCTAGGTTCGAAAGCATGCGGAGGCAAAATACGCGCGAATCGACTACGGGCATCGCGACGGCCGGGCGGACGGTGCGATTGCAGGAGATTGCGCTCCGCTTCCAGCGGGCCCTTGAGCGAAACCCGCAACAGCCTGAGGCTTTAGTGGGCATGAGCCTGGTGGCGCTGAGCAGCCGGCAAACCGAAGCCGCATTGAAGATGGCGGCTGCGGCAGTGGCCGCGGCGCCCGCGATGGGCGCGGCATGGGTTGTGCTGGGGCAAGCGCTCAAGGCTGCTGAACGGATGGAAGAAGCAGAACGGGCGTATGCCGAGGCCATACGGATAGACGGCATGGATGTGCTGGCGCGACTGGGATTGGGAGAGCTGAAAATCGCGACGGGACGGGCGGCCGAGGCGATCCGGGAGTTCGAGCTGGCTTTGCAACGGCGGCCGGCGCTGGTGGCGGCGCATTTGGGACTGGGAAATGCGCTTGCCCTGACGGGGCGGAATGAAGAGGCGCTGGAGCGGTACGAGAAGGCGCTGGCGTTGCGTCCGCGATTGCCCGAGGGCGAATTTGCGGCGGGGTTTGCTCTGGCGCGATTGGGGCGCACGCGTGAAGCGGAGAAGCGTTACCGGCGGGCGCTCGTCATGCGGCCGGACTTTGCGGCGGCATGGATCAATTTGGGTTCGTTGCTGCGCGACGAATGCCGTGAGGCGGAGTCCGAGGCTGCTCTGCGGCGAGTCTGTCGAGTTGCGGCCGGATCTGATTTCAGGATGGGTAAACCTGGCGCTGCTGGAGCGCGACCGGAGAAGGCCGGAGGCGGCGGAAGCGAATCTGCGGCGAGCGCTGGCGCTGAACCCCAACCAGATAGAGACGCTGGTGGCGTGGTCGCAGTTTCGCGCGGCGGAGCGGGATGTGGCCGGCGCGCGGGAGTGGATGCGCTGGGCGCTCGCGCGGAATGCGGATTTCGACGAAGCCGTGAATATGCACGGCATCGTGCTGCATCTGGAAGGACGGTTCGAGGAAGCAGTTCGCGTGTTCGAGCGGGCCGAGGCGCTGGGCAATCGCGCGGCGGCGTCGAACCGGGGAAACTCGCTGCTCGACCTGGGACATATGGAGGAAGCGTTGAAGGCGCATGAAGCGGCGGTCGCACGAGATCCGGCGAGCGCAGGCGCGAGATACAACCTGGCGCTGACGCAATTGCGATTGGGCGACTGGGTCACCGGGTGGCCGGGCTACGAGGCGCGATGGAAGTTTCGCGAAGTGCACCGCAAGCCGCGGCGCTTTGCACAGCCGCGGTGGAATGGCGAGGAGCTGCACGGAGAGCGCGTGCTGCTGCATGCGGAGCAGGGACTGGGCGACACGATTCAGTTCTGCCGGTATGCGGCGTTGGTGGCAGCGCGCGGCGGAAGGCCGGTGCTCGAGGTGCAGCCGGCGGCGGAAAGGCTGATGCGTTCGCTTGCCGTGGTGCGCTCGGGAATGGCAGAGACTGTGGCAATGGACGCGGGAGCGATTGAGTTCGATGTGGAGTGTCCGCTGATGAGTTTGCCCGCGGCTTTTCGGACCACGGTCGAGACGGTTCCGTGGACAGGGGCCTACCTGGGCGCGGAGGAAGAGCTGGTGAGAGAGAAGCGAAAGCAGTTCCCTTCTCAACTGGCTGGTGGGCGTCCGCGGGTGCGTGTGGGCATCGCGTGGGCCGGAAATCCGAAGTACAAGGCAGACGCTGCGCGATCGATGCGGTTGGGTACGCTGGTGCCGTTGCTGCGCGCTGTGGACGCGAACTGGATCTCGCTGCAGAAAGGCGAAGCAGCAGAACAGTTGGCGAGTTTGCCAGATGATGTTTTCGTTGCCGACGGGTCAAGCAACGAGCGCGATCTGGCAGAGACTGCGGCGCTCATGGCCACGCTGGACCTGGTGATCACAACAGATACGTGCATCGCGCACCTGGCCGGAGCGATGGGGAAACCGGTGTGGATTCTGCTGCCGCATCTTTCGGACTGGCGCTGGATGGAAGTGTCGGAGCGAACGCCGTGGTACCCGACGGCGCGGCTGTTCCGGCAGCTTGTACCAGGCGATTGGGCTGCAGTGGTGCAGAGAGTGAGTGCGGCAGCAAGTCAGCTGGGTTAGCCGCCTAAGACCCCGGAGCCAACGGGGTCAGCGCGGTTTGCGGAGTTGGCCGGAGCCCGCGATCTCGCCGGGTAGCAGCGTTCCAGAGTCATGCGCTTGCCCCGCGGCTTGGGAGACCGAGGAACTCAAAGATGTTGTCGGGATGAACCGGCTTGGCAAGAAGGGGAAACGCCTTTGCGGGCGCGTTCGATTCGTTCATGAGTTCCGCAGCGTCGAGATTCCCCGAGATGAGGAGCACCTTGCAGGAGGGCAGCATCTGCGCGAGATAGCCGGCCAGGGCAACGCCATCCATTGTCCCCATAATCACGTCGGAGATGACCGCGTCGGGCTTCCAGGCGAGTGCAACCTCCGCAGCTTCCTCGCCGCTGTAGACTGCGCGCGCCTCGAATCCCCGCCCACGCACAATGAGTGCCAATGAGTCGGCGACGAGGCGGTCGTCGTCGACAACAAGAACCCGGGATGATGCGCGATCGCCGGCCACGAGAACTTCCTGAAGTGAGAAACGAGCCCCCAACATCCGCAGACTTAGATGCGGAGGGTTTCAGGGGGATGTCCGGGATGAACCCTGGCATTCAATACGCCCGCCGCGACGGATCATTAACAGAGCCTGTCGGGCAAAGGCGTGCTCGACGCCGGAGAATTAGGCAACCGTGACGCGTTCGCTTTGAAGAATCTGCTTGCCAAAGCTCAGGGACTGTGCGATAACTACGTCATGCGTAGTACGCGCGACGTAGTAGACAAGGAAAACCAGATGGATCCGGGATACTATTCCGACCCGCCGCTGCTGGTGCTGGCCAGCCTGGCGAGCGGGCCGAAGCACGGCCACGCGATGATCGACGACATTGAGCGGCTGTGTGGAACGCGGCTGGGGCCGGGCGCGCTGTACGGAGCGATTGCGCGCCTCGAGCAGCAGGGATGGATCAAACCGTTGCCGGCCGAAGAGCGGCGCCACCCTTATCGGATAACCGGGGATGGATTGAAACTGCTGCGCGCGAAGCTGACGAAGCTGCATGATTTTTCAAAAGCGGGGCTGAAGAGGCTGGAAGCGCGATGATATCGAGGCGAGATGGATCGCAGGCTTGCGCATCTCCTGACGCGACTGTACCCACGCCGCTGGAGAGAACGCTACGGCGAGGAGTTTGAAGAATTTCTGATCGAAGGCCGCGTAGATCTGCAAGCGTGGCTCGACGTGGTGACAGCTGCAATCAACGAGCAGATTCATCCGACAACAGGAGGCGCGATGACGACCGAATACAGAACAACTTTTGGAACGGTGGTGAGGCAGCCAAGCGCGCTGGTTCCGATGGCGATGGCGCTGACGGCGCTGGCCGTCGTGCTGATCCACGTCGCGGTTTACGGCGCGGCGCGCGAAGCGGATGAGGGACCGACCGCGCACATCTGGCAACTGCTGATGGTGGCGCAACTGCCGGCGCTCGCTGTATTCGGGATTCGTTGGCTGCCAAGGGCGCCGAAGCAGGCGATGGGCGTATTGGCGGTGCTTATCGCGGCCATCCTGGCGGCCATGGCGCCGGTCTTCTTGCTGCATCTCTAGGCAGACCTCGAAATAACATCCTTTCTAGTCAACAAGTTAACTAGCACGTGAACGAATCCGCGGGATTGCGGAAGAATTCTCTTGACTTCAATTACTCTATTTTATAGAGTACTCTTCACCGATGAGGATCGGCAATCGAGGCCGCGGAAACCAGTGGGCATCAGGAAGCGGACAGTGAGGGACGATGACGGCGAGTGCACGAGATATCGGAACCGGGCCAGCGCTGGAAGTTGACGCGCTGGTGAAGCGTTTCGGCGATTTGACGGCGGTCGACAGGGTGAGCCTGAAAGTGCGCGCGGGAGAGTGCCTGGGACTGCTGGGGCCGAACGGGGCGGGCAAGAGCACGCTGATCCGGGCGATGGTGGGGCGCGTGATCCAGGACAGCGGGCGCGTGATGGTGATGGGGCAGGCGGCCGGATCAACAGCAGCCAGGTTGGCGCTCGGATGGGTTCCACAGGAGCTGTCGATTTACCCGCGCATCAGTTGCCGCGAGAACCTGGGATCGTTTGGGCGCTACTACGGGCTGAAGGGGCACGCGCTGAAGGAAGCGATTGCGTGGTGCCTGCATTGGGCGGCGCTCGAGGAGAAACAGAACGACGTGGCGAAGACGCTCAGCGGCGGCATGAAGCGGCGGCTGAACATGGCGGCGGGAATGATGCATCGGCCAAAGGTGGTTTTGTTTGACGAGCCGACGGTGGGCGTCGATCCGCAGTCGCGCAACCGGATCTTCGAGATGATCGAGGCGCTGCGCGATGCGGGAACGGCGATTGTCTATACGACGCACTACATGGAAGAGGCGGAGCGGCTGTGCGACCGGATCGCGATTATCGATCACGGAAAGATCATTGCCGAGGGAACCAAGGAAGAACTGGTCGAGGGAACGTTTGGAAGACGAAGCCAGGTGCTGGCGCGGTTCGCGGGCGGCAAAGGCGAAATTGACGCGTGGGCCCATCGTCACGGCGGGCGAGTGAAAGAAGAAACGGTGGAGCTGACGATTGAGCGAGCCACGGAGATTGCTCCGCTGCTGGAGGACGCGACGAAGGCCGGACTGGGGCTGGTGGATTTGTCGCTGCGGAGGCCAAATCTGGAATCGGTGTTTCTGCACCTGACGGGAAGGGAGCTACGAGATTGATCTGGAATGTGGCAAGGACGGCGTTGATTGCACTCAGGCGCGACCGCGGGGCGATGGTGTTGAGCTTCGTGCTGCCGCTGGCGTTTTTCACCATCTTCGCGGTGATCTTCGGGAAAGAAAACAACTCGACGCCGAAGGTGACGTTGATTGTTGTCGACCAGGATAAGTCCGAAGCTTCGGAGAACCTTGTGAAGGCGCTCGATGAGGAGGGTTCGCTCTGGGTTCACATCAGCCCGGTGAACCAGAAGGGCGCGCGAACCGGACCGGATTACACGGCGGCGACGGCAGAAGCGGCGGTGAAGGCGGGAGACGCGCCAGTGGCGTTGATCATCCCTGCGGGGTTCGGACAGCACCCGATCGCGTTCGGGCCCGATGCCGGAGGAACGACTCTCGAACTGCTGAACGACCAGAGCGACACGATCGCTCCACAGATTGTGGTGGGCCTGCTGCAAAAGGCGGCAATGACTTCAATGCCCTCGGCAATGGCCGATGAGGGGATGAAGTACGCGGAGCAGTACATGGGCGGATTCACTCCAGCGCAGAAGGCGAAGGTGGATGGCGAGTTGGATGCGCTCAGGAAATTAGAAGCAGAAGGAAAGGCCGGGTCCGGGAGCGGGAGTTCGGGGCCCGGAAATTCAGGCGGCATATCAGCGGGAATTGTGCAGGTGAACGTGCGCGCGGTGGTGGGAAAAACCGCGGGCAAGAGCAAAGACATGATTTCGTTTTACGCGGCGGCGATCGGCGTGATGTTTCTGCTGTTCACGGCGAGCGGATCGGCGGGCGCGCTGCTGGACGAAGCCGAAAGCGGGACGCTGGAGCGTGTGCTGAGCACGCGCGTGACGATGACCAAGCTGATGGCGGGAAAGCTGGTGTTCAACACGCTGCTGGCGTTTGTGCAACTGGTGGCGATGTTCCTTTGGGGATGGGCGGCGTTCAAGCTTGACTTCTTCAGCCATCTGCCGGGATTTGCGGTGATGGGGTTATGCACGGCGTTTGCGGTCGCGGCTTTCGGCATGCTGCTGGCGAGCGCGTGCCACACTCGGGCGCAACTTGGCGCGCTTTCGACGCTGGTGATTCTGATTATGTCGTCGATCGGCGGCAGCATGTTTCCGCGCTTCCTGATGCCGGAGTCGATGCAGAAGGCAGGCCTGTTGACGATCAACGCGTGGGCGATCGATGGCTTCACGAAGGTGTTCTGGCGGGATTTGCCGGTGACGGCTCTGTGGCCGCAGGTTTCGGTGCTCCTCGGAATCGGCGTGGTGCTATTCGTGGTGGCGCGGCGCATTGCGCGGCGGTGGGAGTACGCGTGAACAGCGGTGGACGGTGAACGGTGGACGGTGATCGACGAAGAGTTTGAGAGGTGAGGAATGGAGAACCAGGTGAGAGAGACAGAACTGACCGAGCGGCTGGCGCTGATTGAGAGCATGATCGCCGAGGGACGGCGGAGCACCACGAGATGGGCGTGGACGATTGTGCTGTGGGGAGTGGCGTTTTACGTCGCCATCGCGTGGTCTTCAGGTTTCTTGGGCGGCCCCATCTGGGGGCAGCACTACATGGCATGGCCGGTGACGATGGTTGGCACGTGGCTGCTGAGTTGGGGTCTGGCCGCGCGGATGCGGCAGAACGCCAAAGCGCCGATGACCACAATGAAGCGGGCCATCATTTCCATTTGGACTGCGATGGGGATTTCGATGTTTGCGCTGCTGCTGCCGATGGGATTGAGCGGAAGGGCCGATCAACAGGTGTGCGTGGCCGTGGTCGTGACCTTGCTGGGCACCGCCAATGCGGCCTCGGGCTTCCTGCTCAAGTGGAAGGCGCAAATAGCATGCGCGATCGTCTGGTGGCTGGCGGCGACGGCCTCTCTCTTTGGCACCGTAACGCAAAGCTCGATCGCCTTTCTGGTGGCCATTTTCTTCTGCCAGATTGTTTTCGGAATCTACGCGATGATCCTGGAATCGCGTGAGGCATCGCGCGAGCAGCGAAGGCAGGGGGCGGCGAATGCCTGAACTGCCGGAGCTGAATCCTGTCATTCACGGAAAGCTACGGCTGGCGCTGCTCTCGCTGTTGATGGGAGTGGAAGAGGCGGAGTTTACCTGGCTGCGGGAGAAGACGGGCTCAACGGATGGGAACCTGGGCGCGCAGCTCTTGAAGTTGGAAGAGGCTGGGTACGTGGCCGTTGAGAAGCGGTTCGTGCTGCGCAAGCCGCAGACGCTCTACCGGATGACGGAAAAGGGGCGCGCGGCGATGGGGGAATACGTGGCGGCGCTGAGGCGGCTGCTCGGAGCGGCAGTGGTCAATGGCCAGTGATCAGTGTGCTGATGTGGGCGTGGAAGTTTCGGCCTGAAGGCTCTCGCGAACGCGCTGCATAATGCCGAGATAAAACGCGAGATTGTGGATGGAGTTGAGCGTGGCCGAGAGCGGCTCGCCGGCCTGCACGAGATGGCGCAGATAGGCGCGCGAATAGCGGCGGCAGACGGGACACTGGCACGCGGGATCAGGCGGGGACTGGTCCTCGGCATGCTGTTTGTTCTTGATGTTGAGCCGGCCTTCGCTGGTGAAGAGCAGAGCGTGGCGCGCGGCGCGAGTAGGAAGAACGCAATCCATCATGTCGACGCCGAGGCGCGCGTACTGCTCGATTTCGTCGGGATAGCCGACGCCCATGACGTAGCGCGGCTTGTCTTTGGGCAGAAGCGGCAAAACTTCTGCAATCATTTCCAGGGTCAACTCGCGCGGCTCGCCCACCGAGAGGCCGCCGATAGCGTAACCGTCGAAGTCCATTTCGACAAGACGCTCGGCGCACTGGCGGCGGAGATCGCGGTGCATTCCTCCCTGAACGATGCCGAAGAGGCATTGTGTTTGATGTTCGTGAGACCCCACCCAAGCAATGCTTGGATGGTGCACCCCCGGTTCGTGCTGAACCCGCCATGGAACTTCGTGCTGATGGGCGCGAAAGTGATCGAGCGAGCGGCGCGCCCATGCCATGGTGAGGCGGAGGCTTTCTTCGGCGCGTGCGCGGTCGGCGGGATACTCGGTGCACTCGTCGAATGCCATGACGACGTCGGCGCCGAGAGCGATCTGGACGTCGATCGAATGTTCGGGCGTGAAGAAGTGCGAACTACCGTCGAGGTGCGAGCGGAACTGGACACCGTCGTCGGTGACTTTGCGCAGCGAGCTGAGCGAAAAGACCTGGAAGCCGCCGGAGTCCGTGAGGATAGCGCGTGGCCAACTCATGAATTTGTGCAGGCCGCCCATGCGGCGAATGGGCTCGTGACCAGGACGCAGATAGAGATGGTAGGTGTTGCCGAGAATAATTTCTGCCCCGAGCGATTCGAGCGTGTCCTGCGGGACAGCTTTGACTGTGCCCTGCGTGCCGACGGGCATGAAGACCGGCGTCTCGACGGCTTGATGAGGAAGATGAAGACGCCCGCGGCGTCCGCCGGTGGCGGATTCGGCGAGGAGTTGGAAGAGCGGGGGCACCTATTGATTGTAGCGGGGATTCAATGCGCTTCCCGAGGCGAACGGTTCGTTTGGCAAGCGGAACACTCGGCACACAAACGAATGCCCGCAAAGGTGGGCCACGGGCATTGGTTCGTCGAGACGTGCGCGGGAGAACCGGGAAAAACTAGAACCGGCGATCACGATAGATGCGGCGCGACATGCGGTTTTGCTGGTGGTAGAGCACGCGGCGATCGCGCGGCGTCAGGCGGCCATGATCGAAGGCGCGCATGGTGCGGACCTCGCGATGGATGCCGGCTTCGCGGCGCTCGAGCCTGAAGGCCTGGCCGCGGGAGAGCTGCCCATCGCGAACGCCTGCGGCAATGCGGCGCTGCTGGTTCACCTGGCGCTGGGCAACGTGGTCGTAGCGGGCCGGCATCTGCGCCTGCGCAAGGGCCGCTCCACCGAAGAGTGCTGTAGCGAATGCAATCGTCGCGAGTTTCATGGGGTTCCATCCTTTCGCGGCTTCTGAAGTTGCTTTTGGGCCGCGTATGGAAGATGGAACACAGGCGCCCGCAGAAGGTTGTGGCGATGCGGACGGTAACCAATCGTAAGGATGAGTTGCCGCTCGAGGCTGCGGCCCGAGCTTTGTTTGCCGAGCGAAAGACCGCACCCTTCAACGCTGCTATTCGCCAGTGCGGCCGAGGTGAACCTCGAACCCGGTGTGGGCGGTGCGCGGCTGGCCGAGCGTGGTCGTCGGAGTCTTCGAAACTTCGATCTCGCGGTTGAAGAGATTTTCGCCGGCGGCAAAAAGCTCGAAATGCTTGCCGAAGTTGCGCGAAGCGTAGGCGTCAAGGCGAAAGTAGCCGTGGAGAAGATATGCATTGGCGTCGTCGTCAAACTGGCGGCCGCTGAGGCGGCTCTGCAGGCTGATCGTTCCGAGAGTTGGTCGAGATGCGCGCAGATTGAGCGTGGCCAGGTTGCGTGCAACTTCGGGAATCCAATTGCCGAGATCCCCCGCGCCGGATGGCGCGGCGGAGTTAGCGAGCTGGTAGCCGCGCGAAACCACGGCGTGCGCGTACTGATAGCCGCCATCGAAAGCGAGCCACGAGCGGGGATGAAGTTCGTAGTCGAGAGAGACGCCGCGGCTTTCAATCTGCCCGAGATTCCGGCGCATGAGCAGGATCGGTGAACAGGTGCTGCAAGTGGTGAAGGCCACGATGGGCCGATTGACCTGGGTGAGGAAGTAGCTCGCGCGAATGCTGCCCCATGAGCGCTCCGCGGCGAGTCCCGCTTCCCATCCCGTGGCGCGCTCGCTGAGCAGGTTGCCGTTGGGAAGAGTGAGCTCGCTGCCCACTTGCGTGGAACGGTAAAGCTCGTTGGGCGTGGGCGCGCGAAAGGCGCGAAAGCCCGAAGCTGTGAGCGCCCAGTGTGGCGACAGCTTGCGAGAAAGGCCGAGCCGCGGGTCAAAGATTCGTTCGTCGCGCTGCGGAGGCTGCGTCGCGGTGGGCAGCCATGTTGACTCGTTCCATTGCGTCTCGTGCCCATCGTAATTCTGGAACCAGTCCATGCGGCTTCCGGCGACCAGCGTCCAGGCTTTGCGCTCCCACATCGCCTCGGCGTAGGCGGCCGAATCGCGCTGATGGTCCGCGAGATTGGTCAGCGCGTCGGTGCCGGTGTACGACTGCTCGCGATCCCAGACGCGAACGTCGTGCGCGTCCGCTCCCACCACGATCAGCAGGCCCGCGCCAATGGGCTGGCTCCAATGCGCGGCTGCGCCGAGCTCGTTGTCGGGCACATAGGAGAATTTGGTTGGTGTCTCGCCGCAGCGGTAAGTGCAAGTGGCGTCGCCGAAGTTGGGGAAATTTGAAATGCTCGAGAAGGTCTGGCGATAGCGCTCGTCCGATCCGTAAAGGCGCAAAGCGAGCGCAGTGCCGCGCGCATTTTGCCAATCAGCGCCGGTGCTGTAACGAATGAGCCGGGTGGCGTTGATCTGGTAGGGCGTTCCGTTGTGGCGCGACTCATCGAAACCAGTCCCGCGCACAAACAGCTTGAGGTTGCCGAGATTGCGGCCGGCAAAAACGAGGGCGTTCTGGCTGTGGACGTTGCTGGCAACGTCAACCGGGCCGCGCTGCGATGGGGCTTCCTGGATGTAGCCGTCGGTACCAATGAGACCGCCGGCAACGAGAAGGCCCCACGGCCCGTGCTGATCCGTCGCCAGCAAGCTGTCGTCGTAGGTGCCTTCGCCGCCCAACGTACTTCGTACGGTGATGCCTTTGGACGAGGGGAGTACCGGAATAATGTTGACCACGCCGCCGATTGCGCTCGATCCGTAGAGGTCGCTGACGCCGCCACGAACAAGCTCAACGTCTCTGATGGAGAGCTCGGGCTGCTCCTGCCAGTGAATCCATCCGCCGAGCGGGTCGTTGAGCGGGACATCGTTTTCAGTGACGAGAGTACGGCTGGCCGAGGTGGAACCGAGGGCGCGAAGACTGATTCCCTGCGAAGTTGGATTGGCTACGAGCGAGCTGGATCGGCGAAAAAGCTCGACGCCGGGAAGCTGGCGCAACTGATCATCGAAGGTGACGGCGGCGGTGGACCGCAAAGACTGCTGAGTAAGCAGCCGCGTGGTGACGGGGCTTTCCAGCACGCCAAGTGGGGCGCGATACGCGGTCACGGTAACCTGCTCGGTATTCTTTATCGGCTCGGGTTGGGCGATGGTTGCGGGTTTCGCGTCCGATGACGGCCCGGCTGGCGGAGCTGAGGGTGGGCGCTGCGGCACGGATTGGGCAGCGAGATACGCCGGAACCGACAGTAGAATGACGGTCAGTTGCAGGCGCATGAAGGCGTTGAGTCGGAACTGCCGCATGAGTTGGACTCTCAGGGATGGGAAAGCGCTACTCAACCATTGTGATGCAGCGGAACGGAATTCCGCGACAGAAACTGCGAAGGCGAGCGTTGGCCTATTCCGTTTCCGCCGAAAAGCAAGATAATGATCCCAGCGAGGAATGGCCGCGCGGCAATTGGGGAGGGATGCGAGGTGAGTCCGCGAAAGTATCCCGCAAAGGGCGCGCAGGTAAAACGCAGGGAAGATGGCCTGGCGGGTCAGGTGTATGTGAGCAGCCCGACGACCGACCTCATCGCGGTGCGCTGGGAAAAAGAAAATGAGACCGGCACGCTGCTCTATGACATCGATCAGTTTGCGCGCGAATGGGAGCCGGCGGAAACCAGGAGCACGAAGTGGAAGGTGACCGCGGCTTCGATCGGGATGATTGCCGTGTGCGGGATTGGGCTCTTCGCCGGGCTGAGAGCATGGGAAGCCTCGCGCGCGGGCAGCGTGGCGGCTGCTGCCGGACAACATGAGGCCGACGCGAAAATGCCGGCCGACGATGGAGCGCAGGCGGAGCGGGCATGCTCAAAAGGCGCGGACCAATACTTAATCTCGGTTGCGGGCAACGGATTCAGGTGGGCGTACGGCGCCACGCCCGATGAGCGGTTCAGCGACCAGGTAGCAGTTCACGTCGCGCCGGGAATTACCACGAGCGTATCCGACAAGCTGCTCCTGGAGGATTCGACGGGAGTGTTCAAGCGCGTCGAACTGGTTTGCAGCTACGACAGCGAGAACAACAAAGTTCTGCGCTATTGGATCGCGGAAGGCGACGAATAGGCAGCAGAGCCTCCACCGCTAGCGCAGTGTGCGCGGTTCAGCGCTGAGGCAGAGCGGGACGCACGCTCGGCGCCGTTGGACCATTCGCGACAGGCTGCGACAAATCACCGGCGAGCGCAGGGCGCACCTGCCTGGGCGCGGCTGCAACCGGCGCTGCTGCTGCCTGCTGCGGTGCGGCCGGAGGCGCGCTCGAACTCGTCAAGGGCGGTTGGACATTTGTCTTAGGCGTCACGACGACGGGTTGCGCGGCAGCCGCGGCCGTGGGGATGGCGGCGCTGCCCTGGAGCGATTTCTCGCCTGAGGCCGATGGCGCGGATTGCATCGGAACCGAAGCTGCAGGCCGCGCATTGATTGGCGAGGGCTTGGGAATGGAGGTGGCCTGCATCGGCCTGGAAGCGGCAGGCGCGGAAACCGGATTGCCTGGATCGGCCGGCGAAGTGGATTCGGTCGCGCCGGGATCGTCAGAATCCGACGGCTGCGGGGCCGAAATATCCGTGGTCTGGTCTCCGCCGGTTAAGTGAGCGGGCGGCGACAAGACTTCAGTGACGCGGACAATGCCAATGAAGCTGATGACGAGAATGAGAGCAGCTGCGGGAACCCAGACCATCACGCTGCCGGCGGTGGCGGCGGCGAAGCTCACGAGCCGCAGCCTGGTCCGCTCCCAGAACCTGGGCATGGCCGGTTCGGCCGCCGGCCTCTTTGGGCTGGCCGGTGCCGGATTGTCTGATTCCGGCGCCAGGCGAAGGCCGCCAAATTCGCGGCGTCTCCTGGGCTGCTCAACAACTTCACCCACAGCAGTCGCGGCGGGAACATCGACAGCGGCCGCGGCGCGCTCATGAGAGTGCGGAACCAATTGAAGCGCGGCGATGACTTTGGCCACCATGGCAGCGTCAACCTGCTTCGACTTGAGCTTGGCGCATAGCGACAGGGCGTTATAGCAAAGATTGTTGATGGTGCGGGGAGTTCCCTGGCTGGCCTCCGCGATCAGCTTGATTGCATCTTCAGCAAACAGCGGCTGGCCGCGATATCCGGCCATCCTGGCGCGGTAGTCGATGTAGCCCGCGGTCTCCTGGAGCGAAAGCGGCTCAATGTGGCAAACCGTGGAGATGCGCTGGCGAAGCTGGATGAGTGAAGACTGGAGCAGTTTATCGGCTAGCTGCGGCTGGCCGGAGAGCACGACCTGGATCAGCTTGCCGCGCGAGTTTTCAAAGTTGGTGAGAAGGCGAACGCGCTCGAGCACGGCTTCAGAGAGATTCTGCGCCTCGTCAATCACGATGACAAATCTCCGGCCGGCCATGTTTTCCTTGATGACCGCAGCGCTGAGTTGCTCGTGCATTTCAGCGCTGCCCGCGGCGGGAACGATGCCGAGATCGCGCAGGACGTAGGCGACAAACTCGCGCGGCGGGCACGTGGCGTCGAGGTCGAACAGAAACACGACGCTGGCGGAATCGCGAACGTCTTCGAGGAAGCGAAACAGGAGCGTTGTCTTCCCCATTCCGGGGGGCGCAATCATGGCCGTGAAACCACGGTTGCTCATGAAGCCGTCCTCAAGCGCTTCCAGCGCCTCCTGATGGGTGCGGCTCAGAAACAAGCATCGCGGATCGGGGCTGAACCCGAACGGCTCTTCTTTGAACCCGAAATATTGAGACAACATGACCGAAACCTCCAACCTAGAGCGGTACAGCAAGCACCGGTACTCTGCGAGCCCGGAAGCTCGAGCGGAACCCGGAAGGATGGACTCATCTTAATTGGAATTGCGCCTCTACTTATGCGCTCAGAACCAATACGGTTAATGTCTCCTGCGGGTTCTGACACGCTCTCGGTTCTAGGGCGGCGTCAAGCTTTCAGCGTTCACCCCTCTTAGGAGGCGCTGCTCGATTCGATGGGCCAGTGCCGACTTTTGATGGCTAGAGCGGCGTCCGCTTTGGCGCGCGGATTCAGGTTGGCGAGGAGCTGGGCAGCTGTCAGGCCGGAGGGAGGAACGCGGAGATCGGGGGCGATTTCGGCGAGAGGGACGAGGACGAAGGCGCGCTGAGCGAGGCGGGGATGAGGGATTTCGAGACCGGGCTCAGTGAGGACGAGATCGCCGTAGAGGAGGATGTCGAGATCGAGGGTGCGCGGACCATTGGGAACGGAGCCGGAGCGGTCGCGTCCGAAAGAGCGCTCAATGGAGAGAAGCGCATCGAGGAGCGGACGCGGGGCGAGATCGGTTTCAAGGGCAACGACGGCGTTGAGGAAGCGAGGCTGATCGGCGAAACCTACCGGCTCGGTGGAATAGAGAGAGGAACGCGCGGCCACGCGGCCAAG
Organism: uncultured Acidobacteriaceae bacterium; assembly: GCA_963800025.1. GTDB lineage: Bacteria > Acidobacteriota > Terriglobia > Terriglobales > Acidobacteriaceae > Telmatobacter. Next base: position 198,059 of record CAWCZK010000002.1, read on the forward strand.
AGAGCGAATGTGCTCGAGAGCAGCGGCAAGCGTGACATCGGGCGGGCCGGCGGGGCTGGGAAGGTTGGCGCCGAGGGCGATGGTGGCGACAGGCATTGATTAAAGACTAGCGGAGTAGCGGCGTTCGCGGAGCCCAAATCCCACCCAAGCAAAGCTTGAATGGGGCACCCGGAGTGAGCGGAGTGGAAGACGGTAATCTGGTAGCATCGGTTTTCGGAGAAACCTATATGGATGCATTGAATGGCGCGGGACTTGGAGCCCGGCGCAATGAAGATATCGCGCTGGATCTGTTGAAGTTTGTGGCGGCGACAGCAGGAGTGGGCAAGCAGGCGGCGCCTTCGACGGGCTTTACCGGAGCGGGCGGAGCCAAGCCCGAAGAGCACGTGAACCAATTGCTGGCGCTCTATAGCCGGTGCCTGAAGGCTGTGGAAGGAAAAGGTCCGGAAAAAGAGGCAGCGAAATAGCAGGCGAACGACAATTGCGCGTTGCGGTAGCCGGCGTGGGATCGTTCGGGCGCAATCACCTGAGAGTATTGCGCGAACTTGAGGCGGCCGGCGAAGGCGTGGCCCTTGTGGCCGCGGTCGATCCCGATGCAGCACGGGCAGAAGAGGCTGCGAAGCAGTACGGGATTCCGCATTTCAAGAGCGTCGACAAGCTTCTGAGCGCTGACCTGAAGCTGGATGCGGCCATCGTGGCCGTCCCGACGGTGAAGCACCACGAGGTGGCCGCGGCGTTGCTCGATGCAGGCCTGGACCTGCTGGTGGAGAAGCCGCTGGCAGCGAATCTTGCCGAAGCCGACGACCTGATTGCGCGCGCGGAACGTCGCGGAAAGGTCTTGCAGCCTGGGCATCTGGAGCGGTTCAACCCGGCCGTGCTGGCGGTGGAACCGAATCTGAAGCGGCCCATGTTCTTTGAGGCGCACCGGCTGAGCGTGTTTACGCCGCGGGCGCTGGACGTGGATGTGGTGCTTGACCTGATGATCCACGACCTGGACATCGTGCTCACATTCGCCAAAAGCGCAGTACGCGAAGTGCGCGCCGTCGGGCTGCCGATTCTGTCGCCCAAGGTCGACATCGCGAATGTGCGCGTCGAGTTCGAGTCGGGGTGCGTGGCGAACTTTACGGCTTCGCGCGTGTCGACAGAGCGTGTGCGAAAGCTCAGGTTCTTTGAGCCGCGCCAGTACGTCTCGATCGATTACGCAAGACGCGATGTGCTGGTGATCCAGATAGACAGCCCACCTGCGGTGGGGCAGCCCTTTGGACGAGAATCGCGGGATGGAGAACTCGCAGCCGCGGCGGCGGAATTCCTGGCGACTGGCAAGCTTGATTCGGCTGTGATCCAGAAGCTGCTCACATCGGGAAAGATTCCGATGGCGCTGGCGATGAAGATTGCCGCTGCGAAAAACGATCCCGAAAAACTGAAGGAGATCGCGAAAGACCTGGCCGGACCGCAGGCTAAGCCGCAGGCTGGTCCAGCGCCGGGCCCAGCTCCCGGATTGACCTTCGTGAAGCCGGAGGTGAAAGAAGGCGAGCCGCTGAAGCTCGAGATTCTTTCGTTCCTCGATGCGGTGCGGACGCGGCGCCAGCCGAAGGTGACGGCGCGACAGGGACGCGCAGCACTGGAGCTGGCGCTTACGATCCAGGCGACAATGGCGGCCCATGCGGAGCGGGCGGGGTTGGGAGATTTCTTCAAGAGCTAGTTCATAGTTCATCGCTCGGATTTCGCGGCCGTGCAAGCGCGGTCACCGGGCGGCGAGCGGAACTCGATGCGGCCAGGATCCTGGTGACCGCGAGCCTTCCTTCCAATCCCCAATACGGCAAAGAAGCACCCGGAAAGTAACCGAATTCAACGAATGTGGGAGATACCGCGCCCGGGAATGGTGCTAATCTCGCGTGCGAGGAGAATACCGTGTCCATTAGCGACTTCATCAGCAAGCAATTTGTCCGCGTCATCCAGTGGAACGAGAGCGGGGATGGCGCGCTTTCCTACCGCTACCCCATGGCGGATATGGAGATCGAAAACGGCGGGCAGTTGACGGTGCGTGAATCGCAACTGGCGCTGTTTGTGAACGAGGGCAGGATTGCCGATGTATTCGGACCGGGACTGCACACGCTGACGACGCAGAATATGCCGGTCCTGACCGACCTGATGAACTGGACGAAGGATTTCGAGTCGCCGTTCAAGTCCGATGTGTACTTTTTCTCGACGCGGTTGCAGATTAACCAGAAGTGGGGGACGCCGACCCCGATCACGATCCGCGACAAGGAGTATGGAGTGGTGAGGATTCGGTCGTTCGGGAACTATTCGTACCGGATCACGGACCCGAAGAAGTTTTTCACGGAAGTGACGGGCACGCGGGAAGAAGTTGTGGCCGACGACCTGGACGGCCAGCTCACCACGATGATTGTGGCGCGGATGACGGCGATCTTTGCCAATAGCGAGATTTCGTTTGTGGATATGGCGGCCAACCTGGGAACGCTGACCGACAAAGTGACGGAGGATGTGAAGCCGAGCTTTGCGGCGCTGGGGCTGGAGCTGAACCGGTTTGTGGTGGAAAGCGTGTCGCTGCCCGACGACCTGCAGAAGGTGATGGATCAGCGAATCGGCGTGAACATGGCCGGTGACCTGGGACGTCTGACGCAGTTTGAAACCGCCGAGTCGCTGGAAGAGGCGGCGCAGAACGCGGGCGGCACGGCGGGCATGGGCGTGGGCCTCGGCGCGGGAGCGGCCATGGCGCAGGCGATGTATGGACGCTCTGCGACGGGAATTCTTGGTGGCCCGGCTGCTCCGGCGCCTGAAGCAGGCGCGGCTCCTGCAACCCCGGCCGCGGAAACAAAATTCTGCATCGATTGCGGCAGGCCGATGCCGGAGCGGGCGAAGTTCTGCCCAGGGTGCGGGCGGGAACAATGAACTGTCCTTCATGCGGCGCGCCGTTACGAATGGCAGCGGACAACGGCAGCCTGCGTTGCGACTACTGTCACAGCGTGGTGATGGCCCAGGGCGATGAGACGGGAATGCAGTTTGTGGAAGAAGCTGCCGATCTCACCTGCCCCAACTGCGCCGTTTCATTGTGGGCAACGATGTTGGTGGGCTTGAGGCTGCATGCATGCAAGCAGTGCCACGGCATGCTGGTACCGATGGGCGAGTTTGAGGCGCTGATTGAAGCCATGCGCGTGAAGCACCCGGACACAATGATTCCCATGCAGGCGGACGCTACCGATTTGAACCGGAAAGTGGCATGCCCAAAATGCCGCAACGGTATGGACACGCACTTCTATTACGGCGGAGGCCATGCCGTGATGTCGAGCTGCGAGCGGTGCGAGCTGCATTGGCTCGACGGCGGAATGCTGATGCAGATTGTGCGCGCGCCGCATGAGGAAGAAGCAGCTCCCAGCTTCTGACGTCCGGCCTTTCGCAGTCAGTTGTCCGCTTTCACAACGGCGGGCCACCAGCGGTGGACGCGCTGGCAGTAGGCCTGGTACTCCAATCCAAAAAGGCGGCGAAGTGTCGGCTCCTCATAGAGCACGACGAAGAAGTGCGTGACCAGGATGAAGCCCGCGACAAAGGCGAGCAATTGGATGGACTGATAGAAGAGAGCAGCGCCGGCGAGGGCGAGGGCGGCGCCCACATACATCGGGTTGCGAACGAAGCGATAGGGTCCGCGAACAACCAGCCGGCGAGGCGGATCGAAGGGCGCGGGAGTGCCTTTGCCGATGAATGCGAAGGCGCAGACGCAGGAGAGAGCGGCAACGGCGCCCAAAGTGCCGATGACCAAGCCCGCAATTTGCGGCCAGCCCATTGCCGTGGGGCGCACAATGCCCGACCAGGCCAGGATGCGCGCAGGCAGATAAACCAGCAGCAGGCCGATGAATAAAGACGCGTAAGTGATAGTCCGAATGATCACGAACATGGCGGTCCCTCCTTTGATCAGGCAATGCCGAGCGTGCGGTTGATGAAGCCGACGATGTATTTCCAGACCAGGTAGTAGGCGGCGACGCCGCAGCAGAAGCCAACAGCGAGGAGCGCGTATGGAAGCGTGCAGGCGTTGAACCAGTTGACTCCCGAGGCACCGAACGAGAGAACGCCGAAGCAGCGCGCGACGACGGCCCCGCACGGTAAGAGCAAGAAAGGCAGAATGGCGCCATGCACGCCAATAGCTAGATGCGTGCGCTCATGGGACGCGAGCCAGAGCACGTTCCAAAGGCCCCATACCGCGGGCACGAGCGCCATGGGGAAGATGAGCCCGCGCTCAATGGGGACGGGCACCTGAAGCACGAGACGCGTAACGATGAATGCCGTCAGCATGAGCGGCAGAATGAGCGTGGTGAGAAATACTCCGGCGAGATAAGCGCGAAGGTAAGGATGCGGGTTCATGGGTGGTCTCCTTTCGGATAGTTCACAGTTCTAAGTTCGTAGTTCTCAGTTTTCTGTGGCTGAGGAGCATTTGTTGCCCCTTTTTTGTTTGGCGTTCACGGCGCGTGCCAACTGCGAACTGTAAAGCGCTCTTCATAAGTAGTAGAGAAAGACCGGAATCGTGGCCGGGAACGAGGCGGCAAAAACGACGAGACCCGCGAGAAGAGCCCAGTCAAACCAGTTCTGGCGAGAGGGGCCGGGAACCGCTGCGTCGGGTTCGGCGTCGATGCGGCGAAGAACGGCAGGCCACAGGTCGCGCGACGGCTCGGCCGCGGGATCAACGGGCGGCAGCGCCTCGCGGAGAATTTGCTTGATGCGGTCCTCTTCTGGTTTCGTCATGGCGTGATTCCCTGCTGGGTCAGATCCTTCCTCAACAATCGAATGGCGCGAAAGACGCGCAGTTTGACGGCGCCGACGGAGATGCCAAGTGCGGCGGCGACCTCTTTATGCGGCTGCTCCTCAACGACGGCGAGCGTGGCCGCGACGCGCAGGCCGGGCGGTAAACGGGCGAAGGCCTGCGCGGTTTTCAAGCGAACTTCGGCGGTGACGCCGGGATCGGGCGCTGGCTTCGAGGTCAGATCGGCGAGATCTTGATTGAAATCAGAGGCGATCGTGCTGGACTCGGTGCGGCGTGCGCGGAGCCAGTCGAGAGCGGCCCGTGTAGCAATGCGCCGCGCCCAGGGTTCGAAAGAGCGCGCGGGCTCAAAGCGGGCGCGAGCGCGATGGATGCGCCAGAAAGTCTCGACCATGAGGTCTTCTGCGGCGGCGGGATCGCGGACGATGCGCAGAATCCAGCCGTAGACGGAACGTTGATGCTGGCGAAAGAGTGATTCAAATGCATCGAGATCGCCGAGCCGGAAACGGTCTAACAAGTCTTCTGACCGAACGATCTCCGAACGCTCCGGCATCTGACTTCCCTTTCTGAACGGTCTTACGGGGGTGACGGCAGAAAGGTTACACCAAAGACTGTGGCCGGTGGGCCGCGAACCGAAAACCATTAGCCGACGGACAACAAACACTAGAACTGGTTGCATAAATCTGGTTTTGAAAGGGCGCGGCTGGTAGGCCGGGGATTTATCCCCGGCAAATCGCCGCAAAAACAGAGGGCTTTAGCCCCTGAGGGACGTCTTTCAAGCGGCTTCGACTATTTGTGCAACCGATTCTATGCGGTGATCAGCTCCGCGCTCCGGTTGGGTTCGCTAGAATCGAGCGGGCACAGCGGGGATCAAGTGAGACAATTCTTTTGTAAAGCGTTTTTCCCGCGGCGGTTTGTTGACAGCAAAGTTTGGCGACAGTTAAAGTTGGCCGCTGGGGGCGAAATCGTTCGAGCCGCAAAGAAAAATCAAATGGACCGTGAAAACAGGCCGGAAAACGTATTCGGGAGAGAGAGGACTTTAATGGTTGGAATGCGGATGGCGGTGGGGGCGTTGCTGGTGATTGGCGCGACGGGGCTGGGGTTCGCGCAAGGGGCGGAGAAGCCCGCGTATCAAAATCCGAATTTACCCGCCGGCCAGCGTGCGGCCGACCTGGTGCAGCGGATGACGCTCCAGGAGAAAGCCAGCCAACTGGTGAACCAGGCGCGCGCGATTCCGCGCCTGGGCGTGCCCGCATACGACTGGTGGAGCGAGGCGCTGCACGGCGTGGCGAACACCGCCGGCGTGACGTCGTTTCCCGAGCCGATCGGTCTGGCGGCGACCTTCGACGCCCCCGGAATTCACGAGATGGCAGTGGCCACTGGAACGGAAGCGCGGGTGGTCCATGACAATTCAGTGGATGCGAACGGCGACTCACCCATTTTCAGGGGGCTGGATTTCTGGGCGCCGAACCTGAACATCTTTCGCGATCCGCGGTGGGGCCGTGGGCAGGAAACGTACGGCGAGGATCCGTTCCTGACTGCGCGGATGGGCGTGGCGTATGTGACCGGGATGCAGGGCGACGATCCGCATTACTACCGGGTGATTTCAACTCCGAAGCATTTCGATGTGCACTCCGGGCCCGAGCCGACGCGGCACTTCGCCGACGTGGATGTGAGCAAGCACGATGAGCTGGACACTTATCTGCCCGCATTTCGCGCGGCGGTGACCGAAGGCAAGGCAGGCAGCGTGATGTGCGCGTACAACGCCATCAACGGACAGCCGGCATGCGCGAACGAGTTTACCCTGCAAGATCAATTGCGCGGGAAGTGGGGATTCCAGGGGTACGTGGTGTCGGACTGCGGAGCGGTGCGCGACATTTTTGAAGGCCACCATTTCGAGCCGACACAGGCGCAGGCCTCGGCGATCAGCCTCGAGCGGGGCATGGACAACGAGTGCGTGGACTTCAGAGCCAAGGTACTCGACGACCACGATTACAAGCCTTACGTGGATGCAGTGAAGGCAGGCTACCTGAAGGAGAGCGAGATTGACACGGCGCTCATCCGGCTCTTCACGGCGCGGATCAAGCTGGGGATGTTCGATCCGCCAGACATGGTGCCGTACGCAAAGACAGACCCCAGCGAACTGGATAGCGCGGCACACCGTGCGCTGGCGCTGAAGCTGGCGAATGAAGCGATGGTGCTGTTGAAGAATGACGGAACGCTGCCGTTGAAGACGACGGGACAGAAGGTGCTGGTGGTGGGGCCGCTGGCCGAACAGACGCAGGTGCTGCTGGGAAATTACAACGGGATTCCGTCGCACACGGTGTCGGTTCTTGAGGGACTTAAGAAGGAGTTCACCGGTGACACGATCACCTTCATGGCGGGGACGGGATTCCTGAGCAGGGAGGCTGCGCCTGTTCCAGACAGTTTCCTTACGGTGGATGGAAAACCGGGAGTGAATGCAACGTATCTGAACGAAAACATTGTGAGCTTTGCGAGCTCTCAGACGTATTTGACGAAACCGCTGACGACACGCATCGAACCGGGCATCGACATTGCGGCGCAACCGATACCGGACGTGGCGGAACATGCCGATCCGCTAACCGTGAAGTGGGAGACGACTCTGACGCCTACGGAAACGGGCGACTACAACCTGGGCGTCGAGACCGATGGATTTTTCCGCGTGTTCCTGGACAACAGGCCGGTGGTGATGGCGAACTATCCTCACGGCGTGGAGACGATCACGGGAAAGGTTCACCTAGAAGCAGGCAAGGGCTATCCGCTGCGGGTGGAATTCCAGAAGACAGGCAAAGCACCGCTCCATCTGAAGCTGATGTGGGGCAAGATCGACGAGAGCGTTGATCCGGCGGTCACGGCAGCGGCCAGGGATGCTGACGTGGTGGTGGCCGTGGTGGGCATCACGAGCCAACTCGAAGGCGAAGAGATGAATGTGAGCCAGCCGGGATTTCTGGGCGGCGACCGAACCAGCCTGGACTTGCCGCAGCCGGAAGAGGCTCTGCTGAAAGAGGCGGCGTCGGCAGGCAAACCGCTGGTGGTGGTGCTGACCAACGGAAGCGCGCTGGCGGTGAACTGGGCCCAGGAACACGCAAACGCGATCCTGGATGCGTGGTATCCGGGCGAAGAGGGCGGCGACGCAGTGGCCGAAACTCTCTCGGGCGCGAACGACCCGGCGGGACGGCTGCCGGTAACGTTCTACAAGGGCGTCGATCAACTGCCGAACTTCGAAGACTACACAATGAGCAAGCGGACGTACCGGTACTTCACCGGAACGCCTCTGTATCCGTTTGGCTACGGATTGAGCTACACAAAGTTCGCGTACAGCGGGCTGACGGTTCCGGCGGGGACGCTGAATGCGGGCGATCCGGCCGTGGTTGAAGCCACGGTGACGAACACCGGCGCGGTGGCAGGCGACGAAGTTGTACAGCTGTACCTGAAGTTTCCCGATGTCGCCGGCGCTCCGAGAATTGCGCTGCGTGGATTTAAGCGCGTGCACCTCGAGCCGGGAGCATCGACCAAGGTGCACTTCGATCTGAATCCACGCGACCTGAGCATGGTGACGGATGTTGGCCAGATCATCGAGGCAGAAGGCGCATACACAGTGAGCGTGGGCGGCGGCCAGCCGGATACGGGAGCACCGGTGGTGACCGGCACGCTCAACGTGAAGGGAACGGTGCCCATACCGGAATAGCATCCGATTCCGCATGCGCATCGGCGGTAAAGGAACTTCGCAAACGCAGGGCGCGTATCCTGTAACAAATGCACCCGCAAAATGAGTTGCCCGTTCGGCGCGGCGACCTCCTGCGAGCCGACTTCCTGTCGGAGCGGCTTTTCGATCTCGCCGGCCGGATCAAGGGGATTGACCCGCAGCTTACGCGCGTCCTGGTTCCCTGGGTCATGCGGCATCGGCGCTACCTGCCAGGATTCCTGCGCCTGGCGCGGACGGTCGCGCAGTCGAGTCGCGTAAGAGCGCGTTGGCTAGCTCGCGGGGTGCGGGTTCCTCCTTTTCTGGTTCTCAGCGTCACATCCAAATGCAATCTGCGCTGCGCCGGCTGCTACGCCGGAGCGGTGGGAACTGTGACCAGCGCGCCCGCGCAGCCGGGACTCGGCCTGAAGGAGTGGCGCGGGGTCGTGGACGAAGCGGTTCGGCTGGGCGTGATGGCGTTCATGATCGCCGGGGGTGAGCCGTTTCTATTGCCGGGCATCGCCAAGCTTTTCCGCGACCATCCCGATCGGCTCTTTCTGGTGTTCACCAATGGAACGGCGTTGCGGGCGGGCGACTACGAAATCCTGAGCCGCTCAACCAATACGGTAGTGGTCGTAAGCCTGGAGGGCGATCGCAACCTGACGGACCTGCGGCGGGGCAGCGGAGTCTTTGAGAAGGCGATGGGCTCGCTCGACAGGCTTCGCGATGCGGGCATTTTGACCGGCATCGCCGTCACGATCTCCTCGGCGAACGTCGCGTATTGGTCCCAGCCGGAAAACATCGACGCGCTGATCGCTCACAGCGGTCCGCTGGCCATGTTCATTGAACAGATTCCCACGGCAGGCTGCGAAAACGGCGCGGCGCTGACCGGCGAGCAGCGAGCGCGCTTCCGGCAGGTGGTCGTCGAGTACCGCGACCGGATGACGGGAGGCGCATACATCATTCACTCACCCGGAGACGAAGAGTCCCTCGGCGGTTGCGTGTCGGCCGGGCGCGGCTTTGTCCATGTCAATCCGAGCGGAGATGTAACTGCCTGCCCGGTTTCTGCGCTGGCGACACACAACGTGAAGAAATCGAGCCTCGGCGAAGCCTTGGCGAGTCCGTTGTTTGCCATGATCCGCGAGAACGGTCACTTGCTTGAGACCGAAGGCCATCCGTGCGGGCTCTCCGCGCACGCTCAAGAACTGGAGAAGATGGCCGAAGGGCTTGGCGCGTATCGCACAGGCGTGCCTGATGCGACTGGCACCTACAACATTCAGGTCGCGCGGGCCAACTGGGAATAACCGATCAGGAAACGATGAAATGAGTGACTCCGGCCGGATGAGGGCTCCGATCAAGCAGAAACCTGTCAAGGGCTTTGCTCACAGACTCTCCCGACCCGAGCATGGGGAAGCCAGTTTTCGTGTAAGTAATAGTCACAATTAGAGATAGGCTTCGACTTCGGAATCGTCGCGTCCGCCGGAAGCAACCAGAAAGGCTGGGGTCTTGCACACTTTCCCTGAACCGGGGTGTAGGCTTTTCTGTAGCCCGGTTCATCTCCCTCACCGCCGGGTAAACAACCGTAAACCACCATGGTTGTTGAGGTTTTATGCAAGCCATCCTCTCCGGATCGTTCCACTCCAGCCGTAAATCATCTCCATTTCAATTGAAAGACAACCCCTTCGTTGCGCTTTCCCACAGGAGGCCAAGGCTGGCCCGGAATTTCTCCGGCCGCCGTGGTGATTTCTGATGGCCGATCTCGCAACGGTAGTTCATGTACTTCCTGCGCCATCCGACCGGTTCGAGCGCAAGCAGAGAGGCGCTCCAAGCCGAGCAGGCGCGTGGCTGTTTGCACTGGCGTTGCTGACTGGCCTGGGTTATATCGGCGTGCATCTTGCACGGGACCTGGATCATGCGACGGTCACCGGCATTGGGCCGTACCTGTTGCTGGGGCTGGCACTGACCATCGCGCTGGGATTCGAATTTGTGAACGGATTTCACGACACTGCGAACGCCGTGGCAACGGTAATCTACACCAACTCCCTAACTCCGAACGTTGCGGTTGTGTTGTCGGGGATATGCAACCTGGCCGGTGTGCTGTTGTCGAGCGGGACCGTGGCTTTCGCAGTGATCACGCTGCTGCCGGTGGAATTGATTCTGAAAGTGAGCTCCGGCGCGGGATTCGCGATGGTGTTTGCGCTGCTGATCGCGGCGATCCTGTGGAACCTGGGCACATGGTGGTTCGGCCTGCCGGCTTCAAGCTCGCACACCATGGTGGGTTCGATCATCGGCGTGGGGCTCGCGAGCCAACTCACGAATATGCACAGCGGCGCCTCCGGACTCGACTGGGGACAGGTGCTGCGCGTTCTGGAGGCCCTCCTGATTTCGCCGCTGGTCGGGTTTGCCTTGGCGGGAACTTTGATGGTAGTTGCGAAACGCCTGGTCAAGATTCCTGCGCTGTATGAGACACCAAGGGACAAAGAGCCGCCTCCGTGGCCGATTCGCGCGCTGATGGTGCTGACCTGCACGGGCGTCAGCTTTTTCCACGGATCGAATGATGGGCAAAAGGGTATGGGGCTGATCATGCTGATCCTCATTGGCACAGTCCCGACGGCGTATGCGCTGAACCACGCGGTGGGCCCAGCGGAGGTGCAGAGCTTTATCGCGGCGTCAGAGCAGGCAGGGCAGATTCTGGAGCGCCATGTGAGCGCGGGAACGGCCGCCGACCCCGATCCGCGTGGAGTCGTGACCCAGTACATCCAGACCCGGGAATTGCAGCCGGATACGCTGCCCGCTATGAGCCAGCTGGTCAACGAGCTGAACCGGGAAGTGGCGGGATACAAGACGTTCCAGTCGGTTCCGGCGCGCGACCAGGCAAACGTTCGCAACGATATGTACCTGACAGCCGCGGCGCTCAAGCAGATGGAAAAGACGCACAATCCATCCTTCACAAGCGCGGAGAGCGCGGCGCTGAAGAACTACCAGGGCAAGCTGGACAAGAGCACCAAGTTCATTCCTGACTGGGTGAAGGTGGCCGTCGCGCTGGCGCTTGGGTTAGGAACCATGGTGGGTTGGAAGCGCATTGTCGTTACGGTGGGCGAAAAAATCGGCAAGGAGCACATGACCTACGCGCAGGGCGCGAGCGCGGCGCTGGTCACGATGGGAACGATCTTTGCCGCGGATACCTGGGGATTGCCGGTTTCAACCACGCACATCCTGAGCTCGGGCGTGGCCGGCACGATGGCTGCCAACGGAAGCGGACTGCGCTGGATGACGGTGCGGAATATCGCAGCGGGCTGGGTGCTTACGCTGCCGGCAGCAGCGGTGTTGTCGGGTCTGCTCTATTGCCTTTTCCACATGTTCTTCTAACAAACAGAGATTGATCGCGAAAAGGCGTCCGGCGCGGCTGCGGACGCCTTTTTTGTTGCCTCCCAATGGCGGCGTGCCGAGCGCATGCGCAAATCTTCAACTGACCTTTACATGCCATTCATAGAAGCCCGATATCCCTGAGAGGTTCGGAGTTCCCTGATTCCTCCAGCTCCGAGAGCCTAAAAATTCAATCCGGAGTTCGACAATGGCCGATCTGGCAACGACGATAGAAGCCCCCCGCGCAGGCGGGTCGCTTCTTGATAAAAAGATGAAGAAGAGTTCCGCATGGGTGAGCGGAGCAGTGGTCGGAATCGCGCTGCTGGGCGGATTAGGCTACATCGGGTTCCACATACAGCAGGACCTGAGCAACGTGGTTGTGGTCAGCGTCTGGCCCTATCTGCTGCTCGGCGTGGCGCTGCTGATCGCGCTGGGATTTGAGTTCGTGAACGGGTTCCACGACACCGCGAATGCGGTAGCGACGGTCATCTACACGCACTCGCTGGATCCGAATATCGCGGTCGTGTGGTCGGGGCTGTGCAACTTGTGCGGCGTACTGGTTTCAAGCGGCGCAGTGGCCTTCAGCGTGATTACGCTGCTGCCGGTGGAGTTGATCCTGCAGGTGAGCTATGGTGCAGGGTTCGCGATGGTGTTCGCGCTCCTGATTGCGGCCATCCTCTGGAACCTGAGCACCTGGTGGTTCGGGCTGCCGGCATCGAGCTCCCACACCATGGTCGGGTCGATCATTGGCGTGGGCGTCGCCAACCAACTGATGAACGTGCATTCCGGAACTTCGGGCGTGGACTGGGGACAGGCGACCAAGGTATTCGAGGTACTGCTCATTTCGCCCCTCGTCGGTTTCGTCTGCGCCGGCGCGCTGCTGCTCCTCTCGAAGTTTTTTATCCTCACCCAATGGGCCAAGCACTTCGCGGTCCTCTTCGACGCCAACCACAAAAAGCCCCTTTGGCTGATCCCCACTGTGGCCATTGCCGGAATCCCCGGGGCCTACATATTCTTGTGGGTCGCTCCCATGGTTTTCGGCCTCTTCGGAACTCCGGGTATGGCTGTGTGGCAGCCGATCAAATCTTTCACATCCTGGAATCCGCCGTCCGGCCTGATCGCCACCATGGTCCTGGTGGGCATCGCCGGCTGGTACCTCGTGGCCGTGTTCGCCCGGATCGTGATCGAGAATGCCGACGTGCTGTTTACCGCGCCGAAGGGCGACGCTCCGCCACCTTGGCCTATCAGGGCTCTGCTTGTCTTCACCTGCTCCGGCGTGAGCTTTGCGCACGGCTCCAATGACGGACAAAAGGGCATGGGACTCATCATGCTCATCCTGATCGGCACGGTGCCCACGGCGTACGCGCTCAACCATGCGGTGACCGCAAAGGACGTGCAGGCATTCGTTGCGTCCTCGCAGGCAGCCGACAAGGCGATCAACGCGCACGCGGACCAGACTGCCGTGATGGGCGCCGACGCGCGTGCCACCGTGACCCAGTACATCGCCACGAAGCAGATGCAGCCGGATACTATGCTCGCGCTGCGCGAGCTGGTCAACGACTTGAGCAACGAAGTTTCAATTTACAAGGAGTACAAGTCGGTCCCGGCAAGCCAGCAGACCAACGTGCGCAACGACATGTACGTGGCCAGCGAGGCGATCCGGCTCATGCTGAAGAGCGGTAATCCCAACTTCACCGCAGACGAAAAGACAGACTCTGACCAAGTACGAGGGCCAGGTGAACAAGGCGACCAAGTTCATTCCCGGCTGGGTGAAAGTAGCTGTGGCGCTCGCGTTGGGACTGGGCACCATGGTCGGCTGGAAGCGCATCGTGGTCACGGTAGGCGAAAAGATCGGCAAGGAACACCTGACCTATGCGCAGGGTGCTTGCGCGGAGCTCGTGGCCATGGGAACCATCATGGCCGCGGATAACTTCGGGCTTCCGGTCTCGACAACGCACGTGCTGAACTCGGGTGTGGCGGGAACCATGGCGGCCAACCGTAGTGGCCTGCAGTTCTCGACCATTCGCAACATCGCCGCGGCGTGGGTGTTCACGCTCCCGGTAGCGGCGCTGCTTTCAGGATCGCTGTTCTGGCTGTTCCGTCAAATGTCTCACTAGTGTTTCAAGGCTGCGAAGATTGGAGGCGTCCGCCGCGGCGGACGCCTTTTTTGCGCGCGAGACAGGTGGCTTAAACCCACCCAGGTCGGAAAAGCAAGAAACGACGAGGGGAGTTACTGATTCTCAAACAGCCAGAACCTGGAGATAGCGCACAAGTGGGAGGCTGCGCCTCAATTTCCCACAAAAAACTTTGGCCGCTGAGGCGTTAACTGCCGAGAGCATAGCCAATAACAATTGCTAAAACTCGGAAGATGGACGCCGGAGTACAATTTCGTCCGTGAACCCCATCAAAGTGGCCCGTGCCCGATTCTCTCTATCCGTCGCGAGGATCATTTGCGCGGTGTGTTTAGTTACTCTGCTAAACAGGGAGGCAATTTCGTCCTGTGTGGCACAGCACGGCGAGCGCCTGACACCGCAGCAGGCGATCGCTGCGGCTCGCCGCAACGCGAAGCCGAATAGCTCATTCACGGTCCTCAGGGAAATCCTCGCGAACGACGATACGCGACGTATCGGGGACCAAGCGCTCAAACAGGCACGGGCCCACAAGGTCGATCTCTACGGAAATGGAATTCTTGTCGAGTTCTTGAGGTCGGGCGGATTCCTGCTCGCAGAGACTGAACCGCTGACGGATAACATGATTGCGCTACACCTCGTCTCGCTGGGATTCGACGGCGTTCCAACGGACCTCCCCATGGGGTGCGAGGGAGTTGTCAAACTGACAGACGCTCAAGCGTTGGTGGAGAACACAACAGAATTTGTCGAACAGTTATATTCCACCCCCGCATCCGAGGCTTCTTCCTTGGAGAGCAGATTCTTTGGCGGGAGTTTCCCCGAATGCGACCCAGAAGAATGCACTCTATTCGCCATCCCGCGTTCCTTTCTGAACCTGGGAGCTGACCAGAGCGAGTGTCGGGAGGTTGCGGTGCTTTACGGTAGTCAAGTGCTTCTGATGATCCGGTATGCAGCTTCCATGTCCACCTTCTCGGCTGATCCCGTGGCGGCGACCCAAGCGGCGGCGGACAAAATGGGTAAATTGCAAGCGAAATTCCTCCGAGATAACCACATGGACCCTCACTTCGACCCGGACCCGGAAAAAATACGAAGTGTAGAGCAGCTCCGGAAGTACATAGATCTGCTCAGAAGGCTCAACAAGTTCATGGAAGAGGGCCTCAAGAACGAGGCCGAACCGGCCCTTGTCAGAGCAAACATTTCCGTTGCCGCGATTCCACTTGGAGTTTATCTCGGCGACCCTTTCAGTCGGGGCGACACAACACAATTCGGGTCTGGCACTGCGTCTATGCTCGTAATTTATTGGCAGCGCCTTCCGACCGCCGGCTTTGCGGTCAAATTCATTTCCGAAGCGGACTTATAGCAGCGGACTCGCCGAGCCCAACGAAAAAACCGAACACAAAGGCCGCCCAGGTGGAAACGCAAAAAGAGGGTCTGAGTGAGTTGTCTCTTACTCGGAAGTCACTTTGTATCAAGCGCAGTATTGCCACAAGAGGTTAGGCGTCATTTCAAGCGCTCATCTTAATCGGCCTTGGGGCGCTGCCGGGACCCGGGGCGCCCAGGCAGCGGAAGATCAGCCGCATCCGGTACCATACAGAATGGTGCGTTGAGAGGAATGAGCCTGAAAGCCAAGCTGGAAGCTGTGATTTATGCCGCCGAGGAGCCGGTAACACTGGCGCAGATGGCCGCGTTGTTTGCCGACGAGGCGCTGGAGTGGAAGGCCGAACAGGAAGCCGCCGCTCGAGCGCAGGCTGCGCAGGTTACGGCGGAGACCGCGGGTCTGCCGCAGCTGAATGAGGCCTTTCCGTACCTCGAGCTGGAGCCGGTTGCCGAGGGTGAAGCAGCGGCTGGGCCGGTCGAAACGGACGTGGAACGAGACGCGCCGGGTGCGGGCGTGGACGCCCGCACGACAGCCGGCCAGGAGGCCGGCGGTACAGAACCAGCGGCTGCGGAAGAAGCTGCCGGTGGCAGTGAAGCAGCCGCCGAAGCGGAGGCCAAACGCGCGGCGAAGTTGCGCGAGCGTGAAGTGCGCGGAGCCATCAAGCAGGCGCTGGACGAGTTGATTGCGGAGTATGCGGGCGACGAACGCGGAATCGAGATTCGCGAGATTGCGGGCGGCTATCGCATGGCGACCAAGCCGCAATGCCACGACGCGGTGCGGTTGTTTGTGAAGAGTTTGAAGCCGCCGCTGAAGTTGTCGTTGCCGGCGCTCGAAACCCTGGCGGTGATTGCCTACAAGCAGCCGGTGACCGCGCCGGAGGTGAACGAGATTCGCGGCGTGGATTCGTCGGGAGTGTTCGGCTCGCTGCTGGCCCGCAAGCTGATCGTGACAGCAGGACGCAAGCCGGTCGTGGGGCGCCCGATTCTCTACAAGACGACGCGGGAATTTCTCCTGCGCTTTGGCCTGAAAGATGTGACCGAGCTGCCATCGATGGAAGAGTTCGAAAAGATGGCGGCAAGCGAGTTCGAAGAAGAGACGCAGGCAGGCGCAGATGAGCCGGCCGCAGAAACAGAAGCGGAGTTCACCGCGGATCTGAGTGCGGAGACGGAAGCGGGCGCGAGCGACGAGCCGCCGGAAACGAACGACAACACACCAGAAGCCGCAAAAGGCGGCAACGAGTAAGCGGAAACAGAGGCTTTCCTCCATGAAAAAAGAATTGAAATCCAAGGCGAAATCGCCGGCGGCCAAGCACGCTCCAAAAACCGCGTTGAAGACCACTAAAGCGGCGGTCAAGAGCACACCAGAGGTCGCGAGCAAGAGTGCGGACGCGAAGGCAAAGGCGGCCACTGTGAAGGCGAAGACGCCAGCGCCAAAAGCGAGTGCGATAAAGGCTAAGCCGGTAACGAAAGCCGATAAGCCGAAGGCGGCCGCGAAAGCGAAAACGCCAGCGAAGACCGCGGGCGCAAAGACTCGGAAGGCGAAGACCGCGAATGCGTCGAGCGTCCGAATCGGCGAGCCGGTGCTCGATCCCATCGGGGACGTGATCAGCGGTGAGGCGCGGACCTACCTTGGCGAACCGGAGTCGCAGGGCCACGTGGAAATGCCGGGGCAAGCGGAAATGGACGCGTACCGTGAGGAGACGGAAAGTTCAGCGGTAGATGGAACGCTCGAAGACGGACCCGGACAGGCGGCGGCAAGAGAGACCGTCGAAGCTGGCGACGACGAAGGCGAAGACGAAACAGGCGCGAAAGAGCGGCCACCGGCAAAGCTCGAGCGGCTGCAGAAGATCCTGTCGCAGGCGGGAATTGCTAGCCGACGTCACGCCGAAGAGATGATTGTTGCCGGCCAGGTGATGGTGAATGGCCAGGTGGTCACGCAGTTAGGAAGCAAAGCCGACGCGGGGCGCGACCATATTCGCGTGAACGGAAAGCTGCTCAAGGGCCCCGAGCGGCACAGGTACTTTGTTCTGAACAAACCAAAGGGCTACGTAACCACGGTGAGCGATCCCGAAGGACGGCCCACGGTGATGGAGTTTTTTGCCAAGACCAATGAGCGCCTGTATCCGGTCGGTCGGCTCGATTACCTGAGCGAAGGCCTGCTGCTGATGACCAACGACGGCGAGCTGGCGAACCTGCTCACGAAGGCCAAATCCGGCGTGGAGAAGGTTTACCTCGTCAAAGTGGCCGGACAGCCGACCGAAGAGGAACTGGAACGGCTGCGCGGCGGCGTGGCGATTGAGCGCGGCGAAGCGGGGTCGGAGCGCGTGCGAACGTCGCCGGCGCGGATCAGGCAGGTTAGAGTCGGCGACAACCCGTGGTACGAGGTGGTGCTGACCGAGGGGCGGAATCGCGGACTGCGAAAGATGTTCGCGGCCATCGGGCACTTTGCTGAGAAGATTCGCCGCGTGGGATACGGGCCGCTTGTGCTCGATGTGGAACCGGGAAAACTGCGCGAGCTGACACCGGCCGAGGTGAACGCGCTGCGGCTCACTGCGGAAGGGAAAATGAAGCCGAAGCGCTTGAGGGTGGACATTTCGCTGCCCAAAGATGCCGGAAGGGCGCCAGGAAATCGCGGCGGCAAAGGCTGGGACCGAGGGGCCAGGGGACCAAGGGACCGAGGGTTCGAAAGACCAAGAAGCGATCGGTATTCCGGCAAACCCGGTGGGGTTGCAGGCCAACGCGACGACCGCGGGTCGCGGAGCGAATCCAAGCCTCGTAGCGAGTTCAAACCGCGCGGTGACTTCAAGACTCGCGGTGAATTCAAACCACGTGGTGACTTCAAACCGCGTAGCGAGTTCAAACCGCGTAGTGAATTCAAGCCCCGTGGCGAGTTCAAGCCTCGCGGTGACTTCAAGCCGCGTGGCGACTTCAAGCCCCGCAGCGAATTCAAACCACGTGGTGAGTTCAAACCGCGCGGCGACTTCAAGCCTCGCGGCGAGTTCAAACCTCGTGACGAATTTCGCGGCCAGGGCGCACGCGGCCAGAGCGGTCAGCACCGGGGCAACGTTTCGAGCGGGCGCGGAGACGGGCCCGCATCGGCATTCGGTAGCGAACGCAACAGGGGATTCGGTGGACGCGAAGGAGCCGGACGCCCCGACGCAGGAAGAACGAAGCCCGCATTCGGCGCGCGGCCCGGTGGCTTCAAGCGGCCGGGCAAGGCGGGAGGATTTTCACGGCCAGGCGGATCTTCGAGACCGGGCGGATTCTCAAAGCCAGGTGGATTTTCAAAATCGGGCCGGCCGTCTGGTGGAGCAAATCGAGGCGGATCGCGGTTCGGCGGCAAACGGCCCGGCGGGCGCTAAGTCGTCTGGTGGATCCACGATCGAGCGATGCGGGCTCCCGCGGAAACGTGCCGTTCAGCTTTCTCGCGCCCGGAACCGGCGCAAGCGGCCGACCAGCGAAGCCGGTCCGCTGACGCTGAGCCGAACAAGATTCCCTTCGTAATCGCGTGAATGAACGATCATGCCGGCCTCAATAGCCGCCATCACCGCGCCTTCATGCTGCGGAACGCGCAGCTCAGCTTCGACAATGGGGTCGGAATGCAGCGCAGCGTCAATCGCCGCAAGCAGAGCCGGAATGCCTTCGCCGGTGAGCGCCGAAACCGCCGTTGTTTCACGTTTCGGATGAGAGTTGTGGGACAGCAAAGCTGCGCGCTCGTCCTCCGGCAACAAATCAATCTTGTTCAGCACTTCAATCCGCGGCTTCGACAAACTCTCAAGCTCGCCGAGGACCTTTTCGACCTGCGCCTTCTGCTCTTCGCCGTAGGTTGAGGAAGCATCGCGAACGTGCAGAAGCACTTCGGCCTGCTCAACCTCTTCGAGCGTGGCCCGAAAGCTCGTCACGAGCGTGTGCGGCAGATTGCGGATGAAGCCGACCGTATCCGACAGCAGAACGCGCCGGCGGCTGGGCAGCTCAATGGCCCGCAATTTCGGATCGAGCGTGGCGAACATGCGCGCCGATGAAAGCACCTGCGCGCCGGTGATTGCGTTGAAGAGTGTGCTTTTGCCGGCGTTGGTGTAACCGACGAGTGCCACGGTGGGCACGGGTACAGCCTCGCGGCGCTGGCGTTGCTGGCGTCGCACGCGGCGCACGGAGTCAAGATCGCGCTTGAGCTGATCGATGCGGCGCTGAATGCTTCGGCGATCGGTTTCGAGCTTGGTTTCGCCGGGACCGCGCGTGCCGATGCCGCCGCCGAGCTGCGACATGGCTTTGCCGCGGCCCGTGAGACGAGGCAGCATGTATTCCAGCTGGGCAAGTTCAACCTGGAGCTGGCCTTCGCGCGTCCGCGCATGCCGCGCAAAGATGTCCAGAATGAGTTGCGTGCGATCCAGTACCCTGCACGGCAACGCGGCTTCAAGGTTGCGCAGTTGCGTAGGCGAAAGGTCGTGATCGAAGACCACGAGATCGGCATTGGTTGAAGCAACGACGGCGGCGATCTCTTCCACTTTGCCGGAACCGATGAGTGTGGCGGGATCGGGTCGAGGACGATGCTGAACAAGCACAGCAGCCACCTGGCCGCCGGCGCTCATGAGCAGCTCGCGAAACTCGGCAAGAGACTCTTGAGCATCAAGGCCGGGGGCGTCGAGGCCGGGAGAAGTCGGGCCGTGCGAAATCCATAGAGCCCCCAATCCATCAGAAGCTTGTGAAAGTTGTGTTTCCGGCGCAGAACCACCCGTAGGGCCAGCGCCGAAGCGCTCACCCGGTGTCGCCAGGCCTTTGCGTCGAGCGCGACTGGTTGGCGAACGGGGATCGAGATCCACAGCGACGAGGACCGCACGCTCGGGCTCGCCACCCCTACGGCTCGGATCTGCCGCTGAGGTTTGCGACCGGCCGCGAACGGTGCCCGATCTATACGCCCCGCGAACCAATCAGAGACGCTCCCGCTCTAACGCTGTTCAGCGGTCGCCTGGGATATGGATTGCACGGGCGCCGGTACCGCCGACGGACCAATGCCCCCTGATACAGCAGCCGGCCGATGCTCGCTATGCATTACGCTCCGGTTGCTCACCACGGTTGAGATCGCGTGTTTGAAAATCAACTGTTCCTGGCTGTTGTTTTCCAGGAGCACGGAGTATTTGTCAAACGACCTGATCTTCCCTGTCAGCTTGACGCCGCTGACCAGATAAATCGTAATTGGGGATTTGTCCTTCCGAACGGTGTTCAGAAAGGTGTCCTGAATATTTTGTGCCGGCTTGTTCTCCATGTGCCGATCTCCTACTTTCTTGTGAAGTTGTGTAGTGCTGTTTCTTGCTTCGCGATACAGGTACGCGGGGACCGCTCCGGAACGCCCGGAACCGGCAAACCCCGCAATGGGTCAACTTTATAGAGATTTCAAGTCTATTTCAACTCCGCGGGAGGGATATCTTCGGGTGGGATTCGGCTTTTTCGTCATGCTGGAAGGCGTGTTCGCAGGGCGAACCTGTGTGTTTGCAGCCGAATAGGCGAAGGTACAGAAAAGACGGACAGACCCGCATCCAAGCCGGCATTTCCTGCGGAAAGGACGCGTTTCCCAGGCTGGGACCATGCCGATTCCGTGGCTGATAGCATTCCTATGAGAAAGAAGGCGGCATGCAAAAGAGTGCCATCCCCGAAGGAGCCGGGACAAAGATCGGCGGTAGCCCGCGTACACCGGTTCCAATGCTGGACCTGAAGCGCCAGTACCAGCCGCTTAAAGCCGAGTTGCTGGAAGCGCTGGAGCAGGTGCTGGAGACACAGCAGTTCATCCTCGGCGAACACGTGGCGCGGTTTGAGCATGCGGCTGCGGCGCAGTTGGGAGTGAAGCACGCGCTCGGCTGCTCGTCGGGCACAGACGCGCTATGGCTGGCGCTGGCGGGGGCCGGGATCGGAGCCGGCGACAAGGTAATAACCACGCCGTTCAGCTTCTTCGCTTCAGTGAGCGCGATTCTGCGGGCGGGCGCCACGCCGGTGTTGGCGGACATTGATCCCGCGACATTCAATCTATCGTCGGCAGCGGTTGAAGCTGTTCTGAGTGGAAAGCGCGGAAACGGCGTGAAGGCGATCCTGCCGGTGCATCTGTACGGACTTTGTGCCGACGCAACGGCCTTTTCGAAGCTTGGCCGCGAGCGCGGGCTGATGATCATCGAAGACGCCGCGCAGGCTTGGGGCGCGGAGCGGAGGGGCATCAAGACCGGCGCGCTCGGCGATGCCGCCGCGTTCAGTTTTTATCCCACAAAGAACTTAAGTGCGGCGGGCGACGCGGGAATGGTTACGACCAATCGCGATGATGTGGCCGAGCGCGTAAAAATGCTGCGCAACCAGGGAATGCGGCGGCGCTACCACCACGATGAGCTCGGCTGGAACGCGCGCATGGACGGTTTCCAGGGCGCGGTGCTGAACATAAAGCTGAAACACATCGATGTGTGGAATGAGACACGGCGCGAGTTGGCAGCGCGGTATGGCAGGCTATTTGAGAGGGCTGGGCTTGTCGAGAATGGGCCGTACCCGGTGAATGGGTTGGTGCTGCCGCATGAAACGCCGGGAGCGAAACACGTGTGGCATCAATACGTGATTCGCGTGGCGCGGCGCGATGCGCTGCGGGAATTCCTGACGGCGCGCGGCATCGGGTCGGAGATCTACTATCCGATCCCGCTGCACCTTCAGGAAGCGCTGAAACCGCTGGGGTACCGCGAAGGCGATTTCCCCGAAGCGGAGCGCGCCTCACGCGAGGTGCTGGCGCTGCCTATTTTTCCGGAGTTGCACGAGGACGAGCAAAACGCAGTGGCCGTGGCGATTGCGGAGTTCCTGTCGTAGCAGGCATTTAAACTCATCTCACAACTGAAGCGGACTTAGCGACTCCACATAAGAGGAGCGGGCGGACTTGCGCATTGCGATCGACACCGGCGGCACATTTACCGACTGCGTTTGTCTCGAGGACGGAAAGCTGCGCGTGAAGAAGATTTTCTCCACGCCGGCGGATCCCTCACGCGCGGTGCTCGAAGGCGTGCGGCAGCTTGGTGGCGGGGCGAATGTTGAAGTGCGCCACGGCACGACCGTCGGCACCAACACGATGCTGGAGCGGACCGGCGCGCGCGTCGCGTTTGTGACGACAGCGGGTTTTGAAGACACGATTGCTATTGGCAGGCAGGCCCGTGCGCGGCTCTACGACTGGTTCGCACCGATCCCGGTTTGTCTTGTCCCGCGAGAACTGCGATTCGGCGTGGCGGAGCGTGTGAGCGCGGAAGGCGAGATTCTGCGCGAGCCGGACGACGGCGATCTTGCGCGACTTGTAGAGGCCTTGCGGGCAAGCGGTGCTCAGGCCGTCGCAATCAGTCTTCTGTTTTCGTTTGCGAATCCAAAAACTGAACGGCGCGTGGAAGCGGCTTTGCGCGAGCTGGGAGTTCCGGTTTCCGCGTCGCACCGAATCCTGCCCGAGTTTCGCGAGTACGAGCGCGCGTCCACGACAGTAGTGAATGCTTATCTCGCTCCACGAATGGCGCGTTACTTGACCGCGCTTGAAGAGCGAGTTGCCGCCGAGCACAAGAGCGGCCGCGTTGACGTGATGCAGTCCTCGGGAGGAATCATTGCCGCGCGCGTGGCTGCGGAGGAGCCGGTGCGCACCGTGTTGAGCGGGCCCGCAGGCGGAGTGGTGGGTGCATGCCACGTGGCAAAAGGTGCGGGTTTCGACAAGATCATCGGGTTCGATATGGGTGGAACGTCGACCGATGTTTTTGTAGCCAAAGCGGCGGCCGGCGCTGAGCGCACGCGCGAGTCCATAGTCGCCGGAGTGCCGATTGGCGTGCCGATGCTGGACATCCACACCGCAGGCGCCGGCGGCGGGTCAATTGCGAAATATGACGCTGGAGGCATGCTGCGCGTGGGCCCGGAGTCGGCCGGCGCCGATCCAGGGCCGATTTGCTTTGGGCGCGGCGAGCGGGCGACAGTGACCGACGCAAACTTTGTGCTGGGGCGATTGGATGTGGAGAGCTTTCTCGGCGGCGGCGTGCACTTGGACGGTGAGCGCGCACGGCGCATGATGCGCGAGCAAATGGGCGCGCTCGATTCGGTCGAAGATTTCGCGGCGGGGATTGTGCGCGTGGTTGAAACGCAAATGGAAAAGGCGATCCGCGTGATTTCGGTGGAACGCGGCCACGATCCACGCGACTTTACGCTGGTTGCCTTTGGCGGTGGTGGGCCGTTGCACGCGTGCTCGCTCGCGCGGGCGTTGCGCATTCCGCGCGTACTGGTTCCGGCAATGCCGGGCGCGCTTTCGGCCGTGGGGATTCTGCTGGCGGATACTGTGCGGGACTTTTCGCGGACCGTGATGCTGCCCGGCGAAGCGCTAGAAAGGATTGGCGAGATTTTCCGCGAGCTTGAGAAGCAGGGCGCGTCGGAGTTTGCGGCGGAAGGTCTAACGGGTGTCGTCGAGCGGAGCATCGATCTGCGTTACCGGGGTCAGGGATACGAGCTCAATGTTCGCTACGATCCGCCGGTGCCTGAGCGATCAATGGCGGCGTTCCATGAACTTCATCGCCAGCGGTACGGATTTGCGGATGCCACGCGGCCAATCGAAATTGTCAACCTGCGCGTGCGGATGATTGCGGCGAGCGAGCCATATGAACCGGAACGGCTGGCACTCGTCGCGGGCGATGGCAGCGCAGCGATTTCTGCCGAGCGCGACATTTGGTTTGAAGGCGGATGGAGGGCGACGCAGGTTTACAGACGAGACCTGCTCACGACTGGCGACGCGATCGCGGGGCCTGCGATGATCACCGAGTACACCGCGGCCACACTGCTGCCGCCCGGATGCGTTGCGCGGGTCGACGGACTGAGCAACCTGGTGATCGACATTGGCGAGGAGGCACGCACATGAAGACCCAAGCCGCCGACCCTGTGGAGCTCGCGATCTTTCAGTCTGCAGTTCACTCCATTGCCGAGGAGATGGGAGCGGCGCTGCGTCGGACCGCCCTCTCGCCCAACATCAAGGAGCGGCGCGATTACTCGTGCGCGGTATTTGATAGTCTGGGGCGCGCAATCGCCATGGGCGACCACATGCCGGTGCATTTGGGCTCGATGCCGATGAGCGTGCAGACCGCGATTGCGGCCATCGAATTTGCGCCCGGAGACATTGCGATCCTGAATGATCCCTACGCTGGCGGGACACATTTGCCTGACATCACGATGGTGCTGCCGGTGTTTCTTGAGGGCGGAATCGCGCCGGTGTTTTACGTCGCGAATCGCGCGCATCATGCGGACGTCGGCGGAAAGTTCGCTGGCTCAATGGGCCCGGCGACGACGATTGACGACGAAGGCATTCGCATTTCTCCGGTGCGCATTGTGCGCGGCGGAGTGGTCGATCGTGACGTGCTCGATTGGATTTTGCGCAGCGTGCGCACGCCCGAAGAACGCAAGGGCGACCTGGACGCGCAAATAGGCGCGTGCCGCGTGGGCGAACAGCGCACGCTGGATCTGGCGGCCAAGTACGGCATGGAAATGCTTGCGGCCTGGAGCGAGGAACTGCTCGATTACTCGGAGCGGCTGGTGCGGGCGGAGCTCGCGAAAATGCCCGCAGGCATTTTCGACGCAGATGACTGGCTTGACGACGACGGCGTGGCGGATGAGCCCATCCGGATTGCGGTGCAGCTCAGGATTCATCCCGAAGCAGGCGCGATCGACGTAGATTTTGCCGGATCGTCGGCGCAGGTTGCGGGTGCGGTCAATGCGGTTCGCGCGATCACGCTTTCGGCGTGCTTTTATGTGTTGCGGTGCTTGCTGCCGGAGGATGCGCCCGCGACAGAAGGAATTCTGCGCGCACTGACACTGCACGCGCCGGAGGGATCGATTGTGAACGCGCGGCCGCCTGCCGCTGTTGCCGGCGGGAACGTGGAAACGTCGCAGCGCATTGTGGATGTGCTGATGCGCGCGCTGGCAAAGGCCGTGCCGGACCGAGTTCCAGCGGCCAGCGCGGGAACCATGAGCAACGTGACGATCGGCGGCGTTGATCCGCGAACCGGCGAAGCGTTTGCGTACTACGAAACGGCGGCGGGAGGAATGGGCGCTCGGCCGGGGATCGATGGGATCAGCGGCGTGCATACGCACATGACCAACTCGCTCAACACGCCTATTGAGGCGCTCGAATATGCGTATCCGTTTCGCGTGCGGCGGTACGGATATCGCTACGGCTCCGGCGGCGAAGGAAAGTTTCGCGGCGGGGATGGATTGGTCCGCGAAGTGGAGTTGCTGGCCGATGCGGAGGTGACGTTGCTGGCAGATCGAAGAAAGTTCCGGCCGTACGGATTAGAAGGCAGCGAGGATGGAGCGCCGGACCGCGCAAGTGTGAAAGAGCCCGGCAGCGGCGAAGTGATTGAGCTGCCGGGGAAATGCAGCCGCCCGTTCAAGAAAGGTGACGTGCTGCGGATTGAGACCCCAGGCGGCGGCGGACTCGGGATAGACGAGGGATATGTGGACTAGAACTGGTTGCATGAATCCGGCTTTGAAGGGGCACGACTTTAGTCCTGCAGTGACAGCCGCATAAACATTGGGGCTTTAGCCCCTGAGAGAAGTTTCTTCATCGCCTCGACGATTGATGCGACCGGCACTAAGGACTTAGAGCCGTGCGAACTCGAAGCTTGAAAAAGGTGGGACTTCGTTAATCCGGCGCCTTGACTTCGACGTGCGACGCTTCCTCAACATACGTCGCGATCGCGGAGTGATCCAGATCACCTTTGCCATCGGCAATGAGCGAAGAAAGCATTTGCTGCACCTGCGCTGTGAGCGGCAGGCAAACATGGTTGGCCTCGGCTGTCTGCAGTGCGTTGCGCAAATCTTTCTGGTGAAGGCTGATCCGGAAGCCCGGCTTGAAGTTCCGCGCGATCAGCATCGGTCCCTTTGCATTCAGAACCGCGCTACCGGCGAGCCCCGCCTTGACCGCGTTCACCACCACTTCAGGATCCAGCCCACACCGCGCGGCCAACGTCAGCGCCTCTCCCATCGCCGCAATATTGCACGCGACCATGATTTGATTGGCGAGCTTGGTGGTGTTCCCGGCGCCGACCGGACCCGTGAGCGTGACAGTTGAGCCGAGGCACCTGAGAATCGGTTGGGCTTTGGCGAACGCTTCTGGCTCGCCGCCGGCCATGATGGCCAGCGTGCCGTCGACGGCCTTGGGCTCGCCGCCCGAAACCGGCGCATCGATAAAATCGACCCCCTTGGCCGCGCAGGCTGCAGCGATTTTCTGCGAGACGAGCGGGCTGATGGAACTCATGTCGATGATGAGCGCGCCGGGCTTTGCGCCGGAGAGGATTCCGTCGGCGCCGAGCACAACTTCTTCAACTTCAGGGCCGTCGGGGAGCATGGTGATGACGATCTGGGAGCGTGCACCGACATCGGCGTTCGATGCACCCCGCTGAGCGCCATCGGCGACGGCGGAATCGAGCTTGGCAGGGGTGCGGCCGAACGCGATGACGGTGTGGCCGGCCTTGAGAAGGTTCCTGAGCATGGGCCGGCCCATGATGCCGAGCCCCACAAATCCAACGGTTGCCATCGTTCTTCTCCGCTCGCCGAATTTAAGATGAAACTGTGCGCAACTACTTCAACTATTTTACCGAGATCGAGGAGCGCTTCCAGCAGAGGCGGGGAACGATTCTGCTGCTTTCGACTCTCGACTGGTCGCTGATCGAGATGTGGCGCGAAGCGGGAATCCCGCTGGAGGCGGTGTTGCGCGGAATCGATGCGGCATTCGATAAGTACGAGGCGCGGCAAAAACGCGCCCGCATGCAGCGAGTGAACGGGCTGGCGTGGTGCGCGCAGGCGGTGATGCAGGCGGCCATGGAGATGAGTGAAGCTGCGACAGGATCGGCTGCCGTGGCGACTGCGGCTGCAGCGGCGGATTCCGGATTCGAGCATGAGCGCGTGGCCGCGCATTTATCGGCGGCGGCCGAGGCGCTGGATCGCGCGACAGTGGCTGAGGAGGCTTGCCGCGCGACGGCGGCGCGGCTAAGAGAACTGGCCGCGGAGGTTCGGGGCGGCGGCGAGAAAGCGGCCGAAATCAATCTTGAGTCACTGGAGCGATCGCTGACGGTGCTCGAAGAGAAACTCTATGCGGCGCTCAGGGCTGCGGCGCCGGAGGGTTTGCTTGTCGGGTTGAAGGAGCACGCGGCGCTGGAGCTTGCGCCCTATCGCAGCCGCATGGGGGTTGTGCAGTTGCGGCAAGTGGAGCAGCAGTTCGAAAGGAAACAATTGCTGGTGCATTACAACCTGCCGCGCTTGAGCCTGTTTTATATGAGCCAGCAATGAAGAAGCGATCGCGAGCATTCGCGCGGCGTGGGGCGGCTGCGCCGAGAAGAATCCCCGACGGCTCTGCGCATCCGCAGCTCGTCGAAATTGAAAAGCCGATTTATGGCGGGGCATCTTTGGCACGCGTTGAAGGCAAAGCGGTGTTTGTACCGCTCACGCTGCCCGGAGAACAGGCGCGAGTGCGCATCGTCGAGGAGAAACGCGGGTACGCGACGGCTGAACTGGAGGAGATTGTCGTGGCTGCTCCGGAGCGGGTTGCGCCCGGGTGCAAACATTTCGGAGCATGCGGCGGCTGTCAGTACCAGCACGCGGAATATGGCGCGCAAGTCAAGACGAAGCAGGCAATCCTTCGCGAGACGCTGGAGCGCGGCGGCGTGCGCGCGCCGGATGAAATAGTTGTGCTGGCGGCCGAGCCGTGGGCGTACCGGAACCGGATCCGGCTGGCGTTCGATGCGGAGGGCCGGCCCGGATATCGCGGGCGCCGGTCGCATGCGGTGGTTGCGATTGACGAGTGCCCGATCGCCGCGCCGATTCTGGTCGAGGCCGCGTTCAGCGCAGCGGAGCTGTTCCGGCTGTTCGCTGTGCCCAGCCGGCCCGCTGAACTCTCGCTCTTTTCGAACGCGGCTGAAACTTCCATGCTGGCCAGCGTCTTCACGGATGGTCCGGCGCGCATTCCGCTCACGGACTATTTCGATGCGCTGATGCCGAGGATTCCTTCACTTCGCGGCGTGGAACTTGTCGAAGTTCACCAGGGCCAGTCAAAGACTATCGCGCGGCGGGGCGCCGAATCCATCGCTTACCGTGCGGCTGCATTCGATTATCGCGTGGATCACGGCGCGTTCTTTCAAGTCAACCGCTGGCTGGTAGACGCGCTTGTGGAATGCGTGACAGAGGGACTGCGCGGCGAGCTGGCCCACCACGGCGGGCAAGCGTGGGATTTGTTCGCCGGCGTCGGTTTGTTTGCGCGGAAGCTGACCCAGCGGTTTGAGCGCGTAATTGCGGTCGAGTCGGCGCCGGCGGCGATCGCAGGCTCTCACGGAGAATTTGCGAGGGACGAATGCAACCGCGCTCAATGCGACCACGCTCGAGTTTCTGCGTGGAGCGACGAAGGCCGAGCGCCCGGATGTGATTGTCGTCGATCCGCCGCGCACGGGCCTGGGCCCGGAGACGACGGAGCTATTGGGTCAAGTTGCCGCGCCGGAAGTGGTCTATGTATCTTGCGATCCGGCGACGCTGGCACGCGACCTGCGCGTGCTTCTCGGCGCGGGCTATCAAATCGAGCGCCTGACGCTCGCCGATCTGTTTCCGCAGACATTTCACCTGGAGACAGTGGTGCGGTTACGCCGGTGATGGGCATCCGCGCGCGGATGCGTGCCGGGAATCCCGATTCCTGCTAGGCTTGATGCCAAATTCACTTTTCAACTTTGGGCCCCATGCAAGACGATCCACCCAACCCTGCGCAGCGCTCGCATGGCTTGACTACCGTGCCGTTGTTTCATGCGGCGTGGCTGTTCGCGGCGGGAATTGCCGTCACGAGCCGGGTATGGCTGTCGCCTCCGCTGGTCCTGCTGGCGCTGGTGTTGGTTGCTGCGGCGTGCGGCGTGGCGGCCCTTCGCGCGCAGCGGATCGTTGGCTTGCCGCTGGCGGTTTTGTGGCTGCTGCTCGGCGCGTGGTGCGGGGAGATGCAACCCCAGCCAGCGCCTGCTCCTGAGCTCGCCGCGCTTTCAGACGGTTTAACGCGAACGGTTGAAGGCACGGTCATCAACGCGGGGCCCGTTCGCACCGAGCTGGAGCAGAATGTCGACGAGGCGCAGACAACGGCACCCTCGCAGCGGATCGATGTACGCGTGGCGACGGTTGAAGTAGTGACTGACCAGAGTGATGCGCAGGAACCGGTCGCAGGCGGCGTGCGGCTCACCGTGCGCTGGCCCGCCGGGGAGGGCTGGGCCGCCGCGACGGGCACGCCGGTTGGCGCGGATGGTGCGGCGCAGGCATTCCGTTGCGGAGAGCGGGTGCGGGCCGTCGTCCGGTTGCTGCGCCCGGAGATCTACCACGATCCAGGCGTCTGGAGCCGCGCTGATTATCTCCTGGACCAGGGAATCACCTCGACAGCGTCGGTTGCGATTGACCGCGTAGACCGGCTGGGCCCGTCACCCGGCGCGTTCTTGTCGTGCCGGGTGAGCGGGTGGCAGCACGCGTCCACAACTCGGCTGCTGGCGCTGCCTGCGGCCATACAGAATCTGCCCGCGCCGTTGCGCCTGAGCGAGGATGATGCCGCGATGCTGGCTGCGATGGTGGCCGGTGATCGCACCTATCTGACTCATGCGCTACGCGTGGGCTTTGAGCGGACGGGCTCCTTCCACATGCTGGTGGTTTCAGGGTTTCATCTGGCCATCGTGGCGGCATGCATCTTCTGGATTGCGCGGCGGCTGCGCATGCCGCGCGTGCCGGCAACGATGCTGACGATCGTGGCGTCTTTCGCCTACGCGCTGTTCACGGGGTTCGCTACGCCAGTGCAGCGGTCACTGTGGATGGTCACGCTCTATTTGCTCGGCCGGCTCGTTTACCGCGAGCGAAACGCGCTGAACACAATTGGATTCGCCGCGCTGTGCCTGCTGGTCGTAAACCCGCGGAGCCTTTTCGACTCCAGCCTGCAGATGACGTTGCTGGCTGTCCTTGCGATTGCCGGAGTGGCGGCGCCATTGCTCCAAGGAACCATTCATCCTTATGCGGCTGCGATGCGCGATCTGCGGTTGGTGGCTGTCGACATCAAGCTCGCGCCGCGGTTGGCAGAGTTCCGCTTGATGATGCGAATCGTGGCGGAACGAATGGAACGCGCCGCGAATGGCACGATCGCGTGGCGCATTTTTCCGGGTTGCGTCAGGTTTGCCATCCGCGTTGCCGAGCTGATCGTCGTTTCGTGCGTGGTGGAACTAGCGATGACGTTGCCGATGGCGGTTTACTTTCATCGCATCACGATCTTCGCGCTCCCGGTGAATCTGCTGATTTTGCCTCTTGTGGTGGTGCTGATGCCGGCGGCGCTGCTGACCCTGCTGTTGCTGGTGGTGTGGCCGTCAGCGGCAGTGGTTCCGGCAATCGTGGTTGCGCTCGTCATGCACATCGGAGTCGGGCTCGTGCATCTGTTCGGCTCCATGGCTTTGGGAGATTTCCGGATTCCCAGCCCCCTGCCCTGGCAGTCGGCCGCGTTTTACGTGTTGCTCGGTGCGGCGATTGTGCTGGCGCACGCGAGCCTGGGGCACGAGAGTTGGGCGCGCGGGTCACGCCGGTTGCGGCTCACGACCTGGGTCGCTCTGGCGATGGCCGCACTGGCGGCAGTGGTGCCCCGTCCGGTGGAACGGCCGAAGGGCGCACTGCTGATGGAGGCGATCGACGTTGGGCAGGGCGACTCGCTGCTGATCATCACGCCCGAAGGAAAGACCCTTCTGGTGGATGGAGGGGGATTCGGCGGCGGCCCGCGACAGGCTCCGCAGGATTTCGATATCGGCGAGGAAGTCGTGTCGCCGGCGCTTTGGGCGCGCGGCATCCGGCACCTGGACGCGGTGGCGCTGAGTCATGCCCACTCCGATCACATCAGTGGATTGTTCGCCGTGCTGCGCAACTTCCATCCCGATGAGCTTTGGGTGGGCAACAATCCGCGGTTCGGAGCATATAACGCGCTGCTCGATGAGGCTGCGGCGCTGCACGTGCGGATCAAGAGCTTTCGCGCCGGAGATGCGTTCGCGTTTGGCAGCACGCAAGTGAACGTGCTGGCGCCGTTTCGCGACTACGTCCCGGGATCGGAGCCAACGAACAACGATTCGCTGGTGCTGCACGTGGCCTACGGTGCGACATCCGTGATGCTGGAGGGCGACGCCGAGGCGCCCATCGAGCAGGCAATGCTGGCTGAGCCGGGGCTCGCAAGCACGCTGCTCAAAGTGGGGCATCATGGCAGCATCACATCCACAAGGCCGGAGTTTTTTGCCCGCGTGGCGCCGCAGTGGGCTGTAATCAGTTGCGGATTGCGCAACCGGTACGGGCATCCGCGCGAGGAGGTGCTGAAGGAGTTGCAGGACGCGCATGTGCGGACCTTTCGGACCGATATTCAGGGCGTCTCATGCTTTGTGCTCGATGGGAAGACGGCAACGGGGACGGTGGGGTGCGGACGGCCGTGAAAGGTTAGCGCGGGGCGGCGGCCTGGATCGCTTGCAGCGACTGGAGTAGCGGCTTGAGGAGCATCAGATCAAGGGCATTCGCGCCGTCGGATTTGGCGTTGGCCGGGTCATCGTGGACTTCAACGAACAGGCCATCGATGCCCGCGGCGACTGCGGCACGCGCCAGCAGCGGAATGTATTCAGGCTGCCCGCCGCTGATGCCGTTGACCGCCGAAGGCTGCTGCACGGAGTGTGTCGCGTCAAATACGACGGGCGCAAGACGGCGCATGATGGCGAGGGAGCGGAAATCGACGACCAGGTTGTTGTAGCCGAAGGTTGTGCCCCGCTCGGTAAGAAAGACGCGCTCATTGCCCGTCGAGCGGACCTTTTCGACGCCATGAGTCATGTCCCAGGGCGCGACGAACTGGCCTTTCTTGATGTTCACCGCGCGCCCGGTTTTGCCGGCGGCGACAAGCAGGTCGGTCTGGCGGCACAAAAACGCGGGAATCTGGAGCACGTCCGCGGCCTCGGCGGCAACTTCGCAATGTGCCGGCTCGTGAACATCGGTCAGGACGGGAACGCCCAGGTCTTTGGCGATGCGCCCAAGGATGCGCGCGCCTTCTTGAAGGCCGGGACCGCGAAAACTCTTGACGCTGGTACGATTCGCTTTGTCGTAGCTGGCTTTGAAAATGAAACCAATGCCGAGATCGCCGGCAATGCGCTGCACCGCTTCGGCGATGGACCGAGCGTGAGCCTCGGACTCAATGACGCAGGGACCGGCGATCAGGAAGAGCTGGCCCGAACCCACTCGCACCGGCCCGATTTCGAACGAACTGCTCACGAGGGAGATTGTACAGGGACGACGGACGGCAGGCGGGGTCCGACGGAGTGCGCCCCGGCAGTTAACCGTCGCAAGGCGCAGCGCGCTCCTCCCTCAGGTACAGAACAAAGCTGGAGCGCGTGGCTGTTGTTCGGAGCCCGGCGAGCCCGGCTACCCGGTGTGGATGCGCGACCACTCCCACAAGGCGCGATCGAGCGTGCGCAATGGCGTGGGGGCGGGAAGCTCGTTAATCGGCTTGACGACATTGCTCTCGGCGAGGCGCTTGCAAAAGTCGAGATACTCCTCGTAGAAGCGAACATCGTGCCGTGCGTGGCCGAGGGCCTCGAGTGTGCGATAGTCCAGCACCGTGTAGCGCTCCGGGAAGATCGCGGCCAGAACGGCCGAAGCCACGGCGATATCCACGCCATGCAGTTCAAGCAGGGCCTTCACGGCGGCTTCAGTGGACGAATCCGGCGCGGCGGCCACAGCCAGAACCTGCCGGATCTTTTCGTTGCTGTTGCAGATCAGGACCTGCACAGCGCGCTCCGACTTCCAGCGCACAATTGGTTCCAGATTGGCGAGCGAATAATCTCCGTTGCGAATGGCTTCCCCGGCCTCGAAGGCAGCCTTTTCAAGCTCATGCTCCTTCTCGCCGGCGGTTTGCCAGTACTGCTCTGCCAGGTCTTGCAACTCCGCTTCAGCGGGCTGAAGCTGGAAATAGGCGACCATCTTGATTGCCATCCTTTCAATTCTTATGCCCAAAACTTAGACACGATAGGCCCGGCACGAAATCATTGTCAATAACCCGGAGGGTAGTTTTTTTGCCCTCGTACCGGACTGGTCCATGAGATGCGCGCAGCAAAGAAAAGGCGCGTTCCGCGGAGCTGTGGAAGGCACTATTCTTCATCGAGTTCTCGCGCCAAACTGCTCCTGCCCTGGCACTCCGTTGCTAGTAGACGAAACTGCCGGGGAATTCGTTTGAGGGCGGGATAGATGGGGTAAGAATGTTTCGAGAAAAGCGAGCGATCCGGCGGCCAACATTAATGGGGTCGCACTAGGAGAGAGGCGTTCATCCGCTACTGAACAGAAATGACCGATCGGATGCATAAATATATAAATATGCTAATATGTATTTATGCGCACCACGGTGGACATTCCGGATGAAGTCTATCGCTCCGTAAAAGTGCTGGCCGCTGAGCGCGGCACGACCTTGCGAGAGCTGGTCCTCGAAGGGTTAGAGACGGTGATGCGGGCCAGGAAGAGGGGCCGCGTGGGGCTGGAGTCGCCTCAGGCATCGAACCCCGAAATCGGCGGGTCAGAGATCGATCAAGAGACCAATGACGAGCTTATCGGGTTTCCGTGAGGCCAACGTGTGGCTGGCGCGTCGCTCGGGATATATCGGACCGTTTCAATTCTCAGATTCTTTGAACCAGCGCTTGATCTTGCCCGCCATCCAGAAGCCTTGCGCGATGCCTGCAAGTGCTAGCGCCAGCCAGCCCAAATAGTCCCAGGGTGAACCCTTGCGCCCTTCTTGCGTCATCCAGGAAGGCAGCATCGGCCTGAAGTGGAACCATAAGGTCACTCCCGCCACAACCGGCACCATGATCAGAAGATGCGGGATCAGCAGTCTGGCGGCACACTTGAGGACCTTGGGATCACCGAGAAAATCGTCCGCGTCCCGCAAAACGGTTCCGAACGCAAAGAAGAACACGTATACGGTATATGCCCCACCGATTGCGACTTGCCAGCTCCAGGAATGGCCGTGAAGCAGGACAATGAGGATGCCGAAAACAAGCATCGCCGGAAAGTGAGCCCAACGATAAAGCGTGGATGAAGTCTGCTTCTCGTCGTCTGCTGCGTCCTGCGCGCCTTCGGTCTTTTCCTTGGCGGTTTCTAAGTCGTCAAACATGAGCTGCCATTTTCGAACCGCGACGGAATGCTACTGCACCACCTGGCTCGCGACCGACTCAATCTGCGACCGCTGCAAGCGGTGCCTGTAGCTGGCAACGATGAACTCGTGGAACAGCGGGTGCGGCTCAAGGGGCTTCGATTTGAACTCGGGATGGAACTGGCAGCCGAGGAAGTAGGGGTGGCCGGGGATCTCGACGATCTCGACGTAGGTTTGGTCAGGTGTCGAGCCCGAAATGCGCAGCCCGGCGCCGGTGAGCAGCGCCTCATACTCGCGGTTAAACTCGTAACGGTGACGGTGGCGCTCGCTGATCTCCTTCTGGCCGCCATAGGCGCGGCTCGCAAGCGAATCCTCTTGCAGAATGCAGGTCCACGCACCCAGGCGCATCGTCCCGCCCATCTCTTCCACGCCGAGCAGTTCGCGCAACTTGTAAATGATGCGGTGCTCCGTGGCCGGGTCGAATTCGCTGGAGTTGGCATCCTTCAGGCCGCAAACATTGCGCGCAAATTCAATGCACGCGGTCTGCATGCCCAAACAAATTCCAAAGTAGGGCACGTTCTTCTCGCGCGCGTAGCGGATCGCGTTCAGCATGCCGTCGATGCCGCGCTTGCCGAACCCGCCGGGAACAAGAATGCCGTCGTAGCCATCGAGCTGCGCTTCGTAGCTGCGGTCATCCGGGCCCGACGACTCCAGACCCTCGGCCTCAATCCAGTGAATCTTCAGTTTTAAGTTTTCCGCAATCGCCCCGTGCGTCAGCGCTTCCTTGAGCGATTTGTAGCTGTCTTCGTATTCCACGTATTTGCCGACAATGGCGATGGAAACCTCATCCTTGGGGTGATAGCAGCGATCGACCAGTTCCCGCCAAAGCGTGATGTCGGCGTCGGGTGCATCCTTGTGCAGATACTTGAGAACCAGCGCATCGACGCCCTCTTCGGCAAACCCGATCGGCACTTCGTAGATGAAAGGCACCGTCTTGGCGCCGATCACGGCCTTTTCTTCAACGTTGCAGAAGGCGGCGATCTTCTGCTTGATATCGCGGCTGAGCGCGCGGTCGGAGCGGCAGAGAAGAATGTCGGCCTGGATGCCGATCGAGAGCAGCTCCTTGACGGAGTGCTGCGTGGGCTTGGTCTTGAGCTCCTGCGCGGCGGCGATCCACGGAACCAGCGTCACGTGAACAAAGACCGTGTTTTCGCGGCCCAGTTCCTGGCGCATCTGGCGGATGGCTTCGAGGAACGGCAGCGATTCAATGTCGCCGACGGTGCCGCCGATTTCGACAATCGTCACATCGGCGCCGTTCGACGCCACCTTGCGCATGGCGTTCTTGATTTCGTTGGTCACGTGGGGAATGACCTGAACGGTTTTGCCCAGGTAGTCGCCGCGCCGCTCCTTCAAAATGATCTGCTCGTAGATGCGCCCGGTCGTGTAGTTGTTGTCGCGCGAGAGCGGCGCATGCGTGAAACGCTCGTAGTGGCCAAGGTCGAGATCGGTCTCCGCGCCGTCGTCGGTAACGAAGACTTCGCCGTGCTGGAAGGGCGACATGGTGCCGGGATCGACGTTGAGGTAGGGGTCGAACTTCATCAGGTTCACGCGCAGGCCGCGGCTCTCCAGGAGGCAACCGATCGACGCCGCTGCCAGCCCTTTGCCTAAACTGGACACAACTCCACCCGTCACAAAGACATACTTTGCCGACATCGCTGCAACCTCATCACTAAGTTTTTGGGATTGGCCGTACCTGGTGGGCACATTCAAGTATGGCAGAGATTCGGGCTTCGATGAAAGAGGAAAATTCAGTCGAATTACCGGTCGATGGAATAAAACTATTTGCGCGGGCGAAGTTTTGAAAGGCCACGGCTTCAGCCGTGCCGCCGCCCGCGGGTAGAATTTGGGCTTCAGCCCCTGGGGGACGCATCCTCGCAACCGGCCATCGTGGATGCAACCGATGGAGAGGGCCAAGTTAACGATTTCGGAATGAGCGGCTTGCGACGGATCGTGACGGCGTGATGCGGGCGGAGATACGATGCTCACTGGGATGAACTTCAATGACCAGCAAAATCGAGGTAGTAAAAACCGACATCACGACGCTGGCGGTGGACGCAATCGTCAATGCGGCCAATGAATCGTTGCTCGGCGGCGGCGGCGTCGACGGGGCAATTCACCGAGCGGCGGGACCGGAGCTCTTCGACGAGTGTTACCAGATCGGCGGTTGCCCGACGGGCGAAGCCAGGCTGACCAAGGGCTACCAGCTGCCGGCAAAGTTCGTGATTCACACAGTCGGGCCGGTGTGGACAGGCGGCGAACGCGGCGAGCCGGAGTTGCTCAAGAGGTGCTACCAGTCGGTCTTCAGAATTGCGCGGGAAAACGGCATCCGGTCTCTCGCGCTTCCGGCCATCAGCTGTGGCGTGTACCGGTTTCCTGTGGAGCGGGCGGTGAAGATCGCAGTCGCTGAAACCGTAGCCGAGGTCATCTCGAGTGACGCCATCCAGAAAGTGATCTTCGCCTGCTTTGGGGATGAGATCCTTCAGGCGTATTTGAAGGCGGTGGACGGCATCTCATAGTCGCACAAGGAAAAAAAAGCGGGCAGGCTTTGTCTGCCTGCCCGTTCCGTGTTTCGATCGCCGATTTCTATTCAGCTTAAAAGTTAAACGTCAGCTTCGCCGTCATCGCCCGCGGCGTCACGTAGTGCGTGCCGCTGAACGTCGATAGGAAGTTGTAGAGCGCGTACTTATTGGTCACGTTGATCGCCGTCAGGTCGAGGTCGGTCTTGAAGTGCTCTCTGTGGAAGATGTTGCTTTTCCCGAGAGACACATCGAAAAGACTGCGCGGCGCGATGCGCTGCGGGTTGTGGTCGTCGTCCTCCTTGTTCGGACCGGGAATTGATACCAGTTTGGAGGTGTAGCCAGCGGCGTCGCAACTTGTGAAACCGGCTGTGAGCGTGGCCGCTACTCCATCGCAGGTAATGCCGGCTTCGAATTCCTGATCGTTCGTGAGGCCACTCAAGTCAACTCCCGGTATGTTGCCCGGCAAAGTGATTGAGGTGCCCGCGCATATGCTGTTGGGATCGATCACGTTGTAGCACGGCACCGATCCGGCAACCAGTCCGCTGTCGTAGCGCCAGTTGAAGCCACCCCAGATCCCGTTTGTAAAGCTGTTGCCATGAAGGGTGTATTGGAGGTGGGTGGTCTCGTTAAATTTTTCGTCATGGTCGATGCGGAAGGGGTATTGCGTCCCGACGGCCACTCCGCTGGTCGCTCCTGCTCCTGCCACTTGCGGCGGGAAGAAGCGCGCCGCCACCGAAGAGGTGACGAAATACGCGCTGAACCCACGGATGGTCGGAACCTCCACATTCATCGCATAACCCGGGATCTTCGAATTATGCCAGTCGATGGGGAAGGTGATGGGCGTGTTGCCCAGCACGCTGAAGTCGAAAGCGTTGTGCGTGTATTTCCAGATGTATTCGCCGTTGAACACCAGATATCTGCCGATCGCCTGCTGAAGACCGGCGTGGAATTCGTTGCGATAACCAGGGTGCATGGTTCCTGTGGCGCCAGGATTGCACAACAGAAGCGGACTCAGCACTGCATCCGAGCAGCCGTTACTCGACAGAACCAGGTTCTCGTTGAACGGCGTTTCGAGTGTGCGCGCATACGAGATACGCAGTACCGTTGCGGAGGGTTTGAAATTGTAGGCGATCCCGGCCCGAGGCTCCGTCTGATTGGCATCCGTGAGGCCGTTATAAACATCCTCGCGAAGACCCAGGTTGAAGTCCCAGTTTCCGGCTTTGATTTCGTCTTCAGCGTACACGCCTAGCAGCTTTACATCGGTATGACCGAAATAAAGATAGCTTGTGCCTCCGCGCGTAAGATCATAGGGCGCGAGAACGGAGTAATAGCTTCCGCCATTCGACGGGTCGTTGGACACTTCGCCCGCTCCGGCGCACTGTGACGGGTTGGTGAATCCCGGCAAGAGGTTGCCGTTTGCATCGACACAGGGAGCGGTGCTAACCGTAACGCCATCCGGAAGAGCAACCGAATAGGTCGGGTCAACGACGCCCAGGCTGTCATGCTCGCGGAGAAAAGTCTGGTCGTATTGCGCGCCGATCTTGAGGTTGTGAATTCCCTTCACGTACGAGTAGTCCGCGTGGACCCCCGCATTGGCCAACGTGCGGTACTGGGAGATGGACGAGGTCTGCAGGTTGGACGGGCCCAGGTCGGCCAGGGGGTTCGCGCTTGGATAGTAGCCATAGCTGTCCCTGCGGAGAAATGCGCCCAGATTGAAAACGGAGTTGTTGCTGATGATGTGCGTGTAGGTGGGCGAGATGTTGTAGGTATTGATTTTCGAACTCTGGTTTGTATTGCCGACGTTGACGAAGGTGGGGTCGGCGCTTGTGCCGCTGTTCGGGCCGCTGGTCTCCACGTTCATCACGTTCAGGTTGTCGTAGGAGTTTGGGGTCTGGAACCAGGAGCGGCTGTAATTCAGGTCGAGGTGAACTGAATCGGCCTGCGAGAAGCTGTAATCGACGCGATCGAAAAAGTTCTCCTCATTGCCCTTGTCGTGAAACACGGTGAACTCGGGCGGGTCGAGAAAGCGGCCGGTGTTGAGGCCGTCGACCTCGATGAAGTTGCCCCAGCTCTTGCTGCCGTAGGAGAGATCAAAGCCTCCGTTCGCCGACCCGAAGGTCCCATAAGAAGCATAGGCGGCGCCTGTGGGTTTGGTGACTCCCTGGCCGGAGCGTGTGGTGGCTACGATCACGAGGCTGGTTTTGCCTCCGTATTCGGCCGGTGGCGCGCCGCTGATGACCTCGATCGATTGAATGGCATTGGATGGAAGCTGGTTCGAGAACACTTTGCTCTGCTGGTCGGTGATGGACTGGCCGTCAACGGAGAACGAGTTCGACGCATGGTCTCCCAGGCCGTGGAACAGGCCGTTGGAGTCGGCTGCCACGCCTGGAGTGGTGAGCGTGACAAGCGAGCTAAGCGTGGAAGATGCGCTCTCCAGAGGGACTTTGTTAAAAAGGTCGCGGTCCACGTCGACGTGAAAAGTGGGATCGTCCTCAATCAGGTCGCCGCCGGACTCGACGGTGACAGTCTGGCTGCCCCCGGAAATCTGCAGGACCAGTTTGACGCTGACTCCCACTGACGAGCGAATCTCAACTGACTGGCTCAAGTCGGAGAATCCTTTGGCCGAGACGCTGATCGTGTACGGGTTAAAAGGAACGTTCGAAAAAGTGAACTGGCCCGCGGAGTCAGAGGTCGTGGTTTGCGCAAACTCACTAACAGGGTTGGCAAGATGGACAGTTGCATTGGGAACAACGGCGCCGGACGGGTCGGTAACGGTGCCGCGAATGGTCCCGGCGTTGCCGCTCTGCGCAGACGCGGAAAGCGCGGCGAACGCGAGAGCAATCAGGGGAAGAAGGCGCGTCGTTGCGCCGCGAGAAAACGTCATGGCTGAATCTCCTGAACAATGGCTGAAAAGCGCTGAAAATCGGGCCGCGGGTCGTGGCTCGCGGCTTACTCAGTGCATTGGAGAAAGCATGGGTCCGTTTCAAGATCAGGATGTGCAGAAGCTGCCGCGCATCGCCCGAAAGAGCGGGTCAATGCGATGGCCTCAAATGAAAACGGAACCATGCTCTAGCAGGAGGCTGGAGGGGGCCGGATGAAGAGGCGAATCTGCCGCCGGCGGGCGATTACGATCGGATCAGCCGGGGAAGCGGAAGCTCCCAGTTGAACGATGATGATGATCGCCGCCGCGGCCGCAACCGGGATCACCGTGTGCATCACGATGCAAAGCTGGCAGTGATCCGCGTCGGTATCGTTCGGATGAAAGTGCGTGACCTGAGCTACGGCCAGCATCGTCAGCAGGACCAGACACACCATCGCCACGGCGGGCACAATGCCCGGCCAGACGCCGCGTTTACCGCGGAAGAGTGTCATAAGTCCTGTCAATCGCTGGAACCTTCCACCGCTATTGTACAGAAGGCATTCATCGAATTGGACGCTCTGGACCTTGTGGGGTTGCACCCGAGTCACGATTTCGGCCCGGCCGCTGAGAAAACGCCGGCCCGGGGCGAGCGTCTAAACTAGGTTGCCATGGTTTGTTTTGTGCTAGTTCGGCGGGTATTGAGCTTGCCGGCGCTTTCGCTGGCTATTCTCCTCGCCGCGCCGGCAGCCGCTTTCGCGCAGGACGCCCCGCAGAGCGTAACGATCCAGGTGGCGCCGAACGCGCCAAGCGAGCAAAGCTCGAAGCCCCTTCCTCTGAAGCCCGCGGTCCCCGGCACGGGAAGAAATCTGCGGCTGATTCTTAAAGACGGCTCCTACCAGTTGGTGCGCGATTACCAGATCGTGGGCGACCGCGTTCGCTATCTCTCGCAGGAGCGCGGCGAGTGGGAAGAACTTCCCGCCGACCTGGTCGACTGGGACGCGACCAACAAGTGGGCCAAAGATCATGCCGAGCTGGCCGACGAGAATGCCTCGCCGGCGATGAAAGAAGCCGCGGAAATCGACGCTGAGGAGTCAGAGGTACGCAAAGACGAACAGGCCCGCAGGCCGCAGGTTGCTCCCGGCGTCGAACTTCCCGACGAGGAAGGCGTATTTGTGCTGGACACGTTTCACGGCACTCCCGAGCTGGTGGAGTTGAAGGCGACCGACTTGTCGCTGAATGCAAAGAATCGCAAAGGAATTGCGGTGCTGAATCCCCTGGCGACGCAAAAGGCGAGCTTCGAACTCGAAGGCGCGAATGCCCGCGTGCACCTGCACGTAAACGATCCGGTGATTTATCTCTCGCTGGGTGTCGACGATCAAACGGAGCCGGCGCTGACGCATCCCATGACCGTGAATACCGGCGGTGCGCAGGCTGTGAACGGCGGAAAGCACGGCGCGCACTCGCCGCAGTCGGGCTTTGTCATCGTCCGCGTAGACGAGCGGCAGCAAGTGCGCATTGTGGGCGCCGTCCACATGAGCCCCACCGGGACGGTGACGCAGAACGAGGACCAGATTCCCACCAAGTCGGAAGTTCTTCCCGGCAAGCACTGGTTGAAGATCGAGCCGGCGCAGCCGCTCACCATCGGCGAGTACGCGCTGGTCGAGATCATCTCCCCATCGGACATCAGCGAGTCGGTGTGGGATTTTCGCGTGGACCCGCGCCTGGGCGACAATCCCGACTCAATCGGCCCGATCCTGAATACCGGGAATAGGTAGTAGGTCGCGGCCAGTCAGGAATAGCCGATAGGGCTCCCTCCCCCGGCTTGTCATCCCGAGGAGGTCGCCGCAGCGGGCGACGAGGGATCTGCGGTTGCTTTTCGGAATGCGAATGTGGTGATACTTTACTCACCGGTAACCGTCTCGCACGCCGCCAATGTGGCCGCCTACGCAGCGACCTTCGCCCGCTTCCGTCCGCTCACCGCAAAATGCGCCAGCAGAATCGAACAGACCGCCGCCGTAAGGATCGCGTCCACGGCCGGCATCGCGCGCGGGCCCCACAGCGCGTAGCCCCGGCCGTCGAGATACGTCATGTACGCGACCGGAACGTTTCCGATGGAGTTGATGATGGCGTAGCGCGAGCTGCCGCTTTTCCCTGACCCTCCGAGAAACTCCAGGGCAACACCCGTAAAAAGCGCGTAGCCCGCGCCGATCGTGAAGAGAAAAAGAACCGTCCCTGTGAAGTAAACCGCGGGCCGCAACGGGCCGAGAGCGAAGATCGCGAGCGTCGCCGCGTTCACCAGGCCCGCCAATAAAAACGCCACCGACGCGCGCACGCGCACGGGAATAAGCGACGCGGCCAGCGCCCCCGCCGAAGTCAGCAGCGCGCCTGCCACGCCGTTGATCCACGCCACTTGATGGCCGGTGACGTGGTAGTCGCGGGCCAGTTGCGTGAGCAGGCCGATCATGGCTCCGCTGCAACAGGGGCAGCCGACCAGGAGCGTGTACGGAATGGCTTCCCAGCGCAGAAAAGTGGATTTGAATTCATGCCAGATGCGCATGGCGTTTTGGTGCGCGCCGTGCTCGGTGACCATGGACTGCGCGGGCGCCGCGAAGCCAGCAAGCGAAGGCAGGACGATCATGGCGGCAATGATCCAGCCCAGCGAGCTCAGCGAGAGGCGGCCCGAGAGACTCACCAACACAAAAACTGCGACAGCGCCAAAGGCCAGCGAGCCGACTTGGTAAAAGCTGCTCGCGCGCCTGCGGCTCAGCTCGCTCTTGAGCGTGCCCATGATGCCGCCGCAGGCAGCGACGACAAAGACACCAAAGCAAGCGCTCAAAAACAGCAGACCAACTCCCCACGGTGCCGCAAGGCTGGATTGATGAAAGGCGGCAACGAGCGAAATCGCCGCTGCTGCGGCGGCCAGCAGAAGCCAGGTGCGGCGGCGCATCCAGAAATCGGTGAGCGGACCCCAGAGGAAGTAGATGGCGTGCGGCAGCGAGAGCAGCGCGGCGATGCTTGCTGCGTGCCCAGGGCTTACTCCTTCGTCGCGCAGCAGGTAGGTCAGGGCGCCGCTGACCAGGCCAAGCGAGATGACCGCGTCAGGCGTGATC
This sequence comes from uncultured Acidobacteriaceae bacterium, assembly GCA_963800025.1. Lineage (GTDB taxonomy): Bacteria > Acidobacteriota > Terriglobia > Terriglobales > Acidobacteriaceae > Telmatobacter. The sequence goes on from CAWCZK010000002.1 coordinate 241,122, forward strand.
AGAAAGGCGAATAGCCAGGGACGATCATGCGGCGTCGCCGGGGATTGGGTCTCGACCTCCGAGCGTGCCGCTGGTGGCATGGAAATTAGCCTAGCATCCGGCTGGGATTGCTCCGGGGCATTGTGGCCTCCTGGTTTTGTGCTCGCGGATGCGCTACTTTCGCCTTTTCCTCAATTCCCTCGTGCCTTTCGCTCGGCTATTCCGGGAGCCAAGCTCAGTTGCGATGAGCTTGCGAAGCCAGATCTGTGCGCTGTCATTGTCCCTCTGGCGATGCCACACCATCCGAAGGACGAACGGCGGCAATCCTAGTGGCTCGGGGCAGGACCTCAGGTCGAGACCTGTGCCGAATTCCCGAACAATCGATTCCTGGATGCACGCCACGAGGTTGCTCGACGAGACGGCGTGCAGCACAGAAAGGCAATGCGGGAGCGCCAGTCTGAGGCGGCGTCGAAGCCCTCTTGCGGCAAGTTCGTTATCGATCAGCCCCCATAGCTGATTCCGATAGATGACCGCCGCGTGATCCAGCCTTGTGAAGAGGTCAAGCGTAAGTTTGCCCTTCCACATGGAGTGACCGCGCCGCGCAATCACCACGTTGTTCTCCTCTGAAATCGATTCCATCACGAGCCCTGGCCCTAGTTGGCGCGCATCTGGGAAATAGCCAACTGCCAGATCGAGTGCTCCGTTGCGAAGCTCGCTTTCCGGCACCGTGAACAACCAGTCGAGCCGCCGGGTCTGCATTTGCAGTTCACCTGAAAGCATGGAACGGGCAAGCAATGGAACCAGGCGCAATTCCACGTCGTCGCTCAAGCCAATCCGGAACCGGTGCTCGCTTACCGAAGGATCGAAAGAGTGTCGCGCTTCAAACGTCTGCCGCAGCAGGGCGAGAGCCGATCGTATAGGGCCGGCCAGTTGATCGGCGCGAGGCGTTGGCATCATGCCTTGAGCCGTGCGCACAAACAGTGGGTCCCCAAGGCGTGTTCGCAGCCGGGCGATGGCATTGCTGAAGGCTGGTTGGCTGAGCCCAACTTGTCTTGCGGCACGGCCCACATGCCGCTCGTCGATCAGTGCTTCAAAAGCCACGAGGAGGTTGAGATCGATTCCGCTGATATTCACAGATTGAATATTACATATTGTTCATATCCATTTCACAAATTACCTGGCGATGCCTTATACCAGCAGTATGTTCACGCGTGCTGTCACTCTCCTCGCGCTCCTCGTGATTGCGGCGCCCCTGACTGCGCCCGCCGCACCCGCTTCGGAAACACCGGCCCTTCAGGTCTTCAAACAATGGCTTGACGCTTTCAATTCGGGCGATTCAGCCCGGATTGCGGCATTCTGGCAAAAATACGGGCGCAGCGGAGCCGATGACCGCATTGCAGGCGATCTACGCCTCCGGACGATGACCGGAGGGATGGCCATTTACCGAATCGAGGAGGATACTGACACTCATCTGGTGGCGTTGATGAAGGAGAATCGAGGCGTCTATTCCGAATCCACGTTGGATTTGGCGTCAGTAAACCCTCCCATAATCGCAGGCATGATGGGGCACCCCGTACCGCCGCCGGAGGGGGCAGCAAATCCGGCTGTAAGTGATGACCGGCTTGCTGGTCTGGTGCGGGATCATGTCGCCGCCAAGAATGGGTCGGACGCCTTTTCAGGGGCAATCCTCATCGCCCATAACGGCAACATTGTGCTCGATCAGGCGTGGGGTATGGCGGATGAGACCAACCGCATAAGGAACACAGCCGACACTCAGTTCTGCATCGGTTCCATGAACAAAATGTTCACCGCAGTGGCTATACTCCAGCTCGCTGAGCGCGGAAAGCTCGCGCTCGATAAGCCGATAGCCACCTGGTGGCCTGATTATCCCAACCATGACCTTGCCTCGCGCGTCACGATTCGAGAATTGCTCAATCATACCGGCGGCACGGGAGACATCTTTACCCCGGAGTATGAGGCGCATCGCCAGGACACGCGTTCGCTTGCCGATTACGTCAAGCTCTTCGGGAGCCGCCCCGTCGCCTTCGAGCCAGGCTCGCGCATGGAGTACTCCAACTATGGCTTCATTCTTCTGGGGCGATTGATCGAGCTCGTGAGCGGCGAGCCTTATCAGAAATACATTCAGGAGCACGTTTATCGGCCAGCAGGGATGACGCACACTGACTCGCGTCCTGAAGCCGAACATGCAAGCGGTCGCGCGATCGGGTACACGTCTGGCGGGAACGGGCTCGTGCCCAACACAGACGGGATGCCCTGGTCGGGCACTTCAGACTGGAGGGGGATATTCCACAGTCCGCGACCTTTTTCTTTTCGCTGAAGCTCTGAAATCAGGCAAGCTGTTGGATCTCAAGCTTCTGCGGGAGGCCACGCAAGCCAGTCCCAGGCGTCCGGATTATGGCATGGGCTTCTACGTTCTGCCGGATGGAGGATACGGTCACGGCGGCGGCGCTCCCGGGATCAATGGCGAACTGCACATCCTGCCCCATGATGGTTATGTGCTTGTCGCTCTCGCAAATCGGGACCCGCCCATGGCGACCAATATGGTCGATTTCATCACTTCAATTCTGCCGGCCAACGATGTCGACTCAAATCACCCCGCCTTATAGGCTCAGGGAAGTCAGAAATCCTGGTCGAACCCGGACCAAAATGTCTTCGCAAAAGTTTCCTGCCTGCGGGCTTGAAAACCACGCATGGATGGAATCACCGCGCGTCATCCCGATTCGCCGCGTAAATATCTGCATCCACAAGATTTATATTCCCGGGCTGGGAGGGTTCCCAACCCGGGAATTCTTCGTCGACCGGCGCAGTCTCCCACCAATGCGGGATACCGGAACGGCTCAAGTGTGGGCTAAGCTCAGACGATTACTGCGGGAGAACCATGAACACGCCGGTGCAGGACTACTACGAGTTTCTCCAAATCAGCCCCAATGCGGATGCCGAGACGATCCACCGTGTCTACCGGTTCCTGGCGGCGCGGCTGCATCCCGACAACAGCGAAACCGGCCATGAAGAGAATTTTCGCCTGCTGAAGGCGGCCTATGATGTTCTGGCAGATCCCCGGCGGCGCGCAGAATACGATACGGCCCGCGCCAAAGCCACGGCGCCTCCCGAGCCGCTCGCCGCGACCATCGATTTCATGGACGTGATGGAAGGCGAGCTGAATCGGCGGCTGGCGGTGCTGGCGGTTCTTTACTACCGGCGGCGCACCAACCCAACCTATCCTGAAGTTCCGCTCTCCGAAATTGAAGAGCGGATGGGTTTCCCGCGCGATTACCTTGACTTTACGCTGTGGTATCTGCAAAGGAAGGGCTACGTCACCAAGGCTGACAATGCGCAATACACGCTCTCAGTGGACGGCGTGGACTTTGTGGAGACGCAACGCTCGAACATCCCCACCCTGCACAAGTTGCTCACCAGCGGTTCGGGATCGTCGGTCGAAGACCTTGCGCGGGCCCCGCGCCGAGAGGCGCCCGCGCCCCCGCCCGAGCCTGTTGCTGCCGCTGCAAAACCCGCATATGTGAGACCCGATGTGAGGCCCGAATCCAGGCCGGCCGCGAGATACCAGCCTCTGCGCGCTACCGGACCGATTGTTTTGCCGGCCTCAATGAGCAAGCTGGAAGACCGTCGCCGCCTGAACAGGCCGGACCGCCGCGTGGGCGAACCCGACCTGCGCGACAAGAAAGTGGAACGGCGCTTTCACTTTACGGATCGGCGTGAGGAAACGCTGGTCCAACCCACGCCCCCAGGAACACCTCTACTCGCGAGCGGCGATTCCTAAGGCCTTCATCTTGCGGTAAAGGTGACTGCGCTCCAGGCCCAGCAACTCGGCGGCATGGCTGATGTTGTTGTGCGCCTCTTCAATCTTCTTCAGAATGTATTCGCGCTCGTACGCATCGCGCGCCTGCTGCAGGGTTGAGAACTCTTCCGCCGTGCGCGAGCCCGCCCGGTGCGTGAGCGGCGGCAGATGCTTGCGCTCGATGCGCAGCGCGCGCGGATTGAGAATGAGAACCCGCTCGATGACATTCTTGAGTTCGCGCACGTTGCCCGGCCAGTGATATTGCCCCAGGGCCTCCAGAGCCTCGTCGCCGATCTCCACGCGCGGCCGGCCGTACTGGCGTCCAAACTCCAGCAGGAACTCGCGCGCCAGAAGTGGAATATCCTGCTTGCGCTCGCGCAGCGGCGGCACAAAAAACGGCACCACATTCAGGCGATAGAAAAGATCTTCGCGAAAGTTGCCTTTGGCGATCTCGTCTTCCAGATCCTTGTTGGTTGAAGCAATCACGCGCACATCCACACGCAGCGGTTGCGTTCCTCCTACCGGCGTGAACATCTGGTCGTCGAGCGCGCTCAGAACCTTGGCTTGCGTCTTCAGGCTCATGTCGCCCACTTCGTCCAGGTAGAGCGTTCCGCCGTCGGCGCGTTCCAGGGTCCCGCGCTGCTCCTGGGGGCCGCCATGCTGCGCTCCATGACGATAACCAAAGAGCTCCGCTTCAATGTGCGCTTCAGGAATAGCCGCGCAGTTCAGCTCGATAAACACGGCGTCGCGGCGCAGGCTCTCGGCGTGAATGGAGCGCGCGATGAGTTCCTTGCCGGTGCCCGACTCTCCATAGATCAGCACGCGCCCGTTGGTGGGGGCCATGAGCTTGATCTGCTGGCGCAGCGCCTTCAGCGGCACGCTTTCACCGGTCAGAACCGCGGCGGCGCTGAACTGCCGCTTGAATTCCTCGTTCTGCGTGCGCAGGCGCCTGGCTTCAACCGCGTTCTTCAGGACAATTAACGTTCGCTCCAGCGAGAGCGGCTTCTCAAGAAAGTCGTAAGCGCCAAGCTTGGTGGCCTTCACGGCAGCTTCGATTGTGCCGTGGCCGCTGATGATCACAACTTCAGGCCGCATCTCCGGCGCCAGGTCGCGAATCTCGGGCAGCAATTCGAGACCGTCGCGGCCGGGGAGCCAGATGTCGAGTAGAACCACGTCATAGGGCGTGTCGCGCAGCAGCACCATGGCCTCGTCGGCGTTGGCGGCGCCGGCAACGCCATAGCCTTCCTCGCGCAGAATCTCCTCGAGCGAACTGCGTATCTCCGCTTCGTCGTCCACTACCAGGATGTGATTCATGATGCGATGCCCTTCACCGTTTCAGCATCTTCCGCGCCAGGCGCATGCGTCGGCGCCGCCTCAACCAGGGGAAGGCGCAGCACAAACCGCGCGCCCTTGGGAACATTTGCTTCCGCGCTGATGGTGCCTCCGTGTTCCTGAACAATTTTGGCGGCGATAGAAAGACCCAGGCCCGTGCCGCGGCGCTTGGTGGAGTAGTAAGGCAGGAACAGCCGTTCGCGGATTTCGTCGCTGAGTCCGGACCCGGTGTCGGAGACCGTGACTTCAGCGGCCGCGCCATCTTCGCTCAGCGTGGTGCGCAGGCCCAGAACGCGCAGCAGGCTGCCTTGCATGGCTTCGGCGGCGTTGTCAATCAGGTTGGCCAGCGCGCGGCGGATCGCCTCGGGATCGGCGAGCACGGGAGGCAAATCGGGATCGAGATTGCGCTGCACCGTGATGCCTTCCAGGCGCCCGCCAAACAGCGCAATGGCTTCTTCGACAATCTGGTTCATGTTGCAGGGCCTGGGCTGCGGCGCGGGAAACTGCGCCAGCGCGGAGAACTGGTCAACCAGCGTGCGCAAAGTGGCCACGCAGCCCAGAATCACTTCGCTGCACTTGCGAATGATGTTGGACGAATCAGGATTGCCGCGATCGAGATGCCGCGCGATGCGATCGGCGCTGAGAGCGATGGGCGTAAGCGGGTTCTTGATCTCGTGAGCCACCTGTTGGGCCACTTCTTTCCAGGCCAGCTGCCGTTGCGCCCGCAGAAAATCCGTGGTGTCTTCCACCACCAGCACCGATCCGATTTTGCCGCGGCCAAGGTTGAGCCGTGCGCTCGTGATGGCCAAATGCAGAGTGCGCTCGCGGGCGTGAAACTCCAGCTCCGTCGAGGCTGCGCCCATGCGGTTGGCGCGGCGAATCAGCGTGGCCAGCTCCTCGGCGCAGTCGGCAGGCAACAGCGATGCAATGCGTTCGCCGGCCAACGGCACGTCGAGCCTCAGTCCCATGAGCGCGGCGAATGCGCGGTTGGCCTGCAGCACCACGCCGGCCCCGTCCAGCGTCACAACGCCCGAAGGAATTGTTTCGACGATCGTCTCCAGCTCGCGCCGGCGTTCCTCCACCGCGAGGTTGGCCGCGGTGAGTTGTGCCTGGGCGGTCTGGGCCAATTGCCGGCTGGTCTCCAGGTCCGAGGCCATGTGATTGAACGAACGCACCAGGTCGCCCATCTCTCCCGTGGCAACATCCGTCACGCGCTGCTCGTACTTGCCGGCGGCGATCGCATCCATGGCATCGGCCAGGGCCTCCACCGGTTGCGTGATCTGCTTTGAGAGGAAAACCGCGAGCCAGACGCTCGAGAAAAAGACGAAGACCGTGACCAGAAGCAACGTCAGCGACAAGGTAGCGCGAATGGCTCTGCGCGAGCGGAAGAGCTGCCAATACTCGTCGGCGCCGGAGCGAATGCGCGCGGTGGTTGCATTCAGCCCCTGAGGCACGGGCAGCACAGCAACCACAATTTTGCCGGAGGCAGTCGAGGCCATCCCGACTGCGTAATCCTGACCCGCGACATCGACCACCGGATTGTCGATTCGCTGTGCCGCGGAGAGGATCGCAGCCGAAAGCGGCCCGAGCAGCGGAGTTTCCCTCCATTCAGACTCCGGCGTGGACGCGCGCAGCGAGGCGCGACTCGACTCGGATGGAGCGTGAAAGTTCGCGAACATCCGCTTGTCGCTGCCGTAGACGAATAGAAAGCCGCCCTGCAAAGAAAGGCGGCGTGAACTCATGATCTGTTGCAAAGCCTGAGGAGTTCCGTCCACCGCGCCGCTTTCAACCACCGAAGCCGCTTCGCTGCGCGCATTGCTGGCCACATACTCCACCAGTTCCTGCACCACTCTTGTCGAGTCGTCGCGCAACTGTGAAGCATCCGGTGAGAACCAGCGCTCCAGCGAGCGATTGAGCAGCAGATAGCTGAAGACGGCCATGAGCGCCGCCGGCATGAAGGTAATGATGACCGCGCCCAGCACCATGCGTGAACGCAACCGCGCGCCCACGCCGTTGCTTCCCTGCCCAACGTAGACCTTGAGGACGGTGCGAAACAGCAGAACCAGCAGCAGAAGCAGCAGCAGAAAGAGCAGCAGTTCCAGGGCCATGAGGACCATGGTCTGCGCGTAGTTTTCGGGGTTAAGAAAATCGACCTTGGAGGTGTTGAACCAGTTCAGCGTTCCCAGCAAAACAAAGACGAGGACCGTTCCGCCAGTGAGCAGAGCGATCGACCTGCGCCGCGGGTCGGCGAAGAAACGCATGGGGCGATTATAGAAGGAAATGAACTAAGGGGCTTTGAAAAGCAAGGACTTCGTCGTTTGAACCAGGGCCTGCGCCTTTCATGGTCGACGCCCCCGCGAGATTCCATCGCCTTTCTATTCCCTGTTCCCTATTACCTGTTCCCTGCTTCTAAACCTGCGAGCAATCCAGCGGGCTCAGAATCAGGTTCGTGATGTTGCTGACAATCGGGTCAAAAGCGAAGCGCGGGTTCGAAGATAGCTTCTTCCACGCAGGATCGTTGCGGAACACGTCCCACTTGGCGTCGAGCTCGGCCAAATCGGTAAAGCTGAGCATGTAAGTAAGGTTGGGCATGCGCGACCCAACGAGCGTATCGCCAAAGAACACGGGATGAAAGCCTGCGTTCAGGAAGATTTCAAATTCGCCGGAGTGGAACATCTCTACTTTGCGGACATGTTCGCCGTCGCTGGGGCTCTCATACGTGCGCAGTTGAAAAATACGCTTGGCCTTAGTGGCCGCAGCCTGTGGCGGCGTGAGTTTTGGCCATCCCGCGAATGCGGCATGAAGCGAAATCTCCGCGCGCTGAAAAGCAGGCGCTGCTGATGTGGCGTTCCAGAAAGGGTCCGCGGCTTTCACAAACTCCGCGTCCTCCGGCAAGCGCAGATCCAGCTCCGCAAGCGTCTCGATGGACTGCCCGGGAATGAGCAGATAATACGCGGGCGTTTCAGGACCAATATCGAGCTTGAATGCTCCCACTGGCCCCAGCCCCATGCGAGCCAGCGCGGGAATCAAAGCGCCGGCGAAGTAGCTCTCCGTGAGTTTTGTCTGTGGCCCGCTGACCAGGTTATATCGGCGCAACTGATAGAACTCGCGGCGCGAGCTGGTGGACATCTGGGCACCCGTCTTGCCCGTGGCAGCGAGGGTTGAGGCGGCAATGGATGCGGCAAGAAAACGGCGGCGTTTCATCTATCCTCTGAATGCGATTGTATGTGGCCGGGCTCCAAGCTCTGCTTGCACACCTGCCCGATTCGCCACGACACCGGGAATCGCACACCCTCCGCAGGCTGTCATCCCGACAGAGCCCGCCGAGGCGGGGGACGAGGGATCTGCGGTTGCTTTTTGGGTAGTTCAAGGTGGCGCCCCTGCAACTTTTTCAAGGCGCGAGGGTTCATCTCGGTAGGAGCCCTCGCGGGCGCCACCCGTTTTTCGGCAGCTCCCGCCGAAACCTGTGCCGCTGTTCCGAAAAGACGGCGGCATTTTTTGCTCGTGCGATTTGCGCTAACGCAGTTCCCGAACCTTGAGATCCTTGAATGTGATCGGATAGCCCTCGGATTCGAGGCCGATGTATCCCTTGTCGACGCCCACCTTGGTTGTATTCACCACCTCGCCGTTCACGGCCAGAGTGCACGTGTCGCCGATGCAGCGGATGTCGTAGACGTTCCATTTCCCGGCCGCCTTGACCCGATTCTCCTTCATGTCTTTTTTCAGGTCGAAGTAAGTGAGCTTCCCGTCAACCGGAGTTTGGCCGAAGATGTATCCGCCGTCGAGCTGGGTTTGAGCCTGGTGCCAGATGGAGCCATCGAGATTGTTACGGAAGAAGACGCCGCTGTTGTATTTGGGGTTGGGAGTGGTGACCGGCGTAAAGCGCCACTTGACGTGAAAAGTGAAGTTGGTGAACTCGTGGTTGAAGCGCAACCACTCGTGGCCGCCGTTGCCGTCGCATACGATCTTCCGGCCGGCGAAATCGATGTGCCACTGCGCCACCTGGCTCACAGGGTGGTCGGGCGGAATGGCCACGCGCGTCCACGCGTCTTGTTGATTCGCCGGAAAGAGGTCGACGTTTTGAGCGGCGGCGGCCAAGCCGGCGAGCAGAAGCACGAGGCAGGGCAGAAGAATGACCAGGGCAATGGGGCAATGTTCGGCTTTCGTCCTATCGTGAAATCTCCACATCATCGCTCGCTCCACTGCCAGCGCCCGAAAAAGATCGTTGCCTCGTGCCGGCAATCGACGAGAATTGTAGCACCGTGCTCGAGGTTAACCCCTGGCCCGCGCGGTTGCTTTCTTTTCCGGATTTGGAGAGATCGCGCTAGCGCGCAATGAGAAACATGACCCAGCTGAAGACGATCACCGAGCCGACAAAGAGCGCAAAACAATAAGCGCCATAGCGGAACATGCGGCGCGGGGTATCGCGCATGGTGATGCCGAAAACGGTCGATGCAAAGAGCGCGAAGAGAAGCACCGCCGTGAAGTGGGAGGGATGGAGCACTACGACTTCCTCCCCGTGCGCAGGTTATGCGCGTCAACGGCAGCGATGACGTTCAGGAGGCCTGCGACGACGATGAACTTGGTGCCGTAGTCGGCGACCGTAGTTTGGACGGGCGTTCCGCCCCAGCCGGCTGCGCGCCCGAGGAAATAGAGCAGACCATTGCCCAGATCTCCCGCCACACACAGCATGTCCAGAATGTCCTGCGTGCTGGTGTAAAGCTTGCCCTGCATGGCCAGGCCGAGTGCAAACATGGAGATGATCGAGACTGCCAGCAGTGCGCCGCGAATGGGCTTCCGGATCAAAAAGTGACCGGCGCCGGGGACCAGCCATCCCGCGATGAGCGGAAGATAGACAAATCCTTGTGACGAGGCTTTTGCCGCGCCAGGCTTGCCTGCCGAACCGGGCTTGTTTGGGGTGGTCGCCATTCCTCTATCGACTATACAAGAGCAGGCGTTCACGGCATCGCGCGATGCACCGCACGCCTCCGTCAAGGCCCCCGGCTCAAAATAATTTCGCCAACCTCCCGTAAGTCTTTCATTCTCTGATCTCTGTTCTCTGATCTGTTTCTTCCCAGGTTTGCCGATAATTCAATGCTTCTGGCGCACAATCATTCCATGCTGAATCAAATCCCAATCCCGGCGGTTCGCCCTCGCAACGGCCGGCTCCCAAGCCAGAACCTGCCGCAAAAAAAATCGCGCCGGAATCGCCCCAAATAGGTTGCAGATTCGCGGTACTTCCGTCATATGATCGAATAGAATCAATAAGATGGATGTTAACTGATCGATAAACTTACTGTTATCTCATCGATAAACATATTCGCAGTCCCTTCGCTCCCACAACTAAAACGTCAACACTCCCCGAGAACTGATGGGCGCAACGGTCCGATGACGCGCCGCCCCGATCCACTAAATCTGCACCAGCTCCTGCTGGATGCGGCCCGTCACCCACGCTTTTCCGGGCGCCGTGATCATGTTGATTTCGCTGCGCACGCCAAATTCCGGCAGGTAGATGCCGGGCTCGACGGAGAAACAAGTATGGGGCAGGATGCGGCGCACGTCGTGCGTTTCGAGATTGTCCAGGTGCGCACCTGACCCGTGAATCTCGTGCGCGATGTTGTGGCCGGTGCGGTGGACGAAGAAATCTCCAAAACCGGCTTCGCGAATGACGGCACGCGCGGCATCGTCGGCTTCGAAGCCGGCAATGGGCCGGTTCGCTGCGAAGGCTTTTTCGACGGTTTCAATCGCGGCATCGCGCGCGCGCCGCACGGTATCGAAGACGAGCTGCTCTTTCTTCGTCGGCTCGCGGCCCACGACTCCGGTCCACGTCACGTCGTAGAACACGCTGGTCGGCGTATCGAGTCGGCCCCAGATGTCGATCAGCAGAAAGTCGCCTTCGCGAATGGGCGATGCGTGCTCGGCAGTGGGCTCGTAGTGCTGGTCCGAGGTGTTGGCGTTGACGCTGACATCGGGCCCGTTTTCCCACACCAGGCCTTCGCGGCGCATGGCCTCGCGCAGCCAAACGACGAGATCGAACTCTGTGAAGCGGCCGGTGCCGCCGCCGGAAGGAGGGCGCAGATTGCGCGCAATCTCGGCCCATGCGCCAACAAGGATAATGTCGATCGCGCGCTGCGCGGCGGAGTGGCTGGCAATTTGATCCTCGGTCAGGACAGCTTCAAACTGGCTCACCAGATCGGCCGAAGTGACGATCTCTTTTCCCAGGCCGCGCAAAAACTCGACCGTGCCGGCATCGACCATCGAGACATACATGATGTCGTTATTCGGCGAGTACTGCATCGCGATCTTCTTCTGGTTCTGGAGCAGATCCTTAAGCCCCGCATGCAGTTCCTGCCAACTGGAGTACTGAGTCTTTGCGCCCGGCAGTGAATCCAGTCGCGCCTGCTCGATGCGATGAACGAGCTTGCGCGGCTCGCCTGCGGCTGGGATGAAGTAGTACCAGCGGCGCGTGATGTGGGCATTGGGATCGAGCGAAAGAATGCGCGCGGCGATGGGATCGCGATGGTGGTGATCGTAAAAGAGCCAGCCGTCAAGGTTGGATTCGCGGAGGGCTGTTTGAATAGCGGCGAGATTCATACGGGAACATGATAGTGCAGCGGGGTTAGCGGAGCTAGTTCACGCGCCGGCTGCGAACAACGGCGGCTTGGCGTTTCCCGTCCCGCTGCTTGCTTCAAATGCTTTGTAAAAGGGCACGGCTTTAGCCGGGCCGAAAAAAGGTCAAGAAGATATCGAGGGCTTTAGCCCCTGACGAAGTTTCACGTTCAGACTGTTTGCCCTGCAGCTTGATCGACACATGAACCAGCGTAAGTGCCGCGGGAGTGACGCCGGGAATTCGGCTGGCCTGGCCTATGGTCATCGGCCGGATGCGCTCAAGCGTTTCGCGCATCTCGCGTGAGAGCCCGCTGATCGCGCCGTATTCGATCCAGTCGGGAATGGAAACGGACTCGGCAGCCTTGAGCCGCTCGATCGACTTCTTCTGCTGTTCGAGATAACCGGCAAACTTGATCTCGGTCTCGACGGCACGCGCTTCGTTGCGGAGGGTGCTGCGCTGGATCGAAATGTCTGGCGGCGCGGACGCCGCCAGTACAGCCGGACTGGAGTCCGGCGTTCCGTTGTTTGCCCATTGCGCGAGCAACGGCTCGCGGACAAGCTCATCGCGAAGGGCCGCAAGCAGCGGCTCGATGGTCACTTCAGGCCGCTTGAGCAGTTGCGCCCACGTGATGCCCGCCGTTGCGGGCAGTTCGCCGAGGCCTGCGGCCCGCAACCCTTCGGAGTTCACCTTTCCAGTCATCAACAGGCGTTCCAGCGCGGCCATGCGCGCCTGCTTCTGTTCGTATTCGGCCCAGGCTTCGTCGTTGATCAGGCCGAGCTTCCGCCCATACGGAGTGAGGCGGCGATCGGCATTGTCGATGCGAAGATGCAGCCTGAACTCGGCGCGCGAAGTGAACATGCGGTAGGGCTCGTTCGTGCCCTTTGAAATCAGATCGTCGATGAGGATTCCCGTGTAGCCCTCGGTCCGATCCATGGTGAATGCCGGCTGACCTTTGAGCCACAGCGCGGCGTTGATTCCGGCCATGATGCCCTGGCAAGCAGCTTCTTCGTATCCGCTCGTTCCATTGATTTGCCCAGCAAGGTAAAGGCCTGTGAAGGCCTTCACGCGGAGCGTGCGGTCGACTCGGTGGCGTCAACAGAGTCGTACTCGATCGCGTAGCCTGGGCGCAGCAGCTCAGCCTGATCGAGCCCGGGAATGGAATGAACCATCTGCCACTGCACTTCCATCGGCAGCGACGTGGACATGCCGTTGATGTAGACCTCGTGCGTGTTCAGCCCTTCGGGCTCAAGGAAGAACTGGTGCTGGGTCTTGTCGGGAAATTTGACGATCTTGTCTTCGATCGACGGGCAGTAGCGTGGCCCGATGCCCTGAATGCGGCCCGAGTACATGGCCGAGCGGTGCACATTTTCGCGGATCAGGCGGAGCGTCTCCGGCGTAGTGAAGGCGATGTGGCAGGAGATCTGCGGCTGAACGATCTTCTTCGTGCGGAAGCTGAACGGGGTGGGGTCGGCGTCGCCGGGCTGCTCTTCGAAGAGCTTCCAGTTGATCGTCCGGCCGTCGAGGCGCGGCGGAGTCCCGGTCTTGAGGCGGCAAGTGCGCAGACCAAGAGCCCGTAGCGCTTCGCCGAGCAGAACGCTGGCGGGCTCGCCGCTTCGGCCGGCGGGATAGCGCTCTTCGCCGCAGTGGATGAGGCCGTTCAAGAAGGTTCCGGTGGTGATGATGGTGGCGCCCGCAAGGAGCTGGCGGCCATCGCGAAGCTTGAGGCCGAGCACGCGGCGATGGGGACGAGTGGGACGCGGCAACTCCGCCAGTTCCTCAGCCCCTGCGTCCGATTGTCCCGCTTGTTCCGGTCCCTGATCCCTGAACCCTGTTCCCTGCTCTTCTGATCCCTGATCCCTGACCCCTGATCCCTGTTCTTCTATGACAAGATCGACGACCTCGGCCTGGCGGATGTGGAGTCCGGGCTGGGACTCGAGCACCTCGCGCATTTTCACGCGGTAGAGCTGCTTGTCGCACTGGGCGCGAGGGCTCCAGACGGCGGGACCGCGTGAGGCGTTGAGCAGGCGGAATTGAATTCCCACCGCATCGGCGACTTCGCCCATGATGCCGCCGAGCGCATCGACTTCGCGCACCAGATGGCCCTTGGCGACGCCGCCAATGGCAGGATTGCAGCTCATCTGGGCGATAAGGTCGAGGTTCATGGTGATGAGCGCGGTCTTGAGGCCCATGCGCGCGGCAGCCATCGCCGCTTCGCAGCCTGCATGGCCCGCGCCCACCACCACCACATCGTATTGTTCGGTGAAAGCCATCCGATTCTATTGTACGGATGGATGCATGCGAATGCGTTAGGCGCGGCGAAACGGAAGGGGACCTATAATGAAGGCAAAATTCAAACGAGGGTGGGCGGAAGAACTCCTGATTCCATGACGATTTGCTCCTGCGGCAACGAAGCAGCGGAGACGGGCACGCTCTGCGCCCTATGCGCCGCATTGAAAGAACTGGAGCTCGAACCGGGCGCGACGAAAGAAGAAATCAAAGAGGCCTATCAGGCGCTTGCGAAAGCATGGCGGCCAAACCTGTTCCCGCAGCAGCTGAAGGCGCAGGTTGAAGAGAAGCGAGAGGCGATCGATGCCGCGTATTCCCTCCTGTTGGGCTCTATGGAACAACCGCAGCCCGCTCCCGGCGCCGACGCCGAATCCGAACTGAAACCCGCGGAGGCAGCGTTCAGTTCGACTGAATTCGCTGGGGATGAGAGGTCAGGCGCAAAATGGCGTGGAATGCTGCCGCAACGAGTGTGGACTGTGCCCATCCCGATTGCCCTCGGGTGCGGGTTGATCGTATCGGCCCTTGTGATGGGATGGCTACTTCTCGGGCCGCTCGATGCGGCGCTCGAATCGAATCCTGCGACCGCGCGGGTGGTTGAGGAGTGCAAAGCGAGCGTAAGGAGCGGGGTCGCACAGCTCAAGAACCGGATCCGGAATGAAGCTGGATCGATTTTGCACTTTGGAAGCTCACACGTGCCGATTGCCGCTCCTCCGCCGGTGCAACAAACCGAGCAGACACCGCCGGAAGCTCCCAAACCTGCGCGGCGGAAGACGGCAGAGACGCGTCCCGATGTGCATAATGTATTGCCTTACATTACGGCCGGTCTCAGCAAGAGCGAAGTCATTTCGGTTCAGGGGAAGCCGGCAGTTGAAACCGAAAACATGCTGGTGTATGGCAAATCGGAGTTCTATTTCCGCAACGATCAATTAGTTGGCTGGAAAATCGCTCCTGCTTCTCCCGTCCGAGTAAAACTCTGGCCCGACGCGAGTGTCGATCCGGATCTCGACTCGTTTGGCGTGGGCTCAACAAAGAATGAGGTGATTGTGGTCCAGGGTACGCCCACATTTTTCTCAGAGGACTTATTCGGCTACCGGGGTTCCGAGGTTTATTTCAAGAACAACCGCGTGGTCGGGTGGAAGAACGATCCGTCGCGCCCTCTGCGCACGGGCGATCAATAAAGGCTCCGCAGTTGGCCGCAACAAGCTGCCTGATCAATAGACGACGGCGTAAGCGCGTGCTTCGAGTTCGGGCGGATTTGCAAGGTTGGAGTGAACGCGGACGCGAACCGGCACTCCCGGTGTGAGGTCGTTGACGTCAATATCGGCGATGAGCAAAGAGGGTCGTCCGCCGAGCAGATGATGACCGCCCTGGCTAACCAGCCGGAAAGGAACGGCTCGGTCCCACTGAGTCACTTCCAGGGTGAGCGGAAGACGCTCGAGAGCGGAGTGCCCTTGCTGAGTCCGGCCTGCGGACGCACCGGTCCGCACGACGATGCGCAGGATGCCCTCGATCGGCGGATTGAGGCTGGCCTCGATTGTGCCCGACTCGCCGATGTGGAATTCGGTGTCGAGGGGCTCGACGGAGGGGGCCTTTGAGTGGGCGGCGAATGCAATGGCCGGACCGCTGGCCAGCAATCCGAGGAACAGAATCCGCCTTGTTGAGGAACTCATCAAGCTGCCTGCAGCTCAAGGATGATGGCCGCGCCCCGCGGCTGCAGGTTAACGGCAGAGGCGCGGCCGTTCTGGTCGCGGAGAATGGTCGCGCACAGGCTCAACCCCATTCCAGCCGTCTCGCCACAAGCCCGGGCCGGAACAAACGGATCGAATGCACGCTCAGGGTCAAGGAATCCAGGGCCGGAGTGGGTGACTGAGATGTGCACGAGGCTGCCTTCGCGGGCCGCTTCAAGGCGAATGGATCTGGATCCCTTTGGCGCCGAAGGAGGGCCCTCGCGGTCTACCGCGCCGATGGCATATTGCAGGCAATGGAGCAGGGCCTGGCGCAACTGCTGCGCACCACAAAGGATACGGGGCATCCCCGGCGCAACATTGACCTGGAATTCGATGGAGCGTTGCAGGAATTCAGAACGATAGAGTTGCTCCATATCCGCCAGCAGCTCGGTAACGGAGATGGCGGCCGGCTGGTCAGACCGGCCGTGCGAAACGCGAGAGAGGCTCTCAAGCGTGGAGCGGATGCTGCGCGCTTCGTTGACAATAGCCTCGATGGCTTTGCGGTCGTTCGCTTCCAGCGAAGGCGATTCCTGAAGCAGCGAGGCGTAGCCGAGGATGACGGTAAGCGGGCTGTTCAACTGCTGGGTGACGTTGCCCGATAACTGACCGAGGCCGGCAAAGCGTTCAGAATCGATGAGTTTTTCAAAGAGCATGGTTTGACTGCGCGTGGCCTGAAGGCGGGCAACGAGCATCTCGATGGGAAGCAAGTCGTCGAGGCGTGGAACATTGGCGGATTCAGCGTCAGGTCCGGGGTCGGGACGCATTGCGCCGAGTAACAACGCACCATCGACGCCGGAGCGCCCGACCATCGGAATGGCCAGGACGGAAGTGAAACGCAGTCGCGCGAGGTCGTCACCGGGAATGAGCCAGGGCGTCAGATCGAGACGGACCGTTTTGCTATGCGCGATAACGACCGGGGATGATCCCGGGACGAGAAAGCCTTCAACGGGGATTCGGCTTGCCAGTTGACCGAGCGGCCGGGCAATGGCAATTCCCAAACCAGCGCAGCCGGCAAGCTGGTAGCGGCCGCCACATTCAAGCAGCAATGCCGCTTGCGCGAAGCGGCTGTTTCTCACAATGGTGTCACAGACATCGCTGGCCTGACGGTCGAAGTCCTCGACCCGGCGGCGAGTGAGCATGAGGTTGGCGTAAGCCTCAAGCTGGCGGCGAGCGCTCCGTTCGCGCTCTTGTGCCGCCTTGTTGCTCGTCAACTCGTTCTCCAGGGCGAGCACAATCATGCCCACAGCAGCGACCACCTTGCCCATGACAATCATGCGGGTCAGGTTGATGTTGATCGGGAAATAGTGACCAACTTCGAGAAGAACGTGCACAACTGCAAGCGACCAGACGAAGAAGCCGAGAACACTGAGGAAGACGCCCGGAGAAAGACGCCGCGATACAAAGATGAGCAGCAAGGCCGTCATCTGCAGGTTGACGCACTCGACGAAGGTGAGCCCAGACCCAGCTCCGCGAAGGCAACAGACCCAGATGGCGAACGTGCCGAGGACGGAGCTGAATGAAACTCCCACCCATACAGGCACAGAGCCCTTTGTCATACCCCAGAGGACGCCGACACCAAAGCTCACGCCCATCAAAGCCGGAAAGACGAGAAAGGCTGGACCGTGCGGCTGGATACCGCCAAGGACTCCATAGAGGAGGATTGCGTAAACGACGAGAGGCGCGGCGTAGAGGACGACAAAAAGAACCTGAATTCGCCCGAGGCGGACTTTTTGCGGCGAGAGCGAGCCCAGAAACGTGGCCGCACTCAGTTGAACAAAGGTTTCACCGGAGGCCACCAGCCACGGGGAACCCGCCCCTGGGTAGCCATGCATGGTATAGAGAAGGACCATGGCAACGATGGAGAAGAGGAAACCCAGGAACCATAGGAGGGAGCGGGCATCGCGGAAGCGGAGATAGAGATAGCCAAAGGCCGGCAGCAGAAGCGCTGTCAGCACCAGAGCCGGGAGGTGATAGTAATCGGGCACGGAGGCCGCAAATCTCCTTCCCCTGTCAACGAATTACGAGTCCGCCTACGCCCGCGGATCCGTTTGGCGCGATTTTCGCTTGCAACGCCTCCACATGCGAAAGTGAAGAGCAGGTTCTAGTATCGCGGCCTTCCCAATGGCTGGAACATCCGTCTAAAGTTGCAGAGGGATGCGAGTATTGAGGTGCAGATTCCCCGGCCCCAGGCGCCTGCGGGCAATACCCAGGAGGCAAGCTCCCGTGAACCTTCGAATTCTGATTGCGGCGGTCTCAATTGCCGGCTGCACCGTGATGGCCGCGGCGCAGGATAAGGCATCGTTCACGCCGATGCCGCTCGACTCAGGCTTCGGCCGCATCGATCTCTCCGACCCACCGGTTCCGCCCCAGCAGATCATCAAGGAGTTCTCGGCAAAGGAGACGGAGTATCAGGAGGCGCTCAGTCACTATACGTATCGGCGCACCGCCAGCGTCGACGAGATCGACGACGACAACAAGGTGAGCGGGGAGTGGTACGAGGTCGATGACGTGATCTTCGACCAAACGGGGAGGCGTACCGAGAGAGTGGACTTTGCGCCCCCGAACACGCTGAAGCAGATCATGATGTCACCTACCGATCTCCAGGATCTGCAGCACGGCTATTCGTTTGTGCTGACCACCGCGGACCTTCCCGCCTACAACATCGAATACGTGGGGCAGCAGCAAGTGGACGAGGTGAAGTGCTACGTCTTCAACGTGAGTCCGAAAACCATCGAGAAGAACAAGCGGTATTTCGAAGGGCGAGTATGGGTCGACACGGACGACCTGCAGATTGTCGTGACCGACGGCCACATGGTGCCTGACGACACGCGCAAGAACTCCGCGGACCTACATGCGCCGTTTATCACGTGGCGGCAACAAATCGACGGCCACTACTGGTTCCCCGTGTATTCCAAGGGCGAGGGGATTCTGCACTTCCCCGGCGGCTATGGCTCCATGGCCCAGGATGTGCACATCCGCGAGTTGATCAAATTCACCGACTACAAGCGGTTCGGCTCATCGAGCAAAGTCTTTTACAACGGGCAAGAGGTCACCAAAGACGGGAATCAGCCGAATCCGGCGCCAAATACGCCGCCGGATAGTTCCGCACCGCAGACTCCGCCTGGCGGCGGCAAATAGGCAGGTCGCTGCACTCCGCGCAGCGTTGGCAAAATGTATGCCACGGCGGGAAGTTGAAAGATCCCGATGGCGACGGACGCGGCGGCCGGATGATCTACTACATGCGAGACGGGGAGCTTGAAAACGGGCGCCCGTGCAAGGTAGAGATGCGTCGCCTCCTCCAGAAAACTACCGTGCGATTTTTTTGCATCCTTGTCTTCGCAGTGTGCTGTCTGCCGCTGCGGGCAAATGCGCAATCGGCGGGACCAGCTCGAAAACATGGAGGATCCGCTGCAGCCACAGCGCCGGGCGGCCCGGGCGCGGGCCAGGCTGCGAGCCAGGCCACGAGTGGAGAATCGGCTGCGGAGTCCAGCACGGGCGACGCGAGCGGCAATGCCGGAACGATCTTTCCCCACACCTTGACCGGGCGGTACTGGGTCTCCGGACAGGCGAACGTCATTCTGCAGGGATATGGAGCGTTCAAAGCTGCATACAACGGGCCGAACAGCCTGACCAACTGGGCGCAGAGCGCGACGACACACCTGCTGACGCTCTATACCGGATACGAGCTCTCGCAATCGACCGAAGTCTTCGCCGATATCGAAGACGCGACAGGGAACGGCGTTGGGAACGAAGACGGCTTGGGGGGATACGTCAATCTGGACGTGGTGCGAATTCGTCAGAAAGTTGCAGGCGCTCAAGCCCCGTACCTCGCGCAGGCCATGATTCGCGAGATCATTCCGCTGACGAGCGAACGCATGGCGGCCGATCGCGACGAGCTGGACCTGGCGACGTCGCTACCCGCGCGCCGCATCGAAGTGCGGCTGGGAAAGATGGACCTGACGGACTTCTTCGATGTGAACACGTATGGATCGGACAGCAACCTGCAGTTCCTGAACTGGTCCGTAGATGACAACGGCACTTACGACGTGGCCGCAAACGCACGGGGTTACACCGATGCCTTGGTCGTGGAGTACGACGATCGCTCGCACTCGGCGCGCTTTGCTGAAGCGCTGATGCCGAAAGTTCCGTTCGGATCGTTCCTGGATGCAGACCTGGCCCGGTCGCGCGCGGAAAATCTGGAACTGGAAGCGCGGGGCAATCACATTCTTCATCGCGACGGCGTGGTGCGGGTTTTGGGCTACCTGAACCATGCCAACATGGGAAACTACCGCCAGGCCAACGCTGAGTTTCTGGATGGTCAGACGGCGACAGCAGATATTGGCGCAACGCGACGGGAAGGACGGCATCGCTACGGGTTTGGCTTGAACATGGAGCAGGAGGTTACGAACGAGATCGGCGTCTTCGGGCGCCTCGGTTGGAGCGATGGTCATAATGAGGCTTTTTGTTACACCGAGGACGACCGGACGCTGCAATTCGGCGGCCTCGTCAAAGGCGGCTTATGGCGGCGCAGCAGCGATCGCGCGGGAGTTGCTTTTGTGGCGAATGGGATCGTGCCCGAGCATCAACAGTATCTGGCGCTGGGCGGGCTGGGCATTATGCTCGGCGACGGAGGGTTGACCTACGGCGGCGAGAAGATTGTTGAAACTTTCTACACCGCTCACCTCTGGCGGGGTTTCTCCATGTCCTACGATTTTCAGCACGTCACCAATCCCGGATACAACCAGGCTCGCGGGCCGGTCGCGGTTTCCGCGGTCCGGTTCCACACGGACTTTTGATAGAAACAGGGAATAAGGGAACGAGTCAGCGGAGTTACCGCGGCGTGTTTGCCGCGCTGCCGGCGCCCATGAGCACGATCGAGCGTTGCGCGAAGGGCGAGTAGACGAGAAGCGTGGTGCAGGCAAGGGCCACGCCGAAGTTGACGTGATGCATCAGAAGAAATGGCGACAGCGACCACAGCTCATCGAAGAGGAGCAGAAACGGCCAGAGCGTGAGAAATTTGCCGCGGAATCCAGGCGCGTGAAACAGTGCGGCACAAAGGACGAAGGCGCGGGCAGGGATGAGAATAGCGGCCGTAACGAAGACGACGCGGAAGACCAGCGTAGCGCCGGGCAGTGGCGCGAGCAGGCCTTCGATCTCCGCGAGATTGGCGAGAGCGCCGATATAGAAACCCAGGTACATCAGCTGAAAAAGCACGAAGAGGGTTTGCACGACCGGAAAGGATGTTTTGGGCAGGTCCTCCGGAGTAGAGAGAATCCGCGTGCGAGCCTTCGGCTCAATTTCGGCAGAGAGCGCCGTTGGGTCAACGGGCGCTGGAGATTCGGATTCGTTGAGCGCGGGTGGAAGCAGATCGCCGGAATCGATTTGCTCAACGGGGGCGAGGAAACGATAACCGCGGCGGGCGAGAGTCTCGACGAACCGCGGACTGCCCGCCGTGTCGCCGAGAGCCTCACGAATGCGGTTGACCGCGGAATTGACGCCGTGCTCGAAGTCAACAAAGGTGCCTTCCGGCCATAGCACGCGGGAGATTTCTTCGCGCGTAACGAGCTGGCCAGGCCGCTCGAGGAGCATGACGAGAACCTGGAATGGCTGGGCGTTCAGCTTGACGCGCATACCCTGCCTGCGCAACTCACCCGTTCCCGCGTCGACTTCGAAGACTCCAAAGCGATAGCGCTGCGCCGGCCGAAGGTCGCTCCTCAAGTCTGCCATGTCTTTCGACCAGTTTAGACGATGGAGAGTGAGAGCGAAGTCCGCCTCATGCAAAGGACAAGTCGATGGAAGTTCAATGACGGGAAGGAATTGCGCGGTGAGAAACATTCGCCTCCGGATGATGTGGCGAGCATTGCCTGCCTTTCGTCGAAAGGGTAAGGTGCAGAACATGAAACGACAGCGATCTCGGAGATGGCTGACCGGCGGCACGGCCGTGCTGTTCTTCACGGCTTCGATTCTGGCGGCCGAAGAGCCAACGCCCGCGGCCATCGCAGGATTCAACAGCTATGGGTTGCGCGTGGAGTCGCGATTAGCCGAACAGCACGAGTCGGCGAATGGCTTTCTCGCTCCAACAGATCGGGCTCGCCTCAAGAATGGTGAGCTCGTCATTGAACAACTGACTCCGGCGAACGGCCTGGAACTGCCCGGAGCGCTGATTCATGATTGGCGGGGTACCGCGTTTCTTCCGGGCGCGACGCTTGCCGATTACGAGCGCGTGTTGCGCGATTTCAACGCATATCCACGGCACTGGGCGCCGGAAGTGGTGCGGGCGAACGTACTGCGGCAGGAAGGCGATTCTTACCGCGTGGCAATGCGCATGATGCAGCATCACATTTTCACAGTCGTCCTTGACGCGACGTATGACGTCACGTTCGGCCGGCTGGATGCGCAACATGGCTACAGCATTTCGCGCAGCACCAGGGTTTCCGAGATCAGTGCGCCGGGAACGGCCCGGGAGCGAGCCCTGACTCCAGGCGAAGAGCATGGGTTCCTTTGGCGGATGAATACGTATTGGAGTTATGAAGAGCGCGACGGTGGGCTGTACATCCAGATTGAGTCTGTCTCGCTAACTCGCTCTATCCCGGTCGGGTTGGGATGGGCGATCGGACCGTTCATTGAGAGCATTCCGCGGGAGTCGCTTGAATTCACGCTGCGGTCGACACGTCAAGCGCTGAAGAAGTAGGGGCGAAGACATCGAGACGAAACGGAAGGGAAAGGAAGGCTCAAATGAGCGCACAGACAATTCCAGTGCAGCATGAAGCGGCTTTTGAAAATGCGCGGCGAGTGAATCATGCGTTGACGGCGCGGGTGGAGAAGCGCGCATTGCAGTGGATGGCTGAGCGCGCCCCACGCTGGGTGAGCTCGGACCAGCTCACAGTACTGGGCCTGAGCGCGCAGATTGCGGCGGGCGTTTGCTATGCGTTTTCGAGATTCGACCGGCGGATCTTGCTCGCGGCGATTGTTTGCCTGGCGCTGAACTGGCTGGGCGACAGCCTGGATGGCACGCTGGCACGCGTGCGCCGGCAGGAGCGGCCGCGATACGGATTCTACGTGGACCACATCGTGGACGTTCTGGGTTCGGTAGCGCTGATGTGCGGACTTGGCTCGAGCGGACTACTGCACTGGGCGACTGCGATGGCCATGCTGATCGCGTTTCTGGTGCTCTCGAGCGAGAGCTACCTGGCCACATACTCGCTGAAGTGCTTTGAGCTTTCGCAGGGAATCTTTGGTCCGACGGAGATACGGATTCTGCTTGCGGCTGGGAGCCTGGCAGCGATGCGCAGCCCCTATTCGATCATGTTCGGGCATAAGATGCTTCTCTTCGATCTGGGCGGAGTGATCGCGGCGATCGGAATGGCCGCGATGGCGGCTACGGTGACGCTCCGGCACACAGCGCAACTCTACCGGCAGGAGCCGCTGCCATGAACGCGCTGATTCGGTGGTGCAAATTCAACCTGGTGGGAGCCATGGGGATGGCGGTGCAACTCGGATCGCTGGCGCTTCTGAATCGGTTGATCGTGGGCCACTACCTTGTGGCTACAGCCGCGGCTCTGGAGCTGACACTTGTGCACAACTTCATCTGGCACCTGCACTACACGTGGCGAGACCGGCGCGACCGAAGCGCGCTGGCCGGCCAGTTCGTGCGCTTTCATCTTTCGAACGGGCTGGTTTCAATGGCCGGAAACCTGGCATCAATGCCGATTCTGGTGCACGGCGCGCGTATTCCGGTGGTGGCATCGAATGCGATCGCAATCCTGTGCTGCTCGATCCTTAACTTCAGCCTGGGAAACAACTGGGCATTCGCGGCGCGGGCGGAAGCGCGACAAGGTTAATGCACGCAGCCATCGCGCCGATGAAGAGATCGGAGGGGTGTCTTCGGGGATTCGGCCGATGCCGCGATGGAAGCAAATGCGATATTCTGCTTCGTCCTGAGGAATCCCGTCGTGGCAACCTCGATGAATCACGCGACGTACAAGAATCCTGCCGTTCTGTCGCATCACGCAATGCGCAGGATGGTAGGCATCATCGCGCTGCTGCTGCCGTTCGTTCTCGCAGGCGGAACCATTCTGCTTTCGCTCTTCGGCCCCACCCATGCGCTGCCCCACCCGCTTCTGCAGCGCTCGATCAGCGACTATCGCTGGACGTCGATGCGCGATTGCCAGGTAGGAGGGATGTGCGCGATTGCTGCGTTCCTCATGTGCTCCCGGGGATACGACTGGATTGATGAGATCACCGGATACCTGGCCGGATTTCTCACGCTCGGTGTAGCACTATGCCCGTCGGTGAATCCGCGAGATCCCGTGCACACACCGCTGCAGTTGCAGTTGAATACCGTTCACACGGTATTTGCGGCCCAGCTATTTCTCGTTCTCGCCTACTTCTGCCTTGTGCTTTTCCGCAAGACGGCTCCGGGCAAGACACTCACCAAGCGAAAAAGACACAGAAATGTCGTCTACGCCGTCTGCGGCACGGTGATCCTGGTCTGCGATGTCGTGATGGTCAGCCTGAATCTGGAGGGCGCGGAGCGACTCCTCAGGCCCATCAATCCGTTGCTGACATGCGAGTCTTTGGCGTTGATCGCCTTCGGCATCGCATGGCTCACCAAAGGCAACGGCATCCTTCGAGACAGACCGCATAACCACGTGCAGCCTGCCTGAAGGCGCGGACAACTCACCAAAGCCAGATTCTCAATGGCCCTTACCCGTATGGGTTTGATCCGTAGAAGCGGGTCCGGGAAGTTGAATCTGGCGGCGCAGAGGCACGCGAGCATCTCGTGCGAAGTACCAGCGCGCCGCGATTGAAAAGGAGTTCACCACCAGATTTTGGCTGCTCTCCTGGGATTTGTAGTAGAAGCCGGAATAGGTGGGGGCGAAGGTGAGGTTGCCTTTGGAGGGAAGAACCAACGCCACGCTTAAGGGAATGGCATACTCCGTTTGCGTGGGCAATTCCGCTGAAGGGGGACGGCCAAAGAAGTAATCGCCCGAACTGTCGGTGACCAGATTGATTTGAGTCGCTGGATTCTTGCCGAAGAGATGGTTCTGGAAATGGAGAGTCCAGTAGTACCCGGGAGTAAAGAGTGTTTCCACGGCGGGCGTGCCGACGACTGTGGTGGTGCTGTTGATGGTAAGCGGCTTTGCCGGCGTGCCGGATGTGGCGGAACTGAAGCACGTTTGCAGTGTGATCTTGGAACTGACGGGGCAGGTCTTTTGCACTGGCGGACCGGTCGATGGAATGGTTTGAAGTGTGAGCGAGGACAAGTTGCCGTTTTGCGTGCTGAACTCCATGCCCGTCTCAAAATAGCTTCCATTCATGAAGAAGGATTTGGGGCGGTTAGACCCGAATTCTTCCCTGAAGCCGACTCGTTCGTTCCAACCCGAGACACGCGGGAGCTGGACAGTAAGCTCGCCGGATGGGACTTGTCCCGCCGTGAATGGGAAAAACAGGTATGGGGTGTCGATGTTGACCGAGTATTGGAGCGGCGTGAGGACCAACAGGCTGCGCGGAGTAGACCATACCCTGGGCGCACTGCTCCCCTTGCTTCTGGCGTTCAGCCGAATCTGCAAGAAGGCGCTCTCAGTGAGATTGTTCTGAACGTAGGACGCGTTGATGGGCTTGCCGGTAAGATTGCCGATGACCGCACGGTCGTAGCCGAAATTGGTTTGTTCGCCGATGGATATGGGCGTAAGGATTTTGGCATCGCCGGGCCGGAAGAAAGTTCCCGTAATTCGGTTAGCTAGTTCCAAGTCCAATTCCTGCGAGGCCGGTGCATAGGCGCGAGGATCGGAGACCCCCTGAAAATAGCTGCCAACAAATGCGTTCCCGCCCACCGGCGCCCGCGAATTGAAGCTGGCGATCACTTTTGCGAAATCGATCTGCCAGAGCGGCATTTGCTGAAAGATCTCATTGCTGGTGGTGATCGCCTTTTCGGCGGTTCCCGTGGGGGATACAAGCGGCACGACCTTGGCGGTGTTGGTACTGGCGCCCGAACTGGAGCTTGGTAGGTGCAGGGACGCCAGGATTTGGTGCGAGAGCGGACCGGTGATGTACTGATTCGATTTTTGGTGGTTGGCATTCGGAAGGCTCTCAAGCGTACCGTAGACAGCCTTGTCCTGGGCCAACTGATCGCTTGTCACAAGCCAGTAGTAGTAGTCGTCCTGGACGGGAGTTCCGCCGACGCAGTAGGTGGTCTGGTCTTGAGAAGCGCCCATGCACGACGGATCGACAGGGATCCACAGAGGCTCGTTTTCCTGGTTGATTTCAGTGATGTTGGTGAGGGCGGACTGCACGATGCCATAGGAGATGAGCCACTCCTGCGTGATGCCCGTGTCCGCTAATTGAGACTGCTGGGCCATCTCGTTTTCTGATTCCTGGAGCATGCTTTTCAGGCTCTTGCCGGTGACGGCCACATACTCCAGGTAATCGCCCTTCCAGAAGATGCGGTCCAGGGCGACGCGCACCTCGCAGAGGTCGTGATGCTCGGTCTCAGTCTCGTTATCGCATGCGCTGTAGTCCTGGTACCCCGATCCCATGGCGTCGAGTTCCACGTCTCGGCTCTGCAACAGGACCACGTCCGCGTTGGGGTGCGCCGCTTTCTCCAGGTCACTGAGAAGCTGAAATTCCGCCTTGTTTGCCAGGTCGCGGGAATTAATCAGCGGCGGCTTCGGAGCGCCTTGCAACTGCGCCATCAATTGATTAAGCAGGTCGATGGTTGTGGGATTGGCGCCCTGGACTGGTTCATCCGGCTTAAAGGTGCTATCGGGATCGTTGTTCAGGGAGAAGCTTTGAACGGCCGACGAGGCAGCCGGGAATTCAGCGGGGGAATCAATGGTGAGGCGCGAAACCCTCCCCGGGTAGGCGCCGGTTTGAGAGTTGTAGCTGGGAATGGGAGCCACGACGGGAGCGGAATAAGGGTCAGTGGCGGACAACTGATAATTCAGCGACACGTGAGGGGTACCGAATCCGGATTCGGCCTCGCTGATGACGACATCGACGTGATAACGCTGCCCGTCAAGCCTCAGCAGCGAAGAAACGCGTTCCGAAAGAACCTCTGCTTCTGTGTGAGGCATTTGCGCCATCACCACGATCTTGTCGAACGGGTGCTGGTTCTGTTCGGCGGCCAGGAGCTCAGCGCCGCGCACAATGGCCTCGGTGATGGGAACAGGATCGACGGCAACCGCGGGGCCTTCCCCCATAGTAAAGTGGTCACCGCAGGCGCCGAAGACATTCACGCCATCCTTTCCCGAGCCGGGGCACAAGCGAAGGTTGGTTTGCGACACTGCCTTCATGGTGCTCTGGCCGGTGACGCCAACAATGAGGACATTGCTGCCATCGGCTAAATGCGCAACCGTGTAGCCGATGTCCTTTTGTTCCGTCGCAATAGTCCGGAGCAGGCCGTTCTCTGCGGCAACGCGTGCATCGCCCGTGAGGACAAAGCATTGGCCAACGCTCCCCGCTGGCGGTTGCGCGCAATCGCCAAGGACTTTCTGCAACTGGTCCCTGGTGGCGCTTGCGGGGACACTGGGATCGGCAATTTTATTCAGATTGCCCAGGACGGTCACTAATGAGGCTCTGTAGGTGTTGAAGTCGTCGCGATCGGCAGAGTTGAGCGGGTACTCCGGTGTATTAGCCAAATCCAATTTGTTAAGAACGTTCAGGGCTTGCACCAGGACCTTCTGATTCAACAAGCCCGTCCCAGGCAGGCTCGAAGAATCCCTGAGCGCCGCTTTTGTATCTTCCGGATGCGTCGTTTTCAGACGGGTCAAGGGAGCGCAGGCGCGGCCCCCACGCCGACTGGAAGATCTTAAGTTCATCGCGGGCGAGTTCATCGAGGACGGACTGCCGTCCGGCAGCTTTATTTGCGCTGTCGGATGCCAACTGCTGAATGGCCTGGACTGCGGAACTGCTGCCCGAGGACTGCCGGCTCAAGCGATCGAGGCGGTTGAGCCAGTCGAGAGGTTCAGGCTCGAGCTGATCGCCAGCGCCCACGCAATGGAATGCGTTTGGGTCGAGGGGACTCTGGCTGAAGAGCAAGGGGCAGCGATTCCCTTTCAGATTGATGAGCAGGTTGGCGCCGAGAAGGTTCGTCGCGTGATCGTGATTGTCAATGGCTGGGGCCTGCTGCGGATCCCGGGCGGCATCCGACAGAAGCAGTGCCGATACGCGAAGCCATTGCGCGGTGTACATAAAATCCTGGCTCCCGGGCACAACGGCACGGAATCCGGCATGCATCAGAAAATTGAGCACGTTATCGCAATTGGCTCTTGGCGCAACGCGACCATCGTCTTTGTAAAGGCTCTCGGGGCGCGTCTCCTTGGTATTCGGATCGACAGTTTGAGGCAGTTTGCAGCCGCCCTGTGAGGGGTCCCCGGTATTGAGGTTCTCCAACTGAACAGAAGCGCCAAACTCCGGGCCGAAATTGTCGCCCAGGCCTAGCAGCAAGCGGCTCGAATCCTTCTTGCGAAAGTCGAGAAAACTTGTTACCGGCGGCAGGTGTTTCTGATCCGGTTCGTTGAATTCCATCCTGTAGTAGCCGTAGAGGCTGCCTGTGTAGTCAATCTGGGTCGACGTCGATTGTCCCAGAAGGACGCCTGGAGGCACGAGCGAAAGGGCGCCGACAACGAATAGCGGAGAAAGGCAACGGACGAACGACGGGGGTATACGCATAGCGCCCTCCTGGGAATCGCGCGGGGAAACAGGCCCTAAAGATAAGGGGTTCCGAAGGTGTTGAAGCCCGTCTTCAGCTTCGGCGAAGAGCAGGTTCTGGGGGAAAATCCACTCGGCGTCGAAAGCTTATGGACAAAGGTACCGCGGAACCGCTGGTGTGCCTTCATGATCAAGGAACGGGCAAGGCTCGTCAATGGATTTCGGAGATTGGAATCCGGAGTTTGCTGAGAGCACAATCGAAGACGGTGAAAAGGAAACGAGAGCCGGCCCGGCCAGAATCCGGCGCTAACGGCGTTTACTCTTCCAGCGATATAAGGCTACGAAGCGACCAGCCGTTGGCGCGTTGAATCAGGAGAGCCCGGTCGGCGGGCTGGTCCTGCGGCTTGCGCAGCCAGAACTCCCGCGGCTCGTCAGCCGAGAAAAGCCAGAGGCTGAAGGAAGGCAAGGACAGCGCGCGCGCGGCCATGCGCACTGCCTCGGGCTCGTCGAGATCGACAATCAGTGTGCAATGTTCAGAAGCCGGCGCGGCACGCAACTGTTCGAGCTCCGCTGGAGCGCTCGTCAACCATCTGCCATAAAGGCGCACGCGGCGAACAGAATGCAGCTCGATGCCGAGACCAGCCATAATCTCGGGCAACCGTGCGGCCTCTCTTCTTTCCGAATTCTTCTGATCGTCCCTGAGCTCGTCCCAATCAGGTATGCTCTGGCGCTGCGCTGAGCCAAAGCGCCGCTCGATAAGGCCGCGCTCAATGGTGTAGCGACGGCGTTCGAGTCTCGCCAGCAATTCGATCTGTTCCTCGCTCAGCTTCAGGATGGCCGGCGAAGGCACGTCGTGCTGCACGTGCAAACCGGCCAGCTCCATCAGCAAGGGCGTGTGATCTGCCCGCCAGCGGTTTGACATCTTCATAAACTCCGGAAGATCACGCCAGGCGACATTGGCCTGGGGATTAATCGTGTCCTGAGAGCGTTGCCGGTAGTCCTCGTGAAGTGCCTGCGCGAATGCATCCAGGCGGGACGCGAGAAGCACATCGGCACTAAGCGTTTCCTCCAGGGTTCCGAAAACCTGCAGACGATCGCCGAAGGCGGAGATGTCTTCGATGGTGCGCACCACCTCGCCCAGCCTGCGATAGTGCTCGAGCCGCGCGTAGACGGGAACATGCACATGGCCGTTGCGGTCGAGCAGGGATCGCATTTCAAGGGCGGCGCACAAGCTCATTTCGTCTTCGCCCAGAGCGAGCGCAATTCCGAGCAAAGAACCGGCCGACTCAAGCGCCGGTTCAACGATGCGCGAAAGGTCGGCAGATCCGGGCGCAACACTCGCGGCGACGAACTCCATCGTGGCCATCTCTTCCGCTGAGGGATTGGTAATGCGGAATTTCTCTCTGGCTGCATCCGCCGCCTGATCGAAAACGATGATCTTGAGTCTCTTGCCCAATGCGACCGGCGAGGAACGAATGAGTTGAAGCGCAATCTCGTGGCCATAGGCTCCGAAGCCGATCAGGACAAAGGTGTGCGCTTCGAATTCGGGGCTGGGCGGCAGATGAAGGCGCTTGATAAGCATGCGCGCCGCGGCATTGAAAGAGTTGAAGAGTCGCAGATCGACATGCGCCGAGCCGAGAGACCGTTTATCGCTGGCGATTAAACGCTTGTGCATCCAATCATTGCGCAGCTCGGCCAACACTTGAATTGCGCCGGTTCTCCGGAGCGGGGGCTGGGAATGGATCGCGTTGATCTGCAGCGCGATGTCCATGTTCTCGCTGTCCGAACCCGTGCAGACGATGGCTGTTTGCGCTCGGCGGATTCCGGCTGCGAGGAGCACGTGAGGGCTCTTTGCATCGCCCTGAAGCACGGGAACTCCGGATTTTTCACAAGTAGCCGCATTGGGCGAGTCCCCCTGAAGATCAATGGCGACGATAAAGTGATGCGCCGCGCGAAGATTCTGAATGATCTGCATGCCCACGTCGCCGATGCCGCAAATGATGGAGTGGTTTGATTTGCGGCGCGCCATTGCAGTGCGGAGGTTCTTTCTAACCCCGGTGACGAAAAGTTGCAAGGCGGAGAAAAGTGCGATGCCGGGAACCGCGATCTGCGCGACGATCAATTGCCAGGGATCTTTGCCGGGTTGAAACAGGTCATAGAGCCTGAGAAGTCCGATGGAGGAGATGAGGCACCGCACAGCCTCAAGGACGGTGAGCGGGTGGACCGGCTGCCACGCTCCGCCGGCCGTGTAACCGCTGCCGACTCTCGCGTATCCCCAGAATCCGAGCCCGACGGCGCAAACGGCGAAGCTGATCAGAAAGATTTTTTCGAAGCGCTTTTCCATGTTTAAGCCTGCCGACAACGGCAACGATCAGCCGGGAAGATTCAACGTGCGATAGCGGAAGACGAAGCTCCAATCCATGGTTTCAGCAATCATAACGCTTGCCAGTTTTTCGGCGGTCTGGCGCAGCGCCGCGAAGGTCTCGTGGGGCGAAGCGAGCGCCT
The DNA here is from genome assembly GCA_963800025.1 of uncultured Acidobacteriaceae bacterium. GTDB lineage: Bacteria > Acidobacteriota > Terriglobia > Terriglobales > Acidobacteriaceae > Telmatobacter. The sequence continues at coordinate 272,029 of CAWCZK010000002.1, forward strand.
TGTCCAGCCCGGCTGACCGAATCGTCTCGAGTTCGCGCGCCATCGCCTGCGAACGATCGGCGCTGCGCGAAAATTCGCCGTGATTGGCGATGCCGTAGAACGCGGCACCGAAGGCGGGCGGCACGGTCGCCAGCAAAAGCAGCCAGGGCGATTCACCGAAGATCACGTGCCAGACGCAGCCAAGCCCCGTTCCGATGAACAAAGCGGTGCCGATGAGATGGAGGCGATGGCTTAGTCTGTGCATCGTCTCATGGTTGCCTTCGTGGTACTTCACCTGGCCCTCGAGGATGTCCGCGATCAGCTTGGCGACTGAGGAGACATATGCCTGGTTGATAACGGCATTTACCAGGCCGAGGTCGCGCGCGACGTTGCGAAACATGCCGTCCACCCAGGAGCGGTCGAGACCGGACTGAAAGTGAGCCGGGGGCGGTGGTGGGGCCAGCGCGCACCCGAGCAGGGCCAGGTAACAGTATTGGCGCAAGAGCTCGGCCAGCTGGCGCAGGTTGAGCCAGCGTTCATGCCAGCGTCTGCGGCGGCCGTGCCAGGTTATCGCGAGAATGATGAGGATCAGGGAGAATTCGATAAGCGCGGGAATTCTGCCCGAGTCGATGCCATTTCGTCCGCAGACGTAATCCCCCATGGGAACCAGGACAGCGAAGGCAGCCATGAGGCTTGTCGCCAGCGAACTCGAGCGAAGAACCCCAGCATAGTAAGTAGACAGTCCGTCGGCCCAGCCATAGTGAGGACAAAGCCGGTCGAGCAGGAAGTCGCGCGCGTCTTCGGGCAGGCCGGGGGCGCTGGCAATCATCTTTTCCCACTCGTCGCGCGACGACTTTTCGAAATTCGGAACGCGCCACGATCCAATGCGAAAGCGGCCGCGGGCTACAAGATCGCGAAAGATACGAAAGATCCGGCCCGGATCGAAATGCGGCTGCTTCTCGGCGAAATAGGCATGGCTGAAGTTAAAGCCGTTCTCGCTGTCTCCACGATCGGAAAACCGCGCGGCAAAGATCGAGTTCAGCCCATCCAATGCGCAGGTTTGGCGCTTGCCCGATTTATCAGCTTGGAGAATGCAGGGATCTTTCGGTTCAGACGCATTGAGCCAAACGACGGGCGTATGCCGCGCAAGGGCTTCTTCCACGATCTGCGTGGTGCCTCCTCTGCCCGCGGCGGCCTCACCATCCCAGATGGCAATCAGCAAATCGGACTGCTCCACGACCATGCGCCCAGCGCGTTCGTAAGACTCGTTCTCCCTGGCTCGCGAGCCTTCAATCTGAAAAACCGCGGAGGCCTTCGCGAGCAGGTCGTGAAACTCCTCGCGAGAGGCAGCATCTTCGAAGTCGTGGCAATATTCGTCTGCAAGGAATGGGAGAGGGCATTGCAGATCCGCGCCAAGAGCGAGACCAGCGCGGGCAACAATGCGGTCGGAGCCTTCAGCAAGAGGAGAAAGAATGCGCAGAAGCGGCGGCTCGGGCGAATGAAGGAGAGGATCGCGAGCGTCGGCAGCCAAAACGGCGATGGCTTTGAGAATCTGTTCGCATTGACCGGGCAGGCTGGCTGCGGCTTCTTGAGATAGCCGGTTGGGCCGATGGCCCGTTACGCCGATTTGAACCACCAGGCGGGGCCGCGGCGGCGAACTTGATTCTTGAGAGGCCATGGCGCGGTGATGGACTTTTGCTCCCTTGCCGGTTCTCCAGTTGCCGTCAGGCGATGCGGCAATTGCCAAGTGGCTCTTTCATCAAGAAAAAGCCACCTTCTCCGCACCGGAAGTGACGCATTCTGACTGGAGAACCGCGTTAAATCTGGGTTGAGCATATCACGGCGTCAAACACGAGACAGGCTTGGGGTTCGTCCGCGGGGACGACGGCGCGAAAGCAAGACCTGGAAAAGGCCGTGGGCCGCGCCGCCTCGCACTGATGCGGCTCAGTGAAGACGCAAGGATGCGGGAGCGCGGCTGACCAGCCGCGGGGTTCATCCATGGCGGATGAACGAACCATTGTGCAGTTCGGCCATTGCCTGGCGCAGCTCTTCCTGCGTGTTCATGACGATGGGTCCGTACCACGCGACAGGCTCCTCAAGCGGCTTGCCGGAAACGAGCAGAAATCGAATCCCCTCGGGACCGGCCTGGACGACGATCTCGTCTCCACGATCAAAGAGGACGAGCGAATGGTTGTTCGCGTCGTAAACCGCCTGAGCGTTCGGATCGACAGCCGATTCTGTGAGCACTGCCTGCGGCTCGGATGCATCGCGGAAGGTTCCCGCGCCGGCGAAGACATAGGCGAACGCGTTGCGCGTCGTCTCGACCTTGATCCGCTTGCGCTTGAATGGTGGAACCGAGATGTCGACATAGCGTGGGTCGGCGGCTACGCCCTCTACAGGACCGGTTTTACCCCAAAACTCGCCGCAGATGATGCGCGCTTTGGTTCCGTCATCTTCAGTGACCTCAGGAATGGCGCTGGAAGGGATGTCCTGGTAGCGCGGATCGGTCATCTTGAGGGAGGCGGGCAGGTTGGCCCATAGTTGAAAGCCGTGCATGCGTCCGCGCTCGTCGCCCTTGGGCATCTCCTGGTGGAGAATGCCGCTGCCGGCGGTCATCCACTGCACGTCTCCGGCGGTCATGCGGCCCTTGTTGCCGAGCGAGTCGCCATGCGCAACTTCACCGGCGAGCACGTAGGTGATGGTCTCGATTCCGCGATGCGGATGCCAGGGAAAGCCGGCCAGGTAGTCGGCGGGATTCTCGTTGCGAAAGTCGTCAAGCAAAAGAAACGGATCGAATTCGGCAGTTTTGCCGAAGCCGAAGGCGCGCTGCAGCTTGACGCCTGCTCCCTCGATGGTGGGCTTGGTTTGGTAGATCTCTTTGACGGCTCTCAGCGACATGGTTACCTCCGGGGGCGGAATGCGGAGCAACGGTTTGGGCCGCCCGAATCCGCGGCGGCCCATCTGGAGGAAGCTGCTCGTCATCCACTCTTAGCGTACTTCTATTCGATGCTCGGCGAAGATATTCGTCGCAACAGGGAAATTGATGATCGATCAATGCCGGTTGACGTTAATTACGCGGCCTTGATGAATTCGACGTCGAGGGTGATGGCCACGTCCTCGCCGACCAGAACGCCACCGGCTTCGAGGGACGAGTTCCAGGTAAGTCCGAAATCCTTGCGGTTGATTTTTCCGGTCGCGGTAAGTCCGATGCGGGTGTTACCCCAGGGATCTTTTGCGGGCTCACTCACTTCCTCGACCGTCAAAACCTCGGATTTGGTGACGCCGTGGATGGTCAGGTCGCCGGTAACGGCAAAGCCATCGCCCTTTTTCTCGATGTGCGTGGACTTGAAGGTCATGGTGGGAAACTGCTCCACGTGGAAGAAATCAGGGCTCTTGAGATGGCCGTCGCGCTGCGCGTCCTGGGTGTTGACGGTGCTGACGTCAATGGAGACTTCCAGAGTGGATTGGGTGTGATCGGCTTCCACGCGATGCAGAACGCCGCTGATTCCGCTGAACTTGCCTCTGACGTTGGAGATCATCATGTGTTTGACCTTGAACTCGGCCGATGAGTGTGTCGGATCGATGTTCCAGGTGGATGTGGCAGGGGTTGAGGTCATATGGGGTTGCTCCTTTCAACCGTTGGATGCGCGAGGGAGATATTCGTTGCAACAAGTAGTTGGCGCGAGATCGAAGCGTCGCGGGCGCGTCTTATTGGTGCTGGAAGGTTACATTCGAACTCAGCCACTTGTAGGACTGGACCAGCTGCATGAATGCGGGGTAGTCCTTTTTAAAAAGATTCTCGTTCTTGGACGAAATGACGGCCATGACAAGGACCTTTTCCTCGCCGATGTAGGCGACGGCCTCATACCGGTCAAAGGCGCCGGGAGCGAAGCGGAGGACGGATACCGAAGTGTCGCCGATCTTGATTGGATCAGACTGAATGACAACGGCGGCTGGAGCGTCATGCTGCACTTGCTTGGCATCCCCGGCCATCATTTTAGCGACGGTTGCACCCGGGTCTTTGCCCACCACGTTGAAGTACATGAAGGTTCCGGAGTCCTTTGCGTCCTGAAAGCTTGAGCCAGCCGGGTAAAAGACCGCATAGATCCCTTGATCGTTCATGATGCCGTTGTCCAGGACCCACCCATCGGGTGCGCAGAACGTCAAGGCATGGTCTTTCCCGTAGAGGATGCCACAGTTGTCATTCGGCGCTTTGCCGCCCCCAACATTTGAGATGGGGGCTTGCTGCGCGCCGGCCTGCAATGCCGCGGTCAGCAGAAATAGGGCCCCGGCTGCCAGGATTTTCATGCCCGGGATTCTACACCGAGATTGATGATTGTGCTGTGAGCTGCGCCGAGGTTGTGCCGGCCCAGTTATCCACTCGCTCCACACTTGCCTGCCCACCCGCACCGTATCCTCAGGAAGGACCGATTCATGTCTGATTTTGCCCAAACCGTGAAGCAGCAGGCCGACATCGTCAAGGTGATCGAGAGCTATATCCGGCTGCGCAAGGCGGGGGCGCAGCGGTTTACGGGGCTATGCCCGTTCCACAAAGAGAAGACGCCGAGCTTCAGCGTGCATGCAGGGCAACAGTTCTTCTACTGCTTTGGCTGCCAGGCCACGGGTGATGTGTTCAGCTTTGTGGGCAAAATTGAGAATGTCAGCTTCCCGGAAGCCGTGCGGATCGTGGCGCAGAAATGCGGTATTCCACTGCCCAAGCGGGAGTTTTCGTCGCCAGAGGAAGCAGCCGGCGCGCGGCTGCGGACAAAGCTGTTGGAGCTGCACGAGACGGCCGCGGCGTGGTTTGAAGAGCAGTTGCGTGGTCCTGGCGGGGCGTCGGCGCGGGAATACCTGGCCGGGCGCGGGCTGACGGATGAGGCGATCAGGAAATTCCGGATTGGTTACGGGCCAGATAGTTTCAATGCTCTGCGCGACAGGTTGAGCGGAATGGCGGACCACGAGACACTGCGCGCGAGCGGGCTCTTCAGCTCAAAAGAACAGGGAGACGGAAGCCAGGGACCGATCTACGACCGATTCCGCAAACGCGTCATGTTTCCTATCTGCAACGAGGGCGGCCGGGTGATTGCTTTCACCGCGCGCACCCTGGAGACGGGCGAGAAAGCAGGAGCGAAGTACATCAACTCGCCGGAGACGCCGCTCTACTCGAAAGGCCAGGTGCTCTTCAATCTGGACAAGGCAAAGCCGGCCATTCGCGCTATGGAGTTTGCCTTGCTGGTGGAGGGCCAGATGGATTGCATCAGCGTTTTTCTGGCGGGAATTCAGAACGTGATCGCAACCAGCGGGACGGCTTTTACCGAGCAGCAGGTGGCAATCCTGAAGCGCCATACATCGAACGTAATTGTGAATTTCGATCCCGACACCGCAGGCGCGAATGCGGCCGAGAAGTCGATCGCCCTGCTGACCGAGGAAGGGTTTTCGATCAAGATCGTGACGCTCGACGGGGGACTCGATCCCGACCGGTACATCAGGGAGCGGGGTGCGGAGGCCTATAAGGATGCGCTGCGCGAGTCGCGGCGCCAGCCCGATTACCTGATTGAGCGCGCGCGGACGCTCTTCCCGGGAGCGAGCGCGGAGCAGAAGGTAAAGGCAATGAACTTTCTGCTGCCGCACATCCGGCGGATGCCGGAGCCGCTGGCGAGAGAGCAGTTTGCTGCCGACGCGTCGCAGAAGCTTGGGATTGGATCGTCCGTGCTGCGCGAGGAGGTGCGGCTGGCGGCATTGCGGCGGCGAGATCGGGTAGAGGAACGAGCTCCGAAGTTAAACGAAGTAGAAAAAGTGCTGCTCCGGGCGCTGGCCGTGACCGATCCCCAGGGCGCGGAGGCACGGCTGCTGGCCGCGGAGGCATTAACCAATAATGCGGCCTGGTTTGAGCACCTGGGCGCATTCGGAGCGATGCGAGCATTGGCGGGCAGGGCGGCCAAGGATCCCATGGACGCGGTCGAAGATCCCGTCCAGAAAGCGCTCCTGGCAGAGGCCTTGCTTGGCGAAATCGGACCGCCGAGCGCCAATGAGGTGGAAAGCGCGGTGCAGGAAGTTCAGGAGCGTGCGCTCGAAGGCCGGCTGCGCGATCTCCGGGGCCAGATTGCCGAGGCCGAGCGCAACGGCGACGTCGACGAGTTGGCGCTTTTGACCCAGAAGAAGCTGGATACTGGACCGGGCGCTGCGGCGATTGCACGGCCAAAAAGAGAGAGAACGGTAGGGATTTTGGAGGCGGGCCCGAAAGGCTTTCATGCCGTCAAATTGTGCGTCGAAAAGGCCCTTCCCAGCGTCTAAATGCTGAGTAAGGAATCGGGATTGAGTGGCCGGAATCGGGCAATGAAGCGATTGCGCCCTGCTGAACAGGGTCGAGTTTCCCGCCGAGTTTTTATTGGCGGGTGCAAGTGCAGTTGTGGTAATCTATTGATCTCAGTGAGGATGCGCGCCCCTTTGCCCCACACATGAGCTCCGGCTCGCGGGCGACCCAGGCGAAACCTGAAGCGCGGCCATCCTGTTCCGAGAAAATTGTCACCGCATTTCGCGGGCTCGCGGGTGTGTATGCGAGCGAGGATTCCCTATGGGGAGTCTTCATTTTGCGTGTCTGGAACCGGGGCGCGCTGCTGATTTGCGATGGGCGCGGAACCACGCGCGGGCGCGGGGATTGGCGCGATCGGTTGCAACGACGCGGGGCCGGGAATGAAATCGGGTGGGACGCTCCATGCGAGCAGTTCTCGCCCAAGAGAGCAGGCATATTTTGGCGATTGAAGACAAGTTCGAAGAGGACGTGCATGGTCTGATCGAGACCGGCAAGGAAAAAGGCTATCTCACCTACGGCGAAGTGAACGACGCGTTGCCGGATGAGATCGGTTCGCCTGACGATCTGGACGATCTGATCACGACGATTGGAACGCAGGGCATCGACCTGCTCGACACTCCGAAATTCCCCGGCGACAAAGACTTTGAGCTGGAGGAAGGTGAAGACGTCGAACTGGATCTGACGCCGGGAACGCTCGAGAAAACGAATGACCCGGTGCGCATGTATTTGCGCGAGATGGGAACTGTTCCGCTGCTGACGCGCGAGGGCGAGGTGGAGATCGCTAAGCGCATTGAGCGCGGGCAGAACCGCGTGCTCAAGGCTATTTCGCGTTCGCCGATCGTGATCCGCGAAGTGGCGGCGCTGGGTGAAGACCTGAAGCGCGGCGTGCGCAACGTGAAAGAAGTGGTGATCTTCGACGAAGAGGAGCTCACTGAAGAAGTGGTGCTGACTCGCGTGAAGGCCACCGTGGCGCGCACGGACCAGCTGGTAAAGCACCAAAAGAAGGTCGCGCAGATTGAAGAGAAACAGGCAGCGATCTCGCCCAATAACAAGGCGAAGATGAAAGAAGCGCGCCGGCTGCGCTGGGCGGTGGGCCGCGAGAAGGTGTTCATTTCGCGCATTGTGCGCGAACTGAAATACACAGCACTGGAGCGCAAGCGCCTGCTGGACAAGGTCAACAAGACCGTGGACACCATGCGCACGCTGGAACGCCAGATTCGCTCTCTGGAGCAAAAATACGAAGCCTCGAAGAGCGAGGACATGAAGAAGGAGTACCGGCGCCAGCAGAAGAATTGCCGGACCGACCTGGAAAAGATTGAAGGCGACGCGGGCGTGTCGATTGTGGAACTGAAGCGCACGCAACGCGAGATGATCCAGGGCGACATGGACGCCGAACAGGCGAAGCGGGAGCTGATCGAAGCGAACCTTCGGTTGGTGGTGTCGATCGCCAAGAAATACACCAACCGCGGATTGCAGTTCCTCGACCTGATCCAGGAAGGCAACATCGGCCTGATGAAGGCGGTGGACAAGTTCGAATACCGTCGTGGCTACAAGTTTTCGACGTACGCGACGTGGTGGATCCGGCAGGCAATTACGAGGGCGATTGCGGACCAGGCGCGGACCATTCGTATACCTGTTCACATGATTGAGACCATCAACAAGCTGATCCGGACGAGCCGGCAATTGGTGCAGGAGCTTGGCCGCGAACCTTCAAGCGAAGAGATTGCGCGGCGCATGGACATCCCTGTGGCCAAGGTGCGCAAGGTGCTGAAGATTGCGCAGGAGCCTATCTCGCTGGAGACGCCGATCGGTGAAGAGGAAGACTCGCATCTGGGCGATTTCATCGAAGACCGCCAGGCGGTTTCGCCGTCGGAAGCGGTGATCGGCGTGAACCTGAAGGAATACACGTCGCAAGTGCTGCGCACGCTGACGCCGCGTGAGGAACGCGTGATCAAGATGCGCTTTGGGCTTGAGGACGGCAGCGAGCACACGCTTGAAGAAGTTGGTCAAAGCTTCCAGGTGACGCGCGAGCGCATTCGGCAGATTGAAGCCAAGGCGCTGCGCAAGCTGCGTCACCCAAGCCGCAGTCGCAAGCTGAAGGCGTTTGTCGAAGGCGTGAAGGAGATGTAGACACCTGCGGTGCGGCAGCCGCGTTTTGCGCAGCTCACTCTTAGAACCGCTGAATGGACACAAAGGCCGTAGCTTTTAAAAAGAAGCTGCGGCCTTTCTTCGCGCACAGAAACGCTGAGGCCGGTTCGAGTACCCAGGCCATCTAGAAGCCGTAGTTTTTCTTCCGCAACGCGTTCTTGTAGGCGTCGCGGGCCTTCTTGGCTGTCAGCTCCGCGTCGTGGAGCTTGAAGCCGGCGTCATCCCACTTCTCCATTTGCACCATGGAGTGATCTTCTGTCGCGAGCGATTCTTCGGCGCGGATCGCGTCGACCCAGCGATCGACGGCTTGGCGGTATGAGCTTAGCAAATGGTCAAAATCCGGATCATCCATGAATGTGAACTTAGAGGTCGCCCGGCAGTGCGTCAATCCGGGAAGCGCACTTTTCACTGAAGATTCATGCGTATCGCGTCATGATTGCCGGCCGCGTTTCTCGAACGGAAACTCCCTGGGGCCATCGCCCGCGCAATTTGTATCTCTCTGATAGAATTCCGGTTGATTCTGACTCCGGCGCGCTTCTGAATCATCATTCCGTGCGCAGCCCCGATCCAGATGAAGAGGTTTTCCGATGCGTGGTATGACTCGCCGCCAATTCGGCAAGACGGTAGCCGCGACCGCAGCGCTGGCCAAAGTCACAATTCCCAAATATTTGCCAGGCCAATCAACAGCGGCTGCGCGCGACCTCGATTTCCCCAAGGGATTCGTGTGGGGGTGCGCCACGGCTGCATACCAGATTGAGGGCGCGGCGAAGGAGGACGGACGCAAGCCGTCGATCTGGGATGTGTTCTCACACAAGCCAGACAAGGTTCATAACAACGAGACGGGCGATGTTGCCGACGATTCGTATCACTTGCACAAAGAGGACACGCGCCTCCTGAAAAATCTGGGGGTGGGCGCATACCGGATGTCGATTTCCTGGCCGCGCATCTTTCCCGACGGCACAGGACAGCCGAATCCCCTGGGCCTTGACCACTACAAACGCGTTTTGGATGAGCTGCTGGCGAATCGAATCACGCCTTACGTGACGCTCTTCCATTGGGATCTTCCGGCGGCGCTCCAAGGCGGCTGGCAGTCACGCGATACAGCAAAGGCTTATGCCGACTATGCGGGATATGTGGCAGGCCAGCTCGCGGACCGCGTGCAACACTTCATGACGACGAACGAGTTCAGCTCGTTCACGGATCTTGGCTACAAGACTGGTCAGTTTGCGCCAGGACTGCAACTGTCGGCGGCCCAGGTGAATCAGGTGCGCCATCACGCGCTTTTGGCGCACGGACTGGGTGTACAGGCAATCCGCGCGAGCGCACCGGCGGCGAAGGTTGGCCTGGCGGAGAATGCGACGGCTTTTGTGCCGGTGATTGAGGACGACAAGAACATTGAAGCGGCGCGAAAGGCGACCCGCGAGGAAAACGCCCCGTTTCTGACCGCGGTGATGGAAGGCAAGTACACCGATGGATATCTGAAACGCGAAGGAGAAAATGCGCCGCGAGTCGCGCCTGGCGATATGAAAGCCATCGGAAGCCCAATCGACTTTCTCGGCTTGAATGTCTACGCGCCGTCTTATGCGCGCGCGGATGATTCTCCGCAGGGATACGCCCTTGTTCCGCGACAGGCATCGTATCCGCATATGGCGTCACCGTGGATCGCCGTCGGCCCAGAGGTGTTGTATTGGGCGGTGCGCAACGTTTGCGAACTTTGGCATCCACGGGAAATTTACATTACAGAGAACGGGTGTTCGGCGGACGATGTGCTGACAGAAGATGGGCGGATCGAGGATACGGACCGCGTCATGTACCTGCGCAATCACCTTACGCACCTGCACCGCGCAACGGCGGAAGGCTTCCCGGTGAAGGGCTATTTCCTGTGGAGTTTGCTGGATAACTTTGAATGGGTCGACGGCTACAGCAAGCGTTTTGGAATTCATTACGTGGATTTCAAAACGGAGAAGCGCACACCGAAGTTGAGCGCGGAGTGGTATCGCGAGGCGATTCGACGGAACGCCGTGGTGTAGGACTGGCTATCTTACCGCTGTTGTTTGCTGGCGTGCGTAAGCAGGAAGTCCGCCATGATGTGACTGGCTTCAATTGACTCGGGCAATTGCGCGTTGTACCAGAACGCGTGAGGCAGCGCATCGAAGACCACGAGACGCGCATCGACGCCGGCGCGGAGAAATGCGCGGTGCAGGTTTGCCGTGCCGCTCAGCAGGGCGTCGCGCTCAGCGGTGACGAAAAGCGTTGGCGGCATGCCGTGCAGGTCAGCATAGATCGGCGAGAGCACAGGATCCTTCGGATCGGTGTTGCCAATGTAATAGGGATCATGCGGGCCGGCGGCCGGTGGATCGAGATGGCCGGCGAGGCCGCGCAGAGTAAAAAGTGAAGCCGAATCACCGGCGCGAGCGAAGTCGCCGATACCGCTGAAGATGCCGAGCGCCGCCGGCATGGGCAAGCCCAACTGCTTCAGCTTCACGGCCACTTCGCCGGTCATGATGGCGCCGGCCGACGTTCCATAGATGACAATGTGCGAAGGCTTGTATGTCCGCAAAAGCTCTTTGTACACCGCAATCGCGTCATCGACGCCCGCGGGAAAGGGATTCTCCGGCGCAAGGCGATAGAGCACGGCCACAACCTTGACCTGGGCGTAGCTGGCGATGGGAATGGATTCGCTATAAGAACCTGAATCGGAGTTGAAGCCGCCGCCATGCAGGTTCACAAAGACTTTGTCTCGATTGGCGGTGGGGATCTCCGGCGGGGTGACGATGCGCACGGGCACTCCGGCAATTTTGTCCTCGACGATCTGATTGGGACAGAGCTTAGTCCACGCTATGCGCGCCTGAGCCGTGTACGCATCCGTTCGCGCGCGGCGCTCGGCGAGAGATTCCGGCGGCGCTTGATCCGGGGCTGGTTGCCCCAACCACTGCTCCGCTTCGGGACTGATAGTGGCCGGTACGGGAACCACACGCGTGATGTGAGCTGTTCCCTGCGCGTCGATGTAACTTGTGTCGCTATTGGGGGCCTGCGATGCCGCGGTCGGCGCGGGTTGCTGCGCGGCCAGAGCGGCAGTTAAGAACAGAACGACGGACGCAACGCGAATTGCGGAATGCATGGGAGCAGCTCCTTCAGGGAGATTGCGTCAACAGATACGGATTCTGTCACGACGGGGCGAGGAACGTCCACTGACGAAACAGAGGAGCGCCGTTCGCGCTCCCCCGCCGTAAAAGTTGATTTGCGCTTCGTATTAATGCGGTAAGACAAGCAGGTCGGCCGCGAGCAGTTTCTCGGTGAGTCTGTCCAGGGCCAAAGGAACCCGATAGCCAATTGTCCTCATGCCCAAGCCCAGCATCATTGCGGTTTCTTCCTGCGTGTAGTCCTGAAGCACGACCCGGCTTAACAGTTCCCGATCGAGGACGTTGAGCTGGCTCAAGCAGTTTTCGATATCGAGTACGAAGATGACCGCGTCTTCGAATGTTCGAATCGGCCGGCTTGAGGCCCAACCTCGCCCCACCGGATCGCCCAGAATGGAAGGCGCCCTGCCCACCTGCATTGAGGCGTACAGATACCGCCGCAACAAGCTCTCTGTGTGTCTCCGGTAGAACGCCAAATTTGGCGCAGGTTTGTGGCTGTGCTTCTCAAGCCCCAATTGCTGCCGTGCAGCGGATTGTCGTTTCGATCCCCTTTGCTCGATATACCAGTCTGCGTCGGCAGCACCGGGCTCCCATTCCATTGGCAATTGGAAGGCTGCGCTCATAGCATACCTCCCGTTGCCTCAGCCACCGCCCAAACTTTGGAAAGTTGCCGTTGCCGCGGACGTCCTCGCGGCTTGCGACTTTCCGGCGACGGAAAATCTCTCAGTTTGGATTCACACTCCCTGCAGTAGACACTCCCTTGAGCCTGGGCCCGAAACCAAAGGCAACCACAGCTTTCGCAAATCTTCAATTGCACGCGCACTTCCATGGCCGATTCTCCGCATATCTTTCATCTCCCGACGGAATTTTGCGATGCATGTTGTTCCCCGGGGTGTAGAGAACCAGATCGAACAACTCAGGTTTCTTGTGTCCTGATGGGGGATTGCCGCCTGTGCTCTCTTGTTTTCTGTCATGACCATTGGCGCGCAGATCCTGGAATCCTCTCGACTGGCCTATCCGCGGCGCCCGCATGTGGCGCGCTCGGGTGTGGGAACGGAAATGCCGGCTCAATTGAGTTCCGCCGGTAATGTTCAATCGCACTCGCAGACGGCAGGGCTTCCGCCTTTGCCTAAGCTGATGGCGACAAAGCATTTCCCAAAAGATTCCCACACGGCAGTGTTGATTTAGTAAACCGAATGTACGGTTATGCTTCCTTTGCGTCAATGCGTGTCTACGACTTTCCGGTCATTGTCTTCTAAATCGATGGCAACACGCTCAGAATTAAGACAGATCAGCCCATCCAGCTTTTCAAAAAGCAATGACAAGGGGTTTCGTCTCATTGCTGGTGGCGAATTATTCACAGATGAACTTTACACAGATTCACGAGCGCCTTCGCCTGGAACTGCTGCGCAGAATACAGCGAGGGACGGTCAGCGTCTCCTTGTTAGGCCGCCAAACCGGATTTGGCCAGGCGCATCTGTCCAATTTTCTGCACAGCAGGCGACAACTCTCTCTGGAGGCTATGGACCGCATTCTGGCAGCACAGCATCTTACGGTCGCCGATCTGCTGCCCTCCGCGCAGCAGCCGGGACCTGAACTCGAGGGCCGTGGAGTCTGCGCGGTCCCTGTTGTCTCGCACTCCGTTGCGCTCTTCGAGCCGGTAATCCGGCCAACCGCTATTCAGTCGTTGTTGTACCTTCCCGCAGTTGTGCTCGAATCGGTCCACGCGCGCGCATCGGGTGCTCGCCGCGCATGGGAGCGGTTCGTCGCGGTCCGCGTGGCGGCTGTCGATGCCCCGGCGATGGACCCGCTGCTGCTGCCGGAGGCGATTGCGCTCATCGACCGGCACTATAATTCGTTGCTGACCTACCGTCCCAATCGAGCAAATCTGTACGCGGTTCGGGAAGGCTCGCACCTGGCGTTCCGATACGTGGATTACCTTGCTCGCCGTCTTGTGCTGCGTCCCCACAACCTGGATTTTCCCGTGGGCCTGATCGACGTGGATCCTGAAGAGTCTCCCAACGAACTGCTGGTGGGAAGGATTGCGCTGATTTTGAATGAGCTATGAAAAACGGCCCGCGCGGGCACAAAGAGCCCCAGGCTTAGCGGCGCCGTCTCAATTTGCGGGCAGTTTTGCGCTCGCCAGATCGCTTTCCGCTTTAGCAATTTCCTCAAGCCGCCCGAGATCGCGCCAGTAGAATTCGTCGGCACGGAAGGCGAGGATCGTTTCACCTTGGGCGGCGAGGCGCAGATAGGCGGGAATGATGGAAAAGGCGCCTTCCTCAGACAAGCCGGCGAAGATGCGCAGTGAAAGAACGTGAATCCCAGAGAAGGCGAACGCCTGAGAATGTTGTGCGGGGATTGCCCACTCGATTTCCGCGTCGCGGCCGGCGCGGCGGCCGCAAAGCTGGCCATGCTCGTTGAAGAACAGGGGCCGCGATGTATCTCTCTGCTGAACAGCAAGCGTAGCGAGGGCGTTGTGCTCGGCATGAAAGCGCACCATGCGGGCCAGATCGATGGTGCTGAGAACATCGACATTGTGGACGAGAAAGGGTTCGTCTTTGTGCGGGCCGTCTTCAAGGAAGAACCATGCCGCCTTCCTGAGGCCGCCGCCGGTATCTAGCAGGACATCTTCGCGGGAGATTTCAATGCGCATGCCGAAATTGCGGTTGACCTGGAGGTAATCGACGATGCTGCCGGCGAAGTGATGGACATTGACCATCACTTCGTTGACGCCAAACGAACGCAGGCGCAGGAGGGTGATCTCAAGCAAAGTGCGGCCGGCGAGGGTGACTAATGCCTTGGGGCGATCTTCCGTAAGCGGACGCAGGCGCGTACCGAGACCGGCGGCAAGAACCATGGCCTTCATTTAAGCGGCCTCCCCGGCCATGCCCATCTTCTCAAGCTCAATATGCTGGACAACGACTTCAACACCGGCTGTGCCGCGCAAGTGTTTTGCCAACTGTTCCGCCAGATAGACCGAGCGGTGCTGCCCGCCGGTGCAGCCGAAGGAAACCATCAGGCTGTTGAAGCCACGCTCGCGGTACTTGGCTACGCTCGAGTCGACGAGCGAAATGGCGTGAGAAAGAAACTCGTGCACGCTCTGGTGCCGGCGAAGATACTCGATCACCGATGCGTCTCTGCCGGTGAGGGAGCGGAACTGCTCTTCGCGGCCTGGGTTGGGGAGGCTGCGGGCATCAAAGACGAATCCGCCGCCATTGCCCGACTCATCGAGCGGCATGGAGTGGTGGAAGGAGAAACTGAAGATCCGAACCGTAAGGCCTGTGGCGGGCGCGGCGTTGTGCTTCAGCTTGTCGCTGGATGACGCTCGCTCAAGCGCGTGGAGAAGTTCGGGCAGGGCGACGGGCAGCTTGACATTTTCTGCAAGCCAGCGGAGGTTCTTCAGAGCGTAAGGAACGCTTTGCAGAAAATGCGCTTTGCGCTCATAGAATCCACGGAAACCGTACGCGCCCAACGCCTGCAGGATGCGGACATAGACAAAACCGTAGTAGTACTCCATGAATCCGTCGCGCCGGAGATCGACGAAGCCTGCAAGGCAGTCCAGATAGTGGTCGAGCAGTTCCCGGCGAAGGCCCGGCGGAAGATCGGCCTTGCCATCGTAAAGGAGCGATGCGATGTCGTATTGCAGCGCGCCTTTTCGGCCGCCCTGATAGTCGAGAAACCAGGGCTGGCCGTCGCGCAACATGATATTGCGCGACTGAAAATCGCGATAGAGAAAATAGTCGTGATCGGCGCCGAGCAGAAACTTGGTCAGGCGTGTGAAATCGAGCTCCAGAGCCTGCTCGTTGAAGGGGATGCCGGCAAGGCGAAGGAAATAGTACTTGAAGTAATTCAGATCCCAGGCGATGGACTGGCGGTCGAAACTCGCTCGCGGATAGCAGACTTTGTAGTTCAGGCCGCGGCCAGCTTCGACCTGGAAACGCGGCAAGATCGAGACGACCTTGCGGTAAGCCTCGACCACAGGCGGTGCGATGGTATCGCCGGAACGATTGGCGCTGAGAAATTCAAACAGAGTGGTGTCGCCCAAGTCTTCTTCGAGGTACGCGCCGCAGTCCAGGTCCTGCGCATAGATCTGAGGCACTGGTAAGCCATGATGGCGAAAATGGCGCGAGAACTCGAGAAATGCAACATTCTCTTCGCGAACCGAGTAGAGAATGCCGATAGCAGATTGCCCGGCGCCGGCGAGACGGACGATGACGCGGCCGGAACCGCCGAGCTGGCCCTGGAGAGGCTGAACCCGCTCGGGCGGAGAGTGAAAGTGCTGCGCGAAGAGCTGTTTGAGAACTTCCATGGAGGTCTAGAGGGGCTGCTTACGATGCTTCGACAAAGATAGCGACGCAGCGAGGCGGATGCAAGGCGTGACGCTGAGCCATTGGGCTTATTCCGACTGATGAGCCGTATCTACGCCGTCAAAGCGCGTAAAGGCTGAGTTCCAGTGCATCTGGACGATACCCGTGGGGCCATTGCGCTGCTTGGCGATAATAATCTCCGCCTTGGATTTGTCGGCATCGGCCATGCTCTCGTCGCGGTTGTAATAGGCTTCGCGATGAATGAAGGCGACGACATCGGCGTCCTGCTCGATCGAGCCCGATTCACGCAGATCGCTCAACATGGGTCGCTTGTCGTCGCGCTTTTCATTGCTGCGCGAGAGCTGCGAGAGCGCGATGACGGGAACCTGCAGCTCCTTGGCCATGGCTTTGAGGCCGCGCGAAATGGCCGACACTTCCTGAACGCGGTTTTCGTAGCCTTTGCGGCTGGCGCCCGGCAATGTGGCAGACATGAGCTGAAGATAGTCGATCATAACCAAGTCGAGGCCGCCGGCGTTCTGCTTGAGGCGGCGCGCCTTGGCGCGCATTTCAGACACTGTAGCGCCGGCGGAGTCATCGATGAAGATGCGCGCATCCACTAGCTGGCTCAGTGCGGTCTGTAGTTTCTCCTGCTCGGCGCGTCCGAAGAATCCCTTCTGGATTTTTTGCTGATCCACGCTCGCCTGAGACGCCAACATGCGGCGAAGGAGGGATTCGCGACTCATTTCCAGGCTGAAAATGGCGACGACAGAACCGTAGCGGAGGGCGGCGTTCTCCGCGATGTTGATGGCCAGTGCCGTCTTGCCCATGGAGGGCCGGGCCGCGATGATAATCAGCTCGCCTTTTTGAAGTCCGCTGGTCATGCGGTCGAATTCAGTAAAGCCTGTGGCCAGGCCACTGACTTCCCTGCTTTGCTTGTAGAGATTGTCGATGGAGCCAAAGGAGTCGCGGATGATGATGTCAATGGGCTGCAGGCCCTGGTTGAGACTGTCCTGGCTTACCTGGAGCAGTTGCGATTCGGTTTCGTCCAGGACGCCGATGGCATCCTGGCTCTGGTCAGCGGCCTTGGCGATGGCGGCCGAGCAGATGCCCATGAGACGGCGCAACATGCCTTTGTCTTTGACGATGCGGACGTAATCTTCAATGACGGGGCGCCGGGGCAAACCCTCAGTAAGCGAAGCGAGGTAGGCTACGCCGCCAACGGACTCGACCTCTTTGTAGCGCGCCAGCTCATTGGAAAGCGTCACGATATCCACCGTGCGCCCGGTGTCGATCAACTCGGTCATGCGCAGGAAGATACGGCGATGGGAATCGAGCGAAAAGTCGTCGGATTTGAGGAATTCGGCGGCCTCGGAATGGGCGGTATTATCGAGCAGAATCGCGCCCAGGATAGTCTTTTCCGCGTCAAGGTTCGCGGGAAGACCGGCTTCGAGGGTGAGGTCGGGGACGGTGGCCATAGGAAAGAGTGTAGGCCAGAACCGGCTGTCCGTGAGGCTGTGCGAATCCGGCGCGTAACTGGAAAACGCGGAAATCCGACTTGTGATAGGACCGAGCGGGTGCGGCCCGCTTAAGGGGTCTGCCGCAAGGTCGTCGCCACGAGAAAATGATCAGCGCTAGTCAACCGGCGGTGCGTTCAGCCGCGCGAAGATGGTGTCGAAATTGCCGGTTTCAGCGGCAAAGCGAAGGGTCTTCACGTTCTCGACGCAAATCTCAGGCGGAGTCGGCTGGGTCTTGAGGATCTCCATCACCTCGGAGATGAATCTGGCGAGCGGCATGGCGCGCGGATTCTGTGCGCCGTCCATGAGGTTGGTAGCTACATAGGGAGGAATCAAGCTCGATGACCTCGATGCGGGTGTTGTGGAGTTGCGCGCGGAGCGAGAGCGTATACGAGTGGAGGGCGGCCTTTGTGGCGCAGTAGGTGGGCGTACGCGCCATGGGCAGAAATGCCAAGCCCGACGAGACATTGATGACGGCGGCGCGCGGCTGCTTCTGGAGATGCGGCAGAATGGCCGCGGTCAGGCGGATGGGGCCAAGCAGATTAGTGGCCACGATGGCGTCCGCGTCTGCGAGGTCGGGCTGCTGCTCGAGAAGATTCTCGCGGCGCATGATACCGGCATTGTTGATGAGGACGTTGAGCGAGGGAAACTCAGCAATGGCCTGCGCGGCGAATGCGCGAATCGACGCATGATCCTGCATATCAACCGCAAGCGACTTCATGCCGGGATTGGCGGCGGTGGTTTCGTCGAGGGCGTGGCGCCTGCGGCCGGCGATGATGACCTGATTGCCGAGCGCGTGGAGGGATTCAGCGAGGCCGCGGCCAATACCGGAGCCGCCGCCAGTGATGAGGATAGTGTTGCCGCTGGGATTCATGAGAGAAGACGCCTCTGACTGGCATGATAGCCGCGCCGCGCGATTTGAGTGTGACGACGGCCACAGGCTGCGAGAGGACCAAAGTGGATCGGAGTGCGCCATCGGTTACCACCTTGGGACCGACTGGCTTGGGAGCGCTGCAAATCGCTCGCCATCAATTGACCCGATAAGGATAATTGGTCATCGACTGCGAAGGATCGCCTGTTACCGGGCAGGTTTCTGGTCGACCTGGACTCATTCCCTGGGCCGCAACGCCGATAGGAGCCAGAGGAGGATGCAGCCGTGGTAGCCCAACGATTGAAATTCCCTGACCTATCAACAGTTTCGCCTTCCCCAACCGAACCACAGATGCAAACTGCCAGCAATGCTCACCTATTCGGGAACGCTCCAACGGTCGCAAGTGGAGGGGTCGGCACCGAGGCAGAGCGGCTTCGCCAGGAAGTTGTCGATCTCCATCTTTTGGGAAAGGGTGTGGGTTGGGCATTCGGAATTGAAGGGGTAACGGCACTTTTCCTGTATGCCATCTGGTTTGTGGGTCATCTCCGGCCATAAGTCAGACCGAACCCTCCAGGAGCCTGAGAGACCATGACCGCACGCACATTTGGCGTAATCGGCGTGCCGGAGGGAATCAGGAGCCGTGGAGTTTTCGCGCAGCAGGCAATTGAATCCCAGGAAATCCGGATACACATTTCGTGTGATCTGAAGCGGGCAAACTGCAATTCCATTCGCCAATCTGCGATGATATGAAGATGTGCCCATCGGCACTTTGAACAGATAGGACCCACCGCCCAAGTGAAACCCGCAATGCGCCGCGTGGCGCTGATTTACAACCCGGCTTCAGGACAGTACTCCTCACGGAGGAAAGCGGCTGTTGGGGAGATCAGGGCTGTGCTTCGTGAAGCGGGTATCGAGTCAGAGGCCTTCGAAACGGGCTCGCCGGGCGGAGCCACAACCCTTGCAGAAGAAGCGGTTCGAGGCGGCTACGATGCGGTGCTCGCTTGCGGCGGCGACGGCACGGTTCATGAGGCGGTGCAGAGCCTCGTGGGCACCGATGTGGCATTGGGAGTGATACCACTGGGTACGGCCAACGCGCTGGCTGCGGATCTGGGATTGATTGCATCGCCGGCCAAAGTGGCACGTATCTTGCTCGATGCTGTTCCGGCGCGGGTTTCGGTTGGGCGGATTCACTTTGCGGACAGCGCCGGGAATCCGGGCTCACGGTATTTCATCGTAGCGGCGGGCGTCGGCGCGGATGCACTGCTGATGTCGCGACTGGATTCACGGCTGAAGCGACGCCTGGGATACGTTCTCTATCTGATCGAGGCATTTCGGATCTGGGCTACTTCTTCGTTTCCGCTGTTCGAGGCGGAATTGCCGTCGAACGGAAACGGCGGCGGGCGCGTGGTGGAAGTTTCTCAGTTGCTGGCTGTGCGAGTCCGCTCCTTTGGGGGCGTTTTACGGACACTTGCTCCCGGCGCGAGTTTGCGGAATGGAAGCCTGAGCATGCTGGCGTTCAAGACGCAAAGCCGGCTGCAATATATGTCGTTTCTGCTCGCGGTGATCGCCGGGCGGCACACGTTTAACCGCTCGGTGGAGCTGATGGATTCCCCTTCAATCGAATGCCGCTCGTGCAACGGTTCGGCTGAGGAGCTTTTTGTTGAAGCGGACGGAGAGGTTTTGGGCCATCTGCCTGTGCGGCTGGAAGTGGTGCCTCATTCGCTCACCTTACTGATCCCGCCGGGCGTCCAGCCTTAAGAAATCGAGACGGCCGCTTTATTCCTGGTAGAGATAGCCTTTGGCTGTTTCCTGAAAGCTCCGCAGATCGTTCGCCTTCCAGCCATCGTTGCGATGCAGCTCGCGAGCCAAAATCTCCGCGACAACAGGCGCGGCTTCGATAGCGGCGCGTGCATCGAGAAAGAGCGCCCGTGTGCGCCGGGCAAGCACATCCTCGACGGATCGCGCCATTTCATAGCGCGCAGCCCAGACAACCTCGCGCAGCCGAAAAGGCAAGCGAGGGTGCAGCAAGGCGTCGAGATTCGAGTACTGGGGGCTGGAATCTTGCGCGGAAAGAGCACGAAGTGCCGGCAGATCAGAACCGTAGACATACTCCCACGGGGAGTTCGCGGCGGTGGCGTCGGGGGTCCAGCCGTGCAGCTTCAATTCGAGCGTTGGAGAGGGACGTTTGGGGAGCCCTGCAACTTGTGCGGCGCGATCAACCGTGTCTTGACCCATCCGACGGTAGGTCGTCCACTTTCCTCCCGTGACGGTAATCAGGCCGGAGGTTGAAACCATGATGGTGTGATCGCGGGAGAGCTTTGAGGTCTTGACGCCGCTCTTGCGCACCAGCGGACGCAATCCTGACCATACGCTGAGGATTTCTTCGGGACGCGGCGCGCGGCCCAGGTAACGAGCGATGTGGGAACGAAGGAATTGCTTTTCTTCAGGAAGGGCTCGCGGCTCGGGCGAAGTGTTTTCAACCGGCACGTCAGTCGTTCCGACCAGCAATGCGCCGAGCCATGGAATTGCGAAAAGCACGCGCCCGTCCGCGGTCTTGGGGATCATGAGCGCCGTACTCCCGGGAAGGAAGGTGCACGGCAGGACGAAGTGCGAACCTTGACTGACGGCCAGAAAAGAATCGCCGCGACGGCGGTTGAGCGCGAGCGTTTCCTCAGCGTGAACACCGCAGGCATTGATGACCGCCCTGGCCTGCAGGTCGAAGACCGCGCCGTCTTCGCGGTCATGGACCTGGATACCGGCGATTTTTCCGCCGCGCTCAATTAGACCCGTGGCTTCAACGTAATTGATGGCGGTTCCACCAAGATCCTGAAGGGTTCTGAGCAGAGCTATGGCATACCGAGCGTCGTCAAACTGGCCGTCGTGATAGAGGATGCCGCCACAGAGGTGATCTTCCTTTACTCCGGGAAGCTTTTCCAGCGTGCTTTCCCGGGAGAGTAGTTCCGACCGGCCCAGCGACAACTTCCCGGAAAGCCGTTCGTAAACTTTGAGTCCAACACCATAGTAAGGAAGCGAGAGATAGCTATAAGCCGGGACGACGAAGGATAAATCGTGGACCAGATGCGGCGCGTTGCGTAGCATGTGGCCGCGCTCGCGCAAAGCGTCGAGAACGAGCGTCAGGTTCATTTGCTCCAGATAACGCACGCCTCCGTGAACGAGCTTGGTACTGCGGCTGGAAGTCTCCTTGGCGAAATCGGAGCGTTCCACGAGTAAGGTGCGATAGCCGCGGGCGGCAGCTTCAACCGCGGCGCCGAGGCCCGTGGCCCCGCCGCCGATTACCAACACGTCCCACGGCGGAGCCGCAGCACCCAATTGGCTGAGGATTTCGTGTCTCGCGAGCACGTCTGTGCCTTCCTTTCGATCTGGCCGGACGACGGAAAACGAAACAATCTGAAGCGAAGCACGGCTCGACGCACGCAGGGCAGATCTGCAAAACGTGCCCGCGCGCCGTTGCGCCGCCTTCGATCAAAGTGGAGTGTTGTAAATCCCGCCCGGACTCTGGTGTCTCAGTGGGCGCGAACCTGGTAGGCGTGCCGGCCACGATAGCAGTGGCCGGCATACTGTGACAAGCGAGTTAGTAAATCAACTTCAACGCGAACTGAATCACGCGCGGCGTGAAGGTGCTGCTGATGAGGCCGCCGGTCGACGCGTTCTGGCCCTGTGTGCCGCCGGTCGTTGACGGCAGATAGAGATTGGTGTGGTTGAAGATGTTGTAAAACTCGGAACGGAACTCGAGCTTCATGCCTTCTCTGGGCAAGCTGAAGATCTTGTTGAAGTCGAGGTCGGTTTGATAGAGCGGCGGCGTGCGGCCCGGATTGCGCGACATGTTGCCGAAAGGCGGCTGAACCGCACCGTTGGGATTGTCGACCGCGGGCAGTGCAACTGCTTTGTAGTTGATGTACTGGATGTAGCCCGTGGTGGTCGAAGGCACCACGCTGCGCCCTTGAGTGAGAGGGACGCCAGGGACGCGGTTAGGCCGGTAGAGATTGACGCCGCGGTAGTTCGCCACAATCTGAGTTGACGCCAATTGCGCCCCGTTCGGACTGTAGGTGAGGTTGAATGGCGTGCCTGCCTGCGCCGTGTTATCCGCGCTCACCTGCCATCCGCCTAATACCCCGTCCAATACCGGCTCCATGTGCTGGCCGAACCTGCGGCCGCGCCCGAAAGGCAGATCGTAAACCAGGCTGGTGATATTGGCCACCGGCAGGTTGTAGTCCGATTGCGCATATTCGGCCTTGAGGTTGTTGGCATCCTGCGGCGAAGGCGTGTTGCCTTCGAGCGATGCGCTGGCATTATCGAGCGAGTGTTCCCAGGTAAAGCTGTTGAGCAAGGTCAGCCCGCCGACCATGCGCTGCTCATATCGCGCCTCCAACGCGCTGTAGTTGGAAAAAGCCTCGTTGAGCGCCTCCGTAATATCCGATGGCCAGTTCGCGAAGGGACGCGAGTAGCTGTATGTATTCGAGCTAGCCGAGTCAATGATGTTGCGTTGATTGCCGTTGAGAAACTGCTGCAGTTTGACGCCGTGGTTGCCAACAAATGCGATATCGACCAGGCTGTTTTTGCCCAGCTGGCGTTGCACCGCAAGATAATAATTCTCCACATAACTATCCCGGGTATTCTTGGGCACCCAGGTGATGTTATCGGTTGAAGGGTTGAAGCTCGTAACCAGGCCTGACGGGAAGCCCTGTGACGCGGTCGCGTAGCAGGTGGGAGTTGTTGTACCTGTAGCGATGATTTGCGCAGGCAGCGGCGTGGGACAGTGATTGGTTGTGTTTGGCGCGATCTGGCTGACAGCAGCGAATTGCGCCTGCGGTGCGTTGATAGCAAGAATGTCGCCAGAGCCGGCGCGTGTGTAATGCACATAGCCGGTGCCGACTCCACCACGAAGAGAGGTTTTCGGCGTGATCGCCCAAGCAAAGCCGACGCGTGGCGCAAAGTCATTCAGGTCGGGATTCATCAGCGTCTTTCCATACACGCCACTTCCGGTTGTGGGCGTAATGCCGTTGCCTGCGGTTGCTTTGGGATTAATCGTAAGGACGGTTTGCGTTGCCGGATCCCAATTGGAAACGTAGTTATTCAACTCGGAATAGGGTGAGCCGTACTCCCAGCGGAGACCCAGGTTGAACGTCAGATTGGGCAATGCCTTCCAATCGTCCTGCACGTATGCGCTGTCGAGTGTTTGGCGAAGATGGGCCTCGAAGGCGGCGGCGAGAGAGTACGTGTTGGTGGTGCCGAAGAGGAAATCTGCCCAATATGCGTCGGCCACCTTGCTCGGGGAGCTGTAGGAGCCTGAAAAACTGAACGAGCCGTAAGGCGGATTATTGTCGAACACGCCCATCCAGATGTGTTCATACTCATAACCGAACTTAAGCGAGTGTTTGCCCTTGATCCATGTGAAGGCTGCGGAAGGGTCGATCAATGATGGATTCTGGAACTGCGGGTTGGTGGTTTGACGGCCGAACGAGGAGAAGCCGCCTCCAATGGATACGGCGGGCAGGCCACCCTGGAAGCTGGTTGGCAAGCTGCCGAGGTAAGGAATCGGGGCACCATTCACCAGAACGGGAGCTGTTCCTTCGCCGATTGGCGTCTTTCCCGCCTTGGTTCGCGAAATGGCAAGGCGAAGATCAAGCAGCCGGTTGGCTCCGTAACTGCCCGTGTAGCCGAGCGCAATTTGCTGATCGAGAATTCGTTGGTACCCGCCAACCTGGCCTTCCAATGGTTCCGGAATTGTGGGGTAGTTGATGGCCGTTTCCTTATGGTCACTCACGCGGAGAAAATAACGCGCCGAAGCACTTTGCGTGTAATCCAGTCGCAGATCGCCCTTGTCGGAGTAATCGCGGAAAGGAATCAGAACCGAATAGTCGGCGGCATTCTGCCCCGTAGTTGCTGAGCCTGAAACGGGCAGCACGGGAGAAGAAATGGTCTTGAACGCGTTTACGATTTGAAGAGACAAGGGGTCGAAGGCACCGGTTGGAATCGCCGTGTTGGCCGGGTAGCTGACGCCCGTAACCGGATTTGTGACCGGAACAACCAGGATTCCGTTCAGCTCGTTCTGCGTGGGAAGTGTCAGAACATAGAGTGGCTTGGTGATTGCGCGCAGACCTTCATAGTCGAGGAAGAAAAACATCTTGTCGCGCACGATGGGGCCGCCAAAATTGCCGCCAAACTGATTGCGGTTCGAGGTCGGCTTGTGGAATGGGACAGGACCATTGGTGCCGATCGTTGTCGGCTTGAAGAAGCCCGCCGCGTTTAGATCGGTGTTGCGAAGAAACTCATAAACCAGGGCATGGAACTGATTTCCGCCCGATTTCGATGCCACATTGACAGTGGCGGCCGAGCCACGGCCGTACTCCGCGCTCTCGTTGTTGGTGACGACGCTGAAATCGGCCACGGAGTCCGGTGGCACGGCAATGATTTGGTTGTCGAAGCCCTGGTTCGACTCGCCGTAAGCGTTGTTATCCATGCCGTCAAGCAGGAAATTGTTAAACATGGAACGCTGGCCGTTGACGTTGTACGCGCCTGCGCGGACGGGACTATTGATGTTGGTTGTGGTGGTGGCCTGGGTAGGCGCCTGGCGGACGCCGGTCACGAGAGCGAGCAAGTCAGTGTAGTTGCGGCTCACAAGGGGAAGTGCAGCGCTTTGATAGCCGGTAATGTTCTGGTCACGCTGGCTCGATTCGGTTTCCACTTGCAATGCGACATCGGTTACTTCGACCGTCGTGGCTTCGGCTGCGCCGACCTTCAACGTGAGGTCGATGCGCTCGCGCGCGCCGACGGAGACGGTGATCGACTTCGCCTGGGCAGTCGCAAAGCCCTTGGCAGTGGCCGATATGGTGTAAACGCCATCGTGCAAAGAAGGAACTTCGTAGTCGCCCGAATCGTTGGTTTTGACGACCGTGGATACGCCAGTTGCGTCATTGGTGACGGTCACGGTCGCGTTAGGCACTGCGGAGCCGCTGGAGTCATGAATGGTGCCTGTGAGTTCGCCGGTATCGTATTGCGCAAAGGCCGCGCGGGATGGAAGCATCAGCAGAAGTGCGATTGCAAGAAAAAGCCACGGGGAACGCCGAATCGCAGATCTCATTGCGTCGCTGATTCCGGCTTGTTGGCCGACAGATCGGTCTAAGAACGTCATATTGCCTCCCAATGTTTCTGTTTCAAAAGCGGTTAAATGGATTCCCCGTTCGCCGAGGCTATCGACTCATCACATGCAAATGATTGGAAATCCGATTGCTTATTTGAACTGGATAAAAAGCCAGGCTCCTTTGACACACGTGTGTAAAAGGAGAGAAGCCCATGCGGCACATAGCGGCGGACAAGGGACTAGAAAGACTCCAGACTCGAGACGGCGCCCTGAGTCATTGGATTCGAAACGATTCAAAGCCATCCTTGGCCACTTCCGTTAACATTCGAGGAATACAGTGTTAAAAGTCCGCCAAAGACAAAAAATCCACCCCAAACACAAGACACTCGGCCGGCAGGCACTGTGAATGAGCCGGTTCAAGGATGCTGTATTTGGCGGTGGATTTCTCTGAGTCTTTTTCCGCGAGAGGAAGCTAACAAAGGCGCAACAAGCGTGTCAAGAATAATTTGAGGCAGGCACGCGGCTAGCCATCAGCCTTGTTTTCGGAGGGTTGAGTCAACCGATGAGATCCTTCGCGGCGGTCCAGGCTCGTTTCTGACTTTCGGCCACGCCACGATATGTGACGCTCCCGAGCCAGGTATTCAGCCCCTCAGCCAATCCCGCGTCTTGCCGAAGAGCTTCACTCGCACCCAGGTTGGCCAAGCGCATCAGATAAGGGAATGTCGAGTTTGTGAGGGCGAGCGTGGAGGTATGCGGCACTGCACCAGGCATGTTGGTGACGCAGTAGTGAACCACGCCATCAACAACGAAGCTGGGGTTGGAGTGCGAAGTGGGGCGCGCTGTTTCCACGCAACCGCCCTGGTCGATCGCCACATCGACAATAACAGCGCCTTTCTTCATCTGCGCTACCATCGCGCGCGTAACGAGCTTGGGCGCCGTGGCTCCGGGAATCAGCACACCGCCGATCACGAGATCTGCTTCGCGGGTGGCCTGGGCGATGTTGTAACTGTTCGAGGCGAGAGTGTAGAGGCGGCCTCCGAAGATGTCGTCAAGCTCGCGCAGGCGGTTGAGGTTCACGTCAATGAGAGTGACTTTGGCACCGAAGCCAAGCGCAACGCGGGCCGCATTGGTGCCGACGATGCCGCCGCCAAGGATGGTGACATGGGCAGGAGGAACGCCGGGAACGCCGCCCAGCAGGATGCCACGACCGCCGCGTTCTTTTTCAAGGTAGCTTGCGCCCACCTGCACGCTCATGCGGCCCGCGACCTCGCTCATGGGCGTGAGAAGAGGCAATGTTCCCTGCCTGTCGCGGACCGTTTCATAGGCGATGCCGATGACCTTTGATTCGAGAAGCTTGTCTGTAAGAGCGGGGAGGGGCGCCAGATGCAGATAGGTGAAGAGAACGAGGCCTTCACGGAAGTAAACATACTCCTGCTCGATCGGCTCCTTGACCTTGACGACCATGTCCGACTTGCCCCAGACAAAGCCTGCCTCGCCGGTAATCTCGGCGCCGGCGTTCTGGTATTCCGCATCGGGAAAGCCTGACTGTGCGCCGGCCTGCGTCTCGACGAGCACTGTGTGGCCAGCTTCGGTGAGCGCCTTGACGCCCCAAGGCGTTACGCCGACGCGAGCTTCGTTATCCTTGATCTCTTTGGGCACGCCAACGATCATGCTGGTTCTCCTGTCTGGGGCAGCTTCACCTGTGCTGGACGCCTTTGCGAGAGCGTTGCTGCCGGGAAGCTCGCTGAGCCGGCGGTACGGCTCTTCCAAAGGCTCGCCGAGGGCCCGACTGCAGGCAATTCTACGGCGCCGAGCCGTTCCAATGTGTGCAAAGTTTGTGATAGAACACAGAAATGAGCACGAATCGTGATGTTGATGGCAACCAAGAGCAACAATCTCTCCAAAAGCCGATTGAGTCTGCGGTCTCGGTCGCAGCGGCATCATCTGGGTTGGACGAGCTAGACGCCGCCATCCTGCGTTTCCTGGCACGCCAGGGACGAGCCACGAATTACGAAGTTGGAGAGGCGGTGGGCTTGTCGGCTTCAGCGGCCTCGCGGCGCATTTTGGCGCTGGAGGCCTCAGGGGCCATTCGCGGTTATCGCGCGATTATTGACGACCGGCTCTTGGGCAAACACATGACGGTGTACATCCGTGTGACGCTGGAGCGGCAGTCAGCCGCCGTCCTGAGCGCGTTTGAAACCGCAGTGCGGCACTGCCACGACATTGTGAGTCTGCCACTTGCTGGCCGGCCAGTACGACTACATCCTGGTGGCTCGCGTGGCCGGAATCGACGACTACAACCGTCTGCACCAGAACGAGCTTTCGCGGCTACCGGGCGTGATCCGGCTGGAGACGAGCTTTGCGCTGAGAGATGTGCTGGATGGAAAAGCCTAGAGGCTCTGAATCATCGCCAGGCCATCCAGGTTGACTACTCCATGGTTTCGCGCGGACCGCGCCACAAATCGAGGTCGCCCTCCTGCGCGTGACGGTCAATTTCCTTGAGCCTCCGCAGCGGTGAACTTGAGCTTCTTCAGCGAGTCGAGCGAGTCGTCGAGTTGCTCGACGTTGCGCGCGCCGATGAGTGCCGAGGTGACGCGGGAGTCGCGCAGAACCCAGGCGATGGCCATTTGCGCGAGCGTCTGGCCCCGGCCGCGGGCAATTTCGTTGAGCGCGCGGACATACTTCAGGTTTTTCTCGTTCAAGAATTCTTTGAGCAGCGACGAGCCTTCACTTTGAGCGCGCGAGTCTTTCGGCACGCCTTTGAGGTACTTGCTGGTTAACAAGCCCTGCGCCAGCGGCGAGAAGGCGATGCAGCCTGCGCCAACTTCTTCGAGCGCATCGAGAAGGCCATCTTCAATCCACCGGTTCAGCATGGAATACGACGGCTGATGAATGAGGAGTGGCACGCCCGCCTGCTTGAGGATCTTTGCGGCCGCGCGGGTGCGTTCAGGGCTGTAGGACGAGATGCCAACGTAAAGCGCCTTGCCCTGATGCACGGCGGAGACGAGCGCGCCCATCGTCTCTTCGAGTGGGCAGTTTTTCCAGGGCCGGTGCGCGTAGAAAATGTCGACGTATTCGAGGCCCATCCGCCTCAAACTGTCGTCGAGCGAGGCGAGCAGGTATTTGCGCGAAGCGCCGATGCCGTAAGGACCGGGCCACATGTCGTACCCAGCCTTGGAGGAGATGATGAGTTCATTGCGCAGTCCGCTCACATGCTTGCGCACGCCGAAGTCTTTGCGCAGAATGATGCCGAAGTTCTCTTCAGCCGAGCCGTAGGGAGGACCGTAGTTGTTGGCGAGGTCGAAATGGGTGACACCACGGTCGAATGCGCGCCGCACCATGGCGCGGCCGGTTTCAAAGACGTCGGCGCCGCCGAAGTTCTGCCACAGGCCGAGGGTAATGGCAGGCAGGACGAGGCCGGAGTTGCCGCAGCGGCGGAAGTTGGCGTTGTCGTAGCGAGTGGCGGCGGGAACGTAGGCGGTTTCCATAGCAGTTCAATGTTACTGCGCGGGGTTAATGCCTGGGGCGTTTCGGGCGGGGCACGCGGGGCGGTGCCGTCTCCGCGTCGAGGCCCAGTTTCTCTGCGAGCGCATTGATCAGGGAGATTGTCTCGTCGTCGGAAGGGTCAGCGGAGAGGAGCAGTTCGACAAGAGGCGGATTGGAAGTGTGAGCGGCGGGTGCGGGAGAGCTGGGCTCGGGGTGGTTGACGGCCATTTGGAGGCCCAAAAGAAGGATGGATGCACGGCGAGGACTGACGCGGCCCTCCGCAAGACCCTGCAGGACGCTGTTGAGCGCGTGGGGGATTCCGTCCGGGTCAAGAGTTGTGGGTATCTCGATGCGATGCTCCGTTGCAGGGCCTTTGACCCGAGGCGGAATGCGGCGACCGTGGAAGTAACAGAAGGCAGAGCCTCGGATGGCTGGCGACTGGCAGGTGAGCCCGCCGGGCATGACGTGATGACAGGTTGCGTACATGAGTTTTTCCCTTTCACGGGGGTTGCTCCCCTCCCCCTGCCCACCCCGGGTTGTTTCGGCAAATTGGTCAACGAAAAGCGGTTGCCGGCACGGTTCTGGAGCAAGTTCCGTCTTTTCAGGAACCTGAATCCCAAGTTCGGGCAAAGACGGAGTTTATGGCAGCCACAGGCCAGAGATGCAGCCCAGGCGGTCTGTCGGTGGAATTGTGAGATCAGGATAGCGGAATGAGGGCAAATTGCCGGCAAACTTGGCAGTGCTGCAAGTAGCTGAAAAGTATATGGCTTACAACAAAGATTTGCGAAAGCCCCTTGACAAGCGGGTGGGGCGGCGCGAGTGGCCGGTAGTTCTGCGGTGCCCGACGTTGGCGTGATCGTAGCGATTGGAGGCTCGCAGACAGGCGGTTGCGACGGCAATCCCTTTTACGGCTTTGCTCTCTTCGCCCAATATCCTGGGCGGCGCTTGGCGTGGGCAACGGCGATGATCTGGATGTCGTGCAGGCGTTCGCGGAAGACCACAGAGAAAGGAAAGCGCTTGAGGATCACGCGACGGGTGCCGTGAAGATAGGGTGGGCAAATGAGCGGGCGCAGTTGCAGGCTTTGATAGGCATGACGAAGTTCCTCGTCAAAGCCGAAAGCGGCATTTGGACTCCCGGTCCAATAATGGTCGAACGCGGCGTCGGCTTCTGCTTCAGCCTCAGGATGAAACGTATACGGTTTCACCGTTCACGCGCGACTTGCTTCCGCCTTTTCTTCAGACGGGCGTCCATACGCGCAAGAACCTCATCACCCGGGATCATCTTTACTTCGCCCGAATCAATCTCGTCGAGGCGGCGCTTAATCTCGTCTTCCCAGGCAGCTCCCAATTCGTCGAATCCAACCCGCTCGTCTTTGATGAGAAGGCATTCCGCGAGCCAGTCCTGCTCATCAGGAGAGAGTTGCCGAGCTTCGTCGAGGACCCGCTGCGCGTTCGGACTCATGGGGAGATTGTAGCGCTATTCAGATTGAAGCGACTACGACCAATGTGCCTTCCGGAGCGAATCCGCGACCCCTTTCAAATTCGGCGGCACGCTGCCGCCCAAGACGCCGCTCAAGTCGAACATACGGTGGCCCCTGATTCCGTGGCTTGAACTCTTTGCGAATTCGGTCTTTTCCATCGCATCACAAAGATAGAACTTGTGGCCTGAGGTGATGTCCCAATTGCGATCTTTCGCTTCGATCGCTGCTTCTACT
Organism: uncultured Acidobacteriaceae bacterium; assembly: GCA_963800025.1. Taxonomy (GTDB): domain Bacteria; phylum Acidobacteriota; class Terriglobia; order Terriglobales; family Acidobacteriaceae; genus Telmatobacter. Next base: position 302,607 of record CAWCZK010000002.1, read on the forward strand.
ATCCGTTTCTGTTCATCCGGCGTTAACCATTGATCCCGATCCAAGACGCTGACAGATTTCGTACCAATATCCACCGTGCAGCGCACTACCTTCGTTATTCTGCCAATTGCTGTGACCGCCCGTTCTTTGTAGATGCCCAGGTATCGGGCGTTGCGGATTGCTCTGTTCTCGGGGCAGTAATACAACCGGAGTGTTTGGTTGACTTCGTGAGACAGACCACAAGGCGGAACAAAAAGCGTGAATTCTTCGTGCATAAGGCCTTCCCGTAGTCGCAATGGAAACGATGCGGATAGTTTACTCCGCATTATCGATCTGGGCGCGCTGGAGCTTGCCTTGAACCTCTCGGCCGCGTGCGCGCCTCGCAGCGCGGAAAGGGGTTACCGGCAATCCAAGCCGGATGCATTGGCTTCTGTGAGCGGCATCAACTGCAGTCGCACTTAGCGCTTTGCTCCAGCCGAGGCCATGAGAATTGCCTGAGTGCTCCGTACGTGCGGGCGAGGACGCCCGCACGACAGCCGGTCTGGAGACCGGCGCTACAAGTGCGCTGGCAATTCAAGCCGGATGCATTGGCTTGTGTGGGCGGCAGACCCCCAAAAGCAACTGCAGTCGCACTTAGCGCTTTGCTCCAGCCAAGGCCATGAAAACTGTCTGAGTGCTCCGTATGTGCGGGCGAGGACGCCCGCACGACAGCCGGTTTGGAGACCGGCGCTACAAGTGCGCTGGCAATTCAAGCCAGATGCATTGGCTTGTGTGGGCGGCTGACTAAAAGCAACCGCAGATCCTTCGACTCGTCGCCAAGGCGACTTGCTCAGGATGACATTTTTTGGGGGGAAGGCTCCCTTCATGATGACAATGCAGCGGATGATCGAGCGCGTTCGCGGGCGGCAGCGCGGGTGCGAGCTACTCCGCGTTGTCGATCTGGGCGCGCTGAAGCTTGTCGGAGTAATCCACGTAGACGGCTTTCCAGGTGGTGAAAAAGTCGAGGGCGCCGAGGCCTTCGCGATGGCCGTTGCCCGTGTGCTTGACGCCGCCGAAGGGCAGATGGACTTCAGCGCCGATGGTGGGCGCGTTGATGTAAGTAATGCCGGCCTCGAGGTCGCGGATGGCGGTGAAGGCGCGGTTGACGTCGCGAGTGTAGAGCGAAGTCGACAGGCCGTAGTCGATGGAGTTGGCGATTTCGATGGCTTCTTCAAAGGTCGAGAATTCGATGAGGCAAACGACGGGGCCGAAGACCTCTTCGCGCGCGATGCGCATGGCGGGCGTTACGCCGGCGAGAACGGTGGGCTCGAAGAATGTGCCGTGGGCATAAGCACCCGAAGTGAGCGCGTGGCCGCCGCAGAGAAGTTGCGCTCCTTCGCGTAAAGCAATCTCGACGTACTTTTCCGAGGTTTCGATCTGGTTAGCGTTGACTTGCGGGCCGACTTCAACTGACTCATCGAGGCCGTTGCCGATCTTGAGCTTTTTGGCGCGCGCAACAAATTTCCCGGTGAACTCGGAGGCAATTCCCTTCTGCAACAGAATGCGGCTGGTAGCGGTGCATCTTTGCCCGGTGGTGCCGAAAGCGCCCCAGAGCGCGCCGTCGAGAGCCAGGTCGAGGTTGGCGTCATCGAGAACGATCTGAGCGTTCTTGCCGCCCATTTCGAGCGAGACCTGCTTGAAGGTCGCCGCGGCGCGCTGGGCAACGAGTGATCCGACGGCGCTGGAGCCGGTGAAGCTGATGGCGCGGACATCGGGATGCTCGACCAGCGCTGCGCCCGCTGTGGAACCTGTGCCGCAGACGATGTTGACCACGCCCGGCGGCAGGCCTGCATCGATGAGCGCCTGGACGAGATTGTAGGTGGAAAGCGGCGTGTCGGTGGCCGGCTTGATGACGCAGGTATTGCCGGCGACGAGCGCGGGAAAGAGCTTCCAGCTGGGGATGGCCATGGGGAAGTTCCACGGGGTGATGAGGCCGACGACGCCGACGGGCATTCGAACAGACATGGCGAACTTGTTCTGGAGCTCGGAGGGGGTGGTGATGCCAAACAGCCGCCTGCCCTCGCCCGCGACGTAGAAGGCCTCATCAATGGCCTCCTGCACGTCGCCGCGGGTTTCGGCGAGCACTTTGCCCATCTCGCGGGTCATATCGCGCGCGTTTTTCTCTTTGTTCTGGAGGAGAATATTGGCAGTACGGAAAAGAATTTCAGCCCGCTTGGGCGCGGGGACCAGCCTCCAGGTGGCAAAAGCCTTCTTTGCCGCAGCCACGGCCAGCGCTACGTCTTCGGCGTGGGAGGACGGAAACGCACCGATCACGTCGGAATGGTCGGCCGGATTCAGGTTGAGCATGGTTTTGCCGGTCGCCGTGGCGACCCATTGGCCGCCGATCAGGTTGTGGTAGGTGGGATAGGACATGAAGGCCTCGAAATGACAGTGGACGGTGAGCGGTGAACGGTAAACGGTGGTCAGTGGTCAAGAAACCCCGCTGCCAATTCGTCTTCCAGCCCATTCGACCGTAATCCGGAGAACAGCATAGTCTCTTCGCTTGTTTCTCGCCAGCCGGGCAGCTTTTTGGGCGCGGCGGGAAGTCCCATTAACTAAAGCGGCACGCCTGACGCCGGCTGCCTCCTTCGTGCTATGAAGCATTCGCAACGATCAAGGGCAAGTAGCCGTACAATAGGCCTTGAGGCACAGTCAAATTTCAGCTTTTTGAGGAAGATTCAAGTTCTCCATGTCAATGAACGGATATCACTCTCGTTCTTCACGGTCCCATGGCTTCCGCTCGCTGTTCAGCATGTTCTCGAGCGATCTGGCCATCGATTTGGGAACCGCCAATACGCTTGTGTACGCGGCCGGTAAAGGCATCGTCGTCAATGAGCCGTCGATCGTAGCCATCAACAAGACCACGGGCGAAGTGGAAGCCGTGGGCAAAGAAGCCAAGGACATGCTGGGGCGTACACCGGGCAACATCGTGGCGATCAAGCCCATGAAGGACGGCGTCATCGCCGACTTCAAGATCACCGAGAAGATGCTCAACTACTTCATCCAGAAGGCGCACAACCGCAAGATGCTGGTGCATCCCCGCATCGTGATCGGAGTGCCGTCAGAAATTACGCAGGTGGAGAAGCGCGCCGTGGAGGACTCAGCATATCGCGCCAAGGCGAGCGAAGTGTACTTGGTGGAGCAGGCGATGGTGGCGGCCATCGGCGCCGGACTGCCGATCACCGAGCCCTCGGGCAACATGGTGGTGGATATTGGCGGCGGAACGACTGACATCGCGGTGATTTCGCTGAGCGGCATTGTTTACTCGCGCTCGGTGCGCATGGCCGGCAATCAGATGGACGAGGCCATCATCAACTATCTGAAACGGAAATATAACCTCTTGATCGGCGAGCGTACCGCGGAACAAATCAAGATTGACATCGGTTCCGCATACCCCCTGGATAAACCGCTGACCATGGAGATCAAGGGACGCAACTTGATCGAGGGAGTGCCGAAGACGATTTCCGTCGACGATAGCGAGATTCGCGAGGCGCTGGGCGAGTGCATTGCCGTGATCGTGAATGCGATTCGCGTGGCCCTGGAGCGCACGCCACCCGAGCTATCAGCCGACATCAGCGATCGCGGAATCGTGCTGACCGGAGGCGGAGCTCTGATCAAGAATCTTGACAAGCGGATTCGCGAAGAGACCGGACTGCCGGTGTCGGTGGCCGACGATCCGCTGGCCTCAGTTGTTTTGGGCACGGGCAAGATGCTCTCGGACTTCCGGCTGCTGCGCAAAATCAAGATCGACTGAAAACAGAGATCAGGGGTCAGAGATCAGAGATCAGTTCTTGACCCCCAAAGATCCGCAGTAATATGCGGTTTGTTTACAGCCCGATTTGGAAATTAAGCCGAAAAGGTGCTTTCTTACGGCTGATCTCTGACCCCTGATCTCTCATCTCTGGCCTTTATGGAATCGTTCATCGTCCGCTACCGGAACCTTGTGGTGCTGCTGGCATTGCTGATGCTGCAGCTCGTGGGGCTTGCGGTGCAGGTGCGCCGGACCGCGAGCGGCACAAGCGCCCTGGAAGACACCGATCCGAGCAGTGTGCGGCTGATCCGGCTTTGGGCAAATGCAGTGATTTCTCCGCCGGAGCGATTGATTCAATCGAGCACGACGGGCATGTCGCACCTGTGGTCGAACTACATCGATCTGGTCCACGTCCGCCAGCAGAATCAGAATCTGGAGAATACTGTCGACCGGTTAAGGCTCGAGCAGGCTGCATTGCTTGAGGACGCGCGCCAGGGCCAGCGCCTGCAGGCCATGCTCGGCTTCCAGCAACACTACATCTATTCCACGGTGGCTGCGCAGGTCTATGGGTCGAGCGGCAGCGACCGCTCGCACGTTTTCTATATCGACAAGGGCTGGCACGAAGGTCTGAGACCGGATATGGCGGTGATCACGGCCGAAGGCATTGTGGGCAAAGTGCGCGATGTGTTCCCGCATACCGCGCAGGTGCTGGCCGTGAATGACACGACCAGCGGCGCGGGCGTGATCCTGGAGACTACGCGCATTCGGGGAGTCCTTCGCGGCGATGCAATCGGGCAGCTTGAAGTGGTGGGTGTGACTGCTGACGAGCGCATTCAGCCGGGCGAACATGTTCTGACCGCCGGGGGCGATCTGATCTTCCCGCGCGGGCTGCCCGTGGGCGTGGTGAAGAAAGTCGTTCGCGACCCGGATCGCGACGGCCTGGTGGACATTATCCTTACATCGGCAGCGCCTCTTGATCGTCTGGACGAAGTGCTGGTGATTACCTCGACTGAGCCGCGCTTCCCGCCCCAGGATGAGAAAGACCTTGCAGCCAGCGCGGCAGAACAATCCGCTGTGCCGCCGGCAGTCAAGGATCAGGTGAAGGCGTCGGAGATCATGGCGGAGAAGCTGCCGGGCCTGATCGATCCCAACCTGCCTCCGGATCAACAGCCATTGAACGACACCAGCAACCCGAATCCAGCGCCTCAGCCGCCGCAACCGCTGCATCCGGATGAGTTCTCGCCGAGCGCGAATGACAATTCCGGCGCAACGCCAGAGGCGAACTCGACGCCGAAGGCAAACAAACCGTCTTCCGCTGCGGCTGGCCCTGGCAGCGCGGCCGAGCCGGCTGTGAAACAGAAACCGCAAACGACGCCGAGGAATCCATAGCCATGTCAGTGCTTGGCGCCGAATTCCGGCGCGATATGGAGATCCGCCGGTATCCGCTCCTGGTTTATACGCTGGTTCCGCTCGGTGCACTGGTGCTGCAGGCATGGCTGCCGCGTGTCGTGGGCCGCTACGACTGGTTCGATCTGCCGCTTGTGGTGACTGTTTACTTTGCCCTGGGCCGCCGCAGTCCGCTGCAAGGGACGGTGATGGGAGCGGCCATGGGAGTGTTCCAGGACGCGCTATCGCACAACGCCATCGGCATCAACGGAATCGCGAAGACCGTCGTTGGCTTTCTGGCTGGTTCCGTGGGAATTCGCATCGACGTCGATAACCACATCATCCGGGTGCTGCTCACTTTCGCGCTATCGCTGCTCTCGAGCGCGGTGTATCTTTTCGTAGCTCGCTTTTTGCTGGGCCTGGCGGCGGACTGGAACGGGCTGATGGAGTTGCTGCGCGCCGCAGGGAACGGGTTGTTTGCGTTGGTGCTGTTTCCGCTGCTGGACCGTCTGCGGGTGAGGGACTGAGAAGCAGGGAATAGCGAATAGGGAATAAAAAATAGGGGTGGTCAAGGGAACGGGAACAAGTGACCAAGGGAACGTACGGAGCGACCCGGCAAAAAACGGAATCGCTGTATTCTGAAGAGTAGGAAAATGGCCTTAAGTATCAACCGCGGCGAGAAGCTCTCCACAATCAAACTGACGTTTGTGCAGTACGGCATTCTTTTGATGATGCTCGGCCTGGCTGCGGGGTTGTGGCGGCTGCAAGTGTTGAACGTGCAGAGCTACCGCGTTCTGGCCGAACAGAATCGCATACGCAAGGAACCGATTCTGGCGCCGCGCGGCAAGCTTTTCGACCGCGAGAACCGGCTCGTGGTGGACAACTACCCATCGGTCACCTGCTTCCTGGTGCGGGAGCAAAACCGCAATGTGGACGCCGATCTGCCGTTGATCGCCCACGGGCTGGACCTCGACCTCGAACAGTTGCGCGCCACGCTGCGACGCTTCCGCACGCAGCCCGGCTATCAGCCGATCCCCATCAAGCTGGATGTGACTGCCGACGAGCAGGCATTTATTGCGGCGCATCGCAATGAGCTGCCGGAACTGGAGACGATTGACGAGGAGCGGAGGCTGTATCCGCGCGACGGTTTTGCCGCGCACCTCATCGGATACGTGGGCGAGGTGAGCGAGGACGACCTGAACAATCCGCGCTTTGCCTACTATGAGCCGGGCGATGTTGTAGGCAAGGCGGGCGTGGAGGAAACCTACGACCAGTTGCTGCGCGGGCAGGACGGGTCGCGGGAAGTGGTCGTCGACAGCCGTGGACGCGAGGTGGGCTACTTTGGCATCGAGCATGCGGTTCCGGGGCAGGACCTGAAGCTCACCATTGACAACGATCTGCAGCGCGCAGCCGAGTTGGCGCTGGGCAACCGCAACGGCGCTATTGTTGCCATGGACCCGCGGAACGGGGAGATTCTCGCGATGGTGTCGCGGCCCAGCTTCGACCCCAACGAGTTCGCGGTCAAGATCGACCGCTCGGACTGGAACAAGCTGGTCACCGATCCCGAACATCCGCTGATGAACAAGAGTATCCAGGCGCAGCTTGCGCCCGGCTCGACGTTCAAGATTCTGATGTCGGTAGCCGGGCTGCAAGAAGGCATTGCGCAGAACATGCACATCGTCTGCAACGGCGGATGGGGTCCGTACGGGTACTTCCACCACTGCGACGAGCACCACGGCGCGGTGGATATCTACAACGCGATTCCGTACTCGTGCGACACGTTCTATTACATGCTCGGCGACAAACTGGGAATCGACAGGATCGTGAAATACGCAACCGAGTTCGGCTATGGGCAGAAGACCGGAATTGACTTGCCTGGAGAGCAGGCGGGACTGATGCCCTCACCGGATTGGCTGATCAAAAATTTCCATCACCGCTGGTATCCCGACGAGACGCTCGACGTGGCGATCGGGCAAGGCGCGGTTGAGGCTACGCCGATCCAACTGGCGCGCATTATTGGCGGCATTGCATCGGGAGGGCATCTGGTTCGCCCTCATGTGGTGTTCCCTAACCAGCTTCCGACGGACTTTTACAAATCGCTCACGGACAGCTTTCCGGGAACAGGCGATGCGTATATTCCGATCGATCCGGCGAATTGGGAGATTATCACCGACGGCATGGCTGAAGTGACACAGCCGGGGTTGTATCATACGGCGGGTTCTGCGCACCTGCAAGGCATCGATATTGCGGGAAAAACGGGCACGGCGCAGCAGATGAGTCACGAAGCTCTGGAAAAGACAAACAAAGGGCGGAGCACTTTTCCCAATGTCTGGTTTGTTGGCCTGGTGCCGCGGCGGAACCCCGAGTTGGTGGTGGCGGTGCTGTGGCAGGACGGCGAGTTCAGCTATTATCCGGCTCGAATCGGCGCCCAGGTGATTGCGGCTTTTGTGAACAAGAAGCGGCGGGAAGCGCACAACCTGCCGCCGGAAAAGGCTGCGGCGCCGGTGGAAGTGGGTGCGGTGTGGACGACGCCGGGTTCGGGAGCGGATTCCCGTGCCGGCCAAAGGAACGCAGCGACAGCCGAAAAAAGCGCGGGGTCTGGGCGGATCCATAGCGGGCATTTCTTTGTCGATGGGAACGGCGTTGTGGCGGAGAACGCGCCTGCACGATCGACTCCGAGACAGGGGAAAGACTCGGTTGCACCGGAGGTGAACAGGCGCACTGTGCAGCAGGTGGTGAACGCGCCCGCAGACGCCGCCGAGTCGGCAGCAGCACTGCCCGAACGCAGACCGGGGTTGAAGACCGCTCGGAATAAGGCGGATGCAGGGAGTGGGAACCGATGAGATCGTCCTCAGGGGCTAATGCCGTCGTCGTTTACGCAGGATGTGTGGCGCGGCTGAATTTTTCGGCAGACCGCAATTTCTCTTCCAGCGCTCGAGTTGCGGAGGGGGTTTAGTCGCGTGTCTCCGAAGTTCTTAGCAGAAATCTCGAAAAGCAACCGCAGATCCTTCGACTGCATTTGGCCGAAAAATCGGCCAAACTTCGCTCAGGATGACAGCGTGTTGACTATGCAAACTTCTTCGCTCAGGATGACAGAAAATTTATGATGCGAACTTCAGAGACGGGGCTCTAGCCGCGATGCCCATGCGCCGCATCCTGAGTTTCCGCGACTTCGACTGGGCATTGCTGGGGCTCGTGCTTCTGCTTTGCAGCCTGTCGGTGCTGGAGGTTCATTCAGCCACGGTCCATACGAAGTTTGCCAGCTTCGGATCGAAGCAAATCCTGTTTGTCGCTGCGGGCCTGGTGGGCATGTTTGTCCTGGCCAAGATCGACTATCACCGCCTGATCGACTTGTCGCCGTGGCTCTACGGCATTTTTGTGGTCTCGCTGGTCGCCGTGAAGGCAGTGGGACACAAGGCTCTCGGCGCGCGGCGATGGATCGCAATCGGACCCATCCAATTCCAGCCTTCCGAATGGGTCAAGCTGGTGCTGATCCTCGCCGTGGCGCGCTACATCGCCAATATTGGTGGCCGTAACCTGACCTGGACGGAAATCTTCAAGGCCTTTGGCATGGTGGGAGTTCCGATGATCCTGGTGCTCATCCAGCCGGACCTGGGGACGACGCTCACGTACGCGCCCATTCTGGTCGCAGGGCTGTTTCTGGGCGGGATCAATTTGCGGCAGAGCCTGATTCTGATCACGGTGGGCGCGGTGCTGGTGGGCGGAGTGTGGACCAGCGGCAAAATCCTGAAGCCTTATCAGAAGGCGCGGCTCACGAGCTTCATCAATCCGGGCAATGATCCCCACGGATCCGGCTATCAAGTGCTGCAATCGGAGATCGCCGTCGGATCGGGCGGCGTTTGGGGGAAAGGCCTGGAAAAAGGCACTCAGACGCAGGGCTATTTTCTGCCCATTCCGTATACGGACTTTATCTTTGCCGCATTCAGCGAGGAGCATGGCTTCGTGGGTGCGTTTTTTGTGCTGCTGCTATACTTCCTTATATTGATGCGTTTGATTCAAAACGCTCAGACAGCCGCCGACCTGCCCGGTTCCCTCATTATTATGGGAATAGTGGCTGTGTTGACCTTTCAGATCGCGGTCAACGTTGGCATGGTCATCGGGCTGATGCCCGTCACCGGAATCCCTTTACCTTTAATGAGTTACGGTGGATCTTCGGTGCTGTTTACGTTCCTGTCGCTGGGCGTGGCGATGAATGTACGCATGCGCAGGTTCGTCAATTGACGCATCTCGATCCCTTTGATCGAGGTGAAGTCCCAAAGGTTTGGCTCCGCGGTTGCCTCGACAGTCAGGTGATTGTCTTCGGACACCGGGAGAGGAATTTTCAAAGCACTTCGCCGGCATGGTCCCGATGGATCGCGCCCGGCAGGATTGGGTTTATGAGTACGCAGAGACGGGAAGACCATTTGCGGCTCGCTCATTGCAAAGATCGCGCGGGTTTTTGGGGATTGAAATTCCTCATTTCGCTGGCGCGGGAACTCTTCGTGATCGGGCTCGCCGCGGGTCAAACGGCCCCGCCGGAAGGTCCGGCCCCGGACGATTCGGATTGGACGGCCACAAACTCTCTGTCATCGGACGACCAGAACCAGCAGCCCGTTCGGCTTGTTTTCATTGGTTCGCCGCCCCAGGAAAGGGTCTCGAGAACGAGACCGCCTCGCGGGCAATTTTCCGGTTATCCGTCTATCCATTCCTCTGCCGACCGCGCGCACTTCATTCGACCTTGCCGAGTGTACCGGTAGCCGCAGGCCGCCGGACGGAAAGGTACGATGGCAAAGGAAATTTGTATTTCAAGCACGCCGCATGAGACGCGGCTTGCGATTCTAGAAGACGATCAACTCGCGGAAATCTACTACGAGCGCGAAAACGAGTACACCCTCGCGGGCTCCATTTACAACGGGCGCGTGACACGCGTATTACCGGGCATGCAGTCGGCGTTTGTCGATCTGGGGCTTGAGCGCGACGCGTTTCTCTACGTAACCGACTTTATCGAGCTCGAAGACCAGGAAGAGACCGACGAGCTGGAGAGAGCTGCGGCCAGTGGGGCCGGACAAGCCCCGCGCGAGGTGAAGCACCCGCATGGGATCGACAGTAACGGCCGCCAGGAAGAGCGGGGTCCGCGCCGCGACCAAAACAGGCATGAGCCGCGGCAAGAGCATCGGCCGGCGGAAGAAGCCCGGACACAATCCTTCGAATCAACCAACCTGGAACCGCCGGCTACCCAAGAGCAGTTCGGGGCCGCGCAGGAATCGGATGAATCGGGGGCACGCCGCTTTCGTGGCCGGCGCCGTCGTCGCGGGGGCCGCGATCAGGGTAGCCAGCCTGCAAATAGAAATGAGTTCGAGCCGGTTTCCGATCGCGGTGCAGCACCGGCAAACACCGCGGAACAGTTCCCGGCGATTCAAGCTGAAGAAGCGGCGCCGGCGCCGCGTGGGCATCATGCGCCAGCGCCGTTTGTCCTTCCCGGCGAGTCGCTTTCAAAGTATGGCAGCACACCCGGCGCGGAAACGAAACCCGCACCGGAGTCTCCGGCACCAAGCCGGCCGCCGAGCACCTTCAAGCCCTCGACGCTGATCGAAACGCCGCTGGCGTGGGACGGCAGCGGGCTTTTGCCAGGCGAGTCGCTCTCACTACGTCGCCGCGAGGCTGAATCCCCCATTGAAGCTACACAAGACGCGCAAAACGAAATGGCTGAGGAGCGCCAGGAAGAACCGGTACGGGAAGAAGTCTTCGAAGAGACAGACTCCCCTGTGGCCGAGCTTCACGAAAGCGACTTGCGAGATCCAGAGGAAGCCCCTTTTGAGTTCGAAGAGGAGGAGCTCGCTTCAAATGCTCTGGAAACGCTCACCGAAGATGAACTTCCCGCGCCCCAAGGCAGCGATGACGCGGCATCAGAGCCGGGCGAGCCGAGCGAGACACCGGCGGAGCCCGAGGAGAATGCGGACGCTTCTCATCGCGTTGATCCGTCGTCACCCACAGGATTCAAGCTTTTCGGTTTCGGCAAGAAGAAGAAGGACAGCGATGCTTCTGCCGAAAGCAAGACTGCGGCAACGAGCGCTCCGGTTTCGACGTACGCGCCCGGCAACGGCGTAGTTGAGGAAGAAGTCATCGAAGGCGATGAGCTTGAGGCTGCGCCTCATGGCCGCCGGCACAAGCCGGAAGTGCACGACACTGACGATTACGAAGAGGAGACGATCCCCAGCCACCTGCGTACCGGAGACCTGGGCGAAATGCTGCAGGAAGCTCATCTCGATCACCGGATCCAGAAGAACTTTGACGAAGGCGGCGTGGAGGAAGATGAAGTCGAAGGAGAAGAAGGCACGGCAGGAACACAACCCGCTCCGGGCCGCGAACGGCGGGACCGCGGAGGCCGGGGACAGCGTGGCCGTGGCGCGCCGGGCAATCGGCGCGGGCCGTCGCGCCGCTCGGCACAGACTTCGGATCTGCCAATCATCTCGGACTTGCTGAAGTCCGGCCAGGAAATCCTGGTGCAGATTGCCAAGGAGCCAATTGCCAAGAAGGGAGCGCGCATTACCAGTCACATCGCGCTGCCCGGCCGATTCCTGGTCTTCATGCCGACGGTGACGCATGTGGGCGTGAGCCGCAAGATCGATTCCGACGAAGAGCGCCATCGCCTGAAGCGGATCTTGACCAACGAACGTGGCGACGCCCCCGGCGGATTTATTGTGCGGACGGCCGCGGAAGGCGCTTCAGAAGAAGAATTGCGCGCTGACCTGCGCTTCCTGATGAACCTGTGGAACGACATCAAGCAGCGCTCGGAATCGTCGAAGTCGCCGGCCCTGATCTATCACGATCTATCGCTCATCGAGCGCATTCTGCGCGACCAGGTGAGTTCGAATTTTGCCAACATCTGGGTCGACACAGAATCGGATTACGAGCGCATTGTGCGCTTCCTCAATCGCTTTTCGCCGTCGCTGGTGCGGCGCGTGAAGCTTTACACCAAGGAGACACCGCTGTTCGAGCACTTCGGCATTCAGGAAGAGATTTCGAAGGCGCTGCGCTCCAAGGTCTGGCTGAAGTCAGGCGGATCCATTGTGATCAACCAGACGGAAGCGCTGGTCGCGATCGACATCAATACGGGGAAATACGTAGGCAAGTCGGCGCGGCTGGAGGATACGATTCTTAAAACCAACCTCGACGCGGTACCGGAGATCGTGCGCCAGATTCGATTGCGCGATCTCGGTGGCATCATCGTGATCGACTTCATCGACATGGACGAGCGCAGGAACCGGTTCAAAGTGATGGCCGCGCTCGAAGAGGCGTTGAAGAGCGATCGCGCTCCAACCAAGGTGCTGCAATTTAACGACTTCGGGCTGGTGGCGATTACCCGCAAACGGGTGAAACAGTCGCTGGAGCGGACGCTTAGCGTTCCCTGCCCAACGTGCCAGGCTACCGGCATGGTGAAGAGCTCGGCGACGGTGTGCAACGAGATTTACATCGAAATGCGCAAGATGCGGAAGCACTTTGAAAATGCTGACGTGATGCTGCGCGTAAATCCCGAGACGGTGAAAACTCTGAAGGCCAACGGCAATCGCTGGCTGACCGATCTGGAAGAACTGGTTGGCAAAAACGTGCTGGTGAAAAGCGACCCGACGCTGCATCCGGAGCAGTTCGACATACAGGGGTAGGAGCAGCGGGGCTAGCGAGTTGCAAGTTAGCGAGCCAGACAAGGGCCGGGGCGGGTACCCCGGCTCAGATTGCTAACGAGGGTTGAAACGATCCCTCAGCGGCTAAAGCCGCGACGCTTTTGCCGGAATTGTGGCACGGATAAATCCGTGCCCTTTCAAAACGGCGGTTTTTCATCAACCTGGCCGGAGCGAGTGCTCCGGCTTCTGCTACGGGGCTGGAACTTCTTTGGCCGTCTCATCCAGAGGGAATCTATTCCCCTCTGAAGGCAACCTCTGACGGCTTTCGGTGTCTAATTCCAGTGACAGATACTTCCCTTCCCGGAAGTTGCACAAAATTCAGTATTTGAGGTGGTTTTTATGTTTTCCCCCCGTTTGATCTCGCCGATCCGGCGCGCAGGTCTGATGGTCGCCGCAGGCCTGGTGACGGCCGGTTTTGCCGCTGCGCAATCTACTCCTTCGGTCGCCCCATCCATCGATCAATTCGCGCACAGCCCATTCAGCACGGCCGGCTACTCGTCGAGTCAGGACGGGGTGGGTCAGGACGGACTGAGCGCATCGGGGTTGCAGATGGCGGAGTTCTCGCTGCCCGGCAATCCAGCTTCGAGCGCAGCGTTTGGTGGCGGGGCCGGCGGTGGACAATACGGCCAGGGCGGGTCCGGGGGGAGCCACCACGGGGTTTTTCACCATCCCCTCGCCTTTGAGGCTGGAGGCGGATTCAACGGCCCGGTCGGCAACGACACGCCCTACATCACCTGGGGCGGAAACTTTACCGTCGGCGCGGGCTTCCGTTTCTCCAAAGCGTTTTCAACGCTGCTGGAGTATCAATTCATCGACGACAAGCTGCCGGGCGCATTCATTTCGGCGGTGGGCACTCAGTCGGGGAATGCCCATTTCAACTCGATTACCGGCTCTCCGGTCATCGATCTCACTCCAAAATGGCATAACGGCCTCTACCTGGTTGGCGGCTTCGGCTACTACCACAAGTCGACGAACTTCAGCGATTACGAGTGCTGCGACCTCTATGGGTACGAGGTGCCGGAAAATGTTCTCACCATTACTTCGAATCAGTGGGGAGGCAATGCCGGTTTAGGGATTTATCACCGTTTGGGTGGCGATATGTATGGGCCTGATACGGCCGGTACATCCGAGATTTTTGCAGAGGCTCGCTATTTGTATGTGCACACTCCCCCCATCTCGCAGAACAACGGACTGGGGACGACGGAGCTGATTCCTGTCACGGTGGGAGTGCGATTCTAACTGTCGCTTGTCAGTCGGATTTTGGGCCGATTCTTTCATGGCGAGGGAGTCGGCCTTTCTGTTTCACCAGGGTTCGCGTTTTTCCTGCGTGGGCGTTCCCACGTCCCCGCGTTCGATTCGCTCGAGAAATGCACGGGCCAGCTTGCGTTCGCCGGGATGGCTCTCGCCGTGGATGGTGCAGAGATCGAGGAACTCGTCGCAGAGCGCGTTTCGTTCTTCATGCTGGGCAAAGAGGTTCTGGATCGCGACCGCAAGCTCGCGGAGACGCGCCGCTTCAGGCCATGCACTCTCTTCGTCAATCTGTTCCGAGAAAAGCCCCGTGCGGCCACGCGCGCATTCGTCTAGACAGGCCAACAGTTGTTCGCTGAAGACGCGGCCGAGCGTTTCGAGTTGATCGGGAGGGATTTCGTCGCGCGGGTCGATATTCATGTGCTCACGTTATTCATATTGCCTGGTTCGCGACCGTCCATCAGGCCTGAAAGGCTGCGGAAAAGGTCGCCAACAAGAACAAAACCATCCCTCAGCGACTAAAGCCGCGATCACTTTGCGACCTTTGCGGCACGGATAAATCCGTGCCCTTTCAAAACCGTTTCCGAGATTCGTCGATCCGGTTCTGTCGCCCCTACGGGGCTCTAGATCATTCTGGCCCCATTCCCAGGACTGCGTCCGCCAGGGGGGACTTGTCCTAGGCTATTTTCCTTCATCCCTACGGGATGATCCTTGGCGGCCGAGTCAGGCGGACTTGTCCTGGGCTATTTTCCTTGATCCCTACGGGATCTTTTTTGCCGGTCGGCTAAGGTCGTGCCCCGCTTCGCCGTTCATTCTGCTCGGATTTATTTTGCGTGCATCGCGGCTTCGATCTCGTCAGCCGTGTGGGGTAGTGCGGCATCGAGATCGATCAACTTGCCGTCGGGGCCGACCAGAAAATCGCACTCGATGCGCACGCCGAGCCTTTCTTCGGGGATGTAAACTCCCGGCTCGATGGTGAATACCATGCCGGGCTTGAGAACCACGGGGTAGTTGGCCGGATCGTGCACATCGATGCCCATCATGTGGCCGAGGCCATGCAGCCAATACTGGCCGAGGGGCTGGCCGTGGAGATCTTTCCCGTGGGTGTTGATGTAGTTGTAAGCCGCCGTGTCGAGCGAGTTCGGGTCCTGGCGGTCACGATCGTTGATGGTGGATTTGCCGGCGACAAAGGCATTGATGGCCGCCTGCTGAGCGCCAAGCACGATATCGTAAATCTCGCGCTGCCGCGGGGTGAAATGGCCGTTCACAGGAACGGTGCGGGTGATATCGGCGGCATACATGGAATACTCGCAGGCCGCGTCGACGAGTAGAACATCGCCGTCCTGCATGGTGCGGTCGTTGGCCGAGTAGTGCAGGATGGTGGAGTTGATCCCCGAGCCAACGATGGGCGCATAGCTGGGCCGCTCGCAGCCGTTTTCCATCCACACGGCGGTCATGGCGCCGGCGATGGCGCGCTCGGTCATGCCCGGCTTGACCCACCACTGCATCATCACGCGCTGCGCGAGGATGGACGCCGCCGAGGCTTTCTTGATGAGCGCGATCTCGCCTTCGTCCTTAATCTGGCGCAGCGGCATGATCATGCTAGTGGCGTCATGCTGCGGCGGGGCGGCTGATGTTCCGAGCGCGACACTGGCAAACCCGAGGAGAGCTTTGGCAGGAGCAGAATCCGGCTGTGTCCACAGATTGTTGAAGAGCGAGCGGTCCGCGGAGACAAGCTGGTTCAACTCGGCAGGAAGTTCGGCCATCGGCTCGACTTGATCGACGCCCGAAGCCTCCTCCACTCCCGGGGTAGCCGCATCCATCTTTTCGCCGGTGTATTTTTCCATGCGCAGATTGCGCGCGGGAAGAAAGAGTATTTCCTTGTAGGTGCGAGGCGAGGCTGCCTGGGGAGCGTTGCTCACGATCATCAGCGCAGCGCCGGGCTCAGTCCAGCCCGTCAAATAGTAAAAATCGGAATCCTGCCGGTAGGGCATGAAATCAAGCTGCGATTCCTCTGCAGCGAAGAGGACGGCCACGCCGCCATTGAGCCTGGCCGCGAGCGCAACGCGCCGAGCGTGGAAGACGCCGGCAGGCTGCTTGTCCAGGGCGCGGACGGACAAGGCGGAAAAGGAAACCAGCAGAGCCAGGGCAGAAAGATGAAGCCGTTTCATTCCGCTATTGTCGCGCCTCATTATCCGCCGCGCAAAGTAAATCGAGCGAGTTCGATACAACTTTGGCCGCCAGCCTGCGAGCGCTCGTAACCAGTTTCATGCAAACGGTAGTAATGGACGGCCGATCCAGAAGCGGTTGCTCTGTCGGGTGAGAGGGCCGGGTGGCCGTTGAGCCAGCCGCGCCTGGGCCTCATACCAGGGGCCGATATAACGGACGGATGCTGGAAGCTGCGAGTAGATTTGCGGCAAGATGCGATGGGCGCGTGCGGCGGATCGTTGTTCCGGTGCGCCGAATGGAAGATCGAACTCCTGGCGGAAGCGCTCGGGAAGTGACTCGATGGTGAGTGCGCGATACCAGAATGGGGGCCGAATCCAGGAGCCCGCGCCAGCGAGCAGATTGTGCGCCATGCGCCGGGCGGCTGGGCTGACGCCGAGTTCACTCGAGGCGTGCATGTTGAGGTTGTAGTCGACGAAGGCCTGCCAATTCCCGGGCAGCGACGCGGAAGGAAGGCCGAAGAGGCCGGCCAGCGTTTTGCAGTCGTCATAGTAGCTATCCCGCTCCGCTGCGGATAGTGCCGGCAGCGCGCAGTTCGAGGCCCATACGGCGCTCTCGACGAGCGTGGCGAATACCCAGCGCAGCGCGGCGATTTCGTTCGCGTGATAGCGCGAGCCGCGCTTCCATTGCGCCACATCCTCGGGCATTTCGCCTTGGATCCGCGAGTGGAGCGCATGCAGGTGGCGTGCCGCGGCTAACGCTTGCGGGAGCGCGCCGAAGATCATGGTGAAAACGACGCAAAACGTGTTGTGAAAACGCTCGATGGGGCGATTCATCACGTTTGAATGCTCGGCCAGGGAAGCCGTGACCCACGGATGCGCCAGTTGCAGAAGCGCGGCGCGGCCGGCACCGAGGAACAATGCCGACTCGCGGTTGATGCGCCAACTGAGCGAGGCGGGGCCGAAGATGCCGGCGGCTGGGTTTGAGACGTTCGCTGCTACCGTCGCGAGCAGAGCTTCGATGTCGGCTTGAGAGACAGGACCAGGCGGGTCTTGGCCGATACGGAGAACCATTCAGTATCACCCTACTCCGGAATTGGAAGGAGGTCAGTTTGAAAAGAGTCTGTCCCTCGGGGGCTAAAGCCCTCGAGCATCCCGCAGTTTAGTGGCACGAGTGAACTCGTGCCCTTTCAAAACGACTAGTGTTTGCGTGAGCCGGATCTTTATGCGATATATGCGGCCCCGAGATTCGTCGATGCGGTTCTGCCGCCCCTACGGGGCTTTAGATCATTCTGGCCCCATTCCCAGGACTGCGTCCGCCAGGGCGGACTTGTCCTGGGCTATTTTCCTTCATCCCTACGGGATGATCCTTGGCGACAGAGTCACGCGGACTTGTCCTGGGCTGTTTTCCTTCGTCCCTACGGGATGATCCTCCGCCCCATTGAAATTCGGCCCATTTCGCGGTATTCTAGCCATGCAGACGAATTTGTCCGTCAGGTTATTCCGTGTGCGCACCGGCTGGCGGAGAGAGGAGTGGGCTCATCGCCCACTTTTTATTTGCGGCAAATTGTACCCGGGAGTCACCTGGAATCAACGGGATACGGGCAAATGGGCCGCCGTTTGGCAGCAGGGTCGATGGCGGTTAGCTTGGACGAAATCCGGAAGGCGGCGGAGCGAGTGGCCGCTTCGCATGGACTCGACGTGGTCGACATCGAGTTCACCGGTTCAGCAAAGGAACGCGCGCTACGCATCTCTCTCGAGAAGAACGCCGAGGGCAGAGCGCAATTGAAAGCTGCCGCAGCGGCTGGTGCGGAAGGGCTGCCGGAGAGGCTGCGGGAAGGTTCGCTCAGCATCGAGCAGCTTTCCGGCGTGACGCACGAAGATTGCGCGGCGTTCAGCCGCGATTTTGGAGTTTTGCTCGACGTAGAGGATCTGGTTCCCGGCGGCGAGTACACGCTGGAGGCCAGCTCGCCCGGACTGGATAGGAAGTTGAGCCGGGCCGAGGACTTCAAGCGGTTTGCCGGTTGCCTGGTGAAAGTGCGGACGTTTGAGCCCATCCGCAATAACCGGCACTGGCAGGGAAGATTGATGGCGGGAAATTCCCGGGTCTCATCCGCCGCGGCGGAGAGACCTGGGGCACCCAGTATCGTGATTGACCTCGGGGCCGTGAAACAAAACAGCAAGAGCCGCAAGGCGGGCGTAAACACGGTGGAGATCGCCCTGAGCAATATTGAGAAGGCGAATCTGGTCCCGGAGATTTGAAAGACGAGCTACTAGCGTCTAGCTACTAGCTTCCAGCTTGTGAGTGCGCGATACCAAGGCGCGGCTCGCAAAAGAAATGCAAAATCAACAGCGGCGCCGGAAGGTCACGATTGAGGCCGGGCGGCGCGAAACGAACAAGAGAGTCAAAAAACGAGTATGGCAACCAGCGCACTGTATCAGAGTATCGAGCTTCTGAGTTCCGAAAAGGGCATCGATCCCGCCATTGTCGTGGGCGCGGTGGAGGAAGCTATTGCCCTAGCGACGCGCAAGTTCTACAAGACCCAGGAGAACATGCGTGGGGAATTGAACAAGGATACGGGCGAGATCACCGCCTACATTTACAAGACGGTGGTGGCCGACGACCAAGAGATCGAAGACCCCGTGAATCAGATCACGCTTTCCGAGGCCAATGAAATGGCTCCGGGCGTGGAAGTGGGCAGCGAGATCCGGATTTATCGGGACACCAGCCCGCTGGGCCGCATCGCCGCGCAACTGGCCAAGCAGATCATCTTCCAGAAGGTGCGCGAGGCGGAGCGGGACACGGTTTTCCAGGAATATGCGCACCGCGAGAAGGAAGTGCTGAACGCAACTGTAAAGCGCATCGAGGGCCAGGACGTGATCTTCGACCTGGGCAAGGCTGAGGCACGCTGCCCCAAGCGCGAGCAGTCGCGGCTGGAGCAGTTCAGCGTGGGCGAGCGCGTGCGCGTGGTGCTGATCAAGGTCGATCGCGCGGCCAAGGGCCCGCAGGTGATCGTGAGCCGCGCCGCGCCGGAGCTGGTTTCGAATTTATTTCAGTCCGAGGTCCCAGAGATTTACGACAACACGGTGGTGATCCGGGCGATTGCGCGCGAAGCCGGGGAGAGGACCAAGATCGCCGTGCAGAGCCGCGACAAGGACGTCGATCCCGTGGGCGCGTGCGTGGGCATGAAGGGCATGCGCGTGCAGTCGATTATCCGCGAATTGCGCGGCGAGAAGATCGACATCATCGAATTCAGCGATGAAATTACGACCTTTGCGGAAAAGGCATTGCAGCCGGCGAAGGTGAGCCGCGTTTCCATCACCGACCTTAGCGACAAGCAATTGGAAGTGATCGTCGATGACACGCAGCTCTCGCTGGCTATCGGCAAGAAGGGCCAGAACGTGCGCCTAGCCGCGAAACTGCTGGGCTGGAAGATCGATATCAAGAGCGAAGAGGAGAAGCGCCAGGAGGTGGAGCAGCAGATGCAGGCTCTGGCCGGCCCTGCCACCACTCCGATTGAGCAGTTGACCGAGCTGGGCGAAAGCATTGTTCAAAAGCTGATTACGGCGGGGATCACAACGGTCGAGGGGCTGGCCGACATGACTCCGGAACAGCTCGAGGAGATTCCCGGCATCGGCGAAAAGACCCTGGAGAAGATCGGCGTTGCGGTGCGGAACTACTTCAGCCGGTTTGAAGCCGAGGCCGCGGCGGCGCAGGGGGCTGAAGCAGTGGATGCGGAAGCGGCTGCCGGGACGGAAGGGGGCGCGTTGCCGGAGGAAGCTTTGGCGGCAGAAGGAGCGCTGGCTGCCGAGGCCGTTGACGCCGAAGCTGCAGAGAGCGCGGAAGCGGAAGAGACTTCTCTGCCGGAGGTGGTGCTCGCAGAAGGATCGGTGAACAATGCCGAGCCGCCGGTGCGAGGCAAAGAGACGATTGAAAGAGACACCGAAGAAGCCGAAGCAGAAAACTCCGCCGAAGTGATTCAAGAGGCTGAGGGCTTGGGCGAGGCGGAGAGCGAAGAAGGCGGCGAGTAAGATGCAGCGCGGTTCGGCAGGTGAAGAGCGGCTGCAGAAGATTGATTGAGGACTGGAAAGCTAAACGGCCGCGGGAATCCCAATAGATTGCCGGTGGCCATTTGACGGCACACAGTGAAAAGAGGCGGATGAGTAAGGTTCGAATTAACGATCTCGCGAAAGAGCTGGAAGTCAAGTCTCGAGCGATTCTCGACGTTCTGCCGGAAGTCGGCGTTCCTGCCGGGAAGACGCACAGCAGCTCGCTGGAGCTGGACGAGGCGGAGAAGGTTCGTGCGCACTTTGCGCGGGAGGCAAAGACCGCGTCGCATGCGGTTAGCGCGCACACTCGCCACGGCGCTGAACCGATTGTTCCCAAGATCGATCTTTCGCACATTTCCAAGCCCGGCGACGTTTTGAAAGCGCTGCAGGCGAAAAAGAAGGAAGAAGAAGAAGAGGCGCGTCACGCGCGCATCCCGGCGAAGCCGGCTACAGTTGTGCCGGCGAAACCGGCCGCGCCCACGGCTGCTGCGCTCATTGCCGCGAGGCCTACCGAGGCAGCGCCGGCCAGGCCAGAACCGCGCAAGATCGTTCCGCAGCCGCGCTCAGCGCCTCCCATCGTTTCTCTTCCGCCGTCGACTCCGGCGATTGCCTCGCGTCCGCCCGCGGGCGCGGTCGTCGCCAAGCCTCCTGCGGGGGCTGCTCCCGCGCGTCCCGTTGTCGTCGTGGCGCCTCCTCCTGCAGGCGTGGTGGTAAAGCCGCCCGCGGCACCGGCTGCGCGCGAAGAAAAGATCGTTGTTAAAGCGGCCGTTGTTGCCGCTGCTCCAACCGCTGAAGCTCCGGCGGTGCCGGCAACCTCAACGGAACAGGCTTCGGCAGCGCCGCACGCTGTTGACACTGCCGCCGGCGGAACCGCAGGCGCAGTCCCCACGATCGCCGCTGAATCAACAATTGCCGCAGCAAAAACTCCCAAGGTCATCGCTCCCGCGCCGCGGCGCATGGTGATGCCGCAAACCGGGCCGCGGCCGGTTTACAAAGCTTCGATCGTTTCGCCTCCTCCCGCAGCAGCCACTGGAACCGGACTGCAGCGCGGAAAACCGATCTTTGATCGCAGGCCGGCAAGTGGACCGACAGGTCCGGGCCAACGATTCCCCGGCGGATCCACCGCTCCCGGCCAATTCGCGGGAGGGCCGCGTCCAAAGCATCCAACGCGCGCAGGCGCGGGAGGATTTGCGGGTCCCGGCGGTTCGGCCGCTCCCGGCGCACGCCCCGGCTTCGGCGCACGCCCGGGGTTTGGCGCGCGGCCGGGATTCGGCGCGCGTCCAGGCGCAGGTGGCCCACCGCCGACCGGAGAAGCTCCGCGTCCGCAGCGCGCGAGCTCGCGAGGCCGCGGTCGAGGCAAGCAACAGTACCCCAAGACCAAAGAAGGCCCGATGAAGGGCTTTGTGCCGCCGCCACGCTATGGCGGCGCGCAATACAGCACGGAGCCGATGCCCATCACCAAGGACATCACGGTCACCGAGGGCATCAGCGTGAAGGACCTGGCCGAAAAGCTCGACGTCCGCGCCAAGGACCTGATTGCGACGCTGCTGATGGGCGGCGTGTTTGTCACGGTGAATCAATCTCTCGATGCCGAGATGGTGAAAGATGTGGCGGCCAAATTCGGCGCCGCGGCGACCGTCATCAGCTACGAAGAGGAGATCGCCAACCAGGCCATCGAAGAGGTGCTCGAGGCCGACAATTCCGATGAGCTCGAAGTACCGCGTTCGCCGGTGGTGACGGTGATGGGCCACGTCGATCACGGCAAGACTTCGCTGCTCGATGCGATCCGCGAGACGCATGTTGCGGCGGGTGAAGCGGGCGGAATTACGCAGCATATCGGCGCCTATAAAGTGAAGTTTTCGAAAGAAGGCTCTCCTGCGTCAGGGCGCGAGATTGTCTTCCTCGACACGCCGGGTCACGAAGCCTTTACCCGCATGCGCGCACGCGGCGCCAAGGTCACGGACATCGTGGTGATCGTGGTTGCCGCCGATGACGGAGTGATGCCGCAGACTCTCGAGGCCATCGATCATGCCAAGGCGGCGGAAGTTCCGATCATCGTAGCTGTGAACAAGATCGACAAGCCTGAGGCCAATCCCGACCGCGTGAAGAAACAATTGGCCGATCGCGGCCTGATCCCGGAAGAATGGGCGGGCGCAGGCCAGCAAGGCACCGTGTTTGTCGAGGTTTCCGCCAAGAAGCGCATGAATCTGGATTTGCTGCTGGAGATGATCTGCCTGGTCAGCGATATCAAGGCGCCCAAGGCCACGCCAGGTCGGAAGGCAGTGGGCAGCGTTCTTGAAGCCAAGCTGGATCGCGGCCGCGGCGCAGTGGCCACCGTATTGGTACAGGATGGAACGCTGCACCTGAATGACAGCTACATTGTGGGCAACACCTTCGGCAAAGTTCGCGCGATGTTCGACGATCGCGGCCGGCCCCTCGAGGAAGCCGGACCGTCGACGCCGGTCGAAGTGCTGGGGCTGGAGAGCATGCCCGATGCCGGCGACACCTTCCTGGTTGTGGCCGACCGCGACAAGGCCAAGGGCATTGCCCAGTACCGCAAGATGAAAGAGCGCGACGCGCAGCTGGCCAAGAGCTCGCGTGTATCGCTGGAAGGATTGGCGGAACAGGTTCGCCAATCGGGAATCAAGGATCTGCCGCTGATCATCAAGGGCGACGTGACGGGCTCGGTGGAAGTGCTCGCCGACTCGCTGGTGAGAATGTCGACGGAGAAGGTGCGGGTCAAGGTGCTGCACTCCGGCGTCGGCTCGATCACGGAGAGCGACGTGCTGCTGGCGACGGCGTCAAACGCCATTATCATCGGCTTCAACGTGCGGCCAGAGCGCAAAGCGGCGGAGCTGGCACAGCAGGAAAACGTTCAGATTCGCCTGCACTCCATTATTTACGAGTTGCAGGACGAGATTCGCCTGGCCATGCTGGGGCTGCTGGAACCAGCATTCAAGGAGAACTACGCTGGCCGCGCCGAAGTCATCAATGTCTTCCGCATTCCCAAGGTGGGCACCATCGCCGGCTGCCGCGTCACCGATGGCGTGATCCGCCGAGACGCGGAAGTGAGAGTGATGCGCGATGGAACGCAGGTCTTCAAGGGGAAGATCGGCTCGCTCAAGCGCTTCAAGGACGATGCGCGCGAAGTAACCAACGGCATGGAATGCGGCATCGGCATCGCCAACTTTACCGACGTGAAGGAAGGCGACGTGATCGAGGCATTCAGCACGGAAAAACTGGCTGCCGACCTGGGCGCGCTGACGAGCGCCAAGGCGTAGAGAGCCGGAACCAGCTGCATCGATAGTTTGAGGTGGTTGAGAAACTTCCCTCAGGGGCTGAAGCCCCGCAGTCCATGGGTCTTAATTGGCACGGCTAAAGCCGTGCCCTTTCAAAACCGGATGTACTTAACCAGTCCCGACAGGAACAGGCGCTTTTCCCAGCGCCTGTTCACCCCTTCAAAACAAGAAAATACTTCCATCGCGGTGCTGCGCCTGGCGTACCGCCGATCTTTTTTCCTTTCGATGAAATCGAAGAGCAGTTGCCTCCCGACTGGAGGCGGTGGCAACCGCTTCCCAGAGTGGCGCGTCTTAATGGGCTGATGAAAGAGGAGGATATCTTATGGCATCAAAATTAAATGGGAAGAGGATCGCAATTTTAGCTACCGATGGGTTTGAGCAGGCAGAGTTGCTCGAACCACGCAAGGCGCTTGAGGAAGCGGGCGCGAAGACCGAGGTGATCGCGCCGAAAGACGGAGAGATCAAAGGGTGGGATTCAAAAGACTGGGGAAAGACGGTGAAAGTGGACAAGACGCTGGAAAACGCGGATCCGAACGACTATGACGCGCTGGTTCTTCCGGGCGGCGTCATGAACCCGGACAAGCTGCGCATGGACCCTGCCGCGGTGGACTTCGTTCGCGATTTTGCGGAGACCGGAAAACCGGTGGCGGCGATTTGCCATGGGCCGTGGACGCTGATTGATGCTGGAGTGGTCGAGGGCAAGAAGCTGACGTCGTGGCCGTCGCTCAAGACAGATATTCTGAACGCCGGCGCGAACTGGGTTGACCAGGAAGTTAGCATCGATGGGCAATTCATCACCAGCCGCAAACCGGATGACATCCCGGCCTTCAGCCGCGCAATCATTGAAGCGGTATCTGGCGTCTCCGCTCAGACTGCGGCTGCCTGAAATACGGCCGCTTGACCCGATCGTCCCGCTCGAACGAGGGTTACGGCGCAGACGCGCTGCAAGGCTTTCGCCTCACGCTTGCGAGTGCCGTTGCCAGACTGCCGCGTCGAAGCTATGCTCGCGCGCGTAGCCCTCGTCCTTATAGAGCTCAATGGCCTCGGCGTTGGCCTCGGTGACAGTGAGAGAGATTTCCGCGGCGCCAAGGCGCGTGAAGCTGTGGGCGGCGTGAGAGAGCAACATTCGAGCCAGCCCGCGGCGGCGAAAGGAGGGGTGCACGCAGACCTGGGTGAGGTGTCCGCTCTGCGCGCTGACGCGCGAGCCGAGGACAAGAGCAGCCAGCTCGCGGCTTGTCCGCTCCACCACCACATAAGACGCCTGCTGTGTGAAATTGCCGCAGCCGGCATAATGCACGATGTTATTCAAGAAGCGCATGGAGCCGTGAACCGAGCGGTACTGGTCATTGATCAGACTGTCGGGATGGTCGCGGTATGCCTCGCAGATTAAACGTGCAGCCGGCGCCAAATCTGCCTCGCGCCACGAGCGAAACTCCAGGTTGACGGGAAGATCGATATCTGCCGGCTTTGAGTGATCGTGCAATGGCCGCACCAGGAAGAGCCTGCGATAGATCTCGAATCCAGCATCGCGGAAGATTGGGCCGAACGTGCCAGAGGGATGCAGAAGCAATTGCGCTTCGATGCGTTCGACATGCGGGGAATTGAGCAGCAATTCAAACAGATGATGGAGCAGGATCTCTTCGGTTGTCGATGCTTTTCCGTTCGTGTCAACCTGTCCGTTCGCGAGAGCGGGCAGCGCGAATACGTCTCCGATTACGGCTTTGGTTTCTTCGTAGACGCAGAATACATAGCCCATGACGCGCCCCGATGCAAGCGCCGCGTAGCCGGGCAGCATATGGTTGTCGAGATACTGCATAAGGAGACGCGCAGAGGCCTGGTAATCCCAGTGGAGGCGAGTGACCCACAGCTCACCCTCGGCCTCCAGCACCGGCCGAAGGACCGGGGCTGCGAAGTGACGAAGATCGAGTATTTCGATGGCACCGCCCGAAGTCTGCATTCTTCCTTTATGCCCGGTGCGCCGAATGGCTCCTTCGGCAACCCCTTCCGGCAACATTGACACGAGTGCGCGCTTCACCGCAAGTCGTTGAGCATCTATTTACTGCCGACGAGATACACTTCAAGCCCCTGCTCGGGCCAGGCGAAGAGCGGCTCGTACTGGCGGCCTTCAAGGAGCTCGCTCAGCACCTGTTGTGTATCGAGATCGACGCCGCGGCCCTGAATGCGCGCCACCAGGATATGCTGCTCGCCGGGCACGCCGTTCTCGTCGTAGTTGACGACTTCGTGGTTGCGATAAAAAGAGAGCCCGTACTCTGCGTCACGGCGGACACGGAATACCGCAACCGTCTCACTGGCGGGAACCAGATCTGCAATTCGCTGGGCCAGCGGCCGCGCGGAATATGTGCGGTCGAGAAGGTGAATGACCCGCTTGGTTGCATCAGCCCCGGGGATGCCGAAGAACGGGCCCACGCCATAGACAAACAGAACCAGCACGACGAGAACCCAGCACGTAGCCGGCCGCAGCCGGGACACACCATAGCCCTTGGTAACGACCAGGATCAGGAGTGCCGCACCGGTTGCAGCCAAAGCAACCGCAACAAGCGCGTGAGCGGGCGGCAGGACTGAGCCACCAGCAAGCGGCACGGCAGCGCCATGAACCACAAACCAGGGCAAAAGCAGAGCCACCAGGGCCATGGCGCCACAAACCAGGGCATGGCCAAGGAGAATCCATCGGTTGAGTCCTGGCTGCCTGCGCCGATAGAGATAGTCTCCGGTGAGGATGGTGATGGGCGGAAGTGCGGGAAGAATGTAGCCGGGCAGCTTGGATTCAGAGAAGGAAAAGAAGACAACGGGGATGAGCGCCCATAACACCAGGAACTCGGGGAATGCGTCGCCGGGCCGCTTAGGCAACGGCTTTCCCGCGCGGGATCGGCGGAGCCTCCACTCTGCGACGGAGGTGAGAATGCCGTCAATCAGAGCACGAACCGCAATGACGGTCCAAGGCATGAGGCCAAGGAGCACAACCACAAGGTAGTACCAAAACGGCTGGTTGTGCTGGTAGCGATCGGTGGCGAAACGCTGCAAGTTGTGCTCGAGAAAGAATTCCCGGAAGAATGTGGGATTTTGATGCTGCACGGCAATGAACCAGGGCAGCACCATGGCAAAGTAAAGCACCACGCCCGGCCACCAGAATGAACGGCGAATGATGCTCCACTCGCGGCGCAGGAAAGCAAAAGCGGCAATGATGAGGAAAGCGAGAAGCGGCGCCACCGGCCCCTTGGCAAGCGTGGCCAGGCCGGTAAAGAAATAAATGTCGTAAAGCCAGAACTTGGAGTTGGTTTCATACCAGGCATACCAGCCGAGCAAGCCGATGGCGAGCGGAGCGGCCATCTGCATATCCGTGGATGCTCCGCGCGCGAAGGCCATGATGCCCGCGCAAGACACTGTGATGAGCGCGGCATCGAGATGGCCGCCGGGCCGAAAACGCCTCATGTGAAGGTAGATCAGCGCCGCCATGATAAAGGCGAACGTGGCCGAGGGCAGACGAGCGGCCCAGTCGTGGACTCCGAAGTCCTGGAAAACGAACATGGCGCGCCAGTAGTAAAGTGCGGGCTTCTCGAGCCAGGGGTGCCCATAGAGATAGGGCGTGACGCAGGCGCTTAACCTGTCCTTGAGTGTGGGCGCAGCGTCAAAGCGCACCAGCATCTCGTGCGCGATCTCCGCATAGCGCGGCTCGTCAGCACCCACCAGGCCCAGGCCGTCGCCCCCCAGGATCGGCGTGACCCCATAGACAATGAAGAAGACGCTGAAGACGAGAAAAACCGCTGCCTCGGCGATGGTGGACCCACGAGGCATCCGCCACGACCGGCGTGCAGCTTGATCCGGAACCGACGGTTCCACGGGGTTCTCCATCTCCGGCAATACTCCAAAGCGCAGCAGCCTGCTTTGCGCAGGACAAAAGTCGTGGTTCCAACCAAGGCGGAGGGGAATTCAGGCAAGGCCTGCTCGCCTTCCGCGCCAGAGCGCGGAGATCCTTCAGTGGTCAAGGCTAACAGATTCAGGCGGAATCTCAAGCGCGCGGGACGCAGCGCCGAACCGGGACATCCAGGCAAAACGATGGATGCTTTCAGCGAAACGGCACTTCTTTTTCCTTTGATGGACCCGCCTCAGCGGAGGCCGATTCCAGTGGGCCGCGAGGAGTTCCGGTGGACATGCCGGGAGCAGCGGATTTGCGGCCCCGGCTCATCAACTGCTCGATGCGCGCCTGAAAGCGTCCGGACCGGTCGGCCAGGAAACTCAGCTCAGGCACGTGGCGCACACCCATCCGTGATTTAAGTTCACTTCGAATATAGCCTTTGGCCGCCTCAAGACCGGCGATGGTCTGCTCTTCGGCTTTGGCGATATCTTTCGAGTTGGTGTCGAGGGCGACGTATACGCGCGCCGACTTTCCGCCCGGGTTCAGGGCCACTTCGCTGACGTGGCAGAAGTCAATGCGCGGGTCAGAGAGTTCGCCCTCAATCATGGCGCCGATCTCATCTTTCAGCGCTCCGGTCACGCGGTCCTGATGGTGCTTTCTCGCTCGATGCTCCGGCATGGCTATTTCCTCCATCCCCGTTGGCGAGGATCAATCTGTGGGGCCTTTTCAGGCCACGTAAACCACTCAGGATAACAGAGGCGAAAGTTGCGCGGGAGGGGGCGTCCGGTTCCGGCGGCGCATTGAGCGTGTTTCAGAGTTGATCGCGGAACGGCGCGTTTGTACTCCCTCAGGGAGGAAGAGGCTGCGGAAAAACTCGCAAGTACAGCTCAACAAGGAAAGAACCTCCCTCAGGGGCTAAAGCCCTAATTCATTTTGCCGGCTTTGTTGGCCCGGCTAAAGCCGTGCCCTTGTTACAAAGCTCTTCCAGTGCAGTTTTTCGCTGTCTGGATAGCCCCGAATGTCTTGCTGGCCTTTTCGGCCCTCGACCCGCCGGCGGTGAGCGCTTGTTACAAAGCTGTTTTGAAAAGGGCTCTCTTAAGACTCTTCGTGACCGGTCGCACCGATGAAAGGTCAGGAGAAATCGACGGCAATGACTTCGTGGAGCGCGATCGATGGTGTCTCGAGGAAGATTGTGTCGTGCTCGGCGCGGTACGGAGTGTCTCTGGCGGCGACCAGGAGGTGAACACGGCTCACGCGCCTGCCGGCCGGAATCCGCAGCGAGACTTTTTGCCCGGAAATCGGAACGATCTCCCGCACCGGGCCCTTCATCATCATGGGATTGGTGAGGTTGACGAGGTGCAGGGTCATTGAATTCTTTTGCTCCCAGACGGCCACATCCAGAATGCCCTTGCCCTCGACGGTCACAAATGGTGGTTCGTTTGTGGCCCATTCGACCGCGTTCCGAAGGAGTTTTCCGTGATCAACGCAAAGAACCTGCCAGAAGGTGCGATCGATATCGCCGGGGAAATAAACCACGCGCCCTTTGCCAACCTGCCGCAAAAAGACTCCGGGAGGGTGGGCAACACCAGGGCGCGTGAAAACGGATTCCATTGGCAGGTCTGGATAGGAAGGGACGATGCGGAGCGGAGCAAATTGACCTGGGTCCGCGGGCGTGACGTCTACCTGATTTACCGCATTGACGATGCGGCCGGCATCTTCAAAGCCGCGAACAAGCGGATGAAGTGCGTTGGTTGACGGTTCTCTTTCCAGGCTCAAATACGAATTAAGCATGTTTTCCTGGAGCTTGCCGGCGTAGGAAGCGCCGAAAAGCGAAGCCAGACCGAAATCCTTGCGCCGCACGCCCCACTCGTCGTAGAGCGATGTCTCGTAACTGGCGACGAGACCGCCGCCGCGCTCGACGAATGTGCGCAGGCTGGCGCACTGCTCGCCAGAGAGCGCCGCGATGTTCGGGAGAATCAGCGTGCGGAATGGCGCGAGATGCTCGGCATCGAGGCAGCGGTCGTGAACCATTTCAAAAGGGATGCGCGCCTCGACGAGAGCCTCATAGAATCCCAGGGCCGGCTCGTCGATCTTTTCGCGCGCCTCGTCGCCACCGTAAAATGTTGCGCTTTGCTGCGAGTAGACGAGACCCACGCGCGCCAGCGGGCGGAGATTGCGCAGATACTTTTCGTTGACGTAATGCCAGGTGAAGATTTCCTTCACAACAGGAAGCCAGCGGCGGTCGTTCGGTTTCGCATTGAATTTGATGAACCACGGCCGCAGCCCCTGTGCAACGCCATCCGCGACCCACAGGCGAATCTCGTCGCCGTTCTGGACGGAATCTTTCCAGCGATGCTCATCTTCGATGCCCACGCTGAACATTCCCGCGATGGCTTTGTTGCCCATGGTTGCGCGATATTCCTTGCCGTTTTTGCCGTCGGCCCACGGGGCCATGAGGCCGCGGCGGCCCTGGCGATCGGCAACCATCATGGGCGCGAGCTCGTTGATGGTCTTCATGTCGAGATCGCTGAGCGCGCCTCCGCCGGCGTTGGCAATGTAGCTGGCGCCGGGATTGATCGCGCTGATCTTCTCGTTCCACAAGCGCCAGAGATCGAAGAGACGCTGTTGGCGCCAGACGATGTACTGCTTTCGCGCCGGATCCTGAGGGTTGCTGGTGCGTGGCAGATCGAGCCCAAAAGCTGTGCGGAAATTTTGCCGACAATGGCCGCAGTAGCACATGCCGCTGCCAGCCCAGCGATTGGTGAAAATGCCATCCGGCTTGTACATGCGCATGATCTCTTCGTGGACCGAGGTCATGAATTCGAAGTTGTAAGGGCCAAGAGCGCAGGTTTCCCAGTAGCGCGGATCGGAGGGGTGGCGCACCGGCTGGCCGCTGGCGTCGACTCGAATCCAGTCGGGATGCGCGTCGTAGACCTTCTGCCAACAGGCGTGAGCATCGGTCCGCGCGATTACGTTCATGCCCATCGCGCGGCATCCGGCCAGCAGGTCGCCAAAGCTGTCGCGATTACCGAGCCAGGCGCTTCGCTGCTGCAGCGGAATCTGCGTGGGGTAGAACGCAAGCACGCCGCCCGCGCTCAAACAGGCCGCATCGGCATGAACGCTGCGGAAATAGTCGAGCCAGAACTGCTTGTCGTAGTTGCCGGGATCGTCCTCGACAAACGCGAGCTGCGCCCAGCGCATGGGCCGGTCGTACCAGCCGATTGCGCCGCCTTGGGTCTGTGGCGGTTCGGCGATGGTTGCGGGCGCGAGCAGAGTTTTCTCCGCGCCCGCCGGCAAAAGACTTCCCGTTGCGGCAAGTGCCGATCCTTTTACGAATTCCCGCCGACTGCTCATTCAGCAGCCTCCAGTGACTCTGCCATTTGAGCACAGGTGGTGCCTCAACCGCTTGGTTTCGCCAGCCCGCGAATAATATCAAGCCGATTCTTCGGAGCGTTAGGTGATAGGAAATCGGGGATGGTGTCCTGAGTTCTGCGGGGACGCCGAAGGAACTCTACTGGCCACTCAGCGATGCGCGTTTTCTTCATGTGACGATAATCACCAGGCTCCGGTTCGTCGATGTATTCGATCTGCCGAATCAGAGCGAGTGGTTGATCTGCTCCGCGTGTGCTCTCGGAGAATTCGACGGCCTCATTGTAAGTTGCGAAAGCGAAGTAGTAGTCGCTTCCCTCTTGCTCATCCTCAGCTCCGCGTTCTGGGTGAAGCCAAACCCGATACTCTAGAACATCGTCCCACACATATCCCCCGCCTGCCTTGGCCACCGGAGAGTAAGAGCCGACAAGGCTGGGATCAACGACGTCGGGATATTCATTCGAATTCATACTCGCAATTCTCGCAGAAAGTCGGATACGAGAAGAATCGTCACTCACACGCCAAACTGCCGGAGATGATGGTCGAGATGCTTGTACATCAGGACTGCCCATTCGCCGGGAGTGAGAGAGCCGAAAAACGCGTGCGGGTGCTTCGTGCAGCCTGTCGGTCCGGCCGCAGCGAAGCGATCGATCAGCCCGATCAGGCGCTTCCGCTCAGCTTCAAAGTCTCTCTCTTCGCCGAGAACAAGAAGCTCCTTTGAAGTGGGAGAATTGCGGCGCATCGGCTCTTCGTCGCGGAGGGCGATCGGCTTGATGACCGGCCCAAGAATGCGACCGATCAACGCGCGCGGCGGACGGATTTCGCCCGCCGCCATCTGCAGACCCAAGGAACAATGCGCCAGCATTTGCGCTGGATTCATCTTGCCCCATTGGCGCGGGGTGTCGGAGCGCAACGCCGACAGGCGCTGCTTTACCTCTTCGACGGACGTTGGCTGAAACAGACTCTTCATGGGAGCAACTCCTGACCTGGACTGGTTGCATCAATGGTCTGCGACGACGATGAGGAAACTTCCCTCAGGGGCTAAAGCCCCGTGTTTATGCGGCTCTCACGGCACGACTCAAGTCGTGCCCTTTCAAAACCAACGAAGAACAACCGCAGATCCTTCGGTCGCCGCGGCGACCTCAGGATGACAAACCGATTTTCGCGTCAGCTTTGCGCGGCGCGCTCCAACTCGGCAATGTCGAACTTTTTCATCTTCATCATCGCCTGCATGGCCTTCGGATGCTTGAGAAGTTCGCCGAGCTGCCGGGAAGGAACAACCTGCCAGGACAAACCGAACTTATCGCGGAGCCAGCCGCATGCAATCTCGCTGCCACCATCGGCGGTGAGCTTCGACCAGTAGTGGTCGATCTCATCCTGCGTTTCGCAGTGCACCACGAGCGACATCGCATCATTGAACTTGTGGCCTGGACCGCCATTGAGCGCCGTAAATGCAACGCCGTCCAATTCGAATGCGATGGTAAGGATCGCCCCTGCCGGACCGCTCGGCGTTTCAATCGGGCTTCTGAATTCGCTTACCTTACGAGAATTCTTGAATATACCGATGTAAAACTCGACGGCCTCTTCGGCGTTGGAATCAAACCACAGAAAAGGCGTAATGCGCGGACCGTTTGCAAAGATGCTCATGGGATCACCAGAATCGATGGATTGGCCGCCTTCAAGGGGGATGGCGGCCGAATTCCATTGCATCATTTGTAGATTGCAAAATGCAAGTGAATTTCGTAGGATGCCGTTGTGGCAAATATCGCGAAAGCGAAGCGACGCTCCGGTTGTCCGGTTAGCGTGGCCCTTGATCTGCTGGGAGACCGCTGGTCGATGCTGCTGGTGCGCGACATGATGGTGCGCGGTTACCGCACCTTCCGCGAATTCCAGCGCGCGGGTGAAGGCATTGCCACCAATATTTTGACTGACCGCCTGCAAAGGCTTGAGGCCTCGGGCATCGTGGTCCGCGAGACGGCAAAGGAGGATGGGCGCAGCAGCTATTACCGCCTGACGCCGAAGGGGATCGCGCTCGCTCCTGTGCTTCTCGAAATCCTGATCTGGGGCGCGCACCATGAGGAGACGGATGCTCCCTGCGCGGTGATTGAAGGGATGGAGCAAAATCGCGCCGCAGTCATCGCCGAGGCCTATCGCCGCTGGGAACAGCGAGACTCTACGCCGCTCATTCCCCCATTTACGTCACGCTCGAAATCAATATCCAATTCCCCGAAAGGAAAACCGAAGCGATGAAGGTAAACACCTATCTGAATTTCCCCGGCAACTGCCTGGAAGCTATGAAGTTCTACGAGAAACATCTGGGCGCGAAGATCCTGGCGAAAATGACATTCGCGGAAATGAGCGCATCCGGCGCTCCACAAAACCTGCCGCCGGGCCTTAGCCCAAATGGCATCCTTCACGCACGCTTCACGCTTGGCGACACCACGGTGATGGCCAGCGACGGGCCGAAAGTTGAGCCGATGCGCAGTGCTTACCTATCTCTGAGCGTCGTCAGCAATGAGGAAGCGGAGCGCATCTACAAGGTGCTTACTGAAGGCGGCGAGATCTTTATGCCGATGGGCGAGCAGTTTTTCGCGCACCGCTTTGGCCAGTTCCGCGACAAGTTTGGTGTGAACTGGATGGTGATTTACGAAAAGCCGATGCAGCGGCCGAGTTGAAGGGCGATCTGGATGGTGGGCTGATTTGAAAAGGACTTCCCTCAGGGGCTAAAGCCCACGATCGTTCTTGCGGGGTGGATGCCGGGGATGAATCCCGGCCTACCAGCCCGTACGCTTGAAGATCCGGATCGTGGGGTGGTTTGAAAAGGACTTCCCTCGGGGGCTAAAGCCCATGACCGTTCTTGCGGGGTGGATGCCGGGGATGAATCCCCGGCCTACCAGCCCGTACGCTTCAAACAGACCTGCTTCCTCATTCCGAGACTGCGTTGAAAAGAGGGCGATGGGCTGGTACTCTCATCTGTCCCGGTGAAGCGCCGAGACAGCAGGTACGACTATGGCCTTCAAATTTCAAGGTTTCGATTTTCTCGGGCTCGATGCGAGCCTGACGGAAGAAGAACTGCTCGTTCGCAGGACCGCGCGCGACTTCGTTGACTCGAACGTGACACCGATTATCGAAGAGTGCTTTCGCGAGGGGCGTTTTCCGCGCGAGCTCGTGCCATTGATGGGCGAGATGGGCTTCTACGGCGCCAACCTGGAAGGCTACGGCTGCGCCGGCATGTCGAACGTCGAGTACGGATTCGTATTGCAGGAGCTGGAGCGCGGCGACTCGGGACTGCGCAGTTTCGTCAGTGTGCAATCGGCGCTGGTGATGTACCCGATCTTCACGTTTGGGTCACAGGAGCAGAAGAACAAATGGCTGCCGGCGCTGGCAACGGGCGATAAGCTTGGCTGTTTCGGGTTGACGGAGCCGGGATTCGGATCGAATCCGGCGGGCATGATGACGCGTGCGCGAAAATCGGGCGATGAATACATCCTGAACGGCGAGAAGATGTGGATCACATCGGGTTCGATTGCCGATGTGGCGGTGGTGTGGGCGAAGCTGGAAGGCGCGGGAGGGGACGGCGCGGAGGCCGTGCGCGGATTCCTCGTTGAAACCGATCGTCCGGGGTTCAAGTCGAGCGATATCCACGGCAAATGGTCGCTGCGCGCATCAGTCACGAGTTCCCTCTCGCTTGAGGACGTGCGTGTGCCAGCGGCGAACTTGCTGCCTGGCGCGGACAGCCTGAAGGCTGCGTTGATGTGCCTGAACCAGGCGCGGTACGGGATTAGCTGGGGCGCGATTGGCGCGGCAATGGACTGCTATAGCGTCGCACTGAACTACTCCAAGACCAGGAAGCAATTTCACGATCAGCCGATTGCAGGTCATCAGCTTGTGCAGGAAAAGCTGGTGTGGATGGCGAGCGAAATCTCCAAGGCGCAGCTGCTCTCGCTGCATGTGGGCCGGCTCAAGGACGCCGGGAAAGCCGGCCATCAGCACATCTCGATGGCCAAGAGAAACAACGTGTGGATGGCTCTGGAATGTGCGCGGATGGCGCGCGACATTCTGGGCGCGAACGGCGTGACGGAGGACTACCCGATCATGCGGCACAGCATGAATCTGGAATCGGTGAAGACGTACGAGGGAACGCACGACATTCATACGCTGATCCTGGGACAGAGCCTGACGGGGATAAGCGCTTATTAACCCATTTGGCGCCAAAAGACCTAGGCTGCAACGTCTTGCGATTTCTTCAACTTTGGTAACGCCAAAATCGACTTGCCCGCCTTGCGTTTTGCTACGCGCAGTTCGTACAGGCTTTGTAGATTCAACCAGAATTCTGCGCTGGTGCCAAAGAAGTGGGCCAGCCGCAGCGCTGTGTCGCCGGAAATGGCGCGCTGTCCGTTCAAGATGCTGGTAATACGATTGGCGGGCACGTCCAGCTTGCGGGCCAGCTCGGACGCGCTCATGTCCAGCTCCTCCAGTTCGAGGGCCAGATGCTCACCTGGATGAATTGTGACGATTGCCATTGAACTCCCCTAGTGATAATCGACAATTTCCACGTTCGACGGCCCCCTGTCTCGCTTCGGCCATTCGAAACAGATCCGCCATTGATCATTGATGCGAATACTGAACTGTCCTTTTCGGCTACCTAATAACATTTCAAATCGGTTGCCAGGCAAGGCCGCAAGGTCTTTGAGCGAAGCCGCCGCTTCCAGCCGATCCAGCTTGAGCCGGGCGGGCCGCTCGATACCGGAAAAAGCTTTGACTCGCTTGCCTTCGGCAAAATCCTTGCTGCGCTTGTCTCGATAGCCGGCGATCACTCGCCAGAATAGCGTTCGTTATGCGTTACGTCAAGCATATTGTCCGATTTGCATGCGCCGCCCACCGGATGGTTCCACGACCATTTTCGTCGAGTTCTTCGTCGACAAGCTCAGGCAGATGCGCGATATTCGTATCCATGCGCCGATCGATCCGGACTTTCGCGTATTCATGCCTCGCGTCATTCACGTTGACCTTTTCTTTAGCGTTTGCTCTTGCCGCCGGGGCTCAGCCGCCCGCGCCTATTGTGCTGCACGCAGCGCGGCTGCTCGAGGTCGATACGGGAAACATCCTTCGGCCCGGCGAGATTCTTGTCGAGGGCGAGCGGATCAAGGCTGTTGGCGTTTCGGTGGAGCATCCGGCGGGGGCGAAGGTGATCGACCTCGGCGATACGACGCTGCTGCCGGGCCTGATCGATGCGCATGTGCATTTGTTCCTGCATCCTGGCGCGGAAGATTTGCAGACCGTGGAGGAGTCGGTGCCGTGGCGCACCATTCTGGCCGAGCAGGCAGCGAAAGCCGATCTGCTGGCCGGATTCACGGCGGAGCGCGACATGGGAACCGAAGGCGCTGGATCGGCCAGCACGGCGGTGCGTGACGCGATCGACCAGGGGATCATTCCCGGGCCGCGGATGCGTGTCTGCGCAAATGCCATCGACATTCTGGGCGGGCATGAGGACGCCAACCATTTCAATCCGGCACAGCACGTGCTCTCGAATGCGGATTACGCCAACGATGCCGAGCAGCTTGTGGAAGTGATCCGGGAGCAGCACAAGGAAGGCGCGGACTTTGTGAAGATTTACGAGACCGGGCCGGACCGGATGATTGATGGCGTACTGCACACGCCGTACCAATATACCGAGGCGCAACTGGCAGCGGCGGTCGACGAGGCGCACAGGCTGGGAACGAATGTGGGTGTGCACGCGATGGGCGAGCCCGGGACGCTTTATGCGGCCGAGGCGGGAGTGGCGTCGATCGACCATGGCACGCAACTGAGCGACGAGACGATGCGAATCATGAAGGAGAAGGGCATCTACGCGGTGCCCACCTTCACCATCTTCGAGTACTTTGCGGCGCACGGCGGTTCGCAGGATCAGGCGGCGCGAGAAGCCGCGATGCTTGACTACAAGATCGCGGAATTCAAGAAGCAGATTGCTGCCGGAGTTCCGTTTGCGGTTGGGTCCGACGTTGGGCCGTTTCCGCACGGCACGCAGGGGCGCGAGCTGACTCTGATGGTCAAGTACGGCATGACTCCATTGGCCGTGCTGCAAGCCGACATGATCAACGGCGCGAAACTGCTCCGCTGGGAGGGGCAGATCGGCGAGCTCAAGCCGGGATACTATGCCGATATCGTTGCGGTGCCCGGTAATCCGCTCGACGACATCAGTGTGGTGGAACACGTGAGCTTTGTGATGAAGAACGGCGTGGTGGTGCGGCAGTAGGCAGCCGTTAGCGCGACTCGTTTGCGCTGCCGGTCGTGCAGCGTTTCAGAAATCCGTTATTCCGTGCGAAGGATGCGAAATGCAGGTCCTTCGACTCCGTTTGCCGCAAGAAGCGCGGCAAACTCCGCTCAGGATGACCAGCTCGCGTGGGTAACTATTTGAGAGACGCCGCACTCGCAATCGCCCTTGGACTCCCCAAAAGCCGACGGCGATGAAGAGATTCGACTAAAGCAAATCCATGCTACACCGCGACGGTGAAGCTTTCCTCGGTGCGCGTCACAGCGCGGTAAAGCGTGTCGCGCTCGAAGGGCACGCGGCCAGCCTCGGTGATGAGGCGGCAGAGCTGCTTGCGCGTCATGCCCTGCGGGGTGGTAGCGCCTGCGTCGTGGTAGATCTTCTCTTCGATCACGGTACCGTCTAGGTCGTCGGCGCCAAAGCGGATCGCGATCTGCGCGATCTTGGGCGTCATCATCTGCCAGTAGGCCTTGATATGCGGGAAGTTGTCGAGGAGCAGGCGGCTGACGGCGATTTGGCGAATGTCGGTGAGCCCCGTGGTTACCGGGAGGTGGTCGAGGGGCGTGTTTTCAGGATGAAAGGCGAGCGGAATGAAGGTCTGGAAGCCGCCGGTTTCGTCCTGGAGGGCGCGCAGCTTGAGCAGATGATCGACGCGGTCGGCGTCGTTCTCAATGTGGCCATAGAGCATCGTGGCGTTGGACTTGAAGCCGAGCTTGTGAGCTGCGCGTGCCGTTTCAAGCCATTCCTCGCCGTCGATCTTGTGATCGCAGATGATGGAGCGTACGCGGGCGGCAAAGATCTCCGCGCCGCCGCCGGGCATGGAGTCGACTCCGGCGTCGCGAAGCTTGATCAGGGTTTCGTCGATGGTTAATTTGGCGCGGCGGGCGAGAAACGCAATCTCGACCATGGTGAAGGCCTTGATATGGACCTTGGGAAAACGCTCTTTGAGACCGCGGATGAGATCGAGGAAGAATTCGAGGGGCAGGTCGGGGTGCAGACCGCCGACAATGTGAAACTCCGTGACCGCCTCGGAGTAGCCGGAGGCAGCCGTCTCCCATGCTTCGTCGAGGGCCATGGTATAGCCGGCGGGATCGCCTTTCTTGCGGCCAAAGGCGCAGAGCTTGCAGGCCGCCACGCAGACATTCGTGGGGTTGATGTGGCGATTGACGTTGAAGTAGGTGACGTCGCCATGCATCTGCTCACGGACGTGGTTGGCCAGCCAGCCGACTGCCAGAACATCTGAGGACGCGTAAAGCGTAAGCCCATCTTCGGCGCTGAGGCGCTGCCGGGCCAGAACCTTGGTGGCGATTGGCTCCAGTCGCGGGTCGTGGGTCCGAAAGGCGTGGACCGGAATGGCTGATACGCTCCGGGTTTTCGGCGTTTCGGGGGCGAGCTGGGCCATGCATTGATGATACCTAAATCCTGGTGAGACGGCTTGG
Source organism: uncultured Acidobacteriaceae bacterium (assembly GCA_963800025.1). Lineage (GTDB taxonomy): Bacteria > Acidobacteriota > Terriglobia > Terriglobales > Acidobacteriaceae > Telmatobacter. The sequence goes on from CAWCZK010000002.1 coordinate 341,159, forward strand.
GCTGGGGAATGGCGCATTTTTGAGGAGGGCGTTCCTCAGGGGCTAAAGCCCACTGCTTTTGTGGCGATTTGCCGGGGATAAATCCCCGGCCTACAGGATAAATCCCCCCCTACCGGATAGACCTCGGCCAACCAGTCGTGCCCTTTCAAAAACGGCCACACTCGATAGCCGCTCTCGTCAGAAGTCCAGTGGCGAGTGGTGTGGGCTGGATCACTTTTGAGGGCAAGCCACTGGCGTACACTGCCTCTTCAACTTTGGAACAAAGGTAGAACGATGCCCGCCGTTACGGCGAAACCTGAAGAGCAGACCTCGATCCGGAGCTATGCGCGTGGCCCGGCGAGGCCGCTGCTGGAATTGACGATTGGCGACCTGCTCAAGCGATCGGCTGATCGGTTTCCGGATCGGCTGGCGGTTGCGTCGCGGCACCAGGAGAAGCGGCTCACCTGGGCTGAGTTGAGCGCGGAAGCTGACCGGGTAGCGCGAGGGCTTTGGGCACTGGGGATTCGGCGCGGCGACCGCGTGGGCCTATGGTCCACCAACTGCATCGAGTGGGTGATGATGCACATGGGCTGCGCGCGGGCCGGGGCGGCTCTGGTGAATGTGAATCCGGCGTACCGCTCGCATGAGCTGCAATTCACCTTGACGCGATCGCGCATGAAGGCGCTGTTTCTGTGGCACAAAGACAAGCGCGCCGATTACGAGGAGATTCTGGGCCGGGCGCGGCACGGGCTCGACCTCGCGCTCGAACACACCATCTACTTCGACTCCCCGGATTGGCCGGCACTTGTCGATGCCGAAGGGCGGCTGCCGGACCATGTCGCGAGCGACGATGTAGCCAACATCCAGTACACGAGCGGAACGACCGGCCTGCCCAAGGGCGTGATGCTGACGCACCACAACGTGGTGAACAACGGCCAGTTCCTGGCGCATGGATTCCACTACACAGAACAGGACAAGATTGTAGTGCCGGTGCCGCTGTTCCACTGCTATGGCTGCGTGATCGGGACGATGAGCGCGGTGAACTCCGGCGCGGCAATCATCCTGCCCAACTGGACCTTCGACGCGCGCGCCACGCTGAAGGCTGTCCATGAGGAACGCGCCACGAGCGTCTACGGCGTTCCGGCGATGTACGTGGCGGAGTTCGGACTGCCGGACTTTGCGGATTACGACACAACAAGCCTGCGCACCGGCATGATGAGCGGCGCTCCGTGCCCGGTGGAGCTGATGAAGCGCGTGCTCGAAGAGATGCACATCGGCGAGTTGGTGATCGCCTACGGGCAGACGGAGACCTCGCCGGTGGTGACGATGAGCGACGCCGAAGACACGATTGAAGTGCGCGTGAAGACGGTGGGCCGCGCTATGCCGCAGACCGAGATCAAGATCGCCGCGCTTGAGGGCTCCGAGACGTTGCCCTTCGGACAGCAGGGTGAGGTGTGCGTGCGTGGCTATGCGCTGATGAAGGGCTACGACGGCGACCCTGACGGCACGGCGCAGGTGATCCAGCCCGATGGCTGGCTGCGCACGGGAGATTTAGGCGTGATGCGCGAGGACGGATGCATCCATATCACCGGCCGATCGCGCGACGTGATCATACGCGGCGGCGAGAACATCTATCCGCGCGAGGTGGAGGAGTTCCTTTATACCTGCCCGAAGGTCGGAGAAGTGCAAGTGATCGGGATTCCGAATGCGCGGCTGGGCGAGATTGTGGTGGCATGGATCCGGTTGCGGCCCGGGGTGGAAGCGACTGAAGAAGAGATCCGAGCGTTTTGCCAGGGCCAGATCGCGTATTACAAGGTGCCGGAGCACGTCCGGTTCGTTGAGGAGTTCCCGGCGACGCTGTCGGGCAAGATCCAGAAGTACAAGATGCGCGAGTTCGAGATTGAGGCGCGCGGTTTGCAGGATGTGGCGAAGACGGCGACGGCTTAGATCGATCCAGATCGGAAGAACGGCCGCGAATCCTTGACGTTCAGCTTGACAGGCGTGGAACGATTTCGTTTCATGGTGCGTATCCGTTTTGTCCCCCCCGAAAACGCTGTCCCCCCTAGAAAACCTGGAGGTTGAATATGGAACGACGGGCCTTTCTGCGCTCGGCTTTGGCCGGGGCGGGGGTGCTTTCTGTGTCGCGGACTTTGTTTGGGGCAAAGCAATGCGGGACGCCGGTTTCGGCGATGACGCCGATGGGACCTCAGCCGATGGAGATGTGCACGGCCGGAATCTCTTCCATCACGTTCAAGCAGGCATTCCAGCAGCAGAACGAATGGTGCTGGGCAGCGTGCATCAGCATGGTGTTTGAGTACTACCATCACAGCGTCGATCAGCAGCGGATCGTGAAGGAGACGTGGGGAACCGTGGAAGACATGCCGGGCATGCCGCGCGATATTTTTCGCGACCTTAACAAGCGATGGAACGATGACGCGGGAAAAGTCTTCCAGTGCCAGGGCGATGTGTACTCAGTGAACGTAAATACGGCAATTCAGGACCTGATCGACGATCACCCGCTGATCATTGGCGCGCTGGGCCACGCTACGGTTCTGACGGCGATTATTTCCGAAGTGGACACGGCCACCTCGCAGTACGAGATTCAGCAGGTGATTGTCCGCGACCCGTGGCCGGGTAGCGGCGGCAGACGGCCGCTGACCCCGATGGAATGGGCGAGCATTAACTTTGCCGCCCGCATCCGGGTAAAGGATGCGTAGCCGGCGTTTGACCGGCCCATTGAAAGATGCGCGAAGAAACGCGCTGCAAACCGCGGCGGATCAGCTACTGCGGGACTGCGGTTCCGGACAGAGCCTGTTGGCGAAGCAGGCGGATTGGCAGCCGGCGCGCGCTTGGCCACGAACGTTTGCGGAGGACGATCACCGCTGGAGCCGAAGGTGCGCGTGAAGTTGATTGTGCCGTCGGCCGCGGCTTTGCCCTGGTAGCTGATGGTGACTGAATTGCCGTTGAAGTTCAGCACCTGATCGAAGGAGATGTTATCGCCATCGACTTTGCCGTTGGAGATGTCGACATCGCCGCGCGGCGTGGTGATCTTGCCGGTCAACGCCGCGCCGTCGACATGGAAGTCGAAGGTGAGGGTTTGCGTGCCCATTCGCCCCTGGACATCGCCCGTCCATTTGCCGTTGAAGTCGGCGGCCAGCGCGCTGACGGAGCCAAGCGCGAGGAATAGAAGCGTGATTCCGAGTTTCTTGATCATGTGGATGTCTCCTGACGGCGTGCTTGTGTTTTGATGCGAAACCGAGATCCAGAAGCCTATTGGCTAGAGACGCACGGGAATCGGAAGAAGACCCACGGCAAAACGTGCGATTTGTGGATCGAAAAAGGTGCGTTTCGAAGAGGTTGTCGGTCATGGATACGACACGGTTTTGATGCACACGTTTGATCGCTCTTAAAATCGACCGATTGATTCTAAAGGAGCTAGCTCGCGGACGATGAAATAAACATCCCCAATATTCTCTCCATGATTTTTTGGCCCGCGCCGGGCCTGCGTTCCGGGGGTGGTCGCGGATTTCAATATGCAAGCAACGCCTGAGTCAAGTTTCAGGATAGAATTCCTAATCATCAGGGCTCCCCCCAACCAGTCATTTCTGCCATGCCAGAGGTCCATTTGAAGACTCGGGTTTCATGGGCTGTTTTGCTGCTCTGCCTGTGGGTCGGTCCGCGGGCTGCCATGGCGCAAAAGGCTCCTGCGCAGCGAACCGTAGCCGTAGTGGTCGCTGACGCGCACACAGAGCCGGCTCAGCCCGTGCCTACGGTGCGCATCTCGCTCGGCTATCTCGACGGCTCCGTGCTCGTGACGGAAGCGCGCGATGTCACCAATCCAAAAGGCCAGGCGTGGCTCGATGTGTCAGAGGATGCGGCGCAGCGAGGCGGCCTGCGCATTCAGATCGACGGCGCCAGCGGTCTGGTGATCTATCAGCCGGCCGACGGCCAGTTGAACGCGCTGCCCGCGACGATCAACGTGAGCATGCTGCCCAAGGGCTCGCCCGCGTTGCTGGGGCCGGCGCAAATCCAGGCCATGCTGCACCGTATGTCGCTTCAGATCTCCGGTTTGCAGAAAAAGAACGTCGCGCTCGCGGGGCAGGCGAACACGGCGCAGGCAAATGCAGCGCAGGCGCAGAAGCCAGACCTAGGCGCCGCAGTGGCCGAGTGGGCCCATGCCAACGGTTTTTCCCCGGGCAGGCTGACCAGCAGGTGCAGCAATGGGCCGAGGAAATCGAAAAACAATCGGGCGGTGCAACGGCCGAGCAAAAGGCGCTGGCAGAGCTTGCGCTCAACCACTACGCCAACGCTGCTCAACTCTTCAATGAAGCCGGCAATGCCGATCGCCAGGCGATCAACGCAGAGGATGCACAGGAGCAGGCTCTCGCGGCGCAGGAAAAAGCTCTTCAGGCACAGGTGCAGGCCCTGCAGGCGGCGCAGCAGTCTCTGCTCGACAAGCTTCGAACCCCGATGCGCGAGCTTCTCGACCACAGCAGTCAGGCCGCGGGCGCGTATCGCCTGAACGGCCAGTACCACGAGGCCACGCAAACGCTGGAGAGCGCGGCAACTGCGATTGAAGCGCAGTACAACAAGTTTCCCGGCGACAAGGGCTTCCATGAGCTTTGGCTGGAGGCGGTGGGGGAGGCAGCGGACGCGCGCGAACGGGAAGGCGCTGTCGCTCCCGCCGCACAAGCCCTCGCTCTGATTGATCAATCCGCTGACGATTACCGGTCGCTGGTGGGCAAATACGCCCTGCTCGGAGATCGTCAGGAAGAGGCGGCGGCACATGCCGGGCTTGGCGTTGCGCTGGAAGAAGAGGGCGTGCGGGTAAGCGGAGACAAATCTGCTGCCCTGCTCGATCAGGCGGTGCAGGAGCTTCACTCCGCCCTGGAAGTGCGCACCGAAGCCGCTCTGCCCCAGGACTGGGCCAAGACGCAAGACGAGCTCGGGGTTGTATTCACCGCCGAGGGATTGCGGGCCAGCGGCGACAAGGCCGTCGGTCTGCTCGATCAGGCGGTTCAGGCTTATCGCAGTGCGCTCAAGATTTACACCAAAGCGGATCATCCCCAGGACTGGGCCAGCACGCAAAGGAATCTCGGGGTTGCATTCGTGGACGAAGGAAACGACGTGACCGCTGACAAAGCCGCCGGCCTATTCGATCAGGCGCTGCAGGCGTTTCGCAACGCGCTCACGGTTTACACCAAAGCCGATCAGCCCCAGGACTGGGCCAGTACGCAAAACTCCATCGGACGTGCGCTCAGGGACGAGGGGGAGCGGGCCGGCGGAAAGAACGCGGTAAGCCTGTTCGAGCAAGCGGCACAGGCACATCGCAGCGCGCTGGAGGTTTACACACAGGAGGGCCAGCCGCAAGCCTGGGCCAGCACACAGGCCGGTCTCGGGGGCGTTCTCACAAATGAAGGAGAGCGTGTGAGTGGAAGCAGGGCCACTGACTTGCTGGATCAGTCGGTGCGGGCGTTTCGCAGCGCGCTGGAGGTCTACACGCAGGCCAATCTGCCCCAGGATTGGGCCTCTACGCAGAACCACCTGGGCAGGGCGCTCTGGAGTGAAGGAATTCGCACCAGCGGAGACAAAGCTATTGCATTGCTGGGCCAAGCAATCGAGGCATACCGGAACGTGCTGGAGGTCTACACCAAAGCGGATCTGCCGCAAGGCTGGGCGGGAACTGAGAACGATCTTGGGAATGTATTGGTGGATGAGAGCCAACGGGTCGGCGGGGATAAGGCCGCCGGCCTGCTCGATCAAGCGGCGCAAGCGTATCGCAGCGCGCTGGAAGTCTTCACGAAAGCCGACCTGCCTCAGAATTGGGCCAATTCCGAGAATAACCTCGGGAATGCATTGAGGGAAGAGGCGGGGCACACGAGCGGGAGCAATGCCTCTGCGCTTTGCGATCAGGCGGTGCAAGCATATCGCAGCGCGCTGGAGGTCTTCACCAAAGCCGATATGCCCGAGCTTTGGGCCACGACTGAGAGCAATCTCGGGCTCGCGCTGATGGTAGAAGGAGAGCGTGCCACAGGGGACAAAGCCGCTTCATTTTTCGATCAGTCGGCGCAGGCGTTCCGCAACGCACTCGAGGTCTTGACTAAGGCCGATGAGCCCCAGTATTGGGCAATAGCGGAGAGCGCCCTCGGGGGCGCCCTCGATAACGAGGCGAGGCGTGCCACCGGAGAAAAGGCCGTCGCGTTGTTCGATCAGTCGGCGCAGGCCTATCGCAACGCGCTTGAGGTCTACACAAAGGCCGATGACCCCCAAGATTGGGCGCGGACGGAAGACGCTATCGGCTTGGTGCTCGTGGACGAGGGAAGCCGGTCCAGCGGGGACAAGGAAGATGGCCTGTTCGATCAGGCAGTGCAGGCATACCGCAGCGCACTTGAGGTCTACACCGAGGCCGATCTGCCGCAGGGCTGGGCACGGGCGCAAGTTGGCCTTGGTTATGCGTTGGAGGCCGAGGGAAGCCGGGCCAGCGGAGAAAACGAAGATGCTTTGTTCGATAAGGCTGCGCAGGCGTATCGCAACGCGCTTGAAGTCTTCACAAAGGCCGATGAGCCGCAGGAGTGGGCGCGGGCAGAAAACAATCTAGGCAATGTGCTGATGGCAGAGGGAAATCGCGCGAGCGGGGATAAAGCCGCTGCATTGTTCGATCAGGCGGTGCAGGCGTATCGCAGCGCCCTCGATATCGACACCAAAGCCGGCGAGCCCAAGAACTGGGCGGGAACACAGAACAGTCTTGGAAATGCGCTCGAACGCGAAGCAGCGCAGGCAAGCGGAGACAAAGCTGCCGCGCTGCTCGATCAGGCGGCGCAGGCCTATCGCAGCACGCTGGAGGTTTACACCAAAGCCGATGAGCCCAAGGGCTGGGCGTGGGCGCAAAGCAACCTGGGAAACGCTCTGTTGGACGAGGGATTTCGCACCAGCGCTGACAAGGCGCCCGCGCTGCTGGAACAGGCCGTCGAGGCTTACCGGAACGCGCTTGAGGTCTACACCAAAGCCGATGAGCCCAAAGACTGGGCGAGGATTGAAGACAATCTCGGCAACTTGCTTATGAACCAGGCAGGAAACGCCGATGGGGACAAGGCCATGCCTCTGATCGATGAGGCGGTCGAGGCTTACAGGAATGCGCTTCAGGTTTACACCAGAGCCGATGAGCCGGCAGCGTGGGCGTGGACTCAAAGCTCCCTCGGGAACGCGCTTAAGGCCGAAGGGAGTCGCACTCGCGGCGACAAGGCAACCCCGCTGCTGGATGAGGCTATACAGGCCTACCAGAATGCGCTTCAGGTCTACACCAAAGCCGATCGGCCCAAGGAGTGGGCGAGCGTACAAGGCGGCCTTGGTGATGTGCTGACGGTAGAAGGTGAAGACTCCACCAGCGACAAGGCGCTTGCGTTCTTCAGCCAGGCGATGACGGCCTACCAGAATGCGCTTGAAGTGCGCACCAAGGCCGATATGCCGCAGGAATGGGCCATTACGCAACTTTTCATGGGGGATGTGCTGCAGTACGAGGCCGGACGCTCCAGCGGGGCTGAGGCTGTTGCGCTATTCAATCAGTCGGCGCAAGCGTATGAGAACGCGTTTCAGGTGGTCTCCAAGACCAACCTGTCGCGGTACTGGGCCGGAGGTCAGTTGGCCATGGCGCTGATCAGTCTCGATACATCCCGTTTCGACGCCTGCGTGCAGCAATTCGGACAAATCACAGACGGCCTGCTGCCGCCGAGGCAGGTCTTTCGGGAAGACGCGCTCCGTTTTCTCTGCGAATGGGGCGCTGGAAACAAGAGCGCGGCGCTGGCGACAGAAAAGACGCTGCTTTCAAGAGCCTCTGATTCGACTCCGTATTACTGGGACGCTACCGCGACCGTCTCTCTACTGGCAAACTCGCCCGGATTTGCAACGGAACGTACGTCATGGATCGCGTTCTTCAACAGTTTCTACAGCGGTGACGCTGCCGGCATGACCGCGGCGCTGCACCAACTCGAGCCGCTTTTGCAACAATAGAGCCAAGACGATGGCCAAATACGACGTATTCCTGAGCTACTCGCGCGCCGACACCGAGCGCGTTGCACCATTGCGCGACGAACTGCGCCGCCTCGGCTACGAGGTTTTTTTCGACGTGCAGTCGATCGACCCCGGCGAGCAGTGGAAACGCCGCCTGGAGCGCTCGATTGGCGCCTCACGCACGATCGTGCTGTGCTGGTCGCAGAACACGCGTGGCTCCGAATACATCACCTTCGAGTATTCACGCGGTGAAGCGCTGCATAAGCCCATTCTGCCGTGGCTGCTGGATAAGACACCGTTGCCGGCCATGCTTGAAGTCCAGGGCATCACCACCGCCGATCCAGCGCAGGCGGCCGCGCAGTCTGAAACCCGCGCTCGGTTGGCCATTGGGCAGCAGACGCAAACTGCAGGCGGCCCTTGCGGCCCTCGTGGTGATTCTTGTGGGCGTCGCAGTCTGGTGGTTCGCGCTTCGCCCTCCGCCGCCGTGGCAATTCAGCGCGCAGGTGACCGACCGCGTTTCCGGAGTGCCCGTACCGGGTGTCGAGGTCGATGTCCAGATCGGTCAAGGCAAGATGAATACATGCTCTACCGGCAGCGACGGCACTTGCACAGTCCAATTGCCGCAGCCGGAGCCCGCGACCGTCCACGTCTTTCTGCGCAAGGATGGCTATGAACGGGACGAGGCGGTGGTGCCTTCCAGCAAGGAATTCAAAACCGATATGGTGAAGCTGCCTTAGGGCACGAGGTGAAGGATTTTGTCCTAGCGCGCAGTCCAGCCGAGGTCAATGTCCAGCGCAGAGCCGGTGATGCCCGCGGCGGCGTTTGAACACAGGTATGCGACAAGCAAAGCGACTTCGCACGGTTCAAGCATCCGGCGGATGGCGGCGGGCGCAATCGCAACTTTCCCCTTCATGCCGGGGCCCATCCTGGTTCCAAGCAAGAACCGGCGAACGCAGTTTTGTCAAAGGCGGAAATTTCAGATGATCGGGGTCCGACTGCCCTAAGGCAGCCGGACTATCAGGCCGTGCTAGGCAGCCCTGAGGCCAACGGGCTTCACACGGAACCGCTTCATCGAGATCGATAGTGTGCGCTCAATCTTGCGCAAGTCTGCGCGCTCAGCCGGAATGGCAAACGTGGATGCCACACCTCGCGCGGAGGCTCGACCCGTGCGTCCTACGCGGTGCACGAAATCTTCTGCCAGTTTGGGCATGTCAAAGTTGATGACGTGCGCCACATTGGCAACGTCGATGCCACGCGCCGCGACATCGGTGGCCACCAGCACCCGGTGACGGCCTTCAGAAAAGCTCTTGAGCGCCTGGTTTCGCTGCGCCTGCGAGCGATCGCCGTGAATCTGCGTGGCCGACCAGCCCGAACGGCTGAGGCGGCGTGCAACGCGATCGGCGCCATGCTTGGTGCGCACAAACACCAGGAAGCTTCCCTTTTCGGCGTCGAGCAGGTGTTCGAGCAGCTCCTGTTTCTTGTCGTGATCCACTTCAAAGGTGCGGAGTTCAACGTTTTCGGCAGGCTTGAGCACCGAACCGATCTCGATCCGCGCCGGGTTCTTGAGATAGTTGCGCGCCACATCCCTGACCGCGCCCTCGAGCGTGGCGGAGTAGCACAGTGTCTGCCGCACTTTGGGCAGCATGCCCGCAATGCGCGCAATCGCAGGCTGAAAGCCCATATCGAGCATGCGGTCCACTTCGTCGAGCACCAGGATCTTGACCTGATCGAGCCGCACCAGCTTGCGCTTGAGGAAGTCTTCCAGACGGCCCGGAGTGGCGACGATGAGGCGCGCTCCGCGACGCATCGCGTCCAGTTGCGTGCTCTCGGCCAGGCCGCCCACGACCACGGCTGCTGTAGGACCATTGCTTGAGCGCAGCGCACGGAACGCAGCTTCAACCTGCATGGCGAGCTCGCGCGTGGGCAGCAGAATGAGGGCTTGCGCCCCGCGGCCCGGGGTCTTCTCAAGCATCTCCATGATCGGTATGAGGAAGCTGAGGGTCTTGCCGGTTCCCGTCTGCGCGGTGGCGAGCACGTCGCGGCCTTCGAGGGCCGGCGGAATGGCCGCCGCTTGTACGGGCGTGGGGATTTCAAACTTGTTGGCGTTGAGCCGCGCCATGAGCGCAGCCGAAAGGGAAAACTGTGAGAATTGAGTCGTCAAAATGATGTCTTTTCCTGGGGTCCCGGAGCCCTTGTTTCCCGAGGGCCTGCAAACGGAACCTGACTGGAGGCACGCGCAGAAATAGATGCACACGCCTGCATTCGATTATGCGTAAGAGAGAACCAATTTCGTCCCTGGGACTGGCCGGCATGCACGTTGAGTGCCTGCCCGCCCGGAGCTAACCCACGCTGCTGTTTAATGCCTGCCGGCTCACTGCCGACCGGCTACCCTGCTCCATATTGGCCGGACGATCACGCCGAATAATACTCGGACGCTTTACCTGTTCGCCAACCGGCAAACGGTTGCGAGCATGATCGCCGGGAAGGAGACCGATGGGTACACGCTGTAGGGGCTTGGGGAAATCGTGCCAGGTTGAGGGGCCCTGTTCAAGGGCAAATCGCAACTCGCGTCCAAACAACTGAGCGTAAACACAGTATACAGGAGAAAGGGTGGAAAGACGCGGCGAACGCTCTTTGGCGGAGGATGATGAGGCCGCGCATCACATCGCGGAATGATCATCGATGCGGGCAGCCGGGCCAGCAACACGGCCGCCGCATGCCTTCTTTGAGCTCGGAGCACACCCTTTCGACATGCTGCCGCCTTGTCTCGGCTTTTTTGACGGAGATGGTCCAGCAGATCCACTCGTTGCGCGCGAGGGGCGTGATGTCTTCCCAAGCCGCCAGCGACCTCGCGTCGGAAGCGAGCGCCTTTCGAAGATCGGCCGGAAGGTTATGGACGACTCCTCCGGAGATTCGAACAGTTGTCATAGGTTCTCTCGGAGACTAAAGGATCAAAATCTGATAAGAGAATACAACCCGGATATCGGGGCGATTGCCGGCGACGATGCGGAAAATGCGGGCGGCGGGATTCTGAATGGGCGGCTGATTCCTGCCGGGAACGCACCTCTACACGCTGATGGCCACGTGTCCCGGGACCGAGGAGTGGCGCGAAGAGGATGTGAACCGGTTCTTCGAGTCGTTCAAGCTGACGGGGGCGCCGCAGCAATAAGCAGATGACAGGATCACGAAGTCTTAGGCAAGAGCCGGAGTTTTTGGCAAGGGCTGAATTCCGGATTTGCCCGAATTGGGCTAAGCCGAGCGGTGTTTACCAGAGCATGGCCTGCGGGCAGGCGCCAAGCCGCCTGAAACGCTTCGCTACAACGGTATAGTCTCGATTTGGTAATTGCCACCGCGAGCAGGGCCTGGAAGCTGGTCTCGATCAGCACGACCATGAAACGCTTGCCGTAAACGGCATGGTCGAATGCGGTAATCTGACAAAGGCGTTGCGTTTTCCTGTCCACATCATGCAGAAATTCAGACAGCAAAGAGCAAGATGAACCAAGCAGCATTCAAGAGACACGTTCAAGACCTGCTCAAGGAGCAAGAGCGGTTAATCGGCCGCCGCAATCGCAAGTCGGCCAACGGCAACGGTATCTTCGATCGCTACGATTTCCCGATCGTGACTGCTGCGCACACGCCAATCACCTGGCGCTATGACCTCGACCAGACGACGAATCCCTATCTGATGGAGCGGATCGGGGTCAACGCCACTTTCAACGCCGGCGCGATCTTGCACGAAGGTAAGTATCTACTGGTGGTGCGTGTCGAGGGTTCGGACCGAAAGTCGTTTTTTGCCGTGGCTGAGAGCCCGAACGGCATCGACAACTTCCGCTTCTGGGACTTCCCGATTCTTTTGCCCGAGACCGAAGATCGAGACATCAATGTTTACGACATGCGCGTCGTCAAGCACGAAGACGGCTGGATCTATGGGCTGTTTTGCACCGAGCGCAAGGATCCGGCGGCGCCTGAGTCTGACACCTCTTCGGCTGTCGCGCAGTGCGGCATCGCGCGCACGAAGGATTTGAAGACCTGGGAGCGTCTGGCCGACTTGCGTTCCAAATCGCCGCAGCAGCGCAACGTGGTGCTGCACCCGAATTTTGTCGATGGCAAATATGCCTTCTATACCCGCCCTCAGGACGACTTTATCCAGGCGGGGAATGGCGGCGGAATCGGCTGGGGACTCTCGTCGAGCATCGAGAATGCTGTCGTGGACGAAGAAATCATCGTCGATAACCGCGAATATCACACGATTCAAGAGGTCAAGAACGGCCTCGGACCAGCTCCCATCAGGACCGGCAAGGGCTGGTTGCAGTTGGCGCACGGTGTGCGCAACACGGCTGCAGGTTTGCGCTATGTGCTCTATCTGTTTTTGACCGAGTTAGATCGCCCCTGGGTGGTCACGCACAAGCCGGCCGGCTACTTCATCGCTCCCGAGGATGGCGAGCGGGTTGGCGATGTTTCGAATGTTGTCTTTAGCAACGGATGGATCGAAGGCAAGAACGGTGAGGTCTTTATTTATTACGCTTCGTCCGACACGCGCATGCATGTGGCCACGAGCACGATCGACAAGCTTGCAGACTATGTGCTGAATACACCTGCCGATCCGCTGCGTAGTCACGCCTGCGTCGCCCAGCGCAATGCGATGATCGAAAAGAACCTGGAAGAGCTGAAGACGATGAAGCTGCCAAGGGCGGAGTAAAAGCTGCTGGATCGCAGCGCTCCAGGGAGGCGCATAAAGGGTCGCCGCGCGATCTGGGCTCAATCTGCCGTTTCCCGGTTTGTCAGCGGCAACTCGAAAGCAAGTTCCGAAAGGGTAAGGAATGGGACGATCAAATCGTTTTGGCACACCGACGTCATCGGCGCCCTCCCGAGCCACGCGTTAACGAGTTCTCATTCGCTGACCGCTCCTTCTTTGGAACCGAGAATCGCCAATCTCTCGGATAGAAACTCGAGGCATTCCTTGCCAAGCTGGCGCTTCCACTTTCCGCCGGGGGAGCGGCCCGCTTTCGCCCCGATAAAGACTACGGTTTGGGGCGCGCTAACTTTTCCACAAAGCCGGTGATGAGGTCGACGGGCAGGAACCGAACAAAAAACGAGCGCAGCTTGCCGGTGAGATTCGTGCTGACGGTGTGCTGGCCGCGGGCGAGCGCCACGATGCCGATGCGTGCGACCTCTGCGGCCGATTGCTGATTGCGGTTCAGGAACTGGTTTGCGTGAGCTACCTGGATGAACTCGCTCTCGGTGGTTCCGGGGCAGAGTGCTGTCACCTTCACGCCGAAGCGGGCGACTTCAGCGCCGACGCCGAGCGCGAAGAAGCGGTCGAAGGCCTTGGTGGCCGCGTAGGTGGAGAGATAGGTGACCGGCTGAAAGCTGGCTGCGGAGGCTACAACGAGCATCCAACCGCGACGGCGCTCGACCATCGGCGGAAGGAAGAGTCGCGAAAGGCGGACGACGGCTTCGCAGTTGACGCGGACCATGCTGAATTCCTGGTCGGCATTGTTGGAGATGAATGCGCCGAACTGGCCGAGGCCGGCGTTGTTGATGAGGATGTCGACAACGATGCCGGCGCCCACAGTGGCGTCAAAGATCTGTTGCGGGGCGGAAGGATCGTTGAGATCCGCGACGATAACGCGGGTTTCGGCTCCGTTGGCGGCAAGCTCGGCGGCGAGGGCGTCAAGGCGATCGCGGCGGCGCGCGGTGAGGATGAGTTTCGCGCCGTGCGCGGCGAGCTCACGCGCGAGGGCGACGCCGATTCCGGAGCTGGCGCCCGTGATTAAAGCCCATTTGCCTTGAAAGTCGGAAGTCTTTGCCATCACTCCATGATGACAGAGGATGGTGATTCGGTTCGGGCGGCCCTACGGGACGCCACGAACCGCGGTGCGGCATTCCCAGGACGTCGTCCGCCGTGGCGGACTCCGGCCCGGGCTATTTTCGTTGCGTCCCTCCGGGACGCTTGTTTGGGCGAGGATTCAGCACCATGAGAGAGAAGATCGCAGGGCCAGGTTCGGGCAGGCGCATACCGGGCGCGCCATCCGCTGCGACGGATTCCGGCCTCGGAATTTCTCGCAGGTCCCTCAGTGAGGGTTTTAAGGACGCCGGCTCGTGCGCGGGGAAACACGCCGGCCGGTCCGGAGACCGGCGCTACGTTGCTCTGATTACGAAATCACACGGTCCCGGTGCTACTGAGCTGGAGCCGCGGGCGCCGGAGATTGCCCCTTGGAAAAGCTGCGAATGTAGATAACGAGGTTCCAAACCATCGTATCGTTGGCGCGGCCATCCGACTCGGGAGGCATTTTGTCCTTGCCGGTGCGGATGGAGTTGAACAGCGCCGAGTCGTCCTTGTTGGCGAGGGTCGCGGGGTTGCTCCAATCATCGAGGGTGAGGCCCATGCTGGTGGCAAGATCGGTTTTGCCATTGCCGTTGTCGCCGTGGCACATGGCGCAGTCTATCTGATACAGGCTCTTGGCCTTAGCTTGTGATTCGGCCGTGGGCTTGACGGGATTCTTGACGGGCGCGGCCGGCTGCGTAACCACTGTTTGCGCAGGAGCGAGGGCCGGCGCTGGCGCGGCCTGCTGAGGGCTGCGGCCTTGCAACGGTAAACACGCTGCTACGGCCAGAAGGGCCACCGCAAAAAAGAGCAAAAACGACTTCAACATGGAAGCCTCCTCGGAAGATGTCAACGATCGGGCATCTTTTTAGTTCATTGGAAATCTGCGAGGAATTATAGGCCGATTTTGCGGAAAGGGCTATGCAACTGTGCACAGCAGTGGAGGGGGGAATGTGCTAATGCATGCCTCCGCCGCCTCCGCCTTCGCCGGGCTTGTTCTTGCTGAGGAGAAAGGCAAGGAACACGAGAGCGATCGAGGCGTAGGAGAGCTCCATGTAGACGTCCTGGTAGCCTTGCGTCGTGGCCTGAGCAATCATCTGGTTGTAAATCTGGCCCAAGGCCATGGCCGCGGCGTTGGCGGAGCCGTAGGCGTGACTGAAGGCCGCGGTCAGCGCCTGCCTATGCAGGTCAAATCCGATGGAACCGGGCTGCATGGCCTGCTGCAAGTGCTGCTCGTGCCACATGGCGCGGCTGGTGACCTGGGCATTGGTGATGGCAATCAGAATGGAGCCGCCGATGTTGCGGACGAAGTTGATGAGCCCGGCGACCTGGTTGCTCTGCTCTTTGGGCATGCCTACGTAGGCTGCGTTCGTAATGGAGATGAAACAGAATGGGAGCGGGAACATCTGCACGACGCGCAGCCATGACGCCTCAGCAAAGCTCATCTGGAGATTGGTGACAAAGGCCGCGTAGCGGAAGGTGATGACGAGCATCATGAAGCCGAAAGCGGCGAGGTAGCGCGCGGAGATTCTGCCGGTGGCAATGCCTGCCAGGGGCATCATGAAGACAAGCGTGATGCCGCCGTAAGTGAGAGCGAGGCCGGCGGTGGTCGCGGTGTAGCCGAGCAACTGCTGGGTGAATTGCGGCTGGAGGACCGTGTTGGCATTGAGCACGCCGCCCACCAGCATCATGAGGAAGCAACAGATGGCGAAGTTGCGGTAGCGAAAGAGGCGCAAGTTGATGAGCGGCTCTTTCTGGCGCCACTCCCAGGCGACGAGGCCGATGATGCCGACAACGAAGAGAGTCGCGAAGACGCAGATGAAGGTGGAGGAGAACCAGTCGTTTTCCTCGCCCTTATCGAGCATGATCTGGAGCCCGCCCATGGCCAGGGTGAGAAATCCGAGGCCAACATAATCCATGTTGCGCAGCCTGGAACGATCGGCTTTAATCCACGGCGGATCTTCGACGAGGCGCGTGACAAGGATGAAGGCGAAAATGCCGACTGGAATGTTGATGAAGAAGATCCAGCGCCAGGAGAAGTTGTCGGTGATCCAGCCGCCGAGGGTGGGGCCGATGGAGGGCGCGAGGACTGCGACGAGGCCGTAAAGAGCGAAGGCCTGGCCGCGCTTGTGCGGCTCGAACGAATCGGCCATGATGGCCTGCGCCATGGGCTGCATGCCGCCGCCGAACATTCCCTGAAGCACGCGGCAAAGAAGCAGGATGGGTAGGGAGGGCGCGATGCCGCAGAGAAAGCTAGCGGCGGTGAAGCCGGAGATGCAGAAGACGAAGAAGTTGCGGCGGCCCATGACCGACGAAGCCCAACCGCCCATGGGCAGCACAATGGCGTTGGAGACAAGATAACTGGTGAGGACCCACGTAGCCTCGTCGCTGCTTGCGCCGAGTGCGCCTCCAATGTGCGGCAGGGCCACGTTGGCGATGGAAGTGTCAAGCACTTCCATAAATGCGGCAAGCGCAACCGACATCGCGATCAGCCACGGATTCACCCTCGGCTTCCATGCCACAGGCAGCGCAGGATTGGGATTCTGCATCTGCGCCGGCCGTGCCCCGGCTCTCGTTCCGCCCATTGGCGGCAGCGGGACTGGGGGGCAGCGCAGGCAGAGTGGAATCGATCGCGGACAACAGTTTTCTCCTAGGTTGTTTGGAGCTTTTTTTGCGCAAGGGCCGGGGAAGCGCGGCGTGCAAACAGATGTACTTCTATCTAGATTCGCATAGTCCCGATTTGGGTGCAGGGATTCGGGCTATTCGCGCGCGGTTTCATTCAGGCGCCCGAGGGCCGCGGTGCGCTATTTCCTCCGCCCCTACGGGGCTTGAGCATCCTCTTGGCTCGCTTTCCCAGGACTGCGTCCGCCGTGGCGGACTTATCCTGGGCTATTTTCCTTCGTCCCTCCGGGACGAGGACGATGCGGAGTCCACGGTCGCGCAGCACGGATCCATTGCGAGGTGCACCCTACGGGAATTCGGCAAGTTTCTGCATGACGTGCGGCTGCGCGGTTGCGGTGCCGTCAGCATCGTCGACGACGTGAGGAATTTGGCTCGGAAGTTCGGAGCGCCGTGTAGATTGATGGGGAGGGAACTTGCCATGCGCCGCCGAACCTTTATTCAAACACTTCCCCTGGCAGCCGCAGCGTCAGCCGCCACTCTACAGAATCCTGCAACGGCCCTCGGGCAACGCGGTCAGAAAAACAACGACGATCTTCCGAAATTCCAACCCGCGGGCGCGGAGCATTTCAATCGCCCGGACGTGCACGCCGGCGACCGGCCAGCGGGCGCGACCTTTGCGACGAGATCGCCTGCACTCGGCTTGAACGGCGCGGCGGGGACGGCGCATCCGCTGGCGACGCAGACGGCGATTGCGATGCTGAAGCGCGGAGGGTCCGCGGTGGATGCGGCGGTGGCTGCGAATGCCGTGCTGGGATTCGTTGAGCCAACGAGCAGCGGGCTGGGCGGCGACTGCTTTGCGTTTGTGTGGGATCCGGAAGCGGCGAAGCTGATGGGCATGGCGAGCTCGGGCAGGTCGCCCCAAGGCGCTTTCGCTGGCCACGGTGCGATCGCGCGCGGTGAATGGGCACATTCCATCGGTAGGGGCGGTGAGCGTTTCGACTCCGGGCGCGCTGGACGGATGGTGGACGCTGCACCAGCGATACGGAAAGCTGAAGTGGGCTGAGCTTTTCGAGCCTGCGATTCAAGCCAGCGAGGCAGGCGATCCCACGCCGCAGATTATCGGCTACTACATCAAAGGCAACCTGGAGTTCTTTCAGCATGGAGGCTCGGCGATTGAAGAGACGGCCAACGCGATGAAGACCTACATGCTGCCGGGCGGCGCTGCTCCGGGCGAGTATGACGTGCGGCGGAATCCTGACCTGGCGCGGACGTACCAGATGATTGCCGCGGGCGGCCGCGATGCGTTTTATGACGGGCCAATTGCGCAAACGATCGACGGGTATTTCAAGCGCATCGGCGGATGGCTCTCCGCAGACGACCTGCGCGAGCACCATGCGGAGTGGGTTGAACCGCTGGTGACGAAGTATCGCGGGGTGGAAGTGTACGGAATGCCCGCGAACACGCAGGGCCTGGCGACGCTGCAGATGCTCAACATGATTGAGAACTTTGACATGCGGGGGTACGGGTTTCAATCGGCGAACGCTCTGCAGGTGCAGATTGAGGCCAAGCGGCTGGCTTACGAGGATCGCGCGCGATACTATGCCGATCCGCACTTTGCAAAGATTCCGATTGAGTGGCTCATCTCAAAGGAGTACGCAAAGGAGCGCGCAAAGCTGATCAGGCTGGATGCGATTAACGATCACGTGATGCCGGGGCAGGCACCGAGCCACGGCGATACGACGTACTTTACGACGGCCGACAAAGACGGGATGATGGTGTCGATCATCCAGTCGAACTTCCGCGGGATGGGGTCGGGGCTGGTGGCCGACGGGCTCGGCTTCATGTTCCAGGACCGCGGACAGTTGTTTTCACTTCAGGACGGCCATCCGAATATTTACGCCCCGGGTAAGCGGCCGTTCCAGACGATCATTCCGGGATTCGCATCGAAGGACGGCGTGCCGTGGCTCTCGTTTGGCGTGATGGGAGGCGACATGCAGCCGCAGGGGCAGACGCAGATCATCTTGAACCGCGTGGACTACGGGCTGGATGTGCAGTCCGCGGCCGACAGCCCGCGCTGGCACCATGAAGGCTCGTCGCAATCGATGGGCGAGGACAGGCCTGGGATGGGGCCGCGCGGCGTTCTGCGCCTGGAAGCGGGGGTTCCGGAAGCGACGCGCAAGGCGCTTGAAGATTCTGGGTTGGCCGATGGGCGATAGTGACGGCGGATTCGGGCGCTACGAGTGCATTGAACTGCGCAAGCAGGGCGGGATCCGGGTGTATGCGGCGGGCAGCGAGATGCGTTGCGATGCGGTGGCGCTGGCGTATTGAGAGAGACAGCTTCTTGCTCCTAGCTCCTAGCTTCTAGCTGTTCTATGGCGGATGGGCAGGAGAGGTTTCCCACTCGGGCATTGGCATAGGCAGATCGCGAAAGGCAACCGCAGATCCTTCGTCCCCTTCGATACGCTCAGGGTCCTCAGGATGACAGATTGAGCCGCGTGCGTGTCCGGTCTCATAGTCGAGACCGGGACACGTAGTTTTTGGTGCCGCAAGACGCGGCGGTTACTGCGCCACGGGGTGTACGTAGACCTGCTGCGGAGCGTCGAACTTGACCTGCGAGGCGACTTTCAACTTGAGGTTCGCCATCTGGGGTTTGCCGCCCACGGGCGTCATAAAGTCGAGTTCGTACTGGTTATCGAGGCGCCGGTTAATGTCAGCGAGGTACGGCTGAAAGCTCACCGGGTTTCCATTTCCCATCCAATAGCTGTTGCCGCCTGTCGCCTCAGTGATTTCCTCCATGAGACTTTGGCCGGAAAATGCGCCGTAGTTGGTACGGTCGACGAATCCTGACTGCGCCAGTAGATGGCGTAGACGATCAGATGGGCGCGCACCGAATCTTGAATGGCCGCCTGCACATACGGATCCTCGGGATTGTAACGCATGTCGTAGTAGTCGACGCCGTCTGTGACCGCGACGACCTCGCGCCGCGCATGAGTGTCAGACGAAGGCCAATGCTTGGCGAGATCGGAGAGACAGAAATATGGGCTGGCGCTTACGCCTGCTGCCCCGCCCAGAGGCAGATGCAATTCACGAATTACCGCTGCGCGATCGGAACTCAAGGGCCCCGCAAAGAGGGCGCGTCCGTTTTCCATGTACGCAACCGAGACTTTCGTGTCCGGCGGCAGGGCCTGGATGAATTTGGCGATTTCCGGCAACTGCAGTCCGATGCTCTGGCGCGCACCACCGTCGATGAGGATGACCATTTCGACCGTGCTCTGGGGGCCGCGCAGGAGCGACCAGCCAGTGACGGTCGAGTCTTTTCCGTCGACTTTCAGGTGCAAGGCATCCTGGGGAATGCCGCCGGGAGTTTCATTTCCGGGCAGAACAGTGACGACCGCGTGACCCTGCTGCTGGCTGCTGTTGTCAGCCGCCAAGGCAGGAATGGCCGCGAGAATCGATGCGGCGGCCACCAGGGCAGCCAGTTGAAGTTTTTGTGATCGCATTTAAATTGCTCCTTCTATGTGCTTCCGGCGGAATCGCCCGCCTGATCTGCTTAACCCCATACTGACCAGTTAGACGTGCGGGTTTGGCCGCGAGATTCAATCGCGATGCACCGGCGAGGGGGAGGTGCGCAGAGGCAAGAAGCGTAGATTGAGTGGGTTGACGCGGTTGAGTAGTGCGCGCGACCAACACGCGATTTTGCTGCGATGAAAATAAGTTCCGTGAATCCGGAGGCGGCATTTTGCGCGCAGTTTGAGGATTCTGCCTGTCAACGCTCGACAAACGACTTGAGGCGCGCAAGGGTTTCATCCCACTGGCGCGATACGCGATCGAGGTAACGCTGCATGGCGTGAAGCGGGCGCGGATCGAGAACGAATTGGCTTTCGCGACCGGAGCGAACGCTGTGGACGAGGCCGGCGCGCTCAAGCACGCGAAGGTGTTTGGTGATGGCCTGGCGGGTTAGCGGCGAACCCGAGGCGAGCTCGGCAATGGAAGCGGGTTTGCCCGAGACAAGCCTGGCCACGAGCGCGAGACGCGTGTTGTCGCCAAGCGCCGCGAAGACGACGGCATGCTGCGGCTGTGTAGACCGGGCCTGCTTATGGCTTTTGCGCGACATGAGTCTCAATATTCTTCATCTGCTGGGCCCAGCCACCTTGGTTGCGCGTAAATACGGTGTCGCGCCAGTCGGCAGGAACGTTTTCGAAGCCCGATTCGGTTACCGTAAGCCGCGCACCCGAGGCGGTTTTCTCGAGTCGGAATTCCACGAGCGTCCGCGGCGCATTTGTGTAATCCGAGGAGTAGTTTTCTCTGGCGTGCTGCCTGACTTGGGGCCAGGTGAAAGCAAACAGCCGTTCCGGCTCCATCTTTTCAATTTGCGCTTCCCAGACGATGTGCTCGTATCCGGGATGGAGAATGCGACCGCGCGTGACTTGGCCAACCACGAAGGGTCCCTCGAGAGCCACGCGGAACCACTCGCCAAACTCGCGGTGATCGGTAAGGGCTCGCCAGACGCGGGCGACGGGTGCGTTGAGCTCGATGGTTTTCTCGATTTTGTTTTCCATGACCAGCAACCTCTTGGTTGCATATTAGCAAAAGACGGAGCTGAAATGCAACCCTTTGGTTGCGCAAGCAAGTGGGCGCAGCAGCATAACGAGTAAATCCTTTGACGGAATCAGCTGGTGGGCACGGCCGGGGTCATCCCCGCGAGAATTGAGTTGTACTGATCCTGCGTAAGGGGGAGCACCTGTATGCCGGACGCGCTGACTTTGATTTGCGCCGGTGCCAAGGTGGTTGCCCCGGCGGGTTTTCCGGTGGGAGTGAGGGCGATGGCGCCGGAGATCAAATCGATTTCGAGATTGTTTGGCGTACCGTCGGATTTGGCGACGAACTCGGTGCCGCGGATACCGATTCCACCGACCGGGGTATCAATATTGACGGGGTCTTTTTTATCGAGCAAGCCGCCGATGTACTGGAAGACGCCTTCAAGAAAGCGATAACTTGCACGGTTCGAATTGCCGTTCGGATCGTAGACATAATCATCGACCTTCAGCTTCGTCTTCTCGCCCAGCGTGATTTCGGTATTGTCGTCGAAAAGGATCGAGGCTTTGGAGCCAGGCCCGGTTTGGATGATGTCGTTCATGCCGATGGTGTCGCCGGGCTCAAGCGGAACGGGAGTGGTGGTTCCCGCGCGAATTACGGTGACGGTTCCCTGAGTGCTTGTCTGCATGACGCCGATTGGATTCGAGTCCGCTGGCTGAGCCGGAGCGGACCCCGCGCCCGGAGAGACGACGGGCACCTGGCCGAGGGCCTGCGCGCCACGCCCCTGGGAGTAGCCGAGCGTGCCCCGCATCAGGCCGGAAACGCTTGTGTCGGAGTTTTCGCCTGACGGAGCGGTCTGCGGTTCGCCGTATGACGCGCGGATGAGGCGCGCGATGCCCGGAGTGTTGCCTGCGTTGGCGGTTGGCGAAGGCATGACGCGAATCTGCATCACGTTGCTGGTGGTCATGTTGCCGCCGGCGATGAGCAGCTTCATGTAGACCTGGCCTTTGACGCGTTCGGTCCACGGGCCGTTCTCGGCCTTGACCGGGGTGTACAGGCCGCTCTCCTGACCCTGAAACAGAGTCTGCTCGCGGAGCTGGTCATTGGTGTTTTGCGCAGTGAGGATGGCGCGCTGGCGCTCCGCATCGAGCGCGAGCTGGCCCGGGGTGCCCAGTTTGGCCAGAATGGTGTCGAGCGGCGGAAGCTTCGCGCCCTGTGCAAGGCTGTTGTAGGTGCTTTCAAGATTGGCGACAAAGTCGCCAGTGATTTCGGTTTTGAAGTCGGGGATGACCTGATCGATGATGGCCTGATAGGTCTTCGGCATCTGGGAATAGGTGAGGCCTGATTGGATGGCCCAGGACACGGCTTGCAGCGAGTTGGGATTGATTTGGTACTGCACCGTCCCGCGCCAGATGAGCGCTCCGATGGCGCCCGCGGCTTTGCCCTCGTAGGGACCGAGCACGTAGGCGACGCCTGCGCCCGGCTCGTGGACAGAATATTCCGAACAAAAATCCAGGGTGTTGATGGTGTAATCGCCGGGAGCGAGCGGCTGATTGAGCTGGTCGGCTGTAAGGTGAAGCGGCGTGGGATTGAAGGGGCCGCCGGGGAGCGTTGCGACGGTGGGATACACGTCTTTGGCGTTCAGCGTGAGTGGGAGTTGATTGTTCAGGAGGGTTTCAATGGCTGTTTCCGCAGCTTTTTCCTTGGCTGCATCTTCGAGCGCGGCGAGCGGATTCTGGGCGGCGAGTTGGAGCGCGGGCACGGCGAGCAATCCCGCCGCCACTGCCAAGGCTGCGATTCTCAGTCGAGTTTTCATCTGCGAATTCCCCCCAGGTGGCCGAAGCTGCGAAGTTTCTGATGCGGTCGGTGGTGGGAGCAAACTGCTGCGAAGGGCACAGCGAATGCTCCATGATGCGCAATTGCCGGCGATGAATGCGAATAACGGGAAGCCGCGACTGGGGGGCCGGGCAATCGGGGATCTTAAGACAATTCGCGCAAAGTGAACATACTGGAATCTACGGGCGGAGTCAACGAAAAGACGAGCGCGTGTAATGGATCAGTTTGAAGGGACTTTCCGCAGGGCTAAAGCCCCGAAGTCGTTCTGATGCACAGATGCCGGGGATGAATCCCCGGCCTACCACCCGTACCCTTCACCCAGCAGTCCGTACGTTTCATCTACCAGTTCGTACCTTTCAAACGGATCGACTGCCGCGAAAGAGCGGCGCTCAATAGAAGAGGTATTTGCGCCAGCGGTCGTCCGAGCGGCCGAGCATGCGCATGATCTGGCGGCTGGTGTGGAGCGAGAAGGGGCGCGGCTCACGGAGCAGGATCATGTCGTCGATCTCATCGAGCAGGCGGTTGCCTTTTTTGCGGTTGCACTCGTGGCAGCAGGCGACCAGATTCTCCCATGTGGAATTGCCGCCGCGCGAGCGCGGGACAACGTGATCGAGAGTGAGCTCTCCGGGGGGATAGGCTTCGCCGCAGTACTGGCAGGTATTGCGATCGCGGAGCAAAATGTTTTTGCGCGAGAGGGCGCGGGTCTGGTGAGGGATGCGGCGATATTCGAGCAGGCGAATGACCGAGGGCATGGCGATGATGGTGCGTTGCGCGTGAAGCGCGAGGCCGTGCTCCTCCTCAGTACGCGCGATTCCCTTGAGCACCAGCACGAGGGCGCGGCGAGCACCGCAGATGTTGATGGGCTCATAGGAGGCGTTGAGCACAAGAACCGGCATCTGCAAAATGTGCGCGTGGGCGTAGGGCGCGGGCCCGTGCTCGGCGGCCAGTACGACAGCTTTGGCAATCGCTTTCTGCTTGCGCGCGTGAATCATGGCTTTTCCCAACGACATCTCTTTCCCCCGGTTAAAAAGATGGTTGTTCACCCACAGATGACGAACTCGACGATGTTGCGTGCGTGATTGCGTTGGCGAAAGTTCCGTTCTCTTCCAGTGTTTCGTTGTCTTCCAACCCGCTTTCTTCCAGAGTGGCATCCGCGGACGAGCGGCCGAATCCCACGGCGCGCTGCGCGCGAGCCAGCGTTGCGACCCAGACCGAAGCGGCTCCGGCTTTGAGCAGGGTTTGCGCCGCTGCCCGCGCGGTGGCGCCGGTGGTGAGAATGTCGTCGACGAGCAAGATGTGCTGCGCCGTAACCAGAGACGGATCGGAGACTGAAAACGCACCGCGCACGTTGAGCCGGCGCTGGCGCGGCGTGAGTCCGGCCTGGGTATCGGTAGCGCGCAGGCGCATGAGCGTGCTGGGCGCCAAGGCGAGACGCCACTGAGGATTGGTGCGGCGCAGGAACTTAAGGGCCTCGACGGCCAGCGAGCGCGACTGATTGAATCCGCGCTGCGCATACTTGGTGCGGTGCAGCGGCACCGGAACGACGAGCATTTCCGCCGGAGCCTCGCCGGCGAGTTGCGCGATGGCCTCGGCCAGCATGCCTCCGAGGCCTTTCGCGGCGGGATGCAGATAGTCGTATTTGAGAGCGTGAATGGCTTCGCGCATGCGGCCCTGGTATATGCCGTAGGAGACGGCGCGGACGAAAGGCGGCGGCGCCAGGCGGCAAACGCGGCAAAGCGTTGAATTCGCGGCTCTTGCAAACGAAGAGACGGAGTCGCCGCAGCGCGCGCAGACAGCATCCTTCTGGACGGAAAATTCCGACCAGCAAACAGGACAGATTGGAACGGAAGAAAGCGCGGGCAAGGGCGAGCCGCAAAGATCACAGGAAGAGGGAAGGAGGGCGCAACTCAAACTATCGATTGGACTTCGGAGCACGCGAGCCACCGCGCGCCAGCGCGCTGTCTGCGCCAGTGGAACGTCGGTCATGCGGATGGCGGTGTCTCTTGAGAAGACGCACCTCGCTTGGGGCGAAACCGAACCGGGCGCAATCCGAATGAGTGGGCCCGATGCAAAAAGTATAGCGCAACAGCAGAAATGCACGCTCGATCACGAAGTCGGCGCGTGCGGTTGACGGAGTTTGCTCACGTTGGATCATGAGAGCGCAAGCGAAAGCTCTCGACAATACGACGCGGGCAGGCAACCGAAAGAAGCGATGCTTTGCGCTTCCTTCGGCCACCTGCCCGCGAGCTTTTTCTGGATCACATTTGCATCGGATCGCCAGGAGAGGATTGACTGCCCGACGCCCGATGGACTTTGAATATTAGGAATATTAGCCGCGGTGCGCGTGCTCACGCTCGCGTTCCTGCTCTCTTCCCTTTTCCTGTTCCTTCTCGCGGTCGACATTGTTCCTGGATGCATCGCGGGCCGCGTCCTTCATGTTGCCGACAACCTTCTGCGCTTTCCCTTTGAGTTGCTGCGCGGCACCTTCCACCTGTGTGTCGGTGTCGCCGGTCCACTCGCCGACCTGGCGTTTCGCACGTCCTGCTGCATCGTTGACTGCGCCTTTTACCCGATCCTTATCCATGATTCCACCTCCGTGGACTGTTGCTGCGGTTTATCTAACAGATCCTGTTGATGCCCCTATGGCCAATCTGGCGAGGGAGACGCCGTGGCAGCCGTGCAAATTCGAATCGCGCTCAAAGGGCGGCTCTGCGTCCCGTGAGCAGCTGGATGACAAGCACCACAAGCGCGAGCACGAGAAGGATGTGAATGAATCCGCCGAGTGTGTACGACGAAACAACACCAATCAGCCACAGTACTAAAAGGATTACAAAGATCGTCCAAAGCATCGTTCACCTCCCGGTGATTCTTCCTCAACCACTCACGCTTTGACGCCCGGCCGCGGGCGCGGGTTGTTCGCTGCGCATTATTCAAGCCGGCAAACGGGACGACTCTTGCGGCGCAATAGCCAGGCAATGCAACCAGTGCGCGAGGCTATGCATCGCGTGCGGGGATTGGGGAGCGGCTCGGGGGTGAATCTATCTCCGCGCTAAGCAGCCGCCAATATGGATAACGGCATCACAGCAGAAGGTTTGAAGCAATCGCGCGCCGATGAATCAAGAACGCGCGCGAAGGAGAGCGACATGATCTTGCTGATCATTCTGATTGTGCTGATCTTTGGATTCGGATATGGCGGCTACCGCATGGGGCCGGGGTGGGGATATTACGGCGGAGGCGGCATCAGCCTGATCCTGACGATTGTGCTGATCCTGCTTCTGCTCAAAGTGATCTGACGCGAAGGCAACGCCGGCGCAGCGAGGCAGACGCGCTCGCGGCGAAGGTGGGCTGGGGGAAGCGGAAAGACGCTGTTTATGCGCCTTTCACGGCACGGCTAAGGCCGTGTCCTTTCAAAACCAGATTTATGCAACCAGCTCTAGCTCTAAAAGACGCCGGCCATGTAGGCTTCAGCGGGGTGCAGATCCTCCGCCTTTGAGCCACACGCCGCGAGGACGACTGGCGAAAGCGTGATGACCGGGCAGTGGGTGTGGGCCAAGGTTTTGTAGACCACGCCATGCCGGGTGATGGCGGCAAATGCCGATGCACCTTGCGCGCCGAGAACGATGAGATCGGCCTGCTGAGCGCGGCTCTGATAGAGCAGTTCTTCCGTTGGGTCGCCGGGCACCACGACGGTCTGAATGGCGATTTGGCCTTGCAGATTGCGCGGCACCAGCGCGAGCATGCCGGCTTCAACCTCATCGAGGGAACGGCCGGCGAGAAATTCAGCGCGGTCCTGCGGCCGGATGACGTGCTGCAGGATGAGTCGCGCGCCATGCTGCACAGCAAGCTCGGCGGCAAACGCGGCCACGACGGTGCTTGCCTCATGCAGGCTGACGGCGCAAAGGATGGAACGCGTGGCAAAGTTTCGATAACTGCCGTCGACAACCTCGGGGCCGATCACGTAGACCGGAGACGTGGCGGTTCGCAATACCGCCTCAGCGACCGAACCCACAAGCAATTTGCCGATGGGGCCGGGCGAGTGCGTGCCCATCACAATGCGGTCCACCATGCGCTCGCGCGTAAAGGCGAGAATTTCGTCTGCGGGTAATCCCGGCCGCGCCACCACTTCGCATTTGAGGCCGACAGCGCGAACGCGCGCGGCGAGAGGCTCGAGATGCTGCTTCTCAGCCCGAGCGGCGGCTGCGTAATCGTAGTAGCGGATTCCCGAAGACTCCGAGGCCGACGCTACGAGCGTGTCATAGACATGAAAGAGAATAAGATCGGAACCGAATTCCCGGGCTTGAGCCAGCGCAAACGAGAAGGCCTTTTCATTGGTCGGCACTTCGGTGGCGAAGAGAATGGTGGAGGGTTTTGTCCAACCTGACTTCAATAGGGCGGCCATGGATACCTCCTTTTGGTGCGTTCAAATGATGCCAAAGGCTGTGCAGCACTTGCGGTGTTTGGCCGCACATAACTGGGTGATTAACCTCACCTTACAGCGGTTTGCGCGCAACGATAACCATCTGCCGCACTCCCGCACTATCACTATCGGCCGGAGACCAGGCAAGTGGCCTTGCCGGTGACAGAATTGTGTTCTTGTTTCCCGATTTTGTCCAGAAGGGGCGATTGATTGCCCCGAATAGGGCTCCATAAAAGTGATCCCAATCACAGCCTGACCTGCCTCAAGGGTGTTCTTCTGGACCGGAATCGTGGTCCTCGGGAGCGGTTTTCTTCTTTGTGGCGCGGATGGCAAGTGATTGCGCTGCCACGGATTATTGATGAGGAAGCCGTTCAATGCTCGATCCCCTGCCCCCAGGCGCCGAGGAAATCTACGATCCGAGATGGTTTTTGTCTGCGCGTTCGGACGATTTTTGTCCGCGCTGTCGCACCAGGAGGCCCCATGCCGCTAGAACCGATGCAGAACATCCCCGCACGAGGCGAGATTGACTACGACGAATCGCCGTTCCTCGCCATCTGGGAGATCACGCAGTCCTGCGACCTGGCCTGCAAGCATTGCCGCGCCGCCGCACAGCCCATCCCGCATCCGGATGAGTTGACCCACGAGGAAGGCAAGGCGCTGATTGACCAGATTGCAGCGATGCACATTCCCATCTTCGTGTTCACAGGTGGCGATCCGCTGAAGCGCAAGGACCTTTTTGAGTTGATCCGCTACGCAGCCAGCAAAGATGTGCATGTTGCGGTGACTCCGAGCGCCACGCCGCTGCTGACTCGCGACGCGATCTTCAAAATGAAAGAGGCCGGCCTGGTGCGGCTGGGCATTTCGCTCGACGGGTCGAGCCCCGAGATTCACGACGCATTTCGCGGATTACCGGGAGCGTGGGCACGAACGATTCAGGCCATTGAGTGGGCCAACGAGGCGGGCATTCCGATCCAGGTGCACACGACCGTAAGCCGGCACAACGTAAACGACCTGGACAATCTGTGCGATCTGTTCGAAAAGCTGGCCATCGTGATGTGGAATGTATTCTTCCTGGTCCCGGTGGGCCGCGGGCAGCTGGACGATTTGCTCAGCGGCGAGGAGTTTGAGCAGGTCTTCGGGAAGATCTATGAACTTTCGCGGCGAGCTAATTTCCAGATCAAGACGACGGAAGCAATGCACTACCGGCGCTACCTGTTGCAGCACAACCTGGAAGAACGCCGCATGGGACATGGGGCGGGAAAGGTATCAGGGAACGGCTCGGGACATCCGCATGGGACCGCGTACGAGCCCGGCGCGCCGACAGCCGACGCGGCAACGCGCAATAGAAGCTGGGCCACGCGCCGCGTGAACGACGGGAAAGGATTTGTCTTTATTTCGCACATGGGCAACGTGTATCCGAGCGGCTTTTTGCCCATTCACGCAGGCAATGTGCGCCAGACGCCCCTGGGAGAGATTTACCGCAACGCGCCGATCTTCAAAGCGCTGCGCGACACCAGCCAGCTGAAAGGCAAGTGCGGCGCATGCGAGTTCAAGGAGATCTGCGGAGGATCAAGAGCGCGGGCGTACGCGCTCACCGGCGATCCGCTGAGCCAGGAAGTTTGCTGCATCTACCAGCCGAAGAATTGGGACGCGGAGCTGGATCAACAGGCTGAAGCGTTTCGCCATGCGGCGCCGGCAAAGGAGCTGGTGACGCTGTAGGAGCAGCTTTTAGCTTCCAGCTTCTAGCTCTTAGCTTTCAATTTCGCGGTGTAGGAGCCGGGACGTCTGTGGCCGTGTCTCCGAAGTGCGTTCAGGTCGTTGCAAAAGACAAAAGCAGATTCTTCGACTCACCACCCCCGAACAGAAAAACGTTCGGGGCCCCGTTCGCTCAGAATGACAGCCTCTAATTGCTTTGAACTTTGGAGACGGGGCTGCGATAGGTCGGCCACTATTCCCAGCGGAAAATCTTTACAGAAAGCGCAGTAAACAGCAGGAAAAAGACGGTCAGCGCGGCGACATCGCCAAGGTGAGCCGACCATGGGTCGCCGACCCAAATGCCCTGGAGCAAGCTCACCGCGTAAGTCATGGGCGACGCATGTGCCAGCACGCGAATCGCGGGCGGGAATGATGCGACGGGCGCAAACAATCCTGAGAGCCCGGCCATCGGGTACAGCACCACTGCGCCGATGGGCTGCGCGAATCGCGCCGTAGGGACAATGCTGGCGATAACAAAACCGATCGACAGGAGGCTCCAGGTGCTGACCGTAAGCGCAAGGACGAAAGAGACGATCGGCGGGTGGACGCCCGGCGGAATGTAGCGCCTGCCCGCCAGAAACATCAGGAGCAGCGACGCCGCGGTGAGCAGCAGCTTGACCAGGACGTGCGCACTCAGGATGGTTTGCGGCCGTAACGGCGTGGCCCGCAACCTTTTGAGGATGCCGCCCTCGCGGTAGATTGAGATGATCGTGACCAATGAAAGCACGGTGCTGATCACAATCAAAATCGACACCATAACGGGAAGACCCACCCGCGCAAAACTGCTCATCGAAGGTGTCTGTGCTTTTGAAGTTATCATCCGGCCAACCACCACAAATACCAGCACCGGCACCACAATCGTCCCGATCGCCCCTAACGGCTCGCGCAGGAAGATCTTGATCTCAATCCAGGTCAGTTCGGCCAGTCCACGAAGCATCGTAACTCTTCCTACTCTCGAATGGAGCGCCCGGTCAGCTTGAGGAAAACGTCCTCAAGGTTGGGCAGAATAACGCGGAAATCGGTCACTCGCACCCGATCTTCCGACAGACAGTGAATCACTTCAGTCACCAGATCGCCGCGTCCGCAAATGGTAAGTTGATTCCCGTTGCTTTCCACGCTTGCAACGCCTGGGATCATCCTGAAGCGTTCCGCGATGCCTGGATTGCTGACCTCAAGCACGACAGATCGTTCGGGACAATGGCGAAACACCAGGCTCGCGGGCGTGTCGATGTCGATAATGCGCCCATGCTCCATAATGGCCACGCGGTCGCACAGCTTTTCAGCTTCTTCCATCAAGTGCGTCGTCAGAAAGACCGTCTTTCCGCGTTCGCGAATTCCGCGCACCAGATCCCAGATCGCGCGGCGTGACTGCGGGTCCAATCCGGTGGTCAGCTCGTCAAGAAACACCACCTCCGGATCGTTGATGAGTGCCAGCGCAATGAAGAGGCGCTGCTTCTGGCCGCCGGAGAGATTCATGAACCAGGCATTGCGCTTGTCCGTGAGGCCGAGTTGATCCAGCAGCCGATCGCCGTCGACGGTTTTCTTCTGATAGAGCGAAGCCCACAGGTCCACCGCCTCCCAGACCTTGATGCGCTTCTGCAACTGTGCCTGCTGAAGCTGCACGCCGATGCGGTTCTGCAGTTTATAGACCTCACGGAAGGGGTCGAGTCCCAGAACCACGATGGAGCCGTGATCTGGCTTGCGCAGCCCTTCAATGCATTCCATTGTGGTGGTTTTTCCGGCGCCGTTCGGCCCGATCAGGCCGAAAATCTCGCCCTCGTTCACTTCAAACGAGGCCTCTGCTACAGCGACCGTCTTGCCATAGCTCTTGCGGACTCCAGACACCTGGATGACATGGCGCATCTTTTTTGCAAAGAGTTACCGGGACTGATCCGCAGTGTATCTTACTGCCCACCGCGTTTCTTTGGCCTTTGAGCCGCGCTCGTCTGGAATGCGTGAAGGCAGGCCAATGTTGTAAACATGAAGCGAGGCGAACAGAATGCGGATTGCGATCGTCGGCGGGGGCACATCGGGGCTGGCGGCGGCCTATGAGCTGGAAAAAGCGCGCGCTGCTGGAGCTTCCGTTGATTACACGCTTTACGAGGAGCGGGCGCGGCTGGGCGGATCGCTATCGTCGGAGATTGTGAACGGGGCGGTGCTGGAGCGCGGGCCGGATTCGTTCCTGACCGAAAAGCCCGCGGCTGCGGAACTGTGCCGCGAGCTTGGCCTAGGCGGCGAGCTGGTGCCTTCAAACGACGCGGCGCGCAAGACTTATATTGTGGTGCGCAACCGGCTGGTGGCTCTGCCCGATGGGCTCATGTTCCTGGTGCCGACCAAGCTGGTGCCGACCGCGTTGACGCGGCTGTTTGGATTGCGCACGAAGACACGCATGGGGCTTGAGTTGTTGCTTCCTCCGCGGCCCAGCAGCGGCGACGAGTCTGTGGCGGCATTGGTGAGGCGGCACTTTGGGCAGGAAGCGGTGGACCGCCTGGCCAGTCCTCTGCTGAGCGGCATTTACGGCGGCGACGCCGAACAATTGAGCGCGCAAACGGTTCTGCCGCGGCTGGTGGAAATGGAGACCAAGTACGGCTCGCTGACGCGCGGGATGCTGGCGGCGCACAAGCGGATGCGGGCACATGCAAAGACCTCGTCCAAAACGCAAGACCGCGGGTCGGCAATTTTTACGGCGCTGCGCGGAGGCTGGAGCCAGCTTGTGGAAGCTCTAGTGGTGCGGATCGATCCGGCCAGCGTGCGGACAGGAGCGCCGGTGAACGCGATTCGGAAGACGCCCAGCGGCTGGAGCGTGGAGGCCGGCGGATCTCAGCAGGAATATGACGGGGTCATCATGGCCGCGCCGGCGTGGGCTGCGGGGAGTTTGCTGGCGCCGGTTGATGCCGCGCTCGGCACTGAGCTGGCTGGGATTCCGTACTCCTCGTCGATCACGTTGAATCTGGTTTACGACGAGGCAAAGATCGGAACGCTGCCGGAGGGATTCGGATTTCTGGTTCCGGCGGTTGAGGGCCGCGCGATGCTGGCGTGCACGTTTGTGCATCGCAAGTTTTTGGGGCGCACGCCGCCCGGCAAGGCAGTGTTTCGCGCTTTTCTGGGAGGAATGAATGGCGAGGCGATGCTGGATGAGAGCGACGAGGCGCTGATCGCCGTTGTGCGGCGCGAGATGGCTGAGATTCTGGGGGCGAGAACATTCAGCGCAGACCTGGAGCCGGAACATGCACAGGTTTCGCGGTGGCGGCGGGCGATGGCGCAGTATGCCGTCGGGCATAAAGAGCGGATACGGCGGATTGGCGCGCGCGTCGCCGAGCTGCCGGGGCTGCGGCTGGTGGGGAACGCGTACGATGGCATCGGCGTGCCGGACTGCATTCGGCTGGGGCGGCAGGCGGCGCGGGAACTAGTGGGGGCGGGAACTGCGATGAGTGCCGCGAGAGTTGGGGATTTGTTGCGTTGATTCTCGCAACTGAGAGAAAACTCCCCTCAGGGGCTAAAGCCCGCCATTTCTTTGAAAGCTTAATGCCGGGGATAAATCCCCGACCTACCGACCGGACCCATTCGTAGCTGGAGAGAGGCAGGGGAGGGGTTGTGGTATCCCAGGCCCCCAAATGCGAGGGACCTGGGGCACCCATTCTTCTTGCGGGGTCAGGCCCCTAAAGACTTCGGTTTCGACCCATCTTTGTCCCCCGTATACTCGACTCAGAGTATGACGATCCGCACGGACACATTTCTGGCGACGATTCTGGCGTCGACACGCGCCACTCTGGCCGCGGCGAAGGCCGATGTGCCGCTTGCCGATCTGGAACGTCGCGCGGCCGAGCATCATCCCCGCGGATGGGCCGCTGCATTGCGCCAAAAGGCCGCGACGGGGCCGGCGGTGATCGCGGAGATCAAGAAGGCGTCGCCTTCAAAGGGTCTGATTCGCTCCGCATTCGACCCCGCGTGGCTTGCGCGAAGATATCGCGCAGGAGGAGCGGCTGCGCTTTCGGTGCTGACGGATGAGCCGTACTTCCAGGGCAGCCTGCGCAACCTGGAGATGGCATCGAGTACCACGCCACTTCCCTGCCTGCGCAAGGACTTCATCGTCGACCAGTACCAGATTGTCGAGGCGCGCGCGCACAGGGCCGATGCGATTCTGCTGATTGCGGCGGCGCTCGACGGCCCTGCATTGAAAGAACTGGCGGCGGCTGCGCGGTCGCTCATGCTCGACGTGCTGGTGGAAGTCCACACGGCGGAAGAGCTTGACGGCGTGCTCGATGCGCTGGGCGAAACGGGCGCGGATGCAATCGGCGTAAACAATCGCGACTTGAAGACCTTCGAGGTGAGCGCGGAGACCTCGATGGTGCTGGCCGGGCGGATTCCGGCGAGCGTGGTGCGCGTGACGGAGAGCGGAATCTCGACGCGGGATGACATTGCGCGCCTGCGCGAGGCGGGGTTCGACGCATTCCTGATCGGTGAGAGCCTGATGCGCCAGCCCGATCCCGGCCTGGCGCTGGCGGAGTTGCTGAAGGGAGAGGGATGATTGCAATGATAGCAGAGACGGGGTAAGATGTAATCATTGCAATCATGGAAGGAGGGTCCAATGGCGACCAACCTCATCGTTAGAAAAGTAGAGCCGGAGATCGTCAAGTCACTGAAAGAGCGGGCTGCACGGAATGGCCGCAGCGCGGAGGCCGAGCACCGCGCAATTTTGGAGGCCGCTCTGCGGCGGCCGCGGAAACGGTCGCTAGGAGAAGTCCTTGCCTCGATACCCAACGTGGGTCGCGATTCTGATTTCGAGTTCGATCGGAAATAGAAATGTTTCTGATTGATACAAATGTGCTGAGTGAAAGACGCAAAGGACGAAACGCCGATGCAGGCGTGGTGGAATTCTTTCGCGACGCAAAGAACGAAGTTTTTGTGCCTGTACAAGTGGCCGGCGAGATCGAAGGGGGAATTGAACGCTTGAGGCAACGTGGCGATCATCCGCAGGCACACATTCTGGAGAATTGGTTCCAGTTGGTGCTGGGTGAATTCTCGGAGCACTTTCTGGCGTTCGATCTGGAATGTGCCAAGGTATGGGGAAGCCTAATCGGCGTGAACGAACAACACAGCATCGATAAGCAAATCGCGGCCATTGCCTTGATGCACGACCTGACGATCGTCACTCGTAACACAGCTCATTTCAGAGGGACCGGGGCCCGCCTCATGAATCCGTTCCAGTCCGATGCGCCCCGGCGGAGGATTTGACCTGAGCCGCCCATGAATCTCTGGATCAAAATCTGCGCCAACACATCGCTGGCGGACGCGATGATTGCCGCCGAGGCCGGAGCCGATGCGGTGGGATTTGTGTTTGCGCCTAGTCCGCGACGCGTGACTGCGGAGCAAGTGGCGGCGATTGTGCCGCATTTGCCGGCGAAGATCGAGAAGATCGGCGTGTTTGTGGGTGCGAGTGTCGACGAGATCGCGGCGATAGTCGAGGCCACGGGGTTGACCGGAGTGCAACTGCATTGGGATGCTCCGACTGAGTTGCCAGCCGCGTTGCGTGCGCGATTAGGGATGGGGCTGAGGATTCTCGGTGTGGTTCGATTTGGCGCTCAGCCTGAATTGCCGGCTCTACGATCGGGAGATAACTTCGACCACAACGCAGCGATGGAGATTGCCAGGCAAGGCTTGGAGTTCGCCGCTCCATTCCTGGACCCGCAAGTAGACGCCGTTCTTGTCGACTCGTATTCGTTGGCGACGCGAGGTGGGACAGGTCAGAGGTTCGACTGGGGACTGGCAGCCGTGACGCTGTTCAAAGTCACCGGCAAGAACAAGGTCGCGGCGGGCGGGCTGACTCCTGAAAATGTGGCCGAGGCCATCGCGGTGTTGCGGCCCTGGGGCGTGGATGTGGTGAGCGGCGTGGAAGTCGCGCCGGGGCGCAAAGACGCGGCCAAAGTGCGGGCGTTTATCGAGAACGCGCGCGCGGCGAAGATGTAACGTTTCAGTCTGTTCCGCGTAATTCTTAGAAGGACAGGACCGCAACGGATTCCCGTCGCGAATCATCCATAACCCAGGCAGGAGTGTCCTCGGAGGTCCGCCATGGCTACGTTTCTTCCCCCGATTGAAAATCCATCAAGCCCGATGATGAAGCTGGTTTACAACATGTCGCGGCGCCAGTTCGGAAAGGTGATGACGCCGCTCAAGGTGTATGCGGCGCGAATGCCGCTGGGCTTTGGGATGTTTACCGCGAAAATTGCAAAGCTCGACCAGAAGCTGGAGCTCACCGTCGAGATGCGGATGCTGGTGCGCGAGCGCGTAGCGCATATTAATGTGTGCGAGTTCTGCATCGACATTGGACGAGCGTTTGCGATCAAGGCAGGAATGAATGAGGCGAAATTCGATGCGCTGGAGGACTATTCAGCAAGTCCGCTGTTCAGCGAGGCGGAGCAGGCCGCGCTGGACTACGTGACCGAGCTGACGCGCGACAAGAATGTGAAGCCGGAAACCTTCGCGCGGCTCAGGAAGCATTATTCGGAACGGGCGATTTGCGAAATCGTCTGGCTGGTAGCGAGCGAGCACGTGTACAACATGACCAACATCGGGCTGAACATTCACTCCGACATGCTGTGCGACATCAGCCGAAAGAAGAAATGACGCCCGGTCAGGCTTCGAGGTTGATGACGAGCTTTCCGCGGGCGCGCCAGGTTCCCTGATAGCGCATCGCTTCCGGGACTTCGACGAGCGAGTATCTTCTGTCGATCACGGGCTTCAGCTTGCCGTTAGCCACCAGCTCGGCAATGAATTCCAGATCTTCGCGGTTGCCCTTGGCGATGAAGACGACGAACTTCTGGCTGGAAAATCGTGAACGAACAAGCGAAACGATGAGACCTCCGAACATCGCAGGCAGTGATTTGTGGCCGGCGAGCACTCCTGCGCCGAGGTGAATACCGTGCGGCGTCAGCACGCATTTACAGATCGAGAAAGGATGGTTGCCGGCAAGATCGAGAATCAGATCGTAGCGCTCAGTGCCTTGGGTAAAGTCTTCTGTGGCGTAGTCGATGACCCGATCGGCCCCGAGCGATCGCACAAGGTCAGCATTGCGTGCGCTGCAAACGGCCGTGACGTGCGCACCGAAGATTTTGCCGAATTGGACGGCAAATGTGCCCACGCCACCCGACGCGCCGTTGATAAGGATGGTCTGGCCGGGTTGAATCTTTCCGTGCTTGCGCAAACCCTGCAACGCGGTGAGAGCCGCGATAGGGCAGGCAGCCGCATCTTCGAACGAGACGCCTGGCGGTTTGAGCGCCAATTTCGACTCCGGCGCGGTCGCATATTCGGCAAACGCGCCGCGGCAGTTCCCAAAGACGGAGTCGCCAACCTTGAGTTGCGTAACGGCAGGGCCGACGGCTTCGACAACGCCTGCACAATCGACGCCTGGCCGCTTGAGCTTGCCCTGGCCCAGCAGGAGCCGAATGATGGCCGGGCCGCCTTTCATCATGTGGTAGTCAAGTGGATTGACCGCGGCGGCGTGAACCTTGATCAGGACTTCCTGATCGCCTGGAACGGGCTTGTCAATCTCTTCGCAGCTGAGTACCTCAGGCGGCCCATTCTTTCGATAAACGATTGCCTTCATATAGCGGCCTTGCCTTCCGATGGTGTTAATAGACTCTTACGCTGCAGGATCGCGCAAGTTCCCGCGTCACACGCACTTGTGACGGGTTTTGAGGGCACCTCTCCAGGGAGATGGCGTTCTGAATGTGTCTGTTGGCCCTCTTGTACACTGGAAGGTTCCCCATTTCCGCGGGCAGTTGAGCAGGAGTTCGTCGATGGCGTCAATTATTGTTCCGGCCAATCCGAGCGAATCGCGAGCTGGGCGCTTTGGCGTCTATGGCGGCCGGTACGTGCCGGAGACGCTGGTGGCGGCGCTGGACGAGCTGGAGCACGCGTACGAAGAAGCCAAGACGGACGCGGCATTCCAGGCGGAGCTGAGTTCCCTGCTCAAGGATTTTGCCGGGCGGCCCACGCCGCTCTACTTTGCCAGGCGGCTGACGGAACAACTGGGCGGGGCGAAAATTTATTTGAAGCGCGAAGACCTGCTGCACACTGGAGCGCACAAGATCAACAACGCGCTGGGGCAGGGACTCTTGGCGAAGCGGATGGGCAAGAAGCGCGTAATCGCCGAGACCGGCGCCGGCCAGCACGGCGTGGCCACGGCGACGGTGTGCGCACTGCTGGGGCTGGAGTGCGTGGTCTACATGGGCGATGTGGACATGGAGCGCCAGGAGCCGAACGTGAAGCGCATGCGTTTGCTGGGCACGGAGGTGCGCGGGGTTTCGTCCGGCTCGAAGACGCTGAAGGACGCGATCAGCGAGGCCATGCGCGACTGGGTGACGAATGTGCGGACCACTTACTACTTGCTCGGTTCGGCGCTGGGCGCGCATCCCTATCCGACGATGGTGCGGGATTTTCATCGCGTGATCAGCAAGGAACTGAAACAGCAGATTCTGGAGAAAGAAGGCCGGCTGCCGACGGCGGTGATCGCGTGCGTAGGCGGAGGGTCGAATGCGATTGGCGCGTTTTACGAGTTCATTCCCGAGCGGCAGGTGCGGCTGATCGGCGTTGAAGCCGGCGGCCGCGGGCCGGCGCTGGGCGAACATGCGTCGCGATTCCAGGGCGGAGCGCCGGGAGTGCTGCAGGGAACGTACTCCTACGTGCTGCAGGATGAGGATGGGCAGATTGCACTGACCCATTCAGTGTCTGCCGGACTGGATTACGCATCGATCGGGCCGGAGCATGCAGCGCTGCACGACTCGGGACGAGCGGAGTACGTTTCCTGCGATGACGCGGCCGCTCTCGATGCGGTTGTGAAGTTGGCGCGGACCGAAGGCATTTTGCCGGCGCTCGAGAGCGCGCATGCCGTGGCCGAGGCCATTCGCCTGGCTCCTGCGATGGCTCAAAATGACATACTGGTGGTGAACCTCTCTGGACGCGGCGATAAGGATATGGGGATTCTGGCGCGAGAGTTGAAGTTGTAGAGCCAGAGCTTGAAAGGCAACCGCAGATCCTTCGACTCCGTTCGCCGCGGCAGACTCCGCTCAGGATGACATTCTTTTTTCTATGAAGTTCAGGTAGAGGACGATCATTTGTAATGCCGATTCGTTTCGAACACAAGCCGGGCCTGGTGGTTTATGTGACGGCCGGCGATCCCAGCCTCGACGCGACACGCGAAATCTGCCTAGCGGCGATTGATGCGGGCGCAGACGTGATCGAGCTTGGCGTTCCCTTCAGCGATCCTCTCGGAGACGGCCCGATCATTCAACGCGCCAGTGAACGCGCACTGGCACGCGGGACGCGACTGAAGGATGTGCTTCGAGTAGCAGGCGAGATTCGCGCCGCGCGGCCCGCCGCGGGTCTGGTGATCTTCAGCTATTTGAATCCGATTCTGCGCTATGGCCTGAGCCGATTTGCCGACGATGCCGCGGCGGCCGGCGTGGATGGCGTGCTGACCATCGACATGATTATTGAAGAGGCCGGCGAATATCTGGCTGAGTTGGCGCGCGTGAACCTGGCGCCGATTTTCCTGGCTGCGCCGACGAGCCCCGATGCGCGGCTTGACGCGATCGCGAAGAACAGCAAAGGATTTGTGTACGCGATTTCGCGCGTGGGCATTACGGGCACGCAGCAAAGCGTGACGGCCGATGCCAAGGCGCTGGTCGAACGCATCCGGCAAACCACGAAGCTGCCGTTGGCTGTGGGGTTCGGAATCAGCAATGCGGAACATGTGGCGCAGGTGGCAGAGTTCGCGGACGCAGCAGTAATTGGCAGCGCCATTGTCGAACTGATTGGAAACTCGACAGCGGAAACGGCACCGGCGGCGGTATCCCAATTTATCAAGGGCCTGCGCCTGCGCGAGGCGGCGGTGGCCCCGTGAGAGAGACAGCCAGTAGCCAATAGCCAGTAGCTCTGGCCGTGGCGGAATCAGGCGTTGTGGTTGCCTTGCAAAAATAGAGCTAAGGGCTAATAGCTAATGGCTAAAAGCTGGTTGCTGACCGAGGATGCAATGACGATCGAAGAATTGCGAATCCGAATCGATGCGCTGGATCGGCAGCTTGTTGAGCTGCTGAGCGAGCGGGCGCGCGCGGCGCAGACTATCGGCAACCTGAAGGCCGCAACTTCGCTGCCGGTGTATGAGCCGGAGCGCGAGAAGATCATTTACGCCAACGTGCGCGCGGCCAACAAGGGGCCGCTGCCGGACATCGAGCTGACGCATATTTACGAGCGCATCATTGACGTGATGCGGGCGTTGCAAAGGAACGAATTGGCAAGCCAACGAAATGCTCAGGCCACCCAGGCCGAGGGCCAGGGCCTTGCCGCGGGCAGCGCGCCCGAGACAGGGAAAAAGCAATGATTGTTGCCATGCAGGAAAAGGCCACCGAAGAGCAAGTGGATGCCGTGATCAGCGCCATGGAAGAGGCCGGCGTGAACGTGCATCGGACGACGGGAGAGTTTCAGACGATCCTGGCGGGAGTGGGCCCGACCGCGGGCCTGGATCTGACGAAATTCGAAATGCTGCCCGGCGTGCTGCACGTGCACCGCATCAGCGCACCCTACAAACTGGCCGGGCGCGCGTTTCGCCCCGAGGGCACAGTGGTGGAGTTTCGCAATGGCGCGACCATTGGAGGACAAAAGGTCGCGGTCATTGCGGGTCCGTGCGCGATTGAGAATCGCGAGCAGATTTTTGCCATCGCTGCGGCAGTGAAGGCCGCGGGCGGAGGATTTTTGCGCGGAGGCGCGTACAAGCCGCGGAGTTCGCCGTATTCGTTTCAGGGGCTGGGTATTCCCGGCCTGGAGCTGATGCGCGAGGCCGCGGAGACCAACGGCCTGCTGGTGGTGAGCGAGGTGATGGAGATTGCGCAGATTGAGCCGATGCTGCCGCTGGTGGATTGCTTCCAGGTGGGCGCGCGCAACATGCAGAACTTCAATTTGCTGCGCGAACTGGGCCAGGTGCGGAAGCCGATCCTGCTGAAGCGCGGGATTGCCGCGACGGTGGAAGAGCTGCTGCTTTCGAGCGAGTACATTCTTTCGGGCGGCAACTACGACGTAATTCTGTGCGAGCGCGGGATCAGGACGTATGAGACGGCGACGCGGAACACGATGGACATTGCGGCGATTCCCGTAATCAAGAAGCTCTCGCACCTGCCGATTGTGGCTGATCCATCGCACGGAACGGGCCGGCGCGACATGGTTCCTGCGATGGCCAAGGCCGCGGTGGCCGCGGGCGCGGATGCACTGATCATCGAAATTCACCCTAACGCCGACAAAGCGGTCTCAGACGCTGCGCAGACGCTCTATCTTGATCAGTTTGAAAAGCTGGTCGGCGAGCTGAGGGTGATCGCACAGGCGGTAGGAAGGGCGCTGTAAGAAACAGCGGAGCTAGCGGTGTTAGCGGCGCTAGCGGAGTTTAGAAACCGCCGGTCATTTCGCATAGGTAAGACACGAGCGCGCATTTTAGAAAGGCATTCTTGATCTCGCGCATCTCCATTCTGGGCACAGGGTTGCTGGGCACGTCAGTCGGCCTGGCGCTGCGGGCTTCCGGCTACAAGGGCTCAATTGTGGGATGGAACCGCGGCGCCGAGCAGGGCAAGGAAGCGATACGCATGGGTGCGGTGGATTCGCTCGCGGCTGACGGATTGGAAGCCGCACAGGCGAGCGAAGTGACGGTGCTCGCTGTTCCGATCTTCGCCACGCTCGACTGGATGGAGAAGCTGGCGCCGGCACTCACGGCCGATCAGCTTGTGACCGATGTGGGCAGCACCAAGCGCGTGATTGCAGAGGCTGCGGCGCGGCTTTTTAATGTGGAGGGGCGCGCGGCGTTTCTTCCAGGACACCCAATGGCGGGTAAAGAGCGCGGCGGCGCTGCGCTGGGCGACGCGAATCTTTTTCGAGGAGCGGTGTGGCTCTTCACCGACGACGCAGACGCGCTGCGTTCCCCGCAGGGAGCGCAGCTCATTCGAGACTGGCGCGATCTGGTTGCAGCCATGGGATCAAAGGTGATCGACCTCGATGCCGCGCGGCATGATGAGCTGGTGGCGTGGGTGAGCCACCTGCCGCAGTTCACGGCGACCGCGCTGAGCGCGTTGCTTGAAGAGGAAGTGGGTGAGGCGCCGGAGCTGAAAGACGTGGGCGGCCGCGCGTTGCGCGAGATGACGCGCCTGGGCGCGAGCCCTTACTCGATGTGGCGCGACATCGCGCTTACCAATACCGAAGCCGTAGAGCGGGCGCTACTGGCGCTCGAGCAGCGGCTCGCCCAGTTGCGCGAAAACCTCCGCACTCCCGAGCTGCGCAACGAGTTCGATCGAGCCAACAAGTTCCGGCGGGAGTAAGGGCGCGGCAAAGGCTCAGTAGACGTGGACCTTTACCACTTTGCCATTGAGGAACTTCACAACCCAGCGGTGGTCATCGCGAAGGTAGTACCAGGTCTCGCTCAGGCTGTCATCCGTGGTGTCGTCCACTTTTTTCTGATCGGGTTCGCCGGCACTCATCAGAACCATCTTGTAGGTCATTCCCTCAATAATGTCCTTGGCGCGAATGGCCTCCTGAAACTCAGGCGCGAGACCCTGGAGTTCCAGGCTTTGGCCGATCTTTCCGACGTCGAGCACGCGCTGCAGCAGGGGGAGAAATGCGCTGCTCTCCAGATCGGCATCGGTGACGTCTCTGCCGTAACGGAAATTGATGCGCGACCCGCCGGCACGCATAAGACCCGCGCCCTTCTTTTCGGCATTCTTGCTGGCGCCGCTGCCTTCGCCGCCTCCGCCCAGATGAACTTCTATGCGGTCGCTATCCACCTTGACGTCGGTGATGGTGACCCACTGATCGCGCGCGACGCCGACGCCTTTGTCTTTGAGGAATTTGGCCAGTTCTTTCATGTCGATTCCTCGATCGTCGAGCCGCTTATCGGTCTTGGGATAGACATACAGGTCAATTCCGTCCTTGTATGCAGGCATATCCATCAGCGCTTTGACATCCTTGCCGAGCAGAGTCTTGCTGAGCGCGGCTTTTGCAGCATCGGTGGTTTCGGCCATCAGACGGGTTTGAAAAACGGGAAGCGGGAGAAGCAGAAGAATAAGAATGCGAAATTTCGACAGGCAGCTCATGTGATGTGTACTCGCTTTCTAATCCATGCTCGCGGCATCCATTGCGCAAGCAGCAACGGGTCATCTCCATGATTCACAAGAATTCTGGAAAGGCAGGAAGTGCAAATTATCGCGATTGCGGCAATCTGTGTCAACCGAGGAGCGGACCCGATTGACCGAAAGTCGGACAGGTAAGTCAAGGCAAATGAGTCTTTTCATGCCGCGCCAAAACGCGACTACCCCATTCGTTCCATAGCACTTATGGTCGTCTGCGGGTACACTCGCTCAGAAACATGAGCGCAGAAGAGGATCTCCGAGTTTGGTGCGTGGCGAAGCTGTTGGCCTTTCATGAGTCCGTGGGGGCCGCAAAGCATCTAGCGTTGGCCGATGCGGCGCGGTGGTACGGGACAAGGTCGGCCATGATCGTCTATGCATTGACGGCATTCCTTTGCATCTGGTTCCTGGTGGAAATGCGGACGCACAGTCTGAAGCGCCGGCGCAAAGAGTTGGAGCGCCTGGTGGTGGAGAGAACCGGGCAGTTGGAGATTGAGAAACAGGGTCTTCTGAGAGCGCGAGAAGCGTTGCAGTTTCAGGCGGCACACGATTCCCTGACCGGGCTGTGGAGCCGCAGCGCGATCCTGGAGCAACTTGCCCGCGAGTTGGAGCGGGCCAGGCGCCAGCGCACTGTGCTGAGCGTGGTTATCGGCGATCTGGATCACTTCAAAGCGATCAACGATACGAATGGCCATCTCTGTGGCGACGTGGTGCTGCGCGAGTCGGCCCATCGGCTGGTGGCATTGATGCGGGGATACGATGCAGTGGGCAGGTATGGCGGCGAAGAATTCCTGATCGTTATGCCGGGCTACGATGCGGCAATGAATCCGGCGCGCTCAAACGACCTGGTAGAAGTGCTGGCGTCGCGGCCATTCGAATGGAATGGGATCGAGATCAAGGTTACCTGCAGCTTTGGCGTGACGGTGGCGCAGCCATGGCTGGATCACACCACGATCGACGACCTCATTCGCCGCGCCGATAAGGCTCTTTACCAGGCAAAGCGGAACGGCCGGAACCGGGTGGAATTCGATGCGTCGT
Organism: uncultured Acidobacteriaceae bacterium; assembly: GCA_963800025.1. Taxonomy (GTDB): domain Bacteria; phylum Acidobacteriota; class Terriglobia; order Terriglobales; family Acidobacteriaceae; genus Telmatobacter. The sequence continues at coordinate 384,333 of CAWCZK010000002.1, forward strand.
ATACGCCGGCGAACCCAGAGAGCTGATTGAGATTCACTTGCCTCGAGGCTCAGCTATCTATCCCACCGGGATGAGGCTGGTTGGCTCTTGCTCCGCGCCAATAGAGAAGTAGGCCGATAAGGATTGAACCCACGGTCCCTGCGATCACGTCGACGAGAAACACTTTGACGTTGGTACCGCCCGGGGGCACGAACGACAGAGCAATTCCAAGAAGAACCACTGAAAAGCCGACGAAGCCGCAAATCCACACGCCAACCACGCCGCCGGGAACGAGGACTGCGTATGGATTCTCCCGCCGGTCCGCGCGGTTCGCCAGTTTGATGACGGCGGCAAACATATAGAGGAATGGAATGAAATAAAGAATGATGCCGGCGTCGACGAGCACCTGGTAGGCAGCCATCACGCCGGAATTCCGGATCTGGCTTAGCAAAAGAACGGCAGCGGAAAGCACTGCCTGCACAAGAATGGAGATGTAAGGAGTCTTCCAGCGCGGGTGAATCCGGCCGAATGCGGCGGGTAGATAACGGTCGATGCCGACCTGGAAAGGCACGCGGGCAACACCGGCGACCGTGGTGCCAACGCCGCCGGCATTGCCGGCTGTAACCAGGATGGCCGCAATAACGCCGATGAATCCGATCTTGAGTGTTGCGGCGCCCAGACCGATAGCGTGAAAGACGCCACTCTTGGGATCAATGTCGGCGGCGGGAGCGAGCGACAACACGGCAAAGGTTCCGGCAATGTACATGACGGCGATGAGGGCGCCGGCACCGAATACTGCACGAGGCAGCGTGCGGCGCGGATCGCGGACCTCCTCGGCCATGCAGGAAACGAGCTCGAGGCCGGTAAACGCGAATGCAATCTGCGACCAGAAGTTGACCGTATCCCAGTTCCAGGTGGGCATCATGTTGGCGATTGTGAAGTGAGTCGCGGAGCCGTGGCCCGCATAAATGACAACCGCAATCACGACCAGAATCAGCAAGGGCACATAGGTTCCTACGCCGCCGCAATTCTGCAGCCATTTGCCGATGTTGAGGCCAATGATGTTGAGCAGGACGGCAACGATCAGCATGGCGATGGAAACCCAGAGCAGGAATGGCTGGTTTTGCGCGAGACTGTCGCCGTGACTGGGCCAGATGTAGGCGCACATGGCGGCGCTGGCCAGTAGAAGGCCCGGAAAATAGAAGATGGTATAGATCCAGTAGGACCAACCGGCGATGAACCCGTGAAACGGGCCGAACGCGTCGCGCGCCCACGCGTAGATGCCGCCCTCTTCAGGAAAGCGGGAGGAGAGCTCATTGATAACCAGCGCGCCGGGCACAAAAAAGAAAACCGCGGCCAGGACCCACAGACTGATGGAAGAAGTGCCGTTGTGACCGGCGGCGGCGATCCATCGTGGCCCCAGAACGGCGGCAATATTGAAGAGCATGACGTCCCAGAAGCCCATGGCTTTGCGCAACTGAGGTTTGGAGTCGCGCGCATCGGGCACGGGAAGGGTCATGAGGTCACCTGGGGTGAAATCGGTATGGGGAGATGATAGTAGCTTCCAGCTATTAGCTCCTAGCTTCCAGCTGGGAATTGCGGGAAGCGACAGTTTTGGCAAGACTTCCTTTCTTGGGGACGAAACCCATCTGGGGCGACCGATGATTCAAAGCTAGAGGCCAGAAGGCAGTTTGGTCGCTCCATGGGTGGAAGCGCGAAATGCAGGTCCTTCGACTACGTCCGCCGCGGCGGACTCCGCTCAGGATGACTGGTGATTTATTGCTCGGAACTTCAGGACACTTGAAGCTGCTTTCATTCGTCGCGGAGCCAATGCTCGGTTCGGCCAAGCAGGGGGATGAGGAAGTAACCGTGCAGGCGCAGTTTTTTGCCGCCGTCTTCAAGCGCGAGCGAGGCGCTATAGACTTTGCCGGTTTCAGGATCGAGGATCTGTCCACCGGACCACCGGCCGCCTTCCTGCACAAATCCCGACATGATTTGGAGGCCCACGAGAGGACGGTCTTTCAACTCCCCGCTGCAGAGGTAGCAAGTGGGATGCGGAACCGGCGGGTCAAAGAGCTGCTCGATGGTTCCGTAGAGCTTTCCATTCTCTTCGCGGATTTGGATGATGCCAGTTACCTTGCCGGTTGCGTCGTCTACGGTCTTCCATCGGCCTATCGGCGACGGCCGTGCGGAATCAGGAGAGCGGAGGCCTTGCGCCAGTGCGAGCGGCGAAGACCCAGCCAGCGCGGCGAGGATAAGAAACAGAACCCGGGAAATGAGGATGCGAAGCGGGGGAAGCGTCATGAACTCAGGTTGCGCGCTGGGAATTAGACTCGCTGTGCGCCAAGAGGTATGAAGCGGGCCACGGTTGCGCGGTTGGCCTACTGGGATTCTTGCGCGGCTTCCATCGCAGTATCGACGCCTGCTGGGGGCGGACTCGACGGAGCGATGCTGGACGGATCCAGTGCTTCAAAGCCCTCCGCTCTTGCCGCATCGAGCAAGGCCGCCGAGGAAGCAACGAAAGTGATTTCGGTGCCGGGAAACATATCGCGGGCGGTAAGCGCAGAGCCGAGTTGCAAAGCTTCGGGCCAACGGAGCGAAGTGCGGTCGAGAAGCTGGCGCGCCGATTCGAGCACGCCCGGATTCAAAGGCTGCTGCACCATTCGCCCGGCTTCAATGCGCAGCATCTCAAGCGCCGTGGCCGCGGCTTCAGGGGCGATTTGCCCGGAGCGCTCGCGCTTGCGGATGGCCGCGTAGACCTCAAGGGGCGATGCGGCGGAGATCAGCTTGCGGTTGTCTTCAACAGTCTCAAGCAGACGGATCAGCGCGTCGGTGCCAGGTTCGCGCACAAACAGCTTGGCGAAAGCCGTCGCTTCAAGGAAGTAGAAAATCACTAGTTCCCTCGATCCTCATCGATGGCGACGCCCACGGGCTCACCCTGCATCTCAACCGGATGGAAGCGCTGCGCTTCCTCGGGAATGCCGGCCTCGGCGCGGTTAAGGCGAATGGTCGTGGTGGGATATGCCGGAGTCTTGGGGTTGGCGATCTTGCTGGTAATCACGACGCCACGCTGGATGGCTTCGGCCAACACGGTTTGACGGGTTTCTGGATGCTGGTTCCAGCGGAAGGCTTTGCGCGGGAGAAAGGAATCGCGGAACCACTTGAGCGCGATAAATGCGTGGCCACCGCGTTCGGCCTCAGCCAGCGCGGCGCAGAGCTCTTTGACGCGGGCATCCAGATCGGCGGGCGATGCCTCTTCCACTTCGCCCTCTTCCTCGGCGGCGCGGCCGGCGCGGGACACGTGGGCCAGGCGCGGAGCGGGATCTTCTCCGTCGATGCGCTCAAAGTAGATGCGTACTTCGTCGTCCTCGGGGGACCAGGTGTCGGCCGAAGCATTGCGGCGCTTGCTGCGCCCGTTCTCGCTGCATAGCTCGACGATGGCCTGGTACCCGGGAGGGGCCAGAAAGCGAAGCGCCCGCACCAGGCCCGGATCCTGCGAATAGGCCAGCTCGTTTAGTGCGTCCTCAATAATCTCTTCCGCAGCGGGGATCGACAGATTGCCATTCTCCGCGGTGTTTTGCGCAGATCTCATCGCCTTCATCTTCTTCTCCCTATACAGCTGCCCGCGTCCGCGGAGCCAGCACATTCACCGGCCGGTTTGCCTAAACGGCTCGGAGCTGCGCCGCGCGCATCGAACAGCAGCGATCGATTTAAGAGTCCCAAAACGCCTATGGAGCAAGGAAACGGGCTCCAATTTCTCAACTCAGAAGCATAGGAATTCACGATGATTGCGGTTACGGCTGGATGTGATTGCGTCTGCACCTAACCAGTCGAGAGGGAAAACAGACCTACGGGAAAACCTAGACGATACGATTAATGTTCCATCATAGGCACGCTCCTGCGACCTGACAACATTTATTTACCGTGGATATTGCGGGAGGAATCTATCCGGAAACAAGGCACTTGGCCCGGGAAGTCGCGGATGACTCCCCCCCTGAACACACTTTCCAAACGGCGCTGCACCGACGCTTTGCTACCATCAGGCGCTGCGATTCGTAAAATAGAGTACATGCGTCGCTGTTTGCAGCTGCTTTGTTGTATTTGCTTTGGAACCTCCCTCGTCGCCGATGCCCAGCCATTCGATCTGTCAGGGCCGAAAGTAGATATTCACGTCAAGCGCGGGAACGTGACGCTCCCGATCTCGCAAGTGCCCAACCTAATGCCCGGAGACCGGTTATGGGTTCATCCGGACCTGCCCGAAAGCCAGGCTACGAATTTTGTGCTGGTTGTGGCGTTTCTGCGCGGTTCCACCAATCCCCCGCCTCCGGACTGGTTTACGCGCGTGGAAACGTGGACGCGGGAAGCTCGCGACGAAGGGGTTTTCGTCACGGTTCCAGAAGGGGCACAGCAGGCGTTGTTGTTTCTTGCGCCGGAGACCGGCGGCGACTTTAACACGTTGCGCAGCGCGGTTCGCGGCCGGCCCGGCTCGTTTGTGCGCGCCGCCCAGGATCTGCACGCCGCCAGCTGGGAGCGCATGCGGCTGGAGGCCTATCTGGACGATGTGAAGGTGAGCAGCCAGTTCGATCCCCAGGAGTTGAAGACGCGCACCGAGATGGCGGCGCGCAGCCTGGGCATCAAGATTAACGAGAGCTGCTTTGAGAAACCCGCTGAAGAACAGGCTTCGTGCCTTTCGCAGAGCTCTGAGGGATTGGTGCTGGACGACGCCAACGCCCAATCGCTGGTAAACCAGCTTGTAAACGGAAGCACGCAGGACCTGATGAACCAAATCAGCTCCTCGACCCTGGCCGGCGGCGGCCTATACAGCCCCTACGTGGGCGCGGTGGTGGATATGGCGAAGATACTTTCGTCATTGCACACCGCGCACTTCCAATACATTCCGGCGCTGGCCTTGCCGACCGCCGACAGCCTGAACCTGCGGCTGAACATGCCGCCTTCATTCCGCAATCCGATGTCGGTTGTGGTGATCGCGCTGCCTCCTGTCGGGACAGGCTCGGCCGGAACCGCTTCATCCCGTGAATCCCGACGATCACTTCTGCGCGATGAAGCCGGGATTGGTGCTGCCCGCCGCGGGAGCACCCTTGTTTTTCGCCACTGACCTGGCCCACAACCTGGTTTTGCACCTGGAACCCGCAGATGGATCGGGGAAAGCAGTTGACCTTCCCCTGGAAGTCGACGCGGACAAGGGCGGGCTGGTTCCGGCAGAAAAAATTCCAGCGCTGCCCGGAGGAGATTTCACGGCCACTGTTCGCGGCAAGTGGGGATTCGACGACTGGGTTGGACCGCAATATCGACTGGTGACCGCACGGCCCGGTGAGTGGAGCGTGGACGCGACCGACCGATCTGCCCTGGTGGTGGGCCGCGACGATACCGTCGTGCTCGATGGCCTGACTTCAGACTGCGTGGAGAAAGTGATGGCACAGATCGATGAAGCCTCGCCCCTCACGCTCGCATGGAAATCGCCCAAGCCCAGCGAACTGGAGGTCACGCTCCCGCTCAAAGAGGCAGAGCCGGGACCCGTAAACCTGGAAATCAACGAGTACGGAATGGCCAAACCGGACCGCTTGAAGATGGTGGCCTACGCTGCAGCCGCATCCCTCTATGGCTTGAGCCTGAATTCCGGAGACAAGATTGCGCTGCTGAAAGGGACGCGGCTCGATGAGGTGGCACAGGCCCGTGTGGGAGACGTAACGTTCACGCCTTCGAAATTGGACCGCGTGGAGAACCTCGATCAGTTGCAAATGGACAGCGCCGGATCGACAGACAGCCTGCAGGCCGGCAAGGAGTACGTCGCCCTGGTGGATTTGAAGGACGGCCGCACGCTGAAGGCGCCGGTGACCATCGATCAGCCGCGCCCGAAGGTGACCCTGCTCAACGAGGGTATTCAAGAGGATGGCACCGCGCCGTTGCCCGTGGAAATGAGCAGCCCTTCTGACTTGCCGGTGGATGGCCGCCTGGTCTTCTTCCTCAAGTCCGACGTTCCGGCTGACTTTCCCCGCGATGAAAAGATCGAAGTGGCGGCCGCCGACTCGAGCTTTCACACGACGCTCGCATTGAGTGACGGCAGCCTGATGCTCGAAGATGCGCATACGGCAGAGGCCACGCTGGAACCGCTGGCGCGCTTCGGTTCCTCAGCCTTCGGACCGGTACGCGTGCGGCCCATCTCCGCAGGCGGCGCGACCGGCGACTGGGTTCCGCTGGGGACGCTTGTGCGCGTCCCGGGTTTCAAACAGCTGCGCTGCCCGCGAGCGTTGGCCAAGCCGTGCATCCTGAGCGGAACCGATCTTTTTCTGGCAACGTCGATTTCAGCCACGGCGACATTCGACAGCCCTGTGACGGTTCCACCGGAGTTTACCGGGACGGAGCTGGTTGTTCCCCACCCAACGAAGGGCGTCCTTTATTTGAAATTGCGCGACGACCCGGCGAACGCGGAGACGCTGACACTGCCGGTGACACTGATGGCGGGGACAGAGCCGGCCGCGCGAGTTGCGCAGGCTCCCGCATCTGAAAATGCGCAGCCGCCCGCGCCGGCGCAGAACTGAAAGATCTGCGAGTAAACTTCAAGGCATGCCGGCGAACCTGGGCGACAATTTTGTTTAGTTGAAGTAGCTGCGGTTCTTCTCGGCGAAATCCGCCTTGTCGGCCGGCAGCTCATCGAGCGAGAAGATGGCGTTCTGCGCGCAGATTGAAGCGCAGTTGCCGCAGTCGATGCACTCATCAGGATTGATATAGACCTGGGTGACCGTTGCGGCCGCGGGGTCATTCTGGGCGGGCGCTATGGCGGCGGTAGCGCACTCGGCCACGCAAACAAAATCCTTGGTGCAGGCATCGGTGACGACATAAGCCATGGGAACGTTGCTCCTCGATCGCGGGCGCGCTCTGTTTGGCGCCCTTCTTTAGAAGGTATCGGCAGAATCTTGTCCGAGACGGTGACACGAGTCACGTTTCGGACGCTGGCGGCATGGAGATTATCCCAATGCGGTACGACGGACATGGCTCTGCCAGCTTCGCTTAGCGCAGGGCGCAGCGTTCGATCTTCTTTCAGGAGTTGGCGTGTACGGCCGGGTTGCAAACCTCAGGGGTTAAAACCCGGCTTTTTCCCGACCTGGTCGGCCCGCGACCCACCCGCTGGGTGGGTGACCCGGCCGTGCCCTTGTTACAAGACTCCTTGCGCGTTTTCGGCCCGAGTAAACAGCTTGGTAAAAAAGTCGACGCCGTTGGCCGGATTCCGCAAAATCCTACCTCGGGGGCTGAAGCCCTCGACCATTCTTCGGACTTTAGTGGCACGAGTGAAACTCGTGCCCTTTCAAAACAGCGACCGAGGCGAGTTCTTCACCAAGCTGTAGAGCCGTGCCCTTGTTACAAAGCGGATCCTTGAGGCACGCTCTAGAAGATTCGGACCCGAAGGCCCGCGTTCACGCCGAACGAGTTCATGTTGCCGAAGGTGAAGTTGGGCCAGTCCTGATACTCGAAGTCGACGGCGCGGAGGGTGACTCTACGCGTCCAATGGAAGTCCAGCCCACCACCTGCCGTTACGACCAGATAGCGGCCATAAGCATAGTTGTACGGGAAGTTGAAGTCGCCAAAGCCGACAAGACCCTTGGCGTAGGGCGCAAATCGGCCGGTGTCGAAGTGGTACCGGCCGCCGATGGAATAGGTTTCGGCGTGGACATTCGCTGTCTGAAAGTACTCCAGCCAGCGAGCCTCCGCCTCTACGCCGAAGCGGCGCTTGGTGTCGGCATCGACAAATGCGGTTATGCCCGCCACCTTTCGCTGACCGTACTGAAGGTAATATCCGGAGCCCATGGCGCCAGCCGACAGGATGAGGCCGCCCTGGTCGCCGGCAGACTGAACCTGAGCCTGGGCAACGCGCGGTCCGGCGCCGAAGATCGCCAGCGCGAGAAACGCGGCCAGGCAAACCTCGTAAAACGACTTGCCGTTCCGGGCCCGCAAACTCGGCTTTCCGCTCCGCAAAGAATTCAAATCAAGCAAGGAGTTCATTTTTCTCCCGAGGGCCCGGCGACAACCGCCCCGGATCTACTTTGTAATCGTAAGCGAAACGTTCTGGTACTGCTGGACATCGGTGGTTGCGCCTGTTCCGGTTACCTGAATCACATAATTGCCGGGCGTGGCCGTGTTCACGGAGTAACTGCTGCAGCCGGTGGCAAGGAGCGCGCCCGCAGAGAGCACAAGAATCATGGCCGCAGTGAGAATACCGGCGCTGCGCTTGCGCAGGCGCCAGAAAACGAATCCGAAGAGAACGCTGAGGGGCAGGAACAAGCCGGCCAGAGAAACCTTTGAGCCCAATGGAGGACGGTTCATGGCTGAACTTCCTCCGCCCAGTGGATTGTTGGTGTCGATTGTGAGCTGGACGCTGGCGAGGGCGCCAGCTGTCAGCTTCACGCTGGGGTTGGAGAAGTGACAGAAGACTCCCGCAGGAAGCGAAGCGCAGCCGAGTCCAATCGTGTCAGTAAACGCGCCGTTGGAGGTCAGGTTAACGGTCACCGAGGCGTTCTGGGAGGTTGCCATGGTCACACTTGCGGGACTCACGGCCAAGGTGAACTGAGTCGGTGTGCCGGAAACCTGGATGGCCGGCGAGGAAGAAGGGCTATGGTCCGTGTCTCCGCTGTAGTTGGCGATGATGTTGTAATTCACGCCGCCGGTGAGGTTCGGCGTGAGTGTTGCGACACCGTTTGCATCCAGGGTGGCTGATCCGAGCTGCGTGGTGCCGCTCATGAAAGTAACGGTGCCGGTGGGCGGGACCCCGGTGGCGCTATTCAAAACCGTCGAGACGAGGATGACCTGCGGAGTGGCGCCCGCGGTGGTGGAGAAGCCGAGACTGGTGGTGGTTGGAATGAGGCCGACGGTTTCGCTGATGGCCGTCGAGGTGCTGGGCGCATCAGCCGGGTCGCCCTGATAGCTCGCGGTGATCGAGTAGGTTCCGGGAGCCAACGTGGAGGTGGTGAAGGTGGCCGTGCCCGCTGCCAGGTTTGCAGAGGCCAGCGTGTTGCCGTTGGCGAGAAAGTTCACGATGCCGGTGGGGGTTCCGCCATTGCCGGTGACTTTTGCGGTGATGGTGACGGCTGCCCCGACCAGCGCCGGATTGGGCGCGACGGTAATGGCGGTGGCAGTGGTGGCCAGCGAGACCGTGAGCGACACGGACAGCGATGTGCTGACAGCGTCATTGGCGTCGCCGGTGTAGGTTGCAGTGATGACGTAGTTGCCGGCTGCCAATGTTGCGGTGGTGAAGGTCGCGATTCCAGCGGGGTTCAACGTCCCCGAGCCGATGCTATTGCCGTTGGCGAGGAAGTTCACGCTGCCGGTGGGCGTGGCGCCATTTCCCGTTACGGTTGCGGTGAAGGTGATGGGCGCCAGCACCAGCGCCGGGTTGGGCGCGACAGCGAGGGCGGTCTGCGTGGTTGCCTGCACCACGCTTAGGGACAATGGCGTTGAAGCGCTGCCCTGGTTATTGGCATCGCCGCTGTAGGTGGCCACGATCTGGTAGCTCCCTTGCGCCAGCGCCGGGGTGATCGTCGCCGTCCCGCCGTTGGTGAGCGGCGCGCTGCCCAATTGCGTGGTTCCGGAGGTGAACGTCACGGTGCCTGTGGGCGTGCCTGAACCCGCGGTCACCGTTACGGTTGCCGTGATCGTTTCCGGTCCGCCGGCAATTCCGGGACTGGGCGCTGCTGTGACCGTGGTTGCGGTTTGCGCCTGCTTGACAACCTGGCTCAACGGCAAAGAGACGCTTGGCCCGTTATACGAGTCGCCCGGATACGACACCGTGATGCTGTGCGTGCCCATGTTGAGAGTCGCGGTGGTAAAGGTTGCGATGCCTGGATTGCCGCTGAGCGTTCCCGTGCCGATCTGCGCGCCGCCATCGAGAAAACTTACCGTTCCAGTGGGCGCCGTGGTGCCGCTTGGAGGAATAGTCGCGGTGAACGTGACCGAGTTGCCGTAGAACGACGGGTTGAGGCTGGAAGCCACAGTCGCTGTGGTTGGCGCCTGAACATCCTGATTGAGGACTGTTGAAGTGCTGCCCTGAATCTGTTTGGCGGCGTCGCCGTTATAGACGGCGGTGATCTGATGAACGCCGGCTGTCAGCGTTGAAGTCGCAAACATCGCCACGCCGCCGGCACTGAGGTTTTGCGTGCTGAGCAGCGTGGTTCCGTCCATGAAGCTGACAGTGCCGTCCGGAGTGACGCCTCCACCGCCGGAGATGGTCACCGTAGCCGTGAAAGTAACGTTCTGGCCGACAGCGGAGGGATTCGCGGTCGAGGTCAGGTTGGTCGCCGTGCCTTCAAGAACGGTCTGGATGAGAGCCGGGGCCGAAGTGCTGGTGAAGTGCATGGTGTCGCCACTGTAGGTGGCAACGACGGAGTGGAGGCCGACTGCAAGCGTTGAAGTGGAAAAGGTGGCGACGCCCGACGTGTCGACGGCAAGCCCGGTGGCCAATGTTGTTGTGTTGCCGCCAAAGGTGTCGGCAATGCTGACGGTCCCGGTGAGATTGCCGGTTCCGGCGCCCGTGACGACTGTAACCGTGAAGGTGACGCTCTGACCGAATCCGGAGGGATTGGGGTTGGAGGCCAGGGTCGTGGTGGTGGAGTTCACGGGCTCGGCGGTCCCGACCAATTGAATGTCGAGTGGCGAGTTGGCTGCGACAATACTGGGCTGTGAATCCTCGTAGACGTCGATGTTGGGCGTTTCGGTTTGATTGTTGGTCAACGTGGGAGTGGCAGCCGGCGCAAAGACCGCACCGACGGTGCAATCCGCATTTACGGCCAGGGATGAAGGATCGGTGCAGGAGTTTGCGACGGTTGGATCGATGGCGGCGTTCAGTTGAGGAGTGATTGCGGTCAGATCGAGCGCCGCGTTGCCGTCGTTTTCAACGATTTCGTCCTGGGTTGCGGACGTGCTGCCCTGACGAATCGGCGTGGTGTAATCGAGCGCGACAAAGTTGCCCTGCATCTCGCGTACCACCATGTTGAGTGTGTCGGCAACATAGAGGTCGCCGACTCCATCGAGATAGAGACCGACCGGGCCGTAAAGCTGCACAGGCTGAAATTGACCATCGGCATAATAGTTGCCGCAGCCACTCTGCTCGACGGTAGAGATAAGCCCCGTCGCTGCGCTTATTTTGCGAACAGCCGCGTTCTGCGTCTCGGCGATGTAGACATTGCCGGCGGCATCGACTGCGACGCCCGAGGGCGACCATACGTCAGCCTGATTTGCCGCAACCGGGGTCGCCGTACACGCCGTGGCGCCTGCGTTTCCGGTACCGGCGAACGTGGAGACGGTGCTGGCGGGCGTAATGACACCGCCCACCGCCATCACCTCGCGGACGCGCTGGTTGGCGGAGTCCGGAATGTACATGTTGCCGGAGGCATCGAAGGCCACTGCGTAGGGAAAGTTGAGCTCGGCGCTGGTAGCGGCGATTCCGTCGCCGTTGTAGCCGCCCGTGCCATTGCCGTTGGTGAAGCCATTGCCCGCGATGGTCGCGATGTTGCCCGTGGCCGCATTCACTTCGCGAATGCGATGGTTGCTGGTGTCGGCGATGTAAAGATTCGCGCCGGCGTCGAGGGTCACACCCTGGGGCTGGTTGAGCGTCGCCTGCGTGGCCGGACAGCCGTCACCGACCGCGTTGCCGGCGGAGCCGCAAACCGTGCCTTTGTTGTTGCCCGCGACGGTAGTGATGACGCCGGTGGCCGCGCTGATCATGCGGATGACGTTGTTACCGGCGTCGGCGATGTAGAGGTTTCCCGCGCCGTCGAGAGCGACGTCACTGGGTCCGCTGAGCGTAGCACTTGCCGCCGGTCCGCCGTCTCCGGCGTAGGAGGGATTGCCGCTGCCGGCGATGGTCGAGATGATTCCTGCTCCGCCGCAGCTGGTGCCCTGGATGGTGGCGCTCGTGGCGCTGGCGCACACCATGCGGATGCGATTGTGCAGACTGTCGGCGATATAGAGATTTCCCGCCCCGTCCACGGTGATGCCGCTGGGAAGGTAGAGCTCGGCGGCCGTCGCCGGGCCGCCATCGCCCACCGATGTATAGAGACCGAGCCTGCCCGGCCACCGGCAACAGGTTGCCGCTGACGAGCACTCCCAAGCCTCCGGTTCCCGTACCGGAAAGATAGGCAGTGCCCAGGACCGATGGGCCCGTGCCGACTGTGGGGTTCCCGACGAGAACGACCGCCCCGAGCCGCAACCCCGGAACCGACGGAGTGAACGTGACGGATGCCGTGCAAGTGGCTCCCTGCGCCAGGTTGGCCGATGCACAGGTGGCTGCGCCTGTGCCTGCTGCAAAATCTCCCGAGGGCGCGCCGAGCGTGAGAATCTCGACGCTCGTGACTGTTCCCGCCGTGGACGCCGTTACGGTGACGCCTTGATTGCCAGTGATTGCCCCAACAGGCTGCGCGCCGAATTGCGCGTGCGCGACCGTGAATGAAAGCAGAAGCGATGCGGCGAGGACGATGGCGCGGCCTGGCAAGGGCCGACGGAGCAAAGTGCGGGCCGGAAAATGGCCGCGTTGCTCACCAAGGGCTGCTCGGCAACAAATATCGCGATCGATGAATTCAGTCTCGAAGGATTCGGTCTTTGGATGGCTAATAGCGCGCTGCATAAACGGCTCCGTTCAGGTCCTTCTCCCTCACCCGGAATGCTCTAAGCGGCTCACAAAAAACGGCTGAAACAAGCGTGGCCGGCAATGGGGGCGCTGCCAATTTGTGGCCAGCGGAAGCGAGAGTAACAGCGCAGATTCCGGGCCCAAATCGAGGGCAGCGACTTATCGTCTCATAATTACCTTTGTGCATAAATGAAAAGACATGGGTAATACAACGATAGTCGTATTCGTATCTTTGGTTCCTAATAATGGATTACCTTTGTACCTTCTTTGAGGTAATTACGACGGCTAAAACCCTATTTACTTGCACTTAGCTGCCATAAGTGCGGCCCGCATCCCTGAGCCTCAGTTGCGCGGGGTAATCGGGCGGATCACGAGGATGTAAGGTGGCGTGGTTGTGAGGGCGGGCGCTTTTCCGTTGAGGATGAAAACCGGTCTGTGCTAGCCTTGCGCTACTTCCCCGCGGGCGCAATGCGTGCGGCCCGGACCTACCTAAGAATCTGAAAGCGAGGTTCCGACGATGGCAACCGTTTCGCAAAGCGCGGGCGTGCGTCCAGAAGTTCATTTCGCAGGGCGCGGTGGATTCGTGGACAAGTATTTCTATTTCGCGATGTCGCTATTGGTGGCGGCGATCGTGGTGTGGGGATTCAGCCATACGGTTGACCAGAATCTTTTCCATGCAGCGGTGCCGCGACCGTTGATCCTTTGGTTTCACGGCGGCGCGTTTTCGACGTGGGTGCTGTTCTTTATCTTTCAGTCGATGCTGGTGCGCACGCACAACGTGAAATGGCACCGGTTTTTCGGATGGTTCGGCGCTGCACTGGGAACGGCAATGGTGGTGTTGGGCATTGCCACTTCGATCGTGATGGACCGATTCGATATGCATACTCTTCACGAGAAGGGCGTCGACGCGTTTCTGATCGTTCCCTGGTACGACATGGTTGCGTTTGCGACGCTCTTCGGGCTGGCGGTTTTGTGGCGGAAAAAACCCGAGTTTCATCGCCGGCTGATCTTCATTGCCACCTGCTGCCTGCTCGACGCGGCGTTTGGACGCATTGACTACGTCTTCAATCACAACCTCTACTTCTGGTGCCTCGACGGAGTGATTCTGCTTGGCGTGGTGCGCGATCTCGTCGTGAATCGCCGCATTCACAAGGTGTACATGGTGTCGCTGCCGTTGTTGATCATCTGCCAGATGTTTGTGGTTCACACCTATGCCAGCGCGTCGGCGTGGTGGTTGAGGATTGCGGACGGGGTGGTGGGGTAGCGGGCTTCACGCAATCGATGATGCCAAGGCTCAAATCGATGACGGCGAAGCTGTGATTCCGCCCATTTAGACTAGATAGGTTATGGCCACCCTGAAAGCTGTGCGCGGGACGCGCGATCTGCTGCCGCCGGAGACGGAGCTGTGGAATCGCATCGAGGCTACGGCGCGCGCGGTTTTTGCCCGCTACAACTTCGGGGAGATTCGCACGCCAATCTTCGAAGACACGGCCCTGTTCGCGCGCAGCGTGGGCGAGGAGACCGACATTGTTTCCAAGGAAATGTACACGTGGGAAGATCGGGCGCGCGCGCAGTCGGAGAAGACGCAGTCGCTGACGCTGCGGCCGGAGAACACAGCAGGAGTGGTGCGCGCCTATATCGAGCACGGACTGGGCGAGAGCGGGCAGCTGCAGAAGCTCTATTACATTGGGCCGCAATTCCGCCGCGAACGACCGCAGAAAGGCCGCTACCGGCAGTTCTGGCAGATTGGCGCGGAGGTCATTGGGCCGCCTTCGTCGGGCAGCGAGAGCCCGCTGCGCGACGCGGAAGTGCTGGAGATGCTGGCGACGCTGCTCGAAGAGTTGGGAATCACGGGCTGGACGCTGGAACTGAATTCAGTGGGCTCGGCCGCGGATCGCGCGAAGTACAACGACTTGCTGCGTGCTGCTTTGGTGGATGTGGCGCCAAAAATGTGCGGCGATTGTCAGCGGCGCGCCGTCACGAATCCGCTGCGCGTGCTTGACTGCAAGGTACCCGAGGATCAGCCGATCATTGAGGCGCTGCCGAAGATTGGCGATTCGCTCGGCGAGGATTCAAAGGCTCATTTTGCGGCCGTGCTTGCGGCACTCGATGCGGCGAGTGTGCCGTACAAGCTGAATCACCGCCTGGTACGCGGCCTCGACTATTACACGCGGACGACATTTGAGTTTACGCACGGCGGCCTGGGCGCGCAAAACGCGTTGCTCGGCGGCGGTCGCTATGACGGGTTGAGTGAGGCGATCGGCGGACCGAAAGCGCCGGGCATCGGCTTCGCGATCGGCCTCGACCGGCTGGTGCTGACTCTCCAATCACAGGACGCCGCGGGCGCCGCAGTGCCCGCGGGCAAAGTCGACGCGTACATTGCGCCGCTGGGCGAAAGCCTCAACGCTGCGGCACTTGTTTTGGCGCGCGAGCTGCGCGCGAAGGGGCTGCGCGTGGAACTCGGCGATGGCAGCTTCCGATTGAAGAAGTCCTTTGAGGCCGCGGACAAGGTTGCCCGCCGCATCGTGATCCTGGGCGAAGATGAGCACAAATCCGGTATCCTGACGGTGAAGGACTTCTCGAGTGGCGCGCAGAGCAAAGTGGCGCGCAGCGAGTTGGCTGCGATGCTCGCGCAATGAAATTGCGCGCACAACAACTGGAAAAAACAGATCCCTCGACTTCGGTCGCTCGCCGCGGCGAGTGACCTTCGCTCAGGATGACAGCTCTTCAGGGATAAAGGATCGGATACTGTGCTCGACTTTCTAGGCAATCTCGAACGGACCCACATGTGCGGCGATTTGCGCGCCGCCGATGCGGGCAAGCAAGTGGTGCTGATGGGCTGGGTCAATCGCCGGCGCGACCACGGCAGCCTCATTTTCCTCGATGTCCGCGACCGCTCCGGCATCGCGCAGGTGGTGCTGGATAAGGACCTCACGCCTGAGGGCCACATCAAGGGCGAGCAGGTGCGCCCGGAATACGTCGTAGCCGCGGTAGGCAAGGTGCGGCTGCGCTCGCAAGACGCCATCAACCCGAAAATGCCCACGGGAGAGATCGAGATCGAGGCGACGGAACTGCGCGTGCTGAACGACACGAAGCTGGCGCCGTTTTCACCCTCCGAAGAGGCGATTCAGAACGAGGAAGTACGGCTGAAATACCGTTACATCGATCTGCGGCGGGCGGAGATGCAGCACAACTTCAAGCTGCGGCACGAGATTACGCTGGCCATTCGCGAGAGCCTGAGCAAGCAGGGGTTTCTGGAGATCGAAACCCCGATCCTGACGAAATCGACGCCCGAAGGCGCGCGCGATTTCCTGGTGCCCAGCCGGGTGCATCCGGGCGAGTTCTATGCGTTGCCGCAATCGCCGCAGATCTTCAAGCAGATTCTGATGATCTCGGGTTTCGACCGGTACTTCCAAATTGCCCGCTGCTTCCGCGACGAGGATCTCCGCGCCGATCGCCAACTTGAGTTCACGCAAGTCGACCTCGAGATGAGCTTCCCGCAACAGGATTCGGTCTTCGGCGTGGTGGAACAGTTTATGAAGGCGGGATTCGCGGCGGCGGGAATCGATCTGCCGATTCCCTTCCCGCGCATCACCTACGACGAGTCCATGCGGCAGTACGGAACCGACAAGCCTGACCTGCGGCTGCCGGGGCTGACCGACGTACGGCCGGCGTTTACAGACGAAGCTCTGGCTACGCTGCAAATCGATCCCGCGTTGCCTGTGGTTGCGCTGCGCATCCCGAGCGTGGGCGAGTTGAGCCGCAAGGAACGCGAAGATAATCATCCGCTATTCGACCAGAAGAAGGGCGCGAAGTTCATCGACGATTTCAAGCGGCTGGCGAAGAGCTTTCCCGAGGCCGCCACGAAAGTGCGCGAGCTGGCTGGCGCGGCGGACGCGGACTTTGTGATCGTGGTCGCGGGTGATCCGGCGCACCACATCAAGGCCAGCGACACCAAGTTTCCCGGGCGGCTGAGCGAGCGCGAGATCAACGTGTACGCGGCAGCCGGCAACTTCCGCGCCGAACTGGCGAAGAAGTATGCCGATCGCCACGGCGCATTTCGCGTGACCGATGAAGTGGTTCAAAGCGCGGCGGCGCGGACCGCTGAGAGTGGGCTGGTTGACGGCAGCAAGGCCTTCAATCCGATGTGGCTCACTGATTTCCCGATGTTCGAATACGATCTTGCGTCGGCGAAGTGGATGCCCGCACACCATCCGTTCACCGCGCCCATTGAGGCCGACATGGCAAACCTCAAGAGCGATCCGGCAAGCGTCCGGGCGAATTGCTATGACCTGGCCATGAACGGCCTCGAGCTTGGCTCGGGGTCGATTCGGATTCACCGCAAAGATGTGCAGCAGCAGATTTTTGCCTCACTCGGCATCAGCGAGGAGGAAGCGAAGGCAAGATTCGGTTTCTTCCTTGACGCGCTCGAGTACGGAACGCCTCCGCACGGCGGTATTGCGCTGGGCCTCGATCGGATCGTGATGCTGCTGGCCGGCGCGACCAACCTGCGCGAGGTGATTACATTCCCCAAGACGGCGAAGGCCATTGATTTGATGGCGGAAGCGCCAACGGCTGTGACAGAACAACAGTTGAAGGATTTGCACATCCGCGTGGCGCTGAAAAGCTGATTTACCCTGCGAGAATTCGCTCGGCGGCGGTTGGGAAGCGCGCCGTTTCTGTGGTATATTTTTTGAGGTGCGGAAGCGCTTTTCACCTCCGCCGGAAGCCACGCAGGAACGCCGATGGCGCGGCTTTTTTGAACCCCTCTGGACGCGTAGCTCAACTGGCAGAGCATTCGGCTCTTAACCGACAGGTTGAAGGTTCGATTCCTTCCGCGTCCACCACCATTGCATGGAGCAGCCGCTCGCTAGGCGCTCGCAAGTCCTTCCTCACAGACTGAGGCTTCGAGGTCCTTCGTCCGCCGGAGCGAACTCAGGATTTCGCCTCAAGGCTCCCGTCGCTTGCGCTCCTCACGCCTTGAAAACGGCTCAAGTTCGATTCCTTCCGCGTCCACCACCATTGCATGGAGCAGCCGCTCGCTAGGCGCTCGCAAGTCCTTCCTCACAGACTGAGGCTTCGAGGTCCTTCGTCCGCCGGAGCGAACTCAGGATTTCGCCTCAAGGCTCCCGTCGCTTGCGCTCCTCACGCCTTGAAAACGGCTCAAGTTCGATTCCTTCCGCGTCCACCACCATTGCATGGAGCAGCCGCTCGCTAGCCGCTCGCAGAGCTTCCTCACAGACTTTGAGGCTTCGAGGTCCTTCGTCCGCCGGAGCGAACTCAGGATTTCGCCTCAAGGCTCCCGTCGCTTGCGCTCCTCACGCCTTGAAAACGGCTCAAGTTCGATTCCTTCCGCGTCCACCACCATTGCATGGAGCAGCCGCTCGCAGAGCTTCCTCACAGACTTTGAGGCTTCGTCGGCCGGAGCGAACTCAAATTCGTGCGAGGCGAGCCGTCTCTAAAGATATTTCTCGAATGCCTCGATCTGCTTGGCGTGATATTCCCGCCGCTGCACCGGCGACGATAAGACCGTCGAGGTCGATGTGGCCCCGAACGTCGACAGCTTGTCAATGAGGACTTCCAAATGCCGGATGGAGACGACATTGGCCTCGATGACAAAGGATTCGTCACCGGTGATCCGATAGCATCTGCAAATCTCGTTCAGCTCCTTGATAGCTGCCACTGAGCGGCTGACCTGCAAATCGCCGCCATGGATGGTGAGGCGCAAGAGAACGCGGATCGGCAGGCCAAGCTTGGCGATGTCGAGCGCGACATGGTAGCCGGTGATGACGCCTGCATCTTCAAGCCGATGGACGCGCTCGGCGACTGCCGGTGTTGAGAGGCCAACCTGCCTGCCAATCTCTGCAAAAGACTGGCGAGCATTTTTTTGCAGGGCATCGAGGATCTTCCATGCCACGGCATCCAGCGCGAAGGTATTGGGAACGGTGCGATGTGGCATGTGCCTGCAATCCTTAAGTAACTACCTTATTATGCTTAATCCTGTTAAGCAGAGCCAGCCTTTCTTTAATTCAATCGCCATTTTCTGTGTTTCTTGCCGGACCTATGCTTGTGAAGGTCCAAGCGTGCGGGCGTACGCCTTTGACACGCTTTGTTGACAAGAAGGTGGCTATGAACGCATTCCCCCGTTCGGCCTCCGGGCAGGTTATGACTTTGCCCGCAACCGCGCCTCTTGCCGGCGCGGATTTTCTTCCCCTCAATGGAACCGACCACGTGGAGTTTTACGTGGGCAACGCGCGCCAGGCGGCGTATTTTTATCGGGCCGCTTTTGGAATGCGGCTTGTTGCCTACGCGGGTCCTGAAACCGGTCAGCGGGATCGGGCCTCGTACGTGGTGCGTCAGGGAAAGATTCGATTTGTCCTCACAACGCCTCTACGCAGCCAGCACCCCATTGCCCAGCACATTCATCTTCACGGAGACGCAGTTCGCGTCGTCGCACTTTGGGTTGATGATGCGCGCCAGGCATGGTATGAAACCACGAGCCGCGGCGCAGTCAGTGTGGAGGAGCCGCATATCGTCTCCGACGAGCACGGGACTGCCGTGCTGGCCAGCATTCGCACCTATGGAGACACAATTCACACTTTTGTCGAGCGCAGCGGCTACATCGGGCCGTTTCTCCCGGGCTTCCGCTCCGTCGATCACGACCCGATTGCCCGCCCGGTCGGCCTTCTCCACATCGACCACATGGTTGGTAACGTGGGCTGGCATGAAATGAATCAGTGGGTCGATTTCTATGCCAACGTTATGGGGTTTTCGCTTTATCAACACTTCGATGACAAGGACATTTCCACCGAGTATTCCGCGCTGATGTCAAAGGTGATGGCCAACGGCAACGGTCGCGTGAAGTTCCCCATCAACGAGCCGGCAGAAGGCAAAAAAAAGTCACAAGTCGAAGAGTATCTTGATTTTTATCCCGGGCCGGGCGTGCAGCACATTGCCCTGGCCACTGACGACATCGTGCACACGGTGAACAAGCTGCGCGAACAGGGCATCGAGTTCCTCCGCGTTCCCCACAACTACTACACCGAGTTGCAGAACCGCGTGGGCAAGATCGATGAGCCGATTGAGGTCCTGGAAGAGCTCGGCATCCTTGCCGATCGCGACGACGAGGGCTACATGCTGCAGATCTTCACGCGGCCGGTGGAAGACCGGCCGACGCTGTTCTACGAGATTATCCAACGCAAGGGAAGCCGCAGCTTTGGCAAAGGCAACTTCAAGGCACTGTTCGAGGCGATCGAGCGAGAGCAGCAGGCGCGCGGAAATCTTTAGCACACCCCTGGAGAAGCGATGAAGACCGAGACGCTTTCAGCGGCCGCTCCGTACATCATCGAGCAGGACTACGCGGCCTACACAGACGAACAGCATGCGGTGTGGGCCGAGCTGGTGGGGCGTGCGCTGCCGGAGCTGGAGAAACACGCGGCGCGCGAGTATCTTGACGGCTTCGAGATCATCGGACTGAAACGGGATAGGCTGCCGAACCTGGCCGCGATCAGTGCGCGGCTGGCGCCGCGGACGGGATGGAGCTCAACGCCGGTGAGTGGATTTTTACCGGCGCAGGCGTTTTTTGAGATGCTCGCGACACGCAATTTTCCGACGACGACCTGGCTGCGCAGCAGGGATGCACTGGAATATACGCCCGAGCCGGATATCTTTCACGATGTTTTCGGACACGTCCCCATGCACGCGCACAAAGTGTTCGCGGATTTTCTCGAGCATTACGGACGGGTATGTGCGGCGAAGGACGATGCCGCGGCTCTGGAGAAACTGGGACGCCTCTTTTGGTACACGGTGGAATTCGGAGTGATCCGGCAGAACGGAACGATCAAAGTGTACGGCAGCGGATTGATCAGCTCGCACGGCGAGTGCAAAAACGTGATCGACGGACACTGCGCGATTCACGATTTTGATCTCGATGAGGTGCTGAATACCAGAGTGAAGGTGGACGAGCTGCACAAGCTGCTCTTTGCGGTCAGGAGCATCGACGAGATCTTCGAGGCGATGCATGAAGCTGAGCGCAGGGCGATGCAAGGAAGATTGTGAGGGCGCTGAGGGTGATGACGAAGATGGATTATCAATCGGGCTTTGGAAACGAATTTGCGACAGAAGCGGCGGCGGGAGCGCTGCCAATTGGCCAGAATGCACCGCAGATGCATCCGCTGGGGCTTTATACGGAGCAGTTCAGCGGGACGCCGTTTACCGCGCCGCGGGCCGTGAACCGGCGGACATGGACGTACCGGATACGACCGTCGGTGACGCATCGGCCGTACGAAGAAGTGCCGCTGGGGCTGGTGCGCAGCGGGCCGTTCAACGAGACACCGACGACGCCGAATCAGTTGCGCTGGGACCCGCTTCCCCTGCCGGAGAAGGAGACAGATTTTCTGGACGGGATGGTGACGCTTGGCGGCAACGGCGATCCGGCCATGCAAACGGGAGTCGCAATTCATCTCTATGGCGCAAATGCCTCCATGCGTGACCGATTTTTTGCCAATGCCGATGGGGAGATGCTGGTGGTTCCGCAGATGGGCGCGGTGCGATTCCACACCGAGCTGGGGATTGTGGAAGCGGCGCCGGGCGAGATCTGCGTGATCCCGCGCGGGGTGAAATTTCGCGTTGAGCTCGAGGAGCCGAAGGCGCGCGGCTACATCTGCGAGAACTATGGGCAGAGTTTCCGGCTGCCTGAACTGGGGCCGATCGGAGCCAACGGGCTGGCGAATCCGCGCGACTTCAAGGCTCCGGTTGCGGCGTTTGAAGACCGCGAGGGCGAGTTCCAAATCTTCACCAAGTTTCTGGGGCGGATGTGGCGGGCGGCCATCGATCACTCGCCGCTGGACGTGGTGGCGTGGCATGGAAATTACGCGCCGTACAAATACGACCTTTCTCGATTCAACTGTATTAATACCGTTTCGTTCGACCATCCCGATCCCTCGATTTACACGGTGCTGAGCGCGCCCTCGGCAATTGCGGGAACAGCCAACTGCGACTTTGCGATTTTTCCACCGCGGTGGCTGGTTGCTGAGCACAGCTTCAGGCCGCCGTGGTTCCATCGCAACCTGATGAACGAGTTCATGGGACTGGTGTTTGGTGCGTACGACGCGAAGGCGGAGGGATTCTTGCCCGGCGGAGCAAGCCTGCACAACTGCATGGCCGGACATGGGCCGGATGCGGAAACATTCGAGCGCGCCAGCAGCGCCGAGCTCAAGCCGCAATATCTCGACAACACACTGGCCTTCATGTTCGAGACGCAACTTGCGGTGCGGCCTACGGAGTTTGCCATGAACACGCGCATCCTGCAGCACGAATACTTCGAGTGCTGGCAGGGATTGAAAAAACGATTTGCCGTGCCTCATCGCGTCGAAGAGCCGGCCAAAGCATGAACTCTACTGACTGGGAGGAGCTGGGATGGAGCTGAAAAGCTGGCTCGCATCGGCGAATGATCCCGGCTCCGACTTTCCGATACAGAACCTGCCCTACGGCGTGTTTCGCCACGCGGAAAAGCAACGTATCGGGGTGGCGATCGGGGATCGGATCCTGGACCTTTGCCATTGCGCGGGAGACGGCCTGCTGGAGCGGTTGACGCAGGAGATTGTGGAGGCGTGCTGCGCCGAATGGCTGAATGAACTGATGGCGCTGGGGCCGGAGGCTTGGGCTTTACTTCGGCGGGAGATTACGGCTCTGTTGAACGAAGAGGCCGACGCGGAAACGCAGCGGCGCGTCGAAGCGTCGCTGATTCCAATGAGCGAAGCGGCGATGCAGCTGCCCGCGCAGATTGGCGACTATACGGATTTCTACGCGTCAATTCATCACGCTACACGAGTGGGAGCGCTGTTGAGGCCCGACAATCCTTTGCTGCCGAACTACAAGCATTTGCCGATCGGCTATCACGGGCGTGCCTCATCGATTGTGCCGAGTGGATCGGAGATCAAACGGCCGTGCGGGCAGACCCGACCTGCGACGGGCGAACCGGAGTTTGGACCTGCGGGCGAACTGGATTACGAGCTGGAGGTGGGCTTCTTCGTGGGCCAGGGCAATCGGCTGGGAATACCCATTCCGATTGCCGAAGCCGAAAAGCACATCTTCGGGGCGTGTCTGGTGAACGACTGGTCAGCGCGCGACGTGCAGACATGGGAGTATCAGCCACTGGGCCCGTTCCTGGGAAAGAGCTTCGCGACGACGATTTCGGTGTGGGTAGTTCCGATGGAAGCGCTGGAGCCATACCGCGTGACGGCCGAGGATCGGCCGGAAGGCGATCCCGTGCCGCTCGAGTATCTGCGCGAGCCCCAAGGAAAACGAGGTGCAATTGATGTGGTGCTCGAGGTCTATCTCGAATCGCGGCTGATGAGGCAGGCGGGCCTATCGGCGGTGCGGCTGAGCCAGGGAAACCTGCGCGAGCTGTATTGGACGCCTGCGCAACTCTTGGCGCACCACACGAGCAACGGCTGCAATCTGCGCCCCGGGGATTTGCTGGCCACGGGCACGGTATCAGGCCGCGGCGAGGGATCGGAAGGCTGCCTGCTGGAAAGGCGGCACAATCCCGAACCGATTCGCCTGCCGAGCGGAGAGACCCGCACATTTCTGGAAGACGGAGACCGGGTGACGATGCGCGGCTATTGCCGGAAACAGGGGCTGCCGCGGATTGGATTTGGGGAGTGCGTGGGCACGGTGGTGAGCGCGGCGCAGTGAGCGATCGACGGGTAAAGATGCCCTGGGATTAGTATTGCGCTGTGCGGCGCGTAAGTGGGGCAAGGACAAAGGGGCGGGCCGCGGCGAGCATGCGAATGGCTGAGAATGTGACCCTGGATAACCGGATTGGATCGGCGCTCGATCTCGAACACATGCGCATAAAGGCGAACCGCGCGGCGCTGATGGCTCTGCTGGCCGAGATGCGTGCCGAAGAAGAGACGATTAAGCAGGGTGGTGGCGCAAAGGCCGCCGAGGCGCAACACGCCAAAGGCCGCCTGACGGTCCGCGAGCGGCTGAAGTTGCTGCTGGATGAGGGTTCAGAGTTCCTGGAGCTGGGAATATGGGCGGCGCACGGCATGTACGCGGAGTACGGCGGCGCGCCGTGCGCGGGTGTCGTGACGGGACTGGGACGAATAGCGGGACGGCTATGCATGATCGTTGCCAACGACGCGACGGTGAAGGCCGGCGCGTTTTTCCCGATGACGGCGAAGAAAGTGTTGCGCGCACAGACCATCGCCATGGAAAACCGCATACCGACGATCTACCTGGTGGATTCGTCGGGCGTATTTCTTCCCTTGCAGGAGGATGTATTCCCGGACATCGACGATTTTGGACGCATTTTTCGCAACAACGCAGTGATGAGCTCCCTGGGAATCCCACAGATCACGGCCATCATGGGCATGTGCGTGGCAGGCGGAGCCTATCTGCCGGTGATGACGGATACCGTCTTGATGACCGAAGGATCGGGATTGTTTCTTGCTGGGCCGTCCCTTGTGCAAGCAGCCATCGGACAGAAGTCAGACCCCGAGGAACTTGGCGGGGCGGCGATGCATGCAGCGATTTCGGGCACAGTTGACTTCAAGGAGCCGAACGATCATCTTTGCCTGGCGCGGCTGAGATCGCTGGTTGCGAAGATGGGCGAACGAAGGGGAACGGCTCCAGAGGCCGACGTCTTCCGGCGCCGTGAATTCGATGCGGTGCGCGATGCTCCACGATTCGCAGCCGAGGATGTGTATGGATTGCTGAATCCGCAACCAGGGTCAAGCAATGCCTACGATATGCGCGAGGTGATTGCGCGGCTCGTGGACCGCAGCGAGTTCGATGAATACAAAGCGGAGTTTGGCCGTACAGTGCTTTGCGGGTACTCGTGGATTGGCGGGCGCGCCGTGGGCATTGTAGCCAACCAGAAAATCAACCAGAACCAGACGGTACCGGTGGGTCCTGCCGCAGGAATGTCGCAGATGGAGGTTGGCGGCGTCATCTACACGGAGGGCGCACAGAAAGCCGCGCGCTTCATCATGGATTGCAATCAGAACCTTGTGCCGCTCATTTTTCTGCACGATGTGAATGGATTCATGGTCGGCAAAGAGGCTGAGTGGTCGGGAATCATTCGTGCCGGGGCGAAGATGGTTTCAGCCGTGAGCACAAGCGTAGTGCCCAAGATTTCGTTAATCATCGGTGGCAGCTTTGGCGCCGGACACTATGCAATGTGCGGCAAGGCTTATGATCCACGATTCCTTTTTGCGTGGCCTACCGCGCGTTACGCAGTCATGAGTGGGGCCTCGGCTGCTGCGACTCTCGCTGAGGTACGGGCCCGGCAGTTGGAGCGCAGCGGCAATACGCTCACCGATGCCGAGAAAACAGAGATTTACGAGCAGATTCGTGCCACCTACGATGCGCAAGCCGATCCGCGCTATGGCGCGGCAAGGCTTTGGATCGATGCAATTATCGATCCCGCTCGAACCAGAACTGTGCTGATTGAGGCACTGGAGGCCTGCGCGCTGAATCCTGATCTTCCGCGCTTCAATCCTGGAATTCTGCAAACCTGAGCGTTTTTTCGCAAAGCGCTGCACGTTCCGCGCCGGAAGCAGCGGCATCTTACCGGAAAGGGCGAGAACTGGGCATTCGAATTCCCCGCGAAGGAGCCTGAGTATGCAAGTTGATTTGGAGCCGGTCGAGACTTTGTATCCGTTTGTTCTCACTGAGCAACAGGAACATTTGCGCCGCGAGATACGAGAGTTTGCAGCGCGCGAAATTGCACCTCACGTATCCGAGTGGGACGAAACCAGTGAGTTTCCTTCCGATGCCGTGAAGAAGCTCGGCACCATGGGGCTGCTGGGCGTCATCTTTCCCGCACAGTATGGCGGCGCGGAGCTGGGCTATGTGGACTACGTTCTTGCAATCGAAGAACTGTCCGCCGCCGACGGGTCGTTGGGCCTGACCGTTGCGGCGCACAATTCGCTTGGGGCAAACCACATTTTTCTGGCCGGCAATGAGGAACAGAAGAAGAAATATCTTTTCCCGCTCGCGAGCGGCGCGTGGCTGGCAGCGTGGGCGCTCACTGAGCCGGGTTCCGGCTCGGATGCAAGCAACGCGCGCACCACGGCTGTAAAGCGCGGCGACCGGTACGTTTTGAACGGCAACAAGACATTCATCACCAACGGACGCTACGCCGACCTTGTGGTCGTAATCGCCGTCACTGATAAGAGCAAAGGTACACACGGGTTGTCGGCATTTGTCGTGGAAAAGGGAACCAGGGGATTCCGGCCCGGCAAGAAGGAAAACAAGCTTGGACTGAGGGCCAGCGATACGAGCGAGCTGATCTTCGAGGATTGCGAGATTCCCGAAGAGAATCTGCTCGGCATGGAAGGTGAAGGATTCGTCGATGCAATGCGAGTGCTGGACGGCGGCAGAATCTCGATCGCAGCCCTGGCGCTTGGCATTGCGCGCGCCGCGCTGGACGCGGCATTGAAGTATGTGAAAGAGCGTCGTCAGTTCGGCAAGGCCATCGCGGAGTTCCAGGGCATCCAATGGAAGCTCGCAGACATGGCGACGGAACTGGACGCGGCACGGCTTCTCACGCAGCGCGCCGCGGTGCTCAAGGATGCCGGTCGCAAGGTAACACGCGAGTCTTCGATGGCCAAGCTGTTCGCGAGCGAGGCGGCCGTGCGCATCTGCGATGAGACGGTGCAGTTATTTGGCGGCTATGGCTTCATCAAGGACTATCCTGCTGAGAAGTTCTATCGCGACGTGAAACTGTGCACCATCGGCGAAGGCACCAGCGAGATTCAGCGGATGGTGATTGCCAGGGAAATCCTCAAGGTTTACCCTTCGCGCGGGTGATGGTTAGTTGTCGAGGCGGGCTTGCCGACAGGGATTCGGCCCGCGGATTGGCATGAAAGTTGGGTGATTTGGTCAAAATCGTGGAGTGCCCGCGCGACGCATGGCAAGGCCTGCCCGTACAAATCCCGTCGGAGAAGAAAGCCGCCTATCTGCGCAACCTGATCGAGGTGGGCTTCGAGCATATTGACGCCGTCAGCTTCGTCTCTCCTGCAGCCGTCCCGCAGATGGCGGATTCCGAGCGAGTACTCGAACTGCTGAATCCTCCGGCAGGGGTTGAGATCATCGGCATCGTTGTCAATTTCAAGGGCGCGGAACGGGCGATTCGCACCGGTTCAGTTCGGACGCTGGGCTTTCCTTACTCGGTCTCGGCAGAGTTTCTTCGTCGCAACCAACATCAGACGCCGGAGGAATCGATCCATGAGCTGAAAACTGCGAAGGAGGCTGGCTGAAGACGAGAAATTGGGGGTGGTCGCCTATCTCTCCATGGCGTTCGGAAATCCGTATGGCGACGAATGGAGCATCGGCGCAGTCGTCAACGCGTGCGCCTTGCTGGTTGATGCCGGCGTGACGCAGGTCTCGCTTGCGGATACTGTTGGTGTGGCGGCGCCGGAACAGATTGCGGATACCGTCGCGGCAGTGCTCGAGGCACATCGCGGGATCGAGTTGGGAGTTCATCTTCATGCACGACGAAGCGAAGCGGCTTCCCGCGTCCGTGCTGCTTACGACGCAGGTTGCAGACGCTTTGATGGAGCCATCGGCGGATTGGGCGGATGCCCGTTCGCGCAGGATGCTCTTGTCGGGAACCTGCCCACTGAAACGCTGATGGGAGTATTGACAGAGTGCGGCGTTACGCTTCCGAAGCTCGGGCCCCTTAATGACTTGATCCGCTTCAACGAAGAAATCGGCGCTAACTGCGGGACTGCGGCGGGATCGTAGGGAACTGTCCGGCAGGAGTGCTAACGGGTTGCGGCGAGGGAGGACCGATTGAACTATAAAACGATCGTAGTCACAGACAGCGCCACGCTGCGGACGATTACGCTTAACCGCCCCGAGCGGCGCAACGCGATGACGCCGGACATGCAGACGGAGTTGACTTCCGCGCTGGGCGATATTGCTTCGAGCGGTTGCCGTGTTTTGGTGTTGACTGGGGCTGGCGAGGCGTTCTGCTCAGGGCTGGATTTGTCGGCGCTCCATTCCGCGAAACAGCAGACTGCGTCCGATCACCGCGATGACGCAGAGCGGATTGCCCGGCTTTTCCTGGCCCTATACGAACTGCCAGTCCCAACCATTGCCGCGGTGCGCGGCTCGGCAATCGCGGGCGGAGCAGGGCTGGCCTTCCTCTGCGACTTCACTCTAGCCACTCCTGATTCGAAGTTCGGGTTCACCGAGGTCCGCATTGGCTTTGTGCCCGCGCTGGTATCGGCGTTTCTCGCCGTTCAGATTGGAGACAAACGGAGCCGCGATCTACTCTTGACCGGCCGGCTTTTCGATGCCGAAGAGGCGCATCGTCTCGGGCTCGTCAACGAAATCGTGGCACCCGAGAAACTCGAGGAGCGCGTTCAAGCGCTGGCGAATGTTCTAATCGCAAATAGCCCCCAATCGCTCAAAGCGACCAAGATGCTCCTGGTTGAGCAGAATAGAACCCGGCTCGACTCGGCGATTGCTCAAGCCCTCGAAGCCAACGCGCTAGCCCGGGAAACGGCGGACTTTCACGAAGGGATCACCGCCTTTCTTGAAAAGCGGAAGCCGGTTTGGGGGACGGGATCGCGCGCCAAGCCGCGGCGTGACTAAAACGCGGGGCGCCTCGATCTTCCGCGCTTGCCTGGAGTCTCGACAGAAGCACCCATTGCCAATCCTTGACAGCCGAGAGCAGCGTCTTTTAGTGTCCTCAGCGGAATACGTTTACTGACTGCTGTGCAGCCAACGCCCGAAATCCAGACAAAGGGGAAAACCTATGACACACGACTCGACAAGCGGAGTCCGGTTGAATCGCCGCGAGGCTCTGCTGCTTTCGGCCGCGGCCGGCATGGGAATCGCATTGGCAGACAGTGCTCACGCCTCCGACAGCACGAAGACCGGCGTACACCAGGAGCCGGGAAATTGCTCGACGCCGCGTTCGGCCGTCGCCAAAACGCAGTACGGACCCGTCCGGGGATTTCTGGATGGAGGAGTCTTCACATTCAAGGGCATTCCCTACGGGCAGAACACAGCCGGCGAAAACCGCTGGCTGCCGGCGAAGCCTCCGGCGCCCTGGACGGATGAATATCCCGCGTTGATCTACGGCGCAAACTGCCCGCAGAATCTCCATCCATGGACGGCAATCGAGCAGACATTCCTGCAGGACTGGGACGACGGCTACCAGAATGAGGACATGCTCAAGCTGAACGTCTGGACGCCGAGCCTGACCGGCAAGCGCGCCGTGCTGGTGTACTTCCACGGCGGCGGATATAGCTTTGGGTCGTCGTATGAACTGCCCTCGCAGGAGGGCGCGCAGATGGCGCGTCATCACGACGTGGTTTCAGTCACGGTGAATCACCGGCTGAATATTCTCGGGTTCTTCGACGCGTCGGAGATAGGCGGATCGGCTTATGAAGACTCGGTGAACGTGGGCATGACGGATCTGGTTGCATCGCTTGAGTGGGTCCGCGACAATATCGCCAATTTCGGCGGCGATCCGGATCGCGTGATGATCTACGGCCAGTCAGGCGGTGGGTCGAAGGTGACGACGCTGTTGGGCATGCCGTCGGCCAAAGGATTGGTTCACCGCGCATCGGTGCAGTCGGGCGGCGGAGGCAACATTCCGACCAAAGAGCAGCAACGCGAAGTGGCGCGGCAGATGATGAAGGATCTTGGCCTGCCGCCAAATGACATTGCATCGTTGCAGAAGATGGAATGGTCCCAGCTTGTAGCAGCGGGGAACGCGGCGGTCGCCAAAATCAATCCTCCGTTCCGGCCGGGAGGTCGGATTCTTCTCAGGACCGGCACGAGTAGGGTGGTCGCCATGCCTCGATGGGAAGGTGATCAACGTGCGGTCGTTCTTCGATGTTGCGCCGGAGACGTCAAAGGACGTGCCGATGCTGCTGGGCTCGGTGAGCGAAGAGGGCAATCAGATGTCTCACAACCCAACCGAAGAACAGTGGCATGCCGACCTGGTGAAAGCGTACGGCGAAGACAAGGCAACGGCGCTGATTGCTGTGCTGAAGAAGACGCATCCAGAAAAGAGCATCCGGACGCTCAGCTACATGTGCAGCGGCGCATTCGGGCTGAACTCGCTGGCCATGCGGAACAATATTGTCAAAATGGCCCGGTTGAAGCACGAGCAGAAAGGCGCGCCTGCGTATGCGTACTACTTCACGTGGCAATCGCCCATGCTGGATGGCGTTGCCGGCGCGTGGCACACCGCGGAGCTGCAATTCTGCTTCGACAACACCAAGCGCTGCGAGCAGGGCACGGGCAATACGCCGGAGGCGCAGGCGCTGGCGAAGAAGATGGCGGATTCGTGGGCCAATTTTGCCAGGACCGGGAATCCGAGCCAGCCGGGAATCGCGTGGGAGCCTACCGATCCGGAATCCAACAAGACCATGGTCTGGGACAACCAGATCCGCATGGTCAACGATCCGGAGAGCGACGCGCGGAAGATTCTGTTGAGCTGATGGGGCAGGGGCGCTCGGCAGTTCGCCACACGCCCCACATCCGTTCGTCTACTTCGCGGGCGGCGTCACCCCGACCTTCGTAAACGTCGATTCCAGGTCGGAGGCCCATGTGTTGCCGCCATCCGTGGACGACTCATATTTGAGTGTGTATTGCGTTTCGGAGACTTCCTTCTCGGTTAAACGCGTCTCGATCGGCTTACCTTGCATCATCGACTCGGTTGTCCAGGTCCAGGTGTCGCCGCTGAAAGTTCCCTTGGCTGTGATCTGTTCGCCCCAACTGTCGAATGCGTTGTAGGTGTACATTTTGGTTTCCGGGTCATATCCCAAAACGGCTGTGATCGAAAAGTCGCCTGCGGGCGACTTGTTGGCCGAGTGACCCTCAAGAAAAAATCCTCCTGCCGTCCACTCCCAACTTTGCGTGGACGACACGGGTCCTTCCATGCCGTGCGCGGTCGACTTGCCCACTTCATTCCAGTTGCCGACAAAATACGCGAGCTGCTCCACTTCCGGGCCCGGCTTCGGCGGCCCTTGCTGAGGCCATGCCTGGACTGAAGCTCCAAGCAAAACACAAATCGCAACCGACCCGATGATCTGTTTCATATGAGACCTCCTTGGCGCTGGAGCCCCAGCCACGTTTTCTCAGAATGTTGAAGAGATAAGTCAGCGAGTGAGGATTTGGAATGGTGCGCCCGGACCCGCCGCGGCGGGGAACTCCCTACTTAACGCTCCGGAATCAAAATGAATAGTGGTGCGCCCGGACCCGCCGCGGCGGGGAACTCCCTACTTAACGCTCCGGAATCAAAATGAATAGTGGTGCGCCCGGAGAGATTCGAACTCCCGACCTAACGCTCCGGAGGCGTTCGCTCTATCCAGCTGAGCTACGGGCGCGCTTCAACAGGATACCGCAGATTGGGGATTAGTTTGGCGGGCCATCAGGCATTGGCGCGCGCTTCGCGTTGGACCGAAATGCGGCCGAGCACAGCAAAAACAAGCAGCGTAAAGCCGCCAACCCAGGCGCCGAGCGAGAAGGACTGGGGACGGTAAACCGCGATGACAACGCCGCTCGAGACAAGGATCGCGCACAACGGAGCGAACATGCGCATGCCGTAGAGAAAGACAAACGGAAGATAGTGCGCGCCGAGCAGGACGAGGAGCGCGGGATAAAAAAGGTTCAACCGAAACTCGGTTACAGGAACAAGCAGAAGCATGGTCATGGGCAGCGTGAAGGCAACCTGCATTCCCAGGCTGCTCAAAGGGTTGCCTTTCGTGGGCGAGGCGGAGCCGCCGGTCAGGCGGAGCAGCAGCAGGGTAGCTGGAAAGATGAAGAAGCCGCCGCAGACACTGGTTGTAATTGCCGCCCGCGGAGTGCTCCACGTGGCGAGAGCGGCCGAGGCGAACCAGATTATTGAGGAGACCAGTTGCCCCCAAAAGCCGCCGATGAAGGATATGCGTACGCGGCGTTGAGCGTCCTCAACGAGCATGTTTGGACCCTCCGAAAATGAAGATGAAAGAGGCGCAAATAGTCTAGCGTGCCGCCGGACAGTGCTGCGTAAGCAGGTACGGGCGAATGGGTCAGGGGGTTCCCTGCCGCGTTGGGTTCGTGCGCCCACTGTTTTCCGCCTGATCCACAGGGTCAATCCTCGGGGTCTTTCGTTGACTTGGGGCTGATTTTTGAGTATCCTAGAGGTCTTGCGCGGTGTTGCGCCTGGGGTCTCGGTGTGCTCACCCGGACTTGTCTGAAGGGGCTACGGCCAGGTACTGGCGAGCCTCGGATGGAACAGGCGACCGGCTGTGGGACCGGGAGATCGTGGTCCGGCGCAGCCAGGGTTCCCTAGTGAACCAACCCCCGCAGCTTCTCACCCGAACAGATTTGTTTGGCAGTGGGTAGATTTTGAAAGCCCGTGCACATATTGCATGGGCGAGCGCGGTTTGCGCTGGTTCACGTTTCGTCAGGTTCACGAATCTGGACAGGGGCGCGTTCAGGATGGGGCACCCGGGGTTCTCGGGGTGCAGGGCAAATTCTTTCGAGGGAAGCAAAGAGATGTCGACGTTTATTCCGAGCGGCAAGGATATCAGCCGCAAATGGTATGTGGTGGACGCGAGCGGGCAGACGCTGGGACGCCTGGCGACCAAGGCCGCGATGATTCTGAGCGGCAAGACAAATCCGCAATATGTGCCCTATATCGACATGGGCGATCACGTGATCGTGATTAACGCGGAGAAGGTGAAGCTGACGGGGCTGAAGGATCAGACCAAGCTTTACCGGCGTTACACAGGCTTTCCGGGCGGGTTGCGTGAGGAGTCGTTCACGCGGCTGATCAACCGCCGGCCGGAGAAGGTTCTGGAAGAAGCGATCAAGGGCATGCTGCCGAAGAGCAAGATGGGACGCCAGATGGCCACGAAGCTGAAGGTTTATCGCGGCGACAAGCATCCGCACACGGCGCAGAAGCCGGTTGTTTTGTAAGACAGCCAGCAGCTGGGTAGCCAGTAGCCAGTAGCTTTTCCAAGCGCGGCGAAGGGCTAAGTCGAAGCAGGCGAGAAGACGAAATACGGGATCGAAACTGGAGCGGCTAAGAGCTAATAGCTAACGGCTAGGAGAAGGAATGGCAGAGGATCTGGTTCAGTATTACGGGACGGGGCGGCGGAAGTCGGCAATTGCGCGCGTCTTTCTGCGTCCCGGCACGGGCGAGTGGAAAGTCAACGGCAAGAAGTTTGAAGAGCACTTTGTCACCGAGCAGCAGAGGGTCAGCGCCAAGCGCACGCTCGTGGTGGCCGAGCTTGGGGCAAGCTTCGACGTGGTGACCACGGTAAAGGGCGGCGGAGTTTCCGCGCAGGCCGATGCGGTGAAGATGGGTATTGCCCGGGCCCTGGTTGAGTTCAACCCTGAGCTGCGCAAGCTGCTCAAGGCCGAAGGATTGATGACTCGCGATGCGCGCCAGAAGGAACGCAAGAAGTACGGCCAGAAGGGCGCGAGAAAGCGGTTCCAATTCTCGAAGCGCTAGGGCGCTTCGAGAGTGGTCAGTGAACAGTTGTCAGTGGTCAGCGCTTATGCTGTCGCGTCACGGACAAACTGATCACTGACAACTGAAAACCGATCACTGTTTCACCAAATCTCCCGCGCGAGCGGGATAAATCCGGGCCACAGAATCACCAGCCCGGATGCAGTCCACGAAGGAGGACAATTGGCAACCATCACCATGAAGGAACTGCTCGAAGCGGGTGTTCACTTCGGGCATCAGACCAAGCGCTGGAACCCCAAGATGAAGGAATACATCTTCGGGGAGCGCAACGGAATTTACATCATCGACCTGCAGAAGACGCTCAAGCTGTTCAAGGACGCGTCAAAGTTTGTGACCGAGCTGTGCGGCAGCGGCAAGACGATCTTGTTCGTCGGCACCAAGCGCCAGGCGCAGGATGCGATTGCCGAAGAAGCCACGCGGGCGGGAATGCCCTACATTAACCAGCGCTGGCTGGGCGGCCTGCTGACCAATTGGGTTACGGTGCAGAAGAGTGTGAAGCGGCTGCAGGAACTGGATGAGATGGCCACGGATGGCCGTTACGACCTGCTGACCAAGAAGGAAGTCATCAAGTTGGAGCGGGAGCGCAAGCATCTGCAAGCCAACCTGGCCGGCATCAAGAGCATGAAGCGTCTGCCGGACGCGCTGTTCATCGTGGACTCGAACAACGAGCAGATCGCGGTGAAGGAAGCTCGCAAGCTCGGCATCCCGGTGGTTGCGGTGGTGGACACGAACTGCGACCCGACGGTAGTGGACTATGTGATTCCGGGCAACGACGACGCGCTGCGCGCCATTCGCCTGTTTACGTCGAAGATTGCCGACTCGGCCGCCGAGGGCGTGAACATGCTGACCGACAAGGCCTTTACGGAAGAAGCGGCGGAAGCGGCGGCGGCGACAGACAGCGAAACCAGCGAAGAGGGCGGCGTGGCGATTTCGGCGGAGAGCGCGCCGAGCGAAGAAGTGGACCTGGAAGCCGCGTTGGGCGGGGGTATCCGCAAGGCGCCTGCGGCTGTGGCGGCGCTGCTGGAAGAAGACGAAGTGGCGGCGGAAAGCGCCCAGTAGCCCTTCGGCGGAAGCACGCACTGAACTCAGAAGAGCGTGGCCGCTTCGGCCGAGTCTGAAAGGACCGTCCGAAATCAGCGCCACGCTTTTCTTATGCCGGAAATTCTTGGGCGCGCAACACGATTGTGAAATCCTAAATGCATCGACAAGGCCGTGTACGGCCAGGGAAAAAGAGAGATGACTACGGTGACTGAGAAGATTGACGCGAAACAGGTGAAGGAACTGCGAGAAAAGTCGGGCGCGCCAATGGGCGACTGCCTGAAGGCTCTGCAGGAGACCAAGGGCAACATGGAAGAGGCGTTCGTGGTGCTGCGCAAGCGGGGCATGGCCTCGGCGCAGAAGAAGTCATCGCGCGTGACCAACGAGGGCGCGGTGGGCAGCTACATCCATGCCGGCGGAAAGATTGCCGTCCTGGTGGAGCTGAACTGCGAGAGCGATTTCGTGGCCCGGACCGAGGATTTCCAGGAGTTGCTGAAGGACGTGGCGATGCACATCGCGGCCAGCGATCCACGCTACGTGAAGTCAGAGGATGTGACCACGGAAGATATGGAACGCGAGAAGGAGATTTATCGCGCGCAGGCAGCGGCCACGGGCAAGCCGGCAGCGGTGATCGAGAAGATTCTGGAAGGCAAGATGGCGAAGTTCTACGAAGAGGTTTGTCTGCTGGATCAGCCGTTCATCAAGGACCAGGCCATCAGCGTGAAGGAGTTGATCGCGCAAAAGGTCGGCAAGCTTGGCGAAAACATCACGGTGCGGCGGTTTGCGCGCTTCAAGGTTGGCGCGCCAGACTGGACCGTGGCGCAAACCAAGGCCGTAGAAGCCGCGGAGTAAGCGCAGTGGCGGTGGGTCACCACCAAGCCAGAATTGAGACCAAACAGGAGGGGCAGTCCATAGCGGGCTGCCCTTTTTGTTTGTGAGCGAATTTTCAAGCGTCGGCGGCGCGTCTTACTATTCGGTACCATCTCGTCGAAGCTCTTTGAAAGACCCATCCTTTTTAGTACATTAAGAAACTACTGCTATGACTTGTTGTTGTCCCATCTGTCGATAGAGTTCTGAGGCCCCACGCGGGCCCGGGGCCCCAAGGGCCCGAATCACACGGACTCGAAAATCCAAAATCAGCTTAAGAAATCAAAAGGGGAATCCAAAGTGCGAAAAGCCCTTTGTGTTGAGCTATCTGTCTCTCTTCGCCGGTTACCGCTCTCGAATTCTGCCGAGTTCGTAATTGCTATCAGTTGTTGTTGTCCCGCCTGTCGATAGGTTCTTCCACTCCAGGCGGGCTTGGGACTTTTTATCCCGGCCCATCCAGATTCCAAAATCCAGCTTCAGCCACCAAAACTTCTTGGAGAAACCAAAGTGCAAAAAGCTCTTTCTGCTTTTACGTCTGCTTCCCTGCGCCGGTTGCCGCTATCGATTTCCGCTGCGCTTCTTTCTGTTCACTATGGCGGCGGCTGCCCATGGCCGCGCAGGACGACATCACCACGCGAAACGCGACGTCAGGATACAACGGCGCATACATTACCGGGCCGGCCTCGAACCCATTGAGCTTCCTGAACGGCGCTGCCTTTCGTACCACCGGCAACCCTGCGCCGTACGACTTTCACGACTTTGCCCCTGCGACCTACCTGGACGGAAAGCTGCCCCATTGGATCGATGTGCAGGCCGAGGAGCGGTTCCGATACGAGGGGTACGACAATTCAAGCCTCAAAGCCAAGGTCGATGACTCCTACATCTTGAATCGCTTCCGGTTCCAGGTGGATCTGCATACGGCAAGCTGGTTTCGGGTAACTGCGCAGGTGCAGGACGCCCGTTCAGGCTTCCAAAACCCGCCGATCGGGCCGCCGAACACGGTGCGCTGGGATCTGAAGCTGGCTTACGTCGAGATCGGCGCACCCGAGAAGCACTGGTTCAGCCTGCGCGTGGGCCGGCAGCTTATCAACTACAACAACACCATCATCGCCGACTCCGAGTGGCGCAACCAGGCACGGTCCTACGATGCGGCGGTGCTGAACCTGAACGCAAAGCGCGAGCACCTGGGCATCTTCGCCGCCTCGGCTGTGGTGCCGCAGGCCTATGGCGTGAGCCCGCATCAGGAAGGCAACAACATCTACGGAGCCTACGGCCGCATCGACGATTTTCTTGTGCCGCACTCGAACCTTGAGCCGTTCTTCCTGTGGCGCGTGCAACCGGCAGAGGTGGTGGAACCGGCCGTCGCCAAGACCACCGGCAAGGAGAACGAGAAGGTTGATGGCGTGCGCTTCAAGGCGCAAGCCCACACCGCGTTCAATTACTCAGGCGAGCTGATTGTCGAAAACGGCAAGGTGGGACCGCAGCCGATTCGAGCCTGGGCAGCGCAGGCGGGCGCTTCCTACCAGTTCCTTAATGTCGTGACCAAGCCGCGCATCTTTGCACAATACGATTACGCCTCGGGCAACAGCAATCCAGCGCAGAATGCGATCGCACACCACCTTCGACACGATTTATCCGACAGCCCACGACCGCTTTGGCATCACCGACTTGTTCGGCTGGCAGAACATTGAGGCGGTGCGCGCGGGAGCCACCGATTGAGCCCCACCGGCGGCTCACCTTCACGGCGCAGGGCCTGGACGATTGGGCGGCTGATGCGCTGGACTCGATCTACAACACCTCGGGAAGCGCGATCGTGACCAACAAGACCGACCACGGCCGCCATGTGGGCGCGGAAGATCGATGGCTACTCCTGGTATGAACTCAATCGGCACTTCAACCTGGGCGGGGGTGTCGGCTACTTCGGCGGCGGCGAGTTCCTGTCGAATGTGACAACCAGCCATTCGTACACGTACTACTACGTTGCTCTGAACTTCAAAGACACGGAACAAAGTAGCCGGATCTATCGTTGAACCGCGGGACGAGGCCGGAGTCGTGAGAGAGGCTGCTTCGGCGGCCAAATGCAAAGGGCAGCCCGTTGCAGGCTGCCCTTTGTTTTCCGCTGTGACGCGGAGATTTACGGGAGGTAGTAGCGCAACGAGGTGAAAATCATGTTGTCAGTGCCATGAGCGCCGTTGCCGGTGTTGGCTGTGCCGCCCGCGCCTGACCACAAATCGCGCCGAACGTTTTCGTAGGTGAGGCCCTGGCGGAAGCGGCCCTTTGGACCATTGTAGAAGTTGAACCAGTAGCCGGCCGTGAACTCCTGGACATCCTTGTTGCTGCCGCCGCAGTTGGACGGAGCTACGGGTGCACTGCCGGTGGCACCAACTGTTGGAGTGGTGGGCTCAACCAGGCAGCCCGACATGTTGACGCTGCGCGTACCGTAACCAACCTGGGTGGTCCCGCTGAGTACGTAGTCGCGGTCAAGATAATCGCCACCGTAGTTGAAGTACATATTGAGCTTGGCGGTCGGATTCAGCTCGATGGTGCTGAGAGCCGAGAAGCCATGAATGGGAGAGAACACCGCATCGGGGCGGAGTGTGACGTCGGCGATGGTGGAGGAGCCGTAGCGGCCGACGCCCTGGCCCCACAATCCTTTCAGGCCCAAGACGAACTTCTTGGTGCCAAGC
Source organism: uncultured Acidobacteriaceae bacterium (assembly GCA_963800025.1). GTDB lineage: Bacteria > Acidobacteriota > Terriglobia > Terriglobales > Acidobacteriaceae > Telmatobacter. The sequence continues at coordinate 422,032 of CAWCZK010000002.1, forward strand.
GGCGCGCGGAATCCGCCGCCGAGGCCGGCACCTACCGCCGTGCTGTTGGTGGGCGTGGCAGTCGTCGGCACCGTGCAGGTGGCCGTCACCGTCGCGCAGGGATAGATTCGATCGCGGAAGTTGCGCTCGATGCCGAAGATCTCCCAGTGACCCCAGCCGGGCTCGAAGGCCATCTTCACCACAAAGTCCGGCGTGTAGTTAAAGGAGTAGTTAGCCTGATTGTCGTAGAGGCCGCCGCCGGTTCCCGTTGAGCCAAGCAGATAATTGGTCGGCGTGTTTTGGCCGGACGCGTTCAGCGTCTCGGCATCTTCAACTGAAGCGCCCAGGAAGAATGCCTTTCCGAAATCCTTGGAAACGCGGAAGCTGTACTGGCGAGCCCATACAAAACCCGCGGAGTATTGGGCATCGATCGTCGACGGCAGGACTTCCGTGCCGCGCGTCAGGCCCGAGGTGGTTTCGGTCACCAGCGACCAGCCGGTGCCGCCCGAGAAATCCCATCCGCTCGTCAATTTGGCATCGCCCCAGATTTGCCGCTGGCGCAATGTGTAGCTGTTCGACTGGTTGTTGTTTGAGGTGGTGCCCGAGCTTAGCCAGTCAGCCTCGTAGTAGGCCGTGAGGGTTGCGCTATTAAGCTTGCCGATGCCCTTGAGGGCGACGCGCGACTGGCGGCCAGAACCAAAGAACTCGCTCAATTGCGATGCCTGCGAGTTGGCGAGCGGAACACCGGTCAACGCCGTGTTGATGTCGCCGCCCGTGGCACCCTGACGCCACACTGTTTCACCCGCCACGAAGCTGCCGGCGGGCGAGAGGGTGATTCCCTTGTAATGAAGGGCGTCAGGATTGTTGATCGCCTTCTTGATTGTAGTGGTCTCGTCAGAAACGGTAGTCGCGAGCGAAACCGCATTGGCCTTCAGGTCGCTGACGGTGCTCTGCAGGGTGGAAACGGCAGCGGCATTGTCGGTGGCTGACTGCTGCTGCGATTGTGCATCGGCTTCGGCCTTGGCTGCCGCCGCCTGCGCGTCAGCCGCCGCCTGCTTCGCCTGCTGCAATTCGGCATCCTTCGCCGAGAGATCGCTCTTCAGGCTGTCAATCTCACCCTGAAACTGCTGCTTCATCTGGTCGATTTGTTCCTGCACCGTGGGGCCGGCAGGCGCAGCGGGTTTCCTGGCGACGTGCTTCTTTGCCGGCGGCGTTGTGCCGCTGGTTTGCGCGTAAGACACAACAATACCGGCTGCAAGAAATGCAATGGCAGCCGCTTTCACTGTCAGTTTCATTTGGGCCTCTCTTTTCCTCATGGAATTGTGTTGGTAGGTGGCAGCGCCCCCGCGCACAGCGGACAAAGTCCACTTCCTGATCCCGGACGCATTGATGAAAACGAAAATCTGCGGTATTCCCATCGGCACGAAGAATTGGGGGAGCGGTAGAGAAGGAAGTCTCGCGCCGGCAAAACTCCTTCTGTCGTTACGCATCCAAGCCTCGCAGAGCAAGATTAAGATTTGACGAATTCACACAGAATTCACAGTGGCGTGGCACGGCACGCGCGAAGCAAACGGGGTGAAAAGAATTTTCATTTTCTATTCACGAACGCTTCGCTTTTCTTCCGCGATCGGCGAGAAATTTTGGCGAGGAAATTGCCGCCATATGCTAGGCGTCGCGACCAAGCGCGATCACCCAGCGAGACTGGGGCGCGGGCTTCCTTTTCGTCGATTCGAATTGCGCGGACAACGCAGCGCAGCTATTTTGTGTCGGTGTTGGAACCGGCGCTAAGCAAGTTGGCCAGCAGGCGATACGCTCCCGGCACTAACTCAGGGAACTGCCGGTAGAGAGCGAACGCTACGTAGATGTAGGTTCCCTTGCCTCGATGCAGGACGAGCAGACCGCCGCGTTGCGGATCCTGGCCGGGGTCGGCGGTCTCGGTAAGTGCGGTGTATCCGGGATCCCAGTGATCGAGAAATCCATGGCCGCGTTCTTCGAACCATCCGTCAAAATCGGCAGATGTGATTTCGTTCGGCCAGGAGAGGAGCGGATTCGCGGGATCGAGCAGCTTGACCGGATCCTGCTCGTCGACGACGCGTTCGGGGAAGCGGCCCATGGTGACAGTTAGCGGCGCAGGAAAGGTATTGCCCTGGTACTGCACAACGACCGTCCCTCCACCCTCAACAAAATGCTCGAGGCGCGGTTCGGCGGCGGCGAGCGCGGGCCGCGCGGAATAGGCGCGAATGCCGACGACGAGCACGTTCCACTGCGACAGGTCGGCGGTGGCGAGTTCGTCGTCCGTCAGAAGATGCGGCGTGATGCCCAACGCCTCGATGGCCTCGGGAACATGGTCGCCCGTTCCCATAACGTAGCCCACGCGCAGCCCCGGCGCGACCTTCACGTCGATTTTGCGCGTGCGCAGCTCCGCGGGCTTGTATTGGTTATAAGGAAGCAGGCCGGTATAGCCAATGCTCCGCCAGCCAATCGAGTAGGTTTGATCGCCGGCGTGCGCGACGGCCTTGATGGAGTAGGCACGCGCGGCAACATCGCCGGCAGGGGTAACCGAAAACACGAGCGGCTCCGAGTCGCCCGCAGCCTTCAAATGGAATTCGCGTTGCGCGGGCTCGGCGTGCCAACCTTCAGGCAACTGGAGATTGACGAATCCGTCAGCGGCGTGGTCGGCCTGCACCGTGACATTCACCGGCAGCGGCGAACCATCCAATGGAAGAATCCGCGCCTCAGGTTCAACCAGAACACCGACGTCAGGCGTGACCAGGAGCGGCTGATAGACGCCGCCGACACCGGTGACGTGCCCAAGCGTCTGCACCACCATGCCGAGGCGAATGGGCACGCCGTCAAAGGCGAACTGAGCCCAGGCAGATAACGGATAGGGTGCGAAGGAGCGCTCGCGCCAGGCTTCATTCGAGATGTCGTAGATCGGCTGCTCGGTGGTGGGGCGGGTAAAGTAGGGTTCAGTCGGCGCGGCATCCGCGGGAACGCGGACGTGAAAGATCCTGTCGCTCGCAGGCTCCGCGGCCTGTTGAGCGTCGATCGGTCCGCCAACGTCGTCGATCTTCCATGGTGCGCCGTCGCTGCTGTCAAGCCATACCCGGCTCAGCTTTGCCGCATCCAGCCCTTGCGCAAGATGCACGCGGACGCTGAAGTCCTCGCTCGGCCAAACGCTGCGCGCGGTTTCATCGGCAGAAGCGCCACGGCCTCCCGGGCCTTGGTCGCGACTGCCGCTGGTGGTGAATGCGACCAGGTCCAGACCGAGCAGATCCCTGAGAGCCGTTTGAAACTGCTCGATCTTCTCGCCCAGTTCGAGCTCGAGCCCTGCCTTTGCCTCCCCGTCGAGATCGCTGGCCTTGACGCGCGCGTAGAGATCGAGCGTCTGGCGGTAGATGGGAACAAGACTGTGCGCGGCGGGAATGCCGCTTTGGTTTTTGCAATCGCTCGTGAATGCTCTGAGGCCGCTGTCGATTTTGCCAAGCTCGTCCGCGAGCCATTGAGGCGGTGCGTTGCCAGCCAGCCGAGCCAGACCCGTGATACCTGTATCGATGTTGACCTTGGAATTCTGAAAGAGGCTTGCGTTGTTTTTGGTTGTTCCCGCGGCGGCGGCCGGCGCAACGGCCCAGAGGTGATAGCTCGATGAGTCTGGGGCGGCGAGGGCAGGGTCGGCGCCGCCATACTGCGACTTCTGCTCGCCCCAGCCTTCGCGCGCAATCTGCACATAGGTGCGGCCGAGCGCCGAGTCCCAAGTGCCCACGGGAATCGTGACGTCGGAAGGCAACGAGCCTTCGACCCACTGGCCGGTGAGGTAGTTGCGGAACCGCGCGGGCGCCCATTTGCCGGTGGCGTAGTCGAGCATCTGACCGTTGGTGACGGGCGCGAAGGGCGTGCGCGAGTAAACGGCCAGCGGCTGCCAGGGCTGAAGGCCTGCGCCGCCGTCTTTCACGGGCTTTAATTGCTCGGGAAAAACGTTGGGATCGGCCGCGGCTTTGAACGCTTCCTGCATGATCTCACCCGCAACCTGATGCTGGCCGTGGCCGTCAGAAACTCCGCCGACGAATGTGGAGACGAGGATCTGCGGGCGCACCATGCGAATGGCAAGAACTGCGTCGTAGAGCACGCGATCGTGGCCCCACTTTTCGAAAGATTCCTGCTGCGTCTTGGAGAAGCCGAAGTCGACCTCGGTGCCCCAAAGTTGGCGCACGCCATAATATCGGTCGGCTTTGAGCAACTCGTTGGTGCGAATGAGGCCGAGCGCGTCGTAAGACTCGGCGGACATGGCGTTCTGACCGCCCTCACCGCGCGTGAAGGTGAGCAGAGTGACACGCACGCCCAGGCCGCGCGACAGATAGGTCATCAGCGCGCCGTCTTCGTCGTCTGGATGGGGCACAATGAAGAGCACGCTGGCCGTGGTGCCGAGCCGCTTGAGGGTTTGCTCCAAATCCGCGGCGCCGCGATCTTCGGGCAGCGGCAGAGCATAGACGGAGGGCTCGGGCAGCGGAACCTGGGCCAGCTCCGCGTCCGGCGAGAGCTGGGGCGCTGGTTGCGCGGGCAGAGGTACGCTGACGAAGACGGTAAGCAGCGCGGCCAGCGCTGCCCGAATCGCGATTCGGTGGAGTTTTTGGGGAATCGGACTCATCATGGTCAGTTTACAAGCTGAAGTGCAGCCCCAGTCGAAGAAGAGCAACCGCAGATCCTTCGACTCGTCCGCCTATGGCGAACTCGCTCAGGATGACAGGACCCTGGTAATGATATGCCTCGCTGAGCCCGTCAGCGCCAATCATCGTGTGCGCTGGCCAGCCCATCGTTGACCACCGCGTCGAAGCCGGTATTTTTCTTGACGAAGATCTCGCTGAACTGGCGGTCCTGGCGCAGAAGGATGGCCTGCAGGCGCACCAGCTCAAGCAGACCGAGGAACATGGCAATCAACGCGCGCTCGGAGTGCGTGTGGCTGAGCAGGCGGCGCAGCGCCACGGGCTTGTCTTCCATCGTGAGGCGCCGGGTGAGGAATTGGATCATCTGGCCGACGGTCACCGAATCTTCCTCCACGTTGAGGATGGGCCGATTGCGCGCGCGCTCAAGAATGTCGCGAAAGATGCGGACGAGGTCGGTTGTGTCGGCAGCAATTTCCGGTTCCGCGCCGGCGTCCTCGCGGAACTCGCGCACGCCGGGGTTGGACCACGTGGCGGCTTCGAGCATCTGCTTTTCGTGCAGCATCTGCGCGGCGTTCTTGAAGCGCTCGTGCTCGAGCAGGCGGTCGACGAGCTCGCGGCGCGGATCCTCAGTTGATTCCTCCGGCCCGACCGGCGCACGCGGCAGCAGCATCTTGCTCTTGATGTGAATGAGCAGCGCAGCGGTGTAGATGAAGTCGCCGGCCACATCCATGTCGCTGGCGCGCAGATGGTCAACATAGGCCAGGAACTGCGCCGTGATTTTGGCGATGGGGATGTCGTAGATGTCGATGTCCTGCTTGCGAATCAGGTCGAGCAGCAGGTCGAGCGGGCCGTCGTAGACCTGGCCGACGAAGACAGAAAAGGGAGACTGTTCTGCGTCTACACCGCGGGCTTTGAGCGCGGCGGCAACTTTCTCGGCAGTGGTCTTCTCGGGAGCGGGAGGCTCGGGTGTTAGCGGGTCCAAACTCGGCGGGTTGGGGGCCACGGGTGCGTCGAAGGGCAAAGGAGACGACGCCTCCTGCCGGGGAGCAGCGCTGGAGACGGCGGTTGAACCGGCGGCGGGAGCCGCATGGACAGGTTCGGGCGACTCGGGAGCGGGGGGTTCTTCGGCCGGGGGTACAGGTTCGGACTCAGGGGGCTCCTGGGCCGGCGGTGCGGGCTCGGGTGGTTCAATGGCCGGCGGGGCCGGTGCGGACTCGGGTGGTTCTTTGGCAGGCGGTGAGGGCTCGCGATCGAACGCGTCTTCGCGCCCGGAGCGGGTCGTGGTGCCGTCGGATTGTGGGGAAGTATCGGTCAATGCAGTTTCTTCTTCTGTTGGCGCCAATTCCGGCGCGTCGCTCTCGGGCAGTTCGACGGGCAGAATCAGCGCAATGTCAGGTTCGGTGGCCTCGTCGGCGGCGAATGTGACGTTGAGTGCAGCGATTTCACATTCGGCCTCAGCCGCTTCCTCCGCACTCGATTCGAACTCGCTCTCCCTAGTCTCCGGCTCGGGGCCGCTTTCGACCTCCGCGGGTTTCTCCTCGCTCGAATCGACCTCGCTTTCCTTATTTTCGCGCTCGAGGCTGTTTTCCGTGCCGGTGGATTTCTCGGTCCTCGATTCGATCTCTGTAACCTCCGGCTCGAGGCAACTTTGCTGATCGATGTATTCCTCCGCGATCGATTCGGCCTCGATGACCTCAGGCCCGAAGTTGCCCTCCGCGCTGACCTCTGTTCCTTCGTTTTCGTGCTCGGCGATTGCGGCCTGCGCAGTTGTATCGATGCTGGGTTCAACTTTTCCGTTGCGGCGGAAGAGCCCGAATCCTGAGCGGATCCCGCCCAACGCAAAATCGAGCGCCCAACGCCACCACGGGAGTCTTTCTTTCTGCACTTGCACGTTCCTGACCCGACCGATCCCCTGGCTCCCCGTAGTTTCTTTCTTCAAATGTTCTGGCGGCGTTTCCGCGTTTGTCTCACGCAGGCCGAACCGTCGTCAACGGCATTTGCATGGCCTCGCGCACTTCAATCATGGTCTGCTCGGCGCGGGCCTCGGCGCGGCACGAACCAGCGTTCAGAATCTCGATGGCCTGTTTTTCGGTTGTGGCGGCGCGCCGCTCCTGGATCGGGTTGAGCACCTGCACGAGGGCATCCGCTGCCCAGCCCTTGCACTCGATGCATCCGATTCCCGCCGAGCGGCAGCCTTCGTAAACCTTGGCCAAAGTCTCGGGCGTTGAGAAGACTTTGTGCAGATCGCCGACCGGGCATTTGTCCGGATCGCCGGGATCGGTGCGGCGAACACGCGCCGGATCGGTGACCATGGTCTTCAGCTTCTGGCGCACAACGGGCTCGGGATCGCTGATCAGGATCGTGTTGCCGTAGCTCTTCGACATCTTGCGCCCGTCGGTGCCGGGAAGCTTGGGCGATGGCGTCAGCAGAACCTTGGGCTCGGGCAGCACTTCGCGGCCACCAGGACCGTCCGCCGCGGCAGGCTTGTAGAACTGGTTGAACCGCCTTGCGATCTCGCGCGTCAGTTCCACGTGTGCCTGCTGGTCCTGGCCCACGGGAACAAAATCCGGCTGATAGAGCAGAATATCGGCGGCCATGAGCACCGGGTAGCCGAGAAATCCGTACGTTGTCAGGTCCTTGTTCGTCAGATTCTCCTGCATCTCCTTGTAACTGGGCACGCGCTCAAGCCAGCCGAGCGGCGAGATCATGGCGAGATCAAGGAAAAGCTCACTGTGCTGCTTTACACGGCTCTGCAAAAACAACACGCTCTTCGCCGGGTCGAGGCCCGCGGCAAGATAGTCGAGCATGACCTCGATCGTGTTGGGCGTGATCTGGCTGGGGTCCGCGTAGTCGGTCGTCAGAGCGTGCCAATCGGCGATGAAGAAGTAGCAATCGTACTTGTCCTGGAGCTTGACCCAGTTGGCCAGCGCGCCCATGTAGTTGCCCAGATGAAGCTTTCCCGTGGGGCGCATGCCGCTGAGGACGCGCGGCCGGGACGATGAAAGGGCGGGTTCGGGCATAGGCGAATGGATTCCTCGGCGGCCAGAAACTCCAGCCGCCTTCTCTTAAGATTGCGTTAAAAAGCCGTCATTCCATTGTAGCGGGAAGAGATCGGAATCGGGCCGATCCTAAATGCCCATCAGGATCGAGAAGATCAAACCAATCGAGGGACCAACCAATAACCTCAGGATAAAGCTGCCCACGACAATCATCAGGATCCAGCTGATCCATCCGCCGATGCGGTCGTACTGCTGCACCAGGTTATAGGGCAGTATGTTGCGCACAATGCGGCTGCCGTCGAGAGGCGGAATGGGCAGCAGGTTAAAGAAGAACAGCGACAGGTTGACTTCAATGGCCAGAAGCGCCAGCAGGACCAGCGGTTGCAATCCGCTGCCGAAGGCAAGGGCGCCAGACAGATTTGCGCGCACCAGCGAGCGGCCATCCGGAACGGCGATGCTGACGATCGCCAGAGACGCAAATGATATGGCCACAAGCAGCAGATTGGAGACCGGCCCGGCAAGTGTGACGAGGTTATCGTCGCGGACGATCTTCTGAAAGTTGCGCGTGATGACCGGGGTGGGCTTCGCCCAGCCGATGAGGAATCCGCTGAAGAAAGAAAAGCCGACAAACGGCCCAAAGATGGCCAACGCGGGAATCAGCAGCGTGCCGATGGGATCGACATGATACATGGGGTTGAGCGTGATGCGGCCCTGAAGGCGCGCCGTCTGGTCGCCGAGGCGCGAGGCCATCCACGCGTGCGCGCACTCATGAAAACTGAGAGAGAAAAGCAGCAGGACAAATTCGAAGATGCCGATAACGAAGGCAGTGGACACGAAGCGATCTCTCCCGGGGCAAGAATCAGCGTAGCACGGTGGCGTCGCTGCGTTTCGGATGACCGCGCCGTCCCTACGGGACTCCATCTCTGAATGCTGGACCCGTTCCCCACGCTGAAGCGCGGGGCTAACCACCACTGCGCCTGCGGCGCGAGAGGCCGGCTCGGTCGCGGAATTTGAATGCAACGTAGCAGTGGAGCAGTGCCGACCTGTGCCGCGTTATCAGCTCTCGATGTACTCCCAGAAAGAGTCGGCAAGATCGGCGCCGAGCTCGGTGGTCATGCGGCGGGCGGCGCGCTCCACTTCTTCCATGAGTCCCTGGAGATAATCTCGCGAGCGCGAGATGGCGGCAACGGCGAGTGTGGCCGACTGCCAGACGACGGCTTCGTCCAATTCTGCGACTGACACGTTGAAGCCCTGCCGCAATTGGTCTTTCATCGAGCGAACCACCTGGCGCCTGTCTTTGAGCGACTGCGCGTGCTCGATACGAATCTCGAGGGTGAGTTGCGCCACCGGCATACGGGTCAGGGTTTGTCACGGACAGTGTAAGGCGGTCTTGGGCGGGCGGAGCAAGTTTTTTCTTGAGAGGCCGGCGAATGGAACACTGTCGACGAGAAAGCCACTGACGGGCTGGTACGGGGCGTTTCTCCGCACCACGTAGAGGCGGCCTATGCCGTCGGGGCCGCAGGCTGCGGCGTCTCCTTCGCACCCATGATCAACAGCCAGAGCATAGCCGCAAGCTCGGCCAGAAACACCGGCTGAAAGTAGCGGAAGAGAACGCCGGAGTAATCCGGGGCGAGGAACCATGTGATGCCGACGATGACCCAGGCGAGGCCGTCAAGCAGGAGCCAGTACCCCAGCCAGCGAGGCAAGAAGCGCGAGCGCGCGACCAACCATCCAAAAGGCAAGAGCCACAATCCCCAAAACGTCTGGTTGATTCCGATCGCCTGCCCATGCATGCTGATCAGCAGCATGCCGATGGCTTCGCGCATGCGCTCGTCGAAGCCGGCGATAGCAGCGCCTTCGCGAAAGACGAGGAGCGCACCCGCGTTGAAGACCACGCCCGCCAGACTGAGGGCGGACGAAACGAGCACCAGAGCCACCAGTTGTCGCGCGCGGTGACGGTCCACGTCTTCAAAGAGGCGATAGAGTGCCAGGCTCAGGCCGAGGAAGACAATCACGCCGAGGGTCTCGGCAAGCATTCCCCAACGGAAGAGCGTCTCGTGGCCGAGGACACGGACCGCGGTTGCGGCTGCATCGTTGTGAACGATCGTTTGCGATGGGACATAGAGCAGGTAGAACGGCCCAAGGGTGAAGCCCAGATACCACAGGCCAGCGATTCGGGCCGTCCTTTTGAGCGACGTCATACGAACCTCCGCGGTTGGGAGAGAGTACGCGATTTGGGCCAACGAAGTTCGGGGAGAATTAATGCCAAGCAACCCAGCGATCCGGTTGAGTCATCGTTCATCCGAAAATCGCCTGCTGCGCTACTCTGCAAACTTCGCCAGTTGCTCCGCCGACGGCTTCGGCGTGAAGGCGCTGACCACGACCAGCGAGGCAACCGCGGCAAAGAGCGCTGGAAAGATGGCGTCGCGATCCGCGAGGAGGGCGGGAAGATGAAGAAGCTGCTTGAAGCCGGGCGCGTCCCAGACGAGAGTGACGACGGTTCCAGATGCAATGGCCGCGACGGCGCCCCATGCCGTTGCGCGCCTGGAGTAGAAGGCCGCGAGGACCACTGGAGTGACCGCTGCGGAATAGATGGTGTAGGCGTAGAGCATCTTGGCAAGAATGCTGGGCGCGTAGATCGCCTGGTAGAGCGCCCAGACACCGAGCAGCACGACGGCAAGGCGCGAGACGATGAGCACGCGTTTGTTCGACGCGCCCGGAGCCATGTAACGCACGAAGACATCTTCGACAAGGTTTGAGGCCGGGGAAAAAAGATAATTCGAAGCTGTCGAAATGACCTTGGCGAAGACCGCGCCGAGCAGCAGAGCGCCCATCAGCGCGGGCAATCCATGGCGCGCCGTGTAGGGAATGATCTCGTAGGGCTGCGCGGCGACTTCTCCCGTTTTGTAGAGCGCCGAGCCGAAAACGGCGATGGCGACAATGAGCGTTTCAAGCAGCAGAGTGCCCAGAATCCATCCGACCACAGAAAAGCGGGCGTCCTTTTCCGATTTAGCGGAGAAAAATTTCTGGTACATGACCTGATTGCCCAGCATGAGCAACAACGTGGGGACTAGAAACTCCATGGCGCGGATGAACGTGAGGTTGCCCAGAACCTCGAAGTGCGATTCGGGCAAAGCGGCGTGAAGCCCGGGCCATCCGCCGGCCTTGAGGAACAGCATGGGTGTAGCGATGATGCAAATCACGGTGACGAGCGAGCCGATGGCCACATCCATATAGGCGACCGACGACATGCCGGCCAAGGCCGTGGTGATGATGACGAAAGCGGCAATGATGTAAGTGCCCAGCTCCGGCGTGACGGTGCTGGGAAAGATGAGATGCAGCACATTGCCGCCGCCCTTGAACTGGTAGCTGGTGATGGCCACGTAGGCAAAGAGGATGGCGATGGTGCCGAGTACGCGCGCCCCCTGGTTATAGCGCGCCTCAAGCAGGTCGGGGAGGGTGAACTGGGCGAACTTGCGCGCGCGCGGCGCAATAAAGTAGATGAGCAGCAGGCCGAGCCAGCCGCCTGCCGGCTGCCAGAGCGCGGCGAATCCGTTTTTATAAGCATTCTCAGCGCCGGCAAAGAGCGAGCCTGCGCCGATCCACGAGGTGAGCAGGGTGAGCACGAGAACCGCTGCCGGAAGTGAGCGGCCGGCGACCAGGTAATCGGCCTTGGTTTTGACGCCGATGGAGCGGAAGATGGCCACGGCCAGCAGCGCAGCGGCTATGGCGACGAGCACAACGATATAAAGCGCAGACAGCAAGAGGCTTCCTCGACCGGCGTAATGAACACAGCCTGAGATTGAATGCAGTGTACCGGATAGCGCGGCAGGTATCTTCCCTGACAACCAAAGCATCAAAAGTAACGATGCGACGGTTGACGCGCCGGACGACTGGCGCTACTCTCGCAATACCGGATTTGGTACTCAACTCCAACCCGCGGATGCCTAAGGCAGCCAGCAAGCTGGGCAGGACTACGAGCTTGGGTTTGCCTCGCGCCGTCTGGCTCCCCCCAAAACTTGCGGTTTACTTTGAAAAGCCCTGCCGGGGCGCGTGCTTGCGCATTTGGCCGCCCAGGCGGCCGATGCCTGCGAACACCGCGCCAATTGCCGATAACTTATCTGCCAACCCTCCGGCCGCAGCCCCAGCGGGGCGCTGCCGGAAAACCTTAACCCGTCGTCCTGGAGGACGTAAAAGACCTTGAAGATCGCCCTGGAGATTACGCCGAATCTTGAGCCCCTGTTCGGGACCCGCGATGAAAACCTCAGACTGATGGAAGACTCGCTCGGCGTGCACATCGATTTGCGCTCCGACGCTGTGCACGTTGAAGGGGCGGAAGCGAGCATTTCGCGCGTGCAACGCATCTTTGAGGACTTTGAGACCCTCCGCCGCCAGGGCATCCATCCGCACAATGGCGAGCTGAACGGAATGTTGCGCCTGGTTGTGGCCGATCAAGCGGCGACACTGCGCTCCGTAGCCGAAGCCGGCAAGCAGCGGTCCGTGGGAATCAAGCGAACGGTGCAGCCGCGCTCGCTGAACCAACGCCGGTACGTTGAGGCCATTGAGCAGAACGATATGGTCTTCAGCGTCGGCCCGGCCGGCACGGGCAAAACGTATCTTGCGGTCGCAATGGCCGTAGCCGCCTTCAATGCCAAGCGCATGGGCCGCATCGTGCTGGTGAGGCCGGCGGTCGAGGCAGGCGAGCGGCTCGGCTTTTTGCCCGGCACCTTGCAGGAAAAAGTGGATCCCTATCTGCGGCCGCTCTACGACGCGCTCTATGATCTGCTCGATCCGGACCGCGTGGAAAAGATCCTCGAGAAGAACATCATCGAAGTTGCTCCGCTGGCCTTTATGCGCGGGCGCACCCTCAACGACGCTTTCATCATCATGGACGAGGCCCAGAACACCACCGTCGAGCAGATGAAGATGTTCCTGACGCGCATGGGCAACAACTCGAAGGCCGTGATTACGGGCGACATTACGCAGATCGACCTGCCGAACCCGCGCAAGTCGGGGCTGCTGGACGCGATTAACGTCCTGAACGGCGTGGAAGGCATTGCGTTCTGCCACTTTGACGACGCCGACGTCGTGCGCCATCCATTGGTGCAGCGCGTGGTGCGCGCCTATGAGAGCGCCAAGCCGCGGCAGCAGGAACTGCCGCTCACCATGGGTGATGCGATCCAGGTCGGCGCCCAGGAGGGCGAAGAACGGCCGGAGACGCAAGCGAAGCAACCGGCGAAGCCGCAGTAGCGAAGCGGTTCGCATTCGCAAGAACCCCAGTTCGTTTCTCAGAGGGTGATCCGGACTGCGCGGTTACAGGAGCCATCGGAATGCCCGCTCCACAAACGGCTTTGCATTTCTCTCGATGCAGGGTCCGTGCGCGATGATCAGCTTATCGAAATCCCACGAAAGCAGCTTTTCCAGCGAGCGCCGTGCCTGGGCCCGGTGAATGAACGACAACCTGATGTCGAGCGGAACGCCGCCATAGGGAGCCGCCACGCCTCCCATGCTGATGAGAGCATTGCGGATCAAGTTGCGACTGGTTTTCGGGTGAATTTGGATCAGGTCATCCAGGATGACTGTGCGCGATGGTTTATGGAGGAAAAGAACCTCTTCGATGAGCGGATTACCTTTAAAAGCAAGCTGATCGAAATCGGACCGCCATCCTTCAGGCGGCTCGTCACCGAGAACACCAGTAAGGGGCAGATTGCCCTTCTTCAAAGTGAATGGGGTGGGCCGCGGCGCCCATAGCTCGGCTTCAGGGAACAATTCACGCCACGCTGCGAGCCTCCAAACGTGCCTTGGAGTGGCTGCAAGAATGTACTGGACTGGCCCCAGGTCGGTGATGCGTTTGAGCGCTTCGGGCGCCAGGGCCACAGGAGAATCAACCCACAATGAGCCAGTAGAGAGCTTTACAACCACCATGCGGGTGGTGAACACAACACCCATATCGCGGACGGGAGGGCCGTCGATGGTCCAGATGTTCTCGCCGAATTCCTGAAGGTCAGACATCGAGCCCGCCGTTTCAATCTAGAACCTGCCAACCTGCTCCACTTGATCGCCGAAGCGCTCAAGCAATATATCGACAGCGCGCTCCGGGCCGTTCCACTTTGCAATCACTTTCGCAAACTCCGCTGCCTTCGCTTTGGCCTGGTCATCATTCAACAGTCTTTGGACTGCTGCCTGTACCTGCCGCGATGGGTTCCTTGATTTGTTGACACGGATCGCAAATCCGAGCCGCTCGAGGCATGCCAGATTCGCGACCTGTTCCATCTGCATGCCCACGCCGACAACTGGTTTACCCGCGAGCGCAGCGGCCATCACCGTTCCCACGCCTCCGTGGATGATGGCGAGATCGGCCATTTTGTTGACCTGGACTGCAGGCACCCAATCCGTGACGAGGACGTTGCCCGGAACGCGCACGCCGGGGACTTGCGCGAGCAGAAACCTGACGGGAGCGACTACGCGATAGGGTTCATCGGCAAAGCTCTCAAGAATATTCGCGACGATCTGGGGCGTACCCGAACTGCCCATCGCGAAGTAGATCAGCGGCTTGTCCCTTGGGATCGCAGCAATCTCAGCGGGAATCGGGAACTCGTCTTGCGGAACCAACGGTCCGATGAAAGCATGGTTGGGCGGAAGTTCGATTCCGGAGAATTCAGGCGGCTCGGCGACCAGAGCGAAATCGCCGCGCCAGAATTCGAAGATCGTGCGAAATCCAGGGACGCCGAAATGTTTGGCAGTGCGATTGATGCCGTTAAGAAACCCGTACCTGATCCAGAAATTGATGAAGCGCAGGATCAGCCAGTCGGCCAATGATTTCACGATGGCGGGCCTGACCTTGTCCGTCATGCCTGCGCCGTGGCAGAAGAATTCCGGGAGCCATGTGGATTGCACTACCCAGACAAGAGGGACCTGAAGAATGCGGCAAGTAACCGGGATGGTGACGTAGGAACCGGTGATCGCGGCGACGGGCTGAATCGTTTTGAGGCAGGCAACTTCGCCGTTGATGCGCGCCACCAGCTCCGCATCGGTAAATGCGGGAGTGAATTTCTCGCCGCGATCGACCTTGGCGATAAGCTCAATCTTCTCTTTGGTCAGACGGGGTTCAAGGCGCGTCAAGGCAAAGCCATGCCTCTCAATCATCTGCTCAAAGTCGCCGCCGTCGGAGATGAAATGGATGTCAAAGACCTGGCTGGCCGCTGGATGACGCGCGACGGCCTTGGCAATCTCAACCATGCGGCTGGTTTCAGCCAGGTTGTACGCGCAAGGCGCGAAGAGGAGCGTCCGCTTGGTCATGGTTGGCTCGCGGCGTGGAATCGCCGGCATCGAATCCGAGACTTGCGGGCGTTCACGAGCCGGCCCGGCAAATTGCAGGCCCAGTGTATCAGCGACGTGTTGCAGAGGGTAGAATCGAAGTCACCGCGGGCCGCGCTGGTTGCGGCCGCAGCACGATGATTCTCCTCGATCCAGAACTGGAGCCTGACTCAGCATCGGCGTCCGCCCGTGCGAAGCGGTCATCTGCGTCCGGACCCCAGAAGAGTCTCCGCATCCCCTCAAAGCGCACTCTGGGACCTTACTTGAGCCAGGCGCAGGCTGCTGTCGGTCTGCTCGGCCAGGTGACGGTGCTGCTCACGACCGACGCGACGATCCGCGATTTGAATCGGCGCTTCCGCGGCAAGGATGAGGCGACCGACGTTCTTTCTTTCCCGGCCGCAACTTTCGTCCAAAACCAGGAAAAAACAGGCGATGTAGCGATCAGCGTTGAAACGGCGAGGAAGCAGGCGGCGGAGCACGGGCACGCGCTGGCGGTTGAACTGCGAATCCTGATTCTTCACGGTCTGCTGCACCTGGCGGGCTACGACCACGACACTGACACGGGCCGGATGCTGCGGCGCGAACGACAGACTGCGCACAACGCTTGGGCTGCCGCAAGGCCTGATTGAGCGAGTCTTGATTGAGCGGCCGAATCCCGAACGGACCGGGCCCAAGCGCACGAAGACGCGGAGGCCGAAGCCATGACTCCGCTTGAGATCGTTGCGCTCATCGCGCTCATCGTGGTAGCCACACTGGCCTCTTATATTCAGCGCGTGTACTCCGAGTTCGGGAAAATTCTGAGCCGCGAAGTGCAGGAGAATCTTGACGCGTGGGAAGTGCGCGTCGAACCGCACCTCGGGCTAAGCCGTGAACACGCGGCCCTTTGCTCATCGGTGCTGAAGCAGCTCACGCTCGGCGTCATCGCCCTAGGGTTCGGCGCGTTGCTCTTCATCCGCCCCACGCACCCCGGTCCGCCCGACACGCTTGAGATCGCGCAGGCCGTTTTGGCCGTGGTGCTGGTAGTTGTGTTCGCGTATCACCTCATTCCCGATTTGCTCTTCAATCGCACGCGCGGGCTTTGGGTGGCGCGGTTGCTTTGGCTCATCCGCCTGCTGCTGTGGTTCGTCACGCCGGTTACGGTTTTCATCCGGTTCTTCTTTTCTATTGCCGCGCTTGCCGAGGCGCCCACTGGTTCCGAAGAAGAAGCTCCGGCGCCCGACGTTGATGCGCTGATTGAGGCCGGCGAGGAAGAGGGCATTCTGGAGCAGAGCGACCGCGAACTGGTGCGTTCGGCCGTCGAATTCGGCGACATGCTGGTTCGCGAGGTGATGACGCCGCGGCCGGAGATCTTCGCCGTGCCCGAAACGACCACGATCGAGCATTTCCTGGAATTGTTGCGCATAGAAAACTACTCGCGCGTGCCTGTGTACTCCGGCTCGCTGGACAACATCAAGGGGCTCGCGTTCGCCCACGATCTGCTGCAGATTACCGATGACGAAGCACGGACGCGCACGGTCGCGACCATCCTGCACGCCGCGGCATTCGTGCCTGAGACCAAGCGCGGCTACGAGCTGCTGCGCGAGATGCAGCGCGAAAAGCAGCACATGCGCGTGGTGATCGACGAGTACGGCGCGGTTGCCGGCCTGGTGACGATTGAGGATTTGCTGGAGCAGATTGTCGGCAACATTCGCGACGAGCACGAGACCGACACGCAGATCGAGGAGCCACAGCGCGAACCATCGGGCTCGTGGCTCATTCCGGGGAGCTTCCCCGCCGATCAACTGGGTGACGTGATTGGCGAGCCGGTCGAGCTGGGCGAGGACCACGAAGCGACAACGCTCGGCGGGCTGGTGAGCGAGATTGCGGGCCGGATTCCCAAAACCGGCGAAGTGGTTCTGCTCGAGCCACTCGATCTGCGCGTTGAGATCGTGGCTTCAACGGGCCGGCGCGTGGAGCGTGTGCGGCTGTTTCCGCCGACGGCGCGCTTGCCGTTTCCGAAGGAAGCGTGAACTCTGCCCTCTCAGGGTTGAGCCCTCTTCCGATCAAGTATGACAATCGCCGGATTGGTGTCCACGCGCTTTTTTCAAATCATCCCGCTTTCCGGCGCGTAAGACTCTTCAAACTCGCGTTGTAACATCGAGCCATGCTAGCGAAGGCAATCGCGGGTTTTCTGCAGTTGGCTGCGCTGCTCGCGCTTATGCTCTTCCTGCCCGCGTGGACCTTGCAGTACTGGAAAGCATGGGTCTATCTCGCGGTCTTCCTGGGTTCATCGCTGTTGATTTCGATCGACCTGTGGTTTCGCGATCCGCGGCTCTTGGAGCGGCGATTGAAGGCCGGCCCAGGAGTCTGAAGAGCGAAAAGGCCAGAATTGGATTCAGGTGCTGGCATCATTCTGTTTCGCCGCTCTCTTGGTGATTCCGGCACTTGACCATCGCTTCGGCTGGTCCACGGTCCCGGTTTTCGTGATAGTCATTGGCAATTTGCTGGTAGCGGCCGGCTTTTTTGTCGTCTCTCAGGTATTTCGCGTAAACACTTTTACGGCCGGAACCATAGAAATCGCGCACGAGCAAACCGTCATCTCCACCGGACCCTACGCTCTGATTCGCCATCCCATGTATTCAGGCGCGTTGATTCTCCTTTTCGGAACCCCTCTGGCGCTGGGTTCGTTCTGGGGACTCCTGGCGCTGATTCCAATGACTGCGGCGCTTGCGGGCCGCCTGCTCGATGAAGAGAAACTCCTGGCCGCTGAGCTGCCCGGCTACAAGGAGTATTGCCAGAAAGTTCGGTTCCACCTTGTGCCATTTGTTTGGTGACGGTGTTTGTATAATCGCGGGAACCCGGCTATTTGGAGATGAGGCTTTCGCTTTGAAGGACGCCGAAGTGCGAAAAAACGGAAAGCGGCGAAACGAGCGCGAGAGATTCGGCTTGTCGCCGGCGGATCTGCGCACGCTGCGCGCCGTGAAGACGCCCGCGCAGATTCAGAAGTTCGTTGATGCGCTCACTTACCAATACGCCGACACAGCCGGTTCGCCCGCGCGCGTGCTGCGTGAGCGCAAGGGGCATTGCCTCGAGGGAGCGCTTGTGGCCGCAGCCGCGCTGCGCGTCAACGGGCATCCACCGCTGCTGATGGACCTGGAATCTGTGCGGGACGACGATCATGTGGTTGCTCTCTATCGCGAGCGCGGGTTGTGGGGAGGCATTGCCAAGTCAAACTTTGCGGGGCTGCGGTTCCGTGCACCCATCTATCGCACCCTGCGCGAGCTTGCGCTCAGCTACTTTGAGCACTACTACAATCTGCGCGGCGAACGCACACTCCGCTCCTATTCTGTGCCTGTGAATCTGGCTCGACTGGACAGCCAGCACTGGATGACCGACGAAGACGACGTGTGGTGCGTACCGGAGCTGCTGATCGCCGCGCGGCACTATCCACTGTTTCCCGACAAGGTGGCGCGCGCGCTGCCGCGCCTTGACCGCCGCAGCTTTGAAGCCGGAATGCACGGGCGCGTCATTCACTAGAGCCTCCTGTTCTCTGTTCTCTGTTTCTCTAGCTCCGCTCACTCCGCCAGCACCGCTAGCTCCGCTGCTTCCCTGTACCATTCATGCAGGAGCTGCCAGCCAAAGTGAAATCAGGATTCGTAGCCATTCTCGGCCGGCCCAACGTGGGCAAGAGTACGCTGCTCAACGCCCTCACCGGCGAGAAGGTTTCCATTGTCACCGCCAAGCCGCAGACCACGCGCAACCGCATCATTGGCGTGGTTGAAGTCCCTGCTCAAAAAGGCATTCACCCCGCGGCGCAAATCGTCTTTGTGGATACACCTGGAGTGCACAAGCCCGCTTCGCAGGCTCGACCGGCGCATGCTGCAGGAAGTTCACGAGGCGCTCGAAGCCCGCGACCTTGTGCTGGTGCTCGTGGATGCGACGCGCAAAATTCAGGTCGGTTCAGAACCTTCCGAATTCTCATCCGCTGCGGCGCAGAGAACTGGAGCGCCCGGCAAGAGTGAAAAACGCGCGCATGGTTGGGCGAGTGAAGACGAGTTCCTGTTCTCGCTGGTGCGCAAGCTGGACTGTCCGGTTTTTCTGGTGCTGACCAAGATCGACATGGTGCACAAGGACAAGCTTTTGCCGCTGATCGAATCGCTCACGAAGCAGTACAACTTTGCGCAGGTGATTCCGGTGAGCGCGCGCAAGCGCGACGGCCTCGATGTGCTGGTGCGCAAGATTGTCGATGCACTGCCGAAGGGCGAACGCTTTTACCCCAAGGACCAATACACCGATCAGCCCATGCGCTTCATGGTGGCGGAGCTCATTCGCGAGAGCATTCTGATCGAGACCGGCGAAGAGGTCCCGTACGCTTCCGCAGTGGTCATCGAACAGTTTCAGGAGCCTGATGCGCCGGCGCGGCCAGGCAGACGGCAACTGACCAGGATTTCGGCGGTCATCTATTGCGAACGCGACGGGCAAAAAGCGATTTTGATCGGCAAAGGCGGAGCGAAGCTGAAGGCCATCGGAACCGGAGCGCGGCGAAAGATCGAGTCGCTGCTGGGAACACAGGTTTATCTTGAGTTGCACATCGTCGTCGAGCCAGGCTGGCGCAACTCGAGTGGATTTGTCGATTCTCTGGACTGGCGCAGGCAGATTGAAAAGTTGGGCGGCGAGCAGGAGCACGAAGAATAGCCAGCATAAGCACGCACTACGCCTCCCGCGAGAAAAGCAACCGCAGATCCTTCGGCTCCCTCCCCTTCACTCCGTTCAGGGTCAGTCGCTCAGGATGACAACTCAATATAGGTGGGACTTCAAATTCGGAAATGACGCGCAAATCGACGAGTCAGCGGAGAACCTTGAATGGTCCGGAGCTCGCAGGCTTCGCTGGGGCCGACCCGTAGTCGGAGTCGAAACCAAGCTGGAGCTTCGCGCCTTCTGACATCATGCTCGCATTCCACGGCGGATCGAAGACAATCTCGACGTGAACCAGTTTCACTTCCGGCAGCGCGGCGAGTTTGCGTTCGACTTCGGCCTTGATCACATCGGACATGCTGCAGCCGGGCGCGGTGAGCGACATGCGTACATCGATGCGATTGCCGCCTCCTTCGAGCGGAACCGCCGAAGCCGCATACACAAGCCCGAGATTCACAATGTCGACCGGAATCTCCGGATCGCGCACCGTCTTGAGTGCCTTCCAGATCATCTCTTCCTGGAATGGCGCCGCGCTGTTGCTCGGCCCCGCAACCTCGGCGGCATTTGAATTTGTGGGGATGGGTGCGGCCATAAAGAGTAGCTCTACTCCGTCGAGACGGTTTCCGATTTGTCTTCGAGCGCGGATTGCAAGGTGTGCCAGGCGAGCGTGGCGCACTTCACGCGCGCGGGAAACTTTGAGACGCCCCCAAACGCGGCCAGCTTACCAAGCTCCGCCGCATTTTCCATGGCTTTCGCATCGCCGGTCACAAGATTGTGGAACTCCTTAAAGAGCTTTGCCGCCTCCGCTGTGCTCTTGCCCTTCAGCGCCTGCGTCATCATCGAAGCGGAAGCGCGCGAGATGGCGCATCCCGATCCTTGGAAGCCAATGTCCTTGATGGCGCCATTTTCGACGTCGAGATACACCGAGCACTTGTCGCCGCAGAGCGGATTGAATCCCTCCGCATGATGATTGGCCGACGCCAGCTTGCGAAAATTGCGCGGGGCCTTGCTATGCTCCAGAATTACTTCCTGATACAAATCCCCGAGTTCGCCCAGATCCGCGCTCATGCGAACACCTCGTGCGCCGTGCGAATCCCCGCGACCAGTGCGTCGACTTCTTCCTTCGTGTTGTAGACCGCGAAGGAAGCGCGCGCTGTGGCGGGAATGCCAAAGCGCTCCATCACCGGCTGCGCGCAGTGGTGGCCGGTGCGGATGGCGATGCCCTCGCGATCGAGGATCGTGCCCAAATCGTGCGGATGCACGCCATCGAGCACGAAGGAGACCACGCCCACGCGCTCACTGGCCGTGCCGATGAGTTGCACGCCGGGAACGGCGCCGACAGCTTCAGTGGCGTAGACGAGCAGCTCGTTCTCATGAGCCGCGATGTTCTCCATACCCAGGCCGGTAATGTATTTGAGCGCTGCGCCGAGAGCGATGGCGCCGGCGATATCCGGCGTGCCGGCCTCGAATTTCCAGGGCAGATCGTTGTAGGTGGTCTTTTCAAACGTGACCGAGCGGATCATGTCGCCGCCGCCCTGATAGGGAGGCATGGCGTCGAGCAGCGCGCGCTTGCCGTAGAGAACGCCGATTCCGGTTGGCGCGTAAACCTTGTGGCCGCTGAAGGCGTAGAAGTCGGCGTCGAGTGCCTGCACATCGACAGCAAAGTGCGGAACGGCCTGCGCCCCATCGACCAGCACAGGGACGCCGCGACGGTGAGCCAGGCTCGATCATCTCGCGCAAAGGAAGAACTGTGCCCAGAGCGTTCGACACATGCGTAACAGCGACGATCCTGGTACGCGGGCCGATGAGCTTGGCGAATTCATCGAGGATCAGTTCGCCGCGATCGTCGATAGGCGCAACCTTTAGATGCGCGCCTTTTTCTTCGCAGAGAATCTGCCACGGCACAATGTTCGAATGGTGCTCCATGGCCGTGATAAGCACTTCGTCGCCCGCGCTGACGTTCTTGCGGCCGTAAGTCTGCGCGACCAGATTGATGGCCTCGGTGGCGCCTCGTACAAAAATAATCTCGCGCGTGTCGGCCGCATTGATGAACTTCTTGACCGTCAGCCTAGATGCATCGTGCGCCTCGGTGGCGCGCACGCTGAGCGTGTGTACGCCGCGATGAATATTGGCATTCATGTGCGTGTAGTAATTCGCATTGGCATCGAGCACCTCACGCGGCTTTTGCGAGGTTGCCGCGTTGTCAAGATAAACGAGTGGCCTGCCGTTGATCCGCTCACTGAGGATGGGAAAATCGGCGCGAATCTTTGCGAGATCGAGGCCGGGGGCAGCGTGGCTCAGCTTCGGATCGCGGGTCACGGGCTGGGCGGCAGTCGTCAACGAACTTCCTCCCAGTGCTGCACTTCTTCTTCCTCCGCGGCGACGGACGACACAACA
This sequence comes from uncultured Acidobacteriaceae bacterium, assembly GCA_963800025.1. Lineage (GTDB taxonomy): Bacteria > Acidobacteriota > Terriglobia > Terriglobales > Acidobacteriaceae > Telmatobacter. The sequence continues at coordinate 444,059 of CAWCZK010000002.1, forward strand.
GTATGGCGGTTGCGCGCCAACTCACTGATCCGTTCCCGAATCAGGCCTTCGGCAAACTCGCGCGCCGCTGGCTCGTGCATGCGGTCAAGGCACTCCGCGGCAAAGGCGTAAAGGAGCGTGTTCCGCGCCGAAACTTCATCGATTCCGCGCGAGCGCAGATAAAAGAGCTGCTCCTCTTCGATCTGGCCGATCGTGGCGCCGTGCGTGCACTTCACGTCGTCGGCGTAGATTTCAAGCTGCGGCTTGGTGTCGATGCGCGCGTTGTCACTGAGCAGCAGGTTGCGATTGGTCTGCTTGGCATCGGTCTTCTGCGCATCCTTGTGGACCACGATGCGGCCATGGAAGACGCCGCGCGCCGAGCCATCGAGAATACCGTTGTAGAACTGGCGGCTGCCGCACTGTGGCTGCGCATGCTCCACCAGCATGTAGTTGTCGAGATGCTGGCTGCCCGCGCCCACGAAAAGACCGTTGATGAGGCACTCCGCGCCGTCGCCGGAAAGAACCGGGTGAACGTTGTTGCGCACCAGGCCTCCGCCGAGCAAAATGGAATGCGACGAGACGTTTGTGCCTCGCGCCAGCTCCAGGCGCAGCGTGGAAACGTTGAAGGCCGCGAGGTTCTCGCGCTCGACGAGATAATGCGAGACCACGGCGTCCTGCCCGGCTACGAACTCCGTAACGGCGTTGGAAAATGCCGCTTCGCTGCCGATGGAAACATAATCCTCGATGACCGCAGCGTGGCTGGTTGGCTCGGCGACAATGAGCGTGCGCGGATGCGTCATGATTTCGGCGCCCGATCCGGCGGAAACATACAAAAGATGGATGGGCTGCGTGATATTTGCTCCGCGGCGAATGCGGACGTAAGCGCCATCTTCCCAGAGAGCCGAGTTCAGCGCGGTAAACACATCGCGGCGCACATCGGCATAGCGGCCCAGGTGCTGCTCAATGCCGTCGGACGCGCAACCCTCGGGCGCAGCGCCGATCATGCCGCAATCAATGGCCGACTCCAGCGAGCAAATTTCGAGACCTTTGGGCAGGCTCCCCATCCGGGAAAGCTCCGGCGCAAAGTGGCCGTTGACAAAGACGAGTTGGCACGCCGCGCCCGGAACGCGGAATGGCTCAAGCTCGCCGGCCGAAACCGCAACGCTGCCCTTCACTGCGCGCTTAAATGAAATTTTCGCCATGGCCGCGAGACTGGTAAACCGCCAGTCCTCGTCGTGCGTAGTGGGGAATCCCTTGGCGTGGAAGCGCGTCCATGCGTCCTCGCGCAGTTGCCTCAGCCATACCGGGTCTCGCTCCTGCCGCTGCGCGACGAGTTCGCCATACGCTTCGAGATATGTATTCGGCCTTCCGGTCACTGTCGCCATCACCTTCTCGCTTCCGCTTTCTTTCGATGTACTTTTCATGTTCTTTCTTGGCTTGGTCATGCTTCAGTGTGGCTCTTCAGGCTCGCAAAGCCGCGGCTTCGTTGGCCTCCGCGGAACCGTATCCCGTTTCTTCCAGTTCCAGCGCCAGCTCGGGTCCGCCCGAGCGCACGATCTTGCCGTCTACCAGCACATGCACGAAATCGGTCGCAATGTAATCCAGCAACCTCTGGTAGTGCGTGATCACGAGGAACCCGCGATCGGGGCTGCGCATGGCGTTCACACCCTGCGCCACAATCCGCAAAGCGTCGATGTCGAGGCCGGAATCGGTCTCGTCGAGAATTGCGAGCTTGGGTTGGAGAACGGCCATCTGCAGAATCTCGTTGCGCTTCTTTTCGCCGCCGGAAAAGCCTTCGTTCACCGAGCGGTTCATCAGCTTCTCATCCATCTCCAGGAGCTTCATGTGCTGCTTGTAGACAGGCAGAAAATCCATGGCGTCGAGTTCATCTTCGCCGCGGTGTTTGCGGATCGCGTTTAACGCCGTGCGCAGAAAATATGCATTGCCGATGCCGGGGATCTCGACGGGATACTGAAAAGCCAGAAACACGCCCTCGCGCGCCGCGTCCTCAGGCTTCATCTCGAGCAGGTCCTTGCCATCAAGCAGAACCCGGCCGCCCGTGACTTCGTATGTTTCGCGCCGCGCCAGCACCGCGGCCAGCGTGCTCTTGCCCGAGCCGTTGGGGCCCATGATGGAGTGCACTTCTCCCGCGTTCACAGTCAGATTCACACCCTTCAGAATCTCGTGGCCATCCACGCTGGCGTGCAGATCTTGAATTTCTAACAATGCCATTGGTTCGTCTCTCTCCATTCGATGTGTTCCGTGTGGGCGCGGACGCCCGTACGACAGCCGGACTGGAGTCCGGCGCTACAAGTTATCCGACGCTGCCTTCAAGGCTTACGCCCAGGAGCTTCTGTGCTTCGACTGCGAACTCCATGGGCAGTTCCTTGAAGACGGTCTTGCAAAATCCGTTCACGATCATCGAAACCGCATCTTCGGCCGTCAGCCCGCGCTGGCGGAGATAGAAGAGTCTGGTTCTCGCCGATCTTCGAAGTCGAGGCTTCGTGCTCCATGCGCGCCGTCGCGTTCCGTACTTCGATGTAGGGGAACGTGTGCGCGCCGCAGCGGTCGCCGATCAAGAGCGAATCGCACTGCGTGTAATTGCGCGCGCCGGTCGCGCTCTTGAGAATCTTGACCTGGCCACGGTAGGTGTTCTGGCCGTAACCGGCCGAGATGCCCTTGGAAACGATGGTCGAGCGCGTGTTCTTGCCGATGTGAATCATCTTCGTTCCGGTATCGGCCTGCTGGCGGTTGTTGGTAAGCGCAACGGAATAAAACTCGCCCACGGAGTTGTCGCCCTGCAAAATGCAGTCGGGATACTTCCACGTGATTGCCGATCCCGTCTCCACCTGGGTCCACGAAATCTTCGAATTTACGCCCAGGCATTTGCCGCGCTTGGTGACGAAGTTGTAGATGCCGCCGCGGCCTTCTTTGTCGCCGGGATACCAGTTCTGCACGGTTGAGTACTTGATCTGCGCGTTATCGAGCGCGATCAGCTCCACGACCGCCGCGTGCAGCTGATTCTCGTCGCGGATGGGCGCCGTGCAGCCCTCGAGATAGCTCACATAAGAGCCCTCGTCGGCGATGATCAGCGTGCGCTCAAACTGGCCCGTCTCCGCGGCGTTGATGCGGAAGTAAGTCGAGAGCTCCATCGGGCAGCGCACGCCCTTGGGCACGTAAACGAATGAGCCGTCAGTAAATACGGCGGCGTTGAGCGCTGCGTAGAAATTGTCGGTCTGCGGTACGACCGAACCGAGATACTTTTTGACTAATTCCGGATGCTTTTGAACGGCCTCAGAGAACGAGCAGAAGATGACGCCCATCTCTGCAAGCTTGCCCTTGAAGGTGGTAGCAACGGAGACCGAATCAAAGACGGCGTCAACGGCCACACCGGCCAGGCGTTGCTGCTCGAGCAACGGAATGCCGAGCTTCTCGTAGGTGCGCAGAATCTCGGGATCGACTTGATCGAGGTTGTCGAGCTGCGGCTTTTTCTTCGGCGCCGAGTAGTATGAAATGTTCTGGTAGTCGATGGGAGCGATGGTCAGGTTGGCCCACGTGGGCTCACCCTCTTCGCGCTTCATCGTGAACCAGTGGCGCAGCGCGTTCAGCCGCCACTCCAGCATGAACTCTGGCTCACCCTTGCGCGCAGAGATCAGGCGAACGATGTCTTCGTTCAGCCCCTTGGGGACGCGGTCTTCGGCAACGTCGGTAATGAAGCCCCACTTGTAATCCTGCTCAGCAAGACCGCGAATCGTATCAACACTTGAACTCATTCGTCCTCCAAAGGACTGGTCACGGTATGGGGTCCAGAAACAGGCTTTTACGGGCTCTCTGGGCCGGGCGCGGACGCGCTCTCCGCCATCCCGCAATATAGGACTGGTTTAGTCCTATATTAGATTTAGTGTACCCCGAGATGGGGCCGTTTTCAAGGCCGGGCCCGCCGCAAACGCACCCGGAGATTCCTGCGGCGGGAAAGTGAAGAGATGGACGGACTTATAACGCAGATTCTATTGGGGATATCGTAGAAATCGATCCTGAAAGTGCCGGCTTCATTTCCGGCAGAAACTCAATTCGCCTTCGTTGCTGGATGAAACTCGTTTCGCTTGCGGGGTCCAGGCTCGCGGACACGGCTGGCCTCAAAGCTAACAATCTGCCAGTTTCCCTGGGCATCGCGCACATAGACATGCGTGTAGCGGTAGTTGCCGGCAATTTTTCCGTCCGGCGTTGTCGCTTGAATGTTGGCCAGGGAAGTGACGACGGCCGTGGTTCCGTAAAAGCGGACCTTGCGATCGGACAATTCGAGAAAAGTGAAATGGAGGCGGCCGGAACTGAGGCCTTGCAGGGTCTCGTCGCGCGATTGCAGAGTACCGGAAGCGGTGATGCCCATGTAGTCGGGGGCCAGCAGCGAGTCCATTACTTTGGTGTTTGCATTCAGGAAGGCATCGCGCCATTCATCCTCAAGCTGATCGATGTCGTGGCGGGTCTCGTGCTTTTGCCCCATGGGCTTTGCAGCGCAGAGAGAAACGGCGCAAGCGGCACATGCAACAAGGATTGCGAGAGTTCGTCCGGGACGCAGGCGGCGGCAAGCGAGGCTTGAGAATACGTTTGCAGATCCCGGCATACGCGTACACGGTATTCCGGAAACCATACGATGGTCAAATGGAAATCCCATGAAGACGCGCCGGAGATTGATCCGCTTGTTGTTTGTTGCGTTGCGCACAACCCAATTAGACGGAATCAACCACCCTTGCAGGTGGCCTAGAACGTGATGGATTCAAGCGCAGCCGCAAATTCCGGCAGCACGATGGTCTGGCCGCGATCGGGGCCTGTGGATACCATGCCGATCTTGGCGCCGCTCTCGCGCTCCTGGAAGGCCAGATATTCCCGGGCAGCCTTGGGCAGCTTTTCAAACTCGGTGATGCCCTCCGTGGATTGGCGCCAGCCCTTCAATGTCGTGTATCTGGGCTTGATCGCCTCGAGCCCGCGCACGTCCGCGGGAATCACGTCGGTGACCTTGCCGTCCATCTCGTATCCGGTGCAAATGGGAATTTCTTCGAGCTCATCGAGAACGTCGAGCTTGGTGACCACGAGCCATTCCGCTCCGTTCACCTGGTTGGAGTAGCGGAGCAGCGGAATATCGAGCCAGCCACAGCGCCGCGGGCGTCCAGTTACGGCGCCATATTCGTGGCCACGCGCGCGCAGCTGATCACCGGCTGCGTCGTGAATCTCTGTGGGGAACGGGCCTCCGCCGACTCGGGTGACGTAGGCCTTCGTAACAGAAATCACCGTGCCGATGGCAGTCGGACCCACCCCCGTGCCCGTCGCCGCGCCGCCGGCCGTGGCCGACGACGAGGTGACGAACGGATAGGTGCCGTGGTCAATGTCCAGCATCGTTCCCTGGGCGCCTTCGAACATCACGCTGCCGCCCTCGGCCAGTATCCCGTTGAGCATGCGGCCGGTGTCGGCAACAAAGGGCCGTATCTGCTCGGCAGCCGCCGCGTACTCCTCATACATTTTTTCGGGGTCCAGGGGATCGGTACCGAAGAGCGCATGGGCAATTGCATTCTTCTCAGCGCAGGCCGCTTCAATGTGCGTCTTGAGAAGCGCCGGATGCAGCAAATCGACCACGCGCAAACCGCTGCGTGCCATTTTGTCCTCATAGGCCGGACCGATGCCGCGGCTGGTGGTGCCGATTTTCTTGCGTCCCGGCGCGCTTTCCGCTGCCAATTCGATCATGCGGTGGTACGGCAGGATGACCTGCGCACGGTTGGAGATGAAAAGGTTCCCATCGACTTGAACACCGAGCCTCCGAATGCGGCCAACTTCACTGAGGAACGCGATGGGATCGAGCACCACTCCGTTGCCGATGATGCCCTTGCACCCCGGCCGAAGCACGCCGCAGGGAATGAGCTGCAACACGAACTTGTGCTCGCCAATGATGACCGTGTGTCCGGCGTTATGGCCGCCGGCATAGCGCGCTACCGCGGAAAACCGCTCGCTGAGCACGTCAACGATTTTCCCCTTACCCTCGTCGCCCCATTGGGCGCCCAGCACAACAGACTGTCTTCGCTCGCATCGCCGTCAGAATCCCACACGATCGCCCGCCGCAACCGGCATTGAACGTGCCTTTGCGCGCGGGCCAGATTTGGATGCGGCTTGTTCAACCGCAACCACTTCGATTCTAAACGAGGTGAGTCGACTAAAGGAGAAATGGATATTGGAGCCTGTGCCACAGGTTGGTCTAGGATTATCCGTGCGCTTGCCGGCATAAATCCTGGTACGCTGCCCTGTTCTGTTTTGCCGAGCGAAGAAGGGCGCACCGCGAACACCGCGAAAGCGAGGAGGGAACAACAATGGATTGGAGTGAGCGGACGAGACGGGCATTCCTGAAACAGTTTGGCGCGGCGGGCGCAGCGGCGCTGGCTGCCGCGAATGCAGAGGGACTGGCCTTGGCGCAGGACTCTGCGACGCAACCGGCGCCCACGGCCGCCGACCAAAAGCAGGCTGCCACGCGCGAGGCCCGCATGGCATGGTGGCACCAGGCAAAATTTGGCATGTTCATCCACTGGGGCCTCTACAGCGTGATCGGCCAGCACGAGTGGGCGAAGGAAAACGAGGGAGTTCCTTTATTGCAATATGAATTGCTGGCGAAGCATTTTCATCCCAAGCCCAACGCCGCGCGCGAATGGGCTAGGCTGGCCAAACGAGCCGGCCAGAAGTACATGGTGATGACGACCAAGCATCACGAAGGCTTCTGCAACTGGGACACGCAGCTGACCGATTACAACGCCATGGACCAGGGTCCGGGGCGCGATCTGGTGCGGGAATTTGTAGAAGCTGCTCGCGCGGAGGGGTTGCGCGTGGGCTTTTATTACTCGCTGATGGACTGGCATCACCCCGACGGCGCCATCTGCAAGACTGACGAAGCCGCGCGCCGCCGCTTTGTCGACTACACGCACGGCCTCATCCGTGAGCTGATGACCAACTACGGCAAGATCGACATTCTCTGGTATGACGTAGCGTGGCCGCTCAACGCCGAGCAATGGGAATCGGAGCGAATGAACGAGATGGTTTTCTCGCTGCAGCCCGGGATCATTGTGAACAACCGCAACCTGCTGCCGGGAGATTTCTCCACGCCCGAGCAGCACATCGAGGCTGCGGAGGCAGGGCGCGCCTGGGAAACCTGCATGACGCTGAACGACAGCTGGGGTTTCAACCGCGGCGACGATGCCTGGAAGACACCGAAGACCATCGTCGATAACCTGATCACTTGCGCGCGCGGCGGCGGAAACTACCTGCTCAACATCGGCCCGGAACCCGATGGATCGGTGCCGGCGCAATCGGTGGAGATTCTGGAGGCGGTGGGCAAGTGGCTCGATACGAACGGGAAGTCGGTGTATGACTCTGAGCGCATTCAAGCCGAATGGGCCTCCAACTTGAACTTCACGCGCCGTGGGAACACGCTCTATGTGCACGTGTATTCCTGGCCAGGCCACACTCCGGCAGCGGAGTGGCTGGATTTCTACAAGCCCGAAGTGGTCGTGGCACTGGCGGGATTGAAGCCGAAGGCGCTCTCGGCGCGGCTCTTCAAGACCGGCCAAAAGATCGAGTTCATGCAGGATGAATTCACTTTGAGATTGACGGGGCTGCCACTGGTTGCGCCAGACCAACCCGCGACGGTGATCGAAGTCGAGTGCGACGGTGAGCCGGCAATCTCCCACAGCGCCTTGCGCCCGCTGTGGCCGCGGCACAAGGTCGGCATCAGCGTGTAGCTCGGTCGGCTTCACTTCCTTCGAGAATAGCGTCTGCAATCCGCGCGGCCTCAACCGCAGCCCGCACCGCATGCACGCGCACAATAGACGCTCCGTGAAGAATCGCCGCCGTCATGGCTGCCAGGCTCGCGTTTTCGCGCGCGGCCGTCGGCGCAGGCTCGCCGCCAAACAGCGGCGCGAGCGTGTGGCCGAGGAATGACTTCCGGCTCAAACCGGCGAGCAACGGACGGCCCAGAGCGAGCAGCTCAGCCTGTCGCGCGAGAAGCACGTAGTTCTCTTCGAAGCGCTTGCCGAATCCGTAGCCCGGGTCGATGACGATGGAATCGGACGGAATTCCGGCTCGCTGGGCCACGTCCAGACTCGCGGCCAGACCTCCGCGCACCGTAGCGAGCAGCGCATCGGATTCAAGCTGCGGTTGAGCGCGCCATTCCTCGGGCCGCCCGCGAGTGTGCGAGAGCACCACGCCGGCGCGAAACTCTCCGCACACTGCGGCGATCGCTGGATCCCAGGTGAATCCGCTGACATCGTTCACGATCTCAGCGCCCGCGCTCAGTGCCGCGCGTGCGGTCTCGGCTTTGTAAGTGTCAACCGAAACCACCGCCTGCGGCACGCGCTGCAGAATTCCTTCCAGCACGGGAAGCAGCCGCGCCTGTTCTTCTGCGGCGCTAACAGCGGCGTCCGCACCGCCTGCGCGCGAGCCCGGCCGGGTGCTCTCCGCGCCCAGATCGATAATGTCCGCGCCTTCTTCGATCAGCCTGATCGCATGCGCAACATTCTCCGCCAGGACCAGGGAAAAACCGTCGCTGAACGAATCCGGCGTGATATTCACGACACCCATTACGAGCGTACGCCGTCCAAGCTCGAGGACCCGCGATCGCAGCCGCCAGTGTTCCGTATGCCTCATATGCGTTCAATCCGATGGTACGCCGCGCTAATGCGGCCGTTTGCTACACTGCGGGGCATGGCCTCCCTTCGGCGATTCATAGCGTGGAGCTGCCTCCTGGTTTGCACCTTCGGCCTGAGCGCGCAGGCACCTGCACAAGCGCGCCGCGACGCGCAACACCTGGCGACGCGCGTGCCCAGGACCGGCCCGCTTGCCGATCGCATCCAGGCCATTCTCGCCGACCCCGCTCTGAGTCACGCCAACTTTGGCATAAGCGTCACGACTCTCGACGGGCAGTCGCTCTACGGATTGAATGACGCGCGCCTGTTTTCGCCTGGATCCGATGCGAAATTGACGACGACCGCCGCGGCATTTGCCCTGCTGCCGGTTGACACGCTCACGTGGACCACCTTTGTGGCCGGCGACGGCGATCTGGATGCAAGCGGCACCCTCCATGGCAACCTGGTGCTGCTCGGCGTAGGCGATCCAACCATCAGCGCCCGGCATTACCCGTACGCCGAGCCCGGAACCACGCCTCCAGCTTCCGCGGGAAATTTGCCCACTTCCACCGCGAAGACTGCGATGGACGTTCTGGGCGTGCTTGCCGAGCAAGTGTTGCAGACAGGCGTGCGTACCGTCGATGGAAACGTGATCGGCGACGATACTTTCTTTTTGAGCGAGCCTTATCCGCTGGGCTGGAGCTGGGACCATTTGCAGTGGAGTTACGGTGCGCCCGTCTCCGCGCTTACGTTCAACGACAATACGGACGAACTCAGCATCACCGCCGATCCTGCTATTCCAGGCGGGGCGCAAGCGGAATGGACGCCGGACGTGGATTACTACACCGTCGACAACCGCATGACCCTCGCCGCGGCCGGCCAGGAAGCGGTGCCCGGCCTGGAGCGGCGTCCTGGTTCCCTGCTGGTGCGCGCCTGGGGCACGGCTCCCGCGAGCGGAATGCAGGTTGCGATGGCAGTCGAAGATCCGGCACAGTTCACAGCGGATGCGTTCAAGCAGGCGCTCGAACTGCGCGGCATCAAAGTGACGGGCGACGCCGAATCGCGCCACAAAGAAGCCACTGGAACGGGCGACTTCGCCGGCGAGCGCGAGCAGCCGCTCAACCTTACGCCCGGCAACTTTACCTCCATCGCTGCCCCGGCAGAGGGCCGCCGCATTCTGGGCGCGCACATGTCCGTACCCATCGCGGAAGACATCGTCGTGACGAACAAGACCAGCCAGAATCTGCACGCCGAACTTCTGCTGCGCCTGCTGGGCAAGCTCTATGGAAACGACGGCAGCTTCGAAGAGGGGGCGCGCGTAGTGCGTCAGTTCATGGTGAACGCGGGCGTAGCCGACGCGGATTTCTATCTCGTCGACGGCTGTGGACTGAGCAACGACGACAAGATCACGCCGCGCGCTCTTACGCGGCTGTTGGCCTATGCGTCGCATCAAACCTGGGGCGAGGAATGGCGCCAGACACTGCCTTTGGCAGGCGTCGACGGAACGCTGGATCACCGCTTCACCAAATCGCCGGTGAAAGGTCAGATGTGGGCCAAGACAGGCACATTGGGCGAAGTGAACTCCCTTTCCGGGTACGTGAATACCGCGAGTGGCCGCATGGTGGCATTCTCTATTCTCGTCAACGGCCGCTATCCCGGCAGCACCGTTGAAAGTCAAGCCATCGACCGCATCGCCGAAGCCATCGCCGCAGCTGAGTAACCGCCATCGGCTCCGCATGCGAAATTCGCGCGCAAAACAATCTTCTGGGCCATCCGCAGCAGATTTCTCCCATTCGCAGACGTGCCGCTATTCCTATTCGGGAATGCAGTTGCAAAGCGGGTTACTAACGTCTATCGCCCATGCTCCAGGCAGCAGGAGCCGGCTGTATCATGAGAGGCGATGCGGACGCGGAATTTTCTGATGGCTTCTGCTTTGACCACCTTCGCCTTTGGTTTGGCCGGATGCAGGCCGCTTCCGCCATCGAAACCGTCCTCCGAATGGACACCCCAGGAGGCGCGCGGCGCAGCGGTTTTCCAGGCCAAGTGCGCGCGCTGCCACAATCCGACGTCGACGGCGCCACTGCACGGACCGGGCTTGCAGGCGCTAACCAAAGTAAAGGCCATGCCCTCCGGAGCGCCTCCAACCGACGAAAGGCTGACGGCCGTGATTCTTGACGGACGAGGGATGATGCCAGCGACTCCGCTGAACGACGAAGACCTGGCTGACCTGCTGGCCTATTTGCACACGTTATGAGCACCGACGCCAACACGAGCAACACAACACCCGATGTGGCGTCGATGCCTGCTGAGCAGAAGTCGGAGCGGCGTTCCCTGCTCAAGCTTCCGGGCCTGATCGCAATCAGCCTTTACATGCTGCTGCTCGCGGGTGTCACAGTTGTGGCTGTCATGGAGAAACGCGCCGGATTTATCGATCTTGTCTTTTCGGTCTTCTTCATCGCCGGCGCGCTCGGCTTGTTGTTGCTGCTGCGCTGGGCGTGGGCGCTCACGCTCGCGGCCGTAGCAATTCTATCGGGATGGTGTTTGTGGAACTTTTCGACGCAACACTCTCTTCCCCCGCTGGTGCAGGGGTTGCTGAATCTTCTCTTCTTCCTTTATCTCGTGCGCACCGACGTGCGGGAGAAATTGAAGTAAGCGCGAGAGGCGTCACCAAGCCAACCGTCGTCGACCAATGTTGATCCCCGCCAATCTCGCTGTCATCCGCTAAAACCAATAGTCCGGTGTGATGATGCGCAGCAGGGCACGCAAGCTTCGGGGGATGGCTGTCCGCGGTGAATCGTAACGCCGGTTCTTGAAGCCGAAATAGCCCGCCGGATCGATGTTGCAGGGAAAACGCAAGTGATAGCCTGGCCGGCCTTTGAACGGAATCACTTTGCGATAGATCAGGTGCTCAAGCAGGCGAACGTCGCTCGAGTTCATCTCGTGATTCGCGCCGCGCAGCACGCGGTCGTAAAACGCATGCGAACACGCAAAGAGCTGCACACGCGCGTCATAGCCACGGCGAAAAAGGCCAAGTTTACGGCAATCGATCATGAGCTCGAATGGAGCCGTATTGGCGACGCGATCGAGCGCCTTGCCGAGCGCGGGAAAGGTCAGCCGGCCGGTCACCTTGATCATGTGCGTCGTCGCGGCGCGTAGTTTGCTCAACCCCAGGCCATCGTCAAGCGTTTGCATCTCTGCATAGCCGTAGTTTGTGCCGGCTGGGATCGCGCGGACCGGCAGGGACAAGAATTCCACCTCGCGGCACTGTGGGTTTTCAGTCTCCGCAATTGCGCGCAATTCGCTCAGGTCCGTGCCGGAGTTTTCAAGGAACAGAATGCGCTCTGCGGCTGGATGCGGATAGGTCAGCCAGAACCGCAGCGCGCGTTTGTAATCCTCAAGGCGCACCTGCGGCGAAGAGCGCTTGATCTGCGCGTTGGCAGCCGGTGTAATCGTGGCCGTCATCACGAGCAGATAAGCGGGCGCAGCAGGGGCGGAAGGTTTGTCCATCGCGGAAATCATTTCTCGGGAGAAGAGGCCGCGCCCGAATTATCGTCAGGGTCGTTGTGCGCGACGGGTTCAGCGCTCCTGGCGCCGGCCGATCGATGCGCCTCCCATGCTTTGGCAAACTTCCAGTTGACGTAGGCGGAGTGATTCAGGTGGAAGATGAGGCCTTCCCTGCCATCCAGGAAGCCGCCGCGAAAGATGTAGTTTTTTATGAATGTAAGGGCAGGGTTGAGCACCGTGTTCGCGACGAAAGCGAAGATCGAATCGCTCGTCCTGCCCTTGCGCAGAAACAGCGGAATGGTTGCGGTGCTGTAGCGCTGCATGTGCTCGATGTAATATTCAACGCTGCGGTATTGCAGATGAAGCATGGGATTTTTCAGCTTGCCGGTTCGCTCCTGTGTCTTGGGCGTGGCGTGCGGCTCGGTGTCCTCGCGCAAGCGCGCAACCCCGCGGCGAAAGAGGCGCAGCTTGCGGTCGGGATAGAGACCGCCATGGCGCATCCACCGGCCAAAGATCTGGTTGAGCCTTGGAATCATGTAGGCGTTGAAGCGCGGCTGGCCGCTGAGCAGCGTTTGAATTTCGCCGGCCAGCTCGGGCGTCAGCCACTCGTCGGCATCGAGATTCAGAATCCAGTCGCAGGTGCATTTATCCAGTGCGGAGTTGACCTGCGGGCCGTAGCCCTTCCAGCTTTCGTAGAAAATCCGGGCGCCAAAGCTTTTCGCGATTTCGACGGTTTTGTCCGTCGATCCCGAATCGACGAGATTGATCTCGTTGGCCCAGGCAACGCTGGCCAGCGTGCGGCGGATATTCTCCGCTTCATTGCATGCGACGATGGCCACTGAAAGGCTTTGCATGATTCTGTGCGCTTGCTAACGGACGATTGTGCACAGAGTAGCACGCGAAACGGAAAGAACAGGGGCCATTACAGGCTGAACAAACCCGTTCTTCGCGCTTTGTAACAAGGGTACGGCTTTAGCCGGGCCGACAGAGGCAGCAAAACGAGTCGGGCTTCAGCCCCTGAGGGATGTTCTCCTCCCCACTGGCGACCGATTTCACCGCCTGTGTAGGTCCCTGTGAATCACATTCAACCCGGCCTTCAGGCCCGGAAATTCCGCACCGGCCGTCTGCACGAACGAGCCGCCCCCCCATGCTCGTTACAATAAACCCAATGGAATTGGTGCAGATTTCGCCAGCGTGCCGCGTGCCGGCGCCTAAGCCGGAGTGGCTGAAGGCTCGTGCACCCGTGGGCGAGAACTACCACGACCTCAAGCGTCTAGCCCGCTCGCTCGGCCTCCACACGGTGTGCGAGAGCGCCCAGTGCCCCAACATCGGCGAGTGCTGGCACCACAAGACCGCAACTTTCATGATGTTGGGCAACTTGTGCACGCGACGGTGCGGCTTCTGCGCCGTGCCCAAGGGCCGGCCAGATCCCATCGACTTCGACGAGCCGCGCCGTGTGGCGCAGGCCGTCGCCATGCTCGGGCTGGAGCACGCAGTGATTACGAGCGTGAATCGCGACGACGATAATCTGGGCGGTGCGCGCGCTTTCGCGCTGGTGATCGCGGAGATTCGACGCCAGGCCCCCGGCTGCCGCGTTGAGGTGCTTATTCCGGATTTTCAGGGCGACAAGGAATCCATCCGCACCGTCGTCGAAGCCCGGCCCGAAATCCTGAACCACAACACCGAATCTGTGCCTCGGCTTTATCGTGTGGTGCGATCCGGTGCGCGGTACGAGCGCTCTCTCGAGTTATTGCGCTACGCCAAAGAGTTACGGCCTGAGGGGCTCACGAAATCCGGAGTGATGGTCGGGCTCGGTGAAGAAACGCACGAGTTGCTTGAGGTTTTCCGCGACCTCGCCGCCGCGGGCTGCGACATTCTGACCATCGGCCAATATCTGCGCCCCTCGCGCGATCACCTGCCAATGGCGCGCCTCTACACGCCGCGCGAATTCGCTGAGCTTAAGAGCGAAGCTCTCCGCATGGGCTTTCGGCACGTCGAATCGGGCCCGCTGGTGCGGTCGAGTTACCACGCGCACGAGCAGGCAGCGGCAACCGGCCTGGCAGTTGTCGCATGAAGCATCGCAAATACCCTCCTCGCCCAACAGGAGTTGTAGAATAGCCCTTGACGAATTTCAAAGAATTCGCACCGTGAGGGCAAGTTCCAATGGCATCGTTCATGGATGGAAATCCGGCACTCAAATCGCTCTCAAGCGACCTCAGGCGGCGCATGGACCAGTCCGTGGCTGACTTCCAGGCCAGCCTGGCTGCCACGCGCACCGGCCGCGCCAGCGTTCACATGCTCGACCAGATCAAGGTGGATTACTACGGCACGCAGACGCCGATCAATCAACTGGCGCAGCTCTCAGCGCCCGAGCCGCAGCTCATCGTGATTTCTCCGTGGGATCCGACCATCCTGAAAGAAATCGAGAAGGCGATTCAAACCGCCGCTCTCGGTTTCAATCCTCAATCCGACGGCAAGATCATTCGCGTTCCCGTTCCGCCCATGACCGAGGAGCGGCGCCGCGAAGTCTGCAAGCACATCAACAAAGTGCTCGAGGAGCACCGCACCGCGATCCGCAACGTGCGCCGCGACGGCAACGATGCCCTCAAAAAACTCGCCAAGGAAAAGAAGGTCAGCGAAGACGACGAAAAGCGCGCTCTGGAAGAAGTGCAGAAAATGACCGACGCGGAAATTCGCCGCATGGAAGAACTCTCGCAGAAGAAAGAAGCCGAAGTGATGCAGGTGTGAGATGCGGGCGGCTACATGGCCGCCACGCCGCGTCCCGGTTTATGCGGCAATCTCGTTCATCCTGCAACCTGCCCGAGGCCCTCGCGGCAGTGCATCTCCCAAGCCGTTCGACACAAGGACGCGATCGAGACCGACGATCGCCAGAATCCGCGCCACGTTGCGCTGCGGATGAACCACTGTGAACTCGTGGCCTGCCTTCCGGGCGGCGCAGTAAAGCGAGACCAGGGCGGCCAATCCCGCCGCGTCAATGCGCGTGATCGAGCTGAGATCGAGGCGTACGGAACGTCTCTCGACGAGCGGCTGCAGCTCTTCGAGAATCTTCTGCTCCCGGCCCTTGACGAGTTCGCGAACGCCGCGGGTGGATTGAAGGTTTGAGTCAAGCCGGTCGTTATTCATAGGAACCTCCTTGTTGGCGAAGATGGGCTGGTTCATTCGAGCGCCCGAAGTACAAATGCCGCTCGATGCATAGACACCCGCTGGATGGCAGCCGATGTGCGAGGCTCTATTGCGCCACACGCTTGCGATACGATTCGAGGCTCGCCTTCACGATCCCCCAAACGATTTGCAGCACCACGATCGCAAACGCGATCGTCAATCCCAGAAGAACTCCCTTATTCGCTGCCGCCAATGAGCTCCCCAGCTTTGCCGAGTCCGCGGGGTTCTTGAGCAGGAACAGCATGCGATTCGGGGCCAGGAGCAACACGCTCAAAGGAATGAGGGAGAGAGCGTGCATGGCCAGATGGCGCGCGCGGTTCGGCGGGCGCTGCCACGCCCCTCGCGCAAGGACGACAATCTTCCACGCCAGCTCGAACGCGTTGATCGCGACCAGCCACCAGTAGAACGTCCACCACACAGGGGCCAGCTGGTACGGCAAGGAACGGAGATACCACTCTCCCGGGCCGAACAGCAGAAACGGATAGTGGGGAACGAGCAAAACGTAGGCCAGAAACAATACGCCTGAGAGCACATGAAGCAGGGCTCTCGTGAAACTCCGCGGCTTCACCCAATCGCCGTCATCCGCGCCCACAGGCGGCAAATCCAGCGGCGACCACTGCGCGGTCATGGGGCCGGCCATGTGATCGGCGATCGGCCCAAACTGACGGAATTTTTCCGGAAAATGCGGGGCCGCCCTTTCGATCACGACAAAGATGAGCGTCGTGATCGCTGCATTGATCAGCCAAATCCACGGCAGCCGCAGCGCAACGTGCACCAGCGAAATGCCCGCCAGCGCACTCACGCCCAGGCCTTGTGCGGCAATTGTTGCCACGCTGGCGATGACATAAATCGCCGTCGCCCAGGTCAGCACAATCTTCAGGATGTAGGCGTACGTTGGAAACAGCGCCGGCCCGATCAGATATTGCTGGCGCTGGTAGCGCGCCGCAACCTGGATCGGTGACCCGATCTGCTTGAGCCACACTTCTGCTTCCTCTTTGGTCAGCGGCCGGCCGAACTCAGTCTCTTTGTCTTCGAGCTGCGCTTCGAGATTTGCGCGCAGCTCGGCGATGATGTCGTCTTGCCGCTGCCAGGGCAGGTGCCGCTTTACGGCTTGAAGATAACGGTCGAGAAGTTCCATGGCAATTCCTCAGTTCCTTTGCAGATTTCTCTGCTTCCCTACAAAAGGTTCGTTATGGAAGTGTTGATCGCGTTCCACTCATCTAGCAGGCGGGCGAAGATCTGCTCTCCGTCGCTTGAGAGCCTGTAGAAGCGCTTGTTGCGCTTTTCTTCCTCGCGCCACTCGCTGGTGAGCAGCCCCTGCGCCTCAAGGCGTCGAAGCAAGGGATAAAGCGTACTTTCGTCGATCTCCATACCCTGCGCGGCCAGCGCCTTGCGCAGCGTGTATCCGTAATGCTCCTGTTTGAGCTGCGCCAGGACTGCCAGCGTCAGACACCCCCGCCGGAGCTCCAGCCGAAGGTTTTCGAAGAGGTTTTCGGTCAAGGTCATGCTGTACCCCATACACTGTACACAACACACTGTATGACACACAGTATATGGTGTCAAGTATTATTTTTGGATTTTTTAAGGAGCGGCCCTGGCCGCTGCCCGTGGGCCCGTCCTGCGGCGGTATAAAGAACTATCCGGCCCCCCGTTCACAGACCTCTATCTCCAGAAAGGCAAACAAAATGAGCCTTACGCGGCGCGATTTCCTGATGCGAGCCGGCCAGGCAGGCGGATATGGCGCCGCCTTCGTCCTCATGCAGTCTCTCGGCTTGCTGGTCATTCCTGAAGCGGTTGGCGAAGCCGGCAAGCTGCGGCTCGTCGATGGAAAAGGCGCGCGCGTGGTCATTCTTGGCGGAGGCATTGCCGGCCTCGTGGCCGCCTACGAGCTGGGCAAGGCGGGATGGTCGTGCACGATTCTCGAGGCGCGCCAGCGCCCCGGCGGCCGCAACTGGAGCATCCGCAACGGCACCCAGGTGGACTTCACAGATGGCACGCGCCAGACCTGCGAATTCGAGGAGGGCCACTACTTCAACGCCGGACCCGCGCGCCTGCCCTCGACGCACCACACCATGCTCGGCTACTGCCACGAGCCCGGTGTCTCGCTTGAGGTCGAGGTGAACTCGTCGCGCAGCGCGCTGATGCAGAGCGACAAGCTCAACGGCGGCGTGGCCGTGCCCGAGCGCCGCGTGGCAAACGATACGCGCGGCCACGTGAGCGAGCTCCTCGCGAAATGCATCAAGCGGGGCGCTCTCGACCAGGAGATTGGCACAGACGACCGCGAGCGCATGATCGAGTTTCTGCGCCAGTACGGCGATCTCAATCCCGATCTGCTCTTCCGTGGTACCGATCGCTCCGGCTACAAAGTGCCGCCGGGCGCAACGCGGCAAGCGCCGGTCATCAACGATCCACTCGCGATGAATGAGCTGCTCGACGCCGATCTGTGGCAGGACATGCTGGTGGAAGAAGTTTTCGAGTGGCAGCCCACCATGTTTCAGCCCATCGGCGGCATGGACCGGATCCCGTTCGCCTTCGCATCGCGGCTCGACTCCGTGATTCGCTACGGCGCCGAGGTGACGCGCATTCGCCAGTCAAACTCGGGCGTCACCGTCACGTACAGCGACGGCTCCGGCGCCGGCCAGACTATCGAGGCCGATTACTGCATCTGCGCGATGCCGCTCACCATCGCGCGCACTCTCGACGCCGACTTCAGTGCGCCCGTTCGCGCGATTCTCGATTCGGTCCAGTACGACTCCGCGTACAAGATTGCGTGGGAGGCGCCGCGCTTCTGGGAGCGTGAAGCAAACATCTTCGGCGGCATCTCCTTTTTGCAGCAGACCGTCGATCTGGTCTGGTATCCCAGCGCGCGATTCTTTTCAGAGAAAGGCGTCGTCATCGGCGGCTACTCCATCGAGCAGCCGCCCTCGCTCGGCCCGCTGCCCGACCTGCTGAAAAAGACCGACCTTTCGCTGCGTGTAGCAACCGCGAATGGGTACGCCTTTGCCTCGCTGCCTTCCATGCAGGCCAAGCTCGACGCTTCGCGCCGGTCCATCGAGCTGCTGCATCCCGGCCACGGCAAAGACCTCTCCAAACCGGTCTACGTCAGTTGGGGACACATCCCGCACAACCTCGGCTCATGGATCGGCCTTGATTGGAACGACGATAAAACGCTCCAGACGCTGCAAACACCGGACCGGAGAGTCTACTTCGCCGGCGACCACACCAGCCACCTCGTCGGCTGGCAGGAGGGCGCGGCGCTGTCGGCTTATCGCGTGATCAACCAGCTGGGAGAGCGAGTGCCGAACGCCAACTAATGCAGTCATTCTGAGCGGGGTCCGCCGCGGCGCACGAAGTCGAAAGCCTGCCCTGAGAGAAGATCGCGAAAGCGATCGGAGTCGAATGGGGACCTGCAGTTGTTATTCCTATGTGCAGTCATCCTGAGCGGAGTCCGCTGCGGCGGACTCCGGTCGCTCAGGATGACTGCACTCAAATTACCTACTGATTTTTCGGGCGCTAATAGAACAGCAACGGCATCCATTTGCGGCGACCAATTGAAGCCGCGCTCCGTTCTTACCGCTCCAACTTTTGTCAAGCTCCCTGAATCCTCCCACCGGGCCCATCTTGCTCATTCCAAGCCGAATAAAAACCTCCCCAAGTTTGCCGATTATCTCGCCGATTTCGCTACCCTTGTCATAGGGTGACAAAGAGGGCAATTCTACGGCGCCGGATCGGGGCTGGGCGCGGTCATTCCCGCACAGGTCCGCTGATTTTTGGGTCATTTGAGCCGGAGAGGCTGTTTCAATAACGACTCCGAAAAATAATTAAATAAAAATGTTTGGATTTTTCGCCGAACTTTCGCCATTTAACTCGTTTAGAATCAACAAATCGGTTTCGGAAATGTCGAGAATATGCATCGAATTTCGTCGATTTTAAACCAAACAACTCCTTTAGAATCAACGAATCTTCGCGCGAAAAATGACGAGCGCGCTTGTCGGCCACAAATCGTTCTTTATAAATGAGTTCCTTGCAATGACCGCTGTCCGCCGCTCACCGTTTCACCCTCTTATAGAACGGCAACGACACCTGCCTGGCGCGGACCTTGTTCGCGCGGCACTCGACGATGACGTCGACGCCGCTGGCCGCGACCGAAGCGGGCACGAGCGCCATGGCGATGTTGGTCTTTAGGAACGGCGCGGGCGAGCCGGACGTTATTGTCCCGATGCGCTCGTCCAAAAGGGAAAACACCGGGTAGGTGTCGCGGGCGATGCCGCGGTCGAGCATCTCGAGGCCGACGATTTTGCGAGTGGGGCCGCCGGATTGCTGGACGGCGAGAAGCGCGTCGCGCCCGATAAATGAACAGTCATTGCCGAACGCGCCCTTGTCGAGCTTGAGCCACCGGTCGAGGCCGGCTTCGAAGACGTTGATCTCCTCGGAGATTTCGTGGCCGTAGAGGCTCATGCCTGCCTCCAGGCGCAGGGTATTGCGCGCGCCCAGGCCGCAGGGGCGAATGCCGAAGTCCTTACCCGCATCCATCAGCGCGTCCCACATCTTCACCGTGGTCGGCTCGTCGGAGGGGATGTAGACCTCGAAGCCGTCTTCGCCGGAGTAGCCGGTGCGGGCGATGAGGGTGTTGGGAATGCCGGCCACCGTGCCCCAGGTGAACCAGTAATTCCTGATCGCGGCGAGATCGACCTTTGTCAGCTTGGCCAGCGTCTCAAGCGCGCGAGGGCCTTGAAGCGCGAGTTGCGAGTAGTAGGGCGAGTAGTTGGCGAGGTGAATGCCGGGCCGGCCGCCGACCTGCTGCTTGATCCAGGCGTAGTCCTTGTCGGTGGTGCCGGCATTGACGACCAGCAGGTAGTCGTTTTCGCTGAGCCGGTGAACGAGAATGTCGTCGACAAACGTTCCCTGGGGCGTGAGCAGCGCGGAGTAGTGCGCCTGGTTGTCGGCGAGGCGTGAGGCGTCGTTCATGGTGATGTGCTGGACGGCGGCGAGCGCGCCGGGGCCGCGGAACTGAATTTCGCCCATGTGGCTTATATCAAAGAGGCCGACAGCGGTGCGCACGGCGAGGTGCTCGGCAATGAGGCCTGCGCCGGGGCCAGGATATTCGACAGGCATATCCCAGCCGCCGAAGTCGACCATTTTGGCTTTGAGCGCGCGGTGCGTGGCGTTGAGCGCGGTCTTTTTAAGCGGTGCGGCGGGTGCGGCGATGTCGGCCATGCGAACTCCTGTCGAACGGTGTTACGTCCTCTTTCATCATAGGGCTGCGGGCGGGAGCGAGCCGGAGCAGGCAGTTCGGCGGCGCCGGCAGCAGTTTAAGATTGTTGCGGTCATCGCCCGGCTCGCCAACCGCTGCGAAAGGAAGTGCGCATGAATCCGGTTCGAGGCATCGTGATGATTCTGGCCGCCGCCATTGCGTTCTGGAAGGGCTGGCAGATTCATCGCGGAGAAACAGCGGTGCTGGCCTACGGGCTGGGCGCGATGGCGCTGCTGCTGGGAGTGTGGCATTTGACGCGGAAGACGCCCCGGAAGAGGGTCTGATCGACCGCTTTGCATTTTAGCCACGGCTCTATCGGGCGAGCATATAATTCCTCCAACCTGATCCCATGGATGGAATCGTCTTTCTAATCGTTCTCGCCCTGGCCACGATCATTGTGCTGCCGATCGTCGCGATTGTGACGGCGAACTCGCGCACGAGCCAGTTGCGTGCAGAGATGGCCGATCTGATCAGCCGCATCTACTATCTGGAGCAGAGGCTCGAGAATCTCGCCCAGCGAATGGCAGCTTCTATCCAGCCGTCGCAGGAGGCCACCCAACCAGCGGTTGCAATCCCAGCGGCAGCGCCAGCCGCCGTGGCCGAGGTTCCGCTCGAGCCGGAGCGCGTTTTGCCATCCGCGCAAGTCTCGGCCTCTGCCGCGATGTCTGCCACTGCGCCTGCCGGAGAGCCGCTTTTTGCTTCGATGGCACCGCCACGGATCACTTCCCTCGAGCCCGCAACTGCCGACGATTCACGGTCTCTCGAAAGCCGCATAGGCTCGCAGTGGTTCAACCGCATCGGGATCCTGGCCGTGCTCATCGGCGTGGCGTGGTTCCTGAAGCTTGCCTTTGACAACCACTGGATCGGCCCGCTGGGCCGCGTGCTCATCGAATTGCTCGCGGGCGCGGCGCTCATCGGATGGTCCGAGCGCTTTCACAAGCGCGGATACGCGGTTTTCTCCTATTCCCTCAAAGCGATTGGAAGCGGCACGCTCTATCTTTCGCTATGGGCGGCCTTTCAGCTTTATGGGCTGATGCCCGCCGGCGCTGCCTTCGCAGCAATGATCGCCGTGACGGCATTCAACGGTTGCATGGCATGGGTTCAGGATTCAGAACTGCTGGCTCTTTACGCCATTGCCGGCGCGCTCAGCACGCCGCTGCTGGTTTCTACGGGTGGAAACCACGAAGTGACGCTCTTCACCTACCTGTTGATTCTCGACCTCGCAGTGCTCACATTGGTGGCGTTGCGGCCCTGGTCGCGCCTGCTTTTTGTTTCGTTCATCGGCACTGCGATCTTCATCTTCGGCTGGTGGTCCTCGTTCTATTCGCAGGATCAGGCTTCGCGAACCGCGTTCTTTCTTTGCTGCTTCTTCATTGCTTTCTCGATTGCGCCGCGGCTGGTCAAGATCGCTCTCGATCCGGGAGAGACTTTCCAAGGCTGGGATTCGCTGGTTTCATACGTGTTGCCCGTGGCCAACGCGGCTGTCGGTTTCATTGGGTTTTATTTGCTGCTGAATCCTGCGACGGGTGATTGGGCCGGAGCCTGGCTTGCCGTTGCATTTGCCGCGTACTACTTGCTGCTGATGCGGCTTCCGGAGGCCGGCCCTCTGCATCGTGGAGTGCGAGTGCTCTCACCGCTGCACCTGACCACGGCGATCGTCTTTTTGGTCCTCGCCATTCCGCTCAAGACTCAAGGCCGCTGGTTGACGATTGGCTGGCTGGTGGAGGGTGCAGCGCTGCTGTGGCTCTCGCGACGCGCGCAATCGATGCTGCTGAGGGCCTTCGGACTGATCTGCGCGGTTCTTGGAATAGGCGCGCTGCTCATGGTGAATCCGCCCGCGGCAAACCGGCCTATCTTCAATGAGCGCTTTGGAACCTACTGCGTGGCCATTGCCGTGTGCGCCTTCATTGCGTGGCTGGCGCGAAGCTCTCACGATGAACAGGAACCCGCGCCGTTCATGCATTGGCCCAACCTGGCCGCCATTGCCGTGCTGGCCGTGAACGCGCTTACTCTGATTGCTTTTAGTTGGGAGATTCACAGTTACTGGTGGTTGCAACGTTGGCACGGCGACAATGGCTACGGACTGATGCGCGATTTCTGGATGTACGCCGAGTTTTCTTATTCAGCCCTCTTTATGCTCTATGGTGGCGCGCTTTTGACGATCGGCTTTCTGAAGCGTTCCGCTTTCCTGCGCTGGCAGGCGCTGATTTTGATCGCGGCCACCATTGCCAAGGTGTTTCTTGTAGACATGGGCGAGCTCAGCAGCGGCCTGCGCATTGTGAGCTTTGTCGGCCTGGGCGTTCTGCTGCTGGCGGTCAGCTTCGTTTACCAACGTGACTGGCTCAACCTACGCGGGCAGAAGGTACGGAGTCAATGAAACTCCTCGCTGCTGTGGCGCTGTTTTTTCTGGCGGCTCCAACGCCGGAAATTCGCTACTTTCACTTCGAATGGCCCATCGTGATGCCGGCACAAGCGAGCGGGCAAACCTGCGTAGTTTTGGATCCGAGCGTTTTTGCCCATGCTTCGGACGGACTCGCGGACCTGCGGCTTTATCAAGGCGCCAACGAGACGCCTTATGTCGTGCACTCTGAGGTTCCGGTTCTCTCCGCGAACCAGAAACTTCCTCCGCTCAACCTGGGCAAAAACGGAGAGCAGACAGTCTTCGACGCGGAGATGCCCACAGGGACCTACAGCGACATCCAGCTTGAATTGAGCGGCCACGATTTTCTGGCGACGGTGACGGTATCAGGCAGCCAGACGCAAGGCGCCCGCTCGAGCACAAGGCTTGGTTCGTTTACCATCTTCGATCTCACCCGACAGCGATTGGGCCGCAGCACCGTGCTCCACCTGCCGGAATCGGATCTCCGCTATCTGCATTTTCAGATTGCCGGACCCATCGCTCCGGAGGACGTAACCGGACTTTCGGTGACACGCCCGGCGAAGAGCCAACCAAAATACCTGACGGTGGCTGAGACGGCACAAGAAGGCTTAAAGGCTCGCGATACGGTCATCGAATTCGAGGTGCCCGCGCACACGCCGCTCGATCGCATTGTCTTTGTTCCTGGAGAGGACCCGCCGAACTTCAGCCGCGACATCGAGATCAGGATTGCAGTGGTTCAAAAGCGGCCAAGCAATGACGGAAGCGAGCCTCTTCCGCCGGTTACAGGCTGGGGCAACATTCTGCGCGTCCACGGCATGCACGACGGTCACCGGATAGACGAAGAGCGCCTCGTCGTGAGCGCGCCCGAAGCGGACTTCGATGATTCTGCGAAATGGACGATCACCATCGATAACCACGATGACGCGCCGCTTCAACTCAAATCCGTCCGACTTGAAATGCTCGAGCGAAACCTTTGCTTTGATGCGAAGGCCGGCGATGGTTACACACTTTTCTTCGGCGATCCAACGTTGACTGCGCCCGTGTACGACTACGCAGCTCTTTTCGCTCTTGAGCAGAATCCAATCGTCGCCCAGTTGGGGGCAGAAACCGCGAATCCGGATTATCAGCATCGGCCCGATGAGCGCCCGTTCACCGAGAAGCATCCGACACTGCTGTGGGTTGCGCTGGTTCTGGTGATCGCGCTGCTTGGGGCCGTGGCGTTCCGCTCGTTCAAAGCGGCGCCGGCCAATCGACCATGAGTCTCAAACCGCACGCCTAAGTTATTTCCTACGAGCAAGTTGCCCTTCCTGACCATTCTATAGTTCACGACTCGAACAAATTCATGATAACCTGCCTTCGGAACATTTTTGAGGGCAGATGGCCTCGCTACGCGAAAAACTCGCCGACCGATCGCGATTTCTGGTCGCTACGGAGCTGGTGTCCGTGCGTGGTTCGATGGCCGGAGTGAACGCCATCAAGGCGCGCGACTTTGCCAACGACCTGGTTGCCTGCCCGCAGATTGACTGGATCTCGATCACAGACAACGCGGGAGGAAATCCGCAATTGGCGCCGCTGGTTCTGGGCCGGCCGATTCTCTATGCGGGCAAGGAAGTGGTCATCCACCTGACCTGCAAGGATCTGAACCGCAACGGCCTGGAGAGCGAAGCCTGGATGCTGAATAGCGAGGGCTTCAACAACATTCTGGCGATGACCGGCGATTACCCGGTCGCGGGCAACGATGGACTGGCGCGGCCGGTGTTCGACATCGATTCGATCGGCCTGATTTCGCTGCTGAGCAAAATGAACAAGGGGCTGGGCGCGCGGGCGGCGAACGGCCAGCGGCTGCAACTGGAAAAGACGCAATTCTGCGTGGGCGCGGTGACCACGAACTTCAAGCTGCGCGAAGGCGAAGTGATTCCGCAATACCAGAAGCTCCAAAAGAAAGTGGAGTGCGGCGCGCGGTTTGTGATTAATCAAATCGGGTTTGACTCGCGGAAGATTTCTGAACTGCGCTGCTACATGGATGCGCACGGGATGAAGGAGACGCCGCTGATCGGCAACGTGTATGTGCTGAACCCGCGCGTGGCCGATCTTTTTCATGAGGGCAGGATTCCGGGCGTGGTGGTGAGCGAGGCGCTGTGGGAATTATGCCGGATGCAGAGTGAATCGCCGGACCGCGGCAAAGCATTCTTCCTGGAGTTGGCGGCCAAGCAAATTGCGGTTTATCGCGGTCTTGGATTTCGCGGGGTCTATCTGGGCGGAGTGCACACGCTTGCCGCGATTGAGCGAATTCAGGAAATTGAGCGCAGCTTTGCGCCGGACGACTGGAAGCAGTTTGCGCGTGAGATCAGGTTTTCGCGGCCCGGAGAATTCTTCTTCTACGCGGAAGATGCCGCGACGGGACTCGCGAATCCGTGCGAAGAAACGCCACGGACGAAGACGCCGTCGAAGCACGTGAGCATCGTTTATCAGATTTCCAAACTATCGCACGAGACGATGTTCGAGCGCGGCACGGCGTTTGCGCGGTGGGGCGCAAAGGCCTGCGCGCGCGCGAAGGACCCGATGCAGGGGCCGAAGGCGCTCCGCGCTCTAGAGCATGTCAGCAAAGTGGTCCTCTATCAATGCAAAGATTGCGGCGATTGTTCGCTGCCCGACATCGCATATCTCTGCCCGGAGTCGCAATGCGCGAAGAACCAGCGTAATGGCCCATGCGGCGGCACGCGCGAAGGCCGCTGCGAAGTGGACGGATACGGCGATTGCATTTGGCTGCGCGCTTACGAGCGCCTGAAGCACGACGGCCACGAAGCAAAGCTGCTCGACCATGTGCCCGTGATCCAGAACCAGGGACTGCGGGGAACATCGGCGTGGGCAAATCTTTGGCTGGGCCGCGATCACAGTTCAAAACGGGAGGCCGCAAAGGCGGAGACATGCTCTCCCGTTCCGGAGCTACAGAAACAATGAATAAGAAACTGCATATCGTCGGCGAATTGATGAATAACTCTTATGCCCGCGCGCGCAAGGCGTTTACCGCGCGCGATCCCGAGGGCTACGCGCAATTGGCCAGGCTGCAAGCCGGCCTGGGGGCGGATTATCTGACGCTCAATATCGATGGGACGCAGCGGATTCAGGTGCGGAGCCGGGAGATGCTCGACTTTCTGCCCGACGTGATTCCGGCCATTCAGGAAGCCACGCCGACGCCGATCGCCTTCGACAATCCGTCGGTTGATTATCACAAGGTTGCGCTCGAGCATTACGACCGAAAGAAGAGCGGACCGCCGATCTTGAATTCGGTGGCGGCCTCGCGCGAGCGGCTGGACGAGATGGTGGAACTGGTGAAGCACTACGACACGCTCGCAGTGGTGATGGCTTCAGAGATGTTTGTCCCGGGCGGAACTTCGCAATGCCTGAACCCGCAAGACTCGTATCGCGCGGCGAAACACTTTGTCGAGCTGCTGGTGACCAAAGCGGGACGGCGCAACGATCAGATCATCATCGATACCGGTCTTGCGCCGGTGGGCGCGGATACCTATGGCCTGGTGAATATCGGGCTTGACGCAATGAGGCTGATATCTGCCGACCCGGATTTGAAGGGCGTGCACATGATTGTGGGCCTTTCAAATTTTGCGTGGGGCACACCGAAAGAGGTCCGCGAGGAACTGGAGAAGGCGTACCTGACGCTGGCGATGGACGCGGGGCTGGATTTTGCGCTCGCGAATCCGGAAAAGAACCCGGCGCCGCTGCCGCACGGCCATCCAATGGTGGCCAAGCTGCGTGAGGCACTGGAGCAGGGCCGCCGCGGGGAGGGAGAAAGCGCCGAAATGTGCGGCTTCCGCCAGGCAGAAGCCATTCTGAATCTCTGCAGAGAGGTTGAAGCCGTCGACTTTTAGGTCGGCTGCGAGTGATGCCGAAAATCAATCTCATTTCTTCAGCAGGCGGCGAGCGGCGCATTTGGCTGCGCGTTGGAACGCTGCTGGACGGCGTGAGCGCAGCGCCCCTGCGTAACGCGCATGTTGTCTACGACAGGAATTCGATTCTTTTCGCCGGTGCGGATTTGCCGCCGAGAGACTTACTGAATCCGGGCCAGAGTCAGCCTGATCACGACCTGCCACAATTCACGCTGCTGCCGGGGTTGACGGACGCGCACACGCATTTCTTCCTTGAAGGCGGCGAACTGGATCCCGATAAGCGCTCAGCTTATCTGAAGCAGACTCCCCAAGAACTGTTGGATCATGCAAATCTGCGACTCGAGAAGCTTGTGCGTCTCGGTATCGTTGCTGCGCGCGATGCCGGTGATAAGGACGGCGTTGGCCTCGCGTTGAGCAAGCGCTGTTCGAGCGCGGAGCGGCCGCTGATGCCGTATGTCGATAGTCCGGGCGCGGCGATTCATCATCGCGGCCGTTACGGCAGCTTTATGGCTGAGCCGTTTGAGGATTGCTTCACCCCGCGTCAGTGCGTGGAAGCGCGCGTAAAGGCTGGCGCCGACCGCATCAAGTTGATTCCGACCGGGATCATCAATTTCAAGAAAGGCGCGGTGACCTCTGCGCCGCAAATGTCCGCGGCACGAGTGAGCGAATTTGTGGCAGCGGCAAAGGCATTTGGCAAGCAGACCCTTGCGCATGCATCAGGAGATGTTGGCATCGATCACGTGATCGACGGGGGCGTGGACTCGGTTGAGCATGGATTTTTTGTCCGTGACGATCAGTTGGCGAAGATGCGCGACAAAGCGATTGCCTGGGTGCCGACGTTTGCGCCCGTGCAATGCCAGGTGGACCACGCGCACCGGATGGGCTGGAATGCAGAGATCGTGAGTAATCTGAAGAAGATTCTGGATGCGCATGCCGAGAGCCTTGTGAAAGCTCATGCCATGGGGGTGCAGGTTATCGCGGGCGCAGATGCAGGCTCCTACGGCGTGCCGCACGGGCTGGGCCTGCTGTACGAGCTGGAGTTGATGCAGCGAGCCGGGCTTTCGCCGCTGGCGGTGATCAACTCAGCCACCGGAGCCGGATCGAAGCGGCTGGCCTTCAAGGAGAAGTTTGGACAGATCAAGGCGGGATTCCTAAGCCGGTTCATTGTGACGCATCATTCGCCGATAGAAGACGTTGGCGATTTGCGAAAAGAGCGGATCGTCGTGTTTGACGGGGCTGTCTTCGCGACTAGCGAGGGCGTCGACGCGACGGGTCTTTGAGGGAGATCGGCGTGTTCGATCGCACAGGCAGCAATACCGCGATTGGGGAAACTCGATTCGCAGCTCCTGCTATTTTTTCCGAGCGCGCCAGAAAGCGCTGACTCCCAGGTAGACAAAAATCGCCGCCGCGCCAATCGTGAGATCGCGCGAAACCGCGGTCATTCCAGTCCAATTCTGCCAAAGACGCAGACCGAAAAGGAGCGCAAACAATAGGAAGAACGTACCCGTCGCCTCAAGCCACACGATGCCGCCGACGCGGCGGAAGGGGCGGAGAAAGCCGCCGATACCCTGGCTGACGTTGCGGCCGGTTTCGGCTACGGCGCGCCCGACGGCTTGTGCTTGAGCACGATCAGGGGCGACAGGGGACGGCGCATTGGCCCGGGGCGGATTCGCGCCGGATGGGGCAGAACCCGCAACTTGCCGGCCTGCAATTCGGCCGGCGACGCGAACGCCGATGCCGAGTGCGCGGCCAATGTTTCGTGGTTCCATACCGTTTATGATGGTAGCAGTGGCTTACGGTGCTTTTCGCGGCCAGGCGCGGGCGAGGGGTTGCCGGCCATTCTGGTTGTTGAGTTGCTCTCGGTCCCGAATGGAAGTAAGGTAAAGAGATTCCGCGTCGCCACTCGTACTCCTCTCCCGCGGGTGCGCCGATCGTGTTCGCGATTATGGAGGTAGATGTGACATCCCGTCTGCGTGAATTGATCCAGCAACTGGGCGAGGCCATCCATGAGTCAGTGATTGAGAGCGAGCAGATTGCCGGCGTGGTGCAGGACATCCGCAAGCACGGGTTCGATGTGCTGCTGATGCTTGAGGCCACGATCGGACTGAATGAGGTTGTGGCGGCACAGGTCAACAGCGAAAAGCCCGGCGAGGCTCACCGCCGCGGAGACGGGGACATTCACCCCCAACGACCTGCACTTTCTGCGATCGCTGCGCATCGCGGTTGAGGGCGAGCCCGACGAAGACGCAACGGATGTGAGGTAGGCGCCCTGGGTAGGCCGAACGCGGCCTTCAGCCTGTCGAACCCGAAGATCCCGCGTTCGGGTAACGTTCAGGAATCGCTTCCAGAATCGCCAGTCTTTGTGCCGGTGTTCAGTTCCCGCTCGATTGACCCCCACCCATCAGCTTGATAAGATGAAGGTGCGGGGTGGAGCAGCCCGGTAGCTCGTTGGGCTCATAACCCAAAGGTCGCTGGTTCAAATCCAGCCCCCGCAACCAATCAAATCAACGGGGTAACGGGGCGAGAGCCAGTTTAGCGCAGGTCCAATAAAGGTCCATTAGGACCCGCACCCGTTCGAGAGCGAGAAAAAAGGCTGCTTCAAGCAGCCTTTTTCATTGCTCCTGGATGGCACTTCACGCTACCCGCTTCTTGCGGCCCGCTGCGTGCAACGCCATGCGAACCACTTTGCCGTTGGCTCTGCGCTTCGCCTTCATCTGGGAGTTCTCATAGTTCATCGTCGTGCTCGGCTGCGCGCGGCGCATCAGTTTCTGTTGCACTCCGATGGGCGCCCCGGCTTCATCAAGCCACGTGCGGCAAGTGTGGCGGAATGCGTGCCACCCCACTCCTGCCAGGCTCAACCGCTCCGCAGCAGGACGAATATAATTCTGCTGGATCGGGCTCGCATGAAAGCACCTATCATTCCGATGGGACAGATCGCCAAGGCCCATCGCATCTCGCGAGCGACCGTCCATCGCGTGCTTCACGCAATCGTAGCCACCGGAACGAAGCCGATTTGCCTTTGGCGAAGCAGTGGCGTAGGATTCCATGGCAAATACTCCTTTAGCCGTATCTTGCTTCAGGGCCCTTCACTGGGCGCGCGGATTGAGCCTTCATGGAACGACTAAGGCAATCCGACCTCGAATCCCTTCTTGTATTCGTACGCGAATGCTACGCCATCCCCGAGTCTGCGCCGTTTGAGGCATTCGTAACTCGGCTGGTGGCTGCGCTTCCCCAGGTGATTCCAGCCGCGCATGTGACTTACAACGAAATGAACCCGGAACGATCGGAATCGCATAACTGCGTCAACACCGCAGAGCTCGCGACACCGCTGGCGGCGCAACTCTGGGAAGAACATATGAATGAGCACCCCGTGATGCAGCATGTTTTGCTGACGGGAGACCGGAGTGCGGTGCGGATATCGGATCTCTGGAGCGAGCAGAGGATGCGCGACAGCGGCCTCCATAGCGAATTCTACAAACGCTACGATATAAGCGATGCAATTTGCATTACCGTCCCTTGCCCCCTGCCGAGAGTCATCGGAATCGGCTGGCACGACGGCCGATGTTTTACAGAACGCGAGCGGCTTATCGCGGATCTTGTCCGCCCCCACATCAGTCAAGCCTGGGGGAATGCGAGGCTGGTCAGCCGCTGGCAAGTTCAGATGCAAATGCTCGAGCACGGATTTGAAAGCCTCGACAGGGGCGTTATTCTTTGCAACTCGCGTGGAAGGGTGAAATTCATCAACGCTCAGGCACGGCGATGCTTAGCCGAATATTTCGGCGTCACCAGGCAAACCGATCAATCCCTTCCCGAAAATCTCCAGCTCTGGTTGCGCCAACAGAACTCCGCTTTGCAACGTCACGACGATGCTCCTCCAGTGCAGTTACCGCTAATCCGCGAAAAAGAGGGAGGGCGTTTGGTCCTTCGTTTGTTGTCGCAACCGGGGACTAATCTGATTCTGATGGATGAGCAG
Organism: uncultured Acidobacteriaceae bacterium; assembly: GCA_963800025.1. Taxonomy (GTDB): domain Bacteria; phylum Acidobacteriota; class Terriglobia; order Terriglobales; family Acidobacteriaceae; genus Telmatobacter. The sequence continues at coordinate 474,891 of CAWCZK010000002.1, forward strand.
ACCTCAATCGCGAATGATGGCATGCTCGATTCGTTCCGGCTGACGGCCCGCGAAACCGAAGTCCTGCACTGGATTGCCCAGGGAAAAACCAACAACGAAATCGCATCGATTCTGGGTGCGCAGACCGGAACTGTAAAGAAGCACGTCGAACATATCTTCGAGAAGCTCGGTGTCGAAACGCGAACTGCCGCGGCGACGCTGGCGCTAACGAACAGCCTGCCCGCAACCAATTCCGGACCCCCACCTTGCAGCAAATGAAGCGCCCGTCGGGGTAATACGCCTAAAAGCGTATTGCGAACCGGAATGCTTGCGTCCAAAAATGATCTAGCTAGGAACGAAACAGTCTGGGGAGGCAGCGCTCCGTTACGGCTGCCTCTTTTTTCCCGCGGCCGCCTCAAATCCGCCGCATCTCCCGGATGCTCCTGGCAAAGAGCGATCGCATGGACAAAGCCTCCGCTGTCTCCGCCTTCAGGAAGCTCGGTCTTTCGCGCCGCGAAGCAGATGTTCTCGTGTGCATCGCTCGCGGGCAGTCGAATGCGGAGATAGGCGCCACCCTCCGCGTGAGCCCTCGCACAGCCAAAAAGCATCTGGAGCATATCTTCAAGAAACTGGGCGTGAAGTCCCGTTTGGCCGCTGCAGTGAAAGCTGGAGACGTGTACTTCGCAAGCGCCTTAGGTTCGGTCCAGAAACCTGTTCATCGCGTCTAACGCCTTTGCTCATGGGGCGCGGGTTTCGCGCTTTTCATTTCACTGACTCGCCCACTGCGAAAACGAAACGGCCCTGATGACTCCCGAAGTAATACGCCGGAAGGCGTATTGCGCGCCAAGTGCCGCGCGCCAAGAATGATGGCACCAATCGAATCATGCCGAATTGGGGCTGTGCCTTACGAGGCCAGGTCCTCTTGCTGTGCGGTCGAGTTCAGCAATGTCCCGCCAAGCCGGCGCGATTGGCATGGGAACCCTCAGATGGAGCACGGGACTGTAAGTTCTGGGTTCAAAGCATCGCGCTTCGCTTCCGGTGGAACCGAACCACTGCGGCGAACGGCTCTCATCAAGTCGATTACAGAGATCCATTTCAACCAACACAGCATTCACTGTCGCCGCATTGTGAAGGCGCACGGGGGAGAAGCCATGTTTCAGCGCAAGTTCTTCTGGTTTATCGTTCTTGGCCTTTTCACTTCAGTTCTGATGGTCACATTCACCGGCTGCAGCGGCCACTCCAGCCCGAGTGTTGCTGTTACCGCGGCGGCGAGCACCGTGGATGGTAACGACACAACCACCTTGACGGCTGCCGTGACGCACGATCAGAGCGCAGCGGGTGTGACGTGGACGGTGAGCGGTGGAGGCACGCTGTCGGATACGACCACCACGTCGGCGACCTACACGGCGCCGGCGCCAACCAGCTCCGCACAGACGGCTACGATCACGGCAACTTCGGTCGCCGACACCAGCAAGAGCGGAACCGCGACGATTACCGTGCCGGCGATGCCGACCGTAACGTCAACGAGTGCGAGCCTCGCGGGCGCGGTCGGTAGTACGTACTCGATTACCTTGCAGGCCAGCGGCGGCATCGCTCCTTACACCTGGGCTCTTGGAAGCGGAACAACGCTGCCGACGTGCCTGACCCTCAAGTCGGGGGGCATCCTAACCACGACTTCAGGTACCGCGCCCACAGCGTCGTGCGCGGGCACGTATAGCGACATCACTTTCAAAATCACAGATTCCGGAACTCCGACGGCCCTCACAGCGACCTCGTCGGCATTGACCGTCGTTATTACCGCACCGTCCATTACCTTTTCTCCCGTGCTTCCCGCCGGCGCTGTCGGATCGGCCTATACGGGCAGCGTTGCGGCCACAGGTCCTGTGGGCGCAACCACCTACAGCCTTGCCAGTGGCGCATTGCCCCCCGATCTGATTCTGAACGCGAGCACTGGCGCCATTACCGGGACCCCCAAAGCTGCGGACGTGGGAACAGCTTCCTTCAAGATCACTGTTCAGGACGCATACGGAGATACAGCGACGTCGGGCTCGATGAGTATAACCATCGCCGCAGCGCCGGCCATTGCATTTGGCGGCGCACCGGCCGCGACTGCGAACTTCGGTGTCGCTTACGCAAGCAGCGTGACTGCCAGCGGCGGCGTGGGCTCGCTTACTTACAGCGTGGCCAGCGGGGCATTACCTCCTGATTTGACTCTGAGTGCCAGTGGCGCAATTGCAGGGACGCCCAAAGCCGCGGACATAGGGACGTTTACCTTTGCGGTAATGGCCTCCGATGCGTACGGAGATTCCGCGACCTCAGGCAATTACAGCATCGTGGTCAGTTATCCGGCAGTCACCATCACGCCTGGAGCAGGCAGTTTGGCCTTTGCCGTCATGGGACAGGCCTACTCGCAGACGTTGACGGCCGTGGGCGGCAGCGGAACCGGTTATACGTGGACCGTTGCAGGCTTACCCGCAAATGGAATCAGTTACACAGCCAGTGGCGCAACTCTTAACATCAGCGGTCCGGCCACGTCGGCCGGAACTGTCAATTTCACAGCGTCGGTTACTGACGGCGCAAACAACACCAACACCGGCGGACCGCTGGCGTACAGCATTCAGATCTATAGCCCGGCCACAATTCCGGCGACGATTCCGGCTTCGCTTCCATCCGTTGCGACTGTCAACGTTGCCTACACAGGAACCGTTGTCGCGACCGGCGGCAGCGGCAATTATTCCTGGACCGTCACCGGACTATCGGACGGTTTGACTTCATCGTCGAGTGGAGCAACCCTGACCATCAGCGGCACGCCCACGGCGGCGGCGACGGTCACCGCCAACGTGACGGTTAAAGATACGACGACGAATGTCACCTCTGGGCCATACGCCTATGTAATCACCGTGTATGCCACGGTCACGCTGCCCACAAGCAATCCTTCTACACTCGGCCCCGCAATCGTCAGCACACCCTACAGCGGAACCATCGTTGCGGCAGGCGGCAGCGGGAATTATTCCTGGACGGTGACCGGCTTGCCCGCCGACAACCTGAATGAGTCGACGAGCGGCGGCACGCTCACCATCAGCGGAACGCCCGGCACGGCTACTACGGTCTCGTTCACCGCCAAGGTGACTGACACCACCACCAACCTCAGCTCGGGGCCGTACAACTACTCGGTCACGGTGTACAACCCTGTCACGCTCAACGCGTCGTCGTTGCCTGCCACGGCCAATGCGAACGTGGCGTACACCGGAACGATCACAGCATCGGGCGGGAGCGGAAGCGGCTACGTATGGACGGTCACCGGTCTTTCTGACGGGCTGAGCTCTTCGGCCAGCGGCGGCACGCTGACGATCTCCGGCACGCCAACCTCGGCGGCTACGGTTTCGTTCAACGTGTCGGTGAAAGACGATGCCGGCAACACTTCAGGGTCGACGAATTACACGATTACCGTTTATGGTGCGCTCTCGCTGCCCACTTCCAATCCATCGTCGCTACCCTCCGGCTACACTTCCGTCGCCTACAGCGGAACAGTCAACGCCTCGGGCGGAAGCGGAAGTTATGCCTGGACGGTGACGGGGCTGCCATCGGACAACCTGAGCTCGTCCGCCAGCGGCGGCACGTTGACCGTCAGCGGCACGCCGAGCTCGACACCCACTACAGTCTCGTTCACGGCCAAGGTGACAGATACCACGACCAATGCGAGCGTAGGGCCATATAACTACTCGATCGCGATCACTACCCCCGTCGCGGTGAGTCTGCCTGCGCCCAACCCCAGTTCGCTGGGCTCGGCGACGCAGAACGAAAGCTACAGCGGAGCCATCAACGCATCGGGAGGCGTTGCGCCGTATACGTGGTCTATTAACGGAACGACTGTTACTTCGGGCGGCTTGAGCCTGGGCAACGGCACTCTGACTGCTACCGCCAGCGGTGGGAACACGCTGACAGTCAGCGGAACACCAAGCACATCGGGCACGGTAACGCTGACCAATGTAAAAGTCGTGGATAGCCTGAACAGCAATGCCACGAACACGTACACGATCACAGTGAATTCGCAGACGCCGTTGTCGCTGCCACTGCCCAGCACCAACCCGCTGCCGCAGGGCACCGTCAACCAGGCATATAGCGGGGCGATTAACGCTTCGGGCGGCGTCGGCTCTAACTACTCCTTTACGGTGGCCGTGGGTTCCGGCACGGCGCAGTCAGTCCCCACCAACGGAACCCCACTCGCGCTGACAGATGGTCTGAGTGCGACCAACACGGGCGGCTACACGCTGGTCATCAGCGGTACGCCCACTGCAGCTGCATCCGTATCCTTGACTATCGCAGTGAAGGACAGCGCCAACAATACGGCCAGCGAAACCTATACCTTCAACATCGTCAACCCGAATGCGGGATACACGATCGCCGGCACGGTCACCTATACAGGCTCTGATACCGGGTGGGTCTATTTGCAACTGTCCCCCAGCAGCGGTTGCTCCGATTGCAGCGACACCCTAGGCACTGCGATCAACGCAACTACATCCGGCGCCCTGGCTTCGGGAGCGGACTTCACCATCCACGGCGTGCCGGCCGGCACTTACACGCTGCGGGCTTTCATGGACAACCTGGGCTATGGCGCCGAGAACGCTTCGAACCCCACGGGCAGTGTCTCAGGCATCACCGTGACGAGCTCCGGCCTGACCGGTCAATCTGTCACGCTGACCAATCCAGCCCCGATCACTCTGAGCGGTACGCCCACATGGGATCCGAGCCAGGGATCAGGCGGATTCAACGGGGGCGCCGTGATCTATTTCGACCCAATGTATAACGGGAACGGCATAGAGACCCCAGCCTCGTACGAGGTCCAGTACAGCACCAGTTCGTCCTTCAGTGGAACTCCAGGAAGCAAATGCTTCCCGGCAAACGGCGGGAACAACCCCTGGGTTGTCGCCGGGCTCACAAACAACAGTACCTATTACTTCCGGGCGGCGGGTAATACGGGTGCCTGTGGTTCCTCCACCGCCGGCCTGACATATTCCTCGGCCTCGAGCGGAGTGGCCATTGGCGCGCCCACGGCCGGCAGCATGGTCTCCGGCACCGTGACATGGACCGGGGCCGCTATTGGAACTCTTTACGTGGGTTGCTACGCCTCGAGTACGGGCAACGTCTATGCCGATCCGATTGCAAACCCAGTGAGCCCACAGTCGTACTCGGTCTATGTGCCCAATGGCACCAATTGCGAATTATTCGGGTTCATTGACCAGAACAACACGGGCCTCGTCGGTGGTCCGGGAGAGATCTCCAATACCAACAATGGAATCGGCATGGTGCCCGTGACTGTGAATGGGACAATGCCTAATGAGAACCTTACGCTGCCGAGCGGGAATAGCATCGCCGAGGTGAAGACGCAGACGAACTCGAACGGGAGCAGTGCTAGTTACAACATCGGATTCCAGGTCTACGGCCTCCTCAAGCTGCCGGTCTCCGTCGAGCTTCTCTCTGAAACTCCCGAGGTCTCCGGGACCGCTGCGGATGTGGTGATGCCTGCGGACATAGCGTCGGGCGGCTTCAACGGCAACGCGGACTCTTTCGACAACTGGCCCAGCGTTACCGGAACCCCGGTCGTAGGCGATTCCTACAAGTTCAACGTGACGTACAGCGATGGCACCTCGGAGCAGTTGACCGCCGCGGTGACGGGCGTGCTGAACGCATTTGCCACCGGCCTTTCACCGACGGGAAGCGGCGTGAGCACGACGCCCAACTTCACCTGGACGGATCCCTCCCCCGCAAGCAGCTATGTCTATCAGTTCCAGTTGACGGACTCGAACGGCAACAGGGTCTGGCAGATCCCTGCTCACCACTCGAGTTCGAACGGATTCTCCAGTTCCATTACGTCCATTACCTGGGACGTCGATCCGACTAATACGGGCGACTTGCCGTCCGTATCCAGCCTGAACAGCAGCTCGACGTACAACTGGTCGATCGCGGCTTATGACAGCAACATGAACGAGGCGCAGGTTCAGGTGAGCTTCCAGACGGCGGAGTCTTCCTTGGCACTGCCGGCATCGGGCACATTCAATGCACTCGAGAATGCGGCCTTCAGCGAGGGCCTTACTGCGACCGGAGGCAGCGGATCGGGCTACGTCTTCACAGTAGCCGTGGACTCCGGCACGGCGCAAAGTGTTCCCACCGGTGGATCGCCTCTGGCTTTGACGGACGGCCTGAGCGCCATCAGCAGCGGCGATACGCTGACCATCAGCGGCACGCCCACCGCGGTTGAAGCGGTGACTCTCAACGTTTCGGTGACTGACAGCGCCAGCCACAGTGCCGGCCCGGTAACCTACACCATCAATGTTGTGAGCGCGCCGAACGGCGTGAACAACGGCAACCTGAAGGGAACTTATGTCTGCAAGGTGAATGGCTACGACGACAATGACAACTCAGAATGGGCGAGTCTCAGCAGCTTCGTGCTGAACGGCAGCGGCAGCCTGACCAGCGGCGTCTGGGACACCAACGGCCAGGACTTTACAGCCGCGGAGACGGGCACTACGACCGGGACCTACTCCATCGGCGCCGACAATAACGGGGTCATGACCACGAACTCTGTCATAACCTCCGGTGGCACGGGATCGCCTTCTATAACCTGGGCGGTTGCGCTCTCCAATGCCACCTCGCCGGCGCAGGAGTTCCAGATGGTCGAAACCGACGATGTGGGCTCAAGCGCATCTGGGATGCACAGCAGCGGCGTTTGCTATCTTGCCAGCCCCAGTGCATTTGTCACCGGCACATTCAATGGCGGTTTTGTCTATAGCTTGAACGGTACCAGCGGTGCTGGCAACCCGGAGGCGAGCCTGGGTCTGATCAACGTCTCCAGCGGAACCCTGAACTCCGGTTACGCTGACAGTCTTAAGATCGGCACCACAACAGATTCCCCCAGCACCTTAACGGGCGGCGGCTTTTCTACGCCCGACACAACCTACGGTCGTTCCACTATGACCGGCACTTCAACTTCAGGCAACGGAACCTTTGCCGTATACATCATTGACGCTAATCGCATGTTCATCCTAATGACGGGCGCTGTTGAAAAGGCGCAGTCGGGCGACATGCGCAAGCAGCAGCAGACGTCTTACTCTGCGGCGAACTTCGACGGCGCGGCCGTTCTTTACTCGCAGGCGTATCAATACCAGAACAGCGCCTACAGCTATTACTCATCGGTCTACCAAGTCAGCGGCAATGGCGCCGGTGGCCTGACTGTCAACCAGAGTTACAACGACAACGCCGGTACCTACGGCGTCGGCAATGAGAAAGGCGGTACGGCAACGGTCACATTCGACACCTCGAATCCGGGCCGCGCCACATTCTCACCGGGTTCCGACACGGCCTACCTGTACTTCTTCAACAACAACTCTGCCCTCTACGTGGACTTCAATGGCAGCGAGGGCTGGCTGGAGTCGGGGTGGCTCGAGCCGCAATCACAAACCACCTTCACCGATGCGGCAGTGGCCGGCAATTACATGTTCGGCGCGATGCCGGTGGTGATGGAACCGACCACCAGCGTCCCCATCGGGGAATTCGATCTGTTGAGCAACGGCACTTACACTGACGAAGTTACGCTTGGGGGCAAGGGAAGCTTCACCTTTGACCAGCCCGGAAGCGGAACCTACAGTTGGGATACATCCGCCACCGGCACTGGCTCCTTCCTGGAGGGAAGCGGTTCAAATGGGACAAGCTGCGTCGTCATCAGTTCAACCAGGGCGGCCTGCATTCTCAACGCCGACAACTCGCCGAGCGTAATGATCCTGCAGCAGTAGGCAACGAGTTGTGAACCGAAACGCTGAGGGTGGCCAACCTTTTGGTTGGCCGCCCCTTTTCTTCGCCGGCAAACCCAGCAGATCCGCACCCTTTTAGGAGGTGTCTTAATCTCGCAGTTCCATAAGGCGTAGCTTCGGAAACAGGGCACTACAGAGATACCGCCAACTCGCAGCTGCTCAAACGATTCCTCAATCCTGCGGAGTTTATAGTTTCCGATCCACTTGGATTTCCAAGCTTGAGGCTGGATGGCCACGTATCAGGGCTAATGATCCGAAGTCGGCTCGACGCGAGCTCGATGAATGAATTGATTTATCAACGACACTTGCCCAGACTGAACGCGAGCGCTTCCAGATTGGCGCTTAAGACATATTCGTCAAATGTCGGCTAAATTCTCGCAACTTAGACCTTATGCCTCCAGGACTACTTTAGATGTTCACTTAGCGCAATGGCCTGCTTCCTGAGAGGCAGGTCAGGATCGGCATCCTTCCACAAGGCGAGCAACGGATCCAGCGCCTCTCTCGCTTTTGCAATGTTTCCCATGGATAGATCATCGGCGGCGAGAGTGTAGTGGGCGGCGATCCATCGCTGTTGCGGCTCCCAGAGAAGGCCATAGTTTGGCATCGTGAGAAATCTCTCATATTGGTTCACCGCTTCGTCCATTTTTCCCGACTGCTGATAGGCACGAGCCATGGCCTCGACGCTGAAGGCCGTGCTCTTTTCCTGATCCGAAAGGCTGAATAGCTGAATTGCCTTATCGTTTTCACCGTGCTGCAGCGCGATCTCCCCTTGCAGATAGTGCTCGTAGGCCACCTGTTCCGTGTTCTTTTCGTCGACTAGAGGCGCAATGGTCTTTTCAATTTGCTCCGCCTGGCGCACCTGGCCGTTCCGTGCATACTCAGAGCCGATCCATGCGCCAAGAATCACCTGTGGCGAAAGTGCCTTGAAAGTTTCCATTGCGGAATCGAGTTCGCGTTGCGCCAGGCGGGTATCGCCCTCGCCTTCGTCAAGAATCGCTAACTGCAAGTGCTCGCGCGTCACGCTCACGGGTTCAGTCTTCAAACCCTCGTCAGCGGCCAATGCCTCTTCAAGCAGGACGCGGGCGCTCGCGTACTTTCCCCGGTAGAGGTCGAGAAGTGCCAGAGAACGCAAGCCGCTCTCTCGAGTGGATTGATTTGATAGCAGCGACGTAAACACCGCCTCAGCCTTTGGCATTTCCCCGTTCTGAATCAGGGATGCACCGTATTCGCGGCTGATATCACCTGAGGTCATGATGGAAGGATCGATTTGGAACGCCTGAGCATAAGCGCTGATCGCCTCCTGAAAACGGCCAAGGGTCTTGTATGCCGTAGCCAGTTCCACAAAGGTTCTGGAGTCACTGGGAACGACGCGGAGCATTTCTTTGTACTGGCCGATCGCCTCATCGGCATGCCCGTGAGTGCGCAGCAGGCGCGCATAATTCCCGAGCACGGTCCAGTCGTCCGGGTAACGCTTGAGATAAGCCTTGCATAGCGAGTCCGCTTCGTCGAAGTGATCCTGGCTGCCGGCATAATTGAGCTCAATAATCATCCGTTCGCGCTCGGTCGTTCTCTTGGTCAGGGCCAGGGCCGTTTGATATTCCTCGTCTCCTTTTTGCGGCTCGTTATAGATGAAGCTGTAGTAGGCGTTTCCCAAGGCGGCATGTGCCATGGCGAAACCGGAATCAGCCAGAACGGCGGCGCGAAAGAGCGTGACCGCGTCCTTGTATTTTCCCTGGTGCCACAGGGAGTGCCGTCCGCGAAATCCCGTAGAGCCTCCAGCGACGCGGTCGTCACCTGCGGCAGTGGCTTCGAGTTTTCGTGAATCTGATACAGTGACTCACCCAGGTCGCGGCGGATGTCGGACGCAATGACATCCAGAGCATCGAGAATGTGCCCTTCGCCGAATGAACGCTCGGAGTAGGAGCGCACCGTTTCGCCGGTTTGCGGATCGATCAGTTCGGCGGAAAGGGCATATTCGTCGCCGGTCCGCGTAATGCTTGAAGTGATGAGCCCTCGGATATTCTCCCGCTGGCAGATTTCGCGGCCCAGTGCCGGCGTAACTCGTTCGTCCGGAGCCTTGCCCATCAGCGCCAGCACCGAAGGAATTCTGGCTCTGGGAAAGACGTTGGCATGGCGTGATTGTTCCATGCTGACGGTAAAGGCAGTTTCCAACGCCTGATCGAATCTGGGATCGCCGGTTTGATTTTCAAAATCGGCAATCAGCACGGAATCGTGGGAGTTAAAGGAGTAGACAGGCCGGGTGTAGGTCAGCCACGCGACCACACCACTTACTGCAACCAGCATGGCCGCGACGAGAAGGCCGACCCGCCCCAGCCAGCGCCGCATGCGCTGCGCGCGCGCGGTGGCCCCCGGCCTCATGATTCCAGCTGCCCCGTTGGGCGCACCCTGCGCGGAAACCGGCGGCGTTGCCGTACTTGGCGAGATGCCTTTCAGCGCGCCCGCCGTTCCATTGCCCAATTCCACCGGTGCCAGAAAGCGGTAGCCCCGCTTGGGCAATGTCTCGATGTAGCGGGGCGACTCCGATTCATCGCCGAGCGCGGAGCGCAGTTTGCGCACAGCGGTATTCAGCCCGGTGTCAAAGTCGACGAAGGTTTCGCCCTGCCACAATTGCTGGTGCAACTCGGCCCGCGTGACCAAATCTCCCCGGCGCTCCAAAAGAGCGGTGAGCACGCGCAGAGGTTTCTCCTGAATGGGAATCCGGACCCCATCCTTGCGCAGCTCTCCCAGCGAGGGATCTACCTCAAACGGTCCGAACTTGAGAATCGAACGTGTCGGCACGGGACCCATTCTTTGCGACAGAAGGTCAGGCCTGAGGAAAGAGTAAGTACTTTGCCTACAGGCTACACCGGGAGCGGTTGACCTGCAATTGTGAACAGTACAGAAGAAGTACAGACAGGCTTCAGGCCGTGTCTATTGCTTGCACTGCATTGATGAGGCACACTTTGCACAAGTTGCCGCCCGCACCCCGGAATTGGCCCGATGCACGGCCATCGCTACGGCCTGCGGCGCGCATATGGAGGTCGTATGAAGCTCAGTGTCCTCAAAAGCTTAGCCCGTCACGGAGTCCGCCTGGCAGTTTCTCTTGTTCTCCCGATCGGAGTGGCCGGAGTTTGTCATGCGCAGGCGTCTGGCGCCTCCGCTCATCCCGCCATGAATGCTGCCACTCCCGCCGCTCCTGCGGCTGTGCCCGCGATTTTAGCTCCAGCCGTGCAAACGGCTGTACCGGGCGAGCGGAAGCCGGGTGGAAACCACGAGGGCATCAAAGTCCACGGCCACTGGGTGATTGAGGTGAAGAATCCCGATGGGACGCTAGCGGCGCGGCGCGAGTTTGAAAACAGCCTGATAACGCCGACCACAGACCCTGGTGCCAGCCTGACTGGAAGCCAGGCGCTGGTCGCATTGCTTTCCGGAAATGCCACGGTGTCAAGCGTTGGGGGCCCGCTTTGGGCAATCCAACTTTCATCGCAGGGCACTGGCGACATATCCCCATGCGGGCAGACGAGCATATTCGTGACTTCCGGGGTATCTGGTATTGGTGGAGGTGCAAGTGCCGCGTGTGTCGTCGCCCCCACAGTAACTCCGCCGACCGGTTCCGTAATAGCAACCTCCTCCAGCACCCCAGGCTACGTGGTAACCAGCTCCCTGCCCGTCCAGTTGACGCTCGCCGGCACGGTGGAGGCGACGCAAAAGGGCACCATCGACACGGTTTTCACGATGGTGGCTTTAGGGAACTTCGCATTTCCCTTCACCGGCCTCTCCCTGGGAGTTCCTGCCACGTCGACAACTCCAGCGACCCCGCCGGTCGTTCCAGTGGCGGCGAACCAGACGATCAGCGTCACGGTCACCATCAGCTTCCAGTAACTCAGCGAGCGGCAACCCCATGCGGCGCGCATTCAGGCGAGGAGGAAGCGAGATGGACAGACGGCCAGCGACAATCCGTAACCCAGACACGGCCAGAGCTTGCGCGACTTTGCGTCTTGGCCGTTTGCTTCCGCTTGCGGCATCTATGGCCGTTGTGGCAGGGCTGCTCCTCGCAGCCCGCCCGCTCCGGGCGCAGACTCTAACCACGCTGTACAACTTTTGCACGCCAACCAACTGCGCGAACGGGTACGCCCCTTATGCCGGGTTGGTCCAAGGTAGCGACGGCAATTTCTACGGGACAACGACCGTTGGCGGTGCCAACCTAGCCGTCACAGGTATTGGCGGGACGGTCTTCAGAATCAACCCCAACAGCCCTCCCGGAACCGGGCTGACGACCCTTTACAGCTTTTGTTCTACAAGCTCTCCGCCAGTTGTCTGCACGGACGGGCAGGAGCCCTTCGCCGGGGTCATTCAGGGCAGCGACGGCAACTTCTACGGGACAACGTATTTAGGCGGCGCCAATGAGGGCAGCGGCACGATCTTCAAAATTTCCCCAGGCGGCGCCCTGACCACCATTTATAGCTTTTGCTCAGTGTATGCCTGTGCGGATGGGTCCGGCCCCGCTGGTGGGCTGGTCCAAGGCAGTGATGGCAACTTCTACGGCACAACCGAGAAGGGCGGAGCCTACGGCGCCGGGACAGTCTTCAAGATCACCCCGAGCGGAACGCCGCCTACGACTTACACGCTGACGACTCTATATTCTTTTTGTTCGCAAAGCGGCTGCACGGACGGCGGAAGCCCTCAGGTGGGGCTGGTCCAGGGTAGCGACGGCAACTTTTATGGGACGACGAATTCGGGCGGAACCAATTCTGGGGGCACCGTCTTCCAAATTACCCCGAGCGGCACGCTAACCACCCTTTACAGCTTTTGCTCGCAAAGCGGCTGCACGGACGGGTTACACGCTTATGCCGCGCTGATCCAGGGCAACGACGGCAACCTTTACGGGACAACGTATAACGGCGGAACCCACTCTCAGGCGGGCACGGTCTTCAAAATCAACCCCAACAGCCCCCCCGGAACCGGCCTGACAACCCTTTACAGCTTTTGCGCGCAAAGCTCAGCGACGGAGAGTTGCACGGACGGGGAATACCCTTACGGCGGATTGGTCCAGGCCAGCGACGGCAACTTCTACGGGACGACGGCAGCGGGCGCACTCACCGCGGGCACGGTCTTTGAAATCACCCCGAGCGGAACGCCTCCTACGATTTACACGCTGACCACCCTTTACACTTTTTGCACGCAAAGCGGCTGCACGGACGGCGGAGCCCCTTTCGGGGCGCTCGTCCAGGGCAGCGACGGCAAACTGTACGGAACAACCTCCTTTTACGGTGCCTACGGTGGTGGCACGGTGTTCGCTTTGCCACCCCCCGCGGCCCCAACGATTACGTTTTCTGCCCCCAGCCTCAATTTCGGCAACGTGCCGTTGGGGATGGCGAGTGCCGCGATGTCGGTGACGTTAACAAACTCCGGCAGCGCCAACTTAATCATGGGCGCACTGATAGTTTCGGGCGCAAACTCCGCCGACTTCGGGATTACATCGGACACTTGCAGCGGCCAAACGATTGGCTGGACGGCGCCCAACAACACTTGTGCGGTGGGCGTCGCCTTCACCCCCAGCCTTAGCGGGGGCGAAGCCGCCAGCCTGAATTTCCCCGATAACGCCCCCGGCACCCCGCAGAGCGTGGCGCTGAGCGGGACCGGAACTTTACCTATTGCCTCTCTCTCGCCGGGCAGCCTCACTTTCAGCAGTCAAACTGTGGGTACCACCAGCGCTGTGCAGCCCGTGACCGTGAGCAACAACGGAACTGCGAGCCTAACGATCAGCAGTATCGCCATCTCCAGTGAATTTGCGCAGACAAATAACTGCGGGAACTCGGTGGCGGCAGGCGGCAATTGCACGATCAACGTGACCTTTTCACCCGCACTCTCGGCGACCCCCGGCACACTGACCGGCACCCTAGCCATCACTGACAACAGCAACGGGATCGCAGGCAGCATGCAAATGGTTTCTCTTTCCGGCACGGCAACCAGTTCAGGGGGTGGCGGGGCCGCCCAGGTCACGGATATGGAAACCATCACCGTGACCGACAGCGAAGCCGTCAACGCCTTCACTCTGTCGCCGGTCATTAACGTGGGCGCGCCGGTGGCGTTCTTCTCAACCGGCACGCCGCTTGGTTTCGGCGGGCAAACCGGAAGCCAGCAGACCATCGCCGTTTCAAATATTGGACAAGTCTCGATGACACTCGACTCGGCGACAATCTCCTCAGGCGCGCCATTTACCCTTTCAGCGATCCAATGCTTCAGTGGCGCTACTGCGAGCGGCGCTGCGTCTGCGACATTGCCCTCCGGCGACTTCTGCACGTTGACGATCACTTACACCGGCTCTTCGCCCGCAACGGATGCCGGTACGCTGACCTTTACTGACAACGCGGCGCTGAGCAATCTCACTGATGTGGCGTCGGGTTCAAATTACACGCAATCGATCGCGCTGACTGGCTCGGGAGCCGGTACCGCTCCGCCTGCCGCACCACCTGCAACGGTCCCCGTTTCAGACAATGAGCCGATCACGGTTACGGATATGGTCAGCGTCACGACCAGCCTGATCATCACCGGCCCCAGCACCTTGCCCTCCGGCACCGTGGGCCTGCCGTATCCCGCCACCACATTTACTGCCAGCGGCGGCAGCGGCATGGGTTACACATGGAGCATCACCTCCGGCGGGCCAGCTCTCTCCGCCGCGGGCCTCTCATTGTCGACTGCGGGCGTCCTGTCCGGCACACCCACCGCAGCAGGAACCTACCCCATCACGGTCCAGGTGACCGATTCGGCCAGCAACACGTATTCGTCAAACTTCTCCCTCGCGGTCGCGCCTGCTGCGCCGATCGTAAGCTTGAGTCCCACCTCCTTAACCTTCGGTGCGCAGGCATCGGGGACCGCATCCGCGGCCCAGACCGTTACGCTCTCCAACACCGGAAGCGCCGCACTCAGCATCACCGGAACGGGCATTAATATCACAGGAGCGAATGCCACGGACTTCTCGCAAACCAATCCCTGCGGCGCGAGCGTCGCTGCTGGTGGCAACTGCGTAATCAGCGTTACGTTCACCCCCAGCCTCTCGGCCGGCTCTGAGACGGCGACACTGAATGTGAACGACACCGCCGGCGGCAGTCCGCAGCAAGTGCAGCTTTCGGGAATCGCGCTTCCCCCGCCCAGCGTGAGCTGCACCATTCCAACCGTCAGCTTGTCCGGCGATTCCGGCACAGCGCAGATTACATGCACTGCGACGGATTTCTCTGGCATGATCGCGCTTGAATGCAACCTCCCGGCAAGCCTTTCGAAATACATCTCATGCAGCTTCAGCCCCAGCAGCCTGAACTTCGCGTCCAGCAGCACAGCCACCACAACGCTGACTATCGAGGCTGTCAAGGATACGAATGCTTCTGTTGAGCGGAACTCCCGGCCCTGGGCTGTGTCTTCCGGAGGAGTGGCCCTGGGCGCCGTGCTGTGGCTGCCGACCTTTGCGTTCGTCATGCGCCGCAAGAAGGGGAGATCAAAGCGAGGAGTTCTGTTCCTGCTGATTCTGCTCTGCGGCCTGCCTCTGATTACGTCGTGCGCTGGGAAGAGTGGGCCGCCGACGCCGCCTGCAGGGACATATCAGGCCTCCGTCACGCTGACGGGCCCTGGACTCAACGAGACCATTATGTTCACGATTCAGGAACCTTAGGGGTGGACACAGAGCTTCGATGGCGTTGCGCCTTTGGAATACCATGCTGATGGCAATCGGTGCACTTCACCCAATGGATATTATGCGTGCTGGCCGCGCTTGCGAAAGTCGTGTCCATCGTCTCCACGTCGATTCCACAGTGAGACATTTGTGGGTGGCAGGTTTTGCACGAGGCTCGGGCGTTCTCGTTGTGTCCATTGTGGCACGAGATGCAGCTCAGGCCTTCATGCACGCCCATCGGAGTGCGATCGTCACCTGAACCCACCTGGCGGCCCCAGGCATGAGTTGCCGCGATTGAACCAGCTTCAGGCATTCGCGGCGCGTGGCACTGGTAGCAGAGCGCCTGCCGCGGGTCCTGACTGACGGTCACAATGCGGGCACCGTCGTACAGTTGCGGAATGGAAAGCGCTGTTGCGGCAAAGTGAAGAGTTTCCCGGCGATCGTAAAAGGCGAGTGATGCGGGCACGGCCGCGCCGGTCACGGAGATGCGCGAGGCAGGCTTGGTTTCCTGAGCGCCTTCGCGGTGGATCTGATGGCAGGTCATGCAGGGCATCGCAGGCTGATCGACAAGGTCCGAGCGAATTACTCGCCAGGGCCCTTTGGTGTTGAGCGGCTGGACCAGATCGCGAATGGAACCGTTGAAATGCATGCCATGGCAGCGGAGGCAATCCTCCATCAACATCTGGCTGGAGTTTTGTGCGGGATCGGCGAATATCTGTTTGTACGTCGCGCTATGCGGACCCGCATGCCAACTCGCGTATTCCTGCTGGTGGCAGGCGCGGCAGCTCGCAGTCATCTCCTGCACATCGACGTCCCGCATCCGAATGTTCTCCGGGATTGCGCCGAAGAAATGAATTCGCATGTGACGCAGCTTGGTGGCAAGGCTTGCCTCATGGCAATCCATGCAACCTTCTGTCCGGTGTGGCGCCGCATGAACCACGCTGACGTAGGCGGCCATTTCATGACAGCTTGCGCAGCCCTGGCCGTATTGCGATGTGTAGTAATAGGACGCGCCAAACGTGATACCAACCGCAAGCAAGGCCATTGCGCCAACGGTGATTGCCGCAAACTTGAGGAATCGCTTCATGATCGGAAGCCCGTGCCCTTCCAGTCGCGAACCAAGGTCGCGGAGGCGAAGTAGGCGATGGCCATGATGGTGAGTGCCGGATTGAAGCCGCCATTGGTGACATGCACGCTTGAATCAATCACGAAGACGTTGTTGACGTCGTGAAGCTGGCAATTGCGGTTCACCACCGAGCCCTGCGGATCGTTGCCCATGCGACAAGTGCCGGCCTGGTGCTGCCCTGCCGACACAGTGGTGGGCTTGCCCGCGTTGATAAGGGTAGTCATTGCCCCGGCTTCCTTGAGCCATGCATCGGCACGCTCAGCCTGGACAAGGCCGATGTCGAAGGTCTGGGGATGGACGTTGCCCGAGATTCTTGCAACGGGCATTCCCCACTTGTCTCGAACCGTTGGATCGAGAGTGACCCTGGCGTCGGCGGTGGGAATCTGCTGCGTGGGACCCATGATGACGATGTTGCGCTTGTAGAAGTTACGCATCGCCCGCTTATGCGCGAGCCCCCACCGGGGTGTGGCTCCAGGCATCCGGTCGACCATGTGAATGGGCAGGCGGATGAATTCATTGGCCAGCAAGCCTCCGCCACACAGGCCGGCAGTGCCGTGATTGTAGTCGCAGACGGCGATGCTGGCGCCGGGCCCCACATCGTCGTACGTATCAAAATCGAAAAACCCGATAGCACCGGTGTAGTGGTGGCCTTGCAGATTGCGTCCCACTTGATCATGGCGATTTCCCAATCCATCAGGGAAGAGGCGGCTTTTGGAGTTCAGGAGCAGGCGCGCCGACTCGATGGCGCAAGCGGAGACCACGACGAAATCGGAAAGCTGCTCCTGCAAGCGCCCGTTGGCGTCGTAGTAAGCTACACCGCGCGCGCGTCCCCGGTCGTCGGTGAGGATTTCCTTGGCCATGCACTCGGTACGCAGCTCGCAGTTTCCGGTTGCGAGTGCTACCGGGATCACCGTATTTTGCGAACCGTTCTTGGCATTCACTTCGCAGGCAAATCCAACGCACCAGCGACAGCGCATGCATGGTCCGCGGCCGTTGTAGGGAACGCTGTTGCGAGCCATGGAAATGGGAAAGGGATGCAGCCCGAGGCGTTTGGCGGCCGGCTCGAGGATTTGAAACTCGCGATTGGGCGGAAGCGGCGGCATCGGCAGAGGACTCCGGCGCGGACCGTGGAAAGGATTGCCCGAATCATCTCCAGAGATGCCGATCTCGTGTTCGGCCTTCTCATAGTAGGGTTCGAGATCGTCGTAGGAGATGGGCCAGTCTTCGAGCGAACTCCCCGCAGGCGCTCCGTAAGTCGATCGCATGCGGAAGTCCTGAGGCATGTAGCGCCAGGCCATGGCTCCATAGCTAAGCGTCCCGCCACCGACACAGGCTGCGTTGTTCTGGTAGCCTCCGTCGCTCGGCAGAAAGATCTGCTGCCCGCCGTCGGGATCGACCACGACACGAGGATTGCGGTCATCCTCAGGCCCGAATGCGTTGCCCAGCACCGTGGTGCGCTGATTTCGCAGGTCGTCCTTGCGGCAATCATTCGACGTATACCACTTGCCCCGCTCAAGGAGAACGACACTCAGGCCCGCAGTCGATAGCTCCTTGGCCACAATGCCGCCTGCCGCACCGGCGCCCACAACAACTGCATTCACGCGTTTCATGAGTGTGGGCTCTTTCTCAGGTCGTACTGTGCGCGCCCAAGAACAGGCGGCTGAGCAAGGCCGAGCATCCGCCAACTCACAGCGTCGCGATTGCCGCCGTGCCGCGGCGAGCCGTAGTAGCCCTCAAAAGTGTGATTGCGAACCAGATCAAAGAACTTGCGATTTTGCCGCTCGATGGCGCCGAGAATTTCGACTTGCTGCGGCGCGGACAGGGCCGCCAGGTCTCTGCCGAAACGTTTTCTGCTCATCGCATCGGCCTGCTCCAGCCCATCGCGATAAGCATTCCGATGGCGCTTGTAGGTCCGCGCGAGTTGGTGATCGATGTAATCGATCACTCCAGCTTGCGAGGCGCTGGGAAAGTCATCCGCCGGGACGATCTGATCGCAGATCGCGGCCAGTGTCAGAGCCTGGGCATCACTGAGGAAGTCCCAGCCTCCGTGGTTACGGGCAGAGCAGCCGACAGCGAGCGCCACGCCACCGATAGCGCCTGCAGCCACAAATTGCCGCCGCGTGAGACCAACACGATCCCTGCTCTCCGGCATAGGTTCCAACCCTGAAATGAATTTGGCCCATGACTGAACTCGGCATGGGCTTGCCGGCGAAATCCTGGCTAGGTCAAACTTGGCGCGCCTGACGAACCGCGTCTGTGTTGCGAATCACACTCGGAAAGAGCGGATTACGGTTCGCCGCACTGTGTGACTGCAGGGAGGGAGGTTAGTGTCGACGAAGAAACGGCTTCCGTGGAGCAGATGGCAGGTGTTTTGGAGCAGGCTGGAGTGGGCTCGCCCACACACAGCCCCAGGCACTCATTCAAAGCCGTTGCCGACTAGAACTGCCGGTTCCGGCCCGCGTGTCGCGAATCCGGAGATTCTCAGGCTACGTGCCTGAAATGTGCGCGTTGTCGAGCGGATCTGATTTAAGGGCTTGGATTACGCCAACCGCCGTCGGCGGCGATGAATGCCTCAGATTCCCTGGGTCCCCAGGTGCCGCGTTGGTAAGGGCGAACCCGGTGATGGTGTTTCAGAACCCGATTGACTACTTCCCACGCGGCTTCAACCGCGTCCTCGCGGGTGAAGAGCGCCCCGTCGCCTTTCATTGCGTCGCCCAACAGTCTTTCGTAGGGCGTTTCCTCCCCGGGCTGCTCATCGGACAAGGACAGCTCCCGCTCCTCGCCGATGAACTCCTCGCCGGCGAGTTTCACGCGCGCAGACAGAGCGATCACTGCGTCAGGAGAAAGCCGAAAGCGAAGGTAATTCGGTGTGCTATCAGCCTGCACCGCGTCGGCAAAGAGCTTCTGCGGTGGCCGCTTCAATTCCACCACGATCTCCGTTGCGGTGGTGGGGAGATATTTGCCCGAACGCAAGTACCAGGGCACTCCATTCCAGCGCCATGAGTCGATGAAGAGACGCACCGCGCAGTAGGTTTCGACATCAGAGCGTTTGGCAACGTCGGGTTCCTGCCGGTAGCCGGCATACTGGCCACGCACCATGTCATCGGGCTTGAGAGGGCACATGGCCTGAAAAACCTTGGCCTTCTCGGTTTGCACATCTCCGTAGTTCCGGCCGGCGGGCGGTTCCATGGCGAGAAGGGCCACGATCTGGAAGAGATGATTCTGAATCACGTCGCGCAGACAGCCTGCTGTTTCGTAGAACGCACCGCGCTTCCCTACACCGAAACTCTCCGAAAGAGTGATTTGAACGCTGGCGATGTAGTTGCGGTTCCAGATCGGTTCGAGAAACGAGTTGGCGAAACGGAAATAAAGGATATTCATGATCGCTTCCTTGCCGAGGAAGTGATCGATGCGGAAGATGGAGTCCTCAGGAAACACCGAATGCGCAACCCGGTTCAGCTCGCGCGCTGACGCCAGGTCGCGCCCAAACGGCTTCTCGACGATGACGCGCGCATTCGCGGCGAGGTTCGCGGTTCCGAGGCTCTTAATCACCGTTTCAAAGAGCGCGGGTGGAATTGCCAGGTAGTATGCGGGCCGGCGGGCTCTTCCCAGCGCCTTCCTGATCGCCGTGTATGTATTGCCGTCTGTGTAGTCGCCGCTGACGTACGTCAGCAACGACAGAAGACGCTTGAGCGCTCGTTTGTCGTCAATTCCACCGGCTCGCTTGATGCTGTCGATTGCGCGCCGGTGCAGACGGTCCAGACTCCAATTGGGGAAGGCAACGCCGATCACCGGGACCTTGAGTACACCGCGCTTCACCATTGCATAGAGCGCGGGAAAGATCATTTTGTGCGCAAGGTCGCCGGTGGCACCGAAGACCACCAGCGCGTCGGATTGCGACTCGGCCATCAGACGCCTTCTTTCGGACCAGCGGCTTTCTCCTGGTGGCCGCCGAACTGGAATCGCAATGCAGATAAGAGCTTGTCGGCAAATGTGTCTTCGCCTCGTGAACTGAAGCGCTCATACAGTGCGGCACTCAACACGGGGGCAGGAACTGACTCGTCGATGGCGGCGGTAATCGTCCAGCGTCCTTCGCCTGAGTCCGAAACGCGCCCGGCAAATTTTGCCAGATCCGGGCTGTCGAGCAGCGAGATGGCGGTCAGATCCAGGAGCCACGATGCGATCACGCTTCCGCGGCGCCAGACTTCAGCGATGTCGGCGAGATTCAAGTCGTATTGATAAACCTCAGGATTGCGCAGAGGTGTGGTTTCGGCGTCCACAGATTCCTGCTTTTTGCCGACATTGGCATGCTGGAGAATATTCAATCCCTCGGCGTATGCAGCCATGATTCCGTACTCGATTCCGTTGTGGACCATCTTGACAAAGTGGCCGGCGCCGCTGGGGCCGCAATGCAAGTAGCCGTGCTCGGCGGTGCCACCTACCTTGTCCCTGCCGGGGGTGCGCGGCGCTGAGTCAATGGACGGGGCCAATGCAGAAAAAATGGGATCGAGGCGCTGCACCACTTCCTTCTCGCCACCGATCATCAGGCAGTAACCGCGTTGGGCGCCCCACACTCCACCGCTGGTACCGGCGTCGACGTAGTGGATGCCCTTTGGTTTCAGTTCGGCGGCGCGGCGAATGTCGTCGCGATAGTAGGAGTTCCCGCCATCGATGACCGCGTCGTTGGGTTCGAGCAGCGGGATCAGACCTTCCAGCGTGGAATCGACCACCCCTGCCGGGACCATCATCCAGATGGCGCGCGGCGTTTTCAATTTCTTCACAAAATCTTCAAGCGAATTGGCGCCGGACGCACCTTCTTTGGCAAGCGACTGCACGGCATCCGGGTGAATGTCGTAGACAACGCAGTGGTGGCCGGCCTTCATAAGCCGCCGGACCATATTGTTTCCCATTCGGCCCAAGCCGATCATGCCCAGTTCCATGGAAATCCTCCCGATGCAAGATTTGATGCGAGCACGAGATCAAACAATACCATTTGAGAACGAGAAACGGTTAAACAAGAGTTACAGGGCGCCCGCAGGGTTTTGTGGCTCGCCCGAGGGTACTGGAGGGTTCTTCTCTTCCTCAGTGACCACGAAGAAGCTGCGCAGGTCGGCCTGCCCAAACGAGGTGGTCATCGCCACATCGGAAGCGTCTCGCCCCGTGGCCATCAGCACGCGGCCGATCCGTGGTTCATTGTTGCGGGCATCGAACGTCCACCAGCAGCCTCCCAAATAGACCTCGAACCATGCGCTGAAATCCATGGGAAGCCTCTCGGGCACGCCAATATCACCCAGGTAGCCGGTGGCATAGCGCGCAGGAATGTTGAGTGCGCGGCAGAAGGTGATCGCCAGATGTTGAAAGTCGCGGCACACGCCCACACGCTCAGTAAACACATCGAGAGCCGTCTTTGTGGGCCGCGCCTGCTGATAATTGAACTTCACTTTATTGTTGACCCAATTACAGATGGCCTGCACGCGGCCCCAGCCGGGCCGGATGTGCCCAAAAAGCTCAAGCGCGATGGTCGAAAAACGATCTACTTCGCAGTAGCGGCTGTTCAGCAGGAAGGTCAGCATTTCGTTCGGCAGATCGCCGACGGCCGATTCGCGCGCCGACCAATCAAACTCGTCCGGAGCGCCGGAGTCCCGAATCAGCGTGGAATTGAAGAGCCTGAGTTGCCCTCGCGGGGCGACAAACCGCGCACACCGGTTGCCGAAGCGGTCGATGTAATCGGCGATCTCAAGTTTGGGCTCGGTCTGGAGCTCGTCGGGCTCAACCAAATCCTGCGCGCGCGAGGGATGAACGTTCAGAAGCGCCACCATGGCCACGGGCGCTGGAATATCGAATTGGATGTCGTATCCCAGCCGGATTAACATTTTGACGCTCCAATCTTGAGGATATAGGTTCCAAAGGATCCCGCATGGGGAGCCCGGCCGAAGCCAGGCCAGTGGCGCAATGCTCTTCCCAGCCAGAAGCAAAAGGCGCGGAAAAGGATGTATGTGACGGAACAACTTACCGGCTGCGCTAAACTAACACTCACCGTAGTAAAGAAAACCTGCTAGCCCGAGGACACCGGTCATGATGCCGGATCAGGACAGTTTTTGGGACGAGTTGCTGGCCTACATCGAGGCGCATAGCGTCATTCCCATTGTTGGGCCTGAACTTGTGATCGTGGATCATGACGGACGGCTCGAACCCTACCACCGGCTCCTGGCGCGTGAACTCGCGACGCGATTGAAGGTGGGTGAGCCGGGTGAAGGCGCAACACTCGACCGTGTGGTGGGAGCTTATCTTGCCAAGCCCGGCAGCAGACGGCAGTCGGTCTATCGCGAATTAGGCGACATTGCGGCGAAGCTCACGGTCAAGATCCCGGAGCCTTTGCTGCAACTCGCAAGCATCCGCGACCTGAATCTTTTCGCGAGTTTTTGCACCGATAATCTTCTGGCCCAGGCCATCAACGCAACGCGGTTTGGCGGCCGCGCGGAGACCCGTGAATTGGCGTTCAATCCCAGCGAAGCGGGCGATTTGCCCGACGGGCCGCGCGATGCGCCGGTGGTTTATGGCCTGTTTGGACGAATGTCAGTGCTGCCCAAGTATGTGATTGCAGAGGAAGATGAACTTGAGTGGGTCACGGCGTTGCAGATTCCGGAAAAACGCCCGGAGCGGCTCTTCGACGAACTGGGACACAACCACCTGCTCTTTCTGGGATGCGGATTTCCCGACTGGCTGGCGCGTTTCATCCTGCGGACGGCCAAGAACAGCAAGTTATCGGCCGAGCGCGGCTTCTCAGAATACCTGATCGACGCTGATGAGGGATCGGACTCGCCATTGGTCTCGTTCCTGACCAGCTTCAGCCGCGAAACCGTGGTGCTGTCGGTGGACCCGACGGACTTTGTGGCGGAACTTGCCCGTCGCTGGCAGGAACGGCAGGGCGGCGACGCCGCGACCAAAGAGCCGGAGCCCGGCCCGATGCCGGAGACCATGCCTCCCGGAAGCTTATTCATCAGCTATGCCAGCGAAGATCGGCCGGCCGCGCTGCGGCTTGCGGCGGAGCTGCAGGACGCGGGACTGCCGGTGTGGCTCGATCGCCAGCAGCTGGATTGGGGCAGCGACTACACGGCCCGCATCCGGCTCGCGATCCAGCAATGCGCCTTGTTTGTGCCGGTGCTTTCGCGAACGGCGGAACAGCGTACCGGATTCTTTCGCAAGGAATGGGCCTGGGCGAGCGAGCGAAACCTGGATTTCACGGGCAGCAGTCTTGCCTTCCTTTGCCCGCTGGTGATTGACGATACCCCGGTGGTTACCAGCAACGAGATCCCTCCGGCGTTCAAGATGGTGCACATTGAACAAGCGCCCGCAGGCAGCCTGCAGAGCCATCAGGCGGATGCCATTGTAAAAGCGTTCAATGCCATGCGCGCGCGCATGCAAGGTAAGCCATGATCGAGCTTCCGACAATCGACGCCGAACGCCCGTGGCCGGGGCTATTGCCATTCGGCGAAGACTCGCGCATGTTCTTTCACGGCCGCGAAGCCGAGACTGACGAATTATTCCGCTTGATCGAGCGTGAACCGCTAACGGTGCTGTTCGGCCAGTCGGGATTGGGAAAATCATCGCTGCTGAATGCGGGCGTGTTTCCAAACCTGCGGCGTGCCGGGTATCTGCCGGTGTACCTGCGCCTGAATCTTGATGCGACGGCGCCCGTGCTCATCGACCAGGTGTGGCATGCCCTCATCTGCGAATGCGTCGACCACGAAGTGAGCGCGAGTGAAATCCTGCCGGGCGACGGGCTCTGGCAGTACTTGCATCGGCCGGAAACTCAGTTCCTCAATCCGCATGGACGGCCGGTTGTGCCGGTGCTGGTGTTCGATCAGTTTGAGGAGATTTTTACGCTCGGCCGGCAAACACCGGAGCAAACCGCGCGCACGCAATTGCTGCTGCAACAACTGGGCGAACTCATCGAAAACCGGCTGCCGCCGGCGCTGGAACGCGAACTGACGGTGCATCCGGAGCTTCTGGATCAATTCGATCTGCTGCGCCAGAACATCAAAATGGTTTTCAGTTTCCGCGAAGATTATCTGGCCGAATTCGAGAGCCTGAAGACCGTGATTCGGCCGATCATGCAGAATCGGATGCGGCTGACGCCGATGCGCGGCGACCGTGCGGCCGCGGCGATTGAGACAGCGGGCAGCGGGTTGCTGAACGCGACTGTCGCGGCGCGCATCGTGAGATTCGTTGGCGGAGCCGCCAGGGGAGACTCCGGGCAGCTGGAAGAGATCTCGGTTGAGCCCGCGCTTCTGTCACTGGTTTGCCGCGAGCTCAACGAGCAGCGCATTGCGCGCGGTCAGGCAGAGATCAGCGCCGATCTGATTCAGGGCGAAAACACGCAGCAGATCATTGCGCAGTTTTACAACCAGGGATTCGCCGGGTTGGACGTAAGGGTTCGCTATTTCGTCGAGGATCGGCTTTTGACCGCGGCAGGCTATCGAGACAGTTGCGCACTGGACAATGCGCTGGCGGAGCCCGGCGTGAGCGAAGCGGCGATTCAAACGCTGGTCGATCGACGCATTTTGCGCCGCGAGGAGCGCGGAGGATTGGTCCGAATCGAGCTGATCCATGATGTGCTTGCGCTGGTGGCGAAAGAGAGCCGCGATAAGCGGCATGAGGCTGCCGCCCTCGAGGCCGCCCGGCAATTATTGGCCAAGCAACGGCGACGGCAGAAAATCGTGGTGGCGTGGGCCGCAGTTCTGGTGGCGTGCCTGATGGGAGTTTCTTGGCTGGCTCTGCTGGCAAGCAGGGGCAGGAAGGAAGCTGAAGTTTCGCAGATGCATGCGGACGAACAGGCCAAGGTGGCGAAGGCCGCGGAGGGGCGCGCGGAGTCAGAGGCAGCGCTGGAACGCGCGGCAGAGGACCAGGCAAAGCAAAAGCAGGCGCTACTGGCGGCGGCTCTGGAGAAAGCAGACGAGGCAACCCGCACAGCGAACAGCGAGGAGGATGCAAAGGATAAGCAACGATGGCAGGCAGTCATCTGGGCGGCGGCCGCAGATGAGCAATTGGACACGCACGGCACGGGGGAGCAACTGCGCGCGTGCATTGCTGCAACGAACCGCCTGGCCGACGATCCGGCGAAGGCGACGCCCGATTATATGGTTGGACGCTGGCATGTGGACCAAGGCGGCGGGTCGACGGATATGGGGTGGAACAGCGACGGCACCTGCGTCAACAACCATATGTATGAGGACGTAAACGGCAATGAGACTCGAGGTAGGCGGCAATGGGACGGGGCAGAAGAAAGAAGTCTGTACCTGGAAATACAAGCCGGTCACGGGGCACGACGACGAATTCGAGGTGGACTTCGACGACAACATGCTGGGACCTGCATATCCAAAGCAGCTGATCTTCAAGATCAAGAGCCGCACGCAGATGCGCAACATCAATATCGGCTATGACGCATTTCGGATCATCTGTCCCGCGCAAGAGATCGCGATCCGCGAGAGCGAGCTCGCGGCTCTGCAAAAACAAGCCGACGCGAACCCCGGTAACCCGGATGATCAAATGGCGCTGGCAACCGGATTGGACAAGCTGGGAACAGCTTCAGCGGACCAAGGCGATTTTGCGGATGCCTTCAAGGATTTCGACCAGGAACTTGGCGCCTGTCAAAAATTCGCGCAGCGAAAACCCGCGGGGCCGGATTGCCTGCAGAAAGCGGCACAATCATTCGAACAGCTTGGAAACGAGGAATTCAACAAAGCGTCTGCGCTCGACCAAGCCGGTGACGGTGCTGGGAGTACACAACAAGCCAACGCGGCGATCGCGTCTTATCAAAAAGATCTGACGATTCGCCAGCAGTTGCTCCACTCCGCACCAGAGGACGTGGATGCGCAACATAACGTGGCGCTGGCATCGAACCACCTGGGGATTGTTCTCTACTGGATTGGCCAGAATACGGCGGGGATCGATGCGATTCGAACGGCGGCGCAAATACTCGAGAACTCCGCCCAGGCGCATCCTGGCGAAACGCAAGTCCGCGTGGATCTGCTCTGGATTCTCTACAACCTGAGCCAGCGATCCAATGTGGGTACTGAGGCCAAGGATTCTCTGGCGAAATCGCTGGCCATTGCAACGCAACTGGCGCACGAACACGGAGCCCCCGACAATATGCCGGCCGTGGTGACGTTTTTGCAAGGCGCAAAGCCGCGGTGAGTCTCGGGACGCCGCCCCTCCGGGCGCGTCAATTGACGTTGCAGGGTTCGATTCTCGTTCCTGAAGTCGCGACACCGTACTGGTTCTTGCCGGCGATTGTCTGGAGGTCGGCGGAGAGCGTGACGCTATCGACAGGATCGGGCCAGGACATCGTGTAGATTCCCCGGGACGCATCGACGGTTTGCCAGGTTCCTGACAATGTTGCAGCCGTAAAATTGCCACCAGCAGAAACAACCATGGGAACACCGTTTGACAGCGTCCATATGCCAACGAGGCCAAGGCCGACGGAGCGCGTGGCGGAAATCGGATACCCGTATTGATTGCTTCCGGTCAACGAGCGCTGGTCGGCCGCAATGGTGATTGTGTCAATCGCTTCAGGCCAAGTGAAGGTGTATTTGTGTTGCGCGGCGCTCACGAGCCGCCAATGTCCGGTGAACGGACCGCCCAGGATCACGCCATTCGAGTGAATGAACACCGATCCGTTATTGAACCAGTGATAGCAGCCCACAATGGGATCGGCCGCACTGGGGCCGGGTGTGGGGCCCGGTGCCGGACCCGGCGTGGGGCCCGGCGTAGGTGTGGCTCCAATCGGATTGGGCGAAGGATTCACAGTAGACGGGTTTGCGCCCGGCGGTTTCGGCCTCAGGAAGATGAATCCCAAAACGATCGCCGCCACCACAACAGCTGCGCCTATGCCGATCCAAAGTTTCGACGACGGAGCCGCGGGGGGTACTGCATGCGGCGGCACCGGCGCTGGAATCGGCTGCACGGGTTGCGGCACGGTGGTCACCGGGGGCGCGTTCGGCGAAACCAGCTTCTGAACCGTTCCGGCCAGCTCGTCAAGATGCTTTTCGAGAGGCGGCGTCATCGCGTCAAGCCAGTGGACCGACCCGATGAAATAGTCAAGAGACTTGCCCGGCATCACATCTTCGATGCGGAAGGGAAGGATGACCACTCCATTGCTGACCGCGCGCTCCACCTCCTTCGGAATGTGGCCCGAAGAATTTGCGTTTGCGGAAAGGACGAGCACCATGACCTTTACGGAATGGATGGCCTCGATAATGGACTCGCCGTAGGACGTGCCGGCCACGATGTCGCGCGGGGCGATCCAGCAGCGGATTCCGGCCGCCTCAAGCCGCGCGCAAACCGCATTGGCGACGAGACTATCCTTCGATGAGTGGCTGACGAAGACGTCGAACGGCAAGGGGAAGAGCTCCTTGAGCGGGGCGATGTCCTATGAATTTGATTTCCCCAGATACCCGGCGAACACGAAGATCATACCATCCGTTTGCCGAGACGGCTGGGGGGCGAGATTGGACCAGGGCGGAGCGGTTTGCGCGTGGATGGGCAGAAGGTTTGGACAGGAAGGGGCGAAGAGGCTCCGGCGGCGACCCATATTCCGAAGGATTTGGTGGACCTGGTCGGGATCGAACCGACGACCTCTTCCATGCCATAGCGGGAATCAATTCGTTTGCAATAACTTATATGGGAATACGGAAACTGCCAACCCCGCATAAACACCCATAAGCACCCGATGATCCTAGAATTCTTGGGTTGGGAATTGGGTTGACGACATGCTGCAGGGATTATGGGGACAATCTAATCGAATCTGGCGGTAAGCTTGCAGCTAATTCCTCTCTCCAGAAACTTCGTTTGGAGGAAATTGATGAATTGTGTTACTACTTACATCAATTGTAGGCGTTCATGCATCAGTTGTGCATCGTGTTGGCGATTGGCAGGAGGATAATTGATGGCGACCAAAGTGGAGAATGAGAAACGCAACAGGGCCGGTACGGCAAGCCGCCGACTGGTCAGGGTCACAGTAAGCCTTGATTTGAAAGATTACACGGCCCTCGAAAGCCTAGGCCAGAAAGCTCAACTGTCGCGGTCCTGGCTGATTCGCAAGGCAATGCGGGAGTATCTTGAACGCAACTCGAATGGTCAGGTTATTGCTGCGTTTTAAATGGAAGGGAGCCAACGTTCTATGATTATCGCACCGCTGCAGCCAGACCTCTTTGACCCTACGCCAGTAATACCGCTCCGGGAGAAAAAGGAGTGCAAGAAGAACCGCTCTCTGGGGAGCATCGAATCATCTCATCATTCCGTGCCATTCGAATTGAATCGTATATATCAGTTGGATTGCGTGGAGGCTATGCGGCGATTGCCCGACGCCAGTGTCGATGTTGCCATCGCGGATCCGCCGTATAACGCGAGCAAAGGTAATAATTGGAAATGGGACAATTCGGCGAAGTTGCCCGGGTTCGGCGGGAACTGGTCCAAAGTCATGGCGGATTGGGACGATATACCTCTTAAGGACTATTTTGCCTTTACTCTCGCATGGCTTGCAGAGTTGAAACGCGTGGTGCGACCGACCGGATCACTTTGGGTTCACGGAACTTACCACAATATTGGCATCATTAATTTCGCTATGCAGATCCTCAAAATTGAGATCATCAATGAGGTGGTCTGGTACAAGCGAAATAGCTTTCCTAACCTCTCTGGACGCCGGCTCACGGCGAGCCACGAGACTATTTTGTGGGCACATACGGGCGGCGAGAAAAAGCGGCGCTACTACTTCAATTACGACGCGGCGAAAGAGATGTCCATCCCGGAGGATTTGCTCAAAGCCCAAGGCAAGCAGATGCGAACCGTTTGGGACGTGCCAAATAACAAGAGGCGAGAGGAGCTCGCCTTTGGGAAGCACCCCACCCAAAAGCCGGTACGCTTGTTGAAGCGGATCTTGGAAATATCGGCCAAGCCAGGCGACCTTCTTCTAGTCCCATTTGCAGGGTCTGGAGCTGATTGCGTTGCAGCGCAACCGCTGGCCATCAACTTCCTCGGGTTCGAGACGGACGCAGAGTTCGTTCGCATCAGCAATGATCGAGTGCGCAACGGCGACGCGGATGCACGGTTGGAGCTCGACAGATGCAGCGGACTCTAGGGTTTTCTGGGGACGATACCGCGCAGTGGAAGGCGTGTATTCCGAGCACAATTCCATCGCTAATCAAATGGACAGGAAGCAAGCGATCACAGGCGTCATCGATTTTGCCGCTATTACCGCCCTATCGTCGCTATTTTGAGCCGTTTGTCGGCGGGGGCGCTCTACTCTTTTCGGCAGCCGTTCCCGGCTCTGTCGCGGGGGATGTTTACAGGCCTCTCATCGACCTATGGCGACTCATCCAAAGTGATCCCGTGGCCGTGGTCGATAATTACCGAACCCAATGGACGGCGCTAACGGCGGAGCTCGATCGCCTCGACGTGAACAACCTTCCCCCGAACGAGCCGCTTCCGGCATATTTCTATCAGGTACGGGAACGTTTTAACAGGACACGCGATCCACTAGACCTCAACTTCATTATGCGCACATGCGTCAATGGCATCGTGCGGTTCAGCAGCAAAGGGGCTTTTAATAACTCTTTTCATCTTTCCCGGCGCGGCATGGAACCGGCGAGGTTCGAGAGGGTGGTGGAAGCGTGGCAGCGAGCGATTCAGGAGGTCGATTTTGTCTGCCAGGATTACGAGTTAACGCTTGAGCGTTCGACGGCGAATGATTTTGTTTATCTCGATCCTCCGTACGCCGCAAACAAGCAACGCTATGCCGAGGATTTAGATTTGGCCCGTTTCTTTACGGCCCTAGAGAAGCTCAACCAAAAGGGCGTTAAATGGGCGCTGTCATTTGATGGTCGACGCGGCAATCAAAGCCTCCTCCACGATGTACCCAAAGCCCTGTACAAGCGTCATCTTCTGATATCGAGCGGCTCTTCGGCTGTGAACAAAGTTTTGAATGGCCCGGTTGAGGCTGTTGAAGAATCCCTTTATCTCAATTTCTAACTAGGTGACTAATCGACCGAAACTCTGATGTTTGATCCTTCCAGAGGCAATGCGGCAATGAATGTGGCGATCTCATTGCCAAGCCGGGTACTCGGGATGAGGCGCAGTGCGCATGTCTCACCTTGATTCACGAAAGAGAAGCACATCGCGAGATCGACAGCGGCCCTTTTTCTCACGCTCGCCATCGCCTCTTCTGTGTCGCTCAAAAACGCTGCGGCGCTCGCCGTTCTGAAAAGCCTTGCGTCGAGATTCACAATCGAGTGTGTCCACGGCGTAGCCTCGTTAGCGCGTTCGATACTGGCGGGAGTGAGCATCAGCGCCCTGATATACGCAGTCAGGCGCGGTCCAATATTCTCCTCCACACTGGCGGCGGTTTCCTTCGACTCGACGCAGAGAATAATAGGACGCCCAGGCGGATTAAAGATCTGGAAAACGTGATCGGGTCGCTTCGCCCCAATATTGCTGACGCGAGGAAGGGTTAACCACCGAAGTTCGTTGGTGCGGCCAATCGACTGGAGCGATACTCCACTCCAGTCACCGCCTGGAGGATTGCACATTCCCTCGAAGGTCGAAGCTCCCCCAAAGTGTGCCAGAAGTACGTGAAGGACGGTATCAACGTCGTTTTCACCGATGCGCAAGGGTCGAGGTTCTACGAAGACCATTTCGAGGTCCGGGTTCGCCCGCTCTTCGTACCAATGAGGGCGAAGGTATCCATGCCGACGGATGCCATCGGTCGAAGAGTCAACGAGAATTGCGTCACTAGCGTCAAGAATCGCTTCCCACAAACCGTTGACCAAAAGAAGCCGCGGCGTGTTGTGAAGGCGTTCCCAGGTAGATGCCGGAGCGGGACCGTAAACAACCGTGAGAAGGTCTTCAGTTTCGCCGACG
Source organism: uncultured Acidobacteriaceae bacterium (assembly GCA_963800025.1). Taxonomy (GTDB): domain Bacteria; phylum Acidobacteriota; class Terriglobia; order Terriglobales; family Acidobacteriaceae; genus Telmatobacter. Next base: position 506,386 of record CAWCZK010000002.1, read on the forward strand.
AGCATTCGTGCGAGTGGCGGCAATCCTCGATCAGGCCGTGCATCGTCGCCGCGTGGTTTGAAGCCCATAACCCAACAGATGCTTAAATGCCCGTTTCGCCGTAACCAAGTGAGAAATTCAGGTTGGATGCGACCTTCGCAAAGCCGTTCGACAACATCAGCGAAGGCCGCTCTCTGTGCACTTGGAATAATGCACATCGGCAATTTGCTTGAAGTTAGCCCAATGGCAAGCCTTCCGGCAGCGTCCATTAAGCTGCGCGCTGTCGCTGTCATGGTGTCGATGTAGGCCGTCTTTGACCAACGAAGGGGTGCCTGCGTGACAAGAAACTCAACCAACGAGCCCTGATTTCGCAAAGTCTCGTATGCGCGTTGCCATTGTGCAGGCGTTAGAGTCTCATCAATTCGTGAAGCTCCAGCTTTTATTTCGATGAAACGTAAGGCCTTCAGTCTAAGGGTTTCGACTGTCGCATCAGGGTTTCCGTCAAGCACAACGGCACGAACCACGCCGAGCAGTTCGTCGTCTGCGAACACCGCTCCATAAGAGGCGCGAGATTCTGCGTCCGCACCTGGGCTTGTTACAAAGACCGGCAGCGTCGTGCTTTCATTGGTCAGGCTGTACGAAACATAGCTGAATGGAACCGCCGGATTCGGCAACCGTGCGGCCTTTCTCGCGCGCTCCGCATCCAGTTCATATCCTCCAAGCTCGGCGACATAGAAATAAGGAACCCTCGCCTTGCCAAATGAATAGGCCCGTCCGCTTCGTTGCCATGCCTGATTACCGGCGGGCAGTGCGCCGCAATATTCAATGACGAGAAGCGGGGTCTCATTGTTATCAGCAACCCCAGTGATAATCATGTCCGCCGCCTCGCGCAGCGTGCCCCCGCGCTGGCGGATCAACTCCAATATGTCGTGGTTCCAACGGCCGAACCCGGGGTAGAGGCGAAATTGCAAAGGGTTGTCTTCGCCCCGCAGAGTCAGCTCGTAAGAGGGGCATACTGCGGGGCCAAACGGACCCCGGAGGTCACGCGTATTTTCCTTAAGCGCTGTCCTGATCAGAGTGAATGTTCGTTCACACTCAACGATGTTATCGCCGTGGAGATTGAAGCTGTGGAAGCGCGGCATTGGTCTGGTTCCTTTCTGTCGACGATCGAAACCTGCCCCGGTCTCCTCATGTCTCGAAACAAGCCTACCAGTCGGATTATCACGACTTGGCATTTCATTTCATTTCTGCTGCAACTCCTGACCAACTTTAGTACCGCGTTTTTTGAATTCATCTGAAAGGAAGGATATTTGTGAAAACGGTCATCGCACCTTATCGCGCTAAGAAGTCTTAGCTTGATGTTTCTAGTCTTGGCCTACGTGATCCTGAATCGCACTTTGAAGAGCTGGTCCCGCTAGCGCGGTGCCGCAGCATAAACCACAACAGTTTCCGCCCTCAAAAGCGGCAAACAGTAAAGAAAGAGAAACTCAATGAGCACACTAATACCCCGGGAAGTAGATGACTTCCTGGTTGCACTTGGAACCTTTGAAGAAGGAAACCCTGATGCCTTTGAGGAGTTCGCGAAGACTTCCGCCAATCTTCTCTGGGGCAAGTACGTCCTGCTTACCGATGTCTCGACCCGCATCAATCCCGATTCCGGGAGCAAATCGTGAGCTCCTGGATCCGGTGCGGCCTGACAGTTGCTAAGTCGCAACTGTTTCACCGAAGATATTCACCTGCCCGTATGTATGCTTCGGTTTGGGCTTGATCTTCGGCGCCTCGCGACGGGGCGGTTGTAGCACCGCATTCACCTGGGACAACAACTCTGTTCCCGAATCGGTCCTAGCCAACCGCATCATCCGCGAGTTCTCGCCATCTCGCTTTTTCGTAAACAGCCCGGCCTCCACCAGAGTTCCAACGAGCTTGGAGACGACGTCCTTCGGCAGGGCCATTGCGCCGACAACATCCTTCTGTAGAACCCCCAAATCCTTGGCCATGGTTAACAGGAGGACCACCCGCCCAGCATTGCCCATGATTCGAGACTTGCCGAGAACGCTTTCAACTTTGATTGCATCCTCCGCAAACTTCCTAGCTACGTCAATTGTTGCCATGTGGCAACTATGTGCGGCTGGGCCTTGAACAGCCTGTGCGTCCCATCACCCTGCTTCGATACGGGCCGGTCAAGATAAGAACGCTCAGGAGAAATCGCATAGTTGCGAATCCGCAACTATGTGGAAGGGGCACGAGTCGGAGTCAAAGCTCCTGCGGCAATGCCATCCCTAAGCCTTTGTTCCTGGCATTCCCTGCAAATTCGCGTTGGGCCTTTGGTAAACGGTCCCTGTGGATCACTCTGCAGATGGAAGGCGAAGTACCCATCCATTTTGGCCGCGCCCCGATTTGCGGGCCATGGCATTGGTAGCTGGCATTCCGATCTCAATGTTGGTTATGCAGCACCGAGGCGTGCGCGCACAAGCCGCGGACACCACTAATGACGGGATTCGTACGGAGCTATGGTACTCACCCTCCTTGCTGCACGATCACTTTCAGGAGAACCGACGTGTCCGTGCAACATCACCGGCGCTTGCTCGTTCGGGACGAAGTCATTACTATGCTTCAGCCTCTCCGGCGACAAGATTCAGCAGCTTATCGACACCCGCCAGATCCTCGCCTTGAGGATCACCGGCGAAGAACGCTTCGATTCAATCGACATCGATCGCTTGATCGACACCTACAAAACCACCGCATCACGGAGGATTCAGTGACCTACGAAGAGATGATCAGGAAGTACGAGGCTGGCGAGCGGACCTGTGCGGTCTGCGACCAGCCACTTCCGCCGCATGAGACTTGGCCAGGTGCCAAGTATCCTTTCTGCGGCAAGCCAGAGTGTGCCGCCGTCCTTAAGGCCAGCGATCGCGGCCGTTACATTGGTCCCAACGAGCACAAGTGTGAAGGGCCCGATTGCAACAGGCACGTCCCCGAGGGCCGTTACGACCGCCGCGCGGATTACCTCACTTGCTGCGGCGAGTGTTATATTCGCCGCCGTACCAAAGGCAACCGTCTCTTAACCTGCGGCTGCGGCTGCAACCAGCAGTTTCTAGGCCGTGCCGAACGCAAACCCATCAACGGGCTTTACTTTCTTTCATCGAAGCACTACGGCGCTTACCAACAGGAACAGTATCTAGTCTCTTCCACGGGTGTGCTGCTTCCGATCGTTCGCGAGTTCCTCGACGGCTTCGCTGCACTCCACTACGCCGAGCACTACACGCTTCGCAAGAGCATCGGTCCGTTCTTCGAGTATCTCCAGCTCGAAGGCATTACCTCTCTTGAAGATGTGAACCCGAAGACCATCACCGCCTACCTGGCATGGGGCAAGAAGAATGACCACCGTAGCATCGCCAGGAGCGGCTCCTACATCTCCACGTTCTTCAAGTGGGCTATCGCTTCCGGCTACCGCAAAGCCGGGAACCCTGTGGTCTCTCTCATTCACCTCACCCCTCAGCAGTGGCATATGCCTCGGCCGATTGAGGCGGAAAAACTCGAGTTCACGTGGGATCTGCTCAATAAGCGCGGCAACGCTCGTTTGCGTTTGGCTGCGGCGATCGCCGAAGAGGGCGGCCCTCGCATTGGCGAGATTGGACGCATTAGAGTCCAGGATGTCGATCTTATCCGCCAGCGCATTTTTATTATGCTGCCCAACAAAGGCAAGCGTGAGCGTTACGCATTCTTCTCCGAGAAAACAAAGCGGTATTACGCCGAGTGGATGGCCGAACGCAAACCGCGAAATGCAAATGAGGACAATTTACTGCTTAACACCCGCGGCTTGCGCTCAACCGGGACCTCACTCGGCCGTGAATTTGCCCGTGTACTGTGCAAGACCTACAACGGCAAACCTCGCAACGAGGAGGGTTGGGACGAATGGTCCACCCATGCGCTACGGCACACGATGGCCTCGAACTTGGCCTCGGCGGGCGCCGACGCCGCAACCGTCATGGCTGCGGGCGGATGGAAGACGTATGAGGCCATGTGCGGATACGCCCGCGTTGACGCTGAGGTCGCACGCCGTGGATACGAAGATGCGATGAAGCGCGTTCATGAGAAGAAGCAGCAGGCACGACGCAAGAAGCCACTTTCCCTCCCCGACTTTCTCGATCGCAATCGGAAGAAGGCGTAAAGTGTACCGCTTCAACCACCTGGCGAATGTGGCGTGTAATCCGAATTACACGCAAGGTTCAGACGCATAGGAACAGGGAACGTTGCGTATAAAGCGAGTACTCCCATTGCGTGGCGGAATACGACACGGACGAAAAACTGGACTACTTCCACTCGTGGACCATTGCGGCTGATGGCCGGCAGCTTCAGGCAATGGATTCTGACTTTGTCGACAAAGGCGCTTACGGCGATGCGGACATGCAGGCCACGGAACGCTTCCGTGTTGTGCAGCCCCCTGGAAGCGACCCCGGCGCGGTCGTCACCTGTGAAACCGAGAGCCATCTGCGACCCTACATGAATTCTGAAGACTGGCAGATCCAGGCGCCTATTCCGTTTGTGAACGAATCGCTGGAGTTGGCACTGCCGCCCGGCGGCCATTACGCAAACTCGTGGAGTCATCACGAACCGATGCGACCGGATGAAACGGGCGACAACCATCTCCGTTGGGCGATCAGAGACATGCCTGCGCTCGATCTCGAGAATCTGCACGCTACACCGCCCTGGGAAGCGCTGGCGGCGAGAATGACCGTGACGTGGGGAGACTTGGCCGTCAAGGGCGCCGACAGTCAATGGCGAGCAATCGGCCTCTGGATGGATCAGCTGGAGGCGCATCGGCCCGATCCCACGCCGGAAATTACCGCCCAAGCGCAGCAACTCGTTGCCGGCGCGCCTGACCTTTACACCAAACTGAGCCGCATTTCCGCTTATATCCAGAAGAACGTCCGGTATTTCATCATCACGAAGGGAATTGGAGGCTGGCAGGCTCATTATGCCGGCGACATTTACCGCAACCGCTATGGCGACTGCAAAGACAAAACCACTTTGCTGATCTCGATGCTTCAGGCAGTCGGCATCCGAGCCTTTTACCTGCATGTAGACAGCGAGCGCGGCGTTATCGATCCATCCGCTCCGTCGCTCATTGGCAACCACATGATCACGGCCATCGAGCTGCCCGATGGAACAAATGATCCGCGGCTGCGAGCACTTGTAAAGGCCGCGAACGGCAAAACCCTGCTGATCTTCGATCCTACCGATGAGGAAACCCCGCTCGGCCTGATTCGCGGAGAGCTTCAAGGAGCTTATGGCAACCTTGGCGACGGACCCGATAGCCAGGTCCTAGAGATGCCCGTACTTCCGCCGGCCTCCGCCAGCTTGAATCGCAAAGGTTCGTTCGTTCTGGCCCCGGACGGCACGCTCGCAGGCGATATCACCGACGTGTTTACCGGCGTGGATGCCGCGCATGAGCGCGCATTGCTGAAGGAGGCGGACACGAAGGAAGTACACGACTACCTGGAAGAGCACCTGAGCTCCGATCTGCCCAGCGTCGACTTCAAAGGATACGAGTTTCACGAGAACGGCGAACTCGATCAGCCGGTCACGCTCGACTTGCACGTCAGCGACACAAGCTATGCGCATGCGGCCGGCCCGCTGCTGTTGCTCCGTCCGCGCGTGGTGGGCGACGATGCCCGCTCGGTGCCTGAAGTCATGGAGAACAAGCCGCGCGTCTATCCCATCGAACTCGGGCAACCGGGCGATTGGCATGACAGCTTCGACATCACGCTGCCGCCCGGCTACGTGGTGGACGAGACGCCCGACCCGGTGAACGTGGACATGGACTTCGCCAGCTATCACTCCACAACCACCGCCAAGGGGAACGTGCTGCACTATGAACGCGACTACGTGGTGCGGCAGGTGGAGATTCCGCCCGGCAAGGCAGCAGACTTCCGCAAACTCGAAAACGCGATCCTTTTTGACGAAAAGGGCGCGGCCGTACTGAAGAAACAATAGATTCACCTCAGGAACCCTGCTCCGGCAATTCATGAGCGCACGGTTTCCGCAGCAAGCATCAAGCGGCAGATCGTTGAATCGCTTTTCCGCGCCAATCATCCATTAGGAAAGACATGACAACTCCGCTTTTTTCTCCCTTTCAACTTCGCGCTGTTGAGTTCCGTAACCGCATCGGCGTCTCGCCCATGTGTCAATATTCCAGCGTCGACGGCTTCGCCAATGACTGGCATCTCGTCCACCTGGGCGCCCACGCGCAGGGCGGAGCCGGCCTGGTGTCAACCGAGGCCACGGCGGTTCTGCCTGAAGGCCGCATCTCGCCTGCCGACCTCGGCATCTGGAAAGACGAGCACATCGCAAACCTCCGCCGTATCGCGGAGTTTATTCACACACAGGGCTCGCGCGCCGGCATGCAACTGGCGCACGCCGGGCGCAAAGGCAGCACCGCTTCGCCATTTGAACAGCGGCCGACAACAGTAGCCCCCGCCGAAGGCGGTTGGCAGCCGGTCGCACCCAGCGCGATCGCTTTTGCGCCCGATTACCCAGTGCCCGTCGCGCTCGATGCATCCGGAATCAAGACTGTTGTGGAAGGCTTTCGCCAGGCGGCACGCAGGGCACTCGAGGCGGGATTCGATTTCGTTGAGATTCACGCGGCTCACGGCTACCTGCTGCATGAGTTTCTGTCGCCGCTCGCGAACCAGCGCACCGACGCGTACGGAGGCAGCTTCGACAATCGCATCCGGCTGGTGCTCGAAGTTGTGGACGCCGTTCGCGCAGTGTGGCCGGAGCGCCTGCCGCTGTTTGTCCGGATCTCCGCCACCGATTGGGCCGAAGGCGGCTGGAATCCCGACGAATCGGTCGAGCTTGCGAAAAAGCTAAGCGAGCACGGCGTCGATCTGGTCGATGCGTCGTCAGGCGGGCTTGTGCCTAACGCAAAGATTCCAGCTGCACCTGGTTTTCAGGTTCAGTTTGCCGCGAGAATTCGACGCGAGGCAGGCATTGCGACGGCCGCGGTCGGGCTCATCACCGAGCCGGCGCAGGCCAACGCGATCGTCGCGGAGGGCGAGGCTGATCTGGTATTTCTGGCGCGCGCTATGTTGCGCGATCCTTACTGGCCGGTCCATGCAGCAGCCACGCTGGGAGAGCAGGCAAGCTGGCCCAAGCAGTACCTGCGCGCCGCGCCGCAAGGCTCGACTGCACGATCCGCAGCGGCAGATGCGTAGGGAGAAAACCCTGAAAAACTCGGCGTAATTTCGCCTCGTTTTTCCTCTGTTCAAATAGGTTCGAGAGCCGATTTTGCTTCACACAGTGCGAACGCTGTGGCCTATACTTCGGCTAGAGTGAGGACTCTCCCCTATTCGAAACTGATTCCTCGCCGAATAACTATGGCTACACAACCCAACCGGAAGCGCGCCTACGAACCACCGCAGATTCCGGATCGTCTTTACTTCAAAATCGGAGACGTCGCGGAACTCTGCGGCGTCGAGACGTACGTCCTGCGATTTTGGGAGTCCCAGTTTCCCCAGCTCAAACCGAATAAAAGCGGCACCGGCCAGCGGCTCTACCGCCGCCGCGACGTGGAGATGGCGATGGAGATCAAGCGCCTGGTCCACGCGGAGGGCTACACGCTATCTGGCGCGCGCGTGGTTCTTGGGCGGGGCGTTCCCGGGCACGACCAGCGCAAGCCCGAGCGGAACAAAAAGCAGGATGCGCAGACAGCATTGCCGCTCGCTGACGGGGAAAGCAAACGGCTCGATGCCGTTGCAGCGGCTATTGGCCGCGCCCGCGCTGAACTGCGCGAGATCGCCGGCCTGCTTGGCTCTCAAGTCCAGCAGCCCGCGCGCCGCCGCAACCGGCTCGCACCGATTCGCGCCGCATCGGGCTCGCTGTTTCCTTCCTAGAACGACTCTATTCGGCCGTGGCTTCTTCCGCGGCCGGCTCGGCGGCCTCTTCGGCCGGAGCGGCTGCGTTAGCGGCGGCCACTTTTTCTTCCTCTGTCACTTCCGCCTGAACCTTAACGGTGACGCGCGCGGTCACTTCGCGGTGCAGCCGGATGGCCACCTTGAAGTCGCCCACGCTCTTCAGCGGATCGCCCAATTGAATCTTGCGGCGATCAACCTCGTGGCCCTGCGCTGCGAGCTCCGCGGCAATGTCGGATGAGGTGACCGAACCGAAAAGATGGCCCGCCTCGCCGGCCTTGCGCGTGAAGCTGAGCACCAGCGGCTCGAGCTGGGTAAGCAACTCTTCGGCTTGCGCCTTTTCGCTCGCCGAGCGGCGCGCTGCAGCGGCCTTCATCTGTTCAATCACGGCTTTGTTGGCCGCGGTGGCCTGCATGGCCAGCTTGCGCGGCAGCAGATAGTTGCGCGCATAGCCGTCGGCCACTTTCACCACTTCTCCGCGAAAACCCAGGTCGGCTACATCTTCTTTCAGAATGACTTCCATAACAAATTCTCCAGTATTTTCCAGTGCGCGGCCTGCTTCGAAAATCCCCTCAGAAATGCGGGGCTGCGCACATCGTCAACTGCAGATCCTTCGACTTCGCCCGCCACGGCGGACTTCGCTCAGGATGACAGCTTCGTGTTTAGGTCTAGTGCCTTGTGGCAAACGGCAACAGCGCGATGTTGCGCGCCTGCTTGATGGCGCGCGTCAAACGGTGCTGGTGTGTGGCGCAAACGCCGCTCAGACGCCGCGGCACAATCTTGCCGCGCTCAGCCACAAACTGTTGCAGCAGCCGCACGTCGCGGTAAGGAATCCCGTCGATCTTTTCCGTGCAGAACTTGCACACCTTCTTGCGGCGGAAAAACTTTCCCCGTCCGCCGGGACCGCCTGGGCCTCGTCCCGGGCCGCGAGGGCCTGAGCCTGGTCCCGAGGAGCCACCCGATCCGGGCGCGCTCCGTGGCGCTGCATCCGACGATCCGGATGCTCTCACATCATTCTCTTCAGCCATTTTGTTTCCTCTGCTCTCTCTGTCTGTTCCGGCAACGCCGGAAGAATTCTCAAAGGGGATCAAGGGTCAGGGATCAGAAAAACGAACTTCGCGAATCGCGAGTACCTGTCTTCTATTCCCTATTCCCTGTTCCCTATTCCCTGTCTTTACGCGCTGGCTTGAGCCGTCTCTGCGGGCTCCGCTGCCGCTGCTTCAGGTGCGGCTGCTGCAACCGGTGGCGCAGCAGGCGTGCTTTCGTCCGGCTTGCGGCGCACGCCGCGGGCTGCCTTTACCTTTGCCAGGCGCTTCTCTTCTTCGTCCACGCGCACGGTAATGAACTTGATCACCGGCTCAGTGACGCGCAACCGGCGCTCCAACTCCAGAACCACCGCGCCATCGGCCTCAATGGTCAGCAGCACGTAGTTGCCGTCGTTGAACTTGCGCACCATGTAGGCCAGCTTGCGGCGGCCCAGCTTCTCCACCGACTTCACCACCCCTCCATGGGATGTAACCGTGGAGGTGAAGCCCGTAATCAGCTTCTCGGCTTCGTCGTCGTCCACATCGGGACGGATAATAAACATCACTTCATACACACGCGACATCGGTATTCCTTTTCTGCGGAGGCGTTTCGCTTCCGCTCACAACTAGCAACTCGCAGTTCGCAGCGGTCCCTAATTCCGATCCCTGACCCCTGGTCCCTGTCTACTCGTCTTTCCGGTTGAACTCGTTCATTGCCGGCCCCGGACCCTCTTGAACGATGCGTCGCGTGGCAGCCGCCACTTTGTCCAGCACCTCATCCAGAACCGCCAAATCCGCCTTGCGCATGGGCGAGAGCAGATAATCTCTGCCCGGCCTCTTTCCCGCTCCCGCCGCAATTGCCTCAGGAGGCAGATCCAGGCCCACGCCAATCCGCAAGCGCAACCACTCCTGCGTTGCCAGAGCATCGGTCACGCTGCGGGCTCCGTTGTGCCCCGCAGGTGATCCGCGCTCTCTGATCTTGAAGGTTCCCAGCACCAGGTCCAGCTCGTCGTAGATCACAAGCAAGTCCCGCGACGGGTCCGCTTCAAACTCTCGAACCAAAGCGGCGACCGCAATGCCGCTCAGGTTCATGAACGTCTCCGGCTTGGCCAGAACCACCTCGCGCCCTGCTATGCGGCAAGTTGCGGTCGTGGCCCGGCATCGCCGGTTCTGCACCACAACGCCCTCCTGTTGAGCGATGCGGTCAATGGCCATGAAACCCGCGTTGTGCGGGGTCCACAGATATTCGAGACCGGGATTACCAAGCCCCACGATCAGGAAAGGGCCGCGCTGAAAACCGGTCTCGCTTGCTTCAGGCAAGGCTTACTTCTTCGCCTCGGGCTTCTTTGCCGCCGGTGCCTCAGCATCGCCCTTGCCCTTCTTGATGACTTCAGGCTCGCCTGGAGCACCCGCTTCACCCGCAGCAGGAGCCGCACCCGGTACCGCAGCTGCTCCTTCCACTGCTTCAGGCGTCGCAACCACTTCCTCGCGGATGGTGACAACGTGAGCCACAGTGGCATCTTCAGACGTCAGGTACTTGATCTTGTCGGAGTGGGGCAGTCCGCTGACGCGCAACACCTGATGCATCCCCAGCTCGCTCACATCTACATCGATGTGACCGGGAATATCCGCGGGAAGGCACTCAATCTCCACCTCACGCAGCACCTGGTCCAGAACCCCGCCTTCAGTCTTTACCCCGATCGGAATGCCCAGCAACTTGACACGTACGCGCACACGCAAAGCCTTGTCGAGCGCAATGCGTTTCAGGTCGATGTGAATCAGCTTGTCCTTGATCGGCTCCCGCTGAAAATCGACAATCATGGCCTTGGTCGCGGGCTGTCCTGCAACCTCGACATCCAGAATCGTGTTAGCGCCGGTCTCGGAGTAAAGGATCCTTGAAATCTGTTTTGGGTCCAGTTCCACGGCTACGGGATCCTGTCCTGAGCCATACAGCACGGCCGGAATCTTGCCTGCTGCGCGCACGCGGCGCGCGGCGTTCTTGTTGAATTTGCCCTCGCGGGCTTTGGCTACGACAACTTCTGGCATTTCTCGTTTTCTCGTTTCTTGTTGAGATCGGGCACGGGCAAAACAGCTCTTAGCTTGTAGCCGGCAGCTTGTAGCTTCCGGTTGCGAGTGTGAGCCGAGTCTTCCGCTCCCTTTGTAAAGCAGCTCCGTTTGGAGCTGCGAGTGATCGTTCATCCGGCTTGTCGCTATTAGCTACTGGCTTCTAGCTACCGGCTACTGGCTACTGGCTACGAAAACAGCGTACTCACGCTGGTCTCCAAATGAATGTTCTCAATTGCCGTACCCAGCAGCCCCGCAATTGAGAGCACTTTAATCTTGGGCAATTTGTGTGCCGCCTCTCGCAATGGAATCGTGTCGGTCACGACCAACTGCTCCAGCCGCGAATTGGCAATGCGATCGATGGCCGGACCCGAAAGCACGGCATGGCTGGCGCAGGCGTAGACGGCCTTCGCGCCAGAGGCGTACAGCGCGTCCACGGTCTTTACCAGCGTGCCCGCAGTATCGATGATGTCGTCGATGATGAGGCACGTCTTGCCGTTGACATCGCCAACCACGTGCATCACTTCCGCTACGTTGATGTCGGTGCGCCGCTTGTCCACGATGGCCAGCGGAACTTCCATCTTCTGCGCAAAGTGGCGTGCCCGTTCCACGCCGCCCGCATCGGGAGAAACTACTGTCAGGTTGGGCAGCTTGAGCTCTTTAAAATGGCTCACCAGCACGGGGCTGGCAAAGATGTGATCGACCGGAATATTGAAGAACCCCTGAATCTGTGCTGCATGCAAATCGACAAACAGCGCGCGATTGGCGCCGGCCGTGGTGAGCAGGTCGGCAATCAACTTCGCACTGATCGCTACGCGCGGCCGGTCTTTGCGATCCTGGCGGGCGTACCCGTAGTAAGGAACCACCGCAGTGATCCTTGCCGCCGAAGCCCGCTTGAGCGCATCGATCATAATCAGTAACTCCACCAGGTGCTGATCCACCGGATAGCAGGTGGGCTGCACCACAAAAACATCAACGCCGCGAACGTTCTCGAGAAGCTGAAAGTAAACCTCTCCGTCGGCAAAGCGCTGCATCTTGGCCTCACCGACCTTGACGCCGATATCCTCGGCAATCAAATGAGCAAGCTTTGGATTCGCAGTGCCGCTGAACAGCTTGAAGCGCTTGTCCTCGCTCAGCTTCGTGGGCTTCTTGCGCTCCGGAGCCGGCTTTGGCTCCTTGCTCTTGCCGCCGTCCGCTGAAGCGCTACCGGACCCGCCTTTCGGCGTGTCCTTGCTGGGGTCATGCTTCTCCGGGCTTGTTTCGCCCGGCTTGTCTTCGAGTGTCACTGTCGACGTTCCTGCGTCCATCTTGAGAGCACCTCCATGCTGGTTGGCTATGGCTGCGTTCCTAATTCGAGCTCCCAGCTTCTAGCTGCTAGCTACTAGCTCATTCCCGCAGAATCCGAGATTCTCGGTTCAAGCGAGAAAAAGCTGGTAGCTAGAAGCTAGCGGCTCGAAGCTGTCTTTCTGGCTGGGCGACCAGGATTCGAACCTGGATAAATGCCTCCAAAGGGCATTGTCCTACCATTGAACGATCGCCCAGCACCTCGGTCAGCCGTGGGTGAGTCTCGCTTGCCCAACGGTGGACTGTCAAGAATAGCCTGTAGCCATTAGCTTGTGGCTGTTTCGCGCGAATCCAAAAACATCGTTTTTCGCAAAATGAAACTGCGAGCCACGAGCTACTGGCTACTGGCTGTCTTTCTTCAACATTTGATCCCAATATGCAGACCGCGGCAGGGTGCGCGTGAGAGTCGTGCTCACTCTCAGGTTTTGGACTTCATCCCCTATACGACGCATAGCCGCTTCCGCATCTCCGCAAGTCAGGTACAACCCGAAGAGCGCCGAACCGGAACCCGACAGAGACGCAAAAATGGCTGCCTCCGGTGTGCCCGAAGCCCAAAGAAGACGCTTGATCTCTGCAAGGGAGGGATGCTGGGGAAGCAGAACGCGCTCAAAGTCGTTCTCGATCCAGCTCTTGATCCCGGTGCGGACAAGCGCAGACCCTTCAGGTCCGGCCAGGTCTTCTCCCAAAGAGAAGACACCGGAGGAGCCTTGTCCAAACCCGCCCTCGGGAACTTCTCCCCGAAAGGCGCTGGCGTAGTCTCGGCTCAACTTCTCTAGTCTAGCGGTACCTGCCTCCGGGGTCAAACCTTCGGCCGCGCAAAGTGCGTCCCAATCGCGAAAGGCCTGCGGCGTCGAAATGCCAATCTCCGGTACCGCGACCACGCACCAAGTCGGCTCAATGTCGGCAAGCGGATAGACCTCCTGCCCACGATCGACGCCCAGAACCGTTCCACCGATCAAAAACAGCGGCACGTCGGAGCCAACTTTAGCGGGAATCTCAAGCTTTCGCGTGAACAGGCTGCGGAACTGTGTGCCCAGTTCGGCGTCAAGCCCGACGAGCGCCGCGACCGCGTTTCCGGACCCGGCGCCCATGCCCCCCTGCACCGGAAGTCGTTTATCGATATGGACTTCTACTTCGGTTTTCTCGCCGATCTGGTCCAAAACCAACGAAAGAATCTTGTACACCGTGTTGCGCTCGTCGGTCGGCACCCGAGGGTCGTTTGAGCTAATTCTCAACACGGTTTTGGGCGCACTTTTCGCCGTAACCGTCACTAAATCATGGATTTCCAACGTCTGGTAGACCGTTGCCAGAGCGTGAAATCCGTCCGGCCGGGGCGGCCCAAGGAAGAGCCCCAGGTTGATTTTGGCGTGCGATCTTACGACGGTCGGCATACCGGATCATTGTAGAGGGCCACGGGGTATCTGGATCGAGTATGGTGGCCATTTGCCCATCCCAATCCCGCGGCCATTACCCAGAGCAGGCAACCTTGCTCACCCGCAAAATATGCACCGCGTTTTCATGGGATTAGAGCTTTTAGCGGGCGATATGCAGGAACTTCGGAGGTAAAATCTCCGTAACAAATGTCGAGACGTAAGCGGGAGATCCTATGCACTTCCTTTTCTTTGGCATCGGCCTGTATTTCCTTCCTGCGATCATTGCGGCGGTGCGGCACACGCACAACTCGATGGGGATTTTGTTCCTCAACCTTTTCCTTGGCTGGACTCTCATCGGCTGGGTCGTCGCACTCATGATGGCGATCTTCTCCATGCCCTACTGCGCCCCCTACTACTACCGTCGCGGATGGTGAGGACAGCGGCTCGGCCCCCGGGGTCTGAAGCCTCGACTCCCGAGCAGTTGACGCCACGCTTTGCAGTACGAGATTGGGCAGGCTGGCCTTGCGCTTTTCCTGGCCACAGCTTGCGTTGTTCTTTGGCAGAATGCGCATGTCGCGATTCTGTGGGACACAAGCTACGTGCTCGACAGCGCAATGCGATTCGCGCTTGGGCAGGTACCCTACCGCGATTTTCCCTTCGTTCACCCGCCGCTCACATTCCTGGTTCAGGCCGCAATCATTCGTTTCACGGGCCGCGTTTACTTTCATCACGTGCTCTACGTCTCGGTGGTGGGTGGCTTGGCCACGCTCCTCTCCTGGAGAATCGCTCTCGCTTCGTTGCGCGGGCGCATTGCCGGAGCTTGGACCGTCGCGTTGCTTCTAGCCGCGCCGCTCACCGTCCTCGGCATCTACTGCATCATTCCGATTCCCGAGTACGACGGCGAATGCGCGTTCTGGATTCTCGTCGCCCTGTGGCTCTTGCAGAAGATAGACTTCACATCCGACGCGAAAACACCCCGCGACCAGAACGGGCCTTGTCATCCTGAGCGATCGGAGCAAGCCGGAACGGCGAAGCGAAGGGAGTCGAAGGATCTGCGGTTGCTTTTCGCGGAGCAAAGGCGACCACTGCAGCTTGCACGCGGGTTTGTCGCCGGCGTCGCACTTTGCCTGCCGCTCTTCACGAAACAAAACATGGGGCTGCCGTTTCTTATCGCGGCAGTTGCTGCCGTCCTTCTCGTACTCGCGATCACAAGCATTCGGCGCGGGAAAGCGCCGATTGAAGCGCCGGTAGTGCCGACGCTGCTCTCCGTTTTGGCGGGTGCGTTTGTCACGCTGTTCGCAGCCGCGCTCGCGCTGCATTGGACCGCAGGCTTGCGCAACTATATCTACTGGACGATCACCTTCGCCGGCCAGCGCCGCCTGCCGCCACTCGATCTCATGCTCTCCGTCTTTCGCGACCCGGCGCTGCTCTGGACATTGCCCTGCGTCGCCGCCGGTTTGGCGCTCTTGAGGTTGCCCCATCCTTCGCGCAGGCTCGATCGCGCGAACGGTGGGAGCTAACGTTCCTTGGACACAGCTATTCGCCTTCGCGCTGCTGGCCGCACCGTTCCTCTCAACGCTCGCTTCCCTGCTGATCTACGACGATCCCGATTCCCGCGGCGACAGCCTGCTCTCGCTTTGGCCTCCGCTGCTCCTGATCGCGTTCGTCGTGGCCGTCGCCAATCTACTGAGTCCGCGCCGAGAGCTCACTGTGCGCGCATTCTTTCCGCTCATCGTGCTCGCGGCTATTTTCGGCACGTTCATGTCGCAGCAGCTCTGGGGCTCCACGTACGCCATCTGGCCGCTCCTCATTTTACTCACCGCGGAGCTGCTCGCATTTCTTGTCCCGCTTGCCGCTCGCGTTCCATCACGATGGTTTGTGCCCGCGCTGGCTGCGCTCGTCTCCATCACGCTCCTCGTCTGCGGAGGCTTCTACATCGCCAGCGAGGAACGGCTCTCCTATGCAAATCTGCCCGATCCGCCGATTGAGCACTCGGCGTTTCCCGAGCTTGCAGGGATGGCCACACCGGGGCCATATCTGCCGGAATTCGACGAGCTGCTGCGATACGCCGCGGCCAATATTCCGCAGAATGACGGGCTGATCCTGATCCCGGGTGAAGATCCGTTCTACTTTGCCACCGGGCGGGTGCCAAGGTTTCCGGTTCTATTGTTCGATCCCACAACCGATCCTTATCCGCCCGCCGAGACCGCGGCGCTTGTCCATTCCAAGAACATCCGCTGGCTGATCGTGAAGCGCGATTTGCAGATCAAGACAGACCCGACGCCGGACCGTGCCGCAACCATGCAAGCGCTGATGGGCGAATTTACGCTGGCCGCGCGCCTGCGCGGGTACGATGTGTACAGGCGATAACGACAAAGGGAAGGCGACAATTTGCATCGAGCCATTCGCCCGAGATTTTTTCAGCCTGGAACGACCGATATTGACTCGGACGACTTGACGCCCATGATCGCCAGCCACAATCCAAGCCCGAACTCGGCAATAAACATGACTGGATAGAGCGGATAAGTCCATTTCTGATAAGCGGGCAAGAACCATAGTTGGACGAAGCAAATCATCAGGCACACACCGTCAAGGATGAGCAACACTCCAAAGACCTTTGGTAGAAGGCGCGATTTCATTGCCAGATATCCAAGTGGGAAAAGCCACGCGCCGTAAAACAACACGGTCACCATGCCTCCAGCGCCGCCGATTTCGAGGAGTAACCATCCTAACGTTTGAAGCTGCTCCGGCCTGAACGCAGTCATTGACGCGGAATCCTGATAAACCATGAGCGCTGCAAAATGGATCATCGTAGCAACGCATTCAATGGCTACCCCCACGGCATTCAACAAAAGAAACAGCAGCGCGAGATCTCTGTTGACCGGCTTGAACAACACGTAGAGTGCCCAGGCCGTGAGGAGAAACAGCAGTGCGGCAATCAGACTCCATGGTCACGCCAAGGCGAAACAATCCCTGCGCGGCCTCAATGTTGCTGGCCGTCAATGCAGCATTTCCCCACACGATAGTCTTGCCCTGGATGAGAGTGGAAGCTGCAAAGATCACAATGTATGCCAGGTACAACAGGCCCGCCAACCTTGCAACTTTGCGCTGCGACACTCGGTTCAGCTGGTCGTTCATAGCTGTCTGCAGTCCTTTCAACACGTCGATCGCAGACAGTCCCGTCCGCGACTATAAAAATGGTGTTGGTAAGTTGCAGAGATTGTACGCCAGCGCTATCGCTTCGCTGCTTTCGCCCGCCCCGATCGCTTCAGCTCTTCCCAGTCCTTTACCGTCTGGTCGGCATATGCAATGCCAAACTCGGCAATCGCTTCAGGAAAGGCGTTTCCGGTGCCGATGTAACCGGCAATCGTTTGCGCGTCTCCCGAACGCGCGTGGCCCCGCGCCAGCAATTCACCGCAAACTTCGGCGTATGCCTTGAGATTGGCTCCGGCCAGGTCCCCAATTTCGATTGAACCCTTGTGGTCATTGAGCTGGCGAACAAGATATTGCCGGCTTCCGATATGCGTCCAGCCGAGAAATGGATCGGTCTGGATCTGCATAAAGCGTTGCCCTTCGGCCGTACGCCGGCCGTTATGCGCGGCTGGGTGTGCGTCCGGTAGATATTGCGCATAGGCTGACGCAACCTCCTCCTTGATTTGCAGGAAAAGCGGATCGCCGGGGCCATTGCCCTCCATATGGACACAGTAGTCGCGCAAGCCCACCGAACCAGTGCCGACCACTTTAAACGCCACGTCAATAGGCCGGTAAAAGTTGAGCAGGTGTTGCCGCTGCGGCTCCAGCATTTCGCGGTATGGCCCCAGCGAGGCTACCACGGCTGCCGCGCGAGCGCCGGTGACGCGCCAGAGCATCGGCTTCATTTCCTTGAAGCGGCGGCGAGCGTTTGACTTCGGAGAACCGGGCCGGGACGAAACGGGCATGGTGAGCTTCTCGAACGTGTGCGGCGGCGTGGCGCGCTCGGCCTTCAAGAGCGCATCGTGCACCGGCTTGGCCAGATCGATGCGGTGCACCTGGAACCGATTCACTTCAAGTTGCGGCATATGGGCAAATGCGCGCATCTGCTCTGCGTAGCGTTCGATGCACGCCGCAGCGGCTTTGCGCGCGGTGCTGTCTTTGTGTCCCGCGGCGCGTCCGGCCAGCACCAGCGATGCAGCCATGCGCTTCAAATCCCACTCGAACGGTCCGCGAATCGTCTCATCGAAGTCGTTGAGGTCAAAGACCAGCCGTCCATCGGGCGCGGCGAATGCGCCCAGGTTACGCACATGCGCGTCGCCGCAAAGCTGGCTCACAATGCCGGTCGAGGGAAGCTGTGCCAGGTCGGCGGCCATCACCGGCGCCGCGCCGCGAAAGTATCCGAACGGCGACTCAGCCATGAGCTGGTACTTGAGCTGGATCAGCGCCGGCACGCGTCCGTGCATTGATCGCGCTACCAGCTCCAGCGCCAAGGCCGGCCGAGCCTTGGGATGTAGTTCTGCGTGCTGACGCCGGCCCACCTGCTTGCGCCGCGCCTGGCCAAGTGCGCGCCGTTCTTCAGGACTTGCCCAATGCATGCTGGCGATTCTCCAATTCACTCAACCTTCAGAGCATCATTCAAGTCGGCTTTTCGTTGCGAAAAAGCCGCTGAGCCTCTGCGGTTCCAGAGTAGGTCAATTGTAGAACCGCGCCACGCAACAAATGACGTGCCGTCAGTCTTCGCCGAAGAAACGCCTCTTCACGGCCTCATCAACCGGCAGGTCTGGCCCAACAAAGAGCGCGTCCGGCTGGCGGCTGGGGTCTTGCCCGATAAGCGGCATGGCACGCGCGCGGCGAGCATCGGCATCCGGTCCCGTGGCCAGATACATCGTGGTCATCCACTGGTGAAAGGTGTGCATGCGGCCCGCGTAGCCATCGTGCTCGTCGGCGTAAGCGTGGCCCGCGGCATTCCAGTCGTCGTTGCGCATCAGGTGATCGCGCAACACGCGGGCATCGCGCATCGTAAGCGAAAGGCCCTGCCCCCACGTCGGATCGCTCGACGTGGCCGAGTCGCCCACCAGCACCACTCCGTCGCGGTAAGGGTGATCGACCCAACTGTGCGCGCAGCTGAACGTCGCCAGTGGCCCGATCTGCTTTACGCCCTCGAACAGCGCCGCGCTCGCGCCTGTTTGCTTGCAGCTGTCAAAAAATCTTGCCACGTCGCCACTGCCTTGAAAGCGCGCTTGCGTTTGATCGTGGTAGCACAGATACATTCGCGCGCGGCCGCCGCCCTGCGGGATGACGATAACCAGTTGCCCCAAAGCAAAGTTGTAAGTGCCTTGCAAAGTGTCTTCATCGGCGGGGACATTTTCGAGCAGAATTCCGGCGATCATCATGTCTTCGGGGTCGCGCTCGACCGTGAATCGCGCCGAGGAGCGGACAGCAGACGAGCGTCCCTCGGCTCCCACCACCAGCCGTGCAGAGATTGTTTCCGCGCGGCCATCTTCTTCAATAACCATTTCCGGCGGCGCACCCGGCCGCACCTGGCGAACCGCCGCGCCACGCCTCACTGTGGCGCCCGCTGTCGCCGCCGCTGTCAATAACGACTCCTGCATGGCAGGGTGATAGCAGGTAAGAAAAGGCAGCCGATGCTTTGTGCTGGGGACAACTTCGCGATGTTCCACCAGGTCGCCCGCAACGTATGTATTGATCCAGTTGAGGTGGTGCCTGCCGGCTTGGGCAAAGCAATCGGCGGTCCCAAGAGCTTCAACTTCGGCATAGCCCCAGGGAAACATCGCCTCGCCGCGCACGCGGTCCTTGAACTGCCGCTCATGCTCGATGACGAGGACCTTGGCGCCGTGTTCAGCCATGCTTTTGGCCAGTGCCGCCCCGCCCAGGCCGCCGCCTGCGATGGCAACATCGTACGTTGTCGACATGCTTTTCCTCCCGGGGGATTTTTTGACTGTATGAGGTTCCGCGGGATTCAAGCAAGCATTTTCTCTGAAGGAATTTGGCGGCCGCGGCAGAGATTCACCGCCAATCGTTGTGATTTACACTGATTCTTCCGGATCTACCGGCCCACCTCCTCTAAGACCTTGCTCTCCAGGCCGGATTGCCGCTGAAGGCGAGGCCCCTCGATGCGAACAGTCGCCCTCTTGTTTTTGGCAATGGCCGCCTTGGCGCCGGCGTCCCTTCGCCTCACCGCGCAGGCTCCTGAAAAACCGCTCACTGTCGAGGCCATCTTCGCCCATGGGCCGCTGATCGGCGAACCGCCAGATCAGTTAACCTGGTCGCCCGACGGAAAGCATTTGACCTATCTGGATGGCGGAGAGTTGATGGACGTCGATCCTGCCACCGGCAAGACCCATGTGCTGGTGAGCGCGGCAAAGATGGGAAACCTTGACGGCAGCAGCGACTCCGAGCGGGACCGCGATCATCGCCAGCGCTACATCCTGGCCAGCTATGTCTGGGCGCCGGATTCGACGCACATCCTCTTCGACTCCAACGGCCGGCTGTGGCTCTACGATCTGCGCAATGGCGTTGGAGTCGAGATGGGCTTTTCGGATCTGCTCTCGGGCGACGATCCCAAATTTTCTCCCGATGGATGGTCCATCTCGTTCATCAGGGATCACGGCTTGGCCGTTATCCCTCTTCGCGAACCCGGCACACCCACCCTACCGCTTGCAGCCCCGCCCAATCCCTCCTCAGTCGATGGCCAGCATTTCCTGAACGGCGAGGTGGATTGGGTATACGAGGAAGAGTTGGACGTACGCAGCAACTACTTCTGGTCGCCCGACTCAAAGAAGATTGCCTATTTGCAAATGAATGAAACCCAGGTGCCGCGATATCCGCTCACTGACTGGATTCCGACTCACGCTGCTGTGGATTGGCAGCGTTATCCGCAACCGGGCGATCCCAATCCCGATGTGCACCTCGGCGTGGTGTCAGCGCATGGCGGCAAGACCGTATGGATGCGGATCCCGTTTCACAACGGCGACGATTACTTGCCGCGTTTCGGCTGGGTCGACAGCAAAACCCTTTGGGCGGAAACGCTGACGCGCGATCACAAGCACATGGCGCTGTTCTTTGCCGAGACCGATTATGGCGATTCGCGGCAGATGCTTGAGATCGACGACGATAAGTTTCTCGATGAGAATTACGACATAACGGTGGGCGACGGCGCCATCGTGCTCACCAGTTGGAGCGATGGGCACAATCATCTGTATCTCTACAGATACGACACGTCGAAGCCGCTCGGGTCCAGTGCCAAGCTCGATCATCAGCTCACAAGCGGCGAATTCGAAGTTGGCGATGTGTACAACGTCGACACTGCGCACGGGATCGTAGATTACGCGTCCAATGAAGGCGATCCGCTGGAGCAGCAGATCTGGCAGGCGAAATTTACCGGTGGGCGCAAGCAGTTGAGCTCCGGCGCGGGAGTTCACAAGGCCACTTTTTCTCCTGATGGCAGCGCCTTCACCGACAAATTCTCCTCGCGCATGACGCCGCCTGTGATGCGCGTCTGCCGAACTCCCGACGCACCCGCGGCCAATCGCGCATGCCGCGTGTTTTGGGAAACACACGCGCTCGACTCCTACCATTTGCACGCGCCGCAGGCGCTGGAAGTTAAAGCGCAGGATGGAACCACACTCTATGCCACTCTGCTGCTTCCGCAAGGCGACGCCAATCCAGCCGGCACGCCGTTGATTGTGAATCCCTACGGCGGGCCGCACGACCAGTCCGTCATAAACCAATGGAGCGGCAATCTGTTGTTCGATGAGTTGCTCGCGCAACATGGTTTTGCCGTGCTCCGTGCCGACAATCGAGGCATGGGCAGCCGAGGGCGCGCGTTCGCGCAGGCCGCTTATCGCAACTTCGGTCCCGTGCAGCTTGAGGACCAGTTGACCGTGATCGACGCGGCGCTCAGGGCGTATCCGCAGCTCGATCCTCAACGCCTTGGCTGGTGGGGCTGGAGCTGGGGTGGATCGTTCACGTTGTATGCCATGACGCATTCGGACCGTTTCCGCGCCGGCGTGGCTGTTGCGCCCGTCACCGACTGGCGCGATTATGACTCGATCTACACCGAGCGCTATCTGGGCCTGCCCGCGGAAGATCCCGATGGCTATCGCGATTTCTCCGCGGTGAATTCCGCAGCGAAATTGAAAGGCCGCTTATTGCTGGCCCACGGATCTGGCGACGACAACGTGCATTTCGAAAACACGGTGCAGTTCGTTCAAAAGCTTATTGACGTCGGCATTCCTTACGATCTGCAGATTTTCCCGCGCAAGACGCACTCGCTCGCTGGACCCGAAGCGGAGACGCAACTCTACAACAGGATTTTGGCGCAATTTGAGACCTGGTTGAAGCCGCAAGCCCCGGCCGCGGGCGGGAACTAGTCCTTACTCAGACCTCGTGGCGATGAAAGAGATCGTCCTTCTTGTTCTTCGGGCAGTGCGTACACTCGAGGCAAGCGACCAGCAACACTGCTACGCCTAGCGTGACCAGCACGGCCAGCAAGCTTCCATTCACCGCAATCCAATGTGAAAGGGTTTGCATCTTCGGTCACCATTACGGGTCAGGATCCCGCCTTCCGCGAGATTGGGATCTTCAGAAAAATGCTACCCACTATTTACATTAGACTCTATTCCACCCTTTTGCGTCAGTAACTAACGCCTTCGGGTTATCCACCGCCGTGTTTGGGAAACCAAATTCTGTTGCAAATAAGCAAAGAAAAGGCGAAAATACCTTAGCGCGAAAAATGGCTGCTCAACCAAATCCGGTCTCCTCGCACCCTCCCGACGAGTGGCCGGAGGAGCTTTCGGACCTTCAATTCGCGCCGAAAGACACTCCGCAGGAAACAGATCCTTCCGCACCTCGGGATTCCGCCCAGGGGCCAATGCTCAACTGGCTTTTCGTCGATCTGAACTCCTATTTCGCCTCAGTGGAGCAACAGGTCCGGCCCGAGCTTCGCAGCCGTCCGGTCGGCGTGGTGCCCATGATGGCCGACACCACAGTCTGCATCGCGGCCAGCTACGAAGCCAAAGCCTTCGGCGTGCGCACCGGCACAGTTGTCGCTGAAGCCAAGAGCATGTGCCCGGAGATCGTTCTTGTTGAAGGCCGTCACGAGATCTACACCGAATACCACCACCGCGTCGTTGAAGCTGTTGAGAGCTGCGTGCCGGTGACCGCCGTCTGCTCCATCGACGAGATGGCCTGCCGCCTCATCGGCCGCGAACGGCCGCTGCTGAATGCGATCGATCTTGGCCTCCGCGTGAAAACTGCGATTCGCGAGAATGTCGGCGAGTGTCTGCGCAGCTCAGTGGGCCTCGCCACCAATCGCTATCTCGCCAAAGTTGCCAGTGATATGGAAAAACCCGATGGCCTGGTGGCGCTGCCGCTCGACATTCTGCCTGAGGCGCTTCGCCAGCTCACGCTGCGCGATCTGCCCGGCATCGGCGCGCGCACAGAGAAGCGCCTGAACGAAAAAGGCATTCGCACTATGGACGATCTGCTCGCGCTCAATCGCGAGAAGGCCGGCGAAACGTGGGGATCGGTATGGGGCGAGCGGCTGTTTCATTGGCTCGCGGGCGAAGACTTCGAAATGGGAGAACTGGAGCACCAGAAATCCATCAGCCATTCCCACGTGCTGGCGCCCGAAATGCGCGACCCGGAGAAAGCCTGGGCCGTGGCGCACAAGCTGCTGCATAAAGCGGCCATGCGCCTGCGCGCTGCGGGATTGTGGGCGAGCCATATCGGCCTTGCGATTGGTTTCGCTGTACCGCGCAGCGAGGGCACACCCGTCTCCCGCTTCGGAGTGCCGGCGCGCGGGTGGCGAAGCGAGCTCAAGCTGAGTGAGTGCCAGGACAATCAAACGCTCATCGCCGCATTGCGCCGCCTGTGGGAGTCGCGGCCGTCGGGAGGCGAGTACGAGCATCCCTACTTTATCGGCGTGCAACTCAACAATCTGGTTCCCGACCGCCTGCACACGCTCGCGCTCTTTGACTCGCTCGATGAGGAGCAGAGCCGCACGCGCCTCAACGCCACCATGGACCAGATCAACGATAAATACGGTATGAGCACGCTCGCCCCCGCCGCCATGCTCACCGCCTACAAGGCCGCGCCCACCCGCATCGCCTTCAACGCCATTCCGGATTTGTTTTGATGTAGCGCCGGACTCCAGTCCGGCTGTAGCGCGGGTCTCCAGACCCGCATTATCGAGCGCGCGGGATCTGACCCGAGAGCCATGGCACAGTTGACAAAACTATCTTTTAGATATATCTAAAAGATATATGAAGAGGCCAAGTCAAACTTCCTACGTCATCCTCGGCTTCCTGTCGACTCAGCCCAGCCTCTCGGGATACGACATTCGAAAGGCAGTTCAACAGAGCGTGGGACATTTCTGGAGCGAGAGTTATGGGCAGATCTACCCTGCGCTCAAGCGTTTGGTGGCCGAGGGGCTGATCGTTCCGAGCGCTCTCTCTTCCACGGGTCGGCGTAAGCGCCAGGAGTATTCAATCACCGAATCCGGCCGGGCCAGTCTCCGGCGCTGGCTAGCGCTTCCGTTCCAGCACGATCCTCCCCGCAATGAATTCCTGCTCAAGCTCTTCTTTGGCCGCGAGGCAGGCCCCGGGGTTGTGGCGGGCCACATCCATCAAATTCAGGAATCCAGCCGCCAATTACTCGCGACTCTGACGGAGATCGACGCGTTCGTTCAAAGCCATCCCTCGCAGAATCCTCATGAACCCTACCAGATGCTCACCCTCAAAGCCGGAATCGCACTCGCCCGCACAACGCTCGATTGGTGCGAATCCGCATTTGCCACCCTCGCTAAAGCGGAAGTCGGAGCCGCGAATCCGCAACCACCAACCGGCAAACCCGATCGCAACCGAGCGTAAGCCCAGACGCGATGCGGGCTGAAGGAGAGCGCCCTGAATACGGGCATGCAAGGAGGACGTCAAGATGCAATCGAGTCTTCGCATCAACCGAGGGACGCAAATTGTGGCTTGGTTCATCGCCGCACTTTTCATTTCCGGATTCTTTGCGCCATTTGTGGGCATGTGGACAAACACAATTCTTGGAGTCTGGTTCGTGGGCACGCAAAAGCCCAGGCGCGGATTCTTCTGGATGTTGGTTTTCGCGTTTGTGCCCAGCCTCTTCACGCACTTGCGCAAGTTTCCGCTCGCCAGCCCACAACAGGCCCTCATCTATGCGGGCTCGTTATTTCTTGCAGCCTTGCTCGGCGTGCTGCCGTTCACCTTTCACCGGCTGTCGAGCCGCGGGCTGCCAGGTTTCGTCGCCACGCTCCCCTTCCCACTGGCCGCGGTGGTGGTTCAGATTCTGGTTCAGCCGATGCTCGGCTTTCATGCAACTCGCGGAGACGCGCTGCTTGTATTTCTGATCGGTTGGTTTGCGGCCACGATCGTCGGTATCTGGAACCGCGAGTTCGCCGGCGTCAAATCAACTCAGGCCGCGATCCTCTCAGTCGCGATCTTTGTTCTCGCCGCGAGCGATCTTCTCGTCCGCCGCTTCACAGGCGCTCTGCTGCTCGATAATCTGAGGGCCAACGCGATCTTCGCCTGGATCTGCTTCGGCGCTGCCTTTCTTCTCGGCGGGTGGGCTCCCTTCCGGCGCGAAAAGCGCACGCCTTGGGCTGAAAAGCCGGAATCCGTCGCCCGGATGCAGAGTCCGTTGACGGGTCATCCATTGCGCGTTGTCCGGGAGCAGGGCCGGGAGATCCTGGTCAGCAACTCCGGCGAGCGGTTCCCGATCCGCGATGGAATTCCGGACTTTCTTGAAGCCCGGATCTTACCGGCGACAACCTGAAGTACAACCACCAATATGAAACCATCGGCGGCTTTTACGACGACACGCAGCGCGTCTATGCCGCTCTCAAAGGCGGCGATCTCAGACTCATTTTTCCGGAGCTATATGCGCCTGCTCGAAGCGAAGCCCGGCGACACGGTGCTCGAAACATCAGTCGGCACAGGCCTCAACTTCCAATACCTGCCTCATTGCGCAAAGCTCTCCGGAATCGATCTTTCTGGCGAGATGCTCGTCAACTGCCAAAGGAATCTGCGCCGCTGGCACATGGACGCCGATCTCTACCTGGGAAACGCCGAGAGTCTTCCCTTCGCTGATTCCAGTTTCGATGTCGTCTATCACGTGGGCGGAATCAACTTCTTCAACGATCGACGGAAAGCCATCCTCGAGATGATTCGCGTGGCCAGGCCGGGCAGCTTGCTGCTTATCGCCGATGAAACCGAAGATTACGTGAAACAGGTATACGAGAAGCAGCCGGGCGGCTTGTTCAAGAATCGCAAGCAACCGGTGCGGCCGCCCATCGATCTGTTGCCGGCGGGGATGCGCGATATCCATCTGGAATTGCTGATGGACGGTCTGTTCTACGCGCTGACCTTCCGCAAACCCGCGGGAGCAGAATCGCGTGACTCGGTTGTGGCGGCGGACGTGGTCCTCTCTGGCGGCCAGGCCCCGCCAACGCGGCCCGCGCTCCGCGCGATGTCCCATCTGTTCTAAAAAAACAGGGGACTGAAAGTTGGAGGGTGAAATCAACGCCGTAGCAGCCAGCGCCAGCAATTGGGTCTCAGTTCTTCGTTGTCTTTTTTAAGACGTAATCGAAGAACCGTTCGGTCACGCCGTCGTCGGAGGTCCATTCGGCGCGCAGGGTCGTTCTTTTTTCCACTTTTCTCAGGGCGGAAAGCAGCGCGCGATTCAGCTCCTTCGCTTCGGCTCCTTCCATCTCGGCCTCAATCACGATCTCATCGCCCTCTTTTCTTGCGTTGCCCTGCGCGGAGAGTTGCTTCAGGGCATTCCGGACCGTCGCGATATCCGAGCGGTTGACTCGCGCCTTTAATTTGGACTGCATCGTAACGAACTCCTTATTCGTGGGCAGAGCGCCGTCATCGGGCAAGCGCCTTCGGATTGAGTTTGCCAATACGTCCATGGGGGCCGACGACAAACGGCAGAGACAGCGCGTTCCAATCTTTATCGGCGTCCGGCGCTTCGTGCATCGCGGCGTCGGGATGCAGCGCGCGCCAGTTTTTTCCGTCGTCGGTGGAGATGTCTGTGCCGTTGGGACCGACGGTGATCCAGGTCTTCGCGTCGGCGTCGTAGGCAACAGCGGAGCGGAAGCCGTGAGGAAATGTCCTGGCCCCAGCCCAGTGCTTCCCGCCATCAATGGACCAAGCTGCTGTACCGCGGGGTTGGTCCGGCTTTGTGAAATCGCCACCTACCGCAACAACAATCACCGAAGCACCTGTCCAGTTCAGGGCGATTGAAAAAATACCGCTTGATGATCCGCTTCCGAACGCCATTATCCGGCGCGAGGACCAACCGTCATCGCTCGGCCAGTTCCATAGTATTCGCGCCCCATCTGGTCCCCCGGTTCCGAACAGAAAGAATCCGTCATCCCAATCAGCGACCAGTGCGGAATTGCTTGCCGCGAAGGCCCCCTCGTCTTGACGGCTGAGCGGCCGGTCTACACGCTTCCATGTGTCGCCAGAGTCGTTCGACCATTCGATTACAAAGCTTCCTCCCACAGGGTCGCCAAGGATAACTCCGAAGTTTTGCGTTCCCATAAATTCGTCCGGCGGCTCGATTTGAATCGCATCCCAAAACCCATCCTTATCCGGATTCGTGAACACCAGCTTCCACGTCTGGCAGCCATCCGTCGTCTTATACAGCCGCGACAAATCCCCTTTGCCGCTCGACATCACAATTGCCGTATTCGCATCGAACGCCTGCACTCCGCGAAAATCCAGAAGTTCGGCGCCCGGTGGAACCGCGCACGCCTGCCACAAATACCCGCCGTCTCCCGTGCGCAGTACCGTCCCGTTCGTGCCCGAAGCCCAAGCCACGCCTCCGCCCACGTTGTCGATGCCGCGCAAATCAGCGGTGGTATGCGAGTCTTCCATCTCCCACTGCGCCCGCGCCGAGGCCGCAGAAATCAAAATCAACGCCAGCGCCCATCCCTGTCTTTTCATGCCCGACAGTTTAGGCCAGCCAGCTTGGATCAAGTTGCAGGGTCGGGCACCATAGAAAGGACCGGCCATCCCAATCCGCAACCTGCCGGGTCCGCCGCCCGCATAGCGGGCAAAAGAAGTTAGCCCCAGGCGCAAGCCTGGGGACGAGAGGCGCAATCGCGGAAACAACCCGCTTCAGCGGGCGAAAGAACCGCCGCGTCAGTACGCCCGTCCCAATCATCCCTGAACTTTTTCCTGCCCGCCGCGTAATTCTCTGCATCCCATTCCGCGTCCCCGTGCGGATTAGAGGGTAGCAGCGAGTTTTATGGCCAACGACTGGCAGCCCGGCTTCGAAACCCTCCCGGACTTTGAACGGCTCTTTGACGAGCACCAGTCCATGGTCTTTTCGCTGGCGCTGCGAATGACCGGCGACCGCGGCCTGGCCGAAGAGATTGCGCAGGATGTTTTTCTGGCTCTGGACGAGAATCTGGGCAAGATCGAAAGTCCGCAACACGCTTGCTTCTGGTTGCGGCGGGTCGCCATAAGCCGTTCAACCGATGCCCTGCGCCGGCGGCGTGCGCGTGGCTTCGGCCAGTGGGTCGAGATTAACGAAAACCACGGAGCGCAGGCTGAGGAAACACGATCGCCCCTTGGCAGCCGCATTGAAGCTTTGCTGGCCACGCTGCCGGAGGCGCAACGCGCGGCGATTGTTCTCCGCTACCAGGAGGACCTGACGCCGGAAGAGATTGCGGCCGCGCTGGGCGCGCCGTTGGCCACGGTGAAGAGCCATTTGCAGCGCGGATTGAAGTTGTTGCGCGCCAAGGCTGAAAGCAACCTGAAGGAGTTCATCCGTGCCGTTTGACGTGCCGTTTGAGCATATCGACGATTTCGAACGCGAATTGCGCGAGGGTCTCACGCGCCGTCCAGCGCCTGCAGTCCTGAAGGGCAAGGTGATGGATCGTCGCGCAAAGAATCGCGGGCAGATCCAATCCATTCGCTCCGCCACGCAGCCGCGCACGCGCATGATCTGGTTCGAACGCATCGCGGCTTCGCTCGTCCTGGCCGGAGTGGCGGGCAGCGCTTTCGTCGGCCGTTACGCAATCGAGCGCCGCAAGGGAGAAGAAGCAAAACAGCAGGTGTTCACAGCGCTGCGCATCACCAATCACGCGTTCCAGGTGATGAACGAGCAACTGCAGCAGCAAGACAAGGATTTGCGATAAAGAATCGCATTTGCAGGATTCTTGAGAAGAAAGAAGGAGCATTGGGAATGAAACACCGCATGATCACAATCATTCTGGGAGCCGCTGCGCTGGTTGCACCAGCGTGCGCGCAAACTTCGCCCTCACCGTTTCCGTTGCCTACGCCGATTGAAAAGGAATTGGCCACGCGTGCCGCCAATGTGACCGAAGTGACGCTGGGCAAGGGCATGCTCGACTTCGCCGCGAAATTCATGGATAAGAGCGACAAGGACCAGGCCGCGGTACAGCAGTTGATCGAAGGGCTCGACAGGGCATCTACGTCCGCGATTACGAATTCGACAAAGAGGGCCAGTACTCGACGGACCAGCTCGAACAGACTGCGCCAGGCCTTCGGAACTCCTGAGTGGACGCCGATGGTGCACGAGCGCGAGACCAAGGACGGTGGGGAGAGCACCGACGTGATGATGAAGATGGTCAACGGTGAGCCGCAGGGAATTTTTGTGCTGGATGCCGAGCCGAAAGAGTTGACCATCGTGCTCATCCTCGGCCCCATCCGCATGGATCAGTTGTCGGAGCTTCAAGGGCTGAGCGGGCTGGGCGGCGTGCTGGGGCCGGCCGGGCCGCTGGGTCCCACTGGCTCGCTAGGCGCCGCACAACATGCGCCACACAAGGACGGCAAGAATAAAGAAAAGACCGCGAAGGACGGCGACCAATGAACCGGCACTTTTTGATTCCTCTGGCTTGCGCCGTCCTGTGCGTCCTGTTGACAGCTCCGTGGTGGGTTGTGCGAGCTGCCGGCGGCGAAGGCGGCTTTGACGGTGTGGTCGACTCCATCGAATCGCACTATCACCAGCACGCCATGCGCATTCCGCTGATGGGCCTGGCCAGCGTGGTGGCGGGTGTTGCCACACATGGCGGCGTGGGCGGAGTGCATGTTGCCCAGTTCGAGCACTTCTCAGCGCCGGTCGACGGCGAAGAGCTGAACCGCATGGTTGAAGAAAAACTCGGCCAGGGATGGGATCGGATGATCCGCGAAACCAGCCGCCATGGCGACGAGCAGACGCTGATCTTCTCGCACCCCGAGGGCAATCGCATGGGGCTCTTCATTCTCGACCTCGATGGCGAGGAACTGAACGTCGTGCAGGTCTCCGTCGATGCCGACCGGCTGAACGAGACGATCATCCAGTACAAGCATCACGACGGAGATAAAAGCGCGGGCGATTGATGCGCACACAAATTCAGGCGGACAAGATGAGCGGAAAGACCAACCAAACAAGCGAGTGAATCAATTTCCGCTCTCATGGTGCGTCACGCTCAGCACATTTCCGTCAGGATCTTTGAACCAGGCAACACGAGCCCCGCTGGGTGCTGTCCAGATTCCCAACGGATCACTGTCATTCATGCCCGGGTAGCGTTGAAACTCGACCCCCGCCGCCGTTAACCGCCCCACAGTGTCCTCGATCGAATCCACGGCCCATCCCAAAACGGTGAAAGGCGCAGGGTTGTGTTCCTGCACGGTAATCACTCGCAGCATGGTTCCATTCACGTCGAAGACGAGCGCGAACGGCTGCTGATCTTCGACGAGCTTGAGGCCCAAAATCCCTTCGTAGAATGCCCGCGCTTTGGCGGAGTCCGTGGTGGCGGCAAATGCCACAAGCTTGCACTTTCCAAGAATCGATTGCTGGGTCATCCTGCGCCTCCGAGGCGAGCGTTCAACGCGTCATCTACTTTGAATTGGTCCGCGTCATCAGGTCGACAAATTCCTTTTGGAAGCGCGGCAGATCCAGATCCATTTGCGCATGAACGAGCCGCACGCCGACTGCTGGTTTCAGCGACTCGGGCCATGCGAGCGTGTCGCCATAGCTCGGCCCGCGGCTCAGGTCCACGTCCATATACACATCCACTTCCTTCGTAATAATCGCGGGATCGATCCACGCGCAGGCTTCGAGCTCGTCCCACATATCCGTGCGTCGCCGGCTCCATGCGGCGATGTAGCGCGCGGCCGGGGTCTGCGACTTCACAATCGCGTCCAGCATCTCTTCGGTGAAGGGCGCCTTCACAGAAACATCTTCAGTGGTTACGACGGCGCGGGGCCAGTTGGCGCGCAGAACAATGTGTGCTGCCTCAGGATCGAACCAGAAGTTGAACTCGTGGCGCGGGTCTGCTGTCTCGATATCGCTCGTCTGCGGATTCAGGCTGCCGCCCATGATGACGATGCCTTTGCTCAGCGATGCGAACTCAGGGTCAATGGAGACCGCCAGCGCGATGTTCGTCAGCGGCCCGGCGGCATAAATCGTCACCTCGTGTGGATGCGCGCGCACCTGGCGAATGAGAAAATGCGCGGCGTCCTCATCGAGCGCCTTCGTCGCGGGCAGTCCCTCGGGCATCGGTGGAATCTCGTACGGCCCGTGCGATTCCGGTTTGGCAGCATCGGTTGCGGAGGTTGCCACGACCCCGCCCCATGCGCCCAGCCACGCCACTTTGCCGTAGAGCGCTTCCTCCATGCGGGTCTCTTCCTGATCCCGGACGAGAGGGAAGACCGCACCGCGAACGACGGGCACATCGCTGTGGCCGGTCAGCTCAAGCATGCGCAGCGTGTGCAGCGTCTCTTCGTCGCGCCACGCGTCGCCGGTGACCATCGTTATGCCCAGTACCTGAACGTCCGGCGCCTGCAACAGCGCCAGCATCGACATCTGATCCGAGCCTCCCGGGCCGGCGCCATCCTGATCGATCAGCACCATGCGCTTTTGCGCGGGGCAAATTGGCACGAAGGCGAACGCAAGAAGCGTCAGCAATTGTTTTTTCATAAATTGGATTGTGGCACAGCGCTTCGTCCGGAAGAGCGCAAAAGATTCCCGTTCACTTGGTCCCTTGTTCCCTCGGTCCCTGTTGTCTTACCTCCGCCCAAACACGCGCGGCTTGAACGGCGGAGTGACCGGCAGATTGGTCTTGCCCTCGGGATAGACCACAAGGAAGCGGTTCGCCCCTTCGCCCACGCTGGCCGTTTCAACGCCCTGGAGCGACCGGCAAACCAGATGCAGCATGCGCCGCTCGCGGCTGTTCATGGGCGGAAAACTGTAAGGCACTCCGGTCTGGCGCACCTTTTCCGCGGCGGCTTCGGCGGCCAGGCGCAGTTCCTCGGCGCGCAGAGCTTTGAAGTTGCCGGCGTCAAAACTCACCATGTGATGCTCGTGGTGGTCGAGGCGCAGCATTTGCGCGGCCAGGGTTTCAAGCGCGCGCAGCAACTCGCCGTTGTGCTGGATCACCAGCGGCACATCGGGCCCGGCCAATTCAACCGAGATTTGCCGCGGCGCCGCGCCTTCTCCTTCGCTCGCGCCATCCGACGCGCTGATGCGGTATTTGAGGCGTAGCCCACCTAACTTGTTCAGTGTGTTCAGGAATCCGGCAATTTTTTGTGCGGCTTGCTGCAGGTCATCAATCGGCATAACAAATAAGTATCGCAGAGCGGGGCGGCCCGGCGCACGGGGTCTGGATCACAGGAAGTCGGCGCCTCCGGCGTGACCGCCTACCGCCGCAGAAAGAAGACTCGGCCGGTCCAGTCCCAAACGGCGCCTTCCCTGGCGAGAACTGCGAGAGCACGGACCAAGCCGCCAATGTCGGAAGGGGAAATGGTCTTCTCGTCCACAAAGATCACGCCTCCATGATCTTGGCTGGACTCAGCCCAAATTTTCAACAGAGAAGGAATCGTCCGGCGGTCGTATGTGACGAGAGTCCAGCGATGCTTGGCGGCGTGACTTAGGCAGGTGGCATCGTCTTGGCCCAGAAACGCACCCGCCTCCCATTCCGCCAGCCCGCAAACTGAGATGGAAGGGATCCGGCGGCGCAGCCCAGCGGCCACAGCCGGCGAAATGTGCTCATCGAGCAATAGTTTCGGCATTTCAGCGATTCCGGTTATGGCGCGGGACAAACTCCTCCGCCTGGGGCAGCATGCGCTTCAACGCCTTCAAGTCCACTGCGTCGTTGTCGGCCAGTGCCGCGGCAATCTCCTCGGGAAATGCCTCCGCGTAGTGAATTGCCGAGCGTACCCTGCGTTCCGGCCAGCCCAGGTGCCGGGCCACTGCCGCGGCGTTCTGCTTGTAGGCACGAAGTAGCAACGCCACTTCCCAAACTGCCAATGAGCTGCCCTGGACGAAGGCCTGGCGTCCGACGCCTGAATCGCGGAAGTCGATGAATGCAAATTCTGAACGACGCAAGCCTTCTTCCACCAGCCGCGCGCTAGCGTCACTGGCGGTCCAGCCGTGGCGGCTGGCCATGCGCTTCAGCCTCCGCCCGCTCTCTGGGGGGAGCCGCATGCTCACGACAATAGATCGAGTTGACATTGTGCTTACATTGTAACTGATGTCGGTGTCGTAACACAACGCTGAGGCTCTTTTGCCCTTTTTGCACTCCACGCCCCAATGCGCAACGCGGGCAGTGGCGCGATGCTAACGTTGATTTGGAGATCCCGCGACACTCCGGAATGCGATGTTGCGCAAGTCCCACGACCTGCCGATGCGACGCCTGCTTCCAGCTCTCTTGCTCTTCGCACCCTTTGCGTTCGCCGCGCTGGCTCGCGCGCAGGGCGGCCCGCCCTTCATTACCGACGACCCCGGGACGCCCGGCAACCACCACTGGGAGATCAACTTTGGCTGGATCGCCAATCACAATCCTGGCCAGTCGTACTACGAGATTCCCGACGTTGACCTGAATTACGGATGGGGCGATCGCATCCAGCTCAAATATCGAGCTGTCCCTTGCCGCCGGCACCGATCCCAACAACTCCACGGGCGTGGGGCTCGGCGAATCCTACCCGGGCATCAAGTGGCGCTATTTTGAGTACCATCGCGCGGGCCAGCCCAAAACGGATGAGAATCTGCTCATCTCGCTGGGCACGTACCCGCAGGTCATGATCAACAATCCGACAAGCTCCGTGCGGCGCGGCATCGTTCAGGCCGGGCCGCAATACTACTTGCCCATTGAGGCGACGGCGCAGCTCGGATGGCTGGCGCTTAACGGCGAGGTGGGCCGATGGATCGGCAACAGGAACATGCCCGATCAGTGGGGACGCGGCTTGATCGCCGGCCACGAATTCAACGATCGCACTGAACTTTATGCCGAGCTCTACGACCTGCAGGCCATCAACCGCATCGGTGACCAGCCTAAACAACGATCCTTCACGCTCGATCTCGGCGGACGCCAGACTCTCGACCGCTCCGGCCATCTTCGCCTGTTGTTTATGGGTGGCCGCGCGATCCAGGCCGTCACCCGCGCCAATGGCGAGCCAAGCTGGATCGCTTATGCCGGCCTTCAACTCCTGATCGGGCCGAAGGAAAAGGAAACGCCCGGCAAGCAGCCGTGAGCTTCTCGAGCTTGTCACGCGCGCGAGTCGAATGGAATTCGCGGCCGAAAAATCGCGCCGCAAACCAGGAGTCCAACTCCCAGGAACGTGATGGTCGCGATGCCGGCGCTCAGCCAGAAGTGCAGCATGGATCGGAATTCAACGTGTGGAATGCCATCGGCCTGGAACGCCAAGTAAAGCGCGCCCATGAAAGCCAGAGCCGGGGTCACAAACCGGATGACGCGCACGGACTCCGGCGAGTACGGCTCCGCGATTGGCAACTCACGCGGCTTGGTCGAGCGATACCACACAGCGATCCACAGGGCAACAACCACCAGGCCAAAGATGCTGCTCCAGTTTTGCAGCGCTTTATAGATGGGAACCTGCCCCTGGATCGGAAAATACCCTGGGTCGCTGAGGAAACTCAGATGCCGGTAGGGCCAATAAAACGGATGCGTAAACGAATCCCACAAGATGTGCGTGCCGATTCCAATCAGGATCGATACAACGATCAACGCAATGCGGGATGGTGGCCAGAAAGAGAAGCCCATCGATTCCGGTCTGATCCGCGCGCGCACTCCCCTCGGCAGCAGCATCGTGAACGGCTGCTTGATGAACGCATGAAACAGGCAATACACAACCAGGCTCAGCGGCAAATCGAGAACGAAGGCGCCGATGAGCGTGTGGGCGAATCGGCCGTAAGGACCGAAAAAGAAAAAATAAGCGAAATCGGGCGAAAAGCTCCCGATGACGATGGCCGACATTTCCAGGCGCGACTTTTCAAAAGGCCATGCGGCGGCGGCGTGAGAAATCGTAAAAGGCATTGTTTCAAGTATCTCGCATAGCGCATGAAGGTTCTTGATGGACCAAAGATTTGCACCGGCAGTTGATGAGCTTTGCATCGGCAGGATACGATGGCCGGGAAAAGGTTTTCAGGAGAATTCCGCCGTGCGCGCATTTTCGTTTGTGCCTGTTTGCATTCTTGCTTTGGGATCCCTCACCGCTGCCACGCAGACCGCCTCGAACACCGCAAAGAAAAGCGGCCAAGAGTCCGCAGCAACGCAATTGGCGCCTACTCCGCCGATGGGCTGGAATAGCTGGAATTTCTTCGCCGGCCGCGTGACCGATAAGGACATTCGCAACGCCGCCGATCAACTTGTGGCTACCGGCATGAAAGATGCCGGATATGTCTACGTCAACATCGACGACACCTGGGAAGGCGAGCGCGATGCCGATGGCGTGCTGCACTCCAATGCAAAGTTCCCTGACATGAAGGCGCTCGCCGACTACGTGCACTCGAAGGGGCTCAAGCTCGGCATCTACTCGTCGCCGGGGCCGAAGACCTGCGCGGGCTATGCGGCTTCGCTCGATCATGAGGTTCAAGACGCGCAGCTTTACGCGTCATGGGGCATCGATTATCTGAAGTACGACTTGTGCAGCTACAGAGAGACCGTGATGGCCGTGCAGGCGCCCGACGACAAAGCCGCGCAGATGCGCTTGATGATCGCGGCCTACGGGAAGATGGACAAGGCGCTCAAGGCCACCGGCCGTCCCATCGTCTACTCGCTCTGCCAATACGGCTGGGACGCCGTGTGGGAGTGGGGTCCGAAGGTCGGCGCAAATCTATGGAGGTCCACAGACGATATTCAGCCCAATTGGCAGAGCATCTATTCCATCCTGAACGAGCAGGCGGGGCTGGCCGAATATGCCGGACCCGGCCATTGGAACGATCCCGACATGCTCGAAGTCGGTAACGGCAGGCTCTCGCTCGCGGAAAATCGCACGCACTTCTCCATGTGGGCCATGCTGGCCGCGCCGCTGCTTGCCGGCAACGATCTGCCCAACATGACGCCGGAGGTCCACGGGATTTTGACCAACCACGACGTCATCGCCATCGACCAGGATCGCCTTGGGCGCGAAGCCACGCGCGCCTACTCCGAAGGTGAGGTCGACGTCTGGACCCGGCATCTGTCCGGCGGAGCCATGGCCATTGCTGTCATCAACGCCGGCAGCGACCGCTACGCCACCCATCCATTCCACTTGGACTTGGCAAGGCTCGGCCTGCACGGTGCGCAAAAGGGCAAGGACCTTTGGACGGGCAAGGAGATCGCGCTTACTGACAATATGCCGCTTGAAATCGCGAGCCACGACGTACTGCTGGTACGGATCGCGTCGCCAAAGTAACCCGAATGCGGGGTCACCGAACAGCCTTTTCATCGGGCCAACGATCTTCTCGGTGGAATCTCAGATTTTTATTTCTACTCGCCGCAAAAACCGGTTAGAGTAATCCCCAACGGCTCCCTCCCGCCGCACCCTTTGTGACGCTATGATCGCGCCGCCGTGGGGCGTGCTGTCCGTTAACGACCTGAGCTCTTTCCACCGTCGTACGAGAGGCCTTGCAATGAGCGACAACAAATGCACCCGCTGCGGGGCGGCGAATGAGCCGAACGCTGCGTTCTGCGGAACCTGCGGCACGCCTTTAGCTGTTCAACCGCCAGCCCCATCCCCGAACCAGCCCACGCCCCCAGCGCCGCAACCGCCCGCAAGGAACCAGCCGCCACAACCGGGCGCGTATGTGCCACCACCGCCGGGCGCGATTCCCGCGCCGCCTGGAGTCTATCCGCCGCCCCCTGGCGTCTACCCACCCATGGCGCCCGGAGTTAAAGTCATCGGGAAAAACACCGGGTGGGCCATCGGCCTGGGCATCGCAGCCTTGTTCTGCTGCGGACCCTTCACGGCAATTCCGGGCCTTTTTCTCGCCAAGAGCGACATGGATGCATTTGCTTCAGGGCGCGCGCCGCACCTGAACGAAAGCACGGCAAAGGTTGCTTTTTATCTCAACATCGCTGCTTTGATTCTTTCCGTGATCGGGATCTTGTTCTTCTGGGGCAGGGGATTTCGCGCTCTATGAATTCACTTTGAGGGCCTCGATGTACGGCCGCACCGACAAATCGGTTGCTGTGGGACTGCTGGCCTTTGCCTGCTCGGTTCTCGCCGTCGCGGCATGGCTCAAACCGGCTGCGATCGGCTATGGAACGCATATGCAGCTCGGGTTGCCGCCCTGCAATTTTCTGCGGCTGACTCACCTGCCTTGCCCCACCTGCGGCATGACAACCTGTTTCGCGTGGGCCATCCGCCTTCAATTCCGGAAGGCGTTTTTCGCGAATCCGTTCGGAGTCCTGGCATTTTTCGGCACGGTGTCTCTCATCCCTTTGGCAGTCGTTTTACTGTGGCTACGTGTTTCGTTTCGCCGGATCACAGATCACGCCTGGTTCAATCGGGCCATCTACGCTTCAACCGCACTTTTGTTCGCGAGCTGGGTTTTCAAGCTGGCGGAGTTTCAGTTCGCGGGTTACTGATCTCTCCGCCGTTCAACCGGAAAAGGAGTTCCCATGGCAACCGTCGCTCCTCCGCTGATTTGTCCGCAGGGACATGGGCCTGGAGTGCCTGGTTCGCGGTTCTGCACCTTCTGCGGGACTACGCTTATTGCCCCGCTCGCACCCCCGCAGCCTGTGCCCGCGAATCCTGTAGCAACGACGGCGGCGCCAGCTGCCGGCGGATGGCAACCGGTCAATACCGGAGCAACGCCCGCAGTGCCGGCTCAAACCATAGCCGCGCCGCAGTGGCAACCCTCACCTGTTGCGCCGCTGCCGCCCTCTTCAGCCCCAGTTCCCGCGCCGTCGCCTGCGCAGGCGGCGCCGATCGCGGCAAACCAGCCGGTCCCCTGCAAGACGTGCCATAACACGGGCGCAGGGCTGGGCGAAGACGTCCTGGTTTGCCCGGAATGCAGTTGGCTGCGGCCGTTGCTCCCGGGCTACACGCTCGATCGCTCGGTCTTTTTATGGGCGCAGGACGGCCAGGCGATGACCCATCTGCAAGGCATCTCCGCTCTGCATACGGCCGCGAAAACCGTATCGGAGAAAGTGGGCCGCCCGTGGATCGAATCGACGTTCAACGGCATTCGCCTCGGACCCAGGCAGTTTCCGGATATCTGGATACGCGCCGTGCTGGCCGCGCGCATTCTCGGCCTGCCCCGGATGCCCGATGTCTATATCTCCGGCGATTCGCAATGGAACACGTATACCTATGGCACCGACACAAGCGCGTTTATCGTCCTTGGCACGGCCATCCTCAACAATTTCCAGAACGACGATCTGCTCTTCGTCCTTGCGCGCGAGATGGGGCACTGCCGCGCCGGCCACGCACTTTGGAAAACAGTGGCTCGGTTCCTTGTCGGCGACGATAGCGTGCGCAAAGGTTTGCTCTCCGGCGGCGTGTTGAACGCCATCAGCTTCAGCCCCACGAAGTGGGTCCAGGATGCGGTGGATATCCCTCTCATGGCGTGGTCGCGCCAGGCCGATATCACCGCCGACCGCGCTGCGCTTCTCGCAATTGGTGATGAGGCCCTTGCTCGCCGCGTGATTTTGGCGTGGTCCATCCGCTCTGCCCGGCTTCTGAAGCAAGTCAACATCGAAGAATGGATGAAGCAGGAAGAGGCGAGCGACGACCAGATGACGCGCTTCTCAGAAATGACAACCACTTCCTCGATGTACACCACGCGGCGCCTGCGGCTGCTCGGCCAGTCGGCCCGCGAGCCCGAGCTCATGCGCTGGAGCCAGACGATTCAGCCGGTTCGCAAGCGGCTCGCGCCACCGCCTCAGCCGCCCATATCGGGCCTGACCGCTGCCGCGCCTGGCATTCGGCGTCCGCCGGCGCCTCAAGGTCCTGTACCGGCGCACAACCCCGCACCTGCGCAAGCACCCGCACCGCCGACTGACTCCGTCAGAGTCCTTTGCAACAAGTGCCAGACCGCGATGCGCATCCCGCTTTCCGCCTTGCGCGGCAAACCATCGCTGAACGTCCGTTGTCCGAAATGCCAGAACATTTTTACGCTGCGGCCGAAGTCCGCTTCTCAGGCGCCTGCTCCGCCCGCTGCCGGAACCAAACCAACCGCGTCGCCGGTGTCCCCCTCCGCACCGGCAAAACAGGTCGGCCCCCCGCCGTCCGCATCTCAACAGCAAAAGCCGGCTGCACCCGCGTCTGCTGCTCCAAGGCCGAAGCCGGCAGTTGCCCCCGCGCAGTCGAGCGCAACAACAAAACCGCCTGCTCGGCCGTCCGCTTCTGCAGCAGCGCACAAACCAGCCAGGTGACCCAAAAGAAAAGAGAGGTTAACTTATGCCAGACGATCCAAATGAAGTAGTCGTGATTGTCCCCGATGCTGCCGCCGATTCACCGGACGGCTCAACTCCTTCGGACGAACCGGTCGTTGTCGAAGTCATTGACGCCGTCACCGACCCAACCGCAGGCACCGATCCCGAAGTCGTGGTGGTCGAAGCCGCGCCGGATGGCCAGGAAGATGTATTCGTCGTCGACCCTGACGCCATTGGCCCCGGCGCCGTTGATCCCAGCGGCGGAACGGATCCGACAGCGGATCCCACCGGCCAGACAGATCCTGGCAGCGATCCCACAGGTTCGGTCGATCCCATTTCGACCACTCCCGGAGACAGTCCGAGCGATCCGAGCCCCGATGGTACGCCCGATGGCTCGGTGGATCCGACCGGTAGTTATACTGACCCCGGCGAGAGTCCAACAACCGGCGATCCTGGCTCGGAAGGCTCCGTGGATCCGATCAGCTCCTCGACCGATCCCGGAGATGGCTCGACGTCGCCCGACGGCAGCGATCCGACTGACCCGACCAGCACTGACCCCACCGCCGGCAGCACCGACGATCCAACCGCGGGAGGAGTGGTCGGCTCGGATCCTGACTCGACCAGCTCCACCGACCCCGATTCGACCAGCTCCACTGATACGTCCCAGTTGACCAGCGATCAAGACACGCTGCAGCAGGACGAGCAACAAGAGGCTCAAGACGTGCAGTCAGGCGACTATACAGCCGCGTCCACCGACGCTCAAGCGGCCTATCAGCAATCGGAGACCGTGGCGGGCGAAGGCGGTCCGGACTCGACCGACGACACATGGACGGCGCAGCTGGATGAAAGCTACGCCGCATCGGACCAGCAGACTGCGCAAGAGGACGCGACAACCGCCGCCGGTTACGCCGATGACACTACCGGCAATCCTGACACGGATGCAGCCGACGCGCAGCTCTATGGCGACGCGGCCGCCGGCGAGGAGCAGACGGCCGGCTCCGACGCCGAATCGGGTGAGTACGGCGATTCAGTTGGCGAGCCGATGGATACGCCGACGGATGATGCGCCCGCCGACGACACACCGGTCGACGATACACCCGTTGATGACACGCCGGTTGACGATACGCCGGTGGATGATTCAACGGTCGACGACGATTCTTCGGCGACGTAGAACAACTCTTCGCTCCGGAGGATGGCGCGCCAGTCGGCGTTACGCCTGTGGATGTTCCACGGTCGACGACGATTTGTCTGCGAGCTTGGGCGGCTTTCCGCTCCGGAGGAGCGGTCGAGAATAGCCCAGGGTGAAGTCCGCCCCAGCGGACGAGAACCCTGGGAACCCGCGCGCGCAACCGTCTCCGTCCCGGAGGGCCGGACGAATTCCACGCTCGGTTTTCGGGATTGAGCCCTCGTTTGGCATCCGCGCCTCCGGCGCGGTTTCTTGCGCAGAGCGTTGATCTTGCTCAGCTCTTGTTGTTGAGCTGGGCTCAGTTCGACCTGCCCGACGGCATTACTCTGCGCGGCCCAAACAAACCGCGAACCATCCCCTGGAGTCCGTCCATGTCTCCACCGGTTTGAAGCCCATCTTCGCGAGCAGCACCTCGGCCTGTCCCGGCCGGTACTTGTAGCTGTTCTCTGTGTGGATGGTCTCGCCGGCTGCGAATTCGACGGCCATATCCAGCTCGTCAATGTTGATCTGCTGGGCACAGCGGCTCACCAGGTGCATTTCCATGCGGGCCTTTGCCTGGTTCCACACGGCGCGGTGCTCGAAGGCCTCCACGTCGAAGTCGGCATCCAGCTCGCGGTTGAGGCGCACCAGGACATTCTTGTTAAATGCCGCCGTCACGCCCCTCGCGTCATCGTACGCCGCAACGAGCATGGCTTCGTCTTTCACCAGATCGACGCCCAGCAGCATGGAATCGCCGACCTCCAGTCCGGCGCGCACACGGCCAAGCAGCCGCTCCGCCTCGGTCGGCTCAAAGTTCCCAATGCTCGACCCGATGTAGAGCATTAGCCGTCTTTCGCCGGGGCCCATGGCCCCAAGATGAAATCTGCGGTCATCGCCGTCCGTGTAGTCCATGACCCGCGGTGCGACAGTGACGCCGGGGATCTCGCGCTCAATGCGCCGTTTCGCAAGATCCAGAGCGCTCGCTGAAACATCCACCGGCTCATAAACGACTTCATCCTGGCGTTCGACCGCGGCGCGCAAAAGCAGCCGCGTCTTTTCCGCCGATCCCGCGCCCAGCTCCGCGATGCGCAGCCGCCGGCCATCTCTCGCCTGATCGACAATCTCCTCTGAAGCCAGGAAGAATATGCCCCGCTCCGTGCGCGTGGGGTAGTACTCGGGCAGCCTGGTGATCGCGTCGAAAAGCCTCGAGCCGGCGCCGTCGTAGAAAAGCCACGCAGGCAGCCGCTTGGGCCGCGTGCTCAGTCCTTCGCGGACCGCCGTGGCTACGTGTTCATCGAGTTGCAGAATTGGGGAAGGGGAAGCTGCTGCGCTCATGGGTTCTCAATTGGATGCGGCTGACGTGCTTAAGTCGCCAGTCGAATGCCGGAAAACTGCCATCGTGTCTCGGGGGAGAAGAAGTTGCGATAGGTTGAGCGGATGTGAGGCGCCGGCGTGACGCATGATCCGCCGCGCAAAACCATTTGCCCGCTCATGAATTTTCCGTTGTACTCGCCCAATGCGCCATTGAGCGGTTTGAAGCCCGGGTATCCGAGGTACGCGCTGCTCGTCCACACCCAACAATCCCCATACCACTTCGTGGCGTCTGGGTCTTGGTGCTTCGCGCCATTCTGGTTTTGGACGAGATAGGCAGAAGGAATCGGCATAAGCTTTCCGGAATCGAGCAGATTGCCCTGGACCGGCTGGCCCTCCACTGCGGACTCCCACTCGAACTCCGTGGGCAGCCGCATACCTGCCCAGCGTGCGTACGCATCAGCCTCGTAAAAACTGACCTGGCTCACCGGGGCCGCATCCAGCAACTCCAGCGGCTGTTCACCCCGCAAGGTAAACACGGTCCAAGCTCCGTCCTGCTCGGTCCAGTAGAGAGGCGCCCGCCATCCATTGGCCTTTACAGCATCCCATCCCGCAGAAAGCCACAGCTCCGGCTTGCGGTATCCCCCGTCGGCCATAAACTCCGCGTACTCGCCGCATGTCACCAGTCTGTCGGCCAGCGAGAAAGGTTCAAGCCATACTCGATGGCGTGGCATCTCGTTGTCAAAGCAGAAACCGTTGCCCGCGCTGCCAGCCTCTTTCAGCCCGCCGTCAAATTGCATGAACCGAAGTGCCTCCTTCGCTCCCTCGTTCCCTCGTTCTCTGCTTTTCTCGTCCCTGTTCCCTGATCCCTGTTCCCTGTACTTCGGCCGCAGCGGATTCGTAAAGAAAGCATTCAAAATGTCGGTCAGCAGCAATTCCTGGTGCTGCTCCTCGTGGTTGGCGCCGAGTTCGATGCGCCTCAACGCCTCCGGTTCCGGCTCGCGCTCGAAAAGCCGTTCCATCGCTGCGTCCACATGCTCGCGATAACGCCGAATCTCCTCCAGTCCGGGCCGCGAAAACGACGACCGCAACCGTTTCTCAGGAAACGCGGAGAAACCTTCGTAATAACTGTTGAAGAGCCATGGAAAGTCTTCGTTGAAGAGCTTGTAACCGGGCAGAAACTCCCGCAGCACGAACGACTCGAAAAACCACGCCGTGTGCGCCAGGTGCCATTTGGCCGGGGAGGCCTCTGGGCAAGACTGCACCATCATGTCCTCGGCCGAGAGCGGCTCGCAGAGTGCAATAGTGCTGCGCCGCACTTCATTGAAACGCTTGAGGATCGCCGTTCCGGCGCCTGAAAAAGTAGTTGTACTCACGGCCCCGCCCTCCCGCATCCGCTGAGTGTAGAACATTTTGATGCGGTCCAATGCGATTTCGACGCCTTATCGTGGAATTCCCCTTCTGGAAAAACGCTGCGCCGTCCTTCTCAGCTGCCCACGAAACGGATCAACCTTTAGAGGACCAGCCACCGTTACGGATCGGCCTGGATAGGTCCATTTAACCGTTAATCGCAGTAGTGGTGCTGGCATTTGACTGTGAATGGTGGTTTAATCCCTGCCAGAGATTTTGAAAGATCGTTCGCTCTCACGGCAGGAGGGGAGTGTGTCGAGAACCGGTCCAATGCGGATTCCAATTGCGGCACTGTTCGCGGTCTGCCTGGCGGTTCCCGGAGGTCTGCCCGCCCAGGCAAGCGGCCAGTCCCAGCCGCCCGCCCCTCCACCTGCGCCCGAAACCGCAACCCAAGCCCGCACGACCCCGACAGCCGAAGAGTTTGGCGATTCTTTCTCCGCCCGCCAGCGTTACCAGGCCGCCATCGCCGCCTATTCCAAGGCGCCTGAGATGACGGCCGCTATCTGGAACAAGATGGGCATCGCCTACCAGATGATGTTCAACTCCAAAGACGCCGCTCGCTGCTACAAACAGTCGATTCAGCCTGAATCCGAGCGATCCCCAGGTTCTGAATAATCTTGCCACCGTCTACGCCTCGCTCAAGGAATATAGCCAGGCCGACCGGCTTTACCGCCGGGCGCTCAAGCTCGATCCACAGTCCGCTCTGATTCTCAAGAATCTCGGCACCAACCTGCTGGCGGAACATAAGTACAACAAGGGTTGGGAGGCCTACCA
The DNA here is from genome assembly GCA_963800025.1 of uncultured Acidobacteriaceae bacterium. GTDB lineage: Bacteria > Acidobacteriota > Terriglobia > Terriglobales > Acidobacteriaceae > Telmatobacter. The sequence goes on from CAWCZK010000002.1 coordinate 550,380, forward strand.
GCAGGCTTTGGCGATTGATCCCGGGATCTTTTCCAATCACGACACTCCATCCGTGGACGATCCATCTTCCGTCCAGGAGCGAGGCGCCATGAATTACTACATGGCGGCTGGATGCGCGCGCGCAGGCTACGCCGATTGCGCCCTTCAGTATCTGCGCATGGCGCTCGACGAGGGCTTTACCACGCGCAAGAAGGTCGCGACCGATGTCGAATTCGCCGGCCTGCGTTCGAACCCCGCCTTCAAACAGTTGATTGAGGAGCAGCAGCGCAGCCAGTAGATCGCTCAAGCCGCGCCCCTTCGGCTCCATCGTCGTCTCCCGCTGGATCTCGGACGTCTATCAAGTTGGTTGGCCTTTCGGCCTTCGATGGAGATTCCGATGAAGAACCGCCTCTTTGCCCCACTCGTGATTGCTGTTGCCTTCGCCGCTGCAGCCTGCGCTCAGCAGCCGAGCACTGCTGCTCCGTCCAGCCAAAGCTCCGATCAGAACCCCTCCCAAAATGGGAACCCGGGATCGGGAGGCGGCTACGGCCCGCATCGCGGACGTGGTGGTTTCGGCGGCGGAGGCGGCATGATGGGCCGCGGCCTCATGGGCACCGTTACCGCGGTCGCAACCGATCACTTCACCATCAAGACCGATGCGGGCGACGTCTACACCGTCCACTTCACCGCCGACACACGCATGTTCAAGCGCCAGGCCAGAACCGGAGGGCCGGGAGCCGGTCAGGGCGAAGGCGGCGGCCAGGGCTCAGGCGGCGGAGGCGACCGCGGTTATGGAGGCGGCGGCAATCCTCCGCAACAGATCGCTGCCACAGACATCAAAACGGGCGACGTGATCAACGTCATGGGCGACACCGACGCCACGGCGAAAAACGTGAACGCAAGAGCCGTCGCGCTCATGGACCAGCAAACCGTCGACCAGATCCACGCCATGGAAGCGAACTTCGGCAAAACCTGGCTGATGGGAAAGGTGACCGCCATTGACGGCACAAAAATCATGCTGACCGGCGCACTCGACAACGCGCCGCACACCGTCGTTGCCGATGAAAACACTGAATTCCGCAAGCGCCGCGATCCCATCACGCTTGCGGATATCCAGGTGGGAGACACCGTGCGCGCTGAGGGCGCCATAAAAGATGGAGTCTTTACGGCCGCCAACGTAAACGTTTTTGGTGGGCAGGGCGGCAACACGCCTTCGGTTCCGCGCAGCGCGCCGCCCCAGAATTCATCCCCCCAATAAGCAGGTTCTACTCAATCGACTGCAGCGTCCACGCTCCGTTGGTCAGGACAAAGGTGGCCTGCCGCAGCGAGTTCAGCTTGTTGCCGGGATTGTGCGCCATATCCACCAGCGGCTGCGGAAGCCCGTCAAGATTTACGTCTTCAGTGAACGACGCGATCCTGGTATCTGCCACCGTTTGAATCTCTCCCACATTGCGCGCTTTCAAATGATTCGTCGCGACGGATTGGATGACGATGACAAAGTGAGGATCGCTCGGGCTATCGGGCCGCCACTGGATCACGTCTCCGCCGCCCGTCAACGTCAGTACCTTCTTGCCGTCGGGCGTCAGTGTGAAGTCCGCCCAATAGCCGTTGGGATACCTCTTGGTTTTGAGCCAGTATTTTGCATTGTCTCCCTGCTGCATCCCGGTATCGTTCACAGTAATGCTCACGGGCGCTGCGGCGGTCTGGTCGTATTTCGCCTGAATCATCGCCAATGCCTGGGCCTGCGTCAGATCCGGCGCCGACTTGCATCCTGTCATCCACAGCCCGGCTCCGAGCGATACCATGACTGCCAAAACCTGCAACTTCACCGCGTTTTTCACTTTTCCTCCCTCAACCACCTGAGTGGCCCGCATGAATAGACAACGCTAAATGGCTTGAAATCTTTCGCCCCGCCATTTTTCATCTACTTTCCTCTGCTGTCAATGGAGTTGACGGTGACCTTGCTCACAGCAGTCAGGTTTTGCCCTGAAAGTCCGCCAATCATCCTGTTCCACGCCCAAAATCACCCAGTTCGCCCTGAGTTCTGTCCCGATCAGGGCGCTGGATTGGCCGAAATCCGCTCGAGGAGGAATTCCCGGAACCCCTTCTCATCCGATTGGAGGCACACCTGCGCATTGGGCTCGCCCGCGACAGACCGGGTGAACCCCTTGTCATCGATTTCCAGGCGCATCGGCTGCACCGGGCACAGTGCAGGACGAATCGCGTAGGCTACGGCTACAGGGTCAAACAATGTGGGCATCTTCCAGGCGTCGGCCCCGGTCCACTGGTGGTAGAGCAACGTCAACTGGTCGGTAAGCGTCGACCCTTGCGAAAGGACGGATCCCAGCTCCGGCAACGTGAGGTGGACCTGGGTTGAATCGAGGGGCATCATGAAGACCGGAACACCCGAAGCCAGCAGCGCCCGCGCTCCCGCCGGATCGCACAGAATATTCCATTCCGCCGATGGGGGCTGATCCGCGCCCCCGTAGCCCCGATACACACTGCCGCCCATGAGCACGACTCTCTTCAATTTGCGGAAGGTGGCCGGATCGCGCGCGATGGCTGCCTGCTCATTGAACAGCGGACCAATGGCAATGAGAGTAATTTCGCCGGGATGGGCGGCGATTTCGCGAAGCAGAAACCCAATCGCGTCGCCATGCTTCCGCGCCGGCTCCTCAAGCGCGTATGAGGCCTGCGTGAAATGGTTCGCCGCCGGTGTCGCAACGCCGGCTTCAACGGGAATCTCGTTGCTGCCGACAGCCGCCAGATAGCGATCTACCAGGCGCGCGCGCAGATCGGTATCGCCGAATGCCGTGGTAATGCCAAGCAACTTTACCTCGGGGCTGCGCAGCAAAAGCGCCAGCGCAAATGCATCGTCGATATCGTCGCCGATATCCGTATCCAGAATGATGAGCTGCTGCTGGGATGCTTGCGGCGGTCTTGCTGCATGGGGCTGGCCGTGCACTCCCGTCCCTGCGGAAACTGCCAGCGCAGCGGCCGCAAAACCCCCGAACCAACGCCTGATCTTCATGCGGATGATTGTAGTCGGTTATCGGAAAGAGAACTTTTAGAATCGACCTGAATTCGCTGCCGGCTGCGGAGGACGCAATTCAAATCTGCGTCGCATCCAAATTGATTGCATAGAAGCTCAACGCGGCATCGCCCTGCCTCGAGCAGGCGGGTTCGCTTCAGGCTGCCGTACCGCTCGCTGAGCGCGGACTTCCGCCGGTGCTCGGCAATCACCACCGCATTGGGTGCCAGAATCTCCTGCGCTGCGCCTCCCAGCAACCCAAGCGCAATCGCATATTCCTCGGCCGCGTCATACGGAGGATCCAGAAACAGCACTGAGTGCCCCTCCTGTCTTGGATTTTTTTCTGGTATTGGACTTTTTTTCAGCATTGGATTGGAGCTCGCGACTCCACGTAGATACACGCCCACGCTTTCCCTTTGAATGCTCACGCCCTCGCTGATTCCAAGCCGCGCCAGGTTGGCCTCAAGAACCTTCAGAGCCGCCGGCGCACGCTCGACAAACGTCACGCGCTGGGCTCCGCGGCTCAGCGCCTCCAGCCCCACGGCGCCCGAGCCCGCATAGAGATCCAGGAAAGTCGCACCTTCAATCCGCGGCGCGAGCACGTTGAAGAGCGTTTCGCGCAGCCGGTCGCTGGTGGGCCGTGTGCTCATTCCCGGCGGAGCAGCGAGCGTGCGCGAGCGATACGTTCCAGCGATGATGCGCATCGCCAACCAGCATATCGGAAGCGCACCTAAGCGGATGATCCAAAACGGGCCTTGTATCAGGGCACGACTTTAGTCGCGCCGCAAAAGGCGCCCGAATTACCTTGGGCCTTTAGGCCCTGAGAAAGAGCTTCTCCAAACTTACCCACTCAAAAAGCTGAAAGCCGAAGGCTGACTGCCGATAGCTGCTTTCCCTCCCCACGACCGGGCCCCCAACGGCAGGTCCACGCCGTTGGGGTGGCCTTCGCTCTACAATCGTTCTATGCGCGGCTGGTCCATTCCGCTAGGGCGATGGTTTGGCGTGGAGATGCGCGTCCACATCTTCTTCCCTCTGCTCGTCCTGGTGCTTTTCGTGATCAGCGGCGCTGACGGCTGGCCTCGCGCGCTGGCGCTCTTTCTTCTTCTGGTAGCGGCCGTGGCCGTGCGTGAAACCGCGCGCCTGGTGGTTGCGGCGTGGCTGGGTCTGCGCTTGCGCGCCATCCTGCTGCTGCCCATCGGTGGCCTGTTCGCCTATGCCACTCCCGAGAGCCAGGAGATCGCCAGCCAAGGCAGCGGCCAGTTTATTCTGGCGCTGGCCGGTCCTCTCGCGAATATCGGCGCGGCGCTCACCGCCGCCGGCATCATCCTCGGCGCAAGCGGCAACGTACAGCTCTTCCAGCATCCTTTCATCACCGCCGGCCACCTGCTGCGCTCGCTGGTCTGGATGCAGGCGTCGTTGGGTATTTTGCATTTCTTCCCCGCCTATCCTCTCGACTGTGGCCGCCTCATCCGCAACCATTTCTCGCGGACACACGGTTCTGCTCCCGCCAGCCGCGCCGTATCCGGCCTTGGACAGGTGCTCGCCCTCGCCGCCATTCTCGGCGGAATGTGGGCGCAGGAGCCCTGGCTTATTCTCGCCGGCTTCTTCATCATGATTGGCGCGCAGATCGAAGATCAGGGCGTCTTCTTCCAATCGGTCGTTGACACCGTGCGCATGCGCGAGGTGATGCTCACCGACTTCGCCACGCTCTCGCCCTCTGACACGCTGGCCGACGCGCTTTACCGCTGTGTGCATTCGCTACAAGAGGACTTTCCGGTGGTGCGTGGGCCGCAACTCGTCGGCATCGTCTCGCGCCAGCGCATTCTCGAGGCGTTGCGCAACGACGGCAACGGCTATGTTCAATCCGTCATGTCGCGCGCGTTCCAGGTGGCGCGGCCCGAGGACACTTTGGGCACAACGATTCGCCGGCTTACCGCAGGCCACGGTCTCGCGCTCATTCCCATTACCGAGAGCGGGAAGGTCGTCGGCATCGTCAGCGTGCAGAATCTGATGAGCTCGATGTCTTTGCTCGCCGAGCAGCGTCGCATCGAACGCCAGGAAGCCAACGATTAATCACCGGCCAGCGCCGCGAGTTGAAGGTCGCGTAACGAGCCGCAAGTCCGATGTTCGCGCAACGAATTTCGTTCTACAAATAAGGTGTCATCCTGAGCGAATTTTGGCGCGTTTTTGCGCCAAAATGAGTCGAAGGATCTGCGGTTGCTTTTCCCGACTCTGACTCACCACGAACGTGGGGTGCCCCGTCCTAAACGCGTTTTTCGCGTTTAGGGTGGGACAGCACAAACTTAAACCCACATTTTGTGTCATCCTCAGGACGCCCTGGCGACCAAAAGCCTGCCCTGAGCGAGTTCGCCCTCGGCGAACGAGTCGAACGGCGGTCGTTCTTCGCAATCTTTACCCGCCGCGGAAATGGGGTGCCCCATCCTAGCTTTGCTAGGGTGGGGTAGCACGAACATAAACCCATCTGCAGTCCACAACAATTCTGCCCTCTGCACTAACCAAGAGCACGACCGAAAACTTCCCGCTTGCCGCCCCCGTAGGGGGCGATGACATTAGCCCCGGGTGGAGAAAGCTCGCCGCGGCGAGCGAACGGAACCCGGGGAAAGCGCCCAATAAAAATGATTCAGCCCCGTAGGGGCGAAAGAACCCCAACGCAGGGAGCGAATCCAAACGAACTTGGAATCTCGCAGAGGCAACCCGTCCTCGCCCGCGCCTTCCAATCCGCCCTTCGATCAACGACCGGAAACCACGACGTAAACTTACTCTCAGCATGGAACCTCTCGCACCCGGCCTCTACCTCGTCGCCACTCCCATCGGCAACCTTGGCGACATCACGCTGCGCGCGCTTGAAGTTCTGCGCGCCGTCGACCGCATCGCCTGCGAAGACACTCGCCAGACCCAAAAGCTTCTCAATCATTTCCAAATCGAGAAAAAAACCGTCAGTTGCCATGAGCACAATGAACACTCCCGAGCCACGGAACTCATCCAAGACCTGAAAGCGCAGAGCGCGATTGCGCTCGTGTCGGATGCGGGAACGCCCGGCGTAAGCGATCCCGGCTCCTGGCTGGTACGCGAGGCTATCGCAGCGGGCGTTCCCGTCTTTCCCATTCCGGGCGCCAATGCTGCCGTCAGCGCACTCATCGCATCCGGACTGCCCGCCGACGAATTCGAGTTTCTCGGATTTCTGCCGGAGAAAGCCGGAGCGCGCCGCACCAAACTCGAAAACCTTGCTGCGCAGACGTGCGAGACCCCACGCACCCTGATCTTCTACGAAGCGCCGCATCGCATTCTCGATACGCTTTCTGATATCGAGTCAATCTGGGGAGGGCTGCTCCACGCAGTGGTGGCCCGCGAGCTCACCAAGATTCACGAAGAGTTTCTGCGCGGGTCTGTTTCCGAAGTTCATCGCGAGCTCGCCGGCCGCGATCGCATCCGCGGCGAAATCACATTGCTCATTGAGCTTCCCGTTCCGTCCACGTCGCCGGCAGGAAGATCCGGCGCACCCAATGCGCGCGAATCGATCGCGACCCGCGTCGCGCATCTGATCTCGGAAGCCGGAATCGACGAAAAGGAAGCCCTCAAGCGCCTGGCGCGCGAACTGGGCCTTTCAAAGAGCGAGGTCTACCGCGAATTGCAGCGCGAGCGCGCACGCAAGCGTTGATCGGTCTTCGCGTCCGGTCAGCCCACGGCAAGCTGCCAAACTCCAAACTGCCTCACCAGACGGGCCCGCCCCCAACGAGCTGTCAAGCCCCCTCCCTGCTGATCCAGCCCATCCCGGCTCCGCCAACTCGCTCGTTCTGTTTCACTTATTCACACTCTTCACTCGTTCACTTTTTTCTCTCAAGTTTGCCGGTAATTTGCCCCCACTTCGCTATCCTGATCTCAGAATTTCAGAAACGGGCCGCGCCCGGCCGCACGGCCAGAGCGGCGGTCTTGTAAATCGCGTCTTTAGAGGAAGTTGAGATTCAAGTTCCTGAAAAGACGGTACTTGCTCCGGAACCACTTCGGCAACCGCTTTTGAATGAGTAATTTGCCGGAAACACCGCGGGGGGTGGGGGTACCCCCATGCAGGCTAAAGCTTCGCCACTTCCACGAGCGTGGAATAAAACGTCGCGCCGCCACCGATGTCGGTGAGCCGCTCGCTGGTCAAGGTGTTGATGTTCGCGCCGTCCTGATGCAGCTTAGCCCAGTCGAGCCGCGCGGCCACCACGCCGGCTGGCAGGCTCACGTTCAGCATGGCCGTGAGTTCAAGGGAGCCGCGGTCATTGAAGACGCGGACGCGCTCGCCGTCCACAACGCCGCGTGAGGCCGCGTCGGCCGGGTGCATTTCGATGCGCTGATTGGTCCGGGCTTCCATCTTGCGGTGGCCGGGCAGATTCGCGAACGTCGAGTTCATGTAGTTGTCGTTTTTTCGCGCGAGCAGTTCCAGCGGATATTTCCTGGCCGCTTCGCCCCATCGCGACTCGACCGGCGGAACAAAACTCGGAAGGCCGTCCGCGCCCGAAGCTGCTAAGGTCTCCGAGAAAAACTCGATTTTGCCGGACGGAGTAGACACTGAGCCGGATGTGTACGGCAGAAACGGCCGCTTGTCGGGATCGGAGTAAAACGCGAGCGGAACGTGCCCTTCGCGTTCCAAATCTTCGAAGGTGATGTGTTCCATGTTCGCGTTCTTTGAGTGGCCGTCTTCGCCGATGGCAAGCGCCTGACGGATCATTTCTTCCGGCGTATCGCGGAAGCAAGATTCCGTGAAGCCCATGCGCTGGGCAAGCTGGCCAAAGAGCCACACGTTCGGCCGCGCTTCGCCGGGAGGTTCGATGGCCTGTTTTGAAAGCTGCACGAAGTAGTGGCCGTATGCGCCCTGCACATCCGTGTGCTCAAGAAACGTCGTGGCTGGAAGGATGTAGTCGGCGTAGTCGGTGGTGTCGGTAAAAAACTGCTCATGAACGACGGTAAAGAGGTCGTCGCGCATCAGTCCGCGACAGACCGCGTTGTGGTTGGGCGCTATTGCGCCGGGATTCGAGTTGTAGACAAAAAGTGCGTGCACCGCGGGTCCATCTTCGGCGCGTGAGCCAAGCTCGGTCAATGCGCGGCCAAGCTCCGACATGTTGACCACGCGCGCCAGCCGTCCGATGGGCGAAGCCAGCGCAAGATCGGGCCGTTCGAGAGCCTTCTTGTCCCACTGGAACGCGCCCGAAGTCGAAAGCTGTCCGCCGCCGCCGCGATGCTTCCACGCCCCGGTGAGGGCAGGCAGCATGGCGATGGCACGCACTGCAGTGCCGCCGTTCTGGCTTCGCTGCACACCGTAGTTCAGCCGCAGCATCGCAGGACGCGTCGTCGCGTACTCGCGAGCAAGCTGTTCGATCTCGGCAGCGGTCATGCCCGTCCACGCGGCCACGCGCTCCGGCGTGTACTCGCGCGCGCGTTCCGCCAACTGTTCAAATCCGTGCGTCATTTCGGCTATGTATGCACGGTCTTCGAGACCCTCATTCAGGATTACGTGCATCATGCCCAGTGCGAGCGCCGCATCTGTGCCGGGACGGATGGCAATGTGCCAGTCGGCCACGGCCGCCGTGCGCGTGCGATAGGGATCGATCACGATCAACCGCGCTCCGTTATGCCGAGCCTCCTCAACGAAAGGCCACAGGTGAATGTTGTTGCCGTGGATGTTCGCGCCCCACGCGAGGATCAGCTTCGCCAGGCGCACATCTTCTGTCGGCGTGCCATACTTCCTGCCGTAGACGAGGTTCCACGCTTGCCCGCCCGCCTCGGAGCAAATGGTGCGGTCGAGCTGGCTCGCGCCCATGCGGTGAAAGAAGCGGCGATCCATCGATCCGAAGCCGAGCACGCCGATGGTCCCGGCGTAGCTGTAGGGCAGAATCGACTCGGGGCCATGGCGATCGGCGATCTCCTTGAGCCGTGCGGCGATTGCGTCAAGTGCTTCATCCCAGCTGACGCGCTCGAAGGAGTCGTGCTCGGTTCCACGTTTCAGCTGCCCTTTTGCGACGCCGGATTTCCTGCGCAGCGGGTAGAGAAGCCGGTCCGGCGCGTAGACGCGATCGAGATACTTGGCCACCTTGCCGCAGAGAAATCCACGCGTGACGGGTTGGGAGGGATCGCCCTCGACTTTCACCGCGCGGCCTTCCTCATTCACGGTCACCAACACCGCACACGAGTCGGGGCAGTCGTGCGAACAGACCGTGTGAACGATGCGGAATGGAGGGGAAGTACTCATGGCGCCATTGTAAGCGGAACTCGGACTTTGTTGGCGCAAACTCCATGTAAACTGGACACGCCATGAGTTGCCTCTTCTGCAAGATTGCGTCCGGCGAAATTACCTCTGCGCCCGTGTATCAGGACGACCTGGTTTACGCGTTCGCCGATATCAACCCCAAGGCGCCCGTGCACGTGCTGGTGATTCCGCGCGAACACGTTGGCTCGCTGGCGGAGGCGGTCGATGAGCATCGCCCGCTGCTGGGGCACCTGATGTGGGTTGCGGCGGAGATTGCGCGCCAGAGGGGTCTGGCAAATGGATACCGCGTCGTCGTCAACTCCGGCGAGGATGGCGGCCAGACCGTGGACCATCTTCACTTGCACGTGATGGGCGGCCGGCAGATGACGTGGCCGCCAGGCTAGAGAGACAGGGAATAGAGAACAGGGAGCAGAGAACAAAAAGAGGCGCGCCAGAATCGGCGCGCCCTTTTCGTTCCTTTGTTCCCTTGGTCCCTGAGTTTAGAACGCTGGCTGCTGAGAGACTTCCTCTTCCTCTTCCACTCCGTAGCGGCGGAGAAGAATGGGCAGGCTCTGCGAGAAGGCTGAGCGCGGCATGACCGAATCGCATCCTGCCTCGACGGCTTTCATCTTTAGATCGCCCTGCAGATGATTCAGGAAGCCGATGATGGAGACGGCTTTCTTGAATTTGGACTTGAATTTGGGAATGAGCGTCATGGGCTTGGCGTTCAGGTTGTTCAGGTCGAAGACCAGAAGCGCGGGCCTTTCGTTTTCCGGCGACTCGTAGATGCGCGCGATCGCGTCCTTGTTCTCGCCCTTCACAAACTCCACCTTCACGCCCAGTTTGCGCGCCGTCTCCTGGATCTTGGCCAGGAAAAAGAGATCCTCAATGAAGCAGAAGATGCGCGTTGGGGCGTCCTCGCGGATGGTCGCAGGAGGCAGCGCCGCATAAACGTCGGGATAATACCCGCTGCTATGACCGTTGCCCGATGTGGGGATGGTGGATGGCGGACCGTCGGCGACATTGCCGTTCGCCACACGGTAACTGTGGTCCATGGGGCCGACAAATGCGCGAGGGCCCTTCTGCCTTCCTCTGCGCTTGCCTTGCTGCGGGCCTGAGATGCTATTGCCGGGCTGCGCGGGAGGAGCCGAGCCTTTCTGGAAGAATTTCTTCTTCTTGCGGCCCTGGTGCTGGTGGGCAGGCCGGTGCTGCGCCGGGTGCGCAGGATGCGATGAATGCGGCGCCTGCGTCTGAGGCGATTCCTGCGCCTGTCCCTGCGGCTGTTGAGCTTGCGCCCCAGCCTGCTGGCTGGATTTATTCTTGCGGCGGCGGCGGCGGCGCCGATGCCCATGCGACTGCACCTGACCGTTGTCAGGAGAAGGCCCCTGTTCAGACTGGGGCTGCGTCGGTTCTGTTGTCATAATGCGTATGCTTCCTGGTACTTTGCTTTCTGTTGTATTGAATTGCGCGTTTTATTCCTGGCTGAGCCGTTCCATGACCGTGCGCAAATGCTCTCCGGGTTCCCCGGAATGTGGCGCGGGCAAGTCACTCCGTAGCTCAATGCTTAAACCGGTGCGGACGTTTCCTTCGCCGCGAGGTCTTTTCCTCCATGAGGAACAAGAGACTCGACTGAGGAGCGACGAAATGCTGCGCGAATGGTCCTCAAGCTGGCCCCGCGCCTCAGATTCTGTAGTTCAACCCCTTGAGCGTCTTAGAGAATGCGATTGCTGCTTCATACGCGGGAGTCGTCAATCAACTCCATCCGACCGCCGGAACTTGCCGGCGCAGCTTCTGCTTTTCTCGGAGAATGCCCTTTCCTATGTGAGCCTTCATCGCGCGCAGCTTGATAGCAATCAGAACTGTCGGACGATGATTTGCTTGCTCCGCGGCGAGCTTGCTCTACCCATACCCGGGTGGCCTGCGTCAGCCGCTTGATAGGCAACTCCGATAGTACAGGGAAGGTCCCCCTCTGGCAAGAGGGGGTCGGGGGAGGAACCGCCCTAAGTAATAAGCGTTGTGAACTTCAGGTTCGGCGGATCAGTGACCCAAAAGCAGCCCAGAAGCGCGAAACGCCACTCCTTTGAGAGTGGCGTTTCAGCAGTGGTACCGGAACCCTGCGCTGGTCACTGGCCTCCCAGCATGTTGATGAGCGGGCTGATGGCTCCGCTCCGTTTTCGGGCTCCCCGGCCGGCTCATCCTCTTTTTGAGGGCCGCTCGTCGGCGGTTGCTCTGCCGGGTACCCGTGTCAATCGTGGGCTCGCTTTTTAAGCGGCCCACCCATCACTGGCACTGATAGACTAGCAATCGTTGTACCGTTCACAACGTTCTTTCTTTGCAATCATTTAGGCCGCTCGCTGGCGCGGTCTTGTCTGGAATCTGGAAGTTGCAGGGCGAAAATCCTTCAAAAAAACATAGAGCGGGGTGAGGGCGCTCACCCGTCGGAATCGATCAGCGCTGGCACACCGGGCAATAATGAGTTCCGCGGCCGGCGACTATCACCCGGCGAATGGGCGTTTGGCAGCGGCGGCAGGGCTCGCCGGTGCGCTGATAAACACAGTGTTCAAGCTGAAAAAAACCGCGCTCGCCATCTGCGTCCACGTAGTCGGAGACTGACGAGCCGCCTAACCGGACGGCATGGGTGAGGATTTCGCGCAACGCAAGCCGGAGCCGATCAAGCTCCAGACGCGTCAACCGGTTGGCGCGCCGCCGCGGGCGAATGCCGGCCTGAAACAGGCTTTCGTCAGCGTAGATATTGCCGACGCCTGCAAGAAGAGTTTGGTTGAGCAGCGCTGCCTTGATCGGTAAGCGGCGGCCACGAAAGAGCGCGGCGAATTCGCGCTCGCCAATGGTGAGCGGCTCATCGCCTGGTGCGCCGAACGGGGTCTCGCGATGGAGATCCCGGAATTCGAGTCGCCCAAATCTTCGCGGATCGACGAACCGCAGCTCGCAGCCACTTTCGAGGAAAAGGCGCGCGTGGGTATGGGTCGCGACGGGACATTCAGGGGAAGTGACCAGCAGCCGTCCCGTCATGCCAAGATGCACGATCCATTGCGCGCAAGGCCTGCGCGCTTCGAGCTCGTGCGCTTCGGGCGCGGACGGCAATGGACTTAATTCAAAGACGATGTGTTTTCCGGTGCGGTGAACAGCCAGAATGGTGCGACCCGAGAGCCCTTTGGCTTGGCGCGCCCGTGAAGTTTTGAAGGTTTGAGGCCGACGGCTGAACCAGACCTGAACAACGCGATCGCCGCGAATGCGCTTGTCAACGCCGCGCGCAATCGTCTCAACCTCAGGCAGTTCCGGCATCGGTTTATTGTAGAAGATCGCGAATAGAGCGCTGCGGATTCAGCTGATTCCTATCAGGAATTCTCAGCCAAGTCGGATTCTTCCTGCGCCATGCGGCTTTGCAATGCCCCCCACTGTTCCAGATAAACAACGCCAAGTGCGAGTCCAACCAGGAAGACCCCGACAGAAGCGCCTTCAATCAGGTTCAGATCGCGGTCCTCGGCAGGAGTTTGATAGACCGTGGTTCCATGAATGCCGCGCGGCACAACGCGGTTGACCTCCGGCGCGGGCCACCTGGGCATGGTGTCGAGGTAATGCGTGGAGATCATCGCGGAGACGATAAGGCCAGCCAGGCCGGGCAAGAGAAACAGCAGCGCGAAGAACTTGAGCGTGGCCAGTCGCGCAGTTTTCATCGCTTCACCTCAAGGCAATCCTGCTGTTCCCGGCTAAAGTTTAAGCCGGATTTCGGGGCACAAGCCACATACATCTGCAATCTCAGGCGGGGAATCTTCATGCGCGAACCGAAAAGGTATCGGTGAGGGCGGTATCCGGCCGGGTCCCCGAGTTGCGATACATCCCAACGCACGGAACACTACACTGAGTGCAGCCCATGGCCGCATCTGACACTGCAACGGACACCATCGCCGCTATCTCCACGCCACCCGGTCGGGGCGGCATTGGAATTGTGCGCCTGAGCGGACCGCAAGCCGCGCCGATCGCGGCTGAACTTGTGCGCCCGCATCAACCCCTGGAGCATGCTCATGCGCGATTGGCAGATGTTCTGGATCCGGCAGACGCGGATGGACCGCGCATTGATGAAGCCCTGGTGACTTTCTTCGCCGCGCCAAATTCTTACACGGCGGAAGATTTGATTGAGATTGCGGCGCACGGTTCGCCGGTGGTGCTGGAGATCCTTCTTCGACGCGCATTGGAGCTGGGGGCGCGCGTGGCCGAGCCCGGCGAATTTACCCAACGCGCTTTTCTGGCAGGACGACTTGATTTGACGCAAGCCGAAGCGGTCCGCGACCTAATCGATGCGCAGACCCTCACGCAGGCGCGGCAGGCCGCCAGTCAGATGGGCGGCGCGCTGAGCCGGCGGGCTGCGCCAGCCAAGCAATCTCTCGTGGAACTGATCGCGATGCTCGAAGCCGGCATCGACTTTGCCGAAGACGACATTGACGTGACGCCGCAAGCCGAGATCGCGCGGCGCATCGAGCAGATTGTGCCTCCGCTCGTTGCTCTTGAGGCCTCATTCGCGCGCGGCCGAATCGTCCACGACGGCTTGACGATGGCGATTGTTGGCAGGCCCAACGTTGGCAAAAGCTCGCTTTTCAATCGTCTCGTCGAGCGCGACCGTGCCATCGTTACGGCGTCGCCCGGTACTACGCGTGACCTGGTCAGCGAACGCATCTCCATCGGCGGCATCCCGATTGAGCTCGTAGACACAGCGGGCTTCCGTGAAGGCGCGGGCCAACTTCTGGAAGAAGCCGAGCGACTTGGCATTCGCCGCAGCCACGAAGCGCTTGCCGATGCAGCGCTGGTGCTGATCGTTCTGGACGCGACCCAGCCGCTGAACGATGAAGACCATCGATTGCTCGCTGCGGTCGAAGGCCGGCCGGCGATTGTTGCGCTGAATAAGTGTGATCTGCTTGCGAATCAATCGAAGCCCGCCGCAGGCGGCCAGTCCGCACTCACAGGGCTCGTTGCACTTTCAACTTCCGCAGTTACGGGCGAGGGCATCGCCGCGCTGCGCGACCAAGTCCTGTCGCTCGCCACCGGCGGCGCAGCAGCGGAGCCGGGAATGCTGACCAACCTTCGCCAGCACCAGGCCGTCACGACAGCGATTTCGGCTCTGGCCGACGCCGCCAAGGCGAATGCCGGCGCGATTCCTCACGAGATGATTCTGCTGGATCTCTATCGCGCGCTGTGGGCTCTCGATTCGCTCACCGGGCAAACAACATCCGACGACATCCTGAATCTGATCTTCTCGACTTTCTGCATCGGGAAGTGACTGTGGCTCCGCACCGCATCCCGTCCCCGCCCACTCAGGGCTTTGGCAGAAAATAGGCATCAATGGCGCGCATCAAGGCAGCACGATCGATTTGCGGCGGCCGGTCTTCGTATTGAGCGGCCCACAAGACCTGGTTCACGATGTCGCGGGGATAGCACGCACGCAGCTCCTGATGCATCGTGTCGCGAATGATGACGATCAGTTCATTGAGCAAGTCCCCGTCGACTTCGAGGCCATGTTTGCCGGCAAGGCGGCGGAATATTTCGCAAAACTGCTCGTCCGAAATTGCACCAAGCCTGATTTTCGTCTGGATCCTGCGCAAGAACGCGGGATCCATCACCTTGGCGGGATCTATGTTCGACGCGAAGACGACGAGCATTTCAAAGGGGATCTCAATCTTCATTCCGCCGATCAGAGTCAGAAACTCGATCCCACGATCAAGAGGAACCACCCAGCGATTCAGCAACTCGTCAGGAGGAATTCGCTGCCGCCCGAAATCATCGAGGATCAGGACCCCATTGTTGGCTTTCATCTGCGGTGGCCCGTCATAGCATTTTGAAATCGGATTGAATTGCAGGTCCAGCATTTCGATGGTCAACTCTCCACCGACAGTAACCGAGGGCCGATGGCAGCGCACCCAACGCCCGTCCCGATTCTCAGATTCCGGTTCCTCTATCCGCTTATGAATCGCTGGATCATAGACAGTAATAATCTGGCCATCGACCTCCAGTGCATAGGGAATCCACACCCCATCCTTAGCGAGCACGCGCGACAAGGCCTCGGCGGCGGCGGTTTTTCCAACACCCGGTGGACCATAGAGGAAGACCCCCGCACCGGAGTTGATTGCTGCTCCGAACTGCGCCAGGGTTTGGCTGTCCATGACCAGATGCGCGAAGGCCTCCTCGACATTCTTTCGGTGAACTTTCACATTGCGGACGCTCTGCTTGCGAACTTGGTCAACATAGCTGGCCAGCGTGACAGGCGCAGCTCCCGCATAGTGGCTCTGCGATAGCAGCTCCAACGCCCGCGCTCTGCCTTGAGATGTGATGGCAATATTGGCAACGGTGGCGCTCATTCCAGTGACTTCGACGAGTAGCTTTGCGCGAAGCCGGCGAAAAAGTTCTTCTGCTATTCCGTAGCTGAGCCGAGTCCTTTGGGACAGTTCAAGAACTGAAAACGGACCCGAGAGATAAAGAGTCTTTAATGCGATATCTTCGAGAACCGTTTCTCGCACACCGGCCTCCGAAATTGATCGGGGTTTGTTTTCCGGGCCGGTGGGCCGCGCGGTTTTCAGAAATTCCTGTGCATCCACTGGGGTATTCATTTTGCCTTTCCGGAAGCTTGCAAATATGCTTCGAGCTTCACGCTCGCGTTCTGTGTATGTCTGTTTTCTTCCGATCCAACATTGAGGCCCGGGGGGCTCGGGTTCGCAGGCTATTCTCCGAAGATCAGAATATCCTGCCCGCGGGAGTTTTCAGCACGGAAACGGCGAGCAAAAGACCGCCTGAGGCGTGATAGGTCAACCTGCCCCTCATCTCTTGCATCCGAGGGTGGAGGAGGGCGCGATGCGCTCCAAGCAGGTTGCCGATGTTCCTAAAACCTACGTCGTCATTCTCGATACTGGCGAAGAGATCCTCTCGTCTCTCAAGCAGTTCGCGAACACCGCGCACCTGGCGGGAAGCAGTTTTAAGGCGATCGGCGCGTTAAGCCATGTGGAACTTGGCTGGTTCAACTGGGAGACGAAGAAGTACCAGATCGCGGTCAAGCCGGACGAACAGGTTGAACTGCTCTCGCTGATTGGCGACATTGCGCTCAAAGACGACGAGCCACAGGTTCACGCCCACCTTGTTGTAGGCCGATCGGACGGGACTGCTCATGGCGGGCACCTGTTGAGCGCAACCGTTCGACCAACGTGCGAACTGGTCATCACAGAGAATCCGCTGCACCTGGAAAAGAAGGTCGATCCGGAATCGGGCATTGCGCTTATCCGTATCTGAGGCTCGGCTTATAGAAATAACGCGGCACTTAAATACATACAGGAGATGGAACTATGGGAATCAAAGAAATGCTCGGAGTCGAACCAGAACGAAAAGTCCGGTATGCGATTGTTGGTCTGGGCGACATTGCTCAGGAAGATATGATGCCCGGTGTCGAGCACACCGGGAACTCCGAGATTACCGCTCTTATTACATCTGACCAAACGAAGGCGAGCGAGCTGGGTCGCAAATATGGAGTCTCCGCTTTGTTCAGTTATGAGCAGTTTGAAGCTGCGGTGCATTCCGGCGCGTTTGATGCGATTTACCTTGCCACTCCCAATTGGAGACACGCCGAGTTCATTCTTCCCGCGTTGAAAGCAGGGATTCACGTGCTGGTGGAAAAGCCTCTCGAAGTCTCGACGGAGAAGTGCCAGCAGATTCTGGACGCTGAGCATGCATCAGTCGCCAAACTCATGGTTGCGTACCGGTTGCATTTTGAGCCGGGAACATTGGACACAATCGAAAAGGTGCGCTCGGGAGCGCTTGGAGAGCTGGTCTTGTTTTCCTCGACGTTCAGCCAACTCGTCGACCCGTCGAACCATCGCGCGCAAAATGGCGAGTTGGCCGGGCCGGTTCTCGATATGGGCCCGTATCCGGTGAACGCGGCTCGCTACATTTTTGAAGATGAGCCCCTGGAGGTCGCATCCGCGGTCGGGGTCAAGCATCCGGATTCGGGATTCAAGCAGGATTTCTTTGATACGGTCGCAGTGACGCTGCGCTTCCCGGAAAACAGGCTTGCGCAGTTCAATCTTTCGTATTTTGGCAATGCAACGAATTCGTTTGTCGTGGTGGGAACTGAGGGAGTGCTGGAGATGAATCCTTCGTACACCTTCGGCAAAGGGCTTCAGCAAAGGATGACGATTGGCGACAAAACGGAAGAGCAGTCGTTCAAGAACACTGACCACTTTGGCGGCGAGATGAAGTACTTTTCCGATTGCATTCTAAGCGGCGAGAGGCCTGAGCCGGATGGGGAAGAAGGCTATGCGGACGTGAGAGTGCTGGAAGGGATTCTTAAGGCGCTCGAAACCGGTCAGCCTGTAACGCTGCCACCCTTCCATCGCTACCATCGCATTGAAACCGAGCAACAAAAGATGAAGCTCGGAGCTGTTTCAACGCCTGAACTTGTGCACGCCAGCAATCCGGGACGAGGCGAAGAGAAGAAGCCGAAGAACTAATCTTTCCGGCGTTCGAGTGGGTGCGCGGCGGATCGAGCGGGCACTTGTCTCTATTCGCCGTACGGCACCCAGATGTTCTTCACTTGCGTTGCATGCTGCAGGAACCAGCGGCCCTCGGCCTGCGCGGGATTGAACCAGTCGTACTCGTGGCCATCGTTGGTCCAGACCTGCTTCATGTTCCCAATGGAGGCGGCGCGCGCGAAGTCGGCTTCTTCATTCGAGCGGAAACACCAGATGGCCTCGATGCCGTCGTGCTCGGCGAGGGTTTTGAGCAACTCGGCTGGACGGCCGGCTACGAGATTGACAACGCCGGCGGGCACATCGCTGGTGTCGAGTAATTGGTAAATGTCGCCGATGATGAGCGGATAGCGTTCCGAGGGGACGGCGACCACAGTGTTGCCGACGGCGATGGCCGGAAGCACAAGCGAGAGCAGGCCCAAAAGGGGTGCTTCTGATGGTGCAAGAATTCCGATAGCGCCGACGGCCTCGTTCATGGCGATGGCGATATTGCGGCCGGGGGGATTGTGGACCAGGCCATCGTATTTGTCGGCCCACGCGGCATAATTGAAGATGCGCTCGACGGAGAGATCGACTTCGACGGCAGCCTGGTCTTCAGGCACCGCGCGGGCGAGGCGCTGCGCGATCTCGTCGCGGCGCTGGATCATGTTTTCGGCGAGAAAGTAGAGGATCTGGGCGCGATTGTGGGCTGAAGTCCTGGCCCAGCTGGAAGCGTTGCGCGCGGCTTCGACCGCGTTGCGAATGTCTTTGCGATTGCCGAGCGGCGCTTCTCCCAGCAGCGCGCCGTCGCGGCCAAAAACCGGGAACGAGTAGCCGGAATCAGGACGGGCCTGCTTGCCAGCGATGTACTGCTTGACGGTCCGGTCGATAGGTCCGTCCGCGGGTGTGAAACCTTCCTCTTCGTCGGGCGCATCAATCTTCGCAGCTTTGGCTGATGCGGCTGGCAAAGAGTGCAGCCACTTCGGCGTGAGGTATTCGAGCATGCCCTCGCGTCCGCCTTCGCGTCCATAACCGGACTCGCGATAGCCGCCGAAACCGCAGGCCGCGTCGAATTGGTTGGTGCAGTTGACCCAGACCACACCAGCCTTTACTTGCGAGGCGAGGTCGAGCGCCACGTTGATATTTTCGCTCCAGACGCTCGCGGCAAGACCATAGATTGTGTTGTTGGCCAGCTCCGCCGCTTCGGCCGGGGTGCGGAAGGTCATGGCAACGAGAACCGGGCCGAAGATTTCTTCCTGGACGACGGTCGAGCCGGGATGAACGTCAGTTAGCAGCGTCGGCGGGAAGAAGCAGCCCTTCTCGGGCATCGGATTGCTCGGCTGCCAACAGCGCGCGCCTTCAGCCACGCCTGCATCGACCATCTTGCGGATGGATTCAAGCTGCACCGGCGAGACGATGGCGCCAATATCGATGGCTTTATCGAGCGGCGGGCCCACGCGCAAGGATTCCATGCGCGCGCGGACTTTTGTATAGAGGGTCTCGGCCACGCGCTCCTGCACCAGAAGGCGCGAGCCTGCACAGCAAACCTGGCCCTGATTGAACCAGATGGCGTCGACCAGGCCTTCGACCGCCGAGTCGAGATCGGCGTCATCAAACACGACGAATGGCGATTTGCCGCCAAGCTCGAGCGAGAGTTTTTTCGTTGAGTTGGCCGTGGCTTTTCGAATGACCCTACCTACTTCAGTCGAGCCCGTGAACGCGACCTTGTCGATGCCGGGATGTTCGATGAGCGCCTGGCCGGTCTTGGCGTCGCAGGTAAGCACGTTCAGCACGCCGGGAGGCAGCCCGACTTCCATCGCGAGTTCAGCGAAGGCGAGCGCGGTGAGCGGAGTGTATTTCGCCGGCTTGATGACGACCGTGTTGCCGGCGGCCAGCGCCGGCGCTACTTTCCAAGCGAACATCAGCAGCGGAAAGTTCCACGGAATAATTTGGCCGACGACGCCGCAGGCCTGATAGTTGGGAAATTCGGATTCAAGAAGCTGTGCCCAGCCGGCGTGATGATAAAAGTGGCGGGCGACGAGAGGAATGTCGATGTCGCGGCTCTCGCGGATGGGCTTGCCGTTGTCCATCGTCTCGAGAACGGCGAGACGGCGCGAATGTTTCTGCACCTGGCGGGCGAGCGCATAGAGATAGCGCGCGCGCTCGTGACCGCTGAGGGCTTGCCAAGCGGGGAGAGCCTTGCGGGCTGCGGAGACGGCAGCTTCAACGTCGTCGGTGTTGCCCTTGGCGACGTCGGCGAGAACTTCGCCGGTGGAGGGATCGCTGGTGGTCTGGTACTCGCCGCTTGCGGGCGGAACCCACGCGCCGCCGATAAACTCTTGAAACCGGCGGTGGTGCCGATCAAGCCACTGGTTGGCTTCTTTCGGATCCTCCGGCGCAGCGCCGTACTCCATGGTGTAGAACTTTTCCGCAATGCTCACAGCGTCTCCTTGTTGCCCTCAGCGAGACTTCTACGCGATGGGATGACGGTACGTGGCCGAATAACGCCCAGTTAAATGATGCTCCAATTGGCGCTCGATATCGCCCAACATTCCGCTGGCGCCGAACCGAAAGAGTGACGGCTCGAGCCACGGCCGGCCGAGTTCGTCCTTCATCAACGCAAGCCAGTCTGTCGCCTGCTTGGCCGTGCGAATGCCGCCCGCCGGCTTGAATCCAACGGCGCTGCCCGTGCGCTCGGCGTAATCGCGGATGCAGCGGACCATCACGAGCGAAACAGGCAGCGTGGCGTTGACGGTTTCTTTGCCGGTCGAAGTCTTGATGAAGTCCGCGCCGGCCATCATGGCTACCCAACTTGCGCGGGCTACGTTACGCAAGGTCATCAGATCGCCAGTGCCGAGAATCGCTTTGAGGTGCGCGTGCGGCCCGCACGCTTCCTTGAATGCGGCCACCTCGTCGTAGAGCGCTTGCCACTCGCCGTTGAATACGTGAGCGCGTGTGATGACGATGTCGATTTCCCGCGCGCCGGCTTCGACGCTGCGGTGGATCTCTTCAACGCGTTCGGCCAGCGGCGAAAGGCCGGCTGGAAATCCGGCCGAAACGGCGGCGACAGGGATGCCCGAGCCTTCCAGCGCCTTAACGGCCGTCTCGACAAAGGCGTGATAAACGCATACTGCGCCGACGGTGAGATGCAGCTCCTCGATTCCGAGGCCCTCGATAATGTGGCGTTGCAGCGGGTTGCGTGCCTTGGCGCAGAGGCGACGCACTCGGTCGGCTGAGTCATCGCCGCTCAGCGTAGTCAGGTCCATGCAGGCGATGGCACGCAGCAGCCACGCAGCCTGCGTTTCCTTCTTTACGGTCCGACGTGCAACGTGGGTGGCCGCGCGCCGCTCGACCGCGCTGGTGTTGACGCGCACGCCTTCAACCCAATCCAGGTTGAGCGGAATCTGGCGGTTGGGTTCGAGGGTTCGTCCATTCAGGACGACGGGGATGGATCGGACAGCGTGCGCCGCGTTGTGATTCGAAGTGACGGGTTGAACAGCCATGGGGTAACTCCACAACAGCGCTGAAGAAACGAATTCAGCGAGAAAAGACGGGCTCCTTCCGATCGACCGGAGCCGCCCTAGAGTAGAAATGAAGGATAAATCTCTGGCAGCCGCAAAGCAATCGCCTGTTCGAGTAGCGTTCATTCTCCGGGCCTAAAGGCGGCATTGCAGGACGGTATTCAGGTGCCTCAAGGCCCCCGCTCCTTCCCTCGCGCTGAGGCTACCAATTGAGGCGTAGAAGGGAGACGGCCTGGCGGGGCAAGTTCGTTTCCACTGTGGCTTTTCCGTCGTCGACGTCGAGCCAGACGGGAGAGGTGAGGAGCTGCAATTGGCCAGCGGCCTTGAGCTGAGCGTACTGCTCGGGCGTCGGCGACTGCGGAGAGCCCATGTTCGTCCACGCGGTGTAGGCATTACTGTGTGTTTCGTCAATCCGGTAGTGCTCGAGCAGCACTTTGTGGACGCCGGCCGGAATTCCGCTGACGGTGACCTGAACATCTGCATCTGGCCCGGGTGCATCGTCGTCTTGATAGTTCCAGAGCATGACGGCCGCGTTGCGGTCGGCTCTTGTCGCCAGCGCGTCGATATCGGGAGTTTGGCGCGCGCCGTTCTTGACAAGTTCGCCAAGGGGAACCTGGCCGGAGCTTGTGGTTGCGACGCGCTCTCCGGACATGAGGCCGGCCATACGGAAGAGGTTAAGGATGGGCTTGTCAATCCCGTTGGTCGCGAGTGTTCGGAATCCCTCAAAGTAATTCTTGTTTTCAAACTCGAAAGTCCAGGACAGCATGGCGATCAGGTTGACCTTCGCCTCGTCTTGCAGTTCGAAGAGCGCCTTGATTGCCGTCGCTGTATAGCTTGCGTAGAGGGGACCATTGCGGTACGCGTTGGCTGGATTATCTTTGGCCGAGCAGGCTGCGCAACCCTCCGGATCTGCCTCGCTCAGGATGATCGGCAGGTTCCGGAACCGCGGGAATTTGGCGACGATCTGGAATCCAGTTTGCGCGGCTTCGAGCTCATTCGAAATGCCCATGCGCACGTGACCTTCGACCAATGCGGTGTGGCCCTTGGGATGGAAGGAGATGAAGTCGAGCGGGATCGGCTTCCCGTCGGCGGCGTTTTTGCCGCGCGAGCAGTGCTCAAGAAAGCTCTCGAGGAAGGCGGTCGATTTTGGGCTGGCCGGGCCGGTGCTGGCCGGTCCGCCGACTTTTGCATCGGGCAGCGCGGCTCTCACCCCTGCGACAGCGTAGTCGTAGAGCCTGAAGTACTCCTGCGGCTTGCCGTGCCAGTAGATAATGTCCGGCTCGTTCCACACTTCGAAGTACCAGGTACTCACCTGGCGGCGGCCGTAACGATCAACGAGGTGCTGCGTAAACTTGCGCACCAGTTCGCCCCACAATTTGTAGTCTTTGGGCGGATTATTGGATGCGCCGGCCATTGTGGGCTTGGGATAGTGGAGCTGATATTCGGTGATGCCGGGAACCGCGGCTGCGAGATCTTTCGGCATGAATCCCAGCTCTACCATGGGTCTCACGCCGGCTTTTTGATACGCGTCGAATGTCTCGTCGGTAATGGTGAAATCGTAAACGGGACTGCCGTTCGCATCGAGGCTGAAGACATTGGAGGAACTCCACTTGAGTTCGGCCACGCCGTTGCCCGAAGTCAGCAGATGATGCGCGCGAATCGTTGCGGGAACTGGGCTCAGATCGTGCAATTCGCCGAGCAGTTGCCTGCCATACTTCATGGTGGTGTAGTTGGACTCGTCGTAGCCGAACCAACTGTAGATCGGTTTGTAGATTCCGACGGGCTGTGCGAGATCGACGCGGATCGACACTGGCGCCGGCGTGAGCTCCTGTGCGCGGGTGGAGACGGCACAGAGAAGTGCGGCACAGACGAAACAAACCGAGGATTTGATCATTGGGCTCCTCTCTGCGCTAGGGTTTGAGAACCGTCAAGCCCGGGACAGCCTGCGAAACGCCGCGTGTTGAAGGTGATTATCGTTGCGCCGGATTCTCTGGCGGTTGCTGCGAGCATCAAGTCATGCGGACTCATCCTCTGTCCCGCAGCATCAACGTCTGCCCACAGCCGCGCATGTTCGATCGCTGCTTTCTCTGTGTATGGAACGACTTCGAATACGGAGATCACTGCCTGGAGATATTTCTGCCGCTTGGCGCGGTGGACGCCGCTGGCGCGCTCCACGCTGCGACCCAACTCAGCGACAGTAATCGCGGCGAGTTTGATCTCGTCGTCGGGATGCGCGCGAAGCCATGCTTCAAGGTCGAGCGCCCGTCGCTCCGCCTGAATGATGACGTCTGCATCGATCAGAAACGCCACGGCCTCACCTGCGGTTGCAAAGATCCGCGCGCCTGTTCCAAATCATGCAACCATGAAGTAGCCTCTTCCGCGCCGACGTGAACGCCCTCAACGGCCTGTTTGAGTGCAGCAGCCAGCTCGCTTCCTTTCCTGGGCAGCGTTTGTGCCGGCTCGATGCGGGCAACGGGCACGCCGCCCTTTTGCAGGATGAAGCTTGTGCCCTGATAGCGCGCACGGTTTATGCAGTCGGAGAAGTTTCGCGACGCGTCAGTGACCGTGATGGAAACTGGATCCATTGGAAATCAGATTATCAGATTTTCTGGCGTATCCTGCTCGGCCGGTGGAACTTATTCTGCCACGAGCCGTTCCATCAACGCGTCAAAGTCCTCAAGGCGAGCGTACTCGATAACCACTTTGCCGCGGCCATGATGGTCTTCGATCGTAACTTTGAGGCCCAGGGCGCGCTGCAAGCGTTCCTGGGCATCGCGAACGTTCGCGTCCACCGGTGCGGGCAGCTTCGGCGCTTTCTTTCCCTTGCGGCTGGGGTCAATGAGCTCCTGGACGAGGCTTTCCGTCTGGCGAACAGAAAGCGAATTGTCCGCGATCCGTTGCGCCGCTCTTTCCATCTCCTCGGCTTCCTGAAGCGCGAGCAAGGCGCGCGCGTGGCCGAAGGTGAGCTGGCCCGATTCAACGCGGGCCTGCACGGACAACGGCAGCTTGAGCAAGCGCAAAAAGTTGGAGACGGTCGCACGGTCTTTCCCGGTGCGGTGCGCCATCTGCTCCTGGGTCATATGAAACTCGCGAGAGAGCCGCTCGAAGGCCCGCGCCTGTTCCATCGGGTTCAAGTCCGCGCGTTGCAAATTCTCGACGATAGTGATTTCCATCGCCTGCTCGTCAGAGACCTGGCGCAGGATGGCGGGCACAGTGGTTTTGCCGGCGATCCGCGATGCTCGCCAGCGGCGCTCGCCGGCGATGAGTTGAAAGCGGCCGCCGGCCAGAGGACGAACGAGCACCGGCTGAACGACACCATTTGCGGCGATGGAGGCAGCCAATTCTGCCAACTGCTCTTCGTTCACCGCCGAACGCGTCTGAAATGGATTGTGATCGATCAGATCGAGAGGAATCTCGCGCGGCTTTCCTCCGTCGGATTCCGGTGCGGCTGCGGCTTGTGCGCGCGGCAGCAAAGAGTCGAGACCTTTGCCGAGTGCGCGGCGCTTGGGGTCAATGGCGGCTGTGGTCATGGTGATGGAACCTCAAAAGGTGTTGAATACAGCAAAGTGATTGCCTTCTTAACTGTTTGCGCCGCTGAAGAGCCACTGGCCGGTCAGGAATAAGGCCAGAAAGTGCCTTTGCCGCGGGGACGGTCGCCGCCCGCGGCCTGTCGTTCTGCGGCGCGCGGGCTCTCCATCTCATTCCGGGCGAGGAACTCCCACGCCATTTCGAAATACGCCTGGGCGCCGCGCGATCGAGAGTCATAAAGCGCAACGGGCTTGCCATGGCTCGGCGCCTCGGCCAGGCGCACGTTGCGGGGAATGACGGTCCGATAAATGATCTCGCGGAAGTGCTCGCGAAGGGTGTCTGTCACCTGCTGGGCAAGGTTGGTTCGATCGTCGTACATGGTCAGCAGGACGCCCTCTATAGCCAGGTCAGGATTGTAGGCCGAGCGCACGCGCTCAAGGGTCGATATCAGCTCCGAGATGCCCTCGAGCGCGAAGTACTCGGCCTGCATGGGCACGATAAGCGTTTCCGCGGCCGAAAGGACGTTCAACGTAAGAAGGTCGAGGGTAGGAGGACAATCGAGAAAGATGAGCTGATAGTCGGCTTTGATGGGCTCGAGGCTGGCGCGCAGGCGGACGGCGCGATCTTCGGCGCCAGAGAGCTCGATGTTTGCGCCCGTGAGGTTCTTGGAGCCGGGAAGCAGGGAAAGGCCATCGATTTCGGTCGGGAGAATGACTTGATCGGCGCGGCTTTCGCCTACCAGCACGTCGTAAATCGAGTGGCGACTGTCATCGCGCTGGAGGCCGAGACCGGATGAGGCATTGGCTTGGGGATCGCAATCTACAAGGAGCACCTTGATGCCTTCTAGCGCCAGGCAGGCTGCCAAATTGATGGCTGTAGTGGTTTTGCCCACACCCCCCTTTTGATTGACGAGTCCGACGATCTTTCCCATGGCATTCCAGAGTAAAACGAGAGCACCTCGGCGCGTTCGAGCTTGCATTGTGGAGAACGGGACAAACATGTGGAAAGCGGCTGGGAGGGCGCCTCGGGAAAGGCCGGCAAATCGTTACCGTGGAAGGGTTTTGAGGTTGAACGGCGGGAAAGGGCACTGAAGGCAGAAAAAACGGCTCGCGGTGGAAAACTGCCGGTGGATAGGGCTGATTCTCGGAGATTCGAAAGGTCGGGTTTCATTTCGGGCTTCCGCCTGATTTGGGCGTCTCGAGGGCAATGTTCCACGTGGAACGATTACGGTGGCAGAGAAAACCGACGTCAGATTTAAATCGTTGAATGTTCCACGTGGAACGAAATGGAGACGGGAGGGCCAAACACAGAGTTGCCAAATGGGTGTGCCTTTCGGCAACAAACAGCAAGGCAGCGGCGGGGGGCTAATTGGGTTGGAGCTGTGCGCAAAACCAACGGAATCTGACCAAATTTGCCGACGTGTTTCTGATCATTTCGTTGGTAGGAAATGAGTTATCGTCGATTCTTGCGCTTTGCGGGCCCCAAAATCACTCTTCTGTCTATGTTTTCAAAGCCGGCCGGCGAGGAAGTACACAAGGTGAGCTTTGAAAGCAAAGCAAGTTCGAGGCCTGCGCGTACATTGAGCTCCTCTGCCGTGTAGCCAGTTGAACCCAATGGATGGATTGAGTATGCGCCGGGTGCGGCAAATGACCGGCAAACTTTGCGAAGATTTTTGATGGTTTGGTTTCAGCGAGTTGAAGGCGGAAATGCCCGGAGCGGGACTTGACTAACAAAGGCACCTGCATTTGTCCGAGCGGGAGTAGACTACGGTCGGAATCCAGAAAGAAGGCAAGAATGGATCTTCCGAACGCGTTTACAGCCCAGATCACGCCTCCCACGGGAAGGGAGCTTGCAGCACGGCTTGGACCAGCTTTTCCTACCTGGAAGGAACTAATCGCCTTGCTCACTGAAAAGGGAATCGCCTGCGGGGAATGGCAGTCAGTTTCTCCAAAAAAGCATGGATGGGGTCTACGCCCAGCCCTTAAGAAGCGCACCATCCTTTACCTCGGTCCCTGCGAGGGCTGTTTCCGGGTGAGCTTTGTTCTTGGCGATCAAGCGCTCGCCAGGGCCAAGACCAGCGGCCTGCCGAAAGACCTTCTGAAGGAAATCTCAGAGGCCAAGCGCTACGCTGAGGGAACTGCGGTGCGGCTCATGGTTCAGAAGCCCGAAGACCTCGCCGCAGTCCGCAAGCTCATCGAAATCAAACTGGCGAATTGACGCGCCGGCCAAGGGTGAGAATGCGGGACTCGCTGGCGGGCAGGCGAATCGGCGAGTCCCAGCGGAAATGTTCTCCCGCGGCTGCGTGGAGCTCGGCCAGGTGAGAATCGGTCGTCATCAGCGCCAGCCAGCCATCCGGTGCGACCAGCCTCACGGCAGAGGCAACGGCTTCCTGCATTTTCTCGACTGCCCGCAGAATTACGCAATCAAAGACGGTACGAAGCACTTCGGCGCGGTCGGCGTGGACTCTTGCGTTGATTCCGAGAACGCGGACGGCCTCCTGGAGGAAGGCGGCCTTCTTGCCCTGGGATTCTGCAAGTGTGACTGCGAGGCGAGGACGGCAAAGCGCGATGGGGATTCCGGGCAGGCCGCCGCCGGAGCCATAATCGAGCAGGGTGATGATCTGCGCGGGAAGGGAGCGCGCAACTACAACCGATTCAACAAAATGCCTCGAGATAATCTGCTCCTCGTCGCGAACGGAGCTCAGGTTGATGCGCTCGTTCCAGCGAACAAAGAGCGAAAGATAGGAGGTGAATTTGTCGGCGGTCTCGCCGTCAAGCGGATCGAGGCCTGCCTTTTCGAGGAAATCATTGAGTTGCGGAGACGCGGAGCCTTCGGTCATAGAAAAACATTCCTCAGCGGCTAAAGCCGCGATGACTTTGGCGCTTTAGCGGCACGGATAAATCCGTGCCCTTTCAAAACCGATTTAAACTCCGCCACTCCCGCTTTTTTCTTTGTTCTGCCACTCCTCCACCGCCCCGATGAACGCCGAGAAAATCGCGCGCGAAAACTCGCTTTGATCGTAGGTGCGTTCCGGATGCCACTGCACGCCTACGACAAAATGATTTGGGCTTTGGATATCGACTGCTTCGACGACGCCGTCGCCTGGCGAAACAGCAGTCACGCGCAGGTCTTTCCCGATCTTACGAATTGCTTGGTGGTGGCTCGAGTTGACTTGCGCGTCGGATTCACTGGTGCGCGGAAGAATCTCCATTAATCGCGAGCCCTCTGCAAGTTTTACTGGATGCGCCTCGATCACTTCGCGGCCCGGACGGTGATTCACGGGCGTTTTCAAATCCTGAATGAGCGTGCCGCCGCGCCATACATTCAAGGTTTGAGCGCCGTGGCAAATAGCAAGCACGGGCTTGCGCTCATTGAATGCGTCCTGCAGGAGGAACTCGTCGACGACCGCGCGGGCAGCGTCGTTTGATGCGGTTTCCGGCGCGGGCGTTTCGACGTAGAGAGCGGGATCGACGTCGTGTCCGCTCCCGGGAAGAAGAATGCCCTGGACGGACGCGAGAAGGTTGGCAACGCGGTCTCGAGTCTCGTGCAGCGGGATCACGACCGGCTCGGCGCCTGCGGCCTGGACAGCGGCGATGTATTGAGGCAAGGCGCGCGCGTTGTATTCAGGATCGTCGCTTGTGGGCTCGGGGATGGCGATGCGCGCGGGCATGTGGACAGTGTAGTGCGAGTGTGGGTGAGTGTGTGGGTTATGGATCGTGGTTCCCGCCCAAGCGGAGCTTGGACGGGGCACCCCACATCGTGCTGATTCGCTGGCGCGCGGGCGGGGACGCCCGCACTACTGCCGGTCTGGAGACCGGCGCTACAAATACGAGATGCGGCAGACTCACGCGACCGGCGCGGGCGATTCTGCGTGAGCGCGCTCGGGCGGGATTCGCATTTCTTCGATTGCGTTGCGCAGGCGCTCCGTCAACTCGCCGTTCTGGCGCACGTTCATCCCTTTCGTTTCAATTGGCTCGCCGACGCGCACGGTGAGCGTGCAGGGATAAAAGTGCCTGGTGTGAATCGGCAGGAGATCATAGACGCCGGAAAGCGCAATGGGGACGAGCGGAACCTGCGCGCGGATGGCCAGGTATGCGGCGCCGGCCTGGAAGGGCCGCAGGTCGCCGTCTGAAGTGCGGCCGCCCTCGGGAAAGACAAAGAGCGGCATGCCGGCGCGCAGCGCTTTGACGGCGCCACCGAGGCTCGATAATGTCGCGTGCGTGTTCTCGAGGTCGATGGGCATCTGGCCGGAGCGGCCGAGGTACCAGCCGATCATGGGCCACTGCCAGAGATCTTTCTTGGCGAGGATGCGGAACTGGAAGGGAATTGAGCCGAAGATGACGGGCGTGTCCATGTACGAAGTGTGGTTTGAGGCGTAGACCGCAACGGGAGCTTTGTGGAAGTTTTCTTCGCCTTCGATTTTGAGCCTGGAGAGCGAAAGGCGCACAAAGTTGCGTCCCCAGAAATGCGCAATCCAGTGTTGGGCGCGGCCCTTCTTGTCGACAACAGAGACAAGGAGCGCGGTGGTTGCGCAGACTGCCGTGAGCACGAGCATCAGTGGCCCCATCAATCCATAGGTGAGCCAGACATAGAAGCGCGGCAACGGATTGGGGCGCGTGCTCATGTGGGACCGCTTTCCCCAGACAAAAGCAATGTGCGCGCCTCGCCGACGAGATAGACGGAGCCGGAGATGACGGCGACGCCGGTTACGCCATTCTGCGTAACACGATTTTGCGTCATGTGTTCTCGCGCCAGGCGGAGCGCATCGCTGACGGTATCGGCGGCAAACGCCGGTGTGCCTGTGGCTGCGGCCGCGGCGAGCAGATCATCGAGCGCGGCCGCGCGTGGATTGTGAATCGGCGCGACGATCACCTCGTCGAAAAGAGGAAAGAGAATCTGCGCCATTTCGTTGAGGGGCTTGTCGCGCAGGCAACTGAAGACGAGCAGCCGAGGCCGGTGCGCTTCGAGGATTCCTCGGACGGCTGCGCGGAGCGCCCACGCGCCTGCGGGGTTGTGCGCAACATCGAGGATCCATTCCGTTTTTTCCTGGTCGATGGCGTTTTGGTCGATGCGTGCCGTCTTATTCAAGTGGGCGATTTTCTGAATCCGTTCCAGGCGTCCCGGCCAGCGAGTAAGGCGAATCCCATTCTCGATTGCGGCGGGCGTTACCGGAAATCCATGTCGCTCTGCAAGCTCGACTGCGGCAGCGATGGCGAGGGCGATGTTGCGGTGCTGATGGGCACCGGTCAGCGGTGAGTCGATCGTGATCGTGGCGCCGAGGGCTTCAACTGTGTAAGGGCCTGTGGTTCCAGCGGTCGGCACATAGGGACCGGCGCTGATGGCGCGAACGCCCAGCTCTGTGGCCACCTCGCCAAGAACCTGGTTGGCTTCAGGGTGCTGCGGCAGCGTAATCATCGTTCCGCCGGGGCGGAGGATTCCGGCCTTCTCGCGCGCGATAGCCGAGATGGTAGGACCAAGCCACTCCATGTGGTCGAGTGAAATATCGGTGACGATCGAGAGCAGCGGATTAACGACGTTGGTCGCATCGAGGCGGCCGCCCATGCCCACCTCGAGCACGGCCGCATCCACTTTGTTCTCGGCAAAGTGGAGGAACGCGAGTGCCGTGAGAATCTCAAAATAGCTGGGGAGCTGCGCCAGGCGCCCGGAAAGCAGCAATTGCTGGCCTGCGTCGTGTACGCGGAAGTAGAGGCGCGCGAAGTCGTCGTCGGCAATTTCTTTCTGGCCAAGGCGGATGCGCTCATTGGGCCGCTCCAGGTGCGGCGACGTGTAGAGACCGGTGCGCAGGCCTGTCTCACTCAAGATGGATGCAAGTGTCGATGCAGTTGAGCCCTTGCCATTGGTTCCCACAATGAGCACCGACGGGAAATGCTGCTGCGGGTTCCCAACAGCATCCAGAAGGATTCGAACTTCGTCGACAGAGAATCGGCGCCGAGGCTGTCCTGCGGTCGCATAAAGCTCCGGCACGAGAGAATTCAATTGGGCTATGGCGGCTGCGTAAGACATGGCTGCTGCGCAAGGCATGAAAGGTTAAGTATATGAGCCGCGCGGAAGGCATGTCCCGCATGCAGGTGGCATCAACCAGGGAGATTGAATCCCTCCCAGGTCCCCAAATGCGAGCAACCCGGGGCACCCCATGCATGTGCAAGACGGGATTGCCGCAACTTGCTGCCCCAACAGGCATTGGTCTCCGCATTCACACAACTTCGCCACGATCCACAAGCGATTCACGATGGGGTGTGGGAGAAGTGGGAAAGAGGAACGCCACTGCGAATCGCTCGGCCTGTTTTCCGGCTTGTTCGAACAGACGCGCCGCGATTTAGGAAACTCGCCCACCAGCCAACCCACTTGATCTAAGCTACATTGCTCGGATTCCCACTTTTCCGAACCGAACTACGGGTACTACGGTTATTTATCTATTCCTTCTCTTGTACTCACTACACCCGTAGATTCGGCCTCTGAAATCTTGAGCAGCGCGCCTGCCCGATTGCGATGAACCGAGGGCCCTGCGGGCCGTTTCCTGATCAAGGTAAGTCATCAGAATTCACAGAATGAGCCCGGTTTTCCACGCGCGCGTGGTTCGCAGGATGACTACAATCGGGAGGAAGAAAAGCTGCCGCTTCCGATGTCCCGCAAGCTGTTGTAGAGTTGGGGCATAGGGCGTGGCTTCCAAGAGCAGGGGTGAGTGTATGCCGAGTGCGGAAGCCGAATTGGACAAGCCGACCGGGCGATCCGCGGTTGGATCTGGGGTCGAGGGGGCATCGATGGAGATTAGCGTAAGCCGCCAGGATCTGGTGAAGGAACTTACAGCGACGCAGAGCGTGGTCGAGCGCAAGACGACGATCCCGATTCTCTCCAACTTTCTCCTTGAGGCGGACGAGGATCGCCTGAACATTACGGCGACCGATCTTGACCAGGCCATCCGCACCAGCACCGCTGTCAAAGTGAAAAAGCCCGGCTCTTGCACGATCCCTGCGCGTAAGCTTTACGACTACATCAAGCTACTGCCGGATGGCGACATTTCCATCAAGCTGCTCGAAAACCATTGGGTGCAGATCAGGAGCGGCCGCTCGAATACAAAGATGGTGGGCATGGCGCGCGCCAACTATCCGCAGGTGCCTGAGTTTCCTACGATCGCGGCAACCAGCATTTCTCTGGCGTCGCTGCGCACCCTGATTGCGCGGACGATCTTCGCGATTTCGAACGAGGAGTCGCGCTACACCCTGAATGGGGCCTTGCTGGTGCTGAAGGCCGAGTCGATGGCGATGGTCGCGACCGATGGACACAGGCTGTCGTTTGTCGAGAAGCCGGGCGAGACCTTGGAAGGCATCAGCGGCGAAAAGCGCGTGCTGATTCCGCGCAAGGCGCTGCAGGAGTTGCAGAGTTTGCTGGCGAATTCCGATGCGGAGAAGGTGGAGTTTGCCGACGACGAGCACACGCTGTTCTTCCGCGTGGGCCATCGCACGCTCTCCAGCCGCAAGCTGACCGGGCAGTTCCCCAACTTTGAAGCAGTGATGCCGCGCGACAACACGAAGTTCGCGGTGGTGCGGTCGAGCGAGCTTTCCGCGGCCATCCAGCGCGTGGCGCAATTCGCCGACGAGCGCTCGGGAGCGATTCGCATGAAGCTCGAAGACAACGAGCTCAAGGTGAGCGCAAATTCGACGGAGTCCGGAGAGAGCGAAGACACCATCGACACTCCGTACTCGTCAGAGGCCATCACGGTGGGCTTCAACTCCGGCTACATTCTGGACTTCCTGAAGGCGCTCGACAATGCAGGCGAGGTGCGGCTGGAGTTCAAAGACGCGCAGTCTGCCGGCCAGATGCGGCCCGAAGATCCAGAGGCGGAGTTCAAGTATCGCTATGTGTTGATGCCGATGAGAATCTGACCGGATTCCTTCACCGGAGCGCTTCCCTTCATGACCTCTCGTCTCTCCGTGATGTTTGTGCTTCTGTGGATGGCCGCAGCTATTCACGCACAGACCGATGCGGAATCCCAGGTTCACTCGCGTTTTCAGGTCTACGGCGGCTATGCATTCTTATCTAACTCTTTCAACGGGCTGCCGGGAGCGCGCCAGCCGCTGAACGGATGGGCTGGATCGATCAGCGTCCCGGCTCACCACGATCTGCACTTCAAATTTGAGGTTTCAGGGTACCGGGGCACAAATCAGGGCGCGTCGCAGAATTCGACGTTTTTCCTGGGCGGCCCGCAGCTTTTCCATCGATTCTGGCGAGAGACCGCATTTGTTGAGGCGCTGTTAGGCGATGGCGGCTTGCCCAGGTACTGGGGACCAAACGGAGCCCCTGGAGAAACAGCGTCCTTTGCGACGGTGCTGGGTGGGGGACTGGACACGCCGATTTCGCGGCGATTCGCGTGGCGAGTCAGCGGCGGCTACCAATGGTCCAATTTCAAGCTGATTAATAACGTCGCCGAGATCCAGCCGATACAAATACCCGGGATTCCAAACAACTTCTGGCGAATATCGAGCGGGCTGGTGTGGTGCTTTTGAGCACTGCCGGATGACGGCTTCGTTTCCCGCCCGAGCGGAGCTTCAACGGCGCACTCAGTTTGTGCTGGATGGAGAGCCAAAAAAGTGGCGGTTGGATCGCTGGCCGCTACGCGGCGGCGGGGGTTTTGAGGAAGTTTAGGGCGCGGATCAGGTAGGCCTTCAGCGCGTGGCGATGCACGACGGCATCGAGAAAGCCTTTTTCCAGCAGGAATTCCGAGCGCTGAAACCCTTCGGGCAGCTTCTGGCGGATGGTCTGTTCGATAACACGAGGGCCCGCGAAGCCGATCAACGCGCCGGGCTCGGCGATATTCAGGTCGCCCAGCATGGCGAAGCTGGCAGTCACGCCACCGGTGGTGGGGTCAGTAAGCACGCAGATGTAAGGCACGCGCGCATCATCCAGTTGCGCGAGCGCGGTGGAGATCTTGGCCATCTGCATCAGGCTCACGACACCTTCCATCATGCGTGCGCCGCCCGAAGCGGCAATCACAATCAGAGGCTTCTGGGTCTCTCTGGCGCGATCGACCGCGCGAGCGATGGTTTCACCGACCACAGCGCCCATCGATCCGCCGATGAACGCATACTCCATGGCACTCATCACGACTTCATGCGGACCCATCTGCCCCACTGCATTCAGAATGGCGTCCTCCAGGCCCGTATCCTCGCGCGCCTTGCGCAAGCGCTGCTTGTAGGGCTTCACGTCAGTGAAGTTTAGCGGATCGGTCGAGCTAAGGCCCGTATCAACCAGTGTGTAGCCCGGCTCGAGGAGCGTGTCAATGCGCTCGCGAGCGCTGAGCTTGAAGTGGTGCTGGCACTTGGGACAGACCAGCAAATTCGCTTCAAGGTCCTGGCGATAGATAGGTTGACGGCAGCCCGGGCATTTAACCCATAGGCCCTCGGTGCGCACGTTTCTCGCGCCTGCCTCGGGACCGTTCTCTCCCCCCGGACCGGCCGGTCCGGAGGAATACTCGCCGTCTTCGCGTTTAAACCACGACATACCGAACCCAATTGTATATGGGTGGCGGCGGCTTTCAGACATCAGCCTTCAGCTTTCGGTGCGGTGATGCGACGCCGGCAATGATCAATTGCGGATCACCGCCAAGACCGGGTGTAGCTCGAAAGGACGGTTTCTGCCGGTTGGCGAACCTCCGTCAAGAAGGCGTCATCACAGATGTGTTATTCATGTTCGAAGAGGCGAGGACGAGGCTGAAACGATGAAGGTTCCCTACGCGAAGAAGTGGCAGCGAGAAATGGATAAGTTGCGCAAAATCGCCCGCGATTGTTCTTTGACCGAAGAACAAAAGTGGGGCAAACCGTGCTTCACCTTCCTGAAGAGAAACGTGGCGATTGTCATCCCGCTCAAGGAGTCGTGCGCCCTCTCGTTTGTCAAAGGCGCGCTGCTTAAAGATCCCAAGCACATCCTCGAAAGGATTGGAGAGCATACGCAGGCCGCGCGATGGATCAAGTTCACCTCGCTCAGAGAAATCACGGCCCTGCGATCGACTTTGGTGGACTACCTCTACGAAGCCATCGCATTGGAGGAGTCCGGGAAGAAGGTCAGGCTCAAGAAGTCTTCAGAGTACGCAATGCCTGAGGAGTTGCAGAACAGGCTGAATGGCGACGCCGTTCTCAAGGCGGCATTCGAAGCGCTGACGCCAGGCCGGAGGAAGTCCTACATCATCCACATCTCAGGCGCGAAGCAGGCGAAAACCAGAGAAGCGCGGGCTGACAGGTGCGTACCCATGATCCTGAGCGGGCGAGGGTTCCTCGAAAGGCCGGACTGAGGCCCGAAGGCGTGACGTCACGCCCGGCCGGTTGTCCTGGAGCAGTGCGAATCCTTAGGTACATGGCGAGCTGCGATGCTGGCCGCGGAGATAGGCGTCGTCGCCTGCCATCCAGTCCTGACGCGGTGGATTGAAGATGTCGAGCGCGGCCGGGTCTTCATGGTCGAACACTTCAAGTTGGTTTCGTATCATAGGGTGCAATGGGCATCGACCAATGGAACAATTTCTTCCTGATGGTGGGAGGCGGAGTCGGCAGCTCTCGCGGGACTGGTATTTATCGCCATGTCAATCAATCTCCCGATCATCACACGGGACGCAACCCATAAGAATCGTGCCATCGCAACGTTGACGGGCTTCACTGCCGTCTTCATGATCTGCGCATTCGCCCTGATTGGAAATCAAAACTACAAATGGATCGGCGTTGAATGGCTGGTGGTTACGCTCGTTCCTACGATTACTTACGTACGGGTTTACTTCCAGGCCACAAAAGTGGGCAGAAGCTCCGTTGGGCTCAGCATAGGCCGCTTCATCGTTGGCACATCTTGTTACCTGGCGCAGATCATCGGTTCTGCGTTGCTGATCGCAGGATACACAGCGGGACTTTATCTGGCCTCGGCTGCCATGGTGCTCTCATTCGCGTTTTTTATTTCAGCCGCGTGGCTGCTCATCACCGGCATTCAGAAAGATGTTTAAGCAACTGCCAATCAGCGCAAGCTCCAAATCCGCGCTGGTCAATACTCGATGCCACGCTGCGCCAGGATGCCTTTCTGGTAGGCGTGCTTCACTTCGCGCATTTCCGTCACCGTATCGGCCAGCTCAATGAGCAACGGATGGGCGTTGCGGCCGGTCAGGATCACGTGCACCATTTCCGGCTTGTTTTTCAGCGCATCGGCGACGACTGCCGGATCAAGCATGCCGTAACTGATGGCGTAGTTGATTTCGTCCAGCACCACAAGGTCCCACTCGCCGGAGTTGATCGCGGCGCGCGCTTCTTCCCAGGCTGCCTGCACCAGGCGAATGTCTTCAGGGTCGGCGTCCGCGCCGCCGATCTTCACAAACCCGCGCCCCATCTGCTTAAGAACGAAATTCGATCCGAGAGCCTCGGCTGCGTCAAGCTCCCCGTAGTGCCACGAGCCCTTGATGAACTGCAGGACGAGCACTTTCATGCCGCATCCAAGGGCGCGCAACGCCGTGCCCAGCGCAGCGGTGGTTTTGCCTTTGCCGGGACCGGTATTGATGAGGATGAGGCCTTTACGCGTCTCTGCCATTTGAGTTCACAGTTTTTAGTTCACAGTGCCGCTGCCCCCTCGCAATTCGCTGACAAATTTCTGCCTTTTTCTGAGAACTGCGAACCATGAACGGTATTCGTTTAATGCCCCTTGTGGTACGGGTGACCCGTGAGAATTGTACATGCGCGATAGATTTGCTCCGCAATCACCAGGCGGGCCAGCTGGTGCGCGAACGTCATTGGCCCCAGCGAGAGAAGCAGGCCGCGGCGTTTGGCTTCGGATCGCGCATCCTCTGACCATCCATCCGCCGGCCCGATGGCAAAGACAACCAGTTGCGTTCCTTCATCGCGGCGGATGCCGAGCCATTCCGCCAGCGCCTCGGAGCTCATCTGCCGACCGTGCCCGTCCAGCAGCATCACTAGGGGTTCCGTTCGAGCCTTTTGCCGGCCAATCCACTCAAAGAACGCGGCCTCGGTCCGGAAGGCTTCGGCTGCGCAACGAACAACCCCAACGCAGCGCTTTAGATAGTCGCGAACCAGGCTCTCGTAGGCGTCCTGAGGACGCGGTGCCGAGCCGATATTCGCCAGCGTGATTTGCATGGAGTGGAGGATATCTCAAATGGCCTCTTTGCCGCGTGGGAAGAGGGCATGCATCTCTCCCGGAATCTGGAAGTTATGTTCCGTTTTCGAGTGATTGGACCCATTTTATATGAAAATTCATAGTCGCTAATCCGAGTTCATGCTGCCCCGGGCATTCGGTGACACCAACAGGTGATGGACAACTCTTTTGTTTTCTATTAATAAGCTGTTAGGGGACTTCGAACCGCGGAATGGCCCACCGCGTGCAATAAAAAACCCGAGGAATTGTTCCTGGAATACGGGGTCAGCCTCTAAACCGGGATTCGAGGCTCTGGGAACGAGCTTGATTTTTGTTCCGCTCTCCAACATAGATGATGCTCCTTCACACTTTCGGTAATCGGAATGGCCGTTCCGAAAGAAACAGCGGAAGCTGGCAATATAAGGCTTCCTGACAAACCGTCCCAGCTTACTCTGGAGGATTTCGAATGCGTGCTTTCCGTTTTCAGTCTGCGATTTTGGCGCTCACTTTGATGGTGCTCGTTGGTTCTCTCGCGTTTGTCGGCGCTCCCGCTGCTTCAGCACAGGTCGCCAACGCCAACGCTGCGGTTCACGGGACGGTTAGCGATCCGAGCGGAGCTGTGCTCCCCGATGCCAAAGTCAAGGCGCTCAATACCTCGACGGGGATCTCGACGGAGACAACCACGAACAAGAGCGGGTACTTCATTTTTCCCGAGCTCCAGTCGGGTGGTCCTTACACCATCACTGTTTCGGCGGCGGGCTTTGAGAGCTTTGCCGCGACGGGACTGACACTGAACGCGAATGACAACCGCGAAGTGATGGTGACGATGAAGGTCGGCGGAACAGCGCAAACCGTCCAGGTGACTGCCACGGAGATGCAGGTGGAGACGGTTAACACCCAATTGGAACAGACTGTCCCGGATACTCAGATCGAGAACCTTCCCATGCTGGGCGGCGACGCCGCGTCGCTCGAGAGGCTGGCTCCAGGTGTCGTGGAGTCCTCTGACCGGTTCGGTTCCTACTCTGCCAACGGAAGCCAGACGACAAACAATTCCTACCTGCTCGACGGCATCGACAACAACGACGGCCCGCTGCAGGATGAGGGGCTCGTCATTACTCCCGATGCGCTGGCCGAGGAAAACATCATCACCAGCACGCTGAATCCTGAATTCGCGCGCAATGGCGGCGCGGTCGTCAATCAGGTCATCAAATCAGGCACGAATCAGCTCCACGGAAGCGGATTTGAATACTACCGCGACACCTTCCTGAACAATGGGAACTACTTTTCAACGTCGCGTCCGCCCTTCCACCAAAATGTCTATGGCGGCACTCTCGGTGGCCCCATTTTCAAGAACAAGCTTTTCCTCTTCATGGCCTATGAGGGCTTGCGCAATCGTACCGGAGCCACCACTCAGACCGCGGTCTTCCAGAGCGGCATTCTTCCCAGCGGATCGAATCCGGGCGGAAATTTCAGCAATGAGTACAACGCGGCCAACGGCGACACCAACGAAAATGCTGGATTGACCGAAAACTACATTCCCTTCGTCATTACTGCCGGGCCCGGCTCGCCGAACGCTGGATCCGAGTGCGGGCCGGGAACGGCCTACCCGGCCTGGACGACCATCCCTGCCGTGCCCGCGTCGGGCAGCACGCCCGCACAGCCTGCCGTCCCCGGCTGCTTCGCCGCGGACTCGCCAGTTACGATCGCGCCTAGCAGCTTCAACAGCGTTGCCCTGGCGCTGGCAGAGAAGTACGTTCCACCGGGCAATGCCGGCAGCGCCTCGGCGCCGTTATACAACTTCAACACCGCCAATACCGGCGCGGAAGATCAGGGCGTCCTTCGCGCGGATTACCACTTGGGCAGCAAGGATGCGCTTTACGGCACGGGCGTCTTCCAGTCCAGCCCGACGTCCGACTCGCAGGGCTTTGGCGGATCCGATCTTCCCGGCTTCGGCACCATCAATGCGGAGCACTACAAGCTCTTCGCCGCTACTGAAACCCACACCTTCAATGCCAACAATCTGAACGAACTGCGCGCCGGCTATTACCGCTTCAACTTCGCGGCTGTTTTCCCGGCCAAGGTCGCCGCTCCGAGCAGCGTAGGCTTTGACATCTATCCCAATAACCCCCTATCCGGCTTACCGTTCATCAATCTCACGGGGTTGTTCAGCCTGGGCTTTAGCCGTGAAGGTCCCCAGCCCCGCAAAGACACCAACCTGACCTTTGGCGATGCTTACACGAGTGTCTTCCACAACCACACTCTGAAGTTCGGCGCCTCGCTGGAACAGTTCCGGGTCAACAATCCTTACTCGGCCGACAACGCCGGCTCCTTTGGCTTCTCCGGCTCCGGCACTTACAGCTCGGGCGACCCAGGCATCGACTTCCTTCTCGGAATCCCCGATACCTACCAACAGACTTCGGGCGGATTCACCGACACGCTTGCCTACGAGGAATATGCCTTTGCCCAGGATAGTTGGAAGGCAACCAGCGATCTAACCATCAACTACGGGGTCGCATGGGATGTGGAGACACCCAACAAAAACGAGCAATTCAAAGGCGAAGGGATTACCTGCTTCCAAGTGGGCGGTCCCACGTCCAAAATCTTTCCCGGCGGATTTCCGGGCCTTCTGTTCCCGGGAGACCCTGGTTGCAACACGGCAGGCGGGGCCACTACGAAATACGACCACTTTGGACCGCGCCTGGGCTTCGCTTGGTCTCCAAGCAGCGGCCCCGAGGCGCTCATAGGCACAGCGGGCGAGCACAAGTTCTCCGTGCGCATGGGCTTCGGAATGTACTTCAATCGCGACGCGGAAGAAGGCCAGTTGCAGAACCTGGGCGACACGCCGAATTTCCTCAATTCCTTTGGAGCGGCGGACTTTGGCGGCAGCCCGGGCTTCACAAACCCCTTTGCTGACGTAGCCGGAAATGGCTCGGAGAAGAGTCCATTTCCTTACACGCCGCCGGCGGCCGGCGCTGCCCTCGATTGGGGACAGTATGTTGAGCAGGACACCAGCTCCATCGCCAAGAATTACACTGTGCCGTACACCTACAACTTCAACCTGAACATCCAGCGGCAAATCACCAGCGCCATGATTCTGCAGATCGGTTACGTGGGCTCGCTGGGGCATAAACTCGCCGTGGCCTACGAAAGCGATCCGGTCACCCCGGCGGGTCACGCATCCTGCCTTGCCAACCCCGCTTGCGTCGCCCGCATTTCAGCAGTTCACCTGTTCTTCCCGCAATACACGGCCGAGCCGGTAACCTTTGAAGGCGCCCCGGCCTACTTGAGCATGGGAACGCTGGGTACCGACGGAGGCTCGAACTACAACGCCCTGCAGGTCAGCCTGAACAACAATCTTTGGCACGGCCTGTACTTTACCTTTGCCTACACGTACAGCCATGCTCTCGACGACGCGTCCGGTCTGGAGAGCTCAGGCTTCAACGGTCCCGGAACCAATTACTTTCCTGGATACCACCACCTGAGTTACGGAAGCTCCGACTTCGATGCGCGCCAGCGCATCGTAGCTTCTTACGACTACGGAATTCCACTGTTCGCTTCGATGAATCGCCAAGCCATTGTGAAGGAAGCGCTGGGCAGCTGGCATTTCTCCGGCTTTACGGTCCTCCAGTCTGGTTTCCCAGTCGACATTACCGATTTCGGCGCCTATCAGTCGGGCTACTGCGACGAGTTCAGCTATTACGCCTGCCCGGATGTTCCGTCCACATCTACGTTCAACATCCCCAAGGAGAACATCCGCTCGACCTTCCAGAGCACCGGACTCGGGGCCTACTTTGACAACGACTCGTTCTCGCAGGAGCCTCTCGGTGGCTTCGGCAACGTAGGCCGAGGCCTCATCCACGGACCGGGCTTCAACTACTCCGATCTCAGCCTGTACAAGTACTTCCCGCTCGGCGGCGACGGGACGCGCGCGATTCAGATCATGATGCAGGCTGCAAATGCGTTCAACCACGCCAACTTTGACAACCCTGACGGTAACTATACCGATGGACCCTATTTTGGAAGCGTCACCTCGGTAAGGTCCTCGGCAGATTACAACGGTGACCCGAGAGGCGGCCGCACCGTGCAACTCGTAGCCAGAGTCCGCTTCTGACAGCCGGCTGACTTTTCCAACCGAATCAAAAGAGGGCGTCCCGCGAGGGACGCCCTTTCTTCCTGCCATCCGGAGCGGCAGAAAGTATCCCGGGCTCAGAGCCGTGGGCCGAAAAAGTTTGATGCTGGCGAAGAAAACACGGCGGCGACGGCTTCACGGGGCGGAAGGATCGGACGCCTGCAGGCAGTTATCCGCACCTCAATGTACTGTTTTTGCAAGAATGGCGAGGCAGGCTACGGATTCCCATATTGTGTAGTTAGATACAACGGATGTTGTAGACGAGAATGTCATTTCTTTTCAACTCGTTGAGCGCGAGGGGCCGCGCACATCCGAATGGCACCTGAATTGCCTTAAGTAACATAAAGTTCATTCCACGTTGCTGGATTCGAATCCGGCAGGTATCAGCCTGCGCGTATGAGGTGTCGTGTAGAAATTTTTCGTCATCGTGCCATTTTTCTCTATTTGGATCAATTGCGGGATCGGACTTGCCCACCCCGTCGAGTCACCGAAAGCGCCCAACCTGGATCGTGAAGCTTTTGCCGAAGGTTTCCTAATTCAGACCGACTTTGGAGGAGTTCCTTATGACGTCGTTTCCATTGCAGTCCCGGTCAAATCTTTCAGTTTTTTCAGCGCGCGGAGCTTTTAACCGCCTGAGGGCCCTAACTCTGACCGTCCTGGGCCTTTTCGCCATCATGACTGTTTGCGGTACGGTTGCCTCAGCCCAGGTGGAAACAGGCCAGATCGCCGGAACCGTTCTTGACCAAACTGGTGCGGCTCGTCCCAGGCGCGGCCGTCTCCGTCAAGAACGCCGGAACGAATTCCGTGCGTAACACCGTCTCCTCTTCGACGGGTGGGTACCAAGTGACCGGCCTCGAGCCCGACACATACGAGGTGACTGTGACGGCCGGAGCCTTCAAGCCCTTTACGGCCAAGGTGGAAGTTACGGTCGGTGGGCACGTGACCGTCGATGCCAAGCTCTCTGTCAGCGCCACGGTGACAGAAGTGCAGGTGATTGGCGAAGGCGGAGCACAAGTAAACACGCAGACCCAGGAAATGTCCCAGGTCGTCGATACGCAGCAACTTGCTGCCCTGCCAAGCCTCACGCGGAACCCGTATGACTTCGTGGCTCTCTCCGGCAACGTTTCAAGCGGCGACAGCACCACCACCAGCGGCGCGGCTACTGGAATGAGTGGCGGCCAGTCTCTCACGCTACGCGGCGTCGGCTTCTCCATCAACGGCCAGCGCGAGTCCGGCACCGAGATTCTGCTGGACGGCGTCGAAAACATCGCCATCTTCTCGGATTTCGTCGGCCAGGACGTTCCCGTCGATGCTGTCCAGGAATACAGTGTCGTCACCAATAACTATTCGGCTGAATACGGCCGCGCTTCAGGCGGTGTTGTAAACGTCACGACGAAAGCCGGCACCAACAGCATCCACGGCTCCGCATGGGAGTTCAATCGCCTTTCGGCTTACACCGCAAACACCTATGCGAACGACGCAGCCAATTGGGCTGCGGGCCCTGGAAGCAGCCTTCCGGTTTGCGGGGGTCCGACCAGCGCCAATCCCTGCCCCAATCCCAAGGGCGGATACACGCGCAACCAGTTCGGATACGCTGCCGGCGGTCCCATCATCAGGAACAAGCTTTTCATTTTCGAGAGCACAGAGTGGACCCGCATCCGCTCGGCGGCCAGCGAGAGCCAGGAGATCTTCGACCCTGCGTTCCTCGCGTTGTTGCCTGCGAATATTCAGGCTTACTACAAAACCTACGGCCAGACCACCTTGAAGTCTGCGGGAGTGGCGACCAAGTATGGGGATCTTGTCGCGGCGGACACCACAGGTACAGTCGGTACTTTTCTTGTGAACGGCACGACGCCGGTACCCGCGGGCACCCCGGTCTTTGACACCATCAACTTCACCGCTCCCTTCGATGCGGGCGGCGGTATCCCTGAGA
Organism: uncultured Acidobacteriaceae bacterium; assembly: GCA_963800025.1. Lineage (GTDB taxonomy): Bacteria > Acidobacteriota > Terriglobia > Terriglobales > Acidobacteriaceae > Telmatobacter. Next base: position 593,381 of record CAWCZK010000002.1, read on the forward strand.
ACCAATACGCGCTGGTGGGCCGCGTCGATCTTAACCCCACCGACAAGACCCAAATGTACTTCCGCGGCGGCCGCGAGTCCGCGGTCCAGTTCCCCGGCTCGACTGCTTACAGCGCGTATCCGCAATACGACGTGGGCACGACCTACCTGAACCAGAGCTACCTCTTCAACATCGCGCACACCTTCAGCCCGAGCGTCTTCCTTTCGGGCAAGGCCAGCTACACCCGCTACAACAACATCACCGCCTTCGACGCTTCACTCACCCAGACGCCGAGCCTGATGTTCGTTTCGCCATCCGACCCGACGAACAGCCAGAACATCCAGATGCCCGGCCTTGAGAACTCAAGCAACCCCGCCAATGGCGGCGTTCCGGTGGGAGGACCGCAGAACACCATCCAATATGAGCCCGATCTCTCCTGGACCAAGGGCAAGCACTCCATGCACTTTGGCTACCTCGGCACCTATATCCAGTTGGATTATGCTTACGGCGCTTATGCGCAGGCGGTGGAGGAGCTCGGCAGCCCATGGCAGAGCAGCCTGGAAGACATGATGAACTCCACTCCGTGCACCCCGACCCCCGAGAATACCGGCACAGCCACCGGAGATTGTAACCCGGCCACAGACTTCGTCGTTGGCGGCAATCCTAACGGCGCACCGCTCATCCAGTTCGAGACACGCGTGGATCCCCAGGGCAAGCTTCCCTGCCCGGCGGATACCTCGACCACCGATGGAAACTTTGGCGGGCCAACCACAGGCCCCTCCTGCGCAGTTGAAACGCCGGTCAGCCAGGCTTCATACGGCCGCAGTTACCGGTATCAGGACTGGGCATATTACGGTGAGGACAGCTACAAGGTGAGCCCTAAGTTGACGTTGAACTTCGGTCTGCGGTTCGAGCACTATGGTGTGCAGCACAACAATAATCAGTCTCTCGATTCCAACTTCTACTTTGGCTCCGGTACTGGGCTTGAGCAGCAGGTTCGCAGCGGAAATATCTTCCTTACGCAGAAGAGCCCCATCGGCGCGTTCTGGAAGACACGCTGGGGCACCTACGCGCCTCGCGTCGGCTTCGCATATGACTTGTTTGGAAACGGCCGCGACAGCATTCGCGGAGGTTACGGCATCAGCTACGAACGCAACTTCGGCAATGTGACGTATAACGCCAGCTTCAATCCCCCGGCGAGCGCGGTCATCAGCGATACCTGCAACACGGGAGATGCAAGTTGCGTAGCGGTCGTGACCAATCAAAACCTGGGTCCCCTGGGCCAGTCGACCGGCGTCAGCTACCTGCCCCCTGTGGAGCTGCGCCACATGGATCAGAACATCGATGTCGCGCAAACCCAGTTCTGGAGCCTGGCGGTTCAACACCAGCTCGCGGCTGGCACGGTTGTCGAGATAAGCTACAGCGGCGCAAAGAGCGATCATCTTTACGATCTGGCGAACGTGAACCAAGTGGGCGCGGGCCAGGTTTACCTTGGCGACCCAGTGGTCCAGGACGCAGTGAACTGCGCTGGATCTGGAATCACGAACAATAATACGGGCATAGCGGAGTGCCTTACCCGCCCCGACCCGCAATACACCAACATCAACATGCGCGGCAGCCACGGAAGCAGTACCTACAGCGCCCTGAATGCCAGGATCCAAACTCAGGATCTGCACAACACCGGCCTGAGCGTGATAGCAAACTACACCTGGTCGCACACGCTCGATGATCTGAGCTCCACTTTCAGTGACACCCTGGGGCAGAGTTACGATGGTTCGCTTGGGTACACCTCGTTGGCTGACCCCCGGCTCGACTGGGGCAGCGCAGACTTCGATGTCCGCCAGCGCCTGACCCTTGCTCCCATCTGGGATACCCCGTGGTTCAAGCATGGAAACGAATTCGAGCGTGAAGCGTTAGGCGGCTGGAACGTATCGGGGATCTATACTGCACGCGGCGGCGTCCCGTTCTCCGTATACGATTTGACCAATGATGAAACCTACTACACGGTGCCGCGTCTCGAACCTGCGACGCCTTTCTACACCGAAGCGGTCAGCAAAAAGCCAAAAGCGGTGGGCACCAACCTGTTCTACGGCTTGGCAATACCCTCTCCGAAGAGCTCCGTTCCGTTTAATTCAGCTATCGGCATCTCAGACTTCGGGCCGTTCCCGGCCGACATGATGCGCCGCAACTCGCTTCGCGGGCCGGGAGCATGGAACTTCGACGCGTCTCTTCACAAGACCTTCCCGATTACCGAGCGTATGGGATTGGAGTTCGGTGCCGAGGGAATCAACGTATTCAATCACCACAACTACTACGTGAATACAACTGCTCTGGATGACCCCGGAATCACCGAGGTTCAAGAGCTACGCGGCGGTCTGGGCAACCTCGCCGAAGGCGGCAACCACGACGAGCGGCGCTTCGGCCAGTTCTCGCTGCGGTTTACGTTCTAACCAGACACAAAGCTGAAACACAGAGGGCGTTCGCCAAGGCGGACGCCCTCTGTGTTGCTGATCGATCGTTGCGCGGGGCGATTAGCGTTTCTTCCGGGCTCGTGTTTTAGGAGCGGCCTTCGGCGCGCGAGGTTTTTGGGCCGGGGATTTTTTCGTTTTTGCGGACGGCGTCTTCTTTCGGGCGGCGGGTTTCCTGGCAGGAGCCTTTGCGGGCTTTTTCGCCGGGCCGGTTGCGGCTTTCTTGCCGCGCACGGCGCGCGTCTTTTCTTTGAGCGCGGTCGTGAGTTCGGCGTCGAACTCGGCAGGCGTAAGCGGCCGGGCCGATTTGCGCAGCCGTTCGATATCGTAAAAGGCGCGCTTCTCCGAGAGAAACACGTGGATCACGAAGTCCACGTAATCGAGCAGGATCCACTCGCCGTTGCGGCGCCCCTCGACCGAGTTGGGGTACGCGCCGAAGTCGTGCTTGAGGCGCAGCTCAATCTCGTCGGCAATGGCGACGGCCTGCCGCTGATTGGTGGCTGAGGTGACGAGGAAAAAGTCGGACAGGCCAGAATCGACGGGGTCGAGCTCGAGGATGCGTGTGTCGTGGCCTTTCTTATCTTCGCAAACCGCGGCTGCGGTTTGCACCATGGTGCGCGTCTGCTTCTGCGCCGGAGATGTGTTCATTCGGTGGTTGGCAACTCCCAAGCTCATGGTAGCGTGTCGATTCGGCGGGGAGCAAGCGGAGGGGCCGTGATTCATGAGCCGTGGTTCAAGGCCCGGTGTCAGCGGTAGAGGCCGCGATTGCGAATGTACTCCGCAACCGTGGCGGGGAGCATGGTCTGGATCGCGGCGGAACCGGCCGGCGCGGCGCTCGATGCCCGCAGAGCTGCGTTGCGGATTGCATCGCGGACATCGGTCGCGCTGATCTCCACATCGAGCCCGGGCAATAGATAAAACGGTGCACGCTCCCCCGCGGGATTCACAACATGAAAGGCGCGGACCTCAATTCCGGCTGCCATTCGATCGCCGGCCGGCAAGGGCTCGAGCGCAAGGCCCTGTGGCAGCGCTGCCTTCAATCCGTCGAGCGGCTGGCCGGGCCGCGAGGCCACGATGAGAGAAGCTGCGTAGGGAATCTCCGCCGCGCGATGCCAGTTCTTCAGTCCGAAGAAGGAATCTGCGCCCATCAGGCAATAAAGCGCCGTCTCCGGCTTGAATTCCGCGCGCAGAGCATCGAGTGTTTCGAGGGTGTAATTCGGCATCAGATCGCGGTTGCCAGAGGTTTTGGGCGCATCGGCAAGCGAGACGGCAAACCCCGGCTCGTCTTTGATGGCCAGCCGGGTCATGGCCAGGCGGTCTTCAAAGCCTGCCGCCGCTCCCTCGGGCTTGAGCGGCTGCGCTCCGACCGGCGCAAACAAAACAAGATTCAGATGGAAGGCATCGCGTGCGGCACGAGCAACGGCCAGATGGCCCAGATGCGGCGGATCGAAGCTTCCGCCGAAGAAGGCGACTCGCATCGCATGCTGCCAAGCCAGCTCATCATTGCCCGGCACGCCTTTTCCCATGGCCATGGCTTCATCGTACAGCGTGGGCCAGACACCTTCCGGACAAGAGCGTTGGGGACCTGTCAGATAGAATCGAAAGGAAGCTGATCGGGTTTCTTCTCCACTTTCTATGCGCTATGTAATTTTGATTCTCGCCGTTGCCGGGGTGGTCGTTTCCGCGCTCGCGCTCCGGGTGCATTACTCGACCGGCACGGAGCCATGCGACATCAACGCACAGTGGGATTGCGGCATCGTCAATCACAGCTCGTTCTCTGCGATTGCCAAAATCCCCGTTGCGGCCATTGGTATCGCCGGATACCTGTTGCTTGGCGGTCTCGGTTTGGCGCGCTTGCGCTTCGCCACATTCCTCGCAGCGTTGCTGGGATTCCTGTTCGCTTTCCGTCTTTCCATGATTGAGGAGTATGGCCTTGGCGTGTGGTGCCTGTATTGCGCCATCTCGCAAGCCATCATTGCCCTCATTCTGCTGCTCAGCATCGGCTGGTTTGTCGCCGAATATCTCGCGCTGCTGCGCGCCACGCGCAAGACAAACATTTAGCTCGCAGTCCTCATCTATCAGCAAAAGGCCGGTGTGCGCGGGTTCTCCTGCCCAATGCTCTCCGCCTTGTTCGCACTGATAAAATCGAAGAAGATTCATGCTGACTGGCTGGTATGCACGCAAGATGTACGCGTGGGAGACGCGTCTAAGCACGCGCGACGAAAACCGCGTGGTGCGCCCATTGGAGTGGGGCTTCGAGTGGATTGCTCCATTCCTCGAGGCACACGGCTTTGGCGCCGCGGTGCCCGACCCTGATATTGTCCGCGACCCGGCGGCTGCCGAAGCAGCCATGCTCCGCATCAACGAGCTGCTCATCCGCCACAGCGACGTCTTTTTTGGCTACGAGCGCCCGACGGATTTCCGGCTGGAAGAACGTCACCCGGAGTTGTTCCCAACCAACGTGCGACCTGAAACATTGGCCAAGGATGCGGAGGCTCAAGCAGCAAGCCGTTGACGGCAAGTTGCCCAAGGCGCAGTATCTGCGCTTTACATCGCCTGAGCGCACGCCCTACCCGGAGAACGACCTGGTGAACGCGCGCTGGTTTCCGGCGCCCGCGCACAAAGACCCGGCGCGTCCCAAGCAGGCCATCATCGTGATGCCGCAGTGGAACGCCGACGGGTTCAGCCACAACTCGCTCTGCGCGATGTTTAATCGCATGGGCGTGTCGGCGCTGCGCCTGTCCAAGCCTTACCACGACATTCGCCGGCCTGCGGAACTGGAGCGCTCGGATTATGCCGTGAGCTCCAACGTGGGCCGGACGATTTCAGCCTGCCGGCAGGCGGTGGTCGACATCCGCTGCTGCGTTGATTGGCTTGAAGACCAGGGTTATGAGCATTTCGGCGTGCTGGGCACGAGCCTCGGCTCCTGCTACGGCTTTCTGGCCAGCGCACACGATCCGCGGCTGCGCGTGAATTGCTTCAACCACGCATCCACGGCGTTTGGGGATGTGGTGTGGGCCGGGCAAAGCACGCGGCACATCCGCGCAGGGGTTGAAGCGGCGGGACTCTCGCAGGATAGGCTGCGTGCGTTGTGGGCCACCGTGAGCCCCGTCAGCTACTACACAAAATTTGCCAGCGAAGAAGCCGGGGGCGCGAGAAAGCGCATTCTTTTTGTGTACGCAAAGTACGACCTCACGTTTCCGCTGGAGTACTCGCTCAAGGTGGTTGAAGCGGCGAGCCACTCCGGGCTGGACTACGAGGTGCGCGTGCTGCCGTGCGGCCACTACACCACCGGTGAAACACCCTATAAATTCATCGACGGATGGTACATGGGGTGGTTTGTTTACCGCGCCTTCAAAGCTCTGCGCGAAGAGAAAGCGGCGGCGCCGAGCGCGACCCATCTACTAGAAGAAGAAGTGCAGCCGCGATAGCGTGCGGTTCGGTGGGTCGCACGTGCCGCTACTTCATGCCGGGCGTCCTGGCGATAATCGTGCAGTGCTTGCTCCCGCCCGGAGCCTTCTTGCAGCGATCCATTGCTCCGTCGTCGGCCAGCAATTGATCGAAGCCAGTCGGCAAAAAGATATGTTTGGCCGTTTTCATCCACTGCAAGCGATTTATAAGGCGGCGCCAGCAGAAAGCGTCTCCAAGCATCCTTATCCTTGTCGGCTGACGGTGGTGGCATGGGCACATCGGGCGGTGCGGGCGCGGGCAACACAGTATCGCCCAGAGGCAGCAGGTTTTTCGCCTTGAGAAATGCGGTCACCGTGTCGGACCATGCCGCGACATGCCCGTATAGATGGTGCCCATCGTCTCCGTCAGGCGGGGCCATCACAAACTGGTCCACGCCGCCGCCTTTTTTGTAGGCCGCATCGAACTGCTGCGCCATGGCCGGCGGGAACCAATGATCGTTTTCGGAATAGATCCACAGCATGGGAAGATCGCCATGCTTTTGCGCAGCTTTGCCAAAGTCGTGAAATGCGTCGATCACGCCGCTGAGATTGCAATTGTGCTCGTGCCCGTCGCCGCCGCGACCTCCGGCGAAGCTGATGGCGGCCTTCAGCCCTTTGGGCGGGTCGGCGGAGAGCGCAACCTGTGCAAACCCCCCGGTGGAGACTCCGGCGCTCAACATCGTATCCGTATCCACTTCCGGCAGGCTCCGCGCAAACTCCATCACAGCGCGGAGATCATCGGCGCTTGCCTCACCGGTTTGATAAAAGCTCCCGAGCCTGGCGCCGCAACCGCCGTTGGCCGAGTCCTGCCGGCCACTTGAGCGCCCGTATCCCTTGCGCACAACCACGATGGCGACGTACCCGCGCTCGGCGAACCATTCTGCCTGAGAAAACTGGGACCACGGAGTTACATGCGCGCGAACATCGGGCTCGTTTGAGGTACCGTGGGTCAGCACCACGAGCGGATGCCGTCCGGGCATAACCATGTAGACTTCGAGCGCATCGAGCCCGTTGGGGAAAGCGTCGGGAACCTTGATCCACATTTCCTTCGCCAGAAGACGCGAAGGCATTTGGGCTGTCGCCTGGGCCTGGGCAGGGGCGGGCGCGGTTGCGGCAGGTGGCGAATTCTGTGCACGCAAGCAGACCGCAATGGTTACCGCTAAAACTGCATGAAGCAAAACAGCCTTGGATGAGTGCATGCGCAACAGTACAGACTATGAGCGACGCGGTGTCAAGATCGGCTGGGATCGGCTGGAGAGACTCCCCTCAGTGGCTAAAGCCCACGAGCGTTTCCGCATACGGCACGGCCGAAGCCGTACCCCTTCAAAACAGATTCAAGCCGGCCGGTTACCCGAGGATGTTTCACGGGGATTTGGCTCAGTGAACCTCGCGGAGATCGAGGCGCAGCATCTTCGCCGGATCGAGATACGCGTTTTGCCAACGAACCGCCCAATGCAGGTGCGGGCCGGTTACGCGGCCCGTCGCGCCGCTCAGCCCGAGAAGCTGGCCTGCGATCACGCGGTCGCCTATGTGAACATCGATGCGGCTCAAGTGCATCGAGATCGTGAACAGACCCAGGCCGTGGTCGATGACCACGCAATTGCCTTCGTAGTAGAGCGGCTGCGCCAGTACGACCACCCCGCTGTTGCCGGCGTGGACCGGAGTGCCGGCAGCTGCGCGAAAATCCATCCCCTGGTGAATGCTGGCGAGCGTTCCGTTGAACGTGCGCCGCGTGCCGAAGCTGTCTGTGGGAGCGGCACGCACCGGCGCGCGAAAATCACCGGACCAAAGCGGCTCTGCCGCGCTCGATGCGAACACTTTGTCCTTGAGTGCTCGTTCGGTCTTGATGCGCGTGAGCTCGTCCGGCCCCGGCTCAACGAATTTCGGAGCTACGGTCAAAGTGCTCGTTCGGTAGTGCGCGGGAAGAATCTCGACTGTGCGGCTCAAATCGATGGTTGCACCGCTTGCAGTGCGAGCAGAGATTTGCAATTTGGAAGAGCCGGTCTGCGCCTGGACGTCCACGCCGGCCAGCGCATACCAGGCATGCCCGTCGCGTCCGCGAAAAAACTGGAGCTTTTGAGTCAGCCACTCGCCGTCCAGCGTCGCGTCCGGCGAGAGCTGGCACGCGAATCAACTCCGGTGATCCGGCGACGACTGCGGACGGGGTGATCGTTACTTCACCACTTGATTGCGCTTCGCCCGGAGATGCCGGAATCGCCGCCGCCAAAACCAGCCAGAAAGCAAACCGCGGAATGCGCGACCCTGTCATGCAATCAGCATAACGGGCGGCATCCCGCGGAGTGTTTCGGAGAGAAGACGAGCGGTTCAATGATGCGGATTACTTGCCGTTGTGCTTTTGGCGATAGATCTGGCGGCTGGCGCCATTCTGTTCGCGATTGATCTGCCGATGTTCCTGTCCGGTCAGCTTTCCGCCGTTGGCCTGGCGGTCGGCGTGAATCTGCTCGTTGATGCCCTGCTCGCGATTCTCAGTACGGGCAGCTTCGCCGGCGTTCATTGAGCCGCTGCGAATCCCGTTGGCAATGCGATCCTGCTGATTCTCGCGGCGCTGTCCGACCTCGTTATTGCCGTAATGCGCCGTGTCGGCATTGTGCTTGTCCTGGTAGATGGAGTGGCTCAGATTGTTCTGCTGGTGATTGATCTGCTGCCGCTCCTGCGACGTGAGCTTTCCGCCGTCGGCGGAGCGATCGTCGCGGACCTCGCGGTTCAGATTGGCTTCGCGCGACTCGAGGTTCTTGGTTTCGCCGGCGGTCAGCTGGCCGGAATCAACGCCGTTGGCGATGCGGTCCTGCTGATTTTCGCGGCGATCATTGACGGTAGGCGCCGGTTGATTGGGCTGCGTCGATGGTTGGCTCTGTTGAGCAAAGGCCGAACCCGAGGCGATCAGGGTGGCCACGGCAAGCGTAAAGAGTGTGCGCTTCATGGTTCCTCCACGGGCCTTTGATTTTGATTGCCGGCCCATGTCACCACCAGACACTGGCTGGAAAAAGTAGTTGTGATTTTTTGCGAATTTCCTGGATCCAAAGTGACGTCTCGAACGTCACACACAGCTTGACCAAAGTTTTTGGGCAGCTCTGCAACTTTCGTTGCAACCCAGTGTTCGACAGATGACTTCTTTATTTTGAGGAATCGGGCTGAGGATGCGCCGCCTTCCACGCCGCGACGCGATCCTGGACGTCAGCCAGTTCATCGGCGGTAATTCGTTCGCCGATCATCTGCCGGGTTGCCGCGTATTTTTCCTGGTTCGGGCCTTTTGATGAGGCCGCGATATCGAGCCAGAAGTAGGCTTGGACATCGTCATGCGGCACGCCCTGGCCCATGGAGTAGAGCACGCCGAGTGTTCCCTGCGCAAAGACATCTCCCTGATTGGCGGCCTTCAGGTACCAGGCAGCGGCCTGCTCCATGTCCCGCTCAAAGCCGTTTCCTCCGTCACGATAGAGGGCGGCCAGGTGAAGCTCTCCGTCGACAGATTTCTGATTCGCGGCCTTCAGGTACCACGCGACAGCCTGCTGATAATCCTGAGCCGCGATATTGCGATAGTGCTCGGTGGCGCCGGCGCGCTCATACTGCTCACCCACTTTCACTTGAGCGGCCGCATCGCCGGTGTTTGCTTTGGCTAGCAGGCCGGCTTCAATATTCACCGGCGCGGCAGGCGGGGTCGCATCCTGCGCGATCGAGGGGAGCGGCGCCCACGCGCAGGCAAGAATGAGGGCAAGTTTTCCGGCCAGCGAGTTCACGGGAACCTCGATCGGCGATGCAAGTGATCACCGAATCCAGTTTACGGGATTTGCACTTCCGAATGTTTTGGCCGCCTATTCCCACAAGGGCGAACAGGCTAAAATTTGAAGTATGACGGACCGCATGTCTCTTTCCCTCGCCCAGGTTGACCCCGAGGTCGCCGCTGCCCTTGACCAGGAAACGCTACGCCAGCATGAAGGGCTGGAGATGATTGCCAGCGAAAACTTTGTGTCGGAAGCGGTATTGGAGGCGGCCGGCTCTATCTTCACCAACAAGTATGCCGAAGGTTACCCCGGACGCCGCTACTACGGCGGATGCGAGTATGCCGACGTGGTGGAGAACCTGGCTCGTGATCGCGCGCGGCAGCTTTTCGGCGGCGAGCACATCAATGTGCAACCGCACTCCGGCTCGCAGGCCAACGCCTCGGCATACGCGGCTGTCCTGCAGCCCGGCGACACGATTCTCGGCCTCGACCTCTCGCATGGCGGCCACCTGACCCACGGACACCGGCTCAGCTTCAGCGGCAAGCTTTATCGCACCACTTTCTATCATGTCCGCAAGGACACGGAGACGATCGACTACGACGAGATGGAAGCGGTCGCGCTCGCCGAAAAACCGAAGGTCATCATTGGCGGCGCCAGCGCCTATCCGCGACTTTGGGATTTCGCGCGCATGCGAGCGATCGCCGACAAGGTCGGCGCAATTTACATCTTCGACATGGCGCACATTGCTGGGCTGGTCGCGGGCGGCGTACACCCTTCGCCGGTTCCTCACGCTCAGATCACAACCACCACTACCCACAAAACTCTGCGCGGACCCCGCGCCGGGCTGATCATCTCCACGCAGGATTTGGCTACGGCAATCGATAAATCGGTATTTCCCGGCCAGCAGGGCGGCCCGCTGATGCACATCGTGGCGGCCAAGGCAGTTGCATTCGCAGAGGCGTTGCGCCCCGACTTCCGCGACTACGCTGCGCAGATCGTTGCCAACGCAAAGGTTCTTGGCGAATCGCTGCGCGCGGCTGGCTATCGGCTGGTCTCAGGTGGAACGGATAATCACCTCCTGCTCGTCGATGTCTTCGAGAAAGGCATCCTCGGTTCCGAGGCGGAGCTGGCGCTGGGCAAAGCAGGCATCACGGTCAACAAAAACTCCATCCCCTGGGATACGAATCCGCCGCTCAAGCCTTCAGGCATACGCGTAGGCACGCCGACCCTTACCACTCGCGGCATGAAGGAGTCGGAGATGCGCACGATTGCAGCGTGGATAGCAAAGGCTCTTGAGCAGCGCAACGACGACGCGGCACTGGCGCGCATTCGCGGCGAGGTGGCGGAGTTGGCCAATCAATTCCCGCTTTACGCATGGCGGCGGGCGCCCGTGACGGTAACTGCGTAGCGGCTCCGACTGCGGCTCGAGATTCCTCCAACATTCGCAAAGCCACCCGCCGCACTTCCGCCCCGCACAAGAATTTGCGTGCCGGGCCATACCGGCGTGTGCAAAAATGCCGGTGAGTCACCAAGGGGTTGTTGATGACCAACCCATGAAGCCTTCATCGGAGATTCGGCTTCTCAAACTGTCATCAGGAGGAATCCATGAAATCCGTTTACGTTGCGTTCGCAGCATTGCTCGTTTTCGCGGTGCCGGCGGTGGCAGAGCAGCACGGGGCAGACACGCATCAGGCTCCGGCGGTTCGCCAGCCTCCGCCGATGCATGGACCCTCGGCGTATCACGGCACGCCGGTGGCTCCCACGCCCAACCGTAACTACTCCGACAAGCCCGGCCATCCCAATGCTCCGCACGTGGACGGAAAGAAGTGGGTGGGGCATGATACCGGACCGAACGATCCTCGCTACCATCTTGACCATCCCTGGGCAAATGGCAAGTTCACGGGCGGTTTTGGACCGGGCCACGTATGGCGGATTGCCGGCGGCGGACCTTCGCGTTTCTGGTTTAACGGCTGGTACTGGTCGGTCGCTGCTGCCGACCTGGCCTATTGTTCTGACTGGCTCTGGGACTCGGACGACATCATCATCTACGAAGATCCGGACACGCCTGGCTACTATATTGCCTACAATGTGCGCCTCGGCACGTATGTGCACGTCCTGTATCTCGGAACCTAAGTGCGCCGTTTCTGTTTGGATATGGTGAAGAAGGAAAGTAACTCGGCGGGATGGGCTGATAGCCTGTCCCGCCGGGATATTTTCCAGCGGTGCGGCGGCATCGCCAAGTGGAATGCAGTTGTTCCCGGCCGATTGAGGCAACTTACATTGCTTTCAAGCCGTCAGGTTCGCGGGAACCAGGTACTTCCAAGCCACTGCATGGTTGTAACTCAGTTCAACGAGGCATCGATCGATCCAGTAACCGCTCTAACTGAAGAAAAGATTCTCTTGAATAAAGCTATGCGGACGCGAATTCTCTGAGTTATTCTGACAACATGGCGATTGAAAATATTCTTGCCCAAATAGACTCCGAAATTTCAAGGCTCAAGCAGGCCCGTGCGTTGCTGGCCAACATCGGGACCGCAGCCGCACCATCCGGACGCAAAGCAGCGAAATCGAGTTCCAAAGCTAAACCCCGGAAGAAGCGCTTTCTGAGTGCCGATGCGCGCAAGCGGATCGCCGATGCGCAGCGCAAGCGCTGGGCCGCGGTGCGAGCCAAGGCCAAAAAGGGATAGTCGATCGAGGCTGAAGCATGACGTCGACGGAGACGCTTGGTTAAGTAGCGCGGTTGCGCTCTACGCCAGCGACGCCATCACCAGCATGCGCGGCTCGGTCATCTCCTCAATGGCCCACCGGATTCCCTCGCGACCCAGGCCGGACTCCTTGACTCCACCGTAAGGCATCGGATCCAGGCGCCAGTTCGGCGTGTCTCCCACGATCAGCGCACCCACTTCCAGCTCGCGATACGCGGTGAGGATGCGCCCGGAGTCGCGCGTGAGCAGTCCTGCCTGCAAACCATATTTCGAGTGATTCACCTGCGCCAACGCGTCATCGAAGTCGTCGTATGGCTCGATCAATAGCACCGGCCCAAAGATCTCCTCATCGCGAACCTTCATGCCGGGCTTGGTTGCGGACAGAATGACTGGTGTGATGGTGGATCCCTGGCGCTCTCCGCCGGCCACCAGCTTGGCGCCACTCTTGATGGCCTCTTTTACCCACGCTTCCACGCGCTCCGCTTCGCTCTGGCGGATCATTGGTCCAAGTTCGGTTGCTTCATTCGAGGGATCGCCGATCACCATCTTTTCCGCAACATCCACGACCTTCCACACGAAGGTTTGAAAAATGCTGCGCTCCACAAAGACGCGCTGCACGCTGATGCAAGACTGGCCCGCAAAACCGAACGCTGCGTGCGCGGTGCGCAACGCCGCATCGTCCAAGTTCTTCCAATCGCTGTGCACCACGAGCGCGGCATTGCCACCGAGCTCGAGCAGAACGCGCTTGCGCCCGGAGTGCGCTTTCAGCTCCCATCCCACTTTGGCCGAGCCGGTAAAGCTGACCAGCTTGATGCGATCTTCCTTTTCCACGAGCCATGCCGTATCGGCGTCGGCCAGGGTCAGCACGGCCAGCGCCTCCTCAGGCCAACCGGCTTTCAAGATGACCTCGCCGAGCGCCAACGCGGTAAACGGTGTTTGCGGCGCCGGTTTCACAATCACCGGGCAGCCCGCAGCGATGGCCGGCGCAACTTTATGCGCCACCAGGTTTAACGGAAAATTGAACGGCGTAATGGCCAAGACTGGACCGATGCCAAATCGCTGCACTAGCCCCCATCGCCCCTCGTTGCCTTCGGTCAAATCCAGCGGAACGCTCTCTCCACCCATTCGCACCGCCTCTTCGGCAGCGGTCTTGAAGGTAAGAACGGCGCGATCCACTTCCGTCCGCGCCATGCGCAGCGGCTTGCCCGCCTCGGCCACAATCAATTGGGCAAACCGTTCCTTTTGCTCGATGAGCGCGGCGGCCACGTCTTCAAGAATCTCGCGCCGTTTCCAGCGCGGCAGAACGCGCGTGCGGCGCAGGCTGGCGACGGCATGATTCAAGGCCTGGCGCGCGTCGGCTCGTGTGGCCACTGTGACCCGGCCCACCAGCCCCTGATCCCACGGCGAACGCACTTCCAGCGCTTCTCCGTCGGTCCATTCCTTGCCGCACAGCAGAAAACCGGTTTGTTCTCCCGGCCGCATCTTCATGGTGGAACTCCTGTCCCGAAGTGTCTACGCCTTAGATGGTAAAGCGGCCGGGCCTATGCTGTCCGTTGGTATCGGGCTATCTGGGGGCTGAATCGCGATTCGGGATTGGATTACCCGTTAAAGCTTGAAGACATGGCCCGTCGCGAGAAAAAAACCGGTTACCTGGTGAGTGCCGGATCAGGTATAGTGGAGCGATTCCAGAAACCCCGGGTCAGAATTCACACTCAGAACTCTCAATGAAAAGGATGTGAGTATGTCCGATCCCACATACAGCCAAGTTCCCCAACCCGGTTCGTATCAACCCGTGCCGCCGCCAGTGGCCGCGCCTCCACCCAAGTCGGGTTCCAGCGCCGTCAAGATCATCCTCATCGTCGTCGGGGTCATCTTTTTCCTGGGCCTGATCGTCGCCGGTATTGTCGGTTACGGAATCTATCGCGTCGCCCATTCCATCCACAAGGATGCCAACGGCGAGATCACGATCAATACTCCGAAGGGCGCCATCTCCGCCAATCCCGACCAGACGTTCACGGCAAGCGACCTTGGAATTGCCATCTATCCCGGCGCCACGCAGGGCAAAGGCGGCTTGCGCATGACCCTGGGCAGCAAGTCCATGGTCACCGCAAACTTCCTCACGCCCGACTCACCGGACAAGGTCATGACTTTCTACAAGGGCGTGGCTGGCCCCAACGCACAGACCATGTCAACCGGGACAGGCGGAATCATCACCATGCAGAGCGGGTCCAATTCTGTCACCGTGACGGTCTCGCAATCGGCAAACGAAAACAACGGCGAGACGCAAATCACGATCGTGAACACGACGAGTACTTCGTCGAATTAGCGATTCTGCCGGACCGGAGGCCTCCCGCGCGATGCATACACTCGGGAGGCTTTTCGCCCTGGACGCCGCGGCTTTGCGGCTGCTCGCCGCAACGCATGCCTGCGGTACACTCCTTCCATGATTCACAACGGACGCAGCCGGAAGCTTCCCTTCGATCCCGTGGCGGCGGTGAAGCATTTGCGCGCGATCGACCCGAAACTCGCGGTGCTGATCGACTGCGCGGGACCCTTCACGCTCCGCATCGACCATAAAACATCGCTCTTTGAGTCCCTGCTTGAATCCATCCTCTACCAGCAGTTGCATGGCAAAGCCGCAGCGACCATTCACCGGCGCGTGCGCGAGTACTTTGGCGGCGATCCCACGCCGCAGCTGCTGCTCGATACGCCCGATGAGCCCCTGCGCGCGGCCGGCGTCTCAAGCAACAAGATCAAGGCGCTGCGCGACCTGGCTGCGCGCACGCTCGATGGCACGGTGCCGGAGCACTCGAAAATTCGCAAGATGTCTGACGCCGAAATCATCGAACGCCTCACCGCGGTGCGCGGCATTGGCAGGTGGACCGTGGAAATGCTGCTGATCTTTCGCCTCGGCCGGCCCGACGTGCTGCCGGTGACCGACTACGGCGTGCGCAAGGGCTTTGCACTGACCTTCCACCGCTTGCCCAAATCGCGCGCGCTCGATGCGGCGGATCTCCCCAAGGCTGAAGTACTGTTGCGCCGCGGCAAGCGCTGGGCGCCTTACCGCTCCATTGCAAGCTGGTACCTTTGGCGCGCCTGCGACCTGGCCAAGAAGACTGCGCCCACAGGACGCTCGGCACGATAGCGCGGGCGTATTGGCCGTAAAATGGTTTGAGCAGCCGCCATACACCCAGCGCGCCGCAATACATTGGGTACTCATGCCTTCTGCAAAGCGCTTCGTTTGCATTCACGGCCACTTTTACCAGCCGCCACGGGAGAATCCCTGGCTTGAGACGGTCGAGACTCAGGATTCGGCCGCTCCCTACCACGACTGGAACGAGCGCATTTGCGCCGAGTGCTACGCTCCCAACGGCGCCGCACGCGTAGTCAACGTGAAAAACCAGATCACGCGTATTGTGAACAACTACGCGCGCATGAGCTTCAACTTCGGGCCCACCCTGCTGAGCTGGCTCAAGGAGAATGCGCCGCGCACATTCCGCATGATTCTCGACGGCGAGAGCCGCAGCCGCCGGCGCTACCACGGTCATAGCTCGGCCATGGCGCAGGGCTACAACCACATGATTTTGCCGCTGGCCAATGCGCGCGATCGGAACACGCAGATCCGCTGGGGCATCGCCGACTACCAAAGCAACTTTGGCGCCAAACCCGAGGGCATGTGGCTGCCTGAGACGGCGGCGGACACGGCAACTCTTGAAGCACTCGCCTTGAATGGCATCAAGTTCACCGTGCTCGCTCCGCACCAATGCAAACGCATTCGACCGCTGAAGGGCGAAGCCGAGTGGATTGACACGCCGAACGCCATCGTGGACACGACCCATCCCTATATCGTGCGGTTCGCGTCGGGCGCGTCGATCGCCGTCTTTTTCTACAACGGCCCGGATTCGCGTGCCATCGCCTTTGAGGGGCTTCTCGATTCCGGCGACAACTATGTTGCCCGGCTCAAGGCTGGATTCAAAGACTCAGCCTCAGCCGCAGTTGGTTCACGTGGCCACCGACGGCGAGTCCTACGGCCATCACCACAAGTACGGCGAGATGGCGTTGGCCTACGCGCTGCGCCTGCTTGAACAGGACAAGACGGTCAAGCTGACGAACTACGCTAGCTTCCTCGAGCGATTTCCACCCGAATTCGAATGCGAGATTGTCGACGAAACTTCATGGAGCTGCATGCATGGCGTCGAGCGCTGGCGCTCCAATTGCGGCTGCAACGGCGGCAAGCCGGGATGCAACCAGGCGTGGCGCGCGCCACTGCGCCAGGCTCTGGACGAATTGCGCGACGCGCTGATCCCGCTCACTGAGCGCGAGGGCGACAAGCTCTTTAACGATGTATGGGCCGCGCGTGATGCATACATTCAGGTTGTGCTCGACCGCAGCCCGGAGTCGGCGGATCGTTTCTTTGCCGCGCAGCAGGAGCATGCACTTACTGAAGCCGAGCGTGTCCGCGCGCTTGAACTGATGGAGATGCAGCGCCACGCGCAGCTGATGTATACCAGTTGCGGCTGGTTTTTCGACGACATCGCCGGCATCGAAACCGTGCAGATTATTGCGTACGCCGCACGGGTGCTGCAGCTGGCGCAGCAGCTCTTTGGCCAACAAGCCGCGCCGCTGGAACCCGCTTTTCTGGCGCGCCTCGCCGAAGCCCACTCCAACCTGCCCGAAGCCGGCGATGGGGCACGTATTTACAAAAAGAGCGTCGAGACAATGGAACTACATCTCGAGCAAGTGGCGGCGCACTATGCCATCAGCTCGGTGTTCTCGTCGTTCGCCGATGAGACGGAACTGTTTTGCTATCGCATCAGCCGCATCTCCAACGAGATTTACACCTCCGGCCGCGGCCGCCTCTCTGTGGGGCGCGCGCATGTGGCCAGCGCTATCACCGGTCACGCGCAGAGTTTCTCATTCGCCGTTCTCCACTTTGGCGACCAGAACATTACCGCAGCCGTAAAATCCTATGACCAGTCAGGCGCGGCAGCCTTTGAGGCTTTCGCGGCCGAGGCTGCCCGCCATGTGCAGCGGGCGGACTTCCCCGAAGTCATCCGGCTGATCGACCGCTTCTACGGCCACGCCGGCTATTCGCTCACCTCTCTCTTCAGGGATGAGCAGCGGCGCATTATCGGGCTCATTCTCAACTCGACGCTCTCTGACATCGAGAGCTCGCTCACCACGATCTATCAGGATCACGCCAGCCTGTTGCATTATCTTTCGCAGGCGGGCTTGCCCAAGCCGCCGGCGCTCGCTCTGGCCGCGGGATTCGCGATCAACGCCGGATTGCGCCGCACCCTCGAGGGCGAACCCATCGATGTTGCTCAAATGCGATCGTTCCTCGCACTGGCCAGGGCGGACCAGGTTCAGCTTGAAATCGCGACCCTCTCTTTCAACGCCGACCAGCGCATGAAGAGAGCCATGGTTGAGCTGCAAATGTCGTCGGGATCATTAGAAAAGCTCGACCGCGCGCTCGGGCTTGCGCGCGCGCTCACTGAGCTGCCTTTTGACTTGAATCTCTGGCAGGCGCAGAACATCTGGTATGAGATTCTGCGCACTTCAACCTACGCGCTCACCGCGCTGGCGGCGGAAGACCGTCCGCGCTGGGAGAAGGACTTCAACGAGCTGGGCGCGTGCCTCACCATTGACACCGCAGCCATGCGCGCCGGCGAGCAGGCTGACGCGCTCGCGGCGGCGGATTAAGGCGCGCCGGAATTCTCGCGCCGTCTTCAGACCTTCGCGAGTTTTCCGTCCTTGAGCGCGAAGCGCTCTCCGCGCCAAACGATCGTGTTCCCAGCAAAGCCTGCGACCCACAAGCCCATCGCGATCACGTCTCGCAGCGGCAGCAGCCAGAGATTCGCGAGTACCTCATGATCGCCGAGCACCGTGGCGCCAACCGTCATGGCCTGCGACAGCCGAAGGAAAAAGGTCAGCCCGAAGAGCCAAAGACTCAAAGGGCTCAATCCGCTCGCCAGCACGTTCAATAGCGCCCAACCGAGGCCATACGTGAAGATCAGGCCTGCGTAGCCCGCTGGACGCGAACAGCGCACTGTCCGCAGCCAGCGCAATTGATGATCGAAGAATCCGCGCCACCCGTATGCGGGGACTGAAGTCTCGACGATTTCCGAGCTCACCTCCACGCGATAGCCGGCCTGGGCGATGCGCGCGCCCAACTCGTAATCATCGGCCAGGTGATCGACGACGGAAAGCAAGCCCCCGGATTTCTCCAGCGCTTCACGCCGCATCGCGAGGGTCGAGCCAAGCCCGTAATGCAAACCGCCTTCGATCATCTTCGAGAGCAACACGCCGGGCATAAACTCTGTTGCAATTCCAAGTGCTTCAAGCCGCGAAGGAAGCGTGCCGTGCGCCTTTCCACGGTAGAGCGCGGTCACCATTCCAACCGTAGGTTTGTTTGCGTCGCACGAGGCCGGGGCGAAGCGGCACATCACGCGCTCCAGGTAGTGCGGACTCACGGTGATGTCGGAGTCGTTGATGAGCAGAAAATCATATCGCGCCTGCGCAGTGAGCTGAGCCAGAGTGCTGGCTTTGCCGTTCGTGCCCAAACGCTGAGAGCACTCCTCCAGGCGGATCGTGCGCTCTGGAAATTCGGCCTGCAACTCCTTTACCGCCGCGGCCGCCGGATCGCTGAGCGATGCGACGCCAAAAAGCAGTTCGAACTCTCCCGCGTAGTTCTGCCGGCAATGGCTGCGAAAGGCGTCCAACATGCCGGGGTCGAGGCCCTTCAGCGACTTGAGAATGCTGACTCCGGGCGCGAAATCCGGATGGCGCGTTCGGCGCTCGTGCAGAAGAACGCGGGCCGCCACGATCGACGCCAGAAAGTATGCCATTCCGGCCACGGCCAGGGCCGTCGTTGCGATCTCTACGACCTCGGCCAGTGCGTGAGTGTTCACAAAAGCAAGATTACAGCTTCTAGCCGCTAGCTTTCCGCGAGAAGCCCGACAGTTGCCGTCTTTTAAGAAACTCATCGACCCACGAGCGGTCGTTTTCGCATGGAAGATTGAGTCCCGAAGCTGAAAGCTAATAACTAGAAGCTAGTGGCTAGCAGCTGCCTTACTCGTACCGCAGCGCCTCAATCGGATCGAGGTTTGCCGCCTTCCACGCCGGATAAATGCCAAAGAGCAACCCGATCGCACAGGAAGCGCCGAAACCGACCAACACCCACGTGGTTGAAAGCGTGGCCGGCAGCCCGATGGGAAGAAAATAGACAATCCAGGTAATGATCGCGCCCAGCAGAATGCCGACGACGCCACCGACCGAGCACAATGTCACCGCTTCCACCGTGAACTGCGTGAGGATGGTGCGCCTTGTTGCGCCAATCGCCTTGCGCACACCGATCTCGCGCGTCCGCTCAGTTACGCTGACCAGCATGATGTTCATCACGCCCACGCCGCCTACCATCAGCCCGACGCTGGAGACGGCAATCATAAAGGCAACCAGTCCATCGGTCAGCTGACCCCACAGCTTGGTGAGGGAGTCAGGCCCGAAGATTTCGAAATCGTCCCCCTTGTCGACGCGCACCTTGCGGCGGATGCGCAGCAATTCGCGAATCTCCTCCTGGACGAGATCCTTGTTCTGCGGGCTGTCGTACTTCACGATGATCGTCAGGTCCGTGATCTCGGGATGCAGGTTGTGGAAGGTTCCGAACGGAAACAGGATGATGTTGTCGCGTGGATTCTTGCCACTTCCGAAGGGCTGCTTGCGTTTATCGAGAACTCCAATCACCGTATAGAGCCCCGATTCGATCGCGATCTCCTTGCCGACTGCGGGCTCGTCGCCGAAAAGCTCCTGCGCGGTGTCGTGACCGAGAACCACGACATGGGCGGCGCGTTGATCCTCGGCGTCGGTGAACATCCGGCCCTGAAGCAGCGCCAGCTCGGTCACGTCCATGACTTCGGGGAAATCGCCCGCAAGGATCGCGCCGGCGACCTTCTTGCCTTCGTATTTTGCGCTGACGTCGCCTACCTGGAAGCTCTTGATGTAAGCGCCCTCGGCGTCGGTCGTGATTACGTGCGGCAGCGTGCGCAGCGCTCTCGCGTCATCGGCGGTGAGCATGCGGCGCGCGAGCATCTCGAGCTGTCGGGCGCACGTTGATGATCGGCAAGCGGCCGATCCAAAAGACATTTGAACCCAGCGAATTGATAAAACCCGATACTCGATTGTCGATGCCGTTGACGAGCGACGAAATCGTGATAACGGTGGAAACTCCGATGACAATGCCGAGGATCGTGAGTCCCGAACGCAGCTTGTTGGTCCGCAATGTATCCAGCGCCATCTTTACGGATTCGCTGGTCTGGCCGGTTCTTCGCATTAAGTTCTCGCTCTAAAACAACAAACTGTGAACATCGACCGATGAACTACGAACTGCAAATTACATTTCTGCTCTGAGCGCCACCACCGGATCGAGCTTGGCGGCCTTGCTTGCCGGATAAACGCCGAAGAAGATGCCTACCGAGCCGGCCAGGAACAGGCCCAGAAAAACCGCCCATATCGGGACGCTGGTCGGAAAGCCGATAACGATCGTGATCAGCTTGCCCACCAGGATTCCGCACAGCACGCCGATTGCTCCGCCGAGCGTCGCCATCAAGCCGCTCTCGATGAGGAATTGCATCAGCACATCGCGCTGCTTGGCGCCCAGCGCCTTGCGCACGCCAATCTCGCGCGTCCGCTCCGTCACGCTCACCAGCATGATGTTCATGATCACCACGCCCCCGACTACCAGCGCGATCGATGCCAGCCCCAGCACGACGCTGGCGAACAGCGAGCTGATCTGCTTCCAGATGTCGAGGAAGGTGTCATTGGTCTGGATTTCAAAGTCGTCGGGAGACCCCGGCGCATCGTGGCGGCGCGTCCGCATCAGCACGCGCACCTGGTCCTCGGCCCGCCCCATCACCTGTGCGCCGCCTGCCACTCGCGCAAAAATGCTCACTGAATCGTTGTAGCCGTAGATCTGCTGGTAGGTAGTGATGGGCACGGCCACCCAATTGTCCTGCGACTGGCCGAGGGTTTTGCCCTGGCGCTCGCCCACGCCAACAATGGTGTAGGGAATCCCGTCCACCCGAATCTCTTTGCCGATGGGATCGCCCGGGCCCAAAATGTTATCCACAATGTCGTAGCCCACGATCGCATCGTGCGTGCCGTGCTCTTCGTCCGACGGAGTAAACCCGCGGCCCATCGCTATGTCGATGTTGTTCAGCCCCAGCATCGTCCAGGTGTAGCCGCGCACATCGGTGTTGTCACTGGAGTGGCCGTTATAAAAAACGTTGGTCGACTTGTCCAGCGCCGCGCCCATGTCACTGCAATCCGTGCAGAGCTCGCGCACGGCTTCGTAGTCCTCAATGTGGAGGATCTTGCGCTTCTGGTAGCGGAAATAATCCTGGGCGCTGAAAATCACGCTCGGCATCCGCGACACCTGAAACACGTCGGCGCCGTAGCCGGAGAGCTTGGTCGCGACGTAGCGGTTCGCGCCATTCACCATGGTGATCACCATGATCACCGACGCCACGCCCATTACCACGCCGATCAGCGTGAGAATGGTGCGCATCTTGTTGCTCCAGAGCGATTGCAGAGCGAGTTTGAAGGCCTCTCGAAGTGGCATGATCCTTTATTGCTTATGATACGCACCTGCGAGAGGTGCGGTTCCGGCGGCTGTAAGCGTTGAGGGAGGCCTTTAATTCTGACCGCCGCTTCGATCACCGGCCGGAGCTGCCAAACCCCTTTGCGGCCCTCGCCGAGCCTTCCAGGCTTTCGACCTCCTGGACCAGACCGGTGAGAACAGGGACGGGAACCATCTGCGCGATCTTTTCACCGGCTTTCAGGTCAATAGACGAATCGCCCAGATTGGTCATGACGACCAGGACCTCGCCCCGGTAACCGGCATCGATCACGCCGCCAGTTGTGGCCACTCCGCGTGCCGCCATCGATGAGCGGTCCCGCACCAGCAGTCCCAGCGGCGCGCCTGACTGCGGATCACGCGCCTCAACGGCGATTCCCGTCCGCACTTTTACCGTGGCCCTGGGCGCCAACATAACGTCCTCCAGGGCAAACAGGTCGTAACCCAGATCCTCGCCGGGATGCGCGACGACCGGCACCCGGGCACCAGCCTCTAAGAGCTTCACACGCAACATGAGTCTGATGGTAGCTGAACGCAGCGGAGCTAGCGGAGTTGGCTTCGGAGTTGCCGCCACAAAATGCGAGCCATGCCGGTCTCGCTCAGGCCGCGGATCTGGGCCCTGTGAGCCATTTGGAGAATCCGCATAACCCTTTTGTCGCATTGATGCATCAGGATCGGTGCTCTAGACTCGGGCTGAACAAGACTCTTCCCAAGCGTCTGTTTCGCCAGATTCACACCTTGCAAGGCATGCCGCATTGACAGGCGAGCCGATAGGTTGACGGGCCCCAAACCAGCAAATAACAGGTTCTTTGCCCCGCGGCCGGTGCGAGCACGATTCTCTTTGTACAGGATGGACAGGAATGAAGGTCATAATCTTTGCGGAACAATTCAAGAACGGCGAGTGGGATGTGTGGGAACACCCGTGCAGCTCCAAAGAGGCACAGGGAGTTTTCGATGCAGCACGTTTAATTGCCAAAGGTCACACGTCGAACGGGCGCCTGGCCCACGAGGACGTTCTTCAGGGCGCTCGCAAGATGTTCGACGTTGCGCGCGGCACGTTGGCAAACCCGAAAAATGGGGATATGCAGGTCTATTGTGTGTGCGTCGAAGAGACCGTCATCGGAGTTTGTGAAAAGATCCGCCAGTACTCTGAGCGAATCACCCAATCCCATCAGTTTGCCGAGGTCGCGCTCGGGAAATCGGCGTAGCGACAGAGGAGGGCCTTGGCTGGCCTGACCGTCGCCGCTCCCGCCGAACCACCAGAGACCTGGTACCCCTGCGTGTGCCGGTGCGCCCCCCGAAAATGGTCAGCCCCGGCCGGTCGGGGCTGTCGTCTTCTGACAAGAGAACTCGTAAGCCGAATTCTGTTTATGCGGTCATTCCTCTAGGCGCCGCGTTACCGCGAACGCTCATCAGCGACCTACCCGGAGGTTTCGGCCATTGCCAAGAGCCGCCTTGCCGCATCGGGCCGATGCGCAACCGGCGCCTGGCTCCTGGCCCCGGTTTCCCTCCCTATTTGGTCTTGCTCCGTGTGGGGTTTACCCTGCCGCTGGCATTACTGCCGGCGCGGTGCGCTCTTACCGCACCTTTTCACCCTTGCTACTGCACGAACCAGCCTCCAAAGGGCTGCCCCACGCAGTGGCGGTATGTTTTCTGTGGCACTAGCCGTCCACGGGTTTTGAAGCCCGCGTCCCGGACGTTATCCGGCACACTGCCCTGCGGAGTTCGGACTTTCCTCCCCCGGCAACCCCTGTCCGCCGTGGCGGGCAAGGACTTCCGGCAGCGACCGCCCGGTCCTCCTGCCAGGCTTTAGTGTACCGCGAATCGGGCTCGGCATCGCCGTTACCTTTGCTCCGTCGAGACCGGCTCCGACGCATCTGCTATAAAAATTGCCGGACGATTCGCTCAGCGAATTCGTCATTCAAGAGGATTTCCATGAAGAGTCAGCGTCACTACCGGTCGCATTCGCCCTCATCGCATTGCTTTTTGCCCTCGGTCCGATCGCCGGGCGCGCTCAGCAGCCAGCCCTGCCCCGCGATCGACATGACGCCTGTTCAGCCAGAGTCCGTCGGCTTCTCTACGGAGCGGCTCGAGCGTCTTCATGCCGCCATCCAGGAAGAGATCGACCAGAAGCAGCTTGCCGGCGCCGTCACCATCCTGGCGCGCCACGGCAAAATCGTGGACTACCACACCTATGGCATGCGCGACATGTCCACTGCGACGCCGATGACGAATGACACCATCTTCCGCGACTACTCCATGACGAAGCCTGTCACCGGCGTCGCGATGATGATGCTTTACGAAGAGGGGAAGTGGCTGCCGTCCGACCCGATCTCGAAGTACATTCCGGAGTTTGCGCACCTCAAGGTGTTCAACGGCTTCGACGCCAACGGCAAGATGTTGCTGGCCGACCCCGACCACGCGCCGACGATGCACGAGCTGATGACCCACACCGCAGGGTTCACCTATGGAAGCGGTGACACGCCCGTCGATAAGATGGTCCACGACCTGAAGCTGGACGGCGCAGCCACTCTTCAAGAGCGGATCGATCGCATCGCGCAGGCTCCGCTGCTCTATCAGCCGGGAACGCGATGGGTTTACAGCCCTTCCGTGGACATTCAGGGTTACATCGTTGAAAAACTGTCGGGCCAGTCGCTGCCGGACTTCATGCATGACCACATTTTTGCGCCGCTCGGCATGACCGATGCGGGCTTCTTTGTGCCTGCCGACAAACGCGCGCGCTTTGCCGCCGGCTACCACTGGGCGGACGGTCAGTTGGTGGCCGAAGCCACGACAAACGGCATTCCCGACGACTATGCCACCCAGCCGACGAATCCTTCCGGCGGCGGCGGCCTGGTTTCAACCGCCGAAGATTACTACCGGTTTGCGCAGATGCTCTTGAACGGTGGCGAGCTGGGCGACACGCGCGGCGAGACACGTATTCTGGCACCGGGTTCGGTCAAGCTGATGACCTCAAATCATTTGCCCGCCGCGCTTCTTACCGGCCAATTCGGCATCGGCCAGCACATCATGCGCCCTGGATTCGGTTACGGCTATAACTGCGCGGTCGTCTTCGATCCGCCACTCGCCGACCTTTCCGACGGCAAGGGTACGTTTTTCTGGGATGGCGCGGCCGGCACATGGTTCTGGGTTGACCCAACCAACGATATCGTCTTTGTCGGCATGATCCAGCGACGCACCAGCCCCGACAATCACCACCTGCTCTATCGCGTGCATGCGCTCGTCGATCAGGCGCTGGTTGATCCGGCAAAGTAGCGCAGCGCGCATTTCAAGTGATTTGAGAGGTCCGGTTCAGGCAGCCGCGAATCGCCCCGGACTGTTTCTCGGGGACGTCAATGGACGAAAGAGGGCTTCAGCCGAAGATCGGTGTTACGAGCTTCTCGACGGTTTCGGCAATCTCGTCGGAGGAGCAGCGATCAGGCGTCCGGACCCATTCCCTTGCAGCCCCAAAGATGGCCCAGCTCACCGTCGACGCAACCATCTCCGGGGAAACGGACCGCTGGCTCGGGTGCGACTTCAGGCCTTCGAGGATCATTTGGCGAACTACGGCTACAACAGCCGACTCCAGGTGCGGCTCCATTTGCCTTTGGCGCTCACATTCCGTCTGCAATGCTTCCTGCAGATAGTCGCAAACGCCCAGGACGATTGCCCTCAGGGCACCGTCACACTGCCCGTCGAACCGCACGCCACGCTTCAAGAGCAATTCGTTAAAGCGGGTGCCGACCATGCACTCCAAGAGAGCGAACTTGTCGTCGTAATGGTCATAAAAGGTCGCCCTGTTCAGCGTGGCGGCGTCCGCAATGTCCTGAATGGAAATCTTCTCGAATTCCTTTTCCTTCAATAGTTTGCCCAGAGCATCGCGGAGCAGCTCCCGGGTGCGCCGGACGCGCGGGTCGAGGGTCTCTAGGGCTGTTTCAGACATGGGCGCCTCTTTCTTAGATTACCGAAATTCCTGAGCGATTCCACTCAAAAGCGACAATCGTCGTTTATCTGTGAATCGACAACTGTCGTTAAAGCATCGATTGTTGTGAGGAGCAACAAACATGCCTACTCTACTTCACGTCGATTCCAGTCCACTCGGTGAGCGCTCCATCTCCCGCCGTCTCTCACAAGAATTCGTCGACCAATGGAAGCTGCTTCACCCGCAGGGTGAGGTCATCGCCCGCGACCTGACGGCAACGGACCTCCGGCCGATTAACGCGGAGTGGATCGCAGACTGCCTACACTCCGGAAAACGCCCGGACCCCGCGTCAAAACGAGGTTCTTTCGCTGTCCGACGAACTCATCGCCGAGCTCGCTGCGGCCGACGAGTATGTGTTCGGTGTTCCGATGCACAACTTCTCGGTCCCTTCCACACTCAAGCTCTGGATCGACCTGGTCGCGCGCGCCGGCAAGACTTTTATGTACACATCGAACGGTCCGACCGGACTGCTCAAAAGCAAGAAAGCCACTTTTATCACCGCGTCAGGCGGCGTCTATTCAGGCGACACGCCTCTGGTATCGCTCAATTTTGTCGAACCCTATCTGCGTTCGACCTTTGGCTTTCTCGGCGTGGCTGACACCACTTTCATCAACGCAGGTGGCGCGTCTGCGATCCAATCGGGAAAGACCGATCGCGAGGGCTTTCTCAAGCCGCATGTTGAATCGATCCGGTCCGTCCTGAAAGCGGCGTGAAGCGGAGCGATCCCATCTAACTTTGAGGAGACTTTCATGCGAATTGTCACAGTCATTGCTCGCCTGTTGCTCGGCGCTCTGATGGTCTTTGCCGGCGCCAACCATATTTTCAACTTCCTTCCCAAAGGGCCAATGCCGACCGGCGTGGCCGGACAATTGCTTGAGGGCATGATCGGCAGCGGCTATATGACCTTTGTCGGCGTCTGCGAGGTGATCGCGGGCTTGCTGCTCCTGGTCAATCGCTTCGCGCCGCTTGCGCTTACGGTGCTGGCCGCGATCATCGTCAATATCATCGTTGTGGACGCTCTGGTGATGCCCAAGGCGCTGGCGGTAGCGGCGGTCGTGACCCTTCTGTGGATTCTTGCGGCGCTTCCGGTTCGGAGTGCATTCGCGCCGCTGCTTCGGCTGCGCGTTGCAGGTTAACGCTCGCATGGCCATTTCGCGCTGAGTGCGATGCGCTCGCTACAATCGCAGATAGAGATGATTCAATACCTCTATCTCGGCCGCGTCGACTACGGCGAAGCGCTCCGCCTGCAGCAGGAACTGGTCGCGCTGCGCCAAGGCGGCCGCATCGGCAACGTGCTCCTGCTTCTCGAGCATCCGCCGGTGCTGACGCTCGGCCGCAACGCCAGCCGATCGAACATTCTCGCGTCAGACGAGCTCCTGGCCGCGCGCGGCGTCACGCTGCACGAGATCAACCGCGGCGGCGATGTCACTTACCACGGTCCCGGGCAGGCTCATCGGGTACCCCATCTTCGATCTGCGCAGCCTGCACAACCCTGCCACGGGAAAGCGTCTCGGCCCTGTCGATTTCGTCCGCCTGATGGAAGAGGCACTGATCCGTGTCTGCGGAGACTTCGGCGTCGCCGCGGGGCGCATCTGCGGATTAACCGGAGTCTGGTGCCACCTGCGCCACCTGCAGTGGGCCAGCCCTTCGGACGAAAGCTGTGTAACGACTGGCAAAGACGCGCCCGCGGGTGAGAGAAAAATTGCCGCCATCGGCATTCACGTTGCCCGCGGCGTCACGTCGCACGGATTCGCCTTCAATGTCACAACCGATCTCCGCGACTTCGCGCTCATCAACCCCTGCGGCATCACGGACCGCCAGGTTACGAGCCTTGAAAGGGAAATCGCCGATCCGAAATCGCTGCCCAGCCTGGAATCCCTGGCCTGCACGGCCGCGCGCCATTTTGGCCATGTCTTCGACGAACCGGTTGCCCTCGTCGACGACCTGACTGCCCTGCGCGCACATTCCGGTACCCACTCTGATCCGCAAGATCAGGAGTTTCCCGCGCAAGAATTCCCGGCAAACGACACGCCGCTCCAGATTCCACCCGAGATCGAGCGGTTGCGCCATAAGAAGGAACGTCCCATCCCCGCATGAGCCCCGCGGGGCGCTGAGATTCGAAGCGTGTCCGGTTTATCGCGTCCGAGATTTATAATCCGGCAGGAGCCTAGGTGCGGGCAGCGCCAATGTGTTATCCGCGCGCGCCGGAACGCGAAGAGAGGAACGCATGCCGACGGAAGTCCCCATGCCCCAGATGGGCGAGTCGATCTTCGAGGGCACGATTACCAAGTGGCTCAAAGCCATCGGCGACCCTGTCGCCATCGACGAGCCGCTCTTCGAGATCTCCACCGACAAGGTTGACGCAGAGATTCCGTCGCCGGTCGCCGGCGTACTGTCTGAAATTCGTTTTCCCGAAGGCGCGACCGTAGAGGTCAACACGGTAGTTGCGGTGATCGGCGATGCCGGTACAAAGGTTGCCGCTCCGGCGCAGGCTGCAAAGTCGCCCGCCGCACCTGCCTCGGCCTCGAAACCGCAATCTGCCGCGCCGGCTGCCGCACAGACTCTCGTCCAAAGGGCTGCCGCACCGCGGGTGCCGCCAGGCGGGCGCATCCGCTCTTCGCCGCTCGCTCGCCGCATTGCCAAGGAGCACGGCATCGAGCTCGGGCGCGTCACCGGGACGGGATCTGAAGGCCGCATCAGCAAGGAAGATGTTTTGCGCGCCGCCGCCACCGGCGCTGGCGCGCGCACCGCGAGCAAAGCGGAAGTCGCCAGCGAGAGCGGGCGGGCTGCCGCGCGGCAAGTGCCCCCACCGCAAGTGGCGCAAGTGCCGCCGCAGGAACTCGCCTCGCTTCCGGCTGAGCCGGTTCCGCTCACGCGCATGCGCTCCATCATCGCCGAGCGGATGCTCGAGAGCGCGCGCGTCAGCCCCCATGTTTATACCGTTTACAAAGTGGACATGACGCGAATCGCGCGGCTGCGCGAGCAGCGCAAGGCCGCCTTCGACCAGCGCAACGGCGTCAAGCTCACGTTCATGCCCTTCATCGCCGCCGCTGCCGTGGCTGCGCTGCGCCGCTGCCCCATCGTCAACGCATCGCTCGAAAATACGGTCGAGGGACTGGCTATTCGCTATCACCGATCGATTGATCTGGGCATCGCCGTGGCGCTCGACTGGGGACTGATCGTGCCCGTTATTCGCCACGCGGAGCAGCGCAGCTTTGCCGATCTGGCGCATTCGATCGCCGATCTGGCTCTGCGCGCGCGCTCAAAGAAGCTTTCGCCCGACGAGGTTGGCGGTTCCACCTTCACGCTCACCAATGCCGGCGCGTTCGGCGGCGAATTCGGCATGCCCATCATCAACCAGCCAGAGTCGGCCATTCTCGCGGTCGGAGGCCTGCGCAAGGAGCCCGCCGTGCTCACCGACGCCGAGGGCAACGACACGATTGCGATTCGTTCGATGCAGTATTTCTGTTTGGGATTCGATCATCGCCTCATCGACGGCGCCGATGGCGGCAAGTTCATGCTGGAGTTCAAGAAGACGCTGGAAAGCTGGAATCAGGAGACTGGCTGACGCGCTGCGGTCTGAATTCGCTTCCCCGCGAGCATACTGTTGATCAGGGCTGGACTTTGAGCATGTCCGAGGACACAAGCAGAGGATTGGAGCCACTTGAGCGCCCACTCACGTCGCAAGAGCGCGATTTGGTTCGTTGGCTGCTTGAACACAGCCACTTGGACGTGAGCCACCTTGTGTCGCAGATCGACCGATTGAGCGTCTTCGAAAAATGCAGCTGCGGTTGTCCCACCGTGTACTTCGCATTGGATTGTGTGCCTGTGGCTCGGCAAGGCGAACGGCTCATTAGCGACTGGCTCGCCGAAGTTGACGGCAACAGCGTTGGCGTGATGCTGTTCCAATCCGGCGATAAGATCAGCTCACTTGAGGTTTATTCGTGCGCGGGAACCGTGAAACAGTTTGGGCTACCCGCTATCGAGAGCATTCGCGGCTACTAGTTCCTGTTCCACCGCCGCAAGCTACTCACCGTCCCGGCGGTTTCGCCGACGCTTCAAACGCCGCAATCGCCTCGTGCAGCTTATTGAAGAATCGGTCCGGCCCAATCGTTTCCGACACATGATGCCGGTTGAGGTCGGATTTCAGATCCCACGGCACGCGTGCGAACGCCAACTCCACGCCGGCAGTTTCGAGGTTTTTCTTGAGCGTCTGCACGATCCGCGCCGCGGTGTAATCCAGGTGCGTCATCGCCTCCGCGTCGATCACCACCCACTTTACGGCGGACGGCATGGGCTGCAGGATCAGCGAAATTTCTTCAACGAACCGTCCGGCATTGGCATAAAAAAGTTCGGCCCCAAACCGGTAGAGCACCAGCCCCGGCTCGGTGACCACGTGTGGCGCAGCAGGCACGAGATTCCAGCTTCCGTCAGGTTTTAGCTGAAGGACTCCGCTATGCGGGTGATACTCATGCCGGACGATGCGCGCCAACGACACGAGCATCGCTAAAACGATTCCTTCTTCCACTCCCACCAGAACCACGACCGCCGCCGTCATGACTGCCAGCGCGAACTCCTGAGGGCTCTCCGAGCGAATGTTCCGGAGCTCAACCAGATTGATGAGGCGCAGCGCGACCAAAAACACCAAAACGCCCAGCACGCACGTGGGAAGGTATTGGAGAGGCCCGGTGAGAAACAGCAACACGACGCCCACCACGACCGCCGTTGCCACCTGCGCCATCTGGCTCCGGCCGCCGGCATCCTCCATCATCGCGGTCTGCGTGGGACTGCCATTCACCACGAACCCGCCGCTCAGCGCTGCCGCGACATTTGCAGCCGAGAGCCCATACAAGTCGATATTCTCATCCACCTTCTCGTAGTGTTTCGCCGCATAAATCCGCGCGGTGGCCGCGCTCTGCGTAAGAATCATTACCGCGCACGAGGCCGACACCGTGACGAGCAGCTCGATTTCCTTGCGATTCATCTCGCGAAGGCTGAGCAGGGCCATCAATCCCAGGTGCGGCAAACCGCCGGCCACCGGCCCGATGGTCGCAATACCGTGTGACGCAAAATTCCACGACGCGCTGGCCGCGATCGCGCCGACAACAGCCACCAGCGCGCCCGGCACCCTGGGAGCAAAGTGCCGTAAGAGCAAAACAAACGCGAGAACTGAAACCGACAAAATCACCGTCGGCAAGTGCGCCCGCGGCAATCCTCGGCCCACTTCCCAAAGCTGCACCACTGGCCGGCGCGAATCCACAGGCACGCCTAGCATCTCGCTCAACACGGAGATTCCCACCTGAAATCCCACGCCGGTAAGAAACCCAACCAGCACCGTCCGCGAAAGAAAATCGGCGATAAATCCCAGTCGCAGCAATCGCGCCAGCAATAGGATCAACGCGGTCAGCACGGCAACAATGCAAGCCAGCGCAATGTATTTGGCACTGGCCGGCGCTGCCGCGCCCGAGATGCCATCGGCAAAAATTGCGGCCGTCGCCGAGTCGGCCGCGACCACAAGGTAACGCGATGAGCCAAATGCCGCGAACGCCAAGAGCGGCAACAGCAGCGAATAGAGCCCCGTCACCACGGGCATTCCCGCAATCTTGCTGTATCCCAGCACCTGCGGGGTGTCCATTGCCGCCATGACGACGCCTGCGAATGCGTCGCGCAGAGCGGTGGCCCGCTGGATCGGACGTAAGCCTCGGAACAGATTCACAGTTTCACCGCCGCACTCTGGCCGGGAACTCGGATTTGACCGGGGTGTTGTTTGCCTACCGTGGTTTTTCGCCAGCTATATGCCAAAGCGCCTGCATCTGCTCCAGCGAACGGCCTTTGGTTTCCGGCACCACTGTTGCCATAAAGACCGCGGCGAGAATGCCCATGACGCCGTAGATCCAATAGGCGAACCCATGCTTGAAATGGTCGACGAGCCAGGGGTTCTTGTCCAGAATGGGGAAGCTCCAACTGACCAGATAATTGGCGACCCATTGCGCGGCGACCGCCAGGGCCATGGCCTTGCCGCGAATCTGGTTGGGGAAGATCTCGCTGAGGAGCACCCACGTGACCGGCCCCCAGGAAACCGCAAAACCGGCGGTGTAGGTCAGCATTGCTATCAAAGCGACCATACCCTTGCCGCCGAGCCAGAAGTCGACGCCCAGGGAGATCATGCTCGCCGCCATCACCAGCGCCCCGATGATCATGAGCGGCCTGCGGCCGAAGTGATCCACACTGAGAATGGCAACGACGGTGAAAATAAGGTTGACCGCGCCGACAATGATGGTTTGGAGCAGCGAGGCATTGGTGGTCATCCCCATGCCTTTGAAGATGTCTGTGGCGTAATAGAGTACAACGTTAATGCCGACAAATTGCTGGAAGACCGAGAGCGTAATGCCGATGAAGATAAGAAGCACGCCGAAGGAAAACATTTTGCCGGAGTGATGCTCGCTGAGCGAGGCACGGATTTCAGAGATCTCGCTCTCGCCTTCTTCGGGCGTAACCAGCCGGGCTAGCACAGCGCGGGCGCCGGCTTCATTTCCCTTGAGCATCAGATAGCGCGGGGTTTCAGGCACGAGAAAAAGCAGAGCGAGGAACAGTACTGCGGGAATGGTGCCGGAAAGGAACATGTAGCGCCAGCCGATGGAATTGAGCCAGGCGTCGCCGCTGCCGGCCTTGGAGATTCCGAAGTTGACGAAGTAAATGACCAACATGCCGAAGATGATGGCGAATTGGTTCCAGGCGACGAGATTGCCGCGGACTTTCGGGGGCGCGATCTCCGCAATGTACATGGGCGAAAGCATGGAAGCCAGTCCCACGCCTATGCCGCCGAGGATGCGGTAAAAGACGAAATTGGCCATATAGCCGGGACCGCCGTGGCCGATGGGCGCAAAGGGAAACTCCGGTGCGGCGGCGCCAAGCGCCGAGACCAGGAAGAGCACCGCCGCAATGATCAGGCCGCGCTTGCGTCCGACGTGGGTGCTGACCCAGCCGCCGATGAGGCCGCCGACGATGCAACCGATGAGCGCGCTCGAGACCACAAAGCCAAGCAACGAATTGGCGGCGTTGGCTTGCGCGGGATTGGCCAGATCGGCGAATCGCGGATTAATGAAATAAGCTTTCAGACTGTCCACCGCGCCGTTAATCACAGCCGTGTCGTATCCAAAGAGCAATCCACCCAACGTGGCGATGAGGGTGAGCAAAACGACTTGCGGGTTCAATCGCGGCATAACATCCTTCATGATTGCGGGTCGTTGACGGCAACATCCCGCGGATCGGCACTTCCAATGCAAGCGCAATGAAACGGGCGCCGTTGTTGCTTAATCGCAAAGCGGTAGAGAATCTTCGGCAAACTTACGACGGCGTTGTTTTCGGCCACTGGACTTCTCGATGACAAATCAAACGACTCGGCAAGCATGGCGCGATTGGCCAGATTGCCTGCAACTGCATCGCAAAGAAACAGGCCACTGAGATCATACCCGATTCGATCGATGGCATGGCGGTGCCATTCGACGAGAGAGTTTCAACCAAGCCGCGGCGGTTCACCTGCAGTGGGCCGAACTCCATGAAAGAGAGGAATCATCCAAATATGAAGCCGAGTGAGACACTCCCGATGTTTCTACGCGGTCCACGCCTTTGCGCGCTCGACGGCCTTCTGCCAGCGCCTGCGCCGATCAGAACGTTCGGCCGCGTTCATTTTCGGCTCAAAGCGCACATCGCCCTTGCGTTCGGCTCGGAGAGCCTCCGGGCTGGGCCAGAAATCTGTCGCCAGTCCGGCCAGATACGCAGCGCCTAACGCCGTCGTCTCCGTCACGCGTGGGCGAACGACGGGAACGCCGAGAATGTCGGCCTGGAACTGCATCAGAAGATCGTTTACCGCTGCACCGCCGTCCACTCGCAGCGCCTGGAGCGGCGCGCCGGTTTCGCTGTGGACGGCCTCGAGCACGTCGGCTACCTGGAACGCGATCGCTTCAAGGGCCGCCCGCGCAATATGCCCCGCCCCGGTATCGCGACGCAAACCGATCAGCATGCCGGCCGCGTTCGCATCCCAGTGAGGCGCGCCGAGGCCAACAAACGCGGGCACAAAAACCACTCCACCCGTGTCAGGCACGCTGGCGGCGAGCGCTTCCACGTCTGCAGAGGCGCCGATCAATTTCAAATTGTCGCGCAGCCACTGCACCACCGCTCCGCCGATAAAGATGCTGCCTTCGAATGCGTACTCAAGCCGGTTTTGCGCGCTTGCCGCAACTGTCGTGATCAGCCTGTGCTTCGACCGCATGAATTCCGTGCCGATGTTCTGCAGCAGAAAGCAGCCCGTGCCGTAGGTGTTTTTGGCCTCGCCAGCGCTCCAGCACAACTGGCCGAAGAGCGCAGCCTGCTGGTCGCCGGCAATGCCCGCAATCGCCACGCCGCCGAGTCCCAGCGTGGTTGTCACCTCGCCCACGCGCTCGCTCGACCATTTCACTTCGGGCAGCATACTCGCCGGAATTCCGAAGAGTTTCAGCAACTCCTGGTCCCATTCGCCTTTCACCACGTTGAAAAGCAGCGTGCGCGAGGCGTTGGTCACATCGGTCACGTGCTTGTGGCCGCTGGTCAGGTGCCAGATGAGCCAGCTATCGACGGTGCCAAAGGCCAGCTCGCCGCGCTCGGCACGGGCGCGCGCACCGGTCACGTTGTCGAGAATCCACTTCACTTTGGTCGCGGAGAAATAGGGATCGAGCACGAGGCCGGTTTTTGCGGAAACTCTCTCGCCGGCTCCGCTGTCTTCAAGCGCCTTGCACTGCGCCGCCGTGCGACGATCCTGCCACACGATTGCCGGGTGAATGGCGTTGCCGGTCGCGCGATCCCACACAATTACGGTCTCGCGCTGGTTGGTGATGCCGATTGCCGCCACGTCGCGGGGCCGCGCGCCCACTTTGCCCAGCGCTTCCACGGCGCAGGAGAGCTGGCTGGTCAGGATGTCGGTCGGATCGTGCTCTACCCAGCCCGCCTGCGGGTAGAACTGCTGAAACTCCTTCTGCGCAACGGACGCAATCGCGCCGGATGCATCGAAAAGAATCGCCCGCGAGCTTGTGGTTCCCTGGTCCAAAGCTAAGACGTACGACATGGGCTTTCACCTTTCCGGAAATCAGACCATCACCGCGAGTAGGGAGGCGCCTACCGCACCTTCCCCGCCTTGTTCTCCAGCACCACATTGCTCAGCACCGCCGTGTCCACGGTCTCCGGCTGGTGCGAGCAGAAACCGATGCCCACATAGAACGGCGCATCCAAGTGCAGCTTGATAGGGGGGCCGAATTGGTGCATGGGCTCGCCGTCGAGGCTCATCCAGATGGAAAACTCGTCACCATGCTTCTCGATTCCAATGCGCTTGGCGCTGATGGTCACCAGGCTGTCAGGACTTGCGCCGCCCGGCACGCCCGCGTCCACCGATGCGAAACTCCATATCGGTCACGCGCGTATCTTTTTCCGGCCGCCACGCCAGGTGCGCCATACCCGCGCCGTGCTCAGCCACCATGGCTGCTTTCGAGTCATCGTCGAGGCTCTGCCGGATCATGAGGACGACCTTGCGGTCGCCGTAGCCCTTCGGATCGGGGAAGTTGACATCGGCAGCCATCGAAACGTCGCCCGACATACGCTTCCACAGGAAGCGGAACTCGTCGCGCGTGTACCAGACGTTATATCCCGCGGAGTTGATGGTGTACTGCCCCGTCGCGGCATCGTAGCTCGCACTCCCCGGAACCAGTGCGCTACCAATGTCCGATTGGCCATCGAAAATTCCGATCGGCGCATCGAAATTCGTACTCGGCCGGTGAAAGTCCGCCGGCGGAGCCACCTGCTGGTGCGTTGGCGAACCCGGCAGCGCCCAATCGGGCACCGGCGGCAGGGGATTCGATAGCGGCGCCTGCGCATGAAGCGGGAACCCTGCGCTCGCAGCAGCCAGCGCGGCGAAAAGCAAAGTCGAATCAAGAAGTCGGCGAAGAGCAAGAATTCTCATGGCAACCCACTTTAGCAGAAGCCTTCGACCGCTGCCCATGATCCCTTTTTCACCATCGTTTTGCGACCCCTCGTGTTGTACCATTCGATTGAATTCACTCTTCCGAGAAGGCTCTGATTCATGACTCCTGCATCCTCTGCCACACTTCTTGTTCTTGCCGCCGGAATGGGCAGCCGCTATGGCGGGCTCAAGCAGATCGATCCCGTCGGCCCCACAGGCGAAACCATCATCGACTATTCGATCTTCGACGCCCTTCGCGCCGGCTTCGGCAAGCTGGTCTTTGTCATCCGCAAGGATATCGAGCAGCAATTTCGCGAGATTGTCGGCGCGCGTTTTGAGAAACGTGTCGCGGTCGAGTACGTTTTCCAGGCACTCGAAGATATTCCTTCGCGCTTCACAGTTCCTGCCGGCCGCACCAAGCCGTGGGGTACGACCCAGGCAATCCTGCTAGCTGCGAATGCCATCCACGAGCCCTTCGCCGCTATCAACGCCGACGATTTTTACGGCGCCGACGGCTACCGCTCGCTGGCCGGGCATCTGACCTCCGGCTCGCCCGATTATTCGATGGTCGGCTTTGTCCTGCGCAACACGCTCTCCGACTTCGGCTCCGTGGCGCGTGGCGTTTGCCAGGTGTCGAGCGATGGCTACCTTGAGCACATTGCCGAGCTCACGAAGATCGAACGCGACGGAAACGGCGCACGCAATACCGATGCCGCAGGAACCGTTACGAAATTCACAGGCGACGAGCCGGTCTCAATGAATATGTGGGGATTCACTCCGCGAGTCTTCAATCAGCTGCGCGAACGCTTCGAGAAATTCCTTGAGGGCAACGCCACGGACTTGAAATCGGAGTGCTACATTCCCATGACCGTCGGCGAGCTGATTCGCTCCGGTGAAGCGCGCGTCAAGGTGCTGCGCTCGCGGGACTCGTGGTTCGGCGTTACCTATCGCGAGGACCGTCCACGCGTCGTCGAGAGCATCCGCAAGCTGATCGCGGAAGGATCGTATCCTGAAAGTCTCTGGTCATGAGCTCGCTGCCCGACGCCCAGGCCGCAGCAAGCCAATTTGAATTCCGCGGCGCAATCTTGGACGTCGCACCGCACGGCGGTGGCCACATTAATGACACGTTTCTCGTCACGTGCGATGGGTCGGGGCCTCCCGCTCGCTACATTCTGCAGCACATCAATCGCCACGTTTTCCACGATCCCGTCGCCGTGATGCAGAATATCGAGCGCGTGACGGCGCATCTCGCCATCGAAGACGCAGGCCGGCCGGACAGGGCTCGCCGCGCGCTTCAACTCGTTCCCGCGCAAGACGGGCGTAACTGGTTTGTCGACGCGCGGGGAGAAACGTGGCGCGCCTATCGCTTGATTGAAAATGCGCGGACCTACGAAACGGCGACGTCACCCGATCAGGCGTTCCAGGCGGCACGCGCATTCGGCCATTTCCAGCAGCAGCTCGCGAGCCTTCCCCCGCCGCGCCTCAATGAAACCATTCCTGACTTTCATAACACCCCCGAGCGATTTGCAGCGTTGGAGCAGGCCATCGCCGGCGACGTAGCCGGCCGCGCCGCGCTGGCCAAACCGGAGATCGAATTTGCCCGTTCCCGCCAGGCAATGACCGGCAGCCTGCTCAACGCAGGATTGCCGGAGCGCATCACGCATAACGACACCAAGTTCAACAACGTGCTGCTCGACGACAAGACCGGAGAAGCCGTATGCGTCATCGATCTTGACACCGTGATGCCCGGCCTTGCGCTTTACGACTTTGGCGACATGGTTCGCACCACAACCAGCCCGGCGAAAGAGGACGAACGGGATCTTTCGCTGGTGACGATGCAGTTTCCGATGTTCGAGGCTCTGGTTCGCGGCTACCTTGATTCGGCCGGCGTTTTTCTCACGCCCGCGGAAAGAAAACTTCTCGCCTTCTCCGGCAAACTCATCACTTTCGAAATTGGGATTCGTTTCCTCACTGACTACCTGTCCGGTGACACCTATTTCAAAGTGCATCGCGAGGGACACAATCTCGACCGATGTCGCACGCAGTTCAAACTGGTGCAGTCGATCGAGCGGCAGGAAGATGAAATGAACCGCCTGGTGGAGTCGGTCGGATGACGAGCTTGTCTTACTCGGTTTGTCCCGATGTGTACGCAGGCAACCGCGGCGTCAGGCGGCGGATGACGAATTCCTGAATCAGGTTTTGCGCCGCGCTTTCAGCGGTGCCGATGAGCGAATTCTCAAACATCACCTCGACTCCGCTGCGACTCCCGGCCGGGTAGTAAAGATTTGAGATTCCCCCTGATGCCAGCCCGCCCAGAATCCCTGAGTACGCAAACTGCCAGTGTCCGTTATCGCCCCTGCAGATGACGGAGCTGGCGATCGCGTGCATTGCCCGCGACCTGGCGCTGCCCGTCCCTTTATAGAAGTACCGTGGATCCTGGTGGAATAAGGAAGGAAGAATCGCTCCGCCAAGCATGGCGCCGGTAAATCCGTCGGTGTAATTTGCGCCGAAGCGCTTGGCATAACCCTGCGCGCCCTGGCCATAACCCTTGAAGGTGTGGCTGGCCTGCTCGAATCCTGCAACGCTTCCCGTCATCATGAACGTCACGGGATCGATCGAAGTCCGCCATGCAAGCTGGAACTTTTGCCGGGCGGTCAACGGCAAAGCGT
Organism: uncultured Acidobacteriaceae bacterium; assembly: GCA_963800025.1. GTDB lineage: Bacteria > Acidobacteriota > Terriglobia > Terriglobales > Acidobacteriaceae > Telmatobacter. Next base: position 631,992 of record CAWCZK010000002.1, read on the forward strand.
TTCGGTCGTAACTGACGTAGTAGTTCGGAAAGACGCCCAGGACCCGCTGCTGCTCCTCGAAGTTGAGCCTGCGCTTCCGCGATCTCATCTTGCGAACCCGCTGATACCTGCACAAAGCTGGCGGCCGCCACCATCGGCAGGACGATGGTGTGCGCGTCCAACGCCTGACCCGCGAGCAACTCTCCGGAGATTGATTGGTTTTGAAAGCCATCGGAAGAGACAGTGATCTTGAACGTGCCGGCGGGCAGGTTTGCGAAGTTGAATGATCCGTTGCTGTCAGTCTGCTGCGTCGCAGTCACGGGATCGTCGCCAATGGTCAACTCCAGCGCTACGTGCGCGCCTTGATACACCGTCCCGTCGTCACTCTCAACTGTTCCCTGAATGCTTCCCGCAGCCGCATTACGGAGCTGCGGGCCTTGCGCAGCGGACTGTTGAGTGTGCGCGCAAGCCCCCGCCAGCATGCACGCTCCGATTGCGAGCAGACTGCCACGCAGGGTGAACCGACCCCTCGCGCTTCGCCACGCGTCCTTATGTGCTCTTTTTTCGATCGGCATGGCTTCCATCCCGAGGCCCATCGCTTTCGAGCGGGAAGGAGCCTTTGGGCAAGTAGAATATCGATCTATTCCGACAAGAGAATTAGACGAAGGAAGCAGTGGATCATCGAAGTAACGGTGACTTTAGTTTGGAGACCTATCGCGTTGTGACGCAGTCTACCGAGGAGCAACTCTGCTCATGGAGCGGTCCGGAAGCTCTCGACATTAGTCGGGCCGCCCGGTGTAGTGCTCTGTGTGGTGTACCTCGGAGTGGTCCCCAATCGACTCAAGATGAGTCGTCACTTCGGCGGGCATCTCCAGGTCGATCGTGAGCCGCTCTTCAACCTGCGTTGCCAGCCGGTGGGCTTCGCCAAGCCTCATGTCGTCGGGAAACAAAAGATGTACCTCGATGATCTGCCGGTAGCCCGTCGTGCGGAATCGCACTCCGTGATATTCCAGGCCCAGCTCCGCGCAGAGAGCGTCGAGCCTGGCGCGAATCAGGTGGCCAACTTTGGGATCCGAATAGTCGAGCAGCCCTTTGAAGGCGCGCCAAAGCAATCGCCCACCCGTCCACAGAATATTTGCCGCCACGGCATAAGCCACCAAGGGATCGAGCGGCTTCCACCCAGTCGCCATTACAAGTGCGAGGCCTGCGACCACGCCAAAACTGGTCCAGTCTGTCGGTGAGAACATGTTTGCCGTCGGCTTCGAGAATCAGTGAATGATTGCGCCGCCCGATGCGCAACAGATACGCCCCCAAAACTGCATTCAGCACGCCGGCGGCGATAATCAGGATGACCCCGCTGCCGAGGTTCTCAAGGACCAGGCCGCTTCTCCATTTCACCGTGGTCGTGTAGAGGATGCTTCCCGCGGCCAGCATGATCATCGCGCCTTCAAAGCCCGCGGAGAAAAAAGTGATGCGCTCGTAGCCGTAGTGAAAATGCGCAACCGCAGGCCGGGCGCTGAGCCACAGGCTGAAAACGGCAAACGCCACCGCAACCACATGCACCACCGATTCCGCAGCGTCAGAAAAGATAGCCGACGACCCCGTATAGAGGTAAGCCGTCATCTTTCCGGCGAGCATCAGTACCCCCACGATCAGCGACAACGACATGGCAAAGCGAGCATCGCGATATTGCTGCCGCTTATCGGTGAAGTCGTGTTTCGGCAGATCGTTCAATGCCGATCCTTCGATCGCAGGGTTTTGGATTCTGTGACCAGTCTACGCGCGGTGCGTGAGACTCGCATTGCGGGCCCGCGCCAGCTGGCAGATTTGTTGTAACTCGGAGTCCCCTCTTGCCTGGGGCGTTTTTCTCAAGATGCGCGCTCGTTACTGGGCCTGGCCCGGAATCTGCGGCGAGGTGTGCCCAAACTTCTTGAAATCAACCCCAAAGTGCGGCTGCTGCTCGGTGCCATCGACATGAATGGGAACCAACATTCCCGCCCCATCTTTCTTGAAGAGTTTGTCTGCAGGTTTCAGCAGGAATCCCTTCCAGCCGCCCACCATCTTCGAAACCGTCGCCTCCGTTCGCGCCGTCCCCTTGAAATTCAGAGACTCCGCCGTCGACCTCATACGTCCCATTCAAATCGATCTCCGCTCCCGGCACGGTGTACTTCAGATCGGGAAGCGTAATCAAGCCATTGTTCATTGTGAAATTGCTTTCAAGCGCGGACCGCACCTGGTTCCCGGCGTCCTTTGCGTCCTTGGCGTCGCCTTGCCCGCGCATGCTCAGTTCGCCCACATCGTTTTGAACCTTGGCGCTGGTGAACGTCACGTCCTCAAGTTTGAAGTTTCCGTCCAGCTTGATCTTTTGCTCTACCGGCTGCGTTCCCGGCGGAATCTCGAGCTTGGTTTTCAACGTCAGCTCGCCCGTCATCAGCGGCGTCCCGCTCTTGCTCACCAGGCGCATAAAGTCCTCCATCCGCCCGCCGTTCACAATCACGTTCAGCGCGACGTAATGCCCGCTTGGCAGCGTGGTTCCATTGGGCAGAGTTTCGCGCGGTTTACCAACGATCTGCCCTTCAGCGATGAAGCGAGACTCTCCCAGAGTGGCTCGCACTGAGTGCAGCCAAGTGTCGCCGTTCGTCCCGTCGACGGTAGCCTGGAACGTTGTCTCCAGTGGCATCGCCGTTCCGAAGTGCGTCAGCCTGAATGCCGGAGTCTCAGTCTGGCCAACCACTTCGAGGTCCCGCAGGGCGCCGAGGTACTTGCCGGTCGAATTGAGAATTCCCGAAATCCCTTTGAAGACGCCAAGGTCAGCGTTTCTAAAGTCGTAGTCCCCGCTTACTGGAGTCTCGCCGGGATCTTCGACCACCCACGGGCCGATGTTGCCCGAAGTCAGGATCGTCCCCGCGGGCCGAGGGTTCGTCAGTTGCGCATCGAAGCGCATCGGATTGTCCACTCCTACGTGAGTCAATCGCACGTGAGCGATATCGAACTCCAGCGGCAGCTTTCCCGGGTTGCTGCTCTCGAGCATCAAATGCGCGTTCTTGCAGTCAATGCTGTCCACCACGAAGTCCAGCATCGAGAAGTGGCTCTGGCCCGGCTGGACCTGAGGAGGTTCCATTGCGTTGCGCCCGGCGTGCGGCTTCGGCGGCACATCCACGTCCAAGCCGGTTAACTGCACCAATGAAATCCTGATGGGTTGGCCCGGTTTATAACGCAGCGGGGCGTGAAAGCGGAAGCCGGCCAGCCGAATGAGCGGCTGGTTCGCGTCAGCGCCATTCACATTCACCAGATTTGGTGGGGGCCAGATGCGAAGCCCTTTGCCCTCGGCCCAGATTCCGTTGGACAAGGAGACGCGAAAGCTGTCCAGCTCTACCCTCGCGCGAAAGTGCTCTTCGAGCTTCTCAACAATCGCAGCGCGCAGCATGGGCTCGACCCGGCGGATCGCCATTGTGATCGCGATGCCAAGCGCAATAAATGCGAGCAGGACCGCACCGGCGGCCCACTTCAGCCATGCGTGCTTGCGCCGTTTTCGCACTCGCTCTGCTGCCACAGCTCATCCTCGCCCGCGACGATTCTCGTGAGCTGCCCTTAGGCTTGAATCGTAGTCCTCAATTCCTTTGACGCGCAATTCCCTGTGTTCTCGATGCCTTTCGATTCGCGGTCCGGCTCCTTTTGTACTCTCGGTCTTTTGTTCCTTGCGCCCTGATGCCGTAGACTTCTTCTCACGGATGCAAGCTCTGATTGAAAACCTCGTAAAGCTCCAATCGATCGAACTCAGCCGGGCCCGCCTGAATCAAGAGATGCGCGCTCTGCCGTCCGAGATCGCTCAGGCTGAGGCCGCGCTTACCGCCGCAGAGCGGCAATCTGCCGATCTCTCCGCTGCGCTGGGCCGCGAGGACTCGCTTCGCACCCGTCTGGAGCGCGACATCGATTCCCATCGCAAAAAGGCCTCCCGTTTTCGCGTCCAGCTTGATTCGGTTACGACCCCGGAGCAGGCTGCGGCCATCGAGCACGAGATTCAGTTCTCGACGGCGGAAGCCGATCGCCTGGAAAGCGATGAATACTTGAGCCTTGAGCGCACCGAGGCGCACGAAGCCGCGCTTTCCCAGGCCCGTGCCAAGGTGGAACAGCTCGCCGCGGAAGTGGAGTCTGTTCGTAGTCGTGTTGCCGCGCGCCAGCAGGAACTTGCCGCCAGCGTGGCCGGTCTGGAAAAAGAACGGGAATCTGTCCGCGCTGCGATTGATGCGGAGTGGCTTGCGCAGTTCGATCGCATCGCCAAAGGCCGCGGCACCGGCATCGCCCGCGCCGAGAACCAGCAATGCACCGGATGCAGCATGGGCATCCGGCCGCAAGTCTGGAACCAGCTTCGCGAGGGCGAGCTGCTCTCCTGCGACAGTTGCAGCCGTCTCCTTTATTGGGACCCGGCGATGGTTGCCGCTCCCAAGGCGCCTCAACCTGAGTTGACCCCAGGCGCCGGCCGTGCTCCGCGCAAACCCCGCGAGGCCGGCGCGTAGCGGAGTCTGAGATGCGGTTTCGAAGGACAGCCTTTTCAGCCTATGGCTTTTCCCTTCCGGCTTTCCTGGCGTTCTGCATTGCAGCAGTCGCTGCTCTACCAGCTTCAGCCGCTGCGGCCGGCGGAATCACCATTCAAGGACCGGGCGTTCAACCGCAACTCGGTTTTGCTTGCTGCGACCAGGGCATTGCTCAAATGCAGGCGCTCTTTGCCGATCCCAAGACGGTTGCGGCTCTTCGCGCCTTGCATGCGCACGTGGCTGTTGCCCTTCCCGATTACTCGCCGGAGCGCACACAGGTGGTGCGCATGCTCAACCAGCAGCAGATCCCGGTGATCGCCGGACTGATGGTGCAGACGAAAGATGGACCCTACTTCAATGCGGAAGACTCTGGCGAAGCTCCGGCCCAATATGTCGACTTCGAGAAGTGGACTGAGGAGAACAGTCTCCACTGGGCTGCGGTCGGCATCGATCTTGAGCCAAACTTCACTGAGCTCGCGGCGCTGAAGGATCACCCATTGCGCCTGATCGAAACACTCGTTGGCAACAGCCTCGACAGCAAACGCATGGGGCTTACGCAGAAAACCTATTCCGCGCTGATCCGCCAGATCCAATCGCAGGGGTATCCGGTTTTGACTTTTGCGTTGCCCTACATACCCGTCGAGCGCAAGCTGCACACCACGCTTCTCGATCGCATGCTTGGCGTTCCCGATGTCGAGGGAAACGAGAACTACGTGATGATTTATACGAGTTATGCGCGATCCGTGAGGCCGGCAATCTTTTTGGATATCGGTCAATCCGCGCAAGCGATCGCTATCGGCGTCACCGACGGCCCTCCGCCCGCCGGCTCCGGTTTTGGGCCGCTCAGTTGGGACGAGTTTTCGGAAGACTTGATTGTCGCGAGCCATTTCACGAGCCGCATCGGAGTTTATAACCTTGAAGGCTGCGTGCAGCAGGGATTTCTGCTACGCCTTGGAACCATCGACTGGGGCGCGTCTGTGGTGATTCCCGCGGCGTCGGTCTCCCGCGCCGATCGTCACGTGATGGCTTTTGGCATGGCGCTTTGGATCGCCTCGCATCTGATCTACCTCGCCGCTGCTGCCTTATTGTTGATGATTCTGCTTGTCTGGGCCTGGCGTGTTCGCAGCCGCAGACTGAAGCCCGCCGTTTAGGCGCACTCGGCCTGTTAACCTCATCTTGAAATCACTCTTAAGGGGAAATGCAGTGCAGCGCATCTGTGTCGATATGGACGAGGTGATGGCCGACACGCTCGCCGAGCACCTTCGCCGCTATAACCAGGCCTTCGACGAAGCCGTGACGCCGGAGGACCTCGTTGGCAAAGGCCTGTGGGAGATTGCTCAGCAAGACCGCCAGGCGGAACTCCGAGCCTTTCTCGATGCCGAAGACTTTTTCGAAGTGCTGGATGTGATTCCCGATGCGCAGCCGGTGCTCAAGGATCTTTCGTCGCGTTTTGAAATCTTCATCGCCACGCAGGCCATGGCAGTGCCCAACTCCCTGGGCCCAAAGTACCGATGGCTGCAGCGCCACTTTTCCTTCATCCCACCCACGCATTATGTCTTCTGCGGCAACAAGAGCATCCTTCGCGCCGACTACCTGATCGACGACCAGCCGAGGAATCTCACACGCTTCGAAGGCCAGGGACTGCTCTACACCGCCCCGCACAACCTCACAGCAACCGGTTTTGTCCGCGTGAACAACTGGCGCGAGGTCGCCGATTACTTCAGCGCCGTCCCCACGCAGCCCCAAACAGCCGCCTGATCAAGCACACAACTACAGCCTCCGAACTCACGTTGCGGGACCGCGCGCACGACCGCAAGCATCCCGATTCGATACCATGAACTATGGCAGTGCCTCGGACCATTTCTAAGGCGCCTATTACGCGCCGCCGCTTTCTGATTGCAGGGGCGTGTGCCTCGGCCGGTCTGGCGCTCTATGGGGGCGAAGTCGAGCGGCACTGGATCGAGGTGACTCGCCACGACGTTTTCGTGCCCGGCCTGCATCAGGCCTTCGATGGTTTCCGCATCGCGCAGCTCAGCGACATCCACATGGACGAATACACTGAGCCGTTCTTTGTCCGTGACGCAGTCCATCACATCAACAACTTGAAACCTGACGCGGTTTTCCTAACCGGCGATTTTGTGACCAAAGGGCTTTTGCCGAAGAGATTTGCTGTCGAAACGGCTTGGCAGAGCGCCAATCTTCTTAACCAGCTTGAGTGCCCAAAGCGCTATGCCATCCTCGGCAATCACGACGTTTTGACAAGCCGCAAAGCCGTTACTGAAGCGCTCAGCTCGAATGCCATCACTGTGATCGCCAATGCGTATCTGCCCTTGGAGCGCTCGGGCGCCCGATTCTGGCTCGCCGGTCTCGACGATCCTGTGGAGGGCGTGCCCGATCCCGAACTGGCAATCCCCCAAGCCATCCGCAACATTCCGCACGAGCCCATCGTGCTCCTTTGCCACGCTCCGGACTACGTCGATACCTTATTGACTGTTCCGGAGGGGCGGGCAGTTTCACTCATGCTCTCGGGTCATACCCATGGCGGCCAGGTACGCCTGCCGCTCGCCGGCGCTCTCACTCTTCCCCCGTTGGGCCGCAAGTATATCGAGGGCTGGTTCCGCTTTGGGGATCTGCAACTCTACGTCAATCGCGGTCTCGGCACGGTAGGTCTCCCCGTCCGTTTCGATTGCCCGCCGGAGATAACACTTTTCACCCTGCGCTCCGCATAAGAGGGAATCGTTCACACCGGAGTTCACGCGGCGCAGTCGTCATTCGCCCGCAATCGTCATGCCGTCGATGCGCAGCGTCGGCGAAGCCAACGATCCGCGGAAGATCAGGTCGTTTCCGATCGCCGTCACGTTGCGCAGCATTTCCGCGAGATTTCCGGCAATCGTCACCTCTTCCACAGCGTAAGTGAGTTGGCCGTTCTCGATCCAAAGACCTGTCGCGCCGCGCGAGTAGTCGCCGGTAACGAGATTGGTGCCGAAGCCCATCAACCCGGTTACGTAGAGTCCTGCCGGAACCTCGGCGATAATTTCCTCGGGGGTAAGCGCTCCAGGATCAAGGAAGAGATTGCCGCAGCCGATCCCCGGCGCGCCCGCCAACCCACGCGCGGCGTTGTGCGTGGATTTCATGCCCAGTTTGCGCGCGGTGTAAGTGTTGAGCAGGTAATTGCGCAGGATGCCGTTTTCGACCACAACGGTGCGCTGCGAAGCCAGGCCCTCGTCATCGAAGGGCGAAGTGCCGAAACCTCCCACACCGCTGGGCAGCAGCATGGTGTTGTCATCGATGATGGTCACGTTTGCGGCGCCAATCGTCTCGCCTAGCCTTCCCGCAAGAAAGGATGCGCTCCGCCAGATCGAATCGCCTGAAGCGGCCTCGAAGATGGAGCCGACGAGGGTCCGCGCTGTCTCGGGAGCAAATACGATCGGAACGCGCTGCGTAGGTACCCGCCGCGCTCCCAGCCGGCGCAAGGTGCGCCTTGCCGCCTCAGCGCCGACGGCTTCAGGCGATTCGAGAAGCTCAAGCCGTCTCGCGCCCGACCACCAGCCATCGCGCTGCATCTTGCCATTCGCGTCCGTTGCCAGTGGGGCCGCCGCCACGCCCGCGTAGCTGGTGCGGTAGCTGCCCACGAATCCGCGCGAGTTGGCCATCGCCTTCTGCCCCGTAGACACATCAAAGCTGCCGCCGTCGGAATTCGTGATGCGCTTGTCGGCGGCCATCGCCGCCGCCTCGGCTCGCCGCGCCCATTCGATGCGCGCCGTTCCATCGAGCGAGTACACATCGTCGAAATAGAGGTGCAGATCGCCGTCTGCCTTGCCGAACTCGCCGGCTTCCGGCAATCCCGCGAATGGATCCTCCTCGGTAACCTTCGCCAATGCCAGCGCCCCGTCAACGAGCTGCCGGATTCCATCCACAGTCAGGTCGCTTGTTGAAGCCGAGCCCGATCGTCTGCCCAGAAACACACGCAGGCCCAGCCCGCGCGAGCCCGATTCCTTGAGCGTTTCCACCTCGCCCAGGCGCACGTTCACGCTGAATTCGTCGCCTTCGCGGGCTACCGCCTCGGCATCGCTCGCGCCCGCTCTCATGGCTTGAGCGACAACTTCGGAGACGAGAGATTCCAGATCGAGGGCGGTTTCGTTGGAGGCGGTGGAGGATTGAGGCATGTCCTCAAGCTATCAAATGCTATCTAGCTTGCGATCTGTCTGGGTGATTTCAGGCGATGGGAAGGGCCAGCGCTCTACGCCGTCAGCCGCTCGAGCTGATCCGGTTTCACGATGGTCAGGCTGGTGCCCTTGATTGTGATCCACTGGTCGCGGCGGAATTGGTTGAGCAGCCGCGTCACTGTCTCACGCGAGGTGCCCGCCATGTTGGCGATTTCCTCGTGCGTCAGCGCCATGGTGAAGCGAATCTCCGGTTTGCCGTTTGCCGATGCGCGTCCCCAATCCAGAAGCAGCCGGGCCAGGCGTCCCGCAGCCGAGCCGGAAAGAGCCAGCCGCTTGGCGTCGTGGAAAACGGTCAGGTATTCGCCGCTGAGCGACTGCGCGGCATGCATGGATGCGATCCCGTGCCGGCCCAGGAACTCGACAAACTCCTGCTTTCGGACGGTCTTTACCTGGCATGGCTCGATGGCCTCGGCCGTTACTTCGTGCGGTACGTTAGCCAGCACGGCGCTCAGCCCCATCACATCGCCCGGCCCGGCTATTTTCAGGATCATTGTTTTGCCGTCGCGCGAGGTGGAGGAGATCTTCACCTGCCCGAAGCAGATGACAAAGACATTGCGCGCCGCATCACCTTCTGAGAACAGCTTGGCGCCACGCGCGTGGCTCATCATGATGCCGATCTGGTCGTAATCGGCCAGGGCCTCGGGCGTGAGATTACAGAACATCCGCAGATGGCGGTGCTCGCAATTCAGGCAATCTTCCGGAGCGTGATGAGCGTGAAGTGTGGCCATACCTATACCGTGGGGCGCTAGAAGCTACCCAGAGTATAGCGCAAATCACTATTCGGGACGCCGAATGCTCCGGAGGGGATGGTTCGGCTGAGGGCCTGGCCGCCGGCAGAGGCGATGGCCCTATGCGAGGGACGTTCCGCTGCTGTGCCGGCGGGCCGGCATCACGCGAGTCAGGCAGCAGGTGATGGTGGCTCGCGAAACCTCGCGCGCCAGCTCTTCGAGCAGCCTCATCCGAAGCGGTGGATAGCGCTCGAAGGCCCGGTGCAGAGCATCGATTGGCATCAGCAGCATCGATCCCGATCCAACCGCACTCAGGGTGTAAGTATGATGCCGTTCTCCCAATACGGCGGCCAGCTCCAGCAGATCCCCTGGCCGGGCCGACCCCAAACCCACGCGCATCTCAAAGCGCACCGCCTTGCGCACAAAATCGCCCGAGACCACGACGTACAGTCCCTTGCAGGGCTCGTTCTGGCGAAAGACCACTTGGCCGGCCTCGAATCCCAGGCAGCGGGTCGCCCCGCTCAGCAAGCCCCCGGCCTCTTGCGGACATTCCAACAGCTCCGCGAGCGGATGCGCCGCTGCGGCGGCCAGGCGCTCGAACCGCGTATCGGACTGATTGCTAACCATTTCTTCGCCCTGTTCCCGGCCCCAAAACTCTCAAATTGCCGGTTCGGCCCGGCTGCCATTTCCCGGCAATTTACCGCACGCAATCGATTTCCTGCGCGGTATCACGCTGACCCATGACTCTTCGCATTTGTGCTCGATTTTGGTCGGACAAACGGTGCGGTGTCTCCTTTCACCCGCCCATTTTCCCTATCGATCGAACTCGATCGATGTCCATGAAGCGATTAGCGCGGCGCGTCGCCGGGAGTGGCCCAGTCTGCATGCAGCAGCGCTCCCTCCGGCAGCGGCCGGAGCTGCTCCGCTTCTCCCCGCGACGCTTCAGGCGGTACGCAAAGCACCGGCACGCGTGAAGCCGAGAGCAAAGCAAAGGCCGTGCCGTGCGGCCCCTGTGTCGCGCTCATGCGTTTTACCCCGGCTACAAGAATGCAGGGGTGACATTCGGCAATTGCTTCCTCGATGGCTTCTCCAGGGTCGCCGTCCTTCACGATGCAATGCACTGGAGCCTCGCTGAGCAGCCAGCCTGAGCCTCCGCTGCGCGCGTGATGCGGACGCGGCGGGAGCTTGATGCCAAAATCCGCCGGCACGGCGGCGCAAGGATCCTTGCCCGCTCTGACTTCAGCGGCGGTGCGAACATGCAGCAACAGGAGCGGACGATGAAAAGTAACTGCCAGCGAGTAAGCCGTAGCCGCTGCCGCAGCGGATGCTTCATTGCGTTCGACGGCCAGCATAACCGGCCCACCCGGCGCCGGCCGATGAGCACCCGCATTCCAATCCGCAGCCACAGCCAGCACCGGGCACGTCGCCAGCCTTACCAGTTGTTCCGCGATGGCGCCGACCGCGACGGGCCCTGCGCCGTGCATCCCCTTGGTTCCAATCACAATCAGGCCAGCGTCGTACTGCCGCGCCACGTCCACCAGCATTTCGGCGACGGCCCCTTGCCGCACTTCGGAGTGACTGTGAATCCCTTGGTGCAGCAGCTCGCCCGCCATCTTGTCCAGAACTTTGCGGGCCTCCGCAGTCAGGTGATTCGCCACGCTTCCTGGCAGCCCGTCTACCGCCGCGTATTCCATCGGGTCAAGCCCGTGCGCCAGGACAATGCGCGCGCCATAATTGGTGGCCAGTTTGCGGGCGTATTCCAGAGCGGCTTCGGCCTGGCCATCGAGGCCAGTCGCCACCACAATCGTCTTTAGTCCTTGATCGAAACTCACGCCACACCTCCGGGGTTCACTGCTATCTCGTTCATTGGAATCTGAGTGTGCGCTTCGAACGCAGGGAGGGGCAGTGACATTATTCACCCCTACCTGTGATTCGAATCACAATGCAAATTCCTGATTTTGCTGGGGAACCGCTTGGGCCGCTCGGGACTGCCGGGCAGGCTCAGCGGCGCGCTTGCCCGGTGGCGTTGGCCTCAAGGGCTTCGCCACCTGCCGTCTTTTTGGCAACGCTCGGGCTTGTGGAACCTGCCAGGGCGGCCATCGTTTCGGGCGACAGTACCTCAGGATGCTGGTGTGCCAGAGGGTAGCGGCCAAAGAGCAGGTAATCGGCAATCACGCCGGCAGCGACATAGGGGTCAAGAAGCGCCAGGGGAACTACATCGCCTGTAAACACAAGCGACCCGGCAATACTTTTGCTAAACCCGCTCTCTCGGCGATAGCCGGGAACCTGCGGAATCTCCATCAGCTGCAAATGAAGCTCGGGATGGTTCCGCGCATAGCGATCAAGCTGATACGCGGTCTGCCTGGGCATAGTGATTCCAGCGTCGGGAAGGATGCGGCGTTTGAACGCATCAGGAAAGTACTCATTCAAAATGTCCGACACAAAATCCGCGCAATTCCGGGTAATGAAGTTGAAATGCGGAACCTGCGGACTGTCGTTCAAGCGGGCGATCAGGGCGTCGTCCTGCTCGGGAGTGGTTTCAAACCTGAAAGCATAGATACGCCGTTCGTAAGCCGCCCCCACCAGTTGATTCCACCCAGGCATCAGGCGTCCGCCTTTGGGCACATCGCTGCCCAGAATCATCAATTGCGCATCGTGATAGGTCTGGCGCAATTCCGCAACCGTCTTGTGGTCCACGTGCGAGGGAACCGCCAGAGGGTCGTCGACCGCATACAAGTGAGGGAGCAGCGGGATAGCGAGCCAATCGCGGCCCTTTATTCCTTCGTAGCGGGATATCACAGTGCCCAGTTCACCAGGGCCGCAACGCCGGAGCCGCGTGGGAGTATCGGCGCAAATTCGCGCGAAATACAGAGCAACGTGCCCCGACGGCGACAGAACGCTGGAAAAACCAGCGGCATCCTCCAGCAGCAGGGCAGCCTGCGCCGATCCGCGAGGACACAATCCCGTGGCCAGCACGCAGAAGCTTATCCAAAACCAGAAAAATGCGCGGGGAAAACGCATCAGAGCATCGACCTCCCGGTGCTGGGGACCTTCACTGAATGTCGGGGGGGCTCAAGCTACTTCCTTTATAAGATATGACACCGTTTGGTTCAACGGGTTGCGCTATAGGTTGAGCCGTGTTTGTGGAATTCTTCAAGGGAGCCATCTGTGTCGGCTCAACGACCTGCGCCTGCTTGAGCGGAAGGGGATAACGGCCCCAGGTCAAGGAATCCGCAACGACGCCTGCGGCGACAATCGGACTGAGGATAGCGATCGGAAGCACATAACCGCTCACGGTGAGAGACTCGGCAATGCTCTTAGCCGGCCTGCTCGGGCGCCGGTAGCCCGGAACCTGCGGAATCTCGAACAGAGTCAAGTCGAGTTCCGGGTGCTTCCGCGCGTAGCGCACCAGTTCGTACGCCACCTGCCGGGGAGTCACGATCCCTGCGTCGGGAATGATGTGCCGCCTGAAAGTGTGCGGGAAATAGAAATTCAGAACCTGATTCGCAAAATCGGAGCAATTTCCGAAGAGGATGTTGAAGTGAGACCGATTCGCGCCTGCGTTCATCCACGCGATGAAATGCATCGTCCTGCGATTCCGTCGTTTCAAACCGGAATGCGTAGATGCGCCGCTCATAGGCCGCGCCCACCAACTGGTTCCACCCTCGCTGGACCCGGCCACCTTCCGGCACATCTTCGCCCAGGCTCATCAGGTGCGTTTCATGATACCGGTTGCGCATCTGGCGCACCATTTCAGGATTCACTCGGACGGGAACCTGAGATCCGCGGTCAACCGAATAGAGATACGGAATCAGGGGCATACCCAACCAGTCGTAGCCTTCAATTCCTTTGTAGCGGGAAATGACCACACCGGACTCACCCGGCTTGCAACGGCGCAATTGCGTGGGAGATTCGGCGCAAATCCGGGCAAAGTAGGCAGCCTCGTGGCCGGTCGGATCCAGCGCACGGGAGAAGCCGTCTGCATCCTCCATGAATAGAGCTGCTTGTGCGCCAGCACGGGCGGACATCCCCGCCGCGAGCGCCAGGCTCATCAGATACAAGCAGAATTTGCGGGGGATGCGCATGGCCGGCCGGGACCTCCGACACTGAGTTAGATTCACCCCTGCGCCGATTGGACGCTCTCAAAAGAGATTTGGTTTTTCAAGGTGTGGCGGGCAGGATCTGCCGGTAAAGCGTGAGGGGTGCCCTGTACATCTGGGAGCCCAATGCGCTAACGTGGGCGCGTCATGAAATCTCATCGTTTGCACCCCCTTCTCTCGTCTTTCTCTATCGCTTCCACAATCCTGCTTGCAGCCAGCCTCGCCGTTTCGGCCCAGGCTCCCGTGCCCGATTCGCCCGCCATCGAAGCTCAGGCTCACGCCATGATCTCGAAGCTCACGCTGGAGCAGAAGATCGAACTTTTGGGCGGCGTCGACAGCATGTTCACGCATTCCATGCCCGTAATCGGGCTGCCGCGATTCAAAATGTCTGACGCCTCTCTCGGCGTGCGCACCTGGGGACCGACAACGGCCTATGCGGGCGGCGTTGCGCTGGCCGCGAGCTGGGATCGCGAACTTGCCCGCGCAATCGGCGAGAGCCTGGGCCGCGACGCCCGGGCACGCAGCGTCAACTTCCTGCTCGGCCCCGGCGTCAACATCGCGCGCTCACCGTTGAGCGGGCGCAACTTTGAGTACCTCTCGGAGGATCCATTCCTGAATGCCGCTCTCGTGGTCCCGTTCATTGAAGGCGTGCAGTCCCAGGGTGTCGCCGCTACTGTCAAGCATTTCGCGCTTAACGATCAGGAGTTCAATCGCCACAACGCCAGCGTCGACATTGACGAACGCACCATGCGCGAGATCTATCTGCCCGCGTTTGAGGCTGCGGTGACCAAGGCCCACGTTGACGCGGTGATGGACTCGTACAACCTGGTCAACGGCGTCCACTCTACCCAGAACAATTTCCTCAATGTCAAAGTGCTCAAGGGCGAATGGGGTTTCCAGGGCGTTCTCATGTCCGATTGGGACGCGACCTACGATGGTGTCGCCTCGGTCAACAACGGCCTCGATCTCGAAATGCCCAGCCCCAAATTCATGAATGCAAAAAATCTCGTTCCCGCCGTCCAGAGCGGCCAGGTGAATGAGGCCACCATCGACGAGCATCTTCTGCGCCTCTTCCGCACCGAGCTGCGCTATGGCTGGACAGATCGTCCGCAATTCGATCCTGCAGACTCCACTTACTCGGTCGCCGATCGCGCGGTCGCACTCGAAGGCGCTCTTGAAAGCATTACGCTGCTCAAGAACGAGGGAAACCTGCTGCCGCTCGATCCGGCCAAAATCAAGAACATCGCCATAATCGGCCCCGATGCGTATCCTGCGGTCCCCGGCGGCGGTGGATCGTCCGAAGCTCATGCCTTCGAGCCGGTCAGCATCCTCACCGGCATCGCCAACTTGCTCGGTCCCAACGCGCATGTCTTCTACAGCGCCGGCATGCCCGATTCACCCGACGAGATGAAGGCGGTTGCCAATGCTGATGTGGTTGTTGTTTCTGTCGGCTTTGACCCGAAGACTGAGCGCGAAGGCGCCGACC
Organism: uncultured Acidobacteriaceae bacterium; assembly: GCA_963800025.1. Classification (GTDB taxonomy): domain Bacteria; phylum Acidobacteriota; class Terriglobia; order Terriglobales; family Acidobacteriaceae; genus Telmatobacter. The sequence goes on from CAWCZK010000002.1 coordinate 647,046, forward strand.
GCACCTTCACGCTGCCACCGGGCCAGGACGCTCTCATCGAGCAAATTGCGGCGGCCAATTCCCGCACCATTGTCACGCTCACTGGCGGCGGCGGAATGGACACGAGCCGCTGGCTTGATAAGGTTCCCGTGCTGCTTCACACATGGTACCCGGGTCAGGAAGGCGGCACGGCCGTCGCGCAGATTCTCTTCGGTCAGCATGATCCCGAGGGCAAGCTGCCCGTCAGTTTCGACCGCAGTTGGGACGACAGTCCTTCATCGAAGTGGTACTACGGCGATCCCAAGGACAACACCACGCTGCACACCATCGGCACCGACGGCAAGCCGCTCGACTACACCATTGAGCACATCAAATACGGCGACAAGCTGATGGTCGGTTATCGTTACTGGACCACCACCGGCAAGCACCCGCTGTTTCCCTTCGGATTCGGCCTGAGCTACACCACATTCAAATTTGCGAATCTCAAAGTTCCCGCTTCAGCCAAGTCGGGTTCAACAGTCGACGTCAGTTTCGACTTGACGAATACCGGCAGCGTCGCCGGCGCTGAAGTTGCGGAGCTTTACGTTTCCGACCCCTCCGCACAGGTTGACCGCCCGGAGCGCGAGCTCAAGGGTTTCCAAAAAGTCCGTCTCGATCCCGGTCAGACGAAGACCGTGACGATCAGTCTTGACGCGCGTTCCTTCAGCTACTGGGATGAGTCCGCGCAGAAATGGATCATCGATCCCGGCAAGTTTGTCGTTCGCGTCGGCGACTCCAGCGAAAACACTTCGCTTGCCGCCGATATTGACCTTCACTGATTTATCGTTCCAATTCTTCCAGCCTTTGAGGAGAACCAACTCATGTTGAATCGCTGCTGCCGCCTCGCTACTTTTGTCGCTCTCGTTTTCGCTCTTCCTGCCTTGTCTCTTGCGCAGACCGCGCCGCACCCGCAATGGGTAGGCACATGGGCCACTGCTCCCATGCTGGCCGACGGCGGCTTTAACGTTCGTCCTCTCTCCGGCGTCACGCTGCGCGAGATCGTCCACATCTCCGCCGGCGGAGCGCAGATTCGCGTGCGCTTTACCAATGCTTATGGGACCGATCCGCTGATCATCGGCGATGCGCATGTGTCGCTAAGCGGCGGAAGCGCGGCAATTCAAACCGGAACCGATCACGCCATCACCTTCGGCGGAGCGACCTCCGTCAATATCCCGCCTGGCGCCGAGCTTTTTTCCGACCCCATTGCCTTTGCAGTGCAGCCGCTCTCTGATCTCGTCATCAGCTTCTACCTACCGTCTCAAGTGATGCGCGCCGAGACCTACCACCCCTTCGCGGATCAGGACAACTTCATCGCCAACGGCGATGTCTCCACTGTGGCCGACCTGCCGGATGCAACTAAGATCTCTTCGTGGTACTTCCTCGATGGCATTGATGTGCAGGCCGTCGACGGCTCGCAAGCAATCGTCACGCTCGGCGACTCCATCACCGACGGCGCACTCTCCACGCACAACGCCAATCTTCGCTGGCCCGATCTTCTGGCCGCGCGGCTCAATGCCGATCCAAAGTTGAAGAACGTTTCCGTGCTCAACGAAGGCATCGGTGGCAACCGCGTGCTGAACGAAACCACCGGGCCGAGCGCTCTCAGTCGCGTCGATCGCGACGTGCTCTCGCAAAGCGGGGTGCGCTACGTGATCGTGCTCGAGAGCATCAACGACATTGGGCGCCTGGCGCATCTCGCGACTCCTTACGACGACATTACCGCCGCGCAGTTGGAGATGGCGCTCAAGCAAATTGCCGACGATGCCCATGAGCACGGCATCAAAGCCATCGGCGCGACGCTAACGCCGTATGGCGGCGCCGGCTATTACTCCGACAAGGGCGAGCAGGTTCGAGAAGCCGTCAACGATTGGATCCGCACGAGCGGCACCTTCGACGCCGTGGCCGACTTCGACAGAGCCACGCAGGATCCGGCGAATCCGACGCACTTCAATCCGGTATACGACTCAGGAGACCATCTGCACCCGAAAGACGCGGGCTACAAGGCGATGGCCGACTCGATCGACTTGACGATCTTCAACAAGTAAGCGGATGACCACCATCAACGGGCCCGCGCGGAGCCGGCATCGCTGCCGGCTCTGCTTGCCAGATCGGCAGTCTCGGGTTGCCGCGGCTGGCTTCCGTTGCTGTTTTGCGCCATCAACAGCTTTTCCGCGCCGGCGACAGGCAGACTCGGTGAAAGTTCTTTGAACTGAGACTTCACGTCGTCCTCCTGGTCGGAAATATCCTTGAAGAGCAATGCCCGCCCTGCAACGTGCACGTGGGTCTCTGTGATCTGCCAAACGCCATTCCCCACTTCGCGCCGCTCCACGTCGAAGGTCCCGCCTGCACGCAACTCGCCCAATAATCCCCATCCAAACTTCACGTCGTGAATCATCCGCCCCTGCAGGCTCGCGATCCGATGCTGCTTATCATCGACGGACATCTTGCCCTCCATCGCGGCAAACACCCGCGCCTCATAATTGGGCGGATTGAACCGGGGGTTGGGTGCAAAATGCAGCACGGTTCTGCCGTCTTGATCGCTGAGCTTTGTCCAGACAAATGCCTGCGGCAGCATACTCAACATTTGCCGAGCCTGGGCTTCGTCGTGCCGATCGCTCTTATGCTGTTTCGCCTGCGCGGCCAGATTGTCCGCGTAGCTATCCATTCTCGACCGCTGTTCCCTCGTGCTCTGCGCGGTGCCGTTTTCCTTTAGAACCCGCTTCAGGTCGCCCTTGTTCGTGTCGGCTACCCACTGCACCACGGTGTCGCCAGGCTTCCGGTCCACTTCAAAGTACAACCATCGCGAGTGATCGTTTTCGTCGGCGGCAAGCTCTGTCTTCACTGCCTGCTGCACAATTTGTTTTGCCTGCTGGCCTCGCATCGCCGGGATTCCCGCGACGACCACAAATCCCAAGACCCCCAGCCCACGCCATTCGCGGCGCATAATTCCGCCTCCTCCGCCGATCCCAATCGGCGCGTTCGAAACCGTAAACCAACCCAATCATTAGGATGCGGAAGCGACCGCCGGGGAAATCCAGCGGCTATCATCGACCTATGAAGCGCGTTCTTCTCTCCTGGAGCAGCGGAAAAGACAGCGCGTGGACCCTGCATGTCCTGCGCGGCGATCCCTCCGTCGAAATCTGCGGCCTGCTCACCACGCTCAACTCCGAGTTCGACCGTGTTGCCATGCACGGCGTGCGCCGCGCGGTGCTCGAAGCCCAGGCTGCGGCCGCCGGGCTCCCGCTTTGGATCGTTCCGCTTCCCTGGCCGTGTCCGAATGAAATCTACGAGCAGCGCATGGCCGAGACTTGCGCGCGAGCTGTTCAAGAGAAAATCGACGCAGTGGCTTTCGGAGATTTGTTTCTTGAAGATGTGCGGGCGTATCGCATCAAGCAGCTCGCTCCCACAGGTCTCGAGCCGCTGTTTCCGCTGTGGCAGATTCCGACCGACGCGCTGGCACGCGAGATGATCGCCGGCGGCTTGCGCGCGCGCCTTTCGTGCGTGGACACCAGGCAACTTGCCGCCAGCTTTGCCGGGCGCGAATTCGATCTGGACTTGTTGCGCGATTTGCCGGCAGAAGCCGACCCCTGCGGCGAGCGCGGCGAGTTCCACACCTGCGTTTACGCGGGACCGATGTTCTCGGCGCCGATTCCGATTGACGCGGGAGAAGTCGTAACGCGCGACGGCTTCACTTTCGCCGATTTCCTGCTCCCGGCCGCTGAAGCTGTGAGTATTTAATTTCTCAGCCCGCGCAAGGCCGGATACAGTTTCCTCCACCGCGCGTAGCCGGTCTTGTACGCCGCCACGTCGGCGGCTTCCGGCTCGACCCGCTGCGCGACTTGGATCGCCACTCCGCACGCCTCGTCAAGATTCTTCCAGTGCCCCGCGCCCACGCCGGCCATCAGCGCGCATCCAAACGCGCCGCCCTCTTCAGCCACCAGAATCTCAACAGCCTGGCCGTAGATACCAGCCTGAATCTTCCGCCACAGCTTTCCGCGCGCTCCACCACCCCCCAGGCGAATGGCGGTGACGGGAATACCCAGCTCGTGAAAGAGCGTGAACGAGTCCTGCAGCGAATACGCCACGCCCTCTTGGACGGCGCGCACAAAATGCGCTCCCGAGTGCTGCACGCCGATGCCCGCAAACGCGGCCCGCACCTCGGGATCGAGATGCGGCGTGCGCTCGCCAAGCAGATACGGCGCCCATTCAAGGCCATCGCAGCCAGGCGCAATTTTCTCCGCGCCATCGTTCAACGCGTCGTAGCTCTGGCCGGCAAAAAACGCTCCGCGCAGCCAGTTCAAGCTCAGCCCCGCGCTCTGGGTTACGCCCATCACGTGCCAACGGCCCGGCACGGCATGGCAGAAGGTGTGAATACGTCCCTTCGGATCTTTCGTCGGCTCGGCCGTCGCTGCAAAAACAACTCCCGAAGTTCCAATCGTCGCCGACACGCTCCCAGGCTGCAGAATGCCCATGCCTACCGCGCCCGCTCCCTGGTCGCCCGCGCCCGCCGCTACCGGCGTCCCGGCCTTCAGTCCCGTCAGCCCCGCAGCCGCCTCGCTGATGCGCGCGCAAATCTCCGGTGACTCGTACAGCTTTGGCAGCCAGCTCATCGGAATACCGGCCGCCTCGGCCACTTCTTTAGACCATTGCCGATGCGCAACGTCCAGCAGCAGGGTTCCGCTCGCTTCCTGGACATCGATCGCATACTCGCCCGTCAGCCGGTAACGCACGTAGTCCTTGGGGCACATTACATGGCGAATCTTGGCGAAGATCTCCGGCTGATGAGTCTTGACCCACAGCAGCTTGGTCAGCGTAAAGTTGGGCAGCGCGGGATTGCAGGTGAGCTCGATCAGCCGCTCGTAGCCGATTTTTTCCGTCAGCCAGTCGCACTCGGGCTGCGTGCGCGTGTCGCACCAGATCAGAGCCGGCCGCAGCACCGCGCCGTTCTCGTCGAGCATGACGGCGCCGTGCATCTGGCCGGTGAGCGCGATGGCCTCAATCGGCTCGCGCGGTTCGAGCGTCGTCGCCAGCGCTCCGCGAATCGCATTCTGCGCCGCGCGCCACCAATCTTCCGGATCCTGCTCTGCCCACCCCGGGTGCTCGGCACGAAAGGGAGCATGCTCGGCCGACGCCGATCCCATCAGCTTGCCGGACTCGTCAACAACAACCGCCCGCGTCCCACCGGTTCCCACATCCATGCCCAGAAACCACATCGCCGTTCTCCTCGCCGTAAGTCGATTTTCTATAGACCCCGCAGCATACCAGCTTCGCCGCATTGCGGCAACGCAACGCCTTACCGCCATCCCGTGCCCCATTCGGGGAACTGACAATCTTCACGCGGCCGGAATACGATGCTCCAATACTCCCGGAGGCGCAATGACCAGATCGAGTCTCATCGCTTTGAAATCTCTGCCTTCTGCGGCCGCGGCGACCGTCATCCTTTTCGCACAACTTGCCGTTGCCGGTGCTCCGCTGAAGGGCATTGACGTGAAGCTGGGCAAGAATCCCGGTGGCGGCTGTGCGGCGCGAACCACCGATGCCGACGGCAGAGCCGACTTCGGCGTCTGGCCCAAAGGCAATTACACGCTGGAATTCACGTCATCTGCCTCATCGCCCACCGCCGCACCTGCGGCAAGCCGCACATCTTCTCCCGCAACCAAACCGGGTACGCGGGCCGCATTGAAGCTGCATGTCGTGATCACTGGCGCAACCGGAGGCAGGCTCGAACGCGATCTTGACGCAGGCCAGTCCACTGAGCGCGCGGCGCCGCTCGTATTCACGCTCGCCGGTACGCAATCGCTCGTCGTTCTCGTGACTACAGCGGACTAGTTCGTGCTGATTGTCGACGCCGCGGCTGCCACTTGCGCCGCGTCGAGCGTTACCGGACTGTCCAAAACCATCTGGAACTGCCAGCCGGCGTCGTAGAGCACGAAATCGGTATTGTTCACGCGGTGATGCGCCAAGACGACCATTAGGATGACGAGGGCGGCGAAGCCTCCGCCAACGGCTCCGCCAATGACTGCGGGATTGGGTCCTACCTGCGGCAAAGTGGGCAGCGTCGGCAGCGGTTCCTGCCCTTCTCCCATTGCAAAGTGCGCACCCGGCAGGCGCGGCGGCAGCAACTCCGCGACTTCGTTCGCGGGAGCGCTGCTCTCGGCCGGCAAGAGAAACGCCTGCGTGTTCTCGCCATTCAACGCCACGGAGTAGCCGTTGGAAAAGACCAGGCGAGTGAAGTGAACGCTGAATGACGGCTTCTGACCGCCAGCCGGATGCGCCGTCACGCGAATCACGCTGCCGTCCACGAAGGTTCCCGCGGGAATGGCCAACTGCGTCCCAATGGTCACCGGAAAAGCCACAACCGCGCGCACCGTGTCTCCTGCTTTTGTCGATTTGCTTTTTACGGCGCTCATCAGAGTGAGTTGGATGGCCGTCCCGATGGGAACGACGATGGCCGGCGATGAAGGCGCCGGCGCAACCTGTCCTGGCGCCGCAGGCGGTGCGTTTTGCGCCGGTGAGTCTCTGCGTTGCAGGCGCAATTTGCGATGCGGGGACCGGAGTCTGTCCCATGGCGAGTGAGGCAATCATGAGTGCGGTAATGGATTCTACAAACATAAGGCGGTATCCCTTCCAAAGCCCGGTTTAATCGTAGAAAGGCGGCGCTTCAACGTGCCGCCACAGGCTGAGCATTATGCGTTGGCTGATTCGTGACGACCGGAGCGCAAGAAATCACGAGCGGCTTCGCGGGGCAAGTGTACCCGGCATCGCCCGGCGTGCCCGGCGTGCCGGGGATCACCGTGTCCGGTGTGGCTGGAGTTCCCGGAATCGTGATGGGTGGCAGATCTGGCCCTTGCGAAATCGTGATGTCGGGCGTACCAGGCGACCCGGGAATCACCGTATCCGGCGTTCCGGGTGTGCCCGGACTGCCGGGAACGTCGCGGCAGAGAGTAGCCGATTGAAGCTGTCCCGGCGCGGGCACGCGTGAAAGCGGAATCGATTGCGCAATCTGCTTTGCGTCCAGCGTGAGCGGTGCCCCCAGCGTCATTTCCACCTCGGCGCCGTTGTCGAGCAGCAGATCGTTCGCCGTCGACGCCTGAATCGTGATCGCGATCAGAGTTTCGCCTTGCGCTGTCGACTGGGTGGTGTTCGCGCCGCCAGGGAGCTCCACCGTATAGCCATCGGCGAAGACGATCTTGGTGAAGAGCACCTGAATTTCCGAGCGATTGAGCTTGCGCGTCGGCTTCGTCACGCCTGCAATCGTTCCTTCCACGTAAGTGCCTGCTGGAATCGCCATCCTGCCCCCGGCGACCACCGGAAACGAGGTTTGCGCATAAATGGTGTCGCCGTCCTTGGCAGACTGCGCCCACTCGGGGCGCGTCACAACCAATTCAACCTTCGTGCCTGCGGGGATTGTGATGGGGGCCGGGGAACTTGCGGGGGAGGGCTGTGTCAGCGTCGAAGGATTCTGAATCGCCGAAGCAATTGCCGAAAAACCAAGGAAAGGCACCAAAAGCAAAACTGCAAAGCGGTTCACGATACCACCTCCGCATACTGCGGTATCACCCCATAGAGACGCTCAAGCCACTCAGAAAGTTGAGCTCATTGCGCCGTCACCATCCAGCATATCCCTGCGCGCCAAGCCGTAAAATCACTGTGAACACGTGTACTTGGATGGGCGATACCAAGGTGACCGTACCCCGTGCCGAATGATCTCGAAACCGTATCCTTCGACCCGGCCGACGGTAAGGCCGCGCTGGCAGCATTGCCTCCGTCGCCGGCGGTCTTTGCCCTGTATGGCGCAGACGCGCACGCCGAGCCCTACATCGGCCGTACGCCCAACCTTCGTGCCCGGCTTGAACGCCTGCTTCAGCCCTCGCAAAAGCATCCCCGCCGCTTGCAACTTGCCGGCCTGGTTCGCCGCATTGAATGGCGGCTCACCGGCTCCGAGTTTGAGTCGCTGCTTTTGCAGTTTGATCTGCTCCAAAAGGTCTATGGCACGAAGGGCCCGGATCAACCCATCGCCCGGATGCATCTGCGCCACCCCGCCTTCATCCGCTTTCTCGGCAGCAATCCCTATCCGCGCGTCACGGTCACGCATCGGCCCAGCCTGCGCGAATCCGATTGGGCTTATGGGCCGTTTCCTTCGCGCGCGGCTGCCGAGCGATTTGCAGAAGAGGTGCTCAAGCTTTTCTTGCTTCGCCGCTGCACCTTTGAGCTGGCGCCCGATCCGAGCTATCCCGGCTGCGTCTACTCCGAGATGAAGATGTGTCTCGCGCCCTGCTTCAAGGGTTGCACCGATGAGCGCTATGCCGAAGAGTCCGTGGCTGTCGAACGATTTCTCGCGACGCGCGGCGAGAGCCGTCTCGTCACGCTCCGCGCCGAGCGCGACCAGGCCTCGGCCGATCTCGCCTTTGAAACTGCTGCTTCGCTCCACGCGCAGGTTCAGCGGGTGGAGAGCGTGCGCGCTCTTGCCGCCGAAATTGTCCGCCCCTTGAGCCGGCTTCGCGCAGTCATTCTTCAAGCTTCGGCAAATCCCGACGAAGTCGCCGTCTTTTTGTTTGAGAATGGCCGAATGAGCGGCCCCGCCGCATTTTCGACGCTGGGAATGCGAATCCAGAACGAGCAGTCGGGCTCAACGTCGCTCTTCGCTCAGCCGCTGGCCATCGAGGCGATTCCGGAAGATCCGGGACAAAGGGAACAAGGGACCGAGGGATCCAAAGACGCATCTTCTCGGATTTCTCGCACGGTTCTCGAATCTCGTCTTGAAAATGCGCTCGGTGAACTTTCCGCAAAGGCCGATCCGCCTTCCTCCACCATTCGCCAGGGCCATCTCGCGCTGCTCAAGCGCTGGTACTACCGCCCCGAAGCCAAGCGCGCGGGAGAGATTTTTTTCCCCGATGCTGAAAACAGTTGGCCCATTCGATCGATCCTCCGTGGCATCGGCCGCGTGGCCGCAAAAGCAATTCTTCCTCCGTCCCAGAACTGATCGGCACGCTTGTAAATCTGTGGCCGCTTCCAGCCCGTACGGACTATGATTCGTTCGAGTCTCTTCTTCGGCGGATGCCGCAATCTTCGAGCGGAGTGCACGCGTGCGAAATTGGGTGATCTTCGTTCTCATAGCCCTGCCCTGCGCTCTCAACGCGCAGGTCAGTCAGGTTCCAGACGGTCAGTGCGTTTACAGGCTTGGCGACAATCCCGCCTGGGCTGCCGCCAGTGTCGATCCCGCTGGCTGGCAACCCTATACCGCATACCACCTGACCGGCAACGCTTCCCATGTGTGGGTCCGTTGCAACGTGGTCTTTGATATGGCAGGAGTCGAGCGCGGGGTCCTTGCCATCGGCAGCGATGGCTCCGAGTGGAAGCAGCCTTTTGTTGACGGCCAGGCCGTGAGCACCATACCCGTCTACAACATTTACGCCTTGCCTGCGGGGCATTCTCATGGCCCGCTGACCATTGCCGTGCGCATTATTCAACACCGCATCGCGCCCGGGGACACACCGGGACGTCCCGCCTATATTTATCTCGGCGACCAGTCCGCTTTCGAGACCATTATTAAAGCCAACCGCGGTGAAGGTCTCGAACGCATAGTTCCCAGTTACTCCAGTTTTCTTGTGATCGGCGCAGCAGGCCTCTTTTTGCTGGGGCTCTTTCTCTTCGACCGATCGCAGAAGGCCGCCTTTTGGCTCGGTTTATATTGCGTGGCAGTTTGCCTTACACGGCTCAACGTGACGGGCCACTACCTCACATCCAATTACCCGGCTTGGCTCTCAGACACAATCTTTGGTTTTTCCATGTTCGAGTCGTGGGCGCTTGTGCGCACCAATTTTGCTCTCGCGCAACGCTGTGTTCCCGCAATTTACTGGATTGTCTTTGCGGCGTGGGTGTTTCTCTTTGTTGGATCGGTACTGCCTGTGCTTTTGCCCGACCAGTTGGCCCTGCCGCTCTCGTTGTTCGTCCAGGTCACCTGCTTCAAGCCCATCTGGTGCATCTGGACCTTCGCCTGTACAGCGCCATTTGTCGCCTTCTGGCCTTTTCCCCGTCTCAGTCCCCGCATGCGGGTCGTGGCGATGCTCTGCCAGGTCTGGGCTGTGATCGAGGGCTGGTTTCAGATCCAGCAGGTCGTCCTGAATCGCGAAACGTGGTCCAACCACGTTCAGAACTGGATGTCGCTGGCCATCGCCGCTCTGCTGATCGCTCTCTTTGGCCACATCTTCCATCAGCAGCGGGTCGCCGCCGACGAGCGTGCCGAGATGCGTGGCGAAGCTCACCGCCGCCCGCCAGGTGCAGCACTTGCTGATTCCGGAAAAAATGCTGGTCGCGCCTGGCGTCACGGTCAGTTCAGCGTTCCTGCCGGCGCACGAAGTTGGCGGCGATTTCTATCTCTGCCGCGCTCTCGCCAACGGGTCGCAGCGCGTGTTGCTCGGCGATGTGAGCGGCAAAGGCGTGGCCGCCGCGCTCACTTCCGCACTCCTGCTCGGCGCTGCCGACCGCTGTGACGATCTCCTTCCTGCCGCTGTGCTCCACGAACTGAATGCGGCCCTGCGCAACAGCGGCATTGAAGGCTTTACTACCTGCGTGTGCGCCGATCTCGCGTCCTCCGGAGTCCTGCTCATTGCCAACGCTGGCCAGTTGCCGCCCTACCGCAACGGCCAGGAGATCGAGATTCCAGTGAGCCTCCCGCTTGGCGTAGATGCCGCCGCCGAGTACACCGAAGCATCACTCCAGCTTGCGCCGGGCGACAAGCTCACGTTCCTGTCCGATGGTGTGGTCGAGGCGCGCAACGCAGTCGGCGAGCTCTTCGGTTTCGAGCGCACGCGCCAGCTCAGTTCGAGAGCGGCTCAGCAGATCGCCGATGCGGCCGTGCAATTCGGCCAGCAGGACGACATCACGGTGCTTACGCTTTCGCTCGCGCCGGCTTCGGCATCCGTGTAGCCATTCCCCCTTGCTACAGCGGCTGATAAACTGTCCCCGCAAGGAGTTGCGCTTCGTTCCATGGTTGAGCTGCTGCCCTCCATCCTCTCCGCCGACTTCGCCCACCTGGCCGACCAGGTGGCCGCGGCCGAGCGCGGTGGAGGCAAAATCATCCACGTCGACATCATGGACGGCCACTTCGTCCCGAATATAACGATTGGCCCTCCGGTGGTCGCCAGCCTGCGCAAGTTCACCCGCCTGCCGCTCGATTGCCACCTGATGATTGAGAACCCCAACGAGTTCATCCCGGCCTTTGCCGATGCCGGCGCAAACTGGTGCAGCGTTCACTACGAGGCCTGCACCCACCTGCACCGTTCGCTGGAGCTGATCCTTCACCACGGCATGAAGCCGGGCGTAGTCGTCAATCCTGCCACGCGCGTGGACCTGCTCATCGATATCCTGCCCATGGTTCACCATGTGCTCATCATGAGCGTTAATCCCGGGTTCGGCGGCCAGGAGTTTATCCCTTTCTCCCTGAACAAGATCCGCCATCTCGTCGAACTCCGCAGCGATCTCGATCTCGACTTCAGGATTGAGGTCGATGGCGGAGTGGCTCACGACACTGTCGCCGCTGTCGTCCAAGCTGGTGCGGAGTTGCTCGTAGCCGGTAACGCGGTCTTTGGCGCCGGCGAGCCGGAGCGGGATGCACGCGCGCTGCTGGCCGCGGCCCGCGAGGCAGAGGACCGCATCATTGCCAGCAAGGTAGCGGTCGGAAAGAGTAAAATCCACTAAAAGCGCTCGCAAGCTGCGGATGGCCCACCCCAGGGTCCTCCTCCCAAGAGGTGGTATGAACCGGTTGTCTCTCAAGATTGCGTCGATTGCCGTTCTGGCGATGTTTTCGAGCGGAGTTGTCGCTCATGCTCAGGATCAGAGCTCCCAGACCAAGAATTCCGCCCAGAACCAGGACGACGTCCAGCACCCGAAGTTCAAAGGGAAGAGGAAGACGAAGAAGCCTTACGACTTGAACGCCAATCCGTTGGCTGGCGTACAGTCCAAGCAGCCCGACAAAGAGCTGTACGACAAGGCCATGGTCGCGATGAAGAAGGGCCGCTATGATGTCGCCCGCCTCGACCTGCAAACCATGCTCAACACCTATCCCGAGTCGGAATACCGCATGCGCGCCAAGCTGTCGGTCGGCGACACCTGGTTTAAAGAAGGCGGCTCCGCGGCACTGACCCAGGCGGAGGCGGAGTACGAGGACTTCATCACCTTCTTTCCCAATGTTCCCGAGGCCGCTGAGGCCAAGATGAAAGTGGCCGACATCTACTACGAGCAGATGGAAAAGCCCGACCGCGACTACACCAACGCCGAGCAGGCGGAGCGGGAGTATCGGGAAATGATCAACATGTTCCCCGATTCGACCCTGATTCCGCGGGCCAAGCAACGGCTGCGCGACGTGCAGGAGGTCCTGGCTGAGCGGGAATTCCAGATTGGCAGCTACTACGAAAGCCGCGCTGACTATATCGCCGCTATTGCTCGCCTCGATACCGTGACTGATTCCTATCCCCTCTATTCCAAGAGCGACCAGGTGCTCATCGACATTGGCGACGCCTACGCCGGCGAAGCGCGCGCCATCGAAATGGCCGCCGGACTGAACGGCGCCGTGAAAGAACGCATGCGTTCCGCCTACGAAGACAAGGCTGCGGCCGCCTATGCCAAGGTGATTACCCGATATCCTCTGGCGCCCCACGTTGAGGATGCCCGCGACCGCCTCGTCGCCATGAATCGGCCCGTCCCCGAGCCTACGCAGGCAGCTATCGCCGAAAGCGACGCTGAGGAACGCAGCCGCCAGCCGCTCCACTTTACCGACAGCATGCTCGGCATCATCAGGCGCGGTCCAACCGTGGTTGAAGCCGTGCACGTGGGCGAACCTACGCTCGATGACCCGACGCGCACGCTTGCCCCCGAAATCACGAACCAGAACAAAGCCCTGTTTATGGCCGCGATAAATCAGGGCAAGCCGGCTGCGCCTCCCGCTGCGGTCACGCCCACCGGTCCCAACGAGCCGCCGCGCAGCGATCAGCCATCCACCGCTCCGCTGCAAATGCAGGCGCCCGGTGAAGGCACCGGCGTCGGCGTCGAAGTGGTCAACGCCCCCAGCAACTCCGCCGCAGCCGATCCTAACGCCCTCGTCAAGCCAGTCGGACCCACGAGCACCGTCCTGCCGGCTGCCGAAAAGCCCGCCGAAGCGCCGCTCCAGGTTAACGACATCAAGCCCGGCGAGAATCCGGCTCAGCCCGCGACGGAGACTGCCCGCAACGGCAAACCCAAAAAGCCCAAGGCTGACCTGAGTGACGAGTCCTCCAGCAAGAAGAAGAAGAAAAAGGGCTTGGGCAAGCTGAATCCGTTCTAAGGCAGCGAACGAGGGACCAAAGGGAAATACGAGGGCCGCACCTTCATCGGGTGCGGCCTTTTCATTTGGAGTCCGCGGTTCCTTTGCTTCGCATTCCGAGCCTAACGATGCCGTGTGTCTGCTAACCTGAGGGGTAGTCCCCTCGCGCAAAGCCCTTTCGTCATGGGTGTTGGCGCGCGTTCCTGGGGGCCTCCGATCGAAGAAAATGCCCCACGACCTACCCAAAGCCTACGACCCCACAGCGATTGAAGATCATTGGGCCGCCTACTGGGTCCGCGAGAAACTCTTTGACGTGCCGACGCCTCCGATCTCCAGTGCTTCTGGCGGGAACAAGGCTTCGGCCCAGGGTTCAGCCGGGCAACCCGCCGACCACTCGGCATTCACGATTTTGTTGCCGCCGCCGAACGTCACCGGCCGCCTGCACATGGGCCACATGCTTAACCAGACGGAGATGGACATCCTTACCCGCTGGCGTCGCATGTCCGGCAGGCTCGCGTTGTGGCTGCCCGGCACGGATCACGCCGGCATCGCCACGCAAATGATGGTCGAGCGTCAACTGGTCTCTGAGGGCACATCGCGTCAGAACATCGGCCGCGAGGCTTTCGTCGAGCGCACCTGGGAGTGGCGGCGTCACTACGGCGGAGCCATCCTCGACCAGATGAAGCGGCTCGGCGTCTCCGTTGACTGGAGCCGTGAGTACTTCACCATGGACGAGCGCCTGTCGGTTGCCGTGCGCGAGGCCTTCGTTCGCCTCTACCACCAGGGCCTTATCTACCGCGGCGCGTACATCGTCAACTGGTGCCCCGGCTGCCAAACCGCCATCAGCGATCTTGAAGTCATTCACTCCGAGCACAAGGGCCACTTGTGGGAGATCAAATATCCGGTCCTCAACGCTGATGGCAGGGATTCCGGCGAGTTCCTCACCGTCGCAACCACGCGCCCCGAGACCATGCTCGGTGATACGGCTGTCGCGATTCACCCCGAAGACGAGCGCTACCTGCATCTCCACGGTAAAAAGCTGCGCCTGCCCCTTCTGAACCGTGAAATCCCCATCGTGCTCGACGAGTGGGTCAGCCGCGACTTCGGCACCGGAGCCGTAAAGGTCACGCCCGCGCACGATCCCAATGACTTCGCGCTTGGCGAGCGGCATCATCTGCCTGCCATCAACGTGATGGACGACCGCGCCCACATCAATGCCGAAGGAGGGCCGTACGCGGGCCTCGACCGCTACGTGGCGCGCAAGCACATCGTCCACGATCTCGATGAGCAGGGGCTCCTTGCCGGAGTCAAGGACTACACCAACAACGTCGGCCATTGCGACCGCTGCAAAACCGTCGTTGAACCGCGCCTTTCCACGCAGTGGTTCATCGCCGTCAATAGGCAGCCCAACACGGGCGGCGCGTCCATGGCCGAGATGGCTATCGCCGCCGTTAAGCCGGATGCCGAAGGCAAAAAGGCCATCCGCTTCACGCCGGAGAATTACGAAAAGATCTATCTCGAGTGGATGACGAATCTCCACGACTGGTGCATCTCGCGCCAGCTCTGGTGGGGGCATCGGATTCCTGCATGGCACTGCTCGGGATGCCACAAGATCACGGTGCCCGAGCCCGGCCAGAAGGACCCCACGGCCTGCGTGCATTGCGGATCGGCAACAATCACTCAGGAAACCGACGTTCTCGATACCTGGTTTTCCTCCGGACTTCTGCCTGTCTCCGTTTTTGGCTGGCCCAACGTCACGCCGGAGACGCTGGCCGAGTTCGCCGCCTTCTACCCGACTTCGCTGCTCGTCACCGGCTTCGACATTCTTTTCTTCTGGGTCGCGCGCATGATCATGTTCGGCTGCTGGTTTTCGCGCGACGTTCCTTTACCTGACGGCAGCCCGCGCCCGCTCGCAGAGTCGGTTCCCTATCGAGAGGTGTATATCCACGCCCTCGTCCGCGACGCCAACCGCGAAAAGATGTCCAAGACCAAGGGCAACGTCATTGACCCCATTGAGATCGTCAAGCAATATGGGACGGACGCGGTCCGATTCACACTCGCGTCCATGGCCTCGCCCGGAACCGACATCGCCTTCAACGTGGCCCGCACTGAAGGCTATCGCGCGTTTGCCAATAAGATCTGGAACGCCGCACGGTTCATCTTCATGAACGTGGACCGCGCCGCGGAAATCGGCATTACTGTCGACCGAAACACGCTCGGCGAAATGCCCAGCGTTCCCACCGATGCCCCGCTCGAAGCCCGCTGGATCGTCGCCGAACTAAACGCGACGGCAGCAAAGGTGAATCAGGCGCTCGAGAGTTACCGATTCGACGACGCGGCGAACACGATCTATCAGTTCTTCTGGGGCAGCTTCTGCGACTGGTACCTCGAAATCGTCAAGCTGCGCCTCGACTTCTCCGAGACCGCCGATACAGCTGCTACGAGGTCTGCGCTCACTACACTGGTTCAAGTTTTCGAGTGCGCTCTCCGACTTCTCTCGCCTTTTATGCCGTTCATTACTGAAGAGCTCTGGCTCGCGGTCTACGACGGAAATCCGCCAGCGAAGTCGATTGCGCTCGCGGATTATCCTTTCGAGGATGAAGGGATGGTCGATGGAGCTGCCACCACAGCGATGAGCTTGGTGCAGGAACTCATCACCGAAACCCGCGCCCTACGCAAGGAGATCGGCGTCGAAGAAAAGGCCATAGTTCCGATCGAGCTTCGCACGGACGCTGCTTTGAGGAAGATCGCCGAGGAGCACCGCGACATCATCGAGAAACTTGCGCGGGTGGCTGAGGTCCGATTTGTAGACCAAATCTCCGCAGGCCTATCGAAACATTCGACCGCCGGCTTCGACGTTGCCGTGATCTACGAGCGGACCGTCGACGCCCCCGCCGAACGCGAGCGCTTGACAAAAGATATCGCGAAGTACGAAAAAGGCTTGGCAGCAGCAGAGCGTCAACTGGGCAATGAAGGCTTTTTGGCCAAGGCTCCCGCGCACGTGGTCGAAGGCCTCAAAAAGCAGGAAGCCGAAACCCGCCTCTTGCTTGAAAAAGCCCAGGCCGCGCTCGCTTCGCTGCCGAAGGACGGCCGCTAGCTTCTAGCTCCTAGCCTCCAGCTTTTCCGGGGGGCTCGAAGTGGAGAGATGGGGCGGAGATTAGGGCGAGTTACGATACGCCGGAGTGAGAGAGGTCAAGCTGAAAGCTGAAAACTAGCGGCTAGGAGCTAGGAGCTAGGAGCTAGAAGCTGCGTTATGGATTGGAAGAGCCATCGCGTCGACGCGTTACTGGAGCAGGCCCTGCTTGAGGACCAGGCTCCCCGCGACGTCACCAGCCACATCACCATCGATGCCAATTTCCTCGCCGCAGGCTCCATCATTGCCCGCGAAGAGATGGTCGTCGCCGGCCTGGGCGCCATCCCGCGCCTTTTTGAAATCTACGCCCGCCTCGATCAAAGCCCTGAAGCGCAAACCCGCTTTGAAGTCGTCAGCCATGCTGAAATCTTCGACGGCGTCCGCGTCCACGCCGGCCAAGTGCTGGCCGTCATTCGGCACAACGCGCGCGTCCTGCTTAGCTGCGAGCGCGTCATTCTGAATCTCCTCCAGCACATGAGCGGCATCGCCACGCTCACGCGCCAATTTGCCGATGCTATCCAGGGAACCCATGCCCGCATCCTCGACACGCGCAAGACTCTCCCCGGCCTGCGCGCACTCGAGAAATACGCGGTCCTCTGCGGCGGTGGCACCAATCACCGCATCGACCTCGCCTCCGGCATTCTGGTCAAAAACAATCACATTTCGCTCGGCGGCGGGATCCAGGCGGTTCTTTCCCGCGCGCTGGCTCGCCGCAGGCCGCCTCAGCGCGTGCAGGTCGAAGTCCGAACCGCGCAGGAGCTTGAGGAAGCCCTCGCTCACGGCGCCGAGGCCATCCTCCTCGACCACATGACGCCCACCGAAGTCCGCCGCTCCATTGAGCGCATTAAAACCGCGACCGGCGCTGATCCCGGCCGCTGGATTCCCACCGAAGCTTCCGGCGGAATCGTGCTCGATACGGTTCGCGCATATGCCGAGACGGGAGTCGACTTTATCAGCGTTGGCGCGCTCACCAACTCCGCCCGCGCCGCGAACATCTCCATGATGATTGCCGCCGAGCCCGGCCAGGGCAGCCCGCGGACCGGCCGGATCTTTGAAGGCTCCGGGCTTTGATCGCGAAAATGTTCTCTGCGCTTAATATCACCCGGCGGCAAGATTGATGTACGATCTCGCCGCCCTCGAATCCGAACTCGCCGGCACACTTTTCGCCGGCAAGCTGCACTTCGCCCGCGTCACCGGATCCACAAACGCCGACGCCGCTGCTGCTGCCCGCGATGGCGCGCCACACGGCTCCGTATTCTTCGCCGATGAGCAAACGGCGGGGCGCGGCCGCGGCGATCATGGATGGATCTCCGTTGCAGGCGAGGGCCTCTATGTCAGCGTCCTTCTCCGCCTGCAACTTGCCGCCGACCGTCTGCCGCTTTTACCGCTGGCCGTCGGACTCGCCGCAGCAGATGCGATTCGCGCTGTCTCAGGATTGGACGTCGATCTTCGCTGGCCGAACGATCTCCTCATCGGCCCGCGCAAAACCGGCGGCATTCTTTATTGAGTCAAGTCTCCAAACCAAAGGGCTGCTCCATGCAATGGTGCTGGGAATCGGAATCAATGTGCACCAACGCATCTTTCCGTCCGGACTGGCCACGCCCGCAACCTCCATCGATCTTGAAGCGAATCGGCGCATCAGCCGCCAAACCGTCCTCGTCGCCCTGCTAAAATCTTTGGAGCGTGAGGCGTCCGCGCTTGCTGATGAGGCGGCCGCCAAAGAGATTCTCGCACGCGTGGAGCAGGCGTCCACGTGGATTCGCGGACGCAGCATCGAGGTACACGGCCCGCAAGCATGCACGGGCATCACGGCGGGCCTCGACGAACAAGGTTTTCTGCGCGTCGCAACCGGAAGTGGGCTCGTCACGATACAAACCGGCGGCCTTCGAGAAAAAGAATAGCCATTAGCTCTTAGCCGTTAGCTTTTAGCTGTTGACATGTTGCTGCAGGTTCTGGCGGATTACGGCACGGTTCTTCGAATTCGCACGAAAGGAGCTAATAGCTAAAGGCTAATGGCTAATAGCTGAAATCAGAATGCTGCTCGCTCTCGATGTCGGCAACACCAACACGACGCTCGGCCTCTACAAGCTCGACGGCGCGGAGCCTGAGCCTCGCCGCGAATTGGCGCGTCACCACGCATCGCGCCCAAACCGTCGACGAGTACGGCGTCTTCTTTGTGAATCTCTTCGAGATGCACGGCATGGCGCCCAGCCAGGTCACGGACATCATCATCGCCTCTGTTGTCCCGCCGGTCGATTCCACCCTTCGCCAGGTCTGCGAAACCTATTTCAATGTCGAGCCTCTCTTCGTCGAGCCCGGCATCAAAACCGGCATGACGCTGCTCATCGATCACCCCACCGAGCTTGGCGCCGACCGCATTGCCGATTGCATTGCCGCCTACGAGAAGTACGGGGGCCCGTGTATCGTGGTCGACTTCGGCACGGCCACCAAGTTTGAAGTGATCTCCGCCCGCGGCGAGTACCTCGGCGGCGCCATTGCACCCGGCCTCGGCCTCAGTGCCGACGCGCTGTTCAACCGCGCAGCGCGCCTCAGCCGCGTCGACATCAAGCGCCCTGCAAAAGTCATCGGCACCAATACCGTCGGCCACCTGCAAAGCGGACTCTACTTTGGCTACATCGGCCTGGTCGATGGAATCATCGAGCGCATCCTTGCCGAGCCTCGCTGGCGACCCGGCCAAGCCACCGCGCATCGTCGCCAGCGGAGGTCTTGCGCGCCTGATCGCGCCGGACTCGCGCTACATCCAGGAGATCGACGACCTGCTCACGCTCGACGGCCTGCGTATTCTCTTCGAGCGCAATCGCGCCACGCGTCCCCGCGGCCGCGCGCGCTAAGTGACAGTCCCGGAGGGAAGCAAACCTGCTAAAAATGTGGCGTGCCCCGGGTCTCGATTTTGAGACCCGGGAGAGCGCGAATCCGGACCCGAGAGAAAAAACTCACTCACAACCCCGACAGAATCTCCTGTGCCGCTGGAATATGTTCGTGCAAACTCTCCGCAGTCAGACTCATCGGCCTTGCGCAGGCTGGGAAAGATCACTGCCCACAAGCCAGCCACCGCCAGCGCGCCCACTCCGCCGATCACCGTGGCCCGCACCGCGCCCCACCACTGAGCCGTCAACCCGCTCTCAAACTCGCCCAGCTCGTTTGACGCGCCAATGAAAAGCGAGTTCACCGCGCTCACCCGCCCGCGCATCTCTGGCGGCGTGGCCAGTTGCAGCAGCGACCCGCGAATGATCACGCTGATCATGTCTGCGGCGCCCGCAAGGGCCAGGGACGCCAGCGAGAGCCAAAGCGTGTGCGACATCCCGAACACCACCGTCGCCGCGCCGAAAATCGCTACGCAGATAAACAGCCAGCGCCCCGCATGCCGATGCAGCGGAAACCGCGCCATGATCAGCGACATGGTGACTGCGCCCACTGCCGGCGCCGCCCGCAGCATGCCCAGCCCGCGAGGCCCCTGGTGCAGAATCTCGTGCGCAAAAATCGGCATCAGCGCCACGGCCCCGCCCAGCAGCACCACAAACAGATCCAGAGAAAACGATCCCAGCAGAAGCCGCACCCGCGCACATATTGAAACCCTGCCAGCACCACCTTCAGCGAAAGCTCGCGGTGCTCCATGCGTCCCGGCCGCAC
Source organism: uncultured Acidobacteriaceae bacterium (assembly GCA_963800025.1). GTDB lineage: Bacteria > Acidobacteriota > Terriglobia > Terriglobales > Acidobacteriaceae > Telmatobacter. The sequence continues at coordinate 667,148 of CAWCZK010000002.1, forward strand.
CTGCAGCGACATCACCAGCACCAGAAACCAAACCACCGTTCCCAGCGTGAACACATACACAATCCCCGCGCCTTCGAGCCGCGCGTCCGCTGCAAAGCCCGCCAGCGGCAACGTGAACAGCAATCCGCCCAGCGCCGGTCCAGTGATGTTCGCCAGTTGAAAGATCGCGCCGCCCCACGTCACCGCGTTCACAAAGTGGCTCTGCGGCACAAGGTGAGGAATCAGCGCCGAACTCGCCGGCGACGAAAACGCGCGGCCCGTGCCGACAAAAAACAGCACAGTGTAAATCGCCAGAATATTTTGCGTGTTGTTGCGCGCCAGCTCAATCAGCGCGCCCGTGCAAAACACTTGCAGCGCGTAACACGTCAGGATCACGTGCCTTCGGTCGAATCGATCAGCCACGTGTCCGGCGGGGAGAAGAAAAATCAGCCCCGGCAAAAACAGCGCCAGTCCTGTGTAGCCCAGGTCGATGGCCCGGTGCGTAATGGAGTACACCTGCCACGCCACCGCAACCGACTGCGCCTCCGCGCCCAGGATCACGGCCACGCGCGCCAGTTGGTACCGCCTGAAGTCTTGGGAGGCAAAGGCCTCCAGGCCTCGCCGCGGCTGCCCGGAACCAATTGAGTTGTGTGGGGAATCCGGCGTCATCGTCTGCTTTCAGGGTATAACGCCGCGCGCTGCCAGTCCTTGAACACGCGCGGTCCTCGGTCCGGCGCGCCATGAAACAATGTATCCGTAGATGCCATGACCGACGAAATCATCTCTCCAATCGAACCCACTCCAATCGAGCCCGAACAAAACCAAATCCTCGACTCTCAGCCCGAGCCTCTGGAAGAGTCCTCATTTGCCGACGCGCTTCAGGCCTTCGAGCGCTCGCACACCCACCGCGCCGAAGCCAAACAGGGCGAATCGAAGCAGCTACAGGGCACCGTCGTCTCGCTCACTGCCGATCAGGTTGTGCTCGACGTTGGCTACAAAATAGAAGGCGTTCTGCCACGCTCTTCGTTCCCCGACAACGCCGAAGGCGTGAGCGCCGGCGACAGTTTCCCCGTATCCATCACCGGCCGCAACGAAGAAGGCTATTACGAGCTCTCGCGCCACCGCGTCGCGCAGCCCCGCGACTGGACCGCACTCGAGCACGCCTTCGCCGAGAAAATCGCTGTGGCGGGCACTGTCACAGCCGTCATCAAGGGTGGCCTCAGCGTCGACGTCGGTGTTCGCGCCTTCATGCCCGCCAGCCGCAGCGGTACGCGCGACGTGGCCGAGCTTGAGGCGCTGGTCGGCACTGAGATCACCTGCCGCATCACCAAGCTCGATGTCGCCGATGAAGATGTCGTCGTCGATCGTCGCGCTGTTCTTGAGGAGCAGGCCCGCGGCGAGCTCGCCGGCCGCCGCGCTGCGCTCAAAGTCGGCGACACAGTTACCGGCACCGTGCGCACGATCATGCCCTATGGAGCGTTTGTCGAGATTGAGCCCGGTCTCGACGGTCTCCTCCACATCAGCGACATCTCCCGCGCCCGCGTTGCCAAACCCGAAGATGTTCTCTCCGTCGGCGAGCAACTTACGTTGCGCATTCTCAAAATCGATCCCGAGACCAACAAAATCTCGCTCGGCCTCAAGCAGCTCCAGCCCGAGCCGTGGGAGACCGCTGCGGAGCGCTACGTTGCCGGTCAGCGCATCGCCGGCGACGTCACGCGCCTCACCGACTTCGGCGCATTCGTCGAGCTCGAGCCGGGCGTCGAAGGCCTCATTCACGTTTCGGAGATGTCGTGGGCGAAGAAAGTTCGCCATCCGTCCGATCTGCTCAAGCAAGGCGATCGCGTCGATGCCGTCATTCTCTCCGTCAAGCCGCCTGCGGGCGCGGAACAGGGCCGTATCTCTCTTGGCCTCAAGCAGACTCTCGCCGATCCGTGGCTCGAAGTTGAGCGCAAATTTCCCGCCGGCTCGCAGGTTGAAGGCCCTGTCACCAAAATCATGAACTTCGGCGCCTTCGTTCAAATCGCCGAGGGCGTTGAGGGCCTTATTCACGTCAGCGAGATCGTCGCCGACCGCCGCATCAACCATCCTCGTGACGTTGTGCGCGAAGGCCAGGTCGTCAAGGCCGTCATTCTCGCCATCGACCGGGAAAAACGGCAGATCAAGCTCTCGATGAAGCAGCTCATTCCTACGAGCATCGACGAGTACATCGCCGAGCACAAAGTCGGCGACCGGGTCTCTGGCCGCGTCGTCGAGCCCACGCCTTCCGGCGCAACCGTCGAACTCGGCGAAGGCATAAGAGCTACCTGCCGCGCTCGCTCCACGGGCGCCGCAAGCCCCGCGAACTCCGCTAACGCCGCTAACGCCGCTAACCCCGCTGCCGTTGACCTCTCGCAGCTCTCGTCCATGTTGAAAGCGCGCTGGAAAGGCAATGCGCCTTCGCCGTCAGCCGCTCCCGAGCCACTTGCCGAGGGCCAGATCCGCACCTTCAAAATCACAAAGCTCGTTGCCGATTCGAAGAACATTGAAGTGGAGCTGGTGTCCTGAGTCAGAAGTTCGCATCATAACGATCTGTCATCCTGAGCGAAGTTTGCCGCCTTTCGCGCGGCAAACGGAGTCGAAGGACCTGCATTTATTCTTCAATGAACTTCAGACTCAGGTTCCTGACCGCCGGCTACAGATACGTCTCATCCACGTAGCACCAGCGCCAATCTTCGCCGCGCTGGGCGCTCTGGATCAGTGGATGCCGCGTCTCATGGAAGTGTGCGCGCGCGTGCCGGTTCTTCGAGGAGTCGCAGCAGCCCACGTGCCCGCATTCCAGGCACATGCGCAGATGCACCCACGTATCGCCCATTTTGAGGCACTCCTCGCAGCCCTTTGTATTCGGCTTCACGCCCTTCTTGATCGTTCCCATGTGCGTGCATTGCGTCGCCATGCTTGACCCCCTTCAATCCAACACAAACTTGGATGCTCCATCCTAAGCCGGTTCTTCGTTTTCTTGGATGGGATGCTTCTTCGGCTGACCGGCCACCGCACCCGCTGACTTGCTGACCCGCTAACTCGCTGGCTTGCCGGCTTGCTGTCTCATTTCGCCCAGCCCAACCCGTCCGTTACGTTGCCCGTCTTGATGGTGCGCTTCACCGTCCAGGTGGCCAGATCGATCTCTGCCACTTCATTGCTTCCATCGCACGAAACGTACGCCGCTTTTCCATCCGGCCGCACCAGGACCTCCTGCGGGCCCTTGCCCACGTCCACGGCACGTGCCAGCGCCATCGTTTTCAGGTCGATCACGTCCACTTTGTTCTCGGCCGGCAACGCCACCAGCAGCCAACGCCCGTCCTTTGTAGGCGCGGCGCCGTAGCCGAGCCCGTCAATCTTCACCCATCTCGCCACCTTGTCGGTCGCTGTATCGATGACCGCCATGCGCGGCGCGGTCTGGTCCGCGGTAAACACCCAGCGATCGTCATTTGAAATCGCGATGCGCTGCACGTTGCCCGAAACGGGGATCACCGCAAAGGTCTTGCGCGCCTTCAGATCGAGCACGCTGACCGATCCCGGTCCCACATTGGCCGTGTAGCCGCGGCGCCCATCGTGCGAAAGCGCCAGCATGTGGCTCTCGGCCTGTCCGGTGGGAATCTTGCCCACGATCCTGAGCGTCTTCGGGTCGATGATCGTCACCGCGTGATCCAGCTCAGTGGTCACATAGAGCAGCCCGTCCTTCGGGCCGATCACAGCGCAGTGCGGCCGCACGCCGTGGTCGAACTCGATATTCCCGACCACTTTCTGCGCCGCCACATCGATCACGACAATGTTCTTGCCGTCGGTTCCCGGCTTGCCCACGCCGGAGTTGCCATAGATGGGCACAAACGCCAGCCGCCCATCCGCCGATCCCGCCACTTCGTGCCCGGTTATGCCGTTCTCCGCCACGTTCGCGATCACCGCCCCCGCGACTGGATCGACGATCGCCAGGCTCCGGTCGCCCTTCTGCGCCACCAGCAGCCGTCCCGTTTGCGCTTGCGCCGTGCCAACAAAGAGCAGCGACACTGCCATCCACCAAAACCAGGAAAAAAACTTCAATGACCGCCTCCCTCAACAACGCGATGATGATTCACTCGATTCTCAATCCGCGCAAAAGATCCGCATCTCAGTTGTGCTGCGCCCACGGATCGTATGTCCCCACGCTCCACGTGTGCCCCTCGGGATCACTGACCGCGAACTCGCGGCTGCCGTATTCCATCTGCTGCAGCGGCCGCACGATCATCGCGCCCGCCGCTTGTGCGCGCGCGTACACCGCGTCCGCATCGGGAACCACGATATACAAGCTGCTAGTCTCCGCGCCGCCCAGCTCTCCCGGTGACTTGAACCTGCGGCCCTGCTCGTCGTCCTTCATGGAGCCGAGCATGACCATTCCCCCGCCCAGCGCAAGCTCAGCGTGGTTGATCACTCCACCAGATCCTTCGTAAACGGCGTGGCGCGTGAATCCAAGCACGTTGCAAAGCCATTCAATAGCGGCGCGCGCGTCGCGGTAACGAAACGCAGGAATGACAGTGCTGCGGGAATCGGCCATGGGGAAGCCTCCGCGCCAAGGTTAGCTCTTAAACGGGTCTACGCGCAATCGCGTTCGATTCTTCGCGGCGTCTCAGTTTGGCTTTGAAACGGGGCACTCGAGGCAGGTTAATGTGATCCGTAATGCTGTATGAGCCAGACAGCCCAGATTCCTAATACGGCCTCAAAGGTTGCTGGAACTGCGACGATGAGAAAGACTGTCCGCACCCGGCCTCGATGAGCACGGCTTGCCCCGGCGATACTGACGAGAGCAACCGCGGCGAACACAGAGGCCCGGACAATTGCGGCGCGAACTTCGGGCACGATCAGCATAACGGTAAGATTTTAGCCGCATTTGCCCCGACCCCGGCGAATTATTCTTCCTTTATGCCTCTCCCCGGGCGCGACGCCGAGCTCGTACAGATTGTCGACGGTTCGCTTGTCGATGCTGCCCGCCGCGCTGGAGACCTTCTCGCCTGCCGCGTCGGCTGCACCCAGTGTTGCCACGGGGCATTTGCCATCAATGCTCTCGATGCCGCGCGCCTTCGCGAAGGGATGGCCGATCTGCGGGCAACAAATCCTGCGCTTGCCGACGAAATTGACGGCCGCTCCCGCGCCTGGCTTGCCGAGCACGGCCCGACTTTTCCCGGCGATTCCGAAACCGGCATTCTCGGCGTGTCGGAATCCGATCAGGCCCGCTTTGAAGAATTCGCCAACGACGCTCCCTGTCCCGCACTCGACCCTGTGACGGGACGATGCGACGTCTACGAGTGGCGTCCCATGACCTGCCGCGTCTTCGGGCCGCCGGTTCGGGCAACCGATGCAAGCGGCGTCGAAGGCCTGGGCCACTGCGAACTCTGCTTCATCGGCGCGGCGCCCGAGCAAGTTGCCGCTTGCGAGATGTCAGTTCCGCAGGCGCTCGAAGCGGAACTGCTCGATGAGATCGGATCAGAATCCGAAACTGTCGTTGCGTTCGCGCTGCTTCGTGTCGGGCCGTTCTGAGAATCCAGGCAGTGGTCAGCACTGCTTAAGTGAAGTTCCATCCATCGCGCCGTAGGCGCAGCGTTCGTTAGCCCCGCGCTTCAGCGTGGGGAAAGCGGATCCCACAACTTGGCGGCTAGTCCCGTAGGGACGGAGCAAGGACATTTCGTATCGGAGAATCGGCAGCCAGCTTCCAAGAGCCCCGCATCACGGCCTCGGATTCACGATCGTCGCTCCCCAATCCTCGGGGCTTACGTCGCGAGCGTGGCTGGCAAAAATCCATCGATGGCCGTCGATATCGTCCACGCCGTACTGCCTTTCTCCATATTCCGTCTCATGCAATTCTTCCCAAATCATCACTCCGCGCTCCTTGGTCCTGGCGTAATGCGCGTCCACGTCCGGAACCATAACCGTGAGCGTTTGAGTGACGGATCCGAGCAGCGCCGGACTTTGCGTTCCCCGGCGTGGCCCGGTCAGCATGATGACCGCGCCTTCGAGGAACATCTGGATCCCTGCCACCGGCTTGCCGTAGCGGAAATGCTCTTTAAAGCCGAAGGTACGCCTGAGCCAATCGCACGCCTCGTCAATGTCGCGGTAAACCAGATGGGGAAGCACGGTCGAAACGGGTACGGAGCGATTATTCATGGCGACAGTATGCAATGAGCTTCGTTCGGAATCAACGGCAAACGCGCAACCGGTGCTCCGGCGGCAAACAACTCCTCCGCGTCGACGTTCCCGTTTGCCGTAAACTGATCTTTGCCGTCCCCCATGACAACACGCCCCTGCTGGGTTGAGATTCGCACCCGCGCTCTCGAGGAGAACTTTCGTTTTCTCGCCGGCCTCGCTTCGCCTCACGCCGATCTCCTCGCCATCGTCAAAGCCAACGCCTACGGCCACTCGCTCGCGCTTTGCGCTCCCGCGGTCGTTCACGCAGGGGCCAGGTGGCTGGGCGTTACAAGCGCTGAAGAGGGCATCGTCGCCCGCGCACTCTGTCCCGAGGCGCGCGTGCTCATCATCGGTGGCGTTTTTCCCGGCCAGGCCGCGGCGGCCATTCAGTTTCAACTCACTCCTGTCGCGTGGGAGCCGTGGCAACTCGACGAGCTGGTCTCGGCTGCCCGCGCCGCGGGCTCGCAGCCGGGCTCCGTTCCGGTCCATCTTGAAATCGACACCGGCATGAGCCGCCAGGGCGTCGGCCCCGGCGACCTCGCCCAAATCTTCGCGCGCTTTGGCCCCGGTTCGCCGCTGCATCTTGAGGCCGTGATGACGCATCTCTTCGCCGCCGACGAAGCCGATGGCGTCGCGACTCAGGAGCAACTCGCGCGCCTCGATGAATCCATGAGCCGCATCTCCTCCGCGGGCCTGTTCGCCGAGTGGCTTAATGTCGGCGCGTCCGCTACATTGCTTGCCGGCCAGGCGCCCATCATCGCCGATTTAGCCGCGCGTCACGGCATGAAGGCGATGCTCCGCCCCGGCCTCGCGCTCTACGGAATTGTTCCCCGCTTCGATCCCGCGTTTGCGCCCGACGCCCCAATGACTCCAGCCGAACCGCCTTCGCTCACGGCTGCCCGCTCCTCCCTCCAGCCCGTTCTCACCTGGAAGGCCTCAGTCGCAGGCGTCCGCGCAGTTCCAGCGGGCGCAACCGTCGGTTACAACGCGACCTTCGTGGCCACCGAGCCCATGCGTGTCGCGCTGGTCTCCGCCGGATATGGGGATGGCCTCACCCGCTCTCTCGGCAATCACTTCAGTTTTTTGGTGCGCGGCCAGCGCGCCCCGCTTGTGGGCCGTGTCAGCATGGACCAGATTGTGATCGACGTAACGGAGATCGCCGGCGTCGAGCACGGCGACGAAGTTGTTATCATCGGCACTCAGGGCAACGAAACCATAACGGCCTTCGACCATGCGGATGCCGCAGCCACCATCCCCTGGGAGATCTTCACGCGCATCGCGCCGCGCGTGCCGCGGATTGCAGTCTGAAGGATCGACTTCATGATGCACTGCACGCCCTGGAGTAAGACATAACCTTCCGATCGCCGCCGGGGTCTCTCGGGATTCGCAATCAGTGCCGCAGTAAAATGGCGCCATGCAATGGAGAGTTCTGTTTTGGATTTGGAATCTCGTCTTCTTGGCTGCGGTTCTTATTGCCGTTTCGTTCAGAAACCGGCGCAGTGCCACGGAACTCGGAGGGGGACGGATTGAATTTACACCTTCGCGAGTCGCGCTCTCTTCATGGTTGATTTTGCTTGCAGGGACTGTTTTTATCGGCGGCCGTCTCATGATGCACGCGGGTGGGCATGTAGTTCCATTCGCGAGTGGCCTCGTCTTCTGCGCGGGGGTCGCATACTTCCTCACCATGGGACTGCCCGGCAAGATCGTGATTGACGATGAATATGTCACTCAAACCTTCTGGCTAGGGGCCGCTAAAAGCAGAATCCCATGGAGCAGGATCGAAACGGTTCAAGAACAGCGACTCGCGACCAGCATCATCGCGCCAGGATATAGATCGATCGTGCATTGGAGTGTCCTGCCGGATCGGCCCAGGCTCGTCAAAGAGATCGAACTTCGTCGCAGTGAAATGGGTGCTCATTTGGCGGAGAGCGAATCTTGATCGCCAGCCTCCGGCCGGCGCAGGGATTTTTACGCTTCGTATCGCTAGCTTTACCCCGCCAACGTCTCCGGCGCCCCCGCGCACAATCCCGCCGCGCATTGCACGGCGTCGATCATGGCCTGGGTTCCGATGCAGGAATTCAGCAGCATGTGATAAAGCCCGCGCGAGCACCATTCCTGCTGGTAGAACCTGCGAATCACCGCCGCGCGCCGCCGGTCGAAGGCCGCCAGTTTCTGCTCCGCATCCTGCGCCTGTTCAGGAAAAGCGCGCGCGAACCAGTCCTTTTTGGCGCTCGCCGTCGCATACACAAAAATATGAAAGCAGCCGGGTTTTCCGGCCAATACGCACGCTGCGCCGCGGCCCACCAAAACGCAATTTCCCTCATGGGCTGCAGCCAGAATCTCTTTGCGGATCAGCTCCAGCATGTGTTCGGAGTCGAAGATCTTCGCATCCTCGGTGGTTGCCGGCGCGTACACGGGATCCTTCCAGAACATTTTGCCGTAGCGGTAGTACCACGGGTCCAGCCGCTCGTCCAGCCTGGCGGCCAGCTTTGGATCCACTCCCGCCATGCGCGCCGCGCCCTCCACCAGCTCTGCATCCAACAGCCGCCAACCCAGATGTTTTGCCAGATGGTGCGCAAACTCCCCGCCGCGCGAACCGTACTCGCGCTCAACGGTGATGACTTTCACCGGAGCATGAACCATGGCCCGACCGACCCCCTGGGGCGAACACCCCTCGCAAAGGAGCATAACTCCGCCGCTCGAAAAAAACAAAACAGGCGCGAAAGGTTTCGTCCTCCCGCGCCCGCTTGCTGCTTCCGTTTTTCGTTTTCCGCCCTATTGTGTCACCGGCTGCTGGGGCAGCGTTTTGTTGCTCTTCAAGTGCGGAGCGTTGGGCGCGGCCGGCGCATTCGGCGCTTTTCCAGCAGTTGGAGCCGCGGCCGGGAACGCCGACCCCTTCTTGATGTGCAGGTCGCCGTTGCTTGTGCTCAGTTGGATATGCGCCGTGCCCGATCCGATCTTCCCGCTCACGGTCTTGTTTTCATCTCCGCTGATCGTCAGCCCGTAGTCGGTCACAATGTCGCCATTGTGCGTCTGCCCGTTTACCGTGGCGGAGGCATCCGGCGGCAGCGTCAGCTCGATGTCGCCCTTGTCGTTCTTGGCGTCCACGTTGTAAGCTCCGGCCGGTGCCACGCTGATGGTTCCGTTACTGCTTTGGACGGATGTGTCACCGTAAATCTCGCTCAGGTCGATGTCCTTCGAGCGCGTCGTCACGTGGACAAGACCCTTGGCGTCGCTCACATGCAGGTTGTCCGAATCCAGCGTCATATCGCCCGGAAGGCTCGCGATCTGCAGGTCGGTATACGGCGTGTGCAGGTCAATCTGCGCTCCGGCACTTTCAATGTGTGTCTCGCCGAAGAGTTCGCCGTTCAACGAAATCTTTCCCTGGATCTCGGAAAGGGTCACGTCGTTGCAATTGCCGGTGGCGGTCACGTCGCCGTTGATCTCGTGTGCCGAGAAGTCATGCTTGTCATTGGAGAAGTGCACGTTCACCGGACCCGAAATCGCGTCAAGGTGTATGTCCCCGTGCCCGGCTGTCACATCGATTCCCGTGCCCAACCCCGATGCCGTTACATCTCCCTTGCTTGCGTTCACGGTTACTGTTGCCGTCCGCGGAACCGTTACCGTCAGGTTTACCCGGCCATGGTCGTTGCCATTCGTCTGCACCAGAACCGCAGTCCCGTTTACCGTGAGGTGAGCGGATTCGCTGTCGAAGATCTTCTTCGCTTCGGAATCGGACTCGGCATAGGCCATCTCGTGCGCTTGCACCTGCAGGCTCGGCTGGTCGCCCGCCGTAATGCTCACGTCCCCGCGCGGATTGACGATTTGAATCGTCGCATTCGCCGGAATCGTCGTCGTGTCTGCCGGCTGATCGAAGTCGTGCTCGGGCTGTCCCCAGAAGTTAAAAAAGTCGTTATCGCCGTTCCACCCGCCGATCCACGGTCGCATATGATTCCATCCTGCCGCGCAAAGACCCAGCAGTGCGACAAGAAAGAGAATCCCCACAAAGCTGCCGCTGCGATGGACTGGTGTCGGCCGCCGCATGTCCAGCGCCCACTCTCCCAGCAGCGCAAGCCCTGCCACGATGAGCAGCAGCGGCCACCAGCGCCCGTACCAGGAGGAGAAGGAATTGGCATCGATATGCCCGGTCGCCAGCAGCAGGGCGATCACGCCCACGCAAATCAGGATCACCGGCCCCACCACGGAAGGCACGCGGGGTCCATATGCGCCCACATAATTTGCCTTCCACGCGTGCCGCTGTGCCCGCCATGCATCGCGTTGCGCTCGCCACGCCGCGCGCTGCTGTTCGCGATACATGCGCCACTGCATCTTCGGATCGTAGGGCGGAGGCGCTCCGCCTCCCGGGGGCATATTCGGAGGTGCGCTGCTCATGACTGCCCTCCATGAATCTCGTCGCCATAGTCATGCGATTCAGCCGGCACGTTCGCCGTGCCCGGCGTTGGCTGCGCGCCCTGGCCTGTTCCCGGCGCAGCATTCGGCCACGGCGTACCTGGAGGCGGCGGATACCCTTCTCCCGCAAGCGCCGCGCGTTCGGCCAGCATCAACAGCCCAATCAGGATCAGGATCAGCGGCCAGCTTTGGCCCCAGCCGAGGATGTTAGCCTCCGACAACAGCGCCATCACGCCAATCAGCAACAAAACCGCCGGCCCGCGCAATCTGCGAATCATGATGTAGCGATTCATTGTTGCCCTCCCCGTGAATTCCCTTTCGTCTCGCTCAGGCGCCGCACCATCAACCACACTCCCAGCCCAATCAGCAGGATCGGCCAAGTGAATTCAATCACCCGCCCTGAGAACCAGTCGAAGCGCCCCAGCAGAAACAAAACGCCCAGGGCGATGAGAACGATCGCTCCAATAGGCTCCTTCCGCCGCCAATACTCAGGCGGAACTGGAGGAAGATCCGGCAACGGATACCCAGGCGGCAACGTCGGACCCTGGTACGTCGTCTGAAACGGAGTCTGGTACGGCGGCTCATACTGCGCCTGATTCGGCATCTGGCCCGGCGCCTGATACGGGCTTGCCGGCCCCGTTCCAGCGGGTCCCGGCCCGGCTCCGGGCTGCGCCGCGGGCGGCATTCCCGGGTTCATGCGTCCGCCTGTGCCAAACAAGTTGGTCAGCTCGTTCAGCCCTAACGGATCGGGCAAAGGCTCGCCGTCGCGCCGCGCCCTCGCGGTGTGGTAAGCCTCGAAAGCCTGGTAAAAGATCCACGCCGGGATAAGGAGCCCAAAGAAAATGTCCAGATCTCCGTGTACCGCGCTGGTCATCGAAACCAGCACCGCGAAGATCAGCACGTGAACAAGGCCTTTGACGAACTGGCCGTTGTACATTGCGCCAACGCCGGGAATCAGTCCCAGCATGGCCGCCAGCCCAGGGCTCGGCGCTCCCACCGGCGGCATAACAAAGGGCTGCTGCCCGCCGTTCCATGCCATCCAGCACGGCTCGCAGAAGATCTGTCCTCCCGCCCCCGTCTTCACGCACCCCTGGCAGATTGGCTTTCCGCAATTCTGGCAAAAAGCCGTCGCATTTACACCGCTATGGTTTACGCAATCCATACCTTGCTCCCTTCCCGTGCTCTCCTTGCGGAGCTGTCGGATCGCCCTCTGTTCACGCGCAAGTGAAACGCAGTTTCCACAAAGTCATTCATTTCGCCGGACGCCGGCTCTGCCACTGAATTGTCCGGCACCTGCTGAGGGTCCAGGCGCCCCCCGCCGTCGTTCTTCCCGGGATTCTGTTTCGTCTCTCCGGGTGTCGCCGGCTGTCCGTTTTTCTGATCCTGAGTGCCTCCCGGCGTAGTGTTCTCATCGCCGTTATCCTGGCTCTGGCTGCGCAATTGCCGCACCCTCGATTCCACCTCGTATACGAACCGCAAATGGTCGTAATACCGCACGATCGGAACCGACGCCATGTTCAACTGCCGCTCCATATACGACCGCACCGCCACCGGCCGCAGATCGGCCAGCCGCAACGTCGACAGCCGCACTCCAGTCAGGTTCAACGTCAGCGCGATCGAGAAGAACGCCATCGCCGCCGTCATCAAAATGCCTGGCTGCATCGCTTGCCGCGTCCGGGCAAAAAATCCCTGCTGCTGCCACACGGGCGGCACAAAGGCAGGAACCGTTCTCGATCCGGCCAAAGCAGGCATCGGCGCACTCGCCGCGTACCCCGGGCCGGTGCGTGCCAGAATTCTTTCCAGCAGCCCCGCCGGCACATCCGGCTCGGGAGACAGAAACTCCAGCCACTCGCGCCCCTTGCGCGCTTCCTCATACAGCGCCGCGCATGCCGCGCAGGTGGCCTTGTGCTCCGCGAACTGCGCTTCGTCCTCGGGCTTCAACAGCCCGTCCAGAGCGTCCGTCAGCAGCGTCTCCCACGCGCCGCAGGCCGGAGAATTCGGAAATTGTGTGCGCTCTGCCATCGCTACATCACCTCCAGCTTGTTACGTTCCAGCAGCCTTGCAAGTTCCGCACGGCCCCGGCTGATGCGCGACTTCACCGTTCCTTCGGGAATCGCCAATACTTGTGCAATCTCTTTATAATCAAGATCTTGTAGGTCCCTCAGGATCACGGCCTCGCGTAGCTCCACGCTCACCTTGGCCAACGCGCCCTGCACCATCTTGGCCAGCTCCTTGCGCGCTGCGAACTCGTGCGGTGAGGGCCCCGTCGCCATCAGCCGGTCGGCCGGCTTCAGCTCTTCTGTCTGGTCCCATCCATCGTCCAGCGAGCCGGTCGCCCTCTGGTTGCGCGTCCGCCTGAAGTTGTCCACCAGCAGGTTGCGCGTCATCGTGGTAATCCACACCGGCAGGCTGCCGCGAGTGGCGTCAAAACTGCCCAGATTCGAATAAATCTTCAGGAAAACGTCCTGCGTCAGGTCCTCGGCATCGGTGGGATTGCCGGTAAACCGGTAGCACAGCCCGTAGACACGTTTCTGGTGTGTACGGACCATCTCGGCCCATGCGCCGGAGTCTCCATCCATGCAGCGGTGGACGATACTTGACCAGTCCTGCTCCAGCGGTCTCACCTCCGCGCGCCCTGCCGGTAGCGTGCGTCCCCGGCTGTCTGCTCCAGGGGTCCGCCGCACCGTAGGCGCCGTAGCCACGGCTCCGGCGGAATACTGCTGAGCTTGCGGCCGTTTCCGGGCCGCGCTCCGGGAGTCGGAACGTGCCATTGCGGCACCCCAACCCACCCCGCTCCAGCTTAAAGCACCCACGCACTCCATGGATTGTTCATACGGAGTTCATCGTCCTTTAGTTCCTTTCCGGAAGTTCCTCGGCGCAGGTCAGTTCGGGATTCGGCTCCCGGACGCGTCTGACTCCGCCAAGCAAGCCAGGAGGAATTCTCCTGCCTCGCAAGAAATCCGCCCCAACTTTCGGTTTGCACCCGTAAACTGGGCAGCAATGGAGGTCAAAACGTGGAAGATTGGAAGTTCGTGGAAAAGGATCCCTCGGAAGCCCTGGCCAAATTGCACTTCTTCTCCATCAAGAAAAAACATGCCTTGGGAGAGGTCGAAGCGCGTATCACCGTGAAGGAATTCGCCTCAGCAAAAACCAGCGACATGAAATTTTTTGCCGTGGCCGATCTGGAGTTGAATCAGAAGACGGCGAAGTTCCAGCCCTGCGGTTGGGCCGAGACGCTGATGGGCGCGCTCACGGAATGTCTCAGGAATCTGCGCAAGTTCGAATACGAGGGCCCCGAGCTGCTCCACTCAGCCTCCCCGACTTGCGACCCGCCGAACTCCGCCGGTTAAGCGCGAAGGCACCGTCTACTCGGCTGAATATCCCCGCCCGAATGCCGGGTCCACTGGGTTCTCGAACATCGACGCGTCGCGCGTCACGATTGTCAGCCCCGATGGCGTCACGAAGTACCGCCGCTTGTCTTCCACCGGGTCGTACCCGATCACCGTGCCCTCGGGGATGTGCACATCGCGGTCGATAATCGCCCGCCGGATTCTGCAGTGCCGCCCGATATTTACGTGCGAAAAGATAATGCTCTGGTCCACATCCGAGTACGAGTTCACGCGCACATCCTGCGACAGCACCGAACTGTAGACCGACGCGCCCGAGATAATCACGCCCGCAGTGATGATCGAATTCACAGCCATGCCCGACCGCCCGGGCTCGCCGAAGACAAACTTCGCGGGTGGATACTGCCTGGTTCGCGTGCGGATCGGCCAGCTCTTGTCGTAAAGGTTGAACACCGGCGATACCGAGCACAAGTCCATGTTGGCTTCGTAGTACGCATCCAGCGTTCCTACGTCGCGCCAATAGAGCGCCTCTTTCTTGTTCTCGTCGACAAAGCTGTAGGCCATCATCTTCTTCTTGCCCAGCAGGTTGGGCAAAATGTTGTGCCCGAAGTCGTGTTTCGATGCCGTGTCGTCCGCATCCGCGATCAGCGCTTTGAGCAGCGTGTCCGTATTGAAGATGTAAATCCCCATCGACGCGTCCACGGCATCAGGATTGAACGGCGAGCGGATGCTGGTCGTCGCGGGCTTCTCCTGGAACCCCCGCACTTCGCCTGTCGGCCCCACCTCCACCACTCCAAACCGCGAAACCTCGTCGGGTGAAACAGGCAGCGTCGCCAGCGTCAAGTCCGCGCCTGAATCCCTGTGGTACGCCAGCATCCGGCTGTAGTCCATCTTGTAGATGGTGTCTCCCGATAGGATGATCACGTGCGCCGGCTGCTCGCTGCCGATCGAGTAGAGGTTCTGGTACACCGCATCGGCCGTCCCCATGTACCAGTTCGCGCCCGTGCGCTGCATGGGCGGCATCGAGCTCATAAAACTCCCCCAGCTCCTGCGCCACGATGCCCGTCCACCCCTCGCGGATGTGCCGGTTCAGGCTCAATGCCTTGTACTGCGTCAGGATGTACACCCGGCGCAATCCGGAATTGATGCAGTTTGACAGTGTGATGTCGATGATGCGGTAGTGCCCGCCAAACGGCACCGCCGGCTTCGCCCGGTCGCGCGTCAGTGGGAACAGACGCTCTCCGGCTCCCCCCGCAAGCAAAACGGCCAGTGTGTCTTTCATATCCATAGGCTACCCGCTTCAAAGCACCCTTGGCTCGATTTTCACGTTCGGCCGATGAGTGCCGCTAACCGAAACGGCATCCTTTCAGGCGGCACTTTTCCTTGCCCGCCGCTGAACGCAGGAGAATACCACAGATACCAATGCGCTTTGCAGTCCCGCTATCTTCTTGATGATGCCGCGAGCCGAACGGTTGGCCTTTGATGCGTTGGGTGCGCCATCCTCGGGGTGGAATTGCTCTCCGCAACTTGTCATCCTGAGGAGGTCGTCGCGGCGCCGTCCGGCGAAGGATCAGCGGTGGCTTTTCAATCCCCGCCGACTACGCTGGCGCCGCTCACTCCGCTGCTTTTCATCTACCATCCCGACAACCAGTTGGTCTTCTTGTTGGTCGAGCGCTTGATCGACGTGAACTTGTACTCCAACCCCACCGAGATGGCAAAGTTCACATCGTACTGCGCGTACTTGAGAGAAGAATTCGGCGCGTCGCTGAACGTGTAGTGGGTCATTATTGCGTCGGGCGTGATGCGGAAGACCCAGTGATCCGAGCGGTTCAGGTCAAAATGTCCGCCAATGATCCCCGCGGGCGCAATCTGGTTATAGTAAAAGCCCACCACCTCGGGCGGTTCTCCCCGCAGATCCTTCTGGAAGTTCCCGTACACCCCGCCGAACATGGCATGCGCGATAATCGCCCCGTGCTTGTTGTGCGGGCCCAGCCACTCCGCCCCGCCCACAAAAAAGTACTGCTTCACCACCGGGCCCCGGATTACGTTCCCGTTGTAATCATTGGGAGCCGCGCCGCTGGTGCCGATATACCCTCGGCCTGTGGCTTCGATACCCCAGTTCCTCGTCAGCCAGTAGGAGCCTTCCATGTCCAGCCCGCCCAGGTTTGAACCTTGCAGCAGAGTCGGCCCCGCCTTCATGTGGTCGTATGCAAAACCCAGCGACATGTCATAGCGGTTGTCGTAGCGAACCTTGGCCAACGGATCGACGGCAACATAAACCCCGTACTCCGGAGTCTGCGCCGGCTGGCCCTCTGCCGGCGCCTGTTGCGAGGAAGACGAAGAGCCTTGCTGAGGCTGCGAACTCGGCGAATTGGACGCCTGCGCACCGGCGCGCGCCACTGCGCACACACATATCGTGAAAACAACGGCAATCGTTGCAGATAACTTGACTGGGAGATGCATCATAAACAAGCTTACAGGAGCCCCCCGAGGCCGGACAACGCGGTTAAACAGCATTTCCTCTTAGACGTCGCTGTGCCCGAGCCGTCTGCCCAGGTCCCTCGCCGCATGGTCCAAACGCCGCCAGGGAGACAACAGAACAACAAAGCGCAGCGCACCTCTCGCGCCGTAGGCGCAATGCTCATTAGCCCCGCGCTTTAGCGTGGGGATGCCGTGTGAAAGGAATCGCCGGAGTCCCGTAGGGACGGTGCCGCATACGTTGGCGCAGCGCACCAGATTGTCGGGAAGCGCGGGGCACAAAATCATTGCACTTCGCAGCCGTCCACCTGTCTCGTCCACACCAGGTAGCGCGCCGTCTTCAGAATCTCGACCGCCGTCGTCGCCGCATCCCACCACGGCCCGTCCGGCTCGAGCGCCGGCGCTGCATGTGTCCGCCACTTCAGCGGCAGCCGGCTCAGGATCAGCCCTGCCCGGGGCAATTGGCTGGCGCTTGAAATCACCTCCGCCGACTCCCATCCGTGGCCGCGCATGATCTTGAGCGAGTTGCACGCATTCTCCATTGTGTTCCGCGCCGTTCGCTCTTCTACGATCGCATCCGCCGGAATCCCCTGCGCCTCAGCCACTCGCGCCATCACCTCGGCCTCCACGAATCGGTTGTGCGCCGGACCGCCGGTGATGATCATTCTCGGCGCTACGCCCCGTTCGTACTCGCGCACGGCTTCGGTCACGCGCGCAAGCTCGGTTGGGGTCGGATTCCCATCCGAGTCAGCCGGATTTCCCAGCACCATCAGCACATCGAAATGTTCCTGCGCCGTGTTCTCCTTGGGTGCCAGTACCCGCGCAATTGCCGCCCACGCCACGAGCGCAACCACCACCGCCGCGCACGCCAGGATTCCACGCCCTATCCATCCCAGCGGCTGCCGCCGGATCCGCAGTCTTCGCGGTCCACCGCGGCGGATTCTCGCTGGCGGAGTGGCAGGCTTCGTCCGCCCGTGTCGATCTTGTTTTCGTGTCTCTGCCGCGCTCAAGAAAGTATCACCCTCAGCCTTCAATCTAACGTCCCAAGCGGGGATCGCACGAATCCAACGCTGTTGACCCATCGCGAGAAAAATGCATCAGAGGAAATGGGATTTACCCTCAGCAAGGAGATGCATTCATGGCAACCAAAAAGAAATCTTCCGGAAGAAAGTACGGTCCCGCAGCCGGTAAGCAGGTGGAAACCGAGATGCGCGAGATGAAGCAAGGCAAGCTGAAAAGCGGCCGGAGTGGCAAAAAGGTGACAAACCCCAAACAGGCCATCGCCATCGGCCTTTCCGAGGCTCGCAAGAAGGGCGCGAAGGTGCCCCGCAAGAAGTCCTAGCCGCGGTCCGCGCGATCCGTCTCCGCACATGCGAACTGATCACTGACCACTGATCACCGGCCGCTGTTCTACGGGTACATCCGGTTCAGCATCCGCGGAAACGGAATCGTCTCCCGCACGTGATCCAGCGCGCACACCCACGCCACCAGCCGCTCAATGCCCATGCCGAATCCCGAGTGTGGCACGCTGCCATAACGCCGCAGGTCGAGATACCACTCGAACGCCGCGCGCGGCAGCTTGTGCTGGTCAATCCGCGCGCTCAGCAGCTCGTAGCTCGAAACGCGCTGCGATCCGCCGATGATTTCGCCATAACCTTCCGGCGCCAGCACGTCTACGCACAATGCATAGCGCGGATCCTTCGGATCGGGCTCCATGTAGAACGCCTTCACATCCGCCGGGTAGCGATGCACCATCACCGGCCGATCAAACTGCGAGCTCAGCCACGTCTCGTCCGGCGAGCCAAAATCGTTTCCATACTCGAACGGCGCTTCCAGCGTGCCATCCTTGTGCGCCTGGTTCAGCATCTCCGCCGCTTCGTCGTAACGCAGCCTTGGAAACGGCGCCTTGATCGCCTCCAGCTTCGCCGCGTCGCGCCCGATCACCTGCAACTCCGGCGCGCGATTCTTCAGCACGCTCTGAACGATGTGTGAAATGAAGTTCTCTGCCAGCTCCATGAGCCCATCGAGGTCCATGTAGGCAACTTCCGGCTCGATCATCCAAAACTCCGTCAGGTGCCGCCGCGTCTTCGACTTCTCTGCCCGGAAGGTCGGCCCGAAGCTGTACACCTTCCCCAGCGCCAGCGCCGTCGACTCAATGTAGAGCTGCCCGCTCTGTGTCAGGTACGCCGGATCGCCGAAGTAATCGACAGGAAAAAGAGTTGACGTCCCCTCGCACGCCGCCGGCGTCAAAATCGGCGGATCGGTCCGGATAAACCCATTCGAATCGAAGTATTCAGCCGCCGCCCGCATAATCTCCGCGCGAATGCGCAAAATAGCCGATTGCCTTGGGCTACGAACCCACAGATGACGCCGTTCCTGCAAGAACTCGACCCCGTGATCCTTCAGCGTGATTGGGTACGGGTCAGACTCCGGCACGCGCTGCACCACGTGCACGTCTTCCACGTCCAGTTCGTACCCGCCCGGCGCGCGCTTGTCCGCACGCACCTTTCCCGTGACGATAACGCTCGATTCCTGCGTCAAGCCCTTCAACTTATCAAACACTTCCGGCGTCACGCTCTTCACGTGCGCCACTCCCTGGATCGATCCAGTCCCATCGCGAAAGATGGGAAACAGCAGCTTCCCGCTCTCGCGCGAGTTGTAAAGCCATCCCTGCAAGGTGACAGATTGCCCCTCGTGCCGGCCAATCTCGGCAATGGTCGCAACAGGAGGATCGTTCTTCGCAGTCTCGGGAGCGGCTGGCGCGGTTTCTTCGGTCATCTTGCTTCCTTTAGCGGCTGGGGCGGCCGGAGTCTCCAGAATAACGCCGTCGCCGAGATGCCGCTTGGCCACGGGTACCGCCTGCGTCCCGCCGGCTGTCGCGCTGGCGTTTCCGCAATCACCGCAGAAAGATTCTGAGGAATCGCGCACAGCAGGAATGGATCAGCGCCACCCGTCTGCCGTTTTCCGCCTCGCGCCAAAACCGCGAGCCTCAGCCCACCTTTGACTCTGAGTACGCATCCAAAAAGTTGTTTAATGTCGTCGCGCTTCAGGCGCTTAGCTTACATCGGCGTTCCAGCATCGGTCCCGGCTCCTCGCAAGCCTTTACACACACCACACTGGCAGCCTTACCGCCGGTTTTGCCCAGGAGAATTGAAAGTCGTATGGAGCAAGAGAACAAGGAAAGGCTGTCTACTGGAATCCCCGGGCTGGACAACATCCTGCGCGGAGGCCTCGCAAAGGGTTTCCTTTACTTGGTAGAAGGCAATCCTGGCGCGGGCAAAACCACGCTGGCATTGCAGTTCCTGCTGGAAGGCACGAAGCGGGGCGAAAGCGGCCTGTATATCTCGCTTGCGGAAAGCGAAGGCGAACTGCGGCACGTGGCCGCCTCGCATGGCTTCGACCTGTCGAACATCACGATTTGCAAGATTGCACCGCCGGAGCTGGCCGGCAACAGCGGCGAGCACTACACGGTCTTCCAGCCTTCTGAGGTTGAGCTGGCCGACGTCCTCGAGACCATCCTGGGGAAGGTGCGGGAATTGGCGCCCTCACGCGTAGTCATCGACTCCATGTCGGAACTGCGCATGCTCGCGCGCGATTCGCTGCGTTACCGGCGGCAGATTCTGCTGCTCAAACAATTCTTCGAAAACCGCGACTGTACCACTCTTCTGCTCGATGAGCGCTTTCGCGACAACGAGGAGAGCCAGGTGCAGACCATCGCCCATGGCGTGATCAGGCTGGAGGTGCTGGCCCGTAACTACGGCATCACCCGGCGCCGTCTTGAGGTGCTCAAGATCCGCGCCTCGAGTTTTCGCGAGGGTTATCACGATTACGTGATCCTGCGTGGCGGCCTGCGCGTGTTTCCGCGTCTGGTCTCCGGCGAGCATCGCAGCATCCTCTGTCCCGCCGAGGAGATTCTGCCCAGTGGCCTTGCCGAACTCGACGATCTCTTCAATGGCGGCGTGCAGCGCGGAACGAGCACGTTGATCGTGGGGCCCACTGGTTGCGGCAAATCAACTTTGTGCGCGCAGTTTGCCTTGACCGCGGCCCAGCGCGGCGAGCGAGCCGCCATTTACACATTCGATGAAACCCGGAATTCATTTTGCGAGCGCAGCCGGGGACTGGGCATGGACCTCGATACCTACCTCTCGAACCAGATGCTGCACCTGGAACAGGTGGATCCAGCCGAGCTGTCTCCCGGCGAGTTCATTGACCGCATCCGTTGCGGCGTGGAAGAGCGAAATTGGCGGCTGGTGGTGATTGACAGCCTGAACGGGCTGATGAACTCGATGAGCGAGGAGCGAGCGCTCACCGTGCAGCTTCACGAGGTTCTCTCTTATCTGAATCAGATTGGAGTGGCATCGTTTATGGTGCTGGCCCAGCACGGCTTGCTGGGCGGGGCAATGTCGTCGCCCACCGACGTAAGCTACCTGGCCGACAATGTGCTGCTGCTGCGTTACTTTGAAGCCGGCGGCGAGGTGCGACAGGCGCTTTCGGTGGTCAAGCGCCGCTCCGGCCCACACGAACGATCCATTCGCCAGATGCGCATCCATGAAGGAAAGGTAAAGATCGGTGAGCCTCTCACCAACTTCAAGGGCGTGCTCACCGGCACACCGGAATACATGGGAGGCGAAGCGCTGCTGTAATGGCTACTCCCCGATTCCTGGTTGCTGCTCCCGTGGGGCGCGATGGCGAGCTGATCTGCTCGCTGCTGAATGCCTCTGGCTACGCGGCGGAGCATGTGGTCACCATTCGCGCGCTGGAAAAGCTGGAGAGCGCGGAGATCCTCGGCCTGATCTTTACCGACGAAGCTCTCGCGACCGATGGATTCGAGGCGCTGCGCATCGTGGTCGAGGGTCAGCCGGTGTGGTCCGATCTACCGCTGCTGCTGCTGACCAGCGGCGCCAGCATTCCCGCTATGGCGCCATCGCCACCCAGGTCCGCGTGGAGTTTCGCAGCGTCTTCCTGCTTGACCGGCCGATGCGCCAGGAGCTGCTGTTGAGCGCGGTGCAGGTGGCGTACAACTCCCGTCTCAAACAGCTCGAGATGCGCGACGCGCTGGCTCGCCAGTTCCAGACCGAAGAGGCGCTGCGCAATACAGAGAAGCTTGCCGTGGCCGGGCAACTGGCCGCGACGATGGCGCACGAAGTGAATAACCCGCTGGAGGCGATCACGAACCTGCTTTTCCTGATCGAGAACAGCATCACGGTTGAAGATGCGCGCTCGTTCGGGCGGCTGGCGTCGCAGGAGCTGTCCCGCATCAGCGAGATCGTGAACCAGACATTGCGCTTTCATCGCGCTCCCGCCAAGCCGGCCCTTACGGATGTGGGCGAACTGGCAGGCTCCGCCGTTGCGCTGTTCCAGGGCATGATGCGCAGGCGCAATATTCCTGTCAGGCTCGATGTCGAGAAGACGTATGCATTCTGCTCAGCCGGAGAAATCCGCCAGGCGCTCGTCAATCTCCTGGGGAACGCTTTCGATGCCACGCCTGACGGCGGCCGCCTGCGCGTACGCGTCTCATCGTGCATGCGCAGAGGTTTTCATTACGCGCGCCTCACCGTCGCCGATACGGGTAGCGGCATTCCTTCTGAGATTCGCCAAAACCTCTTCGCCCAGTTCTTCACCACCAAGGGCAGCCGCGGAACCGGACTTGGTCTATGGCTCACGCGCGACATTGTGCTGCGCAACGGCGGCCGTCTGCGTTTTCACTCGCGCACGACCGCACCCAGCGGCACGGTCTTCACCGTTTACCTGCCATCGTTGCCGTCGCTGGAGGAGGGTCGTAACAGGATTCCCTATGCGGCCAACGAGCCCGCCGGAGCGGTCCGGGTGACCTAGAGCTTTCGCAACCCCGCAGGCGCTCGGGACGGCAACATGCGGCCTTCTGCCCTCGTCTCAATCGTGCCGAGTAGAGGGTTGCGGCGGCATCGTGCGCTTGCGCGACAGGCACAGCCACGCCTTTGCGCTTTCGCGGAACTCGGTTGACCGCAACTCCACGATCTCGAGCGCAGGCTCGATGGCGAGGGTGATTTCGCGCGCCGAGCGGCGCGGCGGACCCTCTTCACGCGGCGGACCTTCCGTGCTGCCGATCAAGCTCAGCCACAAGCCGCCAGGCGCCAGTGCGGCAGCGACTCTTGCCGCGAACTGCTCTCTCTCGCCTGGTTCATCGAAGATATGAAAGCAACCGCGATCGAACACGAACTGGAATGGACCGTCGGGCAGAGGCGCAGCGAGAAAGTCCCACGGTACGAAGCGGCAGCGCGCAGCACGTCCCTCCATCTTGGCTTGCGCTCTCTCGATGGCGAGCGGCGCGACGTCGATTCCCAATACATCGAAACCGCGTTCCGCCATCCAGATTGCATTCGTGCCGGTACCTGCGCCGATCTCAAGCGCCAGGCATGGCGTGACCGCGCCCGATGTGACGAACTCGACGAGCAGAGGCTCAGGTTTCCCAGTGTCCCAGGGCAACTGTCCAGCTGCATAACTGTCATTCCATGACGGGTGCGGCATCGCGATTCGATTGTAGCTCCATCCGCAATGGCCTTCACCGTCGAGCGCCGGAAGGCGCCTTGCGCAGCGGCACGGATGAAGGCGGGGCTTGTGGACTGCGAAGTGGGAACCATTTGTGAAGGTGCGGTGTCTATAGCAAAGGAATTCGCAGTTTGAATCATCTCGAAGTTTCCGCAGGCTCTGCGGGACTTGACGAGCAAGGGAGGGTGCGCGATGACGGTTGAGAATAGTCAGGGATCAGGCCGGCCGCTGGGCGAAGTCAACGTGACTCCGATGATCGACATTCTGTTGGTGCTGTTGATCATCTTCATGGTTATTTCTCCGGTTGTACCGCGCGGCCTGAGCGCAAGGCTGCCGCAGCGGTTTTCAAATCTGAATCCGGCCCCGGAAGCTCCGGTTATCGTCGAGATCGCGAAGGGGCGCAATGGGCTGCCGATCTACAGAATCAATCAGCAGGATGTGACTGCCGAACAACTTGGAAACCGCCTGAACTCGATTTTCTCAATGCGCGCGGACAAAGTCGTGTTCATCAAGGGCAGTGAGAATCTTGATTTCTCAACGATTGCAACGGTGATGGACGTCGCGAAGGCCGCGGGAGCGGATCGCATTGGCCTGATGACGTCGAAGAATCCGCTGTAGAAATGGTTACACAAATGCTGCGCGATCAGCGACGGACGTAGTCGCCGAATGGGAAGTAATCCAACTCTGTTCTTTCCGGATTGCCGGCTATTCAAGAATAGCTTGCGCAGATAAGCGATTGGTTGGTGGCCAATCTGCGGAATACACAGCGAAGATGCGAAGAGCACCTGGCTCGCAGCGATCAAATCTGCCGGCGTTAAGGGCTGCGGACGCTTCGTCGAATGTGTCGAAAAGACAATGTGCATTCGTGAGCATTTCTCGTGCCAAATACTGGCAAGAGAGAGGTGAATGTTCCGGGGCAGACGAGTTCTCGACCCAAACGGTGACGACATCGAAACCCTCAAGTTGTTTCGCAGTCGGCGGAACTACATGGGGCGGGATGGACCAAGCTGGACCCGGGGAAAAGGGTCGCCAAACACCGTCGGCCAGCTCTAGTTCGTGCGCTTCGTAATAGAACAGCTTTGTCCCTTCAAGATCGATGGAGTGTTCCCGCGCGATGCTTTGGATCGCCTCGGGAGAATCAAAGAACCACCAGCAGTTGTGTTTCCAGTAGTCAACGTAGTCTGCAAAGTCGTCATTCACACAGCAGCCTACGGAATAGACGTCGAAAACCTGCGGCGGCTTAGACCAGCCGGGGCTACCCTCCACATGCTTTGCCATGTAGCCCATAGGAATCATGTGGCACCAGTCTACCGCCTCGAATGGCGATGATCGTTGGTTCCGGTCCGGTCGTCGTCGATTCGAAAGTTACCTATTGACTAACGCCGCCGCGCCCCGTTTTGTCACGGATTCTCACGAGGGGAAGCTCTGCTGAACCCGAGCTACTTAACGAGATCGGCGCGGTGGATACGCTCGACGGGTTTGTTGTAGCGGCCGAGGAGAGCGTTCCAGCGGACGATGGCGATGTCCTGCAACATCCTGGTTCCGTCGCGAAGGTAGCTGATGCGGGTGCGCTCGTCGTGGGCCCAGCTTACGGGAACTTCGACGATGCGATAGCCGCGCTTGAGAGCGATGAAGAGAATCTCGGGATCGAAGCCCCAGCGCTCGATGGTCTGAAGCTGAAAGACGGTTTGCGCGGCGGCGCGGGTGAAGGCTTTGAAGCCGCATTGCGTGTCGGCGTAAGGCAGGCCCATGATGGCGCGGGTAACGGCATTGAAACAGCGGCCGAAGAACTGGCGGTAGAGAGGTTGGCGAATGGTTTGGCGCGTGCGCTCGAGCCAGCGAGAGCCAATGGCGATGTCGGCTCCGGCGGCGATGGCTGCGATCAGGCCGTCGGCTTCCTCAATGGGGGCGGAGAGATCGGCGTCGGTGAACATGACGATTTCGCCGAAGGAGTGCAGAAGGCCGTTGCGCACGCTGTAGCCCTTACCATGATTGCCGGGATTCTGGAGCATGCGGACCTCAGGGTTTGTGGAGGCAAAAGTGCGAACGATCTCGGCGGTCTGGTCCCGCGAGCCATCGTCAACCACGACAATTTCCGCGTTCCAGCCGCGTTGATGGACGCAGGCGAGCACCGCATCCAACGCACTGCCGATACGCGCGGCCTCGTTATATGCGGGTATCACGATGCTGTATTGTGGGTAGCTCATTCTTCTATTGGATGCGCTTCGATCAATTTATCCTATGCTGCCCGGACCAAGGGAAAATGGGCCTTGCGCGGGCGGATTTTGCGGCGCCGGAACAGACGGTGAGGGCGCGGAAAAGGGCGTTGAGCGGGCGAGGACCCTTCGGCTGCGCTCAGGGCAGGCTTTGCACGACAGCCGTCGGGGACGCCGGCGTTACCCAGGCTGCCGGGTGGCAGGGAGCGGGGGGCAACCGGCCAAACTGCTGATGCGCAAAGGATAATTTCCAGAAAGGGGCTTGCATTTTCGTGCTTTCCTCGGCACAATCCGGTTATGCTGGATGCGGAGGTTTGTGGGAGATGACAAAAGCGGACTTGGTGGAGAAGGTGACCGGCCTGGGCGATTTGACCCGGCGCGACGGAGAAGTGATTGTAGAAACCATCTTCGGATCCGTGATTGGCGCCCTGCAAAGCGGAGACAAGATCGAGATACGCGGCTTCGGCTCGTTTCGCATCCGGCAGCGCAAACCCCGCATCGGGCGCAACCCCAAGACCGGCGCACGCGTGGATGTTCCCGCCAAGAAGGTTCCCTACTTCAAGCCGTCAAAGGAACTGCGCGACCTGGTGAACCCGGGCGAGGCGAAGGCGTAGACGGCAGAAAACAATCCCCCGAAAATCAATTTCCATTGCGTCAGCGGGATGAGTTTCTCTGCGTGCCGGCGACGGAGCCGCGTTGCCGCGCATCGCGAATGCCGATGACAGCCATCATGCGGCCGGCGTGGCCGTGCGAGGCCCGATGGGAGAAGAAGAGATCGTTATGGCATTGCGTGCAGCCGCCGATGACCTGGATCGATTCCGGCTTGAGGCCGGCGGCAAGAAGCTGGCGGCGGTTGGCTTCAACCAGATCGACGTGAAGACTGGGACCAATGGGTGAGTGGCCGGGCGCGCGCTGGGTAAGAAAGAGCATGGGGTATTTCTTGCGCACCGGATCGGAATCGAAGACCTCCTTGAACAATTCGCGCGCGTAGTGGAACTGCGATTCAAATTCCGACAGCACTTCTTCGCCCACGGCGTAACAGCAGAAACCAATGCCGGGACCAATGGCTGCGATCAAGTCCTGCGGTTGAGAACCAAAGGCCAGCCGCATGGTGCCGACGCCGGATTCAACAATGCGCTTGACGGTTCCCCGCCAACCGGCGTGGAAGGCTGCGACGATGCGGCGCTGGCGATCGGCAACGAGCACAGGAATGCAGTCGGCGGTCTGGATGGCAAGCAGAAAGCCGGGCTCGTTGGTGATTTGCCCGTCGGCCTTGTTCGGGCGGGAGCGGTCTGCATCGGCGCGAACCGTGTGGACAATGCGGTTGGAATGGAACTGGCGAAGCGAGATCAGCGGGATTTTCGGATCGGATGTGATGGCTTGGACGAGGAGGCGTCGATTGACAAGGACCGTCTCGCGGTCGTCGGCCTCGGTAAAGCCCAGGTTGAGTTCGCCCTCCACGGCATCCTCAGGGCAATAGGCGCGGCTGAGGCCGC
Organism: uncultured Acidobacteriaceae bacterium; assembly: GCA_963800025.1. Taxonomy (GTDB): domain Bacteria; phylum Acidobacteriota; class Terriglobia; order Terriglobales; family Acidobacteriaceae; genus Telmatobacter. Next base: position 693,791 of record CAWCZK010000002.1, read on the forward strand.
CCTTGCGCGTGGAGAATCCCGCCCAAAGCCATGGAAGGTCCCAGCCTGGTATCGGAAGCCATTCAACGCCATTGACGGCGCGGTGGGGCATGGGCGCTGGAGTCGCTATCTCCTCGGCGTCCGCTCGGTCGAAGCGGATGGCCCGATTTTCGTTGCAGGTTGACGATGATCGTTTGCGCAGGCCCGCCGCAAGTCCAGCGGCAGCCAGGTTCAGGTCGATTGCCTTGAGGCCGGAGGACGTGGGCATTTTGCCGGAAGAAGGCGGCATGATTCTTTCGATTTTAGTGGTTGGCGTGGTCTGAAGGCGGAAGGTTCCCGGGAAGAGCATATGGGCCTACCTTCCGGTAGGCCCGCTCGCGAGGCAGTTTTGGGAGGGAAACCAGGGGGGATTTTGGGAAGAGGTTCCGAAGAACCCTCAAGAGAGAGTTGTTACCTTTCTTTGGCGGGACATTTGGGGAAGCCTCTGCTAATTACTTCTTAGGATGCCTAATCTGAGAAAAGGTTGCAAGGCCATTCGAGAGAAGATGCGAGCGCCCAGTGTGGAAATTGCCTGGGACGGCTGTTTTTTTACCCCTCTGGAACACAAATCGGCCCAAAAGGGGAATCCTCTTGAAAACACAGGGTCGAATTGGGCACTCTTGGAGGAGTGAAGCGACCGTTCAGCCTCGTCATCGGGATTCTGCTGATCGGCGTGGTTGCGTATCTGGTGTGGGAGTATCGGGCCGACTTCGGCCTGGGGGGATCGGAAGGGGCGAGTCCCGGGGCCGGCTCGATGGCCTGGCAAACGGTTGACCGGAGCGCGGAAGGGTTCACGGTCCAGATGCCTTCCGCGGCAGTGAGCGAGACTCAGATTCCGGCGTATAGCGATCACGGAGTGGTGGAGCAGGTGCCGATGATCGAGGCGGTGGCCGATGATCCGAATGGGGGCCCCGGCACCACCTACGCAGTGGCCTGGGCGGACAACCCACCGGTCCAGCGGGCAGCCGGCGACGACTCCGAAAAGACACTGAAAATGGCACGAGACGGGGCGCTGGGAAGAACGCAGACGAGCTTGGTCAGCGAGTCAACTCACGACCGCGACGGGTACAGAATCCGCGACTTTATGGCTCGCAATGCGGCTGGCGGCATCCTGGACGGGCGCTTGATTCTCGACGGCACTCACCTCTACATGCTGTTGGCGACGCATCCCTCGCTGGGCGCTCGGCGCGACGCGGACGTGAATCGCTTCTACGATGCATTCAAGCTGACGGCCACTCCGCAACAATAACCCGCCGGCCGGTAGCACCCCCGGCCCCGACTTGCAAACCATGCCAGTTTTGTCCTACTAGAATTGGTTTTGATTGGACAACAATGACCGACAACCTGCATCCTAGTGTGGTAAGGAGCAGCGATGGCTATGACCGAGCGGGTCGAGACAAACAGGGTCGAGACGAACGGTGGCGAGGAGATGCACAAGCCTTTGGCGGATGCCGATACCGCCGAGCGTTTCATTACCGAGAAGCACTTGGGCGAGCGCATCCGGCGCTTGCGGCTGAAAAAGTCCATGGGACTCGTGGATCTCGGCAGGCATACCGGGCTCTCGGCCAGCTTCCTCTCACAGTTGGAGACGGGCCGTGTGGTGCCCACGCTCCGCAACCTTGCGCGCATCGCCATGGTCTTTTCAAAAGATCTCTCGTATTTCTTTGAAAGCGAGCCGTCACCGATTTTTCGCGTACACCGCAAGAGAGACCGGGTGCGCATCCCGCAAACGGGGGTCGAGTTGCCCACATACACCTTCGAAAGCCTCGGCTACATGGTGGCCGATCGGCCCATGGACCCGTATTTTGCGGAGTTTATTCCCCTGCCTGACGACGTGGAGCCCCGATCGCACATGCACGCGGGATTCGAATTTCTCTACGTGCTCTCAGGTGAACTGACGCTGCGGCATGGGGAGCAGGATGCCAGGCTAGGCCCCGGCGATGCCGTCTATTTTGACGCCGCCACGCCGCATTCCTACCGTTGCGCGAGTGCCAAGCCGGCTGAAGCGGTCATTGTCACCATGCACCAGGCTTCAGCAGACAACCTGCATTCGCCACGCCCGTCCGCGAGCGCTCCGTCGGCGCGTCCTGTCCAACCTGTTTTACTGCCCAGGGCCAACTCAGCCGACGTCAAATAGCGGCAAGTTAATTCGTTTTTGCCGGCGGCACATCCGGCTCTCCATACGTGGGATAAGGCTTGGCCGCCGCGCTTGTCGGCATCGCGGCCAGTGTATTCAGGTCAGCCTGCACCTTCGACCACGCGTGGTGATGCCGCTTGGTTGAGATTGGCGCGTTGGGGTCGGAGTAGTACGCCTGTATATCGCTTTTGATTCCCGGAGGAATCGGCTGGCTCGGGTCGCGCGTCAGGCGGTGGAGTAGTTCCGCATAGGTCTCGTCGGTCAAACGATAACCCCCGGGCTTGACCACTTGCCCAGTGTCCAGGTCCCGATTGGGCGTTGGTTGCTTGGGATCGGTCGGCCCAAAAACATCCGTTGGAACCGCTCCGCTTATGGACGGTGCCACCCGGTATTCAATGGGCGTAAGAAGAGTGAGTCGATTGCGAAGCACTCTGAGGCTTGAGACCATGCTGTGCATGTAATCGGCCTCCGCGGCAGGGGTGGGCCCCTTCACCGCGACCATCGACAGCGGGCCAACCTTCGGCAGCAAACTGAGTACGAAGGCGATAAGGTGAGTCTCAAAGCCCGGTTTCTTGCGGTAAGCTGCCCAGTCGTAGAGTGTCGCCACCTCTGCCGACTCCTTCTCGATCTCTTTCGCATCGGCCGTATTCGGCTCTGGCGTCTCGTGGCCGCGCTTCATCAGCGCGACTGCGTAGGCCACGCGAGGAATGAACTTTCGCGTCGAGAACTGGTACTCGCCCAAATCGAACTTGCGCCGTGCGCCGACAGCGAAATCGTCGGTTATCCCGTATGTCTGGTAGAAAGCCAGCGCCAGCTGGTGCGTTGGAACCCTGATCCCGATATGGCGTAAGTATTCCAGTGGCGCCAGGCGATGCTTCGCAATCTGATCGATGTCGAAGGCAAACTCGACCTGCACATGCTGGTGCCTGCCCTCGGCATAGTTCACGCTCGGCCCGTACCGCGCCGCCAGCTTGGGGAACTGGAGCGCAACCGCACGGTTGGTTGCTTCAGCATGGCCGATCGAATCTCCGACGTAGTGCGATAGCGCGCCCACGGCAAACGCAAGCTCATTGGCGTTGTGCGCGTTGCGGAAGAGCGCCAGAACAAAATCGCCGGTGCGCACATAGTGCGTCAGGTCTGAGAAAAACGAGTCGCCGAACGGGTAATACCCCATGTCCTGAATCACGCACCCGCCGTAAGCGAAAGAGCGTGCGCGGTCAAGCTCGGCCGGCGTCAGGTTTGGATATTGGCTCTTCAACAAGGGAACGATCGAGTCGTTCCATGTGAGGTCGATGAGTTGCTCGTGCGTGAGCAGGGAGTACGCAGCCGCGTGCCGTGGAGCGCAAATTGGCAGCAGCAAAAGAGTCAGAACGAACGTTCGCAATCGTTTGCAGCGCATCTTCTATTAGGATGCTGGGGCGCCGTTCTGAGATTTGAGGGCGGAAGCCGCGATCCAGCTTCCATTGTATGTAAACCTCCGGAGGTCGCTGAGCAATCCCGTGTACGTCGTCCGGAGGGTTCTCATGGTGAGCCAACCTACGCATCGTTTGTGAGCCCCACGTAAGCGCGGGTATCATGATCTTTCATGGGATCTCCGCCGCCAATCCAGCTTGCCACCCTAAGCATGTGGGACACGTTGATCCTCATGGCTTTGGCATTGGTTGTTTTTGGGCCCCGCCGCCTTCCCAAAATCGGCCGCCAGCTCGGCAAGCTGATGTATGAATTCCGCAAAGCCTCAAACGACTTCAAATTCCAGATGGAGGAGGAGTTGCGCGCATCAGAGGAGGCTGACCGCCGCAAGAAGGAAGAAGAGGCTCGGCAGCGCGCTCTCGCCGCTTCTCCGCCGCCCGCACAGCTTGAAACTTCAACTCCACCAACTACCCCACCCCCAGCCGCCACAGAGGGATCAGGTTTAACGGAAAGCCCTTACTCTGAGGGGATGAACCCCAATATCGAAGCTGAAGCGCAGCATGCACCAGAGCCGGCTCCGCCGCCTGCCCAACCAGCCGAACCCGCAACCGCCTCGCCCATCCCGAAGATCCAGCCGCCCTCCACAGGCGAGACCGTTTCCGCTAACCCGCCCGCCCAATCACAAGGGAACCTTTTTCCTGAAGCCGAAAGATCGGAGCCGGCTGCTCATCATGGTTGACCCGCAGGAAGCCATCGATAAAGCGCGCACCGTTATTACTGAGCGCGCGGAGCTCCCCGGCATGAGCCTGATGGAGCACCTCGAGGAGCTCCGCAAGCGGCTTGTCCACTCCGCCATCTATCTCGGCCTCGGGTTTATCGTTGCCTACGCGTTCCATGAGCGCCTCTATGGATTTGTCCAGGCGCCGCTCACCAAGCTCGGCATCAAGCTCAACTACACCCACCCCATGGATCCGCTGAACCTTTATCTCCAGGTCTCGCTCATCGGCGGAGCCATTCTTGCATCGCCCTTCATCCTCTATCAGGTGTGGCTGTTCATCGCGCCCGGCCTTTATCAAAAAGAAAAGCGCTTCGTCGTTCCCTTCATGACGGCTACGGTCAGTCTCTTTCTTGCCGGAGCAAGCTTCGGTTACTTCTTCGTCCTTCCCGGCGCACTCAAGATTCTCATCATCGGGTTTGGCAGCAAATTCAACCCCATCGTCACCATCGAGGAGTACACAGGATTCTTTCTCTCCATCATTCTGGGTTTAGGCATTAGCTTTGAGCTGCCGATTCTTATCTTCTTCCTCGCATTGTTTGGCATCGTCAGCCCGAAGTTCCTTTGGAAAAACATTCGCTACGCCATTCTCGCGGTGTTTCTCGTTGCCGCCATCATCTGCCCCAGCCCCGATCCCGGCACCATGTGCATCTACGCTGTTCCCATGCTGGTCCTCTACCTCATCGGCATCGGCGTCGCCTGGTGGGTCCATCCGTCGCGCCGAAAGAAAAAGGAGGCCGCGGCATGATGTTTTCCTGGTTTTGGAGGAGGCCAGCGGCCAGATCCGAAGTTGCCCTATCCTCGCGGGTGCCCCAGGTCTCGATTTTGAGACCTGGGATAGCACGGCTCTCAATCTTCCTTATCGCATTCTTCACGCCACTCTGTGCGTCGGCCCAATCCCATTTCGATGGCAACGCCGCCTTCGAATACGCACGCCAATTCGCTGCCATCGGTCCGCGCTGGCCCACTGGACCCGGCCATGTGAAGGCTGAAGATTTCCTCCGTGCTCACTTCCTCCGCGACCACGATCAGCTCGAGCAAGATACATTCACAGCCGACACGCCGATCGGCCCCGTGCCGATGTGCAACTTCATCGTGCGATTCCCGGGTACGAAGCCTGGAGTCATAGTCCTTGGCTCGCACTACGAAACCAACTACCCGCTGCGCAACATCAATTTCGTCGGCGCCAACGACGGCGCTTCAACCACCGGCCTGTTGATGGCGATCGCCGATCGGCTTCGCGAACAGTCCGCGCACTCGCCCGGGAAAAAACTCGATGGCTACTCCGTCTGGCTCGTCTTCTTCGATGGCGAAGAGGCCATCCAGCAGTGGTCGGCCTCCGACTCCACTTACGGCAGCCGTCATCTCGCCGCGAAATGGGGCCGCGACGGAACTCTCAATGAGATCAAGGCATTTATGCTCGCCGACATGATTGGCGACAAGGACCTCGACATCCAGCAAGAAAGCCGTTCCGCCCCCTGGCTCGTCTCGCTCGTCGCCCAGGCCGCGAGGAAGTTCGGCTACCAGCGCTATTTCTTTCAGCAGCAGATGGAGGTCGAGGACGATCATCTGCCATTCGTGCAGCGAGGCGTGCCGTCCATCGACATCATCGATCTCGACTACGGGCCAAACAACAGCTATCACCACACCGCGCAGGACACGATGGACAAAATCAGCGCGCACAGTTTGATGATCGACGGGGACGTGTTTCTGGAAACCATCCGCTTGATCGATCAACAAAGATAGCCGCTACGCAGTTAGCCGCTAGCTTCTAGCTACTGGCGATTCCTGTTCGGGGTTGCAAGTTGAGGTTTCAGTCGCGGTCTTTGTCAGGACGAAGGCGCTAGAAGCTGAGCGACTGGAAGCTACGCGAACGGAGTGAGCGAATGTCTCAAGCAGAAATCGGCATCATCGGCGGCAGCGGGCTCTATTCCATGCCCGGCTTTACCAACATTCGCGAAGAGCGCATCGACACGCCCTTCGGCTCACCGTCTGAAGCCTTTGTCCTCGGCGAACTCGAGGGCCGCAAAGTCGCATTCCTGGCGCGTCACGGCCGCGGCCATCGCATCCTTCCATCCGAGCTCAACTTCCGCGCCAACATCTACGCCTTCAAGAAGCTTGGCGTCGAACGCATCGTCTCCGTGTCTGCCGTCGGTTCTCTCAAGGAAGAGCACAAGCCCACAGACTTCGTCATTCCCGATCAGTTCATCGACCGGACGTTTAACCGCGTCGCCACCTTCTTCGGCGACGGCATCGTGGGCCACGTCGCATTCGGCGACCCCGTCTGCGCCACCGTCGCCAAAGCGGCCTCCGATGCCTGTGCGAAAGTTGGCGTCGTAGGCAAACTCGGCGGCACCTACGTCTGCATGGAGGGCCCGCAGTTCTCCACCCGCGCCGAGTCGAACCTCTATCGCAGCTGGGGCGCCGATGTCATCGGCATGACCAACCTGCAGGAAGCCAAGCTCGCCCGCGAAGCGGAGATCTGCTACGCCACCATTGCCATGGTTACCGACTACGATTGCTGGCGCGAGGGCCACGACGCCGTCACCATCGAGGAGATCGTCGCCGTGCTGCACAAGAACGCCGACAATGCCGCCAAAGTGGTCAAGGCCGCCGTCGCCGCCATGCCCCGCGAGCGCACCTGTCCATGCGTCTCGGCTGCCAAGTATGCAGTCCTCACCCAACCCGATGCAATTCCTGCCGCCGCCAAGGAGCGCCTGAAACTGCTCTTCGGCAAATACAATGGCTGGTAGAACAGAAAGCTGACTCGGACGAAACAATGACGGCGATACCACAACCCTTGCCATCGACCGATCAGCAGCTTGCTTCTAACTTGGGAAAGCTTTGGCCGCATCGGGAGCATGAGGCGCCCTCTCTCGGCGGATTCCTTTGCACGCTGGGTCTGCATCGATGGCGGTCGCTCGACACAAGCGAGATCGCGGCTCAAAAAAGTGTGCGTTTTTGTTTCTGGTGTTCGGTCGTGAAGATCGATGGCCGCATCTATGTGCCCTGAACTGCAAAGCAGGGACTTCAACCTTTTAGGAGACCAATGTCCATCACCGTAGTCGGAAGCGTAGCTTACGATTCCATCGAAACTCCTGCCGGACGCCGCGAGCGTTGCCTCGGCGGTGCCGCAACCTACTTCTCACTTGCCGCCAGCTTCTTTACCGATGTGCGCGTCATCGCCGTCGTAGGCGAGGACTTCGGCCGTAAGCAGGAAGCTGTCTTCGCCGCGCGCAATATCGATACGCGCGGCATCGAGCACACTGCCGGCAAGAGCTTCTTCTGGGAGGGCTCGTATCTCGAGAATCTGAACGAAGCCAAAACGCATAACACCGAGCTCAACGTCTTCGCTACCTTCGAGCCCAAGATCCCCGACGCCTATCGCGACTCCGAGTTTCTGTTTCTCGCCAACATCGATCCCGTGCTTCAGCGCCGAGTCCGCGAGGCCATGCCAGGCGTGAAGCTGGTCGCCGGCGACACCATGAATTACTGGATCAAAGACCATCGTCCGGCCCTCCTCGAAGTTCTCAAGGGTCTCGATGTACTGCTCATCAACGACACTGAGGCACGCATGCTTGCCGGCAACAACAACCTCGTCCAGGCCGCACGCGCCGTCATCGCTCTCGGGCCTCGTGCCTTGGTCGTCAAGCACGGCGAGTATGGCGCAACGTTATTCCACAGCAGTGCCAATCCAAAAGGGAAAGGCGAGGAGCTCCGCACATTCAAGGCGCCGGCCCTCCCGCTGAAAGAAGTCATCGATCCCACCGGCGCTGGCGACAGCTTTGCCGGTGGCTTCTTCGGCTATCTTGCTTCGCAGCCGGAACAGAATCCGGCCGCCTGGCGCCACGCCATGTTTTATGGCGGCGTTATGGGCTCCTACGCCTGCGAGCGCTTCGGCACCGAGCGCCTGCAGCAGCTGACGCGTGCTGAGATCGACGCGCGCTTCAACCTGTTTCGCGAGATCACGCACCTTGATTGAGAAGAGAATCTCCGATGCGGAAGGCTGGGTGGTCCTGGCCTTCTGCACGGCGGCTTCAGCAGCGGCCGTTCTCTGGAGCTGGCGTCACGGAGCAATGATCAACTACGGCGACGCCATCGCCCATCTGCACATCGCGCGCCGTGTCTTCGATTCACGCACTCCCCGTTTTTCAGAGCTTGGATCGGTGTGGCTGCCGCTTCCGCACATTCTTCTTCTTCCCTTCGTGCAGAATTACTCCTGGTGGGCCTCAGGCCTTGCCGGAGTCGTTCCATCGGCGCTCGCCTACATCGCTTCCTGCATCGGCATCTATCGCCTTGCGCGCAACTGGCTCCGCCCCGCGGCCGCCGCACTCGCACTCATTTTCTTTGCGCTCAATCCAAATCTTCTTTACTTGCAGACAACGGCCATGACCGAGCCGCTGTTTCTTTGCGAATTCATTTGGATTGTGGTTTGGCTGGTTGAGTGGCGCTCCCATTTGGATGTCGGTCCCTTTCCAAAGGGCTGCGGCCTGCAAGGCATCGCCATCGCTCTCATCGCCGCCATCTTCACGCGCTATGACGGATGGATCATCGCGCTCATCGCATGGTCCGGCATTGCAATCACCTTGTTCCGCCGCACCGCTGCCGGTGATCGCTCACGCCTCGCTGCGCCGTTCTTTTGGCTCGCCAGCATCGCTGTCGCAGCTGCACCGATTCTCTGGTTCGCCTACAACTCCGTCTGCTTCGGCGACTGGCTCTTCTTCGCGCGCGGGCCCTACTCCGCTCACGCCATCGAACTCCACACAGCTGCCACTGCACCGGGCTGGCCCCCGCATCCCGGCTGGCACAATCCCTGGGTCGCGCTCCTTTTCTATCTCAAAGTCTCCGAGCTCGACGCCGTTGCCGCGCCCGGATGGGGCAATTTATGGGGCAACATCGTCCTTATCCTCGCTGCGCTTGGCACTCTCTACGCAGCCCTTACGGAAAAACTTCTCGCTCGCCGTCACGCTCTAGCCTGGACACTTCTCCTCTGGCTGCCCGTCCCCTTTTATGCATGGTCCGTCGCCTACGGATCGGTTCCCATCTTCTTTCCCGCCTGGTGGCCCTACACCTGGTACAACACGCGCTACGGCCTTGAGCTTTTGCCCGCTCTCGCCCTCGGCCTCGGCTTCGCCGCTCAACTGCTTACAGGCGCCCTCCGCCGGCTCAGGCGCCCGGCGATCGCGCCCCTCCTACCTAAACTCGCCTTCGCATTCCTCTTTGCTCTTGCCTTCCTCAATGTCTTCGCGCTCCTGCGTTCCAATCCCATCGTCTATGTGGAAAGCACCAAAAATGCCCACGCGCGCCAGCCCTATGACAATTCCATCCCGCCGGCCCTGCAGTCGTTGCTCACCCACGATCCGCACGCCACCGTGCTCATGAACACATCGCTCTACCCTGAGATCGTTGCCTTCACCGGAATTCCTCTCCGCCAAACCATCAACGAGGGCGATCTCGGCATCTATCGTTCTGCGCTCGGCGATCCCGCTGCCCATGCCGCCATCGTCGTCGCATTCGACGGCGACGAAATCGCCACAGCCGTCAAAGCACATCGCGCCGACTTTACGTTGATCGCCAGCTTTGCTGCCAAGAATCAGCCTTCGGCAGCGATCTATGCTTCCACCAACTGGCTGCATCGCGCTCGCGATTTCTTTTAGATCCGAGCCGCGGGTTTAGAGTCATTCCGAAAAATGCTCGAATCGCCGCAGGCCTGCATTCTCGCTCAACTCCCTGCTATCGTTGGTATGAGCAACTTGCTTGCAACCACAGTGACTCTCGACGCTGCACATCTCGCTCAATCGTTCGCCGCATCCCCCAACGTCCCCGCCCCGGAGGAACATTGATCCCCTTTACCAAAGCCCATGCGTGCGGCAACGACTTCCTGATCGTCCCCGAAGAAGCCGTCGCCGGCCATGACCTTGCTGTTCTCGCGCGTCGGCTCTGCCAGCGCAACACCGGCATCGGCGCCGACGGCGTCGAGTTCTTTGCTTGGAAAAACGAGTCCGGGCCGGGCCCGCGCTCTGGCCGCATCCGCCTCCACAACGCCGACGGCTCTATCGCCGAAATCAGCGGCAACGGCACGCGCTGCGTCGCTGCATGGATGGCCCAGTCCCTCGGTTCCAGGCCCGGTGACACGATCGAAATCGCTACCGACGCCGGTCTTCGCGCCTGCCAGATTGTCAGCGTGAGCAATGAAAACGAATTCTCTGTCGAAGTCACCACCGCAATGGGCGTGCCGCGGTTTGTGCCGCACACACTCAAGCTGATTGACGGCGTCGACGTCGTCGGCGTCGAAGTCTCCACTGGCAATCCTCACTTCGTCGTCCTCGTCGAAAAACCCGACTTCGCCATCGGTAAGCGCGCCTGGATGGGGCTTGGCGCGGAGATTTACACGCATCGCGATTTCCCCCAGCAAACAAACGTCGAGTTTGTGCGCGTCGTAAATGAACACGAGATCGAGATTCGCATCTTCGAGCGCGGAGTGGGCCCAACGAATTCCTCCGGAACCGGCAGCTCCGCTGCGGCCACGGCGGCCCTTGCGTTACGCCGCTGCCTCTCGCCGCTCAAAGTCATCGCGCCCGGCGGCGCGCAGACCGTCGCATGGGACGGCCCCGGCACGGAACTGCATCTCATGGGTCCAGCCGCGCTCATCGCTCACGGGGAGGCATGGTGAAATGAGGGCGCTCCTCAAACCACCGTCCGTTGCGCCCGATGCGGCCATCGGCATCGTTGCTCCGGCCTCTCCAGCCAAACCCGAGCGCGTCGAACTTGGCCTCGAGGCGCTTCGCTCCTTGGGCTATCGACCAAGGCTGGCTCCCAACGCTCTCCTGCGCAACCCGCTCTACTTCTCAGGAACTCCTGAGCAGCGCCTCGCCGATCTGCACGCCGCCTTCGCCGATGCCGACACAGCCGCCGTCATGTGCATTCGCGGCGGCTACGGTTCGAACTACCTGCTCGACGGCCTCGATCTCGAAATCATCGCCGCGAATCCCAAGCCGTTCTTTGCCTACAGCGACCTCACCGGCATCCAGCTCCGCCTGCTCGACGAACTCGGCCTCCCCGTCTTCCACGGCCCCATGCTTGCCGCGGATTTCTATCTTCCCAACGGCGTGCACCTTGAAAGTTTTCGCGCTGCTCTCGCCGGCGACCCCTACAGCGTTGGCGCCGCAGAAGGCTTGCGCACCCTCAAGCCCTCTGTATCTTCAACCGCCGCGCACGGCACGCTTTACGGCGGTTGCCTCAGCATTCTCGCGTCGTTGCTCGGTACGCCTTGGGAGCCGTGCACCGAAGGCAAGCTGCTTTTTCTTGAGGACACAGGCGTCAAGCCTTACCAGATCGATCGCATGCTCTGGCAATTGCGCAAAGCCGGAAAGCTCGAAGGCGCGCGCGGCATCGTCTTTGGCGAAATGCTCGATTGCGCATCGCCGGGCGCGCCTGCTTCGCTCCTCGAAGAAGCAATTCTCAATGCACTCCACGGTCTCGAGGTCCCCATCGCCATCGGCCTGCGCAGCGGCCATGTCTCGCGCGAAAATGTCACGCTCACTTTCGGTATCGAAGCCGAGCTCGCCGTTGGCGATACTGCCAGCCTTCGCATTCTCGAACCGGCGGTGCACAAGGCAGGGAAAAGGGAATAGGGGTCAAGGAGCAGAAAAAACCGGCAGCGGAGAATCGAGAACAGAAGAAAATGAAGAGAACGAGAATTGGGAAACAGTTCCTCACGACCAGTTCCAAGCTGTTTATATGCGGATGTGCCGCCGACGTTTGCATCTGCACGGTAACTTTAGAAGCTAGGAGCTAGAGGCTAAGAGCTACCGTATGCGCCATATTCACCTCATCGGCATCTGCGGCACTGCCATGGCTTCGCTTGCAGGCCTCCTACAGCTCGAGGGCCATCGCATCACTGGCTCTGACAAGGCCGCCTATCCGCCCATGAGCGATCTGCTTCGTTCGCTCGGCATCCCCATCCTCGAGCCCTACGCCGAATCGAATCTCGATCCCCTTCCTGATCTCGTGGTCGTCGGCAATGCGCTCTCCCGCGGCAATCCTGAAATCGAGCGCGTCCTCGACGAGCGCATTCCTTTTACCTCCATGGCCGCGCTGCTGCGCGAAGAATTCCTCAAGTCTCGCCAATCCCTCGTCGTCGCCGGAACCCACGGCAAGACTACGACCACGAGTATCCTCGCCTGGATCTACCAGGTCGCCGCGCGCACAAATCCCGCGCTCGAACCTTCATTTTTGATCGGCGGCGTGGCGGAAAACTTCGGCACCAGCTTCCAGCTTCGCCCCACGCGCAATTTCATTCTTGAAGGCGACGAGTACGACACCGCGTTCTTCGACAAGGGCCCCAAGTTTCTCCACTACTTTCCCGCCGCGCTCATCCTCACGCACGTCGAGTTCGACCACGCCGACATCTATGCCGACCTCGAAGCCGTCAAAACGGCATTCAAACGTCTCGTCAATCTGGTTCCCCGCCGCGGTCTCATCTTTGCCTACGACGGCAGCCCTAACGTAACCGAATGTGTGAGCCGCGCTTTCTGTCCTGTCGAGCGGTATGGATTCACCGATACGGCCAACTGGCGCATCCACAATCTCCGCTACGAATCCGGCCGCATGCACTGGGAGGTTCTGCGTTCCGGCGCGCCATGGGCCGAATTTCAGATGCACCTTGCCGGTGAGCACAACGCTCTGAACGCCACAGCCGCCGCTGCCCTCGCTGCAACCGTGGGAATTTCAACTGAAGTCATTGCCGAAGCTCTTGCCACCTTCAAGAGCGTCAAGCGCCGTCTCGAAGTTCGCGCCGAAATCAACGGCATCACCCTCATTGAAGACTTCGCACACCACCCGACGGCCATCCGCGAAACCCTCAGGGCGCTCCGCTCCATCTATCCTTCACGGCGCCTCTGGGCCGTGCTCGAACCGCGGTCCAACACGCTGCGCCGCAAGGTCCTCGCGCCCGATCTTATTGAAAGCCTCTCGCTTGCCGATCGCGTAGTTCTCGCCGCCGTTTTTCAGCAGGAGCGAATTCCCGAGCAAGAGCGCCTGCACCCCGAAGAAGTCGTCCGTGCGCTCATCGGCGCGGGCACGCCCGCTGAGCTTCTCGCCAGTGCCGATGCCATCGTCGCCTCCGTCACGCCGCAGCTCGCGCCCGGCGATGTCGTTGCCATCCTCTCCAATGGCGGCTTCGACGGCATCTACGAAAAGCTTCCCGCGCGCCTGCGCGAGCGTTTCGCCACCGCCTGAATGGGTGCCCCACCCTCGCCGCGCCCCTGTTTTTTGCGGCTAGGGTGGGCAGTGATCAACAATGAAGCCGCGAAGCACATATACGATCCGCAAGAGGCACGCATGATCGGTTCGCTCATCTTCATCGCCAACATGGTCATCCTGGGCATCCCCTCGGCCCTTCTCTTCATTCCCTGGTGCTGGATCACCGGTAATGTAATGCCGCTGTACAAGGCCACGCGCTTCATGCTGTATTCAAGCTGCCGCCTCGCCGGCGTGCGCTTTCAGGTCGCCGGGCGCGACCGCATCCCCCGCAACCGCGCATGCATCTTCATGTCCAACCACGTCTCCAATCTCGATCCGCCCGCGCTCATCTCGATCATTCCCGGCCGCACCTCCGCATTCATGAAGCGCTCTCTCATGAACCTGCCGATCCTCGGCACCGGCTTCCGCCAGGGCGAGTTCATCGCCGTCGATCGCAGTGGCAATGCTGCAGACGCGCAGCGTAGCGTGGCCGAAGCCCAGCGCGTGCTTGCCAAGGGCGTCCACATCACCACATTTGTTGAGGGCACTCGATCGCCGGACGGCCGTATGCTGCCTTTCAAGAAAGGCCCGTTCTTTCTCGCCATGGCCGCAGGCGCCCCGTGCATTCCCGTTTCCATTTACGGAACGGAAGCGCTTCTGCCCAAGGGCAGCAATCGAATTCATCCGGGCGTCGCTCACGTCGTCTTTCACGAGCCGATCGACCCGGCGAAATACGCCTCGCGCGGCGAACTTTTGCTTGCAGTTCGCGCCGCCATTGCGTCGGGCTTGCCAGAATGGATGCGCACGTAGCGAAGTCGCGCGTCAGTTTCTCCAGTCCGCTTCGTGCAACCTGCTGGCATCCGCAAGCCCGAAGCTAATCCCTAATGGCTAAAAGCTGTTTTTCTGCGATACTCACCTTACGCACCCATTCTGACCGCCAGTCCTTACCGCCCATGATCGTTTCGTTTCTCGTCTTTGTTACCATCGTCGTCCTGGCTGTTCCTTCTGCGGTCGTCTTTTTCCCGTTTACGCTGCTTACCGGCAACGTCGGCCCGCTCTATGCGATCGGCTCCTGGATCGCCCGCGTCGCCATTCGGGTAGCGGGCATTCGAATTCAAATCCAGGGTCGGGAAAACATTCCCGTCGGCCGCGCCTGCATCTTCATGGCCAACCACATCTCGTATCTGGATGCTCCAGCGCTGATGTCCAATCTTCCCGGCCGCACCGTGGTCTTCCTCAAGCGATCGCTTATGAAGATTCCCATTCTCGGCTACGCATTCAAGCTCGCCCACTTTATTCCAGTCGACCGCACCGGTGACGCAACCATTGCGCAGCTCGCCGTCGCAGAGGCACAACGCGTCATCGCCTCCGGCCTCCACATCACTACTTTTGTTGAGGGCATGCGCTCGCCCGACGGCCGCATGCTGCCCTTCAAGAAAGGTCCGTTCTATCTCGCCAAAGACTCCGGCGCGCTCTGCATCCCCATTTCAATTTCCGGCAGCGAGAAGATTCTTCCCGTCGACAGCAAGCGCATCCACCCAGGCGAGGCACATATTGTTTTTCACTCGCCCATCGATCCCGCGAAATACGCTACGCGCGACGAGCTCTCCGACGCCGTTCGCACAGCCATCGCCTCCGGCCTACCGGAGTGGATGCGGACGTAGTTTTCCTAAGATATCCGACGGCTCGCCGCGAAGGGCTAGAAGCTAGGAGCTAGAAAGCTGCATTGTTGACCCCTGACCACTGATCACTGTTCTCACGGCTGCACCATCGCGTTGTACCCGTTCCCAAGCAGCCTCGCGGCCATCCGGCTGGCTTCCTCGTGCGTCGCAAACGGCCCAATGCGGACATGAACCAGCCCATCCGACGGCAGGCGTTGCGCGGTCGCCGCGAATCCGTGATTGCGCAGCGCGTTCACCAGTACATTTGCGTCCTCGGCATGTAACACCGCGGCAATCTGCACCATGTACCCTGACATGGCGATGGGATACGCCGGCCGCATCGCCGGCTGCTCGCTTGGCGGCTCATATGTTCGTGTAGGGACTGGCGGCCGCACCGGAGTGGATCGAGGTGCTGGCGCGGGAGCTGGGGGCTTGGGAGGCGCAGGTGCGGGCGAACTCGCCGGCGCGTGAGTGGGAGCGGTCGTCACCGGTGCCGGTTGGGACTGCTCCGGTGCAGGGCTCGTATCGCTCGCTGGCGCCGGAGGGTTTCCGCCGCTTTCCTCCGGCGGCTGTGCCGGCGGCACCTGCGCATCCGCAGAAGGCTTGGGAAGCGTGTCGCTTCCCTGCAAAGGTTCCTGGTCCGGAGCGGCTGTCGGCGTGGTGGGCTGCGTCGCGGTCTTCTCGGCAACCGCCGGCGAACCGCGATGCCCCACCCAATATCCCAACCCGAAGCACAACCCGCACAAGAGCAAAAGGGCAAAAACAATCCCCACCTGCGCACCGGTGCTGAGTGTCACCTCGGTGTCGTGCCTCTGGTCGTCGAGTTGCTCTTGCTCCTCAACTTCCGGTTCGTCGTTGTCGAAATATCCGCGCATATCCTCGCATCAACCGCCCGTCGACTTTAGATTTCCCGACCACACTCCTACTCTCTTCGATGCCGCTGGATGAAGCAAGGAAAAGCTACAAGCTAAAGGCTAACAGCTGCTTCTCTACGGCTTCTCCGCCGGTTTCATCTGCGCCGAAAATTTGTTCAGCAGCGACATCAACTCCATCGGCAACGGGAAGACGATGGTCGTATTCTTCTCCACGCCGATTTCGGTCAATGTTTGCAGGTAACGCAACTGCAACGTCATGGGTTGTGTTGCCAGCAGCGCGGCCGCATCCACCAGCTTTTGCGCGGCGTTGAACTCTCCCTCTGCATGAATGATCTTGGAACGGCGCTCGCGTTCCGCCTCGGCTTGCTTCGCCATGGCGCGCAACATCGTCTCGGGCAGATCCACCTGCTTCACTTCAACGCTGGTGACTTTCACGCCGAACGGCTCTGTCCTCTGATCGATGATCGATTGAATCCGGAGATTGAGCTGATCGCGATGGCTGAGCAGCGTGTCCAACTCCACTTCGCCCAGCACCGAGCGCAGCGTGGTCTGCGCGAACTGCGAAGTCTGGTAGATGTAGTTGACCACCTTGATCGCCGCGGCATTCGGGTCCACAACGTAGAGCGTCACAACAGCATTCACTTTGATGGTCACGTTGTCGCGCGTGATCACGTCCTGCGGCGGAACTTCCAGCACCTCCTGGCGCAGGCTGATGCGCACGATCTGATCGATCGGCCGGAAAACCAGAATGATGCCTGGCCCCTTTGGCGCTCCCAGAACGCGTCCCAGGCGGAAGATGACGCCGCGCTCGTATTCGCGCAGAATCTTGATCGAATTCAGCAGGTAGAGCACGAGGATGGCAATAACAACCAGAGTGGGAACACCAATGGGCATGGGATCTTCCTTTCACTGCTCAGCTAACGCGATTTCAGAATACGCCCAATCAGGAGCCGATGACGCTCGGTCGACGCGACCATCAGGGAGCGGCGACCTTGCAAAAAATCAGCGCGGGCGAGGTCATTCTGGAATCGCCGTAGGGATTGTACTCCTCTGCTGTGTTTGCGGATGTTCATTTGGGTACGCGGCCGGCTCAACCTTAAGCAGCAGTTGATCGTGCCCTGTCACGCGCAATTTCGTTCCCACTTTGATTGGCGTGCTGGCCACGGCCTGCCAGATTTCGCCTTCCACCAGCACGTGGCCCTGCGGATCGAGCGGCTCCATCGCGGTTGCCGGAGAGCCCACCATCGCGTCCGCGCCGATGCGCGCTTTCCGTTTTCTCGCGCGCACGGCCAGCCGAACCAGAAACACGGTAATCGCGCCAAACGCCGCGCTCACGCTGATCGCGATCACCGGGCTGATCCCCATCTCCGGCACTGGCGCCGCCACCAGAGTCAGCATGCCGAACGTCAGGCAAACAATTCCGCCGATAGCCAGTGCGCCGTGCCCGCCAAACTTCGCCTCCAGCAGCAGCAGAACCATCGCTGCCACCAGCAGCAGCACTGCAGTGTAGCGGATTGGCAGCAGGTTCAACCCGAAGATGCCCAGAAGTACCATCAGCGTGCCCAGTGCCCCGGGAACAATGGTGCCGGGAGCATTGAATTCGAGATAAATCAGCAGCGCTCCGCCCACCAGAAACAGCAGCGCAATGTTCGGGTCCACCAGCCAACTCAGCAGTCCGTCGCGCAGCGTTGGCTTGATCAGGTTGATCCGCGCGCCGGCCAGGTGCAAGGTCAGCTTCGATCCGTCCATGCGCGTGATCTCGCGCCCGTTGAGCGTATTCAGTAATTCCGTATCGCTGTTGGCGATCACGTCGATCAGATGCTGGTTCAGCGATTCATCCGCGGTATAGGAGTGTGATGATCCGACGGCTGCCACTGCTGCATCCGTGTTTCGATTCCGCTTGGTTACATACGAGCGGAGGAACGCCTCGGCATCGTTCTCCACTTTTTGCATTTCCGTGTTGTCAGGCTGCGCGCCGAACTCGAAAATGGGATGAAGCTGCGCCGGCCTCGGTCCCCGGCGCCATTGCGGCAACGTCCGCTGACTCCAGAATGAAGAACCCCGCCGAGCCGGCGCGCGCTCCCGACGGGGCCACATACACAATGACCGGCACGCGCGAGCGCAGAATCGCGCCCACCATGTCGCGCATGGAATCCATCAGCCCGCCCGGAGTGTTCATTTCGATCAGAAGCGCACTGGCGCCGTCGCTGTTGGCCCGATCGACGGCCCGCGTCATTTCATCCGCGCTCACTGGCTGAACGGTTCCGTCCAGAACCAGCTTGTCGATAAACGACTGCGCGGGCACGGGATTCTGCGCGAAAGCCAAAGCTCCCCATCCAGATCCAGAACAAATCCATAAAGCCGCCGCCATCGCCCAGGCGGCAATTCGCATCTTCGCTACGAAGTCTTGCATGGCTCGCCTCTTTCGAATTAGCGGGGCTAGCGGAGCTAGTTCTCCGGTCTCACGATCTTTTAGCGACCTTGGGGACCTCAAATCGGCGGTTCCCAAGGATCTGCTAACTCACTGGCCTGCGGGTTCGCTCCGAGCTCCGCCAACGCCGCTAGCTCCGCTGACTGCGCTATCTTCCCGTCTTCGCGTCAATCTGCCGCTTCAGATCCTGCGCCACTCGATTGGCCGGTTCCAGCTTCAGCGCGTCACCGGCTTCGGTATTAGCCGCATCCAATGACCCCGCCGTAAAATCCAACTGCGCCAGCACTAGATAGGCATCCGCCGAAGGTCCCAGTGCCAGCGCTTCATGAGCCTCCTTGCGCGCCCCGTCAGCATCGCCGCTCCGCTCGCGCACTTCGGCCAGGCCTGCATGAGCCTGCCCGCTCGCGCCATCGGCCGCCGCGGCGTCCTGATACAGCCTCTCCGCCTCGAGCAGCAGCCCACGGTCCAAAAAGCCCTTCGCCTGCGTACACAACCTTTGTGCCCGGTCGTGCGGCGTCAGGGCAGCCAACCGGCCCGCATTCACTTCGTCCAGCATGGCTGCCGCCTGCCGGAAGGCCGTCTCGTCGAATCCGCGAACAATCCTCTCCAAAGGTTCCGCGCTTGAATTCTCTCCGTTGGTCCCGTCGGCTCCGGGCTTTCCCTTCCACGCATCATTCAGCGCCTGTGCCTCGCTGTCATTTGGACGCAGCTTCAGGCACTGCGCCAGCTCATTCAACGCTCCCGCCAGATTTCCCTCTCGCTTCAGGCTCACTGCCAGGTTGAAGTGGTAGTCCGCAGCGTTGGGATCGGTGGCCGCCGCCTGTATGAAGAGTGAGACCCCATCCTTGCCCTGGCGGCTCACGGCCACGCCTTCGTTGTTGATCACCTCCGCAAGCGGCAGTACGCGCGCTACCTCGGCAAACGACTGCTCCGCGTGTACGTAGTCGCCCAGAAACATCAGCGACAGCCCGCGGTAAAAACCTGCTTCAAGCCCGTCAGGCCCATTATGGTCGACTTTCGCGAAGGCATCTGCCGCTTCCTGGTACTGTTGCCCGTTGTAGTCTTCGCGGCCCAGAGCCAGCCACGCCGGCCCAAAGTCGGGGCTCAGCTTCACCGCGTTTTCCAGGTGCTTCAGCCGCTCCGCCTGGTCCTGCTCCGTAATCCCGCGAATGTACTGCTCAAACGCGTCCAGCCGGATGTTCTTCCCCGCCGCCGCAAACGTCTCTTCCGCCACATTGAACTGCGGATCGAGCTGCTTCGTCAGCTTCCACGCCAGCTCGCCGAAAACGGCCATCAGGTCCTTCATCTCGCCGCGCGCAGTCACTTCGGGCAGCATCCGAAGGTTGGGCACGTCCACCAGCGTCGCCTCGGCCACAATCCCGCTTCCGTCGGTCGTATAGCTGCCCACGACAATCGAATCGGCGTCCAGCGTCTGCGCCAGCTTGAGCGCGCTGGCCCGCGAAGGCTGAAAGCCCTGCGGCAGCCCCAGGTGGTCCAGCGCGTACATGCGGTCCGCGCGGCTGGTTGGCTGGAAACCCGCCGAAGCGAAACGCATGCTCAAGATTTGCGATGCCGCCTCGCGCATCCATTCCAGGTTTGGCTGTCCGGTTCGATTGTCGAACGGCAGCACCAGCAGCACCCTTGAACCGCCGGCCTCCGAAGCGGATACGTCTCCGCTCCCCGGGTTACCGTTCGCGGCGCCCATGCTGGTTTGGCCCTGCGCGCAAATCGCGGCAGACATTGCGCAAAAAATGAGGGTCGCCGCACCGGAACAAGTCCTTCGCGCCCACCGCAACCGCATTTCATTTCGTGGATACACTTCAGGGAGATTATAGGCGCTGCGGCTTTTAGCCATGCGCCGCGCGCGGGAAGCCGGCCGCAGCTTCAATCCGATTTCGCTTGGCCGCACGCATCTGCGCCGCTATCATCGCTCCATGACGCCGCTCACCCCGCCACCGAGACTCAAGCCGATGTGGCGAGCCTTCGTTGAGGTTGCGTTCATCGTCTTCCTCTTTTATTCGAATCTGCTTATGGGCGAGTTTACGCGCGCCAACGGCCAGGGCAAAACCTTCGCCTTTGCCTTGCGTGACATCGTAACGCCCACAAACTTCCTCATTGCCGTCGTCAGCGCATTTATTGGCTACGGTGTCTTCGAGTTCCTGCGCAAAAAGCTATAGGAACGCAAGCCGGCCAGCGGTCCCGCAAGTCGTTCTGTCTTTTTGAAGTTTCTGCGGCGTTTCGCCTGCGCCGCGTCCTGAACGCGAAGAGCTGGTAGCCAGAAGCTGGCAGCTAGCAGCTGCTTCTATCAGTCGGCGAACATCGGCTCTTCAACTCTCGCTGGCGTCGGCGGCAGCTCCGGGTAGTACGCATTGCGCGCGTACTGCTTCACCATGCGGTTGGTATTGAAGTACGACCCGTTGAACGCCAGCGTCGTGCGCATCAGTCGCGCCCACTTCTCCGGCGTATCGCGGTAGAGCGGAACCACAGCATTCTCCAGCTTCGTGTAGAGCGAATGCGCTTCCTCGGCGTCGTTCGCGCCATCCTCAATCGCCCATCCCGTCACGCCCTCGATGCACCCTTCGATCCACCATCCGTCCAGGATCGACAGGCTGGGCACGCCGTTCATCGCCGCCTTCATTCCGCTTGTGCCCGACGCCTCATACGGCCGCTTCGGCGTATTCACCCACACATCCACGCCCGCCGTCAGTTGCGCGCCCAGGTCCCACGCATAATTCTCCAGATACACAATCCGCAAGTCGCTGTTCGAAAGCTTCGCCGCATCCTCCACAACCTGCTGGATCAGCGATTTCCCCGGCTCGTCTTGCGGATGCGCCTTGCCCGCATACAGAATCTGCAAGCCGCCGGCCTTCGCCGCAATCTCTTTCAGCCGTTCGGGATCGGTGAAAAGCAGCGTCGCGCGCTTATAGGTCGCCGCGCGCCGTGCAAAGCCCAGCGTCAAAACCTTCGGGTTCAGCACCAGACCTGTCCGCGAACCCACCTCGGCCAGGAGGTTTTCCTTGGCCCTCGCGTGTGCCTCCAGCATCTGCGGTTCCGGCACGTCGATCATGTTGCGCAAATACAGGTTGTCCCGCCGCCATGCCGGAACATGCTCGTCCAGCAGGCGTTCCACCGGCTCGCTGATCCACGTTGGCGCATGGACGCCATTGGTGATCGAGCCGATCGAGAACTCCGGGAACATCGCCTGCGACACTTTGCCGTGCTTCATCGCCACGCCGTTGGCATAACGCGAGAAGCGGAGCGCGAGCAGCGTCATATTCAGCAAGCCGTCGCGGAAGCAACCGAGCTTTTCCAGGCGCGCCGTTCGCTCGCCGCCCAGGATCCGAATTGCCTGCTCGGTTGAGAATCTGTCGTGCCCTGCCGGAACCGGCGTATGCGTCGTGAAGACGCACTTCCGCCGCACCACCTCAATATCCGCATCTGTGAACGCGCCCTCCGGCCCGCCGCCCAACTGGCTCTCCAACAGTGCCAGTGTCAGCAGCGCCGCGTGCCCCTCATTCATGTGGTACACATTGATGCGCAAGCCCAGCGCGTGCGCCATCCGCACGCCGCCCATCCCCAGCACGATCTCCTGCTGCAGCCGGTAATTCGTATCGCCGCCATACAAATGATCCGTCAGCCCGCGGTCCCATCCGGAATTTTCTTCCAGGTCGGTGTCCAGCAGATAAATCGGCACCAGGTGCCCGAACTGCCCCTTCAGGTCATAGCGCCACGCTCTAACCGTGACTGTGCGCCCTTCCACTGAAACCGTTACCCTTGCCGGCTCTTCCGTGCAGTAGTCCGCCGGGTTCCACGGCTGCACTTCTTCGGTCTGCGATCCTTTCGGGTCCAGATGCTGCTGGAAGTAGCCTTTGCGGTGAATCAGCGAAAACGCCGCCAGCGGGATGCCGAGATCGGCCGCCGACCGCAGCGTGTCACCCGCCAGCACTCCAAGTCCGCCGGAGTAGGTCGGCATCTCCGGTCGGATCGCGATCTCCATGCTGAAGTAGGCCACTTGGCCCGATTGAGGAATGGTTTCGTGTAAGGATGATTTCGTGGGAGTGGGTTCCATATATTTTTGTTTTCGGTCAACTCGTCGATCAAACGTGCCGGCCCCTGATCGATTCGAGCCCGGATGGGTACTCAATTCGAACCCACCGGGGCCGGAACAGTTGCTTGATTCATCGGGGCAAATACCTCACAAGTTTAGCAAGGAATCCGCACCTGAAAATGTCCCGGCCCGGTTGCGAACATGGTTCTTTTGGGTCAGTTACTTGTAGGGGTCTCTCCATGAGATAAATCTTTTCAAATCTATGCTCAAGCGCGCATCTTCCCGGCCGCTTTCGTCATGCCGCTCCTACTGGAAATGCAAGGATTCCCGATCAACCGCCAGCCCCGTTGACTTCGCTGACTCCGCCAAAACCGGTAGCCCCGCTAACCCCGCTGCTTTACTCCAGCCTGTGCGCGCCTCCCGAAGCGTGGCAAATGTGAATCTGCGGCTCGATTCCCGTTTTCGCCTTATAACGCGCACCAAGCAATTCGGCGAATTTCCGCGCCTCGCTCTGCTCCACCAGATTGATGGTGCAGCCCCCAAACCCTCCGCCCGTCAGCCGAGCTCCAATCAGCCCAGGAAGATCCTGCGCCAGCTCGACCATCGCGTCGGCCTCCTCGCAGCTGCCTTCAAAGTCCTGACTATAACTTCGATGCGCTTCCGCCATCAGCCGTCCCAGCTCCTTCATGTCGCCCTTCAGCAGCGCGTCACATGCCGCCACGGTCCGCAGGTCTTCGCTGATCACATGCTTCGCGCGCAGATAGCTCTTCGGCTCCATCTCGTGGCCCCATTTCTCCAGGTCTTCGAGCGTCGCATCTCGCAGAAAAGGCACACCCGGCCGATGGCTCGCGATTACCGCGCACGCCGCTTCCGACTCCCGGCGCCGGGTCGGATAATCTCCACCTGCCACGGAATGTTTCACCATGGTATTCGCGATCACCAGCGCAACATGGTCGGGAATCGGCGCCAGTTTATAGCTCAGGTCGCGGCAATCCAGCAGCAGCGCATGATTCTCTTTTCCATTCACGCTGATGAACTGGTCCATGATGCCGCAGTTCGCGCCCACAAACTCGTTCTCCGCCCTCTGGCACAGCCGCGCGAGCACGGGACCAGGGTAGTTTGCGCCGATCAGGTCCAGCACCGCAATCGCCGTCGCCACTTCCAAAGCAGCCGAACTTGAAAGTCCCGACGAAAGCGGTACATCGCTCCAGATGCTCAGGCTGAAACCCGGAATCTTATGCCCCTCGCCGGCCAGGATCGACACCACGCCCATTGGATAATCGCTCCAATGTTTGCTTCCCTTCGCAGGCAGCGCGGCGGCGTCGAACGTCTTTTCCTCGCCGAGATTCTCTGAATAGACCACGATCTTGCCATCGGTCCGCGGCGAAATTCCCGCCAGCGTGGCAAAGTTGATTGCCGCCGGCATCACGAAACCTTCGGCATAATCGGTGTGCTCGCCGATCAGGTTCACGCGCCCTGGCCCTACAAAGATTGCCGGCTTCGCGCCAAAGCGCGTCTGGTGCATGGTGCGAAATTCTGCTGGATCGTGCATCTTTCTCAACCTCTTCTCGAATTCAATCTCTCAAAATCGTTGGGTGCCCCGGGTCTCGTCCGCCGCGGCGGATGAGACCTGGGATAGCAAAACCGCCAACCTCGGACAAAAGACCGGCAACCGTCGGCTTGTCCATGATAACGTTTTCTCCCCGATCCAGGCTTGTCCTTCCCGGCAACATTTTTCACCCTCCGAGAACTTCCCCGGCCGCCGCGCTCAGCCGCTCCCAAATCTCCCCGATCCACGCCTCGTGCTCCGGCTTCATCAACACACTGCGCAGGCAGGTCACCGTGCGCTCTTCATTCTTCCCGCTGCTGGCCGATCCAAACCATTTTGCAGGCAATTGCACGAGCGCCAGATGCAGTCCTCGCGCCGCGCAGGCGTCAAAAATTCTCTGTGCTCGGTTGAATGATTCCTCCGCGATGTCGGCCCGGACCGCCCACACCACAATGTCCAACTCCGGCAAACTGGGCGGGTGCCCCGCGTCCCTCGCATTTGGGGACCCGGGAAGCAGTGCCCCTAAAGTCACGAACCTTGTGTCCGCGCGCAGTCTCCGATCCAGTTCCACCGCCGCCCGCCGCCCCTTCGCCAAACCCTTTGCAAACTCCCCGCCCGGCACAAGAGGCAACAGCCGCTGCGTCGCCCACAGCGCTACAGCCGCTGCTCCCGCGCGCGAACACTCCAGGCTGATCTCGCCGAGATGAAGTTCATGCGACGTGAAGTACGTGTAGGGAGAGTCATGCTTGTAGAACCGCCCCAAGGCCGGATCGCGAAACAGCACGCAGCCGCATCCATACGGCTGCAGCCCGTGCTTGTGCGGATCGATCACAATGGAATCCGCCTGCCCGATCGCCGCGTACGCCCTTCGTGCCGGCTCCTCCAGCGCATCGGCGATCAGCCCAAAGTAGCCGCCATACGCTGCATCCACATGCACCCTGAACCCGTACCGTTCCTTCAGCTTCAGAATCTCGTCCAGCGGGTCCACGGCGCCCATCGCCGTCGTGCCCAGCGTCGCAACCACCGTGCGCACATCGCCCTTGCGCAGCTCGTCTTCCAGCGCATCGAGACTCATTCGCCCGCGCCCATCGGCCGCAATGCTCGCGAATTCCAGCTTTAGCACGCCGCTGATCCGCTGGTGCGTGTAGTGCGCCTGCTCCGACCCCACAATCCGCCGCCCCGGCGCAAGTTGGCTGGCCATCCACAGAGCCTCAAGGTTGGCGATCGTCCCGCTCGAAGTCAGGTGACCCAGAAAATCCTTCCACCCGAACATCCCGGCAATCTCCTTCACCGCCTCCACTTCCATGGCCGAGCTTGCTCGCCCGCCGTCCAGCGCGTGGTTGTTGGGATTGATCTTCATCGCCAGCGCGTACGCTGCCCGCGCCAACGGATGCGGCGGCTTCAGCATCTGCCCTGCATAGAGAGGATGGAAATAGGGATAGTTGTCGCCCAGCCGGCGCGCCGTCTCTTCCAGGATAGAAGCCAGCTCGCCCGTCCCCGGTCCCGGCTCGGCTTCAAAATCCGGCAGCGAAGCAAACTCAGCCTCAAGCGCCTCTATGGCACGAGCCAGCAATTCGGGTACAGGATCCTTCGCCATGGCGACCCCACCATATCATAGGGGACAACGGGGCGCTAAGCCTAAATGGTTCAACGGCTTCCGACACCTAACACCAACGAGTGAGATGGAGCACACAATTCCTGATGATTCTTTTGACGAAAATGGTAGAATATGGTCAGCGTTAGAACCGAACCGGGCGTGAGCAGTACTCGCCCAAAAGCAAGATTCTGCCAGTGTTCGCTCCGATTCATCCAGCGCAATTCAATACAGGAAATACGAACAAAATGGAACAAGGTACTGTGAAGTGGTTCAATGACGCGAAGGGCTTTGGCTTTATTTCGCGCCAGAACGGCGAAGATGTTTTCGTGCACTACTCGGCGATCAACTCAAGCGGTTTCAAGAGCTTGCAGGAAGGTCAGGCCGTGCAGTTTAACGTGGTCAAGGGCCCCAAGGGATGGCAGGCTGCTGACGTACAGCCGCTCTAAACAAAATTAGCCGGATTCCGGCAGAATCTAGCTCGAAACAGCACGAGGGCTGGGAACGCTCCTGAGCACAATCTGGAGTGAACCCGGTCCTTTTGCGTTTTTTCAGGCGATTCTTGCCCGTCAACGAATGTGCAATCCGGCCAAATCTGTGACCTTGTTTCGAGGCTGCTGCGCGGTTCAGGTCAATTCAGCCGCCAGAATGCTCCGTTCAAAACGCTGGCAAAGGCCACCCAGGCCAGGTAGGGAGCCATGAGCCACCCGGCGCTTGCCTCAACCAGGCTGAATGCCACGGTCGTGGCGCCGATCGCAGCCCAGAGAATCGCAACCTCAATCAGCGCCGCTCCAAGGGCATGTCTGCGAAAAAAGATCCACGTCCAGGCGAGATTCAGCGCTAGTTGCACCAGGAACAACCCAAGCGCCCAACCGCGCGCCGGCGATGGGGGCGCCAGCCAAATCCGCCAGGCCGCGAGGGCCATCAATCCGTAAAGCAGCGTCCATACCGGCCCAAAGACCCAGTTCGGAGGCGCGATTGCCGGGCGCGCAAGCGTGCGGTACCAGCCGGTAATCTCGCCGGCTGTCCATCGCGCGCCCATGCCCGCTACGGCAAAACAGAGCGCGAACCAGAAGACCAATGCAAGCCAACGCAAAGTTGTTCTCCCTTCTGTTTCATCCTGACTGCGTCGATACTAGTCCTCACAAATGCACCGGGGAAGGTTCGCACCGGGCGCCGGTACCGCCGCCCTCCCGCTCGACTTAGCGCCCTCAAACCTCTATCCTCAAAGGTTGGCCGCAGTTTTGTTCATTTCAAGGCCGCATCGGAATCCACCACACCTATGAGCTCGAACATGATCGCCGTACACCTACCCGACGGGGCCATTCGCGAAGTGCCCTCCGGCACAACGCCGCTCGAAATTGCCAACTCCATCTCCCCGCGTCTCGCCGCGGCCTCCGTCGCCGCGCGCATCGCACCGGTTTCGGCGTCCTCGAATTCAATCAAGAGCCCCGCGCCGGACGGCCAGTCGCTCGACGAGGCCGCCATGTGCGCCGCCGAAGACGCAGCCGCCTCGCGCCTCGTCGATCTTTCCGCTCCCCTCACGTCTGACACGCGCCTCGAACTGGTCAAGGAAAACGATCCTGATGCGTTGAAGGTCCTGCGCCACTCATCTGCGCACGTCCTGGCCACTGCGGTCCTCGAGCTTTTTCCTGAGACCAAGCTTGGCCATGGCCCCGCAACCGATTCCGGTTTCTTCTACGACTTTTATCGCGAAAAACCCTTCACGCCGGAAGACCTCTCTGCCATAGAAGCCAAAATGGCCGAAGTTGTCGCCCGCAACGAGCCTTTTGTCCGCGAGTACGAGCCTCGTGAGCAGGCCCTCGCCGAATTCGAGCGCGACGGCGACTTCATGAAGACCCACTTCGTTACCAAGTTCACCGCTTCCGGCGACCAGGTCAGCTTCTATCGCAACGGCAACTTCGTCGACTTCTGCCGCGGTCCGCACGTTCCTTCGACCGGCCGCGTCAAGGCCTTCAAAGTCACCAGCCTCGCTGGCGCCTATTGGTTGGGCGACGAAAAAAACCCGCAGCTCCAACGCGTCTACGGCACCGCGTTCTTCTCGCAAAAAGATCTGGATGCCCACTTCGCCCGCCTCGAGGAAGCAGCCCGCCGCGACCATCGCGTCCTGGGCAAGCAACTCGACCTCTTCAGCATTCAGGAGCTCGCCGGTGCCGGCCTCATCTTCTGGCACCCCAAGGGCGCCATCATCCGCAAGGTCATGGAAGACTGGATGCGCGACGAGTGCCTGCGCCGCGGATACCAGCTCGTCTATACGCCGCACGTCATGCGTCGCGAACTCTGGAAGGTCAGCGGCCACGAGGGCTTCTACTCGAGCAACATGTACACCCCCATGGAACTCGATGACGCCGAGTACCGCCTCAAGCCGATGAACTGTCCCGGCCACATCCTCATTTACAAAAACTCGCCCAGGAGCTACCGCGACTTACCGCAACGCTACGCCGAGCTGGGCAACGTTTATCGCTATGAGCGTTCCGGAACCATGCACGGCCTGCTGCGCGTGCGCGGCTTCACGCAGGACGACGCCCACATCTTCTGCATGCCTTCGCAAATCGAGAGCGAAGTTGCCGCCTGCATCGATTTTGCCGAAGCGGTCCTCAAAACCTTCGGCTTCTCCGAATTCAAGGTCGAGTCTGTCGACCTGGGATCCGAACGACCGCGCTCACTACGCCGGCTCCGACGAGAATTGGGACCTTGCCATCCGCTCTCTCGACAGTGTGCTCAAGGCGAAAGGCATCGCGTACAAAACCATCCCCGGCGAAGCCGCCTTCTACGGCCCCAAAATCGACGTCAAGCTCGTTGATGTGCTTGGCCGCCTCTGGCAGCTATCGACGGTTCAATTCGACTTCAACCTTCCCGCGCGCTTTGAGCTTGAATACGTCGGCGAAGACGGCGAACGTCATCAGCCGGTCATGGTCCACCGCGCGCTGTTCGGCTCCGTCGAGCGCTTCTTCGGCGTCCTTATCGAGCACTATGCCGGAGCCTTCCCGCTCTGGCTTGCGCCCGTGCAAATCGGCCTCGTTCCCATCAGCGAAAAGCACGCAGCCTACGCGGCCAAGCTCGAATCCGAGCTCAAAGCCGCCGGCCTGCGCGTTGAAACTGATACCCGCAACGAAAAGATGAACTCCAAAATCCGCGACTTCGCTTTGCAGAAGACGCCGTACATTCTCGTCTTCGGCGACAAGGAAGAATCAGCCGGCCTGGTCAACGTGCGCACCCGCGGGAAGCAGGAGCAATCCTCCATGCCCCTGGCCGATTTCATCGCCAAAGCCAAGGATCTGGTCGCGAACCAATCAACCGAGCTCTAAGATTTGTGTCAGGCCTTGGATTTGCGCGAGTCTCTCGCAATTCTTTATCGTTGTCATCCTGAGGTCGCCGCGGCGACCGAAGGATCTGCGGTTGTTTTTTTCTCCGCTTCTCCCAGAAGGTTAGCGAATCCCTCGCGCTCGTTCGCAGATCGTGAACTCGTTCACCCTGCCGGAGGCCGCTATGATCCGCTCCGTTACGCCCGACGACGCTGCTCGAGTCACCGAAATCTATAACCACTACATCCGCTCGAGTCCCGCAACGTTCGAAGAACAACTGCTCGCGCCCGATGACATGCGCCCGCGAATCGCCGACACCACTCAGGCCTACCCCTGGTTTGTCTCCGAAGAAGACGGACGCCTCGCCGGGTACGCCTACGCCCGCCGCTGGCGCGAGCGCGCCGCCTATCGCTACGCCGTCGAAGCGTCCATCTATCTCGATCCAGTCGCAGTCGGGAAGGGAATTGGCTCAGCATTGCTCGGCGCGCTGCTCGGCGAACTGCGTAATCGCCATTTCCATTGCGCGATGGGTGGCGTCTCGCTGCCCAACGAAGCGAGCGTTGCGCTTCTTGAAAAGTTCGGCTTCAGCCCCGTCGCCCACTTCAAAGAGGTCGGCTACAAATTCGGCCAGTGGATCGACGTCGGCTACTGGCAGCTTCTGCTCTAACGACCAAGCCCTGCCGGGTGCCCCACCCTCGCCGGGGCTTTTGTTTTTCCGGCTAGGGTGGGACTAACTCCGCTAGCACGCCTGCTCCGCTAACTCCGCTCGGTCACGCGTTAATCGCCATCCCCTCTACCGCGCCGTATCCATCAAGCATCGCTTCGCTCAGCGTTGGGTGCGCGTGGATCGTGAACATCAGGTGCTCCACGGTTCCTTCCAGCTCCATCACCGCAACCGACTCGGCAATCAATTCCGTCGCCTGCGGTCCGATGATGTGCACGCCCAGAATCTCGCCGTACTTCGCGTCAGCGACGACCTTCACGAACCCATCGTGGCTGTCGACAATCGTCGCCTTTGAGTTTCCCGCGAATGGAAACTTGCCGACCTTGATTTCGTGGCCCTTTTCTTTCGCCTGCGCTTCAGTCAATCCCGCGCTTCCGATTTGCGGCTCGGTATAGGTGCAGCTCGGGATCCGGTCTCTCCGCACCGGCTTGTAATACGTCCCCGCAATCTTCGCCATCGCCACCATGCCGCTCATCGCGCCCACGTGCGCCAGTTGCGGCAGCCCGGCCACAATGTCGCCGATCGCAAACACGCCTGGCTCGGCCGTCTCCTGCGCTTCATTCACTTTCACAAACCCGCGCTCCAGCTCGACCTTCGTCTTCTCCAAGCCGATCCCTTGTGTCAGCGGCCCGCGCCCCACGGCTACCAGCACTTTTTCGGCCTCTTTCACCTGCGCGTTTCCATTCACGTCGGTGTAGCTCACGCGAACGCCATCTGCCGTCTTCTCCACCTTCTCAACCTTCGCACCGAAACTCGACTCGATCCCGCGTTTCCTGAACACGCGCGCCAGCTCTTTCGAAATTTCCTCGTCCTCCACCGGAACCATGCGCGGCAAAAACTCCAGAATCGTTACCTCGGTCCCAAAGCTCCTGAAGATCGATGCAAACTCCACGCCCACCGCGCCCGCCCCAATCACAATCAGCGATTTCGGCGGCGCGCTCAGGCTCAGAATTTCGATGTTCGTCAGGATCCTGTCATCCGCCTTCAATCCCGGCAGCAGCTTCGCCTCAGACCCCGTCGCGATCACCACATTCTTTGCCTTCACCGGGCTTTTCGCACCGTTCGATTCGACTTCAACTGTGTGCACTCCGCCCTGCGCTGGCCCAGTCAGCCGCCCAAAGCCAGAAATCACCGAGATTTTATGCTTCTTCATCAGGAACTCGAGACCCTTCACGTGTTTCGTGATGATCGCGTTTTTCCGCGCGAGCACAGCGGTCCAGTCGAGCGATCGCGCCTCGACGCCCTTGATACCAAATTCGTCAGCCTCCTTCAGGTAATCCCAAAGCTCGGCGTTAAACAGCAGTGCTTTGGTCGGAATGCAACCGACGTGCAAGCACGTCCCTCCAAGCTTCGGGCTCGCGTCAATCAGCGCGACCTTCAGCCCGTATTCCGCCCCGCGAATCGCAGCCGTATAACCGGCCGGCCCGCCGCCAATCACTGCCACGTCATAAATTGTCTCTGGATTCGTCTCTGCCAAGGTCTCACTCCATTTCGATACTTCAACGCTCATTCAGCACGATCAGCGGGTGCCCCGGGTCTTGATTCTGAGACCCGGGAAAGCACGAACTCAAAATGATGACTCACCAGGATCAGTTTAAATGGCTACTCAATCACGCGAGCGCGCTCTCAACCAACTCGCCCGCCTCTCGCACCGTCTTCGCATCATCTCCGAACGCCTCGATCCACCGCACATCCGGCTCGCGCCGGAACCACGTCATCTGCCGCTTTGCATAATTGCGATGTCCCTGCTGCGCAGCCTTGGTCGCGCCTTCCAGGCTCATCGTCCCGTCCAGCACGCCGCGCGCCTGCCGGTATCCCAGCGAATCCAGCGCCTTCACGGGCCCATATGTCGCACGTATGCCTCGCGTCTCCTCCACGAGCCCCGCGGCAAACATCGCCGTGCATCTTTCATTCAACCTTTGATACAGTGCGTCCCTCGGCGGATTCAGCCCGATGCGCAGTAGCCTGAACCCCACGAGCGGATTCCTTCCCTGGTTTTGGAG
This sequence comes from uncultured Acidobacteriaceae bacterium, assembly GCA_963800025.1. GTDB lineage: Bacteria > Acidobacteriota > Terriglobia > Terriglobales > Acidobacteriaceae > Telmatobacter. Next base: position 725,585 of record CAWCZK010000002.1, read on the forward strand.
AAGAGTAGATAAGGGGGAACGTGCCGCCACACACACTTCAATTGCGCGAATCAGTTTCGCCGTGTCATTGGCATGAATGCGTTCCGCCGTCGCTGGATCAAGCCTCCGCAGCACGCGATGCAGCCACGCACTTCCGCGCTTCTGCGCTTTGGACCTGAGCCGTGTCCGCAACGACTCCTGCCGCGCCGGCCCCGCGAACAATCCCTCCGTCAGCGCCCGCAGATACAGTCCCGTTCCGCCGGTCACAATGGGCATGCGCCCACGCGCGGCAATCTCATGCAACGCCGCCCGCGCCCGCCGGCTATACTCGCCCGCTGTAAACGCCTCATCCGGATCCGCCACATCGATCAAATGATGCGGCACCCGCGCCCGCTCCTCTTTGGTTGGTTTCGCTGTGCCCAGCTCCATGCCGCGGTACACGGCCACCGAGTCGCAGCTCACGATCTCGCCGCCAAACCGCTCCGCAAGAGCCAGCGAAAGCGCCGTCTTCCCGCTCCCCGTCGGCCCCAGCAGAATCACGACGAGTGGATCGGATACATTCACGGTGGGCTTTTCTGTTCCCTGATCCCTGACCCCTGATCCCTGCTTCACAGCCGCCACCACCCCTGCGGAAAAATCCGCTTCGGATTGGTGTGCAGCAGCCACCACAGGCAGATCGCCGCCGCCACAATAAGCAAGCCAAACACCTGGTTGCGCCGAAAAACACGCGCCTGCTCCTCGCGCGCGACCCTCTCGGCTTGCTGCTCGTTATATGGCTTGATGCGCGTATCGACCATTCCATCTCTCGCAATCGGCTGGTGCACCGCGCTGCTGGCGCTTCCCGCATCAGTATAGGCGAGCGCAAGCTCATCAAATGCCGCCCGCCCCGTTTGACTTCCCCCGCCTCCATTGCCGATCATCTTTCTGGTCTCGGTTAAGTTTTGTGGGAAGGAATAAATGAAAGTCCTGATCCTTGGTTCCGGCGGCCGCGAACACGCGCTCGCCTGGGCGGTCAAACGCAGTCCTCGCGTCACGGAGGTCGTTTGCGCGCCTGGCAACGGCGGCATGGCCCAAATCGCCCGATGCGTTCCTGTCGACCTCAAGAACCTTGCCGCGATGATTCGCCTCGCCGAAGCTGAGAAACCCGACCTCACCATCGTCGGCCCCGAGCTGCCGCTTTCACTCGGTGTCGTCGACGAGCTTCAGCTGCGCGGCCTGCGTGTCTTCGGCCCCACGCGCGCCGCGGCCATGCTCGAATCCAGCAAGGGCTTCGCCAAGCGCTTTCTCCAGCGCCACAACATTCCCACGCCCAACTACGCCGTCTGCGCCTCGGCTGCTGAAGTCGAAAAGGCCGTCGAGATTTTTCATCCGCCCATCGTGGTCAAAGCCGATGGCCTCGCCGCGGGCAAGGGCGTCATCATCTGCGATTCGCGCGCCACAGCGGTAGAAGCTGCGCAAGGCCTCTTCACTGGCGCGCTTCTTGGTTCATCTGAACAGCAGGTCGTCATCGAGGAATTCATCACCGGCGACGAAGTCAGCTTCCTCTGCTTCAGTGATGGCAAGCACGTAACGCCGCTCGTTCCCGCACAGGATCACAAGCGCATCGGCGAAGGCGACACCGGCCCCAACACTGGCGGCATGGGCGTCTACTCTACCGATTCGCTCCTCGATCCCGCCATGTCCGAATGGATTCTGCACCACATCGCCATTCCCACCATCGAAGGCATGGCCGCAGAGGAGACTCCATTTGCCGGCGTCCTCTATTGCGGTCTCATGATGACTGCGCGCGGACCGCAGGTGCTCGAGTTCAACGCCCGATTCGGCGATCCGGAGACGCAGGCTATCCTCGTTCGCCTCGAAAGCGATCTCGTCGACGCCCTCGAGGCCTGCGTGGACGGCAGACTTGCCGACACGCCGCTGCACTGGGCTTCCGGCGCCTCTGCCTGCGTTGTCATCAGTTCCGGCGGTTATCCCGGCAGCTACAAAAACGGCTTCCCCATCTCCGGACTCGCGGCGGCAGCCCAGGTTCCAGGCGTCCAGATCTTTCACGCAGGCACGGCGCAGGTGGGCGGCCAAATCGTCACAGCGGGCGGGCGCGTTCTCGGTGTCACCGCCGCGGCCGACTCGCTCGATCAGGCGCTGGCCCGCGCCTATCAAGCCCTGGCCGAGATCTCCTTTGAAGGAATGTATTACCGCCGCGACATAGGGCATCGAGCCCTTGGAACTAAAAAATAGATTCTTGACGGGCGCGAATCACGACCCACGACCCACGACCCACGACCCACGACCCACGACCCACGACCCACGGAGAGATCATCATGAGCGTAGGAATCAGCTTCGAAGAGATGCTCGCCTGGAACGACCAGGCTTCCGCGTATTGGAAAGCTCACCTCGACGCCAACCCCAATCTCCTCGATCTTCCCTGCGGCATCGGTGGCGCGAGCAACGTTCAGGAGTTTGTGCGCCACATCTGGGGCGCGGAGTTGCGCTGGGCCCAGCGTCTGGCTGGAATCGAAGAAACGGCGCGAGAAAAAATCCCTTCCGGCCCGCTTGATGCCCTCTTCAATCTCCATACCCAGGCGATCGCAATCTATAAACAGCTTCTCGCCGCGCCGGAACAAACCTGGAGCGATCCTTACATTCTCAAATTTGACTGGATCCCACCGGAGCAGCGCTCCGTCTCGCGCAGAAAGATCGCAGCGCACGCGCTCTTTCACAGCCAGCGCCACTGGGCGCAACTCGCCACGCTGGTGCGCAACGCCGGCTTCCCCTCGGACTTCCGAGGCGACCTGCTCTTTAGTCCTGCGCTGGCGTAGCTTGTGGTGGCGGCGACGGCGGAGGCGGCGGCATTGCTTGTTGCTTCTGAAAGCAAGACCGGCAGAGCACAGGCCTGCCTTGCGTCGGCTTGAATGGAACTGTCGTCTCTGTGCCGCATTCCGAGCACGTGGTCCGCGTCTCGGGCCGCACGCGTTGGCTTCCTCGAGCACGCTTCGCCTTGCACTGCTTGCAATGCTTGGGGTCATTCTTGAATTGCTTATCGTGGAAGAAGAGCTGCTCGCCTGCAGTGAAAACAAATTCGGCGCCGCAGTCAACGCATTTCAGCACTCGATCGGTGAATTCCATGGCCGGCTTCCCTCACAGGGAATTCCACCGAAATCGGCCACGTCTCTGCTGAATCTGCCGGTTCCGGTTCCCTTTATTGTTCGTCGTGCATAACAAGGGCCCGGACCGCACCAAAAGCAGGGCGGTGTTCAAACCTTGCCCGCATGTGCGGGCAACTTACACTGCCCACGCTGAACACGTGGTCAGTAATCTTTCGCGTTTCTCTGTTTCTGAAGGGGTCGCGGCAAGCTGTCCCAGAACTGATTCACGGGATAAATGCCAGAGGATTCCCAAGTCGAACAGCCGACAGAAACTGGAGAAGCGTTCGAGCAAATTGCGACGCCGCGGTTGCCGTTCCTTTTCTCGCTGGTCTTCTTAGCGGCCCTCGTTTTGCTTCCATCGAAGGCTATCGGAACCGTGCTTCCCGCGGCGGTTGATGATTTCAGTCCTGCTCTTTTCGAGCCTTTTTGCGATTCCGCTTGCGCGCCAAAGCTGCCTTGACGCGTTTCTTCTCGCCGGGCTTCAGGTAGTAGGAGTGACGCTTCACTTCCTTGATGATGTCCTCCTGCTGCACCTTCCGCTTGAATCGGCGCAAAGCATTTTCCAGCGGCTCGCCTTCCTGTACGCGAACCTCCGCCAAAGGGTAACACCTCCAAACCTGCCTGTAAGGCTCCTATAATCATACGCGAGGTTTGGGGCGGCGGCCAGTCTCATATTTCTTATAAGTTTCCGCTGTTTGCCCGTTCGGCAACGAAACTGACTGCGGAGCAACGACGCCGCCAATCGCCCCAACCCCTCGGCAGCCCCGGTTAAACTTGCCAGGAAAGGCCATCGCAGAGGTTCCCATGCTCCGAAGCTACCAGGGCCACTCGCCCAGGATTCCAGCCAGTTGCTACATTGACCCCTCCGCCCAAATCCTCGGCGATGTCGAGCTCGGTGAGCGCTCTTCCGTGTGGATGAACGCCGTCCTGCGCGGCGACGTCAACTCCATTCGTGTCGGTTCCAACTCCAACGTCCAGGATTGCTCCGTGCTCCATGGCCAGCGTAACCTCTATCCCGTCATCGTGGGCGACTGGGTCACCATCGGCCACAACGCTACCGTCCATGGTTGCGTGGTCGAGGATATGTGCGTCATCGGGATGGGATCTCGCGTCCTGAACAATTGCCGCATCGGCGAAGGTTGCATCATCGCCGCCGGCTCCGTCGTTCCCGAGCACACCGTCGTTCCGCCGCGCACCCTCTGGGCAGGCGTTCCCGCCAAGCTGCGCCGCGAGATCACCGATAAGGATCGTGACCTCATTCGCGAGTACGCGCAGAATTATCTCGATTACGTCGAAATCTACCTGAAGAATCCCCCGCAGACCATCTGACAGACTCAGTTCCGATTCACTCCCCGAAACTCCGCCCTGAAAATGAACTCATCGTCATATTCGCGCGTTTCATCGCGGGAATCTGTCCAATTTCGTTGACATTTGCCTGTTTGAAATAGTCGGATAGTAAACAGCCCGGCTCCGCCCGTTGTCATCTTTGACTTCATGCAAGATTACGCAATCGTTCCCCATCCAAATTGCCATTGCGCTCCCAACCCATCACGGCATGTGGTGCCCCGTCCTAACTTGTTAGGGCGGGAAGCGAAGATACTCAACCACCGCAGGCCACGGCAAGTTGTCCCTCACACCGTTTCTCGCAACTCTGATTCTCGCCATCAGCGCTTGCGTTCAAGCGCAAACCGCGGCTGCGCCAAACGCCCCCCGGACAAACATTCCGAACCCGTCTTCGCTACCCGATGCGCCATCCCCGCATCTGTCTTCGCACGACGAAGTGACGATCGGCAGGGTGCCGCGCAATTTTTTTGAGGATCAGGGTGCCATCTGGACAAGTCCCGCGCGTCTGCGCACGCGCGACCTCAAGTGGATCATCCCGCTCGCCGCTGCCACCGGAGTCGCCCTCGGCACCGATCACTACGTCATGACGCAGGTGGTCTCCAATAATCCCAGCTTCAACCAGGCCAGCATCAATGCTTCGAACGTGATGGTTTACAGCCTGGTTGCGACCCCGGTTGTGTTGTATGGGTTCGGCCATTTCGAGCAGAACGACCACGCGCGCGAATCCGGCATCCTTACCGGCGAGGCGATGGTCGATGGCGTGGTTGTGGAGCAGGCCTTGAAGCTGATCACCTGGCAAGAGCGCCCCTACCAGGACAAAGCCAGAGGAAGCTTCTTTCAGGCGATCGCGGGCGTCGACTCCGCGTTTCCCTCTTCTCATACACTGATCGCCTTTTCAGCCGCTTCCGCTCTAGCTGAAGAATATCCGTCCCGATGGGCTCAGGTTTTGCTTTATACCGGTGCCACTGGAGTCGGACTCACACGCGTCCTCGGCCAGGATCACTTCCCCGCCGATGTTCTCGTCGGAGGCGCCCTCGGATGGCTCATTGGCCACAACGTCGTCAAGCGCCATCGGCATCCCTCAACCGGAAAGCTCGCGCTCCACCACCAAGGTGAGCTCTGACGCCGCTCAACTGAGAACTATGAACTGCGAACCGTGAACTGTCTCTTACACCGGCAGCGGATTCCTCCCCGCGAAAAACTTCCTCTGGTGCCAGTAGGGATAAACCGGCTCGCGATCGCTTGCCTTATCCAATGCAGCAATCTGCTCAGCGCTCAGCTTCCACCCCTCGGCGGCCAGATTCTGCCGCAACTGCTCCTCGTTCCGCGCGCCTACAATCACCGAGGAAATCGTCGGACGCTGCAAGAGCCAGTTCAACGCCACCTGCGGAACCGTCTTGCCGGTTTCGGCCGCGACTTTGTCGAGCGCATCCACGACGCCATAAACATACACGTCCGGAATCTGCGGTCCCTCGGCGGCGATCGTGTGCAATCGGCTTACTTTCGGCAGCGGCTTGCCCCGCCGGATCTTCCCCGTTAGCCGCCCCCACCCCAGCGGGCTCCAGACGAGGGCCCCGACTTTTTCGGCAAGCGCCAGCGGCATCAACTCCCACTCGTACTCGCGGCCAACCAGCGAGTAATACACCTGGTGCGCCACGAAGCGCGTCCATCCATATTGGTCCGCAACGGCCAGCGACTTCATCAGGTGCCATCCCGAGAAATTCGAGCACGCGATGTAGCGAACCTTGCCCTCGCGAACAAGGTTGTTCAGCGTGTCCTGGGTTTCTTCAATCGGTGTGAGCGCGTCAAAGCAGTGCAGATGATAGATGTCGATATAGTCGGTGCCCAGCCGCCGCAGGCTGGCCTCAAGCGCGTTCCGCAGATGGTAGCGAGACGACCCCTCCTCGTTCGGTCCCGGCCCGGTTCCAAAACCTGCCTTGGTTGAAATCAACGCTTTGTCTCGCTTGCCCTCAAGAGCCTTGCCTAAAATCTCCTCCGACCGGCCTTCCGAATACCCGTCAGCCGTGTCGAACAGGTTGACGCCGGCCTCGAAGCAGATGTCGATCATCCGCCGCGCTTCTTCAACTTCTGTCGAACCGAAGCCTTTGAAAAATTCGTTGGATCCGCCAAACGTCGCGGTTCCAAAACTCAATGCGGAAACTATAAGGCCGGAGCCTCCAAGCAATCGATATTCCATGGGTTTTTGGATGCCTCTTTTTCCGCTAGGATGCGTGAATGCTCGCAGCAGATCCCGGCGCTCTCTATCGCAGGAAGTCTATCGCAAAATAACAGAGCCGCCCACCTCGGGCGGCTCTGTTTTTCTATTCCCCGTTCCTATTCCCTATTCCCTGTCTTTAGCAGCTCAGCACATCCTGCAGCTTGGTCAGGGTACGATGCAGGTCCTTGTCCGTCCGGCGCTGCTCGTCGATCTTGCCAATCGAGTGCATCACGGTTGTGTGATGCTTGTTGCCGAACTGGCGTCCGATCTCCGGCAAACTCGCTTCCGTCATCTGCTTGGCCAGGTACATCGCAATCTGCCGCGGCACAACAACATTGCGCGAGTTGTTCTTCTGCTTCAGGTCCGCAACGCGCATGCCAAACTGCTCCGCGACGGCGCGCTGGATCGCCTCAATGGTGATCTTGCGCACCTGCATATCGATAAACTGCTTCAGGCACTGTTGCGCAGCCGCCAGCGAAATATCCATGCGGTTCAATTGGCACCACGCAATCAGCCGCACCAGCGCGCCTTCAAGCTCGCGCACGTTCGTCCGCACATTGGAAGCCACAAACAGCGCCACATCCGTCGGCAGTTGCGCCTGTTCGCTTTCCGCCTTCTTCAGGAGAATGGCCACCTTGGTTTCGAGATCGGGCGGCTGGATATCCGCAATCAGTCCCCACTCGAAACGCGAGCGCAGCCGCTCCTCAATTTCCGTGAGCTCTTTCGGAGGCCGGTCTGAAGCAATCACCACCTGCTTCATGTTCTCGTGCAGCGCGTTGAAGGTGTGAAAGAACTCTTCCTGCGTGCGTTCCTTCTGTGAGATGAACTGAATATCGTCGATCAGCAGCACCTCCACCGTGCGGAAACGGTCACGGAAGCTGGTCATGCGATCGTTGCGGATGGAGTTGATCATCTCGTTGGTAAATTTCTCCGCCGAAACGTAGCAGATGCTCGCCGCCGGCTGCCTACGCTTTACTTCATGCCCGATCGCGTGCATCAGGTGCGTTTTGCCCATCCCCACGCCGCCATACAGAAAGAGCGGATTGTAGGCACGCGACGGTCGTTCTGCCACGGCCAGGGCCGCGGCGCGCGCAAACTGATTCCCGTTTCCTATCACGAAGTTGTCGAACGTGTAGCGCTGGTTGAGCTGCGCAGCGGTCGACCAATCAAAGCGGCCTTGTTCGGGCGTCCGCGTCGAATTGGCGGGCGGCGCCGTGGGCGCATGTGACGGCACCGGGCCGAATCCACCATCCCTGCGCTGCGGAGGAATCGACGGATCCTCTTCCGCGGTCACAAAACATACATCGTCGAAGTCGAGCGACTGCAGATCGATCGCTTCCTGAATCAGATCGCCATACTTGTCGCCGATGTGCTGAAATTCCGGCGACGGCACGCGCACATACAGCTTGCGCCCCGAGGCGTGGCTGAATCGAGTCGGCTTAAGCCAGGTCTCGAACGATTGCCGGATAACCTTCTTCTCGAGTGCTGCGAGAATCTGGAGCCAGGGATTGAGTGCCGAGGTCGGCGTAGTCGCAAATGCCATCGTACAATCCTTGCTGATTCCGCCGGCGTTGCGCCGCGCGGTTCGTTGTTATCTTGCAGGCAACGGCTTTTTCAAGGCGCAAAGCAACGTCCTTTGGGCTCTCGTTGAGATGACCGGTTACCTGTCTACTTCTGGTCCGCCTCGAAGGATTCAAAGCCGAGGCCGTTGACTAAAATCAGATACGCAGAAATTGCGAAATTTCATACGAAGATTTCACATGAAATTTCAGGAACGGTCCCGATAGTAGCACAAACCGAGAGCGTTGCAATGCCCTATTCACATAAGTTTTCTGCGATCTCTTTGAGTTGCACCAAGGATGGTGAAAGTTCGCTCCAAGGTTACCTGCATTACTGAAGTGTCGCTCTCACCGCGTGCCCTTCACTTCATTTCTGCGGCACTCTTCTGAGCATACGACGAATCTCGTCACTCCCTTGCCACATCGTGAAAGCGCCGCAGACCGGTCTCGTAAATTCCTCTTGCGAGATGCGAAATGATTCGACCCAACATCAAGCGAGTCCCATGAATCCAGCGAGTTGACAGCGATGGTCGATGAGACCGGTGCTTGGGTGGCATCCAAATTTCGCCTGAGATATACTGAAACAGTTGCTAAACAACAGATTCTCTTTTGAGAACAGGAGCGGGTCACCATGCCCAAACGTACCTTTCAACCCAACCGCCGCCACCGCGCGAAAACGCACGGCTTCAGGTCGCGCATGAAGACCAATGCCGGCGCCGCCGTGCTCAGCCGCCGCCGCGCCGCCGGCCGCAAGCGTGTTTCCGTCAGCCCCGCGCATCGCGATTGATTCCCCGGTCAATCCCTGATTCGAGAGCTGTGTCGATTGAACTGGAAACCGCCGCGCAGCTCAGCCGTTTGGCTCGATCCCGCTCCATGAGTTCAGCTTCCAAGCCTGGCCAATCCAAAACTCTGGCCAATTCGCGCCTGCGCAAGCACGCCGACTACGTGCGCGCCTACGCAGCAGCCCGCAAGCGCCAGTCTGCTTCAATGAGCTGGTTCCTCGCCCCGCAAACCGGTGAGGGCGCAGCTGCTCCGGCCGCGGCGCGCGTTGGACTCACTGTCGGCAAAGTCATCGGCAAGGCGCACGAGCGCAACCGCATCAAGCGCCGCATGCGCGAGGCTCTCCGCCGCCACGTTGATCTCTTGCCCGCGGGCTTCGATCTCATCCTTCACCCGCGCCGTATCGTGCTCTCCATCGATTTCGCGCAACTTGAGCGGGAGGTTATGCGTATCCTTGAACAGGCCCGTGAACAGGTTTCGACTGAGCCGGCACGTGCGGCAAAACTTGCCGGTTCTGTAATCCCGGGGCCGTCCGCATCATGACGCGCATCTTGCTTGCACTGCTCGCTTTTTACAAGCGCTGGCTTTCTCCGGCGCTGCATTCGCTCCACCCGGGCGGCTGCAAATTTCTGCCCACTTGTTCTGAGTACGCCGCGGTTGCGATCGCGACGCATGGTCCGCTGCGGGGCTCTGCCCTGGCCGCATGGAGACTCCTGCGCTGCCATCCATTCACGCCCGGAGGATTCGATCCCGTCCCGCCCGCCGCGCAAAAGCCGGCTTCACCCGTCCTTGGTCAGCCCTCAAACCATCGCTCCGGAACCGTTTACCCCCACGAACCGTTACCATAGGTAGAGAGGCTGCCCTGCGGGCTGCCCTCTCAAGACGACAGGAAGATTCCTTTGCCCGAAGTTCACAATCCCAATTTGCAATCGCAGGGCGCCGGTGGTGGTGGTGGCGGCGACATGCGCTCCACCATGGCCATGATGCTCATTGTCCTCGCCGCTTTCCTTGGCTACCAGTACTTCTTCGCCAAGCCCAAGCCGCAAGACGAGCCGCCCGCTGCCACGCAAACGCAGACCGCCGCGCCGGCACCACAAGCTGCTCAGGGTCCAGTTCCAACTGCCCCCACAGCAAAGCCTTCCAGCGCCACGCCGCAAATTGCCGCTTCCATCGTCACCACCACCACGGTCGAAAACGAGCTCTTCAAGATCCAGTTCACCAACCGTGGCGCGCAGGTCCAGCACTGGATCCTGAAGAAATACTTTGACTCGGCAGGCAAGCCCCTCGACCTGGTTCAGCCTCAGGCTGCCGCGCGCTTCGGCATGCCCCTCTCGCTATTTACCTACGATCCGGCGCTTACATCCGAGCTCAATCAGGCCCTCTATCAGGTTTCGGTCTCGGGAGCCCAGCCAACTGCAACCGGGAGCATCCTTGCGCCCGCCTCCATCACTTTCCACTACGCGTCCAACGGACTCGACGTCGTAAAGTCTTTCAGCTTCAACTCGACCTACGTCATCGGCATCGCTGCTGAAGTAAAGCAGAACGGCGTTCCAGTCCGCGCTCTTGTCTCGTGGCCCGCCGGCCTCGGCGACATGCAGGAACTGCAGCAGACAGGGATGTTGCCGTCCCAGACGCGCACTCCTTCCTTCTTCGCCTGGTCGATCAACGACAAGCAGGACACGCAGGCGGCGGCGAAAGTGAGCGGCAACAACACGCTCGATGCGCCCTACCAGTACGCCGCTGACATGGATCTTTACTTCGCCTCGGTTTTTCTGCCCGACGCGCCTGATCGAACCACCGTGGTCACGCTGCACAATGCAATCCAGATACCCAGCGATGCGACGGATCCGAACAGCAAAAAAGTCTCCATTGATGTGCTTGGCCTGGCTGTCGGTGACACAAGCGGCGACACGCACCTGCGCCTGTTTGCTGGCCCCAAGGCCACCGATGTGCTCAAATCCATCCACGCAATTGGCGCGGACGGCAAAGCCGACGGGCCCAGTCTCGAGCCGCTCATCCAGTACGGCTGGATGACTGTCGTCGCTAAGCCTCTCTATCTCTTGCTTCGCTTCATGGTCGAGCACGGCATCGGCAACTGGGGCTGGGCCATCATCCTGTCCACGGTCATCTTCAACCTCACGCTCCTGCCCACGCGCTTGATGATGACCAAGTCGTCGCTCAAGATGATGCGCATTCAGCCCAAGGTTGACGCCATCAAGAAGCGTTACGCGAATCTCAAGGCCACCGATCCCAAGCGAGCCGATATGAACGCCGAGATGATGGCGCTTTATAAAGCAGAAAACATCAACATGTACGGCAACTGCCTGCCCATGCTCGTGCCCATGCTGCTCTTGTGGCCCTACTTCCGCGTGTTGGAGTACACAGTCGAGTTGCGCCAGGCGCACTGGCTCTGGCTACCCGACCTGTCGCAGCCGGATCCAACGCATATTTTGCCCATCTTCATCATCATCAGCATGTTCCTCACGCAGTACATGACGCCCTCGCCGGGCATGGACCCCGCCCAACGCCGCATGATGGCCTTCATGATGCCGGTCCTCTTCGGCTTTATGCTCTGGCACTACGCCTCAGGATTGGCACTTTACTGGGGAACGGGCAACATCATGATGCTGGGCATGCAGTTCGGCATCAACCGTTCGCATTGGGGCAAAGAGATGCATGCCATCGCCGACCGCCGCGCCGCTAAAAAGCTCGGCTCCAACCCCAAAACCGTCCAGGGCAAACGGTAAAGACAGTTCTCAGTTCATAGTTCGCCGTTCTTAACGACCGGCAAAATGTAGCGCCGGTCTCCAGACCGGCTGTCGCGCGGGCGTCCTCGCCTGCGCTTTTTGACCGATACTCAAAGGACTGTCATCCCTCGGCTCGGTCACGGCGGCGCCCTCGCTCGGGATGACAGTACTGCTACAAACCGAGTCTTGCTTCTCCACCTGCTTTTCGGCGATCTGTTTCCTAATCCCTACTTCCTCATTTATCGTCAATGGCATATGGCAACCTCGGAGATCGTCGTTCCCCATCCCGCTGCCGAAGCCGAAGAAATCTATCGCCGCTGGATTCGCTTTCTTGACGAGGAGTTTCTGCGCCATAGCTCGATGGAGCGCCGCAGCGAAATCGTGCGTGATCAGTTGACGCAGATCTATCTCGGCCGGCCACACGGCGGCAAACTCAATCTCACGCTTACTTCAGAGTTGCCGGGCAACGTAGTCAGTCTCTCCCTTGATCCAATGAACGTCACGCTGGAAGCCGAACACTTCCCTGAGGTCGATCGAGATCGCTTCCTGCGGCGCAAGCCACTGCTCTGGTTCTGGCAGATGTTCGACCGCTCGCCGCTCGGCCTCAATCACTGGCTCGGCCTGCGTTTTCGCTGCATGCTCGGCCGCCACATCTTTGAGCATCTCGGCGCGGGCGTCAAAATTTATCACGGCGTCGACCTTACATACGGATACAACCTCTCCATCGGCGATGGAGCCGTCATCCGCCAGCGCGCTCTCATCAACGATCGCGGTGGCATCAAAATCGGCAAGAACGCCATCATTGGATCGTACGCGCGCGTTTACTCCTTCTGGCACGATGCCGCGGACTATGAAAAGATTCGCCTTCAGCCCACCGTCATCGGCGACGGCGCCCACATCGCCAGTCACGCCATTGTTCTCGCCGGCCAGAACGTCGCCCCCGGCGCAGCTATCGGTTCTTTCCCCGCCGACCCGGCATGAATCACCTTCGTCCTTTTGATATGCAGGCTCTGCAGCGAGCTCTCGACGAAGCTCGTCGCTCCCGCGGGTTGACTTGGGCGGCATTGACCGCCGAAATCAACAAACCGTTTGAAGGTACCCCTTCCATTCCCATCAGCGTGGGCACTCTTCGCTGCATGCACCAAAAGTCTTCAGTCACCAGCGGAGTCGTGCTTCAGGTTCTTCGTTGGCTGGGCCGCAGTCCAGAGAGCTTTCTCGTGGGCAGGTCCCAAACTTCGTCTACCCATGCGCCGCTGCCCGAACCCGGCCAATCTCGCATTCTTCGGTTTGATACCCAGGCCATGCACGTCGCGCTTGACGCCGAACGCAACATGCGCGGCTTGAGCTGGAAGCAAGTTGCTGCCGAACTCCCGGGATTCACCGAATCCATGCTCCGAAACCTCGCCAGCGGCCCACTAATCGGCTTTCCGCGTGCCATGCTGATTCCGCAGTGGCTTGGTCGTCCCGCATCAGATTTTGTCCGGATCGATAGGGGTTGATTCAAGCGATTATTCCCCGCCTGGAAGTCTGGCAGCAAACGCGCCGGTGCATGGACGAGTCCCATGGTTCAGCATCTCCTGTGCTTTAGCTCACAGATCAGGGGCGCCTGCGCTTTGCTACACTCCCTCCGCAGCCCTCCTCCATGCTCTTCAAGGCTCTTAGTGCGGCCGTGTACGGCATTGACGCCAACCTCATCGAGGTTGAGGTCGACTACAGCGGTGTGGTCATGAATGAAGACCACTTTCACACCGTAGGCCTGCCCGACGCCGCCGTTCGTGAAAGCCGCGACCGCGTCCGCGCCGCCATCAAGAACTCCGGCTACACCATTCCGCCTACCTTCATTACCATCAACCTCGCGCCTGCCGATCTCAAGAAAGAAGGCTCCGGCTTCGATCTGCCCATCGCCGTAAGCATTCTGGAGCCTATGGTGCCTTGCACTCCAACGACCTCAGCCGTTTTCTCATGGTCGGCGAGCTCGGCCTCGACGGCGGCGTGCGCCCCATCCCCGGCATGTTGCCCGTCGCCATCATGGCCCGCGAAAAAGGAATCGCCAACCTGATTTTGCCCGCCGCCAACGCCGCTGAAGCCGCGGTCGTCGAGGGCGTCAACGTCTATCCCGTCTCCTCGCTTCTCGATGTGCTCGATCTGCTCAACACTTCAGTCGTAGGCGTCATCCAGCGCGAGCCCTATCGCGTCGTCACCCAGGATCTCCTGGGCAAGCTCGAGGAATTCTCCGTAGACTTTCGCGATGTCCGCGGCCAGCAAACCGCCAAGCGCGCCCTTGAAGTGGCCGCCGCCGGCAGCCACAACATTCTCATGATCGGTCCGCCAGGCTCCGGCAAAACCATGCTCGCCAAGCGCCTGCCCTCGATCCTGGCCCCGCTCACCTTCGAGGAAGCGCTTGAAACCACCAAGATTCACTCCGTCGCCGGAGTGCTCGAAGCCGGCGCAGGCCTGGTCACGCAGCGGCCCTTCCGCTCGCCGCACCACACCATCTCTGACGCAGGCCTCATCGGCGGCGGCATGGTGCCGCGTCCCGGCGAGGTCTCGCTTGCGCACAACGGCCTTCTTTTTCTTGACGAATTCCCTGAGTTTCCTCGCAACGTTCTCGAAGTCATGCGCCAGCCGCTTGAGGATCACACCGTGACCATCGCGCGCGCCTCCATGACTCTGAGCTTTCCCGCGCGCTTCATGCTCGCCGCCGCCATGAATCCCTGTCCTTGCGGCTACTTCAATGACAAGTCGCGCGAGTGCACCTGCACTCTGCCCATGATTCAGCGTTACGTCGCCAAAATCTCAGGGCCCTTGCTTGACCGCATCGACATCCACATCGAGGTTCCGGCCGTTCAATATAAGGAGCTGCGCGGTGGCGCGGCAGCCGAAGGTTCAGCCCACATTCGCACCCGCGTCATGGCTGCAAGGGCGCGTCAACGCCAGCGCTTCAAAGAGCACAAAGAAAAAATCTACGCCAATGCCCAAATGACCACGCGCCAGATTCGCGTGTACTGCGATTTGAGCCCCGAGGCCGAACGCCTCCTCGAACGCGCCATGCAGCAGCAGGGTCTTACTGCCCGCGCCCACGATCGCATCCTCAAAGTTGCTCGCACCATCGCCGACCTTGAAGGGACCGAAAGCCTCTCCGTCGCCCACCTCGCCGAAGCGATCCAATATCGGACCCTCGACCGCACCTATTGGGCATAACATTGATCCTTCACTTCTTCACTCTTTCACTCCCCCATCTGTGTCATTACCTTGGAATCAAAATCGAAGCGCAGCCGCATCTGCTCGGCCGATATCCGGGCTAAGATTCATCTCACGTCCGCGGTCTTGATCGCGGGGAGGCGCATGTGCACGGTATGGCACTTCAATCCGGCTGGGAGGCGTTTCTTCTCGCCGCACCGATTGTGGGCATGGTCCTTGTTGGCGTCTTCCGCCTCGATGAAATTGCGACCAGCCAAGGTCGCACCCGGCGTCCCTGGCTCCCCGGCAACGACGAAAGCGGCCATGCGCTCATGAGCGACCCCGACGGAAGGCCCTGGAACGACTCCCCCGTAACGCCGCCGATCGCCCGATAGTCCACAGCACCCCAACCCCTGATTGACTGGGAAGGTTCTTCCTTCTTGTGCCTTCTGCGTCTGCTCAAAAGTGAACAGAACCGATTGCTCTCATGGCCGCGGGTTCTATCTTCAAGCAAGACGCTTATAATCAATCATTTAAACGGTTGTCCACCGGGCGGCAGGCAGGCCCTCGGTCACCTCGGTAAACGTTCGACAATTCACCGCAATTGACCCGAAATAACTATTGACCGCAGTCCGCCTTGCATATACTCTCGAACATAGCCATCCATAGAGGGCAGGTCGCGCATTGCGATCGGGTGTGCCCATCAGCCAATTCCAGCATCAAACCTTTGAGAGAAGGCTCAGTTGATGCCTCTGCCGCGTTTTCGGCAGCGCTGGGAACGGCCAGATAGGCGCCCGGGTGTCTGGCAGCGCAAACTGCAGATCCGATACGGTATGGCACCCATTTCATAGCTCGCACCGGCCCCAAATGTTTTTGAACTGTGGGCAGGCAAAGTGCGTCTAAGATGGGTAAGTTGCAATTTGGGGTAGCCCTCAATCTTGTTTTGCTTGTATTGGCTTCCCCTGTGCTGTGCTGGCGGGTCATCGGCTATTTCCGGTGCAGCAACTTTAAAAAAGAAGGAGATAGACAATGCGTTCCGACCTCGTTTTTAAGGCACTTTCTCATGTTTCCAATCGCTACCAGCTTTGTACGCTGGCCAGCAAGGCTACCCGTAAGCTCCACAAGCCGAATACACGGCTGCAAGATACCACAAACGAAGTTTTGTGCCGTTTTGAAGTGGCAAACCCTGAAGCGGAGATGCCCGAAGAGGCACCCGCGGTCCACCCGGTTGAAAGGCGCCGTGCAGCCTGACGGTGCCTGCGCCGCATTGAGCGCTTAGCCAACAGAATTCTCGGAACTGTTCCATTCCAAGTGAGGCCAAATCTGTTTTCCGGTGCTCTGCAACTCCAATTGAGTTGGAGGACGATTTAAAGTTACCCCGCGCCGGCTGAATCTGTTCTAATCCGCACGGTACTTTCCTCAGGAGCACTTCCCGCTCCGCACCCCTCCCACACATCCCGTCCATTCGCAGGTAAACATGACCATCGCAGAACTGAAAGAAAAGAACATCACCGAATTGAGCCGCATCGCCCGTACCCTTGAAATTCCTGGGACCAGCGGCCTTCGCAAGCAGGATCTTATCTTCAAGATCCTCCAGGCGCAGAGCGAAAAAGAAGGCCACATCTTCGCCGAGGGAGTCCTTGAGATTCTCCCCGACGGCTACGGCTTCCTCCGCTCGCCCGACTACAACTACTTGCCCGGTCCCGACGATATTTACGTGTCGCCGTCGCAGATTCGCAAGTTCGATCTTAAAACCGGCGACTCCATCAGCGGCAACGTCCGCCCGCCCCACGAAGGCGAGAAGTATTTCGCCCTCGTCAAGATTGAGGCCATCAACTTCGAGTCGCCTGAAGAGACGCGAAACAAGATTCTCTTTGACAACCTCACGCCTCTCTATCCGCAGGAGCGCATCAAGATGGAGACCACGCGCGAAGGCGTCAGCGGCCGCGTCATGGATCTCCTGACGCCCGTGGGCAAGGGCCAGCGCGGTCTCATCGTCGCGCCGCCCCGTACCGGCAAAACCATGCTGCTCCAGTCGATCGCAAATTCTGTTACAACGAATCACCCCGAAGTCGTGCTCATCGTTTTACTGATCGACGAGCGCCCTGAGGAAGTCACCGACATGCAGCGCTCGGTGAAGGGCGAAGTCATCAGCTCCACCTTCGACGAGCCCGCCGCCCGCCACGTCCAGGTAGCCGAAATGGTCATCGAGAAGGCCAAGCGCCTCGTCGAGCACAAGCGCGACGTCGTCATTCTCCTCGACTCCATCACCCGTCTCGCCCGCGCCTACAACACCATCGTCCCGCCCTCCGGCAAAGTCCTCTCCGGCGGCGTCGACTCCAACGCCCTCCAGCGCCCCAAGCGCTTCTTCGGCGCGGCCCGCAACATCGAAGAAGGCGGCTCGCTCACCATCATCGCCACTGCCCTCGTTGATACCGGATCCCGCATGGACGAAGTTATCTTCGAAGAGTTCAAGGGCACCGGCAACATGGAAATCATTCTCGACCGCAAACTGGTCGACAAGCGCGTCTTCCCGGCCATCGACATTCAGCGCAGCGGCACGCGTAAGGAAGAGCTGCTCATTCCCAAAGAAGATCTGCAGCGCGTCTTCATTCTTCGCCGCGTGCTCAACCCGCTCTCGCCCGTCGAAGCCATGGAGCTTTTGATCAGCCGCCTCGAAAAGGTCCGCAACAACGCCGAGTTCCTGGCCAACATGAATCAGCTCTAGGTTCCGCGAGCGGCAAGATCGTCAATTGATCGAGCCGCGCGCCGCCTCCTTGCGCGTATGATCGATGTTGTTTTCTCTGCGCGAGGGACACATGCGCCTACTCTCTCGACACACAAATTCGTGCTTAGTCTTGCGCGCCGGCGCAGTCGCGCTTGCGGCGCTACTCGTTGCGCCACTTTCGCTCTCGGCGCTTCCCGAAAAAGGCACGCCCGCTCCGCCGCTCGATCCTGTGCAACTCCTGCAAGCTCCTGCAGGATCGCGGACCAACTGGGCGAGCCTCAAAGGCAAGGTCGTCGTGCTGGAGTTCTGGGCCACATGGTGTTCTCCGTGTGTGGCCAGCCTTCCGCATCTCAATCAACTTGTGGAGTCGCTTGACCCGGCGCGATTCCAGTTCATCTCCATAGATGACGAAGACCCGAACGCCATACGGACCTTTCTTGCCAGGAAGAAGACGGCCGGGTGGGTCGGCACCGACACGTCAGGCGGGGTCTTCGCATGGTACGGGGTAACGTCAAGGCCAACTACCGTCATTGTCGATGGAAGTGGGGAAATCGTCGCTGTAACTGAGATCGATTCGGTGAGCGCCGGTGATCTGCGGGCTGTCGCGGATGGAAAAAGCGTGATATTCAAGCCTGTGCCGGAGATCGTCACATCCAGCGGGGAATTCGCACCAGATGCCGCATCGCCTCCTTTGTTTGCTGTCTCCGTCAGCAAATCAGCCCCCGATGCAAAAACGTCCCGGGTCAATCATCCGCCCACCGGCTCCGACATTCTGGGAGACGATGCAGATGGCCTGCTGACGGACACTTTTAACACATTTGAGAATCGGTATGTTCTAAAGGATCCGCTGCCGGAAGGTCGCTTCGACCTCCGCATGAATTTCGTAGATGTGCCTCAATCCGTCATCGATTCGGCCGTCCAGCAAGCCGTTCTCTCCGCATTGCATTTGCAGATTCAGCCGAAGACGATTACCCGGAGCGCGTACATTCTTCGGTCGACCGACGCGAGCAAGAAACTGCTCAGCCCATCGGCCTCGACCCATAAGGTGAAGCGAGGCTGCTGGCACGGCATGTATCTCCTAATGAACGGAACAATGGACGACCTTGCTTATATGCTGGCAACTGGCATCGAGAACCCTGTAATCAACGAGACCGGCATCGACGGTGCCTTCGACGCGCGGTTTAAAGTTGCCGGAACAGACATTGACAGCCTCAACGCCGTCCTCAAAGACACTCTGGGATTAGAGCTTGTCCCCGGCAATCAGGAGATGTCAATTGCCGTGCTCGAAGTGAGCAAGCAGGCCGACGCCAAACCGGCCGAGACCGCTAAGACCCAATCGCCGAAGCCCTAGATTCGTTGGGCAACCAAAGATCAATCGTGATTCCGGGAACTCCCCATTTGGAAGACTGTCCCAACCCTTTTTTCGTAGGGCAGCCGCTTCCTGCACGCAGTCCTTCCCCGATTTCGCGCGCGCTGGTAAACTATCTAAGTCGTGGGGCTGTAGCTCAGCTGGGAGAGCGCCTCGTTCGCAACGAGGAGGCCAGCGGTTCGATCCCGCTCAGCTCCACCAACTTTCGCTTCGCGAAAGTTGCCGCGCAGGAACTCCAGCGAAAGCGGACTGTGCTCAGTTCCACCAATTCCTCTCAAACTGGCTATGACCGCCCGGCGCAAGCCAGCGTTTACGCTGGTTCTCGCAAAGAAGCGCTGGAAGCTAAAGGCTAATCGCTAAAAGCTGTTCTTTCAGCTGAACAAATCCTTCATCTTCTCAATCAACCCCGGCGACGTCGGCTTGTTGTCGACGCTCATGGTCTCCGCCAGCTTAGCCACCAGTTCGCGCTGCGCCCGGTTCAGCTTGCGCGGAATCTGCACCACGACCTTCACAATCAGGTCGCCCTTGCCTCGCTCATTCAGATAGGGAACTCCGCGCCCGCGCACGTGCAACTCTTTGCCGCTCTGCGTTCCTTCGGGAATCTTGATGCTCACCGGTCCATCGATTCCGGGAATCTCGAACTCCGCGCCCATGGCCGCCTGCGGAAAGCTGATCGGCAGCACGCAATGCAGGTCAGAGCCGTGGCGCTCAAAGTAATCATGCGGCCGGATGGAAAGAATCACGTACAAGTCGCCCTTCGGTCCACCCACGCGGCCCACGTCGCCTTCGCCGCCGTACCGTATGCGCGTTCCTTCTTCCACGCCCGGCGGCACCTTCACGTTCAGCTTCACCTCTGCGGTCTTGCGCCCCTCGCCGCGGCACGCCGTGCACGGATCGCTGATCACCGTTCCCGTCCCGCCACAGGCCACGCACGTCCTCGCCACGGAGAAGAATCCCTGCTGATAGCGGAGTTGCCCGCGGCCCTGGCAATGGCTGCACACGCTCGGGCCTTTGCCCGATGCGCTTCCGCGCCCGCTGCACACCGTGCAGGTCTCCAGCCGCCTGATCTTCACTTCTTTCTCGGTGCCAAAAAACGCGGCTTCGAAATCGATCGTCATGTCGAAGCGCAGATCGTCGCCGCGCTGCTGGCGCTGGCCGCGTGCGCCGCCGCCTTGCGCGCCGCCCATTGAGAACATCTCGCCAAAGAGATCACCGAAAATATCGCCCAGGTCCACGCCACCCGCAAACGGGCTGCCGCTGAATCCCTGGGCGCCCAGGCCGGCATGGCCGAAGCGGTCGTAGGCCGCGCGCTTATCTGGATCGCACAGCACTTGGTAGGCTTCGCTGGCCTCTTTGAACTTTTCTTCGGCTGCATGATCCCCGGGATTGCGATCAGGATGATACTTCAGCGCCTGTTTACGGTACGCGCTCTTCAGTTCCTGATCCGTGCACTCGCGCGAAACACCCAGAACCTCGTAGTAATCCGCTTTGCTCACTCTTGTATTAGACCCCATTCGTCCTCTTAATCAGCTTCTAGCTTCCAGCTGCCAGCCACTGGCTTGTCTCAGTGCGTTGGTGACCCGGCGCATTGCAAGAAACCCCGATTTCACGAGCAGACACCCGTTCTTTCGTTCATCTGCGCCGCCTCGACCGCTCGCTCTATCTCGATGAAGCTAGGAGCTGGAGGCTAGAAGCTGGTGGCTGCTTCACTCGTCCACCTGCTTGGCGTTGTGCGCCACGCGCACCAGCGCCGGTCGCAGCAGCCGTTCGCGGATCTTGTATCCCCGGCGAACTTCTTCTGCCACGTGCTGATCCGGTACGTCGTCCCGTTCCACCGTCCCCAATGCTTCATGAAACCGCGGATCGAAAGCCTCGCCTACCGTCGGCACCACCTTCACCTGCATCTTCTCCAGAATTTCTTCCATCTGCTTCACAATCAGGCTCACGCCCGATCGCACTTGCTCCGCCGATCCCTTCGCCTTCAGCGCCAGCTCAAGATTGTCCAGCACCCCCAGAAACTGTTCCGCCACACTGCCCGTCGCATACTCGCGATACTCGGCCCGCTCACGCTCCGCGCGTTTGCGCGCGTTCTCAAACTCCGCTTGCAGTCTTGCCAGCCGATCCAGCAGCCGGTCGCGCTCCGCCTTCAACTGGTCGATCTCCGTCTTCCCGGCCGTCTCTTCTCCGGCTCCCGCCTCCGCCTGCTCCGGCCCGGATTCAACTTCTTCCTCGGCCGTGGGCGCAGGCAGCTCCGTCGATGGATCGAGCCGTGCCTCCTGTTCTTCAGGCACCGGGGCGTCCACCTCGGTCAATTGTGTTTTCTGCTTCCACATAGCTCAGCACATTCTCCCAAAAACTTTCTCCGAAAACTCGCAACCTCAACAACTAGTCATCCTGAGCGAAGTCCGCCGCTGCGGACGGAGTCGAAGGACCTGCATTTCACGATTCCGATACTTGCATTGCACTCCTCAGGCAGGTCACTCAAGCATCTTCTTATTGGATGATTCAATTCGCGCCGGGCTGCAAGCCTTCTGCGTCGGTCCCGGGATTCACCGGACTTCTTTGCCCGGTCGCCCCCCGAATGTCCGCGCCTATGCCGTAGGAACGTCCAGAATCCGCTCGGAAAGCCGCGCGATGTAGCTTACCGCCTGGATCATCTCCTGATACTGAATCCGCGTGGGAGCGATCACCGCCACCGTTCCCAGATTCTCGCCGCCGAGACGCGCCTGCGCGCCAATCAGCACCAGGTCTTGCATGGCCGGCGAAGCCTCATCCAGGCCCACCACGACGCGCACTTCCTGTTGTCGCCCGTCCACGTATGCGTTCAGCAGCTCCACCAGCCGCTGCTTGGCCTCCACCGCCAGCAGCATCTGCCGCAGCCGCTCGCGGTCCTGTTCGGCCGTGATCAGGTTTGCAATCCCGTCCACATAAATCGTCGCGCTGCTTTCACCGCCGGCTAAGGCGCCTTTGCGGCATAGTTCTTCAACAGACGTCAGCAGCTCCCGGTAAGCTTCACGCTCCATCTCCGCGCGTCGAGCCACTTCGGCCCGGATCCGCTCAATCGGCCAGCCCCGGAAATTCTCGTTCAAATAGGTTCCTGCTGTTTCCAGATCCACCGTCGTCATCTGGTGGTCCACCGCCAGCACGCGATCCTGAACCGTGCCCGCCTGCGTCACCAGCACCGCCAGCACGCGCCCTGTCGACAGCCGCGAGAAGTGAATATGCTCCAGCACCTGTCCCGTGGTTGAGTCTCGCCAGCGCCACGCCCAGCCCACTTGAAATCAGCGCCAGCACGTGCGAAGTGCGCTCCAGGTAATCATTCGAGCTGGACACGCCGGTAAAGCTCTCGTCAATTTGCCCGCGGCGCGCCTCGCTCAGTGGCGATTCCGCGCGTCCCGTCATGTTCGTACCGCCGAGGCCCGCAACTACCCGCCCAGGCTGCGTGATCTGTTCTACGTAGTAGCGGAATGCGACAGCCGTGGGAACGCGTCCAGCCGACGTATGCGGCTGCTCCAGCAGTCCCGCCTCACCCAGCGCCGCCATCACATTGCGCAGGGTTGCCGAGCTCAGACCGTCCCGGTCGGCGAAGAAGTGCGCAACTGCCTGCGATGCCACCGGCTCGCCGGTCGCGATGTAAAGCTCGATAATGGCCGTCAACACCAGCCGCTCGCGAGGACTTAGGCGCGTTTCGGGCATCTTGGCTGTTCTCCGTTCTCTTCACAAAGCCTTGGCCGCGCAACGAATTGCGCGTCGCCATTAAGTGCTTGTATTTCCGGCACTTACGAAGAGAATTTTCCACACATCCCCACCTTGATCTTACGGAGCGCAAGCAGTCACTGTCAAGACACCGGGAAGGTTACCCCCGGGCGGCCTGCTGTGCCATTGCCCGTTTGCGGCGCTCTATAAAAGCCTCAGCCAATACCGGGCGCCTCATCAAAAAAAAGGCCATGCCGGCGACCCTCAAGCTTCTGATTCCTCATGGCTTTTTAGTGTTGCCCGTTACGAAAGGCACTGCGAACGGTAACCAAAGAAACTAATTTGGTGGTAAGTTGTTACGCACGGGCACATGCTGGGTACGCAGCGCATCAGACCGCCCGGCATTCGCGGATGTTGTCTTTTTTGGAGAGGCCCCTATGAGCCGATTTCTGTCACGCTTTCACTCGCTGATTCGTCGCAAGTCCGCCGTTCACTTTCTTGTCGTCACAACGCTCGCGTCCGTAGCTCTGCTCGCCGCGGTCGCGCCCGCCCGGGCGCAGTCCTCCGCGCCGCTCGATAAACACGCCCGCAGAATCGAAAAGCGCCTCGCCAAATATCGCCCTGGTACTTTACTCGATTTTGAATTCCGCGACAGCTCGAAGACTTTCGGCGCCCTGGGCCCGTTGTCCCCGGCGTCTTTCCAGTTCACCGATTCCGACAGCAATACGATTCAGACGCACCTTTATTCGGACTTGGCGCAGGTGAAACAGGCCAGGGAATACATCGGCGAGGGCACGGAGCCGCGGCATCATGTCCGCCTCCTGGTGCCGGTGATCATTGGGGCTGGTGCCGTAGCCGCCGGCATCGCCACCTACGAAGTCGTGCACTGATCTTCCAGCGCTAAAGCGCCGCGCGCATTTGTACCGCCGGCCTCCGGCCGGCTGTAGCGAGGGCATCTTGCCCTCGCAATCCGATCGAGGGAGCGCAGGAATCTCCTGTCAGGGATTCGGACGGCGTCGACAGTTTCTCAATCCTGCCTATCCTCTTCAACTGATAGATTCGTTAGAGGGCGGCCCTCAATACGCCGCCCGGATAGCGCAAGAAGAGAGTCCCGAAAGAGCCCATGTTTCATCCCACTGAAGAATCTTCGTATCCAATGGACCAAGGTCGTTCTCCCTCCTGTCTTTCTTGAGGAAGAGCTTCCTGTTACTGAAGCCGCGTCGTCTACCATCTACGACGCCCGCAACGAGATCATCGCGATTCTCAACAAAGAAGACGACCGCCTCCTCGTCCTTGCCGGCCCCTGTTCGATTCACGATCCCCAGGCCGCTCGCGAATACGCCGGCCTGCTCAAGGGCGCCATCGCAGAATTCTCCGCTGACCTGCGCATCGTCATGCGTGTCTACTTTGAGAAGCCTCGCACCACCATCGGATGGAAAGGACTCATCAACGATCCGCACCTCGACGGCACATACAAAATCAACGACGGCCTTCGCATGGCGCGCCATCTTCTCATCGATCTCGCGGAAATGGGCGTGCCCACGGGAACTGAGTTCCTCGATATGATTTCGCCGCAGTACATCGCGGGCCTTGTCTGCTGGGGAGCCATCGGCGCGCGCACCTCCGAGAGCCAGGTCCATCGCCAGCTCGTCTCCGGCGTGTCCTGTCCCGTCGGCTTCAAGAACGCCACCTCCGGCGACATTCAGGTGGCCATCGATGCCGTGCTCTCCGCCGCTTGCTCGCACACGTTTCTGGGTCACACGCACCACGGCCAATCGGCCATCTTCGTCACCAAAGGCAATCCCGATTGCCACATCATCCTTCGCGGCGGGCGCAAAACCGTGAACTACACCGAACAATCCGTGGCCGAAACCACCGCGCTCATGGAGCAAGCCGGCGTCGCGCCCCGCATCATGATCGACTTCAGCCACGCCAACAGCCAGAAGGATTATCGCCGCCAGTCCATCGTTGCGAAAGACGTCGCCGCGCAAGTCGCCCAGGGCAATCGCAACATCATCGGCGTCATGATTGAGAGCAATCTTGTCGCAGGCGCGCAGAAACTCATTCCCGGCCACCCGCTCGTCTACGGCCAGAGCATTACCGATGGCTGCATCGACTGGAACGAAACCCACACGCTCCTCGCCGAGCTCGCGAGCGCCGTCCGCTCCCGCCGCGCAAGAACATAATCAGCGATTTGTCATCCTGAGTGACCGGAGTCCGCCGCAGCGGACGAAGGGAACCGAAGGATCTGCGGTTGTCTTTCGCGAACCATCAAAGGCTACGGCGCGCTCTCAATCCGTTCCGAAATCCAACGGTTCAAGCTCACGCCCTCGACCGCGGCCCGCAAAGCAGCTTTGCGATGCAACTCCGGGTCGGTCCGCGCCATCCCTTCACGCCACTTTCTTGAAAAGCTCGATCTTCGGCCGCCGCTTGCGGCCCGCCTGCCACAGGTCGTACTGCGTTTGCAGGTCAATCCAAAGCGTCGGGCTGGTTCCGAGCGCATCGGAGAGGCGCAGCGACATTTCCGCCGAGATCCCGGCCTTTCCATTCAAGATTCGAGACAAGGTTACGCGCGACACGTGCAGCTTGGCTGCCGCTTCAGAAACCTGCATATCCCCGAGCCACTCGCGCAGCACGCTCCCCGGATGTGCCGGATTGTGCATTTGCCGCATGTTTTTGTCTCCTAGTGGTAGTCCCGATAATCGACCAAAATTGCATCTTCGCCTTCGAATCGAAAAGTCAGCCTCCAGTTGCCGTTTACATGAATCGACCAATGTCCTTTCAGATCTCCGCGCAACGCGTGCAATTTCCAGCCGGGAGCCGCCATATCCGCAGGCACCTTGGCTTTGTTGAGCGTCGTGAGTTGGACATTCAATTTATGCGCGTGGCTCGGCTGGATTCCCGCCTTGCTTCCTGTGAAAAAGAACTTCTCCAAACCGGTATGCCGGAAGCTCTTGATCATGTGAGTAGTGTAACGCTACACGATACTCGACGCAAGTTGGCCCTCCGCTCCTCGGCACCGGCCCAGCCCCATCCCCTATTCCCTGCTCCCTGCTTTATTCACGCCGCCCCCATCACCACCGTGTGCGGGCTCTCCGGAATCGGATGCTCCGTCACGTTCTTGAACCCGGCTTCGTCGTACATCGCCTTGAGCTCCGCAAACGTGTAGGCGTCGCCCGACTCGGTTGAGACAAGCATCGTCAGGCTGAAGGCCGCGGGCATCGGCGGTGACACGCGATCCGGATTGGGCACAAACTCCAGCGTCGCCGCGCGCCCACCCGGTTTCAGCGCCGCGCGAACCTTCTTGAGCAGCCCAACATTCGTCGCCTTGTCAAAGTGGTGCAGAAAATTTGTCAGCAGCACAACGTCATACGGCCCGCCAAACTCCACAGAGAATGCGCTGCCCGGCAGCATATCGTAGCGATCCTTCACGCCAGCCTTCTCCGCGTTCTTCAGCGCCACGCGCAGCACAGGAGCCCAATCCAGCCCTGTCACGCGCGCCTCCGGATTCTGCTTCGCAATCTCGATCCCGAACAGACCATGTCCCGCCGCGATATCCAGCACATGCACCGGTCCCTCGTCTCCCTTCAGCACAACCTTGCCCAGCGGCGCAGCCATGGGAGCCATCATCGGCGCCATCTTCTCGGCAAATTCCACCCAAAGCGGATTCTCCGGTTCCACCGTCCCCTGGCCGGGCAAATGCGTTCGTCCCGTGCGCACAATATCGGCCAGGTGATTCATTGATTCCATGAACTCCGGCGAGCTGATAAAGTCCGCCATCGAAGCCATGCACGCCGGCGACGCTGGATCAAGAAACGCTGCACTCGATGGCGTGTGCTTATAGTGCCCGTTCTCCTTGGCCAATACTCCGTTGATCACCAGGAAATCGCACAGGATGCGCGTGCCCCGTTCCGAAGCCTTCGCGTGCCTGGCGATCGACGCCACATCGCCCGGCCCCTGGCCCACTGCCCTGAAGATATCCAGTTCGATGGCTGCCTTCAGTGCCGCCGTGCTTTGGTGCGCCTGCATCATTTCGAAAACAATGCGCGGATTCAACGGTCCCGCTTGAGAACCAGCAGACATAAAACAACCTCCTCATTGGCCCAGCGCGGAAATTGAATTTTGGGGAACCCGGAACTGGGCTCAGCAAGTCTATCACTTGCTGTCCCGCCTGATGCACCGGCCGCCGCCACGCAGGCAGAGTACATTGAAGGGTTGTGCGTCTCCTGCTTTCAATCTTCCGCGTGCGCCAGAAATCGCTCCCGCGCGCCATTCTCCTTTCGCTGGGCGCATTTGCCGCCAGCCTTCGCCTGGCCGGCTTTCCACACATTGAAAACCTTCACGGCTCTTGGTGGCAGATTCTCGCTTTGCTGGTCGCCGCATGGGGTATGGCCGAGACCGCCCGCTGCCTCCAGCGCAAATGGAACCTCTACCACGCCGGTGTCCTCGTCCTCCTCTACGCCGACCTCATGATCCTCGCCACCATCGTGGTCCTGCTTGCGGTCTCATGACCGGCCCGCCGCGAAAAAAGACTTGCTGCAACTCGGCCCCTCCGCCGTGTAGCATGGCAGAGTGCTCAATCGGCAGCGCTCGTTTCGGCCAGTTTTGGCTGCCGCCTCGCGCGTCGGCTGATCCAGAAAAGTGCTAGGAGAAAGTCATGTTCAAAGGATTTCGCGATTTCATTTTCCGCGGTAACGTCGTCGACCTCGCTGTCGCCGTAATCATTGGCGCGGCGTTCAATGCCATCATTAGCTCCCTGGTGGCCGACGTGTTGAACCCATTGATCGCCGCCACCGTCGGCAAGCCCGATTTCAGCAGCGTGATTCTGCACGTCGGCGGCGGAGAAATCAAAGTTGGCAATTTCTTCAATGCGGCCATCTCATTCCTAATTGTGGCCGCTGTCGTATATCTCTTCATCGTTCTGCCCATGAACGCGGTGCAGGCGCGGATGAAGAAACCTGCGGCCGCTCCCACCACCAAGAACTGCCCGGAATGTCTGAGCGAAATTCCGTTGGCAGCGCACCGCTGCGCGCATTGCGCTCAACCCGTCGCCTGATCGCAAGTTGCCCGCGGGCTTTGCTTCGCTCCAGGGGCCTCTTCAATGAGATTCCGTTGTGTATTCGCACTCGTTCTCCTTGCCGGAGTTTTGGGAGCGTCTTCGCTCCAGTCTTTCGCGCAGGTCGTCCCCCAGGGCAGCTTTGGCTATTCCAACTTTGACGTGGAATCAAAACTGGAATCGCAGTTTCTGGCCGTGCCCGATCCCAAAACCGCCGGCGAGGACCTCAAGACTCTCACCGCCGAGCCGCATCTCGCCGCATCGCCCGAGGACTACAAAACCGCGGAGTTCGTCGCGCGCAAATTCCGCGCTGCGGGGCTCGACACCGAAATCGTTCCCTATCGCGTGCTTCTCGACTATCCAAAGGTTGTCCGCGTCGAGGCCTGGGACGAGGCCGGCCATCTCCTCATCGCCGGCCCCGGCCCCGAGCATGTGAATGGCGATCCCGGTCAGGACAATCCGCGCATCGTGATGCCCTACAACAGCTCTTCGGGCTCCGGCGATGTCACCGCCCAGGCCGTCTACGGAAACTTCTGCCGCCCTGAAGATTTTGCTGAGCTCGACGCGCAGCATGTCGACGTTCACGGCAAAATCGTCCTCTGCCGCTACGGCTCCAACTTTCGCGGCGTCAAAGTTTATCTCGCCGAGCAGCACGGTGCCGCCGGCGTGCTCATCTACTCTGATCCTCAGGACGATGGCTATTACAAGGGCGATCCGTATCCCATCGGTCCCTGGCGTCCTGACACAGGCGTGCAGCGCGGCTCAGTCAACTACATCTTCCGCTATCCCGGCGATCCCGAAACTCCCGGCGTCGCGTCCACGCCCGACCTGCCTGACTCGGCCCGCGTCACGAACTTCACCGGGCCCGACGGCGTCCAGCCGCGCATCATCTCCATTCCCCTCAGCTCGCACGATGCAGCACCCATCCTCCAGGCGCTCGCCGGGCCGGGCGTTCCGCAAGCCTGGCAGGGCGCACTACCCTTCCGCTATCACCTCGGTCCCAGCGGCGTTAAAGTGCACCTCGTCTCCCAGCAGGACTACCAGCGCCGCATCATCTGGGATGTCATCGGGAGAATCCAGGGTTCGCAGGATCCCGGCTCACCCGTCATCCTCGGCAATCATCGCGACGCGTGGGTCTACGGCACAGTCGATCCCTCCAGCGGCACCGCCGCCATGCTTGAGGCCGTTCGCGGCCTTGGCGCTCTCACCCGCCAGGGCTGGCGGCCGCGCCGCACCATCATCTTCTGCAGTTGGGACGCCGAAGAAGAAGGCCTGGTCGGTTCAACAGAATGGGTCGAGCAGCAGGGCCATGCACTCGACAATGCCGTTGCCTACTTCAATGTCGATGTGGCCGTTGCCGGTCCGGATTTCTCCGCCTCGGCCGTGCCCTCGCTCAAGGAGTTTATGCGCAATATCGCCCGTTCCGTGCCCAGTCCCGTCGCCGGTTCGGTGTTCCTCCAATGGCACCTCAAGTCCATCAACGGCAATGAGCATCGCGGCTCCAATGCGCCGCCCATCGAGGGCGAAGAGGTGCACGTCGGCGATCTCGGCTCGGGATCGGACTACACGCCCTTTCTGCAACATGCCGGCGTGCCTTCATCCGACATCGAGTCCGGCGGCCCGTACGGCGTTTACCACTCCGCATTCGACGACTTCGCCTGGTACACGAAGAACGCCGACCCCGATTTCGTCTATCTGCAGGAGATGGCGCGCGTCTTCGGCCTTGAAGCCATGCGCATGGCCGACGCCGACGTGCTGCCCTACGACTATGTCGCCTACGCGCGCGAAATATCCGCCTACATTGATGAGGCAAAGCTCAAGGCATCTGACGCAGGCCTTGGCTCTCTCGACTTCGGCCCTGCTCAAGCTGCGGCATCGCGTTTCGCTGCCGCCGCCCAGCGCGCCCACGCCCTCCAGTCCGCCCCATCCGGCGATCTTGCTCCGTTGAATCATGCGCTCCGCCAGGCGGAAACAGCTTTCCTCTCCGACTTCGGCCTTCCCGGCCGCCCCTGGTATCGCCACACCATCTACGCTCCGGGCATGCACACCGGCTATGCCGCCGTCGTCATCCCCGGCGTCAACGAGGCCATCGATGCCCGCAACCCCACCGTGGCCGCGCAGCAGTTGACAGTCCTCACTCAGGCCCTCGACCGCGCAACAAACGCGTTGAACACCGCGCGCTGAATAGGGACCCGCAGTCGTCTTTTCATCTCCAAACTCCGCACGAACGTGGGTGCCCCATAGAACCGAGGAGAAGCGGCGGGTTTTACGGTGGGAAAGCCCGCTTCAGCGGGCAAAAGATGGTAGCCCCAGTCGCGAGACTGGGGAACCAGGCGCATCCATGCATTCGAGCCCGCTTCAGCGGGCGAAAGACCCTCTCGGCCTTACTTCCGTGCACCCTTCGGCAGCACCGCCCCTGCCCCCAAAAGGCCACGCCCTCCCACCCACGAGCCATTCCCCATCGTCAATTTACGGCGCTATCGTCCATTCGCAAGCTGATTGTGCCTATCGACGGCTCAACAGCGCGTGTGGAGTCTTCCCTTATGGTTGATTTGCTTCTTGCCTTGGCCTTCGTTGCGATGATTCTTTCGCCTCCCATTCTGGCGACGCGCCATCGCGGTCGATCCCACAGGCGCAACAACTAAGGGTGAGCTCCCTTGGGGGTTCCAATGATTGCCTTGGTCATCGAAGTCACGCTTATCGCGGCTGGAATTCTGCCGCTCGTTGCCACCTCGCCGCAGCCGGCTCGCGAAAGCAATCGCGGCTACTGCGGCCGCCAGGGAAACGCCCGTCGCGGCCAATAACAGGCTCGCGCGGTCCCCGCAACCCGGCGTCCCTTGTTCCCTCGTTCCCTCGTTCCCTCGGTCCCTGCCTTCAGTGATTTAAATCACATCGAATTTGACCCCCTCCCCCTCACACTCGTATCGTTAAGGTCGGAGCCCCATGAAGCCTCACTATCAATCTCTCCGTATCGGCGTCGCTGTCGTCGTCATCCTAGGCACAGTTGCCTGGCTGGCCTTTACCGGCTACGCCTCCAATAAGAGCTATTACGTCACCATCTCCGAGCTCGGCACCATGGGCGATAAGGGTTATCACAGCAATCTCCGCGTCGAGGGCTTCGTTCAACCCGGCTCCATCGAGCAGGTCGGAACCCACGTCGACTTCGTCCTCAACGAATACGAGAGCCACTCGCCAAAAGCCCCCACCGGCCATCTCCTCAAGGTCACATACAAGGGAACCGAGCCGCCGCCCGACACCTTCAAGGACGATTCGCAGGCTCTCGCTGAAGGCACCTACGGCCGCGACGGCGTCTTCCACGCCAATGTGCTGCAGGCCAAGTGCGCCAGTAAGTACGCTCCTCAGCAGCCCGGCGCAGCGCCTTCCACCGCACCCGCGTCCAAACCGAACACCGCATCGGCTCCAGCGCCCCCCGCCTCCGCCCAGACTGCCGCAAACTGATCGAATGACCACAAACGACACCGAAGCCGGCCGCTCAAGTCTCAGCGCGCTGTCCGATAACGCTCGGCCGTGCAACGCGCAACTCGTCCAGGTGTCCAAGCTCTTCGGCAGCTTTGCCGCTCTCCGCCAGGTGTCGCTTGATCTCGAGCCCGGCCGCTGCTACGTTCTCCTCGGCGAAAATGGCGCCGGCAAGTCCACACTCCTCCGCATTCTCGCCGGCCTTCTCCGGCCGACGCATGGAACAGTGAGCGTATTCGGCCAATCCCAGCCGCACGAGGCGCGCGCCCGCATCGGCTACATGAGCCACGCACCCATGCTTTATGACGAGC
Source organism: uncultured Acidobacteriaceae bacterium (assembly GCA_963800025.1). Lineage (GTDB taxonomy): Bacteria > Acidobacteriota > Terriglobia > Terriglobales > Acidobacteriaceae > Telmatobacter. Next base: position 757,172 of record CAWCZK010000002.1, read on the forward strand.
TCACCGCCCAGGAGAATCTTCGCTACTTCGCGAGCCTCTATCCAGGCCGTCCCTGCCTTGCCCCCGATGAAGCTCTTCGCCAGGTTGGCCTCGACCCCAACCTCAATCGCCTCTTCGGCCAGTACTCGCAAGGCATGCGTCAGCGCACCTCGCTCGCCCGCGTGCTCCTCTCCGTTCCTGAGCTTCTTCTTCTCGACGAGCCTTTTTCCAACATGGATGTCGAGAGCGCGCGCCAGATGGTCGCGCTCCTCGCGGGCTTCCGCCAATCCGATCGCACCATCGTCCTCACCACGCATCAGCGCGAGCTCGCCGCTCCCATCGCCGACTTCGTCATCACCCTCCACGCCGGCCGCGTGGCATCTATTGATCAAGGAGCGGCTCCACATGATTCGTGAACAGGGCTCATGCCGTCGACAGAGCTTCCATCGGAGGCGAGCTTTGTATCAAGGCTCAAAAAGAGCCTGGCTGAAATCACGCCTGGAGTTTTGTAACAAGCGCACGGCCGGGGAACCCACGCAGTGCGTGGGTCGCGGGCCGAAAACGCGCAAGGAGTTTTGCAACGAGGGCACGGCTTTAGCCCGGCCGAAAACGCGCAAGGAGTTTTGTAATAAGGGCACGGCTTTAGCCGGGCCGAAAATGGTCGAAAATGTGATGGGCTTTAGCCCCTGCGGAACCTTGGAGGGGGCGTCGGCATGAAGACCAACGGCGCGCGCTTCCTTGAATCCCTCAACATTCCCTTCGAGCTCCGCGAGTACGAAGTCGATACCGAAGACCTGTCTGCAATCACGGTTGCAAAGAAAATCGGCATGCCCGCCGAGCAGGTCTTCAAAACGCTGCTCACCACCGATGGCGCGCACGAATACGTCTTTGCCGTCGTCCCCGGCGACGCCGCACTCGACTTCAAGAAACTCGCTCGCCTCGCCGGCTGGCGCAAGGCCGAAATGGCTCCCCTCAAAGACGTGCAGCCGCTCACCGGCTATATCCGCGGCGGCGTCACCATCTTCGGCGCAAAAAAGGCTTACCCCGTTTTCGTCGATGAAACCGCCATCCTCTTCGATCGCATCAGCGTCTCTGCCGGTACCCGCGGCACGCAGTTGATCCTTACGCCCGACGACTATCTTCGCGCCGCAGCCGCTCTCGGCGAGCCCGTCCAGACCGCCGACCTCACCAAGGAAACAAAATCGTCTTCTCCGGAGGGCCACGCATGACCCGCGCCCTCTTCACACATCTCGCCAAAGATCTTCGCATCGAGTGGCGCACACTCGACGCCATGATCTCCATGATTTTCTTTTCCGGCCTCGTCGTCGTCCTCTTCTCCATCGCCTTCGATCCCCGCGGCGCGTTCTCGCAGCAAATCGCCGGCGGAGTCCTCTGCGTGGCCACGATGTTCGCTTCCGTCAGCGCGCTCAATCAGGCCTGGGCTCGCGAAATCCGCCATCAGGTCATGGACGCGCAGCGCATGGTCCCTTCGCCCGGCGCCGAGCTCTTCCTCGCCAAAACCATCGCCAACTTTCTCTTCGTCTCCATCGTCCAGATCGTTCTCGCGCCCTTTTTCTTCATCTTCTATAACCTCCGCATCGCCGGCGACGCGTGGCTGTTGGCCCTCGTTCTCCCGCTCGGCACATGGGCTCTGGTCGTCAATGGAGTCTTCTTCGCCGCGCTCTCCATCGGCAGCCGCAACCGCGAGTTTCTTCTCTCGCTCATTCTCTTTCCCATCTTCATTCCCGCTCTGCTCGCCATGGTTCAGGCCGTCACCTCGATCCTCACCGGCGACAGCGACCCCGGCCTCTGGATCAAGATGCTCCTCGGCTACGACATCATCTTCACGACCGCCAGCCTCCTGCTCTTTGACGTCGTCTTCCACGCCGAATAGGAGCACCTGCGTGCTACGCTGGCCTCCCGGTTGTAGCGCCGGTCTCCAGAGCGGCTGTCGTGCAAGAGCCCGCCCTGAGCGAAGTCGAAGGGTCCTCGCCCGCACCCTGCACCTTAAACCGCTAACAGTCGGCGTCATCCTCCGTGAATGCCTTGTGAATTGTCTCCCCATCGCCTTGCCTGCTCACACCCCCTGTGTTACATTCCCGCTATGAAGTTCTTTGCCTCAACGAACGCCAAGCCATGTTGTCGCGCCGCCATCTGTTGCTGCGCGATTATGCATTCTGGCGTGAGGAAAGGGCAGGGCTAGAGCACTAGACAAGCTCCCGTCTCCAAAGTACCCACCGCCAGAAATCTCGACTGGCTGGTGGGTTTTCTATTTTTGGCCGCAATGGGAGATTGTCATGAACTGTTGAGTTTGTCCGAAGAGGGCTGGTGGCGAAGTGGCTAACGCGCGGGTCTGCAAAACCTGTATTCGCGGGTTCAATTCCCGCCCAGCCCTCCAATTCTGAAACACCCCGCCGGTGTCGCGGCCAAATCGTCAGACTCGCGGCAACATGAACGCAGTTCTTTCCGCTCCCCGCAGCGCGCATTTCGAACCGGTTCGCATTTCAATCACGATACGAAGAGGATGGCGATGTCGCATATCAAGCCCGCTCGCACCACCGAATCCCACTCCGTCATTTCGTCTGGCCCATCGCTGGACCTTTACGCCGTCGCGCTCGCGCTTCTCGCAGCGCTGCTCGTGCGCTTCAACCTGATTCCGCCCATCAAGTGGTGATCCAACCGGTCTAGGACTGGTAGGCCGGGGATTCATCCCCGGCATTTGAGGCACTGAATAACCCGGGGTTTTAGCCCTGAGGAAAAGCTCAAAGCAAGGAGACTCTATGGCCACCGCCGCCATCGCAACGCCAAGAACTGAAACCTTCGGCCAACGCGCCATCGCCCTCATCCCCGGCCTGCTGCTTCTTGCCGCCGTCGGATACGCAGGCAAGTTCATCGAGCTGTCCATCAATGCCTACGCCAAGGCCCACCACACTCCCTTCCCCGACATTGAATTTGTCCTATGGGCCATCGTCATCGGCCTCATCCTCGCCAACACCATCGGCATTCCACGCATCTTCGCGCCCGGCGTCGCCACCTACGAGTTCTGGCTCAAAGCCGGCATCGTTCTTCTCGGCTCGCGCTTCCTTCTCGGCGACGTTCTTCATCTCGGCGGAATCTCTCTGCTCCTCGTTGCCATCGCGCTTACGCTTTCGCTCACCTTTATGCATCTTCTCGGCCGCGCTTTCAAACTCAAGCCCAAGCTCACTTCGCTGCTCGCCATCGGCTCATCAATCTGCGGCGTCTCGGCCATCATCGCCGCCAAGCCTTCCATTGACGCTGACGATGAAGACGCATCCTATGCCATAGCCGCCATCCTCGCCCTCGGCGCCATCTCTCTGTTCACATTTCCTCTCATCGGCCACGCCCTGCACCTGAGTGACAAGGCTTACGGCCTCTGGGCGGGCCTCGCCGTCGACAACACCGCCGAAGCTACTGCCGCCGGCGCTCTCTACTCTGACGCTGCCGGCAAGGTCGCCGTCCTCGCCAAGACTAGCCGCAATGCGCTCATCGGATTCATCGTGCTCGCATATGCCATCTACTGGTCCTCGCGTGGCCAGGCGCAGGTCATCACCAACAAAGCCGCATTCCTCTGGAAGAAGTTCCCCAAGTTCGTCCTGGGATTTCTGCTCATCTCGCTGCTTGCCACCGTCGGCTTCTTCGCCAAGCCGCAGCTCGCAAGCCTCGCCAACCTCTCGCGCTGGGCCTTTCTGTTGACCTTTGCCGGAGTCGGACTGCGTACCAATCTCCGCGAGCTCGGCCGCCAGGGCTGGCGCCCATTCGCCGTCGGCGCCATCGGCGAGGCATTCATCGCCCTGCTCACGCTGGGCCTGGTTTACGGCGCAGACCATTACCTCAAGTTGTAAGCCCTGTAGCGCCGGCGTCCCCGTCGGCTGTCGTGCGAGAGCCTGCCCTGAGCGAAGTCGAAGGGTCCTCGCCCGCACACCTGGCCCCTTCCACAACAGTCACGTTGCCCCATCCCTCCGCGTTTTTCAGCGGAACGCTTCCTCGGGCATCCGCCTGTAGCCAAAGTGAACACCCACTAGCACTTTCGTGGGAAGCCGCGGAGTTGCGCATCGCAGTAATCTTATAAGTACTTCTTTCCGCAGCCGGGCCGGCAATTTGGTGCGTCAACCATTTTCCCTTTGATGCCTTGCCCGCTGCGTGATCGTCGCCCGCGCCAGCGCCGGCGGCGAACGTGCACTGGGCCCTTTGCGAAGGAAGGCTCTGCAAGTATGAGCGGAATGGTATTGCCGTGGACCGCGGAGTTGTCTGACGATCGGACAATCCATCTCGCCGCTCTCCTCGATAGCACTCACGACATCATCTTCTCCGTGGATCGCGATCTCGCCCTCGTTGCATGTAACCGGGCCTTCGCCCATTACATATTGACCACTTGGGGAATCCAGGCTGCTCCCGGCAAAACCGCCTTTGATCTGCCCTCTCGGCCGCACGCTGAAATGTGGAATGGTCTCCTGTCCCGCGCCCTCGTCAAAGGCGCTTTCCAGACCGAAATTCAGTTTGCGGACAGTCGTTGGTTCGAATTCATCATCAGCCCCATCCGCTCAAATGGAAGCGTCCTCGGGGTTTCTGCTTTCGGCAGGGACGTCACAGAACGCAAGCTCGCCGATGCATCGTTACGCGAAGCCGAAAGCGCCTTGCGAGAAAGCGAAGCGCTCTTCCGCAGCTTCTTCCAACTCCCTCTGGTGGGGTTCTCCATCGTGCATCCCGGCAAGCCTGGCATCATCGCCAACGAGCGGCTCTGTCAGATGTTCGGCTACTCGGCCGATGAGCTCAGCAAAATGTCTTGGACCGAGATCACACACCCCGACGATCTCACAAAATGTTCCGTGCAGTTCGATCAGCTTATCGCCGGGCAGATTCGAAGCTATTGGCTCGAGAAAAGGTATATTCGCAAAGACGGCAGCATCCTGTGGGCCAGCATTGCCGTGGGCTGCGTGCGACTCCCGATGGCACGGTCAAGCAGGTCTGCGGTTATCTTGAGGACATCTCAGACCGCAAGGCCGCTGAAGAGGCCGCGCAGAAAGCCGAACATGAGTACCGCCAGATTTTCGAGCAAGCGCCGGAAGGAATCTTCAAGACCTCGCCCGGGGGGAAAGCTCTTTCGGTAAACCCAGCAGGCGCTTCCATGCTCGGTTTTTCCTCCCCTGAAGAAGCCGTAAACGCCATCAATGACACTGCTCATCAGGTCTGGCTTTATCCCGAAGATCGTTCCGGTTTTGTAGCCGAACTGGAGGAACGGGGAGAAGTCCACGACCTGATCTGCCAGTTCAAGCGGAAAGGCGGAAGTCCGGTCTGGGTGTCGGTGTCGGCGCGGCGCGTCGCCGGAGAAGACGGAAAGACGCTCTACTACCAGGGGAATTTTGCCGATGTCTCGGAGAAAAAGCAGCTCGAGGCTGAACTGGGCGACCACCTGCGCGAAGTCAAGATTCTGAGCGAGATGAACACCGCGCTGCTCCGGGCGCGCTCTGAGAACGAGCCTGCTCAAGGAATACTGCCGCATCGCAGTCGAGACCGGCGGCTACAGCATGGCATGGGTAGGCTTTGCTGAAGAGAAGCCGGAAAAAGTCGTCGTTCCCGTTGCCTGGTTCGGGCACGAAGAGGGCTACTTGTCAGAGATCAAGGTCACCTGGGATGGCGGCGAGCTTTCGCATGGCCCCGCCGGGCGGGCCGCCCATTCCGGAAAGATCCAGGTGACGCAGGGCTTCGATGCCGATCCGGGGTTGGCGCCGTTCTATGCCAAGGCTGCAAAGCGCGGTTTCAAGACATCCATCGCGGTTCCCTTCCGGCCTTCGCCCGACTCGATCGCTGTACTTAGTATTTACGGTGCAACGCCGAGCGCCTGGTCCGCTGCCGAGCGCCGCTTGATGGATCAGGTCGCCTCAGCGCTCGGCTATGGCGTGCGTACGCTGCGCGACGCCGTCGCCAAGGAGCAATCTCAGCGTGAACTCCGCAGCAGCCTGGAACAGACAATTCAGGTCATCGCCGATACGGTCGATCGCCGCGATCCTTACACAGCCGGCCACCAGCGTCGCGTTGCCGATCTCAGCGTGCAGATCGCCCGGCACATGGGGCTGGACGAAGAACGTATTCACGGCTTGCGCCTTGCGGCCGACATCCACGATTTGGGCAAGGTGGGCGTCCCCGTCGAGATCCTGGCCAAGCCCGGCCGCCTTACCCCGACTCAGATGAACCTGGTCAAAGAGCATGTCGAGATCGGTTACGAGATCATCAAAGACGTAAAATTCCCGTGGCCGATCGCCGATATCGTCCGCCAGCATCACGAGCGGCTCGATGGATCGGGCTATCCCCGTGGCCTGTCCGGAGACCTCATCCTGCTCGAAGCGAAAATTCTCGCGGTCGCCGACGTGGTCGAGGCCATGGCGACGCACCGCCCCTACAGGACATCTCTCGGTGTCGATGCGGCGCTTGAAGCGGTCAATGAGGGGCGTGGTTCGCTCTACGATTCCGATGCCGTAGACGCGTGCATTCATGTCTTTCGTGAAGAGGGGTACCAGCTGCCAGGCTGATCCGCGCCCCGCCCGGCACACGTTCTGGCTGCTGACGCGCCCCCCACCGCTACGCATCTGGGCTTCGCCTCGCGCTTGCCCCGCCGTCCCATTGTCAATTCCTTCGCCGGCTCATTTGTTCCGCATCTGCCTGATTCCACGTCAAATCTTTTTCTTCCCAAGTTTGCCGATTATTTGCTCCAAATCCCTACAATTGTCTTAGAGATGAGCAAGAAAATGGCCTTCGAGGGATCGCCGTCGTCACGAGGAAATAATTAAATAAAAAATTCGCGATATTTCGCCTGATGTTCGCCATTTAACTCGTTTAGAATCAATAAATGCCACTCAAAATCGGCAAAAATGGCGTCAAAATAGGTCGAATTTATGAACAACAAACTCTTTAGAATCAACACGCGATCTGCTCAAATGCAACCGATGCGTTTTCGCGCCTTAACTGATTCACTGTATTAGCCTTGCTCACCGTTCACCGTCCACGGTCTTTCAACCCGCTCGCGCAGCCGTCCACTCCGGCTCCCCACCGTTCTCCATGCCGGCCGACGCTTCGGCCTCCATCGTCCGCAGCGCGTCCCGCATCCTCTCGAACTCCGGCCGCCCGCGCAGCGGTTGCATCCTCGGATCGGCGAGCATTTCAAAGAACCACGGGCAGCGGTTCTCGTTGGCAATGCGCAACTCCTCCAGCGCGGCGTCGTCCTCATCCATCGCCACGTAGGTCGCCGCATCGAACGTGTTCATCACAAACCGTTCGCGGCTCAGCCATTGCAGCCGCTCCAGCAGCGTTCGCGCTTCTTCCTTTCGCCCCGCGCACGCCAGCGCGTACGCATGCGCTGAAGTCGCCAGGTCGAAGTGCGCCGATCGCGATTCCAGCGCGCGCGCCAGTTCCACCGCTCGCGCAGCTTCGCCGTTGTACGCCAGAATCATCGCGCCATACAGATGCGCGCCGTCATGTTCGGTAAACTGCGAGATCGCCTTGCGAATCTGGTCCACGCTCGCCTCCGCTTCGCCGGCCAGGTGCAGCGCCCACCCCAGCTCCGCCTGCAGCCACGGCGCATACGGATCAATCTGAATCGCCGCGCGCAGCGCGTCCAGAGCTTCATCGAATCGGTGCCTGCTCAGCAGGAACATCGTGCGCACACGTGTCGTCCACGCGTCGTGCGGCAAGTGCGACGAGCGCGCAAACGCGTCCAGCGCCGCGGGCAGGTTCCGGTCCACATGGAATCGGATCCACCCCGTCGCCGGAAACAGCGGCTCCGCGCCCTCCGCAGATTCAGGAACCTGCGTTGCTGCTCTGCGAACTATGCTCGCTGCAATCGTGGCCGGCATAAACCCCTGGCGCGCCTGCATTACACAGAGATGCGCCAGGCCGGCGCGCGCGCGGGCCAAGGATGGATCCAGCTCGATGGCCCGCTGCAATCGGCCCATCGCATCCTGCATATGGTGCCGTTCCAGCCCCTGCCATTCTTGATGTGCGCGCAGATAGAGCTCATGTGCCTCGTTCTGCCGTGGCGGCTCTCCACGCGGTTTTCCCGCTGCCTCGACCGCCGCAAGGGAAATCCCGCCGGAGTGAATCCGGCTGGTCAGTCGGCTCGCCAACTCCTGCTCAAGCTCCGTGGTATGTTCACGCCGCGCTACCCGGTCTTCAACCCAGAGCTGTGCACCGTCCTCCACGCGGATCATCTGGACCCGCAACCTCAGTTGCTCCGGCAACGCGTAAAGCTGGCCGCCCAGCACGAAATCCGCTCCCAGCGATCGGCCAATTTCAACTTCCGCCGTTCCGCGCCGCGCCAGTGTGAACACTGATTCCTGCGCCACCACCAATGCCACTGCGTTCTCGGCGGCGCTCAATCGCGCTGCTGTCTCCTCGGCTATCGCCGATCCAAGATACGCGGGAACACCGTACCCAGTCGCGAACGGCAGAATGGCGAGCCGCGGTAGCGCGCCATGTCGCTGCGTCGCGCTCGCGCGCACCGCAGTGGAGATTCGGAATCCGCGCTTGTAGACGCTCTCGATACAGTCCGCTGGTTGCAGCCGCTCGCGAAGCGAAGCAATCCACCTCGTTGCGACATCACTCGAAGCGTGCTCTTCGCCGCAGACTGCCCGCTTCAGCTCCAGCGGGCTCACAACCTCGCCTGCACGCTCCAGCAGCAGTCGCAGAACAGCCAACTCCTCCGCGGCCAGTTCGAGCGCCCTATCCCCGCGAAGGAGCGTCCCATCGGCCTCGAGACTGAAGCCCGCAAACCAATACCGCAGATGGTGCGCGCCCGCCGGCGCGGGCGACGTATCGTTCATGGAAACCAACGCAGTTCCGTGGAACCCTCTCAACCCCCGGTCTTGATCGAGACCGATCCTCTCGATCCTTCGCCGGCATCAGCAGCAAGGGTTCACACCGCAATCATCCTGGGGAAGGCAATCCACCAAGGCAAAGATGTCCCATTTCCACTAGACACGCGACGGGGCCGCAACCGCGAAAGCGGTCGATTGACCCAATAGCATGTCGATAAATCGATTATGCTCCCGGCCTCGGTACAGAGAGCATGTCTTGGCGGTGTCTTTAAAGCTGGAAGTAATCCGCGTCTGGTTACCGCGCCGCCGCGGACTCGTGACGCCGCGATGAGCCAATACCTTCGTTGCCCTACTTTCCCGCCATCAGACTCTTGATTGCATTCCAGTCAATCAGCTGGATGACTTGCTTGGCCAGCTCCGAGCCCGTTTGAATGCGGATGCAAACATCTTGCACGCTCAGCAGCTTCGCGGGAACCGGCGATAAACTCCCCTTTACTTGAATGTTCTCGCCGCCTGTTCCCGGTCCGGCTGCTGCAGGCGGAGTGAACGGCCCAAGAAAGACGTAGGTCACAGCCTGCGCGGCGCTCACGTCGCCGCCGGTTGGAGCCTGCACAAACGGTGCCGAAACCGCAAAGCCGCCGCTCGGCAACTGCCAAACTGTCTGCCCACCCTTGAAGGTCGTGATTCCCACTCCGCTCAGATTGATTGAGACGCTGATGTGAATCTCCGTATGCTCCACTTCCGCCTTGGTCGCAGCGGTCAAAGCGTTCTGCGCCGCCTCGCCATCGGCGGGATTCATTGACTTCAGGGCAGCGCCAAACTGCGCCATGGCAGCCTGCAACGGCTGGTCGTATTGCGCAAAGATGGGCGAATCCTTGCTCAGGCCCAGCGTCACAAAGAACGCTCCGCCCTGGTGCATCTGCTGCTCCGTGAGCTGGAAGGGCTTGGTCTCTGTGTGCCGCGGAATCGAAGTAAGCGACTGAAGTTCGACCTCACCTGTCATGCCCCAGTCATGCGCGGTCAGGTTGCCGATTACCGGTTGTAGCGCCGCCGTAAGTCCCTTGCGCACATAGCCGTCGAACTTGACTTCGCAATCGGATGGAGAACGCCACTCTGCTCCGGCAAGCTTGTCGTGAATCTGCGGATCGCAGTTGCCGAAAGTGCCGGTCGTTTGCGCGGCCGCGTGCTGGGCAAAGACGGGAAGAACGGCAACCATGAGGATGGAGGCAATTCGTGCTCGGTCGTGCATAGTGCTGGATTGTATGCAAGCCTTCGCCGCCTTGCCAACAAAAATGAAAGGGCGCTTCCCGAAGGGAGAGCCCTTTTTCGGTATCATCCAGCCCGGTGTTTCTTGCCTTCGGCCGCGAAGTCCATTGAACCTGGCTTCCGCGCAACGAGCTGGAAGCTAGAGGCTAAAAGCTAATGGCTGTTCTTACGCCTTGCCGATCACCTTCGCCAGCGTTGCGCCAATTTCCGCCGGCGACACCACGACGTGAATTCCGGCCGCGGTCATGGCCTTCATCTTGTCGGCCGCCGTTCCCTGGCCGCCGCTGATGATCGCGCCCGCGTGGCCCATGCGCCGCCCCGGTGGCGCAGTCTGCCCGGCAATGAACCCTACCACCGGCTTCTTCACGTGTTGCTTCACAAACTCCGCCGCTGCTTCCTCCGCGGAGCCGCCAATCTCGCCGATCATAATGATCGCTTCCGTGCCGGGGTCGTCGTTCAGCAGCCGCAGCGCGTCAATATGGGTGGTCCCGATAATTGGGTCGCCGCCGATGCCGATCGCTGTCGACTGTCCAATCCCACGCTGCGTCAACTGATGCACAGCCTCATACGTCAGCGTGCCCGAGCGCGAAACAATCCCGATCGAGCCTTCCTTGTGGATCCGCCCCGGCATGATGCCGATCTTCGCCTTTCCCGGCGAAATCACACCCGGGCAATTTGGCCCAACCAGCCGCGACTTCGAGTTCTTTAGCTTGGCCCACACCTTCACCATGTCCAGTGTCGGAATGCCCTCGGTAATGCAGACGATCAACGGAATCCCCGCATCTTCGGCTTCGAGAATGGCGTCGGCGGCAAACGGCGGCGGCACAAAGATCATGGTCGCGTTCGCGCCCGTCTTCGTCATGGCATCCGAAACGGTGTTGAACACGGGCCAGCCTTCGTGCGTCGTTCCACCTTTGCCCGGAGTGACCCCGCCAACCACCTTCGTTCCGTACTCCGCGCAGCCTTTAGCGTGAAACGTGCCTTCCTTGCCCGTGATGCCTTGCACAATCAGCCGCGTATTGTTATCGACCAAAACCGCCATCTTTATGCTCCCGCCGCCGCAGCCACAACCATTTCAGCCGCTTCCTTCATCGTTGCGCCCACCTGGAAATTCAGGCCCGACTCTTTCAGGATCTTTCGTCCTTCTTCCACATTCGTCCCCTCGAGCCGCAGCACAATCGGCACTTTCACATGCAGATTCCGCGCCGCTGCTACCACGCCCGTCGCCAGCCGATCCACGCGCAGAATGCCGCCAAAGATATTGATGAAGATCGCCTTCACGTTCTTGTCCGAGAGCAGGATCTCGAACGCGTGCTCAATCTGCTCCTGCGTTGCGCCGCCGCCCACATCGAGAAAATTCGCCGGGCTGCCGCCTGCATACTGAATAATGTCCATCGTCGCCATCGCCAGGCCCGCGCCGTTCACCATGCAGGCGATGGTGCCGTCCAGCTTGATGTAGTTCAGCGCGTACTTGCTGGCTTCCACCTCCAGCGGATCCTCTTCGGCCACGTCGCGTAGCGCCTTGATGTCAGGATGCCGGAAGAGCGCGTTGTCATCGAAGGTAATCTTGGCGTCGAGCGCAAAAAGCTTGCCGTCCTTCGTGGTGATGAACGGATTGATCTCCACCAGCGACGCGTCTGTTTCAATGAAGGCGTTGTACAAGCTCTGAAAAAACCCGACCGCCTGGTTGATCTGCGTGGCTTTGAGTCCCAGCGCAAACGCCAGCTTGCGCGCCTGCCAGGCCCCGAACCCGACCGCCGGATCGATCGTCTCCTTGAAGATCGCCTCGGGAGTCTTCGCCGCTACCTCTTCAATCTCCATGCCACCGGCCTGCGACGCCATAAACACCAGCTTGCCCGTGGCGCGGTCGAGCACGATGCCGAGATAGAGTTCGCGTTCAATGTCCGCGGTCTCTTCAATCAGCAGCCGCTGTACTTTCTGCCCCTGCGGCCCTGTCTGGTGAGTCACCAGCGTCATGCCCAGAATGTTCTTGCTGTGCAGTTCCGCGTCCTCGCGCGTCCTGGCCACTTTCACGCCCCCGCCTTTGCCGCGGCCGCCCGCGTGAATCTGCGCCTTCACCACCACTCCGGATGCGCCTTCTGCGAACAGCTTGCGCGCCACCGCTACCGCATCCTCGAAAGTGGCCGCTTCCTCGCCCTTGGGCACAGCAACGCAATACTTCGCCAGGATTCCCTTTGCCTGATACTCGTGGATTTTCAAATGGATTGAACCTCAGACATTTCCCAGATTACCACGCAGATTTCGGCGGCAGTTTCACCATCCAATGCCTCCGAGAGCGCGTCAGGATGCGGCAGTTGCGGCCCTGATGAAACCTTCCCGAGACCTCGCACCGGCATGTTTATCGATTTTGCGGCGGGATGAAGCCCATTCGGTTTTGAAGCTGGCATGTTTATGTTTATCGTTTTCGCGACAGTATGAAGCACATTCGCTCTTGAGGCTCGCTGCAAAGCTCCCGGAGGGAGCGCAGGAAGTTAGCCCAGGGCAACACTTCGCGAAGCGAAGGGGGGCAGCCCTGGGAAAGCTGCGCAAAAGAACCGACGAGCCCCGTAGGGGCGAAAGAAAAATGCCCGGCATCATTTCGCCACACACACACGCTTCGCCCAATACCCTCCGCTCTGCAATACTTCTTTCATGTCTTTGGTGCCCCAATGTCTTTGGTAAAAGATCTGCTTCGCCCGCTGGCCGAGGATGGCGCTTCGCTCACCCGTGAGCAGGCGGCCCAAGTCCTTACGGAGATTCTCGCCGGCGGCGTGCCGGAGGTTGAAACCGCCGCGCTCCTCGCTGTCCTCGCCACGCGCGGCGAGCAAGCTCCCGAGCTGGTAGGCTTTGTCGATGTCATGCGCCAGCATTCCGTCCCGTTGCCCTTTTCTGAAACGGAAAGAGCAGAACTCGTCGACTGTGTCGGCACCGGCGGCGGTGGCCCGCAGACCTTCAACATCTCCTGCGGAGCCGCGCTCGTCGCTTCAGCCGCGGGAGCCCGCGTGGCCAAGCACGGCAATCGCGCCGTTACTTCGCGCTGCGGCGCGGCCGATGTTCTTGAGGCCCTCGGCGTACCTATCGAACTCTCGCCGGAGCTGGCCGTCGAATGTCTGCGCGAAACCGGCTTTGTCTTCCTCTACGCACCTCTTTATCACCCCGCCATGAAGGCTCTCGGCCCGCTCCGCCGCGCGCTCGGATTCCGGACAATCTTCAACCTTGTTGGCCCACTCACGAATCCTGCGCACGCGCGCACCCAGGTTGTCGGCGTACTCGCCCCCAGTCGCGTCTTGCTCGTCGGCCGCACGCTCGCTGCGCTTGGCGCCCGGCGCGCTTTCGTGGTTCATGGCACTGACGGAATCGACGAGCTCACCACAACAGGCGAGTCTGTCGTCGCGCGCATCGAGGAATCGGAGACCGGCGAACCGCAACTCAAGGCCGCGCGTATCACGCCGGAGATGGCCGGGCTCCCGCGCGCCACCATCGATCAATTCACCGGCGGCGATGTGGCCACCAACAAGGCGCTGCTCTACGACGTGATCACCGGCATCAAGGGCGCACGCCGCGATGTTGTTTTGCTCAACGCTGCAGCCGTGCTGGTCGCCGCGAGCCTCGCCGGAGATCTCAAAGCAGGTGTCGCCTTGGGCGCTGAAGCCATTGATTCCGGTCAGGCCGCTGCGACGCTCGCCAAACTCCAGCAATTTGGGGCAAAGAACCCAAACAAGCAGTAATCGCGAATTCCAAATCGAGGTTGCCCCATCCTAAACGTCCGCCGCGACCGACGCTTGGGGCGGGATAGCACGAACCCTCACTCCCAAAGGGTCATCCTGAGCGGAGGTTGCCCGCCCCTGGCGGGCGACCGTAGTCGAAGGACCTGCATTTGCCTTTCGCACTTTTTTGACAGGCCCACCAGCCGGGTGCCCCACCCTCGCCGCGCTCTTGTTTTTGCGGCTAGGGTGGGCCTGCTACAGCAGCCCCGATCTCCCCGCCAGCCGCCGCGCAAACAGCCACGAGAGCATCGAGACCGCAAGCGCCGCCGCCACCCATCCGGCCGGCACCAATGCGCTCCACGTTGCGGCAGTCACATGCAAATCGGTAAATGAAGTCTCTCGTGAAATGGCCATGCCCGCGCGCACTACCCCATACCCGCACCAGCAAAGAGCTGCGAGCGCGATCACAATTCCAGGCAGCGCGCGCATCCACGGGAAGGGAATCGGCTTGGGAATCGTGGCCTCTTCGCGCACTCGCGCCATGGTCGCCGCCAGAAAACCCGACGAAGGAATCAACTCCTCCTCGGCCGCCAGAATCCGGTCGATCGCGCTGTGATCCGTCTCTGGGTTCACATTGGGTTTCATTGCAGGACCTCCTTTTCGGGCCCGAGCGGCGACCCCAGCAGCTGCGTGCGTTCTTCGCTCAGTTGCGGAAACCTCTTGCGCAGCATCTCGCGCCCCCGTGCCAGCCTTGCCTTTACCGTTCCTTCCGGCAATTCCATGGTGCGCGCCGCGGCAGCCACATCCATCTCGTGAAAATAGTAAAGGACCACTGCCTCGCGATAGCGAGGCGGCAGCGCCAGCACGGCTCTCCTCACCGCTTCGTCGCTCTGCTTTCTGGCCACTCCTTCATGCTGCGTAGCAGCGCCGGCCGGCTCGGCCGCATCTTCCAGCGGCACGCTCACCGCCGGGAATCGCTGCAACTCGGAACGAAACACATTCGCCGCCAGCGCGAACAGCCACGTCGAAAAGCTTGACTCACGCCGCCATCCGGCCAACCCGCGCCAGGCGCGCAAAAAAGCCTCCTGCGCCATTTCTTCAGCTCGTCCCCGATCGCGGCAGTAGCGCCAGGCCATGTTCACCAGCGGCCCCTGCCAGCGCCGAACGATCCCTTCGAAGGCCTGCACCTCGCCCCGCAACACGCGTTCCACGTCAGCCAGGTCTTCTGCGGCGCTGATCGTTGCGGGCATCTCTTTGAAAGCGCTCCTCGCCAAACTGCTCGAACCCGTCCAGACTTGTACGACCATCCCTGTCCGGCTTCGGTTGCAATTTCTCTAGATGAATCTTTCTCGAGAGATTTTGCAACCGGAAGCCGGCCCCTCCTGTCGTACCGGTCGCAAGGGGCAAATGCCCGCCGAGGAGGATGAAATGGGAAATGGTCCAGAGATGCTTGCGATGTGGGATAACCCGCAGACATTCGCGTTTTTGATCCCAATAGTAGCCATTGTGGGTGGCTTGACTTTCGTGACTGTGGCTCACTGGCTGGATACCCAGCGCAAGGAGCGCGAGGCCTATTACAAAGCAGAAACCCTCAGGCGTATAACCGAGGCCTCAGGCGAAGGCGCCAAAGCAGCCCTCGAATTGATGCACGAAGACGCGCGAATCAAGCGGATCAAGCAGCGCGAAGGCATGAAAATCGCCGGTCTCAGTAACATCGGCGTCGGGCTGGGTCTGCTCATCTTCCTTCACGCGCTCATGCCCGGTAACGGCATTTACCTTTGCGGCACGATTCCCGGACTGATCGGGGTTGGGTTTCTCGTGTACGTATTCTTCCTGGCAGCGCCCGTGGAGTAGAAAGCCGGGGTCTGCCGCGGGCGCAATTCATTCCAAATGCGCTCGCGCAGGTCGATACCCGGCTCGTGTTCCGGCGTTTGACTTGCCAGCCGCTACCTACGACAATAGAAGAGTTGTCCCGCCAATCGTGGGCCTGTGGCGCAGCTGGGAGCGCGCTTCCATGGCATGGAAGAGGTCGTCGGTTCGATCCCGACCAGGTCCACCAAATAACCCGTAAGAAATCAGCGTCATAGTACCAACCTTCACTTAGCAACTTTCTCATCCGACCCAAGTTCCAACCCAAACGGGCTATTCTTGCGCCTTAGCGACATTTATTGCCTCAAGGAATTTCGCTTGGGCCGTAAGCTGAGCGGCGTTGACTCGGTGCATATAGATCGCTGTTGTTGATGGCCGTGAATGACGCAGCATGCTCTGGATCACAGGTAGGTTTACTTCATTCGCTGCGAAGAACGTTGCGAGGCTGTGCCTGAGATTGTGCCAGCCAAATCGACCGCGATATCCCTCTGGAATTACACCGGCTTTCATAGCTGCTGGACGAAGATAATCCTGACCAGCGGAACTCGCTGATCGTGGAACTTTTCCTTTTGCCGTTTTTGATGCGAAGACCCAATTGTCTTCACCGCTGTAACAGGATTCCCTGCGCCATGCGCCTAAAGCGTTGGCAAGAGCAGGATGCATCACAACCTGCGACATGCTTCCGGTTGTCTTTCCTGGCGTCGCTTTCCCCTTCGACCAGGCGCGGTTGATGTTGATCTGACCGTTGAGCCAATCCACGTCCGACCACTTCAGCCCGAATGTCTCTTCGGGCCTAAGGGCGGTCGCAGCGTGAAGAAGGGCCAGCGTCCATTCCAATTGGGTCTCAGGCCCAGCCAGCTCGGCCAGGATGACAATCATCTGCTCAGGAGTGACGACTATGGCTTCATAGCTTGAGCCGGACTCAGATCGCGCCAGCACCACGGGGTTGGTCGGCCGGCCATCACCATCGATGGCCGCCTCGATCAGCTCGTGACGTTGTGCGTGCTTGTAAACCTGGCTCATTACCGATTTCAACTTTGCGATCGTTGCCCAAGACAGCGGAGCGTTCTTCTTGCCTTGCGGTCGAGAAGTCAGAGCTTCAAACCATGCTTCGAGATCAAGAGGCCTGATCGCGGAGGCCCTGAGGTCACCCCACCGTGGCAAGATCCATTTGTCCAGAAGCAACTCGTTCGTGACGACCGTCTCGCCCGCCTTCATGCCGATGCCGGATCCCTTTTTCAATTCATGCTCGCGAAAGTGCTCGGCCAGTTCACGAAAAGTTGGCTGCGATCTGGTGTGCCTATCGTTGTGAATATCGAGACCCAGGCGGCCGACTCCTCTCCACGCCGCCGCAGGTGCCGAGCCGATGTCCTTCACCAAGCCAATGACCCTGGTGTTCTCGACCGTCTTGCCATCGGCAGCGCGCGTGGTCTGGAACCTGTAGATCCATGTCAATCCCCGTGCACGCTTCTTTTTACTTACTGTCCCCTTACCCAAGCTTCCTCCTATGAGCGGCAACTGGAGCTGCCAAACTGATCGCGGTTGGGCTTCTTCGACTTGGAAGACTGAAGTGCGCGTCGATCTCCGAGAGCCTGAAGCGCCATGTTTTGCGCTCCTCGCCCAGAGGATGAGCCGGAATCGTTCCCTTCCGGGCCATCTCTACTACCCGGCGGGGTGCTATCGCCAAAAACCCGGCTACAACGTGCTCGTCAACGAACGGTTCGAACGGGCCCGCCTGTGTGACCGGGCATTGGTCAACTGGGCCAAGCCGGGATTTCGATGTGGGTTGAAACGGAATGACGTTATCCATTACTGCTCCGTGATGCCGCGCTTCGCCGGGCGCCATCTCCAACTTAGGGTCGCTGCGGATATGAACCAAAGCTTCATCTGCTAACGGTGCAAGAATTCCATCGCGGAAAAGTAGCCGCGGGCCAATGTCGTATCGTGCAGCTTGAAGTAATGCTGTGTCGTTGAAAGGCTGTTGTGACCCATCAGGTCCTTGAGCAGCATCGAGTCTGATGTTGGCATTCGCGAGCTGGGTAGCGTAGCTGTGGCGCAGAGCGTGAACATTAATATGGCTGAGGCCAAGCTTCTTGCACCAGATGTCAAGGGTGTACTGGATCGCGCGGACGCTCATGCGCTGGCGGCGCTCACTGAGAAATAGCGCGGGGTTGGTGTCGGTGCGGGCCGCCATGTACTCGGCGTACAGTTCCAACGTCTGCTCATCGACGAAAAAGGTGCGCCGTTTGTTTCCCTTGCCGATGACCTCACCGGAGGCACGAACGTGCTCCTGGTCCTGCTCGTCGGTTTCCAACTCGAAGTGAATGGTCTCGCGATCGAGCTGGTACATCTCAGAGACGCGCAGGCCAGTGGAGACGAAGAGAGTGATCAGCACCTTGTCGCGCAGGTTCGTGATGCCGGCGAGCAACTTTTCGAGGGTGATGTCATCGACAGGCTTGGGATCGTCGTTCTTGGTCCAACGGCGGGTGAGATCGCGCAGGGGATTGTGCAGCTTGTGATTCGAGGTGGCGCGAACGTACTCGAAATAGCTGGAAAGGGCGGCAAGGCGGCGCGCGATCGAGGAGTCGGCAAGGCCAGTGCGATGGAAGCGCGGGTTGGGCTTGGACTGCATGTGCTCGATGTAGCTGTTGATGACGGCATGATCGACCTGTGTGATGCGCCGAATGCCGCGTTCATGACAGAAGTCCTCGAACAGATCGAGGTCGTTGCGGTAGGCGCGAATCGTACGTGGGCTAGCGTTCTTGTTGGTCGCCCAGTGGGCGAGAAAGGTTTCAAAGTCCATTAAAGGACCTCCTTTTTGAGTTGATGATGGGTTTCGTTGCAGGAATGACAGGCGGTCGGGAACGTTGCGTCTAACTCGCTACCCTGTGGCTTGAGGATGCGCACCGCATACCGCTCGCGCTCGACGGCGTGATTCTGCTCGTCGACTGTAATGAGATAGTCGTCGAGCAGGATGACGGCCGAGGCATCGCCGACGTTTGCCGGAGTCGGCGTTCTGGCTGCGTCAACTGCCCAATCGGGCGCGGGCTGCGATCTTTCTTTAGCCGCTGCAAATTGCGAGCCGAGAAGAGCTGCTCCGCAGCACGCAGCGAAAACCAGAAATCGAGAAACGCTCTTCCGCATACGCATCAATTTCCCTTTCTTTCTGGAGCCGAGGTCGATGGCATGGTCAGAACCAACTGCTCCTGGTCGACCGCCGCGACCTTCTGGTAGAACGCGCGCAGATCCTGGTACTCTTCCGGCTTCGCAAACGTAAATCCAGTCAGCAATGTCTGGCGGGTGGTGAACTGGCCGGGTTGATCCGGGCATAGATTCTCCAGGCAGTGCTGCGGATCGATTGTGACCTCCTGGTTGTCAAGGTAGACTGCCGGAGCCCCCGGCGCTTCGGGATCGGCGGTCATTTTCATCTCTTCGTTGTTTGGCTGCTGGAATTGCGTACAAACCACAACCGGCGATACTGCGGCGAGGAAAAGAACCGCCCCGCGCAGAAGAATCGATTTAGTCATCGTAGCTGGCCTGGTGTTTTAAGTGCGACCATTCTACCCCGGAACAATTCCCATGGGCGCGACAAGTGAGGGAATTCGTACCAGACGAACGCCGCGGACCTTCGCGGCGGGTCAGAACCCTTTCTGGTTGGCAGAGACGGTAAAGACGAGCTGCCCCTGGTCGGTGGCCGCCACTTTCTGGTAGAACCCGCGTAAGTCCTGATAATCGGTGGGCCTGGCTACATCGAATGCGCGGGCCAGCACGCGGGCCACGGTCACCTCTCCACCGTCAGACTTGGTTTTGACGATGTAGACGGCGCGGTCCAGCCACGAAATCTTGGTGTCCTGCGGTGCGCCCTCAACGGCGGCCCCCGCGGGCAAGTCGTAGGTCAATTGATCGGTCACCTGATCGGCATAATGCATATCGATTGGCTCCAGCCGCGTCTCTTCGTTG
The DNA here is from genome assembly GCA_963800025.1 of uncultured Acidobacteriaceae bacterium. Lineage (GTDB taxonomy): Bacteria > Acidobacteriota > Terriglobia > Terriglobales > Acidobacteriaceae > Telmatobacter. The sequence continues at coordinate 776,781 of CAWCZK010000002.1, forward strand.
ACAAAGGGGCTGCTTCCGCGAGTCTCAAAAAAGAAACCGGGCAGAATGAGTCGCTTGGCTGTTGCCGTGCCCAACGTCCCCCCTACCTTGACAACGGCCATCAGCAGGCTGTTCGGATCGTCGAGCCCCAGGAAATGGTCGACATGAGCCTCGACGCCCTGGGGCACGATCTGTTCCAGGTCGCTGTCAAATCGCTTTTTCAGCTCCGCGGCGTCAACCTCGAGAGCCGTTTGCCGCCAGGCGAGCGCTTCCTGTCCGACCATCACAATCTGCACGGTTCCGGAGATGCCGCCGTCCGGATCTACCGTCAGCTCGCCGCTGCGCTTGATGGTGTTCGCGCCGAAAATCTGGGCCGGTGTGATGGCCCTGCCCGGTCCGGTGGCGCTCTGCCGCAGGCCCTCGGCATGTGAGTGTCTCCAGTTAACGGTGCCGAAAGGGCACAGCTTCTCACCTGGGTCGAGGAGAATCTCCTTGCCGCCGATGTTCAGGATCACCAGCGTGTGGTCAAGCTGGTTGAGACTCATGTAGCTGGCATCGAAGACACCCTGATCGCGATCAACGATCTGAGTGGCGTATGCGGTGAGGCCGGCGGCGCGCAAGAGGGATAAGTACAGAAGCGCCAGGTCATTGCTATCGCCGCGTTTCTGGTTCCACGTATCTTCGGCTCGGCTCGCCTCTTTTTCCTTCAGCTGCCTCAATTCCGAAGATCCGACCTGCCGCGAATAATCGGTATTGTCGAGCGCCTCAACGGCGGCGTAGAGTTTCTGCGCTTTCACCAGGTCGCTGTCGCTGGACGCAACCAGGCCGGCAACGGCATCACGGATGGCTTTGGTTGGCTCGGCGAAGTGGTCGACATCTTTCGACCAGCTCTTCGCCTTGTCTTTCCAATAGTCGTCCACGTCGAGAGCCTCAGTGCGGCCCCGGTAGTAAAAGCGTACCTTGTAAAGGAAACTAGCGATGGGGGGCATCCACTCTTCATCGGGAGTTGCTGGAATATCCTCGACATCGAGGAAGTACCGGCCGGCAGCGTCGGTCTTGACTTGTGCGCCTTCAGGCAGATGTGGCCACCAGACCAAATCGAGCGCGTCAAAAGGCGTGAACATGTAATGCGCCTTGTGTACGAAATACTGCTGCTGCACTGTCCATTCGGGGCTCAGGTGCCAGTAGAACTGTGCATTGAAGCGTAGTTGGAACGAATATTCGAGAATGCTGCCGACTTCCACGCTGGGGAGGGTGAAAACCGTCCGTTCTCTTCGAGCCTGCCCGGCGTAGGCATGGCGTCCGACTTCGACTTCGTTGGTTTTTTCAATCAGAAGATCCTCGGGCTTGACTGTCAAAGGGACAATCGTGCCGTCGGAGTGGATCGTGCGGCCGCTGACACCGCCGATCGAGAACTCGCCTCCCCAATGGGGAATTTGAACTGTCGCCGCCTCCTTGCCCTTCTCGGTCAGCACCTTGATACGCGCGTAGTACATCTGGCTGTGCTGGCTGTCGTTATCGGTTTCCTCGTAGTCGAGGTAAACTGCCGCGGCTCCCGGAGCCTTGGGGTCAGAGGTCATCTTGAGCTCGTCGGGATTCGGCGGCTGGAATTGAGCGCAAGCCATCGCCGGCAAAAGTGCGGTCAGCAACCCAAATGCGCCGCACAAAAAAAGAGTTTTCCCCATCAGATTGGCCCTGTTTTTAAGTGCGACCATTCTAGCGCGAAATCGTTCGCAGTGCGGTGCAGCCGGCACGGCGCGCTTAGGTCATATTTCAAAGCGGGCGATTCAGTTGCCTTTTGCTCCAGCCGGAAGGTCCAAAACCACCTGCGCCTGATCGGCTGCGGCGACTTTCTGGTAGAAGCTGCGCAGATCCTGGTATTCCTCGGGCTTTGACAAAGTGAATGCAACCGACAATGTTTGGCCAACAACGATCTGACCTGGTTGCGCCAGACTTTTGGCGACGAACAGCGCATGTGCCGGCCAGGAGGAATTCGCATCCGGTGGCATGCCTTCCAGGGTCATTCCGTCCGGCAGGTGATACGTCACCTGGTCGGTCACGCGATCGCCATAATGCATGTCAACTGGCTCCAGGCGCTTTTCCTCATCGATAAAAGGCGTGTGGGCGCGAGTTTCAAAGAAGAATCCGGGAAGAATGAGACGCTTCGCCGTGGCTATGCCGAGCGAGCCTTTAAGGTCAACCACGGCCATCAGAACGGTGTACGGATCGTTCATCGACAGAAAGTGATCGACGTGGGCTTCAACGCCCTGGGGAACCCGCCCCTCCAATTCTTCGCGGTCAAACTGCTTCTTCAGTTCGGTGTCATCTTCTTCAAGAGCGCGCTGCCGCCAGTGCAACGCCCTTTGGCCGGTCATGACGATGTTGACGTGACCGGTCATCCCGCCCTGCGCGTCGAGGTACACATCCCCCACGCGTTGCGTGACGTTTTCCTTATACTGCTGCATCGGAGTCACAGAAAAAACCACGCCCTGATCGCTTTGACCAAGGCCGCCGGCGTTGGAATGCCGCCAGCTCAGGGTCTGGAACGGGCACATTTTTTCTCCGGGGTCGAGAAGAACTTGCTTGCCGCCGGTGGTCAAAGCCACCAGTGTTGAGTCAAGCTGGTCAAGGCTGAGGTAAGTCGGGTCGAAGAGTCCTTCGGAGCGATCGACAACTTTGACGGCGTAAGCTTTGAGTCCCGCGGCCCGTAACATGGCCAGGTAGAGCATCGCAATGTCTTCGCTCGATCCGCTCTTTTGCTCCCACGTGTCCTGCGCATGCTTGGCTTCTTTCATCTTCAGCACCTTCATCTCCGACGCGCTCTTCGCGCGTGAGTAGTCGGTGTTGTCGAGAGCCTGCACGGCGTCATAGAGCTTCTTAGCCTTGTCGAGGTCGCTGTCGGCGGGAGCGATCAATCCGCTCACTGCGTCCGTGATGACCTTTGACGGCTCAGCAAACTTGTCCACATCCTTTGACCAGAGCTTGCCCTCCTCCGGCCAGAAGTGCTCGGCATCGCTTTGCGACTTGTAATAGAAGAACACCCGGTAGAGAAGGCTGTTGATGGGCGGCATGTGCTCCTCGTCGGGGATGGGCGGAATATCGGTCACGTCCACGCTGTAGCTGCCGTTGACGCTGGTCTGCATTGTGACGCCCGGGGGCAGGCGATTCCACCAGATCAGGCTATTCACCACTCGCCCACGATTGTCGGTTAGGTAGGTGCTGCTGATCCATGCGTCAGCACTCCCTTTAGGCATGAATGCCTTTTGCGGAGTGAACTGGTAATGCGCCTTGTGGATAAAGTACGGCTGCTGGATCTCCCACTGCGGCGACGAATACAGGTTGTCGTCATAGCTTAGTTGGTAGCTGTACTCCAGGATGCTTCCAACCTCGACGCTGGGCAGGCTAAAGACCTTCTTACCGATCTGAGTCTCGCCGGACTTGGCGACCATCAGGTCATCCGGCTTGACGGCGAGCAGGATCACGGTGCCATCGGGATGAATGGTGCGGCCCTTGATGTCTACGATCTTGTAGCTTCCTCTCAGGTAAGGAAGTTCGACCGTCGCCAGTTCCTTGCCCTTTTCCGTGAGCACCTTGATGCGCTTATAAGTGCTCTGGTAGTGCAACGGATCGTTGGCAACCTCATTGATTTCGAAGTACACCGCATCGGCTCCCGGCGCTTTGGGGTCGGAGGTCATTTTGAGTTCGTCGGGATTCGGCGGCTGGAATTGAGCGCAAACGAGCGCCGGCGACAATGCGGACAGCAACCCAAATGCGCCGCACAGGAAAAGAGTTTTCCGCATGAGATTGGCCTTGTTTTTTAAAGTGCGACCATTCTAGCGCGAAACGGGTGCTGAGCAAATTCGAGTCTGGGTCTGCCCAGCATCGAAGGGGAAGTTCCGTTCGCTCAGGCTGCTCATTTCAAGCTGTCGCAGGCTCCAATCATCGACGAAACCAGCGCCAGCGGCAGGCCCATCACATTGAAATAACAACCTTCAATGCGCGGAATCCAGCGGGCCGCGGAGCCCTGGATGGCGTAGGCTCCGGCCTTGTCCATCGGCTCGTCCGTGGCCACGTACGCGGCGATTTCGGCATCGGAAAGCGTGAGAAACCTGACCGCAGTCACTTCCGCGGCGATCTCTATGCCCGCAGATGTGACCAGGGCCACGCCCGTAATCACGCGATGCGTTCGACCCGAAAGCCGGCGCAACATCCGCGCGGCGTCGGCAGCGTCCGAGGGTTTGCCGAGAATCGTGTTGTCAAGCGTGACGGTGGTGTCTGCGCCCAACACGGCATTTTTTTCTGGTTCTGGACCGGCTGTGGTCAGCTCGCGAAAAACAGCCTCGGCCTTCTCTCGCGCCAGCCGTGTGACGTAGAGGATCGGATCCTCGCCCGGAAGCGGATCCTCGTTGATATGCGCGGGATGCACGCGGAACCGGTAGCCCGCCTGGGTGAGCAGTTCGCTGCGGCGCGGCGAGGCGGAAGCGAGAACCAGCATGAAGGAATTATGTCAGGCTCCTGGGCGAAATCAGAGCTTCAGCACCCATTTTTAGGGGCGCGTGGGGCCGCTGCTCCCAGTTGGACGCTCCGGCTGGGACGCTCCAGCTTCGGCATACCGTAATTCTTGTTTCGCTGTCGAGCCAGTGTGCCCGGTTAGACTTAGGGAGGGCATGCGGCGACAGAGCTGCGTGGACAAGGCCAGAATGCACTTCAACTTCGATTTTTCGGCGGAGCAAGTTCTGTGGACGCTCACGTTCGCGGCCTTGCTGGTTTTGCTCGTCGTCTTGCTGGGGCGCGACAGAGCCCGGCGTTTTCCGTGGTTTACCGCGAGCATGTCCATGATGGCACTGCTGCTGCTGGCAGAGCAGCTCCTGTTGGGCAGGCTTCCGCGCATTACGGGGGCAGAGATCTATTGGGTGCTGTCGATTCTGGATGTAGCGATCAGCCTGCTTGTGCTGGTGGAGCTGGCGCGGCGCTCGTTTCGGGGCATGGGGAAGCTCGGCTGGATCATTGGCAGCGTGTTGGTGCTTGCCATTGGCGCCACGGTGATGGTGATGTGGGGACCGTGGCCGGCATGGAAGACTCTTTCCGGTACTTCAGAGCTGGCGTTGCTCCGGATGATCCAACTGGGTGTGGACAAAGGCAGCGTGCTTTCCAGTGTGATGACCATCGAATTGGGCTTGCTGATCACTCTGCTGGGCAGGCGCTACGGGGCCGGATGGCACAGCCATGCGCAGCGGATCGCGATCGGCCTTTCGACGGTCTCTCTCGGGCAACTGACGTTGCTGGGAACGTTGCGGGCTATCGGCACGCACACCCACTTTCACTCGCGGGCAGAATATGACCATGTGATGGACATGCGCGAGAACTTGATCCACGGCAATAATCTGCTGTTTCTGTGCGTTATCGGGTGGTGGATTGCCTGCCTGTGGATCGACGAGCCCGGCACAGCTTCGGCGGAAGCGGAACCCGAACCTGCGGAAGGCGAGGCAGTTGCCGCGGAAGCACACGCACCGGCGGACGAGCCGGAGTCGCACCCCGAAAGCGCCGGCACCGACGCTCACGACTGAGAACTAAGACCTACGAACTGTTCTTTAGATGTGGCAGCTTGCCTGGCCGCGCTTTTCAAGATACCGCTGGTGGTAATCCTCGGCGCGCCAGAAGGTCTGGGCAGGTTCAACTTTCGTTACGATGCGCTTCGGTTTGTAGCGGCCATCGACGGTGAGCTGCTCGATTTTGGCGCGCGCCTGCGCCTCTTGTTCCGGCGAGTGAAAGAAGATTGCGGAGCGGTACTGCGTGCCCCAGTCCGGCCCCTGGCGATTGAGCGTCGTGGGATCGTGCAGCTCGAAGAACGCGTCAAGCAGCTTTTCGTAGGTCACTTTTTCAGGGTCGAAGTCGACTTCGACAACTTCCGCGTGGCCGGTTTTATCGGTGCAAACATCCTTGTAGGTGGGCCGGTCGAGCGATCCGCCTTCATAGCCAACGGCCGTCGCCGTCACGCCGGGGATGGCAGCAAACGCGGCCTCCACGCCCCAAAAACACCCAGCTCCGAATGTCGCTTTTTCTGTGCTCATCAGCAATAGGATGCCCCGTGTGGCGCGAAAGTGACACTGTTTTTTGAAGCAGGGCCAGTTCCCGGGCTGAAGTCGCAACAGCCCCGCGGGCCTACGTCAACGGCGCCAAGTGCTTGGTGTTCTGGTAGGTAAAGACAACGCGGTGAACCACGGTAACCGTCGACAGCACCGCAAGCAGCCACAGCACCGGAGCCATCACGCCCCAGTGGTTGAACAGCGCGCCCAGCAAAATGAGCACGATGCGCTCGGGCCGCTCCATGAAGCCGACTTTGCAGGAGCCGATGAGCGCCTCGGCGCGTGCGCGCGTGTAGCTGACCATGAGCGAGGTGACCATGACAAACGCCACCAGCACAACGTAACGAAATCGATTGATCCGTCCGTAATAGACCAGCAGTCCGAAGAACAGCACCACGTCGGAATAGCGGTCGATGACCGAATCGAAGAAGGAGCCGAAGACGGTCACCATGTTGATGCGGCGCGCCACGCGGCCGTCAACCATGTCGAAGATGCCTGCGCCGAAGATGACGAGGCCCGCGTAGAAAAACATGATGTCGCCGTTGGTGGAGTTGGCATGGCCGAAGAAAAACGCGGCGACGATGTTAATGACCAATCCAATGAACGTGAGCGCGTTGGGCGAGATGCGGGTAAGCGCCAGCCCATGCACGATGCGGTCTAAAAGCCAGCCGCAGGCACGGCCAAAAGCGCTAGTCCAGGTCATTCTCGGCTTCCTTGCTATTCTTCCTGGCCGGCTGTGTCTGCGTTTTCGCCGGCTTCGTCGTGGATCGTCGTCAGTTTCAGCACTTCAAGTTCGCGTTTGCCGTTGGGTGTCACTATGGTTGCCACGTCTCCAACCTTCTTACCGACGATCCCGCGGCCGATGGGTGAAGTGGTGGAAATCAGGCCCTTGGAGACATCGGCCTCCTCGCTTGTCACCAGGCGGTAGACAATCTCTTCGTCCTTGGTGGAGTCGTAGACCACAACCGTAGATCCGAAGCCGGCTTTGTCGCGGGGAATGTTCTGAAGATTGACCAGCGAAAGCTCGCCCATGCGCTTCTTGAGCTGGCCCAGCCGGGCATTCACAAACTCCTGCCGCTGCTTGGCCATGTGATACTCGGCGTTTTCCGACAAATCTCCCAGGGCCCGGGCCTTCTTGATCTCGGCGGGCAGCTCGGAGGTAAGCTCGTACTCGAGCTGCTGGATCTCCTCGAGGAGCTTCTTTTTGATGTGTTCGGGCATCCGTGTTCCGGGGCGGAGAGGGGCTGCTCCTGCCGCATGAAATTCAACTATCCTGACCCCTTATTATACGGCAGCGACGACAGAGATCAGAGAGCAGGGTTCAGGGAACAGAGTGGCATGCGAGCCATCGAATCGGTTGCCGTTTCTCCGCGCATGGGCCGCAAACGAAGCGGGAAACACAAGCTGGGGCCTTTACCGGGATTGGTCCGGTGATCTCTGATCTCTGGTCTCTGAGCGCTGCTTTTCGTCCAGAAACGACTGAAGAATCAGCGTCGCTGCCACCTGGTCCACTACCTTGTCGTGCTTTTGCCGCGCGTGGCCGGCTTCGTACAGGATCTCGTGTGCTTCGCGGGTGGTCAGGCGCTCGTCCCACAGGTGAATGGGCAGGCCTGTCAGCTCGCCCAGCTCCGCCGCAAACGCCTGTGTCCTGGCTGCGCGCGGGCTCGATTCGCCTGACAGATGCAGCGGGTTGCCGACCACAATTCCCGCTACCCCAAAACGCCTGCAGAGCCGCGCCAGCGAGCGCAGATCCTCGCGCCGGTTGGCAGTCCCGCTGCCGCGCCGCTCCAGTGTGAGCACAGGCTGCGCAGTCAGGCCCAGCTCGTCGGAGACGGCCACGCCGATGCGACGGCTGCCGACGTCAAGTCCGAGATAGCGAGGATGAAGAACGGCTTTCAGCTTCCAGCTCCCAGCTCCTAGCTTAAGGCTCCGCAGGCCGACTTGGCCCGGCGCGGCTTTGCTCCCGGTACAATCGAGGTGGGGAACACCCCAGGCAATTCTTGCGTTTTCATTCTTTTGTGAGAGAAGGGTACCCGACGGCAGGATGGCTCGGCGCAGACGTAGCAGCGGCAAAAAGAAGGGTTCCGGCGCGGCGGGGATCTTGTTGGTATTGCTGCTGGTTGCGGCTGCCGGAGCCGGCGTTGGAGCCTGGCTGGTGTTTTCGCCTTATGGGTCAGAAACTGAGACGTTCGTGAATATTGCGCCGGGCTCGTCCGCGACACGAATTGGACGCCAGCTTGAGGCGGCGGGAGTGGTCCGCAGCCGATACGCATTTGATTTGGTGCGCTGGGCCGGGCACGGAACGCTCCATGCAGGGACATATCGCTTCGACCATCCAGTGCCGGTCGCCGAGGTTTATGCCCGGATTGCCCGAGGCGACGTCTATACCAAAGCTCTAACGATCCCGGAAGGGTCTAACATCTTCGATATTGCCGCGCGCGTGGAACTGGCTGGGCTCGGCAGTCACCAGGAGTTTCTTGACGCGGCCAGGAACCAGACGGATCTCGTGGCCGATTTGGATCCTCGGGCGAAGAGTCTCGAGGGTTATCTGTTTCCAGACACCTACCGTTTCTCGCCAACCATTACGGCCGACCAGATGGTTGCCGCCATGGTGAAGCGGTTCCGGGCCGTGGCTGCGCAACTGGGGCTGAGTGAGAATGTGCATCAGGTTTTGACCATCGCGTCGCTGGTAGAGCGTGAAACGGCAGTAGAGGCCGAACGCCCGCTGGTGGCGAGCGTGTTTGAAAACCGGCTGGCGAAGGATATGCCGCTGAACACCGATCCCGCGGTTATCTACGGGCTTGAGCTTGCGGGACGTTGGCGGGGCACGATCTACGAAAGCGATTTGACGCGCAACACGCCGTACAACACCTATCTGCATTCCGGGCTGCCGCCAGGGCCCATCTGCAATCCGGGGATCCCGTCGTTGCGCGCCGCCATCAACCCGCCCAGGACCAACTACTTGTACTTTGTGGCGGCGGGGACTGACGCACAGGGACATTCCATGTTCGCCGCAACTCTCGAAGAGCACAACCGCAACGTGGCGATCTATCGCAAGGCGCAGAAGAAAGCGGGTCAACGATGAGCGTGCATGCTCGGCCCGTTCGCGCCATCGCGCTGGCTCTTCCGTTGCTGCTTTCAGGATGCTCCTACTTCATCCCGACTAAACGACATTTACCGGTTCCCAAGGCGCCGGATATCGTACAGACGGTTACGCCGGACCAGCTCGTTGCGCAACTCAATCAGCGCTGGAATGCGCTGAACAATCTCACGGCGATTGTGGAGATTTACGCGACCGAGACAAAAACCGGAGAGGGCATTGCGAAGGACTTTCCCTCCTGCCGCGGAGTCATCATCATGCGCAAACCGCAGATGCTGCGCGTCCGGGGAACCTACTTCGGCGTGATGATCTTCGATATGGGAAGCGACGGCAATCGCTTCACGCTTGTCATTCCCTCAAAGAACCTGGCCATTCAAGGTACGAACGCCGTGACGGAAGAATCGGCGAATCCGCTTGAAAACCTCCGCCCGGACTTTTTCCTGGATGCGATCGCGGTGCGGGGAACGGACCCGGACGACGACTACATGGTGGCCAGCGATACGGAGACGGTTACAGACGCCTCGAACAAACATCTGTACACAGAGCCCGAGTATGTCTTGAGCATCATGCACCATAAAAGCGGCCATGAGCTTCTGCCCACGAGGACCATCACATTCCACCGTGACGACATGATGCCCTACGAGCAGTGGGTCTTTGACAGCGAAGGCGTGCCGGAGACGCAGATTGTCTACAGCAACTACACCACGTTCAGCGCCGGCAAGTATCCCGCCAAGGTAACGATCAAGCGCCCGCAGGAGGGAGTCCAGATCGTATTGAGTTTTGAAGAGGTTCATGAAAACGTCAACGTTACCGACAATCAGTTCCAAGTGAAGATTCCTGATGGCGCCACGATCAAGAACCTGAAATAGCCTCGCTCGTCCTCAATCGAGAACCCTCCCGCCGCGTATTCTTGAGGCAGTCTTAAAGCCCACCTTTGACCACGGAGAGAAACATGCGCGCCAGTGCGATCGAGTTTCGTCTGCGGATGATCATTCAAATCGTGATCGTCTTTTTTGGATTTTGGGCGCCTTGGGTTGGCGGCTGGGATTTCGGCTGGCGCATCTCCGCGCTCGAATGGCTTCCACTCCAATTGAGCCGGATGGGCCTGGCCAGCTTCTCTGCGGCCGCGCCGCTCTTTATCGTTCTGGGCGCTCTGGCGGCGCTCGCGGGCGCGGTACTCCGAGTATGGGGAGCGGCCTATCTCGGTTACCGCACAGTCCACCACGGCGACATGCAGGCCGGCGCGGTGATGGCTGACGGCCCCTATCGCCATATGCGCAATCCCCTCTATCTTGGCGGCTGGTTCATGATGCTCGCGGTATCGCTGCTCATGTCTCCCTCGGGCGCGCTGTTCACCGTGGTGCTGATGACGATTTTTTTCCTGCGTCTGATTCTTGGCGAAGAGGCGTTTCTCGCCGAACAACTCGGCCAGCCCTATAAGGACTACTTGCGCGCCGTGCCGCGGCTGTTTCCGCGCCTGCGCGGGAGCCTGCCGACGGCTGGAAACAAACCCCACTGGCTGATCGCGATCGCCACCGAGGTCATGCCCATCGGGACATTCTTCACCTTTGCGGTTCTCGGCTGGTTCTACGATCAGCAACTCATGCTGGAGGGGATTTTCTGGAGCTTCCTTGCTTCGCTGGTGGCGCGCGGCCTGATGAAAGCCTGGATTCCCACGTTGGCCAGCGCGGCGGCTTTCACTGTTGCCTGGTGGCCCTTCCATCTCAACTGGATGCGATCGATCCTCATCGCGTTTGGAGTGTGGTTGATCGTACGCGCGCTCGAGCCGCGCAGGAAATCCAAAAACGGGTAAACCTGAGCCGGACTCCAAACGATCAGGCTCGCTGCTTTCCCAAGCGGCTCAGGTGCGTGAATCCGAATCCGTCGCCGTACTTGAGGCCGTAGCCAAGCAGCCGGTCGACGCCGATATGGTTAGCCCAAATGAGCGCAATCGGCAGCGCAGTGTGCGCTCCGGGCAGCAGCGAGGAGAGTGCCAGCACACCCGGCGCAACGTAGGTGTGGAATGCGTTGTAGAAGCGCGCGCCCCGGCAGGGACCGCCCAGGTAGCCGAGCATCGACAGATCAGGCGCAAGCCACAACGCCGCGAAGAGCCACCAGCTCGCACCCGTGCGCGCATAAATCACGGCCGTCGCGGCGGCCGCAATCAGCCCTTCCAGGCGCAGAAGAAAGAGAATCGAGGAGCGATTCGCAGGATTTGCAGCGATTTGTTGGGGAAGAGGGGATGCCGTTGTCATGTGCTGTTGGATGAACCAGCAGGCCGATAGAGTGCGAAATAAAATCCAATCGCGACTAAGGCGGCCAAGAATTGAAAAGGGGAGAGCGCGAGGCTCTCCCCTTTTTCCGTACAGTCCGAGGGAGGAACTACTTCTTCGGCGGCGCGATAACGTCCTTGGCGGACTTTGCCACGCGGAACTTCACCACGGTCTTGGCCTTGATCTTGATGGCCTCGCCGGTTTGGGGGTTGCGGCCCATGCGAGCCTTGCGCTCGGCCTTCACTAAACGGCCGATTCCGGGAATTACGAATACGCCGTTCTTCTTTGTCTCCTTGATGGCGGTCTCCGCCAACAGGTCAAGGAAAGCTGCGGATTGCTTGTTGGTCAGTTCGAGCTTCTCGGCCAGGTGCCGTGTCAAAGCCGTCTTGGTCATTCCAGCTGCCATTGATTGTTCTCCTTCTCGGCGAGCCCTGTGGGCCGCCTGACTTGGTGGGGCTTTCGCGCAAATAATTCTCACCGCATGGAGGAAGGGCGATTAAACCTTGCTTGGCGCGAAAACCCTGTATTCATGCGGCTACGAAGAACCCTGCCGATGGTTACCATGCGGCTTGAGCATGGATAAAGTCAATGGGAAAATGCGGCTTTTCCACAATTTTCTTAGGTTTTTATGGGGTTAACGCCGATTTTTGCCGGAATTTGGCCTTTCGGGCCTCTGAAACCCGCATTTGGAGCGGGTTTTGGCACGTTGCCGATGTTCCTTGTACCGCCGGCCTCCTGGCCGCCTGTCGTGCGGGCTTCCTCACCCGCGCACGCAACGCACCGTTATCTCAGTGCAAACAGCAGCGGCTTTTTCTTGCTCCCGAGCGACGCTGCAATCGGCGTGTTCAGCGCGTCCACTACGGGTGCGGCGACCTTGAAGTAGCGGATCACCACGTCGGCAATGTCCTTTTTGAGCGCGGCCTTCGCCGGCAGCTCCGCCGCCAAGCCCCATTGGCGGCAGCGGATCAGGTCCATCCCCGGGTGCTCAGCGGGAAATCCCTTCGGCGGGCGCGTGAGCGCGTTGCCCTCGAATTCGTCATAGAGCTTGCGGACGGCCGGTTTTTTCAGCAGCTTCCTGAATTCGGCGTGGTTGTTGAGTAGCCAGTGGCGAATCGCGGCGAGCTGTTCCTTCTCCGGCATGTAGGAGCCGGCAGCGATAATCACTTCCTTCGCGCTCACGTGGAAGTAGTAGCCCGCGCCGGAAGTCTTCTCGAATCCCGTGTGCGTCCACCAGGCGGCTACGTGCGTCTTGTAGGGGCGCTTGTCGTTGGAGAAGCGCGTGTCCCGATAAATCCTGAACAGAGACTTCTCCGCGGGCCGCACGTGATTGGGCGCAAAGTCCGCCATCGCGTCGGTAATCTTGCGTACGATGGCCAGCATCGGCTCTTTCAGCTCCGCTTCAAACTGTGCCTTGCGCGGCTGAAACCACGCGCGATCGTTGTGCTTGGCCAGGTTGCGCAGAAAGGTGAGCGCCTCGGGGCGGAAATAAGGCAGAGCAGCGGCCGGGGAAGTTTTTGCATTCGATTTCGCAACCATGACAAATGGAAGTTTAACGCGGGCGCCTGAGGATATTCGGTGCTAGAGTGGACCCGATGAAATTGAATGCCTGTTTTGTACTGCTTTTCAGCGCGACTGTCCTGGCCCAGCAGCCGCACACGTCGACAAGCTCTCTTAGGCATTTGCTTGAGCAGCAAGGCTTCTCGGGAATGCTGGAAGGGAAGGTCGCGTTCGATAGCCTAGGCACGTTCGACTGCGGTGCAAGGAAGCTCGAGGTCTTCTACTACTCATGGGAGGAATCGAACCCTCCAGGCCTGGCGATTCACGCTTCGTACAGAATCCTCTTCATGGCGGGCACCAATTACCTTGGGTCCTATCACGTGCAAGACCGTCCTGAGCGGGTCACTCGAACCGCGATCGTTTTCAACTATCCGCAGAACGACGGAAACGCCATCTCGTGCGACGGCGGCAAATTGCCGGATTCGGTCCTGTTAAATGGAGAAGGCGATATTTTTTTAAATGATTCAGTTAATGCTCCGTTCTTGGCAATTGCTTGAGCTTCCAACCTCAGCTGGCCAGCGCCTCTTCAACTGCCTTCGGTTTTTTGGCAATCACTGTCAAGTACGCACGCGCGGCGCGGTCGGGACGGCGGCGGTCCTGTCTCCCACTCCTGCAATGCCCGCGGATCGAGCGCATAACGGCGGGCAAACTCGGCGCGGCTTAATCCTGTGGCAATACGAATTTGGCGAATCTCAAGGGCAATGGACGGCTTGAACTTCGTAACGCGCGCAGGCTTCACCCTGCCTTGAACGATGGCAAGGGCCTCTTTCATGGATTCGATCAGCTCGGGGCCAATGCTTTTCCGCTTCATTGCTTCAACCTCCTTGACTTTGCTTCTGCTTTCAGTGCCGCCGCAAGAGAAGCCGCGACCTTCTTTTCCGCGGGGGTTAAGTCGCCTTGCTCATTCTTCGCGTAAAGGAAGAGTGCGAGGATCGGGTTAACATCGTCGTAAAAGTAGTAAATGATCCGCACCCCACTTGACTTTCCGCGGCCACCGGTTGCGTACCTAAGTTTGCGCACGCCGCCAGTGCCCGGATCTCGTCACCGGCCGCACGATAACGCGACAGGTAGGTGATCAGGTCGTCGTATTCTTCTGCACTCAGCAGCTTTTCCGCTCTTCGCGTGAAAACACTTGTCTCCACAACGGTCGGGAGAGAAGCGGGCATGGAATCATTGTGCGGCAATGCCGCACTCAATGTCAAGGCAAATCTGGTGCGCTGAGAGCAGAGCTTTTCTCTTACGCAGCCCGCGTGATCCAGCTCTTCATCGTGTTCGCATCCACCAGTCCTGCCTGCTGAAACTTCAACTCTCCGTTGGCGAACACGGCGAAGTTGGGAATGCCCTGGACTTTGAAGCGCGCGGCGAGCTCCGGAAATTTCTCGGTATCGACTTTGAGCACAACCGCCCGACCAGCGAGGTCGCGCGCCACTTGCGCCACTTGGGGCGCAGCCATGCGGCAGGGGCCGCACCACTCGGCCCAGAAATCCACCAGTACCGGAACCTTGCTCGCGCCGATAATTTCGTCAAACTCAGGCGGACCGGCCGCGATGGGTTCCGACATTGGCGGCAAAGAGGCTTTGCACGCTCCGCATCGGCCGGCGTCGGCAATGTGATTTGCGGGAATACGATTCGGCTTTCCGCAGGACGGACAGTTCCGGATGATGGGCATCGCGACCCCCTAGTTAAAGATGCTGCTCAGAGAACTTTCGTCGCTAACGAATGACCTTCAGCGCGGCCCTGAACAGCCCATCGAAATCCGCGGCCAGCGTTTTCTCCTTCGCAATGGCCTGCTCAATTGCCTTCTCCGCGGCTGGCCGCTGATAGCCCAGGTTGGTCAGTGCGGAGAGCACGTCATCGACGGCGGGGCCCTGCACGGACGGCTGCGCCGGGGCCACGGCAAAATCATCGAGCTTGTCTTTGAGCTCGACTACCAGGCGCTCGGCCAGCTTTTTGCCCACGCCGGGAATGTGCGTAAGCTGCGCGTGATCCTGCCCGCGAATCGCCTGAATCAAGCGTTCCGAGTTGAGGCCGCTGAGAATCTTGATGGCCAGCTTGGGCCCCACTCCGCTCACTGTGATGAGCCGCTCGAAGAGGCGCTTTTCGTCCGTGTCCAGGAATCCGAAGAGGGCGATCTGGCTATCGCTCACCTGCGTGTGAATATGCAGCGCTGTCTCTGCACCGACCGAAGGCAGCGCCGTAAACGTGGGCACCGAGATGGCCACGTCGTAGCCCACGCCGCCGGCCTCGACGATGGCCTGGCCGGGTTGTTTATGGATGAGCTTGCCGCGCAGGTGAGCGATCATTGATTTCGATTCTACGGCGACTCTGCGGTCTTTCTATAGAATCCCCATCCGCTTTGCCACGCGCTCCAGCGTCTCCAGCGCCTGATCGAGGCGAGGGGTGTGCTCGCTCGTCAAAATGGCGCGGATGCGGGCTTTTCCTTCAGGGACGGTCGGGAATGCGATTCCCGTTGCCATTACGCCTTCGTCGAAGAGTGCCCGGCTGAAGTCCATGGCCGTGCGTCCCTCGCCCACGATGATCGGCGTGATGGGCGTCTCGGTCGCTGGTGTGTTCACGCCGCCAATGTTGAAGCCGATGCGTTTGAGCTCGCCCTGAAAGTACCGCGTGTTCGACCAGAGGCGCAGAATCCGATCCGGCTCTTGTTCCAGAATGTCGAAGGCTGCGATGCACGTGGCCGCGACCGACGGGGGATGCGACGTGGAAAACAGAAATGGACGCGCGCGATGGTAGAGATAGTCGATCAGATCTTTCGTCCCGCAGACGTAGCCGCCCAGCGCGCCGATGGCCTTTGACAGCGTGCCCACTTGAACATCTACCTTGCCGTGCATGCCGAAATGATCCACTGACCCGCGACCGTTGCGGCCCAGAACCCCCGAGGCGTGGGCATCGTCGACCATCATGATGGCGCCATACTTCTCGGCCAGCGCGGCCAGCTTGTCCACGGGGCCGATGTCGCCATCCATCGAGAAAACACCGTCGGTGATGACCAGCTTCCTGCCGGGATTTTTTCCGAGCTCCTGGAGCAGCGCTTCGCAATGGCTGACATCCTTGTGCCGGAAAACCTTGATGGTGGCACGCGACAACCGCGCACCGTCAATGATGCTGGCGTGGTTCAGCTCGTCGGAGAGTATGAAGTCCTCTTTGCCGAGAATGGCGCTGACCGTGCCGGCGTTGGCCGCAAAGCCACTCTGGAAGACCACGCAGGCTTCGACATTCTTGAAGCGCGCGATTTTCTCTTCGAGCTCCATGTGGATGCGCATGGTCCCGGCGATGGTGCGCACCGCGCCCGAGCCCACGCCGAAGGCCCGCGTGGCTGCGATGGCTGCTTCAATGAGTTTGGGATGGTTGGCGAGGCCCAGATAGTTGTTGCTGGCGAGGTTGATGACCTCGCGGCCGTCGTAGTGGCACACGGGCGCCTGCTGATCGTCCAGAACGCGAAGGTTGAAGTGCGTGCCCTTGGCACGGAGGTCGTCGAGCACGGCAGTCAGGTGTGCAAGCTGGGGGCGGGATGGAACTTCTGTCATGGCGAAGCACCTACGCAGAAAGCATAGCGCGACTGGCGGGGTGGCATTCCTGCCCGTTATCCGTCAAAGAGAAGGCTGGGATATGGCCGGGCAGCCCGGCTGTAAGGTTGGCCCGCTTGCGCCCCGGCCAGATACAATAAGGGTTTACGCAAAGTCATACGGTGAGGCGCTGCGGGGCGAAAGCGTAATCTTTCTGGAGAGTTGGAGCAGGTGCAAGTGAGAGGTTTGAACTGCCGCGGCTTGCGGCTTGAATGGGTTGCGGGATTGGGATTAGGGTTGGCGCTGGCCGTGCTGCCGGCGGCCGCGGCGGCGCAACAAATCGCGACGCACACCACGCTGGCCGTGGAAACCGGCGAGCAAGGCGGCCACACGCAGGCAACTGCGACGGTTGCGGTAACCGCCGCGGACGGCTTGCCCGCATCTGGCGTCGTCATCATCCAGGAAGGCGATCGCCAACTGGCCGAAGCGGTTTTGAATGCCCAGGGAGTGGCTGCGCCTGTGTTTTCGCTGTCCGGCGGAGATCACGAACTGCGTGCCGTTTATGCGGGCGATGCTTCGCATTTGAGCTCGGCTTCCGCCACGAGCAACGCGACGGCTCAAGCCAGTTCCACTCCAGGATTTACGCTTTCGCTCACTCCCGTCGCGCCTTCCACTCTGCCGCTCACGCTCACGGCCGGCAATTCCGGCACCATCGCCGTCTCCGTGGTGCCTGAAGACAACGCAGCGCTCACGTCGCCCATGTTCGTCACGCTTTCATGCTCCGGGCTTCCCAGTGAGTCCAGTTGCACCTTTACGCCGGAGTCGGTTGAGATTCTTCCCACCACGCCCACAAGCTGTCCTTCCAATTCGGCTCCGTCGGCTTGCCCGCCCCTCAGCTCCATGCTGCTCCAAACCGTCGGAGCCAGCGGGGCCAAGGTTGTGCGGCCCGGCTTTCCGGGTAGCGCAGGCCGCCCTGTCGCCTGGGCCGTTTTGTTGCCGGGCATGTTGGGGCTCGGTGGATTGGCGTGGGGCGCGCGCCGGCGGCGCTGGTTGCAGCGCCTGGCTCTGATGGCTTTGGTGGGCCTGGTTACTGCACTGGGAACAACGGCATGCAAGCCGCTCTACTACTACTACAACCACGGCCCGCAACCCAATCCCGCGACTCCGTCGGGCACGTACACCGTCACCATCACGGCGCAAGCCACGAACGGCGTTACGGCCATCACGAATAACACCACGATGGTGCTCACGGTCACCGGCGGTTCTTAAGTACACTGCCTGCATGGCGCGGCGGCATCCTCTTCCTTCGGAAATCTACGCGCTGGTGGAGCAGACGCCGGCCACTGTGCTGCTCGAGGGCGGGAAACAAAACGACTCCAAAACCAGGGAAAAACCGTGGACACAATTGTTCACGGCGCCATTGCGCGTGTGTGCAGCGTATTCGTCCGCAGAGATCCCGAATCTCTTTGCGGAAATTGAAAGCGCAGTCGCGGCAGGCCACTGCGCGGCAGGATTCTTCACCTACGAGTGCGCAAGCTGTTTTGAGCCAAAGGCCGGGGTCCTTAACCACAGGTCCTCGTCGACGGGAACGCATGCAGGGCCAGGCGGAAAACCGCTGGCGTGGTTCGGGATCTACGAACGAAGCTACGTTTTCGACCACGCCACAGGAAAGTTTGAAGGCGGCGATCCGCCGGAACTCGAGCGATTCCGCGACGGAGTGCCGGACGCGGAATCGGCGGATCAATTGCCGGAGATCGCTGCCGAGTTCGCGCTCAGCGAGGCCGAATACGCCGCGCGCATTGCCCGGATTCACGAGTGGATCAGAGCCGGCGACGTTTATCAGCTGAACTTTACTGCGCCGATGAAGTTTGAAGCGCCGCCGAGTGCGGCAGCGCTTTACGCGCGGCTTCGCGCACGGCAGCCGGTCGATTACGGCGCGTTCCTGCACGGCGAGCCGGAACAGCGCATCCTTTCATTCTCGCCGGAGCTGTTTTTCCGGATCGACGATGTTGGCGCGACACGCCGCATCGTCACGCGGCCAATGAAAGGGACCGCGCGGCGCGGGCGGACAACAATCGAAGACCACAAGATTGCCGAATGGCTGCAGGGCGACGCAAAAAACCGCAGCGAAAATGTGATGATCGTCGACCTTGTACGCAACGATCTGGGCCGGATTGCGCAAACGGGGAGCGTCAAGGTTGAAGAGCTCTTTTCCGTCGAGCGCTACCCCACGCTCTGGCAAATGACTTCGACCGTCAGCGCGGAGTTGCGCCCCGATGCGGGCTTCTACGAAATTTTTCGAGCGTTGTTTCCATGCGGGTCGGTCACCGGCGCGCCGAAAGTACGGGCCACGCAGCTCATTGCCGAGCTTGAAGACGCACCGCGCGGCGTGTACACAGGGGCTATCGGCTTCTTCTCGCCGCGCCAAACGGTCTTCAACGTGGCGATTCGAACGATCGAGCTCGACGGTGCGCGCGGACTCATGGGCGCGGGTAGTGGTGTGGTCATTGATTCCGATCCGGCAGCGGAGTATCGCGAGTGTCTGCTGAAAGCGGAGTTCCTCACCGGCTCCGCACATCGCACGATTACTCCGATCGCCGAGAACGTGCCGAGGCCCCACCGGCTCGACAAATTCTTTCTCATCGAAACCATGTTGTGGGACGGCCATTACCCGCTGCTTGAGCTGCATCTCGACCGGCTCGAAGACTCAGCAGCGTATTTTGATTTTGCGTGCGATCGTGCCGCGGTTCGCGCAGCGCTGGAAGATCATGCGCGACAGTTCGCCCGGTCGGCTCCGCGCAAGGTGCGCCTCTTGCTCGACGCCGAGGGCAACGCACAGATCGGCAGCGAGGCGCTTCCCGCATCCGGCGACCGCAATCGCATCGGACGCGTGCGCATTTCCGGCGTGCGTACCGACTCCGCCGATCGCATGCTTTACCACAAGACGACGCACCGGCAGCTCTACAATCGCGCATTCGAGCATGCAATTCGGGACGGCTTCGACGACGCACTCTTCCTCAATCAGCGCGGTGAAGTCACCGAAGGTACAATCAGCAATGTTTTTGTTGTGAAGGACGGCCGCTGGTTCACGCCGCCCGTCGAGTGTGGATTGCTGCCCGGCGTCTATCGCCGGCATCTGCTCGAGACGCGCCCGGAGATCGAGGAGCGTGTGATGTCATTGCATGATCTCCGCACGGCCGACGCGATTTACGTGTGCAACGCCGTGCGCGGCCTGCGGCGCGTCGAAATCGATTGGGCGGAGAACCAGTCCGCAGTTCCTGACCACTGACCACTCCTCACCGTCAGCGGTCTTTCACTCGGGCCGCATCACCACCTTGATCGCGTCGCCCGATTGCAGAAGCTCCATCGCCTTCTCGAACTCGCTTAGCTTCAGGCGGTGCGTGATCACCGGCTCCAGGTTCAGCTTGCCCGTCGCCAGCAGAGCCTCCATCTGGAACCACGTCTCGAACATCTTGCGGCCATTGATGCCCTGAACCGTTGCGCCCTTGAAGATGATGTCGCGCGCAAAGTCGAGCTCGAACGGACGCGATGGAATGCCGAGCAGCGAAGCCCGCCCGCCGGTGCGCAAAAGCGCGAATCCCAGCCGCATGGCCTCCGGGTGGCCCGACATTTCAAGCAGCACATCAACTCCCGTGCCGCCCGTGGCTTCGAGAATTTGTTTTTCCACTTCGTCGGCGGTGGGATCGAGAGCAAGCTCGGCGCCCATTTCGAGCGCCACTTTCCTGCGATGCGCGTTCACCTCTGTCGCGAAGACGCGTGCCGCGCCGCACGCCTTCGCTACGGCAATCGAGAAGAGCCCGATGGCGCCAGCGCCTGTGACGGCCACGGTTTTCGCGGCAATCGGTCCGGCCAGCACGGTGTGTACCGCGTTGCCCAGCGGGTCGAGCAGCGAAGCGTAGTCGTGCGGAATCGATGGCGAGAGCTTCCAGATATTCGACTCGGGAATCACGGCATAGCCGGCGAAAGCGCCGTCGGCATCCACGCCCAGGATGCGGACATGCTGGCAAACGTGCGCCAGCCCGGTGCGGCATTGCAGGCACTTGCCGCAGGCCACGTGCATCTCCGCGCTCACCAGGTCGCCCTCGCGCACGGTGGTTACGCCGCGGCCCAGCGCGGCCACAGCGCCCGAGAATTCATGTCCCGGAATCAGCGGCGGATGAATTCGTCCCTTGGCCCATGGATCCCAGTTGTAGATGTGCAGGTCGGTACCGCACACGCTCGCAGCCTGCACACGCACCAATACTTCGCCAGGGCCGGGCACGGGAACCGGTACTTCGCGCAGCTCGATGCCGGGCGCAGCCTTGGCCTTCACAACGGCCTGCATGGTGGCGGGCATTTGGCAGAACCCTCCGCAGACAACCAAGTCTATCAACTGGCGCCGGGTGGTAGAACGTTGTAGGGAGTTGAAAAGATGTCAAAGAAGAGGGCTGCGGCGCGGTGGAGAGTGGATCTCCTGATGGTAATTCTGTTGACGGGCTTTTTTGCCGCGGGATCGGCAGCGCGCGCCCAGATGGAGGACCTGGCGTGGCTGCAAGAGGCGAGCGGGCATCGTGCCGAGATTCCCGCATCGGTGCGCGCGCTGGCGTTGAGCATGTTGGAGCAGTCGGCTGCGCTGGAGCTTCAGGGGGGCATCGATACCATGACAGGCGAAAAGGCGGACGACGCCGGCAATGGAGAAACTGTCGTCGGCACGCTCGATGAAGTTCGCGCCGCGTTTCCGGGCCTGGCAGTTCCGGCGCACCTTGCGCCGCACGGGTTCTGGCTCAAGCGGACCGTTTGGCATGGGAAGCCGCTCGTGATCGTGGCGGGATCGAACGAGCACGGCGCGCTTTTTGGCGCGTTTGATTTGTTGCGGCGCATCGCGACCGATTCGGACCTGTCTCATCTTGACGCGATCGAAGCTCCCGCCATGCCTATCCGCTGGGTGGACGAATGGGACAATGCGAGCGGCACGATCGAGCGCGGCTACGACGGCCGTTCGATTTTCTTTGAGGGCGGCAAGGTTCGCGACGATCTGAGCGAAGCCACCGCTTATGCGCGGCTGCTCGCATCGGTAGGCATCAACGGCTGCAACGTCAACAACGTAAACAACGCGGCGCCATTCCTTGAACCCGAGATGATTAAAGGCCTGGCTCGGATCGCTGACGCCATGCGGCCGTGGGGCGTGCGGCTCGCCATCAGCGTCGACATTGCCAGCCCGCAGAAAACGGGCGGCCTGAAAACATTCGATCCTCTCGATCCAGAAGTGAAAGCCTGGTGGGCCGGAAAGGTCAACGAGATCTACCAGCAGATTCCCGATTTCGCCGGCTTCACCGTCAAGGCCGATTCAGAAGGGCAGCCCGGGCCAGCCAGCTATGGCCGCAGCCCAGCCGACGCTGCCAACGTGCTGGCCGACGCTCTCGCGCCGCATGGGGGCGTGGTGCTCTATCGAGCCTTCGTCTACAACAATCACCTCGACTACAACGACATGAAGGCCGATCGGGCGCGCGCCGCCTACGATATCTTTCATCCCCTCGACGGCCAGTTCGCGCCCAATGTGATTGTCCAGATCAAGTACGGTCCCATCGACTTTCAGGCCGAGGAGCCTGTTTCGCCGCTCTTCGCCGGGCTGCACGAGACCAGCGAGGCGATGGAGGTCGAGATCACGCAGGAGTATCTCGGCCAGCAGCGCCACCTCGTCTATCTCGCGCCGCTGTGGAAGGAGAAACTCGACTTTGATCTGCACGCTGAAAACCATTCGACTCCGGTGAAGGAAATCATCGAGGGCAAGAGCTTCAATCAGCCACTTGGTGGAATGATCGGCGTCTCCTGCGTGGGGCGCGACGATTGGCTGGGCGCGCCGATGGCCATGGCCAACCTCTATGCCTTCGGTCGCCTCGCCTGGAATCCTAATTTGAAGGCAGAGGAGATCGCCGCGGAGTGGACCAAGCAAACCATCGGCACAGCCCCTCAAGTGGTTGCGACGGTGGATAAGATGCTCATGCAGTCGTGGCCCACTTACATCGACTACACGGGATTCCTGGGAACTCAAACGCTCACTGACATTACCGGGAGCCACTACGGACCCAATGTAGAGGCCAGTGAGCGCAACGGCTGGGGCCAATGGCACCGTGACGATGCCAAAGGAATCGGAATGGACCGAAGCGTCGCAACCGGAACCGGCTTTACCGGCCAATATCCGCCGTGGGTAGAGAAAACCTATGAATTGGCCGCCACCACTCCAGAGAGTCTGCTGCTGTTTTTTCATCACGTTCCCTGGACCTACCGGTTGTATTCGAACAAAACCGTCATTCAGTACGTTTACGACAGCCACTACAAAGGCGCCGAAGAAGCGGCGCAACTCGGCAATGAGTGGGCCACGCTGAAAGGCAAGATCGATTCGCAGCTCTACGAAAACGAACGCGCGCGGCTGGAGTATCAGGCCGGCGATGCCATTGTCTGGCGCGACGCGATCGTGCAGTACTTCCTCAAGGAGACCGGCATTCCCGACGCCCTCGGCCGCGCCGGTCACTATCCGGGCCGCATGGAAGCCGAGGATGCGCGCCTCACCGGATACAAAACCATCGACGTCGCGCCATGGGAAGACGCGTCGGGCGGAAAAGCTGTCTCGTGCGACTCAAACGCCGCGCAACAGACTTGCACGGCCGAGTGGACCTACTCCGGCAAGCCCGGCCGCTTCAACATCGCCGTCCAGTACTTCGATCTCGCCGGCGGCGTTGCGCATTTTACCCTCGCGATCAAAGGAACGGAGATTGTCTCGTGGGCAGCCGATGCCAAACTGCCCTCGCGCCGGCCGAACGGCGACAACTCAACCCGATTCACCGCACGCGGCCCCGATGGACGAAGCTTCGAGTTGAAGCCGGGCGACGTGCTGCGCGTTGAAGGCGCGCCCGACGCAGGCGATCCGGCTGCGCTCGATTACATTGAGGTCGATCGGGTGCCGTAGTCTGCGTACCGCGCTCGCCAACTCGGGGCGGGCCTCAATCCCTAGATTGCGCTTTTCCGGCTGTCTTCCCGTTAGGCGCAGCCATCGGTTGCGGCTGGCTGCGTGGCGCGCACCGCATCAAGTTCGCTGATCAGCTCCAATACCTGCTCGCGCTTGCGCTGGCTCAAATCGAGGAAGCGGATCCCCACTGTGTTGCGATTGTGGATGGCCTGGATGACGCCGCCCAGACGGAACGGCAGTCCCTGGTACCGGAATTCTGTCTCCACTCGTGTGTAAATGCCCACCGGGAAGTGCTCGTCGGTGCGGATGCGGCAACCGGTCAGGCTCAGATCGAGAATGCGGCCCCGCAGCGTGGATCCAACATTGACGAGCAGGATCGTCGCGGTTGTGTCGACCTCGTGCCGAGACTGCTGGCGGCGTTCGCGGCCCACGGGCTTTCGTTGGATTTGCTGTACGGCTTCCAACGGGGCAGACGTCTTTTGCGATCCTTTCTCGGCGACCAGCAAATTCACTGCCTCGGCCCGGGCCTCCGACGTTTCCTCCATCGTGCAAATCACGTTGGCCAACTCCACCATGCGCCGCGGGACCACATTCACAAAGCGGATGCCGAGGAGGTTGTGGCCGTCGGTCCATTGCAGCACGCCGCGAAAGCGGAAGGAGATCCCATTGATTTTGAAGAAAACCTCGACGGGCAACCCGGAGCTCGCGGTGACCGCCTCGTCTGTGCGGAGGCGGCATCCATCCTGGCTCAAATCAACGAGACGAGCCTGAAGGGGAGCCCCATAGCCAACAAATAGAACGACGGATTCTTCGTCGACGGAATAACGCGGATCGGAACGGCGCTCCGCCTCACGGGCCGCCAACTCGCCCCTGTCTTCGCACCCGCCCATGGCATGCTCCGCTCAAAGCGTTCAGCGGAGGTCGATGCCGGTCGATTAGGGCCCGTCATTCAACTTCGGCGCACGGTCCGCATTCTGGTCCCATGGCTCGGCGGGCGCGGGATCTTCGGCTCCGCGGCCCATCAGGCGGTCGTAACGATATACATCGCTGGTCGTCCCCAGCGACTCGTTGTACAGGCTGATGGCGCCAATAAGCTGCGTCAGCTCCTCGCTGAATGTGTGGATTGCCTGCAATTGACTGGCCGTCGCAGGAAGCTCGTATTGAGAAGTCTTAATAAATTTCTGGTAGCCACGGTCCAGAAGCCGCCCCACTTCGCCCTTCACCAGGATTCCCGGACTGATGGCGCAGGCTGCCGGCGCGGTTTCCGGATCGTCCGCCCGCCGCGGCGGTACCAAAACCGCCCCCACTCCGTGTTTGCTCACCAGCACCCCTCCGGCGGCGCCAGAGTGCGGAGCCACAGTGAAGGAATGTGCGCGCAACAATTCCAGCGTTTGATCGAAGTTCGGGTGAGAGGAGCGCTTTTTCATGAGGGCAGCCTGTTCTGGAAGAATGGTGTAGGACGCGGCGAATCCTTATGACTCCAATCTCGCACACCGGTGTTCCACGCCGCAATTCCTCATGGCCCCATGCACGCCACAATCCGGAACCTGCTTCAGCCTGAAGCGGTTTGAGATCGCATGAGCCTCCTGCGCCTGCCCCTTGCGGTCTACCGCGAACTTCGCGCGCACGGCGAAGAAGCCTTTCCGAATGAGTGCTGCGGGGTACTCCTGGGCCGGCACACCGCCGGCGGTTGGCAGGTCGATTCGCTGATGCGAGCCGCGAACAGTCGTGCTGAATCACGACGCGACCGTTTTGAGATCGCTCCTGCCGAGCTGGTCAAAATCGCGCGCGAGGCACGCAGCCGCGGCCTTGAGATTGCCGGTTTTTATCACTCCCACCCCGATCATCGGGCGCACTGGTCCGCCACGGATCTTGCTGAGGCCCACTGGCTGGGCTGCGTAACCGTCATCACCCGGGTGGTCCAGGGCAAAGCGGCAGACACCAACGCATTCTTGCTGGCCGGAACCACCGAGGAAGACAAGCACTTCGTGCCCTGCACCATCCAGATCGACGCCAACCAGGATCGACATCGTGTCTGATTGGGTCCTGTGCAGGCCAAATTTTTGTCCGCTGGTCTGGGTTCGTTTGCTTCGTAGAATCTGAAACTTCTTTACACTACGCGGTTCATAGCCTCATAATCACTTTGCTCCTGGAGAGCTTGCGCTTCCCGTTCCCCTTCCCCCATCGCATAGAAACTCCGAGCCATTCAAGGAGAATTTTCAAACCATGAAAATCATGAACCCCGCTCTGTTCGCTTTGTCCCTCGCGGCCGGTGGAAGTCTGTTCGCCGCGGCACAAGAAATGCACCATCCGCCCAAGGTTCTCCTCATCGAGCGTGAGTTCCTCAAGCCTGGGAAAGGCGGCTCCCTGCACGACAAGTCGGAGAGCCGTTTCGTAGCCGACATGGCCGCCGCCAAGTGGCCGACCCACTACATCGCGCTGAATTCAATGTCAGGCAAATCGCGCGCTCTCTACCTCATCGGCTATGACTCCTTTGCGGCTTTGGAAAACGACAACAATGCCACCATGAAGAACGCGACGCTCTCTGCGGAGATGGATAAGGACTCCCAAGCCGATGGCGAGCTGCTCGACTCGACCGACCAGTTTATTCTCACGCTCGATGACGACTTGAGCTACCGTCCCGATGTGGACATTGCGCAGGCCCGCGACTTCGAGATTACCTCGTTCCATATCAAGCCTGGCAAAAGCGCGGAGTGGCACGAGCTCGTCAAAATGGTGATCGATGCGCAAAAGAAAGCGGGAACCAGCGCGCATTGGGCCACCTACGATCTTGCCTATGGCGGCGACGATGAGTATGTTGCCTTCAGCGCCGACAAATCAATGGCCGAAATCGACGCCGGCTATGCCGAGGACAAGCAATTCCGCGATGCCCTTGGCGAAGACGGGCTGAAGAAGCTCCATGAACTCGAAGCTGACTGCACCGCAAGCACTGATTCGGAGTTGTTCGCCGTCAACCCGGCCCAGAGCTATCCGATGGACGAGTGGGTCAAGGCTGCTCCGGATTTCTGGAAGCCCAAGCATGCTGCTCCTGCTGCCAAGCCCGCCGCCAAGCCTGCGGCAAAACCAGCACAATAGCCCTTCAAGCGAACGCTCGCGCCGGCGGCTTTGCCTTTTTGGAGAGCCGCCTCGCGCATGGCGACGCGCAGCGCCGGCCCGATACACTTGAAATGTTCGGGGATATCGTGCCATGGTCGCCTCCGCTTTTCCAAATCAGCTACCCGACCTGACCAGCGCCGAACTCTCGCGCTACGCACGGCATCTTTCGTTGCCCGAAGTTGGGATCGAAGGCCAGCAAAAACTCAAGGCTGCGCACGTTCTGTGTATCGGCGCTGGCGGTCTTGGTTCGCCGCTGGCACTTTATCTGGCGGCCGCCGGCATCGGCACCCTCGGAATTGTCGACTTCGACGTAGTGGACGCGAGCAACCTCCAGCGCCAGATCATCCATACGACAAATGACATCGGCCGCCCCAAACTCGACTCCGTCGCGGAAAAGCTTGCCGCACTCAATCCTGGCGTGAAGGTGATCAA
This sequence comes from uncultured Acidobacteriaceae bacterium, assembly GCA_963800025.1. GTDB lineage: Bacteria > Acidobacteriota > Terriglobia > Terriglobales > Acidobacteriaceae > Telmatobacter. The sequence continues at coordinate 803,816 of CAWCZK010000002.1, forward strand.
GCACGAGACGATGCTCACCAGCGCCAACGCGCTTGAGATTTTGAAGGACTACGACGTCGTCGCCGACGGCACCGACAACTTCCCTACGCGCTACCTGGTCAACGACGCCTGTGTACTTCTGGGCAAACCCAATGTCTACGGTTCAGTCTTTCGCTTTGAAGGCCAGGCCAGCGTCTTTGCCACGCGCCAAGGACCCTGCTATCGCTGCCTCTATCCGGAGCCGCCCCCGCCCGGCACAGTGCCGAACTGCGCCGAGGGCGGAGTGCTCGGCATTCTGCCCGGCTTCGTCGGCATTATCCAGGCCACCGAGGTCATCAAACTGGTCTTATCGAAAGGTGACCCGCTCATCGGGCGCCTTCTCCTCGTCGATGCGCTTGCCATGCGCTTCCGCGAGCTTAAATTGAAGAAAAACCCCGAGTGCCCGGTATGCGGTGAGAATCCATCGGTCACCCGGCTCATCGACTATCAGCAGTTCTGCGGCCTTGTGCCCCAATCCAGTCAGGAGAAAACCTTGAACAACGCCATTCCACAAATCACGGTGCAGGAACTGAAGCAGCGCCTCGACGCCGGCGAGGATCTCATGGTCCTCGACGTCCGCGAACCCTATGAGTACCAGATCGCCAACATCGGCGGGACGCTCATTCCCATGAACGAAGTGCCGCGGCGCCTGGCCGAGATCGATCGCAACCGCGAAATCGTGGTGCAGTGCCGTTCCGGCGGCCGCAGCCAGCGCATCGCCGAGTTTCTCGCGCAGCAGGGCTATCCCAACGTGAAAAATCTCGCGGGTGGAATCCTGGCCTGGGCCGACCAGATCGATCCCAAGGTTCAAAAGTACTGACACGCGCCTCACTGCGTCCGACCCATCGGGCGCCGCAGCCCGAAAGAGTATGACACTCGACTGTCCAACCCTCACCGGCAGCCACATTCGTCTTGAGCCGCTGTCGCCGGCCCACGCCGACGGTCTCGTCGCTGCGTCTTCGGGCGATCCCTCGCTCTACGAATGGAGCGCCGTGCCCCTTGGCCGCGACGCAGTTCTCCGCTACATTGAGACCGCGATGAAATGGCGCGAGGCCGGCACGGCGCTGGCCTTCGCCACCATCCGCCAGCGCGACGGCGTCGTGATCGGCTCCACGCGGTTCTTTGACATTGCTTGCTGGGATTGGCCTCCGGCTCATCCGCGTCACTGCCGCGAAAGTCCCGATGTCTGCGAGATCGGTTACACGTGGCTGGCGCATGAGGCCATTCGCACCGGGGCAAATACAGAAGCCAAGCTGCTGATGCTCACGCACGCATTTGAAGGCTGGGGGATGCTTCGCGTCTGCCTGCACACCGACGCGCGCAACAAGCGCTCGCAGGCGGCCATCGAGCGCATCGGAGGCAAATTCGAAGGTGTCCTTCGCGGGCACCGGATGGCATCGGATTTCATCGCCCGCGACTCGTATCGCTATTCGATTCTGGAGTCGGAGTGGCCTGAGACGAAGGCCCGCCTCACAGAACGCCTGCGGACGGCTTAAACCGCCGGAATGGAAATCAGATTGATCGAGGGTTCGCCGCCGGTTGTCGCCTGGGCCGCCCACCGAGCATCCGTTTGAACCATCCCGGTTTGCGCTCGCAGTAGGGCGACCGCTGGCGTTTCGAGTGCATGTGATAATCCCTGCACCGCTGGCAGTCGCCGTGCCGCTCGCAGTCCCGCTTGGGGCACGTGCAAACCGCTGGCTTCTCCGCAACGATGGTGAAAACCTGTACCTTGCTTTTCGTCATGCTTCCACCATCGGCTTGCCGTTCTCGTCCATCTTGCCGAAGATCATTTTGCCGCTCGCCGTTTGCAGCACGCTGGTAACCGAGATGCCAACCGAGCGCCCAATCAGCTTCCGCGCGTGATCCACCACCACCATGGTGCCGTCGTCCAGATAGCCCACGCCCTGGTTGTACTCCTTGCCTTCTTTCAGAATCAGCACGTTCATTCGCTCGCCGGGCAGCACCACAGGCTTTAGAGCATTTGCCAGGTCGTTGATGTTCAGCACTTCCACATGGTGCAGGTGGGCGACCTTATTCAGATTGAAGTCGTTGGTCACTACCTTGGCTTCCCATTTCTTTGCCAGTTCCAAAAGCTTCAGGTCCACTTCGCGAATCGATGGGAAGTCGTCGGGCACAATCTGCACCAGAATCTTGTCGTTCGACTGCATGCGCTGCAGCATATCCAGGCCGCGGCGTCCCCGCTGGCGCTTGGAGCCATCGGTGGAGTCGGCAACAGTCTGCAGCTCGCGCAGCACGAACTCCGGCACCACCAGCGTTCCATCAATAAACCCGGCTTCGGCGATGTCGGCGATGCGGCCGTCGATAATGACACTGGTATCGAGGACCTTGGCGCTGCGGCGCGTGGGCTTATCGCCCGAGAAGACTGTTCCCAGCGCGGCGGGGTTCAGCAGGTCGCCTTTGCTTGCGCCCACCAGCAGGCCGACATAGGTCATCAGGAAAAGTACGAAGATTTGCAGGGCCGCGGAGTTGGCGCCGGAGAGCGGAGCCGAGCGCAGCACCAGGCAGAACAGGGCCGCTCCGACGATGCCGAGCACGCTGCCTACGACGGCGCCGATCAGCCGCCGCAGCGTAAGAGCCCTTACACGCATCTCGAAGACGATGACCGCGCCAGCCGCAACCGCACCTACGATTGCACCCTCCCACCCCGTCGCGAGTCCGAAGGGGCGGAGGAAGTAACAAACCGCGGCAAGCAAGAGGACAAAAAGAAGACGTAAAAGAACCAGGTCCATACGACCCTACTTTCACCGGCGCACACACTCTCACTGCCGGCTTACAGCCACAGCTACAGCCATAAGTGGGGAGTATGCGGAAAGCCGTGCATCGTCGTCAAGTGGGAAGCGGTAATGCAGAGAGTAGCCGATAGGGAATAGGGGGTCGAGACTCAAGAATGGCGCTCAGCGCCATCTCGCCACCCGAGCGGCATTGCGCGACAAATCGGAACCTACGCGCCCTGACCGGAAAGCCCTATCGAGGCTGCATCGGGAACGGATTCCGTTTTTTCGATTCCCTGTTCCCTAATCCCTATTCCCGGTTTTTCTCACGCCGTGGCAGCCAGCGCCGCCTCCTGGGCCACGCGGTGCGCGCCCTTGCGTGGTCCGCGCTTGCGCGCGCTCATGAGTTTCACGCGCTCCAGCAGTTCGAACGATGTGCAGTTCTTCCTTGCCATTACCGCATCGGCGACATGCATTTCTCCGCCCACTGCCTGGGCGTCACCAAGCAGCAACATGGGCACATGCGACCGCATGCGCTTCAGCCGCTCCGCGAGCTGAATGCCGCTCATCTGGGGCATGTGGGTGTCGGCCAGAACCAGGTCGATTTGGGGCGTCGTTGAAAAAACTGCGATCGCCTCCTGACCGTTTGAAGCCGCCAGCACACGATAGCCGTTCGTTGCCAGCATGAACTTGAGCACGGAAAGCTCTTGCTCGTTGTCGTCTACACAGAGGATCACTTTCTTCGGACGCATGGTATGGGGGCTACTCCTAAATCCAATTTCAAAAACTCGTTCAAGGCAACAGTTCGCTGACTGCACGGTGTGCGGACTCAAGTGTTTCAACGTTGGGCCCGGAACCAGTGCGGAAGACGTGCTTGCTTTCTTTGGATCGACGCGACCGGTTTCCCGGCAGCGAGGTCTGCCGCCCAAGTCGGGCGCAGTTGCTCACACAACCGGTGACCGGCACAGGACCCTTCGCGGCTTCGTCTTGCTTCGCGGTCAAGTGCACAGCATTTTGGCGCGTCTGACAAATTCCAGACGAAACGCGCCAAAGAATTGTCTGCTACGAATCGAAACACTACGAGGACCGGCGAATCGTGAAAAGAGGGAAACTGAAGCGAAGATGCCAATGAAAATCCGATTGAAACAAGTGGAAAACGGCTACAACCAACACACAATGTCACTTGCGAAGATGAATATCTGTTGAAAGCATGTGCATCACGGCAGGAAAAGGCGCCCATTTGCAACAAGAACTGTGCTGCCCGCGACGCGCACATCGCTCACCCTCGCGTTTTCTTTTTGCGCGGACAGAAAAAGATCGCTCGGACGCCCCATCTCCACGCCCTGCCGCACGTGAATACGCCTACCCGGCTGAACTGCGCCGTGAGCCACGAGGTGGGCGATGGCGCAGCCGGCCGCCGAGCCCGTAGCCGGATCTTCCCCGCCATTGAACTGCATTCTTGCCCTGTAGCACTTCGTGCCGTGCTCGTCCTGGTCGAGAGAAGGGGCAAGGACATAGAACCACCTTGCGCCACGCTCGCGCAGCCACGCCGTCGCTTCCTCCTGATTCACTTTGAGCCGTGCCAGGGCCTCCTGCGAGCGGAGGGCCACAATGGCAAAGGCTGTTCCCGTCGAAACCACTTGCGGCGGCAATGCGGGATCAAGGTCGTCTCGCTCCAAGCCCGCCAGCCTGGCGACAACCGCCGCGTCAAGCTCCGCGCCAAATTCAGGATCGCGCTGCGTCATCTCGCCGAAGAATCCTGCTGAGTCTTCACTACGCTGCTCGAAGCGCACCGGGATTGGCCCGACATTTTCCGCGAGAGTCACCGTTTCGTGCTGCAGGGTTTCCGGCGCGAGCATTTTCAGAACGCTCGCCGTGCCCAGCGTCGGATGGCCGGCGAAATTCAGCTCTTCCTGCGTGGTGAAGATTCGAACGCGAACGCCCTCCGCCCGCTCAACCGCCTCTGCCCTGCGCTCGACGAACGTAGTCTCAGAAAGATTGAACTCGCGCGCGATGGCCTGCATCCGTTCGGTGGCCAGGCCGCACGTGTTCATCACCACCGCCAGCGGATTGCCGGCGAGCGGCTTGCTTGTGAAGACATCTACGACGGAATAATCGAGGGCCGGCAAACCGCGCGCACCTCCAGAGATGCATCAGTGTACGACCGGCTGTGCGGAGGCGCACCTGTGGAAACGCGCGGTTCTGTGGATTTAGTTGTGAGTCATTGATTGCGAGGAATTTTTCTACAGCTTAATCGACGGGCGGGGGTGCCGGGTTTTGGCGCGATCGAGGAAGATCCTCATGCGCAGCGCTTCGGCGCGCTCCACGGCCACAAGGCGCATCTGCCGGCGAATATGGTCGATGTCGTTCAGCCGGTCCAGTTGCGCTTCGTCATAGGCTGCATCGCGCTCCAGGCGGGCAATTCGCTCCTCGAGGGTTTGGCGGAATCTCGGACTGATTTGGAAGCTTTCCTGAACTGCGAATTGAAGGTCCATCAATCTCACCTCGGAGTGGGTTTGCCTGAGGGCCAAAATCTTTGAGGGGCGCCTCAAGTTTTTCCCTACGCCGCCGATAGTATCGAAGAGCCATCGTCCGTGCCAGATTACGGGTTACGCAACTTCGGTAACGTGCTGTCCGGAAATAAGACAGTTCGCAGTTCAAAGTTCGTAGTTCACAGCCTTTCGGGCGAATCACACGCGGCCCCGGCCATGGCTCAGCGACTGTGCTCAATGAACCATGAACTATGAACTACGAACTGTGAACACTCGTTCACCGGTCCGCAGCAACACCCAGTTCAATCTGCGTTCCGCTGTCGATGCGGATATTTTGCCGTGAGGCCAGCAGTACCCCCGAAGAGGTGCTGTTTCCGGCGAGCATCACACCGGGAATGTTCGTAGGATGCGGCACGGCGCGGGCCGCGGCGATTCCATGAGCGCCGGTATCGGTGGTCAAGCCAACTCCCGGCGCGGCGATGCTCCCCGTCGAGCCAGGAGCAGTGTCCGCCCGGCTGCTTTCCGACGTAGCCGAATCGGAGACCCGGTCTACCCGGCTGGTTGCGTAACCGGGCGCGGTGCTTCCGTAGCCAGGACCTCCCAACCTCCCGGTGTTGAGCGCGCCTCCGGGTGGCACCGGCATTCCCATCATGTTGTCGTCGTTGGTTTGGCGCGCGGTCGTGGCGTTGACGCTCGGGGCCAGCCCGAGAATCAGCGTGTGAACGGCAAGATTCTGCCCATTCTTCAACTCCGCTCGATCGAACGCAATCGCGATTCGCGCCGGCCCGTGTTGCTCGTCGTATGCCTGCACTTCCGTGACGTGGCCCACCAGGCGCGCGCCCCTCGGAATCACAGTGCCGTCGGAGGTCTGCACCTTATCCGTGGTCTTGAGCGCAACGCGATCGCCCACCTTTGCCGTCTTTGAATCCAACTTGCCCTCAAGTTCGCCCCAAACCGACCCCATCTCGTAGGCGTGCGCCACAGCCAGGTCGCCGAAACCTCCTGCGGTAGACGCGTAGGTCACTTTTGCGGCGTCAGGCGCAGGCCCGGTTTCATCTACCTGTTGTGCCTGGAGCGAGATGCTTGTGAGCGCAGCAAGAGTTGCCGCAACCGCGAAGGTGGTTTTCATTTTCAAGTTCCTTTCGAATGCTCTATCAGGAACCGGGCCACGAATCCGATGGCCAACAAACTAACGCGTTAATAGGGAAGATTAATTCTCGGGGGCGGGCGCGTAGTATCCCTTGCGCACCTGCACTCTTACATTGTCTCCATGGTCGTCTTTGCACTCCAGCGCGATGTGGCGGAACGTCCCATCCTGTTTGGTATTGCTCGGTGTGTAGCTGGCCACGTACTGGGTGCGCAACTCGGCTTCAATCTCCTCAAACGCTGCCTGCAGCTTGGCGCCGTTGTTGCCCACGTCGATCAACCGTCCGCCGGTCTCCTCAGAAATCTTCTTCGCGGGGGAGTAGCCGTAGTAGCCTTCGCCCTGGCTCCAATACATCTCGCGGTCGGCAATCAGGATCACGTAGATGATGACGTTGTTCTTCTCCGCTGCCGCGATGGCTTCGCCGATCTTGTGATCGCTGCCTTCATCCTCGCCGTCCGTCAGGATGATCAGCGCCTTGCGTCCGGTCTCCTGGTCAAGTTTGTGCGAGGCAGATTCCCAAATCGCGTCGTAAAGCACCGTGCCCTTGGGATTGCTGATGGGGACCGGGCCGCCGCCCATGCCCGGAGGGCCCAGAGAGCCGCCGCCGATGTTAATCTGCGCCTTGTCCATGGCGCGCGACAGCAGGTGCGGACTGTTGGTGAAGTCCTGCAGCAGGTCGATGTTCACGTCAAACGACGCCAGGAATGCTTCATCCTTCTGGCGCAGCACTTCTCTGAAGAATTCGCCGGCTGCTTGCTGCTCCAGCGGCAACAGGCGCTGCTGGCTGCCCGAAGTGTCCAGCAGAATTCCCATTGTGAGAGGCTGGTCGGTTTCGGCCGTAAAGCTCTTGAATGTCTGCGGTACCTTGTCTTCGGTGACCGTGCATTCATCCTTCGTCAAATGCGGAACGATCTCCCCGTTCTTGTCCCGGACTGTGAAGAACAGGTCAACCAGGTTCACCTGCACCTTAAAATTCTCAACTGAAGTGTCATCCGGCGGGGGAGCCGGCGCAGTGCTCACCGGCGGCGCATCCGGCGAGGGCGCAAGCTGGGTCCAAGCCACTTCCGGCAAAAACGGCAAGCCGACCAGCAACGCGGCAATTCCGACACTTCCGGGAAATCCCAGGCGCATAATGCTCCGTTAGACGAGAACTCAGGCTCTAAGAGAGCATATCGCGCCTGCTTCTGTGCCCGTCAGCGGGCTGCTCCACGCGCATGCAGGCAACCTGCGAGCCGCTGGCGCGTCTGATACTCTGACACTTGCAGCATGTGCGTGTGCGTCACAGTTTTCAGCATGCGCACCAGAGGCCTTTCGGGGAGGATGAACTCGCAGTGAAGAGTTGGAAAGCCATTGCGCCGGTGGGACTTCTGAGTATCGGACTGGTGCTGGTTTCAGGGGTTTTGGCTCAGCAGCAACCGTCCCCGGTTCCCGACGCGCCCACGCCGCAGGCTCCTCCGCCACTGCCTGGCGTCAGCGGTGGAATCACTCCCGGAGTCGGCGCCGGAGAAGCTCCCACAACTCCAGACTCGGGCTCAGGCCCCGGCGCGCAAACAACTCCGGACCAGCCGCCTGCGCCGCCAAGCCAGCAGCCTGCCGCCGAGCCGGCGCCTCAACCGCAGGCCACTCCTCCCGAGCAGGGCGCTGGTGCAGTCGCGCAATTCGTTGTGCAGGTCAACTTTGTCCAGGTCCCTGTCACCGTGAAGGACTCGAAGGGCAATCTTGTATCGGGCCTCACCTGGCGCGATTTTACCGTCTACGAGAACGCCACCCGCGAGCCGTTACGCGTGTTCAGCGTGGATCCGGAGCCGCTCTCCGTGGCATTTGTCATCGACCAGACTCTGCCCTCGAACGTCATGGATCAGGTGAATCGCTCGATGGGTTCGATCGAGGGCGCGTTGACGCCGTATGACGAAGCCGCGGTCTTCACCTACACCAATGGGGCCAAGGAGTGGACGGGTTTTACTGGCGGCCAGAGCTCCCGCCTGCCTGCCGTTCTCTCGTTGGCGCAAGCCACCGGCAGCGACCCTGCGGTGCCTGTCACCGGCGGGAATCCCTTCGCGGCCTGCGCCATTTCAATCAACGGCAATTGCCCTGACCCCAACTTGCAGCCGGGCAAGTCGACCCAAAGCATCGGGCAACTCGATCTGCCCAAGGAGATTCACACGCTTAACGACGCCATCCTGGCTGCTGCCAAGGAGCTTTCCACGCGTCCGAAGGATCGCCGGCGCGTGATCTTCGTCATCTCCGACGGAAAGGAATACGGCAGCAAGGCGACGTGGAAAGAAGTCGTGCGTTATCTCGAAACCAATCACATTTCCGTCTATGCGACGCTTGTAGGCGATTCGGCCCATTGGGGTGTGGAGTGGCTTGACCGCGTCCATGTCCCGCTCACGGGCGTCTACGACAACATCCTCTACAAATACACCGTTGCCACGGGCGGCGATTATTATGCCGAGGGCAACATCAACGGCATCGAGCGCAGCTACGCCAAGATTGCCGACCAGGCCCGCGACCAGTACACGCTGGGCTATTTGAGCCACGAGTCGATCTACGATGACAAGTTCCGCAATATCGATGTGCGCGTCGACCGGCCAAACGTTACGGTGATTGCTCCGCTTGGCTACTGGCCTTCAGCGCAGGATTACAAGAGATAGACAGCGGGCTGTTCGGCCCGGAAAACAGAAAAGCCTGTGCCGCGGCACAGGCTTTTTCTTGAATTGCTAAACAACACACGGCAAACCGAAGCCGAAATCGTCGCCACCCGGGCAGCGTTCCTTCGGGCTATTTGTTCGGCTCGACCGGTGCGTTCGAAGCCGGAGGCGGAGGCGGCGTGGTTTGCTGCTGAACCGGCGCCGTCGCCGGCGGATCGGGGGTGCCTTTGATTCCCTCGCGGAAGCCTTTCAATCCCTCGCCGAGACCTTTACCCAGTTCCGGCAGCCTCTTGGCCCCGAACAGCACAAACACCAGTATGGCCAGCACGATAATGTGCCAAGGCTGAAGTAGATCGCCCATCGATATTCCTCCACGCGCGACCATTCATCTGCGCGCTTCTTCACGCGTCTATTGTCGCACAAATGCGCCCGGGCATGTTCGCGGAGGGGCGGTTGTGGCAGACTGTGAATAGTGGTGGAGGTCACCCAATGAAGGCTCTCAAGCTCTTTGCCCTGGCCGGTTTACTTGCGCTCGCCTGCGGCACGGCCAACTCCGCCGGCCGCGACATATATCCCGATCCCTCCCAAGCCAAGGCCGACCTTGCCGCCGCGCTCAAAACCGCCGCAGCTACGCACCGGCGCGTGCTTTTGGACTTTGGCGGAAACTGGTGCGGCGACTGCCAGGTGCTCGATCTTTACATGCACGACGAGAAGAATCGGCCCTTGATCGACGCGAATTTTGTCGTGGTGCATATCAACGTCGGCCACTTCGATGCCAACCTCGACCTCGCCGAAAAATACGAAGTTCCTCTCCACAAAGGAGTGCCGGCCCTGGCCGTGCTCAGCGATCGCGGCGCGCTGCTTTACAGCCAGAGGAATGGCGAGTTTGAAGCCATGCGCAGCATGGAGTCCTCGGCGCTGACCGATTTCCTGGTGCACTGGAGACCGGAGCGTCCCGGCTGCTCGACTGTCGTGGTCAACTGCTAGCGGGATGTAACGCCGGCCTCCGGCCGGCTGTCGTGCGGGCCTCCCGGCCCGCACACGTCACCGACGGCGAGGAAGATGAATGCACGAGAATGATCGGACCTCAGGGTTAAATGCAGGCCCCACCATCACCACCCTTTCCAGCCGCGAAGTCTATCGCAACCGCTGGATGCGCGTGCGCGAGGATGAGATCCTGCGCTCCAACGGCCAAAAGGGCATCTACGGGGTGGTCGAGAAAGAGGATGGAGCCATCATTCTGCCGATCGAGAATGGACGCGTCTGGCTCGTGGAACAGTTCCGCTACACCATTCAGGAGCGCACGCTGGAGCTGCCCCAGGGCACATGGAATAAGCCGATCGAAGACCCGGAAGAGCTCGCGCGCGGCGAATTGCAGGAAGAACTCGGTCTTGAAGCCGCGCAGATGACCCGGCTGGGAACGATGTGGATCGCCTACGGCTTTGCGCGCCAGCGCGAACACATATTCCTCGCCACCGGCCTTACGCCCACGGAAAAGAAACCAGATGCCGAGGAGCACGATCTGGTGGTCCACTCTGTTCCCATCGCGGAATTCGAGCGCATGATGCTCGACGGAACCATTCGGGACGAGTGCACGCTGGCCGCATGGGGTCTCTATCTGCTGTGGAAGGCAAAACAAACCTGAGCACCCCGTTCGCCCGACCAGGTTGCCCCGAAGCCCGCCCCGTGACTCTCGTCACAAGCTAAAGCCGGCAAATCCAGAATAATCAAGGCTGAATGGGCGCACGGAGCGAACTTTGCGCCGGCGGATCGGTGCGCCATGGGCCCTGTGCGATCTGCCCAGATGCGGGGCCCGGGTCCGCCGACGGGGACCGAAGCGCGAGATCAATCATGTTCAAAATCGTGGATGCCCGCACGGCCGGCCTCAACATCCGGCAATTTACAGTTTTGGCGCCCCGCATCGCGCGCAAGCAGCGGCCCGGGCAGTTTCTTATCCTCCGGCTTCACGATCAAGGGGAGCGCATTCCGCTCACCATCAAGAGCGCAGATCCGGCGGCCGGCACCATCACCATTGCCGTGCAGGCGGTGGGCAAAACCACGTCGCTCCTCAATTCTCTTGAGGCAGGAGACTCGATTCTCGATCTTGTCGGCCCGCTCGGCCGGCCCTCTGAAGTCACAAATTACGGCACGGCCGTGATCCTCGCCGGAAGCGTGGGAACGGCCATGGCGCTGCCCACCGCCAATTCGCTTCGCGAGGCCGGCAATCACGTCATCTTCATTGAAGGCGCGCGCAGCAAAGAGATGGTTGTCTTTGAAGACGAGGTCCGCGCCGCGAGCCATGAGGCGTACATACTCACTGACGACGGCAGTTATGGCGAACAGGGGCTGGTTACGAAAAAGCTCGCTCAACTGATTGCCGCCGGCCGCAAGCTGGATTTTGCTCTCGCTGTTGGCCCCGTGCCCATGATGCGCGCCGTTGCGGAGATGACCCGGCCGTTGGGCATCAAAACCATGGTCAGCCTGAACTCCATCATGGTCGACGGCACCGGCATGTGTGGAGGCTGTCGCGTGCTGCTCGGCGACAAGAGCAAATTTGCCTGTGTTGATGGCCCGGAGTTCGACGCATCCCTTGTCAACTTCGAAGTCCTGATGCAGCGCAATGCCATGTATCGAGATCGGGAGTGCCAGTCCCTCAAGGAATTTGAACTGCACAAGCAGGAGGAGCTGGTCCGTGTGCGGGCAGCGCTCGCCACAAAGGAAAAAGAAGCGGCGCAGCTGCGCGCCAGGCTCGAGGCGCAAGGGGAAAACGGCCATGCCTGACACGAATCCAGTTCCTCTCAAGGAGCGCATGCAGATTCCGCGCGTGCCGATGCCGGAGCTTGATGCCGAGATCCGCTCGCACAGCTTCGACGAAGTCAACCTCGGCCTTGCTGACGCTAGCGCGGTGACTGAAGCCACGCGTTGCATCGCCTGCGCCAAGCCTGGTTGCCAACTGGATTGCCCGGTCGGCGTCAAGATCAAGGAGATCGTTGCACTCATCTATGCCGGCGACTTTCTTGGGGCAGCGAGGAAGATGCGCGAAGACAACGCGCTGCCCGCCATCACCGGCCGCGTGTGCCCGCAGGAGAGCCAGTGCGAAGGTGGCTGCGTGTTGGGCAAGAAAGGCGAGCCTGTTGCGATCGGCAACCTGGAGCGGTTTATCGCCGACTTCGAGCGGCAAAGCGGCGAGCTTGGATTGCCGGCAATTGCTCGTCCCACAGGCAAAAGCGTTGCTATCGTAGGCAGTGGGCCGGCGGGGCTGTCGGCCGCGGGAGATTTGATTCAAAAAGGTCATCGCGTGCGTGTCTTTGAGGCGCTGCATGAGTTGGGCGGCGTGCTGGTCTATGGCATTCCGGAGTTCCGTTTGCCGAAGGCGATTGTGAAGGAAGAGGTGGACAATCTGCGCCGCATGGGCGTGGAATTCGAAACCAACGTAGTGGTCGGCAAGAGCGTTACGCTCGACGAACTCATGCGAGTGGAAGGATACGACGCGGTCTTCGTGGCCACGGGCGCGGGCCTGCCGGTGTTTCTGGGCGTGCCCGGCGAGCACTTGAACGGCGTTTACTCGGCCAACGAATTCCTCACGCGCACCAACCTGATGCGCGCCTACAAATTCCCTGAATTCGATCAGCCCATCTACAACTGCCAAGATCGCGACGTCATTGTCGTCGGCGGAGGCAATACAGCCATGGACGCAGTGCGCACGGCGCGTCGGCTCGGCGCGAAAACGGCCACGCTGGTTTACAGGCGATCGCAAGCGGAGATGCCCGCGCGCGCCGAGGAAGTAAAGCACGCACGAGAAGAGGGCATCGCGTTCCGCATGCTCACCAATCCCGTCGAGTTTCTCGGCGATAAAAAAGGCTGGCTCACCGGCGCGCGTTGCGTGCGCATGGAACTGGGCGAGCCCGATTCCGACGGACGCCGTCGTCCCGTTGCCATTCCCGGATCGGATTTTGTCTTGCCGGTCGACGTTGCCATTATCGGTGTGGGGACGACTGCCAATCCCCTCATCCAGAGCACCACTCCCGACCTCGCAACCAACAAGCGCAACTACATCGTGGCCCATCCCGAGACCATGCGGACATCAAAGCGCGGCGTCTTTGCCGGCGGCGATATCGTGACCGGCGGAGCCACGGTGATCCTGGCCATGGGCGCGGGCCGAAAGGCTGCCAAGGCGATCGACGGATACCTTAAGACTGGTGGGTGGTGAAGGCGACCGGCAGTCAAATGAAACTCCGGTTAAGTGATTAACTGTAAATTACTTACAATCGATAAGATCGTGGAGAATCTCGCCCGAAACGGACAATCCGATCGACAAATAACACGAAAATAGTGTACACTGATTTCGTATGAAGAACATCACCTTGAGCGCCGACGAGGACCTGATCGAGCGCGCGCGCCTGATCGCGCGAGAACAGCGCAGAACACTGAATGAAGCGTTCCGGGAATGGCTTGCGCAGTTCGCCGAAAGCGCCGGCGACGCACAGGGATTCGATTCTCTGATGATGCGCCTGCGCAATGTGAATGCGGGCCGGCGCTTTAGCCGGGAAGAATTGAATGAGCGATAGATTCTTTCTTGACACGAATATCTTCGTTTATTCGTTCGATCAGAGCGCACCTCAGAAGGCGCGGAAAGCGGCACAACTTATCCGCGATGCGCTGACGTCGCAGAAAGGAATCGTCAGTTTTCAAGTTGTGCAGGAGTTCTTCAACGTTGCGCTCAGGCGGTTCTCCCAACCCATGCAAGCCGCAGACGCAGCACTGTATCTGAACACCGTCTTTCGTCCGCTGCTCGCCGTGCACTCCTCGCAAGCGCTCTATGCGGAGGCTCTGTTTTTCCACGCCCAGAGCGGGGTCTCCTGGTTCGACTCGCTGATCGTCTCGGCCGCGATCCAGGCGCGATGTGAGGTCCTTTTTTCTGAGGATTTCAGCACGGCCAACGATTTGGTGGCCTCCAGGTTCGCAATCCATTTCTTTGAGTGCACAGGATCAACGCCCGCCTCTTCAGGAATCTCGCCATCCCTCACAAAAAAGAAAGGGCGGCAAAGCTTTCGCCCTGCCGCCGCCCTGTCCCTGGGTTGTCTTGAAGGTACTGCAGTCTTGCTAAACCGTCTTTACTGCAAGAGCTTGGTCACTTCCTGCTGCACCTGGTTAGCCTGCGCTAATGCCGCAATGCCGGTCTGGCTCAGAATCTCGTACTTCGACATGTTCGAAGTGGCTGAGGCATAGTCGGTGGCCTGGATTGCGTTTTGTGCCGAGAGCACATTCTCCTGCTGCGTGCTCATCACCTGGCTGAGCGAATTGAGTGTATTGATCTGAGCGCCGATGTAGCCATCCTGCGCGGCCACGTCGCTGATGGCCACGTTGATCATGTTCAGTGCCGTTTCGGCATCCGTCTGATTGAGCAGGTCGGTCGTGTTCAGGTTCTCGCCCGCACCGTCGGAGTAGCTGGTTGTGGCAACACCTCCGGTGCCGTTGTTGTCCGCGACCATGCCAACGTTGAGTGCGCCGCCACCCGTGGATGTATCGGTAATGGAGCCGGTGACGCCCATGCTGTAGTACGCGGACAGACCGACTGCCGGAGTGTCCTGCACCTGATTCACTGTGTCTGCGCCATCAGCGATTGTCTGCGCGAAGATGGCGCCTTCCGAGGCGGAACTGTTCGACACCATCGTCAGCGTCGTGTTTCCACCCGACGAGCTCGCGGTCGCACTGATTCCCAAGCCGGATTGCGTAATGGCAGCCGCCAACTGCGCCATTGTGTCGCCCGTGGCAGTGAAGGTCGTGCCGTCGATGACCAGACTGCCGGCAGTCAGGGCGTCCGCGCCTGCATCGCCGACCACCGTCACGGTGCCAATCTGGTTCTGGTCGGCGACGTTGGTCGTCGCAACCACCCCGCCTGCCCCGACCGTCACCGTAGAGCTGAAAGCGTCTGACGCGTTGGCGGACTTGAATGTGAGGATTTTCCCCGTGCTGTCGACCGAGGCCGTAACACCGTAGTTGCCGGCGTTGATCGTCGCCGCCAGATCGGCTGCATTATCGGTCTTATTCGGAGTTCCGAGGGTAATGGCGGGGTTGGAGCCGATGGTGAGCGTACCCCCCGTATATGCCTGGTTGGCGTTGCCGGTGGTGATGGTGCCGATCGTATTGCTGAAGGAGCCGCTTACGATCGGGGTTCCGGTCAGAGTGACAGCGCCCGCCGATGCGGTCATGTTGGTGCTCGATACGGTCACAGCCGGATTGGCGGACGTGAAGGTCAAAAGCGTACTGGCTGCATGCCCGTCGAGATATCCGGAGGAATTCACAGAAGCCGTGACACCATACCCGGCGGCATTGACGGTGGCCGCCAGGTTCGCGAGCGTGTCCGTTGAGTTGGCCGTCCCAAGGGCGATGACGTGAGTCTTGCCGTCGGATCCGACAATCGAGAGCGTGCCCCCGGTGAGCGTGTCCCCAGCCGCCGCGATGGTGAGAGTGCCCACTTCGCCGGCACCATTGGTTCCCGTGCCCAAGCCGTCGCCGGAAATGATGATGCCGGTATCCGTACCACCGCCGCCGGCCGTATTCGCCGCCGTGGCCGCACTGGCCGCCGCCGTGCCTGCCTGGGCCGCGGTCCCAAAACTCGCGCTCAATCCGAGTCCCGAGGCGTTGATGGCGTTGATCATCCCTTGCGCAGTGTTGGAATAATTCGTCCCAGTACCGACGGTGATGTTCGCTGTCGCTGGCGTAACCGTCCCGCTCGATCCCCTGGCAAGGTAGCTCACGGTGATCGTCGTTGACCCACTGGCGTTCAAGCTGTCGGAGGCGGAGGCATTGGTCCCGTCCTTGGTGAGATCGACGAACACATTGTTCTGCCCGCTGGAGTAGGACATCGCGCCGCCCGTATCACCCAGGCTCGACGAGGACAAGGTGCGGATGAATAAGTCGTCCACCGATGAGCCAGCCTGCGAAGAATCGCCGGTATATATCGCGACCGTGGAGTTGTTGAAGACCTGCTCCTGGTTGTAGGTTGTCGTCGATCCAATGTTATTGATTTCGGCCATGATCGATTGATATTCCTGGTTGGCCGCGCCCTCCTGAGTTGAATTGAGGGTACCGTTCGAAGCTTCGGCAGCCAGCGTCACGGCGCGGTCCAACAGGCTCGTCACCTGCGAGAGTGCCCCGTCTGCCACTTGCATCAACCCCACGCCTTCCGTGGCGTTGGTTCCGGATTGCGTCAGCGCAACCGAATTTGCCTCCAGCCCATTCACAAGCGAAAGGCCGGCGGCGTCATCCGCTCCGGAGTTGATCTTGGACCCCGACGACAACTGCTGCAACACCGTCTGCAGGCTGGCGTTGGTGTTGTTCAGGTTGTTCTCAGCGTAGATTGCGGAGAGATTGTTCAAAACACCGAGGGCCATGGGATCAACTCCTTTTTGGATGCCCTGCCGTCCCTGAAGTCCGTTGGCGCTTTGCTTCTCGTGCCAAAGCTGCCATCACTTCCGGATGGGCCTGTTCGCATCCACCCCCTTCATCGGTCCCTGCCGGAATAACTTTAGTCATAACCTTTAATTTTCTTCGTGGTCGCGATTGTCTCCACGCGATTCAAAGTGTGGCACCTGTGGGCAAACGGTATTGCGGTGCGCTCCAGCGGCTGTCCCGATGCTGTGCACCTGTTTGTCTCGCTTCGAGGCAAAGTGTCTTCGGCTTCCATCCCGCAAGGCGCGCATTTCCTCCCACCCAATCTCTGAGTTAATCCAAGAAAAAGCCCTCCGGCACGCGCCGGAGGGCTTGCGCAAACCGAGTTGAGATCTTCTTACGCCGCTTCCTTGCGCTCTGGCTTGTATCCCCACATTCCATAAAACGCCACGTAGAGGTACGCAATGATCGGAATGACGAGCGCGTATTGGATGCCGACGCGGTCAGCCAGCCAGCCAAACAGCGGCGGAATCACCGCTCCGCCCACGTTGCCGATGGTGATGACGCCCGAGCCTTTGCTCGTCAGCGGCCCCAGATCGGCCACGCCCAGGGCGAAGATCGTCGGGTACATGATGGAGTTGGTCACGCCGCAAAATACCAGCGTCCACACCGCGGCCAGTCCGTGGGAATTCATCGATACCAGCAGCAATGCTGTTCCCGCCAGTCCCAGAATCACCAGCAGTGTTTGCGCCTTGATCCACTTCATAATGGCGCTGCCCACGAGGCGGCCGGCCATCATGAACACGTAGTAGAGCACCAGCATGTTCCCCGCTGCCTCCACGCTGGTGATGCCTTGCGCCAGGCTGAACTGGATGGTGATGGACGCCAAGGCGATCTCGAGCCCCACGTAAAAAAAGATGCCCACCATGCCCAGCACTGTGTGTGTGTGCGCCCAGATGCTCTTCTCCCCTCCCGCATTCGCGGCAGGCTGCGACTCGCGTGCCATCGTGATCGCCGGCAAGTGCAACATCATCACCGCAAAGCCCAGCAGCAGCAATGCAACCGCGATGGCAATATAAGGCCCCCGCAGCATCTCTGCCGTCGCAGCCGGCGTGGCCATGCTGCCGGGATTCGTGAGAATGAAATGCGCCGCAACCCAGGGCGCCGCGAACGACCCGAATGAATTTACCGCCTGCGCCAGATTCAACCGCGCCGGTGCGCTGCGCTCGGGCCCCAGGATCGAGACGTACGGATTGGCCGAGGTCTGCAAGCCCGTCACGCCGGTTGCCAGCACGAAAATCGCCAGCAGTGTCATAGGGAAGCTGACCATGTCCGCTGCCGGAATAAACAGCAGCGCGCCCACCACCATCACGAACAGCGAAAGCACCATCGTGCGCTTGTAGCCTACCTTTTCAATCACCTTGGCGGCAGGCACGCTAAAGACCAGGTAGGCAAAAAACCAGGCCGTCGTAGCCAGTTCCGCCGGCCCGTGCGTCAGTTTGAAGACCGCTTCAAGCTTTGCAACCAGTGTGTTGTTCAGGCTGGTCAAAAAGCCGAAGATTCCAAACAGAATCGCAACCGTAATGAACGGCCCGGTATAGTTCGGCGCGGCAGGTGCAACGGCGGGATTCGAGCGTGTAGTCATCAATGGATTTCCTCCGGCAGACGCAAAGAAAACGGCTGGTTTGGGTTCGCAAACACTCTATCCAGCGTAGCCCCTGACGTCCAGTGGAAAATGAAAAGGTTTTCAGACATTTGCGGTCCAGCCTGAAATCTCCGCCCAAAAGGCTGCTGCACGCAATGCCCATTTACACTGAATATGCATGATTCCCACCCTTACTTGGACCCCAGAGGGCGTCCGCTTCATCGACCAGACTAAGCTCCCTCTCGAAGAGAGCTACGTGCTCGCTACAACTTATGAACAGGTGGCCGACGTCATCGTCACCATGGTCGTACGCGGCGCGCCTGCGATTGGTGTTTCGGCAGCTTATGGCGTCGCGCTCGGCACCAAGCAGACCAAAGCGAATACTCCGGAGGAGTTCGCGCCGGAGTTCGAGAAGATCTGCGCGCGTCTCGCCGGCACGCGGCCTACGGCGGTGAATCTCTTCTGGGCCATCGATCGCATGAGGGCGCTATTTGCCGAACTTTTGGCTTCCGGCACGCCCCTCATCCAAATCCAGGAAAAACTTCTCGCCGAAGCCAACGCCATGTACGACGAAGACATCGCCGCCTGCAAGGCGATGGGCGCATTCGGTGCGGAATTCATGCCGGATGACGGCGGCGTTTTGACGCACTGCAACGCCGGCGCTCTTGCCACGTGCGGATATGGAACCGCGCTCGGCGTGATTCGCGCCGCGGTCGAGCGCGGCAAGCGCATCCATGTTTATGCCGATGAGACGCGGCCGTTCCTGCAGGGCGCGCGGCTTACGGCGTGGGAACTGATGGCCGACGGCATTCCGACCACGGTCATCTGCGACAACATGGCTGCCAGTCTCATGCGGCAGGGAAAGATTCAGGCCGTCGTTGTAGGCGCAGATCGTATCGCGGCCAACGGCGATACCGCCAACAAAATCGGCACCTACAACGTCGCCATTCTGGCGCGCGAGCATGGCATACCGTTTTACGTGGCCGCGCCCTGGTCCACCATCGATCTTGCTACCGCGACGGGCGACGCGATCCCCATCGAGGAACGTTCGGCTCGCGAAGTCACGCATCATGCCGGCAAGCAGCTCACACCCACGGGCGTCGGCATCTGCAATCCTGCGTTCGACGTCACCCCGGCCAAATACATCGCCGCCATTATCACCGAGCGTGGCGCTCTGCGCGCGCCGTATGCCGAATCGCTCAAAGAGATGGTGCTGGTCAGCTAGCTTCCACCAACTAACCGCATACTTTTCAGTTAGTTAAGCCGCTATCTGTGGCTGCGTTGACAAAAACTGCTAGGTTGGCTAAGCTAAGTTAGCAGGATACAGATGCCCTCCGCCACCATCTTCGAAGCCAAGACCAACCTCTCCAGGCTCATTCAGCGCGCACTCAAGGGTGAGGATGTTCAGATCACCAGCGGCCGTGAGCGCAAGCCCGTCGTGCGCCTCGTCCCGGTCGAGCCGGTTCGCGGCAAGCGCCGCCTCGGCTTTCTTGAAGGGCTTGGCGATGTAGGTCCGGAGTTTTTTGAGCCTCTGCCAGAAGATGAACTTCGACTTTGGAACGGCGAGGACGAGTGAGAGTTCTGCTCGATACCCACGCGCTCCTCTGGGTTGCTTTTCGAAAAGACCAGATCTCACCCCGCGCCCGTCATTTGATTCAACCGCAGCGGAACGAAGTCTTCGTCTCAGCCTGCCTCCGCATGGGAAATTGCAACGAAATATCGTCTGGGCAAGCTGCCCTTGGCACAAGCTCTCGTCGACGATTTCGTTTCTGTCATTCAATTGTCGGGTTATCTGCCTCTGCCCATCAGCCTCGAACACGCACTTCGTGCCGGCCGTCTCACGCCGGAGCACAAAGACCCATTTGACCGCATGATTGCTGCGCAGTCCATCCATGAAGACCTGGCATTGATCAGCAATGATGAGCGGCTCGACATTTTTGGCGTGCGGCGCGAGTGGTGAGCTCGGCGCCTCGCTCTTTACGCAAACGTTCGCACTTCGCTTGAGGTCCCGCCCGCCGCCGGAATGTAGCAACCGAGCGTGTAGTCCATCACCATGCGGTCGGCATTGAAGCGCCATCCCAGCGTCCTGATCGTCCGCTTCATGCGCTGGATCCAGCCCCGCGGCAGCCCATCGCGATCTCGGCTGTAGTAGAGCGGAATCACTTCGTCCAAAAGCACACGGTAGAGCGCCTCGCCATCGCGGCTGTCGTGCACATCCATGTTCGAGTGCGTTCTGCCGTTTCCAATGGCAAATCCGTTCTGCCCGTCGTAAGCTTCAGCCCACCAACCATCCAAAACGGAAAGATTCAGTCCCCCGTTCAGCACCACCTTCATTCCGCTCGTGCCTGAAGCTTCCAGCGGCCGCCGCGGATTATTCAGCCACACATCCACGCCCTGCACCAGGTGCCGGCCGACGTTGATGTCGTAGTCCTCAATGAAAACAAATTTGTCGCCAAACTCCGCGTGCCGCATCATCTGCGCAATCTGCTGCAGTACTCGCTTGCCCGGCTCATCGTGGG
The DNA here is from genome assembly GCA_963800025.1 of uncultured Acidobacteriaceae bacterium. GTDB lineage: Bacteria > Acidobacteriota > Terriglobia > Terriglobales > Acidobacteriaceae > Telmatobacter. The sequence continues at coordinate 824,415 of CAWCZK010000002.1, forward strand.
GGTGCGCCTTCCCGGCAAACACAAACTGCACCGGGCGCTTGGCGTCATTCACCATCGCGGCCAGCCGCTCCAGATCCTTCAGCAGCAGGTTGGCGCGCTTGTATGTGGCAAAGCGGCGAGCGAAGCCGATCGTCAAAGCATCGGGTGAGAGTATTTTGTCGAGCCGCTTCAAAGCCTCGGCTGCCTCGCTGCGTCGTTCTGCCTGTTCGTGCGCGCGACGCCGCAAAAAGTTGAAGAGCTGTCCCTTCAGGCTGAGGTGTGTCTCCCACAACTCGCCATCGTCCACACTTTCGATGGCCGACCAGGTATGCGCGGCTCCGCTCTGGCGCTGCCAGCCCACGCCGAGATGGCGATCGTAAAGCCGCCGCATCTGCGGCGCGAGCCACGAGGGCACGTGCACGCCGTTCGTCACGTGGCCGATGGGCACCGCGTCCTCCGGGCCGTCGGGATACAGTCCTCGCCACATGGCGCGTGAAACTTCGCCGTGCAGAGAACTCACGGCATTCACGCGCCGCGCAAGCTTCAATCCCAGCACCGTCATGCAGAATGTTTCCTGAAAATCCGTGGGATGCTCGCGGCCAAATCCCATCAGGTTTTCGTGCGATATTCCAAGCGCATCGCGCAGCGGTCCCAGGTGCTCTTCAATCAGGTCGGGACTGAAACGGTCGTGCCCTGCCGGCACAGGTGTGTGTGTCGTAAAGATCACTTCGCGCGGAATCTGGCGGGCGGCCGAATAAAAGTCCAGGCCTTCCTCTTCCATACGGCTGCGAATGGCCTCGAAGACCGCGAATCCGCTGTGGCCCTCGTTCAAGTGCAGAACGCCCGGAGTGATGCCCATGGCTTTAAGCGCGCGAAACCCGCCCACGCCAAGCAGCAGTTCCTGCCGGATGCGCGTGCGCGCGTCGCCGCCATAAAGCCGCGACGTGGTTTCAAGATCTTCAGGCGCGTTGCCAGCCACGTTCGAGTCCAGCAGCAGAAGATCGCATCGGCCGACCTTGACACGCCACACCTTGGCGCGGATCGAGCTGCCGCGCGTGGCAATCTCCACCACTACTGGTTCGCCGTTTACGCCGATGGCCTGCTGCATCGGCAGCTGATTCACATCCGTTCTCGAGATACTCCTCGCGCTGCCATCCGTCCTTGTCCAGCCGCTGCAAAAAGTAGCCCTGCCCGTAGAAAAGCCCCACTCCAATCAACGGAATGTCGAGGTCCGATGCGCTCTTGATATGGTCGCCGGCCAGTACGCCGAGGCCGCCGGAGTAAATCGGCAGCGACTCATGCAGGCCGAACTCCGCGGAAAAGTATGCCACGGGGCGCGTTCGCAGTACGCCCGCATGGCTTGCGCCCCACGTATGGTCGTCACGCAGGTACTCCTGCTGGCGCCGGTACGTGTAATTGATGCGGCTATGCAATACATGCTCGGTGGCTCGCCGCTCGATTTCCGCCAGCGGAATTTCGTTCAAAAGCGCAATGGGATTTTGATTCAGTTGCCGCCAGCGAGTGGGATTCAGATCGCGAAACAGGCTGACGCACTCGTTGTCCCAACACCACCATATGTTGCGCGCCAATTCCCAAAGCTTCTCCTGCGCCGGGGCAATGAATCGTGCGAGCGTCCGCGCTTCGCTGACCACAGGCGCAACCTGTGCCGCGGCTTCCGCCAGCATGCGGATCTCATTTTCGTGAAAGACCCGGGGCTCCTTGGTCTGCACCACGAGCACACCCTGCAGCACACCGCGGTCAATCAGGGGTACGCCGAGGAAGGAGTGATACTCTTCTTCGCCCGAATCTTTAAAGTATTTGTAGCGCGGATGCTCGCGCGCGTCAGGCACTGCCACCGGAATCAACTGCTCGGCGACCAGGCCCGATAACCCTTCGCTGAGCGGCATGCGCAACGTGCCGATTGATCGTGGATGAAGACCCAGCGTCGCGGCCAGAACCAGGTTCGACCGGTCGGGTTCCAATAAATATGCCGAGCAAACGTCGGTCCGGAACCGCGTGGCAATCAGGGCCACCACATTCATCAGCGTGTCGGCCGGCTTGCCCTCCTGCTCCGCCAGATTGGTGATCTCCTCGAGCGTCAAAACCAGATTGGCGTCAGTAGGTTCGCTGATTGGGGTCATCGAATAAATACACCTCAAGCGTGAGATAGAAATCCGTACCCCACGCGTGGCGCCCACCCTTAAAAGTGAAAGCTGTTGGACAAAGACACGTGGCGGAAGACCGAGGCAACAGACTATTTGGACTTAGGGAAAACCCCGTGAATCGATGCTGCGGGATTGATTCGACAATATCACACACGCCGGACAGATTCGCCGTCGCGCATTCGGCTAGCCCGCCGCGAACTTACAACGGGCAGACGCACCAATCCTGACCGGAACCGTGCGGCACACCGCACAGCGCGCCCGTTCAGTCCGATTCCAACCTCAGCGGTGGAACTGGAAATAGAATCCCGTAACCGCGACCCCTGCGCCCACCGGCATCAAGACCAACCCCGCGTCCTTGGCCTCGTTGCAGCCGTGGCTTGAGCCGTTACAGACCCCAATGGATTGCTCAGCCGCAAAGAGAGCTACCCCGCTGACGAGCGCCGCGGTCCCAACGACCGCCAGCGCTACGCCGAGCCCATGATGCTGCGGCTTTGGCTTGGTCGCCGTGGGCTTTGTGGGCGCTGGCACACTCTGCGACGAGCTTTCAGACGAGCTCTGGTTCCCGGCCTGACTTGCCTCCAGCGCTGAAAACGAGATCGGCGGCGCAGCAAGGTCCGCCTCTTCCAGGGCCGGAATTGGGGCTGAGATGGGCGTCGTCGCACTTACCAGTGGGGCTTCAATCTCGCGATTCAGCCGAGTCTGGGAAATCGCCTGCGAGGCGAATAGAAAGGCAGCGAGACTGAAGATCAGCGCCGGCAAGGTGGATCCGCGGCCGACCTCCACGTGATCCGGCACGGGTTTTGCAAAGAATCGGTGCGATTGCATTTGGGAGACCTCCTGCAAGGATTTCCGGGGAACTTTCGGGGAACTGACAAGATCGTACTGCGGAACTGGCCGCAAGCCAAAGTACCCTCCGCGATCTGGCACCGGAGTCGTTAACCTCGACGCTCGCTGGCCATCCGCGCCGCCATCAACCCAAAGATCGGATAGGCCAGGTACACCAGCCCAATCTCCGAGTAGTAAGCCAATGTCGTCATCTTCATCGGTCCAAATGCGAACATCGGATAATCGCAAACGAGGTTGACTGCCAACCAAACCACGCCGACGAGTGCGGCCTCGCGAAATGACACGGGCCGTTTGCGGAAGTACCAGGTCAGCAATGCGCCAGCGGTCATCAGAACCACCAGAAACATCACCGAGCTGAACAGCGGCGCGTTTGACTTCTTTAACGGAAAAAGCACGAATCCGGCAACGAACGGAATAAACCAGCTTAGGAGTCCGAGCAGGATTGCGCGCGCCACAGCGCGTGTTTGAGCAATCATATCCACCTCCGAAAGCTCTGGGTTTTATGGCTAAGATGTTATTCCTCTCCCGGCCACAGGGATAGTCTCGCCGTGTTAAATTGAGATTCCACGGGGGTCGCGATGGCACTGGACACTCAGCTTGCCTCGGACGGCGAAACAATCGAATTGCAGCAGCAGGTTTTCCGGCTGCAGGCGCTGCTTGAGGCCTCGCGCCAGGTGCACTCCACCATCCGCGAGGAGGAAGTGCTGGAGTCTGTCCTGCGCATCGTCGTGCGCGAGCTGGAGATGGCCGGCGCGTCCTTTCCAGGTTCCAGCCTGACGTATGGCAGGCTGCCGGCGGAGGCCACGGCAGACGACGCGAATTCCGATCAACTGCTCATTTATCCTCTTGCCGACCGGGAAGGCCGAAAGATGACCGACCTCGTGGTGGCTTCTCCCGGTGGGCGCGGCCTCACGCTTTCTGAAGCCGACTTTCTCGAAGGCCTCGTCCTCCAAGCCGCGGTGGCGCTTGAAAATGCTCGCAATCACAAGCGCAATGTTGAGTTTGCGCGGTTGCAGCAGGACCTGGATGCTGCGCGGCAGATTCAACGCTCGCTGCTCCCGCAGAAGCTCCCCGAGATCCCCGGCTATTCCATCGCCTTTCGCTCCGATACCTGCTACGAAGTGGGCGGCGACTATCTCGATATCGTCGAGCAGCCCGATGGCAGCCTGCTGATTGCCGTGGCCGACGTGGCCGGCAAGGGCCTGGCCTCGGCCATCATGTCTACCAGCTTCCGGGCGGCGTTTAGAGGCATGGCCATCACCGGGCCGCCGCTCGACGAACTCGCCACGCGCATGAACCAGCACCACTGGACCGAGGGCGAGGAAGCCCGACGGCGCTACGTCACGGCGATCTTTCTTCGCCTGCATCCCGCCACAGGCGATATCGAGGTCGTCAATGCCGGCCATAATCCAGGGTTCCTGGTCTCACGGGGCGACGCGCCGATCACCTTCGATGCGGCCGGGCCGCCTTTGGGCATGCTGCCCGGCATGCGCTATACCGCAGAGCGCCTCGGATTCCGCTTTGGCGCCCGTCTGCTTTTCTATACCGATGGCTTGACTGAAGTCTTCCGCGGCGATGAAGAATTTGGTCCGGAAAGGCTTTTGAATGAATTTTCTACGTATTCCTCGACGAAGGCCGATGGTATTCTCGATGCATTGTGGGCAGCCATCCAGGCTTTTGGCGAGGGCGGCCCGCAGTCTGACGATATGACCGCGTTGGCGCTGTGTCGCGGAGAAATGCCGGAATGACCAAGCCGAAATCCACCACCGTTGAGGTTCGTTTGCCCACCAAAATGGGCTACGAAAAGGTGGCTATGAGCACCGCGTCAGCAGTGGCCAAGCTGATGGGTTTCCCTGAGGATCGCGTCGAAGACCTCAAGACGGCGGTGGCTGAAGCGTGCATCAACGCCATCGAGCACGGCAATCGGCTCAATGAAAAGCTGTCGGTGGGCGTGGTTCTTCGCGCAGATACCGACACGCTTGAAGTCAAGGTGATCGATGACGGCAAGGGCATCACGGCACAGCCCGTCAAGCCCGACATCGATCGCAAGATGCATGGCGAAGAAGACGCCCGCGGCATGGGCATGTTCCTGATCCAGGCATTGGTCGACGAAGCGGAGTGGGTCACCGGTTCAGATGGCAAGAGCAGCTATGTCAGGCTTGTCATCAAGCTCAACAAAGAGACCGAATAGACTAGAGCAGCACCCCAAGAGAAAGCGGAGGCGATCGACAAGTGGAGAGCGAGACCAAGACGCGCGTTGAAAAAATTAATTCCCCCACCGGCTATCCGGTAGCCGTCCTCCGTTATGAGGGCGACATCGCCAGCACGTCGAAAGACGCTGTCCTCGGCTCTTATGAAGCACTGCCGCGGGAGACAACCAAGCTCATCCTGCTGGATTTCACAAAGGTTGATTACATTAATTCCAGCGGAATTGCGCTGGTTATCCAGTTGCTCATTCAAGCCGCGCATTCGGGGCAAACCGTGTGCATCTACGGCCTCTCGGCACACTTCACCAAGGTCTTCACGATGGTGGGCATCACCAAGTACGCGCGCCTGTTCCCCAACCAGGCCGAAGCTCTGGCCGCACTGTAACAGGCCTGCTGAATCCCGCTGAACTTGTTTTTCAATCCGAACGGTACGCCTTGCGCGGGCCTTACTGCGGACCTTTTTCGCCTCTGGAGAACGGGTTCGGGAGGTGGAAGGGAGATTCAGGGGCTGCCTCTTTCTTCTTGGCTGAATCTTGGCGCAGCAATGTGCGCTGCGAGTTGATGCACAGCCAGCCGCCGTGAACCCGCTCAAAGACCTGCGTGAAGATGCCTTTTTCATCCACCTCGCCTGAGCTGGCCTTGTGGTGCAGGTTGTAAGTACCGTTCGCCACGGCAATATCCCCGAGCATGCGCACCGTAATCACCTTCTGCGTCAGGTACAGCGTCTTGTCTTCGCCGCTGATCACCTGCGCCACCTGCTGGTTACGCGTGGTGACGTCGCCGTTTGCTGAGACGTCGACGAACAGCGGAGACAGAACCAGCTCCAAGCTGTACTGGTCGCGCCGGTTGACGGCGTCGGACCAGCTGTCTTCAATCTTCTGGAATTGAAGGATTTCAGGACTGATGGTTTCGGTCACGCCCGGCTTGTCGGAAGGCGGAACGGAGCCCGATGCTGGATCGGGGGTAGAACTCTGGGCGGCTGCCATCGAACACGATAAAAGAACAGCAGAAAAGGGCAAAAGAAAGCGATTCATGCCTGACTTGAACTCCAACCGTCCAGCGATGCCACAATTGCTTTACACGAATTCAAAGCCGCCAAGTGGCTTTCTTCCCACGAAAAAGCTACTCTGCGCGGCCTCGAACAGGGCACGTGAAATGTGGAACCGCTCAAATACAGTCTTCCACCAAGAATCATAGCGCTTTGGACTCCGCAAGCGGGCCGAGGGCAGCCCAAAAAATCCGGTCCGCGGGAGCCTCTGCGAAAGGATGTTACAGAAGTCGTTGCAGCAGCGCCGGTTGGTGAATGGTCACGTTGGAGTCTTCAATGGAGATCCAGTGATCCTTGCGGAATTGGCCGAGGGTGCGGGTGACGGTCTCGCGAGTGGTGCAGGTCATCGACGCCATCTCTTCGTGGGTCAGCAAAAGCGGAAATCGGAATTCTCCCGCTTCGTTATGTTCGCCGATCTGATGCGAGAGCTCCAGCAGCAGGCGCGCCAGCCGCGCTGCCACCGTCTCAGCCAGCGCGATGCGGCACGCGTCCTGGAGCGCAAAGCGGTACTCCTGGCAGATGCACTGCACGGCGCGCAGTTGCGCTTCCTTGTGGTTGCGCAGAAAGCTCAGAAACCGTTCCCGCTCCACGGGCCGCAGTTGGGCCGGAGTCAATGACTCGGCAGAAACTTCGTAAACGCCGTGCGACAGCACGGCATAAAGGCCCAGCATCGAGCCCGGACCGGCGACGCGGACGATCATGTGCCGGTTTTCTGCCGGTCCCGCGGTCAACTTCAGGTAGCCGCTGCAAATGAGGTATAGGCATCGGGCATCCTCGCCCTCTGTAAAGAGCGACGCCTGTCCGGGCAGCGAAATAGTGCTTGTAGCCAGTTCCAGATCGGCCAATACCGCGCTTCCCAGCGAGCAAAACCAGCCGGGACGGCGATTCGCGCACGCTGCACAGCCCAACGGCGATGACCGGCCGAGGTGCCGCGATCGCGTCGGCGCCTCCATCGAAATCTGCATGTCCGCCATCGTCTTCCTTCTTTCCTACCGACGCGGCCCCTCGACTTCCACGCTTTTTGGCTTCGAATTCAGTCCACGACTGCCGGTGTGGAGATCGAAATGCCCTGCCGGCTTCCGCCAACAGCAGCACTTGCTCCGAGTTTGCTTGAGGATAGGCAGCTTTGGATGTGACGGGCCTCACGTTTCTGGCAAAACGCCGGCCCATGTGACGGCCACGTGAGACCACTGGAAACCAAGCCCCGTAAACGATTGGAACGGATCGTGTTCTGCGGCCGCACACCCTGGCACTCCCTGTGTGATGAACGTCACCGCCCGCAATCATCGCAAACCCTTAACCTTTCGTGCATATGGTGATGCTCCGCACCGGCAAGCGACCGCAGAAGGGTTCCGCGGTGCTCGCGCTCACATGGAGAATCCACCATATTCAGCCTGAATCGGCGGCTGGCGTAGCTTCTTAGCAGTTCCACGAAGTTCTTTGAAGGCGGTAATTTGCATGCATACTGATAGGCCGGTAACGCGTTTATTCAATGGTGCGGCTCCCGGGAAACGGCCGGGACTGCGAGTATTTTTGATGTTGCTGCTGGGTGCGGGCATGCTGGCGGCAACGGCGTTGGCAGCTTCCGCCGGCGGATCCAAAGCGCAGGCCGCGCCGGCTGCCCCATCCAGTCACGCCGAATTCGTTGGCACGGACACTTGCGCCACCTGTCACGCGGACGTGGCCAAGAATTTCGCGACCAATCCTCATACCAAGATGACGCTGATGCACGGGAATGCCAGTGGCGTCACCTGCGAGAACTGCCATGGCGCTGGCAGTGAGCACGTGGCCGGCGGCGGCGACGTAACGAAGATTTTCAATCCCGCCAAGGCTTCGGCCAAGGATGTTGACACCAAGTGCCTGAGCTGTCACGCGGGCGCGCACCCGAACTTCGATCGCTCTCCTCATGCCAAGGCCAATGTCGGGTGCACAAGCTGCCACAGCATTCACGGCAGCAAAGAGGAGACACTGCTGAAGGCTCCGCAGCCCACGCTCTGTTTCCAGTGCCACAGCGACCAGAAGGCCCAATTCAATATGCCCTTCCACCATCCGGTGAATGAAGGCACGGTCAAGTGCAGCGACTGCCACGATGTTCACGGCACCTTCCAGAACAGCAACCTGAGGGCTACGGCCGATCAGAGCATGATCTGCACCAAGTGCCACACAGATGTGCGCGGGCCCTTTGTCTACGAGCACGCTCCGGTGAAGGCGGAAGGCTGCCTGGCATGCCATTCGCCGCACGGTTCGCAAAACGCCCGCATGCTCAACATGCCGAGCATTAACGGGCTCTGCAACCAGTGCCACAGCGCTGTGGCTTTCGGCACAATTCATGGTCAAGGCGCGGGATCGTCGGATAGCGTGCCGTGCACCAGTTGCCACACCTACATCCATGGCTCGAACTTCAGCGTGGCGTTTCTCAGATAAAGGCGATGGAGCCTTGCCTCGCCTGATCTTTGCATCGGCGTGGCAAGGTTTCCGCAACAGTTTGGCAAAGGTTCGGTTTTGGCAATGAGTTTGATTCAAGTGAGGCTTCATATGAAGAAAACAGGCTGGCTCTTACGGCTTAATCATCAACAGCCATCTTTTGCAATGTTTTTGGGAATGCTGGTGGCCATGTTTCTCGCGGCGGCATGCATCGCCGTTGCGCAAACTCCGGCAGAATCCACTCCGGCGTCCGGTTCAACAATGTCTGTCCCGCAGGGATATTCGGTTCACGAGTCCGTCGATCTTGGCGGGCGCATGGCCGGCATCTCGGGCAGCGGCGCCATGTACGACACGATGGTGAACCTGCAGTCCGGCCCGCGTGTTCTCGGCGAGACCTTCAGGCTGCACGCGCTGGAAGGCACCAAGAACACACCGCTCGACGATTTGCAGGTTTTCGCGAGCGGCTTTGGCGGGGAGCCCAACAGCTTTGCCAAGCTCGACTTCTCCAAGGGCAAGTACTACGAGTTTTCCGGCTTGTTCCGCCGCGACCGTCAGTACTTTGACTACGATCTGCTCGGCAATCCCGGAATCCCCAGCGGATATTCCGTACCCATCGGCCCCTCTACGGCGCGCACTGGCTCCTATGCGTGGCCCCAGGTAACTCAATCGCCGTTCATGTATAACACTGTGCGCCGCATGACCGACACGAGCTTGACTCTGCTTCCGGTATCGAGATTCACCTTCCGCGTTGCGTATTCGCAGAACATCTTTCAGGGACCGAGCCTCACTCCCAGCGGCAACTCCGTAGCCGGGCAGGAAATCCTGCTCCAGGAAATGCAGCGCAACAGCACCGACGATTTTACGGGCACGCTCGACTGGAAACCGGTGCAGGGCACCAAGCTCACTTATGAGGAGCAGATCGATCATTACAAGGGCGACTCCTACTTCACATTGGCGCCTCAGTACCTCAATGTGCAGGAGTCAGACGGAACCAAAGTCTCCTTGCTCGACAGCTACCAAAGCTTTACACCTTACGGCTACAGCAGCACCACGGGCGCATTTGCAGCCAGCAGCAATTGCAATACCACCAGCATGATCAGTTCGACCACCATTCTCTATGCCAATCCCAATGGTGGCTTGCCGATTATCGATCCGGCATGCAACGTCGTCAGCAGCTATGTCCGGAATCAGCCGACGCGCGTCCTCTTCCCGACCGAAATCTTCAGGCTGCAAAGCTCCAGCATCAAGAACGTCACCATGAACGGCAATGTTCGCTACACCAACGCGAACATGAACCTGCCGAATTACAACGAGCAGTTCCAGGGCCTGTACGGTGCGGACCGCTCCATTGCCTATGCCGGCTACGCCAATGCCAAGCGGGAAGTGCTGGCCATTGATTACGGCGTCGTCTGGCAGTTGGCCAGGAATGTCAGCCTCGAAGATCAGATCAGTTACAACAACGCTCATCAGCCGGGAATCGCAGGGTTCACGTCCGGGACCACCGTGACCGTGCCCACGACCGCGGGCGAGGAAACAATCAATTACACAGGGCTGACGAGCTGCACGACGATTAACTCGACCACAACCAGCCCGACCGGTTGCAAACCGACCACATCGGGGGCTACGGGCGGCCCCGCGATTGGCGGGACGCAGGCCGGCTACTTCGGTCAGCGGTACACCACCAACGACGCTACCATCACCTGGGACGCAACACCGCGCAGCACGTATTCGCTCACCTGGCGCTACCAGGAGCACCTCATCTCTGAAGGCCAGGGAACCGCGGCCCACAACATTCCGATTCCCGCAAACAACACCACTTCGGGCGAGGTAACCATCCACGAAAACGGTGGAATCCTCACTGCCGCGCTTCATCCGGCCAGCAACTGGGACATCAACGGGAGCGTCGAGGCCATGTTCAACGACAACGCCTTCACTCCGATGGGATTCCGGCAGCTCCTGCATTTCAGGATGCATACCATCTACCGTCCAAAGTCATGGGCCACCGTCTCCGGCGCCTACAACGACCTTGAGCGGCATAACAACACAAATAACAATCGGAACTTCCCCGGCAACACCACCGCCTACTACGGACCGCTCGAGCACTTCGATTACTCCCGGATCGCGAGCCTCGGCGCAGAGCTGTTCCCGAACGATCGCTACGGGCTTGACTTCAACTACTCCTATAGCGATGTGTATATGAGAGACAACATCTGCTTCCAGGGCGCAGCCAGCACTTTGCCGGGTGGCACAGTCGCGCCCGCCGCAGCCGTCGCGGGCGGGACGCTTTGCGGAGCCGTCGCAGCCGGCCACGGAGCGAATAACGTCTTGTTTGGGCCAGCCAGGGATTTCGAAGACGCGCCCACGCAGTACGCATCGGTCGCGTTCATGTATACGCCGACCAAGAAGTTCCACTCCAACCTCGGATACCGCGTCAATTCCGTCAACGGCAGCCGGTTCTTCACCGATGCCGGCGACGTCAATGGTGCGCTCGTCTCCAACTACCAAACTCCCTTTGTAAGTGGTGAATGGACCATGCACCCTGGGCTGATCTGGAAAGCCGAATATGACTACTTCGGTTACGGCGAGGGCGGAGGCAAGTCCGGAGCACAGTGGTGCAACGCCAATCCTGCGCTCGCAGTCGGCAGCACAAGCGCCCCAGTCGTCGCTTGCAGTTCTGTGGCGAATACCGCCATGTCGCCGGGCACGCCTGTTTACGGATTCACCGCGCCTCGCAACTTCCATGCCAACAACGTGACCCTAGGGCTGCATTACGATTTCTGACCGCGGAGCTTCCATTCCACGATCGAGATGAAACAAAGCAAGAGGAGACAGGCAATGAAAATCAGGGCTGGATTGATGGTTGTCGGCCTGTTAGCGGCCGCAGCTGGAACAACCACCTTCGCGCAAAGCTCCGGAGCGGACACGTACAAGGCGAAATGCCAAAGCTGTCATGGTGCCGAGGGCACGCCGAATCCGGGCATCGCCAAGATGATGGGGGTAAAGCCCGTCAGCGATCCCTCGGTCAAGTCGCTGAGCGAAGCGACGATGATTACCGACACCACGAACGGCAAAGGCAAGATGCCGGCATTCAAGGGCAAGCTTACAGACGCCCAGATCAAGGACTCTGTGGCCTACTTCCGCTCGCTCGCCAAGTAAAAGTACGGGCACGGAAAGCAAGACGAAGTGCAAGACCAAAACTCAGCCGGCGCGGTCGTCGGTATCAAAACCTCGATCGCGCCGGTCTGTGTCAGGTGGTTCCTGCTACTATCTCGATTGCAGAGCCAACGGCTGTGTACGTGAGCCGGCGACATCGACAAATCATCACGTGGCCGGCGCTTGAACGTGTGTACCGGCCTCAAAACAACCAAGGAGATTCGCAATGAGTATTCGTTTTCGTTCCGGAATCGTGCTGACTGCAACGGTGCTTCTGGCCGGCGCAATGAGCTTTGCCCAGGACGGCGCGGCCACCTACAAAGCCAAGTGCGCCATGTGCCATGGACCCACCGGCACTCCCAGCGCGGGAATGGCCAAGGCCATGGGCATCAAGCCCGCTTCCGATCCTTCCATCCAGGCTCTCACCGTTACTCAGATTGCCGCGACCGTGAAGAACGGCAAAGGCAAGATGCATCCCATCACCGGCTTGACCGATCCGCAGGTTCAGGCTGTCGCCGCATATTTCAAGACCCTGAAGTAAGCGGGGGATCAGCGGAGTAGTTTGCAGGCGGCCCGTCATCCCTCGGCGGGCCGTCGACCCACGGAGGTTGAGGAAACGTGTCGGTGTTTGAGAGATTCCGCGATAGCTGGGTTCGTCCTGCGCTTTTTTTCGGCAACAATCCCATCAGCCTAACCGGCGGCGCCATCACCACTGCATCCGGCGTCACCATGATCAGCTATTGGCTGGCCGAGCTCGCCGGCCATCTCAGCGACAATCCCTATCTCGGCATCATCTTCTTTCTTATTCTGCCGTTTCTGTTCCTGCTGGGTCTGGCGCTCATTCCCGTCGGCGTGCTCATCCGGCGCAGAAAGCTCCAAAAGGCCGGCCAGATTCCCGCCGCATTTCCCCGCATCGATCTCAATGACCGCCGCTTCCGTCACGGCCTCGACATTGTTCTCGTCTTCACCATCGTCAACTTTCTCGTCGTGGCAACCGCAAGCTATCACGGCGCGGAGTATATGGATTCGCCGCAGTTCTGCGGGCGCTCCTGCCACGTGATGAAGCCGGAGTTTACGGCCTACCAGATCTCGCCGCACTCACACGTGGCCTGCGTCGACTGCCACATTGGATCCGGCGCTCAAGCCTACTTCAGCGCCAAGGTCAACGGGACCAAGCAGCTCATTGAAGTCACCTTCCATCCCCTCGCGCCGCTCGCGCCCAAAATCATTCCCAACTACCCCACGCCGATTCCCTCGCCGGTCAGCAGTCTGCGCCCCGCGCGATACACCTGCGAAGGCTGCCACACGCCCACGCGCTTTGACGGCGACAAGCTGCTGGTCAAATCGAACTTTGCTGACGACCAGCAGAACACGGAGACGCAGACCGTGCTCATTCTGCACCTCGGCGGAGTTGATTCACTCTCGCGCTACACCGGCATCCACGGCGTTCACCTCGGCCACATCGAATATGTCTCCACTGACTCCTCGCGCACCACGATTCCCTGGGTGGAGCGGCAGAACGCTGACGGTTCATTCACCGAGTACAGCACTCTGCCGGCCGGCAGCGGAATTCCCAAGGGCGACCGCAGGGTCATGGATTGCATCGACTGCCATAATCGTGCCGCACACACCTTTGTGACCGCGGAGCAGGCCGTCGACCAGGCCATGGCCACCGGCGCCATCAGCCCCAATTTGCCGTGGATTCACAAGGAAGGGCTGGCGTTGCTCAACGGCACATATACCAGCCAGGAGCAGGCCGGTGTCCAGATTCCCCAGCAACTTCAGGCCTTCTATCGCACGCAGAATCCCGGTGTGCTTGCGCAAAACGCGGCTCTCGTCGACGAGGCGGGCAAGGAACTGGTCACACTCTACGACCAGAATGTATTTCCCTTCATGAAAGTGACCTGGGGGACGCATCCCAATCACATTGGCCACATGGATTATCCGGGCTGCTTCCGGTGCCACGACGGCAACCACACCGCGAAGAGCGGCGATACGATCCCTCAGGACTGCTCCGTCTGCCATAACCTACTGGCTGTCCAGGAAGCCAAACCAAAAGTCCTCTCCGATCTCGGTATTCAATAGAGAGCGATCTTCAACGCGCTGTCATTCTGAGCGACCGGAGTCCGCACGCGGACGAAGGGAGTCGAAGAATCTGCGGTTGTTCTTTCTTGAAGAGCCTCCCGTTTTCTGCCGCCCCCAATCGGTGCCAGGCGTGCGCAGATTCTGCGGGCGTGACCCAAAAGATGCAACAAGCAAGGGGCCGTGCTGGGCGAAGATAAAGTATCGCTTGATCGCTTACCCGCGCTCTTTGCGCGCGACGAGACCTATGACGCACTTCCGCACCTTCGGGTTGCCGCTTGCTGCTTTTTGCCTCAGCGGTCTCTTCGTGTGCATCGCAGCCGCCGATCCAACTCCCCCCGCACTTCTGCCCGTCACCGTCACCCTCGCCGCCAATAACGTCACCGTGCCGCAAGGCGCAGCCATCATTCTTACGGCTACGGTCACGCCCGCGTCAGCGCCACCCGCATCCGGCGAGCAAAATCCCACCGGCACGATCGTCTTCCTCAATGGCACCGTCGTGATCGGCCAGTCCCCGCTCGCCGCGCTTCCTGTGGCCAACGCCTCCACGGCCACGCTGACCATCCAGAACCTTCCCGCCGGCCAGGACTCTATCACTGCCTACTACGCGGGCGATGCTATCTTCGCTGCGGGCACCTCCACTCCGCTCGCGATCAGCGTTCAGGGATTCGGCCTGGCGCCGGCGGCAACCGACCCGCCCAGCAATCTCAATATCGCGCTCGGTCAATCCGGTTCCGAGTCATTCGTGGTCAGCAACGCAGGCGGATTCACGGGTCAGGTGCAGGTGGTTTGCGCGGTGGAGTTGCAAGACGACATGACCTGTACACCCACTCCACAGCAGGTTACGCCAACGGCCACGGTCACATTCGTTGTCCAGACTTTCGCGTCGGGCGGCCCGCTCTATGCCACCGCATCCACGACCCGCAGGCACCTTTCTCCATGGCGGAAGGCCGCGGGAGGCGCGGTCCTCGCCGCGATGCTCTTCGTCGCCTTTCCCCTCGGCCTTCGCCGCCGCGCCATCCCGCGTCGCGGCTCGCAGCGCTTCATCATCTTTCTCGTTCTGCTGGCGCCGCTGGTCGCCACCATCACCAGTTGCAACAGTTCAAGCGTTCTCGTTCCCAACGGCACGCCGCTCGGCGTGGCAACGCTCAAAGTCACTGCCACGGCCTACATTGACAACGCCGTCACCAGCCAAACTCTGTATTTCACGGTGAACGTGCAGCCCCAGTAGCCTCGGCCGCCGCTCCGTAGCCCCCGCCGTGTTAGGCTGGCTTTTCGCGTCCAGGAGCAGAAATCTTCATGCATTCCAATCCCACACACCCCTTCCATTTCAATCTGGTGGCCGCGGCCCATGCCTCCATGGTCGAGCACGGTTTCCAGCCCGATTTCCCTCCCGGAACCGAAACCGAGCTGGCCGCAATTCAGGCGCAACCCGCCCTTCCGGCCGCTGACGGCTTCACCGACACACGTAACCTGCTCTGGTCCTCCATCGATAACGACACTTCGAAAGATCTCGATCAGATCGAGTGGGCGGAGCAGTTGCCCGACGGCCGCATTCGCGTGCTCGTCGGCGTCGCGGATGTCGACGCGCGCGTGAAAAAGGGCACCGTCATCGACAAGCACGCCGCGTTCGAAACCACATCGGTCTACACCGGCGTGTCCATCTTTCCCATGCTGCCCACAAAGCTCTCCGAGGGCATCACCTCTCTGAACGAAAATCAAGATCGTGCGGCCATTGTGGTTGAGTATTCCGTCGACGCCAACGGAGCCACTTCCGACGAAAAGGCATACCGCGCACTGGTGCGCAATCGCGCGCAACTGGCGTATCCGGGCATCGGCGCATGGCTCGATGGCAAAGGCGCGCCGCCGCCCAAAGTCGCCGCCGATTCCGAACTTGCTGCGCAGCTCAAGCTCCAGGACACGGCCGCGCAGCGCATGGCAGGCGGCCGCTATCAACATGGCGCGCTCGAATTCGAGACCATCGAGACGCAGCCGGTTTTGGTGACCGACGAAGTCATCGGAATCGCGCCCATCGTGAAGAACCGCGCTACCTCGTTGATCGAGGAGTTCATGGTGGCCGCCAACGGAGTGATCGCGCGCACCTTTGAAAGTGCCGGCGTCGCTTCCATCCGCCGCGTTGTGCAAGTGCCCAAGCGCTGGGACCGCATCGTTGAGCTGGCCGCGCAAAAAGGTACAACGCTGCCCGCCGATCCTGACTCCAAAGCCCTCAACGACTTTCTCCTTACGCAAAAGCGGAAGGATCCCGACCATTTTCCCGATCTCTCGCTCGCGGTCATCAAGCTTATGGGGCCGGGCGAATATGTTCTGATCAAGCCCAACGCTCCGTCGCCCGGCCACTTCGGCCTCGCTGTCCGCGACTACACGCACTCCACGGCGCCCAACCGCCGCTTTCCCGACATGGTCACACAGCGCCTCCTCAAAGCCTGGCTCACCAAGTCCGCGGCACCCTACTCTGAAGATGACCTCAATGCCATCGCGCAACGATGCACCCAGATGGAGGATGCCGCCCGCAAGGTGGAGCGCGAGATGGCTAAACGCGTTGCCGCCGTTGCGCTTCATCCGCATATCGGCCAGAGCTACCAGGCTATTGTCACTGGCGCGTCTGAAAAGGGAACCTTCGTCCGCACCATCGACCCGCACGTCGACGGCATGGTCGTGCGCGGCGCAAAGGGCCTCGACGTCGGCGACAAGGTGACCGTCAAGCTCGTCTCCACCGATCCTCAGCGCGGCTACATTGATTTCGAGGTGTGAGCCGGCCGTATTCTCTGCATCCGGATTAAGAATAGGTAAATCGCCATTTCAACTTCGGTTTCTAAGGTCCTTGAGGTGCCAGGGATGGGACATTTTTGTGTCCAACAGGCACCGAAATGCGTCTAACCGATAGAGTTTGTTGATAATTAAAAGAGGCGGCTTGCTCCTTTTGAATCAGCGCTTCGGCGGAAGAGAACGATCTGAGCGGCTTTATTCCGAACTGATTTGCCTTTTCGGCTGACCGTGACTGGCCGACGCCAACTTTGAAGACAGGTGAATGAATGCGATCAGGATTCGTTGGAGCCGCCACGCGGGTCGGTCTAGGACTGGCCGTTTTCGCTTTTTCGTCGGGCGCGCTTGCGCAGGAGCCGAATTCAACCCCGTCCGCTACAACTATCGCTTTGCCCTCCGCGATTCCCGACGCTCCCGTTCCGCAATTTGACGTGGCTGCTGCCGATCCCCAGTCCGCGCAAAATGCTCAGCAACCCGCCCCGGAATCCGCGCCAGCGCCGGCCGGCTCTTCCAGCGAGCAGCAAAGCAGCAGCCCGCAAGGCAGTTCCAGTTCTCAGCAAAGCACCTCCAGCACTCAAACCTCCGCGCCACCGCTCACCCCGCAGGAGAGCCAGCACGAAAAAGCTGCCGAGCAAATCAAAGAGCAGGAAAAGCAGCGTGTCGTCGGCATCCTGCCGTCTTTCAACGTCACCTATCGCAGCGACGCCGTGTCCATGACTGCTGGGCAAAAAATCAGCCTCGCCTTTCGTTCCGCCATCGATCCCTATCAATTCGGAATTGCATTCGTTGTGGCAGGTTTTTCTGAAGCGCAAGATAATGGCACCGGCTTCGGTTGGGGGCCGGCGGGCTACTTCAAGCGCTCTGGCGCGGCCTATCTCGACGCCTTTGACGGCGCAATGATCGGCAATGGCTTTCTGCCCGCACTCCTGCACCAGGACCCGCGCTACTTCCGTCTCGGCCACGGCACATTCAAGCACCGGTTCTTCTACGCCGTCGCGACCAGCTTTATCTGCAAGCATGACAACACCGGCAAGTGGGAGCCGAACTACTCCAACGTAGGCGGCAACATCATTGCCGGCGCCATCTCCAATCTTTATTACCCATCGAATACGGCGGGCCTGGGCCAAACCATCAACAATGGCATCATCGTCACCGGCGAAGGCACCTTTGGCGGCGTGCTGCAGGAATTCTGGCCAGACATCTCGCGCAAGCTGTTCCATAAAGACCCCACGCACGGCCTCGACGCCCAGGCAAAAGCCGCGGACGCAGCCGCAAAACAGAAGAAGCTGGAGGAGCAGAACCAGCATCAAAACTAGAAGTAGCCCCACTCCCACTCTTCAAGGGATTCCCCCATGCCTTTGATTTGTCGCCTAAGTAAGTTTGTTTTAAGACGCTTTTCGTTGTTTGGGCTGTCTTCTGTCGCGCTTTTGATCGGCTTCAGCCAACGCGCCGCCCTGGCCGCTCAGCAGCCCCAAGCCGAAGATTCTCCGTCAGTCGTTGCCGTCAATTCTGAGACAGCGAATCCAGCGCCGGCGGATCCGGGACTTGACTCGCTCACCTGGGCGGACGCAGTTCCGGCTCAATCTTCAAGCAGCAGCGGGTCTCCTTCGCAAAGTCAACCTGCGCAAAATGCGCAGGATGAATCGAGCGGTCAGCAAACCAAGCGCATCCTCGGCATCATCCCCAACTTCCGCGCTGTCAGCGCCAACCAAAAGCTGCCGCCCGAGACCGTCAAAGAAAAGTTCATTGACTGCACCGAGGACTCGTTTGATTACTCCGCGATCTTCATTCCTGCTGTCATCGCCGTCTACGACTATCATGAGCGCGCAACGCCCGAGTTCCATCAGGGCGCGGCCGGCTACGCCCGCTATTTCTGGCATTCAGCCGTCGACCAGACCAGCGAGAACTACATGGTCGAATTCATTTTTCCTACCATCACCCGCGAAGATTCGCGTTACTACACCCTCGGCCACGGCGGATTCATCAAGCGCACGGGCTACGCTCTCAGCCGCGCCGTCATCACCCGCTCAAACTCTGGCCGTGAGACCTTCAATGTGAGCGAAGTCTTCGGCGCCGGCGCCGCATCGGCAATTTCCAATCTCTACTACCCGTCTGCGTCACGCTCCGTTGGAAATACAACATCTGAGTGGGCAGAGGATGTCGGGATCGATGCAGCGTCGTTCTGGTTCAAGGAATTCTGGCCCGACATCAACCGACGCCTCTTCCACAACAAATACGCCGCACCCGCCGCGCAACCGTAGGCATCCCGCGAGTTCGGGCGCAAAAAGGCCGTAGATCAGTTTTGAAGGCTTCGGCTTTATGGCTTGCGGAAAAACTATGGCCGGAGTGTTTTGTAACAAGGGCACGGCTTCAGCCGGGCCAATAAAGCCCGTAAAAAATATGCCGGGCTTTAGCCCCTGAGGGAAGGCTCTTTCGAACTGACCCAACCCCAAAACCCTCTGCCCTCCATTGCAAGGCATCGCGACCCGCCGTTCGCACCCCTGCGGTATCATTCCTGCATCTCGAAAACGCGGGCCCGATGTACACCCAACTCGCCGCACTGCGCCCGAGACACTGCGCTCTCGAGATTGAAAGGCTCGCCATGGACAACTCCGCTGTTGCCGTTTTCGTCATCATCGTTGCCGCCGTGATCGGCATCTTTGTTCTCGTTACGCTCCTCAAAACCATGTACACGGTGCGCACCTATTCGGCCGGCGTGGTCGAGCGCTTCGGCAAATTCAACCGCGTCGCGCGCCCCGGCCTGCAATTCCTGCTGCCCTGGTGCGAAACCGTTCGCCTTGTCGACTTGCAGGTGCGCCAGGCCGTGGTCAACGTCGAAACCAAAACCAAGGACAACGTCTTCGTCACCATTCCCGTCTCCGTGCAATACCAGGTCGTAGAAGCCAAGGTTTTTGACGCCTACTACAAGCTCTCAAATCCGCAGAGCCAGATTGAGAGCTACGTCTTCAATTCGATCCTCGGCCACGTGCCCACGCTCACCCTCGACGAAGCCTTCGAGCAGATGCAGCAGATCTCCGGCGCGGTGAAGCGCGATCTCGATGAAGTGATGGACAACTTCGGCTACAACATTTTGCGCGCGCTCGTCACCGACATCGTTCCCGACGCCAAGGTCAAAGCCGCCATGAACGACATCAACGCCGCGCAGCGGGAGCAGATTGCTGCGCAGGCCCGCGGCGAAGCCGACAAAATTCTCAAGGTCAAGCAGGCTGAAGCCGAAGCCGAGTCGAAGGCGCTGCAAGGCGACGGCACCGCCCGCCAGCGTCAGGCCATCATCAAGGGCCTGCAGCAGTCCGTTGAAGAGTTCAAGGGCGCCGTCGAAGGCTCGACTGCCAAAGACGTGATCGCGATGGTTCTCATGACGCAGTACTTCGACACGTTGCGCGAAGTGGGCGTCACGGGCAAAGCGAGCACCATCTTCCTGCCCAGCTCGCCCGGCACGGTCAACGACATGATGACGCAGATCCTCGCCGGCTTCACGGGCGCAAAATCATCCTGATCCATGCCGAACATCACAAGCCATCGTTGCCCCATCCTTTCCGCGGCCTAATTGCGGAAAGGGTGGGAGGCCTATATCAGCCATCACGACCGGGTACCCCGGTCTCGCTTTTGAGACCTGACCAAGCATGCAGGGTGCCCCCGGTCCCTTGCATTTGGGGACCGGGGATAGCAAAACCGTCTGTTCACTAGCGTTTCGCTGACTTGTTGGCTCGCCGCCCCGCCGATTTGCCGTTCTTCTCCACGCGCAACTTCCATGCCGAGTGCAGCGCTCCGCGCAGCGAGTCCTCATCTGCAACCGCAAGCCGGATGTGCGTCGCGCCCATCCGGCCCCATCCGCCATGCACCGCCAAAAACAGATCAGGCCGCTCGGCAAGAAACTCTGCCTGGATCTCCGGCGTGAGCATCAGGTTGCCGTAGCCGTCTTTCACAGATGCAAGCGTCGCGAAAATCCGCCCGCCGACGCGGAAATCAACCGCGCCCATATGCGAGCCTTCTTCCGCGCCTTCCATGCTCAGCGCAATCCGCTTGAAATCTTTCGCGTTCATCGGGAAGAACCTTCAATGGTCCCAAGGTCATCAAGCCAGTAACCATCAGCCAATAGTCGAGCACGGCATGCGACAAACTACTGGCTACTAACTCTTGGCTATTGGCTGTCCTTCAAACTCCTCATTGAGCCACTTCGAGAACGCCGCAAACTCCTCGTCGCGGCCCAGAAAATCGCGCACCATTTCTCTTCCGGGCTTCGACCCGCCCTCCTCGAGCACAGCCTTGCGGTACCGCGCGCCAGCCTCGCAGCCCAGCAAATCCTCTGGGTCGAACTGCGCAAAGAAATCCAGAGCGATCACCTTGTCGAACGCGTAGGTGTAGTAGTTCGACGAGTAGCCGGTCAGGTGCCCAAAGCTCGCGTACATCTTGTTGCCTTCGAGCCATGTCCACGGTTGGAATTGCTTGTAGAGCTCCCGCGTCACCACATCCGGATCGATGCCCGCCGGATCCTCGTCGTGCAAATTGAGCGAGAGCGTCGTGTAGTAGAGCTGCGTCCTGATCCAGTCCGCGCGCCCGAATGCGCCCGCCAGTTTCATCGTCCGGATCAGCTCCGACGGCAGCACCTCGCCGGTTTCATAGTGCCGCGCGAACGACTGCAACAGCTTCTCGTCGCGGAAAAACTCCTCGAGCATCTGCGATGGCACCTCGATGAAGTCGCCCTCCGTCGCAAACCCCGAAAGCCCCGCCCACTCCGTATGCCCGCCGAGAATCGCGTGCATCAAATGCCCGAACTCGTGGAAGAACGTGACGACATCGGAATATTGCAACAGGCCGGGATCGTTCGCGTCGCCGGCCGGGAAGTTGCAGATCAGCGCCGCCTCAGGCAGCTGGCGCCCTCGCACACCTGTTACCACCGGCGCGGCAGAGAACCACTTGTTCTTGCCCTCGCGCGGATGCATGTCGAGATAGAAACGCCCCACTAGGCGCCCGCGATCGAAAACTTCAAACGTCGAAACCGCCGGATCCCACGCCGGCGCGTTCGTCGGCCGAAACTCCACTTTGAACAGCTTTGCCGCCGTCTGGAGCACGCCGGCTTCAACCCGCGCATACGGAAAATACGGCCGCACCGACTGCGAATCGAAATCGAACTTCGCGCGCCGGAACTGCTCGTACCAGTACCCGCGGCTCACAATGTCGATCTCATTCAATCCCGCCTGCCGTCCTCGCGCAAATTCGAGCACCAGCGCGTGCTCGTGCTTCGCGCCGTCGCGGCTGGCCTCGTCCAGCTTCGCCAGAAACGTGCGCACATTCGCTGCCGACTTCATCATCTGGTCGGCTGTCGCTAGGTCGGCCCAACCGCGGAATCCGAGAATCGTCGCGATTTCCTGCCGTGTTGCCAACAGATCAAGGAGAATCTGCCGATTTGCCGGATAGGCGCGCGTGTTGTACGCCAGAAACATGCGCTCCCGCAGCGCCGCGCTCGATGCAAAAGTCATCACCGGCATCATGTCCGGCGGATCGGTCGTCAGCGTTACTCGTTCAATTCCGTATTGGCCCTTTTGCGCCGGATGCCGCGCAATATAGTCGGCAGGCAATCCCTCAAGCTCTTCGGGACTCGCCTCAATCGTCTTCCCGCCCTCTTGAATGTTGCGC
Source organism: uncultured Acidobacteriaceae bacterium (assembly GCA_963800025.1). Lineage (GTDB taxonomy): Bacteria > Acidobacteriota > Terriglobia > Terriglobales > Acidobacteriaceae > Telmatobacter. Next base: position 846,761 of record CAWCZK010000002.1, read on the forward strand.
CCGAACTCAAGCGACAGACCTGTCGCCTTATCGTGCAGTGCGTGCAAACGGTCGCGCGTAGCCTGGTCCTTGTCCACGCCAGAGAGGCGATACCCGAGCAGCGTGCGCTCTACATAGTGCCTCGTCGCCGGGCTCGCACCATCCAGCTTGATCGCCGCCAGCGCGTCGTACACTTCGCGGTTCAGGCTCAGCGCGCTTCCCGCCATTGCCACGCGTTGCGCCTCCATCTGCGCCTGGTCGCGCACGGCCTTATCCGCGGCCACGGAGTTCAGAATTCCCGCCTGCGCTCCCGCCAGGGTCAGATGTTCGATCGCCTTGTCGTAAAGCAGCAGCGAATTCTCAGGCGTGCGCTCGCCCTTTACGGCCAGCAACGCGGCCAGTGAGGCTTCATGGGCATTCAATCGCGCGTTCACCCACGCCGTCAACGCCTCAGCCGACGCCGCCCCGCCCACCTCCCACGCATGTAGAGCTTTACTTTCGCCGGTTGCAGTTTCTGTTGCCATCGTTGCGGAACCCTCCAAAACTCTAGGGTATCAAGGCCACGACTGGCTGCATGTGTGTAGCTGCGATGCGCGGCATTCAGTTTCGTCTGTGATTTCGCTATTTTGCGGGCGCTTGGCCGTTCTCGATCGCCGGCATTTTCAAAAATTCTTCCGGCTCTAGCGCCCGTGGTGTAAATCGCGCCTCGAACACTGCGCCCTTGAAATAGTCGCGCCGGTTAATCCGTGTTCCGATCGACGAGTGGCCCGGTCCCTGCGGCGCTATGTGCAATTCGCCTTCACCGTGCATCTCATCGCCCACATAGTTGCGAAGCGCCTTGCCGTCATAGACCGCGGTCACGCGGTACCACTGTCCCAGAGGATGCAGATCATTGCAATTCAGCAGCGTTCGCCGCTGTCCATTCGTCTCTGCAAAACTGTCGAGGCACCACTGGCCCTTCACAATGCGAATTTCAAACAGCATCCGGTTGTCGGTGTCGTTGCCCGTAGCCGGATCGACCTCCGACAAATGGAAAAATCGCTGCGCCTCCGCGCCATCCGCGTCGGGCTTGAAGATCACTTCCCACGTGTACGCATTCACCCCGGCCAGCGGATGCGCGTCCACAAACAGCGCATCGTCCACGCCGTTGAACTCCACCGCCTTGCCATACGGCGAATCGATCAGGTAGGGATGCCCGAGCACATGCGTGGCATGGCCGCCGATGGAGTCAATGTTGTCGAACCGCCAAATCGTTCCTTGCGCGTCACTCGGCGTTTGCGAGGCGACGTTCGAACCGAGACTCAGCGCGAAGACGCCGAGGCACGCCGCGAGCCGCGTAAAAATGCGATGCGGTCTTTTCATGAGAGCTATGCCGCTGGTTCTGGATAAAGGCGATCGAACTCCGGGTCGCCGTGAAGTTTGAGCAGGTCCGGGTCGCGGCGCGCCCATACCGAGTCGCGAAATCCCGCTTCCCATGCCTTGCCCAGAGCGTCCAGAGCCTCCGCTTTTCTATCCAGAACGCAGTACAGGCAGGACGCGTTGTACAAAATGGATGCCTCGTTGGCCCGCAGCGTTACGGCCAGGTTCAACTCGCGAAGGGCGTCGTCGGTCCGTCCCAGCCGGGCGTAGTCCCCGCCCAGCAGAATGCGTGCCCGCGCATCTTCCGGCACCTGCTTCAGGTGGTTTTCAAGCGCCCCAATCCGGCGCTGGATCATATTGCGCACGTTTTCAGTTTTGCCCAGTGCGCCCATGGTGTTCACAATCGGCACGTAAACGTTGTAGTCCTCGCCGCTGGCCTCGATCGCGGTTTCCGCAACGTCGAGCACTTCCTGGTAGCGACCCGCGGCAAACAGTGCGCGGCACAGCAGGTAGTACGCTCCCTCGCAGTCGCGTTTGCGTTCAATGGCTTTCTTCACCATGCGCACAGCTTCGTCGTGCAGCTCCGCCGCATAGAGCACCCAAGCCTGACTCACTTGCACTTCGGGCAGTTCCCAGCGCAACGCAACGGCCTTGCCTGAAGCTTCGCGCGCACGCTCCACCCAAACCTGGTCACGGCTGTAGTTGCAGTAAAACATCGCGCATGCGTTGGCGCAGGCAGCATAGGCCAGCGCGAAGTTGGGGTCGATGGCCACTCCGTTTTCGAACATCTGCAGCGCGAATTCCAGATCCTGCCGCGTCTGCCGCCGCGCGTAGCGCTTGCCGCGCAGGTAAAGGTCGTAGGCTTGCAGATTCTCCGTCGGCTTTACCGCCAAGGCTTCCAGTTCCTCCGGCGAAAGCGTCACGCGCAGGGCCTCGGCAATCTTGCGCGCCATTTCGTCCTGCACTTCGAAAACGTCCTTCATCTCGCGGTCAAAGCGCTCTGACCACAACGGAAAATCCGTGCGAGTATCCACCAGTTGCGCGTTGATGCGAAGCCGCGCGCCGGAGCGGCGCAGCGTGCCCGTCAGCACGTATGCGGCGCCCAGCTTCTGCCCCACCACCTGCGGAGTCACAGACTGGTCCCGGAAGGCCAGAACCGTGGGTCTCGAAAAAATGTTCAGCCCGCGAATCTTCGACAGTTCCGTAATCACGTCTTCCGTGATGCCGTCGCGCAGGTATTCGTCTTCCTTGGCGCCGCTCAGGTTTTCGAAATACAGCACCGCAACCGATTTGCCCTGTTTGTGCGTGCCCGAATCCGAATCCGTCCTCACTTTTGCGCGGCTCTTGTTCGTCTCCAGATTGCGCTTCATCCTGTTCAGGTCGGTCTTCAACTCCGTCGCCGTCTGGCAACGCAGCGTGCGGTCTTTTTCGATGCACTTCTCCAGAATGCGCACGAAGTCTGCGGGCAAAGATGGGTTAATCTCAGCCGCCGGCGTCGGTTCGCGGTTCAGAATGGCGTCGAAGATCACCGCCGACGTGTCTCCCTGGAACGGCAAACTGCCGGTGGCCATCTGGTAGAGCACGGTGCCTGCCGAAAAAAGGTCCGTCCGCGCGTCCACAAGTTGCCCGCGCGCCTGCTCCGGCGACATATAGGAGATAGTTCCCACCGCCGACCCTGGCGAGGTCAGCTCATCACCTGCGGCCAATGTCCTGGCTCCGTCGGCCGCCTGTGTCGCCTGGCTCAGTCCAATCTTCGCCAGCCCAAAGTCCAGAATCTTCAACTGCCCGCGTTCCGTAAGAAACATATTCGCCGGCTTGATGTCTCTGTGCACAATGCCCTTGGCATGCGCCGACTCCAACGCATCGGCCATCTGGATCGCCAGGGGCAGAATCGTCTCCACATCCATCGGCTGCCCATTCATCCGTTCTGCCAGCGTTTGCCCCACCAGCAGTTCCATCACGATGAAATGCTGCAACTCGTTCCGCTCAATGGCGTGGATGGTGCAGATATTGGGGTGATTCAGCGACGACGCCGCCCGCGCTTCGCGCTGAAAACGCTCCAGCAATTGGCTGTCCCTCGCCAAGTCCGCAGGGAGAAACTTGAGAGCCACGTGACGGTCCAACTGCGCGTCCTGGGCTTCGTACACCACGCCCATCCCGCCCGAGCCCAGTTGGCGAAGAATGGTGTAGTGCAGGATCGATTGTCCGATGAGAGGATTCTGGATTCATATTGTGCCGTTTAGTATAGAACGCCGCAGGGGTCGTCGATCGGTAGAAGCCCGATTGTGCCGCCAGCGGGCGTCACGCGATCACAGAGAGGTTCTCACCCTCGGTATTGTTCGTCGCTGACCTGCTCCATCCAGTCGACCGTCTTTCCATCGAGTCTCTCCTGGATTGCGATGTGCGTCATAGCTGTTGTCTCGCCGGCTCCATGCCAATGCTTTTCACCTGGCGCGAACCACACCACGTCGCCGGGCCTGATCTCCTCGATCACACCACCCCACCGCTGCGCCCGACCGCCACCAGCGGTCACAATCAGAGTCTGTCCCAACGGATGCGTGTGCCATGCAGTTCGGGCGCCCGGCTCAAACGTCACGCTCGCGCCCTGCACCCGCGCCGGCTCCGGCGCCTGAAACAGCGGATCGATCCGCACTGCTCCCGTGAACCACTCCGCCGGCCCCTTCCCTGATGGCTGGCTGCCGCCTCGCTTGATCTCCATCGCCGGATCCTCTCCCTGAATTCAACGCTCATTGCTTACAGTACTCGAACCGGTCGCCAGCTCGGGACCGCCATCGCCCTCGAATGCAATCTGCGCCACGAGCTGCGCAGCCGGCCCGGTATAGCGCGCGATCCGCCGAAGTCACTTGATCGCGCACCGCCCTTCCTTGGCAATCAAAACACTGAAGTAGAATGGACCGAATGTTCGCCATACGCGATCTCACAATCCCAGGGCGCGGGCGCCCGGGACGGACAAAAAGCCAGATGGCTTTGATTGCTCTTGGCGCGGCGCTCATTCTCCTACTCATCTTTAGTACTTCTGCGGTCTTCGTGCAGGCGTCCTGGCCGGTTGAATTCTTTCAAATTGGTGTTTTTGCTCTCACTGCGACGTATCTGCTTAGTGGCATCCGGAGAGACAGCGAAAACCTCGCCGACGGCGTAGCACCTTGGCTCGTATACTTCATTCCCGCCTGGGGTGTGGTCCAAATCTTGGCGCACACCACAGCTTCGACGATGGAAACTCGCCAAGCTGTCCTGCGGTGGGGAGCCCTGGCTGCGGTATTTTTCCTTACGCAGATCGCCGCTCGCACTCGCGCGGCCCGTGAAGTCATGCTTTTGACTTTTTTGTGCTTTTCGACTGTGATGGCTGTACTTTGCCTCACTCAGCTCTTCACCTCAGCAGGACGCGTTCTGTGGATCTTCCCATCGGGTTATCCGGATGTATATGCAACATTTCCCAACCACAACAACTATGCGCAATTTATTGAGGTTTCCCTGCCGATTGCCCTTTGGCGGGCCATGTGCGATGGCCGGCGCTCATGGGGATATGCCCTCATCGGAGGCGTACTCTACGCCTCGGTGATCGGCGCTGCCTCGCGCGCCGGCGCTATCCTCTGCACGGCTGAATTAGTGGCGATGCTGGCGATCGGGGTGATTCAACACAGACGTCAAAACCTCGGGCGGATCTTCCACTCGTCTGCGGGAGCCCTGGTCATGGTGCCTCTTCTTGCGGCGATCTTCACATCTGTCGTCGGATGGCACGGAATCTGGGAGCGCTTTCAACAAAACAATCCACATGAAGGAAGGCTCGAGTACATGCTTTCAGCCGTTGACATGGCGAGGCATCGACCAATCATGGGCTACGGATTAGGAACATTTCCGGAGGTCTACCAGCAATATGCGATTAAGGACTTTCCTTTTTACGTCAACCATGCCCATAATGACTGGGCAGAATTTGCCGCCGATGGCGGAATTCCCTTTCTCCTTCTTGTGTTCATCCCTTTTGCTGCTGCCGTCCCGGTGGCGATAAGACATCCGTGGGGCCTTGGCTTAGTAGCCGTCATGCTCCATGCCTGTGTGGATTATCCTTTCCCTCGTCCTGCGGTTTCTGGGTGGATGTTTGCGATGCTGGGCCTCCTCTACATGGCTCGGAACTCCGATCGGCTCCAAAAGGGAGCAGCGACTCCTCCGGATCCAGATCATTCACGTCAAGAACGGGAATTCAAGCGCGGAAAACTTCAACTTGGCCGTGTATGAATTTGGACAGACGAGACGACAAGAGTGCCCGAAATCCGGGGAGTGCCGAGCGTCCGAAGATATTGAAGGCGGAGATGAACCAGCGTTTCGTCGGGTGGAATGGAGAATTTCACATTCCCGCGGCTCGTTGTATTGCTTGAAAGATCCGGCGACTCCGCCAGCGGCATTTCAGACCCTGCTGCCATGATCTGCCACCGCAGACCCGTTTCCGAAGGAATCTCATCCGTTCGGTAGGAGTACACCATCTCGTAATTCCCGGGCGGTAGAACAATCGCCTGCTCGGCAATCGTGCAGTTTTCCGGCTGGCTCCCTGAGAACTCCGTTTCCAGACCGGATGGACCCGGCCATGAATGCAGACCTGCGTAGGAAGGGATCGTCCAATCGAAGCCGACGGGCAGTGGGTCACGGGCGAAGTTAGGATTGTTTGGCGCACCCCGATCGGCGACGACCCAATGCTTATCGACCAGGCCGCTCCAGACATTTTTCGCCAGATCTCCGTCCTTTGCCGCGATCAGCCTATCAATAACCGAAAACATTTCTTTGTCATCTGTCTCTGGATCTCCGACTTCGCTCAGGCGATCTGCAACTTCGGCGGCAGCAGGCAGTTGGTCTTTGGCAAGAAGAAAATCAAGATACTGTCGCATGAGGTCGGGATTGTTGTTCACAATCCTTCGCTCAATCTCGTTGGGATCGGGCGATACGCGCCAACATAATTCGAACAGAGGCCGCATGTTGTCCGACGGCATCTCTGCGGCAGCCCGAGCCCATGCCCAGAATGCTGGAAGGTTATTGCGGCGAAAATAAAAGTTGGCCAAACTCCAACGCGGCAGGTAGGTGCGGTCAATCGCAAACGCGTCGAGCAACAGCTTTTCGGCATTGCGATAGTCGCCGGCGCCTTCATATCGCAGACTGAGTTCGATGTCCGCCTCCGCGATGTAAGGGTCGAGCCTGATTGCCGTTTCGAGGAGCTGCTGCGCATGCGCATCATCGAGGAGCGCGAGGCGCATATGGTATTCCCACGAGTCGGGCTCCAGGCGGATGGCCGCGCGAACGGACTCCGCAGTATTCAGCCGGAACAAGCGGTCTGCCCTGGCCAGACTCCAGGAGCACCAGATCCCGTAGACACAGATTCCCGCAAGGATCGTTCGGCACGCGATCTTGAATAGCTTGGTCCGACGGCGGGTCACGGCCCTCCAGCGTATCACTTGATTTCAGATTCTCAAACACAGGCACCGAATAGACCTAAACCTCCAGGAAGATACCTTCACAAATGCTCGGAGTCCGCGCTGAAGGCGGAAAACGAAATTGGAAACTCATCGCATTTCCTTGTATGTCAAGTGTCATACACAGTGTGCGCAACGAGATTCTTGAAAAGCAAATCCTTCTTGGCGTATAAGTGACGGATAATTGGGCAGAGTGTGAATCCACCAGGGAAGGAGCGAAAAATGGCCAGGAAGAGCCTGTCTGCTGGCGATGATTTTCGTCAGCTTCTCGTGCGCATCCGCATTTGGTGCGACAAGTTCGATCGGCACGGTCAGTGCTCGCGGAGACATTCGCGTCGACGGCAATACGGTGTGGGGCAACGGAACGCTTTTCGACGGCACAACCGTAGAGACCGGACAAGCCACCGCAATGTTGCGGCTCGACAACGGCACCGAGATCATGCTGGCGATCAACACGCACGGCGTGGTGTACGGCGATCATCTTGTTTTGCTCCAAGGCAAAAGCCAATTGAAGACACTCGGTGCACCCTTCGCACTCGAAGCTCATGGCCTGCGCGTGGTTCCCAGTGAACCGAATGCTTTTGGCGTTGTCTCGTTAGGCCCATCGAACACCGTTGACGTTGCAGCCGTGGCCGGCGATTTTCGAGTTGTCGATGATACGAGCCTTGCAGTTGCTCACGTCTCCCGTGGTGCTGCGCTCTCGTTTCCCGCAGTCCAGACTGCCACTGCGCCCCAAGGGTCTTCCTTTATCGGAGTCAGTGGAAAGGTGTCCTATGAAGATGGCAATTTTTTCCTGCTAACTGACAAGGGCGTCAAGTACGAGTTGATCACTGGAGAAGAACTTAAGAAATTCACAGGCAAGACTGTCGATGTATCCGGGTTCCTTCAGGCTGCTCCCACTCCCTCAGGCCTCACCCAGGTCATCGTGACATCGATCGATCTTAGCGGTGGCACAAAGAGCAGCACAGGAATGACCACACAGACGAAAGTGCTGATTGGAGCTGGGATCGGTGGTGGCGCTGCGGCTGTTGCGATCGTTGGAGCCGAAGCTGGTAAATCCTCGGCAAGTCGCTGAGCTTTGGTTCGCGACCAGGCCCGACGTCCTCTTCTTATAATCCCCCATCCGACAAAAAAATGGGCGCGGTATTGTGACCCCGAGCCCTCCGTTCAATGCTCGAATCCGCGTTGTTTCAGGTTTTTCCACAAGCCGTGTTGTTTTCTATCGGCGTGGATTCCGATAGCTTCCTCCAATAGTCGCTAGTCGCAAAGGGCCTACGGTTCAACCGTTTCGCCCCATTTTCCGCGCGTCCGATGCCGCATCGACGCTGAACAAAGGTGGTTACCTTTGAGCAAACTTCAGGCATGCTTTCGTCATTCACATGCCCTACATTTTTCATTTTCTCCCGTCGCGAACTTGTGCTACAGTCCTGTGCACCGCCTCATTTGGGCAAAACTCTACTGCCATCCCCCGCTCCGAACTCTATGTTCGGAAACATGGCTCCAGAGGGAATTCAGGCATCTCTCAGGATTCCAGGATGCTGGGACTGAAGAGTGCGAAGCTTGCCCAAAATCCATCGCCGCCGCTTGAGGCGTGCCTTCCGGTAATCAACAACATGAAAGTCCTGAAGCCGCGTTCGCGGATGATCAGCATCAGGCTGTCGCAAGAAGAATATGACGGGCTCTGCCGTCTTTCGGCGGTAACTGGAGCTCACAGCCTTTCCGACCTTGCGCGTAACGCGATGCGCCTGTTCCTCTGCCTCACCGCCCATGAGCGGCTCTTGACCGATCCCACGGGCGCCGTCCAGGCACAGATGGAGATTCTCAATCGGCGGGTCGACGAATTGAGGAATCAGTTCCTGTCCACGGAGCGGCCAACGACGCAATGACCGTCATGGAATGAGTGCCGGAGAGGCTTCAACTCCAGCCTCCGATAATTGCTCGCTCGCATACCTCAATCACCACGGAGCCTCTATGAGAAAAATGACATTTACATTTCTGGCAATTACAGCAGCAGTCGCGGCTTCTGCACAGCAGCAGCCTGCCCCGTTCCATGAGGGAGCGGGGGCTACAACATTCAGCGACGCTTCGAATCTCCCGATGGCCAGGATCGGTAACGACGATTTGATTGGCGTCACGGTTTACGACGCTCCTGAGCTTACCCGAACGGTGCGCGTGAGTTCAGGAGGCAATATCACGCTGCCGATGATCGATCAACCTCTTCATGCGGCCGGCCTTTATCCAGCAGATTTGGAAAAAGTGATTGCGCACGCGCTCACCCAGGATCATGTGCTCGTAGATCCCGTTGTGACCGTTTCCATCGTTGAATACCAGAGCCATCCGATCACTGTGGTCGGCGCGGTAAGAATGCCGGTCACGTTTCAGGCTGCGGGAAATGTGACTCTGCTTGACGCAATCTCCCGCGCTCAGGGGCTTACGGAAAACGCTGGTTCGGAAATCCTCGTGAGCCGCCAGGCGCCGGATGCGGACGGCAAAACGGCAACGCTGGTGCAGCGCATCCCGGTCCGCGGCCTGATCGACGGAACAAATCTCTCGCTGAACCTGAGCTTGCAAGGCGGCGAAGTGATTCGAGTGCCGGAAGCCGGACGGATCTTCGTCGTAGGGAACGTTAAGAAGTCCGGCGCTTTCTATATAACGGACGGCTCCGAGAGCAGTGTTTTGAAAGCACTTGCTCTATCGGAGGGCCTGGATAGCTTTTCTTCCCACGAGGCTTACATCTATCGTGCGGACGATGCCGGCGAGGGCCGAAAAGAGATACCCATCGAACTCAAGAAAATCATGGATCGCAAGACGCCGGATGTCGCACTTGAGGCAGGCGACATCCTATATGTCCCAAGCGCGACCGGAGCCAAGGCTGGCTTGAAGACCCTCGAAACATCTCTGGGGATCGGCACCGCTCTCGGCGCCGCCTTTATTTATTACGGAGCCCGCTAGGCCACCTGACGAGGACCCATGCCGAAACAATTGAAATTGACAGAAGTACTACCCCCCGACCTGCCGAGCCGCGGCGCGCCGTCCGCTTACTATGCTCCCATTACCCTGCACGAGGAAGTTGAAGCGGCCGGCCCGGCGGTGCCGTTGTCACATTATCTCTGGATCTTCCGCCGCCATGTGTGGAAGATCGTTGCAGTGGTCGCGACATGCGTGCTGGCGACCTTTATCGTGTCCGCCAGATTACGGCCGATTTATCAAGCGACCGCAACTGTGAATGTGGATCGTCAGGCGCCCTCTGAAGTTGTGGGAGAGGACTCGACCCGATTCGTCGCCCCCAACGACGCCGATCAATTCCTGGCTACGCAGATAAAGTTCATTCAATCCGATGCAGTCGTGCGGCAAGTTGCTGAGCAGTTTCACCTCCTGCAACTTGAAGGCCAAACGAGCAGTGCTTCGACCGAACGCGAACAACTTCTGGCGTCAGCGCCGATCACGCTCAAGCAGTTAAGAGTCACCCGTCCGCCGAATACGTATTTTCTCTCCATCAGCTATCGCTCCCCGGACGCGCATCTTGCTGCGGACGTGGCCAATGCCATCGCCAACTCTTATTTGCTCCAGACGTATGATCTTCGCATTCGTTCTGCGGCCAGTCTGTCATCGTTCATGGAAAAGCAACTTGATGAACTGAAGGCAAAAATGGAGCAATCGAGCCTGGCCCTGGCTCAGTTCGAAAAGGATCTCGACGTCATCAACCCTGAAGAGAAGACGAACATTCTGTCTTCGCGGCTCCTCCAATTGAACACCGACTACACGGCGGCCCAGTCAGATCGCGTTCGCGCAGAAGCAGCATGGAACGCGATCAAGTCCGGCTCTCTAAGCGCTGCCGAGGCATCTACTCAGGGAGATTCGCTGGCCAAACTCACCGATACTTTGAATCAGGCGCGCCAGCACTTCGCGTTGGTAAAAGCGACCTATGACACCAATCACCCCGAATATCGCAAAGCCGCATCCGAGCTTGCCGAGATCGAAAAGCAGTTCGATGATACCCGTCGCAGCATTGCCGAAAGAGTGCAGACTCAGTACCAGGAAAGCCTCAACCGCGAACAGATGCTTCAGGCGTCTGTGAACGAGACCAAGGCTGAATGGGACCGCGTCAACGCCAAATCCTTTCAGTATCAGCAACTGAAGCAGGAAGCCGATGCCGATAAGGCGCTCTATGACGAGCTGATCAAGAAGATTCGCGAGGCCGACATCAACGCCGGCTATCAAAACAACAATATTCGCATTGCCGATATTGCGCGGCCTTCCTTGAAGCCGGTTTTTCCAAACATGGCACTCAATCTTGTCTTGGCGTTCCTGTTCTCTACCCTGTTGGCAGTCGGCGGCACCATCGTTCTGGACTCGCTCGATACCACCCTTCGCGATCCCGAGGAGGCCAGCCGATTCCTCGGCGCCGACGTCATTGCTACCTTGCCGGTTGATCGCGCCGGTGCCCAGTTGCCAAGGACAACATCGGAAGTCGCTCCAGCGGCACTCGTGCGCAGGAACGGCCATAACGGCCACCGCAAGGACTACTACGGTGGCGTCTCCAGCTTTGACGAAGCGATACGGAGTCTTCGCAACACCATTCTCCTGTCAGACTTTGATAGCCGCCTGCACTCCATCGTTCTTACCAGCGCCACTCCGGGCGAGGGCAAGACCACGCTGGCGGCTCACCTTGCCATGGCCAATGCTGACCGGGGCAAAAAGACCCTGCTTGTCGATGGCGATTTGCGGCACCCGAGCCTGCACTCCAAATTCGGCCTCAACCCTCACACCGGGCTCTCCAACGTTCTCACCGGCGAGTTTTCCTGGGAGGAAGTGGTCATCCCAATCGAGGGCACGACCCACTTGAGCCTTATCCCCGCGGGCCTGGGCTCTCATCGCGCCGCTGACTTGATCGGTCCCCGGCTTTCCACTCTGCTCGATGAATTTGCCAAGGAGTACGACCTGGTGATTCTTGACTCGCCCCCGCTCCTTGGCTTCGCGGAGTGCCTCCAGATGGCTGCTGCTGCTGACGGCGTGCTTCTTGTCAGCCGCGCTGGAGAAACCAAGCGCCGGGCCGTCGCCGAGGTGATCGCCGCCCTGCACCGTCTCCGCGCAAACATTGTTGGAGTCGTTCTCAATCGCGTCAGCCACGACACCTCTGCCAACGGATACCAGTATTCCAGTTACTACCAGAAGCATTATGCAAAGTATTACAAGGCTGCGACGCCATTGAACTGAGCTTCAACAGGCTTAAGAGCCACCGCAGTGAGCGGCTCAACGAATCAGCGGCCCGGCAACAACACTGCGCGGAATCGAACCAGACGACCCATGTCATTGCCTGCAATCCTGCCGTTTGCGGCCCATCGTGAAGAACAACCGCTCCGAGGCGGCGCGCCACCCGCCGCCGAGCGCTCATTGCGGATCAATGTCGCCTGGACTTTCGCCGGGAACGTAATTTATGCCGCATGCCAGTGGGGCATGCTCATCGTGTTGGCAAAGCTGGGCTCTCCTGAAATGCTCGGCCGATTCGCCCTTGCGCTCGCCGTCACCGCTCCGATTTTCATGTTCACGAATCTTCAGCTTCGAGCAGTTGAAGCGACAGATATGGCTCACCAATTCGCCTTCGCCGATTACATGGGCCTGAGAACCCTTTCAACGGCACTGGCCCTCCTGGTCATTGCCGGGTTCGCCGTCTGGTCCCGTTACCCTGTTTGGATCGCCGCCGTGATCGTCATTGTGGGTTGCGCCAAGGGCGCTGAATCCATCAGTGACGCGGTCTATGGCGTCGTTCAGCGGCAGGAAAGAATGGACCTCATCGCGCGCTCCATGGTGCTCAAGGGCGTCATCTCGCTCGCCGCCTTCGCTCTCACGATGGCCCTGACGCGCTCACTGGTGATGGGCGCCGCAGCATTGGCTATCGCATGGAGCCTGGTGCTGGTTACCTACGACTTCTCGCTTGCGCGGCGATTTGCCGGTGCGAGTCCTGCACCTGAATGCCGCCACCCATCCCTTCCCCGTTTCTCCAGGGACACGCTGGCCCGAATCACGCGGCTTTCAATTCCCCTGGGAATCACCGCGACGCTCGGTTCTCTCATCCTGAATGTGCCTCGCTACTTCATTGAGCATTATGCCGGCCCGCGCGCATTGGGCTTCTTCGCTGCCATCGCTTACCTCATGGTCGCCGGAAATCTCGTCACCAATGCTGTCGGCCAGTCCGCAACGCCCAAGCTCGCTTTGCGCCATGCGTCGGGAGATGTCCGGGCCTTTCGCGCTCTTCTCTTCAGGCTCTGCGCGGCCGCGACGGTTCCGGGCATCGCCGGCCTCCTGGTCGCGATTCTTGCCGGCAAGCCGGTCCTTCGCCTGCTCTACCGGGCCGACTACGAGAGCTACTCAGGCTTGTTCACACTCGTGATGATCGCGACCGCGATTTTCTGCGCAGCGTCGATCCTGGGATACGCGATAACCGCAGCGCGAATTTTCAAGCCGCAGCCGGCGTTGTTTACGGTTGTCGTGCTGGTGTCGGCCGCCGCGTGCTTCCTCTGGGTCCCGACGCACGGAATTGAGGGCGCGGCATTCGCCATCATTCTTGCGGCGATAATCCAACTCGTGGGTTCTCTTCTTGTCCTCTCTCCCGCCTTGCGGACCCCGCAACTCGCCGCGCATGCCATTCCTATCACCGTCGAAAATCCTGCCGCGCAACAGCAGTAGAGATTCTCCCAAAGAAAGTCGATGTCCAACCCACGATCAATTCTTAACGACATGCGAACGGGCTTGCGGTTTAACTACGCTGCAAGCCCGTCGGGATCCGTGCGCCGCTCCTCGGTGCCGGTTTTGCTGATTTTGTATGCCATTTTCCTGCCAGTCCAATTCCAAGTCGTTGAAGGTTTTAATTTCGCGCCGTCCGACATTTTTCTTCTGGCGTATCTTCTCTTCCAATCGAATCGCCTCCAATTTCGAAAAGGCGCCTGGAGCGTGTGGCATGCCGCGCTCCTGCCCATGATGATTCTCTCTGCGTGGGTTGGTTTTGAACGGAACGGAGAACTGACGTCTTACGTTGTCGTTAACAAACTCCTCGGAGTTCTCTGGCTGCTGATCGGCTACGCCGTGCTCTCCAGCGAGATGTCATCCCTTGCAGCGATTCGCTCCCTGGCGCGTGCTTTTGTTGCTTCGGTGAGCGTGGTCAACGTCATCTCCATCGCTGGTTTCTTCTGGCCGCCGCTGGAGAACATGATGCCGCAACTGAACTACAGCGCCGGCGAGCGAGTAGCCGGGTTCCTGATTGACCCCAACGCCTTCGGCGGGCTCGTGCTGACGGCGCTCGCGCTGCAGGCCGCGACGGCAATGTTCAAGGCGCCTTTGTTCCGCGGCCTTCTCGGCCATCTGATCTCTACATCTCTTCTGGTTGGGCTGGTCCTGACGTTTTCGCGCAGCGCATGGATCGGACTCGCTGCAGCGCTCATCTTCCTCGCCGCCGTGCGGCTTCTTCATGGTCTGAGAGTTGCCGCGGTTCTCGCCGGGTCTGGTCTGGCATTGATTGCCTACACGGCCAACAAAGGATTTGAACATTTCTATGCCATGACGATCCGGCCCGAAACCATCCAATCTCGGATCGACGCGGGAGGAGCGGCCCTTGATGGATTTCTATCCCACCCCATTCTGGGCACCGGTCTGGGTACATACGTCTATGAGCACGGATTGATTATTCATAACACCTACCTCTGGTTTCTTTCAGAGTGTGGAGTCATCGGCCTTGTCGTGGTCATCGGTCTGACGATGTGGTACTTCAGAGTCGCGATTCCCGTCATCCGTTCCTCAACAGGCGCACAGCGAGCTTTCATGGTTGCTCTTGCCGTCGCCCATGCCGGCATGATTGGCGTCTCGGCGGGAATTGAGGTCTTCTATCAGCGACACTGGTGGCTTGTAATGGCCATGATCCCTGCGTGTCGCATGAGCTTCTCCCGCTCGCAATTCGTAAAAGTGTGGTTCGCTCCTCCGTCCGGATCTCAGGCCACGAGCCCAGCCGGGCCCGCTTACTTCTCAGAACGAAGCTAGAACGAAGAGCATGTACGCGCCGTCTGTCACAGTCGGAATATCCTTCTATAACTCTGAAGCTACGCTCCTGGACGCGGTTCGCTCCGTCTTTGCGCAAAGCTATACGGACTGGGCGCTGCTCTTGGTCGACGACGGTTCGAGTGATGGGTCGCTCTCGATCGCGAGATCGCTCCGCGATCCTCGGGTGAGGGTTCTTGCCGATGGAAAGCACCGCGGGGTGGTCGTTCGGTTCAACCAGATCATACAAGCCAGCACCACGCGTTATTTTGCCCACATGGGCGCCGACGACTTAATGCATCCGCTAAGGCTCGAAATGCAGATGCTGCATCTTTTCCGGCACCCGGAGATAGACGCTCTGGGATCGTGGGCGTTTGTGGTCGACGCAAAAGATAACGTGATCGGTGTGCGGAGGGTTGACCCACGACCGGCCAGCGCTGCCGCTGTCCTACGGCGCGGATTCTTTATACATCCCACTGTCGTGGCTTCGCGCGAATGGCTTATCAAGAATCCTTACGACGGCGAATATCTCAGATCGGAAGACTATGAACTCTGGTGCAGGACGCATGAGCATTCGCGATTCCGCAATCTCGAGGCTCCCCTTCTTTTCTACCGGGAAGGAGAGCTCTCGCTTGGGCCGAAATACGTCCTGAGTTGCCGAGCCAATCGGCGCATTTTCGCAAAGTATGGCCCGGCGACGGTGGGAACGATCGCAACGAAGTTCGAGATAGCTAAGAGCTGGGCCAAGGAATTCGTGTGCCGGGTAGGTCACAAAATGCGCTGGTCGTCAGTGCTCATTCGATTAAGAAACGACAAGGTGACTGAAGCTGAGATCGCAGAAGCATCTAAGGCGTTGCAAACCATTCATAGCGCTGAGATCCCCGGGATGGAAGAGCAGGAGAGCGTGCCCGCATGAGCAGCTTCGCCCCAGGCAAATCGCTCCCGCGCATCGCCTACGTCGTCACCATCGATCGGGCGGTGAAATTCTTCGAGGGACAGAGCGCATTCCTGGCCGCCAATGGATTTGATGCGCACGCAATTTGCAATCGCGGCCCGCGCCTGGACGCGCTGCGACATCGAGGGATTAAGACGTGGCCTCTACCGATGGAACGCGAAATCTCTCCTGTGCGCGATTTGCTCTCGCTGTGGCGCTTGTGGCGGCTGTTCCGGCGGATCCGGCCTGACATCGTTGTGGCCGGCACTCCGAAAGGAGGCTTGCTTGGAATCCTGGCTGCGCGTTTCGCTGGTGTGCCCCATGTGCAGTACTTTTTGCACGGCTTGCGGCTGGAAACGACAACGGGAGTCAAGCGCTGGATCCTCATGGTCGCGGAATGGACTGCATGTCATGCGGCGCAGACTGTTCGCTGCGTGAGCCCAAGTTTGCTCGCGCGGACCGTCGCGCTGGGGTTGGCGCCGGCAGCTCGCTGCATGGTGATTGGTAACGGTTCAGCCGACGGCATTGCGATGGAGCGGTATGCCACTGGCGCACAAGCCGAAGCTGAAGCAAAGCAAGTGCGGCGCGAGCTGCGCATTCCCGCCGGCGCTCCCGTCATCGGCTTTGTCGGGCGGCTGACGCGCGACAAGGGGATTCCTGAACTCTACGAGGCGTTCATGCGGCTGCAGATCCGGTTTCCCGATCTGCGTCTCCTGCTTGTGGGCGACTTTGAAACCGGTGATCCTGTTCCCGGCGCACTGCGGGCGCAGATCGCGGCCAACCCCGCAGTCATTCATACCGGATACGTGGACAACGTCGAGCATTTCTATCCGGCGATGGACGTGATGGCCCTGCCTACGTTTCGAGAGGGCCTGCCGACGGTTCTGCTGGAAGCCCAGTACGCAGGCATCCCGGTAGTGACCACGAATGCCACCGGCGCCGTGGACGCAGTCGTAGATGGTGAAACCGGCTTGCGTGTCCCGTTTGGTGACGCTGGCGCTCTGGCCTCAGCGCTCGACCGGTTGTTGGGTGACGCGGCGTTGCGCGCTACGATGAGCGCTGCAGGAAGAAGCTGGGTCGAGAAGAATTTTCACCGCGAAGATTTGTGGCGCAATCTATTGGCCTGGTACCGCTCGCAGGTACGGTCCCGCCAGGATCAGGCGATCTTCCGCTTGAATGCCCGCAACTCTCGAATCGCGATGTTCAAGAACATTATGGAGCGCAGTCTTGCGGGTTGCGCACTTTGCCTCTTGTCACCGCTCTTATTTGTAGTGGCCTTCCTGATCTGGTTGCGGTTGGGACACCCGGTGTTGCTTCGCCAGACAAGGATTGGCTTCAAGGAAAAGCCATTCACAATTTTTAAATTTCGGACGATGACCGACGACTGCGACGCTCAGGGAGCGCTTTTGAACGATGCGCTCCGCATCACTGGACTCGGCCGATTCTTGCGGATCTGGAGTCTTGACGAGCTGCCGCAATTGTGGAACGTCCTCCGCGGCGATATGGCTTTGGTGGGTCCCCGCCCGCTCCTGCATCAATACTTGCCACCGTGCCACACGTTTCGTAGCAGGCGACACGAGGTAAAACCGGGAATGACCGGATGGGCTCAGGTCAACGGCCGAAACGAGCTCAATTGGGAAATGAAGCTCATTCTCGATGCCTGGTACGTTGATCACCACAGCTTGCGGTTGGATCTCAGGATTCTTGGCTTGACCGTGCTGAAGGTTTTCCGAAGAGAGGGAATTGGAAAAAATACGTGCCCGACCGTACCCGAATTCACCCCGGAAAGGAACGTTGTCGGGACTCACGACTGATTTCCTCATAACGCCGATCCGCTGAACGGCGTGCTTCCGCTCCGAGAGTCTCGAAATGGCGATCGTTGGAAACGCCCGCCGTTAAGAAGTCCAACAAATAATCGTCACGAATACAAAAGGCCACGGCACACCCTGAAACGGTGTAGCGTGGCCTTTTGTGCGTTGCGTCGTTGGGTCAAAGCGCGGAAGTAATTGCTTCGCTGGAGTTGCAAAAAGCTGTTGCGCATGGTGCAAGGATTGTTCCAGGGAAAAAAGTCTCTTCGGAACCCACTGGCGTTCCCTCCGCCAGTGATCCAGCTCATCGGCATAGGCGAAGATCGTGCTCGCATCCACACCAAGACGGTGAAATGGAAGACCATACTCGCGATGCCATTGCTGGACAATGCAAGAGCTTTGCCCAAGCTACAGAGCTATCGATTTCCAGGTATCGAGCGGCTCTAAGTAGAAAAGGAACACTCATTCCTCCCTTGAGATTGCCTCGATAGTTATGTCGGCGCGCCGAACCTTACAATGCGCACGAGGCAGGGGATGATGCGGGCAAGCATATGGAAGCAGACTGCCAAAACAGCCATGAAGACCAGGAATAATCTCTAGCCCAGCAACTCGTCGACGTGCAGTTGTTTCTTGAGCCGTTCCCACACCCCTTGCACTTTTCCCCGCAAGGTCATTCCAAAGCCTTTTCGACGGGGACTTACCAGCGGGCTGTTTCAAAAATCTGAACTTTCCTTTATCACTTCGCTAGAAGACCGGCGTGAATCATTAGCAATGCTCTTCCGAGAGGACGTGACACCAGAGGTCTTGCAGGGATGTCCTTTTTGGAGAACCGTGAAAACTCCCCGAGATTGGCCTGGGACGGACCGTAGCAGACATAGATCGCTTACCAGCAGGGCGGCGAGTTCTCCTAACCGGCGGTAGCCGATTATGTGTCATAAGAGGGCGATTCTGCAGGCACCCGGTCGGTCATGCGGTCACGCGTCGACCGATTCTGAAAGGGGTG
This sequence comes from uncultured Acidobacteriaceae bacterium, assembly GCA_963800025.1. Classification (GTDB taxonomy): domain Bacteria; phylum Acidobacteriota; class Terriglobia; order Terriglobales; family Acidobacteriaceae; genus Telmatobacter. The sequence continues at coordinate 865,349 of CAWCZK010000002.1, forward strand.
CCAGCCTAGTAAACCTTGGGGAACCTCTGAAGAACTCGCCAAGGGAGTGTTGATGCGAGTAATGTGGCAGCAAGAGCAAGACACAGATGCGATAGCAGAATCTGGCCACTGAGGTGGAGCAGTGTGCCCGAAGACTGCTGAAAACGCGTTCTGCGGACAGAAAACAACCACCATCCGTCTCAAATCCTTTCGCGGGCGTTCAAAAACAAGACTTGCTCAGAGGTCCTAATCAGATTGGCAATGCTGATGAAACAAACAACACAATCGTGGTCGATCATCATCTTCGCCTACAACGAAGCTGGTACGTTGTCTTCCGTAATTGAATCCGTTGAAAGGTTTTTCGAGACTATTCAATGCGCCAAAAACGAGATCATTATTGTCGATGACGGCAGCACTGATAATTGCGGCGAGATTGTCCGCAAGGCGGCAGAAAGCTTGCCCAACGTCAAAGCCGTTTGTCATCCCCAGAACCTTGGCATTGGCCGCGCGCTCCTCTCTGGTTACACCGCTGTCCAGTATGAAAACGTGAGCGCGGTCCCAGGCGACGGCCAGTTCGACTTGGCTGAACTTATTCCCTACGCCAACATTCCCTCGAAGACATTCGTCTCTTTCTACAGGAAGGAGAATGTTATTTACTCGCGCGGTAGAAACTTCCTCTCATTTGTAAACAGAAAGCTCAACGCTGCTCTCCTCGGCCTTAAATTGCGCGATGTGAATTGGGTCAAGATTTATAAACAAGCCGAGTTGGAGAAGCTGGACTTGAGGATGAAGAGTTCCCTGGTGGAAAGCGAAATTTGCGCCAAGCTCTTACTGCGCAAGAACAAGCTGATCGAAAGTGAGTCCGTTTATCATCCCCGCAAGGCCGGCCAAAGCAAAGGCGCTAGCCTCCACGTCGTATTGCAGGCGGCACTCGAGACACTGAAGCTTGTCTGCGTGGCTAATCTCTATCGACTGAAGCGCAAAAGCGAATAATTCGACCCAATGGTAAATCTAAAACCGACCGCATCCTCGAAGACCGCCGGCTTCGGCGACTCGGACCAATCTCACGATCCAATTTCCGCTCCCTAAGCAGCACATCATAAATATCTGCGGGTCACTTAATTCGATATACGTCGTAGTTCTTCAAGTGGCTCACCAATGTGAAATCCTGACGTAGAAGATCGATCAGTCGCGGTTCGTCATCATAAGGAGCCTCTCTTCGTTGCAGATCCTTCTTGACCACTAACCAATGAATTCCTCGTTCCCGGCTGAGTCGAAGAATATCCTCCGGATTATATGGAATGCTGGGGTCTAGCATCAGCGCCGGAAATTGAGGATGTCTGCCGGTCGTGTAGTAGAAAAGATCCTCTCCGGGAACCATTAAAATCCCATCCCGCGTGGGGATATTGTTGTTCGCGAATTGTAGAAGTTCCTCAAAATCAGGAATCCATGGGCCGCGCATAGATAAACCTCTCAACGCCGGCAACGTCGATCGAATCAATGGGCCCTGTGGAATTTTTACGTAATATAGCCGCGCATTTGTCGACACATAATACCCGCCACAAATGAGCATGGAAACCCCAAAAACAGCCGCGAGCAGCACTATTCCCAGGTCGGATGCCTTCCTCGGCGGCCGCGTCGAGAATTGAACAATGGTCGCAACTAAGAGGACAAGAACAGGCCACAGCGCGTAAGTGGACCCTTTGACTTGCTGCGAAAGAAATGCGGCTTGAATAGAAATGATCAGGATAAAAGGCAATGCAAGCGTGAAAGTGAACTTTCGTTCATTCGCCACGCGCCAAATGCCCATTCCGCAAGATACGATCAATACGAACGGCCACACCCTCAGGAACTCGTTTGGGTCATGATGCCTGACCAGCAACTCCAACGGCCAAACAAACGGCGCTGACATTAATGCCCCGCCGAGCAGTCCAAGCATTCCCCTGTCCTGCCGGTTCAGCCTGAGCACGACGAGCCCCGCAACAAACGCCGCAATCACCAGAAACAACTTAGGGTCACGATATATCGAGATCATTGTTGCAAGTGTCGGCATGCGCACGTGCGCAGCGAATTGAACGGTCCAATGCACATAGTTTGCTAGACCCGCAATGAGCTGGATGGCCAGGATCGCCGACGCCATGCCCGCGGCCATTCCGGCAATCAGCCAGGCGTACCCGGCAACGGGCCTACGGCGCCACGCTTCGAGGACAAACAGGAGGGCAAATGCGAGTCCAATGCTGCCCCAAAAAGCCAAACCCACATTTTGCTTTATAAATGCGGGAACCACCAGTGCCACTCCCGTCAGGAACGCAGGCACGGAATGGAACCCTCTGCGTTCGAGCCTTTGCAGAAGGAATATGCACGCCAAGATAGCAAGAGCGCAGTCGGAATCGTAGATTGGATGTGGATATATGCAATAGATTCCCAGCACAATGAGCGGCAAGCTGAAGAGGAACGCCACCAACCGGGCCTGCGCAACCAAACCCATCAGAAGATTCTGCACAATCCTCCACGTAAGCACCGTGGCCAACCCGCTTGCAACGGCGCAGTAGAGAATCTGATGCAGGATTACACGCCCGGTAAGTTTCATCAGCGTCGCCTGAATGAGGAAAGTCAGCGGCGGATAATAGAGCGGAAAGTCGCGATAAGGCACGTCTCCGAGAGATATTCGGTGCGACGTCTCGAGAATGTAGCTAAGATCCCATAAACTCGTGACCGTCAGGTTCTGCCAGATCACTACGGCCGCGGTCGCTAGAAACAGGAGCAGGCCTATGGCATAGTCCTGCCACAGCAAAGGCGCAGTCTCCGGCAAACTCTTGGCGTCAACCTTCATATTCAACGTGCGATATCATGATATTCATTATTGCCCTTCAGTCGCGAACCAGTTTACCACCGCTTGAACCGAACTCACTTCGGCTGTCCATCAAAATCTGTTGTCGAAAACAATGCTCGCCCCAAAAGGCAATTCTCGAATTCCTGCCCTCTCATCTGCCCAATGGATCACGGCAGGCAGTGGGTTCGGCGCAGGAACAAATCTAAACCGGCCCCGAAGGCCGGGGAATAACCGGACACATCCCTCAAGATTCTTTCGTTGACAGGTGAAGCACGGCCTCCTGGCCTCCAAAGTTCCCGCGACCAATGGGAAGAAACGAATACCAATGGTCTCGAGCAGGGGCAATTGGGATATATTGGTTGGCAGATTCAAGGGAATAGGAAACTCTCCTTCAAACGCTTGGAGCGCAAGATTCTAGGATGCTTCCCACGCCTTCCCAACCTGTTCCTCATCGCGCGCACCGGCGCAACTCCTCCCTAGTTGTCATGCTTTCCATTATTGCGATCCTAGGAATCTATTCAACGTTTTGGGGTCAGCGAGTTCAGCTCAATGGCGGCCTCGGTAACGACGGCAGAGTATATGCTGCAGTCGCGCAGCAGATGAATCTGCGCGCTCTGGACACTTTTTACTTTCAAAGAATTCTCCCAAGCGCTATCGTGCGAGCCGCGCTCACTGTGCTTCGCCAGCCGCTGGACAACCAACATATCATCTTTTTTTTGGCCTCCTAAACCTCGGCTTGCTCTTGCTCTCATGCGTCATATACCTCTTCATCGCCGAGGAGCTTGACCTCCACCAATCGGGATTATGGTTCGGCTTTGTCGGGATATTCGTCAATTTCGCTTTTTTCAAATATGCATGGTACTACCCGGTATTGACTGACGTCTCTGCCGCTGCGCTTTCCCTCGCGATGTTGCTCTTCTATCTGCGGCGCCGGCAGTTGCCGCTGGTGATCGTCACCTTGATGGGTGCCTATACATGGCCGACGCTAATCTATATCGGGCTCTTTCTCCTGATGTTTCCGCGAGAGTCCATCGTGGAACAGAAGACAAGCCTTCCAAGATGGCTCGCCATCGGGGGGGGCTATTCGTAGTCGCAAAAGGACTTCGGTTTTGGTACACGTACTCCGTGCAGCATTACAACTGGCATCCCGCCCTCGCACAGCCAATAATCACGGCGATTCCCGTCAGCCTGATCTTGTGCTCGCTCTACATATACGGGGCGTTCGAGGTGTTACTGCGCGGAATTTCGCCCGGATATTTCTTCGCATCACTCAAGCTGCGCCGTGTGGCTTTAGCAGCAGTGCTGTTATGCGCAGCCAAGGTTCCGGTTTTTCTTTGGGCTGATCGCATGCTGCCAACCGATGGTACATATCGCACTATTCTCTTCATGATAGAGATGTCAGTAGTCAAGCCGCTCATCTTCCTGGTTGCGCACACCATTTACTTTGGGCCCGTGTTCCTACTGTTCTTGTTTTATTGGAAACCCTTCTCGCAGATCATTCGCAGGTATGGTCTTGGACTCACGCTTGTGATCTGGATGGGGGTCTTCATGAGCATAAATCCGGAGTCGCGGCAAAACCTCTCCAGCTATGTCATTGCCGTTCCCTTTCTTGGGCTGCTCGTCGAGAAGCGCGCCTTGCCAGCTTGGTTCATTTGGCTTATAGGTGCGCTGTCTCTCGCCTTTTCCATGGTATGGCTGCGAGTGGGCCCGGAGGTTTCAGATGATGCACGATTTTTGCCCTCTCTGATTCACAACTATTTCTTTAACCAGGGCCCATGGGTAGACAACCGGCTGTATGTTGTACAGACCGGAATCGCGCTGGCGTCTGCGTCCTTGCTGTATATGCTTTTGAGGAACACGCGACGATCGATGGCCTGAGAGGAGCCCGAATGCTGGCATTCCGGCGTCTTACTGGCGATTGCACCAAAGTAAGCATTGGGCCCGGTAGAGGTTCCGCATAGTTCTGCAACACAGGAGACATCGGTATGTTGCAAGAAGTCAGGGCACGGTTACAACAGACATTTTGTCCTCCCCCTTATGGTCCGTCTGACAGCGGCAAAACAATCCGCAGCTACTTATTCCTGGCCTTGGCCCTCGCGGTCATGGTTGCTTATTTTGTTCCCTTCCTGCTCCTCGGCAGCAACTCGTACATCACTATCCACGACAATCTCGACGGCGAGTTTGTGGAGAAGTATCTCCTCGTCGCGACAGGTAAGGCTCTCATTTTCAACGGCAATGCTCCGATTGACAACATCATGAATGGGCTGCCGCGCGCTGCTTTGCCTTCCGGCCTCAACGTCTCTGTGCTCCTTTTTTATGTCTTTCCCCCGGCATGGGCCTACATCGTCAATTACATTCTCGTCCACATCATTGCGTTCAGCGGCATGTTCCTGCTGCTGCGGAAGCATTTCCTTACGGACGACGACGACTATTTGATTGCCCTGGCAATCTCAGTTTTGTTCTTTCTAGTGCCGTACTACACCACTCACGGTCTCTCCGCCGCAGGACAGCCCCTCCTGGCATATGCTTTTCTAAATATCCGCGGCGGACGATATAGTTGGGCAGACTACTTGATCATTCTCCTCTTTCCGCTCTGGTCGAACATTGCACTGATCGCGCCGTTCGCTGTCACAACTCTACTCCTTATCCTGGTCGTTGACTGGGTGCGCTCGCGTCGCCTCAATAAAAGCTTTCTTGTCTCGATATTGCTTTTCGCAGCGGTATATATCGCTCTTCAATATCAATTGATTGCTTCTGTGTTGGGCGCAGGTAAATGGCTGTCGCAACGCAGTACGTGGGATCGTTGGAACACTCTCAACGTGCACCTGAACCTTAAGAGCTCTCTTGAATTGTTTTTGACCACGCAATATCACTCGGGCAGCTTCTATACGCTTCCGGTTATCATTGCCACAGGGGCCACCCTCGTACTCCTCCTTGCAAAGATGCGGCGCGCGGGCTTGCTCGATGTCCTCGCGATCGGGATAGCGCTCATCTGTCTGGAATTTGGCTTTTACGATTGGATTGTGCTTTGGTTTGGGCGCGTGGTACCAGCGTTGCAAACCTTCAATGCAAGCAGATTCTACTTCCTGCTGCCCCTGCTTTGGATGCTCCTGCTAGCTTTGAACCTGAGAGAGTTGAAGCGCATCAAGTGGGGCATGCCTATTGTCTGCTGTTTGCTCGCTGCTCAAGCTTTCGCGATGTTAAAGTTCAACACGGAGTACGCAGACAATCTGCGGCTGCTTACAGGAAAGCGTTTCCATGAGCCGACCTTCAAGCAGTTTTTCGCCCAGGATCTATTTGCTCAGGTAGACCAATTCATCGGCCGGCCCAAAAACAGCTATAGGGTTGTGAGCATTGGCATGCATCCCAGCGTTACCCAGTTCAATGGCTTCTATACCTTGGACGGCTACTTAAGTACTTACCCGCTCTCCTACAAGCTTCAATTTCGCCGGATTATTGCAAAGGAACTCGCCAAGGACGAAACCATCCGGGATTACTTTGATGGGTGGGGCAATCGGTGCTATGTGTTCACTAGCGAATTTGGCAATGATTCCCTATTTCCTGGCAAAGACCATATGGTATTGCATAATCTGCAACTCGACACCGGTCAATTGCGCGCAATGGGCGGAGAATATGTGATATCGGCGGCCTATATTGAAAACAGCGAACAGCATGGGCTTCGGTTCGAGAAGCAGTTTTCTTCGCCGGGGTCATTTTGGGATATTTATCTCTACGAGGTTCTTCCGCCTATGAACTCTCAGCTTGCCCCCGCCATCCAATAAGAGAGTGCCGCCACGATCAAACAGACGGACGGGATCGACATGCCACCAAGGGCAACCGGGAGAAACAGGGGGGAAATTGCCAGCATGCCTGAGATCAGTTACATCGAGCCCGTGAACGGTCAAGACATGTGTAACATGTGTAGTTTTTGATTCATTGCGGGAAAGTACTGGCGGACCGGTTACGTAGTTGAGCTATGAATTGCGGAGTTTAGACGGTTCCGGCCAGTAAGCAGCTGATGACGCTGGTGATGCGTGGCGGCGCAATGGATTTGGGGATCGTCCACTCAATGCAAACAGTCAGAAAGATCGTATCGGCAGTGCCGCTTGCTCCGTCAGCCTGACCCCGGCCTGCAATTATGACTCGACACCTGAATCGATTTGCCCGGCCGCGGCCCAATCTTGCTCTGCGTGCTCGCTTTCGAGCGTAACTTTGCGCAGGTTCACGTGCTCGAATTGAGCCCAGATTACTCCGGCCGGTACAATACTGAGATAAGTGGCGAGCAGCAACGTCGCTGAGCACGCGGTCGATGCCTCGGGAGCGACGCCAAAAAAGCTGGTGAGCGCGGCGGCCACGAACGCAATTTGAGAAAACCAGCCCAGGACCGGGAGCTGCAAAACGCTGACGCCCCCGCTTACGGCGAGAAGAAGAATGCAGTCGGTCAGCGTCGAGCCCGCCAATTGAGGACTCGCGGTGAAGGCCCGCATGCACTCTAGATAAGACGTCGCGATCAGCACCCACATGAAAAGCGAGAGTGTGGCCGTCACACCGAAGTCGTAGAAACTTCGGATTGTCGCCAGACCGGAGCGGAAGGCGCGTACCTTGCTTCCCACGGCAACACCGATCCTCTTCGACGCGATGCCAAAGAGACGCTCGAGAAGAGAGGCCAGCAGGCCGCCGGTCAGGCGTAGCACCACGAGAAACAAGCCGCCGAACAACGTAATTGCGAGTCCGCCGTATCCTGCCTTTCTGACGATTTCAGGATGTGGTAGTTCCCCCTTCGGCGCGAGCAGAATCACGCTGGAAACGATCAGCGCCATGGAGCCAAAGTCAAAGAGGCGCTCCACAATGTACACAGCGATTTGCGACCCCAGTGGCTCGCCAGTCTTCTTGGCCACGAGGTAGGGCCGAACTGGATCGGCCACACGGCCAATCAGAGCCACGGCAGTAAATCCGATCGCTTGCGTTCCGAGAAGCGAAAAAACAGGCACCTTTTTGTTGTGCCTCATCAGCAGGCTCCAGCGGACCGACCGGACGACACAGCTCAGGTAAATACTGGCGATCGCGAGAGCGATCAATCGCCAATCAGCCTGGGCGACTTGCGCGCGAAAGACGGGGAAATCGAAGTGAATCCTTGCGCGCCACCACAGAACCAGGGCGCCGAGCGCTGCCAGCGCTGCAATGCCCACGATCCATTGGCTCTTTTTCATGGTCTCTCCGCGGCGCAGCCGTCCATGAAGATGTTCTCACGCTGCGCGCGGCTTAGGTACGAGTGGAGTTGGCTGATTGCCGCTGCTTCTCTGAGCATTTCGTCCCTCCGGCAAGGGAGGGGCAAAGTGCTGGCTCTCAAGGTTGTTCGAAATGCCTGCAGCCGGAGGCTATTGCCCGGCGCGCAGTACTGAAATACCTTCGAAACCTGCACATTATCGGTTGCATTAGCGGCAAAACCCCTTTAATATGCGTCAATTGAGGAGAATGCCTCTCACCGTCTCCAAACCGATCGAAGCTCCGGCCGCTCCGCCGGCGGTTCTGCCCCGGCTGCGCGTCGGAAAGCTGTGTATCGCGGTGCAGGGAGCCACACCCGCAGAGCTCCTCTCCCGTGTCGACGCCGCACTTAAGGATTCTCCTTTCATTGAGTTACGTCTCGATACCCTGCCCAAACCGGCCGCCATCCTGCCCGAGATCAAATCGCTCCTCGCCCGCCGCCGCGAGATTACGGCCATCGCCACCTGCCGGCGCAAGTCCGCTGGTGGAAAATTCACAGGCTCCCTCAACGCCGAGCTCGAAATCCTCCAAAAAGCCGCCGAATCCGGTTGCCACATCGTCGATCTTGAGGTGGATTCGGCCGAGCAGTGCACCAAGGCGCTGCTGGCCAAGTTCCGCGCCGCCATCCGCGCCGCCGGCGCCGCTCTCCTGATCAGTTCGCACGACTTCACCCGTACCCGCCGTCCCGAGGGCCTCAATCAAGTTGCCCAGAAGATCGCCGCCTACGAGCCCGACTTCGTTAAAGTGGTCACCACCGCCCGCACCCTGGCCGACAATCTCTCCGTCCTTCAGATGATCGAGGACCAGTCCCTCAAAACTCACATCGTCGGCATCGCCATGGGCGAGGAGGGCCTCATCAGCCGCATCCTCAGTCCGCGCGCCGGCGCGGCCTTCACCTTCGCCTCCTCGGCCGACGGGGCCGAGACCGCCGCCGGCCAAATCCCCGCGCGCGCTCTCCTCGATCTTTACCGTCTCGATCAGCTCGATCAGGCCACACGCATCTTCGCCGTCGCCGGCAATCCCATCGCCCACTCGCTTTCGCCGCTCATGCACTCTACTGCGTTTCGCCGCGAAAACGTCAACGCCGTCATGCTCCCGCTCAAAGTAAAAACGCTCGACGATCTGCTCACCGTCGTCCGCGATCTGCCTCTCGACGGCGTCGCCGTCACCATGCCGCTCAAGCAGGAAGTCTTGCCGCATCTCGCCAATATGGACCCGCTCACTGGCCGCATCGGCGCATGCAACACGCTGCGCACCGGCGCCGACGGCAAGCTCTACGGCTTCAATACCGATGTTGCCGGCATTATTCGCCCGCTCGAGCGCCGCATGCGTCTCAAGGGCGCGCGCATCCTTGTTGTCGGTGCAGGCGGCGCGGCCCGGGCCGCGGTCTTCGGCCTCGTCGAGCAGGGCGCAGAGGTTTATATCGTCAACCGCACCCACGAGAAAGCCGCTGCCCTGGCGCGCAAAGCCAAGGCACACGTGCTCAAACAGAACGTTCTCTCCAAGCAGAAATTCGATGCCATTATCAACTCCACCCCGTGCGGCATGACCGGCATCAAGCAGCAACTGCCCTTGAAAGAAAACGAGCTCAACGCCTCGCTCGTCTTCGACCTCGTCTACACGCCAATTGAAACTCCGCTTCTTAAGCTGGCCAAGTCGCGCGGCCTCGCCGTCATCTCGGGCCTTGAAATGTTCGTCCAGCAGGGTGCTCGCCAGTTCGAAATCTGGACCGGCAAGCCCGCACCCGAATCCGAAATGCTCCACGCCGTCGAGCTCGAGCTTCGCCGCCACCCGCAGTAATCTGCCGCGCGCGTGCTTCGCTTTCCCCGATCAAATCTGCCCAGATCATTCCTGCCCGTCTCATCCGCCGTTCACGCGGTAAATCGATAATTGACCTCGCAATCTCCCCATCGGCGGTACAATTCAAGCGACTCAGCTCAAGCAAATTCAGTCGCTCGATGTCGGAGGGTGTCGTCATGATCCTTGCCCTGCTTCTTCTCGTCGCATTGGTGGTACTTTTCCTGCTCTTCACCATCCTCGGGTCTACCTACAGCATCGGCCCCACCCAGGTTGGGCTTGTTCGTAAAAGGTTTGGCACCAAGCTACCCGGCGACAACCCCGTCGCGTTTCTCGGAGAAGCCGGTTACCAGGCGGACCTGCTCATGCCCGGGCTGCGCTTCAAGTTCAGGCCGCTCTACGCAGTCACAAAACATCCTTGGGTGCAGGTGCCCGCCGGACAAATTGGCGTTGTCATCGCGCAGGTCGGCAAGCCCACGCCGATCGGCGCCAAGTCGGCGCGATACGATCCCGCTTTCGGCAATTTCGCCGATCTGCGGTCCTTCGTCTCAAAGAACGGCGAGAAGGGCGTGCAACGGCCGGTTCTTTCTCCGGGCACTCTGGCGCCGCTCCATCCGCTCGCCTTTCTTGTCATCACCAAGCCGCAGGTATTCGGCGTGCCCGTTTCCAGCGAATACAAAAAGCTCGCCACCGGCGGCAGACTCGACTTCCGCGCTTTCGGCCTCGAAGATTGGCAGCTCGATGTCACGCGCATCGCGCCCAAGCCGACCAACGACGGCGGCAAAGTCGTCGACATGATCGGAGTCGTCACCGCACTCGACGGTGAGCCCCTGCCCGCCGGTGCCATCGCCAGCCGTCTCGGCGAATTCAAAGACGTCAGCGAGCTTGAGGCAAAAGAAGGCGTCACCGATTTTGAGCTGATGAGCCTCATCCTCGGCAGCAAGAACGATCAGCACAACAACTATCAGGACTTCCAGCGGTTTCTTCAGGCCGGCGGAAAAATCGGCCTCCAGCACGATCCGCTGCTCTACGGCGCTTACAACCTCAACCCGTTCCTGATTCGTGTTGAGCAGGTTCCCATGCTGGTCGTCGAGCAGGGCCAGGTCGCGGTCATCAAGGCCTACGTCGGCCTGCCCACGCAAGACACATCCGGCGCGAACTTCAAGTTCGGCTCGCTCGTCCGGCCCGGCCACCAAGGCATTTGGCAGGAGGCGCTCAGAACCGGCAAGTACCCCATCAATCCGCGGATCTACGACGCCAAGCTCGTGCTCACATCCATCATCAAGCTCGATTGGGCCAAGGACGTCACCGGCGCTCATGGCCTCGACGCGCGGCTTGAGCCCATCATTGCCAAGAGCAACGAGGGTTTCGTCTTCTCGATCGACCTCCAGGTTCTCATTCACGTTCCCGACACAAATGCACCTCGCGTCATCTCCATGGTTGGTTCCATGGAGAATCTCGTGAACGAAGTTCTTCAGGCCGCAGTCGGCAATCTCTTTCGCGACCGCATCGGCGGCATGGAAGCGATTACGTTCATCCAGACGCGCCAGAACGTCCAGGAACAGGCCTTCGCCTACATCCAGGGAAAGCTCGCCGAGTACGAAATCGAAACGCGTGGAGTGTATATCCAGGACGTCATCTATCCCGATCAGCTGGTCACGGTTCTCACCCAGCGCGAAGTCGCGCATCAGGAAGTGGAAACGTTCAAGATGCAGAAGCAGGCACAGGACCAGCGCATTGAGACAGAGAAAGCCCGCGGCACCGCCGACATGCAGGTCGATCTCGCCAAGGCCAAGGTCGGAGTCGATATCCAGACCAACCGCACCGAAGCCCGCATGAAGGAAGCCCAGGGCGAAGCCGCGTACATTGAGCAGACCGGAACGGCCCGCGGCGCCGAAGTTCGCGCCGTCGGCCTGGCCAACGCCGAAGCTTACGAGCGGCAGGTCGGTGCGCTGGGCAAAGGCCCAACTGCGCTGGTGAACGCCGTCAAGGCGCTCTCGGTCGGCAACGTCGCCTTTGTGCCCAAGATTCTTGTGCTCGGTGGCGGCGGCAACCAGGGAATTCTTGAGAGCCTGGGCTCGCTGCTGATGGACAAGCTCGACGCCACCACTGTGGACTCGAGCTGCTTCGGACTCCGGATACGCCAGTGGAGGAACCGGCAAACCCGCATGAGCTAGCCGCGCCTGAGACGCTGCGTCCTGACCACGGGGCCAGAGGATTTCGTCTTCTGAAATGGGCGTAATCGGGTGTGCTTTTGGATGGCTGAAAAATGGGTGTAATTGGGTGTATTATTGGATGCAATGATCCGCGCAAATACGCTCCACATCACCCCTGCGATCCTAAATCTCATCGCCGAACTGGACGAGTTCAAAGGCGCATGGCAAGCTCTTGGCACTTTGGCTCCAGATCGGCTCTCCGCATTGCGACGCGTCGCCACCATTGAAAGCATCGGCTCATCGACTCGCATTGAAGGCAGCAAACTTTCCGACCGTGAAGTGGAGCGGCTGCTCTCCAATCTGGAGATCAAGTCATTCGCGACGCGAGACGAGCAGGAAGTGGCCGGATATGCCGAAACGATGGAGCTGATCTTCCAATCCTGGGATGAGATCACGCTCACCGAAAACCACATCAAGCAACTGCATCGCGACCTGCTCCAATACAGCGAAAAGGACGCGCATCATCGCGGCAATTACAAGACCCAACCGAACAATGTTGCAGCATTTGACAAAGCCGGAAAACAGGTTGGAATCGTCTTCGAAACGACCGCCCCGTTTGAAACTCCACGGCGGATGTCTGAACTCGTCGCCTGGACTTCAGAGGCGTTCTCAACGCGGCAACTGCATCCGCTCCTGGTCACCGCGATCTTCACGGTGGTTCTTCTCGAAATCCATCCCTTCCAGGATGGCAACGGCCGATTGAGCCGCATCCTAACGACGCTCCTGCTTCTCCGCGCGGGCTACTCCTATGTTCCGTACAGCTCGCTGGAAAGCGTGATCGAACAGAGCAAAGAAGAGTACTATCTCGCGCTTCGCGAAACTCAAGTGACGATTCGAACGGATGCCCCAAACTGGGAGCCTTGGGTTCTCCTTTTTCTTCGAGCATTGCAGCAGCAAACGAGGCGCCTGGCCAAGAAAGTCGAACGGGAGAAGATCGTTCTCGCGGCACTCCCTGAACTATCACTACGAATCATCGAATTCGCACGCGAACACGGAAGGGTAACCATTAGCGAAATCGTGAAGCTCACCGGCACGAGCAGAAACACATTGAAGCAGCACCTTCGGCAGTTGGTTGCGAAAGGTCATCTCGCCCTACACGGCAGCGGACGCGGCGCATGGTACACCTTGCCTTAACGAGGAGCGATAACTTCTGTTGACGCCAGAACATTGCTAGAGACGAGGAGTGCGACCGGGGTGCACGAACGTACCACAAATCGCGATACAGAATGAACGCCCTGGCTGTTTAGCTAGGCGCTTGAACCTCTAACGCCTTTTCCCCTTCTCCGGTTTCGTTCCCGCCGGCTTTTTCTCGCCCGGCTCATGCGTGATCGGAATCGGCGCCATGTCGGGTCCGATGCGCTTCACTTGCGTGTCGATCATCTGGTAATTGATTGTGCGCGCAGTCGCCGGACGCGTAATGCCCGTCGCCGCGTCGGTTCTTATGTCGTTGTTGGCAGCGATCTGAAAGCTGAACGCGGGAAGGTTTCCCTTCGGCGTGTTCTGCGTAAACACGCGCACCGGCAGGAAGCCTTGAATGGGATGCAGCCGGAAGCCTGTTTCGTAGCGATGATGCTTGATGCTCCATGTAAAGACGCGCACTTCGTCGAAGTCGAACGGCAGCCCCGATTTGAGCGGTTCGAGCACGGTGAGATACTCGGGAACCTGGTGATTCGGAGCATCGGAATCTGCGTCGGTCACCTTGGTTAGAACCCACGCGCCAACGATGCGCTCGTTCTCCGCGTACTGCGCAATCTCGTCCGGCACGTCCACATCGAGGCGACTCGCCAGCAGCCAGCCCACGCGGCCCTGCGCATCGCGCGCCAGCCACCAGTCCTCCATGACCGGAGGCTCGGGCTCTTCGGCTCCTGCGCCACTGGCCGGCGCAGCGGCCGGAGTTGCCTTCGGCAGCGCGGCCTTTCCGGCCTGCCCTGATTTCGCAGTCGGTGGCGATGGAAGCACAGCTACGAGCGTCTCTGCCGGATTCTTGAGGGCGGAAGCCCGTGCCAGAAGCTGCACCTTGGCGTTGCCCTCAAGCAGGTAAAAGCGCGGCGTTTCACGCCCCGGAAGCAAGTGCATAGCGAGATCGTCGCGCAGCGTTGCTGTTGCGGCCGCGGGATCGTCCTTGTGCTGCGCGCTGAGCTGCGCGAATCCGTCGTATGTCTTTTCGTCGATCACCGCGCGCTCTTCAATCCAGCCGACCTCGTTCTTGTCTGTCTGGACCTTGAGAAAGCGCTTGGCGTGATCGAGCACTTCGAGCGGCTGGCCGTTCACAACCTCGCACACGCGGTTTGAAACCGGCGCCACGCGATCGTGCAGGTAGGTTGTGCGGATCGAGACGTACACCATTTCGTGATGCTCATGCCGAAATCGCGAGCAGCCCGAGGCGAAGATCAGACAGCAGAGCGCCACCAACGGCAGCGCAAGATGGATTGAGGTGCGCCGTAGAGAACGAACGGGGAGGATTGGCAAACGAATGAGCACAGCTCGGAGCGTTCAAGTTGAGGATAGCACTTCGCGCGCTGGGGCGCGCGAAACGGTTCTTAGTTCGCAGTTCTTAGTTCGCAGTTGCCGGTAGATAGCAGACAGCAGGCAGCAGACAGGGGACTTTGATCTGTGAACTACGAACTGTGAACTATGAACTGTCCCTCACGGCAATGCGGCGACGGCTACTGCTCCCACGGGATCGGTCCCTGTCGCAGCCGTAAGCGCGGCGGTAAGCGCGCCCGAACTCATCGTATAGGCCTCGAGGTCGGGTTTCCCGCTGGTGGTGGTTCCGCCCGTCGACACCGCAAGGATAAAGTTGCTGTCGCTATCCTCCGCCAGGCTCGACCGGCTGAATTCCGGACGTGACCGAACTTCCCGCCGCCACCGTGTAGGTGGTTCCCGCTGCGGAAATGGGAAACCAAGCGACATTGCCGTTCGATGAGGTGCCCTGTCCGTTGGCGACATACACATCATCGGCCAGCGGCAAAATGGCATTCGGGGCAAGTCCGCCGCTGGCGATGGGCGAACCCGTCGCCTGGGTCAGCGTGCCGCTGCCCAGCGAGCCGTAGTTGAAGACGCGCAGTTCGCCGGCGGTCGAAGCAGTCTCGCCGATGTAGAACACCCGAGGAGTGGTGCTCGGGTCGACAGCTACAGACAGTGCCGAGCCGCTGGAATTGGCCAACGCAATCGTCGTTGCTGTCGCTCCCAGCGGATTGGCATTGCCGGAAGTGAAGGGGACGACAATGGTGCCGCCGGTGCCAAGCGCGACAAAGAAGTTGGCGTCATCGGGTGAGAGAACCATCTGCTTTACTGCCGGCGAATTGGCGATGTTGAAGGTCTGGTTTGGCGGAGCGCCGCCGGATCCGGTGTATGCTCCCGTTGACGAGTCGATGGGTATCGCATCCAACTGCACGCTGCCGCTTCCGTTAGTGAACGCATCTACCAGCCAGGAACCGCTGATGACCATGGCCGCGGGAATGTCCGTCGCGATCGGGTTGCCGCTGTTCCCAATGGTCAGCGCGCCGCCCGATCCAATGCTATAGAGGTAGATACCGTTCACGGTGCCGACATAAAGGAATCCGCCACTCGTGGCGACGGCGATGGAAGTCGGCGCGGCGGACAGTGCATAGGGGCTGCCCGACACATTGTCGAGGGTGCCGGAAGAGATGGCGTAACCCGCGATTTGTTTGGTGGTCTGGTCCAGCACGTAGAAAACGCCGCTGGATTTCGTCGTGGGCGTGGTGGGGTTCGTCGTTGTCGAAGCAGGAAGATCCCAAAAGCCCTTGCATCCGGCGACAAGCGAAGCGAAGACGAGTAGAACAGCTGCCCAACGTACGCTCTTCATGGTCGCTCCTCGCACATGCCCGCGCCCGGGGGCCAATTGGCCCAGCCAGAAATCAAGAAAGGACGCTGCTCAAAGGGTACCGCCTGGTCGTCCGCTCTGTCTTGTCGCTGCTGTCAGGATAGCTTGAACGCGGAAAGGCCCTGCATCAAAAGACGCTCGAATGCGGATTTCGCTCATGAATGCCTTGGCCGGGGAATGGCGGGGACGAAAACCGCCCTTACGATCGCGACGTCAACAACGTCGCACGGGTGCGTGCATGCCCCTATGCTTCAACGGGGCACGCACACACTGAAGATATACCGCTCTGGGCGATGATGGAAGGCGGGCGCAGATGATGGAGCGTGTCCACCTTTCAGGAGTTCTGGGCCGCAATCGCCAGGGAGATCTGGCTTCCCGCCGGCAGCTTCATGTCGTCTTTCTTTGTCGAAACAAACGAGCCCGAGTTCTGGCCGCCAATCCTGCCATGAAAATCAAATCCCGATACGGCGCCGGGTTCATCAACCCGGGTAGTCGTGCCGTCCCATGGGGTGAGTGTGAAACTCAGAATGCCATAATCAGCGGGGTCTCCTTCGGCAGGGCCAGCGACACCCATAATATCTGCCCGGATGGGAACCACTTTCCCGCTCTTCGTTTGCGCCTTGGTAAAGCGAAGCACCAGCGTTGACGGGCCACCGTCTCGCATTTGATCTGTGGCGATGGTGCCCACCAGCACCGTGTCTCGAGGCAGTTCGGTTCCATTCTTGAGGTGAACCGTCTGGCGCAACGTGGCCCGGAATTGCGCGCCCGGCTGGATTTTCTTCGCATCGATTCCCTTATCGAGGGTGGCTTGCGCGGGCACCATCAGCGCGGCTTCATTCTGTAACTGCCCCTGAGACACGCTCGGATTGACCGAAGAGCCATTCGTCGAGTCTTGCGCCCGGACGAGGCTGGGATAGACAAGGGCACACGTGGCGAGGGCTATTGGGATGACTAACGCAGTTTTCATTCTCATAAATAAGATTCTCCTTGTGGTTCTAAAGTTAGGTCGCCCGAACTTGCGATGGTCAACCTTTACGAGCGCTTCTCCGCGCCGAGGCTCGGCATAAAGCTTGCGAGCGCGAAAGTCCGCAGTTCGTGCGTGTTGGCTCAGGCGCGTTGTTGGATCGCCTTCGCGAGTTCATCTTTCCGGAGGCTGTATCTGACCTGTTAGATGACCTGCGTGGCGATGAAGTTAGCCAGAACTGCCGAGGGGCTGGCCGCGCGGTTATCGGGATGCGGCAGTGCGACCAAGATTTGAGCAAAGCGCATGTTGCCGGAGAGATGGAGCTGACGAATATCGTCCATGTCAGCTCGGCGGAATTATTTGCAGGTAGCGAGCAGGTCCGGATCGTTGTTGCGAACATTCCCGACACGGTCGCTGACGGGCCAGGAGACCATTTGTTCCGCTGGAAACGGCCGCAGCAAGTCCACTGGCAGGCGCTCCGCTCCGGCGGGCAGGCGCTCCGCGGGAGCGGGTTCCAACCAGCGATTGTAATCCTTGGGCTCCAGGATTACGGGCATGCGATTGTGGGCAGGCTCGACGAGTCTCATTGGCATCGGTGGTCAGAATCGTGAACGTCTCGAGATATGTACCGGGCGCCTCTCCATTCTTGGGGCGCCACCGTTCCCAAAGCCCCGCAAGGGCGAAGGGTTCGCCGCTTTTCAGGCCGAATGCGAATGGCTGCCTGGATTTGGCGTCGCGCTTGGCCCATTCGTAAAAAGCGTCGGCGGGAACGAGGCATCGCCGCTTACGCAGAGCTTCACGGAAAGCCGGCTTATTCGCGGCCTCTTCCGCCCGAGCATTGATCGTGGAGAAGCCGATTTTCGCGTCTTTGGCCCAGGACGGCACCAGCCCCCAGCGGAGCAGCGCAAACTCCCCGGCTCCAGTTTCGGAGCTCGAACGTACGACTGGTTGCACACTTTGCGGTGCAATGTTGTAACTGGCAGGGAAAGCCGGAAGATCTTCCAGGTCGACTCCGAACCAATCGGCAAGAACCTCGCGTGTAGACCTGCGCGCAAATCGTCCGCACATAAGGGCAATGATACGTCTGATGCCGTCGTGCGGACTTCGCCGGCCCGCAGGTGATCAATTACTAGTTTGGAAGACCGCCCGAAGCGGCGCGTTTGCGGAAGCGCTCGTCCACCGGTTGGCGACCTTGAAAGCCTGCTTCAACCGTGTGCCAAAACTCGATGGCCGGCTCGCCCATTCGCCAACAGAGCAACACCACCTGGTCGTCAATGCGGCAGGGAAAGTCCAGAAGGCCGGAATCGAGATCCTTCACCTGAACGCCGATCGCGTCGATCTCTGCGATGTTCTCGCGGACCTGTTTCAAAATCTCCTCCAGCTCGGCGCGCTGCCTAGCGACGCCATCTGAGTCAATTTTCATTCCGCCTGAAAGAAAGATGCGCTGCGCGAGACCATTGAGACTGGACTCGACAGACTGCGCAGAACGCCTGCCTTCAATGGCGCGTTTGAGCAGGGCTTCGAGCACCGGGAGCAGGGATTGCGCTTCGTCCAGCGTGAACGTCTTCATAGCATGACCCCAGTTTTATCCAGAATACGACGAATTGGATTCAGCGGAGTGGCCAGCTTCCGGTTATCGCGCTCACAGGACGTTCAATGCCCCCGACGGGTGTGGCGCAGGTCAAGCCTAAGGGATGCCAGAAGCGTAAATTTGATCGCGCAGATGGGCATTTTGAGACGATTGCAATGAGATGCAAACCCGAATTGAATCACGGAGATCAAGTCCCACGCCGGTTCCGAGCGAATGCGCTGTCGTCGGCATGGCAATTTGGCCTGAACAAGAGCAAGATTCAGGTGGGTTCATCGAGTTTTTTCAGTTTATCAAATGGTTAATTTCCATGGTTACGATTGCGTGTTACCGGGGCGCAGAACACATGACGATTGTGCCATTGACACGGCCCGTCTTCTCTCCTATCTTCAGTACACGATTGTGATTCTTAACGCCGCGGACGTCGAAATTTCACGCCGTTTTTTCGGGCTTTGATCGGAACCCATGTTATTCATGAGTTGGGTTCTGTTTCCATTAGAGGTCGCTCAGAAGGCAACGGACGAGCGAGCTCTAAAAAACCATTGGACGCTGCGATAAGCGAGAGCCCTCATACTGGTCATCTCGTATAGCCGTACAAGAGGTGTAATCCCCCACTCATTGCTCATTACTGCTGCACGGACAACCGTTCAGTCGAAGAGAAGAGTTTCCTTTTTCAAATGGGCCTGCATCCATCGCGTCCATTGGACGGCGCAGACTTGATGTCTCGCTGACGGAACGCGAATATGCAATATTCAACGTTCGATTGATTTCTTGAGCACGATTGCAACCTGAGAAAGAGGCCTTGGTGAAATCGCTCCTGCTTATTCTGGTTCACATTCAGAACGCCAAAGCGCGCTCCACCGTCAAGATGGTTCTCGAGGGTGCGGGCCACCGGGTGATCGAGGCGGCGGGAGTTGCACAGGTCAATTCCCTCTTAAGTAACGGGCTTGATCCCGACCTTCTTCTGTGTGAAGCATCATCAGTAAACTCGCCGGAGACATCGCAGTTTCGTCATTTTCCAGAGCTCATTCCAGCGGATAAGATTTGGCTCGTCACAAAATTGAGCGATCAACTTCTGCGCAAAGAAGCGGCACAGTTCGGAATTCATCGCATGTTGACGATGCCGCTGACTCGCGAAGACGTCGAGTTGGCCATTGAATCCCTGACTCTTGCCAAAGATGAGAGTTGTGCAATTCGCGAAGTCTCTTCGCCGGGCACAAATCTTCAAGACGCAGTGCAAAATCCTGCGCAGTCAGCACATATTCCCGATGACATGCCCGCTATGCCCTTCCTCGAGGAGCTTGGTGGCAGCAATTTCTTTCTGGCGGCTTCGCCGCAAATGCTTGAAATCCATCGCCAGGTCAAACTGCTTGCGGATGTCGACGTCAACGTTTTGATCCTGGGCGAGAGCGGTACCGGCAAGGAAGTGGTCGCACAGCTGATTCACAAGCACTCCGGGCGGTCCCGGGAGAGATTCCTGAAAGTCAACTGCGCTGCCCTCCCGGCAGATTTGCTCGAAAGCGAACTCTTCGGACATCGGCAAGGCGCATTTACTGGAGCCATTAAGGACAGGGCGGGGAAATTCGAGCAGGCGAACCGGGGAACCCTGCTTCTTGACGAGATTGGCGAAATTGGCGTGCAGATGCAAGCCAAGCTTCTTCAGGTGCTGCAGGATGGTCAGTTTGCTCGCCTCGGCGCGCAGGAGACCACGAAGGTCGACGTCAGAGTTCTTGCGGCCACGAATGTTCAGATGGAAGATGCGCTCTTTGCGAAGACATTCCGCGAGGATCTTTTTTATCGCCTCAGCGTATTCACAATCAAAGTTCCGCCTCTGCGCGAACGGCGCGAAGAGATTCCGTATCTCATTGAGGAGTTCATTCGCCGGTCACCTGTGGAATTGACGAACGGCTTTGGAAACAGCCTTCCGTCACGTCTGATGGATGCGGCGCTGCTCTACGATTGGAAGGGAAACCTGCGGGAGCTTCGGAATTTCGTGACTCGGACGATCGTGATGCGCGATGTGGAGGCCGCTACTCGGGAACTGGAAACCAAGGCCGCCGCATCAGAAACAGATGGTTCCCAAGAACAGTCGATCGATGCGCCCCCACCTTGCGCGGGCATCCGATCCGTGATCCGCGACGTCAAAGCCCGCGCGGAGGCGAAGCTGATTCAAAGCGCGCTGGAGACCTTCGGGTGGAATCGCCGGCGCGCCGCGCAGTATCTCAACATGAGCTACCGCGGCTTGTTGTACAAGATCCAGGAGCATCGTCTTCGCCCCTGGGCGGCCGCGGACGCCCGGCAATCCTTCCAAAAGCCCCAGTCAGCCAGTAAGAATGCGGTGTAGCAGACAGGCGCAGAATCAAAAAGGAGCAATCCGGGCCGCTGCCGATCCATTCTGATGCAGTTTCAGTCTGATGCTGGGTACCGCAATCGTTGCAACTGATCCTTCCTCTGCGTTCTTCGAGCTCGCGCAACTTTCGCAGCACCTCGCCCCAAAGCAATGTGGCGGGCCAACTGCATTCGCGCGTGCGCCATTTTGTTTTTCGGCAGAGCTTATGAACGCGACTCGTGCATGAGTTAAGCTTCAAATGGGCGCGAAGGGGGGAACTGTTCATTGATGTCTTCGACAGGTACGAACGAACTCAAGCGCCGCATCGAGAGTCGAGAAGCCCAGATTGGTGTCATTGGCATGGGCTACGTAGGGCTGCCTCTTGCGCTTCTCTTTAGCGAAGAAGGATTTTCGGTCACCGGCTTCGATATCGATGCCCACAAGGTGGAGAAGCTCAACGAGGGCGGTTCATATATTGTTCGAATCCCCGGGAGTTTGATTCAGAAGGCGCGGGAGAATGGCTTCAAGGCCACGGCCGATTACGGCATGATCGAACAAATGGACGTCGTGATCTTATGTGTGCCCACGCCACTCGACGAGTATCATGAGCCGGACCTTAGTTTTGTTCGCGACACTGTTCGAAGCATTGCGCCCCACGTCCATGACGGACAGCTCATCATTTTGGAGAGCACAACTTATCCGGGCACAACCGAAGAAGTTGTCGTGCCCATTCTCGAAGAGGGGAATCGGCACAATCTGCGCCTGGCAATGGATGATGTGAGCCACGGATTCTATGTGGCGTTCTCGCCCGAGCGGGAGGATCCGGGAAACGATTCGATCGATCGTCGCGATATCCCAAAAGTTGTCGGAGGATGCGGCACAGCGGCAGTTGAACTTGCATCGGCCGTATATGCATCCATCTTCAACCGGATCGTTCCCGTCTCTTCGCCGGCTGTGGCCGAGATGACGAAGCTTCTGGAAAATATTTATCGATGTGTCAATATCGCGCTGGTCAACGAGCTGAAGCAGCTTTGCATGCGCATGGGGATTGACATCTTTGAAGTGATTGAGGCTGCCAAGACGAAGCCTTTTGGATTTCAGGCGTTCTACCCTGGCCCCGGTCTGGGTGGTCACTGCATCCCCATTGACCCCTTTTATCTCTCCTGGAAAGCCAAGCAGTTTGACTTTCGGACGAAGTTTATCGAGTTGGCCGGCGAAGTGAACATTGCCATGCCTTATTTCGTCGTCGACAGCATTGTTGAGGCCCTTAGCCAGCGCCGCAAGTCGCTCTTTGGTTCACGGGTGTTGGTTTTGGGTCTGGCTTACAAGCGCGATATCGATGACCTCCGCGAGTCACCGTCCCTCACGATTATTGAGCTGCTCCAGAAGCGCGGCGCCTCAGTCGAATACAACGACCCGTTCATTCCGTCAGCCGGACAGGGACGTAAGTATGCGCTCAATATGACCAGCACCCCCCTGGAACGTATTCCAGAATTCGATTGCGTTGTCATCTCGACGGACCACTCTCAGTATGACTATCCCGCCATTGTCTCCAAGGCTCAGTTGGTTGTCGATACGCGAAACGCAACGCGGGGTTTGACAGCCGACAACATCGTCCGGTGCTGACACCGCGATGAACAGGACCTGCATGCTGGATAAAAAAGCGGTGTCTGCGGCCAAATTCAATGCGCTGAGCAAGTTGCGATGATTGGGGCCCTGCGACTGCCGCATTCAGGCTAAGATCACAAGTCCGATTTGACAAACAGTTGCAAACAGCTGGTATGAAGTATGCAAAACTTTGCATACTCGACTGCGAACGCCTGAGTCCCCGTGCTCAAGGCCAAGATAACTCCCAAAGAATCAACAGTAAAAAGCACCGTCCCGGGCGATGACTAAGGCTTTATCGTGGCACCCTGCATGCTACTTAGGCTACGGCTTCTCCTATGCCCACAGACTTGAACCAGAGTTTTCGTGTCGATCCGGCTGAGTTGCCGGATGAAGCTGTCATTTTTGGCGGCACGCCGGCCATGCGCGAGCTCCGGGGCAAGATCGATTCCATTGTTTCGAGCGATCTTCCCGTTGTCATTCATGGAGAGAGTGGAACGGGCAAGGAAGTGATGGCCAGGTTTCTGCACACGCGATCGAGCCGGAAAGAAGCGCCGTTTGTGAAATTCAACTGCGCTGCAATTCCGGTGAACCTGTTCGAGAGAGAGTTATTTGGCTCTGAAAAAGGCTCGTTTGCGGGAGCGGACGAAGATCGGCCTGGTCTGGTCGAGGCCGCAGACCGAGGCACACTCTTTCTGAATGAGATCGGCGAGTTGAGTTGGGAACTCAAGGACAAGATGCTTGGCTTTCTGCGCGATGGCACTTACACGAGAATTGGCGGCCGCGAGAAACGAATGGGGCGCGGGCGAATTGTCTGCTCAGCCAAAGTCCATTTGCATGACGCGGTTCATTCAGTTGCGCTTCGCGAAGATCTCTTTTCTCGAATTGACTTTATCTCTCTGCGCTTATCGCCTCTGCGTGACCGCAAGAATGATATTCCGCAGCTATGTGAACACTTTCTTCAGAAGTTGTCCCGCCAGTTTCGCCGCGGCATGCCACCGTTGAGTCCAGAGACGTTGGAATTGCTCAAGCAATGGGACTGGCCCGGGAACTTGCGCGAGCTTGAGAACTGGATTGCACGAGCCGTTATTCTGGGCAGCGACGAAGCGCTGGTGGTTGAACTCAAGCGCCAGCTCAAACCCTCCGCGAAGCTCGCTGGCTGGCAGCCTCGTCGGAATTCTTCGAGGGATGGGACGAATCCTGCAACGCCCGAGATCACCGGAGCGTTGATTCTGAAAGTCTTGCAGGCAAATGGATGGAACAGGCGGAAGACCGCGGACGAGCTGAAGATGAGCTATCGTGCGTTGCTCTTCAGATTGCGCGCCGCAGGCCTGCCGCAAAGGCGCAGAAATCACAGGGGGCATCCGCCGGCACATGGGTGATTGCCGGCATGAGGATCCACATGCAGATGTGGCCTCTCGGGACGTAAAGAGGGCTTTGGGGTCCGCAGGCCGAGTTTCGCAGCATGTTGATTCGCGCACGCGGATCTGGAAGGGTCAAAAGCTCACCCCTCGTTTCTGGCGAGATACACGAATCTGGCGGAAAAATGCCGGAGGATTTGAAGGCGATTGAAGCACTCGTGAAGCCGATTGGTCAGATGCTGTTACCTGAGGCTTCTTGAAAGGATTACCGAGAGTCGGGACGCTAGCACAATAGGGGCATTGTCACTTACTGGTCGGGCCATCATGATGAAGACACAGTATTTGTCACCATTTTTTGATTGGCATTTCTCCCCGTTTTGAGGGCCAAGAACAAGGGAAAGCAAGACAGTTTTGACGGAGTCATCAGGCCACTGATGTGACTCACAGGGCGAAGCTATATCCGTGGGGCGCTCGGGATTGCATACCTAAGACAATGGGATTCGAGATGTCAGGCTCAACCTTCGAAACCGCAACGCACCAGATCACCCCATGGTGGGCCGTCTATACGCGCCATCAGCATGAGAAGGTCGTTGCAGAAATGCTCTGCGCGAAGGGTTTTGAGGTCTTTTTGCCGCTCTATGAATCAACCCGACGCTGGAAAGACAGGAGAATGGTGCTGTCTCTGCCTCTGTTTCCCTGCTACCTTTTCGTTCGCGGAGGCATTGATCGCAAGCTGCAGGTCGTGACCACCCCCGGAATCCATATGGTTCTGTATCGGGGTGAACAGGTCGCAGTGATCCCAGATCAGGAGATCGAAGCGATTCAAAGAGCGGTTGGCGGGCATTGCCGTGTTGAGCCCCATCCGTTTCTCAAGTGCGGCATGCGTGTCCGGGTCATCAGGGGCTCACTCGAAGGTGTCGAGGGGATTCTCACTCGCAAAAAGAATCTGTTCCGGCTGGTTCTTTCTGTGGACATGCTTGCCCAATCGGTGGCCGTTGAAGTCCAAGCTGATGATGTGGAGCCTTGCGGCGGCGCTGATAAAGCCGTTCAGGCCGCTTCCGTCGATCCCGGCCGAAACCGGTTCCTGAACACTGGCTCGGTACGGATCGCAGCGATTTAGTGCTTCCTGTACTTTCAATCCTTAGCTGCAGCACTTCGGCTACAACATAGTGGGTGTTATTGAAGCCCAGGCTCTAGAATTGAATTGGCTTGAAATGATCACGAAAAACAATATCCAAAATCACGGTGCGCATACGACTCCAAGCACTTCCGTCTTTTTGGCGAGGACCGATATGACAGTCTGGGGCCGTCGCGCGCTGCGAATTTGCTTTCTGTTTACCGTCGCCTTCTTCGGCGCGCTCCAGTGCCAGGTTGCGGCCTCTCAGCAAAATGATGGCGTAGCCACACCCCCTGGGACGACTGCACCAACCGATTCAACTAATCTTCCAGGCGGAAGCACACGATCCGAAGCAGCGTACATCATCGGCCCTAACGATGTTTTGGCTATCAACGTATGGAAAGAGCCGGAGATCACCCGATCGATTCCAGTTCGTTCCGACGGAAAGATCTCCCTACCTCTGATTGGCGATGTTCAAGCTGCCGGGCGGACGCCGATGCAACTGGAGGAAGATATCTCGGCGAGGCTGAAGGATTACATTACGAATCCGCAAGTAGCCGTGATCGTTGAACAGATTAATAGCCAAAAATTCAATATTCTTGGTCAAGTTGGAAAACCGGGATCTTATCCACTTACTGCTGGGACGACAATCGTTGACGCCATCGCAGTTGCAGGTGGATTTAAAGACTTCGCCAAAAAGAAAGGCGTGTACCTCCTGCGCCAGAACTCCGCGGGAATCGAGCAACGATTTAACTTTAACTACGATAAGTTCATTAAGGAAAAGAACACGGCGCAAAACATCAAGCTTTTGCCAAATGACACCATCGTCGTGCCGTAAGGTGCGGTTTATGCTCCCAAGGACTCCGTTTCTTCTCGCATTCCTCGTGCTCATCGTGCCCCTTGCGACAATCCCCGCTATGGCTCAAGTGGAACCAAGCGCGACGGGGAACGCGGGAGGCTCTCTTGATGAGAGCGAGATGATGACACCTCCACCAGTGAGTGGTATGCCATACGCCAATACTGCGGGCTCAGATGCGCGATCAAATTATCTGGCGGCCAATGTGGCCGTGACCCCAGCTTATATCGATAACGTGCTCCCAAACTCCGCTTCCACTCCCGTCAGTGACGTCACCTACTCGATTCTTCCGAGTGTTTCGCTCGATCACTCGGCACCGCGCCAGAAAGAGCAATTAACGTACAGCCCAAGCTTTACTTTCTACGAGCCAACCACCTCCCTCGATACGGTGGATCACAATGCCTCCGCTGCATTTCAATACCGATTCAGTCCCCGAGTGGCCGTAAGCGCCCAGGATAGCTTCACCAGAACCTCGAATGTCTATGATTCGAACTATTTGTTCTCAAACCCGATTTCCGGATCCACACTGACGCCTACGCCGACAGCCATCGCACCATTCGCAGAGCAGATGATCAACACCGTCAATGGCGTTTTGAGCTATCAATTCGCGCCGAATGCAATGATCGGTGGGGGAGGGTCATTCACCAACTTTGAGCTTCCAAATCCCGCAGAGACGACAGGCCTTTACAATTCGAATGCGAGCGCAGGTCAAGTTTTTTACAATCGGCGCTTGTCACGCGCGCAGTATTTGGGTTTGACATACCAATACGGCCGGGTCCTGGCTTATCCCGTAAGCGGAGTGAGCGAAACTCAGACGCACACTCTGCTGCCGTTCTACACCATCTATTTCAGCCAGGCGTTTTCCGCTTCAGTCTCTGCAGGCATACAGCATGTTGACAACACCGCAACGGAATATCCAGCCACGATCGAGTGGTCGCCATCTGTTGTTGCAAGCGTCGGATGGCAAGGAAGCCGTGGCAATGCTGCAGCAAGTTTTTCGCGCACAGTTACGGCTGGAGGCGGCCTGCTTGGCGCTTACAATTCGGATAGCATTTCTGCATCCGGAGGCTGGAAACTTGCACGCACATGGACTTGGGGATTGTCAGTTGGCTATGCGAGCATCAGTTCCGTGACGCCAGCATCTTTTTCATCACTCCAAAGTGGGAACACGCTTACAGCAGGAGGTTTGCTCCAGCATTCCATCGGCGAACATTTCAATGCAGGTTTCCAATATCAACACTTGCACGAAACCTACAATGGCATTGCCGTGATCAATGCCGATCCGGACAGCAATCGCGAGTCCCTCACCGTCAGCTATCAATTTAGAAGGCCTCTGGGGAGATAATCATGCCGGAAGTCATTGAAGAGCAGGAATCAGAAGGGCTCGACATCCAGCGCCTCGCCGGGATTGTCCGTCGCCGGCATCCACAGTTTTTGCTGATCTTGTTTCTTGGGTGGTTCGCAGTCTGGGGCGCCAGTTGGATCCTGCCGTCGCGCTACAAATCGAGCACGACCATCTTAGTGGAGCAGCCCACAATGCCACAGAATTATGTGGCACCAAATATCAACGACGATTTGCAATCACGTTTGGCCAGCATGAGCGAGCAAATCCTGAGCCGGACGCGCCTTCTTCTCATCATTCACAGCCTTCACTTGTACGAGGGTGATCAGAGAGGCTTGACCGACGATCAAAAGATTGCCAACCTGCGCAAGGACATTGGCGTCGAGTTGGTGCGGGACCCGCAAAGGCAGGATATTTCGGCGTTTACTATCTCTTACTCGGCTCGCAATCCGCGGTTGGCTCAACAAGTCACGGCTCAGCTTACGCAGCTTTTCATCAGCGAGAACCTAAAGGTGCGCCAGCAGGAGTCGGAAGGAACGACAGATTTCCTCGAAAAGCAATTGGAAGATGCCCGTCAGGCCCTCGCTCAACAGGAGGCGAAGGTGCGAGAGTTCGAAGGAGGGCACGAAGGCGCTCTGCCCACACAGGAACAAAGTAATCTTCAAATCCTGGCTGGTCTGACGTCGCAACTTCAAAGCGAGGAGGATGCGCTGAATACCGCGAAACAACAGCGAGTCTACCTCCAGGCCCTGCTCGAGCAAGAAAGAAATACTCTGAGCCGCGCCCGCCCAACTGGCGCTGGAGGGGATGGCACATCGACGCCAACCGATCTGACGGCTGTCGACGCCCAACTCGAAAAGTTGAGGGCACAGCTCGCCGATCTCAGTTCTCGTTACACGGATAACTACCCAGATGTACAAAATACGAAGAACCAGATCGCGAAATTGGAAGTCGTTAGGGACAATCTTGTTGCCGCATCCAAGAGGAGCAGAGAAACGAGGCCGCCAGGTGATAGTTCCGCCATGACTGACCCGACTCTTACCGGTCCGGCGCAGCAGACTCAGAGCCAACTGCAGGCCAACCAGTTGGAGATCCAGAATCGGGAAGGCGCGATTGCCAGTCTGAAGGCCAGAATCGGCGACTATCAGGGCCGATTGAACGCAGAACCGGCGACCGAGCAGCAGTTGGATGATTTGAATCGCGGCTACGAGCAATCCAAGGCAAACTACGATGACCTTCTCAAAAAGAAAGATGAATCGGAGATGGCGACCAGCATGGAGGAGATGCAGCAGGGCGAGCGCTTTACGATGCTGGATCCTCCCAGTTTGCCTTCCAGGCCAGACTTCCCGAACCGGCTCAAGTTCTGTGCGCTCGGACTCGCTGTTGGCTTGGGTTTGGGCTGTCTTGTAGCGGGAGGACTTGAATTTATGGACGATCGCCTGCACGCCGAAAAGGAAATCAAGTCGCTTTTGCCAATTCCAGTGATCTCAGAAATACCCGAGATTGTGAGTGCAGCAGACGAACAGAGAGCAAGAAAGAAACTGGTGTTCGGGTGGGCTTCATCGGTCATTGTGGTGGGCGCGATCCTCGCTGGCTCCATTTTCACTTTTCTTCATAGTTAGGCCTGATTCTGAATGTACAAAGCCTTTTTTCATCTCAAGCGTAACCCGTTCGATCTGACTCCGGACCCCCATTGCTTTGTGCCGACGCCCCGGCACAATGAGGCACTCGCCGCGCTTTACTATGGCGTGCGCCGGCACAAAGGATTTGTCGTGGTCACCGGAGAAGTCGGAACCGGTAAGACATTGCTGCTTCGGTGTCTTTTGCGGCTGCTGGAAAACAGTAAGGATATAGCCTACGCTTACCTGTTTAATAGCAGGCTCTCTCCCACCGACTTTTTGCAATATGTTTTATCCGATTTCGGGTTGTCGGCTTCGGGGAAGAACAAATGCGAACTCCTGCTCGACCTGAGCAAGTTTCTCGTGGCGCGTGGTTCAAAACAGTTGACAAGTGTGGTGATTGTCGACGAAGCTCATGATTTGTCCGCCGACACATTAGAGGAACTCCGCCTCCTTTCTAACCTCGAAACAGCAGAAGACAAGCTGGTACAGATCGTTCTGGCAGGTCAGCCGGAGCTTGACAAGAAACTGGATTCCATCGAACTGAGACAATTGAAGCAGCGCATTGCTCTCAGAACGCAGCTTGGAGCCCTAAGTGCCAAGCAAACCCAGGAGTATATCGAGCAGCGCCTGCGGATCGCCGGAGCGGACTCGAGTCAACCGCCGATCTTCTCGGCGCAGGCCATTGAACAGGTGTACTCCTATTCACGGGGTTTTCCTCGTCTCATCAACACCATCTGTGAAAACGCGCTGATCAGTGCCTACGCCAAACAGTCTCCAACGGTGACCGCGCGAATGATTGAAGATGTGGCGACCGAATTCCGTCTTGAAGCTTTTGTGCCTGTGCAGCAGCCTTCCTAGGCGGCTCAATCCAGAGCATGCGGTGAGAGGTAACCTAAATGAGCCGAATTTTTGATGCGTTACAGCGCCTGGAAAGTGAGCGATCCGGGGAGGACGCCTCCGCCCTGCCTCAGGGCCCCGATCTATTGCGCCGTGCCGAACGCCGGGCTGCGGAGAAATGGGAGGCCAATGGCGCCAGCGTCGAAGTCGATTTGGCGCAAGCGGGTGACGGGGATAAGCTCGGCCTTGTCGCGGTCGAAGCCTCGATTGTGGATGGAGTGCCGGCAACAAGTGTCACGAAAGGTCCGTCGAAAACAAGCCGGTCAGAACTGTTGGAAAACGCCCCTGTGCTCAAGATTTCACTTGTCTCGCAGAGTCGGCTGGTGTGCCTGACCGATCGAGAGAGTCCGACTGCCGAAGCGATTCGATTGCTGGGAGTCCGCTTAAGGGACCTTCGCCAGATCCGGCCGCTAAAGACTGTCCTGATCACGAGCACTATTCCGCAGGAGGGCAAGAGCACGATCTCTGCCAATCTCGCATGCGTTCTTTCTCAGACGGCTGGCGAGAGGACGTTGCTGTTGGAGGGTGACCTGCGGCGTCCTTCACTGATGCAAATGTTTGGAACCGAGGCCACCGCAGGTATCTCAGATTGCGTGAAAGACGGTGGGCGCCAGTTTCCCGGGATTTACCGTCTCGAGGATGCGGGATGTTGGATTCTTCCTGCAGGACGGTCTCCGAGCAACCCGCTTGAACTTCTGCAATCGCATGAACTCAAGGTTTTGGTGGAGCGGCTCACTGCGAACTTCGATTGGATTATTATCGATTCGCCACCCGTTCTTCCCTTGGCAGACACAAGCATCTGGATGCGCATGGTTGACGGAATCCTTCTCATTACGCGTCAGGGGACGACGGAGAAGCGCCAGTTGCAAAAGGGACTCGAAGCACTAGATCCGCAAAAACTGCTCGGTGCGCTCGTGAATGGCGCCGTTGCGTCAACCTATAGCGGTTACTATGAACGCTCGTCAGTATCTTCTTAACTATTCCGTGCGCTGAGAATGCCGTACACGCCGCTCGACCTCACAAGCCGGCGGTGCAACAGGAGTTTGCCGTGACCCAATCCAACCAACAAAAAGCGTCGAACGCGGCTGATCCCCTTCTTGAAACCGCGTCCATCGTCCAGCGCACCCCTCTCGACGAAGCCACATTCAGGCGGATGATCGCTATTGAACGCAAACGCACTGAGCGTTCGAAGGCCCCCTTTGTCCTCATGTTGCTCGAGGCCGCAGGCGATCGGGGCCCCAAAAAGAGCGCCACGACGCTGAAACGTGTCGCGGCTGCATTGCTCTCTGCCAGCAGAGACACAGACCTGGTCGGCTGGTACAAAGATGATGCCATCATCGGCACCATGTTCACTGGCCTCATCGTGAATGACAAACGGGCAGTCCTCGATACATTTCTGGCCAAAGTGAGCGCCGCGCTGCAGGAGGAACTAACAGCCGACGAGTTCAATAGGGTGAGGATCTCTTTCCACCTTTTCCCTGACGACTGGGATCATGAAAAGCCAGGCCCGCCGACAAATGCCGCTCTCTATCCCGACCTGGCAAGCAATGACAAAGTTCAGCGCTCTGTTCTGATTGTCAAGCGCACTGTCGATATTGTCGGAAGCTCAATCATGCTGATTCTGTTCGCGCCGCTATTCTTCGTGATCGCTCTCGCTATCAAACTTTCTTCCAGGGGACCTGTTTTTTATCGCCAGCAAAGGGTTGGCCGCTACGGTCAGACCTTCACTTTTCTCAAGTTTCGCTCCATGTTTGTGAACAACGACAGCAACGTGCACAAGGATTATGTCACGCGGCTGATTGCCAGCAGGGGCGACGAGACTGCGCCAAAAGAGACCGGCGAAGGTGTATATAAACTTACCAACGATAAAAGAATCACGCGCGTGGGCAAGATTCTGCGGAGGACCAGTCTCGATGAGCTTCCGCAGTTTATCAATGTGTTGAAAGGCGAAATGTCGCTGGTAGGTCCGCGCCCTCCGATTCCCTACGAATTGGCCGCCTACCAGACGTGGCACAGGCATCGCCTCCTGGCGGTGAAGCCCGGGATTACTGGCCTATGGCAGGTGATGGGCCGCAGCAGCGTTCGGTTTGACGAAATGGTGCGCCTCGATCTTCGCTACGCATCAACATGGACGCCGATGCTGGACTTGAAAATCCTGCTGCGAACCCCGGGCGCAGTCATTCGCGGTTCCGGAGCATACTGAGTCCGAATTTCACGTGCCCTAGATCTGGGAATCGATGTGCAATGCATCGCTCACCCCTCGTTCAGGGTTGGGTTCAGGAAGCTTCCTCAGGCGCCTGCCTGAGAGAATCCGCCTTTCACAAGGAAACACGCTTCGAGCGAACACCACGGACTCTGGCTGTTCTTGAGAGTCCTCGGCATCGCTAAAGTTGCGGAAGGAGTAAGAAAGCCATGAATTTCGGCGTAATTGGATACGGCTACTGGGGCCCGAATGTCGTCAGAAACCTCGCCGGCCTTGAAGGGTCCGTCGTGCGGGCGATTTCAGATATGAGTCCGGCTGCACAAGCACGCGCCCGCAAAGCCTATCCGGGTGCAACTGTAACGGCAAGCGCAATGGAAGTGATTACGTCACCCGACATCGATGCGGTGGCAGTTGTTTCGCCAGTTTGGACACATTACGAACTGACCAAAGCCGCACTGGAAAATGGCAAACACGTCTTTGTCGAAAAGCCGTTTACCAGTACGGTCGCCCAAGGGGAGGAACTGGTCAACCTTGCGGAACAGAAGAACCTGAAAGTGATGGTCGACCACACCTTTCTCTTTACGGGAGCTGTAAGGCGCATCGGACAGCTGATCAACGAGGGCGCGCTGGGAAATCTTTATTACTACGACTCAACCCGCGTGAATCTCGGCCTCTTTCAGCACGACGTCAATGTACTGTGGGACCTTGCGCCGCACGACCTTTCCATCATGGATCACCTCATCAAAGCCAGCCCCGAAGCGGTTGTCGCGACGGGCCAAGGGCATCTGAATGGCCATGAAGACGTGGCATTCATGACGATCTACTTTCCCGATAAGATCATTGCCCACATCAATGTGAACTGGCTATCTCCGGTTAAGGTGAGGACCACATTGATTGGCGGCGAGAAGCGAATGATCGTGTGGAACGATCTTGAGGCTGACGAGAAAGTGAAGGTCTACGACAAAGGAGTCAAGATTACGAGCCGGGAAGGTGTTTACGACCTGCTTGTCAGTTATCGCTCCGGAGACATGTGGTCGCCGCAGCTGGAGCAGGTTGAAGCCCTGCGCCAGGAGCTTACCTATTTCGTGGATTGCATTTCGACCGGGCAAGAGCCATTTAACAACGGACAGGCGGGATTGCGGGTTGTCAGGATGCTCGAGGCCGCCAGCCAGTCGCTGAACAAGAAAGGAGCGTTTGTCCGCCTATGAGCGAGTTCACATCAGTTGCGGCAGACGTGAAGCTGGGCGCCAACGTCAAGCTTTCGAAGTTTATCAATCTCTACGGATGCGAGATCGGAGATGAGACCAAGATCGGTGCATTCGTTGAAATCCAGAAGAATGCGCGGGTCGGGAAACGCTGCAAAGTATCGAGTCACACCTTCATTTGCGAGGGCGTAGACATCGAAGACAACGTCTTCATTGGTCACGGAGTGACGTTTACCAATGATACTTACCCGCGGTCCACGAACAGCGATGGAACGTTACAAACCGGCGTTGATTGGGACGTCCGGCCTACGGTGGTGCGCAAGGGCGCGTCGATCGGCTCGGGCGTCACACTTCTGTGCAATCTAAGTGTTGGTGAGAACGCAATTGTTGGCGCTGGAAGCGTCGTGACCAAAGATGTACCGCCCAATACGATCGTGGCTGGAAACCCGGCCAGGGTTCTGCGCTCGATCGAAGCGCAACGAGAGGATACAAATGTCAGAAGCTAATCAAATCCCGTTCCTTGATCTCGTGACTCCACATGTAGAACTGGAGCAGAAGCTGACCGACGTTTTCCGCCGGTCGCTGCATACAGCAGGATTTGTCGGCGGGCCCATGGTTGCTGAATTCGAAAAGTCCTTTGCGGAATTCTGTGCCGTGGATTACTCCGTAGCCGTCAGCAGCGGAACCGACGCGCTTCGCTTTGCGCTGATGGCTTGCGGCGTAGGCCCCGGCGACGTCGTCGTAACCGTGCCCAATACATTCATTGCCACTTCGGAGGCAATCTCTCAGGCGCGCGCGATACCGGAGTTTGTTGACGTCGATGAGCAAACCTACAACATGTCGGTGCCGATGCTCGAACGCTTCCTGGAGAAGCAGTGCATCCGCAACAGCGCAGGAAAGCTCGTCAGTCTCCGGAGCGGCAGGCCGGTCACCGCCGTAGTGCCGGTGCACCTCTATGGGCAGATGGCCGATATGGATGCGATCCTGAACCTGGCCGACAAGTACGGGCTATTCGTGGTTGAAGACGCCTGCCAGGCGCACGGCGCAGAGTATTTTTCCAAGCGGAGCAATCGCTGGATGAGGGCCGGCACGATGGGGCGCGCGGCCGCTTTCAGTTTTTATCCCGGGAAGAACCTGGGCGCATGTGGGGAGGGGGGCGCCGCGACGACCAACGATCCGGCGATAGCCGCAGCCATCCGGATGCTTCGAGATCATGGGCAAGCGAAGAAGTACGTGCATGACGTCGAGGGATATAACGGGCGGCTGGATTCAATTCAGGCAGGTTTTCTGCATGCAAAACTGCCGTACCTCGAGGAATGGAACCACCTCCGCCGTGATCGAGCTGCGGAGTATAACCGGCTGCTTTCGCAGAATCGGGCGTTGATCGTGCCTTTTGAACCGGCATGGTCGCGCGCCGTTTATCACCTTTATGTAATTCGCACCGGAAATCGCGATGGTCTGATCGAAGACCTGAAAAGCAAAGGCATCGGCACCGGAATTCACTATCCGATTCCGCTGCACCTTCAAAAGCCCTACGCTTTTCTTAACTACACACACGAGGATCTTCCGGTGGCCTCGCGGGTGGCGCTTGAGATCGTATCGCTTCCGATGTTCCCGCAACTTACAACCGAGCAGCAAGCCCGCGTTGCCAACGAAATACGCGTCTTTACTTCAAAGACCTCTCACGCGGAAGCGGACAGCTCGAAGACTTTCGTACCAGTCGCTCAACAAGCTGTTTAAGCAGGATTG
The DNA here is from genome assembly GCA_963800025.1 of uncultured Acidobacteriaceae bacterium. Taxonomy (GTDB): domain Bacteria; phylum Acidobacteriota; class Terriglobia; order Terriglobales; family Acidobacteriaceae; genus Telmatobacter. Next base: position 900,124 of record CAWCZK010000002.1, read on the forward strand.
CAAAGTCTCGCCAGATTGACTTGATCGCAACGGAAGTAATCACCCGCCTATGGCAAGCATCGCCCGGCAACGAGTCTCGTCGCACAAGGAACCATGGGCAACTCCAGGGTCAACCAGACAGCAAACATCCAAGGGGGACCAAGAAAGTGACAGCCAAGCAGCACGTAATTGTAGTTGGGCTCGGAGAGGTCGGAAGACCCCTGTTCGAACTTGCTTCTAGATACCATCACACGGTCGGCGTGGACATCGCACCATTGCTCGACCCGTATGAGCAACCGGATGTCCTGCACGTCTGCTACCCGTTCCAGATCGAAGATTTCGTCGGCGTGACGGCACGGTATATCGAGCAGTTTAAGCCCAAAGTGACAGTCATCAACAGCACCGTCGCGGTGGGAACTACGCGGCTGGTCGCAGAACGAACAGGCAGCGACGTGGTGAACAGCCCAGTGAGGGGCAAACACGCTCGGATGCTAGAGGAGATCGGCAAGTACACCAAGTTTGTTGGGGCCACGACTCCTGCGCTCGGCCAATTGGCGGCCGCGCATTTCGAATCTCTCGGCATGACCGCGAAAGTTCTGTCTTCACCGGAGGCGACCGAGGCTGGCTAAGCTCACCGAGACGACTTACTTCGGACTCTTAATCGCGTGGGCGCAGGAGATCGAGCGCTACTGCGATCACACAGGAACCAACTATGAAGAGATCATCTCGTTCTACGATGAGATCAAGTTCTTCCCGCCAGTAAGATACTTCCCCGGCGTCATCGGTGGCCATTGCGTGATGCCGAATATCGAGATTCTGCGCAAGTTCACAAAGTCCGATCTGTTGGACGCGATCTGCACTTCCAACGAGAGGAAAATCGAAAGAGAAGCGCGCGCCAAAGCAGTCGTTGCGCCCGACGAGCGGATCGTTGTTTAGAAGATCGAGATGAACTCCAACATAGACACTTTGCCGAACTCCTCCGCGGTGCGGCCCCCTCAACCCGCGCCCCCGATCGCCCAACCCGCACTTGGCTCCGGCTCACGCTTGGCTGGCAAGCGGGCCGGGATGGTCGTGTTTTCTCAGTATCCATTTGATCCGCGCCCGCGACGTGCCGTCGCCGCGCTTCTTGAAGAGGGAATGCGCATTGATCTGATCTGCGAATACGAAGAAAAGTCAAAGAAAAAAGAGACATCAGGCAATTTGCAGATCACCCGGATTCCCATCCGGCATTTCCGCGGGGGAGCCGTTTCTTACGCGTATCAGTACTTTGCCTTCATTGCAGTTTCCGCTGCTATCCTGGCATGGCGCTCGCTCCACAAGCGGTATGACTTGGTCTATGTGCACAACATGCCCGACGTTCTCGTGGCCTGTGCTGTCATTCCCAAGCTGTTGGGCGCAAAGGTCATTCTCGACCAGCACGACCCCATGCCGGAGTTAATGCAGACGATTTTCGGAAAGGGCGAAAACAGTCTGCCGGTAAGGATTCTTCGCTGGCTGGAAAAATGGAGCATCTCTCTCGCCGATCAGATCATTACGGTTAACGTGGCGTGCAAGCGAATCTTCTCCAGTCGCTCCTGCAAGCCGGAGAAGATTGGCGTTGTGATGAATGCGCCCGCCGAGGCGATCTTTCCTTATCGGCCAGCAAACAGTTATGCAACCCGCGATCCAAATGCGCCGATCAGGATTATGTACCACGGCTCGCTTGTGGAAAGAAATGGCCTGGGACTGGCCATCGACGCGTTGGCACTTTTGCAGGATACTCTTCCACTGGCCGAGCTCCGGGTTTTCGGTAAGAACACACCTTATCTGGAGCAGATGCTCGACAAGGTCAAAACGCTCGGCCTCGAGAGCAAGGTTCGTTATCTTGGACCGAAAACCCTCGAAGCACTCGTAGGAGAGATCGAAGCATGCGATGTCGGAGTGATTCCTAATCCGCTCAATTCGTTCACCGAAATCAATACGCCCACACGAATCTTTGAGTACTTGGCTCTCGGAAAGCCGGTTATCGCCCCTACAACGCTCGGCATTCGCGATTACTTCGAGCCGAACACGCTCTTCTTCTTCAATCCCGGCGACGCCGGCGATTTGGCCTCTACAATCGTAAAGGTCGCATCTGACCCCAAACAGGCAATCCAGGTTGCCGAGTTCGGACAAGCCGTGTACCGGGCGCACACCTGGCAGCAGGAAAGGGAGACCTTGGTCAGCTTGGTTCTTCGCGCATTGGCATAGTCGGTCGGACGACAAAGGTGGAGTCAAAGAGAATTGGCAATCGAATGATTCGGGGCATTCTGTGATCGGCGTTGTCGCGAAGGCGGAGGACCACGATGTCGTCGCGGAATTCTTCGAATTATTTAAGACACCTTGGGACTGGTTCTGCGCAGGCAGAGACTACGACGTTCTCCTGATCTCATCAGATGAAGAGTTCAGCGATTGTTCGGCAAAGCTTGCATTGCAGTACGCCGGCCATGAGTTGGCAGGCGACCAAGCCGGCGGGCTTCAGGTTGGACCCCGCGCAGAAGGAAGCCTTCTCAAGTTCCGCGGCGAGCAGATTCCAGTCTATGGAGACCTCGTTACATTTGCCGATGAAGCCGTTGGCAACCCATTTCCTGGAAGTTCGAACGAGACGTCGATCCTTCAGCGGAAAGTTGGAGGTAGGACGAGGATACGTGTCGGCTATGACCTTTTCGCCGAGATTAGGACCCTACTCACCAAGGGTCAACCGGCAACCTACGCACAGATTCCTACGCTCGACGCTCATATCGGCCTGCTAAGGGAACTGATTGTATCGAATGGCGTGGAACTGGCTGAAATTCCTCCTACTCCTGAGGGATACAGGTTTATCGCGTGCTTGACACACGACATAGATCACCCGGAAATTGCCATCCACAAGTGGGATCACACAGCAGTTGGATTTGTCTATCGCGCCACACTTGGCTCTCTTATCGGTTTTCTGGGTGGCCGCACTTCGTGGCGAGCGATGCTCAGGAACTGGGCTGCGGCACTGAGGCTGCCCTTTGTTTATTTCGGCGCCGCGAAGGATTTCTGGAGTGGATTTGCCGATCGCTATCGCAAGCTCGAGGGATCGCTTCCGTCCACTTGGTTTGTGATTCCATTTGCGGGTCGACCGGGATGGGAAGAGAGCGGATGCGCTCCGAAGAGTCGGGGGGCTCGCTACGGCGCGAAGGACATCGCATGCAGTTTGCGCGAAATTCTTGCCGCTGGCAACGAGATCGGACTGCACGGAATCGACGCTTGGGTTGACCCGGCGAAAGGACGCCTTGAGTTACAGGAGGTAAGCTCGGTAACCGGAAGCCAGACCATTGGCGCGCGAATGCACTGGCTCTATTTTGACAATGACTCCACAGTGGCTCTCGAAGACATCGGAGTTGAATACGATTCAACGTTCGGCTATCGAGAGACAGTTGGTTTCAAAGCCGGCACAACTCAGGCATATAAACCACTCAATGCAAGTCGCCTTCTGGAGCTACCCCTTCATATTATGGATACCGCACTTTTCTATCCCGCCTATCTGAATCTGACGCAACCCCAGGCGGCGGTTCGACTCAAGCCATTAGTCGACTCAACCGTACGCTATGGAGGCTGCCTCACTATCAACTGGCATGATCGCAGTCTAGCGCCAGAGAGGAATTGGGATGTGGCCTACGCTTCGCTTTTGGGCGATCTGAAAGAAAAGGGCGCATGGTTTGCAACTGCGGGTCAGGTCGCATCCTGGTTCCGCATGCGCCGTTCGGTCACTTTTGTTCAGAATGATGCGGGGAAGATCGTGCCTTTCATCAAGCAACCAGTCAAACGGCAAGAACCAATCCCTGGGCTTGTCGTCCGAGTCCACAATGCGCCCGAACAGCCGACAACTGAGCAGAGCGACTCCAAGATGTCAAAAGACGCAATCGCCACCTCAGCCATCAACTGCGGCATATCAACGAGAAGTGTCCAATGATTTCAGACGGAGAAGTCAACCCCGTGCCAACGGCTCATGCTGTGTCAGACCAGCCCTCAGAATCGCACCTTGGCCAACAGGGCATTGTGTCTCCGGGTGATCGCATCCTGATTACCGGTGCGGCAGGTTTTATCGGATTCGCCGTGGTCGAGTCCTTGTTGCGGCTTGGATTTGAGAACCTCGTTTGTTTTACAAGGAAATCCGGCAATGAAACCCGACTGCAGCAGCTTGCCGACAGCCATTCGCAGGTCGAGGTATTCAAGGGCAATCTGCTTTCGCCAAAGGATTGTGAAGCCGCTTGTCAAGACGTCTCTCTCATCTTCCATCTGGCAGCCGGAACCGGCGAGAAGTCTTATCCTGACGCCTTCATGAACTCAGTGGTTACCACAAGAAACTTACTCGAAGCGAGCCTGCGGAGCGCGCATCTTCGGAGATTTGTTCTCGTAAGCTCGTTCGCCGTCTATACCAACCGGCAGTCATCATCACTGCTGGACGAGTCGTGCCCGATCGAAGAGGATCCGTCGCAAGGTGGAGACGCCTACTGCTTTGCAAAGGTCCGGCAGGAGCGCATCGTAAGGGAATACAGCAAGAACCACGGCATCCCTTATGTGATTCTTCGCCCGGGCAGTGTCTACGGCGGCGGAAAATCTGAGATTACCGGGCGAGTCGGTCTCGGCACATTCGGCATCTTCCTTCACTTCGGCGGCTCCAATCGGGTTCCCTTTACTTATGTTGATAATTGCGCCGATGCGATCGCGATGGCCGGTTTAACGAAGGGCGTTGACGGCGAAACCTTTAACGTCGTCGACGATGACCTGCCATCAAGCCGTAAGTTCCTGCGGCAATACAAGAAGAATATTCGTACGTTTCGCTCGATCTATGTTCCCCACATTGGAAGCTGCGTTATTTGCGCGCTTTGGGAGAAATACTCGAAGTGGTCGCAAGGACAGTTGCCTCCTGTGTTCAACCGCCGGCGCTGGTTCTCTGAGTGGAGAGCCACCCGCTACTCGAACCAAAAGCTGAAGATGCGCCTCGGATGGTTGCCTAGGGTGCCCACGGCCGAGGCCATGCAGCGCTACTTCAGGAGTTGCGCAAAAGGCGGTCAGCATGCTTAGGGTCGGCATCATCGGGTGCGGAAAAATTGCCGACGCCCACGCCGCGCACATCCATCGGATCGGCGGGTGTGAAATCGTAGGCGCCTGCGATCGCGAGCCGCTCATGGCAATGCAACTCTTTGAGCGATTCCCGGTGAAAAAGTACTACACCGACTACACGCAGCTTCTGAGCGAAGGGCAGCCTGATGTTGTGCATATTACCACTCCTCCAGCCAGCCACTTCGAGATTGCAAAATTCTGCCTCGAGCAGAATTGCAATGTCTATGTCGAGAAGCCATTCACGATTAATGCAGACGAAGCGCAGAGACTCGTAGACTTGGCGATAGCAAAAGGCCTGAGGCTCACTGCGGGCCATAACTATCAGTTCAGCCATGCGGCTCGACGCATGCGGGCCCTCGTGGCAAGCGGATATTTGGGCGGCCAGCCGGTGCACATGGAGAGTTATTACGGTTACGACCTTGGCGATCCCAATTACGCACGTGCCCTGCTTGGCGATAAACGGCATTGGGTGCGCAGCCTGCCAGGTCAATTGTTACAGAATGTCATCAGCCATGGAATTGCGCGGATAGCAGAGTTCCTGGTTACCGACAACCCTCGAGTCATTGCGCATGGCTTTTCAAGCCCACTTTTGAAGGAGATCGGCGAATCGGAGATCGTCGACGAGTTGCGGGTTATCATCTCCGAGAATGATCGCACGACTGCCTACTTCACCTTCTCGACCCAGATGAAGCCATACCTTCAGGAATTCCGTATCTTTGGTCCGAAGAACGGTATCATTCTCGATCAGAATCATGAAATAGTGCTGCGCTTGCGAGGCGACAAGTTCAAAAGCTATGCCGACTACTTCATTCCACCTATTGTGTCTGCTAAACAGCAGTTGGGTGAACTTAAAAGAAATCTTGGATTTTTCCTCAGGCGCGACTTCCATATGGACACAGGGCTGAAATACCTGATCGAGAGCTTCTACCGGTCAATTCGCGAGGGCGCCGATGTTCCGATTCCCTATCGAGAAATTCTGCTCACCGCGAGAATCATGGATGCAGTGTTCGGCCAAGTCTGCATCGGCCCTGGTAATGAAGAAACCAGCCTTCAAACACAACTCGCGTGATGAAAATCAGGTTTTAAAAGGAACGCGGTTAAACTCATTAAATGCCTCCCATTCTTGCGTTAATCATTTGGCTAGTCCTTCTTTTGGCGCTCTTCATCTTTGATCCGGCTAAAGAGAAGAAGACCTCGATCACCTTATGGGTACCGGTCGTCTGGATGTTTATTGAAGGTTCACGCTTACCTTCTCAATGGATAGGTGTGGGGGTCTCGTCAGGAGCGCAAGCCTACGAAGAAGGGAATCCTTTCGATCGGATAGTATTCTTGGTCCTAATTCTTTTAGCTGCCTGTATTCTGTTAGCGCGCTCCTTCGATTGGTGGCATTTTGTCGGACGCAATAGGGCGTTATTCACATTTCTTCTTTTCGCTCTCATCAGCGTTGTCTGGTCCGACTTCCCGTTTGTAACTTTCAAACGCTGGGTTCGAGACCTTGGCCCGTATCTGGCGATATTGATTCCACTGACTGACCGCAGACCTGAGGAGGCCATTTCGACGGTTCTGCGCCGTCTGAGTTACATCTTGATTCCACTTTCCATTCTACTCTTCAAGTACTTTCCTGAAATCGGGATGCAGTACAATGATTGGAACGGGAATCGGATGTTTGTGGGCCCTACGACAGGCAAGAATCTGCTTGGCCTCCTTTGCCTGGTGAGCACTGTTTACTTCTTTTGGGATCTTGCGAGCCGCTGGCCCCGGCGCAAAGAGATACGGACAAAACGGGTTCTTCTCGTCGACATGATCTTCCTCGTCATGACGGTTTGGGTTCTCCACCTTGCGGCAAGCACCACTGCCGATGTCTGCTCTGCAATGGGCTGCCTGGTCGTTCTGGCGGCGAGCAGCAAATTTCTTAAACGGCGCCCGAATCTCCTGAAGAGCCTGATTCCATTCGCGTTCGTTGTCTACCTGATTTTGAGTTTCGGATTGGGCATGAACGGCTCAATGGCGCAGGCGGTTGGCAAGGATCCAACTCTGACCGACAGAACAAAGATTTGGGCGTTCCTTCTTGGCATGCACACAAATCCGTTAGTCGGAACCGGGTATCAAAGCTTTTGGCTGGGTCCTCGCCTCGAGTATTTCTGGAACAACGCGGGGCTGGGCCACATCAATGAGGCGCATAATGGCTATCTTCAGGTTTACCTCGATCTGGGCTTCATAGGAGTCGCGCTTCTTATTGGATTCCTGATTGCAAGTTACAGGTCGATATGTAGAAGATGGACACCTTCGTCCAAACTGCCGATTCTGGGTATGGCGACTTGGTTAACGTTGCTTTTCTATAACATGTCTGAAGTCGGATTCGAACGAGGCCTTCTGTTCATCATGTTCCTGATGACGGCGATCAGCGTTCCAGCGCCCGTTCGCAAACGCTTGCATACCGCCGCGCCGGTCGAAGATCTCGTCGCAAATCATGTCCTCGGTGGTTCGGCCCGAGCTGCCGAACAGTGGAGATTTCAATGAATGCCCTACTTCAGGAGAATGCGCCCGGCGTGCAGACGACGAAGACGTCCGGTGCGGAGATCGGCTACACCGAAATTAAGATAAAAGGCAAGCCAGCGCTCGTCCCCTCCGTTAGCGTCGAAGGCAGGAAAGTCATCGTTAGAGGGAGCTGGCTACTGACAGCGGTTGTTCACGACGAAGATCTCATTCAGGGCAAGACAATGGATGACCCTGAGGCCTTTATTCGAGAGGCTGAAGCAGAGCGGGTTGAAGGCCGACCTCTTTACGTTTGGTCAGAGGCTACCTGATGAAACTCCCAAGTACAACTACAAGATTGAGTGGGAGAACGTCGCCGCAATTCCAATTGTCAGCTACCAGGAGTGGTGGGACAAGCGCACGGACGCGGGCGTCCGCAGAGCTGTCAGGAAGGCGGCCAAACTTGGTGTCGAAGTCAAAGTCGTCGATTTCGACGATGCCCTCGTCGAGGGTATTGTCAAAATCAACAATGAAACTCCGATCAGGCAGGGAAGACCTTACTGGCATTATCAAAAGCCCTTTGGGGAAGTGAAACTCGAACACGCGACCTACGCCGACAGGAACGTCTTTATCGGTGCCTACTTGCAAGGCGAGCTGATCGGTTATATTCGCGCGACCTCCGTTGGTACAGTCCTCAGCTTGATACAGATCCTTTCCATGACGGCGCACTACGAGAAGAAACCAGGAAACGCCCTGATTGCCAAAGCCGTAGAAGTCTGCGAGCGAAACGGGATGACTCATCTGATGTACTGCAATTATGTCTATAACGACCCGGCGAGCTCGCTCACAGAATTTAAGCGGCGAAACGGTTTTCAGAAAGTACTTCTGCCACGCTATTACATACCACTGACTCTCAAGGGAAGGCTTGCGATGAAACTCGGTCTCCACTTGGGAATTGCTAGATGCATTCCGGAGCCGATCCGGATACGACTGCTGAAGATCCGCAACGACTGGTTTGCGCGTAAGGCAAGAACGACAGACGGTTCCATCTGAAATGCCAGGCATTGTTGGACTTATTACAAGACGCCCAAGCGAGTGGGCTGCGGCGCGGCTGAGGCGGATGATCAGCAGTCTTTGCCACGAGCCTTTCTATTCGTCTGGATGTTGGACAAGCGTCCCGCAGGGCGTATACGTCGGATGGGTTGCACGTCGCGGTTCATTCTCCGAAGGAATGCCGGTGCGAGAGAAGGCTGGCAGCGCTGTGGTTGTGTTTTCTGGTGAAGACTTTTCGGAGCAGGACACCGTAAAGACTTCGGAAGGGTCCTGCGAGGAGTCGGAACTGAGCCCAGCGTCGTATCTCGTAGAGCTTTATCGGCAGTCCACTTCGTTTCCCGAAAGTTTAAACGGTAAATTCCATGGACTAGTCGCTGACCTTGAGCGCGGAACCGTCACGATTTTCAACGATCGTTTTGGAATGCATCGGCTCCATTACTATCAATCTGCCGACGCCTTCTTTTTTGCGGCCGAGGCAAAGGCGCTTCTTGCTGTATGCCCCGAACTCCGTCAAATAGACTTGCAAGGTCTGGGAGAATTCGTGTCGTGCGGGTCTGTGTTGGAGGGTAGAACTCTATTTAAGAACATCAGCGTTTTACCTCCGGCCTCTGTCTGGTCATTTACCAACGGAATGCTCGCTTCGAAGAGGACTTACTTTAGCCGGGGCCAGTGGGAAGACCAGGAGCCGCTAGCCCCCGAGGCTTATTATCAGGAGCTGCGCGCAGTCCTCGTGCGAAACTTACCGCGCTACTTCAGGGGGCCCGAACGGATTGGGATGTCCTTGACCGGAGGCTTGGATACAAGAATGATCATGGCTTTCCGGAAGCCAGATCCTGGTACCTTGCCGTGTTACACCTTCGGTAGCATTTATCGCGACAATCACGACGTTCGCGAGGCACGACGCGTTGCGCAGTACTGCAATCAGTCGCATCAGGTCATCACGGCTGGAGAAGAATTCTTATCTCGATTCGCTCATTACGCTGAGCGCGCCGTTTATCTTACCGACGGATGTATAGGCGTGACACATGCCCCCGATCTCTATCTCAACGAACAGGCGCGAAGGATTGCTCCCGTACGTATGACCGGGGTCTACGGTGGTGAAATTCTTCGGGGAGTTCGTGCATTTAAACCCGCGGAGCCGGCATCCGGACTGTTTGCCCCCGATTTTCTCACTCATGTCCACCGCGCCACCGAAACCTTCAACCGAATAGCCAGCTCCAATCCGGTCTCCTTTGCTGTATTTCAACAGGCACCATGGTGTCTCTACGGAGTTCAGGCTCTGGAACAGACGCAAGTAGCCATGCGCTCGCCATTCCTCGATAACGACTTTGTCCGAACCGCCTTTCGGGCGCCCGGATCCGGATTCGCTGCTGGGGACGTTTCGTTAAGGCTTGTTGCCGACGGCGACCGAAATCTGTTGCGAATACCAACCGATCGCGGACTAGTGGGCGATCGCGGTTTTGTCGCTTCGGCCGCCTCCCGCGCGTTTCGAGAGTTCTCCTTCAAGGCGGAGTATGCCTATGATATGGGCATGCCCCAATGGCTGGCGCGCTTCGATCACTCCGTATCTCCGCTTCATTTGGAGCGCTTTTTTCTAGGACGGCATAAGCCATTCCACTTTCGCGTCTGGTACCGCGATGCTCTCGCCAAAACTGTTCGTAACATGTTGCTGGATTCGCGCAGCCTTTCAAGATCCTATATTGATCGTAAGGGACTGGAGTCGATTGTGGAGGGGCACCTTAGGGGAGATCGAAACTATACAAACGACATTCACAATGTGATGACTCTCGAATGGGTGCATCGCCTCTTCATCGATCATCAAGTCGATGACAACGAAACAATTGCAACCCAAGAACATTCTGCGGAGACTGAGGCTGGTCCGTCCCGATTGAGATGAGGGGAGATCAACGATGCAGCAGTTGAGGGATTTTGTTCGACAAATACCCGGGATGGGGAGTCTCTATCAGCGCGCGAAATCATCATGGATTTACGACATATATTGGCACATTGCCGATCGGCGCATCATCGAGGACAGGGCGAAAGAAACGGAATTCTATCGAAATCTGCTGCGCGGCTTCAGGGAAGGCGACCTGATTCTTGACGTTGGGGCCAACCTTGGCTACAAGACCGATATCTTTCTGCGGCTCAACGCGTACGTTGTCGCCGTCGAGCCCGATGAAACGAACCGGGAGATCCTACAGCAAAAGTTCTTGCACCTTCGTTTAAGGCGGAAACGGCTGACCGTCGTTAGCAATGCTGTGAGCAGCGAAAATTCAGTGCAAACCATGTGGGTGGACAGGCCCGGATCTGCAAAGAACACCTTAAGTCAAAAGTGGGTCGAGACTCTTGCATCAGACAGTGCACGATTCGATGAAAAAGTGACGTTTGCTCGTAAAACCCAGGTCAACACAGTTACTCTCGATCAACTGATCGAGAAATACGGATTACCGTTCTTCGTGAAAATTGATGTTGAAGGGCACGAACTTAGCGTGCTTCATGGCCTCCATCAACCAGTTCCATACCTTTCTTTTGAGGTGAATCTTCCGGAATTTCGTCCAGAGGGATTGGAATGCATCAAGTTGCTTGAGGGTCTCGCTCCTAAAGGCCGCTTCAACTACACGGACGATTGTCGTCGAGGTTTGGTCGCCAGGGAGTGGCTTCACGTTGAGGAATTCTTACCCGTTTTTGAATCCTGCGACGCTGAAAGCATTGAGGTCTTTTGGCAATCGCAAGGTCTACCCGCTCTCTCCAACTAGAATAGAGTTCCTACGGTTTATTGAACTACTGGAACCACGTTGAGAAGTGTTGGGCTCGCCGGCGCAGTGCTCGTCGAGCTTTGAACAAGCGGGTGCGGATAGGTATATGGTGTGTAACCCGGTTTAGCGGTTGAACCATTGAAGTAGTCGCGGCCTAAAACAATATAGTTTGCAGAACTATCCACGGTCCCCGTGCAGCTGTCGCTTTGGCCTGTGCCATAGTCTGAAGTCCAGACTGTCGTGAGTGGTTGGCGGCTATTGCCCCAAATATACGCCGGTTCTGAATCTCCAACATACTGTGGCGTGGGGTATCCATAGGATGCTAGGGAATAGGTTGAGGAATTTGTGACTCCGTTGAGAGGGTAGTTCGCCAACCCCGTTCCGGTAACGTAACCCATCCCGACCTGATGCGGAGCAAAATAGTATTGGCCGGGAGTCGTATAGTTCTGGCCCCAACAGGGCAATGGACCTGCATTACGTTGCAAGTTCATTACGGTCATGTTGAGGTCGGCTTTGGTCCCATAGTCTTGCGATTGCAATGCGGGGAGATAGTTGCCCCAATATACGAATGTGCCTCCCCGGACGAACATCCACTGGTTCATCGGGAAGGTTGTGTCGTTGCTATATCCCTCATACACGCCGTAGTTGTTATAGAACTCGAAGGTCCGCGCGCCAAACGGTCCAGTATCTGCTCCATGGCCGCCGAGGCCAGCGTTATCGAGCAGATTGTAGCGCCACACGGTTCGCGCGCCTTCATCGTTATCAGTGAAAAGCAAGAAAGCGTGAAAATCACTTGTCTCCACATACACATTGTTTTGGCCGGTGGTGTCGTTCGCTCCCCAATACGCTGGCTTGCTCCACGCCGTCTGGTCGAAAGTTTGCGGGTCAACGCAAATGGGTGCTCTTGAAAATGGCGTGGAATCGCAGGATATGTTTGAAACAACACCTCGGTTCACCCCAATATGAATCCCTACGTCGCCGTTCGTATTCATGCGAATCCAATCATTTTCGATGACAATGGCTGCGCCACCGCCTGAAACAATGTCGACGTCATCTCCTGTTCCTGTACCGGCTACAATCTGCACGCCGCTTAGCGTCGTATGTACCGATGAATCCTCAGTCAGTGAGAATAATGTGGAAGAAGAATTATTGATAATGCTCGTCCAGGGTTGTGTCGCGATCTCCCAGCGTCCGCAGTTCGACGGAGAGGCGGACGAGGAACTGTTGCCGCATGAGCCCCCAACTGAAGTGATATTCAGCACCAGGGTTCCGGTGCCTGAATTGAAGCTCGTCACGGACCCGGTCAGATAGTTTTGGCTGTTCCCGGTCTCATAGACCGTCACGCTTTCGCCGCTTGTGAACGTCGGCGCGACCTGATATGGGAGGCTGGATGAGCAGCACGCAATGGTCGTCCCGGTTACGATAAGTGTCTGAGGTCCGGTGGCAATGCTGGAAAGAGTCGTCGAACTGATGGCAACAATTCTTCCTGAGCCAGCTCCTTGGATGGTCAAACCCTTCCCTGATAGGCTCACTCCACTAGTCCAGGTGCAGGTACCTGCGGGGATGTTTACGGTTTGGCCTTCTGTCGCGGCGTTGATCGCCGTTTGCACGTCTGAAGTGTTGCAACTTTTCGCCAGGACAGTCTGTGCATTTACCGCCTGAAGGGACAACGAAACGAGTCCGAAGAAGAACAGCTTGAAGAGTTTCGACATCTCAAGAACCTCATGGGGGAATAATTTCCTGTAGCCCCGGGCGTGCGCTGCTCGAAAAGTCTGCTCAGGACGAATTCAGACTACGCCAAGCCGAACGCACGCGCCACAGTCAACAGGTTGATATTGCAATTGCGGAGCCTATCGGCAATGTAGTGCACAGACACTCCTATTGGAAGTGATTCCAGGCACTCTTGTTACTGTTGTGCGGTTACTAAGGTCATAATCGAGATCTTCTCCGCTCGTACCACTTGGTGGGATCCGCAGCCTCGTAATTCATTGCAACAAAGGTTCGCGCCGTTCGAATTGTTTTCACCTTGGATTTCCGTTGCATAAGCGGCCAAATGGCTGAGCAAATAACGCCCTATGGGGACACTACTCAAGCGCCGTCAGTTTCTGCCCGGCGGGGAGACGTGGCAAGACGCTCTTTCCGCAGCCGGGATTCGGCAAGCCAAGTCTTATCAGACGGGCGTGAGTGACAATCCGGTTCTTCAAGGGATCGAGGCGCACGGTAAAGAGCTCGGATCTGAAGAGATCAACCAATTCGAGACCATCGTCATCGAGGGCCTCAAGGAGTCCAAGATTTTCTCACAAAATCGCAATGAAACCACTCGTTAGTATTATCATTCCCGCTTACAATGCCGGATCCTGGGTTGGTGAGGCGATACAGTCGGCCCTTGCGCAGACTTGGCCGCACAAAGAGATCATCGTTGTCAACGATGGATCCACCGATAACACGCTCGCTATAGCCAGGTCTTTTATTCCAAAGATCAAGATTCATACGACAGAAAATCGTGGCTTATCTGCGGCAGTCAATCATGCCCTCCGGCTCTGTCAGGGGGATTATATACAGGAACTAGATGCCGACGACCTTCTACTCCCCGATAAGATCGAGCGGCAACTTGCCGCTTTGCGAGATGGCGACAGCAAACGACTTCTACTCTCTTCGCCCTGGGCGCCGTTTTACCACCGTACTCACACTGCCAAATTCATCAAGAATTCCTTTTGGGAGGACCTCACCCCCGTTGAATGGCTCCTGCGCAAGATGACTGAAGGTACACACATGCAGAATGCAACTTGGCTCATTAGCCGAGAGCTTGCTGAAGCGGCAGGGCCATGGGATGAGAGCCTTCACTACGATCAGGACGGAGAGTACTTCACGCGTGTCCTTGCGGCGTCGGAGGGAACACGGTTCGTACCGGGGACAGGAATTCTCTACCGCGTCACGGATACGAATCGCATCAGTTATATCGGCACCTCGAACAAAAAGAAAACCTCGCTGTTTAGGTCGATGAAGAAACATATGGAGTGCCTGCAGCAGTTGGAGGAAAGTGAACGAGTTCGCAAAGCGTGCGTAACCTATATGCAAATCTGGTATGACGTTTTCTATCCTGGCAGAGATGACGTTGTCGCCGAAATGCAGGCTATTGCTGCAAAACTCGGCGGCCGCTTGGAAACGCCAAGGTTGCGGCCAAAATACGCCTGGATGGTGCCGATCCTTGGCCACGAATATGCCAAGCGAGCACAGATGGCCTTACCGCAGTTCAAGCTCGCCACCCTCAGAAAATACGACAAGCTCATGTATAGATTGGAAGGTGCGAGAAGTTTGCAGACTGTGGAGCCGCTCCATTGATACCGAGCGAGAACCCTGAGAAAACGCCGGAGTCGGCAATGACCGAAGACGCTCGCGAAATTCGAATAGCTCTGCTGACAGGAGGCGCTGACAGGCCGTACGTATTTGGCCTGGGAACAGCGCTAATGGCAAGAGTGACTCATCTTGATTTGATTGGCAGCGACGACCTCGATCTTCCGCAATTTCACAATCAGCCCAACCTCACTTTCCTGAACTTGCGAGGTAGCCATCGATCTGACGTAAGTTCACTCAAGAAAGCAACTCGAATACTAACATACTACTTAAAGTTGATTCTCTATGCGGCAAAATCCAGGGCCGCAATCTTCCATATCCTTTGGAATAACAAATTCGAATCCTTCGATCGCACGTTTTTAATGCTTTACTATCGATGTCTCCAAAAAAAACTTGTATTGACTGTGCACAATGTCAATGCGGGGATCCGAGACTCTCGGGATAGTATTCTTAATCGCTTAACGCTGCGGATCCAGTACCGGCTGGCCGATCTGCTTTTCGTTCATACGGAGCTGATGAAGCGCGAACTGATCGAGCAATTCGGCGTACCGGGCTCAAAAATCACGGTGATTCCGTTTGGGATCAACAACTCGATTCCATCCACTGCACTTACCGCAAGTGAAGCAAAGAAAAGGCTGGGATTGGCGGATCACCTAAAGACTGTGTTGTTTTTTGGCAACATAACGCCTTATAAGGGCCTGGAATACTTAGTCACCGCGTTTCAAAGCTTAATAGGCAGGAACAAGGAATACCGCCTGATCATCGCCGGAAAGCCAAACAACTGCGAGGCCTATTGGGACTCCATCCGGCAGGCAATCGAGATGGACGTGAAGCGGGGATCCATCGTGGTCAGGCCGGAACAGATCCCGGATGAAGAGGCCGAGGTCTACTTTAAGGCCGCTGATGTCCTTGTTTTGCCCTACCGGCACGTGTACCAGAGCGGTGTCTTGTTCACGGGATACAATTTCGGCCTCCCGGTTCTCGCAGCTGATGTTGGGTCTTTGAAGGAAGAGATCGTGGAAGGAAAGACAGGGTTGGTATTCAAAGCCGAGGATGTCGACGATTTAGCGAGGGCGATCGAAAAGTACTTTGCGAGTGATCTCTATTTTGACCTGAGCAACAAGCGGACGGAAATAAAGGGGTTCGCCGAGCGGCAGCATTCCTGGGACGAGGTTGGTCGGATGACGATCGCAGTTTATCTCGGGTTAAGTCACATCCCTCTAGAGAAGGACTCTGCTCAGGAAACGACTGAGGTTTATGCCAACAAACTGTGATGACATAGCCGCGCCTGTCGCAGCCCAAGACGTGCGTCGAGCTTTAGAACCGTCAACTGCCACCGGCGGAACTCACCGTCAGATTCTTGAAATCTTCGGCGCTGATCGGCGGGTCCCAGCTTGCCAACATTGGAATAGGAATTGTACGCACGAAAGCAATGGCGGTGTTGCTTGGTCCGACCGGATTCGGGCTATTTGGCCTCTATAGCTCAGTTGCCCAAGTGATCCAGAGCGTCGCAGGCATGGGGGTTAGCAGCAGTGGCGTGCGCCAGATCGCCGCTTCGAGCGCATCGGGCGATACGGAGCAGATTGCGCTTACCACTGTGGTTTTGCGGAGGACTTCGCTGGTTCTAGGTTCGCTGGGGGCCCTGTTGATGCTCTGCCTCGCAAAACAGATATCCGTAATCACATTCGGGACAGGCCAGCATGCCACTGCTATACGCCTTCTATCGGTGGCAGTTTTCTTTCAGCTAATCTCCTGGGGCCAGGACGCGCTAATCCAGGGTCTAAGGCGGATTGGTGATCTGGCTAAAATGCAAGTCTTGGGAGCATTCTTCGGGCTGATTCTAAGCGTTCCCCTCGTCTATTTTTGGCGTGAAAAAGGTGTTGTACCGGCTCTGGTCGGTGTCGCGTTGATGTATCTGGTCGTCTCCTGGCGGTACAGTCGCGGAGTCCGAGTCCAACTGTTCGCCGTGACGGCTTCGGAAGTCCTGCGGGAAACGGCAGATTTATTGAAGCTAGGTGTCGCGTTCATGGCAACGGGGTTTATGACTATGGCGATCGCTTACGGAGTCCGAATTATCGTGCTGCGCGATGCGGGTTATGCGGCGACTGGCTACTATCAATCAGCTTGGACGTTGGGTGGGCTGTACGTCGGATTCATTCTTCAGGCGATGGGTGCGGATTTTTATCCCCGACTGACAGACTGTAGCTAACGACAACGTCGCCTGCCGGCGCCTTGTGAATGAGCAGGCGCAGGTGGGCCTATTGCTGTCTGGCCCGGGTGCGATCGCAACGCTCACCCTGGCGCCGGTGGTAATCGCCGTTTTTTACACTCCAAATTTGGCGCCGCGATGGGAGTTCTGCGCTGGATGTGCATGGGTGCTGCGCTGCAGGTCATCACATGGCCGCTCGGTTTCATTATTCTCGCGAAAGGGAAACAAGTCATCTATTTTTTGACTCAATTGGCATGGACGATCGTCAGCTTGGGTCTCGCCTATCTCTGTGTCAGATGGTGGGGTCTGATTGGTGCTGGCGTCGCTTTTTTCGGCTCTTACATTTTCTTCGGCATCATGGATTATTTAGTCGCGATCAAACTGTGCGGTTTTTGCTGGTCCAGAGCGAACCTCGCGACTGGCGCAGTCCACTTCTCATTGATCGCCATCGCGTTTAGTGGTTTCTATTTGTTGCCTTTTGTCTGGGCCGCGTGTCTCGGAGCGCTCGCCCTTATTCTCAGTACTGTCCACTCGATTTGGACACTCTCTACCCTGATTTCCTGGGATCACCTGCCTCCCCTTGTTCAACGGTTAATCGGCCCGTTTCGCCCTTTCTTTTCAAAAAACACCGGACCCCTTTAAAGGGCGCTCGCCGTTTCGGATGTTTTCGACGGTAAACGTTAAGATAACAGCAACGCTCGGCATGGACCCGGATTGCATATAGTCTGTTTCGGGCGCGTTTGAGCCGTAGCTCTACAATACAAAAGATCACCAACGCCGCATGAATTATGGAATGACGAGAACGCCTACTGTGTCGGTTGTGATGAGCGTCCTGAACGGAGAGGTGTATCTCGCTGAAGCTATTGAAAGCATCCTCAGTCAAAGCTTCGGCGACTTCGAGCTCATTATCATCAACGACGGCTCGGTGGATGGATCGGGCGCGATCCTGGAGTTGTACCGCAAGAAGGATGAACGAGTCCAAATCTACTCTCAGGAGAATCGAGGACTCGTCTCGTCGCTTAACCGCGGTTGTGGAATCGCGCGAGGCAAGTATATTGCGCGCATGGATGCCGATGACGTCGCGATGTGTGATCGACTGATGCTGCAGGTCGCCTTCATGGAGAACCACCCGGAGATCGCGGTCCTCGGCAGCGCTGTTGAGATCATTGACGGAACTGGTAAGACGCTGGAGACGCATTTCAACCCGGAAGACGACACAAAGATCAAGGCAGGCCTTCTCCGCGGTGATTGCCCATTCTGGCATCCCACAATCCTCATGCGCACGAATAGTTTCGTTTCCACTGGAGGGTATAGGGAAATTGTCATCGGGGCGGAGGATCACGACCTTTGGTTGAGAATCGCCGACCGCAATCAGTTGGCGAACCTCCGGACCGTGTTGCTCAAGTATAGACTCCATCCCGGCCAGGTAACTGTGAGCACAAGTAGGCGCTATGTGTTTAGTTGTCTTGCCGCACTGGCGGCAGCAGAAGCAAGGAGACAGGAGCAAGTTGATCCGTTGGACTCCGTAAATGAGCTTACGCCCGAACTTCTTAGAAAGATCGGCGTAAGCCAGTCTGCTCAGAATGCCGCGCTGGCGCGCCGATATCTGCGTAGTGTCAGAACCATGTGCCAAGCCGGCCAATACGCCCTTGCCCTTCATCTGCTCAATGAGGTGTTTCAAACCCCGGAGTGGAAACACACCGAGAGCAGGCTAGCCGCCGACTTATGCCTTTTGGGGGCACGTGCGCTTTGGAATCGAGGCAATTACGTAAAGAGTGTCTTCAAGGTCGGACAGGCGTTCGCGATCCGACCGCTGATACTAGGACGTCCAGCTAAATCGTTGTTCCGTAACATTCGCAATTACTTATCACAGCCACCCGCGCCGAGGATGCAGGGGCTGTAGGCCCGCGTCTTGCATCGATGCTCTGAAGAGTATCCGGTTGGAAATGATATGTTCGCTGGCGCTATGTTCCATTCGACCCATCAGCTGTGGCCGCGGTATCACTTTTTGTGAACTAAGCGACTCAATCTGAAACTGTAAGACGGAAACCGCTATGTCAAAACCAAGAGTTGCGCTAGTTACCGGCGCCGAGGGCTTCATCGGATCCCACCTTGCCAGGTTCCTTCAGGCTAAAGGTTGGTTTGTTGTTGGAAGTTATTTAGCAGAAATGCGTAGTGACCTCGAATCAAGTTCCACGATGGACTTTGCGCAATGCGATCTGCGGAACGGCCAGCGTGTCTCGCACCTTCTGGCGGAATACCAGCCGACACACATATTTCATCTCGGGGCTCAGAGCCTTCCGACGCGGTCCTGGTCTGATCCCGTGACCACTTTTGAGTCCAATATCATGGGCTCGCTGCATCTATTCGAAGCGGTACGCCAGATGAAGAAGAAGCCTGTCGTGGTTTCTGCATCCTCGAGCGCGGAATACGGACACGTCCCACCAGCGGCGATTCCGGTGACGGAGAATCAGCCACTTCATCCGCTTCATCCGTACGGCATCAGCAAGGTCTGCCTCGATCTTCTGGCCAAGGAGTATTTCCTTGACTACGGAGTTCCGGCCGTCAACCTGCGGCTCTTTAACACAACCGGACCAGGCAAAACCAACGACGCACCATCGGACTTCGTACGCCAGTTGGCTCGCATAAAAAAGAGGAAGCAGGCTCCCATCATTGAAGTGGGCAATCTAAAATCTCGTCGTGCATTCCTGGATGTGCGGGATACGGTGAGGGGTTTCTATCTTGCGGCACTCAAAGGGAGGCGCGGAGAATCCTATAATGTGTGTGCCACGTCTACGCATGAAATTGGGAACGTGCTGCGCACCGCCGTCAGGCTGGCGGGCGTGAAGGTAGAGATCAAGCCTGTTCGCAGCTTGATGCGTCCATCGGACGAGAAGATTATTTTCGGAGACACAAGAAGGTTTCGGCGAGATACAGGCTGGGAGCCTAAGCAATCCCTGGAGCAAACGCTGTCGTCCATGCTGGATTATTGGGAGCGAGAAGTGTAGGGGAAATCGTTCGCGCCGATATCGACGAGCGGAATCGCCCTGAACATCAGTTTCGATAAACATCAAAACCGTCGAAGTTGTTGGATTAACTGCGGGAAGCTCAAAAAGACAACCCCACTCTCCAATGGTGTGGAAGGAATATACAAGATGATCATCACAAGTACGCCATTAAGGATTTCCTTTTTTGGGGGCGGGACCGACTATCCGTCCTGGTCTCGAGAGTTTGGAGGCTCGGTTTTAGCGACAGCGATCGACAAAAGATGTTACATCACCTGTCGACATTTACCGCCATTCTTTGAATACCACAGCCGGATCTCCTACTCGCGTATTGAAAATGTTCGCCGAAATGATGAAATCCAACATCCGTCTGTGCGAGCATGCCTAAAATTCGTTGGAATCGAAGAGGGTGTAGAGATTCATCATGTCGCCGATCTCCCTGCGCGAGCGGGGCTTGGAACAAGCTCGGCGTTTACTGTCGGGCTTCTTCTCGGACTTTACGCGCTCAAAAACCAGATGCGAGACAAGCGCTCGCTTGCCAATGATGCAATCCATGTCGAGCAGGAGTTGATTCATGAAGTGGTGGGCTCGCAGGACCAGGTTTGCGCCGCTTACGGTGGGTTCAATCGAATCGATTTTGCGCAGGACGGTTCCATTGACGTTAAGCACGTGCTCGCCAGGCCGGGAAGGTTAGCGGAATTGGAAGGCAACCTGGCTTTGTTCTTTACGGGATTCTCGCGAACAGCCTCTGAAATTGCCAAGGAGCAGGTAGCAGTGATGTCTCAGCGAACGAGCGAGTTGAAAATGATGCAGGAGTTCGTCGATGAGGGAGAGGCAATTATCGCGAGCGAAGGCCGCTCACTGGATGACTTTGGGAAATTGTTGCACCAGAGTTGGCAAATAAAGAGATCCTTGACCAGCAAGATCACTAACTCCGCAATCGACGAAATTTATAATGCCGGCATCAGCGCCGGTGCCCTGGGGGGAAAACTGTGCGGCGCCGGCGGAGGTGGATTCATGTTGTTCTATGTTCCTCGTGGCCGCAGAGAGGCAGTGAAAGCGCGCTTGAAAAACCTGCTAAACGTACCATTCTCTTTCTCAAACAGCGGAAGCCACGTTGCCGTGTACGAACCGGAAGCAGTTTACGACGAATCACTTTCAAGCCATCGTGGCGAAGTTTATGGTGCAGAGTCTGAACATTTACTGCCGTCTCAATGATGAGAATCGACCATCACGCGGTCGTAAGAGTCCCCATCATAGCTAATGATTCATTTCGCCGCTAAGCAGGCGATCCCGAGGTAACCCGATGAGTGATCTTCCGCTTCCCTATGTGCTTATTAGTCCCGCTCGAAACGAAGGGACATTCATTGAAGGAACGATCCAGTCTGTCATCAAACAGACTGTGCTCCCGATGAAGTGGGTGATCGTGAACGACGGGTCGACCGACAATACTGCGGCGATTGTGCGTCAATATCTGCCGGATCACCCTTGGATCCAATTGGTCGACCTTCCAGCTCGCAGAGAGCGTCATTTTGCCGCCAAAGTATGGGCCTTCAATGCCGGATGGGAACAGGTCAAACACCTCAATTACGAAGTGATTGGCAATCTTGACGCTGACGTGTCGATGGACCAGGATCACTTTGAGTTCCTGATGACAGAGTTTAGGAAGGATCCCCGGCTTGGGGTTGCAGGTACGGTTTTCCGCGAACACGGCTATAGCTCAGAAACCGACAGTTTCGAAGGGCAAAAACATGTTTCCGGCCAGTGTCAGCTTTTTCGCCGTCGCTGCTTTGATGAAATTGGCGGCTATCGTCCCAATAAAGCTGGCGGCATCGATTGGATGGCTGTTACCACGGCGCGCATGAAAGGATGGGAAACGCGATCCTTCAGGGAAAAGTGCTTCTTTCATCATCGCGCGATGGGAACCGCCGAGCGAGGCCGTCTCGCTTCAAGTTTCTCCTACGGTGAGAAAGATTACTACCTCGGAGGCCACCCCGTGTGGGAGATGTTTCGGGTTGCTTACAGGTCCACAAAGCCCCCCTACTTGGTCAACGGAATGGCTCTCGGGTTGGGCTATCTGTGGGCCTTTGCACGGCGCACCGAGCGGCCAGTTTCTAAGGAACTCATGCGGTTCCATCGCAAAGAACAGATGCAGAAGTTGCGGTCGATTCTCGCATCGCTTGTCCATTTAAAACGCGTGGATAACTTCAGCGCTAGCGCAGCGGAAACGCGGGGGAATACGATTCCATGACTATCGCCGTGCTCGATAGAATCGACACCGCGCATCCAGATCTTGCCGCGGCGCAGTCGTCGGTCGTCCGGTTTGTGGAGTGGCTGGATCGCTTTGGCGAGTTGTCCTACGACCACCAGAGCTATTTCGCCAGCGATCGCGGCCGTGCCGCGAAGGCTATGTATTATCGCAGGCCTTTGCTCGGCAAACTCGCGGTTGCTCCCATGATCTTTTCAGAAGCTTTTGTACCCTCGGCGCGAAAACTATTTTGGAAACCACAGAGATTTCCGATAGCGGATGCTCATTACGCGATGGGTTTCGCCATGCTCTCGCAAGTTCTGCACGACGAACGGTATTACAAACGCGCCATACACTTCCTTGAGGTGCTGGAAACAACACGCTGCCCGGGATATGAGAATTACTGTTGGGGTTATCCCTTCAATTGGGAAACCCGCACGGGAACGATGTGGGCTCAAACTCCGTTGATCACAACAGTTCCATATGTCTACGAGGCATTTCAGCAGGTTTACAGCATCGATCACAACCCGCGCTGGCGCGACATCATGCGGTCGATCGCCGAACACACGGTTCATGATTACCATGACCATCCGACGTCTCTAACAGCCTCAAGCTGTTCGTATAACCCCGACCGGAAAGACCAGGGAGGCGTAATCAACGCAAGTGCCTACCGGAGCTTTCTGCTGACCCGGGCGGCTGTCGACTTCGACGAACTTAGCTACAAGGATATAGCTCGGAGGAATCTCAACTTTGTACTTGAGTCGCAAAATCTCGACGGTTCCTGGTACTACTCGGTCGACGGCGAAAGAGATTTTGTAGATCATTTTCACACTTGTTTTGTGCTGAAGGCACTGACTAAAATCGAGGCGCTCACCGGCGAGCAGGCCTGCACGGAGGCCATCGAGCGTGGGGTAAGGTATTACCTGGGCAATCTTGTCGATCAGCGGGGATTGCCGAAACCCTTCTCGCGCCGCCCGCGCCTGACTGTGTACCGCCGCGAGTTGTACGACTACGCTGAGTGCATCAATCTTGCTGTGTTATTGCAGGGCCGCTTTCCTGAGCTTGACCGGATCCTGGCGCGCCTCTTGAGTTCCTCGGACTGGCAGAGGTCCGACGGGTCGTTTCGAAGCCGGCAACTCTTGCTCGGTTGGGACAACGTTCCCATGCATCGCTGGGCGCAATCGCAGTACTTCAGGAGCCTTTGTTTTCTGCTTTACCGGAATTCTCCGGAATTCAATCACGATTTGGAATCGCGGCAATAGCCTATCATTATGTGCGGAATCTGCGGACAATTCAACTTCGGCGAAAGAGCTCCTGTCCTTCTCGAGACCCTCAAGAGGATGGCGCGGAGCATCGCTCATCGCGGGCCGGACGACGAGGGCTACTTCTTCGAAGGACCGATCGGACTGGGCTTTCGACGGCTGTCCATTATTGATCTCGCAGGCGGCCACCAACCAATGTCCGATGGGGATAGAACGGTCTGGGTAGTGTTTAACGGCGAGATCTATAACTTTCCAGAGCTCAGGCGCGAGCTGGAAAGCTATGGTCATCGCTTCCAAACCAGCTCTGACACCGAGGTCATAATTTATGGGTACAAACAGTGGGGCGAGGATGTGTTTAACCACCTGAACGGGATGTTCGGGTTGGCGATCTGGGATACCCTGAAGGAAAAGCTGATCATCGCCCGGGATCGCTTCGGTATCAAGATGATTTATTACCGCATGGATAAAGGGCGGCTCCATTTCGGCTCGGAAATTCGCGCAGTCGAAGCCGCAACCGGCGAAGCTTCGGAAGTCGATCACACCGCTTTAGACCTTTTCTTGCGCTATCGATACACTCCTTCTCCATATACGATCTTTCGCGGAATCAAGAAGCTGGATTCAGGAACGATGCTGGTGTGCGAAAAGGGATCCTGCATGGTGCGCCGCTGGTACAGGTATCACCCCACTCCGATGTCACCGCCTAAATCGGATCGAGAGGCAT
The DNA here is from genome assembly GCA_963800025.1 of uncultured Acidobacteriaceae bacterium. Taxonomy (GTDB): domain Bacteria; phylum Acidobacteriota; class Terriglobia; order Terriglobales; family Acidobacteriaceae; genus Telmatobacter. Next base: position 924,298 of record CAWCZK010000002.1, read on the forward strand.
GCGCGGATCTGCTCGAACTTTACAAGCAGTCGATGAAGCGCCACCTCCTCAGCGACGTTCCAGTTGGGCTTCTGCTAAGCGGCGGTGTTGATTCCGGCATGTTACTAGCGTTGATGAATCAATATGGAGATTCCTGGCAAACTTATACGGTCGGATATGGTTCCAGCTTCTCAGATGACGAACTAAGGGACGCAGAGGTGACCGCTTCTCATTTTTCAGCGCGGCACACGGCGGTGGACTTAGATAGGGCGACATTTGAAGGTGCTTTGGAAAATATCGTTGCATGCCTCGAAGAACCGATCGCCTCTTCTTCCATAGTCCCGATGTACTTCGTTTGCCAGCGTGCGCGGCAGGACGTAAAGGTCGTTTTGATCGGCCAAGGACCTGATGAGCTTTTCGGCGGTTATCGCCGCCATCTCGGAGTACGTTATGGTTCTCTTTGGGGTCATACCCCCGCGTGGATGCGGAATCCCTCCGCGAGGCTTATCGCCCGCTTGCCGCGAAACGAGACTCTGAAACGAGGAATCCACTCGCTCGATGTTGAGGACAGGCTGCAGCGTTATCAAAGTGTTCTGTCGTTGCTTCCTGGAGCGGAAATCGATGAGTTGTTCCAGGACGGTTTGCTCGATGCGGGTACCGGAGACACCATTATTGAGTGTTGGCGCGATCTTGAGCCGCTCATGAGCGACACCGACGAGCTTGGCGGCCTGCAGTTTCTCGAGATTCGATCTACCCTTCCCGATGAACTTCTTATGTTCGCGGATAAGCTCACAATGGCGCATGGTTTGGAGGGCCGCGTTCCGTATCTTGACAAGGAGATTGTCGAATATGTCGAGCGGCTTCCGGCACGGTTCAAGGTTAGGCACGGGTCGCGGAAATGGCTGCATCGCCGCGTCTGCGAGCAGTTTCTTCCCAAATCGTTCATGCGCAGAAAAAAGCGCGGCTTTGCCGTCAATGTGACAGACGACTGGTTTCGCAAGGGCATCAATGGCAAAGTACGGGATTCACTGATGGACGATGAGGCACTGCTGTATCAATACCTGCGCCCGGCGGCAGTACGGAAGCTCCTGAAGGAGCACCAGTCCGGGCGCAGTGATCATCACAAGGTTCTCTTTAGCCTGGTCCTGTTTGAACAATGGCTGAGAGTTCAGAGCGCGCCGGCGCGAATCGATCATGACGCGGTTGGCGCGCGCTAAATACGAAACTCAGCGGGTTGTGAGCTCGGTCCAACCAAAAGTTCTCAAGCACAGATTCATCTAGCGAAGGTCATGACAGAACTAATCATTGACGCAAACCGAATTGAACGCCAATATTGGCGCGACTTATGGCGCTATCGGGAGTTGTTTTACTTTCTCTCGTGGCGTGATCTTCTGGTACGTTATAAACAGACCTTTGTCGGCATTAGCTGGTCTGTTATTCGTCCCGTATTGACAATGGCCGTGCTGTCCTTCGTATTCGGCAGGCTTGGCAAAATGCCATCCGGGGGGTCGCCCTATCCGCTGCTGGTCTTTTGCGGCATGCTTCCATGGCAATTCTTCTCCACTGCGCTAACTGAAAGTGGTAACAGCCTAGTCGCAAATAGTCAGCTTATTTCCAAGGTCTATTTTCCACGCCTGATCATTGCAGCCAGCTCCATCAGCGCAAGTTTTGTCGATTTCCTGATCGCGGGCATATTTCTCGTTGGCTTGATGTTTTGGTACCGAGTCGTTCCTCCTACTGCTATTTTGCTTCTGCCGTTCTTTGTATTGCTTGCGGTTGCGGCTTCCTTGGGCTTCGGAATCTGGGTTGCCGCTCTAATGGTCAAATACCGCGACTTTCGCTTTATCGTGCCTTTTATTGTTCAGATCGGCCTCTATCTTTCACCGGTAGGTTTTCAAAGTTCGATCGTACCGAGCCGGTTTCAGATACTCTATGCGATCAATCCAATGGTGGGAATCATCGACGGCTTTCGCTGGTGCCTGCTAGGCACTCGCAGCAGGGTTTTCCCGCTGGCCCTTACAATCTCCGCCATAGAGATCTCTGCAGTCTTAGTATTCGGTATCATCTATTTCAGAAAAACTGAGCGTACCTTCGCAGACGTGATTTGACAATTTGCCCTAATCATTCTGATCAATCAAGCTATGTCTAAATCCGCCATCTCAATTGAAAACTTAGGCAAGCGGTACACCATCTGCCACCGAGGGCCGACGCACGACGGAATGCGCCATGCTCTCGAGGGCGCGATTCGCCACCCGATTGGCTGGATGAAATCGCGCCTGCGCAGCGACTCGCATGATGCGGATTTCTGGGCCCTCAGGAACGTCTCGCTTGAAATCAAGCAGGGCGAAGTAGTCGGGATTATTGGACGCAACGGCGCGGGCAAGAGTACATTGCTTAAGATATTGAGTCGAATCACAGTTCCTACTGAAGGACGAATCTGCATCGATGGCCGCGTCGCGAGCTTGCTCGAGGTTGGGACCGGATTTCACCAGGAACTTACAGGTCGCGAAAATATTTTCCTCAACGGAGCAATTCTCGGCATGACCCGCGCTGAGATTTCGCGAAGGTTCGACGAGATCGTCGAATTCTCAGGGATCGGAGAGTTTCTGGATACACCCGCGAAACGGTATTCCAGCGGAATGTACGTCCGTCTCGCCTTTGCTGTTGCTGCTCATCTTGAATCGGAGATTCTTATCGTGGACGAAGTGCTGGCGGTGGGTGATGCGGCTTTTCAAAAAAAATGCCTCGGAAAAATGGGCAACGTTGCCCAGAACGGAAAAACAGTCATTTTTGTCAGTCATAATATGGATGCGGTTACGAGCCTATGCCAAAGGGCAGTCTGGCTAAAGGACGGAAACGTAAATGGAGACGGACAAACCGCGGAGATGATTGATGCCTATTTTAATAGCATCACAGACTCCTCATCATTTTCTTTTACGAGTCCCGATTACGGATTGACCATCGAGAAGGTTGTCTTGAAGAACAATCACGGGGAGATCTGCGGCCAGTTCCACCCCGGCGAAGATCTGGTTGTGGAGATCTGTTATCACGCACAACAACGAATCGAAAGGCCCATCCTCACCATCGGCGTGCTGGGAGTCAGCGGTTCCTGTTTCACTTCAAATATGTTGCTCGATGGCCACAGACCCGCGTTTCTTGAAGGATCTGGTCAAATAACATGTTCATTTAGATCGATTCCTCTGCTGCCTCAGAGTTACACCGTCAATTTGGGAGTTCGAGCCGCAAATACAAGGGATTTTATCGTTGGCTATCAAGAAGTGGCCACTTTTAGTGTTGTCGGAGACCTAGGGCAATACGGCTACACGGGAGAGTATCTGGTTTTCGGGCCCCGTTCCACACCCGTTGTGGTTCCTTATGAATGGCAACTGCCGGACGGCACCAAAGCTACGGTATCACTAAGCGACCCGGTTCCGGCCATCTGAGTATGTCTATCGCAAAGCGAAGCCTGGCCGTTTACACAACTATTTATCCGGGCGGCGAGGCGTATCTGCCGGACTGGTATGGCTCGGTGATCGCACAGACAGACCGAGACTTTCAACTCTGGATAGACCTGGACGGGATTGAGCCCGACACGGTCGAAAACGTCATCGGCGCCCATGTGGATGCGGTCTGGATGCCGGCAGACCCGGGCAACACTCCGGCACGGATTCGGGAGCGGTCCCTGGCACAAATTGTGGAGGACTTTGGTGCAGTAGTCCTCGTCGACTGTGATGACATCCTGCATCCGACCCGCGTCGAAGCGGCACGGGCGACTATGCGGACCTCCGAACTTGCTGCGTGCGCTCTTCGATTGGTGGATGAACATAAGCAGGATCTGAGAACGATATTCACGCTTCCGGAGAACGCCCTCCCTGATGACATTCTGCCGCGGAATAATGTGTTCGGCTTTTCCAATTCAACTTATCGATCAGATTTGCTGAGGCGATGCCTGCCGGTTCCACCGAACGTTACGTTGGTCGATTGGTTTCTGGCCACCAAAGCCTGGCTCCTAGGGGCAAGACTGGGATTCGACCCAGTCGTGCGAATGGATTACCGGCAGCATGAGAAAAACACGGCACCCATCCGCTTTCCTTTCGAGGCGAGTCAAGTGATTCGAGATACGGTGAACGTACGGAAACACTTTCATCTCCTTCAGACCTCGCCAATGGAGAATGTGCTGCCTGATCGCCGGACACAAATTCAAGAGGCAGCAGCAGATGTGCAACTTTTTTCCGAACGCGTAGTATCGCAGCCAGAGCGACTTGAGAGCTATCTTCGTAGCCTCAACACCTTGGAGCCGCAGGTTGTCTGGTGGTGGGATGTTGCGCAGCCTGCCTTGAAGTGGATGTGGAATAACGATGCTGAGAGACGATATGAAACCAGTAAGGTTTAGCGGAGTTGCGGTCGGGCCGGGATATCCGCCCTACATCATCGCCGAAATCGGTTCGAATCATAATGGCGACATGAAACTATGTAAGCGCCTGATTGACGCCGCGGCCGAAGCTGGCGCTCATGCGGTTAAATTTCAGTCATGGTCTGAAACGTCACTGATCGCGGAAGAGGAGTACGCGCGTAATACGAGTTACTCTGACAAGAAGAAACACTTTGGCTCGCTCCGTGAGATGGTCAAGGCTTATCAGTTCACAGCCCAGCAGCATAAGGAGGCGCATGCTTACTGCCGGAAACGGCATATAGAGTTTTGCTCCACTCCCTTCTCCCCGGAAGAAGTTGACCTGCTCGAATCGTTTAACGTGCCCTTTTTCAAGATAGCTTCGATGGACATTGTTCATCTGCCCCTCTTGGAATACGTAGCCCGCAAGAAACGCCCGTTGATTGTGTCCACTGGAATGGCGACATTAGCCGAGATCGATAAGGCGATCGAAACGATTCGCAATGCCGGAAACAATCAAATCGTTCTTTTGCATTGCATCTCCATCTATCCCCCGAACCCAAAATTGATTAATCTGCGCAATATGGCAACACTCCTCCAGGCATTCGATACGCCGGTGGGTTTGAGTGATCATAGTTTGGGCACCGCCATTCCCCTGGCGGCAATCGCCCTGGGTGCCAGCGTTATTGAGAAGCATTTTACGATTGACAAGAATATGGCCGGTTGGGACCATGCGATTTCCGCTGACCCGCCGGAGTTGCAAACGATCGTCAATGAAGGACGCAACATCTTCGCTGCTCTGGGCGAAACCACCCGGACAGTCAGCGAAGCAGAGTTGGAAAAACGGAAGAAGTTCAGGAGAAGCATCGTGGCTCGCCGCAAGTTGAAAAAGGGCCATGCTCTTGTTGAAAGCGACATCGATGCCAAAAGGCCGGGAACGGGTATCTCTCCACACGAACTGCCCTACGTTCTCGGGCGTCGAATATCATCGGATCTGGAAAAGGACCAACTAATTCTTTGGAAGCACCTCTTATGACGGAGATGAGCGAGAAAACAAGAAGACTTCCCGTGATTCTCCTCGGCGGTGGAGGCCACGCGAAGGTTCTCTTCCATATGTCGCTGAGTGCGCATCAGGAGATTCTCGGCTGCACCGATCCGAAGGAGACTCAGTCGCCAAGTTTTGATCTGAAACGCTTGGGAGATGATGAAGTGGTCTTTCAATACACTCCTGACGAAGTACTGTTGGTTAATGGCGTCGGTTCGACAGGTTCGACGGTCCTCCGGGAGAAAATCTTTAATAGGTTCAAAGCCAAAGGATACTCATTCTTAAGTATCATTGATCCCTCTGCAACGATTGCCTTTGGTGTGCAGCTTTCTGAGGGAGTTCAGATTATGGCGGGGGCTATTCTTCAGCCCGGAAGCAGCGTTGGCGCTGATGCCATAGTCAATACTGGCGCCATTGTCGATCACGATTGCGTCGTGGGCGCCCACGCGCACATTGCTCCAGGTGCGGTCCTATCCGGGTGCGTCCGTGTTGAAGCGGGAGCGCATGTCGGCACGGGTGCATGTGTCATTCAGGGTGTATCGATTGGTGCTCGAAGCATCGTCGGCGCCGGGGCAGTCGTAATTTGCAATATCCCCCCTGGCGTCACGTCGGTCGGAGTGCCGGCGAGAGCCTGTCGGCAGAGACATGGCGCGAATCATCCCGTGAGCCAACAGGCCAATATTTAGTAGACTCTCTGCGCTCTGTGGTTGAAGCGGATACACGGCTTCTGGCGCCCCGCTTTCACAGTCGTCAAGCTCCACCAGCTTTCTAGGGGCTTATCACCTTAGTTGCCTAATGCGAACTGAGAGCAGGAACAATGTGCTCTCCAGATAAATGCATCAATCGTTCATCCTCGGCTGCGCATTTGGGATGCGAACGACCCCGCTCACAACTATTCGGCGCGCTGTCAAATAAGCAACAGACTCAAAGGTTGGCTAATCATGAAGGATATGTTCAATTTGGAAGGTCGAGTGGCGGTGGTAACCGGCGGTGCAGGGTTGATAGGCTCTGCACTGGCGCAAGGTCTCGCAACCTTTGGTGCTCATACCTTTATCGCCGACATAGATGCGGCGACAGCCGAGAGATATGCTGCGGAATTGGCAGGCAAGGGGCTGCAGTGTTCGGCCATCGCACTTGACATCTTGGACGTGGCCTCAATCTCGGCTGCTATCGAAGAAGTCATGTCGAAAGCCGGCTCGCTTGATATATGGGTAAACAGTGCTTACCCAAAGTCCAAGGACTGGGGCATGATCTTTGAGAAAGTTTCGATTGATTCGTGGCGTACCGCGGTTGACAGTCAAATGACAAGCTATTGCCTGTGTTGTAGGCAGGCTGCTGAAGCAATGCGGCCCCAAAAACGCGGTTCGGTTATCAACCTCGGCTCCACCTATGGAATGGTCGGTCCCGATTTTACCATTTATGAAGGGACGGCACTCACGATGCCTGCGGCCTATGCGGCAATTAAAGGCGGCATAATTAACTTCACCCGCTACCTTGCATCGTATTACGCTAAGGATGGTATTCGATTCAATTGCATCTCGCCGGGCGGTGTTGAGAACAACCAGGTGACATCATTCGTCGAAAAATACGTAGCCAAAACACTGCTCGGCAGGATGGCGCGGCCCTCCGATATCGCAGGCGCAGCGGTGTTCTTGGCTTCCGATGCTTCCTCCTACGTAACAGGCCACAATCTGGTAGTGGACGGCGGATGGACCGCCATCTAGCGACTTCGGTGGCGGATTTTATTCTATCTCAATTGTGATGGCTGGCAGAGCGAGTCTGAGCTTAGTAGTCTTGTTTGCCGCTCCAAATTCGCCCTTCATTGGGATTGTCCACTTCCGCCTGATTTCAATTCTCCGCATCCTTCGGTCGTGGTTTTCGCCAGCTACACCGGAGCTTGTGCATTCGGAAGAGGGCCCGTCCGGACGCACATAAGCCTGTAATTATGGTTATGACCAAAGAGACAATTACGAGCTTCGTTATTTCAGCCGACGTGCCAATCTCCCAGGCTATCTCCATGTTGGATGCGGCTGGGATTGGAGCGTTGCTAATTTGTTCTCCAGGAAACAAGCTCTGCGGCATATTGACGGATGGTGACATTCGCCGCGCTCTAATGAGTGCGAATTCCTTTGATGCACCATGCCGGGTCATCGCGACCAGAAATCCAATCGTCGCCCCTCCATCAACGACACGGCTACAAGCTCTTCACTTAATGAACCGGCATGACATCGATCAACTTCCCATCGTTGACGAACATGGCGTTTTGCAGGATCTTCTGCTTCGTCGCGATCTTATTGAGCATGGTGACATCGACTTGGACGCTTCGGAGTTGTTAGATTCGATGACACTCCATCCCTCTACCTCAATTGCGGCGGCAATAACTGAACTAGACAAGGCCGGGACCGGCGCCCTGGTCCTTTGCTCAGAGGACCGAATGCTCGTCGGTCTGCTCACGGACGGCGATATCCGTCGCGCTATTCTTCGCGGCGTATCTTTGGAGGCTCAGTGTAAAAGCATCTCTAGCCTCGAACCCCTAACCGTCACCGGCTCCAAGTCCACTGCGGAAGCCTTAGAGTTCATGATTGAGCATGACATCAACCATCTTCCGGTCGTGGATTCCGGAGGCCGCGTAATCAGGATCCTGCTTCGTAGAAATCTCTTGACTCGCGGCCAAACTGACCTCTCCGCTGTCATTATGGCCGGTGGATACGGGAAGCGGCTGCTCCCCCTAACCGAGCAAACGCCAAAGCCGATGCTTCCGGTCGGCGACAAGCCCCTTCTTGAGCTTACAATCCAACAGTTGCGACGCTCGGGAATTCGTGACATCAGTCTGACTACGCACTACCTCCCGGAGAGCATCGTGCAGTATTTTGGAGATGGCAAAGCCTTTGGCGTCCGGCTGAATTACCTGAAGGAAAATCGACCGCTCGGAACAGCGGGCGGAATTAAAATGATGAAACGAACCGAAAACCCATTCGTGGTCATCAATGGAGACATTATTACCGGGGTCCCCTTTCAGGAGATGCTCAACTTCCACCGAGAGCATAATGCATGGCTTACCGTGGGAGTGCGGAAGTATGACATCGAAGTTCCGTTCGGAGTCGTCGATTTGGACGAAGTGCGCGTCAACCAAATTCGGGAAAAACCCTCGTTCACGTTCTTCATTAATGCGGGCATTTACCTCCTCGAGCCGAAGGTTTGCGATTTCATTCCCCCAGAGCGGCGTTTCGATATGACTGAACTCATACAGAAACTGATCGAGGCTGGAACAGTCGTCGTAAGCTTCCCAATCATGGAATACTGGCTCGACATTGGACGCCACGAAGACTACGTCAAGGCACAGGAAGACGTCCGCAACGGAGTACTTTAATATGAAGATTTTAGTCACAGGCGGTGCAGGCTACCTCGGGTCAACTCTCGTTCCCTCGCTTCTCTGCGCGGGTCACTCGGTCAGGGTCTTGGATAATTTAAATTACGGGGGGACTCCGCTTCTCGTCGCTTGGTCCGAACCCGCCTTCGACTTCCGCTTGGCCGATATCCGGGACCGTTCGGCAATAGCATCCGCCTTATCGGGAATAGAGGCCGTCATTCATCTCGCCGCAGTCGTTGGCGACCCGGCATGTGCTCGGGATCCGATCGCGGCGCGAACCGTGAACCTGGAAGCATCTTTGTCGCTAATCGAACAAAGTCGTCTCGCCGGAGTTCAAAGATTCATTTTTGCTTCAACGTGCAGCAACTACGGCAAGATGAAAGATCCGAGTCGCTTTGTCGACGAGGATTCTGATCTCTGCCCTGTTTCACTCTATGCCGAAACTAAAGTTGCCGTCGAGAAGTTCCTGCTCGCCGCGGGTGATGGTCACGCATGGTTTCCGACGCCTCTCCGGTTTGCCACCCTTTTCGGAGCTTCGCCTCGGATGCGCTTCGACTTAACTGTGAACGAATTCACAATGGAAATGCTCACTAAGAAGCGGCTGGTAGTCTATGGCGAACAGTTCTGGCGGCCCTATGTCCATGTTCGGGATGCCGCACGAGCGATTAAGCTCGTTCTTGAATGTGACTCGGGAAAGGTTGCCGGCCAAGTCTTCAACGTGGGTGCCACCGGCGAGAATTTTCAAAAAAAGCAATTGGTTGAACTAATTCGTCCATACGCACCGGATGCCACTGTTGAATTCGTGCATAAAACCGAAGATCCTAGGGATTATCGGGTTTCATTCAGTCGCATCAGCGAGCGATTAGGTTTTAGCATTACGCGCACCGTAAAGGAAGGAATCGAGGAAGTTGCAAAGTTAGTACACGAGAAAGTAATAAGTGATTTTGAAGACCACAGGTACCGGAATTAATGATCACTGAGAAATCGACGTTCGTAAAGGTTCCGTCGCATGACTTCATTCCTCTGCTGGTTCCCGCGATTCGTGGAAACGAATGGAGTTATGTCAAGGAGTGTCTCGATACAAATTGGGTTTCTTCGGCGGGTCCCTTCGTCGATCGGTTCGAGAAGGAAATCGCCGATCGCGTTAGGACGCAATTCGCCGTCTCCACTGTCAATGGAACTGCGGCTCTGCACGTTGCCTTGTTAGTGGCCGGCGTGCAACCCGATGATGAAGTTCTGGTTTCGACGCTCACTTTTATCGCTCCTGCGAATGCCATTCGTTATGTTGGTGCGTGGCCTGTATTCATTGATGCGGAACCAAATTACTGGCAGATGGATGCATCGACCGTCGTCGATTTCCTGGAGAGGGGCTGTCATTGGCGCGATGGGTGGCTTTATAACCGGAAAACAGGTCGGCGGGTGACCGCGATCATTCCCGTTCACATACTGGGGCATCCGGTGGATCTTGATCCCATCGTCGAAGTTGCCCGTAAATACGGCATCAAAGTGATCGAAGACGCGACTGAGTGCCTGGGGTCCATGTATAAAGGGCGCGCCGTAGGAAGTATCGGGGATATCGCCTGCTTCAGTTTTAACGGCAATAAACTGATCACTACCGGCGGCGGGGGAATGATCGTGACTTCAAACCAAGAATGGGCACAGAAAGCGAAATACCTGACGACCCAGGGCAAAGACGATCCGATCGAGTACATACATAAAGAAATCGGTTACAACTATCGACTGACTAACCTCCAGGCCGCGATGGGTTGCGCACAAATGGAGCAGTTGGATTCCTACATATCTTCAAAACGAAAGCTCGCTGACCGCTATTCCGTCGCGCTAAGCCAGATCCCTGGCGTCACGCCGATGCGAGAGGCATCATGGGCGAAGAGCACATTTTGGATGTATACCGTGTTGATCAAAGAGGAGAAGTTTGGTATCGACTCCCGCCGTGTGCTCCAGGTTCTAGCCGAACAGAATATTCAATGCCGTCCTCTTTGGCAACCCATCCACCAATCACCGGCACATGCCCGGAGCAGCCCCGGGAAATTACCGATCTCGGAGCAATTAAGCAAAGAAGCCTTGAGCCTACCCTGCTCGGTAGACCTTTCCGAAGATGCACAGCTAAGGGTAATAGAACAACTTTGCAAGAGGTGAAAGATGCCATTATGTCTCCGAAACTAAAGACCATACTTAACGCAACCCAAATCTCGAAGTGGAAGAAGATAGCTCAACAAGACTTCGATTACCACCGACGCCAATTCGCAAGAGCATATCGGAGTACATCCTACCTGGGAGATTTCATCCAGTCAGTGATAGGCTCGACCCAAGGTGAGGCACTTGATGTCGGCTGTGGTGCTGGAGCCAACATTTTTCACTTAGCTCAAATGGTTCCCGGCTTTCATTGGTCTGGTGTAGAAATAGCAGGTGACGTGCTTTTCCCAATAGCTGCTCCCTTTTTTCGCAGCAAGGGCCTTGATGTTGACCTTAGGGTAGGAGATTTTTATGAACTTGAGGACTATTTTGGCGGGAAGCAATTCGACTTGGTTCTCTCAATTCATACGTTCGGAAGCATTGAATCCTACGACGCGCTTCTGGATCAATTGCTCTCGATGACCAGAGGTTGGTTATTTGTAAGCGCAATGTTCACGGATTTTAATGTTGACGTAAACATTGAGGTAAGGGACTATACGTGGCCTGAGGAATGTCCGAACCCGGGTAATTATAACGTCTATAGTCTCTCCCGCTTTCGAAAGGCCTGCGAAGCTGGGGGATGTAAAGAGTTCGTCACGCGTGATTTTATGATTGATGTTGATCTGCCCGTCCCAGCGAGTGGAGGACTAGGCACCTACACACGCAAGCTTGAGGATGGCCAGCGTCTTCAGTTTACAGGTCCAATTTTTCTGCCTTGGAAATTTGTTGGAGTAAGAATGGGTGATTCGGCGTGAGTCTCTGCACCTGGTTGTTCCTAGATGTTTAGTCCCGTTATTTGATCGTGCATTCTTATCCAAGGGCCGGAAGGAGGCACTATGGGCCGGCTCTACACCCGGGGCGCACAAGGGCGATGCTTGGACCGCCGTTTCGGAGTTCCAATTTAACAATATATTACAATCTAAGTTTTCCTGAACAGCTGCGGAGGAATGTGTTATGACGCGCGTCGATGATAATCCTATGTGCGCAGTGGCGTGCACCCGAATTAGAATGCTGGCGCAATTTGGTAGGGGCGCGAGCCGTCGAGAATCAATTCTTGGTCGTTGCCTGTAATTCGACGGGATGGCCTCATAGAACAAGATTTGGCTGACACTCAATGAGTGCGGACCGGGTTAGAAATATCCTCTGGGAAGGAATCGCGAAGCCACTCTTCTTGCACCCGATTGTGATCTCCAAGCGGTGAAAGAATTAAGGTGGCGAATGCCTTCACTCAGCGATCAACAACAGATACTCTATTGAGTGTGATACCAGAGCATACGTCTGGAAATTCCGGCCTGGTAACCAAAACAGCTCCTAAGGGATCGGAGGATGACGCAAAATCCCACAAATGCAACTGCGAAAGGTCGACAGAACTATGAACGTTCGGATTGATAACTTTACTCAAAGTGACCGGCTTAATAAGCGGTTTCATGAGTTGGTTCCCGGAGCGAGCCACACGTATAGCAAGGGGGAGGATCAGTTTCCTTTGCGATCGCCCAAAATCATGGTTCGAGCTCATGGCGCTTACTGTTGGGACGTGGACGGTAACCGCTATCTCGACTGGGCCATGGGAAACCGTGTGATCGTGTTGGGTCACTGCTATCCAGCGGTCAACGAAGCTGTGAAACGCCAAATAGACATTGGAGTCAATTTTACCCGCCCAGGAATTCTCGAATACGAACTGGCCGAATACCTGGTTGACCTTCTCCCCGTAGCCGAGATGGTCAAATTTGGTAAGAACGGTTCCGACGTGACTTCTGCCGCGATCAAGCTCGCCCGCGCATCTACGGGCAGGAAATATGTGGCATGTTGCGCCGACCACCCGTTCTTTAGTATTAGCGATTGGTTCATCGGAACAACACCGATGAATACAGGAGTTCCTGATGAGATTTCGCAACTTACCGTAAAGTTCCCGTACAACGACATTCCAGCGCTCGAGCGACTATTCGCAGAGTTTCCAGGCCAAATTGCGGCGGTACTCTTGGAGCCCGTGAAGAACGATGAGCCCAAGGACGATTATCTGCAGGCATTGCGCGCACTGACACGTCGCGAAGGGACGGTCCTCATTTTCGACGAGATGATCAGCGGGGTAAAGTTCGATATTCGGGGAGCTCACCATCTGCGAGGCGTGTATCCAGACCTGGCTTGTTTCGGCAAAGCTTATGCCAACGGTTTCTCGTTTTCGCTTTTGGCTGGGAAACGGGAAATCATGGAGCTGGGCGGATTGAAACATGACAAACGCCGGGTGTTCTTACTTTCGCAAACCCACAGTTCAGAGACGACCGGTCTAGTGGCATGCAGAGCAACTCTGGACGAATGTCTTCGTGTTGATATAAGCCGGCATATTTGGCCTCTGGGCAAAAAGCTGGTTGAAGGATTTCGTTCCCTGGCAATTGCCGAGGGCGTGGCGGAGTACGTTCGAATCATCGGGTTCGATTGTAACCCGCAAATCGTCTGCACATATCCCAACGGCAAACCGTGGCCGGAGCTTAACACCTCGTTCCACGAGGAATTAACCTCCTGGGGAGTGTTAATGCCGTGGATTACGATCACCTACTCTCACGGACAAGCGGAGCTGGATCAAACATTTGAAGCTCTGCAAAAAGCTATGCGCAAAATCGCAGGTGTCGTCGCCACAGGGCGCGTGCAGGAGTCGTTCGCCGGACCTCCTGTCAAGCCGGTGTTCCGACCGTTTAACGCTTGCCTGCAGAGCCGTTGCGGTCGGATACATGCCGATGCGGTGAAGATGGCTTGTTGTTGCGAGGGCATCAGCAAATCATGATCGGTGCAATCATCCAGGCACGGATGGGTTCTACGCGACTTCCAGGTAAAGTCATGATGGAAGCAGCAGGCAAACCCTTACTGAGCCATTTGCTCGCGCGTGTTGGTTGTTGCCAACGCGTGGACAGAATAATCGTGGCAACCACAACAAATGAGCGCGATGATGTCATCGAAGATCTATGCAGTTCGCTTAACGTGACGGTCTATCGCGGAAGTGAAAACGACGTGCTAGACCGCTACTACAAGATAGCTCAAGCTCACGGGATTAGTTGTGTTGTGCGCGTAACGTCTGATTGTCCCTTAATCGACCCGGAGCTAATTGATGAGCAACTGTCTTACTTCGCAGATAAGTTGTATCAATATGATCTTATAACCAACCGCCACCCTCTGACATACGCTGATGGCTTGGACTTTGATCTGATTCCATTTGAGGCTCTGTCCTCTGCTTGGAGAAAGGCAACCGCATCGCATCAAAGGGAGCACGTAGTTCCGTACTTCTGGGAGACGGGGATGCGCGTTTACAATTTCGAGGACCCGCGACAGTTGTTCCTTACTCACCGCTGGACCCTGGATTATGTCGAAGACTACCAGCTGATCAAATCAATTTATTCGGCTCTCTATAGAGAAGGACACAGGTTCACGACCGACGACGTTCTGAAGTTCCTCAGCGCCAATCCTGATATATCACAGATCAATGCCAAGTACTTGCCATCTCAATGATATTTCACATACTAGACAATGTTTCGCTATGAGTTGTAGTCAGAAATGAAGAACGTAAGGGAGGTAACGGCTTTGGCGGAAGTCCTTGATTCTACGGGAGACTATTCTCGATCAGACTTGGTTGACGGCCTGAGAGCGGTTGGAATTGGCGAAGGCGATGTCGTTTACGTCGTCGTCAATCTCCAAAAACTGGGAAAGGCGATGGGCTGTAACACTGCGGAGGACCATTGTCAGTTCCTTTTTGGCGCTCTCAAGGATGTGATCGGATCAAAAGGAACGCTCCTTGTGCCGACGTATTCATTCTCGTTTTGCCGCAGAGAGATTTTCGACAGCCGAAATACACCCTCCACCAAGGGTCCGTGGAGTCCATCCACCGAATTCCTCGAGTACGTCCGGCTGCTGCCGGGTGCCGTACGCTCGGCGGATCCGATCCACTCCGTCGCTGGCATTGGACCGCGTGCGGCAGAAATTCTATCTGATGTGCCGCCCACTTGCTTTGGAGACGGGAGTGTCCCGCACCGGCTGAGGCAGATGGGCGCCAAGATTTGCGCGATAGGCGTAGGCCTCCACGAGTCGAACTTTCAGCACCATGTTGAGGAGATGGTTGGTGTGCCATTTCGTTTCAAGAAACTCTTCACGGGCTACACAAGGAATGATGGCATCGTTGAGAAGAAGGGCTGGATTTACAATGTTGGAATCCTTGCGGCGAATGGTGCAGTGGACGAGCATAGATTGGAATTGAGTGCGCGCAAAGCCGGGATATGTCGGGGAGCGCATGTCGGGCGCGGCGAATTACTGGGTGCTGAGAGTCGGGATCTATTTGAATTCACCTTCAAGGCGCTGTCCAAGGATCCTTGGTTCACAGCTAAAGGGCCGGCCGATGACCCGGTTGAGCTGGAGCGGGTGAGAGTCGCTGGTCCTCGCCATGAGATTGATCTTTTGCCCAATGCATCCATTTCAGAGATGATTCAAGGGGTATGGAGACTACCGCGTGATATTGTCTCCGACGGATATGATTCTGCCCTTGCGGCGTTCTCAACTCAAGTGCCGATGAAGATTCACGAATATCCGACAGGCACAGAATGTTGGAGTTGGATCATTCCAGAAAAATGGACATGCCACGAGGCGTATCTTGAATCCCTCGATGGGCGTCGACTGATTTCATACGCAGACAATCCACTTCACGTGGTCTCCTACTCGTTGGCCTTCGAAGGAGAAGTTTCGCGAAAGGAGTTGTTCGAACATCTGCACGTTCATCATAAACTCGCGGAAGCAGTTCCATTCATCTTCAAATACTATGAACGCGACTGGGGACTGTGCTGTAGTAAGAAGCTGAAAGATACTCTGCTCGATGACCGGTACAAGGTAGTAATCAAGAGTGACTTCAGTTTCGGAACATTGAAGGTCGGAGAGGTCATCGCGCCCGGCAAAACTGATGATTGTATAGTCCTGTGTGCGCATCTGTGCCATCCGGCGATGGTCAACGACGATTTGTCCGGGGTGGTTGTCGGAATCAAGGTGATGCAGGCTCTGTTAAATCGCACCGACCTACATTACACTTACCGCTTCTTAATTGTTCCTGAGACGATTGGATCTGTCGCTTATTTGAGCCAGAACGAAAAGTTGGTCCCAAAAATGAAAGGGGGATTGTTCTTGGAAATGCTGGGGCTTGACCACCCGCATGCACTGCAGTTGTCATTTGCCGGCGACACGGAGATAGATCTCTGCTTTTCTCAGGCTCTTCAAGACCAGGACGCCTATGGTTGGACCGGCGCTTACCGCACCATTATCGGCAATGATGAGCGCCAGTTTAATGGACCGGGCGTGCGAGTTCCAATGCTGTCGTTGTCTCGAGTTCTTCCGCCATCAAAGGCGGATTGGCCTTATCCCGAATATCATTCCAGTCATGACACACCGGACGCTAACTCGGTTCAACGTTTGGACGAATCCGTCGAGATGGTTCTGAGCATGATCGATGCAATCGAACAGAATCACGTGCCGGTCAATCGCTTCAAAGGAGAAGTCTTTTGCTCCAGGTTCGGCATGTCCTTTGAAGAGTCCTCTAACCCCGAAGCGTATAGGGCGCTCTTCCACGTGATGGATTCGATTGACGGTGCTCTTTCGGTGGCTCAGATCGCGAGCAAATGCGGTATTTCGCTTAAGGTGGCCTCGAAGATTGTTCATGAATTAGATGCTCGGGGCTTGGTGCAATATAGGGCGCGTGACACAGATTCAAGAGCCCGGAGGACTCCATAGTGGAGCGTATCATTGTAGAGACAGGCTTGGGTAAGGGCATCGATGAATACGGTAACATGGGCGATGTCTCGATGCTGCAAGTAGCTATCGACCGTTTGCGAGGCTTATTCCCGCGAGCCTCAATTGAAGTCCTTACTGATTCCGCCGAAAACCTGGCCCGATTCTGCCCGGGGGCAAGGCCGGTCGACAATCGCGGGAGGGCGCGATGGTTTGCAAACGGGGTATTTCTTGAAAGATACGATAATTTAGTACCGGGTTGGCTCCTAAGGCTCGTCGTGGGGTTGAGAAGAGCCGCCAGGAAACAATGTCCAGCTTTCCTAAGGGCGATTGTGATTTGGAGGCTCAAGCATCTGAACCGGCGGAAAGAGGCCGAAGCCATATCAGCCTTTGCATGTGCGATGCAGAATGCAGACCTATTGCTAGTTTGTGGCGCAGGTGGCTTTTACGATGGGTGCCAAGCATGGAACATGGATATTTTGGACTTGCTCGAGGCGGGCATTCAACGAAAGATTCCTGTCGTCATGCTTGGTCAAGGATTCGGGCCTCTCAGTGATCCCGTAGTTCTAAAACGTGCCGCAAAGATTCTTCCTCTGGTTAATTCCATAACATTGAGAGAAGGCCGAAGCTCATTGACTTTTCTTCGATCGCTCGGTGTGGCGGAGTCAAAAGTGAAAACCACGGGCGATGAGGCCTTGGAGCTTGCATATAAGTCGAGGTCCGAGGAACTCGGGCGGAATTTGGGCATCAGCATACGCTTTCTAGCCTCGGCCTTCACCAATGATGATGATATTGACAGCATCAGGCCGGTGCTGCAGGAGTTTGCCCGGCGGCATGGTGTCTCCTTGATTCCCCTTCCCATCGCAATCCAGGTTTGCACGAGGGACGACCTGGCAATTAAGAAGCTCTTAGTCGGAATTGATGATCATTCTGACGGAGGCAAAGGCCTTGATTCTCCTCTCAAGGTAATAAAGCAAGCCGCTCATTGTCGGGTGGTCGTTGCCGGCGCCTACCACGCCGCGGTCTTCGCGCTCGGACAAGGGATCCCAGTTGTTGCTCTCGCAAAATCTCCGTACTTCTCGAACAAGATGTTGGGGTTGCAGGATCAGTTCGGCGAAGGTTGTCAGACAGTCCTTTTGACCGAGCCAGATCTTCCTCAAAGACTCCAAGATGCTCTCGAAAGAGCGTGGCAAAATGCGGATAAACTTCGGGAGCTCCTACTAGCAGCCACTCTCGGACAAATCGAAGCAAGCCGCAGATCGTACGAACGGGTCAAGGACTTGTTGGCGGATGCATAAAGCGGAGTGCTGCTCACACGGAGTGGTGAGCAGGTAACGCCATAGCCGCCGCTTGTAGGGAACTCTTGATACCCTGCTATCACGTTTCCTAGGCGAATGAATTGAAGTAACAGACTGCCACCATGAAACAAATGAAGACAAAGCCCTCTGTGATAGATATCAATGACCTTTTCCATTCGCCTGAAGATCGCATCGCGCAGTTTGCTGAGATGCAGGTGCATCTCTACCGGCACGATGTTGCTCTGCAGGATTATTTCCATGCACTTGATATGGACCTGTTCTACGGGACAGCCGGCAGAGTTTCCAATGATCGCCCACATATCAATCAACTCCTCGAGTGGTCTTTCCACGCGGCAAACAAGGCAGCGCAGATTGGAAAACTGCGGAAAATCAAGACGGATATTCTCTTTTGTCCGGTACCCTACTTTGGCCGCAAGACGGAGAATCAACTCCTTGCGCGGACGTTGTTTGGCTTGGCCGAGACAGGCGCCGAGATTCTATGTTTGCTCCCCACGTACGCCCCCATTCGTGAGGAATTGGAATCGAAGCTGGCATCAGCCGGGCGAAGTAAACAGGTTACCTTTCTTGATCCTGGAACGCCTTTCAATCCTTTAGAAGGGCGCATGAGAAATGTTGCCGCGCGATTGCGAGCCCGTGCGGCTTTTGAGAAAACAGTCGAGATTCTTGAACCGCATGGGTTGAGTCCAGCCGGAGGTGCATTGGCGGAATTCGAAAAGATAGCACACTACGTGGAGATGTGGGAGCGCTTGGCGCCCTCCATTGATTTCGACGCTGTGGTTGCAAGATGTCACTGGAATATCCTTTGTAGCCCCGTCTGCCGGACAGGCCTGCAGCGGGGTAAGCCGGTGGTCACATTTCAACAGGGAGTCGTAGACCACACTTTGGACGTGCCTGTTACAGCATCCAAGTTCGTGGCTTTCGGTGCACCTTCTGCTTCTGTTCTTGCTCAAGCAAATCGAAGATTTTTCGATGCCGTTGGATTGCCGGAGCCACGCATTGACTACTTCAATGCCGGTTCCCTCTTCGACACACTTTCGCCCCTTCCTGAGCAGTTTTCGCTTCAGACCGTTCTACTTATCGACTTGCAATCCGAGCCGGGAGATCCATGGGGCGCCGAGGGTCAAACGCAGGCCCTCATACAGCTGGCAGAGAAACTTCTCGCCGCCAAACTGCCTTTGCGGCGCGTGGTGATACGGCCGCACCCGTATTGGAGCAGTTTCGATCTCGAAGCCACCTTAAGGCTTGTACGTGGGCACCGCGATGTATGCGAGTTATCCCATCCCGCGTGGTCGCTTGAAGACGATCTGCGCCGATCCTCAGTGGCGGTTGGAATCTGGAGCGGGGCCTTGACCGTTGCCTCGGCGTGTGGCCTGCCAACGATCTTCTTGCAGACCGAGGGAGGTTTTTCTACTCGAGACCTGGAGTGCTTTTCGCCAGCGCAGACTTTACTGCCTGACGCGGCGTTTTGCGAAGTCAGCAAGCTCTTGGCCGATCCCCACAGCTATGTTGAGAGTAGGAACTTGGCGCTGCGTAATGCAAGCGAATACTACGCCGGCGGAGTTAACGCGGCTCTAGATGGTGCGTTTTTTACCCATGCCCTAAGTCAGGAACCGGTAAAGAAACACTGAGCTCCGGAGTGCATACTTGTCCCTCGGAAGGCAAAGATCCGTCCTGTTTGTGACGAACACTTGTGAGTATGGTGGCGGAGAGAAGCATCTTCTCGAACTCGTTCGGAGACTCGCTGGGCTCTCGGCTCATGTTACAATTCTTTGTCTGAATAGGGACTTCTATTCGCAGGAACTCGACACGAGCAAGATTGGGGTCATTTCTCCGCAAAAAAAACCCAGGTCTGCCCTTGATTGGTGGAAGCTTTTTCGCAGCCTCCGGCCGGATGTGGTTATCTTTGCCCGGGCTGTTTTTTGGTGCGTCGATTGGTACGTTCCAGCAATGGCGCGATTCGCGCGCATCCGCCGGATCATATCGATTGTTCACCTCCCGCCCCCCACAGTCCAAGCAGTGCTAGGTAGTACCACACCAAACATGTCTGAGAAAGTACGCTATCACATCAAGGTAGCTCTTTCGGCGCTCTACGACGACCTAACAATTTGCGTGAGCCATGCACTGCGCGATTGCTTGATCGGCGAATATCACTACGCCAGAAAGAAGACAATCACCATTCACAACGGTGTCCCAATTTTACCTGTCAGCTATCTCAGGGCTGAAGGGGTAGCACTGCGAGCTAAATTAGGGATCAGCGCAACCGAATTCCTCCTCGTCTGCGTCGCCAGACTAAGCGCACAAAAGCGTCTCGATATGCTTCTAATGGCAATTGCCGAATGTGTGCGGCGAGGCTCTAAGTGCAAATGCATAATTGTCGGCGACGGATCACTGAAACGCGACTTAATGGATCAATCGTTTCGGTTGGGATTGACATCAAATGTGTTGTTTGAAGGTTTTCAAACCGACGTAAACTCATACCTGGCCGCCGGATCCGCGTTTGTCCTAACTTCTGACTTGGAGGGGTTCCCGATTGCAATTCTTGAGGCCATGTCGCACGGATTGCCATGCATCGTTACAAACGTAGGCGGTAACACAGAAGCAGTAGAGGATGGAATTACTGGCATTGTTGTCCCTTCGGGTTCGGTAAACGCGTTGGCCGATGCCATTATCTATCTTGTGAATCACTCGGAAGAGAACCTGATAATGTCGCGCGCAGCGCGCGAAAAAGTCCGCAGCGAGTTTGATCTCGAAGCGCAGATGGCTCTTATCATGGATGCCATCGTAGAAGGGCCCTCTTGAGGCAGCTCGAGCTGGGAAACGCAATGAATGTCACAGTGGTCCTTTGTACTTACAATCGCTGCGAGAGCTTGGCCAAGGCTCTTGAGAGTGTTGCGGGGTCGGTCGCACCCAGTTCGATGCATTGGGACGTGCAGGTCGTCGATAACAATTCCAGAGACGAGACACGAGAAGTGGTCGAAAGGTTCTGCCACCGGTTTCCTGGAAGGTTCAATTACGTGTTTGAACCCAAGCAGGGCAAGTCCTACGCTCTAAACACCGGCATCGGGAAAGCGAGTGGGGACTTGATTGCTTTCATGGATGACGATGTCGAAGTCGACCCCCTCTGGCTATACAATTTGACCGCTCCGTTGAATCGTGGAGAGTGGGCCGGCGCAGGTGGGCGCATCTTCCGGAGGCGGGCTTCGTGCCGCAGCGTTGGATGGACGTCAGCAGACGAGACGGGCTGGCACCCTTGGCCATGTTTGACTTGGGTCCGGATCCGGGTGAGCTTAGAGAGCCTCCCTTCGGTACAAATATGGTGTTTAGGAAGGAGATGTTTTCGAAATATGGCGAGTTCCGCGCCGATTTGGGCCCACAGCCGGGATCGGAAATTCGCAATGAGGATTCAGAATTCGGCTCGCGCTTGTTGGCGGCGGGCGAACACCTTTGGTACGAACCTTCGGCTGTCGTCTACCATGCGACTGCTCGAACAAGGTTGCGCCGAGAATACTTTCAAACCTGGTGGTTTGATAAGGCTCGTGCGGATATTCGCCAATCGGGAACACCGAAGGACACGCGATGGTGTATCTCGGGAATTCCCTTCTATCTGTTGCGTAGAATTGCGATTTGGAGCTTGCGGTGGATAGTCAGCCCGTGTGAACCGCAGCGCTTCACCAATAAACTCCAAGTATACTGGCTCGCGGGTGCAATCCGGGAATGTTATCGGCAGACACATGGAGCGTAGACCCGATTTCCAACCGTGACCACAACGATTTCGGAGTCTCTTGGAACACGGAGGGACTAAACACATGAATATTTTTGACTGGACGATTCTCGAGTTTCTAAATCATCTCTCTCAACGGTCTTGGAGGTTCGATAAATTCCTGTTCATGTGGTGGGGCAACGAGCTCCTGGAGGGCGGGTTCATTGGGGCCTTGTTGTGGTCGGCATGGTTCCGCCGACGTGACACGGCAGATCGTGACCGGAGCTTTGTGATTTTCGGCAGTGTTCTGACAATCGCAGCACTCATATTTGCACGGTTCATCGCCCTGTTGGTACCGTTCCGGGTCCGCCCACGGTATGTGCCGATGTTGCATTTCCGGATCCCACTGGGTTCGGAACGAATCGACATGTTAAATTGGAGTTCTTTTCCGAGCGACCATGCAGTGCTATTCTTCTGCCTTGCGACGAGTCTCCTTTTCATTTCGCGCAAGCTTGGCGCGATTGCTTTTCTGCACGCATTCCTCGTGGTGTGCATGATACGAATCTATCTCGGAGTTCACTACCCCACCGATATTCTGGCAGGCATGGCGATTGGCATCGGCATAGCCTGCTTCAACTTGCACAAAGGGCTAAGACTGGCGATTGCACGCCCTGCGTTGCGATGTGTGGAGACTTCACCGCGCTTCTTCTATCCCAGTTTCTTTCTGTTCACGCTGATTTTGGCTTTGAACTTTAATCCTCTGTTCGCGGTCCTGGTGGATGTATGGCGCGCTGCCAAAGGGTTGGTGTAACTCTGACTACATTGCCGGCGCCGATGAAAGATCCAAACAGTCTTCGTATAGATGCAGACCAATGCCGACTCGTCACACGATGGGAATACCACATCGAAGACTTCTTCCGCTCCGTACAACTGGCGTGACCACTCATCCGGCTCAGGTATTTATGAGATGGCTGTAAGTGTTAGATCCTCGATTGGGCGTAACGGATATCTTGCCGCTGCCAGATTGAGAGTTTTACTGAAATGCTCATGCTCCGCCGCTCTTAAGTCGCCTAGCCCTTGTAGTGGGAAGGGCTACCAACGACGCGTTGCCGATCACGGCAGTCACAAGTTCTTGGGCGGCTGCGGCCACACTCTATACAACCAGGTCACACATTGTTGCTCTGCGGAGTGATTCTGTGCTTTACCAAAGTGAACGTTTTTCAGGAATCGAAATCGTGCGGAAGAACGGGAAGCAATAGAATCCATCGGCGGAAAGCCATGTGCCCTGTTCAGAAACTGTCGCAGGCACTCAGCGAAAGTAGTTGATACGCGATCACTCACACACAGCTAGAGTGAAGAGTCATCAGATCACAAAAAATGTCTGAATCCATAACCAGTGGCCTAACGCAGTACTATCGCTGCCCCGGCGCATACGATCGGTTCGGAGTGAAAGGGGTGCTGCCCTCAACCAGCGGCTACTTTCGATTTGGCCAGGCGTCGATTTGTTACGGGAGCTACCATCGACAAAAGTCGTCGTTGATTTCTATGGAGTCTCTTCAAGATGCACTACCCGAAACCGTGATCGAAGATGGTACGGTTTACTTGTCCTTCAACCCTGCGCAGGTCATCGCGAACCTCGGCAGTGAAGCTTACATCGATGACTGGCGGAGCGGCCCAATGTCTGCACTTTCGAACTTCTATTACTGGTTACGCCCAGCGATGCCGGTCAATATGCGCAGACATTTGCAAAAACTGTACCTAAGAAGCTGGAATAGGCTGCGCTTTCCTGAATGGCCAGTCGACTGTTCTATAGACAATCTGATGCACCGCTTGATGTTGCTCTCCCTCCGCGCCAGCGGGGAAGATCGCATTCCATTCATATGGTTCTGGCCTGACGCCAGATCAAGTTGCGCGATCATGACACACGATGTCGAAACGCAAGAAGGCTTCGAGGACTGCGTCACCCTAATGGACATCGACGACTCCTTTGACATCAAGGCATCCTTCCAAATCATCCCCGAAGAACGCTACAACGTAGGCCAGGGTCTACTCGCAGAGATTCGCCGCCGTGGATTTGAGATTTGTGTCCACGATCTGAATCACGACGGCCACCTCTACAAGGACCGCGAACAGTTTCTCCAAAGGGCAGTAAGGATCAATGCATACGGAAAGGAATTCGGTGCGGAAGGTTTCCGCGCTGCGGTTCTGTATCGAAAGCAGCTTTGGTATGACGCGCTGAAATTCTCATACGACATGTCCGTTCCGAACGTCGCGCACCTTGATCCTCAGCGTGGTGGTTGTTGCACTGTGATGCCCTATTTCCTTGGCGATATTCTAGAGATTCCGGTGACTACCGTGCAGGATTACTCCCTCTACAACATCCTGCATGACTATTCCATCGTCCTGTGGAAACAACAGACGGAAATCATCATGAAAAAGCATGGATGCATGAGCTTTATCGTCCATCCTGACTACGTGATGCAGCCCCGCGAGCTTGGCATCTACAAAGAGTTGCTCACGCATCTTGATTCGCTGCGCAGGGAGCGCGGCGTCTGGATCACCACGCCAGGCGAAGTCAATCGATGGTGGCGGCAGAGAGCGGCAATGAAATTGGTCGAGTCAGACCAAGGCTGGCGCATTGAAGGTGAAGGCGGTGAGCGAGCATGTATAGCATATGCCAGCGAAGAAAATGGCCACCTCGTGTTTTCGTTGGAGAATTCTCATGGTTCGCGGCTCGATGTTGTGGGGAGCATGCCGCACGCTAAATCGCGCAGGTGAGGTTCGAGTCCCGTTAACGCATCTCTATAGAGTTCGGAGATACCGGAATCGGAACAGCAAGCAATAAAAGGCTATTCACTGTAAATCATCTAAAGGAAAGAAAGTCATGACGGGAAGCTCAGCTGATTGCCAGATCACAATTCTCGGAGCAGGACCCTACGGTTTGTCCGCCGCAGCATATTTGCGCGCAGCGGGTAGCGAAGTTCGAATATTTGGCCAACCCATGTCATTTTGGCAGGATCAGATGCCGAAGGGCATGTGTCTGCGATCCAGGCTGGAATGCTTCGCACATTGCTGATCCCGGAAAGAAACTGACCCTCGAAGCTTTTTGCCGTGAAACCGATCTTAAACTTTCTAAACCCATTCCTATCGACAGCTTCGTCGGTTACGGCCAATGGTTTCAAAAGCAAGTCGCCCCCGACCTCGACCGGCGGAACATCAGCATCATCGAACCTGACGACAGAGGGTTCAGAGTTACGCTCACGGATGGGCAAAGGTTTACTTCAAAGCGCATCGTCATTGCTGCTGGTATTCGGCGATTTCAGTTTCGACCTTCGGAATTTGATCAACTTCCCTTCGTATTGGCTTCACATTCGAGCGAGCACAACGACTTCGATAAATTCCGCGGGAAATCGGTTGTCGTGATCGGATCGGGCCAGAGCGCTCTCGAATCGGCGGCCCTGTTGACGGAGTCCGGTGCCAAAGTTGAGGTTATTTGCCGCCGTGACGGCCTCCGCTGGGTAGGTCTCCATCCGCGCCTTCATCACCTCGGATTTGTGTCCAAGTTGCTCTATTCCTCGCGTGATGTTGGCCCGGCCGGAATCAGCCGTCTTGTCGCAGCACCCCACATCTTCAGAAGATTTCCGCGCTGGTTTCAGGAGCGAACAGCCTACCGCGCCATTCGACCTGCCGTTTCAGGCTGGCTCAAGTATCGGATTGCTGAAGTCCCCACCAGCTTCGGTAGGCATGTTGTAGCCGCGGAGACCACAGGCGATCGACTTCGCCTGAAATTAAATGACGGCACGGAGCGCCTCATCGACCATGTACTCCTCGCCACTGGTTATCGGGTGGATGTGGCAAAGTACGACTTTCTGGCTCCATCTTTGATGAAGAGCTTGAAAACGGTCAACGGCTTCCCAGTCTTGAGGCGCGGTCTGGAAACTTCTATTGCCGGTTTGCACATCTTGGGCAAGCCTGCGGCCTACAGCTTTGGGCCTGTTGTAGGGTTTGTCTCAGGAACCGAATTCGCGTCTACAGAATTGCGGCGCTCCATTTGTGCGGCCGACGGGAATGGACATCGAAAGAGTTAGCTCTTTGAATGCCTGGCAGAGCGATGTGACACAAACTCGCGCAGAAGTTGCGGCAGGATCCTGTCCAGGCGCGGTCGTGGTTGGTGGTGATTATCAGGGCCTAGGAATCCTTCGCAGTCTCGGGCGACGGGGCGTGCCCGTGTGCGTTGTCGACGACGAGCACTCGATCTCTCGCTACTCGAAATACTGTGCCCATTTCGTCAAGGTTGCCCGCCTGAGAGAAGAACGCGCCATCGTCGATACTCTTATGGGTGTTGCCGATCGGCTGGGATTGTCCGGATGGATTCTTTATCCAACCCGAGAAGAACTTGTCGCCGCCTTTTCGCGCAATCGCAATCAACTTTGTCAGTCGTTTCGCGTACCTACTCCCGGATGGAGTAGTGTTCAATGGGCATGGGATAAACGCAATACTTACCGGCTTGCGCAGGAACTTGGTATTCCAACTCCGCGGTGTTTTTATCCAGAAAATGCCGACGACCTTGATGAACTAAAAGGCGTTGACCCACCATTTGCAATCAAGCCGGCAATAAAGGAACACTTCATATATGCCACCAAGGCTAAAGCGTGGCGAGCTGACACGCATGCCGAATTACGATCCCTTTTCCTGAAAGCATCTGAGCACGTCGGTCCTGGCGAAGTGATGATTCAGGAACTGGTTCCGGGTGGCGGATCTCAGCAATTCGCGTACTGCGCGTTCTTTCGAGATGGAGAAGCCGTCGGGAAAATGGTTGCCTGCCGCCGCCGCCAGCACCCACTCCAATTCGGCAGAGCGAGTACTTATGTAGAAACAGTCGATGTTCCTATCCTGGAAGATTATTCCCAGCGATTTCTCAGAGCGGCAAATTACTACGGACTCGCAGAGCTAGAGTACAAACTCGATCCCCGCGATCACCGATTCAAACTGCTCGACGTCAACGCGCGTACGTGGGGATATCATTCGCTTGGTCCGGCCGCCGGCGTCGATTTCAGCTATATGCTCTATGCGGATCAGCTTGGCCTGCCGGTTCCACCTTGCCGGGCGAAACCGGGCACTGCGTGGGTGCGCATAGCCACTGATCTTCCGGCGGCGGCTATTGCCATGCTGAACGGAGACACCGACCTCGTATCCTATTTCCGATCTCTTCGAAGCTGCAATGTTGAAGCTGTCTTCACCGGCGACGATATATTGCCCGCTTTAGCCGAAATTCTTCTCATCCCATACTTAGCGCTCAACCGAGGGTTCTAGCGTGTTCGCTAATCTTAGCGAGCGCAAATTGTAACACCACTCTTGCATCGGAGTGTGAAGCTCAAGGCTGCAGTCCCCAGACTGCAGCCTTTTTGTTTTCAGACTCTGGTCCGTTATGTGATTTAGCACATCTACGGGAGCGTCGCGCTAGCCATGTTGGAGGGGGCGCTGGTGTTGCCGGAGGCGTCCACGCTCTCGACGATGTAGT
Organism: uncultured Acidobacteriaceae bacterium; assembly: GCA_963800025.1. Classification (GTDB taxonomy): domain Bacteria; phylum Acidobacteriota; class Terriglobia; order Terriglobales; family Acidobacteriaceae; genus Telmatobacter. The sequence goes on from CAWCZK010000002.1 coordinate 951,566, forward strand.
CGTAGGTCTGTCCGGCTCCCACAGTCAGGTCGACATAGGAAGTTTGCGTTACGGTCGACGGGTTTATCTGCTGGTACGAATAGCTACCACTCGGCGCGCGGTAGACGTTATAACCCGCGACCGGATCCGGAGAGCTGGTGGGAGCATCCCAGCTCAAATTGACTTCCAGTAGTTCCCCCGTTCCGCTCAAGTTGATGACTGTGGAGCCGCTCGCAAGAGCGGCGCTGACAATAGTCAGCTGTCCCGTCGCCGCCCCGGGAGCACTCGGATCAAATGTGACGTCGAGCGTTGTCAACTGGCCAACTACCAGTGTGAGCGGAAACGTTGCGCCCGCGATCGAAAAGCCGGCTCCCTGCACCGTCGCCGCGGTGATGGCGATGGGCAACGGGCCTGAGGCCATTAGCTCCACCGATTGGGTCACGGTGGTATTCACCGGCACATTTCCGAAAGCTATGCTCGAGGAATTGATAGCTATTCCAGGCGCGCCAACATTCAGCTGAACTGAGAATAGTTCCGCCACACCGCCGGCGCCGGCTGTGATTGTCACAGCTTGCAGTGTGCTTACCGGGAAGACACTGGCCGTGAAATCAGCTGACGCTGACCCTGCGGCCACGACTATGGAACCTGGAACCGCGATTGCGGAATTATTGCTGGTCAGGCTCACACTGAATCCGCCGCTGGGGGCCGCGGCGTTTAGCGTAACTGTACAAACATCGGTTCCTGCTCCGGTCATCGACCCGCTCGCGCAGGTCAGCCCGCTTAACACCGGCGCGCTCGCGACGGCTGGGCTGACGGCGGTCAGTCTGCAGTGCAAAAGCTTCCACTACACCGTCGGCGCTTGCGTTTACAAACGCAGACTGCGTTGAGGTGACAGGGGAATAAGCGATCGTGAAACTGGCCGAAGACGATCCTGCACCCACAGTTACTGAGGCAGGCACAGTGACTGCAGCATTGTTCGATGTCAGGCTAACCGTGAAACCGCCGCTCGGCGCCGCTGTGCTCAGTGCGATTGTGCAGATGTCAGTCCCCGCTCCCGTCACCGACGAGTTTCCGCAGTTGAACCCGCTTAACGCCGGCGCGCTCGCGACCGTTTGAACCGCGGCATCCAACTGCACTGCAAACGATTCCGCCTGGCCACCCGCGCTGGCCGTCAAATTTGCGATCTCCATCGCACTCACCGCGGAAACAGCAGCTGTGAAACTCACGGCAGTCGAGCCTGCGTCAACGGTCACGGAAGCCGGTAAGGTGACCGCAGCGTTGTCGCTAGTCAGGCTAACTACCGTCCCGCCGCTACCCGCTGCCGCGGTCAGAACCACTGTGCAGCTCGTCGCTGGCGGGACCAGTTAGAGCGGCATCGGCGCAAGTGAATAAACTCAACTCAGGCGCGTTTGGCGCACTCGCCGCGGTTCCGGTGCCAACAAGCTCCACCGAAAGTGTCCCACTTGTCGCGGCATCGCTCGTGATCACCAGTTCGCCAGTTGCCGCGCCCAATGCGGCGGGTGAGAAATTAACGCTTAAGTCCAATGTCCCGCCCGCTGCCAAAGTGATGGGAAGAGCGCTACCGCCATTCAGGGAAAACGACTGCCCCACCAAGCTGATCTGCGAAACCTGCACAGCCTGCCGAGCCTTGATTTACCAGTGATACGTTTGCGCTCGCCGTTGTTCCCAGCGATACACTCCCAAAGCTGACAATACTCGGGGCTGCCTGGATGGATCCTGCGTTCGCAATCGTAGTCGAATGCGGGACAACAATCTGACCCCCTGAGCAGCCGCACAGTGCGAGCGGAAGGCACAATGAAATCAGTCCACAAACAAGGTACAAAGGATACGAGCGGTAGCGGCCCAGCTTTCCGATACAGATTTGCATGTTTGTATCGCGCAGGCTTGCACCCGGAATACAATCCCAGACAGCACGCGCTCTCGCGCCGGCATCTATAACGGCAGATAAGATGTTGTGTAACTGCATGAACGAAAAAAACCTTTGCCGAGCATCTTTTGTCTGCAGCCGCATATTCGTTCGCGGCTTATGGTCCCCTGTGTTCCGGCCAACAAGCTCATTTGGCTCCGGCGAGTAAGAACAATCAGTGCCGCAGGTCACTCCACTTCTGTGCCTTCGCGGTCGTAGTTATGCGAACAAGTCTCTTCAAGACTCGTCCAGGAATCGCTAAAGTGGGGGATGAGAAACATCCTCACTTCCCGGTTAGCGTCGTCAACGGTGAATCCAAGCTGGCTGTGGGGGATACGGCTGAGCGATTGGAAACTTTGCTTCACGGATTCTGAAAATTACGGCAAATCCTTGGCCTCAAACGTCCGATCCGAGTTACCTTTGCTATCCCTGAAAGGATCCACTTAGAGTGGAGTCAAAAAAACGCATGTAATTGCGGATATTCTCGTGCATTTGGGTTCCAAAGTGCTGTGGAAACCGCAAATTTCTTACCGATACGACAGGAATCTTCCGAGCCCGTGCCGACCGCCGAAAATGCTGGGATTTACCTCGATCGCCAGCGGCCTTGTCGCCTGGCGGCCCTCACCAAGACAGACGTAGCTCGTTGAACAAGCTATCCCTTGTCTCGAAACCTTTGCCAGCGAACGTAACAGACATAAACCCGAGTTCGAAGCGCCGGCGAGGTTTCTTATTTGAAATGAACTCACAGTCTTGGCAATTCGGATGCCAAATCGGGCGGATCGCCTGTGGATTCTCCCAGGCCCTTCATATAACGGATGTTCAGGTCAGCTAACCAGGAATAGCCGGCGACGGGCCCGCGCAGTTAGGCCCGTTCGCGCATGTAACTTATTCACAACTACGTATAAATTGCCCTGTGGAAAATCTGATTTGTAGCGGACCTGAGACGACTCCCGTGTTACGGCAGTGTCACGGCGGCCATGTTAGAGGGTGCGCTGGTGACGCCGGAGGCGTCGACGCTCTCCACGATGTAATCGTAGGTTTCCCCGGCCTGAACGCTGGTATCGGTGTATGCCAATTGGCTGTTGCTCACCGAGGACACAAGCTGATAGGAAGTGCTCCCGCTGGGCGCGCGATAGATGTTATAGCCGGCGACTGGATCCGGAGAACTGCTGGGTGCGTCCCAGGTCACATTCACTTGAACCGCCTCGCCCGTGCCGCTCAGGCCGATCGTATCCGTCGGATTTGTTGAGGAATTACTCGTAATAATCAGTGTGCCGTTCACGAGCCCGAGCAAGGCCGCCGTCGGATTGAACTCCACGCTAAGGGTCGCGGTCTGAGTGGGATTCAGGGTGAGCGGGAAGGTAGCGCCCGAGACGGAAAAGCCTGTGCCGCTCACCGTGGCCGCGTTGACGGTTACAGCTGCAGTGCCCGTCGAGGATAGAGTCACCGACTGGGTCGCAGGCGAACCCACGAAGACATCGCCGAATGAAATGCTCGTGGCGTTAATACTGAGCGTTGCCACCCCTGCTTCCAACTGCAATGTGAAAGTTTGTGATGCGCTGCTGGCGCTGGCCGTAAGGGTTACCGTTTCTGCGGTGCTTACTGCGGAGATCGTTGCCGTAAAGCTGCCGGTCTTCGATCCGCTCGCCACCGTTACGGTGGCCGGCACAGTGACGGCCGAGTTGCTGCTCGACAGGCTGACGCTGAATCCCGCGCTGCCCGCCGTCGCGTTCAACGTCACTGTGCAGTCTGTCGGTTCCCGCACCGGTTATCGTGCCGCTCGTGCAGCTCAGCGCGCTCAGTCCCGGCACGCCATTGCCGCTCAGGCTGATCACGGTCGATGTTCCGCTGGAGGAGTTACTTGTCAAAGTAAGTGAACCCGTCGCCGCCCCGCCTGCAGTCGGGTCGAATTGCACCGTTAATGTTGCAGTCTGATTCGGAGTTAGGGTCAGTGGGAAGGTGGCTCCCGACACGGAGAAGCCGGTTCCGGTGATTGTCGCCGCAGTGATGGTCACTGCCGCCGTTCCGGTAGATGTCAGCGTCACGGTCTGTGTCGCGGCCGTCTGTACATCGACGCTGCCGAACCCGATGCTTCCAGCGCTTACGCTCAGCGTGGGCGTGCCGCCGCCCAGCTGCAATGCGAATGTCTTGGCCACGGTGTTGGCGCTGGCCGTCAGGGTCACCGTTTCCGAGGTGCTCACTGCGGAAACGGTTGCCGTGAAGCTACCGGTCGTCGCTCCCGCGGTCACAGTCACTGACGCGGGCACGGAGACAGCCGCATTGTTGCTGGCAAGGCTGACAGTGAATCCCCCGCTGGCCGCCGCTGTACTGAGCGTGACGGTGCAACTGTCGGTCCCCGCTCCAGTAAATGATCCGGTCGTGCAGCTCAGCGCGCTCAGCGTGGGCGCTCCGGCACTCAGCTGCACGGCGAAAGTTTGAGTGACGCTGTTGGCGCTGGCCGTCAGCGTCACTGTTTCCGAGGTGCTCACCGCGGAGACGGTCGCTGTAAAGCTGGCCGTCGTCGCTCCCGCAGCCACCGTCACTGAAGCCGGCACGGAGACAGCCGCATTATTGCTGGCAAGGCTGACGCTGAATCCGCCGCTGGCCGCCGCCCCACTGAGTGTTACGGTGCAGCTGTCGGTCCCCGCTCCGGTAAACGATCCGCTCGTGCAATTCAGCGCACTGAGCGTGGGCGCTCCCGCACTCGAGCTGCACCGCGAAAGTTTGAGTGACGCTGTTAGCGCTGGCTGTCAGAGTCACCGTTTCTGAGGTGCTGACCGCGGAGACGGTCGCTGCAAAGCTGGCCGTCGTCGCCCCCGCAGCCACTGTCACTGAAGTCGGCACGGAGACAGCCGCGTTGTTGCTGGCAAGACTTACCGTGAATCCACCGCTGGCCGCCGTTGAACTGAGTGTTACGGTGCAACTATCGGTCCCCGCTCCGGCAAACGATCCGGTCGTGCAGCTCAGCGCGCTCAATGTGGGCGCTCCCGCACCCAGCTGCACGGCGAAGGTTTGAGCTACGCTGTTGGCGCTGGCCGTCAGTGTCGCTGTTTGCGCGGAGCTGACTGCAGAGACAGTCGCTGTAAAGCTGCCCGTCGTGGCTCCGGCAGCAACGGTTACGCTGGCGGGCACGGTGACGGCCGCATTGTTGCTGGCAAGGCTGACCGTGAATCCACCGCTGGCCGCTGCTGTATTGAGCGTTACGGTGCAATTGTCAGTTCCCGCTCCGGTAAACGATCCACTCGTGCAGCTCAGCGCGCTCAATACCGGCGCTCCCGTGCCGCTCAGGGTGATCAGTGTCGAACTGCCGCTTGCCGAGTTGCTGGTAAGAGTCAGTTGGCCCGTGGCCGCTCCCGCTGCGGTTGGATCGAATTGCACGGTCAGCGTCGCAGTCTGATTGGGGTTGAGAGTCAGCGGGAACGTGGCTCCCGAAACCGTGAATCCGGTTCCGGCCACGCTCGCTGCGCTTATGGTCACCGCCGAAGTCCCGGTCGAAGTTAGAGTGACCGTCTGGCTCGCCGCCGTATTTACATTGACGTTGCCAAACGACACGCTGGACGAACTGACCCCAAGCGAGATTGATGCCGCTTCCAATTGCACGCCGGCGGACGCAGACACGCCCGTTGCGCTCGCCGATACTGTCACCGCCTGCGCCACGTTTACCGCTGAAACAGTTGCAGAGAAACTCCCGCTCGTAGATCCCGCCGCCAGTGTCATCGAAGCGGGCACTGCAAAAGATGAACTGCTGCTGGTGAGACTCACGGCCAGGCCGCCGCTCGGCACAGCCATGTTGGTTGCCACCGTGCAGTTGTCGGTGCCCGCCCCGGTCATCGTTGTATTGGCGCAGCTCAGACTGGCTCAGCTTCGGCACTCCCCTTCCCGCCAACCCGATCCTCTTCAAAGCTCCATCCGATGAGTCGCTGGTGATGGAAACATCCCCTGTCGATGACCCCGTCACCGTGGGATCGAATTGCAATGTGAGTGTCGCGCTTTGATTCGGGTTCAGGGTCAGAGGGAATGTTGCGCCGGATGCGGCAAATCCGCTTCCCGTCACCGACGCCGCGCTCACCGTTACTGCCGCGCCCCCGGTTGAAGAAAGAACCACCGTCTCCGTTGCCGGAATATCGGCAACCACGTCGCCAAAGTTCACGCTGGTTGTGCTTAGGCTCAGGGTGGGCGATGATCCGGAGTTAAGCTGCAGCGTCAAGGACTGCGTCGTACCGCCCGCGCTGGCGGTCAGTGTCGCCGACTCCGCCGAATTGACCGGTGAGACATTGGCTATGAAGTTCGCACTGGTGGCGCCCGCGGCTACAGTCACCGATCCTGGCACAGTCACCAGCGAGTTGTTGCTTGAGAGCGCGACTGCAAATCCGCCGCTAGGCGCAGCCGCGTTCAATGTCGCCGTGCAGCTGTCCGTTGCCGAACCGGTGATGGAAAGGCTGGCGCAAGTGATTGCGCTTAAAACCGGCACGCCCGTCCCGCTTAAGCCAACTACGGTCGAGCTTCCCGCGGAGGAATTGCTGGCTATCGAGAGTTGCCCGGCCTGCACACCGGCAGTGGTCGGATCGAATGCCACACTCAGCGTTAACGTTTGACCGGGAGACAGCGTAACCGGCAGGCCCCCGCTTGGGATCGAAAAACCCGTCCCGGTTAGTGCTGCCGCACTCACGGTCACCGGCATGGTGCCCGTTGAGGAAAGAACCAGGGGCTGCGTGGCCGCCGTGCCGACTGAAACGGTGCCAAAGGCCACGCTGGATGCACTCACTCCCAAAACAGCTGTCGCCGCGTCCAGTTCAACCGCGAACGTCTGTGATACGCCGCCCGCGTTGGCGGTCAACATTGCGGCTTGCGTTGACGTAACCGCAGACGCGTCCGCGGTAAACTCTGCGCTGCTTGCTCCCGCTGGTACGGTCACTGAGGCTGGAACCACAACCGCGCTGTCGTTGCTGGTCAAGTTGATTGCCAGGCCGCCGCTTGCCGCGGCCGCATTCAGGGTCACCGTGCAGGTGTCCGCCGCGCTTCCCAGGATGGATCCATTGACGCAGCTCAACTCCGTCAGCATGGGCACGCCGGTGCCGCTCAACGTGACTGAGGTCGAGGTTCCATTGGATGCATTGCTGGCGATCGTCAGCTGGCCACTTGCCGACCCTGACGCGGTGGGGTTGAATTGGACGGTAACCGTTACGCTGGCGTTGGCGCCGACCGTCATCGGCAGGGATCCGTTCCCGCTGATCGCGAACGGCTGTCCCGTAAGGTTCAACTCCGAGATCTCAATCGTTGCTGATCCCGAGTTTGTGAGCGTGACGACGCTGCTCACCGTCTTGCCCACAGCCACTTGTCCAAAGTCGACGGTACTTGCCGATACGCTGAGAGTTCCCGCAACGGAGCCATTCGTGACAAACGATCCCGAGCATCCGCTGAGCGCGAAGCCGCATGTAAAAGACAGCAGCCAAATGAAACTAAACTTCAAGGGGCGCATATTTCCTCCGAACGGGCCCAAGGTGTTCATCGGCGCACGCGCGAGATTTATCGCCAAGACAAACTGAGGTAATCATTAATGATTACTAATGTAGTCAAGTATATCCACAAGTGTGGGTACGTTTGAACGTTACTATACATTACCTTTGGGGAATTTAGTACTGTAGCCGTCGTCCCGCTTTCGTGTTACTTCGGGCGCACAGGCGCACCAATTCACTTGATCGGAGTCGGTCAAGCCGGTGCTTTTAGGGAAAGGTTGTTCAGAATCTGGCAAATGCAGCCGTCTGAACACGGCATGTTTCGGGGCCGGCCTGACTCCTGTTCCCAGGGTTGGCCTGCTTCAAGTGCCGTGACGGGCGCCACAGCCACTGTTTTTCGGGAAATCTGGAGCCTTTTGTTCGCTTTCGGATCTATAAAGCGGCTTTCGCAATCGCGGCTAATTGCATGAACGACGTGCCTTCGTAGATCGTCCCGATCTTTGCGTCACGGTAGAGCTTCTCAACGGGCGACTCTTTCACGAACCCCGCCCCTCCCAGGACCTCCACGGCGAGGCTCGCCACGCGTTCGGCCACGTGAGATGCAAAGTACTTGCACATCGCCGCTTCCTTGCGGAATTCCTGGCCGGCGTCCTTCAGTCGCGCCGCGTTATAAACCATCAACCGCGCCGCCTCCACGTCCGTCGCCATCTCCGCTAGTTGAAACTGCATCGCCTGGAACTCCGCGATCGCTTTACCAAACTGCTTGCGCTCTTTCGCGTGTCTCACGGCGTGTGCCCATGCGCCCTCGGCCAGCCCAAGCATCTGCGCTCCAATTCCGATCCGCCCTCCGTTCAACGTCTCCATCGCAATCTTATAGCCGTTGCCCGCCTCGCCCAGCACTTGTCCGGCCGGGACCGCGCACTCCTCCAGAATCAGCTCGCAGGTGCTTGAAGCGCGGATTCCCAGCTTGTCTTCTTTCCTGCCGACCGTGAATCCAGGCGTGCCTTTTTCCACCAGGAACGCTGTAATGCCCTTGTAGCCCGCGCTCGCATCCACCGTTGCAAAAACGATGAACAGTCCCGCCTCCCTGGCGTTGCTGATCCAGAGCTTGCGCCCGGTCAACACATAATCGCCGCCGTGTTTCTCTGCGCGCGTCTGCAGCGCAAACGCATCGGACCCCGATCCCGCCTCGCTCAGGGCGTACGCACCGACCGTATCCGCCGCCAGCCGGGGCAGGTACTTTGTCTTTTGTTCTGGCGTGCCCCAACGCAGCACCGCGCTCGCGGCCAAAGTATTCTGCACATCCACAACCAGCGCCACTGCCGGATCGACAGCCGAAAGTATCTCCACGGCCAGCACAGAATCGAAGAACGATCCCGCACTCCCGCCAAACTCTTCCGGAATCTCGATTCCCATCAGCCCCAGCTCGAACAGCTTGCGCAACAGCCCCGCATCCAAATGCTGCTCTTCATCCATGCGGCGCACCAGGGGCGCAACTTCTTCCTCGGCAAACTGCCGCACGGTCTCGCGGAAAAGCGTTTCTTCCTCGCTCAATTGCGTGAGCGACGCGCCGGATGAAGCTGGTTTCATCGCCGCCTGCCTCCAAAGATCCGTGAACTCTGATCACGGATACTGTTTTGAATGATATGCTGCGCTCGGGACCGGTACGGCCCCGCTTTTTCAATGAAGATTGCGAATCATGTCTTCCTCGTAACCGGCGGCGCATCGGGGCTCGGCGCAGCCGCCGCCCGGATGCTCGTCGCTGAAGGCGCATCCGTCGTCATCGCCGACACCAACCGCGTAGCCGGTGAATCCCTGGCCGCCGAGCTGGACGCGGCCGTCCGCTTCGCTCTCACCGACGTTACCAGCGAGCAAGACGCGCAGGCCGCCGTCGATCTCGCGCTCAGCGCCTTTGGCCATCTGCACGCGCTCGTGAACTGCGCCGGGGTCGCCCCCTCCGAGCGCGTCGTCGGCCGCGAGGGTCCGCATCGCCTCGACACCTTCGCGAAGACCATCAACATCAATCTCGTCGGCGTTTTCAACATGATTCGCCTCGCTGCTGCGGCCATCTCAAAGGAAGAGCCTGGCGCCGATGGCGAGCGCGGCGTGATCGTCAACTCCGCCTCCATCGCGGCCTACGATGGCCAAATTGGCCAGGCAGCCTACGCGGCTTCAAAGGGTGGTGTCGTCGCGCTCACGTTGCCCATTGCCCGCGAGCTGGCGCGCTTCGGCATCCGCGTCGTCACCATCGCGCCTGGAGTTTTCGCCACGCCGATGGTCGCCGGCTTCTCGCCCGACGTGCAGGAAGCGCTCGGCAAGAGCATTCCGTTTCCCTCGCGCCTTGGCCAGCCCGCGGAGTTCGCTGCGCTCGTCAAACACATTTGCGAGAACACCATGCTCAACGGCGAAACCATCCGCCTCGACGGCGCGCTGCGCATGGCCCCGCGCTAGTTAATGAAGGAGCTCGAATGCCGGAATCCGATCCCGTCGTGATTGTCAGCGCCGCACGCACGCCCATCGGCGCATTCCAGGGGGACTTCAAAGATCTCACAGCTCCCCAGCTCGGCGCCGCAGCCATCCGCACTGCTGTCGAGCGTGCAAAAATTCAGCCCGGCTCAGTCGATGAAGTCCTCTTTGGCTGCGTGCTCACTGCCGGCCTCGGCCAGGCTCCTGCTCGCCAGGCTGCTCTCGGTGCAGGATTGCCCGTTTCAGCCGGCGCCGTCACCATCAACAAGATGTGCGCCTCCGGCATGAAGGCCGTCATGATGGCGCACGATCTGCTCCTGGCCGGCAGCGCCAAAATCGTCGTCGCCGGTGGCATGGAAAGCATGACCAACGCCCCCTATCTCCTCGACCGCGCCCGTTCCGGCTATCGCATGGGCCACGGCCGCATCCTCGATCACATGTTTCTCGATGGGCTTGAAGACGCATACGACAAAGGCCGTCTCATGGGCACCTACGCAGAAGACTGCGCTCAAACCTATGGTTTCTCCCGCGAGGATCAGGACGAATTCGCGCTCGCATCCCTGACGCGCGCGCAAAAAGCCACCGCCGACGGCAGCTTTTCCTCAGAAATTGTTCCCCTCACAGTTATGGCCGGTAAAACCGAGCGGGTCGTCTCTCAGGACGAGCTTCCGCTCAAGGCCACTCCCGAAAAAATTCCCCACCTCAAGCCAGCATTTCGTGAAGGCGGTACAGTCACCGCGGCAAACTCCAGCGCCATCTCCGACGGCGCTGCTGCGCTCGTTCTGATGCGCCGCTCTCAGGCGGATCAACTCGGACTCAAGCCGCTTGCCGCGATCGCCGGACACTCCACCTTCGCCAACTCACCCGCGCTCTTTCCCACCGCGCCCATCGGCGCTGTTCGCGGGCTGCTCGATCGCACTGGCTGGACCCTTGCGGAAATTGACTTATTCGAAATCAACGAAGCGTTCGCCGTCGTCGCCATGGCGGCCATGCGTGATCTCGGCTTGCCTCACGAGAAGGTCAATGTCCACGGCGGCGCCTGCGCGCTTGGCCATCCCATCGGCGCATCCGGCGCGCGCATACTCGTTACGCTGCTCGCGGCCCTGGCCGAGCGCGATCTCCGCCGCGGAGTCGCCTCGCTCTGCATCGGCGGCGGCGAAGCAACAGCCATCGCCATCGAGCGCCTCGTTTAGCGCCAGCTTCCCACGAATAGGGGTTCCCCACGTCTCTCGCATTTGGGCACCTGGATAGAACGACCCCACAGATGGATTGTTTTTTTAGGGAAAAAACGAAGAAGAAAAAACTCTCTACGCGCCCGCCAGCGCGGCCTCACCCATGCTGCCATGCGTTTCGGGCTCGGCCTCTGCGGCCGCATGCGCTTCCACCGGCACATGCGCCAGCTCCCACGCCGACCGATCCTTTAGCAGCCGCGCCACAAACGCGGTATGCATGGCGTGCCCCGCTCGCACGGCTACCACGTGCCCTTCGATCCGCCGCCCTGCCAGCGCCAGGTCGCCAATCAAATCCAAGACCTTGTGCCGCACATACTCGTCGGGGAAGCGCAGCGGCCCATTCTCCGGCCCATTCTTACCCAGGATGATCGCGTTCTCCGGGCCTGCGCCGCGAATCAGACCCATGTCGCGCAGCTTGCTCTCATCCGCCTTGTACCCGAACGTGCGCGCCGGCGCAATCTCGCTCCCGTAGGTCTCCGCCGCCAGGTCCACACATGTTTTCTGCTGCCCAATCGGCGCAGGAAAATCAATTGTGTACGAGATGCGGTAGCCCTGTCCCGGATAGACGCCAATAAACTTCTCGCCTTCGCGCACCTCAACCGGGTGCAGCACGCGCAGCGTCTCGCGTTTGCGCCGCTGTTCGCGCATGCCCACGCGCTCGATCGCTTCCACGTACGGCAACGCGCTTCCGTCCAGAATCGGCAGCTCCAGGTTGTCGATTTCCACAATCACGTTGTCCACGCCCATGCCGATGCATGCTGAGAGCAAATGCTCCGTCGTCGAGATCAGCACGCTCTGCCGCATCAAGCTGGTTGCGTAGCTCACCTTGGCCACGTTTCGGCCATTGGCAGGGATCTCAAAGTTGTCCAGGTCCGTGCGCCTGAAGACGATCCCCGACCCCGCCGGCGCCGGAAGCAGCCGCATGGTCACGGGCGCACCCGAGTGCAGGCCCACGCCCGCGAATTCAAGCGGCGCTGCAATCGTCTGTTCCTGGTGTGCCGGGTGACTCAACTTGCTCCTCTGCTCTAAGAGCCTTTGCCGTCTTTAGAATAGACGGCATGCCCAAATCGGGCTGTGTGGCATTTTTGCCACACCGTGGGCCAATTTGTCCTATGGAACCTTTCCCATAACTCGGTCGGCAAAAGTCCTTAAGCGTCGTAGAATCAGAGCGTCCCTGGAATTCATCCCGGAAGAAGCGCCCTTGACGTCTCCCGCCAATTCGAAGATTCCCATGCGCGCCCTGCTCGCCGGTGCCCGCCGCAAGCAGCCCAGCCTCATCGCTTTCATCCGCCAATTGGTCCAACTGGAGTCCCCCTCCGACTCGAAAGCTGCCGTCGACGCCTGCATGGCTCTCGCCGCCGCGCATGCCAAAGCCCTCGGCGCGCGCATCAAAATCCACCGCGATCCCAGCCTCCGGCAATGCCCTGGAAGCCCGCTTCGGCCCGCGTGCGTCTTCCGCAAAGCCCATCCTGCTCCTCGGTCACCTCGACACGGTTTGGCCGCTCGGCACGCTCCAGACCATGCCCTGCAAAGTCAGCGCCGGCCGTCTCTGGGGCCCCGGAACGCTCGACATGAAAGCCGGTGTCGCCATGGCGTTCGCCGCCCTCGAACTGCTCATTGAAGCCGGACTCCTCACGCGCGAGATCGTGCTCCTCCTCACCGGCGACGAAGAGATCGGCAGCCAATCCGGGCGTCCCATCGTCGAATCCCTCGCCAAACAAAGCGCTGCCGTCTACGTCCTCGAACCCGCGCAAGGCCTCGCCTACAAAACGGCCCGCAAGGGCATCGGCAATTGGCGCATTGACGTCGCGGGCATTGCCGCTCACGCCGGCGTCGACTTTGAAAAAGGTGCGAACGCCATCCGCGAGCTGGCGCGCGTCATCGAGGAGGTCAGTTCATGGACCGATCTCAAGCGCGGCCTCACCGTCAGCGTAGGCGTGGTCGAGGGAGGCACAAAGAGCAACGTCATTCCTGCCCACGCCTGGGCCGAGGTCGATGCCCGCATTGCCCGCGCCGCAGACGGCCCGCGGATCGAGCGCAGATTTGCCGCCCTCAAAGCACACGACCCACGCTGCAAGCTCACCATCACCGGCGGCGTCAACCGTCCGCCGATGGAGCGCGGCCGCGGCGCTGTTCGCCTCTTCCGCCAGGCGCAGGCGCTGGCCCGCGAACTCGGCTTCTCGCTCAATGAGGCCTCCACCGGTGGCGGATCCGACGGCAACTTCACCGCTGCCCTCGGAATCCCCACGCTCGACGGCATGGGCGCCGTCGGCGAAGGCGCGCACGCTCGTCACGAATCGGTTCTCATTGAGCATCTCGCCCCGCGCACTGCCCTCCTGGCCGCAATGTTGACCGGATGTTGATGAAGTGACAGGCGCATACCCCTCCTCCCGCCTGATAAACTCGCATGGGTAAACCAGTCGGAGATATTTCCAACCATGAATCGCTTTGTCCTTTTCCTGTCCTTCGCGGCCTTCGCTGCTGCCGCAACCGCCCAAACCACTCCCGCCAAGCCGGCAACGCCCGCAAAGGCCGCTTCGTCCACGGCCAAGCCGGCCACTGCGGCCACGCCTGCATCCGCGCCTGAACCGCAACCCTGGATCAAGCTTCCTCCAGGCGTGCCCCGGGTCGTGCACGGTCCGGTCAAGATGCCCTTCGCGCTCCGCTATGAAGACATCACCGTCGGCAAAGGTGCAGAAGGCGAAACCGGCAAGCTCTGGCACCTCAAGTACACCGGTTGGCGTGCGGCCGACGGCGTCAAGTTCGACTCATGGGATATGCACTCGCAGCCGGCCATCGGGCCAGACGGCAAGCCTGTCATGGGCCCCGATGGAAAGCCCAAGATGAAGGATCCGGAGCCTATCGCAATTCCGCAGGGCGTGGGCCGCGTGATTCCCGGCTTCGACTACGGCCTCGAAGGCATGAAGATCGGCGGCAAGCGCCGCATCTTCATCCCATGGCAAATGGCTTACGGAACCCGCGCCATCCCCGACCGCCCCGAGCGCCCGGGTAGCCCCGCCAGTCCCGGCATCCCCGCCAAGTCAGACCTCATCTTCGACGTGGAATTGGTGGACGTAACCGAGATGCCCGCGCCGCCGCATCCCATGATGCCGCCCAATCGGCCGATGCCCATGCAGCCGCATCCCGGCGCCGGAACTCCGCCCCCGGCAGGCAGTACGCCTCCGGCCGGCAGTGCTCAGCCTAACGCCGCGCCAACGCAAAAACCAGCGTCTCCCGCAACCCCGCCAACTTCTCAGGCCGCGCCAAGCGCTCCCACTCAACCCGCCGCAACTTCGCAACCGGCAACCGCTCAGCCGTCGACACCGCAACCAAAGCAGAAGTAAAGCTCGTCTTCTGTGATCCCAGCTCCTCGTCCTCTCGCGACGGGGAGCTGGTTTCGCGTTGGAGCCCGAGATCTGGAGCGAAACGAAGCTGGCTCCGTTTTCGAGCCCGCGAAGCGGGCGTGAGAGGGTAGCCCCACGGCGCCAGCCTGGGGTCCGAAATCAAGAATCGCGCCCTCAGCCCGTTTGAGCGGGCGAAAGAATCCTTCACGCGCTCCGAATTTTTCCGAAAATTCTCCTCCTCGGCGCTTATGCCATCGCTACAATTCTTCCACCTGAACTTTCTTCGGAATTCTTTCCCTCTTCCCCGGCTTCTGCCTATTTCAAATCTCGTCAGCCGGCATTTCCCCCGGCAGAAAGCAGGATTGCCTTGGCGACCACGGGCTTCAAATTTGCCAACCCTAAATTCACCGCCGACAACTTCGTCACCTACAGCGCAACCGAGATCGACGCCGACGCCTCGGTCCCAACCTCAGACGAAATCCAGTATCCTCGAGCCGATCCCCGAGCCGCGCGTCAATCCGCCCACCATGTCGCTCGCCGATGTGCTCTCTCAGGCCACCGTCAACGCCATCGCCGCCACCGGCCAGCTCGTCATCCATTGCGTGGGCGACACCGGAGGCATCGAACGCGCGGAGCCGCAGCTCGCCGTCGCCGATGCCATGACTGCCGACTTCCAGGGCAAAACCGGGGCGAGCGGCCAACCGGCCTTCTTCTATCACCTCGGCGACGTGGTCTACTTCTTCGGCCAGGAAAGCTACTACCCAGAGCAATTTTATGAGCCCTATCGCAACTACCCCGGTCCCATCTTCGCCATCCCCGGCAACCACGATGGCTTCATGTTCAAAGGAGAACCGGCCGGGTCCTCGTGCGAAGCCTTCGTCGATAATTTCTGCACCGCTGCGCCCACGCAGGGCGCTCCCGGCTTCGACCGCACCACACTGACGCAACCCGGCGTCTACTTCACCCTCGATGCGCCTTTCGTCCGCATCATCGGCCTCTACTCCAACGCCGGAGAAACCGTCGGCTCTCTCGGCAACTCCACCATTGGCAGGGGTCAGCTCACCTTCCTCACCAGCGAGCTCAAGCGCTATGCGAGCGATCGCCAAGCCGACAAAAGCAACCAGAATCCCCAGGCGCTCGTCATCGCAGTGCATCATCCGCCCTTCACCGGCAGCAGCCAGCACATGCCAAGCGCAGCCATGCTCCAGGCCATGGACACCTGCTGCACGCAGGCCGGCCAGTGGCCAGACATGGTGCTCTCCGGCCACGCGCATCTCTACGAGCGCTACACCCGCATCATGAAAAGCGGCGGCCGCCAGATCCCCTACGTCGTTGCAGGCAATGGCGGCTACTACGATCTTTCGGGATTGAAAAAGAATAAGCAGGGGCAGAAGCCGGTCGCGGGCCAGCAGAAAGAATCCGATGGGGCAGGGAACACCATCACCCTCGATAGCTACAGCGACAATCAGTTCGGATTCCTGCGCATCACCTTCAATGCCTCGTCCATCGCGGTCGAATCCATCGCCGTCAACACCGCCGCGCGCACCGATACCACATCCCGCCCACGACGAGCAGTATCGATTCCTTCACGCTCAATCTCGCGAATCACACGGTCTCGACCGGAGTTTCTTCGAAGGTCTCAACGAAAGGGTCGGCCAAGGTTTCGACTAAGAGTTCCCCGACCGTCTCAGCCGGAGGTTCTTCGAAGATCTCGAAAAAGGGTTCTTCTTCTAGTCGAGCTTCGGGTGCAACTTCTGGAACCCGGTCGCCAGCTGGTAAGCGTGCGAAAAAGCCGCCAGCTTAGCGTCCTGGTAAAGCGCACCGAGGAAAGTAATCGACACCGGCGTTCCCGGCCCGCCGATGTTGTCGTGGTTGCCGTCGTCGACCGGCGGCGGCGCCGGCGCGTCGACTCCGCGCAGTCCGTTCGGGATAATGACCGCTGGATTGCCCGTCAGATTTGTCGCAATCAACTGCTCGTCGGTCGAAGGTGTCACGATGATGTCGACTTTCTCAAACAGCTTGGCAAACTGGCGCACACCGAGGGTTCGCGCGCGGTTGGCCTGGATGTACTCAACCGCAGGATAAAACCGCGCGACACGGAAGTCGTTCGGCCAGTCCTCCGGGCCCTGTTCCGTGAGCAGCTTGTCGCGGCCGCTCATCGTCAGGTCGTCAAACGCCGCCGCGGCCTCTGCCGTCAGCAGCGGAACCATCGCGTCCCACGGCAGCTTCGGCACTCGACGGGAATCAGCGTAACGCCCATCTTGGTGAGCGCATCCAACGCGGCCTGCTCGTATTTCTTGTCGTAGGTCCGCCGCGCGTAGTCGTCCTGTGCGGCCGCGTTCGCGTCCTCGCGCTTCTTCTGGTCCTCTGGAGACTCACCAGGCACAGCCTCTTTCAGTTCGAGCGGCGGCAGCGGATCGAACTCACTCTTGAAGTAGCCAACGCGCAACGCGCGCCAATCGAAGTCCGGATTCCAGTGAAAATCGATGCTCGCTCCCGCCGAAAGGTCCTTGCCGTCGGGCCCGTGGATCACGTCGAGCACCAGCGCGCAATCTTCCACGGAACGGCAAATGGGCCCCAGCTTGTCCATCGTCCAGCTCAGCGCCATGGCCCCAGTTCGCGGCACCATGCCGAAGCTCGGTCTTAACCCCGAGCAACCGCACCGCGTCGACGGCGACGAGATTGACCCCAGCGTCTCTGACCCGAGCGCAAACCCCACGCATCCCGCGGCCACCGCGCTCGCCGAGCCTGCCGACGATCCGCTCGAGCCAAGCGCTGGATTCCAGGGATTCCGCGTGCGCCCGCCAAACCATTTGTCGCCCATGGCCAGCGCGCCCAGCGAGAACTTGGCCACCAGCACGGCCCCTGCGGCATCCAGCCGCTCGACCACCGTCGCATTTTCTTTGAACGTCTGATGCTCAAACCCTCCGGCGCCCCACGTCGTCGGATAGTCCTTCACCGCCAGCAGATCCTTCGCGCCCCATGGAATCCCGTGCAGCGGTCCGCGATAAAGCCCATTCTCCAGGTCATCGTCGGCCGCTTTCGCCTGGGCCATCGCCCGGTCCTCCAGCAGCGTGATCACAAAATGGAATTCCGGGTCATAGCGCTTCAGGCGATCGATGTACATCTGCGTGAGCGCGACGGAAGTGATCTTGCGATGGTAGATCAGGTTGGCGAGTTCCAGAATCGACACGAACGCTAAGATCCTGAATGTTCGCAGGGGCCTGTGGCGCGCCGGATTCTGCGTCGTCGTAGACCAGTTGCGGCGTGGTGCCTTGAAACACGACGCTGCTCTCCGCGGGTTTCGCTGCCGGCGCCGGATGGAACACGTACGCCGGCGGCACATCGTTGGCGATCTTCAGCGCGCGAATCTTTCCGTACGCGTCGCGCTGATCGTTCAGCCCGTCGAGCATCATCTTTTTCTGCGCGTCGGTGAACGGCCCCACCCCTGCCACTCCGCGGCCCGGTCAATCATCTCCACCGTCACTTTGGGCAGCGGCGGCGCCATGGCGGCCGCGCCGCCTCCGTTTGGGCTCGCCGCGTCGTTCGACCCGGGTGCAGCAGGACTCGGCGCGGAACCCGCTTCCTGCGCCTGCGCGGCCAGCGTGTACAGGATCCCCGGCAGCAGCGGCGATGCAATCCCCGCCTTCGTGCATGCGTTCAAAAAAGCTCGACGATTGAAAGCCATACGCGACAAGTCCTTTCGATCAACAGAAGCTCAGTGCTGATGCACCGGCACAGAGAAGGGCTTCATGCGACGGATAGTACAGGTCGCGGCCATGAGCGGCAAAACGCGCTTCGATTCGCGAAAGAACGAAAGTCATGTATTTTTCTCTTGACATATTCCGATATAGGCATGTAATCTTTTCTTCATGGCCAGGGCTGCCACCACCTCCGATGCATTCAACGCCATTGCCGAGCCCCGTCGCCGGCAAATCCTCCTCTATCTGGCGCACGATGAGCACGAGGTGGGCGAAATTGTCACGGCCATCGGCATCGATCAGCCGTCGGTCTCCAAGCATCTCGGTGTTCTGCGCAGCGTTAACCTCGTGCGCGTCCGCCGCAATGGCCGTCACCGGCTCTATCGCACGAACGCCGCGGCCATCCGCCCCCTGCAAGAGTTCGCTCAAACCTTCGAACGTTACTGGCAGCACAATTTGAACCGCGTGAAAGAGCGCGCCGAACGCGCTCAGGCCGAGATCGACCGCGTTCCCTCGCGGCAAACAGATCTGAATCAGAAGTCCTGAACGACCCCGGTTTCGACCCCGGGATTCCCAACTTTCCCACGGAGGATCAATGACCACCATGACAGTTCCCGATCTCGAATCTCTAAGCTTCAAAATCGAACAGGAGATTCGCGTGCGCGCCTCGCTCGAAGTCACGTTCGCAGCGCTTCTCGATCAACTTGCTTCCGGTTTCGAAAAGGACGACGGCACCGCCATGCCGTTCAAGCTCGAACCATGGCCCGGCGGCCGCTGGTTCCGCGACCTCGGCGACAATAACGGCCACTGCTGGGCCACCGTGCAGGCCATCAAGCGCCCCACGCTTCTCGAGTTCAGCGGGCCGCTGATGATGTCGTTCCCAGTCGCCAACAACGTGCAATATCGCTTGACCGAAGAAAACGGCGAAACGCTCATCAAGTTTCACCACACCGGCTTCGGCAACGTTCCTGAGGACTTCAAGAAGGGGATGAAGGGCGGCTGGGCAAAGATCAACGAAACTGTCCGCCAGCGCGCCGAGAAGTCCAAATCGTGAAGAACGCCTGCGTAAGCAGGCGCAAGAAAATGTCCGCCAGCGCGCCGAGAAGCCCAAATCGTAAGGGACTCGCTTATTAGTGATTGCCGACGCGAATGCTGCCCGCGACCGGCAAGAGATGACAGCCCCGGGCGCAAGCCTGGGGTAACGAATCCCGATCAACCTCAGTAGCCCGCGTCAGCGGGCGAAAGAACTAAACAAGCCGAAGGCCTACGGTTCAGACCAATCGGCTCAAGATTTGAGGCCCTTATGTGTCCAGTCTGCGTGGCAACAACAGCCACGACAACTACGGCGAAGGCTACGTCGTCGACCCCAGCCGGCCCTACATCCAGCCGGAAGTCGTCAAGCCGAAAGCAAGCCGATCGTGCTGCCACGACTGAGAAGGAAAGGCG
The DNA here is from genome assembly GCA_963800025.1 of uncultured Acidobacteriaceae bacterium. Taxonomy (GTDB): domain Bacteria; phylum Acidobacteriota; class Terriglobia; order Terriglobales; family Acidobacteriaceae; genus Telmatobacter. Next base: position 971,117 of record CAWCZK010000002.1, read on the forward strand.
CGATCGCTCATGAGTTCTTGACGCCGGCAATTAAACCAGCCACGCCGATTCGCCAAAACGGCAACTAAGGAGAATAGCGATGAAGGATCAGAATCTCAGCCATTCGTTTACGGTTGATCAAACTCCGGAAGAAGTCTTCGCAGCCATCAACAATGTTCGCGGATGGTGGTCGGGAGAAATTGAGGGCAGCACTGACAAGTTGGGCGCTGAGTTTACGTACCGCTACAAAGACGTCCACTACAGCAAACAGGAGATCGCCGAGCTCGTCCCTGGTAAGAGAATCGTTTGGCTTGTGAAGGACAGCTACTTGTCTTTCGTCGAAGATAAAACCGAGTGGAACGGAACAAAGATCATGTTCGAAATATCCCAAAAGGGCGACAAGACCGAAGTCCGTTTCACGCATGCAGGCCTGATTCCCAACCACGAATGCTTCAAAGATTGCTCAAGCGCGTGGGGCTTCTATGTCACCGGAAGTCTTCGGAATCTGATTGCTACTGGAAAAGGTGAGCCAAACAAGAAGGAAAAGAAAGAGCGCGAAGCAGTCGCACAATAGCCGCGCTCAATGCCTCGCAAAATCCCGGTATCTGCGTCTGGCCTTGCATTCGTCTGCCATCCTGGTGGTACCTCTACCGAACGAAGTTTTGCCAAGCAAAGTGCTATTCTTGGCTCATCGTTCGCATGACTGCCTCATCAGAAAATCAAGCCACGCGGGCCCAAACTGCGCGGTCCGTTGACCGGGAATCTCGCGGCATGAGCGGGCCGCAGGACCACGCCCGCTCTCCTGCTCGTCGGCGGGCTCGGGACGCGATTGCGCTCCGCGGTCCCGTCTCTGCCCAAACCGCTTGCCTCGGTCGGGAAAAAGTCTTTTCTTGAGCTCTTGATTCGCCAGCTTAAGCATCAGGGCATTCGCCACGTGATCCTGTGCACTGGATATCTGGCCGATCAGGTCGAAAATGAATTTGGAGATGGCCGCGCTCTCGGTCTCGAGATTCGTTACTCCAAGGAGCTTGAACCCCTTGGCACTGCGGGGGCTATCAAGCTTGCCCAGTCTCATCTGGGAGTTGCGTCCGAATTTCTGGTCATGAACGGCGATTCGTTCCTCGAGATCAGCCTGGCGCCTTTCCTTCAGTTTCATCGCGATCACCGCGCGCTGGTGAGCATGGCGGTCGTCAAAGTCGAAGATTCAAGCCGGTACGGAACCGTCCAGGTTGACAGCGCCCAAAAAGTGATAGGGTTCGTTGAGAAGGCTGGCAGCAACGGCCCCGGATGGATCAACGCGGGCGTGTACATTTTTTCGCCCGAAGTTCTCCAATACATTCCGGAAGGCCGTTCAAGCCTGGAGAAGGATGTCTTTCCGCATCTCCTCGGCAAAGGCGTTTACGCCCAGGAGCACAGCGGGATGTTTATTGACATTGGGACTCCCGACGACTACGCGCGAGCGCAACAGCTTTGCGATCGCTTGTATGACGCGGCCTTGTCCTGACAATTTCGAGCATGAAGCCAGCAAAGGTGTGAGTGTTCCATGACAGAAAAGACCGATTTCCCGCAGCGTGTTATCGAGTCCATCAAGGGATCCATCAGCGCCAAAGAGCGTCTGCTGGCCAGCGCGGAAACCATTGCCGCGATCGCCCGCGTAAGCGAAGTGCTGATTGAATCTATGCGAACCGGCCACAAGCTGCTGTTGTTCGGCAATGGCGGAAGCGCCGCCGATTCCCAGCACATCGCCGCCGAATTCGTCGGCCGCTTTGCCTTCGACCGTCCCGCCTTGCCGGCGCTGGCTCTCTCCGTCAACACCTCAGCCCTCACCGCCATCGGCAACGACTACGGATTCGACCAGGTCTTTTCGCGGCAGATTGAGGCGCTCGGGGCCAAGGGAGACGTCGCTATCGGCATCTCCACCAGCGGCAACTCACCGAACGTCCTTCAGGGATTGGCCACCGCCCGCAAGATGGGCTTGCACACGGTGGCTTTCACTGGCGGCAGCGGCGGCAAGATGATGGGCGCCGCCGACCACTGTATTTGCGCTCCTTCCAGGGAAACCCCTCGCATCCAGGAGTGCCACATCCTGATTGGCCACGTGATCTCACAGCTTGTGGAGCATGCAATCTTTCATGAACAGAGCAGCGTTTCTCGATCGTGATGGCGTCATCAACGTCAAGGCGCCCGAAGGCCAATACGTCACTCGATGGGAAGAGGTGCGCTTTCTGCCCGGCGTCCCCGCTGCGATTTCGAAACTGAATGAATCCGGCTTTCGCGTGATTGTCATCAGTAATCAGCGCTGCGTCGCAAAAGGGCTTGTTACGTCCGCTGAAGTGGAAGCGCTGCACCGAAGAATTTTGAAAGAGCTTGCCAATCAGGGAGCGGTCATCGACGAGGTGTACTTTTGTCCGCACGATACCGAGCCCAAATGCGATTGCCGCAAGCCCGCTCCCGGCATGCTCCTGCGAGCGGCGAAGGATCACCAGATCGATCTTCAGGCCTCGTGGATGATCGGCGATTCGGCTGCCGATGTTGCCGCGGGCAAGAACGCCGGCTGCAAAACCGTCCTGATTGGCCGTCGCGCACTTTCGTCCGCAGCCGCTCCCGATCTGCTTGCCGAATCTCTGCTCGATGCCACCGAAAAGATTTTCGAGGTTGAAGGTCTTTCGCAAGCAAAGGCTTGAATCCCAAAGGTTAAGTGCGCTCGATCTGCTCCCTCCAGTGCGATGATGAAGAGTCATGAGCGTGCTCACTTCAGAGGCGGTGGTTCTGCGTACCTGGCCGGTGCACGAGTCCGACCTGCTGGTGAGTTTTTTTACGCGCGACTACGGCCGGCTGAAGGGCATGGCCAAGGCCGCGCTCAAAAGCCGCAAGCGTTTCGGCGGGGCACTGGAGCCCATGACGCTGGCGCGAGCCTGGTTCGCCGAGCGGCCGCGCCAGGAATTGGTGAGGCTCGACCAGCTTGAGATTCTGCGCTCCCCTTTGTCGGCGCCGGTGGACCAGGCTCGCATGGCCGTGCTGAGCTTTTATGCCGAAGTGATCGACGAGGCGCTCCCCGAGCGCGATCCGCAGGCGACTGTGTTCCGGCTGCTGGCCAGCGTGCTGGAACAAACGAACGCCGTGAAGCCGGAGTCCCCCGAATCCAGAGTCGCCCAGCCCCAATCCCCAGGACCACAGCTCTCCGGGCCTTGGATGGCAATGACATATTTCTCGTTGTGGATGACGCGGCTGATGGGATTGCTGCCGGACATCGGTCACTGCATGGTGTGCGGAGACACGCTCAGCGAGGGTGAAGTGCGCTTCAACGCGTATGCCGATGGGCTGTTTTGCGGGCTGCACTCCAATGGCAGCGGCAGCGCACTTTCGGCCGACTCGTGGCAACTGGCGCAACGGATGCTGCGTGCGCCGGTGGCAAGCTTTGCCGGCGAGGCGTGGCCACGGAAGCGCGGACAGGATCTGAGGCGGTTTACGCTGCAGACACTGGAACGGCATCTGGAGCGGAAGCTCAAGACAGCGGATGCGATTGCGAGGCTAGGTGGGTGAGCCAGCGCTTGATTGGTGTGGATGCAGTGTGTATTCTGGAGTCAGCTTCCGGGAGCAAGATCGGTGGACAGCCGCGAAATCATCAGGAGATTGAAAGCCGATGGATGGTTCGAGGTTGCCCACGAGGGAAGCCATAAGCAGTTCAAACACGCGACAAAATCAGGCCGGGTGACGGTGCCATTCCCGTGCAAGGACGTGCCGGTTGGGACCCTTCGCTCCATCGAGAGGCAAGCGTGTTTGAAGCTCGGCAAATAGGAGGCACATGGAGTATATTGCGTATCTTCACAAGGACAAGAATTCGGATTACGGCGTCAGTTTTCCCGATTTTCCCGGTTGCATCACTGCGGGAACGTCGCTTGAAGAGGCGCGCCGCATGGCCGCCGAAGCCCTTTCGCTCCACATTGCCGGAATGAGGCAGGACGGAGAACGCCTGCCCAGACCTTCGACTCTCGATGAGCTCCGTAACGATCCCGCGATGAAAGGCGCAGTCGCGTTTCTAGTGGAGGCTGCCGAGCCGGAGAGGACGATCCGCATCAACATTACCGCGCGCGAAAGCCAGTTATCGGAAATCGATCGCCGAGCCCGCGCCGCGCGGCTCACGCGCTCCGCATTCATGGTTCATAGCTCACTGGGGAAGAAGAACGCCGGCGTGGTGCGCGTCCAGGCAGCAGGTCGAAAGGTGCGAGTGAGGGAAAGACAGGCTTAGGCCGCGCAGGCAGCCGCATGAAAGGCCGGCACGAACTGGTGTTTGCGTCCCTGTCCCGTATTGCCGTGTACAAAGTCACGGAACGGGCGATTGAAATCGTAAAAGTTCTCCGATGGCGCGCAGGACTGGTCATAGGCCGTCGTAGGACGGCGTCACCGGCAGCGACGAACAACCCATAAATCCCTATTACTCCCGTACCCAAGCTGATGCCTGCGCGACTGATAAAATCTACCCTTAGTCCCGATGAGAGAGAGCTGCCTGTGTCCGCTGCCCAGCCCGAAGCGCGCGTAAAACCCACATCGCTGACCTTTCAGGGATCTTTTGTTTCGCCTGCAGGCGTTCTGGGCGGAGCGCGGATGTGTGCTGCAGCAGCCCTATGACGTGGAAGTGGGCGCCGGCACGATGTGCCCGGAGACGTTTTTGCGCGTACTGGGACCGAAGCCCTACAAGGTGGGCTACGCGCAGCCCTCTCGGCGGCCGGCCGACGGGCGCTACGGAGAAAATCCCAACCGGCTGTTCAAGCACACGCAGTTCCAGCTGATCTTGAAGCCTCCACCGGTGAATGTCCAGGAGCTTTACCTCGAATCGCTGGAGGCGATGGGAATCGACCTCAAGCACCACGACCTGAAGTTCGAGGAAGACAACTGGGAGTGGCCGGCGGGAGGCGCGTGGGGCGTGGGTTGGCAGGTGATGCTCGACGGCCTGGAGATTACGCAGTTTACGTATTTTCAGCAGTGCGGCGGCTTGGATCTGGACCCGATCTGCGCTGAGTTGACGTACGGCATGGAGCGCATTGCGGCGTTCCTGCAGGATGTCGATTCGATTTACGACATCGTGTGGGCGCGCGACCCAGCCACGGGAGACTGTGGTGACCTACGGCGACGTGCGGCTGGCCGAGGAACTGCAGTTTTCCGTGTACAACTTCGAGATGGCCGATGTGCCGAGGCTTTGGGAACATTTCAATAGCTATGAGGCCGAGGCGCAGGCGCTGCTGGAAAAGGCGAATGCCTTGCTGACCGACGAACACGCCGGTTCGAACGAAAAGAAAAGATTCCCGCTGCTGGCGACGTACGAGCTGGCGCTGAAGTGCTCGAATCTTTTTAATTTGCTCGATGCAAGAGGCGCGATCAGCGTGACGGAGCGCGTTGGCGTGATCGGGCGGATTCGCGCGCTTGCGGTGGGCGTGGCCAAGGCTTGGGCGATGCAGCAGGAAGCGGGTCAGTCCGCCGCAGCGGGCGAGCCGGCAAGTCAGCCGGTCGCTTCCTCTGCGAACTAAGAACTGCGAACTGAGAACTAACGTATGGCAGATTTTTTACTCGAAATCGGGCTCGAAGAGGTTCCGGCGCGGATGATTGCCGGAGCCGAGGCAGAGCTGGGCAAGCGCGTGAGCGATCTGCTGAAGCGCGAGCGGCTGGTGGGCGAGAACGCGAAGGTCACAACCTACTCCACGCCACGGCGGCTGGCGGTGCTTGCTGAAGGCGTCGAGGCCAAGCAAGCCGACAACGAAAAAGTGGTGATGGGCCCGTCGTGGAAGATCGCGTTCAAAGACGGTACGCCAACGGCAGCGGCCGAGGCCTTTGCGAAGAAGGCGGGGATTGCCGTCGCCGAAATAAAGAAAATTGAGACGTCGAAGGGCGAGTACGTTGGCGCGACGGTGAAGCTCATTGGGCGGACGGCGGCGGAGATTCTTTCCGCCGAGCTGCCGAAAGAAGTGCTGGCGATCTACTGGGCCAAGAATATGTATTGGCGCGCGGCGAAGCCGGAGCGGTTTGTGCGGCCGGTTCGCTGGGTTGTGGCCCTGATGGACTCCGAAGTGGTTCCGCTTGAGATTGCGGGCATTGTGGCGGGAAATGCGAGCCGTGGGCATCGTGTGCTGCATGGCGAAGCACCGGTCGTGATCGACGCCGCGAAGAGCTACGTCGAGGTGTTACGCGCTGCGTTCGTTGTCGTCGACGTCGCCGAACGCCGGCATACGATCCGTAAGGCTCTGGATGCGGAGACGCGCAAGGTAGAAGGCGCCCGCTGGCGCGAAGACGAGGCGCTGGTTGAGACGGTGACGCACCTGACCGAGTGGCCTTCGGTGATTCTGGGCGAGTTTGAGCGCGCGTATCTTGACCTGCCTGAAGAGGTTCTGGTGACGGTTATGCGAGATCACCAGAAGTACTTTGCAGTGGAAGATGCCCAGGGCAAGCTGGCGCCGCATTTTCTGGCGGTGCTGAATACGCAGGCCGACGACGAGGGCGCGGCGATCATCCGGCACGGCAATGCGCGCGTTTTGCGGGCGCGGTTCAAGGATGCTCGATTCTTCTGGGATATGGACCAGAAGACGCCACTCGTAGCGCGAGTCGAAAGCCTGAAGCAGGTAACCTTCCAGAAGGAGCTCGGCAGCTACTACTGGAAGACGGAGCAGAACCTCGCAGTCGCGAATGCGCTGGCTACGATTGTGAAGGGCGCAGACGCGCCGTTCGACGAAGCCGCGCTGTTCAAGGCGGTCGAGCTGGCCAAGACGGATCTAACGACGGAACTTGTCAAAGAATTCACCGAGCTGCAGGGTGTGATCGGCGGCCTTTACGCGCGTGCACAAGGCATCGGAGATAAAACAGCGCAAGCTATTTACGACCAGTACACGCCGGCCTCGATCGAAGATCCGATTCCAGGATCGGTGGAAGGTCAATTGCTGGGCATCGCCGACCGCGTGCAGACCATTGTGGCGATGTTCGGGATTGGCAATGCGCCGACGGGATCGAAGGATCCCTTTGCGCTGCGGCGCGCTGCGAACGCGATCGTGAAGATTCTGGCCGAATCGGCATTGCCCGTGACGCTGAGTGACGTGGTGAGCGCCAGCGGCGTGAGCGATGCCGGCAAATCGCAAATTGCAGAGTTCTTCCGCGAGCGGTTGCAGTTCTATTTGAAAGATGTGCGCGGGTTTGCCTACGACGTAGTGAACGCAGCACTGGCCACCGGAGCGGACGATGTGCGCGACGTGATCGCACGCGCCGAGGCGCTGGCTTCGGTACGCGGCTCGGCGGATTTCGCCGCCGTTTCAGCAGCATGCAAGCGCATCAAAAACATTCTGAAGCAGGCTGAGGAAAAGGGCTTTCACCCCGATGAGCAGAAGATCGGCAAGTTGGCCGGCAAACTTCCCCTCGAGGGAATTGACCTCTGGGACAAGTCAAAGGAGATTGCGCCGCAGATCGCCACGCTCCGCGAGCAGCGCAATTATGGCGAGGCGCTGGTGTTGATTGCGACGCTGCGGCCTACGATCGACCAGTTCTTCGACAAGGTCATGGTGCTCGATGCCGACGAGACTGTTCGTGGAGCCAACCTTGGGCTGATCGCCGAAGTGGTGCGGAATTTTTCGACCATTGCCGATTTCAGCGAGATCGTGACCAGCTAGGCTTTCTTTCTTCTCCCCATCCTTCTGGATTTCCCCGGTGCTGCCCGTGCGGCGGTCGAACACTATAAACGTCTAAAATCACTACAGATGGCAGATACGCTGTATTTGAGCCTGTGGTACCCGAACCTGCGCCTGGAGGCGCTCCCCGACAAGCTGACTGCGGTGCTGGGCGCTTTCGCTTTGCACGGGGGCGAGCCGAAGGTGTATTCGGCAACGGTGTGGCCGGTCAGTTGGAACGAGACACCGGTCTTTGAGCGGATCTACGGGCGGATGGCCGGCTTGATTGAGCCGGGCCAGGCACCCGGTGCCGAGCCCCGGACTGCCGTGGAAGAGGCGACGGAACTGCTCCACGAGGACTACGCCTACGAGTTCCAGATCGGGTGGAACTTGTGGGAACTGGAGACCGTAGGCGGAATTTCCCTTGCGAAAAACGAAAATGCAGGTTCTTCGACTGGTTCGCCCGGAGGAAGAGGTGCGGGCGAGGACGCTCGCACTACAGCCGGTCCGGAGACCGGCGGTACCGCGCGCTGGGCGCGAGGCCCAAAGCTCGTGCGCGTAACTGGATACGGCCCGTTGTTCGACGAGGGCGCGTACGAGCAGGATGGTCACATCCGGATCGACTTTGGCAGCGATGCGCCCTTCCTCGAAGAAGATGTGGACTTGAGCGAAGTTGGCGCGAAGCACATTGCAGAGAATGTGCGCCAGCTGGTGGAACTGACCGCCGGAGTGGAGAAAGCTTCTGGCGCTACGGCGCGCCTGCTGTGGAGCGAGCTGGGCGAGAGCCTGGCGCAGCGGCTGGCGGCTCGGCTGGGAATGGAAAACTAGGCGTGCGCTTCACGATCGAGCGAATCCGGACGCTGGTGCTGGTAGCGGGAGTGCTGTTGCTGGCCACGCTGGGTGTGTTCCTGGTGAGAGCAAAGTGGAAGAACCTGCTGAACCGGCACGATCTGCCGCATCGCCTGGACAAGGACATTGTGCAGGAGGCCAACGGCTACACCTACGTTCACGCGTTTGGGGCGCACTCGCAGTACAGAATCCACGCGTCGAGAGAGGTAGAGCTCGAAGAGCGACTTCGTTGAGCTGCACGACGTGCAGATCGATCTTTACGGAGCGGATGGAAGCGAAATTGACCGGATTTCAGGAGACATTTTTGAATACGACCAGAAGACGGGCAAGGCCATGGCGCAAGGGCCCGTGGAGATGCTGCTGACGAGGCCGTCAGCCGGCACTGCGGCGGCCATGGAGACAGCGGGCAAGACCAAAGGCCGTGTGATTGACGAGGTTGGCGCGTCGACCGGCTCGGCTGGGCAAATCGACGTGAAGACAAGCGGAGTGATTTTCGATCGTAACTCGGGGCTCGTGACGACGGCACAGCGGGTAGACTTCTCGACCGGCCAGGGCAGTGGCAGCGCCACCGGCGCGAGCTACGACTCGCAGAGCGGCCACCTGACGCTGGAACAGGCCGTGGAATTGACGACGAACCGCGGCGGGGATGCAGTGGAGATTCACGCGCAACACGCGGAGCTGAACCGCGGCGCGCAAACCTGCATGCTCATGAACGCAAGCGCGGGGTACCGCGGCGGACGGGCAGACGCGACTGAAGCCAGGATTCAGTTTCGCGCCGATGGGTCGGCGGAGCGTCTGGACGCCCAAGGGGGATTTACGGTTGCAACCTCAAACGGCGGACACCTGGCAGCGCCGGTCGCGTGGATGGATTTTGACGAGCACAACCAGCCGCGCCTGGGACATATGGAGGGTGGCGTGACGATGGACTCGACGAAAGAGGGGCGCACGGTGCACGGGACATCGCCGACGGCGGAATTGAAATTTGGCGCCGGGGGCGAACTGACGAGCGCACACCTTGAGCGCGGCGTGGAGATGAGAAGCGAAGACACGAACGAGGAGAGCCCGGGGCAGGGTGCGCTGCGTGTGAGACGGACGTGGCGTTCGCCAATCCTGGACGTCAATTTTCGTGCTGCTCAGGGCGCTGCGAAGGGACAGTTGGAAGTGGACTCGATGCGCGGCTCGGGCGGGGTGACGATTACGAGCCAAACCCAGCGCGGCAATGCGGCGGCAACGCCATCGACGATGGCTGCCGATGAGGTCACTGGAATCTTCGGAGCGGGTTCGGTGCTTCGGTCGGTGAGCGGCCTGGGACATGCGGAGATCGACGAGACCACGGCGGCAGGAGCGCGGCAGAGTGCGACCGGCGACCGCCTGGATGCGGAGTTTGATCAAGGGAGGGATCAGGGGTCAGGGATCAGGGAACAGAAAGGCAGCGATCGAGAGAACAAGGGTGCGCGGGAGCAACGAGGCGAAAGAAATGGGGCCAGAGGTACGGGCGCGACTGGGGTACAGTCCGCAGAACTGGATGGGAACGTGGTGCTATTGGAACAGCCAGCACAGAAACCCGGCGCGCAGGCGCAGCCACCGCTGCGCGCGACGGGCGGCAAAGCAGTCTACGAGAGCAAGGGCGAATGGGTGCACCTCACGATGAGTCCGCGGGTGCAGGACGGCGGCATGGAGTTGACGGCCGATCGCGTCGATGTATCGCGGCAGTCGGGAGAGGCTTTCGCGCGCGGCGACGTGAAGGCGACGTGGTTGGATGCGGGTGAGCCGGCTGGAACGGCGCCAGGCGATGCAGGGCAGGCCGAAGGAGCGTTGGGCGGCAAGGGGCCGGCGCATGTTGTCGCGGCCGAGGCGCAACTGAGCCAGACGACCGGCGAGGCGACGTTCCGGGGACATGCGCGTCTTTGGCAGGAGGCGAATTTCGTAAGCGGGCCGGTGATCGTGCTCAATCATCACTTGCAAACCCTGGTGGCGCGAAGCAGCGATCCGGCAGAGCCGGTGCGGGTGGTGATGCTGGGCGCGAGCCCGCCGGGTGCGGGCCGCGGCGGCGTGAAAGCGCAGAATCAGGATGCAGGCGGAAACCCCAATAACTCATCGCCCGCCGCTTCAGTCATTCGCGTGCGTGGCGGAGATTTCAGGTATTCCGATGCGGAGCGAAGGGCGGTGATGCACGGAGGCGCCCTGGGTGCGGTGATCGCCGAGACCGGTTCCGCGACATCTTCGTCCGATGCGGTGGAAATGCTGTTGATGCCGCCCGCGAGTCGCGGTGGAACCGGCGGCACGCAGGCGCAAACAGGCGGCGCGCTTGCGCAAGTGGATCGAATGAAGGCAACGGGACACGTGGTGCTGACGATCGAGGGCCGTCGCGGGACTGGAGAGCAGCTGGTGTACTCGGGCGCGACCGGAGAATATGTGCTGACCGGCAGCGCCGGCGCGCCGCCGAAGCTGAGTGATCCCGAGCGGGGAACGGTCACGGGCGAAGCTTTGATTTTCAATAGCCGCGATGATAGGGTCAGAATCGAAGGCGGCGGCCGCGAGACGGAAACGGAGACGACCGCCCCGGAAGTGCACGGAAAATAGGCGCGGCGGCGTATCACCGGGAGGCTGTCACTCCGGTTTTGCCGAACGCAAGCGAGACGCATGCAAACATTGATTGCCGAGGGGATCGGTAAGAGCTATAAGCGGAGGCAGGTTGTACGGGACGTGAACCTGCGAATCTCCCGCGGGGAAGTGGTGGGTTTGCTGGGGCCGAATGGCGCCGGCAAGACAACCAGCTTTTACATGATCGTAGGTCTGGTGCAGCCTGAGAGCGGGCGCGTGCTGGTGGACGAGACCGACATCACGCGGGTACCCATGTACCTGCGGGCGCGCAATTTCGGCATCAGCTATCTTCCCCAGGAGCCATCGGTTTTTCGCAAGCTGACCGCGGAGGAGAACATTCTGGCCGTGCTCGAAGCACAGCCGCTGGGTAACCGGGAACGGAGAACTCGCGCCGAGAAGCTGATCAACCAGTTGAATTTGGGCCACATCCGCAGCACGCGCGGGTATGCGCTTTCCGGCGGCGAGCGCAGGCGGGTTGAGATTGCGCGGGCACTCTGCATCCAGCCGAGCTTTATTCTGCTCGACGAGCCGTTCAGCGGAATCGATCCCATTGCGGTGCTGGAGCTGCAGAAGATCATCTTCGATCTCAAGGCCAGCGGGATCGGCGTGCTGGTGACCGACCATAACGTCCGCGAGACATTGACCGTCACCGACCGCGCTTACATTATTGCCGAAGGACGAATCTTCCGCACCGGAACACCGCGCGAGCTGGGCAACGACGTTGAGGTGAGGCGGATCTACCTCGGCGAAGGATTCTCGCTCAATTAGGGCGCTGGACGCTCGACGTAAATCAGGCATATTCTGAGGGTTCCAGCGGCGGGGGAAGCGCCGGGGTCTTGTTTTCTTTTAACCATCCCGAGTTGGGCCAAGCTCCAATTCGGAACGATGACGCGAATTGGTGATTCGATCCGAGACAGTTTCTGGATTAAGCTTTATCACGCACGATTACACTCGCATTGAGCCAAAACGGGAAGAGATGGATTGATGCCGCTACTGCAGCCAAAACTGAGTTTGAAGGTGGCCCAACGTCAGGTACTGACGCCGGGCCTGATGCAGATGGTGAGCGTCCTTGCGTTGAACAAGCTCGAGCTCAAGGAGATGATCGATGCCGAGATGGTGGAGAATCCAGTCCTGGAAGAGATCGACGAAACGGTTCCGATGCTGGATCAGGTTGCAGGCCGCGAGGAGCGGCTGGAGCGGCCCGCGGAAGAAGCCGCGGCGCCACCCAAGAAGGACGTCTTCGACGAGATCGATTTTGGCTCATACTTCCAGGAGTATCTTGACCCCGGCTATCGCACGCAGCCGGAGTACGATGACAGCGAGAAGCCCTCGTTTGAAAACTTTCTCTCCCAGCCAACGACTTTGTCCGATCACCTGGCGTGGCAGCTGGGAGCTTTGAGCCTCGATCCAAAGCTGCTTGAGGCAGCGGAGTTTGTGGTCGGCAACCTGGATGAGGATGGTTATCTGGCGGCGAGCGAAGAGGAGCTCGCCTCTGCTTTTTGCGGCGTTGCTGCCGACGTGGCGGCCAACAACGGCCATGCGGCGGAGCTTGCCGCGGCCCTCGACCTGATCCGGCGCGGGCTCGATCTGGTGCAGCATCTGGATCCGGCAGGAGTGGGAGCGCGCGATCTACGGCAGTGCCTGGCGTTGCAGATCGCGGCCCAGCAGCAGGAGTTTGACCATTTGTACGGAAACGGGACGGGAGAGACGAACGAGGTGCCGGCCGTTGACCCGCATGGCAGCTTCCGCGCCGAGGCCGAGGCCAAAATTGATGAGCGGCGGCGGGCGATGGAAGTGGCGGAGCTGATTGTGGAACGCCACTTGCCTCTGTTGCAGAAGCGCGACGTGAAGGACCTGGCGCGAGCGGCGCAGGTAACAGTGGACGAGGCGCATGCGGCGGTGGAGTTTATCCGCACGCTCGACCCGCGGCCGGGACGAATGTACAACCGCGACCAGACGCGGCTGATCGAGCCCGATGTGTACTTTGTGAAGCGTGGCGGCGAGTGGGTTGTGAGCATGAATGAAGAAGATCTGCCCAGCCTGCGTTTGAGCCAGCGCTACCGGCGCATGCTGGTTTCAGCGGACACTGACAAGGAAGTGAAGGACTACGTGAAGGAGCGGTTCCGCTCCGCGCTGCAACTGATGCGGAACATTGCGCAGAGAAAGAGCACGATTTTGCGGACCTGCGAAGTGATTGTGCGGCGCCAGCAGGAGTTCTTCGACAAGGGCGTGGAAGGGCTGCGTCCGATGATGATCAAGGAAGTCGCCGAGGAGATCGGCGTTCACCCTTCGACGGTGAGCCGCGCCGTGGCCAACAAATATGCGCACACGCCGCAGGGCGTCCTCGAGCTGCGGTTCTTTTTCTCGGAAGGCGCAAACGGACCCGAGGGCGCGGACACACCGCTGCTGGTTTTGAAGCGCAAGGTGCGCAAGTTCATTGAAGACGAAGACCCGCGGCACCCGCTGACCGACGACCAGCTTGCCGCGATGCTGCAAGCGCAAGGGATTCAACTCACGCGGCGCACCGTGGCAAAATACCGCGAGGATATGAACATTCCGTCGACGCACCAGCGGCGCAAGAGGGTCTAGCTGGACTCTTCGGCGAGCAGCTCTCCGGTCTTCGTCTGAAGATCCGAATGGACCCAGGCCTCGGAGCCCTTTGGCAAAACTGCTCTTACATGGCTTCCGGGCTTTCGATGCCGAGGAGTGCGAGAGCGTTCACGAGTTCGCGGAGAGCGATGGCGGCAGTGGCGAGCAGGAATGTTTTGCGCGCGGGGTCTTCTTCCGTAAGGATGTGATGGCGATGGTAGAAGTTGGCAAACTCCTGCGCGAGCTGGAACGCGTGCTTGGCCAGATAGGCAGGCTCCGATGTGCCGATGCACTGTTCCAAAACCTGGGAAAAACGGCCGGCGCGCAGCCACAAGGACCAGATGTCCTCGTTCGCTTCGCCGGTGAGAAACTGTTCCACGCGGCTTTTGTCTGACTCCACTGACTCTGCGAACCGCGCCAGACTCTGCTTCCGGCGTCGTGTTGCCCTTGCGGAAAATGTTGCGGATGCGGACCACGGCGTACTGAATATAGGGGCCGGTCTCGCCTTCAAAGCTGAGCGCGTCTTTGAAATCGAACGCGATCACGGAATTGCGCGTGACTTTGAGCATGAAGTAGCGCAGCGCGCCGATGGCAATCTGTTCGGCGATCGTCTGGCGCACGGATGCGTCATGCGAGGTCTGCCGCGCGTCGACCTCGGCCCGCGTGGCAGCGATCAGCTTGTCGATGAGGTCGTCCGCCTTGACGCCGAAGCCTTTGCGGCCGCTGACTTCGATGTAGGATTTTTTCTGGTCTCCCTCTGAAATGTCGTAGCCGAGCTCTGCGGCGCAGCGGGGCGTAAGCGCGACCATCTCGTAGCTGAAGTGCGTGTAGTGATCGGCCTGCTCGGTGTAGCCCATGCCGCGGAGGGCCTGGATGACGTTGGCCTGCGGGTCCGACTGGCGCGCATCGATCACGTTGTAGATGGCCGTGGCGCCGCCGAAGTGCGGATGGTTCCCCTCGCCGGATTCGGCAGAGATCCAGCATTCGTGGTCGGGATAAGTGAAGAAGCGCTTGTAGCCGAAGTCCTTGCCGAGCAGTCCGAACTTCCAGAGATGGTAGGCGATGTCCTTGCCGACATAGGTGACGGTGCCGTTGGAGCGGACGATAACTTTCGCATCTTCGTCGCCCTTCGGGCCGTCCTCGTTTTGGACCGATTCGGTGGAGGAACCCGCGCGAGACATCACCCAGCAGCCTTTGTTCTTGCCCTCGTTCTCGAAGTAGAGCACGCCGGACTGCTTGAGCTTTTCGAAAGCAGCTTCCCAGAACCTCAAATGAAGAATCTCGCTTTCGCGGGGCAGGAAGTCGTACTCGATGCCCAGGCGGAGCATGGTCTCGAGATGGCGGCGGAGGACGGCGGTGGAGATGAGATCGGCGATTTCAGCAGTGTCGTTGCCGCCCGCTTCGATTGCGTGCAGCGTGTCAAGGCGCAGTTGCTTCCGCGCGGCGTTTTCCTGTTCGCTTCCTTCGCCGTACCACTGCGACGTGCGGGCGTAGACATCCCAGCAGTAGTAGTCGATGCGCTGGCCGTTCTGCGCGATCTCCGCGAGCAGCGCACGAACTTCGGCTACAGTTTTCTTCTCCAGATGCAGAAAGCCGACCACGACGTCGGCAACCTGGACGCCGGTGTTGTCGATGTAGTTCTGCACGTCGACCTTGTACCCGGCAGCGCGCAGCAGACGGACGAAGGTGTCGCCGAGGATCGCGTTGCGGAGATGGCCAATATGCGCTGCCTTGTTGGGATTGATGCTGGTATGTTCGACGAGAGCGTGCCCTCGGTGCTCCACCTTCGCGACGCTTTTGCCTTTGTCGCTGAGGTGGGATGGGAGATCGGCCGTCATGCTAGCGGCAGCTCCGCGGTCGAGATACGCGTTGATGTAGCCGGCGCCGGCCACCTCGAATTTGGCGAAGCCCTCAAGCTGCCCGAGATCGGCGACGAGGTCGGCGACGATTTCCTGGGCAATGATTTTCGGCGCCTTGCGCAGTTTGCGCGCCAGCTCGAAGGCAATCGGGGTGGCGATTTCACCCATGCGCAGATCGGGCGGAGTCTCGATGGGGATCGAGCCAATCTCCAGATCGTATTTTTCCTTGAGGACGGCGCGTAGACGATCGGAGAGCCGCTTTTCAAGTTCCAGAACCACGCAATGAGCCTCAGGAAAATGCTTGATTTTCCTAGTGATTTTAGCATCCGCAGTGAGGCGGCCAACCACAGAGTGGCACATGGAGCGCAAAAAGCGCGCGGCGCTCCATTCAAGCGCGATGCCTTAAGATGGAAAGGGATTCCCGATCGTGCCCCTTCTTCTTCCGTGCGCGAACGAAATAAGCTCTTCATGACCGAATCTGCATCGAACCCAAACCGCTTTTACCTGACCACGCCGATTTACTACGTGAATGCGCGGCCGCATCTGGGCCACGCGTACTCGACGATTGTGTGCGACGCAATTGCGCGGCGCAAGCGGGCGCTGGGCATCGAGACTTGGTTTTTGACGGGCACTGACGAGCATGGGCAGAAGATCGAACGCTCGGCGAAAGCGGCCGGGTGCACGCCGGATGAATTCGCGACAAAAGTTTCGGGCGAGTTTCGCGGATTGTGGGACCGGCTGGGGCTGACCTACGACGATTTCATTCGTACAACGGAAGAGCGGCACAAGCGCGGTGTGCAGAAGCTGTTTGCCACGCTACGCGACAACGGGTACATCTACAAGGGCTCGTACACAGGGCAATACTGCGTCTCTGACGAGGCGTACGTGGATGGGCCGCCGGGAACGCCGTGCCCCGACTGCGGGCGGATGACAGAGACCGTGAGCGAGGAGAATTATTTCTTCAAGCTTTCGGCGTTCGAGCACAAGCTGCTGGAGTTTTACGAAGCAAATCCTGGGTTCATGGGGCCGGAGTCGACGCGGCGCGAGGTAGTGAGCTTTGTCCGCGGCGGCCTAAGTGATGTTTCAATCAGCCGTACCACCCTCACCTGGGGAATTCCGGTTCCCGGCGACGAGAAGCATGTCATCTACGTCTGGTTTGACGCGCTGGCAAATTATATTACCGCGCTTGGCTACGGCTCGGACGACGATCAGAAGTTCAAGAAGTTCTGGCCCGCGAATCTTCACCTGATCGGGAAAGAGATCAGCCGTTTCCATTGCGTGTACTGGCCGGCTTTCCTGATGGCCGCCGGAATCGCTACACCGCGCTCGGTGCGGGCGAATGGCTGGCTGCTCTTCGACCAGGGCAAGATGTCGAAGTCGCGTGGAAATATCGTGCGCGCGGAAACCGTTCATGAAGTGCTGGGCGCGGATGCGCTTCGGTACTTCCTGCTCCGCGAAATTCCCTTCGGGCAGGATGGAAATTTCTCTTTTGACGCCCTCGTTCAGCGCTACAACGGCGACCTGGCCAACGGCTACGGCAACCTGGTAAGCCGCGTGGTGAACATGGTGCATAAATACTTCGGCGGCGTTTTGCCGGAGGCCGGCGCAGAGACACCGGCGGAAGCCGCGCTGCGCGCGAATGCGGAAGCCGCGATGGTGGCGTTCGGCCCTGCGTTCGACGAATTGAATTTCTCCGAGGCTCTGAAGTCGCTTTGGAATCTGGTGGCGGAGACGGATGGTTACTTGACGGCGAATGCACCGTGGAAGAAGCCGCCCGAGCGATCGGACGCGGAGCACACCAAGATCCAGGCTCGCGTGCTGGCGACGGCCGCGGAAGCGATTCGTGTCATTACGGCGTTGGCGTATCCGATTGTGCCGGATGCGGCATCCAAGGTGTGGGAGCAGCTCGGCCTGGGCAAATTGGCAGACGCTGCGAAGAACGGATTTTTGGTTGAACTCGCTTGGGGCGGATTGAAGGCGGGAACCAAATTTGGCGAGCCTTCGCCGCTGTTTCCGCGCGCAGAAAAGGACGCGACTGAACGTATGCAGAGTCTTGAAGACGAAAACAGCAAAAGTGTCGGGGAGCCAGCGAGCGAGCGCGAGATTGTGGCGCCGGCTAGCGCGCCGGCAGCAACATCTGTCAATCCCGTTGCGGCGACGGAGGGCGAGAAGAGACCTCACGCAGGCAGCACGACAGCGACAACCGCGGCTCCGGATCATCCTGCAAAGCCGGTGGAAACAGCAAAGGTTCACCAGGTTCCGGCGCCGCTTGCGAGCAGCCGCCTGAACTCAACGCCTTCTCCAGCGAGCGGCGATGCACCGCTTGTTCCGGGTTCGCAGCAGGGAACCCTGGCCCCCGCCGCAGTTGAAACGGCCGCTGCAAAAGAGGGCGCGCAGCACATCACGATCGACGACTTTGCCAAGGTGGAACTGCGCGTGGCGCAGATCCTGGTAGCCGAGCGCGTGCCCAAGGCGGACAAGCTGTTGCGCCTCGAGGTCGATCTTGGAACAGAGAAGCGTCAGATTTTGGCGGGCATCGCGGAATACTACGAGCCGGAAAAACTGATTGGGCGCAAGATCGTGATTGTCGCGAACCTGGCGCCGAGAAAGATGCGCGGCCTGGAGTCGAACGGAATGCTGCTGGCCGCATCGCTCGAGGGCGGGGCGCCGGTGCTGGCCGGATTCCTTGAGGATGTGCCTCTGGGCGCGCGGCTGAAGTGAGCCAGCGATTTACCTGAGCGGAGATCGTGATACAACCCGAGTCGAACGAGCGCCTGCATTTTCTCTCACCCGCGTATTTTCTCGATGCCACGGGTTCCCGGCGAGCCTGCAAGTCCGACCCCGGGAGGGGTCGAGGAGATTAGCCCAGGACAAGTTCGCGGCAGCGAACGCAGTCCTGGGTAGGGCGCAACAGAAACGCCGCAGCCCCGTAGGGGCGGTGCAAGAGTCTCCCCTTCCAGACCAATCAGTTGTGAATGAGAATCAAAGGTCCATGAGCGAGCGGCTGCTCCATGCAATGGTGGTGCGGAAGGCGGGACTTGAACCCGCAAGCCTTTTGGGCGCCAGCTCCTAAGGCTGGTGTGTTTGCCATTTCACCACTTCCGCGCGGTGCGGCCGAGGCTTGGCTTCGGCCTTCTCAAGTCTAGAGTGGAATTGCTGCGTATGGCAATGCGGCTGCGGATACCCATGCGTTACCACTGCTCGCTCCGCCAACGCCGCGAGCTCCGCTAACTCCGCCAGCGCCGCTAACGCCGCCGTCTTTCCCGCGCGAAACTCCCGCTCTTGCCGCCGGTCTTCGATTCGAGACGAATGTCGCGAATGACGATGGCCTTGTCGAGCGCCTTGGTCATGTCGTAGACGGTAAGCGCGGCAACGGCGGCAGCGGTGAGGGCTTCCATCTCCACGCCGGTGGGGCCAGTGGTGGCCGCCGAAGAAGTGATTCGCACCCCGCCGTCGACAAGGTCGGCCTCGACGCTGACGTGCGTCAGCGCGAGCGGATGACACATCGGAATGAGGTCGGCGGTGCGCTTTGCGGCCTGGATGCCGGCGAAGCGCGCAACCTCGAGCGGATCGCCCTTGGGGTTGGAGGGCAGCGCGGCGAGCACCGTAGCGGACAGTTCGACGAAGGCTGATGCGGTTGCGGTGCGGCGCGTGGGCTGCTTGGAGCCGACGTCGACCATGGCGGCGTGGCCGGATGCGTCGAAGTGCGAAAGGCGCGAGGGCTTGTTGCGCGAAGGCTTGGGCATGGGATTCCTCAGGGAAGCAGAATGCGGACGATCGAGTTTGCGCGAAGGCGACCGGCGTCTTCAGGCACGACCAGGAAGCAGTTGGCGCGAGCCATGGCGGCGAGATCGCCCGAGCCCTGCCAGGGAACGAGCACGACTTCAGGGATGGTGCCTGCGAAGGTGCAGGCCGCGGGCAGAAAGCGTGTCAACCCGGTTTTTGTTTTGACATCTTCGGTGAGCCGCGCCAGGGAGAATCGCGGGCCGACGTCTCGCCTTCCCGCAAGGGCGGCCACAACCGGCGCGGCGAAAAGCAGAAACGTGACAGCCGACGAGACGGGATTACCCGGCAGCCCAAAGCAGCAGCACTTCGTGCTGTTCTGGTTGCCCTTCGGGCCGTTTTGGTTTTGGAAAGGATTTGTTGAATGGCGCCGTGGCATTTCACCAAAGACGAGCGGCTTGCCGGGCTGGATGCGGACGCCGGTGAAGAGAAAACGTGCCCCAGCTCGGATCAGCGCCGGCTCGACTAGATCGAATTTGCCGGCGGAGACGCCGCCTGTAATCAGGAGAAGATCGGCAGCAGCCGCACGGGCTAGGGCGGCATCGAGGGCTTTAGCGGTGTCGCGTGCAATGGGCAGTATCCACGGGTCGCCCCCGGCGGCAGAGACCATCGCGGCCAGCATGGCACTGCTTGAGTTGCGAATCTGGCTGGGGCCCGGCGCAGAGCCGATGGGCACAAGCTCGTCGCCCGTGGAGAGAATGGCGACGCGGGGCTTCAGGAAGACATCGAGTTTCGTCGAGCCGCACGACGCGGCAAGCGCAATCTGCGCCGCAGTGATGACAGTGCCGGCGGGAAGAAGTTTATCCCCCCTGCGCGCCTGAGCGCGGCGGGCCACGATGTTTTCGCCTTTGCGGATGATGCGCGAAGGTTCGAGGCGAATGGCGCGGGCGGAGGATCCGCCAACCTCCTCGACGTCCTCGAGCATAACCACGGCGTCAGCGCCGGAGGGAACGGGCGCGCCCGTCATGATCTCCCACGCCGATCCGCGCGGAAGTGAACCGGATGGAGATTGCCCCGCTCGAGTTGACCCGGCGACGGCGAGGGGGCGATGCGTGGAGATCTCGGCCGCCCGGCAGGCGAAGCCGTCGCGAGTGGAACGCGCGAAGGACGGCTGGTCGGCGTCGGCCCGGAGCGGCTCAGCGAGCACGCGCCCGAGAGCCCGGCTGAGACTCACGCGCTCAACATCGGGGCGAATGCGGGCCATCCTGGCAGCGGAAGCAGCGACCAGCGCAGCCGCCTCATCGAAACTTGGCAATGCGGGGATGGGCAATTTGGAGCTGCGGCGCGCCGAACCCATGGAATGGATTGTAGAGGGTCCCGGATGTGCCGCGTCATTTCTGAGGCGCCGGAGTGGAAGCGGTGGGGCTGGGAATGTTTGCGTCTTCACCTGCCTTCTCGAGAATCGTGATGGCTGTGGCGGCAAGGGGGCCATTAGGAGCGAGCTGAAGGTACTTGCGGAACGCATCGGCGCACCCAGGCGGCAAAACGAGCTTGTTGGTTTCAGGATTGACACGGGCGTCTTCGGCAAGCCCCGCAGCCTTGATGTAGTAAAGAATCGCCTGATTCGGATCGGCCTGGATGGCTTTGTCGGCGGCATCGATTTGCGCGGAAAAGTTTCGCGCACCATAAAAGATCACGGCCTGATCGCGAAGATACCTCGCGGCACTCGACGGATCGGCCTTTGCGGCGGCGGCGAACGCGGCGTTCGCTTCGTCGACCCTGAGCGTGCGGGCATATACCTCGCCCAGACCGGCTTCTGCTGCGCCCACAACGTCCGGCCGCGGCGGGTCAGCTTTGAGCGCCAGGTCAAGACCCTTCTTGAAGTTGTCTTCCGCATCAAGGTAACTTTTCAGACCAGTTTCGGCCCGAGCGAGATTGATCCACAGAACCGGCTCGGTGGGGTCGATCGTCGCGTCTCTGGTCATCAGGGTTTCGATCTCCGACAGCTTGGCATTCTCGATTGCAGCCGTCATTTCATCGATGTTTCCATCGTTCGAAGTCGCTGCCACATTTTGAACTGCGGTGACACGCGCATCTTCCGCAGCCTCGAAATCGAGAGTCACAATCTGCAGGTCAGCCTGGATGGAGGAGGCATCCCGCCTGGCATCGGACGCTGAGGCGGCGTTGGCCTCCCTTAACGCCCGCAATTGATTTTGCTGTTCCGGCGAGAGTCTGGCGATGAATTCCTGCCGGGTCATATCGACGTCTTGCGCCGTGTCCTGTCCCGCGATGACCTGGACCCCGCTGATGTAGTCGACGATTTTTCCTTCCGGTGTGTCCGGCGCGCGGTATACCACCGTGTATTCTCCCGGAGGCGCCTGGCCGGAGTAATCGCCCGAAGAAGAGACGGGAAAGTTGTAGCTCAAAGTGACGCCGCCATCGACGGAAAGGCTGACAGTTCCGTCTTTCTGAGGTATGCCAGCGGGATTGATGACGCGGCCGTGAATCTTACCTACGTCGGCGGCGGGCTGCTGCGCCGGCGCGGCCACCACGAAGGCGAAAAGCAGTGCCGCCAGAGACGAAAAGCCCACGACAGAAACGCGCAAACGGAGCGCAGAACCCATGCAATGGATTGTAGTGGGCGGCGGGCAGACACAAAAGGCGCCCGCTGTGCGGACGCCTCTCGTGGCGAAGGTGAAGGCTGCCCCGTTAGTGGGCCTTGGGCGCCTTGTAAGAGGAGCTGATTTTCTCTCCCGCCTGTTGCAGGATGCCGGCAACTTCATTGGCATAAGGGCCTTCAGGCGCCAGCTCAAGATACTTCTGATAGGCCGCCACGCAGTCGGGCGGCAGGACGATGCGGTTGGTCTTGGGATCGACGGTAGCGTTGGCGATCAATCCCTGGCCCTTGATGTAGTACAGAATGGCTTGGTTGGGATCAACCTTGATGCCCTCATCGGCCGCAGCCGCCTCGGCGGCATTGTTGTTTTGTTGATAAAAGATGACCGCCTCGTTCCTCAGGAAGAGGCCGGCGTTGGCGGGGTCGGCCTTGGCGGCTGCGTCAAAAGCGGCATTGGCTTCAGGAACTTTGCCGGTGCGCGCGTAGACTTCGCCGAGACCTTCGTTGGAGGCTCCGAGAACAGGCATGCGCGGCTTCTTTGAAGCGGTTTCGAGGTCGATCGCTTTCTTGTACGACGTAATGGCATCGTCATAGTTCTTGAGACCGGCCTGAGCATACCCAAGGTTGTTCCATAGCAACGCCTCGTCCGGCTTGGCTGCGGTGTCTTTCGTCATCAAGCTCAGGATATCGGTGTATTTGGCGGTCTTGATTTCTTCCACCTTGGCGGCGATGTCGGCTTTTGAAGCGCTCGCGCCCAGCGCCTGCGTCGCGGTTGCGGTCGAAGAATCAATGTCTTTTTTGTCTTGGCCAACAGCTTTCAAGTCAGCGTTAAGCGAGTTGATCAACGCATTCGCCTTGAGGGCCTCGGCGTTCTTTTGCTTCAGTCCTCGAGTTGCTTTTTTTGGTCGGGCGTCATCTTGTCGATGTATTCCTGCCGCGACATATCGTCGTTCTGTTCGAGATCCTGGCCGGAAACGATCTTGATGCCGCGGATTTCGTCCACCATCTGGCCCGGCGGCGTGTCGGGCGCACGATAGACCAACGAGTAGGTTCCGGGCTTTGCCTCACCGGAATAGTTGCCTGTGGAATCGACTGGAAAAGTGAAGTCCAGCGTATGGCCGCCATCGGAGGAGAGGCTCACTGTGCCGCCTCCCTGCGGTTGTCCCGTAGGATTAATGACGCGGCCATGAATCTTGCCCGTTTTTTCGGCGGGCTGGGTTTGCGACTGAGCGGGCGGAATGGCCAATGTGAGGAGGCCCGCCGCAGCGGTCAGCCCCAGCAAAAGTGAAAATGCGCGTTTCATGTCATCTCCTTGAGAGTAGCGGGACGAATGCAGCCCGCTGTCTCCAAAAATTTCGAATTCCAAGTGCCCGGCGGTAAACAATCTTGCCAAACCGCAATGGGCTTGTGATACAGCTCTGGGAAGCTCAGGCTCCATTCCAGACGCCGTGCTCCCTGACGCATGGACGAGCACAAAATCGCAGGTCAATGTCGGCAGGGGACATTTCTAGCAAAACCAACGTTAAATCCAACCCAGCACCCCGCACAAGGGGATTAACCCGAACCGTCCCACTAAGGCCGGAAACTAGACCGCTGCAAGCCCCGCACACAGTGGCCAAGGCCGCAGGCCCCTCTGTTCCAGTGGGACTCCGTACAGCGCCCGATGGATCAACAGATGCAATGGTAGTGCGATAGGCGCGAAGCCGTGTGTGGCGCGTATCACACACTAGAATCTGGATATGAGCACTTCGATTCGCAAGGCCACCTCGGAGGATGCGGCGCAGATTCTCGAGTTTATTCGTGCCCTGGCAGCCTTTGAGCGCGCCCCCGACGCGGTCGTGGCGACCGAAGAGGGCCTGATCCGGGACGGATTCGGCCCCCACCCCTTTTTTGAGTGCCTGATTGCCGACTATGACGGCGAGCCGGCCGGATTTGCCCTTTACTTCTTCAATTATTCAACCTGGGTCGGCAGGCCTGGCATCTACGTCGAGGACCTGTTTGTGCTTCCAAACTTCCGGCGGCTGGGCATCGGCCGGGACCTGCTCAAGAGGGTTGCCGCGATTGCCCTGGAAAACGGCTGCCAGCGCCTGCAATGGCAGGTTTTGGATTGGAACACACCCGCGATCGACTTCTATCGCACCATCGGCGGAGAGTTCATGGACGAATGGCGCACGGTTCGCCTGAACGGCGAAGCGCTCGAGAGACTTGCGGGACCCAAGAGACTCGCGGGAATTGACCGGCTTGCCACCCGCGGTGGGACAGACGGCGCTCGCACGCCTTAACAGGGTGCTGTCGATTGCATCGACTCCGGCTGTTTTGAAAAGGCACGGCTCCCGCGCCGGAAGCGCACAGTTCGTTAGCCCCGCGCTTCAGCGTGGGGAATGCGGGCCTCAATGTAAGACTGGAGTCCCGTAGGGACGGCGCTAACTTCGCAGGGCGCGGATCTATCCGTGCCCCGCGCAGAGGACAAAACAACTTGACCAAGATCTGCGTAATTGGCGGAGGGCTGGCCGGACCAGAAGCGGCGCTGACGGCAGCACGGCTTGGCTGCGAGGTCGATCTCTATGAGATGCGCGCCATGGTGGAGGGCAAGCCGCGCTTGACGCCGGCGCACCAGACCACGGACTTCGGCGAGCTGGTCTGTTCGAATTCGTTGAAAAGTGAGTCGGTCAATACGGCGCCGTGGCTTCTCAAGCAAGAGATGCGGCGCGCGGGCTCGGCGCTTTTGAAAATCGCCGATGAGACGGCGGTTCCGGCTGGCCACGCGCTGGCTGTGGATCGCGTGCAGTTTTCGCGGAGGATTTCAGAAGCCATCGCGGCAGAGCCGAAGATACGCGTGATCCGCGAAGAAGTGACTCACCTCTGCACGGACTCCCTCCAAGACCAGAACGGTGCGAAGCACTGCACGATCGTCGCGACTGGGCCGCTGACTTCGGACGCCCTGAGCCGCGAGATTGAGCGGCTCACGGGGGCAGGACACCTGGCGTTTTACGATTCGATTTCTCCGATCGTCGACGCCGATTCGATCGAGATGGGCCGTGTTTACTTTGCCGCGCGCTGGGACAAGGGAACAGCCGATTACATCAACTGCCCGATGGATCGCGCCGAGTACGACCGATTCCTGGATGCGCTGCTCGCGGCCGAACCCGCCGAAGAGAAGGAGTGGGAGAAGCTCGACTACTTTGAGAGCTGTCTGCCGATTGAAGTGCTGGCGCGGCGCGGGCGCGACACGCTGCGCTTTGGTCCAATGAAGCCTGTGGGCCTGCGCGATCCGCGGACGGGAAAGACTCCGTGGGCAGTGGTGCAACTTCGCAAGGAGAATCTGCGCGCCGACAGCTATAACCTGGTTGGCTTCCAGAACCATTTGAAATTTGGCGAACAGGCAAAGGTTTTGCGGCTGATTCCCGGCCTTGAGAACGCTCGCTTCCTGCGCTACGGACAGATTCACCGCAACACATATATTTGCGCACCCGCGCTGCTGGACGAAACTCTCCTGCTGAAGGGAAAACCGGACGAGCGCATCATGTTTGCCGGGCAGATTTGCGGCGTGGAAGGGTACACCGAGTCGATTGCTTCAGGCATGCTGGCGGGGATTTATGCGGCTGCACTGGCGCGAGGCGAAGAACCCACGCCCGTGCCGCGCGCGACGGCGCTCGGATCGCTCATTCACTACATTACGCATGCGGATGCAAGGAACTTTCAGCCGGCGAATATCACCTTCGACCTGCTCGAGCCTCTCGATGAAGAGACGCGGCGTCGGGTTCGCGACAAGAGGGAACGGCACCGGATCGTATGCGAGCGAGCGCTCGCCGCGTTCGAGGCCTGGCGGGCGGCAGCGGAACTTTGCGCCTAGGAATTGCGTAACTCTGTGGTACGCTGGGCCCTTCCCCGAAAGGAACGCTATGCAGCCCATCTCCGCTGTCGATTCTGTTTCGCTCGCCGTTGAACGAACCAGGCAGTTTCTTTTCAGGCCCTTCAAATGGAGTACCTATCTGAAACTCGGCCTGGCGGCGATCATCACGGAAGGGCTGGGGAGCAATTTCCATTCCTCGTCGCCGCACGTGGATCATGGCGGAGGGAACGGCGGATGGCATGGACAGCCAGGCTTTCCGCCGTTTCACGTAACGCCGCAATGGATCGCAATCGCCGTGGCGGCCGGACTGCTGGCCATGATTTTGTCGATCGTGATTTTCTATCTGATCACGCGGTTGCGGTTCGCGTTCTTCCACTCTCTCACCCGCGACATCAAGCAGATCGCGCCGGGCTGGGGGCTTTATCGGGACCAGGCCTCGCGCTTTTTCTGGCTGAACATTGTTGTAGGAATCTGCTTTATGGTCGTCCTCATACTGGTGGCGATTCCGTTCGCGGCCGGATTCTGGCGGCTATTCCAGGCGAACCAGCAAGGCGGACACTTCGATATCGGTCTGTTCCTCGCTCTCATTCTGCCGCTCATTCCGATCATTCTTTTGCTTGTCATCGCCGGAGTACTCAGTGACCTGATTCTGCGCGATTGGATGCTTCCGCACATCGCTCTGGAAAATGCGACAGCCGGCGAAGCGTGGCGGCAAGTGCGCGCCCGCTTCAGGGCCGAGAAGCGGCAGTTCATTGTCTACGCAGTCTTGCGCGTCATTCTGCCAACGATTGCGTCAATCGCCGTGTTCCTCGCCCTCGCCATTCCGGGCCTGTTGCTGGCAGGAACGATTGCAGCTATGGAGTGGGGAATCCATTCGACGTTTACAGGTTCAACAGGAGCCCCGTGGTTTGTGGGCATCGCTCTCGAGGTCTTCTTCGGCCTGGTGGCCTTTGGCTTCGCGCTGCTGGCAAGCATCTGCATCGGAGGTCCTTTGAGCACCGGCGTCCGGGAATATGCGCTGGTCTTCTACGGTGGCCGGTACAAGGCGCTGGGAGACATCCTCTATCCGTCCCAGGCATTCTCTGGTACCGCGACCGGGCCTGCCTGACCGCGTCGAAGGCGGACCTCGACAAACGGGTCTCCATAGGCTTGCGACAATCTCGATTTGGCTGGGCTGCGGAAAAACTTGTGTTGGGCGCTTTGTAACAAGGGCACGGCTTTAGCCGGGCCAATGAAGCCAGGAATAACGAGTCAGGGCTTCAGCCCCTGAGACAGGTTCTTTCCACATCGACGCCAATGATCACAAAATAAGCCACTTACTAGCAACGACGGGGGTAGGTAGCTACACAGGAATCAGCCGGACCGGTCCTCAGGCCCCTGCCCGTTAAATTTCAACCTCAGCCCCCCTCTGAGAGGGAAACGCCAACCCGATCGGGAACATTTCCACGTCCTTCAGTGTCGAAGTGGAAGGGATGTCCCGCTCGCGGCGAGGCCGTTGTGTGAGCGTGTACCCTGAAGATTGAGCGGACATCGCAGACAGACGGCGCGCATTTCGGAACGGGGATTTCGGTTCATGCACAAGGTAGCAATTCTGGCAGGATGGGCGGTGCTCGGCTGCGGAGCAGTTTTTGCGGTGGCGCAGGGTGAGCAGCCAACGGCGGCCGAGAAAAAGTCAGCGACAACAATCGTTCTGCCTCCCTCGCCGAAGGCGCTGCTTCCCGACGACTTTGACGGATGGTTGACGACAGAACCGTCGAAGGTTGTGACCGACGCGGCTCAACTTGACCCGGCGAATGCGGCAGCTCTGAAGGAATATGGCTTCAATGCCGCGGTGCTGGCGAACTACAAGCGCGAGGGCGACACGCTCAGCATGCGCGCTCTGCGCTTTGACGATGCGAGCGGGGCCTACGGCGCGTATACCTACTACCGCCAAAATGGCTGGCCTAAAGAAGACATCGGCACGGGAGCGGCGTCAGACCACAATCGTGTTCTGTTCTGGCAGGGCACGACAGTGGTGGATGCGACATTTTCGCGCATCGGGCCGATGACGGCGGGGGAATTGCGCGAGATTGCCCACCAGCTGCCGGTGCCAACGGGAAATCGCGGCATGATTCCTCCCATTCTGGCGAACGTGCCGCAGGAAAAACTTGACGGGCAGACGACACACTACGCGGAGGGGCCGGCCGGCTACGCCGGATCGGGAGGCGTCCTGCCGGCGTCGCTCGTGGCGTTCGACAAGGGAACTGAAGCGGTGACGGCGAATTACACGCTCGTCTCTGGCCCGGCAACGCTGACTATCATCGATTACCCGACGCCGCAGATTGCCGAGGCGCAGGAAGCGGCCATTCGCGCCTATCTCAAAGCCGGCGGCCAGGCTCAGCCGCCGTGGCCGAAGCCCTTGGCCGATTCCGACCAGGCATCGCTTGAAGTGCGTCATAGCGGCCCCCTGGTGGTCCTGGTGAGCGGTGACGCGGTGCCAGACGACAGCCACAGGCTGCTCGAGTCAGTGCACTACGAAGCCAGCCTGACCGCAGTCCCCGAGCCCGTCGAGTCAGACGTGGAGAAGACCAGCAAGCTGCTGTTGGGGATTGCCGTGCTGACGATTATTGGAGCGGCAGCGGCAATCGTGTTGGGAGGGTTTCTGGGCGGCGCGAGAGCGCTTTACCGCATGGCGCGCGGCAGGCCCATCTCGTCGGTCTACGACGAAGAGTTCATTCATCTCGATTTGGCCGAAAAATGGGACGAAAGAATCGAAGTGATTGAGGTCCTCGAGGGACCGCATCCGAAAGGTTAACGCCGAACTAAGCCTGTGGAAAAATGGACTCAAACCCGAAGAAACAAGGCGAAATCACGGGAAATGCCGAAAGATTTGAGGCGAAGACTCGGCGAACAAATCGAGCCATACAAAGGATGGGTTGTATTGTTAAAGTATTGAAACATCAATAGTTATTTTCACAGACATTTTCTCTTGACACTGCCTTCCCCCGCTCCTAGTATGCAGCCAGAAAGTTCTAATGGCTTTGGCTCCGTTGGAACTATTCTCCCTGAGGAAAGAGCTGCCCTGTTGCCGGGCGGCTCTTTCCGTTTATGCGGGTTTTGCGGGCGACGGACCGGCCATTGTGGGTGCTTCCGAGGCCGAATCGGTCCACTCGTAGCCGCAAGGCTCACATTTCCACGAATTGACTGGATCGACGCCCTCAAGAACTGGGTCTGGAGCACCGCACTTGGGGCACGATGGCGGCGTGAAATCGGGAACATTTGTCTGAGACTCTGCGACGATCTCGGGTGGAAGGGGACGATCAGCAATCGCGCGTGCCTGTTCAAGCTGATCGGCCGCGACAAGGATGCGCGGGTTGCGGCGACCGAACTCGCGCTGCTGCTGAACCCAGCTTTCGATTCCGGCCTGCTGCAAGGCTGCAGAGAGTTCCTGTGCTCGTTCGCTGGTATCGCGGTCGCATAGAACGGTCTTCCATGTGTAATCGTGTGGGCCGTCGTCGTCCGCGCCCTCCGGCGTGTCAGGCACGAGTTCGGGCGTCCGGCCAAAGTAGCCCGCGTAGAAACCAGGATATTCGGGGCCAGGCTCTGGCTCCACGCGG
This sequence comes from uncultured Acidobacteriaceae bacterium, assembly GCA_963800025.1. Lineage (GTDB taxonomy): Bacteria > Acidobacteriota > Terriglobia > Terriglobales > Acidobacteriaceae > Telmatobacter. Next base: position 1,000,429 of record CAWCZK010000002.1, read on the forward strand.
ACCGTGGCTGGCGCTGACGGCGAATTCAAGTGCGGCGCGTTCGTCGTCATGGTGGGCTCTGTCGCCGGCGCATCGCCCAAGCCGCGGCTCCTCATCTCGGTGCGCAGTGCCTGCTGGGCGGTGTCGGTGAGGTCATTGAAGTCAGCGGCCAGCTCGCGCAGCTCGTCGTCACTCAATTCGCGATAGTGCGCAGTGAGTCTTTGCCATTCATCGATCGGATTGGCTTGCATGCGCAGCATTGTAGCGCTAATCCGGCGCCGCAGCCGCGCTGTGCGTGGCTTTACCTGCACCCTGTGCAACGATACAATCGAAACGAAGGACAATTGAAAAGCAGGCCGACGTAGCTCAGTTGGTAGAGCAGCTGATTCGTAATCAGCAGGTCGTCAGTTCAAGTCTGACCGTCGGCTCCAGATTCAAGAAGGTAACAAGAGAAGTGACACCATGGCCCCTCGCGAGAGAGGCCATTTTTCATTGGGTGGCCAAGCGGGCAAGCACAAAGAGGAAGGGCCTCTTCACATGAGCGAACAGTGTGAAGAGGCCCCGCAAAGCAACCAAGTTTAACGGATCGCCCTACTCGACTATAACCGTCAAGGTTGAGCTCGATGTCACCGATCCCGAAGCGCCCGCAAGTCCTGCCGCAGGCGTAGCGGTGATCGTGGCTGTGGATGTGACCGGCTTGGTGGTTGAGCTATTGGAGGTGCCGCCGCAACCGGAGACAAAGCCCAGGCCGGCGAACAGCACTACGAGCAGCACAAGCATGGTTAACCGGTTGCGCTTCTTGAATCCCAGGAAGCAGAGCGCTACTGCCAAAGTCGCCGGGAAGAGCGGCCTGAAGTCCTGATGGACAACGGCTGCCGTCGCCGGCGGCGTAATGGTCAGCGTCGTGGTTACGGTTGTGCCCAGAGGCAGACCGGTTGTCGAGTTCTGAGCAAAGACGGTCACGGGGTTCGGATTGAAGGAGTAGGTGTAGCCGGTTGGCAAGCCGGTGAGGGTAAAGTTCACCGAGCCGGCCGCGAAGTTATTCACCGAATTAATGGTGATCTGCGTTAGCCCGACGGTTCCCGGCTGAATGGTAAGCGAGGACAGCGACAGGCTCATGTTCAGGCTCGGGCTCTGTCCGGCGGGGTTGACTGCGAATGTCTGCGTCAATGGTGTCGCCGGGGCAAAGGTAAGGTTGTCGCCGGGTTGAGTAGCGGTTATGGTGCAGGCGCTTGCCGAGGTGACCGTGGCGAACGTGACTGAGGAACCGGTGACCGTACAGACCGAAGATGTACTGGAAGTGTAGGTGACCGGGAATCCGGAACTGGCGGTTGCGGTAAGCGTCAAGCTCGCGCCTCCAACCTGCGTTCCCGGATTTGCCCAAGTGATGCTTTGCAGCGGCAGCGCCGCAAGAACACTGATCGTGATCTTTGCCTGCGAAGCTGCGGCGTAGTTGGCGTTGCCCTGCTGATTCCCGTCGATGATCAAACTGGCCGGGAAGTTCAGGGACTGGTTGGGCACCAGCGCAAGCGTCGCTGTCGTGACTCCGTTCTTCACGGAACTGCTGAGAATCGTGAAGATCACGGCGTTGCTCGGATCCGGGCTTAGGGCAACCAGATTATCCGTAGCGCCGCCCGTGGCCTGGACGCTGACCGTCGCGCACAGGGTAATGGGGGTGCACGCCGCAATGTAGTGCAACGGCGTGGCGACCGGAGTGAAGGTGATGGTTTGGGTCGCCTGGTTGACGACCAGAACCTCCTGAACCTGCGGCGCGGCCAGGTAGTTGGCGTCCGCCGCCTGGTTGGCATCAAGCACGATAGTGCCCGCCGTGGTCACCGTCAGTGTTGCCGTTGAAGTGTTGCCGGTTACGGACGTGGTGGAAACGGATCCGGCGCCGGTGCTCGACGCGTCAACCGAAAAGACCACTGGGGTGCTGGCGCCGCCGCCGAGTGCGCTGAGGTTAACCGTCAATCCAGGTGAATAGACGATCGGCGAGGCAGGCGGCGTAAAGGTGATCCCCTCCGCTGACTTGTTGATGGTGAGCGTTAACTGGACTTGCGGTGCAGCGTCGTAATATGTGCCGCCCGCCAGGCCGCCTAGTTCGTTGGCATCGATGACGATGCTGCCGGCCTGTGTAACCGTCAGCGTTGCAGACGACGAGGTGCCCGTCACCGTCGTGGCGGAGAAGGTTCCCGTGCCGGTGCTGGACGAATCAACGGTAAAGGCGACGGGATTGTTCGACCCGCCGTTGGTTACCTTCACCGCGATCGTCTCGCCGGGCGAGAACGTGTAGGTGGTTGCTGTGGGCGCCGTAAATGTCAGCGTCTGCGGAGTCGTCAACGCGAAGCCTGTTACCGTTGCGGTTCCTTCGCCACCGTTGGTGGTGTCGGTGACGGTCAGGTTTGCGGTTTGAGAATTGGGCTTCGTCGCCGTGAAGGTGATGGTTGCCGTATAGGAGGAGCTGGAGACTGCGTTGCTGAAATTGGCCGAAATCGTCGAGCACGAAGTGCCGGCCGTGCCGCCGAACTCCGGATTCGAAGATGCAATAGCCAGGGTTGCGGCCGTTGTGCACGGTAACGCATTGTCCACGACGGTAGCCGTAGTGTTGACCGGCGCGCCGTCATATTGAGCGTTGGGTGTCGTCAAGTCGCCAAGCAGAGCTTCGCCAAGATTATCGCCGCCGGCGTGATAGACCACGACCCACTCATTACCGCTCGAGTCGACCTCCATACCCTTTGCGCCCAGCGCCGACACGACGTATTGGTGCGCAACGTCAGGACCGCCTGCTTTTGTGTTGGGAATCGCAAACGTTCCTTCGTTCTGCGTCGCGTAGTAGATCGTGCCATTGGAGGTAACGGCCACACCGTCCAGCTGATTGTCGTAGGCGCTAGGAGAGGAGTCAGTTAAGGTCTGCAGCAGAACTGGCGTCGCGGCAAAGCCTGTGCCCGCCGTGTACGGCAGTTCGTAGAGGTTCGAACTAGCGGATTCAAGGTTGCTGAAGTTCGTTCCGCTGGTATAGACGCCATCGGTGAAGAACAAATTGCCCCAGGGATCGAACGCAATCTGGCTGACCGAATTTGCATCGGAGTAGAGCAGGGTTCCTGTACCACCAGTCTGGCAGCTCGCAGCGCACTCATAAATTGCACTGGTACCCGGCGAAGCTGGAACGGTGACCATATAGAAGTTGCCCGAGGGATCGAAGGCAATCGCCTTGACTCCGCCACTCGGTACGTTGGCAAAAGTGCACAAAGTCGTGTCTGCGCCGGTGCAGTTTGCCGGAGAAGTATCGCTCAATGTTGCGTAAACACCATTCACGTACGGGATTTTCAAAACCGACGGGCCATAAAGATGTGCCATGTACAGGTTGCCCTGGCTGTCGGTGGTAAAACCACCCGGCCCGCTGATCTTCACCTGGCTCAGCAAGGCTCCGGTACTGGCGCTGATGAAGTCCGCCTCGTTGTTATAACTGGTGCCGACGACCACTTCGCCGTTCGGGGTTATGGCGAAGGCACCGCCCGCGGGATTCTGCCCGTCGGTAAATGCGCCGCTCTGGTAACTCCAGACGATCTGGTTCATCAGCAGCGCGGGAACGTCGGATGCGACCACGGTGTTGCTGATGGTGATAGGCGCTTGAACCTGTGTCGCCGCCGCATACTGGTTGCCGTTGTTCTGACCACCCGCCTGATTGGCGTCAACCTTCACGGTGCCGACTGAAGCCGCCGTCAGCGTGCTGCCCGCGATGGTTGCGCAAGTGGGACATGCGGATGAGGGGTCGATCGTGAAGACGACCGGGTTCCCTGATGCGCCACCTGTGGCCGACAACGTGATCTGCTGGCCGATTTGTAACGCCGTGGGCGGGGCAAATCCGGTGATGGTTTGCGGCAGAATCGACGACACAGTGGCTGTGCCGCTCATGTTCACGTTGAACGCGAATGCGGGAGTCGCGATGTCGATCATCGCCACGCCGGCTTGTGGTCCGTTGGGCGTCGCGGGTGGCGGAGCGAAGGTGCCCGTAAATTGACAAGACGATCCTGGAGGCCCGGACGATCCGCTCGAGCAGCCGTTGCTCGCCGCAGGAGCGAGAGTAAACATAGTGTTGGTTGGTTCGGTAACGTCTGGAGTTGCCAGGGTTGCGGGGGTGTTACCTGCGCTCATGAGGTAGACAGTTGCGGAGTTGGTTACACCATCCGAAACGGTACCGAGATTAATGGAGGCCGCAGTGCGTTGGATTGCGTAGGCTGCTTTGCCGTGGCCGCCGCCGACATACAGGTCACCCTGCGAGTCCAGCGACATCGCATAAGCTTGCGGGGCGATCGTTTCGATCGTGATCGCCTGCGCAGGAGTCAAAGTCCCGCTCAAATTGGGAACACGAACGATATTGCCTGTTGAAGCGTCTGAGACCAGCACGCTGCCTGAAGCATCCACCGCAACGGCAACAGCCTGTGTCACATTGGGAGCAGTGATTGTTGAAACGGTGCCTGCTGGCGAAAAGATGAAGACCTCGTTCGACGTCGAGTCAGCAACATAGAGATTGCTCGATGAATCAACGGCGATTCCCCATGAAGATTTGAGGCCATTTGCCGCGGTCGCGGCGGTTACGCCGGCCTGACTGGTGATCGGGTCCCAGAAAACAACTCGCTTGTTTCCATTATCGGAGATGTAAAGTGTGCCATCTGGTCCCACAGCCAGCGCCGTCGCGTCTGCCAACGCAGTTCCGCCGAAGACGGTGGATGAAGAGATGACGGTCTCTTGCGTTCCGGCAACAAATGCGCCGGCAGAGCCGGTGTTGGGAATCTCGATGACATCGGGCACGCCGTCGTCGGCAATAAACAAATCGCCTTTGGCGTCAAAGGCGAGGCCGTCAGGATTGATAAGTCCGGAGCCGATCGGAATCGCCGGCGTCGTCGTTCCCGCGGCGAATTCGGAGACCGTGCCCGCGCCGGGGTCGGCCACGAACACGTCACCCGCGGGATCAGCTACGACGTCTGTAGGATCGGTGAATCCGGTAGTATATGCCGTGCGGACGCCAGGGTCGACGTTGCCCGTGGGGCCCTGGCCCACGCCCGAGAGCGCTGCTGTTCCGCTGGCGCTATTGGCTGCATCCGTGATGGATAGAGCCGCGTTGCGCTCGCCGACCGCGGTGGGCGTAAAGTTGGCCGTGACAGAAAACGACGCGAATGCGGCGGCGGTGAACGGCCCCGAACTGAAGACGCCGTTGCTCCCGCCGAATGCGGTGGAGCAAGTGGTGCCGGCGGCCGCGGTGAATTCGCTGGTGGACACGCCAGACTCGGTGACGGAAGCCGCCAGCGTCGGAGGCGTAGTGCAAGACCCGGCATTGTCGAAGATCGTGGCCGCGACGGCAGTCGCTGCGGTGCCGACCGGCGAGGCGCCGAGCCCAAAACTGCCCACCGGGACGGTGGACACGACGTCTCCGCCGTTGTAGGGAATCAAGTAAAGGTTGCCCTTGGAGTCGATGGCAAGCCCCTTGCCATTCGTATTGGAGACCAAATACATTGCAGCCGTGTTTGGTCCGCCCGATTGCGTATTGGGAATGGCGAAGGTACCATCGCCGTTGTTGGAGATGAATATGGTACCGGTGCCGGAGATTGCGAGGCCGCTGATGCCGTTGCTGTAGCCGGCTGCATTCGTGTAGCTCTCGACCACTGTTGGCGTGGCTGCATACGATCCCGAGGTGAGCTTGATTTCGTTCAGGTTGGTGACGGCGCCTTTGGAGGCGGCGCCATCGACAAAGAAGATGTTGCCCCAAGGATCGGCTGCAATCGCGCCGATGTTCGTGGTGTCGGTATAGACAATCGCCGGCGGATGCGTTCCACTTCCGTCGGTCTCGGCCTCGACACGCCGCGTTGCAGACGAGAACCAGGTTATTGTTTTTTTGGTTCGCGGTGCCGCTGTAGGCATTATCGGAGGTAGCGATGATCAGATTGCCTTGTCCATCGAGTGCCATGCCCGATATGCCGTTATATGCCTGCACATTGGGCGCGAAGATGCATGCCGCCGTGTCGGTATCGTTAATTGCACCGTTCGTGGTGTTACAGTCAGTGGTCGGAAGTGCGGTGTAGCCCGCGTAGACGCCGGTTACGGAGTTATAGGGAAGTTTGACAATGGTTCCGGAGTACCCGAACCCGACATAGACGTTGCCGTACGCGTCGATGGCGGCCGCGTGTGAATTTGTTCCACCCGCCCCGAGGACCGTTTGCGTGCCGGACGGCGTAATCTCGAAGACGTCGACTTTACCGCTGTATCCGTCGCCGATAATGACATTGCCATTGGCGCCGATCACAAACGTTCCGCCTAGGGGCGACTCGCCACCGTCCCAGCCGCCGCCGGAGCTATTAAAATTCAAGGTTCCGATCTGAACGGACGCGCCGGAGACAACAATGGGCCCGGAAGTGGCTGCCATCGCAGGCATCGCACCAAGGCAAAGGGCCAGCAGCGCGAAAAGGGTTACCCATGTTCCCGCCGCGAGAGACCGCACTGGAGTCGTCAATTCTTTCAAAGTAGTTTGCATTCCTTCTCCTCCGATCTGTTTCCATCCCCGAACCGGGGAATCGGTGACGGTCCGGTTTGTCCCGTATCGTCCTCTGCCCAAATTCAAGCTTGCGTCGTGCTCCGTACTGAAAATCTTTCCCGGTTCCCAACAAATCTCAACCGGGAGTCAAAGCCCGCGTCCATCCGCTCGGCATCGATCGCCGGTTGAACCTCTGCACCATTCGAGCATTCATTTCTCGTGATGCTTTCGCGATTCGAGGCCATCCAGTTTTGCCGTTCTATTCCAAGGCCCATTCCATCTCACGCACGATTCGGCAACGAAGTCCGAATGATTTGTCTCCGAATCGACCCGTGAGAAGCTGGGTGAATACACGCAGGAAAAAGAGTCCTGAAAAAACCGCCGGTAACTTCCGGCGTTTTTCCACACGCAAACCAGTTACGCAAGGTTAGCTGGAACTGCGTGCGGATTATTCTACAAATTTGGTAACGGTACACCGTACTCGACAAAATTTGTCATTGTCAAGTGAAAAACGTTTGAGTACAGCGAACTAGGGAGGCAAGAAAAATAGGCCAATGGGGCCCCGCACCGGTTCCTCTCAAGGCGGAGAATCCATCGTCCCTCCTTGGCGATGGCGGTGAAGGAGCGACCGATTGGAAATTTGACCGCCCTCCCGAGAAACCCTAACGGCGGTCCAGATCGGAAATTCATGATACCGTTATCTGTGCCCGGGGACTGGGAGCCAAACAGGAGTGCTGAACGTGTCACATTCCTGAATCGATGGCCGCCTCGCGCCGGCCCGGTTTGGGGCGTTTGAGCGCGATCCGAAGCCATGGCAAAACACGGGATTGAAGGCCGGTCGCACGAACAGGAAGAGGGAGCAACGGGAAGAGGTTGGTCATGAAAAGGATGGGGTGGCAGGCGGCCATTTGGCTCAGCATTTTGGCGAGTTTTTGGGCGGCGGGGTGTGGCGGGAGCAGCGGGGGAGGAACAACCTCAAAAACTACACCCACGGTGACGGCATGGCCGACGGCGAGCGCGATCACCTACGGCCAGACGCTGGCAGCCTCAACGCTAAGCGGAGGCACGGCGTCGGTATCCGGATCCTTCTCCTGGACAACATCTACGACAGCCCCCGGAGCCGGAACGCCCAGCGAGGGCGTGACTTTTACGCCCGCGGATACAACTGACTACAACACGGTTGCCGGCTCCGTCGGCGTGGTTGTGAACAAGGCGACGCCGGCTGTTTCGGCGTGGCCAACAGCGAGCGCAATCACTTATGGCCAGACTTTGGCTTCATCGACTTTGAGCGGCGGCACGGCGTCGGTACCCGGCGCCTTTTCCTGGACGACGCCTGCGACGGCACCCGCCACGGGGACGGCCAGCGAGGGCGTGACTTTTACCGCTACGGATGCGAGTGACTACAACACGGTGGCGGGCTCGGTCAACGTTACCGTGAATAAGGCCACGCCCACGGTGTCGGCATGGCCAACGGCGAGTGCCATCACCTACGGCCAGACCCTCGCATCCTCAACAATAACGGGCGGCACAGCATCGGTTGCTGGAGCATTTGCCTGGACGACTCCCACGATTGTCCCGAGCGGCGGAACGCCCAGCGAAAGCGTGACCTTCACACCCGGGGACATGAGCGACTACAACACGGTGACCGGCTCGGTGAACGTAACGGTGAACCCGGCCGCTCCCGCTGTGACAGTGACTCCGGGCTCTTCAAGCATCACGGTCACTAGCCCACTTTCTGTCACCATCGCGGTGAGCGGCGGAGCGGGAACAGCGACGCCGACTGGTTCAGTGACGTTGAGTGGCGGAGGATACACAACGCCCTCTGCTACCGCCCTGACAAACGGAAGCGCTCAGATTAATATTCCGGCGAGTGCGCTTGCGACGGGCACAGACACATTGACCGCGAGCTACACGCCTGACACGGCGAGCAATGCGTCGTATAAGAGCGCCACTGGAACCGGGCAAGTGACGGTGAATCCCGCCGTGGCTTATACGCTGACGGTGGATTCCGCGGCGCCTGCGAGTGGTATTTCGATCTCGCCCGTCTCCCCTCCCGACAACAACGGGGCAAGCTCTGGAACAACACCCTTCTCGCGCACCTACTATTCCGGCACCCAGGTCACGCTGAGCGCACCACTCTCCGATAACAGCTATTCCTTCGTCTCCTGGAGCGGATGCAACTCGACAAGCGGATCTGGCGGAATCAATTGCAGTGTAACGATGAGTGGCAACACCACTGTGACGGCGAACTACAACCAGGCGGGAATCTCGTCGATCACGGTGACGCCTAGTACCGCAACGATCGGCGCACAGCAGCAGTTCACGGCAACGGTGAACGGCACAGGTAACTATTCAAGCGGCGTGACCTGGTCGCTAACTTGCACTTCCTGCGGCAGTTTGAGCCCCGGCACGCTGAGTGCCAGCGGCCTCTATACCACGCCCTATCCCGCTCCGGCGTCCGTAACCATTACCGCAACCAGCACCATGACCGGGTTCACCAACGTGAGCGGCAGCGCGACTGTCACGTTGAACCCACCGGCGACCGCGACCGGGCCGGCATTGGCGGTGGACGTTGGCACACCCGGCAACAGCAGCGAGAATCCGCACACCATCAGCCCATATGTTTACGGAATGAACGGGTATGTTCTGGATTCAGCCTCGGAGAAGATCGCTAACCCAGGCATCGTGCGCTGGGGCGGCGATGATACTTCGCGGTACAACTACCAAACCAACATGACCAATTCTGCCAGCGACTATGACTTTGAGAACTTCTCGGGCGGAGGAGGCCAGTTTCCCAACGCCACCGGAAGCACGAATTTCACTGAGTTCGTTCAGTCCACGGACGCAGCCGGGTCAACAGCGCTTGGTACGGTTCCGGTCCTCGGGTGGGTGTCGAATAACACGCAATACGCCTGCGGATTTCCTGAATCGCAGTTTCCCGGCCAGCAGTCATACAGCCCTGCCAATTGCGGTAACGGCGTCGACCCGGAAGGCGTTAACGGATGCACGAGTTCTGGTGGATGCGATTTGTTTGGAAACAGCACCACCCAGGCAAACACCAGCATCGCGGAACCTGCGCCGAGCATTCTAAATGCTCCAGCACCCGGCTCGGTCACAGGGACATGGGCAGACGGAACATGGCCGGGCGGATGGGTGAACTCCCTGGTCACGAATCCGAGTTACGGAAACGGCGCCAGCGGCAAGGGCGTAGCTGTTTGGGACCTGGACAACGAGCCAACATGGTGGGACGCGGTGCACCGTGACGTGCATCCGGTCGCCTTCACCTACGATGAAGTGACTAACGGAGGAATTGGCACGGCACTCGCCATTAAGACCGCCGATCCGACGGCTTTGGTCAGCGGTCCAGTCATCGACTACTGGGAAGCGTACTTCTACTCGAAGAAAGACATCGAGAGCGGCTGGAGCTCTGGTTCACCCTGTTACGAGCCCTGGAGCAACCCAATCGACCGTGAGGCACACGGCGGCGTGCCCATGATCGAGTACTACATGCAGCAATTCAACAGCTATTCGCAGAAGTACGGCATTCGGCTGCTGGATTACGTGGACATTCACGGGTATTTTGCGCCGGATTACCCTGCCAACAGCGGAAACTCGGTGGCCTTTACGACGGCGGGAGATACCGGGGAACAGGAAGCACGCATGAACGCGACGCGCGTCTTCTGGGATCCAACTTACACCGATCCCAACTACCCGCAGCCAAACTACATCACCGATTCCAATTACACTTCAAGCTGTTCAACCCCGGTGCAAGCTCCGCAACTGATTCCGATGCTGCAGAAATGGGTTGCGAACGACTACCCCGGTACGAAGACGGCGATCGACGAGTACAACTTCGGCGGCCTGGAATCGATCAACGGCGCTCTGGTGCAGGCCGACATTCTGGGCATCTTCGGTCGCCAGGGCCTGGGGATGGGTGCGTTCTGGCCCTCGACGAACTACAACCAGCAAGGGCCGGGCAACTACGCTTTCGCAATGTACCGGAACTACGACGGCAATGACTCCACATTCGGCGACACCTATCTTTACGCAACCAGCGCGGGATCCAGCGGCGACGGCGAGGGGCAGCTGGCGATTTATGGCGGACAGAGAAGCTCTGACAACGCCATCACCGTCATGGTGATCAACAAGACATATGGCTCGCTGACTTCGACGATCAGTCTGGAAAACTTCACCGCGGCGAGCGGGACGACGGCCGAGGTTTACCAATACAGCAATGCGAATCTGAATGCGATCGTCCAGCAGACCGGCGTAAGCGTCACACCTCCGTCAGGAGGCGGGACCACGAGTACGATTGGCAATTACACATTCCCGGCGCAATCGATCACTCTTTTTGTGGTACCGGATTAAGGAGAGACTGTGCTCGCTGCGAGCGCTTGAAACGGCAGATGGGTCATCTCGCAGGCCGGAACGAGGGCCATCGAGCAATGACCCGCGGCGGCCGCAGATCGATGACTGGACGACGCGATTGATGATATCGCAATCATGTGCTGCAGAGAAACGCGCAGCGGGTGATGAAATAAATGTGCGAACCGATCTGAGCCTGGAGGTGCTCAGTCTGAGTTGCGACAGTCGCAGGATTCGCGTCTGACAGACAAGCACCGGTTCATCTCATGGCAAAGATGCAGCTTGAGCAGGGGCGACGCCGGACTCGAATTGCCAGACGCGAGCCACGAAAGACCTCCGCGAATCAAGGGCCGCGAGGAAAAATGCCCCGATGGAGCAATGCGGCATTTCATCCGTGTTGCTGATCGCTCCGCTGCCTCAATGTTCCCGTCGGCAAGGCCGCTACTCGAGTGCGGATCCACGTGTGAGCTTTGGATTCAACGCAGCCGAGACTCCAAAGTGAGTCATGATGATCGTGTTTTCGGGGGCGTGCGCATCGTAGCCGTATGGCGAAATTCATTTTCGGCGAAAGGCCCGAAAACCCTCAAAGATAAGCAAACTCGCGGTATCGATCCCATCATTGGAAAACCCTGAAAGAATTCACTTGACAGACTCTCATCTCAAGCTTCAGAATTCCCTGTCATCAATGCAGAACGAGAATCTGCGTCCGAATACTTAAAGGCTTAAGTGGCACTTAAGGGCTTGGTTGCGTGTGCCAAAACTTAGGGCTGGTATGGGGACGGGGAACCAGTTGTCAAAGACACAAGGGAATGTAGCCGACGGGGGGACTACTATGAAGTTCTTTTCAGGGAACAGGCCGACTGCCTCGTTGCTGGTGTTGCTAACCGCAGTGCTCCTGCTGGCGCCGATGCTGCTTCACGGGCAAGCGACAGGAAATGTGACTGGCGTTGTTGCCGACACGACAGGCGCTGTGATTCCAAAAGCCTCGGTTGTATTAACCGATCTAGCGAATGGAACAAAGCGCACAACGACCAGTAACGGTGATGGAGCCTTCGCGTTTGCCGGCGTTATTCCCGGCCTCAGTTACCAGCTCACAGTGTCGGCCGATAATTTCGAGTCCTGGCAGTCCCAGCCGTTCCCGGTGCGCGGCGGAGACCAGTTGAGCTACACCGATATCAAGATGAAGGTCGGCTCAACCGCCGCGGCAGTCACGGTCGAGGCGCAGATTGATTCCAATCTCGCGGCGCTCGATACGGGCGAGCGAAGCGACATCATCACCGCCAAGGATCTGAATACCCTCAGCATCGTCGGCCGCGACGCGAGCGAGCTGGTCAAGATGTTACCCGGCTATGCCATGTCTACCGGCGATCAAGGTCTCTTCAACCGCCCAGGATTCAATACTGCTGTGCAGGGTCTGAGCGGTCCCACTGGAGCTTATAGCCCCGACGGTTCCGGTCCGGCCGGCATTGCCATCCTGAGTGATGGCGTTTCGCTCACCAATATCTCCACCAATTCGGGTTCCGTGCAGGAAACGAACATTGAGATGGTTTCGGAGTTGAAGGCGACCAGTTCGTCGTATGGGGCGCAGTATGCCAAGGGGCCATCGGTCTTGAGCTCCTCGACAAAGACAGGCGGCGCCACGTATCACGGCGCGGCTTATTTGGTGGCACGCAACGCGATCTTGAATTCCAACGACTGGTACGACAATTATCTGCGTCAGTCACGTCCGAACGAGCAGTACTTTTATCCCGGTGGCAATTTTGGCGGTCCGCTTCCGCTTCCGTTTACCAGCTTCAATCACAACCGTGACAAGCTGTTCTTCTTTGCGGGATACGAGTATTACCACCAGGTTTTTGAGGCCGATCAACAGGCAATCTCCGCGTGGGTGCCCACGATGTCCGAGCGCCAGGGCGATTTCAGCGCCGCCTCGCTCGATGCCGAGCTCTGCGGCTCGCGTCCTGACGGCAATCCCAACCCCAATGCCATTCTTGCGATGTGTTATGTGGACAGCTTCTTGCCCAATGGAACTGCGGTGGCAAACAACAACGCCAACCCCTACATCAACGGGGCCGGCGCGGCGCTCGTGAACTGGTTCCCGGCGCCCAACGCAGATCCGTTCACCAACCCCTTTGGCTACAACTACATTAAGCAGCTCCGAGCAGGATCAGGACGGAGGCGTTTTCAGGGCTACGTTGCAATACAACATCAATTCGACGAATAACCTGTTCTTCGTTTATGGGTTGCAGCGGGAAATTGACCAGGAGCCCGTCGACGTCAACAACCAGTTCCCCACGGGCTCAGTGCCCTATCCCGGCGCCATCACGGAAGGGGACATTTCGAATGTTCTTTCCGCGCGCTATTCGCACTTTTTCGGCGCAAGCGTAACCAACCAGTTCATTGCGGCCATGTCGTTTGTGAGCTGGCCCGGCAAGATGGGGGATCCCACGGCGGTGGACCGGTTCGACATCGCAGGAAATGGGGGCAACGGCTTTAACTACCTGGGAATGTACAAAAACAACGACGACTATTCCGTACCGGCCCTGGGCGGAGGCGGCAGCAATGGCTATCCGAACCTGAGTATGCCCGGCGGGTTCTACCAGAACCAGGTTCACACCAAGCAGGTCGATCCAATCCTCCAGGACAACGTGAGCTGGCAGTTGAAGAAGCACTTCCTGGAGTTCGGTATCTACGGGGAGACGGGTACTTTCAACGGCACGGCGTTTGTAAGCTATCCACAAGGTCAATACACGTTCAATCCCGCGAACGCGTACTACGAATATTCATCGACCAATCAGGCGCCATACAACGGATGCGTGAACCCGAACTCGGCCGGCAACCTGCGCAATTCCGGCGCGGCCTACCTGGGAAGCTGCTATAACCCCACGGCGATGATGTACGAGGGGTATGCCGATTCGTTTACGCAGACCAACTTCACGCCCATCGTCGACATGCGTTACACCACGATTGCCGGGTTCGCCAACGATACTTTCAAGATGCACAACCTCACGCTGACTTTTGGCGTGCGGCTTGAGCATTTCGGTCCTTGGACGGACAGGCATAACAACGGCATTGCGACATTCTCAGACAGCCTTTACAACTCGGAGTGCAGCGGTTACACGCGCAACTGCGCCAGTTCCGGCTTCCCGGGCCTGACGTGGTATTCCCAGAAGACAGGGGCGTCGAACTCCGTCGCCTCCACGGCAACGATCAACTTCACTCCGCGCCTGGGAGCATCCTGGGACATCTCCGGCAAAGGCAGAACGATTCTGCGCGGCGGCTGGGGCATATACCGCAACCAGGAGCCGTTCGAGCCCTACGCCTTTGCTGCGGGCACAGCTCAGGGTTTCAAAACCTCGTTCCTTCAAGGAGCGTTGACCTACAACCAGATTGACAGCCAGTCGCCCACCCTGCCTCCCGATTTCAGCGTCTACACAATCTCTAAGCAGGACACGGCGCGCCCAATCTACTACGAGTTCAACGGTGGAATCGATGAGGCCATCCCGGCCGTGGGTTTCCTGCACATGGGGCCTTCGCACTTGTCGGTCGCGTATGTAGGCAATGAGAGCGTCAACCTTTCGTCGTATAACGGCGGCGCCAACTATTCCGGCGCCAATTACAACAGTGCCTCCGACATCAACCTCATCTGCGGCATTGAGACCGGTTGCCCCGCGAATAACAACCCGAACATGGCGGGCGCGAACGACAACCTCTTCTATGTCAATTATTCGGTGATCCCCACAAATTTGCTTGCGCTTTACGGTAACCCGGTTATCGATAGTATCGGCGGGCTCGGCACTCCGGAGTACGATCTCTATCGTCCCTACCCGTTCTACCAGCACGTCTACCAGCTGAACCACAGATTTTATTCGAATTACAACAGCGCACAGATCGAGTGGGACAAGTCAGCGGGAATGATCACTTGGGGCGCCAATTACACGTTCGCCAAGAATCTGGCCACTGCTGCGTCGTACAACAATCAGCTCGTCGATCCGGTCCATTTGCGCAACGATTACAACCCGGTGCCGTACGACCGGACACAGGTGTTCAACATTCATTACCTGGTTGATCTGGGCACGCGCTACAAGCACGGGAACCTGCTGTTCAAGGAGCTTGCCAATGGTTGGCAGATCTCCGGAATCTCGCAGGTCATGAGCGGTTTCCCGCTGGCCTCTGAAAACGGAAATAACTTCGGCTTCGGATACGCGGGCTTCGCGAACGCCGTGCAGGTCTCGAATCCAAACCAGGCAAATCAGCAACGGCCAGACCCAGTGCGAGGATGTTTACGGCATCAAGCCCGATAAGAACGGAAATACATTCTGCGTCAATTACATGAATCCCGTCGTGTGGCTGGGCACGCCGGACGTACAAATGATGCCCGGACTGGTGAGCGGCGTGAGCGCCAAGGGCGGCTCTCATACGCACCAATTCGTCAACCCCCTGGCTTTCAGCATTCCTGAGCCTGGGACCAATGGAACCTACCGGCTGCCCTACCTTCGCGGCCCGGCGTTCATGGAACACGATCTGACGGTGTTGAAGAATTTCTCGGCAGGAGAGGGACGGAATCTGCAGTTGCGGATGAGTGCTTTCAACGTCTTTAACCACCCGCTGGTTTCGTTCAACAACAACAACACCACGAACCTGAATCTCGGTCTCCAGGATGCAGTCGTTGGGCAGCCGGTGACGCAAAACATGCTCCAATACCAGGATTTTGGAATAGCGAATATCAAGGTCGGAAGCAGACTGGCGGAGTTGGAAGCGAAATTTACGTTCTGAATTTTTCTTGTCCGGGCTATCGCTGCGTGACCTTGTGGCGGAGCCCGGAACAGGAATTGGGAAATGGCCGGCATGGGCGGAATGGCCGGTCGAGCAGGATGAAGAAGTGCGGCGTCCGCCTTCTGCTGAATCCGCGGAAGCGGGCAGACGGGTAAGCCGCTCGTAACGGGATTTCTGATTGAGCTTGTGGGAGGAAGTGTATGGCCATCGAATCGACAGTCATGTTTCGTAGAGTTGCACGGATCGCGTGCCTGGTTCTTCTTGCCGGCCTGTTGCCGAGTGTTGCCTCCAAGGCCCAGTTGCCGATAAAAGCGCCAGCTCCGGTCTCGGTGGGCTCGGTCGTTCCTTTCAACCACGGCAGCACCGGCAACTGGATTCAGATCTATTCCATGAAACAGGACCCGATCTATGGGCATATCCTCTTCCTGGACGAAGCCGGCAGCGTGATCTACGACATGGCGCCGGGTGCATCTTTGCCGACGGAGATCGTTGGGCCTGAACCGTCAAATAAAGACGCCTCCGATTGTTCGCTTCTGGAATTCAAGGGCTCGTACTGGAACGGCGCCATTGCATTCGACAAGTGGGACAACCTTTATGTCGGGGATCGCTATGGCTCTGCCGTCCAATTCTGCCGGGTCCCGTACAACGCCAGCGCTGGGACATGGACCTTCAGCAATGCGGATATCTGGGCAGGCCCTACCTACACCAATGCCAGCGGCCAGACGTCGTCGATTCCGCCGCAGGATATCCAGGTCGGCGATGATGGCGTCACCTTCTATGTGAGTACGTCGGATACCCAGCAAATCTTCAAGTACCAGGTGAATCAGGCCGGTCAGGTCGTCGCAAATTCGGTCACCCTTCTGGCCTCGGGCCTGGAGGCTTACGCTTCCCAGATCGCGGTCGACCACGCCGGCAACGTGTATTTCGTCGAGAACCAAGGCTCTTATCCCAACAATGTGCATGGCATTCGGGAAATCCCCGCCGGATCCCCGCCCGTTGTCGGCGATGGAACCGGAACAGCCGAAGGTGCGTTGACGCGGATTGACCAGGGAGGCTGGAACGGCATTAACGGCATGTACATTGACCCGCAGGGAAACATGTACTTCGCCAGTACGAACAACATTTCATACGGCGGGCAGGCAGATGGCGTTTTCATGATCCCCAATGAGGGCACGCCGAGCAGCCCGAAACTTGTGTGGGCCGATACGCAAATGGTCTCGCCGGTTGATGGCGGATACCCGCCCATGGTGGACAAGAGAGGGTTCGTCTGGATCGCTACCAGCTATTACAACAATTGGGCACCCGCAGGAGTGAACGGCCCAGAGTGCGATACAACGACGCAACAGACCGCGACAGCGACGTGTTTGTATTCAACGATTGTCCTGTGGAAGCCTGGCGCTCTCGGCCTGGGGACTTCTCCGGTCGGCGGCCCAAGCGCTGTGCCGATCACGGCTTACTCAGTAGCAGCGGGCGGCGGATCAATTACCCTCACGGCCAAAAACTCCTTCACTGAAAACGAAGTGGTCACGATCTCGGCAAAGTCGGGCGACGCACTGTACGCGCTTAATGGACTCAACTTCTACGTTTCGGGAACCGGCCTGAGCAGTACGGCTTTCCAGATTTCATCGAGCGCTATTGCAGCAGACACGAGCGGCTCGACATCCGCTACAGCCATTGTCAACCAAACGCAAGCGCTGTATTACATGTTCAACCAGCCGACTACGCCTGCCAGCATTGCTTTGCCGCAGCCTGGCAATGCGAGTTTCACGGCCGTCGCCAACGCTCCGCTGTTGGATAACCCGCCGCCGACAAATCCGGTAGAGCCCTGCGCAGCGGGCACCTCCTATCCGGCTTTCAGCGCCAACATGACGACAACCAGCTCATATAGCTGGTGCCCGTACTACGTGCAATTGAATACGACCAAGGCCGGCCCAGTGGAGGGCGAGGTACAGTTGCTCGACTCCGGAAAAAATGTCATCGAGGGAAGCAACGCCTACCTGAGTGGTGTCGGGCAAGGCGCAGCAGTTTCAGTGGTTTCATCGGCCACCGTTGCGTCCATTGCTTCCGGTCTGAACGAACCGAAGCAAGTGGCCGCTGACCTCTTCGGCGACACTTACGTCGCAGACGCCGCCTTGAAGGCCATCGAGCAATATCCTGCTGGCACAACCAGCCCCGCATCGGGCAAAGTCATCGGCAGCGGCCTGTCGGCACCAACCGGCGTGGCGGTCGACGGCGTCGGCAATCTCTATATTGGGGACTCCGGTAACATCTACCTGATTCCGTTTATCAACGGCGCACTGGCCACGGCGCAGCAAACCAAGATTGCCTCCGGTTTGGGAACGGCCAATCTGAATCTCGCCGTCGACGGCGAGGGAGATCTCTTTGTCGCGGACGAGGCCAAGAAGCAGGTCGTCGAGATACCGAATCCACAGACAGAAATAATCGCTCAAAACTATCCGCCGATCGTGCTTGGATCGGGATTCACGGGTCCCTCGGCGATCGCCACCGACAGCTCAGGGAATGTGTGGGTGGCCGATGGATCGAACCTGTGGGAGATTTCATTACCCTTTGGAGGCTCGACGAAGGTCGCGAGCGGTCTGCAAGCGCCGGTCACTGGTTTGGCCGTGGACCCGTCGGGATCTGTCTTTGCGGCGGAAGCCAATGGACTCGTGTGGATTCCCTACAGCACGACAACGGGCTCCCTGAATATCAACAGTCAGGTTCTTTTGACGAGCGGCTTAGGAAGCGGTCCTGCCATACCGTGGGGCGTGGCGCTCGACGGAACTCAGAATGCTTATGCATCCTATGGCTCCGGGTCAACCGCCGGTTTAGCTCAGCTCGGCATTGGCGGTTCCTTCAATTTCAGCGCTGTTACGGAGATCAATCCCAACGTTCCCACCGAAGTCGATGCGCAGATTCTCAATTTGGGCAACCTCCCACTGACGGTCTCCGACGACCCAACGATCGATCTTGTCTCCGGGGCCAATGCGAGCGATTACACCGTAACGGCGGCAACCCAAAACTCGCCGGCTTGCAACTCCACAACAAATACTCCGCCGGGCGGCTCCTGTTACCTCGGCATGGTTCTTCAGGCGCCCTCCGCTGGGCAGACGAACGCGTCCATCGCGGTCATAAGCAACGCCGTAAACGCGACCTCGGGCGTCACCCTCACCGTGTCCGGCAACGTAATCCAAGATCTTCGCCCGGCGGCCACGGCTGCGATTGTGGTCACGCCCGTTACCGGTACAGGATGCGCGGGCGCGACTTTCCCAGGATGCAATACCATCCAGGTGACCGTCAGCGCCGGTGCAGGCTTTGGTACGCCTACGGGTACAGTGACGCTTTCAGTGGGCAGCGCCAACGGCAACCAGCCCAAACAGACCCAAACCTTGAACAGTGCCGGCGTTGCCACATTTTCCTACAATGCGCTACTCGGCGGGACCTATACCGTCAACGCGGACTATAGCGGTGCCGGAACAGCAGGCGCGACTCAGAACACATGCTCGACAACGACCTGCTTCTCGGGGGCCGCAGCCAAGGGCACTTTCACTATCGCCCGGGCAATCCCGACCATCACGCTTGGCGTGCCGGTGACGAACAGTCAATGTCTGAATTACACCACTTTGACCAGCGGAGCTGCTTCACCTAACTGCGCTGCCAATCCTGGACTTGTGACCGTGTGGGCTGGAAACACCTATGTGTATTGGACAAAACCGGTATACGTTTCGGCCATTATCAGCTCGTCGGTGGGAACGCCTTCAGGCACCGTAACCTTCACGCAAAATGGAAATCCCGCCGATCCAACCCAGGGCGTCAATGGCGCCATTGCGCCGAACGGCAATGGCGTTGCGACTTTCCTTCTGCAGAATCTTAACCTGGGCGTCTACAATCTGTCGGCAGCGTACAGCGGCGACGTAAACTACGCCCCGATAAGTCTCGCGGTGCAAACTTTCTACGTAATCAATCCAAGCGTCCAGATCACCGTGTCTGGAGGGGCGACCATCACGCCCGGAACACCCGCTCAGGTAACACTGACTCTGATGCCGCTTGTCGGCTTCAGTGAGAGTGTGAGCTTGGAATGCAATTCATCCGATGCGCCGATCAAGCTGGCTGTGACCAACCCACCGACGACCTTACCTGAGTATTCGGAGTGCACATTCAATTACGCCAATCCCAGCACGGGTACTGAAGCTGTGGGCGCCAGCGGCGCGGTTCCGTCGACCATCGTAATGACCATCAGCACGAATGTAGCGGTCAATGGCGGCAATTCGGCGTCCATCGCCAGGCAGTCGCCTTGGGCGTTGGCCGGCATGTTCGGGCTCGGTCTGGTCGGCTTAATCGCCGGGCGCAAGAAATTCTATCGTTCGATGGCTGTCGTTTGCGCCGCGATGATGCTTTCCGGCTTGTTCATGGGCATCACCGCTTGCACCAACGCCGGGTACTCAACGCCACCACCAGCGCCGAAAGTGGCGACACCCGCCGGAACTTACAACGTGCAGATCATCACCTACGATCCGGAGGCGCTGATTCAGAACTCTCTGACGACGCCGATGTTCACGTTACCCGTCAATGTTCAGTGAGGGTTGCGGAAACCGGGCTGAAATAAGCAGTGCTTTCCGGGGGCTGGAGGCGGCTCCCGGAAAGCCAAGAAGAGAGCCAAAAGCCTCGATTCGCGAATGGTTGGGAACCAATCGCGAAAGATTGATACGAGTTCGTTTCGGGAGGAATGCAATGGCCACCACGTCGTTCACCGCACTTCGCCGGTTTGCCGGCTTTGTATTTACGCTGATGCTAGTTGGGCTTTGCCTGACTGGATCAGCCGTAGGTCAAGGTTCACCGTTGGTGACCGCCAGTTCTGCCGCCGGTTTGTCTCATCCGACCGGGTGGGGAACCATTCAGGAGTCGGCGATCGACCAGGCCGGTGATTGGCTAGTGGTGGATTATGCGAATGGCGCTCTGTACGAGTTCCCTGCGGGCGGAGGAGCGGCGATTACCCTTGCCGGTGCGTCCCCTTCAGCGAGCCTTGGGGGTGGTTACCAAAACCCAGTCGTTTTTATCGACCCAGGCAACAATCTCTACTTAGGGGCCAACTGGAATAACTGCATTGTCGAGTTCCCATGGAATGCGGCAACCAATACCTGGACCGGGTTGACTGCTCCCGACGGAGCCGGAAATGTACTGAGCCCCAGCAACCCGACGACCACGATATGCACAAACTCTGGATCCAAGAACGAGCCCGAAGCCTGGGCGCAATACGGGATCACTGACCTTACAGGCAACAGCATCGGTTACTTTCAGCCATGGGCCGTTACCGCCGGCAACAATAACGTGCTCATCGTCGGCGAACAAGGCGGCTCCCTTAACCAAGCAATCCAGGACTTATCCGTCACCGGAGGATGGTCCAATCCCAAACCAGGCGATTGGGTTGCAGTGCCTGCCGCCGGTCTGTCCGCTCGCCCCGTTGCCGTTGCGCAGGATCCAGAAGGCAATGTTTATTGGGTTGAGGACTCTGGTGGACTTCCGGGCGTCCTTGAAGCTCCGGCCAACACAAGCAATACGACTGACAAGGGCCTCGCTCGCGTGGACCCGATGCTGCCGTCCGTCAAAAGCGTCATGACGGATGCCGCCGGCAATCTGTATATCAGCGATTCGCTAACTGGTGTCGTTGAAGTTCCGAATCCATCCGGGACGCCGCAAACTTCATCGGCTGTCCTGTTGACCGGCGTGCCGGCCGGAGGCCAGGTGGCCCTTGATTCGGCCAACAATTTCATGTACGTTCCGACAACCCAGACGCAACCAAATGGGCAGGCGGATGTGGCAAAGGTGGGCTTTGGTTATGCCGAGTTCGGCTCCGCCGCAGTCGGCAAAACCGCATCTGGCGGATCAAACGTTGTTTTTGGTTTTAACGGCGCAGTTACGCCTGGAAGCTTCACGATTGTTGAAGATGGCGTATCGAGTCCCGATTTCGCCATCACCGGCGGAACTTGCACGACCGGAGTAGCCTACGCATCCGGCAAGAGCTGTCTCGAGAACGTCTCTTTTACTCCTGGTTCCGTCGGGAGCATCTCCGCCAAGCTGCTGATGCTTGACGCGAAGAACAACGTCTTGGCGTCCATGGTGCTGCATGGCGTCGGAATGGGCGCGAACATTCAGGCAACTCCCGCGTTGCAGTCGACCTTGGGTTCCGGCTTGAAGACGCCTTCCCAAGTCGCAATCGACGCGCTCGGGAATGTCTACATTGCAGATCCGGGCCAGGGCAAAGTCCTCAAGTATGCCGTGGGTTCCGCCACTGCAGTTTCCGTCGGCACCGGATTGACGTCTCCAACTGGCGTCGCCGTAGACGGCGCAGGCGATGTCTTCATCGCGGACAGCGGCACCGGCAGTGTGTATGAAGTACCCTTCGGGCCGAGCGGTTTGAATGCCGCTGGCCAGGCGACCCTTGTGAGCGGTCTCGGTTCTAGTGGCCTGAATCTGGCGGCGGACGGGTTGGACCATCTATATGTAGCGGACCCAAGCAATGGGCGAGTCGTCAAGCTCAGCGATATCGGCGCCTCCACCACTTCCAATCTGGGACAGGCGGAAGCCGCGTTGACTACAGGCTTTACCGCGCCCTCAGCTGTGGCTGCGGATGCAGCCGGCAATGTTTACGTAATCGACGGTGTGAATCTCTTCGAGCTTGTCGGGGGAGCGGGCACTCCGGTCACGTTGCTGAACAACCTGAGCGGTGCAACCGGATTGGCCGTCGATCCCTCCGGAGCAGTCTATATTTCCTCGGCAAGCGGAACGACACGTATTCCCTATGTGAGCGGCGCCTTGAACCTCGCTGGTGAGATCGCTCTTGCCTCGACGGTGAGTGGTACTTCGTCGGTCGCTCTTGACCGCGCGAACAATGTTTATCTGGTGCAAACGGCGGGCGGCGCCGTTACCGTGGTGAGTACCAACGGCACGCTGGCGTTACCTGAGCCCACAACACTCACCTCTGCCACAAATGCAGTCGCCACTGTCACCAATACAGGAAACGCGGCGCTGACTGTGACCGGCTACACCAGCAGCAATTCGGTGGACTACACGGCTGCCGATACAGGAACCGGCGGGTGCCAAGCCGGCAGCCCATTGGCAGCGGGCGCCACCTGCACGGTCGAAGTCACGTTCCAGCCTGGAGCGGGAGAGCAAGGGACACTCACCAGCCAAATTGGAATCGCGAGTAATGCTGTGAACTCTCCCATCGCGATTGCCGCCACCGGCACAGGACCGGCGCTGTCCACTTCCGCAACGAGCGTCGCTGGAGGAGCCAAAGCGGCAGAGGTGGTCAATACGCCGCTTACAATCACTGTCGCTCCGAAGAGCGGTGCTGGTGTTGCCCCCACCGGAACAGTCACGGTGAGCTACACAACCTGGACGGTGGTCATTCCGAGTTCGGGGCCGAATGCGGGCATTCCCACCATTACGCCACAAACAGCCACGGCAACGTCGAATCTGGTCGCCGGCGCCGCCAGCTTCACGTTGTCGCCAGTCTTGGCCGGGACACAGACCATGACCGTGGCTTATAGCGGCGATCGAGTGTATGGCAGATCGACCGGGACGATGTCGGTTAACGTGGCGAAGTCCGCGATTACCGGGATCGCTCTGCCTAAATTCCCTGATTCGACAGATGTCGACCTGCCGTTCGTGCCGGCGGGGACCGGCAGCGGAACCGTTCCATATGACGGATCGGAAACGCCCTTCCAATATAGCTTCATTATGAAAGTGGGCACCGCAGCAGGCGTTCCCACCGGAACCATTACGGTGATGGATAACTCCAGCACGTGTCCTTCGGGAACGTCCGCTGCAGGCATCGGCGCGGCAACCTGCGTTCTGGCGGGATACGCGACTCCGGGTGGATACTCAGGCGTCGCATGCCCGACCTCGTCCGGTGCCGGAGTGCTAACCATCGAGAACGCCGGCACGACCACAGGCGCCCAGGCGACCTTCCCAACAAGTTGCTTGTGGTATGTGCCCCAGGGTGTCAGCTATTCGCCGGTAATCTTCACGCACGACATTTACCCGGTGTATAGCGGTGATGCGAATTTCCTGGGCCTTACCGGACCTACTTCGACGGTGCTGCAATCTGTCAGAGGACCCGCCGTGCAAATTACTCAAACCGGTAATGCGTCCTCAGAGACGGTAGCTCCTTCGCTGACGGTGCAGGCCGGATCTTCGGCGAGCATGAATCTTACTCTCACCTCGATTCTCGGATATGGACTTGCCGGACAGAACGCCCAGTTGAATGCTACCAACTTCCCGGTGACATTGACCTGCGACAATCTGCCGCCACACACGCAATGTTCGTTCAGCTATCCAACGCCGGACCCGCTTGTACCGAACTCGGTAGATATCCCGTGCCCATCCGGCGCGACGACAACGCAAATTGCAGATGGCTCAGTTTCCTGCACGCCTGGACAGGTGACCGTAACTTTCTACACCGATGTCACGGCGGGAACCACAACTAGCCAGAATGCTCGCACTACATCTGTAACGCTGGCGGCAATCTTTAGCTTCGGAATGATCGGGCTCTTTTTCAGACGCAAGACCTTTGCGAAAGGCCGGCTGCTGCTGATGGTGTTCCTGATGATTGCCGGAAGCGCCCTGGCGGTCAGCATTACCGCCTGCAACACTACGACCCTGGAGCCGCTGGCATCGCTGAACACGCCTGCCGGAACCTATCCCGTGACGATCACGGCCGACGAAACGGGCTCTTTGTGTGTCTCTGAGCCCGGCGGCGCCGGCGACAATTGCATCGTTCCAGGGAGCGGATCGACAACCAATAACGGTATCAAGGTCTATGGCACCGAAAACCAGGTTTCAATACCGTTCTATATCAATGTGACTGTGCAATAGCGCGGCACAAAACAGAAGCAACGAGAACCAACATCGCGTCGCGAAAGCGGCGCGATGTTGTCTTGATCAGTTTCTTTGAACCGGCGTTGCGCACCCAAGTAAATTGAATTAGTCTGAGTGGGCTGCAGAAGGCAAAAGCGGAAATGCGCCATGATTTACACCTCCATAAAGTCCTCTTAAGCGCCCTATGAAGGTTCGAGGCACAGGCTGAAAACCGATCTCGCGCGCAAGCGATCGCTGACAAGTTAAGACGTAAATCAGAAGATGCGGTCAGTCGTCTATCGAGATGATCCTAAGGA
Source organism: uncultured Acidobacteriaceae bacterium (assembly GCA_963800025.1). GTDB lineage: Bacteria > Acidobacteriota > Terriglobia > Terriglobales > Acidobacteriaceae > Telmatobacter. The sequence continues at coordinate 1,025,251 of CAWCZK010000002.1, forward strand.
GAGATTGGTCATGCGGATTCCTGCGGCTTGGTGGCTGGTGGCTGTAAGCCTGGTGATTGCCGGATGCGGTGGCGGCGGTGGTGGCGGAACATGCACCAGCAACTGTGTTACGAGCGTGCTATCGGTTTCCGCTGTCACCCCTGCCAATATGGCCACGGGCGTTGCCATAACTTCGACTGTTACGGCAACGTTCGACATGCCGATGACCGCTTCAACGCTCACCACCTCCACCTTCACGGTGACGCCGCAGGGCGGATCGGCAACTAGCGGAACCGTCAGCTACAGCAGCGCCAATGACGCCGCGACGTTCACTCCGGCAGCTTCGCTGGCCTATAACACCACCTACACGGCGACCATCACCACGGGCGCGCAGAGCACAGCGGGAACCTCGCTTACCTCAAACTACACCTGGTCGTTTACGACTGCGCCAGGCCCAGCGCCAACTGTCACAGCGGTGATGCCGGCGAATACGAGTACGGGCGTTGCCATCTCGTCGACCGTAACGGCCACCTTCAGCGAGGCCATGAACGCTTCGACGATTACCGGGTCCACATTTACGCTGACGCCCCAGGGCGGATCGGCTGTAGCAGCGAACGTCAGCTACGCCGCAAACGTTGCAACGCTTACGCCGACTTTGCCGCTCGCTAACAACACCACTTACACGGCCACAATTACGACCGGAGTACAAAGCTCATCGGGAAGCGCGCTGGCCGCTAACTACACCTGGACATTCACGACGGTGGCAGCGACGGCGCAGCCGCCGTCGGTCACGTCGGTTACGCCGGCGAACGGAAGCACCACAGCTGCAATTAATACGACTTTAACGGCGACATTCAATGAGGCGATGGATCCGACGACGATCACTGGCTCAACCTTCACGTTGACCGGGCCCGGAAACGCTTCCGTGCAGGGCAACGTCAGCTATAACGCCGGCACTTCCGTTGCAACGCTGACGCCGACGGGGAATCTCTTCAACAACACCTTGTACACGGCGACAATCTCGACCAGCGTCATGAGTTCTGGAGAAGTGCCGCTGACCGCTCTTTACACGTGGAGCTTCACCACCGTGGCGGCAACGCCTCCAACTGTCACGACCACTGTGCCGGCAAACGGCGCTACCGGTGTAAATGTCGGAAACGCGTTGACGGCAACTTTCAGCCAACCCATGAATTCCGCGACCCTCACCGCATCGACGGTCACGTTGACCGGGCCGGGCAATACCGCTGTCTCTGGCTTGATCAGTTACAACACCGGTACATCGACGGTGACGTTCGCTCCCAGTTCGGCGCTGGCATACAACACTTCTTACACCGCAACCATCACGACGGGAGCGCAGAGCTCTGCCGGCGCTGCACTGGCCTCGCCCTATGTGTGGACATTCACTACCGGCGCGAGCCCGAACCAGGTGACGGTCGACTTTGGAACGACGTATCAGACCATCCGCGGCTTCGGCGGTTCGACGGCGTGGCTCGGTCAGCTGACCGCGCAGCAGGCCACCGCATTGTTCAGCCCGACGATTTGCACGGGCTCGAACTCGACTTCGTGCGGTCTGGGCCTCAGCATCTTGCGAATGCGCATCGATCCGAGCGGTTCCGCGGGGAGCAATTACGTAACGAACAACTGGACCCAGGAGCTTGCCAATGCCCAGGCGGCGGAGGCAGCGAATCCCAACGCAATCGTATTCGGGTCGCCCTGGACGCCGCCGGTCGGGATGAAGAACAGCTCGACAAGCCAACCGTATACAAGCGGCTGCAGCCCCGCTGATACTTGCGGTGGCTACCTTGACCCGAGTCACTACGCCGACTACGCCAATTACCTCGAAGATTTTGTCACCTACTTCAAGAACAACGGCGTGAACCTGTACGCCATTTCGATGCAGAATGAGCCGGATTACGCCAACGTGACCTACGAATCCTGCTACTGGACTCCGCAGCAGATGGACACATGGGTAGCCTCGCTGACCTTGAACGGCGTAACGAACCCCATCACCACAAAGCTGATCATGCCGGAGTCGTTTCAGTTTATTCAGGCTCAATCCAATCCGACGTTGGCCGACCCTAATGCGGTGGGGAATGTCTCAATTATCGGAGGGCACCTTTACGGCGTGTCGCCGTCCTATTACGCGGCGGCGATCAATGACGGAAAGGATATTTGGATGACAGAGCACGCGACCTGCGAAAGCAACTGCCCCGCCGACACCATCGCGGATGCGCTCGCGTCGGCAGAAGAGGTCCATAATTCCATGACGGTGGGCTTTTACAACGCTTACGTCTGGTGGTGGACCTGGGACAATCCCGCCGACGGCATCAATTACGGGCTGATCAATTCCAGCACTACGAATCCGGCGCCAACTTTCTACGGCTATGGCATCGGTCAGTTCTCTGAGTTCATCCAGCCCGGCTTTGTGCGCGTTTCGGCAACTGCAACTCCTGTTGCCGGAGTGTATGTTTCGGCGTACAGCAACACCTCGCCGGCGCATTGCGTGATCGTGGCCATCAACTCTAATACGACCTCGGAGAGCCTCTTCTTCGTGCTGAATAACGGGAGCGGCGTGACTTCGTTGACGCCGTACCAATCCACGTCAGCCGCGGGATTGGCGGCGCAGACCGCTGTGAGCGTCTCGGGCGGACAGTTCAGCTACACGCTTCCCGCGCAGAGCATTGTCACGTTCTATCAGTAGTTTGGTCCTGATCGCAGAAGGTTATGAGAGCGCGGCGTTCTGCACCGGTGTGGATTTGCCGGGATCCGGTGATCCGGTCCCGGTGCCTAAAGCTGCAACGCCGCAGCCGACGAGCGCAGCCTGATCCTTAAGCTCCGAGATGCGTAACTGGGTCGCGGAATCGCCGATCTCGGCCTGTACGGCGGGCAAGAAAAGATTGGCAGAACGGGAGATTCCGCCGCCCAATACAATCACGTCCGCGTGAAACTCTGCAAGCAGCGTACGAATGACCGCACCAAGATGCTGGCCGAATTCGATGAAGGCCTGTTGCGCGGCCGGATCGTGCCCAGCGGCGGCAGCCAGGTCCACAACTTCGCGCTTCATGCCCGCGCAGCGCTCGTAGTTTCCCACGATGGCCCGCGAAGAGATAAAGTCCTCCACGATTCCGCCCCGGTAGGGCAGATTCCAGATTTCGCCGCCGGGGGGCACGCCAGGGCCTTCAGTCACGAGCTGACCGTGAACCGCAAACGCCGAACCGATTCCCGTTCCCAGGGTGAGTCCAACGGCACGGCCGAAATTGCGCGCCGCTCCGGCGCCAATTTCGCCCAGCAGATAAGCATCGGCGTCGTTCAAAAAGCGTACTTGGGTAGGCGGCAATGCGAATCGGTCGGCCAGCCCCTGCTGCAGGTTGACTCCATATAGATAAGGCAGTTTGTGGCGCATCAGGCTCACGCCGGCCTGAAGATCGAAGGGACCGGGCACGGCAAGCATCGCCCCCATGATCTCCCCGCTGCCAATGCGAGCCTTCATTCCCAGGTCATGGAGGAGATCAAGGAACCCTTCCGGGCTGGACACTGTTGCATGAGGCGCGCTGATGACGGAGCCGAGGCGAAAATCGGGAGCACAACAAACCGCGGCGGCAACGTGGCTGCCGCCCACGTCGAATGCAAGAACGCGGCTCTTCGAGAAATCAGCCATCTCAATCGTTCGAAAACCTCGGCCAATGAGAGCGTTCCCATTCCGATAAGGTTGTTACCATTTGTATCACAATCCGTGACACCAAAGCTTGAATCTTTCAGAAAGGATCGCTCACAAAACGTCGAATTTTACAGACAACCTTGCCGTGGTGCCACTATGATGGTTCCCGGTTTTGGAACCGGGCCGCATTTTGACCCGAAGGCGCGCACGTGTCCCGCTGATATCGTTATCTAGCGGCCTGCGCCCGGGTCCAGGCGAGGGCTGAGGCGACGGAGCTTCAGGTGGATTCTTTGCGGATGAAGCCGCGCTCTTTATAGGATGGTTTGCCATGTTTAAGCAATCCTCTCTCATACCTGAAACCGCTCTGCGGTTTCTTGTTCGCGCAGCCATTGGATTCCTGGCTGCAGCGATTGCAGTTGTGCCCGCGGCAAGTCATGCGCAGGCAACGGCACTCCCCGCCGCGGCTTACGGGCCGTTCAACGCGGTTTTTCTGGCTGATGGTTCGGGCTTGAATAAGACGCTGACTCCGTCGACTTCGCTTGACGGCGTTTGGGCTGTAGCGATGGATGGGCAGGGATCGGGCCAGCCCGCAATCCAGGATCCGGTTTTGGCGGGCCGCGCTTCATGGACAATTTCCCTCTGGTTCCAGCTGCCGGAACCGGTGCAAGGGACGATCCTGCTCGCAGGAATTGGCGATCCTGCCGCCGAGGATGCGCGATTTATCGGAATTGCGGGCAATCGGCTGGGCCTGTGGCTGGGCCGGGCAGCGGCGGGATTTGTGGCCGGCGATCAGACAATTGACCCGGGCAAATGGCATCTGGCGGTGGCGGCCAGCGATGGCGAACATGTGGTTCTCTATGCCGACGGCCGGGAGGTGGCGACGAGCGTGCTTGCACAAGGCAGCGTGGCGGCCACTCTGGAGATGGCGCCGCCGGTGTTGGCAAATGTCGCAGACGTCCATTTCGGCGGCAAACTCGCGGGGCTGAAGATCTTTCGCGCGGCGTTGACGGCCGAGCAAGTGAAGGCGATAGCCGACGCCCCGCCGGACTTCAGCGAGCCCACGTATGAAGAGGGTTCGCAACACTGGCCGGTGCAGACACGCGGGCAAGCCGGATACAGCGCGCCGCAGGATCCATCCACGATGCCGCACGGCAAGGGCGGAATACAAAAGCCCGTTGCAAAAGAGCTGAGCGCGGCGGATTTGCATTGCAAGTTGGCAGGCGACAATCCGTGGAAGCTCGCGGGCGGCTGGAAGCTGAAGGCAGCGCCGCAAGTCAAAGCCACCGGCGAAGAGATTTCCAAGGCCGGTTTTGCCGACAAGGACTGGCTGGTAGCGACAGTGCCGGGCACGGTGCTGACCACGTTGATCGATCGCGGCATCTATCCCGACCCCGATTACGGGCTCAACAATCTCGCCATTCCGGAGAGCCTGGCTCACCAGGACTACTGGTATCGCGTCGAGTTCAAAACGCCGGACGCGACGCGCGGGCGCAGGCTCACGCTGAGCTTTGAAGGAGTGAATTACGCTGCTGAAGTCTGGATGAACGGCAAAAGACTCGGTGGGCTTACAGGCGCTTTCATACGCGGAAGGTTCGACGTTACCGACGTTGCAGCCGGAGGCGAGAATGCACTGGCCGTGCGGGTTTCTCCACCGCCGCATCCGGGGATTCCGAACGAGCAGTCACTCAGGGGTGGCCCTGGAGAAAACGGCGGAATGGAGGTGCTGGACGGGCCGACATTTTCAGCCGCCGAGGGATGGGATTGGATTCCGGGAATTCGCGACCGCGAGACGGGCATCTGGCAGGATGTGACGCTATCGGCTACAGGGCCGGTGGAGATTGGCGACCTGAATGTAATTACGACCCTGCCCAAGCCCGACCGCAGCGAGGCCGACGTGGAGATTGAAGTGCCGCTGACCAATGCGGGCAGCGTAACGACAGACGGCGAGCTGACCGCCGCGTTCGACGATGTGAAGATAACGAAGCACGTTCATCTGGACCCGGGAGAGACGCTGGTTCGTCTGGAGCCGGCGGAGTTTGCGCAGCTCAAGGTTCAAAACCCAAAGCTGTGGTGGCCGAACGGCTATGGCGATCCCGCGCTGCACACGCTCAACGTCTCGTTTACCACGGGGGCGAAGACGAGCGAGAAGAAACAAATTGAATTTGGCATGAGGGAAGTGACTTACGAGCTTTCGCTCTTCGACGCATCGGGACATCTGAAACGCGTGGAGGTGATGCCCAGCCGCACGCACGACGAAGCACTGCCGCTGGTTGACGGCACACATGAGGGCATTCGACGGATCAACAACTGGACGCCGGACCTGGTGATGCCGGCGCAAGCTCCGGACTGGATGCGCGACTACATTTTGCATAGCTGGGTGCAGACGCTGGAGCCGGGAGCCGAAGGATCAGCGTCCATCCGCCCGGTTGACGGCGGCTGGCCTGGAACGGACCTGGTGATCAAAGTGAATGGCGTGCGCATTGCCGCGCGCGGCGGCAACTGGGGCATGGACGACATGCTCAAGCGGGTCAGCACCGAACACCTGGAGCCGTACTTCCGGTTGCATCGTGACGCGCATGTAAACATCATCCGCAATTGGATGGGCCAGAATACGGAGGAGAGTTTCTATGCACTGGCCGACAAGTACGGGTTAATGGTGTGGAACGATTTCTGGGAATCGACGGAGTCGTACAACTTGGAAGCCGAAGATCCCGCGCTGTTCCTGAAGAACGCGCGCGATACGATCCTGCGCTACCGGCATCATCCGTCGATCGTGGTTTGGTGCGGGCGGAATGAAGGCGTGCCGCAGCCGACAATCAACACGGGGCTGGCGGAACTGGTGCGTACTCTCGACCATACACGGTATTACACCGGCAGCTCGAACCAGGTGAATCTGCGCGGCTCGGGACCCTATCAACTGGAGCCGCTCGAAACGTACTATCGGATTAACCGCGGCTTCAGCGTGGAGCTGGGCATTCCGAGCGTACCGACGCTGGAGAGCCTTAGGTCGTTCATCCCGGAACCGGATCGATGGCCGATCAGCGACACCTGGGCGTATCACGACTGGCACCAGAGCGGAAACGGAACCGTGCAGCCGTTCATAGAAACCATGGAAACCGAGTTCGGCGCGCCGAGTAGTTTGGAGGACTTCGAGCGGAAAGCCCAGATGATCGATTATGCGGGTCATCGCGCGATCTTCGAGGGCTTTGCCGCGCACCTGTGGCAGCCGAACTCCGCGCGCATGATCTGGATGACGCAACCGTCGTGGCCGAGCATGGAGTGGAACTTTCTGAGCTGGGACTACGATACACAGTCGAGCTTTTACGGGACCGAGAAGGCGTGCGAACCGATCCATGCGCAGCTCAATCTGACCGATGGCTCGGTGGATTTGATCAACCTGGGCGCAGCGCAATCTTTTAAAGTGCGCACGCTTGTTGAGAGTTTGGACGGCAAGATTTTGAGCGATCACACCAACCAGGTGCAGGCCGCCGGCGACGATCGCACCCCGGTGGCGAAGCCCGACCTGGCAACGTTGGCCGCCGGACATACCATCCTCGTGCGGCTGGAAGTGAGCAATGCGGCGGGCTCTCCGGTGAGCGACAACTTCTACTGGTGGGCTGCGGACCATCAAAGTTACCGTGAGCTGAATTCGCTTGCGCCCGCAACGCTCACGGCTTCAGCCACATCCGCGGCGGTAAATGGTGAGCGCACCGTCGCAGTGCGAATCAAGAACCAAGGCTCGGCGGCGGCGCTGATGATCAAACTCACGCTGGAGGATGCCGCGACGGGGCAGCGCATCCTGCCCGCGTACTACGCCGACAACTACGTTTCGCTTTTGCCGGGCGAGGAACGCACGGTGAACGTGGCGTTTCCGGCTGGCAATGAGAAGCCCGAGATTGGCCTGCGCGGCTGGAACCTGGTCACGCGGACAATTGCCGTCGAGTGAGGCATGATTTTCGTGAAAGCGCTTTCACTGGTTGACGACAGCTGTCCGGTGTTTGCAGCCGCACGAACGGCGCAACACGATTTCAACGGGAAGAACGATGCGGTTTCCAGTGTGAGGCGTTTCACCGCGCGCGATGCGATCGAAGAGCAGGTTTGCCGCGACGCGGCCCATCTCCTGTGCCGGCTGGCGGACCACGGTGAGCGGCGGTGAAGTGAATTCCGCCAGATCGAAGTCATCGAATCCGGCGAAAGCAAGATCGGTGGGAACGCGCAATCCAAGGCGCGAAACCGCTCCCAAAACGTAACGTGTAACCAGCGTGTTCGAGGTGATGATCGCAGTGGGCGGCGTGTCTTGCTGCATCTTCAATTTGAGAATCTGCTCGACGACCTCTTCGGATGAACAATCGAAGACGGCACAAGACTCGAGTCCCGCATCCTGAATGGCGCGGCGATAGCCGGCAAATCGCGTGCCCATGGTGAAGAGGCTGCGGCTGAGGGCGAAGAAAGTGATGTGCCGGTGTCCGTGCTCAATAAGATGCTCGGTAATGCGGCGCGATCCGATGGCGTTCTGCACGAGGACAGTGTCAATCGATGGATCCGGCACTGGCCGGTCAAAGGCTACAACTGGGGTTTTGCCAAAGAGTGCGCGAGTGAGGCGCGATTGACGGATGCGAGCCGGAATGACCAACAGGCCGTCCACGTGACGCTGCAGCATCTCGTCAGCCTCTGTGTACTCGGTTTCAGGATCCTCGTCCGAAGTGGTGATGATGACTGAGTAGCCGTGTTCCCTGGCCACAGTGGTTACGGCGTGAGCGCAACTGGCAAAGAAGGGATCGTAGAGATAAGGAAGGATGAGGCCGATGGAATGGCTGCGCTGGCCCCGAAATGCGCGCGCCAGCACATTGGGACGGTATTTGAGCTGCTCAATCGCGGTTTGAACCCGCTCTGTGGTTTCGGCGGAAACGCGAACAGTGCCGCTCAGCACGCGCGAGACAGTCATGGTGCCCACGCCCGCCAGCCGAGCCACATCACTCATCGTGGGCTTGCGGGTCAAGACCGACGCCGAGTGCCCGGCGTCTGGGTTTGCTTGCAGATTTACCCGCGGGAGGCTTCGCCAATTGATCTCTCCAGGAAGAACTTGCCTATCTACGCCCTGGCCGAACTCCCGAAAGTGAGGATTCAAGAACCTTGCAGCTCTTCACTTCGGCTGCGATTCTTGTCTTATGGATCCGACAATTTGAGTAACCGCGGCCGTGATTGCCGGCGCGGTGTTCAAAGCAGGACTATAGCAGTCTTCGCGCGCGGGAAGCAATGAAATCCGCACGTCGCGCGCATCTGCAAACAAGTGTTTCATTCGGCTGCGTCAGTCGTCGGGAGCTATGAACGGCGTCTTGAACCCTTGGGGCTCCCGCGCGGCGGGCAGGTGGATTCGCGAATGACCAGTTCCGGCAGAACAGGCAGCACGGAGGGAACAGAATTCTGGCCGCGGACCCTTTGCAAGAGCGCGCGCGCCGCGATCATGCCCATTTCATGGAGAGGCTGGCGGATGGTAGTGAGGCTGGGATTATAAAAGGCTGCACTTTGAATGTCGTCGAAGCCGACCACGGAGATGTCTTCAGGAACGCGCAACCCGTGGTCGTGCAGCGCGCGGATGGCGCCAATGGCTGCCGGATCGTCGTAGCAGACAACCGCGGTAAATTCGGCCTTGCGTTGAAGCAATTCGCATGTCGGCCCGTACCCTAATTCCGGCGTTGCCACCTTGAGCTTCAGTTCTACGGTCAACTCCGGACGAAAATCGATGCCAAATTCCGTGGCGACGGCCTTCAGGCATTCCCAGCGCTCGTCGGCGTCCGAGCTGTGGCTGCCGCCGCGCATGAATGCGATTCGACGGTGACCAAGCTGGAAGAGATGGCGCAAAGTAAGTTCTGCCGCCCGGCGCTGGTCAAGGACCACGTTGGTAATCCCGGGAATCTCGCGATGCCCGGCAACCGCGACCGCCGGGAATCTTGAAGCGATGCTGCAGGACTGTATCGATCAGGATGAGTCCTTCGACCGACCTCTCCATAAACATGCGCGGGTACTCTTCAATCAAATCCGGCTTGCGGCGATGACTCGCCGTGAGGTAGAAGTAACCTTCCTCGATGAGAGCTTCCTCCACACCGGCGAGCACCATCGCGGAATAACTGTCGCTCAGTTCCGGGACCAGATACTCCGATGGAAAAGCTTTGCCGCTTGCGCAGTGAGCGCGCATAGAAGCTGGGCCGGTAGTCGAATTTTTCGGCCGCTGCCTTCACGCGATCCCGCGTCTCCTGCGGAATCGCGCGGACTCCGGGTGCGTTATTCAGCACAAGCGAGATGGTCGCCGGCGACAGGTCGAGGTATTCTCCCAGAATGCGCAGGCTGACGGGCTGTCCCGGCTGTGGCTCGCTTCTCGATTTCGACTTTCTCGGCATTTTCCACGCTTTCAAAAGAATCTTCGCAATTCTAAGCGGAGGGTCCCTGGATTTCTGCGGCCTTATCCGTCTCGACCTCGCGGCGCTCCAGGTGGTCGTACCAGGTGAACTTGAGAATTGCCGACGTTGCCAGAACGACGGCCAGGGTGATTGCGGCGCGCTTGAGTTCCCAGATCACCACATACATCGGAAGCACGACCAGCGCGACCTGCCAGACGATCCCGACCGCGACGTTGAACATGTCGCGCATAAAGTCAGTGTTGCGCTTGAAACCCGGGTCCTCCGCGAGAACCTTGCGGTAGATGGGTCCCCAGAACCCCCACGGCCTGACTCGACGGTAGAAATCTTTCAGTACTTCCTCCTCGTCGGGCTTGGTAAGCAGGGTACCGGCAAAGCATCCGATAAGCGAGAGGATGAGCACCAGTGGAAAGACGATGGAGACGTCGAGATTGACGGAATATTTCTGAAGCAGATCATGGATAAGAGGGGCGTTCTGAAGGTGCTTGCCGGTGTTTGCATCAATCGCACAAGCCACGGAGGAGAAAATTCCACCGGCCATGCCCCAGAAGTAGCCAAACCCATTGAAGCGCCACCAATACCATTTTAAAACATTGGAAGCGGTATACCCACCCCATAGGCCAGAGACAATCCATAGCACGACCGAGTTCACCGATTCGACATTCCATCCGATGAGGACGCCAATAACCACCACGGCAAAGGAACTGAGATAGCTGAGGCGGACGTAGGTACGCGGCGGCGCGTTGGGGCGGATGTATCGTTTGTAGATGTCGTTGACGAAATAGGGCGGCGCGGCGTTCACGGTGGCGGCAAAATTAGCCATGAAAGCGGCGAGCAGGCCGGCAATCAGAAAGCCGAGCAGGCCGACAGGGACGAACCTGCCCAGCGCCATCGGCAACACTAGCTCGAAGTCGAGTTTCGGTCCCATCGCCCGGAGATCGGGTCCGAAGAAGGCCGCCGCCAGCACGGTGAGTCCAATGACCAGAAAGTAGCGCGGCGGCGTGAGCACGACGTTGACCCATGCGCTCATCATGGATGCTTCGCGCGGGTTCTTCGCGGAGAGAATACGCTGCATGTCGTAATTGGGCGCGGGGCCCGCGGCGGAGATCAGCACGCCCTTAAACAAAAGCATCAGGACAAAGAAACCAAACAGCTCATACTTGTCTTCGGCAATCTTGGCCGTAGCAGCGGGCAGTAATGTCGACCAGTCTAGATTCAAGTGCCAGCCGAAGAACACATTGTCCCAGCCCGCGGGCACCAATCTATGCAGGGTGCCGGGAGCCACCTTCATCATGGCGATAACGCCCACGGCAAAGGAAGCGATGGCCAGGATGAAGAACTGAACTACCTCGGTGATCACCACGCTGACCATGCCGCCCTTGATTACGTAGATCGCCGTCATGCTGATCAGGATGAGCGCATATTCATTCGGGGAAAGATGCCAGGGAAGAAATGTAGCGGCGAATTTGCCGATGCCTTTAAAGCCGTAGCTGAAGAATCCAATGATGCTGATAAATGCGTAGAGGACCACAATCAAGTGCGACAACTGCGCGCCGCGGCCAGTGCCGAAACGAGTTTTGATCCATTCCGCGCCGGTCATGACCCTCGAGCGGCGCAACCACGCGGACAGGTAAACCATGAGGAAGACCTGATTAAAGGTCGGCCACAGCCATGGGATCCACACGCTCTTCAGGCCGTAGACAAACATCCAGTAGACGAGCAGCATGGTGCCGCTGATGTCGAACATGCCCGAAGCGTTGGAAAGGCCCAGCACATACCACGGCATTTTGTTGCCGCCGAGGAAATACGCTTTCATGTCGCGCGAGCCCTGGTGCGATACGTAGTAACCCACCAGCACCGTACAGATGATGTAGGCCAGAATGATGCCGACGTCTAAAGGATGAAGATGCATTGAGGCTCCGAGTTTTTCTGTCGATCATTTTTTCCGAACTCTGCCGGGTGCTTCCGAGCGGGGCCGGCGGAGTGCGAGGTTGAAAATCTCTTAATGCAATTGCCCGGCCAGCAGGAAAACCAGGTTTGCCTGCCAGTTGATGGCAATCTCGTTGCTTGCGTACGAGGCTGTCTCGTCGGCATAGTCTTTTTCCGGTGGCAGGCTCGCAGGCAATGCGGCCAGCACTGCGTCCTGGCGCCCGGCGTTCGGCCCCCCAGACATCAATCCCGGCCATGGACCGGGTTGCTCACCCGAGCCGCTCGGCCGGTGATGCGGATGCAGGACAGAATGCTGGCCAACCTGCGTGACCCAGGAGAGCGAGAAGGTGTTCCGTCCTAGCAGATAGTGCAAATCGTCGCTCGCCGTGTTCACAAATTCAGGATTGGGCGCGATCACATTGGCGATCATCAAGTTCATGCCGTACTGCGCGGCGATTCCGTTTGAGCCCCAGACAAAATCCGTTGGCTTGAGACTGACGTGGTAAGGATTGGCCGCGGTGCTTTCTACGATGGCGCGCGCCGCCGTCAACATTCGATTGCGAATGGCCGTTCTCGCCTTGGCATCGGCGCCCTTGCGCCGGGAAAGAGCGTAGCTTTGGAGCGCCATGGGGGCCATCATGCTCCAGTTTTCAGAGGCCGGCGAATCGAGGAAGGGAAGATACGCCGCATAATGGTCGAGAAAGAAGTGGTGATAGGCTGCCTCGCCGGTGGTGCGCCAAAGCTCCGCGGCCGCCCAGAGCCGCTCATCCGCGCAGTTCGAGTCGCCATACTCTCCGGTGGTCACGCCCGGCGGGTTGCGAAAGGTCACATTGGGAAACTGTTCGGTCCATTGCCACGCGCGGCGCGCGGCATCGAGGGTACGAGCGGCAAATTGAGGATCGTAGGGTTTGTAGACCCGGGCGGCAATCGCTGCCACTGCGGCCAGATCCGCTGTAGCGCAGGTGCTTTTGTAAGGCGCGGAACCGGTCCCGATGACCTCGCTGGGAAGGCTGTCTTTGTCGGGAGCGATGAATCCCGGGAAGTGCGTGCTGGTCTGCTTATGCCAGGCCCCCCCATCGGTGTCCTGCATCTTCAGCATCCACTCAAGATTCCAGCGCGCTTCGTTGAGGATGTCGGGAGTGCCGTTGCCGGTTTCAGGAATCTTAAGTTGAATCGGCTTTAGCCGAGGTCCGTAGATTTCCCAGGCCCAAAGCAACGTCCCCGTAGCGGCGCCCGAGTTGACCATGTAACGGCCATAGTCGCCCGCGTCGTGCCAGCCGCCGATGTTGTCGCGTGGCCCAAACTTGCCGGAGCTGGGATGAAACTCGCCGCGCAGGTGACAGGCCGAATGGGAATAGCCGGGAAACTCCGGCCCGAGATCGACGGCGATGCCGCAGCGTTGCCCGTAAAAGCCGCGCATGGCCAGGTAATATGTCCGCTCGAAGACACGGCTGCCCACGGAGAAGTTCCAGCTCCTCCCTACTCCAGGAATCTGAAGGTAATAGTCTCCGCCGCGCCGCAATTGAGAGAAATCTGCGGCCTGGACGGTGTCGCCTGAGAGGGGATCGGTTCCTGCCGGTCCAAGGACGCCGCGAAACACCAGTTTTGCATCGCCGGAACGCCTGATTTCAAACGTCTTGGCAGGGCTGCTCACGAGGGCAATTTTGGGCCCGCCGGGAAGGTAGCCCACTTGGTCTATCTTGATTGCCAGGGTCGGATTTTCGGCTCCAAAAAGAAGGAACGGGGAGCCAAAAACCAGCCCTGCAAGGCATAAGCGGAACGGCCGGAAGCCGTGGGTGCGAGGTTTTTGCGGCTCTCGATTCAAGGAACAAGCCGAATCTTTCATTCGCTTCAACCGCCCTGCCTGGATGGAAAGACGGATCAGTCTCTCACATTCTTATGCGCCCCGGCAACGAATTCCTTCTCCCAAACCGCCGCGCGATGGAAAGACGCTTGTTGCTCTTCTCTCCATTCAGCTATAATCGCGCTTCGTCTTCATCTGCGAAGGATTCGCCCTGCAAAAACGTTTCAGCGGGCAATCCTGAATTCCCGCTGCCTTTCTGCGCCGGTTCAAAAAAGGAAGCAACCATGAAGTTCGGACACTTCGACGATCAAAACCGAGAGTATGTGATCACGCAGCCGGATACTCCGCTCCCGTGGATCAATTACCTCGGCTGCCAGGAGTATTTCGGGATCATCTCCAACACCGCGGGAGGCTATTCGTTTTATCGCGACGCACGCTTGCGGCGTCTGACTCGTTACCGGTACAACAACGCACCCTGGGATTGCGGGGGACGATACATTTACCTGCGCGACGAAGCGTCGGGATGCTTCTGGTCGCCTGGCTGGCAGCCGACGCGGCATGCCGCGGAGGACTACTCCTGTCGCCACGGCATGGGTTACACCACGATCGGCTCGAAATTCGTGGGCATCGAAGCGCAGACACGGTACTTCGTTCCGCTCGACGAGAACCTGGAGATCTGGCAGCTCACGGTGACCAATCGCCGGTCGGCACCCGCGCGCATTTCCGTCTTTGCCAGTGTCGAATTCTGCCTGTGGGATGCGCAGGACGACGCCACGAATTTTCAGCGGAACTACAACATCGGCGAAGTTGAGGTGGTAGACGGGGTCATCTATCACAAGACTGAGTACCGCGAACGCCGCGATCATTTCGCTTTCTTCGCATGCTCTCAACCGACCTCAGGATTCGATACATCCCGCGATGCGTTTCTTGGCCCCTACCGCGGCTGGGACAATCCTGCGGCCGTTGCTGCGGGGCAATTGACGAACTCCATTGCGCACGGATGGGCGCCAATCGGCGCTCATCAGGTAGCGCTCGATCTCGCCGCAGGAGAATCGCGGCAGATCGTTTTTATTCTCGGGTACCAGGAAAATCCGAGAGACAGGAAGTTCGATCCTCCCGGATCGCAGACCATTAACAAGGAGCTGGCGAAGCCGGTGATCGCACGGTATCTGGGGAAGAGAGAGGCCGATGCGGCCTTTGATCGCCTGCGCGCCTATTGGGACAAACTTCTCGGCATTTTTCAGGTGGACACACCGGACGTGCACACGAATCGCATGGTGAACATCTGGAACGCGTACCAGTGCATGGCCACATTCAATATGTCGCGCTCCGCCTCGTCGTTCGAGTCGGGTATCGGCCGCGGCCTCGGCTTCCGCGATTCCAACCAGGATCTTTTGGGCTTTGTGCATATGGTGCCGGCGCGAGCCCGGGAGCGGATCCTCGACCTGGCCTCGACGCAACTCGAAAGCGGCGGCGCTTATCACCAGTACCAGCCGCTGACGAAACGCGGCAATAACGACATTGGAAGCGGATTCAACGACGATCCGCATTGGCTCATCCTCGGCGTGGCTGCCTATCTCAAGGAAACCGGCGACTGGAGCATCCTCGACGAGAAGGCGCCCTACGACAACAACCCTGGTTCAGAGGAGCCGTTGTACGAGCATCTGCGTCGCAGCTTTCGCTACACGCTGGAACGGCTCGGCCAGCATGGTCTACCGCTGATCGGACGGGCTGACTGGAATGACTGCCTTAACTTGAACTGTTTCTCTGACACTCCGGGCAATTCGTTCCAGACCACGACGAATCGCGATGGCAAAGTGGCGGAGTCGGTGTTCATCGCCGGCCTCTTCGTGCATGCTTCGCACGAGCTTGCCGCGATCGCCGGCCGCCACGGCCGGCCCGACGACGCGTCCTGTTTCCTGGCTGCGGCCAGCAAAATGGAGCAGTCCGTGAAGCAGCACGGATGGGATGGCGAATGGTTTCTGCGCGCCTATGACAGCTTTGGAGAAAAAGTCGGATCGAAGGAGCGAGAAGAAGGCAAAATCTTTATCGAGTCGAACGGATTCTGCGTGCTCGCAGGCATTGGACTCGATGACGGCAGAGCGGCCAAAGCCCTGGCATCCGTGCGCGAACACCTGGCGACCAAGCACGGGCTGGTGGTGCATCAGCCCGCCTACACTCGCTACTATCTCCATCTGGGTGAGATTTCATCGTACCCGCCGGGCTACAAGGAGAACGCGGGCGTTTTTTGCCACGTGAACCCCTGGGTGATGATTGCCGAAACACGCCTCGGCCATGGCGATGAGGCCTACGATTACTACCTGCGCATCAATCCCTCGGCGCGCGAGGAGATCAGTGAAGTGCATCGCTGCGAACCGTATGTGTATGCGCAGATGATCGCCGGCAAGGATGCGCCAACACACGGCGAGGCCAAGAACTCGTGGCTCACGGGAACGGCGGCGTGGAACTATTACGCCATTGCCCAGTGGATCCTGGGCGTGCGGCCGACTTATGATGGTTTGGAAATCGCGCCTGTAATTCCCGGCGGCTGGCCCGGATTTACCGCCGCCCGTGTCTTTCGCGGGGTGACGTACAAGATCGTGGTCGAACGTAAGGGTACAGGAAACAAAGTGGCGCTGACCGTCGACGGCGCGCCCATCGAAGGCAACATGGTGCCTCCTCCAATAGACGGTCGCAAGGAAGTTTCGATCGTGGCAGTCTTAAGATAGAGAGAGAGCCACTCGGCGCATTTGTTTCCGCACCAGGGAGAAGCTTTGTATTCCGCAAACGAAAAGCGCTACGACACGATGCAGTATCGCCGGTGCGGACGCAGCGGCATTCGCCTGCCCGCCATTTCTCTTGGGTTGTGGCACAACTTCGGCGGCGTCGATGACTTCGAGAACTCCCGCGCCATGGTACGGCGCGCATTCGATCTGGGAATCACCCATTTCGACCTGGCCAACAACTACGGGCCTCCGCCGGGAAGCGCGGAAAGCAACTTCGGCGAGATTCTGCGCCTCGATCTCAAACCTTATCGCGACGAATTGATCATCAGCACCAAGGCCGGGTATCTCATGTGGCCCGGACCGTATGGCGACTGGGGATCGAGGAAGTATCTTCTGGCCAGCCTGGACCAGAGCCTGAAACGCATGGGCCTGGAGTATGTTGACATCTTCTACTCGCATCGTCCCGACCCCGAGACTCCGGTGGAAGAAACGATGGCGGCGCTTGATCAGGCAGTGCGTTCCGGCAGGGCGCTGTACGCCGGCATCTCCAACTACAATCCCGAGCAAGCCGCAGCGGCCATCAGAATTCTGCGTGAGCTCGGGACTCCGTGCCTCATTCATCAGCCGAAGTACTCGATGTTCGAGCGAACGCCGGAACGCGGACTTCTCGACGTGCTCGGCAAAGAAGGCGTCGGCGGAATCGCTTTCTGTCCGCTGGCGCAAGGGCTGCTCACCGACCGCTATCTCAAGGGCGTCCCTGCGGATGCGCGCGCATCGAAGCCGCATGGCTTTCTGAAAAAGCGCGACATTGACGAAGGCAAACTCGCCAAAGTCGGGGCCTTGAATGAGTTGGCCCAGGAGCGCGGGCAATCGCTGGCGCAGATGGCCTTGGCGTGGGTGCTGCGCGACGGGCGCATGACTTCAGCGCTGATCGGAGCCAGCCGAGTGGAACAGATCGAGCAGAACGTGGCCGCTTTGGCCGGCCAGGCCTTTACGAGCAAGGATCTGGCCCGGATCGACGCCATTCTGGGCAATGCCTGATCGGGTTCTGCCCGGGTTCCAAGCAGACTCGTCCAGCCAGATAACCCGCCTGTGGCACCCACCCAACACTTTCGTAATGACTATTTATGGGTACTGAGCGTCCATTTGTCACTCAAAAATGGTTACCATCGTCCAACGACGACTTGTTTTGACAGCCAGTCGTAAGTTGATGCTCGCATTGAGAGTTCTTCCCCGTAAGCGCGCGATCTTTAGCCGTTGATGGCGGAGGGAACCTGCGAGCCCAGCTTCCGGATGAACTGTCGAACTTGAGATTTGAACGGAAAGACCGCTGGTGTCTCCATGAGCATTTCATCACAAAAAGCGTCTCATACCGTGGGCCCAACTGTCGCTCCACGAGGTTTCGACTGGAAACAAGCCGACGCTGTCGCGCCTGCGCCCTTATCGGTTGCATTGATTGGCCCTGACGAGCAAACCCGCACAGTGGTTGCCAAAGGCCTCGCGGATACCCGCAGGGCCGTGATCAGAGAGTTCAACTCGTATCCGCCGGAGCCGGAACACCTGCGCCGATTGTTAGCGTCGTTTGACCTTGTTGTCCTTGACCTCGATAGTGACCCGGATCTCGTTCTGGAACTGGTGGAAGAAACGGGCGCGAGCGAATCCGCGGCCATCATGGTTTTTTCTGAGAGGAACGATCCAAAGCTTGCAATCCGGTTGATGCGCGCGGGGACACGTGAATACCTTCTACTGCCTTTTGAGCGAGGCACAGTGGCCGCGGCTCTGGCCCGGATAACGGCCGCTATCGACGAGAGAGCTGGTCAAGCGGAGAGGCCCCAGGGAAAGAAAGTCGCCGGAGACTTGCATGTTTTTCTCGGTTCCAAGGGAGGATCGGGGGTCACGACAGTCGCGTGCAATGTGGCGATCGCGCTGGCTCAGAGGCCCGAGCACAGCATTCTGCTCATCGACCTGGCGCTTCCCATTGGCGACTGCGCACTTTGCCTGGGAATCTCAGCGGGTTATTCGACTGAGGATGCCCTGAGGAATAGTGACCGATTGGATTCAAGCCTTCTTCACAATCTCCTGGTCAAGCACCGGTCGGGAGTTTTCGTGCTCGCGGCTCCCACCAAGGTTCCCGACATTGAAGTTTCCAAAGACGCGATTGACAAGCTCATCGCAATCGCGCGGCGAGAGTTCGATTATGTGATCGTTGATGTTGGATCGAGGATCGATGTCGCGGCCAAGGTCCTGTTCGAAGACGCGTCGACAATTTATCTGGTCACCCAAACCGGCATCTCCGAACTGCGCAATTCAAATCGCCTGATCTCACAGTTCTTTGCTGAAGGAAGCAAGAACCTTGAGATTGTGATCAATCGATTCGAGTCTCGCTTTCAGGAACCGGCGAACGAAGACGTCATCACCAAGGCGCTGGGAAGGCCGGTGCGTTGGAAGATTCCCGACGATCAGGATGCAGCGCGCGCATTGCAGCACGGCGACAGCGGGTTTCTTGAGACACGCATCTCGCGCATCAGCCTGGAAATGGCCAGCTCGATTAACGGACTTCCGATTCCACAGGAGAGGAACAGGGATATCGACGCTCGGATTCCCGGCAACGATTTTGTTTCGGCGAATCTCGGACCTCATGAGCACGCGGGCACTGCGGATCTGCCATCGGCCGAGGGCCACTCAGCTCCGATTATCACCTGGCCGCCACCCGAACCGATCACCTACGGGAACAGGCTCACGTTTGCGCAACTCAACGCCAAAGCCTCGGCTGAGGGAACTTTGGTGTACACACCTGGCCCGGGCTACGTACTCCCGGTCGGCACGCACTCGCTATGGGTCACGTTCACTCCAGCAGATTCCAATCGCTACGCTCCGCAGCAGGCATCAGTGTCGATTGTTGTCGCCAAAGGAACGCCGGCCATCTCCTGGCCATCGCCTGCCAAGATCGTTTACGGCACGCCATTAGGTGAAGCACATCTGAACGCTTCGGCGCCAGTGCCGGGCAAGTTCGAGTACTCGCCCGCGCCGGGCGAGATACTGCCACCGGGGATGCACACGCTCTCCGTCACCTTTACCCCAGCGGACACTGCGAACTACGCCACGGCAAAGGCCACTGTGTCGCTTTCTGTCGCCAAAGCGAAGTCAGCCATCCACTGGCCGGCGTCGGCGCCCATTCTGTACGGCACACAGCTCAGCGGCGCGCAACTTTGTGCGCGAGCGTCGGTTCCGGGATCATTCGAATACAAGCCTGATTTGGGCGCGGTGCTTGCGGCTGGGGAGCATCAACTGACGGTGGTCTTCACCCCGGCGGATACTTTGGGCTATTCCATATCGCAGACCGCGGTCTCACTGAAAGTGACGAAAGCAACGCCTGCCATCAGATGGCCCGTTCCGGATCCAATCGCCCAGGACGTTGCTCTCAGCGCCGCACAACTCAACGCCGTTGCGCCCGTGCCGGGAACTTTTGCATATACGCCGGCCGCGGGTGAAAAACTCGCGCCGGGAGTGCATGAGCTTACGGCAATCTTTACTCCGGCAGACACTTTGAACTACACATCGGCGAGCGCAACCGTTTCGCTCGCGGTTATCGAGAAGCTGCCGGCCCTCATCACATGGCCGGCCCCCTCCGCGATTTCCTACGGCACCGCGCTGAGCGCCGTTCAGTTGAATGCCACAGCATCGGTCCCCGGAACGTTTATCTACACTCCTTCCGCAGGTCATGTTCTGGCCCCGGGGAAGTACACCCTCTCTGCATCCTTCACTCCATCGGAGGCTGACAAATATACAAAGGCGCAAGCGACGGTCGAACTTGAGGTGGAAGGATCTCCTTACGGTTCTTCATTGCCGAACCCAGCCGCTGAGGCCCCGGCGACCCAGACCTTCGCGCCTGCCGACTTTGCCCCCGCGGAATTGATACAAGCAGATAAACCTCGCGAGGAACCTGCCGCAGAAACAAGGCCGCGAGAGACGCGGACATATAAAGGCGCTGTCTATGAGAAAGGTGAGGACGGTAAATGGCATCTCCAGAAGAACTAACTCCGCTGCTACCTGAAACGCTTCCCGAGGATTTCGGTGAGTGGGATAACGAGGCATCCCAAGAGCCGTCGCCGATTAAGCCCGGTGAATGGGAGGCGTGGGAAGCGGCTCATTCTTTTGGCGAACCCAAAACTCCGCGCGGACAATCAGCTGACCACGGTGCACCCGCAGCGCCGCCTGTAGAAAAGCCGCGTGGATCCGGTTCGGCCCCGTCCGCGCCTGTCATTGTTGCCCAGCAAAAACATTTCGTCGAGTGGGAAGCAGAAACCCCTCCTACGCCCAAGCCCGTGAATCTGAGTGAATGGGAAGCGTGGGAAGCCTCTCAAGGTTTCGGCGACAGTCCAAAGCCTAAGCAGTCTGCTGATCGCGAAGCATGCTTGTCACCCGCGGTGGAAAGGCCGCGTGTTTCCAGTCCGGTCCCGTCCCCAACATTCCCAGTCAAGCTGCAGGAGTTGAAGAGCAAGCCTTCGAATGGGAGCAACGGTTCGATCAGCCACGTTTCGACCGAAACTCCGGTGGCGCCGAGCCTGCCAAAGCCTGCCGCGGTCAATGGAAAGCTTGACTCACCCGAAGTCGCGAAGACCATGAACCCCGCAGATGACCGGGCTCTTTTTCAGGTGTTCTCAGAAAAGAAAGTCGAAGCCGAAGAAAAGCGGAAGACGGCCCAGAAAAAGTGGATCATCATTGCGCCCGTCAGCGTCGCGTCTGTCCTGCTCGTGGGCGTCCTGATGTTCACGATGTTCCATCATGGAGCAAACTTCGCGCCCAAACCATCTGTCCAGGCACCGCCGCAACCAACCGACACGCAGCCAGAGACAGACATCTCGAATCCGCCGGAAGGCGCGCCGGCAACTCAGGCCCAGCCTGCGGCAACAACCGACAAGCAGCCGACTACCGGTAATCCAGTGACCAACGCGCCGGGTGCCGCGAAGCCGGCGTCAGGGCTGACGAAACAACAGACGCAAATGATGGACGATCAACTCACAGCGCCAACCGTGATTCCGCAAGGCGCTGGGACGCAAGCGGAGAATGCGCCGCCACCGGTGAGCCTTGGTCCGGGTGGTGCAGATGGCCTGGGCGGCGTGAGTGCGAATGACAGCGTTTTGAATGGACACTCTCAACCTGCGGTCAAGGTTGTGTCGTCCAAACCGTTCGCCATTTCGTCGGGCGTTGCGGCGGGAATGCTGATTCGGCAGACGCAGCCCATTTATCCGACCATTGCGAAAGCGGCCGGGGTTTCAGGTACGGTCGTGCTGCACGCGACGATCACCAAGAACGGCACAATCAGGGACCCCCAGGTTGTGAGCGGTTCGCCCATGTTGCAGCAGGCAGCCCTCGATGCGGTGCGGACATGGCGTTACAAACCTTACAAGCTCAGCAACGAGCCGGTTGAGGTTGAAACCACGATCAGCGTCGTTTTCACGCTGGGCAAGTGATCGGCTGAAGCGCCGATTTCCATCGATGACTGGATGATCCTGCGCGCGTCCCCATTGCGGGATCCGCCCTATTCCCGCCGAGAACGATTTCGGCAGCACGGCGAGAGTAGAATTCACTCCAGCGACACTCTCAAGCATTCACGTCGCATGTCGGGATCACTGTGCCGCCATCCACCTGTATGTGAGAACAAAAGAGTTTTCACGGTCGGCATGGCATTAGCCGCAGCAATTCTCAAGGTCAACCGCCACGATCCGGGGTTTAGGGAATGGAACTGAGGAGGTAGTTCAACTTCAAGCTGCAGGCGCCCTATCGTGACGCCCGCTGGCGTGCCTGCTGGCGTGGGCCAATAAGGGTTCGCGGGATCGCTCATCGCTATGATGTCGCAGAGAGCCGACATGCGGGGGGAGATCCCATCTAGTATTGGCACGTGGAGGTGGCTCCACATCAGATTTAAGGGAAAGTGCTGCCGCTGATCCTCAGAGAAAGTACCATCAACATCTGGCTTGTACTCAAGGTTTGACAGACTTACCTGAACCTTCTCAGCTCGGGTTCTCCCTTCGTTTGTCACCTTGACCCGTATCCAGTAGGAATCTCCTGTCCAAAGCAGATTGCCGGGCGAGCCCACAAAGAGTGGCGTTCTGACCGTCCATGGGGGCGAGTTTTCACAGGTTGTGACTAGCCTCGGCTTACGCCAGTGATACAGGAGTGAATCCTTGAAGAGCGCTACGCAAACGGCACTGATGGTGCCAACGGCTGCAAACCATTGTGCAAGAGTGGATGCCGCTAGCGTGGAATACCACTGTGCGAAAGCCGATGTGAACATGGCAAGTATTCTACTTGGTTCAGTTGTGGTGCTTCTGTCAATTCGGCGAGTCGCTTGATCGCCTTTTGGCGGGAAATTCGCGGAGCCAGACGGTCGACACGTGATACCGGGGGTGCCTTATGGGGCGCACGGGGCCCGGAAAAAAGAATGCTTTGAGTCTCCGAAAACGATTACTTTGATTTGGGCAAAGGCTTGTCGCTGTCATTGTTCGGAGTGGTGTCCACGTAGTATTCACCCCTGACCAAACGGTATGAGTCCGTGTTCGTGAGTGCCTCACACCCCTTCATGTGGGTCGGGATATCAGAAACAGATACGGCCCCCGATGCGAAATCCATTGTCAAAACGTGGCGTTGGCACTCGGAATCGCCTTCATCCCCGCCGTATGAAGCGATAAGGCCCTTGTCGTCCCAACGGTCAATGGCGTACACCTCTGCATCAAGCTCTTGGATACCTACCATGTTTTTGACGGGGGCCAATGTAACGGAGAGCTCAACGCACGTTCTGTCCTCTGGTCCGTAATTATGACAACTTATGTGAACCTGCATTGGAAACGCGAGTGCCTTGTCCGAGGCCGATGATTCAGGAATCCACACGCCCTGGACCACCCGATTACGCGAGTCTCCGATAATTGGCGCGTCAGGGAGAGACAACAGCTTCAGGCGGTCGTTATGTAAAAAACTTGCGGGACTTGCATCGGTCTGCGCAAATCCGACGGCACAGCACACGGCGATAAGCAAGGATGGAAATGCGATGTAGGCTTTCATGCGCCCGATTCTCCCACCGCGAACACGCCACGTCAAAGGCTGAAACGCGATCCTTAGTCACCCATTCGTCACCGGAAGCGGAGCGCCAGGGGAAAGAGAATCAGCGATGTGTTTTGTCTTGTTGGCGTCCCCGACGGGATTTGAACCCGTGTTATCGCCGTGAAAGGGCGGTGTCCTAGGCCGGGCTAGACGACGGGGACGATTGGGAGAGCATTGCGCAAAGGTGAGATTGGCCGCGGGTGCCCTTATCACCAAGGCTATCAACTCAGTGATGGGGTGTCAAAAACAGGAACCCGCGGACCGGGCCCTCCGGGCAGGCACCAACGCTCCGGATAGACGGCGATAAAACGGCCCGGCAAAGGGTCAAAAGGCGGAGAGAACGGCGGCCGGGAGCAGACAGCGGCCGGAACCAGAACCGTCACCGCCGCGGAGCCGTCGATTGCGCTATTCTCGATGAAGATTCAATCCTATGCGCGCATCTCGAGATCTTGTCGCGCACGGTTTTTTTGTATCGATTACCAGACTCGCGTATCACATCATCAAAGCGATCACGGCAACGAGGCATCGCGGAGAAGCAGCACAGCCTGCATACCGGTCTGCCCGCCCCAATATTCAATCGTAGAGTGCGACGGCGACCGCAGCCAGAGGAAGAATCGAGTGACCCAGAGCAGATTCCAGCGTATTCATGCCATCAGTTGGGTGGTCCTGGCGGGATTGGCAACGATAGGCTGCCAGAAAAAGCCCCCGGCGGGAGCCGGTGGGCCGCAAATGCAGGCCCTGCCGGTGCAGACGGTTACGGTGGCCATGGCGCCGGTGGCGCAGAGCAGCGAATATGTGGCGACCATCAAGTCGCGCCGGTCAGCCACCGTGTTGCCGCAAGTGAGCGGCCAACTGACACAGATTGCGGTTCACTCCGGCGAAGAGGTAAAGGCCGGACAGTTGTTGATGGAGATCGATGACCGGCAGCAGCGGGCCACCGTGGACTCGCTACGCGCAACCGAGCGCCAGAAAAAGGCGCTGGACGACTACGACACCATCGAAGAGGCAAGGCAGCAAAAGTTGTTTGACGCCGGGGTGACCAGCCGCGACGCGTACGAACAGGCGCAGCAGGCTTTCCAGAACGCCAAGGCGGATTACCAGTCGGCAGTGGAAGCACGCAAGGCCGGGGAACAGTTGCTGGCCTACTACACTGTCCGCGCGCCTTTCAACGGCGTGGTGGGCGATATTCCAGTCCACATTGGGGACTACGTTTCTCCGAACCAATCACCGGCCACTGTGCTGACGACGGTGGACGAGAACAGCAATCTCGAAGCATATATCTACATTCCCACCGAGCGCGCTGCCGATGTGCGCCAGGGGCTGGCGGTGAACCTGGTGGACAACAACGGCAAGCTGCTGGAGAAGACGCGGATCGATTTCGTTTCGCAAGAGGTTGACAGCACGCTGCAGGGAATCCTGGTAAAGGCCCCTGTTGAGGCGAAGGCGACTATGCTGCGCAACGCACAACTGGTGAAGGCCGACGTTATCTGGAGCACAAAACCGATGGCCGTGGTTCCGGTGCTGGCGGTGACGCGGCAGGGTGAAGAGAGTTTTGTTTTCGTTGTAAAGAAGCAAAATGGAATGGCCATGGCGCACCGCACGTCCGTTTTGCTGGGTGACGCGGTGGGAAACAATTACTCCATTGTTTCCGGGCTTAACACCGGTGACCAGGTAATCGTTTCGGGAACGCAGTTTCTGGTAGACGGCATGCCTGTGATGCCCCTGGGCGGGCCCCCGCAAGCGCCGCCCGCGCCGGGACAAAAGAGCGGACCCCAAAGCAAGGCGGAAGGAGCGCAGCCGGAGCACAGCGCCGCGCCCCGCGCGGCGGCCTATCATCCTCACCACAGAAGTCATCACGGGGCTCGGGTAAGGAAGAGCAAACACCGGCAGCCCGCGACGGTCTCGTAGGAAAGAGAGCTCACACGTGTTTGTTGACTTCTTTATTCATCGTCCCGTCTTCGCCACGGTTTGCGCCCTGCTGATCATCCTTGCGGGAGCTATCTGCATTCCCAATCTTCCAGTAGAGATGTATCCCAACCTGGCGCCGCCCGTCGTCTCGGTGACCGCTGTTTATGTGGGCGCCGACGCGCAGACCGTTGAAAAGGCCGTCACCATTCCCCTGGAGGAATCGATCAACGGCGTGCAGGGGATGCGCTACATCAGTTCGTCGAGCACGAACAGCGGCGTCTGCCAGATCAGTATCACCTTTCAAACCGGATACAACCTCGACATCGCAGCCGTAGACGTGCAGAACCGCGTGGCCAGCGTGGAAGGCCGCCTGCCCGGCGAGGTGGTTTCAACCGGCATCACGGTCGACAAATCCAATTACAATTTCGTTTTTGGCGCGGGATTCTTCACGCGCGATGGGCGCTATACAGACGAATACATCTCCAATTACCTGGATGTTTACGTCGTCGACGCTCTCAAGCGCGTGCCGGGCGTGGGCGATGTAGAGAACTTCAGCGCTCGCAAGTACGCCATGCGCGTGTGGCTCGATCCAGTGCGGCTGGCGGCGCGCGGCCTGACCGCAACCGATGTAGTGAACGCGCTTGAAGAGCAGAACGTCGAGGTCCCTGCGGGGCAACTGGGGCAGCCTCCGGCCGATTCCAAACAGGCTTACCAGATTCCTGTGCGTGTCGTGGGCCGGCTCACCAGTCCGGAAGAGTTCGACAACATCATTGTCAAAAACTCGCCCAACGGCCTGGTTCAACTGAAGGACGTGGGCCGCGCGGTGATCGGCGCCGAAGGTTACAGCACCGCGCTGAAGTTCGCGGGCCACGACGCGATGGGTCTCGGCGTGGAGCAACTTTCGAACGCAAATTCCCTCGAAGTTGACCGCAAGGCTAAAGCTGCTCTGGAACAGCTCTCAAAGAACTTTCCGCCAGGGCTTGAATACGCCATTGCGTTCGACTCCACGACGGCCGTGGGCCAATCGATTCACGAAGTTCTTGTCACGCTGGCCGCGGCGATTGTCATCGTCATTGCTGTGATCTTTCTTTTCCTGCTTGACTGGCGCGCAACCATCATCCCTGCCGTCACCATTCCCGTCTCGCTCATCGGGACTTTCGCGTTCATCCGGTATCTTCGATTTCTCCATCAATTCCCTCACGCTGTTTGGCATCACGCTGGCCACGGGCCTGGTGGTCGACGACGCCATTGTGGTCATCGAGAATGTGCAGCGGCACATTCATATGGAGCACTCAAATGCGCGCGAGGCCACTTCGCGCGCCATGCGCGAGGTAACCAGCGCGGTTATCGCCACGTCACTGGTGCTGATCGCCGTCTTCGTGCCGGTATCGTTCTTCCCCGGAGCCACCGGAATTCTCTACCGGCAGTTTTCGCTCACCATCGCATTCTCGATCGCTATCTCGGCGTTCAACGCGCTTACGCTTTCGCCGGCGTTGTCGGCGCTTTTCCTGAGAGGTGAAGAGGCGCGTCCCCGACAACTCGATTTTCTGCACATCAAGCCGGTTTCGCGAGCCTTTGCTGCATTTATTCACGGCGCAGACGCCTTCATCAACTGGCTCGCCAGCACGTACGCGCGCGTCATTCACGTCGCGCTGCAATTACGCTATGTGCTCCTGCTGGTCTTTTTTGTGGGCATGGCGGCAACAGTATGGATCTACCGAGCGGTTCCCACCGGCTTCATCCCGCAGGAAGACCAGGGCTTCTTCATGGTGCTCGTGCAGGCTCCGCCAGGATCGTCGCTTGCTTACACCACGGCCCTTGCCGACGAGGGCTCGGCGATCATCGCGCAGAATCCCCATGTGGGAGGGTTGTTTTCCATTTTGGGCTTCAGCTTTGCCGGCAGTGCGTCCAATGCGGGCATGATGTTCGTGAATACCAACACAATCGACGAGCACAGCGGGAGAGCTTACTCGACGGCGGACGTCATTAAAGATATTGCGCCCAAACTTCAAATGCTGATGTTTGCGCCCAATGGCGGCCTGGTTGCCGCGATCGAGCCACCGGCGGTTTCGGGCGTTGGCTCCTATGGCGGATTCCAGTTCATGCTGCAGGATCAGGGCGGCAACACACTCAGCGACCTGGATCGCGTGGCGCACCAGATTGTGAATGCAGGCGCGGCGCAAAAAGACCTGACGGACTTGTTTACGACTTTCTCTGCCAACGATCCTCAGGAACTGGTGACGATCGACCGCGAGAAGGCCAAGGCCATGGGCGTTTCGATCACGCAGATCGCGACCACTCTCAACGTCTTCATGGGCTCGGAATACGTGAACGATTTCGACTACAACAACCGCACCTATCGCGTCTACGTTGAGGCTGACCAGCCATTCCGCATGAAAGCCAGCGATCTGCACAGCTACTATGTGCGTTCCGATTCCGGTGAAATGGTTCCTCTCGACAACCTGGTGACGGTCGCCGCCAGCGCGGGACCACCCGTGATCACGCACTACGATCTGTTTCGCGCAGTGGAGATCGACGGCTCACCCGCTCCCGGCGTAAGTTCGGGACAGGCACTCAATAGCATGCAGAAACTGGCCACAGCGAACATGATGCACGGCATGAACTACGAGTGGACGGGGCTCACACTCGACGAGATTGAGTCCAGCGGCAAGGCTCTCGTAATCTTCGCGCTGGGTATTTTGGTCGTTTATCTCACGCTGTCGGCGCAATACGAGAGCTTTGCGCTTCCGTTCATCATTCTCCTGGCCGTGCCGATGGCGGTGCTTGGCGCTTTAGGACTTGTTTCGCTGCGCGGTTTCGCGAACGACGTTTATTGCCAGATCGGCCTGGTGATGCTCATTGGCCTTTCGGCGAAGAACTCGATTTTGATCGTGGAGTTCGCCGAGCAGTTGCGGCGCAAAGGGCGGACCATCGCTGAAGCCGCGATCGAAGCCGGCGAGCTGCGCCTCCGGCCGATCCTGATGACGTCGTTTGCATTCATCATGGGCGTTCTTCCGCTGGTCTTTGCCACAGGAGCCGGTGCACTGGGGCGCCGCTCAGTCGGAACAACGATTGTCGGCGGCATGTTGCTCTCTACCGTTTTGAATCTCGTTTTCATCCCCGTGCTCTATGTCATTCTGAGCCGCGTGCTCCGGCGAGGCGATGCGGTTGAGGCTCCGGCGGAAATCTAGCGTGGCGCGCACGCCGACGGCTGCTCGGTCGACTGAGGCTACTTGACTACCTGTACCGGCCCCACCTGACTTGCCGTGGCCGTGTAGAGATGGCAACTATCCGAAGTTTCCTTGAAGCGGAAATACGGATGGAGAAACAGCGCGGCGCGCGCATCGCCCGAGCCTTCGGCCAGATCGGTGAGCCAGACGCCATCGGGACGCGGCTGATTGTGGATATGCAGCCACAGGCCCTTATGTACGTTTGCCACGAGGCCCCCGCCGATCTTCAAATCCGCAACTGAAGTCACATTGATGTCGATCAATTCGCCGGTCTGTTCGTCGATGGAGACCTTGCCCTGCATCACCTGGGCCAGATGCTGGTTGAGGTTTTTCGCGTCAAATTTCGGATTGGGCACAATGTCATAGAACAGGACGCTGCGGCCATCAACAATCCCTCTGTGCCCGTTGGCCAGCATCATGGCCTGCATGAAGTCTTGAAGCTCCTGGTTGTCCTTATCCTCTTCCTTCTGCGCATTCGCCTGGTTCGAGTACTTGAGCGTCTCCTTCATCACGCGATCGTCCTGCTTGTGCTGATCGTCGGCCGAGAGATCTTTTCCGTCTTTCTGGAGCGTTCGCTCGACGGGAATGCCGTTGACAAAAAAGAGATCCGACACCACCGATGTGTCTTTTTTGGTGTGGCCGCTGCCGTCGGTCTCGATAGTCCGGTCGGTGATGCGGCAATCGTATTTTTCGCGCTCGGCCGCCTGTTTGCGCTCATTGGCCAAGGCACGCTGCAGCAACTCATTGGCATTGGGGAGCGGCGCGTTGGGTGCTGGGGTTTGCGCGGCGGCTGGGTTCTTGCCGGCCAAGACAATGGTGGCCGCGAGAAGGAGAATGGAGGCGATTCGAATCATGAGTGGTGGATCGGAAAGCGTACGTGGGTTAGACGCATCGGGAGACCGATTTATCCGATAAGCTGCGGTCCCGGCTGCAGCGTGGGCATCCCGCCTTGGGTCTTCGCCTCCGCCACAACAGCGTCCAGGTGATCGAGCACCTCAGCCACCGTCATGGTGTAGATCTCGCGCCGCGAGTCGTAGCCCTCTTCAACCAGTTGCTTCAGGTACCGTCCGGCAACCTGCGCCGCCAACTGGTCGGTGATGACCTTGCCGGTGCGTTTCTTCTGCTCGACCCAGGCAGTACAGGGCAACGCGATCCACATGGGTCGCCCGTTGACGTCGAATCGGATGTCTACGGCATCGGCGTGGCGGGTGGCGATGGCGACAATCGTGCCCTTCCAGCGGCAGTGAAGGTCTTCGCCACTCCAGCGATCGGCGACGTGGAAGTCCTCGTACATGCCTTAAGCGTACCGTTCCAGCCGTTCGGCGGCAAGCGCGAGGCCTCTTTTGCGTGAAAGATACGCTCCGGCCGCATCCGCGCCCCGGTGGACTGGGCTTGAACCGCGCTGATACACTAGACCGGTTGCAGTGGCACCATTTCTGCTGTTCAGACCCGCCTGCACGGATACCAAAAAGGACAAGAAAGACCTCGTGGATACTCGAACGCGTCACGCCCTGAAAAAGGACAAATTTGCACAAGCTGCTGCAAGCAGCGCCAGTTGGGTCGGCGAACACCGGGCCGTCACGATGCGCTGGGCCATCGGCATCGGTGTTGTTCTGCTGGCCGTCATCGGCGGACTCATTTTCTGGCACGTTCGCTCAGTGGCCGCCAACGATGCGCTGAGCTCGGCGCTGGATGTGTACACAACTCCGCT
Organism: uncultured Acidobacteriaceae bacterium; assembly: GCA_963800025.1. GTDB lineage: Bacteria > Acidobacteriota > Terriglobia > Terriglobales > Acidobacteriaceae > Telmatobacter. The sequence goes on from CAWCZK010000002.1 coordinate 1,055,713, forward strand.
GGCCGTTCCCGGCGCTCCACCGGAAGCAGGCACATACACGACCGCCGCCGCGCGCGCCAAGGAAGCCAATCGCGAATTCGTAGCCATCGCTCACGACTTCAGTTGGCTCCCCGAAGGGGCGAAAGCCCAGTATTTCGCCGGCGTCACCTATGAGGAGCTGGGTCAGAACAGCGACGCCGAGACAGCGTTGAAAGCGGCGGCCGGCACCGGGAACCGCAATGTGGCGAACCTGGCCAAGCTGGCTTTGGCAGGGCTTTACCGGCAGACTTCTCGCGATAACGATGCAATCGCGCTCTACAACGAGATCATTGCCAAGCCTTCGGCAACGGTTTCAGCAAGCGTGGCCCAGCTCGACCTGGCCGATCTCTATGCGGCCGAGGGCAAGCAGGACATGGCTCGCGCTCTGTGGGCCAAGGTAAAGGACGCCGATAAAGACGGCGCGGCGGGGTCGATTGCGTCGGAAAAACTGGCCGCCAAGTAGGCCGTGAGGACGCAATCCGGCAGCAAGCTGCTGTTTGCGGGCCAGGGGGCAGGCTTGGGGCGAACCTGAGCATTTTCTTCCGGGTCTGCGTCTGGTGAGTGATGAGCACCAGCCAGGCCATGGTCGCAGGCATTACCGCAGAGTGGATGGAGAATCCCACGAGCGCCGTGAATGACGAAGCCCGCCGGCGCGCGGAAGACAGTGCGCTGGCAGCCATGGTTGACCAGTACGCCAGCGCCTTGTACCGCGTGGCCTATTCCGTACTTCGCAATCAAGCCGACGCAGAAGATGCCGTGCAGGAGGCGTTTGTGCGCGTCCTGCGCCATCGCGATACGTTAGGCGAGGTGCGCGATCACCGCGTGTGGCTGATTCGCATCGTCTGGAACATTGTCCTTGACCGCAAACGCCGCGCCAAGACAAGGCCTGAGACCGACGACGTTGCCGAGCTGGCGCGGGTGCTTCCCTCCACGGGGCTTTCCGCCGAAGAGCGGGCCGCGGCGGCGCAGCACCATGCTCACGTTCTCCGCTGCGTTGAACAACTGCCGGCGAAAGAGCGGCAGGTGCTGATGCTTTCGGCCTTTGAGGAGCTGAGCAGCGTAGAGATTGCGTCCGTGCTGGGAATTTCCGAGTCCAGCGTCCGTTCGCGGCTGTTTCGCGCCCGCAACCTGATGGCCGGCCTGCTCGACCACGTGAGAAATTCGGGGGAGAGGAGTTTGCGATGAATTCAGTTCCTCAAGATTCAGAATCTTCTGCATCTGCTTCAAGCCCGGCAGAAGAGACTCTGCGGCTGATTGCCACCCTGCCCGCGCCCGAAGGACTGGTAGAGCGCGTCCAGGCGGCGCTCGATTCTGCTCCGCGCCGGGGGCGTGTACTGGCGTGGCCGGGAACGCTGCGCCCCGCGAGTGGCTGGATGCGCGGCGCTGCTGCTGCGGCCATCGTTTTTGTGGTCGCGGGCGGAGGCTGGGGGGTTTATATGCGGGTTGAGCAGAACCAGCCAGCCAAGGTGATTGTGATGCCGGCGCGCATGCCGGCGACGGGAGGCTTCACGGGAGCGGGCGCGATTCGAACACCAGTAACATTGCCCGGGCCAAAAGCGCCGCAAGTGATCAAGAAGCCCGTTGCGGAACCCGCGGGGGCCAAGAAGGCAATGGCGAAGCTTAAGGCCCCACCCAAGACCAGCGCCGCTCATCCGTGACGCTACGAGTCCTTGACAATCGCGCGGATCAGCATGCCCAGTAGCGCCAGCACCAGCGCGCCCCAGAAGGCCGGGCCGAAGCCATAGACATGGAATCCGGGGACGATCGCCGAAGCCACGAGAATCATGATGCCGTTGATCACGAGCAGAAAGATTCCCAACGTCAAAATGCTCAGCGGAAACGTAACGATCTTCAAGAACAGGCCGACAGTGGCGTTCAGCAGTCCAATCACCACCGCAGCGATCAGCGCCGGAAGCAGGCCGCTGACGTGAAACCCAGGTACAAGATGCGAGACAACGAGCAGCGCGAGAGCGCTGAGAATCCAATGCAGCAAAAGCCTCATTCGGTCTTCCTCCCCGAAAGAATCAGAGCATTCACCCTATCGATGCCGGTGGCTGTTGGGCAAGTTGCTCACCGAGAGCCGGCTGCCCAAAGTCGAAGGTCTTAGTAAGTGATGACCCCGAGATTGAGCGACAGGCCGCATCTGGAATGCAGGTCCTTCGACTTCGGTCGCCGCGGCGACCTTCGCTCAGGATGACTGTCCTTTGGCTGATGCGAGCTCCATAGACAGGACGTTAGAGTAGAACCATGTTTGCGCGGCGCTTGAGTGTGAACCGAATCGACGCAAAGGGCGAGCGCCACGCGTGCCCGATCGGGCAGATCGACAACTTTGCCATGCGGAATTTCACCAACGACGCGGTTTTCGACGATACCCTTCCGGCGGGCGATGGCGTTCTGGAGATTGGAAACCGCGTTCCTCTGGATCGCCTGCAGGCCGCGATGGAAGATTGGTTCCGGCGCAAAGGGTATTTGAAGCACGACGAGCGTCTCGAAGTCATTGAGATGTGAATCGCGGACGGTGAGCGGCGTTACTCCGTATAACCCTTCTCAAAACAATCACTTGTGGCTCGCGAAAAAGCGTTCGCCATTTTTGCAGGTTTCTACTGATTACAAAGGAGTTATGAAGAATAAATCCAACGCACTTTGGGGCGCATTTTCGATATTCCCGAAGACCTATTATTGATTCTAAACGAGTTAAGTGGCGAATATTCGGCGAAAAATGCGAAACATTTTAATTAATTTCCGGAGGCCGGCGGCCGGCGACTGGCCTAACGGCCGGACGCTGGGACAGTGATTCTGCCGGACCAGAGATCGCGTTCATCGGCATTCATCGCTTTGCGCGCTGGGCCCTCGCCATCGATTCACTCATGCTTCAACAGCCCGTCCCGCGTCCCTCTCACCCATCCAGAGTTGATGCTCGGCTTCGCGGCGGACTTTCAGTCCGGCGTTTACGATGCCTCCAGCATGGTCCCACGTGAGCAATTGCTGGGCAGCGGTGTCGGGGTGGCCGGCGTTCAGCTCGCGCAGGAGCGTTGAGCCGGCCAGACGGCCTGCGCCAAGGTTGAAGCAAAAGTCGACCAGCGCGTCGAACTGGCCCTGGGTAAGGGCGACCTTTACGAGCCGCAAGACGGCCCGCTCGGCCTGCTCGATGTCGGCGGCGAGCATTACCGAGGCCTTTGCCTCATCAATCCCGTTCGCAAAGGACTCGGAGGGCTTGACAAGGTGCCCGTAACCGATGGTCGGTAACCCGGCAACATCGCGATAAACATGGTCGCGAAACCCCTCGGACCTCTTGATCAACTCCAGACCATCTTCGCTTAAGTGCATGAAAAGCCTCCGATTAAGGCCGAAATGGCAAAGGGTCCGGCGAGAACACCCCTCAAAAAGGAGTGTTCTCGACAGACCCTACTGAAAGGCTAGCAAATTCCGCGAATTAATCGGCAAACTTCAAAAGTTTATTTTCAATGCGCCGTCGCCGGCAGCTTGCCGGCGACCTGAAGGAACTGGTTGAGGAGGTTCGTGATCGCTTCATCGAGGTTTTTATCACGGTTCTTCTGCAGGTTGGCGGGCTCGATGGCCTGCGTAATTGTCCAGAGCACGTAATGGCTTTGACCGCCGTAGACGATCAGCCGAAGCTCTGCAAGAGGGCCCGGTGCGGACAGGTCCGGGGCCGGGTGAGCGCGAAGCTGGAGTTCCAGGACCAAGTCGGCCTGTGACGGGTCGCCTGGCAGTTTGTAGTCGCCTGTAGCCGCCAGCGCGGAACAGAATTCCGAATAGGGCCGGTCCTCGTCTCCGCTGAATAGATACAGGAGCTGATGACCCTCAGAGTGAATCCCCGGGAAGAGATCTATATCGGACCCGGCGTTCGAAACAAAGATGGATTTGGCGGCGGCTATTGCCGGCGGCACGGGGCCATCCTGTGCGGGGGCCGGTATTTGAGCGAAAGCGGCTGCCGAGGCCGCATATCCGATGGCCACAGCCAAACACGCGGCCCAGCTCGCAGACTTCATAGGTAACTCCTTTTGTTTCTGCTCCCTAACGAAAGGGACGCTCCTGGAGAGACGAGAGTTGCATCCGGACACCGATTTTCCACAGAAATCGATGCCCAAAATAGGAAAAACGGCTCAGGTTAAGGTGCAGTTTTGTAACCCAAACGTAATAAGAAACTTGCGGTTCTGACGGCGGCCGGGGCGCAATTTTTCAACAAAAACCCGGTTATCGTAGTTGACAACATAGCCATCAAACCAGTGTCGGTCTAGTAAAATTGGCAGATGGTTATGAAATGGAAAACACGCAACTTAGAACCAAAGGCACCGCTGTGGCTTTGCCTCGTGGCTGGTGTCTCTGCGGTTGCTATGGTAGCGCTGGTGGTGTTGTATTCAGCGCGCACCGTGCAAGCGGATGCGAGTCTTCCCAGACCAGCCTTCACCGCGCCTGCGGCTTCCCCGGCATCGAGCGCAACTCCTCCGTCGCTCACTGACCAGGAACCCACGATTCCGCAGAACGCCCCAACCCCTGCCGCCATGAGCTGGAAGGACAGGATCCGTGGAGTCGCCTCCTGGTATGGTGGCGTCTTTAACGGACGGAAAACGGCAAGTGGCGAAACCTACAACATGTACGCCATGACCGCATGCCACCCCTCCCTCCCCTTCGGGTCCATTGTGCGGGTGGTCAACGTGCATAACCACCGCTCGGTTGTGGTCCGCATCACCGATCGTGGCGACCTGGTGGAGGAGGGACGCATTATCGACCTCTCCTACGGCGCGGCAAAGAAGCTGGGCATGACCCGGTCAGGCCTGGCGAAGGTGGATTTGCAGGTTCTCGCGCTGGGCAAGCAGAGCAAAAACAGCCAGCAGCTGGTGGCCAGCAGCCGGTAACCGGCGGACAGAAAAGCCGGCAATTCGATTCCGGGCCTGGGGGCCCGGTTTTTTTTGCCCGGGGGCCGTTCCGACGGGCCTTGGGACGAATTTGGGGCAAGGTGTCCTCGCGCCGAAGGGCAGGGCTGACAAACACTGCGCCTTTGCCCCGGGCGCTGAGGCGCGCTTCGGTCTTGCGGTAGGTTAGGCCGGAAAAGCAACCGCAGATCCCTCGGCTCGTCGCCGCGGCGACTCGCTCGGGATGACAAGTCTGTTTCTAAACTTCGCTAGCCGGCGAGGACGCCGGCGGTACAGCATTTGGGGCGTTCGGGCGGGGCGCCGCCGGCAGGGCGGAAGCCACGTTAGTGCATGCAGACGCCTTCGGGCTGGCTGAAGGGCTTTTGCAGGTACTGGCGGGCCTCGTTGACCGCCCCCTGGGTGTTGTCATTCGTCTGGACGGCGAGGCGGTACTCGCCGACGGCGCGGTCGCGCTGGCCCGTGATGTCAAAGATTTTGCCGATGGCGATGTGGCTCCAGACCTCGGTCCAAGGGGGCGTATCGTCGCCCCGCAGGGCGTCGCGGAAGGCGTTGACGCTGGCCTGGTAGTTGCACTGGGTGAAGAGCACTTCGCCGATGCGATAGCTGGCCAGGGAGTCAGGGGGTTGGCCTCGAGCGCCTTTTTATATTCGTTAATGGCGCCAAGCAGGTCATTCTGGGCCACCAGCTGCTGGCCTTTCAAGATGGAAATGCGAACCTGAAGGTCAGGGCTGGATTTGAGAACCCAGTCATTGGGATCGATGCTGATTCGACGCGGCCGGCCGAAAGTGTCCACGATGTACTGGGTATCGGTGCCGACCACTTCGACCTTCTGGTTCACGGTTTTGCCGTCGGTTTCAATGCGCAAGTCGACCGGCATGCGAAAGAGGTCAAGATCCTGGTTGATTTCGCCGATGGTGCGGAAGCCCTTGTTGTTGCCTAGCCGGTAGACGGCGTACTTGTTGGTGAAAGTAGGCGCACCGGTGCCGTCAATCCACTGCGAGAAGAAGGGTAACAACTGCTGCTGGCTCTGCTCTTCGGCAACCTTCTCGAAGTCCTGCGTGCGGATCGAGCCGCCGGCATACTGGCTGAGCGCGGTCTGGAGGATGGATTGAAAGGCCTTGTCGCCGACTTCCCATCGGAGCATGTGGAAGATCATGGCGCCCTTTTCGAGAGTCACGGACTGGAACTGGGGCGAGAAGGGGTCGAGATGGCCCACGCTGGAGAGTGGAATGGTGTCGTAGGCGAGGGCGCCCGCAGCTACGTCTTCCATGGCGGCCTTGAGAGCGGTTGCGCCGTTCTCGTCTTCGACATACATGAGCTCGGCGTAGCGAGACATGCCGTTTGTGATCCAGGCATCATCCAGGGACTTGGGGCTGATTTCCAATCCCCACCACTGGTGGGCGATCGTGTTCGCGAGCAGCCGGATACCCGATTTGTCGCCGGCGCGGGAGCCCATGATGGCTGCGATCTCAGGCGCGTAGACGGCGGGCAAGGTGTCGTCAGGCAGTTCGAGAATGTTGATGCGCGGCGTGGGAGGAAGGCCGAAGGTGTTGGTGAAGAAGTTGTATTCGCTGGTGGCGGTTTGCGCGAACTGGTTGGCTGAGGCCTGGTGGGCGATGGTGACGTAAACCTTGACGTTGCCGGCGCCGACCGAAACGGCGGGGAGATAGCGGCCGGCAATCACGGTTCCGGGGAATCCCGGCTTGGTCCAGCTGAAGTCGTACTCGTCGCCGGGCTTGCCGTCGGAGAGCTTCACGGATTTTGCGGGGCCCGTGGAACCGCTCGCGAAGACGCGGATCCCCTGGGGCACGCGGATATGCAATTCGGCAGTGAAGCGGTCGGTCATGAAGCCGGTCATGGGAAACCAGCGGGCCGGATAGAGGAGATAACTGATGGGCTCCTGAATGGCGGCAAGCTTGAGCCCCTCGACGGGGCCATCTTCGTTGCCTGTGATGATGCCGTCGTAGACGAAGGTCCAGTGAGCGGTCTGGCCGTCGGCGAAGGGCGTGTTTGCGGTGACCCGGATGGAGCCGTCGGCGGTGCGCTCGGCCTCGAGGAGCTTGCCGGTGTCGTCGGTGATTTTGGTGACCTTGAGCGCAGGATGGAAGCCGAAAGTGACGACGGAGAGGTTGGCAGGAGCGGTAAAGCTGACCTGGGCTGTCGCGGTAAGGTGGTGGGTCGCAGTGTCGAGCTCGGCGTCAATCACGTAGCCCGTAATGTCGAGGGCCGGCAGGGCCATCTGGGCAGCCGCGGGAAGGGCGGCGGTTGCGGCGAGGACCACTGCGAGAAGGACAAATGCGGCGCGGGTTGCGAGGCGCCGGCCGGGCCGCTGGAAGTCGTTCAGGTATCTCTTCATTCGATCGCTCATGATTTTGGTGCTCTTCACGGGGTAATTGGATCCTTGTGCGTCTGTGATTGGCCTCAGGGCGCAACCGCGTCGGCGGGCGCCGGATAAAGTGCTTTGACCTCTTGAACTACGATGTCGGCAACCCGTTCGATGGCGGTTTGCGCAGTCTGATTGCACGTATACGCGTGCAGCGCCTCCCGAACGGCTCCAAGCTCCATTCTCATGGACTCCCGAGCGGGGCCGTCGGGTAGCAGCGGCCTAAGGTGTTGGACGATATTTGCGGCGGTGAAGTCGTGCTGAATGAGCTCTGGAACCACGCGTTTCTGGGCGATGAGGTTGGCCATGGCCACGTGGGGAACTTTGACCATGCGCCTGGCGATCGCGTACGTGACCGGCGAGACGCGGTAGACAACGACAAAGGGATTGCCGATGAGGGCTGCTTCGACGGTGGCGGTGCCGCTGGCGACGACTGAGGCACGGGAATGGAAGAGGGCGGCGCGCGCGTCGTGAACCATTCGTATCGACCCGCCGCGGCCGCTGGCTTGCGCGAGTTTGAAGACAGAATTCCTCTGGGCGGTGTCGAGCGTGGGAGCGAGAGGAATGAGGAATTCGCAAGCATTCGCGTCAGAAGAGGTCCTGGGACCAGACTGGGCAAGCATTTGTGCGGCTAAAAGCAGTTGCGGGAGGTGAGCCTCAATTTCGCGCAGGCGGCTGCCGGGGAGCAAACCGATCCAGGTGCGGGCCGGGTCGAGATGGTTTTCGGCGGCAAACTGCTCGCGGGTGATGGAGGGCAGCGGCAGATCGGCAAGGGGGTGGCCGACGAATTCGGCGTCAACGCCAAGGTCGCGGTAGTAAGCCTCCTCGAAGGGAAAGATCACCAGCATGCGGCGGACGTGCTCGCGGACGAGCTTGATGCGGTGCTGTTTCCATGCCCAGAGCTGCGGGCTGACGAAGTAATTAACGGGAACACCGAGGCGGTGGAACTCGCGTGCGAGACGGAAGTTGATTTCCGGGAAGTCGATGAGGACGGCGACGGTGGGCGGGTGCTCGCGAATGGCGCGCTTGAGCTTGCGGAACTCGCGGTAGATGCGGGGCAGGTGCAGGACAACCTCAGTGAGGCCCATGACGGCCACGTCTTCAGCGCGGACGATGAGCTTGACGCCGGCAGCAGCCATGCGCGGGCCACCCATTCCGGCGAGTTCGGCGGAGGGAAGATGCGAGCGGAGCGCCGAGGCCAGCAGGGCGCCGTAGAGCCTCACCGCTGGCTTCGCCTGCCGAGATGAAGATGGAGGGCGTCATGGTGCGCGTTGGGAAACGCATGTGTTGAGTTCATCATAGCGGCGATGAGCGAGGTTGAGGCTTAGGCTCCCGGCTTTCAGAGGTCAGCTTTTGCGCTCCTTCGGCCGGCCCATCCTCCCGGGGCATTGGTCCTATTCAGCTGGAGTCCATTCTAGAAAGGAACTGCGGCGTGAAGCGCTGTCGCAGGCCGGTGCGCCGGCCCCGCGGAACAACCTGGGGAAAGCGGTCCGGCATCGAAAGAACCGGCAAGATAGGTGTGAAAGAAGCAAACTCGAAACAGATTGAAATATAGCTAGAAGATTCAATCCGGCAGAGTCTCTCATTTGACACTGCGGTATGATGGCGCAACTTCAAAAAGCTCAGTAGGTTCCCAACAGACCTTGCGAGGGAACCGAAAAGTTGCCGGTTTTTCGTGTTTCTTTCCGAAAATAGCGGCGCGGTTGCAAGATAATCTTTCCAAGTCGTTGAAGCGAAGTCGCTGCTTCTGTCACTAGAGTGAGTGAGCAGCGACAGCAACAGACCAGGAGATTGCAGGTTTTCTTTATGAATGTCGCAGAAATTCCGGATTTGGTAAGAGCCAGCATTGCAGGCCAGACCGATCGCGGAAGAGTGCGCGAAGAAAATCAAGGGATAGTGCATCACGCGAGCACGAAGTTCGGTGATCTCCTGGTGGTTGCAGATGCGGCAGGCGACGCCGCCGGAGGTAGCCAGGCCTCGCGGATGGCGGTGGATATCATCTCGTCCCGGGTTGCGGGCATGCTGGCGTTTTTCCCTCCGGAGATCGCGTTGGAGGAAGCAGTACGCCAGGCGAACACGGAGCTTATAGAAGCATCGACACTGCCGGAGGGGCGCCGTAGCTGCACGGACGTGGCTGTGGTGGTGGCACTGCTGCGCATGGATACCGATCGGGCACATGTGACCATCGGCCATGTCGGCGACAGTCGCGCGTACCTGGCGGGCAAACGGGAGCTCACACTGCTCACGGGCGGCGCTTCCGCAGAGCCGGATATGCAGGACTGCAAAAGGATGACGGCACAACCTGAAGAGCCGCATCCCGATCCATCGACGCGGACGCCGTACCTGGGACAGGGGCTCAACGTCAAGGTAGCAACGAGCGAAATCGAGCTCGAAGCAGGCGATACCCTCCTGCTCTGCTCCAGCGGTCTCTGGCGATCTGTATCGGAACCGGAGATTGACCGCGTATTGGCCAACCAGAATCAGAGTGTTGAAGAGGCTTGCCACGCACTGCTGGAACTGGCCCGCGCTGCAGGCGGCCACCACAATGTCGCGATTGAGATTGCGCGCCTGACTCAAAATGGTGATTCGCCAGACAAAACTACCCATGCAGATCAGAATCAGGCAGTTCAGATTCAGTCGCGGGCGCTTCCCAAGATCACCGTGGCGCCGGAGATTGAATGGCCGGCGCCGCAACCGATCCATTACGGCACTGCCTTGAGCGATGCTCAACTGAACGCGACCGCATCGGTGCCGGGAACTTTCGTGTACAATCCCGGCCCGGGGGCGATGCTCTCGACGGGCGAACACATACTGTCTGTGGTCTTCACGCCGTCGAATCCGTCTGAATACGCGCCGGCGCAAGCTACGGTACCGCTTCGCGTCGCCAAGGCAACTCCATCCATCAGTTGGCCCGCGCCTGACCCGATCAACAACACGACGCCGATCGGGCCAGCGCAGCTCAACGCCAAAGCTTCCGTCCCGGGAAGTTTCGTCTACAGTCCCGCGGCGGGCGAGCAGCCCGGGGCCGGCGCTCACACGCTTTTGGTGAATTTCACCCCCATCGATCAGGTGAACTACACACCCGTGCAGGCCAGCGTACCGCTCACAGTGATCGAATCCGTCCCCGCAACAATTACCTGGCCGAGCCCCCACCCGGTTTCTTATGGAACGGCTCTGGGCGAAGAGCAGTTGGGTGCCAGGTCCTCGGTGCCTGGGTCTTTTCTCTACGTTCCCGCTCCTGGAGACGTGTTGCCACCGGGAGAGCACGAGCTGTCCGTCATCTTCACGCCAGAGGACGAGGTGAATTACGCCGGGACGCGTGCCGCCGTAACGCTCATCGTCGAGGAGCTTCCGATGGTTGCTCCGCTGTTCAAGGAAGCTTTGCCGAGTCCGCCTGCTTCTGGCGTCGGTGCAGAGCCTGCGGCGACAGATGCCGGCGAATCCGATGAACTGCCCCATCTTTTCGCGGATACGCGAGAAGCCGGCGATGCGGAGAATGAATTCCCCATCTCCGCCCACGATGATGAAGGGTTTCGATCTGCGCCGCTGGCCGGGGAAGCTTCTCAGGAGGAGAGGCCTCTCTTCGGGATGTTTCAATCCGATATCGAAGAGGGGCGAGGGAAGAAGAAAGCGAACAAGTGGTGGACGATCGCTTCGGTCGCGGCGGCGATTCCATTGCTATGTGTGCTCGCATTCCTCGTTGACATGGCGCGCTCGGGAGACCCGTTCCATAAGCATCAAACAGCCCAGCCGGCTTCAACGGCCCCCGATGCTCAGCCGCAATCGAACTCACAGGACCCATCGCATCAGGTGAAGATCACGATCAGCCAAACCTCAACAGGCGACGGAACACAACCGCCGCAGAGCAGCGGAACGGGCAACAGCAAGACGGCATCCACGCCGACCGCAGCCCAGACGGAAACCACAGGCGGCCAGCCGATCGTGTCGAGTGACACGCCCCGGGGCAGCATCCAGCATCCGGAGGAGGGCGCGGCTGCTCCTGCGCACTCTGCTCGAGCCGATGCGGGCGAACCGGGCGGCAGGACGAGCGCCGCTGTTGGAACCAGTGAGGCTTCCGGTCGTGACGCGGCATCCAGTGCCGTCCCGGTTTCAGCAGATGCGGCGGCTGGACAGCTGATGGAGTCGAGTATTCCGATCTACCCGCCGGCCGCGAAGGCAGCCGGTATCACCGGCACTGTGGAGTTGCAAGCCATCATCACGAAGGACGGCACCGTGAAGAATGTACGCCCGGTGAGCGGGCCGGTTGAGTTGCGGCAGGCTGCCGTGAATTGCGCGCGCACCTGGCGCTACAGACCCTTCCTGGTGAACAACGAGCCCACAGAAGTTCAGACTACGATCAACGTGGTTTTCTCGCTCACCCAATGAAAGCGCCAAGCGGCTCTGCTCTTGCGACGAGAGCAGCGCAGATGGCATAGCGCGCGGAATCCCCGAGCGGTGGTACCCTTCCCGATGGAGAAAGAATGGGGGCCAGCGTGCGTGTCTCTTGGGGATGGATTGCAATTGCGGCTACGGTGATCGGATGCGGCGGCGCGTCGTTGGCGCGGGCGCAGGCAGCGCAGGGGCCGGCCGGCGCGGCGGCGGCGCCAAAGGTGAGTGAGCGAGGGGTTCTGCCGGTAGACGATCCGGTGGCTGATCCCAAAGCGGTGGTGACGGTTGGCCACGCTCGATTTACCGTGCTGACGCCGCAGTTGATTCGGATGGAGTGGTCGGCGGACGGGAAATTCGAGGACCACGCGTCGTTTGTGTTCATCAATCGACGGCTGCCGGTGCCGAAGTTTGAGCACTCGGTGATGGGAATGAACGGCAGTCAACAACTGACCATCAGCACAAGCGAATTGAAGCTCACCTACTATTTGGCCGGCGCGCCGGGAGCCGACACGAAGGGCTTTACGCCCGAAAATCTCTCGATCACGTTCACCCTCGATGGCAAGCAGGTGGTCTGGCATCCCGGCGATGCTGACACCGGCAACCTGCAAGGCACCACGCGCACTCTGGATACAGCGCGGGGATCGAAGACTGCGGAGCCGATTGGGCAGGGGCTGGTGTCGCGCGATGGATGGGTGCTGGTGGATGATTCGACGCGGCCGCTGTTCGATTCGGCGGACTTCCGGTTTCTGAATGGCGAAAAGAGCGAGTGGCCGTGGGTGATGGAACGGCCGGCGAATGAGAAGCCCGGGGCGTATGTCGATTGGTATTTCTTCGGTTACGGACACGACTACAAGCAGGCGCTCGGTGATTTTGTGCGCGTGGCGGGGCGGATTCCTCTCCCTCCGCGATTCGCATTCGGGGTGTGGTGGTCGCGCTACTGGGCGTATTCCGACGAGCAGTTCGACGAACTGGTGAAGGACTTCAGGGAGAATGACACGCCGCTCGATGTTCTGGTGATCGACATGGACTGGCACATGAGCGATGAGCAGTTGCGGGCAATGGGCGCGGTGGATCAATCGGGACAAATGCTGGGATGGACGGGATACACGTGGAACAAGGTTCTGTTTCCCGATCCCGACGCGTTCCTGAAAAAGCTGCACGAAGATGGGCTGAAGACAACGATGAATTTGCATCCGGCGTCAGGGATTCAGCCGTGGGAACAGGCGTATCCAGCGATGGCGCGCGCGATGGGAATCGATCCGGCGACGAAGAAATACATTCCATTCGATCCGACCGACAAGAAATGGGCGACGAATTATTTGGACCTGGTGCTGCATCCGCTGGAAAAACAGGGAGTCGACTTTTGGTGGCTCGATTGGCAGCAGCAGTCGACGACCGATTTGCCAGGCGTGAATCCGACGTGGTGGCTGAACTACGTTCACTTCACCGATCAGCAGCGCGAAGGCAAGCGGCCGCTCCTGTTTCATCGCTGGGGAGGGCTGGGGAATCATCGCTACGAGATTGGCTTCTCGGGTGACACGATTTCCGTGTGGGATTCGCTCGCGTTTCAGCCGTGGTTTACGGCAACGGCAGCCAACGTCGGCTATGCCTTCTGGAGCCACGACATCGGCGGACACATGCCGGGCGCGGTCGATCCCGAGCTCTACACGCGCTGGATTCAGTTCGGCATCTTCAGCCCGATTCTGCGCACGCACACGACGAAGAATCCGGACTCGGAGCGGCGCATCTGGGCGTATCCCGAGCCGTATTCAGAGGTAATGCGCAACGCTTACCAACTGCGCGAGGCGATGCAGCCGTATCTCTACACGGAGGCGCGGCGGACGTATGACACGGGAGTCGCGTTTTTCAGGCCGCTTTATTACGACTGGCCAGAAGAGACTGCGGCATACACCAGCAAGAACGAGTACCTGTTTGGCGATCAAATGATCGTGAGCCCCGTGACCGCGCCGGCCGACAAGATTTCGGGGCTGGCGACGGAGCAGGTCTGGCTGCCGAAGGGCGAGTGGATCGAGCGGCCCACGGGAAAACATTTTGCGGGGCCGACGACGGTGCAACGCAACTTCACCATCGACCAGATTCCTGTGTATGTGCGTACGGGCGCAATTGTGCCCATGCAGCCGGCGATGCTGCATACGGGCGAGAAGCCGGTCGATCCGCTGATTGTAAACGTGTGGCCGCTGGCGCCGGGCGCGACGTCGAGCTATTCGGTCTACGAAGATTCGGGCGTGTCGGTCGAATATCAGAAGGGCGTGTTTGCGCGCACGCCGATCAAGGCCACCGAGAATGGCGACACGCTGCGCGTGGAGATTGGACCGGTGGAGGGCAGCTTTCCGGGAATGCTGAAGACGCGCGGCTACGAAGTGCGGCTGCCGGCGGATTGGCCGCCGGCCAGCGTGACGGTAAACGGGAAGGCCGTGGGATTCGCAAAGCCGGGTGAACCGGGAGGGTGGAGGTTTGAGGGAAATACGCTGACGACGGTGATTCCAGTGCCTGCGAGCAGCGTGGCCGCGAAAATGGTTGTCGTGGTGCAGCGCGCGAACGGCCGGGTTGCGCGGCGCGATGAACTCGATGGATTTGCGGGCGCGATGACGCGGCTGCGCGGGGTTGAAGATGCGCTGCAGCAGACGGGGCCCGTGGCGGGTCCGTCGATTGCGCTCAGGGATGCGCTGCAGACCGGCGACCTGATCAGCTACTACCCCGATCGGATCGATGGCGCGCTGAAACATTTCCACGAGCAGGTGGCAAAGGCGAACGCCGATGTGGCGGGGCTGGACAAGGAATTCGAGCAGCGGCTCAGCGACACGTCGCGGCGGATCGGCGGCTCGACGTGGGCTCCGGCAGACATCGAGAGCGAGAAGCAGAAACGGCGCGACGCGCTGCACCGGGCGGAAGCGCTGCTGGCAGAAGTGGCGAAGTAGGGTTTGGCGGGGCGGTTGGGGGCTTGTGCGATCCCGAGTCTCTCGCCGCGGCCGACGTGGCTGGGGGCAAACCAATTCTGTCGAAACGAAGGAGCGTCTGAGTTCTTGCTACCCCACCCAAGCGAAGCTTGGATGGGGCACCCTGGATCGTGGCGGGACGAGGATCCTGACCGAGACACAAACGCGCATTCCGGCAACCGGGATGCGCGTTCTGGGAGAACTTTCTACGAGCTGACGCTCAGCCTTCTAGCGGCCGTAATGCGCGGCGTTCTTCTCCGTGAAGTGGGCCCACTTTTCCGGCAGGTCGTCCTGCGCAAAAATCGCCGACACCGGGCAAACCGGCACGCAGGCGCCGCAGTCGATACACTCGACCGGGTCGATGAATAGCTGATCGGCCTCGCCGTGACCGGCTTCATCCTTCTTGGGGTGGATGCAATCGACGGGACAGGCGTCCACACAGGCGGTGTCCTTGGTGCCGATACAGGGTTCTGCAATGACGTATGCCATCTCTGCTCTCTCCGGAGATTCCTGCGGCCTCGCGCTCGAGATCCGCTCTGATCTTTACGACGCTGATAGTAGCATACGGCCCCGCAGCCTGACTTCCACTGTTTGGCCCGCGTTTTGCCATGCGGGAAAGGAAAAAGCAGAAACCAAGGGACCGAGGGAACAAGGCAACAAGGAGCGCAGCGACCGACGGAGCAAGCCCGCGAGGCGGGCAAAAGACGGTAGCCCCAGGCGTGAGCCTGGGGTCAGGAGTTGCGGTTCGAGAACGCAGCCCCAAAGGGGCGTAAGAACAAGTTCGCTGAAGTTTGCAGGAAAACGACTGGCCAACTCATCACGGCCCAATGGAGGTTCATCAGCTTTCTCGGTCCCTTGCTCCCTTGTTCCCTCGTTCCCTGTTTCGCGCAAACTGTTCCGGCGTTGGAATCGGCGCGAGATCGCGCCCGGCAAACATGTCGCCAAAGAGCCCGATCAGTTCCTCGTGAATGAGCCCGTTCGAGGCCAGGATTTCGTCGCTCTTGAGCTGGAACCGGCGGCCTGCGAAGTCCGTCACCCGTCCGCCGGCTTCTTCCACCAGCAGGATTCCGGCTGCCGTGTCCCACGGATTCAGATTGAACTCCCAGAACGCGTCCATGCGTCCGCAAGCCACGTAAGCGAGATCGAGCGCCGCAGATCCCGCCCGCCGCACCCCGTGCGAGCGCAGAGTGAATTCCTGGTAAAAGTGAACATTCGGGCTCGCATGCCGCTTGCGGCTCGGAAAGCCAGTCGCGAGCAGCGCCTCGGCCAGCTCCGGCGTGCGCGAAACCTTCGCTGGCTTCCCGTTCAATTGCGCTCCCTGCCCGCGTTCGGCGGTGAACATCTCATCGCGAAGCGGATCGTAGATTACGGCGGCCACCAGCGTTCCGTCCTCGCCGGTTTTCACGCCGGGCACACGGTGCTCAAGGCCCATCGACACGCAGAATTGCGGAAATCCGTGAGCGAAATTCGTGGTCCCATCCAGCGGGTCCACGTACCAGCGGAACTCGCCTTCCATGCGCTCGCGAGTGCCCTCTTCGCCGTAAACGCCGTGATCCGGAAATACCTCGCCCAGTCGTGTACGGATCAGTTTCTCCACCGTGCGGTCGGCCACGGTCACAATGTCCACGTCGCCCTTGTACTCGGTCTCTACACCCTGCGCATATAATTCGCGCAGGCGCGCACCTGCCTCGCGCGCAATCTCGGCAGCCTTGGGAATGTATCTGAGGTTTTGCGCAATCGCCGGCTCCGCTGCGCGCGTCACTGTCCCGCCCCATGCCGTCCGTCTCCGTCCGGCCCGTGCCCGTCCGATCCATGGCCGTCTGCGGCTTCATAGCGAGTCACTCGCCGCCGGCCTGCCTCGGTGATGGTGCGGATCTGATTCTTGTAGATGAACAGGTTGGGCTGACCCTCGCGCGTGAGCCGCAGCATGGAGTCGTCGAAGTATTCGATCCATCCGCGCACCGTTTCGCCGTCGCGCAGCTTGATGTTCACAATCACCTGGCGATCGCTCAATGAACGCAGGTAGAGACCCTCCTGGCCGGTCTCGCCCGGCGGAGGCGTCTTGGAGCGTCGGCGAGACGACAATGGAGAGGTCATATTGCCATTTTAGATGCAAGTCTGGCGCCGGGTGTGAGGTTTCCGGTGCCAGGTGTCCGAAGCGCAGCCCCGTCAGTCGTCTTTGGCCTTGGAGTCAGCGTAGTAGCCGGTCTTGTTGCGCACGTTGAATTCGTCCGCTGCCGCGCGCGGAATCGTCACTACCACCCGATGAAAGCTCTTTCCAAGCTCCTGATTCTTCGGGTAGTAGCCGATCAAATACTGCGTGCGCAGGTCGTCGCTCACCTTGGCGAAGGCCTTGTCCAGCCCGCCCTCGCCCACGTAAAAGTACTTTCCGCCGGTTTCTTCTGAAAGTGTGATCAGCGCGTGTTCGCCGCCCAGGTCGCGCCCGGCGCTGGCCTCAATGGGCACGTCGATCAGCGAATAAATCATCACCTCATTGCGCAACGCCGCCTCCAGTGCCTGCGCATAGGTCGAGGACTTGGCCGTATCGTCTCCGTCCGACACCAGCACCAGCACTTTGCGCCCATCCCGCTTGCCCAGACCCTGCGAACCCAGAACGACGGCATCATAGAGCGCCGTCGCCCAATCGGCGCGCAGCGCACTGACGGCGTGATCGATCTGCGACAGGTTGTTCGTGAATCCGGTCAACTCGGTTACGTCCGTGGCAAATTCGAGCACGCTCATCTGGTCCTTCGATTGCACAATATCGTGCGCGAAGTGCCGCGCCGCGTTCGCCTCTTCGTCCAGATCCTTGCGCACACTCCCCGATGTATCGATGGCCAGCGTAAGATTGAGCGGCACATTCGTATTTCGCTCGAACACCGCGATCTGCTGCTGCCGGTCGTCCTCGAACACCGCAAAATCGTCCTGGTTGAGGCCGCCGACAATCGCCCCATTCTTGTCGGTCACGTTGACGAAGATGTTCACCAACTTCACGTCAACGTGGAACGTGGCCTCCTGCGCCGCCATCGCCGCCGGAGCCAGCGCCATCATCGCGGCGAAACCGGCCATTGCCCACGCGCCGCCAAGGCTGTTCCATCTAGCCTTCATGCGGCGCCTCCGCGACGTCGATCGCCAATTCGCCGGGAAACGGCTCTCCCGGCGCCCACACCGCGCCGTCGGCAAACGTCTCTTTTTTCCAGATGGGCACAGTCTGCTTGACGGTGTCGATCAGCCAGCGGCAGGCCTCAAAGGCAGCCGAACGATGCGCGCTGGCAACGACGATCAGCACGCTGGTCTCGCCAATCTCCAGCCGTCCCAGCCGATGAACCATCGTCACCTGGTTAACGCCGAATCGCTCGCGCGCTTTCTTGCCCAGCTCCCGCATCTGATTCACTGCCATCTCGTCATAGGCTTCGTAGTCCAGGTGCAGTGTCCGGCGTCCGCGCGAATGATTGCGCACGATTCCGTCAAACACCACCACCGCGCCGTCTTCGCCGCTCTTGGCCAAAGCAATAATCCTGTCCGCATTGATTGATTCGCGAGTCAGCGCGACTGAGACGCCTTCCTCGCCACGTCTCTCATCCAAAGGGTTCGCCGGCCGCGCAGTCCCGCCGGAAACCGGCGGCAGCAACCCGACTTCATCGCCGTCATGCAGAATGTGCGCAGCCTGGGCATATTCTGCATTCACACCCACCGCAATGCCTCTGAGCGCCTGTTTTGGTGCGCGGTCCGGCAACCGGGCGCGCAGATGCTCGAGCAGCGACCCCACCGTCGAGCCCTCTGGCAGCTCGATCTCAGCGGCATCGGGGCCCAGCCACTCCTTCAAAATCCCAAAGGCAAATACGCGTACATGCATGGTTAGAGAAAGAATATCGCTCTACAGCTTAGACGTAGCTGCCTGAGATCAGGGGTTGCGTCGATGGCAGTTCAGGCAGCAAAGATTCCTGGCGAAGGAATGAGCGCTCAGGCGCAGAACGGGACTAGCCCAGAGATTCGTTCAATAAAAGAAAGGCCGGCAGTTTCGCCGGCCTGCTCGCACAAAATTCCGAAAAGTTTAAGCCGCAGCCCCAGCAGCGCTCGCGGCCCGGATCACGGGGGCTGGTTGCAGTTGCGGCTTTGTCACAAGCAGCGGCAATGCCACTTCCAGCACGTCCTCGATTTCGCTGGCGTAGTGGATCTTGACGCCCTCGATCATGTCGGGCGTGAGATCCTCTTCGACATTCTGGCGGTTTTCCGCCGGCAGAATGACAGTGTTAACTCCGGCCCGGCGCGCCGCCAGGAACTTCTCCTTGATTCCGCCCACCGGCAGCACGTTGCCGCTGAGCGTGATCTCGCCGGTCATGGCCGTCAGCGGCCGCACGGGCGTATCGGTCAAGAGTGACGCCAGCACCGTGGCCATGGTGACACCCGCCGAAGGCCCATCCTTGGGAATGGCGCCTGCCGGCACGTGAATGTGCAGGTCCATCTCCTTGGTAAAGTCCTCGGCCAGCCCGAGGCGCGCGGCGTTCGAGCGCACCCAGGTCAGCGCGGCCTGCATGGATTCCTGCATCACCTCGCCGATCTGCCCCGTCATCGTAAATCCGCCCTTGCCCTTCATCTTGTTGGCTTCGATGAAAAGGATGTCGCCGCCGGCCGGTGTCCATGCCAGACCCACGGCTACGCCGGGCCGCTTCACCCGCTCTGCTACCTCGGTCTCGACGCGCACCTGAATGCCGCCGAGGAACTCCTTCAGCGTCTCCCGGGTAACGACCAGCTTCTCCGCATGGCCTTCCACCACGCGGCGTGCCTCCTTGCGGCAAACCGTCCCGATCGTCTGTTCCAGCTTCCTCACGCCTGCCTCGCGCGTGTAGTGGCGGATGATGTAGCGAACCGAGTCTTCCGGAAAATCAATCTGCTCCGCCGTGATCCCGTTTTCCTTGATCTGGCGCGGAATCAGGTACTGCTTCGCGATGTGGACCTTCTCCTCCTCGCTGTAGCCTTGCAATGGAATGATCTCCATGCGGTCGATCAGCGGCGGAGGCACCGTGTCCAGCATGTTCGCCGTGCAGATGAACAACACCTTCGACAGATCGAACGGCACGTCGAGATAGTTGTCGCGGAACGTGTTGTTTTGCGCCGGATCAAGGACCTCCAGCAGCGCCGATGCGGGATCGCCGCGGAAGTCGCGTCCCAGCTTGTCCACTTCATCCAGCATGATCACCGGGTCGTTGGTTTCCGCCCGGCGAATGCTCTGGATAATTTGTCCCGGCAAAGCGCCGATGTAGGTTCTGCGGTGGCCGCGAAGCTCCGCCTCGTCATGCATGCCGCCGAGCGAGATGCGCTGGAATTTGCGCCCCAGCGCGCGTGCAATTGAGCGGCCGAGGCTGGTTTTGCCCACTCCCGGCGGCCCCACAAAGCACAGAATCGGCCCCTTCATGTCGGGCTTCAGCTCCAACACGCTGAGGTAGTCCAGAATTCTGTCCTTCACCTTTTTCAGCTCGTAGTGATCCTCGTCGAGGATTTCCTTAGCCTTGCCGATATCGATCTTCGATCCGGAGCTCTTGGTCCATGGCAGCACTGCCAGCCACTCGATGTAGTTGCGCGTGAGGCCATAGTCTGCCGCCATTGGCGACATCCGCTGCAGCCGACCCAGTTCTTTGAGGGCCTCTTTCTTTACGTCCTCGGGCATGCCCGCGGCTTCAATCTTCTGTTTCAATTCCTCGATGTCGCGCTGACCTTCGTCCTGCTCGCCCAGCTCCTTCTGGATGGCCTTAAGCTGTTCGCGCAGGTAGTAGTCGCGCTGCGACTGCTGCACCTGGTCCTGTACTTCGGTCTGGATCTTGGTGCGCAACTGCTGCACCTCGATCTCCTTTGCCAGAAGCTTGTTCAGTTGCTCCAGCCGATCCGCGATGCCCGGCGTCTCCAGCAACTGCTGCTTGTCGTCGGTGGTCAGGAAGGGCAGGGAGGAAGCAACAAAATCCACCAGCTTCGCCGGTTCGTCAATGTTCGCGGCGATGGTCCTCAACTCGTCTGAAAGTGTGGGCGACTCGGTGACGATCTGCTGGAATTGCCCAACCACGTTGCGCACCAACGCCTCAAACTCAGGCGAAGTAGCAGGCGCCAGCTCCTCCAGAGTCTCCACTTCGGCCACCATGTACGGCTCCGATTGGACGAACCCTACCAGCCGCACCCGGCTCACTCCCTCCGTAAACACAAAACGGCTCTGATTGGGCATGCGCACAATCTTGTGCACCGTCGCCAGTGTTCCCACCGTGTGCAGGTCAGCCGGCTTGGGGGCGTCCAGCCGCGGGTCCAGTTGCGCCGTCACCACAATGGCGCGCTCCTCGCCCAGCGACTCAATCAGTTGGATCGAGCTTTCGCGGCCCACCGTGAGCGGCAGCACCGCGTGGGGAAACAGCACTGTGTCGCGCACCGGCAACACCGGAATTCTCCGGATTCCATTGGGGTTCTGGCTTGAAGCTTCATTTTGGGGTACGGCTGGCTGGTTCTGCATTGAGTGTCCTCGTGTCAAGATTCCTTCATTAGATAGCTCAAACGCTGCAAAAGTTGCAAGTTCCGCCTCCACGCCCATCCTCGACGGATCGTTGGATGACTTGTCTTACGTGCTGGCTCTTGGCGGGGTTCCAGCCCACACCTTTCTTACCCCGCCTACGCCGGTAGCTGAGCACGCAGGCACCCACTCCTGGAGCCGATGGGCGTTGATTCCTCAAAGGGTTACCTCCACTAAGGCCGGGCGGCGCGCACCCGTTCGTGGGGTCTATCGGCGAAAGACACTGCAATGTGAGCAAAACCGGCTCTCGGCTCGGGATAATTCCTCCCGGCCGCGAGGCCTGCCGCTCATGATCGGCTTTATTGGCCTTCGCGCCTGATCGCCGACTCGATGTGTTGCCAGACTTCGTCCGGGGGCTCGACCGTGGGGAACAATTGGCGTGCCGCTTCGGCGATCGTTTCCAGCTCAGCCAGTAAGGCGCGGCACCGATCGCAGACTCTCAAGATGAGGATGAGCGGACACATCCACCCCGGAGCCAATCAGCTCGGGCAGTTGCGCCTGAAACTCCTCGCAGCTCATTTTGCCGGCATCGCCCATCATGGCCGTTCCTCCGGGCGTTTCTGGCTGCGCAGCGCATCGCGCAGCTTCAGTCGCGCCTTGTGCAATTGCGACTTGCTGTTACCGATCGAGCAGTCCAGCATCGAGGCAATCTCATTATGCTCAAAACCCTCGACATCGTGAAGGATAAAAATCAACCTGTATCCAGTGGGCAAATCGGCCACCGCCCGCTCCAGCGCCAGGCGGTCGATGGCTCCGCTCAACGTAAGGTCAGGCGCGCCAAAGCTCCGGCTTGGACCCTCTTCCGGCGATGGCTCCATGGCCTCGTCCAGCGAGATCAGGGAAAGCCCCTTCTTGCGCAACTGCATCAGCACCACGTTGATGGCCAGCCGGTGCAGCCACGTTGAGAAAGCCGAATCGCCCCGGAAAGTGGCGATCTTGCGGTGCAGTTGCAAAAACGCTTCCTGTGTCAGGTCCTCGGCTTCGGCGACATTGCCCACCATGCGCAGGCAGAGCGAGTAGATGCGCCGCTTATGCAAAGAATAAAGTTGCGCAAAGGCCTCGTGATCGCCTGCCTGAGCGCGCGTTAAAACTTCGGCGTCCGCCGGGTTGGCCGGTCGTGAAGCCGTTCGTCCTTGCGCCGTGGCTTCTTTGGGCGCTTGCGTGGGGGAAGAAGAATTGGGCATGCATTTCCTTCAGAATTGCTCTCGAGTTGAATCCTTGCGCGAGATAAGAAAAGTCTGCATCGGCCCTTCCGGGATGGAGGTTCTCGTGCCCGGATTCCCATCTATTGCGGGAATTCCGCGCCCGCCGTTGCATGCGCACCGCAACCGGCCTTGTAAATCGGGGTCCGTACAGTGAGGCATTGCGCACAGGCGCCACAATCGCGCCTACCTAGTTAGATGCCAAACGAAGCAGACTTACTCTGGTTTTGCCGCAGCTTCCTTACTGGTTAGTATAAAGTTAGGCAGCTAAGGTTGGCTGGGCTCGCATAAAAACACCAAGGTTGATGCACTCTACAGGCCGACGCCCGTCGAGAGCGCGTGTTGAGCCGCTCCCGCTTTGCGCTGGGATGCTAAGAACAGGCTCTCGGTTCCACTGCACTCTTTAAGATATGGTCTTCAAGACAAAGCTGACGGAAAGATGCGGCGCTGCTTCTGACCTTTGGCGGCAAGTGGCATGCGGTGCCGCAGTCAGCGAATTGGATCATCGTGCCGCCAGGCAAAAGCGTTATGGACCAGGGCGATCTTGCTTCCGCATTCGGTCGATCCTGCACTCTGCGTACAGATTGCGACGCAAGGCGATCTTCACGACGATTCTTTTTTGCCTTGCAGTGTTGCCGGCGGCTCTGCGAAGCCAGGAACCGGCCGCCGTTCCCGAAGCTGGCCAGAGCGCGCCCCCTACAGCCGATCCGCAGCGATCCGTGAATCCAGATTCCGCCGGCGATCCCATGCTCGCGATGGAAGGTTTGCGGGTCGTGGGCATCTCCTTTCAAGGCATTCCCGACGACCGCCTGGCACCCCTCCCCGGCCACCTGGCCCAGGCGGAAGGTGCGCCGCTCACTGCCGAGAACATCAAGAAGAGCCTCCGGCAGCTCTATGCAAGCGGGCTCTATGACACGGTCGAGGTCGAGGGTTCGCGCCAACCCGGAGGTGTGGCGCTGACCTTCGTCGGCACTCCGCGAACCTTCATCGGGACAGTCGGCGTGGACGGAGCCACCGGCGCATCGATGAACACGCAGTTGCAGCGGGCCAGCCAGCTTCGGCCCGGAACTCGCCTGACGCAGAGCAAAATGCTTCGCGCAGTGGACCAGATGCGCACGTCGCTCGAGCAGAACGGCTATTTTGGTGCGGCAATTACACAGACCATAAAGCCCCACCCCGATCAACAGCTCGCCGATGTCGCGTTTCGCGTGGTTTCGGGAATAAGGGCGCGCGTGGGGAAGGTGACAGTCACCGGCGACTCCGGGATGAGCCTCGAAACATTCCGCCGCCACGCCGGGCTGCGCATTGGCGCTCATGTCGACCATGACACCGTCAATCGCGCCCTCGATGGCGTTCTGCGCGAGTTCCAGAAGCAGGGCCGTCTTGAGGCCGATGTAAAGCTCGAGTCCGCGCAATATGACAGCGCAACCAAATCCGTCGATTATCGTTTCACCGCCAATCGCGGCCCCATCGTCAAGGTCGAAGTCGAGGGCGCTTCGATCGATGCCGATCGCGTCAAGCATCTCGTCCCCATTTTTGAAGAAGGCAGCGTCGACGAGGATCTGCTCAACGAGGGCAACCGCCGCTTGCGCGACTACTTTCAGCGCCTGGGCTACTTTGACGCCAAGGTCGATCACCGGATTCAGTCACCGGAAAGCAATCGGGTGGAAATCCTCTTTACCGTTCAGCTTGGCCCGCGCCGCCGCGTGGAGAAGGTTTCCATTGACGGGAACCACTTCTTCTCGACCGCCACGCTCATGGACTTAGTCGGTGTCCGGGGCGCCAGCGCTCTCGACCGGCATGGAATCTACAGCCAGGCACTTGTGTCGTCGGATGTGAACGCGCTCCAGGGCGTTTATCAGAACAACGGGTTCTCGCAGGTGAAAGTCACGCCGGAGACCAGCACGCCAGAGACGGTCGTGGCCGATCATCCCGCCCCGGGCATCACGCAAGCCGGCGCCGTGCAGACCGCCCCGCTCGACGTGACATACCACATCGCGGAAGGTCCGCAGTTGCGCGTGGGAACGCTGGCCATTGAAGGCAACGGCCACATTGCCACAGCGACACTCACCGCGCTCATGAACACCACGCCGGGCCAGATGCTTTCACCGCGTAACCTGAGTGGTGACCGTGACGCGATCATCACCGCTTATTACAGCCGCGGCTTCGATCAGGTGACGGTGACCGTAGCCCAGCAGCCGGAGCCTTCCGATGCCAACAAAATTGACATTGTCTACCAGGTCAATGAAGGGGAACAGCTCTTTGTCCGCGACGTCATCCTCACCGGCCTCGAATACACGCGTCCGCAGACCGTAGCCCGCGCCATCACGATTCACGCGGGAGATCCACTGAATCAGACCGCGCTTACTGACACGCAGCGCAACCTGTATGACTTCGCCCTTTTCAATGAAGTGAATGCCGCCGTTGAAAACCCCGACGGAGCCTCCATGCGCAAGACGATTCTGCTGCAGACCGTCGAAGCGCGGCGCTTAACGCTCACCCTCGGAGGTGGATTCGAGGCCCAGACCGGCCAGCCGCAGAACAACTGCGCCGGCGCCACGGCCGGTGGCGTCGCCTGCAATCCGAACGGCAAAACCGGCGTCAGCCCCCGCGTCCTCATCGACATCACGCGCAATGCTCTTTTTGGCCGCGAGCAATCGGTTTCGCTCCGCGGCACTTACGGATTGCTTGAGCAAAGCCTCGGCTTCCAATACCAGGTGCCGCACCTTGAGGGCAATCCCAACTTTGCCTTCACCTTTTCCGGCGGCTACGCCAACAGCCTCGACGTCTCAACCTACGTCGCGTCCCGTCTCGAGGGAGCCTTCCGCTTTACGCAGAATTTCAACCACACCGGCTCATGGCTCTCCCGCGCCAACACCTTCATCTACGAGCTGGATTTCCGCCGCGTGAAAGTGGCCGCCAGCAGCTTGCAGGTTTATCCCGGAGAGATTTCGCAACTGTCGACGGCAACGCGCGTGGGCGGCCCGGCATTCACCTGGATTCGCGACACCCGCGATGTTCCCATGGATGCCCGCCGCGGCACCTATTTGAGCTTTCAGGAATTTCTCTCCGACCGGTTCTTTGGCGCGGAGGCCGAGTTCAACCGCATCGACACATCGAACTCCAGCTATTACGCCTTTGACAAGGGGCGTTTCGTCGTGGCCCGCAACACGCGCTATGGCCAGATTCGCACCTTCGGCAGTGGATCCAACGGGATCATCCCGCTGCCCGAACGCCTCTACGCCGGCGGCCCCGTATCCTTGCGCGGATTCTCGCAGAACGCGGGAGGACCGCGCGATCCCGAGACCGGTTTCCAGATCGGCGGCGCGGGCGCGCTGACCAACAGCACCGAGCTTCGCCTGCCCCCGCCGACGCTACCTTTGCTGGGCAACTCGGTGAGCTTTGTTGTTTTTCACGACATGGGGAATGTCTTCACCAATGCCGGCGATGCCTGGGCCAGCTTTCTGCGTGTGCGCCAGCCCGACAGCAGTGCCTGCCGTCAACTGGCGACCCCCGGACAAGCTTCCACCTACCTGCCCAATGGGCCGTACACGTCGACCGGACAGCAGGGGTTGTGCAGCTTCAATGACTTTTCGCACGCGCTGGGTCTTGGCCTTCGCTACCACACGCCGGTGGGGCCCATCCGCTTCGACGTAAGCTATAACCTGAATCCGCCCATCTACCCGGTGAATATCAACTACTCCATTCCGACGCCGGCCATCAATCCCAGCGGTGTTCCGGGATACGAATCGGATCCGTACGTTGGCCAGGCTCCGCACATCAACTTCTTTTTCAGTCTCGGGCAGGCTTTCTGATGGAGATGCGCGCCCCAATTCGCTTTCGAGCTGTCGGTGAGGTAGCGCCGGTCTCCAGGCCGGCTGTAGTGGCGGCGTCCTCGCCGCCGCACGGCGTGTGGTTGGATCGGCACGTCGTATTGTGCCTTCTCGCGGCGTCTCTTTCAGCGCAGGGCGCTTTCTGCGCCGCTCAATCCGTCCAGCCTTCTGCGCCCGCCATCCTCGATCGTGTTGTCGCGGTCGTCAACAATCACGCCATCCTGGCCAGCGATATCGACGACGAAGTTCGCCTCTCGGTCCTCGATCCCAATCTCGCCGGCCAAGGAACGCTCACCCGCCAGCACGCGCTCGAGCAGCTCATCAGCCGCGCCCTCATTGAACAGCAGATTCGCGAGCAAGACATGCAGTCGATCGCACCCTCGCAGGATGAAGTCAACGCCCGCCTCGCAGAGATCCGGCAGCAGCTCCCCGCCTGCGTCCGTCAAAACTGCTCCACTGACGCCGGATGGAGTGCATTTCTTGCCGCGCACGCGCTCACGCCGGAGCGCGTCCAGTCCTATCTCCGCTATCGGCTTGAGATTTTGAGTTTCATCGAGCAGCGTTTTCGCCAGGGCATACAGATTTCGCCGCCGCAGATCGAGAGCTACTACCACGACATCCTGCTTCCGCAGTACGCTCCCGGCGAAACCGTTCCGGCCTTGGATCAGGTGGCTCCGCGCATTCAGGAGATCCTGCTCGAGAAGCAAGTGAATGTCCTCTTCGACGCGTGGCTCGATAATCTGCGCGAGCAGGGAGACGTTGAGGTTCTCGATCCGTCGCTCGAGTCCGGCGCGATCCAGAACTCCAGTCCTGCTGCGAACCCAATTGCCAGCTCAGGCGCGGCCCCTGCTGCGAATACAGAGGCGAACCGATGACCGATCGCCGCCCCCCTTCGATCTCCGCGGATCAACCGCCCCCGCCCGAGCCCGTTCCTCGCGGCAAGCGCACGCGTCTGCGCCGCTTTTTCCTTCGCCACCTGCCGCTCTCCCTGGCGTCGGCCGCGGTTTTGCTCGTCCTCGCGGCAGTCGCAGCCTACTTTATTGCCAGCTCTGCCGCATTCGAGAATCTGGTTCGCGAGCGCCTCATCGCTCAAATTGAAACCGTTACCGGCGGCCGCACGCAGATTGCTTCCTTTCATTGGCGTCTTCTTTATCTCGAAGCAGAAGCAGACGGAGTTGTGATTCATGGCACGGAGGACCCCGGCGAAGCGCCTTACGCCCAAATCGACCGCCTGCGCGTCCGCGTGAGCATCCTGGGCTTGTTCACTCCGCATATTTCGCTGCGCAATCTCGAGATTGACCAGCTCCGGCTGCATTTCATCGTCTATCGCGACGGCTCGACCAATCAGCCGCGTCCGCGGCGGCCTCAGCAGCACGGTACGTCTACCCTGCAAACGCTGTTCGATCTGCGCGCGAATCAAATCGTAGTCGAATATGGAGCGGTCGATTTCGACGATCGCGCCGCCTCCTTCGATGCGCAAAACCGCTATCTTCCACTGGACTTCACTGCCCGCGACGTTTCAATGCAAATGGTCTACGTGCCCTGGTCATTCAGCGCGCCGGAGAGCTATCGCATCAACGCCGCCGCCCAGGATCTTGTTCTCGCTCGCCAGTTGCCACGAAAACAAATTCCGCCGGTGCAGGGAAAGTTTCAGCTCGCCCTCGATCTCCAGCGCAATCGCGCCAGGTTGCGCAGCCTGCAACTCACGGCGCACAGCCGTGGCGGCCAGGACCACGTATTGCAAGTCACGGGAACACTCGATGATTTCAGTCATCCGCGCTGGCAGGCGAAAATCGACGGAGATCTCGATATGCGGCTCCTGGATCCCGTCACCGGCTACGCCGACTCGCCCGAAGGCATCGCTCATCTCCATCTCACCGCAGGCGGCAACGTGCCAGCTTTTCAAATCACCGGCAGTGTCCACGTGGACGATGGTTCTTACCTCGGCGCGGGCATGAACGCCACGGGCGTCAACCTCGATGCGCGGATCGACGCGGATGGTGAAAAGCTCCTGATCACCCAGGTCGTCGCCCGTTTGCGCGAGGGCGGCCAGGTCGAAGGTTCGGTCGCGCTCCAGCCCTGGCTTCCCGGAGCGAAATTCGTTCCCGCGCAGATTACGTCGCCCATCACGTCTCCAGAGTCCGAGGAATCGCGGCAGGCCCGCAACGTGCTTGTCCACCCGGCCGTAATTTCCATCCCGATGAACGGCAAGGTCACGGCCAACTTCAAAGGCGTCTCGCTCGACACGATTCTCGATATCGTCTGCCCGACGCAATATCGCCGGCTTGGTTTTGCCGCCAGCGTCGATGGTCCGGCAACTGCCACCTGGTCGAACGGCGATGTGCGCACGATCGCCGTCTCTTCCACACTTGCTCTGAGCCCTTTGCAGAAAGCTCCGGCAGGCGAGGCGCCTGCGGCCGGCGCCATTGATGCCACGTATACACAGCGCAATGGCGGAGTCGACTTGCGCAACCTGGAGCTGCACCTGCCCGCGAGCGATTTCATTGCGAGAGGCGCGCTGGGTGCTTACCCCGTCACGAGCTCGTCTTCGCTCACCGTCGACCTTCAATCGCGCAACATTTCGGAGTTCGACTCCGTTCTGCGCAGCCTGGGACTGGAGCGCAATGGCAAGAAAGGGACGGCGGCTCTGCCCGTGTCCTTTATGGGGCAGGCAGATTTTCACGGAACGTGGACCGGCTCTCTGATCAAGCCTCATATCGCGGGCGCGCTCAAGGCAACGCAGCTGGCCGTCGAAATGCCATCTGCGGCCGGCGGTTCCGGCCAGCCTCGCCTGTTGCATCTGGATTCAGTTGGCGCTGAAGGCAGCTACTCACCCTCCCAGATCTCCATTCAGCACGGCCAGTTGCTCCGCGGCAACTCCCGAATCGCGCTGAGCGGGACGCTGGACGCTTCGATGGCGCCCGCGACAAATCCTGGCCGTCGCTTCGCAGGCAGCCCGCAACCGGCTTACGATGGCAGACTCGGTTCTGCGCGCACACGTCGACGCCGCCAACATCGACGTCGCGGATCTGCAGCCATTTTTCAGCGCAAGCCTTCCGGTCACGGGAGATTTCGATGCGCAAATCGAGGCCGATGGTCCGCTCCGTGCGCCCGCGGCTTCAGGCTCGTTGCAGATGGATCGCGGTGTCGTCTATGGCGAGCCGGTTTCTCAACTTCGCGTCCAGGCCGCGCTCGCCGATCATCGGCTCAAGGTCGTCTCGGCCCGCGTCACGGATGCCGGCGGAATTATCGCGGCGTCGGGGGACTACGACTTCGACAACCGGACATTCAATGTCGATGCGCACGGTTCATCGATCGATATCGCTCGCATTGCGTGGGTCAACCGGCAGAATGATGAGGCGGCCGGCAAACTATCCGTCGATCTCACCGGCTCAGGCTCGCTCGACGACCCACGTCTCAATGCCCGCGCCACCGTTGACTCGCTTGCATTGGGCGGGCAGCGATTCGGTGTCCTCGAAGTGTCCGCGCACGCAGCCGGCCACCAGCTGACCTATGACGCGACTACGCAATTGCAAGGGGCCGACCTCAATCTAAAAGGCCAGACGGAATTGCGAAGCAGCTACGCAACCGAGGCTCGCGTCGAGTTTTCCCAATTCAATGTCGGCGCACTGCTTCGCATGGCGCACGTTGAGGCATTCACCGCCGACTCCTCGCTCGCCGGGACGGTCACGATCGACGGACCGCTCGCCGATCTTAAGCAACTTCGCGGCGACGCCCAGCTTCATCAATTGGCGGTCACCGTCGCCGGCGTTCATCTCAAAAGCGAGAGCGGCATGCACGCAACGCTTGCCGACGGTCGGGTCCACCTCGATCCTCTCCACGTGACGGGCGACAATACGGACCTTCGCGCAGAGGGAAGCCTGTCGCTCCAGGGCTCGCAGCAGCTCGATCTAGACGCCAGCGGCAGCGTCAATCTCAAGCTCGCTGAAACCATCGATCCCGATCTCACCGCCAGCGGCGTCACAACTTTCCAGCTGTCAGCACACGGTCCCATGCGGAATCCCGGCCTTCGGGGCAGCGTCGAATTCCAGGACGGTTCGCTTTCGCTCGAGGATCTGCCCAACGGCCTGAGCCAGTTGCGCGGCACGCTGGAGTTTAATCAGAACCGGCTTGAAGTGAAGTCGCTCACCGCCATGACCGGCGGCGGCCAACTCAGCGTGGAGGGCTACCTCGCTTATCAGCACGGCATTTTCGCTGACCTCACTGTCACGGGGAAAAGCGTTCACATTCGTTACCCTTCCGGCGTCAGCTCGCTGGCCGACCTCAGGCTGCAACTCCAGGGCCCGCAATCGAACCTTCTTCTCAGCGGCGATGTGCTGATTACGCGTTTTGCCGTCAGCCCCGATCTCGACCTCGCTTCCCTCGCTGCCCAGGCAGGATCCTCGGTCCAATCCATTGCGTCGCCCGATGCTCCCTCGAACCATGTGCGGCTTGACGTGCATATCTCCTCCTCGCCGCAGTTGAATTTTCAGAACGCATTCGCCAAGCTGGCCGGCGATGTGAATCTGCGCCTGCGCGGCACGCTGGCATCTCCATCGCTTCTCGGCGCAGTCTCCATCACCGAGGGCAGTGCGCTGATCGCGGGAACGCCTTACGAGCTTGAACGCGGCGACATCACTTTTACGAATCCGGTCCGCATCGAGCCCATCATCGACTTGAGCGCCACAGCGCACGTGGAGGATTACGACATCTCTCTTGGCCTGCACGGTACTCCGCAGAAGCTGAGCGTCTCCTACCGCAGCGATCCGCCGCTGCCTGAAGCCGACGTGGTCGCGCTTCTTGCGCTGGGCCACACCGCCAACCAGCAGCGCCTTTACACGCAGCAACAGGAGCAGGCCATCAGCAATCCCACCACCGATGCGCTCCTGGGCGGCGCGCTCAACGCCACGGTCTCAAGCCGCATCCAGAAGCTCTTTGGCGCGGGCTCGGTAAAAATCGATCCCAACTATCTCGGCGCATTCGGCAACTCCACCTCGCGCATCACCGTCGAAGAGCAGTTGGGCCGCTACGTCACCCTCACCTACGCCACCGACGTGAACACCACCGGCCAGCAGTTGCTGCAGGCTGAAGTCGCCATCAACCACCACGTCTCCCTGGTCGTGGCCCGCGATGAATCCGGCGTCTTCTCGATGGTTGTAAAAGCCACTCGCCGCTACCGCTAACCCCTTTGCCTCGTCATTTTCAGCTTGATTCGCGCAACCAAACCAGATCTATCTGTGTCTAACCAGACCGGCAGACTCGCCAAGTGCCGGCCTGATGTCAGGGGGCCGGCGCCAGGCCACACAAATCCTGACGACGGAGGATTTTCCCAATGTCAAGACTTATGAATCATCGCAACTCGTTGCTCTTTGCCGCGGCTCTTTTTGGTGCGATTCTCGCTCTTCCTCAGGTCTCGCAGGCGGCCGCAGACCAGGACGTCGCCAGCACGGTGCGCGCCAAGCTCAATAAAGGGCAGTTCAAGAATGTCCAGGTCAACGTCGATGCGAACGGCGTCGCGACCCTGTCCGGCACGGTCACCGATTATGAGAACAAGGCCGATGCCGACAAGATCGTGCACAAGGTGAAGGGCGTCTCCGCTGTCCGTAACGAAATTCAGGTCGCAGGACCCGATGTTCCCGATGCCCAGCTGCAAAAGACGCTGATCGACAAGATCTCCAGCGTGAGCATCGGCTACGGCAATGTTTTTGATGCCATTTCCGTCAGCGTTCAGAACGGCGTAGTTACCCTGAGCGGTCATGCACACGACTATCCCAACCGCGACTCCGCGCTGGCAGTCGCCTCTACAACGCCGGGCGTCAAAGACGTGATCGACGATATCTCCGTCGATCCGGTTTCGCCGATGGATTGGCAGCTCCGGCTCGCGGTGGCGCGCGCCGTCTACGGGTTCCCCTCCCTGAACAGGTACGCGATCGATCCTGAAAAGCCGATCCGCATCTCGGTGCAGAATGGCCATGTCGAGCTGTACGGCGTGGTCGACTCCAAAGCCGACAAGGACGCGGCTGGTATCCGCGCCAACTCTGTTCCCGGGGTCTTCAGCGTGGAAAACGATCTCCAGGTTGCCGGCCAGCCGGGGGAAAAGTAATCGCAACTTCTACGCGCACAATTGCTGGGCACCCCTTCCCGGGGTGCCCTTCTTTTTTGTTCGCGGCGAAGAACCAAAAAGCTGGAGGATCCTTACCCCGCTCCACCTTGGATCGGTGCTCCAACTCCTCAAGGCAAGCACCACTCTAGAGCCCCCGGAATCATCTGCGGTAGTTAGTTTGAAAAACCGTATAAGCTGGTGTGTGTCTTTCAGTCCGCACAGCCGGGTAAGGAAGATTTCTCCGCCTGGTGGAGCACCGATGCAACGCGAACCACAGCCCGCAGCCGAAGAAGCGCCACCGGCGCAGCCGGGTGAAGCCGCGCTGCGCTCGTCGCAACCGCCACCGCGACAGGTGCGCGATTTTGACTGGGTATTCATCGGGCCGCATGGATTGCGCGTTGGCTGGTCCCTCCTGCTCTTCGCCGGGCTCTACTACCTATTCCGTGAAGTCGTCGCAACGCTCTTCTTCGCGGCCGGCCTGATTCACGACACTCCGGCCGATTCCGCGGGTGCCTTCCTGGTCGCGGAGTTTGTCCCTTTCCTCTCGCTCATCGCCGCCGCGCTCGTCATGATCCTCATTGAGGATCGCGGCATCCTCAGCTACAACCTCGCTGGCCCGCGCCGCGTGCGCCATTTCTTCTTTGGACTGGCCGCCGGCTTTGCCGCGCTCTCATCGCTGGTTGCCGCGCTGGCCTGGGGCGGCTGGCTGCGCCTCGTGCCCGCGGAGCTGCCCGTCACGGCGGCAATTCGCCTCGGTGCACTGTGGATCGCCGCCTTTCTCGTCGTGGCCTCGGTTGAAGAAGGTCTGTTTCGCTGCTACGCGCTCTCCACGCTCACCCGCGGCATCAATTTCTGGTGGGCTCTCGCGGCCCAGGTTGCCCTTTGTTGTTACCTGGCGCTCGATACCGGACGCAATGGCGCATTTGGCGTCTACCTTGCTGCCGCGCTCGGATTCCCGCCTTGCCTCATCCTCCACCGAAGATACGGGGCGCGGAGCGCACAGGCTGCGTGGGTGACGTCCACATTCTTCGGCTTCTACCACACAGGCAACAGCGGCGAAACCTCGATTGGCGTCTTCGCCGCCGCTGCCATCGGCTTCATCTTTTGCGTCAGTGTTTTTGTCACCGGCTCCGCCTGGTGGGCCATCGGCTGCCACGCGGCATGGGACTGGGCAGAAACCTTCTTCTATGGCACGGCCGACAGCGGCTTGCAAGCCCAGGGCCACCTTCTCTCCGCCACTCCGATAGGCAATCCTTTTTTGAGCGGGGGCGGCGACGGCCCCGAAGGCAGCTTGCTCGTCGTCGCGGCGATTCTCCTGCTGCTTCTGTTTGTTCTTGCTTTCAATGCCCGCAACAAATCCGAACCGCAGGCAGGCGCCGCGCTGCCGGCGAATTGAGGCTTACATGCGTCTCTGGCTCAATCGCAGCGCCGAAGTTCCTCTCCGCGAGCAATTGATCACCCAGGTTATGCTCGCCATTCTCACTCGCGAGGTGCTTCCTGGCCAGCGCCTGCCCAGCACTCGTGAGCTCGCGCGCCGCTTCGGCATTCATCCCAATACCGCCAACGCAGCCTATCGCCAGTTGGAGCAAGACGGCTGGATCGAGCTCCGCCATGGCAGCGGCGTATTCGTATCGAGCACCCGCCGCGCCGTTTCGCTAAGCCCTGAAATGGCCCCCGAATTGGTCGTCGACCGGCTCATCGGCGAACTGGCCGCTCGGGCAAGAAGCATGGGCGCTTCCGATGCGCTGCTCCGCGCCCGTCTCCTCCGCTGGCTTTCCTTCGAGCCGCCGGCGCGCTGGCTGGTGATCGAGCCCGACCCGGAATTGCGCCGCATTGTCACCCTTGAAATGGAAGAAAATCTCGCCTGCCCGTCACTGGTTGCGAGCCTGCGCACTGCGCCTCGCCGCAGATGCTCGAGCGATCCATTCCTGTCGTTCTGCCCAGCAAAGCCGAGGCTGTCCGCAACATTCTGCCCGCGGGAACCGAGCTCACCGTGCTCCAGGTGCAGGCCATCACTCCAGCCCTGCAGGCAAAACTCCAGCGCTATCTGCCCGAGCATGCCACCGACCTCGTCGGTATCGCCTCGCGCTGGCCGCAGTTTCAGCAGCTCGCGAGCATCATGATCGTGGCTGCCGGCCTGGCTCAGGAGAACCTTCTGGTCCGCGATGCCGCTCGTCCCGGCTGGAAACGCGGCCTCGAGGCGACCACCGGCGTCATCTGCGACGTCATCACGGCGCGCGAGCTGCCCAAGCGCTGCTTCCCCCTCGTCTTCCGCCTTCTCAGCGAAGCGTCGTTCGCCGAGCTCCGCGCCATGGAGACCGCGCTCTCTGAAAAGCCTTCCGCCTCCACGTCTGGCTTGTAGCGCCGGCGTCCCGGCCGCACTTGCCGACTCGCCAGCTTGCTCAGTTAGTTCCGCAGTCCCGTCGCGACTGTGACAGTCGCGAAACTGTCCTCATCGCCTGCCCGCGCACATTCCGGCCCGCCTAACATCTGTGGGCATGAAGCAACTGAATCTCCTGAGCCGAAAGCCCCCTCGCTGGATTGCCGTGGTTGCGATCTTTGCCATCCTTGCTCCAGCAGCAGGGCCGGCGCAATCGAGGCCCCCGGCGCCTGATGCCATACGTTCGCGGGTCTTGAAACTTGGCGTCGGTCAATGGGTTCGTGTGCGCGAACAGAGTGGAGTCAACCTCAAAGGCCAAATCACCGGCATCGGACCGCGGTTGTTCCAAATTGAGCAGCGCGATGCCGCGGGGCCGACCGAGGTCTTTTATGCGGACGTTGCGAGGATCCGGTGCGGCGCTCCCTCCGAGCCGTCTCGAGGCCCCGGGGGTGAATCCCGAGCCGGCTTAATCGTGGCCGCAGTCATGCTCACGGGCGTCTTTATCGGTATCGCCGTTTGCGGCGAGGGAGGCTGCAACAACTCCAACAAGCCAACGCAAGCTACACCATAAGGAGCCGTTTATGATTCGCAAACTTCTGCCTTCCGCCCTTTGCATCTTCCTTTCGCCGCTGCTCGTCGCTCAACAGGTAGCGCAATCGCCGGCAAGCACCAGCACCGCACCCGCCGCTCCAAATCCTGCGCAGATCGCTCTTTTTTCTGATGCGGCGATCCATATCGTCACGCCGGGTAATGTTGCCCTCGCGAAGATCAAAACCGGCACAACCGTCCGCTTCTTCAGCGATAGCGATGTCATCGTCAATGGCATCAAGGTAATTCCGGCCTCGACTCTGGTCGAAGGGGTTGTCGAAAAAGTCATTCACGCCTCGGCCTTCAGAAATAGAAGCGCTCAGTTGCTCATCCGGGTGGGGGAAACGGCTTCGGGAAGTGCGGTGAATATTCTCCTGCGCTGCTCGAATCCCGTCGACGACCTCGACAATCCCTTCAGCGCAGCAGCAGCCCAGTTTTCCGTGGTCGGCATTCTGAATACCTTTGCCATCGTTGCACTGATTCTGATGGTCCTCGTGCTTTTGAGTATCTAGATCCGCCGGCGGCGGCCCTATGAGGCACTTTATGATCAGCAAACTCTTCTCATCGGTTCTCTGCATCGCGCTGTCGCCGCTGCTGGTGGCGCAGAAGATTGACCCATGCGAAGAGCCGGTCCCTGGAACGGTGCATGGGGAAAAGTTATACGCGTACAGAAGTTCGATGGATGTCGAGGATTTTACGGACGGAAATTTCGAATCCCGGGATAGTTCCGACCTGCATAACAGCTTGCCGTCCGTTCCTTTCGATTTGCCGGTCGAACTTGTTCCGGTTGACCCGGAAGCCTGGGCCAACGCCACCGTGGGCTCGACCTTGACGTTCGTGGTCGCCCTTGACGTCCTGGAAGAACATCATCATTATTCAAAATCCGTACACGCCTACGGCGGCACTTTGATTGAGGCAAAGGTGACCCGAATGCGCAAAACCAAGCCGAGAGCGCAACCCGGGGTAAAAGAGCCGCGCGTCCAGGAAATTCTTGTGGGAAGGTCCACTAAGTTTGTTTTGGAGGGTTCTCCCAGGCGCCACCCCCGGCTGAATAGCATTCCCAAGAACATGGTTGTTTGGCCTCCCAAGGTGGCGTTCTTGGTCGTCTTTCTACCTTTTGAATATGTGGCACTTGGGATCGCTTGCAGCACGGGGTGTGATCTCTAAGACAATCCGGAGAGCCAGACGTCATACGCGGCGGTATTCTGAATCTTGCCGATGTCTCTCTCGCCCCCAACAGGTTTCCTGCAATCGCCGCCTGCGCCGATTCAGCCGCGCCGCAAACGCCGCTGGCCTCGCATCCTGCTTTGGTCGTGCTGCGGAATGCTGGTGCTGCTCGCGCTCGCCCCTCTGGCCGCAGTGCTCTGGCTTCGCTCAGCCGCCAAAGCCGCGCTGCCGCAGCTCGATGGCGAGGTGCACCTCGCAGGACTCTCCGCGCCTGTCACCGTCCGCCGTGACGCCCACGGCGTTCCGCACATCGACGCCTCCACACAAGACGATCTCTTCACGGCGCAAGGCTACGTGACGGCGCAGGACCGTCTTTGGCAGATGGATGCCTCGCGCCGCAATTCAAACGGCGAGCTTGCTGAAGTCATGGGCCCCGCGCTCATTGAGCACGACAAGACGGAGCGCGTGCTTCAGATTCGCCTCACCGCCCAGCGCGTCTACAGCAATTTATCGGCGGACGACCGTCGCCGCCTCGATGACTATGCCCGCGGCGTCAATCTCTTCATCGCGCAGTGCGAGGAATCGAACACGCTGCCCGTCGAATTCCGTTTGCTCCATTACCGCCCGCAGTCGTGGACCGGCGCGGACTCGATCAGCGTGGGTCTGTCGATGGTGCAGACGCTCGATACGCACATCGCCACCAAGCTCTCACGCGCCCGCGTTGCCGCCAAACTCCAGAACCCAGCGCTCGAAGCCGATCTTTACCCAGTCGGCTCCTGGCGCGATCGCCCGCCCACCGGCATCCGCGTGGATCTGAGCGAGCCGCAGCCCGCGCCCCCGGCAACGAAGGACAAGGACGATGACGACGATGATGAAAATACAGAAACCCGCGCAGTGCCAAGCGCGTTGCCTCGCCCTTTCGCGCTCTTTGCGAAAGGGTTGGACGGCGTTTACAGTGCGGGCGAGGACGCCCGCACGACAGCCGGCGGGGACGCCGGCGCTACATTTGCCGCTGCCATCGACACGCAGGCGCTTCTAGCCCTTCTCGGCCAGCCCAGCTGCGACGGCTGCGTACCCGGCTCGAATAACTGGGTCATCGCCGGCGCGCACACTGCCAGCGGCAAGCCGCTCCTCTCGAACGATATGCACCTGACCCTGCGCGAGCCTGACACCTGGTACATGGCCGACCTTCGCGCCCCTGGGTTTCACGCGGCCGGCGTCACGCTGCCGGGATTCCCTCTCGTCATCGCCGGCCATAACGAGCATGTGGCCTGGGGAATCACCGCGCTCTACGGCGACGTGCAGGATCTCTACATCGAAAAACTCGACGGCAAAGGCAACTACGAGGGTCTTGACGCCCAATGGCATCCGCTTGCCGTCGATCGCGAGGTGATTCACGTTCGCGGCGGCAAAGATGTTGTCCTCAATGTGCAATCGACGGCGCACGGCCCGCTCCTTAACCCGCTTCTCGCCGCCGGGGATGCGCCGACCGCTCTCAAGTGGACCCTCTACGATCCCACGCTCAACACTCTTCCGATCTACGAAATGAACACGGCCTCCAATTGGACGGAGTTCTCCGCCGCGCTCAACCAGTGGAACTGGCCCACGCAGAATCTCGTCTACTCCGATGATCAGGGCCATATCGCCTACCACGCCGTTGGCAAGATACCCATCCGCCCCGCAGGAATCGTCAACGGGGTCATCAGCGATCGGGCGCACGAGTGGGGTCCGGCAGTCTGCGCCGGACTGTGCCCAATCTATGTTCCCTTCGACGCCATGCCCAACGCCTTCGATCCGCCTTCGGGATTCTTAGCCACTGCGAACGCTCGCGTCACCACCGACACTTCGCCTTACCCGCTCACCGGCGAGTGGGGCGATCCCTACCGCATCGAACGCATCTACAAATCGCTCGACGGCCGCGACAAGCTGACGCCGGCTGACATGCTTGCCGTGCAAACTGACATTTACAGCGAAGTCGACCAGGAGATGGGCCATCGTTTCGCTTATGCCATTGATCACACTCCGGGTTCCGAAGGCAATGGCGATGCGCGCATGCGCCAGGCCGCGGACCTCATGCGCAGTTGGGATGGCCGGTTGACGACCGATTCTGCTGCCGCGTCGCTTGTGGCCCAAACCCGCGCCGCGCTGTGGCCCATGATTCTTGAGCCCAAACTCGGCAAGCTGGTGGGCGACTACCACTGGGCCGAATCCGCATTTGCTGAAGAAGAAATCGTAATGAACGCCAAGCCCGCGTGGCTCCCGTCAGCCTATAAGGACTGGAACGCGCTGCTCACCGCCGCGGTGCGTAAGGGCATGCGCAACGGAAGGGCGCCATTGAATGTTTCGGACTGGAAGTATGGCAGTTGGCACGTCGTGGACATTGAGCATCCGTTCGCATCGTTTCTCCCGCTCATCGCGCGGGTCGCCGGAACCGGCCCTCAACCGCAATCGGGCGATGGAACTACCGTGAAACAGGTAGGCCGCGATTTCGGTCCGTCGCAGCGCTTCACCATGGACTGGAGCAACATCGACGGATCAACGGAAAACATCGTCCTCGGCGAGAGCAGCAATCCGCTGAGCTCATACTTTCGCGACCAGTGGAACGACTGGTACAACGGAACCACCTTCGCGCTTCCGTTTACGCCTGCCGCGGTCGCGGCACAAACCACGCACACGCTGCGCCTGCTGCCATGAAAGAACAGGGAATAGGGAAAAGGGAACAGGGAATACCAGCGGCCGAAACAAATCCGCGGGTGCCCCGAGTCTCTCGCATTTGGAGACCGGGGAATCTCGCCGGTCCGGCCGTGATTCTTCTGGCCGCCGTCGTCGCCATGGTTCCCGAATTCATTCGCGGAAGCTCCTGCGGCCACGACTTCAATGTTCATCTCGTCTCCTGGTTCGATTGCCTCAACGCCTGGCGTCATGGGATTCCTTATCCTCACTGGACACCCAGCGCGAACTACGGAGCAGGCGAGCCGCGCTTTGTCTTCTATCCCCCGCTCACATGGATGCTGGGCGCAGCGCTCGGCGCTATCCTTTCCTGGAACCTCGCGCCCGTTGCGCTCACCTTCATCATCTTTGCCGCGACCGGCCTGGCAACGCGCGCCCTTGCCCTTGATTCTCTCCGCGACGCGCCCGCCACGCTCGCTGGATGTGTTTCCATTTTCTCCGGCTTCACGCTTTTCACCGGCTACGAGCGCTGCGCCTTTCCTGAGTTTGCCGGCGGATTCTGGCTCCCGCTCATTCTCCTGTTCGTTCTGCGCGACCGTTTTCCCTCCGGCTCGCTCACCCGCCGCGCCTTCGACGGTTCAACCGCGCCGCTCGCGATCGCACTTGCCGGCGCGTGGCTCTCAAATTTCCCGCTCGCCATCATCGCCGGCTACCTTCTGGTGGCCATCGCGCTGCTCTGGGCCATCGTCAACAAATCCTGGGCCCCGCTCATTCGCGCCGTTGTCGCTACGGTTCTCGGCCTCGGTCTCGCTGCCATCTACTGGGTTCCTGCAACCGCCCAGCGCCATTGGGTCGACATCAACCAGGCCACCGAAGATCCCGGATTCAACTTCGAGAACAGCTGGCTCTTCTCGCGCCAC
Source organism: uncultured Acidobacteriaceae bacterium (assembly GCA_963800025.1). Taxonomy (GTDB): domain Bacteria; phylum Acidobacteriota; class Terriglobia; order Terriglobales; family Acidobacteriaceae; genus Telmatobacter. The sequence goes on from CAWCZK010000002.1 coordinate 1,095,768, forward strand.
GCCAACCCGCTTCTCGCCTTGCACGACGTGGTCCTGCACCAGGTCTCGTGGATTGCCGTCTCCATGATCGCCGTCGCTCTTGCCGCGGTCGTCGTCTGCTACCTCCGCGGCTCACTTCCAGGACCAGGGAAAAAGTGGATTCCTCTCGCCGCCATTCCCGCCGTCGTTCTGTTTCTTCTGTTTCCCATCTCGCGTCCCATCTGGCACACGCTGCCTCAGATGGCCTTCCTGCAATATCCGTGGCGATGGCTTGAGGCCGTCGAAGCGCCCATGGCGATCTTTTTCGTCGCAGCCATCTGGCCCTCAAACTCCGAGGCCCGCGACTCCCGCCGCGCCCGCCGGAACCGAATCGTCGTCCTGGCCGCCTGCGCCGCCCTCTTCGTCGCTGCAACCATCTACGCCGGCACAAAGTTCTTCCAGGTTTGTTATCCCGAAGATACTGTCGCATCCATGCTGATCGATTACCGCACAGGTGCGGGCTTCGAAGGCATGTACGAGTACGAGCCGCCCAATGGCGACATCAGCACGGTCCCGACCGGATTTCCCGACGCCTGCCTTGTGAGCGACCCCGACATTGTGTTCGGCAAACCAGACCCGGACGATCCCGACGCCAACCCGGCCTGGTCTCCCGATCAAAACACGTGCCAGGCTGCCTTCACCTGGGCCGCTGGCCCTCGATCGTCGACCGGAGCCGCCAACAATTCGGCCGGTGGCTCCCAGCTCAATCCCGAACACCGCACCCTTCTTGCCACCATCCCTCGATCCGGTTACCTGGTGCTGCATCTCCTCCGCTATCCGGCTTGGGCTCTTCGGCTTAACGGCCAGCTCCTCACCAACTTGCCGTTGCGCAACGACGGCCTCATTGCCGTACCCGTCGCGCAAGGTCCCGTCGATCTCACTGTCGACTGGACGATCTCTCCCGGCGATCTTGCCGGCCGCTGGCTGGCCACTTTCAGCGCTCTGTTGCTGATCGCCCTCTTGCTTTGTGAACACCGCCTTGGCCGTTCTCGTCTAACATGATTGCAATGCCCGCAGACGTAAAATCGCTGATCCAGGAAGGCGCCGACCTCACCGACCAGGCGCTGGAGTCGCTGATCCCCTCCGCGGACACGGTTCCGGTTTCCATTCACGGCGCCATGCGCCACTCTGTTTTTGCCGGCGGCAAGCGCCTGCGGCCCGTGCTCGCCATGCAGGCAGGAGTCACCATCGCGGGCCATCTTCCCAAAGGCATTGAGCGTCTGGGCGCGGCCCTTGAGATGCTCCACACTTACTCGCTCATCCACGACGATCTGCCCGCTCTCGACAACGACGACCTGCGGCGCGGCAAGCCCACCTGCCACGTCGTCTTCGGCGAAGCCATTGCCATCCTTGCCGGGGACGCGCTGCAGACTCGCGCATTCGAAGTGCTCTCGGGGCTTGATTGCCCGCCCGCCGCCGCGATTCAAATTGTCGGCCTCGTCGCCAACGCCGTCGGCACGGTTGACGGCATGATCGGCGGCCAGGTCCTCGACATCGAAAGCGAGCACCTGAAACCCACGCCCGAGCTGGTTGAAGCGATTCATCGAGCCAAAACCGGCGCCCTCATTCGCGTCAGCGTCGTTGCGGGCGGCGTCTACGCAGGAGCCACGCCCGACGACGTCGCGCGCCTCGACCGCTTTGGCCGCAAAGCCGGCCTCGCCTTTCAGATTGTCGACGATGTTCTCGATATGACCGTCGACTCCGCGCACCTGGGCAAAACCGCCGGCAAGGACGCAGCCACAGAGAAGGCCACCTGGCCCGCTGTCTACGGCGTTGAGCAGAGCCTGCGCGACGCAACGCAACTTGTCGATGAAGCCTTCGCCGCGCTGGAGCCGTATGGCAGCCGCGCCTTAGGGCTGAAAGCCGTTGCCCGATATTTGATCGAACGCAAAAACTGAGGAACATAAGGTGGGAGCACTGGAGGACTCAGTCCGTCCGCGTATGAGCCGGCCGGTGCCTGTGACCCTTGTCGCCCTGTTTCAATTCTTCAAGGCAGGGTTTCTTTCCCTCATCTTTTGGAGAGCATGGCAGGCCCATCTTTCGTGGATGGCCTCCGGACGATCAGGCGGTGACCCACTCGCGCAAAAGATCACTGCTGACCCATCAGTCCTGCTTCTGCCGTTGATCGTAATCGTGTACGTTGTCTTCGGCTTGGGATTGTGGAAGCTGCAGAACTGGGCGCGGAAGAACCTGGTCCTTATGATCTTGCTTTGCTGGTTGAACGGCGGCCTTTCGTTCAACGGTTTTCTCTTTGGAAAAAGCATCTGGATGAACGAATGGAATCGACAGACACTTGCTGCCGTCTTCGTTTTGGATTTGCTGGTGTTCTGCTGCCTAGTCTTCTACCCAGCTGTTAAAAAGGCATTCGCCGAGCGGGATTAATCGCCGCCGCGAAACGAAAAGACCGGCATGGCGCCCGCCCTCGATTGAAGACGGTGCCTCGCAGCTACTGGCTCAAAACCTTGCGCAGCTTTTCGCTCTGGCTTGAGAGATCCTCGACGGCAGTCTGCGCCTTGCCCAGAAGTCCCTGTAGATCTTCAAGGAATTCCGGAACCCGATCCCAGAACTTGCGCACCGCATCCTGCTGATCGATCAGCGCCAGCGTAGCTCCCGAGAGAGCCGTCACCAGGCCGAGCCGCCGATTGCCCGTTACCAGCAGCACACCGCTTGCGGCAAGAGTGCCGGCCGCCGCGTACCGGATCCAGTTCGTGCAGTCTGTCTCTTGGCCGTGCATCTCACCGGCCGGCTCTTTTGTTCCCTGCGTTAGCGGCACCACTACCATGACCCCTCCTGACGTTCGCGCGCAATCTCAGTCTCGATCAACTCAAATGCCTCTGCAAGTATCGCTCCAAAACTGGCAGCCGGGCGACTGGTCTCGCATTTCTCTCTCAAAAAAATGCATCGAGCGCCACCCGGGTTGCTCAATCCAGGTCGATCTCACGCAACGGCTTGCCCGCGGGCGCGTCCTTGGCCTTGCGCATGGCCTCGGCAAACTTCTTCTCCAGCAGGTCTTCCTTGTTCTTTTCGGCGTCCACGCTCTGCCTGAAGATCGACTCCGTGCGCTCCCCGTGCTCGCGCATGGCCTTGGCCGCCGTCTCCAGGTCGTCGAACATCCGCTTGCGCGGGGCTGAGGTGTGGCTCACCAGAACCCCGGTCTCCGCATCGATCTTCAGCATCGCCCCGCAATCCGGGCACGCCACTTCAAACGTCTTGTCGTTGTGCTTGCTCATGGCAACTTGTATTTTATGCGCTCTGGAGCACTTTTGGCAGGGGCTTTCTGCCTTGACACGCCCGCCCCCTCCAGCGAAAGATGAATGGGCTGGATGCTCCTGCCGCCTCAACGCGCTTCCAAAAAACGGCCGCGTCCAACTCTTTTCACTTCCGGCTCTGGTTAGGAATGACCGTATGAAAACTCTTTGCATCAATCCACTGCGCGTCGCCGCGCCCGCAATTCTCGCGCTTCTCTGCTTGTTGATCGCTGCCGGTCGCGTTTCCGCACAATCGGCCGCGGCAACGGCGCCGGCCATCACGCCGCTGCAAGTCGACCGTACCGATCCCGCGAGCAGCCGGATCGTTCCTGAACACGCAAAGCTCGAGCGCATCGCCACAGGTTTTACCTGGGTTGAAGGCCCCGTCTGGGTCAACAACAGCCTCTTCTTTGCGGAGATTCCTTCGAACTCCATTCGCCGCTGGACGCCAGGCAAAGGCGTGAGCATCTTCCTCCAGCCCAGCGGCTACAAGGGCACCGCTCCTTACGGCGGCCGCGAGCCCGGCTCCAATGGGATGACGCTCGACGCGCTTGGCCGCCTCACCGTGGCCGGCCACGCCCAGCGCGACGTCTTCCGCTTTGAATCGCTGAACCCGGAGTCCCAGCAGACCGTTCTGGCCGATCGTTACCAGGGCCTGCGCCTGAACAGCCCCAACGATCTGGTCTACCGGTCCGACGGCTCGCTCTATTTCACCGATCCGCCCTACGGCCTGCGCAAGCAGAACGACTCAGACCCCGAAAAAGATCTCCAGGTCAACGGCGTCTATCGCATTCCCGGTGCTGCGGATCAAAAGGCCGGCGCGCCGCCCGCGCGCGGCGACTTGCAGCTGCTCATTTCGGATTTACCACGGCCGAACGGGATTGCGTTCTCGCCGGGCGAGAAGTTTCTTTACGTTGACAACTCCGAGCCGAAGAAGTATCTGGATGCGCTACCGCGTGCTGCCTGACGGCACGCTCGCCGATCCCACGCTGCTCTATGACGCGACATCCGATCCGAAGCCCGGCGGCCCTGACGGCATGAAAGTCGATGTTGAAGGAAATATCTACAGCGCAGGCCCCGGCGGCGTGGTGATCATCTCGCCCGAAGGCAAGCACCTTGCAACGCTGCTCATTCCCGAGCGCGTGGCCAACGTGGCCTGGGGCGGAGCGGATCGGAAGACGCTCTACATCTGCGCCAGTTCCAGCGTCTACCGCGTGAAACTGTTGATCGCGGGCGAGCCGATCACGCAGCCGAAGTCGCCTATCGCCCACTGAAGTGCGATCGTACGGAGCGCCTGCAAAGGATTCTTCGGCTGCTTCTCGATAAGCTTCCGCTGCTCGACGTCTTAGACAGAGCGGATTGATCACCATAGTGCGACGATATTAGGCCAAGTGGAAAACGGATCAGTAGGGACCAGAAGCCGGTGTCAGACCGGCCTCATTTGGTCGCTTCCCATCCACGACGGCGTTGACCCGTCTCTTTGCGCCGGCACTCACGGAGCTTATGGGATTTCCCTCCTCGTCCTCGTCGAGCGTCTCACGGAGGAAGAACATGAACTCACCGCTCCGGCCTGAGCGGAGACATAGTGACTCCTCAAGTTCCTCTTGAGTTAGATCCCAGAGGGTTCCAGCATCACATTCGATGCGCTCAGTCGCTGGCGGCGCGTTGCACCACAGAAAAACGACTTCCTTTCCTGTAGCCAACGCGGCTTTGACCTCAACAAGGCCGTGGGCATCCAGGGTTGGGAGGTTTGATGTCAGATCGCCCAGACGGGAGAGCGTCTTGGACATCAGTTTGTTTCGCGAGTACACGGTAAAGTGGTCCCCAGGCCGGCTTTCACTGAGTTCCTGATAGTACGACTCATAGTCGCTAAAACAGAACATATCCCCTGATCCACCACCAGCGTAGTAGTGGTGCCAGCCAAAGATAACGCCATCCTTTGAGAGCTCTTGGCGCACCAATTCGAGGTTTTGCGGCAACAGAAGGTTGCGAGAAGGCGTGTCGTCCCACGCCCCGTAGTTCGGTGTTGGTGGCTCATGCATGTGCGAATGCTCCCATCGAGGGGCTCAGTACCGAGGTGCGTCAGGAATGCAGTCGACGTTGCCTCTTCGCCGCGGCACTCCGCGCGCTGCGCGCATCGCCGCCGACCTGCTAACTCGCTAACCTGCTGACTCGCTCGCTGACTACTGGCCGATATCAACAAACTCCGTCTTACCCGGCGGCGTTGCCGCCGTCTTGAAGTTCACCACGTGATAAACCGCCGGCACGGTGCCGACATTTCTAAAGCAGTGCACCTGGTTTGACCCGTTGAAGATCACGCTGCCCGGCCCCACGCGGACCCATGTTCCATTGGAGAGCGTTTCAACGGTGCCCTGCCGCACGATGATCAGCTCCTCGTTCGGATGCTTGTGCGGCCGGTGCGACATGAGCCCCGGGTTCAGCGTTGAGATGTGGATCTCGAGGTTCTCGAGTGTTGCCGTCGGCGCCGAGCAAACCTTCCGTACTGATCCGGTGGCATTGGGCGTGTCGACCATCTTGTTCCAGTCGAATACTGTCGATCCCATGACAGGTGTGGCTGGCGTGGTGTCGGTGGGGGGCGCGGCAGCCGGTGTTGTGCCGGGGCTACTTTGGGCGAAGGCCAGCGTCTCGCCGGCAACGGCGGTAGCGGCCAGCGCCGCAAACAGTTCTCTGCGATTCATGGTTGGTTTCCTCTGTTCAGTTCAATTGGGCCGGAGCCGCGTATGAGAAACGGCGCTCCTCGTTCGCTGTTACTTATAGTGGACGGCACCCTCGCATGCAACTTCATCGGCCTCCTCTCGGCCGGCGGGATTGGAGGAGGTGGGTGGACTGTGGTGAGTGAAAGAGTGAAAGGGTGAAGGAGTGAACCGGTGAAAAAGTAAACAACGTGAATAGAGTGAAAGAGTTAAGGATCAAAAACGCGCCGGTTGCATTTGGGCAGATCACGTGCTGATTCCAAAGGGGTTACTGGTCACAAATTCGACGTAGTTCGATGCATTTTCACGACCATTCTCAGGTAGAATTGTTGATTCTAAACGAGTTAAATGGCGAACATTCGGCGAAATGTGACCAATTTTTTTATTTAATTAATTTCCGCTCCCTGAGGTGCGAACAGTTTCCGCGCGTCGAGGGAAAGGACAGACAGCGTCCGCGAGCCGAGTTTTGTGCGGCTCGGGCTCCGTTTATGTGTGGGAGATCGCAGGTTGGCCGCTTGCGCGTGTTGGCGAGTTGGCAGGCTGGCTGCATATAAGACAAGTGTAGCGATTCCGAGGAAATAATCGGCAAACTTCGGGGAATCAGAGAACAGAGATAAGGGACTAGAGAAAAAGGACTTAAGGGAGGAGGGGAAATTATTTTGGGGCGCGGGGGCTTGACGGGAAATGCAGGGAGGCGGAGAGACAGGGAGTCTGGGACAAGGCGACCTGCTATCCCACCCTTTCCGCGGAGAGGCTGCGGAAAGGATGGGGCAACGATCGGATGGGGCAACAATCGACTGGCGGGCTGGCTCAGCTATTTCTGCGCGGTCTGCAGCGGCTTCTGGACGCTCGCCGCCGGCGGGTTCACCTGCGCGTTCAGGAAGTTGGCCAGGTCATCCACGTCCTGCTGCGTCCCGACCATGGGCGGCATGAAGTGGTGATAGGGCGAGTCGGGTTTGTACTCGTGCAGCATGGTGACGAAGCTTTCGATGTTGGCGTGGTCGCGTCCGGCGAGCAATTTGGCCAGCGGCCGGTAGCCGTTCAACGTGTGGCATGCACCGCACTCGCCGCGGAAGATGGCCTCGCCGCGCGAGTAGCTCGAGTCGGCGCCGTTCCACACCCAGTTGGAGTGCGCCAGATACCCATCGTGATCGATCTTGATGGCGTAAGGCACGCGCACGCCGTTCGAATACATCCAGCGGCCGATGACGTAGGGCTTACGCAGCATTTCGCGCGAGTACTCGCCGGCGCCGGTTGCAACAAGCGCCAGCAGCAGGATGGCGACCGCGTGCGCGGGGTTAAACTCAGTGGGATTGCGGTAGGCGAGGTAGTAGGCAGCGCCGATGATCGTCGCCGAGGTCATGACGATCACGAGAGCCATGCGCGTGACGATCGAAAATGTGCCGGTGCCCATGGTGTCAATGCCCAGCGTGAGCAGCGCGCGCTGGGACTCCGGAACCATGAAGAGGTACCAGATGAACAGGAACGGCATGGCCACGAACGACGGCACCAGCCACTTGACGCTCCACTTGACCAGCGACGTTTTGAGCGCCGGGCTTTTGCTGCCGTCAATGCGGCTGGCGCTGATGAGCGCCCAGATGCCGGCCAGCGAGGCACAAACGCAGACGCGCAAGAGCAGGCTCGGCCAGTAGGTGGGATTGAAGAACGCGTTCCAGAACTTGCTGGCCTCGTGACCTGTGCCGGCCACGCCCAGCCATGTGTCACCGGGTGTGAGCATGAAGGTGAGAATGCCGTTGATGATGATGAGCGTGCACACCGACGCGCCGGCGTAGACCCAGCCGACCACCAGGTGCAGCCTGGCATCGATCTTGTTCCAGGTGTAGTAGTAGACGGCGGCGGTGGCGAGCTCGACCATGAAGAAAACCCACTCGATGGCCCAGCCGAAGACGAAGTTGTGGATCAGCGTGCTGGTGGCTTCAGGATTGGTGAGCCCGATGGCGAACCAGATGCCCACACCGGAGATGGTGCCGAAGACGCCGGTCAGGATGAGAAAGAATTTCGAGTAGCCGACGAGCTCCGCGAGCCAGTCGTTGCGCGCTTCGGCCAAAGCTTTGCGCTCGGCCATAGGCAGATACAACCCGCCGCCGACGGCAAACTGCGAAATCATGACGTGGAAGATGGCGATGATGCCGATCACCCAGCCCGACCCGAGATACGGAATGTCCCAGAATGGATAGTTCATCGTTGTTCCTCTAGCGAACGGCCCAATAACCGATAACGGTGGTGGCAAGGAGCGCGAAAACCGCCAGCAATCCAAAATAGTGCGCGACGCGCCCGCGCCGGCCAGATTCTTTGCTCTTGTCGTAGAAGGGAATCAGGATCCAGAGCACAATGCCCAGCGTGAACAGAAGCAGTCCCGCGATCTCACCCGCTTCGCCGGGCAGCACGGAGCCCAGCATCTTGAGCATCTCGAACGGGCTCATGAAGTACCACTCGGGATGAATGCCCATGGGCGCGGGCGCGAGCGAATCGTATGCCTTGCCGAGCGGCCAGGGAAATACCGAAGCCAGGAGCGCCAGCACATTGAGCGAGATGATCCACATCGCAATATCCTTGCGCAGGAAGTTGGGCATGAAGGGCATCGACTTGCGCTCGGCTGCGGGCTTGGCTTCTTCGCTTTCAGGAACAGCGTTGCCATGGCGCTGCACCAGCCAAAGGTGAAACCCCAGAAGCGGAATAAACAGAGCAGGAAGCACGACGACATGCAGCGCGAAGAAACGCTGCACGGTAAATTCGGTCACGTCGGGCCCGCCGCGCAGCATGTTGGCGATCGCCGGCCCGATCCACGGAATGGCCACGGGAATCTCGAGGCCGACCTTGGTGGCGAAGTAGCTGAGCTCGTCCATCGGCAGCAGGTAGCCCGAGAAGCCGAAGCACGCCGCCACAGCCAGGAGCGCCATGCCCGAAAGCCAGCCGAATTCGCGCGGCTTGCGGTAGGCCTTCATGAAGAAGACCGAGAACATGTGCACCAGGATCGAGAACATCATGAGGTTGGCGGCCCAGGCATGGGCGGAGCGGATCAGCCAGCCGAAGTTCATCACGAAGGTGATCTGCCGGACCGATTCGAACGCCTCGATGCCGGGCCGGTAATACACGAGCAGCAACACCCCGGTGAAGCATTGGAGCATGAAGAGAAAGAGCGAAATGCCGCCCCAGTAGTACCAGAAGGATTGCGCGTGCACCGGAACCGTTTTCTTGCGCGCGAAGGCGGCCAGCTCCGAGATCCCGAGCCGTTCGTCCATCCAGCCGTAAACGTTTGTCGCGATTGTTTTGGTCGTCATATTCGGAGTTCGCAGTTCTTAGTTCGTAGTTCGTAGTTCGTGGTGCGTGGTTCGTGATTCGAATATCGTGGTTGGTTCCGCAGGTCACGCTCGAGACACTTCAACGCCCGAATCGTTCACTGCGACTTTGAAGAGCTTGAGCGGCTTGGGCGGAGGGCCGCTCACATTGGCTCCGGTGTATGGGTTGTAGACTCCGCCGTGGCAGGCGCAATGGATACGGTCAGCCTGCGGCTCGTATTGCACCGTGCAGCCCAGATGCGTACACACGGCGGTCAGCGCGACCCATTGGCCGTTCTCGTGATGAATGAGCATTGCGGGGGAGGGACCGAACTTGAACATCAGCACCGAGCCGGCCGGGAGTTTCTGCGCATCCTTGAGGGTGACTTCAGTGACGGCCGATGCGCTGAGCGCCATCTCGCTGGGCGAGGCCAGGTAACGGTAGACGGGATAGGCCAAAGCCGCTGCGTAGCAAAGGCCTGCCGCTCCCGCCGCCGCAAGAAACGCGCGCCGCGTTTTCACGTCGCCGTTTTCGTGCTGTTCCGGGACGATATTTGGTGCAATCACAGTTTGGCTCATCGTAGTTTTTCCGCGGTCAGGCCGCGCCCTCCATGGTTTTCTGTGCATGCGCCACGACCGACACCAGCCACCCGATCACTCCCAGGCCGGCGACAAAGAGCACGAGGAACAAGCCCACCACGCTCCAATTGGTGACGACGGCCCGATCCCACACGTCGTAGCCCTTGCTGAGCAAAGTCACATCGCGCACGCCGTCGCGATACACGGTCAACATGATCTCGAGCAGCACCGCGGTGAGGACCCCGGCCCAGGAGAGCCATGCGGCTGTGATCTTGCCGAAGCCCGCGATCGCGCCGATCAAAATTGCGACGACGACCAAAGCGATCCAGCCGTAACCGGCGAACCCGGCAAATTTGTAGGCGGGATACAGAGCGTGACCGGCGAGTCCGGCCTTCACCGCATCAGGCTGCACGCTCGCCGCCCAAAGGCCTGCGGCAAGATAGACCAGCCCAAATCCCGCGGCGAGCTTGCCGCCCAGGCCGGCCACATACTTCTTCTCTTCGGCGGTAAAGGTGCTGCGGCCGGCAAGGTAGACCAGCCACAACCCGCCGATCACAAGTCCGCCGGCCATCATGAGCAGCCAGCGCGGTTCCAGCGTGGGATCGCCGGTGGGCAGGTACGCGCCCAGGGCCGACGCCGAATACATCCCGCGCCACGCCTCGGGCCGCAGCATCAGAGTCATATTGGTCGACAGCATGCGCGCTACGCAGCCGGCAAGCAGCCACGCGCTGAGCCCTACCCACCATGCCGATTTTCCCGCTTCGAGCCGCGCCGAGAACTTGTAAAGCAGCCAGTAGACCAGGATCAGCGTGGGAATGAGGGCGATCCAGTAGACGCCGATCAGCACGCTGCTGGTGTAGAGCGCGCGCCCATAGAGCACCTGCGCAAACAGCAGCGGCGGAACTCCCAGGTTGATTACAAATGTCATGACGACCGTCAAACGCCGCGCCAGCGCTCGCGCCGTGACCAGCGAGTGAGCCGACTTGCCGAAGAGGCTGAGCAGGACGGCCAGCAGCAACCCGCCCAGGAGCATCTCCACGGCCACAAAATGCAGAGACAGCGTGACAATGTGCAGCAGCTTCATCAGCCACACCGGCGCCGGCAAAGGAATCGGGTCCACTGCGGGATAGGGATTCATAAGGCTCTGGTCATTCCTTTCATTCACTGGCCTTTCGATTTTTCAGGCTCCGCCGGCCTTTCACTGTTCCGGCTGGGCTGGCCTTTCGTTTCCTGGTTTTCACTTTGGCCCTTCACTGTTTCGCCCCCGCTCGCCGCAAACACTCGTGAGCCAATGCACGAACTCGCGCCGAATTCTCCAGGTGGATGGGGCGAGTTGGAAAGAGGCGGAGCAGGCGGGGCACATTTTGGACTATTCTTCTCCAAATTGAATTGGAAGAAGCTAATTTAAGAGTCGCCGCGAACAGGGGTCTGTGATGGAAAACACATCGGCGTGTGATGGTTTCATCTAGGCTGCCGATTTGACCGCAGTGGTTTTGCCGATCCGTAGAGCCGCGTTGCTTGTGGGCTTTTGGATGGGCGGCAGACCAGTTCGGCAGGACAAGGCGATGAAGCGACCCAACTCATCGATGCAACTGACGCGCGCCGCCGATTACGCGGTTCGCGTGATGATTCGAGCTGGCCTCGATGCCCACGCACGCGCGCGTGTCGCTTCCCTCGCTCGCCCAGGCCACGGGCGCTCCCGAAAGCTTTCTGTCGAAGGTGCTGCAGAGCCTGGCGCGCGGCGGGCTCATTACATCCCAGCGCGGCCAGTTGGGCGGCTTCAACATTACGCCGCGCGGCTGCGCGGCCTCGATGCGCGACGTAATTGAAATCATCGACGGAGCAATTTGCCTCAACGTATGCCTCATGCACGGCCGGTCCTGCCCGAGAAAGGCAAAGTGTCCCGCGCATCCGGTGTGGGAAAGAGCTCAGCAAGCGATGCTTCAGGTTCTCTCTGGCGCTTCAATTGCCGGCATGGCAGCCGAGGCGTCGGCGGCCAAGCCGGGCCACCCGGCCCCTCACGTGGATGCTGTTTACCTGCCCGCGAAAGCGGCGCGCCGATAAGAGCGGACCGGGCCGCGCGGCCGACTTGCCAATCGCTCGTCCAATTTGCCAAGTGCGCCCGTAGGGTGTTTCAATCAAGCTATTGAAACAGGGGTGCTCCACGTATTGTGGGGCTGAGAAATACCCTCGAACCCGATCCGGATAATACCGGCGTGGGAAGTTTTCTCCGACCGAGCGGCGTTTTCCTCACTTTGCGGTGCGAGTTCCTTTGTTTCAGGCAAAACCGAAACGAAGGGTCCCCATGTATCGAGCCGCAGTCAAGGTTGAAACACCGCGATCGCTTTCAAGCCGAGCGCGCGCGCCGGTTTCCACTTTCCTTTTCGCCTGCTTCGCCGTCCTGTCGCTCGATGCGCAGACCACGTCCCCAACGCCTAGGTCCATTTCGTCCGAGCAGACGAACGCGCAAAGCCCCGATGCCGCACAGCAGAAACCCGCGCCCGTCACCACTACGGTCATCGTTCACGGCGAAGTGGAGGACAACTATCTTCCGGATTCGGTTACCAGTGGCACGTTGACCGACATTCCGATCAAGAATGTGCCGCTCGCGATTTCAGTAGTTACGCGCGATTTGCTCAACGATCAGGTTTCGCGCCTGCTCTCCGACGTGATTCAAAACGAAGCTTCCGTCGGCGACGATTATGTGCCTGTGGGCTATTACGGCGACTACCAGATTCGCGGGTTTCCTATCGATCTGGCGACGGGTCTGGAAGTCAACGGCATGACCATCGCCGGGGAGCAGGATGTGCCGCTCGAAAACAAGGAGGCCGTCGAAGTCCTCGAGGGAATTGCCGCGGTGGAGAGCGGTGTGGCCTCGGCCGGAGGTCTGATCGATTACGTGACTAAGCGCCCGGCCAATATCCAGGCGGTCGATCTCGCCACCGATCATCGCGGCACGGCTTACGGCGCGGTTGATCTTGGCCACTTGTTTGGCAGCCGCAAGCAAGTGGGCGCGCGCTTCAATCTGGCGGGCGAAAGAATCGTTCCTTACATGAATGACACCAACGGCTGGCGCGCCGTGGGCACAGGCGCGGCCGACTGGAAGCTGAATTCGTCGACGATTCTAAAAGGCGACTTCGAGTACCAGCACAAAACGGAACGCGACGGCAGCGGATATCAACTGCTGGGCGGGGCGGTGTTGCCCGACATCGATCGCATCTACCGGTCAACCATGCTCGGCGATCAATCGTGGGGTCTGCCTGACACCTACGACACGTTCAACACCGATGCGCGCATCGATCACACGTTTTCGCCTTCGTGGGTTGGATTCGCAGCAGCCGGCCTGAGCCATTCGCTGATTCAGGACAACGTGCTTTATGCCTACGGCTGCTACTACGAAACGGAGTGCAACAACGGCTCGGCGCCACCCTACTTCTTTGCGCCCGACGGAACTTACGACGTCTACGACTACCGCGACCCCAATGAGCTGCGTATCGACGCGGAAGCTGAAGCCATGCTGACGGGCCACATTCACACGGGCGCGGTGACGCAAGACGTGACAGCCGGCGGCGTCCTCTTTCTGCGGACCGTGCACCAGCCGGGCTTTTACACGGCAGCAGATCCCTATTCGGCGGACGGCGTGGTGCAGGACGGCGCTGTCTACACCTACGTCGGCTCCGACAACATCTACCAGCCGATCGCGGCGCTTCCACCGCCCGGCGATCCAAATTCGCTCGAACCTACGTACGAATCGGCGGGCCCGCGCCGGCTTTGGCAAGACAGCCGCCAGTCGTCAGGCGTGATTCAGGATCGCGTTCATCTTCCCGCGCGCATTGAGCTCACAGCGGGCGCGCGCTATGATTCGCTGCGCGACCACAATTACTCCGCATACGCGAGCTGCAGCGATCCCACGGAACTGGATCCCGCAACCGTGACCGATCCGAATCCATGCGCGCCAGAACCATCCGACAAGCCGGCATGGCTGCCGCAGTTTGCCGTGACGTATAGCCCCGCGAAGAACCTGACGCTCTATTCGAATTATGGCGTGATGTTGTCTCTCGGTCCGGAGGCGCCTTTCTGGACTGACAACGGCAGCCAGTTCCTCGCGCCATTCTTCACGCGGCAGGCTGAGGTAGGCGCGAAGTATGAGCCCGGCCAGAGGATTCTGCTGACCACCGCGTTCTTTCACATGCGCGCACCTTTTTTCTATCACAAGACAATCGCGGAATCCGACACCTTTTGCCCCGCGGGCGTGGCGGGCGACCAGTGCTTTGAGCAGGAGGGACGGGAAACGCACAACGGCTTCGAGCTCGAACGCCGAAGGCAAGGCCGCGAGCTGGCTTCGCCTCAATGGCTCGGCCGCGGCTATGAATGCCACTTCTACTGACACTGGCACTCCGGCGTATGACAATAAGCAGGTGATTAACGTGCCGCACTTGCACACCAGCGTGTTTGCCGATCTCACAGTGCCGCACTTGCGCAACCTGCACCTGATGCCCGGCTGGAGCTACACGTCGCGTAAAGAGGCCACGCGCGACGATCAAGTGAGCGTGCCCAGCTACAACCTTTTCAACCTGGGCGCACGTTACACGCCGGGCGGCGAGCAAGGCCACGTAGTGTTCCACATTTACGCTGATAACATCACGAACAAGAGATACTGGTCTGACACCGGAGCCAGTTACGGCGACACGTTTGTGTGGCTTGGCGCACCGCCGACCGTGCGGCTCGATGCGCACTATACGTTTTAGAGACGGTGAACGGTGGACGGTGAGCTGATGGAGTTGGGCATGGATCGATGAGTTCAACGGTCAAATCGCACGGCATGGACGGTTCGCTGGTAGAGCCCGATTGGGCACCGCTCACGCTCGATGAGTTGCGCCCGCTTCTGGCACAGTTCCCCCAGCTCGGCGAGCTATCCCATATTGTCTCCGTAAGCCCGCGCCCGTTTTCCGCGGCTGGTGTTGTGGCTACGTGGACCGATCACGGAACCGGCCAGCGCGTCTTCATCAAACGCCATCATCGCACCGTGCGCGATCGCGAAGGACTTCTCGAGGAGCATCGTTTCCTTTCCCATCTTCGCGCCCATCTCGCGCTCGTACCACGTGTTCTGGCCTCCGCGGCCGGCGAAACGGCCATCGAGGCGGACGAATGGACTTACGAAGTCCACACGATTCCCCCCGGCATCGATGTTTACGAAGACGCGCTCTCCTGGACGCCGTTTCGCAGTATTGTCCACGCGTACTCCGCAGGCTCGGTGCTGGCGCTGCTGCATCGCGCCGCGCAAAGTTTCAACGCGCCGCAGCGCAAGGCGCGCCCGCTGGTTGCGAGCTTCACGATTTTTTCGGCGAACGATCCGGCCGCCGCAATGGCGCGATACCTAGCCGCCCGTCCCTCGCTTGCCGCAAACGGAGCCGTCCACGCCAGCGCGGAGCAGGCTCTTGAACTTCTCGCTCCCTTTCACGCGGAGCTTGCTCCGCATCTGGATGCGCTGGCGCCACTCTGGACCCATAACGACCTGCACGCCTCCAATCTTTTTTGGAGCGATGCGGGTCCGATCGGCGACTGGAACGCGCACGCCACGGCGGTTATCGACTTCGGTCTTGCCGACCGCACCAACGCGGTTCACGATATCGCGCACGCCATTGAGCGCAACATCGTCGAGTGGCTCGCGCTGGTCAACGATCCCGCGCACCCCGACGATGTGCCGATCCACCTCGATCATCTCGATGCGCTTCTCGACGGCTACGAATCCATCCGCCCGCTCACGGCAGAGGAGTCATTTGCCCTGGCGCCGATGGCCGCGCTCTGCCATGCCGAGTTTGCGCTCTCAGAGGCCGATTACTTTCTCGGCGTTCTGCACTCTGAGGAGAAGGCGAGGATGGCTTATGACGGATGGCTCGTGGGCCATGCGCGCTGGTTTTCGAGCGTTCCCGGCCGCAACCTGCTGGACGCGCTTCGCCGCCGTGCCCGACGCAAAGACCCGCTTCGCGCCACGCAACAGGAGAAGAGAGCACACCGGCCATGATCGCGAACGACGTCACGGGTTATTTGAGCGCTCACGGACTGGAGCTCGCCGGCGCGGTCACGGCTGCAATCGGAATCTGGCTGACCACGCGGCGTCTGCTCATCTGCTGGCCCATCACACTGGTTTCCATCTTCATCTATATGGTGGTTTTTTTCCGCGCGGGACTTTTTTCCGACGCATTGTTGCAGATCTTTTTCGTCGTCTTCACGGTCTACGGCTGGTGGCACTGGTGGCGCGGCGTACGCGATGAAGGCGAAGTGCGGGTCGTCGCGCTTCCGCGGACTCATCTGTATATCGCTCTTCTGCTTGGCGTGGCAGGAAGCTTTGCGCTGGGAACGCTGGCCAAGCGATTCAACGCAGCGCTGCCATATCTGGACGCGATGCTGATGAGCTACAGCCTTGTGGCCACATGGTGGCAGGCGCGTAAACACATCGCTAACTGGTGGCTTTGGATCGCCGTGGATGCCATCTACGTGGGCGAATACATCTACAAGGATCTGTGGGCGACGGCGCTGCTTTACGCAGCCTTTGTGCCTCTGGCCGTGCTCGGCCTGCGCGACTGGCAGCGCGCGGCACGGAACGCTTAACTCGCCGCCTGCACGACATTCCTGAGAGGCTCGCCGTTCATATACCGCCGCAGTTCATCGGCAACGACGCGCAGGGCGCGCGGCGCAAACTGCGGAGTCGATCCGCCGATATGCGGCGTGAGCAGCAGATTTGGGCAGCTCCACAGGGGGTGACCTTCGGGCAACGGCTCAGGTTCGGTCACGTCAAGCGCGGCGCGAATGCGGCCCGAGTTGAGCGCAGTTACAAGAGCGCCGGTATCCACGATCGGCCCGCGTGCCGAATTCACAAGAAGCGCGCCCTGGTGAAGCAGCCCAAGCTGCCGCTCGCCGATCAGGCCGCGCGACTCCGGCGTTGCGGGAAGGATCAAAACCACAACATCCGCGCGGGGCAACAGGTTATCCAACTCGCTTACGGCGTGAACTTCCGGCACGGACCGCGCGCTGCGCGCCACGCGAATCATCTTGACGGCAAACGGTTCGAGCATGCGCTCGATCTCCTTGCCGATCGCTCCATAGCCCACCAGCAACACAGTTTTGCCCGTCAGCTCTTCCTGCAAAACCGGCGGATAAACCGTCTGCGTGTCGCCTGTGATTCTGGCGTAGTGCGCGCTGGCCTCGAAACGCCGCTTCCAAATGCCCGACCGCTGGATGTCGAGATACAGCGGAAAATACTTCAGCATGGCCAGAATTGCTGAAAGCGTCCACTCGGCGGTGGAGATATTGTGTGCGCCATGCGCGTTGCAAATGGTTACGTGCGGTCCCACCGTTTCAGGGGCCCACTCCGTTCCCGCCATCATGGCCAGCACCAGCTTTACTCCGCTCAACCGGGGCCACGCGCGTATCGCCTTGGTGGAATAGGGGTCGGGGATCCATACATCGATCACGACGTCATGGTCCATTTTGTCCGACACAGGGATGAGCTCGATCCCCTCGGGGAAATCGCGAAACAACTCAACGGGCAAAGTGGCTGGGTATCCGACTCGCAGCATGCGGTTCCTTGCGCGTTCCCGTCGCGCGCACCTCGATTTCATCCTATCGCACCCTTTGCGCAGCGTTGCCGGCGCAATCAGCCCGGTTTATGTTCGAGACCCGGTCGCAAAACAAGACGCGGCTGTGCGCCGCAAACTATCCTGAAAGAGCGATGAAACCTTTCGCCGGATCGCACTGATGCGCCTGAAAGCCAAAAAAACGTGGTCGCAGCATCAACTCGCCGCCAAGCTGCGCGTGGAAGGCGGAGAGCGAGGGTTGCTGACCTTCGAGCGGCGCCGCTTGTTTATCGACGCCGCCAAGACCGCGCTGGCCGCGGCTCTCTGCTGGTGGCTGGCGCTGCGCTTCGGCTTGCACGACGGCTACTGGGGATCCATCAGCGCCATCATCGTTTTGCAATCGAATGTTGGCGCAACCGTGACCGCTTCACGCGACCGCCTGCTGGGGACATTCATGGGCGCCGCGTTCGGCTTTGCATGCTCTGTCTTCGGCGCGCAGCCATGGAACTACATTCTTGCCGTGCTGCTGGCGATCATCGTCTGCGGATTGCTCAGTCTTCGCAACAGCTCGCGCCTGGCCGCTGTCACCATCACCATCATCATGCTTGTTCCCAAATCCGGTTCGCGGTGGGAACTGGCGCTCGACCGCGTAGGCGAAGTGCTGCTTGGAATCGTGGTTGCGCTCGCAGTCACCACGTTTGTTTTTCCTGATCGCGCGCGCCTCTGGCTGCGTGACGGACTAGCGCAGGAATTCCTCCTGCTGGGCAGCTTCTTCGAAGCGATTCTCGAGGGCTTTCGCAGCGCACCCTCACAGAATCTGCCCGCGCTGCGCGACGATGCGCTTGCATTGCTGCGCGGCAACAGCCAGCTGCTTGAGGCTGCGCGCAACGAGCCAAGCGGTCCGGGGTGGCGTGAAGGACTCAGCATGCTGTCGCAATTTGGGCGCTCGCTTTACGACGCGCTGGTGGCGCTCGAGCTGGCAGTGAAAGACAGCCACGAAGACCGATACGCGCAGCAGTTGGAGCCGGCGCTCTCGCATCTTGCCGTCGACATTCGCACCGGCTTTCATTACCTGGCCGGCTGCATCCACAAGTGGAACTTCAGCGCGCCCGCGCAGGGAATCAACCTGGAACAGGACATCGCGGACCTGGAAGCTCGCATGGACGAAGTTCGTCACACTGGCGTCGCGTTCGAGCAAGCCGAGATTCTGCGCGCCTATGCTGTGCAACTGCACTTAAAGCAGATCGCCCGGCTGCTGCGCGCCACGCGCGTTGAAACCAGCAATGCGGTCGGCGATTCGAAGAAGGTTGTGGATTCAGTGTGAGGAGAGTGGGAGCGGAGCCGGGCGCTGTTCGCGCCGATTGTCTCGGTGCGAAAACGGAAGGTAGCCGGAGTCAAACGGCCAGCAGTTCGGTGTACACCGCCATGCCAACCACCGCGTCGGCGCCAAGGGCATCGAGAGCGTCGACTTCCTGCTGGCTGCGAATGCCTCCGGCGACGATGAGCTGCCGTTCGGTGAGCTTGCGCAAGCGCGCGGCGGTTTCGATGGGGAAGCCCCGCAGGGTTCCTTCTGTGTCGACGTGTGTGTAGAGAAAAGCCGCGACACTGGGTTCGAGTGCGGAATCGCTTCGTCGGGTGTAAGAGCAACCTGCGCCTTCCAACCCTTCACGGCAATGTGGCCATTTTTCGTATCGATGCCGGCGACGATTCGGTCGGAGCCGATGGCAGACGCGAGCTCGGCGGCGAAGCTCGTATTGACTGTTCCCTCGGCGGTGAAGAGCGCTGAACCAATAATCACGCGCTGCGCGCCGGCGTCGAGGACCTGCCGGGCGCGGTCGATCGTGTGGATTCCTCCGCCGGCCTGCACCGGTAGACGTTTGGCAATTTGCTCGACCAGTTTCGCGTTGTCGCCCTGGCGCATCGCCGCATCCAGGTCAATCAGCTGGACGAGCGGGAATTTGGAGAATTTCCCGATCCAATATTCAAAATCGTCGAAGGCGAGGCGCAGCTTTTCGCCCTGCACAAGCTGGACGATGCGGCCGCCCATCAGATCAATGGAAGGAATCAGCATGGGAGCCTCATGGGAACTCCGGCGTGCGCGAGCTCTTCTTTAAGCGAACGCGAAGTGGAGATGCCGAAGTGAAAAATGCTGGCCGCGAGCGCCGCATCGGCCTTGCCGCGCCCGAAGACATCGATAAAGTGGGTCACGGTTCCTGCGCCACCGGAGGCGATTACGGGAATTCTCACCGCCTCACTGACGGCTGCCGTCAGTTCGCAGTCAAAACCCGCGCGGGTTCCGTCGGAGTCCATTGAGGTGAGAAGAATCTCGCCTGCGCCGCGCTCTTCGGCTTCGCGCGCCCACTCGACGACGGTACGGCCGATGGGACGCCGGCCGCCTTGTACGTAAACTTGCGCGTGACGCACCGGATCGGCAGCAGCAAGATCGCGGCGCGCGTCGATGGCGACCACAACAGCCTGCGCACCGAAGCTTGCGCCAATCGCGCTGATCAGCGATGGATCGGCCAGGGCTGCGGAGTTGATGCTCACTTTGTCCGCGCCCGCCTCGAAGACCTGCTCGGCATCTTGAGCGGAGCGAATGCCTCCGCCGACGCAGAAGGGAACGAAGAGCTCGCGTGCCGTGCGGCGGACTGTATCGAGCAGGGTCTGGCGCCCCTCGTGCGTGGCCGTGATGTCGAGCAGGACAATTTCATCGGCGCCTTCGCGCGCGTGGCGCGCAGCCTGCGTGGCTGGATCGCCTGCGTCGACGAGATCGACAAACTGCACGCCCTTGACCACGCGGCCGGCGTGCACGTCGAGACAGGCGATGATGCGCTTGGTCAGCATGATTCGTCTTTCGCCTGCCACGCCAGGAAATTGCGCAGGATTTTCAGGCCGGTATCGCCGGATTTTTCCGGATGAAACTGCACGCCCATCACGTTGTTGCGTTCGACAGCGGCCGCGAACGGCTCGATATAGAGCGTCACGGCAGCCGTATCGTTTGTGACCGGCCCCTTGAATGAGTGCGTGAAGTAAACGAACTCGCCGGGCTCAACGCCTGCGAGCAATTTGGAACCGGGCCGCACATCGAGGGAGTTCCAGCCTACGTGCGGAACTTTCAACGGGCTTTCGGCGAAGCGCGTGCATGATTCAGGGAAGTGCCCGAGCCCCGGCTGCTGGGGCGCTTCTGTCGATCCCGCATAAAGCCATTGCATGCCAACGCAGATGCCGAGGAATGGCACGCCGCGCGCGATGGCAGAGCGAATTGCGCCGGTCAGGCCGGTCGCATCCAGGCGCTCCGTTGCGGCGAAGTGCCCGACGCCGGGAAGGACGATGCGCTCGGCCGATTCGACGAGCGAGAGATCGCCGTCGGTGACGAGGGTCTCGGCGCCCAGATGCTTGAGCGTCTTAAGTACCGAGGTTAGATTGCCGGCTTTGTAGTCGATAACGGTGACGCGCATGGGGCCTCAGGAAAGCGGAGTTAGCGGTGCTCGCGGAGCTAACGGAGTTAGGAACGGCATTCAGAGCAGGCCCTTCGTGCTCGGCAGCATTTTGCCGAGTTGCTTGTCGCGTGAGCAGGCCACGCGCAGCGCACGCGCAAATGCCTTGAAGATGGCCTCGATCTTGTGGTGGTTGGAGCGGCCGTACATCGTCTTCACATGCACGTTGACCCGAGCGCCGCGCGCAAAGCCCTCAAAAAAGTCAGTCACCAGTTCGGTTTGCAGATCGCCGACGAGGCGCGTGCGCACTTTTGTATCGACCGCGAACGCGGCGCGGCCGCTCAAGTCGACAGCTGCCACGGCGAGCGTTTCATCCATCGGCATCACGAAGTAGCCGGCGCGCAGAATACCGCGCTTGTCGCCAAGAGCCTTGTTGAACGCTTCGCCGAGCGCGATACCCACGTCTTCGACCGTGTGATGCTGATCGACGTCCAGATCGCCCTTGCAGGCAAGGTCGAGGTCGAACGCGCCGTGCCGCGTGAACAGCTCCAGCATGTGATCGAAGAAGCGAATGCCGGTGGAGACTTTGTATCGTCCCTGTCCTTCGATCGTGAGCTCGATCTCGATGCGTGTCTCGTTGGTGTTGCGGACAATCGTCGCCGTGCGCGAATCCACGCGCCTTCTCGGCGCCTTCTTCTTTGCAGTCATCGTTTTCCGCCCTCCGTCCGCAGCGTGGCCAACGCGTTGTTCAGTGCCATCACGGCTTGCCTCATCTGCGCGAGCGTTCCGATGGTGATGCGCACGCGGCCATCGCAGCCGGGATCGCTGGAGCGATCGCGGACCAGGACGCCGGCATCGCGCATGAGGCGCACAAACTCTGCATGCCGCGCACCAATCTCGACCAACACAAAATTCGTTTGGCTTGGCCAGCGACGCACTTTCGCCGCATCGAGCGCCGCCTCAAATTCGCCGCGCGCGGCGAGGACTTCACCGACATACCAGTCGAGGTACGCCGTGTCTTCGAGCGCCGGCGGCAGGCAGGCGAGCGCGAGCGAGTTGACGCTGTAGGGCGAGAGCACGCGGCGCACCCAGCGCATGAGATCGGCCGGTCCGGCGAGCAGCCCCAGGCGCAGACCGGCGAGGCCGTAAGCTTTCGAGAAGGTCCGCGCGACGATGAGATTCGGGATCGTTCCGATCAGATCCATCATTGTCTCGCCGAAGAAATGAAAGTAGGCTTCGTCGACAAGCAGCACGGCCTCCGGCGCGCGCGCGGCGAGCGAAAGCAGTTGCGCGCGTGTGGCCACCGAGCCCGATGGGCTGTTGGGATTGGCAATCGCGATCACTTTAGTGTGAGGAGTGACGGCCGCCATCAGCCGGTCGAAAGGGAATTGAAGATCGTCAGCGGCCTGCACTGCGACAACGCGCGCGTCTGTCGCCGAAGCATAGACCTCATACATCGTGTACGTGGGAACGGGCAGCAGAAGTTCGTCGCCGGCTTCGAGAAAGGTTTCGAAGAGCACGTGAATCGCTTCATCCACGCCGTTGGTGAGCGCCACCTGATCGGCGCGCAATCCGAGATGCGCGGCGACGATCGCCTCTACCGGTTCGCGCTCGGGATAGCGGGTGAGTGATCCTGCAGAGATTTGCGCCAGCGCCTCGCGCACACGCGGCGAGCACTCGAGGGTGTTCTCGTTAAAGTCGAGGCGCATGGCTTCGCGGCTGCCCAGCGGAGGATGATACTCCTTCATCTGCTCGACGCGAGCGCGGGGAGTGGGACACCTTGGCGATTCGTTCTGGCTTCCCTCAGGGGCTAAAGCCCTCGCATTTTGAACGGAGTTATTGGCACGACTAAAGTCGTGCCCTTTCAAAACTTTCTCCACGGTCTTTTCAGCCACGGGACCCCCTTTTCATGCGCGTTCGAATTGCTTCGGCGTGGCCGACAAGCCCTTCGGCTTCGGCGAGCAGCGCAGCTTTCGGTCCCATTTTCGCGATGCCTTGCGCTGTGTATTCCTGCACGGTGATGAGCTTGACGAAGTCGTTGACGCTCAAGCCGCCGCGCACGCGAGCCATGCCGCCGGTGGGCAGCGTGTGATTCGGGCCGGAGATATAGTCTCCCATGGGCTGCGCGGACCAGCGGCCGACGAAAACCGAGCCGGCATTCTCAACCCACTTGAGGTCGCTCGCCGTATCGACGGTCAAGTGCTCCGGTGCAAGGCGATTCGTAATGGCGCGTGCCTCATCAACCGATCCGGCCACGATGGCCAGGCCATTGCGCTGGAGCGCCTCGCAGGCAACGGCATTGTTGCGGCTGCGCAGTTTTGTTTCGGCGATGACGGATTTGGCGAGGTCGTCGCGGGTGGTGACGAAGATTGCAAGGGCTTCAGGATCGTGCTCGGCTTGTGCAACCAGGTCGCTCGCGATATTGGCTGCGTCGCCGCGTTCGCTGGTGACGACGATCTCCGTTGGCCCCGCGAGCATGTCGATCGCGCAGTCGAACGCGAGGAGGCGCTTGGCCGCAGTGACGTAGAGATTTCCCGGACCGACGATCTTGTCCACGCGCGGGAGGCTCGCGGTTCCATACGCGAGCGCTGCCACTGCGTGCGCGCCCCCGAGGCGATAGAACTCATTGATCCCGAGCAAGTGCGCGGCAGCAAGAGTTTCCGTCGCAGGCTTTGGCGAAACCACAACGATGCGCTTCACTCCCGCGACCTGCGCGGGAATCGCCGTCATCAGCAGTGTCGAAGGGAGCGGATGGCGTCCACTGGGTACATAGCAGCCGACGGAGCTGAGCGGGCGGACCAGCTGCCCGGTCGTCAAACCATTCCGCGATGATGTGTTCCACGACTTCGGCATTTGGCGCTTCGAAAATTGGCGAATTTGCGCGGCGGCCGTGGTGAGCGCATCGCGCAGCGCAGGATCGAGCGCCTTCCACGCCGCAGCCATCTCTTCCTGAGTCACTCGGAGCGCTGCCTGCCCGGCAAGCCCGTCGAATTTTGCCGCGTAGCCGAGCAGTGCGCGATCGCCGCGCTTGCGCACATCGGCCACGATGCGTTCGACTGCGGGCAGCACCGCGTCGAGCGCCGCGCCGCTGCGGGACTCAAGGGCGGCAAGCGTCTTTTCCGCCTCGTGCGCGTTTCGTCCTGTGGTCCGGATCAGCTTCATCGCTCGTCCTTGCTACCCCTGCGCATCCCTGTGCGGGCGTGGACGCCCGCACTACAGCCGGCCGGAGGCCGGCGCTACAAAAGCTACAACACGACTTTGTTCAGCGGATACTCCACGATTCCCGACGCGCGCGCAGCTTTCAGCCGCGGAATGACGTCGCGGGCCACGCGTTCTTCGAGGATCGTATTCACCGCAACCCACTCCGAATCGCTCAACTGCGAAATGGTGGGCGAATTCAACGCCGGCAGCACGGCCAGCACGGCATCGAGGTCGCCGCGTTTCACGTTGAGCATGAGCCCGATTTGCGCCTGCGCGTCAATCGCGCCGCGCAGCATGAGCGCGATCTGATCGATCTTCTGCCGCTTGCCCGGATCGGCGAGCGCGGCCTTGCTGGCGATCAGGTGCGTCTCGCTCTCCATCACAGTGTCAATAATCTTGAGGTGATTGGCCTTCAGAGAGCTGCCCGTTTCCGTGACTTCGACGATTGCATCGGCCAGCATGGGAGGCTTGACTTCGGTTGCGCCCCAACTGAATTCCACCTTCACCTTCACGCCCTTTGACGCAAAATAGCGCTTGGTCACCTCGACAAGTTCGGTGGCGATGATCTTGCCTTCGAGATCTTCGGCTTTCTCATAGCCGCTGGCCTCGGGAACGGCCAGCACCCAGCGCACCTTGCGCCGGCTTTGCTTGGCATACGTCAAAGTGGTTACGCTGGCGACGTCGAGGCCGCTCTCGACCACCCAATCGATGCCCGTGAGTCCGGCATCGAGCACGCCGTGATCCACGTAGCGCGCCATCTCCTGCGCGCGGATCAGCATGCACTCGATATCCACGTCGTCGATCGAAGGAAAATAAGAGCGGCCGTCGGCATAAATGTTCCAACCCGCGCGCTTAAAGAGCGCGATGGTCGCATCCTGCAGGCTGCCTTTGGGAATTCCGAGCCGAAGCTTGCTATCCACGAGTCACCTCCGGGCTCATCGCAATGGGCCGCGTGAAGCAGACTCACTGTGCCCTCGTGGCAGACGAGGCCGTCGCCTTCCACCTCCACGCGAAACAGCAGCGTGTCGTTGTCGCAGTCGGTTGAGGCCGAAATCACGCGCAGGCGGTTGCCGCTGGTTTCGCCCTTCATCCACAGTTTCTCGCGAGTGCGGCTCCAGAAGGTCACAAAGCCCGACTCCTGCGTTTTGGCGTAGCTGGCCGGATTTAAAAAGCCCAGCATCAGCACCTCGCCGGTGCGCGCATCCTGCACGATCCCCGGCACCAAGCCGCCCATCTTATCGAAATCAATCTGTTCCACAGTCTCTTCCTTTGGATTAGATTTTTCTGGTTGCAAACATGAAAAAACCCACCAGCGTCATTCGCCGGCGGGCTTGGGTATTTCTCTTCGATCTCTCTGGCCTTGTTAGCTCAGGCCATGGCAGTCCGCCGGCATGGATGTCCCATGATGATGGTGGTGGCCGTGATGGCGGAAGCTCTGCATCTGTCTTCAAAGGTACGGGCAAAGCCGCCGTGGTGTCAAATGCTTTTCTTGCTCCCCCTCCACCGGCAGGCAGAGAATCAATGCGTGCCCACCCTGACCCGATTGGCTGTTGTGTTGATGATGATTCCGGCTGTTTGCCTGGCCTGCGCAGCGCCGGCGCGTGTGGCTGCTCCGCAGGCGAATTCAACGCAATCCGCGTCCAGGCCAAAGGCCATTCCGCCGCCCGAGGCGCGCGTCGACATCAACCACGCCAGCGTGGATCAATTGCTTAAAGTCCCCGGCATGACGCCGAGCTGGGCGGGCCGGATCGTTCGCTTTCGCCCTTATCGAAGCAAGCAGGATCTGCTGGAACACGGCGTGCTGCCCAGCGATGTGTATGACCGCATCAAGGATTACGTGATTGCACATCGCGGCGAGCAATAGGCTCCTGGCCGCGCGAATGCGGCGCCCGATTCGGAACCGCTGTTTCCTATCTTCAAATCCACAAACTTTGTCGAACTGGATGCACAAATACTGCTCGGTCAGCGTCGAACCATCCCTCGGGGGCTAAAGCCCATCATATTTTCGACCGTTTTCGGCCCGGCTAAAGCCGTGCCCTTATTACAGAACTCCTTGCGCGTTTTCAGCCCGGCTAAACAGCCTGGTGAAAAAGTCGCCGCCGATGGCCAGCTTCCGCAAAACCCTCCCTCGGGGGCTGAAGCCCTCGACCATTCTTCGGACGTTAGTGGCACGAGTGAAACTCGTGCCCTTTCAAAACAGCGGCCTGAGACGAGTTCTTCACCAAGCTGAAGCCGTGCCCTTTCAAAAACATCATTTATGCAACGGTTCTCGTCGTCCGCGCGGTGCGACCATTACACTGATCTCTAACGGAGGGACTCCTCATGCAAACCAGGATTCTGGGCACCACGATGCCGGTGCTCGAAGTGCTGCTCGACCCCAACGAGAGCGTATTTTCAGAGAGCGGCGAGCTTTCGTGGATGACCGCATCCATCCAGATGATGACGCACACACAGGCGGGCGGGGGCGGAGGGTTTTTAGGCGTGATCAAGCGCGTGGCCGGCGGCGGCAGCCTCTTTATGACCGAGTACCGCGCCATGCAATATCAGGGCTCGGTATCGTTTGCCACCAGGGTGCCGGGGCACATTGTGCCGGTGCAACTTGGGCAGGGGCCGGAGTACATGGTGCACCGTCACGGATTCCTGTGCGCCACGCCGCAGGTGACGATCAGCGTTGGATTCCAGCAGTCGCTGGGGGCGGGCATCTTTGGCGGCAGCGGATTCCTGCTGCAGAAGATCGGCGGCGTGGGCACGGCGTGGATCGAGCTTTCGGGCGAGCTGATCCAGAAGGACCTCGCACCCGGCGAGATCCTGTTTGTGCATCCGGGCCACGTGGGCGCGTTCCAAACGTCGGTTGGGTTCCAGATCACCACGGTCCCGGGCATCAAGAACATGATCTTCGGCGGCGACGGGATCTTTCTGGCGCGGATGGTCGGTCCGGGCACGATCTGGCTGCAAACGCTGCCCATTTCGCGTCTGGCGAGCCAGATTTACGAGTATCTGCCGCATCCGGAAGCAGCGCAGCAGGCGACCGGCGCAGGATTGCTCGGCGGCATCGTGGGTGGAATCATCAGCGGACAGTGACGGTGGGCGGTGGACGGTGGGCGGTGAACGGTGAGCGGGGAACGGTGCGCCGCGGATCGTGAACCGTGAGTCGTGGGTCGTGGAGCGTGAATCGGCGTCGTCGCGCATCCAATTGGTATGCAAGGATCGGAAAGCATGAATCAAGCCGCGCAGAACAAGCAGAATGTTCGCGGACACATCCTCTTCTTTTTTGCCGTGGCGCTGGCGCTCGATGTAGCGTGGCTGATTCGCGACATGCTGGCGCTGCTCTATGTTTCGGCGCTTTTTGCCGTGGTGCTTTCGCCGATTGTGCGGGCAACGTCGCAGATTCGCATCGGCCGCTATCAGCCGTTTCATGGTTCGATGGCCATCCTCTTTCTGCTGCTTTCCGTGGCGGGCGCATTGACGGCTTTCGGTTTCCTGGCCCTGCCGCCGGTCATCAATGACCTGCAGTCGCTCACTGCGGAATTACCCACTCGCCTGCCTGGAATTCTGAACCAGATCAAAGCCGTTCCCTACGCCAATCGGATTGACACCGCCGACGTGATCTCCTGGATTCAGCGCGGGCTGAGCGGCGGGGCAACGTACTTGCTGACTTCGTTCAAGGCGTGGGCGGGCGCACTGGTTACGGTGATCGCAGGCTTTGTGCTCACGCTCTACTTCATCCTGGAAGGCGACAGCGCGTATGAATGGTTTCTTTCGTTCGTACCGCCGGCTCCGCGGGATCGGCTGGACGCGACGCTGCGGCGCGCGGCAGGCCGCATGGAGAAGTGGCTGGTGGGACAGCTGAGCCTGATGCTCATTCTGGGCACGGCGAGCACCATCGTCTACCTGGCGCTGGGAGTGCGGTATCCCTACGTGCTGGGCGTGGTGACCGGCCTGCTCAACCTGATCCCGTTGCTGGGCGCGGCGGTTTCTCTGGTGCTGGCCGTGCTGGTGGCCGCCATCGACAGCTGGGGCCGCGTGCTGGGCGTGGTCATCTTCTTCGCCGTTTACCTGCAGCTCGAGAATTCCTGGCTGGCGCCGCGCATCATGCGCAGCCGGGTGAATCTGCCGGCGCTGGCGATCTTCGTCGCACTGCTGCTCGGCTCGGAGCTGGGCGGCATCGCCGGGGCGATGGTGTCGATCCCGACCGCCGTGCTGGTGAGCGTGCTGGTGGACGAGTACCTGGTGCATAAACCGGCGGAGTAGACGGCGTTGGCGCCCATTTTCGTGGAATAGAGAGAGGCGCCGTGCGGGCGAAGATGCCCGCACTAAAGCCGGCGAGGACGCCGGCGCTACAGGAAGGCCAGGATGGGACGACGCTCTTCTCGTGCTCGGGATGGCACGGGTTGAGTTCGTGGAATCGGTGCGCGGATGCACTCGGCGGAAACGTGATGTGGATCACTGATTGCGACCATCGCTGGTCCGCATACTTGGTCACCGTACTCAGGAGTCTGCCCGTGAATCGTTTCTGTGCGCGCATGTTCGGTCTCACCTTGTTCGCTTTTCTTGTTTTGGCGATAACCCTCCAACCTGCCCAAGCCCAGCAGGAACAGGCCAAGCATATTGTCCATCGGCTGATTCCAGCCGGGGATACCTGTGCCACCTGCCACAAGGCGATTTATGACCAATGGAAGGCCAGCCCGCATAGCGCCAACGGGGTGGAATGCACCGTTTGCCATGGCGAGACGACAGACAAGGACTTCGCGGGCACGCCGGCGTTAAGCACATGCGAAACGTGCCACACCGATCAGGTGGCGCAACTGAAGTCCGATCCCTTCATGAGCGGCAAGACGTGCGTAAGTTGCCATCAGGCGCACGCCTTCGTGGAGCACAAGAAAGCGCCCGCGGCAGGCAACTGATCATCGTTTCCGAGCGTGGTCTTCTCAAACTGCCTGCCGGTGCCTGCGCGCGAGGCTCTCAGGGATTAATGCCCTGATTCGATTTGCCGGCTTCGTTGGCCCGCGACTCACCCGCTGGGTGAGTGCCCCGGCTATGCCCTTGCGAGCAGGGACAATTGGTCAAGGAATCCGTGCTGGCCGGGAAGAAGCTTGGCGCGCGCTTGCGCTATTTCAAACCAGCTGGCTCGGTCAACTTCAGGGAACTGCTCGGTCTTGCCTGAGTTTGGCGGCCACTCGAGGGCGAACAGGTTGCTGCGGATGTCCAGGGAGCAGTCGCCCTCAATCGCCCACGCCGAAACGATCTTGCCGCTTGGCTGTTTAAGTTCTGTGAGAGGCACTAACTTTCCATCCGGGAGCGGGTGGCCGGTTTCCTCAACGAATTCCCGCTTGGCGGCGGCGAGAGGATCTTCACCGGTCTCGTATTCTCCCTTGGGGATGGACCAGGCGCCGAGGTCCTTGTTTTTCCAGAACGGGCCGCCGGGATGAACGAGAAACACTTCGAGGCGGCCGTTGTTCTTTCGGTAAAGCAGAATTCCGGCGCTCAGCTTGGGCATGGTTGGTCTCGGCAAGGTTGAGAGGTACGACAAGAATATTTTACGGATTCCCGGGGGCTGCCATCGATCACGTCGTCCATGGATCTGTGGTGAGTGGGGCGAAAGACAAGCGCAGATCCCCGTTCGACTCCGATCGTTCGCCGCGGCGAACGATCTTTGCTCAGGGCAGGCTTTCGGCTCGGTCGCCCCGGCGACCTCAGGATGACAATCCCAAAAAAGATGATCAGCGGGAATTCGGCCCGGTCGCCGCGGCGTCCTCAGGAGGACAATCCCCAAAAAGACGCTAGGGAAGACCATCGCAGCGGCGACGGAGGTATTCGCGGACGGCGGGATCACTTTCGAGGCCGATCGCCAGTTGATAGGCGTGTCGCGCCTCGGCATGCGATCCGACGCGGCCCAGCAGATTGGCGCGCGCAGCCCAAAATGGCTGATACGACTGAACGCGCCGATCGGCGGCGGCAGCCTCCAACGCCGCCAACCCAGCATGCGGACCTTCCAATTCGGCCACGGCGAGCGCGCGGTTAATGAATGCAACGGGTGAGGGAGTCAACTGGGCAAGCGCGTCGTACAGGCTGACGACGGCGGCCCACGATACAGATCCGGTGCGGGCGCCCTCGACATGCGCTGACTGGATGGCGGCTTCCAACTGATACCGCCCGATGCGTCTGAAGCGGCTTGCATCGTTCAGCGCGGCTTCAGCTTCTTTGATCATTTCCCAATCCCACAGCGTCTTGTCCTGGCTCCTGAGGGGAACGAATTCCCCCTCGGCCGTGCGGCGCGCCGGTCTGCGTGCCTCGGCGTAGAGCATGAGCGCCAGCAAGCCGCGGGCTTCCGGCTCATCGGGAAGGAGCTGTGCCAACAGCCTGCCGAGAAAGATTGCTTCTGCGGCCAGCTCGCGGCGAGCAGGATCGGTTCCGGTGGCGTCCGCCCATCCTTCAGCAAAGCCCGCGTAGATGGAATCAAGCACCGAGTCAAGCCGGTCCGGGAGTTCATTGCGCTCAGGGATGCGGAAGGGGATACCGGCCTCGCGGATTTTCGTCTTGGCCCGCACCAGCCGCTGCGCCATGGCAGCCGGTGAAACCAGAAAGGCCGAGGCGATTTGCGCCGCTTCCAATCCCAGGACGACCTGCAGCATCAGAGGCGCGCGGACTGCGGGATCGATTGCCGGATGCGCGCAAGCGAAAAGGAGCGCAAGCCGCCGATCGGGGAATTCGTTGCCTGTAGCCGCGATCATGGCATCGGCCAACTGCTCCGGTTCCTCGTCGATTGACGATTCGCGATTGCGGCGCAGATGATCGATGAGCTTTCGCCGGGCCGCGGTAAGCAGCCAGGCCTCAGGATTGCCGGGGCAGCCTTGCTGCGGCCACGCCGACAAGGCCGATGCGAAGGCCTCGGACAAGGCATCTTCCGCGGCTGCAAGATCTCCAAATCGCGCCGCCAGATACGCGATGAGCTTGCCGCGGCTGCGAAGAGCAACAGCCTCCGCAGCCGCATACGCTCGATCGTCGCTCGCAGGATTCACCATGGCGCATCTTCCTGCCGGCTCAACGAACCTTTCCCGACTTGCGGGGCGGATGGATCCGTTCGAGCAGCGTGACCCTGACCGTCTCTCCCGGAGCTTTGCCGATCGCCTGCAGGATCTCAGCTTTCACGGGCAGCTTGTGATTGCCGTCTCCTAATGCCATGAACGAACTTTGGAACGGGCATCCGTCGATAGTCCCCTTGACCTTCACCAGGCCGCGCGTCCCAAAGAAGGCGGCGGATTTGGGCCAGATGACGTACGTCCAGCCGCCTGGCTTTGGGCTTTTGATGAGCGGCGCGGTGAAAGACTGGTTCAACATGTCTGCCTCGCTGATGGCGTTGAAAATCATGTCCAGGAGTTACATCGCCCAGATTGCGCGCACTTCCACGATGCCATGCTGCACCGCGGGGCATCGGCCGGCCCACTGCATTGCCGCGTCCAGGTCGGGCGCCTCGATCAGGTAATAGCCTGCCAGCTGTTCCTTCGATTCAGCAAAAGGCCCATCAAGCACCTGCGTCTTTCCGTTGGTCGTGCGAAGGGTGGTGGCCGTGGATGAGGGTTTGAGCCGGTTCGAGTTGACCAGTGCGCCGGCAGCTCGCAAGGCTTCGGTATAAGCCATGTAGGCCGCGCTGCCTTGTTGCTGCTGCTCGGGTGTCATCCGGCCCCAGGTGGATTCGTCGATGTAAAGCGCGAGTAGGTATTGCATTGTGTCCTCCGTGATGGATTGTAGGCGTTGACCGCCTCACTTCCATGACGGTTGGACCCTGGGCCAATCGACATTGGGCCTGAAATTATTTCCGATCGGTTGGATGACCCTTCGGCTGCGCTCAGGGCAGGCTCTGCACGGCAGCCTGCGGGACGCCGGCGGTACCGAAAGAATTATGCCGGGGAGCGCATGGCTTCGAGGGCTGCGGTGAGATCTTTGCCGAGGGAAAGCTGCGCATCGGGCGAGAGTTTTTCGTCGTGGCTGGTGAGGTAGAAGACGTCGATGGCGGTTTCGCCTTCCGTATCAATGAGCGCGACCTTGATGTTGCACTGGTGGGCGCTGAATGTGAGAGCGATCTGGCGCAGAAGGCCGGGCATATCCTGCGCGACGACCTGCAGGAGCGTGGAGTGCGACGAGGATTCGGAGTCGAATTCGAGCTTGGTGGCCACGTCGAGCTTGTAGTTGCCGGGGCGATTGAGATGGCTGCGCGCCGCGAGCAACTGCTCGACAGAGACTTTTTGCGCAACGACGTCGTGGACGTTGGCGAGGAAGCGGTCTTTCTCGGTGGGGTTGAGCCCGAGGGTACGGAAGAGATCGGTGAACTGAAAACTATCGACAATGACACCGGCATCGTTGGAGTAAGCGCCGGCGCGGACGATGTTCATGCCCCATGCGGCGAGGACGCCGGCCATATCGGCAAAGAGCCGGGTGCGATCGCGGGTGATGACGGTGAGATCGTAGAGCTGGCGACTGGGGCGCAGATCGAGCTGGACGTTGTCCTTGTCGAGATCGAGCGCCATGAGGAAGTGATTGCGAATCTGCTCGGGCAGGCGGGTTTGCAGATAGCGCTGCGGAAGCCCTTCAAGAAACTGCTTGAGGGCGTCGTGCTGCGGCGGGGGAACCATGGAGCGGATGCGATTGAGCAGCGTGGGATCGATGGCGGCGTGATAGCGCGCCTCGTCGACCGAGCGATCCATGAAGTTTGACGTGGACATGTAGAACTGCCAAAGGTTCTCGGCCTTCCACGGAGTGAGCGCGTCGGGGTTGACGGCCTTGATGTCGGCAAAAGTCATGAGCGTGAGCATCTTGAGCAGCTGCGGGCTGCCGATTTTGTCGGCGAAGCCGCGGACGTTGTCGAGATCGAAGATGTCGCGGCGCATGGCCTGCGACATGTCGAGATGCAGGCGGATGAGTTTGAGGACGGCGTCGCGCTCTTCGGCGTCGAAATCGAGGCGGGCGAGAAAGCTGTCGGCCAGCTCGACGCTTTGCTGCGCGTGCTCGCCGGCGCGGCGGCCTTTCCCGGTGTCGTGCAGAAGCAGGGCAAGGAAAAAAAGATCGAGGCGATCGATTTCCGGCAACAACTGGGCGAGGCGCTGCTCATGCTCGTTGGAGGGCGTGCGCAGGGAGTGGACGTTGTCGATGACCAGGAAGGTGTGCTCGTCGACGGTGTAGCGGTGGTAGCTGTCGCGGATGACGAGCGCGTCGATGCCGTGGAACTCGGGGATGAGCATTTCAAGAACGCCGAGCGCGTGCATGGTGCGGAGAGCGTGCGCGGCGTGGGGGCCGAGAAGGACTTCGCGCAGCGCGTTCCAGAGGTAGGGGCCTTCAGGAATCGAAATGGCAAGGACGGGAAGCGCGTCGGTGATGCGATCTTCGGCGGCCTGCGAGAGCGTATAGCCGTGCGTGGCCATGAGCGAGAAGATGCGCAGGATGGCGGCAGTGTCATTAAACTGCGCGCCGGGCTGAATGTCGATGCGGCCCTGGTCGAGGAGGAAGTCTGTGCCGGCGATGGGCGAACGGCGACGACGGAACTGGCGGTAGAAGCTGACCGGGGCGGGCAGGTGCTCCATGAGCAGCGCCGCGCGGCGATAGATGACGCGGGCGTGCCGGTAGTAGGTGCGCATCCAGTAGCTGGGGTCGGCGGTGCCGCGGGTTTCAAGGCCGATTGAGCGGGCTGCGGCTTCGTCCTGCGACTGCCAGTCGAGCGTATTGTCGTCGCGGCCGTGGCGGAAGTGAAGGAAACATCGGGCGGCGGCAAGGAAATCGAATGCGGCTTCGGCATCGCCGCGCGCGCTTTGAAAGACGCCGCCGCGCTGGCGGGGCCACTCCTTGGTGGCCTTGAGATGAAAGAGGATGGCGAACCAGACGGCGAGGGAGTAGTCGCGCAGGCCGCCCGGGCAATCTTTCAGGTTGGGCTCGAGATGGAAGATGGTGTTGCCGAATTTGGCGTGGCGAGAGCGGGCGATTTCGCCGAGCTTTTGCGCGATAGAGTTCCACTCGCTGAGGATGAGGCCGGGAAAGGTGACCTGGTGGAGCTGCTGGTAGAGCGGGAACTGGCCGGCGAGGAAACGGCGATCGAGAGTGGCGAGGGTGAACTCGAGGTTATCGGGGTCGAACCGGCCGGATTCCTTGACGGTGCGGGAGTTAGGGCTGGCGCGCAGGCCGATGTCCCACATGCCCTGAATGATGACGCGAACGGCTTCGCGAGACTGCTCTTCGGTTTTGTCGTCGGCGAAGGCGAAGAGGACGTCGACGTCGGAATAAGGAAAGAGATCCTTGCGTCCATAACCGCCGAGGGCCAGCAGGGCGGTGTTCTGGGGAGGCAGGCCGGCAAAGGCCCGGCGCCACATTTCAATGAGGATGCGGTCAACGACGGCGGATCGCCGGCGGATGGCGGCCGTGCCGTCTCCGGTGCGCTCACAGGTCTGGCGGACAAGCGCCATCTCCTTGAGATACTGCTCCCGAAGATCGTCGACTGCTAAAACGACTGGGTTCATAGAAGTTTTTTGCGTGGCCTGCCGAAGCAAGAAGGAATTGTTACAAGAATAAGCGATAAAGGCGGGGAGCGGGGGAGAGATGCAGGTTTCAGGCGTCGGGGCCAGGGGTCAGGGTTCAGTGATCAGTGATCGGTGGTCGGTGGACGGTGAGCGGTGGTGGGTGGCCGTTGATTTGATCGTGCGGGTCTTGACACGCCCGAGCGTGACTGCGGTCACGAGAGGAAATTCGCCGAGAGACCTAGACTCCATGGCAAGATGGCGGCACTTTCTCTTTCGGCCAGCGCCGGGGAGGCGCTTGTGCTGGGGCTGGCGACCGGGCCGGTTTGCCTGGCGACCTGCGGGCCGGTGGTCGTGCCGTGGATGATGGTTCAGCCGCGGGGAGTGCGGTTGCACAGCAGGCAGTCTGCTTTTGTTTCTCGCAGCGCGGCTGGCCGGGTACATGGTGTTCGCGGCGGCGGTCTGGATGGTTGGGTCGCAGATTCCGCGCGCATGGGTTGGGCGGACCTGGTTGATGGGCGGGATCCAGGTGCTGCTGGCGGCCGGGTTGGTGGTTTACGCGGTTGGATGGCCGCACCGGAGATGTGGCGCCACGAACCCCGCCAACGCTGATGCTTTGGCGCGGCGCGGCACGGCGAGCGGGTTGGTGAAGATTGGCGAGACGCCCCGGCCCATGATGTCGGGCGCGCTGGCGCTGGGATTTTTGACGGGAATCAATCTTTGCCCCCCGTTTCTTGTGGCCGGGTTGCGCGCGGCCGAGCTTGAACATCTGTCGGCAGCGCTGCTTTTCTTTGTGTGTTTTTTCGCGGGAACGGCGGTGTGGTTTCTGCCGTTTCTGTCCATGGGCTTTGTTCAGCGGACGCCGGCGGTGGTGATCGTGGCCCGTATGGTGGCTGGCCTGCTGGCCTGCTGGTACGGATTTTCCGGCATTTCGATCCTGATCGAAAGGACTGTTTATGGCTAGTCACACCATTTCAGTTGCGCGGCCCAAGGCGTTTCGCGGCCCAACACGTTTTCGCAGTATCGGCCGGTCGATTCTGCTTACGCTGCCCATGGCGCTGTGGGCGCTGCTGATGTTTACGCCCGCATTCCAGAAAGCAGGCAACGATCTCAAGATCGGCGCGGCGCTGACCATTATTTTCATGACCGCGCTCTTCTTTCTGATGATGCGGACGGGCGAGACCTATCGCTGGCGGAGAATTTTTTTTGTTACGCTGGGCTTCCTGTTTCCGTTTGGGTTCATTGCTTCGCTGATCGCCGAGCGGGGGACGATGAGCATTCCGGTGAGCCGGATGGTTTCGGGCGACACGCCGTTCTGCTTCATGGTGACGCCGTCGCTGATTTTACCGGCGGCGTTCGCGCGGACCATTATTTTTCCAGGATCGATTCTGCCCACGGCGAGCAATCCACATTCGATCGCCGCGATGATCGGGATCTGGTTCGCGACGACGCTGGTGCTGGGCAAGGCGTGGTGCAGCTACGCATGCTTTTTCGGCGGTATTGAGGAGGGGTTTGCTGCATTCAGCAACCGGCGCAGGCTGCACAGGTTTGTTTCGAAATATGGCCACATCCTGCGGCTGATCCCATGGGCGATTCTGGTTTTCGTGGTGCTGGCTTCGGCGGCGATTTTCGAACCGGTCTACTGCATGTGGCTTTGCCCATTCAAAGCGGTCACCGAGTTTCCCGCGGTGCGCAACGTGGAGACGGCGCTCCAGATGGGGGTTTTTGTGGCGCTGTTTGCCGGGCTGGTGGTGGCGCTGCCGTTGCTCATAAAGAAGCGAACACAATGCGGATTCTTCTGCCCCTTCGGCGCGTTTCAATCGATTTCGAACAAGATCAATTTGTTTGAGATTCGGTTCGATCGCACAAAATGCGTGGATTGCACGCTGTGCCAGACCAGTTGCCCGACGGTCGCGCTTTCAGCCGATTCGATTCGCGAGGGAAAGACCCTGCTGAACTGCATGAAGTGCGGCGCATGCGTTGACGTTTGCAAGAAAGACGCAGCAGTGTGGCACCTGAAAGGGACGCCTGTCGCGGTGAAACCGGAACGCGCGCGACTGCTGTTTCTGTATGGCGCGTGGGCGATGGCAACGATGTTCGGCGGCAGCGTTCTGGCCGGCTCAATATCCACCATGATCCATTGGCTGCCGGGGATGTGAGGGCGGGGAGAGAGGCATTTACCGTCCCACCCTTCGCCAGAAGACGGCGAAGGATGGGGCAACCTCATTTGTGGAAGGTGAAGGAGGAACCCATGCGCACGCGCATACTTTCGATTCTGGCTTACACGGGCGCGGGGCTTACGCTGCTCGTCGCTGTTTGTGTTCCGTTTGTGCTGATGGGCGCATTTACAAATGTTGTGGCGCATGCCGGTTTGCATATCGATGCGAGCTACTCGGGCGGCACGGTTGCGCGGACGATTCAGCGCGAAGGCTATCGAATCGTGGTTTACCAGCCGGTAAAGCCGCGCATGCTGGAGCGAGTTGAGCCCTTCGTACAGATTGTGTTCGAGCCGGCGGAGTCGCTTCCCGCCAGAGTGAACGACGAGATCGATCTCGATGGCGACGGGCGGCCCGATGTGCGCGTCAGTTTCACGGTACCCGCTGATGCAAACGTGAAGATGCACGGCGATGTGACGGCGCTGAATGGCGGCTACGTTTCGCTCAGCAATGTGAGTGA
This sequence comes from uncultured Acidobacteriaceae bacterium, assembly GCA_963800025.1. Lineage (GTDB taxonomy): Bacteria > Acidobacteriota > Terriglobia > Terriglobales > Acidobacteriaceae > Telmatobacter. The sequence goes on from CAWCZK010000002.1 coordinate 1,133,016, forward strand.
CGAGTCGTTTTCGCGGATGGTGGTGCGTGCCGACAACAAGATCGTGGTGCGTGTGCCGGTGCGGTTCCAGGTGAGGCCGATGAGACAGTAGGCGACGGATGTGCGATCCCACCCAGGCGAAGCTTGGATGGGGCACCCGCATGTGAGTTTCATGCGGTCGTGTGCGGGCGAGGACGCCCGCACGACAGCCGGCCGGGAGGCCGGCGCTACAAAACCTACTGCGGCTATTGCGGAAACGGCACGAACTTGCCGGCGCAGGAGGCCGGATTGCCTTCGGCGGGTTTGCCGGTGACGGTGGAATCGTCCTTCATTAATTCGGGGCCTGGGGGCAACGCAAGATTCGTCGGATCGGGGCCGAGCGTCAGATCCGCGTGTTCGAGCATGTAGGTGTAGGCTGCCTGATCGGTAATCTGCACGCCGTTGAGCGTCGCGGCGATGCGGTGCGATGCGTCGTAACCGTTGAAGGTGATTTTGCCGCCGCCGGAGACGCGAACATTCTGGAGCGTGATGTCGCGCATGGTGGGCGGCGAATCGCCCTGGAGCGGGCCGTTGGCGGAGTATGCGGTGTCGAGGGTGATGGGGTTGGGCGAGTTGCGAATGCAGACGTCGTCGTAGACCACGTCCTGAGTGAGGCCGCCGCGCGAACCATTGGACTTGATGCGGATGCCGTTGTCGGGACCGTCGAGTGAAAGATCGAAGACGCGGATTTTGCTGACACCGCCGTTGGTTTCGCTGCCGATCGACATGCCGTGACCCCAGTAGAAGTGGTCGTGGCTGATGGTCATGTTGGTTGCGCCGCCTGGGCCACCTTTGATGGCCACGTTGTCGTCGCCGGTGCGGATGGAACTGTGGGTGATGGTGACGTTCCTGGCTCCGTCGCCGGGGTCGATGCCATCGGTATTGCGGGCCAGGCGCTGCGGCGTGTCGATCTTCAATCCCCAGGCTGTGAACCCGTCGCCATGGTTGTACACGACGTGGAAGTTGGGCGAGTTCTTGAGCGTGATGCGGTAGAGCGTGAAATTGTCTGAATCCGTGGCCACGATGAGTCGCGGAACCTGCTGGCCGCCGCCGGCGCGCGCCTGTTCGGCAAGATCCCACCAGGAATACCGGGAGCCGAGCATTTTTTCTCCACCGCGGCCGTCAATGACGCCGTCGCCCATAATGCCGGAGTTGGGCGCGTGGTCGACGGAAATCAGTGGTTTGCATCCGCCGGGGCTGGAATCGTGGCTGACGATGCCGCAACTGCCGGGCGAAACGGCGTAGAGAGCCGGATCGCGCGAGGCGAAGAGCGTGACCCCGGGTCCGAGGATAAGCGTGATATCCGGTTTCAGCTGGAGCGGACCGCTGAGGAATGCGTTGTCGGTTTCGTCGACGCGGAGCATCACGGCACGCCCGCGGCCGCACTTGTCGATTGCCCGTTGAATCCGCGCTGTGTCGAGCTTTTGCTCGTCGGCAGGGGCGAGCGAGGTGCCGCTGGTTTGCAATTGAGCGTCGACTGTGGTGCAGAGTTGCGGGAAAAGGGGTTCGATGACGGTGCGCGTGTCCTGCGCGGCCAGCGAGCATGCAATGCCAAGGCTGATGGCAAGAAGAATGGAGAAGCGGGGAATCATCTCAGGGCTTCCATCACGTTGTTGCGACGCAACAAGACACTAAAACACTTCATGCTCCGGTTACAAGGGCATGCAGTCCCGCGCAAATCCGCCTATAGCGCGTTTTCCCCGCGTTCGTCATTGCGGATGCGGATGGCTTCATCGAGACGGCTGACGAAGATTTTGCCGTCGCCGATGCGGCCGGTGCGGGCGGCGCCGATGATCGCCTGAATCGCTTTTTCCTTCAAGTCGTCGTGGATCACCAGCTCGATCTTGACCTTGGGCAATAGATCGACAGTATATTCACGGCCGCGATAAAACTCGGTGTGGCCCTTCTGGCGGCCGTGGCCCCGGGCTTCGAGGATGGTCATGCCTTCAATACCCGCTTCAAGCAGGGCGTCCTTTACGGCATCCAGTTTTGAGGGTTGCAGAACAGCTTCAATCTTGAGCATACAAAAAATGCCTCGTTCGATAGCGTAACAGGAGCAGCGGCCTTTGTGCCGCTCTATCCGGTAAAAACAGCTTCCAGCTTCCAGCCGCCACTCCCGGCTGCTTGCGAGAACGAAGCAGATCGTTCGCGCAGAGGCAGGTCCGAGAGCCGAATTGCCCGCAACTAGGTGTTGAAATCGTATCCTTCTTCGCCATGTTGCGAAAGGTCGAGCCCGGCCATTTCATGCTCGGGAGTGACGCGCAGGCCGAAGATCTTGTCGACGACAAAGAGCAAAACCAATGTGCCGGCGATGGAGATTCCCCATGCAATACCGACGCCTGCCAGTTGATTCAGGATCTGGCTCCAATGGCCGTCGATGGCGCCCGTTGGCACGCCGGCGCCGAAGATCGGGTTGATGACGCTTGCGGCAAAGATGCCGGTGAGGATGGCGCCCAGGGTGCCGCCCGCGCCGTGAACGCCAAATGCGTCGAGTGAATCGTCGTAGCCAAAGCGGGATTTGACCTGGAAGACCATGAAGGAGCAGAAGAACCCAGCCGCGAGGCCGATGAGAAGCGCGGACATGGGCTGGACAAAGCCCGAAGCCGGCGTGATGGCGACCAGGCCGGCGACCGCGCCGGAGATTGCGCCCAGCGCCGTTGGCTTGCCGTTGTGAATCCACTCGAAGATCGTCCAGCCAATGGCGGCGGTGGCTGTGGCGAAGTGGGTGTTGACGAAGGCGCTGGTGGCGAGCGGGCTGGCACCCAACGCGCTGCCGGCGTTGAAGCCGAACCAGCCCACCCACAACAGGCATGCGCCGATGAAGCTGAGCACGAGCGAGTGCGGAGGCATTGCGGTATGCGGGTAGCCGAGACGCTTGCCAAGATACAGCGCGCAAACCAGGGCCGAGACGCCGCTGGTGATGTGCACAACGGTTCCACCGGCGAAGTCGAGCGAGGGAATGTGGCCGCCGGTCGCGTTGAGCAGGCCGCCAACGCCCCAGACCATGTGCGCCATGGGGCAGTACACAAAGAGCGACCAGAGCGAAAGAAACAGCGCCATCGAGCTGAACTTCATCCGCTCAGCGAACGCGCCGGTGATGAGGGCCGGCGTGATGATGGCGAACATGAGCTGGTAGATCATGTAGGTCTGCTCGGGAATGGTGGCGGCGTAGTCAGGGTTCGGGCTGAGAGAGACGCCGTGCAGGAAGGCGTGCTCGAATCCGCCGATAAAGAGGTTGCCGTGGCCGAAGGCAAGCGAGTAGCCGACAATCGCCCAGAGAACCGTAACCAGGCCCATCATGGCGAAGCTTTGCATCATGGTGCCGAGGATGTTTTTCCGGCGCACCAGGCCCCCGTAGAAGAGCGCCAGTCCGGGGCCGGTCATGAGAAGCACGAGCGCGGCGGAGGTGAGCATCCACGCGTTATCTCCGGCGGATTGGGCGTTCGCGACGGCCTGCTGCAGAGCGGCGATCTGGGCCTGTGTGGCCGGAGCCTGCGGGTTCGATATGTTAGGCGCCACAGCGAATGCAAGGTGTGCCGGGATTGCGAAGAGGAACAGCAGCTTCAAAGAGCGACAGGACATGAGGTTTTCCGTTTCGAATTCTCGAGCGCAAGGCGTAGAGAAGGACTGTTGGTGCTGAACGACAGGGTTATGGAGGGCCAAGCCGACGATGCAGGACCCAAGTGCCCGGAAACCGGCAAGAAACGCCGCCGGCCAGAATCATAACGAAAGGCGCGATGAACTTTCGTATCATTTTCATAAAGACAGCGGAATAACGCAAGTTTTTGCGAGTTCCTGATTGCTTTTTCATGCATAAAGTGCCGCGCGGAGATCCAGCGACCGCGCTGCGCGCACCTGATCCCGAGAAACCGCGCCATCCAGGGAAACCACGCCAAGCTGGACTTCACGGCTGATTCGAGCGCGTTACCTTGATCAAATCTCGCCATTCCAGCTTGCGGCTGCGGAGGTATAGTAGTGTTATGGCGGTTTCCGTAGAGCGCGACCGTTATCTCTTTGGCGCGCTCGATAGCAGCGCGAAAAACCGGATCAAAGTGAAAGAGGTCAGCTACGGCTACGAAGAGCCGGAGGGGGTCTTTCTCACCTCGCTGGATTTTGCGGTGAACTGGGTGCGCAAGAACTCCGTGTGGCCCATGACCTTTGGCCTGGCCTGCTGCGCCATTGAGATGATGTCGATGGGCGCGGCGCGATTCGATATCGCGCGCTTCGGGGCGGAAGTCTTCCGGCCCTCTCCAAGGCAGTCGGACCTGATGATTGTGGCGGGGCGCGTGGCGCAGAAGATGGCTCCCGTGTTGCGCCGCCTCTATGATCAAATGCCTGAGCCTAAGTGGGTTATCTCGATGGGCGCCTGCGCCACTTCGGGCGGCGTATTCAACAACTACGCGTTGCTTCAGGGCGTGAACCAGGTGGTTCCGGTCGATGTCTATGTGCCCGGATGCCCACCTCGTCCCGAGCAACTGATTTACGCGATCTCGCTTCTACAGGAAAAGATACAGCGCGAACCCCGGAGCCTGCTGAAGACTCTCAACGCAGAGTGAGCCCCAACTCAGAGGGCAGAATTCCTTGACAGAAATCATGGTAAGTCGCTTATGTCCCACGAGAAAGGGAAAGCACTCTCGCGTGCGTAGACGGCTTGTTTGGAGGCACCGTGAACAACGGGGTGTGCTCGAAAGCGCCTCCAGGCAAGGGTTCATTAAGCCTGATCAAACGTTGAAAGCTGCGCAGATCCTGCGAAGCTGAAAGGGGTGAGCCGTGAATTCCTTTTTCAAGACGTTTTCTCATCAACGATGCAACAACGGAATTGTGGAGCGTAAGAGCATGTTCTCAAGAACTTTGAAGTCTGTTTTGCCGGTTCTCGTCCTAGCGACTTTGGCCCTCTTGCCCATGGGATGCAAGAAGGCGCCGCCGATCACCTTGTCATGCAACGCCAGCGCACCGACCGTTTACCCGGGCGATCCTTTGACGGTTACGGCTACGGCCGGTTCGGTGGACACCAACAAGAAAAACAACGTCCTTTACAGCTGGAGCGGGGACGGCGTAACCGGGAACGGGACTTCAGCCACCGTCAATACGGCGTCCCTGGCTCCGGGTTCGTACACCGCGAAGGCTGAAGTGAAGGAAGGCAAGAAGGGCAAGGAAGGGCTGAAACCCGGCCAGACTGCCGATTGTTCCGCTAATTACGCCGTGAAGCAGTTCGAGCCGCCGACGATGAGCTGCTCGGCGAGCCCAACCACCATCAAGCCAGGCGACTCGGCGACCGTAACGGCAGTGGGCGTGAGCCCGCAGAACCGGCCGCTGACCTATAACTACACGGCCACCGCGGGCACGGTGACCGGCACCGGAACCACCGCGGCGTATTCCTCAGCAGGCGCGCCGACCGGCGCAGTGGGGATTACGTGCGGCGTGTCGGACGACAAGAATCAAATGGCGTCAGCAAACACGACGATCACCATTCTGGCTCCGCCACCGCCTCCGCCGGCGCCGAAGACGCAGGCGCTATGCACGACCAGCTTCTCGAACGATCCCAGGCGCCCGTTGCGCGTGGATAACGAAGCCAAGGCGTGCCTGGACCAGGTGGCCCTTGATCTGAAGCAGCAGGCCGACGCCAAGGCAGTTTTGGTGGGCGAGTCGGATGCCAAGGAGAAGGCGCTGACAGAGAAGCAAGAAAAGTACGCGGCCAAGCACAAGCACGCCAAGGTGGAAGACGCCGCGGCGCAGCGCGCCGTGAACGCCAAGGATTACCTGGTGACGGAGCAAGGGATCGATGCTTCGCGCATCAGCGTAGCCACGGGCACGAGCGACGGGCAGACGGAAGAGAACTACCTTGTGCCGGCAGGCGCGACCTTCAGCAACGACGTGCAGGGCACGACACCGGTGGACGAGTCGACCGTGAAGCCGCAGGTCCGCAAGCCGCTAAGCGAGCGGCACGCGAAGAAGGCTGCGCAATAGCGCGAGCCACCTGCGTTGCAAAACAGAAATCCGCGAGCGCTTGCAAAGGGGCTCGCGGAAGCTGACCCAAGCAAGAGTTCACCCTAAGTGTCTTTGAGGCTGACCGGCATGAAAACGCCGGCCAGCCTTTCCGTTTTGCCCCCAGTTGGTAGTATTCTGATTCCCCCCGAGAAACCCAGGCCCCCCAGGAATTCCAAATCCCCAGGAGGAACGTATGAAACACAGGATCTTCGCACTCTGTGTGCTTGTCTCCGGCTTTGCCGCGACGGCACGGGCTCAGGTTCAGGCACTGCCTCCGGCTCAGGCTCCAGGCACCTTCACCAATAAGTGCAACCCGAACCTCGTCAGTTACCAATTCTCTCCAACACAAGTAATTTGGACATTCAACTGCACAACGGACGCGGCGATCAATGGAGTCGCGTTCACGGGACTGACGTATTCGCTAACCAGCGAAGGCAATGCCGCTGCAGAAAAGAATTGGGGCGTCATGGTGGGTACCCTGGCCAACGGCGATCAGGTGTTTTTCGAAATCCAGGGCGTCGACCAGAAAACGAGCGCTACGAGCAACGCCGGTACGATGAGCTACAAGATCGTCGGCGGTACCGGGATCGCGAACGGTATCTCAGGTTCGGGCACTTGCAAAACAAATGGTGCTCAAGGGAAAGGGGGCGTGCAGACTTGCGCTGGGGCCTACGCAATTCGCTGAGGAGGGACGAGGATCCTCTTCGGCTGGACCCCCAGCATACCTTCCGCAGATTGAGGCCGACCCGTGCACAAACAGGGTCGGCCTCTTCGCTTTTTGGGCTCGGAATTGTCTATTCTGGAAGGAGATAGCTGGGGAGCTTCAAGCCTGAATGAGCCGTTTGCAGTGTGTTCGAAATCATGGGCGCCGAATTGGGGTTGCGGCGCAGATTTTTCTTCTGATTGCCTTGTTGTTCGGAGCGGTCTGCCTGCGGGCGGAAAGTGCGTGGACCGTCGTGGGACCGGCGGGCGGCGATGCGCGCGCTCTCGCGTCGTTCCCGGGGCAGCCGAAGCACCTGTTGCTGGGCACCACAAATAGCTGGCTCTACGAATCGATGGATGAAGGCGCAAGCTGGCATCGGCTGGCAAAGCTGGGCAGCGACGACGGGTTCGTACTCGACAGCATCGTGGTCGATTCTTCGGACCCGGCGACGATTTATGTTGGCACGTGGAACAACTCCACTGACGGCGGATTGTGGATCAGCCATGACGCGGGCCGCACCTGGAATGAGCCGGCACTGCTCAAAGGGCAGCCGGTGCATGCGCTCGCGCAAGCGCCTTCCGATCCGCGCACTCTTTATGCAGGGACCTTGGAAGGAGTCTTCCGCTCGAGCGATGGCGGAGCGACTTGGGCCAAGATCAGCCCCGCGGGGAGCCACGAAATCCACGAGATTGAATCGCTGGCGGTGGACCCTGGAAATCCTGACACGGTGTATGCCGGGACCTGGCACCTGCCGTGGAAGACGGCCGACGGCGGCAAGACCTGGCGCAACATCAAGCAGGGACTGATTGTGGACTCCGATGTGTTTTCGATCATTGTCGACCCGGAGCATCCACACGTTGTCTACCTGAGCGCATGCAGCGGAATCTACAAGAGCGAAAACGCGGGAACCTTGTTCCACAAGATCCAGGGCATTCCGTCTGAGGCCAGAAGAACGCGGAGCCTGATGCAGGATCCGGAGAAGCGCGATGTGGTGTACGCGGGAACCACCGAAGGCCTCTATAAAACTGAGAACGCAGGCAAGACCTTCAAGCGGATGACGGACCCGGACGTGGTGGTGAACGCGGTGTACGTCGATCCCGGTGATTCAAATCGCTTGCTGCTGGCGACGGATCGCGGCGGCGTGCTGGTGAGCGGCGATGGGGGCGCGACGTTTGCGCCGTCGAACCAGGGAATCTCGGAGCGCAAAGTGGCGGCGGTTCTCGTTGACCGCGACAATCCTGCGGTTCTCTATGCGGGCGTGGTGAATGACAAGAAATATGGCGGCGTGTTTCGTTCGAGCGACGGCGGAGCGCACTGGGAGCAACTAGGCACGGGTCTCGACGGCCGCGACGTGTTTGCGCTGGCCGAAACCAAGGACGGGCACGTGGTGGCTGGAACCAGCCATGGAGTCTTTGTGTTGGAAGCGGCTGGCGATCCTCCGGCGGGCGAGGGCAAAAAGATCCGGCACCAGCTGTTTCGCGCTCAACGAACGATGGTAAGGATAATCCGGGCCCGGGCGCGATTGGTTCAGGTGCTGGATCAGGAGCCGGATCGGCGGTTGCGACCGGCGGTTTGACGTGGGTTCCGCGCAATACACTTGCGAACACCGTGACAAAGACGATCACGCAGACGCACATGCACACGAAGGTGAACATCGAAAAAGAAGTGCAGGCGCCGACCATCGAGCTGGAAAGCCCGGTGAACGCGCTGGATGTTTCAGGAGAGGTGTGGGCGGCTGCGACAGGCTACGGAGTGGTGACCAGCCGGGACCAGGGTGCGAGCTGGCAGGGCGGGCCGGTCATGGGCGAGGGAGATTACCTGTCAGTGACGGTGCATGATGACACGATGGTTGCGGCTCGCGCCGACAGCGTTGTGATTTCGAGCGACGCGGGAAAAAGCTGGTGGCCGATGGGATTGCCGACGATGCTGACGCGCATTCATCGCGTAGTGTTTTCGCCCGACGGCACGCTGTGGCTGGGCGCGCGCGAGGGAGTTTACCTGAGCCGCGACCTGGGCAAATCGTGGATGTGGGTTCATCGCCTGCCGTTTCGCGACGTTGACGACCTGAGTTACGACGCGGAGTCGAAGAGAATTCTGGTCAGCTCGCGATCGAGCGACCAGGTTTACGCGATCGATCCGAAGACGATGACGTGGAATTGGTGGCAGACGGGATATCCGATCGTATTGATTCGCGCGGCCGGCGACCGGCTTGTGGCTGCCTCGCTCGATGACGGTGTTCTGGTGGGACCGGAACTGACTGCGGCTGCGCCTGTAGCGGGGGCGAGCGCGACGCCGTAAGGACCAGCTTTTCAAGTCGAGCGACAGGCCTCAGGCAACTCTGCCACGCTTTTCATTCCCCGCTCCTATCAGAACCTCCGCAGGGATCCGCAGATACTTGTGCAGCCGCCGAATCATCGGCAATGTGAGCGAACGATCACCGCGTAGCACCTCGTACACGCGAGTGCGACTTCCAATAACGCCAACGAGCGATTTCGCGTCCTTGCCCTGCTGTTCCAGGCGGAACCGAATTGCATCGAGGGGATCGGGCACATCAACTGGAAAGTGCGCGCGCTCGTAGGCTTCGACCAGCGTCACCAGAATCTCAAGACGGTCGCTTTCTGGCGTCCCTTCAGTGGCGCCCCAAAGCCGCTCGATCTGGGAAAGCGCCTCGGAATGGTCTTTTTCATTTCGGATTGGCTTAATCCTCATATCGCACCGTCCTTGCGTCAACCTTGTCATAAGCGGCGTGAGTCCCGAGCCACTTTATGAATACAATCTTTCGCTTATAATCGACCGCGGTAATAAGTCTGTAGTCATTGCCCTTGATGTTGAAGACGGCTCGATCCGAGCCTACGATGCTTGCATTCGCATAGCTCTTCTTCACGTCAGCGGAATTCGTCCAAGCTGCCTTTTCGACTTCGTGGAACCAGGAATCGAGCGCGGCTTTCACGGCATGTTGCTCTCGCTGCCCGGTCATGTCCTTTACAAATCGCGTCAACGTGCTGCGAGCAATGATGCGCACTTGCTGAGTATAGCTCGTTCCCGCGGTGGGCACAAGGCCTTATGGGACTTCGACGCAGAGGCTGAAACCGCGTCACTGCACGTTGAAGGCCTTGTCGACAATGGCGTTGGGATCGCGGCCGGCCGGAAGCAGAGTGAACAACGATCGTGTTGACGTGCGCACCACAGCCACATCGCCGGAGCGTTGATCGGCGACAAATAGCAAATGCCCGGCGGATGAAAATGCCATCGCCGAGGGGCTATCGCCGACGGAGACGGAGCCGATGCGCTTGCCATCGTCAATGGAGTAGACGGTGAGCTCCTGCGAGCGCAGGTTGGCCACGTAAAGCAGCGAGTTGTCGCGCGAGACAATCCCGCGAACGGGATTGTTGCCGATCATGTATGTGTCACCCACCTCGTCGGTGGTGTTGTAGATCTCAGAAACCGAGTCGGAGAGAGAATTGGAGACGAAGATTTCGCCGCCATCGGGTTTCAGCGCCAGATCGACGGGCGCGTGACCCACGTCCATTAGCGCTTCAAGGCGGTCGGGTTGAGCGGGGTGGGCTTCTGGCTGCGCCAGGGCGACGACCATGACTTGGTGACCGGTTGAGCAGGGCACGAAGGCCTTCGAAGAATCCGGCAGAATCACAACCTCCGACGCGCCGGGGCAGCCCGTGAACGTAGCGCGCGGATGACCGGTTGATGCGTCGATGATGGTCACCGAGTTTCCGCGCTGGTCTGCGACAACGAGAGTCTTGCCATCAGGTGCGAGACGTGCCGCGACAGGCTGGACGCCCGCAGGGATCTGCGCGAGTTCGCGGCGAGCTTCCATGTCGACGATGGAGATCGAATTCGAGCCGGAATTCGCGATGTAGGCGATTGTTCCTGCGGCATTCAGATCGATGGATACGGGCTGATGGTGCAAGGGGATGGTGGCGACAACCGCATTGTGTTCCGCGTCAATCACTGACACCGAGCCATTGGCCCCGGCAGCGCCTGAATTCACAACATAAATCTCGTTGCGCGTGGGGCTCGCGGCGACGGCGACTGGATCGTGACCCACCGGCAATTCGCGGTCCACCCGGACGTTGACCACGTCAAGCACCGTGACGGTGTCACTGCCTCCGTTGGTCACGTAGACGTATTCGCGGTAGTTAGGCGGGTATTGGGGAAAGTCATGGGTGCGGCAACCGGTGAGAGACAGTGCGACTTGCGCGAGGAAGATTGCGGTGAAATGCAACCGCAGATCCTTCGACTTCGCTTCGCTCCGCTCAGGATGACAGGCCATTTTGATTGGTTGCTAATTCGCTTCAACGGCCGCGGGAACGGAGGCGGCTCGCGTGAGATGGCGGCCGACGACGGTCGCGATTCTTTCGATTTCGCTCATCATGGTCGCGAACTGCTCGGGATAGACAGATTGAGGCCCGTCGGAGAGTGCGGCTTCAGGGTGGTTGTGGACTTCAACCATCACGCCGTCGGCGCCCGCGGCCACGGCGGCTCTCGCCATGGGCAGAACACTGTCGCGGCGGCCGGTTCCGTGGCTGGGATCGACGAGGATGGGCAGGTGGCTCACGTGGTGGAGCGCGGGAACGATGCTCAGGTCGAGCGTGTTGCGCGTGTGATCAGTAAACGTGCGCACGCCGCGCTCGCAGAGGATGACTTCGTAATTCCCCTCGCTCATCACGTACTCGGCGGCCATCAGGAGTTCTTCGAGCGTGGCGCTCATGCCGCGCTTGATGAGCACCGGCTTGCGCAGCTTGCCGGCCTTCTTGAGGAGCGAGAAGTTCTGCATGTTGCGCGCCCCGATTTGGATGACGTCGGCCCATTCGGCGACGAGATCGAGAGTCTCGGAATCGAGCGCCTCGGTGACGATGCGCAGCCCGAACTTTTCCCTGATCTCGGACATGATTTTCAGGGCTTCGAGGCCGAGGCCCTGGAAAGCGTAAGGAGAGGTGCGCGGCTTATATGCGCCGCCACGGAAGAACTGCGCTCCGGATGCGGCGATCTCGGCGGCGATGGCAAAGGCCTGGTCGCGGCTTTCGATGGAGCAGGGGCCGGCGATGACGGCCAGATTGCGGCCGCCGATGGTGGCGCTTGAACCCGGAAAACGGACGATGGTGTCTTCTTCTTTTACGTCGCGGCTGGCAAGTTTGTAGGCCTTGGAGACGCGAATGACCTCGGCAACGCCGGAGAGCGACTCAAGGTTGCCGCGGTTGGCCTCGCCCTGGTTGCCGGTAATGCCGATGGCGGTGCGCTGGGCTCCGGGAAGCGGATGGGGCCGGAAACCCAACTGCACGATGTGGTCGCACACGGCCTGGATCTCTTCCGGCGTAGCCTGCGCTTTCATGACGACGAGCATGGATCCCCCCGATCCATCAGTCTAGCGGGTGGACGAGGGAAGGGCAATGTTTGGGCGGGGCGGTGGACGGCGGGACGGTGGGCGGTGGGCGGTGAACGGTGCAACGCAGATCCGGGAAAAGCTTACGTCAGTCAGAATTTCTAAAAGTCGCGACAACGCAGATCGGGAGAAAGGACTTTGAAGATAGCGGTATAGATTATTTTGACTTGGGTTCGTCTGTCACTTCTGTTGAACAATTGGCGGCCACGATGGCAGGAGCAATGACCATACCGATAAAGGCAAGGGCAATCAAGAAATCATGCATCATTCAGGTCCCCATTCGGCGCTCGGCGGATCTGGAAGCTCAGCACGCGAAAGCGTATATGGCGCGCCTGGCTCAATGAAAACGAGACGCCGCGACGCGAGAGTCCAAGGCTGAAACCGATCCCCGAAAACCGTTGTGCAGCCGATCAACTTTGCAGCCGATCTACCAGTCGATCATCGGCGGTATGAGAGGAATCTTGAAATAGCACGAAAAGTTGAATGCAGGCGCGGAAGTGGTAGAGATCGTGGCCTTTTGGAGAGTGACGAAAGGCATGGCCGGGCGGGCAGGGCACGAATTTCACGAGGATCCGTGACAGGGAGCACAACGGGGTGTGACAAGCTGAGGTTTTGTGGAAGGCTACGCGGTGATTTTTCGCGTCAGGCTCCGTTTTTGCGATTGCCACCTGACGCAGAGCCATGCGGCGTAGCCGAGCTGGATGGCCCAGGTGACGGTGTAGGCCGCGCGCGTATACAGGTGATTCAGCGTCGCCACGATGGCATCGTGATCGGCCTGGGACATGTGCAGCCGCCAATCGAACGGGGGTTCTGGAGGCGCGCCGAAAACAAGCCAGCACGCGCGAATGAGGAGCGCGATGGGGACTGCGACGATCAACGCGGTACCAAGCTTTTTCATTGCAAACTCCATTTTTCCTGCATGGTTGCGACCCCGTCAGGAATTCAGCGCCTGCTCGGCTTCTTCGGCGGCGATCTTCTGCTGGCGCCGCTCAACGCGATAACGGAAAGCCAGGATGAGCACGCCCCACAGCAGCCAGGCGAGCATATTCCAGAGAAGCGCGCCGACCATCGTGGGATCCATGCCGGAATCCTGCCCACCGCCAAAAACAGGCGCCGGGTGCTGGGTGCGCCACCAGCGGTTGGCCATGTAGACAATAGGCACATCAAGCGCGCCGAAGATCCCCAGCACGGCGGCAAGGGTCTGCATCTGAGGCCCGGCTGCAAAGCGGCGCAAGAGGAGATAGCTGACGTAAATGAGCCAGAGAACCAGGGTGGTGGTGAGGCGTGCGTCCCATGTCCACCACATACCCCATGCGCGGCGTCCCCAGAGTGGGCCAGTGACCAGGCCCACTGAGCAAAAAACCACGCCCACCTCGGCCCCGGCAAGCGCGAGGGCATCCGCTACCTGTGCGCGGGCCGGATTGCCGTGCCGGAAATGCCAGGAATGCGATGGAGCCGAGCAGGCTGAGCGCAAAGAAGACAAAACAAACGGCAAAGGAGGGGACGTGATAGTAGATGATGCGGAACATCTCGCCTTGCGCAGCGTCATTGGGAGCTGCCCAGGCCCGATTGTAGGCCCAGGCAAGCAAGGCGGCGGTGACAAGAAGATAAATGCCGATGGCGAGTTTCTTCATGGGGAGTGCTTCTCTTTCAGTGTACGACGATGGCCGAGCCGACTATGCGCGCTCCTTGAGCGTGGTCCAAATCCAGCCTGCGAAGGTGAGCACCAGGAAGGGATAGCCGAAGAACGGGAGCGGGCGGCTGAGCGGCGTCAGCGGCGCTCCCCAAAAGATTTGCGTTGCCACGATGGCGAAGAGAACAGCAGCAACAATGCCGGCAACGCGGGTCCAGACGGCGAACTCTCTGGGCGCGCACGTGAGCAATAGAGCCGCGGACCACAAAGCCGTTCCGGCGGCAAAGGCAGGGACGCTGGCATCGAGGCTCGACGCGGTACCGGAGAGCATGACTCCTTCTCCGATCGCAAAGACCAGGAATCCGGATGCGACGGCGAGTTTGTCTTTGCGGAAGTAGCTGAGCGTGAGAATGGATGCGGCGACCACGAGGCCCACGGAATCCAAAGCCCAGAATGCGGCGCGCAGGTTGGCGGCGGCGACCATGGTCCCCGCCATTCCGAAGATTCCACCCAGCGCCAACCCAAGGCAAGCAACTCGATTGATCGGATTCTTCATGGCACGAACCATCCTATCCGAAGGGCTGTAAAGGGCGCCATCATTTCTTATGGTGCGAATCCCCCACTGCTACCATGAACTCACCATCACGACGATGCGCGATCATCTCGCCACAATCATCGACGATTTTCGCCGCCTGGACCGCGACATTGCCGTGGTGCGCTACCAAGGGAATCGCCGGCGCGTAACGACGTATGGCGAGCTGGCGGGGCTCGCCGGCCGTTTTGCCGCGTTGCTCGAAGAGCGAGGCGTGACTGAGGGCGACCGCGTTCTTATCTGGGGCGAAAACAGCGCCGAATGGCTCGCCACCTTGCACGGCTGCGTGCTGCGCGGCGTGCTAGCCGTGCCGCTCGACGCATTCGGGACCGCTGAATTTGTGGCGCGCGTGGCGGCGGACGTGAAACCGAAGCTGGTCATTGGCGACGCCCTGCTGTTGGCCAAGCTCACCGCAGTGCGCGACAGCTCGATTCTTTCCAAGCTAGCCTTCGAAGATTGGCAGAGCGAGCTGCCGCACGAGGAGATGGGCGCCGTACCGGGCCTGTCGAACCAGACCCCGCTGCAGATTCTCTTCACCTCCGGTACGACAGGCGATCCCAAAGGAATTGTCCTTACACACGGCAACGTGCTGGCCAGCATGGCGCCCATCGAAGAAGGCGCCAAGCCATACATGCGGTACGAGCGGCTCGTGCATCCGCTGCGCATCCTGCATACGCTGCCCCTGAGCCACGTCTTTGGCCAGGCCCTGGGCATTTGGGTTCCACCGCTTCTCCGGGCCGAGGTGCATTTCGAGAGCAGGCTGGCCGCACCGCGGCTCATCGAGCAAATCCACGATGAGCGCATTTCGGTGCTGGCGGCAGTGCCGCGCGTTCTGGCGGTGCTCAAGGCGCATCTTGAAGCTACGCACGACGGCCTGGCCGGGCGCGTTGCAGAGTCGCTCAAGAAGCCTGCCGGCTGGCATCGCTGGTGGCGCTTCCGCAAGGTGCATCGCGAATTCGGGCTGAAGTTCCTGGTCTTTGTTTGCGGTGGCGGCACACTGCCGGGTCAGCTCGAGCATTTCTGGAACGCGCTCGGTTTCGTGCTCGTGCAGGGCTACGGCATGACCGAGACGACAGCCATGATCACGCTGAATCATCCCTTTCACGTGGCCGAGGGAACGATCGGCAAGCCGGTCGCCGGGACCGAAGTCAAGCTTGGACCTGACGGCGAGGTGCTGGTGCGCGGCGCAGTCATTTCCGGAGCCACGTGGGAAAACGGAGCCTTGCGCCCGCGCCAAGACGAGTGGCTGGCGACGGGAGACATTGCGGAGCGGTCGGAGAGCGGCGAGTCCAAATTCCTGGGCCGAAAGAGCGAGGTGATCGTGACCGCGGCGGGCGTAAACATACACCCGGAAGACATCGAAGCGGCGATAGAGGAACAGCCCGATGTTGCGGCGTGCGCGGTGGTGGCGATGGACACGCCCACGGGCCCCGAGCCGTGTGCGGTGCTGGCCTGCCGCGGATCAGGCAACTGCGCGCTCATGGCGATTGAGAAGGCGAATGCCAGGTTGCCGGAGTTCCAGCGCATTACGCGATGGGTGCTTTGGCCGGAGCCGGATTTGCCGCGGACTTCGACCGGAAAGGTAAGGCGCAAGCCGGTCGCGGCGTGGCTTGCGCGCATCCAGACCGCGGCAGCGACGGCTTCGAGCGGCAAAGCGGCAACCGACGGCGACCACGCGTTCGGGCCGTCATCGGACTGGCTGCTGGCGCTGATTGCGCAGGTCACGGGCGAAGCACTTCCCGGCGTTGGCGATGAGCTGCGGCTGACCGAGGATCTGCATCTCGACAGCTTGGGCCGCGTGCAGCCGGCATCGGCGATCGAGGAGCGGCTGGGAATTGTTTCGGGCACGAGCCTTCTGGAAGACGTGCAGACGCTGGGAGAGCTGCGGAAGGCGGTGGCGGGCGGGGAAGTGGGAGAGCCGGACAACGGGGAAGCAAGGGAGCAAGGGGGCGAGGGAACAGGGATCAGGGAACAGGGACTGGAAAACAGGGGTCAGGGATCAGGGATCAGGGATCAGGCAACGGACACAGGGATTGAGGGCACGGTCGAAGTGCCGGTTGCCGCTGCTTCGGGTGGGCGTCGACTGGACGGTGCGCAAGGCGAGAGCGCTGCGGCGCAAGAGGCACCGCGGCGGCATTATGTTTATCCGGAGTGGCCATGGTGGAAGCCGTTCCAGTGGATTCGCGCGGCGTTTGTTGAAGCCGTCTTGCGCCCCTGCACCTGGCTGCTGGTCAAGCCGCGCGTGTTCGGGCCGGAGAAGCCTATTCCCAAGGGACCGCTGCTCATCGTCGCCAACCACGTCACGTCCTATGACGGAGATCTGATCGTCTATGCGCTGCCCGGGCCGTATCGTCGGCGGATGGCCGCAGCAATGCTGGGCGAGATGCTCGATGACTTCCTTCATTGGCGCAATCCATGGAAGCCGGGAGACAAAAGCTTTTATATTTTCGGGCCGCCCGCCTACTACCTGGTTACGGCGCTCTTTAATGTGTTTCCACTGCCGCACCAGCGGGACTTTCAACGGAGCTTTGCCCACGCGGGCAAGGCCCTGGACCACGGTTACAACGTGCTGGTCTTCCCCGAGGGAACGCTCTCGCCCGATGGAAAGATGGCCAGGTTTCGATCGGGTATTGGTTTGCTGGCCAAGCAGAGCTATGTGCCCGTCTTGCCGGTGGCCATGCGGGGGCTGGGCGAGTTGAAGACGCATCAGCGCCGCTGGTTCCGATCAGGGACCATTGAGATTCATGTAGGTGAGGCAGTTTCCTTCGGCCCCGAGGAGACGGAAGCGGCGATCACGGCGCGGCTGCATGATGAGGTTCAAAGGCTGCTCGGCGCCGGCGGTTAGCTCCCTGGTCGCGCGCCGGAAGCAGCGCATTTTTTGAAGGCGTCAGGCAACGCCCGCAAGACTGAAAGCATCCGAATTAAAGTCGCATTCCCCGCCTCTCCCTAAACGCAGAAATCGCATTGATCCCGGCGTGGAAAGCCGGTCCTTCGGTGCTTATGCAGGGCTCACCTCGCGGCACCATGGATCCATTGTCCTTTCGGAGAAGAGTTGGATGCAGCAAGAAACGGGCCCGGGCGATGGCGCCCACATCACCAACCTTCAACTGACCACCCGGCAGGAGATGCCGGAGCTTGTCAAAAGCTTCGACTGGTCGACAACACCACTGGGTGCTGCAGCCGAATGGCCAGACAGCCTGAAGGCCGTGGTACGAATTCTCCTCACGTCGCGCTTTCCCATGTGGATGGCCTGGGGCCCGGATCTCACGTTTCTCTATAACGACGCTTATCGCCGCACCACTTTGGGCAAGAAACACCCATGGGCGCTGGGCAAACCCGCGGCCGAAGTGTGGCATGAAATCTGGAAGGACATCGGCCCCCGCATCCGGCAGGTGATGGAGACGGGCGAAGCCTCATGGGATGAGACGCTTCTGCTCATCCTCGAGCGCAGCGGATATCCCGAGGAGACGTACCACACCTTTTCCTACAGTCCGCTATCGGACTCCGACGGCAGCATCGTCGGCATGCTGTGCGTGGTGATGGAAGATACTGTGCGTATGATTGGCGAGCGGCAGCTCGCCGCACTGGGCACATTGGCGGAGTCCCTGGCAGGCGCGATTTCAATGCAGGAAGTGTTTGCCGCCATCGAGCGCGGCCTGGCAAACCAGAAGGATATGCCATGCACGCTGACCTACATGTTCGAAGAGAACGGCACGCGCCTCAAACTTGTTTCCAGAACCGGCTTCGATGCAGGCCATCCCGCCGCTTCGCTCAGCATCGACCCGAATGAATCTCCTGCCGCGTGGCCCATTCACCAGATTCTGAACACCAACCGAGGATTCACGGTTGACAACCTGGTGGAGCTTTTTCCTGACCTTCCTCCGGGATGCTGGGATCGGCCGCCGGCCTTGGCGCGCCTGGTTCCCATTGCCCGGCAGGGCCAGGGAAAACCGGTCGGCGTATTCATTACTGCCCTGAATCCCTACCGGCAGTTCGATGGCTTTTACGAGGGATTTCTCGATCTGATCACCGGCCAGATCGCCGCCAGCATCAACAACGCCGCCGCCTACGAGCAGGAGAGGAAACGCGCTCAAGAACTCTCTGAGCTGGACCGCGCCAAGACTGCGTTCTTTTCCAACGTGAGCCATGAGTTGCGCACTCCGCTGACGCTCATTCTCGGCCCCGTTGAGGATGCGCTGACAAACCAGGCGCCGCCCTCGCCGCAGAATCTGGAAATGCTCCATCGCAACGCCCTTCGGCTGCTCAAACTGGTCAACGGGCTTCTCGACTTTGTTCGCATTGAAGTGGGAAAGCTGCGCGCGACGTTCGAAGCAACCGATCTGTCTCTGTTCACGGCCCAGCTCGCGAGCGTGTTTCGTTCTGCGGTGGAGCGGGCCGGCCTGCAGCTGATCGTTGACTGTCCGCCTCTGCCGGAACCCGTCTATCTGGACCGGGAGATGTGGGAGAAGATCATTCTCAACCTCCTCTCGAATGCGCTCAAATCCACGTTCGAAGGTGAGATTCGGGTCACCGTAAGGGCCGCCGGACGAGAGGTCATGGTTTCAGTGAGCGATACCGGCACGGGCATTTCAGAAAGCGATCTGCCCAATCTGTTTCAGCGCTTCACGCGCATCGATGGAGCGCGGCGGCGCAGCCATGAAGGCAGCGGTATTGGCCTGGCCCTGGTGCAGGAACTGGTGGATATGCACGGCGGATCGATCCAGGTAAAAAGCGCCGTCAATGTCGGAACCGAATTCACGATAACCCTGCATTTCGGACAAGAGCACCTGTCCCGAGGCCGAGTGGTCGGCAGCCGGGAATCCGATTCTTTGCTGCAAGGTTCGGCAACCGCTTATCTGCAGGAAGCGATGGGTTGGCTGAGCAAGGACGACAGACTAAAAGACGAAGTTGCTGCCGCCATTACCGGAGATGAGCCGCAAGATACGGCTGCCGGCAACGCAGGGCAGAAGCCGATCGTTCTTCTGGCAGACGATAACGCCGATATGCGGGAGTATGTGTCCGGCTTGCTTCAAGGCCGCTTCCAGTTGATCGAGGCGGGAACGGGCAAGACTGCGCTTGCCGAGGCGGAACAACATCTTCCCGATCTTGTCCTCACCGATATCATGATGCCGGAGATGGATGGATTCGCGCTGCTCGCAGCCTTGCGGCGGAATCCGGCCACGCGAAACATTCCGGTAATTATGCTCTCGGCGCGCGCCGGTGAAGAAGCGCGCATCGACGGCATTGACGCCGGCGCAGACGACTATCTGACCAAGCCATTCAGCGCCCGGGAACTGTTGGCCCGCGTTGACGCCCAATTGAAGCTGGCCAGGTTGCGCAAAGAGGCCATGGAACAGCAGGCCGCACTCAACCTTGAAATCTCCAGGGCCAAGCGGTTTGCATGGGAGGCTCTGGAACATATTCCCGACATCTTCTACACATTCGACAGCGATTTCCGCTTCACGTACATGAACGCCGCTGGCTCTGCTACCGCACAGCGACTGGGCAAGAAGTTGCTTGGAGAATGCATCTGGGACATCCTTCCGGACCTCCGGGGGACCGTTGTGGAATCGAGCTTCAGGAAGGCTATGGAGCAAAGATTGGCCCAGGAATTCGAATACTACTACGAGCCTTTTGCCGGTTGGTTCCAGCTCAATGTTTATCCGCTGCCTGACGAGGGAATCATCATCTACGCGCGCGAAGTCACCGAGGCGCGGAAAACGGAGGAAGCGCTCAGAAAATCGGAACAGCTGGCGGCTGCTGGCAGACTGGCGGCAAGCATCGCTCACGAGATCAACAATCCGCTCGAAGCGGTCACTAATCTGCTCTACCTGGCAAAAATGGACAACAGTGTGCCGGAGAAGTCGCGGGTTTTGCTTGAAGACGCCGACAGGGAATTGCGGCGCCTCTCCCACATCGCTGCGCGAAGCCTCAAGTTTTACCGGCAGCACACCGCGCCGGCCTTGTGTTCGCTTGAAGAACAGATCGAATCGGTTCTCTTCTTTTACGAGACGGAAATCAAGATGCGCAACGTCGATCTGGAGCGCCGCTATCTCCCAGCGCCCCAGGTGCTTTACCATCCCGGAGAATTTCGCCAGGTCATTACCAACCTGATCGGCAACGCAATCGACGCGCTGCCCCGCAATGGCCGTCTCGTGGTTGGTGTTCGGCCCTCCCGCGATGCAGCGGGCAGGGATGGCGTGTCCGTTACCGTAGCCGACAACGGCAGCGGCATGGATCGAGAAATGCTCGATCGGCTTTTTCACCCCTTCGCAACCACCAAAGGCGAGGCTGGAACCGGGCTCGGATTATGGGTATCGAAGGGCATTCTGGACAAGCACCAGTGCCGGATTGCGGTTCGCAGCAGACGGAATAGCGGAACCGTCTTTCGGATTTTTGTTCCGCTCGAACCCAGGGCCATCGAGAGCCGGACTGGATCGTAGGAGAGCCCGGCCGGCCGATGCGCTGTGACGCGGGTGTACACGGGCGGTTGCGATGCATTAGCCTCAAGTTTCACTCTGGCGAGAGGGGCGGGGCACATTCATCATGACGAACGTGAGTGAGCGGGAACTTGAAAAACTGCTCGAGCTGGCGCGGAAGGCCGCGGAGAATTCCTATGCGCCTTACTCGGAGTTCCGGGTGGGAGCAGCGCTGCGGCTGACCAACGGCGAGACGGTGACGGGGACGAATGTAGAAAATGTGAGCTACGGGCTGACGATTTGCGCGGAGCGGGCGGCGCTTGTGCGGGCGGTTACCCAGTTTGGCCCGAAGATTCGCATTGAGGCCGCAGCGGTTGCGAATTTGAATGGAAAAGCCAGCCCGCCTTGCGGCGCGTGCCGGCAGGTGCTGGCGGAATTCATTGAGCCCGGCGCGCCGGTGTTGTTTCCTGTCGCGGAAGGGACGCGAACGATGGCCTTCAGCGAGCTGATGCCGCTGGGGACGGACATGAAGTTGAAGTAGGAGACTACACCAGCTCGATCGACACGCGCCTTCCGACAATCGCTGCGGCGCGCTGCAAGCTGAGGAGCGTGATATCGTTCTTCGGGTCGAGCAGCCGATTGATCTGCGTGCGGCTGGTCTTGAGCATCGTGGCCATTTGGCTCTTGGAGATTTTCCGCTGCTTCATGGCTTCGGCAAGTTGCCATGCGACCACTTCCTTAATGGCCTGTGCCTGTGCTTCCTCGAATATTCCTTCTTCTTTGAGGAAATCGTCGACACTCGATCCCATGTGCTTCCTGCTCATTTCTCCAGCTCCTTCTTCCGCCTGCGCGCAACGCTTAAGTCTTCGCCGGGAGTCTGGCGGGTTTTCTTTATGAATCCGTGCAGAGCAACCAAGTGGCCCCGGTGAAACGAGATCAGGACTCGTGCGATGCGCCCGGTCGGCAGAGCAGTCCGGATCTCCCACAATCCATCGCTCAAGGGTTTCGCAAGCGGCATGCCAACAGGCCAACGCCATTGCGCGCGCATCAGATCCTTTCCGATCTGCTGGCGCTCGACTTCAGGCAGCGCTTTGAGCCAGTCGCGCACGGGCTCAGCACCCAGTCTGGTTCGAAAGAAGATCAACGGAATTTTGCGCGGCTGAGGCCCGTCTGTCATTCCGAACCTAACGTGACTAATGTACCTTATAAGGTACAGGCACGTCAACCCAATCAAAGCCGATTCATCGGTGGGAACGAGTTTCTTATCCGGCTCAATAAACTCTCTTGCTGAAGTCGCGGATCGACATCAAGCCGCCCACTGCAATGGCCGTGTAGCCAAGCGAACCCACCCAAAGTCCGGCTCCCGCTATGGACGACAGTTTGGAGACGAAGATCAGCGCCGTCAGAGTTGCGGGACCGAAAAGCGCGCCAATGAACACCAGCCATCCGGCAAAGGCCAATTTCTTCGGCGGCATCGCCTTGCTCGACATGTAGCACAGCGCGGCTGCGATGCCGGCGTTCAAAAGGATGAGATACACGGATCCGTTCGATTTGCCCAGGTCGAGGCCGCTGAAGCTTGTCTGCGCAGTGGCCGCAACCCCAGGGGTGGCATAAGAAATCCAGGGCAGGAAGAAGCCGATGATCGCGGCGATCGCGCCCGCGCCCGAAATCTTTTCGCCGAGCGAAAGGGAAGCGATCAGCGCTTCACCCGATTGCGCGAACTGGGCGCCTGAAACCGGAACTGGTCCCGCAGGGGGCGGAGTTGGCGCAGCGACTCCCGGGTTGATCGCAGGTTGAGCACGCAGATTCGTTCCGCATTGCTCGCAGAAAGCGGCGCCGTCTGGATTGGTCTTACCGCATGCAGGACAGTTCATCGCAGGATCTCCTTTAAGTTTTCCTGGCCCCTGAGGTCTCGCACGGCAATCCGGAGTCGACGATTCGGAACCATACAGGACAGTTGCGCTTGGGTTGAGGCGGCCTATCAGGGGCTTCGCTCGACGCCAAAAAAGCGTAGCGAAGTTGGATCACGGGGTTGACGAATCTTAGGTAAACAGGAGGGGCAATGTCAAGCAAGGCGTCGTTCGAAACCGATGCGCCATCGCGCGCTCAGGCGGGCATGGTGCGGTATTCTGATTGCCTTGCACGGCTGGCAGGAAAACCATGACACCGGACTCCCTTACTCCACTGCACATCATCGACATCATTCGCAAGAAGCGTGACGGCGGGGAGCTGGATGCGCGCGAGATTTCGTATGTGGCGGCGGGAGCGGCGAATGGGTCGATTCCCGAGGCCGAGTTGGGGTCGTGGCTGATGGCATCGTGGATCAGAGGGCTTTCGCTCGATGAAACGCGCGCGCTGACGCTGGCCATGCGCGACTCCGGCGTCCGATTTTCCCCGACAGGGCTGGGCCGTTTGACCGTGGACAAGCATTCCTCAGGCGGCGTGGGCGACAAGACAAGCTTTCTGGTGGCCCCGCTGGCGGCGGCTTGCGGCGTGGCCGTGCCGATGATCAGCGGGCGCGCGCTGGGGCACACGGGCGGGACGCTCGACAAGCTCGAATCGATTCCCGGCTATCGGACGGCGCTGACGCTGGCTGAGTTCGAAGCGGTGATCAAGAAGTGCGGCGCGTCCATCATCGGGCAGACAGATCAATTGGCACCCGCGGACCGCAAACTCTACGCGCTCCGCGACCGAACGGGGACAGTCGAAAATCCGGGCTTGATCTGCGCGTCGATCTTGAGTAAAAAGCTGGCGGCGGGGCTGGACGGGCTGGTGCTCGACGTGAAAACGGGGTCCGGTGCGTTCCTGCGCAGAATGGAAGACACGGAGTTTCTGGCGGCGCTGATGGTGGCGACGGCTGAGGCTGCAGGGACGCGGACGGTTGCGCTGCTGACGGACATGAGCCAGCCGCTGGGGCGCGCGGCGGGCAACTGGATTGAGCTGGTTGAGTGCGTGGAACTGCTGCGCGGCGAGCGGCCGGCGTTGAATCCAGAAACCAATTTCGACTTGCGCGAACTGTCGCTGATTCTGGCCGGATGGATGATCCATTTAGGCGGGAAAGCGGAATCGGCGAAGACCGGTTACACGCTTGCCGAAGCGGCGCTGGATGACGGGGCGGCGCTGGCTGCGTTTATGAAGATGGTCGATGCACAAGGCGGCGATGTGAGCGTCTTTGACGATATGAAGAGTTTCCACAAGCCCGGGGCCACGCAAGTGGTGGAGGCTTGGGAGAGCGGGTTTGTAGCGGAGATGGATACGACCGCGCTGGGCTGGGCGGTGCAGCGAACCGGCGCGGGGCGCGAGAAGCCCGGCGAGCCGGTCGATCCGCACGCGGGAATTCTTTTCCATGCGCGGCGCGGGGCAAAGGTCGAAAAAGGACAGCCTATGGCGACGGTGTATGCGACGAAGCCGGAGATGCTTGCCGAGCCGGTGGAGATTCTGAAGCGGGCGATCGTCTTTTCCGAAGCCCCGCCCAGCCCGGTGCAACTCGTGGGACGCGTGTTCACAGCCGAAAATGCGGAGGCGCATCTGGATTCGATCGCGCGCCAATAGCTTGGCGAGTGCCGGATGCTCCCGTCAGGCCGGGAACGATTTCTCTTCAATCAGCGGCGGGTTCCGGTCGAAGTCGCTGAAGCGAATCCAGCGAGGACGCACGACAAAGTAGGCAATTCCGGGCCAGTTCATGCGCGAAGGGCCGTCGGGCCACGCTGCAAAATACGCCTGCTGGCAGCGGCGAAGCTCGTCGCCCTGCGGCTCAGTGGCGATGCCTTCGAACTGAACCGTCTGCTCTGACTCCCAGCCCCCGACGACGAAGGAGCAGGCGGGTCGAGCAATAAGGTTCGAGTATTTTCGCGACGATTTCACCGTATCGAAAACGATCTCGAGGTCCGGGGTTGTGGCGATGCCGACGAGCGCCGATTGCGGGGTTCCGGCACTTGAAGTGCTGGATACAATCCCATAGCGAAAGCGCGCCATAAACGAGTGAAGAGCGGCGTTGTCCATGTGACCTCCGAGAATTCCCGCGGCGGGCCGATTTTCGCATTCCCCTCGTGCACGGGATGATTTAAGGTTATCCAAGCCCTTCGATTTAAAGGCGAGGAGATTCGCATTGGGTCGATTCACAGGCGTGCTGGGGATTCTGGCGGTGCTGTTGGCCGCATGGCTTTTCTCGACGGACCGCAGGCGCATCCGCTGGCGCACAATTCTGTGGGGGCTCGGATTGCAGATCACGTTCGCCTTCCTGGTGCTGCGCTTTGGCCTCGGGCAAATCGTCATGAACTGGGCGGGCGGCGTAGTCACCAACATGCTGTCGGCGACGTTCGCGGGAACGCAGGTGCTGTTCGGCGAACTCGGCCTGCCGAACTCCGGGCGGTTCGGAGCGTTGATCACGGACAAGGCGCATCCTGCCGCGGGCGCAATCTTTGCGTTTCAGGTACTGCCGACGATCATCTTCATCTCGGCGTTCTTCGCGGTGCTCTATCACATCGGATTGATGCAGATCATCATTCGCGGCATGGCGTGGATCATGCTGAAGACGATGCGCATCTCCGGCGCGGAGAGCATGAACGTGGCGGCGAGCATTTTCATGGGTCAGACGGAGGCGCCGCTGACCATCCGGCCGTTTTTATCGAAGGCCACGCGCAGCGAGCTGATGACGATCATGACCAGCGGCATGGCGCACGTTTCGGGCGGCATCATGGCCATGTACATTGCTCAGGGCGTGGAGGCGCGGCACCTGCTGTCGGCGGTGATCATGACTTCGCCGGGAACGATCCTGATGGCCAAGATGCTGGTGCCGGAGACGGAAGTGCCGGCGACAGAGGGCAAGGTCGTTATTCCCAAAGACGAATTGCACGCCGACGAGAACTTGATTGGCGCGATTGCGCGCGGAACGATCGACGGCGGCAAGCTGGCGATGAATGTGGGCATCATGCTGATCAGTTTTCTGGCGCTGGTGGCGCTGCTCGACATGATGCTGAGCTGGTTCCATGGAATGTCCTACACGCACTGGATTCCCGCGAGCCTGGGGCAGATTCTGGGATTTGTGGGCGCGCCGGTGGCGTGGCTGATCGGCGTGCCGTGGAAGGATTGTCCGGCGATCGGCAACCTGCTGGGTACGCGCATGGCGCTGAACGAGGTGGTTGCTTACATCGGATTGGGCGCAGAGAAGGCGACGCTGTTGCCGCGGTCGTTCACGATTGCCACGTTTGCGCTGTGCGGGTTTGCCAACCTGGGCTCGATTGGAATGCAGATCGGCGGCATCGGCGCGCTGGTTCCGGAGCGGCGCAACGACCTGGCGCGGCTGGGCGTGCGCGCCATGCTGGCCGGGACGATGGCGAACCTGATTTCGGCGTCGATTGCAGGGATTTTTCTGGGGTGAGAAGTTGACACTTCGCAAATTGCGAAGTACGATTGAGGCGTGCACATCATCACGATCAAACGCCTGCACGACGCCGGCGAGAAGTATCGTGAGGCCGCCCGGGAGATCGGTGCATGGGCCAAGATCGTCAAAACGGCGCGATGGCGGAGTTTTGACGATCTGAGGCGGGCCTTTCCCGATGCCGACAAAGTTGACGGCTTTGTAGTTTTCAATATACGGCACAACCGATTTCGTCTCGTTGCCGCCGTGCACTATGCGAAGGTGATTGACAGGCGGCTGACGATGGGGCATGTCTACATCGGATCGTTCATGACGCACAAGGAGTACGACCGGTGGTGCGATTTGACGCCGAGACGGAGGGCGGAATGGCTACAGTTTTAGCAAATCCGGCGAGGATGATTGAACGCGGCGCTCCGCACGTAATTGAGTCCGAAGATCAGCTTGCCGCGTATACGAAGGCCCTTTACAGGCTGACAGCCGAGCCGCACCCGACGCGCGCCCAGGTGAAAGCGATCGAGCTATTGACGCTGCTGATTGAGCGCTATGAAGAAGAGCACTACACGGTTCCCAGGGCGTCGGCTGCCGATGTGCTGCGATTTTTGATCGAGCGGCACGGATTGAAGCAACGCGATCTGGCCAGCGATTTGGGCGGGGAAAGCGTGGTTTCCGAAGTGCTATCGGGTAAGCGCAAACTGAACCTGACACACATTGAGCAGACTCAGCAAGAGATTCCGCGTTTCGCCTGCGGTGTTTTTCACGATCTGATCTCAGCGTCGATTGCGGGTATTTTTCTGGGGTAGGCTGGCGAGTGAGGGAGACAGCCAGTGGAATCCTATTGGGAAGTCGTCGAACCACTATTCGAGATCATTGAGTATGGCGGCACGCCCGAGGTGTTCGCTCGCTCGATTGCCCCACTACCACACTGCGCTGTGGTTCTCTTTTCCGCGCACATGTGCCTTGCAGAGGTCCACAACGGCGGTTTTCTTCACTCTTCTGGAACACTACTGGCGTGCTCGTTCCTGAGGGGGTCGAGGGGTTCTCGGCAATTGGAATGCCGACGATGGCTTCTCTGATTCAAGAGGCGGCGAGACCGCTGGGGGCTATATACCCTCGCGATCGTGACGAGCGATGGGATGCCATGCTTGCGGCGTCGGGTTATTCCTCCCCGGAACTGGAGAGCATCTTTAGGAAACACGACAACCTCTACCTCGCCTTCCACGAAGCGGTCGGGAAACTGCCTTTTGACGCCTTAGATGAGCAGTTTTGGAGTCGCGCCGAAGACGAGAACGGGGGCTTTCAAGACGCCGCGACTCGCTACGCGAATTCACTTGCTGCGCAATAGTCCGCAAGAAGAGCAACCGCAGATCCATCGGTCGCCTCGGCGACCTCAGGATGACAATTCAAAGAATTGGTCTAGCGCTGGCGCTGGTGTTCCGGGGTTTCAGGAGCCAAACCGCGCCAGACTCCGCAGCTTTGCTTTCGCTGCCTCTTCTTCGCGATTGCGTGGCGGGGTCTGTGTCTCAAGCCGGCTGAGTAACCGCATCGATGCCGAGGCGATCTCATCGACTGCGGCGTTGAATGCCGATTCGTTTGCCTTCGACGGCTTATTGAAGCCGCTCACTTTGCGCACATACTGCAGCGACGAAGCACGCACTTCCTCGTCCGTTACGGGAGGGTCGAAGTTGAAAAGCATTTTGATGTTGCGGCACATGCGCTTCTATCCCGGATAGGCGCCGGTAATGTAGCCTTCGAGCGCCTGGATGGCGTGCTCCTGTCCGGAGATGACCCACTTGACCAGGTCGCCGATGGAGACGATGCCGACGACGGTATCACCCTCCAGCACCGGCAGGTGACGGATGTGGTGGTCCGTCATGAGGGTCATGCATTCGTCCACGGTGTGCAGCGTGGTGACGGTGCGGACGGGGCTGGTCATGATCTCCAGCACCTGGGTCTCGCGGGCATGGTGACCCAGCAGAATGCCCTTGCGCGCGTAGTCGCGCTCGGAGAGCACACCGAGCAGTCGCGGGCCAGACATGACCATCAACGCGCCGATATCGTATTTCGACATGAGCGAGAGGGCTTCGTGCACCGATTGCTCAGGGGCGATCGACACGACCTTGACTGAGCCTTTGTGTTTGAGGATCGCTCCAATGGTGTCGGTGATGCGCATCGGGACCTCCTTGTGCTTTTTGGCCGCCGCAAAGCGAGAATGCCTCAGCGCTCGGCAAACTCGCCGGGGAAGAGCAGTATAACCCGGCCTGCACACAACTGTCGTACTGATCCTTCCACAGCACGCGATGTGACAGGAATCACATGGCTTTGTTTTGAGATGGCGCCTCAGGCGGCCGGGTTGGCGCCCTGGTGGGCGCGCAGGCGGCGGAGACGATAGACGATGGTGAGGAGGGTGACGGTTCCGCAGGTGAGAAAACTGACGCCGAGGCCGACGATGAGGGAGTTGTCGTGCTCGTAGAAGCCATGGACGACGCCGATGACCTGCAAGATGCAGAAGCCGCCGAAGGTAATGAGCGAAACGCCCTCGTCGCTCTTCTTGCGCCAGACGGCGAGCGCCTGGGGCACGAAAAGAGCCGCATTGCCAAGCAGGGCCAGCCCAAAGACATAGGTAACAATTTCCCTCATTCCCGATCGACCTCCTGAACCCACCCCGGCCGGAAGAACAACGACCCGGCGAGGGTGGGGCACCCGCCGGAAAAGCGCACTTAGAGATGATCGCAGACGAGGGCCGAAGCCGATGGCATGGGCAACTAAACTGTGCCTATGCATGCGGCGACCAGGAAAAAACAGACAAAAGCGTGGAGGTGCTGTCGTGGGGTTGCCGGATTTTTGCTGCCGGCGATAGCGGTGAGTGCGTGCGCGGCGCAGCAAGCAGCCCCGGTGCATTCAGATGCGAATCCCGTGTATCTGGGATTCGACAGAAACGACTATCCAGGTGACGGGACTCTCACGGCTCTGCGTAAGAGCTTTCGTTACACGGGCTATTGGCTGAATCCTCCGCCGGGCGAAAAGGCGAATGGCTGGATGGGAAAACGGGCGATCCTGCGCCAGTATGGGTTCGGTTTTCTTGTGCTGTTTAACGGGCGCTCCGACAGAGAGTCTGAAGTTGGCCGCATCGAAGGGCGAGAGCCCGGAGAATGCTGGCGCCGCGGATGGAGCGGTTGCCGTGGCCGCCGCTTGGCGCGAGGGGTTTGCGCGCAATGTGCTGATCTTTCTCGATCAGGAAGAGGGAGGAAGGCTCCTGCCGGAGCAGGCGGCCTACGTGTTTGCCTGGATCGATGCCGTGCGCGAGGCGGGTGCACGGGCCGGAGTCTATTGTTCCGGGATTGAAGTGAATGAAGGCAGCGACTTTATTTCCACGGCCGAGGACATCGCAGCACGCGAAACGGCGCGAACGGCTGCGAGCAGCCTGTCAAAGCCGGAAAGAGGGAAAAGGCTGGCGCTGTGGATTGCAAACGACCAGTGCCCGCCCGCTCCTGGCTGTACGCTTGACGCTCCGCCGCTCAGTGCCGCACTCAAGCCGTCGATCGCGGATTTTGCAACGGTCTGGCAGTATGCGCAATCGCCGGTGCGGGCCCAGTTCAGCGCCCATTGCCGCGTCAAGCCGGCGGCCGACGGTGACTGCTATGCGCCCGGGCTGCCCCCGGGAGGGGCCGTTTTTGTGGATTTGGATACTTCGGAGTCGCCTGATCCATCCGAAATGCCAGATTGAGATTTGACCCCGGCACGGGGGAAGGCAGTGACGTTTGGGGCAGATGAGTAGACCGCTTCGTCCGGTCCGGCGGAAGATCAAGAGCAGCGAAACTCGTGTGTCGAGGAAACCTAAGGCTCAATCCTGCGCGGGCGGCCGAGGAAACGCGCGCCGAGCGCGCCGCCGGCGACGGAAAACCCAAGGAGAATGATCGCCAATACGCCAGTGTCCATGAGCATGGCGCCGGCGTGTCCTTCAGGCGAGATCATGATGGCTCGATTCATCGCAATCTGCTGAGCATCAACGCCCCAGGACGCCAGGAGCTGCGTGGAGAGATTGATCTGGGAGGTCCAGCCGTCATCGATGGCCGGACCCTGATGCAGCCAGAAACGCATGGCGTAAAGCGAAATCGCGGTCGTGAGGGCCGCGGTCCAACTGCCGAGAATGCCGGTAACGAGGCCGATGCGCGCACCCGCTCCAATGGTGATCCAGGCGGGACGGCGGCCGCGCATGTAAAGTGAAACCACCCAGGCGCCGGCGGCGGCCATCAAGGGCAATCCCAGGATTCCGGCGGGAGAGTACATGGAACAAAGCGCGCCGGCCGGAACAGCCAGCATGAGAGCCAGGCGCAGAGCCGGCTTCCAATCGACGGTGCCCGCATCCCGGACCGGCTCGCCCGCACGCTCGGGCTGGCCCGGCGCAGCGGATCCGTCCGCCGAGTAGACGAGTTGGGGCAGGCCGCAGAACGGGCAAAAACAATCCCCGGGCTGGACGGTCTGATGGCAGCGGCTGCAGGTGAGCTCCATACAACTAAGAGCCTATCGTATTCCGGCGGAGCAAGGGAGCATGCGAGTGAAGGGATGCGCGCGGAGCGAACGAGGGAGCGAGCGAGCGCGCAAAAGAAGTGAAGAAGTGAAAAGAGAGAACTAGCGGGATTCCGGTTTCGGACGCGGCTCGCCGAGCTTACGCGCGACGATGGACTCGGCGGCGGCAAGCGCCTGATCGAGCGACATGCTCGTGGAGTCGAGGATGACGGCGTCGTTGGCGGCTTTCAGCGGAGAGTCCTTGCGATTGCGATCGCGCTCGTCGCGGGCGCGCAGGTCGCGAAGGATTTCTTCAGGGGGCGGGGCGGGCGCGGCGCCTTTTTGGCCGATCTGCTCGTAGCGGCGCTGGCCGCGCACTTCAGGCGCAGCGTCCAGAAAGATTTTGACTTCGGCGTGCGGGAAGACGACGGTGCCGATGTCCCGGCCTTCCATGACAACTCCGCCGCGCGCGCCCACTTGTTGTTGCAGGCGGACCATCCAGGCGCGAACCGCGGGGAAGACGCTGACGCGCGATGCGGCTTCAGTGACCAGAGGGTTGCGAATGAGGCCGGTGACGTCCTCACCATCGAGCAGGACAAGATTCTCCTCTTCGCCGGGTTCGAGACGGATTTCAGTTTCGTGGGTAAGATCCTCAAGGGCCTTGGCGTCGTCCAAAGCGATCGCCGCGCGCAGGGCCTTGAGTGCGAAGGCGCGATACATTGCGCCCGTTTCAAGATTGAGGAGGCCGAACCGCCGGGCCAGGTGGCGGGCGATGGTGCTTTTTCCGGCGCCGGCAGGGCCGTCGATAGCGACAATGATTTTGCGGTCCCGGTCGGGAGCGGCAGTGCGCTTCTCGTCCGCCGTCATCTACGTTCGTTCATCCGCGTTTCTTCGATCGCCGGTTGGAGGAAGCGGTAAAGCCGTACCGCGAGCGGTTGCCCGCCTTGGTAGAAGCTGTCAGCGCAGGCTTGCGACTGCCGCGCACATCGGTACGCGAACTGGGACGCGCACCCTTGCGGGAAGCATCGGCACGCCGGACGGACTTGGCGGCAGCATTACCCTTTGCGGAGTGGCCATTGCGGAGCGTTCTTGACGCGGGAGCTCTTGGCCTTATGCAGGCCATTCCCGTTGGAGGAGCTTTTTGCGCCATGCGACGCAAGGCGTTTGCTGTGACCGTTGCTGTGGCCGTTTGTTGAAGCGCTCTTTGCCCAGCGCGAAACCTGCGCATGGCGCGAGCTGCCGTTGGCGCGTGGTGAAGCACTGCGTGCGTCGCGGCTGGGCCGGCGGGTGATGCGGCCGGTGGCCGGCTTCTGGGCCGGTTTGCGGTCGCGGGCGTGCGCGGGCTCGTGGCTAAAGCGCGGCCGTGAAGCCGGAGCTGTCTCCCTGGACTGCGCCGGGCTCTCGATCACCGGCTCGGCAAGTTTGGGCGGCGCAACAGGCGCAGAGGCAAACTGTGGGGCAGGCCGGGGAGCGATCGGCATGCGCGATTCCTCATGCTCGTACGAGCGCAGGAAGAGCGACGACGCGGGCATGGAAGAACTGGCGTAGGTGGTGGGGGCAGCGGCAAATTCGGGAAGCGTGCCGGCGACGTAAAAATGTGGCGCGTGGCCGAGCGCGAGCGAATGCACCTGGCGTGTGGCGACCAATCCACGCAACACTTCACGCACCTTGCTGCGCGCGGTGAGCGGAGCGAGGAACATTTCCACTTCTTCCATGCTGGCGGCGATCACTGCCTGCAGGTAGATGGACGCCAGGACCGAGATTGCGGTGACCTGCGATGTGGATGCGCCTTCGGCGATGGCTTTCTGATAGCGGGTGCGCAGAAGCTGCCATTGCGGAGTTTTGCCGGGCGCCGAGATGACGGGAATAATGCGCAGTTGCTGCCAAAGTTCGGTGATGGCGCGCAGGACAGCGGACTCCGAAACCTCGCGGCCAAGCGCATGCTTCAACTGCGGAATCGTCGCGTCGCCGGCTTCAAGATGCTTGTAGGCCTGGACGGCGAGCGGCGAGACCTGGCGCGATCCGGTCAACTGGGGGCTGCGCCGCCAATCGCGGTCGCCACGCAGAGCATAGACGTAGGGCAAAACCCAGGCCGCGACCACGAAGTCAGGTTGTTCACCCGGCTGGCCGAGCAGATTCAATCGGACGGCCACGCTTTCGGATTCCAGGCGAACCAGCAGATCTTCAGCTGCGGCCACGAGCTTAACTGCCGGAGACGGTGTTTGTTCACCGGCTACGGCTTCAACGAAGGTAGGGGCAGTGAATGAGGCGAACTGGCGTCGCGGTAGAAAGAGACACAATCCCGTCTCCTCCAACCATGTGCGGGCCTCATCAAGAGTCAACTGCCCGCGTCCGTTCAGGCGCATCCTTTCGGCGCGCGATGCTTCCAATTGTTCTGCTGTCAAAGAAAACCTCGCTTCCAGGTTGGCGATCACGGCCAAAATCCCGCGCCCCTGAGAGCGCGTCCGGTCACCTTCCAAGCGTCCGAGGGATCTCTATCGGATCCTAAATTCGGAGGAAGGCCCGCTGGATTTCTTTCCAAGAGTACAGGAGAGCGATCGGACGTCCATGCGGGCAACTGGTTGGGTGACGGGTCTTTGCAAGCTCTAACAATAACCATTCTATACGTTTTGGATCAAGATGTGTATTCACCTTGATGGCAGAATGGCAGGCGATGGAGGCGGCGATGCGGGACCGGAGACGCGTAAGTGCCTCATTTTGAGCAGGTTCTCCTGAGTCGGCGGAGGATTGATCGATCACTTCGGCCAGCGTACGCTCGAGTTCGGCGCCCTCCAGGCCAACGGGGGCTGCTTTGACCGCAAGTGTTTGAGGGCCAAAGGGTTCTACCTCAAAGCCGTTGACTTCGAGCTCTTCGGCAATGCGGGCGAAGACAACCATCTGTTCTGGCTTTAATTCCACAAGCAGCGGCATCAGCAGGCGCTGACGCTGTACGCGTTCCACCTGGCGGTCGTGAAGGATCTTCTCGAAGAGCACCCTTTCGTGTGCGACGTGCTGGTCGATGATCCAAAGGCCGTCGTCGCCGGCCGCGAGGATGAACGAGTCGCGTAACTGGCCGAGGGGCTTGAGCGCGCCGAGATGGTTGAGGGAGTTGGCCGCCTGCTCGGCTTCAATCAGCGCCGTGGCCACCGCGGCAGTGCCGCCGTAACCCGTTGCTCCATTGGGGTTTGGGCTGCAATCGCCGGCGGCTTGTTGGGAATCGGGCGTGAGGAGTGCTTCCGCTGCCGCACCCCAGGCCTGAAGGTCGAAATTGCCATCCGGCGGGCCGTCGGGAAGGCCGCGGCCATTGAAAGGGAGCGTGCCGGGAACGGGCGGTGGAACCCGGGGCGTGAGTTGGAAAGCTTCGGCGTCAGCGGGGGTATTCGGATCGGACTCCGGAACGCCGGGCAGCGGCGACGCGGCCTGGGGCATGAGCGATGGACTGGCCGTGGGTTGCGAGCCGATTGCGGCGAGAAATTCAGCGGCCGGACGCGCATTGACAAGCGCAGTGCGGAGGCTGTCGCGGACAAAGTCGTGGACATGGCTTTGTTGGCGAAATCGGACTTCGGTTTTGGCGGGGTGAACGTTCACGTCCACCTCTTCGGGCGGCATTTCAAGGAACAACAGGACCACAGGGAAGCTGGTGGGCGGAATCACGTTGCGATAAGCCTCGGTGATGGCATGCAGAAGTAGCCGGTCGCGGATGAGGCGCTTGTTGATGAAGATGTAAATGGAATTCCGATTGAGCTTCTGCAGCTCTGGCTTGGAATAGAAGCCGGTGAGCCGCAGAGAGCCGGGTTTACGCGGCGCCTGATCAGGGTCTTTCTTCCAGGGTGGCGGCTCGGGCAGGCCGGCGCGCTCGAATTGTGCTTCGGCGGCGACGGGTAGCAGCTGGCTGAGCGTCTCTTTGCCGAAGATTTGAAAGATCCGCTCGGCGGTGCGGGCGGCGGGCAGTGCGGAGAGAATGGTGTGGCTCGCCGAGAGCAACTCGAATTGCTTTTCAGGATGCGCCAGCGCATAGTGCGTGACCAGCGCCGTGACGTGAGCAAGCTCGGTGGATTCGGCGCGGAGGAATTTGCGGCGCGCGGGAGTATTGAAGAAGAGATCGGCGACGGCGATCGTGGTCCCGCGGGGCAAAGCCGCGTCTTCCACGCGATGAATCTTGCCGCCGGCGATCTCGATCCGCGTGCCCGCGGGTTCGTCGCCGGTCGCTGTTTCGAGCGTGACGCGCGCCACCGAAGCGATGGAAGGAAGCGCCTCGCCGCGAAAGCCCAGTGTGGCAATGGAGAGCAGATCGTCGGCGGTGCGAAGCTTTGAAGTTGCGTGGCGCTCGAAGGCCAGCAGAGCGTCGTCGCGGTTCATTCCCTGTCCGTCGTCGGAGATGCGGATCAGCTTGCGTCCTCCTCCTTCCACTTCGACGCGGATGCGCATAGCCCCGGCGTCAAGCGCGTTCTCAAGCAGTTCCTTGACCACGGAGGCGGGCCGGTCAACCACTTCGCCGGCGGCGATCTGGTTGGCTACTTGATCGGGAAGAATGCGGATCTGGCCCATAAGACCTCAGGGTAACCCAAGCTGATGGGCCAGAACGGAAGTGAATTACCGCGCCAAGTCGTGCAAAATCCGCACCTATTGCTGTTTCTTGGGATGTGCGGCGGCAGGCTTGGTCTTGGGTGAATTGACGGACGCAACAGACGGAGACGACGGTTGTGTTGTCGACGGCCCCTCGAGCATGGTGGCCTTGCGGATGACCGCCTCGGGAGACGTGGTGGTGAAGCCGGGATTGTTGGTCAACTGTGCGTCATACCACTCCGGAGGCAAATACCACTTTGAGTCGCCTGATGCAGTCATGTAGTCGTAGATCAGCGGCATGTCAGCCGGCAACCCGCCGTGATCGCGCTCGTGCAAAACGACATATGATTTCAGTTCGCTCGCAATCTGATCGTGGTTCGACGGGTCTTCCGCTTCCATCAATGCCACGGCGTATTCCAGATGGGCCGAGGGAATGGCGCCCCGGTCCGCATCCAGACGAAGCGCGGTGGTCAAATGATTCAGTGCGTCCTGCCGTTCGTCGGAGGTGCGTGCGGTGAGCCGTTCCAGCTTGGCCAGATAGAAGTTCGCGTACGGATCGTCGGGCCGATCCGTCACCGCGCCCTGCAGGTTCCGCTTGGCGACGGCGAAGAGATCGTAGTCCATGGCCAGAATCCCGTTGTCGCGCTTGACAGAGGAGATCGTGGGTCCGAAATCGGGTGAATTCGGACTGAATCCCTTACCCTTGGTCCGCAGTTCGATTTCCGCCTTCAATTCTCCGCCGAGAAGCGCATCAAGGTGTGCCTGGCGCTCCTTGATACGCGGGGCGCTGCCCATGAAACCCAGTCCCATGCGCGAGTCCGCGGTCACAACCTGATTGAGCGATGCAAAGAGCCGCGCGACTTCGCGCGGATCGTAGCCTTGTTCGAGCATCAGATTCACCGCCATATCGTCGGCATCATCCTCTTCCTTTGAGGCCCAGAGCACCGGCTCGATTTGCGGATGAATGAAGTAGTGGCCCACTTCCATGCCCGTGGCCAGTCCGGCGCTGCCGCCGAGCAATCCACCGAGGCGAAGCGGGATCATGGCGCCACCCAACCCGGCTCCCATGACCAGGGAGCCCACGTCGGTGATCATCTTTTCCTTGTCGGCCTTCTCCTTGGCCAACTCCTCGGCCACATGCTTGTCGCGAATGCGCAGGTAAGCCTGCCTTAGCTCAACATGGGCGATTTCGTGCGCCAGCACGTAGGACAATTCCGATTCGCTGTCGAGCATGGAAACCAAACCCGTGGAAAGGTAGATGGTTCCCGTTGAAAGAGTGAGGGCCTTGGGGATGGGATCGTACAGAACACGGAATGTATATACGTTGGTGGAGTTCTTGGGAACGAGCCTTTGACCGATGTGATTGACGTAGCTTTGCACAACCGGATTGGCGTAGAGGCGCTGGCGGTCAAAAGAGTCGCCGGCGGCGGCGTCCTGAGACAATCCCATGTTCTCTGTCAGGTTGATGCCATAAGCCAGCTGCATATCGTTTCGGCGCAGCGTATCCCATTCCTGCTGGATGGCATCCTGGATCTCGGGCATCTGCTCGACGCGGGCGATTTTGTCCTTGTCGACGTTGCTGATGTCGTTGGGGTCCTGGCCTCCCTTTTTCTTCCCCGAGAGCGCGTTGGTAATCTGCGATACCTGGGCTGGCGAAGGCGGCGCTGTGACTCCGCCGAGAAGCAGAGCACAAAAGGCTATAACGAGAAGTCTTTTCATAAGACTCTCCTTTTAGATGAATGCGGCATGCCAATCTGGCCGCAGACCGTTTGCTGGCTGGGGGGAAGGCCCGGTATTTCCCGAGTATAGGCTGGAATTTCGTGCCGAGTCAACGGCGCGAGCATGGCGCAAATCGCCGCCAATAGAGCGGGAATCCGCGAATCGGCGGGGGGATCGGGAGCTTCGGCAGAGGCTGCGGCAAACAGGAGTTTTGGGCGCAATTTGTACCACATGCAGAGATTCCAACCCGAACTGTGATCCAAGGCACATGCGGTTCTCCGGATGCACGCGACAATATCTGAGTAAGGCCGGGAAGCTGTGGGCATCGCCGGCCGGGAGAACGAAACCATGAGCGACCTTGCCACGCTGGCTGAAGCCGTTGCCGTTGACCCTCTTGTCGGCCATCCGCCGGATTATCACGTCTTTCACAAGTTCATAGAGCGCTGCAAGAATCTTCCCGCGATCACGACGGCGGTGGTCTGGCCCATGAGCGACGTCGCGCTTCGCGGTGCGGTTGAAGCCGCCCATGCCGGTCTCATTGAGCCCACGCTGATCGGGCCGGGAAGAGCGATGAAGGCGCTGGCGGCAAAGATCGGCAGCGACATCAGCGCATTTCCTTTTGTAGAGGCCGAAACTGAATCCAGGGCTGCGGAGATCGCGGTGGGGATGTGCCGCGCAGGGAACGCGCTGGCGTTGATGAAGGGCAGCCTGCATACCGACGAGCTGCTGAAGCCCGCCATGCAGCGCGACACCGGGCTGCGCACGGCGCGCCGCATCTCGCACGTGTTCATCATGGATACGCCGGCCTACGCGCGGACCCTGCTCATCACCGACGCAGCCATCAACATTACGCCGGAGCTCGAAGACAAGATTCACATCGTGCAGAATGCCATTGACCTGGCGCACGCGCTTGGCATTCCCGAGCCCAAGGTGGCGCTTTTGTCGGCTATCGAGACGGTGAACCCGAAGATTCAGTCCACGCTCGATGCCGCGGCGCTGTGCAAGATGGCCGAGCGCGGCCAGATCACGGGAGGAATTCTCGACGGGCCACTGGCCTTCGACACGGCGGTGAGCGCCAAGGCGGCGCAGATCAAGAAGCTGGTCTCGCCGGTCACGGGCCAGGCCGACATTCTTGTTGTTCCCGATCTTGAGAGCGGCAACATGCTGGCCAAGCAGCTTGAATACCTGGGCGGCGCGCAACTGGCCGGAATCGTGCTGGGCGCGCGCGTGCCGACGATTCTGACGAGCCGGGCTGACTCGGCCGAGACGCGGCTTGTGAGCTGCGCCGTTGCGGTGCTGCTGCATTATGCGGCCCATCCGGCCCTGAAGGTGTAGAAGCCCGGTTAAAATGATCGATTGCTGATGCGGGCGCCGTGGCAGGAATGGCGCCCGTCTTGCTTCTGTGAATTTCTCCACAATTTTTCCTTTGGCGCGACGGTTTTTCACAGAACCTGCAGCCTTTTTGCGGCATCAAAGCAGCTAACGCGAGAATCCAGGCGGACCTTCCCGAATCATTCTCCATTGACCCGGTTCCGCCGACACTCGCCTAAAGGAGATCAGATGCCGACTCACGCAACCGAATCGAACAAGGCTGCCAAAACCAGCAATCCGGATGACTTCACGCCTAAGCAAGTCACGGAATTGTCGGATTCACTCAATGCGCTTCTTGCCGACGTTTTTGCTCTCTACATCAAGACCAAGAACTTCCACTGGCACATGAGCGGCCCGCATTTCCGCGACTATCATCTTCTGCTGGACGAGCAGGCCGATCAGATCTTCGCCATCTCCGATGCGATTGCCGAGCGGGTGCGCAAGGTTGGCGGGCAGACGATCCGCTCCATCGGACAGATTGCGCGCTTGCAGCGCATTCAGGACAACGACTACGAGTTTGTTCCTGCGCACGGAATGCTCGAGGAACTCCAGTCTGACAACCGGTCGCTGGTGAAAAGCCTTCGCGAGGCGCACCAGGTCGCGTCCGACGCCAACGACTACGCAACGACCAGCTTGATCGAAGTCTGGATCGACGAAGCGGAGAGGCGCGCCTGGTTCCTTTTCGAGGCGACGCGATAGGGGCCGGGTTGCGAAAACGTAAGGCAGTGGCGTAAGGTGGGCGCATTGGGCTCGGCCGCGGTACCGCAAGGAGGCTCCTCAACCCAATGGACGCCGTCACCGCATCTCCCATCGCTGCCGCGGGCGGCAGCTTTCTCGTCGAAACACGCACGCCCGATGAAGTCTTCACCCCTGAAGACCTGAGCGACGAGCAGCGCCAGATCGCGGCGACTGCGGAGCAATTCGCGCGTGAGGAAATCCGACCGCGCGCGGCGGCGATCGAGCAGAAAGAGCCGGGCGCGCTGCCGGGTGTCTTGCGCAAGGCGGCGGAGCTTGGCTTCACCGCGGTCGATGTTCCCGAGGAATACGGCGGCCTGGGCATGGATAAGGTGAGCTCGACGCTCATCACCGATCACATCTCCGTGCTGGCCAGCTTTTGCACCGCGTTTGGCGCGCATATCGGCATCGCCACGCTGCCGCTGGTCTGGTACGGGACCGAAGAACAGAAGCAGCGCTACCTGCCGAAGCTCGCCAGTTGCGAGTGGATCGGCGCATATGGCTTGTCCGAAGCCAGCTCGGGATCGGATGCCATGAACATCCGCACCCGCGCCGTGCTCTCGCCCGATGGGACACATTACATTCTGAATGGCGAGAAGCAGTGGCTGACCAATTGCGGCATCTCGGACCTCTATACAGTCTTCGCCAAGATTGACGGAGAGAAATTCTCGGCGTTCCTGATCGAGCGCTCGACGCCGGGCCTTTCAGTGGGCGCGGAGGAACACAAGCTGGGGATCCGCGGCTCATCGACCTGCCCGCTGGTGTTGCAGGATTGCAAAATCCCGGCAGAGAACCTGCTGGGCGAGGCGGGCAAGGGCCATCACATTGCGTTCAGCGTGCTGAACGTGGGCCGCTTCAAATTGGGAGTGGCATGCATTGGCGGGGCACGGCACGCGCTTGCCACGATGATCCGCTACGCCAAGGAGCGCCGCGCGTTCGGCAAATCGATCGCCGAGTTCGGACTGATCCAGCGCAAGATTTCTTCGGCAGCGGCGCAGCTTTATGCGGCGGAAAGCATGGCTTACCGCACGGCAGGCCTGATTGACGCCCGGTTGGATGACGCGCGGCGCGACGCGGCGCACGCGAAGCAGGCCGGCGGAACTTCAGGCCAGAGCATCGATGTTCCACGGAGGATCGAAGAGTACGCGGTCGAGTGCTCCATTTTGAAGGTCTACGGCTCGGAGATGCTCACGCTGGTGGCGGACGAACTGATCGCCACGATGGGCGGATACGGCTACGTCGAGGAGTATCCGGCGGAGCGCACGTACCGCGACGCACGCATTAACCGCATCTTCGAAGGAACGAACGAAATCAACCGGCTCATTATTACCGGCTGGATGATGAAGCGCGCGATGAACGGAAAGCTGCCGCTGCTGGGGGCCATCAAGCGCGTGATGGACGAAGTGATGGAGCCGCCCGCGTTCGGAGGCGACAGCGATGCAGGGCAGCCGCTGGCGCACGAGGCCGCGGTGCTGGGGGCGGTAAAGAAGATGACACTGTTTGCAGCGGGCATGGCCAGCCAGCGGTTCATGACGGCGCTCGAAGAGCAGCAGGAGATCATGGCCGACCTGGCCGACATGATCAGCCAGGTTTTCGCGCTCGAGTCGGCACTGTTGCGGGCACAGAAGATTGCACGTGCGGGGCGCGCCTCGGCAGAGGTTGCCGCGGCGATGACGGGCTTGCTGGCGGAAGATTCCATGGCGCTGGCCGAACGAGCGGCGCGGCGCGTGCTCGCGGCAACGAGCGAAGGCGACGCGCTGACAACGCAGTTGGCGATTCTGCGGCGCCTGGCGCGATCGACGCCGGCCGATGTGGTCAAGCTGAACCGCAGCGTCGCCCGGCAGTGTATCGAGGTTGAACGCTATCCGCTCTGAAGGACATAGACCAAGGGAACAAGGGACCAAGGGACCGCGCGACAAGGAGCGGAAAGGCTGGAGGGTGGGCGTTACGCATCGCTCCTGCTTTGGAGCTTTCCACCAGACATTTTGCTTATCGAGTCCAGGCGCGGTTTTCGTCGAACGATCCGCTAGCGCGCGCCGTCCCGGTGTGGGACGAGAGAAGCTGCGCGACGATGGCGACCGCCGGAACGAGATAGACCACCGATCCGAAGACCCACATGAACGCGCCGGCGGCGACCTGGTCCTCAAGCGCGCCCAGCCCGAAGGGCCGCGGAACCAATGCATAACTCGGATAGAGCAGGCGGCCTGCGAAGCAAAGGAAGGCTGAGACTCCCGTGTTGACCACATCGGCGAGCAGGAGATAGGGAATCAGGATCCAGCGCGAGCGCGGCGGGCGGCTCGGCCACGGCTGAATGATCGGCCACCAGAACATGAGATTGGTGAAGAAGAAGCAGGCGTGCTCGAAATTGTGCCAGTTTTCCGAGGCCAGCGCGAACTCGTAAGCGCGGGGGACGTGCCAGCCGACATAGGCGGCGTTCATGGCCAGCCAGGCGACGCGCGGACGCGTGAGAAGTGCCCCGGCGCGATGCATGAAGCGCGAGACAAAGAGCGGACGAAGCAGGCGTCGAATCGCGAATCGAGGCAGCCCGCGCAGCATGGGAACCACGGGCGCGCCCAGAACAATCAGCGGCGGGGCGATGGACATGAGCACATAATGCTGCGCCATGTGCATGAAGAGGAGCGATTCGCTGAACGTATCGAGAGGTGAGGCGACGGCAACGAACAGCGCCACGATGCCGCCGAGAAATGCCGCGAGCCGCCACGAAGGAAACTGCGCAGGACGCGTGCGGCGGATCAGCAGCCATCCGCGCGTGTAGATGAGCGCGGTGAGCGCAAGCGCAATGGTAACGATCCAGGGAATGTCCCAGCGGGTAAAGAGATCGGCGAGCGTGGTCGAATCTGTCAAGGACTAGGACTCCGCGTTGCGGGCGTGTTCGGTTCTGGATCGGAATTCTGCTGCGATTCTCCGCCGTCAACCGCGCGCCGCGAGGCGTCGTACGCGGGCGGCTCATTGGCCGGGTGGAGCGTTTCGAGAAAACTGACCAGTGCTTCAATCTCCGCGGGAGAAAGATTTTTGCCGTAGGCGGGCATGTTGCCGCCGCCGGTGACCACCTTGAAACGCATCTGATCGATGGTCATGCGCGTGGCCACATCGTCGAGCGCCGGCCCGCGCTCGCCGCCTGCTCCGCCGATCGAATGGCAGTTACGGCACTGTTTGGCCTGGAAGACGACGGCGCCCTGCCGCACCAGCGGCGTGGCGGATTGCAGGTCGCGCACGGGGATGGGATCGCCGCTCCACGCGTTCATGTGCGGGCTCCACGGCGTGGTGGTTCCCAGTTGCGTGAGCGCGCCCCAGCACACCGCAATGGTGGAGACGGTGAGCACAGCAACCGGACGCCGATGCCAGCTCTTCTCGCCGACCCCCGCGATGAAGGGCAGCGCCAGCAAACCGGCGATGGCCAGGATGGGCGCGATCAGCATGAAGGGCGTCTCCATTTCCGGCGGCAGATACGCGAGCACGGTGTAGATCCACAGGAACGAGAAGTCGGGCTTGGGAACGGTCTGAATGATCGAAGGATCGGGCTGGCCGCTGGGGCCGTAGGGGCCAAAGACAAAGGCGCAAACAGCCACGGCAGCGATGATCGCGCCGGAGAAAACGAGATCTTTCCAGAACGCGCCGGGGATGAACGGAATGCCGTCCTGGTGCGTGAGTTGCTTGTATTCCGCGAGGTACGTTGAGCGCCGCACAAGCCGCCCCGGCATGGGCCACTCGTTGATGCCGAGCTTGAGGACCATCCACACATGCACCAAGGCGAACAAAAGCAGCGCGCCCGGAATCACGAACACGTGGAACGCGAAGAAGCGCGAGAGCGTAGCTCCGGCGATGATGGGCCCGCCAAGAAGGAGATGCACCAGGCCGCCGCCGATGAACGGCACGCGGCTGGCGATGGATGCGCCGATGCCGAGGCCCCAGTATGCGTCCTGATCGAAGCGCAGAACCTGGCCGGTGAAGGCCATGCCCAGCGTCATCAAAAGCAGAAAAACGCCGACGATCCACGTGAGCTCGCGAGGAAATTTGTACGAGCCGAAGAGAAATACCTGCGCCATGTGGATGAAGACGATGGCGACCATGAAATTCGATCCCCAGCCGTGCATCGCGCGCAGGAACCAGCCGAGAGGGATCTGATGATTCAGAACGTTGAGGCTGTTCCATGCTTCGCCCGCCGAGGGCACGTAAACCAGGGCCAGCAAAATGCCGGTGAAGATTTGCAGGAAGAGCAGCGTGAATGCGGCGCTGCCGAAGACGTACCACCAGCTTGCGGTGTTGCGCGGCACCGGGTGCAGAGCCGCGTCCTTCACCGGTCCTTCAAGCTGCAGGCGCAGCTCGAGCCAGTTGTAAACGCGGCTTGCGGTTTGCTTCAGCCGCTGCATGAGCAGTCTCCCGAGGGCCGGAAATTTTCACGAGCTTTGCAGTGTTTGATAGCGTGGGCATCTGGCCGGCGTCGATCATCAATTCTCCCGATGCGATCTTCCAGTCGTAGGTGAAAAGTCCGCGCTCGGGCGGCCCGGCGGCGCGCGAGCCGTCGGCGTTGTAGACGCCTCCATGGCAGGGGCACATAAACAGTTGAGATTGCGGAAACCAGCGCACGGGGCATCCGAGGTGCGCGCAGTTGATGGCGAAAACCTTGAACTCATTCGAGCTTTCGTTGCGCACGTAGCAGGGGACGTTGTCGGTCTGGCCGTCCCAGGGATTCGCAGAGGGGTTCTTGTAGGAGGCGAGGCGCGTTTGTCCGGCGGGAAACGCGCTTGCGGGGCCGAGCGAGACCCAGGATTTGTAGCTTGCATCTTTGCGCCAGGGCGCGAAGAAGTAGCGCAGGATGGGCACGGCGAGCACCGCTCCGACAATGCCGTTGAGGGCGATGCTGGCCTTGAACAAAAGCCAGCGACGGGAAACGAGTCGAGGATCGTTTGGATTCGAGCCCTCACCGGCGACGGGCGCGGCCACGCTTTGCAGCGACGGCGAGTCCGGTTTGTTTTCTTCTGGGTTCATTTTGCGTGGCTCCCGTTTGATGCCGACTGATGGGGCACAGTGGTGGCGGCGGTTTGCGGCGAAGTTGTCCGCAGGCTGGCCAGATACGAAACGATGTCGTCGACGTCCGCGGCGGAAAGCGGTGCGGCGGTTTTTCCATCTGGACCGACGTTGCGCCAGTCGGGCTGGCCAATGTCGGGCGCGGCCGGCGACGATGATGTCGCGCAGAGCCTGATCGCTTACAAGAGCGAGATAGACCGGGCTGGTAATCTGCTGGCGCGAAACAGAGTGGCAGGATGCGCAATGGGCCTGATAGTCGCGCTTTCCGCGATCCGCGTCGCCACCCTGTGCCTGCGCGTAGGAAGGCGCCGTCGCGCCGGCGAAATGCATTCGGCCGCGACCACTCTTGACGCATTCCGGCGATGAGGGCATTCACTTGCGCGTCGGTCAGCATCCCACCCTGCGATTGCGCAAAGGCAGGCATCTCGGTGCCGGGCATGCCGCCGGAGATCCACTTGCGCAGAGTCGGGTCGTCGACGAGAGCCTGGTACTCGGGATTGGCGAGATCGATCGCCGGGCCGTTTTGCCCGTTGGCTCCGTGGCATGCGGCACAATTCTGGCTGTAAAGCGTAGCGAAGTCGGTGACCGCATCGGGCCGCGGAACGGGATCGGGCGGATAGCCGGGC
Organism: uncultured Acidobacteriaceae bacterium; assembly: GCA_963800025.1. Classification (GTDB taxonomy): domain Bacteria; phylum Acidobacteriota; class Terriglobia; order Terriglobales; family Acidobacteriaceae; genus Telmatobacter. The sequence continues at coordinate 1,177,719 of CAWCZK010000002.1, forward strand.
GCGCGATCGCAGCCGGAGGCGAGCGCGGCAATTGCGGCAGCAAGCAGGAGCGATCCGCGGAGATTCATTCGTTCTCCTCATCGCGCGGAGGGCCCGCGTCGGCACGCGAATGCATCATGCCCGGCGCTTCAATGCCCATGCGCGCGGCAAAGGGCAAAGATTGATCCGTATGTACGCGCTCCTGGCGCGCAACGACGATTCCGGCGGTGATGCCGTAGGCGACCTGCGAGACAAGGAACCAGCTCCAGGAGATGCGATCGGCGAGAGCGGGATTGATGATGCCCATGAAGGAATGCAGAATGCCAGTCCACAAAACGGGGGCGATAATGCCGCCGAGCACGATGGGATGGCGCGGCAACATCGGAAGCATAGCTCCGTACAGCAAGCCGACCAGCAGGCAGGTGACGGTGTGGATAACTACGGCCACGAACAGGCTCTGCCAGTGAAAGGCAGCGATGTCGGCGGTGGTGGGATTGCGCCAGCCTGCAACGCCCGCGCCGCCAAGGAGGTTTACCGGATACCAGATGCTGTGCTGCGCGATCAGGCCGTAGAGCAGCGCCGGCCCGATCATGGCGATTCCGCCTGCAATGCCGCCCTTGATGCCGCTGATGACGGGATAGGTTTCAACAGGCAGGCGCGCGCGGTGCTCGGGGCTCAGACGGATGCGATCCACCAGCGCGCGAGACGATGTGATCGTGACCGGCTGAACCGTGACCGAAACTTCTTCGTGCTGTTCGTGCGGAAGAACCTGGCGAAACCATCCGACGCAGCCGGCGAGGATGAAGACTCCGCCCAGAATGCTGATGCCGGCGCTGGTGACGAGACCGGCTGCGGCCAAAGTGCATCCGAAGGCGAGGATAATGGGCCACGCGGTCGGAGCGGGTAAGTGGATCATCGAGCTTTGCTGCCGGCCGTGCTGGAGAGAGTCCGCCATTGGATTTACCTGCCCACGATATAAACCACGGTGAAGACCACAACCCACACCGCGTCAACGAAGTGCCAGTAGAGCGAGAGCACCTGGATGCGCTCGGCATGGCGCTGCTCGACGCGGCCGAGAAGCGTGAAGATCATCACGAGCGAAAGCATGATGAGGCCGACGACAACGTGCGTGGCGTGCAGGCCAACAAGCGAATAGAAAGTTGTGCCGAAGAGGTTCGTCCTGATGGTGAGGCCTTCATGAACGATGAGCCGTGTCCATTCCTGCGCCGTTCCGGCGAGGAATACGATGCCGAGCAGCATGGTGAGCGCCCACCACGCCGCGAAGGCGCGCATCCGTCCGCGCTCGATGGCGTGCTCGGCAAGCCAAATCGTGAGGCTGCTTGAGAGCAGGCAGACGGTGTTGAAGATGGGAATATCGAGAATCTGCGGCGTTGGCCCGTAGGTGCTGCGGCCGATGTAATAAACGTATGCCACCACGAAGATGGTGAAGATGGCCGACTCGCCGATGATGAGCGAAAACATTCCCACGCGGCCGCGCGAGGGCAGGCGCCAGTTTTCGTCGGCGAAGATGGGTATCGAATTCTGGATCGCGCTCATTGTTCGTATTTCCAGTCGGGATCGTTGGGGTGCTTGATGTCCCAGAGCGGCCTGCGGCTGCGCACCACGGGATCGGCCGCAAAGTTATAGGCGGGCGGCGGCGATGGCGTGGACCACTCGAGCGTCCACGCGTCCCACGGGTCGTTTCCCGCCGCTTTACCGTGCAGGTAGGAGTCGATCAGGTTCCACGCGAAGATCAGCACGGCGACGCCCTGAATCAATCCACCCGCCGAAATGATCATGTTGAGCGTGCTCCATCCGCGGTCCGCTCCGTATGTGTAGATGGAGCGCGGCATACCGAGAATGCCGACGAAGTGCATGGTGTCAAACGTGACGTGGAAACCGATCAGGAAAAGCCAGAAGTGCCACTTGCCGAGCTTTTCCGAGAGCATGCGTCCTGTGACCTTGGGATACCAGTAATAAATTGCGGCGAAGATGCAGAAGACGAACGAGCCGGTCAGCGTGTAGTGAAAATGTGCGATCACAAAGTAGGAGTTGTGCAATTGCCAATCCCAGGGCGCGACAGAGAGCATGATGCCGGTCAGTCCCGCAATCAGGAATTGAAACAGAAATCCAGTGGCAAACAACATTGGGGTAGCGAAGCGGATTTTGCCGCCCCACATGGTCGCAATCCAGTTAAAGATCTTGATGCCTGTGGGAATGCCGACCATCATCGTGGAGAGGACAAAGAAGGCGTTGCTCACCGAGGTCATGCCGACAGTGAACATGTGGTGCGCCCACACGCTTACACTTACAAACGCGATCCCGACCGAGGCCGCAACCATCACCGGGTAACCGAAGATGGCCTTGCGCGAGAACACCGGGATCACTTCACTCGCAATGCCGAACGCGGGCAGGATCAAAACGTACACTTCCGGATGGCCGAAGATCCAGAAGAAGTGCATCCAGACAACGGCCGAGCCACCGGCCTGCGTGTCAAAGAAGTGGCCGCCCAGATAGCGGTCGATGAGCAGCATGATCTGCGCAGCGGTTAGTGGCGTAATGGTGATGAGCGTGAGGCCGCTGGTCACGACCATCAGCCACACGAAAAGCGGCATGCGGAAAAGCGTCATGCCGCGACAACGCATCGAGAACGCCGTTGCCAGGGTATTGATGGCTGCACCCAGCGTGCCGAAGCCCATGATGATGAGCGACAGCGCCCAATAGTCGGTGTTGTGGCCGGGCGAAAACGCTTTGGCGGTGAGCGGTGCGTAAGCCCACCAGCTCACATCGGGCGCAGCGCCCATGCCATATAGGCCAAAGCCACCAATGAAGCTGAAGTAGAGCAACAGCCCGCCGAAGGCCGTCATCCAGAAGCTGAACGCGTTGAGGCGAGGGAAAGCCATGTCGCGCGCGCCAATCATCAACGGAACCAGATAGTTGCCGAAACCGAAGATAAAGGTCATGCCGACCAGGAAAACCATGGTGGTCCCGTGCATCGTGAAAAACTCGTTGTAGAGTTCGGGCGACAAAAGGTGATTGTCTGGAATGGCCAGTTGAACGCGCATGGCGAGCGCTTCAGCCCCGGCGACAAGAAGAAAGAAGATCGCATAGACGACATAGAGGATGCCGAGTCTTTTGTGATCGACGGTGACCACCCAACTGTGAAGCCACTCCAGCAGCGCCACGCCGCGCGATGGAGTCGCCGTCAAGGAACCGGGGATCGGGATTGTCTGGTCGGCCATCTCGTTTTCTCTAGTGCAAGGTGGAAAGGTATGCCACAAGTTGGTCGGTCTGCTGATCGGTGAGCTGCATGGCGGGCATCAGCGCTCCGGGTTTGAATGTGCCGGGATCGTGAATCCAAGCGTGCAGGTTATCGGGCGTGTTGGCCGCGGCGCCGGCGGCGATGGTTGCCCTGCTCATGAGATGCGTGAGATCGGGACCGAAGGTTCCATGAGCCGGAGTGCCGACAATGGTGTGGCAGTTGACGCAGGCTTGAGATTCAAAAATCTGGCGGCCGGCATCGACGGCGGAATCGTCAACTGCAAGCCGCTGCTGATTCTTTGCCCAGGCGTCGAATTGCTCCGGCGTGTCAACGTAGACGCGAATGAGCATCTTGGCGTGCTCGACGCCGCAGAACTGCGCGCACTGCCCCACGTAGAGGCCGGGCTCATGCGGATCGAGCCACATGTCGTTGGGGTGGTTGGGAATCAAATCGGTCTTTCCGGCAAGCTGCGGCACCCAGAAGCTGTGATCGACGTCGGCTGAGAGCAAGTGCAGATAGGTTGGCTGGGGATGGGTCCGCGTGCTCGCGGGAATGTGCAGCTCGTTGGCGGAAACGATGTTCAGTTTGGGATAGCGGAACTCCCACCAGAACTGATGCCCGATGACGGTGACATCGAGCGCGGATTTTGGCTCGGGAGCGTCCTGCACGGCGAAGATGATGCGCGCGGTGGTGAGAAAGAGAACGACAACGATGAGAACGGGAATCACCGTCCACGCCAGCTCCACTTGCGTGCTGCCATAAATCTGCGGCGGCTCGTGTTCGGCGTCGGGCCCGCGCGCGCGGAACTTGACGACAACATAAGCGAGCAGGCCCCCAACCACCGCAAAGATGGAGCCGGTGATCAGGAGAACGAAGAGCGAGAGGTTGTAGATTTCATGTGCGGGGGTTGACGCGGGCGCGAAAATACTGGGCGTGGACTGGGCGCCTTCCGCGAGGCAAGGCACCGCGGCGAGGCAGAGCAGTAAAGCAGAGCCGAGCGTGGATCGAGATGAGGAAGGACTGCGGCGGGACTGCATATTCCTCCACGTTCCGGTCAGACTGAACCAGCGCGCCGGCAGAAACAGACGTGCCTGCCGATTCCGCCACGAATGCGTGCATCGTGAAAATTCGCCGCGGAAGATTGAGGTGCAATTGGATGAGCTCGCCGGTCAGATAGAGCGCAAAGGGGAACGCGAGCCTTCGCAGTCGATTATAAGACATCTATATTTGAACTGTGCCTCGCAGTGGGACGACGCGCGCGAAAAAACAGAACCTTTCCAGGAATTTAATGCAGATGCAAACCTCGCCGTTCGATCATCTGACAATTCGGGTTCTCCTCGAGGAAGCGGAAAGCTCGCTGGCTGCGGGTCCGCATCCGGAGCGGGCCCGCCGCGACGCGGAGACGCTGCTGCTGCATTCGATCAGGGCAGATGTGCCAAACGCAAATCTGGCGTGGCTGATCGTGCACGAATACGAAACCATCCCGGCGCGCGCGAACGCCGAATTTCGCGCGTGGATCGAACGCCGCCGCGCTGGCGAGCCCATCCAATACATCACGTGTGAGGCGGAGTTCTACGGTCTGAGTTTCAAGGTCGATCGCGATGTGCTGATTCCGCGCCCTGAAACCGAGCACCTGGTGGAAAAGGTCATCGAATTGGCACGCGGGTTTGAGCAGCAGCGCATCGCGGACGTTGGCACCGGATCGGGAGCGATCGCGGTGGCGCTGGCGAGCCATTTACCGGCAGCTCGAATTCATGCAACGGATCAATCTGCCGCCGCTTTGAATGTGGCGCGTGCCAATGCGGCGCGCAATGGAGTCGCGGGGAGAGTTCGCTTTCACGAGGGCGACCTGCTTGCGCCCGTAGCGGGCAAGCTCTTCGATCTGATCGTCTCCAATCCGCCCTACGTGGCGGACGCCGACCGCGAATCGCTTGCTGCAGAGGTGCGCGAGTACGAGCCCTCAGAGGCGCTCTTTGCCGGCATCGATGGTCTCGCAATTTATCGCCGCCTGATTCCCGCGGCGTTTGACGCGCTGTTTCACGACCGTTATCTGGCGCTGGAAATTGGATTCGGCCAGGAGACGGCGGTTCGGAATTTACTTGCAGGCGCAGGATTCGCCGGAATTGAATTCACGAAAGATCTGCGGGCATTCCGCGCGTCGCAATCGCGCGGCGTCCGTAAATCCCGCTCGACATGGATTCGCTGCGGCAGTTGGGCGCTTGAGAATCGCTTACGCTGCCCGAGACCAGGGATCTCTCAGGAGGCGCGGCCTGTCTTGTTCAGTTCCTTGTAGAAGCCCAGATCTTTGGCAAGCAGGCTCTTGGTGATGTAGACAATCTGGCCATAGTGCATGCCGAAGTGCTCCACGACATGGTAGACGGCGTCGAGGCCATGTGTGCGATAGCCCTGAATTTCGTAGGGCGCGAGCAATTCATCAACAGTGAGGCGCTCGAGGACTTGGCAGGCTTCGTCGAGCGTGGCGCCGAGGCGGGCGAGCAGTTCGGCGGCCGAGAGACCGCCCTCGGCAGCGAACTCAGCCGGACGATCGCGCTTGTCGTCATTCCCGTTGAATGCTGTAACCAGCCATTGACGCACGTTGCCATCGAGGTGCAGCAACAGATTCCCGATGCTGTTCGAGGCATCGTTGGGCCGCCACCAGAGTTGCTCAGCGGTGAGAGGCGCGACGCACTCCCTGAGTCGCGGCAAATACTGTCCGAGAAGCTGTGTCCGCGAGGACTTCAGAAACAGTTGAGCGAGTTGATTGTCGTTTGAGGCCATCGGAGAAGCGCCTCCGTTGCGCGCTTCAATTTCACGGCGTGCAGGCTAAATCAGCTCGTAGCCGGCGAACCAGTAGCCGATCTCGAAGGCCGCCGTTTCTGGCGCGTCAGAGCCGTGGATGGCGTTTTCCCCCAGGGAGCGTGCGAACTTCTTGCGGATGGTTCCTTCTTCGGCGTTGGCGGGATTGGTGGCGCCCATCAGCTTGCGGAGATCCGCAATCGCGTTCTCCTTCTCAAGGACCATGAGGAAGAGCGGACCCGAAGACATGAAGTCCGTGAGGCCGGAGAAGAAAGGCTTTTCGCGGTGAACGGCGTAAAAGCCCTCGGCCTGGCGTTTGGTGATGAATTCCTTCTTGATGGCGACGATGCGGAAGCCGGCCTTGTCAATTTCAGCCAGGATGGCGCCGGCAAGTCCATCGGCTACCGCGTCCGGCTTGATGATACTGAAGGTTCTCTCGATCACTCGTGAATGGCTCCTCTGCCGTGAATTCTCTCTCTATTTCATTGTAATGGAAGGCTTTCGACGCAGCGTTCGGGCTCGAAGCGCGCGGATGGTAATGGTGGATTCGGCGCGGTGGATGAAACATTATCGTTTTGCAGTGTGTGCAGACGAGACAATTTATCCCCCAAAAGTGGTACTCCAGCACCCCTTTTTACCGCAGACAAACAATTTGGATTCTGCTACAAGTATTGAGTACAGAGAAACGTTCAGAGTTCGGACAGTAGAGCATCAGGGGCCGATAGACTGAATTTGGGGATCTATTGATGGCTTTGCTTGTACTCCAAATTGCTGCCGTGTTTGCGATCGCTTTGATTCTATTAAAGTGGCGCAAGAGCGTGCAGCGCCGCAACGCGCAATCCTGGGACACGCTGCTTTCCCGCCTTCGTCCCGAGTGGAGCGCGCGCGAGTTGAGCGACCATTTCCTCTGGCAAGAAGGTCTGAGCGCGACCCCTGAAGATGCCTGGCAACGCATGGAAGGCGCCAAAGGCTTGTGGGTGATCTACCAGAATGCGCGGGTCATGCAGGAGATGGCGGACTTCGCGGCCAAGCATTGCGATTCCGTGGATCGCCTGCTTATCGAGACATTGCACAGCGACGCGATGCAAATTCGCTTCTGCGTTCTGCTGGCTCTGGCACAATATGCATTCCGCCACGCCAGCGACGGTGTACGCGTGAATGCCTTCCGTGCCGCATCGATGTACACCGGCATGGCGGCCCGCATGACGCAGTTGCTGCAGGAGCACGCAGCCGTCATGGTCCCGGATTTCGTCGCTGCGATGTAACAGAGATTCTTCTTTCGAAAACAAAACCCCGGCTACGGCCGGGGTTTTTGTTTGTATATGCGAAGTAGCGCGGGCTCACGCCTGCATGGTGGCCAGAAAGGCGACGATCTTCGCGAATTCCTCCTCGGTCAGGCGGAAGGTGAGCGCTGCTGCGGTTTCCTCCACCTGCGTTTGGCTGCGGCCGCCCACGATCGCGGCTGTGATTGCGGGGTTGTGCAGCACCCAGGCGATGGCCACCACCCCAGGGGTCACGCCGTGCCCGCTGCCGATCTCGCGCAGCAACTCGACGAGGCGAAAATTCTGGCTGAGCCGCGGCTCGTTGAATTCCTTGTTCCTGCGGCGCCAGTCGTCGGCAGCGAGGTTTGCCGCGCGCTCGGCGGTCATTTTGCCGGTCAGCATTCCGGAAAGCATGGGCGAGTAGTTGATGACGCCGATGCCGCTGGCCTTGGTGAAGGGAAGAACCTCCGCCTCGATGGCGCGCCGCAGCATGGAGTAAGGCGGCTGCAGGCTGGTGATCGGTGCGATTTGCATGGCGCGTTTCATCTGGTCGACGGAGAAATTGGAGACGCCGATCCAGCGAACCTTGCCTTCTTCCTGCAGCCGCGCGAGTGTCTCCCAGCCCTCCTCGACCTCCTCATCGGGCTTCGGCCAGTGAATCTGGTAAAGGTCAATTGTGTCCACCTGCAGGCGCTTGAGCGACGCTTCAACCTCTTCGGCGATCGAGGAGGCCTTGAGCGAGTTGTAGACAGAGCGATCGGCGCCCCAGCGCAGGGAGCATTTCGTGAAGATGTAAGGCTTGCGCGACAGCGACTTGACGGCGCGCCCGACTATTTCTTCGGAATGGCCGAGCCCGTAGACGGCCGCGGTGTCAATCCAGTTGACGCCCAGATCGACGGCGCGATGGACGGCGGCGATGGAGTCCGCGTCATCCTGGGGACCCCAGGCATGCGCCCAGTCGCCGCCGCCGATGGCCCATGTGCCAAGGCCGATAGCGGTGAGTTCGAGATCGGAGTTGCCGAGGGTGCGGAGGGAGAGCGAAGCGGTCTGTGTCATATCTAAAGCCTAGATGCACCGCGCGGCCAGGACGTTCGGAAAAAGTTACAAACTGTTCAAAATTGCACAGCTTTCGTCCCGCCAGGAGTCTTAAGGTGAGGCGCAGTGCACTCCCCAGAGCGGCGGCAGCGCTGCCAGAACAGTCGGGCTTCCCCTTTGAGGGCCGCACACCCTTTTTCGCTGCCGCCGTACTGCTTCAATTTCAGCTCGAAGGCGTGTGCGGGTTTCGTTGTCGCGGGCCGATTGTGGACCGGTTAGTTCTTCAGGCAGAAGCAATCGGTCTTGCCGAACATACCGCACTCTTTCGCGTACTTCAGTGCCTCGTATTCGGGGTCGTTCGCGATGTCGACGCAGACTCGCTCCGCGAAAATGCTGTAGGGGATGCCTTCCCTCGCCAGCAATCCAGTCAATGTCGTCATATGAAGATCGCCAAAGACAAGCAAGACTTTTCCAGCTCCAGTTTTGTCAATCTCCGCCAGCCAGAATCTTTCGCGGATGGGGAACTGATGCGCGATCTTGTGGGCGCTGGGGGCAATCGCGGACGGTTCGCCGCGTGCGATCATTAGTTCCTTGAGCACGTCGACAGTCTTATAGCCCAGTTTCTTCTGCGTGGCGCGGTCCGCTTCCACAAAAAGATGCCGGATTCCATGGGATTGCGCTATGGGGAGCAGCAGGGATTCGGCGCCATCCCCGGAAAGATAGCTGGGATGTTCTTCTTCCGCGAGCAGGTCCGGATGGATGGATTCGATGGCTGACTCCACCACCGACTGGTAGTACCGTTGAATCTCCGTCGCGGCAACCCCGTGCGCCTTTCTCTGGGCTCGGAAGTGATCTGTGCCAATCAGATGAATCATTGGACCCCGCTGAATCGAACGCTGCTTGATTTCCTATTCGTCCTATGGACCGCCGGCCGCCGCCAATGTATGCATGGCTTCAGACCTTTTTACGAGGCTTTCGAGTTGGGTGGCTTGCTGGTCTTCGCGCTGGGACGGACCCGATTGGCTTCGGTGAGAAGGCGGTCGATCGCCTCATCGATGCCGTCATGCGGCGCGGGCGGGGACTGCTTTTGCGGGCTTCTTCGCCATTCGTTTGCGCCCTTTCTTTTGTTGCGGCACGACGGAGAGGCGCAAGCCCATGGTGTTCAGTACGGCGACCAGCGTTTTGAGCGTGGGATTGCCTTTGGGCGAAAGCGAGCGGTAAAGAGACTCGCGGCTGATGCCGGCTTTAACGGCGACAGCGCCAAGACCGCCGTAGGCCTCGGCCACGGCACGAAGCATAATCAGACTTACGCCACGGTCCTCGGGGTCGTCGAGAGATTCAAGAGCTAATTTCAAGTACTCGACCGCAAATTCAGGATCCCTGCGGAGTTCTTTCACCTCCCATTCATGATGAGATACGGCTCCGATCAGCTTTCTCATGGTTGCCTCCGTTTCCACTCCGTCCAATAGGCCTTGGCGCGCCCAATGTCCTTATCCTGGCTGCTTTTGTCGCCGCCGCAAAGCAGGACAATCCAGTGTTCGCCGAATCGTCCGCAATAAACGCGATAGCCGGCCCCAACGTGAACCCGCAGCTCCAGAACTCCTCCGCCTACAGGTCTCGCGTCCCCCAAATTGCCCTTTTCGAGTTGGTCTATCCGAGCGACGATTCGCGCTTTTGCCAGCTTGTCCTTGAGCCGCTCCATCCACTCTTGAATAGGAACATGTCCAGCTTCGTCCTGATAGTGGACAACTTCAAGCATGGGCTAATTGTAGCATAAAAGCTACACACGAGTATACTGAACAGCATGAATGTGTTGGAGGTTGAAGATGGTTCTTCTAAAGGGTCAGAGTTCTTGGATTGTCTACCTCCTCATCGTCGGAATGTTAACGCTATTCGCACCGTTTACGCTGCGCTCCCAAGTGCTCAACCAGGATGAGGCAACCTGCCGCGCTTTTGTGCAGAAGTTTTACGATTGGCGGGTTTCTCTCCTGATCGACATGTTTTGTCCCAATCCGCTCAAAGGGACAGCCGCAGATCAGGAGGCGATCAGAACGGCGGACGAGGAGTGCAAGGCCGTGTCAACCTATCGCAACGCTGAAAAATTAAGCCTAGACCAAGTCTTAAGCCCCAAGCTCCTGCAATATCTGAAACGGGAGGAAGCGATGCAAAAAAAGGAAGGGGACGCGGGATTGGATTTCGACCCGTACCTCAATACGCAAGACCCAAGCCCAAAATATGTTGTGGGTAGCATCCGAGTTAAGGATGCTCATTGCGACGCCGTCGTTCACGGGTATGATCAAGGGGGGCGGCAAAGGGACGAAATCATGCCCGAGCTAGCGAAGATTAGCGGAAGGTGGTACTTCGAGAATTTTCATTACCACTTTGAATCTGAGCCTGGCCAGCCGGCCCAGAACGATGACCTTGTTCACATGATCAGGGAATATCTCGGGGACATTCCTTACCCGAATCACTAAACGACTTGCGGATTTTCTTGCAGATCACTTGCATAGAAAAAACAGCCGCAGATCCTTGGACTGCGGCCGCCTCAGCGACCTCCGCTCAGATGGCAATATCCTGCTGGGCTCTCTTCCAAATCCGATCGGACATGCTCAGTTCAGGAACATCGTCCGGTAGAGCGTGTCGCGCTGGACGGGCTTGAATCCGGCATCGCGGATGATGCGGCGCAGCTCTTCTTCCGTTGTGCAGTTGGAAGTGCCGGCGGCGCGCACCACATTTTCTTCCAGCATCACCGAGCCCACGTCGTTGCCGCCGAAGTGCAGGCCAAGCTCGAGCACCTTCAATCCCTGCGTGACCCAACTGGCTTGCACGTTCTCAATGTTGTCGAGATAGAGACGCGAAATCGCGAGAACCTTTAGATATTCAACCGAAGTGGCTTCGTCCCAGCCGCGGCCGCCGAGGGCGGTGTTCTTGGGTTGAAAACTCCAGGGGATGAAGGCCGTGAATCCGCCGGTCTCTTCCTGGAGGCGGCGGACGACTTCAAAGTGGTTGATGCGCTGGTCGAAGGTCTCGCCCACGCCGAACATCATGGTCGCTGTGGTGCGCATGCCCAGTTGATGCGCCGTCCGGTGTACGCTGACCCAGTCTTCGGTATCGCATTTGAGGCGCGCGATGCGATGGCGAACCTCGTCGTCCAGGATTTCCGCGCCGCCGCCGGGAATGGAATCGAGGCCGGCATCGCGCAGGCGCGCGATGGTCGTGCGCAAATCGAGATTCGAGTACTCGGCAATGGCGAGCACTTCAGAGGCCGACAGGCAGTGCAACCAGATTTGCGGGAAGCGTTCCTTGATGCCGCGGAAGAGGCGCTCGAACCAGTCAATCTTGAGATCGGGATGAATGCCGCCTTGCATCAGCACGCCGGTGCCGCCCATCTCCAGAGTCTCGGCGATTTTCTCGTAGATCTTCTCGAAGTCGAGAATGTACCCATCGTCGGAGTTCGGGTGGGCCTTGCCGTTGATGGGCAGCGGGCGATAGAAGGCGCAGAAGGTGCAGTACTCGGTGCAGTAGTTGGTGTAGTTGATGTTGCGATCGATGATGTAGGTGACCACGCCCTCGGGATGCAGGCGGCGGCGCACGGCGTCGGCCTCGAATCCCAGCCCGATCAGGTCGGGGGACTGAAAGTATTCGAGAGCCTGCTGGCGCGAGATCGGCATGGTTCGATTCTAGCAATTTAACTGTGCGGAGTTGCGCTGGCTTGAGGAGCTTCCCTGGCGCGGCGGAAGAGGAAGATGCCGCGTGTGCGCAGCGGACGGCCCTGCGTACGCTCCAGGTTTGAAGCCGTGGACACGCCGCTGAACAGGACGAAGAAATCGAGGAACGCCCTTATAAAGCCTTTTCCACTCTTCACGGCCATCCGAGATGAACCTCTGATTCGACGATCCATTTTTGAGATGCGCAATCGAGCCGGGGGTTGCAGGAATCCGCCGGGAGCGTCGGCTTATCCCGCATAGCGCTTCTGGTGCCAAATCCACGCTGTGCGGATGATCTCGTCGAGCTTGGTGTAGCGCGGGTTCCAGCCCAGTTCGCGGATTGCTTTGCTGGAGCCGGCAACCAGCACGGCGGGGTCGCCGGGACGCCGGGGATGAAGCTCGGCTGGGATGGGGTGGCCGGTGACGCGGCGCGCGGAATCGATCACCTCACGCACACTGAAGCCCTGACCGTTCCCCAAGTTGTAGATGAGCGGACCCTGGTTCTCGGTCTGGGCATCGAGGGCCGAGAGCGCCAGCAGGTGCGCTTCAGCCAGATCGGAGACGTGGATATAGTCGCGAATGCAGGTGCCATCGGGGGTGGGGTAGTCGTCGCCGAAGATGCGGATGGACGGGCGTCGCCCCAGGGCCACATCGAGGACCAGGGGGATCAGGTGGCTTTCGGGCTCGTGCGCTTCGCCACGCGTGATGCCCGCACGGCCCTCGTGCGCGCCGGCGACGTTGAAATAGCGCAACGAGGCATAGCGCAAGCCGTGAATGCGATTGAACCAGGCCAGCATCTGCTCCACGAGAAGTTTGGACTGGCCGTAGGGATTGGAGGGCGCAAGCCGGGCATCCTCTTGAATCGGAACGGATTCTGGTTCGCCGTAAACGGCGGCGGTGGACGAAAAGACCAGCCGCTTGGGTCCGCAGGTGAGAACTGCCTCAAGCAGCGAGAGCGTCGACGCGGTGTTGTTGCGGAAGTAGATCTCGGGCCGCACCATCGATTCGCCGGCCTCAATGAGCGCGGCAAAGTGGAGCACGGCGTCGAACGGCTGGTCGTCTTTCCGCGCGGAATTAAAGATTTCTTCGATGCCCCGCCGGTCAGCCAATTCGCCTTCGATAAAGTCAACTCCGGCAGGAAGCAGAGTGCGCCGGCTGTGGCTTAAATTGTCGAAAACGACTACTTTATGCCCCTTTTCAACGAAAAGGCTTGCGACCGTACCCCCGATGTATCCTGTCCCGCCCGTAATGAAAATCTTCACAAAAACACTACCCCCGCTCGACCGGATTGATTTACCTTGAGTCTATAAGAGTAGTACCCCACCTTGCGGACGATTGAGCCGCACGGGCTGAAAACTCCCCGCGCGAGGTAAGCATCGCCGGGAGCTCGAAGAAACCGCCTTGGGCTTTATGATAGTCGGGTCGCTCTTGTGGTCTCGATTTGGCGTTCCCGCAACGCATGTCAGTCGCGAAACCTGCGACGGTTCCTTTGCAGTGCCTTGGATCATGAACGAAAGGAACGGAATAAGCGCGGGTGGCAGGCCGGTTCGGGTGAGTATTCAGGCGGATTCCCCCCGTGCCCTTGGTACCTGTACATACACATTTTGGGTGATCGGTTAGTAACCAACCGATCCGTATACTGGTAATGGTCTCTTTCCAGTTTTCCCTCAAGCAACCGGAATTTGGAAGCGATGAGAGGGATAGGCGGAGCCATCGGGATCACGGGAAGGCAGATGGCGCCGCACGGCCATCGTTTTCGGAAGCCGGTCCACAGGACACTCCCAAGCCCCGGCCGGATCGTCAAGACGAGCAGGTGTACAACGCTGTAATTAAGTTGGAAGAACGCATCAGTCAATTGATTTTGAGGTTTGCGTTCCCCGATTTTGCAATTCTTCCCAAAGTGGTCCCCTCAAGGGTGGGGGCGGCCGCAAGCGAGGTTTAGAGAGATGGCGACGTCGTTTACGACTGGACAGAGCACTTTCGGTTTGCTTCCCGAACCCGAGACCCGCCCGCTGGCCTTTTTGATGAGCGGTGGCATCAATGTGGCGATTGCCGTGACGGCCATCGTGATCGGCATGACGGCGCAACACGTGCTTCAGCAGCATTACGAGATGACGGAATTGATCGTTCCGAGCACTCCTCCTCCTCCCGCGATAAAGATCCGCCAGCCACCCCCGCAGGAGTTGCCACCACCGCCGGAACCGCCCAAGGTGGAGTTGCAGCCGCGGCAGATCGAGATGCCGAAGCCGAAGCCTGAGCCGAAGCCGATCCAGATGGAAGCCAAGGTGAATCTGCCGGTGGTGCAGCCCAAGCCTCAGACGGTGGTGATGCAACCCCAGCCCAAGGCCGCCCTGACAGCCGCGATGCCCGCGCAGAACAATACGGTCAAGGCTTCCACAGCGCCCGTGCACCTGGGCGAAACCTTCGGCGCGACACCCAATCCCAATGCCACCCGTCCGGCCACAGTCGCCGCGATCGGCAATCCGTATGGCGGCATGAATGGACCTGCGGTTGCGCCTCATGGAGTGGTTGGATCAACCGGCCTCGGCAATGGAACCAAGTACGGCTCCAACGCCGGCTACGTCGGCAAGGTAGCTTCCGCGGGTATTCCCGGAGCATCAGGAACCGGCCCTGCGAATTACGGCAAGGTGGGCTCGGCGGGAATCCCGAGCATGACACCTGCGGCCGCGCCGCCGAGAATGAACACAGAGGCGGTTCGCACTACCGAAGTTGAAGTTCTTTCCAAGCCGCCGGTGCAATACACGAGCGAAGCACGGCAGTCTGCGCGTCGAAGGTGATGTGGTGTTGAGCGTGACCTTTCTCGCCAACGGACAGGTTGTGGTTCATGGCGTAATCCGCGGTCTGGGCCACGGTCTCGATCAGGAAGCCGAACGCGTAGCGCAGCAAATCCGGTTCCGCCCCGCGACCAATAACGGCCAGCCGGTGGACGTAACGACGAAGATAACCATTACGTTCCAGTTGGCGTAAAACCCTGCCTCAATTGACGTAGCCTTACCTTGGTAAGGAAGAAAATGGCCGATTCCTCAGCCGCTCAAGCCCGGATGGGCGCGAGCGGCCGGGAACAAGGCCGCACAGAGTTCAATAGGAGTTACAGATGAAGTTTCGGAAGATCCCCCTAACCTTCCTGATCCTGACCATGGGCGTTGCATGCGCGCACGCCAAGAAGCAGCCCAAATACGAAATGGCGCGCCAGCTCACCCCGGAACAGGCGGCGCTGGTACAAAAGGCCATCGCGCAGGAGAAGGTGCTCATCAAGAACATCCAGCTGCGCACCCCGCTGGTGGAAACCTACATTCAGGACACGCGTCCGGACGTGAAGCTCTATGAGGTGCCCACCGACGACCAGTACATGCTGAGCCGCGTGGACTTCAGCAAGGGGTTCTTCGACAAAAGCTACGAGCCGAAGGCAGATATCCATCATGGATTTTTCAAAGGCTCGCTCGCCGCGATGACAGGGTTGAGCAAGGCGCTGGGCCTGGAGAAGTTTACTTACAATCCCAACGGGTTTATGCAGATGATGTTCATCGACCCATCGGGATTCGACCAGCAGCATTATGTCTTCAGTTTTGTGCGCCGCGAGTTTTTGGGCACGGTGCGCACCTGGGTCTACGACGTGCACCCCAAGGCTGACGTCAAGGGCATCGGCCGCTTCTACGGGCGCATCTGGGTTGAGGACGAGGGCGGAAACGTGGTTCGCTTCAACGGCACCTATACAGGGCCCACCTCCGAAGACGCCGCAAAGTACTATTTCCACTTCGACAGTTGGCGCATGAACGTGCAACCCGGAATCTGGCTGCCGGTGGCCGTATACGTAGAAGAGACGCAGCGCACCGAGGCCGAAAAGTCGGTAGGCCTGAAGGCGCAGACGCATTTCTGGGGATACTCTCTCAAGCTGCCGACGCGGGAAAGCGAGAATGTGAGCGTGAAGGTCGACGAGGCCGTGGACAAGAGCGACGACTCGCAGGATGTAGGCCCGCTGCAGGCTTCGCGCATGTGGATCACGCAGGCCGAGAACAATGTGATCGACCGACTGGTGGAAGCGGGCCTGGTTGCTCCGCTTGATCCCGGCGGCTATGAAAACAAGGTTCTGGACCAGATCGTAATCAACCTGGTTGTGCCCAATAACCTGGCCTTCACCGACCAGATCCACACCCGTGTGTTGCTGACGGATACCGTTGAAGCCACGACCGTGGGCAATACCATTCTGCTGAGCAAGGGCCTGATCGATTCGCTGCCCAGTGAGGAAGCGATTGCTTCGGTGATTGCCATGGAGCTGGCGCACATCGCCATGGGACACCACATCGACACGCGCTACGCCTTCAACGACCGGCTGTTGTTCCCGGACACAGCCACGTTCCAGAAGATCGACATGAACCACTCCGACGTGGACAACGAAACCGCGTCGAAGAGAGGCATGGAGTATCTCGAAAACTCCATGTACAAAGACCGGCTGGCCAACGCAGGCCTCTACTACGAGCAGTTAGCGGATAGGGCCCGTGTGCTGAAGGCGCTGAATACACCGATGCTGGGTGACTCGCTGATGAAGCCGGATGGAACGCCGTGGATGGCGGTGCTGGAGCACGATGCGCCCAAGTTGAATTGGGATGACCTGGCGCAAACCCCCGCGCTACCGCTGGGAAGCTGGCTCAAGACCGACCCCTGGGATGACTCGGTGCACATGCTGAGCGCCAAGCGCTACGCGCCGATGAACGCTCGCGACAAGATGCCGTTCGAGGTGACGCCGATCTTCTACAAGCTGCAGCACTATGAGGAGGCCAATGTGGAGCCGGCAGCAGCTGCGCCTGTGGTGGCGCCCGGTGCGCAGCCGGCGAACGATCAACCGGCGGCCGCGCCCGATAATGCCCAGCCCGCGCCTCCGGCCCAGACGGGCAGCAGTTCGACGGCCGCACCCGACCAGCAAACCGCTGCGGGCGGCACGCCGCAGGCTCAGCAGCCGCCGGCGCAAAACCCGCAGCCGTAAAGCAAAATGATTCCCGGCGAATCCGGATGATACGCAGCTTGATGGTCGCGAAAAGTGGATTTGGAGTGTGAGTTTGGACAGTGTGTTGGCGGTTTGATTGCAGATTTACAGGAAGTGGATGAGCGCTGTTTTTATGAAGAGATCGACCCAGGCGTTTTTGTTGATCGCGTTTTCGTTTGCTATCGTTTCCGCGCGGGCGCAGGTGGTGCCCGCGGCAACGTCGCACAACCTCAGCGTTTCAGCCGGCGCGCTCGGCTCGATGTTCCAACCCGATTACGACGGATTGGGCATTGCGTATACCAGTCCCAACCGGCTCTATGGCCCCGGCGCCTACGTAGACGTCCGATTCAGCCGCTGGGTGCAGTTGGAAGCCGAAGGCCACTGGCTGCGCTACAACCAGTTCTATCAACCGCTTGCTACGACGGGGAATGGCGAGAGCACCTACCTGGTCGGTCCGCGCGTTCCCATTGTCACCTTCCACCGCGTAACGCCGTATGGAAAGTTTCTCGTCGGCTTGGGCAGCGCCGACTTTCTCAGCGGGGATACATTCGTACTCGCCTATGGCGGCGGTGTGGACTACAGGCTCACTCGGCGGTTCACTCTGCGCGCCATTGACTTTGAGTATCAGCAATGGCGCGTGACTCCCACGCTCTACCCCTACGGCGGCAGCGTCGGCATCAGCTACAAAATCTTCTAGAAGCAGTTCTTAGTTCACAGTTCGCAGTTCAGAGTTCAGTCCGCGCGTCTCGGTCTGCGAACGATGAACTTCGAACTGTGAACTGCTTTTATGGCGTCACGTGCAGCGGAGTAGCCTTTGCCGTTGTCATGCGCACATGCAGAATGCCCGCCACCGTGGGCGCAATCTGCCGCATGTCCACCACGCCGAGATCACGGTGCCGCGCGATTCCGGCGCCTACCGCAAAAAATGACGAGCGCATTTCGGGATATTCCGGCGAGAATCCGTGCGAGCCACGATGGCCCGGAACCGCTGTGACCAGGCTGCCGGTGAGCGCGTCACCGGTGTAGTAGCCGGGCTTTAGAACCACCAGAAATGCCGCATCCGGAAAACCGCCGCGCTTCTTGATCGCATCGCGATCAAGGATCTCCGCGATTCCATTGGCCGGCTCCGTCGCGAGGCCGTCGAGCATCGCCTTCACCTGCTGCGCTGTCGCTTGATCGTTCGGATCGTGCAACATGATCGCAGCCATGCCTCCGGCCATCCACGGCTCGGCCTTCCATGAGGTGACTACCAGCGACTTGCCGGCCGGATTCACTGAACCGTGAATCAGCCCCGCCTGGATGAACGGGACGGCAAGGTTCACGTAGTTCGAGATGTTCATGAAGCCGTGATCGGAGACGACGACCAGCACGGCGTTGGGATTTTCTGCGAACAACTGTTGCGCCAAACGCGCCACCATGCCGTCGAGCGCCTCCAGATCGGCGCAGGCCTCGGGGCTGAAGGGCCCGTGCGCGTGCTGCGTATCGTCCAGCGAGCTCAGGTGCAGCGTCATGAATGCCGGCTTGTATCGCCGCAGAATCTCGAGCGTGTAGCGGGTCTTCACTTCGTCGCCCCCGATCGAAGTGTCGTTGCCGTTCATGTAAGGGCCGGCCGTGGGCATGAGTTGCTGGATCAGCATGTCCGGCCGCGCCAGCGCCGCCATCAGGAGCTGGTCGCCGGGATTCGAAGACGAGGACGGACTCGCGCCGCGCCAATACTCCGGAATCAGGTAGTCGACGTCTGTCGCGCCGACGCTGACAGGCCAACCGACGCTCGCCGTGCGAAGGCCCGCGTGGTGCGCAACCTGCCACAGCGTGGGAACGCGAATCTCGGATGCATACCAGTTCCACGCGCTGCCATATTGCTGGAGCGGATCGAAGGCCACGTTGTTATAAATGCCGTGCTCGGCGGGCCAAACTCCGGTAATCAGCGTGGTGTGGCTGGGATACGTGACAGTGGGCCAGATGCCAACCACGCCCTCCGCATAAGTTCCCTTGGCGAGGAGCGTGCGCAGGTAGGGAATCTTCATTCCGTGCGCATCGGCTTCGGTAATGTACTCGGGCTTGAGGCCATCGATCGAGATCATCAGTACGGGCGCGGCGTGGGCGCCAGACGCGAAGAGGACAAAGACGAGCGGCAAAAACAAAAAACGGCGTAAGACGGCTTTCATGCGGGGCACTCCTGAAGCTATTTTGACGGGAAGCGACGAAGCCGTTCGCTCTCTCAAGTTGAATTCGCAAGCGAGCGGCAATGAGGTCTGCGGGGGAAGTATACAGAAAACAGGGACCAAGGAACAGGGAACAGGGAATAGTCAAATACGTCTGAGCAAGAAAAAGGGCCGCTCTCGCGAGCAGCCCTTCTGTGAACTAAGAACTACGAACTGTGAACTGCCTTTAGGCCGGTGAAGGCGAGCCTTCAGGCAAGCCGCCACCCGTGCCGCTTCCACGGCCTTCGGGTTTAAGAACCTGCTGTGGTTGGCCGCCGTCGGAATCGCCCGGCCCGGCCAGCGATGACCGCAGCGCAGGCAGCGCCTTGCCTTCGAGCAGAAGCTGCAGCTCGTCGGCATCAATCGTTTCGCGCTCTAGGAGTGCGGCAGCAATGCGGTGCATCGCGTCCGCGTTGGTTTCAACCAGGTTATGCGCGGCCTGATAGGCCTCGTCGATCAGGCGGCGAACTTCGAGGTCGATCTGCCGAGCCGTCTCCTCGCTGAAGTCGCGGTGCTGCGCGATCTCGCGGCCCAGGAAGATTTGCTCTTCCTTTTTGCCGAAGGTGAGCGGGCCCAGGCGACTCATGCCGTACTCGCACACCATGGCGCGCGCCAGTTCCGTGGCACGCTCAATGTCGTTGCCGGCGCCGGTCGACATCTGGTTGAGGAAGATCTCCTCGGCGACGCGGCCGCCGTAGAGCATGGCCAGCCGTGTCTCAAGATATTCGCGCGTATAGTTGTGCCGGTCGTCGGGCAAATGAACCGTGACGCCCAGCGCCATTCCGCGTGGAATGATAGTGACTTTGTGTACCGGGTCGGAGTGATCGCGCTTGAGCGAAACCAGCGCGTGGCCGGCCTCGTGATACGCCGTCACACGCTTTTCCTCGTCGGTCAGGATCATCGACTTGCGCTCGGCGCCCATCAGCACCTTGTCCTTGGCGAGCTCAAAGTCGTACATCGTCACTTGCTTGCGGTTCAGGCGTGCCGCATTCAACGCGGCCTCGTTCACCATGTTGGCAAGATCGGCGCCGCTGAAGCCCGGCGTTCCGCGAGCGAGTACGTTCAGATTCGTGTCATCCGAAACGGGAACCTTCTTGACGTGAACCTTGAGGACCTCTTCGCGCCCGCGAATGTCGGGCAAGCCCACCACCACACGGCGGTCAAAGCGGCCGGGCCGCAGCAGCGCGGGGTCGAGCACGTCGGGGCGATTGGTGGCCGCCACCAAAATCACGCCGTCGTTCGATTCAAAGCCGTCCATTTCAACGAGCAACTGGTTCAAGGTCTGTTCGCGTTCATCGTGACCGCCGCCCAGGCCTGCGCCGCGATGGCGGCCGACGGCGTCAATCTCGTCGATGAAGATGATGCAGGGCGCGTTCTTCTTGCCCTGCTCAAACAGGTCACGCACGCGGCTCGCGCCCACGCCGACAAACATTTCCACGAAATCCGAGCCGGAGATGGAGAAGAAGGGAACGTTGGCTTCGCCGGCCACTGCACGCGCCAAAAGCGTCTTGCCGGTTCCGGGAGGCCCGACGAGCAGCACGCCCTTGGGTATGCGCCCGCCCAGCTTTTGAAACTTCTGCGGCTCGCGCAGGTATTCGATGATCTCCTTCAGCTCTTCCTTGGCTTCATCCACGCCGGCCACGTCTTTGAACGTGACTTTCTTTTGTTGCATGGAGAGCAGGCGCGCGCGGCTCTTGCCGAACGACAGCGCCTTGTTGCCGCCGGATTGCATCTGTCTCAGCATGAAGAACCACACGGCAATCAGCAGCACGAACGGGCCCGCGTTGATGAGCAGGGGAATCAGGACGTTGTTTTGCGGCTCCTTGATGGAGAAGTTCACCTTGGAGGCGATCATCGCCTTCAACAGGTCTTCGTAGTTGCTGGGCAGAGTGGTGTGGAACTCGTCTTTGGGCGAGACCTTCAAGTGGCCCTTCAACTCGTCGCCCTGAATGGCGGCGTCAAGTACCTGGTTGTTGACCACCTTGTCATACAGGTCGGAGTAAGCGTACTCCGGCTCCTTGCCCATGTTCGTGCTTCTTTCTACCACGCCCCACAAAAGGACGAGGCAGATGAGGATGAAGAGCCAAAACATGATGGTTTTAACGCTCGAGTTCACCAACGTCTCCTTTTCGCGGTGAAGGAGAATGAACCACCGCGACCCCCATTTTCAAAACCCTGGCCGGAGGCCACCATCCCTTAGACGCCCCGGCGCCCGGTAAAGTGGCAAAATTCACGATCCAGCTCTCAGAGACACGCAAGCCGTGCCGCCTTGAAAGCAGTAACCCGATTGTACTCCCGGGGCGGTAAATGTTGCAGGGCAGACCAATAGTACAAAAGGGGCAGGATATTGAGCGTTAACGGTCTTACGCGGTGTATGGCGCGGGTGTTTCGGGGCTGTCGGTGTCGGCAATTTCAGCCGAGATGAGCAGCTCAGGATCAGGCTCCAGCTCCACACCGCGCATCCAGACAATCACGCCGTCAATCTCCAGGACCGGCCAGAGCGCGCGATCGGTTCCTGTAACTCGCATGCGTTCCAGTACTTCCTTCACCTTGCGCGGCCCGCCGGAATAGCGGGGCCTGACCCTGTCGCCGGGCTTCCAGTTGCGCAGAGTGGCCTTCTTCACCGGTGAGCCGCCCCGGCCGTTCGGGGATTCGCTCGATGTTGCGGAGCCGCGAGCCTCGATGCGGAGCCGGAGCCCGAACGCGGGCGCGTCAATTTCGCCAGGAATCGTCACTTCATAGATTGCAGCCCCCGGCCTTCCACCTTTTGGAGATGGATCGAGGTGAGTCGACAGCCGCAGCTCGCGGGCAGTTCTCTCGGCTCGCAGGTTATGTGGCAGAGCCAGCTTCTGGCCGGCGCGGCCCTCCAGGGCAAGCGCCCGCACGGATTCGGTCGCGGAAAAATCGAGCGCGGCGCCGAACTTTTCCGCTGCGTAGCGGATAAGCCGCCGTTGCAGCGCCGGTGCGAGAGCAGCCAGCCGGCTCACTTCGATGGCCAGCCCGGCGTCGAGGCCCGAGCCGGCAGCGCGGCCGCCTCCGCGCACGGGACGCCCCGGCAGCACGGTCGCCGCGGCGACCGGCGCCAGCGCGGTTTGCCACCACGTTTCCTCATCGCGGGCCAGCGCCGCCATCTGCGCTAAATGCTCGCGCAGCCGGGGATTCCAGCCCTCAAGCAGCGGCAAAAGCTCATGCCGGATGCGGTTGCGTGTGAAGGTCAGGTTCCGGTTCGACGTGTCTTCACGCCAATCCTGGCCAAGCTCGCGCAGGTAAGCCTCGATCTCAGCATGCATCGCGCCCAGCAGCGGGCGAATGATGCGGCCCCCCCCAAGGGTTTCGAGTGTTGGAGCAATGCCTGCCAAGCCTTCTGTCCATGCGCCGCGCAGAAATTTTGCCAGTACTGTCTCGGCCTGGTCATCGAGCGTGTGCGCTGTCGCGACGGCATCCAATTCGCCGCTAGCCAGGAGTTGCCGGAACCACGAATATCGCAACCGTCGCGCAGCTTCTTCAATGGTCTCTGCGGCTTTGCCGGATTTTGCGTCGGCAGCCGCCTCCGCTGTCACGTCCACGCGGGCCTCGTGAAAGGGCAGCCCGAATTTCGCGGCCAGTTCGCGGCAGAATTCGAGGTCCGCGTCGGCCTCGGCTCCACGCAAGCCATGATGCAGATGGGCGGCGTGAAGCACGAGTCCCAGCTCTGTGGCTCGCTCAGCCAGAATGCGCAGCAGTGCCACCGAATCCGCGCCGCCGGAGAGCGCAACGGCGAGGCGCATGCCGGGCTTAAGCAGCGATGTGTCGAGCGGAGGCGCCGATGGCAAACTTGCACGCACGAGAGGATGATAGCGCGAGGCGCCGGCGCGGCTTTTCGGCCTCTCGATGTGCAGCCTTGATTCAAACCGCAGTGAGGTCCGTTGCCAGACTAGTAACTTCCGGATAGCTGGTTACTCTCTCGCAGCGCGTCGTGAGGCTGTCCAACCGCATGTAAACAGACGAGAATTGCTCTCACTGACATCGCTTGGCGGTTATTCTCGGCGGATGTAGCGCATTCCCGTAAAAGTCGGCCCACTCTAGGGACGCACAGCCGCTGCGCTTGTACCTTGCACCGTCGAATTCGAAGCTCTGCAGGTCCGTCACCGTTGCAGAGTCATGGGTCCCGAGCACTAAATCGAAGTGATCGGCGGTTTCGGACTTCAGAAATGCAAAACTTTGAATTCCAGTCACGTGGATTAAGAGCCGGGGATGCGGTTGCTCGTCTATTAGCCAAAATGGGCAGTTTCCGACGGCCCCGCACATGCACGCTCCAAAACCTTGCACCACTAACCCGGAATCCCCCCGCGAGGCCAATAAGATTCGCCGCACTCTGATGCGGCTGAACATCCCCGCGACAGTGTGCGGGTCACCTAGCCCAGGATCGACGATGCACGCTTCGATGATTTTATGTGTGAGGTTTCTCAGTAGGATGGTGTCTTCGCTTGACAACTGAACAGCGTTGCGCCCGACAGTCTCAGCCTGCGTTAATTCCAGCAGTTTCGGTAGGGTCCACTTGCTCTGGGCGCCGCACTCAGACTCGCAGCACAGCAGAACAATCACCCAACAGAAGATCTTGCGCATGAGCGAGAGCATAGCAGTACGACGCTAGACCGCGCATCATGGCATTCTAGCGTTCCGCAACTTCCTGTCCGTCGCCAATCCGGAAATTACTCTTTCCACGGGATTAGCTCTGACCAGCGAACGCCGCCGCGCCTTTATACTGGCTCGATATGGAAATCCGCGCCGCTGAAACAACCGACGCCGCCCTCATCTCCGCGCATCGCCGGGCGATGTTCGCCGAGATTCACCCGCTCGACGAATCCATGCTGGATGCGCTGGAGCGCCGCTCCGTTACCTGGACGGAGCGCATGATCCGGGGAGGAAAATACTACGGATGGATCGCGACCGAGGCGGGCCGCCCGGTGGCATCGGCAGGACTTTTGATTCTCGACTGGCCGCCGCACCCGTTCGATCCTGAGGGCGAGCTGCGCGGTTATCTGCTCAACATTTATGTCGAGCCGGAATACCGGAAGCGCGGCCTCGCGCATGAGCTCGTTGAGCGGTCGATGGCCGAAGCGCGCCGGCGAGGAATCCGCGTGGTCACGCTGCACAGCTCGCAAGCAGCCCGGCCGATTTATGAACGCTTCGGGTTCCACGGGACAAACGAGATGATGCACACGGAGCCGGACAAAAGCTGAAACCTGGCGCGGTGCTATACTCCACGAGTTATGCAAGTCTTTGCCATTCTTCCGGCTGCGGGTATGGGCACGCGCATGGCCGGCCCACAGCCCAAACAGTTTCTGGCGCTCGATGGCGTTCCCATCCTTATCCACTCGCTGCGCGCTTTTGCCGCGGCGCCTCGCGTAACGGCCCTGTACGTGGCCGTGCGCAAGCCGGAGATGGAACGCGTTGAAGCGCAAGTGGCCGAGTATGGATTCGGAGCCCGGGTTCATGTGGTTGAAGGCGGCGAAAAGCGCCAGGAATCGGTGGCCCACGCGCTCCACGCCCTGCCCGCCGAGACCGACGACATCGTGCTGGTTCACGACGCCGTGCGGCCGCTGATTGACGCGGCTACCATCGAGCGCACTATCGATGCGGTCGCTGAATTCGGCGCGGCCATCGTCGGCCTGCCCGCGGTTGACACCATCAAGCAGGTGGAGCGGACCGCGCACGGCGCCCTGATCACCGCAACCATTCCGCGCGAGTTTGTGGTCCAGGCGCAGACACCGCAGGGTTTCCGGTACGGACTGCTGCAGCGCGCCTTTGCCGAGGCCAATGCCGACGGCTTTGTGGGCACGGACGAGGCTTCGCTCGCCGAGCGCGCCGGAATTCCGGTAGCCGTAGTGCACGGTTCTCAGGTTAATCTGAAGATTACGCAGCCGGGCGATCTGGCGCTGGCCGAGTTCTATTTGCGGCAAAGAGCGAGCCAGGGCTGATCGGCAGGCCCAGGAAAATCGCCGATCAATCAGCCGGAACGCGGCAGCTCGGCCGCACGGAACAGCTTCGGAGAGTCACACGCTTGAGGCGGGCACGTTCATGATGGATACACGCATCGGATTTGGCTATGACTCGCACGAATTCAAGCCCGGTGTGCCCTTGCGCCTTGGCGGAATGACCATCGACCACCCCGAGGGCTTGGCCGGCCACTCCGACGGCGACGTGCTGCTCCACGCCATCACCGACGCGCTGCTCGGCTCTGTGGCCGCGGGCGACATCGGCAGCTTTTTCCCGCCCGGCGATCCGCGCTGGAAAGACGCCGACTCCGCAATCTTTCTCAATCTGGCTCTTGAAGAGTTGCAGCATGCAGGCTACTCGATCGTGAATATCGATACGACCCTGGTGATGGCCGCGCCCAAAATCTCGCCCATTGCCGCCGAGATGTGCTCACGCGTTGCCGATCTCCTGGGAGTGGCGATTGACCAGGTCAGCATCAAGGCCAAAACCCCGGAGGGCCTCAACCTGGATCATGTTGCCCAGTGCCATGCCGTGGCGCTCGTGGAGCGCGTGCAGGAGCCGGATGAGCTGAAAAGCATGAGCGAAGTGGTCGAGAGCCAGCGCCAGCTTGAAGACGTGGTCGAAGACCTGCTGAGCTCGGTGCACGGCGTGCCGAAAAAGCGCAGCATCGTGCCGGTCTACGACACCGAGGACATCACGTAGAAGCGGATGAATAGCCAGCAGCTAATCATTAGCAGGCGCCAATCTGGCGAAACGCGCTGAAAACCTTGTGCTAGGATTGCTTCCAATTCTTCATTCAAATGGGGGCGGCCATGTTTTCGACTTTGAAAACAGTTGCGTTCTGGCTCTTCATTCTTCTGTGTCTCATACTGTTATGGGGCACCGTGGAAAGAAGCGCCCGCATGGGTGAAGGACCGGTGTATGCATATTCGGACCTCTTCACCAAGGTGCAAAATGGCCAGGTCTTGGATGCGCTGATCCAGGGGAACGACTGAGAGGGCATCTGAAGGCTTCGCCCAGGGACGAGTTCCACACGACGTTGCCCAGCAATCACGACGACCTCTTGAAGGCGATGCTGGCCGCCGGGGTCAACTTCACCGTCAAAGAGCCGCAGAACAACCCGGCGAGACTGTCGGTAATCAATTCCTGTGCGATCGCTCTGCTCTTTCTAGCCGTTCTTCCGCCGTTCTGGATGATCTTCAAGAAAGCCGGCTTTCCGCCCATGCTTTCGGTGTTGATCCTGGTTCCCGTGGTGAACCTGATCGCGATCTATGTCGTGGGCTTTTCGCCATGGAAGAGCAGCCCGGCGGTGAAGTCCTAGCTCCTCCGATTTTTATTGAAGAATCGCGGGTTTCGCTGTACCTTGGCTGCAAACCGAATTCCACATTGGAGCGTTGCTATGTTCACTCTTGCTTTCCTGCTGCAACAGGGGCCGAGCGCCGATGATATTCAGCACATCATCGTGGCCATGATGGCGATCCTGCCCATCATCATTTTGATCGGCCTGGCCATCGTCATCATCCCATTCTGGTTCATCTGCAAGAAGGCCGGTTTCTCACCCTGGCTCTCGCTCCTGAACATTGTGCCGCTGGGCAACCTGATTCTGGTTTACGTGCTTGCCTTTGCGCAGTGGAAGGTGGTGCCGATTCCGCCAATGGGGTATCCGCCGCCCTATCCACCTCAGCCGCCTTACCCGCAACCGCCCCTGCCCCCGCAGGTATGAGACGTTGAACGCATCCGGCCGGGGAGCCTTGCGATAGCATCGTGAATAGAAAGTAATCGTCCCGATGCCCGATTCAGGCTCCCTTAGCAGCCCCTCTCCGCGCGTTCGCTTTGCACCCTCGCCCACCGGTTTTCTGCATGTGGGCAGTGCGCGAACCTTTATCTTCAATTGGCTCTATGCCCGCCACAACCACGGGACGATGGTTTTGCGCCTCGACGATACCGACGTCGAGCGCAACACCGATGCCAGTGTGCAGTCCATCTTCGAGGGGCTGCGCTGGCTGGGCCTCGATTGGGACGAAGAGTACAAGCAGTCCGAGCGCCTCCATCTCCACCGCAAGGCTGCCGAGGCAATTCTCGCCAAAGGGCTCGCCTATCGCGACTTCACGCCGGCGCATGCGTCCGACGAAGATCATTCCTCTTCGCAGGGCGCGTGGCTCTTCAATCCCGGAATGCGCGAATTGTCCCGCGAAGAGTCCGATCGCCGCGCCGCCGAGGGCGAGCCGTTTGCGTTGCGCTATCGCGTGCCCCACGGGCACGGCCGGATCCTGCATTTCGCCGACAGCGTTTACGGCGAACAGCAAAAACCGGCCGACGAGGTTGAAGATTTCGCGCTGCTGCGATCCGACGGAATGCCGACCTATCACCTGGCATCCTGCTTCGACGATGCCGATCTCCGCATCAGCCACATCATCCGCGGCCAGGATCATCTGACCAACACCTTCAAGCACCTTCTGATTTTTGAGGGACTTGGCGCGGAGGCCCCGCAATTTGCGCATCTGCCTTTGCTCGTTGCGCCCGATGGCGCCAAGCTCTCCAAGCGCAAGCACGGCCCCGTCGTGAGCGTGACCACGTATCGCGATGCAGGTTTTCTGCCGCAGGCCTTCGTCAACTTTCTTTGCCTGCTTGGCTGGTCGCCCAAGAACGACAAAGAGTTTATGAACGTGGATGAGATCCGCGAGCTCTTCACTCTTGAGGGCGTCAATCGAGCCAACGCCGTCATCAACTTCACCGATGACGATCCTTTCGACGCGAAAGCAGTCTGGCTCAACGCCGAGCACATTCGCGCGCTCCCGGTGGATGAACTCAGCCGCCTGCTTGAGCCGTTCTTCGCTCAGGCAGGATTCAATCCAAAGCCTGGAAGAGCGGAGCTCGTGACGCCGCTGATCAGAGAGCGCATCAAGCTGCTGCGCGACGCCGTGCCGGCCGCGGACTTTTTCTTCGTCGACAAGCTTCCGCTCTATGATCCTGCCGAACTGATTCCGAAGAATGGCGACGCGGCCATGGCTCGGCGGGTTCTCGAAACCGCTCTGGAAGTTTTGTCCGCAACCCCGTTTGATCACGATTCGCTCGATCATTCGCTTCGCTCGATGGCAACTCAACTCGGCTTGAAAGCGGGACAAGCCTTTCAGCCCATTCGCGTCGCCGTATGCGGCCGCAAAAACGCGCCGCCTCTTTTTGAAACCATGGTTGTCCTCGGCCGCGATGTATGCCTCGAGCGCATCCGCGAAGCGATAGAAAACCTCCAATCGCTTGCTTAAGTTGCTGTTCTGAGCTTTCTCAGATGCGAAGATCGCAACTTGGGCGCCCAGCACTCGCAGATAAAAGCCAGGTCGAGTTGGATTGATTCGCATTGCTCCACGGCGAACTTGACATTTTGTAATCGATCAATTACACTTCATTCATGTTCTCCGTCAGGCCGCTTCCCGAATTCTCAGCATGGCTTGACGGATTGAGAGATTCGAGGGTGCGCGGGGCGGTGGCCGAACGCATTAAGCGTCTCTCCTTCGGCTTGCTCGGCGACTTTAAAGCAATTGGCGATGGAGTGATTGAGTTGCGCATCGACTTCGGCGCAGGCTGGCGTTTGTATTACGCGCATTTCGGTGCTCAGATCGTCGTGTTGCTTGCGGGAGGTTCCAAGCGCACGCAGAAGAAAGATATCCGGAGAGCGAAAGCTTTGGCCGCAATGCTGAAAAGTGAGAGGGACAAAGATGAGAAAAACCGTTAACGTGGACGACCTGCCCGAATTCGACCCCGCGCAGTACCTCGACAACGAGGAGAGCATCGCCGTCTATCTGACCGGAATTCTGGAAGCGAATGACGCAGCCCTGTTGGCCTCGGCTCTAGGTGATATTGCCCGTGCGCGCGGCATGACGGGGATTGCCAAGGCCGCCGGAATTACCCGCGAAGCTCTCTACAAAGCCCTTCGCCCCGATAGCGCGCCGCGTTTTGACACCATCAGCCGAGTCTGTGCGGCGCTCGGCGTACGTTTGGTGGCCCAACCCTTGCGAAGCCGCAAAGCAGCTGCGTGATTGTCCGATTCGTGTCGCCGGCTGCGGACGCAAGATTGGGCTCCCGACGCTCATGGCCCGTCGATACCTTCAGAGCCTATTGAATTGAGCACACCCCTGCGGTGGAATAATGAACTAAAGCTATGTCCAACGCAAATCCAGAAGGCTCAGACGCACCTAATCACGAAGCTCGCACCCCCTCCAACTTCCTCCGCGACCAGATCGCCGAAGATGTGCGCACCAAAAAATACGGCGACGCTCAAGTCCAGACCCGCTTTCCGCCCGAGCCCAACGGCTACCTGCACATCGGCCACGCTAAGGCCATCTGCATTGATTTCGGTCTAGCCGATGAGTTCGGCGGCAAAACCAACCTGCGCTTCGACGACACCAATCCGGAAAAAGAGGAGCAGGAGTACGTCGACTCCATCATGGCCGACGTGCGCTGGCTCGGCTTCGACTGGGACAAGCTCTGCTACGCGTCGGACTACTTCGGCCAGCTCTATGAGTGGGCTTTGCAACTGGTCAAGGCCGGCAAGGCTTACGTCGATGACCTCACGGCCGACGAAATCCGCCGGCACCGCGGCACGCTGACCGAACCAGGAAAAGACAGCCCCTACCGCAACCGCACGATCGAGGAGAACCTCGACCTCTTCATGCGCATGAAGAAGGGCGAATTCCCCGACGGCAGCCGCGTGCTCAGGGCCAAGATCGACATGGCCTCGCCCAACCTGAACATGCGCGACCCGGTGATGTACCGCATTCTCCACGCTACGCACCATCGCACCGGCGACGAATGGTGCATTTATCCGATGTACGACTTCGCGCACGGCCAGTCGGACTCGATCGAGCACGTCACGCACTCCATGTGCACGCTCGAATTCGCCGACCACCAGCCACTCTACAAGTGGTATATCGAGCAGCTCGGCATCTTCCCCTCGCAGCAAATTGAATTCGACCGCCTCAACCTGACCTACACGATGCTCAGCAAACGCAAGCTATTGCAACTCGTGCAGGAAAAGCGCGTGAACGGATGGGACGATCCGCGCATGCCCACGCTCTCCGGCCTGCGCCGCCGCGGCTTTACGCCCGAGGCCATTCGCGCCTTTTGTGCCGCCATCGGCGCGTCGCGGACCAACGGCAGCACCGACATTGAAATGCTCGAGCACTTTCAGCGCGACGATTTGAACCACCGCGCCAGCCGTGCCATGGCTGTGCTGCACCCATTGAAGCTGGTCATCGATAACTATCCGGAAGGCAAGGGGGAATTTGTGGAGGTAGCCAACAACCCCGAGGATCAATCTGTTGGCACGCGCCAGGTGCCGTTCTCGCGCGAGCTTTATATTGAGCAGGACGATTTCCGCGAGGTTCCCCCGCCGAAGTATTATCGCCTCTCGCCCGGCAAGGAAGTGCGCCTGCGCAACGCGTATTTCGTCACCGCGAAGAGCGTCGTGAAAGACGCGCAGGGCAACGTGGTCGAGGTGCACTGTACGTATGATCCGGCGAGCCGCGGCGGCAATTCGCCCGACGGCCGCAAGGTGAAGTCGACCATGCACTGGGTCTCGGCTGCGCACGCCATCTCCGCCGAGATCCGCCTCTACGACAAGCTCTTCTCCAAGGCCGATCCCTACGATTTGGAGGAAGGCCAGGACGTTCTCGACAATCTCAATCCGAACTCGTTGGAGATCCTGACCGGCGCAAAGCTCGAGCCGTCGCTCGCGAGCGCCAAACTTGAGGACCGCTACCAGTTCGAGCGCGTGGGATATTTCTGTCTCGATCCTGACTCGTCCGAGACCAGGAAAATATTCAATCGGACACTGGCGCTGAAAGATTCCTGGGCCAAGATCGAGAAGAAAGCCGGCGGATAAGCGCCAGCGGCGCGGAAGTCGCTGAGAATGGCGACCCGGAAGGAGCAGGGGCCTTCAGGCCCCTGAAACGCTTCCCTTAAGAACCATCAGGGCTTCAGGCCCGGCGGCTCTGTATCATGGCACGCGGGGGAACATCATTGTGCATCAGACCCTGAAAATTGCAATTCCACTCGCCGCTCTCGCTTCCTTCCTCGTCGCATCGACACTCGCCTCTGCGCAAACGGCCAGCAATGGAATCGGCATCTTCGAGCAACAATCCGACGTCGGCATCGTTACTCCGCCCGGAACCGCGACTTTCGATGCCGCAACGAGCGTCTATACCCTTCGGTCAGCTGGCGCGAACCTTTGGGTTAACGTCGACGCGTTCCACTTCGTCTGGAAGAAAGTTTCGGGTGACGTCTCGCTGACCGCCGACGTGAAGCTGTCCGATGCCGGCCCAACTGCGAGCCCGCATCGCAAGGCGCTGCTCATGTTTCGGCAGTCGCTCGACTCTGACTCGCTCTACGCCGACGCTGCAATTCACGGCAATGGCGAAACGGCGCTGCAATACCGGCGCAACAAAGGCGACACCACGCAGGACATTGCCTTCAACATCGGCGCGCCCCAGCGCCTACGTCTTGAGAAGCGCGGCGACACCGTCACGCTCTTCCTCAGCGCGCATGGCGAGCCGCTGCACCAGGTTGGCGCGTCCATCAAGCTGCACTTTGATGGCGACTTCTACGCCGGCCTCGGAGTCTGCGCGCATAACCCGGACGCGATCGAGCAGGCTACATTCGCGCATGTGGAGTCTCGACCCGCTCACGCCCCCGGCAACGCCCGCGCCCACGGCGCTCTACAGCACGCTCCAGACTATCGCCATCGACAATAGTGCGCGCATGGCCTTCGTCATCCAGACCGGCAAGGGACAGATGGAAGCTCCCAACTGGAGCCGCGACGGCAAGACGCTGATCTTCGATCGCGCAGGCAAGCTGTGGACCGTGCCCGCCGCTGAAGGTGACGGCGCGATGGCCGAGGCCACGCAGCTCGACATCGGCAACGCAACCGATTGCACGGGCAGCCATGGACTTTCGCCCGACGGCAAATGGCTCGCAATGACCTGCACCACGCCCGACCATCCGGGCCGCCGCGTGTATATCATTCCTGCAACCGGCGGCGCGCCGCGCATGGTGACGGAAAATCCCAATTCCTACTTCCATAGCTGGTCGCCGGATGGGAAGACAATTTTGTTTACGCGTCCCAGCAACGGCGCGCTGAATATTTTTGCCATCTCGCCGGACGGCGGAGCAGAAACCGCTCTGACCACGGGCACCGGCGTGAGCGACGATCCGGATTTTTCGGCCGATGGCAAGTGGATTTACTTCAACTCCGATCGTGCAGGCGGAATGCAGATCTGGCGCATGCATACTGACGGCAGCCAGCCCGAGCAGGTGACCTTCGACGAAAAGCACAACTGGACGCCGCATCCCTCGCCGGACGGAAAATCGATCTTGATTCTCTCCTACGACAAGGACGTGGCCGGTCACGCGGCCAACAAGGACGTGACCCTGCGGATCATCAACGTTGCTGACGGAAAGATTCGCGACCTGGTGCAAATTGTGGGCGGATCGGGAACCGACAACGTGCCCAACTGGGCCCCCGACGGCCAGCACTTTGCCTTTGTGAGTTACCAGTTCCTGCCCGCCGACGACAACGGATCGACGCAGTGAAAAGATGCAAGTCAGCGAGTCAGCAGGGTGGCAAGTCAGCAAACGGGAGTGCCCGATTGCTCTCCCATCTTTTCCGTCGAGAAAATCGGAAAAATGTGGATCAGACCGACCATACTTGATCTCTGATCTCTGATCTCTGATCTCTGATCTCT
This sequence comes from uncultured Acidobacteriaceae bacterium, assembly GCA_963800025.1. Classification (GTDB taxonomy): domain Bacteria; phylum Acidobacteriota; class Terriglobia; order Terriglobales; family Acidobacteriaceae; genus Telmatobacter. The sequence goes on from CAWCZK010000002.1 coordinate 1,210,681, forward strand.
GATCTCTGATCTCTGATCTCTGATCACTGATCGCTGACAGCTGTCACTTTCCGATCACGTCAATCGGCACATTGATGGTTTTGGGCGGCAAGCATTCATTCTGGTCGCAAGCCTGATAGTGCAGCTTGGCCTGCACCATGTGATTGCCCGGCGCGGCCACGATGTGCGCCTCAATGTCGAATTCACCGGTGTAAACGCTCAGTTTGGTCGAGGGATCGAAGGCCAGCGAGATGATCTTGCCGGGAGGGTAAGTAGCCGTTCCAAGCCGGACCCCCATGCCGTCGGGAATCGAGAAATCTGTTGCGATCAGGAATTCGTCGCTCGGCGTATGCGAGTTGATGTGCAGCCCCTGCGCCACGCGAAAGTGTAACGTGACTGCGCTCGGCTTGCCCGCTGGAACGCTCACCTGCTCGGGAAAGAGGTACTGCACAGCCTCCGTCTTAAGCGGAGAATTATGCGGCGAATTGGAGATGAACTGTGCGCACGCGGGAAGCGCGCCAAGCACAGCGACCGTCACGGCCAGGCAAGCGCGACTCTGTACTTCTGCCTTCCATCCTGATCCAGCCATTTTTGTCATCGCCCGACCTGCCAAATTCGCCATTTTCTCAGTCTCAACCGCCCATGTCCCGCGAAACAAGCTAGGAGCTGAAAGCTAGCGGCTAAAAGCTGCCTTTACTCCGCAAGCGCCTTCTTGATCTTGCCCTCGATGTCGCTCTCCGAGGTCAAGCCAACGGTAGCCACGACCACCTTGCCGCTGCGATCGACGAAAAACGACGCGGGCAGATCGTCGAGCCCGCCGTATTCGCGGCTGATGCTGTCGCCGCCGAGCAGCACCGGGTACGGAATCTTCTCCTCGCTGACAAACTTGCCGGCCGCTGCTTGAGCCTTGGCCCACCCCGCCTTGTCGCCTGGCTCCAGGTCGTCGCCCTCAGTGTCCACACCCAGCACCTCAAAGCCCTGCGCCGCGTACTTGTTGCGCAGCTCCACGATCCAGGGCGTTTCCACCTTGCACGGGCCGCACCATGTGGCCCAGAAGTTGATCATCACGGCCTTGCCTTTGTAGCTTGCGAGCGAAACCTTGCTCCCGCTCAGGTTTTCAAGCGAAAAATCGGGGGCAGGCTTGCCGTCGAGCGGCGAAACATAATTCATCGCATCGCCGCCGGGCGCCGGAACCAGATCGCCTTGTCCGGCATGAGCCAGGAGTTTTTCAGCGGCTTGCTTGCGATATTCCCAGTTGGCCCAGCCCGCCCAGGCAAAGACCGCCAGAATGAAAAGAACAGTGATCAGAACGATTGTGTTTCGGCGCAACGGAATCGACCTCGCAGCTCTATTGTACGAGCGGGAATGGCAGAGAACAGAGAACAAGGGCAAGAGGCCAGAATCCGTCGTACAACGCCCGGTTGTCATTCCGCGCACGGCCGTTACCCGCGTGCCATCAAGCTCAGGTTTTGTGTCCAGTCCGGCCCGAGCTTTCGCTCCTCCGCTCCTCATTTCCGATCTCTGGTCTCTGTTCTCTGGCCTCTGTCTTTGTTAGCATGAAATGTCCATGAGCCCCACCGGGAAAGACGTGCCGTTCCAGCCGGCCGCGCTGGTGCGCACTGAGGCCGCCGCGCTTGAGGCTCTTGCCGCGCGCCTCGACGGGCCAATGGCCGATTCCTTTGCGAGAGCTGTCAGCATGATCGTCCATTGCGGCGGGCAGAACGGCCGCGTGGTGGTCACCGGCATGGGCAAAAGCGGCATCATCGCGCAGAAAATCGCCGCCACTCTCAGCTCCACCGGTTCGCCGGCATTGTTTCTGCACCCGGCTGAGGCCGTGCATGGAGACCTGGGCGTGCTCATGCCGGGCGATGTAGTGATCGCGCTCTCGGCTTCGGGCGAAACCGAGGAAATTCTGCGCCTGCTTGCCACCGTCAAGCGCAAGGGCGACGCGCTCATCAGCTTTTGCTGCAATCTCCACTCGACTCTCGCCGCGGCCAGCGACGTGGCGCTCGATTGCAGCGTGGAGCGCGAGGCCTGCGGGCTCAATCTGGCTCCCACAGCGTCCACGACGGCGATGCTGGCGCTGGGCGATGCCCTGGCCGTTGCGGTCAGCTTGCGCAAGGGCTTCCGCGCCGAGGATTTTGCCGAATTGCACCCCGGCGGCAAATTGGGCAAGCAGCTGGCCAAGGTTCGCGATCTGATGCATACCGGCCAGGACGTTCCCGTTGTTATGCCGGCCACTCCCATGACAGACGTGATCTATGAGATGTCGTCAAAGAAGCTGGGCATGACGACGGTGCAGGAGTCAGGCCATCTGCGCGGCGTGATCTCGGATGGCGATTTGCGGCGACTTTTGGAGCGCGAAGGCGGCGCGGCGCTGGGCAAGACGGCCGGCGAGGCGATGAATGCGCATCCGCGTACGATTGGGCCGGAGGAATTGGCTGCAAAGGCCCTGGCGATCCTCGAAGAGCGCAAGATCACGTCGCTGATCGTGGTCGGCGAAGACAATCGCGTCGAAGGCGTAGTGCACTTGCACGACCTGTGGGGCGTGGAGTTGATTTAGAAGCAGGGATCAGGTTTCGGGGGTCAGGGATCAGAAAGACCCGCTGGTTGAGAGTTGTGCTGTCCCAGAGCGGTTGAAACCCGCGCGATTGCCGAGCCCGTCACCGATACTGCGGCGCCAGCAGCGCAATCATTTCCAGGTCGCGGTCCAGAATCACGGAGTTGTCGGGCTTGGAAGCTTCGTAGTGAACCTGAAGATGCTTGTCCTTCACCTGGCGCACAAACTCATCTGCCTCTTCTTCGCGGCGAAAATGATGGACATGCTTTCCTGAACGGTACTCGCCAACGTAGTAGGTGTAGGTGAGTTCCACCCAGTAGCGCAGGCCTTGCTTATGAACCTTCCCGCTTTGGATCGTCCCGTCGGTGGAGGGCCATCCGGCCATCGCCTTGTTCTGGCGCCATTTCTGGTACAGCTTCCGGAGGCCAAATGCGGCCAGCGCGCCGGGGATGAAGCCGAACCCTTTGAGGAGCTTGACCAGGACAAACGCGATCTCTCCCCAGGGAATGTGGTGCCAATTCATGCCTGAAAGTATGCCACACGGTCGCAATGTACCGATGTGAGCCCTCAACGCCGTCTTCTGAGCTTCTCCATACGCAAAACATTTAGAATGAAAGCTGCTTTCATTTGCCTTGCGTTCGCCCCCGCGAACGAGAAAGTGCGCAAAATCTTCCTATGCATCGTTGGTCCAAGCTTTTCATTCCCACACTGCGCGAGGCTCCGGCAGACGCCGAAGTGGCCAGCCACAAGTTTCTTCTCCGCGCCGGCTACATCCGCCAGCTCGGCGCCGGGATCTATAGCTACCTCTTCCTGGGCCAGCGCTCGCTGAACAAGATTATCGCCATTGTGCGCGACGAGATGGATCAGATCGCGCAGGAGTTCTACCTGCCGGGGATTGTGCCGCGCGAGGCCTGGGAGGAGAGTGGCCGCTGGAAAACCATGGGCGAAAACATGTTCCGCCTGAAAGACCGCAAGGGCGCGGACCTGTGCCTGGGCATGACGCACGAAGAAGTCATGACTACGATCGCGCGCGGCGAATTGCGCAGTTACAAGCAGTTGCCGCAGATCTGGTACCAGATTCAAACCAAGTTCCGCGACGAGCCGCGGCCCAAGGGGGGCCTGCTGCGCGTGCGCCAGTTCATCATGAAGGACTCCTATTCATTCGACATCAACAAGACGGGCCTGGACCGCAGTTTCGATCTGCACGATCGCGTCTATCGCTCCATTTTTGCGCGCTGCGGGCTCAAATTCGTCGCCGTCGAGGCAGATTCGGGCGCCATGGGCGGCTCGCAGTCGCAGGAATTCATGGTCTATACCGATGCCGGCGAAGACCTGATTGCGAGTTGCCCGGTTTGCAAATATGCGGCAAATCTTGAAAAAGCAACCTCGCAACTTGATCCGGTCGTCGAGTTGGCCCCGACCGGAGGCGGAAGCCCGGAGTCTGGTGCACACGCCGGGATGCGCCTCCATCGTCGATGTGGCCGCATTCTTCAAAATGTCTCCCGCCTCCGACATCAAGTGTGTCGCGTATATGGCGTCCATCGCCGGCGAATGGAAGCCGGCAATCGTTTTCCTGAGAGGAGATCACCAGGTCAACGAAGCCAAACTGGCGGGCATCCTTTTCGCTTCCGAACTCAGGCCGATGCAGGCCGACGAGCTCGAAGATGCCTTTCACGGGCCCGCCGGCTACCTGGGACCCATTGGCCTTGCTCCGGCCAGTAAAGAAAAATATAAAGATGCGCTGGCCAAGGATGTTCTCGAAGCCGAGCATAGCGAAGCCTCGAGAAAGCATCGCCTTGACTTCTTCCATTCAGAAGCTGCTCCGCATTCGCCTGTGGTCATCGTCGATCACGCGCTCGAAGACCGCAGGAATATGGTCTGTGGCGCAAACAAGCTGGACTACCATCTTTGCAACGTGACTCCGGGCCGCGATTTTACCTGGACACTCGCCGCCGATGTCCGCAGCGTGAACCAGGGCGAGGGTTGCCCGACGGAGGGATGCGCGGGCAAGCTCGTGGTCGGCAAAGCAGTCGAGGTCGGCCACATCTTCAAGCTGGGCTACAAGTATTCTGAGTCGATGGGCGCGCGCGTCCTCGACGAGAACGGAAAAGAAGTTACGCCGATCATGGGCAGTTACGGCATCGGTATCGAGCGCATTCTCACCGCGGCCATCGAGCAATCGAATGATGCCAACGGCTTCTGGCTGCCGGCGACGATCGCGCCGTTCACGATTGTCGTCACCGTCACGAACGTGGGCGATTTTTCGCTGCGGGCCGCCGGCGAAAAGCTCACTGTCGAGCTGGAAGAAGCTGGGCTGGATGTGCTGCTTGATGACCGGGACGAGCGCGCAGGCGTGAAATTCAAGGATGCGGACCTCGTTGGCATTCCCTACCGCATCAATGTAGGCAAGAAGGCCGCGTCGGGCCAGGTGGAACTGGTGGCGCGCGCGACGAGCACCAGCGTGGATGTAGCCATGCGCGACGTTGTTGCGCTGGTCAAGAAGCGCGTGGAAGAGGAGCGGCTACTGGGGGGAACCCTTTAGCTGCCGGGCTTCTGCCGATAGGGCGTGCGGTCGCTCATGCTGGCGTTTTCGGCGACGGCGAGCTGAATACTGGAAGCTGTTTTTAAGGAGCGGTAATGGCATTACGAGTCCGGATCCCGAATTCGCAATCGGGACATCATCTCAGGTCGCGGATTCTGCTGGGGCTGCTCGTGATCATTCTTGCCGTCGCTGCGGCCGGCGCTTCGGTCTTCGCCTATTTCTACGTCAAGTATGAGGGAATTGTTGATGCCCGGCTGAAGCAGCCGATCTTTGCCAGCACCGCACAGATCTACGCTGCGCCGCGCGAAGTGCGCCCAGGACAAAAACTCACCGTGCGCTTGATCGCCAATGAGTTGCACGAGGCCGGCTACACGGGCGACGGTGCCTCGCAGCCTTCGCAGTTGGGAACGTATAGCGAAGGCGTGCAGCAAATCACTGTGCAGCCCGGCCCGCAGTCGTACCACGCGCCCGACAGCGCCACCATCCACGTGAGCGGCGGCGTAGTGGACTCCATCACCGACGCGCATGGACAGCAGCTTTCCAGCTACGAGCTCGAGCCGCTGCTGATCACCGGACTGAGCGAGGGCTCGGAGCGAACCAAGCGCCGCCTGCTTACCTACGACGAGATTCCGCAGAATCTCGTGCATGCCGTCATCGCTATTGAAGACCGCCGCTTCTTTGAGCACGGCGGCATCGACTATTGGCGCATCCTGGGCGCAATGCGCAACGACATCTTCCACCTTCACCGCTATGAGGAGGGCGCGTCCACTCTGACGCAGCAGCTTGCTCGCGGGTTCTTCCTGACGCCCGAGCGCACCTATTCGCGTAAGATGCGCGAGGCCGTCATCAGCATCATTCTCGAGCATCGCTTTGACAAGCAGCAGATCTTCGCCATGTACGCCAATGAGATTAATCTCGGGCAAATCGGCAGTTTTTCGGTCGATGGCTTTGGCGAAGCATCGCAAGCCTACTTCGGCAAGGATGTGAGCCAGCTCGACCTGTCGGAGTGCGCCATGCTCGCGGGGATCATTCAAAGCCCCAGCCGCCTGAATCCCTTTCACCATCCCGAGCGCGTCATCGAGCGCCGCAATCTCGTGCTCGACTCGATGGTCGAAACCGGCGCCATCACCAAGGACCAAGCCGAGGCAGCCAAGTCTGAACCACTCCACCTGGTGTCATCGAGCGTGGATGAAAGCGAGGCGCCGTATTTTGTCGACCTGGTCCACGACCAACTGACGCAAAGGCTCGGCGATCGCGATTTCAACCGCGAGGGCCTGCGCATCTACACTTCGCTCGATCCCGATTTGCAAAAGCTGGCGACAGAGGCGGTCAACTCCACCATCCATGTCGTCGACGCGCAGATTGACGCCGTCCACGCCCGCGACAAGAAGCTCGGCAAGCCTTTTATTTATCCACAGGTGGCGCTGATCGCGCTCGATCCTCATACGGGCCAGGTGCTGGCCCTGGTGGGCGGGCGCAGCTACGGCACGTCGCAGGTGAATCACGCCGTGGCACACCGGCCCACGGGATCGATCTTCAAACCGTTTGTCTATGCGGCCGCATTCCAGACCGCGGTCGAGGGCACCATCCTGCCTGGGCAGACGAAGCTCTTTTCGCCGCTGACCATGCTCGACGACGCGCAGCAAACCTATGGCGCGGGCACCGACTACGAATACACGCCGCACAACTTCGAAAGCGAGTTTTACGGCGAGATGACTGCCCGCCTGGCCCTGATGCGATCAGACAACAACGCGACCATTAGCTTGGCCAGCATGGTGGGATTCGATCGCGTGGCCGCTCTGGCGCGCGATGCGGGCATCAAGAGCGCGCAGGGCACGCCTTCCATGGCCATCGGTTCATACGATGCCACGCCGCTGGATATGGCCGGCGCGTATACGACCTTTTCCAACGGCGGCGTGCACATCGATCCGTGGATGCTGGCCAGCGTGCGCACGCCCACTGGCGACATCGTTGAAGACTACACGCCGACGACGCGGCAGGTGCTCGATCCTCGCGCTGCCTTCCTCACCACTTACATGATGGAAGCTGTTCTCGGAGGCAACGGGAGCGATCCCTGTACGGTTGGCGGAAGAGATTACTGCGGGACCGGAGCCGGCGTTCGCAACATGGGATTCACCGCTCCGGCCGCGGGCAAAACCGGCACCAGCCATGACGCATGGTTTGCCGGCTTCACCTCGAACCTGCTGTGCATCGTGTGGGTCGGCAACGACGACTACACCGAGCTCGACCCGGAGAACCGCGGCCGCATCCAGGGCGCTCGCGTTGCTGCTCCCATCTGGGCTGATTTTATGAAGCAGGCAGTGCAGCTGCCTCAGTACTCCGACACCAACGATTTCAAACCGCCGGATGGGGTCGACATCCAGACCATCGACAAGGCCACCAACCTGCTGGCCGACCCTTCATGCCCCGACGACTTCTCTGCGGCATTCCTCGATGGCACCGCGCCCACCGATACCTGCGACCACAAGAACGGCATGAACGACGACCACCGCAACATCTTTCAGAAGATCTTCGGAATCGGCAAGCCGTCGAACTGAGGACCGAGGGTTCATCCGTCTACGTCTGATCCATCCGGCATGGGCTGGCAGAGCGGGCACCAAAAGGTGACGCGCGCATCCTCGCCCTGAATGCGGCGGCGAATCGGCTCGCCGCAACGGCGGCAAGGCTCGCCCGCGCGGCCATAAACCCACAAGCTGGCGCCTGGATCGGAGGCGTGCGTAGTGCGCCGCTGCTGCCCGCGATAGGTGACGATCAGATCGCCGGAATCTTCAAGCACGTTGGCCTTGAGCAGCTTTTGCGCGCATGCAATCGTTGCCGCGGCTTGGTCACGCGTCAAAGTTCCGACAGCGCGGAATGGATGCAGGCCCAGAACGAAGCAGATCTCCGATTTGAAGACATTGCCGACTCCGGCGAGAACGGTTTGGTCCAGCAGCACGTCAGCGAGCGCCTCCTGCCGGCAGCCAAGCAGGCGCGTTAACGCGGCCGATGAATCGAACTCGTCGCTGAGCACATCGTTTTCCGGGCGAGCGACCCGCACATCGCGAGCGAGCGACTGTTCCGTATGCATCCGAGCCACAGGCACGCGAAAACCGACCGCCTGGTATTCGCTATTTTCGATCACGATGCGCATGTTGAATCGCGGTGCTTGCCAGCGTTCACCATGCCGGTAAATATGCCAGCTGCCATTCATCAGCAGGTGCGACGTGAGGATCCCGCCGCCGGAAAAATGAATGAGCAGCCACTTGCCGCGCGCTTCCACCTGATCGACCGTCTGGCCCACGAGCGGCGTGTCGTCGTTGAATCGCATGATAAGTGGAAAAGTCGTCCGGAAGCCGATGATCGGCTTGCCCATGAGCGCGCGTCCCAGGTTGCGCGCGGTGCGGAAAATGGTGTCGCCTTCAGGCATAGCGCGAATCCTCTGTAGCGCCGGTCTCTAGACCGGCTGTCGTGCGGGTCTCCGACCCGCGCTCGAAAGCCAAAACTCACTGCACCTCGCCGGAGTGGACGTCCCGCACATGCTGTCCAACGGCGAGCGGAATGCGCCGCAGATGCATGCCCAGCGGTCCGGGATGAAAGCCTGCATCCATCAGAAACCGCGCCATCGAGTGTGCGGCCACCGGCTGGCCATTGATCGTGGTGATCAGCACGCCCTCGTGGTTGCTTCCACGCATGCGATCTTGCCCGCGCGTGCACAAAAAATGCGCCAGTCCCGCCGCAACCTGTGAGCGCTCCGGTTCCTCGGCGGGCAGAAACACCAGCAGATTCGGATTGCCGCGCTTGAGCCACGCCACAAGCTCGCCATTGCGCAGAATCACTTCAGCGTAGGCCGCGCGCGTGAGGATTCTCGGAGCCGACTCCGAATCTTCCTCCGCAACCGGAAGTTCCGGCCAGCGCAGCACCGAGCCGTAAGGGTTCGCCGGATCGGTCGCAGCCAACTGCACGAATTCAGGTTTTTCGGCAGGTGGCTCGGTGCGCAATTGCCGCAACAAGTCCACCGCGGCGGGCAGCGCAAACTGCGTGGCTCCCAACCCGCCGACAAAATAACCCCGCCGAATCCGTCCGCTCTCTTCGAGCGCCTTCAGCACGTCATACACCGCGCTGAACCCGCCAGGCACATTCTCCGCCGCCACCTGCTCGCGCATCAAAACGCCATAGCGATTCAGCAGTTGCAGCGCCAGCGCGTGGCTGCGCTCCGTTGTTGTCTGAGCTCTATTGCTGAGGGTAGCGCTGGCCTTCAGGCCGGCTGTCGTGCGGGCCTCCCGGCCCGCACTCTGAATCGGCAACAACGACCACCTTCCCTGCGCCGTCGGCGGCGTCGTCCGCCTCGACCGAAAAACAGCTCCGGTTTGATAGCGGCGTGGCGTACGCGCGCTCTCGGGCCGCGCGATGTACGCGCGCAACGCATGCAGCGAGTCATTCGTGATCAGCCCGCGCCACACCAGGCTCCAAAGCGCCTCGATGGTTTCGCCGGGATAGCCCGAGCCTGCAGCTTCGTGCAGCGAATCGAAGAAGCTCGCGCCGGTCGATTCAAGAACCGCGAGCAACTTTTCTTCGCGCTCGTTCAGAGGATCCACCAGCGGACGTTGTTGCGCCAGCAACGGCAGTTTGTCGGCGAGGAACAGCGCAATGCGCCCATCGCGCTCACCGATCGGCTCAACGCCTGCCCACGACACTTCGCCGGCGGCAATCAGCGTGTCGAGCCCCGCGGATGTGAAATCGGCAATGCGCGCCGGCAGAATCGAAGTTTCAAGAAGCGACGCCGGCAGCGGCGCGCCTTGCAGGCTCTCAATTGCGTCAAGCAGCGCGTCGAGATGCGCAGTCCCGGTACGGCGCGGCGCCAGCACGCCCTGCCAGTGCGTGAGAAAGCGCGCCAGCGTATGCTGCTCCACCGGTTCCACTTCGCGGCGCAGCTTGGCCAGAGACTTGCGGCGAATCTGCCGCAGAATTTCCGCGTCGCACCATTCGCGATGCAGACCGCCCGGACGAAAACCGCCTTCGAGCACGCGGCCTTCATGCGCAAGTTGCCGCAGCGCGGTCTCGACGGCCTCAGCATCCAATGCAAAGCGCTCCGCAGCTTCGCGCAGCGTGAACGGCCCGTGCGTGCGCGCGTAGCGGCGCACCAGTTCGAGCACCGGGTGAGCCACAGGCTCGAGCAGCGCGGCCGCCAACCCGGGCGGCAATGGAATGCCAAGCCCATCGCGATAGCGCGCCGCGTCTTCCGCCGCAATCAGCCGTTTTTCGCCGGCGATGCGCAGCTCGAGCAAACGGCGCGAACGAACCAGCCGGTCGATATGCTCTAAAAGACCAGCGGAAGAAACACGTCGCGCCATCTCCTCGCGCGAAAGATCGCCCAGGCGCAGGCACAGATCGTGGATTCCGTCGGCAGAACGTGCGCGATAATTCTCCGCCAGGCATTGCGCCGCCTCTTCCACTTCTGCAATCGCGTCCGCATCGAGCAGTTCGCGCAGGTCGGCTTCGCCCAGTAGCTCGCGCAATTGGTCTTGGTCGATGGTGAGCGCTTGCGCGCGGCGTTCGGCAAGCGGCGCATCGCCTTCGTAGACAAAATTGGCCACGTAGCTGAAGAGCAGGGAAGCGGCAAAAGGCGATGGCTTGCGCGTCTCCACCACATGCACGCGGAGCTTCCGCTGTTCGACCTCCCGCAGGATCTCGATCAACGCCGGCATATCGAAAACGTCGCGCAGGCACTCGCGATAGGCCTCGAGCAACAGCGGGAATTGCGGGTAGCGCGAGGCCACGCTGAGCAGATCGTAGGAGCGCTTGCGCAACTGCCACAGCGGCGAGCGCTGATCGGCTCGCCGGCGCGGCAACAGCAGCGCGCGTCCCGCGGCTTCGCGAAAGCGCCCGGCAAACAGCGCCGTCGAACCCAGCTGCCGCAAAACAAGCTGCATCGCTTCGGCCGACTCGACCAGAATCCAATCCGAGTCGGGTGGCTCGTCGGTGTCGGGGAAGCGCAGCACAAATCCGTCGTCGCCCCACAGCGTCTCCACTTCCGGCCCGCCCGCCGCGCGGATGCGCGCAGCCACAGCCATCGCCCACGGAATGTGAATGCGGCTGCCGAATGGAGTCAACACGCACACGCGCCAGTCGCCGAGCTCGTCGCGGACCCGCTCAACAACGATCGTTCGGTCGTCGGGAACCTGCCCGGTCGCCTCAGCCTGGTCGGCAAGAAAGCGCAACAGGTTTTCCGCTGCGCCGGGATCGAGATCGTGGTCGTTGACAAGGCGCGTGAGGGCAGCGGCCTGCGGCAACGCGCGCAGCTCGCGCACCATGGCGCCGATGCGCCGGCCAAATTCGAGCGGGCGTCCGGGGCCGTCGCCCTTCCAGAACGGCATCTTGCCTGGCTCGCCGGGCGCGGGCGTCACCACTACGCGGTCATGCGTAATGTCGGTGATGCGCCACGTGGACGCGCCAAGAATGAACGTCTCATTGGGATGCGACTCGAAGACCATCTCCTCATCGAGCTCGCCCACGCGCACCGATTTGCCCTCGGTAAACGCGAGAAAGACACCGTAGAGGCCGCGATCGGGAATGGTCCCAGCGTTCAAAATCGCCAACCGCGCGGCGCCGTCGCGAGCTGTGACGACGTTGCGCACGCGATCCCACGTCAGCCGTGGGCGCAGCTCGCCAAACTCGTCGGAAGGGTAGCGGCCGCTCAGCAGATCGAGCACGCCTTCAAAGGCCGAGCGCGAAAGCGAACCAAACGGCGCAGCGCCGCGGATGAGATCGAAAAGAAAATCGACGGAAACTTCAGCAGAAGCGGAGTCAGCGGTGTAAGCGGAGTCAGCGGAGTCGAGTGATCCCATCCCCGCGGCGTCTCTTCGTTGAAGAGGTTCGCAGCGGCATTCGATCTCTGATCTCTGTTCTCTAATCTCTGCCGCTTGGTCCCTCGGGCTCTTGGTCCCTTGGTCCCCGCACTGGCCACAATCGCCACCAGCTGTTGGCACAGCACATCGAGAGGGTTGCGCGGAAAGCGCGTCGACTCAATGTGCCCGTCGTGCATGGCGCGTGTGACTGCGGCGCAAGCAACCAGGTCGGCACGGTACTTGGGAAAAAGGATGCCTTCGCTCACCGCGTCCACGTGGTGACCGGCTCGGCCAATGCGCTGCATGCCGCTTGCAACCGAAGGCGGCGACTCAATCTGCACGACAAGATCGACTGCGCCCATGTCGATGCCCAGTTCCAGCGTCGAGGTTGCGCACAGCGCCTTTATCTGCCCGGCCTTGAGCTGCTCCTCAATCACCGAGCGCTGCGCCGCGGCCAGTGATCCATGGTGCGCGCGCGCGATCGGCTCGCCCGCCAGGTCGTTGAGCGCTCCGGCTAGCCGCTCGGCGGTCTGGCGCGCGTTCACAAAAAGAATGGTCGAGTTCCGTTCGCGAATAATTTCGAGCAGGCGCGGATGAATTGCATTCCAGATCGAAACGCGCCGAGGTGTCTGCGAGGCCGGGCCCGAGGGAATATCCTCCATCTCGCCCAGGCGCGCCATGTCTTCGACAGGAACCTCGATGCGCAGCTTCAGCTGCTTGCGCGCGGAGGCGTTCACGATGGTCACCGGCCGGTAGCGCAGCGGCGCAGCTGAATCGGCCACATCACTCAATTCAGTGTTGTCATCCTGAGCGACTGGAGCGGTAGCGGAAGGAGTCGAAAGCCTGCCCTGAGCGGAGTCCGCTTCAGCGGACGAAGGCGAACGGGGATCTGCGGTTGCCCTTGGCTTGTTCGCTGCCTCGCTAGCTTGCTGACTCGCTGCCTCGCTTCTCGACGCGCCCGCAACGTCGACGCCGCCGAGAAATCTCGCCACCTCTTCGAGCGGCCGCTGTGTTGCCGAAAGCCCAATGCGCTGCAGCGGCGTTTTGGTGATCGCCTGCAGCCGCTCCAAAGTCAGCGCCAGGTGTGCTCCTCGCTTGGTCGGCACCAGCGCGTGAATCTCGTCGATGATGACAGTTTCGACTGTGCGCAGCGCCTCGGCCGCCTGCGAGGTCAGAATCAGATACAGCGACTCCGGTGTCGTGATGAGAATGTCGGCCGGATGGCGCGCGAAGCGTGCCCGCTCCCGCTGCGGCGTGTCGCCGGTGCGCACGCTGATCTCGGGCTCGTGAAACGGAACGCCCATGCGCCGCGCCATGTTAGCCATGCCGGCCAGTGGCGACCGCAGATTCCGCTCCACGTCCACGGCCAGAGCCTTCAACGGCGACACATAAACAATGCGACAGCCTTGCCGCGCGTTGCCGGCGGATTTCTGATCCCTGATCCCTGTTCCCTGTTCCCTGTCGTGCAGCATCAATCGGTCCAGGCACCAAAGAAACGCAGCCAGCGTCTTGCCTGTCCCCGTGGGCGCAAGGATCAGCGCATTCTCGCCGCGCGCGATCACCGGCCAGCCCTTGCGCTGGGGAGCCGTCGGCGCGTCGAAGACGGCCTTGAACCACTCCGCCGTTACTGGGTGAAAGCAGGCAAACGGGTCGGAGACTTCGGGCGGACTGGGCTTGGTCGGGGACATGCTGCTTTCAAGAGATTAGCGCGGATTGGCGGCGAATACAAAGCGAAGAAAAAACGACACAACGAACGGCGAAATCCGAGGCTGGAAAACCTTATTTCTTAGCGTCGCCCAGCCGTGCCACGCTGAACTGGGCTCCGGCGAACAGGATCAGCCCCGAGATATAAGCCCAAAAGAGCAAGCCGACTGAAACGTAGAACGGGCCGTAGATGGTCAGATCGATATGAGGAAGCACCGTGGCAAAAATGAATCGCGACAACAACCAGACGAGGCCCGTGATGATCGATGTGCGCAGAACCGGCCGCCAGGGCACTTTACGGTTGGGCAGAATGTAATACACCGAAAAGAAGAACAGAATCGATGCGACGCCCGTCGAAATCGCAAGCCAGGCGTAGTCCACCCCTCCGGATACGAAACGGAAGATGGCGTTGTCGGTATGCTCCAGAAAGATCACAGGCAGCGCGTTGTCCACGGCCAGGTTTGCGAACATGCTGGCCACGGCCAGCCCCAGCATTAGCAGGGCCAACCCAAAGGCGATTGTCTGGTTGAGGAGATAATTGCGGCTCCTTTTTACACCCCATGCTTGATTGAGAGCTACCTCAAGAGGCAAAAAGATACCGGTACACGCGATCAGAATCATCAGCAGCGAAAACGCCTGCGCGCCCTTGTGAGTCACGATCGGCAATACCGCTTCGCTCACAATGGTTTTCGTGATCCAATCCGGCTGCTTGGTGAGCGACGGCAGAAAGTAATTCACCATGTTGTTCACGACGGTTACCATGGGGCCCTTCGGTGGCGAGTGAAAAACTGTGAGCACCAGCGTGTAGAGCAGCACGATAAACGGAATAAACGAGATGATGGCGTTGGCTGCCACGCTGAAGGCAAAAGTGTGGACCTCGCTGTCGAGCAGATACGCAATGAGCGCCGTGCCGCTCTTGCGCCAGCGGTACCACTTGGATTGCGCCGCGGGTTGCTCAGGACCCGTTGCGGCCGCAGCCAGCGCAGCTCCGGCGTCTTCGATGTCGGCTGCAACGCCGGATGCGGATTCCAAACCATCAGCCACGGTTCAATCCCTCGTAGGGCCTTCTTGCGATGCGCTGCGCCGTTCCCATTTGACGCGCGCGGATGAAGGAAGGTCTGCCTTTAGAATAGTCGGTTCGGCGTCAATTCGTTGCGCCGCAATCGCCACTCATTTCCGGCTCAAACGGTTGGATAGCGGTTGAGTGCGCGGATCCCTCGATCAATCGCGGCGCAATCGCGTCAGCGCCCACCGCGCTGCCGCGCGCAGGCCATCGTCGACTGCCGCAGCCCACTCTTCAAGCTGCCCGGTAAACCGCGACTCCCCGCTGTTTCCCATGGCGATGGCCACATTGCGCCTGAGGCCCATGAATCCTGTTCGCCGCAACGGCGATCCGTTGAACTCCCGCTCAAAAGCTGTCTCATCCAAATCCGCCAGCCATTCAAGCGCCGGATTGATAAGCTCCGGGCGCGGCTCCAATTCGGCATCCACTGCGATCGGACCCACACGATGTGAATTGTCCCGCGCTTTCCCATTCCACGGGCACACATCCTGGCAAATGTCGCAGCCGAATACCTGCCGGCCCATCTTCGCGGCGAGTTCCTCCGCGATCGGCCCTTTGTGCTCGATGGTCAAATACGCAATGCAACGCGTCGCATCCATCTGGTAGGGAACGTCCAGCGCATTCGTCGGGCAGGCCTCGATGCAGCGCGTACAGCTGCCGCAACGATCCGCAACCAGCAACCCGAGGCGGTCATTCGCAGCCTCGGGGGTGCCCCGTCCTAGCTCCGCTAGGGCGGGGAATGACTCGCTCACTTCCAACGACGTCAGCAGCACCGCCAGAAATCCAAACGATCCCAGCGTCGGATGGATCAGGCAGGTATTCTTCGCTGCCCAACCAAGCCCCGCGGCAACCGCGAGCGCGCGCTCCACAATCGGCCCGGTATCGACATAGGCGCGCGATTCAAAGTCGCCAAGCTCCTCATGTAGCCGCGCCTCAACCGCGCGAATCCGCTTCAGCAACACCTTGTGATAGTCGCTCGGCCGCCGCTCGCCCCGCTCATTTGTTTTGCTGCTCCAGGCATACCGCGCAATCCAGGCGCTTCCGCGCTCCTGCGTTTCGGTTGAGAGCGGTGCGTCATGCGCCGCGTAACTCGCAAAGCAAACCAGCGCCGATCGCGCCCAGGGGAAGGGAACAGCTGCGCGCTCCCGCAGCAGTCGTCCATTCTCCGCTTTGCGCTTGAGATACTCCATCGTCCCGGCGCGGCCCGCGCCAACCCACTCGCGAAAGCGCTCCGCATCGCGCTCTTCGGCCTCATAAGGCAAAGCCACGAGGCCAGCCTCATGAAAGCCCGCCTCAAGCGCAAACGCGCGCGCCTGCTTATGCGTCAGTCCGCCAAGCGCTTCCTGCGACTCATTTCCGTCCAAGTTGGCGGCCTTCTGCCTCACGGAACTTTCCTCAACGCCGATGCGTATCGAATCTTGCTGTTCATTGCGGATGCGCTCACCCGGAACCGCGCACCTGCTGCCCGCGATTGTTGCCGGTAGGGGCTGGAGAGGCGCCGCAGATTCAGGATATTCCCCAACCGCGGCGTTTTTTTGATGGGTCCGCTGCACACCTTCTTTCGAGGCCAGGCGAGGCAAAAACCAGCCGGCCGCCAGCGCCGCAGGTTCCATTGCAACCGTCCGCGGAGCATCGCGGGCAAGGAGATTCTTATGAACACCAACCCTGTTGAATCAGCCAGAAACATCGTGTTAAGGCTCAAGGAGCTCGTTCGTGGTCAGGAGCAGGGCTTTCTCGAGGAGTTCGCGCCCGCGGTCGTTCGCGAAGACGTGACGCTCGATTTCGCCGCGGTGGAGCGCATCGATGCCGCGGGTCTTGCCGCCCTTATTACGCTTTACACTGACGCCTGCAAGGCGGGCCACACTCTCACCGTGTCGCGGCCCAGCCGCCACGTGCGCGAAATCCTTCAAATTGTCGGTCTCGATCGCATCCTGGTCGCCCAGCCCAGGGCCGAGGTCGGGCTTGGGTGCATGCAACTCCAAGGCTCCGCCGCCTGAGCGGGTCCCAGCCTCGAAGGATAGAGCGAAGCATAGAATGGACCTCGGATTTCGATGGGGGTCGCGAGGCCGTGATGATGCGCACAAAGCTGATCTGTCCGATCGCGTTTTCTTTCATCGCGGTGCTTCTTTGCGCCTCGTCGCACGCCCAGGATGCGGCTTCCGCAAAAGCCTTTTTGGTGAATGTTTACAGCCATTACGAAAAGGGGGGCAAAGGAATCGAATTTGACGGTCCTCAGTCCAGCCGATATTTCCACTCCTCGCTCATTGCTCTGGAGAAGGCCGACGTAAACGCAAATGGGCCGGACAACGTTCCGGCAATGGATGCGGATCCGATCTGCGGCTGCCAGGACTGGGAAGGGATTTGGAATCTTGCAATCGACGTGCGAATCGTGTCTACCCAGCGGGCTCTCGCCAATGTTTCTTTCGATTTGTTCAATCCGAAAAATCGGCCGGCTGGTGAATCAAGCAAGTTGCAATTCACCCTCGTGAAAGAGAACGGCGGTTGGCGCATCTGGGACATCCTGGACGAATCCGACCCCAAAGATGAGGTTGCCGTTCGGAAATTGCTCCGGGATGACCTCGCCAGTCTCCGGCACAATCCCGCGCCGGGGCCGCACTAGGTTCTAATCGCTTTCCTTGGCAACACCGCTGCCTTTGAGAGTCCGAATCGCCGCCGTCCGACTCCTCCACCCTAAGCCAAGTCTTAAATTGTGGGATTCGCTCCATTTCGGCCTTCTGGTCTGACTGTCTCTCCACCCCCTGTGCCCCAAGTCACAGGCAGGCCCAACCCCCACGCGCTATTCCTACTTATGACGCACCAATCCCGTTCGTCGCGTTCCCATAGTTTTAGGGTCTGGCCCCGCGCAGTGTTTCAACCCATCTTCATTGGCGCGCCGGGCCTCCGTTCCTTTACCCTTGCCTAGGGACCGCACGGCGGAATCCAACAAGATCCAACATGTAAGGGAGAATTTATCTCATGGCGCAGGGCGTAGTGGAGCAATCGGTCGCCGAGGCGACCCCAACAGCAATCAAGTATGTGTATTCCTTCGGCGGCGGCAAGGCTGACGGCAACGGCAAAATGAAAGACGTTCTCGGCGGCAAAGGCGCTGGCCTGGCCGAGATGACCAATGCCGGTTTGCCCGTGCCTCCCGGATTCACCATCCAGACCGAGGCCTGCCGCGAGTACATGCGCGGCAAACTCAGCCCGCAGATCGAGACTGAAATGCTCGATGCGCTGGAGAAGCTCGAGAAATTGCAGGGCCAGAAGCTCGGCACCGGCGAAAATCCGCTGCTCGTCTCGGTCCGTTCCGGCGCAAAGTTTTCCATGCCCGGCATGATGGACACGATTCTGAACCTCGGCCTCAACGATCAGGCAGTTGAAGCGCTGGCCAAGCGCAGCAATAATCCCCGCTTTGCTTATGACTCATACCGTCGCCTCATCCAGATGTTCGGCGACGTGGTCCTCGATGTTCCCAAGAAGAAGTTCGAGCACATCTTCGACAGCATAAAGGCCGCGAAAAAGGTCAAGTACGACTACGACCTTCAGCCCGATGCGCTGCAAAAGATCATCGCCGAATACAAAAAGCTGGTGAAGAAGGAAACCGGCAAGGATTTCCCGCAGGATCCTTTGGTGCAACTGGTTGCGGCCCGCGACGCCGTTTTCAGGAGCTGGCAAAACGATCGCGCCAAGACTTACCGGCGGATCAACCACATTGACGACTGGCTCGGCACAGCGGTCAACGTGCAGGCCATGGTCTTCGGCAACCTGGGCGAGAACTCCGGCACCGGCGTAGGCTTCACGCGCAATCCCGCCACCGGCGAGCACGTGTTCTTCGGCGAGTACCTGATGAACGCGCAGGGCGAGGACGTTGTCTCCGGCGTTCGCACGCCGCTCTCCATCAGCGAGCTTGAAAAGGCCATGCCCAAGGTCTACGAGCAGTTGAAAGACATTACGCGGCGCATGGAAAAGCACTACCGCGACATGCAGGACTTCGAGTTCACCATCCAGGATGGCAAGCTCTACATGCTGCAGACGCGCAACGGCAAGCGTACCGGCCTGGCTGCGGTCCGCGTAGCCATTGACATGGTGCGCGAGGGCCTTATCACGCAGGAGGAAGCCATCTTCCGCGTTGAGCCCAACCAGCTTTATGACTTCCTGGTTCCGCGGCTCGTGGAAAAGGGCGAGAAGATTGAAGTGCTCGCCACCGGACTGCCGGCCTCGCCCGGCGCGGCTGTCGGCCAAATCGTCTTCACCGCCGAAGAAGCCGTCAAGCAACACAACAGTGGCGCCTACAAGTCTGTCATCCTCGTCCGCGGCGAAACCACGCCTGAGGACATCGCCGGCATGGAAGTGGCCGACGGAATTCTCACTTCACGCGGCGGCATGACCTCGCACGCCGCTGTCGTCACCCGCGGCATGGGCAAATGCTGCGTGGCCGGCGCCGGCGACTGCACCGTCGACGAAGCCAAGAAAGAGCTCCGCGTGAAGGGCAAGACCTTCAGGCAGGGCGATTACATTTCGCTCGATGGCACCACCGGCCGCGTCATCGCCGGCCGCCTCAAGACGCTCGATGCGCAGCCCAACGATCCCGATCTCGTCAAGTTCATGAGCTGGGTCGATCCGGTTCGCCGTCTGCGGGTTCGCGCCAACGCCGACATTCCGCGCGACGCCAAAAACGCGCGCCTGTTCGGCGCCGAGGGCATCGGCCTCTGCCGCACCGAGCACATGTTCTTTGCCGAAGATCGCATTGAGCACATGCGCGCCATGATTCTCGCCACCAACGAAAAGGATCGCCGCGCGGCGCTCAAGAAGCTCTTGCCCATGCAGCGCGCCGACTTCATCGGCCTCTTCAAGGCCATGGAGTCCTTGCCGGTCACCATCCGCCTGCTCGATCCGCCGCTGCACGAGTTTCTTCCCAAGCGCGAAGACCTGCTGGTCGAGATTCAGCACCTTGAAGACACCAAGCCGCGCTCGCCCAAGCTCAAGGAGCTGCGTCCGCTGCTGGCCCGCGTTGAAGAGTTGCACGAGCAGAACCCGATGCTTGGGTTGCGCGGATGCCGCCTCGGCATCACGTTCCCTGAGATCACCGAGATGCAGGCGCGCGCAATCATTGAGGCAGCGGTTGCGGTCAAGTCGAAGGGCGCCGATCCGCATCCCGAGATCATGATCCCGCTGATTGGTTCGATCGAAGAGATGCGCAACCAGGCTGCGATCGTTCGCCGCGTGGCCGACGAAGTCTTCGCCGAAAAGAAGACCAAGGTCGACTACATGGTGGGCACCATGATCGAGCTGCCGCGCGCCGCGCTCACGGCCGATCAAATCGCCGAGGAAGCCGAGTTCTTCTCTTTCGGCACCAACGACCTGACGCAGACGACCTTTGGAATTTCAAGGGACGACATCAACAACTTTCTGCCGGCCTATCTCAAGCTCGGCATCTTCAAGCAGGACCCCTTCGCCACCCTCGATCAGGCGGGCGTCGGGCAACTGGTGAAGATGGCCGTGGCCAAGGGACGCAATACGCGTCCGAAGCTCAAGGTTGGCATCTGCGGCGAGCATGGCGGCGATCCGGAGTCCGTCAAGTTCTGCCACAAAATCGACCTCAACTATGTCTCCTGCTCGCCCTTCCGCCTGCTCACGGCGCGTCTGGCAGCAGCGCAGGCTGCGCTTGAAGACAAGCTCGGCGTGCAGGGCGGCAGCAAGTAAACCTCGCCGGGGTCCCCGCGGACATCGGGGTCCCCGAGAAGCGCGTTTGCTTCTTGGGGTGAAGGGACAGGTCTTCGTCCGTGGGGCGGTTTCGATTCCTCTCCCAGACAACAGGGGCGTCCGCAGTTGCGGGCGCCCTTGGTGTTTCTATACAAAATTCAATCCCCTCCGCGATTTGTCATCCTGAGCGAACGGGGCCCCAAACGTCCTTCAGTTTGGGGGTTGTGAGCCGAAGGATCTGCTTTTGTTTCTCACGATGTCAGCAGGGTGTCCCCGATGTTTTTGTTGCGCCGACGTCTCGCTCCCACGGTCCGCCGTGGCGGAGGGACCCGGGGACCGTAAGCTCACCACGAAGACGGGTGCCCCATCCTAAAACCTCGACGCGAAGCGGAGAGTTTTAGGGTGGGATCGCACGGTCGCTCAGATCGCCATACCCCTCCCGGAGGGAGGGAAGAAGATAGCCCAGGGCGTAAGCCCTGGGACATGGCGCCTCCGAAACCCCCAGCCCCGTAGGGGCGAAAGAACCCGGCCCGCGAAAGCAGCCCAGGGCATTGCCAAAGAGTCCGAGCCGCTGCCGCCGGCATTCGCTGTCAACCTCCGCAATCCCGCCGCGGACCCTTATCGCGCTGATTCCAAACAGAATATATTTCCGTGGAAGTTTGCCGATCATTTCGGCCCTTCGGCGCACAATCGATCCAGAAGATCCAAGAAAACGCGGATCTCCGGCCGGCGAATAACCGGTCTCTAACTTCTTTGGATAGAGGACTTTAGGGTATTAAGTCCTTTGGAATGAATAGGTTGGCGGATCTGGTGAAAGGTACAAGTGCCTGAAAACAAACCCCTTAACCCAAAAATGGGGCGGGGGGACGGGGGGTAGGTACAAAGAGATAAACAGGCCCATGCGCGAACCGCGCCGCGCCCTGCTGACCTGCCAACCTGCTGACTCGCTGACTTGCTAACCCGCTAACTTGCTAACTCCGCCGCCTTCGAAATGCGCTTCAATCTCTTCCAGCGTTTTGCCCTTCGTTTCCGGAAGGAAAAACGCTGCCACCACAAAGTAGACGACCGTAAATCCGGCAAAGAGGAAGAACATTTGCGAGTAGCCGTGCTTGCTCACGAAGGGTAGAAAGATCGCAGCCAGCGTGGTTGAAACGATCTGATTGATCACGAGCGCAATGCTCATGCCGTTCGAGCGGATGCGGGTGGGCATCAACTCGCTGAGCGCGAGCCACACCACTACACCCGGCCCAAGCGCAAAAAACGCCATGAAGACGTAGAGCCCGAGCGCTACCATCCAGCCGTTTCGAGCCTCGGGCACACGGCCCACAAGCGCTTTCTGAATCACGAGCGGTGCGGTCCGCGCAGCAGCAAGATCGGCAAACGGATTGCGGAAAAACGCTTCGATCCGGTTCGCGGGAACGCAGCTTGCGCGCGTAATTTCGATCGGCGCTGCCGCCGTATCGTCGGAACGGGCGTAATTGGTGGCTGCCGTAAAACCGCCGTAGGAGTAAATGATCGCCAGCGACGCGCGGCTGCTGTCGATGCCGACGCTCGCATTGCCTTGGCCTGCATTGCTCTGCGCCGCGAGCAGCCGGCTCCCTGCAGCCGGATCGAAGCGCAGTGTAAGCTCCTGGCTGGGCGAAACCAGCGCCTGCACTCGATCGCGGCGATCCACGCTCAGCTTTTCGGTCGATCGGAACAGCAATGCCACCGAGACCAGCGCGATAATCACTCCGCTCGTGCCCATCACCAGCAGGAATTTCCGGCCCTTGCGGTCCACCAGCATAATGCCGATCATGGTCGCCAGAAAATTGACGACGGTAAAAATCACATAGCCCCAGTGCGAGGCAAGATCGCTCAACCCGCTTTGCAGCAGGATTCCTGTGTTATACCCGATGATCGAGTTCACGCCCGTCGCCGTGTTGCAGAACAGGATTACGCAGGCCAGCAGAAATGGAATCGCATACTTGCGCCGCAGCAGTGAATCACGAACCTCTTGCCCGGCCCTGGCACGAGCCGAGCGCGCCATGGCCGTCATCTCTTCAAGCTCCAGCGCAGCCTGTTCTGAGGTGCGTGACTTGAGCAACGCGGCCTGCGCTTGCTCTTTTCTCCCCTGCCGGAAAAGCCAGCGCGGCGACTCCGTAACGAACAGACTGCCCAGCACAAACACAACGCCCGGCGGCAGAGAAACCCAGAAGATGCTCCGCCATGCGTGATCCTTGAAGCGGAAGAGCGCCGCGGCGTCGCCCAGCTTCGCCACGGCATCCACGCGATAGCTGAAGTACATGCCCATCAGCGCCGCGGCTACGATGCCCAGCGTCAGCATCCACTGGAAGATCGCCGTGCCTCTGCCGCGGTTCGAGGCGGCCAGGCACTCGGCAAGGTAAAGCGGAACCACCACGCCGATCACTCCGCCGCTCGCGCCTTGCAGCAACCGTCCTGAGAGCAACGGCGCATAGCCTTCGGAGAGCGCAATGATCGGAATGCTTGCAACAAACGCCAAGCCGCTCAAAACGATCAGCGGCTTGCGGCCCATCCAGTCGGCCAGCAGCCCGGAGAACAGCGTGGAGAACACGCTGCCCAGCAGCACCGCGGCCACGATGAACGAAAGCTGCGATGGCGTCAGCCCCGAAGTAGCCTGCAAGTAAGGCACAGCGCCGCCGATGATCCCGACGTCGATGCCGTACAGCAGGCCGCCCAATCCCGCAACCAGAAGCAGGAACGTATTGTAGCGGCGCATTGCGGCGGAGTCAGCCGGCGAATACGCGTGCGAAGATTCGGCTGAGTTCACCTGAACGACATCCTCTTGCTCATCGTCATGGGACCGGCTCGTTGCGTCTCTTGAGGAGCAGAATCGTGCGATGCACCAGTCTACAATGGTCGCATCGCATACCAGCGCTCGATGACCTCGGGCCGAAGGCGGTCTTGAGTTGCCGAAGTACACTCGATTGACCTCATCCAATATGGCGCGTGTCGCCGTTGCCGCGCTTCTCGCAGGTTCCACCTTTATCGCAGCGCAAACCAAGCCTGCCCTGCTTCCCGCACCGCGCGAGGCGAATTTCGGCCAGGCCACTCCGTTGCCCGACAAGATTCTCGTGGTTGTTCCCGGCCACAACGCGGAAGACGAGTTTGCTGCGCGCGATCTTGAAGACGCGCTGAAGCGCGTTGGGCCGTCCGAAGATGAGTCCCATACTGCTCAACCGCCTTATCGCATCACGCTTCTCCGCAGCGACTCCGACGCGGCGAAAGCCGGCCTCGCGGGCAACAAACTCAATTTCGATCCAATCATGGAATCGGAAGGCTACGTTTTGGTGATCGGCCCGCACGAGGCGGCCATCATCGGCGCAACCGGATCGGGAGTCTTCTACGGCGTGCAGACCTTCAAGCAGTTGCTGCCCCTGCCCGGCGCGCCTCATGTCCTCGTTACGGGCACCGTGCGCGACTGGCCGGCCATGCAGTATCGCGGCATCAGCGACGATCTCTCGCGCGGCCCGTTTCCCACACTCGACTTTCAGAAGCACCAGATTCGCGTCTTTGCTTCCCTCAAGATCAATATCTACTCGCCTTATTTCGAGAACACGCTGCTCTATCCGAACCACCCGTTAGCCGCGCCGCCCGGCGGTGCGCTCACTCCCGATCAGGTCAAGGATCTGGTCACCTACGCTCACCAGTACCACATCACCATCGTGCCCGATCAGGAGTCCTTCGGCCACTTGCACAACGTGCTCAAGTACGAGATCTACCAGGATGAGGCGGAAACCCCTCAAGGCTATGTGCTCGCGCCCGGCCAGGAACACACGCTGCCCTTCATCAAGGATTGGTTTGAAGATATCGCGCAGGAGTTCCCGTCGCCTTTCATCAACATTGGCGGCGACGAAACCTTCGACCTGGGCGTGGGCCGGACCCGCGATGCGGTCGCGCAGCAAGGCTACGGCACGGTGTACGTTGCTTTCATCAAGCAGATTCATGACGCGCTGGCACCGCTCAATCGCCGCCTGCTCTTCTGGGGCGACATTGGCGACGCCAACCCCGACGCTGTTGGGGGCATTCCCAAAGACATGATCGCCGTACCCTGGAACTACTCGGCGCAGACAGACTTCGGCAAGCTCATCCAGCCATTTACGAAAAACGGCATTGAAACCTGGGTTGCTCCCGGGGACTCGAATTGGAACGAGGTTTTCCCGCGCAATAAAACGGCGCTATGGAACATTCAGGGCTTCATTGCCGCCGGGCAGAGCTTGGGATCGACTGGCGCGCTCAATACCGTCTGGAACGACGATGGCGAGGGCCTCTTCAATATGGACTGGTATGGCGTGCTTTTTGGTGCGGTCGCCGCATGGCAGCCGGGCCAAAGTTCAATCGCCGACTACCAGGACTCCTACGGCCAGGTCTTCCACCTCGACACCACCGCCAAAATCAATGAAGCCGAAAAGGAACTCATGGCCGCAACGGAGGAACTCGCAACTGCCCAGACGGGCATGACCAGCGACCAGGTTTTCTGGGTTGATCCCTGGACCGCGGAGGGTCAAGCGGTTTCGGCCAAGGTCCTGCCCGTCGCGCCCGATTTGCGGCTGCACGCTGAACGAGCGATTGAGTTGCTCGGCGATGCGCGCCGCGACAATCCCAAACTAGCGGAGCCGGATGCGCTCTCGGCCATGGATCTTGGCGCCCGCCGCCTCGATTTCATCGGCCTCAAGTTTGAGCTTGCGCAGGAGATTCCCGTGGCGTATGCCCAGGCGGTCGCTCAGCAGCACGACAAGACGCAGGCCACCGCGACCAGCACAATGCTTAGCGAAATCAGCGGCGTGAACGGTCGCTGCCAGGATTTGCGCGACGGATATTCGGCCCTGAAAAGTGAGTACAACCAGGTGTGGCTCGCTGAAAACCGCCCATACTGGCTCAACAACGTCAACGTCCGCTATGACGTGGAGATTGAACGATGGCAGCGGCGGAGTGAGCAATTCTCGTCTGCCATTTACGATTGGCAGAACGGCCATGACCTGCCCCCAGCCGCGGCACTGGGGATGCCATCCGCAGGTGGACACTAGAAAGATCTGCCTGCACCTGCCGGGCCGAGCGTCGCTGTAATCGGCTCCTGAACCAAAACGATTACCGGCACGCAGAATTCTCTCCTCACCCGCGCGCGGCAGATGCAAACTAGATGCATGCTGGACCGCTCCACCGAAACGCGCCTTCCTGTCGTTCTGCTGATTGATGATGACCTGGTCAGCCGCGAAGTTGCTGCCACCGTGCTCACGATGGCTGGATTTATCGTCCACACCGCCGTGGACGGAGATACCGCGCTGGATATGCTGGCCAGAGAAGTGTGCCGGCCAGGCGCGATCCTCATGGACGCACAGATGCCCGGTTTGAGTGGAATAAAACTGATTGAGGAGCTGCGCGGCCGCACCAGTGCCCGCATCTACGCCATCAGCGGCAGCAACGCGCCCCCGGAAGTGGCCAATGCGGCAGACGGTTTTCTGCTCAAGCCCTTCAATGCCGAAAGCCTGCGCAAACTGATTGATGGCTGCCAGCCGGAAGCCGCTCCCACGCTGCTTGACCCCCATGAGCCGGTGGTGAGCGCCGAGGTTTTGTCTCAGTTGCGCAAGGTTATGCCCGAATCCGCGGTGCGGCAAATCTACTCTGCGGTCGTTACCGATCTCGGGGTGCGGATTGAAGCCCTGGGAGCCGCGATCGCCAAAGGTGACAGAGCGGAGATTCGCCGCATTGGGCATGCCATCAAGGGTGGCTGCGGCATGGCGGGCGCCCTGCAGGCTGCCCGCCTGGGAGCGTTATTAGAAGCCACGCCGCTCGCCGCCAAAGATAACCAGTTGGATAACAGCGCCATTCTACTCAGCGATTTGCGTGCCGCTGCCCAAGGGTTGGAGCGTATGCTGGATGCTGAATTGCCTGCCTGATCTGCCGCTTTTCTGTGCGTGCGGACCGGGAACAGCGGAGGCGTGTGGCTGAAATGGAACGAACCATTCGAATCGTGCTGGCGGACGACCACCCGGTCGTGCGCATTGGCGTGCGCAATATGCTCTCCAAGAGCGACGGCTTTGACGTAGTCGGAGATGCAACGGACGGCGACGAGGCGATTACGCAGACCCTCGAGCTTCAGCCGGATGTTCTGCTTCTCGATGTCGCCATGCCGCGCCTGCCTGGCCTTGAGGCCATGCGCGCCATCATGAGCGGCCCCTCAACGGCCAAGATTCTTCTTCTTACGTCGACAATCACCACGCAGCAAATTATTGAGGCCTTGCAGATCGGCGCGCGCGGCATCGTCCTCAAGGACGCTCTCGCCAGCCACCTGCAGACTGCCATCCGCACCGTTCATGCAGGCGATTATTGGATCGGCGGCAAGCGCGTCGTCAATCTGGTATCTGCGCTGCACGAGCTCATGCAGCAAGCCGCTGTGCCGCAGCGCAAAACCTACGGTCTCACGCCGCGTGAGCTTGAAGTGGTCGGCTGCATCGTCGAAGGCTGCAGCAATCGCGACATCGCCAAGCAGTTCTCGCTCAGCGAAGAGACGGTCAAGCGCCATCTCTCGAATATCTTCGATAAGACGGGCGTTTCCACGCGCTTGGAATTGGCGCTTTTCGCCATCGCGCATCACTTGATTACGCCGCAGTAGTTTGATGCCCCGTCGCGCGCTATGCTGAACTTGAGCCGGCTTGCCGGCGGGAGCCCGCATGGGAGAACTAAGCAGAATCGGCATTGCCCTCGATTCCGAGCTGTTGAAGCGATTCGATCATTCCATTGAGAAGAGCGGATATACCAATCGCTCCGAAGCTTTTCGCGATCTGATTCGGGACCGGCTGGTTCGCGAGCAAACAGCCTCACCCGAGGCGACAGTCGTCGGCACCGTCACTCTCATTTACAACCATCATGCCTTCGGGATCACCGAGAAGCTGACCGAAGCGCAGCACGAGCACCACGATTTGGTTGTCGCCACGAGCCACGCGCATCTCGACCACGATTCCTGCCTTGAAGTACTGATCGTCCATGGCAAAGCCGGCCGCGTGCAGCAGTTCGCCGACCTGATCATTGGTCTCAAAGGCGTCGAGCACGGCCGCCTGGTGATGAGCGTCCCCACGCTCGACGCCGAGAACACACACGAACACTCTCACTCACACGAGCATCCGCACAGCCACTAGCCGCGATCCCGGAGATCTCATGCATCCTCGCACCGCTGCGGCCCTTGAAGAACTCGAAAAGGCAAACTGGTTTTCGCGAGTGGGCGTGGACGACACCGATGGGCATGCCATCGTTTTGGCTTCCTGGCAGAATGCAGTGGCATTTTGTGCTTCAAACGACACAAAGAACCTCTGGCTCGAGGCGGCAAATCAGTACCACATGCGGATTCTCGAGCGATCGAAGGAGCGATACCGCCAGTGGAACAACGTCGCCAATGAGATGAGGCCCATCGTGACTAAGCTGGTCGACCGGAAGACCGAGGCCGTCGTGCGCGAGAATCTCCTGCCTAAAGCGTTCACAGATCACGTGCGCTGGGAGATGATCCATCTGTGTATCGAGGCTGAATTCGCTGACGTATATCCGCCGGGCTTTTTCGCCGGCCATGCATTCTGGTACGTTGCCGGCCACTTCCCCTGCGGTTGGCACGGGAAATTCCCCGAAGAGGGAAAGCTGATTGTGTATTGAGTTGTCCTGCGCGTTATCGTGCGCACTCGACGCAATGGACGGTCACTCGCACAAGCATCCGCATATTCATTAGCCGTGGGCGCCGCAAAGGCCCCGGCCGCAGCATGTTTCAGCGGCCGAAACTGTAACGCAATGTGAATCTCGCCTGAATCGGCTCGACCGGGTGCATCACCCTTGTGAATGCCGCGTTCGCATCGATTGCCGCCGCAACCTGCTCCTGCCCTGCCAATGTTGTCGGTGGTGTTGCCGGCAGCCCCAGCCCGGTCGCCGGCGTTATTTGCGATACATAGGCATAGTCAACGTCGTGATCGCGGCGGTTGAACAAATTCAACACTTCACCCACAAGGCTCCAGTTTCTGTTGAATCGATAACTGGCCTGGAGATTCACCAGCGCGGTCGCAGGCGACGTATAGAGTGCGTCGGAAGTCAGAGGACGCGGACCGAAGTAGCGCAGCCGCAAGCTTGACGAAAAGCCTTTGTAATTCTGAACCGTCGCGCCCGCCGCAACCACCCAGCGAACGGCTTCGGGCACTTCTTTCCCGGATTGATTTTGCCGGTAGGGCTCCGGCCCCAGCCCGACTCCGTAACAGTTCGAGTTTTTCGCGCAAAGCGCGTAGGAGCTTGTCGTTGCGTTATAGGCGTAAAACGTCGAATCGTCCGGGTCGGCTTCGGTAAACAGAGCGCGGGAGTCCGCAAAGTCTGCATCGAACACCCAATGTTCCGAGGGGGTATAGAAGTTTCCCACCTCGATTCCGTAGCGGTTGCTCGGCTGCTGCGATGGGCTCGTGCCGCCGGTATCGCCATCCTGCAGCAGTTCGGAGTTGCTGTGCAGATACCACAATTCAACCGTGCTTTGCAGATGCGGAACGGCCGCGGTGCGCACTCCCGCCTCCGCGCCCTTGGTTGGAACCAAAAAGGGGATTTTGCTGGGCGTCGGCGAATCGTAAACCGGCGTATTGTAATAAGGATTGTCCGGCGACACCGGCTCGTACAGTTGCGTCGAGCCGCGCACATCGTTGGTGTGGTAGCTGAATCCGCCCTGCAGGTAGAGCTCGGTATTCGCCCAGGGGCCGAAGATCAGGCTTGCTTTCGGGCTGGGCAGGAACTTTGCCACCGACTGGCCCGTGTTCGGGTTGACGCCCGCGGGATAAGGATCGAATGGATAATTCGGATCGGTCGGGTTGCTGAAGCTGGTCAGAATCCCCTTGCCGTAGTCGCCGCGCACCGCCAGCACCGATCGGAATTTGCTCGTCCACTCGATCTTGCTCCTCAGCCACGGGCTCGCAATCGTCTCCGTAAACTTGTTCAGGTCCGTCGCCGCAGGCAGCGTGGCCACTTCATTGGGGCCGCAGTCGCCGTCGGAATCGCAATCGTCCCGATAGTTCGCGCTGTAATCGGTTTTGCTGCTGCGGACCCGGTCGTCCGTCCGGAAAAGGCCGTTATGAATCCAGTCGTTGCGGAGCTGCATGCCGAACGTGGTTTCAACCTTGCGGCCATACCAGTTGCTGTCAATCGTGTGGCGTATATCGAATCCAGCCACCCAGCGCCTGTCCTGCTGCTCGAACTGGTCGCCCTTGTACGGATCCACCAGGTAGTAGGTGAAATCAGAGAACAGGTTGAGATCGTAATAGAATCCGTAAGCCATGATCGTCGTATCGGAGTCTGCGCCTCGGCGATGCCATTCGCCCTGCAAGCTGTAACGGTGGGAATGGCCACCGTCTTCCGGGTTCAGCGCACCGAAGAAACCGACCAATGGGATGGCCGTGTATGGGATCTGATCGGTCGAGTTCCATCGCGTTCCGGCGTAACCGCGCGCCGTGATGCTAAAGCACTTGTCTTCTCCGCCCTGGCTGTAGGTCATGAGTCCATTGAATTTGTAGTAATTATCCGGATGCACCCACGGGCCGCCATCGTGGTAAGCTTCTCCGCCGTAGAGCAAGTTCCCCTGGCCGAGCTTCCGCGATAAGCCAAAAACAAGCCGCGCAAACTGGTACATGCCGCCGTCGACCTGCACAAAATTCTGGGGCAGCGTCTTCAAAAACACCACATGGGCATTCCCCGCCGAGCCATAATCGCCGGCTTCGGCGGAATAGGGCCCTTTTTCGGCATCCACTCGCTCCACCAGCTCCGGGATCACTGTGTTCATATCCGAGTACCCCTCGCCGTGCGCGTGCGAGGGCAGATTCAGCGGCATCCCATCGAGGAAAATGGCGAAATCGGTACCGTGGTCGAGATTGAAACCTCGCATAAAGTATTGGTTGGCTTTGCCGCCGCCGGCGTGTTGCGTGATGATCAGGCCGGGAAGCGCCTCCAGAATCTCGCCCGAGCGGAGAAGCGGACGATTCTTGAGTTCCTCTGCGCCTACCGTTACTTGTCCGGCGGAACTGGCGATTCCGATCAGGTCGTCCGCGCGCCCTTGCACGTTAACGGTCGTGCTCACCGAGCCCACTGCCAGAGCGACGCGCAGCGGAGCCGGCGCGCCGGCAGCCTCTATGGCGACCGGCATTTCTTTCATTTGAAATCCGGTGTTCGATACAACCAGGCGGTAACGACCCGCCGGAAGCCCAGAGATAAAGAAAGCTCCGTTCGCGTCCGATTGTGTCGCTTTCAATAACGCACCGTTCGCGCTTAGAACCTGCACGGTAGCACCGGCGATCACCGCGCCAGACGTGTCAACGACAGTTCCGGATATCCCGAATAGATTGCCTGAAACGGCGTCGCTTGCATGCCCCAGTAATCCGGCGAGCAACGCCAGCAAGCACAGCGTCTGGATTAGTGCGGTTCTCCGGGACATATAGGCAAACTATTTGCCGACGCGGACGGTTGCCTGTGCGCTTCGTCACACGATTCTTAAAATCGTGCTACTTGGTTGCCTGCATTGCAGATGCATGCCTCTTCGATTTTGATTTTTCGAGCTTTGGGCTATTTAACCGGAACCTTGCGACGGCCTGTGATGGCCTTCCGCTTATCCATGGCCGGCAACGAACCGCGCGGAAAGTCCGTCGACCGCCGCACAACCAGCTTTGTCGCAATCGGCCATTCCTTCTGCGCGGATTGCGGATGATCCGGTTCAATGCCGGCGCGCAACGCCTGCACTGCCGCTTCGGCGAGGTCCTTGCATGACATTCGAACGGTGGTCAACGGCGGCAACATGAACTGCGCCAGACGAATGTCGTCGAATCCCACCACCGAAATCTCCGCAGGCACTTTGTGCGTGGTCTCGTCGAGTGCGTGCAGAACGCCGATTGCAGTCATGTCGTTGGAGCAGATCACCGCGGTTGGAAGGTCCGCCTGCGCCATCAGCCTCTCCATGGCTGCCTTGCCTCCCTCCATCGTGTGGTCGCCCTCGACGACATATCCGCCGGGTACAGAGAGACCCAGCTCGGACATTGACTTTCGAAATGCGTCACGCCGGGTCACGGCAGTGCGCATGCGCAGTGGTCCACTTATAAAAGCAATCCGGCGATGGCCGAGCGCCGCCAGATGCTGTACCGCTTCGCGGATTCCGTCGCCGTAATTCACCTTCAATACGCGCACATTGGGCAATTCAGGGCCTGCGTCGGCAAAGACCAGCGGAAACTCATGCTCCACCAGTTTCTGCACCTGCGCCTCTTCAATGCCGAAGGTCATCACGGCTACTCCGTCAATATTGCGTTGCAGCATGCGGCGAATCAGAGCTTCGGTGCGTGCGGCGTCGTAGTTTGTCGACCCGATCATGACCTCGTAACCTTGCGCTACCGCCAGATTCTCGAACTCCTGTACCAACTCCGGGAAAAACGGATTGGTGATCTCGGAAACGATCAGGCCGAGAATGCGGCTGCGCCCTGACACCAGCGCGCGTGCCTGGGTGTTCGGCAGGTAGCCCACTTCCTCTACCGCCTTCCAAACCCGCTTTGCCAGATCCGGATCGACGGTGGAGATGTGGTTCACTACGCGCGACACGGTGGCGATGGAGACACGCGCACGCCTGGCCACGTCGTGAATGCTCGCTGCGGCGTGGCGGCGATTCTTACGGGTTTTCCGGGGCCGGCTCATAGGCAAGGGAATTGTACCCTTTTCCAGGTTTTTCTCGCGCGCTCCGGACCTGAAAAACACGAAAACTTGTTGATTTCCTTACTGTTTGTCTATCGGGTGCCGGGTTTGCGCTCGGTCAGCGCAGGGAAGAAAGCGATTTCAGGAAAATGTTTACCCGGGATCAGGTCCACGCTAGAGAGTGGAAGTTCCACCCGCCAAGTGCAGGTTAAGGGTGATTCTGAGCTCCGGCAACCACCTCGAGCCCATGGCGCAACAACGCGAGAATACTCTCAAGGCTTTCCGATGCGCCGCGTTTACTGCCGGGCAGGTTCACGATCAGCGTTGTTCTCTGCAGGCCCGCCACGCCACGCGAAAGCCATGCGTAGGGATTGCGCTCGGCGCCCTTCGCGCGCATTGCCTCGGCCAGTCCCGGCGCTACGCGATCCACCACTCGCCGCGTTGCTTCCGGCGTCCGGTCACGCGGGCCAAGGCCGCTTCCGCCAACGGTCAGCACCAGCTTCGCGTCTTTTCGCACAAACTCTTCGAGTGCCGCAACGATCGCGTCCTCATCGTCGCCCAGGAGCGCTGTTCGAATTTCCGCTTGTGGCCACTCGCGCTTGAGCAGTTCCGCCACCGCGGGACCCGCGGTATCGGCCATCAGCCCCTGCGAGCAGCGATCGGATATGGTGATGACCGCAATCAGCATGCCCTGATTCCATTTCCTCAATTCGCCGGCAGCACCTTGATTGTGTGCAGCCAAGTTTCTGCCAACTTTGGCCAGCCCATGATAGGCAAGTCTCTGGGACGCAGCCCATAGCCGTGCCCGCCTTGCGCATAGATGTGCAACTCGGCCGGAACCTTTGCATTCTTCAGCGCCAGAAAGTACACCAGCGAGTTCTCCACATGCACCGGGTCATCTTCGGCCTGAAGAATGAACGTAGGCGGCGTATCTGCGGTGGGCTGAATCGCGGGATTGGCTGCGAAATTCTGCTCCGCGAGTGCCAGGTAGCCCGGATAAATGACCACCGAAAAATCCGGTTTGCAGCTCAACTGGTCGGCTGCATCGACGGGCGAATAGATACGCTTGTCATAGATACTGCTGACGGCCGCCGAAAGATGCGCGCCGGCCGAAAAGCCGAGCACGCCAATGCGATGCGGATCGATGCCCCACTCGGCCGCGTGCTGCCGCACCAGGCCCATAGCGCGCTGCGCATCCTGCAATGCTGCCGCCGACTTCGGATACGGCCCGGTGTTCGGCACGCGATACTTCAGCAGCACGCAGTTCACGCCGATTGAGTTGAGCCAATCGCAGACTTCCGTGCCCTCCAGGTCCATGGCAAGAATCTGATAGCCGCCACCCGGAAAAACCACAACCGCAGCGCCCGTATCTTTTCCAGCCGCAGGCTTGAACAATGTGATGGTTGGCGTCGACACGTTGCCCAGCTCAATCAACGGCCTTCCCGCCACTTGCCGGATTCCGGCCGCATTCCGATTGAACTCGGGCGAAAGATCGGCGGTCGCTCCCGGTGGTGTTCCCGGCCAAATCGCCATGGTCAGATGGCCGGCAGGTGGCGTCCACGCCGACGAAGAGGCGGGCGACGAACCTGATCCCTGCGCCCAACTTCCCGTTCCGAATGCCGCTGATACGGCGAGAACCAACATCATCCCTTTCATTCGTAAGATCTCCTGGGTTGAACTGCCCTCGAATGATCGCAGTCCGGCCGTCGGCCATGCAACTCCTGCCATGAAGTGATTTACCTCACATTCCGCCGTGCGCTTCGGCACATCCCGGCCCCCGCCCCGGTGACACGCTTGCGGGTATGAGGTGTTTGCCATGCGGGATTCCGATATCGGCCGCTGGACGCATCCGGCCGCGATTCTCGTCGCCACAGACTTAAGCGATCTGGACCATCTCATGCCTTTTGCCCTGGAGCAGGCGGCCGAAACCGGTTCTCGGCTGATTCTTTTCCATGTCCTCCCTGCTTCAGTCGCGGTCATCGCCGCCGACGCCTCCGGAATGCCCTACTACAACACCTCCAGTGCGCTGGAAACCGCGCAAGAGATGCTGCGGCCATGGTGCGAAGTGGCTGCCAGGCGCGGGATCCGCTGCGAAGGGATGGTGCGCGAGGGCCACCCCACACAACAGATTGCAGCCGCTGCCCGTCAATTTCAGGCGGACCGCGTGCTGCTGGGGACTCGGAGCCGGAGCAAGCTCGGAAAGTTGCTCCTTGGCTCTGTTGCAGAACAAGTGCTGCGCTCGGTCTACCTCCCGGTCATGACCGTGGGACCCGAGGCTCATCTCCCGGCGGCAAGCGGCGAGGAAAGTGTCGTCCTGCATGCCACCACACTTCGAGAGACCTCTCGCCCGAGCGCAGCGCTTGCCTGCCACGTGGCCGCCACACGAAGCGCGAAGCTGGTCTTGCTCCATGTGCTTCCGCCCATCGACGTAATGCAGCGCAAGGGCATGTCCACCGGCCTGGACTCGAGGGCCATGGTCGAGCTGCGTATACTCGCCGAGGAAACCGGCGCCGGCTGCTGCTCCGCTGTCGAGCCCGTCGTCGCTCACGGCAATCCGTTCATCGAGATTCTTGCATTGGCCGCAGCGCGCCATGCCAGCCTGATTGTTCTCGGAGCAACACCTCGCCACACATTTGAGCATCTGGCGCGCGAACGCACCATTTATCGCGTGCTCTCCCACGCCCGCTGCCCCGTACTCACCCTTCGCGAGCCGCAGGCGATGCCGGAAGGGGCGAGGGCCGAGGCGTATGGCGCCCATGCCGAGACGCCCGCCACGCATGGTTAATCGGCAGACGGCTGCATCGGCAGCAGCAGGGGTTTGGCAATCGAAGTGTTTTGCGGACCTCGATCAGGCAAAGGTCTTCAGCCGCTTCAGGCACTTGTCTTGCAGATAGTGCAGCTGGCGTAGACGGGCGAGGCCCTCGGCATTGGGGCCATCGGCCTGGGAAGCAACAACTTCCGCCGCCAATTCATGAACCTGCCGATGCAGGGACTCAATCGCCAGAATTGCGGAATCTGTGCTGCGCGATGAGCGCTTTTCATCCTCGAGCCACATGCCCACGCGGCATGCACTGGCATCGAGTGGCGGGGGGACGGCGCGCTTGCCTTGCAGGCTTGCCTCCAGAGCACCCAGCCATGCGCGATGCTCTACGGAGGCGAGCAGCACCGGCCGGTTCTCCGCGCGAACTACCGGCACTTCGGCCCAGCGGGGATCGGGCCGCCATGCTGCCGCCCACGCCCTTACATCCCGCGCCGGCATAGAGGCGGCAATGCCGAAACCCTGGGCCAGATCGCATCCCATTTGCAGCAGCATCAACCCGTGCTCCGCGGTCTCTACTCCCTCCGCGATCACTTGCCGGTGAAACGCCGCCGCCAATCCCAGCACTCCTTCCAGGATCGTCAAGTTCTCCGGCTCTTCGAGCATGTCTCGCACAAAGCTCTGGTCGATCTTCAGAACGTTGGCAGGCATGCGTTTCAAGTAGGTAAGCGACGAGTAGCCGGTACCGAAATCGTCCAGTCCGATGGCCACTCCAATCTCCCGGCATGTCGACAGAAGCTGGGAGGTTCGCACCACATCCTGCACTGCGCTGCTCTCCACCACTTCCAGTTCCAGGTCCGCGGGCTTTACCTGGGGATGCGCCGCGAGGTGCGCGAGGAGCCGGTCAGCGAAATCCGGGGATTGCAGCTCAATTGCACTGACGTTGATACTCACGGGGAGTTCGAAACCCTCGGCGAGCCACGATTCCATTTGCGTGAGCGCAGTCTCCAACACCCACTCGCCGATTTCAACGGCTAAAGGGTGGTCTTCAATCACCGGAAGAAACATACCCGGCGGCAGCAGTCCGCGCTCCGGATGCTGCCAGCGAATCAAGGCTTCGGCGCCGATCACCTTGCCGCTGCGCATGTTTACCTTGGGCTGGTAAAAGAGGACGAACTGCCGGCCAGCAAGCGCCTGGCGAATATGCTCGATATTCTCGTGGCGACCGCGAACGATCTGGTCCTGGCTGGGATCGAACATGCGGAAGCAGTTGCGGCCCGCAAGCTTGGCCTGGTACATCGCCTGTCCCGCCTGGCGCAGCAGCACATCGGCGTCCACATCCTCATTCTGCGGGTAAAAAGTCACGCCTGCGCTGGCCGAAACGCGCAGCATCACCTCGCCGATCTGCGCTTCTTCGCCGGCGGCCCCAAGCAATCGGTTCAGTGTCGCGAGACACGCGCTGTTGTCTTCGAGTATCCAGGATCACCGCGGCGAACTCATCTCCGCCCAGCCGGGCCAGCGTGTCGCCTTCTCGCAGGGCCCGTTTCATCCTGAATGCCAGGGCTGTCAGCAACCCGTCTCCGGTTGCGTGGCCATAGCGGTCGTTGATGGCCTTGAAGCCGTCGACATCAAAACATGCCACAGCCAGCAAACCCTTCTTCCAGTGCGTATGCGCCATGGCCTGGCGCAGCCTGTCCCCAAACAGCACCCGATTCGGAAGCCCGGTCAGCGCATCGTAACGCGCGATGTGCTCGAGCCGCTGTTCCCTTTCTTTCAATTCCGTAATGTCCGTGAACAGGCCCACATATTGCTCCACTTCGCCTTTGGCATTGTGGATGGCATTGATGGTGAGCATCTCCGGATAAATGTCTCCGCTTTTGGTCCGGTTCCAGATCTCCCCTGACCAATGACCGTCGCGATTGAGCGAGTTCCACATGCTTTCGTAGAACTCTCCGCTGTGCAGGCCCGACTGGAGCACGCGCGGATTGAGGCCGATCACCTCTTTGCGCGTGTATCCGGTGATTCGCGTAAAGGCATTGTTCACTTCGAGAATCTTCCCCGTGCGGTCGGTGATGGTGATGCCCTCGCGCGCCCCGGTAAACACTGTGGCGCCCAGTCGCAAGCGGTCTTCGACCGCCTTTCGCTCAGTGACGTCTTCGGCGAACAGGACGATTCCGCCCACGGAGCCGTCGCCGGCCGCCAGGGGATAACGTCCCAACGGCTCCATTCCACCCTGCCATCGGCGCGATCGAAGCGATCTTCTTCAACGTGTACCCGCTCCCCTGCCAGTCCGCGACGGTGCCCGTCCTTCCACCGTTCCGGCATGTCCGGAACCATCTCGTAATGCGATCGTCCGATGATCTCGCCTTCCACCAGGTGATAGTCATCGAGCCATTTTCGGCTGACGGCCACGTAACGCATCTCGCGGTCGAACATGGCCAGCGCAACCGGTGCATGCTCGATGAAGAGCTGCAGCAAATGCTTGCTCTCGCGCAGCGTCTCCTGGGCTTGCCTGGACTCGGTAATGTCCTGGATGGTACCGGGCATTTTCACCGGGCGCCCCCTACCATCGAATTCCAGCCGTCCGATGCCGTGCACCCAGCGCACCGCCCCATCCGTCTGGCGAACAATCCGATACTCTCTGTCAAACGGCTTGCACTGGCCGAGAACCTCATCCTTGAAATAACCAAGCGTCGACGGCCGATCATCCGGATGGATCAGGGCGGCCCAGCTTTCAATGGAACGTTCGTACTCCTTGTTGATTCCGAAGATTTCGTCCATCACATCCGAGCTTGTCCAATTCCCAGTGTCGATATCGAGCGAATAGCTGCCCAGCCCGGCAATTCTCTGCGCCTCCTTAAGCGACTCCTCGCTCTCGCGGCGCGTCATCTCCGCTTGTCGGCGCTCGGTGATGTCCTCGGTGAAAATGATGATTCCGCCCACCTGTCCGTCCCCGGCAAGCCACGGCCGAATCTGCCTGTTCATCC
>CAWCZK010000003.1:0-3620 GCA_963800025.1 uncultured Acidobacteriaceae bacterium
TAAGTCCGGTTACCGAGGTCCAATCTCTGGACTCGACGGACAGATTTGCAGGTCTGCCGGTGTCCTCGCCGCAGCAAACCCCGAGAGCCTGTTATGAACTTTCGCGTGGCTCGCGCTGGGAGCCAATTTTTCCGAGTTCAAGGAGCGAGGAGCGACGGATACCGGGTGTCTCCTAGCGACGAGCGACGCTTAAATCGGGAAAGCTGGGTATCTGCTTGACTCAGGTGACTACTGCCCATTGTGCGTCTACGGCCGAAGCAACCTCAAGATATTGGGCTTACATGAGTGAAGCAGATACCCAGCTCGGGAAAATTGGCCCCAGCCCGAAGGGTTGCGGCGCAACGCAGGCCACGGGAAAGTTCATAACAGGCTCTAAGGAATCTCAACCAGTTCCATCTGCCCATCGCGGCGCCGATGCAGCACAAACATATCGCCCGATCCGTTGCGGAAGATCAGCAGGTCGCGGTCGCGGAACTCCGCCTCCTTTACCGCCTCTTCAATCGTCAAAGGCCTCAGCGCTATCGCTTCGCCGTTCTTCACGATGTGCGGCTCGACCACCGTGGCCCGCGCCGGAAAAGAATGCACGGCAATCGACGCTCGTGCCTTCGTGCCCCGCCCATTTGCTGCTTCGCCGTCTCCTGAATGCTGTGCGGCGCGCGCCTTGGGCCGCGCCACCGGCGGCGCCAACAACACCTTCTCTTCCTTGGGAAGCCGTTTGCTCTCCAGCCGCCGGTCGCGATAGCGCCGCGCCTGGTTCTCCGCGTGCTCCATCGCTTCGCGCAGCGCCCCATCCAGCGTCGCGGCCTTGCCCGTAGCGGCAATTTTCTGCGCCCGACCTTGTACCGTCAGCTCGACAATCTGCACATGCCGCTGCGCTCCAAACGTAACGCTGGCGTGCGCGCTCTTGCCCAGAATCCGGCCGATTCGTTCCAGCCCCTCTTCAGCCTGCGTCCGCAGCGCCTTTGAAATCTTCACTTGCCTGGCGGTGAACTCCACTTCCATGGTCAGCCTCCGCTCTTCTCTCTCCTCTGCGGAGAGTTCCAGATTCCGTATTCGATGAGCTTCTTAAATGACGCGCCAGCCTGTTGCCCGTCAACCCGCCTCCGCGCCCCCAAGGTGCCGGATCAATCCACCGGCCATCAATTCTCGGGTTGGAGGAGCACAGTATATGCCAAACCAGCCAAGCTGTTAAATCTTGCAAGAACTGCAACTGGAAAGGTCTTCTTTGATCAACCAGGCATCCATCATCGATTCTCGATTCGCTGGTCCCTGCCTTTCAAATCTCCCACCGCAGCAGCGTAGCCCCCACCGTAAAACCCGCGCCCACGGCGGCCAGAAGCACCAGGTCGCCCTTCTTCAGTTTGCCCTGTTGCACGGCCGTCTCCATGGCCAGCGGTATCGTCCCCGCCGACGTATTCCCATACTTTTCAATGTTGATGATCACCCGCTCCGGGTCCATCCCCAGCCGGTCCGCCGTGGCCGTAATAATCCGCTTGTTGGCCTGGTGGGGGATAAAACACCCCAGGTCCGCGCCAGTCACGCCATTGCGCTCCAGCAGCTTGGCCGTGGCTTCTGCCATCTTCCGCACCGCAAACTTGTACACCGCCGGACCATCCTGGTAGATGTAATGCATCTTCTTGTCCACGGTCTCGTGCGTCGGCGGATTCAGGCTCCCGCCGCCCTTCAAATTCAGGCTCACGCCGCCCGCCCCGTCCACCTCGTTCTCAAAATCGATAAACCCGATCTCGCCCTCTTCCGCCGGTTCGATCAGCACCGCGCCGCCGCCGTCGCCGAACAATACGCAGGTCGTCCGGTCGGTGTAGTCGGTCATCCGCGTATTCGCGTCCGCTCCGATCACCAGCACCTTCCTGTGCGCGCCGCTCTCCACCATCTTCACGCCCGCCTGCAGCGCGTACACAAACCCCGAGCAGCCCCCGGAGACATCGAATCCCCACGCTCCCTTGGCGCCGATCTTGTCCTGCACCAGGCACGCCGTCGCGGGAAACATCATGTCCGGCGTCACCGTGCCCACAATGATCAGCTCAATCCCGAACTCGCCGATCTTGTCCGCCGCGATGCCCCGCGCCGCCAGGCATCGCTTCGCCGCCTCGGCGCAGATATCGCTTACCCCCAGCCCCTTGGCCAGCACATGCCGCTCACGAATGCCAGTGCGCTCCATGATCCACTGGTCGTTCGTGTCCACCATCTTTTCCAGGTCTTGATTGGTCAGTACTTGGGGAGGAACGTAGGTTCCCAGCGCCGTAATCTTCGCGCGCCGGCCCACCACAGGACGAACGGTAAGGCTCAATGCATCTCTCCTTGGACCGGGCCGGTCATCGGATCTCTGAACTCCGATCTCTGACCTCTGATCCCTGGCGCAAAAAAGTACCGGGTGACCTACTGCGCCCGTACGAGCCCGTTACCGTTGCTTCCTTCCGGACCTGGCGGGGTTGGCGGGATTACGTCGCGTAGGACCCGGCACTGGCTAATTTTACCACCGCGCGCCGATAGGTCTGAGACAAGTGAACAGCCGACAGCGGACCTATCGAATACGCCGATATGCATTGCTCTGAGGCATCCGTTCCCATATACTCGCTGGATTCGTGATTGGGAGTCCTCGCATGGGCCTTACTTCTTTCACCGCTTCATTTGTTGCGCTGGCTGCTCTGAGCCAAACGAACGTAGCCCTACAGACCGCTCCATCTTTCCACTTCCAATTCACTGAAAGGCCCGGGCCGTATTCAGTTGGGCTCAAGGTCATTCAGCAGTATGACAATTCCCGTGCCTTCCAAACTGCAAGCGGCGAGCAGGAAAAGCCAACCGCCGAGGGTCCTCGGCCATTGCAGACGTTGGTGTGGTATCCGGCGGACACGTCCGCAGTTCAAAGGATGAATGTTGGTGACTATGCGGCTCTAATTCGTACCGAGACCAGCTTCGACAAACCATTCGACCGCGGCAAAGCTCAATCGTTCGTCAATGACTTCACGCACGGCACCACATCGCTTCCCACTTGGGCGATTCGCGATGCGCCTTACCATAGTGGTCGCTTCCCACTCGCGATTTACGCACCCAGCCTCAATGCTCCCGCCACCGAAAACATCGAACTCTGCGAGTACCTGGCAACCCATGGTTTCGTTGTGATCGCAACACCGAGCATGGGCGCCATATCGCGAACTATGACGGTCGATATTGCCGGAGCGGATGCCGAGGCTCGGGACATTTCCTTTCTTATCGATTTCGCGAAGACATTGCCGGATACCAACATGTCGGAGATCGCGACAATTGGCTATAGTTGGGGCGGGATGTCGGCTCTGTTCGCCGCTGCACGAGACCAGCGCATCGGCGCGCTAGTCTCCCTCGACGGATCCTTTCGCTACTCTCCAGGCACCGTGCAGGAAGCAGCAGACGTTCATCCCGGCCGAATGACCATCCCTTTGCTTGTCTTTAGCAGAGCCGAGGAGACACTGGAGTCGTGGGACGCTATGAACCAGGGCAAAAATCAGGGCGGAATCGCGCCGAATGTTCTAAACGAATGGACTCATGGCGATCTGCTGCACATCCATTTGTTCGCTTTTTCGCACATTCAATTCAGTTCTCTGTACCAGCGAAGCGAACGGTTC
>CAWCZK010000004.1:0-883329 GCA_963800025.1 uncultured Acidobacteriaceae bacterium
GATCGCGATCCTGTATACCGAACAAGCATACATGTCAGGTTTTGGCGCTTCGTGCGGGTGGTGTGGTTGAGGAATCAGTGGCACCACGATAACCTTATGAACAAACTCCGGACTCACCCTGCGGGCATGGCGGGGTTTCTATGAACACCTCGTCCCTCTCCGCCTCGATCGCCTTGATCGTTGCGACGTCCTGTATTTGCGCCTGCGCCGCCGAGGCACGAACTGACGCGAATCTTCTCCCGCACCTCGTGAGCCGGGACGGGCGCCACGCGCTGATCGTGGACGGAGCGCCCTTCCTCAGCCAGGTGGTTTCCATTTCGTCCGCATCTGGAACGGCGACGAAACCGACTGGGGTCTCAACTTCAGCTCCGCGCCCCAGCCCCTCCGAGTTACCCTGGCACCTATTGATGGGTTCTCCAATTACGTCTGGATGAAGCCCGTCACCAACGGATGATGGTGCGCACGGAGATCATTCAGGCCGCGCTTGCGTTCTCCGTGGGGACCCGGGGAACCTCATCCTTGAAATGACCAAGCGTCGACGGCCGATCATCCGGATGGATCAGGGCGGCTAGGCTTTCAATGGAACGTTCGTACTCCTTGTTGATTCCGAAGATTTCGTCCATCACAACCGAGCTTGTCCAATTCCCATGTCGATATCGAGCGAATAGCTGCCCGGCCCGGCAATTCTCTGCGCCTCCTTAAGCGACTCCTCGCTCTCGCGGCGCGTCGTCTCCGTTTGTCGGCGTCGGTAATCGTCCTCGGTGAAATAATGATTCCGCCCATCTGTCCGTCCACGGAAGCCACGGCGGAATCTGCATATTCATCCGTTCCACTCTGCCGCCCGTCTCGGCAGGCAGAACTCACCCGACAGTACAATTTCGCCTTCGAGTCCGCGGCGGTGCTGTTCCCTCCAGTTCTCCGGGATTTCGGGAAAGGGTTCGTAATGGGAGTGCCCGGTCGGATTCGGCCATCGAGACCGTGGATCTCCAGCCACTTATGGTTTACGGCAACATAGCGCATTTCCCGGTCGAGCTGGCCAGGCCGACCGGCGCGTGCTCGATGAACCGTTGCAGCAACCCCTCGCGTTCCCTCAGCCTCGACTCGCTCTCGGTTTCCCTTGTGATATCCGGAGCAATTCCGAAGTGCCGGCGACCGCGCCGTCCGGCCCGTTGATCGGATGCTTTCGGTCATCGATCCAATGGGTCGATCCATCCTGCGCCGTGAACTGCTGCACCTGGTTCACACGGCGATTTTCGGCGATTGCCTGGTTCTCCAGTTCGTTGACAGATCAGCGACGGCTTCTGGGTAAATGTCGTAATCCGTCTTTCCCACAAGTTCGGCCGCGTTTTCAGCCGTTTCTGTCAGAAATCGGGAACGCTGGCTTGCCACAAGGATCACATGATTGCGGTTCTTTACGTAGATGTGGTCGTCGGTGTGTTCGACGAGAGCTTTGAAGCTCTTGAGCAGAAAAGCGTCACTGGGCTCGGCGACGTTTCGCGCGTCGTCGAGCGTCAGCTCGAGGATCACGTTCTCGCCAGTGCGAGCCCGTTTCTTCGTGAATCGGCCCTTTATGCAGCGGAACCGCCCGTCCGCGTGACGCAACCGGATGTTCACGCTGCCAGACCGCATCTTGAGATCGTTCGAGAAAATGTTCTCCGCGATCGCGGCGTCGCCCGGGTGGATCAAGTCCTTCAAATGGACCTTCGCGGTGAG
Source organism: uncultured Acidobacteriaceae bacterium (assembly GCA_963800025.1). Lineage (GTDB taxonomy): Bacteria > Acidobacteriota > Terriglobia > Terriglobales > Acidobacteriaceae > Telmatobacter. The sequence goes on from CAWCZK010000004.1 coordinate 1,714, forward strand.
AAGTTCGTGCTGGCTATATCCGAGCAAGGCTTCTGTGCCGCCCCGGACAGAAACCAATCGCGGCGGATCGCTTGATGCGAAGCAGAAGGTAGGGTTCAGCATGTGGCCCGGGGCCTCTGCGTCCGTAGGTGCTCGCGTCCGGGAGCCTAACATATCGTAAATTCCACAAGCAATCAAAATCGTAGTACACGGCGCGAATCAAGCATCGCAGTCAATCGTACAAGCCGTCAGGACATTCCGGGAGTGGCACACGTACAACGCTCGTTGACCGTTTTGGGTATTCCCGTCCTGTCCGGATCAAGTTCGCTGCCATGCGCTTTTTCCTATTTACCTCTCGCCATCGCGAGCGGCAAGCTTCGCAGCATTTTGAGCCCTCACCTCTCGTGTGAAGCGCGCATGAACCAAATCATGTACTCGTTATCCACGAGTTTTTAGTTACTGCATCGGTTCCAGTGCGTTTATTCGCGCGCAGTCTTGGCATAATCGCAGAGGGAAAGATTCCTCCGTAATTGTTTCAAGAACTTTCGTCCGGGTCTGACCCGCGGTTCGGGTCTTGGCCGGAAATCTGAGATCAGCATCCGCACTCCGGACGCTGAACGCGCAACCGGGATCGAAAGGTTCACCTGGGGGAGCATCCAAGCGTGACCAGTTATTGCCGTCAGGACGTTCTGCGCATCCTTGAAATCAGCGCCCGCCAGTTGCAAGCCTGGGAACGAGCCGGGCTCATTCCTCAAAAAGAGCTATATACGTTTCAGGATCTCGGGCAACTGCGCACGTTACGCTCGCTGCGCGAAGACGAAGTGCCCGCGGCCTCGATCCGCGAATCCATTCTGGCCATGAAAGCCGTCGCAGGCATGAGCAACCCGCTGCTCGAGGCCTGTGTGGTGCGCACCGGGACGCGCCTTGCTTTTCGCCATCGCGGCGCTATGGTCGATCCCATTCGCCGCCAGTTGCTCTTCGACTTCGAGCGCATGGGCGGCCCGCAACAAGACGCTTCAGGTTCACCCGCACTGCGCCCCATCGGTACGCCCGACCCGCGCAGCCTCCAGGCGCGGTTCCATGCCGCGGTTCAGGCCGAGGAAGCCGGCGAGAAGCAACACGCCATCAACATTTACCAGGAGATTCTGTCCATCGATCCGCAGTACGCGGCAGCCTGCATCAACCTGGGCACCTTGTTCTTCCACCTGCGCCAGTTCGGCCGCGCCGAGGAGCTTTACCGCCGCGCCACCGAGGCCGACCCGGGATATGTGCTGGCCTACTTCGATCTCGGCAACGTGCTCGACGAGCTCGAGCGCATCGACGAATCCATCGCCGCATACTCGAAGGCCGTCACCCTTTCGCCCCGCTACGCCGATGCCCACTACAATCTGGCCCTCGCCTATGAACGCACCGGCGAGCACCGCAATGCTCTGCGCCATTGGCGCGCATACGTCAGGCTCGACAACCACGGGCCCTGGGCCGACCACGCACGCGGTCAGATTCGCAAGCTCCTTAACCGCGAAGGCCTCGCCATCGCCTCCCGCGCCGACCATTTCATCGCACCCCGCAAAGGCAGAGCCGCGCTGCAACTGGTTTAGAGAGTTCCACCGGCCGCCTCTTGCGAGCCCGAATCCTGGTCCGCGCTCTCGCCTATACTGGTCGCCATGAGAGCTTCACTCGTGTGGTTGCTTCTCGGAGCTTTCCTGGCTCCAGCCTTTCAATCGCAGACGCCGGATGCTCCTGCGATCGACGGCTACGTCACACGCGCCGCCTCTAGCTCTGACTTCGACGTCGATGGCGTTCGCGTGTTTTGCAGCGGCGTCGAGTATCTGCCGCCGGGAACTGTTCGTAGTGGGGTAAAGCCGCCCGTCTCCTGCCCGGCGCAGACGCCCTTTCTTGGAGAACATCTCGCCATTTACGGCGCCGAAGACGCGCAAGGCCGTTCGGCTTATGCCACCCGCATTGAAATCCGCCTGCCGAAGCAGGGCTTTCTATTCGGTTCGGCTGTCATTGACGCGATTCCGCCTCAGGAAACGTCAGTCGCGCCGCCACTCGAGCTCCTGGTTCGCGCCGATGGACGCTGGATTTGCTTAACCAGCAGGACAAAAATTGAATGGGCTCCGCCCCTCCGGTCGCTCGCAGATGTGAAAGCCGGCGACTGGATCCAATACAAGGGAAGGCCGGATGCGTCTGGAGTGTTGATCGCCGAGTCGGTCCGCATCGGTCCCAACGAAATCGGCAACGATGAAGAGAAGCTCCGCGCGAAAAATGAATACGATCCGGCATCCGTCCCCGCCGACGCAAAGCAGAACCTGCTGAAGGATGCGTTCGATATGGGCTACGACCCAAAGCAGTTTTCTCCTTACGAAGACGCCGCAATGCAGGCCCGCATCGATAAGATCGGAGAAAGCCTCGTTCCCGCCTATCAGCGCGCCTTGCCCGATTCCGGTACAGCTAAAACTCATTTCCGGTTTCATCTGGTTGACAACAAGCACTTCTGCGGCACCATGCCGTGCGACGTGTTTGCACTGTCCAGCGCCATCATCCTCGTTCCCCATCAGGTCGTCGAGAGGATGCAAAACGATTCCCAGCTTGCGGCCGTTCTCGCGGATGCCATCGCGCGGGTGATGGAAAAGCAGGATTTCCGCATGCAATTCAAGCGCAAGGCGGCAGTGGTGGCCGGCATGGCCGGCGCATTCGTGCCCTACGCCGGCTTTATGATCGCGACCGAAGGCATGTCAGTGGAAGGAAACATCCTCCTCAGGGAACAGCATCAGAGCGGCCGCGTCAGCCTCGATCTGCTCCACGATGCGGGCTACGACATCGCACAAGCGCCGGTTGCGTGGTGGCTGCTGTCCTCAAGAAAACCGCAGCCGATTTCTGAGATCGACATGCCGGACCGCGCCGGCTATCTTTATCGCATTCTCGGAGAAGTTTGGCGCAACCAGCCGACGGCCGCAGCGCAATCGAATTAGATTCGCCGCGCGGCCTCCGCCACTTCACGTATATGCGCCGGCCTTGTCCGGCAACAGCCGCCCACCATCTGCGCGCCAGCCCCGAACCACTCCTTTGCATGCACACCGAACTCCGCCGGATCGGTCACCCCAGTCCACGATCGCCGCGCCGCATCCCACCCCTCGCCGGAGTTCGGATAGACCACGATTGGCTTGTCGGAACCGGCTTGCAACTCCGCAATCAATGCTGGAACCCACTTGGGCGGGACACAATTCACGCCGATAGCGACCGTCTGCGGAAACGAGGCGACCAGCGCGGCGCAATCGGCCACGCGCTCGCCGTGCGACACGCGCATTTCATCGCGACAGGAAAAACTGAACCAGGCTCGCAGCTCCGGCCAAGGCGCCATCGCATCGCCTACTGCGCGCGCTTCTTCGAGGGAAGGGAAGGTCTCAAACGCGAGCAAGTCGGGAGCCTGGCCGCCGCGCGCATGCGCGAAAATCTCAATGCGCTCGCGGTGAAAGCGAACCAGATCGTCGTAAGAGCAATCGTAACTGCCGGTGTACTCGCCGCCATTGTGCAACGCCGCGCCGTAGGGACCGAGCGATCCAGCCACAAGAACGCGCCGCTCTGGGAACTCCGCAACCGCGCGCTGAGCCAGCTCAACGGATCGCAGCAGAGCCGCATCGGCGCGCTCGGCTGTAAGCCCAACCTCCGCGTAGCCCATCCGCGAAACCTGGTAGCTGCAGGTGGCGATGCACTGAGCGCCCGCTTGAACGTAAGCGCGATGCACGGCGAGCAGCTTTTCCGGTTCGTCCTCCAGCACGTGCGCCGACCACAGCGGACCGTCGATCCGCGCGCCAGAATATTCGAGCTCCGTCGCTAGTCCGCCGTCGATGACGTGAATGCCGCCGAGAATGGTCTTCAACGCAGCCACCCGCTTCCTCCTCCTCCTAGCTTACGGCTCGAAGATTTGGCACGAAATTTGTGGCGCAGCCTTCAGTGATTTTGAAACCGGCATTTCCTGGGTCGCTATGTCAGGTATGTCCGCGGTTCAATCCGTCGGTATTCGCCCGGTCTGAACCACCCCCCACCCCCCCACCTCCCGGGGTTGCGCAAAGTCGTCAAAAATAAGGAGTTGCGAGGTCAAATCTCCGCTAAGTTTGCCCGAATGTTGAAGTTACGGCTAAGTTCGTACCTTCATTGGAGTTAGCCCATTCTCAGTACCTTGCCGTTGCTGTAAGTGCATGATTCTAAAGAGTGAGATTCTGCAAGTTCGTCAAACCATTGGCGCGAACGGCATCTCCAGGTGCTCGTGGACCGGGGACCGTGGATCGTGGTTCGTGATTTCGGTTCCCGGGAATCTCAAATTGCTTTCAGTATGCGCCGAATGGCTATAATCACCGGCAAACTTTGGGAGAAAAAAGTGAAGGAGTGGAGGGGCGACTAAGCGAAGCGGAATGAGCGAGTTCCCCAGGAAGGCGGGCGAGGGATCGCTCGATGAGGGGGTTGACATCGCAGGTTTGCGGCGAGGACGAGAAAAGCAACCGCAGATTCCCTCGTGGCCCTCTGCGGCAGGCTCCTCGGGATGACAAACGGAGGGGTGGGGAGCTCTGGAAGGCAACCGCAGATCCCTCGTCGGTCGCCCCGGCGACCTCCTCGGGATGACAGACTCGATTGGGGGGAGAAGAGCAACTGCGGTATCCTTCGCGTCGTTCGCTGCGGCGAACTCGCTAAGGATGACATTTGAAGGGGGGCGAACTGCGAGCTAACTGTGAACCGCTCTTACACCTTCTGCGTCCTGATCACCTGCCGCACGCCGTCGACGCGACGCAAACCGAGCACCATCCGGTTCAGGTGGCGCACGTCCTCGGCTTCCACCACGAACTCGATGATCGCTTCGCCTTCATCGTCGCGGCTCAAATCCACGGCGCGAATGTCGGTGTTCTCGTCGGAGATGACGGCGGTCAGCTCTTTCAGCATGCCGGTGCGGTCTTCGCAGTGGACGATGATCTTGACTGGGTAGCGCAGCGGTTGCCCGGCTCCCTCAGGTGTCCGCGACCACTCCACGTTGATGCGTCGATCGCTCTCGTAAAGCAGGTTCTGCACATTGGGGCAACTGCGCGCGTGCACGGCCACGCCTTTGCCGCGCGTCACGTAGCCCACAATTTCCTCGCCGCGAATAGGGTTGCAACATCGCGCGCGATAAACCAGCAGGTCGTTCTGGCCCTCCACCTGCAGCGAATCGGATCCGGTGAGGTGCAGCCTGCGCACCGCATCGGTCATGCCCGCTTCGCCCGATTTGCCTCCGGCGGCGGGCGTGCCCGGCTCGGCCTCTGGCGGAGCGCCAAAGCCCGGCGCCAGCTTTCCGAGCAATTGATGCGCGGTGTTCTTGCCCTGCCCAAGCGTGGCCAGCAGGTCGGCCGCCGTAGCCACGCCGAATTCCTGCGCGATCCGCCCCAGGTCTTGATCGCCGATCTGCGCCATCGGCACTTTGAACTTCCGTGCCTCGCGCTCCAACAGCTTGCGTCCAATGTCCACTGCGCGCAACCGCTGATCTTCATTCAGCCAGTGCTTGATCTTGTTTCGAGCGCGGGGGCTCTTGACGAAGGTCAGCCAGTCGCGGCTCGGTTTGTGATCCTTCTGCGTAACGATCTCGACAATGTCGCCCGTGCGCAGCTTGGTGCGCAGCGGCACCATGCGGCCGTTGATTTTTGCGCCCACGCAAGAGTGGCCCACGTCCGTATGAATGGTGTAGGCAAAGTCCACCGGCGTGGCGCCCGCTGGGACCACCACCACCTTCCCCTTCGGCGTGAAGGTGTACACCTCGTCTGGATAGAGGTCCATCTTCAGGCTGGAGAGGAATTCGTTGGGATCCGTCATCTCCTTCTGCCACTCGACAAGCTGACGAATCCAATTCAATCGCTCCTCATCGCGGGCCGTCACCACACCGCCGGTTTTGTACTTCCAGTGCGCCGCGATGCCTTCTTCGGCGATGCGGTGCATCTCTTCGGTGCGGATCTGCACTTCAAATTGGTGTCCGCTGGCGCTCATCACCGTGGTGTGCAGCGATTGGTACCGATTGGCGCGCGGAATGGCGATGAAATCCTTGATGCGCCCCGGGACTGGCCGCCACAGCGTGTGGATCATGCCGAAGACCGCATAGCACGATGCCACGTCTTCGGTGATGACGCGAATCGCCAGCAGGTCATACACCTGGTCGAACGAGACCTTGGTGCGCTCGATCTTCTGGTGGATCGAGTAGAGCCGCTTAATGCGCCACTCCACGCGCGCCTTGATGCCGTTCTCCCTCAGCTGCTCCGCCAGTGTGTCTTCCACGGTGCGCAGGAATTGCTCGCCGTCAACGCGCCGAGCCTCAACCGCCGCCGAAACCTGTTCGTAACTCACGGGGTCGGTGTAGCGGAAGGCCAGATCCTCCAACTCGCCGCGCACCTTGCCCATTCCCAGCCGGTGCGCCAGTGGAGCATAGATGTCCAGCGTCTCGCGCGCGATCGCTTCTTGCCGCTCCGGCTTCAGGTGTTCAAGGGTGCGCATGTTGTGCAGCCGGTCGGCCAGCTTGATCAGCACCACGCGCACGTCCGACACCATGGCCAGCAGCATCTTGCGCACGTTCTCTGCCTGGCGGTCCTCACGGTTGGCAAACTGGATCTTGTCGATCTTGGTTACGCCCTCAACGATGTGCGCTACCTGGTCGCCGAACTTGTCCCCAATCTCTTCGCTGGTTGCCGGCGTATCTTCCACGGCATCGTGAAGCAGCGCCGCAGCCACTGCGGTCGCATCCAGTTTCATCTCCACCAGCACCTCGGCAACTTCCAGCGGGTGCACAATATACGGCTCTCCGGAGGCGCGCGTCTGCCCCTTGTGATGGGAAACGCAGAACTCCCAAGCCTTTCGAATCAATGAGATGTCTTCATTTGGCCGATTTGCCTGCGCCTGCTTTAGCAGCGCTTCGATGCGCTCGTTGATGGAGCGCTCGTCTGTCGGCCTGGATAGCGCTTTTGGCGCGGCAACACGCGCCTCCGCGGAGGGCACTGCTGCGCCAGAGTCCTCTGCCGGAACGGTCTGCCGGACAGTCGCCATGCTTTATTATAGGCCGCTTCAATTCGGCGCGAATGAATCGGTTTAGCGATTGACTTAGGAACCCCATGCGCCCAGCGCCCATCCCTTAGAGCTGGTTCAATTTGGGCGCGGAGTGCTCGGCGAAGCACGTTGGTAACCGCCAAGACCTTCGATTGTGCCGTGCGTCACATCCTCCTGTGCAAAAAAGGAGGAAATTAATCTCCCCCGGAGGTTAAGAACCGAGGAAATCATGGTGAGAAACCTCTTTTTTGAGCGATTCCACAATTTAAGTGCCCATTTCGTTGCCCTTCAAGGCGGCTTTTTCTCGATGAAAAAGCCGCGCGGCGGTAGCGGCCGAGCGTATAGCAATTGTGGAATCGCTGTCGCCGCTTTGGCTGTGGCCCTCCTCGCCAGCATCGGATATGCAAATCAATCGACCTCACGAAAGGTCGTCATTCCGATCAGCAGGACGCCCGCTACCAGCGGCAAGCAGATGTACGTTAGCTATTGCGCTCCATGCCATGGAGTGGACGGCAGGGACAGGTCCCGTGGCCGCGGCACTAAAGAAGCAACCCACAGACCTCGCGCTCCTGAGCAAGAACAACGGGGGGAAGTTTCCCTCCACGCACATCATGTCGGTGCTCGAATTCGGCGCGGTCAATCCGTCGCACGGCACGGCACAGATGCCTGTGTGGGGACCGCTTTTCAGGAGCATGGATACCGCCGATGTTCCGCAGGATTTGAAGGTTCTGCGGATCAACAATCTGAGTCAGTACCTGCGGACGTTGCAGGCAAAGTAAGAGCCCGCGGTTCTACTCCCATTTCCAGGCCTGATACTGGAAATGGGCGTCGATGGCGAAACGGGACAATTCGAAGGCTGGCGCAAAACCCAGGGTGCATCGCGAAACAGCGCCTGCCGCTCCCGCCTCAACACGTGAGCGCGTTGCTGCGCCTGGAGTGCGCTCGTCGCGGCCCAAGGAGGCGCCGGCTACGCCCCGCGTTGCTTCGCCGAAAGCCGCAAGCGCGCAACGCCAGGCAGCGCGTCCGGCCGTTGCGGAAAGCCATGCCCACCTCGCCTGGCCCGGCGCTGTTATCAGCCGCCGCGCATCAGATCGGCTTCGCGCCGGCCATCTCTGGGTCTACGCTTCCGACGTCGTGTCAGTGAATCTCCCGAATCCAGAACAAGCGTTGATCCCCGTCGCCGATCAACGCGGACTGCTTCTGGGCACGGCGCTTTACAGCCCCTCGTCTCAGATCGCGCTGCGCCTCGTCTCGCGCGAATCCCTCGACCAACCTGCCTGGCTCAAGCTGCTCGCGTCGCGCTTGCGTGCGGCCATCGCCCGCCGCAAACCGCTCCTTAGCCCCGCCAATGATGCCTGCCGCCTGTGTTTCAGCGAAGCCGACGAACTGCCTGGCCTGATCGCCGACAAATATGCCGACCTCGTGATCCTGCAGTTCCTGGCCAAAGGCCTGCTCGCCGAAGGCGTGCGCGAAACGTGCGTCCGCGTTCTGCGCGAGGAGCTCTCGCCGGCGGCGATTCACGAGCGTCCCGATCCACGAATCCGCGAGTTGGAGGCCCTGCCAGCGCCGAGCCTCGATCCGCTCTGGCTCGCCAATCCTCGAAAACCGGCTACCGCCACAGAGTTTCACTTGAACGGCCTCGCTTTCCACTACGACGCGAATGCCGGACAGAAGACGGGCGCATTCCTTGACCAGCGCACCAACTACGCCGCTGCACGCGACTGGGCCGAGCGCCTTGGCGCCCCAGGGTCCGCATCGCGCGGCCGCGCGCTTGATGTCTGCTGCTACCAGGGTGGATTCGCCCTTCATCTCGCCCAGGTCTGCCGCCAAGTCACGGGCATTGACGTTTCGCGTGCCTCGCTCGAAGTGGCGGAGCGCAATCTCCAGGCCAATCGCTCGCGCGGCGATTCCAAAGTCAAATGGGCCGAGGTCGACTGGATCGAGGCCGACGCCTTCGCGATTCTCCGCGACTGGTCGCAGGCTGGCGAACAATTCGACGTCATCGTCCTCGACCCGCCCGCGTTCGCCAAATCCAAACGCGCCGTTGAGGGCGCGCTACGCGGCTACAAGGAGCTGAATCTGCGCGCGCTCAAGATGCTGCGCCCCGGCGGGCTTCTCATCACCTGCTCCTGTTCGCATCATGTGGCCTGGGCCGATCTTGAAGGTGCAGTTGCTGCCGCTGCGGCCGACGCATCGCGCCGAGTGCGCTTGCTGGAGCGCCGCGGCGCAGCTCCGGACCATCCGGTCGTGCTCAACCTGCCCGAGACGGAATACCTGAAGTGTCTGGTGCTTGAGGCCGAATGACCTCGTGAGCAATTAGTTCAACAGGGCATGGAAGGTCTGAAGATCGATATTTGCTCCGCAGACAATCACCCCAATCCGCAAGCCCTTGCACCGATCCTTTAGCGGACCCAGTAATGCCGCCGTTGCAGCCGCTCCGGCCGGCTCGACCGCAAGTTTCAAATCCTCAAACAAAATCCTCATCGCGTTTCTCACTTCGTCATCTTCGATCAGGACCACGTCGTCGAGGAATCTTTGACAAAGATAGAAGCTATATGGCTCTGTGCACGGTGCAGACAAGGAGTCCGCGATACTTCTGGGACCATTGGGCAAAGTGAGCGGATGACCTGCTTTCAGAGACAGGGTCATCACATTGGCTCTTGCCGGTTCAACTCCATAAACCTTGCAGCGAGGATGAATCTGCTTCACGGCGCATGCCACGCCTGACGCTAGTCCCCCGCCCCCAATGGGGACGAGGATCGCATCGAGATCGGGAGCCTGATTCAGGAACTCGCGGCCCAGCGTTCCCGTACCGAGCGTGATCAAAGGATTCTCGAAAGGATGCATGATGGTGCGGTGTTCAACTTCAGCGATGCGCCTCATTTCGCTCAGAACGAGAGAAATGTTGTCGACCTCAATGGCGTCGGCGCCATAATCCTGGATCGCTCGCAACCGAAAAGGATTGATGGTTTGCGGAACGACAATTCTTGCGTTGACGTTTGCGTTCCGAGCCGCGAATGCGACCGCGATGCCATGGTTTCCGCCGGTGCCGGCAACGACGCCATTCTCTTTCTGCTCCGGCGACAGATGATCCATGACAGTGAGAGCGCCGCGTGCCTTGAACGAACCTGTTTTTTGAAACAGTTCAAGTTTCAGCAGAGGTTTTGTGTCATCGCCAATCAGGCGGTCCTTCAGCGGCGTGCGCCACTCGTGGACTGGCGTTGTGTTGAGGCGTGGGGCGAGCCTCCGTGCCTGTTCTTCAATCTCGGATATCGAGGGTATGTGCGTGTTCATGCGTCGGCTTTAGGCTCATTGTGCGATTTGGCCACGCTTTCAGTTATACCTGTGCGTCTCGCTGGAATCGCGCAAATTGGAGCATTTTTCAGAATGTACCCGTGATTCGGGCACAGCTTAAGCACGATTGCTAATGGAGATTCCAAGGCATAGCTTGCCTATTCGCCCAAGTAAGCGGCTCAACCGGACTTCCCCGTAAGCTTGTTGACGGACTGCGCCAGCGCCTCGGCTTCCCGGCCCATCGATCCCCTGGGTCGTTGCTGACCGCATTCCCGCCAGCGCTTCCTTCACCTGCACCCTGAGCGCCTCAGCCTCTATTGTGCACGAACGCAAATACGCCGAAACCGTCAGTCCCGCTTCCGCGGCACGCTGATGCAGGCTCGCGCATTCGGCCTTACTCAGGCGAACGGTGACGCTTGTCGTGCGAAGATCGCCATCCCGCACATTTTGTTGCGCTTGATTCTCCGGCGGAGCCAGGGTTTCGGCAGCTCGTGGCGCACTCTCCGGCTGCCAATCCACGCGATCCGGCGGTTTGTATCGGGCGTGCGTGCGCAACGCGCGATCGTAGCTCAGCGTCACTACGTCGTCGCCCAGTTCGCTCCCACTCGATATGTTCGCCGGGGCCGCATCTTGGGTTGGAGGCGACGCAATCGCGGCCAGAAGCCCGGCAAAGTTCGCGGAAGCAATGGAGGTTGGACTCGGGGCCGGTTGGGGCATGCAATGGAGCATAAGGCGTCTCACGCTCGCAGCCCTGAGATTCTTCTCATCCGGCAGTCACGTGGTTCCCAACTCAGGAGCGGCCCTTGCGCCAATCCCGTTTCGGCATGCGGTTACCGCCGCACTTCCGACTTGCCCTCGACCGAAGCGGCTGCGAAATCTACCGGCTCCGGCAAAACGCGTCCGGGCAGCCGCAACATCTCACTGATGGTTTCTGCCGTGACGGGACGAGAGAAGAGGAATCCTTGCCCGAATCGGCAGCCCAACTCGCGAAGCAGCGCATATTGCTCATGCGTCTCGATTCCTTCCGCCACCACATCCATTCCCAGCACGCGTGCCAATTCCACGATGGTGCGCACAATCTGTAATGGCTGTTCGCTTCCCCCCGTCATGCGCGAAACAAACGAGCGATCGATCTTGAGTGCGTCGAAAGGCAGGGAATGCAGGTGATGCAGCGAACTGTAGCCGGTGCCGAAATCGTCCATCAACAGCGACACTCCGAGCCGCCGCAAGCTGATGAGCACTTCCTGGGGCGTGCCATTGTCCGAGATGAAGCTTGACTCGGTCATCTCCAGGCCGAGGAGCCGGCTCGAAATCCCGGACTGGCGCAACAGTGCCTCTACGTGGTCGGCCAGCCCTTCGCGCGCGAACTGACGGGCGGAAAGATTCACGCAGACCCGCGGCGCCCCATTCTCGGGGTCCTCGTGGCACCACCTCTGAATTTGGCCGCATGCCTCCGATAATCCCCAATCGCCGATGGGCAGGATGAGCCCGCTCGATTCCGCCAGAGGAATGAAGTCCATGGGTGGAACCAATCCCCGTTCGGGATGCTGCCAGCGGATCAGAGCCTCGAGGCCCACAATCCTGCGCGTGGATAATTCGACCTCCGGCTGGTAGAAAAGAACAAACTGGCGCTTGTCCAGCGCCTGCCGCAGGTCCGACTTGCGTGGCCAGATCCCGGTCACACGCTCGGGAGCGTGCGAATGCCGCCCATGACTTCCGCGGAAGGCTCTGCGCATCCGGCGCAGTTCCAGCTGGCTGGCCGCGATATCGGCCAGGCTCTCCAGCATGCGCAGTTCCTCTACTGCCATTTGCCGTCGAGGCTGGTGCGCAAAGACTGCAAGCGCACCCAGAATTCTGCCGTCGCCTGAACGGATGGGAGCGCTCGCGAAGGACGCGACCTCAAGCCGCCGAACCATCAGCCGGCTGCCGGCAAAGAGGGGATGCTTCGACACGTCCGACACCACGACCGGCCCATCCTCCGCCAGCACCAATTCAAACACGCTACGCTTGCGCGGAAGTTCCCGTACGGGCTCGCCCCAGTAGGATTTGACCCATACACGGCTTTCGTCGGCGAATTCCAGCAGCACCGTGTCGGCTTTAAAGTACTCGGCGGTCAGGCGCGTGATGGCGTCGAAGTTGGGTTCCGGCGCGGAATCGAGAACTCCCGTTGAAGCCAACGCCGACAGCCGGGCGCTCTCTTCCTGGCAATCGATTCCGCCGGTCTGCAATTCTGCTTGTGGCATTCCTGCTCCGGGCCCCTCCGCGCCTGCGTCAACGCCTCTGACGGGCCGCGGCAACCCGCGGATGATCGTTCGTCAAAAATGGCGATGCCGATGCCGGCACGCCCCCGTTTCAACACTCGACGGCCTACTGTGGGCGAAGCCAAAGCGGGCGCGCCACTCGGCACACTTTCCGGTTCTGTACCTTACTTATCGGAGGGTCTTCGAGCGACATGAGGTTACGCCCGGACAATTTCAGCGTGTGACCTCATGGTGCCGGCCGTGATCGCCAGTCTCACTTCGGTGCAGAAGGTTGTCCCGTTTCCGTCCACAGAAAAGTCAGCTGGTCCGTAGCATCCTGAATCTTCTGTTCGACGCCAACCCCCGCCGAGTGGCCGCCCGACACGCTGTAATGCAGCAGCACGGGCCTTCCGCTGGAGGAGTCCGCTTGCAAGAGCGCAGCCATCTTCCGAGCGTGCAGCGGGTCCACCCGCGTGTCGCTGGCTCCGGTAAAAAAAAGCACTGCCGGGTAAGCCGTGCCCTTTTTCACGTTCTGGTAGGGCGAGTATTTGAGCAGGTACTGAAACTGATTCTCTTTATCCGCCGATCCGTACTCCGTCATCCAGTGCGGCCCTTGCTCGAACCTCTGGTAGCGCAGCATGTCCAGCAGAGGATACCCGCAATCCACCGCCGCGAACAGGTCCGGTCGCTGGGTCATCGCCGCGCCCATCAGCAGACCGCCGTTCGATCTGCCAAGAATGGCAAAATGTTCCGGAGAAGTGTACTTATTTGCGATCAAATACTCTGCCGCGGCGTAGAAATCGTCGAACACATTCTGTTTCCTCTCGAACATTCCCGCTTCATGCCATCGCTCGCCGTATTCGCTCCCTCCGCGCAGGTTGGGCAACGCAAACCATCCGCCCTCCTCGAGCCACCACGCGTACATCGGTCTCCACTCCGGAAGCATGCTGATGTTGAATCCCCCGTACGCGGTCATCAGCAACCGTTCCGTTCCGTCCCGCTTCAATCCCTTTTTCCCGGCAATAAACATCGGGACCCTCGTGCCGTCTTTCGACGTGCAGAAAACTTGTTTCAGTTCATACTGGCTGGAATCGAATGGGACTTTTGGCTGCGCAAATATCTCCTGCTTGCCCGTCAGCGTATCCACGCGAAAGATGGTGGGCGGCGTAATGAACGACTCGAAACTGTAAAAGCCGTAGCGATCGTTGGCGCGTCCGGCTAAAGTGGTTGCCATCCCGATGCCTTGGTGTTCCACGCTTCCCGCCGGTTTCCCGTCCAACGTGTAGATATCGGTTTTCAACTTCACATCGTGCAGATGGTTGACATAGATTTTGCTGCCCACAATGTTGAAGCCATCAATTGCATCTGGCCCTTCGGGCACGACTGTCGTCCACGCATCGGGCATGATGCCCGGATCAGCCTTCATGATTCGCCAGTTGGGCGACTTGTAGTCCGTGCTCACGTACCACACACCCTTCACGTAGTCGGCTGAGAATCGCGAGTCCACGCCCCAGATCAGAACCTCAAAGTACGACGCCGGCCTGGTCAGGTCGCGGTACACGATGTCCACGCGCTTCGCCGGCACGCCGCGGTCGATCTGGACCACCAGATAGCGATAGTCGTCCGAGAGGGAGGCTTCCATCAAATCGTTCGGTCCTAACGTCTCGCCCCGAAACTCCCGCCCGAACACCAGGGAGTCATGCGAAATCCTCGCACCCAACTCGTGCTCGTAAATCAGCGTTCCCTTCTGGTCCATGCGCGAGTAATAGACACCCTTGCCATCCGGGGTAAAAGCAACGCTCAGATAGATCCCGCGCGGTAGCTCGTCCTCCAGCGTCTTACCTGTCTTCACATTGAGGACGCGCACAGTGCTTTCATCCTCCCCACCCTGGCGTACTTCGTAGGCGACCAACGATCCGTCGCGGGAAACGTCCGCCAGGCTCACTGACGTGTTGGGATCGCGGCTGAACTGTGCCGGATCGATGAGACGCTTGTCTTTCTCCGCCCAGCCGTGGCGTACATAAATCGAGGACTGCTCTTCGCCCGCCAGCATCTTTTCAAAGAACAGGTCGTTTCCGCGCTGGATAGGCACCGCCCAGCTGCTCACGTGCTCCAGCGCGTCCATGTCGTCGTTGATCTGCGGGCGAATGCGCGCCTGTTCCATATAGCGCTGCGTGTAGGCATTTTCCTGATCGATGAACGCCTTGGTCTCCGGGCTGCCTGGGGTTTCGAGCCACCGGTAGTCGTCGACAACTTTTGTCCCGAAGTAATTGTCTGTTACCGGAACAGCCTCAACATCTGGAGGAGGCGGAAGCGTAAATCCGCCGCGTGAGTGAATCGTCTGGCTGGTAGCGACCACCCCGGAAAGCGCCCCCAGCAGGACGCAGGCAAAAACCCGGCGCGCGCAGTAGCTCATGGCAACAGCATACTCGCGCCGCCTGAAAATCCGCGTCGCCGTCGGCTGCTGTACCCCAGTAGAATCGACAGCAGTGACTACCGTGCCCTCAGATCGCAATCCTGAGCAGTTGGAACTCGCTGCTGAGGTTCGAACCCCGCCGGCGCCGCAGTCATCGTGGCAGCGATTGAGCGGCCTTCTCCATCCTTCTCACAGGCACAGCGTCTTTTCCGCAACCGTCGTGCTCATGGTATCCACGTTTCTTTCGCGCATCATCGGGCTGGTGCGGGTTAAGTACATCGTCTGGCTCTTCGGGCGCGGTGTTGAGGCCGACGCTCTCAACGCTGCATTCGTTCTGCCCGACATGATCTCCTACTTCCTCGTCGGCGGCGCCGCATCCATCACTTTCGTCACGATTCTCACGCGCTATCACGAGCAGGGCCGCGATGCCGATGGCGAGCGCTCGCTCTCGGTGATTCTTACCACCATGTACCTGGTCCTCGGCGCCGCCATTGTTCTGGCCGAAATCTTTGCTCCCTGGTACGTGCACTGGTGGTTCAACGGCTTCGACCCGCACAAGGCCGCAATCTGCGTTCTGCTCACGCGCATTCTGCTGCCCGCTCAATTGTGTTTCTTTGCCGGCGGTGTTTTTGGTGCGGTGCTTCTGGTGCGCAAGCAGTTCAACGTGCAGGCCGTCGCGCCGCTTGTCTACGGCCTCGGCACCATCGTAGGCGGCGTACTGCTCGTCAGAAAAATAGGCGTCCCATCGCTGGCCATCGGCACTGTAGCTGGCGCCGTGTGTGGACCTTTCCTGCTGAATTGGTTTTTCGCTCACCGCGCCGGGACGCGCTACCACTTCATTCTCGATTGGCACGACCAGGGCCTGCGCGAATGGGTGCGCCTCTCTTTGCCGCTCATGGCCGGCGTCTCGCTCGTCACTGCCGACAACTGGATCATTGCCCACTTCGCGTCACGGATCGGCGGTGCTGTCTCGCTGATGAGCTACGCCAAACAGGTCTTTACCGCGCCCATGTCCGTGTTGGCACAGGCCGCTGGCGCCGCCTCCTTGCCCTTCTTCGCAACCTTGTGGACACGCGATCGCCGTTTCGAATTCGCCACCGGCGTCGCTGATTCGGTATCTCGTGTATCCGCGCTCGGTCTTCTCTCAGCCTCCATCATGGTGGCGCTGGGCTGGCCTGCCATCGATCTGGTTTTTACCGGCGGCCGTTTCTCACCAGACGATGCGCGCCTGTGTTCCGCCTATTTCGCTGTTTTCTCGGTTTCACTTTTCCTCTGGTCGGCGCAGGCCATTTACTCGCGCGCCTTCTTCGCCGCCGGAAACACATTCGTGCCCATGGTCGCCAGTACCATTGTTACGATCGTCTCCCTGCCCCTCTATGACGTGCTCTTCCACTGGCGTGGTGCCATGGGTCTGGCGCTGGCATCTGATGCCGGTATCGCGCTCCAGACACTCACCATCGCTTTGCTTTTGCACAAGCGCCGCATGGTATCTCTCGCCAGCCTCGACTATGCCGAAATGGGGCGCTGTCTTCTATCGGCTGTCGCCGGTGGCGCGGCCGCGGGGCTCGTCGCCTGGACCTTTTCCGCCCTGTTCCACCATCTGCCGCGCCTGGCTGACCTTCAACATGCCCGGTCTATCGCCGACACCGCGATTCTCATCGGCGGCATCGCAGTCTGGACCGCCGTCACCATGTGGGTCCTCGAAAAATCCGGCTCGGCGCTGCCCCGCGTTGCCCTGCGCCGCCTCCGGCTCATCTAAATTTCTCGCAACGTTTTGATCTGCTTGCGGCCTGACCTGGCCCATCTGCATTCCAATCGACCCCCAAAAAGCACAAGCGCTTCCCATTACGCGGAAGCGCTTGTGCTCGATGCGAAGATTGGCTCGAACGCGGGTAACTGCCGGCTTAGCTGTTGTGAGCCTCGTGAATCGACGGCGCAGAGCCCGGGACTGCAACCGGACCCGAAGTCCCGGTCGCCTGCAACGGCTTCGAGTCGGGCTTGCGAATATCGATGCCCCCCTTGAAGAACGCGCCGTCCTCAATGCTGATGCGCGCCGCCGCTACGTCGCCATGCAGCGACCCCTCCGCGCGAATGTCCACGCGGTCGGTCGCCGAGACGTTGCCCTTCACCTTGCCCAGCACCACCACCTCGCGAGCGGTGATGTTGGCTCCGACCTGGCCGTTGCGTCCCACCGTTACGCGGTTTCCGGGAAGGTTGATTGCGCCCTCCACTTTGCCGTCAATATATAAAGATTCCGAACCTGTAATCTCGCCCTTGATGAACAGGCTTTTGCCGAGCGTCGCTTGTTCGGCGTTTCCAGCTTGCATTCTGGCGGGTGTTTCAGGCACGTGTGCCGGGGGCGGCGTGTGCTGCGGCTCCGGCGTAGGATTTGGGATCGAAGATCCAGTCTGGCTTGGTTTCCACATTGCGCTCAAGGTTCTCTTCCTATTCTGTCCGCTTCAGGACTGGGGGGATGCCAAGGCAAGGGCGATGGCTCGAACCCAAAATCAATAATTCTGCTTGCCGCTGCTCACGCTGCGGCCATCTCCTGCGCGGCCGGGAATCGGTCGAATCAATTTTCCGGCTCTGCCAGGATGATGCGCAAACCCATTCTACGGCAACTCCGTGTTCTGTGTGCAAGCGCCGGACTCCAAAGTCATCCTGAGGTCGCCCCAAAGTGAAGGGCATGCTCTAGTCTTGGCGTATGACCGATCGCGAGTTGCTCGCCAGGATCGCCGCCTCCCCCGGCCAAAAGGCCGGATATAAGCAGTTGGTCCGCGAGCTTTCGCTCCCCGGCGGGAGGCCGCGGCGCCTCCTCCTCGAACAACTGGCACGGCTCACCGTCCGGGGCCACCTCATCCAGCCTGACCGCGAGCACTGGAGCCTTCCCCGCGACACATCGCGTGAGAATCTTGTCGCCGGCCGCCTCGATTTACACCGCGACGGCTATGGCTTTGTCCGCCCAAATCGCCGGCCAGGCGCAGCCCAGAGCGACGCTGCCCGGGGTCCCCACGGACGGGTCATAGTCCGTGCGGTGGAAGATATCTTTATTCCGCCCAGTGAGATCAATGCCGCTATGCAGGGCGACCAGGTTCTGGTCGAGCTCGACCCTCCCAAAGCCGATGGCCGGATGCAGGGCCGCGTCGTCCAAATTCTCGAGCGCCGCAACCCCACCGTCGTCGGCGCGTTTCGCTTGGCGCGTGAAGATCGCGGCCGCAACAATGTTGTCATTCCTTTCGACGACCGCATGAACCAGCCCATCGTGATTCCGCCGGGCGCGGAGATTCCACCCGCCTCCGGGCCATCCACGCCTCATCGCGTTCTTGGCCGAGAAGCACACTCTTCTCGAGGACTCGAAAGCGCTGAGTGTCCGGAGGACGGCATCGTCGTCGACGTCGAGATCACCAGTTGGCCCACGCCCACGCGCCCTCCCATCGGCCGCGTGATTGAAGTTCTCGGCTCGCCCGATGACTTTGGTGTCGACGTGGAAATGATGATCCGCAAGCATCAGCTTCCGCGGATCTTTCCCGAAGCCGTCCTTGCTGAAGCGCGCCGCGTCTCGCACTTCGATCAGGACATCGCCGCCCGCAGAGCCGACTTCCGCTCGCTCCCCATCGTCACCATCGATGGCGAGACTGCGCGCGATTTTGACGACGCGGTCCTCGTCCGCGAGCATGCCGAAGGCGGCTATGAGCTTCAGGTTCACATCGCCGACGTATCCGAATACGTCCTTCCCGGCTCGGCCCTCGATCTCGAAGCCCGCATCCGCGGCACCAGCGTTTATTTCCCCGATCGCGCCATCGCCATGCTTCCTCACGAGCTATCGACCGGCATCTGCAGCCTTCGTCCCAACGAAGACCGCCTCGTGCTCAGCTGCATCATGCACTCGATGCCGCAGGGAATATCGAGAGCTTCGAAGTCGTCGAAGGCGTCATCCGTTCCGCCGCGCGCATGACTTATACAGAGGTTCACTCCATCATTGAGGGCGACCCGGAAATGCGCGCCCGCTATTCCTCGCTGGTTCCTGAATTTCAAAGGATGAAAAAACTCGCCGTCCTCATGAATCGGCGCCGTGAAGAGCGCGGCTCCATCGACTTCGATTTGCCCGAGCCGGTCATCGAGTTCGACGAGAACGGCCAGATGCGCGGCGTCACCCGCGCCGAGCGCACCTGGGCCAATCGCCTGATTGAGGAATTCATGCTCGCCGCCAACGAGTGCGTTGCCACCTGGCTTGAGGATCTCGGCGTCCCCTCGCTTTACCGCATTCACGAGAAGCCCGACCCGCGCCGCGTCGTCCAGTTCGAAGAGCTCGCCGCCGGCTTCGGTTATTCGCTTGGTCTCGGACCGCTTCCCGTCAAGCGTGTCGTTACCCGCGGTGAGCGCCGCGAATCCCGCGGACAGGGCCGCAATCCCCGCCAGCACGAAGTGCCAGAGGACATCGCCGTCACCCCGCGCATGTACCAGAAACTCGCCGCGCGCATCGAAGGCAAGCCGGAAGAGCGCATCCTCAGCTACCTCATGCTGCGCTCCCTCTCGCAGGCCCGCTACTCCGAGGTGAACGAGGGCCACTTCGCGCTCGCCGCGCCCACTTATACGCACTTCACGTCGCCGATCCGACGTTATCCCGACCTCATTGTGCATCGAATCGCAAAGACTCTACTGCGCGCCGGTGTCCCCGGCCATCGCAGCGTCACCGCCTCGCGCCTCAATTCGCCGTGGTCGCACCCAAACGAAGGCCATTCCGGGTCTGGGGTGCCCCAACCTCAGCGCGCTTCTGTGTCTGCGCCTAGGGCGGGGCACCAAGCGTCCCTGGCACCGCTAACTGCGCCAGCCCCGCCAACTCCCTTAGCTCCGCTGCCTTTATCCGAACTCGCAGAGATTGCCGAGGAGACCAGCTACACCGAGCGCCGCGCCGCGGAAGCCGAGCGGGAACTTATCGAGTGGAAAAAAGTTCGTTTTATGCAGGACAGGGTCGGCGATGAGTTTGCAGGCTCTCGTCCTGAATCCCGCCAAGTTCGGCCTCTTTGTCGAACTTACCGATCTATTCGTCGAAGGACTCGTGCCCATCGACACTCTCCGGGCCGACCGCTACACCTGGCGCGAGAACACGCATGAAATCATCGGCGAGCGCTCCGGCCGCCGGTTTCGCGCGGGCGATCGCGTCCAGGTCATCCTCGATCGCGTGCTTGCGCAGGAACGCAAGCTCCAATTTGCCTTGGTGGAAGAAGAATTGCCGCTCACCGGCAAAAGGGCCGCGCCGCCTTCTTCGAAATCGAAGAAGAACAAACGCAAAAACTCATCGCCGCAGGCCCCGGGAGGGAACAAGCGGCGATTCAGGAAGGGCAGAAGGCGATGAATCTCGATCAGGAGCCGGGCCAATACGCCCGGCTGCGGCTAATTACGCGCCCGCCTGCTTCGCGGCTATGGCCCCGATGACCGGGATGACGAATCTCTTCCCCTGGAACGCCTGGATGATGGCGATGAGCCAGCAAACGAAGAGGGTCAGCACGCCCAGAACACCCACGATCCAGCCGAGAATTGGAATGATCATCACGACGGAACATGCAAACCATCCGATCGTGAGGAAGATGTTCTGCCATGCGTGGAACTTGATCTTCGGATTCGTGTTGTACGGCGCGACGATCAGAAAAACGATCGCCGGTATAACCGTCAGATAAGCGAGACCGCTGGCAGCATCCTCCGAAAGTCCCGAGCTAGCTGCCGCTGCTGTGTTAGGTTCATCAGCCATAGGTGCTTCTCCTTTTCAGGGAAAACGGTTGAAGGGCAAGGGGGACATGCTCACTTTTGCGCACGGTCCACGCACCGGGAACTCGACACCTGAGGCCGCGGGCGCTAAGCAAGGTGCAGATAGAACAACCCGCCGCCCATCCCGTTGTCAAGAGAATTTACATTCTCCTCACATCATGGCGCCGCTGGTTCCTCCAATTACAATGGTATTCGGGAGCAATTTTTATGGCGCACACCGTCTTTTGCGTTCGCTACAAGAAGGAAATGGAAGGTCTCGACGAGCCGCCTTTTGACTCGGAGTTTGGCCAGAGGATTTATAAGAACGTCTCCAAGGCGGCTTGGGACGAGTGGCTCGCTCGCCAGAAGATGCTGCTCAACGAGTACCGCCTGCAGCCATGGCTGCCCCAGGCGCAGCAGTTTCTCGTGGAGCAAATGGAGGACTTCTTCTTCGGCTCTGGCGCAGCTTTGCCGGCCGACTATGTTCCGCCCACGCACTAACCCCGAGATCGGGACAGTCGCCCCTTACTGAACCACCGCATTCTGCATTGCCCAAAGTGCGGCTGCGGCGCGCGTCGATACGTTGATCTTGTTGTAAATATGCTGGATATGGTGATCGGCCGTTTTGGGCGCGATAAACAGGCGGTCGGCGATCTCCTGTGTCGTGAATCCACGCGCCGCGAGACGCAGCACATCCACTTCGCGGTGGCTAAGCCCGCCCGGATTCTGCGCACGGCTGAGGGCGTTGGTTTTTTCGTTCGCGTGGCCTGCAGCCGCGAGCACCGCTTGCGCAGGCTCTCTTTTCCAACAATCCCTGCGAAGCAAGCCGGCGCAATTCTTCCGCGGCGTCGGCCGCGGAGAAAGCCTCGCGGTGCGGCCGCTCGGATGTCATTCCGATGTAGATTTCTGTTGCCGCCATCACGCAGCCCCCGAGGTCCGCCGCTTCGCCTCCACCATCTCGCCCGGCGCGAGTCCGCTTGTGATAGCCGGACCCGTCGCATTTTTCGTGGTGCGCGGCGGCCATCGGGTTCAGTATTGCCAGCGCCGGCGAGCGGCGCAGCATCTGCTCGGTCAGCATGGGATGAAGCTCGATGCGATCGAATTCGGCGCGCGTGAGCGAGCCACGCTTGTCGAGGATGGAGTTTGAGACCGCGGTAGTCCCAAAGTCATGTACCAAGGCGGCCCTGCGTACTGCGGTTACGGCTTCTTCGGCGAAGCCAAGCATGCGTGCGGCCTCGGCGCTCAATTCCGCGCATCTCCGGCTATGGCCGGCCATGTACGGTGATTTCAAGTCGATAAAGTCCGCCGCCACCATCAGAGCGTTGTCGAGGGCTTCCCCGCCCAGCGGGCGACGTGGTTCCGGCTCGAGGGCGAGTACCGCATCCCAAGGCTCAATTCTGGAGAGCTTATCGAACCAGCTCGCACCGTGTGCCACGAAAACATCGACAAGTGCCGGGTCGTAAGTTCGGTCGCGACGATCGCGGGCCGCTTCGATGGCCTTGGCCGGCGAAAATAACCGCCCGATTGCCTCCATGTCCTGACTCAAATGCACCACACGCATCGGCAACGGGATTTGCTCGCCGCTCGCGTGCGCAGGAAAGCCTTTGCCATTCCACCGCTCGAATGTAAAGCGCAGCGCATGGCGAACAGCAGGGCCGAAGTCCAGCCGCTGCGCGAGCATGTCCGCCACTTCGCACCCGGATTTGAAGTTGTGCACCGCCCACTCGTGAGCGGTCTGCTGGATCATCTGCACGATCTGCTCGGCCTCTTCCTTCGAGCGGCCGGCCGTCGCAAAAGCCACAACGTCGTGCATCACTTCGGCGGGATTGGCGGCATCATGGATCAGCGTTTGCGCGCGAATGGCGATCTCGTCGCCGAAGACCGTAGCCACCTCGTGCGCGTGGCCTGTGCAGCCCACATACCTGAGCAGCGCGACCCAATAGACAGTGTCGCGCATGGGTTTCTCGAATCCCGCCGCCTCGCATATCCAGGCGGCCAGCAGGCAGGAACGTAATTGCGACTCCAGCGGCTGGCCGAACGCATTGTCCTGCGCCAATGCCAAAGTGGCAACAAATTCACCTAAACGAAGCGGTTTCTCAAAAATGGGGAGTTCTCCCGATGCGGGGCCCAATTGTTACGGGGTATTACTGGTTCTCAATCGATCACCTTTCAGGGTCGGTGGTCAAGCGGAAAATTCAACTACTTCAAACATTCACCAGTTCACCCAGGAGAGAATGCCATGAGTCAATCCACTTCAGCCAGCCGGCCCATCAAGGTCGGCGTCATCGCAGACCAGACGGGTCCCCTTTCGTTCGCCGGCATCGCCAATGCAAACGTCGCCCGAATGGTTGTCAACGACATCAACGCCAGAGGCGGCTTGCTGGGTCGTAAGATCGAGCTTCTCATTGAAGACGGCGCTACCGCGGACAGCGTTGCCGCAGCAGCAGCTTCCAGACTCGTCGAGCAAGATCAAGTAGATGTGATTCTCGGCGGCATCTACAGACTCCACACGCCAGGCCATCAAGGGGCCTGCCGTCGAAAAGGGCAAGACTCTTTACATCTACCCCGAGCAATACGAAGGCGAGGAGAACGACCCGCTCATCTTCTGCACAGGCCCGGTTCCTGCGCAGCAGGTTGAGCCGCTCATTCCCTGGCTCATGCGCAAAACCGGCGCGAAAAAGTTTTATCTGCCTTCGGCCGACTACATCTGGCCGCAGGTAATGAACAAGAAAGTTCGCCGAGCCTGGTCACGGCCAGCGGTGGATCGATCGTTGGAGAAGAGTACTTCGCGCTCGATCGCGCGGACTATCGCGAAACCGTCAGCAAGATCATGTCCACCGGCGCGGAGGTCGTCTTCAACACCATTGTTCCCCCAGGCGTCGGGCCCTTCCTCGAAGAGCTTCACAAATCAGGTTTCTCCAAGCGCGGCGGACACTTGGTCTGCACCTACATGGACGAGAACTTTCTGAACGCGATCCCGGCTGCCCACCTTGAAGGCGTGTACAGACTGCCTCGACTACTACCAGACCGTAACCGATCCATTCAGCCGCGGATTGCTCGCCGAGTACGATCGGCTCTTTCCCGGTAATGCATTGTTCACCGCGGGCGGCGCGTGTTCAGGCCTGTATCGGGGCCTGTGCCTGTGGGCCGCATCTGTGAAAGAAGCGGGCTCGCTCTCGCAGGAAGCCGTCATTCGCGCACTCGACCACGCAAAAATCGCCGACGGCCCTGGCGGCCCTGCCGAGATGGTTCCCGGCCAGCATCACGTTCGCATGAACATGTACATCGCCCAGGCCAAGAACGGTGTTTTCAACATCGTCAAGAACCTCGGCGTCATCGACCCCAAAGAGCGGGTGCAAATCGCAAACGAAGCGGAGAAGGTCCTCACGGCCTGAATCTGAATCGAATTCCCGAGAAGCTCAACCACAATTCATGCTAAGGAGAGAAGAGATGATACTCGCAACAACACAGATCGAGGATTTCGATCGCTTCCTGACAATCTTTTCAACCAAGGGCGCCGAGAAGCGCAAGCAGCACGGCTCAAAAGGCGCGCTCGTTTTCCGCGACCCCAACGAAGCCGATCGTGTCTGGGTCATCTTCGATTGGGATGAGAAGGGCTGGCAGGGCTTTGTCTCCGACCCCGAGGTCCCGCCGGTGATGAAGGAAGCCGGCCACAAAGGAAGACCGCAGGTAGCCTTACTCGGCGCTCGATACAGCGCCTAGCAATTGATCAAGTGCGTCCTCGCGCCTGGATCACAGGCGCGAGGCGCTTCCTTTTCGCTAGTGATTTGTCGCCCCGCTATCGTTCGACACCATCAGGCTCGACACATTGACCGGTTCAAAGTCAGAAAGCGTCAGGCTCGTCAGGCACGAGAGATCGGCGTCGTTCCAGCGCGCATCGGGTGTCCCGATCAGACCGCCGCTGTCGCCGTTGTCGGCCAGAATGATTCCGTAATTCCGGAATCCCGTAATGATGATCGCAGCCTGCGGGCTTGTCGCTGCGCAAGCCGGAGTCGCCACCGACGCCTTCAGCCGGTAAATTTCACCGGCCGCCCCGCTCATTGTGCAGCTTGACGGCGGTGTCGCCTGCGAGATTCTCGCTCTCAACGGAGATCGGCGCGCCGCTCGTCGTCGCAGCTCCCCACGCCCGCCGTTTCCGTGGCCGGCCACACCCAGTAATTCAACATATGATTGAGCGTAAATCGGATCGGATGCTGCACGGTTCCGTTCGGTGTAGTGGGCGTGCCCGTCCCGATCACCTCATCGGCATTGGCCAACAGCGGCCCCACCGGCAATCCCGCGGCATCCGATGTTCCCTGTCCCTGCGGCGTCAGCGCATCCGTCGCAACATTCGGCCACTCCGCATTCGACGAATCTGTCCATGGCCCGTCCAGGTAAATCCCCTGCCACATCTCATAGAGCGCCGGATTTGTTCCGTTGCCAGGCTCCAGGTACACCAGCACGTGCCGGTCTCCGTTGGAATTGCTCGTGCCCTCCACTGGCGCGTAGGCCGGAATCGGTCCCGAAGTGAAGTACTGCTGATACACCGTCGTCGCTACTGAAACATCGGGCTGGTTCGCCGGCACCTCGATCGCCGGAATTCCATTGGGGAACGGCGCGTTCGAATTGTTCCCGAAGAACGGCTTGATCGTCTCCGGCAAATAGCCGCTGTACATCGGCGCCGCGGGCGACGTGTCCACGGGCAGGTTCGTCGTCGCCGCATCCACACGATGGTGGAAGATCGATGCCGGCGTAAAGACATTCGCCAAAAACGCGTTGCTCCCGTTCATCGCAAAAGCGATCTGCGCCTTCGCCGTCGCGCCAGTCGCGTCCATCACGATGATCTCAGGCGTGTACGTTCCCTGGCCGCCGATCAGCGGCCCCGTGATCTCTCCAGACGACGTGTCAAGCGTCAGCCCTTCCGGCAGCGGAGGATAGTTGCCGCTATCGTCCAGCGAGAAAGTGTACGGAGGATTCCCGCCCGTCGCGGCGATTGTGCATCCCGCGTACGCTGTGTTCTGCGTTCCTCCCGGGCAGCTTGTTGTCGTAATGGACAATGGGCCGCCCGCCGACGCCAGCGTCACCTTGGCCGACGCCGTCACCGATCCCGCCGCGTTTGTCGCTGTCAGAACGTAGGTGGTCGTTGTCTCGGGGCTCACATTCACGCTGCCACTTGCCGAAGTTGACGAAAGACTGCCTGGCGCAATGTTCAGCGTTGTCGCGCCCGAGGTCGTCCAACTCAGCGTGCTGATGCCGCCCAGATTAACGCTCGTGGGGCTGGCTGTGAACGAGCTGATCGTGGGTAGTGTCGGCTGGGTCACGGTCACTGTCAGCGTCGATGTCACGGAGCCTGTGGTGTTCGTCGCCGTCAAGGTATATGTAGTGGTCGCCGTCGGGCTCAGAACCACCGACCCGCTCGCGGAAGTCGACGCAAAGGTCCCAGGCGTGACGGCGACGTCGGTCGCCCCTGCTACGGTCCAGCTTAGCGTGGTCGTCGAACCGTTGACGATCGAAGTCGGGCTGGCGGAGAAGGAACTGATGGTGGGCGCGCCGACTTGCTTTATGGTCGGGGGCTTCTCCGTGCAACCGGCGAGTCCCGCGAAAGCCGATAGCAGCACAAGTGCGCGGACAACGCGTCTGCGATAGTTGGCGTCCGATTGCTTTGCGTAATGCGATTGGGGGGAATGCATGTGCCGCCTTTCCCTCGATGATCCGGTCGCCGATCCGCTTACATGCCGGTCGCCGCAAGCCTTTCGCGGCAAAGATTCTCAAGACCATTCGAGGATGCGCAGCCCTGGGGGAAAAAGTTTCACTTCAAGAACATGCATTGCTTCATGAACCGGCCAAACGCGGCCGCAAGCCCATGGTGGGTTTTTTGCCCTGTCTCTCAACAATGCGCGAAGAATCTGCATTTGGGTACATGACAAAAGTCATGTTGGTGCCGTGGTCAATAGCCCTCAAGGTCTGATGAGGCCCTGCTTGGCCGGCAAGAACGTCCAGAGGGGTAACTTTCGAAAGATTCTGGCAAGTTCGCGAGAAGTCCGATGTTCTGCTCGGCTGGCGCTTTGAACGGCAAGATACGCTCCACATCTACGCTTGCAGGAGCCGGCCTTGTCAGAGACCGCTGTGTTGGTTGAATGCGTGGAGTTTGTCTGAATATGTATCGTGCTACGATATATATATGGCGACTCGATCCACAAAGGCTGCCCCTGATTCGTTGCTCAGAACATTGGCGGAGTTCCGCTATGAGCTGCGCCGCTTTCTCCACTTCAGCGAATGTGCCGCGCTGGAATCAGGACTGCAGCCAAAGCAACACCAGCTTCTTTTACAGGTCGCGGGCGCTCCTGAAGGAACAGCCGTGACAATCGCATACGCGGCGGAGCGGCTTGGATTGAAGCACAACAGCACGGTTGAGCTCGTTGATCGCTCGGAGCGGGAAGGCCTGCTCGCGCGAACTGCGGACCCCGGGGATAAGAGGCGGGCGATTCTGCGAATTACGCGCAAAGGCAAGCAGGTTCTTAGTCGGCTTACAGGGAATCATGCACGGGAGTTGAACGACCTGGCGCCGCGCCTTGCACGGGTTTTGGAGCGCATAGCGGCTCACTCCCGCGATCTAGCCGGAACGGTGGCCCGATGAGATCGCGGCCCTCTGCTTTGCGCGACTTTACCGTGGATCATCGGGTGTGGCTCCTGACCGGAGTATCGCTCGTTATCGGCACTGGAGCTGCGGCGCTTGCTGTGATTCTTTTACGCGCGATCGCGCTCGCAACAAATTTCTTTTATTACCATCGGCTGAGCCTGGCGATGGTTGGGCCCGCCGGATCGCCGCTTTCCCCGTGGCTCTTAACCCTGGTTCCAGTCGTTGGCGGCCTGCTGGTGGGGCTGATGGCCTATTTTGGCTCGGACAAGATCCGTGGCCATGGAATTCCCGAGGCCATTGAGGCAATTCTCCTAAACGGCGCGCGCGTCGATCCCAAAGTCGCGGTTCTCAAACCGCTTTCTGCAGCGATCGCCATTGGCTCCGGCGGACCTTTTGGTGCGGAAGGACCGATCATCATGACTGGCGGAGCTTTTGGCTCGCTGGTCGCACAGTGGCTTAAACTTACCGACGCCGAACGGACCACGCTGCTGGTCGCCGGCGCCGCCGCGGGAATGTCCGCCACGTTTGCGGCGCCGATTGCCGCGATTCTTCTCGCCGTGGAACTGCTTCTCTTCGAGTGGCGTCCGCGTTCACTGGTCCCGGTAGCCGTGGCGAGTGTGCTGGCAGGAGCGTTGCGTGTGCGCTGGCTTGGATCAGGGCCAATCTTCCCCGTCACGCTGCACTCTGCGATTCACCTGGAGCAGTCACTCCTCGTGGCCGCTCCACTAGGCATTCTCGTCGGCTTCGCCGGGGCAGGGCTGAGCCGATTGATGTATGGCTTCGAAGACGGTTTTGAGCACTTTTGCGGCCGCCATAACATCCACTGGATGTGGTGGCCGGCGATTGGGGGCATCGGTATCGGGCTGGGCGGGTTTTTCTTCCCGCGGGGACTCGGCGTTGGCTACGACAACATCGCGGAAGTCCTTCGCGGGAGTGCTCCTGTGGCACTTCTGCTGGGCCTCATCATTGCCAAATCACTGATGTGGGCGTTTTCACTCAGCTCCGGGACTTCAGGCGGCGTGTTGGCTCCCATCTTGATGATTGGTGCTGCGCTGGGAGAGGCCGCTGCGCAACTGGTGCATATGCCGGGAGAAACACAGGCGCTTTGGGCGCTGATGGCCATGGGCGCAATGCTCTCTGGCGCGCTGGGTGTGCCGCTCACGGCGATTCTCTTCTCCCTGGAACTGACCCATGCCCTGCCGGCAGTTATGCCGCTTGCATTGGCGTGTACTGCGTCCTATCTGGTGACTTCTTTGATTATGCCGCGCTCGATCTTGACAGAGAAGCTGAGCCGGCGAGGCTACCACTTATCGCGGGAGTATGGCGTTGACCCTCTCGAAATGGTCAGTGTGGCAGATGTGATGACGAACGCGCCGGTATCTGGCGGCGCAGATGATGCAGGCGACGCACTTGAGCCATTGCCCGATACCTTTGCCTACTCTGATGAGACCTGCCGGGCGGTCGCGGAAGAAATGGCGACCACGGGGCTTATGAACATGTTGGTCGTGGATCGGAAGACGGGACGCGTCTGTGGAATGATTGGAGCGCAAGAGTTGCTTTTGGGACGTCGGCGAGCGGTGGTGAGAGAGTCTGAACGAAGCATTTCGTTCCAGATTTAGCATGGGCCCTACTCAGGCAACCGGGACAGGCAGTGATGGGTTTCGCGTTTCCGTAGATCGAGATTGGCGCAGGCTCAAGGAGTCAGTCGGCGAAATCGGTTCTTCCTATTTGCCTGATCGAGTAGATTGTCAGCAGGGACGCCCAGTCAATGACTTGGCGATTGGAAACAGGACTGCTATGACCGAAGTGCACGTTGAATCGCCGGTGCCAGACCGTCGGCGAAAATTCCTCCAGGAGTCCGCATTCTTTCTCACCATGCTCCTCGCGGGCACTGCCGCCCAACTCGAATTTTCATGGATGGGTTTTTCGCCGACGGATGAAGGATGGATTTTGTCTTTTAGCCGGCGCATTCTGGCCGGTCAGGTCCCTCATCGGGACTACTTCAGGGTTCAGACTCCCGGCTCGGAGTTTTTCCACGCTCCAGAAGTTTTGTTTGGCGGCGACTACACGTTTTGGATCTCCCGATTCGTCGCCTGGATACAGATCGCGTTGATCGCATGGGCCTGGCCGCAGATTCTTTCCCGGCTCATGCGAAAGGAAATTGCTTTTTGGCACAAGATACTTCTGGGCCTGATTTGCTTCGCCTTTACGGCAGGCACGTTTCCCGTCATGGCTTGGCCCACATTCGATGGATTGTTCTTCATCACGTTCGGGCTGCTGCTGGTGCTGCGCCAGAATTCACTGCCAAAATTCTGCGGATATTTTCTAATCGGTATTTCCATTGTCTGCAAACAGAATTTCGTTGTCGTATTCCCCGCATATTTGTTCCTGCTCGGGGACTGGAGAAAAATTCGTTACTGGGTGGCGTCGATTTTACCGTGCGCCCTGTACCTCGGATCCATGCTGGCTCTTGGGGCCATGCCCGATCTGCTGATTCAAGTTGGTTCCGCCCGGGGATTTGTGGCTCGCGGCATCGAGCCTTTCCTTATGCGGAAGGAGGTGTTCGCGTCAATTGCTATCGGAATGCTCGCAACCGTATTCGTCAACGAAAGAAAGTTCAAGGCTTTGGAGGTGGGAAATCTGCTGGCATATACCACCCTGTTTTTGAGCGCGGGTGCGCTCAGTATCGAATCGCGCCTCTATTCAGACACGGTTTCCTTCGGCATATTTGGCCTCGCTCTCGGGGCGGCGTTGGCTCACCTTTTCTTCAAATCTGGAAACAAGCAGGCCGCCATTGCAGGACTCCTGACGGTCGTCCTGGCCTGGGGGGCAACCATTTCAAACGGCTTCAACTTCCCGACGCTCGCATGTGGCATACTCGTCGTTTTCCTGCTTCAGGTGGTCTTTGCGGATTTCGGAAGTTTTCCGGGCCACCGATTCGTCTCGTCGCTCACTCTCGGACTCTTGACGTTGGTGACTCTCGTCGCTTTTTGTGTGGGCAGGTATCACCATATTTACCGCGATTTGGCGGCAAATGAATTGACCGCTCGGCTGGACGGAGTTCTGCCAGGCGGCCGCCTTCTCCGCACCAATCCCAATACCTACGCTTTTCTATCCGATCTGAATCTTGCCATCAGCGAGACGCACGGAACGCCTTACGCGATTATCCCTGGTTTTTCCGCGTATTGGGTGAAGGGCCCGCAGCTCGACCCAGTGCCCATCGACTGGCCCTACCAGGAGATGCTGCCGAATCCGAAGATGATCGTCCAGTTTCAGCAAAGCATTGCCGATCAGAAGGGAAAGATCATCTTGATTGTCGAAAAGGTCGAGCCAACCGACCTGAGGGATGGATTCGAGCCTTTGAATGAGCCCATCTATCCGCAATCTGTGCTCTCTTACGTGCGATCGAACTTTGCCAAGGTTGGGGAGACAAAGTATTTCGAATTACGCCGCTAGCCGTTCACCCACCAGCCGTCCGCGCGCCGGAGAATGCCGCTGAATCCGGGACCGTCGAGATCGCCTTGGGAAAAGTCCTGAATCGATAACGAACAATCATGGCGATCATGCGCAATCCGAGCCGGAACGCTTTTTTGAAGCTGCCCGTAATCTTTGAATCGCCGGTACGCGGAAGATAGTTCACCGGGATTTCTACGCAGGTGAGTCGCGTTCGGATCGCCAGCATCATCAATTCAGGCGAGAAGTGACTGCCTCCCACCGTGAAGAGCGGCTCGATCTGGCGCAGGGCGTCGCGCCGTAACAGCTTGTACGTGCAGCCGACATCGGTCAGACAGGGTCCGTTATGCAGATACTCAAGCATTTTGGCCACAGCCCAATTGCCGTAGCGCAGGAATGGCCCCATGTTCGAGCCCTCCCAGATGCAGGTCTTGGATGTTCGCGTGCCGAACACGACATCGAATTCCTCCGCATAGGCGAAGAATTTATAGATGTCGATTGGCCTGAAAGTGCTGTCGGGCTCGACCAGAACAATAAGGTCGCCGCTTGCCGCTTCCAGCGATGACCTGCAGGCGTAGCCGTAACCCTGGCGCTTTTCCTGCACTACGCGGGCTCCCGCGCTCTCGGCAAGCGCTGCGGTTCCGTCGCTGCTGTTGTTGTCTGCCACGACCACTTCGTCGACTTCGGCGAGCGCGAGGTATCCGCGGACCGCAGCTACGATGCCCGCTGCTTCGTTATAGGCCGGCATCGCCACGCTGACGCTTAGGTTCTTGTACACTTTTTCACCCAGCTCGGAGGCAGCCCCTCCTCCAACTCGATCGAACTGAATTCACTCGATGAGCGCGGTCCCGCATGGATGGCCCATTGCGCCATGCGTTCCAATCCCGCTGCAAGAGGGGTCGATGCCTCAGCGCCAAGAATACGGCGAGCTTTGCTGTGATCGCTGAATGCGTGCTGCACCTCGTTGCGGGCCGGTAAGAACTCTGTCCCCGTGCGCTTTCCCATTGCCTGTTGCACCGCTTCCGCCAGATCCTTCACGGAATACGGAATATCCGCGCCGATATTGAAGACCTGGTTGTACGCGCCGGAGATGGAGATCGATCTTGCGATCGCCGGCGCAACATCGGAAATGTGAGAGAAAGCGCGCGTTTGTGTTCCGTCGCCAAAGATCGTGCACGGCAGCCCTTGCATTACCTGGTTCATAAAGATGCCGATGACGTTTCTGTATTTGTCTCCGACGTTTTGCCGCTCTCCGTACACGTTGTGCGGCCGGAAGACAATATAGTTGAGCCCAAAAAGCCGATGCGCTGCCTCGAGATCCATTTCTACTGCGAACTTTGAAATGCCGTAGGGATCCTCAGGCGCCGGCGTCATCTCCTCGGTCATCGGCGTCTGTCCCGCGCCGTAAACGGCGATGCTTGACGTAAACACAAAACTCCGGCAATGGTGGCGCACTGCCGCATTGATCAGCGTCACGCTTCCTAACAGGTTGTTGGTGTAGTTGAAGCGCCGGATGAAGTGACTGAGCCCCTCGGCGGCATAGGCGGCGATATGGAATACATAATCGAAGCGGTAGCGGTCAAACAGCGAATCCACCAGGGCAACGTCCGTGATCGATCCTTTGACGAACTCGACCTGAGGACTGATATTGTCCACAAAGCCGCCTGATAGGTCGTCGAGTGCCACCACCTTGTGACCGGCCAGCAGCAATTCATCCGCGACGTGACTTCCGATGAACCCCGCTCCCCCGGTCACAAGCGATTTGGGGTTCAATGTGGTTTCCGACATGATTGTCTCTCCACAAGGTCACGAACGATCGTTGTCCGAAATCAGGCGTATATCCCGTGCGCGTCCGAATCAAGCGACCTAAGCCAGGATTGATATTGATCTTATCCCACTTGGAATCGCTGAGCCGGTTGCTCACTTGGTTCATTTCCTATCGGCTTTTTGGGTCTGGAGAACTCGCGGTCGGCCTGGTCCTTGGGACTTCGGGCCTCGCGCCCCTCGCAGTCTTGATTCGGCGCCTTCGCTGGCGCTACGGCGTGGTTGGGGTGCTTCGTGGGTCGGCCACGAAGAGAATTGCTGGACGAAGGGTGTTGGCAAAACTGAAATGGTCGGGACGGGCAGATTCGAACTGCCGAATGGCGAGACTGCGCCTCGCACCCCTCGCAGTCTTGATTCGGCGCCTTCGCTGGCGCTACGGCGCTGGTTGGGGTGCTTCGTGGGTCGGCCACGAAGAGAATTGTTGGACGAAGGGTGTTGGCAAAACTGAAATGGTCGGGACGGGCAGATTCGAACTGCCGAATGGCGAGGCTGCGCCTCGCACCCCTCGCAGTCTTGATTCGGCGCCTTCGCTGGCGCTGCGGCGCTGGTTGGGGTGCTTCGTGGGTCGGCCACGAAGAGAATTGTTGGACGAAGGGTGTTGGCAAAACTGAAATGGTCGGGACGGGCAGATTCGAACTGCCGAATGGCGAGGCTGCGCCTCGCACCCCTCGCAGTCTTGATTCGGCGCCTTCGCTGGCGCTACGGCGTGGTTGGGGTGCTTCGTGGGTCGGCCACGAAGAGAATTGCTGGACGAAGGGTGTTGGCAAAACTGAAATGGTCGGGACGGGCAGATTCGAACTGCCGACCCCTCGCACCCCAAGCGAGTGCTCTACCAGGCTGAGCCACGTCCCGACATAACGCAGCCGGTCCGCCATCGCGAACCGGCTCAGGGTCTCTGCTAGTTTACACCGCTGCGCGTCCCCGCCGCATCACGGCTGAAACACTTCTCGCGCCTGATCCAGAATCGCATCCGCAATCGCCAGCGACGCTGTCGCCGCGGGACTCGGCGCATTCAGCACGTGCAGTGCGCCCTCGCGCTGCACAAAATAGAAATCCTGCATCAGCTCGCCTGAGGGCGAAAGCGCCTGCGCGCGCACGCCCGACCCTCCCTGCGCCAGATCCTCAATCGTGAGCTCCGGCACCAGCCGCTGCAACGACCGGCAAAAAAGCTCCTTGCTGTATGACCGCTTGAACTCTTCCCAGCACATGCGCGGGTAGCGAACAAAAAATCTCCAGAACCCGGGGTAGGTCAACGTTTCCAGCGTATCGCGCAACGAAAAATCCCAGTGCCGGTATCCTTCCCGCGCAAACGCCAGCACCGCATTTGGTCCGCATTCCACTCCGCCGGCAATCAACCGCGTAAAGTGCACCCCGAGAAACGGAAACTTCGGATCCGGGACCGGGTAGATGAGGTTCTTCACCAGGTGTTGGCGCTCCGGCCGCAGTTTGTAATATTCGCCGCGGAACGGCACAATCTTGGCCCGATCGCCGCTGCCCGCTATGCGGCCCACACGGTCGCATTGCAGTCCTGCGCAATTGATCAGGAAGTCGGCTTCGTAGTTTCCGCTCCCTGCGTCGCCCTTCGTCTCGATCGCCCACGCGCCTGTTTTTTTCGCCCGCGTCACCTCTGAAGAGAATCTGAGCTCGCCGCCTCTTGCGGCAATCTCCTTCACCATCTCCGCGCAGACCGCGCCGTAGTCCACGATTCCTTCCTGCGGAACTCGGATTCCGGCCAACCCTGCCGCGTGTGGCTCGTACTCGCGAACCTGCTCCGGCCCCAACAGCTCCAACCCTTGCACGCCGTTGGCCTTGCCGCGCTCCATCAGCGCATGCAATCGCGGAATCTCCTCTGCCTCCGTGGCCACCACCGTTTTCCCGCAAAGCTCATAGGGCACGCCGTGCCGCTCGCAGAACGCCGTCATTCTGCGCAGCCCCTCCACCGCGAGCCGCGCCTTGGTCGAGCCGGGTTTGTAATAAAGGCCGCAGTGCAACACCCCACTGTTGTGTCCCGTCTGGTGCTGGCCCGGTCCGCTTTCCTTCTCCAGCAGAATCACCTTGACTGAGGGGTACCGCTCCAGAAGCTGGTGCGCCGTCGCCAGCCCCACAATGCCGCCGCCAATAATCGCAACTTTCATTGTTTGGTTCAGAATACTCTTCGTCTGCACTCATGACGCAGGCCGCCACTTCCGAATGACGGGATCTAGTTCCCTGAAGTCTTCTTCGTGTCCCTTATCTTGGCTGCACACTGCACAAGGTTCAGCCTTTCAGAGTCTTCGGCCTCCAATTCGGCCTGGAAGACATGGAAGCAAATCCGTCGTTGGCCATTCATCTCAATTTGGCACAAAGCCTTTCCGAAATCCCATTTCCCGTGTACACGCCCCGCCTCGCCTGTTATTGTTTTTCTTTGCTTATCGAGGAACATCGAAAAACAAACATGCCTCAACCCGTCATCAAATTCGGCACCGACGGCTGGCGCGGCCTCATCGCCGATGATTTCACTTTCGCGAATGTCCGCATCGCAGCGGAGGCCATTGCTGCCTATCTCCATTCCCGCAAAGGTTCGGCCCACGAAGATCCCTCCAAAGGCCTTTGCATTGGCTACGACACGCGCTTCGGATCGAAAGCTTTTGCCCACGCCTGCGCTGAAGTCGCCGCGGCCACCGGCATTCCTGTCCTGCTCGCCAACGCCATCACTCCCACGCCGGCGCTTAGCTGGGGCGTGCGCGAGCGTGGCGCAGCCGGCGGCATCATGATCACTTCTTCGCACAACCCGGCGCAATGGAACGGCGTCAAGTACAAGGGTTGGTATGGCGGCTCGGGCCAGCCCGCCATGATCGCGGCCATCGAGTCGTATCTCGGCAAGCCCGCCCCGCGTGCTGCGCGGCCCGCGCCTGTTACGGAAGTCGACTTCCTGCCCACCTACCTGAAAGCCATCGAGAGCTTCGCCGATCTCGACCTCATCGCGAAATCCGGCATGAAGTTCTGCATTGACTCCATGTACGGAGCCGGCGGCACAATCCTCGCCGATATCTTCGCCCGCATTGGTGTGGCCCACCACCAAATCCGCTCCAGGCCCGACCCGCTTTTTCCCGGCATCAATCCTGAGCCCATCGAGCCGAACATTCGCGCCCTCGGCGAAGCCACGGTGGCCAACGGTTGCCAGGCCGGACTCTGCACCGACGGCGACGCCGACCGTATCGGCGCAACCGACGAGAATGGCAACTTTGTTGATCCGCACAAAATCTACTCCGCGCTCCTCAACTGGGTCTTGCAATACAAAGGCTGGCCCGGAGCCGTTACTCGCGCCTTCAACACCACCAAGATGCTCGATCGCATCGCCATGAAATACAGCCGCGAGCTCATCGAGCACGGCATCGGCTTCAAGTATGTCGTCGACCTCATGCTTGAGCGCGAAATCGTCATGGGCGGCGAGGAGTCGGGCGGCATCGGCTTCCAGCGCCACCTGCCCGAGCGCGACGGCCTGCTCAACTGCCTGATGCTTGCGAACGTCATGGCGCAGGAGAAGAAGACGCTCGGTCAACTGGTCGCCGATCTTCAGGCCGAGTACGGCGAGCATCAATACGGCCGCATCGATCTGCACCTGCCCGAAGAGCAGAAGAAGGCAACCATCGCCCGCGCTTATACCCTCAAGCCCGGTGACCCCGTCTTCGCCGGCATGGCGATCCACAATCAGGAAGACCTCGACGGCGTAAAGTTCTTCCTCGATAATCCCGAAGCGACGACCAAGCCCAAGGCCGCCGAAACCTGGCTGCTGCTGCGCGCCAGCGGTACCGAGCCCTTGCTGCGCATTTACGCCGAATCCTGCTCGAAGGAATCGGTTGCGAAGCTCCTCGATTCTGCGCGCGTCTTCGCGCTCGGCAGCTAAGGCCAATCTGATTTGTCATCTTGAGCGAGTCCCGCCTCGGCGGGACGAGTCGAAAGAATCTGCGGTTGCTTTTTGGGGTCCCTTCGATCTGTCAAAAGCGCCGGAAATCGTGTTTTAGCGAACGCAAGGGAGGTGCCGATCGGATTCGGCCAGCGGATTATCCGATCACCGCCACCTTCGCTCTTTTCCCCAGCCGCACCGTCAGCCGGGCCGGCAATGCGCCCACCGAAAGCACTGCGCCGCCCGCTACTTCGCCGTCCACCTTCACGGCCTTCTCAGCGATCTTCCGGTTCGCTTCTGCCCCGCTCGCAGCTAGCCCCATCGCCACCAGCAGCTTCGGTAGCCGGATCTGATTTGGCTCCGCTCCCGCCACATCTGCAAAGGCGACTGCAACCTCTTCGAGGTCCTCGCTCTCGCCCTTCTGCTGAAACATCCGCGCCCAGTTCTCGTCTGCGCTTTCGACTGCAGCCTCTCCGTGGAACCCCGCCGTAATCGTCCGCGCCAGTTTCTTCTTCGTCTCCATGGGATGCAGCTTTCCGGCTGCGACGTCCGCCTTCATCGCGTCGATTTCAGACTGTTTCAAATCGGTCAGCAGCACCCAGTACTTCCACATCAGTTCATCGCTGATGCTCATCAGCTTCCCATACATCTCGCCCGCCGGCTCATTGATCCCAATCGCATTCCCGAGCGACTTGCTCATCTTTTGCACGCCGTCCAGACCCTCGAGAATCGGCGTCATCAGCACGATCTGCGGCTTCTGCCCGTAGTCGCGCTGCAGCTCCCGGCCCATCAGCAGGTTGAATTTCTGATCGGTCCCGCCGAGCTCTACGTCGCACTCTAATGCCACGGAATCATAGCCCTGCGCAAGCGGATACAAAAGCTCGTGGAGGCTGATGTCCTGCTCGGCTTGGAAGCGCGTAAGGAAATCTTTGCGGTCAAGCATCTGCGAGAGCGTGACCTTTGCGGCGAGGCCGATCATGCCCGCGTAACCGAGGTGATCCAGCCACTCGGAGTTGTAGCGGACTTCGGTCGTCTTCTCGTCGAGAATGCGAAAGACCTGCTGTTTGTAGGTTTCTGCGTTCTTGTCGATCTCTTCGCGCGTGAGCGGCTTGCGTGTTACATTCCGCCCCGTTGGGTCGCCGATCAGCGCCGTCGAGTCACCGATGAGAAAAATCACCGTGTGTCCCAGTTGCTGAAAGTGCCGCAGCTTGCGCATCAACACCGTGTGGCCGAGGTGCAGGTCCGGAGCTGTTGGGTCGAAACCCGCTTTCACCCTCAGCGGCCGGCCGGATTTGCGGCTTTCTTCAAGCCTCTCTCGCAGGTCGCTCACGCGGATAATCTCCGCCGCGCCCTTCTGGAGCAGATCCATTTGTTCATCTACAGGTAAGAATGCTTGCATGTCCCAACAAGTATAAAGTTTGCGGCTCACAAACCCATTGCAAACTCCGCGCCGCCGTCCACCCATCGGCAATTCACAGTCACGCAACCATCTCCTTGCATCTTCCTCCCGGCGCCATTCATCTCATCAGCCACGAGGAGATCCTTACCCCGATGCCCACAGTTACTGGCCGTGCCATGCAGGTTTCCGCCGCCGGCGGATCGTTCGAACTCATCCAAAAGCAATTTCCCGATCCCGGCCCCGGCCAGGTGCGCATTCGCGTCCAGGCCTGCGGTGTCTGCCATAGTGACTCGCTCACCAAGCTGGGCCGCTGGGCCGGCCTCAAATATCCGCGCGTTCCTGGCCATGAAGTCGCGGGCGTGGTCGATGCCGTTGGTCCCGATGTTCCGCTCTTCAAGGTGGGCCAGCGCGTCGGCCTCGGCTGGCATGGCGGCCATTGCAATTACTGCCCGCCCTGCCGCCGCGGCGACTTCGCGCTCTGCGAGAATCAGCTCATCTCCGGCATCAGCTTTGACGGCGGCTACGCCGACTACGTGATCGCCCCGGCCAACGCTCTCGCATTCATTCCAGATAGTCTCGCCGGCGTAGACGCCGCGCCTCTGCTTTGTGCCGGCATCACCACCTACAACAGCCTTCGCAACAGCGGCGCGCGCCCTGGCGATACAGTCGCCATCCTCGGCATCGGCGGTCTCGGCCACCTCGGCGTGCAGTACGCTGCGAAAAGCGGCTACCGCACCGTCGCCATCGCTCGAGGCGCCGACAAGGGACCGCTCGCCAAGCAGCTCGGCGCGCACATTTACATTGACAGCACCACGCAGGATCCAGCCAAAGAACTTCAGAATCTCGGCGGCGCCAAGGTTATCCTCTCAACCATCACCAGCGCCAAAGCTCTCGAGTGGGCTGTGAACGGCCTCGCCCCCACAGGAAAGCTCATCATTGTCGGCGCCCCGGAAGACGGGCCGTTGAAAGTCAATGCCCTCACGCTGCTGATGGGCCGTCGCACCGTCGCCGGCTGGCCCTCAGGCACCGGTATGGATTCTGAAGACACGCTCAACTTCAGCGCCCTCACCAGCATCAAGCCGATCATCGAAACCTATCCGCTGGAAAAAGCTGAAGAAGCCTACAACCGCATGATGAGCGGCAACGCGCGTTTTCGCGTCGTGCTCACCACCGGCGCCTGATCAAATTTGGTCAGGTCTTCGGCAGACTGCTTCGATCAGTTTCCGGCGTTCTGCGGGGCCGAGCGCTCCGCCTCGGCGGAGAGCCGCTGCTCGATTGCCGCTGTCTTCGTGGCTTTGTCCATTGCCTTGCCGAGCTTCCGCGTCATCACCTGGAAGTGATATCCCATCACCGCCAGCGTCATGGCCGTACTAAAACAGCGCCGGTATTTCGTCGCCGCTGAGGCAAGAAACTTCCAATAGCTCCACTGGTGCCGCCCAAGCACTCCTTGCCGGACGATCGAATTTGCCAGCGCGCGCATGTTGTTACGAGTCAGAAAGCGGGGACTCGCCAGCTTCTTCGCCGGCTCGCCCGCCGCTCGTTTTGCCGGCTTCGGATGCGCGCGGTTCAGATAGAGCTTCACGCGCTCGTAGTAGGCCTCGCAGTTATAAATCCGCTTCATCACATCGCGATAGCCTTCCACCAGCTTGGCCGAATCCATGCGCGGCAAGAAATTCAGCTTTTCACAAAACGTATTATTGCCGCCGCCCGCGTCCACAATCCGGTCCTCTCGCCGCAAACGCCGGAACAGTTGCGTCCCCGGCATAGCCTGCAGCAGTCCCACCATCGCAATCGGTATGCCGCTCTTCTGGATGAACTCCACCATGCGGTCGAAAATGTCTTCCTTATCCGTGTCGAATCCCAGAATGAATCCGCCCATCACCTGCATTCCGTAGCTCTGAATCGTCGCCACGCTCTCCAGCAAGCTCCGCCGCGTATTTTGCAGCTTGTGGCTCGCGATCAGGCCCGATTCATCCGGCGTCTCCACGCCAAGAAACACCGATCTGAAGCCCGCATCCTTCATCAGCTGCATCAACTCCGTGTCGTCAGCCAGGTTCAGTGACGCCTCGGTAATAAAGTCGAATCGCGCGCCGGTCCGCGCGCGCCACTCGCCCATCGCGCGCAGCAGGTTCTTTTGCTCGGGCCTTGTTGCCGATAAAGTTGTCGTCCACGATAAACACGGTCTCGCGCCAGCCGGCCGCCAACAACTGGTCCAGCTCGGCCAGCACCTGCGCAACAGTCTTGGTCCTCGGCCGGCGGCCATAAATCTCGATAATGTCGCAGAACTCGCAGTTGAACGGGCACCCGCGCGAGTACTGCACCGTCATCGTCGAGTAGCGGTTCATCTTGATCAAGCTCAAGTCGGGCAGGGGGCTCGCGGCCATCTCCGGCCTCTCGGCAGCTTGATAGACCGGCCGCGCGGTCCCCGCTTCCAATGCTCGCGCCAGCTCGCCAATCAGGCTTTCGGCCTCGCCAATCACCACGTGGTCGGCCTTCAGCTC
Source organism: uncultured Acidobacteriaceae bacterium (assembly GCA_963800025.1). Classification (GTDB taxonomy): domain Bacteria; phylum Acidobacteriota; class Terriglobia; order Terriglobales; family Acidobacteriaceae; genus Telmatobacter. Next base: position 42,147 of record CAWCZK010000004.1, read on the forward strand.
GGCTGGCGGCACGCTGCTCGCAATCGGCCCACCCACCACGGTGCGCAGCCCGCGCGCACGGCAACGCTCCACAATCTCCACCAGCGACTCGTGCTGGATGTGCATTCCGCTCACGAACACCACGTCGGCCCACTTCAGGTCGCGGTCTCGCAGCCGCTCCACATTTGTATCCACCAGCCGCTTCTTCCACGCCTGGGGCAGCAGCGCTGCAACGGTCATCAGGCCCAGCGGAGGCTGCGCCGCCCGCTTGCCCAAAAACTTGAGCGCGTGTTTGAAGCTCCAAAATGTTTCAGGAAATTCCGGGTAGACGAGCAGCACGTTCATAAGCCATCTCTCAGCAGCATCAGCAGGAAGAGTGGCTGCGCGGGCGCGATCGACAGATTCAGGCCGTGCTTCCCCCGATGGAAGCAGTGCGGCCCCGCTCGGTGCGGCGAACTAGTCCCGCATTTATTCTCCCACCAAATCGTTAAAAGAATGATCAAATGTGATCAGTTTGGCCGGCAAACTGATCAATCGCGCGCCGAAACCGCTGTCAACACACTCATTCCGCTCCGGTTTATCATGGACCATCGTTGGAGGAAGCGATGACGAAAGATCTCTTCGCAATGAGTCCCGTGGTCGTCCTCGCTCTCCTCACGCTGCCACCGGCCTCGCGCGCGCAAATTGCGCCGCGGAATCCCGCCGACGACTTTCGCACCTCAGAACGCTGCGCCAATTGCCACAACAAGCTGAAGACCTCGAAAGGCGAAGACGTCTCCATCAACGCCGACTGGTCCGCGAGCATCATGGCCAACTCCGCGCGCGATCCCTACTGGCAGGGGAGCGTGCGTCGCGAGACCGTCGATCATCCGGAATCGAGCGCCGCCATTCAATCCGTGTGCGCCAGCTGCCATATGCCCTTGCAGTACCAGCAGGACAAGGCTCAAAATCGCGATACTCCCGTGTTGTCGCGGCTGCCTCTCAACGCCAGCAATGCGGACCCAGCTGCCGATGGCGTCTCCTGCACCGTCTGCCATCAGATTCAGCCCGCCGGCCTGGGCACGCCCGTGACCTACAGCGGCAACTTCGCCGTCGCGCCGCCCGCAACCAATCCGCGCCCGCTCTTCGGCCCCTACGCCCCGGATTCAGACAACATCACCAAAGTCCATGTCATGGCGTCTGGATACTCTCTTGCGCAGTCCGACCATATGCGCGACGCCGGCCTCTGCGGCAGTTGCCACACTCTCTACACCACGACCTTGGGCCCCGACGGCAAACCCACCGGCCAGTTTCCCGAACAAATGCCTTACCTGGAGTGGGAGCACAGCGACTACCGCGACAAGCAGACCTGCCAGCAGTGCCACATGCCTGCCGTTGGCGAGCCTGTGGCCGTCGCGTCAATCCTCGGCAAGCCGCGCGAGGGCGTCCGCGAGCACACTTTCGTCGGCGCCAATTTCCTTCTCGAAGGCATGCTCGGCGCGCATCGCGACGATCTCGCCGTGGTAGCGCAGGCTTCCGACATTGCGGCAGCCTCCGCGGGCATCACTTCGTTCCTGCAATCGCAGTCGGCGCGCGTAACTCTCGGGCCTGCGAGCCTTGCCGGCAGCAATCTTTCCTTCCCCGTCCGCGTTGAGAACCTCACTGGCCACAAGCTGCCCACGGCCTACCCCTCACGCCGTGCCTGGCTGCACGTCACAGTCACCGCCGCTGATGGCCACATCGTTTTCGAGTCCGGGAAGCTCAACCCCGATGGCTCCATCGCCGGAAACGCGAACGACTCCGACCCTACGCGCTTTTCACCGCACTTCACCCGCATCACCCAGCCCGATCAGGTGCAGATCTTCGAGCCTATTCTTGGAGATCATGAGGGCCGCGTGACCACCGGCCTTCTTTCTGCTACGCAATACCTCAAGGACAACCGCATCCTTCCCGCCGGCTTTGACAAGTCCACAGCACCGCCCGACATCGCTGTCCACGGCGAAGCCGCTGCCGACGCCGACTTTACCGCCGGCTCCTGCACCACCCACTACGATCTTGCGATCAACGGCGCAGCCGGTCCCTTCCGCATCACTGCGGAACTCCTGTATCAGCCCGTCGGCTATCGCTGGGCACACAACCTTGCCTCATACCAGGCAGCCGAGCCGCAACGCTTCGTTCAGGATTTCGATCAGGCAGCTGCGCACTCCGCCATGGTTCTCGCCCACGCTGAGGCCACTGCAGCGCCCAACAGCAAGTAGCCAGTAGCAAATAGCTACGATCCGACCGCTGAAAGCTGAGAACTACCGGCCACAGGCTACCGGCTGCATGTTGTTTGTGCCTCTTCGCTATAATGAGATCGATGCTTCACCTCTCCATTCGCCGCGCTCTTAAATTCGCTGCCCACGCGGCTGCGGCGGCTTGCGCCGCCTAGACTTCTGCCTCACCTTATCCCCAAATCTCAGTTCTTAGATCGCAGTTAACACTTATGGTGTCAGAGCCACGTACTCGTCGCTCTGAGCCCTGAACCCTGATCTCTGATCCCTGTATTCTGGAGTCATCATGGACGAGTTTTCCCGCATTCAGCGACTTCCCGCTTACGTCTTTAACATCACCGGCGAAATGAAGATGGCCGCGCGCCGCCGTGGCGAAGACATCATCGACTTCGGCATGGGCAATCCCGACGGCGCGACGCCCGCCCACATCGTCGACAAGCTCGTTGAAGCCGCCCGGAAGCCAACGACGCACCGCTATTCCGTTTCCCGCGGCATTCCACGCCTGCGCAAAGCCGTTTGCAACTGGTACAAAACGCGCTACGACGTCGATCTCGATCCCGATTCCGAGGCCATTGTCACGATCGGATCGAAGGAGGGCATCGCCCACCTCTGTCTCGCAATCCTCGACTCGCGCGACACCGTTCTTGTTCCCAATCCCAGCTACCCCATCCACATTTACGGGCCGGTCATCGCCGGCGCGCACATCGTCAGCGTCCCTGTCCACAACCAGGAAAGCTTCCTTGCGCAGCTTGAAGAGCTCATCCCGCGCATGACTCCGCGCCCCAAGGCGCTGATCGTCAACTTCCCCTCGAACCCGACCACTGAATGTGTCGAGCTGCCTTTCCTCGAGCGGCTCGTTGCGCTTGCTCGCGAGCACGGCTTCTGGCTCATCCAGGATCTGGCTTACGCCGACATCGCCTTCGACGGCTACAAGCCGCCCAGCGTCCTTCAGGTTCCGGGCGCCAAAGACGTTGCCGTCGAGTTCTTCACGCTGTCAAAGAGCTACAACATGCCGGGCTGGCGCATCGGCTTCATGGTGGGCAATCAGCGCCTGGTTGGCGCGCTCGCGCGGCTCAAGAGTTACTTTGACTACGGCACCTTCACGCCCATCCAGGTTGCGGCAATTGCAGCATTGGAAGGGCCGCAGGAGTGCGTTGCGCAGATTTGCGACAACTACCGGCGCCGCCGCGACGTCCTCGTTGAAGGGCTCAACAAGGCAGGCTGGTCGGTCGCGAAACCCAAGGCCACCATGTTCGTCTGGGCGCAGATTCCCGAGCCTTACCGCGACCTCAAGTCGCTCGAGTTCTCGAAGCTGCTGCTGACCGAGGCCAAAACGGCGGTGTCGCCGGGCATCGGCTTCGGCGACTACGGCGACAACCACGTCCGCTTCGCGCTCATTGAGAACGAAGAGCGGACGCGGCAGGCGCTGCGCGGCATCAAGGCGATGCTCGCGAAGGGCGTAGTGCCGGCGTAGAGGCGGCGGGCGATCGCGTCGTTTCTCAAAACAAGTCAAGCAGAATGAGAGAGATGCGGCAAGTTTTGCCGCTTAGCGATTTGTGCGATCGAAACGCTGATTCTAAAGAGGTTGCTGGCCATAAATTCAGCGTAATTCGAGGTCATTTCTCGAATTTCCCAAGACCGTTTTGCTGATTCTAAACGAGTTAATTGGCGAATATTCAGCGAAACATGCAAGATTTTTTTATTTAATTATTTTTCCGCTCCCGGAGAAGACCCGTTCTACAAGCCCGATGCTTGCGCTCACCTAAAACAAGTATAGGGATTCGGCAGAAATAATCGGCAAACTTGAAAGGAAAAAGTGAGGGAGTTAAGGAGTGAGTAAGTGAAGGAAAGCCCACGAGTTGGGGGGCCGGGTTGGTCGGGAGGGGCCGAGGCGGGGGCTTGACATGTCGAAGCGGAGCCAGCGGTTTAGGGAGCCCAGCGCAACCGTCGACGCAAATGCTAAAATCGAGGCCCTCCACGAGACTATTTATGAGGGAGGGAAGTGTTGACCGCCTCTAACAAAGTCGCCCCTTGCGTCGCGCTTCTTGCAGTTCTTACTGCGTCTTGTGTATCCGCACAAAACAACGTGAATAACCAAGAACTTCCGATCGATCAGATAAAGAGAACAGTCGTGTATATGCAAGGCGTGTTTCCCTGTCACGAACCCCACATGGTGAACGGCGTCCAAGCCTTGGCACCCGATGGCGCCCCAGTTTTCGACAACCGATGTACTCAGGTAGGCACGGGGTTCCTTATCGCGGTCCAAACGCCAGAGCTCGGACCTGGAATGGGCGTCCCCCTGCTTGTTACAAGTAAACACTTGATCCGGCACCAGAGCCTGGGAGCACCGAAAGGTTCGACGGAGTACTTCGACGCAGTCAGCGCCATTGCAAACACGATTAAGCCGAATTCCACTGGGTCCTATATTGCCGTCATACCGATTGTGGTGAAAGATCACGGATTTCTGATTTGCTCGATCGATAACGAGGACCCCGACGCGGACGTCGCCTTGTGTCCAATAAGTATTTCGGATTCAATCTACGATTTTAGGCAACTGGCTCCGGATATGTTTGTTACCGAGTCAAAGATCCAAGCCCTGAAGCTAAACGAAACCGATGAGGTTTTGTTCTCGGGACTTTTCCTTCCATATCATGGGGCGATGAAGAATTACCCCATCGTTCGGCATGGAAAAATAGCACTAATCCCAAAGGAAAAGATACCTTGGTCCAATCCAGCCGGCGGGTACTCAATGCAGGACCTCTATCTTGCAGACATCACCTCATGGGGAGGAAACAGCGGATCCCCCGTTTTCATAAGGCGGAATGGGGCGACGGAGCAGGGCGCTCTGTTCTCCGGCGTCCAATACCTTCTCCTCGGAGTGATGCAGGGATACTTCAACTCCGAGCGACCCGCCACGCTTGACACCGCGGAGATCACGGACACAGCGCATCTCGACGTAAACCTCAGCGATAACTCGGGAATTGCTGCAGTTGTCCCCGCCCAAAAAATCTTAGACATACTTGGACAGCCAAGACCGAGGGCCTACGTCTCACTTGTCGAGGCGATCGCATATTCCAAAGCGAGGAAGCCAACTGAGGCAGAGGTCGCCTTTAAAGAAGCAATCGCGGCGGTCGAAAATTCTGATCCAGAACGCCCGCTCCTGGCCCAGGCGCTGTCGTTGTATGCAGAGTTCCTCCGGAATGCCGGGCGCTACCCCGAAGCCGCATTCCAAGCAAAGCTCGCGAATTCGGTTAACAAGAAACCCAACAATATACCCGATGATCAACTGAGATGAACGAAGCCTCCTTGCCCCTTTCCCAAGAAAAACCGTCCCTCTTTCCGCTCCCGAGATATTCCCTTAAGCCCGCTCTCCTTGGCCCAAGCTGAGTCTCACGGGCCAGGCCAGCTGTCGCCCATCACACGATCCCGGCCTGACCTCGCGGTAGAATCCAGCCACAATGCCGCGCGGACTTGTCCGGTTCCATCACTCCGGCTTTTTCCACTTCATCACCTTCAGTTGCTACCATCGTCTCCCGCTCTTGGCGCGCTCAGGCGGTTATTGCGTCTTCGAGGCCGAACTTGAGGCCGTGCGCGTTCAATATCAATTTGTAGTGGCCGGTTACGTCCTGATGCCCGAGCACGTCCATTTGCTGGTCAACGAGCCGCGCGTCCGCACGTTGGCAACGGCAGTTCAAGTGTTGAAGCAGAAGACATCAAGGAAGTTGAAGATTGCCGGAGAGCCACAGTTTTGGCAGCGGCGCTACTATGACTTTGTTGTGCCCTCCGAGGCAAAACGCATCGAGAAGCTGCGCTACATGCACCGCAATCCCGTTAAACGAGGGCTCGCCGCAGACCCCTCAGGCTGGCGTTGGTCGAGCTTTCGCCATTACGCAACGGGGGCTGTCGGCGCTGTAGAGATCGAATCGGAATGGACGTCGCGTAAGCGCGAACAGCGAGTAAGACTGTCGAAATCTTAGCGTCAGTTTTTGTTCTCCCACCCTTTCCGCGGTGAGACTGCGGAAAGGATGGGGCAACGATCCTGGGATGGGGCAACGATCTGGGGATGGGGCAACGCGCAAATCCAGGCATGTTTCTTACGCGATTTCGACGCTCATGACCGCCGCGAAAAAATCTTCCGCAAATAGCTCTGGAACCAAGTAGCCTTGCAATTGGACGCCCCATCCCGGCTCAGCCGGGGTGTGTCAGCCTCCTTCCCCCGGCCCCCCAGTTCCTGGTCCCCAGTCAGCAAAATCGACATAAGCGAATGTGTGTCCAAAAACGTTGGAGTCAAATCGCTTCGCGCCAGGAGAACCGGAATGCGCGCTCGGTTTTATGCGCTGTTTGCGATCTGCTTCTATCCGGTTGCGTTGACCGCGCAGGTTGAGCCTTCCGCCACGTACGAAATCTTCGGCGGATTCACGTCCCAATCCAATTCCTTCAACGGTGTCCCCGGGGCCCGTCAGCCCTTACTTGGCTGGGAAGCAGCCGTTGCTTTTCCCGCCTGGCATCATCTGCGGCTCAAGTTTGACTCTTCAGATTTCAACGGAGCGAATCTCGGCGCTACGCAGCATGTCTTCACCTTCAGAGCAGGCGGCGAGTACGAGCATTATGCGGGCAAGGAGAGACTTTTCGCCGAGGCTCTCTTCGGCGAAGTGGGCCTGAATCAGAATTGGGGTGCAAACGGTTCGCCTGGAGGCACCGCCTCCTTCTCCACTTTGCTCGGCGGCGGTGCGGACACTCCGATCAGCAAGCAAGTCGCGATTCGTTTCGAAGGCGGGTACCAGTACACGAATTTCGCCTTGTACCAGAGCCTTAGCTATAAGCTTCCCTACCGGATTCCGGGGCTGCCCAGCAACTTCGGCCGATTCTCCACGGGATTGGTTTGGACTCCCCATGTCAAATCTGCGTCCGGCGAGAGCAGCGCCGGCAACCGCCATGAACGCCGGCCGGTTGAAAGCGAGGCTGGTATACGAAGATATCGGCTCCTTCGGCCACATCCACATCTTTGCCCAATCCTGGTGGAGCAATCTCCACCTGGCAGGGGTGGAGTATGACCGGAACTCGTGGGGAAAGTTCATGGGAGCGCGAGTGGACTATGCCGCCGATTTCCTGCCGGTGGCAATCCTCACCCAACCCACGAAGACCGACGAGTGGGGAACTCCGCTGACAGCGGGTCGTGAGCACGTCGCGGGCCTGGAGATCTCGCCCATCGGGCTGCGCATGATGTGGAGAGACGCCGAGCGCATCAAGCCTTACTTCCTGATGAAAGGCGGTATGATCGGCTTCACAAAAAAAGCGATCACGGAGCACGCGTCGTATGAGGATTTCACGGTTCAATGGAGCCTGGGCGTCCAGTTCAAGCTCACCGATCGATGGGATTTTCGCGCCGGGTTCCTTTTCATTCATTTTTCGAATGCGTGCCTTGTGCCGATCAATCCGGGACTCGATTCGCTCACCTATAACGCCGGACTCAGCTATCAGCTCGGGAAACGGGAGGCCAGCCGATAGAGCACGAGCGCTACGTTCACCGGAGCAGCCGCGAAAAAGGTTGCCGGCAAACATCCCCGCGGATGCACGCCCCATCCCGGCTCGGCCGGGGTGGGATCATTTTCCGCACTCCGACGCTCATGGCTCACCAAACTCCCGGCAGAATCCGCCAGCGCATCTTCTCGCAATACTCCGTGTAGCCCGGCAGCTCCGCGCGCAGAACCTTTTCCTCGTTCAAAATGCGCAGCACATAAATCGGCAGCAGCAGGGCGAAGGCCGGCAGCGCAACATACGACCCCAGCGCCAGCGGCGCGAAGATGAACATCACCAGGGAGACCGCGTACATGGGATGCCGCACCACGCTGTAAGGCCCGCTGGTGATGACGGTCTGTCCCTGCTCCACGCGGATCGTCCGCGCAGCATAGTGGTTGATCCACATCACCCAGGCCATCGCAAACTCGGCCCCGAGCGCCATGGCCAGAGAGAAGATCTCGAACCACGCCGGCTCGGCACCCAGCCACCCTCGTGACCACCCCAGCCGATGATCGAAGCCGGGCAGCATGAAGAGGCCCACCAGCAGTACGGCCCCGAAGCGGATGATTTGCCTCTGTTCCCGCACCGGCTCTTTCGCCTCGAACCGCCGCCGCACAATCTGCGGGTCGGTTTTGAGAAAGAAGAGGAACGCCGCGATGGCGAAGCCGACATAAGCGGTGAGGAATGCCCATCCCTGCCACCATCGCAGCGTTCCCGCCGGCAAAAACAAAATGGCGGTCACCAGGGCGAACATGATCAAAAAGCGCAGGGCGACCTTCGCGCCGAGGTGGGGAATTGCGGAGTTGGCTTGGGAGTGAATCTCTGAGGAGGGATGTGTTGCACTCGCGTGTTGCATAGCTGGACTCTCCTTGCCGAGCCCGCTCGGACTACGCGGCAAGCATAGCGCCATTCTTGCCGGAGTGCGAGTGCTCCGATGAGCGAAGGGCGCTCCGACTCCGTGGTTCATTCATGCGGCATTTGTTTTTCGGAGCGATCGGCCTGTGCAAATGTGAGCTGAAACACCGGTCGGCTTTCAGAAAGTCTTCGGTCTGCACCAACCCTGGTGAAATCCACAAATTAACTTGATTTTTGCACTTGCATCCACAGATTGAGCGGACGTACTGTCACTTCAACTGATGAGCCTAGTGGGGCATCGGGAGTTGGTTGCCGGAACGGCGGGTGGAACGAAAAGCCGATGAGAATCGGAAAATCGCCGCTAGCCCAGCCAGAGGGTGAAACCTGAGGCGAAAGCCGAAGAGGGATCGCTGGCCGCGTCAGAAGATGCAAAAGACGGCGCAAGCCGAAAGTTGTTTAGCTGACAGATCCGGAAGATACGCGAACCGGCGGAAACGGAATACTCATCGACGGCTCAGCCGGCGATGCAAGGTTCGGTTGAAGTTAGGGGCGTATCAAAGGCCCAGCCGGAGGTAGAAGCGCCAGGCGCAAGCCCGGTGCGACGAAACCGGTAAAGCCGGAGGGTGACACAGCCGATGCGAGTCGGAGGATCACCGCCGGTTTGGCAAACGGGGGCGACACGCGGGCGCAAGCCTGCAGGTTGCAGTAGCAGAAGGCGCAAGCCGGACGCTGCAACAATCGAAGGCGAAAGCCGGAGGTTGTTCGAGCCAGCCGAGCTGAAGGACGACGTCCGATGTGAGTCGGGAGTAATCGCAGGCCTAGCTGGAGGCCGGACACCAACGCAAGTTGGGAGGTTGGCAGCCAGTCGGCAGGAAGTGCGTAGCGCGCGGTGAAAGCCGGGTGCTTGCCACCGGTCGAGCCAGGCGAGAAAACGCCGATCCGAGCCGGGGAAGTCGGCCAACGGTCGAGCCGGAGAGCGGGCGAGTAGGCGCAAGCTGAAAGCAGCGCACCAGCGCAGCCAGAGGATGGAGCGGCAGCGAAAGCTGCAGGTTCGCCGCTGGGGTAGCCGGGGGACGCGACAGCCGGTTGTACTACCTGATCATCAAGATTGAGACGCCAGAGGCTTCGGTCTCTGGCGTTTTCAATTTACGGGTATTTTTTCCTGCGCACTCCCGACGGCCGCGCGGTTTATAGCGCCCGGGAATACACTGGATCAAGAGAATCCTCTATGTCGTCCGGTCTCATTCGAACGGTGGTGGTTGCCGCCGCGGCGGCATTTTGTCTGGCGCTGCATCCGGCCGGCGCTTTCGGCCAATGGGCAGAGCCGCAGCCTGCAAGCGCATTCACCATTCCCACGGCGCAGCTCATTCAGCCCGATGAACTCAACCGCCTGCTCAGCAAACACGACGCAGTGAAGCCGCTGATTCTGCAGGTGGGATCGCGCATGATGTATCACCAGGCCCACATTCCCGGCGCGGAGTATGCCGGTCCCGGCTCGCAAGCTGAGGGGACCGAGCAGTTGCGCGCCCGCGTCGTCTCGCTGCCGCGCACGACCTTCATTGTTCTTTACTGTGGCTGCTGTCCGTGGAATCGCTGCCCCAACGTCGGCCCAGCCTACAGCGTGCTTCAGCAGATGAGGTTCACCCGCGTGAAGGTACTCTATCTGGCGCAGAACTTCGGCGATGATTGGGTCAGCAAAGGGTTCCCGGTTGAAGGCGGCCAATAGATCGGGATCCTGGCCGCGTGCTGTGCGGCGCGCCCTGCGCCGCGCGCTGATTGCCGGTTTCGTTGTCGCGTCTATTGCTGCCTGGGCCCAGCCTGCCGGCTCGGCGGCGGACAGTCTACTCAACCAGAAAGCGCCCGGCTTCACGATTACCGATCTCGAAGGCCATGCGCTGCGCCTTGACGACTATCGCGGCAAGGTTGTCCTGCTCGACTTCTGGGCCACGTGGTGTGCGCCGTGCCAGTTGGAAATGCCGGTCTTCGCCACATGGCAGCGGCGATTCGGGCCGCGTGGTTTCGCGGTCATCGCGATTTCAATGGATGACGACGCGGCACCGGCGCGCCGCGCCGCAGAGCGGCTCAGACTGAACTACCCGGTGGCCATGGGCAATGAACGGCTCGCCGCACGCTACGGCGGCGTGCTTGGACTGCCGCTCACATTCCTCATCGACAGGAATGGCGTGGTGCGTGCCCGCTTCAAGGGCGAAACCGATCTGAAGGTGATCGAGAGCGGGGTGAACACACTGCTCGCTGAGCCGCGTGTCCATTAACGACGGTGTGCGCGATGCCGTTCGATGCAGGCAGTCGCCGATGAAGCTCAGAGGATGCTGCGCGCAGCCTGGCGGCTCAGCCTCTCAACAGTGGCAGTCCTGCGCGCTCCGCGATCAGCCGCGCCACTCTTCTGGGCCGGTAAAAGCTGTACGACGTAAAGGTCACGGTGCTGGTATCTGAGCCGAGGATCGTGAACTTCTCCGCATTCCCGGTCCGCTTGTAGTGCACCGCCTCGATTCCGCTCCACGGCATAAACACTTCTTTGCCGTCGGCCGCGTTGCCGAGCTTGAAGTACGCTCCGCGCTTGTCGAGGAGAACCGAGCAACCGGACATCAAGTGGCCCTGCCTCCACAGAAAGACCTGCGACATTGCCATCAACCAGGCGCCGAGCAACCACAACGCGCCCGCGGCGAAGCGGTCCAGGTTAAGCGCGCCAAACGGGAGAAAGGACATGAACGCAACGACGACCATGCACAGCGCCACGCCAAACGCGGCAATGCTGCCCAAAAAAGTGAAGAATATCAGTACGCGATTGTTGCGCAGCACTGTCGGCTGCTCGCCTGCCCATTGAATTGGCCGCCTGACCCCCGTTGAAGGCGACAGAAACTGTTCATGCGCTTCGTTCACACAAGCCTCCTCCACGATCGCGTCCTCGTGCCTACGGGGGAAGCAGGCTTGATGTTGGACCCTCGTGGTGCGTGCCGCCGAAACAAGTTCAAGGCGCGACGCGCCTATGGCGCGCGGCCTTCGTGCCCACCCGGTCCGAATGGGGATGGGAAAACTCCGGATAGGCTCACCGGCGAGGGAGGCCGGCAGCAGGTATTTGACAATACACGAACTTTTTAACATTTGACAAGTACTTGAGACGCAGATTTCGCCGGCTTTTCGCCGCTCTTTTTTCGCTTGAACTACACTGGCTCAGGGTGAATATGAAGCTCGGCCTGGGACTTTACCGGCACATGCTGAACGACGAGTATTACGCATTCGCCGTGCAGGCCGGCTGCACCCACGTGATCGCTCACCTCGTCGACTACTTCCGCCAGGGCCAGACTAATCCGTCGAACAATCAGCCCACTGGCGGCAAGGATCAGCCGTGGGGCGTGGCCGGCGATCCCAATCGACTTTGGACGGCGGCCGAGCTGATTGAGCTTCGCAAGCAGGTCGAGGCCGCCGGGCTCAAGCTTGAGGGCATTGAGAACTTCGACCCCGCGCATTGGTACGACATTCTTCTCGACGGACCCAGGCGCGCACAGCACATGGAAAATGTGAAGGCCATTCTGCGCGCCGTTGGAGAAGCCGGCATTCCGATCTTCGGCTACAACTTTTCGATTGCCGGTGTTGCGGGGCGGACCAGCGGGCGCTTTGCCCGCGGCGGAGCGGAATCAGTCGGTATGGACGGCGTGGTCGATACTCCTGTCCCCAATGGCCAAGTCTGGAACATGATCGTCGACGCCAACGCGCCCCCGGGCACGCTGCCCACGATTACCCACGAGGAGCTGTGGCGCCGCCTGCAGCGATTTCTCGAGGAAGCTCTCCCCGTCGCGGAAAAGGCTGGCGTCCGGCTCGCCGCGCATCCCGACGATCCGCCGACCCCGACCATGCGCCGCCAGCCGCGGCTTGTCTATCAGCAGTCGATGTATCAGCGGCTCATCGATCTTTCGTCCAGCCCGTCAAACATGCTCGAATTCTGCCTCGGCACGCTTGCCGAGATGACGGAAGGCGATATTTACGACACGGTCGACCGTTACAGCAGGCAGCATCGCATCGCTTACGTCCACTTCCGCAACATCGCCGGCAAGGCTCCGCATTATCACGAGACCTTCATCGACGACGGCGAAGTCGATATGCTGCGCATTCTCTCTATCCTCGACAAAAACGGCTTCGACGGCGTTGTGATTCCCGACCACGCACCGCAGATGACCTGCTCAGCCCCCTGGCATGCAGGGATGGCGCACACGCTCGGCTTTCTCCGCGCGGGCCTGATGGCGATTCAGCGCGGCTTCAAACCCGCGCCCCTTCCGCGCGATGCCTGACCCCACGCGATGAACCACTTTTGATCTGATCTGAACGGTGCGGACGCCCGGAGCGTGCAAGAACGAAGCTACCCTTGTTTTGCGTGTCGCTCCCTCGTTGCTGCAACAGCCTTTTTGACGAGCGCCTCAAGCACCTTAAGGTCCACATCCGCGAGCTTCTTGATGTACAGGCATCCTTTGCCGGTAGTGTGTTTGCCGAGCTTGGCGAGCAGCGCCTCAGCGCCGGCAAAGCCTATTGTGCCGTACAAGACGTTTGCGGCCTTGCGCGGCGAAAAGCCAACGATGGGCATATCGCCCTCGCGCCCACTCTCGTAGACATAGTGGTAGCTGCCGAAGCCGACGATCGACGGCCCCCACATTTTGGGTTTGTCGCCGGTGACCTTCTGCATCAGCTTGGCGAGAGCCTTGGCGTCTGCGCGCCGGGCCTCGTCAGCACACGCATCCAAAAACGCCGGGACGCTGACGACTGTAGGTTTGGTCTTATTCTCGGCCATGAATTTACCCCCGGGTTCTCCATCCAGAGCTTACGGGATAGATTCTATCTTCGGCCTGGGTCAACTTGAAAAGAATGATCACTGACAATCAACCGCTTCGCCGGATCGGGCGACCGAAGCGAAGGTTTGGCAATTAAGTCGACCTCAGATGGACAGAGGCGGTGGGGCAATGAGCGCTTAGCTTTTGCTGCAGCACAGGCAGGTCGGCGATATAGCCATCCGGAATCGGAATCCGTTGCGTGGTCTGGTTGGACGAGCTTGCGTTGAAATCGAGCGGACTTTTGCGCCAGGCGCTGAGAGCGCCGGCGACAGAGAGAAAGCAGAAAATCAGCAGAGCAATTTGCATTCGGGCCGTTCGGCTTGGGATTTTCCGCGATCAGGCCTTCTGTATAGCAAGACCTGTTCGCTCGGCAATCAGGCCAGCAACTTTCCCGGGGCTAAGAAACGTGTACGACCCGAATCTCGCCTCCCTGCCGTCTTTGGTTTGAACGGAGTATTGTTGCGAGTTGCCCACGCGTTTGCGCGTGATCGCGGCGATCTGATCCCAGGCAAAAAAGACGCCCAAAGGTTTCTTCTTTGTGCCCAGGTTGAAGTTCGCACCCCTGTCATCCAATGTGACACTATAACCCGTCATGCCGCGTGCCCGGGTCCACCATAGCGCGCAACCATAACCGAACCCGAATGTGCCGACGCCCCACCAGAAGGCGTTCATCAAACCGCTTCCCGAAGAAAGAACCGACATCACCATGATCGCCATGCAGATTGCAAAGAAACCCATGACGACGCTCATGACATAAATCGCCCCGATGCCGAACCGGCTATTGCGAAACACTATCGGCTTGGCGCGATTCGATTCGATCTGAGAAGTGGTGCCTGCCCCCGGTCCTGAGGCCGGAAACTCCGGAGTACCCATCACACAACCTCCTCGGCGAATCGACGTTGGACCGCCGGCCTGGACGAACGGGGACGACGAAGGGCTCTCTTGCCCGCGACTTCCCAGCCGTGCCCACCGTCATCGTCGCTTGTCTGGCCAGTATCGCACGCACCTTCTGGAAGGACCGCCATGGATCCTGGTTCTTCAGGCTTGCCGAGCAACCGGCTCAGCCGCCCGCACTCCACTCGAACATCGTAAAAACAGTTAGAATTACTGTTTGGCTCGGGCCGGAAAGGAATCAAGGCCGTGACCCTCAGCGAAACCTTCCTCGATCAGTTCAGCCTCAAGGGAAAATCCGCCCTGGTCACGGGCTCATCCCGCGGACTGGGTGCGGCGATCGCCATTGCCCTGGCCGAGGCCGGCGCCAACGTGGCCGTGCACGGCTCCAAATCGCCTCCCACGGCTACACAGAAGAAGCTGGTCGCTCTCGGTGTCGATTCCACGGCGCTCGTTGGCGACGTAGGCGACGCCGCGGTCTGCGCGCGCCTCGTTGACGAAACCATCCAGCAATTCGGGACCATCGACATCCTGGTGAATAACGCAGGCATTATTCGCCGCGCGCCTGCCGCTGAACATTCCGAAGAAGACTGGAAGGCAGTCATCGACGTCGATCTCAGCAGCGTCTTTCGCCTCACGCAGCACGCCGGCCGGCACATGCTCAAGCGCGGCTCAGGCAAAATCATCAACATCGCTTCGCTGCTCACGTTCCAGGGTGGAATCCTCGTGCCCTCGTACGCGGCAGCCAAAGGCGCCGTTGGCCAGCTCACCAAAGCTTTTGCCAACGAGTGGGCTTCGAAAGGCGTCAACGTGAACGCCATCGCGCCTGGCTATATGGATACGGACAACACCGAGGCGCTGCGCAACAATCCCGAGCGCGCCCGCCAGATTCTGGAGCGCATTCCCGCCGGCCGCTGGGGCACGCCTCAAGACCTCGCCGGCGCTGCCGTCTTTCTTGCCTCCGCAGCCAGCAATTACGTTCATGGCCACATCCTGGTAGTGGACGGAGGCTGGCTTAACCGGTGATTCTATTCCTTGTGGTTCCGCGTGCACTGAAAGCCTGCCCATGAGTCAGAATCGATGAGCAATCCTGGAGCGATCTACACTGCCAGCGGCGCCGCCACAACCATCAAGCCTGAGCCGGGCATGGTCCGCCAGGTTCTTGCGTACAACCCGCACCTCATGCTCGTGCGTCACATCCTTGACAAAGACTGGAAAGGCGCGCGCCACAGCCATCCGCATCATCAAATGGTTTATGTCGTTCGCGGCCATATCCGCTTTCGGGCTCAGGGCAAGAGCTGGGAACTGCGTGCCGGCGACAGTATCGTCGTTGATGGAGGCGTCGAGCACGAGGCCGCTGCAATTGAGGCTTCCGAGGTTCTTGACGTCTTTACCCCTTACCGCCAGGAATATGCTTAGCCAGCTGCTCCACTTTCTCTTCTTTGCCTTGCTTTCGCCCTGCCGGGCTTCGGAGGTTTTTTTGAGAACTTCGTTAAGATTCTGCCTGTTGTTCTCCCTTTTCGCCGGTTGCGCCGGCTCCGCGATTTCCATCGCGCAGCCGCCCCGCCCAATCAGGGCATCATCGGCATCGCGCACATCGCGTTCCGCGTCAGTGACCTTGACCGCGAAATCGCCTTCCTCGGCAAGCTGGGATACGAGGAGGCTTTTACCCTCACTTACGGTAAAACTCCCGAGGTCTTCATCAAGATCAACGACCACGAGTTCATCGAGCTATATCCGAGGACCGATCCCTCGCAGCCTCTCGGCTGGATGCACGTTTGTTATGAGGCCGGGGATCTCGACGCGCTCCAGCGCTACTACGCCAGCGAAGGCCTGAATCCAGCGCCTGTGCGCAAGGCCGCTGCGGGAAACCTGATTACCTCTATCAACGATCCCGAACACCGCGTCACCGAGTTTACGCAGTACATGCCCGGCTCGCGCCACACGCTCGACATGGGCCAGCACCTTGGCGCCGGACGCATCTCCACTGAGTTGATTGGAATTGATTTGCCGGTAAGAGATGGCGCCGCAATGAAGGAGTTCTACAGCGATCTCGGCTTCGAGACGGAAAACACCAACGGCAATGTGCGCCTGACTGCTCCGGGCGCACCCGATCTGCATATGGAACTGCGCGCGGCCACCCCGGACTCGCAGCCGGAGTTCCTTTTCGCCGTGCCCGATGCGAAGCGTGCCTACCAGGCGCTGGAATACGCAGGCGTGAACGCCCAGCGCGACGGCGGCCTCGTATTCGCCAAGGATCCAGACGGCAACATTTTCGTCTTCTTGGAGACGGGTGGAAGTAGACGGTAGCCGGAAGGATTTGAGGCGGACTGGTGTAATGGTGTTCCGCTCAGTGGATCATCTTTGACTTGCGCTGCATGTAATCCATCATCACGTACTGGCCCAGCGTCGCCGGCGTGGTGAAGTACGCCTTGCCCCGGCACATCTCCGAGACCTTGTGCACGAATTGCACAAGCCCGTAATCCTGCGCCAGCATGAACGTATTGATCATGACGTTCGATCGCTTGCAGCGCGCAACTTCTTCGAGCGTCTCGCTGACCACGAGGGGGTCGAGGCCGTAGGCATTTTTGTAAATGCGGCCGTCGGGCAGCGTCAGCGCCGAGGGTTTTCCGTCGGTGATCATCACAATCTGCTTCATGTCCTTGCGCTGGCGCGCGAGCACGCGCTGCGCCACGCGCAGTCCTTCGCGGGTATTGGTGTGCCACGGCCCCACCTTCACACGCGCAAGCTGCGAAACCGGCATCTCCTCGGCGGAGTCGTGAAACAGCACCAGCGAAAGCGAGTCGCCGGGATACTGCGTGCGGATGAGATGCGACAGCGCCATGGCCACGCGCTTGGCCGGCGTGAACCGGTCCTCGCCGTACAGAATCATCGAGTGCGAGCAGTCGAGCATGACCACCGTCGCGCACGAACTCTGGTAGTCGCACTGGTGTACCTGCAAGTCGTCGTACTCCAGATTCAGGGGCAGTGAAAGCCCTTCGCGCGCGATTGCGGAGCTGAGCGTCGCCGTCGTGTCCAGGTTCAGCGTGTCGCCGAATTCGTAGCGGCGCGAACCGCCGCTGGTTTCAATTCCCGTCGCCCAATGCCGCGTGTCGTGGCGACCGTAGCTTGACTTGCCCAGCGACCCCATCAAGTCACGAAGTGTTTTGAAGCCGAGAAAGTCCAGGCTCTTGTCGGTCACCTCGAAGCGCACGTTTTCGCGATCCCGGCCCTCCGCATTTCCGACTTGCCCATTTGTTTTGTCCATGCGCGTCGGCCCATTCTGCGGCATCGCGGAAATGTAGTTTTCCTGCTCCATCCTTTGCATCAACTTGTCGATCAATTCGTCCAGCGAGCCCTCGGCCATCATCCGGTCAAGCAATTCGCGCGTCTCAGCGTCGAAGAAAGCATCGACTCGAGGACGCGCCGCAGCGCCTCGCGCAGATCGTCCATGGTGTGGTCGAGATCCTGGAAGCCGTTGAGCGGATCGTAGAAGCCCGAGTCGAGCAGATAGTCGGACAGAGCCTGCAGCAGGCTCTCGAGATCGATCTCCGAGGCCAGATCGCCGGTGTATTTGGTGTAGTGGATGCGTTTCATTGAGTGATCAGTGATCAGTGGTCAGTGGTTCGTGAACGGTGGGCCGTGGACTTTGAGTTAGCTGATGCACCGCGCCTAATTCAGGCCGCCGCCGCGGCGCGACTTGCGCGCGCGCTGCCAGTCTTCGTATTCCATCTCCATCTCTTTGCGTTCAGGGAATTCTTCCCCGCGTTCGCGCGACCGCACGCTCTTCTCTGCGGCAAATCCATGCTGTTCATTGCGGCTCAGCTTGCGATGCGCCACCAGTCCCTCCAGCAGAAACTCGGCCGCAGCCACGACCTTCGGCGCGGCATCGCCGGACTTTACACCCAGCGGCGCCAACTTTTCCACGAGCCCCTGGATACCCTTCAGCTCCTTGAGCACCGCTGCTGCCGGTTGATCTTCATCCATCTTCACTTTCCCGCCAAGATTGAACCATTGCTCAATCTGTGCCGTGTTCACGCCGTCAAAGTAGCGGTCGTAAACCTTGCCGACCGCCGTGCGGATCAGATCGCGCACGACGGTATCCGCGCCGCGCATCTCGCCTTCATATTCGAGCTCCAGCTTGCCGGTGATTCCCGGCATGGCCGCGTAGATGTCGCTCACTCTTGGCAGCACCGGCGTGTCGCCGGTTCCAAGCGCGCGCCGCTCGGCGTTCGAAACCACCAGCTCCAGCGTTGAAATCGGCAGCCGCTGGCTCACGCCGCTGCGCTTGTCCACCTTCTTGTCTTCGCGCGCGCTGAACGCCACCTGCTCCACGACTTCGCGCAGGTACTGCGGAATCTCGATGGCACCGTCTCCGCGCGATGCCCACGCCTCCTGCGCCGTAATCGACACGCCCTCTTCGAGCGTCTCCGGATAGTGAGTTCGAATTTCCGATCCAATTCTGTCCTTCAGCGGCGTAATGATTTTGCCCCGCGCCGTGTAGTCCTCGGGGTTGGCGCTGAAGACGAGCGCTACATCCAGCGCCAGGCGCACCGGATAGCCCTTAATCTGGACGTCGCCTTCCTGCATGATGTTGAACAGCGCCACCTGAATTTTTCCGGCCAGATCGGGCAGCTCATTAATGGCAAACAGGCCGCGGTTGGCGCGCGGCAACAAGCCGTAGTGCATGGTGAGCTCGCTTGATAGGTCCTCGCCGCTGCGCGCAGCCTTGATGGGATCGAGGTCGCCGATCAAATCAGCCACTGTCACGTCCGGGGTTGCAAGTTTTTCGACGTACCGATCCTCGCGGCCGAGCCACGCAATCGGCGTCGCGTCTCCGCGCTCGGCAATCAGGTCGCGGCAGCGCCGGCATAGCGGCCGGTAGGGGTTATCGCGAATCTCGCAGCCGGCAACATAGGCCATCTGCTCGTCCAGCAGCGCCGTCAGGGCGCGCAGAATGCGGCTCTTGGCCTGGCCGCGCAGTCCCAGCAGAATAAAGTTTTGCTTCGACAAAACCGCGTTCACAATCTGCGGGATCACTGTGTCTTCGTAGCCCACAATGCCGGGGAACACCGTCTCCCGTGCCTTCAGCCGCGCGATCAGGTTCGAGCGCATCTCATCCTTCACGCTGCGAGTCTTGAGTTGCGCTTCAGAGAAGTTTTTGCTGGTGCGCAATTCGCCCAGGGTCTGGGGAAGAGTAACTGCAGGCATTTGTGGCCTCCTGTGTGGCTCTTTCGGGGAAAACCGGCTGTATTGAATAGGACGTGCGCGGCGGGGAAACGGCGCGGCCGCATCCGATGGTGTTGGAGCTGAGATCTAGGGTTTGCCGCTCGAAGGGCCGGCTCTAGGGCCTGTTAACACTATTGGAGTGGATGGCGTTGCGAACAAAAATCGGGCCAGACGAGGCCGAGCCCGAAGGCTTTGGTGGCTCCAAGGTCGAGGGCGAGAACGAAGTATGGCCCGATTTTTGTCGCAACCCGAAGGGACGGGGCCGATTTTCCCGGTTTCGTTGTCGCTCGTCGCTAGCAGACACCCGGTATGCGTCACTCCTCGCTCCTAGAACCCGCAAAAATCGGCTCCCGTCGCCACCATCCCAATAGTATTAACAGGCCCTAGTGAGGAAATACCCACGGAACGAAAGCCAGGATCGAATCCTGCCGGGAGTCAGCGCGAAAAAGGGGAACGCTTCAATTCATTAGACGCGGAAAGCCGACCTTCAGGCAGTATGCACCCGTTTTCTGGATTCGCAAAGTCCGGCAAGGGAACTTGCTCGCGCTCAGATGTTTGCGCCTTCTAAGAAAAAGGGAGAAGGGAATCAGGTCCCCGAATTCAGTTCCGCGCCGCGTGCGCAATGGCGGCCTTTTCCTCGGTGAGCATTTGCGCCAGCACTTTTTCCGGGCAGAGATGATGTGCCTCGCGCTCGTCCAGCTCCTTTTCCGTCTCCACGCACGAGGCAATGGTCAGAAAGCAATCGAGGCAGCGCGAGTTGAAGCTCCCATTTTCGTTTTGTGTGCGGCTATACATGGCGATCTGAGGAAACACCCTCAAATCCTAGACGCGATTTGCCTTCTCTGGTGGTGATTCGCATCACCTACGCATGTTTACGCGCGCGGAGCCAGCCGTTGCGCTCGACGCGGCGATCAGTACGCCGGCGTGCCGAGCTTCTGCCACTGATTTGGATTCCGCCTGAGATGCCAACAGGGATCGTGCCCGCCCTGCGGAAACAGCGCCACGGCGCAGGTCACGTTCACCGTGCCCAGATAGTCATACTCAGGCAGCCCGCTTTTCAGCGGAATTTCCATGAACTGGCTGACGGCCACTGTCGACTGAGGCGAGCCACGCAGTTTATAGACCGTCCAGTCGATTGCAAAAACGGCCAGCGAAATCGCCGCGAACGCCACCAGCACCCGCAAGAGCCATCTTCCAAGCCAGCGCATCATCGTTCCACTTCCTTGCATGCTCCAGGCTGCCGGGTTTCCGCCTTCAGTGCCACGCCGGTCAGTCGCAACCGCCGCGCTTCGATCAGAGTACACGAGCGATGCCGAGGACGCTCCTCGCATTCTTGATAGAATTCTTTGTCGCCGCTCGGCCTTCAGGAGGCAATGTGTTCCCTCCGGCTTTTTTCTTTCCATCGCAGCGCATCTCAGCCGCCCGGCTCGTTCTTACCGTCGCCGCGCTGGCGCAATTCGCCAACCCATTTCCGGCCCGCTCCCAGAACACTGCTTCCGAGGCAAGCGTCGGGGCACAGTCACAAAGTGCCGCAGCCTCGTTGAAAACTGACCCGCTGGTTGTGCGCACCACGGCGGGCCTTATTCGCGGCGTCGCCCGCGCCAACGGCGGCGCGCAATTCCGCGGCATTCCCTACGCCGAGCCGCCCGTCGGCCAGTTGCGCTGGCGCGCGCCCGTGCCCAAAAAGCCATGGTCCGGCGTCCGTGACGCCAACGCCTACGGCTCCGCCTGCTCACAGCCGCTGCTTGGCGGCGCATGGAACCGCTACGACGCCGAACACTCGAGCGAAGACTGCCTCTATCTCAACGTCGACACGCCAACCTGGCCTGCGGCAAAGCCATTGCCAGTTATGTTCTGGATTCACGGCGGCGCCAACGCAGGCGGATCCGGTTCAGGCGGCCTCTACAACGACGGAACGCTGACGTATCACGGCGTCGTGCTCGTCACCATCAACTATCGCCTTGGCATCTTCGGCTTCCTGGCTCATCCCGCCCTGACGCGCGAATCGCCGCACCATGCGTCAGGAGACTATGGGCTGATGGATCAGATTCTCGCCCTGCAGTGGGTGCGCGAAAACATTGCCCGATTCGGCGGCGACCCTGGAAATATCACAGTATTCGGCCAGTCTGCCGGTTCGATCGACACGGGAATGCTGATGACCTCGCCGTTGGCGCGCGGGCTTTTTCAACGCGCCATCGGAGAAAGCGGATCGCCGTTTTCTCCGCCGCAGGCGACATTGGCTGACGCGGAAAAGCAGGGTGAGCAGGTGGCAGCCAAGTTGAACGTGCCGGCTGGCGCCGAAGGCATTGCCGCGCTGCGCAAAATTGCAGCGCCCGACCTGATGCAGCAGATCGGAGCTCTCGCGCTCGCGTGGCCGGGCATTGGTCCTGACGTCGATGGCTGGGTGCTGCCGCGGGCGCCGGACGAAGTCTTCAAGGCGGGCGAAGAGGCGCAGATTCCCTTGCTGCTGGGCACGAACTCGCGCGAATTCGGCGATGCCGGAAGCGGAGACCAGCTGCGCGCAGCGATCGAGCAAGCCGCGGGAGACCATGCTCCGCAGGCGCTCGCGCTTTACGGTCTTGCGGACGGCGGCCAGGGCGCAACGGATCCGCTCTATGGGACGGCCGGCCAGCAGTGGGGCGCAGACAACATTTTCCATTGCCCCATCACAACCGAGGCGTTGTGGCACTCGGCGGCGCATGACGCGACCTATGAGTATGAGTTTGACCGCGCAATTCCGGGGCAGGAGGCGCAGGGAGCGGTTCACTCCGCTGAACTGCCCTATGTTTTTGGTCAATTCCCGACGACGGGCAATATTGCCGGCAACTTCGGCCCCGTCGATACGCAACTTGCTGGTTTGATTGAAACGTACTTCACCAACTTTGCGAAAACCGGCGACCCGAACGGCGCGGGCCTGCCGGCGTGGCCGAAACTCGATGCGACCCAACGCTATTTGACCTTCACGGAAGAGGGCCAGGCCGCCGTCAGCACCGGACCTTTGCGTGGTCCGCAGTGCGACCTCTACCGCGAGGTCCTCGCCGAACGAATGAAAAATGGCCATTAGAGGGTTTGACGGATAGTACGAATCGTACTATAGTACGATTCGTACTATGGATACGAACTCCATCCTCGAATTGGCCCTTCTTGGCCTGCTCCAGCAGAAAGCGCAGTCGGGCTACGATCTGCGCAAGACCTTTGCCACCACGGCGATGCGTCACTTCAGCGATAGCCCGGGGTCGATCTACCCGGCGCTGCGGCGGCTTGAGGCGCGGGGCCGGATCGCGGTTGCGCCCAAGAGTGGCGACCAGGAAAATCGGCGGGGAAGGCAGGTCTACAACCTGACCCAGGCCGGAGCAGCCGTGCTCGTCGAATGGCTCGAGCGGCCCGTTACGCGCGATGACGTGATCTGGCGCATGCAGGAAGTCATGCTCCGCTTCGCTTTCATGGACGCCAATGTGCCGCGCTCCACGGCCATCCGATTCCTCGGTGAATTCGAACAAGCTCTCGGCGCCTATGTCGCGGAGCTGCGCGTCGATCTCGAGCGCATGAAGTCAAAGATGCCAATCAACACCGGCCTTCTCGCCTTTCAGTCGGGGATCGAAGGGTTTGAAGCTCAAATCGAGCTGGGCACGAAAAGCTCGCGCCCGGCTCGCGGAGGAAGCAAGTTGAGAACGATTCTTCGCATCGCGATTTGCTGGGTTGCTTTCGTGGCGGCCCTCTTGGGCAGCGGCATCATCACCGAGTTTTTGCATTTGCACGCTGTGACCGTGCCGGGTAACACGCCGGCTCAAGCGCTGTTTTTCATGCAGCTTGTTGCCGGGCTGGTGCTTGTCGTTGGCCTGGTTCCCATGGCCCGCGGCCTCGCCGCCGCAGCCCCGCTTCGCGCTGTCGCGCTCGGCAACTTCCTTCTTCTTGCCCTCGGCGTGAACGGCATGATCGAAGCCAGGAAGTTCACTCATTTCCTCGACAACGGCATCGCCTCCGCATCCGTTTTCTATATCGTTCTTGCTGCTCTTCTCGGCGTCGCGCTGGGCTGGTCCTTCGGAGCGCCGCAATCCGCGGCCGGCCTTCCGCATCGCAGCTGGCTCGCATGGATTCCGCGTGTGGCCGGCATCTGGCTCGCGTGGCCCCTCATCTACTTCTTCTTCGGCACATGCGTTGCTCCCATCGTCGTGCCTTACTACAACGCAGGTATTGCCGGCCTGCGCATTCCCGCGCTCAGCACCATCCTTACCGTCCAGCTCATCCGGAGCGTGATTTTCCTCGCCGCGTCCCTGCCCTTCATCGCGCTCTGGAAGGGCACGCGCCGCGGCCTTTGGCTGGCCCTCGGACTGGCGCACGCATTCACGGTCGGACTCTATGGCCTTGTTGGAGCCGCATTCCTGCCCATGGTGCTTCGCGTTGCCCACTCCGCAGAAATGACCGGTGATTCTTTTGCCTATGCCGGTCTGCTGGTGCTGCTCTTTGGAGCGCCCTCTGCCACTGCGCATTCGAAGGCGGCGACGATTGAAACCGTACCGCTCCAGCCGCAACCACTTCATTAAGGCCGAAAATTTTCCGCAGGCAAGAAAGGATGACCATCATGCAGTCGAGAAACTTGATTATCGGACTCGTATTTTGTGTAACACCGGTGCTCGTCGCGGCCCAGAACTCGCCGACGGCCCAGAACCCTCTTCGCCGCCAATACCGCGAAGGCGAAACGCTGGTCTACGACATGACGGGACAGAATGAGTCCTGGCATTACACCATCCGTGCCAGCGGAATTGTCAAAAAAGATGCGAGTGGCGCCTACATCGAGGAATATCGCTGGTCGGATCTCGTCTCAGACGGCCAGCCCACGCCGCTTTCTCCGGGGAGTGACGCGTTCCGCCAGCGCCTTTCGCTCGATCCCGATCAAAGCATGACGCCGCCCGATCTGAGCAGCGCCGACGCCAAACTGGTCGGCCCGGCCCTCGACTTCATGACCTTCTATTCCGATCTCTGGCTGGTCAACAAAACCGGTCAACTCAGCCACGCTGGAGATCATTTCTATATGAAGGTCGGCACGCCCAGCTCCTGGGCCAATGGTTCACAGGTCGTCGTCGGCCAATCGTCAATCGATTTCGATCTCACGTTGAAGAGCGTGAATCCATCCAGCCAGACTGCGGTGCTCGTCGTTCGCCATGTGCCGCCGGAAAAGTCTCAACTGACGCTGCCCGCGGCGTGGATGCAAACTCCTGTCGCGGATACCCCGAATAACTGGGTACAAGTCGTCAAACTCCCGGGCAAGTTCCTGGCCTCAGTCGGCCAGGAAACTTTCACGGATGAGCTGACCGTCAGCCTTGTGGACGGAAAAATTCTGTCTGCCAGCATGCACAACCCTGTCAAGACGATCACGCGCATGTGCAGCGACGAAGCACTGACGCAGTGCGACCCGCCGCAGGCACACGAAATACTCCGAGAGATTCAGATTGTTCTGGTGCAATAACGACGGCGCAGTCGCCGATGCTCGCATGAATCGGCTTGCGTGCGGGGAAAACGACCCCCGAGCGTGGGCCTCGGTGCTGTGACAATCATTCTGTCGAATGCGGGCGAGGACGCCCGCACGACAGCCGGCGAGGACGCCGGCGCTACAAAGGCCCCGTCAAAGACTTTGGCGTTGGAGCGGCGAGTCAGATTGAACCGCGCCGATGTTGACCGAGCACGAGCTGCGCAACATGAACGCGGATGTTTGTCCGGTGGAAGGCTTTCCCGGGATTCGCCGGAACGCGCGCTGAAGGGTGTTCCAAAACATAAAACATTGAGCGTAGAATGGGGCGAGTTTAAGGACAGGTTGGGCGTTTTCTATAGGGCGAGACCGTGTGGACTGGCTGCGTCGTTGGCCCACAGCTTTACACCTTAGAGCCGATGCCGACGATCGCACATTGCAGAAAACAATTGGGAATCTCGAAACTCGTCATCGTGGCGCGCGCCTTGCGCGGCTGCGGGGCGTGGCCCGCGCGGTTTTGCCGGTTGTGATTGCGATTGCACTGCTGGCCTTGCCAACACCCGAAAGAATAAATGCGCAGACGGCGCCGGCTCGGGCCGCTGTTGCCTCAGCGAGCATGGCCGAACCGCCGGGCCCATGCAGCGGAGCGTTGGATCGATTACAGCGCGACTCGCATCCGGGCGCGGCTTGTCCCGAGCCCTTGATCGTGATTGGTTTCATGGGCGGCCTCGTTCATGCTTCGAATCTCCTGCACAAGGAGGCACTCCTTGCGAGGGACCTCAATCGGCGATATCCGGACGCGATTCATGCGAGGATCTTTGCGAACCACCACGAGCCCGACGCACTTCGCGCCGTCCTCCAACTTCTCGATACCGAACACAACGGCCCGCTCGACGCAAGAGAGAAAAGCGCCGCCCGGATTGTCATCTTCGGTCACAGTCTGGGGAGCTTCAGAAACGGTGAACTTCGCACGAGAACTCGGCCGGCGGGGCATCCCGGTGCTGCTTACGATTCAAGTAGACAGCATTGAAAAGTCAGGCGAAGACGACGCGATTATTCCGCCCAACGTGCTTGAAGCAATTAATTTCTATCAAACGCGGGGTTGGCTTCATGGCAGGCGCCTGATTCAGGCCCAGGACCCGGAGCACACGGAGATTCTGGGGAATTATGAATCGGATTACAGAAACAGGCCGGTATCTCTCTCTGGATTCAGCTGGTGTGCGCGCGCTTTGATGAAGCCGCACATTGAAATCGAAAATGACGGCGCGTTGTGGGACCGGATCGAGACACTCATCCTTGCGCGGTTACGACCAACGGGGCTAACGACGGCCAGCCGCTCCGACCGGCCGTCTATTCCTACTGAGCCATCGGCGCGCTAGAACTTCACGCTCGCGGCCCGTGGCGAAATCCCGCTCAGCTCCGCGGCGCGCGCTTCAGCGTACGCTGCAGCGCCCATCAGCGCCGTGCGGCTTTCGAGAATCACGCGCACCGGCATGTTCACCAGCAACTGGCTCAGCCTTCCCTTGTCAGTGAAGGCCTTCATGAAGGTTCCGTCTTTCAGCTTTTCCAGAATGCGCGGCGCGATTCCTCCGCCCACGTACAGACCGCCGACCGAGAGAACCTTCAGCGCGAGGTTGCCCGCCTCTGCCCCGTACGCCGAAACGAACATATCGAGCGCCTTCTCGCAAATCCCGGCTTTGGCCTTCAGCGCCGCTTCGGTGATGGCCGCGTTCGGATCTTCCTGCGTCATCTGCTCTGCGAGCCACGCCGGCTCTTCCATGCCGCGCACCTCGCGCAGGAATTCATAGCAGTTCGTGATCCCCTGGCCGCTCACGACGCGCTCAAAGCTGATGCGCCCGTTGTATTTCTGCTTCAGGAAGCGCAACAGGTCGATTTCGTCTTCATTGCGGGGCGCATAGTCGGAGTGGCCGCCCTCCGACGGGTAGGGAACATAGTCCCGACCATCCCACACCAGAAACGCCTCGCCCAGCCCCGTGCCTGCTGAAATCAGCGCCCGGTTGCCCACCTGCCGCGAGTCGCCATCGCTCAGCGTATAAATCTGGTCTGCCGCCAGCTCCGCGATACCGTATCCGTTCGCCTGCAGATCATTGATCAGAAAAACGTAGTCGATCTTCAGGTTGTGCGCCAGCTCGCGGCTGTCGAGCGTCCACGGCAGGTTGGTCAGCCGCAGCCGTCCCTCCCGCACCGGGCCGGGCACGCCGAAACATGCCGACGTCACTTTGTCCGTCAGCACAAACTCCTTCACAATCTCTTCCAGCCCCGAGTATTCCTTTGCCGGGAACTGCTTATCGCGTGCGTGCTTCAGATTTCCATCGGTAAAATCGAACAGCGCCAGGTCAACCTTGGTGCCGCCTACATCGCCTGCCAGAATCATTCAGTCCTCTCGATTACTCCATAGCCTTGCGTATCCGGCGCGGGCAGCAGCGCGGCTGCAGCCTGGTCCAGAAGCAAGGTCAGTATACCGTTCACAGGCGCAATGAATTGGCTCGGCAGCCGCTCCGGATCGAGCGGTCCCTCCAATACCTCGTTCAGGATCATCGCCTTATCGGTGCCCGCGATCAGGAAGAACACCTGGCGCGCCTGGTTGATCACCGGCCGAGTCAGAGTCACCCGCCACATATCCAGCTTCTCAACATAATTGGCTGTTACGAGCCGATCGGTCACGCGAAGGGCATCGGTGTGCGGAAAAAGAGACGCGGTGTGTCCATCCGGACCGATGCCGAGCTGCACCAAGTCGAACTGCGGCGTTTCTGTCCCGGCAAGGCCGAAGCTCTTGCGCAGCTCGGCTTCGTAGCGGGCGGCCGCATCGTCGGGCTCGACTCCCCCTCCATGCGATGAATCTGCTCCGGTTTCAAAGGCGCGTGGTCCAGCAGGGCCTCGCGCGTCATGCGGTAATTCGATTGGGCGTCATCCGGCGGCACGCACCGCTCATCGACCCACCAGAGGTCGAGCTTGTCCCACGGCATGCGTTCCCGCCACTCCTCGCCCTGCTCGGCGAGAGTCGCGAATGCGGCCTTGGGCGTCGATCCGCCGCTGATGGCGATCCGCGCTACGCCGCGCGCCGCTACCGCCTGAAGCGCCTGCTCGACAAAAAAATCCGCGGCCCGCCGCGCCAGCGCAGCCGTGTTTGGTTCGACGTAGTAGATGATCTTCAGATTCCGTTGCATCAGAGTGCACCTGCCGCTTCTACGTTACAACGGCGCGGGGCAAACACCCTTTTCGGGAAGATTGTAAGAGATTCTCCTTCAGATCGGGATTTGTTTGTGAACTCCCCTGATTCCCACAGGTTTTTCAGGGTTTTGTCCATGTAGCATCGGGGTAGGATGATGGAAGGGTAGCCATGGGTCCAGCGACTCTTTTCAAGTTTCACCAAGAAACCGAAGCATTCATGGAATGCCAGGACAACCTGACCTTCATGAGGTCGATGAAGTCGGGCTCAATTCAATTGATCGTGACTTCTCCCCCGTACAATATTGGCAAATCCTACGAGAAGCGGCGTTCCCTAGACGCGTATGTGAACCAGCAGGCGCAGGTCATATCGGAGTGCGTTCGCCTGATGAGCCCGAGTGGTTCGCTGTGCTGGCAAGTGGGAAACCATGTGCAGGACGGGGAGATTTTTCCGTTGGACATGGTGCTTTATCCCGTCTTCCGGGATCACGGACTGCACCTTCGCAATCGAATTGTCTGGCACTTTGAGCACGGTCTGCATTGCTCCAATCGCCTCTCAGGACGCTACGAAACTATCCTCTGGTTTACGAAATCGGACGATTATGTTTTTAACCTTGACCCAATTCGTGTTCCCTCGAAATACCCTGGCAAAAAGTACTTCAAGGGTCCGAAGACCGGACAGCTTTCTTGCAATCCCTTGGGCAAGAACCCCGGAGACGTTTGGATAATCCCCAATGTGAAGAATAACCACGTAGAAAAGACCATCCATCCATGCCAGTTTCCAGTGGAATTAATCGAAAGGCTCGTCTTATCGCTGACGAATCCGGGGCAGTCCGTATTCGACCCGTACATGGGAGTTGGAACAGACTGTGGTCGCGGCGGTACAGCATGGCCGCGTTGGATTGGGATGTGACGTCGTTCAGGACTATGTGGATATCGCGTGGGACAGAATCGCGGACTTGCGCAATGGAAGCCTAAAAACCCGTCCAATGAATAAACCTGTCTACAATCCCTCTTTGCCGCGAGGCGGCCACGCGTGAGAATCGTAAGCAGCTACTCCCATTTGAACGGACTAGAGTTTCTATTAGTTCATAAAAAGAAGCTATGGCAGGAAATATCCGGCGTAATAAAAGGCTTAGACGCGAGCTGCTGCCGTACGAAGATTTCTAAAGAGAAGCGCACAAAAGATACGGTTTTCTATTCCCCAATTGCCATAAATAGCGCAATGGCCGAGTCGTTCGATAGGCAAGGATGGGGCGAACGCAGGACATCCTATTGGGTCACCTCCGATGCGCAACTCATCCGAAAGACCATGCACATGGAGCCGGCGCAGCAAAAAGCCGAGATTGAGGGTGCCGGCCTTAGGCCCATCTTCTCCTATAACCAGACTGATTTTGTCAAAGAACGGGTCGCCGTCGAAGTGCAATTTGGGAAATACTCGTTCGTAGCTTACGATCTCTTCGTCAAACACATGGCCTTCTTTATCGGCGACATGATCGACGTCGGGATAGAAATCCTACCCATGAAGGAACTTCAAGAGGAAATGTCTTCCGGGGTCGGCTATTACGAAGGCGAACTCTATAACTTGATTCGCGAGGGGCGCGGAGTGCCTGCCGTTCCGCTGGTGCTTGTTGGAGTAGCTCCTTAGTTTGTCCTCAGTCGCCGAAGCACCTACGGCCCGGATAATCCCGGTACTGCTGTTCCGGCAGGCCCGACGGCCGCCTCAGGGCAGCCCGGCGTCAACTCCCACTGCCTTGGCCACGCCTTTGAGCGCGGAGTCGCGCGTCCACAACTGCGTGCCCGGCGTGATCAGGCAGGACGCAAGCAGATGCGCGTCAATCAGACCGATGCCTTTTCCATACAGCCGCTGCGCCTCGATCATGCGTCGAACTTCGCTCAGCTGCGCCGTCTTCACCTCCAAAAGCCCATCCAGTTCCGCGAGAGTTTTCGCGCGCTGACGCAACGACCCGAGCCCCAGCTCGGCAACGATCATCGGGTGCATGATGATCTGCCCGCCGTCCAATAAACCTTGCATTCGAGGATTGCCGGCGCGCAGGTGATCGATCCATACGGAAGTGTCTGCCAGAATCACAGATCGTCCACTCGCAGCCGGCGAACATCCTCAAGGTCCGGCATGGTTCCGCCAAGCTTGGCAAGCCGCCGCGAAGCCTCCTGGTGAATCAGCGCCTTCAGCGCCTCCCGCAGCAGCGCCGTCCGCTCCGTCACGCCCGAAAACTCCTGAGCCTGGCGCACCAATTCGTCATCGAGTGCCACGGTCGCCCTCATGGTTCGGTTCTCCTATCACCAATTTTATCACCAAATGGTGACAATTCTGGTGATGAATGAGCCGCCGGATATCTAAGACAAATAGATTCAATAAGAAAACCTGCGCACGACTGGCTGCCAGGCCCGCGCCTACTGCCCCAGGTACGCCCGGTACTGCTGCTCCAGCACGCCTGCCGCTCTCGCCAGCCCGATTTTCGACACGTTGTATTGATACAGGCTCTCCACCAGGTTGTTTTCGGCGGTCGCCAGAGTGGCCTGCGCCGTTACCAACGGGAGATTGTCGTCGACGCCCGCATTCACGCGGTCGATCTCGTCACTCAGGGCGCGCGTGGCCAAGTCCACGTTCGACCGCGCCACGTCAACCAATTGCTTGTTTGCGCTCACGTCCAGAAGCGCCGCCCTCACCTGCTCGTCGATATGATTGCGAAGCTCGTCGAGCTGCGCATTCACTGAATCCAACTGCGCCTTTGAAGCGTCCGCGTCGCCGCGCAGCTTCGCCTCGCGAAAAATCGGAAAGCTCAAAATGCCCATGGCGATGAAATCACCGTGCGTGCCGGCGCCGTTCACCGTGCTGGTGCCGTAATTCCCGTAGAAGCTCAGCGTGGGCAGCCGTTCGCTGCGGTACACCTTGTTCAGTGCCCGATAGGCCACGATCTGATTCTGCAGGTTCTGGTAGTCCTGGCGGTTCTGGTAGGCCGTCGCCCGCACTTCTTCCGGCGTCTGCTCGGCCAGTTCGCTGTATGGCGCCGGGTCGGTCAGCTCGATCGCTTGCTCCGGATCGACGCCGATCTCCCGCTTGAGCAAGATCAGATCCTTCGCCTGCTGATTCTGTGCCGCGATCAGCGCTTGCTGCTGCGCCTGCAGTTGCACTTTCGCGCGGGAGCTCGTCCAAGTTCGCCGCGGTTCCCGCCTCATGAGCCGCATGCTCGTTGTTTTCGAGCGTCTGAGCCTGTTGGACCTGCGCCTTCGCGTTCTCCACTTCGCCCTGGTCGGCGATTGCCCTCAGGTAGCCCTCGGCCACGTCCTGCACCACCTGGCCGCGCGCCGTCATCTTGGCAAAGTGCGCTGCGCGCTCCGCCCCCTTGGCCGCCTTCCACCCCTGAATAACCGGACCGGAGAATAAGATCTCGTTGTACTCAAGTTTGCCTTCGGTCAGATCGTCGCGCGTAATCAGCGAAAGACCCGCAGGCGCCTTGCCCCCGGGGAAGAGCGTCGAAAATTCGCCAATCACTTTGGGGTTGAATCCCAGCGCCGCCAAGTCGTGCATGTAGTAGCCCGTATCACCGGTCAGCGTGATCGTGGGCAAAAACAGCTGGACCGCTTCGTTCACCTCGGCGTGGTAGACCTTTTCTTCGTTCACCACTTCCGTGAGGCCGAGATTATTCTTAAGGCCGCGTTGAATCGCGTCATCGAGCGACAATTTCAGCGGCTCGGCCGTTACCGGCTGCGCCGTCACGCTACCCCAGAAGGGGTTTTCCGTCGAGGACGGGTTCTGTGCGCGGGCGCCCGTGGCGATGGATCCGGCCAGGAACAGGAAGGCGAGCAGCCGGCTCGAACGCAGCGCCAAGCCAATCGCCGCTGCCCTCTGCGGGGCAAAATGTTGCTCTCGTTTCACTTCCATTATTTTCTCAGATGAGGCGCGGGCGCGCGGGGATTCACCAACGGTCCCAGGAATCGCGCGGGGTTCGCGCCCAGCGGGAGAGAGTTTTCTCACCGTCAGGTTCCGGGGATTCTGCATGACTGGGTTCGGGTTTGGCCAATCCCGCGGCTTGCATCATGACCTCGAGGTCGTAGCCTTCCTTGCGCACGCGCTGGTCGTAATAGAGGAGAGCGATAGCGATAGCGTAGAAGGGGAAGACGAATGCCCCAATCGTTCCGTAGAGAACGAGCGTTACTTCGGAAATGAGATGCTGACCGAGCCAGTGGAAATGCGCCCAGTAGTAGAGAAAATAAACCATCCAATTGAGGACGTATTCCGCTGCCAATGCGAGAACCCAATAACACACTGTGATTGCGATCCAGGCAATGGCGATTCTTCCCCGGCTGCCCCTCGTGAGGCTCCAACTCCGCCGTAAGGCCTTGAATCCAGTCAGATTCTCGAGAGCTGCCGCAGGAATTGAAAGCGCGAGGCAAGCGTTGGTCCACAGAATGAGAGCGAGGCCCCCAGGAATTGGCACCAAAGCCGCGACCACGGCTGAAACGCTCGGGGGGTTGAAAAGACCGAGATTATCCTCCAGAGTCACGGCCGCGTAAAGAGCACCGAAAGCCAAAACTTCCGGAACAATCAAAACTGCTGCGATTACGAGCGCTGCCAGCCAGAGATAGCTGCGCCATCGCCCCTGTGCAAAGCGGAGCGAAGCAACGATCGTCGTGGATTCGCCGAAAAGTTCGCACCAAGTGAGGCGCAGAAATGCGGGAAGGAACAGGAGAGACAAAAAACCCGAGATGTGCGAATACCCATAGGAGACAAGCCAGCTCCATGCGATGTATCCACCCCGCGTCACTTCGCCGTCGGAGAACCTGCCAACCAGGTTACTGGTCTGCACCCACGCGAGGTCGGCAGAGCGTAACGCCAGCATCATCGTCGCCGGAAGAACTCCAACCCCGACGAATAACCAGAGACGTTTTCGATATATCTCGAAGGCCCGGTCAAGAATCTCGCCGAGATTCATTGGGCGCAATATGGTTAAGTCGGGCTTTTCTCCTGTTTCCACTAGAAATCCCCTCGCCGGCGTCCCGCCTTCAACCGGCATTGGCCGCCGCGATCCCGTCCAGGCGAGGCCGCTGATCGTGGTACACCACCGCAAACATCGTCGAATAGGCGGCCCACATGCACGCATACCAAATGAGGTAAATGCAGAGGAAGACCAAGACCCCGGCGCCAATCCCGATGTATCCCCAGGGAGCCATCGCCAGATGCAGCATCATGCCCACCAGAGCGGCCATCGCACCCACGAATAAGATGACCATCTCCACCACCAGAAACGCGGCGTATGCGATGGCGTAGATCAGCAGGGCCAGCAGGAAAATGCGTCCCCTCGCGCCGCTGGTCAACTGGTTGCTGCGGCGCAGGGCCATCCACGCGCTCAAATCCTCGACCACGCACGCCGGCACTGCCAGCGCCAGCCGCAGCATTGCCAGGACGGCGTACACAATCGCTCCCAGGTAGACCAGAAACAACAAAGGAAACAACCCGATCAACGCGGTGGGACTTGTGGCGCTTCGGGCATGCGCCATCGCCAGCACGACCGTTCCGGCAATCACCGCGGCAAACACCAGAATCGGCAGCGCAACGATCAGCGTGCGCAGAATGGACAGCCAGATGTAGCGTCCCGCTCTGCTCCACGACACCGCCCAGGCCTGGCCGAATGTCACCTTCGTACCCGTGTTTGCTTCGAGAGCGGCGTACGCGGCCGCGGGCTCGTAGAGCGCGACGACCACAATCATCAGAGTGATGGCGACGAAGTACGCCAGGGCAAACGACGTGCCTAATGACGCAATCTTCATCGCCGAAAAACCTACGGTCGGACGCTGCATGAGCAGTCTCAGCACCGGGAAGAAAGCCGCAAGGATGATTCCGAAGTAGGCGATGATCGCGGCGCCGGGCACCAGCCCGATCGCAACAAAAAGCCGCCAGTTGGCCCGCAACAACTGAAAGACGCGATCCAGAATTTGTCCGAAGGTCATCGTTCCAGGAATCGCGGCCCTGGCGGGCGGCGTGGCACCGGCCGGCGGCGCAGGTGGAAATGACTGAGGGGGAAGGCCGAATTCGTTCATTGGATCCCTCCGAAGGTCGGGTTAAAGACTCGCAGGGATTTTATACCGGCCGTCGATTGAGTGCTGTGAGCGGCGCAGCCCCCCGGGCGTTGATCGAAGCCATGGTTGCGCATTCGCAGCGCAGCCGGGCGGTTCATGCAAAATAGAGCGCGGCCTCGGTCCAGGCCACGGCCTCCTGGTAGCTGCTCATGAGTCCGTTTTCGTCCAATGCCCGCGCGGTCACGATCTCGCGGCAGCCCTCCCAGTCGCCGAGTTCATAACGCTCCAGCCAGTGCAGCAAGCACCGGGCGTAAATCTGCTCGCCCATCAATGCTCGCCTGATCTCGTCGCGCAAGGGCAGGGTTGGCGCCAGGTCTTTCATCGGCGCGCGCAGCATCGCCGGCAGCAAGCTCAGCAGTCCCAGCAGATATTGTTCCGTTCCATCAAGCCCGCTGGCTCTTGCCGCCAGCTCGCAGAAGCGTCCACGCACAAAAGCCATGCGCAGCAACTCCGCCGGCTGCCCCACGTTCATCTCGCTGGTAATGGCCACCGTGGCCATGCGCCGGAAGGTCTCTTCGCCCACTGCCAAGAGCGCCGCCTGCACGCTGTGCACCTCCTGCGGCATGGCGCACGCCGGCGAGTTGATGAGCCGCAGCAACCGATAGGTGAGCGAAGGGTCGCGCTTCACCAGTTGCGTAAGCTTGTGCAGGTTCAGAGAGTCATCCTTCAAAAGCCTCAGAATCTCCAATTGCGACAGCCTGTTTGCCGGCACCTGGCGGCTTCCCAACACGACCGGCCGGCAAAAGTAGTAGCCCTGCACCAGCGCGAACCCCTCGTCCTTTGCCGCGCGGAACTGCTCCTGTGTCTCGACCTTCTCCGCCACCAGCGCCGCTTTCACGCCGCTCATTTTGCTCAGCAGGGTCCGCCGCTCGCCGGGATTGGTTCGCAGAAAATCGATCTTCAAGTAGTCGGCCAACTCCACGAAGGGGGCGGCTTGCGAGTCCCACTGCGATTGGTCCAGCGCCAGCCGGTAACCCGCGGCCTTCAGATTGCGGCACGCTTCCAGCAGTTCAGGCGGAGCGCCGGCGGCATTCACGATCTCCATGACCGTCATCGCCGCGGGAAGTATCTCAACCAGCGACCCGGTCAGCATGTCCGCTGTGCACTTCACGAAGCCCGGCAGCCCGCAGGACAGCTTCTCGAGGCCGAACAGGATCGTGCTGTCGAGCATCGCCCGCGCGGACCTCTCACGGTCGCCACTCGACGCATGTCCCGGCTCGCCCGAGAACAGCAATTCGTAGGCATGCACTTTGCTGCGCAGGTCCAGGATGGGCTGCCGCGTCACATAGCGCACTCCAACTTCGCGCTCCGGCGCGGAGCACAAGGCTGGTTCTGGCAATTCGGCCGGTTCCGGCGCTTCCAGACGTGCTGCCATGCAAACCTACCGATCGGTTCATCGGCAGGGCGGCGACAGAACTTTAGGCGTTTTGATTCCTTTGGATGGCTTGGAACGGTGCTCCGACGATCTGCATCCACAACTTGGCGGATTTCTGGATCGCCGTAGCTTGCGATTCGAATTTGTCAGGCAATCGCCCTATAAAGGCAGTTCCAGCGCGAACGCGAGGGAGCGATTCAGATCCGTTAACTGCCCGCTCGAAAGTGAGCCCACATAATCGGTCAATTCAGACTTGCGAAGACTCACAAGGTTGTCGCACATGATCCAGCTCTGGTGTTTTAGACCTTGGTCGATGCCCACGGAAACCTGCGTGGAGAGCCCTTCGCCGGTACTGAACACGGGCGCGCAAATCACAGTGGAAAAACGCGATTCGATCAATGCCTGGCGGCTTACGATTACAAAGACCCTGTGCTCCTTCGGATCGCCGCCTGGCTTCCGTACGCGGTAGAGCTCGCCTCGTCTCATCGACCGGCTAGACCTGATACTCCAGAACGTCGAGCGCTTCCCGGTTCAAGCGCTCCGAGGCTCCATCGAGCAGTTCACGGTCTCGAGCTTGAGAGGTCCGGCGGGCATTGGCTTTCAGGTATGCAAGGAGCACTCCTTCGACAAAAGCGGATCGTGAGCCACCCTTACCGGTTCGGCGATCGATCTCGGCCAGCAGGGAGGAAGAAATCGTGATGGATGTCTTCGTCTTCATACTACTATTATACTACCTTCATACTACCATCGCTCTTAACCGCCCATGAACATCCCGCCGTTCACATCGAGCACGTGACCGGTGATGTACGACGCCGCATCCGAGGCCAGGAACTTAACCGCCTGCGCCACGTCTTTCGGCGTGCCCCGGCGTCCCAGCGGGATGGTCGCCATCATTGCGGCGTTTTGCTCTTCGCTGAGCACGGCCGTCATCGGCGTCTCGATATATCCCGGCGCAACGGCATTTACTGTAATGCCCCGCGACGCAACCTCCCGCGCCAGCGAGCGCGTGAATCCGATCAGCCCCGCCTTGGATGCCGCGTAGTTCACCTGGCCCGCTTGCCCGGCGCGCCCCACAACGCTGGCAATGCCCACGATCCTTCCCCAGCGATTCTTCAGCATCGGGCTCAGCAGCGCTTTGGTCAGCAGGAACGCGCCGGTCAAATTGATGCTCAGTACCAGATCCCAATCCGCGCGTTTCATGCGCAGCATCAGATTGTCGCGCGTGATCCCGGCGTTGTTCACCAGGATCTCCACCTTGCCGAACTTGTCCAGAATCGCCTTGGCTCCGGCGTCGATCGACTCCTCGCTCGAGACGTTCACGGTGAACGCCGTGGCGTCGATTCCCTGGGCCTTCAATTCGGCCACGGTTTCAGCCAGCTTGGCTTCGTTTACATCTGCCAGCGCCAGAGTCGCGCCGGCCGCGGCCAGCTCCTCGGCAATTGCGCGTCCGATTCCCTGCGCTCCGCCCGTCACCAGCGCAATTCTTCCCTGCAAATCTCCCATGATCTCTGTCGACCTCTGCGCGCTCTTGATGGCGAGCCACGCCTTTCCATCGCTCATTATAGATGGGCGAATCCGCAGCCGTTGAGCGGAACGCTCTCAAACAATCCAAGACACTTGTAACAGCCGGTGGTGCAAAACTTGCGTTGACTTTTGGCGGGCAAGTTCATACAGTCGTATCACCTGGATTCCTCCCGCTGTGGTTTATTGCAGTTTTTGCAAGCGTCATTGCAATTCCTTCCAATTTCGCGGGAGAAGGCAATGCCTCACCCTCCACCGCTTGTACTGATCTTTCTCCACAGCGGGAAGGTGAAGCCGATTTTCCTCAACCGACAACACATGCTTCAGGTTTTCTTGATGCGGCGCTTACAGGCGCTTCCAATGCGAAACCACCTCATCCGAAAGGGGTTTGAAAATGAAAAACACTCTACGCGGCGCAAATTGTTTCAGTTTGATGAATTTTCCGGCCAGGACGAAATCCTTCACAACGCTTGTTCTCAGCGCAGTATGCGTACTCGCAATCGGGTTCGCTCCCGCCCTGCGAGGGCAGGCCACTGGAAGTTTCAACGGCAATGTCGACGATAAATCCGGATCGGCGATCCCCGGCGCATCCGTCGCCGTCACTTCTCAGGGCACCGGCCTGGTGCGAGACACAAAGACCGACAGCGCAGGACACTATCTGATCCCGCTCTTGCCGGTGGGTTCATACGACATTAAGGTGGACGCGCCCGGCTTCCAAAGCGCCGTGTCAAAAGATCTGCGCCTCCAGGTGGATGAAGCGCGCGAGCTCGATTTCACGCTGGTGCCGGCGAGCGTCACCGAATCGGTGACCGTCTCCGGCGAGGCCGTTGCTGTGGAGACGACCAATCCGTCACTCGGCCAGGTCATCACGTCGCAGCAGGTGTCGCAGCTGCCGTTGAACGGGCGCGATTTCGTGCAGCTCGCTACGCTTACCGCCGGCGCTACGGCAGAAACCAATCCCGGCAGCTTTTTTAACGGAGCCACCGACAGCGAAGTTTCGGCCCGCGGCTCGTACTCCCTGTCGGTAGGCGGCTCGCGCCCCAACAGCACCGATTGGCTGCTTGACGGCGTCGACAATAACGAGCTGACTGCCGGCGGAATCGGAATCTTTTCCTCGATCGACGACATTCAGGAATTCAAAGTCCTGACCTACACCTACTCCGCCGAATACGGCACGCGCGCCGGACCCACTGTCCTGGTGACCACAAAATCCGGATCGAACGACCTGCACGGATCGCTCTTCGAGTTCGTCCGCAACACCGATCTCGACGCCAGAGCCGATTTCGCCACATCAACCGCGAAGTTCAACCTGAACCAGTTTGGCGGCTCCGTCGGCGGGCCCATTCGCAAAAACAAAACCTTCTTCTTTGTCGACGGCGAGCAAAAATATCAGCGCGAGGGAATCGTCTACACCGGCCTGGTTCCGTCGATGGCCATGCGCGGCGGCGATTTTTCTGCTGACCCCACCGGCAACACGCTCTCTGGAATCGGCTCCGCCTTCGTCCCGGTCATCGCCAATCCGAACATGGTCGGCGCGGAGAATCCTTACTTCCAGTGCACCGACGCTGGCGTCCCGATCCCGGCCGCCGCCGACGGAAGCCAGGCCCCGGGCGTCAACTGCAACAAGATCCCCTCCAACCTCATCGACCATGTTGGCCAGTCGATGATCAACCTCTATCCTCCGCCTAACGCCAACGCCGGCGTTCTCAACGCCAGCTATAACTACGTCACCGAGCCCGTGCGCTCGCTGAACGAAACCAAATTCGACATCCGCCTCGATCAAACGTTTACCGCCAGCGATAATGCCTTCGCGCGATTCAGCTACGATCAAGCGGGAACCTTCGCGCCCGGCGGCGCGCCGGCACCCTACCTTGCGGAAGGCAATGCGTTCGGCAGCAATGAGACCCTCATCAACCACGCGCGCAATGCGGCGCTCGGCGAAACCCACGTCTTCTCACCCAACACGCTGAATCTGGCCACGGTGGGATACGACCGCATCTTTGACTACATTGCCTCGCAGGATAACTTCACATGCGAAGCGGCCAAGCTGGGAATTCCCGGCGCGGATATTGACTGCACATCCGGCGGCAGCCCAATCGCCGGCGGCTTATACAGCCAAGGCATGCCCTCGGCCATCGTTGAAGGCGGTTACTGGTCTCTCGGCGATCGCGGCTATTCGCCTTTTCAGGGTGGCACCGATATCTACTCCTTCAAGGACGATCTCGATCTGATCCGCGGCAAGCATGAAATCCACACCGGCATCGATCTCCGCGCCAATCAAATGAACGTCGGAACGGAAGCCTTCCAGGATGGCTTCTGGATTGTCGGCCTGTTCGGAAACTTCTCCGCTGTCGGCGACGCACCCGGCAGTTCCGAGGCGGACTTGCTGATGGGGATGACGGGATTGAGCGAACACGACCAGACCTACAACGGCGCCGTCACAGGCCGCCGCTGGAAGATTGTGCGGCCCTTCGTCGAGGATGACTGGCGCGTTGCCCCGTCGCTGACCCTTAACCTTGGCCTGGCGTGGGATTTGACCACACCTGTAACCGAAGTGCACGACCGCATGTCGGACTATATTCCCTCAGCTACAGGAGGACAGCTTCTCATCGCCGGCAAAAACGGGGTGAGCAACTCCGCCGGCGTCAATATGTTCTGGGGAGCGTATGAACCCCGCGTCGGCGCCACCTGGAAAGTCCTGGGCAACGACAAGACTGTCGTTCGCGTCGGGTTCGGCATCTATCACGATTCGTCGTGGAACCAGGGCGCGCAGGGCTTGTGGCAAAACCCACCCAACCTGGGCGAGTCCGACGCGCTCCCCGCCACATATTCAACGGGCTGCGCTTATACAACTTCCTACTGCGCGGTCACCCTCGACCAGACTCCCGAGCTCATCGACTACGACGGTGGCCCGCTTAACCTCTCTCGCGGCTTTGAGCCTCTCCCCACTCCGCAAGATATCAGCAGCTTTGTGGGCACATACGCCTACCAGCCGACCAACTTCCAGCCGGGCAGGGTTCACCAATATAACGCGAACGTGGAGCGCCAGTTGCCCGGCGATATCCTGCTTACGGCGGGCTACGCCGGGGCAGTGGGCGGCCATCTGACCGTCATCGGCAATGACGTCAACGTCAACAGCCCCTCGGGATGCGGAATGATCTCCGGCTACACGATTGGCTGCCTGCCCGGGGGCTCACCCTACTTCTATCCCTACAATCCTCCGAACTACAACGCCATCCTGCTTTACGGCGACCCAGGCAAGACCCACTACAATTCACTGCAGATCAAGGCCGAGACCAGAACGCCGAAGAACGGTCTTTACGCCCTGCTCGCCTACACCTACTCGCGCACCTACGACAACGGTCTCTCCGACGGCCTGGGCTCGGAACTGAGCGCTCCCTATTTTCCGCTGCCCAACTGGCAAAAACTCGATTGGGGCTTATCGCAGATCAATCTCGATAACAGCTTCACAGGCAGCGTGATTTACGATTTGCCCTTCGGTCGCGGAAAGCAATTCGGCAACAATTGGAATAACACTACCAACGCCATTCTTGGCGGCATCCAACTGACGCTCATCGAGAGAGTCTCGTCGGGATTCCCGGTTCCGTTAATCGACAGCTTCAATGGGTCGGGCACCACCTTTAACGCCGGCGGCAACGACAACAACTACAACCGGCCCGATCAGGTTGCGGGCTGCGATCCATCCAAAGCGGATCACGGCATGCACCAGTGGATCAACGAATCCTGCTTTGTCGGGCCCGCGGCCGGCGAACTCGGCAACGCCTCGCGCGTCCCGGCCGTCGGTCCGGATTTCGTCAACACGGACTTCTCCTTCGTCAAGCAGATCGAACTGCCTCGCGAAGGGACAGGTTTGAATTTCCGCGCCGAGTTCTTCAACCTCTTCAACCATCCCGAGTTCGGCAGCCCGGTGAACGACATCAATTCGCCGGGATTCGGCGCCGTGAACTCCACGGTCAACAATCCTCGCCTGATTCAATTGGCCCTCAAACTGACTTTCTGAGGGGTAAGGGGTGAGCGATATTCTGCCGATGAACGCTTTCGGCCTATGGCTGTTCCAAGACTGCCATAGGCCGGACGGCTGAGTCCCTTCACGGTTACGAGCCTTGAAAAGCCAGCAGCAAAAAGCTCATCGCTATTCGCTAGATTCACCCGCGCCTGCGGGTTAGAATGGAATCCCCGGTTGAAACCAGCGTCCCCGCAGCGCTTTGCGACGTCTTATGAAGAGTGCAGCCACCCGAAATCTGGCAATGCGTCTGACGGAGAAGCTGGATTCAGCATGGCAGTTGCCGAGTCGCCGGTGGAGGATGAGTGAAAGAGCGACATTGGAATAATCTCGTCGGTTCTCTCCGGCATGGCAACTGTGTCCTCATGC
Organism: uncultured Acidobacteriaceae bacterium; assembly: GCA_963800025.1. Taxonomy (GTDB): domain Bacteria; phylum Acidobacteriota; class Terriglobia; order Terriglobales; family Acidobacteriaceae; genus Telmatobacter. The sequence continues at coordinate 83,761 of CAWCZK010000004.1, forward strand.
TCGGTTCCGAGATTCCCGTCAAAGGGACGTCTTCGCCGAATGGCGCGAAGAGCGGCACCACGCTGGCCGAGGAGCTCCGTCTGCGCCTCGCCCGCGAGCTCGAAGAGGATGACCGCACTCCCACCGGGAACACTCTGGCGGCACTCGCCCAGCAGTACGAAGACACGGAGGGATTCGGGCCTACCACTCTGCGCGCTACTGCCGAAATGGTCCTGACGTCGCGCCAATATAGCCCCTCTTCCGTGCATGAACAACTGGCAGCGCTTCCGTTTTCGCTCATTGTGAGCACCAGCCAGGATTCCATGATGGAGCAGGCTCTTAAGGCGGCGGGAAAGACGCCGATCACGCAACGGTATCATCTGCGTGGCGACAAGAGAGAAAATCCCGAATTTGTACTGCCCGGCACTCCCCTTTCACCGGTTGTCTTCCATCTGTTCGGGAGCGCCGAGGAACCGTCGTCCCTCGTGCTCAGCGAGAATGATGTCCTCGACTTTCTGATCAGGGTCGTCTCAGAGCGGCCGCCGCTTCCCAATAGCTTGTTGCGGGTGCTCAAACGCGTTGGCCAGAGCTTCCTTTTCGTGGGCTTCGGCATCAAGCACTGGGACCTGCGCATTCTTCTCAAAATTCTGCTCCGCGCGCTGGAGCTGAATCGCAGCGGCCCGGCCATTGCAGCCGAGCCTCTCGATGGACTCGTCCAATCGGATCGCGACGAGATGATCCTGTTTTACCAGCGGGGCACGCGCGTGGAACTGGAAGACGATGACGTAGCGGATTTTCTGACCAAGCTTTCGCAAAGGCTGGAGGCCGACGGCGGGTTTGTGGGACAAGCCATGCCGCTGGGCCCACGACCTCGCGTGTTTATCAGTTATGCGCGGGAGGATGCAGCCCTGGCTTCGAGGGTGTTCGACGCGCTGCAAAAGGCTTATTTTGAGCCCTGGCTCGACCAGGAGTCGCTGCAAGGCGGAGACGACTGGAACAAGCGCATCGAGAATGACCTGGACGCTTCGGATTTCGTGCTGGTGCTCTACACGCCGGAATTTTGCCAAAAAACCGACAGCTACGTGAACAAGGAGGTTGCGCTGGCCTGCGAGCGCGCTCTTCGCGTGCGCGGATCGTTTCTTATTCCCGTTCGCACGGCCGAGCTGGCCGATGAGGATCGTGTTGATGCGCTGCGCAAATTCGATGAAATGGAACTGCGGGAAACGGATTTCGACGAAGACTTCTCCAAGATCATTTCAACCCTGAAGCGCGAGTACCAGCGCCGCAACCGCTAGAGAGACCTGATGGAAACCCTCCACCGCTATCCCGGCGCTCAACCATTTCGCGACGATGAGTTTTCTCGCCGTACGTTCTTCGGGCGCGAACCGGCCTCGGTGGCGCTGACTGATCAAATCCTCGCCAATCGCCTGGTGATTGTTTATGCCAAGTCGGGTCTAGGCAAGACTTCGCTGCTCAACGCAGGCGTAGCGCCTCGCCTTCGCGAAGCCAACAGCCTGCCGCTTTTTGTGCGCGTAAACGACATCAAGAACGGTCCGCTGTTTTCAGTTCTCGAAGGCGTGAAGGCGGAAGCCGAGCGGCAGAAGGTGGAATACGTTCCAGGAGACCCCACTTCTCTCTGGAGTTTTTTCAAGACGGTTGAATTCTGGCGCAACGATATTCTCCTGACGCCGGTCTTGATTCTCGATCAATTCGAGGAATTGTTCACGCTGCAATCGCAGGAGGCGCGCGAGAACTTTCTATCCGAGCTGGGCTATCTGATACGCGGCATTGCTCCGCCATCGCAGCCGAAAGTCGATTCGACCGCTGCCGAAGGCGCCCCAACCATCCGTGTGGTTCTATCTTTGCGTGAAGACTTCCTGGGATTAATCGAAGAAGCTTCGGATCACATTCCGGAAATCATGGATCACCGCTTCCGCCTTGAGCCGCTGAGTTACGAGATGGCGTCGAAAGCGATCACCGGACCAGCCGCAGTCGAGTCCAGAGACGCTTCAACACGGGCTTTTCGTTTGGAGCCCGAGGTGGTGACCTCGATTCTTGCTTATCTAACGAAGTCGACGGTCGCGGCGCGCGGCTCCGGCGGGCGGAATGTGGAACCCTTCCACCTGCAGTTAATTTGCCAGCGCATTGAGAAAACCGCCGCTATCAAACAAAAGCTGTCGAGCGGAGAAGTCGTCATCGATTTCAAAGATCTGGGAGGCGATGCCGCACTGGCGGAGACGCTTGAGAATTTTTATACCGATGCGATTCGATCGCTGCCGGCCAAATATCTGCGCAGCGCGGCGCGAGCTTTGTGCGAGCAGTATCTCATCAGTCCAGAGGGGCGAAGGCTGAGCGTTGAAGAGCGCGAATTGCTTCGCCAATTGAAGTTGCCCCGCGAGACGTTGAGCCATCTGGTGGATCGCCGGCTCTTGCGTACAGACCGGAGGTCGGACAGCACTTACTACGAATTGAGTCACGACGCATTGGTGCAGCCGGTGCTTGCCAGCCGGCGCGTGCAAGCCCTGGTGCTTAGCTGGGCCGCGGTTCTGGCCGGCGCCATCACTTGCCTGGGGGCGGGCGTTTTCATTCTTGCCTCCGTTGCTGCTATGGGGTCGGTTACGTCAACGAAAGAGTACTTTATCTATGTTCTTTTTATTGTTGTTTCGCTTCTTCTAGGGGCTAGCGGTGTGGCATGGCTTCGCTCCGGCCTGCAAAGGCTGAGGCGCTACCGTCGCCATGCTCCGGACGAGTTCACGCAATCGCTGCCCACGCTGCTGCCGTTCATCGTCAGAATCGTGGGATGGACCTTGTTTGTTACGGGGTCCGCCATTTGCTTTGTGTGGGGATTGGTCGGGCTGTTCGGACTGGTCAAATACGGGACACCGATTTTCACCCACGGCATTGCCCCCAAGTGGCTTGACTGGATGGGGGAAGACATTCGTTCGGCATGGTTGATCGTGCACGACCATCCATGGATAGAAATGGTGTGGTGGATCGTCGAGCACAGCGTAGTCATTTTGTTTGGCTGGCTGGTGCTTCGGCAAGGAATGCGAACGCTGTGGCCGCATCGGTTCGCCGGCCGAGGCAAAGCCGCGCCCGCACCGGGGGTGAATCAGCCGAAATCGCTGCTCCTGGCATTCGTCGAGGGGCTTTTCGGATGGATAGGGCTGAACGCCGCGGTCTGGGGTTTCTACACGCTGAGGAGTTGCGCCACTTCCTGGCACGGCAACCTCCCGTCCTGGCTCACCGGAGCCATCGTCAGTTACCGCTTCTCGGATTCCTGTCAAGCCTATTCTCAGAAGCCAGACTGGGGCGCGATTAGTTTTGGAGCATTCTTTTTCTCGCTGCTTAGCCTTTCAATCGTTCTGCTCGGCGAAGCAATCCGGGTGACGCTTGCGGCGCTCCGCCATCGACGGTCAACGCAGGCAAGGATCGGATTCCCGTTAGCGCTGGCCGCGGCCGCGTGCGGGATTTTCATCGTCGGGGAGTTCTTGTTCTGGACGCGGATCGATTCTCTTGACCACGGCGGGCAGGCCCCCGCACAGCAGGCTCAGGCCGGGATCACGATTCCGGGAGCTGGTTGGACCGTGGACGGGATGGGCATCGGGGGAGCAAGCGAAAATCCTTGAAACCCAAGACAGCGGCGCTACCTGGATCACGAAGAACACGAGTAAAGGTACGTTTTATTCAGTCGCATTCCCAACCAGGCTGTCGGGCTGGGTCGTAGGCAGCGGCGGCGCCGTCTTTCACACGGACGACGGGGGCGCAACATGGAATCAGCAGGCCAAGGGAGTTACGAGCGACGACCTCAGCGAGGTAGCCTTCATCGGGCCGAATATTGCCTGGATCGTCGGCGACGGAGGTACGGTTCTGCACACCGAGGACGCCGGAAACACCTGGACACCGCAGAGTAGCGGGGCGCCCGGCTTCCTTTCGTACGTGACTTTCTTCAACGCTCAGTTGGGCTGGGCGGCGGGATCCCGGCGGCTCGATTGTCCACACCCAGGACGGCGGCAGCACGTGGAAAGCGCAAAACAGCCCAACCGTCCGAGCCTTGATTGGTTTGGCCTTTCCCACCGCATTGTCGGGCTGGGCTGCCGGCAGGAGGGGCACAATCCTGCACACCGAGGACGGCGGCGGAACCTGGAAAGTCCAGGCCAGCGGCACTCGCGCGGATATGATGTCGGTTGACTTTATCAGTCCGCAAACCGGTTGGGTCGTGGGCCAGGACGGTGTGATTCTTCACACCGAAGACGGCGGCGCGCATTGGATTGCACAAGCCAGCGGGACGAGTGCGGAGCTGGACGAGGTGAAGTTTGCCACGCCGGAGTCGGGATGGATCGTGGGCCATGGCGGGGTCATTCTGCATACCGACGATGGCGGCAACACCTGGTCGCAGCAAAAAAGCGGCAGCGACGCGGGTTTGATGTCGGTATGCGTCGTCAAGCCATATGGCGTCGTAGGTCTCCAGTTGCAGGATGTGACGAGCGGGACCGGCGCCAAAGAACACGTAGTGAGGCCCGGAGCCAGAATTAGCGCCGTCGTCCCGGCCGGTCCTGCGGATCAGGCTGGCCTCAAGGCCGGCGACATCCTCGTTGCTCTGAACGGTAACCCCGTGAAGAACACGGCCGAGTTTGTCGGCTCGATCTTCGCAATGAAACCGGGAAGCGTTGCCAAGGTGGGTTACATTCGCAACGGCAACGAAGAAACGATGAATGTGATCGTCGGAGACGGATCGAAGCCGTTTCCCAGCCCCGCCCGCCACTAAGTCGACGCCAGCAACCGGAAGCGCACTGCCGTTCGCCCGGCACTAACGAGCAAGAAGCCAATCACTCGCGATTTGGGGCCTCATTTACGTGGGCGTCGCGGCCACCGTCACGGGACGCGCCGCCAGCGCAGGACGAGCAAGCTCGGCCGGCCACACGTAGACTGCCAGCCGCCGCGAGTAGTGCAGCACCGGCTCCCGATCGGGCAGCTCCAGGCCCACCGCCGCCGCCAGGTCGTTGCGCTCGATCTCTGCCTCAGCCTGTTCCAGAGGCCACGAAACATGGTGCAGATTCGCCTTGATCGGCTCTCCAGCGCGGTTGGTTGAGAACACGCACGGGCGCTCGGTAAAAAAGTACTCGAGCGTCCCGGGCCGCATCTCCGCCGTTGCCCGCGTTGGACCCAGGCCCCGGTACCGCGCCTTGAAGATGACCGGCTGCCGCGAAAATCGCCGCCGGCTATAAAACGCAAATTCGCGCTCCGACCGGGGCTCAAGGTACATTTCCGCAAGGGAATAGGGCAAGTGGTAAACCAGATGCGCCGCGGCCACTGCCAGCAGATTGCTTGAATCCACGCTGAAGCAGTAAAACCCCGGCGTTCCCGTGAAGCGGTCGCGCACGTAGGTCCGCAAATTCAGGTCAGGAAAGCTTCGCAGCCCGGGAATCGCCGGCATGCCGCGCACTTTGACGCGGTCCAGCCAGAATGGAACGGCTCCCAACCACGCCGAGCCCTCCATCGTGTCGGCTTCCAGCCAGTCCGGCAGCAGCGATTCCATCTTAGCTGTCGCGATCGGCCAATGCGCAAACAGCAGATCGTTCCAGCGCTGGGTCATCGCCCAGCGTCCCGCCGGCAAGGGCCGCGGTTTGTGCGACGTCCGCACCAAAAACTCCCGCATGGCTGCTCCCGTGCTCCAGGGCTACCGCTCCGCCGTTCGGGCGCGGGTGCTCCCTTATGACGTATTCTGTCCGCGAGACCATCCTCATGTCCAGTGAATCTTCGCTTCCCCCGTCCGCTCGGAATCAAACCGAAGTCATCGCCATCCATGGCGCCGACCCCGAAATCCTCGCCTTCGCCATGGCCAAGTACTCCCGCTCGGCTCTCTCCATGCGCGATTCACTGGCCGAAATCAGCGCCCAGCGCGCTGAGCAGTTCCTTAATACCTTTTATTTTCAATACGGCCATCGGTCCATTGCCGATCTCGCCCACATCGCCTTTGCCGTCGAGCGGCTTTCTCTCCTTGCTGCCATCGTCCTGGTCGACGAAACGCGCTGGGACGGGCAGGAGCGGTCCACTCGCTATCAGAATTTTCTCGAGTCCGGCTTCTACTACCCCGATTTTGCCGGCGACACCCACTCTCAGGAGCTCTACGAGCGCACCATCGACTCCCTGCTCGGCGCCTACAAGCGCACCACCGTTGCGGTCGTCGATCTCCTGCGCCGCCACGTCGCGCGCCCTGACGGGCTCAAGCCCGACGCCTATGAGCGCACCCTCCGCGCCCGCGCATTCGACGTTGCGCGCTACCTGCTTCCTCTCGCCACCAACACTTCGCTTGGCCAGATCGTGAGCGCGCGCACGCTTGAGACCCAGGTCTCGCGCCTGCTCTCCCACCCCGCCGCCGAAATTCGCCTCCTCGGCGAAAAGCTTCGCGAAGCCGCCACCGGGCCGGCCTGGAACCTGAACGCCAAAGCCGCACAGGCCATCATCGACAAAATCGAAGGCCTCAACGACGAAGCCGCAGAAGGGGTCGCGGCGCAAGCCGCCGCACTCTTCACGCGCGAAGTCCGGACCGCGCCCACACTCGTCAAATATGCCCAGCCTAACGACTACCTCATCCAGACCCGCGCGGAGCTCACCCGCGCCGCTGCCGAGATGCTCAGTGACCTGCCTCCAGCCGCAGCCCCGCTGGTCGATCTGGTCGAGCGCAGAGAGACACTCGAAGTCGAGCCTCGCCGCCACGCTCCTCTACTCCGTCAGCCGGCATCCTTACCGCCAGCTTCGCGACTTTGTCTCCGGCCTGCCCGCTGCGCGCACGACGGAAATCATCGAACTCGGCCTGAAATACCGCGGCAGGCACGACGAAGCACTCCGTGCGTTTCACGCCGGCGCCGCGATTCGCTTTGACATTCTTATGGACATCGGCGGCTTCCGCGACTTCCACCGCCATCGCCGCTGCACCCAGATCATCCAGGACTTTACCGCCCTGCACGGCTACGAGACCCCCGGCTCCGGCGACCTGCCCGCCGGCTCCGACATTCTCGCCGAGGCCGGAATTCTCACTGAATACCGCAGCGCCATTGACGCTGCCCACCGCTCCGCCAGCGTCATCGCCGCCGCACCGATCGTCGAGGCCGCGCAATCCGCCACTTACCTTTACCCTCTGGCCACCCGCGTCCGTGCACTCTTCAAAATGGACATTGCCGAGGCCCAGTACATCTCCGAGCTCCGCTCCGGTCCCGCGGGCCACTTCAGCTATCGCCGCGTCGCGTGGGAGATGTATCTGAAGCTGCAGAGCCAATACCCCACACTCGCCGCGCACATGCGCGTCACCGATTTCACCCAGCCGATCGATATCTTCCAACGGTAATTACCCATAAGTGCCATTCTTCGTTCTATTTACCCCGTTGAAAACTCCGCTTCGGTATAATGGGCAAAGTTGATGGAATTGCTCTGCAATCTCGCGTGGATGGCTGTAACCATCGCCCTTTGGAGCAGCTGGCTAGTTGGCCGGCGACACTCCAAAACCGCGTCCGTTCTTCCGGCGATCGCACTGCAGCTCGTCTCGCTGGCCGCGCTGACCGCGATTCTTCTGCCTGTCATCTCCATCACCGACGATTTGCAGGCGGCGAACAATCCTGCCGAGGTCGAACGGGGCGCAGGGAAGCGCGACCAGCTTATCTCGTTCCAGCAGGCAAATCATGGTACGCCGGGCATCGTTGCACTTGCCGTTCCAAGTCCGAGCCCAAGTCTCCTGGCCAGGTTCACTCTCCCGGCCGTTGATTCTGCTGTCCCCGCTCAAGGCGCTGCACACCTCCGTGCTCAGTGGTCCAGGCCCCCTCCCTCTGCCTGAAGAGCGCCTTTCCTTTTTATTTCGCAATTTTTCGCTGCTCTTATTCGATCGCACTTGTGCGATGACTGGACTTGCTATGAATTTCCGGCTTTATTGGCCTGCACTCGCTCTGGGCTTGTTCGTCTGTTCCTCGGCGGCAGGCGCGCAGCAAGCGCTCACCTGGGACCAGGTGAGGGCGCGGTTTGAGACCAGCAATCCGGCGTTGAAAGCCGATGCCGACAACGTAGACGAGATGAAGGCCGAAGAGATCACGGCCTACCTTCGACCCAACCCGCAATTCGGTTTACTGGCGGATGGAACGCAGATCGTGCCGCACGATGGGGTCTGGACCCCGTTCAAGGGCACATTTGAAGAGCCCAGCGTGAGCTATCTGCACGAACGCGACCACAAGCGCGAGTTGCGGCTTGAAAGCGCGCGGCAAGGCACGCAAATCTCAGAGTCTCAGCATGAGGATCTGAAGCGCACGCTGGAGTTCACGCTGCGCTCGGCATTCGTGCAAACGCTTGAGGCCGATGCGGTGCTCAAACTGGCGCAGGACGACCTCGACTACTACGACAAAATCATCGCCATCAGCCGCGACCGGTTCAATGCCGGCGACATCGCGTCGGTCGACTTCGATCGCATCGAACTGCAGCGGGTGCAATATGAGGCTGAGCTGCAGACGGCAATCGTGAATCTGCGCACGGCGAAGATCCAACTGCTGCAGATGCTCGATGACCGGACTCCGGTAGCGCAATTCGATGTAACCGGAACCTTCGATTTCTCAGACGCGCTCGAACCGCTGGAAAATTTTCGCCAGATCGCCCTGGCCAGCCGGCCCGACTTACAGGCGGCGCTCGAGACGATTCAGCAGTCGGAAACAAATCACAAACTGGCAATCTCGAACGGCTCGACCGACCCTACCTTCGGCGCCTGGTATACCCACAACTCGTCGACCAACAACCCTGACGCGATCGATACCATCGGCGCCAGCGTGAACATTCCCCTGCGCATCTTCGACCGCAATCAGGGCGAAAAGCAGCGCACGCAGATCGACATTGACCGCAGCCGCCAGGCCAGCGAAGCGACGCGCGCGCAAGTTTTTTCCGATGTGGATACCGCGTACGCCGAAGTCGCCAGCAACATCGCCCTGCTCAAGCCCTATAAAGCGCACTATAACGCGCAGGCTTTGCGGGTTCGTGACACCGTGACCTACTCCTACGAACACGGCGGCGCTTCTCTCATGGATTTCATCAACGCACAAAGCGACTTCCGGCAGGTTCAGCTGGCCTATGTCCAACTGATCGGCGCCTACCTAACCGCAGCCGCGCAACTCAATCTGGCCGTCGGGCGCGAGGTGATCCAATGAACTACCGTTCTCAACTCACAGCCGGGATTTTTGTCGCCGGATTGTTTGCGCTGGCCGGATGCGGCAAAAAGTTCAACCCGTCAAGCGGGGAAGCGCAGCAGGCGCAGGTTATTCAAACCGGGGACGCGGGGCTGATCTCCGTCGACGATTCCAGGCAGTTCCCGCTGGTCACCGCGAGCCGTGTCGATTCGCCCACCAGGCTCGATGTCACCGGCTCGGTTTTTCCTGACATCTCCCGCGAGGTGCCGGTGATCTCGCTGGCCAGCGGCCGCGTCGTCGACATTCGCGCAAGCCTCGACGAAAACGTCAAGAAGGGCCAGTTGCTGCTCAAGGTGCAAAGTCCCGACATCACCAATGCATTCGACGCGTACCTGAAAGCCGTAAACGACGAGCAGCTGGCAAACAAGGCGCTCGTCCGCGCGAAAGATCTCTACGCGCATGGCGCCATCTCGGAGGCGATGCTGGAGCAGGCCGAGGACTCGGAAGCCGACGCCAAAGCCGACCTTGCGGCGGCGGAGCAGCAGTTGAATACGCTGGGCGTCGACAAGAATCATCCCAGCAGCATTGTGAATGTCTATGCGCCGATCTCCGGAGTCATCGTCGCGCAGAATGTGACGAATGCGGCGGCTACGGGCGTTACTTATTCGGGCTCATCGACTGCATTCACCATCGCGGACCTCACAGTGGTCTGGGTGGTCTGCGACGTCTACGAAAACGACCTGCCGAAACTGCGCCTGGGGCAGGAGGCGCAGATTCGCGTCAACGCGATTCCCGGTAAAGTGTTCACCGGTCGCGTCAGCGATATCGGTCCTGTCCTCGATCCCACCATCCGCACCGCGAAAGTCCGCATCCAGGTGACGAACCCCGGCACATTTCGCCTCGGGATGTATGTGACGGCCACGCTCTTAAGCCGCGACACGGTTGCGCATGCCGTGGTGCCGTCCACGGCGATCCTCCATCTGCACGATCGCGACTGGGTTTTCGTTCCGGCAGGCAACAACCAGTTCAAGCGCGTCGAGGTCACTCCGGGCGAGACGCTGCCCAACAACATGGAGCAGATTCTTTCGGGCATAGCCCCTGGTCAGCAGGTCGTGGGAAACGTGCTTGAACTCGAAGCCACGGCGGAGGCCCAATGATCCGGAAGCTGGTCGATTTCGCGCTCCAGAACCGCCTCATGGTGCTGGGCATCGGAATAGTTCTCTTCGCCTGGGGCATCGTCTCGTTCCATCGCTTGCCCGTCGAAGCTTATCCCGACGTCGCCAACAATTATGTCGATGTGATCGCGCAGTGGCCCGGCATCTCTGCCGAGCAAATCGAGCAGCAGGTCACCATCCCCCTTGAAACCGTGATGAACGGCATTCCCGGAGTTGCGCATGTCCGCTCCTGGTCCATCTTCGGGCTCTCCACCGTGGAGATGGTTTTCGGTGAAGACACCACGAACTTCGAAAATCGCGAGCACGTGCTCGAGAGGCTCTCGCAGGTAAGTTTGCCGCCCGGCGTGCAACCGCAGATGGGCACTGACTGGAGCCCGGTCGGGCAGATTTATTTCTATACGCTGGAAAGTTCCAACCCGGAATACGACGTAATGAATCTCAAGTCGCTCGAAACCTGGGTGATCGAAAAAAATCTGAAGTCTGTTCCCGGCGTCGTCGACGTCAACCCCTTTGGCGGGCCGACCCGCGAGTACCAGGTCCAGGTCGATCCCAACAAACTCATCGACTATGGGCTTAGCATCAGCCAGGTAGAACAGCAACTAACCAACAACAATGCCAATGCGGGCGGAAGTTTCATCGAGGAAGGCGAGCAGGAGGTCAATGTTCGCGAAGTCGGCCTCGTCCGCGATATTCAGGATATCGGCAACACTGTGCTGACAACCAGAGGCGGCACTCCGGTTCGCGTCAAGGATATCGGCGTCGTCACTCAGGGGCCGGAGATTCGCCTCGGCCGATTTGGCCGGGCCGAGCACTTGCCCGACGGCGGAATCCTCGACAACGACGATGTGGTTTCAGGCATCGCGGCACTGCAAAAGGGCGACGACGCGCAACCTACGCTCGACGGAATCCATCAGAAAGTGAAAGAGCTCAACGACCAGATTCTGCCCAAAGGGGTGACAATCAAGTCCTTCATTGACCGCAGCGACCTGCTGCATTTCACCACCAACACAGTTCTGGGCAACCTGACCATGGGAATGATCCTGGTTGTCATCATTCTGTTTCTCTTTCTCGGCAACGCCCGTGGCGCTCTCATCGTCGCTCTCACCATCCCGTTTTCTTTGCTCTTTGCCGCCATCTGTCTTGACCTGAAGGGCATTCCCGCCAACCTCCTCTCGCTTGGCGCGCTGGATTTCGGCATGGTGGTCGACGGCGCAGTTGTGATGGTCGAAAACATCGTGCGCCACCTGTCGCGCCCGGAAGAGGATCCAAGACCGGTGCGCGAGCGCATCGCCGAAGCCGCACACGAAGTCCAGCGGCCGGTCTTCTACGCCATTGGCATCATCATCACCGCGTACCTGCCCATCTTTACCCTCCAGGCCGTCGAAGGCCGTCTATTCCGCCCCATGGCCTGGACAGTGGCCTTTGCGCTGCTAGGGGCGCTGATGTTTTCCATGATTCTCTCGCCGGTCCTTTCCAGCTTCGCGTTCAGCATGGGCGCGAAGGAGTGGAAAAACCCGGTGATGGGGTTTCTGAGAACGCGTTACCGCCGGGCGGCAACCTGGGCCATTCATCATCGCCGATTCACCCTCGGTGTGGGCGTCGCGGGCCTCGTCCTCGGTCTCTTCCTCGCGTTTGGCGGCGTCATCGGTTCCGAGTTCTTGCCTCATCTTGATGAGGGCGCGCTTTGGGTTCGCGGAGAGCTTGATCAGAGCGCGGGTCCCACCGATGGCGTCCGCGTTGCCAATGAAGCCAGGATCATGCTCTGCTCGTTTCCTGAAGCCACAGAATGCACCAGCCAGACCGGCCGTCCGGACGACGGAACCGATCACACGGGCTTCTTTAATACCGAATTCTTCGTGGGTCTGAAGCCAAAGGATCAGTGGAGGCCGGTCTTCCACAAGAATAAAGACAGCCTGATTGCCTCGATGCAGGAGGAACTCGAAAAGAAGTTCCCCGGAGTCAGTTGGGGATTTTCGCAACCCATCGAAGACAACATGGAGGAGGCTGTCAGCGGGGTCAAGGGCGAACTCGCAACGAAAGTTTATGGCAGCGACCTACACGTGCTTGAAGACACCGCCAACCAGGTCGCCGGCGTCATGAGCCATGTCCGGGGCATTGAGGATCTGGGAGTGCTGAATGTTACCGGGCAGCCCGACCTTGACTACGTGGTCGATCGTCAGGCGGCAGCGCGCTGGCAAATCAACGTCGCCGACATCCAGGACGCCATCCAGACTGCCGTCGGGGGCAATGCGATCACCCAGGTTCTTAAGGGCGAGGAGGTCTATAACCTCACCCTGCGCTACCAGCCAGAGTATCGCAGCACCCAGGATGCGATCGACAACATCCGCCTGCTGTCGCCCACGGGCGAGCGCGTTTCTCTTGCGCAGCTATGCACGGTGAAGGAAGCCGACGAGGGCTCTGAGATCTATCGCGAAAACAACCAGCGCTACGTCGCCATCAAGTACAGTGTGCGCAACAGGGCTTTGGGCGACGCCGTCCGCGAAGCCATCCAGAATGTCAATTCACAGGTCCGGTTGCCGCGCGGCTATCACATCGCCTGGGAGGGCGAGTTCCAAAGCGAATTACGTGCCGAAGCGCGCATGCTGATCATCGTGCCCATTACCGTGCTGATCATCTTCATCATCCTGTACTCCATGTACAAGTCGTTTAAGTGGGCGATCCTGATTCTGGCCACGGTGGCTATGGCCAGCATCGGCGGCTTGTTGGTTCTGCTCGTCACAGGCACCAACTTCAGCGTCTCCTCTGAAGTCGGTTTCCTCGCCCTATTCGGCGTCTCTGTTCAAACCGGCGTCATCATGCTGGAGTACATCAACCAGCTTCGCGCTCGCGGCATGACGGCCGAGGACGCAGCCGTGGAAGGAGCCGTTCTGCGCTTGCGTCCCATCATGATGACCATGCTCGTCGCCACCTTGGGGCTGCTGCCCGCCGCCTTGTCTCACGGCATCGGATCCGATTCCCAGCGGCCCTTTGCCATCGTCATTGTCGGCGGCCTCATCACGAATCTGTTGATGAGCATCTTCCTGCTTCCAACGCTTTACGTGTGGGTGGCGCGCCCAACCGATATTCTCCCCGTGGCCGATGAACCCGAGGAGGATTAAGCGGGTCCGAAGGCGGAGCGCAACGAGCGGAAGGAGGCGTTGGCCGTGCCTTTTTCCAGCAGGCACGGCTGTGCGAGAATCAGACTTTGCAAACGCAGTCCAACTTCCGCCTGCTCATTGTCCGTTTGGGTGCAATGGGCGATATTCTTCACGCGCTGCCTGCGGTCACGGCGCTGCGTCTGGCTCATCCCGGCTGGCAAATCGGCTGGGTTGTCGAGCCGCGCTGGCAGGCGCTGCTAAAGACAGGGAACAGGGAACAGGGAACAGGGAATAGCGAAGCCCAAAGCGGGGCAACGTCTCAACGCGGCTCTGCAATGCCGGTTGTCGATCGCCTGCACTTTGCCGCAAGCCGTGAATGGAAACGGCATCCGCTGACCGCTAAGACACGCCATGCAATCGCCGCCCTTCGCCGCGAGCCTCCGTGCCGCGGAATACAGCGCCGTCCTTGATCTTCAAGGAGCAATTCGCTCTGCAGTCATTGCCCGCATGAGCGGCTGCGCGCGCCGCATCGGCGAAGCGAGCCCTCGCGAGTGGCCTGCTCGATGGCTTTTCACTGAGCGCGTGGTCACGCATGGCGCGCATGTGATCGAGCAGGACATGGAGCTGGCCTCGGCCGTCGCCGGTGACGCGCTTTCCGCGGTCGAGGCGCAACTGCCCATCGATCCCGAGGCCGAAGCCTGGTGCGGCGCGTGGCTCGCCGACATCTTCCCAGGCGGCGCGCGGCCCATCGCGCTCATCACTCCCGGAGCCGGCTGGGGCGCCAAGCGCTGGCCGCCCGAGCGCTACGCCGCCGTCGCCGAGGGGCTCGCGCGGCGCGGATTGCACGTGGTGGTCAATGCCGGGCCAGGTGAAGAGCCGCTCGCCGCTGCGATTATCGCTGGGGGCGCGGCCGTCGCCGTCACGCCGACACTGCCACAGTTGATTGCGCTCACTCGCCGCATCGCTCTTTGCATCGGCGGCGACACAGGGCCGCTCCATCTTGCCAGCGCTCTCGGCCGCCCTGTCGTCGGCATCTACGGCCCCACCGATCCCAGCCGTAACGGCCCCTACGGCACGCGCGCACGCGTCCTTCGAAGCCCAGGCAGCCGCCGCGACCACTCGCGCCGTTCCGCGCCCGATCCCGGCCTGCTGACCATCACGCCGGAAGATGTTCTTCGCGCCGCCGATGAACTACTCGACGAGGAGAGTGGAAGGTGACCGAGCCGACTAGCCACAACACTCCTCCAAAGGTCCGTCCCGAGCTGGACCGGGGCCCCCAGCGACAGGTCCACGTCGCTGGGGTGGAATCGTGGCAAAGGATCGCCCGCCGCATTCGCGTCCCACTCGGCTTCCTCACCGCCGCCGTTTATCTCTTTGAAGTCGTTCGCCGCGCGCCGCATCCAGCCGCGATCGCGTGGAGCTTTGCGCTCGTTCTCCCGGGGTTGGCGCTGCGCGCGCTTGCTTCCGGTACCGTCAAGAAGAATCAGGAGCTCAGCGTTACCGGACCGTATGCATACACGCGCAATCCGCTCTACCTGGGATCCACGCTGATCGCTGCCGGGTTCGCTGTGGCGCTGCTCGAGCTGGCCATTGGCGCTGCTTCTCGCGGCGGTGTTCGCTGCAATCTACATTCCGGTGATCGCGTCGGAGGAGCAGTTTCTTCGCACTGCATTTCCTGGGTTCGACGACTATTGCCGCAGCGTGCCCCGGTTCATCCCGCGCCTGACGCCCGCCAAGCCGACACGCGAGATGAGCCTCACCGCCGTTTCCCAGCCCGTTACCAATGCGGCTACGGGCGGTTTTTCGTTCGCGCTTTACCTGAAGCACCGCGAGTACAATTCTGCCTTAGGGGCCGCACTGCTTTACCTGAGCCTGCTCTACCTGCGACCGGGGCTGGATATTCTTTTGCGCCGGACCTGGTAAGCGCTTCTGCGAACTTGAAGTCCAATGGGAAGGGGCCAGGTCAATCCATGAGAAACCGAGCCACGAGGAGCCGTGCCGAACATTGAAGACACGTGCTGATGCATTCACTCTATTGTTCGTGCTCACGCTGGCGGCCACAGCGCTCGGCCAGGACCCCGCTACCCTCGCACCGCCACGGCCCGGCTTCAGTTTCCCGCAGAAACAGACCCTCACCTATTCGGTCGATTGGCGTGTCTTTCCCGCAGGCACCGCCGTCGTCCACTTTGAGGCGGCCGGCGATCGCGAGCGAGTCATCGCTTCCGCATATACCAGCGGCGCGATCAATCTCATCTTTCATGTAGTGGACAACTTTCAATCCGACTTTGACCTGGCAAAGGGCTGCACCGACGATTTCGACAAGCAGACCGTCGAGGGGCGGCGGCAGTTCAATTCGACGCTCCACATTGACTACGCGGCGTCCAAATCGATTCTTGACGAGAAGAATATGGTCACCGGCCAGACCAAGCACGCGGAGTCTCCTGTGCGAGGATGCGAGACGGATCTGCTGACCGGAGTGTTCTATCCCGGCTCGCAGCCACTGGTGGTGGGGAAAAGCTTTGTGATTCCAGTGGCCGACGCCCAGCGCACGGTGCTGGTGACGATGAAAGTGGAAGGCCGCGAGGAGATCAAGACGCCGCTGGGCGCATTCAAGACGATCCGGGTGCAACCGACCGCCGACGCGGGCGTGGTAAAGAACCGCGGCAATATCTGGATCTGGTACACCGACGACGATCGGCACCTGCCGGTGCAGATGCGCGCGCGGCTTTTCTGGGGAACGATCACCTTCCGACTGACCGGCAACGAGAACAAGTAATACAGTTCTCAGTTCATAGTTCACGGCGAAGAGTGTTTGTGGCGGCGCGGACGCCGCCACTACAGCCGGCGAGGACGCCGGCGCTACGACAGGCCCTCCGGTGTAAACTGCTTCTTCGTTCGGAGCGGGATTTGCTTCGGGCGCCGAGGTATTCCATGCCCAAGCTTTCATCCGCCCTGCTCGTCGTTGCAAGCTTTTCGTGCCCGAGTCTTGCGAGTGCGCAGCCTGCGCAAGCTACGCAGACCGAACAGACCGCGCCGGCCAAGCGGCCCATGACTTTCGAGGACATGATGCAGATGAAGCGGCTGGGTGATACAGCCGTTTCGCCCGACGGCAAGTGGCTGGGCTACTCGGTTACGTCCGTCGATCTCGAACAAAACAAGAAAACGAATGAGTTGTGGCTGCAAAAGATCGAGGGCGGCGAGCCGATGAAGCTGGCGGTTGGGCAGCCCGGCGACTCCGGCGTGCAGTTCGCGCCCGACGGACACTCCGTGCTCTTCTTTTCCGGCCGAGACAGCGGCCAACAAATATGGATTGCGGATTTCGATCCTGCAACGGGCGCGACCAGCAATGCGAAGAAGCTGACGGCGATTGCGACCGAGGCCGATAACGCGAAGTGGTCGCCCGACTCGAAGTCGATAGTGTTCACGTCGACCGTTTATCCGGATTGTCCCGCAATTACCTCTGCGGATTTCGACACCGGGAACAAATGCAACGCCGGCCGCGACGCGGTGCAGGCAGCCAGCAAGGTGAAGGCGCAGATCTGGACACATCTGCTCTATCGCCATTGGGACCACTACACGGGTGAGAAACGGGAGCATCTGTTTCTGGTTTCGGTTGACGGGGGTGGAATACGCGATCTGAATCCCGGCGACACGCACGATGTTCCGCCGTTCTCGCTTGAGGGTTCGGGTTGCGGATGCGACGTCTCGCCCGATTCAAAGGAGCTTGCATTTACAGAGAATCCCGACCCGGTGCCGGCGATCTCGACCGGAGCGCAGATTTACACACTCGACCTGGCGGATCCGGCGGCGAAGGCGGTGAAGGTGAGTACGTCGGCTGGAGGCAACTTCAATCCGGCGTACTCGCCGGACGGAAAATATCTCGCGTGGAGATATCAGGCGCGGAATGGATACGAAAGCGACAAGTTTCGGCTGGTGGTGTACGACCGCGGAAATAGGGAAGTCCATGACCGAATGCAGTCATTCGACGGCTGGGTTGACGAGTTTTCATGGGATGCCGATTCCAATGTGATCTTTTTTACATCGGACGAGGGCGGGGAGACGCCTCTCAGTAAGGTAGGGCGACTTGGCGATTTCGTTGAGCTCGCAACGCATGGCGAACTCGCGGATCTGCATCCAATTGCGGATAAACGATTGTTGGTTGCATCCCGTAGGACCGCGGAAATGCCGAGCGAAGTGGTTCTTGTCCATCTGGATCAGACCGCATTCCCGAGTATCAGAGATGCCCAACTTGGATTCAGCCCGAGCATGAAATACCTGTCGAATGAACGGGCTGTCGATCAGGTCACCCACCTCAACGACGCGCTATTAGCGCAGCTCGATCTCCCGAAGATGGAATCCTTCTGGTTCAGCGCGAAAGACGGCACCAAGCTCGAAGGCTTCCTCATCCGGCCGCCGGGGTTCGATGCAGCGAAGAAGTATCCTGTGAAGTTCCTGATTCACGGAGGGCCGCAGGGGGCTTGGGGAGACGATTGGTCCTATCGCTGGAACGCGGAGCTCTTCGCCGCCAATGGCTACGTCGTCGTCATGATCAATCCGCGCGGATCGACGGGATATGGGCAAGCCATCGTAGAAGAAGTGAGCGGCGACTGGGGCGGCAAGCCTTTTACCGATCTGATGACCGGGTTGGACTACGCGGAGCAGCACTACCCCTTCATCGACAAGACGCGCGAGTGCGCGCTCGGAGCGAGCTATGGCGGATTCATGGCCAACTGGATCCTGGGCCACACGGATCGCTTCAAGTGCATCGTGAGCCACGACGGCATGTTCAACGCCGAATCGGCGTTTGGAACGACGGAAGAAGACTGGTTCAACATCTGGGAGTTCAAGGGGCATCCGTGGGATTACTACGGAAAACCCGATAACGAGAACCCCTTCCGCAAGTGGTCGCCGTCTTACTACGCGAAAAACTTCAAGACGCCAACGCTTGTGGTTCATGGGCAGACTCGATTACCGGCTCGACGTGAGCGAGGGGCTGCAGCTGTTTGACACGCTGCAACTGCTGGGCGTCCCCTCGAAGATGCTCTACTTTCCCGATGAGGGGCACTGGGTGCTGAAGCCGCAGAACTCCCAGCTTTGGTACAAGACCGTGAACGACTGGGTGGACCAGTGGACGAAGAGCAGCCACTAGCGACTAGCTTCTAGCTGCTAGCTTATTTCTCGGTATCGCAAACAGCCTCGCGCCCAGCAAGGATCGGCTAGAGGCTAGAAGCCAGGAGCTGGAACCTGCCCTTCCAACGCAAAACCCGCAAGGCGCGCGAACCGCTGAACGATGCGGCCCTGTATCAGTACGCCGTCAAGGCCCTTGGCCGGCAGATGCGCACCGAGGTTGAGTTGCGGCGACTGATGAGCGCGCGCGCCGAGCGGGGCGAGAGCGGCGACGCTGCTGTTCGAGCGGCCATTGCCCGGCTGAAGGAGCATGGCTACCTTGACGATCGCGCGTTTGCGGAAACCTACGCGCGGTTGCGCCAGGAGAACGAGAAGCTGGGCGCGCGGCGTGTGCAGCAGGACCTGCAGCGCAAGGGAATCCGGACCGATCTGATCAAAGAAACGGTGGATGCGCGCTACGGCGAGACCAATGAAGAGAAGCTCGCGCGTGAGCACCTCGAGCGCAAGCGCATCCGCAAGCCGGCTAACGAAAAAGAAATAGGACGGGTGATGCGGCGGCTCGTAGCGGCGGGTTTCTCGACGGGGACGATCTACAAGGTGCTGCGCAAGTGGGACGTGCCGGAGGAAGAGTTGGTGGCGCTGGACAACCTGGAAACCGAACCGCACGAGGAATGACCACTTCATTCCGCTCGCCCTCTGATTCCCTTGTTCCCCTCTTCCCCGCGTCAGGTGTCAAGAGCCTCGTTGGCCGAGTTTCGGCGCAATTCGTTGATTCTACTGCGCAAATTCTGGCAAAAACATACTTGGCTCAGCAAGCCAAGACAGAGGGGGTGCTAGGCCATGAATAGCACCCTCGTGAACAATTTCAATCACAGATGGGTCTGCCGGACTATAAATGAAGGCACCATGAAGCAGATCCAACTCTTCGACTACTACGTTCTAGGGAAAGCAGTTGAGCCGCTCTTTCACTTCAAGCCTGAAACGCCGATTATGACCGCTGGATTTGATGTAGTTGCGGCTTATCGGCAGTTGAAAGAAGTCGTGAAAAGTGACTCAGTGTTTCTCCCCGGAACGCGCACAGCCGCGAGAACACTGAAAGACCTACTTGTTAAGCACTTTGGGGAGACTCTTGAAGATGGATTTCCGATTTCGCTTGTAGAGGAAACGAAGGGGAGTCTTGGCAAGAGAGCGGAGATTATCGCAGCCGCCACGAAGAGCTTTGAGACGGTTTTCGATAGCGAATCTCCGCGCATGGCGATCTTCTGGGTAGAGAAAAAGGGAATCTATCAGACGGAGGATTTGATCGACCATGCGGATATGCATTTGCCTGATTCTGTCCGCAACTATCTTTCGTCTCAGGCAAAGGTTGACTTGATAGCCGCTGGCCGCTGTTTGGCGTTCAATCTTCCCACGGCAACCGCGTTTCATGTGTGGAGGGCGCTGGAAGTGACCTTTGGCGAGTATTACGTATCTCTTTCGGGGAAATCCTTTGAAAAAGCCAAGATTGCCCGCAACTGGGGCGCGTATATCAAGGCTCTCAACGAAGCAGGCGCAGACACGAAAATAACCGGGAATTTGGATCACATTCGGGCCGAATACCGGAACCCTGTTATGCATCCAAACGTGAACGTGCTACCGGAGGAAGCGTTCGGGCTGGTGGGGATCGGGTTTAGCGTAATCACGCAAGTCCTGAACGAAATTGGCCGCGTTATGAGTCCTCCAAGTTCGCCATAAAGCGGTACGATTACAACATGAAGTCTGGACCGCGCACGTCGCCGGAATTCGACAGGTTCAACGCGCTTGTGGGCAAGGTAATCTCAGTCCCCAAAGTCGTAATAGATCAGCGCGAAAAGGAATACCAGGAGCGATCCAAGTCAAATCCCCCAAAGCGCGGCCCTAGGCCGAGGAAGACCACTCCCAAGGCAAATTAGAAGCGGCTGCGGTGGAGGACTGTGCGAAAGCTCGTCATAGACTTCGACCTGACATTTGTATTCCCTTTGGTATTACTTGCGTTAGGCGTGTTCTGGAATTCATTTCGCACATACTGGGAATCGCGTTCTGACTACAGGGCGTCTCTAAAGCGGATTGAGAAGCCATTTGATAGCCCCGAAGAAGAGCATCAATTCCTCGAATGGGCCAGTGAACGATGTACGAAATGGCGGAAAGATAGGAAACTTCTATGGATTCCGTCGATTGCGGTGAGTGTTTTTTGCGGCTTGATGCTAATGCCGGATGGATTCAAGATTTTCCTTGCTGAGGGGCTTTGGGAACTCCTGTTTATGATCAGCGCGGTGTCGTTCGTTGTCTCGATCCTGGCAGGATGGCACTACGCGAAGGAGTTTAACTGGCCGAAGTTCGGCATTTGTCTATTGGTGATGTTATTGGCAGCGGCCAGCGCGGAACACTTCATCCATCAGAACGCAAATGCCAAACACGTGAACTGTCCTCACTGTAGCGACGATGATGACGAGCCTGACGATAATTGAAGCCGGTACGATTCTTATGGCGCGGCGTATCGAAAATCTGGAGAATTGGAATAGAGGACGATTCCAATGGCATCGAGCGTGGTTGACACCGTTAAAGACCTTGGACGCAAGCTGGGAAATAGAGTCGAGACTGTTGCGAGGGAAGATTGGGGAGGGGTTAAAGATCGGGCGAGATATGCCGCGCGATCATTTCGTGACGACTACAGGTTCTATACAGGGAATTATGGTTCGAGAAAGACCAGAAAACCCGATCCGAGGCATTACAAAAAGGCACGAAGCGGTGGGCGATAAGTACAGCATTTGAGGCCCATTGACTTCATTCCAATCGCCTTCATAATCGAAAGATGCAGGAACCAAAAACACTGCAACAAGCAATCGTCTATTTCGCCGATTCTGACCGCTGCATCGCGTATCTAGCGAAAAGCCGCTGGCCGGATGGTGTAGCAGTGTGCCCCACTTGTGGCCGCAAGGATGTGGCTTACGTGGCAAAACGCCGTCTCTGGCAGTGCAAGAGCCGCCATCCTAAAGCTCAATTCAGCATCAAGGTCGGGACGATCTTTGAGGATTCACCCATCAGCCTAGACAAATGGCTCATGGCGATGTGGATGATCGCCAACTGCAAGAATGGCGTGAGCAGTTACGAGATTCACCGCGCTCTCAAAGTCACTCAGAAAACCGCATGGTTCATGCTCCACCGGGTAAGGCTTGCAATGAAGGACGACATCACAGAGAAAATCGGCCTCAATGCGCCAGTGGAAATTGACGAATCGTTTTTCGGGGGCCGCATCAAGAACATGCACAAATCCAAGCGGCCCAAGAGTTCTGCTTGCCAAGGCGGTAAAGGAAAGGCAATTGTCTTGGGGATGCTGGAGCGCGGCGGTCCAGTGCGGACTCGCGTCATTGTGGACCGGACTAAGCCGACCATCGACCCTGTAATTGCCGCAAACGTGGCCGAGGGCGCTCACATCATCACCGACGAATTCCCGGTCTATCCGCACCTGAGCACAAAGTACATTCACGACATCATCAACCACGCCGAGGCATACGTTCGGGGCCACATCCACACAAATGGGATGGAGAACTTCTGGAGCCTACTGAAACGTGGCTTGAACGGAACCTATGTCAGCGTGGAGCCGTTTCACCTGACCCGGTACGTTGAGGAACAGGTATTTCGCTACAACAATCGTGCAACCAGAGAGAACCCGCTGAACGACTCAGACCGCTTTGCGCTGGTCGTTTCGCAGATTGTAGGCCGCAGAGTCACCTACAAGGAATTGACCGGCAAAGCCGATGCGAGGCCACTCTAAGAGGCAAAGCAGAGGGAAAAGAAAGCCGCTCCGTTAGGGGCGGCATTTTCTTGTGGCGTGGCTTTTCAGAAATATCCGATAATGCGGATAGCCGCGAGGCGCAGAGGGCATTTTAATGCTGGAAAGGCTGATAGCCACGATTGATGCCGAGGCACAGGCGCGGAGCGTTAGTGATGAGAAGTTTGTTCGTCAGCAGCGAATTTTAGACGAGTTGGCACCGCGTACATGGCGAAGCCTCCGGGCCGCGCTGAAGGCCGAGGCTGAGAAGTATCCCAAGCATTTCACCTTCGAGATTCAGCCAGATATTCAGGTGGTGGTCCGGGGGGCAAGCCGCAAAGTGCTGGAAGCGGAATATCTGAGCGAGTCCAAATCGGTGATATTCCGGTGTGGCGAAGTTGAAGGCGAGCGCCTTATCCGGCTCGACTCCCAAAGCCGCGCTGTAATCCTCGACGACGAGGAGAGGCCCTATCCTTCGGTGGAGTTTGTCGCAGAGCGGCTTCTGGCTCTGATCGTTCAATAACCCCGCAAAGCCGCAAAGAAGCAAACTCCTCCAACCACGAACGCTTCTAAAAGCCTCAAATCCAGCCTGATGACGCAAGTATGTTATTGCCCAAATTCTGTGCGCCAGGTTTGCCGGTAATTCCTGCGTTTTGGCGCATACTCGATCTATGGTTGCTCAAATCATCTTGCGATTTGCCGCGGCCTTTCGTGCCCGTCCTGGCGCGAACCAATGTGCATTTGCCGCCGCGATTTTTTTCGGAAGTCGCCCAGTTTTCGGTGCAATCTAGGGTCTTTCTCAGCACTTATTCAATAGAATCAATAAGCTATCTAGTTACCTATCGATAAATAGCCCATTGACGAGTCAGTAACGCAGTTTACGCAAAAGTAAACAACCTCTCTTATCGACCCCGTCCGGAATCAATCGGATTTACGGAGTAGGAACGGGCGGCGACGCGGGGGAGACGGTTGCCTGGATCGGATTTCCCTTCGCCTTCGTAATTGCTTCTCGAATCGCGGCCAGCGGCGCCGAATCGGAAAACTGAACGCCATCCGGAGTCGAGCGAATCCCGAGCTGGGTCCAGAGCGCGGGCAGATCGTACTGGACGGGCTTGTCTTTCCACTGGGCGTAGAGATCGGTAAGGACGTGCGTGCCGGTGGCGCGGTCACCGATGGCGAGCGCCTGCGGAAGCGTCCAATTGTGGTCGATGGTGCCGCCGGCGGCGATGATGGCGCGCAACGCGTCCTGAAGGCCGAGGCGGTTGTGGGTCTGCCGGCGAATCTCGACGTCGGCAACCAGGCAGAACATGGCTCCGCCCCAATAGGTGCGGCCCCAGGTGTGCGTGTGGTCCAGGCCCTGGTCGCCGGGCGCGGGCTCGCCCTGAGGCATATCGCGCACCATATCGTGCCAGATTTTCGGCGCGGCGAGGTCGCCGATCATCACGCGCTCAACGGGCTCAATATAGGTTGCGAGACCTTCTTCTATCCAGTGCTGGGGAGAGTCGCCGCGGGGATCGTCCGGATCGGAAGGCATGGAGGGAAACGCCATGTGAGTAAGCTCGTGCGTGATCATCCAGTCGGCGGCGAGCTCGGCTGCGGTGGTGTGTTCGCCGATGCGGAGACGCGTGAAGCCGGGCCAACCGTGCATATCGCCCCATGTGGTGCCTTGCAAAATGCCGTGGCGATCGGGAACGGGAATGATGAGGACGCGGGCGGTGGCGACGGGGAATCGCCCGTAATAGGTGGCGACGGCGGAAGCGGCGGTGGCGATGCGAGCGAGGATGGCGGATCTTGGAAGATCGAATGGACCCTCGGCAAAGTCGACCTGGATCGTCGAGACGCCGACGGTGGACGAGCCGACGCCGCCAGTCCCGCCGATTCTGACGCGATCGGTTTCGGCAATGGGGAGGTGGGAGCCGGGCTGGGCGTGGAGGACTCCCCCACCCAAGCTAAGCTTGGATCCACCCCACAGACGAAGACCTGTCTGTGGGGGCCCCGGTGGGGCACCCAGGACAAGGCCAAGGATAACGAGCGAAGTCACGCGGAGACGAGAGGCCATGTAGTTGGTTGGACGGGATTGCCGGGGATCCGGATGCGTGGAGGGGAACGGGCGGAGGTTTCGCGGGCGAGGGACAGTACACTGAAGAGGCTATGCAATATCGCTCGGGAAATGAGATACGCGAGCTGTTTCTGCGCTTCTTTGAGACGAAGGGGCACCGCCGGGTGCACTCGTCTTCGCTGGTACCTGCGAACGATCCCACGCTGCTGTTTACCAACGCCGGCATGAACCAATTCAAGGATCTTTTTCTGGGCGCCGAGAAGCGCGACTACACGCGGGCGACGACCAGCCAGAAATGCGTGCGCGCGGGCGGGAAGCACAACGACCTCGAAAACGTTGGTTTCACGCGGCGGCATCATACGTTTTTCGAGATGCTGGGGAACTTCTCCTTTGGCGACTACTTCAAGCGTGACGCGATCGCTTTCGCGTGGGAGCTTGTGACGAGCGAGGAGTGGTTTGGGATTCCCAAGGACCGGCTGTACGTGACGATTTTCGAAGGGACGGCCGAGGTTCCGCGAGACGATGAGGCGGAAAAGTACTGGATGGAAGTGGGCGTGCCGAAGGAGCGGATCGGCGAGTACGGGGTGAAGGACAACTTCTGGCAGATGGGCGAGACGGGGCCTTGCGGACCGTGCTCGGAGATTTTCTACGATATGGGTCTCGAGGCTGCGGAGACGGCCGGAGTCGACAAACCCTTCGGGCACGATGATGCGCGGTACGTGGAGATCTGGAATCTGGTCTTCATGCAATTCGATCGGTCGGCGGTTGTGGACGCGGCGGGAAAGACGACAGGGTACAAGCTGGCGCCATTACCCAAACCCTCAATTGATACCGGGATGGGCCTCGAGCGTGTGGCAGCGGTGCTGCAGCGGAAGGTGAGTAATTTTGAGACGGATTTGTTTACGCCGCTGATTGGAAGAGCGGCGGAGCTGACGATACCCCGCCCTAACGAAGCTAGGACGGGGCACCCAGATGGTGGCGAGTCAGCGGAGTTGGTTAACAACGCGAGCTTGCGGATCATCGCTGATCACGCGCGAGCGGCGACGTTCCTGATTAATGACGGGGTGGTGCCGTCGAATGAGGGACGCGGGTATGTGCTGCGCAAGATCATGCGGCGCGCGATCCGGCATGGGCGGCTGCTGGGGCAGGAGAAGCCGTTTCTGTTTGAGATGGTTTTTGCGGTGCGCGATCTGATGAAGGGCGCGTATCCGGAGTTGGTGGATTCTGCGGCTCGCGTGGCGAAGGTGGTGGAGGCGGAAGAGAAGCAGTTTGACCGCGTGCTGAAGATCGGGCTGACGCGGCTGGATGAAGAGATCAAGGCCGGCTTCACGGGCGACAAGGCATTCCACCTGTACGAGACTTTCGGGTTGCCGCTGGACTTCATGGTGGATGCGGCGCGCGATGCGGGAATCGCGTTTGACATGGAGGGCTTTGAGAAGGCGCGCAGCGAGGAACAGGCGCGGGCGCGCGCGAGTTGGAAGGGTGGATCGCAGAAGACGGCGAGCCCAGCGTTTCGCGATTTGCCGAAGACGGTGTTCGAAGGCTACCAGTCGCTGACCTCAACGAACTGCGAAGTGCTGGCGATTGTGAAGGGCGGACTCGGGGTTCCGGCAGCGAAGGCCGGCGACGAAGTGGAAGTAGTGCTCGACCACACGAGTTTCTATGGCGACTCGGGCGGGCAGGTCGGAGACTTAGGTTGGTTCACCTCGACTGACGGAAATGCCACGATAGCCGAGATTGTTGGCTGCGTGCTGCCGGTGCAGGGAGTGCGCGCGCACAAGGCGATTCTGAAGCAGGATCTGGCGGTTGGCGATCACGTCAATACGGTTGTGGACGGAGTGCGGCGCGACGCGATCCGGCGCAACCATACCGGAACGCATTTGCTGCATGCGGCGCTCAGGCAGGTTTTGGGCACGCATGTGAAGCAGGCGGGTTCGGCGGTGCATCCTGACCGGCTGCGGTTCGATTTTTCGCATTTCTCGCAGGTCGCCGACGAAGAGCTGCAGGAGATTGAAGACATTGTGAATCGCGAGGTGCTGGCGAACGCGAAGGTCGAAACGCTGGTGGATGTTCCGATTGACGTGGCAGTGAATGAGTACCACGCGATGGCGCTGTTTGGCGAGAAGTACGGCGACAAGGTGAGAGTGGTGAAGCTCTCGGACGGATTCTCGACGGAGCTGTGCGGCGGCACGCACACGGCGGCGACGGGCGAGATCGGGCTGATGAAGCTGACGGGCGAGGAGTCGGTTTCTTCAGGAGTGAGACGCATTGAAGCGATCAGCGGAATGGGGTCGCTCGATACGTTCAGAAGAGATTTTGAGCTGGCGCGAGTGGCCGGGCAGTATCTTCCATCGGCGGAGAATCTGCCGGAGGGATTGCGCGCGAAGTTTGCCGCACAGGAAGATGAGCTTAAGAAGCTGCGGCGCGAGCTGGAAGAGATGCGGATGAAGTCGGCCGCCGGCGGATTGGACGAGGCCATCTCTCGCGCTGCGGACGTGAAGGGCATGAAGGTGCTCGTGCATCGCGCGGACAATCTGGAACGCGGGCAGTTGCGCACGCTCGTAGACAACTTGAAGCAAAAGCTCGGTGAGGGCGTGGTGGTGCTGGGATCGGCGCAACCGGAGGGAAGAGTCGCGATCATTGCGGGGGTTACGCCGGGGCTGGTGAAGCGCATTCAAGCCGGTAAATTGGTGGGCGCGGTGGCAAAGATCGTAGGCGGATCGGGTGGCGGAAAGCCTGAGATTGCAGAGGCCGGCGGCAAGGATCAGACGCAGATTGACGCGGCGCTGAAGGCGGCGGCGGGGATTGTTGAAGAGATGCTGGGGTGATGCAGCGGAGCTAGCGGAGTTGGCGGAGCTAGAATCCGGGCCTGACGGCCCGGATTCTTTTTGGAGTTTGCTGCCGGTTTAGTAAATCTTGAAGTTGTAGCCGATGCCGATGGACATGATTGGGTAGACCTTCAGCACATTGAGGTCGTTGTTGTAGATGGCGATCTGCGCGTTGACGTCGTTGGTGAAGGCTGGGTATGCAGTGACGCTGGAGCACTCGGTTTGTGCCTGGTCTGCGCAAACGACGCCATTGACGAAGTTCAGTTTGACTGTGGGCGCGCCGACGAAGGCTGCGCCGATTTCGAAGGGGACCGAGAAGTGGCCGCCCCGGCGCGAGATGAGATTTCCCCAGCCGGTGGTCATGGTGAAGGCGGGGTTGGTGTTGTTGAGAAAGATGCCGCCGCTGCCCGAGACGGGACTGGCGGTGGACGACCAGAACTTGGTGCTGTTCATGGTGAACGAATTTCCGCCGGCTACGTTGAGGGTGGCGGTGACGGCGTTCTGGTTATAGAAGAGCGCGCCGGGGCTGAGACGCCAGCCGTGGTTGGGGAATGGATAGAAGTCAACCGAGACGCCGCCGGTGGCGAAGTTGAGTGTGCCGGTATCGTTGGTGCCGCTTACGTTCTTGGTGAGCGAGTAATTGAAGTAGTTGCCAATGCCGCGAATGTTGATGTAGCGGTTGGCCTCAACCGCGACCTGCATATTGATGCCGTTGGCGCCGACGCCGCCCGACACGGCCAGACGAGAAAACGGCGCGGGTGATTCCCCTTTTTCGGCTCTGGTCTGGGGCGGGGCAGGCTGGTCGGAGTTTTGGGCAAACAGGCCCGCGGGTGTGGCCAACAGTGTGAGCGTCAAAAAGCAAGCAAGTCGTTTCATGATGTCTCCAATCAATTCGCCGGCGGAAGGTGCGATTGCCTGGGCCGGCGACCTTTCAGCGTAGATGAACCGCAGTTAACTGGCCCACAAAATCCCCACTCTGCAGGCACACGCTTGCCAGAATGGGAATGTGCGTTCAATCTAGCAATGCACTGAGGGCCGGACAATACACAATTCAGGTCAGGGAATCGGATTTGGCACGGCCGGCGCGGGCCGCGGCTGAGATGCTGGGGCCGCACTCATGCCGTAATCTGAGCGCATGGCAAGGGGCGACGAGGGGCGGGAGAGTTTGAGAGCGGCGAGCGCACGTTTACTGGAATGGTACGCGCGCAACAAGCGCGACCTGCCGTGGCGGCGGAGCGCGGATCCGTACGCGATCTGGGTGTCGGAGATCATGCTGCAACAGACACGCGTGGCGGTGGTAGTGGAGCGCTACCGGGAGTTTATGGGGCGATTCCCGACACTGGTGTCGCTGGCGCTGGCGCCGGAACAGGACGTGCTGGCGATGTGGAGCGGGCTGGGTTACTACCGGCGAGCGCGCATGCTGCACAAGGCGGCGCAGTTTGTGAGCGCGAATCTGGGCGGCAATCTGCCGATGAAGGCCGAGGAACTGCGCGTTCTGCCGGGGATTGGCGCGTACACGGCCGCGGCGATTGCGAGCATTGCGCACGATGAGCCGGTGGCCGTGGTGGATGGGAATGTGGAGCGTGTGCTCTGCCGATTCGCGGGCTGGGGTGAGGGAAAAGGCGGCCGCACGACGCTGCGGCGCAAGGTGGAGGAACTGGCGGGCAAGATGCTGGACCGCGCGCGGCCGGGCGATTCAAACCAGGCGATGATGGAGCTGGGAGCGACGATTTGTACGCCGCGAAATCCGCAATGCGCAGCGTGCCCGCTGGTGGCGGAATGCAAGACGCGCGGCGAGCACAGAACGCGGCGGCGCGCGCCCATGACCAGCCGGATTGTGGGCTACGCTCTGGCAGTGCGGACGAGCACAGCGGCCGGCAAGCGGTGGGGCCCCCGCACGCGCGAAGTGATGCTGGAGCAGCGGCCCGCGGATGTGACGGTGATGCCGGGAATGTGGGAACTGCCGGCATTGCGCAGTGTCGATGTTCCGGCCGGAGAGCTGCGCCTGACAGTGCGGCACGCCATCATGCAGGTAAATTATTACGTGCGTATTCGCACCGTGTTTGAGGACGACGTGGACGCGGTCACCGTGGCGGGCGGAGAGAGGCGATGGCTTCCGTTGAGCGAAGCGGCGGGGATGGCGTTGACGGGGCTGACGCGCAAGGTTCTGGTGCGCGCGCGGCTGCTGGCGTTACCCGCGGCGGACGCAATTGCACGGCGGCGCAGTGAGGCCGTAGTCTGAGGAGTCCTTCGACGAGCGCTGGCTGGCGTATCGTCCGGGAATGTTGACGTATTTTCGCGCGCCTGGTTGGTTTTGGAGGGGAGTCTCATGCATTCAAGCTTTATTCCGGCTTTTTTGACGGCGGCCGTTTTGGCGGCGGCTGCATCCGTATCGCCCGCGCAGTCGCCGGCGGAGAACACCGTACCTGCTATTGCAGGACTGCCCGCCGAGGCTCGTGCCGCAGCGGCAGCGATCGATGGCGAAAAGATTCGCGCGCACGTGCGATTTTTGTCGCTCGACTTGCTGGAAGGACGCGGGCCGGGCACGCGCGGAGGCGAACTGGCGGCGGAGTATATCGCCACGCAGTTCGCGCTGGCAGGAGTGGAGCCGGCGGGCGATAACGGCACGTACTTCCAGCATGTTCCGCTGTACGCCGTGCACACGGTGGAGGACAAGACGAAGTTCAGCTTTGTGCCGGCCGATGGAGCGGCGCTGGACTTGGCGTATGGCGACGAGATTGTGTCCAAGGATCAGACGGGGCAGGCTACGGCCGACATCGACGCGCCGATTGTGTTTGTCGGCTACGGCATCGATGCGCCCGAGTACCACTGGAACGACTACGCGGGGCCGGACGGAAAAGATATCGACGTGAAAGGGAAAGTCCTGCTCGTGATTGTGAACGAGCCGCCATCGAACGACGAGAAGTTCTTCAAAGGCAAGGCACTCACTTACTACGGGCGCTGGACCTACAAATACGAGGAGGCTGCGCGGCGCGGAGCGGCAGGCGTGCTGATCATTCACCGGACCGACTTGGCCAGCTACGGCTGGAACGTCGTGCGCAACTCGCAGGCGGTGGAGAAGAGCTACCTTGAGGGCGATCCGAGCGCGACGCTGCGCGCGGCGGCCTGGATCCAGCACGACGTGGCGCAAAAGCTCTTCACCATGGCGGGATTGGGCGATGTGGACCGGATGATCGACCGCGCCGGAGTTCCGGGCGCGTTCCATGCGATTGAGCTGCCGGTGCGTCTGAAGGCGCACATTGAGAGCCGCGTGCGGCGCTACGTGAGCGCAAACGTAGTGGGACGCGTGAAGGGCGCGGCGCCGGGCGGGAACGCGGTGCTGTATACCGCGCACTACGATCACCTGGGAATCGATCCCGGCATGAAGGGCGACAACATCTTCAACGGCGCGGCGGACAACGGGACAGGGTGCGGAATCGTGATGGAGATGGCGCGAGCGTTTGCGCAGTCGCCGGTGAAGCCGCCGCACGATGTGTATTTTGCCTCGGTGACGGCGGAGGAGCAGGGCCTGCTGGGGTCACAGTACCTGGGGATGCATCCGCCGGTGCCTGCTGCGCAGATGGGGCTGGATTTGAACTACGACATGCTGCTGCCGATCGGAATTCCGCGCTCAGTGAATCTGGGCGGCGCCGAGCGAATCGATTTTTGGCCGACGGTCGAGCGCGTGGCAAAGGCCTTCGACCTGGAGCTGCTGCCCGATCCAACGCCGATGGCCGGCCACTACTACCGGTCCGATCATTTTTCCCTGGCGCGCGTGGGGATTCCGGCATTCTCGATCGACCAGGGAGACTTGTTCGCAGGGCACGACCTGGCATGGGGTACAGCGCAGATGGCGGACTACGTTGCGCATCATTACCATCAGCCTTCCGACGAATACAGGCCGGACTGGGATTTCCGCGGAAATGCGAAGCTGGCGCGGTTCGGATTTGTTCTAGGATGGCTGGCGAGCGAGCAGACGAAGCCGATTGAGTGGCAGCCGGGAGATGAGTTTGAGGCGGCGCGAAAGGCGAGCGAGAAGACAGGGAGTAGGGAATAGAGAATAGGGACCAGGAACGACAACCGGTTGCATCAATGGTTTTGCATCAGGGCACGACTTCAGTGGTGCCGCCTTAGAGACTACCACCGGCTGCATAAATGGTTTTGTATCAGGGCTTGACTTCAGCCGCGCCAACAAATCCGTTGTACCGCCGGTCTCCAGACCGGCTGTAGCGGCGGCTTCCAAGCCGCCGGCAGTCAGCCACCGTGAGCACAAAGTGTCAGGGCACGACTTCAGTCGCTCCGCAGAGGCTTTGTATCAGGGCACGACTTCAGTCGTGCCGCAAAAGGCACATAAACGGCGGGGCTTTAGCCCCTGAGGGAAGTTTTTCAAGCAGGCTCAGGAGACCGATCAATAGTAGTCGGCGCAGACTGAGGTAGTAGCCGCAATTTGTGCAGACCAGCTTGCAGTGGTGGCCGGTGAGCCGATGGCTGCAGTTGGGGCAGACCTGGCAGTGGTGATCGATGGGCTGAACCACGGCAGCAAGCGCATGCCGATCGTCGGGGCCGGACCGGGCCGAGTCCGGGGGTACGAGGCAGATCGCACCACTTTGTGAGATTTCCGCGGCGGAATCGGCGCGAAACCCGGAATTCATGGCGCGGGGAAGCTCGGGCAACATGCTCGACAGATTAGCATGGAGAAGTGGCCGCCTGTGTCTTGAAATTCCTGCGGGGGCCCGAGCGATCAACACAACAGCGGTGCTAGCGGGGCTAGCGGAGTTCGAAGAGCAGAGAAAAGGGAACAGAGAATAACACCAGCGGGAACGTGGCGCGACGGTCATCCCCGAGTAAGGCGCCCCAAAAACCACAGACAACAAGAAAACGAGAGGCCCCGAGCGGGGCACCCCAAGGAGGGACTATGGCAAGCAAAGCAAGCGCGGTTTGGACAGGATCGTTGAAAGAAGGCAAGGGCACGATATCGACGGCGACAGGCGTGCTGAAAGACGCCAACTATTCGTTCGCCACGCGATTTGAAGGAGCGGCAACCGGCACCACGCCCGAGGAACTGATTGCGGCGGCGCACGCGAGCTGTTTTTCGATGGCGCTGGGCGCGCAACTGGGCGGCGCGGGATTGACGCCGGCGAAGATCGAAACGCAGGCAGCGGTGACGCTGGCCAAGGTGGACGCGGGCTTCGCCGTGACCAAGATCGCGCTCACCACAACGGCGAGCGTTCCGGGCGCAACCAAGGAAGTGTTCGACAAGGCCGCTGCCGACGCGAAGGCGGGCTGCCCGATTTCGAAGCTCTTCGCCAACAACACCGAGATCACGCTGGACGCGAAGCTGGTTTAAGAGCGCGCGACCGCGGCGGCCGGGGCGCAAAGTCCCGGCCGTCTTCGCGTGCGGAAATTTGACACCGCGGAGCGCATTTGCGAGACTCAGAGTTGCTGCCCGCTCGGCGGAATCCGCCTGAGCAGTCTCACGTGCCGAAGTGGCGGAATTGGCAGACGCGCATGGTTCAGGTCCATGTACTCGCAAGGGTGTGGGGGTTCGAGTCCCTTCTTCGGCACCAAGATTTTCCTATCTCTCTGAAAGTAATCACAAACCTATCAAAATAGGCAATTTAATGAGTTTCACATGTGTCACATGCTTCACCATAATTCCTTCCAATAGCCCGAATTCGACCCAAAAACCATAGCAACCATAGCAAGCTCGTTGAGTCGTTCCGCAGTGTCACGGCGTTCTGGATGTTGTGGATTGACTCTTGTCAGAATTCACCCAATTCAACGCAATGGATTGCCATGGCGATCGTCGTCTACATGTCTTTCCGGTGCCGCAACGGCTGGCACAGCAAGTTCCTTGAATCCAATCTGAAAACCATCCTGCCCGTTAAGCTGCACCTCATTCAATCGGACAGAATCATTGAACTCGCGCAGCCTGGCCGCGGGTTCTCGATCGGGAGGCCCGGCAAAGCCTGAATCAGGCCATCGAGAAGGAACGAGGTGGATTTTTCCTGAACCCGAACAGTATTTCAAGCCGTGGCATTGAGTTCACAGTGAGCTGCATCAACGATCGATCCTCTGGCTCAATTCCTGTTTAGAGCCTTTGTCACGCTTTTGCAGGCACTTCTCGTTTTCCGTGACGTTCTGAGTTCAAATAGATTTTGTGATCATCCCGGAAAGCCAAAAGATCCCGGAGTTCGTAGCGGACGTGCCCGCTCCGACCATATTGAATATAGTTCGGTCCCTGATTGCGTTGGCGCCACTTCTTGAGTAGGTCGGAAGATACTCCGACAATAGTAGCCGCCCCAAATTCGTTTAAGACCGGATTGTCGTCATAGGCTGAGAGAGGCCTTGACTCTAGAGTGATGTAGTCGGAGGGCAACTCCCTCCGAAGGGGAGTCTGAGATGTTGGCAACCCGGAATCCTTGGCCCTGACAGCCGGCGAGGATTCTTTCGGCTTAGCTGCCAGCGGGGGAACGGGCACTGCCTTTGCAGGTTGAGGTCGACTTTGCGGTTTGTTTTGGGACTCCATCTGGCGTAGAACCTGTTGTTTTTCCACTCTGCGAATGTAATAGTAGGCATTTTCATAGCAGCCATTTTGCTCCGCTGACCATCATGATTTGAGGACCGCGCCACGAGTTGGTCGATTGCCTCGCAAAAGTGCCTGGCTTCTCTGAAGCGTTCCTCGCGATCAACTGTATTCGTCATGGGTGGCGCACGCCTGTGACGACGAGTACGCAACTACACACGATGAAAAGCCCTAACTATGCCCCGGTTCTGGGCACACTTCTCGCACACCGAGCAACGCGTGATCTCGGGAAATTCGCAGTCAAAGACCTTGGGCCGCCTGATGCCGGATCAGCATATCGGAGCTGCGGCCACCGGGGACCATGAAAATAGAGTCAAGCACTTACCTTTAGAACAAGCCCGCACGGAAGCACTCCAGTTTGGTCTAATAAGGTACTGATTTGACACAACAGGGCACGGACGGCATGGCACAGTCTACGGCACAGCCGATTCAAAGCTATGTTGCCTTCCTTTTTGCGAACGACTTGTACCATGTGTCCTGTCGGCGAGCCGAAGCACGCTAGTGATGGCGGGGGAAGGAATCCTGGCACAGCTCACCTTCGGGCAGTTGGGAAGCAGCAGTATGGGATAAGGACGCAGCGGAGATTCTGGCGAAGGTAAAAAGAACCGCGGCCAACTGGGGCCGCTACGCCGAACAGGCAGACTCATCGCGAAAATCAACCACACAGACCGCAAGCATGATCAACTTGCAGTGATCGTCTGCGTTCTTTTCTTCTGTCCAAGGCGCCAGCCGGACTGGAAACCGATTCGCGCCGCGGCGCGGGTTTCTCAATAAGCCCGAAAATTCGCAGGACCGGCACTTAACCTCGACCGCAGGAATGCCGTCAGGCAGTTTCTACGGTTACGGTGGATACCGAAAGCGGAGGCAGATCCAAAATCAGCTTGTCGCCCTCAATGCGCGCCGGGTGTGTCTGCGGGATTATTGTCTCGGGAGCATCGAAGCTGTTGGCTGCATTGCGATCCGCATGGTGCAGAATCTGCGCCGCGGCCGTCTTCGCCGTCACCCCGCGAATGTGGCAGATTGCTGTAATGTCTTCGGTGTCGCTGGAATTCACCAAGCTTACTATAAGCTTTCCGTTGGTCTTGCTTGCTGAAACTGAGATCGCGTTCGGGGCTTCGCTCGAACCATCAACATGCACCGATGTATTTCCGCGATGCGGTTTAAAAAGCCTGAATGCAAAGTAAGTTGTGGTGCGCACGCAGCGCGTACCCTCCGGCCCATCCGTGATCAGCAGTGACTGCAGCACGTTGGCGATCTGAGCAATGTTGCACATGTAAAGCTTCGCCGCCTGCCGGTTGAACAGATTGAGGCCTAGAGCCGCCGCTACCGCACTGCGCATTGTGCTTTGCTGCCACAATTTTCCATATCGTGCTTCATCCGCTTCCGGAATCGTGTCCCAGACTCCCCACTCGTCAAGAATCAGCGCTACCCGCGAGCCTTCAGGATAGCCGTCAAGCGCCGACCGCTGATGGCTGATCGCCTGCTCAACGAGTCGGAATGTCTTGAGCTGCTCTTCCATTGCCGAAGCGCTGAACCTTGTCGACTCCCCCGATCCATTTTCGTAGTAGTGCATGCTCAACCCGTCCGGCAGCATAGGCGCCGTTGTATCCAGCAATCCGCGCGTCCAGCGCACATCGTCGCCATAGGGGCCCGACGCAATCAGGAATGGCTCCGTCCCGCCCATCTCATGCAGGAAACTCGCGAACTGCCGGTACAGTCCGCCGTAGTAGTCCGGACGCATGTTGCCGCCGCAGCCCCAGTTCTCGTTGCCGACGCCCCAATACTTCACGCGGAATGGTTCTGGGGAGCCGTTAGCGGCCCTCTCGTCGCTCAAGGCGCTGCCCGAGGGAAAGTTACAGTACTCAATCCAATCGCGCAGCTCTGTCGGCGTTCCCGAACCCAGGTTGCCAGCCAGATACGGCTCGGCGCCGATCAGCCTGCACAGTCCGATAAACTCGTGCGTGCCAAAGCTGCCGCCTTCGATCGTATTGCCCCAGTTGATGTTCACACGCTTCGGCCGCTGCTTCCGCGGCCCGATCCCATCCTGCCAGTGGTAATCGTCGGCAAAGCAACCGCCCGGCCAGCGCAGAACCGGAACCTCAAGCTCCTTCAGATACTCAATGGCGCTCTTGCGGTAACCGCGAATATTGGGAATAGTCGATTCTTCCCCTACCCACAGCCCCCCATAGATGCACGAACCAAGGTGTTCGGCAAACTGCCCGTGCAGCAACGGGCTTATACGGCCTGTCTCCTGGTCTGCGTCGATCAAAAACCGTTGCTGGTCCTCAGACGCTCCCCACATGCGCGCGTGCAGGGCGCCAAGCGCAACTACTGATCCTGCTGTCTCCAGAAAACTCCGCCGCGTCAGGCCGCTATTCTTCATCTCTTGCTCTATCCCTCTGTCCACAACCGCTGATAATCGTTGTCAAAGCGGCAGCGTCAACCTCGCCTTGCGCCGCCAGTGTACTTTGGGTGCGCTCGGGTCTACTCCTGCGGTGAAAGTGCTTTACGACCGCTCAGCCGAACAACGACCGGCTTGTCTCCCAGTAAAACCGCGTACGCTCCGCGCACTCGTTCGAATTCGCCTTGAGGCGCAATTGCGCCAACGCCTGCAATCTTGGCCGGCTGCTCAACGCGCAACAGAGACTGTCGAAGTGTATGTGTTTCGGGGCGCCAGAGCGATTTCCACTATGCTCGTCGACTCATCGAACGTTATGCTCTGGAACTGGCCACTATCTAATGTGAGCCAAAGCCCGAGCGGCGCGAGGTAAGCCTTCTGCCGCTGGCTGTCGCGCGGTTCGACAGTTACGGATTTGCCTGAAATGTCAACATTGCCCCCGAACGCCAGCCAGCCGAATTCCGGTATCCCTGACGAGGTAGGTGCCCGTACTCCACGCATGGCCAAAGAAGTTCGGGCCATAGTCGCCGCTGTAGGGATCGAACTTCATCATGTCTGGATAGCTATGGAATGCCGCCGAGGCGAATCCTTCCTGGTCGATGCCACTGATGGACCCCATGGCCCCGCCATAGCCGATTCGAAGCAGATAGAGATCGCCCGGATCGCGCCGATAAGCATCAAGCACCGGAATCGCATTGAGCCCCGAGCCGTAGTGGTGCAGCTGGCGCTCCAGCCGCCGGTATTTGCCTCCATACAAAAAATCCCAGTAGCGGCGTGCGCTCCCGTTGTATCCCCAGTTTGGAATTGCCGGCATGTATCCCTTGATCGCATCCAGCGTCACCTGGGCCTTATCGTTCATCCCAAAGTACCTCGTCCAGGCGTACACCTCTTCCTGGCCGGTCGAGTCCCAGGGCATTTCGCTTCCGAAAGGAAAGGCGAGCTTTTGCCATACCTCGGCTCGTGCGCGCATTGCAGCTTTCAGTTTCGCGGCCTCTTCGGTCATTCCCTCGCGGCGCAAATCGTCGAGTACTGCCACAAAAACATCGCCTTCCATCTGGCCGAACTGCGCCAGATCGTGCGCATAGCGTGTCATGGCCATCGTGGTCTCATACGCTTGCGTCAAATACCAGTGCCAGTCGTGGTGGGTTACCAGCCCATGATGATCTCTAGCCAACCGGTAAAGCGCCCAATACGCCGCAACTACATGCGGATAATTGTATGAGCGCCCCACCTCTTCACTGGTTTGCTCGCTCCAACTCTCCCACGAATGCCAGTCCATATCGCTGCAGTAGTAGCCTGCCGGCAGTTGGTTCGGCTGGTAGTAAAAGAGGCTCTTGCGCACGCCATATTTTTTGGGACCTTCGTTAAACTGAATTCCACCCCAAAGCACGCTGTCTACAAATTCTTCGAGTTGCTCCACCTGGTGCTTATCGGGCCTCACGTACTCTTTCATCGCGGCTGCCAGCCAGGAGCCCGCACCG
Organism: uncultured Acidobacteriaceae bacterium; assembly: GCA_963800025.1. Lineage (GTDB taxonomy): Bacteria > Acidobacteriota > Terriglobia > Terriglobales > Acidobacteriaceae > Telmatobacter. The sequence goes on from CAWCZK010000004.1 coordinate 121,440, forward strand.
GCCTCATCACTCAAACCCGCTATCCACACACGGCTATCCTGAGTCACGATCGCATTTGCTTCGCGGTCATAGCTCATCACCGAAGGCGCGCGATGGAATGGATCATTCTTTTGATCGAGCCACTGTTCTGTGAAGAGGAAAATACCCAGGTCATCGATTGCTTCGACCTCAGGCTTGATGACTTTGTACTGCAGGGTCTGCACCAATCCATCGGCGTAGGTCACTGTGAGCCGCGCGCGTCCCCACTGCCTGCCGCGCAGGGCGTAATGCTGCCAACCGTGCCGCGTTCTTCCATGGTTCTTTATTTCGATGGCGCCCTCAGGCGCCACGGCAATGCTCTTCACTGGCTGCGGATAGTCCAGGAAGAGAGTTGCGTTGATATCCTGCGGCAATAAGTACCCGGGAACGCCCACGGCCACAGGCTGTGTGCTGCAGCCAGCGCCTTTTCAATCGCCTCAATCGAATCGGCCACAAGGAAGCGCAAACCGACTGTGCGCTGCTGTCCCGGCTCAAGCACAATACTGGTTGCCGGGTTCCATGGCACTGCGTTCTTCCACTCGTTCTGCTGGTAAGCCGAGGAGGCCACCATCCACTCGTAAAAGCCTTCGAAGGTCAGGCTGCGCGGCGTCAGATCGTGAAACAGCTCCGCTTGGTGTCCTCGTCCATGCTCATCGTCTATCAGGTTGTATGCCTCGAACGGTGTCTTGCCATCGGGTATAACGACCATGGCCGGTCCGTGTCCGTTAAGTCGCGTGACTTGCACATATCCGCCGTCGAGCGCAATAGATGGATCGGAAAAGCTGCAGATGGCGTGCGCCTCGTCAAGGTTCTTGCCGCTCAGAATATTGTCAAAAATCAGCGGAATACCCAGCGCGCCAATTTCAACCGGTTTGGTACCAGGATTTCTCAACATGAAGCGCAGCGCCAGTTTACCGTCCACCACGGCCCAACTGCGGGTTACTTCAAGCGGAAAGTTGGTGGGGAGTGTTGGCCGCAGATCGTCTCTGCGCAACTCACCGGGTGAGGTTGGCAACTGTTTTACCGGCCAGCGCTCAAGTGCTGTGGAATAGCCCTTCCACTCTTGGCTTCCCGCTTCGCGCAGACGCAGATCAAGGTCGCCCAGATGATAGTAGCCGTCTACCGAGCGCGCGGCCAGCAACTCCACCGGAACAAAATCGAATACCTTGTTGCCAATTGTCTCAATCCCGGCGACGGTCCCCGAGGATTTCACCAGCCGCAACCTTAGCTGCGGCGTTCGATAACTTGTCAGTCCCTCGTTCAGCATGGGACCAGGGTTGGCATCTCGGCCCGCGGGATACGATTGCGCGACCACCGGCGCACTCAAAGCTGCCAGAATTACCGCAGCCAATAACCGCATCTTTCTGTCGGAGTGTCTCAATAGACCCACCATTCGATTCATCTCGATGTGTATTCTGCGTTATCCATTTAGCACTACTTACAGAGGGGTAAAAGGTGGCAAATCGTTCCGGGCAATCTCCAGCGGGTTGTCGCTGATCAATTGCAAAACTCTGAAGTCTCTTGCGATCCTAGGCTATTCCGGGCATGCTCCGTGTGGTGCAATTGCACCATGCGTGTGTTTGCAAGTCGCTCCCACGCAGCCAAATGCGCACAGCAGGAGGCGATTGGGGAGCCGATATCCCTGCAAAGTATCGTTCTCTCTTCTCACAAGTCGAGCATGGGTGTATCCTCATCGCACTGAGATCCAGGCAATGGCGCCCTTTCGGAACCGACCCACTCCCCGCCGGCTGACTCCCTGTCACTGCCTGGTCTCAGTGCTTTTGCTTTCGCTGCTGCCGGGGGCAGGATGCCGGCGAACGTCCAAACAAATCGCGCTCCTGACGCCCACGACCGGCGTTATGTTATGGGATACCGTGCGCAACGGAGCTATGCGCGAATCGCGCAAATGCGGTCTAAGCGTGCATTATGATGGTCCCCCGCGGGAGGACGATCTGCAAACCCAAATTGCTAAATTCGAGCAGGCGTCGGAGGGATCCTTCGCGGCCGTAGCAATTGCGCCCATCCAGATGAAGGCATTTCGGGATCCGATCCAGCGGGCATCGCAAAGCGGAATGCCGATCATTGTGATTGACGACGATCTGGGAATTCGAAATTCAAATATTGCTTATATCTTGACTGATGAGCAGATGGGTGGCAAACTCGCCGCGGACAAGCTAGATCAAGTGCTTCGTGGAGAGGGAAACGTCGCCATCATGGGACTGGATTTCTCCCAGCCGCGGACGTTCACTCGCGATCAGGCGCTTGAGCAGGAACTCACTAATCGATTTAAGGGTATCCACGTCATCGAGAGAATGAACGGGACCACGAACTTATTTCAGGAGCAGCAGACCGCCGTCGATCTCTTGAATCGATCTACCCGCATCGACGCAATTGTTGCTCTGAATGCCACCTCCTCGCGAGGGCTGTTCTACGCCCTAAAAGCGATGCCGAGTATCCCCTCTACCGCATCTAATCGGCTTCGATCAGGACTTGGCGCAACCTATCGTTGATCGCGAGATGGATGCTGTGATTGGACTCAGAGCCTCCGATATCGGGCAGACTGTAACGCGCCTAGTTTGCGACCGCGAAAAAGGGGGAACGTGGGGAGGGCCATATGTTCTTTCCCCAATTGTAATTACGCCAGACAACTACGAGACCCCGGACGTTCATCTGCAATGGGACTGGGATACCACGCCATGGTGGAAATTCGAATGATCAAGGTGCACAAGCGGCGTGCGCTTCTGTGGATCGTGGGCTTGCTCTCGCTTACCGCTGCCGGTCTAATCGCATCCTGGTTGACCATCGAGCATATTGACGGTTTCCATGACCGCGTTGGATGGCTTCCCTATGGCGCATTATGGAAAGCCTACGGAGGCTCATGGGAACTTTCTAAAGGGGCGATGCGCAACAATTCATACGAACGAGGGGCAAAGCTGACAACTGGCTCCATGTGGTCGGCGATTACCGGATTGAGACGGACGTTGCGCTCCTGGGAAACTTTGGCGACGCCGGAGTCATTTTTCGCGCGCGCGATCTGACTGAAGGCGTCGATTCCTATTCGGGGTTTATGGCTGGACTAAGAACTCTCGATTATTCCCTAATCCTGGGAAGGGCAAACTTCAGTCTGGGACGAATACCAGCGGTGGGCGATTCCAGGAAACATCCAGCTCAATCGTTTCTATCACCTCACCGTGGTAGCGGTCGGCTGTGATATTGCGACGCGAGTCGACCTGCCCGACGGTCGCGCCGTGCGGGCGGGGGTTTCTCTCAACAACTGCAATCGCCGGGGTAAGGTGGGCCTGATATCGTATCAAACACCCGCCGTATGGCGAAATTTCCATGTCTCACCCGCGACAAAGGCTGATCTACTCCGCTTGATGGATGGGAAGACTCTGGCAAGCTTGACCAACTGTGATTATGAAACTCGCAACCCGCAGTGCGTGCACTATTGGGACCCCGACGTGGATGAACACACTCCCATCGCGAGAGAGGCATTGAGCCGCAAGATCGATGTCAGCATAACGCCGATTTCCCAGCTACAGCTCTCATCCTTTGCCACCGGCCCGCAGTACGCTTCTGTTCATGGCATTGTACGGTTGATCAGCCCTGTGACGTATGTGGAGGACTCTACCGGAAGTATTGTCGTTTCATCGTACGATCAGCCTGCACTCGCTGTCGGAGATGAGGTTGTAATCTCAGGAAACATCAGCCGCCAGTCAGGACAACTGGAACTTAGAAACGGTCGCGTGCAGATCCCTTTGGTCCGAATCGCCCGCACCCCCTCTTCTGATTACAGCCGAGGAAGCTGCCTCGGGATTACGAGACGGACGATTGGTGCTCATAAGCGGTACTCTGATTCGACAAATTAAGAATGAAGATGGCTTAATGGCTCTTGAATTGTCCAGCGGTGGCGAGACCTTTCGTGCCATCGTCACCCCGGCGACTTTCATTCGTTATCCATCGCTGCGGCCGGGAAGTGAGTTGCAACTTACTGGAGTAGTGCGCTCCGATAGTAAATTCGCTGGAGCCAACGCCTTTGCCCTTTTGTTATCACCTTCGGAAGACGCCATACGCGTCGTTCGTGAACCTCCCTGGTGGACAACTGGACGAATCATTGCTGCTCTTTTGATAGCGGCAGTCGTAGTGACGATTCTGATTCTTGCTTACCAGAAGTTTAAAGAACGCTACCTCCTACAGATCATGAATGAACGTGAGTTGCTTGCCCATGATTTGCATGACACCGTATCCCAGAGCTTGGCGGGAATAGGACTTCAATTGGCTTCAGCGGAATCTTATGTCTCAGGTCAAGATACGGCGCGGCAGCAGATTGAGCGGGCACGCGAGATGGTAAGCCAGAGCCATGAGGAACTTCGCCGAAGTGTTACCACGCTTCGTAATCAAATTGCTGCAATCGGGGACTTGGCATATGCCCTGAGGCAGGTTGCCAAGAGAATGATTGCGGAAGGAGGCATCCAGGTGGACTGTACGGTGAGCGGCGTGGTTCGGCGCATTCCTGTACCGGTTGCCGACTCTTTCTTTAGAATTGGACAGGAAGCAATCGCCAATGCCGTCCAACATGGAAACGCGTCCCGCATCTCCATATCCTTGACCTACCTGAACAGAGTCCTCACAATGCGGATTTCGGACAACGGTAGTGGCTTTATTCCGAATCAGAGCTTTGCTGGTCACGGAATTTTCGGGATGAAGAAACGTGCCGAGATGATAGGAGCAAAATTCGATATCATTCGGGAATCTCAAGGCATGACGGTGTCTGTTGACACTCGCCTCTCGCGTTCGAATCGTTTGCTCGACAGCTTCGTTTTCGCGGAAACTCAGGATAAATAGGGCGGATTCGTGAAAATGACCGCGAAAGTGCGAGTTATCGTTGTAGACGACCATCCCATTGTGAGGGATGGCCTCAAGAGTGTACTGCAGACTGTTCCAGATATACAACTTGTGAACGTTTGCTCAACCGGGGAAGAGGTACTCAAGGAGATTTCCCGCCGTGCAGTCGACGTTATTCTAGCCGATGTGAGAATGACTCCAATGACCGGGTTAGAGCTGCTTCGGCGTGTGAGATCGGAACAACCGACGGTTAGCGTCCTAATGTTCTCAAGCTACGAGCGGGAAGAGGAGATATTTCAGGCTTTTACGGAAGGCGCAGCGGGTTATTTGAATAAGAACGCCCTATCCGATCAGCTGGTACAGGCAATTGTTGTCGTCGCTTCTGGGAAAAGAGCCTTCTCTAAGCACGACCTCGCCATGTGCGAGGAACGCAGATTGAGAAAGGGATTAACTTCCAGGGAGTTGGAGATACTCGAGTTGGTTGCCAAAGGCCTAACCAACCGAGAGATTGGCGAGGTGCTTTGCATCAGTCACCTGACTGCGCGCAACCTGGCCAAGCGGGTATTTACAAAACTTGACGCCTCGGACCGAGCAGAGGCTACCCGCATTGCTATTGAGAGGGGCCTCATCACCCTCGATTGATTGCCTTCAGCGATTGGCGTGACGGCGATGCAAAACGGATTTGGAGGAGCGCGCCCGCGTATCGGTGAGATCGACCCTCGCTGTGTTTCCCGAGCGCAGAAACACCCGCGCTGACGCTCCAGCGCCTGCCGCACCATGCAGGAACTCCAGCGGCAGCGTCTTCATAGGCGATCAGGCTGTACTCCAGAGAGCAAGCCGCACCCACTACGAACACCGGAATCGAAACTGGGCGCCCAAGTTCCGACGCCACCTTCGGGCCGTCGCATTGGGCACTGGGCAGCACGGGCCGCATTGCGCTTCATGGTGCAAATGAACCATTTCAACTGTTTGATTGATGGAGTAGGCTTCCTCCGAATCTAGAATCCACGCTAGAGATTCCTTTTATGGAAGCCGGGATCGAAGGATTGATCCAGACTGTGCCGTTCGAGACATTCCGGAGTCCGCCGGTTCGGGGCCGAGGCTGAAGGCGATGCATTGCACAGTTGAGCCGCAGATGGATTGTAAACCCCGGATGAAACGCTATGGAAAGCGAAATGCGGGGAATGATCAATGCGTTTTGCAAATGGCTAGAAGAGCCCGATGTGGGAGAGGCGATCGGTCAGGTTCAATTTCTTGAGGATTACCTAGATCGCGAAAGCATTCGCCTTACGACTCGAGATCGAGCACACAAGGAAAGAGCACAGGGACTGCATCAGGCGAACGAAAAACGAGGGGACTTCGAAAGGAGAGCCACAATGAAAACCAAGATGAAGGGGAGCAACAGTCGCATCTTCCAGGCCGTGTGCCTGTTGTGGATGCTGGCTATAACGACAACTTGTCTGCATGCCCAGATAACGACCGGCACGGTTACGGGAACGGTGACAGATTCAACCGGCGCCGTCGTGTCGGGAGCACAAATTGCCCTGACAAACGACGCCACTGGATTTGTTCAGAACACCATCTCAACATCGACTGGAACGTACGTGTTCCATGCGGTTCCTCCGGGGACCTATTCGTTGAAGGTGGATGCCAGGGGATTCGGACCATCTGTGAATCGCGATTTAGTAGTCAACGTGCAGCAAACTATAACCAAAGACGTTTCTCTATCTCCAGGCGCAGTGGTACAGGAAGTGACCGTCACGGGCGGCACCCAGATTCTTCAAAGCGAGGACGCATCGCTTGGGCAGACGCTCACCACCGAGGCGGTGAACGATATGCCACTGGAGGGCAGGGATTGGAATTCGCTGTCAAACCTGGCGGTCGGCGTCGTAACTTCCGGTGGCACGATTGCCAATGCGACGATGTTCATCTCGAATGGCGCGGACGAGTCACAGAACGACTACAGGCTCGACGGGATCAACAACAACGAGGAGTTCTTTGGCGGAAGTCACATTAACTCCAATGGTTTGGCTGTAATCGATCCGCCGCCGGATGCGGTTCAGGATGTCAAGCTGCAAACCGGCAATTACAGTGCGCAATTTGGTCATTCCACTGGCGCGGTTGTAAATGCTGTGATCAAGTCCGGAGCTAACCGTCCGTTCGGCGATGTCTGGGAGTTTAATCGAAATACCGTCTTTAACGCCAATGACTATTTTAACAATCATTACAACGAGCCCCGCCCTGCCTATCACCAAAACAATTTTGGAGGTACTTTCGGCGGCCCGGTATTCATTCCCCACCTGTACGACGGAAGGAATAAGACGTTCTTCTTCGTCGATTACGATGGCGACCGCATTTCAACTCCGTCATCCTTCACCGACACGGTGCCGACAACCAATATGGTCAGTAGCGGATTTACCAATCTTCAAGATATGTTTGTGCTCTACAGCGGAAGCGCAACCGATGCATTGGGCAGAACGTTTCCGCATGGCACGATTCTTGATCCCGAAACGACGCGAATTGTTGCAGCGGGCGCAGTGGATCCGGTCTCCGGTCTACCCAACCCTAATCCTACATCGGCAATCGTCCGAGACCCTTTCTACAGCGGAGGATCGATAGCCGGAATCAAGAACTTTACCGGCCTGACGCAAAATCTCAACCAGTTGCCGGCCAACAGGCTTGATCCCAACGCTATCAAGTTGCTGGGGCTATATCCGGCGCCCAATCTTTCGCTGGGAGGGTCGAATGGAGCAAACGATTACAGGACAAATAGAGCTTACACGAACACTTCCAATCAATACGATGTGCGCTTGGACGAGCAATACGGCGCAAAGGACACCCTATTCGCTGTGATTAGCCAGGAACACTATAACGCCGTTCAGCCTTACCCATTTCCGGGCTTAGCTGCGGGAGGGGGCTGGGGCACGGGAACCTCCGCCTCAAACAGTGAGGCGTTTGTACTTAGCGACACGCATACCTTCACGCCGACCTTCTCAAACGAGTTCCACGTAGGTTTCATGTATAACACCTGGAACGAAACTCAACCCGAAGCAAGCGACCTCACCGCGGCCGCGACATTCAACATAGGAAACATTCCACAGTTGACTGATGCCGGCGGCCTGCCGCCCATTACAATTGGCGGGTTCTCGTCGCTCGGCGGCGCCGGATGGATGCCAACGCTGATCTCGATCGGCGACCTAGAGTTCATGGACAATCTTACGAAGGTCCACGCTGGCCATACATTCACTTGGGGATTTCAAGCCGACAAATTGCACGGGACGGTGATCCAGGATCCATACCCGATTGGAAATTTCAGCTTCAACGGTCAATATTCGGATATTCCCAATCAAACCTCCAGCTTCACTGGCGTTCCCGGGGTCGGATCTAGTAGCACGGGTTTCAACGGCATTACGGATCTGCTGTTGATTCCAGGCACATCGACTGTTCCGGGCGGGATCAATAACTTAGGCGGTCTTCAGAGCTTCGACGTTTCGGCCTACGGGCCAATTCACGATCAGCGCATGTACTATGGGGCATATTTCCAGGACGATTGGAAGCTTACGCCGCGCCTCACCCTCAACCTTGGGCTTCGCTGGGATTACTTTCAGCCCTACACCGAAGCCAACGGAAGGCAGGCGAATTTTATCCAGGATCCTGGAGGCACGCCTACAGGTACTTTTTATATGGCGGCCAAGACCTGCAACACGCCAGAGAACCCCATGTTCTCTCAACTCCTAGCGCAAGACGGGATCGCCGTCAAGTGTGTTGCCGATTCGGTTGGAACCGCACAGAAGGGCAACTTTGCTCCCAGGGTGGGCTTCGAGTTGCGCGTTACGCCGAGAACCGTTGCCCGCGCAGCCTTCGGAATCTCGTATGGAGCGCTGGATACCGTTGGCGTCGGGCCAAACATAGGTGGAAACTATCCATTCTTATACACAATCTATGAAACTGCACCCGGTTCGCAGGCTCCATTGCTGAACGCGGCGGGGCAAACGTCGACGCTGGAGAACGCTTTGGTTCCTCTCGGGAACTTCGAGAGTCCAACCGTCTTCAATGGCCAATACTCAGGACTGGATGGCCGCACGTACAACTTCCAGACGCCGTATATGGAGACCTACAATCTGACGATTCAAAAGCAGATATCGAACAATGACACAGTGCAGGCCGGGTATGTTGGAAACGTTGGACGCCATTTGGATACGCAAGGCAGTCAAAATACCCCTCAGATGATCCTACCCCCGGGAACCAACTATAACGATCCGACCGTGACGGGCCATATTCCTTTCCCGAACTTTGCAGAAGGGTCTACGTTCCAGACAACGTCCAGCATCAGCAGTTACAACTCACTCCAGATGGTGTATCAGCATACAATTACCCGCGGGCTGACGTTTACAGCCAACTACACTTTTTCAAGATGCCTCTCCGATCAGACGTCGGGTTATGGCTATGGATCGGCTGGCGGCATTCGGGCGGAATGGCTGCCGGGCTTTGGCCTACGCAAGGACTATGCCTTGTGCAGTTTCGACTCCGCGAACGTATTACACGCGATGACCGATTGGGCTATTCCCCTCGGGAAAGGAGGTTACTTCGCGAGCTCTAATCCGGCGGTGAACAGCATGATCGGCGGATGGAAGACAAGCATGGTATTCGTTTATCAGTCCGGAAATCCAATCACTGTTGGATGTACTATCGCAACGACGGCGGGCTTCGGCTGTAACGCACCTCTAGTTCCAGGGCAAAGTACGACCTCCGGGCCGCACAACATTCACCAGTGGCTCAACCCAAGTGCATTTGTGAATCCGGCGCCGGCTACAGTGATCGGTCAAACCGACTACTCGCCTCTCGGTGTGGCGGGCGGCCAGGCTCGGGGGCCGCATTACGACGACGTTGATTTCTCGCTCTTCAAGGACTTTCCCATCGCAGAGGCCCTTAAGGTGGAGGTGCGTGGCGATGCATTCAATCTCCTCAATAGTCCGAGCTTTAGTAACCCCGGAAATCTGAACTTCACCGAGCCTACGAACTTCGCGCAGATTACCGGCACGCGGAGCAGCGCGCGCATTGTTCAGTTGTCGGGGAAGTTTTATTTCTAGCCTGAAACCCCAATCCAATTAACCGCGGTACACGCCGAACGGATGAGGGTGGGACGATTATCGTCTCACCCTCATCGGTCTCGCTCACCATCAAACTATTTGCATACCCACACCTGCCTCAGCCGACATTCAGCACGCATTTCGCATTCGGGAAGAAGACAAACGGCTGGACATACTCAAGTTTTGGAAGTGACCTGCCGCCGAAGGCGGTGACTAACCTCAACCGGGGGCCGCATCAGCGAGCTCGTTCAAGCCGTTCGAAGGGCTTCCCCAAACAATTTATCCGGCTTTGTCGGAGGATCCTTCCCCGGGCCGAATACGAGGAGATCTCGAACATGAATAGCCCTAACAACAAGATCTTTTCTGCTCACAGACTAACTTTGATGTTGTGGATAGCGTGCGCCGTCTTTTCCTTCGAAATCTCTTCGCGCTCCATAGCGGCGCAGAACGTGACCTACTATGTCGACTCCGTGGGGGGCAACGATAACAATTCCGGCACCTCGCAATCGGCGGCTTGGGCTTCACTGACGAAGGTGAACGGGCACGGCTTCCAGCCAGGTGACAACGTGCTCTTCCTGGCTGGCGATACCTGGAACGGGCAGCTGGCTCCTACGGGCTCGGGAACTGCCGGGGCGCCGATTACTCTTGGGAGCTACGGCAGCGGAAACAAGCCGCTCATCCAGGGGCAGGGAGCGGTACCCTCCGCAGTCCAGTTTACGAATCAGCACGACATAACCCTAACCGGCTTCGAGATCACCAACACCAACGGTCAGCCTTTCACATCAAGCACGCCCTTCTATAACGGGGTTACGATTGTCGCCACGGACGTCGGCCCCATGGGTAACATTACTATTGAGAATAACTTCATCACGAACCTCGAGGGCCCAACGAGCGGAGAAGGGTCAGCGCACGGAGGGATCGTCGCTTATGTGACGGGCACAACCGTTCCCACCTACTACACGAATATGGTGCTGCAAGACAACGAAATCAGTAATTTGCCGACTATGTACGGAATTGTGACGTTTTCCAGTTGGATGCAGCGCGATGGCTATACCGGCTTTCCATTCTGGAACCTTACGAGCTCGAACACCGGCCCGTGGGTACCGTCGACAGGAACCATCATCCGCGGAAACTACGTTCACGATATCGGCCAAGGCGGAATATCGCCGAACATGATCTCGGGAGCCGTCATTGAGCACAACGTGGTCAGGAACGTGGGTTTCGACCACAACAACACGGATATCTGGTGGTCGATGGCGGAAAACACCGTGGCTCAGTTCAACGACGTTTCGTACGAGAACATGGTCCTTGGAGAGGAATATGGCGACGCTGCCCTCGATGCGGATGCATCTACATACGGGAGCCTGATGCAGTACAACTTTGGCCACAATAATGCCTTTGGCACTATTGAAACTTGCTACGCGATCGGCCATCTCACGGCGCGCTACAACATCAGTCAGAACGACACCGGCTGGCCGGTCAACTTGAGCTGCGCGTCAAGCGCCACGATAGACCTCTATAACAACTCGGTCTACGCCGGCCTGTACCAGTTCGTCCCATACACACAGAGCGAATCGGTCGTCCTTGAGACTCTCCAGGGCATGACGGATATTTCGAGTGGCTCGATGTCGTTTACCAACGATGTCTTCATCAACCCCAATTCAGTGGGCTATCAGCAAGTTTCGGGCTCTCCCTATGACAACAATCTTTACGATGATGGGAACGGCTCCTTGCCGGACACACTGGCTCCCACGGACCCGAATGGCTATTATGGGAATGCATACCTGCAATCCGCCGGCAACGCGTCGTCCCAGGACAATCTGTCGGACTACACTCCCGACTCGAACTCGCCCGCTTACAGCAGTGGGGTGGCTATCAGCGGACTGGTGGGGCCAACTAATGGAGGGAGAGACATCTTCGGCACGCAGATCCCCTCTTCTTCTCTGTCGATCGGAGCGATTCAAACCGGCCCCGGCGCCACCGCACCGACCGTGACAAGTTCTCTGAGCACGGGCCTCGGGTCGTTATCTGACATCGTGGACAACATTTCAACCACCGCATGGGCACCCACATCCGGGACATCGGGGACCATAACAATTCAATATCCGACCACGCAGACGTTTTCCGCTCTTGAAATTGGCGTGTGGTATGGCCTGGGCCAGGGCATCACAAATCTGAATATCGAGACCTGGGATGCATCGACCAGTTCGTGGGTGACCCAGGTATCGGGCGCGCCACTCAGCTGGGCTTCGAATAGCAGTCTGGTTGAGTATCGAACTATAGAACTTCCGGCGGCGGTCACGACCACCCAGGTGATGATTGTGGTCAATAGCGCCAACAACGAATGGGGACATTTTGCCATCAACGATCTGCACCTCTGGAACTGGCTTCCGCCTCTAACAAGCACGACTCTTGGAGGCTCCGGAATCTCCGAAGCGACCGATAGCCAACTCAACACCGCATGGTTGTCACAGAACAGTCCCAGTTTTCCCGGAAACATCGAGATGGACTTCCGCTCACCTCGGACCATTTCCTCGGTAACCCTCTATACGTGGTACGGCCTGGGACAAGGCATAACCAACCTCGACGTTCAAACTCTCAGCGGCGGGGTCTGGACCACTCAAGTGTCCAACTACGGGCTGACATGGTCCTCCAACAATAACACCATTGAAAGCAGGACCATCTCCTTGCCTGGGTCTGAAACGGTATCCGGAGTTCGGCTCGTAGTGCATAGCGCGAACCTGGAATGGGGACATTTGGCCCTGAATGAATTGACAGCACAATAAGAATCGAATTGAGCGCACAAGGGGTCCGCCACGCGAGGTTTGGGGACACGATAAGTGTCCCCAAGAAAAGGATCAGATAACAGCCCGGGATGGATCTCGGGCAATCGAATTGCGATAGTGCTCACTCAAGATAGCCACGGCGGATGTCTGATGTTGGGAATTTCGAAATGCGGAAGAAGATCGAATTGGACTGTGATGTTCTGATCTCTTTGAATCCGGCCAAAGGTCAGCTTGTGGCGACGACGGTCAATAGGGCCATTCTGAAGCGAGAGGGACGAAAATGAGGAAGGTTGAAGATTCACAATGTGTGTGGCGCACTTTGGTAGTTCTTGTAGCATTCGCAGTCATGATTCTCGCTATACCCGGCGCAATGCAGGTCGCGAACGCGCAGAGGCAGGTCGCAATTCCTGCTCCGCCGATGGGCTGGTCTTCATGGAACAGCTTTTCGAATACCGTCGACGCCAAAATCGTCATGGATCAGGCTAAGGCCATGGTTGCCAATGGCATGGCAAAGGCCGGCTATCAATACATAAACATCGACGAAGGCTGGTGGCGGGGTCAGCGCGACGCGGAGGGAAATATTGTGGTTGATGCCAAGGCGTGGCCCGCATTGGCAGCCGGTGAGCATGCAGGAGATATGGCTAACATCGTGCGCTACATTCACGGCCTTGGTCTGAAGGCCGGCATCTATACTGACGCGGGAATGGACGGGTGCAGCCTTTATTACCCGGACCTTGGCCCGGCCTACCAGCATGTCGGCAGTGAAGGTCATTATGAGCAGGACTTCCTTCAATTCGCGAAGTGGGGATTCGACTATGTAAAGGTGGACTGGTGCGGGGGCGATAAGGAGAACCTCGATCCTGCGGTGCAGTATGCCGAAATTGCGAGGGCGATCGGGAGAGCCGAAGCTGTCACCGGGCGTCGGCTTTACTTTTCAATTTGCGAGTGGGGAAAGAACAGCCCGTGGACATGGGCTGCCAGTGTGGGCGGTGCGCCGGCTGATATATGGCGGACCAGCGGCGATATCGTGGATCCCATTGTGGCCCATGAAAAGCATAGCGGCCGACTGGCCAGCTTTCCCGGCGTCCTCTCGAATTTCGATCAGGGAATTCACCCGGAGGCGCAGCATACCGGCTTCTATAACGATCCCGACATGATGGTGGTCGGAATGCCAGGGCTTACGGACGCTCAGAGTCGCGTTCACATGAGCCTGTGGGCTATCTCCGCGGCGCCGCTGCTGGCTGGCGCGGATCTCACCAGGTTGAGCCCTGCTACTTTGGCTACTCTTACCAACCCCGAAGTGATCGCCGTCGATCAGGATTCCTTGGGCCTGCAGGGAGTCAGAGTGGCGTCCAACGGCGATGGACTTGATGTTTGGTCCAAGGCGCTCTCGACTCCGGGAGAGCGTGCGGTGCTGCTGCTGAACAGAACCGGCGACGCCGCTGCCATGACGGTGCATTGGAGCGATCTTGGGCTGACCGGATCGTCGTCAGTTTCGGTTAGGGATGTTTGGACCGCTAAGGATCTTGGCTCCTACAGCTCTTCTTATTCCGCCACTGTCCAGTCGAACGATGCAGTCATGTTGATTGTTCATGGCAGCGAGGACAAACTCACGACATACAGTCCCATTGGCATCGAGGACGTTCACAATTGCTGTGAAATCAGATTCGCCAATGTGTCCTCGCGCGTTCGCGTGCCAAGAGTTCGCATCACTTATACCAATGCTGACAAAGGTCCCCGATTTGCAGAATTGCGGGTGAACGGCCGGATACCCACCAGGATCGAATTCCCTCCAACCGGAAGCGGGAACATTTCGGGGACAGTCTGGATTGAGGTGTGCTTTGGTCGGGAAGGCGCCGCCAACGTGCTCAGTTTCTCGCCGCTTTCGGATCCGGGACCGCGAATCGAATTGATCGCAGTTGAATGAAGGGTAAAGTGCGACCTTCATGATTGTTCCATGCGGTGCCGTCTGCGCCAGCTGGTCACTTGGGGTGTTCGACCTTTCGTGTGGCAAAGAAAGGTGGATTCCATTCGCAACGCGCGCGAGCTCTACCGCATGCGCGTGGAACAAATTGACTATTACGCCCCGACAATCGCCCTGGCCGACAGCAAGACCAATCAGGCGCCCGGTCCGTTCTCTTATGCGGCTTGCTGACGACTTCACGGTGCGCGGCGAGCGCTACTGCGGGTCCACCAAGGAGACCAACGAAACGAGAGCGCAAAAGGCTGCCGCTCTCAAACTCGCTGCCGCGATCAAGGGCAGCGACCCGCTCGACCGGAAGCCGCCCACGCTTCGGGAATACTCGAAGGATTTCCTTCAATGGGTGGCAACGGGACGGCTTGAGGCCGACACCCGCCGCTACTACAGAAATGGCTGGCGGCTTTGGAGCAGACGAAGATCGCCGGAATGCGCATGGACCAGATCACCAAAGACAAGGTCGAGAAGCTCGAATTTCCCGGATCGGCCTCGAACGGCAACAACGCCCTGCGGACGCTGCGGAGGATGTTTACGAAAGCCAAGGAGGACAAGCTGATCTTTGAGGTTCCTGACTTTGCGCTCTTCAAGGAACACGGGCGGTCGCTCCGCCTGAACGACGATGCGGGAAGGAGGCTATCAGCGGTGGCCGAGCAGCCGCTCAAGGACATCATTGTGGTAATGCGCGACACCGGAATGCGCAACGCCCGCGAACTCTATTGCATGCGCGTCGATGGTGTACCGGCAGTGGGCGCGGGCGAGGCAAGCCGCGGGGCTGCGGCGCGAACTTGTCCTCTATTGTGCGCGTCATGACTTCGGCAGCTTCGTGCTGGCGAAGACCGGGAACCTCAAAGCGGTCATGAACGCCATGGGCCACGGCGACGTGAGAGAAGCGCCATGGTTTACCAGCACCCGGAAGGTGAAATCATTCGCAACGCATTAAACGCACGGCACCTTTCACGGCCCACCGTGCCCGACCACAAACCGGTAAGTGCTTGAGCCTAAATTGGATGGCTTCCCACGGAGTGTTTCGAGAACGCTGATGCCGGATCAGTTGCTGCAGTTCTGCCCCACATGCCCGGATCCTGCGGCGTTTCTCAGGACCGATCGGGACGCAGTTTCCATTCAGCGGCGGATCAGACAGATTTCGGTATCGGTCGCTGACGACAGGAATATTCTTCGGGGCGCCGTCAAGCTCACGGATCTCTTCCGGAGTGAGTTTTGAACTTGTTGCGCCGACGAAAAATACCACGTCGGCTAAGAAGACATCGTTGCTGAACACCTCATTTCAAGTGGATAAGATCCGGTTTAGGAGAGGGTACAAATGATGATGCATCGCAAGCTCGGAAACTCCGGGATCGCCGTAGGAAATATTGCGTTGGGATCCATGTGATTTGGCTCCGAGACGCCGGAGACGTCAACAGCCACATGGATGTGTAGTCGGCATCTCGGACAAGTGCCCCTGAAAACCCGTTATGAAGGTTGCTGCCCCCAGAGACAAACAACATTTCAAGGGATGCGATCGGAAGTGTTGCGCGGTGAAGGGGTTCGTCCTCGGGCGTGTTGCACACTCACCTTGAAACATTGCGCAAGGGGAAAACGGTCTTGCGAGCCCTTAGGCGCGCGAATTACGCCGCCTCGCAGAATCCTTCTTGAATGAGAAACACCCCACGCAAGTGATCTTAGCGGTGGTGTTGGTGATTTTGGTGTACAGGGGGGGACAGGTGTCTGGATTTCGGGGCAAATCCACGCGATTTTTCGTTTTGGCCTATACTACGCCCCCGGGTTGTCCCCTATATCCCCCGACAACGGGTGAAAAGTCGCAAGAAAAGGTAGTGGAAATGTGATCCACTACCTTCCCATGCTGGATTTCCGTGTTGCTACGCGGGCTCGAGTTTAAGGGGTACAGCGGGGACAGAATGGGGTGTAAGAGGGCCGTCGCGCCCCCGGCGCAGCGGCCCGGGGCGGTGAAAAAGGAAGGCGGCGGGCGAAGGAGAGAAGCATCGAATCAGGCTCCATATCAACCTCCATACCAGGCAAGAAGATCAGAGTCATATATATAGATAGAGAAGAGAAGAAGCCGAGGCTTGGCACACTTTCCCCCGGCCAGACTGGAAGCAAATCCCGCCGACAACACCATCAGGCAACAATCAGACCGCCCCACCGGACACGACACTGGCTCTACCCGGAGCTCAGAGGCGCTCGGGATGAAAGCGCTCGTGCCCGAGATCGGGCTCGAGCTTGCCAGCGTTGCCTAGAACAAGAGAGCGGAGCAGGCTGCGCTCGGAGCCGATAGGCGGGCCGGATCGGGAGCGGAGCCGGGCCTGGCGCGCGTGCGCGAGAGTTTTAGTGTCAGGCAGGACGGAGAGACCTGGTTGTACTCCCGTGAATAGGGAGCCACATCCCCCAGGATGCGCAGCTTGTGGATGTCCGGATAGTCCTCCGGGCTGAGCCCTTTCAGTTCCGGATGCAGCGCTTCGTAGCCGGCGCCAGGCAGGCGGGCATAGCCGTCGTCGATGCCGACGTAGGGATCACCGACCTTGAAGTTGGTCATGTAATCGTCGCCGGGCAGCCACGATGGCATGGTGTTGGGGATCTCGTTGGCCTGGGGCTCGAAGCTGGCGCGCTGGATGAAACGGCGCAGAGGTTCTGAATAGCCGAAGTGTTCCTTGAGAGAAGGAGAAGGGCCTAGACCTGCACCTAGTTCCCGTTCGTAATAACGACGGGAGATGTTGTCTTGGGCCTTTGGATCTGAGCTTCACTGAGTACATACTCATCGTGTAGTTAAATCCATCCATTTAACTGGTCCGGCATGCTTGACAGGCTGGTCCAGCAGGAGCAATGTGTATATGAGCACTAAATGTAAGATGTCCGCCTCCCTTCCTTCTTCCTATCTAGAGCGCCGGAGCATGGGCCGGTTGTTCGGCCACCTCATCTCTGCAACCCGTGAGACTGCCGGCCTCTCCATCGAGGAAGCTGCCCGCTTGTCCGGCATGGAGTGCAGCGAGTGGATGGCCATCGAGGAGGGTACCGTGCCCCAGGACGTCAGCCGGCTGCGGGCCATGGCCGACGCGATGCAGATCAGCTTCGATCAGATCGGCACGCTGGTTCTGGTCTGCGGGGCGGCCTGGGAGTTGTAATCGGGCGCGCCCTGGCGCGCCATACTCATAGCCGGATATCCTTACCCTCGAGAGAGGGGTGAGGAAGATCAAGACGAAGGAAGCATCAGGAGTCAAGAGAGTGAACATCAATATCCCAACAGGGCTTCACAACTCATTTAAGGCCGCGGCTGCGGCGCAGGGTCTGGAGATGACGCAAGTGTTGATGGCGTTCATCGAAAGCTATGTTGCCAAGCACGGATACACCACCCCACAGAAGAAAGGGCGGCGCAAATGAAACGTGCCGCCGTTTACACCCGGGTGTCGAGTGTCGATCAGCACCCGGAGACCCAGCTCCTCGACCTGCGTCAGATGGCCACCCAGCGCGGCTACGAGGTCGTGGAAGAATATGTGGACCGGATCAGCGGCGCCAAAGCGCGCCGCCCCGGCCTCGATCAGATGATGACCGACGCCCGCCGCGGGCGCTTCGATGTCGTCCTGGCCTGGGCGTCAGACCGGATCGCCCGCTCGGTCAAGCACTTTTTAGAAGTGCTCGATGAGCTGAACCGGCTAGGTGTCGAGTACATATCGCTCAGAGAGAACATCGACACCGGCGGCCCGTTGGGCCGGGCCGTCGTAGTCATCATCGGTGCAATCGCCGAACTCGAACGCAACCTGATCATCGAACGGGTGCGCGCCGGCATGCGGCGCGCCAAGCTGGAAGGTCGATCCATCGGTCGCCCCGCGCTGGTTCTGGATCGAGAGGCGATCCTCCGGGATCGCCGCAACGGACACAGCCTGGGTCAGATCGCCAAGACCCACCGCATCAGCCGCGCCACCGTTCACAAGATCGTCCACTCAGAAATGGCACCTGAACAGGGCGTTCAAAAAGGGTGCCGAAAACCTGCAGCCTAAACCCAGCAAAATGAACGGCCGGATCTCAATGATCCGGCCGTTCATAAACCTATACTTTCGAGAACAGGACAATAAGCGCTGAATGAGCAGCGAACGCAATTCAATAGTTGAAGACTAGCCGACATTTCAGGACTAAACCCGAGCTGGGAAGCCTTCCGGCTCGTAACAACTCGTCCCAAAGCCCCAGTTCTATAATTCCTGCATACCAGCCTCCCCCTCCCAGAGTCGGCATAAGAATGAGAGGCCTGCGTGAAGAAAGAGGGCCATCGATGCGATTTGTTCTAGCGGTCTTGAGCGACATCCACTTTACGCCTGACTCCGCCAACCCGATACCAAAACGCTTGGATCAGATTTGCTCCGCAATCGCTTCTGCTGAGGCGTTACCGGACGCAATCGTGCTCCTGTTTAGCGGGGACATCGCGAATAAAGGGGGAGAACTCGAGTACAGCATTGCGAACCAATTCGCTACCGAACTGAAAGACAAACTCAGGCTTCGATTTCACTCTCCGGAGATATTCACTGTTTCTGTACCAGGGAACCACGACCTCGAACTTCCAGACGATTCAGATGGTTACCGGAAGAAAGTGGTAGACGGCTGCGGCGACGCAATGTCGCAGCCAGGTAGGAATCAGTTCTACCTAAAGAAGCTGCTCGAACCGCAGGCCAATTATTGGGAGCTTGCAGGGAAATTTGACTTCCCCGCACACGACGTGAACTCAAGGATCTGCAGGTCGTTCACCGTTAGCCCAAAAGGCGAAACTGTTCGGTTCAACCTGATAAACAGCGCCCTTCTCTCGCAGAAGCACGAATCGCAGGGAAGTCTGCTCCTTCCACTTCCGATTGTGCACGACGTGCTCGAACAAAGCTCTCCAGGACTCACCATTACTGTAATGCACCATCCGACGTTTTGGATTGAGTCGAATTCGCTCACAGACCTGCGGGACCTATTTGCTCAAACGACCGACTATTTGATTACGGGGCACCAGCACGTCTCCTCCGTCTATGACGTAAAGACGGAGCTCGGCGAGGAGATTAGATACTACGAAAGTCCAGCACTTTTCGATCCGTTACGGCCTCGCTCAAGCGCGTTTCGAGTGATTGTGTTTGACCTCGCCCAGAAACACGAAAAACAATTCCTTTTCGCTTGGGACAAATCGCTCTACATAACCCGCCGCACCTCCGAGTTTACGTGGGAGAAAATCTCCGAAGCTAGACAGATTAGAGAATCGATGGCTATGAACCCTGCAGCGGTTCAGTTCCTGAACGACCCAGGCTTTGCGTCACCGAGAGGCAATGGGAGGGAGGTCAAATTACTAGAGCTATTCGTATATCCCGATTTGAGAGTCCAAAAGGACATAGCTCAAAAACAATCCCAAATAAAGAAGGGTTCCGAGTTGGTGACATTCCTGGCAGAGGGCGGCATTAAGGAGATCCATGGGGCGCCGCTCTCGGGGAAGACAACTCTGTCAAAGGCGCTCGCTCTGGATATTAGGGCGCGGGGAATCGCGACGACCATCTGGATCGATGGAAAAACCTTGGACTGTCCTACCTTTGAAGACTTCGAAAAACGCACGCACAGCGCATTTCGCCAGTTCTATTCTGCAAAAAAGCTTGATGACTATCTGCAGTGCATCCTGAGCAGAGATGCATCATTATCGATGACTGGCACCTTGCGCAGATTCGCACTTCGGTGAGGAACCAGATTTACGAATGGCTCAATGGGTTCGCTAAGTCGTCCATCCTGATGGTTGATGAAACATACCAGTTCAAAGAGCTGTTGGCAAAAGGGCAGGCCACGAAGGCATTGAGCGACCCAGCGCTCAGGGACATTGTTCACGCCAACATCGTCAAGCTCAGCCGAGTGGGGCAGGCCAGCCTGATTCGGAATTACATGGAGATTAGCAACGGGTCAGATGAGCCAATTGAGGAAAGCGAAGAGTTGCTCAAAACCGAAAGGCTATGCGGGGAGCTGCTCGGTAAAGACTGGTTGCCGACGTTCCCGTTCTTTGTTCTTGGAATCCTTCAAGTTATCGAGACGAAAAGGACCGCCGCCATCGCCAGCGGATCCCATGGTCCCCTTTACGAAGCAATCATCTACTCTGCCATGCTGAAGCAGAACCGCGATGATCCTCAGATCGCAAATAAGATTGTATTTCTTCAAGAGATAGCTTATCGCATGTGGTCGACAAAGACGGCAGTTATGTCGCTCTCTGACATAGAGCTATTAGTCGACGATTTCTACCGAGACAGCTACCTCCGCTTGCCGACCGCTGAGTTTCTGGAGTCGCTTTCAGCAGCACGCATTTTGAAATGCTCGGACGCTAATTACACTTTTTCCTATCCGCAGTATTTCTACTATTTCGTGGCCCTGTACCTCAGCGAACATATGGATGAGCCTGGGGCCGCGCCTCTCCGAACTGCGGTGGACAAGATGATTGACGAAATCGCCTCGATCGAGAACTCCGCAATTGTCATGCTTCTTATCTACCTCGGAAAAGATAAGAATCATATAATCGATAGACTTCTCACCAACTCGAAGAAGATCTACTGCTCGGTTCCTCCGGCACAGATGGAGGGCGATGCAGCGGATTTTTCGAATCTCCGGCTGATACAGTCCAAGTTCGACCTCGATGGGCCACCGGATGTCGCCGAGAATCGGCACCGGGTGAGGCTTTTTCAAGATGAACGTGACGAAAAGAGACTCCTTGATCCCAAAGCAGAGCTTGAGGCCAACACCTTTGCGGCGTATTCATACTCCGATGACCTACCTGAGAATCGCAAGCTTCACCTTGTTTTTCAGTCGATCAAGACACTTGGTCAGGTAATCCGGAATTTTCCAGCGCGCCCAGGCCCGCTGAAGGTCGAGGTGCTCAGAGAGACCTACCTATTGTCGCTTCGGGCAATTGCGCGGATGATGGACCTTTTTAAGAGCGCGCGGGCGAACTTGGATAAAATGAAGCCCCCAACGGATGGCGAACGATCGCTTTTGGAGCTTAAGCATACAGCCGACGAGATGTTTACATTTTTGATGCAGGCCTTCGTCGTTGTCACGTGTCAGTCTGTTGCCGATAACGTCGGAGTGGCCAAAATGGACAGAGCGTACATTGAAACCGCGGATCAGCTTGGCAAATCAATCGCAATTCGATTCATTGATCTAGTGGTGCGGCTCAATTACTTCGAAGGGATTCCTGAGGATGCGATCCGAGATCTTCATGAAGACCTCCGCGGCAACGCATTCTCTTCCCAAATACTGGATATTGATCGTCATAACCTACCTGATGCTTCATAAAGTGGACCCGGAAACCTTCCATCGCATCAGAAGGGCGCTTGGGTTGAATCGGAAAGAACTCCCAATGCCGAAGGAATCGGAATTCCCGTCGTAGCAGCGGTTGGGGCATAGGACAGAAAACCGGCCGTAATTGGAAGCCGGGTCTCGCACCCTGAATCCGAGAGCGAATGCTTGAAAGCGACACCGTGATCGCTCAATTTGGATTGTCCTGTTCTCGAAAGTATAGGTTTATGAACGGCCGGATCGTTAAGATCCGGCCATTCATTTTGCTGGGTTTATGCCGCAGGCTTTCGGCACCCTTTTTGAACGCCCTGTTCAGGTGCCATTTCTGAGTGGACGAACTTGTGAACGGTGGCGCGGCTGATGCGGTGGGTCTTGGCGATCTGACCCAGGCTGTGTCCGTTGTGGCGATCCCGGAGGATCGCCTCTCGATCCAGAACCAGCGCGGGGCGACCGATGGATCGACCTTCCAGCTTGGCGCGCCGCATGCCGGCGCGCACCCGTTCGATGATCAGGTTGCGTTCGAGTTCGGCGATTGCACCGATGATGACTACGACGGCCCGGCCCAACGGGCCGCCGGTGTCGATGTTCTCTCTGAGCGATATGTACTCGACACCTAGCCGGTTCAGCTCATCGAGCACTTCTAAAAAGTGCTTGACCGAGCGGGCGATCCGGTCCGAAGCCCAGACCAGGACCACATCGAAGCGTCCGCGGCGGGCATCGGTCATCATCTGATCGAGGCCGGGCCGCTTTGCTTTGACGCCGGAGATCCGGTCCACATATTCCTGCACGATTTCCAGGCCACGCTGAGCGGCCATCTGACGCAGGTCGAAAGCTGGGTCTCCGGGTGCTGATCGACCGTGGAGACCCTCATATATAGAGCAGCGCGCTTCATTTGCGCCGCCTTGTTGGTTTCGATGAGTGCTTATCGACGTAGCCGCGGATGAACTTCAGCAGCTCGTCGGTCATGTTCTGGCCTCGGACAGCCGTCGCCGCCTTGAAGGCGTTGTGCAACTTGACAGGAACGTTCAGATTCATGCGTTTGACTACCTCGTTGTTGACTGTGACGATCGGACTCACCTCCTCTCTCTCCAGAGATGAGATTATCCGGTTATGAGTACGGCGCGCCAGGGGGCGCGCCCCGATGACTACTCCCAGGCCGCCCCGCAGACCAGAACCAGCGTGCCGATCTGGTCGAAGCTGATCTGCATCGCGTCGGCCATGGCCCGCAGCCGGGTGACGCCCTGGGGCACGGTACCCTCTTCGATGGCCATCCACTCGCTGCATTCCATGCCGGACAAGCGGGCAGCTTCCGCGATGGAGAGCCCGGCGGTCTCACGGGTTGCAGAGATGAGGTGGCCGAACAACCGGCCCATGCTCTGGCGCTCCAGATAGGAAGAAGGAAGGGAGGCGGACATCTTACATTTAGTGCTCATATACACATTGCTCCTGCTGGACCAGCCTGTCAAGCATGCCGGACCAGTTAAATGGATGGATTTGACTACACGATGAGTATGTACTCAGTGAAGCTCAGATCCAAAGGCCCAAGACAACATCTCCCGTCGTTATTACGAACGGGAACTAGGTGCAGGTCTAGGTCCTTCTCCTTCTCTCAAGGAACACTTCGGCTATTCAGAACCTCTGCGCCGTTTCATCCAGCGCGCCAGCTTCGAGCCCCAGGCCAACGAAATCCCCAACACCATGCCATCGTGGCTACCCGGCGACGATTACATGACCAACTTCAAGGTCGGTGATCCCTACGTCGGCATCGACGACGGCTATGCTCGCCTGCCTGGCGCCGGCTACGAGGCGCTGCATCCGGAACTGAAAGGGCTCAGCCCGGAGGACTATCCCGACATCCACAAGCTGCGCATCCTGGGCGATGTGGCTCCCTATTCACGGGAGTACAACCAGGTCTCTCCGTCCTGCCTGACACTAAAACTCTCGCGCATGCGCGCCAGGCCCGGCTCCGCTCCCGATCCGGCCCGCCTATCAGCTCGAGCGCAGCCTGCTCCGCTCTCTTGTTCTAGGCAACGCTGGCAAGCTCGAGCCCGATCTCGGGCACGAGCGCTTTCATCCCGAGCGCCTCTGAGCTCCGGGTAGAGCCAGTGTCGTGTCCGGTGGGGCGGTCTGATTGTTGCCTGATGGTGTTGTCGGCGGGATTTGCTTCCAGTCTGGCCGGGGGAAAGTGTGCCAAGCCTCGGCTTCTTCTCTTCTCTATCTATATATATGACTCTGATCTTCTTGCCTGGTATGGAGGTTGATATGGAGCCTGATTCGATGCTTCTCTCCTTCGCCCGCCGCCTTCCTTTTTCACCGCCCCGGGCCGCTGCGCCGGGGGCGCGACGGCCCTCTTACACCCCATTCTGTCCCCGCTGTACCCCTTAAACTCGAGCCCGCGTAGCAACACGGAAATCCAGCATGGGAAGGTAGTGGATCACATTTCCACTACCTTTTCTTGCGACTTTTCACCCGTTGTCGGGGGATATAGGGGACAACCCGGGGGCGTAGTATAGGCCAAAACGAAAAATCGCGTGGATTTGCCCCGAAATCCAGACACCTGTCCCCCCCTGTACACCAAAATCACTAACACCGGCCCCAAGTTCCCTCCGCCGCGCGAATTGTGCCGCCTATAACCCCATGCCGACTCCAGCCGAGGCTGCGCAAAGTCGACAAATCACTGGTGCGCACTGCGTACTTCAACAATCCACCCGGCGTATCTATCCATATCCACCCAAATCCTTGCGCACTGGAACTGTCAAATGGTACGCAAGGGGGCGACCTGCCAAAACCGCTGCGCGATGACCGGAAACGAGATGCGCAACATTAGGGGAGTGCGCTCGGAAGCCAGCGAGTCTGACGCATTGACGACAATCCGGCCAGAGCTTACCGGCAGATTCATCGCGCACCATCCCCCCCGGCAGCGGATGCAGTTTGAACAGCACCAGAACATTCCGCTCGGGATCGTCGAATGCGCCTGAAGCTGGCAACCTGCTCATTCACGATCAGCGACATCAGATTCGTCGGAACCAAGGTTATTTAGGCAAAAGCTGAAGCTCTAGGCCCGTGTAGCTTCGAAAAGAAACCACACCCGCCGTGGAAGGTATCGCGTTGGGTCCGTCGTCTTCAAGAAGAGTCTTGGCCTGGACGCTGGTTAGTCCTTCCGGCTCGGCGTACTCATGCCGCGCCGGTGAAAGTTCTGCCGATCCAGATTCGCCATGACTCGCGAAGGCCAACTGATCTCCTGGCAGATTGCATTCGGCTTTGGCTAATCACTGGTCATTTGGGATCCACCGTGAGTCCGCTCATAGACCCGTAGGCAGAATTATGAATCGTCATGCCCCGCTATCTTCTTAAAGATAGATCGAAGCACGACCGCTTCATTGTGCTCCGTATCCTTAGCTGCGTACACCAGAGTAATGGTCGGCTGCTTTTCAGCAGCCTTCACGGTGTCTGCGATCATCCTTCGCAGCCTTGGGCTTTTCAATTCTGATTTGTAGCGCTTGCAGAATTCAGGCCACCGTTTTGGGTCGTGACCAAACCACTTTCTCAGGGCCGTGCTCGGTGCGATGTCCTTGACCCAGGCGTCCAGGCGCAGATCTGCTTTCCTTATTCCGCGTGGCCACAGGCGGTCAACCAGAACACGGAAACCATCAGCGCGTGCGGGCTCGTCGTAAGCTCTCTTGAGCAGAACCTTCATTTCTTGCCTCCGTCTCGGGCTCGCGGGCGCGCGCCTTGCCCTGCCCATCAGCGATACAGATCGTTTTCCACGGTCGAGTTTAGACTCCAAGGAACCGATCGGAATGTCGCGTGCGCCTTCTCGTCAGGCGGCTGAGGTTGTTACCCCTGCAGAATGCCTGCCCGAGACAGCGGCTCAATCCCGGCCTGCCTGTCCGCGCTGTTCAAGATCAAATTGGAGCAGGAATGTCTGCGGACAGAAAATGAGACGAAGGTATTGATCGATACCTTCGTGCCGGCCGGATGGGGCACAGGCCCGGAGGGAAGACGCAAACCGCAAAACGGATTCGTACGAAAGTATTGATCGATACCTTCGTTCAATAGCTTCGTATCTGCGCCTGAGGCCTAATTGAATCATCTGGCGCGGTTGTGATTCATTCTGTCGGTGATACCCGCGCCGAGATTTCTCCCGCAATGTTCCGGGGCGTTCCCGGAGTTCAAATTCAAGGGGGTCAGTGATGCAGGTGTCGGGTGCTACGTTTGATGGTGCAAATGCTCGTGAGGACGCCGGCAGCCGAGACTTGGAGTTGGTTGCCGCAGCGAGAGCCGGATCGAGCGCTGCATTCCGAGCAGCTCCGGAATCGACACTCGCGCCGGCTTTACAGGAGAATTCATTCAATCACTAGAAACCACGAAGACGCGGAGGACGCCTTGCAGGATACGTTTCTTCGCGCCTATGTGGCGCTTGATTCCTTTGAAGGTAGATCCCAATTCGCTTCATGGCTAACGAGGATCGCTATTAATTCCGCACTGATGGTACTGCGCGGACGGCGCAAGCGAGCGGAAGTTTCGTTCGAAGCGCCATGGGGTTTACCTGAAGATGCTCAAGCGTTCGATGTGCAAGATGGAGCTTTGAATCCGGAGCAGCTCGATGATCTGCGCCAAAGGTCAACCTGCGCCCTGCGCGCGATCAGCAGGCTCGACGTCAAGCTTCGCTATCCCATGGCCACCTGGATTGAACGGGAGTGCTCAGTGAAGGAGGTTGCACAAACCTTCGATCTCTCCCTGCCTGCGGCGAAGGCCAGACTGCATCGCGCGCGTAAAAAGCTGACGCGCTCTACGGCGTTCAAGGAGCGCGTCGCGAATGCCGGTTCAATTTCCGGATCGAATCGCCGGTACGCGATACCAGACTTTCAGAATCGAGAACTGGCCTGTCCGAGCTGCGACTAGTCCTCAGTGATGGATCGGACGAGAAGGCGGTTGCGACCGGTCGCGAGCTTATCGCCGAGGCAGAACGCGAGCTGAACAGCTGATCCATTCCATGCGCGGCGATCCCAGTCCCGCTCGTCTGATGGATCGTTCGAACCCGGCGAAGGCAAATAGCTCCATGCGGCGCCGCGGCGAATCACAAGGCTCATCGCCAGGAGGGTGCTTCGTACCACAGAATGAAAGGAGCCTCAAGCGGCACGAACGCTGCTGCGTGATGCGGGACGAGGCGCGGGGTATAGTCGGAAACGGGGCGACTGGCCGGAACAGAAGCACTATAGGTGAAGGCACCCGTGGTTCCGACCGGGCTTTCGCCGCGAGTCATAGCGAGTGTGGGTGGGTCCCCGTCTTCCCGCGGTTCCGCGTAAAGTTCAACGCTGATGGCTTCGGGGTCAATATCATTGACGAAAACCTGAACGTGAAAGAGATATTGATCACCCTGTCGGTCCACGGTCGCGGAGCCGAAGCGCAGCGCCGGCCCGTGTTTCGCCAGTTCGGTCTGCCATGCGACGAGGCCGGCTCCCACTGAACTTCGATTCTCAGCGCGCCGGCGATAAGTTGCGGCCGCGGAGAGATAGTGATCTTCGGTATATTGGCGGACGACGCGGTTGGTCGAAAAGGCCGGAGTCAAGCGGGCCATGCTTTCGCGCATGCGGGCGACCCAGCCGCGCGGAATTCCATGCTCGTCGCGCGAATAAAACGCCGGGACAACTTCTTTTTCGAGCAATGTATAGAGACTCTCAGCTTCAGATGCGTCCCAGGAAGGATCATCTCCGTGTTCGCGCCCATCTCCGATCGCCCAGCCGACTTCGGGGGAATACGCCTCCGCCCACCAGCCATCGAGTTCCGAGAGATTCAGCCCGCCGTTGACCAGCACCTTCATGCCGCTTGTGCCGCTTGCTTCCCAAGGCCGCCGCGGAGTGTTCACCCAGACATCCACGCCCTGAACCAGATGCTCCGCCATGAGAACGTCGTAATCGGAAAGAAAGACTACTCGGGAACGAGCTTCAGGGCGGCGAGCAAAATCAATCCACTGCGTGATCATTTCCTGCCCCTCGGTATCTTGGGGATGAGCCTTGCCGGCAATCACGATTTGAACAGGCCATTGCGTGTTTGTCAGGATGCGGAGAAGCCGCTCCGGATCGTGCAGTAGAAGGTTGGGGCGTTTGTACGTGGCGAAGCGACGGGCAAATCCCAAAGTCAAAACGTTGTCATCGAGTATCTGTGCGGCTTGCGCGAGGTCTTCCGGCGGCGCTCCGCGACTTGCCAATTGCCGCGAGTGCAATCTTCGGACGTAAGCGACGAGATCGTTGCAGGTGTTTGCGCGGAGTTGCCAGAGATCGGAATCGCCGGCGGCGCGAATATCCTTTTCTGCCAGCGTTCCGTACCAATACTGTTTTCCGCAGTTGAGTTCCCACAAACTGTCAGCTTCAGCAGAGTCCCAGGTGGGGGTGTGCACTCCGTTGGTTACGTACGAAACCGGCACCTCCGCTTGAGGCCACCTGGGAAAAAGAGGCTGAAAGAGCTGCCGGCTCACCTGACCGTGCAATTTGCTGACGCCGTTGATGGCTCCGCTGCCGTGGATCGCAAGGTACGCCATGTTGAACGGCTCAGACGAATCCTGACGATTGCGCCTTCCCAACGCGAGAAGATCGTCGAACGAAATCGACAGCTCCGCCTCGGCAAATTTCCTGAGATATCGCTCGATCAGGCTGGGAGCAAAGCGATCAAAGCCTGCTTCCACGGCGGTGTGGGTGGTAAAAAGGTTGCCGGCGCGGGTGACGGCAAGCGCAACGTCGAATGGCTGGGCATTGTCTGCCATGTAAGAACGCGCTCGTTCAAGCACCGCGAATGCGGCGTGACCTTCATTGAGATGGCAGACCTCGGGCTCGAGTCCCAAGGCGCGAAGAAGACGCCAGCCTCCAACACCGAGGACTAACTCCTGCCGCAAACGTAACTCCGGACCCCCTCCGTACAGTTCGGAGGTAATGCCGCGGAAAGACGGGAGGTTTGCGGGATCGTTGGTATCGAGTAAATACAATTTGACCCGGCCAACCTTTACTTGCCAAACTCTGATCCACAACTTAACGCCGGGCATGGAGACGGCCAAGCGCAGCCATTCACCGTTTGGCTGGCGAACCGGTTGGATGGGAAGCTGGCCGGGATCGTTGAATGGGTACAAAGCCTGCTGGCGTCCCTCGGCATCAATCTCCTGACGAAAATAGCCTTGCTGGTAAAGCAAACTGATTCCGACGACCGGGACTCCGAGGTTACTCGCGGCCTTGAGCTGATCGCCGGCAACGTTGCCGAGTCCGCCAGAGTAAATCGGCAGTGCTTCGCTCAACATGAATTCCATTGAGAAATACGCAATCGCCGACACGCCCGAACTCGGGTGCGTCTTTTGAAACCAGGCTTCCGACTCTTCGGCGAACGTTTTCTGGCGACGGAGATCGGTCAAGAGCTTTTGAAATGCCGCGTCGGAAGTGACGGTTTGCAATTTTTCCCGAGACACGGTTTGCAGCAGAACCCAGGGATTATGGGTCAGCTCCCAGAGTTCCGGATCGAGTTGCTTCCAAAGCTGGTCCGCGGAGTGATTGAACGACCATCGAAGGTCCAAGGCCAACTCGGTAAGAGCGTCCGAAATGGCCGCATCGAGGGGATGGTCAGCGTTTGTTGAGCTGCTCATAAAGGAACTCCTGTCATGGCTGACTTATCGGTTCAGGCCGACGGGGCACTGTGTGCCAGAGTTTTTGAAAAAATCGCCTGGGCTTCTTCCTCGATCTTTCTTAAATGGTCCTGACCGAGGAAACTCTCGGCGTAAATCTTGTAGATTTCCTCTGTACCCGAAGGACGGGCCGCGAACCAGCCATCCCTGGCGATCACTTTGATTCCTCCAATTGGTTTGCCATCTCCCGGCGCGGTGGTCAGAATCTTCTGGATCGGCTGACCGGCAACTTCTGTAGCGCGAACGTCGGACGGTGCTAATTTTTCCAGGGCAGCTTTTTGTTCAGGCGTGGCAGGGGCGTCGATGCGCTCGTAGACAGGATCGCCCAGATCGCGAGTGAGCTCACGATAAATCTCACCCGGATCTTTGCCTACGCGCGCCGTGATTTCAGACTGACAGTAAGCAGGGGATGATTCCATCTTTGTCCGTGGTCCATATGGTGCCGTCGCGCCGAAGAAAGGAGGAACCTGCGCTTTCCTCTCCGCCAAAACCCAAACGGCCGGCGAGCAGTCCTTCGACAAACCACTTAAAGCCCACCGGAACTTCATAAAGCCGGCGCGCCAGTCGATCGCTGACACGATCGATCATGCTGCTGCTCACCACCGTTTTGCCGACGGCGATGTCCTTACTCCAATTGGGCCGGTTCGCGAACAAGTAGTTGACGCATGCCGAAAGATAGTGATTCGGGGGCAGCAACCCGCTTCCTTTGGTCACGATGCCGTGCCGGTCGTGATCGGTATCGCTGGCAAACGCAATATCGAACTTGTCTTTCAATGCGATGAGCCTCTGCATGGCAT
Organism: uncultured Acidobacteriaceae bacterium; assembly: GCA_963800025.1. Lineage (GTDB taxonomy): Bacteria > Acidobacteriota > Terriglobia > Terriglobales > Acidobacteriaceae > Telmatobacter. The sequence goes on from CAWCZK010000004.1 coordinate 151,922, forward strand.
AAGGCGAGGAAGGATCCATGCGAATCTTTCCGTCCCAATCCACGGTCATGAAGCGGAATGTAGGGTCAACAGATTTGTTGACGATGGTCAGGTCGAGACCATACTGCTCGGCGATCCGAGGCCAATAATCGATGCCCGCTCCTCCCAGAGGATCGACGCCAAGCTTAAGCCTGGCGTCGCGCACCGCATTCATATCGACAACACTGTTGAGATCGTTGACATAGGCGCTCAAAAAGTCATGCTTGTGGGTGGTAGCGGCATGCAGCGCCTGAGAAAAGAGCATGCGCTTCACACCGTCGAGGCCGCGCTCGAGAAAACCGTTGGCCTTCGATTCAATCCACGAAGTCACGCTTGAATCCGCGGGCCCCCCGTGCGGAGGGTCGTACTTAAAGCCCCCGTCATCGGGAGGATTGTGAGACGGCGTGATGACGATGCCGTCGGCGAGACCCGATGCTCGCGCACGGTTGTAAAGCAGAATCGCATGGGAGACAGCTGGAGTAGGAGTGTAGGGCGAACCTTCGGAGAGCATTACTTCGATGTTGTTGGCCGCAAGCACTTCCAACGCGCTGGCAAATGCAGGCTCAGACAGAGCGTGGGTATCGATTCCAAGGAAGAGTGGCCCGTCAATCTTCTGAAGTTTGCGGTAATCACAAATCGCCTGGGTGATGACCAGGATATGGCGCTCGTTGAATGCGACGTTAAAGGCGGATCCGCGATGGCCGGACGTACCGAAGACAACGCGCTGCCTGGGATCGCTCGAATCGGGCCGCAACTCGTAATAGGCAGTGATGAGCTTCGGGACATTGACAAGAATGGATGGGTCAGCCGGCCTCCCGGCAGCAGGGCTAATTTTCATGCGGCACCTCGCCGTCATCTGTGAGGAGAATTGCGCTTGATCGAGGCTCAAGCCGGAAATCGGTTTGGCCGAGCAGGGAAGGCTCTTTCCCCTGGTCGAAGAGATCGTAAGGGGCGGGGCGGGATGTGTCGACCGCCAAGCGCCAAATCTTGCCGCTCGGCAGAGCGGGCAGGAGAAAATCAGCCGATTGTGCGTCGGCGTTAAACAGGATGAACAAGTCTGGTTCTGTCTTTCCAAGAATCAGACACGCAAGAGATTTCTGACGCTGGTCTGCCCAGTCGGGAGTGGCGCCGTTCGGCGCGAACCAACTTATGTCTTGATCCGTGTAGAAAGTTTCTTGTCGCAGAACGGGATGGGTGCGACGAAAGGCGATCATTCCGCGGGCGAAGCGGTGGACCTCTCTGTGCTGTTCGAGCAGCCTCCAATCGAACCAGCTGATCTCGTTATCCTGACAGTAGGCATTGTTGTTGCCGCGCTGGGTTCGGCGAAACTCATCGCCGCCGAGCAACATGGGAACCCCTCGAGAAATAAACAGCGTCAACAGGAAGTTCTTGATCAAGCGGATACGCATGCCTTCGACACCGGGATCCTGACTCGGCCCTTCCACTCCGCAATTGTCGCTGTAGTTGGCATCTGTTCCATCGCGACTGAGCTCGCCATTCTCGTTATTGTGTTTCTGGTTGTAGCTGACCAAGTCGTTCATGGTGAAGCCGTCGTGACATGTGACGAAGTTGAGGCTGCTTGCGGGCCCCTTGCCGGACTTTTGGTACATATCAGAGCTTCCACAGATCCGGCTTGCGAACGATCCGATCATGCCCGCGTCGCCAATCCAGAAGCGGCGCACATCGTCGCGAAAACGGCCGTTCCATTCCGTCCAACGGCCGGTAGAAAAATCTCCGACCTGATAGGCGCCGGCCGCGTCCCAAGCTTCCGCAATGATTTTTACGTCACGCAGGATGGGATCCTCGGCAATGCTGTCGAGAAGCGGTGCGTCGCGCACGATGTTCCCATGCTGATCTCGGCCGAGGACGGAAGCGAGGTCGAAGCGAAATCCGTCAACGTGCATGTGCATGACCCAGTAACGGAGCACGCTGATGACGAGCTCTCTTACGACGGGGTGGTTGGCATTCAGCGTGTTGCCTACGCCGGTGAAATCCTTGTAGTACCGCCGGTGGTTCTCCTGCAACATATAGAAGATTGAGTTTTCAATGCCGCGCAGACAGATCGTGGGCCCGAGTTCATCGTTCTCAGCCGTATGGTTTAGGACGATGTCGAGAATCACTTCGATCCCCGCGCGGTGAAAGGTCTTGACCATCTCCCGGAATTCGACGGTCTGCCGCCAGTGAGATGCTTCAAAGCTGTAGGACTGCCTCGGAGCAAAGAAGGCAACCGGATTGTAGCCCCAGTAGTTCTTCAGTTTTTCTCCGGTGATTGGATTGAGCCGCTGCAACTCGTTTTCATTGAATTCGAGAACCGGCATCAGCTCGATTGCTGTCACTCCAAGATCCTGCAAGTATGGGATCTTTTCGGTCAACCCGGCGAAGGTTCCGGGACGCGTGACACCCGACGTCGGATGGATTGTGAAACCGCGGACGTGTGTCTCGTAGATGACCGTATCGGAGGCGGAATGCTTCGGAGGAGAATCCATGCCCCAGTCGAAATCGTCGCGAGTAACGATGCATTTCGGCGTGGTGCCAGCGTTATCGGCGTTAGAAAAGCTCAAGTCAGTCAGGCTGCTGGAGGAGTCGTAGCCGCGAGCGGCTAGAAAATCCCAATTCTGGACCCCGGCTATCGCTCTTGCATAAGGATCGAGAAGCAACTTGTGCGGGTTGAAGCGATGACCCTCTTCGGGCAGATACGGCCCAGCGACGCGATAACCGTAGAGTTGTCCCACGGCGATGCCTCGCACCCAAACGTGCCAAATGTCACCGGTCCGATGACGCAATGGATCCAAGTCGATGATCCGGCTGGGAGAAGAATCGTCGGGCTGATGGTAGAACTCCAGGCGGACACCGGTCGCGTGACGGCTGAACAAAACGAAACAGACTCCGTCTCCTTGTTGATGTGGGCCCCCAATCGGAAGCGGATTTCCCGACTGAATCTCACTCTCCTGAAGCGAGGCGACCAATCGATTCCCCAGATTTTGTTTTGCCGTCGATTCAGCGATTGACATCGATAGCCATCCTTTTGTCGCAGATCCGGAACTTTGCGCGGCGCCTATCGTGGCCCGGTGACTGCGCTATTTCTGCTTTGCACTCGATGGCATTTCCGTATCGGAGTGCTTATTCCAACCGTGGAAACGCGAGAAGTCACCTGCATCCCATGCCTCGCGGAGTCCGGGAGCACTCAGGTCCCAGTCTGGGCGAATTTCACTTGTCACAGCGCGCAGGTCGCGCCAAAGATCGGCGATCGACGGACGGCCCCAAAACCAGTAGCCGTTGTAGATGCTGTAAATCACGAGGCCGGGCTTAAGCACGAGCGTGTATGGGATCATCGGATCGTGCTCGGGATCGGTGTACTCCTGGATGTTGAGATCCTTCTGAATGGTTCGGCCGGGGTCTGAAAGGAAAGTCCACTGGGCCCCTACCGAGGCACGGAATTCCTGAAGAGTATGGTGATCGTCGGTGGCAATCGTGGCGATCTGGGTGTACGCCACTGCGATCTTCGGGTAAAACGCTGCGAGTTCCAAGTGCTGCTGATGCTCTTTTGGGCAATAGTGACCGCGGGCGAGCGTCAGGATGAGCGGATCGTCACCCTGCAGCTCACTGAGCTTGCGCAGCTTCTCCGTGTGATCGGGCAATTCGTAGTCGGGGAAAACGCCTCCGGGCACGATGTCGGGACGCATGATTGGGTTCCTCCCGTTTCTCTCAAAGATCCAGCTTCGCACTCGCACCACCACTGAATCTTTCTGTTTTGGATGCGATGGCTCAGTTGGCGGCTACCAGCGACGAGCCGGCAGGGCACCATCCACATGAAGAATCTCTCCGCTCACGTGACCGGCATGTACCAGATAGAGAACCGCATCGACGACGTCCTTTATCGACGCACTCTTCACCACTGGCTGCGGCTTCGAATCGCTGGGGTCATTACGGTGCATCGGCGAATCCACCTCACCAGGTGCTACCGCATTAAAGCGGATTCCGTCGTTTGCATACTCGACGGCGAGGTTCAGGGTTGCTGCATTCAAGCCACCCTTCGTCATCATCGAAATCGAGCCGTTTTCGCCGGCGATGGGCCGATCTGCAAGCGCGGCGCTGATGGTCACGATACACCCCAATTTCTGTCTCAGCATCTCTTTTACCGTGCGCTGCGTGATGTAGAAGAATCCAAGTAGATTGGTTGAGACAAGGGCTTGGAAGTCTTCGGTAGTGAAGTCAGTAAAAGGCTTGTTGAGGAAGATTCCAGCGTTATTCACCAGGACATCGACGGTTCCGAAGTCGTTGATTGCTGCCTTGACAGCTTGGGCAGCCGTTTCTTGGTCGCTGATATCGCCATCGATGCGAACCAGACTTCCAGAAGGAGCCAATATTCGAGTGGCGTGACGAGAGGTTGCAACGACGTTATAGCCCTCTTTCAGAAATCGTTCGACCAGGCACGCACCAATACCGCCCGACGCTCCGGTGATGATTGCTGTTTGTTTGCCTGGCATAAGTGACCTTTCGCTTCAAAGGTTCGAACCGAATACGCATCTTATGGAAGCCCGGGAATCTACTGGCCAACACGAACCTAAGTAAGCTTGGCCGGACGAGTTACGGCAAGTGCGCAAGCGTAAGGGCGTACCAATCGCGACTATCTTTCCATTTCCCACTGATGTGAAAACCGGCCTGGTTGAGAAGATTTCGAACGCCACGGTCTGTGAATTTGTAACTGTTTTCCGTGTGAATGGTTTCGTATGGCATGAAGTGAAGATCAAGGTCTGCGTGCTCGATAATCACATGCTGCTCTCGCGTGCTCTCGAGATGCATCTCGATCCGGCACTCGCTGGAATTCCAAATCGCGCGATGACGGAAGCCGGCGGCGTCAAAGTTAGCGCCCAGCTCTCGATTCAGGCGACGCAAAATGTTCAGATTGAAATCCGCGGTGATTCCGTCACTGTCGTCATAGGCGGCTAGAAGGGTGAGTTCGTCTTTCACCATGTCCGTACCGAGCAACAGCGCGTCGCCGGTTCGCAACTGAGCGCGCAGGTCTTGCAGGATGAGCCGCGCCTCCTGCGGCAAGAAGTTACCGATGCTTGCGCCGATATAGAGTGCGAGTGTGGCGCCGTAGAAGGGCTCGAGTTGAAGCGGCTGAGTTACATAGTTCCGGACGATGGGCTCGATGCGTACTTCAGGCAATGCGCACGCGACGTTTTGACACGCCACCTCGAGAGCGTTGGAGCAGACATCGACTGGCACATAAACAACGTCGCCGGAACGTCGCAACGCAGATTCAAGCAGAATGCAGGTCTTCGAGGCTGTGCCGGCTCCCAACTCAACGAGCCGCAGCGGCAACGATCTATCGCTGTGCGCCGCGGCAACAATCGCATCCGCGTGGGCCGCCAAAATCGCTCTTTCTGTGCGGGTGGGGTAGTACTCGGGAAGAGTGGTGATGCGCTCGAAAAGGTAAGACCCCTCGGCATCGTAGAACATCCAGGGCGAGAGCGAGCGCGGCTGCGCGGTCAAGCCACGCCGAACCTCGCGCGTAAGTGCTTCGCGCTCACCTATCGGCGCGAGAACCCCGAGGTCAACTGTCTGAAGGCAGGTTGCCATGTGCTACCTTTCTCTTTGGATCGTCAGAGTTATGTGTTCTTCTCTACGCAAACGGTTCAAGGTTGGCGAGGATGACCGGGAGGAATTCCGCGACGGTCGGGTGAATGTGCATAGCGCGCTGGATGACCGTGCACGGGGCCTTCGCGTACATGACGTCGAGCAGAACGTGGATTACTTCGTCGCCTCCGACTCCAAGAATTGCGGCTCCAAGAATCTGTTTCGTTTCTGCATCGACGCAGATTTTGATGAAACCTTGTGTCTCGCCTTTCTCCTCGGCCCGGGTCACTTGACTCATCGGGTACTTCACGGCGAGAGCAGGACGCCCGAATTGTCTTACTTCTGCATCGGTGGCGCCGCATCGCCCTAGCGGCGGATCAATGTACAGCGCGTAGGCCTGGATGCGGTCGGAGACACGGCGATGATCCGAGTTGAAGAGATTGTCCGCAACAATCTCGTAGTCGTTATAGGAAGTGTGCGTAAAGGCGCCGCGGCCGTTGCAGTCCCCGAGCGCCCAGATGCCGGGCACATTGGTTTGCAACTGATCATCAACCGATATGTAGCCGCGGGTGTCGGTGGCAACTTTGGCCCGGTCCAATCCCAGGTCGCCGGTGTTGGGGATGCGGCCCACGGCCAGAAGAACGTGAGTGCCCTCTACTTCCGGCGGTCCGTCTTCGCATGTGAGGCCTACTGCTACGCCGCCATCGCGCTTCTCAAGCGAGATGCATTTTGCATTCAGCCGGATGGTTATGCCTTCGGCCTCCAGGATTTTGCGAACGGCATCGGAAATGTCTTCGTCCTCCCGCCCGATCAGGCGCGGTCCCATCTCAACTACTGTGACTTCACTCCCCAAACGGCGATAGATCTGGGCAAACTCCAGCCCAACATAACTTCCGCCGACGATGATGAAATGCGCGGGCAAGACATCGATATCCATCATGGATGAGTTGGTGAGGAATGGGACATCATGAATCCCTGGCATATCCGGAACGCGTGCGCGCCCGCCGACATTGATATAGATCTTGCCGGCTTCGAGAATTTCATCGTTGACCACGACGGTGTTAGCCGACTGAAAGCGAGCCTGGCCCTGAATGACCGTGCAGTTTGGCGTTCCCCGGAGCCACTCCTCGACTCCCTTGCTTGACCTCGCGGAGGCCGCATCCTTGCGTGCCTTGACGCGCGTCATATCGACGCGCAAATCGGCAATTGCGAAACCATAATCCGCGCCTCGGCGGGCAACGTGAATTGCCTCGGCACTTGCCACGAGCGTCTTTGTTGGAGTACATCCTGTATTCACGCATGTTCCACCAAATTTGCCACGCTCAATAATGGCCACGGTTTTGCCGGCAGCGGCAAAGCGCGCAGCCAGCGGCGGCCCCGCCTGACCGGTCCCAATAATGATTGCGTCGAAGTGCTTCATAGCGCGATCGGCGCACCCTCCTCCACGTGGAGCTTCGCGTCCTTCGACGCCTCGTCGGGCGTCTTTCCGTCCTGACGCGCGACAAGGTAGGCGGCGTACCAGGCAGACCACTCGTGCTTCGGAGCGGTAGGTTCGTATTCGCCGTGATGCTTTTCGGTTTCCTGCAAGAGTTCGGTCAGTGTAGCGACATCCAAATTGCCAAGCCCTCGGCCAGGCAGCCGCGTTGTGATTTCCTGAATCAGCCATCCATTGCCATCGGGATCACGAAACGTGGCGAACGAACCGTATGTGGCATGCTCGGGTGCCGGCCCGCTGATCCGACCGCTGCCGTCGATTTGGAACTGCGCGCCGGGCGTTCCTGGGTGGAATACCTCACTCACCTCAACACCACGTGCGACGAGATCATTACGCGCGGCAGCAACGTCGGAGACGACCAGGTAGAGGCCATGGGCCGATCCCGGCGCAGCCAATGTCATCTTCGTACCGAACTGCAACGAAGTCCCTGAGCCAGGAGGCGTGAACTGGACGACGCGAAAGCCGTTGTCATACAGGAAGTCGGCGTCGAGCCGCCACCCCAGTTTGGTGTAGAAGTCCTTCGAGCGGTCAACATCCCTGACCGGGACGACGACCACTTCGAGTTTCATGTCGACTACGTTTGCAGGCGCCGAGCCGATTGGTTCATTGCCGAGAGACGCACTCTGGGTTGGCATACTCTCTCCTTCTTCATGCCGTACGCGAGCCGCGGCCCATCGCAGCTTCATTAGGCCAGAAGCGCGATGGCAAATCTATTGGACGAACGTATCGGTCGACACCAGATTTGCGAACCGAAACGCGAGAGCCGGTTGGCGCGTTCCTTGCGTCGTCGCCGATACCAAAGTATTGCCAATACCATCGTCCAATTGATTCACGGGAGCGCCTTGGATGTAATCGCTGCATCGCGGCGCTGCTCTTGCCGGCCAGGCAAGCAGGAACGGAAAGGATGGCGAGGACATGACGGAAGCAACCTGGAGACCTCACGAGAAACACGGAAGACTGACAATGCAGAGCGACCTACCCGACAGCGTCTACGCTTTTCCGAAGCAACGTAAGGAGCCACTAACCGACGCAGACCATGTGCGAAACGCTGTGGCGCGGTTCGATCAAGTCATCGACGTCTCGGATACCGATCGTGCGTTGGCGTTCGCGAACATCGAGAAAGCTGCGAATTATTACGGCGTAAACCTGACCGAAACTTCGTGGCACGATCTCGGCAGCCGTCCCCAAAAGAACAGAAGAGAGGCTGCCGCCAAAGGAGTCTGCGACGCGAGAACGACGTGAGCGGATCTAAATCTCTGTCAAGAAAATCGGGCGACAGGAATAGAAACGGCGAAAGTGAAGTGAGATCTCAACCAATTGAAACTGAATCTGAATCGAGGGCTCAATATGACGGACACAAACGCAGTAATCGCAGTGTATGACAACCATTCGGCAGCGGAAGACGCGGTGAAGGAACTTCAGAAATCGGGCTTCGACATGAAGAAGCTGTCCGTTGTGGGGAAGGATTATCACACCGACGAGCAAGTGGTGGGTTACTACAACGCGGGGGACCGCATGAAGTACTGGGGGAAGTGGGGCGCATTCTGGGGCGGCTTCTGGGGCTTGCTATTCGGTTCCGCATTTTTTTGGGTGCCTGCGATAGGACCTGTGCTGGTTGGCGGTCCATTGGTGGCCTGGATCGTCGCAGCTCTGGAGAACGCGCTGGTGGTCGGCGGTCTGAGTGCTATCGGGGCCGGCCTCTACAGCATAGGCATACCGAAAGACAGCATCGTGACCTACGAGACCGCCATAAAGGCGGGCCAGTACCTGGTGGTTGCTCATGGAACTTCCGCTGAGGCGGCTAGGGCCAAGGACATATTAAGCAGGTTGAAGCCCGCCCAAGTGTCCAATCATGTTCTCGAAGCTGTCACGCAATCGTGATCCATCGAACGTATGGTGACGTTGGAACTGATCACCGCCGGATGCGCCTTCAAGGGGCTTTGGCTTTTGCCAGTTGCTGTTTGACTGCTCTGAAGAGGAAATGAGATATGAAAGCGATTGTTGTGCATCAGTACGGTGGTCCTGAAGTTCTCAAATATGAGGATTACCCTGACCCGGTGGCGGGTCCAGGGGAAGTCCTGGTGCGGGTGGCCGCGGCAAGTGTGAACCCGATCGATTGCAAGCGGCGCGCGGGATTGACAAAGGACTTTTATCCGATGCAGTTCCCGAGCCTGATAGGAGTCGATATGTCGGGGACCGTGGTGAAGGTGGGCCCCGAGGTCGTTATCTTTACCGAGGGCGACCAGGTGTTCGCGATGGCGGACAACACGTACGCCGAATTGTGCGTGGTAAAAGCTGAAGTTCTCGCAGACATCCCCATGGGCATTGACTTAATCGACGCGGCGGCTCTGCCACTGGTAACGGTGACCGGCAATCAGCTGCTCGCAGCGACCGGAATCAAGGCGGGCCAGACTGTGCTGGTGGTGGGCGCGATAGGGAATGTGGGGCGTTCGGCGGTGTTCACCGCGAAGGATCGCGGAGCGATTGTGATCGCGGGGGTCTTGAAACGGCAAATGGATGAAGCGAAGAACATCGGCGCGGATCAGGTGGTCGCGACCGACGACGACACCGCGATCGCGAATCTCGTGCCGCTGGATGCGGTGGCAGACACGGTGGGCGGAAAAACCGCGGAGACACTGATTGCCAAGGTCAAGCAGGGCGGAGTGTATTCGTCGGTCGTCGGGCCGCCGCGGAACGCCGCGAAGTACCCGTCGGTAAAGGTGGCGCCAGTGTTCTCGCATTTCGACAGAGGGACTCTGCAGTACATGGCCGAAGCGGTACGAGATGGCAAGCTGGTAATTCCGATCAGCGAGAGACTGCCTCTCAGCAAAGCGGCCGAGGCGCAGTCAGCGGTAGAAAAGGGTAGTGCCGGAAAGATCTTGCTGGTGCCCTGACCTTGATTTGCGGGACAGGGATCACGATTGAAAATCAGAGCGAAAAATCATCTGCGCGGAGCCAGGGGCGAGCGATAACGAATTTGCGACTGGCCTGGCGCCGGAAGATTGCGGGGTTTCAGCTCGCCCGGCGCCGGTAACGCAGGTACAGATATGCAGCGTTTTCCTTGACGCTGACCATTTGAAACCAAGGTGCAGAATTCGGCATAAATTCCAGCCCTTCGACAACTGCCGGTCGAGTTTCACCGTCCTTACGGCCCGCGATTTGCGGTGACAACGTCAGAAAGATTTCGTCCACAGCTTGTGCCGCCAGAAATTGTCCGAACAGTGTCGGCCCACCCTCGTGAAGAAGCGTGTTTACCCCATATTGCGCCTGCAGCAATTGCAAGATCGCCTGTGGCGCGATGCCGCCGCTACTCGAATTTAGAGCATGTACCTCGACCGAGCCTAGAGTCGCAGCGCCGCGGCGCGTGAGCTCAGCTCCGCCAGCCGAAGTTGTGATCACCACGGTGCGCATAGCCGGCGTCCGGAAAACCGCTCTCTCCAACTCCAGCTGGCCGCTTCCGCTAACGATCACGAGAAGGGGATACTCAGGCTTATGCTGAGTGCTGACTCGGTATTCGGCATATAAATGCTTCGCGTCAGGGTAGACGTACTCGGGAGTCCAAAGACTTTTTACGCCTACGTCGCGCAGCGTTCCAGCGCCGACGATGATGGCATCCGCAGAGGCCCGTAACAGGCCCATGATGAACCGGTCCGCAGGATCGGAACCGCTGATGGCTGAGCCGCCAGATTGACCCTTAATCTCGTAGCTGACGACCCCATCAAGAGTAGAAACAAAATTCGCAATGACAAACGGGCGCCCAGCCCGCGATGGACGAAAGTGCAAATCCCCATCGTACAGCTCCCTCAATTCTCGCGGGAGTGCTGATCCGGCGGGATCCTCGTCACGGTCAATCAGGGTCCGTACGAGCCCCATTTGCTTCCTTTCTGGGAGCCCCCTCAGAGGACGAAGCAACCCGCATCCTCAGTGGAGTTCGATTTGCACCTCGCCGCCGGCAATCCTTGCGATTGTAAACGTGCACGCCGAAGCAGCCCCGGCAATCGACCAGCCTGCCATCATCCACCCAGCAATTCAATCCGCACGGGATCCCGACCGAGGGCGGGCGTCTCCAACCTCATGCCGCTGAAAACAGCTTCTTCTTCTGACTTAGTGCCGGTAGAAGAAGTTTCAGAAGCGCTTGGTCCGAGAACGGGTTCTGACCTGAGATCAACTCGCGATCTTGAAGCGCGTAGCTCCCCCATGGAGCGACCGTACTCACGTCACCGCCCGCGGTGCGCAAAGCAACGTCCGGGTAGAAGAGAACCTTGCCATGAATCTCAAGCGGCTCCCGCTGCTGCTCTTCCGCTGTCGAAAAGATCGTCATCTTGTATCCGGCATAGATCCAGCCCTTAGCCTTGGCCTGTGCACCAGCGGTGTCGCCCGCCGCGAGGGCGGCGACGAACTCCTTCGATTCGGGAAGGGCGGAGAGCAGTGAAATCGGGCCGTGGCACAGCACTGCCGTGGGCTTCGAGGTTTCATGGAAATGCCGCATTACCTTGCCAGCGTCGGGGTCGTCGAGAAGATCTTCCATCGGGCCGTGCCCGCCGGGGACGAAAACAGCGTCATATTGATCGAGACCCGACGCGATCACGTCGCTGATGCGGTTCGGATTTTCGAGCCCGGTCAGGCTGTCGCGGAATCTCATATAGTCGTTGAGCCTTGCCTCGTCGCCGCCGAAAAAGTCGGGCACGGCAGAATGAAGATCCAACTGCGGCGGGTTCCCTTTGGGGTTGGAGAAAGTGATCTCGTAACCTTCCTGCATGAGGGCACGGACCGGAACCGTCAGCTCGTTCAGGTAATAGCCGGCGCCGCGATAGCACCCGCCATTTTTCAGCGGTAAGCCGTACCCGCTCGAAACCAGCACTAAGACTTTTCCCTTATTTGCCATTGTTGTTCTCCTTTTTTGAAAATGAGTTGTCTTTTCCTGAATGTCAGCGGCTCATTAGCTACGCCTTCGTCCGAAGTGCGCAGGCGCCAGTTACCGCGGCTGATGGCGGTTATGCCCCTGGGAATCCGAACATCAGCCACGACTGATTGGCTACCCAATGCGGGTAGAGCTCTGTCATCTGATCGAACAGGTCTTGGTCGGACGTCGCGGTTTTCTGCAGCCGATCGAAGTCCTGGAGGTATCGCTTGGTGTCCTGGATCGTCGAGGGAGAGTCTGGCGCGCCTGGCTTCTTGTGACCGGCGACTACGATAGTCGGGTTCAGCGCCGCTAACCGGTCCAGGTCGGCGATCCAATTCTTTCTGCTCTCGGGAGTGGTGTCGCCGACGTACATGCGGCATTGGTTGTACACAACGTCGCCTGCGACGATCAGGCCGATTGATGGAACGTAAAGAGAGGTCGAATCGGGACTATCGGTGCGACCCTGCTCGATGATGCGCAATTCGTGGCCCTCGAGAGTGAACGTGTCGTGCTCGTAGGGCTCGGGCGAAACCAGCTTGTTGGCCACTTGCCCCGGAAAGAGCCGTCGGGCCAGCCGCTCCACTGGCGGAGTAAAGGACATCTGCATGGCGCTCACCGCCTTGGGCGTTGCTATCGCCCGCGCGGCCGGGAAACGGTCAAGCAAAATGCTCAGACCATAAAAGTGGTCGAAGTGCGCATGCGTTATGTAGATGGTTTCCAGGTTACGGTTGTGTAAAGCGACCCAGTCCGCGAGGGCCTCGGCCTCAGCCACTGTCCCCATTGCGTCCACCAGCACTGCGTCGTACTCGCCGAAGATCAAAGTCGACGTGATCGGGTCAAAGCCGAGCGCTTCGCCGAAAGGTTTTGGCCGCTCGCCGACCATCGCCTTTCCGGGAGCGGTAAAAACGTTCACATTGAGCGTGCTCGATGTGACCGGCGCGGTCACGCTCGGGGCCTCTTTCACTGCAGTTGAGCTACCCATTTGGTACTCCTTTTGAGGTCAGCGCCAGTGGCTATTCAAGGCAAGCCGGCAGACGCAACAAAAAGGCGCAGAGCCAGCGAACAGGAGCCGAACGTTAACCGTACGTGAGATCGGTGCTTTGTCCGACCTCGATGATGTAACCGTCAGGATCGCGGATATAGCAGCGGATCTCGCCGTACTTGGGGATCGGCGGCGTGATGAACTCGGCTCCTCGACTTTTCCATAATTCGTAGCAGGCTTGAATATCCGCGACGCGGAAGTTCATAAAGCTGTTGATGTGATTCGGGTCGGGAACGCTGAGGAAAACCGTCGGCTTGTCGGGTGTAGGGCCGCCCCCAACATTGAGGATCATCCAGATATTCGCGAGCAGAAGGTAGGCAGGCGCGTTGCCGTCACCCATGCTCAGGATGCGAGCGCCAAAGACCTTTTCGTAGTAGTGAGCCGACCGGTTTATGTCGCCGACGGTGAGAAAATGAGCGATGCTGATCCCCTCGCGGGGAGGCATCTCATAGGTCTTTTGCTCCACTTGTACGCTGCACATGGACGACTCCAGTTTTCGATGTGCCATCCCTCGGGGCCGGGTGCGTGCGGTTCAGCGCAACGGCGTCGGTCGGTGGCATCCTCATGAAACCAGAAGCGAAGCCGCGGGTCGATTGGACGAACGTATCGACCAACACCAAGGTATGGGTTGTTTTTGCCGACAATGAACCGTGCGTGCTCCAATGGGCGTGCGACCAACGCCGAAGTCTCGCCGATACCTTCGTCCAATTACAGAGTCGGGCCGTTTCATGAAAGGATTTGACACGTGTTGTCGAATGGGGAACGCCCCGTGCACAATTCACAGCCCACCGGCCTGCGAGTCGGGAGACGGAAGAGGCCAGATCAAAAGCGAGGATGAATCGAATGAAGAACAATCAGCGCGGAATCAACCCTGCTTCGAAGCCGAGCGGCACTGGATGTGTGGAATGCCTGGCGTCGGCGGATGGTTGGTGGTTTCATCTCCGCCGATGTGCGGAGTGCGGGCACATCGGATGCTGCGACAGTTCTCCGAGCCAACATGCATCCAGGCACGCGGCAGCGACGGGACATCCGATCATCGCTAGCTTCGAGCCGGGCGAGGACTGGTTTTACGATTACGAGACGCAGGCGATGATCGAGGGCGTTAGATTGCTTCCGCCGCGTTCGCATCCCAAAAGTCAGTCCGTACCGGGACCTGGGGGAAGAGTGCCGGCCGACTGGGAGTCGCAGCTGAACTAGATACCCGGGATAGAGGAGCCGGCAGAATGAAATTGTGCTTGCAGACCATGCGCGTTGTGGTTGTATCTTGCGGGAAGGAATGATCCGTGAAGGCAGCGAGAATTCATCGCTTCGGGCCGCCGGACGTCGTGGTGGTGGAGGATGTGCCGATGCCGTCGTCGGGCCCAGGCGAAGTTCTTGTGCGCGTGAAGGCAGCGGGCGCTGCTCCGTGGGACGCGCTCATTCGTGAGGGCAAGAGCAAGGTCAGCCCGCAACCTCCGCTCACCCTCGGTTCAGACCTCTCCGGTGTCGTCGAGAGTGTCGGGCCGGGCGTTACCGACTTCACCCCGGCCGACGAAGTCTATGGTGTCACCAACCCGCAATTCTGCGGCGCCCAGGCCGAGTTCGCGGTGGCCGCGGCGGGAATGGTTGCCCGCAAACCGCGATCGCTGGATTACTTAGAGTCAGCGTCGGCTCCCGTCATTGCGGTCACCGCCTGGCAAATGCTCTTCCAGTATGCGCAGGCGATGGGCGGGCAAACGGTCATGGTCATTGGCGCGGCCGGGAACGTGGGCGCCTATGCCGTACAAATGGCCGTAGACGCCGGGACCAACGTCGTGGCCATCGGCCACCCCGACGATGAAGACTTGCTCCGATCGTTGGGCGTGAAATCCATCTTCGACTCGAGCAAGCCTGCATTCGAGAAGGAGCTGCCGCGGGTAGATGCCATCCTCGACACGGTTGGGGGAAGCACGTTGCAGCGGTGCGCCGGTGCGTTGAAGCCCGGAGGCAAACTCATTACGTCGGTCTTTGCGCGGCCGCTGCCAGCACAGGCCATTTTCTTTTATGCTGAGGTGACGACGGCGCGCCTGCAGACGCTCGCAACCTTGTTTGACCAAG
This sequence comes from uncultured Acidobacteriaceae bacterium, assembly GCA_963800025.1. Taxonomy (GTDB): domain Bacteria; phylum Acidobacteriota; class Terriglobia; order Terriglobales; family Acidobacteriaceae; genus Telmatobacter. The sequence continues at coordinate 167,039 of CAWCZK010000004.1, forward strand.
GCAGAATCAAGGCGCGTGTTGGCTCAGTCCTGCCGCTTTCTGAGGCGCGCCAGGCCCAGGAAATGCTTGCGGGCGCGCCACACAAGCCGGGCAAGATTGTCTTGCAGATCGGGGAGCCATAAGTGGGCCGAACTGCGAAGCAAAGTTCAATAACCCTAAAACAAAATGATGAGCGAGTCTCATCCGACCGCGATTCAAGATATTCGAGCTTAGCCAGAACGCGACTTCGAAGGCAGTTCAAAGATTCGGCGCTATATTTCTGCCAGAGCCTGATGTACAAGATGGATGGAGATCGCACCCTCGCCCACGGCTGACGCAACCCGCTTCACGTTTCCAGAGCGGATATCGCCCACTGCAAAAACCGCAGGCAAGCTCGTCTCGAGCATCAGCGGGGGCCGACCCAGAGGCCACTTTCGCGGAGCGGTGGCCAGAACTGGATCCAGGTCTCGACCGGTGAGAACGAAGCCTCGCTGATCCAGGGCCACACAACCGCGCAACCAGTTGCTATGCGGCGATGCGCCCGCCATCACGAAAACGTGCCGGATATCGCGCGTCGTTGTCTCTCCAGTCGATCGGTCGTGCCAGGTGACGCGTTCGAGGTGCGATTCGCCTTCCAATGACACGAGCTCAGTCTGCAGATGTAACTCGATCTTCGGATGCGTTGTAATCCTCTGAGACAGATAGCGCGACATGGTCTCGGAAAGAGTCTTTCCGCGAACCAGCATGTAGACCATCTGGGAAGTTTCGGCGAGGAAAATGGCAGCCTGGCCGGCCGAATTGCCGCCGCCGATGACGACGACCTCATCACCACCGCAAAGCTGCGATTCCATGAACGTGGCTGCGTAATAAATCCCATTTCCCTCGAACTTCTTCAGGTTGGCGACGTTTGGCGTGTTGTATTGTGCTCCGGAGGCGATGATGATGCTGCGAGCTTTCAGGATCTCGCCGTTCTCCAGCGAGAGCAGGTATGGTTTCTGATCGCAGTTGATCTGAACGACTCGCTGCCCCACCAACATCTGAGCGCCGAATTTTTCTGCCTGGACAACCGCGCGGCGGGTGAGATCCAGACCTGACACACCAGTGGGGAAGCCGAGGTAGTTCTCAATCATCGAGCTGGAGCCCGCCTGGCCGCCGGGAAATTCGGCTTCGATGACTGCCGCGTCCAGCCCTTCAGAGGCTGCGTAAACCGCTGCCGCCAAGCCGGCGGGACCGGCTCCTACGATAACGACATCGCGAATGCGCGATTCATCGACTGTTCCCGCAAGCCCCAGGCAATCGGCCAGCTGCAGCGTCGTGGGATTGCGCAGCACGGCCTTTCCGCTGCAAAGCACAACCGGTATTTCGTCGATCTTCAGGTTAAAACGATCGAGCAGCTCCTGAGAGGTTGTGTCACTGTCAAGATCGACATAGGTGTGCGGATGCCCATTGCGGGTGAGAAACTCCCGCAAGCGAAGAGTGTTGGCTGAGTAATTCGACCCCAGGATAATGACATTACCGATGCCGCCGGCAACGAGCGCGAGGCGGCGCTGGATGAAAGCGCGCATGAAGATGTCGCTGAGTTCGGCATCCTTTGCGAGGAGTGAGCGCAAGGCAACCACGGGGACTTCAAGGAACTCTCCCGACTCGGCAACCCGCCCGCGCGCCAGGGAGCCGGCTCCGGAAATCAAAACCAAGTCTCCGGAGAAGCCCCCTGGACGATGGGTCGCAAACACGTGCTCTCCGGAGAGCCTCGTCATGACGATATCTAGCTTTCCTGAAAGCACGACAAAGCACGGCATTGCGAGGTCACCCGCCTCGAACAGGATCTCTCCGGCCCGAACTGTTCTCAGAGTTCCGTAGGGACGGATGCGGTCGATCTGGGCCGGGGTCAGGAGGGGGAAGGCCTCGGCCTGCAGATCCAGTTTGCGTATCGACGGCTGCATGGGCTCGGTCATTCAGCCATGCCTACGATTTGTTGTTTCGCGGATCGTCTTTCGCGTGGAGGTAATCGAGTCCCAGCGGTCCGATTGCGGTCACTTGCGTGACATACTCGCTGGATTTTGCCCAGTGGAAATGGGCAGTATTACCGGGGAGAACGATCACGGCGCCGGGCGGATAAGCTCCTAACTTGCCAGCGTCGAATTCATCGCCCAGCCCAATATAAAAGATGCCGGAAATCACGGTATAGACGCGATCTTCCGGGTGCTTGTGAGGCATCAGCTTTTCGCCGTGAGGCACTTTGACCCTGATCGTGTAGGGGCCGGGCTTTGCGGGCTCACCCACGACGACGGCCAACCGGACAGGGGGTGGGAATGCCGGGAACGGCTTCCAATCGATATCTTCGGACAAGATAGATTTGAAAACATCCTGCCCGGGCTGGTGAGAACCGAGTTCGTTTTGCTGAGCTCCGTTTGTGATGCTGACTGTGTTCGACATACGAACCTCCCTCGTGGAGAAAACGCAAAGGTCGCCGCAAACTTTCGAAACATATTCGCCAGAATTGGTTCGACGACGTAGCGCTGTGGATATTCGGCCAGAACAAGATGCGCCGCGCAATTGGACGATGGTATCGGCGATACTTTCGTACCGGCTTCAGTGTCTTCACACCCAGGCCTGCAACTTTCCCCATGCGGATTCGATTCAGAGAATCGATCAAATCGAAGGAAACTCCCTTCCGCGTAGCTGATACGAAAGTATCGCCGATACCATCGTCCAATTGTCTTTCTTCGCTGACGTCTGGCTTAATCGGAGCCACTTGAGATGCAGCCTGGCGGGTGGACGAAGGCTTTTGATGAAGGAGAAAGCAGCATGTCAGAACGCGAATGGGAATCTGTGACGGCGGAGCAGAAAGAAGAGAAACTGGAGACACGCGCCGAGGTGAAACGTGTCGTCGGCCTCACGATCTTTGTGGTTGTGGTAACGGTGCTGGCTGCGCTGCTCCTCACGGCCCTTCACGCGCAGGACAAAGACACGCTGAACGCATTGGACAAGTACTCACTCGTATCACCGAGCGGCATCGCGTTCTCAGACTTCAGGGGGTACGAGGATTGGGCCGTCGTTTCTTCGGCTCGAACGGACCAGGTGCAGAAGGTCATCGTCGCGAATCCGGCCATGATCACGGCGTTCAAGTCCGGCGTTCCCGCAAACGGCCAGACTTTTCCAGATGGTTCCATGATTGTCAAGCTGCAGTGGACGCAAAAAAAGAGCACCGAGGCCCAATTTGCGGTGGATGTTCCGGACGCGTTTAGCCAGGCTTTCGTAATGGAGAAGGATAGCAAAAGATTTCCGACGACCGGCGGCTGGGGGTATGCGGTGATCAACTACGATGCGGCATCGGGCAAGTACACGGCGGATCCAAAAAGTCTCTCAAACTGCGGAAACACGTGTCACACGGTAGTGAAGGCGAAGGACTACATCTTCCACCCATACGAAAAGCGTTGAACAGTGCGCCCCGCGAGATCAAGAGCCCGACGCTGTGGATTTCAGCTGATGACTGCACCGCGGCTCGCCGGTCATCGGCGGCGCCGATCTTTCGCTCAGGATGCCGATTAAGCTCGAAATCATCTTTCTGAGTTGCGTTGGGTTGGTAGCTCAATGTATCGGAAGAAATCGATCTTGCGCACCCTAGCGACAATCGCAACCGTGATTCCTGCCGCCATTGCCATGCACGCTCAAGAAGCCGCAAGCCAAGAGGAGCGACCCATGCAACAGCCAGTCTTCTACCGTACCGTCAAAGTCGACGGACTCTCGGTTTTCTATCGCGAGGCGGGGCCGAAAGATGCTCCTGTCATTCTTTTGCTGCACGGTCTGCCATCGTCTTCGCGAATGTTTCAATCACTGTTGGCGAGGCTTTCTGACAAGTATCATCTGATTGCGCCCGACTACCCGGGCTTCGGACACAGCGACTGGCCTGGTCCCACGCAATTCGCTTACACATTCGACCACATCGCTTCCGTTATGGACGGCTTCACTCAAGTGCTCGGCCTCTCACGCTACACGCTCTACATGCAGGACTACGGGGGGCCGGTCGGATTCCGCATGGCGTTGGCGCACCCTGAGCGAGTCAAGGCACTCATTGTCCAGGACGCAGTGGCCCACAACGAGGGCCTCGGCGTTAACTGGGTGACGCGACGGGCGTTCTGGGCCGACCGAGCCGGCAACGAAGAAAAGTTGCGCGCCAACCTGCTCTCGCTTCAAGCCACCAAAACGCGCCACGTCGGCGACGATTCCAACACCGAGCCTCTACGATCCGGATCTGTGGACCGACGAGTACGCATTTCTGAGCGCACCGGAACAGGCGCAGATTCAGAGCGATCTCTTCTATGACTACCGCACGAATGTCGATTCCTATCCAAAGTGGCAGGCCTGGATGCGGAAGACGCAGCCAAGGCTATTGGTCATCTGGGGCAAGCACGATCTTTCGTTCGATTTGGGCGAGCCGGAGCGTTACCGGAAAGATGTACCGAACGCACAGGTCCACGTGCTCGACGCGGGACACTTCGCGCTCGATACCAAGGCAGACGAGATTGCTGCGCTGGTAATTCAGTTCATGAACACGAAGTAGTCAGCAGCGGTCTGACACCGGAGCCCATTTCGCGCAAGGCCAACCAGCGACTTTCGAATGAAAGGGCATGATTTATGAAGAACCCAGAAGCAACCGAAATCTCGCGCCGCCGCTTCGCAATCGCCGGACTATCAGCCGGAGCGGTAATGCTCGCACCTGGCTCACTCCTGGCGGAAGGCGTCCAGCCCCTTTCGGGTGAGGCTCAATCGGGGGATCAGCCCACCATCACGCAGGTATCGAACGCCACATTTCACCCGCTGAAGCAGATCGATGCGGGTCTGCTCACTATTGGATACGCGGAGGATGGCCCAGCCGATGGTCCCGCGGTGATTCTCCTCCACGGCTGGCCTTACGACATTTACAGCTTCGTCGATGTCGCTCCGTTGCTGGCCGCGAAGGGCTACCGGGTGATCGTCCCCTATCTCCGCGGATACGGCTCCACGAAGTTTCTCTCCAGCGAATCGATGCGGAACGCCCAGCAGTCGGCCGTGGGCCTGGACATCATTGCTCTGATGGATGCTCTCAAAATCCAGACCGCTATCATCGGCGGGTTCGACTGGGGCGCGCGCACGGCAGATGTGATGGCCGTGCTCTGGCCGGAACGTTGCAAGGCGATCGTTTCGGTCAGCGGCTACCTGATCAGCACCCCGGCAGGCAACGAGGTGCCGGTGCCACCCGAGCCTGCGTTTCTGTTCTGGTATCAGTACTATTTCTCCACCCCGGTCGGCAAGGCCGGCTACGCGAAATACGTCGACCAGTTCAATAAGTTCATCTGGCACCAGGCTTCACCCAAATGGAATTTCGACGATGCTACGTACGATCGCACGGCAGCGTCCTTCAATAACCCCGACCATGTTGACATCGTGATCCACGATTATCGCTGGCGGCTTGGCCTGGCCGACGGAGAGCGGAAATATGACGAGCTGGAAAAGCGGCTCGCGGCGCTTCCGGCCGTTACGGTGCCCGCGATCACCATGGAAGGCGACTCCAACGGTGCGGCGCATCCGCCCGAGCCGGCGTATCGCAGCAAGTTCTCGGGCAAGTACGACTACCGCCTCATCACTGGCGGCATCGGCCACAATATACCGCAGGAAGCTCCGGAGGCCTTTGCCCAGGCTGTCATTGACGTCGATGGGTTCTGAGCCGCTTTGATCCACCGTTCACAAGGCCCGTCAACGATGCTATTCCGGATTAATTTCCTGTTGCTCGCAGTTGCGGCGGCGGCCGGGGTGGCCGTCGAAGCTCGCGTCTTTATCCAACTCCGCTGCGCACCTTCCGATAAAGAATCGGCGCTCAACACTGATGATTGAACGACCTCGCTTTCGGGTGAGGTCAACCCGAAGGAGGATAGAGGATGGCGCGCCTGAAATGGATGACATTGAAAGGCGATGCGGACCTGTTGGCATTTATCCGAAGCTAATGCCCGCGGGCGACTTTCCAGGCTCGCTTTTCTGCCCCCGCCGACTTCTTTCGGGTCTTCTTCCTGGCGGCCATTGGCGCAGTCTAGCAACATCCCGCGAGCGCCGCCAAACGTTCCGACCTTACAGGTTGCGGGCGTTTCTGCGTTCTCGTTCCGGCGCGTTTGCCGTGATCAGCGCCATCCTCAGCTGTTGATTCTTGAGAAGAAGTTCACACACCTGCTGCTGCAAGGTTTCCAAGTGGCCCTGCCACGCTTCTTCGATGCTTCGCATCCATTCTTCATGAGCATGGCTTCCAGAAAGTGCTCTTTCTGCGTTTTGATTCAGCGCGATGGTTTCAGAATTCGATTGAGCAAAATGCTCTTGACGCATCGGACGAGCTACGCCGCTTTCAATACGAATGGTTGCGGTTGACATAACGACAGTCTCCTTTCGCGCCAGCCGATACATTCATGTGACGCGCCCTTCAGCGCCCTGGTCTGACGTGTTCGGATGCGGCGCACAGTTGCCATTACGCCAGAAGAGCCGGGGTGAATCCATTGGCCAAAGGTATCGATTGATGCTTTGGTCTCAATCGGTGGAATCGTCTTCCTGGAGAGGTCCAGTCGGCGGTTGAAATGTCTGGGGCAGGAGAGGGAAGAACCTTCTCCAGCACGGTTCGATTTGAACTTACAGTTCTTGAGGCTGCTCGGTTTTCTCGAACGGAGAATATCCAATTGGCCCAAGAACATTCATCCACTTCAGCAGCCGTTTTCGTGCGTGAATGCGCCCGCGGGGACGGGAAGTTACAAGATACAAAGGAGATTCGTGCCTTTTATCCCTCCTTACCCTCCGCCCAGGAGGCGTGCGGAAGGCTTCCCGGGTCGTGAATTGTAACGAACACTTAACCGTCCAACGCTTTATCCGGTTGCCCGAGTTATAAGTGGAGGTATGATAGATGGACGATAGTTGGCCGGCGCGCTTCCCTTCTGTTTTGGGCCAAGAACTCTTCCCCGGGCGAATTCAGACTGCCTCGCCGTCGTCATCGTGATCGGTTTATGCCGAGTGAACGAATTGTAAGCCAGATGCCACCCAGAAAGCGTCTTAAGGTGCATTGCGCCTCGCACGCGATCAAGATCCTTGTTCGAGCAGAGTTTTACGGAGGGATCGAAAATGACCAGGGCAGCGCTGCCAATCTCTCTGGCCGGCTCTCAACTTGGCGCGGTTCGCCACGTATGCGCACTCTTCTCGAGCGATGACGAAGAGTATCGCGTGTTGCTGCCCTTCATTAAAGAGGGGCTTGAGCACGGCGACAAGGCGATTCATGTTGTCAATCCCCAACAGCGGGATGAGCATCTGCGCCGGCTGGCTTCGGCGGGAATCGACTTTGCGGTTGCGGAGCGGGCCGGGCAATTGGAAATCAAGATCAACACCGAAGCCTATCTTCGCGACGGCGAATTCGATCAGGACCGGATGCTTGAAACATTCGAGAAACTCGCATCAGGAAACGCGCCGGGAGGGTTTCCGCTCAGTCGCATTGTTTGCCGAATGGATTGGGTGGTGGGAGACAAGGCACGGCTGGAAAACGTGATTGAATTTGAATCGCGCGTGAATGATATCTGGAGCCGCCACGACGACGCCGTCATCTGCACCTACCATCTCTCCCAATTCAGAGGCGATGCCGTTATCGATATTCTCCGCACGCATCCCCTCGTCATCATCGGCGGCTTCCTGCAGCAGAATCCATTCTTTACGCCGCCGCAGGAATTCCTCAGGGAATACCGTGAACGGCGGTCCAGTGCCGGTAGCCTGCCCATGCAGGAGTCCTGAGATGGCACTGAGCGATTCTCCAGGTGAGTTGAAGTATCTTCAGCGCTGCATGGGCGATCTGGTCAGCATGCTTGCACTCCCCGCGGTATGGAGTGCGCAAGAACCGCAACAAATCGTGACGACCTTGCAGGACGCCCTGATGACAACGCTAAACCTGGATTTTCTATATACACGCGCAAAAATCGAAACGGATGGGGAGCCGATTGAAGTACTCAAAACCGCCCCGCATTACGCGACGGCACAGAATGCGGATGAGATCCGCCAAGCCCTCTATGAACGCTTCGGAGATGACCCACGAAAGTGGCCGGTTGGAGTTCGCAGCCATCTCGGTGAGCAGAAGCCTTCGCTGCTGTCGATGCGATTGGGAATCGAGGGCGAAATCGGGATCGTGGTAGCCGGATCGGAGCGCGCCGACTTTCCGGCGGAGGCGGAGCGATTGCTTCTTGGCGTAGCAGCCAATCAGGTTACCGTCGGGCTACAGCAGGCGCGTCTATTGAGTGAACAGAAACGGATCGCGGATGAACTCGATCGGCGGGTCGCGGAACGAACCAGAGAGCTTGCCGAAACCAACAAGGCTCTGAAACTCCAGGTTGGCCTGCTGCAGCATCTTCCTGTAGTTGCCTGGACGCTCCGGCCTGATGGGACGCCCGATTTCGTAAATCAAGTGTGGCTTGATTACTCCGGCCAGACCCACGCTTTCGTTAGCTCGTATCCCGAGGCCTGGATGACTGCGGTCCACCCCGAGGATCGCGAAGCAGCAGCGAAGGCCTTTTGGGACGGAGTACGCTCGGGCCGGAGTTTTGCAATGGAAACCCGGTTTCGCGCTCGCAACGGGACCTATCGCTGGCATCTCAATCGAGCCGTCGTCTTGCGCGACGCCGAAGGCAGAGTCCTCAAATTTGTCGGTACGTCCACTGATATCGACGACCGAAAACGCGCCGAAGAGGCACTGCAGGCGAGCGAAACTAATCTCCGCCAAATTCTCGACTGCATCCCTGGGCTTGTGTGCACCTTGAGTCCGGCCGGACGGATCGAACTCGCCAATCGGCAGCTCCTGAATTATTTCGGCAGGACGCTCGAGGAAATCAACGCATGGGCGATGACTGATGCGATCCATCCAGACGACCTGGCGCACGTGATCGACCATCATACTCGTTCAATGACGGCCGGAACTCCGTACGATTTTGAATTCCGCGCTCGTCGGGCCGATGGCGTTTATCGATGGTTCCAGGCTCGCAACCTCCCGATGCGCGACCCAGACGGCGGAATCACCGGCTGGTCCGCCCTGATGACCGATATTGAAGATCGGAAGCGCGCCGAGGATGCGCTGCGCGAAAGCGAGTACGAATCTCGCTTAATTGTAGACAGCATTCCGGGCCTGATAGCAGTTTTAGACACGAGCGGCGAGATTGAGAGGGTCAGCCAGCCGCTTTTGAACTACCTCGGACGGTCGCAGGAAGAATTGCGTCAATGGGCCGCAGACGACACCATCCACCCAGACGATCGCCCAGGGTACCTTCAGGCTTTTGAGCGAGCTTTCGCAGTAGGAGATCCAGTTGAATATGAAGCAGTGCGAATTCGCCGTTTCGATGGCGTGTACCGATGGTTAAACATGCGCGGGCTTCCTCTTCGTGACCGGCAGAGGCAAATCGTCCGATGGTACTTCCTTTTAACAGAAATTGACGATAGAAAGCGTGCCGAAGACGAACTCAAGCGGAGCGAGGCAAGACACCGGGTTGTGGTTGAAACGGCGAACGACGCGGTGGTCAGCATCGACGAAAGCGGCGCGATCATTCTTGCGAATCTCGCTGCGAAAAGAATATTTGGATACAACCCGGATGAACTTGTCGGCAAGCCCCTCACGGTTCTGATGCCGGGGGCAATGCGCAAGCTGCATGAGAATGGCTTCAAGCGGTATCTGGAGACCGGCGTGAAACATCTGAAGTGGCAGGGAACCGAGTTTACTGCGCTGCGCGCCAACGGTGAGGAGTTTCCGGTCGAGGTTTCATTCGGGGAGATGGTGACAGATGAACGGAAAGTATTCACTGGATTCATTCGCGATATCTCAGAAAAAAAGCGTGCTGAAGAGGAGTTACGCAACAGCCACGCGGAACTTGCAAGAGTGATGCGAGTGATGACGATTGGACAGTTGACTGCCTCAATTGCACATGAAGTCAACCAACCGTTGTCAGGCATCGTGACAAATGCCAGCACGTGCCTGCGAATGCTGAGCGGCGATCCACCGAACATTGACGGGGCGCGCGAAACGGCACGACGCACAATCCGCGACGGAAATCGCGCCTCCGAAGTTGTCTCGCGTCTGCGTGCGCTCTTCAAGAGAAGGGAAGTAGCCGCTGAGCCGGTAGACCTGAACGAAGCCGCACGGGAAATGATCGCGCTCTCTTTGAGCGAAATGCAGAGCGGCAGGATCCTGGTGCGGCATGATTTCGCCGAGAATCTGCCCGAAGTGAAAGGCGACCGCATCCAGCTTCAGCAGGTCATCTTGAATCTGATGCGGAACGCATTAGACGCAATGCGCGATGTCGACAACCGGCCGAGAGAACTGCTGATCAAAACGGAAAGCGACGACGGAAAAAACGTCAAGCTAACCGTGCGGGACACGGGCGCCGGTTTCGCTCCCGACGCGGCCGATCGCCTCTTCGATTCGTTTTATACAACTAAGGACGACGGGATGGGGGTCGGGCTTTCAGTGAGCCGTTCGATTGTCGAAGCTCATCGCGGTCGGATTTGGGCATCAGCTAACGATGGGCCAGGAGCCTCCTTCGCGTTTTCCATTCCGCGCGATTATAGCGTTGAGCCCAATTAGGAACAATCATCCGCAGTCGTTCTCTCCCTGAGTAAACCAATACCTAAGTGCAATAGACGCCGCCGGTGACAAAGCGGATTATTGGCTCGTGGGGTGTTGCCAAGAAGGGACTCCATGGAGACAAACTCGGCCGCGTTGTTGATGTGCAGTCCTGAGTGCTTTAAGTGGCGCTCGGGAGTAAGCCATCGACTTCCTCAAGCAGCGCTGGAGCGAACGCACAGTTCTCCAGGTTGTAAAGAGCTGTATCTAAATGCGGACTGAGATATCCATAATGAGACCCCATGCGCTCGTGTCCATAGTCGATGATGACGAATCGATCCGCGAATCGCTTCCGGACTTGCTGAAGGAGTTCGGTTTTGCATCGCAAACTTTCTCTTCGGCGGAGGAGTTCCTTGCTTCCGATGGAGTCCTGGAAGCCGAATGTTTGATTCTCGACATTGCGATGCCGGGAATGTCGGGGCCCGATCTGCAGCGTGAACTGAAGCGTCGCGGGTCAAGTTTCCAAATCATCTTCATCACCGCTCAGAAAGACGAGAGCGTACGGACGCAGATGCTCGAATCAGGAGCAATCGCATGTCTATTCAAGCCTTTCAACGATACGGAGCTGCTCGAAGCGCTCAATACTGCTTTTCCGGGCAAATAAGCCTTCCCCCTCGTTTACGGTACGGATTTACAATGATTCCTGCGAACGCAGATTGCCAAGAAGCAAGGTGCTTCCCCATGCCGCTCACTTCACCCGTCATCTTTGTGGTGGATGATGATGTCTCGGTCCGCGAATCGCTTGAACTTCTGATACGTCACGAAGGCCTCGCGGTGGAGACCTTCACGTCGGCGCGGGAATTCCTGGCTCGTCCCCGGGTCTCTGTGCCGAGTTGTCTCATCCTGGATGTCTCGTTGCCGGACCTGAATGGCCTCGAGCTCCAGAAGCGAATTGCTCTGGATCGCCACGAGATGCCAATCATCTTCATCACCGGGCATGGGGACATCCCTATGACGGTTCAGGCGATGAAGGCAGGCGCCGTCGAATTCCTAACCAAGCCCTTCGGCGACGAGGCCCTTCTGAATGCGATTCGCAATGCGATCGAGCGCAGCAAAATTCTGCTTGAGCGCGATATTGAAATTCGGGAATTGAAAGCCCGGTATGTCCATCTCACATCGCGCGAGCGCGAAGTGCTGGCACTGGTTGTCGCCGGCCTTCCGAACAAGCAGGTCGGCGGAGAACTAGGGATCAGCGAGATCACCGTGAAAGCGCATCGCGGCAGCGTGATGCGAAAGATGAAAGCTGAGTCGCTCCCTGAATTAGTGAGCATGGCTGCCCGACTGCGTCTGGTGCGGGCCGCCGCGCCCACGCACCTGAGCAAGTAAGCATCACCTGCGGGTCTAGTATCGAGCCAGCGATTTTGACTTAGGCCTGTTTACCCCACAGATATATGACAGGGTGGGAGTAAAACATCCATCCCCACCGACGATTTAATCTGCGCGATAATGGACGCTTTCGCCAACATCTCATGATCGCGTGCTCGCCGCTCTCAATCGCATCGCATTATGGCATTGCACATTAAAGAAAACAGACCTGCGGTTCCGATCGCCAGCTCCTCTCAGCCCACGGAATATTCGCTCGTTACTGATACGTATAGTGACAGAGTGAACCCTGGCGGCAATTCACCGGAACCGGAGGGTTCCGGGAGGACAAAGTCAATCGAGAGCAGATTCGAGGAACTGCAAAGGCCGCTCAAGGCTGCCTTGCACTTTCCCATCAACTTGCATCGGCCTACCGTGAACGACCGTTTGATGCCGCTCCGTCAGGTAGCTTTGGGTGGCGCCGGATGCTTAATACCTTCAGGCTTCGCGGCCAAATGTGAATATTCTCGCCCTTGCGGTCCCACTCGCCGTCATCGTCAACGAGCCGAAGCGGGGTGCCATTGAGTTTCGGGTAGCGCCCCAATTGCTTCACCCATGCGGCAACCTTCTGCTTCCTGCATTGAGCAAGGATTGATTTTGCCCAATGCGCATCCATGCTGCGTGCCATAGGCCCGGTCTCACCACCGATGATCGCCCAATGAATTCCCGTGAGGTCCAATTCGCCGAGGTCCTCCAATAAAGGTTCAAAGCTCACAAACCTGATCGTGGCCGGGATCGTTTTAAGGAGCATGATTCGCCGCACCGTTTTCTTTTTGTCCTCAGCGGAAACTCCGAGCCAGACGTTGGGGTACCCCGTACCCCAATCGGCGGGAAGATATTTCCGAATGTTTTCTGGGCGCTTTGTCAGGAGCAGCCAACTAAGATGGGGAGTTTGCCGAATGGTCTCCCAAAGTCGATCGCGCATTCCAGCCGGTGCCTCCAGATCTGCCCAGTCAGGCTGTGGAAGCACAGAATACGAGAGTTCGTTCGCCTTTCCGTGCAGCCTTCCGGTTCCAAGTGAAAGCCTGTTTCCAATAGGATTCAGCCTGAATTTTGCGAGGGACACCCTTTCCCCAATGCCTCTCCTTGCCGTGAAGTTTCCGCGAATCCATGCGTTCTGCATAGCAATGAGCGCATCCCTGAGAGACCTTCGTGCAACCCATCCATGGGTTGAAAGTGTTATCGGCCCAATTGATCTTCGTGTTTTCCAAGTTGCTTCGTTTCTCCTCTCGCCAATAGAAGAGTAGCGAATTCGAATGGACACTGCGGGAACGGCCGTCACACATCCTAGTGTCATGAAGTAAATTGCCTAGTGGATGAGCCGGACGGTCAAAGAAATAATGCTCTTGGGTGTTCAAAAAGGCCTAATTGCCCTTCGCGATGACGGGTAAGGCTAGGGTCTCAAAACGGGAGATGCCGAGCCTCCATTGCCCAGTGCTCTTTATGGCAGTCTCTGATCCCAACTGTAAGGCCTGGCGCGCCTCCAAACGGCGAATCTCCAATAGGGATTTCAGGAGTCGACAGGATGTGGCAGACTAGTGGTCAAATAACACAATCTTTCAATGGGATCATATTTCCAGGCGAAATCCGTCGGGCCGCAGATCTCGAACCTTGCGGCGGGGAACAGTCGCGCAGCTTTCAGGCCATCGCTGGTGATACTTATGGTGATACTTTGTACCGGAATATCTTGCTATTCCTTGCGACATCCTGCAAGATAATCATCGGATCTATATAACTAAATATAAAGGCTTTATTCAACATCCTGCGACACTATGCAGTGTCCTGCAAAAGTCTAAAAATAGGACTTAAAATCCAAAACCTGAGGTGTGTATCCGGAAAGGGCCAGATGCATCGCATTCTCAACTCGGTGATTTTGATTCTCGGAGTGTTGGCCATTCCGTTTACTCACGGGGTTCTCGGAAATTGTGGGGTAATTGTCGCTGCCTTGATGCTGGTTGCAATCAACAACACGATTGCCGCAAGAAAAAGAGGGTCCCAACCACCTGTTGGCGGCGCACTCCGAGAGGTCGCCTCCTCGGCAGTTACTTTGTGGATAACAGTTGCTGTGTACCCCGGCGCGAGCGATCGGTAAGATACTGATGTCTGTCACATTGTTTGCCTGGTGTCCCCATTTACACTGGCTGCGGTCACAACTGTGACCATGGCGCAATCTCTTCACGAGATTGCGAACTCACAATTGAGCAAATCAACTGAAAAATAACCTAAGCAATTCAACTAATGAAGAACCAACCGAGGTTTTGCCCCTGTTGGTTCGCGCTCATGCAATCGCCGCCAGAACTCCTTGGTCGTCGAAGCATATATACGATCTGGCAAAACGCTGCCAGATGCCTCATTACCGCATTGGTGGATCAGTCCTCTTTAACCCTAACGAAGTCAAAGAGTGGCTCGACCAGCACAAGGCGGCATAACCCAAGATCCGGCGACTGCAGCGCCGGATATCACCTGCGCTAGAACCATTTCATTTTGGAGAACACTGATTGAGTCTTAACGTTCTCTGCCGGACGAAGATATCGTAGCGTGCTCGCGAGATCACTATGGCCCATCAAGGCTTGGAGAGTCCGCATCGTTATCTCAGGGTTGCCATGCATCTTCGTGCAGAAAGTCGCTCTAAACTTGTGCAGGTACCAATTCCCACACTCCCGGGATTTACTGAGACATCCGTCGCACTTGCCGCAGTTCAGCCCGGCTGCTCTAACCAACTGCTTAAGCGTCCGCAGCATGTGGCTGTCGGGCTTGGCATTTCTTTCAAAAATAAGCGAACAAGGTCCAGCCTGGTCCCGCTGGTAGGTCTTTAATTGAGACAGCAGCCCAGGCGATAGCGGAAGTTCACGTTCTTCGAAGTCCTTGAGACGGAATCCCCATCGCTTCACTTTCGACTGCAGCTTCATAATCTTCCGCTTCGCATCGATATCGTCCCACTCCAGAAACATCGCTTCGCGCTCGCGCAACCCTGTCTGGAGTAAAACCTGAAAAAGCAGATTCTCTCTTGGTGAGGTAACGGCCTCAAACAGGGATTTCAGCTCTTGGTCCGTGTAGATTTCAGGTAAGGTCTTGTCATATTTCGGCGGCTTTGGTAGACCTTTGACGTCATATCCGACGAACCTGAGAAACGTCTTCACGTTTGTGTGTCGGTTGCTGACCGTCCTGACGCTCATGCCGCGCTCGGCAAGCGCTTTCTGAAAACTGACGACGTCTTCCGGCAAAACCTCTTCAACGTATCGGTGGCCAATCACTTTCAAGAATTCATTACAAGCCAGACGATATGCTTCCACGGACCTTTATTGATCCTCTGTCCTCTGTGGCAGAGAGAAATCGACCGAGCTCGGCAGCGAGGGTCCTGCGGTTCGGATCCGGCGCTTTGATGTCGATGCCGGCTTTGCTTGCAACGACGAGTGCCGACAAGCGCGCTTCCTTCACCTTGCGCTTCGCTTCAGCTTCCGCCGAACTCGCGTCCTTTAGCGGCTCCAAAATGATCTTCGTTCCTTGGTAATATCGCAGGGCGTAATAGCCCGTTTGGTGCTTCACTTCCTTGCCAGCAACGATGACCACTTCAGGCTTCACCTTGCCATTTGGCGAATATGCGACGGGGTAGTATCTCCAGCCTGCGTCAATTCTGACTCTTCTTAAAAGCGCGACCTTGCTGTTCGCCACGGTATTATCCCCGTTAGAAATAATAGCAAAACCATAGCAAAGCTATAATCATAGACTTAACTATTTGATAATAAACATATTAGGTTGACGGGGATTCGAATCCCTTCTTCGGCACCAGCTTGTCAAGTAAATCCGTTAAAATAAATATAGTCAGCAAGTTACAAGCAGCGAATCTCCCCAAAATCCAGCCAATCGGTCTCACTGGGGGACAAAACTGCGGTTTTGTCTCGCTAAGGCTAAACTGTAGTTCAACTCTAGTAGAGTCAAAAGGTTAGGTATTTTGACCATACACTTTTTCGACCTCGCTTTTTGCCGAAAAAATTCGAGATTTTGCTAAGTTTGCACCAAGCCGACCCGCGTAACGCCCATGTTTTCAGCGCATTATTTCACCGCAATTTGTGGTCGGGAAGTTTGGGGCTCTCTGCTGTGTATAACTTCGCTTTTTGTTTGCCTATACTGGCTTCATGTTCCCGACGCCTTCAGGCCGCAAGTCATTCGTGGTGACCTGCAAGCGGTGCCGCCGCGATGTGCCATTGGGTCACGAGGAATTCCCTTTTCAGTCCGTCGCAGTCACGTGTCCGCTGTGCGGCGAACTCCGCCGATACCTGCCCTCAGAAGTCTTCTTCGGTCGCCCTGACCAGCTCGTATTTCACCAGCGGCGGAACGCGAGAAAGTGATGTTCGACCCGGACGCCCACATGCCGCGTGTCAATCGAGGGATGGTCTACCTTGGTGCCTGTCTCATTGCCGGATTCGGCTCGCTCGGGAACGGCAGGTCAATGTCCGAGTGGTGCCAACCGGGAAGGCCATTGAAGAGTCTGTTGAGCTTGCCCACGAGATTTACAATCGGGTGTTCAGGAAGGTGCCAGAGCACCTTAAAAATTGACCGGCTAGTACAATCGAAGCAAGCGGCGACCGGGAGCGCCCATTCAGGAGAGCAACATGAACACGAATCAACCTCCCGACAATCCAGAGCAAAAGCACAGTGTCGAGCCAACTGCGGCGATAGACCAGATTTCTGGTTGTCCGCCAATTGAAGTCTTCAGAGAGCCTGACCTCCCTTGCACAGCGCCTCGTTCAATCTCGCGGAACCCCGCGAAAGGTACTGGTAAGAGCGGGGGCAAGGGGAGTGTCAATAAAACGCTCAGGGTATCGAGTACAGGTACTGGCAGAAAGTCTCGAAAGAAGAAGCCGAAGAAGTTGGTAAAAAAGTGGAATCCGAAACGCGGTTTCCAAAAGTAGTCCGACCACGTAAAAGAGCCCCGGCTTCGGTCGGGGCTTCAGTTTTGTGCAGCGACGACGTTGATTAGTTCTGAGTCTCAAATGAAGCATGAAGGTGGATTTCCAGTCGGTCGAAATGGCAAACGGTGAAACCTCAGAGAGCCTCAGTATAGGCAACGGCAGGGAGGAGAGTTTAATGACGACGCTGGTGATTGACACGGGGCAGGACATCGTGGGGATTTATTCCGTCGAAGAGCGTGTATATCTGGCTTATCGCGGAAGCAAAATTGCCGAGGCGCTTGAACGCATTTCAAATGCGGATGCGGTAATCACCTACAACGGCGAACTCCGCGACCTTATTGACCTCGCAAAGTTCGCCAGAATCGACGGCGACTTCCCGCTCCGAGGGGAACACATCGACATGCAAGTAAAGGTTTGGGCACCCCTATTTGGGAGCAGCCTCGAAAGAACCTACCTTCGTCATTTTGATGATTGCCCGGAGCGCCCATTTGTCGGCACAGAATCAGAAGTGATTGGTGATTACGAACTGGCAAATCGGTGCGATGTCTACATGACGCTGAAGCTGTGGGAACTTTGGAGAGAAGACAAACTCAAGATTATGGGCTATGGTTACTTGCACCACAACAACGGTGGATGGCCTATTAGCGTTTAACTCGCATCTCCGGTATAAGTGCGGCTTTCAAACAGGTCATAGATTGCAAGCAAATGCCGCGCCTCCTCCACTTCTACTGGAGCATTGTTTAATTCTTCCCCGAAGGAGACCTGCGCCTCAATCGCTGGCGTAGGAGTTTGGATGGTCATGGTTCGCTTGACTCTAACCGCTTGGCGATGACCGTTGACCGGGAAAATCAAAACATCATCAGTGTTACCTGTCTGATATTCCACACGCAGCCGGTCTGCAACAGTTGTCATGTTAACCCTCGCGATGCCGATGCTCAGTTCCGCACGTCCATCGGTGAAGGTGCGAGTCTCGATTTGGGTTGAATTTCCTTCTAGCATGATTGGAAAATCGTATCACTCGAAAGCGGCGATTCGCTTGAACAGCTTTGAGTCTCGGATGCGTGGCTTGCTGAGCGGATTCGACAAGCGACACTTCGAAAATGACAAACAGAATGCCGTGTTTCTGACTCCACACAGGCTTAGTAAACTGGGTTTGGGGAAATCCGATGCTGTCACTCTACGTGGACGAGTCGCTGCATGAGCCGACCGGACTTTATATCGTCGGCGGCTTCGTCGGTAAGGAAAACCAGTGGAAGGAATTCTCAACTCGATGGCGAACTGAACTTGCTCCGCGTCGTTCTCTCCACATGGCCAGCTTAAGGCTGGGAGCCGCAAATGCACCAAAGCGACATGGCGAAATGCTGGCAAGACTCGGCAAAATCCCTTCCGACTGCGGTCTCGTTCCGATTGCTGGTTCTGTGTGTCGGAACGATTATCTGAACCGCGTCTCAGGAACTGCACTTGAGATTCTGATGGAAGGGTATGTGCTTGCAGTCTTGGCACTGCTCGATGAACTAGGAGCCAGCCGTTTGAGTCCCAAGTCTTGATGCTACACGGCCAGCAAGCTTCTCGATAAATTCCTCTTCAGCGAACCCGGCGAGTGCAGGGCGCTCATCGCCGAAGATACGGGTGAGCGAGTTTGTGACGCAGTCCCGAACCGCGTCGATGCGTTCCTGTAGGTGAGCGAATTCTTGTTGAATCTCAAGTAGCTCTCGTCGTGTGTCGGTCAAATCCCTCAGTGTTCTCCTCATGGCGTCCTCCAACGGGAATGAGAGTACGACGGATGCCGAGGTCGCTGAGAATTCCAACGAACCCTATGGAGAAGGGAGCGTACATACCAAACATGACAGGGGTGGTTCGATGACCCTCCGCCGAGAGCCTTGGAAATCTCAATATTACTGGGACTTTTAAAGGTTCTGAGCAGTGCCCTCCGGTTCGTTCGGTGGTCAACTTGGTTTAGTCAATTGACCAATCTAACTCTCGAATCGCCTAGTCCTAATGTGCAGGGTCAGCTTGCTCAGGCAGTATTGCCTCTCCGGAAGCCTGAAGTTCTGTGGCGGGTGCCAAATTGATTTGTTTTTCGAGTTCTTTTAATTCGGTGATGAGGACGTCAAACGTAGGAGGTTCGGCGTAGAACATTCCATCATCTATCATTTTTTTATAGTCCTGCTCTAGGGCACGCAACATTTCCTCATCTGGTACTAGCTTCATCTGAGTGGCGCACAATTCATATTTTGCGTTCTTGCTACTGTAGAAGACCTGTTTGTGCCGGAGCACATCATTGAGAAGTTCTCGGTCAGCTAGGGCATCCTGTCCAATCGTAGTCTTCGAGAGTTTGTAGATGTCATACCAGTGGCGGCACTTACGTTCCAGCTTATCGAGATGCCTTGTATTGCACTCCGCGTGCATCAGTGTAATCTTTTCCCAAAATGTTCGCTCTGCTGCTAGGACTGTTACAGCAGCTTCGGGAAACACAAGTTCAGGAATGTCTTCGGCAATATAAGGGGTGACAGTAATCGCTCTGCTCGGAGTAATTGCGTTTCGACCACCAAACTCGATGATGACCTGCTCTCGGATATAGTTGGCCTGAAAGAGCGTAGTTTGTACTGAACGGAAAGGATTTCACCGTCTTCGCTTAGCTCAATGTCGTAGGCTTCCGCACCGAACTGCTCCTTAAGAGCACTTTTGAAAGCGGGAAGTATTACTTCGTTTGTATGCGTACAGACAAGTCCCCGAAGCTGCTCTGCTAGTTTCTTGATTTGTGTTTTGCTTGTTTCAGGATGGAAGGGTTCAGCTGTTGGCAACAGTGATTTGTAGTCCAGCGTGACGTCGATGTCCTCGGAGAACCTCTCGATTACATTGAAGACCTTTGAGAGGGACGTGCCTCCCTTGAACGCCATTGAGTGTGGCTGAGGAATCTCGAAAAGAGTCTTCAGAGCCCAACACACCCACACATCCTTCTCCAAGACAGCTGGGCTTTGGCCTCTCTTTGTGCCCAGCGTCTGGAGAATTTCTTTGCGTTCTTCTTCTGGAAGAAGCAGGAATTGTTGTTTATCTGTGGGCATACTCATAGCGGTGAAATGCATCTGCCATCCAAGCAGGCATCGCCGATTTGGATTCGCTCAGAACTTTAAACTCTTCGGGGGAAAGCCTCTGTTTTACCTTCTCGATAACGGAAGGATTTACATTTTGCTTTCCTACGTACCACAAGGCCGAGAATGTGATACCGGCAGGTCTCGCTCCAAGCGCAAGTTTCCTCGGGCAAACATGCTTCAATTTCACCCTTAAACCTCCGATGCGAAACGTCCGGCTGGAGCCTTGCGTGTAGAAGACTGGTTGAGTCTGTACTTGAGTCGAGAGTTGCATCTGACGCGCCGCCTCTGCCCCGTGAATCTGTATGGATTCACTCTGGGGGAGCTTTGCCTTGACGACCTCAGCTGGTTCCGGAGCCACCGCGCCCACATACCGATTCAGCTTGGGTTTGATGTACACTCCTCGACTGACTCGCGTCACCATTCCGGATTTGGCGAGACGAGAGAGGGACTGGTCAACTGCCGCTCTTGTTCCGAGCGAGAGCAGTTGAGCACTGGAGAAAGGCTCTCCAGTGGGCAATTCTTCGACTCTATTTTTGACTCGCTTTGTGATTGTCATCGAATATCCCTCCTGTCTCTATAGACGCTTTTGTCAGAAAAATAGATTCTTTTTCTGACAATACGCCCAAATTCAGGTATATCAACATATTAGCAGTGTTGTCAGAAAAAACAATAGTTTTTCTGACAGATAATATAAATGTTTTCGAATGATGTATTTATATCGCAGTATGTTGCCAAGGTTGATGAGATGAGCCACATTTTTGGTGGGCTTCCGGAGCCGCAAAGCCCGCAAAAGGCAACGCCATAGGAATGCCCGGAAAAGGTCCGACAACACGGAGTCGAGGTGCCAAACGCCCCTTCCGCAGAGTGCTCCTGTATTCCACGAAGAAATTGGAGCGGCAGAGAGTTCTCGCTGACGGGCTTCAATCTGATTCCGTGGTGTGGCTTATAGACCAAACCATGTGAACCAGACAGTCTGAGGCAAAGTTGCAGTAAAAATTCCCCAAAAAGCAGGGCCTTGGGAATGAGGGCTTGTGAACCACCCTGTCACGGGCTGAACAACGGAGCGATAAGCTGGCACAGAGACTCAAGCCTTTGGTGCAGGAGTTCTGCCGATGCCCATGCCAGCGGCTTGCAGCACATCGGCAACCCATTCCTTGCCAACTTTCTTAATCGGGCAGCCCTTGACGACCAACCTTTTGTACTTGAGAAGCTTAGACTTGCCAGCACAATCGCCGCAGACGAAGTGGGTAGGCGATACTGGCACGCTTTTCCTCAACCGGCATCTCCGAAAGCGAAATCACAGTCGTAATGCGGTGGGGATTGCCAGCCGCGAGTTCCTCCGCGTCTGAAAGACCACCGATGAAGAGGCGCTCCCAAATCTGCGTCATTGAGCGTCCCCCTCCTCGATGCGCGGTAATCGCTTCCGCTGAGGCTTGGCGGCTGAGGCGATGCATGGAGGAACCTCGGGTCGCCGAGTCAGCTTGGCAACGACGGTCCGACCCGAGTCCCAATCAATCTCGGCATACTCCGCGAGGAATGCTTGCATCAAAACGAGGCTATGTTTGTATTCAGGAAACAGGCGGAGGGCATGACCGCGTGCCATGAGTTCGCACGTGGCCGGTAGGACGATGCTGACGCCGAGGTCACGTGGATGGCGCTTGATTTCGACGCAATAGAGTTCTGGAATTGAAGCTGTTTTATCCGACACTGTGAAGTATACGGAGGAGCTTGCGAAAAAAGTCAGTGTTTTGGCAAGAAATCGAGCAGGATATCGACATTCTTTCGAAGTATCTATTTTCTATTGGTGATGCTCTCACTTGGCCGGGACGTTTTCCGGTATTTCGTCCGGAGCGTCAGCCAGATTTGAGCCCGATGCCAAAGGTGGAACTTCACCTATTACAAGTTCGTCCCGAATCTCCCGAATTTGACGGACGGCATCCTCGATGACTCGATGCCTCTCAACACCGGCAGTGAGAAAAATCGGCAAGGCGACCCACTTGTAGTTTCGTATTTCCATATCGAAACAGCGTGGGGGCGTTGCATTTCGAAATCGGGTGAGTCGATGTCTCACTTCAGCAATCGGGCAATACTCGGGATAGAAATTCACCGAAATTGGTGAGACCCCCAATCTTTGCCACTGCAATGCATGAAATCCAATCGGCTCTCGCCAAGCTGTCCGAGTACAGCAGCACGGAAAGACGGTGATTCGAGCGGTGCCGAACCAATGGTGATGAGAGGTTCGTTTCGGGCCTTGACGTGCGAGTCTTTGTATACGTACGAAATCCACTGAGCAAACATCGCCAATGCGCCACGAGTCTGCTGGAACTGGCGAAGCGACTGCCATTTGCGATGGAAAACGGAGAGAGTGGCCGGATGGAATGGATAACAAGCTTCAAATCGGCTACGCAAGTGCTCCCTAGCCCAACTAGCCTTCGCCTGAATCTGAGACAGCCTTGCGAGGGCAGTTTCAAGGTCAGTGCCGCAGTTGGTGTAGATGCTCTTGCCGTTCTTGGACTGGCGAATTTGAAACACGCCATTGTCGGGTTCGACCGTATATTCGACACCGCCGCAAAGAACTGCATTCGGCTTGATGCGCCCGTTCTTTCCTTGCACTAATGTGCCCCGCCGCCAGCCGACGCCGGAAAGACGGGCGTAGCGCACGAGACTTGCTGAATTTGCCATCGGGAATTGCTCCAGTGTTGGATACCCTACAATCGGCAGCGACCATAGTATGGTTGGCTGTTGTAAGGCTCTCCATGAAATACCGAATCGGAAGGCAGATTTATCAAGCTTGCGCTATGCGCTTTCTAACCTATTAATCTGCAACGACTTGGCACTGGCAGCGATTGTCCCTTCTTCGGCACCAAATCATTTCTCGATGGATTGATTTCGAGTCTTCGAACGCGGGCTGAACCTGCGTGCACAGATCCATGATTCCGCCCACGGACTTCGGCTGCGCGCCCGCGCTCGTTATCGGTCTTCCAAAGCGGTAAGTCTAGAACGGAAGCATCGGGCGGAGATCTCGAGAAAAGTGCACCTGGCAACCGGTCCGGTTTTCTACAGCTTCTTTCGTCACGCCTTCAGCGATCTCCTGCATCACAAGTCCTTCGGCGGACACGTGGAACCAGCCGAGTTCGGTCACGATGTCGTGCACGACGCCTTTTCCGGTCAGAGGCAACGAGCACTCTTCGACGATCTTCGCGGCTCCGTCCTTGGCATTGTGCTCCATCGCGACAATGACATGGGCGGCACTGGCTACAAGGTCCATCGCTCCGCCCATGCCTTTCACCATCTTTCCTGGAATCGTCCAGTTGGCAAGATCGCCGCGGCCGGAGACCTGCATGGCTCCCAGGATGCTCATGTCCATATGGCCGCCGCGGATCATGGCAAACGCCTGATCGCTCGAGAAGAAACTGGAACCGGGAAGGACCGTCACCGGTTGTTTGCCGGCGTTGATTAAATCGGGATCTTCCTGATCCGGAGTGGGCGGTGGGCCAATCCCCAAAAGGCCATTCTCCGATTGAAAGATGACTTCGATTCCGGCCGGCACACACGCTGCGATCATTGTGGGCAGGCCGATACCAAGGTTGACATAGAAGCCGTCTTTCAGTTCCCGGGCGATTCGCGTTGCGATAAGCTCTTTACCGTTCACCTTGATACCCCTCCCCGACATTTCGTTCGGGACAGAACCATAAGCGCGACTGCGCCGTCGCGTCAGAAATGATATCCACCGCTGCAGATGAGCACTTCGCCAGTCACGTAGTCCGAAAGCGGAGAGCAGAAAAAGAGCACGGCGCCGGCTGCCTCCTCAGGAGAACCGATGCGTCCCAGCGGGCAAGCGGCGGCGATGGAATCGAGCATTGCGGGTTGGACACCGATCGGTATGTCCTTGCCGCCCATGTTGATTTTCCCTTCGGGTTTGAGCGGCTGGGTCATGCGCGTCTGGATGAGGCCGAAGCCAACCGCGTTCACGTTGATGTTGTACCGGCCCCATTCCCGGGCCAGAGTCTTGGTCAGGCCAATCACTCCAGCTTTTCCTGCCGCGTAGCCTGCCTGGCCGGGATTGCCATCGGTCCCGGAAATGGAAGTGATGTTGACGACTTTGCGCATCACGCGCTGGCCGCCGGCGATCTCGCGCTTGGCGGTTTCGCGAAGGTAATTGGAAGCTGCGCGCAGCAGGCGGAACGGCGCGACGATGTGAATATTCAACATGGCCAAGAACTGCTCGTCAGAGGTTTTCTGGATGACGCTGTCCCAACTGAAACCGGCGCAATTGACGACGATGTCGATCGAGTGGAAGGCTTCGAGTGCGGCATCGACGACCTGTTGCGGAAACGAAGCATCCATCAGATCGCCGGCGATGGTTGCGACACTGTCCGGGTTGCCGACGGAGGCCTGCATCTGCTGCAACGCCTCATTATCCAGATCGCATGCGAGTACCTTCGCACCCGCGGACACGAGCCGTTTGACGACGGCCCTTCCGATTCCTCTTGCGCCTCCGGTCACAATGGCAGTCTTGCCAACCAACATGAATGGAGCTTCCGGCGATGCCGCATCGTTCCCGGTCATGGCTGCGCATGCTCCTTAATGAAGCGCCACTCGACGGGCTTCTTGAACTCCGGTCCCTCGACGACCCTGTCAACATAGATCCCCGGAGTCACAATTTCATCCGGGTTCAACTCTCCCGGTTCCACGAGTTCTTCGACCTCGACAATCGTCAGGTCCGCGGCTGTGGCCATTGCCGGATTAAAATTGCGAGTCGTTTCCCGGTAGACAAGATTGCCGTGACGGTCCGCTTTCCAGGCTTTGATGAGCGAAACGTCAGCGTGCAAAGCGTGCTCCATCAGGTAGGATTTGCCACTAAACTCGCGCGTTTCCTTGCCTTCGGCCACAACCGTGCCGACTCCGGCGGGAACGTAGAAAGCCGGGATGCCTGCGCCGCCGGCGCGAATCCGCTCCGCGAGCGTGCCCTGCGGAATGAGAGTCAGGTGCAGTTCGCCGGCGATGACCAGTTTCTCAAGCAAGCGGTTTTCGCCCACGTAGCTGCCGACATGAGATGCGATCATTCCAGCCTCAAGCATCAGGCCCATCCCGAATCCGTCGACACCCATGTTGTTGCTGATGGTGTGCAGCCCTTTCACTCCCTTGCGAATGACAGCCGCAATCAGATTCTCGGGGATTCCGCACAATCCGAAGCCGCCGAGCATGACGGTCATGCCATCGCGAAAATCTGCAACCGCGGCATCTGGAGAATTGACTACTTTATTCACGTTCTCGCCCTCTCTCGGGTACTACCAGAATCCAACGTGCCCGATTCTCCGGCCCGGCCGGCAGTTACGCCCCGCGTGTCTCGCCGCGCTCGCAAAAGCGCTGCGCAGGCAGGCGTCGAACTTCCCCACAGGATAATTCCATTACCGCCGCCCTTCTCATTCAGCCGAGATCACGATTGCGATTCCCATGCCACCGCCGATGCAAAGGCTGGCGACACCATAGCCCTCTCAAGCCTCCTGAGAGCGTGAATCAGCGTCACGAGCACGCGAGCGCCTGAAGCGCCGATGGGATGTCCGAGCGCAATGGCGCCGCCGCTTACGTTGACTTTGACGGGGTCAAGACCGAGCTTGCGCGCGACCACGATCGATTGCGCGGCGAACGCTTCGTTTAATTCAAAGAGATCGATTGGTTCAAGGGTCAGGCCCGCCTTTTTCAAGGCGATGGGCATAGCGGCCGCAGGTCCGATTCCCAAGACCGCAGGGCCAACCCCTGGCGGCGCTCGCGAACCAGAGAGCGCTGGCAGGAATCGCCCCGTAGACTGATGAGAGAGGTTGCGCGCGATGCGATGGACGGCACAGTTCCTGCGCCCAGCGGTTTCGGCGGTGGAGTTTCCCAAGGCGAGCGTGCCGGAGATCGCGTTTCTGGGGCGGTCGAACGTAGGCAAGTCGAGCCTGCTGAACGCGCTCGTGGGCGCGAAGGCAGCGAAGGTCTCGTCGACGCCGGGACGAACGCGTGCCATCAACTTCTTTCTGGTTTCGGACGGACGCCGTGGAAGCGAGATGATCTTCGCGGATTTGCCGGGCTACGGCTACGCGAAGATTTCGAAGTCGATTTCAGCGGAGTGGCCAAAGTTTATCGAGCCCTACCTTGCGATGCGCGAGACGCTGGCGATCTGCATCTGCCTGGTGGACTCGAATGTGCCGGCGCGGCCGAACGACCGGCAATTGTTTGACTGGCTGCGCAGTGCGGGCTGCGAATTTCTGGTGGTGGCGACGAAGGCGGACCGGTTGAGCGGAAACGAGCGTGCACGCAACCTGGCGGCGCTGAAGCGAGGGCTTGACGTCGCGGAGATTTTGCCGGTTTCGGCGAAGACAGGATTGGGCATTCCGGAGTTGTGGGGGAAGATTGCGGAGGCGGCGGGACGAGAGAACAGGGAGTAAGAAGCATGGAGCAGGGATCAGGGGTCAGGGATCAGAGGGTTCGCGGGTCAGGGGATGGTGGGGTCGAAGCGGAACTGATCTGGGAGGTCGCCGGATGTTTGCGCGGAGATTTCAAAGGCAAAGGCGATTTCGGCGAGGCTGGCAGATTGGCGAACGTGTTTGATGAAGCAGGCGGCAAACTCGCGATTGCAGTCGAGAAGGCGAAGGCCTTGCGCCATGCGGCCGAGATAGCGCGGGGCGAGGCGCAGCCAGCGGCGGGACTTCCAGTCTCCGGGGTCGAGACAGGCGAGCGCGATTTCATCGAGTTTGGCGAGATCTCTGGGCAGAGCGGAGTCGACGCGCCAAGTCAAGAGGACGGGTATCTTACCGAGGTCGACTTCCGTCTCCTCGACCTCTTGAAGCACGAGCGCCTCGTGGGATAGCTCGACGGGGATATCGCCCCGCGAAAGATCGGACGAGACGCCGCGGTCGTTCATTTCACTCTCGACCTCTGATGGCGGCAGGGCGACCAGGACCGCGACGGTCTCGCGCTTGCGGAGTTGATTTTTCAGAATGCGCAGGGCTTCGTCGAGGTTGTTGACGACGAAGTCGGCAACGCCGTCGCGGAGGGCCTGCTTTTGCGCGGCACGATCGGCGGTTGCGGCGAGTGTCGCAGCGCCGGCGATATTGGCGGCGACAAGGAGCGCGCGGCTCGCATCGTCAGCTTCTCCCGCGTAGAACAGCTTGCCGCCGAGGCCCGTTTCCGGATGAGCGTGCGGGGACGCGACCAGCGCAGTGTAGGCGCTTGCGACATGCACGAGGAAGTCAAGAGGCGGCGGCAATGGAGGTTCGGGTGCCAAGAGACTATCTTAGCGAGCGAGCCAGCATTTCAGCGAGTCAGCGAGTCCGCGAGTTGGCGAGTCCGCACTCCACTCTTCTGTTGCGGGTGCGCATGGACGGGCAATGAGAACAAGAAATAACCGCAGATCCTTCGATTCGTCCCGCTAAAGCGGAACTCGCCCAGGATGAAATTACGAAAATTGAGATGGAGCTATCCTACCCTTCGCCGGAAACAAGGCGAAGCATGGGGCACCCAGTTTCGGCGGTATCGATGCTATTGCTCGAGATCGTCGTGCCAACTGCGCTTGCGGACAAAGAAGAGGAACTCGCCGGGCTTGGGTTTGAAGGCGGCCCTTGCGCACTCATCGGGCGCGACGATCCCAGTGCTGAGAATGGTCGCGATGGAATACCAGACATTCCGTTCCTTGTCGCTCTCTTTGGCGGTATCGCAGTTGATGTAGGTGTCCATACCCATGTCATAGGTCGCCTTCACGGAGACTTCTTTGGCGTCAGAAGGAAGGGCGACGATCACGCTGCCGTCGTCGTTGATCTTGACCCAGTCGGAGTGCACGGTGTCATTGTGGTCGACGCGCACGAGGAAGTTGGAGGCCTTAACAGGCAGGCCGGTTTTGCCATCGAGCAAGCGGATGGAGATGGACGAGGAGGATTGGGCGTGAAGGCCGGCGCAGAGTGCGGCGACGAGCGCCAGTATGGCAAATCCGCGATGGGCATGCATAGACATTCCTCCGGCGAAAGGCAAATGCAGGTCCTTCGAATGCGGCCGTCCGCCACGGCAGACGGCCTTCGCTCAGGATGACAGCTTTCGATTGAGCATTCTATTCAGAATCTACCAAGCGGAGTAGGCCTGGCCGTCGGAACCTTGCTCATCGGAACCAGAATGGACATCGTTGATTCCGGATTCGGTTTCGTCGATGGAGTACATGGCGTCGCTGGTGTCGGTGACCCAGGTATCTTTGCTGTGGGTCATGGGGTCCTCGGGGATGGCCCTGAGGTAGCCTTCCTGAACCAGATCGTCGAGCGACTGCGGGGCCTTCTGCTTATCCATGGTGTAGGAATCGATGGCCATGCGCATGGTTTGAAGATCTTCACGCAGGACTGCTTCGCGCGCGTGCTTGATGGCCGCGGCGAAGTAGGGGACAGCGAGCGTGGCCAGGATGGCGATGATCGTCATGACGATGATCAGCTCGATGAGCGTGAAGCCGGATTGTGAGCGTCGGTTGCGCAAATGCTTGATCCTTCGAAATCAGCTTGTCGCTATCCCCGGTCCCCAAATGCGAAGGACCTGGGGCACCCCTCATTTCACCATGTTGAATACTTCGTGCCGTCCAGGGCCGTGCCCTGGGATTTCGAATAGACGTCGAAGACGCTCTGGCCGCCCCAGGAGTCGGAGTCCGGATCGTCCTGCATGGAGCGCATTCCCCAGTCTGTATTGCCTGTCATCGGGTCGACCGGGATCTTGCGCAGAAACTTGAGCTTCTTGCCTTGCACGTCGACGCCATTCACCAGCGTATCCAGATCGGGAGGGTAGTTCTGGCTCTCCACCTTGGTCTGGAAGGCGCCTTTGTCGGCCGCGTCCTTGTATTTGTCGATGGCGTCGCGCATCTCCCACAGATCGAAGCGAAGCTCGCGCTCCCTTTGCCGCTTGACCTGGAAACGGACCAGGGGGAGTGCCGCCGTAGAGAGAATGGTAAGGATGAAGACGGTGACGATCAGTTCGACGAGCGTGAGGCCGCGTTCGGCGGAGCGCGCGGGATGACGCCAAGCCGGTGTGGGCGTGGACGCCCGCACGACAGCCGGTCTGGAGACCGGCGCTACGATTTGGGAGCTAAGGCTCATCGGCGCTGTTACCTACTTGACGACGATGCTGGTTTGCGCGCTTGCGACCGGCAACTGCTGTTGTGCGCCGTTAACAATGGAGGCGCGGGTGATGGCCAGATCGCTGGGGCCCGAAGCCTTGGCCTGGAAAGTGAGGACACAGACCACGCCGGCGCCGGAGATGCCGTGTGTTCCCGGCGGCCGCGAAATGCCGACAACAAGATTCCCGGCGGGTTGGTCGGCGTGAATGGGAGGCGCAGCCTGACCATCGCGGCTGAGGAAGTCGCCGGGAGAGACGTTGACGAGCTGAAGTTTTGCCGGATCGTAATGGAATTGGAGCGCGACGGAAGCGACATCGGCAGCGCCATTCAACACGACGGGAACCTGGAAGGTCCCGCCCGAAGCCGGCGGCGCAGTGGGCGGATTGAGCGCGAATGCGGCGCCGGCGGAAGATGGCACAGGCGCAGGAGCGGGGGCCGCGGCGGCGGGTGCAGCGGACGCTGGAGGCTGCGCCGATGCGGGCGGCGGAAGAGCCGGCGGCGGAGTGGGCGTGGGGGCGGCGACCGGCGAAGCGGCCTGCGAAGCAGCATTCGGCGCTGTCGCGGCGGTCTGGGCGGTCGAGTTTGGACCCCCATTGGAAGCCATGTCGGAGCGCAACTGCGCCAGCATCGCCGGTGCAGCCTCGACGGCGCTCTCGGCGGGAATGGAGCCCATGACAGGCCGGTTCATCACGGCGGGCTGAACCGGAGTAGCGGCGGAGGGAGCAGGAGCGCCGGCGCCGGTATACCGAAGATCAATAGATTGGCCCGAGCCGGTGTCAATCTCACGCAGATTGGCCTGATCCAGCTCCTGCGAGCGGACGATGTGGGGCACGATGACGAAAACGATATCGTCATCCTGAACGATGCGATCTCTGGAACCAAAGAGGTACTTGAGAACGGGAATCGCACTCAGGCCGGGAATGCCGTTCCAGTTGTTCTGTTCCTGGTTGTTCTGAATTCCACCCAGGATGCTGGCTTCGCCTTCGCGCAAACGGATGGTCTGGTCGACAACGCGCTGCGAGATGATGGGCTCGGTGACGCCGCTGATGGTTTCAGTGCCGCTTTCGGCGGAGACCTCGATCTTGATCTTGAGGGTAACGTCGTGGTCGTAGTGGATGCTGGGCGTCATCTCGATGTTGACGCCGACGTCCTGATATTGAAACTGCGTATTGACCAGGGAGTCGACGAGCGCGGTGGCGGCGCCGGTTTGATAAGAGCCGGTGGCGATGGGGATCCGCGAACCGATCTTCATGGTGGCTTTTTGAGCGTCGGTAGCGCGGATGCGAGGGCTTTGCAGGACCTTGGTGTTGTTATCGGTGAGCAACAGATTCAGAGTGGCCGACCCGACGCTTACAGCGAAATCAGTGGAGTTGAGGTGGGCAAGATTGTAGAGAGTGGGGCTGACGGTGCTGGTGGAGGAGCTGCCGGTAGTGCTGCTGGAGGTGGTCGAACTGCAACTGTTGGTTGCCGCGCAGTTGGGCTGCAGCGAAACTCCAAAGCTGCTCGGCCACGACATACCCAGATTTCGCTCCCAGTTCTTGCTCACTTCAAGGACGGCGATGTCGACCACGACTTCGCCGCGGGCCTTGTCGAGATCGTCGATGAGCTGCTGGGCCAGGAGGAGCTCGTCGGGCGTCGCCCGCATGACGATGGCGTTCTGGCTTTGCACGCCGTAGACCTTGGCGTTGGGCATCACGTTGCGCAGAGCAGTCTGCACATCGTTGAGGTCATTCTGCTGCCAGGCGTTGGTCAGATAGAAGGTTTGCACGGCCTGTTCGTCGAGCTCCTGGCGCTTGGTGCGGGAGTTCTGCGCGACGAAGATGGTATTCGCGGTGACGGGACGCCAGAAGGTGTCGGACATGACGCCGACGATGCGCAGGGCGTCGAGGAGGGAAACGTTATTGAGATCAACCTGGATGCGCTTGGAGTTGAAATCGGGATCGAAGAGCACATTGACGCCGGCGGCTTTGGCGATGGCCTGGTAAACCACTTTGGCGTCCTCGGCCATGTGCAGCGAAAGGGGCTCGTTGGTGAGCGGGCGGAGCTCCGGCGGAGCTTCAACCTGATCCAGTTCCTGCTCCTCGCCCGAAGGTTGGGGCAAACCGATTTCAGGGGCCGGCGCGCTGGCGCCCTGCCGCTGGCGCACGCGGGCAATCTCCTGCTGCGCGGCCTCGTTGCCGGGGTCGATCTCGGCGGCATGAAGGAACTCAGAAAGAGCGCCTTGCGCGTCGCCCGATTGCAGCAACTTGCGGCCCTTGGTGACGTGCAACGAGGAGTCGGTGGTGCGGATGCGGGCGAGGGCGATTTTGAATCGCGCGTCCTTGGGGTCGCGATTGTAGGCCTTCTGGTAAAGATCGAAGGCCGTGTCGTAGTCTTCCCGGGCCTCGGCGGACTGTGCCTGCTTGAAGTCCGAGTTGGCCGATTCCGCGTAAAGGCGAACCGCGCATACGCCGATGCCGGCGACAGCCAAAAGAAGCGCGAGGACGAGTGACCATCGCGAGGTCATGGTTCGAACAGCGGCTTGTGGATGGGTGCGATGGTTCATACGACTCCAAAAAACGGCCAAAGAGCGACTCTGAAAACGTGGCAAAGGGGGCATTGCCGGGGGCCTGAATTGGCACGCTGCGGCAGGTTTCTGCTGGCCGCAGCGGGCGTCCGGATGCAATTCATTCTGCCGAACTTCCCGGGAAAAACGCTCCCTCATTCTAGCAAAGCTCCGTTGCAGCCCATTGAAAGCAGCCTGAAGCCGCGCCGATGCTACGATGAGAATTCAAGGAAGCCTGACCATGGCCCGCCAAACCACCCACGTTATCGCCGCGAAGGGCACCCCGGCGGCCAAAAACCCGGCGAAACCCCGCGATCCTGTGGCCAGCGGCCAACGCGACGCGGCGCACAACCGCGCTGCCAGCCACAATTATTTTTTGTTGGAGAAATTCGAGGCCGGCGTGGCGCTGCGCGGGACGGAAGTCAAATCCATCCGCCAGGGCAAGGCCAACCTGAAAGACTCCTACGGGTTGATCAAGGATGGCGAGGCGTTCCTTTTGAATATGCATATCGGGCCTTATTCTCATGGCAACATCGCCAACCACGAAGAAACACGCACACGGAAACTGCTTCTGCACCGCGAAGAGGTCCGCAAGCTACTCTCCAAGACGCAGATCAAGGGGCATACGCTCATCCCGACCCGGCTGTATTTCCGCAACGGCAGGGTGAAGTGCGAACTTGCCGTGGCCAAAGGCAAGCAGGATTGGGATAAACGGGAGACGGAGCGGAGGCGCGAGGCCGACCGCGAGGCAAGTTCGGCGATCAAGGCGAACAAGCATAGAAACAGCCGGTAAAGCAGCTTTTAGCTCTTAGCTTCTAACTCCCAGCTTGGCCCCGTGAGAGCGAGAGGGCGGCCGTTCTGGATACCCGGGCAGAGAGGCAGGGGTGCGCGTCGCCATCCGTGCGGATTTGCCACAAGCCAAGCGTTCCGTGAAGAATGGGCACTATGCGAACTGAGCTTGCCTTTGCCCCGATTGCGGGGATCGCCACTGAATTGCTGGCTGTTTTAGCCGCCGACACCCAAACCGCCAAAGGCCCAGACGCCAAGCCACAACCGACTCTGCTGACCACCGATCCGGCTGTCCGGGCCGCCGCGGACGGGGTACTCGGGACCGGCGAGTACAAGGCTGGCGCCAACGAAACGGTTCTGCTGCACGCGCCGGCGGGAATCGCGGCCAAACGGCTGCTGATTGTGGGGCTGGGGAAGCTGTCCAAAGCGACCGCGCACTCGGCGCGCGATGCTGCGGGAACGGCGGTGCGTTTTGCTAAGCCGCGTGGGATTCGCGAAGTGGTGCTTGCACAGCCTTCTTCCGAGGGGCTGCGCGGTGCAGCTGTCGTTCGGGCTGCGGTGGAAGGCGCATTTGTAGGCGACTTCGACGCCGACACCTACCGGAGCGATCGCAAGGACCAAAGCATTCAGTTGTTCACGCTTGCGGTTGCGGGCGAGGCGGATCGCGCCGGCGTTGAAGCGGCGTTCGCCGAGGGCGCAGTGATCGGCGAGAGCCAGAACTTTGCGCGTTCGCTGGTGAACGAGCCGGGCAACAAGCTGACGCCGACCATTCTGGGGCAGCGGGCCGCGATGATGGCGCAGGAAGTGGGACTGGGCTGGGAAGTCCATTCCACGGAAAAACTGCACGAGCTGAAGATGGGTGCATTCTGGAGCGTATCGCAGGGCTCGCCCGAGCCGCCGGCGCTGATCGTGTTGCGTTATGAGCCGGAGGGTGCGAAGGACGGCCCAGTGCTCGGCCTCGTGGGCAAGGGGATCACGTTCGATACGGGCGGGATTTCGATCAAGCCGGCGGACAACATGGAGAGGATGAAGTACGACATGGCCGGGGGAGCGGCGATGATCGGGGCGATGCGCGCGATTGCGCTGCTGAAGCCGAAGGTGCGGGTGGTCGCGGTCATTTGCGCCGCAGAAAACATGCCTTCGGGCACGGCGCAAAAACCAGGCGACGTGCAGACGGCGATGTCGGGAAAGACCATCGAGATCATCAACACCGACGCTGAAGGTCGGCTGGTGCTGGCCGACGGGCTGACGTACGCGCGGCAGATGGGAGCGACGCACCTGATCGATGCGGCCACGCTGACCGGGGCGATCTCGGTCGCGCTAGGCAAGATCACCGCGGGCGCGTTCTCAAACGACGATGCGGCGTACGAAAAATTCGAGTCGGCGCTGGCAATATCCGGAGAAAAATTCTGGCGGCTGCCGCTGGGCGACGCGTATGCGGACTTGATCAAATCGGATATCGGCGACATCAAGAACACGGGCGGACGATGGGGCGGGGCCATTCTTGCGGCGGAGTTCCTGCACGTTTTTGCCGAGGACACGCCATGGATCCATCTCGATATCGCGGGCACTGCGTGGGTCGAGGATTCGCGGCCATTCATCGCCAAAGGGCCGAGTGGCATTGCGGTGCGGTCGATTCTGGAGTGGGTGCGGAGCTACCAGTAGAGCCGGCAGATCGTCGAGTCAGCAAGTTAGCAGGTCAGCGAGCCAGCGAATCAGCGAGTCGGTAGATCAGCAAGTTAAGGTCATGCTGAATGTCGCGCGGCGTCGCGTCCAACGATTCTCTTCCTTTTCCACACTTAGATCCTCTTAATGCGGAAGGCCTCCTTGAAGTTGGGCGGAATTGCGCCGATTGATGAAGGAGGAGCCGAACTCGGAAGCGGTGTGCGCGAAAGCCAGACGTGCGGCCGAAGCCGGGCAGCGATGGAACCTGAATGAGCGATAGAGAAGAGGATTGAATGGCCAGCTGCAACGAACTGCTCGAAGCCGCGTTCGACGCCGTCCCCGAGGGAGTTGCCCTGGTGGGCCTGGAGGGCGAGGTGGTGCTGTGGAACCAGGCAGCACAGAGCATCACCGGCTATGCTGCGATCGACGTGCTTGGGCGGCGGCTTCCCGAAGGGCTCGAAGAACTGTTGCTTGACGAATCCGCGGACGCGCCTGGACGCGATGCCAGTGGAGCGACCCGGCGCGCGCTGGTGCGGGCGAAGCACAAGCTTGGCCACGGGGTTCCCGTGATCGCTCGATATCTTGTCTTGCGTGACGAACTGGGCGGACGAATTGGCGGTGCGGCACTTTTTCATCCCGCTGAGAGCCTGGATGCGCTGCCGCACGGAGAGAGCTGCAACGACGCGGGTGCAATTGAGGCCCGGGAGGAGTTCGAAGAACGGTTGCAAACGGAGTTTGACGACTTCAAGCGCGGCGGGCCCCCGTTCAGCGTTTTGTGGATCGGAGTGGATCAGGCGGAGGAGTTGCGCAAGACGCACGGTGTGAGCGCCTGCGACGCGATGCTCGAAAAGGTGCGGCACGCGCTGATTCTTGGGTTGCGGCCGGCTGAGGAGATGAGCCGATGGGGCGACAACGAGTTTCTGATCTTGGCGCATGAGCGCAGCGCGGAGATGCTGGGGTCTCACGCGCACACATTGGCCGGCCTGGCGCGGACGGCCGACTTTCGCTGGTGGGGCGACCGCGTGTCGCTCACGGTAAGCATTGGCGCGGCACAGGCCGGCGGCGATGGCACGGAAACGCTGGCGCAACTGCTGGGGCGCGCGCAACGGGCGATGGAAACGAGCAGCCGGACGGGGGGTAACCGGACAACTATTGCAGCGGCAGACGAGGCCGCGCCCCCGGTGGAGGAGCGAACATGTTTGCCATCATAGGCATCGTTGTGGTGTTCGCCGCGATCATCGCGGGCTTCCTGATGGAGAAGGGGCACCTTCTTGTCCTGATGCAACCTGCCGAACTGCTCATCATTGGCGGCGCAGCGGCGGGCACACTGCTGGTGGCGAACCCGTTGCGCATCCTGAAGGACATTGTGGCGGGGCTACTGGCGTCGCTGAAGGGCTCGCCCTTCACCAAGGCGCGCTACCTGAGCACGCTGAAGATGATGTACCAGTTCCTGAACAAGGTGCGCAAAGAGGGATTGCTGGCGGTAGAGATGGACGTGGAGAAGCCGAGCGAGAGCGTGATCTTCAAGAACTATCCGGAGTTTCTCAGCGATCATCACGCCCTGGACTTTGTGTGCGACACGCTGCGCACGGCAATCACGGGCGGCGTGGAACCGTTCGACATGGACCAGATGATGGAACTGGACATGGAAGTGCACCATCAATCGGCGGTGCAGCCGGCCGATTCGCTGACCACGGTTGCCGATTCGCTTCCGGGGCTGGGGATTGTGGCGGCGGTGCTGGGCGTGGTGATCACGATGGGCTCGCTGGGCGGTCCTCCTGAGGAGATTGGCAAACACGTGGCGGCGGCGCTGGTGGGGACTTTTCTCGGGATTCTGCTTTGTTACGGCCTGGTAGGGCCATTGGCCGCCAGCATGAAGAAGCTGGCCGACGAGCACAACGATTATCTGCACGTGCTGCGCGTGCTGCTGTTGGCGTTTCTGAAGGGCTCGGCGCCGATGATTGCGATCGAGATGGGGCGGCGCGCGATTCCCGCGTACGCGCGGCCGGGCTTTGACGAGATGGAGAAGAACTGCAAGAACAAGACCGAGCCGGTGGAAGCAGCGCCAGCGGCGGCGGCGTAAAAGCAGGGAATAGGGAAAAGGGAATAGGGAATAGGGCTGGCGGGGTCAATGGCGGCGAAGACACAACCCATTATCGTGATCAAGAAAAAGGGTGGTCACGGCGGCCACCATGGCGGCGCGTGGAAAGTGGCGTATGCCGACTTTGTAACCGCGATGATGGCGCTCTTCATCGTGCTGTGGCTGATGGCGCAGAACGATCCAGTGAAAAAAGCTGTGGCCGGATACTTCAATGATCCGAGGGGCACAGCGAACCTGCTGGGAACGACGATGGCGGGAAACGGCGTTGAAGTGGTACAGAACGACGAAAACGCGAAGCGGCTGGCGGAGTTGAAGCAAAAGCTCGAACAAGAGATCAAGGCCAAAAAGGAACTGGAGAAGCTGAGCAAGCAGATTGAAATCACGATCACGCCCGAGGGGCTGCGTATCGAGTTGATCGAAGACAAGAACGGAACGTTCTACCAGAGCGGCAGCGCGCAACTGAGCCCCAACGGGCAGGAACTGCTGGTGCTGCTGGCGGCGGAACTGAAGACTCTGCCCAATCAATTGCTGATCGAGGGCCACACGGATGCGGCGCAGTACTCGACCGACGCGAATTACAGCAACTGGGAGCTTTCAGCGGATCGTGCCAACTCCGCGCGGCGGCTGCTGCAACAGAATGGCGTGCGCGCGGACCAGGTGACGCAGGTGCGCGGCTTCGCAGACCAGATGCTGCGCGTCAAAAGCAACCCCTTCGATCCGTCGAACCGGCGCATCACGATCCTCGTCAAAAATCAGGACAATGCCCCGCCTCCGGAGTTGGCGCACGCGGCGGTCGTGGATGGAGCGCCGGGCGGGGCGGCGCTGCATGGCTCAAAGAAATGAAGCGCGAAAAGTCCGGCTCCGAGCGATGGCACGGGGCGATGGTGTAGTCTGAGGGGCGAATCAGGAAGCGTTTACTTGAGGAGAGTTTCTTATGGCCATCGTTGCCGGAGTGGATTTCGGCACACTCAGCGTTCGCGTGACTTTAGTCGACAGCAAGAAGGGGCCGATCGGGACCGCGTCGGCCAACTATCCGCTGCACCGCAAGCGAGAAGATCCAAATTACGCAACGCAGTCGCACGCCGACCAGATGGCCGCGCTGGCCGCGGCAACGAAGGACGCGCTGAAGTCGACGGGCATCGATGGCGCGCAGGTGGCCGCGATTGCGCTCGACACAACGGGATCGAGCGTGATTCCCGTGGGCGAGGGTCTGGAGCCGCTCGACGAATACTACCTGTGGTGCGATCATCGCGCGTTCGCCGAGGCGGAGGAGATCACGCGCAAGGCGCATGAGCTGAGATTCGAAGGCATTGAGTGGTGCGGAGGCGTTTATTCGCATGAGTGGGGATTCGCGAAGCTGCTGCATTGGCTGCGGCACAACCCGGAGAAACGCGAGCGGCTGGTAACGGCGCTCGAACACTGCGACATGGTGGCGGCGACGCTTTGCGGCGTAACAGATCCGAATGCGCTGAAGCGCAGCGTTTGCGCCATGGGCCACAAGTGGATGTGGAACGAGAAGTGGGGCGGCCTGCCGCCCGAGGAATTCCTGGTGGCGGTCGATCCGCTGTTTGCAGGAGTTCGAGCGAAGATGGGCGGCGAATATCTGACCAGCGATCACCTGGCAGGAAAACTTTCCCCGAGGTGGGCGGCAGAGCTGGGACTGCGCGCTGGAATTCCGATTCCCGTGGGAGCGTTCGACGCGCACTGGGACGCGATCGGCTCCAACATCCGCGAGGGCGACGCGGTAAATGTTGTCGGCACGTCGACGTGCATCATTGCCATGGCGCGCCAGGCAGAACTGGTTCCGGGCGTATGCGGCGTCGTGCCGGGAAGCGTGCATCCGCAGTACACGGGGATCGAGGCGGGTCTATCCGCGGTGGGCGACATCTTTGACGCCATCGCCAAGCGCGCGGGAACCACGGTGGCCGCGCTGAGCGAGGGACTTGACGCCTACAAGGCTGGGCAAACCGGGCTGCTGCGATTGAGCTGGGACAACGGCGACCGGACGGTGCTGGTGAATCCCGAGCTGGGCGGCGTAACGCTGGGCTGGAACCTGGTGCACACCGCGCAGGACGAACTGTTCGCGGCGATCGAGGGGACGGCATTTCACACGCGCATCATTCTGGAGCGGATGGCGGAGCATGGAGTGAAGATCGACCGCGTGATTAATGCGGGCGGCATTCCGCAGAAGAACGAAGTGCTGAACCGCGTGTATGCGAACGTGCTGAACAAGCCGGTGCTGGTGCCGGCGGGGATTCCGACGAGCCTTGGGTCGGGGATCTTCGCGCTGATCGCGGCCGGAGCATACAAGACCATCGAAGAGGCGCAGGCCGCCGTTTGCCTGCGGCTACGCACGGTCGAGCCGGATCAAAAATCGGCCGCAGTCTATGAGCAGCTTTACCGGCATTATCGGGATGTGTACTTTGCGCTGGGAACGCGCGACGCGGCTCCAGTGGCGCTGGGAAAGATTCTGCCGGAGTTGAGGAAGATTGCAGCGGAGGCGCGGAGGGCCGGCTGAGAACACGACGGAACCGTGCCGCCCGGGCTAAAACTTGTTCCCGCACTGCATACAGGTGGCTACCAGGCTGCCGCTGCCGATCATGCCGGTTGTCCACTTCCAGCCTCGCTTCGCGGTTTGGATCTGAGTGGAACCGCAGCGTGGGCACTTCAGCCCTTGCGGGTTGGTTCCAGCCACGTTGGCTGGCTGATCCGGAGGACTCTGAGGAGCCGGCGGCATTGGAGTTGGTGGAACGGGCTGGGTTTCGAGCAGCTCGACGCGCTGCCCACACGAGCCGCAAAATCCTGCGTTGGGGATGAGGGGCGCCCCGCAGTGGGCGCAAAACCTGTTTCCGGCGGTGCCACTTTGGTTATCCATCGGCCGCTCCGGGACCAGTATAGCCGAAGCTTGATTAGGCGAATGGCGCGGCCTTAACCGCGCGGAGAAAGCGCGGCGCTTCGCGTCTGCTTGCGCTTCCGTCTCGCGCAATTTACCGTTGTGTTCACAATCCATTCTGCCGGGTGCCCCTTGTCCCATTGTTGTGCGCGACGAGTTTTCCGCTGTCTTCTCCTTTGCTCAATGGCGTGCGCGATTGCCGCCGCCGCACATGCACAGTTGCCCGATGCTCCGGCCCCGGCATCGACGCCGGCGGCGGCTGTCGAACCCTGGGCTGCGCCGGACTTTTCCGTCGATCCCAAAACGCTGTACGAGGCCGTATCGGCCGTGCCCGTACCCGACGGCGCCAATGTTATCGAACTGGTGGAAGACGAGAGCTATACCTTCGACGATTCGGGTCGAATGAATCATGTGGGCCGCGTTATCTATAAGGTGCTGACGCAGAAAGGCGCCGAGAACTGGGATTCTCTTTCAGTGAGCTGGGAGCCGTGGCACGAGTCGCGGCCGGTGATTCGCGCCCGCGTGATCGAGCCGGACTACACGGTGCACGAGCTCGACCCGAACACGGTGACCGAGGCGCCGGCGCGCGGAGGCGACTACAAAACCTACAGCGATGGCAAGCGGCTGCGCGCGCCATTTCCGGCCATCGCGCCGGGCGTGGTGGTGGAGGAGGAGTACACAGAGACCGAGACTGAGCCGCAGTTTGCTCCGGGGCGCGTGGGGCGCATCGAACTGGGGCAGGAAGACGTGATGGTGGCGCACAGCCGAGTGGTCTTCGACGCACCTGCGTCGCTGCCCATGCGGACCGAATTGTTTCTATTGCCCGATGTGAGGCCGGTGCGCACAGAAGCGGCCGGGCGCGTGACGCTCACGTTCGATGTGGGGCCGATTGACGGCATCGATTCGCGCGAGCCGTATCTGCCGCCTGACGTTGTGCATTTCCCCATCATCGCCTTCGCTACAGGCGCGTCGTGGCACAGCGTAGCGGCGGCTTATGGAAAGATCGTCGACGATTTTTCCAGTTCCGCGGGGGTGAAGGCAGTCGTTGACCCGCTGATTGCCGGCAAGAAGACTGCGGCCGACAAGGAAGCAGCGATCGTGGACTATCTTGACCGCGAGGTGCGGTACACCGGCATCGAGTTTGGTGAAGCGGCGATTGTGCCTCACGATCCCGCGGAAACGCTGGCCAAGAAATACGGCGACTGCAAAGACAAGGCCACGCTACTCGTGGTGATGCTGCGCGCCGCCGGGATTCCCGCCAACGTGGCGCTGCTTAGTGTTGAATCGCGGATTGATGTGCCGGCCGATTTGCCGGGCATGGGCATGTTCGACCACGCGATCGTGTATGTACCCGGAAAAACCCCAATTTGGATTGATGCCACCGACCGCTACGCGCAACTGGGGCAGATTCCCATGGGCGACCAGGGGCGACTGGCGCTGATCACCGCCGACACGACGACAGCACTCATCAAGACTCCGGAGTCAACGTCAAGTGATAACGGCCTGAAAGAAACGCGCGAGGTGACGCTCGCCGACAACGGTCCCGCCAGCGTGGTGGAGATTACGGAGCCCTCGGGCGTCTACGAATCGGCCTACCGAGGGTATTACGCCGACAAGCCGGATAACGACACGCGCGAAGGCCTGCGCGGATATGTACAGGCAGAATATGTTTCAGACGATTTAACAAAGGTGGATCGCACCGATCCTGCCGATCTGTCGGGCACATTCGAGCTGACCATCGCGTGCGATAAGGCGAAGCGCGGCTTTACGAATCTCGAAGATGCGCAATTCGCCATTCGCGTGGACCGGATGTTCCAGATGCTGCCCGACGAGCTGAAGCGGAAGGACGACAGCGACGAGAAAAAGAATACGGGAACCGACAGGCCGAAGAAGCCACGCACGGACGACTGGTGGCTCGACGCTCCCTACAACATGGAGTGGACGTACCGCCTCATTCCGCCCGCCGGGTTTGTTCCCAAGGAGCTGCCCAAGGACGCAACTGTCCAGATCGGGCCGGCGCTGCTCACGGAGAGTTTTTCCGCCGGCAAGAACGGCGTGGTGCTGGCGCACCTGGTCTTCGACACGGAGAAGCGGCGTTATACGGTGGCCGAGGCGACAGACTCTACGCAACGAGGTTGCCGATCTGATCAACGGGCCGGCGATCATGGTCAACTTTGAGCCGGAGGGAGCGGCTCTGCTTCGCGACGGCAAGGTGAAGGAGGCGCTGGCCAGCTATCGCGCGCTCATTGCGCAGAACCCGAGCTCCGCGGTGCATCATTTGCAGGTAGCCAACGTGCTGCTTGAAGCGGGGATGGGCGAGGCCGCGCGCGATGAAGCGCGGCTTGCCGTGAAGCTCGACCCGACGTCGGCGGTTGCCGAGCGCACGCTGGCCGAAATTCTGAAGCATGACCTGGTGGGGCGGAATCTGCGCGCGGGTAGCGACATGGCGGGCGCCGCGGATGCGTATCGCGCGGCGATCAAGCTCGATCCTGACGACCACTCAGCGCAGGGCGACCTGGCCATTCTTCTTGAATACGATTCCGTGGGCCGGCGATACAGCGGGCAATCGCACATGAAAGAAGCCATCGCGGAATACGAGGCGCTGGGCGAGGACAAGCTCGCCGATCTCGGCATCGGCAATAATCTGGCATTCGCTCTTTTCTACGGCGGCGACTATGCAGAAGCGTACAAAGCCGGGCAGACGCTTAATCCCGAGCCGGTACCTTTGCTTTCCGCGAGCATGGCCATGATCGAAGACAGCAAGGCCGGACTGGCCGAGGCCAACAAGCGGTCCACTGACGAGGCGTCATTCAAAGACACCGCGGGCACGGCAGGCGAAATGCTCATGAACAGGAGAGAGTATCCGCAAGCGGCGGACTTTCTGCAGGCGGGCGCGGCGGGCGACGATGCCGCGCGCACGTTGGGCCTTGCGAACATGCTGCGCGGTGCAATTCACCACGAAGATGTGAAATTCGCCAATACGCCGGAAGACGTGGTGAAGCGCTTCGCGCTGGTTCCGTTTGACGCCAACATGACGAAAGAGAAGCTCGCGGCGATGCTCAGCCGAAACGGCCTCAAGGTGTTGAACGCCATGGATGCCGACGAGCTGAAGGACGAATTGAGCTCGGGCAAACAGATGAACAGCCAACTGGCCCGCGAAGAAAGCTCGCTCGATGTTACGGAAGACATTCTGCTCAAGATGCTCGATCCCAAGGGTGAGGGCGACGATGCCACCGGCTACCGGGAGAAGGTGGAGTTGCTGGGCGGCACCACGATGACGGTGTTCGTGGTGAAGGAAGATGGGCAATACAAGCTGCTCGACACGATGGACAAGCCGAACTCGATCGCGCTGGAGATGGTGGACCGCGTGAGCGCGGGCGACCTCAAGGGAGCCAAGGCGCTACTCGACTGGATGCGCGAGGAGCAGCATCTGGAAGGAGGAGACGATCCGCTGGGCGGGCCGGTATTTCCGCGGTT
Source organism: uncultured Acidobacteriaceae bacterium (assembly GCA_963800025.1). Lineage (GTDB taxonomy): Bacteria > Acidobacteriota > Terriglobia > Terriglobales > Acidobacteriaceae > Telmatobacter. Next base: position 209,642 of record CAWCZK010000004.1, read on the forward strand.
CTGGACCAAGGGAGAAGCGGCCGATGCGCGCAAGATGAAGCTGGCCGCAGCGGTCATCATGGTTGGCACCAAGCCGACAGTCGCGGACGGCGTTGCAATCCTCGAGGCAGGCCTGAAGGATGCGGCCGGCGATCGCGAGCGCACCAACATCGAGCTTGGCCTGGCCGAAGGCTACTCGGTCCAGGACAATTTCGCGCGGCTGCTCGACGTCGCGTCGGCGTTGCTGAAAGATGAGCCGGAGTCGAAGCAGGCATTCGAATACAACCTCGAGGCTCTGATGGGGCTGAGCCGCTTCGACGATGCGCTGGCGTTGGCTGACGCAAGGCTCAAGCTGCTGGACAACGACAGCGATGCATACGCAGCGAAGATGGAGATCGAGGCGAATCGCGGCGATTTTGCCGCGGCGCACGCGTGGGGAGAGAAGCAGCTCGCGCTTGGCCAGGAGAATGCCGAAATGCTGAATGGGCTGGCATGGGACGCGCTCTTCACCGGCAAAGTAACCGACGACGATGTGGCAACAGCGGTGAAGGCGACGCAACTCCAGAAGGACGCGCCGGACATTCTGCACACGCTCGCGTGTCTTTATGCGGAGACGGGCAAAACGAAGGAAGCTCACGATCTGCTGTTGCGTGCCATGGACGTTTGGAATCTGGACGAGCCCAACGACGAAGTGTGGTATGTGCTGGGCCGCATCGCCGAGCAATACGGCGAGCGCGACATTGCGATCGCAGACTACCGGAAGCTGAAAAAGCCGAAAGAGATCCTCGCGGTTCCCACATCGACGTGGCGGCTGGCGCAGATGCGGCTGACGGCGATGGGGGCCGAAAACGCGGCGAGATAGGCGGCCCGCGACTGGATTGTGAAAGTGCGGGCGAGGACGCCCGCACGACAGCCGGCTGGGACGCCGGCGCTACAGGTTACTGTTGCTGCTGCATCTGCTGCATATCGATGAAGGGTGCAGGGAGTTCGGGCGGCTGCTGTGCACGCTCGACGAGCACGCTCCAGTCTTCGGGAATGGGCAGCTTGCGGTCGAGGGCCGGCGCCTGCTCGCTGGCTTCAACCTTGACGGCGACGTAAAGCTCGCTCGCGGTCTTGCCGCGGAACACGCCATGGGTTGGCGGAACGTCAGAGTAATCGCGGCCGACGGCGGTGCGGATGTGGCGATGATGCGCGATCAGGTTGTTGGTGGGATCGAGGCCGACCCAGCCCAGGTGCGGGAGCAGCGCTTCAACCCAGGCGTGGGTGGCATCGGGCGTGGAGCGGTCGTGGTCATTGCTGCCGCGATATAAGTAACCCGAAACGTAGCGCGCGGGAATGCGCACGTGGCGCAGTAACGCGATCATGGTATGGGCAAAATCCTGGCATACGCCGGCGCCGTTGAGGATGGCCTCATCGATGGGCGAGTCGACGCGCGTGGAGCGGGGCACGTAATCGAAGTAGTGGAAGAGGCGCTGGTTGAGCTCCAGCACAAGATGCAGTGGGTCGTCGCGGCGCACCACATCCATTTTCTTCGCCAGCTCGACGAGCGCCGGCGTCTCCGCAGCGAAGGTACTGGGCAGCAGCATTTCAGAGTAATCGCCGGCTTCGACCAGCTCATCCAGATCCTGCCACGCATCGGGCGAAAGAAAGTGCGGGACGTCGGGAAGTGGTTGCTGCTCGACGACAGATTCGGCGACGATGACCAGCTGGTTGTGCTCGCCGGGAATGTCAAAGTGCTGAACGTTGTTGCCGAGGTGGTCGCGATAGCTGAAGACGCGGCAACGCGGGCTGACGGAAAGCGAGAAGGTGAGGCAATGCTGGCTGGAGTCGGAACGCGGGTGCATGCGCGTCTCCATGATGCTCTCGCTGATGGGCTGCGAATAGCGGAAGCGCGTCAGGTGGCGGATGGAGTAGAAATTCATCGTTGCTCCGTAATACAGCTTTCACCGTTGAGATGGCGGCGAGGACGCCGCCACTACAGCCGGCCAGGAGGCCGGCGTTACATCAGACTGCCAATGCGGATTGAATGGAGTAGTGCACATAGTAACGGTAAATGAGCTCGTGAATGTGCAGGCATTGCGCACGGATATTGTGAAGAAAAGCGGCCGAATCGCCGGCGAGAGTTTCGCCGATCGTGGTGAAGATGAGCAAGGAGTGGAGCTTGCCGATGCTGGCGATCAGTTCCTCCGGGGCACGCCGCCCGCCCGAGGCCTGAATGGCCTCAATAGCCTGACGCGCGCCTTCGATGCAATAGCAAATGGCGTGGGGAAAATCCCGATTGAAGAGGAGAAATTCGAGAATGCGATCGGTTGAGACATCTGCGGTATAGACCTGGCAGTAGGCCTCAAACGACGTGCAGCAGCGCAGCAGCCCCACCAGTTCGAGATAGAGAGGCCCGGTTCGTTCTTCGGCGGACGGCTGGAGCAGGTCGGGCTGGAAGACCTCAAGCAGGGTCGCGGTGGCGTAGGCGCGTTCCAGATAGCGTCCCAGGCGAATGAACTGCCAACCCTGGCCATGAATCATGGTGGTGTCGGTGGTTCCCTTGAAGAGGTAGATGCCGTCCACAACCGAAGCCAGCATTTCGCTGACGCTGGACTGGAACTGAGCCTGCGCATTGGGAGAGTGAATGTGATGGAAGAGGCGGTTCAGGCGCTGCCACTGCTCGGTGGATATTTCTTCGCGGACCTGGCGGGCATTCTCGCGCGCGCCGTTGATGCAATAGGTGACGGAGGAGGGATCGAGGTGATCGAAGACAAGCTTGTGGGCCATGTCCTCGAGCGAGCCGTTCCATTCGATTCCTTTGGTTCTGCCCAGGGCGGCGGTCATTCTCTTCCAGCGCTGCTCCGCGTTTGCGCCGCCCGGATCGAGCATCAGGCTCATGGTCACGTCGAGCAGGCGCGCGGTATTCTCCGCCCGCTCAAGATAGCGGCTCATCCAGTAGAGGCTGTCGGCGACGCGCGATAGCATCGTGCTTCTTTCACCTCCAGACCGACGTTCCCGAATCAGACTTATTCCAGAACCCATGTGTCCTTGCTTCCGCCGCCCTGCGAAGAGTTGACTACAAGCGATCCTTTTTCCAGCGCCACGCGGGTCAGCCCGCCGGGCACGATGTTTACCTTGTCGCCAAAGAGAATGTAAGGGCGCAGATCCACGTGGCGCGGCTCGAGCCTTTCGTCGACCAGGCAGGGCGCGCGCGAAAAATCGAGCGTGGGCTGCGCGATGTAGTTTCGCGGGTTGGCCTCAATCTGGCGGGCGAATTCCTCGCGCTGCCGAGCCGAGGACTTGGGGCCGATGAGCATGCCGTAGCCGCCGCTTTCGCCGACAGCCTTGATCACCAGCTTGTCGAGATTGGCGAGCACGTGCCTGCGTTCCTTTTCATCGCTGAGGAGATAAGTTTCGACGTTGGGCAGGATCGGATCCTCGTTGAGGTAGTAACGAATCATCTTTGGAACGTAGGCGTAGATGGCTTTATCGTCGGCGAGGCCCGTGCCGAACGCGTTGGACACGGTGACGTTGCCGGCGCGGTAGGCATTGAAGAGGCCGGCGCAACCCAGGGCGGAGTCGGAACGGAAAACCAGGGGATCGCTGAAGTCGTCGTCGACGCGGCGATAGATGACGTCAACGCGCTTGAGGCCGTCGGTGGTGCGCATGTAGACGATGTTGTCGTGCGTAACCAGGTCGCGGCCTTCGACAAGATCGATGCCCATCTGGCGAGCGAGGTAGGTGTGCTCGAAGTACGCGGAGTTAAAGACGCCGGGGGTGAGAAGCACGATGTTAGGCTCGGGCCGCCCTTCCGGCGCGAGCGAGCGTAGCGTAGACAAAAGAAGTTGCGGGTAGTGTTCAATCGGGCGCACGCCGTACGCTCGAGAACAATTGCGGGAAGGTGCGCTTCATGACGCGGCGGTTGGTGAGCATATAACTCACGCCGGAAGGCACGCGCAGATTGTCTTCCAGGACAACGAATTCGCCGGTCGATAAACGGAGCAGATCGGAGCCGACGACCGCGATGTAGACGTTGCGCGGCACCTGGAGGCCGCGCATCTGCCGCCGGTAGTGCTTGCAACTGTAAACAAGATCGCGCGGGATGACACGGTCGGAGAGAATTTTGGCATCAGAATAGACGTCGCGAAGAAAAAGGTTGAGGGCAGTGATGCGCTGCGTGAGCCCGCGCTCGATGCATTCCCACTCCCGCGCTGTGATGAGGCGAGGCAGCAAATCGTACGGGAAGATGCGTTCGGTGCCTTCTTCGCGGCCGTAAACGGTGAATGTGATGCCCTGGGTGAGGAATGCGAGATCGACGGACTGCTTGCGGCGGCGGAGTTCCTCGATGGGCAGGGCTGCAAGGGTCTCAGCAAGCGCGCGGTATTGCGGCCGCACCTCACCGCCGGGCGCACGCATCTCGTCGAAGGCCCGGTCGAGCGGATAGTCTCCGAAAAGTAGTTCCAACTCGACTGGGTGGCCTGCGGTCATATCTATTTGGCAAACTTTCCTGGCTGCGGATTCACAACGTCCGCGGCTAAGTCAAGAGATTCAGACGGACGTGCTCCAATTGCACTTCGCCGGTTTAAGGAGGGCTGCGCCTCGTTCCGTTCTCTTGTTTCTAACATGCCGGCTATAAGGGAGCCATTAGAAATCGTCGCGCCGGACGATTGCGCCCTATGAAAGAAAAGCGGCGCAGCCACTGGATTGGCGCGCCGCTTTTCTGGATTGTTGCGATCGGAATGAGCAGAAGCTCCTGACTGCCGAGTGCAGAGCGTGTGTTCGTGAGCTCGAACCAGCCTCGAATCAGGCGGGAACAAGCTCATTGACAGGGACGCTGTTCACGGTCTTGAGAATGCGCGCGACAATCTGATACGGATCGGCTTCGGAGTTCGGACGGCGATCTTCAAGGTAACCCTTGTAGCCGTTCTTGATAAAGTTTACGGGCAGCCGGATGGATGCGCCGCGGTCCGAGAGTCCGTAGCTGAACTTGTCGATGGCCTGCGTTTCGTGGAGACCGGTGAGGCGCAGATGATTATCCGGGCCGTAGACCTCAATGTGCGCGGAGATGTTGTTCTCAAAGGCCTTCATGAGCGCCTCGAAATACTCCTTGCCGCCCACGTCGCGCAAGTGCTTGGTGGAGAAGTTGGTGTGCATTCCGGAGCCGTTCCAGTCGCCCTTGATGGGTTTGCAATAGAGCTGGACGTCGACTTCGTACTTCTCGCAGAGGCGCATCAACAGGTAGCGGGCAACCCAAACGTCGTCCGCAGCCTTATGCGAGCCCTTGCCGAAGATCTGAAACTCCCACTGGCCCTTGGCCACTTCAGCGTTGATGCCTTCGTGGTTGATGCCGGCCGCGAGACAGAGCTCGAGGTGCTCATCTACGATCTGACGGGCAATGTTGCCCATGTATTTATAGCCGACGCCGCAGTAGTAGGGACCCTGCGGGCCGGGAAAGCCTTGTTCGGGGAACCCGAGCGGACGGCCGTCTTTATATAGGAAATATTCCTGCTCAAATCCGAACCAAAGATCGGGGTCATCGGGGGCAGTCGCGCGCATATTCGTGGAATGCGGGGTGCCGTCGGGATGCATGACTTCGCTCAGAACGATAAAGCCGTCTTTGCGGCTGGCATCGGGGTAAAGCGCGACAGGCTTGAAAATGCAGTCGGACTTGCTGCCTTCCGCCTGCATGGTGGAGCTGCCGTCAAAACCCCAAAGGGGCATGTCGGCGAGGGTCGGCGTCTTGTCAAACGACTTGATCGTAGTCTTGCCGCGCAGTTCGGGTATGGGCTTCTTGCCGTCGAGCCAGATGTACTCCAATTTGTACTTTGACATAGGTCTCCTCATGCGTTGGGAATGGTAGGACAGCCCCGGCGGTGAATGCGCCTGCGGCCAATTAAGGGATCAAGGTCAGATTAAACTGGGAAATCGCGAACGGCATAAGGATGGCATAAGGAAATGCAGAAATTCTGTGGAAGGCAGGCGCAAGCGAAAGAACGGCATTGAAATCAGTGGACGCGAGAGCCCCAAGAGGCTACGGCGTACCGCAAGATCGGGAACTGCGCGGGCAAGAAAGACACTAAACCGCAGTTCGCGTGACCCCCTTTTTCCCGTGTTCATCACCACTCCGCAGCGGTTCGTGTAGCCCCTGCGCCGCCAAGGAAGGAAACCCGACCGGCTGCGTTAATCTGAATGATCAGGGGTTCGGGTCACAATGCGCATTCCGCGACGCTTCGTCTTCATCATTTTGGCTGTGCAGTTTGTTGCACTGCCGGAACTGCGCTCGCAGCCGCCCGCACAGCAGGCCCCGGGCGAGGACTACGTTCGGGCACACTATACGAAATACGAGTACCGCATTCCGATGCGAGATGGCGTTCGTCTGTTCACAGCGGTCTATGTTCCCAAGACCTCAGCCTTTCCCGATGATCCTGGCCCATATCCGTTCTTGATGAACCGGACGCCCTACGACGTGGAACCATACGGCGAGGATCGTTATCCAGCACAGCTCGGACCTTCAGACGAATTTGAAAAGTCCGGTTACATCTTCGTCTATCAGGACGTGCGCGGACGCTGGATGAGCGAGGGCACGTTCGTGGAGATGCGGCCGCACATCGACCAGAAGAAAACGCCGCAAGACGTGGACGAATCCTCCGACACCTACGACACGATCGAATTCCTGTTGAAGAATGTACCCAACAACAACGGCAAGGTGGGCATCTGGGGCATTTCCTATCCGGGGTTCTACACGTCGGCGTCGATTATTGACTCGCATCCGGCGATCGCGGCGGCCAGTCCACAAGCGCCCATGACCGATCTCTTTCTGGGCGATGATTCCTATCACGGCGGAGCTTTCATGCTCGCGGCGGGCTTCGAATTCTACGCGCCGTTTTTCCACCCGCAACAGAATCCCGTTCTGCCCAGGCCAGAAGCGCCCTTCGATTTTGGCACGCCGGACAGTTACAAATTTTTTCTCAAGGCCGGAAATGCGGCCAGCCTGGATCGATATCTGGGTGGCGCGACGTGGATGTGGGACGACCAATTCAAGCACGACACCTACGATGACTACTGGCAATCGCGCGATTTATCGCGGCACATGAAGAACGTCAAGTGCGCGGTACTCGTGGTCGGGGGATGGTACGACGCCGAAGATCTCGAAGGGCCATACCGGACCTTCTACGCGATACGCAAATTCAACCCCGATACGCCGGTTACGCTGGTCGAAGGGCCGTGGGTACACGGAGGCTGGGCGCGCAACGACGGCGATCACCTGGGCGATGTGCAGTTCAACGCGAAAACCTCGCTTTACTTCCGCGCCAACATTCAATTTCCTTTTTTTGAGCACTACTTGAAGGGCGCAGGCAAAGTGCTTCCCGCGGCGATCGTTTTTGAGACCGGGACCAACGTGTGGCGCCGCAACGATGAATGGCCGCCAAAAAACACTGTTGCGAAGACACTTTTCTTTCATGCCGATGGCAAGCTCAGCTTCGACCCGCCGGCTGAGACCGCGAGCTCGGATGAATACCTGAGCGATCCCAACCACCCAGTGCCTTTCGTGGGCTACACCACAGACACGGTGCCACAGCGCTACATGGTCGACGACCAGCGTTTTGCCGGCTACCGGCCCGACGTGCTGACGTATGAGACCGATCCGCTGACAGCGGACGTAACGATTGCCGGACCGGTTTCCCCGCATCTGAAAGTGGCGAGCTCCGGCACAGATTCGGATTTTGACGTCAAGCTCATCGATGTCTATCCCGACGAAGACCCGGACGACGCCGCGATGCCCAACAAGCGCGTGATTGACGAGGCGCCGGTGCACATGGGCGGCTACGAGGAATTGCTGCGCGGCGAACCGTTCCGCGCCAAATTCCGTATGAGTTGGGAGAAGCCAGAGCCTCTTGTGCCGGGGAAGGAAACCGACATCGACTTCACCATGCCCGATCTCTATCACACATTCCGCCGCGGTCATCGCATCATGGTCCAGGTGCAGAGTTCGTGGTTTCCGCTCACCGACCGCAATCCGCAAACCTTTACCGACATTCCCTACGCCAAGCCGGAAGACTACAAGAAAGCCACAGAAACCGTCTTCCACCAGAAGAACGCAGCCTCTGGCGTGGAGGTGTTGGTGCAGCCTCAACCATAACCGCGCGACGCCGAACGGCGCCCGCGAACCAAAGAGGGTCCTATGATTGTTCGAGCTCGGTCACTATTCTTGATTTCCGCATTGCTGTTCGCGACGATGGCGCCGATGTGCGCCGAAGAGGGAATGTGGACGTTCGACAACCCGCCACTTAAGGCGCTGGCGGAGAAGTACAACTTTCACCCGACGCAAGAGTGGCTCGACCATCTGCGGCTTTCGAGCGTGCGGCTCAATGACGGCGGATCGGGCTCGTTCGTGAGCCCCAATGGACTGTTGCTGACGAACCATCACGTGGCGCGAGTTCAACTGCAGAAGAATTCAACAGCAGAACACGATTATCTGCGCGACGGGTTCTATGCCGCGACGCAAGACCAGGAGATGAAGACTCCCGATCTGGAAATCAATGTTCTGGTAGCTATGCAGGACGTGACAGCGCGGGTGCAGGGCGCGGCCAAGGGCGCAAAGGACGATGCCGAAGCGCTGAAAGCGCGCGATGCTGAGATTGCCGCGATCGAGAAGGAAAGCAAAGACAAAACCGGCTTGCGCTCCGATGTGGTGACTCTCTACAACGGGGGCGAGTATTGGCTCTATCAATATAAGGCGTACACCGATGTCCGGTTGGTTTTCGCACCCGAGGAGCAGGCGGCATTTTTTGGCGGCGATCCGGATAACTTCACCTATCCGCGCTACGACCTGGACATGGCGCTTTACCGGGTATACGAAAACGGCAAACCGCTGCACACCGAGAACTACTTGAAATGGAACCCGCAGGGCGCGGCTCCGGGCGATCTTGTTTTCGTCTCTGGCCATCCGGGTTCGACATCGCGCGAAGACACCGTAGCTGAACTGATGTTGGAACGTGAAGTCCGTGGCCCGGCAATTATCGAATACCTTCAGCGGCGCATTGACGCGGCTCAGGAATTCGGGAAGCTGAGTGCAGACAACAAGGAGAAGGTTGAAAGCACAATCTTTTTCCTGCAGAACAGCCTGAAAGTTTATGTGGGCCGCCAGGAGGCGTTGTCGGACAAGGCCATTCTGGCCAAGAAGCAGGCCGAGGAAGACGACCTGCGCGCCAGGGTCAAGGCGGATCCAGAGTTGGAAAAAGAATACGGAGACGCGTGGGACGAAATCGCGAAGGCCGTAGACCTTGCCAAGCCTGAATTCAAGAAACAGCTTTTCCGCCGCGGCGATAGCCAGCTTTTCACATTGGCCATGGAAATTGTGCAGTATGTAGCTGAAGTAAAGAAGCCCGATGGCGAGCGGCTGCCGCAGTACCATGATGCGGGGTTGGATTCACTGAAATTCCAGTTGTTGTCTCCGGCACCTGTCTATCCGTCGGTAGAAAAGATGTCCATGAAGAATGCTCTGAACCTGGCCAAAGAGCAACTGGGGCCTGACGATGCGTACCTGCAGGCGATCGTGCAGGGTGGCGACATCAACAAGACGGTTGACGCTCTTGTGGATGGGACCAAGCTCGCCGATCCGGCATTTCGGAAGAGCCTGCTGGATGGCGGTGAAGCGGCAGTGGCCGCTTCGACCGATCCCATGATCGCGGCCGCGCGACGTGCCGACCCGGTGTGGCGCGCCAACTATGTGTACATGCGCGACAAAGTCTCCAGCGTGTTCGATGCCGGAGGCGAGAAGCTGGGCAAGGCTCGCTTTGCGGTCTACGGCAAGAACGCGTATCCCGACGCGACATTTACGCTGCGGCTGAGCTACGGCACGGTCGATGGGTTTCCGTACAACGGAACGATCGCACCGCCGTTTACCACGTTTTATGGACTCTACGATCGCGCGGCGAGCTTTAGTGACAAGGTCCCGTGGAATCTAACGCCGAAGGAGGAGGCGGCGCGCGACAAGCTCGACCTGGCGAAACCGGTCGATTTTGTCACCACCAACGACATCATCGGTGGCAATTCCGGCTCCCCGGTCGTGGATCGCAACGGTGAGTTAGTAGGGCTGATCTTCGACGGAAATATCGAGTCGCTGGCGGGAGACTTTGTTTACGACGGCACGAAGAATCGCGCCGTTGCGGTTCATTCAACCGGGATGCTCGAGGCCCTGCGCAAGATTTACGGCGTGGGCGCACTGGCCGATGAACTGGAGGGCAAGCAGTAGATCCGAAGCATGAATAGAGCGGGAGCCACGTGCTCCCGCTTTCTCTTTTCAGGGCCGCACTGAAGCCTGAAATTCCGTGAATTGGCTTCATTCGACGTACAATCAAAAAGGACCGGCAGACCGCGGAGAGGTGGCCGAGCGGTTGATGGCTCCGGTCTTGAAAACCGGCATACCTGAAAGGGTATCGGGGGTTCGAATCCCTCCCTCTCCGCCAGCATTGCATGCAGCAGCCGCTCGCTAGTCGCTCGCACGGCATCGTTCGTCCCGGGACATGAACTACGGATACGTAACTTGCCCGAGAATTACTGGCCGGTTGGCGCCGGTGGCACTGGGCACATTTCCCGGCAAGTGATGCCATGTTTGCCAGGCCAGAAGTGCAAAGGCCATCGCCTCCTTGGCTTCGACCGGCACGCCAAAATCCCCGCTTGACGCCAGCTTGCAACCCAAAGGCTCAAGCTTCTCCGCGAGCATGGCCATCAGCGTCCTGTTGCCCGCGCCCCCGCCGGAGACGATAAAGTCAACTTCCACGCCTCTCATTCCGGCGCGAGCAAAAGTTTCGTAGCTTCGTGCGATCGTCTCGGCCGTCAGCGCAGTGGCCGTGGCCAGCGCGTCCTCAGAGCGCTTGCTCTGGCGCATGCAGGCGGCGAGAAAGCGCGCAGCGTACTCGCGCCCGAACTGTTCGCGCCCCGCTGTGCGCGGCGGCTTGAGCATGAAGAAGGGGTCGCCGAGCGCCTTTCTCAATACCGGCTGAAGCACCGTGCCCCGCGCAGCGAATGCGCCATTGGGATCGAAGCGCTTGCCGAGAAGCTCGTGAGCGAGCGCGTCGATGACCATGTTTCCCGGGCCCGTATCAAAAGCGATGATCTTATCCGCATTCCCGCCCGCTGGAATCGCAGTGAGGTTGGCGATGCCGCCGATGTTCTGCAGCACACGGCCACGCTTCAAATCCCCAAAAATCGCATAATCAAGCAGAGGAACCAGCGGCGCGCCTTGGCCGCCGGCCAGCATATCCGCGGGACGGAAGTTCGAGACTACCGGAACGCCGACTGCCGCGGTGATCGCTGCTGCTTCGCCGAGCTGCCAGGTACAGGCAAAGCGCCGGCCGGCATACAGTTCCGGACGCGACTGATGATAGAGCGTTTGCCCATGACAGCCGACGAGGTCGAGCTGGACCGGGTGCTTCGCAAGGGTCGCCGTCAGTCCTTCGGCGTAGGCCAGCCCCAAGCGCCAGTGCAGGCGCGCCAACTCAGCGGTGGAAGTCGACTTTGCGTTCATCGCCTGGAGCACCGCGCGGCGCAAAGTGGCGGGAAAGGCAAAGCTCTCATGAGCCAGCAGCGTCAACTTCGGGCGATGCTTACGCGGCGCGATCCGGACAAGGGCCACGTCGATTCCATCGGCCGACGTTCCGCTCATGATGCCGGCAACCGTCATCGTCTTCGCACTCATACTCGGTTCTTCCAATCTAAACCTTGGCGGAGGGTATCATTTTCTTCGCAAACCGGTGCAAAGGCTCAATTCGCCCGGTAATCCTGCTCCATGATGGTGTTGGCGTCTGCCATTCATCCTCCTGTAACACTTGACCTGCACTCTATTGTGGTTGTCCGGCCGGTACCCACTCTTGCTTAAAATGCTCAGCAAAGGACCTTTTTCATCCTCTTCTTGTTCATCGATGCGGTCAGGCGATGGGAGGCGGGAGATGCGCTTCTCGGTCGTTTGTCACCATTCTAAGAAACTGCAGTCGAATTCGAGCCAATTTCTGACCGCTATGGGGAAGACAATCGCATGAAGCGAAGGGATTTTGTACGGCTCGGATGCGCCACCATCATCGCGACCGGGGCAGACAAGCTGCGGCCCGCGTTTGGGAGCTCGCTGGCCTTCCAGCAGATGCCGGAGCCACTTCCGGATCCGATGGCGGCAATGTCGCAGTCGAAGGCGTCTGAATCGAAGGCCGGGCGACGGACGGGGGATTTCTCCCTGAGAATTGCGCCCATGATCGTGGAGCTGAGCCCACAGGTCGTGATCAGCACGATCGGCTACAACAATCAAGTCCCGGGGCCCCTGATCCGGGTGCGCGAGGGCAAGCGCATCACCGTGGAGGTTGTGAACGACACTGACGTTCCAGAGTTAGCGCACTGGCATGGCCTGTTCGTTCCGTCGGAACAGGATGGGGCGGCGGAAGAAGGCACTCCCCCGGTCCCGCCGCACGGCAGGCGGAGCTATGAATTCGTGGCGAAGCCGGCGGGTTCGCGATGGTACCACTCGCACACCGCAGGCATGATGGATCTGCATCGGGGCTCCTACACAGGGCAGTTCGGTTTTTTCATGATCGATGGCCCGAATGACCCGGGACACTACGACCAGGAAGTCTTTCTTGCGCTGCGTGAATGGGAATATTTTCTGTCCCCGATGGATCAGGATGAGATGGCGGCGGATCCTGACGACCCGATGCCAGAGAAACCCCGCAAACCAGACCTGCGCACGAATGGATTGGAAGTGAGCGCTCCGCTCTATTCAATCAACGACAAAATGCTTGGAGCCGGGGATCCCCTTCGCGTGCAGCCGGGCCAGCGTATCCTGATGCACTTGCTGAATGCGAGCGCTGCCGAAATTCACCGCGTGGCATTGCCGGGCCACAAGTTTCGGGTGATTGCTCTGGACGGCAATCCCGTGCCGACGCCTCAGGCGGTGGATGTGATCGAGATTGCTCCAGGCGAGCGCGTGGATGCGATCGTGGAGATGAATAACCCCGGCGTATGGATTTTAGGGGAGATTCGCGATTCCGCGCGGCAAGCGGGCATGGGCATGGTGGTGGAGTACGCCAATCGAAAGCAGGGCGCGCTGTGGACGGCGCCTCCGAAGTGGCGCTGGGACTACACAATTTTTGGCACGAATGCGCCGCATCCGGCGCCGGACCACACGATCGACATGGTCTTTGAAAAAGTGCCCGGCGGACTGAATGGAATCAATCACTGGCTCGTAAACGGCAAAGAATATCCGCATAAGCGGGAATTCCTGCTCCGAGAAGGACGCCGTTACCGGATTGTGTTTCACAATCGCAGCGATGATTCTCACCCTCTGCATTTCCACCGGCACCTGTTCGAGCTGGTGGAACTCAACGGCAAGCCGACTGCCGGCGTCAAGAAAGACACGGTGATCGTTCCCGCATTTGGACGCGCCACGGTGGATCTGGTGGCCGACCAGCCGGGCCTGACGCTGTTTCATTGCCATATCCAGCAGCACATGGACTATGGCTTCATGGCGCTGTTTCGCTACGTGTGATGACCGTGAGCGGTGAACGGTGAGCGGGGCATCGCGCAGGGGACGGACGATTGGGTTTGTTTTCCGCGCTCAACCCCAAAAACAGCGTTCAGGATGGGGCAAATCAGCAGCATCGCCGCGTTACGGTTTTTTCACACAATTGTCATGCGCGCGAAATATTGCCGCGCGAAAATCGCATCTTGGTAGCAGGCATTCCCCAAGAAGCAAGCATTCCCCAAAAGCCTAAACAGGAGAAACTGCATGGAGACGATCCAGAGAAGGATCCGTGCCGCTGCGTTTATAGTAGCGGCCACCTCGGTCATGGTATCTGCAGCCGTGGCCAACGCACAGAATCAGAACTCCAACAGCAATCAGTGGCCTTACGGTTACCCGGCGCCAGACGGGAATTGGCCCTACGCAACCATCGGACGCGCTCCTGTCCTGGCGGTGGTTGGTGACGTGGCCTGCCAGCCCGGCGAGGCGGAGCCAGGTGAGAAAGGGAACGAAACTTGCGGGACACCCAAGGCTCCCTACACCGCCACGTCCCTGTGGCAATCCCAGGAGGCCACCGCGAACGAGATTGAGACGATGAAGCCTGACCTTGTCGCGATCCTCGGAGATCTGCAATACCAGGTAGGCCAATATTCAGACTTCGAGAACTCGTACGATTTGACCTATGGCGCTTTCAAAATGATCACGCGGCCCGCGCCCGGCAACCACGAGTTTTACGACGAGCATGGCGCCACCGGTGTTGCCGGCTACGGATACTTTTCCTACTTCAACGGCTACCAGATCAATACCGCAGGGCAACCGATCACGACTACGCTCGCGGACCCGTGCCCATCGTCGATGACGGGTTGCGGCTATCCGGCCGCCACCACTCCCAACCCCCAGCCAATACCTCGCGCTGATGGACAGGCGGGGCACTTTGAGCAGACGGGTGGAGTGGGAGAAACACTCCCGGCCGGCGGCCCGGTCGGAGTCGGAGATGGTTGGTATTCCTACAATCTCGGCTCCTGGCATATCATCTCGCTCAATATCGAGTGCGAAACCCAGCCGGGTGGGTGTTCGACCACGGGCTCCTGGTTTGCCTCCGAACTGGAATGGCTGAAGAAGGATCTCGAGGCGAATCACTCCGCTTGCACAGCCTGCGTACTGGCACCAGCCCACCTTCAGCGCTACCAACGGCCTCACCCTGGAGGGCGAGACCGCTCAGGCATTTTGGCAACTGCTCTACGAGCACGGAGCGGACCTGGTGCTGAACGGACATGACCACCTCTATGCCCGTTATCGCCCCCTTGACCCTAACGGAAATTACGACCCAAGGAACGGCATACGGCAGTTCACCGTGGGCACGGGCGGCGAGACACTCGATCCGATCGTCATAACCCCCGTCACAAGCGGCGCAAGCGAAACAAACCTGGAAGACCCCACAGGCAACGTGAATTTCAACGAACAGAATCTCGAAGCGTATAGCGGGTCCTACTGGGGTGTGATGGGCTTGAAGCTCTATCCGAACGGCTACGCCTGGGATTACGAGTCGGCACTGGCAGGTCCCACGGCGTTGGCCAACGGCCCTACGTCTCCTGCACCGACTGCAACGGGCACTTATATCGACAAGGGCGTCGGCACCTGCCACGGCCCAAGCAGGTGGTAGTGACCCGATTGTCTTCGCCCCGTTCGGTTTGAACTGGCTTTAGTACACATTCCCCCTTGGCGAGAGTTCGCGAAGGGGGAATTTTCTTGCGCGGCTCTGAATTCGTATTCGCGCCCTCCAAGCGATGTATATTGAGAGTCCGGAGGTTTGATGCTTCGTCCCCATTGGGTTTACCCGGTCATATGCGTTTGCGTTGTGCTCGCTGGGATTGGCGTTATCCGACGGGCACGCTCCCAGACCCGAGGCGGGATTCCGGCCCCCAAAGACGATGCCCCTCTTGCCCAACACGCAGGCAAAGAGACGGCCGTTTTTGCGGGCGGATGCTTTTGGGGAACGCAGGCGGTGTTCGAGCGAGTGAAAGGCGTGGTGGCGACGACCGCCGGCTACGCAGGCGGCTCCGCCGAAACAGCAACCTATGACCAGGTGACGACGGAGACGACCGGGCACGCGGAATCGGTAAAGGTGGTCTACGATCCTTCGCGGATCACCTATGGAAAACTGCTGCAGATTTTCTTTTCGGTGCACGACCCGACGCAGTTGAATCGGCAGGGAAACGACGTGGGAACTTCATACCGATCCGCGATTTTCTATACCAGCGAGGAGCAGAGGAAGATCGGCACGGAATACATCGCGCAGCTCGCTGCGGCCAGAGTATTTCCGAAACCGATTGTCACGCAGGTCGTGCCGCTGAAGGGCTTTTACGACGCCGAGTCCTATCACCAGGACTATGCTCTGCATCATCCCGACAATCCCTACATCCTGGTGTGCGACCGGCCGAAGATCGAGATACTGCGCAAGGAGTTTCCTGACCTGTTCCAGGAATATACGGGGCGGTGAGGGCAGATTCTCACGGCCCCGTCCGCTCACTGGAAGAAATAATCGGTCTCGTTGAGTGCATCGGCGACTTTTGCGATCAGCAAAAGTATGGCGATGCTTCTTCCAGCAGTCAAAACAGCCATTTGACCGTCCAGTGGATTATTTCCGTGGGAGATCCAGCAGCACTACATCGGACCGCTCCTGCTCTCGCTCAAGAACAACCTCTCGACCGTCTGGGGAAATTGCGAAGTTGCGCGCGTCGAAGTCGGGCGGGAGGCTGGTCAACTGCTGCTCGGCGCCGGTCTTCGTATCCATGAGCCAGAGATCCTTATGTCGAATCTCGCCTCGCAGGAAGACGAGTGCCCGCCCTCCGGACAGGAAGGCCAGTTGTCCAGCTCCGCGAGTCAGGGTTAGAGCCGGCAACGGAAACGGTGCCGCATCGGCCGTAGCCGCTTTCACGGAATATGTGGTGCCGATATCCGGTCCCGCGTAGATAACGAACCGGCCATCGGGGGACCATGCGGGATCCGAGGAGTATTCGCGGACAAAAGCAACAGGGGGCCCGCCGTTGATCGGCACACGGAAGAGGTGTGGTATGCCGCGATCATTCGCGGCCGAGAGGAGAGACCGACCGTCGGGCGTCCACGCTGGAGCGCCCTGGAGATCGAGTGAGTCTGTCACGATCCGCGCGTTGGTGCCGTCCACGCCCATGAGGTACAAGAGCGACTGTCCGCGTACCCGGGCGGAGAATGCGATCGACCGTCCATCAGGCGCGATGACCGGACCGCCCAGGACCTGGGCTCCATCTCCACTCCACAATTCCGAGGCAGTCCCGTTCGCAAGCTTCCAGATGCTATCGCCCGCCCCAGTGGCAGCAACGTACAGAAGGCAATCAGGACCCAGATTTGGCGCAAATCCCGTGCCGGTGGCCAGTGGGATTTGGACAGGCGTCGAGACATCCCTGGGTGGACTGTCAATCCGCAGGCGCCAAAGCGTTCTTCTTGGACGAGCGCGAGTGAGAACCAGACGGCGACCGTCAGCGCTGGCCGCCAGCGACGCGTACCGGTCAAGGCTGGAAGTCAGGCGGTGCGGGATGCGGTGTTCGACGTCCACGCCGTAGAGCCAAGGCCCCGAACCATCGGTGTCGGTAGCGAGGAACATCAGCGTCCGCCGATCCAACAGGACCGGATAGCTCACTCGCCCATTGATTGACGTGATCCGCTCAGGAGTTCCCCCGGTTGGGCGAATGCGGTAGATATCCAATTTATCCGGGAGCATACCCTGGACAAAATAGAGAAATGCCCCGTCGGGCGACCACAACGGAAAGTGGCTATGGAACCCGGCACGCGAGGTAAAAATCGGCTTGTCCGGTGATCGCGGGCCGCCGTCGGACACGAACATTGGATCGCCCGGGCCCGGGGTGTGGTAAGCGAGCCGCGAGCCATCA
This sequence comes from uncultured Acidobacteriaceae bacterium, assembly GCA_963800025.1. Taxonomy (GTDB): domain Bacteria; phylum Acidobacteriota; class Terriglobia; order Terriglobales; family Acidobacteriaceae; genus Telmatobacter. The sequence continues at coordinate 227,036 of CAWCZK010000004.1, forward strand.
GGCGACCAGTCGAATTCGGAAACGCCTTCGAGGTACGGCCTGGGTTCGCCCCCCAGGGTAGGGGCTGCCCAGATAGCAATGTCTTCGCCGTCCGAGCTGCCGGGCTTGCGAACCCAAAACGTGACGAGTGATCCATCGGGCGAGAACCCCAAGGTTCGAATCGAGGGATTGGCGAGATCCGAAACTTTACCGTGAGTCAGGTTGTGGAACTCGCCGGAACCGACCTGGGTAACCCAAACGTCCATTTGACCGTCGCGGTCTGACAGGAACGCCACGAAATGGCCGTCGCGGGAGACGGCAGCAGCCTGCTCTGTGCCGTCGAAATCGGTGACCATCTGAAACCTGGCGTTGGCGAGTGGATCTCGCCAGAAGGACTCCGTCCTTTGAAACCAAAGAACTCCGGCGATTGCGACTGCCGCGATTGCGGCCGCCAGCGGCAACGCGAAAGCCCACCCGGCACGAACGGTCGATTTCGCCGGCCGCGGTTGTGCAGAAGGGCTGGGCGATATGTCAACCTCCCCATCCTCCTGCCCGGTTGAAAGATTCCGGCTGCGCATCCACGAATCAAGTTCCGCCCGAGAAGCGTAGACCGAGCCTACCCTGTCATGCACGTGGCGATGGACAGGCATTGCCTCCCGCTTCTCCCAGCGCTGGACCGTAGTCACATCGCGCCTGAGGTACGCTGCAATCTCCTTCCATGAATCCAGCCGATCTTCCAACGATGTCTGGGTAGGCGGTGTGCCAGGGGATGGTTCGGCCATGGAGTGCTCCCGGTTGTTCCGCAGTTGTGACGAGCCCCGGAGCCAAAATTGTAACTCAGCTCTTCGGAAGGCACGGTAAAAGACGGCATTGGACGGCAACCGATGAAACGATGGCACTTCCGCGCTTTACCGCTTGAGGACACATGCCGTTGTGTCCCATGGTGGGCGTGAGCAGTTAATCCCCAATGGAGGTGTTTTCATGAAAAGCAAAACCCTGACTTCGACGGTTCGCGCATGTTCAGTAGTCTTGTTGCTCGCAACAGCAACCTTGATGACGGCCAGCAGCCTCAGCGCACAGAGCGCTGTGCTCAAGGTCGACGTTCCATTCAACTTCACTGTCGGCAATACCTTTCTACCGGCCGGGAGCTACGCCGTCGGTTTCGATTCCATAGTTCCCAACATGCTCGTCATCCAGGACCAGACGAAGATCGTGCGGGCCAGCGCCTATGTCGAACGCGGATTGCTCGGCCCAGGAAACCAGAACACGCTGATTTTCCACCGCTATGGCGATCAGTATTTCCTGAGCGAACTTCACTTCGATTCCGCTTCGAACGGGGTCTCGGTGCCCGCATCAAAGCGCGAAAGAGAGGCCGGAAGATTGGGCGGGAAAGAAGAGGCTGGCTTTCTTAACGGCTCATTGATCGCGCCGCGGATCGCGCGGGGGAACGGCTATTTCCGCTGATCTTCCCGCGATCCTCCGGGGGTGCCAATAGGTGGTGCCCCATGTCGAGGTGAGAAGTGAACCCCCAAACGGAGGTGTTTCATGAAGAGCAAAGCGCTGACTTCAGCGATACGCGCAATCTCAGTAATCATTTTGGTTTCGAGCATCTGTGCTGTTGCCCAGGGGCGGAGACCAGTGCACTTCAGCGGATTGATCAACGATTATTCACCGGCCACCGTTAAAGGCGGGCCATGGGAGATGCATGGCCAATGGACATTGGACCTCCGCCCAGATTTCAGCACCGCGGACTTCTCAGCCGATATGACGATGTCTGGCTACGGAAGAACCTCGACAAACGCTGTCGACCCGACACAGCCCGGCGTGAACCCTCACACCCACGATATCCGGTTGACGAATGTCACGGTCACCTGGGACATGACCGGCTGCCCTGCATACGCGCCTCCCCTCACGTTAACCGGCTTCCAGATCAATGGCACGGTCAGCGTGTTGACTGGGAATGGGAGCATTGCCCCCTTCGAGACGGATCCGCCCTCATCGACGCTGCAGGTCTGCGTGACCGGGGGAGACGATGTTCAGTATTCGGTCACTAATTCGAATATTACGCTGACGTTCGGAGGGCCCGCGACGACGCATTTCGGGACGCAGGCCATCCATGGGGTAGTTCGAAAAGCTTCCGCTGACCCACTCGGAAAAGACATTGACAAGACCCTCTACTAACAATGAATCGGGATGGTTGCTGCCGCCCTGGGTACAGGCTGACGACTGAGCCTGCGGAAGCAGAGGCGCGGCAACCAATCCGAGAAAGTCTTCTGCCGGGTGCGCTTGCGCCGGTACGCGCGGCGCCACCACTCCGGCAGGAGCTGATTTCACCGTCGATTGATGGCTCAGTCCAAAGCACGTTTCGACGGCGGCTTGCATCTGTCAGTCCTGCAAAACGCCGTTGCGGCTATTCACTTTGCCGCATCGATGCCCGACAACATCGGCCACGGAGGCGGTCCCGATTCGAGAACGATAGTCTCTAAATCCCTGGTTCTCCGCATCTGCCGTTTCTCGACGTGCCTCAGCTCTCGATGGTCACAAACTTTGCATTCAATTGCGCCTTGAGCACGAGTTCGGCCGCGAGCAGGGCTTCGTGCTGGTTCTGGGCGGTGTGCGTGCGGTTCACGATGTCGGACACAAACTGCGGTCCGAAGGGCAAGGGCATGGCGTTGCAGTCGATGTACCGCGCCTGTTTGCTATCGACCACATACAGGTTGTTTCCCTGGTGGCTGACGCCGACATTAGTGTACTTACGCACTTCAATATAGCCGTCGGTGCCGAGAATAAAGAGCCGGCCGTCGCCCCAGGTTCCCAGGCCGTCTGGCGTGAACCAGTCGAGGCGCACATAGCCGAAGCCGCGGTTGCCGCGAAGGACCATGTCGCCAAAGTCCTGGAAGCGGGGATGGTTGGGATGGCGGACGTTGGCGACCTGCGATTCCACGACTTCCGCCTCAGTGCAGCCGGTGTAGAAAAGGAACTGATCTACCTGATGCGATCCGATGTCGCACAGAATTCCGCCGTATTGGTCGGGGTTCCAGAACCAGTCGGGCCGCGGATTTGCGCCGCCTGCATCCCCGTTGCCGCCCTGGGAGATCTGGTGCGGAGCGATATTGATGGTCTGGATGACTTTGCCGATCGCGCCCTGGCGCACGAGCTCACCCGCGTAGACCGCGGCCTTTACCTCGAGCAGCTCGCTGTACATGATGGCGTAGATGCGCCCGGTTTCGGCGATGGTCTTGCGCACCTCGGCAAGTTGCTCGAGCGTGGTCAGCCCGGGCTTGTCGGAGAGAAAATCCTTGCCGCGCTTCATGGCGCGCACGGCTATCCCCGCGCGCTCACTGGCGACTTGAGACGTCAGAACCAGTTGCACGGAAGGATCGTCGAGAATCTCGTCCTGCGTGGTGACGATCTTGACATCGGGAAACCGCTTGCGAAACTTCGCCAGCTTATCGTCCTCGCCGCCCCACGCCGCAACCAGTTCGCCGCCGCCGCGCTGGACCGCGCCGATCATGCCGTAGATGTGGTCGTGGCTCATGCCGCACACGGCAAACTTGATGTGATACTGCGGGGCGGGCTGGGGCTGCGCGGGAGCAGCGGCATCTTGCACGATGCGCGCCGCGCCGCTACCAAAGGCCATCGCGCTTTCCGGCAGGCAGGCTATCATCGCTGCCGATCCCAGCGAGCTCACTTGCTTAAGAAATTCGCGCCGCTCTGTCAAAATCGTTGTCATTTCTCCTCCGCGTTTTGGAGCTTCTGCAGCCGCCGCCGCCCTTGCGCTCATCCATCATAGTCGCGTCGGTGAGGGAGAGGGAATTCGGATTCCGGAGCGAGGTGGGGTGAGATGGAATCGCTCTGCGAAAATAGAGTTTCATGCTCACGCTTCAACATGCCGGCAAGCGGTTCGGACCGCGGACCCTGTTTCTTGAGGCCAACTGGCTGATCCGGAACGACGAGAAAACCGCGCTGGTCGGGGCCAACGGCACGGGCAAATCCACGCTGATGAAGATTCTGGCGGATCTGGAAACGCTGGACTACGGCCGGCTTGAAAAAACGCGCGGGATCAGCATCGGCTATCTGCCCCAGGAGGGGCTGCAACTTGCGGGGCGAACGGTTTTCGAGGAATGCCTGACGGTATTCGATGAACTTCACGAGATGGAGCGCGAGATTGAGCAGCTGGCCACGCAGATGGCGGAGCTCGATCACGAAAGCGTGGAGTACGAGTCAGTCGCGGAGAGATACTCGCTGCTGCAGGATCGCTTTCATGCGCTCGACGGTTACGCGCTCGATGCCCAGGTAGGCAACGTACTCACGGGACTTGGATTCGGCAAGGAGGATTGGGCGCGGCAGACCGATGAGTTCAGCGGCGGATGGCAGATGCGCATCGCGCTGGCCAAGCTGCTGCTGGCAAAACCCAACCTTCTGCTTTTGGATGAACCCACAAATCATTTGGACCTTGAGACGCGCAACTGGCTTGAGGACTATCTGAGGACTTATCCCTTCGGCTACATTCTCATCTCGCACGACCGCTATTTTCTCGACGTGACGATCGACCGCACGGTGGAGATCTGGAACAAGCGGCTGACAATTTATCAGGGCAATTACACAAAATACCTGAAGCAGAAGGATGAGCGGCGCGAGCAGCTCATGGCCTCCTTCCGCAACCAGAAAGAACGCATCGAGCATCTCGAGGCTTTCATTAATCGGTTTAGGTATCAGGCGACGAAGGCCAAGCAGGTGCAGTCACGGATCAAGGAGCTGGAAAAAATCGAGCGCATCGAAGTGCCCGAGGAAGAGCCGGTTATCCACTTCAAATTCCCGCAGCCGCCGCCTTCGGGCCGCATCGTGGCTGAAGCCGAGGGGCTGGGGAAGAGCTACGGGCCGAAGCGGGTGTTCAGCGGCGCGCGATTTAACATTGAGCGCGGCGACCGCGTGGCGCTGGTGGGTGTGAACGGAGCGGGCAAGTCTACGCTGATCAAGTTGCTGACCGGCGAAGAGACGCCGACCGCGGGATCAATCCACCTGGGCCACAACGTAGTGGCGGAATATTTTGCACAGGACCAGTACAAGGTGCTCGACCCCGAAGCGCGCATGCTCGATGACATGAACCGCTCCGCCGTGCGCGTGCCGGAGGTTCAGCTGCGATCGCTGCTGGGCTGTTTTCTTTTTTCCGGAGACGACGTCTTCAAGCCGCTCGGCGTGCTCTCAGGCGGCGAACGCAACCGCTATGCGCTGGCGCGGATTCTTGTTTCGCCTGCAAACTTCCTGCTGCTCGACGAGCCCACGAACCACCTGGACATGCGCGCCAAGGATGTGCTGCTTGAAGCGCTGGCCAGTTACAGCGGCACAGTTGTCTTCGTCTCGCACGATCGCTACTTCATCGACCGGCTGGCGACGCGCGTGCTGGAAATCGAAGGCGGAGTGGTGACGCCGTACGAAGGCAACTACGAAGACTACCTGCGGCGGAAATCAGCGCTGGCTGCGCCTGCGGTCGCCGGGGCGCCGGCCCCGCAAGTCGAAAAAACTGCGTCGATTGGAACGACAATTGTCATCGAGGGCGGCTACGACGGCCCCGATCCCGAGCAGAAGAAGCAAGCTCGCCGCCTGAATCCCATCAAGCAAAAGCAGATGCAGGACCGTTGCGCGTTTCTCGAGGAAGAGATACCGCGGATCGAGAGCGGCCTTGCGCACACCGAAGAGCAGTTGGGAATCTACGTTTCGGCCGCCGAGACTGAACGCCTGACCGTGCTCGCCGCGGAACTGCGACGGCAGTTGGCGGCGCTGACTGCGGAGTGGGAAGAGTTGACGGCGCAACTGGAAAGCACATGAGTTGGTTCGCAAGCCGGGCCGGATCCGGACATCTTTTTGTCCACCCGCGAGAAGTTATCGGGGTTGGTAGCCCTGCCAGATGTACTCCAGGGCTTCGGGCAGCGTTTGTTGCCGCACACCACGGTCGACATGGCCGGCATTACGGGCAAAGATGAATTGGTACGGATAATGCTTTGCGGCGAGCACTTTGGCCATGAGCTCATTGGCCAGCACCCAATCGTGCATGTTGTCGTGCAGCACATTGGGGTTGAAGAGATCCCGGTCGCCAACTTCCAGCCACAACCGCAATGGTTTGCGCCGGCTGCGGGGTATGAGCCGTTCGTGGAATTCCCAAGCGCCGTGAGGCGAGCGTGGGTTCCACGGCCACTGCTGATTCACGAACGTACCCGAATAGGCCAGTACGCGGTGGTACCACTCCGGATGAAACCATGCCATGCTAAGCGCGCAGGAGCCGCCGGAGCTCGCGCCCATTGTGGCGCGCCCGTCGGGATCGTGGGTGAGTTGCACATGGGCGTGGCTTTCGACCGCCGGCAAGACTTCGCGCTCCACAAACTCGGCGTAGCGCCCCGACATCGTGTCATATTCAAGGCCGCGCTCGCTGCCTTGTGCGTCGCTTCCTCCGTTGCCGATCGAGATGGCGACGATGGGCGGAAGCTTATGCTCGGCAATCAGTTCGTCGAGTGCTGCGAAGAGAAGGAGATCCGGTCCGTCGGCGCCCACAATAAAGGGCGCTTCGCTGCCGGGGATGTACCCTTTCGGCACATAAACGGCAACCTTTCGAACATAGGGCGCGGGATGAGTCTTTACACCGAGAACCCGAGCTGGATTTGCCGGGTCGGGCGTCGGGAGGGAGTCGCTGGTCCGGGCGATGCCGGGGAAATACGTGCTTTCGCCGGAGCTCATTGTGAATTCCACAACCGTGCCGTCGAGCGGGCGATTCGGATCAGCAAGCTCGGGCGCAGGTGTGTGGGTTGGACCGATGATGAAGTTGCCGTTCTGGCTCGGATCAGGAACAGCACCGTCCGGCAACTCGGTTGCCGCGACATATCCTGGCGTGTGCGGATCGCGCGTGGGCATCGGGGGGCGCACCGCTCGCGGAGCAGCCGGCGGCGCGCCGGTGTTCTGACCATACACGGATGGCATTGTGGCAACCGATACAAGGCAGGTAAAGGCAACGGCAAACATACGACCGGGAAATGGCATGGAACCATTGTCCGCCATGGGCTCAGTTTGGAGGAAACGCAATTTTCCGGCGGACGCGGGCCTCATTCCGTCGTGCATAATCGAAATACGATGGCTCTTTTGTGGAATCCCGAGAGCTGGGCCCAACGGCTGGCCGAGCTCGAGGCGCAAACCGGCGACTTGAAAGAGGCTCCGCTGCGCCGCGACGTGCGCTCGCTGGGCACGCTGCTTGGCGTGGTGCTGCGCGAGCAGGCCGGCGACGAACTCTTTGCGCAGGTTGAGACGCTGCGGCAGGGAACGATTCGCCGCCGCGACGCCGACGCGCACGGCAAATCCGAGGAGGCCGCGCGCCAGGATTCTGCCGCAATGGCGCTGGTGCATTCGCTGCCCGTGGAGCGCGCCATTTTGCTCACGCGGGCCTTTGCTTTCTACTTCGAGTTGATCAATCTGGCGGAAACGAACCATCGCAAACGGCGCCGCGTGGCACTGCGCCTGAGCGGCCAGGCCGGGCGGCAGCGCGGTTCGCTTGCGGGAACGTTGAGCGAGATGCGCCGCGTAGGAATCGGCGCGGAGGAAGCGCTGAATTGGCTGCGCCGCGTGCTGATTGTGCCGGTGTTCACGGCGCATCCCACTGAGGCTGCACGGCGCACAGTCATGTTCAAGCGCCGGCGCATCGGAGAATTTCTTGAGGCGCTCGACAGGATCCCGTTGCCTGCGCAGGACATGACGCAGCTTGAGGAGTTGGTGCTGGCCGAAATCACCGGCCTGTGGCAGACCGACGAGGTGCGCTCGCGCAGGCCGACTGTTTACGACGAAGTGAAGATGGGCCTCGACTACTACGACGTCTCCATCTTTGAAACTTTGCCCGAGCTTTACCGTGAGATTTCGGCGGCATTGAAGTCGGCCTACGGGCTGGAGATCGAGCCGCTGGAGTTGCCGCAGGTATTGCGCTTTGGCTCGTGGATCGGTGGGGACCGCGACGGCAATCCATTTGTTACGCCCGAAGTGACGCGGCAGGCCATCAAACTCGCGCGCGGGCATTTGCTGCTCTACTACCAACGCCAGCTCGATGGGATCATCGATCTCCTCACGACGAGCGCGCAGCAGCGGCAGGTGAGTGAGGCGCTGCTCGAGCGCCTGCGTGCCTACGTGGCGCAAGTCCACACGCCGGAGGCTCAGGTCTTCGGTTCGCAATACGAGTTTGAGTATTACCGCCGATTTGTGATTTGCCTTAAGGCGCGCATCCAGCGCACGCTGGAGCAGGCAAGCGAAGGAATGGGCACGGGCAAAGGGCTGCCCGTGACGCCGTTCACGCTCGCGCGCGGCCACGACAAGCTCACACAGGCGCTGCCTGCTTACTGCTCGGTTCAGGATTTTATCGACGATTTAGAGACGTTGCGCGCATCGCTGGCCGAGCATGAAGGCATTCGCATCGCACGTACGCTGATCGATCCGCTGATTCTCCAGGTGCGGGCTTTCGGCCTGCATCTGCAGACGCTCGATATCCGCCAGCACGCCCGCGTTCACTCCGTTGCTTTGCGCGAAGCCATCACCGACACCATTGCGCCATCGCTTCAAGGTGGGTTATCCGAAGAAACGGCGAAGGTGCTGGAAACGTTTCGAGTGGTGGCGGAGGTGAAGGCGGGCTGCTCGCCGGAGGCGGTTCGTCAATACGTGATCAGCGGGGCATCGTCGGTCGAAGATGTGCTGGCCGTGATTCGCCTGGCGCGGCTGGGCGGCGTAGCGGTGGAGGGCGCGGGCGAGGAGGCGGGACGCGATCCCGGCCTCATGCCCGTACCGCTCTTTGAGTCGATTGAGGATTTGCGCAATGCGCCGTCGGTTTGCCGCGAGTTGTGGAGCCGGCCTGACTACCGCCGGCTGCTCGAGTCGTGGGGCAACTGGCAGGAGATCATGCTGGGCTACTCGGACTCCAACAAGGATGGCGGCATGTTGACTTCGACGTGGGAGATTTCCGCGCGCACCGCGATCTGCATGTTGTGGCGCGCGAAGCAGGGATCAAGCTGCGCATCTTCCATGGCCGCGGCGGCACAGTCGGCCGCGGCGGCGGGCCGACGCACCGCGCCATCTTCGCCCAGCCTTTTGACTCCTTCGATGGCCAGTTGCGCATCACCGAGCAGGGCGAAGTGCTCAATTTCAAGTATGCCGATGAAGTTCTGGCCGAGCGCAACCTGGAGCTGATGATTGCCGCATCGCTCGATGCGCTGGCTCGGCCCAACGCGCGCGACCCCGAAGGCCACTTCACCGGCATCCTCAAGCCGGAATGGGAAGCCGCGCTCGACGAGCTGTCGACTCTGGCTTATGACTCATACCGCCAGCACATTCTCGATGACCCTGGCGTGATCGCCTATTTCGAGCAGAGCACTCCGGTGGGCGAGTTGGAGAATGCGAAGATCGGTTCGCGACCGGCGCGCCGCAGCGATTCGCCCAAGCTTTCCGATCTGCGCGCCATTCCGTGGGTTTTTGGGTGGACGCAATCGCGGTTGCTGGTGCCGGCCTGGTTCGGCGTCGGTTTTGCGATTGACCAGTTTCTCGCGCGGCCCGGCGCGCTGGAACTGCTGCAGACGATGGCCAGGGAGTTCCCGCTGTTCATCGACTTGCTGCGCAATGTCGAGATGGCGCTGGGCAAAGCCGACCTGGGAACGGCGCGGCTTTATTCCAAGCTGGTGAAGGACGAGAAACTGCGTGAACGAATCTACGATATGTTCGAGGCCGAGTTCCATCGCACCGTCCGCGCGGTGCTCGCGGTGACGCGGCAGAAAGAACTGCTGCAGAGTAACCAGGTGCTGGCGCATTCGATCAAGCTGCGCAACCCCTACGTCGATCCGATGCATTTGATCCAGGTGGACATGCTGCGCCGGAAGCGCGCCGGCGAAGATACTCCCGGGGTGAACCGGGCCATCGCGGCGACGATCAATGGAATTTCGGCGGGGCTGCGGAATACGGGCTGACGGATGAGGGAATTGCGATGATCCTGCATCATCCCCGACTGCGGCCTGAACCCTGGAAGATCAGGAAGCAAAGCATCGGCGCGAGATGGAAGTGGGCGACTCCTTTCATTGCCATCGAATGGATTGGCGATTGGGCCGCATTCCTGCTGAGCAATTGGTCTTTCCTCGAAGTTCTTGAGTATCTGGGCACGTTCTCTGTCCTCGTGGCTGTCATCTTTTACTTCTCCGAGTCGGGTGACCGGGTTAAGCAGCGGCACTACCAGGCGTGGCAGGTAATCAACACGGCGCAGGGCAAAGGTGGCAGCGGCGGAAGAATTGAAGCGTTGCAGGAACTGAATGCGGACAAGGTTCCGCTGGTGGGAGTTGACGTCTCTTCAGCGTTTCTTCAAGGCCTCGATTTGCGAGGCGCAAATCTAATGCGCTCCGATTTCAGCGCGGCCGATCTGCGCAACAGCAACTTCACTTCGGTCAACTTTACACTTTCCAATCTCAACTCAGCCAACTTGCGAAACGCACATCTTGACCACGCTCAATGCCTGCAGGCCGATCTGCGCAACAGCGACCTGACCGACGCCAGTTTGGTTGGCGCAGATCTTTCAGGGGCCTCTCTGGATGACTCCGTACTGGCCAATGCGGACCTGAAGGACGTTGTGTGGCAGCACATCAAGAGCGTAAAGGGGGCCAATATCGCGGGCACGAGGAATGCTCCGGATGGCTTCGTTGCCTGGGCGATCAGCAATGGGGCGATAAACCGTCCCGATCGGGACGATTGAGAGCGAGAGCCGGGTATTCAGGACTTCCAGGCTACGCGCTATAGCGCTTGCCATACCGGGCGCGTTGGGTCTAGGCTAGGTGTATGCATCGATGTCGCTAACGCCGTCCCTGGTGCCAGCTCCGATGCCGAAGTGCGCTTGATGGCGCACGATTTATCCTTCCAGACAAGCTGCACCGTCCCCAAGAATCCGATTCACAAGCGTCCGGGCCGCAGGCCCTGAAAAAAGGAGATCATCATGGCGCGCATTGCCGCGAATGTTACTGAATTGATTGGTCACACCCCATTGGTGCGGCTGAACCGTGTGGCAGCGGGATTGCCCGCTACTGTCGTCGTCAAGCTGGAAAGCCAGAACCCCGTGTCGAGCGTCAAGGATCGCATCGGCTTCGCCATGATCGACGCTGCCGAGAAGGCGGGCAAGATCGCACCGGGTAAGACCGTGCTGATTGAGCCCACCAGCGGCAACACCGGCATTGCCCTTGCGTTTGTAGCCGCGGTAAAGGGCTACCGGATCATCCTGACCATGCCGGAAACCATGAGCCTGGAGCGTCGCGTAACGCTGCTGGCTTTCGGCGCGGAGATCGTGCTCACGCCCGGTCCCAACGGCATGAAGGGCGCTATCGCCAAGGCCAACGAGATCAAGGAAAAGACGCCGAACGGCTATATCCTGCAGCAGTTTGACAATCCCGCCAACCCGGCCATCCACCTCAAGACCACCGGCCCTGAGATTTGGGATGATACCGACGGTAAGGTGGATATTCTCATCTCGGGCGTCGGTACCGGCGGCACCCTCACCGGCGTAGCCAGCTACATCAAGGCAAAGAAGCCCTCGTTCAAGGCCATTGCCGTTGAGCCGACCGACAGCCCCGTGCTCTCCGGCGGCAAGCCCGGCCCGCACAAGATTCAGGGTATCGGCGCCGGATTCATACCCAGCATTCTCGACACCAAGCTCATCGACGAGGTCATCCAAGTCACGAATGACGAGTCCATCGAGATGGCGCGCCGACTGCCCCGCGAGGAAGGCCTTTTTGTGGGCATCAGCTCGGGAGCAGCAGTGGTTGCGGCGTTGAAGGTTGCCGCGAGACCTGAGAATGCGGGCAAACTGATCGTCGCCGTACTTCCCAGCTTCGGTGAGCGCTACCTGTCAAGCGTGCTGTTTGAACCACTGCGCCAGCAGGCATTGGCGCTGCAAGCCGAGCCGATTGCGGTGACGGCGTAAGGAACAGGAAGAAGGGAACAGGGAATAGGGAACAGAGAACGGGGGCTAAGGACGTAGGACGGGCTTTGCAGAGCGGGTTTCCTACCCCTTCGTCCCTCGTTTTTCTTTGCGTTGAAAGTTATGGCCATTCTTGGCAGAATGCGCGACGAAATCAGCTCCATTATGGAGCGTGATCCGGCCGCGCGCACGCGCCTGGAAGTCGTGCTCTGCTATCCCGGCCTTTGGGCGGTGTGGATTTATCGCGTCTCGCACTGGCTCTGGGGTCACCACTTTCGCCTTCTCGCGCGCGTGCTCTCGCAGGTGGCTCGCTTCTACACCGGCGTGGACATTCATCCCGGCGCCTTGATCGGCGAACGCTTGTTTATCGACCACGCCACGGGGGTGGTAATCGGCGAGACCGCCATCGTAGGCAATGATGTAACCATTTATCAGGGAGTGACGCTGGGCGGCACCGGCAAACAGCACGGCAAGCGTCATCCAACGATCTGCGATCGCGTTTTCATCGGCAACAACGCCAACATCCTGGGCAACCTGACCGTGGGTGAGAATTCCCGGGTGGGAGCGGGCTCCGTTGTTCTCTCCGATGTGCCGCCGAATTCGACCGTCGTGGGCGTTCCGGCCCACATCGTCTACCGCAATGGCGAGCGGGTCCTTCTCACCGATCCCCACGACATCAAGGACCCGCTCTCCGATGCGCTGATCGCGCTCTCGGCACGCGTGGAAGAACTGGAAGAGCGGCTGGGCGCCGAGCCCTGCCCGCCGGACCCGTTTGCCGCCGAAGAGGCCGAGCGCACCGCGTACCGGGTGGAACTGGAACGAATGCGGGTGTACGTCACCATGGGTGAAGGCATCTAAGAGCTACGGGCGCCGCATTGCAAGCCGGGGTGTAACCTCATATGCTTGGGGACGGGGCAAGTGAACGCTGCCGTGCTCTCCGGGCTTGCTTTCTTTGCCAATCATCGCCCCACAGGATTTGCTTCGGCTCGATGGCCTCCTCACTCTCGTTTACGAAATTTGTCTGGAAAAATCTGCGGCGACGGCGCCTCAGAACTTTGCTGACCCTGGGCGGAATCAGCATGGCTGTGGGTGCATTTGTAGGGCTGGTGGGCTTCTCCCGCTCGTTCGAACAGCAATGGATGCAGATTTACTCCAGCAGCCGCACCGACATTGCGGTGATTCGCGGCACATTTCTGAACACCTCTCTGGATCAATCCGTGACCGGCAAGCTGAAGAATATCCCCGTTGTGGCCCAGGCCGCGCCCGCGATCATCAACGAGATGGACCTGACCGCGGATGAAAATGCCCTGGTTTACGGCTGGCTGGCGACCGGATACCAGCTCGACTCACTGAAGATCCTCTCAGGAAGGCGATTTCGCGACGGCCAGCCGGAGGTGATGCTGGGCGACGTTCTGGCGCAGGGGCTGAAGAAGAAGCCCGGGGACACCCTGGAAATCGAGGGGTCGCCGTTTACTGTGACCGGCGTCTACCACGGCGGCTCGGCGCTCGAAGCCGATGCGGTGATCATGCCGCTCGACCAGCTGCAACAGTTGAGCAGTGTGCAAGGGAAGGTGTCGACGATTGACGTGCGCCTGCGTCCGGCTCCGCAAGGCGAGACGTGGGATCACTACCTGAAGCGCGCGCAAACGGAGATTGAGGCCGCACTGCCGGGACTGAAGGCAATTCCGGCGGCCGAGCGCGCCAGCGACAACCAATTCGTCAGGCTTGCGCAAGCCTCCGCCTGGGGTACTTCGACGCTTGCCCTGCTGATCGGCATTCTGGGGATTGCGAACACCATGGTGATGAGCGTCTTTGAGCGCACGCAGGAGATCGGTACCCTGCGCTCCATGGGATGGAAAAGGGGGCAAGTGCTGCTGCTCATCGAGCTTGAGGCGGCCATCCTCGGCCTGGGCGGCGGAGTCTTCGGTCTGCTCCTGGGATGGATCGCGCTGCGAGTGCTCGCCAGCCTTCCTCAGACCGCAACCTTCGTATCCGCTACGCTCGAATGGCCGCTGGTTGTGCAGGCGATGGTGATTGCGCTCATCGCGGGGCTGATTGCCGGCGCCGTTCCAGCCTGGCGCGCGGGGAAGCTATCTCCAGTCGACGCGCTTCGTCACGACTGAGTTCGCAGAAGATGTCTCAGGCGATCTTTTCAGAGAACCGCTCTTGCAGGACCCGCCTGAGAAACTTGCCATTGTGGTTCTGAGGCAGGCCTCCGGGATCGAGAATCCAGATGTGCCTTGGCGCTTTGTAGGCGGCGAGGTGATTCCGGCACCATTCGAGCAGATCGGTTTCGTCTTCCGGCGAGCCAGGCTGCAACTCCACTGCTACGGCGGGGACCTCGCCCTTCTCCTTGTGGGGCAGGCCGAAGGCGATGGCGCGAGCCACCGAGGGATGAGCCAGCAAAGCCTCTTCCAACTCGCGGACGTAAACCGAGTATCCGCCGGATTTGATGACGTCTTTAATGCGCCCTACGATGCGGATCAGGCCAAAGTGGTTCCGAGTAGCCAGGTCGCCTGTGCGCAGCCACCCATCGCTGGTCAAAAGGCCAGTGTTGCTTTCCTTGTCTTGCCAGTAATGCGGCGCAATGCCGCGGCGGCGAATCTGGCACTCTCCTGGTGTGCCGGCCCGAACCCGCCGGCCGTTTTCATCGGCGATGCGGACGCGAAAGGGAGGAACGGGAAAGCAAAGTTGGCCGCTGCCGGGGAAAAGCGACAATTCCACACCCATCATCGCCAGTCCACCGAGCTCGACCATCCCATAACCATTCAGGATGATGGGAGGGATACGGCGACCGCCGGGAAAGCGCATCAATGCTCCGTATTCGCGCACGCGCACGCGAACTTCAGAGGGCAGATAGTCGCTTGCGGAAAGCCACACGCGAAGGGAGGCCAGCCTCCTGGGATCGGGATTGCTGTTGACCACCTTTGCCAGCATGGCAGGTACGCCAACAAAGGCGGTTACGCCGAATCGTTCGATCAGATCGAGAGCGTTATCCACGTCGAAACGCTCGAGAAAGCATCCGCGGATTCCGGCCATCAACCCGTAAAGCGCAATGCTGACGGCCATAATGTGCGACCAGGGCAATGCAACCAGGGCGAGGTCTTTGTGGCCGAGAAAAAGCCCGGCAAAGACCGTGGAGGAACGGGCGCCAAGAAGAGCGCGGCTTGAGAGAGCCGCTCCCTTGGGAAACCCCGTGGTGCCGGAAGTGTGGAAGACGGCGACGGTGGCAGCCGCATCGATTGTGGCCGGCGGAAACGGCGCGCCACTATTCTGGACGCGCAAAAATCCGCCGAGAGTTTCCGGTTCCTGGTCCGCCTGGATCCAAGCGCGAACCTTGAGTTCGTTGCGGTCTCGTATGCTGCGTGAGAAGACCGTTTTGTCCGTGACAAGAATCTGCGTTCCGCTGTCGGCGAGGATGCGCTTCACTTCGCTGAGAGAGAGCTGCGGATTCAACGGAACCGCGATACCGCCGGCGCGGATGATAGCCAGGAACCAGTGGAAGCAGTGGTGATCGTTGGTGCAATAGATCGCAACCGGTTCGGCGGGGCGCAAGCCGATGGATCGGCGAAGGAAGCCGTCAATTTCGCAGATTGCCGCGTGCAGGTCGGAAAGCTGGAAGTTCCCATTGAGGCTCACCGAGACTTCGGAATCGCCTTTGCGCCGCAGCAGTTCGTCTACCAGATTGGCGACGGTGATGCTGCGATCGCGAGCGAGCCGAATTTGGCGAAGGAGACTCATTATGCAGGGACTTCCTTGCGGCCCCAATCGCTGGCCACGCAATAGTGCAGCAAGCGGTCGAGATAGTCCATTACGGGCGGCGGGGCGATTCCCACGGGACCCAGCAGGCGCTCGGCGTTTGTGGTGTCAAACTGCATGCGCATGGTGAAGTAATCGCGGTATGCGGCGCCATCAACGAGCACGCGCCGCTTTTTTCCCCAAAGCGCAAGAGACAGCAGAGGCCTGACTGCTGCGAAGAAGATTTTCGGATCGACATAACGCGGCTCGCGAACTTTGAAGTACTCCGCAGCGCGCCTGGCGACGCGCTCGATCGTGGCGCTTCCGTTGGGCCCGGCGCACAGGTGAACCGTGGCGCCGATGGCTCTTTCGTCGAACGCGAGCTGCACTACAGCCTTGGCCACGTAGTCGACGGGCACAATATCCAGCACCGCGTCGCGGAATCCTGGCACGGTGCGCCAGAGCCTTCTGGAGTAGATCTTCAGAGGCCAGTACAGCATTTTGAAGCTGGAGGTGACGCCGGTTTGCGAATCGCCCACGATGATGCTTGGACGCAGGATTACGCAGGGAAGTGAGCCCATGCGCGAACGCACCAGCGCCTCGGCTTCAGCCTTGGTTTGCTCGTAGGTATTGCGGAAATGCTGGCCGACGTCGAGCTCATCTTCGCGGATCAGCCCTTCGCGCTCACCGGCCACATACGCGGTGCCGACGTAGGCAAAGCTCTTGAGCAACGGCATGGACGCGGCAAAGTCCAGCATCTTCCGCGTACCGTCAACATTCATGTGCCGGGCCTGCTCAAGCGAGTGGTCAAAGCGGACGGTGGCTGCGCAGTGAATCACCCGCGTAACATTTGCGGCCAGGTGCCCCAGGGTCGCTGTGTCCAAACCGCAGTCGGGCTCGCTCACGTCGCCGGCATAGACCTGCACGCGCTCGGCGTCCGCCGCATCAATGATCGATTCCGCGCGCTGCGCGGGCGTTTGGCCCTGGCGCGGGCGGATGAGCAGCGCAAGCCTGGCATGCGGCTGACGCTGGAGCAGCTCATGGACCACCTGCGTGCCCAGAAAACCCGTCGCGCCAGTTACCAGGACCAGTTCTTCTTGATTCATGTGGACGGCAGCACCCGTGCGCGGTTTCCATGCGGACCGGCGCGGTTTTTGTGAGCGCGTTGCGGCGAGCGGGAAACCTGAGACGATTATATTTGGAAATCGTCCGGCGCGTAAGTTTCACGCCATTGGCTCGGCCTGGATGACGATTTGTTCATGAGGTCACCCCGCAGGTGCCTCAATGAACATCCACGGAACGGTCGTCCTCATACTCCATGATGTGGAAGTATCCCTCCCATCCGCTCCACGAGGCCGGCGCAGGCAGCTTGGCCATGGGGTCCTTCAGGTGGTCGGCATAAGCCTGGACCAGCTCATGAGTGCGGTATACGCCAGTGAGCCAGTCGCCGCGATACCAGTTCTTCCACTTGCCGTACTCGGCGGCGTGCATGGAGGCCTGAATCGCGTCGAGTGAACGCAGCGCTTCGGCAGTCTCGCTTTGAGCTTTTGCCGTGTTGCCGGCGTTCGCATCCTTCACCGCGCTTGCAACCTCAAACAGCATATGGTTGCTTTCACGGTTGATGGTGATCATGGTCAGGACCGCTTCCTGGTAATAGTTTGCGGATGCCGGATCGATCAGGCGTTTCGCCGCAACCGCGTCCTTCAACACCGCATCCCAGCGCGGCTGAGCATCGGCGCAATCCTTGATGTCGCGATCGATAAGGAACGCGCGCACCTGCGCATTCGATTGCGGCAAAACGCGCGGCTGGGTCCACTTGGGCGACTGGCTGGGAATCGCTATGACCTGATGCTCGCTCAGCGTGTCCAGGATCAGGCGGCGAGCCTCGGAGTGATAGTGGTTATCGCCCTCGACGAGAGGAACATTGCTGTATGCCATCGGCGGCGGCGGCGCGTTGCCGGCCGAAGTGAGGCGCGGCGGCCCGAACGGCGGCCGCAACGAAGGCGCGGCAAAGTAATCTTTGTAGGTCCTGGTTAGCGCATCCACGGCGCGCGCGCCAAATTCATCGCTGATCCAGCGGCGATAGTAGGCGTCCTCGTTGTCGCTACTCAGATCACTCTGCGCTTCTCCGGCAGTGGCGGGTATGCCGGTCAAATTTCCGGCCCACGCCATGTTCATCACCGCCCGAGTGGTCATCGCATAAGGCCGAATGTCGCTCGTGTTCACCAGGAAATATGCGGTTGCGCCGGCTTTGATGTAACGCCCGATCTCGGACTGGATGATTTTCACCGAGACCATCTCCGAGAGTTGATTTGCCTGGCCGTTCATCATGGCCACGTGAAAATACATTCCCTGTCCAGCCGCAACCTTGCCGCCATCCTGCATGTCCCCGTAGCCGGTATCGGCCCACACCAGACTGACCTCCGGTGGAATCTTCAGGTAGCCCTCCTGCATGAGGCGCGCGCCTTCCTGCCACAGGTCGGTGACGAATTGCGCGTTGGGGTACCTGGCGCGCACAATCTTCATCTGGTCGGCGATGGCCTCGCTTATGCGCTGGCCGAGAAGCGGATCGTTGTTTCGCACGCTCTCATCGAGCGACGCATAGCTTGAATCGGAAAGCCCCCGCAGGCCTACGCTCCACAGGATTTCTTCGTCGGGCTTGTACAGGTTCACCGCGTTGGTCCAGGCGTGCTCCAGAATCTCGGGGTGCGTGGAATAGTTGTAGGGCACGTCCGCAGGCCAGCGCGCCACGTTTACGCCAAGCGGGATTGCGTGATGCTGGTTGATGATCAAACCGCGTTCGGTGGCCGCATGCACTTGCGCGTCGTCAGGGAAAATCCACGTTCCCGGCACCACCATATTGCCCTTCAGGCGCAGCGTGGTTTCGAAGACCATGTCCCAGGCTTTGAGCGAAATTCCCGTTTGAACGCCTTTCGCCGGCGGGATCCATCCGCTGAGCAGATCTTCGTCGTTGGTGAAGAATCCGCGATATTTGAAGACTGGACTCGGGTAGGTGCGGGCGAAGTCCGAGGGCAGGGCAATGGAGGCGTGTTTCGCCGGCTGTTTATCGGTCCACAGGTACATCGGATCAACGCCGAGGATGCGTTGCGAAAACTCGTAGATGGCGTAGATGGTGCCGCGCATGTCCGTGCCGGTGAGGCAAATGACGCGCTTGTGGGTCGGACCCACGCCGGCTCCCGCCGTCGAAAATGCGAAGGCCTCCGTGCCACTGGCCGCCGCGCAGCCCGTTTCGGCCGGCGCATTTTGATTTTGCGCGATCAGGATCGTGACCGGACCGGCGTCGCTCAGACTCGTCACCAGCTTTGGCTTCTGTCCGAAGACTTTGGCGAAGTCATCCCGCAGGTCTTCGGTCGCGCGATGGACGGGGCCGGGCTCCTGCGCGCTTTCAACAATGGTGACGGAGGCGTTGATGGTGAGCGGCCTGGTTTGCGCGGGCGCAGCCGGAGCAGAGAGCCCGACCGCGGCGAAAAGGGGAAGGGATAAAGCAAAGGCTGGAGCAAGACGGGGAATGGCCATTGGGGATCACCTCGAGCGGAGCGGATTCGTCGCGAACTGCGATATTCTTCGCGTCACGAATTATACATACAGGAGCGTTCGCCCGTCGCGCAGGATCGGTTGGTTCACCCCCCAGGTGCTACATTGGTTTGGTTTTCGGATTCCATTTTTGAGGGTTTTTCTCGTTGCCGGGTTCTCGTGCGTTTTTCCTCTTTTGTTGTCTCATCATCAGCGCCGCCTACGCCGCCGCGCAGGTCCAGGCCGCGCCCGTTCCCGATGAGATGCGCAACAGCTTCTTCGCGATCACGGTGAACAACCAGCGGATCGACGTTGCCCACGCCGCTTCGAACTACGAGTTCGTCAACTTCGACACGAATGGGCCCGCGGACATATCGATTACCGCTGCCGATCCGCATTTCTGGGACAGCGGCGTCGACATCGAGCCATGGCGGCTGGGGCTGCGCGCAACACACCCCACGAACGAGCCGCAAACCATCCGCTTCAGGATTCCGGGCTCCGTCAAGCTCTCGATTTCGCGGCCTGGCGACTTCCTGAACCGGGCGCGCATGCTTTTTCTCTTTGCCGGTTCACCGCCTCCGCCTGCGCCTGCCGGATCCAACGTCACCATCGTCTCCGCAGGCGTGCACCACGAGAGCCTTAACCCCAAAAGCGGCGACACGATTTACCTTGAGCCCGGCGCGTTCGTCTTCGGCAGCCTGAACCTGTGGCAAGTGGACAACGTGAAGGTGCTGGGGCGGGGAACGATTGTCTATGACGGCCCCCAGGATCCGAACGGCGACACGGGCTGGTTGCACCAACCGGACTGGCATTGCATTGTCGCCGACCAGGCGCACAATATCGAGATCGACGGCCTCACGTGCATCATCCGATCGCGCACGTGGTCGATCCAGATGACAAATTCAACCGGATTCCGGATCGACGACCTGCGCGTGATCGCGGGAGACCAGGGCAACGCCAACCAGGACGGCATGGACTGGCTGGGCGGCGGCGACAGCATTGTGAATCACTCCTTCTTCCGCGCCTCGGACGACGACTTGGCGGTGCTGGGCAACTGGGACGGCTACACCCAGGCTGCCATGGTCGCGCCCGGCGCCGACGTCAACAACATCCTGGTCGAGAACACAGAGTTCTCCACCAGCATCTCCAATGTGGTGCGCTTGGGATGGCCGCAGAAGACCTATAACCTGCACAACTTTACACTGCGCGATTCCGACATTCTGCACGCGGGCATCGGGTCGTGCGGGCAAACGTTTGGCCTGCTCGGCTTCTGGGGCGCGAACGGAGCCGGCGGCGACCATTCGGGAGTGAATTTCGAGAATCTCATCCTTGACAACTGGTATTCGCTGGTGCAGATGGAGCAGGAGAAACCGAGTCTGCATGGGTTCACATTCCAAAACATCTGGGCGCTCGATCAGCCGCCGCTCGCCGAATCCACCCTGACGGGCGACGTCAGCGATGTGACCTTCGACAACGTGAAGTACGGCCCGGCGCGCGTGACGAGCAACGCGCAGATGCCGTTGGTGGTTTCAGGCGGTGCGGCGCAACCTGTGTACGCGCCTGCGCCCGCTCTGGCGGCGGATTTCACGGTCGATCAAAATGGGTTGGCGATTATCGCGCCGGGACAAAAGGTGACGTTCACAGCGCAGGATGCGCCTGGAGCGCAATACACCTGGCTCTTTGGCGATGGGAGCTCGGCGCGCGGCCGCCGCGTGCGGCATCGTTTTCCCGACGCGCTGGGGACTGAGCTTGATGGAAGAAATGGCGCGGGAAGATTCCGCGTGCTGCTGCACGTGACCGACAAGGCGGGCCATCAGGATTGGGCCGCGCGAGGTGTAGTGACCATCGGGCAATGGCACGATGCAATGCATGCGACGGGATCGACCACTTCGGGCTTGAGCTGGAGGGTTTTTGCAGGCACATGGACCGAATTGCCGGATTTTTCCGGCTTGCAGCCCAAACTCACCGGCCAGTCCCCCGGGCTCGCCGCTGGCGCGCAAGGACTCTCACAATACGCAACTGTCTGGGACGGCTTCATCGACATTCCTGCTGACGGTGGCTACACGTTCCACCTCATCGACCGCGACGGCGCGCGGCTCGTAATCGATGGCATGGAAGTGGCGACGACCGGACCGCCGTTCGGGCTGGTCTGCGGCTCGCCCGGCAATGCACAGCGCTACGCTCGCGGCTCGCTCGGCCTGCGCGCCGGGTTGCACGTGATTCACGTTGAAGCCCTGAACACAGCCAGCAGCGGCGCACCGCGGCTGATGTGGGAAGGCCCCACGATTCCGCTAGCCGATGTTCCGGGCGCGGCCTTCTCGCACCCGTAGCGGCTGCTTGATCTACCAAGTCCGCGCATCGAGCGCTTCGTTATCGGGTTCGTCTGCATCTGATTAATCTGTGGTTGAAAACGAATTGAAATCCGGGAGGTCGAAATGAAGGCAGTAGTGCTCCATGAGTACGGCGGTCCGGAGAAGCTGAAATTTGAAGAAAACGTTCCCGAGCCGCAGGTCGGCGGAAATACCGTGCTGATCGAGGCAGCTGCCGCGAGCGTGAATCCCATCGACTGGAAGCTGCGTTCCGGGCGAATGCAGCAGAATTCTCCGTTGACGTTTCCGGCAATTCTGGGCCGCGATGTGAGCGGCACGGTGCGGGCTGTGGGCGCAAACGTGAAGCACTTCAAAGCCGGCGACCGCGTTCTTGCCCTCACCAACAAAACCTATGCCGAGCTTGTCGCCGTGGACGATTCGGATGTGACCCATTTGCCGGACGGAGTGGACCTGACCGACGCGGCGGCGATCCCATTGATTTCTCTCACCGGGGACCAACTGGTGCGCCTGGCCACGAACGTACAGAAAGGGCAGGTGGTTCTGATTACGGGTGCGCTGGGCAGCGTGGGGCGCGCGGCAGTGCACACGGCAAAGAAAATCGGCGCGCAGGTGATTGCGGGGGTTCGGGGTAAAGAGCTGGACGACGCCCGCTCGCTGGGTGTGTCTGACGTATTGGCGATTGACGACGATCAGGCGATTGAAAACTTCAGCCCCGTGGATGCAATCGCGGACACCGTGGGTGGCGAGGTAGCGGCGAAGCTGATTGCGAAGATCAAGCCGGGCGGCACCCTGGGCTATACGGCCATGTTGCCGGAAAGTGCGTCGGCACAAAATCCGGCAGTGAAAATCACCCGAGTGGGCGCCAAGCCGGACCCGTCAAAGGTTCGCGAGTTCGCCGACGATGTGCGCGACGGCAAGTTCATTCTCCCAATCGGCCGCCGGATGCCGCTGCGCGATGCGGCTGAAGCGCACGCGCTGGGCGAGAAGGGCGGGATCGGAAAGATCATCCTGCTGGCGCCAGGTACCCATGACTGATTTCTTCACGGCGCGCTCAAGGTGGGGCTGCGCGCTCTGAGATGAACGCAGCCTCTCGACGAGGCAGAAATCCCTAAGTTAGGCCGTCGGAGAACACGCGCAGAGAGCGGCCACCGACGATGACCTTGTCGCCGACCTCGATGTCAGGAAACGGATCATTCAGGTCTTCCGTATTGAGAACCAGGCACCAGGGCGTGCCTGACGGCGGCGCGGGGAGCGTAAACTCCACTCCTTCCGCCGACGCGTTTACGAGGATCAGGAAGCTCTCATCGTAGATTGGAAGCCCGTCCTCATTGGTGATGGCCAGTGTTTTGCCGTTCAAAAGAACGGCCAGGGCCCGATACCAACGGGTGTTCCAGTCTTCATCGGAAAACTCGTTGGCATCCGTGTTGAACCATGAGATATCTCGAACGACAGACCCGCGGATGACCCGGTCCTGAAAGAATTTGCGGCGGTGGAGATTGGGGTGAATGCGGCGCAAATGAATCAGGTTCGACGTGAATTCAAACAGCTGTTTCTGAGACGGGTCCAGGTTCCAGTGAAGCCATGTCAGCTCGTTGTCCTGGCAGTAGGCGTTATTGTTGCCTTTTTGCGACCGAGCCATTTCATCGCCGGAACAAAGCATGGGCACGCCCTGGGAGAGAATCAACGTGGCCAGGAAGCTCCGCATCTGGCGCTGGCGCATTGTGTTGATGGCGGGATCATCGGTTGGCCCCTCGGCGCCCATGTTCCATGAATCGTTGTTGTCGGCGCCGTCTGCGTTGTTGTCGCCGTTGGCCTCGTTGTGTTTCTGGTTATAGCTGACAAGATCGTTGAGCGTGAAGCCGTCGTGCGCGGTAATGAAGTTGATGGAGGCGTAGGGCCTGCGGCCGTCCATCTGGTACAGATCTGAAGAGCCGGTGAGGCGATAGGCGAAGTCGGAGAGCAGGCCTTCATCGCCTTTCCAGAATCTTCGCACCGTGTCACGGTATTTGCCGTTCCACTCAGCCCACAGCACCGGGAAATTGCCCACCTGATAGCCGCCTTCGCCGACGTCCCACGGTTCGGCAATCAGTTTCACGTCGGCGAGTGTCGGATCCTGGTGGATGGTATCGAAAAAACTGGACAGCTTGGAGACGGCGTGCAGTTCGCGCGCCAGGGTGCTGGCCAGATCGAAGCGGAAACCGTCCACGTGCATTTCCGTTACCCAGTAGCGCAGCGAATCCATGACCAGCTTGAGCACCTGCGGATTCATCACATTCAGCGTGTTGCCGGTGCCCGTGTAGTCCATGTAATAGCGCGGATTGTTATCTACCTGGCGGTAATACGTGGTGTTGTCGATTCCCTTCATGGAAAGCATGGGACCCATGCGGTTGCCTTCGCAGGTGTGGTTGTAGACCACATCGAGGATGACCTCGATGCCTGCTTTGTGCAGCGTCTTTACCATTTGCTTGAATTCGACGACTTGCCCACCCATATCTCCCGACGAACTGTAGCGCGACATGGGAGCAAAGTAGCTGAGCGTGTTGTATCCCCAGTAATCGCGCAGACCACGATCGACGAGGTGGCCTTCGTCAATGAAGTGATGCACGGGCAGCAACTCGACCGCCGTGATGCCGAGTCTTTGAAGGTGCTCGATGCTTGGCTCACACGCCAAGCCGGCGTAGGTGCCACGCAGTTTCTCCGGCACGGCTTTGTTCAACTTGGAGAATCCGCGGACGTGCACTTCGTAGATGACGGAGTCCGCGAGCGGAATCTCAAGAGGGCAATCGCCCTCCCAATCGAAGTTGGGCTCGACAACAACCGACTTCGGGATGCCGGCCGCTGAATCCTTGTCGTCGAAGACCAGATCGTCACCAGTCGCCACGTCATACGGGAAGATTGGAGCCTTCCAGTCAACGTCCCCGGTAAGCGCCTTGGCGTAGGGATCGACCAGCAGTTTATGGGCATTGAAGCGCAATCCTTTCCCCGGATCCCATGGTCCCTCGACGCGATATCCGTACCGCTGGCCGGCCCGAATATTGCGAACGAACCCGTGCCAGATAAATGCCGTACGTTCTCGCAGGGCGATGCAGTCCGTCTGCTGGCCTGTTTCATCGAAGAAGCAGACCGATACCGCGGTTGCGTTCTCAGAAAACAAGGCGAAGTTGGCGCCCTTGGAACTGGGGGTGGCGCCAAGAGGATAGGGCTTGCCAGGTAGCAGGGTCCGAATCATTCGCCGGGCCTCTCTCTGAAGTAAATGGTCACGCTCATAATCAGATGCGAGATTTTGGCTTGCAGAGAAGATGGCTTGACCGACTATGAGAAGAAATCCCGGGCCAGATCTCGACCTGGAGGCCGGATTCAGCGACTTATTTTGGCGAGGCGCGCTGGTATACAGAGGGCCGACCGGCGGTGATCAGCATGCATCAGCAGATTGCGATCAAAGTAGGACTATCGGACATGGAAAACAGCGAGCAAATCGAACAGCTCAGCCAGAATACTTCCATCGATGAAGTCGCTCAGGACATACAACGAAGCCTGTCAGAAGATGTGAAACAGGCGTGATTGCGCGGACAGAAGTTTCAAGGCCGCAGGGTTGCAATCCGGCGGCCCTGGTGCGATACGCAATTCCGAGAGGGAGGGCAGGTTACGGAATACGGATTACGGTGCGGATCTGGAAGTTCGAAGTATTGGCGAGAACGTAGTAGCCATCAACCATGCGCCACTCGTAACCCCGTGGCGGAGGGGCCAGGTGATATTGGTGGTAGTCGATTTGGTCGCCGCGGTTCCAGTCATCGTGATCGATGCGTCCGCCTTTCCTCCAATCCTTGTGTTCCACGTAAGAATGGTTGTCGTGATGGTCCTGGGCGGTCGCGTGGTCATCGTGATGGTCCTGATCCTGGGCAAGGGCGACACCCGCCATAAGACTCGTGGAAAGAAACGCAAGCGCTAAAACGGTGTTCAGCTTTTTCATGAGTTACACCTCCCTGCCTACGATGCAGCGGGAGCGGACCGCGTTGTGTGGAATCCGATCTGGTTCCCTGCATTTTGAAGGTAGGCAGCTAAGGCACTGCCGTTAATGCAGTTGCGTCACATCCCAGCCGCCGCCGAGAGCGCGGACCAGGCTTACGCTGGCGGCAAATTGCCGGCTGAGGATGTTGAGGCCGGTGACCTGGTTCTGCAGGAGGGTCTGCTCGGCGGTAAGCACTTCGAGATAACTTGTGGCACCGCCTTTGTAGCGCTTGTTTGAGATCTCAAAGGAGTGCTGCGCCGCGTCGACGGCACGCTGCTCTGTGGCCGATTCCTGTTCCAGAACACGGAGAGCTGAGAGCTGGTCTTCTACATCGTCGAAGGCCTGAAAGACGGTATTGCGATAGGCGTCGGCCTGCGCCTCGTAATTATGGCGGGCGGCGTCGGTAAGTGCGTGGCGCTGGCCCGCGTCGAAGAGCAACTGCGCGGCCTGCGCACCCAAACTCCACATCGCGCTCGGGCCCTGGATCCAGGTGCCGGGATTCGTGCTTTCAAAGCCGCCCGATGCGCCCAGTGTGATGGAAGGATAGAACGCGGCGATGTTGATGCCGATCTGTGCGTTGGCCGCGGCGGCGAGGCGCTCGGCCTGGGCAATGTCTGGCCGCCGCTCGAGCAGTTGCGAGGGAACTCCCAGGGGAATTTGCGGCAGCTTGAGATCGAGGGGCGAAGGAGGAATGCTGAACGTGGGAAGGCTGGAGTTGGCGAGAGTGCCGATGGCGTGCTCGTACTGCGCACGGGCCACGCCAAGGTCAACGAGTTGTGCGCGGACGGTCTCAAGCTGCGTTTGCGCTTGCGCGACGTCAGCCTCGGTGGCAACGCCGCCGGAAAAGCGCCGCTGGGTCAGATCGAGCTGGTGCTCAAGATCGGTGACCGTGTCGGTGAGGAGCTGGATTTGGGAATCGAGCCCGCGAAGAGCGAAGTAGTCGGTGGCCATTTCGGCATGGAGGGTGAGAGCCACGTTGGCCTCCTGGGCAGCGTCGGCCTGAGCGTTGGCGCGGGCTTGCTCGACGGTGCGTCGAATGCGGCCCCAGAAATCCGGTTCCCAGCTGGCCTGGCCGGCAATCGTGAACACGTTGTAGGTGGTCTGATTTGCCTTGTTCCATAGCGGCTCGTTCGCCGAATACCTCTCGCGCGCGGGATTGACGTTGGCCGAGACCGTTGGATAAAGATTGGCGCGCGCAGCGCGCACCTGGTCTTCCGCGGCTAAGTAGATTTCCATTTGCTGGCGCAGCTGCACGTTCGTTGAATCGATGAGATCTTCGAGCCGATTGAGCTGCGGGTCCTGGTAGATCTCCCACCATTTGCCCTTCAACATTCCATCAGAGGGATTCGCCGGCTGCCATGCGCCGCCCTGGGGGTTGGGCGGAGGGACGACGACGGTCGCGCCGGTTTCTTTATAGGCGGGCGGTGCACTGTAGCCGGGACGTTTGTAATCGGGGCCGACGGGCTTGCAGCCGGAGAGAAGAAGGCTCATAACGAGAGGGAAAGTGAGCAAGGGAGCGAGGGTGCGGGTAGCGCCCGGCGATGCAGCACGATTTTCTGGCGAGCGCTCGTTCATGGTTACCTTGCCCCTGCCCCAGATGAAGTGTCCTGAGAAGATTCAACGGTCACTTTTTCTCCGTCGATCAGCGAGTCGGGCGGATCCTGGATGACTCTGTCGCTGGGATTGAGGCCGTTGACGATCTGGACGGTAGCGCCGTCGTCCTCGCCGATCACCACGGGAATCAGGTGCGCGACAGTTCCATCGCTGCCCTGGGTTACTGTTGCCAACTGCATCCCTTGACGCCGGAAGATCAGGGCCGCCGCGGGCACAATGTACGTTGGCGCGGCAGACGCGGTCTTGAAATGAACTTGCGCCAGGGAGCCGGGCATCAACTGGTTCGCGTGGTTGTCCACGTCCACCTCTACAAGCAGCGTGCGGCTCACAGGATCGATGGCGTCGGCAGTGCGGACGAGGGTGCCCTGGAAAGTCTTGCCGGGGTACTCGGGGAAACCAAGTTCGACTTTCATTCCGTGCTTCATGGATTGCGAGAAGACCTGTGGGACGTTGGTGTAGACGCGCAGGGTCTGGAGCGCCTGCATGTGGAAGACTCCGTGCCCGCACCCTGACCGGAGCCGGAACTGATGAGCTGGCCGGTGTCGACCTCGCGCGCCGTTACCACGCCGTCGAAGGGCGCATAGACTTTCTCAAACGATTGCAGTTCAACGAGGCGTTGCAGGTTCGCCTGGGCCGACTTGACCGTTGATGCCGTGGCCGTGGCCTGATTCACGAAAGTGTCGGTGTCCTGTTGCGAGACGGCGTTTGATTTGACGAGTCCGGTGTACCGATCCGCCTGGGTTCGTGCGTTGTTGGCATTGGCCTCCGCGGTCGCCAAATCGGACTCGGCCTGCGCCACCTGTTTGTCAAGCTCCGGCGTGGAGATGACGGCGAGCAGAGCACCCTTCTTCACTCTCGCGCCGATGTCCACGTACCAATGGTCCAGGTAGCCGTCGGTGCGGGCGTAAATAGGCGAATCGGTATATGCAGTCACGTTGCCCGGGAGAACAAGCGTTTCCGTGGGCGCGCCGGGCTTTGCGGGCGCGACGGAGACGGTTGGAGCGGCCAGGGCGTCGGTGCGCTGAGCAAGAACGGTGTCGGCATGCAATCGACGAAGGATGCCCACGGCAGCGAGCACGACCAGGATGAGCAGGACGATGGCTACTCCCACGAGAGCCTTGCGCGGCGATAAGGGAGCCGCTTCGGGAGCGGTTTCGTGGCTGGCGGATTGTGAGTGTGCATTCGGTTCCTGAGTCATAATCAACTACTCCGGTCTGGCGTCGAACTCGTCAAAGCGAGCGGCGTCGGATTCGTCGTCGCGCTCGCGCTGCCGCACGATACGGCCGTGAATGAAGGAGAAGAAAGCGGGTACAAAGAACAAGGTGGCCACAGTGGCCAGAAGCAGACCGCCAATTACAGCGCGTCCCAGCGGCGCGTTCTGCTCTCCACCGTCGCCCAACCCGAGGGCCATAGGCACCATGCCGATGATCATGGCCAGCGCGGTCATCAACACAGGGCGCAGGCGGACGAAACCCGCATTGAGCGCGGCGCGGCGCGCATCGCCCACGAGGACTTCCATCTGCTCGCGCGCAAAGCTCACGACTAGGATGGAGTTGGCCGTGGCCACGCCCATGCACATGATGGCGCCGGTGAGCGCGGGCACGCTAAGTCGCGTTCCGGTGAGAAAAAGAAACCAGACGATTCCCGCCAGCGCGGCCGGCAGCGCCGAGATGATGAGAAACGGGTCGAGCCAGGACTGAAAGTTAACCACGATGAGCAGATAGACCAGCAGGATGGAAAAGGCCAGACCGCTCAACAGGCCGAAATACGACCGGTACATTGTTTCGCTCTGGCCGCGCAGGATGAAGTGCGAGCCTCGGGGCAGGTCCTTCTGGTGGGCGTCGACGATCTTTTGCATGGCGCGGGTGACGCTACCCAGGTCAGTGCCTTCAACGTTGGTATAGATGTCGATCACGGGCTGCACATCGTAATGGCTGATCGTGCCCTGCTCGGCGCCGGGAACGATGGAGGCAAGGTTGCTCAGTACCTGTACCGGTTTGGGCGCTCCGGGCGCGGCTGTAGTGGCCCCCGACGATTGGGCGGGGCCAAAGCTGCCGAGCGGTGCTGCCCCGGGCGCGCCTGTCGAAGTGTCGGTGGAGGGCTGTGTCATCGCCGTGTTGGTTGACGTGCTGGTGATCGGCAGGCTCTCAAATTCCGACATGCTGTCCATCTTGTACTGCGGCGCCTGGATGGCAATGTTGTAGGAAACGCCGTTGCGCGGATCGAGATAAAAGTTGGGGCTGGTCTGGAAACTGCCGCTGAGCGCGACCAGGAGGCTCTGGGCCACGTTCTGTTGCGTCAGGCCTGTTGCCTGGGCGCGCGTGCGGTCAACGTTGACCGTGAAGTTGGGATTGTTGAACGGCTGCTGGATGCGCGAGTCGGCCGCTCCCCGAACGTACCGAACCTCGTTAAGCATGCGCTCGGCGAGCGCGCGATTGGCGTAGAGATTGGGCCCTACGATTTGAATGTCAATCGGCGCCGCCAGCCCGAAATTGAGAATCTGCGTAACGATGTCCACGGGGACCGCATAGAAAGTGACCCCCGGGTATTCGCGGGCCAGTACTTGGCGCAAACGCTCGACGTACATCTGGCTGGGATGATGATCGCGGCTTAACTGGACCTGAATATCGGCATCGGACGGACCCACCGGAGCGGAAGTTGAGTAGGAGAGATTCAGCGAGGAATATGGAAGGCCGATGTTATCGAGGATCGTAACCAGTTCGTTAGAGGGAATCTCCTGCCTGATGGTTCCCTCGATATGGTCGCATAGAGCTGCGGTTTCTTCTATGCGCGTGCCGGTGTGCGCGCGCACGTGAATGATGAATTGCCCGGAGTCAACGGAAGGGAAGAAGTCCTGACCGAGGAACGGCGCGAGCCCCAGAGAGGCGAGGGCAAAGGCCAGGAAGACAATCAGGAAAGCGCCCGCGTGATCTACGCACAGGGTGAGCAGGCTCAGATAGCCGCGGCGAAAGCGATCAAATGCACGCTCGAAGCCGTACTGGAAACGTATGAATGGGTTGCGGCTGGCCTGCTTGCGCGCCGCCTGCGCATCATCGTGTTCCTTCAGAAGATACTTGGCCATCGTTGGCACGAGGGTGCGCGACAGGAAATAACTGGCGAGCATGGCGAAGACGACGGCCTCGGCCATGGGGACAAACAGGTAGCGCGCCACGCCACTGAGGAAAAACATGGGCACAAAAACGATGCAGATGGCGAGTGTGGAGACAAGCGCGGGCGTGGCGATCTGAGCAGAGCCTTCGAGGATGGCCGCCTCCAGCTCGCGCCCTGTTTCCAGAAAGCGATTAATGTTCTCGATCGCGACCGTGGCATCGTCGACCAGGATGCCGACGGCGAGCGCCATGCCACCCAGGGTCATGATGTTGATGGTCTCGTGCAGCGCGCCGAGAAGGATGAGGGAGCAGAGAATTGAAAGCGGAATGGAGACGGCGATGATGATGGTGGAACGGAAGCTGCCCAGGAACACCAGAATCATAATGGCGGTGAGGCAGGCCGCGATGATCGCCTCGCGCACCACGCCACTGATTGCGCTGCGGACAAAAATCGACTGATCGGCGAGGGCGACGATCTTGAGCTGGGGCGGCAATTGGCCCTTTAAACTTGGACTGGAAATGATGTCCCGCACGTCCTTGATGATGTCCAGCGTCGAGGCCGACCCGGTCTTCAAGACGTTCATCATGATGGCGCGGCGGCCGTCAACGCGGACAATGTTGGTTTGCGGCGGACTGCCATCGCGCACGTGCGCCACATCGCGGATATAGACCGTTGCCCCATTCACAGTCTTGATGGGCATGTTGTTCAATGCATCGAGAACTGTTGGCGCGGAGTTGGTCTCCACCTGGTACTCAAAGCGGTCGAGTTTGATGGTACCCGAGGGCGCGATCACGTTTTGGGCCGCGATGGCGTTGACAACATCGGTCGGGGAGAGCCCCTTCGCTTCAAGAGCGTTCAGGTCGAGATCGATCTCTATCTGGCGCTGCTTGCCGCCATAAGGAAACGGCGTCTGCGCGCCTTCGACCGTGGCCAGCTGAAGGCGGATGGTCTGCGTGGCGATATCGTTCAACTGCTGCTCGTTCAGGCCGGGGCCGGAGAGACCGAGTTGAAGCACGGGGACGCTGGAAGCGTTGTATTGGATGATGAAGGGCGGTGTAGTGCCTGCCGGCAGAGAGCGCAACTGAACCTGGCTGATGGCGCTTACCTGAGCCACGGCCTGGCCGATATTCACGTTGGGGTGGAAGTAGATTTTGATGAGGCCCACGCCTACCAGAGATTGCGACTCAATGTGGTCGATGTCATTGACGGTGGTGGTCATGCCGCGCTCGGCATTGGTGACGATGCGGTTGGCGATCTGATCCGCCGAAAGACCGGCGTACTGCCACACCACGGTGACCACCGGGATATCGATGTTGGGAAAGATATCCGTAGGCATCGTTTCGATGCTGTAGGCGCCAAGGATCAAAATCAGCAGCGCGAAAACGACGAAGGTGTATGGCCGCCGCAGCGCAAGCCGGACAATCCACATCATAGGGCTGGTATTCGCTCCTCGGCCGGCGATCTGGCGGTGTTCAATCCAATGAATGGCTTGCCGTTAACCGCAGCCGCATAACGGGGCCGTTTTTCGAGCTTTCTTGCGGTGCGCGCGGCTCCTCGGGCACCGTGCCGGAGCGCACCGAAGTGTAACTCCAGGCAGAGTTTCGCTAGACATACTATGGTAGCTGATCGACAAAGACGGTGATAACCGGCACGGAAAGCCGGTCCCTCGAACGGAGCCCCACCCGTATAGGACGACTATTGTCCAGAAAAGGATTCGGCTATAGGAATTCAGATATCTTTGAGAGCGTGTCCTGATCCAGGATTTGTTGTTCACTTCTGTTTCGATTTCATCTCAGCGCTGCCGAGGCGAAAGTTAATAACAGCCCCGGTGGGAACGCGTCTAAGGAACATACCGCCAAGAGTACGGAAGGCCGATGGCTTCCGGTAGACTGGGAGATGGATTTCGAAAACGGATTCAGCTCCATCTCCGGCGGCGGGCGTGACAGGAAATCTGCGGTAAAGATCAGGTCTGTACGTCCCGTTCGACTTCAACGGCAAAGGCCCGTCGTTGGGAGTCCCGGTAAGTTTGGGGAGGGTGGGCACGGTCCTGTAGAATCGATCTTTCCTGAAGGAACGATCAGAATCTCCGAGGAAGGACCGGATTTTCAGCGAATGAGGGTGTGCAAATTCTTCCTGTGAACCCGAAAAATGGCAAGAAAGAGTTATTGTGCTCGGCGCAGGGCTCAAACCCGGTGAAGATCAGGCACACTTTCCTCTCCGTCGCCGCGTCCGCTTCAGGACTCGCGGCGCGTTTCCTCATTCTGTTGGCCCTGGCAGCAAGCGCCGGCGTCGCCTTTGCGCAGACACCCGATACCATCGATCAGATTCGCGTCATCGGCAACCGCCGCATTCCCAAGGAAACGATCCTCGCCCGCATGTTCACCCACCCGGGCGACACCTACGACCCGATCTCCATCGAGCGCGACTTCAACTCCCTCTGGAATACGGGTTACTTTGAGGATCTGCGCATCGAGCGCGAGGACTCCGAGAAGGGCATCATCCTCGATGTTTTCGTCCGCGAAAAGCCCACGATCCGCGACATCATCTACAAGGGCAATAACTCGGTCACGAACTCTGACATTCTGGATGCCTTTAAGAAAGACAAGGTAGGTCTTTCGGTTGAGAGCCAGTACGATCCTACCCGGATCAAGCACGCCGAAAACGTCATCAAGGAACTGCTCGCCGAGCACGGCCACCAGTTCGCGACGGTAAAAACCGACGTCAAGACGGTTCCCCCGGCCTCGGTGCAGGTTACCTTCAACATCAAGGAAGGCCCGGTGGTGAAGGTGGGCAGGATCACCTTCGTAGGGAATCAGCATTTGAGCGCTCTCGATCTGCGGCGCTCCATGAAGAACCTCAAGCCCATCGGCATTCCATATTCGATCATTTTTGAAGATCTCTTTCCCCAGACGTACGATTCCTCGAAGCTCGAGGAAGACACCGAACGGGTTCGCCAGGCCTATCGCGACAAGGGCTATGCCAACGCCGCCGTGGAGCAACCCAAAACTCAGATTCGCGACGAAGGCGGTCTCAACTGGTTCACCTTCAGGCCGAATACCGGCAAGCGCATCGACATCTCGATGACCATTGAAGAAGGCGACCGCTACCGGCTTGGAAACATCACGTTCACCGGCAACAAGCAAATCAACAATCCAAAGGCGCTGCGCGCTACCTTCCCTATCAAGGACGGCGACTGGTTCAGTGCCACCGGGATCAGCAAAGGCCTCGACAACCTGAAGAAGGCCTATGGCAGCCTGGGCTACATCAACTTTGGAGCCATCCCCAAGATCTCCTATGACGACCAGAAGAAAACTGTTTCGCTGAACATCGACATCGACGAGGGCAAGCAATTTTTTGTATCGCGCATCGAGTTCACCGGCAACACCATTACGCGCGATAAGGTTATTCGCCGTGAGCTGTTGCTCGACGAAGGTTCGGTTTACAACTCCCAGCTGTGGGAGTACAGCCTGCTGCGCCTCAATCAGCTCGAATACTTTGAGCCGTTGAAGGTGGATCAGGATTCCGAGGCCCACCAGGATCCGGATAACGGCACCGTCGAGCTGCTTTTGAAAGTGAAGGAGAAAGGCAAGAACTCCATCGGCCTCAATGGCGGCGTCAGCGGGCTTTCCGGCGCCTTTCTGGGACTGAATTACTCGACCAACAACTTTTTGGGATTGGGAGAAACGCTCAGTGTACAGGCGAACCTGGGAAGCATCAGCCGTACCTTCCTGTTCGGCTTCACGCAGCCATACTTCCGCAATCGTCCCGTGAACATGGGATTCCAGATTTTCAACAACAAACAGGACTACAACGCGGCCAAGAATTATGAGGCAACCACCGGGGCGTCGGTGAACCTGTCGGCCGCGGAGAAGTCACTAACGCAGAACTACAATGTGGGATCCGACGGCCTTAATTTTTCTCTGAGCTATCCGCTCCGGAAACACGCTTTCCAGCGCGTGGGAATGACCTATTCGTGGACAAAGTCCACTATCACGGCCTTCAGCACAGCGTCGTCGACGTTCTTCCAAACCATTGCCTTCCGCTCCGGAGTGGAGGGGTCGAACCCGCTGGCTGGCATCATCAACAGTTCGCTCTCACTCACCTATACCTACGACACGGTCAGCAACCCCTTCCGCCCGCGCGAGGGCAAGCAATACACGGCATATGTCCAAACCTCAGGCATCTGGGGCAGCGTGCGCTATGTCAACCCGGTGGTGGCATACAAGCAATTCATCCCCATGCACTATCTGAAGTTTTCAAAGGAAGGGCGCAACGTGCTGGGCGTGCGCGCGCAGTTGGGCTACATCCAGGGCTATGGCGGCGAGGTAGCTCCCCCGAACAACCGGTTTTATGCCGGCGGCGAGCAGGAGTTGCGCGGTTTCGATGTGCGTGGCGCTACGCCCTACGGCTATGTGCCCACCCGGGTCAACTTCCAGCTCACCAATCCTGACGGCACATGCGTGCCCCGCGACCCGACCAATCCGCAGGACAACCAGTGCATCCAGGTACCGCTTCCGATCTATGGCATTGCGTCCATCGGTGGCGATACAAACCTGACTACCAACCTCGAATATCGCATCCCTGTCGTCGGGCCTTTCATGTTCTCGTTCTTCGACGATTTCGGTCTTGATGTAGCGACCAATCACGGCCAGTTGAAACAGAGCCCCGAGGGCTTCGCCAGCCTGATTGCTCCGCTCTATGGCTGCCCGGTCTACAACAGCGGATCATGCCAGGACGGCATCCCGGGCAAAGATGTTGGTTTCCGCCAGGATATCCACCCCGTGGCGGGCACCAATCTCGTTCCGCGCATGTCGCTGGGAGCCGAGCTTTCGGTCATCATGCCGATCATCAATGCTCCGTTCCGCCTCTACTATGCCTACAACCCGCTCCGGCTGTATGAGACGCCCTACTGCAACGACGTGAACCTGGGCGAGAAGCAATTGAGCTGCTCGGCAGAGTTGATTACGCGTTCCATGTTCCCGCCGGGCGGCGCAGGCGACTACACCTATCAGGAAGCCATCGAGTCCTATGGCGCGCAGAACATCTTCCGCGAACCGCGCAAGACCTTCCGCTTGACGGTCTCGACGACGTTTTAGAGACAGTGGTCAGGGGTCAGTAGTCAGGGTCGTTCATCGCGCGGGGTCCGGCGCACGGAGTCGACGGCGCGCGATGATGGGTCCAGCTTTTTCATTGGCTCCTAACTTCGGTGGAGAATCTCCCTCGCGCTTTTTGAACCCTGATTCCTGAAACCTGATCTCTGTCGTTTGACGCTCGGAATTCAGGCTCCTATAATCCCCTCTAGTTCCCGGCGATGCCTCCGCGCGCAGGTTTTTTGAGCAGGTCTCAAGCCGGACGGAGCCTCGATAACACCACAAGATATGCTGTGGTCCGAGGTTGCCGCACCGGCAGGACCGGCACGCGGGAACTCCGAAGGAGTTTTACAATCGCATGAAGCGCCTGCCCTTTATTTTTCTTTTGTTTGCCGCGGCTTTGCTCATTCCAGCTGCCGGCCAGACTTCCGCCCCAGCCGCGCAAAAGCCCAGCCCGACCGTTTATACCGGTCCAGCCAAGGTTGCAGTGATCGCCTTTCAGGCAGCCGTGAGCCAGACGAACGAATTTCAGCGCGACTTTGCCGATTTGCAGAAAAAGTTCGACCCCAGGCGCCAGCAGTTGAAGACGCTCTCGGACCAAATCGACACACTGACGAAGCAGTTACAGGACCAGGGCCCACAACTCAGTGAAGAGGAGCGCATCAGCCGCGCCCGAACCATCGACGAAAAGAAGAAGCAGTTGGACCGCGATACCCAGGATGCGCAAAGCGACTTTCAGAGCGACCTGCAGCAGCTGATCAACGGAGTGGCGGTCAAAGTGGGCACTCTGATGACCGATTACGCCCAGAAGCAGGGATACACCCTGGTGCTTGACGCGGGTGACCAGCAGAACGCCATGGTGCTCTATGCTGTGCCACAGACGGACATCACCAAGGCCATCATTGACGCTTACAACACGAAGTCGGGCATACCGGCGCCGCCGCCAGAAGGCTCAGGCACAAACCAGCCAAGCGGGGTGGATGCGCCGCAGCCGCAGCCGGCGCCCGCGCACTGAGACCGTGGGTGGTGAGCGGGAACAGAGGGGTTCGATGAATGTTCATTGACCCGCTGTTGCCGGATCATCCACCCCTGTATAATCGTCCTAGTTCCTGCTGACGTTTCCATTCGCGTCCTTTTCAAGCCCTGCGCCGTCCGGCGCAGAGTCCCCGTGGAAAAGCGTGAGGTTTGTCAGAAGAGTTCAGATGCTTTTTTGCGTCTAACCGGGGAGCGGAACAGGAATTCCGAAGGAGCTTTCGAAACCGATGAAACGTTCGCTAACATTTGTTCTCATGCTGGCTTCAGGTTTGGTCCTGAACGCCGGCGCCCAAACTCCGGCAGCGCCGGCCGCAACGGCAGCGCCAGCCGCCGCTCCCGCGGGCCCCGCAAAAATTGCAGTCATCGCCTTTCAGATGGCTGTGGCCCAAACGAACGAAGGTCAGCGGGATTTCGCAGACCTCCAGAAAAAGTACGCTCCCAAAGAGGCTGCCCTTAAATCTCTCAGCGATGAGATCGACGCCCTGAACAAATCGCTGCAGGACCCGGCGGCCAACCTGAGCGACGTGGAACGCGCCAACAGAAGCAAGTCCGCGGAAGACAAGAAGAAGCAACTGGATCGCGAGACCGAGGATCTGCGCAACGATGGGCAACAGGATATGCAGGATCTGTACACATCGCTGGCTTCAAAGGTGTACGACGTGATGCAGTCCTATGCCGAGCAACAGGGATTCACGCTGGTGCTCGATGTTTCGCAGCAGCAATCGCCAGTGCTCTTTGCCAGCAGCGGCACCAACATCACCAAGCAAGTGATCGACGCCTATAACGTGAAATCGGGTGTACCGGCGCCACCAGCGCAGCCGGCTGAGGCGCCAAAGCCGAGAGGTCTTACGGCCCCGTCGCATGCTCCGACTTCAGCCTCCGTCCAGCCACTAAGCGGGGGGCGTTCTCCAGGCGCAAAGGCTCCGTTCGCCGGGGCCTTTGTGCTGTTCTCTGCGGTATCCATTCTGTGGAAAAATTTGTGGATATCTCCCGGAAACCCTTCGAATGGGCTCGCAATTCGCTGCTTGTCAGCGAAAGTCCGGTTCTGATACAAGGTGTAACTCTTTGTTTCTGAATGGGGCTTTGCAGGATGGGCTTTCGACGCGTTCGAGAGCGGCCTTGTGAAGGCCGTTTTATGCATTTGGCGTGCTTTCCACAGCAGGCGATGAATTTCCGATGACCCAGAATCTCGGGCGGGCAACAGTTTGGCATCACTTTTGCTGTTCTTCGGCGCCGCGAAAAGCGGTCAGGAATGGCTCCCGCGGGAAGTCGAGTTTTCCGAGCCGGTGCCGATGTTCTCTGCCCTCTGGCTCGAGGCACTCCGAGCGTTCGGGTGGATTGTTTGGGGCAGCAACGATCCAGCTCGAAAATATCTAACTTGTTGCGCCGACAAGGACCTTTGGACCTGTAGGCTGCGGCCTGCCCCCGAGCGGTTCCATGGTCACGGCAAATGCCTTGGCAACAAGCCCCGGCGTCAATCGCACCACGATGGCTCCGCTTTGCTGATTAGCAGAGACCAGGCCGGCATTGACGGGCGCGCCTGACGACGGGACCAGCCACAGCTGATAGCTTTTGTCGGCCGGAGGGGGCGCGATCTGGCCGGAGTAGACGGCCAACCCCATACGCGCGTTGTAGAGAACGTGAGCCTGTCCCGGGGGTCCGCCGGGTTGCTGGAGGAGAGTAACCGGGGCGGAATCGGGCGCGCTCGTCACCGCAGCCAGGGCCAGCATGGTTGTGGCATCCTGCGCCAACTGGTCCTGGACAGTGCCGAGCTGGGCCTGCAACTGGCGGATCTGCCGGCGCTGTTCCAAATCCAGCTTTACGAGCCACCAGGTTGCGAGTGCCAGAACGACCGACGCGGCTGCGAAGGAAAGAGAGAATCGCAGCCCCCAACGGGTCTTCCGCTTCTCGATCGGAGCGCCCTGCTTGTCTGCAGATGTTCGCTCCGAATGTACTTTCTGCATGAGCGCTGTTTTGACCGAGGGTGAAGGCGCTAGGGCCGGCGCGGCCAGACCCAGTAAACTCACGCGTCTGCGAGCGGCGACAAGGTCGGCCCGGCAGGCAGAGCAGGCGCGGAGATGCGCCTCGAACGTCTGCTTCTCCCCGCCATCCAGCGCTCCGAGCGCGTAGAGGTCAAGGTCTTCCGGGTTGGCGTGCGGAGCGGTCATCGAAGTATCTGCCTCAGCGATTGCATGGCGGTTCTAACCCGGGTTTTAACCGTGCCCAAAGGGCACCCGGTGCGCGCAGCGATCTCACTTTGTGTCATGCCATCAAAATACGCGAGCTCGAGTGCCTGGCGCTGCTCTGCCGGAAGCGCGCTCAGCGCGGCGCTCACGCTCCGCGCCAACTCGGCGCGGGAGGCATCCTCCTCGACATTTTGATCCGAAGCGAAGGTATTGGCGTAGTCACCTTCGTTCTCCTCCAAAAGCTCACGGTCGCGGGCGCCGCGCAAGCGCGAGATCGCACGGTTTCTGGCGATGACCATCAGCCAGGCTGGCAGCGATCCACGACTGGAATCAAACTGATTGGCGTTTCGCCAGAGCTGCAAAAAAGATCCTGCAGCACCTCTTCGGCGGCGTGGCGATCCTGGAGGATACGCGTCAGCAAACCGAAGAGCATCGCTGAATAGCGGTCATAAAGGGTCGAAAGCGCGGACTCGTCACCTGCCATCATTTTCTCGATGAGCGCGGAGTCAGGCACGTGTGGCATGGGCACAGTCACAAGGCCAAACTCCCTCTATGTCTCGAGTACGCGGTGAAGAGTCTCAATGGATTGTAAACCCGGCCAACGATTGCGGGTAAAGTCGAGCTTCCCTCAGAACTTATACCACCCGGTACTGAGATTCGATGCACCCTCTGCCAACGATGTTTGACAGGTTCCAAGCCCGTGCGGGTTTTTTTGATGGCCCTCCAATCCAAAACGCAGGCGCGTGGCGTACATGCAGCAGGAGGACTTCCCCACCATGAGCGAGCAGCAATCTGTAATCGAACTTTCAGCAGAGCAACAGATTCTCAACCGCATCCGAATCAGGAAGGCGCTTAACCGGCGCAATTTTCTGGCTGGGCTCGGAGCGGCGGGCGTAACCGTGGCCGGAGCCGGCGTGATCGCTGGTTGCGGCTCCAAAAGCGTTGCGATGGCGGCGGGCCCATCGGAAACCGATGTTCTCAATTTCGCTCTGAATCTTGAGTACCTTGAAGCCACGTTCTATAGCTATGTGGTCACGGGCGGCGACATCCCCAGCAGCTCTACAGGCGGCGGTCCGGCTCCCACCGGCGCCCCTGGAGGCAAACCGAGCTTTCAAAGCCAGGAGATTGCCGACGTGTTTGCCGAGATCTACTTTGACGAGCTCAGCCACGTGAACGATCTTCGCGGGGTACTGGGCAGCGCGGCGGTGGCTCGCCCGCAGCTGGCGCTTAACGCGCTGGGGACGGTGAGCACGTCGAACTACATCACCTTTGCGCGATTGTTCGAAGATGTCGGGGTGACGGCCTATGCCGGTGCAGCCACAGATTTAACGGGAACCAATCTGCAATACGCGGCCCAGATCCTCGCCGTCGAAGCGTTTCATTCCGGCGCCATTCGCCTGATCGATATCCAGCAAGGCGTGCCTTATATTCCGGACGCAGTGGTTCCGGCCGATGGCCTCGATGTTCCTCCGTACGATCCGGGGATCTGTTGCCATGGCCGAAGCTGGTCCCACAGCAAACGGCGGATTCTTTGCCACCGCGGGCGCCAATGGAGTGGACAAGACGCCGCCGGGATTTGCCTACACGCGCACGACCTCGCAGGTGCTGGCGATTGTTTACGCCAACACGGCAATGGGCACCGCCAAAGGCGGTTTTTACCCCAATGGAATGAACGGAAATATCACAACAGTTTAGTGCCCGTTTTCCTGCAAGCGATGCGCCTGCTTGCGGCGGCGGATTTCTGCGGCCCGGCCCCGCACAGAATGACGTCATTCAAGTGATCAATGCGGTTCTGATGCCTTAGAGTCCCTCCCCCCAAAGCGCAATCGCGCAGCCGTCAGGGCGGCTGCGCGATTGCTTTTGTCGCACGGGAAAAATCTTTCACTCGATTTTGGGGTTCGCGAGAGTCCGACTACTACTTTTGCTGTTCTTCGCCTACGCGCAAGACGGCGAGGAATGCCTCTTGTGGAATGTCCACCTTGCCGATGCGCTTCATGCGCTTCTTGCCCTCTTTTTGCTTTTCGAGCAGCTTGCGTTTGCGGGTGATATCGCCGCCGTAGCACTTGGCAAGGACGTTTTTGCGCAAGGGGCTGACGGTTTCGCGGGAGATGACCTTGGCTCCAATGGCCGCCTGAATGGCAACTTCAAACTGCTGGCGCGGGATAAGTTCACGCATCTTCGAGACTAGCGCGCGGCCGCGCTCGTAGGCGTGGTCGTGGTGCACGATGATGGAGAGTGCATCGACGGGCTCACCGGCAATGAGGATATCGAGCTTGACCATGGGCGACTCCCACTCGCCGGCGAGCTGGTAGTCGAGCGAGGCGTAGCCGCGCGAAATCGATTTGAGGCGATCGTAGAAGTCGAGCACGATTTCGTTCAGGGGCAGCTCGTAGGTCAGCATGACGCGCGTCGGCGTCACATACTCGAAGTTGATCTGCTTGCCGCGCTTCTCCTCGACGAGCTTGAAGATGCCGCCCACGTACTCTTCGTTGGTGAGGATTTTGGCGGTGATGACGGGCTCGCGGATGCCGGCGATCGATTGCGGCTCGGGCCAGCGTGAGGGATTGTCAACCTCGATCTCGCTTCCGTCGGTCATCGTGATGCGGTAGCGCACGCCGGGCGCGGTCGTGATCAGGTCGAGCTCGTATTCGCGCTCCAGCCGCTCCTGGATGATTTCCATGTGGAGCAATCCCAGGAAGCCGCAGCGAAAGCCAAAGCCGAGCGCGACGGAACTCTCCGGCTCGAAGAAAAACGATGAGTCGTTCAGGCGCAGCTTTTCAAGGGCGTCGCGCAGGAGGGTGTGCTCGTGGGAGTCCACTGTGTAAAGCCCGGCAAAGACCATGGGCTTGATGTCTTCAAAGCCGGGAAGCGCCTGGGCGGCGGGATTCGCGTCGTCCGTGACGGTGTCGCCGATCCTGGTGTCGGCGACGTTCTTAATGGTGGCCGCGAAGAAGCCCACTTCGCCCGCAATCAGCTCGCCGATTTCGATGGGCTTGGGGCAAAGCACGCCCATGGACTCGATTTCGTGCGATATGCCATTCGACATGAACCGGATATGCTGCCCCTTGCGCATCCTGCCCTGCATGACGCGGACCAGGACAATGACGCCGCGATAGGCATCGAACCAGGAGTCGAAGATAAGGGCCTGGAGGGGCGCATCGGGGTCGCCTTTGGGAGGCGGAAGCCGGTGCACGATCGCTTCGAGTACCTCGTCGACGCCCTGGCCCGTCTTTGCACTCACCGGGATGGCGTCGGTGGCGTCGATCCCCACGGCCTGCTCGATATCCTCCTGGGTACGGAGGATGTCGGCCGAGGGAAGATCGATCTTGTTGATCACGGGAATGATCTCGAGGCCGTGATGGATGGCCAGATAGGCGTTGGCGAGGGTCTGCGCTTCCACGCCCTGGCTGGCGTCGACCACCAGCAGCGCACCCTCGCACGAGGAAAGGGATCGCGAGACCTCATAACTGAAGTCAACGTGGCCCGGAGTATCAATCAGGTTCAGCTGGTAGATGTTGCCGTCGCGGGCCTTGTACATCATGCGCACAGCATGGGCCTTGATGGTGATGCCGCGCTCCCGCTCCAGGTCCATATCGTCTAGGATCTGGGCCTGCATCTCGCGATCGGTCACCGAGCCGGTGAGCTGGAGCAGGCGGTCGCTGAGCGTCGACTTGCCGTGGTCGATGTGCGCGATGATGGCGAAGTTACGAAGGAAACGGGCGTCCATGGGAGGGGTTTCGGAGGGTTTGTTTAAGGTGTACTATGCGCAATTTGCGATGAGCGCGCCGCGTTTTGCCCTCCATGGCATAGCTTATCATTCGCATAGTGCCCACTTCGGTCTTCCATCTGCGGGTTCCGTCACGTCTCTTCACTCGTATGCATTGGACTCGACTGGCGGCGTGGCGGCTGATGGCGGGGGCCGCTGTGCTGGCACTGACTTTGACCGGCTGCACGCCGACGGAGACTGCGGGAGTCTCAGCCGCGCCGCCCAGACAAGCCACCGCGCCTGCATTGCCCGCGGCCGCTCCTGCTCAGCCCATAGCGCCTGCGCCGCCTCCGCCTACTGCCGAAGAGCAGCGCGTCAAGGTGCTTATCACCCAGGTTGAGGCGGCTTACGCGCGCGGCAGCGCCGACTACCAGAAAGGATCGCTTGCCGAAGCCAAGACGGAGTTCGACCGGGCGGTCGATCTGATGCTGTCGAGTGGCATCGATATCAAGAGCAACGCAGAGTTGCAGGACGAATTCGACAAGATCATCGACCAGGTAAACGGCCTGGAGATGGAGGCGCTGAAGCAGGGCAACGGCTTCGTGCCCAAGGAAGAGATCACGCCTTCGGAGGCCGCCAGCGACATCACGTTCGCGTCCGATCCGAACCTGGTAGCCAAGGCCACGGCCGATCTGGCAACCACCAAGTCGGATTTGCCGCTCGTGGTGAACGATTATGTGGCCACGTACATCAACTTCTTCGCCAATACGCAGAAGGGCCACAATACGCTGCTTCATTCTTTCGAGCGCAGCGGCCATTACAAGGCGATGATCCAGCGGATCCTGGCTGAAGAGGGAGTGCCGCAGGACCTGATTTACCTGGCCGTGGCGGAGTCGGGATTTCAGC
The DNA here is from genome assembly GCA_963800025.1 of uncultured Acidobacteriaceae bacterium. Taxonomy (GTDB): domain Bacteria; phylum Acidobacteriota; class Terriglobia; order Terriglobales; family Acidobacteriaceae; genus Telmatobacter. The sequence goes on from CAWCZK010000004.1 coordinate 270,242, forward strand.
CGCGGGCCATCGATCGCAAGTCGAAGGCCGGAGGCATGTGGCAGTTCATGCCCGGTCCGTACTATGGGCTTAAGCGCGACGCGTTCGTAGATGAGCGTTTCGATCCCGAAAAGTCCACGCGGGCCTATGCCCGCTACATCAAGTTCCTTTATGGAGAGCTGGGGGACTGGTACCTGGCGATGGCTGCATACGACCATGGCGCCGGCAATATCCAGCACGAGGTCGCCAAGACCGGTTACGCCGACTTCTGGGAGCTCTACAAGCGCAACGAGCTGCCCCGGGAGACCAGCAATTACGTTCCAGAGATTCTGGCTGCGATCATTATCGCGAATCACCCCGAGCAGTACGGCTTTACCGATGTCACTCTCGACCCGCCGATCTTGACCGACACAGTCACCATCAACTACTCCATCGACCTCAGGCTGGTTTCGGACCTTGTTGGCACTCCGGTCGATGAGATCGAGGCTCTTAATCCGAGCCTTCTGCGCATGGTTACGCCGCCTGACAGTCCGTTCGATCTGCACCTGCCTGCGGGCACAGCCACATTGTTTGACGAGCGCGTATCGCTGATTCCTGAAGCCCGGCGCAACTCGTGGCGCTATCACACTGTGGTTGCGGGGGACACACTCGCCTCCGTCGCCGAAGAATACCGCGTATCGGCCGCGGAACTTGCCACGGTCAATCAGCTTGAGCCGGGCGATAGCATCGCCAACGTTGAGGCCCTCGTTGTGCCCGTGCCGCCGGCTGCCGAGCCCTCGGCCCACACCCGGCTTTACACGGTCCGCCGGGGCGACACGCTGGTGACGATTGCAGATCGTTTCGGGGTTTCCCTGAGCCAACTGCGGCGCTGGAATGCGATCCCTACCGGCATCCGGGTGGTACCGGGACGCCGGCTCCGAGTGGCGGAACCTGCGCCTGTCAGCGCGTCCACCGGGCATCGGCGCAGGACGTCGACCCAGAGGCCGGGAACCAGGCCGGAAGGCGGACCAGCCGCCCACACAGGCGCGTCATCTCCCGGGACAGGGGTGGTGCCTTCAGCCCATCGAAATTCCGGTGGGGCGACCGGCCGGACAGGCAGCCCGGAGCCCGGAAAGCGTTCCTCCAACGCCGCGAAGACTGCCTCGGGGAGCAACGCAGCCGGGACGCACAAGTCGAGCCGGAAGCCGAGCGGCACCGCCAAGGCCTCGCAATAAAAAACAGCTGCCACCGCCATTTCACGCTTGTGTTTTTCTTGTATTTAAGGGCAAGCTAAGGCTACAATCGCTTGCGCGAGCAAAACCGTTTTGTCTGCTCTGCGAACGATCGAACAGACTTTGAGCAGCGGCAATCCGCTGGAGGCAATCGGATGGATGATGTATTCAGAATGTACGCGATGAGTGACGGCGACCCGCTTGGGAAGCCGGGTGACCAGGACTCCGGTCAGGTCGAAGCCTTTGATGACGAGGAAGATGAATTGGAGACAGCCGGCATTCTTACCTCCTCAGATGACGACGAAGTGATTGCCGAAGATACGGTAATTGCGATTGTCGCGAAGCCCGCCGCGCCGCCCAAGAAGCCCGCGGCAAAGAAGACAGCGAAGAAAGCTCCCGCCAAAAAGGCTCCAGCCAAGAAGGCGGCGAAGAAGGCTCCGGCCAAGAAAGCGGCCAAGAAGGTAGCCAAGAAAGCGGCCAAGAAGAAGGCTCCGGCCAAGAAGGTAGCCAAGAAGAAGGCTGCGAAGACGGTGGCAAAGAAGAAGCCGCCGACCAAGAAAGCAGCGAAGAAGGCCGCAAAGAAGGCCAAGAAGGCTGCAAAGAAGAAGGCTGGAAAGAAGAAGAAGTAGCGCGGAGTATGCGGCTTGGGCGCGCGACTCGTGGTGCGTTTGACGCGAACGGATTCGCGGGAATGATTCCCGCAGGCGCCTGATACAGCGATCCGCTTTGGTTGAACCAGACAGGAAGGCCCGGCTTACGGCCGGGCCTTTTTGCGTTCATCGCTAACGAGGGATCTGTCATAGCGGACTCCCTCATGCGAATCAGACAGCCTGCAGTTGCCTGAAGTGACCCTGTTGATGGCGCACGTAGTCCTCGATCAGGAAACGCAGCGTTACTGGCGGATCGTCGCCGACCCGGCAAGCGGCCTCGAGCCGCTCCTCCGGAATTCGATCGACGGCGGCCATCAGGATCTCGTGTTCGGCCTGCCACCAGCGCAACAGGGTTTCCCATGACTCGTCGCTGTACCCATGGGCTGCGACCCAGGCGTCCTGCGCGTAGCCAGGTCCGGTGTAGCGTCCATCAATCGCGGCGCGCACAAAGCGCTGGCGATTGTTGGCAGCTGAATCGATCAGATGCCCCAGGATCTGCTTGCGGGTCCATCCGCCGGGCCGCCACGGCACATCGGCGAGCGCAGGCGGAAGCTCATCGAGCGCCAAGCGCAGCCTTACAATTTCCAGCCTGAACTTGCGCGCGGTCTGCGTTGGCATAGTCTCTCCCTTTCCCCGTGCGGGAACGTACGGAGGAGGCGGGGGAGGGGTGTTCTACTGGGCGAACTTGCTTGAGGACAGTCTACGGTATCGCTGCGAGCACGTCTGAAGCCGCTGTATTTGGATTCACCTTGACCCATTCCTGGGCGATTTTGCCATGCGGATCGATGAGGAATGTGTTCCGGTTGGCGATTGTAATTCCAGCAAATCCGCCCAATGAGCCATAGGCGCTGACCACTTTGTGGTCGGGGTCGGCAAGCAGGTGGAAGGTCAACGAATCCTTGGTGCAAAACTGTTTGTGGCTGTCGACCGTGTCCACGCTTACGCCCAGGATCACGGCGTTCTTGGCGTCGAATTGCGGCAGAGCGTCCTGAAACTTGTGCGCCTCGATGGTGCAGCCTGTGGTCATGTCCTTGGGATAGAAGTAGAGAACCACCCACTTGCCGCGAAAGCTATCGAGCGAGATCGGCTCGCCCGTTTGCGAGGGCAGGGTGAAGGTGGGCGCCAGTTGGCCCACTGCCGGCATTGATTGGTCGTCCGCGTGGGCGGTGACCAAGGGCACGGCGACTGCAACGAGAACCACCGCTAGAGCGATCAGCAGATACTTGTTCACGAAAAACCTCCTGAAAACAGGGAATGGGGAACGGGGAACGAAGCACAGAGAACAAAGAAAAGCGAGTGGAGGGCCACCGCTCACTGCTCCATCATTATCAGCGGGGCGCCGCCACAATGGCAATGCCGGCCTCGGTGGCGCGCTTGAGGAGGGCATCGCGGTCGAAGAGAAGGGTGCGGCCGGCCTCGATGGAGAGGCAACTGGCGCCGGCGCGAATCATGGTTTCGACCGTTGAAATTCCAATGGCCGGCACGTCGAAGCGCATGTCCTGGTTGGGCTTGGCGACTTTGACGACCGTGAGGCGGCGGGCGAGGAGGGATGGGTTCGTTGCCTCGGGCTTCGCTGCGGCGTCGCCCGGCCCGGCGTCTTCGAGGGAGCGCATCAGGAGGCCGGCGCGTTCGATGGTTGCGTCCGTGCCCTCCATGGCCTCGACGGCCACGCAGGCCTGCGCAGCGACAACAACGGTTTGGCCGATGTCAAAGGCGGCAAGAGCCCGCGCCACGCCCAATCCGTATTCGATGTTGCGGGTCTCGTCTTCATCGGGCGCGCGGCTGGTGAGTGCGCCCTCCTCGGCGAGCAGAGGCTCAAGGAAACTGGTGGAGCTGATCAACTCGATGCCCTCGTCCGCCAGCACCTTGGCAATAGCGCCCAGCAGGGCGTCGGTTGAGCGGGTGCGCAAGTTGAGGAGGAGCTTGGCGAGGCGCCAGTCGGGCCGGATGCTACTGAAAATCTGCTTGTGCTTGACCTGGCCGGCCATCACGGCCTTGGTCACGCCTTCCTTTTGAAAGACCTCGATGAGCCGCGACAACTCGCCCAGAGAAAGCCAATTCACAGTGATGCGTTCGTCGCTCGCCGCGCGATGATTGATTTCGGGATCGGTCTCTTCCCGAATCGCCGCGACAACGACGGAGAAGCCCTGCGCCCGCGCCGCATCGAGGAGCAGAAAAGGGAAGCGGCCGTTGCCGGCGATGAGGCCGAGGGTCATTGATCGCTCCACGCATAGGCCGACGCGTTTTGAGCGGTTCTCCGGGGCGCGCTCTCATCGGTAGGATCGAGGCTCCGTCCCGGAGGGACGGGGCGAAAATAGCCCAGGGCGAAGTACGCTGCGGAGCAGGCGGACGGAACCCTGGGGCGCGGCGCCAAAGCCGTGGCCGCCCCGGAGGGGCGACCGAACCATTTCGCGCGGAATGCGGTACGATACGGTCCTACCATGTCACACACCTATTGTTCTTCGCTGTTCCATTGTGTCTTCTCCACCAAAGACCGTCGAACGACTATCGCGCCCGAGATCCAGGCCCGACTTTGGGCTTACATGGGCGGAGTGGCGCGCGAGCATGGCTTCAAAGCTCTTGCTATTGGCGGAACAGAGGATCACGTGCATATTCTGCTTTCTCTTCCGTCGTCGGTTCCAATCGCCAAGGCCATGCGGGAGATCAAGAGCGCCGCGACCCTCTGGATGCACCAAACGGGGCAGAGGAGAAATTTCGAATGGCAGGAAGGTTACGCCGCAGTCTCGATCGGCCGGGCGCAGGTTGAGGTGACGCTCAGGTACATCGCCGGTCAGGAGGAACATCACAAGAAACGAGATTTCCAGGCGGAATTCGTCGGGTTCTTGAAGATACACCACATCGAATACGATTCGCGATACATATGGGGCTGAGCGTCGAGCGGCCCTCCGGGGCGCAGGCCTGGCGGTTTGGCGATCTTCCCAGGGTTCCGTCCGCTGGCGCGGGCTCCACCCTGGGCTATTCTCGGTTCCTCCCCCCGGGAGGAATGACGTCGCGTTTGTTCGTAGGCACAGACTCTTTGAGGCGTCGTCGGGCCGTCTCGCACGCGAAGATGTGGAATTCATTTATTTGATCACCCCGCGCTTGCTGCTCTCAATGAACCGAACCAGGAGCGCTACGTCGTCGCCCGGAAGCTCGCGCATTTTTTCGAGGGCCTGCGTGGTGTTGAGCTTTGCTGCGAGCAAAAAACGGTAAGCCTTCTGGAGTTGCTTGAGGCGTTCCGGTGAAAAACCACGCCGCTCAAGTCCGATTTTGTTGATGCCGAAGGCGCGATTCTCGCGCCTGGACGACGTCAGTGAAAAAGGCAGCACGTCCTGCGTGACGATGGTGCCGCCGCCGATGAAGGAGTAGGCCCCCACCACGCAGTGCTGGTGGACGGGACAAAAAGCGCCGAGCGTTACGTGGTCCTCAATGACGACGTGGCCGGCGAGCGTGGCATTGTTGGCCAGGATGCAATGGCTACCCACCTGGCTGTCGTGACCGATGTGGACGTAGGCCATGAGGAGGCTTCCGGAGCCAAGACGCGTGACGCCCCCGCCGCCGGTGGTACCGCGGCTGATGGTGACAGATTCGCGAATCGTGTTGCCGTCGCCGATCTCGGTCGCAGTCGGCTCGCCAGTGTACTTGAGGTCCTGCGGCGCGAGGCCGATGGCGCCAAAGGGATAGAAGATGTTGCGCGCGCCGATGCGGGTGCGGCCGTCGATGACAACGTGCGAGATGAGAGTGCAGTCTTCACCGAGCTCGACCTCGGGTCCGATGGTGCAATAAGGGCCGATGGCGCACGACTTGGGAATGCGCGCGCCTTCGGCAATTACCGCACTGGGGTGAATGCTCACTGGGCTGCCTCGGACGATCCAGTTGCTTCTTTTGACTCCTGGCGCCGCGGCACGATCATGCAGGTGAGCGTCGCCTCACACGCCAGCTTGCCGTCAATGTAAGCCTTGCCTTCCATCTTGCCGGCGCGGGGGCGAAAGCTCACCACGTTGACCTCAATGCGGATTTGATCGCCAGGCGTGATCGAGCGGCGGAACTTGGCGCCGTCGATGCCGGTAAAGACCGCGAGTTTGGAATGCCGGTCTTCGAGCTCAGAAAGCAACAGCACCGCTCCGGCCTGCGCCATAGCCTCAATCACCAGGACGCCGGGCATAATCGGGGCACCGGGGAAGTGGCCCTGGAAGAAGGGCTCATTCATGGTCACGTTCTTGATCGCTACGACGCTCTTTTGCGGCTCGAACTCGAGCACGCGGTCAATCAGGAGGAAGGGGTAGCGGTGAGGCAGGAAATCCATGATTTCCTGGATGGTCAAGGTCATGCGGCGGCTCCTCGGAGCGGTGGGGATGTAGGTTGAACGCTCGTTCGGATTATAAATATCTGCGCCGCTTGCGAATGAATCGTTTATGCGCGCGCCTATCCGCCGCTACTTCTTGATTTTGCGGGCGACGGCGTCGGGATCCCAGAAATCGGCCGGGAGGTTCTGGTTGAAGCTGACGCGATCGACGAAATACTGGCGGACAGGATCGCCATTCTTGAGACGCGTGACGGTGAACGGAGTGGGGAAGCCCTGAATGGTGTGGTAGTCGTCGTACTCTTCCGTGTCAGTGTTCTTGTCGTGGTAGACGGGGTCGCGCCACTGAAAAGTGCGGGCGAGGGGCAGATGCGTCTGCAGGTCCATGAGGATGGTGATGGACTCATTTTGCGGCGAGATGAGCGTGACCTGCTCGCCGAGGTGCCGCTCCACCATGTGCTGGCCTTCGTAAAGCAGGATGGTGTTGGGGTCTTTCATCCAAACCTTTACGGCAGTCTCAATGGAATGGTCGCGGCGGCGCAGATAGTCCTCGGCAATATCCTTGTCGAGCGGTTTTTTGCCGCGGTAGGTGACCTCCCAAGCCAGGCGGCCAACGTAGAACTGCACGACGTCGCGGTGGCTGGTGTATTCGATGCGGTCATGGTCGGGCCATTGGTGGAACTCAAAGAACTCAGTGGTGCCAGGGTCGGGATTGCCCTGATAAAAGGCGGCGATGTGGCCATGGCGCTCCATGTTGTTGATGTTGAGCCAAAGTTGCCCGCCGAGAGCCTGCACCATGGCGTCGAGGGCTGCACGAGCCTGTGCCGCATTCTTGGCTGCATCCTGGTCGCCGGCCTGTGCCGGCGCCAGCGTCGGCGCCATAAGCATCAGCGCCGCCAAAGTTGCTGATGCAAGGGCAGCCGGCAAAATCTTCCGCATGAATCCTCCGAAGTCACGTCTCTGCATAGAATGACGCAGATGAGGCGCTCTAGGCACTCGAAGCCCAGGAAAAAAGCGTCTGCGCCAGGCTAGAGAATAGCGGAAAGGAGTGGAAAGGCAGGCGCGGAATCAGACTGCCTTGAGGACTCGGGCGGGCAGAAAGATGATGGCGCTGACGAGTTCAAGCACGCCGCCCACGGCGATGCCGACCAGACGAAACGGCAGCAAGAGCAACCAGACGATGGGATAAAGCACCAGGGCCAGCAGCGCCAGCGGCCAGCAAATGACAAGAAGAATGCACCAAAGAAGGAATTTGACCATAGCTCTATGCGCCTCGTTCGCGCGGGATGCCTCACCTGTTCTTACGTAGAAGCCGGCCGGCGAGTTCCGGATGGATTACCGGCCCTTTTTTTGCTACGGGTGGCGCTCGAGGCGGCTGGCGCTTTCGGCGGCTTGGAAGGGGCTTTCGTTTTGGCAGCGCGAACCTTTTTCCGGTCTCGAATCGCCTTGATGCGGTCTTTCTCATGCATGGCGAGGATGGCTTTGGTCTTTGGAGGCAGCTTTTCGAAGATCAGGGCATGCGCGCGCCTGAGCTCGTCTTCGATCTCCCTGGGTCGAAGAACATCCCAGCGCTCGACGGCGACCCAGTGCGCTCGCGCCAGGTGCGGAGCGGGAATGATTCCATCGCTCTCCAGCAGCTCGTGAAAGCGCTCGGCTCCGCAGTGAAACCAGAGAACCCCGGTTCCGGTGCCATCAAGATCGGTCATGGCGAACATTTTTCCACCGATGTCGCGATCTCCGGCCCAATACACAAGGTGATGGCCCCAGTTCAAGGTTTCCCTGGCGTGGGGCAGCGCCAGACAGATTTCGCGGATGCGCTCGTTGTCCATGGCAACATTTTAGGGGCAACAGAAAAGGACGCAGCCGCCGAAGCAGGCCGCGAGACTCATTGCCCGTGCAGCATGTGGTCGAAGCCGGGTCCCTGGAATTTGGCCTCGAAGTCCGTGAAGCGGCGCTCCAGTCCCACTGCGCAGCGGCCTTTTCGCTGCTATCGAGGAATTGCTTGCAATCGCCGGACGGATTGTTGTTGCCGAGGGATTCGCCTTTGCACGCGCTGACCGCTGCGCGAAAATCGTCGGGCTTTGCCCACAGGCTCGCGCCGGGCAAAAAGTCGTGCTCCATCCCCGTGCGCGCCAGTTGCTTCAGGTCGCGATAGCTGAGCCCATAGTCGATGGCTGCGCGCACATACTCATGGGTCAAGTCGATGCGGCTCACGCCTTCATCGTCGGTCGAGAGCGCGACGGGTACATGCGCTGCCCGGTAAACAGGAAACGGATGGGCACCGCCTTCAACGCCGAGGATTCCCTCATTCGAGCTCAGGTTGATCTCAACCATGATGTGGCGGGCGGCCATCTCCGTGAGCAACTGGCGAGCATTGTCTTCGTACATGACGTCGACGCCGTGCCCGATGCGCTCCGCATCGCCAAGCTCAATTGCCTGGCGGATGTGGAACCGCAGGCCCTCTGGCGGCACCATGCCGGGCGCGAGCTCACCGGCGTGCAGCGAGATGGCTACACCGGGGTACAGGGAATGCAGGTAGCCGACCATCTTCATCTGCAGCGTGTAATCGCGCATGGAGACAAGATCATCTTCGGGCTGCACGAAGTTGATGCCCACCCAGGTGTCGTCTTTCGCGTTCATGCTCGCCTGCACGGTTTCAAAGCCGAGCAGAGTTTGCGCAAACACCTGCTCGGGAGCGTTGGCGCGGAGCACCTGGTAGATGTAGCGGATCTCGACCTGGCACGCGGGAGCAGCCTGCGGCGTACCGCAATGCTCCATTTGTTTACGGCCAGATTCGGCCCGCTGAACTTCGTTTCGGTCGGCCGTCACCTCGTCGCGCAGCCCGTGATCCAGGAAGCTGCTGGCGAAATTCAGCGAATGCCTGGGGATCGGCCTGCGCCAGCTTGGTATTCCAGCCGATTTGTCCGGCGATCTTCCTTGCGTTGGAGAAGGGAGGTGTCTCCATCAGCTCCAAATACTGATTGTTCTGCTCCGCGGATCGGCTCGCCACTTCGTCCACCCACTCGGTCTCGTGCGTTTTGCTGGTGCCGTCAAAGCGGCCGAAGGTGGAAAAAAACTGGTCGTGTCCGCTCCAGCCCGGTGTTGCGACAAAGCTGCGAAGCGAGAATGAGTCAATGAGTTTGTCGTAGAGCGCCTGGTCTGCGGCTGCGAGATTACCGGAAAGTTCCTGCGCAGGGATCATGTCCTTTCCCCGGCATGGCGGCTTGGCGAAGCTGAGGCTGGCCTTGTCCACGCACAACCCGTCCTCGCCGGCGTCGCGGATGAACGTTTCGGCATAGACCGCGCCCGAGAGGTGAACGTGGAGATCGGCGCCTTTGGGAAAATCGTTGAGAAAAGCGCGGAGAGTCTCGGGACCCTGGTGCAAGTTGGCCTCGTAGATGAGCGCGGTGCGCGCCTCAGCCCGGGTGGGCACGCCCTGCGAGGTGTGCCTCTGTCCGCAGCCGGCAAACGCCGCGAGCGCAACGCCTGCGGTCATTCGCAGGAGACGAAAAGCGATAGGGCTCCGCATGATTGCTCTCCAGTGTAGTTCAGGACGGCGGCTTGGCCCTGCACTTACGGCTTGATATACTGGTCAGGTTGTTTTGAGCGAACTGTTCGTGGACTTCGCCTGCCTTTTCGGGGCTGCCAGGAACTCCGCGTCCGCCACGGCGGACAACTGTTTTCTCAACTGAGGCCAGATAGCTCAGTGGTAGAGCGCGGCCCTGAAAAGGCCGGCGTCGGCGGTTCAATCCCGTCTCTGGCCACCACTCCAATTGAGGTCCTTCGACTCGGTCGCCGAGGCGCCCTCGCTCAGGATTTCGCCTGCAGGCTCAGACGCCCGCAAGACGGCTCAAGTTCAATCCCGTCTCTGGCCGCCACATTTCCCATCCCTCAACCACTCGTCAGGAAGGGCCGCGCTCGCGCAGTTGAGCGCAGCTCAGTGGTATCGCTCGCGGCCCTCCGAAAGGCCGGCGTCGGCGGTTCAATCCCGTCTCGGGCCACCACTCTATTCCATGGTTTCGAATCCGAGGCTGCGCTCGCGCAATTGAGCGTCGCCCGCAGGCTCGTGCCTCTCACCCTTCACGCTGTCGCTGCTTCGACTTGTCAAGGGGTCGGCGCGGGCATTTGTTGTAAGTCCGTCATTCTTCAGCCACTCGCACTAATGCCAAGTTGGCCGATAATTTCCTCTCATTGCGCTATTCTGATCTCACAATTCCATAAAAGGCCGCCCGCGGCTGTTGGCCTGGCCTGCGGGCCTCATAAAACCTCGTGTTTGTCCGAACTTGGGATTCAAGTTCCTGAAAAAGCGGAACTTACTCATGATCCGAACCCGCAACCGCTTTTAAACAAGCAATTTGCCGAAAACATCCGGGGGGTGGCGGGGGTACGGGTGCCGAGGATAAACGCGGCGCTGGGCGAGGCTCATGGGGCTGCGTTTCGGACAGATGCGGCAGTTATTGCCGCTTCCAAGGCTCGCGTACAATAATCCTAATCCGGCCGGGAGGCTGAAGCCCTTTGTTTGCGACTCTTAACCCTTTGCCCGCTATCGCCAGCCCGCATGGGGGAGAGCTGCATTCGGCCGCCTACCTGGCCTTCGCCCCGGAAGGCGCCTTGCACCATTACCTGAGAATGCAGTACGCCGACCAGACCTTCAAGGGGCTCTACCACTGGAATTTCTTCGATGCGGCAGTACTTTTGCCCTACTTCGCAGTGATGATCGTGCTGGCCCTTTACGGCATCCATCGCTACACCATGGCGTACCAGTACTTCAAGTACCGCAAAAACTACAACCCCAACCCGCCCCGGCCTTTCGACGAACTGCCCATGGTGACGGTCCAACTGCCCATCTTCAACGAACAGTTTGTGATCGACCGGCTTATTGAAGCCGTGTGCGCGATGGAGTACCCGCGCGAGAAGCTCGAGATCCAGGTGCTTGACGACTCCACCGACGAAACTTGCGAGGTGGCTGCGGGCATCGTCGAGCGTTACGCGGCACTCGGGCACAACATTGTTTATATTCATCGCACCAACCGGCACGGCTACAAGGCCGGAGCCCTCGACGCCGGACTCAAATCGGCGAAGGGCGAATTCGTCGCCATTTTCGACGCGGATTTTGTTCCCCCTCCCGAATGGCTGATGAAGGTGATTCACCATTTTGGCGAGCCCGGGATCGGAATGGTTCAGACTCGCTGGACATACCTGAATCGCGACTACAGCATCCTGACCCAGATTGAGGCCATTCTGCTCGACGGCCACTTTATTCTGGAACACGGCGCGCGCGCGCGCTCAGGTGAGTTTTTCAATTTCAACGGCACGGCGGGCATGTGGCGGCGCAAGGCCATTTTCGATGGTGGCGGCTGGCAGCATGACACGCTCACGGAAGACACCGACCTGAGCTACCGCTCGCAGATGGCCGGCTGGAAGTTCAAATACCTGCCCGACGTCGAGTGCCCTTCCGAGCTGCCTATCGAGATGACTGCCTTCAAGACCCAGCAGGCGCGATGGGCGAAGGGGCTGATTCAGACCAGCATCAAGATTTTGCCCAGAGTTTTCCGGTCCGATTCGCCGCGCCGCAACAAGGTTGAGTCGGTTTACCATCTGACGGCCAATCTCAGCTATCCGCTGATGGTCGTCATGTCGGCGTTGCTGATTCCGGCTATGATTTGCCGCTTTTACCAGGGCTGGTTCCAGATGCTGCTCATCGACGTGCCGCTCTTCGCCGCTTCAAGTTTTTCGATTGCCGTTTTCTACGTGATGAGCGAGCGCGAAATCTACCCTAAAAGCTGGAAGAAAACTTTCTACTATCTGCCTTTTCTGATGGCGCTCGGCATCGGGCTGACGATCACGAACACAAAGGCTGTGATGGAGGCGATCTTCGGAATCAAGAGCGCGTTTGTGCGCACGCCGAAGTACCGCGTGGCGCGCAAGGGAGAAAAATCTCAAGCCGCGAAATACCGGAAACGGCTCAAGCTGGCTCCATGGATTGAATTGCTTATGGGGTGCTATTTCGCGGGGGCCATCTATTACACGTTTACAAACAACAACTTCTTCACTGCGCCATTCCTGATCCTCTTTGTCTTCGGATACTGGTATACCGGCTTGATGAGCCTGCTGCAAGGGCGATTCGAGCGCTGGCGTACCGGTGTCAACACAGACGAATCCAGTCCCAAGCCGTTCCCTGTCGGCGTCTAGATCCAGATCAGCCAACATCGTTCGCGAGAAGGTTACCCGTGTGCGGAGCGCCGACGCGACAGCGCAGGTCCTGTGCTACATTGGCGCCATGGTGTTGAAAAATCTGGGCGTAGCGGCCATTTTGCTTTGCTGTGTGTTTTCCCCGTACGCGAGTACAGCACAGACAGGCAAACCTGCGCCTCCGGCCGCGAGCGCGACGAATCCAGCTCAGTCAACGCCGGCCGTTTCGCCGGCAACGGTGCCTCCCGCGGCAAATCCCGTCCCCCGCAGCGACTGCGAGGGGGCTGCGTGCGATGCTCCGCCAGCCCATATCACCATTGCCACACCGGCGCCCGCGCCCGCCCCGTGGCCGTTGCAGGATCGGATCACCTGGGCAGCCAACCTGATTCTCGTCCTGATCATTTATGTGGGAGCGATGCTTTGCATTCCCGCTCTGCGCAAGATTGCGCGGCAGATGAAGTATCTGGAAGTTACCGCCCAAGCGGCTGCCGATAGCGCCAAGGCTGCGTTGATGTATGCCGAAGCCCAGGCGCAGGCCCAACGGCCCTGGCTCGTTGTGAGTGCGGAGCCCGAGCCGGGCCCCAACAACAAGTTTACGGTCGTGGCCACAAATCGGGGCCGCAATCCCACGCGAATCGTCACGCTCATTGACACGATTGTGATCGCGCGGGACGAGGCTGACCTGCCGGCCACCCCGGTTTTTCACGGCGAACCAAAACCCCCGCGTGTCCAGATTGTCCTGCTGCCGGGAGAATCGACAGAACTGAAGACGTTTAGCCGCGATGACGTGAAAACGATTTGCGAGACCCCGGAAGACATGCGCCGCGTGGAGCAATGGGAGGCCAAAGTCTATCTTTACGGCGCAATTACCTATGTGGATTTGCGCGCGCCCGCGGACAACAAGCCGTATGAGACCGGCTGGTGCTGCTGGTATATCCACGGCCATCAAAAAAGCGGCATGGTCATTGCGGGCTCGCCGGAGTACAACCGGCACACGTAGAAGTTTCCTTGCTGCTCGCCCTGGCACCCGCGGGACTTACCGGCCTGTGCCGCCGACGGTCATTTTATCGAGCTTGATGGTCGGCATGCCGACGCCGACGGGCACGCTCTGGCCATCTTTGCCGCAGGTGCCGATGCCTTCATCGAGCTTCAGGTCATTGCCCACCATCGAGACGTACTTCAGGGCCTCGGGGCCATTGCCGATCAGGGTCGCATCGCGCACCGGCACGGTGACTTTGCCGTCTTCGATGAGGTAAGCCTCGGATGCGGAGAAGACAAATTTCCCATTGGTGATGTCGACCTGGCCTCCTCCAAAATTCACTGCATAGAGTCCGCGCTTGACGCTCCGCAGAATGTCTTCAGGCGCGTCGTCGCCAGCCAGCATGTAAGTGTTGGTCATGCGCGGCATGGGAATCGACTGGTAGCTTTCGCGCCGTCCCGAGCCGGTATTGGCCATTCCCATCAGGCGCGCGGAAAGCTTGTCGGAAAGATAGCCTTTGAGGATGCCGCCTTCGATCAGGACCGTTTCCTGCGTGGCCGTACCTTCGTCATCCACGTTGAGCGAGCCTCGCCGTCCGGCGATTCTCCCGTTGTCCACAACAGTGACCTTGGTGCTCGCGACGGGCTGCCCAATCAAACCCGTGAATGCCGACGTCTTTTTGCGGTTGAAGTCGGCCTCAAGCCCGTGCCCGACCGCCTCGTGCAGCAGAATTCCCGGCCAGCCTGGTCCAAGCACCACCTGCATTTCGCCCGCGGGCGCAGGCACCGCGCCCAGTTGAAGAATTGCGCCCCGCGCTGCCTCGTAAGCCAGGTTTTCCGGGCTCTTGGTGCCGGTGAATTGATCCAGTCCGGCGCGCCCGCCGCCGCCGGCCGCGCCTTTGGTGGTGACCGCACCGTCTTTCGCGATGACCCAGACATTCAGCCTGCACAGGGGCTGTGTGTCGCTGGCGAACGCGCCGTCTGACGCGGCGATCAGAATCCGGCGCAGCTCCTCGCTGTATCCGGCTCGCACCTGAACGATGCGGGGATCGAACGCGCGCGCGGCGCGATCGGCGCGGAGAATCAGCTCCAGCCGCGCAGCCAAGTCGAGATCGAAGCCGCCCAATGGCACGGGATAAAGATCGGCTCCGCGCGTTTCAGTAAATCCCTGAACGGGATGTTTCGCCGGGCCTGAGGCAATCAGAGCGGCCGTCCGCGCCGCATGCAGCAGGCGCTCCGGACTTAAATTGTCGGTGTAGGCATAGCCCGTCCGCTCGCCGCTCAGCACGCGGATTCCGCATCCGGCGCTTGTGCCCTGGCTGGCGGACTTCACAATCTGCTCATCCACGCCCAGCGACGTGGCTGTAACCGATTCGAAGTAAAGGTCGGCGTAGTCACCTCCGGCGCTGAGAGCCTGGCCGAGGCAGCGCTCGAGCAGACTGCTCCGTAAGGCCAAATTTCTTAAAAAAGTAGCGCCGATGGCTCGAATCTGGGGAAGCTTCCGGATGCGTCATCGTAATCCAAGTGTACCCTTCTCGCGTCTTACCTGGCGATGCTGATGGCGTGCCGCTTAAACAGTATTCCCCGCCGTTTCTCTCTGGGTACGTCGGTCACGCGCAGGCCACAGCATGCAAGCGAAACCATGCTAGGATTCGAGCTATGAAAAAGTTTCTTGCGGCAGCCCTGTTATTGATGACGTTCGCAAGTCCGGCGTTGGCCTTCGGACAGCACCATCACCACCATCACCATCATCACCACCACCCCGCGTAGGTTGCATTTCGCATCGCGGCACCCTCGCCGCAATCGACGTTTTCTTTCTGGGTACCATCGTCACCAGGATTTAGCGCTCGGCGATCGTGTCCGTGTTAGGATGCGCGCATGGGTAAGTTCCTGGTGATAGCTCTCTTTTTGTCGATATTTGCGAGCCCCGCGTTCGCGGGCGGCCAACACCACAAGGCTCCTCGCCAGCACCACGACTACCGCTACCACGCTCCGAAGCATTACAAACCGCAACATCACGCCCACCACCAAAAAGCTCATAGCCACCACGCGAACTAGATCCTTCAAGCGCATTTGAGGTCGCCCCCATTCGGGGCCAGCCCGCATTTTTCTTCCTTCGATTTCAGCTCGCGGGCCCATCCATTTAAGATTCTTGCCATGACCAACGAGGAAGATCCGCGGTATCCAGTTGGAAAGTTTCGGGCGCCAGCTGAGAACACGCCGGCTGTGCGCGCTGAACAGATTGAAACTCTGCGCCTGCTCCCTGAACGGTTAGGCGCGGCGGTGGCAGGACTGAACGACGCTCAGCTTGACACGCCCTATCGCGAAGGCGGATGGACCGTGCGCCAGGTGGTTCATCACTTTGCCGACAGCCACGCCAACAGCTACGTCCGCTTCAAGCTCGCGCTCACCGAGGATTGGCCTACCATCAAACCCTACGACGAAGCTGCATGGGCGCGGTTGCCGGATTCGAAAAGGGCGATCGAGCCCTCTCTGGTCTTGATCACGGGTTTGCATCAGCGCCTGGTTGCGCTTCTCGAATCGATGACGGAAGGGGATTTCGAGCGAGGTTTCAAGCATCCGGAACGGGGGCCCATGACACTGGCAGCAAACCTTGCGCTTTACGCCTGGCACTCGCGTCATCACACGGCCCACATCACTAACCTTCGCGCCCGCAAGGGCTGGTAGAGACGCGCGTGGAAGCGGGACCTGGGGCCATTCGGCAAAAGGCCGCTGCTGGAGGCTCTGGCGCCGGGACGGTGCTGCCCGCGCGATTGGCCGAGATCATCGAAACCTATCTTGCCGATCATCCAGGGGCGGCGCTGCTAGAGGATGGCCGCGCAACTTTTGATATGCGCACCGCTCACTATTCTGTTGGCGAGTCGCATGGCCGTTGCCTGCTGGAAGTGTGGAGCGAGGAGCGCAACCTTGTACGCACGGTCGTGGATTTGCACGAGCGCGCACTCTGCCTGCGCCTGCTAACGCGCCGTATGGGCGTGGCTAAACCACAAACGCTGGAGCTTGTGCCCACCAGCGATCGGCGTACCCCGACGGCGAGAGACACCGCACGCCGGAACTACTTGCGGCTGCTGGAGCGCGTGCTGGCGCGCCACTTCATCGGCGCCAAGGTTGATGGCATGCGCACGGCGATGGACCTTGAGCACAGCTTCGGGCCAGCCTATGCGCGGGGCCGTCTGCTTAAAGGGAGCGCGGCCGACGCGGTGATCGGTGTTGGCGACGCCGAAACCGGGTCGACGATCGACGGTATTCTCACGTTGGGAATTCTCTGGCTCGATTACTGCCGCAACCATGGCGACGCGCGCCGCCACTTCGGCGGCCTCAAAGTTGTGGTTCCGGCGGGAGCGTGGCGCACCACTGCCGAGCGGTTAGCGTGGCTCAATCACGCCGCCGCGGACTTTCAATTATTTACGCTCGACGAACGCAGCGAGGAGTTGGCGGCGGTCGACTTTCGCGACACCGGCAACCTGGATTCGCGCCTGATTCATGCATTCTCTCAAGCCGCGGCTCTCGAACGCTGTCAATTTGGTATCGATCGCCTTCTCGCACTTGTTCCCGTTGCGGCGCGCGAACGAGTTGAGATCCGCGCCCATTCCGCGACGGAGGTTGGACTGCTCGTCCACGGCCTTGAGTTTGCCCGGGTGCGGCACGGCGCAGCGGCACATTCGTTTACCCGCCAGGATGAAGTGACCTTTGGCGCAGGCGCAAATGAGACGCCCCTTCGCGAAGAAAATGAGACCCTCTGCCGCAATCTCTTTGAGCGTCTTTTTCTGAGCCGGCACGCCGACGGCGCGCATACGGATCCCCTGTTTCGCATGGCGCCCGAGCGGTGGCTCGAATCGCGCCTGCGGTCCGGCATTGCCGAGCTTCTGCCGGAACTGCGCGGCGACCAGATCTATACACAGGTCCCCGCGCTTTCCAGTGGCGACCGCGGCATGCTCGACCTGCTCACGTTGGACCGCAAAGGCCGGCTGGTTGTCTTGGAACTAAAGGCGAGCGAGGACCTGCATTTACCGTTGCAGGCCCTCGACTACTGGATTCGCGTACGAGCGCTCAACGCGGACCGCGAAGCTTCTCCACCCGCCAGCGCGCCGCTTTCGGCCTTTGAGCGCAACGGCTATTTTACGGGCGCTGAAGTTTCTGCGCTTCCCCCGCGCTTGATCCTTGCCGCGCCGGCTCTGCGCATTCATCCCGCGAACGAAACTGTGCTGCGATATCTTTCGCCCGAGATTGAGTGGGATTTCATCGCTCTCAGCGAGCATTGGCGCCGGGAGCTCAAAATCGTTTTTCGCAAGCGCAGCAGCGACCGCGCAGATCGCCGTTAGTGGCCAATTCTTAGGATTTCGATATCGGTCCGCACCGGCGTCGTCCCAGAAGAATCCAGCGGGACCGGAAACTTCCATCGCCCCAAAATGTGGCCCTCCGGCGAAATACAAAGCCCAGCCCCTGCCCCGATAAACGTGGGCAAGAGCTGGGCCATGAAGCTATAAGTTATGGATAATATATCCCGTTAAAACCGGTTGATGTCGCGTCTTACGGAAAGAATCACTGGCCTCCAAGGCTTGTCACGTGTCGACTCATTGCGCGGCCATCAACCCTTTCTCTTGTATTGCCCGCGCCGCGAAGGCAAGATTTGCAACTGTTCAAATGCGCCGGTAACACTTTGTCCCGCATCATTCTCCTGGGGCCGCGATTCGTCCTGTTCCTCGCGGCGTCCCCGGCCTTTCGCGCGCGGCAGGGGCTCGGGCGAAATGGAGTTCGAATTCAAATGATTCCCATTAGCACTGGTTCCAGTCGCGGCGACTCCGCCCTTGGTCTCAGGCAAAACTTCCGAATCGGAAATCGGAATGAAGGCCCGCAGCGAAGCCGGCAGATCGAATTCGGGGGGCGCCGGCTCGGGCGAATCCCCATTCCGGGTTGACGCGGTCTCCGAGCGCGCGAACATCGGTTCAAAGGGCGCAATCGCGCTCATCAGCGTCTCAATGCCGGCAGTCGGCGATGCGGAACGCCTTGCGCGATCAAGATCTCTGATCGCCTGCGAAAAGCGCATGCCCCTCAGTGCGCTCAGCCGAGGCAGCGACACGCGGGCAGTCTTTTCCGGCACTGGAATCGCCGGCTCGTCACTTGTCCCGTTGACGTTTGGGCCGGTGGAAGCAACGAGCGGCACCTGATTTTGCTCAGTTCCTGGTTCCTTGAGGGACTGATCGGCTTGAGATTCAATCTCAGCCGGCGGCTTGGGAGCCTCCTCGCGTGTCTGATTCACGGGTTCCGCAAGCGAACGTGCGACGAGTCGAAGACCGCGGCCCGCTTTCGGCCTTGCGGTCCCGGGTTGTTGAGGGGCTACCGGGCCGTCAGCCTGGAGGATTTTGTTGAACGGCGCAGCGGTTGTTACGATTTCTTCCGGCTGTTTCGAGGCTGGCTGATAAGGCGAGATCGGGACGTCAAGATCAAGGCTGGCCCGACCCATTTCGATGGCCTGCTCGAGCGTATGAAGCGTTTGCGAGTCCGTGACGTGGCCTTGTTTGCGGAGCCGCCCACCCATTTCCCTGACGGAACGGCGGAATTCAGGATCGGCAACTGCCAGACGCACGCGATTGAGAACGAACCCAACAGCCGGGGCTTTCGTTCGCTGGAGAATGCTTGCGACAGTGCGCAACTGTTCGCGCGTGGTTACACCGGACTCGATCACCACGATGGTGCAGTGGGCAGATTGCACCAGGCGCTGAGTTTCTTCCGAGTCAGCGAGAGGCGCGGTATCGACAAAAACCATCCCGCTTTGCGCGTCTTCCGCCAGGTTCAAATTTCCCACGGCGTCCGCAATCACCGCCGCTCTTCCCATGGTCTCCAGTAACTTCTTCAAGCGGGTGGCGACTGTTGTGACTCCAACTTCAGGGCCGGTGCCCGTAAAGACACAACGCCTGAAGCCGCGGTCTCTGAATCCGAGATCGATTCCGGAGGCCAGTCTCAAAAGATATTCATCGGTAATCTCGTTGGCGACTTCGGAGAAGTCGGGCAATTGCGCCATTAACGGGAAGCCCAGAATCTGCTCGGCGTCGGAAGCGATATAAACCCGAGGGTCCGCTCTGTGAGCGACGACTGCCATCGCGCCTCCCAAAAACACGAAGCTGAGGAGGATCACGAGAGCGTTGCGAATGACGCCGGAATTGGCCGCGTACCAGGGGGTGATCGATGCGGCAGCCAGGCCAGGAATTCCCGGACTGTTGACAATCCCGAAAGACCTCTGGAAATGCGGGCCTGCAAGGGGATCGAGACTCTCATAACGCGTGGTTGTTTCTATCCGTCGCAGTTCAGCCCGCGTACTCATTGCGGTCACTCGATGGAGCGACGACTCTTCAATGTTGCGGGAACGCGCGGGTTGGAACTCGTTCAGACCCGGGGCGGTGCGAATGGACCAGGAATTGAGCAGGTAAATCAGGGCGAGGGCCAAACCGATCAAGGCCAGCCCAGCGGCGAGACGACGATGCACTTGCAAGCTGCGGCGGATTTCGAGATGGAGGATTGACCGCGTTGTCTCGTTGCCATGATTGAAACGAGGCGCCGAAGCGAAATCCCCGGAAACGCCTAAGGGCGACCGGGACGAATTTGCTGGAACGAATTGTGCAAAACTCTGGCTCACTGAGCCGCTCCAGCGATTGCTAACTCGGAATTCCGGAGAAGGTTCTGAAAATTAACTCCCGGGTGCTGCCTTTTCCGGAACCTGGGATGAGCAATGGCGATGCGAGGCCCGATTTTGAGAATGGACGGTGGGGTCAAACGTCGATCCATTGAGTGCATTCGCATCCCCGCCTGGCGACGGACCGCACATTGCCGCTGCATTCGTCGCGCCCGCTGTTGAAGCACGTTTCGGTTGCGTTGCAGCCGGCATTGAGGTTCGTTCGAGCCGAGGTCCGTGGTATCGAAGCTACCCGTTTGAACCCTTTTGAACAATGCCGCAAAGGTGGGACTCGGAAAGGCGGGCCCGGCACCGTCAGGCACACGTCTTTTCAACGAGTTGGTAACGGCGAAGGATTACTTCGAACGGCGAAGGTCAAGCGGATTCAGAGGATGGCGCCGCGGGGCAACGAGCGAAAGTGATCGATCTATGCGTCGCTCATTTCACGGCCGCGAGCTTCACGTCCCATGGCCGCCAAAGCCGCGAGCGAAAGCGCGACCACGATGACGGTGATGGCAAGCACGGCTCGATAGCTACCCCAGCGCTCGGCTGCCATGGCCTGGCCTTTGCCATTCCACGAAGTGACGAGCCCGCCCAACTGATACGCCAAGCCGGGGGCCGTGGCACGCACCGGAGCGGGCGATAACTCCGTGAGATAGGCCGGAACGACACCCCATGCGCCCTGCACCATGAACTGCATTAACACTGCGCCGACGCCGAGAGTGATGGCTGAATGGCCGAAGGCATAGAGAGGGATCACGGGAATCGCCAGCAGTGCGGCAGTGACGATTGCCCTCTTGCGGCCCCATCTTTCAGAGAGCGCGCCGAAGACAATTCCGCCGGCGATGGAGCCAACGCCATAGAGAACTCCGATGAGGCCGATGGTCTGCGGAGAGAGCTTTATCTGAACGGCCAGGAAGGTGGGATAAACGTCCTGCGTTCCATGGGAGAAGCTCATGAAAGCTGTCATGAGAACGACGAGGAAAAGAAACGTGGGCATGAAGCGAAATAATTCCCGCGGCCATGCAGACGCAGCATGAACGACAGCCCCTCGTGCCAAGCGCTTGCGAGCTCCGGCGAGCCAGACTGGCGATTCAGGCACTCGAGCCTGGATATAAAACACGAGCAAGGCGGGCGTCGCGCCGAGGACGAACAATCCCCTCCAGCCGATCGCGGGAACTGACATTCCATGCCAATGGAGGCCTGCAAACAACAGCCCGAAGGCCGCAGAGGCCAGGATCGATCCGAATGCGTAACCCTCCTGGAGGATGCCGGAGAATGTGCCGCGACCTTCCCGGGGAAGGGATTCGAACACCAACGCAGCGCCGACGCCCCATTCGCCGCCCATGGCGATTCCAAATAGGGCCCTCAATACCAAAAGGGCATTGAGCGTAGGAGCAAACGCGCAGGCCAGCTCGATGACGGAGAATCCGAGGATATTGGCCATGAGCACGGGACGGCGGCCATAGCGGTCAGCCAACATGCCGAAGAGCAACGCGCCGACGGGACGAAAGGCCTGGGTGAGAAACACCGCGCCTAAAACTGAGGAAGGCTTTGTACGAAACTCGCCGGCAATCGCGTTGACGCAGAAGACGAGCAGAAAGAAGTCGAGGCTATCGAGCGTCCAGCCCAGAAAGGCGGCCAGAAAGACATGGCGCTGCGAGCGGGTTAGCTGATGAAACGGACCGAGCACGGACACAGGCGGGAGCATAACAGACCGGAGCAAACCCGCGGGCGCTCGAATTGCAGGTTCGAAATCGTACCCGATACAGGAAACATCCGCGCACCGACCTTGCGGGCTGTCATCGCGTGCCGGACGGATGTTTGTTGCAACGACTATCGGGATAAAAGCATCCTAAATTGCGGGTGTCTGCGGTTCGTTCATCAGGGGAAGACTGGTGCTGAATCCGGGGAGTTTTCCATGGCAGGTCTGAAGTCCGAGATCGCACAGACGGTTCCGTTTTCGAGCCTGGAGGAAGAGGTGATCCTGAACGTGATGCGCACTTCGGATTGCCTGCAGCGGGCGTTTCAGCACAAGACCCGCGAATGGGGCCTGACGTCAACACAGTACAACGTGCTGCGGATTCTGCGCGGGGCGCAACCGGACGGGCTCCCTTGCGCGGCCATCGGCGAACGAATGGTCGCCATGGAGCCGGATACTACGCGATTGCTTCGCCGGATGAAGCTCCTCAAGTTGGTCCGCCAACATCGCGACCGCCGGGATCGCCGCGTGGTATGGACTCAAATCTCCGCAGCGGGCCTGGACTTGCTGCGCGCCATGGACCCAGTGATTGAGGGGATCCCGCTGGAAATGCTTGGACATTTCGGGCGCGGGGAACTGGCGGAAATGATTCGGTTGCTGGAGAGCGCGCGCCAAAGCTGCGCGGAGGCGGGCTTGCCCGAATAGCGCTGCAAGGCTGGGGATTGCTGGAGTTTTGCGGAGCGAAAGGTGTGACGCTACGTGGTGACAATTTTCTGCGCCACAGTCTCCTCGTCCAAGTCCGACTGGATGATCTTATTGTGCAAGCAATAGAGAGCAAGCTCGAGCCGGTCTGACACTCCGAGCTTGTCATAGATCTTGCGCAGGTAATTCTTGATGACCTGCTCGGTGGTGCCCAATTGGAAGGCGATTTCCTTGTTTCGCTTGCCCTGAGTGATGCAGGTGATGATCGACATCTCTTTGGGCGAAAGGCGGGGCTGATTGCGCGGGCTGACCAGAGCAGCGGCCTGAGCCCGATAGGCATCGATCACCCAGTTGACGGACTGGTTGTCGATCCACGTTTCACCGGCAGCGATACGGCGAACGCAACGAACCAACAGGTCGGGCGAAATGGAGCGGGAAACAATGCCGCGAACGCCGCGGCGATAGAGTTCAACCGTGTGATTTTCGTCGGCCGCAACGGCCTGTACGATCAGTTTTACATCGGGGGCGAGGCGCAGGATCTCGGGGATTGCATTGGCCGTGCCGGCCAGCATGCCGCCCTCCAAAAGCACGATGTCGGTTGGATAACGCTCGATTGCCGCGCGCAAATTTTCCAACGAGTCAGCCTGAGCGACGACTCGAATGTCATCTTCAAGAGCGAAGACCTTCCGAATCCCAACTCGGTAGATGGCTTGGGAATCCGCGAGTATTACGCGAACGGTACCCGGCTTAACCGGCGTATCAACGCTTTCACCTTCACTGTTATCGTCGAGGATTTCCATAGTCGGCTGCCGCATGGCCAACCGCAACCTCAGTGCTCCGCGAATCGATAGTCATCAATTGTGGCTGCAGCGAGGTGCTCGTTGTGGCTTGAGGAGCAGCGTACCACACGCCCCTTGCAGTGGACCAGAACATCCTGGGGGGCGCCCAGAACGGCACGTGGCATTCGCATGGAGAAACTGACATCCAGTCCAACCGGCAAATCTTCATCCAGAGCAAAGAGAACACCGCTCGCGGAGATGTTCCGGGTGAGGCCCGCCATCTCATTTGCGCCGGCTGAGAGCACCACTGGCAGCGAAAGCGGGAACCGCACGGCACAGCGAACTTCAGGCCGACCGTGAGCTGTCGATTGCTCGCTCGATGACCGCGGCGATTCTGGGTTCAGAGATTTCATCATTCGTGCGGAGACGAGAATGTCTCCAATGCCAATGTACTCAGTTTTGTCGATTTGGCCCACGGCACGAAAGTTTTCAGTCTGGTAACCACAACGATGAAGCGGTTGACGGGCGGTAACGTGCGCATTCTGGAATCCTTCAGACGCCTCGCTCAGGTCGGCTCAAGCAGATTATTAAACCGTCTTTAGGGTCCCGATGGTCAAGCGCAAGAGGCGAAGTCGATGCCTTAAGTGGGTCAGATTTGGCTGACAGGCTGGCAGCAGAGAGCCCCGGGAGGGAAAGAACTGGTAGTTAAAGCGAAGGAAAAACGAAGCCGCGCCACAAGTACCCGTCATGTGGTTACGTTTGATGCGCAAAGATGGGTACTTCTGTCAAAAAAAAATCTTCATAGCACTTTTGTTGTAGCGTCCCTACACAATTTGGGTTACTCTAACAAAGCAAAGTTCTAAGGCGGTTGTGTCTGCCGCCGGGGGAAACAAAAATGAGTTCGCGTAAGTTGGGTCTTCTGAAATTCGCAGCAATTGTTCTTCTTCTGGGGTCCGTTTGTGCTGCCAGTGCAGCACCTTGGGGTCCGACAAAGCTTCCGCCCCCTGATGTCGCTGTGTTGACTCCGCAGGTCGCTGTGATGGCGCCTTGGGGTCCAACTAAGCTTCCGCCACCGGACGTTGCTGTGGTGGCGCCTTGGGGACCGACCAAGCTTCCGCCTCCTGATGTTGCTGTGATGGCGCCTTGGGGACCGACCAAGCTTCCGCCTCCTGATGTTGCTGTGATGGCGCCTTGGGGACCGACGAAGCTGCCGCCTCCGGATGTCGCTGTAATGGCGCCTTGGGGCCCGACGAAGCTGCCGCCTCCTGACGCAGCATAACGAATTCGTCGATCAACAAACAAGTTCTGTTTATCAAAATGGGCCTTCCTCTACGAGGAAGGCCTTTTTGCGTGCCCCGGATCTTCGAGGAAACTCGTAAACTGTAATGAAAGCCTTGATCTCTCGGGCCCGCTGAAGAGTGCAGGTTGCCTGGAGCGGAGGGCAGGCAGATGATTCTCAATCATATCGACACGGCCATTTGGGTCGCTTGCCTTTTGGCCTCTGGAATGGTCATCGCCATGCTGTTCTTCCGCCATATATGGCGCACCCTTCCCATCTTCTGCGTTTATTGCGTCTGGGATGTTGTGAGCAACGTCGCACTCAACCTGGCGAGCCAGCATCTTCAGGTCAAGGTGTTTTTTCAAGTTGAATTCGCCCGAGCGATTGTCGATTCCGCTCTCATTTTCTGTGTTCTCGTGGAACTTGCCTGGTCAGTCCTGCGTCCGGTGCGCGCCTCTCTGCCGCGCAGTTCCATGGTTCTGCTGGGCGTGCTGATCCTGGTGGGCGCCACGGCAATCTGGCCGTTTGCAGCGTTGCCCGGCATGGAGCATGCCACCAGCCGGGAAGGCATGATCTTCTTGCAACTTCAGCAGACCATGTGGATCGTGCGCATTCTGGTTTTCCTTGTTCTTGCCGGCGCCAGTCAGCTTCTCTCCATCGGCTGGCGCGACCGCGAGCTGCAGGTTGCGACTGGTTTTGGGCTTTACGCTATCGTCGGCCTCACGGTGGCTGTTCTCGAGACGCATCAGTCGACCGCATCGCAGTACGGGCAATACGAGCGGATCGCCGCGGTGAGTTATTTCTGCTGCTTGTTGTACTGGGTGGTCAGCTTCGCGCAGAAACAAGCTGAGCGCAGAGAATTCACGCCGCAAATGCGAGACTTTCTGCTCGCGGCCGCGGGCGCTGCGCGCACGACGCGCGTAACGATGACCGAATCGCGCAAAGAGAAGTCGGAGCGAGACGACCGCTGATTCGGGTCTCCGCATAAGCCGAGATTATGCGGATAGTCTGTCCCAGAAGTTGCGCGTTGACATAGCTGCCCGTGGCGGGTTCAAATGAAAGCAGTGGTGAAGGAGTTCACCCTTAACCGCTGTCCTCTCCGTTTGGCCGGACAGATGATGACTCCTGACAGGGAATCCTGTTGCGGAGTCATGTCGCGGCCTGATCCCTGAATACACCGAGAGCAGAACCGGCGCGATTGCTGAGAGTGTTTGTGATTTCAGCAGGTTGTGCGCGCGCCGGCACTGATCCGGGCACACTCTTGTTCAAGGAGGATGGCGTTGCAGAAATATCTGCTGATTGCTGCGGGCGGCGCACTGGGTTCCATCCTGAGGTACTGGGTTGGCTCCACGATCTCAGGCCGCATGGGCGCCAGGTTTCCCTACGGCACGCTGGTCATTAACATCACGGCGTGTGTGATTATCGGATTCACGCTGACATACTTTGGCAGGCGCGCGGATCTGAATCCTGCGTGGAGGTTCCTCATACCGATTGGCTTCATCGGCGCGTACAGCACGTTTTCAACCTATGAGTGGGAGACGCTCTCGACGATGCGGTCGGGCGCGTTCCTGTTGGCGGCGCTGTACGCGGGTGGCAGCCTGGTCCTGGGCCTCGCCGCGACGTGGTGCGGTACGGCGCTTGCGGACCTGCTTTAGAGAAGGGGACAGGCATTGCGGAGTTGCATGTTCCTCACAAAGGTGCTTCAATCGTTCGTTGATTACCTGGGATTGCAATGTCGAGGCGCGTGCGCACTTGAATTCAAGTGCTGGATCGAGCGGAGATAGAAGGTATGTTGACAACGGGCAATGCAGTTAAGGTGTCTCTCTACCTGAGCGATGGGGCAAAGCACCATCACGTTCCGGTTTACACGACGATCCTGGACTTTCTCTTCAAAAGCGGAATCGCCGGCGCGACCGTGCTGAAGGGCGTAGCGGGGTTTGGCGCGAAGCACCGCATGCATTCTGCGCACATCCTGGAGATCTCTGACCATCTCCCGGTCAAGATCGAGTTCATTGAGACGCGCGAGAAAGTGGATTCGATCCTGCCCGAGCTGGAGAAGCGAATCGGGTCAGGGTTGATCGAGGTGCAGGAGACCACGATCATCGTTCCGCCCCACGAGTAGCGCGATCCGCGGTTGACCAGGAAAGCTCTTTCGGCGGCGTAACCCCAAAGGGGATACCGCAACAATCAGCCGGAAAATGCATCTAATTAACCAGCACAAGGTGGCAGCAGAAACGTGGGATGACTGCGCCGCTCTTCGACTTAGATCGTCAATGATCGGAATACTCCTCGGGTGCCTGTTTATCGGGTCTTCACGGAAGTTAATGCATACTGAGTATGAGAGAACCAGGGACCTTACCCCAAAGGAAGCCGATGCTCTCGAGTTTTCAGAAAACAACCCTTTTGCTGGTTGTCCTGGCTGCGAGTTGCTTTTGCGCGCGAGCGCACGCGCAGGCGGCTCTGCTGATGGAGGAGCCGTACGGCTTCTTCGGCGCACTGAACCCGACCGGGCATAATGCGGTTTACTTCGAGCGGATTTGCGCCGATACTCCGGTGAAGCTGCGCCGCTGCGGGCCTGGTGAACTGGGCGCGGTGATTGCGCGATATCAGGGCATCGACGGATACGACTGGGTGGCCATCCCCTTAGTTCCTTACCTGTATTCGGTGGAGAATGCCGCGGACGTTCCCGCGCATGTGGATCATGACATGGTTGTGCAACTGCGCAGCTGCTATCGCGAGGAGCACCTCCAGGATCTAGGGCCGAATTTATCGCCGGGCAACCTGGTGCATGGAGGCTGGACGCAACTGCTGGGCGCGGCTTATGAGCGCCGCATTTATGCATTTCGCTTTGAGACGACAGAGGCGCAGGACGATGCTCTGATCGAGAAGCTGAATGCGTTGCCGAACCGGACGCGATTCGATCTGCTCTTCAGCAACTGCGCGGATTTCGCGCGCGTGATACTGAACGACTACTTTCCCCGCACTTTCAGGCGCAGTATCTTTCCGGATGCCGGCATGACGACGCCGAAGCAAATCACCTATAAGCTGGCGCGGTTTGGGCGCAAAAATCCAGGCACGGATTTGGAAGTCTTTGAGATTCCTCAGATTCCGGGCTACCGGCGCGGAAGCCACTCTGCCAAGACCATTGACGAGTCATTTGTGACGACGATCTATGCAATCCCAATTGCATTGATGAATCCGTATCTTGCGGGCGGGTTGTTTGTGGACTATCTGGTGCGCGGCCGGTATCACTTGATTCCCAAAACGCCGATCGTTCTGGGGCCGGACAACCTGGCAGCATTGACAGCGCCAAGCTTGACCCAAGAGAATTCGGCCAGTGCAGGGGAACAGGTTCCCGGTGCAGTAGCCGCAACTTCAACAGCCACGAGAGCCAATCAGGACCTGCAAGGAACGAGCGCCACAGATGAGTAACCCGCAAAGCTTCAAGAACCACGCAAAGTTCGATCCGCCGTATCATTTCTTCCTAACCATTGTTTCAATCGCCACCATCGTCATCGCAGTGATCTATTGCGTGCACCATTTCTGCTTCCACTCCGTGTGGCTGGTGGTTCTGTCGCTGGCGTGGCTGGTTATGCTATTCCGGATGCGGCAGTACCCGCTGAAGGTGCAGGATCGCGTGATCCGGCTGGAAGAGCGGTTGCGATTGCAGGCACTGGCGCCGGCAGAATGGCATACGCAAATCTACCGGCTGACGGAAGACCAATTGATCGGTCTGCGCTTTGCGGCCGACGACGAAGTGGTTGAGCTGGCCAAGCAGGCCCTCGAACATAACCTGAACCGCAAGCAAATCAAAGAGCGGATCAAGAGCTGGCGCCCGGACAATTGGCGAGTGTGACGCAAGACAGTTCAGAGTTCGACGTGATCAGACGCTAGCCATCAGCTCTTAGCGATTTGCTCTTCGCTTGGCCAATGCTGCACGCAAGTCGCGAACCGCGAGTCGTCGATGGTCGCTCGGCGATTGCTTTCCCATTTAAAAGACTCCCGCTTTAGGAGTTAAGTGATTTGTCATCAGCCACTTATAGGTTTGATCACTTGCTGCAACCCATTGATTGCAAAGGGGTTAAATTCCAAGTTTCCTGGATTCAACGGCTTAGGTTTGAATTCGACTCAAATTCCAGTTGTTGATCAGTACGAAGGTAACTTAGGGTGAAGATGCCAGCCGATCTCAGTGCTGACTTTGCCCTTGCCGCAGCGCATCGTCGAGCCATACCGCGTTGGCCGTGGCGTGACCCGCCGCAGTGTTATCAAAAATCACCCATGCCTGCTTTACTCCCGGCTCGTCCCCGAGCAATCGGATGCGCTCCGCGAATGCCCGCAGCCAAGGTTCGTCATACTCCGAATAGTAAGTGCGCGGGGCTCCATGCAGGCGCCAGTAGCGCAGAGCCGGGCCAGCCTCCCGGTTGCGTCGCCATTTTCGAACCCTTGGGTGGGTCGGCGGCCACGCGGGCAATCTGGAAGCTTCGCATCAGAAGATCGGCCGGGCCCGAGAACCAGCTCGGCATTCCGGGGTTCCAGGACGACTCCGCCCTGATGCAATTCCCGCAAGGCCGTGAAGAAATCGTGTGCGACTCCTTCGTCGAAGTCAAGATTCGGGGGGAGCTGGAAGAGAACTGGTCCCAGCTTCTGACCAAGCGCACGCACCGCGTCGAAGAACTCCAGCAGAGCGCCGCCGGTATTCACCAGCTCAGCCGTGTGGGTAATGGCCTTGGGCGCTTTGACGGCGAAACGGAAGCTGTCCGGCGTCGCCGCGGCCCAACGTTCCCACGTAGTGCGTCGGTGCGGACGGTGAAAGCTGGAGTTGATCTCTACGCAGCGCAGCCGGCTTGCGTAGCGCTCAAGGTGCGAAAGTATGGCGCCCTCGGCCAACGCGGGGAATAGTGGGAGGTGCTGCCTGGGCACTGTCCAGCCCGCCGTACCTGAAAAGAATTCCATCATGCCAGCGTGCGCTGCTGCGCGAGCTCTCTAGGAAGTACATCTACCGAAGCGGATGGCGGTTCAATGACTCGAGTTGAAGTCAATCATGAACGCTTGTCTGTTCAATTCCGTACTGCATTGCCGCTTGAAGCACGTCGATCTTCATATCGCTTAGCGTTTTAAATTTAATGCAATATCCTGTGACGCTTGCTTTGCCGAGTTTCTTCCCGAATGTCCGGGCCAGGTACTTTCTGTCATCCAGTCCCATGATGTAGACGGAAATGCCTGTTGTATTCGCACTGATCCCGATTTGATAGAATTCCCTGGTTTTTCCGTTGGCATATTGAATGGCTTGAGATCCATATCCAATATTCGGGTTAGACACGGTTTTTCCTTTCTCGTCTTTTCCGTCCAGGAACCACAATTTACACGTTGGCATCAACGCCAGAATCATGTGATGCAGTTCTTGCATGTCGCTACGTTTTGGTTCCGGTTGCGCAGCAATATACTGCTTAATCTGTTTCTGCAGGTTCATAGCATTCCGTCAACCTTCGGGATCTTCGAGTTTGTCTTTGACCATCTTCATGAAGGCAGACATGGCTGGAGAGATCCATTTGTCTTTGTGCCAGATGATGCGGGTGGCGATGTCAAGAGGGGGACCGGCCCAGTTGAGCGCTTTGAGATGATTTTGGCGCATTTCGCGGGCAACGACGATCGCCGGCAATAGGCCGACACCCATACCGAGGGAGATGCACTCCCTGATGGCCTCGACACTGGAAAACTCGGTTATGTTAGCGGGGCGGATGCTTCCGAGGGCGAGAATGCGTTCGAGTTTCTCCCGGTAAGCACATCCCGATTCAGTGAGCAGCAGATTTTGTCCCGCCAGATCGGAAGGCTTAACCGATGGTTTGGATGCAAGCGGGTGGCTGGGATCGGCCAGCAGGAAAACTTGCTCGGTGCGCAGGCGGATGGACTTGATGTTGGCTGAAGGCACCGGGTCCGACGCGGTGATGGCCATGTCGAGCTTTCCAGCCTCAAGCGCGAGCGCGAACGGCATGCTCATGTAGGGGATGAAGATGAGTTCGACGTGGGGAAAGTGGCGGCGGAAGGCGTGCAATACCTGGGGCAGACGATAGGTGAGGATGCTTTCCGGAGCATCCAATGCGCAGTGGCCCGCTGGGCTCGGCGCCGGTCTCGATGGCGCGCTGACCGTGCTCCATGGCGGCGAGGGCTTGCGTTGCGAAGGGCAGGAAATTACGGCCCGCGTCAGTGAGAGTGACACGGCGGCCGAGGCGGTCAAAAAGCGGCTTGCCGAGTTCTTCCTCGAGTGCCCTGATCTGCGCAGTCACATTGGACTGCACGGTATGGACTTTTTCGGCGGTGCGAGTGAAATTCAACTCTTCAGCGAGAGTGCGAAATATTCTGCAATTGGCGGACTTCCATCGACCAATCTCCAATTGAGATTCAATGTATCACACCAATCTATTGGACAGATAGTCACTCCTGAGCCAAACTCAAAAAACATGACGCGGCCGGCCAGGGACCCCGAATTGACGCCCGACCGCGGAACAGCACTGGAGGGACTCAAATGAATCGCACAATCGCAGTGATGCTTTTTGCAACGGCCACGTGGATCACGGGCCCGAGGGCCGCGGCACAGGGCGCTGTGCTGAAGGTCGACGTTCCGTTCAACTTCACCGTGAGCAACACTTTTCTGCCAGCGGGGAGCTACGAGGTGGGATTCGATTCGATCCACCCCAACGTCCTCGTCATCCGGAATCGGACGAAGAACGTGAGGGCCACGGCCTATGTGCAGCGTGGCTCAATCGAACGAGGGCGGGAGGACAGACTCATTTTTCGCCGGTACGGCGGCGAATATTTTCTGAGCGAGGTGGGCTTCGATACGGCCGCGGACGGAGTCTTCGTGCCCGTGAGCAAGCTCGAGAAAGACGCGAGCGTGAACCGGCATGAGGAGCTGGCGTCAATTGCGGGCCGGTGAACGACCGGGACGTTCTTTCGCCCCTCCGGGGCTGGGATTTTCTTGGAACGCATTTCCCCGGGTTGCGTTCGCCCGCCACGGCGAGCTCACTTCACCCGGGGCTATTATCCTCACCCCCTCCGGGGGCGAGGGCAGTGCGGAGCGAGCAGCGCGCGAGTTCGTGGTTAATCTTTTGGAGAGTTTTCCGGGGTTGAATCTTCCGGCTTCGCGACAGAGCCGGCGTCGAGGTCATGGTCAAGCTCATGTTCATGGCGGTAGTGCGAGACGGGCATTTTGCCGTCCCACCAGGCCCAGTTCATTGGGTAGACATCGGGATCGAAGAAAACCTGGTAGAAGTGCCAGACGAGAATTGCGAGCGTAGCCAGGATGGCCTCGTAGAAATGGACGGCGGTGGCGACGTCGACCCACCAGCGGGCGAACAGATCGCCGACCCAGACCTTGGCCCAGATCATGATGCCGGTGAGTCCCATGAGGGCAGTGCCCCAGACGAGCGCCCAGTACTCGGCTTTCTCAGCGTAGTTAAAGCGGCCAAATTTTGGTTTCTGATTGCTGAGGCCGAGGTAGTAGCGCATGGTGGCGATAGCGTCGAACGCGTCCTTGGGGCGGGGCGCGATGTCGCGCAGCAGGCGGCGGCCTTCGCTCGCGGCGGCGAGATAGAAGACGTGATAGATGCCTGCGGCGATGAGGATGACTCCCGCGACGCGATGG
Source organism: uncultured Acidobacteriaceae bacterium (assembly GCA_963800025.1). Lineage (GTDB taxonomy): Bacteria > Acidobacteriota > Terriglobia > Terriglobales > Acidobacteriaceae > Telmatobacter. The sequence goes on from CAWCZK010000004.1 coordinate 302,350, forward strand.
ATGATACCGCGGAGATTTTCACCCATGCCGAGGGTGTGGGCGAACCAAGTGTCAGGGAATTTGAGCGCGAAGCCGGTGATAACCAAAACGATAAAGCTTGAAAGCAGCACGAGGTGTTGCCAGCGCTGATTGACGGTCATGCGCGTCATGAAGGGATTCATCATGCGGCGGCGGGCGACGGCTTTCGAGCGCCAGATGATTGCGTTGTGCAGGAACATGACGCCGATGACGAGAAGGATGAGCGGGATGTAGATCCAGCGAACCCAACGGACGGCTATGGAGTCAATATCGCCGGAGCGCGAGCCCGACTGGAGATGGACAGGCGTGCGCGTGAACTTTTGCGTCACGCCTTTGTGGCACTGGCCGCAAGTGGCGTCGAGATTGGCGCGATTGATGGTGGAATGGGGATCGCTTGAGGGGAGAATGTTGTGCACGCCGTGGCAACTGGAGCAATTGGCGGCGACGACGGAGCCGCCTTCGGCGGCGAGGCCGTGATAGCTGTCAAAGTAGCTGGTGACGCGGTTGCCGGGGACGCCGAACTCCTGTGAAAGGCGGACGCCCTCGTGGCATCGGGCGCAGATGTCGCGCGAGACGTTTTGCTCGGCCACGGGCGAGTTGGGGTCGGTGTGACGCTTGATAGAGTGGATGCCATGGCAATCCGTGCAGGTGGGCGCGAGCATGTTGCCGCGCGCGAGGGCCTGGCCGTGAATGCTGGCGGTGAAGGTGTTGGCAACGTCGGTGTGGCACTTGCCGCAGGTGGATGCGACGGCGAACTTTGAGATGGGCGATTTTGGGTCAGACGCCGGAAGAATCTGGTGGACACCGTGGCAATCGGTGCAGACGGCGGCTTTTTGCGAGCCGTTGGCGACAGCGCGGCCGTGGACGCTGGACTGATAGGAGAGGAAAGGCTGCGCGGTTTCGCCGTTTGATTCCATTAAAAATTTCTGGCCGTGGCAGCGACCGCAGGTGACGGGAATGTTGGAGCGATTGACGGTGGATTTTGGGTCGTCGCCGGAGACGATGGCGTGGACATCGCCATGGCAATCCTGGCAGGTGGCGGGGATTTTGCCGGAGTTGGTGACCTGGGCATGAATGCTGTGCGCGTAGCCCTGGCCTTCGTCGGCGTGACACTGATCGCAGGTGATTTTTTTCGGGGGCGTGTCGTGGGCGAGGCTTTTGACGTCAGTGTGGCAATCGACGCAGGAAAATGTGCCGTGAACGGAATGCTTGAATTTGGTTTGGTCGACGGCGATGCTGTGGCCGTCGCTATCGGTCATGCTGGCATCGGCGTGGCAGGTGAGGCAGTCGGAGTCCTTGAGCTTTTGCGCGGAGGTTGGGGAGGAGGCCCAGGCAAAACAGAGAGCAGCGAACGTAAACAGAGCAAACCGACGAGCAAGGTCCACGCTTTGAGGAGACGCCCGAAGGGGAATCCGCGCCGTGATAGGAGTCACAGAGGCAGCCGGCAGCTGTGGGCCTGTAGCCAGTAGCTGGGAGCCTGGAGCTCGATTGGCGGCGAGAGGAACGGCGTGCTTTCCCACGTCTCTGAATCGAGACGTGGGGCACCCCCGGTTTTGTGGTGGATGAAGAAGGCGTAGTGAGGTCACTGCAATCCCACCCTAAACGCTTGCGCGTTTAGGATGGGGCACCCAGGTCTAGTGGAAGTAGGCGGTGAGGGTGAGGACGAGCAGCGTGAGGCCGATGAAGATGGCGATGGCGCCGACGGCTTTGGAGAAATTGAGGAGCCAGAGCGGCGGGGCGATGCCGAGGCGGGATTCGGCTTTGCCTTCGGAGATCATGCGCTGATATTCGAGCGGGCGCTTGTGCTTGAACTCCTCTTCGCTTTCGACGCCGGTGAAGATGACCATATCCATGGGGAAACTGTCGGGCCTGAGGTGGGTGTTGACGAAGTGAATGGCGAAGATAAACAGAATCGCGAGCAGTCCCTCTTCGCTGTGGATGATCAACACGGCGTTGAGCGCCCAACCCGGGAGGAAGTGCGCGAAGAACGGCGCGAACCACATGGCGTAACCGGAGAAGCCGATGACGATCATTCCCCAGAACACTGCCCAGTAATCGAATTTTTCCCAGTAGGCGTAGCGCTCGAATTGCGGCTTGGGGCCGAGGCCGAGGAACCAGCGCATGTGGCCGAAGAGGTCCTTCACGTCCTTCCAATTGGCGACCATGGAGGTTGCGCCCCAGAAGATTCCTTTTTCGCGGTGCAGGAGGCCGCGCTGGAAGACTTCCTTGACGTGAATAGCGAAGGCGATGGTGAGGACGATGGCGCAGAGCTTATGGAAGAAAAGAATGGCGCCGAATCCACCGACGCCTGCGGCGAACTTGCGCGCCCAGAAGCTCTCGCTGAAGCGCATGACCAGGCCAGTGGCCGCGAGCCCGAGAAATGTAGTGAACAAAACCGCGTGCATGTAGCGCTGCTGGCGCGTAAAGCGCACGAAGTAGCGGGGGTTCGAGGAGGCTGGAGCCGCGGCGATTTCGGATTGAGGTTGAACGAGCTCAGAGTCAGGCATTCTTTCCTCCATTGGCCGCTTTGCTCTTGACCTGGCTATAGCGGGAGCGGATGACCCACAAGATGGTGTGGATCATGAAAAAGATGAGCACCCCGGCCAGGAGCAGGTTCATGAACAGACGAATGTAGTAAAGGGCCGGGCTGAGCTTGCGGTCGCGCGCGTTGGCGTGAGGCTGATACTTGACGAAGCTCGCGTTGGCGCCGGCGTGGCAACGGCCGCAGGTGGTGATCAGGTTGGCCTGGTTGATCGGCGAGGACGGATCGGAGGCGGGGCGCACATCGTGCGCGCCGTGGCAGTCCCAGCAGCGGGCCGTCTCCACGTAGCCGCCCAGAGAGCCTAACTGCGAGTGGAAGGTGTCGCGATAAGTAGAGAACTTGTCCTTGTGGCAGTTGCCGCAGATGGGCGTGGACTGCATGCGGAACTCGGCTTCAGTGGGCTGCAGGATGGCGTGGGCGGTGTGGCAATCACTGCAGACCGGAGCTTTGAGATTGCCACCCGCGACGGCTTTGCCGTGCACACCCTGTTCGTAATCGGCTTCAATCTTGGCGTGGCAGTTGCCGCAGGTTTTGGGGATGTTCGATTTGTAGGTGGGGCTTTGCGGGTTGTTGTGGCTCAGGATGTTATGCGAGCCGTGGCAGCTTTGGCAGTTGGCCGCGACGAGCAGGCCTTCCTTGCTGAGCGCGAAACCATGGATGGAATCCATGTAAAGCGGGTAGACGTTGGGCAGGCCGTGTTTCTTGGCAAGATCGGGACTTCCGTGGCAGGTGCCGCAGGTCTTGGGAACGTTGAGCGGGTAGACGTTGGAGCGCGGGTCGTCTTTGGGGTAAATGTAATGGGCGACGCCGTGACAACCCGTACACGGGTGGTCTGACGCGTTGGCGTGGACGCTGCCGGAGACACTTGACGCCTGATCGGCGTGGCAAGTCTTGCAGTCGACGGGTGCAATTTTGTCGGGGTGCGGATAGTCCTTGATGTCCGCGTGGCAGTTCGTGCATTGCAGGCTGCCGTGAATGCTCGAGGCTGAATTTCTGGCCGTCGACGGCGATGCTGTGGCCGGCGCTGTCGGCTGCGGTGGCGTCGCCGTGGCAGGCGAGGCAGTCGGCCTGTGCGCGAAGGGCAACTGGCGCAAGTGCGATGGCGAGAACGGCAATGGCCGCCGGGCGGATTCCTCTACGGAGATTCGGTCTTGCGTGTTTCTGTGCGGCGAGATTCATCTTGCCGTCTTCTTTCCCCAGGCAAAAGTGGATTGACCACGAATCTCCTGGTCTCGTACATCCAAAACCGCTGCGGTTGGGGATTGACGCGGTTCGCAGAGGTCCCATCACAGAAATGCGCCTTTGAAGGCGATGTTGGCGGTGATAGGTGTCACAATCCGCGCGATATGGATCACAAATACAGCTTTTAGCCTTCAACTCTCAGCCGACGTTGATGAGACGGCCGGGGTGATGCGGGTCACATGCCGCGGATTGGGCAGTCGAGGACAATAGTGGCGCTACTTGAGGTGCAACGCGATGGCTACAGTTGCGGTTCCTGAAACCAAGACGATGATGACGCTTCCCGGAGATGCGGTGCGGCAGATTCAATGGCGGTTTGGCGACCGGTTCGATTTGCAGATGCTGGTTGCATCGGCGCGCGGGGTGGCGCGGGGAACGGTGGCCAGGCTGGTTGCCGCGGGCGAGCGCAACACGCACGAGTGGACGGCGGCGAAGACCGGGATGATGGACGCGTTTGACCGCGCGGGAATCACGGCGGCGTTTATGGAGCCGGAGGAAGGCGGATTTATCGCCGGGCCGAAGAATCTGGCGCTGGGGCTGGCGGCATTTGAACTGGCGTGGGTTGATGGCGGCGCGGCGACGGCGAGCCTGGCAGGATTCCTGGCGCTTTCTCCGATTCACGAGCGCGGCACGGCGGAGCAAGTGAGCCGGTACAAGAAGTTGGCGGCGCCGCCGCAACCGGGAGAGGATCGCCAACCGTGGCGGGGAGCCTTCGCACTGACCGAGCCGATTCCGTATGTGGGAGTGGATACCGGCATGCTGAGCGGCAAGATTCGCGTGGCGGAGTGGAAGGACGGCGAGGAGCCGTGGCTGCAGGTGGACAAGCGCGGAAGGTTCATCACGGGGATTGCGTTTGCAAACTTTGTAACGGCAGCCGTGAGCTCCGACGACCCACGGATCAAGGGAAGCTGCGTGGTGATTCTGGAAGAGACGGACGAGGGCACGTTCGACCGCGGCACGGCGACAAAAAAACTTGTGCATCAGCTTTCGTCGACGGGCGATCCAGTATTCAATTTGAAAGTGCCGGCCAGCCGGATTGTGGGCGGATACACGGTGAAGGATGGCGTGATCGTGCCGAACTTCAATCACGGTGAAGTGATTGATGCGGTTTTCCGGCGGACACGTGTGCCGGTGGGATTGATGACGGCGGCCAAGCTGTTGTCGGCAGCGGAGCCGGTGATTCGCTATCAGCGGCAGCGTTTCCGCGGGGCCGAGGGCGCGAAACCGGGATCGGTGCGCTATGAACAGGGGATTCAACAGCGCGAGGATGCTCTGCACCGCCTGGTGGATGTGTGGGCGACGGGAGAAGCAGCGGCTTCAATGGGGTTTGCCGCGGCGCGGCTGTTTGACGAACTGGATCCACTGGAAAAGCAGAAGACGGCGATTTTGAAGGAGCGGGGCGTGAACGGCGGGCGCGCGGAGATGAAGGCGCTGAAAGAGAGCGAAGAACGCGCGATCGAAATGTTGAAGCTGAAAGCCGGCAGCGCGCGGCGCGCGGAGCTGGAAGCCGATCCGCTGGTGCAATATGTGCTGAAAGATGCGGAAGCTAATGTGCTATGTCCCGCGACGAAGCTCTGGAATACCGGCCATGGCGCAAACATGATGCGCGAGGCCGTGAGCCTGATGGGCGGTTACGGGATCACCGAGGATTGCCCTGGGTTTCTGGCCAACAAATGGATGGACGCGCAACTGGAAGCGACATACGAGGGGCCTGAAGCGGTGCAGCGCCGGCAGTTGACGGTGACGATGACCAGCGAGGTGTTCCTGGCGGAGTTTGCCGTGTGGACCACCGAGATGCGGCGCATTGCATCGTCGCGGCCCGGGACCGGCGCGTGCACGCTGGCTTCGGCGATGACACTGTGGGCGTGGACGCTGAATTATCTGCAGAGAAATAACGATCCAGCAGGAGGAAAACTCTATCACGGTCAGCGGCAGGGCGTGACGTTTGCGCTGGCGGATGCGCTGAGCTGGCTGATGGCTTCGCGTTGCCAGATTCTCGACGTGATTGAGCTTGAGACACGCGGATCGGCTGATGCCGTCGCCGCGGAAGGTCTCGCGGGGACCGTGCAGTTCCTCAGCGACCTTTGCCACACGCAGGCGGCACAGGCGGCCGGCGAAGTGTCGCGCATCTGCGCGGAACTCGTGTTTGGTTACAACCGGCATCCCGCGTGGGACGAGGAAGAACATCGCAGCTGCTTCCTGGCGGCGGAACTCGAAGAGCTGGAAGAGACGATGCCGGGAATCATGGCGATCGCCGTCGATGTGCTAGCCGCCGATGGTAGTCATCCGGCGAAGGCTGGGCCGTGCGCAGGCTGCGCGGGTTCGAGCGAGTTCCTGCGGCTGCAGAGCAAATTGACGACGTGCTTGACGGGCTCGCGGCTGGCGAAGGATCGTGCGGCAGAGACCGTGAGCAAAGTGATGATTCCCGAAGCGCTCGACTATCCCGCGGCAGGAGCGGCATGAGCTCGGATTCACAGCCGGTTGAAGTCGACCGCCAGACGATGGAAGTTGACATTGCCTGCGCCGGATTTGGACCGGCGACAGGCGGATTCCTGACAACGCTGACACAGGCGTGGAGCGAGAACCCTGCCGATCCGGCTTTCGAAAGCAAAGTGGCGCCAGGGATGCCGCTGCAGGTGATGTGCTACGAGCGCGCCGATGATCTGGCTGCGGGCGTAAGCGGCGTAGTGACGCGCGGCAAGGGTATCAACGCGAGCTTTCCCAAGCTCGATCCCGAAGAAATTCCGATGGCGGCGGCGGTGAAACGGGAGAGCGTTTTTTATTTGCTCGATCCGATTGGGGCGAGGCGCTCCACGCTCTTAAGTTTTGGAGATTTTTTTCTTGGTCTTGGACGAAAGTCGTGGGCGAAGGACTACGCGTTCGAACTGCCATGGGCGCCGGCGTTTCTGCACAAGACTGGCGGCCTGGTTTTATCGATTGGGCAGTTCAACCAGTGGGTGGGATCGAAGCTGATGGCCAGCGGGATGGCGCAGATCTGGCCGGGGATGCCGGTGAGCGGCCCCATCTTCGATGGGGACGACGGCAAGGGAAAGAGAACGGTTCTCGGTTTGCGCCTTGCCGACCAGGGAGTGGACAAACACGGAGCTCCGGCGGACGGCTACATGCCCGGAATGGATGTGCGCGCTCGGCTGACGGTGGTGGGAGACGGGCCGGTGGGCGCTGTGGGACAGAAACTCGACGAAAGATTTGGATTGCCGGAGGGACATGCGCGGCGCGAGTGGGCGCTGGGCATGAAGATGGTGATCGAGCTGCCGGAGGGTTCTGCGCTTGAGGCCGGGACGGTGTGGCACACGTTTGGATTTCCCGAGCCGGAGATTTTTGGATTTCTCTATGTTCATCCGGAGCGGCTGGTTTCGGTGGGGATCTTTGTGCCGTCGTGGATGGGCGATCCGCAGCGCACGGCTTACCGATATTTGCAGCACTATATTCAGCACCCGCTGCTGTGGCGTCACCTTCAGGGCGGGACACTTCGCTCGTGGGGTGCGAAATCACTCGAAGAGTCTGGCAAGCGCGGCGAACCGTTTCTTACCGGCGACGGGTTCGCGCGGATCGGCGAGGGGTCGGGGTCGACGAACATGCTGACCGGCTCCGGCGTGGATGAGGCGTGGACGACGGGTGTGCAACTGGGCGAGGCAGTGCTGGAGCTGCTGCGCGCGGGGAAGACTTTCACGCAGGAAAATCTGGCGGAGACGTACGAAGCGCGTCGACGAACGAGCTGGGTGGAGCGCGGAGCGCGAGAAGCGAAGGACGCGCGGAACGGATTCCATCGCGGGTTTGTCCGCGGCATGGTGGGCATGGCGCTCGCGGGGCTTAGCGATGGGCGTCTCGCGTTGAGGGGAAAGATTCCTCCGGCGCCGAAGCAGATTCGGCGGTTCGTATCGTTTATTGCCGGCGGCCTGACCGTGAAGCAGGCTGCGACAGTGGCTCTCGATTGCGGGCGGCCGCTGCACGATGCACTGATGAGCGCGCGCGGATGGCCGGAGATTCCCTTTGACGGACGGCTACTGGTGACGCAACAGGATGCGCTGTTGATGGGCGGCAAGGTGCAGGCTATGCCGGGATTCGCAGACCATGTGGTGTTCCTCGACCGGCAGCGATGCATTGCGTGCACCGAGAAAACTTGCGTGGCGATGTGCTCGGGCCAGGCCATCACGCTGGGAACGGATGGCGCGCCCGAGTTCGAGCGCGAGAAGTGCGTGCACTGTGGCGCATGCCTATGGAACTGCGCACAGACGCCTGATGGAGAGCGAGGCAACATTGAATTCGCGGCAGGGAGCGGCGGACTTCATTCAGCTGAGAATTGAGGCAAGGAGCCAGGAGCTATGAGCTTCCAAATCGTTGTTTGCGCGGGGATTGTGCCCGATCCGTTGCAGACGCTGGAACCGACAACGGGGCCGAATGGACCGGGGATCAAGAACGAGATGGTGCTGCCCGCGGTACTCGATCCGTGGGCGGCGAGCGCACTGTATGAGGCCGCGAATCTGGCCGCGAAGAATCCCGGGAGCAAGGTGTGGCTGGTTTCACTGGGGCCGAAGGCGAAATTGCAGCAGGTGATGATGAGCGTGGCGCAGAAAGTGAGTTTCGAGCTGGTTCCGATTGACGGGCCGATTGGAGGATTCCCGGATGCGCAGGCAACGGCGAGTGTCCTGGCCGAGGCGATTGGGGCGATTCCGGGGTTAGAGCGAGAGCGGCTGCTGGTTTTCGGAGGGTGGGAATCGGCTACACGAGGCGAAGGCGTGACGCTGCAAATTGTTGGCGAGCGGCTGGGGATTGGGGACCAGTTCCAGGGCGTGGACCAGATTGAGCTGCGGGAAGATGGATCGTTTGAAGTGCTGGAACGCGTGGAAGGCGGCAAACACCAGGTGAGCGTGTGCGCGGGCGCGCCCGCGGTGCTGGGCTGGGCGACGGGAAACCTGGCCGAGCCGCGGAACAATCCGCAGGTGGGCATGGCCAACATGCGGACGATCATGCCGGCATTGCAAAAGGCGAAGACAGCGGCGCTCGATGGAAATGGATTGAAATACGTTTCGGTGAACTTGCCGAGGCAGCAGCGGACAACGCGGGTTGAGAAGAATATGAACGCGGACGAGATTGCGCGGGAGATTGTGGAGTGGGTGAAGCAGTGATCAGGGGTCAGTGGTCAGAGAGAAGAGTTGAGGGCTGAGGGCTCGGAGAGACGATGGAATCGATTCTGGTTTTGACACATGCGGATGAGAGCGGAACGGCGCTGAGCAAAGGGTCGCTGGAAGCGGTGACCGCGGCGAAAGAGCTAGCGGCGCGGCTGGGCGCGGATTTGACGATCGGCATTGTCGCGAAGCAGGCAAGCGGCGCGGCGGCTCAGGTAGCAGGCGCGGCAAAGCGGTTTCTGGCCGTCGAGGGCGAGGCGTTTGGGCAGATGCGATTTGCGACCGATGCGGCAGCGTGCGAAGCGCTCTGCCACGCGACACAGGCGACGATTGTGCTGGCGCCGGGGAGTTCGCGTTTCGCGCGGGTGATGGCCGCAGTCGCGCATCGCGTGGGTGGAGCGATCGATACGCACATTACGGCGGTTGCAGGCGGGGACGGCGTGGAAGCGACACGGTGGTTTTACCGGCAGAGGATTGAGGCGATGATCAGCCGGGAAAAGCGGCCGTGGTTCTTGCTGCTCGATGCGGGGACGAACGCGGCTTTTGCGGGCGGAGCGGGTGAGGTTCAAGTGGAGCGCGTCACAGTGGCTTTGCCGGCGTTGCGGACGAACGTGACCGGGGCGCGCGCGCCGAAACAGGATGCGCAGACCATTCGGCCGGACGCGAAGTTGCTATTTGTTGCGGGAGCGGGATGGACAAAGAAGCAACCGGACGGGCAGATTCATGTGGAGCAGGCGGGCGAATTGATCTTGAAATTCCTGAATGCCTCGAGCGCGTCGCTGGGCAGTTCTAAGTCACTTGTCGACCAGGGGGGTGAAGGAAACTCCGTTCTTCCGTTTCTGACACATCTCAACCAAGTTGGACAAACGGGGTCGACGCCACGGCACGCGAAGGGCCTGGCGACCTGTTGCCATGGCGAAGAGCCGCACGTGGTTGGTTGGAGGTTCGTGGGCGAGCGCAGAGCGATTTCGCTCGATGCGAATTGCGGATGGACGCGCGGGAAGGCAGACGTGGTGTATGTGGCCGACGCATTTGAGGTGATGGCAAAGGTGAACGAGATGCTGGAGAGACAGCATTCAGCTTCCAGCTCCTAGCTTCCAGATTCGGGAGTGCGGGGGCGCAGGGCCGCTGTTCCAACGTCCGGCCGTCAGCTATCAGCGATGGGCCCACTGTCCTCGGCTTGGGCGTGCTGGGGCGAGCGGTTTTTTGTTTGCGCAGACGATAAAAGCAACCGCAGATCCTTCGGCCGCCAAGGCGGCCTCAGGATGACAGACCGGAAATGGGGTCAACCTGCCCACTCAAGCGAAGTCGGAATGCACCGCGCGATCCAAGACCTGTCCGCGGGGGCCAGCTTAGGGCGCTTGTTCATCCGTGCGGGGTGAGCGCCGGAGAATAGCTAACGGAATCAGTGGGCGTCCTGGTGGTCCCACAGGTGATGCATGGCTACTTCGTAGCCGTGGCGGAAGCCTTCGCGGTAGTCGTCACGCACCCCGCGAGGCACGGGGGGATGACGGAACTGCTCATGGTCGCCGGCGTCCGCATGGCGATGGTGGTCGAAGTCCCTGTGAGCGGCCTCGATGCCGTCGCGAAAGCCTTGCCTCTGCACGTCGCGGTATTCAGCGGGCGGCTGGTCCCACCCGCCGATCTGCACGTTGACCTGCGGCGTGGCCGCGAAGGCTTTCGATGGGGAAGAAAAGACCACGCAGGTTGCGAAAGCCAGAACGGGAAGGGCTAGCCATTTAATCGTCATAGCAGACACTCCTATACATCCTTCCGAAAAGATGAGGACGGCCGGAATAGTGTTGCCTCTCCAGCGCATCGGCAGCCGGCGCGGTCTCACAATGCTCTGGACGCTCCCGAAGCGTGATGCCCGCGATTCACAGGGCTCTGATTTCCTTGTGTTAGGTTGGGGATTTGGAGTGAAAAAGAGAGATATGGCGCCCATTACGGAGTTCATCAAGCATCACTATCGTCATTTCAATGCCGCGGCGTTGGTGGACGCGGCCGAGGCCTACAACAAGCTGCTGGCCGACGGCGGCAAAATGTTTGTGACCATTGCCGGCGCGATGAGCACGGCGGAGCTGGGGCTGAGCCTGGCGGAGATGATCCGGCGGGACAAGATCCACGGGATATGCTGCACGGGCGCGAACCTGGAAGAGGATGTGTTCAACCTGGTGGCGCACAACTTTTATGAGCGCGTGCCCGGCTACCGTGACCTGACTCCGGCCGATGAGGCGGCGCTGCTGGCGCGGCACATGAACCGCGTGACGGATACGTGCATTCCCGAGATGGAGGCGATGCGGCGGATCGAGAACGAAGTGCTGGCGGAATGGGTGAAGGCGGACAAGGCTGGAGAGCGGTGGTTTCCGCACCAGTTCATGTACAAGATTCTTCTGTCGGGTGGGCTCAAACAGAGCTATCAAATCGATCCTAAAGACAGCTGGCTGCTGGCTGCGGCGGAGAAGAACCTGCCGATGTTTGTGCCTGGATGGGAAGACGCGACTCTGGGAAACATGTATGCGGGGCACTGTATCACGGGCGACGTGAAGAAAGTGCACACGGTGCGGACGGGCATTGAGTACATGATGGAACTGGCGGAGTGGTACACGGAGACGACGAAGAAGTCACCGCTGGGATTCTTCCAAATTGGCGGCGGAATCGCGGGCGACTTCCCGATTTGCGTGGTGCCCATGCTGCACCAGGATTTGCAGCGCGAGCATGTGCCGCTGTGGGCGTACTTCTGCCAGATTTCGGATTCGACAACAAGCTATGGGTCGTACTCGGGCGCGGTGCCGAACGAGAAGATCACGTGGGGCAAGCTGGGCGAGAAGACGCCGAAGTTCATTATTGAGAGCGATGCGAGCATTGTGGCGCCGCTGGTGTTTGCGTATGTGCTGGGGTGGTAGGAAGGCTAGCTGTTAGCCATTAGCTCTTAGCCGTTAGCTCGTCGCGGCGAGTTGAAGATTGCGGGATGACTGCAGGGATGACGCGCTGAAGAATATGAAGAAGCGAATGCTATCCGTGGTAGTGGTGAACCTGCTAATGGCAGGGGCGGTTGCGGGCACAGTGCAGGCCGGCGCGCAGGACGGCGGGGCGTGGCGTGCGGCGAGCACGACGGCGACGTCGATCACGAGCGACATTGCGATTGGCAAAGACAAGGTGACGATCGACTATCTGACATATCCGCTGGCGCCGATTCGCCCTTTGAAGCCGGTGGAGGTGAGCGCGGTGTTCGACGCCGACGTGAATGCGGGGGTCAGCGGGATGCTTTACCGGCTGACGGTGCCCGCAGCGCAGCGCTTTCTGAAAAAGAACACCTTGTGCGGGAGCGAGGACACGAAGTGGATGGCAACGTACGTGACCGGTCACACGCTCGAAGTGGCCTTCTTCTCCGGAGACGACATGCCGGTGTTCACGTTTGACGCGATCTCGAAGTCATCGGCGCTATGCGGAACGTTTGCGTACGCACGATGAAGAACAGTGGTCAGTGATCAGTGATCAGTGATCAGTGATTAGAGATTAGAGCGTCTCGCCCAGGGTAATCCCGTGCTATCCCAAGTTCCCTGGAGCGAGGGTTCTCCGCCAGGCCGACAAGGGGCCGTTCGCGGGATCCCGGTTCTGGGAAACCCCATTTTTCGCGGTGGGTTGAGAGCGCGGAAAAGCAACCGCAGATCCTTCGGTCGCTGCGGCGACCTCAGGATGACAGATCGGATTTCAGGTGAATCCAGAAAACTGGGCGAATTGGGTCCTAGTTGTCGGGCAGGACCGCGAACGGGCCGTTGATTTCGCCGCCGTCTGCGCCTTCAAACACAGGCTGGGCTAGTTTTGGCAGAGTGATCTCCCACTTGGGGCCTTCGAGCTCCGGCATGGGGCGGGCCTGGAAGAGCTTTTTGCACTGGCGAGCTGTCCACTTGGCCCAGCGCTTCGACTTCTTTCGCCGCGCACTATCGGTTGAGATGCCGGTGCCTGCGTACATCTGGCGGTAGAGCTTGGAGAGGAAGATGAACCCGAGCCGGGCGCGCAGAGTCGGTGTGCATGCGGACCGTTCCCATATTGCTCCCCAGGTGTAGAAGCGGTCCCAAACTTTCTGCGTGCGCTCGCGAATCTCGTCGGAACTCATGGTGGGGTGGGGCGTAAACATTTTGGGCCGCACTTCGGTGGGAATCATCCAGTAGCGCGTGATGGGCACATCACCCACCATCATCGGATCGATGGACTGCTCCTTTTCCCAGCGGCCGAAGTCGACGGTTCCGGGAAACGGAGTCATCATGACAAATTGAGCGAAGGTTACGCCGGCCTTGAGCGCCATTTCCACTGTGGCGTCGAAGGTGGCAGGCCGATCGGTGGGCAGGCCGAAGATGAACGAGCCGAGGACGTGCACGCCGTGCTGCCTGAAGGTCTGGAGTTGCCTGGCGAGGGCCTCGCCGGAGTAGTTCCAGTCTTTATACACAGCTTTCAGGCCTTCAGGGGTGACGGCCTCGACGCCAACGAGCGCGCCTTTGATGTTGGCTTTGCGCATGGCATCGAGATAGCTTCCGTCTTCGCCCGCCTCCATGGTCATTTGTGTGAAAAACACCATGTCTTTGGGGAGTTTTGCCAACTCTTCCATCAACAGAAGACGCTCGTTGCGAATCGCCGTCAGCTCCTCGACCTTGGCGGTATTGCCCTGCTCGTGCGCAAGACGGAGATCAGTGAAGGTGACGGGATAGAAGTTGTCGTCGGCCAGGGCGATGAAGCGAAAGCCGAGGCGGCGCAGGGCGATGATTTCGTCGACGACATTCTGGAACTTCCTTTGGCGGGGTTTCTGGCCGTCGGTACGCCAGACGCTGCAGAAGGAGCAGTGCTTGGGGCAGCCGCGAATGGTTTGGACAGAGGCCCACATATATTTCTTCGGATCCATCAAGTCCCAGCGCGCGGAGAGGAAGTCGCCGCCTTCGATGCGGCCGCCTTCGTACACTTTTTCGGGCTTTCCGGCGAGGCAATCGGTGACGACTTTGCTCCAGGCAAGATCGCCGTCACCCTTTACGACGGCATGGGCTTCGCCGCGCTCGAGCGCTTCGTCAGGGAAGAGAGTCGCGTGAATGCCTCCGTAGACGACCCATGCGCCACGGCTGCGAGCCATGCGGCCGACAGCATATCCGCGCAGTGCATTGCCGGTGTGCACGCTGATGCCAACGATGTCGCCGGGCTGAATGGAGCTGGGCACAATCTGCTCGAGGGACTCATCGATCAGGATTGGATCGCCGACAGAGCGAGGTGTCGCGGCTGCAAGCACGAAGAGCCAGCGCGGCGTGATGACCGCGGTGCCAAAGGAATTATCGCTTGGATTGACGAGGTGAGCGCGCACGCGGACCAACCTTTCGCCGTACAGGTGCGGTTGGCGTCACAGCAATTTTGGGGGTTGCCGTAATGCGGAGCTAACGATCGGAAGCGGCACCCAAATGGGGAAGATGCCACGTTGTAATTGCACCACGGCGAGATTGGCCCAGAAATTGGCCGTGCTAACGCGTACGTGACCAGGGTAAGCTGACGGAGAATTCTGTCAAACCATGCAGGGCACGCAAGATTTCCCGAAAATTTTGTTTCCCGGGGATTGGAGCAATCATACGGGAGCTTGCGGCCTTTGTGTTCGATAGCTAACAATCCATTGTCGATTTTATTATAAATGGTTTCAATTTTATAAACATTTCCGCTGGATTCAGCTGACTTGTGAACACTCTCCCAGGGGAATGGGGACCTGTTCCACGATTTCGAGGCCGAAGCCCTCGAGGGCAGGGATGTGCATGGGGGTGTTGGAAAGAAGGCGGATGCGCTGGATGCCGAGGTCGGAGAGGATCTGGCCGCCGAGGCCGATGGCGCGGAGAATGCGGCCGGAGCGATCCTGAGAGCCTTCGCGGCCGCGCAGCTCCTGATGGAGGATGAGGCGGCCGGTTTCCTCCAGGCCGCCGGAGGTGGGAACCGCGGAACCTTCGGGGTTGAATGGGGCGGCCGGGGTGTGATCGATGGCGAAACCGCGCGAGGTGTTGTGGAGATAGAGAATGACGCCACAGCCGGCTTCGGCGATGATGCGCATGGACTGATCGAGGATTTCGCGGCAGTGGCAGTCGGCGGAGAAGACGTCGCCGGCGGTGCAGCGGGTGTGGACGCGAACAAGGACGGGATGCGGACAAGTGGGGCGCGGGGATGACGCGGGAGTTGAGGCGGCGCCGTTGAGGCCGTCGTTCGGCGCTCCCGAGAACTGCAGCGCGCCAGGGATGGGCCCAGCGGGACCGAGGTGGAGGGCGTGGCAGTCGGGGCAAAGGTCGCCGCGGATCAGAGCGACGTGGCTTTCACCGCCCTGGACCTGGCTCTCGTAGGCGATCATGCGGAATTCGCCATGGCGGGTTTGGACGCGGGTCTCACCGGCACGAACGATCGTGCGTTCGTGACGGAGGCGGTAGCGGATGAGCTCGGCAACGGTGAGGATGCGGAGTCCGTGCGCCTGGCAGAAGGGGATGAGGTCGGGGATGCGGGCCATGGCGCCGTCGTCGCGCATGATTTCGCAGATGACTCCGGCGGGGGTGAGGTCGGCGAGACGGGCGAGGTCGACGGAGGCTTCAGTTTGGCCGGCGCGGACGAGGACGCCGCCGCGGCGGGCGCGGAGCGGGAAGACGTGGCCGGGACGAACGAGGTCGGCCGAGGTGGAGCGGGGATCGATGGCGACGCGGATGGTGCGGGCGCGGTCGGCCGCCGAAATTCCCGTCGTCACGCCTTCGCGGGCTTCGATCGATTCAGTAAAGGCGGTGCCGAAGCGGGAGGAGTTTTGCTGCGTCATGGGCGGCAGGCGCAGGTGGTCGGCGCGTTCTTCGGTAAGCGTGAGGCAGATGAGGCCGCGGCCGTAGCGGGCCATGAAGTTGATGGCCTCAGGAGTGACGTGCTCGGCGGCCAGAGTGAGATCGCCCTCGTTCTCGCGGTCCTCGTCGTCGACTACAACGACCATGCGGCCGGCGCGGATGTCGGCCACGGCGCCGGGGACGTCGGTGAAGGGCGGCTCGGGAGTGCGAGAGGGCTGGGGCATGTGCTGGAGTTATTTTCGCATGCTGTCGAATACGAGACCTTCTTGCCCTGTTTTGAGATGAGCAGCTTTTCGACGTCCCAATCTACAAGCGATACCGGGGCAACGATGTTCGTGCGAGCGGGAGAGAATGGCGGAAAGCAAAAACGCCGCCCGAAGGCGGCGTTTCTGCTTGAGCTGGCGAAAGTGTTACAACGTGGATTCGATTTCAAAGCCCCAGGCCTCGAGAAGGGCCTCAGGGATGTACTTGGAGTTCTTGTTGCGGCGCGCCCACTCGCGGAGGCGAGTCGACCGGATGTACTGGTCAGGGGGCAGCTTGAACTCCTTGGTAATCTGTTCAAAAGACGTAACAGTGGGCACAACAGGGCCAATGGGCTCTGGCTTGCCCCAATTTGGATTTCCACGACGCTTTGCCATTGATTTGTTTGTCCTTATCCTTGAAAAGGAGTGTTTTCTCGGCTCAACCCTCGGACGTGGCTGGGGATGCGAAAGGACCCGAGGAACGTACATTCCCATTCTAGGGCTTTTCCGCTGAAAAATCAATAGGGAGGAGCTTTACGGACGGGGCATAAAACGCGGCGAAATGCGCCCGTATTTCATTGAAAATAAACAATGTATGCTGATTTTGTCCGGATTCCCACAAGAGGCGCTTTGTGGTATGTGACGGGCAATGCTGGCGGCAACGGGATGGGAATGGCACGCTAATCCTATGAGGGCATTCTGGCGGGCGTTTGCAGCGATTTTGGTGCTTTTTGGAGGGGTGACCATGAGCCGCGGAGTGGAGCTGACGGTGAGCCGCGACGCCCTGGAACGGACCCTGAAGCAGGAGCTCTTCAACGGGCCAGACGGAAGGTACTATCTGAAGGGCAATGCGCACTCGGCGTGCTTTATTTCGACCGAGGACCCGCAACTGCGGTTTGAACAAGACCGAATCGTGGTGCGGGTGAAGACACGGGCGCGGCTGGGCGTGGGCGGAGTGTGCCTGGCGACTGTGACGCTGCCGGCGGAAGTTTCGTTGGAGCCGGATGCCGAGGGGGAGACGATCGGGTTCAAGGACGCGAACCTGGACAAGGTTTCGGACCGGAAGGAGATCAACTTTGTATTGGCGCCGTTTTTACGGGGCCAGGTGCCGAAGAGCATGAAGGTGAACGCGGCGGATTTGTTGCGTGCAGCGCTGGCCGGATCGACGGCGACGTCGGGTTACAAAGTGAGCTTGGGGCGGCTAAAGATTTTGTCGATCCAGATTGTGGGCGACAAGCTGGTGGTCGAGGCAGACGGGGATTTGAGCGTGGAGTGAGAAAAGTAGCTATTGGCTCTTAGCTTCTAGCTGGGGAGCGCGGAAACGAAATGCGGCGGTAAGGTCCCGGTTTGTTGCCAGGGCGAATGCTTGAAGATCAACCGCAGATCCTTCGGTCGCCGCGGCGACCTCAGAATGACATCGCCAAGAAGTCAAGGTTTTCCCGAGGTCAGACCACAGGGATAGAATTGTCATCAGGCATAAATTTTACGGTGATAGAATTTCGATTTTGGAGAACGTATGGCGGAAGCAGTGTGTGATATCGGCCTGGTTGGGCTTGCAGTAATGGGACAGAATCTGGTCCTGAATATGAACGACCACGGATTTAAAGTGGCCGTGTTCAACAGAACAGTCTCAAAGGTGGACGACTTTACGGCGAACGAAGCGAAGGGCACCGAGGTGGTGGGCGCGCACTCGATGGAAGAACTGACGAGCCTGCTGAAACGGCCGCGCCGGGTGATGCTGATGGTGAAAGCCGGCGATACGGTGGACCAGATGATCGATCAGATTACGCCGCACCTGGAGACGGGCGACATCATTATCGATGGCGGAAACTCGCTGTTCAGCGATTCAACGCGGCGCACGAAGGCACTGGCGGCGAAGGGGATTCTGTTTATCGGGACAGGCGTTTCGGGCGGCGAAGAGGGCGCACGGAACGGACCGTCGATCATGCCGGGAGGAAATCCGGCGGCGTGGCCGCACGTGAAAACGATCTTTCAGGCGATCGCGGCCAAGGTGGAAGACGGCACGCCGTGCTGCGACTGGGTGGGCGAAGAGGGCGCAGGGCACTTTGTGAAGATGGTTCACAACGGCATCGAGTATGGCGACATGCAGTTGATCTGCGAGGCCTACGACCTGCTAAAACGCGGGCTCGGGCTAACGGCTGACGAGCTGCACGATGTGTTCGCGGAATGGAACAAGGGCGAGCTGGACAGCTACTTAATCGAGATTTCAAGCCAGATCTTCGCCAAGAAGGATGAGGACGGATCGCCGCTGGTGGACAAGATTCTGGACACGGCGGGACAAAAAGGGACAGGCAAGTGGACGGTGATCAGCGCGCTCGATACCGGCCAGCCGGTGACTTTGATCGGCGAGAGCGTATTTTCGCGCTGCCTGTCGGCGCTGAAAGAGGAACGCCTGGAGGCGGAGAAGGTTTTGCGCGGGCCGAAGTCTTTACCGAAGGTGGGCGACCGCGCGAAGTTCATCGAGGACGTGCGCAGAGCATTGTTCTGCTCAAAGATCATCAGCTACGCGCAGGGGTACATGCTGTTGCGGGCCGCGGCCAAAGAGTATGGCTGGAACCTGAACATGGGCGGCATCGCGCTGATGTGGCGCGGCGGGTGCATCATTCGCAGCCAATTTCTGGGGAAGATCAAAGCCGCGTTCAAGAAGAACAAAGCTCTCGACAATTTACTTCTGGACAAATATTTCTCGCGGCTATTAAACAAGTACCAGGCGTCATGGCGCAAAGCGCTGGTGCACGCGGTGAAGCTGGGAGTGCCGACACCGGCGTTTTCGACGGCACTGGCGTTCTTTGACGGATATCGGGCGGGAAGGCTGCCGGCGAACCTGCTGCAGGCGCAACGCGACTTTTTCGGGGCGCACACGTATGAGCGCGTTGACAAGCCGCGCGGAGAGTTCTTCCACACGAATTGGACAGGGCACGGCGGAAGAGTTTCGTCGGGGACGTACAACGCGTAAAAACAGGGAACAGGGATTAGGGAATAGGGAATAAGAAAACTGAGCGGCGATTTCCTGAGAGGGAGATCGCCGCTTTTGTTTTGCGGAGAAGAGGAAGTCGTAGAAAGGGGCGTTAGCAGGAAGGTTGAAGGACGCAAGAACAACCGCAGATCCCTCTCCTTTGCGGCGCTCAGGATCGGGATGACAGTTCATTGACTCAGTTTCGGGATGACACGTCATTCGCTCAGGGTCGGGATGACATTTCATTCATGATCTGTGCCGTTAGCGAAGAGATTCGACTGGGGCGGGATCCATGTCAGCGTAGTCTTGATTTTCGCCGCCCATGCCCCAGCAGAAGCTGTAAGCGCGGGTACCCACGCCACAATGGATGGACCAGCCGGGAGAAATGACGATGCCCTTGTCGGCGATGACGATGTGGCGGGATTCGGCCGGTGGCCCCATGAAGTGCATCACGCGCGCATCGGCGGCGAGGTTGAAGTACATATAGATTTCACTGCGGCGCATGTGTGTGTGGGGAGGCATGGTGTTCCAGTTGCTGCCGGGGGCGAGATGCGTGACGCCCATGACGAGCTGACAACTGCGCGCGCCCTGAAGATGAATGTACTTGCGGATCGTACGCTTGTTGCAGGTTTCGAAAGAGCCGAGTTCGGTAGGGCTGGCTTCGGCCTTGCGGACCAGGGTGGAGGGGTACTCGGCGTGTGCGGGATAGCTCAACAGATAGTAGATGGCGGGCGCGGACTTGTCTTTTGAAGCGAAGGTGACCTGCTTGTTGCCGCGGCCGATGTAAAGCACGTCGAGATTCTGGAGGTCATAGCTTTTGCCTTCGACAGTGATGATGCCGGCGCCACCGATATTGAGTGCGCCGAGTTCGCGGCGCTCGGTAAAGTAGGTCGCGCGCAAGTCGGGATCAGTAGGCAGGGCGATGGGAGATTCGAGCGGAGACGCGAAACCGGCGACTGCGCGATCGAGGTCAACGTAGTTGAGATGGATTTTGCCGGGCTCGCAAAGCGCGCCGAGCAGGAATGTGTCGCGAAGCTCATCCGTGTTCATGCGCGGGTAGCGCACAGGGTCGGCCATCAGAACTGTCTTCATTGTCTCTTTCCTTGAACTCAATTCTACTGCTGTAGAAGGTGGCCGGATTGCCATTGCGTGAGCGACACGTGGGCAATCGCGGGAGTCCCGCCAGGGATTTGTTTAGTGTGGAATCTGCTCAAGGACCCAGCGGACGAGCTCGTTGCCGGCAGCGAAATTATCGTAGACAGCGGGAAGCTTGCGGCCGTCGGTGTATTCGTTGTAGAGCCACGGATCAACCATGGCGTAGACGGTTCCCCTGCCATATTTTGCTGTTGCGATGAAGACGTCGGGACCTTCGGCAAGCACAGCACGGGCAGGGCCGCTGACCGAGATGGTGCAAACATCCTTGACGTAGATGGTGTGCGGGTGATGGAAAATGGGGTCTTTACCGTCAATGGTTATCTTGCCTTGTTCCCAGTTGGTTCCGACAACGTGCTTGCGCAGGATGCTGTTGAAATGGATGCCAAACTTTTCGGAAATGACGTTGAAGTGATCGAGGTCGGCGTAGGAGGTGTCGTTCTCCATGATCATGAGCACGCCGCCGGCTTGGACCCACTGCGCGATTTGCGTTGCGTCTTCGGCATTCGCAAAATGCGGGTGCGGATTCTTGTTGAGATTGTCGGGTGAAGCGATGACGTAAACCTGCGCATTGCGAAGGTTGGCGACGGTGGGCTCAGAGTCGAGCTCTTTGGTGTCTGCGCCGAAGTTGCGGAAGATGTGGCCGAAGAGCGAGTATCCCGGCTCGTCCCAAGTGTTCCATTTGTAGTGGAAGTTGAGCGTCTCGCCAAAGGCGTCTATTCGTTGCTGAGAGTTGAACCAGCCGTCGACGAGGACGGTGCGCCCGCGGCCGAGTTTCGCATTCTGCGCGGTTTCCATTTCCGAGGCTGGCGAGCAGGAACGCGCCGATGCCCTTGGGATCGTTGGCGGTAACTTTTTCACCGATGTAATAGGCGTAGGAGCCATCGCGGTAGGGGTCGCCGCCGAGGTCGCACCTTTGACGGTGCCGGAGAGCGAGACATCGTCGCCATTCCCGGTGGTGATGAAGTGCGTGAGGATGCCACGATAACCTCGCTCGGCGTTGGCCAGGTAACTTTCCGGCAGATAACCGCGGCGGACGCCCTTTGCCAGGGCGTAGACAAACATGCAGGCTGCGGAGGACTCGAAGTAATTGCCCTTTGCGCCGGGCTTATCAACGACCTGATACCAAAGGCCGGTAGAGCGATCCTGATAGCCAGCAACGGCGGTGGCTTCGCGCTGAAGGATGGCAATGAGTTGCCTGCGCCCCGGGTCGCCATCGGGATAGTAGCTGATCGTGTCGACCAGTGCCATCATGTACCAGCCCATTCCGCGCGCCCAGAATTCGGGGGAGTCGCCGGTTTGTTTGTTGGACCAGCGCTCCTGCATCGATTCATCCCAGCCGTGATAGAGGAGGCCCGTCTTTGGATCGCGCGCGTGCTGCTCCATAAAGACGAATTGATGCGTGATGTCGTTGAAGTCTTCAGGGTGATGGGAGATGGAGGCGTACTCGGCGCGAAAGGGCTCGGCCATGTAAAGGCCATCAAGCCACATCTGGTTGGGATAGCGCTGCTTGTGCCAGAAGCCGCCTGAGGCATTGCGAGGTTGCTGAGCGAGCTGATTGTAGAGAAAAGTGGCGGGGGTGAGATAACGCTGGTTGCGCGTGACTCGATAGAGAAGCAGAAGCTGCCGCCCCAGAAGGATGTTATCGAGCTCGTGGTCCTGGGGCTTGAGCGTGGGGATGGTCCCGTCGGGAGCGAGAAGGGCATCAAGCGAATCTTGGATATAGTGGAAGTAGCGGG
This sequence comes from uncultured Acidobacteriaceae bacterium, assembly GCA_963800025.1. Classification (GTDB taxonomy): domain Bacteria; phylum Acidobacteriota; class Terriglobia; order Terriglobales; family Acidobacteriaceae; genus Telmatobacter. The sequence goes on from CAWCZK010000004.1 coordinate 324,239, forward strand.
GATCGGCGGTGTTGAGCCAGACTGCGTCCATCCCGTCCAGCAGGGTGCCGAGCGCGTAGTTCCATTTCTCTGGTTCGCCGGGGGCGACGAATCGGCCGTCGGGCCAGCGCGCGATGGCGGCGTTGGCGGCGCGCTGGGACCAAGGGAGCTGCTGGGCGCGCAGCACTGGAGTTGCGGCGGTAGTGAGCGCGAGAAGCGAGAAAAGAATGCGGAGGATTTTCATTATTGCTCCGAGGAACCTGATGCAGTACCGGCCATGAAGCTTGTGCTTTCAACTCATCATCACGCAAAAGAGGCTGCTGGGTCCAAGCGGCGGCCTCGCATCGACGAAGGTGAGATCGTAGCCGCCCGTGGACAGACTCGACTTCTGGCCGGTGAGCGCAACCGGGTTCATAAACGGACCTGTGGGTGCAACAGTCTGGCGTCCCGCGCTGGGCACAATAGGCGGGGTTGGGCCCGCGGCATTTGTCGGGGTAGCCGGTGTTGTGGCGTTATAGGTTGCCCGTGTCTGTCCTTTTCCCCCACTTGCCTTTCTGGCGTGAGGAACCTACGAAGTTGGGGTTGAAGGTTGCGTTGCATGTGCTGTCAGCGGGATTTATTCCGCCGCCCATTGCGTCATATCGTCGTGCCTCCGACAGGAATTGCGTTTTCATTTGTATCGCAGCTAACTATGTTGTGATTCAAACGCAAGCTTGTGGTCTGACCACACCTTAAAGCGCGAGTAGTTTCATATATGCAGTCCGGTGCTGTCAATAAGAAAAGTTGGGCGGCATTCGAGAATTTGACTCCGATTCTCAGGATTCAATGAGAACCGGGAGACCCCAGGATTTTACGGGATCTCGAACAAATGATGGTCAGACCGCGTTCCGGAGCTGACTGCCTTCAAGGACAAAACGGAGAAGCGGAAAAGAGAGGGGCGAATCCTTTGATGTGGCAGACTCCGCTGAGCCCGCAAAATTCAGTCTGGAACCGAATGCTTGAGAGTCCGATCGCCGTCAGGCGGCAGATGCGGAGCGGGCATGCTTCCTTTTTGACACGGCAGGCGAAGCCTTGCGGCCCGTTGGTCGCTCCATTCCCTGCGCGATTTGCGCCATGTGAAGGTGCTGCTCCATGAGGTTGTGAGCTTCTTTCGCATTGCGTGTGCGAATGGCGCGATAAATCTCGCGGTGCATCTCAGCGGATTCACGCATGTCGGTGGAGCGCTCGACGGTTTTGCGGCGCGTGTCATAGAGCGCCGAAGTAATGGTCTCGATGATCGCGGCCAGAATGGGGTTGCCGGAGGCCTGGGAAACGATGCGGTGAAAGAGCAGATCGTGGATGAGGTATTCGGCAGGGCTGTCCATGGAGGCGAACATATCGGCGACCTCATCGCCGAGGGCGGCGAAGTGCTCCTGCTTGCCCCGCTCGGCTGCCAAGGCTGCCAGATGGCTCTCAAGGATGATGCGGGCTTCGAACATTTGCCAGGACTGAAAGCCATGCAGGGCGCCGATCAGGCTGAGTGAGGCAGTTCCGAATTGAGGAGGACCGTCGGCGACGAAAGTGCCGACGCCATGGCGGATTTTCATGACGCCCATGGCCGCCATGTAACCGATGCCAGTCCGGAGGCTGGCACGGCTGATTTTGAGAGAACGCGCGAACTCGCGTTCCGGGGGTATCTTGTCGCCTGGCTGCAAGGCGCCGCTCTCAATAAGAGAACGAATGTGGTTAACCACTTGCATCGTACGATGAGTATTCGGCTCTTCTTCTTTCACCCTTGGCATAATCGGAGCAAGCCTCTTGCGATACTGAAAACCAGTATCACAGCGAGATTACCACTGAAGGCGACCGCCGGGCTGGAGAAACGCCGTCAGGCCGCGAAAGAATTCGAATTGAGGCCACGGAACGGCTTTAGCATGTATACTTCCGGTCTGACCTCTCATTCCGGCTGTGTCTCAGTGAGCCGATGCGCGAGACGAATAGAATGAAAGCCATGTTGCTCCACGAAGACCGTTTGTTCCCAGCCGACGCCGGCGCGCGTGATGTCGCGCGTTCACTTTATGAGCAAATACGCAAGCTTCCGATCATCAGTCCCCATGGACACACACAGGCCGCATGGTTCGCCGACAATGTGCCGTTTCCCGATCCTGCGACGCTTTTTGTGCAACCCGACCACTACGTGTTTCGCATGCTCTACAGCCAGGGAATCTCGCTGGACGACCTTGGCATTGGACAGCCGGTGATCAAGGATCCGCGCAAGGTGTGGCGGATTTTTGCAAAGAACTACTATCTGTTCCGGGGAACCCCGACGCGGATGTGGCTCGACTATGCCTTTCAAGAGTTGTTTGGGCTGAACGAGCGGCTGAGCGAGAAGTCGGCCGACCACTCGTTCGACGTGATTGCCGAGAGGCTGCGCAAACCCGAGTTCCTGCCGCGTGCGCTCTACGAGAAGTTCAACATTGAAGTGCTTTCGACGACGGAGTCTCCGCTGAACGAGTGCGACAGCTCACCAAGCCATTCGTGACTCAGGGTGGAAGGCGCGCATTGTTCCGGCGTTTCGCCCCGATCCGGTGGTGGATCCGGAGTTCAATGGGTTTACTGGGTTGGTCATGAAGCTGGGCGAAATGCACGGCGAGGACTGCTCGACGTGGAATGGCTATCTGAAAGCGTTGATGAAAGCGCGGGCGCGTTTCAAGGCGCTGGGTTGCACGTCGACGGACCACGGACATCCGACGGCCCAGACGGCGGACCTATCGCAGTCCGAAGCGAAGGCGCTTTTCAGCAAGGTGGTTGCCGGCAAAGCGGACCGGGAAGAGCAGGAGCTGTTCCGCGCGCAGATGCTGACGGAAATGGCGAGGATGAGCGTGGAAGATGGCTTGGTAATGCAAATTCATCCCGGCTCGGTACGTAACCATAACCGAGTTGTATACGAGCGATATGGCCGCGACATGGGCGCAGATATTCCCAGGTCGACGAATTACGTAGACGCGATGCGTCCGCTTCTCGACCGGTTCGGCAATGAACGCAACCTTACGATCATTCTGTTCACGCTGGACGAGACGACTTATAGCCGCGAACTGGCACCGCTCGCCGGTCATTATCCGTCGTTGCGCCTTGGACCGCCGTGGTGGTTTCATGACAGCCCTGAGGGGATGATGCGCTTTCGCGAGCAGGCCACGGAGACTGCGGGGTTTTATAACACGGTAGGATTCAACGACGACACGCGGGCGTTTCTTTCGATTCCGGCCAGGCACGACGTGGCGCGGCGCGTGGATTGCGCATTTCTGGGCAGGCTGGTAGCCGAACATCGACTGGACGAGGATGAAGCGCACGAAGTGGCGAACGAATTGACGTATGCGCTGGTGAAGAAGGCGTACCGGCTGTAGAAGCTCGTGGACGGTGGACTGTGAACCGTGCACGGCGGCGGAAGCCGACAGATTTTCGCCCGTGAGTAAGTCCTTATTCCCGAATGGCGCGGCCAGAAGTTAGAAAGACGGAGTTTGGCGTATGAGCCTTTATTGTTCCGCGGGAAGCACCGAAACGGATCTCTCGGAGAAAGAACTGAAGGGTCTGCTGGTGGAGAGCCTGGCGAAGCTGGGCGAACGGACACGCGTGCTGGCTGTGCCGCCCGACCAAAGCCGCGAGCACTCGCGGGGCGGCGACCTGACACGATATGCGTGGGAGCACTATGGGGAGCGGCTGAAGGCCGTGCTGCCCGCCATCGGAACGCACACGCCGATGCGACCGGACCAGATTGCGCACATGTTCGGGAAGATGCCGCAGGAATTGTTCCGCGTGCATAACTGGCGGACGGATGTTGAGACCCTGGGCGAGATACCATCGGAATTCATCCGAGAACAATCGGAAGGCAAACTGACTTACGCTTGGCCGGCGCAGGTGAACAAGCTGATCTCGCAAGGCGGCTTCGATCTGATTCTTTCCATCGGGCAGGTGGTGCCTCACGAAGTGATCGGGATGGCGAACCACTCCAAAAACATTTTGATCGGCACAGGTGGCCGCGAGGGAATCAACCGCAGTCATTACCTGGGCGCGGTGTACGGAATGGAGCGGATCATGGGGCGGGCGGAGAACCCCGTGCGCCACGTGCTGAACCGGGCGTGCGAGAAATTTCTGCGGCACTTGCCTATTGTTTATGTTCAGACCGTGATCGGACGCGGCAAGAACGGCGGGCTGGCGGTGCGCGGCCTGTTCATTGGCGACGATCTGGAATGTTTCCTGAGAGCGGCGGAGCTGAGCCTGAAGGTGAACTTCGAGATGCTCGACGAGCCGATCAAGAAAGCGGTCGTGTATCTCGATCCGAAGGAATTCCACAGCACGTGGATCGGCAACAAGGCGGTATACCGGACGCGCATGGCTCTGGCCGACGGGGCGGAGCTGATTATTCTGGCGCCGGGCGTGAAGGAATTCGGCGAGGACAAAGGAATCGATGCACTGATTCGCAAATATGGCTATCGCGGAACGCCCGCCACGCTCAAAGCTGTGGAAGAAAACGCCGACCTGGCGGCGGACCTGAGCGCGGCGGCGCACCTGATTCACGCTTCGTCGGAGGGGCGATTCACCATTCGGTGGTGCCCTGGAGAATTGACTCGCAAGGAAGTGGAAGGCGTGGGATTCGAATATGGCGATTTGAAGGCGATCACCGCACGCTATGACCCGGAAAAGCTGCGCCACGGCTGGAACCAGGCGGGTGGCGAAAAGATTTTCTTCGTGGCGAACCCGGGTCTGGGTTTGTGGGCACATCGCAGCCGATTTGAGAGTTCGAATGCACCATCGCTGGCGCAAAGTCACGCGGACTAGGGATCTGGCAAAGCGCAGCTAAAGCAGAATAGAGAGACCTGCAAACGGGGCGAATATGGGGACAGAAGGATTGACGCTGAACAAGTACTCGATCGGCACTGGCGACCGGTTTGCGCACCAGGCCAAGGCGCAGTTGCAGGCGTGCGTGAAGGCTTTGGAGGAAGGGATTGAAGTGATTCCGGTGTGGAACAAATCGAACCGCGAACACCTGATCATCGGTTCCGGGCCAGAGTCTGTTCGGCAAGCGGCCGATGCGGCGGTGAAGGAACTGGGATGGAAGCTGGCCTACTACTGCGACGCGGACCACATTACGGCCGAGACGGTGGACCGCTATTTTGCGCCGTGCGATTTTTTCACGTTCGACGTGGCGGATTTCATCGGCCGACCTGCGCAAACAGCGGACATCGAGAGCTTTGTGAAGCGGCACCCGGAGTTGCAGGGGAGCATCGAACTGGCCGGGGCTGATGAGGCGTTCGAGATTACCCCGGTGATTTTGCAAGTTACCGCGGAGAAATTTCTGGCGGCAGTGAAACAAGCGGGAAAGGTTTACCGCCGGGTGCTGAGCGCTCGAGGAGCGGGGAATTTTATCCCCGAAGTTTCGATGGACGAGACCGATCGCGCGCAAAGCCCGGTAGAATTGCTGATCATTCTGGCGGCGATCGCCGACGAAGGCATTCCAGTACAGACGATTGCGCCAAAGTTCAGCGGGCGTTTCAACAAAGGCGTGGATTACGCCGGCAACGTGGCGCGGTTCGAGCGGGAGATGGCATTGGACGTAGCAGCGATCGCCTACGCGGTGAAGCAATACGGGTTGCCCGATAATTTGAAACTGAGCGTACACTCGGGCAGCGACAAGTTTTCAATATATTCGGCGATCCACTCGACGATGAAGCGCCTCAACGTGGGGGTGCACCTGAAGACAGCGGGCACGACATGGCTAGAGGAATTGATCGGGCTGGCGGAGGCCGGCGGCGATGGATTGGCGCTGGCCAAGGAAGTGTATGCGGAAGCATTGGCGCATCGCGAAGAGCTCTGCGCGCCTTATGCCACGGTGATCGACATCGATCCCGGCAAGCTGCCCTCGACCGCCGAGGTGGGAGGATGGACCTCAGAGCAGTACACTTCGGCCCTCCGGCACGTGGAGTGCTCGCCAGAGTACAACAGCAGTTTGCGGCAATTGCTCCACGTGGGATTTAAAGTAGCGGCGAAGATGGGACCGCGCTACCTGGCGCTGCTGGAAGCGAACGAAGCGGTGATCGCCAAGAACGTGACGGAAAATCTCTACGCCCGGCACATCGCACCGGTATTCTTAGGGAGCAGCGTTTGATGCGGGCGTGGACCCTTCGACTTCGCTCAGGGCAGGCTCTCGCATGACAGCCGGTCACCACCCCAACGACCAGGACCTGTCGTTGGGGACCCCGGCCAGAAGCCGGCGCTACAATTCCCCTCGGAGATCTCATGAAGGATTCGCTTTTTAGCCTTGAAGGCAAGGTTGCGGTTGTGACCGGAGGGACCTCCGGAATTGGCCGGGCGCTGAGCCTTGGCTTGGCGGATGCCGGCGCCGACGTCATTGCCACGGCGCGCCGCAAAGAGCAAGTGGACGACACGGCCAAAGAGATTGAAGCGCGCGGGCGGCAGACGCTGCGCATGGCTTCGGACGTTGGCGATCGCAGCACGCTGGAGGCACTGCTGGCGGCGGTGCTGGAGCGCTTCAGCAAAGTGGACATCCTGGTGAACTGCGCGGGCATGATCAAGCGGACACCGACGCTCGATTTGCCCGAAGCAGAGTGGACGAACATTCTGAATACGAATTTGACCGGGACGCTGCGCGCCTGCCAGGTGTTCGGGCGGCACATGCTTGAGCGCGGATATGGGCGCATCGTGAACATTGCGTCGCTGAACAGTTTTGTGGCGCTGAGCGAGGTGGCGGCGTACGCCGCGAGCAAGGCGGGAGTGGCGTCGCTTACGCGATCGCTGGCCGTGGAGTGGTCAAAAAAAGGCGTGACGGTGAACGCGGTGGCGCCAGGGGTGTTCCGGACCGATTTGAATGCGCAGCTGCTGGACTCTACGCCGCGCGGGCAGGAATTGCTGATGCGGACGCCGATGGGGCGGTTTGGAAAGACGGAGGAGTTGATCGGCGCGACGGTTTATCTGGCATCGGACAGCGCTTCGTTCGTGACCGGACAGATTCTGGTGGTCGACGGAGGATTTCTGGCCAGCGGAGTGAATCAGTAGTCGCTCAGGCGTTCGGGCCGATGGAATTGTTGATCCGAAGGATGCGTTTCGCGTTTTCAGATGCGACCTGGCGCCGCTCAATTTCGGAGAGTCGCGCGGTCTCAATGAATTCCGCAGTCAACTCGGTTTTTTCGAAGGGATAATCGACTGAGAACATCACATTGTCCATTCCCATAGAGTCGATTGCACAACGCAGCGAAGCATCAGAGCAGACGCCGGACGTGGTGACGGCGATATTGCGTTTGATATAAAACGACGGCGTCTGGGCAAGGGTCATCGTGCCGCGACGGGAGACGAGCCAGCGGCTGTCGAAGCGCCAGAGATTGAGCGGCAATGTTTCACCCATGTGGCCAAGAATCAGCTGCGCCTTGGGATAGCGCTCAAAAACGCCTGCAAAAACCAGGCGCAATGCGTGCGCGCCGGTTTCGAAAGCCCAACTGCACACCGGGCCCCAAAGCTCGGGGTGTCCGTTGTAGACAGATGGATGGTCGACGGGATTGCCTGGGTGAAGATAGATGGGTGCGCCCAGGTCGGCCACCCGTTCCCAGAAGACGGAGTACCTGTCGAGGTCAAGATACTCACCGTTGGTCTGGCCGTTGATCATAGCGCCCTGAAATTTGAGGCTCGCGCACACAGCGCTCGAGTTCGTCAGCGGCATCGGCGGGATTCTGCATAGCCAAATGAGCGAAGCCACCATAACGCGTGGGGCGTTTTGCGATTTCCCGCGCAAGAAAATCATTGACCCACTTGGACTTCTTCAATGCAACGGCGGCATCTTTTTCCGCTTGGACGCCCGGCCCGGCAAGCGACAGGACCACGAAGTCGACACGGTGCCGGTCCATAACCGAGAGGCGCCGATCACCGAAATCTTCAAGCGCAATGGGAGCCAGGCCAGCAATTTCGGGACTGATATTGGGATAGGTTTCAGCGAAATAGTCCATGAATTCCGGCACCATGAAGTGCTCTTCGAGCGCGACTTTACCTAGGGGCTGCGGCGCTGCCGGATCGGCGGGTGAGGAAAGAGCGGAGGCGGCTGCCAGCGCTCCAGCCGCGTTGGCGGCCGCAGCAAGCGTTGCGCCCTTCAAGAGATCTCTGCGTTTCAGGAAGTACCCCCTTTTAGTTCCTCGCGTGATTGGGGTGCGGAGCCGCCAAACGCTGTGTCAAGGACCGCTTTCTTTCCCGAAGCTGCACCCGTGTACACAACCCCCAATTGTAGAACTTCATTGCACGTTACCTGAATGTGACGTTGGCCTCGGGCAATTTGATGATGGCGTCGCCTTGGGCGACGGTGACTTTCACGTTTTGACCGGTCACAGTTGCATAGCCGATTGTCAGCCCTTTGTCGCCGCTCAGATTCATGTTTTGCAGAACGACATCGGTCACCGGAGCTTCAGGGAGGCCGACGATGGCGCCGGCCATTACGGCGCCGGTGGCGGTGATGTTCTGAAGGACGATGTTGTGGAAGTGAGGCGTGAGACGCGTGACGGGCGCAGGATCGACGGTGGGGGTCGAGGGAAGGATGCGGGGATAATACTCGCTGATGACAAGGGGGTACTTCACATCTTTCATATCGATATCGCGGAAAACGAGGTTCGAGATGTCATTGCCGCGATCTCGATTGGCCTTGACGCGGATGCCGTTGTCTGTGCCATCGAAGTGAATGCGCTCGGCGAGGATGTTGCGTGCGCCGCCGGCGATTTCGCTGCCGATGGAGAGACCGTGGCCATGCCTGAAGGTGCAGTCGGTGATGGTGATGTCGCGGCTGGGATCGTCGCCGCCGGGCGAGTTGATGGCGCCGGATTTGATGGCGATGTCGTCATCGCCCACATCGGCATATAGATGATCGATGCGCACATTGGATGAGGAGAATGGATCGACGGCGTCGGTGTTCGGCGATGGATTTGGTGCGAGAATGCGGACGTTGCGGATGAGCACGTCGTCGCAGTAGTAGGGAACGAGTTGCCAGAAGGGCGAGTTCTGGATGGTGATGCCTTCGACGCGCACATGCTTGCAATGGTCGAAGACGACGAGACGCGGGCGCGGATGGACTCCCATCACTCCGGCATTTTGAACGGAGCGCACCTCCTTCCACCAGCTTTCACCGTTGCCGTCGATGGTGCCGTCGCCAGTGATAGATACGTTCTCAGCGTTCGTTGCGCTCACCAGGGATTGCAGGGCAGGAAGATGAAACTCGACCTTATCGGGGTAGTCAGCGTGATCGGGCGAGCCCAGCAACGTCGTACCTTTATCGAGCCGAAGGACGATATTGCTCTTGAGCACAATGGGAGCGGTGACATAGGTGCCGGCATCGAGCCGGACAGTTCCGCCGCCTTTGGCCGCACAGGTGTCGATCGCTTTTTGAATTGCGGCCGTGTCCTTGGTGGTTCCGTCGGCTTTGGCGCCGAAGTTGCGTGGATTGCAGGTGCGGGCGGCGTGGAGCGGGGCGGCCGATGCGGCGATCAAGACGATAGTCAGAAACGAAACGGCGCATCGCAATTGGAGCGGCTGTTGTGTCTTCATGCCAGGGCGACCTCAGAAGGCGGAATACTTGCGGACATCATCATATGACAAGAGGGCGACAGTGGTCATACCACTTAAAAACAGCTTCTGGCTCCAGGCTATACGACTGGCGGCGAACTAAGCGGGCGGGGTTTTGACTGGTAGGCGGACGATGAAGCGGGTGTCGCCGGGCTCGGATTGGACTTCGAGTTGCCCGGAGAATTTTTGCGTGACGATGCGGTGAACGATTTCGAGGCCGAGGCCTGTGCCGGAGCCCTGAGGCTTGGTAGTGAAGAAGGGCTCGAAGATGTGGGGAAGGACATCGGCCGGAATACCGGAGCCGTGATCGCCGATCGAGACGACGAGAAAGCCGGGCTCGGACCAAGTGGAGATTTCGAGATTTGCACCGCCGGGAGAGGCGTCAATGGCATTGTCGATGAGGTTTGTCCAAACCTGACTGAGGGCGGAGCCGCGCGTGCGAATGGTGGAGGGCGAGGCGGCGAAGCGTTTCTCAACCTGAATCTGCTTGAGGCGCAATTTATGGCCGAGGATCGTGAGGGTACTCTGCAGGCTGTCGTGGACGTCGAGGTCCTTGTCGGGAGTCCGCTCGTCGTAGGCAAACTTCTTGACCGCCATGACCAACTCGGAGATGCGCGAGATGCTTTCCTCGATGGCGCAGACGAGGGAGACACTGGAGACGAGAGCGCCGAACCAGTTGAGCGCGTCGGAAAACGAAGCGGGATCGAAGTGCTCCTGAGCGCACGCGATTTCCTCGTGGTCAATGCCCATGGAGACGAGGACGGGGCCGATGGTGAAGGCGTTCTCAACGCCCGCCTTGTCGAGCCATTGGCTCATGGCTTCTTCGGCATCGGCCTGCTCGATGCTGCTCATGGCAGGAAGATTGCACCCGCGGAGCGCGTGTTCGAGGAGATCTCTCATGCACTGGAGCTGGGCGGGCGTCTTGGCCTTGCCGCTGTTACGCAGGCTGAGCTGCTGCAGACGCATGAGGTTCTCGCGGAGCTGCGTAGCGGCGCGCTTGGCGGCGGCGCCAGGATTGTTGAGCTCGTGCATGAGGCCGGCGGCAAGGGTGCCAAGGGAGACGAGCTTCTCACGATGCAATGCTTCAACCTGATAAGCCTGAAGGCGGACCGCGCTGTCAGCGAGAACGACGGCGCGAACGGAGGGGCAGCAGGCCAGGAGCGACCAAAAATCCTGTTCGGAGAAGCGGAGCAGGACGGAATCCTGCGACGCGAGGATGCGGAAAGGCGACTTGCCGCGCCCCGTGAGCAAGGGCACTTCGCCGAAGGCTTCGCCGGCATGCGCAATTCCAACGAGAGTCAAAGTTCCATCGGCTTCAGGCCGCTTGGCGTAGGTTTCGCCCTGGAGAACGAGCCAGTAATAGCGCCATGGTTCGTTGGGCTCGACAAGCACCGAGCCGGACCTTGGCGGTCACGCGTTCGATCTGGTCGACACCGGCAATGGCATCGAAGGGCGTAGAGGCGAAGACGCGTGTTTGAAGGAGGGCGTTGGCGAGATCCTTTAACTGGACCGTCTCGATGTGGATCGGTTGTCCGCCTTCGCTCATCTTGCTCATTGCACTCAATCCAGGACCGATCAGTCTCTAAAATTCGGTCACGGATTATTTCCCCCGGGGCTAAAGCCCCAAAATTATCTTGCGGCGCAGGTGCCGGGGATGAATCCCCGGCCTACCAGTCCACCACGTCAAACCGGTGCCCGCCCGCGACGTTCAAAACTGGCCCGACCTAAAATCCGGCCAGATACTGGTGCATAAACTGCACCGCGATAGAACCCTCCCCAACCGCGGAGGCGACACGCTTGACGGAGCCGGAGCGGACATCACCGGCGACAAAGACACCGGGAACACTGCTCTCGAGCAGGAACGGATCACGCTTTTCGTTCCAGACCTGAGGCAGCTTACCGTCATTCCGCAAATCCGGACCAGCCAGGATAAATCCTTTCTCGTCACGCATGATGCACTCCGGCAGCCAAGCAGTGACGGGTGCGGCGCCGATAAAAACAAAGAGCGAGGATGCGGGCACCTCAAGTTCGCCTGATTGACCGCGCAGCTTGAGGGCAGCGAGGTGTTCGTCGCCAAGGGCCTCGAGGATTTGCGTGCGCGCTTCCACCACAATATTCGATGTGCGAGCAATCTCATCGATCAAATATTTTGACATCGTGGCGGAAAGCCCTGCTCCGCGGACCAGCATGGTTACCTTAGTGGCATATTTGGCGAAGTGAAGGGCCGCCTGGCCGGCGGAGTTGGCGCCACCGACGATGAACACATCCTCGTCCTTACAGGCGAGCGCCTCGACAAGCGCGGCACCGTAGTAGATGCCGCGGCCGGTAAGGCGGTCGGCACCGGGAATATCGAGCTTGCGGTACTGGACGCCCGGGGAAAGGAGCACGCAATGGCTGGATACCTCGCGGCCGTCAGCCAGCTGGACGAAGCGATACTGGCCATCAATGCGCATGCCGGTGGCCCGCTGTGTGACAAACTCGGCGCCGAACCGTGAGGCCTGAGCAAAGGCACGGCGGCCGAGGTCCGCGCCGGTGACACCGGAAGGAAAGCCAAGATAGTTCTCAATGCGAGAGCTGGTGCCAGCCTGTCCGCCGGGCGCTTCAGGCTCAATAACGACAGTACGAAGACCTTCACTGGCTCCGTAGACAGCAGCGGCGAGGCCGGCGGGACCTGCGCCGACGACGACGATGTCATAGAATTCCTGGGCAGCCTGGACGCGGAGGCCGACACGGCCGGCGAGAGTCTCGAGTTCGGGATCGACAAGGGCGGTGCCGTCTGCGAGGAGCACCACGGGGAGCTTTTCGGGATCGAGCTCATGGTCCTTGAGGAGCTTGAGCGCTTCATCGCCGACGGAGACATCGATCCAACGATAGGGAACGTGGTTGCGGGACAGGAAGTCGCGCAGGCGGTGGTCGTTAAGCGACCAACGGTGGCCAAGGACGCGGATCCCCTCGAAGGGGGGCTGGAAGCCGGCCTGCCAGTCCTCGAGGAGGTCGGTTACGACGGGGTAGAGCTTTTCCTCGGGCGGATCCCAGGGCTTGTTCAAGTAGTAATGAATGCGTGCGGTGTTGATGGCACGGATGGCGGCTTCGGTGTCGGCATAAGCGGTGAGGAGGACGCGGCGCGCGTCGGGATAGATGGTCCGCGCGCGTTCGAGCATCTCGGTGCCGCTCATCCCCGGCATGCGCTGGTCGCTGATGAGCAAGGCGACGGGCTCGTTGCGGGACTTGAGCTGGGCGAGCGTGTCGAGCGCGGCTGGCCCGCTGGCAGCGCGCATGATGCGATAGGTGGCCCCGTATTGGCGGCGCAGGTCCTGGACCACGGCTTCCAGCACGCTTACGTCGTCGTCAACCGCGAGGAGGATGGGCCTTGCCATAAAAAGAGTGTAGAGCCTGAAACCGATCTCATCGTCAAACGGGCTCACTGGACGATCAGGCGTGGCCCCATCTTGCAGCCGGAGCTCTTACCTGGCTTGGCAGAATGCAATTTCAATGACGAGGCCGGATTGTGCGGGTTCCAATATAGTTAATGGTCTCCCCGGCCCCGCCGAAGGGTTTTTGGTACCCTATTTTGACGTGAAGGCTGTAATCTCAGACATAGACAGGCCCGTATCCGAAACTGGGGACCGGAGATTCTGCGAGGCCGGTATTGCGGAAAAAGCCAGCGAGGGCCAAGATTGTAGCAATCAGAGACATTGCCAAGACTTCGGTAATGGCGCCGATAGGACGAATGTGGGCGATGAGCGCCAGAGGCTCGGGCGTTTGGATTGATGGTCAGGGCAGTGAAGAGCCGAGTTTGTCCCGAGAGGGATGGGGTAGGCAGGAAACACGATGAACAAGATCATACTGGCTGATTCGCAGGCGATCTTCCGGGCCGGCACCGCCAAGGTGCTAGCGATGGACGAGGACTTGCGCATCATTGCGCAATGTACCGATCTTGAACGCATGTACCACGCCATTACCACCTTTCCGAATTCGATCGTTCTGTTTGCGGCATCGCTGCAACCGGATTTCACGCGACTGGGGATGCTGCTGGAGACGACAAGCAGCCGCGGCATTGTGATCGCCGAAAACAATGAGAATGCGGCCTCCTATATGCAGCAGGGTTTTCGTGGAGTGGTGTTTCGCAGCGTCACCGGGCCGGCGCTGGTGGAATGCGTGCGCCGCGTTGCGGCAGGAGACTCCTGGCTGCCCACGCAGGCAGCGCCACCGGAGGCGGTAGAAGAGGACCTGGTTGGAGCGCGCGTTCGCGATCGGCTGACGCCGAAAGAGATGCGGATTGTGGCGTTGATCGTGCAGGGCTGCAAGAATCGCGAGATCGCCATCCGGCTGAAGACGACGGAGCAGGTGATCAAGAATTATCTGCGCTCGATTTACGACAAGACCGGCGTAGGCGATCGGCTGGAACTGGCGCTCTTCACGATTCATCACCGGGTGCTGGCCAAGGCTGCGGCCGAAGTGGGAAGCAAACTGGAAGCCGAGACCCAGGCGGCTAATCAAGCTGCGAGCCAATCCGCTTCCGGCGCCGTAGCGCTGTAGTCCCGCTCCGCAAGCCGCGGAGCACATCCTAGTCAAAATCTGTGAGGGTGCCTTTGGGCGAGATGCGAGACGATCGCAGGCATTCGTGCGTCAGCCGGCATGAATCAGGCTGAAAGCGAGAATGGCCAAGACGATGAGGCTGACGACGGTGTACAGGCGGTCGCGTTCAAGAGCGAAGCCGACAACTGCCATGGCGACACGCGCGACGGGAGTGGCGATAAGGAGAAGCAAGCCAAATTGAATGAGTCCCAGGCTTTGGAAGTGCGCGGCGGAGAGGGTGATTCCGCGCAGTGAAATGAGCGCGGAGTTGGCGGGCGCAAAGCTGCGGTAGTCGACCCGGCTGGAGTGACTCTGGATGAGATAGAGGATGCCTCCCGCGAAGACGGTTGCAGCGGCGAGAAGGACGCCGATTTGCAGGAGGCGGCCAATGATGGTCTCAAGACGGCGATCATTCATTCGGGCGACCATGAGGGCTAAACCTTCCCCGTGATGCCGTTAACGATCATCTCGAGGGCTAGAGCCAGAATGACGACGGCAAAGACGGTCCGCAGAGTGCGCACGGGAGCGTGCACCAGAACCTTGGCTCCGAGCAAGGCTCCGGCGAGGACGCCGAGCATCACGGGCATAGCCACGCGGGGATCAATGAACCCGCGGCTGAGATAGATGCCTGCGCTGGCGGCGGCGGTGACGCCGATCATGAAATTGCTGGTAGTCGTTGAGACTTTGAAAGGGATGCGCATGATGCGATCCATGGCGATGACTTTGACGGCGCCCGAGCCGATACCGAGGAGGTCGGAAAGCGTGCCCGCACCGAACATGAGTCCGAAGCCCGCCGGGACGTTGCGCACTCCGTATTCCTGCAGCTTGCCGTCGACGGGATAGGCGCTGCCGAGCCTCAAGCAGCTGGCGAGAGCGTCAGATTTGACGGGCCGATCGCCTTCCGGCGTTCCTTTGAAGGAGTGGTACGCGGCCTGGATGAGGACCAAGCCGAAGATGATGGCGAGAGCATGGGTGCCGATGCGGCCGGCAAGAAAGGCGCCGAGAATCGCGCCCACGGTCGTGGCGATCTCAAGAAACATGCCGATGCGGATGTTGGAGTAGCCCTCGCGAACGTAAGCTGCGGCCGCGCCGGAAGAAGTGGCAATGACTGAGACCAGCGAGGCGCCGATGGCGTATTTGATGTTGACGCCGAGCGCCAAGGTGAGCGCCGGGACAACGACCACGCCCCCACCGAGGCCGGTGAGCGCGCCGAGGAAGCCAGCCAGCAAGGAGAGGCCCCAGATCACCGCTGTAAACTCCCACGCTGTCATCGGGTCTCCGAAACGTTTGATGCGGAGCGGAAGCAGGTTGATGTGACGTGGCTAGTGGACTGAGTCAGGAGTTTGTTGGAAATTCGGGCAGTGAAAAATGCAGGTCCTTCGACTCCGTTTGCCGCAAAACGCGACAAACTCCGCTCAGGATGACCGCATTCTTTGGATGAACCCATATTTTCAGGATGACCGCGCATTTGTTGCATGAAGGAACGATTCAGGACACTAAAGCTTTTCAGCGACGCTCTTGGCCTGGGTAAACAAGTAGAGGTAATCGGGACCGCCCGCCTTGGAATCGGTACCGCTCATATTGAAGCCGCCGAAGGGATGCGCGCCGACCATGGCGCCGGTGCACTTGCGATTGAAGTAGAGATTGCCAACATGGAAAGCACCCCGTGCCACAGCCTTTTTTGCGGGATCGCTTGTGTAAACCGAGCCGGTAAGGCCGTATTCCGTGTTGTTGGCGACGCGCAAGCCCTCTTCGAAGTTGGCGACCTTGATGACGGCAAGCACCGGGCCAAAAATCTCCTCCTGCGCCAGCACGGCGTTAGGAGCGACATCTGCGAAGACGGTTGGCTCAAGGAAAAAACCACCTTCAGCGGTGGCGGGCGCGTTGCCGCCGGAGACGAGCTTGCCCTCTTTTTTCCCGATCTCGATGAACCGCAACATGGAGTCAAGCGCAGCTTGATTGATGACCGGGCCCATGTTGGGATTGGCGGTGGGATCGCCAACGGTGAGGGTTGCGACGCGTTCGCGGAGACGCTCGACGAAGGCATCGTAGAGGGGGGCTTCAACGATGGCGCGGGAACAAGCGGAACATTTTTGCCCGCTGAAGCCGAAGGCTGAAGCGACTACTCCGTCGACGGCAGCGTCGAAATCGGCATCGGCACAGATCAGGATCGAGTCCTTGCCGCCCATTTCGAGGATGGTGCGCTTGATCCAGATTTGCCCGGGTTGCGCGTGTGCAGCACGCTCATGGATTTCGAGGCCAACGGACTTGGAGCCGGTGAAGGCAATGAAGCGAGTCTTCGGGTGCTCGACGACTGCGTTTCCGAAGGAGGCGCCCGAGCCGGGACAGAAGTTGACCACGCCATCGGGGAGACCGGCCTCCTCGAGAACTTCAACAAAGCGGGCGGAGATGGTGGGCGAATCGCTCGATGGCTTGAGGATGACGGTGTTGCCGGTGACAATGGCAGCGGCGGTCATGCCGGCCATGATGGCGAAGGGAAAGTTCCAGGGCGAAATGACTGCGCCCACACCGAGTGGGATATAGAGGAGCTCGTTGCGCTCGCCGGGATACTGAATGGGAGTGGTGGCGGAGGCAAGGCGAAGCGCCTCGCGTGCGTAGAACTCGAGGAAGTCGATGGTTTCGCCGACGTCGGCGTCGGCCTCAGCCCAGTTCTTGCCGACCTCATACGTAAGCCAGGCCATGAATTCGAACTTGCGCTCGCGGATGATCTCGGCGGCGCCGAGGAGCAGGGAGACGCGCACGTCGACGGAGGTCCGGCTCCAGGACTCGTAGGCGCGGAGCGCGGCGGATATTGCGGGATCAACCTGCGCTTGACCGGCCTTCTGGTGAATGCCGACGATTTGCGCCGGCCGCGCGGGATTGACGGAGCGGATTCTTTCGGCTGTTTTGAGACGCTTGCCGCCAATGATCAGTGGATACTCCACGCCAAGGTGCGTGGCCACGTGGTCAAGGGCGCGGCGCATGGAGCGGGCGTTTTCAGGATCAGTGAAGTCAGTAAACGGTTCATTCGCGAACACGCCTTGAGGCGAACGGGACTGGATGGAGGGAGAGACGCCTGCGATTGCCATAACGGATTCAGTTTAGTCCAGAAAACAGCGGGCAGGAATGAGAGTGCTTCGGGCGACGCCGAGCGCGGGTCGAAGTGAGCCGCGGGCTTTTGCCGGGGGTGCCGGCGTGGGGCTAAGATATTTGCAAGCGCCGCGGATGCACCTCATGAAGGCGGCGATGCGGTTCCGGCAACCGCAGAAGTGCCAGATCCGTAAGGCGAGAGTGACTTCCCAACACGGTGCTGAAGCTGGAGAAATTGCCATGCCGGATATGGAAGACCCAAAGACAAGCGAAAACAAGGAACACCAGATCACCAGGCGCCGGTTCATTCTGGGCGTGATTGCCGGCGGCGCGATGGTGGGAGCGGCGAGCTACAAGATCTTGTCGCCAGGCGGCCGCATGCGGAGCGCGGGCGAACGGCTGATTACGCTCAACGTGAACGGGAAGATGCGGCGCGTGGAAGTGATGAAGCAGGAGACGCTTGCCTGGACGCTGCGCTACAAGCTGGGACTGACGGGAACAAAGCTGGGTTGCGACCGGGCTGAGTGCGGAGCATGCACTGTGTTGATCGACGACGTGCCGCACTATAGCTGCTCGGTGCTGACCAATACCGTTCGCGGGAAGAGAGTTACGACGATTGAGGGACTGGCGGCGGCTGATGGAACGCTGCACCCGGTGCAGCAGGCCGTGGTGGATGAGCAGGGATTCCAATGCGCGTTCTGCATGTCGGGGTTCATCATGTCGGCGGTGGGGTATTTGAAGACGCACCCCGCGCCGACGCGGAAAGAGATGGCGCACGGGATCAGCGGCAACCTTTGCCGGTGCCAGGACTACAACAAAATACTGGACTCGATGATTCGCGGGGCGGAGTATCTGCGCGACGGGGTGCCGGCGGCATCTCAGAGGAGGTCCTGAGCCATGCCTGACACTTCCGAGACGGTGAAGGCCGAGCAGGAGAAGCCACGGCCGTATGGCACCGGGTACAAGCTGATCGGCAAAGATTACTCGACCAACGACCTGGTGGCGAAGGTGACGGGGACGTCGAAGTATGCGGAGGATTTTCGCGCCGAAGGAATGCTGTTTTGCCGGCTGGTGCTGAGCCCGATGCCGCACGCGCGCGTGAAGGCGATCCGAGCGGAGAAAGCGCTGGCGATGCCAGGAGTGAAGGCGATTTTGACGCCCGCAGATGTGCCGGGCCATGCGGCCTATATGAACGACAACGGCACCATGATCAAGGCGGACAAATGGGGCGAGCTGGCGCTGACGGATGAGCCGATGTACCAGGGCGAACCCATTCTGGCGGTAGCGGCAGTGGACGAGTTGACGTGTGCGGAGGCGATTGAGGCGATCGAAATCGACATGGAACCGCTGCCGTTTGCGACTGATCCGTTGGAGAGTTTGCGTCCGGGTAGTTCGAATGCGCGCGAGGATGGCAATGTTTGGGTGAGGGCGGCCTCGGGCCGCGGGTCAGAGTTAGCCGTGGTGAAGTGGACCGATGAGGACTTTGCCGCAGAAAAAGAAGGCCGCATGCCCATGGGTCGTGCGACCGAAGAATGGTCGTATGGCGACGTGGATGCGGGGTTCAAGAACGCGGCGCTGGTGCTCGACGAGACATTTATGACGCCGGATGTGAGCCATCAATGCCTGGAGCCGCGGACCACGATGGCTTATTGGCAGAATGGGAAGCTGTTCCTTTATACGGGGACGCAGAGCACCTTTCAGACCGTAGCCGCGATTGCGCGGTGGATGCACATGGACGAAGACAAGATTGTCTTCATCAGCGAATATACGGGTGGCGGGTTCGGCAGCAAGATTACCGGCGCGCTTACGCTGGTGATTCCGGCGCTCCTGTCGAGAAAGCTGAATGCTCCGGTGATGATGCGCGTGAGCCGCGAGGAGGAGCATTTTATCGGGCGCGCGCGGCCAGGGATTCGCTCCCGGACGAAGGTGGGTTTTACCAAGGACGGCCGCATTACGGCGGTCGACATGTTCCTGGTGAGTGACGCAGGAACTTATGGTTCAAGCGGAGACGGTGGCTCGTGCGCGAGCATTGCATCGTTGCAATATCAGCCGCCAGCGATGCGCTACCGGAATGTGACAGTGGCGACAAACACGCCGCCGCGAAGTGCGCAGAGCGCGCCGGGGGGCATGCAGGCTATCGCGATCATGGAGCCCATCCTGGCCAAGGCGGCGCGGCAACTGGGAGTGGACCAGGTTGCACTGCGGCGCATTAACTGTCCGGAGGGAAAAGCGGAATACGGCCCCCCGAACAAAGAGGGTAAGCGCTCGTATACGACCAGCTGCTTCCAGAAGCAGGCGCTGGACGAGGGCGCAAGGCAATTCAAATGGAACGAGCGAGTGGCGCGACAGCCGAAGCAGGTTGGCACGAAGGTGCGCGGCGTCGGCGTAGCGCTGACGGTCTTTCACGGCGGCAGTACGGGTTTCGATGGGCTGATTGTCATCACTCCCCAGGGCCGCGTGCAGATTCAATCGGGGATCGGGAACCTGGGGACGGAAGCAGTGATCGATGTGCACCGCGCGGCGGCCGAGGTGCTCAATGTTCCATGGGATGCATGCGACATTGTGTGGGGCGATACGTCGAAGCACTTCCCCTACACCTGCGACTCGGGTGGCAGCCAGACAGTCCACGCAATGACCCGGGCCGCGCACGCCGTGGGGCTTGAGTGTGTACAGCGGCTCAAGGAAGTGGCGGCGAAAAAACTCGGCGGGCAGCCGGAAGAATATGAAGTGGCCAATCTGCGCGTGACGCGCAAAGGCGGTGGCGCCGGATTGAGTTTTGCCGAGGCGGCACAGCACGCAATCACGCTGGGTGGAATCTACGACGGTCACGATGTCAATCCCGACGTGAACAAAGCCACCAAGCAATCGGTGGGGAATTTGGCGGGCCAGGGACTTGTGGTCTCAGCGAAAGACAAATTTCCACATGACGGCGATTCTTACTCATACCTGGCGTGTTTTGCCGAAGTGGAAGCCGATGTGGAGACGGGCAAATACGAAATTGTCGACTATATGGCGTGTGCGGACGTGGGAACCGTTCTGCACCCGGCGGCGCTCGGCGGGCAGATTCTGGGGCGGTCGACGCTGGGTATCGGACATGCGATCGGGCAGAAGTGGGTGATCGATCCGCAATACGGTATCAGCGTCGCGCAGCGTTTTTATCAAAACAGGCCGCCGACGATCCTGGATGTTCCCGTGGACATGCAATGGAGCGCGTTAAACATTCCCGATCCGGAGACGCCAGTGGGCGCTCGCGGTTGCGGGGAGCCTCCCGTGGGCGGAGGAT
Organism: uncultured Acidobacteriaceae bacterium; assembly: GCA_963800025.1. Classification (GTDB taxonomy): domain Bacteria; phylum Acidobacteriota; class Terriglobia; order Terriglobales; family Acidobacteriaceae; genus Telmatobacter. The sequence goes on from CAWCZK010000004.1 coordinate 344,757, forward strand.
GCGCGGCGATCCTGAACGCGCTCTCAGACGCGCTCGGAGACAACATTTTTCAGCGCGCGCCGGTGAACGCAGACACGATTTTGACGTCCTATGAAGCCGGGCGTCCGATGCAGAATCCATTGCTGGCACACATCTGATGCGGGATGTGAAACGGAGGGATTTATGGCAGTCATTCGAGATGTGATGCCGGCTTTTGAGTTGCTGCAGCCAAGCTCTGCCGCCGAGGCGCAGCAACTGCTGGAGGAAAACGGCGCCGACGCGTGGGTGATGGCCGGCGGGCTTGACAGCTTCGACTGGCTGAAAGACCGCATCAAGAAGCCGAAGATGCTGGTGGACCTCAGCGGCGTGGAGGAACTGAAGGGGATCCGCACGACGAGCGATGGCGTGGAGATCGGGGCGATGACGACGCTGATGGAAATCGCGAATCATCCGGCCATCCAGAAAGACTACGCTGTGCTGGCGCAGGCTGTGGAGCTGGTAGCTTCACCGCAGATTCGCAACCAGGGGACGCTGGGCGGGAATGTCTCGCAAGATGCGCGATGCTGGTACTACCGCGGCGGATGGCCATGTTACCGTGCCGGCGGAAACATTTGTTACGCGGACACGCCGGTGGGGCGCAACCGGGAGCACGCGATTTTTGGCGCGGACCGATGCGTGGCGGTGCACCCGTCGGATTCGGCGCCGGCGCTGATCGTGCTGGATGCGAAGTTTGTAATTCAGACGCCAAAGGGCGAGCGCGTGGTGGCCGCGGAGGATTATTTTGTCGGGCCGGAGCTGGATATAACGCGGCTGAACATTCTGCGGCCAGGCGATCTGCTGACGGAGATTCGCATTCCGGCGACTTGGGCGGGCGCGAAATTCTATTTCGAGAAGGTGCGCGATCGGAATGTGTGGGACTTTCCGCTGATGAATGTGGCGTCGGCCATGAAAATGTTGGGAGGCACGATCAGCGACATCAGAATTGCGGTGAGCGCGGTTGCGCCGAAGCCGATGAGGCTGAAGTCGGTGGAGGATTTAGCGCGCGGAAAACCCGCAAATGCGGAAACCGGCAAAACGGCCGGCGAGCTGGCGGTTAAAGGCGCGGTGCCGCTGCAATTCAATGCTTACAAGATTCCGCTGATGAGGAACCTGGTGAAGCGCGCGATCGGCGGCGTTGAAGCGGACCCCAGCGGTCAGGAGGCGGCATGAGGCTGATCCAGTGGGCGACAGGTCCGTGGGGGCAATCGGTCCCGACTCACATTGCGTGGGGGCTGGCCTGGGTTGCTGTCATTGCGGGCGTGTTCTTCATGATCGTGCACTCGCTTTACCTGATTGTGGTGAAGCCGCCGAAGCGGTTTGCGGAACGTGCAGCGGACGTGAGCGTGGAGGGAATTCCGGAACGCGTGCCGAGGCATTCGCTTGCGGCAAGGCTGTTTCACTGGATCATGGCGGTGTCGATGTTCACGCTGCTGTTTACGGCGTTCCTGCCGAAGCTCGGAGTGCAGTTCAATTGGGTGTTGTACCACTGGATCGCGGGATGCGTGCTGACGATTTCGATTCTGTATCACATTGTTCATGCATCGTTCTTTCTGGATTTCTGGTCGATCTGGCCGGACAAGACCGATCTGCGCGACGCAATGAATCGCGTGCGAAGATTTTTCGGCAAGCCGGCGCCGCCGCCCAGAAAATTCGCGAAGTATCCGCTGGAGAATAAGCTGTACCACGGTGCGATCATGCTGACGGGTTTGGCGGTCATCGCGACCGGGCTCTTCATGATGAAACGCGTGCAAACGGGGATCTTCACGCGGAATCCATATTTGTTCAGCGACATGACGTGGGGACTGATGTACGTCCTGCACGGGCTTGCCGGGGTGGGGCTGATCGCGCTGGTGATGGTGCATGTTTACATGGGAATCCGGCCGGAGAAGCTGCCTATAACGAAGTCGATGATCTTCGGCTGGATGAGCCGAGACTTCTACTTAGAAGAGCACGACACGGGACGGTGGGCGGTGAAGGGATCGGGAGTGAAAACGAAAGAGGGTTATGCCGCAAGCGATGGCGACTGAGATTGAACGGCAGTGCGAGACGATTGAGGCGTGCTACGAGTTCACGCTTTCTTTTGCGGCACGCGGATTGCCGGGCGACGGCGGCGATGCAGGGCGGCTGCTCCGCGATCACCTGGCGCGGGCGGCGGCGGCGATGCGGGGGCTGGAGCGAAGCTGCAAGGAAATGTTGGAGCAAGAGCAGCTTGGGCCGGTAGAAAAATACGAGGCAGTTTTTGAAGTGTTGAAGCATGATGCCGAGCGCGCGGTTGCAGCGGTGGATTTGGTACTGGCTCAGCCGGCCATCAGCTCGCAGCTGATCGACAATTTGAATGCGTCGATCCACTTACGCGCGCTGCTTGCAGATCTTTTTTGGTGACGGAGATTCTAGACGAGCGACGCATCCATGACCCGGAAGGCGGAGTGGCCGAAGCGCGGTGATCTCTCGTCCCTGACGGCGTGAGCCGGTAAACGAAACCCTGGCTATCCCAGAGTCTCAAAATCGAGCCCCTGGGGCACCCGTTTTCTTGCGGGAGCAAGCGATCAGAAACGCAGGCAAAGCGAATGTATTCCTCGCAAGTTCTCGATCATTTTGAGCACCCGCGCAATGCTGGACCGTTGGCCGACGCGGATGCGTCCGCACGGATCGAGAATCCAGCCTGTGGCGATGTGCTGGAGTTGGCGGTGAAAATTGTGGAGGGGCGGATCACGGAAATTCGCTTTCGCGCTAAGGGTTGCGTCGCCGCGATGGCATGTGGGTCGGCGTTGACCGAGCATGTGATCGGGAAAACCGTGGACAATGCGAGGAAGCTGAGCAGGGAAGAGTTATTGAGGGCTGTTGGCGGCCTGCCCCAAGCGTCATCGCATGCGAGTCACCTGGCGATGGACACGCTGGCCGCGGTGCTCAAGAAACTTGCCGACAAACCCTAGCGCGGAGACGGCGTTTGTTTTGCGGTGATTGCCTGGTAGTCTTCCGGCGTGTTGAGGCCGGCTTTATCCAAAGAGTCAGAGACGGAAACATAAGCGACGCGGTGTGCATGGGTGTGCAAAATCTCCCTGGCATTGCCGGTGACGGGTGCCTCAAGAAAGCGCGCGATCATCTGATCGGAAACCAAGAGGGGGTGTCCGTGTTTACCGTCGTTCTCGGGGGCGACGGCCCACATGCCTTGCGCTCGCAAGCGCTGAAACGAATCGCAGAGATGGTTGAGCGCGACGACGCTCAGCGGAGGACAATCGACAGGAGTAATCATCGCCGAATCACAACCGCGCGACAAAGCCTCACGCAAACCCACCTGCAAAGAGCTGAACTGACCAAGCTCAGGATGAGGATTGCGGACTACGCTAGCCCTGCACGCACTGGCGGTAGTCCCGATAGCGTCAGCATTGTGGCCTGCGACGACGAGGACCAGGCGCGTGAGGCGCTCGAAAGCGAGGATGGCTGCGGAGAGAAGAGTAGGGCCGGGAGCGGGGACTGTTCCAGACGGCGGGGGCGGCCAGGGAAGCATTGCTTTATCCGACCCCATGCGCGAAGATTCGCCGGCCGCGAGGATGAGGCCACAGAGATTGGGAGGGCCAGCCATGAAGGATAAAGATAACAAAGAAAAAAGATGGCAGAGTGCAAGAAAGCGGAATCTATTTTTTCGCAGGAACAGGGAGGGTTTCGCTGGAGACCGTGGATTCGGGGACAGTGGAGTGCCTGTTGTTCAGGAACCAGCTCATGTGGGGTAAAGCCCGCTCCGCATGGCGACGCATGGCAACGAGCTCGGCAACAATGGAGACCGCGATTTCTTCCGGGGTTACGGCCCCAATGTCGAGCCCGACCGGCGAATGGACGCGATCGAACAACTCCGGGCTGAGGCCTTCGCGCGTGAGCTCGCGAAAAACCGTGATGGCCTTGCGTTTGGATCCGACCATGCCGATGTAGCGAGCCTGCGACTGCACGGCCCAGCGCAGGACGCGCATGTCGTCGCGATGGCCGCGGGTGGCGATGACGATGTAAGAGGACTCAACGGGAGTCAGTTCGTTGAGAGCATCGTCGAAATCTTTGGCGACGATATTGAGGGCGCCGGGGAAGCGCTCGGTGTTGGCGTAGGTCTCGCGGTCGTCGGTTACGATGCAGTCGAAACCCGCGTTGCGAGCGGCCTTGAAGAGCTCGACGGCGACATGGCCGGCGCCAAAAATGTAGAGCAGCGGCGCGGGGAGCACGGGCTCGATAAAGATTTCAAGCGTACCGCCGCAGACGAGGCCGGTGTCGTACTTGGGATCCTGATTGAGATCGAAGGTGAGGGTGCGCGGCTTTTCCTGGGCGATGACCTCCCGAGCCGCCTGCCAGACTTCGGCTTCGACGCAGCCACCGCCGATGGTACCGGCGATGGAACCGTCGTCGCGGATCAGCATCTTGGCGCTTTGAAAGGAGGGGATGGAGCCGCGCGAGTTCACAATGGTGGCCACGGCGCCATTGCGGCCCTCTCGTTGTAGCTTCACGATCTCCTCATAGATATTCATCATCTTCGATTATTGGATTGCGCGGGAGCGAAGTCAAACGGATGAGTCGAAGATCAGGGACCAAGGGAACGAGGGAGCGAGCCAGGGAATTGGTGAAGAAGTGGAAAGTGAAGGGAAGGAGCTTAGCCGGGATTGTCGCGACGGCTATTGCCGAAAGGGCCCATTTGAGCTAATTTCTAATACTCACACACTTTTCTTTTGGAGGTGGCGAGCCATGCCCCGAGTTGTTCGATGTTCCATTATCCAGGCGTCGAATGCGATCCCCGCGACAGAACCGCTGCCCGCGCAAAAGAAGGCGATGGTGGAGAAGCACGTGGGGCTGATTCGCCAGGCGGCCAAGGCGGGAGCGCAGATCGTATGCCTGCAAGAGATTTTCAATGGGCCGTATTTCTGCGCGGAACAGGAGACGAAGTGGTATGAAATGACAGAGACGGTTCCCGATGGGCCAACCATCAAGCTGATGCGCGAGCTGGCGAACGAATTGCACGTTGCGCTCGTTGTGCCGGTTTATGAGGTGGAGCAGGAAGGGGTCTTTTACAACACCGCTGCGATGATCGCGAGCGACGGGGCTTATCTGGGCAAGTATCGCAAGACGCATATCCCGCATGTGGCGCCGGGGTTCTGGGAGAAGTTTTATTTTCGGCCGGGAAACCTGGGATATCCGGTCTTCGACCTGGGATTCGCAAAAATAGGTATCTATATCTGTTACGACCGGCACTTTCCTGAAGGCGCGCGGTGCCTGGGATTGAACGGGGCGGAAATTGTGTTCAATCCATCGGCGACTGTCGCGGGGTTGAGCGAATATCTGTGGAAGCTGGAACAACCAGCGCACGCTGCGGCGAACGGATACTTTATCGCGGCGATCAATCGTGTGGGCACCGAGGCTCCCTGGAACATTGGGGAGTTCTATGGGACGAGCTACTTCTGCAATCCGCGTGGAAAGATTATTGTCGAAGCGGCGCGAGACAAGGACGAGGTGCTGACCGCCGACCTGAATCTGGACGAGATTGCGGAAGTGCGGCGGACGTGGCAGTTTTATCGCGACCGGCGCCCGGATTTGTACGGGCCCCTGGTGGCTGGGTAAAGCAAATGATTGCAGGGGCTAAAGCCCCCTTATTTTTTCTGCGTCGGTTTCGGCACGACTGAAGTCGTGCCCTACCGTTCGTGAGGTTCCGATGAGCACCGCAGCACTACCAGACGACGAGCAAATGCGAGAGCGGTTTGGCGAGCTGAAGCCGCCGCTGTCGGCGCAGGCCGCGGTGATTGAGGCGGATCGTTGCCTGAATTGCTTCGACGCTCCGTGTACAGCGGCATGCCCCACGCATATCGATGTGCCGGGTTTCATCAAACGCATCGCGTCGGGGAATCTGCGCGGATCGGCGATGCGGATTCTGGATGCAAATATTCTGGGAGCGAGCTGCGCGAGGGTTTGTCCCGTGGATGTGCTGTGCGAGGGCGCGTGCGTGCTGACACGGCAGAACCGAAAGCCCATTCAAATTGGGCAGTTGCAGCGGCACGCAATGGATGCGTTCTGGGCGTCGGGTGAAACAGTGCCGGCCGCGTCGCCGGGTACGCACAAGCTTCGCGTGGCCTGCATTGGCGGCGGCCCGGCGTCGCTCGCGTGTGCCGCGGAATTGTGCCGCAGAGGGGCGCACGCGACGGTGATCGACCGGCGCGATTTGCCGGGGGGGTTGAATACCTATGGCGTGGCAGAGTACAAGCTGCGCGCCGCCGATAGCATGCGCGAAGTAGAAATGATTCGGAGGCTTGGCGTGGAGTTCCGATGCGGAATGGATGTGGATTCGGCGGCAGCGCTGGAGGGGCTGGAAGCGGAGTTCGATTTCATTTTTCTGGGGCTGGGGCTTGGTGCGATGCAGCGGCTTAACATCCCGGGCGAAGATGCCGACGGCGTGATGAACGCGCTGGAGCTGATTGCCGCGTACAAGACGGGGCACCTGCGCGAACTGCACGGAACGGTGGCGGTGGTGGGTGCGGGAAACACGGCGATTGATGCGGCCAATGCCGCGCGAAGGCTGGGTGCCGAGACGGTCTACATGGTTTACCGGCGCAGCGAGAGCGAGATGTCAGCGTTCGACTTTGAGTACGAGCACGCCAAGCAGGAGGGTGTGCAGTTTCTGTGGCGAAGGCTGCCGGTAGCGATCGGACGGGAAGAGCACGGCCGTTTACTTTTGGAAACCGTGCAGGTGCGCGAGGCGGGTGGGAACCTTGAGATTATTCCCGATACGCAATCGGCGATTGTGTGCGATCTAGTAGTCCCCGCGATCGGGCAGTCGCCGCTCACCCAACTTTTGCAGGAGCTCCGCGGAGTGGAGGTGCGCGACGGAAAGATAATGGTCGATCGCGCTACGGGGCAGACGGGGAATCCGAGATATTTTGCCGGCGGAGATTGCGTGAACGGCGGCCGCGAAGTGGTGGATGCCGTGGCGGGGGGCAAGCGCGCCGCGACGGCGATTTTGAGGACCGCGGAGGTAGCCCATGCCTGACATTGGTGTACGAAATTTTGCGGGAAGGATCCATTCGCCGAATCCGTTCTGGCTGGCGAGTGCGCCGCCGACAAATACGGGCGAGATGATCATGCGGGCGTTTGACGCGGGGTGGGGTGGGGCGGTGTGGAAGACGATCGGCGAGCCGATCACCAATGTGAGCTCGCGCTATTCGGCCACGGATTGGAACGGGCAGCGGATCATGGGCTTCAACAATATTGAACTGATCAGCGACCGGACCGTTGAACAGAATCTGCGCGAGATGGCGGAGGTGAAGAAGCGCTATCCGAAGAACGCAGTGATCGCATCGCTGATGGTGACGTCGACGCGCGAAGCATGGCAAGAAATTGTAACGCGCACAGAAGACGCGGGAGCGGACGGGCTGGAGCTGAATTTCGGTTGCCCGCACGGCATGAGCGAGCGGGGAATGGGCTCGGCGGTAGGTCAGGTGCCGGAGTATGCGGAGATGATTACCGCGTGGGTGAAGGAAAAGGCACGCACGCCGGTGCTGGTTAAGCTGACGCCGAACATCAGCGATATTCGCACGGTGGCGCGCGCCGCCAAGCGCGGCGGGGCGGATGGATTGTCGGCGATCAACACGATCAATTCGATAACGGGGATTGATCTGGATACGTTTGTGCCGCGGCCGAACGTGGACGGGAAGAGCTCGCACGGCGGATACTGCGGGCCTGCGGTGAAACCGATCGCGCTCAACATGGTGCAGCAGATCCTGGCGGACCAGGAAAGCACGCTGCCGCTTTCGGGGATTGGCGGGATCGGATCGTGGCGCGATGCGGCGGAGTTTTTGCTGCTGGGGTGCGGTACGGTGCAGGTGTGCACAGCGGTGATGCACTACGGCTATCGGATTGTCGAGGACATGGCCGAGGGGTTGGACAACTGGATGCGCGAGAAAGGATTCAAGACGCTTGAGGACTTTCGCGGATTGTCGCTGAATCGCGTGACGGAATGGAAGCACCTGAATTTGAACTACAAGATTGTGGCGCACATTAACGAGCAGAAGTGCATCGGATGCGACCTGTGCCACATTGCATGCTGGGACGGCGCGCACCAGTGTATTCATCTGGATCGTGTAACCGGGCCGGTGGATGGGCACGTGGAGCTGCATCCGATCCCGGCGGTAAAAGAAAGGGAGAGCCGGACTGCGATTGCAGAGACGCCGGTGACGCGCAAGGAACGTGCGGCGGCTTTTGCGCGCGGTCCGTATCCGACGCCGCTCGAGCGAATTCCGCGGGTAGACGAGACGGAATGCGTGGGATGCAATTTGTGCTCGCTGGTTTGCCCGGTTGATGGATGCATCACGATGGTGCGGGTGGACACGGGTCTCAATCCGGAGACGTGGGACGAAAGGACGCGGGGAGCGGGGTGCGAGGCGACGGACTGAGGGACCAGGGGTTCATCCTATCCCAGGTCTCAAAATCGAGACCTGGGGCACCCAGCATGGTGGCGAGTTCGTGAAGAGCGAGGACCAGAGTTTATGTCCAAGGTTTTGATTCAAAACGGAACGATTGTGAATGCCGACGGCAGCGTGAAGGCGGATCTGCTGATCGATGGCGCGACGATCAGGGAAGTGCGTGCGGGGATTCCGGCGAGCGCGGCAGACAAAGTTGTCGATGCGACGGGACTGCTGGTGTTGCCAGGCGGGATCGATGCGCATACGCATCTCGATATGCCGTTTGGAGGGTCGAAGTCGGCGGACGATTTTGAAACGGGCACGAGGGCTGCGGCGATTGGCGGCACGACGACGATTGTGGACTTTGCCATCCAGGCGAAGGGCACGAAGATGCGGGCGGCGCTGGACACCTGGTGGAAGAAGGCCGAGGGAAAGGCGTGCATCGATTATGGGCTGCACATGATCGTGACGGATTTGCCGGATGCGGGCCTGGAAGACATGGACGACATGGTGCGCGAGGGAGTGGCCAGCTTCAAGCTGTTCATGGCTTACCCCAACGTGCTGATGGTGGACGACGCGACGATCTTCAAGGCGATGAAGCAAACTGCGAAGAACGGCGCGCTGATTTGCATGCACGCTGAGAATGGGTCGGTGATCGATGTGATTGTGCAGAAGGCGCTTGCTGAGGGGAAGACTGCGCCGATTTATCATGCGCTGACGCGGCCGACGAAGGCCGAGGCCGAGGCGGTGCACCGCGCGATTGCGATGGCGGAGATTGCCGCCGTGCCGGTGTACATCGTGCACCTTTCGAGCGAGGATGCGCTGAATCAAGTTCGCGAGGCGCGCGACCGCGGATTACCGGCGTTTGCGGAGACCTGCCCGCAGTATCTGTTGCTCTCGATTGAAGACAACATGGAAGGCAAGGGGTGGGATGGCGCAAAATATGTGTTCACGCCGCCGCTGCGCGAGAAGAAAAACCAGCCGAAATTGTGGGAGGGTCTGAAGAAGGACAATTTGCAGGTGGTGTCAACGGATCATTGCCCCTTCTGCTTTGAGGATCAAAAGGCGCTGGGCAGGGACGATTTCACAAAGATTCCCAATGGCGGACCAGGAATTGAGAACCGGCTGCAGCTGCTGCATCATCATGGCGTGGGGCAGGGAAATTTTTCAATTAACCGATTTGTTGAATTGGTCTCGACCGCGCCGGCGAGGATCTTCGGGATGTATCCGAAGAAGGGCGTGCTGGCTGCGGGGAGCGATGCGGACCTGGTGCTGTGGGATCCGGCGGAAGACTATACGATCAGTGCGAAAACGCACCACATGCGCGTGGATTACTCGATGTTCGAGGGGTTCAAAGTGCGGGGGAATGCACGCGATGTGTATTCGCGCGGCGAGCTGATTGTAAGCGGTGGGAAGTTCATCGGAAAGCCGGGGCGGGGAAAGTATTTACGGCGCGAGGCGCGAGGCGGGGCGTGGAAGTGAAGACGACAGCCTTCAGCCATCAGCCATCAGCGGTTACATTGTTGACGCGAAGGTAAAGTTCGTGGTATCCCACCCTAGCGACAAAAGCAAAGGCGTCGCTAGGATGGGGCACCCTCTTTTCGTGCGTTCAGATCGTCGCGAAAGGCGACCGCAGATCCTTCGACTTCAGTCGTCCGCCTCGGCGGACGACCTCCGCTCAGGATGACAACTTCTTGATTTGAAATTACTTTTGAAATAGTAGACCCGAGTCACGGAGGAGGTCCCGTGAGCAGCGTCGATCCATCTTTATCGAATCGCGACTTGACGCCGACCACTCCGGCGCAGCGCACCTGGGGTTTCTACAACTACACGGCGCTGTGGTTCTCGATGTGCATGGAGATTACGACGTACCGGCTGGCATCGGGACTGATCGCCAAGGGGATGGATTGGAAGCAGGCGATCGGGACGGTGCTGCTGGGGAATCTGATTGTCCTGATTCCCATGCTGCTGAACGCTCACGCGGGCGCGAAGTACGGGATCCCGTTCCCGGTGTTTCTGCGGGCATCGTTTGGAGCGCGGGGCGCAAACCTGGCCGCGCTGTTACGAGCGGTGGTGGCGTGCGGATGGTTCGGAATTCAATCCTGGATCGGCGGAAGCGCGATTGACGCGATGCTGATCGTGATCTGGCCGAGCGCGGCGGGTCATGCGGGCATTCTGTGGGCGTGCTTTCTGGGCTTCTGGCTGCTGAATATGGTGGTGGTGTGGCGAGGAGTGGAATCGATCCGGCGGCTGCAGGCATTTGGCGCGCCTTTCATGTTTGTGATGGCGTTGGCGCTGCTGGCTTGGGTGCGGATGAAGGCGGGCAGCTTTGGCGCGATGCTTTCGACGCCGAGCCAGTTTCATTCGCGGGGCGAGTTTCTGGGCGTGTTTTTTCCATCGCTGACGGCGATGGTGGGCTACTGGGCGACGCTCGCTTTGAACATTCCCGACTTCACGCGCTATTCAAAGTCGCAGAGCGCGCAGTCGTGGGGGCAGGCTTTTGGGCTACCGGTGGCGATGGTGTTGTATACGTTTCTCGGGATTGCGGTAACGTCGGCGTCGGTGGTGCTGTTTGGCAAGCCGATCTGGGACCCGGTGCAGCTGATCGGAATGTTCCATCAGCCGTTCGTGGCGTTCCTGGCGCTGATTGCGGTGCTGGTGGCGACCTTGAATGTGAACATCGGAGCGAATGTAGTTTCGCCGTCGAACGATTTTTCAAATCTGTATCCGCGGCTGATCAGCTTCAGGACGGGTGGGTTGATTACCGGGTTTCTGGGGCTGGCGATGTGCCCATGGAAGCTGCTGGCCACGCCGGATGCTTACATCTTTGGATGGCTGGTGGGCTATTCGGGACTGCTGGGGCCGGTGGCCGGGATCATGGTGAGTGATTACTTCTTTATCCGCGGAACGGAGCTGGATGTGAACTCGCTATACCATCGCGATGGTGCATACCATTACACAAAGGGAGTGAATCCGCGGGCGTTGATTGCGCTGGGGCTCGGAGCGGGCATCGCATTGATCGGCGTGTTCGTAAAGCCGCTGCACTTCCTCTACGATTACGCGTGGTTCGTGGGTTTCGTTGTGGCAGGCGCGTCGTATGTGGCAATGATGAAACTGGCGGCACCGGCGGGAGTGGCCGAGCACGCGGAAGAAGTGGCTTAGAAGCAGGGAACAGGGAATAGGGAACAGGAAGAACGAAAACAACCGCAGATCCCCGTTCGACGTCGATCGTTCGCCGCGGCGAACGATCTCCGCTCAGGGCAGGCTTTCGACTGCGCAGGCCGCGCATTCCGCGGCCTGCTTCGCTCAAGATGACAAGCATTTTTGGACCAAACGAGTGCGGCGGATGTCAGCGGCTACTCCACCAGCGCGTCGGCGATCGAGAGGTGCTCGTCGAGTGCAGCGATGCCGAGGTCAAGTTCTTCTTTGGTAACGATGAGCGGGGGAGCGATGACGAAATGGCTGACCCACGCCTGGATTGAGACTCCCTGCGCCATCATCTTGGCGGCGATTTGATCGACGACGAGCGGTTTGCCTTCGACCTTGTCGCGCATGGTATTGAAGAGTCTGTTTGGTTTTGCGATTCTTGACGATCTCAACGGCAAAGAAGAGGCCAAGTCCGCGGACATCGCCGACGCATGGGTGTTTTTCCTTGAGCGCGGAGAGTTTTTGCCGGACGTAGGGCTCGACTCTTTTGCGCGATCGACGAGCTTGAGGCGCTGCATCTCCTCGATAGTGGCGACGGCGGGACCGAGGGTGAGCGGGTGCGCCTCATACGTATGACCATGCGAAAAGTAGTGATCCTCGAAGTAGTCGGCGATTTTATCCGTAGTGGCGCAGAGACCAAGGGGCACGTAGGCTGACGTGATCCCTTTGGCGGTGACGAGGATGTCGGGCTTCAGGTTCCAATTGTCGACGGAGAACCACTTGCCGGTGCGGCCCCAGCCGGCCATGACTTCATCGGCGATCATCAGGACGCCGTGGCGGTCGCAGATTTCACGCAGGCGAGGGAAGTACTCAGGCGGAGGAACGAGGACGCCGTTGGTGCCGACAACGGGTTCGAAGATGATGGCCGCGACATCGCTCTCATTGCGGATCATGTGTTCTATGTAGTCGGCGCAGGCGATATTGCAAGTAGGGTAAGTGTGTTTGATGGGGCAGTCGTAACAATTGACCTCGGGCGCGAAGACAACGTCAGCGATCTTTCCGGCCGGTTCCATGGCCCAGCGGCGTGGATCTCCGGTTGCGGCGATCGAGCCGGCGGTTGAGCCGTGATACGAACGATAGCGCGAGATGATCTTGTTCTTGCCGGTATACATCCGAGCGATTTTGAAAGCCGCTTCGTTGGCTTCAGTGCCGCTGGTGGTGAAAAAGAACTTTTCTATTCCTTCTGGAAGAACTTCGAGGAGCTTGGAACTCAGGCGGGCGCGCGCGGCGGTGGCGTATCCGGGAGCAACATAGCAAAGTTCGCGGGCCTGTTCGGCGATGGCCTCGACTACCCGGGGATTCTTGTGGCCGAGGTTGACGCACATGAGCTGTGAGCTGAAATCGAGATAACGCTTGCCCGCGCCGTCAATGAACCAGCAGCCTTCCGCATCGGCGATGTACAGCGGTTTCCAGGTTTTTTGAAAGCGCCAGGTGCCGTAATTGTTCTGACGCGTGATCGAAGAAATCTGTTCACCGGTGAGCGTTGCAGACGCAGAGTTTTCGTTCATGGATCAGTGACCTCCGATGCGGATGGAATTCATCGTACCACCCGGACCGGGCGCTGAAGCCGCTTGAAGTGTACGGTTGGAAATTAACGGAAGCGCGGCGATTCAGGCGCCTCGGCGCGCGCCAGATGATTGGATCCACCCTTGGCTAAAAAGGTTCCGGCCACGCAATTGTTTGGCTTTTTATCGTCATCTAGCCGGGCCTTTACGGCGCCGAGATCACGATGTCCACAGACGTCGATATAAAACCGAGTTCTTCAGCCGGGGGTTACGCGATGCGTGTTCTTTGGACGATGTTGATGGTGTTCACGATGATGCAAGGGGCATGGAGCGCGTGGTCCGAGATGCCGATTCCCGCAGGGCAATTGGTGCGTGAAGTTGTGTACAACGAGCAGAACGATCACGCGAGACACGGGTTTTGGCGTTACTGGGTGGTTCGGCACTCGCCGTCAGGCGCACTGCTGGAGAACCAGGTGGAAACGGCCGACGGACCGGTTGCAAGACTGACTTTGATCGACGGACAGGAACTGACGCCGGAGATGCAGCAGCAGGAGAACGAGCGGCTGGAAAGGCTACTCGACTCGCGTGACGAGCAGGCTCAACGACTCCGGCAGTTCGACGAGGACGAGGAACGGATCGGGAGGATTCTGGAGCTTTTGCCAACGGCGTTTGTGTTCGAGTACGACGGCGAGGAAAGCGGCTGCTACCGTCTGCGCTTTCAACCCAATCCGGCGGACCGGGAGAACACGATTGAGGCGCGGATTTTCCACGCCATGAGCGGGACGCTGTGGGTGGATGCGCGATCGAAGCGCCTGGCACGGCTGGAAGGGCACGTGGATGAAAATGTCGACTTCGGATTTGGCATTCTCGGCAGGTTATATAAAGGCGGATGGTTCCAACTGGTGCGCGAACAGGTAAGCGCAACCGAGTGGAAGACAAAATCGCTTGAGGTTCACATGAATATTCGAGCGCTGCTGGTGAAGACATTTGCGCGCGACACAAGCGAGCCTGCGCGGAGGCTTTGTGGCGGTTCCCGCAGGGATGAGCCTGGAGCAGGGGTTGGAGCTCCTGAATCAAAACCGGGCGACGACGGAAGCAGCGAACGTTGGCCAAAAGGGTCCGGGAGGCAATGGGCTACTGACGGCATCGGACTTGGCGATGCAGAGATAGGGCTTCCCGATGAGTGGTCGAGAACTGCACAGAGTCGACGCGAGAGGATTAAAGACTTTTTGTTCCCAGTCGATATACGGCAACAGAAATCGGGATCTGAAGATGGAGATCGTCCCCATTCCGGGAGTTCGCGCACTGCCAGAGTTAAGGGCACCAGAGGCTGAGATGCGTGCGCCCGCAATCTTCGATATCGATCCGTCGTCGAAGCCAGGCGACGACTCGGAGCAGCGGCGCCGGAGAAAAGCCGCGGGCGCGGAGGAGAACGAAGAGGACGATCTCGCGCTTACGGCCGAGACCGTGGGCGGAGGAGTGGATCCAGAAGAGGCGCCCGCGCGGCAAGTCGACTATTTCGCTTGAACGACCTGGGAAAGACCCGTTTGTTCGGCCGGTGATCTGCTGTGCGTTACGGTTTGCCAACCTGGCCCGCGGCAGGCCGGTCAGAGGAAAGAAAGTTCCTGGCATGCGCCAGCTCGGAGCGCGAGGACTGCGCGCCGTTGCCGGTTGATTTCAGAAGTGCGGCAAAATAATCCGCGGCCGCGATCCTGTCGCCCGATAACTCCGCAGCAAGGCCCGCGTGGTAAAGGCCATTGAAACGGTTGGGGCTCAGCATAAGCGCAACACGGTATTCGGCCAGTGCCTCCTGCGGACGATGAGACTCGAGCAGCATATCGGCCAGCATCTCGCGCGCAGGAATATCGACCTCACCCTGACCCACTTTGTCCTGCAAATCGGCAGCGGCGCGCATATGAGTCAGCGCATCGTCTTGCTGGCCGGCGGCAAATCTCGCCCACGCCACGATCTCGTTTCTCTCGATTCGCGCTCCGATCGAGTCGGCATAATAGGCATGCCTGCCCTTCGTGACTTCTGACATGAGCGCATCGTATTGCGCCAGGTCTGCCCGCGCCTGCTCCGCGTGGCGCAGATGTCCATCCGCAATGGCGCGCGCCCACCAAGTCATGGTCGCGTTCTGAGGCAACGCGGCGGAAACAGGCTGGAGCGCAGACGCGGAATTCCAGTCGCGCATCTCGAGCGCGTAAAAGACCGGGAATTTTGTCCGGTAGTATCCCGACATTCCCTCCATGCGAGTGCTGGCCATGGAGGGCATTGAGTCGATGCTGTCCAATACGGAGACGCTCTCATGGAGCACTGATTTTGCGCTCTCATCCTGGCCGCTCTGCAAATAGGCGTACATAAGAAAGTCGTAGGAGTGAGGCTCATCCATGAGGCCGTCTTCGTGGTGGGCCTCGGCGGCTTCAGAGGCCTGAATGGATGCGAGCTGGGCGTCGATATCCTGTTGCCACATGCCGAGGCGCGCAAAGATGTGGCCCGGCATGTGGGCCGCATGCGGTCCCGACGGCGCGATCTCGCCGTAGTGACCGGCTGCGGCGAGGGCTTCTCTCGCCATGGCAGGGTTGTCGCAGGAATGAATGGTGTAATGCACGACTCCTGGGTTGTCTGGATACTTGGCGTAAAGCGGTACCAAGACGGCCATCGCTTCACGCTCAAGCTGGAGGCTGGCGTCGTTGGGATCTTCCGATGCCAACAGAGAAAGGGCGTAAAATGCGCCGGCATCGACATCGTCGGGGTATCTGGCATAGAGCGCCCTCATCGCGGCCGAGTAAGCGGTGACGCGGGCCATAAAGCCATCGTTGCCGGGCTTGTAGAAGAGGGCCAACGCCGCAATGTAGTCGCGTTCGCGGGCGGTGCTCGCGGGCATCGATTGAGCTTTCCTGATCTCTTCCCACCCGAGCTTCATGGCCTGGTCGTCAGGCCGGTCCCAAATTTGATGGAAGACGCTCATGGCGATTCCCCAGTGGGCCATTGCGCAGTTCGGATCAGCTTCGACGATCCGGTCAAATTGCGGCCGCGCCTCCGCGTACCAGAAATCGTGCAGCAAGGCGACGCCACGATCAAACGGTGTTTGAACCTGGTGAGAGCAGGAGACCGCGAAAGAAACCGTGCCAAGGTGCTCACTGGATATGGGCGCCGCGCTCATCGGCATCGTGGTCGAGGGCTGGGCCAGGGCGGCAATCGCAGAAATTGCAAGGAGGGGATGCAGCAGAGTTTTCATGGCGGGGAATTTCCTTAGCGGGACCTTGCGTGATTGAGAGACAAGAGCATTCTACGGCGCCTATCGCCGGTTCGTAAAAGCGGGAAACGGGAATCTGCAATCGCTCCATCAGCGATGGAAGATGTAAGGTCCAACGTGGATTGGCAGAATGAGCGGCTACTCAAGCCGTTACGGTCTGACGCAGTTTTTGATCCTCAAAGAGAGGATCGGACGCGGGTAGAGTCTCGTTTTCGGCGAGCCGCAGGAGGCGGTGAAGATAGGCTCGAGAGATGGAGAGGCTGCGCGCAGCAAGGGTCTTGTTTCCATTGTTCTCGCGAACGGCGGCGACAGCAAGCCGGATCTTGTAGTCGCGGAGCTGACGCTCGAACGAGCCGGATGGCTGGTAATCGGCGATGTCGACAATCTGATCGAAGGCAGCGGCATCCTCATCCGTTTCGTGATTCTTGAGGTTCAGGTCCTCGGTGCGAACGGCGCGGCCCGGCGACAGGATGATGGCGCGCTGCATAACATTTTCAAGTTCGCGAACGTTTCCGGGCCACGAGTAGCTCTGGAGCATCTCCATAGCCGCCGGCTCGATTGAGTCCATGGGTTTTTGGAACACATTCGCGTAATGGCGCAGGAAGTGGCCTGCGATGAGGGGAATGTCCTCCGGCCGTTCCTGAAGCGGAGGCGAATCGATGCGCATCACGTTGATGCGATAAAAGAGATCCTGGCGGAATTTGCCTTCAGCCACCAGCTTTTCGAGATCCTGGTGAGTGGCGAAGATGAGCCGCGCGCGCAAGGGGATGAGCTTGTTCGAGCCAAGGCGGCTGAACTCCATCTCCTGCAGAACGCGGAGGAGCTTGACCTGGGTGAAGACGCTGAGGTCGCCAATTTCATCGAGGAAGAGTGTGCCGTCCGCGGCCTGCTCGAAGTAGCCCTCGCGGGAGCCAACGGTGCCGGTGAAGGCGCCTTTTTCATGGCCAAACAGTTCGGCCTCAATCAGAGTTTCAGGGATGGCGCCACAGGAGACGGCTACAAAGGGCTTGTTGGCGCGACTGCCGAGATTGTGGATGGCGCGAGCGATGAGTTCCTTGCCGGTTCCGCTGTCGCCAGTGACCAGAACCGCGGCATTGAGATTGGTAACACTGCGCACCAATTGATAGACGCGCTGCATGCCGGGGCTCGATCCGATGAGGCGGTCGCAATTACCGGGCTCCTCGATTCGCTGCTGCACGTTGTGCAACTGCTGCTTCAGCGATGAGGTTTCGCAAGCCCTGACGAGCATGGTTTTAAGGTCGCGAATCGATGGTGGACGCCGACAGTAGCCAAAGGCCCCGGAACGAACGAGTTCGAAGGCGGTGGAACGCAAGCCGTCTTCAGCCATGAGGATGGCCGGGATGCTGGAGTCGATCATGTGCCTGGCGAAGTCCAGGCGGGCTTGAAGTGTGTCCTGCGAGGCGTAGAGGTCGAGGATCATGACGTCGCAGGCGGCCGAGGACGCGAGAGCATCCGTTCCATCTCCATCCGGCAGGAGCAGGACCTCGAAGTCCTTACCAAGGGCAGAAGAAAGAAGAGGGTGCAAAGAACGGTCTTCCGAGTACAGTCCGATTCTGGTCATTGGCGGGCGATCTACCATCTCGCCGATATTTTGAAGCTAGGGCGATGTGAGTTCATCATCGGCAATCGTTGATGGGGGGAACATTCCTCTTTTGTGCTACGACGCTAAAACCTTTGGTAACGAATTCAGCCCAGAGACGAGCGACAAGGGGGGGACCTAGACCCGTCGGGCCAAAAAAGGAACAAATTACAAAACAGAGGGTTATCCCATCCGTTAGTTGAAGCAAAGAAGGGGAGCTCGCGCCTAAAAGGACGCGTTTCAATCCGGTTTTGCCTTTTTCCACTTATTTAACGGGCAAAAACGGCGAATTCCATGATATTCACAAGCCGCGCGGCCTATTCTCTTCTATTAGGGGAGCCGCTTGTGGTGCTTGGATCCTGAGGGGGGCAGGACCACTACGTTAGTGAGAACCAAAAAGGTATGAATTATTCTTTCCGAATTTCCACAAGGCGTCAACCTTAAAGTGAGCCGTTTCCTCAGGAAGTCCCTTCTCTAAAGTCACACTTCACCGCATTTGTGGTAATGTCCGAATTCACCAGCCGGAACTCTCTGGCCTGTATCGGATCGAGATTGGCTGTCAGATCTCCCTTGGGGGGAGTGAATTGATCCCTGGAAAGTTGGCTTACCTCCGTAACAGGGTTGCAATCTTCTGATTTAGCAATGGGTTACAAGGGGCGCGATGGTGAAGAGAAAGAGGAAAACGAGTGTATACCGCTCAATCCAAGGGGCAGGATGGGTGTAAACCATTGTGTACACTTCGCCTTGTAATTTGAGCTCATCTACCTGAATCGAAATGGTTTCATGGCGCCATAAGTTTGGCGTGGAAATTGCTCTCAGGGAGGGTGGTTCGGGATGCCTTCGGGCCAGGAGCAGGCGTAATGCACTCATTCGCATGGTGGCCAACGGTGGTTGTTCTCGCCGTGGCAACCTTCACAGATCTTCGCAGCCGCCGAATTCCGAACTGGCTTGTGTTTCCTTTTTGGGGATGTGGTGTCGTGGTTTCGGTTTTGCTGCACGGATGGCACGGCGCGGAACAGAGTTTGAGCGGAGCGGGTCTCGGGCTGCTGGTTTACGGGTTTCTTTTCTGGATGGGCGGAATGGGCGCCGGCGATGTGAAGTTGTGCGCCGCTATTGGAGCCTGGATCGGCCCATACCAATTGATTTTGGCGCTGGTGATGACCGGCGTTGTAGGCGGCGTGATGGCGCTGGCGATAGCCGCATGGGGCGGATTCCTGAAGGAGTTATTTCAACACACCGGTGATTTGGTTTTCAGCGCGCAGGATCGCGGAGAAGCGGTGTTGAGCAATCCGCTGCGGCGCAAGATGCCGTATGCACCAGCGATCGCCATCGGGACATTGATTTCGTTTTTCGCTCGTTAAAAACGGAGCAAGGCAGTGTCGAGCTCGAAGCACGACAAGTATGAACTTCCGGCGGATTGGGAGTCTGTGCCACCCAATTTGCGTACGCATCGCACAGCAAGGAGTGAAAGAGACGTGGTCACGAATTCTTCCCCGTACTCGGCCAGCCAGTTTCCCGACCCTATCGGCGTTGAAGATCTCTCCATCGCGGTGATCAGTCCCAGCGACGAGAGCCGGTTGGAGGCGATGCAAGCCATGAGCGGATGCACGGGCGCCTACGTCAGCGAGTTTTCCAGTTATTCACCGGGGACGGGCGATCTTCCCTCGACGCTTGAAGAGGACCATGATGTCATCATCATCGATCTTGACGGTGATGCGGAGCTCGCGCTGGAACTGGTAGAGAGTATCTGCGCCAACGGCGTGGCGACGGTGATGGTGTATTCGGAGAGCTCAGACCCGGAGTTGCTGGTGCGCTGCATGCGCGCAGGAGCCCGCGAGTTTCTGACGCTCCCGTTTTCGCCGGACGTGGTGGCCGATGCGCTGGTGCGAGCCGCCGCGCGGCGACCGACGACGCGGCCGGCAAAGAAGGCAGCGGGCAAGCTGCTGGCGTTCATGGGTTCCAAGGGCGGAGCGGGAACGACCATGCTGGCCTGTAACTTCGCCGTCGCGATGGCCAAGGACGCCGGAGAGAGAACCCTGCTGATCGATCTCGATCTCCCGCTAGGCGATGCGGCATTGAATCTTGGAATTGCGGCGGAGTTTTCAGCCATCGACGCCTTGCAGCAAGTGGATAGGCTGGACGGAAAATTTCTGGAACAGCTTCTGGTGAAGCACAGCTCAGGCCTGTGGGTGCTGGCTGCGCCGGGACGGTTCATTCAATTCCAAGTTGACAGTGAAGGCATCAACCGGCTTCTGCAGGTGGCGCGTCGCGAGTTCGACAACGTGATAGTGGACCTTGGATCAAGGCTGGAGCTGATGGCAACGACCGCGTACAAGGAAGCGACCACGGTCTATCTGGTTACGCAGGCGAGCATTCCGGAGCTACGCAACTCCAACCGGCTGATCACGCAATTCTTTTCCGCGCCGCTGCCGAAGCTGGAAGTGGTGATCAATCGATTTGAATCGCGCGTTCTGGGCGTGTCGGAGGAGCACATCACAAAGGCCCTGACCCGGGCGGCACAGTGGAAGATCCCCAACGACTACGAGTCGGTGCGGAACATGCAAATCAGCGCCAAGCCGCTGGTACTTTCCGATTCAGCCATCTCGCGGCAGATCCGGCAGATGGTCAGTGCGGTGACGGGAAAGAGCGATACCTCGGCAAAAAAGAAGAAGGGCTTCATCAACCTGTTCGGATAACGTTTCAAAGAGCGGAATTCTCCAACCGGAGCGAAGGTACAACGTGGAAATACTCAACTTGGAATCGTACAAAGCGGAGATTCATCGTACGCTGATCTCAAAACTGGATCTGGAGAAGCTTTCGCGGGTGAACTCGAGCCAAGCGCGCCAAGCGGTCTCCGGCCTGGTGAAGGAGATCATGTCGGACCAGCGCGTGCCGCTGAACTTCGACGAGCAGGAGAGGATCCACGCTGAGCTGCTGGACGAGGTGTTTGGGCTGGGTCCGCTGGAGCCGTTGCTGAGAGATCCGAAGATTTCCGACATCCTGGTGAACGACAAGGACCACGTATTCGTGGAAAAGGGCGGACTCCTGCAGAGGGTGGATACGACGTTTCGCGACGACCGGCACCTGATGCAGATCATCGACCGGATTGTTTCCCGCGTCGGGCGCAGAGTGGATGAGTCATCGCCGATGGTGGATGCCCGCCTGCCCGACGGATCGCGCGTCAATGCGATTATTCCGCCGCTGGCGCTGGATGGCCCATCGATGTCGATCCGGCGCTTTGGAACCGGCCCACTGGCTGCCAACCAACTGGTGCAGTTGAAGAGCATTTCGGCGGAGATGATGGAAGTACTGTCGTCGGCGGTGCGGGCGCGCATCAGTCTTCTGGTTTCAGGCGGCACGGGCGCCGGCAAGACGACGTTCATGAATATCCTTTCGCAGTACATTCCGAACAACGAGCGGCTGGTAACGATCGAGGACGCCGCCGAACTGAGATTGGCGCAGGAGAACATCGTGCGCCTGGAGACACGGCCGCCGAACATCGAAGGACAGGGAGCGATCCGGCAGAGGCAATTGCTGATCAACGCCCTCCGTATGCGGCCCGACCGCATCATCATCGGCGAGGTGCGCGGCGAGGAAGCGTTCGATATGCTTCAGGCCATGAATACCGGCCACGAGGGGTCGATGACCACGATCCACGCCAACACGCCGCGTGATGCGCTGTCGAGAATGGAATCGATGGTGGCGATGACCAATATGAACCTGCCGGAGAAATCGGTGCGCCAGCAGATGGCATCGGCGATCTCGATCGTGGTGCAGGCGACCCGCATGAGCGACGGGACGCGCAAAATCACCAACATCTCCGAGATTACGGGAATGGAAGAGAACGTGATCAGCATGCAGGAGATCTTCACGTTTGAGAGAAAAGGCATCGGCCAGGACGGCCGCGTGATCGGAGTTTTCAAGCCCACGCGGATTCGTCCCCGCTTCCTTGAGCGGCTGCGGGTGTCGGGCATCATTCTGCCGCCCAGCCTGTTCGAGCGCGAAACACCGGTTAACTGAGCGGAAGGAGGGAACCTAAGAATGGGATTGATCATCGGTTTGGTTTTTATTGGCGTGTTTGCGCTGATTGCCCTGCCGCTGGCGGCGATGGGACCCTCCAGCAGCGCCAAGCAGGCGTTGGCCACGCTGGACTCCGCCATCAAAGTCGACCGGCGGGATTTGCTGCCGCAGAAGCTGAATGTACGCAAGAACGAACTCATCAGCAGCATTCCGTGGTTGAACCAGAAGTTGATGAAGTTTGAATTGACGCCCTATCTGCGCAAGATCCTGAGCCAAGCGGACCTCGATTGGAGCGCAGGGCGGTTGATGCTGTTGTGCGCTGCCGGCTTTATCCTTCCGACCTACGCACTTCTGGAGACGACCAGCAGCACATTGCTGGCGTTCGTAACGGGCGGAATACTGGGCGTGCTGCCGTTTGCCTTTGTTATGTTCAAGCGCCAAAGGCGATTCAGCGCATTTGAAAAGCATCTGCCCGAGGCGCTGGACCTGATGGTCAGCGGCTTGCGCGCCGGGCATAGCTTGCTGGCGGCGATGGCGCTGGTAGCGCGCGAGTGCGCGCCGCCGGTGAACAGCGAGTTCAAGATATGTTTCGAGGAACAGAACTACGGCCTGGAGATGAAAGAGGCCTTGGGAAACATGATCCTACGGATGCCCGTTCAGGATCTCAAGATCGTGACCACGGCGATCATGATTCAGAAGGAGAGCGGAGGCAACCTGGCCGAGGTGTTGGATAAGACCTCGTACGTAATCCGGGAGCGTTTCCGGCTCAAGCGCCAGATCATGGTGCATACGGCGCAGGGGCGTTTTACAGGGTTGATTCTTACGTTGCTTCCGGTTGTGCTGGGCCTCGGCATCTATTTTGTAGACCCGGGAATGATCAGCATTTTATGGCATCGCGACATCGGCATCGACTTGATGTGGGCGGCCGCGGGGCTGATTGCGTTTGGCGGATTTGTCATTTGGAGAATCGTCGATATCGACGTGTGAGGAAGAGTCATGATTTTTGCAATTCTGGCGTTTGTAGCTGTCTTCGCGCTGGTCGGGAGCATCGGCGTGCTGATGTTCTATCGCGAGGCGGCGCTGGACCGCATCAGCCAGGTGATCAACCCGCGGCGGGAGCAGCAGAAGACGCTGGTCGAGACCTTCCAGAACACGGGTTCGTCGATCGGCAACGTGGTGAAGAAATTCGAGAACCTGATGCCGAAGAGCGAAAAGGAAGTTTCGGTCATCAAGGTTCGGTTACAACGGGCCGGGTTCCGTGGCGAGAACGCGATCAAAGTTTTCTACGGAAGCAAGGTACTGTTGCCGCTGGTGCTGGCGGCAATCGCCGCGGTGAGTGGATTGGCCGATCTGTCACCGTTCTTTGTTTACCTGATCGCGCTGGGCGGAGGGTTTCTGGCGCCGGACTTCTGGCTGGGCAAGCGCATCGAAAAACGGCAAAAAAAGCTCACGCGCGGCTTGCCTGACGTACTCGACCTTCTGGTGATATGCATGGAGGCCGGACTGAGCCTGGATCAGGCAACGGCGCGAAGCGCCGAAGAGTTGAGTTCATCGCAGCCGGAGATTTGCGATGAACTGACAGTGGTTGTGTTGGAGCAGCGCGCCGGGCGCGCTCGCGCAGAGGCGTGGAAGAACATGTCGGAGCGCACCGGCGTGGAGTGTCTGCGCAATCTGGTATCGATGCTGGTGCAGACAGAGCAGTTTGGAACAAGTATCGCCAAGATGCTCCGTGTTCATTCGGACACGCTGCGCGTGCAGCGTGTGCAATTGGTCGAGGAGATGGCGGCGAAAACCTCAGTCAAGCTAGTGTTTCCGCTGGTGTTTTTTATTTTTCCTGCGCTATTTCTGGTTACACTAGGACCAGCCGCGATCATGATGGCTGATTCGTTCAAGTCACTGACCAAATAATTGAGGCAGGAAGGGGAAGTTTTCGATGAGCAACGAAATGATTATCAGAGTTGTTGCCGCGGCATTGGCGGTCGTTATTCTGATTGTTTTGATTCAGCGCCGCCGGACTCGGGTGAAGTAGGGGCCGGTTGGCAAGAGGCCGTGGCGTGAAGAAGCAAGACTTCAAGCCACGGCTGGAGTACGAACTTTCCGTTGCCGGGATGGCATGCCGCGCAGGCGGTGGATGCCTCAGTAGATGGCCAGGCAGGGGGAACGGGTGAAGTGTTCCCTTCGCAGGCTTGATTGCAGGCGAAGAGAAAGGCAGAGCCGCAAATGGAATTGATGGAACGAGCCGAACCGGTAAGAGGAATGCCGGGGAGTGAGGGGACCGCGGCGCTGCCGCCGGGGACTGAGTCGAAGATGGAGCCGCAAACGTATTGTGCCTACAACCAGACGCGGGAATGTTTCCTGGGTTTGAAGGTATCGGCCGGCGATCTTTCTTCGGTACACGTCGCGGAGATGATGCTGGAGAAACCTCTGAAGTCGGGCGAGGGCTTATGGATGAAGCCGTTCCGGGGCATCGCTGCAACAGCGATGCCGGCGCCGCTGGATCTGATCTACCTGGACGAAGATTGCCGGGTGATCGAAATGGCGGAGTCGTTTCCGACCTTTCAGGTGAGCTCTTCGAGCCCCAAGCCGGAGAGCGTGCTGGCGTTGCCGGCACACTCGATTTACTCTTCGCAGACCCAATCGGGCGATCAGTTAGTGCTGTGCGTGGCCGAAGAAATGGAGCGGCAACTGGAGAAGTTGACCGGCAAGCGCGATGAAACCGAGCCAAGGCCGGAGATTGCGGGGGCGGTGCTCCTGCGCGAAAAGCCATTGTGGAGCGGAGGTCCGGGACTGCTTGAGCTGGAAGACCGAAACGGCCACGGCAAGCCCGACGCCCAGCAAGCGCACAGCATGGACTTGACGCCCGCTGTCGCGAAGACAAAGGGCCAACTGCGAACGTGGTTTGAGCGCTGGTGGTCGCCGGATCCGCGCAAGGCGCCGCGCGTGAAAGAACCGGGCCTGGCTGCTTATTACTGGAACGGCGCGGCACCGGTGGCGCATGGAGTTCGAGATATCAGTTCGTCGGGCTTGTATTTGGTAACCGAGGAGCGGTGGTATCCGGGAACTCTGGTTCTGATGACGCTGCAGAAGACCGATCATGGCGACGAGTTTGCGGAGCGTTCAATCGCTGTGCAATCGCGGGCTGTGCGCTGGGGTCCTGACGGCGTTGGGTTGCAGTTCATTCTCACCGACGGAAAGGATTTGCGCAACGGGAAGACCGCGATACTGGATGCGGCTACGCGGGAGGAGTTCGATCTCTTCCTGGCGCAATTGAAGTTGGAACGGTAATGGGCGCTCAAGAGCGCCAAGACAATCCCTGGGCGGGCACGGTTGAAATGCGATGGCAAAGCCGGCTCAGCCGTGAGGTGGAACGATGACGATTAAAAATGGCCTGCGAAAGATCGGTGACATGTTTGGCCACCGCGGCGAGGAAGGTTCGGCCCTGGTCGAATTCGCGCTGACGCTGCCGATGCTGTTTGGGCTCATATACCTGTCGGCAAGTTTGACGCTGGGCATGTATAACCTGCAGCAACTTGGGAATGCGACGTCGGCCACCGCGATGGCGGTGGGAAGCGACGTCGGCTTGTACCCGTCGGACGACCCGTGCGCTTATGCTGAAACCACTTTGACGGCATCGCTTCCCACATGGAAGGCGGCGAACTTTACTTACAAGCTCACGGTCACCGACACCAGCGACAGCGCGCACTCCTACACGGGAAGCGGGACTTCATTTTCCTGCCCTCTTGGCTCTGTCTCGCTGGGGCCAAACTACCCGGTGACTCTGACAGTGAGCTACACATACTCGTGGCTCGGGATTCCAGCGATGCCTTTCTTTCATCCCGGTACCAGCACGGCGGGCGTTCTGGCGACGAGCCAGTCAGCCATACAGATGTAATTGGAGGATAACCTCGAATGATCAGGGTTCTCTCGCGACAAATACGAAAGCTTATCAAGAGTGAGCACGGCCAATCCGTGGTGATGGTCGTGATCAGCGCCTCGGCAATCTTGACGATGGCCGTGAGCACGGTGGAAGTGGCGCATGTTTATTACGCCTACCGCCAACTGGTGCAATCCACGAATGAGGCAACGCTGGCTGGAGCGCAAGCCATGTCGGACGCGCTCGACAATACCGCTTCGCTTGGGGCCTACACGGCGGAAGTGACGGCGGCAGTGAAGCAATTCAGCTCCGTATCGCCGGGTGGATTAAACGCCAGCAGCATGCTGTCGAATGCCACGATTTCGACGCAGACGCTTTTTTGTTCGAGCACTATGTCGGCGTCGCCATTTTATGTGGAATGCCAGACTCCGCCCGGCGGCACCACAGGTTATAACGCGATCTCGGTGAAGCAGACGGCGAAGGTGAATTTGTGGTTTGGAGGGCTGGTCGGCATGCCGTCGATGACCATGTCGGCCACCGCCAGCGCCTCGATGAAGGGTGGCTCGGACATCCCCTATAACCTGGCTGTCATCATGGACACCACGTCTTCGATGACTAGCACGATCAAAGGGGATAAGGATTGCACGACGTCTCAGATTTCCTGCGCGGTTGCGGGTCTCGAGGACATGCTGGTGACGATGGATCCGTGCGCACTGAGCACGACCTGCACCTCAAGCACGCCCTACGTGGACGACGTGGCATTATTTGTGTTTCCCCCGGCGGCCTATAGCTCAACAGGAAACTATGAGCCGGAATACTGCGGCACCGGAGGCAGCACCGTACCGTACAACTTCGTCAATGTCACAACGGGGACAAACCAGAATCTTGCCATATCGACGACGGGCACGGATGCGGGTGAATACGAGATCATTCCCTTCAACGACGTCTATAAGACCAGCGATACGTCGGGTCTCGCAGTCGCGTCAGCTCTGGCTGAGTCGGTCGGTGCCAGCGGTTCGGGGTGCACAGGCCTTTCGGCGCCGGGCGGGCAGGGAACCTACTATGCACAGGTCATTTACGCCGCGCAGGCGCAACTGGCACTGCAGAAGAGCGCGAATCCCACCTCAAAAAACGTGATGATCATCCTGAGCGACGGCGATGCGACCGCATGTAACCTGCAGGCCAACAGCGCGGCCGGCGGAAATGCCAGCTGCAACAGCGGCAAAAGCCAGCTCGTTGCGGAGAATTGCCCGTCTATTACGACGGCGAACGATTCGACCAAGAACGGCACCATCAGCAGTACGACCCCATGCGTTGGCTCTTACACAGGACAGCCCCTCAATGGGACTGTCGCAACCGTAACAATTAACTCAAAGCAAGTGACGATTCAACCCGCGGGCTATCAATCTCCCACCTATCCTTCGGCGCTGGGCGAGTGCGGGCAGGCTGTTCAGGCGGCACAATTGGCGACGGCGGCAGGAACGCAAGTCTATACGATCGGTTTCGGGTCGGAGACTTCGGGGTGCGCAACCGACGCACAGTACACCACATCTTCCGGTTCTACAAATGGCGCGGAGGCGTGGCCGAGCGGTCCCTATTCAGGAACTCCGTGCAACGCAATTGCAGCCATGGCTTCGGACGTAAACCACTTTTATTCCGACAATTCGGGCGGTTGCCCGGCGCTGTCACCGACCAATGCCAACTTCACCAGCCTGGCACAGATTTTCCAGGCGATCACGAACGGGCTGAGCACGCCGCGGATGATTCCCAACGGGACGACGTAGAGCCTCTTCCCAGGCGACGTGAAGAGAGGGGTCAGAATCTTTTTGAAGGGTACGGGCGGAAAGCTCGTACCCTTTTTTGCGAAAGCCGCTGGCGCACCAACGTGCCAGGATCGGCGGGCTCTCAATCAGTCGTTCTTTAGCCAATTATTTGTTTAACTTACAGGCCTCGGCTGTCTGAGTACTCTGGTCACCACGCCATAGCACAAAAGTGCAATTCTCTGATTACCCCTGAACCAAGATCATTACATGTGATCCCCAGTTTCTGGGAAGGCCGCCGTGGAGTCGACAAGATCACACGGTGACACATTCCCGGGGACGAACGCGCAATTTACTCGTGAGCAAAGTGCATGACTTCCCCAGCGACGCGGCTCTGTCCTTGAAAGCTTAACCAGCGGAAGTTCGATTCCCAGTACGAAGGATTTGGGGAAGGGATACGAACGGATCCGCACTGTTTCGAGGCCTGGGCTGCGAAAAGGTGGCTCCCAGTGCCGCAAGCCAGCGTGTTGGACGGGTTAGCGCTGACATTGAAAGCGGCAACTGTGCGAGAGAAGGGAATTGAACCATGAGCATGAGACGGTTCGGAAATTTGTTCAAGCGCCGGTTCGTGAAGAATGAACGAGGCCAGGTGTTGGTGGCCGTGATCATCACAGCATCCACGATGATGGCGCTCTCCGCGGCTGCAATCGAGTCGGGGCATGTGTACTACGCGTATCAGAAACTCGTAGCGTCGACGAATGCCGCGGTGCTGGCGGGTGCGGAAGCCATGCCCAACACGACCACGGCGACGACCAATGTAACCAAATACAGCTCGCAATCGGGTGGGCTGAACGCGAACGCTATGTTGACGAACGATACGGCCATACCGACTTTCAAGTGTTTTAGCGCCGTTTCAACTTCTCTCAACGTGCCGTGTCAGACATCCACGGGTGGCAGCGGAGGATACAACGGACTGGCGGTAACGCAGAGCGCGACGGTTCCCCTGTGGTTTGGCGGATTGGTTGGTATGAAGCAGATGAATATGTCCTACACGGCGGAGGCGGCGATGGCGGGCGGACAAAGCTCGCCGTGGAACATAGCCGTGATTGTGGACACGACCGCGTCAATGAACGACGCGGACAGCGGCGACCAATGCAATGGAACGCAAATTACCTGCGCGCTGCTTGGCGTGCAGGCGCTGTTGAACGACCTGTATCCCTGCGGGCTGGGCCAGAACTGCACTACGAGCACAAACTACGTGGATAGCGTGAGCCTGTTTGTGTTTCCCGCGGTGACCGGCTCGACAGCGTCTAAGGATACGAGTTGCCCGACCAGCGATCCGACGATCGTGGCCTATACATTCCCCGATCCGCCCTCGAATACGACGCTGCCATCGGCAGACACCTACGAGGTGACCAGTTTTGCGAATAATTACAAGACGAGCGACTCAGCGACGACCCTGAACCAGGCGGCGCCTATCGTGATTGCGGCCGGAGACTCAGGGCAAAGCAACTGCAGCGGGATCCAGGCACCGGGCGGCGAAGCGACGTATTACGCGCAAGTAATCTATGCGGCGCAGGCGGCGCTGCTGACGCAGCAGGCGGCTAATCCGGGATCGCAGAACGCGATTATTCTGCTGACTGACGGCGACGCTACGGCGTGCGCATCGAACGCGAATACAGCGGCCGGCGCATGCAACACGAAAAGCGAACTTGTAGCGTCAGAAGGCACGCTGAACGGAACCGGAACAAAGACCAGCAATCCCACGGGCTATGAGTCCTATGCCTATCCCTCGGCGCTGGGCGAGTGCGGCCAGGCGGTGCTGGCGGCACAGGCTGCAGCAAACGCCGGGACGACGGTGTACACGATTGGTTACGGCGCCGAGACCTCGGGCGGCTGCCTGACGGACAAGACGTATAGCGCAACCGTTTCAACGGGAGGCGGCGGCTGGGGCCCCGGCGATCAGCCCTGCCAGGCGATTGCGGCGATGGCGTCAGCGCAAACGAATTTCTACTCCGACGACGGCCAGGGCTGCGAGGCGACGGCTCCGACGAACCAAAATCTTACGAAGCTGACGGCGATCTTCCGCGCGATCGTGAATAACATGGGCTCGCCGCGGCTGATTCCCAGCGGCACGACGTAAGCGAAGCTGATTTAAAAGAATGAAGCTGATGAGGGGTACGGGCAGGTTCCCGTATCCCTTTTCTGCTGAGGGCCATGCTGCCGCCGCAGGCCGGCCGACCAATCGTGACCTACGTAATGACTCAGTAGCACGAAAGTGCAATAGCAGGTAACCATCCAAGGCAGGATGATGGCTGCAGTAACCCCTTCCCCAAGAGGTCGCAGGAGTGCCCGCGAATGCGCACGATGGCATCGCAGAGGGACAAATCCGCCGACCTCTTCGCGCTAACGGCGCGATCCCTGAGTTCTTACTCAAGCGAATGCGCGCGGAGCAGCGCGTTTCGGCTCCTCCAAGTTCAGAAGAAAAAAATGGCCGAAGGAACGACTGGCGAAGCAGACAGTACGGTGCGCCGCCACACAGCCGCGGCGTGCTTTGCCATTCCGGGACAGAGATTTGAGAGCGCTCAAGTTCGCTGTGATGCCGCCGATGGTGTTGCGGGCGAGCCGTACGCGTCCACGTTCCACAAGCTTCAAGTTCAACCCTACGAACAATCGAGCGCCGATGATTTCGGCGACGAGGCTGCATGAAAGGAGGAATTTGCCCATGAAACGGTCAAGCGTCCCGTTCTTACGCAGGTTCCTGAAGAATCAACGAGGCCAGGTGTTGGTGGCCGTGGTCATCACAGCATCGACAATGATGGCGCTCTCCGCGGCTGCAATCGAGTCGGGGCATGTGTACTACGCGTACCAGAAACTCGTGGCATCGACGAACGCCGCAGTGATGGCGGGCGCGGAAGCCATGCCCAACACGACGCTGGCGGAAACCTACGTGACCCAATACAGCTCGCAATCGGGGGAATTAAACGCCAACGCGATGTTGACGAACGATGTGGCCACGCCGGCATTCCTCTGCCTGAGCACTGTATCGACTGGCCTGAATGTGCCGTGCCAGACGTCGACGGGCAGCAGCGGGGGCTACAACGCCATGTCTGTGACGCAGTCCGCGACGGTTCCCCTGTGGTTTGGGGGATTGGTTGGGATGAAGCAGATGAATATGTCCTACACGGCAAAGGCGGCGATGGCGGGCGGCCAGAATGCGCCGTGGAACATAGCCGTGATTGTGGACACGACCGCGTCAATGGAGGACGCGGACAGCGGCGACCAATGCAATGGAACGCAAATCACCTGCGCGCTGCTTGGCGTGCAGGCGCTGTTGAACGATTTGTATCCATGCGGGCTGGGCCAGAACTGCACTACGAGCACAAACTACGTGGATAGCGTGAGCCTGTTTGTGTTTCCCGCGGTGACCGGCTCGACAGCGTCTAAGGATACGAGTTGCCCGACCAGCGACCCGACGATCGTGGCCTACACATTCCCCGATCCGCCCTCGAATACGACGCTGCCATCGGCAGACACCTACGAGGTGACCAGTTTTGCGAATAATTACAAGACGAGCGACGCAGCGACGACCCTGAACCAGGCGGCGCCTATCGTGATCGCGGCCGGAGACTCAGGGCAGAGCAACTGCAGCGGGATCCAGGCACCGGGCGGCGAAGCGACGTATTACGCGCAAGTAATCTATGCGGCGCAGGCGGCGCTGCTGACGCAGCAGGCGGCCAATCCGGGATCGCAGAACGCGATCATTCTGCTGACTGACGGCGACGCGACGGCGTGCGCATCGAACGCGAATACAGCGGCGGGCGCATGCAACACGAAAAGCGAACTTGTAGCGTCAGAGGGAACGCTGAACGGAACGGGAACAAAGACCAGCAACCCCACAGGCTATGAGTCCTATGCCTATCCCTCGGCGCTGGGCGAGTGCGGCCAGGCAGTGCTGGCGGCGCAGGCTGCAGCAAACGCCGGGACGACGGTGTACACGATTGGTTACGGCGCCGAGACCTCAGGCGGCTGCCTGTCGGACAAGACTTACAGCGCCTCGCTGGGGGTGAATGGAAGCAACTGGGGACCAGGCGATCAGCCGTGCCAGGCATTAGCGGCGATGGCATCGTCGGCGGCAAACTTCTACTCCGACGACGGCCAGGGCTGCGAGGCGACGGCACCGACGAATCAAAATCTTACGAAGCTGACGGCGATCTTCCGCGCGATCGTGGATAATATGAGTTCGCCCCGGTTGATTCCCAACGGTACTACATAGAATGTGGGCTTGACTTCTGGCACAGAATCCGGTAACAACGTCTGAGAAAACCGGGTAACGACGCGTCTCGATCGAACGAAGGGAGTTCCCCCCGTGCGTATTTCCTGGACGATTGTACTGGTATCGTGTGCTCTGCTGGTTTCCGGCTGCTCTGGAGTGCCGGGAACATCGCCGGCAAAAACGACAGGCGGCTCCGTTCCGGGAGCGCCGCTGCAGGGCATGGTGCATGGCGGCCAAAACCCGATTGTGGAGGCGCATGTCTACCTCTATGCGGCCAACACGACGGGCTACGGCAATGCGTCGATTTCGCTGCTGCAACCCACCAGCGGCACTGTCGAAGATATCAACGGCAATTACTATTACCCGACGCAATCCGGCGGCAAGTTCAACATCGCGGGCGATTTCACCTGCCCCAGCGCGGGGTCGCAAGTGTACCTCTATGCGGTGGGCGGCGATCCGGGATTGGGCGATGGGACGAATTCGGCTATTGGCTTGATGGCAGCGCTTGGCACCTGCGGCGCGCTTTCGTCCGATCCGTATGTGGTGATCAACGAGATTTCGACGGTCGCCACAGCGTACGCGATTGCCGGATTTGCTGTGGATTCAACGCACGTTTCGAGTTCGAGCCTCACCGCTGGCGACGGCGACGGACGTGCCCAACGCATTCGCAACGGTGACGAACCTCGAGTCTCTGGGCAGAGGCGTAGCACTGGCCACGACGCCCAACTTGAACGGAGTGGTGCCGCAAGGCACGATCGACACAATTGCAGACATTCTGGGAGCATGCATCAACTCGGCAGGGCCGACGTCGACGCCATGCGCCACGCTTTTTGCCAACGCAATGAACGGAAATTCGCAGCCCGGAGAAACGGCGACGGCAGCGATCAATATCGCGCATAATCCCGGAGCAAATGTGTCCACACTCCTGGGATTGCTGCCTACGGATCTGCCGTTCCAGCCGACGCTGGTTTACCCGCCGAATGACTTCACAATCGCGATCACGTACACGGGCGGCGGGCTGGACGGAACCGGATTTGCGCCGGAGGGCGTGGCCATTGACGCCGGAGGCAACGTTTGGGTGCCAAACTTCGGTTCCAGCGGATTAAGCGAGTTTACTTCGAATGGAATCCCCAAAACGGGCTCGCCGTTCTCTGCCGCCGGGCTGGACAATCCTACCAGCGTCGCGATTGATACGTATGGCAACGCGTGGGTCGCAAATTACAACGGAAACGACATCAGCGAATTCAATTCAACGGGACAAAAGATCTCCGGACCCCCCGGATTCACCGGCGGCGGACTCAATGAGCCGTATGGAATCGCCATCGACAGCGTGGGCAATGCTTGGGCGGCGAACTTTGGCGGCAATACCCTGAGCGAATTCGAATCCAACACATCGGGCGGGTTGGCCATCTCAGGCAGCAGTGGATTTGGCGGCGACGTGCTGGCCGGGCCGGCGGGCATTGCGGCCGACGTCAACGGCGACGTTTGGACGGAGAATTATATTGCCAGTACCGGCGGCCTTGTGGAAGCTGTTCCAAGCACCCTGCCAGGCCAGCCGCCTACGGTGACGCTTTTCAAGGGAGGCGGACTGAACTCGCCGTATAGCGTGGCCATTGATGGATCGGGCAACGTGTGGGCGACAAACCGCGGGGGCCCGGGAAGCCTTAGCGAGTTTACTTCGACAGGGACGGCTATCACCGGCAAGAGCGGATACAGCGGTGGCGGGCTGAACAATCCCTATGGAATCGCCGTCGACGGCGCAGGCAATATATGGGCCGCGAACAATGGCGGAGACAGCGACAGCATCAGCGAAATCGGTTCGAACGGGACTGCGATTTCCGGCGCGAATGGATATGTCAACGTGTTGATGTTCTCACCGTACGGCATCGCGGTGGATGGATCAGGCAACGTCTGGGTGACGAGCGATGACAGCGTCGGCCCGCTGACCGAGTTTGTGGGCGCAGCGACGCCGGTGGTGACTCCGATTTCAGCCGGTGTAACCTACGGCGAGTTGGGAACCCGGCCTTAACAGGGATCCGAAGCAGTGGCGAGACGCAGCGCGCGGCTCGGGGCCGACTACTCAAACTGCTCGGGAATGATCAAGAGCACTTCAACTTTGGCAGACTGCCCTTCCTGCATGGCGGGGCGGAACTGCCATTTCTCGAGCGCCGCAAGAACGAATTGAGCCTGAGGAAAGGCCTGCGGGAAAACGATGGAAAGGGTTTCGAAATGGCCCGATTGATTCACAAACCCGTGGATCATGAGCGCGTCGGCGTCGATTGATCCAGGATCAAGATTGGGGCGCACGATGCTGTAGGGCCAAGGAGCTTCAAGCGTAGCAACGGCGGCACCGGGAGCACCATCTGCAGTGCGCGGAAGCGAATATTGCATGACCCAACTGTGCGACAAGCCCACATGCAGATAAACGGTGTAGGCCATTCTGCCGTTCCACACGCCCGATGTTTCGGGGTACCGATCCTGAATTGAGTTTCCAACGATGACGGCGCTGAAGTGGCCGTCCTTCGGCACGATCAGGGCCGTGGTTGACGGCTGAGCGTCATCGAGATTGTCTGTCCCGTTTCCTGATTCCGGTTCGGCCGATTCGTGGCCGTTGTTCGGCGGCGCCAATCCAGGCCCGGACACTTTGAACGCCAGACCCTGACCGGGGCCGGCGCCTTGTTTATTCGGATTGCCAGCCGGACCCGGGCTTGTTCCTCCCTGACCAGGTTTAGCAGAGGAGTTGGGATTGCCGGGCGAGGCATCTTTCCCCTGAGCTGCGAGAACTCCCGGCCCGCGCACCACCACCAAACTTTCATTCACGGGCGGAAGCGTCGCGGTTCCTTCTTTCATGCGCAGGTTGGATAAAGACAGGATCGAGGCCGGCGTCGCGCGGGTGAGCGACTTGGAAGACATCGCCGGCGGCATTTGGACTGGCTGCTGCGTTTGCACCCTGACCGGCGAAGTCGTGCTTGCCGTGACGATCGGCTTGGAGATGGGATGAAAGCTGGAAGCGATGTTCACGTCAGCCAGAGTGAGCTCTTCATTGGGACGCTCGACAGAAGGCTCGACGTCGGCAGAAGTGGGCTTCTGCGGCATTGGCGGAGTCACCTTCTTGACCACGACTTTGCTGGGCGTCCAGATGGCCACTTGCGGCACAGGGATCGGCACAGGGAGCGTAATGGGCTTGTCTACGTCAGGCTGGAGGAGTGTCTGCGGCCCGCGCGGAGCTTGCGCAACCTCGCGCAAAGCAGGGACGCTGAGCGACGGTTTGCCCTGGGAAGCTGGAGCGTGGGCGCCGGGACTCGACGGGGGATTGGGGATGTGCTGGGGATAAAAGCGCGCCTGCTCGTCGGGCATATCCAGATCGAGCTCGCGCACGCGATAGTGGTCCGTTGAGACCCTCGCATACGGAGGCTTGTAAGCAATGCCGAACAGGATCACCCCTAAGGCCACAACGTGAAGAATGGCAGAAGCCACAATGGAGGTGGGCCGCGGTCCGAGATCGGAGCGCTCGCTGAAGAGCGAAATCGAATACGCAGGCGCCATCAGAGGATTATGCCCCCCATTGAGATTCTCTGGGCGAGTGATGACTTTTGGACCGCGCACAGGGGAGATTTGCTCTGGGGACCATCCCACTTTGGCACAGGAAATCTGACGCGGATATAACACGGAAGATGCAAGCGCGACCTCAGATTGACGGGTAAAATCACGTTAAACTTAGCGAGGAACGGCCTGAGAAAACAAGTGCGGCGCGAGCCGGATGGATCCGTTCCGGGAGCACATGATTGCCTAATTCAGCATCTCTCATTGAGGCGTTTTCCCCCATAGCACTTTTGGTACCTCATCGAAAGAACTGAGAGATTCTGATGCGTTTGCGGAGGCATACAGGGAATACACTGAAACCGCACTGCGACCCGAACTCGATCAGTATGAACGGCGTGGGCGCGAAGTGCAGGGCATTTTCGGAAATGGGAATCGAATCTAGAAACCATTTTCTAGGGACCGGGCTCCACACGGGGATGGATACAAAGAGTTCTTGAATTCCGGACGCGGCGGCGCGACGAAGCTCAAGGCGGACTTGCCGGACAGAGCGGTAGAGGCAAGGAATGGAAGCGGAGTTGGCGAGAGCCGGCTCCAACGGAGCAGCAATGAATCGAAGACTCATGACGATCTTCCTAGTCGCAGCGGTGATTGCCGGCGCATGCTGCTGGGTGGTGTATCGCCTTGTGAGCAAGGGGATGGCAGCGTCAAAGCCTGTGGCGACGACGCAGGTGATTGCGGCGGCGAAGGATATTCCGTTGGGTGCGGTATTGACGACGGCTGACTTGACGACGATGACATTAGCCGGGACCCCACCCAAGGGCGCGATTCTGAAGCAGGAAGATGCGATTGGCCGGGGCGCGATTACGCAGATTTCCCAGGGTGAGCCGATTCTAGACAGCCAATTGGCAGGTCTCGGCTCGGGCGGCGGATTGGCGCCGACGATTCCGCAGGGCATGCGGGCATGCGCGGTCAGAGTGGATGAAGTGGTGGGTGTAGCCGGATTCGTTATTCCGGGCATGCGCGTGGATGTGCTGGTTTCAGGTAATCCGCCGGGTGGTGGCAACCAAGGCGTGGTTACAGAGACGATTCTGCAGGATATACAGGTTCTCTCAGCGGGCACCGACATCCAGAGAGATGCCGAAGGCAAACCGCAGCAAGTGCAGGTAGTGAATCTGCTGGTGACACCGGAACAGGCTCAGCTTCTGAGCCTGGCGGCGAATTCGCTGAAGATTCAACTTGTGCTGCGCAATCCTCTGGATACGCAGACGACGAAGGTTCCGGAAACAGCGATGAGCAACCTTTTTGGCACCCAGAATCCACCACCGGCACAAAAGGTAGCCAGAGGCCCCGCAAGCCCGAAGCGAAACCGTATTCGATGACCATCATCAATGGCAACCACACAACCGACGAGAAGTTTGGTTCACCTGAGGGACAGCATTGAGAGCGAAGGCAGGGTTCACCATCGTATCCTGGAGCGCGCTGGCCTTGGCATTGTTCGCCGGACAAGCCGAGAGGGCACGCTGCGCTCCGACTCAGGCGGCGACGGCTGCGCAACCGCCGGCAGCAGAATCCACCTATGAGGACTCGACGAACGAGCTCTCAGTGACGGTGGGAAAATCGGTTCTTGTCGATTGCGCCCAGCCAATTCAGCGGGTTGCGATCGGCCTTGGAGACATTGCGGAAGCCAGCGCGATCAGCCCCACGGAGATTATGGTCGACGGGAAAACCCCGGGCGAAACGAGCCTGATCATCTGGGACATTCATGGCGGACGTCAATTCTTCAATGTGACGGTGAGACCGCCATCGACCGTGTCGGGCGACAGCCTGGATGCGGTGCGGCGGGAGCTGAGATCCGAGCTGCCGGGCCAAACGATCCGGGTTAGTTACAGCAACAACAGCATTTTCCTGCGCGGCACAGTGAACGATCTGGTGAGTTCATCGCGCGCGGTGCAGATTGCGTCGTCGGCAGGGAAAGTAGTAAATCTTCTGGACGTGGATGTGCCGAAGTCCGATCCGCAGATTCTGCTCAAGGTGCGCTTTGCCAGCGTGGACCGCAACCGCGCGCGCCAGCTGGGCATCAACCTTTTCAATCTTGGACTGGGCAACGCGGTTGGTGGAGTAACCACCACGCAGTTTTCGCCGCCAATAATTGCAGGCAACAGCGCGGGCAGTAACGGAGTGACCGGTGTCGCCGGGACGGCAACGTTTTCAAACGAATTCAACCTGCTCGCCTTTTTCCCCGGCCTGGGCGTGGGCGCGGATATTTCGGCGCTGGAGAACAAGGGCGTCGTGCAGGTGCTGGCGGAGCCGAACCTGATGGCGACCGACGGCAAGGAAGCAAGCTTCCTGGCGGGCGGAGAGTTTCCGTATCCTGTGGCGCAAGGCTCAAGCGGTGGTTTAACGACGGTGACCATTCAGTTCAAAGAGTATGGCATCCGGCTGAACTTTATACCCACGATCACGCCGCGAGGAACGATCCGGTTGCAAGTAGCGCCGGAAGTGAGCGCGCTGGACTACTCAAACGAGGTAAACATCTCTGGGTTCGAGGTGCCGGGAATTACATCGCGCAAGGTGAATACGGAAGTAGAACTAGGCGATGGCGAGAGCTTTATGATCGGCGGCCTGATGGACAAGAGCACGACCGACACATTCGACAAGATTCCATTTATCGGAGACATTCCGATCCTCGGTAAGTTGTTCCAATCGGAGCAGAAAACCAAGAACGATACGGAGTTGATCGTGATCGTGACGCCGGAGATCGTGGCGCCGACGGCGGTGGGTGATCCAGTGCCGGCGCTGCATTATCCGGTACCGTTCCTCCCACCGAACTCGAACATCCCGATGCACCAGGCGGATGCAAAGACGCCGGCGAACACGCTGCCGCCTGCTCCGGCCTCATTGCCGGTGGAGACGCTGATCCAAAGCATGAAGCCAGAGAAGCCGCTGGTGATCGAGAGCGCGACGGGCGGATTTGGCGTGGGCGGATCGTCGGGCGGCGGAGGCGGCTCTGCAGGCGTGTCAGCAGCGCCACAGTAATCAACGCGGCGAAACGCGCATGCGTCCAGAGGCAAGCGGATGAATCCGTTTGAGAGGTTCGCCAAGGGCGTGGTGGAGTTTGTGTCGCCGCCCGCGCAGGCCGGGCCGCAGGGACCGCTGCTGGTGACGAACGTGACCCGCGGAACGGTGCTGGCGACGCGGCTTGAGGCCGCCCACACAGGAGCAACACGCAGAAAAGGGCTGCTGGGCCGGAGCGGGCTTGGAGCCGGCGAAGGGCTGTGGATTGCTCCGTGCGAATCGGTGCATACGTTCTTCATGCGTTTCCCCATCGACCTTGTCTATCTGGACCGCGAAAAAAGGGTCAAGAAGACGCGCAGAGCAGTAGGGCCATGGCGCTTGTCGGCGTGCTTGTCGGCGCACAGCATTCTGGAGTTGCCCGCCGGAACGATCGAGAAGACGCAGAGCGAGCCAGGGGATACGCTGGAGATCACGGAAGCGGAACGACGAACGGCGTGAGTGCAACAGTGTTCAACAGCCCTAACAAAGTGAGAGAGTTACAGAGTCCAAAACGCATGGGCTGCAAATGGTCATACCGGTGTTGATTCCAAAGGAGTTGTTTGCCTAAAATCCGGCCTAACATGCCGCGTATTTCCGACCTTTCGGAAGGGCTATTGCTGATTCTAAAAGAGTTAAATGGCGAAAACTTAGCGAAAAGCGCCGATTTTTTTATTTAATTATTTTTCGGGCATTTGGCTGGCCTCTTTCCGACGACCGGAGGTGGCCTCGGCGGCGGGCTTTGACCCGTGAAAAATAGCGGCAAGCGCGATCCTCGTTGGCCAGGCAGTGTGCCGCATCAGTGTGCGAAGAAGTTTTGAGGCGCGACGGCCGCCTCAGCGGGGGTAATGAAGCCACTGCCATGAGAAGTCCCCTTTCATCTTCTTCAAGGCTACAGATTTCGGTGAAATCATCGGCAAACTTGGGGAAAACAGGGAACAGGGGCTAGGGAGCAGGGAATAAAGGAGTTACGAGGGGCAGGCGGAATTGTTTTGGCCGGAGGGACTTGACA
Source organism: uncultured Acidobacteriaceae bacterium (assembly GCA_963800025.1). Lineage (GTDB taxonomy): Bacteria > Acidobacteriota > Terriglobia > Terriglobales > Acidobacteriaceae > Telmatobacter. The sequence goes on from CAWCZK010000004.1 coordinate 384,305, forward strand.
AAGCGATCGATGAGCACGAAAAGTGGCGGCGACGCAGATTGCGCCGCCGCAAAAGAGGGTGAAATCTAATTTATGTTTTGCGTATCTTTATGGTTTGCCTATCGTGTTCCGGTCTTCCTCTGGTCTTCCTGGCCGCGGTTTTGAACATCCTTGTTCTGAACGTCTTTCTTCGGCGGGAATTGCTGACCCGGCTGCACATCTCTGTTTTGACCTTCTTTATTCGGCGGGAACTGCTGCCCTGACTGTTGTTTCGTCTGATCCGAGCTTGTTTGTTCCGGATTGGGCTGCCCAGTGTGGACGTAGGGATCGTGCTTATCGGTTTGGCTCAAATTTGCCATTATCTTCCCTCCAGCAAACTTTGATGCGGGGCGAGAACAAGGGGCATTCCAACATCCAAAATCCGCTCAAGGGTATTCAAGTGACATCAAATGTTCGTGCGATCGCACCCTTCGCAGGGGAAAAAGCGAAAGATGGGGTCACGCCATTTCTTGCGACGAGTAACGATCGCGGAAAAACAACCACAGATCCCTCGACTCGGTCGCCGCGGCGACCTCGGGATGACAGCTTAGTGAGCAAAGGGCAGCGGCGGGTTTCAGGATGCTGATGCGGGCTCAGGAGGCTGACGCGGGCTCAGGAGGCTGGCGCGGGATCGCGCGTTGTTGAGGATTGGGCGCGCCATTGCGTCCGGAGGGCGAAGATGGCGAGTGCGATGGTGAGGGCCGCGAAGGAACGCGTGATGAAGGGGTGGGCGATCAGGACGAAGGAGGCGAAACGCATGACGAGCGACCACGCGAGGGCTATGGAGAGGAAGAGCGAAGCCTGCTTGATGTCTTTGGATCCGACGGCAGCGGCGAATGCACCAAATGCAAGGCCGGGGATAAGGTCGATGACGTAATGCTCGCCGGTGGAGAGCGTGGCGAGGCACGTGAGGATGAGGAACACAAGGCCGATGGCCTTCCAGAGCTTGCCCGGAGCGAGGAGAACCAGAATGAACGCTGTGGCGATGTGGAGAGAGGGAAATGCGTTGGGCATGCCGGTGAGACGGATGGCGACGGGCTCGACGGCCGGCGGATGGAGCCACTGCTTGCCGAAGGCATAGATGGGACCGCAGGCGGGAAAGAGAGCGTAGAGGAGCGGGCCGACCACCAATTCGGCTACGTAGGCGAGGACAACGGAGACACGCCGGTTGCGATAGCTGGTGACGACAAGCCAGACGATCATCATGGGAAGCATCAAGTCGTAGACAACCATGAGCGGGATGCGCATGAAGCCCTGAAGGGAGAGGGCGATTGAAGCGGCGTGAATTCCGAGCGAACGATTGACAAGCAGAAGTACGTGGTCGTATCGCCAGGGGAAAAGGCTACCCTCAGAGTTCATGAGCGTGGTGAAGAGAACGCCGTAGAAGAGATTGATGACCAAGGCAAAGACAAGCATGGGCCGGTTTTTGTCTTTGGTGTTGCGGAGCATCCAGATGACGGAGAGGAAGAGGGCGATGATGCCGAGGACGCCCGGACTCTGGAGGATGTTCAGCAGGCGCATGGTGGTCTCCAGGCTGATGTCGTCATGAGGCTGCGGGGGGCGGAACGGCGGAGGGAGTGACTTCCCCCGTCCCCGAGTGCGAGGGGCCGGGGGCACCCGCGCATGCGAAGAGATACCAAACGAGCCACGCCGGCGCGACCCATAAATAGAGAGCCGAGTGAAGGCCGAAGGGCGAGATGAGTCTGAATCTCTATGAGGACATAGATGAGCGCGAGCAGGGAGAGCATGGTCTGCGAAGCGTTACGCGAGACGGCGTAGAGGACGGCGGGAAGGGCGAGGGACTGATCGAAGATCCATCCGAACGGGGCGACGAGAAGAGACACGAGGAGGAGCGGGCTGCCGTGCTCGAGCCAATCCCATGAATGGCGACGCGGCCAGAAGTACGCCATGGCCCAGATGCAACCGAGTGCGGCGGGAATGAAGGCGATACCCTCGGCAGAGGGATTGATGCGGTCGCGAAGGAGATCGCCGATGCACGGAGTGAACTCACGCGTGATGATCGAGGTGCGCATGTAGTAGGCGTACTGGCTCCAGGCTGATGGGTCTATGAGCGAAGTGAGGAGCGCGCCGAGCGCGAATGCGGTGACGGCGCCGGCAAGGATGCGGTAGCTGCGCGAAACGAAGATCCAGGTGAGCAAGACGAGGGCGAAAGGAAGAAACAGATGCGGCTTGAGGGTGCAGAGCCATAGCGCGGCTCCGGCAGCGAAGGGGTGCGACTTGTGGATGCGGAGAAAGAGAGCGAGGCCGCAGAGGACGAGGATGGAAGTCTGGCCGAGGATGACGCAGAAGAGCGCGGGGGGAAAACAGTAGCCAAGCCAGTCTAGATGAGTGCCGGCGTGACCGAAGAGGGCCCAGAGAATGCGGACGGATGCAATGAGGAGTGCGAGCATGAGAAGCGACCAGGGAAGCGCCGAAGCTGTGGGCGAGAAGTAACCGAGGGGGTAGGCGAGCGGGAGAGCCCAGGGAGTGTTGCGCATGTAGAAGGCGCTGGGGCCGCGGAAGCCGGCATCGTGCTCGATTCGGCTGATGGCATCAGGGTCATACGGATTGCCGTGCTGGACGAGCTGGTGGCCGGTGGCCCAGTAAACGATGAAGTCGCGGCGAGCGACGATGGCGGGATTGAAGGACATGATGCTGAGAAAGAGAGTGGTGAAGACAACGCCGAGCGCGCAGGCAATGGCGATGAAGAGGGTTGTGAAATCGCGCTGGCTGGCCACGGAAGAGGCGCCTTTCTGGATCGGGTCATGGCAATTATAGGAGCGGCGTGCGTGGGGCTATAGGGAAGCGGTGTTGACGGTGTTGGGTGCGAACCAAGACGGTGAACGGTGGACGGTGGGGCACACGCACCAAAGAACACATGCAGGTCCTTCGACTCCCGAAGTCCGCACGGCGGACTCCGGTCGCTCAGGATGACGGATCGATGGGAGTGCGATCCCACCCTAAAACTCGTCGCTGCGTGCCGAGATTTCAGGATGGGGCAACCCCTTTTGTGATGGGTTGAGGGCGCTGCCGATGAGCGCGAACCGAGATGGTGGGCGGTGGACGGTGAACGGTGGATGGTGAACGGTGGACAGTCAAACGGAGGCGACGGGAGTGGGCGCGGGTGCAGGGTCGGATGTCTTTGCTGCGGTGGCGCTTGCAATGAGGTACCAGATGAACCAGGCGGGGAGGGTCCAGAGGAAGAGTGTTGAGGTGATTTTGAAGGCGCAAAGCTCAACGTCGTTGACGAGGATAAGGAGAGCAAGAGCTGCGAGGACTTTGCTGGAGCGGGTGGCGTAGGCGCCACTAAGCAGCGCGGGTATGGCGAGGCACTGGTCGTAAAACCACAGATAGGGAGCAGCGAGAAGCGAGACGAGGATGAGGGGGCTGGAGTTGGAGAGCCAGTCCCAATGAGCGCGGCGGCGCCAGAAGTAGGCGAGGGCCCAGATGCAGGCGAGGGCGACGGGTAGGTATTGCAACCAGACTGCGTGCGGACGGAGCCAATGGCGGAGTGCTCCGGCGAGGCAGGGAATGAACTGGTTTTCGACGGAGGGAGAGCGCATGAGGCGCGCGTAATCGGTCCAGGCTGACGGGTCGATGAAGGTGGCGAGCGCGCTGGTGAAGGCGAGGGCGGCGGCGAAGCCGGCGAGGAGCTTCCAGGCGCGGGTGAGCACGATCCAGACCGCGAGCACGACAGCGAACGGCAGCAAGAGATGCGGCTTGAGGGCGCAGAGCCAGAGCGCGGCTCCGGCGCTGAAGGGGTGACAGCGATAGAAGCGGAGAAAAAGGACCAGACCGAGGAGCGCCAGGAGCGCGGTCTGGCCCATGGTGAGACAGATGATGGCTGGGGTAAAGGCGAAGCCGAGCCAGTGGATGCGAGTGGGTGGTGAGCCATGAAGCTCGTGAAGGATGCGGATGGAGACGAGCAAACAGGCGAGGAGCAGCAGGGTCCAGAGGATTCCGGCAAAGCGCAAGCCGAACAGGCCGAGGGGATAGGCAATCGGCAGGGCCCAGGGCGGGTTGCGCATGATGAGGACGGTGCGGGGGTCAAGCCCGGCGGCATGCTCGATGGCCCAGATGGCATCGCGATCATACGGATTGTGATGATGAACGAGCTGGACGCCGGTGGCCCAGTAGGAAAGGAAGTCGCGACTGGCGGACAACTTTCCGGCAACGGGGACAGCAAAGATGTAGAGGATGGTGACGGCCATCGCCAAGCCGGCGACGGTGGCGATCGCAAGCTCAGCGAGTTCGCCGGGGCGATGCGCTGGAGCATGATCCAGCTTGCTGACCATGGGGCCCATTGTCTTATATTTCGCGATGGAAGTCGATTGAAAGAGGACGTTCAATAAAACGAATTATCCCCATGCGTGGAGTCAAGATTTGCAGTTGATGCACGCGGGAGGGCGCTGCGCGAACCGATAACCGAATTGAGCGTCGAACTGCAATCGCTGATCAGTGCGCCGGCTGGAGAAACGGCGCGACGCACTATCACTCGAACTTAGGTAATGTAAACGGCTTTAGCCTGCGCGCTGGCGGCTGCAAACAGGTGTATACGTCCTGCGCCATTTCCCAAATGGGGAAAAACTGTAAAGCATTGATTATAAAGGAAAGATCTTGAGCTCTGAGAATGGCACGCCAGATGCTAGTTAGAGTGCGCCCGGCTGAGGCTGGGAAAATCTAGCTCTCGGAGAGAAAAACGAATGAATAATCTACTTTTGTCGCTGTATGTGAAATTGCAGACCCTGATGGCCCGTGAGGAAGGTCAGGATCTGGTCGAGTATGCCCTTCTGGTCGCCCTGATTGCTCTTGTGTGCATTGGCGGCGTCGGCAAGGTTGCTACGGCTGTCAACAGCGTGTTCAGCAACATCAGCAACTCATTGGCGTAGTCGACCAGCACGACTTTTCCAGAACCTCAGTACCTTTCGCGAGAGGGCGCGCAACCGGCAAAGCGCCGAACGCGCCTTTTAGCGTTAAGGCCGACCGCTCGTAAAAGAGCAGAAGGTAACCGGGCAAGGGCACGACCCAAGACCTTGACCGCACGACCGCGAGAGATTGTATCGGCCCGCTTCCCCGGCACAGGCCGGAAGATCCCTTTGGAGGGTTGAAATGAAAAGCTTGCTTCTGAACCTGTACGTGAAATTCCAGGGTCTGAAGAACGGCGAAGAAGGTCAGGACCTGGTTGAATATGCGCTGTTGGTTGCGCTGATTGCTCTGGTTTGCATCGCGGGCGTCGGCAATGTATCGTCAGCAGTGAACTCGGTGTTCAGCAACATCAGCAACTCGCTGGTATAGTTGGCGAATGTCTGATCGATTCAGGGGCCTCAGGAATCTTTGTGGGAGGGTTACGTTCCCGGCCGTGCCGAAGCGCACTCCTCCCACAAAGATAAAGTTGTTTAAAAGAGCAAGACAAGAAGCATCCAGCTGAACCGTCCTTTAGCTTCATTCCACATCCCCACATTCGAAATAGGCACGCGGAATTGCGCCACAAGAGGGAATACGCGGGCCGGTTGAAGCGGATATTACCGACTTGGAGGATCGAGCCATGAACAGAGCATTGTTGAAGCTGTACCTGAAGCTCCAGGCGCTCCAAAAAAGCGAGGACGGCCAGGATCTGGTGGAGTACGGGCTGCTGGTTACGCTGATTGCGCTGGTATGCATTTCCGGAATCGGAAAAATGGCCGGGGCCGTGAACATCATCTTCAGCAACATCAGCGGGTCGCTCGCCTAGGGATGGAGAAGGGCATCGTGACCCAAACAGGGCGCCAAGGCCCTGGCAATAAAGACACCGACAATTCAGCAGGTTCAACTGGAGAGACGGGCCGGCCAAGTGCCTCCATTGCCGAGCCTGACTCTCCCGTGTTTTTTGGTGCGGAAAGACCGGCGAACGGACCGCTAGAATGAGGCGAGATGCCGAGCATGGGAAAATGGCACCGCGATGGCTTGATCTGGGTGCTGCTGTCGGTCGCGATTTCGGTTCTGTGGGGTATTTCGATCGGGCGCGGCGGGAACGCCTGGATCGATTTCCGAGCCGTGTACGCGGGCACCCGATGCCTAATCCACGAGCATAATCCATACAACGTAAGCGAGCTTGAACGCGAGTATCTTTCGGAGGACGGCCAGCGTCCCGCGGATACGCCGTTTAATCTGCAAGGGATCACACTCTATGTGAATGTGCCCACCACATTCGTGATCGTAGCGCCCTTCGCGCTGCTTTCATGGGGGCCGGCGCACGTGCTCTGGATGCTGCTGACGGGCTGCGCATTCATTCTCGCCATCCTGCTGATGTGGAGGGCCGGGGCGAACTACGCGCCGCAGGTTTCGACATTCCTGGCCTGCATTCTGGCAGTCAATTGCGCGTCGATTTTTGCCGCGGGGAATACGGCCGGAATCGTGGTGGGGCTTTGTGGAATCGCGGTCTGGTGCCTGCTTGAAGATCGCTTTGTGTGGATCGGAGTTCTGTGTCTTGGGCTCAGTCTGGCTATCAAACCTCATGACGCGGGACTGGTCTGGCTTTATTTCCTACTGGCCGGCGGAGCTTATCGCAAGCGGGCGTTGCAGAGCGTGGCGATCACGGTTGTTATCGGCCTGGCGGCGGTGCTGTGGGTCTCGCATATCGCGCCGCACTGGATGCACGATTGGAGCGCTAATCTTTCGGCGATCTCGGCACGGGGCGGAATGAACGAGCCCGGGCCGAACTCCTTCTCAGGGCATTCCGTTTACACGGTTGTCGATCTCCAGGCGGCGATCAGTATTTTCCGCGACGACCCGCGGTTTTATAACCTGACCACTTATTTGATCTGCGGAACAGCGTTGATCGTCTGGTCGATTTGGACTTTACGGACGCGCATTTCCATCTCCAAGGCGTGGCTGGCGCTGGCAAGCGCCGCAGCTTTCACGTTGCTGATTACGTACCATCGGCCGTGGGACGCGAAACTGGTGATGCTGGCGATTCCACCGTGCTGCATGCTGTGGGCGGAGCGTGGCGGGCGGGGAAAGGCGGCGTTTTGGATCACTACGGCAGCAGTCCTGTTTGCGGGAGATTTTCCCCTAGCGGTTTTCAAGACGATTGCCAATTCCCTGCACGTGAGCCAAGCGGGTTTTGGAGGGCAGTTGCTGAGTGTGGTGCTGTTGCGGCCGGAATCGATTGCGTTGCTGGCGATGGGGATTTTCTATTTGTGGGCCTACCTGAGGGCGGACGCAATGCGTGTGGAAAACCGAGGATCGGCCGACCTGGGCGGATCGCTCTGCGAGCCGGCGGCGGCGGATCACGGAGCAGCCCTTTGACGAGTTCGAAAAGTTCACCTACCGCGCAAAAGGCGCGCCGGGATACAGGCCGGCGCCAATGCCCGATCTTTTCAGTTTTTCCACGCTGCTGAGAGGTTACGATCCGTCATGGTGCTTCCTTCCGACGTAAGACCAAATCATTTCCTGCTGGGAAGTGAATTTGTCCTTACTCTGATCACGGTCACGCTCGCTTTCGTGTGGCCTAAGCTTGGCGCCGAGTTCTTCAAGCGCAGTGAGCGAACCTTTGCCCGCCTGGCGCGCAGCGAGGGTTGGACGGTAGCCGGAGTGGGCGCAAGCGTGATTGTGCTGCGCGCAGGCTCTGCTTCCCCTGTTTCCCATTCCACTGCCGTTTGTGCCCGACGATTTCAGTTTCCTGCTAGCCAGCGACACATTCGCACACGGCAGGCTGACCAATCCCACGCCTGCGATGTGGAAACACTTCGAGAGCATCCACATCACGATGCAGCCGACGTATCAATCGATGTACTTCCCCGGACAAGGGCTGATGTTTGCGGCCGGTCAAGTGCTGTTTGGTCAGCCATGGCTGGCCGAGCTGGCAATGGATGGACTGATGTGCGCCGGGCTGGTGTGGATGCTGCAAGGATGGCTGCCGCGGAGGTGGGCGCTGCTGGGAGGGGTGCTTGCGGTATTGCGGCTGGGCCTGTTTAGTTTATGGATCAACACTCACCATACCGCTGCCCTGCCGAGCGCGCTTGGTGGAGCGCTGGTGTTGGGCAGCCTGCCGCGGCTGATGAAGACGGGAAGGTTTCGATACGGATTGTGGATGAGTATCGGAATCGCGATTCTTATTCTGACGCGGCCGTACGAGGGTGTATTGCTTTGTCTGCCTGTGGCGGTTGCTATCGGGATATGGGCTTTCAAAGGGAAGAACCGTCCGCCGCTGGGCATTTTGGCGCGCCGTGCGGTGGTTCCGTTGCTCGTGGTGGGAGCGACTCTAGCGTGGTTGGGCTACTACGATTACCGAGCCTTCGGGAGCCCGCTGACTCTGCCTTACACCGTGGATCGCGCGGAGTACGCGATTACTCCGTATTACGTTTGGCAACGGCCACATCCGGCGCCCGTCTACCGGCACGCGGCGATGCGGAACTTTTACGAGGGAATTGAGTTTCCGTTGTACGAGCGAGTGCACTCCCTGAGAGGCTTTCTGCCTGCAACCATCGAAAAGGCCGCGTTCAATTTGCTTTTTTACGCTGGGCTCTGCCTCCTGCCGCCGCTTTTCACGGTGCGGCGAGTCTTGATGGATCGGCGAATCAGGTTCCTCGTGGTCTGCGTACTGGTTCTGGCGGTTGGAGTCGCGATTGAAATCTATGTGATTCCGTACTATTTAGCCCCCTTTACCGCGGCTTTTTATGCGATCGGTTTGCAAATGATGCGACACCTCCGGGTGTGGAAGTCCGGACGCAGCCCAGTCGGTCTTGCCCTGGTGCGATTCACGATCGTAGCTTGCCTGGCTATGGCCGTAGTCAGGGTGGTTGCGGAGCCTCTGCACCAGGGACCGCCGGAGTGGGACCCTGGGAACTGGCACTTCGTCTGGTTTGGGCCACAGCACTTTGGCGAGGAACGGGCGCAAATCGAGTCGCGATTAGAGGGGCTGCCGGGGGGCCAGCTGGCTATCGTCCGGTACGGTCCGGACCACAATCCGCAGGATGAATGGGTCTACAACGGTGCTGACATCGATGGTTCCAAAGTCGTATGGGCGAGGGAGATGGACACTGCAGATAATTTAGAGTTGATCCACTACTACCCGGATCGGCGAGTTTGGCTGGTAGAGCCGGATGCAATCCCGGCGCGGATTGAGCCGTACGAGGAAAGCGGAGTTAGCGGAGTTAGCACCCACTGATGCCGGATGAGCGAGCAAACCGCATGGGCTGGACTTTCGAGGGGTTGGAACTTTGATCAACGGAAAGCGGATCGCGGTGGTGATGCCGGCGTACAACGCCGAGAAGACGCTGGAGCAGACTGTACGCGAGCTTTCTGACGTGGTGGACATCAAGATCCTGGTCGATGATTCGAGCAAGGACAAGACGGCGGAGCTTTCGCGCGAGCTGGGCGTTCAGACGTTCGTTCACGACGCTAATTACGGTTACGGGCGCAACCAGCAGACTTGCTATCGGGAGGCGCTGGCGGCGGGGGCAGACATTGTGGTGATGCTGCATCCCGATTACCAGTACACGCCGACGCTGGTTCCGGCAATGGCGGGAATGATCGCAAGCGGCGTGTATGACATGGTGCTGGGATCGCGGATTCTGGGCGCCGGGGCGTTGAAGGGCGGAATGCCGTTTTACAAGTACGTTGCCAACCGCCTGCTGACTGCTTTTCAAAATGTGTTTTTAGGCGTGAAGCTTTCGGAGTATCACACCGGATTCAGGGCTTTCTCGCGGGAACTGCTGGAAACGCTGCCGTTGCTCGAGAACTCGGACGATTTTGTCTTCGACAATCAAATGATTGCGCAAGCGGTGATGTTTGGTTTTCGCATCGGCGAGATTTCGTGCCCGACGAAATATTTTGAGGAGGCATCCTCAATCAACTTCAAGCGCAGCGTGAAGTATGGTTTCGGTGTTGTGGCCACGACGTTCTGTTTTACGGCCCACAAAACCGGATTGACCCGCATGGCACGTTTTGGCACCACGGGAAGAAAAGTGAGCAAGGAATATTACTCAGAGATCAAACACCCTCGGTGAAGTTGGAGAGGTTGTTAGCAAATGATGCTTGTAGTGGACGAATCCGCGATCTATTGTTCACGCCAAAGCCGCCCGGCAACGGAGCGGAGAAGCATCACTGTCATTTTCCCCGCATACAACGAAGCGGCGAATATCCGGCGGGCAATCGAACGATCGCTGGAGGCGATGTGTCCGCGCTTCGAGAACTTTGAACTTCTCATCATCGACGACGGCAGCCGGGATGATACCGGTTCGATTGCGGAAGAACTTGCCGCGATCCATCCGGAGATTAATGTTTTGCATAATCCGCGGAATATGGGGTTCGGAGAGGCTCTCTATCGCGGGTTTCAGTGCGCAAAGGGCGAGCTGGTGATCCAGAACGCAATGGACTATCCGCTCGATCTGCGCGATCTGGACATCCTGCTGCCCCTTTTGGATGAAGCGGACGTCGTGGTTGCCGCAAGAAAGACGCATGCGGGTTATACACCGTATCGCAAGCTGACATCGAAGGTGAACCGAGGCCTGCTTCGACTGCTCTTTGAGCCCAAACTCCAGGATTACAACTACACGCAGCTCTATAAGAAAAAGGTGTTGGAAGCGGCGCGGCCAACGTCGCGCAGCACCGTATTTATCGCCCCGGAGATCCTTATTCGCGCCCATGAATTGGGTTTCCGAATCAAGGAAGTAGAAATCGACTACCATCCTCGTATTGCCGGGGAAGCGACTTCAGGAAATCCGAAAGTGATTATCGAGTCGCTGCGAGATCTGTTCATATTCTGGGCGAAGCGCTTCTTCGTCGGCAGTCGCTGTTCAAGGCCCTGGTCAGTTATTCGAGGCAGCAAGCCTGAGAACACGATCGCTCGCTTGAAACCCGAATCGCGATGACGAAGACCGTGGCAACCGACGCCGGTGAGGAAGTCGCAAAGAGAGCACGCTTCGATGGTCTCACCTGGTTCGTGCTCGGCAGCTTGCTGTTTGTGGTCCTGGGCTCCGCTCTCGAACGCGTCTCCCCCGACTCGATGGCGGATTTCGGAAGTGTCTATTATGGCTCGCGGTGTTTGCTGCGGCACGCCGATCCATACCGAACGAGCGACCTGGTGCAGACATTTCAGAACGACGCGAAGGTGTACGCGTCGGCCGCGGAGCCGCTGCACCATGTGGTGATGATCTGTGTCAACCTGCCGACGATGCTTGCCCTCGTTATCCCCTTCGCGCTGCTTCCGTGGGGCGCGGGGCACGTGCTTTGGATGGTGACGATTGCGACAAGCTTCATCCTGGCGTCTTATCTGTTGTGGAGTATCGGGGCCCGAGATGCTCCGGTGATCTCAGGTGCACTAATCGGGCTTTTTCTGATTGAAAGCGAGATGCTCCTGGAAATCGGCAATCCAGCCGGCATTGCGGTGAGTTTATGCGTAATTGCGGTTTGGTGTTTTCTTGGAGATCGTTTTGTGCCGTTAGGCGTTCTTTGCCTGGCGCTCAGCATGGTGTGCAAGCCGCACGTTGCGGGGCTGGTCTGGCTCTTCTTTTTTTTGGCCGGAGGCCCTTATCGGAAGCGCGCGTGGCAAACTCTGGCGTTGACAGCCGTGGTCATCGTGCCGGCGGCAATCTGGGTATGGCACGTTGCGCCGCATTGGATGGGCGAGTTGCACGCCAACCTTCAGACGGCTTCTGTGCACGGCAATACCGACGATCCTGGCCCTGCCGGCCTGGATCCGCGGGTCCACGGCGCCATCATGATCAGCCTGCAAACCGCTTTCAGCGTTTTCACGGATGATCCACGGTTTTACAACCTATTGACCTATCTTGTGTGCGGACCTCTGCTGCTTGTTTGGGCGATCACCACGGTGCGAAGGCGTTTTTCGCAAGAGGGGGCCTGGCTGGCGCTGGCGTCGATTGCGGCTCTATCGATGCTGCCGCTCTATCACCGGCTGCACGACACGAGCCTTTTGTTGCTGGCGTTTCCAGCTTTTGCGATGCTCTGGGCCAAGGGCGGACCAACATCCTGGCTTGCGCTCCTTTTCACCGGCGGAGGAGCCGTCTTTACCGGTGATTTTCCGGTGCAGTTTCTTGCCCTCGAAAGTGCTCACCTGCGTGCGTCTACGCCGGGATTGCTGGGCCAGCTCCTCACGCTCACGCTGGCGCGGCCGGTCCCGCTGGTTCTGCTTGCCATGGGAATTTTCTATCTCTGGGTTTATGCGAGGCACTCCGATACGAACCCAGACGAAGGGCAGGCAGGAAAGATCGCGCAGCATTGCAACTTCGAAATCCAGCACGGATCGTAAGAGATTCCAGGCCTCTATCAAGAGAGAAGCGACCCTCCAGAGCGGACCTTAGCGCATGACGTTTCGGTCATCTTCGCAGCGTGGATCGGTGTGTACGGTCTCATTCTCCGGATGATCCGCGTGGGTTGCGTTGGCGCTATACTTGCCGCGAGGCGGACGATTTGAGGGGAATTCGACGACTCTTCATGATGCAAAGGGACCCCATCCGGCGGGTTCGGGCCCGGTTGGCGCGTTTGAGCTGGACGATGCTGGTCTGTGGTCTCGCGTGCGGGATTGCGTGTGGTCAGCAAGAGGCGGTTAGCGCGCGCGTCACGGTGACGGTCGTCGATGAAAACGGCCAGGCGGTGGAAGGCGCCCAGGTGACGATTGCCGAGCCGGGAGCGGAGCCAACGCGACTGTGGACCGATTACGCGGGAAACGGCGGATTCGAGTCTGAGAGACGGCGAGCCGTACCGTATCAGCGTGGAGAAGGCTGGTTTTTATAAAGCCGATGAGATCGGCGTCGATGCGAGCCTAAGCAGCGTGAGAGTGGTGATTGCACACGAGCAGATTGTGCGCCAGCAGGTGAATGTCACGGCGTCGACGCCGGGCATCGATACGCAACAGGTCTCAGACCAGAGCGCGATGAATACGGCGGAAATTGTGAATATTCCGTATCCAACTTCGCGCGACATTCGCAATTTGCTGCCCTTCAATCCCGGCGTGGTGCAGGACGAAACGGGGCAGGCGCACGTGGCCGGTTCGGAGACATGGGAGACGCTGGACACGATGGATGGATTCGACATTCGCGCTCCGGAGGGAGGCTCGCTGAGCCTGAGGGTGAGCACGGATGTGGTGCGAACGATCGATCAGGAGAGCACGCGGTATCCGGTGGAGTTTGGGAGGGCGACCGGCGGCGTGATCGCTTTCTACACGGGAATGGGCGACAACAAGTTCCGCTTTAACGTGACGGATTTTATTCCGTCGTTTCGCGAAGTGAATGGGCTCCATTTCGACAAATTTGTTCCGCGGTTTACGCTCAGCGGGCCGTTGAAGCGCGATCGCGCCTGGTGGTACGACGGCGTAGAGACGGAGTGGGACAACATCTATATCTCCGAGCCTGCCGGCTAATGCCAATACCGACGAGCTGGTGCGCGGGAGCAATCTGGTGAAGGTACAGGTGAACGCGACCCAGGCGAACATACTGACCGGCGGCCTGCTTTACAACAACTATCATTCGCCCTACGACGGCATTTCGTCGCTCGTGCCGCAATCGAGCACGGTGAAGAGGAACACGATTGCGTGGTTTCCGTATGTGCGCGACCAGCAGAGCTTTGCCGGAGGTGCGCTGCTTGATGTGGGAGCGGGATTGGTGAGCATCGGCGACGGATACGAACCGCACGGGAGCGCGCCTTACGAGTACACGCCGGAGCAGACGGAGGGCAGCTACTTTGAGAATTTGAGCGGGCGATCACAGAGGTTGGAGGGGACCGCGACTTTGTATCTGCCACCCCGGCAGTGGTTGGGGCGCCACGATGTGAAGGCGGGACTGGATTTGGATCACATTGCCTATGACCAAAGGCAGACGAGGACGCCGGTGAGTTATCTGCGCGAGGATGGGACGCTCGAGAGGCAGAGCGTATTTGCGCCTGCCCCGGCCTTCACGATGCATAACGGGGAGATCGGCGCATATATACAGGACCGCTGGGAACCGGCGAAGGGGTGGCTGGTTGAGCCGGGACTGCGATTCGACTGGGATGAGATTGTGCGGAAGCTGCTGGCGGCTCCGAGGCTGGCTCTGGTGTTTGCGCCGCCGGGAGACAAGAATACGACAAAGATTTCGGCGGGGATCGGCCTCTACTACGAGCACACATACCTTTACGATCTGGCGCAGACGTATGCCGGGATTCGATCCGACACTTATTACGAAGCGGATGGAGTGACGCCGACGGGACCGGCGGAGGAGTCGACATTTGCCTCAGATAGAAGCACACTGCATGCGCCGATGGCGCTGAACTGGAGCGTGGGCTTGGAGCGGAAGCTGCCGTGGGGAATTGACGCGGGCGCAAACTTCATGGAGAAGCGGACGACGAACGTGTTCACGTTTGCGTTGACGCGCCCGACGGCGCAGGCGGGAGCTTATCTACTGACCAACGCGCGGGAGGATCGCTACAGCTCGGAGGAATTCGACGCGCGGAAGTATTTCAAGAATGATTACACGGTGTATGTGTCATACACTCATTCCGCGGCGAGGACGAACGCGGCTCTCGACTACCTGCCTACGCCATCGCCATTGGGTCCGCAACAGAGCGGGCCGTTGCCGTGGGACGTGCCGAATCGAGTGATTTCGTGGGGATGGCTGCCGGTGCCGCTGAAAATGCTAAGAAAGCGGTGGGATTTCGTCTATCTGCTCGACGAGCATACGGGGTTTCCGTATACGGCGGTGAATGCGGCGCAGGAAGTGGCGGGCGCGGCGGGAGGTCAGCGCTTTCCGGATTTCGTGAACTTCAGCCCGGGACTTGAATGGAAGTTTCACTTCCGCGGACAGTATTGGGGACTGCGAGGAATCATGCAAAATGCGACGAACGCTGCGGATCCGGCAGTGGTGAACAATGTGGTGGATTCACCGGGGTTTGGAACCTTCAGCGAATTGCAGGGGCGAGCATTTACGGCACGGATCCGGCTGATCGGGACGAAGTGACGAAGACAGCTTTTAGCTCTTAGCTATTAGCCATTAGCTCGCCGCGCACGAGGAAGTTTTCAGGGTTCTTCCGCGATAGATGATGGTGGTATCCCACGTCTCAAAATCGAGACGTGGGGCACCCAGTTTTTGTGATGGGTTGGCTTCGCCGGTGGTCAATGCAGATCCCCGTTCGACTCCGATCGTTCGCCGCGGCGGACGATCTTCGCTCAGGGCAGGCTTTCGACTCCGTCCGCCGCGGCGGGCTCCGCTCAGGATGGCATCTTCATTTTGGATGCGAATTCAGAAACGTGACGCGGAAGTGCGATTGGCCGTAAACGCAAACATGCCACCCGAAGGCAGCATGTTGGGCAAAGGTTAAGGATTGGCGCGCTACTATCCAGTGCTTGGTGTCTTGAGTTGGACTGGCGCACAATACGCGCCAGACTCCGCGCAGGATGACAATATTCTCGTTTAACGAATAAATGACTCGGTGTGCTAGACGCCGACGCCAAATTCGCTTGCCTGTTGCGAGCCGGCGTTGGAATAAAAGTCGTAGGGAGTGCGCTTCTTGAAGCGATAGCGGTTGCGCAGTTCAGCACCGACGAAGATGCCTACGGCGGCGACGGCGATACCGACGGAGAACCAAGTGATGACCTTCAAGGCAGTAGAGCCGGATTTTTCCGGTTCGGAAGAGTCTGGAACAAGGAATTCAGATTCAAGATCGGCGGACATCGAACTCAAGCCTCCCACGCTCACATGATAGCGCAGGTTGGGTTAAGCCGAGGTGACGAGCGGTGCGGAAAACACGGAGGTACCTTACGCGAAAGTGTTAATTCGGGCCAGCCATGAGGCTTTTTCGGATTCGGGAAGAAAGCTGGCGCGGAAGGAGTTCGCGGCGAGCTGGCGGAGTTCGTCGCGGGTAAACCCCTGCTGCGTATGGGCGAGGAGGAACTCGTTGGCGAGATCGGAGGCGAAGAAAGCCGGATCGTCGGAGTTGAGCGTGACGAGGAGGCCGCGATCGAAGTAGCGTCGAAGAGGATGGGCGGCGAAGGAGGGGCAGACGCCTGTGCGGACATTGGAGCTGGGATTGAGTTCAAGTGCTGCGCTCCGCGCTTTCAACTCCTGGAGCAAATTCTCGTCCTGGATAGCCGATAGGGCGTGGCCGATGCGCTCGGAGCCGATGGCCAGCGCTTCCCAGATGGCTTCGGGGCCGGTGGTTTCGCCGGCGTGGTTGGTGAGGCGGAGGCCGGCGGATCGGGCTCGCGCGTAAAGGTGGCGGAAGGGCTCGGAGCCGGAACGCCGCTCGTCGCCGCCGAGACCGATACCGATGATGGAGGGGTAGTGCTCGCGCATCTCGGCGGCTTTGCGAAAGACGCGATCAGCTTCTTCGACCGTGAAGTGGCGGACGGCGTCAAAGATCCAATAAAGCGAGAGACCCAGCTCGCGTGCGGCGCGCTCGCGGGACCGTTCGAGGCCAGCGAAGATGGGCTCGAAGCATCGAGGATCGAAGTTGCGCCACATATAGACGACGCCGACCGAGATGAAGACCTCGGCGTGGACGACTCCCTGTGCAGCGAGCTGCTCCATCATATGCCAGGCGACTATCTCGTAGTCTTCCGGATCGCGAAGGCGGCGCGTGACGGCTTTGAAGGACTCAATGAATTCGGTGAAGTCGGAGAAATGGTAAAGCGCCTCGGCTTCGTGTGACGTGAGCGGCACGGCGTCGTGACGGGCGCTGAGCTCGACCAGGGTGGCAGGCGCGATAGTGCCTTCGAGATGCAAATGCAACTCGGCCTTGGGCAGGCGGCGGATGAAGGACTGGATTTCCGTCACAGTTTAATTCTAGCGGTGCCGGCGGTGTGAGCGGAGGTCGCGGTGCTAGCGGAGTTAGCGGGACTAGCGCGGTCCCTGGTCCCTCCGCCACGGCAGACGAGGACCCGTGGGCATCCGACACGTCCCAAGCTGGCGGCAAGAACAAATACGCCGCGAGGGTGGGGCACCCGGGCGCAATGCGGCGAACTTTAGGATGGGACAACCTCGGTTGTGGTTTCTTCAGTTTCAGTCGTGCGCATGCTTCTGGAGCCAGGCGCGGACTGCGGCGAAGTCAGCGGGTGACAGTGAGGGCGCGGCGCGTTTCAGCATCTCGATGTACCAGTCGATTTCTTCAGGCAAGGCGGGATAGCCGATGTTGGCGTTTGTATCGCCATTGCGGTAGGAGTTGACGATTGGCTTGCCATCGTTGTCTGTCATGACGATGAAGGGAAAGCCGGGCTCGCCCGAGGCGCCGAGAGCCGTGCGCAAGGCAGCGGCGCCGGGAGTGTCGGAGTGACCGGAGTTGGGACGCTCGCCGACATCGAAGCGCTGAATCACGAATGCTTCCTCTGTGATGGGTTTCATCTGCCGGTCCTGGAGGAAGCGCTCATAGAGCTTGCACGGACCGCACCATGAAGCGGAAAACACCGCCAGAATGTTTTTGTGTTCGGCCTTTGCCTCGGCTTTGGCTTGGGCGAACAGGTCCGCGGCGGTCTGCTGTGCCACGGCGGGCGCGGCGAGTATGGCTGCGAAGGCGAGGATTGCGGCGAGAGCAAACTTTCGGTGGAAGGCCAAGGGGGTCTCCTTGAGATTGAAGCCATGATACAGCGTGCGCGGAGACCGCGCGCTTCGGGTCGAGGTAAAGCGTGAAGAGATTGTCCCTCAGGGGCTAGCGCCCCAGTTGTTTCAGCGCGATTCGCGACAGTCGGGGATAAATCCCCGACCTACCAGCCCGTGCCCTGTCAAAACTTCGAATCCGCGAGTCAGCGGGCCGACGGCGTCGGTGCTTCCCCCGGTCTCAAAGTCGAGACCGGGCACCCGGCCACGGGCTCTGGGTTGGACGCCGATTGACGAGTCTGTGCGGGCGAGGACGCCCGCACGACAGCCGGCCAGGAGGCCGGCGGTACAATTTGACGCCGGAAAGACACCGGTTGCTCAGGATGACAAATCCAATATGATGCTGCTCCGGCGGGGTGCGCTATGGTGTTTGGATTTTGGTGGCCTTGTTATTGACGAAGGTGATGGTCCACTTTTTACCGGCTTGATTGTAGGTGATGGTGCGGGTGCCTTCGTCGGAGCTGTCGACGTGCTGGGCATCCTGATCTTGGCCGATGGACATGCGGGTTTGAAGCTCGTTCATTCCCGGGATGACCTGATGCGCGTCGACGGCGGCCCAGATGTTTTTTGGCCAGTTGTCATAAATGGTGTGCGGGTCGTCGTAATAGAAAAGCACATCGCAGAAATATTCTTCCTGGCTGCCGTCGATGGCGCCGATGACGGTGGCGTACAGGTCCGGGCTTTGTGGCAGCGCGAAGACGGCGAAGGCTTGCCGGGTGCCATGGGATATTCCGTCGTCAACGTCGGCGGGCGGAACGGCCTTGATGACTTTTTTGATGTCGAGCCGCTGGGCCGATGGAATTTTCCCCTGGTCTTTGGTGAAGTCGATATGACCGGATTTGTAAGGGAAATACGGCATGGTGTAGCCGTTCTTCATCCAGACGGTGGTGCCCTGGAGCTTCAGGACATCATCGAAGGAGGTGGGGAACTTCATGCGAACCACGGCGACATCGTCGGGGGTGAGGTTTTGCTCAGGCGAGGTCTGGGGGAGAATGCCGGGATTGCGGCGATGCTCGAAGACGGAAAAGAGATAGATGCCGCCGATGGCGACGGTTACGAGGGTGATGAGGGCGGCTTTTTGCCAGGTCTTCATAGGGGGCAGCGAGTTAGCGAGTCAGCAAGTTAGCGAGTCGGCGAGTGAGCGAGTCAGCAAGTTAGCGAGATGGCGCGGTCTGAGGCTGCGGAGTCTACACGACATTCTGACTGAGAAAGATTCTAATGCAGGTCCTTCGACTCGGCCGCTGCAGCAGCCTCGCTCAGGATGACGTTTTATTGGATGCGAACTCGGAGCGGTGACGGCTGTAGAGGAAATAAATGAACAGGCCGATGACCAGCCAGATAAGGAAGCGGTACCAGGTGATGATGGGAAGGCCGGCCATGAGCAGGAAGCAGAAGATAACGCTGAGACCGGGGATGACGGGCCCGAAGGGAACAACGAAGCCACGGCGGCGGTGGGGATCGCGATAACGCAGGACGATGACGCCGATGGAAACCAGGACGAAGGCGAAGAGGGTGCCGATGTTGGACAGGTCGGCGAGGGTGCCAATGTCAAAGAGGCCGGAGGGGATGGCGACGACGATTCCGGCAACCCACGTGGAGAATGCGGGCGTGCGGAAGAGGGGATGAACGTTGGAGAAGACCTTGGGCAAGAGGCCGTCGCGGGACATGGAGAACCAGACACGCGATTGGCCGATCTGGTAGACGAGTATGGAGGAGATCATTCCCATGAGCGCGCCGAGAAGGACGATGAGGCGGATCCAGTAGAGCGGGTGGCCGCCGGGCAGGACGGAGAGCTTCTTGAGGGCGTTGACGACGGGTGCCGCGTCGCCAACCATGGATTGCCAGGGCACGAGTCCGGTTAGACAGACGGCGACGGCGACGTAGAGCACGGTGCAGACGACGAGGGTGGAGATGATACCGATGGGAAGATCGCGCTGGGGATTGCGGCATTCTTCGGCGGCAGTGGACACCGAATCGAATCCGATGTAGGTAAAAAAGATAATCGACCCGCCGGTCAGTACGCCGGACCAGCCATTAGGCATGAAGGGATGCCAGTTGGAGGGATGGATGAAGCTGATGACGGAGAAGACGAAGATGAGGATGGCGATGAGCTTGAAGCCGACCATCATGTTGTTGGTGGAGGCGGACTCGCGGATGCCGCGCACCAAAATGACGGTGATAAACATGACGATGAGGAAGGCAGGGATGTTGAAGCCGAAGTGCCAGCCCGGGTTGTAGATATTGTTGCCGGCAAGATCCTGCAGGCCGTCGGGAAGATAGGCGGGCGAAATCCATCGCGCGCTGGGATGGAGGCCGAACCAATCGAGCAGGTCCACGATGTGCGCGGCGAAGCCGACGCTGACGCTCATGTTGGAACCGGCGTACTCGAGGATCAGATCCCAGCCGATGATCCACGCGATGAGCTCGCCGAGGGTGGCGTAGGTGTAGGTGTAGGCCGAGCCGGCGATGGGAATCATGGAGGCCAGCCTCGGCGTAGCAGAGGCCAGTGAGAGCGCAGACGAAGGCGACGAGCACCATGGAGAGCGCAATGGCGGGGCCGGCGCCGGGACGCCCAGCGAGCGCGGTGTGCGTAATGGCGTAGTGGATGAGCGGCGTATCGGTGATGGTGGCGTTAGGAAGTTGCTCGCCGGAGATCGCCGTGCCGATGACGGTGAAGATGCCCGAGCCAATGACGGCGCCGATGCCGAGCGCGGTGAGAGACCACGGGCCAAGGCTCTTCTTCAGCGCGTGCTCGGGCTCCTCGGAGTCGCTGATGAGCTTGTCAATCGACTTTCGGGCGAAGAACTGGCTGGGCAGTGCAGGGCTCCTGAAAAGCAGCTTCTAGCCTCTAGCTACTAGCTGCCAGCTTTCTTCTGCTGAGGCAAAATCTTTACTCCAGCGTAGTGATGCTAGAAGCTGGCAGCTAAGAGCTAATGGTTGTTTTTAACGCTTCGACTGGCCGCGAACCATCTTTTTGACCTTCTTCTTGAGGGAGCCGCGGGGAGTGGTCCGCTTGGCCTTGGGGGCAGCTTTTTTGCGGGCTGCGCGCTTGATCTTCTTGCGTTCCGCCTTGTCTTTGATCTTTGTGGTATCGGCCACGATAACCTCTTTCCATCGAGTGTTTGAGGGAGCCCGCGGCGCGGGCTTTCAAGAGATTCATGTTAGCAGGTGGATCGGCGCGGACGAAAGCGCGGCGATTGCAATGAGCGGCGGATGCGCGGCGCAGCAAGCGATTGCAGCGTACAATGGAGACAGACCGACATAAGTGCCCGGCCTGCTCGGCTCCGGCTGCCACCACGCTTCTGACGAGCTTCGCTTCTCCACGCAACAATCACCTTGTTCGCCGGAGTTCGTTATGCGATCTGATCAGGTACACCGCGCACTTGCGCGAGGAATGAATCGCTTTGAAGTCTGCCGCCTGGTCTCAAAAGGCGTAAGAGTCACGCACAAATCGGGCTCGCGTTTCGAGGATTCCATCAACAATGTCCTGCTCTACCTGGGAGACCATGAACTTCCCGAGGGAGGCCTGCATCCGAAGGCGGCGGACAAGCTGATTCCGGCGGCGTAGAGGCAGTGCACAGTTCACAGTTCGTAGTTCACAGGGGGCGGAAGGCAATCCAGTTCCGGCCAAACGCAAAAGAGGGGCGGCAGTTTCGCCGTCCCTCTTTTTATTGGTTCCGAACTTGTTGGTTGTCCCGAACTTTCTAATTCCGGATCTGTCGCCAGTTCCGGATCGTTTCAGTCATCCGTCTTAGATGACCTGAACGTTCTCAGCCTGCCATCCCTTGGGGCCCTTGGTCACGTCGAACTGGACGCGTTGGCCCTCCTGGAGGGACCGAAAACCTGTGGACTTGATGGCGGTGTGATGGACGAAAACGTCCTCGCCGTTTTCACGGCTCAAAAAACCAAAACCTTTTGCGTCATTGAACCACTTCACTGTGCCTTGTTCCATTGTGATGCTCCTTCAAACTGATTTACCGCTGAACGCAATGTGGAAGTGTTTGCGTGTGGAGCGGTAACTCGGAACAGGCAAGAACTTCAGATCGAATTCTACGATTACAGTCAGTGTAGCACGGAATGGGTTCAAAGACCGGAGAATTGTGACTCATCAATCGGTAAGCCAATGTTATGGAATGACTTAACGGAAAGTGCGGAGGACACAGCGCGCGGGCCGGAGGGCGCGGTACACTCAAGGGCGCCTGAGATCGACGGGGAGGCAGAGTGTGAGCGGCGAGAACGAAAGAGTCAACGAGAGGGTCCTGGTTCTGAACCCCGGAACGTCGTCGACGAAGCTCGGCATCTTTACGCGCGCGGGCGAGGAAATGGTGCGCAACATTCAGCACGGAGATGACGAGATCGCGCGGTTCCGAGGGAGGCCGATGCTGGATCGGCTGGAGTATCGCGCGGGGCTGATCGAGTCGGCGCTGGTTGAGGCTGGATACAGTCCAAATGGTGAAGCGGTGGCAGTGGATAGCTCCTCTCCCACCCTAAACGCGAAGAACGCGTTTAGGATGGGGCACCCGCCGTGGGCCGCGGTGGCCGGACGAGGAGGCCTGCTGCCGCCGATGGAATGCGGGACGTATCTTGTCGACGACGCGATGGTGGAGGAGCTGAAGCGCGCGCGGCGCGGCGAGCATGCGTCGAACCTGGGCGCGGTTCTGGCGTTGCGCTTTGCGCGGGCGGCGGGAGCGGATGCGTACATTGTGGATCCGGTGACGGTGGATGAGTGGCAGGATTGCGCACGGCTTTCGGGCTCGCCGCTAATTCGAAGGTCGTTTATCGGCCATGCTCTGAACACCAAGGCGGTGGCGCGGCGTCACGCTCGCGGTCAGGGAAGGCGCTACGAGGAGATGCGGCTGATCGTGGTGCACATGGGCAGCGGGATTACGGTTTCGGCGCATCGCGGCGGACGCATGATGGACAGCAACTCGATTGAAGAAGGACCCTTCGGCCCGGATCGCACGGGGTCGCTGCCGGTGCGGGAGCTGATTCGGCTGTGCTTTAGCGGGAAGATGACGGAGACTGAGCTCGACCGGCACGTTTTTGGCGACGGGGGGCTGTACGCCTACCTGGGTACGCGCGACCTGAGGGAAGTGGAGCGGAGAATCGAATCCGGGAACGATGGAGCAGGCGACGCCGAGGCTGTACTTGAGTCCATGATCTACCAGATCGGTAAAGAAACGGGCGCGATGGCCGCGGTGCTCGAAGGTAAGGTGGACGCGGTGCTGGTGACCGGAGGCATGGCGCACTCGGAACGGATGGTGGGGAAGCTGCGCAACTATATCGATTGGATCGCGCCGGTGGCGGTGTATCCGGGCGAAGACGAGCTGCGGGCGCTCGCTGAGGGGGTGTTTCGCGTGCTGGACGGGGAGGAGCAGGCGAAGAGGATGACCAATACAGGGAATAGGGAATAGGGAACAGGGAAACAGCTATTAGCCATTAGCTTTTAGCCGTCAGCTACTTTGTGCGAAACCGAGCCGCAGCGATCGCGCCGTTTGGATTCTTCGGCAGGCCGAACGGCTTTCTGCGATGCACGGCGCGTTGGGGGACTGAAAGCTGAGGGCTGAAAGCTAAGAGCTAAGAGCTGACAACTGAGAACTGAACTCTGCATTAGAATGCGAGAGAGAATCCGGGACAACGGGGGCAGAGGTTGGCGGTTCTGGCGGTACAGCAGATCCGGCGCATGCGAGGCGGCGCACAGGGCCAGTTGATGCTGGGCGCGGACGGCCATGTGTACGTGGTCAAGTTCCAGAACAATCCGCAGCACAGGCGCGTGCTGGCCAACGAGTCTGATGGCCTCGCGACTGGCGGCGGCCGCGGGACTGACAGTGCCCGAGACCGAACTGGTGGAAGTCTCGAGCTGGCTGATCGAAAACACGCCCGAGCTGGAGATCGACCTGGGACACACCCAGATGCGCTGCCAGGCAGGGCTTCAATTCGGTTCGCGCCTGGCGGGAGGAACGATGCCGGGGCAGGTGGTGGACTTTTTGCCCGAGGAGCAGATGGCAGAGCTCAGGAATATGGACGAGTTCGCCGGCATCCTGGCGCTGGACAAGTGGACGGGCAATGCCAATGGGAGGCAGGCGGTGTTCGCGCGGAAGCAGAGGGAGCGCCGGTATAAGGCGGTCTTCATCGATTTCGGCTACTGCTTTCACGCCGGAGAGTGGCGCTTTGAGGATGCGCCGCTGCGGGGTGTCTACTATCGCAACGACGTATACCGTGAAATCACGGGATGGGAATCCTTTGAGCCATGGCTGACGCGCCTGGAGACGATGCCGGCGGAGACGATATGGGAGACGGCCAACACGGTGCCTCCCGAATGGTACGGCGGCGACCTGGCGGAGATGGAGACGCTGGTGGAGAAACTGATCAGGCGACAGAGCCGGATCCGGGAGCTGGTGGAGGCGTTCGGGAAGTCGGACAGGAGACCATTTCCGAAATGGGGGATGAAGGAAAAAGAGAGGGAGTTGGAGTGGGAGAGAGCGGAGAAGTGGATTACGATGAGGGTGAATTGAGAAAGACAGGGGACAGGGGACAGAGAGCAGGGAACGGAGAGCAGAGAGCAGGCAACGGAGATCTTTGGAGATTGGCGCCGAACTCTTACCAACGACCAACGACCAACGACCAACGATCACCGGCCACGGTGCACGATTCGCGAGCCAGGCGCCACCAACTACGAACTGTGAACTACGGACTGTGAACTGAAATACATGGCGATTGGAAACCAGAGGCGTGCGTACGAGTTTCAACTGCTGCGGTACGTGCCGGATGCGGTGCGGAATGAGTGCGTGCACGTCGGTGTGATCCTGCGCGAAGCGGCTGAGACGGACGAGCCCGGAAAGATCGAATCCGTAACAGGCGAAGCGGGGAAGAGCGGGCGCGGAAAGGCCGGGTCGGGGAAGATCGAAGTGCGCTTCACACGCGACTGGCGCCGAGTGCGCTGCCTTGATCCGGATGCCGACACGGCGCTGCTCGAGGGCATGGAAGGCGAGTTGAGAAGGCGGCTTGAGGCCGAGCCCGGAGGGCGGCTGATGCGGCTTCTCGAGGAGTCACTCTCGCTGAATGTGCAGATGACCGAACCCAAGGCCTACCTGGCCGAAAGCCTGCCGGCCGGAATGGAAGAGCTGATGCGGCTCTACGTGGAAGCTCCGGCGCGGGAGCGGACGCCGAGGCTGAGCGGCCGCGCCGCGATCCAGGCGCGCATGCGCTCGGAGTTCGAACATGCCGGGGTATGGGATCTTCTGCGCAAGAGAATTGCCGCGTCGGAGTACACGCGGCCGGGCGATCCGCTGCGCATCGACATGGGGTACCGGCCCAACGGGATCGTGCGCATGTTTCATGCGGTCAGCTTTGATCCGGGCCTGGAGATGGCCAAGGTGCTGGCATTTTCCGCGGCTGGCTTGCGCGCCGGCGTGGAACGCGTGGAGAAGGCGGAGCTGGAGTTGACGGCGGTGATCGAGCCGGCGGCCCGGGTGGGAGCGACGGATGAAGAGCCGGAACGGCTGGAGCTCTACCGGTTTGGGGTGGAGACGATGGAGGAGCACCGGATCCGCGTGCTGACCACCTCGGACATGGGCCGCGTGGCGGAGACGGCGCGGCGCGAGCTGCACGTGTAAAGAGCCGGGCGAGAATTTGGAGATAGAAAGAGCAGCATCGAAACGGTTCTAAGTCCATGTGCGGGAACGAGTAAGGTCATCGGCGGCGCCGCTGAAAATATTTTTTTGAAGTTTGCCGATCATTATTGCGCTTCGCGGTACGATGAATCGTGTTGATGGAATTCAGGAGTTCAAGAGACGCGGCCGGAGCGATGGAAGCAGGATTCGCAAAGGCTGAAAGCTGAAAACCCGGATTCTCAGGAGTGAATGAAGGCATGGCCCATAGCCATGCCTTTTGTTTTTCGAGCGGGTCCACAATGTACGTGCTTCTTCCGCCGCCGCAAGGCGGCTTTTTCTTGAGGAAAAAGCCGCCTGCGATGTGGCGGTTCTGCGTTTAGACCTTGTGGGACCGCACAAAAGGAAGGTGCCTGGTGAAGGTAGGCGAACAATTACGGGAGATGTGGCGGCAGGCGCGGCACGGCGACGATCACGGCGGGATGCGGCGAGCGCGGCCAGTGGAAGTCGAGGCGGAGGCCGAGGCGGCGCGCAAGACGCTGGCTCTGCCGGCGATTCTGAGCCCGGTGCAGTTCCCGGGCAAGCACCTGCCCAAGCCCACGCCGATGAACCTGCGCCGGTTTGCGGAGACGCCGCTGGTGCGGCGCGCGATCAACGTGATCAAGGACCGGATTGCGGCGATGGACTGGCAGGTGCGGGTGCGACGCGGCGTCATGCCGGAGGATGTGGCATTTGCGGGCCGCAAACTGCGCGCGCTGCGGCGCACCCTGGAAGAACCGAATCCGGCGGACAGTTTTCGCACGCTGATGGAGCAGGTGATCGAGGACGCGCTGACCGGCGGCTTTGGGGCCATCGAGATAGAGCCGACCGGCGACGCGGAGCGGCCGGCGATGCTGTGGCCGGTGGATGGCGCGTCGATCCGCATCAACGCCAAGTGGGACGGCGGGGACGATACGCCGCGCTATGCGCAGGCGGTGCCGGGGCAGCTGGAATCGAGCGCGGTGGAACTGCTCGACCGGCAACTGATGTACGTGCGGATGAATCCGCGCAGCTTTACGCCGTTCGGGCTGGGGCCGCTGGAGGTGGCGTTCGAGACCGTGAACCAGTTCCTGAGCGCGCACCGGTTTGCGGGAAAGCTGGCAGCAAACAGCGTGGCGCAGTACGCGCTGTGGCTGAACGAGGCCACGCCAGCACAGCACGACCGGCTGATTCGCTGGTGGCAGGACGAGATCGAGGGCACGGGACGGGTGCCGCTGATTTCGACGGAACAAAAGCCGGAGGTACTGCGCTTTGCGCAGGGCACGGACGCGGATCTGCGGCTGCAGTGGCAGGAGTTTTTGATCCGCATGGTGGCGAACGCGTTTGGTTTGCCGCCGCTGATGCTGGGCCTGGAAGCGGACGTCAACCGGTCGACGGCCTCGGAGATGGCCGACGAGGCATTCCGCGGAGCGATCTCGCCGCTGGCCATGCTGCTGGCGGGGCACATCACGCGCGACCTGTTCGCGAAGTGCATCGGCTGGCGGGAGTTCGAGTTTGCGTTCAACGAGCTGAGCGCGCGCGACGAGCAAACCGAGCTGCAGGTGCAGGTGCAACTGCTGCAGGCCGGGGTGCTGACGATCGACGAGGTGCGGGCGATGCGAGGGCTGGCGCCGCTGCACGCAGGGGTCAGTATTCAGGGGCCAGGGATCAGGGAATAGAGAACAGGGAATAGGGAATAGGGAATAGCTGCTAGCTACTAGCTTCTAGCCGCTAGCTCTATGTGCCGGAACGCACGGGGAAATTTCAAAACGCAGAATTGATGAGCCGAAGGAACGTTTGGAAATCGAGCAAAAAGCTAGTAGCTAGAAGCTAGCGGCTAGGAGCTGAAAGCAGATGCGAATGGAAGCGATGGCGGTAGAGATTCCTCACGTGGACAAGCATCCCAACCGGGTGCGGTTTGAGGGCGTGCTGACGGTGGTGAACGCGGCGAGCGACAAGGCGCCGGCCGGGGCGCGGGGTCACCGCGTGATGCTGACGCGCGAAGCGGCGGAGAAGGCGCTGCCGTCGCTGCTCGGAATGGCCGTGGATTACAGGCCAGGCTGGGACGGACACGATGCACGGCGCAAGATTGGCCTCTTGACCGAGGCCGATGTGGTCGGGCCTCGTCTCGTGGTGCGAGGGTACCTGTATGCGCGCGATTTTCCCGAGGTGACGCGAGCCATCGAGGCGCACGCCCCGGAGAAGCTGGGCATGAGTTATGAGCTGGCCGATGCGCGCGTCGAGGATATGCGGGCCGAGATCTGGAAGCTGACCCGGGTGACCTTTACCGGGGCGGCCATTCTGCTGCGGGACAAGGCGGCTTATCGGGCGACGAGCTTCAGGATGGCGAGTTAGCCGGAGACAGCGGGGTCAGCGGTGTTAGCGGAGCTGGCGGAGTCAGCCGGTTAGCGAGTCTGCGAGTTAGCAAGCCAGCAAGTTAGCGAGGTAGCAAGTTAGCTAAGGCAGCGGAGTCAGCGGAGTTAGGGGAGCCGCCGAGAAGCGAGTTCAAAAGTCAGCAAGTCAAAAACTTGATCGGCTGGATGAGAGGCCCCGGGGACGGGGCTTTTTATTTGGAGCCGAAAACGGATGTTGGAGCGTAAACGGCTGAAACAGGAAAGGAAGGACATGGAACAAGGAGAGAACAACATCGTTGTGCGGCTGGAAGCCGCAACCGCCGCGCTCGAAAAGACGCTGAGCGGGCTCGAAGAACGTGTGGCCGCTGCGACCGCGCTCTCCGGCGAGGTGGAGCGGATCTCGGCGACCGTGGAGCAGAGCCGGCGCGAAGCCGAGTTATCGGAGAAGCTGGCCGCGGTGGAAAGAGAGCTGGCCGAAGTGAAGGCAGCTTCGGCGCAGAACGTGCTGAACCCGCTGCGCCGCACCATGCCCGCAGCAACCGCCGAAATGCTGGCCAAGCACGGCATCGGAGAGGGACCGGTGGACGTGCACGCACTGGATGCGGCGTTGACAGGCCTGAGCCTGGAGCAGCGCATCGCGGTGAAGACGCAGCTGCTGCGGGCGGGGGCGATCGCGTAAACGCAGTGATCAGTGGACAGCGGTCAGTGATCAGCAGATCGTACACAGGCTGACATCTGATGTCCACTGTGCACTGTTCACTGAACACTGAAGCCAGGCACATGTGTCGGGCGATCACAACACGGCCCCATGGAGGGGGCGGAGAGAACTATGAACGCAACCTTTGCAGACATTCACGCGGCAGCAGACTACATCGGGCCTGGCGCGATCGAAGTTCCGTTGTACCAGACGGAGATCTTCGACATTTGCCGGCGATCGAGCGCCTTCGGGCAGCGCATCAAGCAGGTTCCCGCGACCGGGCATCCGTCGCGCTTTTTTGAGGAGACGGCGATACCGAATCCCGGCACGGCTGGGTTTGTGAATCCGCGCAGCATCAATCCCACGGTGGTGAGCCCGACGCGGATCGAGCTGAGCGTGCCGCTGAAGGCGATCGTAGCGCAGATCAACTACAACCTGTTCGACATCGAGCTGGGCGACCAGCAGAAGCAATTCGCCTATCTGCAAGCCAAGGATCTTGTGGACACGGTGAGCGGCGTGATGGTGGCGCACGACGTAGCGCTGTGGAACGGCAACGACACCAGCCTGAGTGCGCCGACGACCACGCAGTACATGGGATGCGCGGGGCAGATTGCGGCCGGCGGGAACTCCGTGACCGTGACCACCTCAATGAAGATTGTGGACACCATGAAGACCACGGTAGCGCAGATGGTGGCCAACAACGGCTATCATGTGCGGCCCACGGCGATCTACGCCAACCCGGTGCTGCTGGACCTGATCGACCAGGAGATGAAGTCGGAGTACAACGTGGTTCTGAACACCGACCAGATCACCGGCGGATTTCGCGTGAAGATGCTTTCGACGCAGGCTGGCGATCTTCCGCTGATTCCGGACTGGAGCCTGCCGTACACGGGCACGCCGGGAACCGGCAACGCCGTGCTTCCGGCTTACATCGTGACCGAGGACCTGATTGAGTACCACTGGCTGGGCGATCCCACGCCGCGGGTCTTCCAGCTTGGACTGCCGAGCCTCGCTGACCTACCAGTATGTTGCGGTCAAGTTCGGCGCTCCGGTGGTGAAGGGCGCGAACTTTGCGCACTACCAGGTGCTGGTGGACCGGTAAACAAAACAGTTCACAGTTCGCAGTTCTTAGTTCGCAGTTCACAGTTGGTGCTTAGTGGGAGCAGGTGTTACCTGGCTCGAACGCGACGGCATTGATTTGTGAGGTGTGAACTACGAACTGCGAGCCAAGAACTAAGAACTGAGCAAACGGAAGGACACGCGATGGCCTATCTCGAGCCAGCGGATTACCCGAATTACGGATTGCCGGCTGGAACCACAGCGGACTGGATCACCGCCGCGACGGCGCTGATCAACAGCTACTGCAGGCGGCCCGATCTGAATGTGATTCAGTACACGGAACGTCTGCGTGTAACCGCCGGGGCGCAGACGGTGCGGCTGAGTTATCTACCACTGGCGCCGATGGCGCCCGCGACAACGCCGATCGTGAGCCTGGAGGGCCGCTATGCGCGGCCACGGCGCGGGGAGATTCCGCAGGAGCCGCTTATCGAGATTGCATGGGCATTTGCGCTGCCGGGGCAGTGGACGACGATGGATCCCACGCTGGTGGACTTTGACCCGAACACCGGAGAGTTGACGCTGCCGTGGAATGTGCTGGGTCTGCCGTTCAACGAAGTGCAGGCAACCTACACGGCGGGCCTAGCGACCATCGTTGATGACGTGAAGTCGGCGTGCGCGCAGATTGTGCGCAACGCGCAGGCGACGCCAGCGTTGAATGCCAGCATGAGCAGGATCGACACGATGCAGATGAAATATTTTTCAAGTTCGCTGATCGACGAGACGGTGCAGGCGTGGCTGAATCCGTACGTTGCGAACAGGCTGGGGTGAGCGATGAGCGATACGCAGCCGCGCAACCCGCGGGGCGCGCCGCAGATGGTGGCCGATGCGCTGCTGCGCAGTGCGGCGGGTACGACGGCTCTTCTGCGCGTGGCGGGTACAAACGCGGATACGAGCATGTCGGAGGTGGGGCTGGTGGCGACCACATTCGCCGATGTGCCGGTGAGCCCGGCTTTGATGCGCAAGTTGCGGCCGTCCTGGCAGGAAGGCGGAGAGTCGAAGTGGGAGCTGCTGGTGTCGGCCACGAGCGTAGAGCAGCAGGTGAACACGCTCGATTTGCCGTCGGCACAGTCGCTCTTCGCCATGACGCTGGCGGTTACCGTGGCCGGCCAGGACTATTTGATTGAGTCGATCGCCTCGAATGAGGCGTTTGGCCAGGTGTATCTCTATCGGCTGCTTTTGCGCGAGGCGCGGCAGCAAGCCGTGTGAGAAAAGCAGGGAATAGGGAATAGAGACTTCCTATGCAGAACGCGAAAGATTCGTTTTATATGGTGCTGCGCACGCGGCTGACCGCGATCAATCCGGAACGGACGATATTGCTGCGCGGTGCGGTGCGGCCGGGAATTCTGGTGGAGGAAGCGGAAGCTCCGTTCAGCCAGTTTCCCAGCGATGTGTTCGTCCTGCGCTGGCTGGGCCTGGCCGTCGACATGGACCTGGCATCAACGATGTCGGGCGAGCAATGCGAAATCGTCTACCGGACCTGCGGAACACAGAGCTTCGGCGGGCTGGACCGGGGACGGGCATTGAGCGCGATGGACGAAGAGCTGATGGCCATGATTCAGCCTTTCTACACGCCGAAGCTGAATTATGCGACCACGCCACCGTCGGCGATGTTGACGCAGGTCTTCTGGGACGAGCCAGTGTTTTCGCCGGTTGTTACCCAGCGCGACCGGCTGAGCCGTACCGCGACAGTCTTGGTTTACAGCTACCAGGAGCAGGGGGAGTAAATGACCGCGACTTGGTTTTCCGCTCCGGCGCCAGTGACGCGAAGGGTACGAGCCTTCTTTGCGCCCGTGAATCGCGCGGCGCAGACGCCGGTGCTCTTTGATCCATCGGAACAGGGCCGGTTCAGTTTCGATGCTCCGCCGGCGCCATGGCTGAGCCTGGGGTGGGTGCAGAATTTCGTGCGCAAGGCAGCGAGTAAGTCGGCGCCGCTGATGACAGGAATTCCGGCAGCTCCGCTGGAACAGGTGCGCGAGACCCTGGAAGCCGAGGTAAGTCTTGAGTTCCTAAGCTGGACGAAGTTGACGATGGCGCTGGCGACGGGTTCGCAGCACATGAACATTCTGGCGCCCGCGATCGGCGCAGCTCCCGCAAGTGATGGAGCACAAGGCGTGCCCCCAGTTGCGCCGCAAACCGGCTCTACGAGCACATCGATCGTGCTGGCACCTGCGGACGCGGCCAAGTTCACGCCAGGAGTGATTGTTGCCATCGACGTGGATTACACCGGGCAGACCGGCTACGTAGGATCGCCGGTGGCGGGCGCGTACGTGCGCCAGGCGCTCTCGGACGTGGACTATGTGCGGCGTGTAACATTCAACGTCGCGCTGGTGTCGCAGGTGAGTGCGAATGGACTGGTGCTGGCCGAGGACCTTGCCGGGTGGTGCGCCCGCAGCAGGCGCCAAGGCGCAGGCGGTGACCGGATTTGTGGATCGAGAAGGTGGAAGCTTCTATCAGGAATGGTCGGCGCTGTTCGCCATGGAGGGCAGCCAGGGAGAAAGAATCTTCTTCCACTATCCGAGGTTGCAGGCGATGACGGGGGCGGAGGAATCCATTTTGCCGCTCAATCAGAAGCATCAGGGCGGACATTCGCGCGTCCTGCTCAAGGGGCAGTTTCGGGCACTGCCGGTGACGGACCCCCTGGACGGAGAGCGAGTGGCTTGTTACCGGAGCTTCCTGCCCGCGGCCAACGCGCTGATTTAACACGCGACGAAGAATTCAAGTACCCAGACAGAGAGATGCGATGAAGATCACGATTCAGGGGCAGGATTACACGGCCGCATTGGATGGCGTGCGCCCGTTGACCATCGAGCGCAAGCTGAACGAGCCGTCGGTCTGCGAGTTATGCATATGCTTACCTGCGGATGGAGGACTGGCAGCGCCGGCGCGTTTTCAGTCCCTCGCAGTAACGGGCGATGACGGGACGACTTACTTTACGGGTTACATTGCAGTAAGTCCTCTTCCGGAGTACGCGGGGATGGGGCTTGAAGGTCCGCGCTACCGGCTTGGGATCCAGGCCGTAAGCGATGAAATCCTGCTTGACCAGGTGCTGATGCCGCCAAGCGCCGGCATGGCCGAAGCCAATGCGGGCACGCTGCTCGCTTCTCTTGTGGCACATACCGGATCGGCGGCTCTTGAAGCGCAGACGACATCGGTAAGCACTCCAGTGGGAGGATTTACGCCGGAGCCGGGGTCAAGCTGGAGCAAAAGCGCGGGGCAGGCGGCGAGTATGGCGCGAGCGGGATACCGCGCGCTGAACGGCGCGGTCACGCTCTTATCGGTGCAGTCAACCGTTCATCCGCTGAACGAAAGCGATGGCAGCCTGGCTTTGGAAAACCTGGCCTTGACGGCCAGCGTAAAGCGAGCGCTGGCAAACGATGTGACGGTCTGCGGCGAAAACGAACCAGTGGCTTTCGTAACCGAGTGTTTTCTCGGCGACGGGGCGACGACCGTATTCAATCTGGCTGCCGACCCGTACTTCCGCGCGGCCTCAGAATCAACAATCATCAGCGAACTCTTCAATGAGCCGCAGATCAATGAAACCGTATGGGGCGATGCCGGCGGTTCCGGATATCTGACGATCGGCCCCAGCGGCCTGACAATGAATGGCGGCAACGGGATTGACGGTCAAACGCTGCTGGAATGGCTCGATCCAATCGAGATGGGTGGAACGCTTCTGCTTGAGGCCGTGGGTGTGACGCTGGCTCCCGGGAGCACTGGCATCCTGACAGGATTTTTTGCCACGCTGTTTACGGCGTCGGACTGCATCGCAGGCCTTCAGGCGACGGCGCAACAAGGATCCGGGACGGTGACTCTGCAACCCATTGTGCAGGGCACGCCGGCTGGAACGCCGTTTACCCTGAACGCAGCCAACCAATACACACTTCGCGTTCGAGTTCATTGCCCGGAGTGTAACCGGATGGGGGCTGTCTATTACTCCTCAGGAGATTCGGGACTGATCGCCGCGGGTGGCGGAGGACCCATCGCTCCAGGCAAGATCCAGATGGAAATCCAGGAGTTTGTCGACGGCGTTGGAGCAACTCCGGTGACGGTTTATGACGGCGGAGTTACTTACTTACCCGGTGCATGTTTTGTGGTTCCTGCCAGCAGCATCAACATGATGGGAACCATGCGCGCGTTAAATCTCAAAAATCTGGGGTCGGGCTGGGTGGTAAGTACTCCG
Organism: uncultured Acidobacteriaceae bacterium; assembly: GCA_963800025.1. Lineage (GTDB taxonomy): Bacteria > Acidobacteriota > Terriglobia > Terriglobales > Acidobacteriaceae > Telmatobacter. The sequence continues at coordinate 417,862 of CAWCZK010000004.1, forward strand.
CCAAACGGCGGAGCGTATACGCGTAGGATCGGAACGACGGCCGAAGCCGCCGAATGCTCTCTGGAGCGTACGGGCAAGTTGACGTTCTACACCGGATGCGTACCGGTCGCCGGCGAACAGATCGCAGTGAGTTACCGCACGATTGGGCGGGCAGCGGGGCGCGCGGTCAATTCCGCCAGCCAGCAGGCGTTGGCACAAGCAGGATCGCCCGCTGTGGCTGCGTGGATCGGCTCGGTCACGCGGCCGCCGGCGCGATGCTCCGCAGATTGCCGCAACGCTGCCCAAGTGATGGAGCAGGCGGCGGCCAGCGTATGCGCACTTTGGAGTGGCACGTACAAGGGAAACCGGACGAGCTTTGCCTCCGATGTTTGGCCTGGCGACGCGTTGCTCCTCAATGCGCCCTCGACGAACCTGAACGCGCAAGTTGTGGTGCGCACAGTCAAGGTGACTTATAGCGCCAGTTATCCCGACTTAGTGCAATACGAGATCGCGTTTGCCAATGACTGGGCCGATGACCTGGCCATCAAGACGAGCGCAACCGTCCCAGCAAATGCCTGGCTCCCTGTGGCGATCTCTCCCACGGTCCTGGCGAATCTTGAGTGGCTGACGGTAACGTCACTTACCGGTAGCACGGTGACAGTGAATACCGGCGTGACTCCTCCGAGCGGCGGCGGATTCGAGATTCGGCGGCGGGATTTTGCTTTTATGCCGGGCGAGGATCCGACGCTGGTCATGCGGGGCTCACAGCCGAATCTTACATTTTCGCGCGTTGCGGCGAGTGATCGGTTCTACATCCGTATGTACGACGGTTCGACGCCACCGAATTACTCGGAGTTTTCAACGGCATTATTCATCAACTTGCCGCTAAGCAACGGACAGTGATCAGTAGACAGAGATCAGAGACAAGAGATGCGCATGATGAATGAATTCGAGGCCCAGGTGCTGAGCGATCTGAGTGTGCTGAAGTCGCAGATGAGCGGCCTGACGGGCGATGGCAGCGGTGGACGTATCGCGGAGCTTGAGCGGCGCATGGACCGGCACGAGCAGAACTGGCAGCGCGCGAAGGGATTTGTTGCGGCGATGAGCGTGGTGTTTGCGGTAGTTGAAGTGGCCGTGGAAGCCTGGCACCGGCACTAACACCTGCGTTTGGCGGACCGCGCCCTCGCCGCACTCCTCGGCGTTGAGAGCAGCTATTCTCGGGGGGCGATCCTGAATGTTTTAATCACCACTGAGTGCCGCTTCATATAATGAATTCATGAGCAGGCAGAAGACGGAGCAGGCGCTGGTGGGCGTGGTGATGGGCAGCAAAAGCGACTACGAAGTGCTCTCGGCAGCCGTGGAGATTCTTAGCGCCCTCAAGATTCCGCATGAAGCGCGCATCGTGAGCGCTCATCGTACGCCGGACTGGCTTTTCAAGTATGCCGAGACAGCGCGCGAGCGCGGGCTGCGCGTAATTATCGCCGGTGCAGGCGGCGCGGCGCACTTGCCGGGAATGCTGGCTGCGAAAACGCTGGTGCCAGTGTTGGGCGTGCCGGTTGCGGCGACGCAACTGAACGGCCTTGATTCATTGCTCTCTATCGTGCAGATGCCGAAGGGCGTGCCGGTGGGGACGCTGGCGATCGGCAAAGCAGGCGCGGCGAACGCGGCGCTGCTGGCTGCGGAGATTCTGGCCGGAACCGACACGGCTCTCTATGAGCGGCTTGCCGCATGGCGCGCAGCGCGTACGCAGGAAGTGCTCGACCAGAAAATTGGCGAGGAGCAACCTGGGTGAGCTCCGCCTCCACTCCAAAATCAGAGAAGATTCTACCCGGCGCGTCGGTCGCGATTCTAGGTGGCGGTCAGTTGGGGCGCATGACGGCGATGGCCGCGCGCACCATGGGCTATCGCGTGCGCGTGATGGATCCCGAAGCAAAGTGCCCGGCCAGTTTTGTCGCCGACGAGACGATTGTTGGCCGCTGGAGCGACGTCGGGGCGGCGCGACGGCTGGCAACGGGCGCGGACGCGGTGACGCTGGAGATCGAGCAGATCGGCGTGGACGCGTTGCGCGAAGTGGCGAAGATTGCGCCGCTGCGGCCCGGCGCGGAGCCGGTGCGGATTATCCAGGACAAGACGCTGCAAAAGACGTGGCTCGCGGAGAATGGGTTTCCCGTCGGCCCGTTTCGCGTGGTCCGCAGCGAAGCGGAGTTGCAAGAGGCGGTCGCTGCGCTTGGCGGAGAAGTGTATCTGAAGATTGGATACGGTGGCTACGATGGCCGCGGACAGGCGCGCATAGGCGCTTCGTGCGGTTCTGGTCCTGGAGAAGTGTGGCGGGAGCTAGGCGAGCGACCCGCGGTGGCCGAACAGGCACTTGATCTTGATTGCGAGATCAGCGTGATAGCAGCGCGAAGTCCGTCCGGCGAAGTTCGCGTGTATCCGGCGGCGCGCAATCATCACGAGAATCAGATTCTGGCGTGGAGCGTGCTGCCCGCGGGAGTGCCGGCCAAGCTTGAAGCACGCGCACAAGAGCTGGCGGCTGAGCTGGTGAAGAAGCTTGGGATCGAGGGGCTGCTATGCGCGGAGATCTTCATTACGCGCGAGGGCGAGCTCTTCATCAACGAACTTGCGCCACGGCCACACAACAGTTATCACGAAAGTGAGCGCGGGTGTGTCACGAGCCAATTTGAGCAGCTTGTGCGCGCGGTTTGCAATTTGCCGCTGGGGTCAACGGAGCTGATTTCGCCGGCGGCGATCGTGAACCTGCTGGGCGACGTGTGGCTGAACGGCGAGCCGGATTTTGTAGCGGCGCTGGCGATTCCCGGTGTACGACTGCACCTTTACGAGAAGCGCACGCCGCGCGCGGGACGGAAGATGGGTCATTTGTCGGCGACGGGGGCGACGGCGGAGGAAGCGCTGGAGCGGGTATTGGAAGCGAAAAGTCGACTTTAGTTCAATGCAGGCGACGAAAGACAACCGCAGACGCTTCGACTCCGATCGTCCGCCGCGGCGGGCGATCTTCGCTCAGAATGGCAAGCTTTTGGGTTTGAGCCGGTAGAGAACGTGGCGGCGGAACGGATGGCCTTCCGGCAGGCGGGGATGATCGAAGTCGTCGCGCGGATCGTGAGTCATTCCGATCTTTTCCATCACGCGGCGGGAGCGCAGGTTTGCTGGAACCGTGAACGAGACGAAACTATCGAGGCCTAGCTCCTCAAAACCGTAGAGGACCACGGCGCGAGCGCCTTCGGTGGCCAGTCCCCGGCCCCAGAAATCGAATGCGAGCCTCCAGCCGATTTCGACCGCGGGCATGAACGGAGCGTCGAAGGCGGGAATGGACAGGCCGATGAAACCGATGAAGGAATGATCCGCGAGCAGCTCGGCGGCGAAGGGACCGAAACCGTGGAGGTCGAAGTGGGCTTGAGCGCGGTCAATGAGGGCGTCCGACTCGCCGGGCGATAGAAGAGAAGGAAAGAACTCCATGACGCGTGGATCGGCGTTCATGGCTTGGAACGGAAGACGGTCGGAGTCACGCCAGCGGCGGAGGAGGAGACGTGCGGTTTGCAGGGCCTCGCGCATCGGAGAGCTGCTCGAATTCAGAAAAGCAAATGCAGGTCCTTCGACTCGGCCGCCGCGGCGGCCTCGCTCAGGATGACAACCTAAATCACGCGCAGGTCCTTCGATTTCGTCCGCCCCGGCGGACTCCGGTTAGGATGACACGGCGCGAAGTTAATGATATGCCGGCGGAGTGAGTGCGGGTCAGGAGACCCGCACGACAGCCGGTCTGGAGACCGGCGCTACCTACGGCGTTGAGGAATTTCCGCGCAGACTGATAAGTAGCAATCAGACTGACGCGGCCTGTTCGGCCTTTTCCCAGCGCTTTGGGCGCTTATTCTGCTGCAAAATTTTCTTGCGCAGGCGGAGCGATTTGGGCGTGACCTCAACGAACTCATCGTCTGCGATGAACTCAATTGCCTGCTCGAGATTGAGCGTCTTATAGGGCACAAGGCGGATGGCGTCATCGGCTGTGGACGCGCGCATGTTGGTCATCTTCTTTTCACGCACGACGTTTACATCGAGATCGTTGTCGCGCGAGTGCTCGCCGACGATCATACCTTCGTAGACTTCCACACCGGCGCCGACGAAGAGAATTCCGCGCTCCTGAAGGCCATTGAGCGCGTAGGTCGTTGTGGGTCCCTGGCGGTCGGCGATGAGCGCGCCCGTGGGCCGCTGCGGAATTTCGCCCTGGTAGGGAATGTAGCCATCGAAGAGGGTGTTCATCACGATGGTTCCGCGCGTCTCAGTGAGCATCTCCGAACGCAGGCCGATGAGGCCGCGGCTGGGCACGCGAAATTCGAGGCGCACGCGTCCCGAGCCATGATTGTGCATCTTGGTCATCTCGCCTTTGCGCGGTCCGAGTTTTTCGATCACCGTGCCGGTGAATTGCTCGGGCACGTCGATGGTGAGGTGCTCGACCGGTTCCATGCGTACGCCGTCGACGACCTTGGTGACGATTTCCGGCCGGCCGGCCATCAACTCATATCCTTCGCGCCGCATCATCTCGATCAGGATGGCAAGCTGCAGTTCACCGCGGCCCAGCACTTTGAAGCTGTCAGGCGAGCCGGTTTCTTCGACGCGAATCGAAACGTTAGTGAGCAACTCTTTTTCCAGGCGCTCGCGCAGGTTGCGGCTGGTGACGTATTGTCCTTCGCGCCCGGCAAATGGCGAATTGTTCACGCTGAATTGGATTGCGATGGTTGGCTCGTCGATGACGATGAGCGGCAATGGCGCCGGATACTCAACGCTGGTGATCGTTTCGCCGATGGTGATGCCTTCGACGCCGGCCACGGCCACAATGTCGCCCATCGCGGTTTCTTCTGTCTCCATGCGCTTGAGGCCGGAAAAGGTGAACAGCTTGGTGATGCGCGTTTTGTAGAGCGAGCCGTCGCGGCGCGAGATGTTTACTTCGTCGCCCGCGTGCAGCGTTCCCTGAAAGACACGGCAGATGGCGATGCGGCCGAGGTAATCGGAGTAATCGAGATTCGCGACCAGAATTTGCAGCGCGCCTTCGGGATCTCCCGTCGCCTCAGGGATTGTATCCACGATCGCCTGAAACAACGGCTGCAGATCCACGCCTGGTTTGGCCGGGTCGATGGTTGCCGTGCCGTCTTTGGCGATGGCATACAAGACGGGAAAGTCCAATTGCGATTCGTCCGCATCGAGGTCGATGAACAAGTCGTATATTTCGTTCAGCACTTCCTGCGGGCGCGCATCGGGTCGGTCGATCTTGTTGATGACCACGATGGGCGGCAACTTGGCTTCAAGCGCTTTTGAGAGGACATAGCGTGTCTGCGGGAGCGGGCCTTCGGCTGCGTCGACCAGCAGCATCACACCGTCAACCATTTTGAGCGCGCGCTCGACTTCGCCGCCAAAGTCAGCGTGGCCGGGGGTATCAACGATGTTTATTTTTCCGAGGCCGAAGTTGATCGCAGTGTTTTTGGCGAGAATGGTGATGCCGCGCTCGCGCTCCAACTCGTTTGAATCCATCACACGCTCGGCGACCTGCTCATTGGCGCGAAAAGTTCCGGCCTGGCGCAGCATGCCGTCCACCAGCGTCGTCTTGCCGTGGTCCACGTGGGCGATGATGGCGATATTGCGTATCGTCTGGCTCACAAGTAGTTTTGTCCTTTGCGTGTGGGCCGACTACGCGGAGCGCGCAACGGCGGGGGAGTGCAAATCAGTCGGTGCGCCGCACAGCGCGGCACTCCTTCATTCTACCAGCCGCGGCGATCAGCCGCCGTTTTGCTCGGTGATCGAGCGCCTGGGCGGCGCGATTTTGCTGTGAGAGTGGTTTCTCTCCGCACGCCTGCGCAGCCGCTTGCCTGTTTCCAGGAAAAATGCGGCATTGACCATGGCAATGTGCGAAAAGGCCTGGGGAAAGTTTCCCACCATGCGCCGGTGGCCGGTATCGTACTCCTCGGAAAGCAGGCCAAGGTCGTTGCGCAGGCGCAGAAGCTTCTCAAACAGCGCCCGCGCATCGCGTTTGCGGCCCACCGCGCATCGGGCGCTGACCATCCAGAAGCTGCAGGCGAGAAAGACGCCTTCGCCGGGCGGCAGGCCGTCGTCGACCTTGCTGGTGTTGTAGCGTTCGACAAGACCATTGGGCATCAGTTCCCGCTCGATGGCCTCTACAGTTCCTTTGACTCGAGGATCGCGGCCGGGCAAGAAGCCGACCGCCGGCATGAGCAGCAGGGCTGCATCGAGCTGATCGGAGCCGTAGGCCTGCGTAAAACTGTTCTTCTTGCGGTCAAAAGCTTTGGCGCAAATTTCGCGATGGATCTCGTCGCGCAGCGCCTTCCACTTTTCCACGGGAGCGTCGTACTTGAGTTTCTCGGCCAGCAACACGGCGCGGTCGAAGGCGACCCAAGCCATCATCTTGGAGTAAGTGAAGTGCCGGGGCTTTCCGCGCATCTCCCAAATTCCGTGGTCGGGATCTCTCCAGATGGTCTCCAGATGTTCCAGCAATAGAACCAGCACGCGAAAGTCGTCCTCAGAATGGTGGCGCATGCCCTGCTGGGCGTGGAAAAAGGAATCGAGCATCTCACCGTAGATATCAAGCTGGACCTGCTGGGAGGCGGCGTTGCCGATGCGAACCGGACGCGAGTTCTCATATCCCGCCAGCCAATCGACCTTCGACTCCACAAGGCTGCGCTCGCCCCTGAGACCATACATGATTTGCACCTGGTCCGGGCTGCCTGCGAGGGCGCGCAACAGCCAGTCTTGCCATGCGGTGGCTTCATCGAAGTAACCGGCGTTCATGAGCGCAAGCAAGGTGAAGGTAGTGTCGCGCAGCCAGCAATAGCGATAGTCCCAATTACGCACACCGCCAATGGACTCGGGAAGAGAGGTGGTGACCGCGGCGACGATGCCGCCCGTGGGCCGGAAAGTCATTGCTTTCAGGGTGATCAGCGAGCGCTCGACGGCGTCGCGATATTTGCCCTTGTATTTCAGGCGCTTGCTCCATCCACGCCAGATGCGCAGGGAATCGTTCAGCGCGCGCTGGAAGTCGATTCGCTTGGGATCGGGCTCGTAGGATGCGCCATAGGTGAGCGTGAACCAGACTTTCTGGCCCTTGCGCAGAGTGAAATCCGCAACAGTCTTGAGGTTCTCGCCATGAACGGGAACGGAAGCATGCAGAACGGCAAGAGCGGGGCCTGCGACCGCGCGAACACCATCCTGCGTGGCGGTGACCCAGGGCACGGTGCGTCCGTAATCGAAGCGCAGAGCCAATTCCATACGCAGCTTGACGCTACCGCGCACACCCTCGACGATACGCACCACGTCAGAATGATTTCCGCGCGGAGGCATGAAATCAACCAGGCGCACGGCTCCATCGGGTTGTTCGAACGTGGTTTCAAGAATCGGAGTGTGGTCGCGATAGCGGCGCGAGGCGGTCCATTCAGATCCCGAAGGAGCGACTTTCCAATAGCCGTTTTCTTCTGAGCCGAGCAGCGCGGCGAAGCAGGCGGGGGAGGAGAAATCGGGCCAGCAGAGCCAGTCGATGGAGCCGTTGGTGTCAACCAGCGCGGCGGTTTCAAGGTCACCGATGAGAGCGAAGTTCTCAATCTTTGAAGGCATTGTTTGTCGTTATTGCTCGTGATAACTGCGCATCAAACCGCCATCGATGACAAAGGTTGCGCCGGTTACATAGGCGGCGTCGTCCGAGACGAGAAAAGCGACCAGGCCGGCGACGTCGTCCGGGCTACCCAGGCGGCCCAGCGGAATGTTGGCCAGCAGCGCGTTCAGTTTGGGTTTGTCATTGAGCAGCGCCGTATTGATCGGAGTGGCGACAGCGCCGGGCGCGACGTTATTCACCGTAATTCCCAGCGGTCCCAACTCGACAGCCAGGTCGCGCATCAACATGCGCAATCCTCCCTTGCTGCAACAGTAAGTTGCGAAACCAGGGAATGCCATATCCTCGTGCACGGAGCTGATGTTTACGATGCGGCCGGGGCGCTTCGCGCCGCGGAGCCTTTGGACGAATGCCTGAGTGAGAAAGAACGGCCCGCGCAAGTTAACCGCCATTACTTTGTCGTAATCGGCTTCCGATGTATCCCAGAAGTCCGACTTGTGTTCCACCCCGGCATTGTTGACAAGGATGTCTGCCGAGCCGAAGCGCTTCCAGGCTTCGTCCACCAGGCAGCGATCGTCGTCTATGCTGGTCACGTCGGCGCGAACAATCTCGCCTTCACTCCCCGACTGTTCGATGGCTTTGAGCGTGTCGTTCGGGCCGGATGGCTCGCCGACGTAATCGACGATGACTTTTGCGCCTTCGCTGCCGAGCCGCTTCGCAATGCCCTGGCCGATTCCCGAACCTGCTCCCGTGACAATTGCGACCTTTCCTGCCAAACCGTTCATGCATTGCTCCCCCGTGCCAAACTGCGCGTGTCTCTTTGCGTTGGATGCGGGGCACGGGTAGAGTGTCCACAGATGGAGGTAATCGCGCGGGTCTTCAGCCGAACCGGCGCGGCTGCCACTGCTCGTATGATTCAACGGGCGTTCACACTTCAGGCGCTATCGGCCAGATAGGATGAGTTCAATCGCGCCGTGAGGTCGTACTGCGCCAGGGCCAATGCGGTTTGCTTGCAAAGGCTTGATATTACTTGAGATACGCGTGGACGAGGTCGATCAGATCTTCGGCCAGTTCCGGCGCGATCTGCTCTTTGGCGCCACCCACAAGGTGAAAGCGGATATGTGTTTCCAGCACCTCACCCATCAGGCCGTTGATGGCGCCGCGTATGGCGGCGAGCTGCATCAGTTGGTCGCCGCAGTCCTCATCGGCGGCCAGGGAACGCTCCACGGCGTCCAGTTGCCCGCGCACTTTTTTAAGCCGCTGCATGAGCTTGAGTTTTTCGCGTTCCAGGTGCGCCATTTCCAATCTCCCTTGCCCGAAGATACCCATCATGGGTACAGTATATGCCAACGGGGGGTATAGTAGTTTCAGATCCATATTATGCCTCTCCGGAACTTCAATCCGTTTTCATTTGCGCTCCGCGGCTTGGTCTGCGCCTTGTTGCTCGCTGCCACTGTGGCCGCTGCGCAAGTGGGGAGCGACCTGGCCGCTGCGCCCGAGCCACAGACGTTTGCCGCTGTGCAACTGGCCCAGCAAGCGAGGAGCCTGCCGGCCGAGAACGGAGGCACCAAGCAGCCGGGCGCTCAGGCGAAAGACGGGCCTGAAGCCGCAACCGGAGCGGGCCAGCCAGCGGGCGCTGAATCCAATCTCGAGGATGCCGGCTCCGGCGATCCCGAGACCCTCTTTCCGCACACAGAATCCGGCCGTTACTGGATTTCGTGCCAGGCAAACGTGATTTTGCAGTGGCATCCGGCGTTCTACGCGCGGTACTCCGGAACCAACAGCTTGACCGACTGGGCGCAGAGCGCGACAACTCATGTGCTGACGCTGTATACCGGCTACGAACTGACGCCGACCACCGAGGTGTTCGCCGACCTGGAGGATGCAACGGGTTCGGGCATCGGAAACGCCAACGGCCTGGCCGGCTACTCGAACCTGGATTCTGTGCGGCTCGCAAATGGCGTGGCGCTGTCCCGGTCACCCTACCTGGCGCGCTTCATGCTGCGCCAGATTATCCCGCTGACCCAGGAGCGCGAAGAAGCGGATCGCGACGAGTTGCATCTGGCCACATCGCTACCCGCGCGGCGGCTGGAATTCCGTGTGGGCAAGTTCGACCTCGTCGACTTCTTTGACTTGAATACCTATGGCTCCGACAGCCACCTGCAATTTATGAACTGGACGGTGGACGCCAACGGCGCCTACGACTACGCCGCCGACACGCGGGGCTACACGGATGGCGCAGTCGTGGAATACGACGATCATTGGTGGACGGTGCGCTTCGCCGAAGCGCTGATGCCGAAGGAGGCGAATGGGCAATTTCTGGACGCGGATGTCGCCCGTGCGCGCGCGGAGAATCTGGAACTGGAAGCCCGCGGAAATCGTATCGCGCACCGCACGGGAGTGGTGCGATTGCTGGGTTATCTGAACCACGCCGACATGGGGAACTACGAGAAAGCGATTCGCGAGTATCTGGACGATGAAACAACCACGCCCGATATTGTTGCCACGCGGCGGCAGGGACGCCACAAATACGGTTTCGGGCTGAACTTCGAGCAGGAAATCACGCCGCAGGTGAGCGTTTTCGGCCGCCTGGGCTGGAGCGACGGCCGCAACGAATCGTTCGCGTACACCGAAGACGATCGCACGCTGGAACTTGGCGCTTTTGCGCAGGGAAAACTATGGCGTCGGCGCAGCGACCGCGCCGGCGTAGCTGCAGTTGGCAATGGGATCGTGGCCGCGCATCAGGAGTATCTTGCGTTGGGCGGGCTGGGCTTCATTCTCGGTGACGGTGGCCTCACCTACGGTCATGAGAAAATCGTCGAGACGTTTTATACGGCGCATCTGTGGCGGGGCTTCTACGCTTCTTACGACTTCCAGCACGTGAACAATCCGGGCTACAACGAAGCTCGCGGACCGGTTTCGATCTCCGCGGTCCGTTTCCACACGGAATTCTGATCAACGCAGACATCATCGAACAAGCATCAGGAGTGCACAACCTCATTCAGTCTGAAGGCGGGAACGATCTTCTCGCTCAGAACCGTGAGCCTGCTTTCCAGCATGCGGGCGGATTCCGGCGTCGCCGGCGCGTTCACGGGAATTACGTCCTCTGACCAGCACCCCTTCTTTGCCAGCTCCACCCACTCCCAGATTGCGTCGATGTATCGCTCAAGGGCCTGGGACGGAGTCTTGCACGCGTCAATTACGAGATAAGCGGAGGGCAGATCGCCCACCACGACCCACAACCATTCATCCACCTCGGGCCGGGAGGGCTCGATGCGGAAGAGGAAGACCGCGACGAGTTTTCCGTAGCCGTCTCCGAAGTAGGCTTCCCGAATCGACCGGCACCACGAGAATCTTGAAATGTAGCGATTGGCTTTGAAGGCCATCTCTTGAAGAAGCCGGGTATCTTCCGCATCTTCGCCAAGAATCTGGTTGATTGGTATGACGCCGCTAATCGGTGATTCAGTGCTTATCTGTGGCATAATTCGCCCCCACGGAGTTGAGAGGATCCCCAATGGCGAGGAAGAGACCGCTGGGAGACAAGAGCGTGAAGCGAGAAACCTACTTGCCCGGTGTGTGCTGCGCCTGCGGCGGATCGGGCAGATTGACGATGATTTCTCCGGGCTTGGCGTAGTGGAGCTTTTCGCGCGCCTCACGCTCTATGGCCTCGGGGTCCGTATTCAGATGATCGATCCTCTGGCGCATCTGCGCGTTTTCCTGCTGCAGATCCTTGATCTCCTGCTGCAAGGCGCGGTCTTCGGCGCGTTTTTGCTGCCAAATCGACAAACCGTGGTTGCCGTAAACAACGTGCCAGGTGACCAGCAGCGCCAGCACGATGGCGATGACGGTGCCTGCCGGGCGCCACAGACGTTCTGTCGATTCGCGCGCCCGCGCGCGCAGCGAAACGCGCTTGGCTCCGGCTGTTTTCGTTTTCCCTTGCGTGATTTCTTCCGGCATCGAATCCCAATCCGCGTTTAAGCCCGGTTCTAGCTCAGCACAAACTTCTCGGCCGCCGACCGCAGAGCCTTTGTGTCCTGCTCGTTGCGCGCTTCAGTGTAGGCACGAACCACCGGTTCTGTGCCCGAAAGGCGGTAGCAAACCCACGAGCCATCGTCCAGAATCAGCTTGAGCCCGTCGGTCCTGACGACAGAGACGACTTTGCGGCCGTCCAACTCCTTCGGATCGGCCTTCAACTTCTCAGTGAACGCGGCTTTCTGCTCCGCGGTCAAGTGGAAGTTCTCTCGAACCGGGAAATAGGAACCAACCTTGGCAAAAAGGGACTTTAATTGCACGCCGAGACTCGTGCCGCGGGTGGCTACCATCTCTGCCACGAGCAGGCCGGCAATGACACCGTCTTTCTCTGGAACGTGGCCGCGGATGGTGAGCCCGGCGGACTCTTCGCCCCCAATGGCGATCTTGTCCTGATCAATGAGGGCGCCTATGTACTTGAAGCCCACCGGCGTTTCGAAGAGCGGAACTTTGTAGTATTCGGCCAGCGCATTGATTAGGTTGGTGGTGGCCACGCTCTTGGCCACGCCATTCTTCCAGCCGCGAGTCTCGACAAGGTAATCGAAGAGCAACGCGATGACATAGTTCGGCTGGATAAAAGTACCGTCGCCATCGACGATGCCGAATCGGTCTGCGTCGCCGTCGGTGGCGATAGCCAGGGCCGCGCCGATCTCCTTCATCTTTTTCTTGGCAGCACCGAGCAGTTCGTCGGAGGGTTCCGGAGCGTGGCCGCCGAAGAGCACGTCGCGGTAGTCATGGACGGTTTCGACGGTGACGCCCGCCTGGCGGAGCAAGTGGCAGGGATAGCCGCGGCCCGCGCCCCAGAACGGATCGTAGACCACCTTGATGCCCGACTTGGCGATCGCTTTCAGGTCCACGAGCTCGGCGAGACGGCTCAGGAAGGCCGGCTTCACGTCGACGGTCTCGAATTGGTCTGTCGATGCCAGCGGGCTGGGTACATCGTGGCCACCGCTGCTGCTCGCGGCCTTATCGATCGCCGCTTCTATTTGCTTTGTGGCTTCAGGGAGCGCCGGCGCGCCATCGGGAGTGGAGTACTTGATGCCGTTGTACTCCGGCGGATTGTGCGACGCGGTGAAATTGATGGAGCCCGAAGTTTTGAGCGTGCGCACGGCATAGGCGATGGCAGGAGTGGGAGCGGCATCAGGAATCACAATGGGCGTGACGCCTGCCGCGGCGAGCACCCGCGCCGCTTCGGCCACGAAGCTTTCGCCGAGGAAACGCGGATCGCGACCGACCAAGACGCGATGCGGGGCAGGCAGGGTTTTGACATACGCGGCGATACCTGAAACCGCCAGCCGGATATTGGCCACCGTAAACTCGTCGGCCACAATAGCTCGCCATCCCGAGGTGCCGAATTTGATTGAAGTGCTCATCCTTATCTCCACATGTTCAAGTTTGCGCCGCAAAGTTCATACTGCAACACCGAGCCCGGATCGGCAAGGAGTGGGGCAACTTTTAACCAGAGGTTGACTCAGGGGCCGGGACATGGGGGCCGGAATTGCCCGCGATGAGGGTCCTGTTGGCCGGCCTTAGACGGTTGGATCGCCGGAAACGACCGGATGAATTATCGAGCGGAATTTCCGGGATGGCGTCTGTGTGCTTAGAAGATGTCCTGGCAAGAATTGGGAAACACACCGCGTTGTTCTTCCGGACAGCCCTGAGGAGGAGACTATGCAGTTGAACAGAATCGCAGCCAGCCGGTACGGGTCGCCGCTGGCCGCTCTATTGGCCGCTGTCGCAATGGCGTTCGTAGCCATTCCGCCGGGCGCAGGCGCGCAAACCCAACCGGAAGACGCTCAACCAAGCCAAGCCAAACCTGCTCCGCAATCGGTTCCGGAGACTGTTCGGACGTTCTTCCTGACCAATGCCTCCGAGCAGAACGACTTTAACGATATTCAAACCGATCTGCGCAATGTCATTCCGAAAGCGAGGATCTATGGCATTCAAACCCAGGACGCCATCACGGTCCGGGCCACAGCCGAAGACATGGCGACAGCGCAACAGCTCATTGCCGATCTCGACCAGCCGCGAAAGGTCTATCGCCTGACCTACACGATCACCGATATGGAGGGCGGCAGGAAAGTGGGGTCGCAGCAATTCACTTTGCTGGTTACTTCGGGAGAAAAGTCGACGTTCAAGCAGGGCAGCCGCGTGCCGATCATGACCGGGACGATTGCCGGACAACCTGAAGGCACGCAGATGCAATATCAGGACATCGGATTGAGCATCAACGCGCAGGTGAGCGGATCGCCGGAAGCGCTCAATCTGCGCACAAAGATCGAGCAATCGAGCCTTGCGGAAGATAAATCCGTTGCCGCAGCGCAGGATCCGGTTGTTGGTCAGACCGTTCTCGATGAGTCGTCGCAACTGTCTCCCAGCAAGCCGTTGGTTCTTGGAACGCTCGATCTTCAGGGAACGACGCGCAGCCGGGAGATTGCCGTGATGGCGGAACTGGTGCGCTAGACGCTACGAAGAATCTGTATGGTGCTGCCGAAACGGAGCCGGGTCGTACCCGCGTTCCGTTTCGGCAAGGTTTCTCCGAGATTGAAACGACGAATGGCCGCCTTCGAGCGGACGACTGCCGCGGCACGCGCGATCCGGCGTAAAGTGGGGTCAAGATCGTATTCAATCAGGAGGGACAATGATCGAAGCTACGTCGACCGCTCGCATCGTGATGACCACCGTGGTCAGCCCCGAGGAAGCCACCCGCCTGGGCCGGACACTCGTGGAGGAACGCCTGGCTGCGTGCGCCACACTTCTTCCTCCGGTTCACTCGGTTTACCGCTGGCAGGGGAAGATTGAATCGTCGGCCGAGACTCTGCTCCTTCTCAAGACCGCCGAAGAGCAGTTACCCGCACTCGAGGCACGGCTCCTGGAGCTTCACAGTTATCAAACCCCCGAGTTTCTGGTGCTTGAAATCGCCGCGGGCAGTCATTCCTACCTTCAATGGTTGCGCGCCAATCTGGGTTCGCAGCGGGGTACCAAAGTGTAAACGAACGTCATAGGAGCAAAGCGGCCCTCTGGTATCCTTGTTGGGGTTTGTCCTCATGCGCTGGCTCTTGATCGTTCTTCTCGTTTCCCTTGGGGCCCTGCTGATTGCGGCCGCGGGGGCTGCTCGTCATGTCTGGCGGCATCGAGCGAAGCCTGGGAACAAACCGCCGGCAGGCGTTGAGGCGGCCGAAGAGCCCGACCTCCAGCTGAAACCCTGATAATTTTGTAATGAGATGAGTTGACCGGCGGATTCGCCAAGAACAGTCAGGCTCAACGTGTGGTCATACACTAAGCACTGCCGCAAGATTGAAGAACGTTAAACGATGCGTTGCTGAAAGGAACTCCCCAGACGTGAGCACCAAGACACCTGAACTCGCCAATGCGAAGGCCCCAACCGATATTTCCATCGCCCATAGCCCGGATTCCGATGATGCGTTTATGTTTTATGGCCTGGCGACGCAGAAAATCCGTGTGCCCGGCTATCGCTTCAAGCACACGCTCAGCGACATAGAAACGCTCAACCGCCGCGCGCGCGATGAAGCTTTTTACGATATAACGGCCGTCAGCTTTCATGCTTATCCGTATTTGCAGCAGAATTACGCGCTAATGGGCTGCGGCGGCAGCGTAGGCGAGGGTTACGGGCCCATGGTGGTTTCCAATCGCATGCTGGATGTCAACGACCTTGGCCGCATTGAGGTGGCAGTGCCGGGCGTGCTGACGACGGCCTATCTTGCGCTCAAGATCCTGAATCCGGAGATCAAGACGGTTACGGTTCAGTTCGATCGCATTATTCCGGATA
This sequence comes from uncultured Acidobacteriaceae bacterium, assembly GCA_963800025.1. Taxonomy (GTDB): domain Bacteria; phylum Acidobacteriota; class Terriglobia; order Terriglobales; family Acidobacteriaceae; genus Telmatobacter. The sequence continues at coordinate 433,284 of CAWCZK010000004.1, forward strand.
TTCTGGCGGGTAAATACGAGGCGGGGCTCATCATTCACGAGGGCCAGCTCACCTATTCCACGAACGGTCTTTTCAGGGTGATCGACCTGGGAGCGTGGTGGCGCGAAACCACGGGCCTGGTATTGCCACTGGGCGGCAACGCCATTCGACGCTCGCTGGGGGCCAAAGCGCACAAAGTGCTCTCCAAGGCGCTGCGCGACTCGATCCGATATGCCCTTGACCACCGCGAGCCGGCCCTCGAGTATGCCATGCAGTTTGCGCGCGACCTGGACACCACGATGGCCAGCCAGTTTGTGAGCATGTATGTGAACGAGCGCACGCTCGACTATGGCGCTGACGGCCGCGAAGCAATCCGCAAGCTGCTCGCGATGGGGCACGAGCGCGGCGTGATCTCGATCGCTCCGCAAGTGGACTTTGTGGATTAGCGTGAATTCACCATGAGCGCCGGGATTTTGCCGCGAAAGGATTGCGTTCCTTTCCGGGCGGACACGGTACCGGTGGGTGCTGAGTCTGCCCGAAGGTCATTGTTGCGGTCCAACAACCCTCGTCTTGTTTCTAAATATTTTCTAATCTTTGCCGATGCTTCAAAACAGGAGCATTGTCAGGATGACCTCACACGATTCCCCTACGCTTTTGCTTGCATCGCCCGATCCGGTTCTTCTTGGTGCCGTTGAACCGCTGCTTCGGTCGGCCGGGGTGCGCTTGGAAGTCGTTCTCTCGGCGGAGGCGGCGCTCGCGTTTCTTGCCGGCGGGAATCAGCCTGCACTGCTTTTGCTGGATGCGAAGCAGTCCGGCATGCCGATTGGCCAGCTGCTGGCTGCGGCGCGGGCCATTGGCGATGGTCCGCGCATACCGATTGTGCTGATCGCAGACACTGTGACCCAGGAATGGATCGATCGCCTTGCCGATGGCGTGATCGACGATCTCATTCTGCGCGGAGCCTGAATACGCCTACTGGCAGCTCCGGATCGAGCTGCTTCTGCGTAACCAGCGCCTGACTCTGGAACTGGAAACTCTGCGCGAGGCCGCCATTCGCAATGCTCAGTTCGACCGGCTCACCGGTGTCTACAATCGAGAGACCATGCTCTCGATGCTGTTCCGTGAGACGGACCGGACGCAACGCATGAACAGCTCCTTGTGCCTGGTTCTTTTCGATATCGACGACTTCGGCCATTGGAATTCGCGCCTCGGCGTGGATGCGTGTGACGAGCTGCTGTGCCAGGTGGCGAGCCGGACTAGTGCACTCTTGCGCAGCTACGACCTGCTGGGGCGGCCGGGGATGGATGAGTTTTTGATCGCCTTGCCGGCGTGCAGCCCGGCCAGTGCGATGATCCTGGTCGAGCGTCTTTGCGTCGACGTTTTCTCCGTGCCCTTCCACGTGGCGGGCGAGGCTATCCGGCTTTCCGCTTGCTTTGGAATCGCCAACAGCCGCGGCCGATCGCCGGTGGTAGTTCTGCGCGAAGCTGAGAAGGCCCTGGAATGGGCAAAAGCCGCCGGGCCGGAGTCCATTCAGTGTTTCGGATGTCCGCAGGAACCCGCACCGTCGCCGGTGAAGGTTCTCTCGGCGAATTCAGGCGACGAATTGCTGGCGTGGTAGTGGAAGTCTTTCTCTGGGCTGGCCGTTTTCGTCCGTTGCAGAGAGCGGCAGACGGCGTACGGAATTCCGTAAGAGGCCTACCTGCCCGGGATCGCTGAGGCACCTTCCAGGGCCACTTCCGGCAGCAAGAATTCCTGAAACACATCATTGGAGAGCAACCGGCCGCGCGAAGTGAGCTGAACCCGAGTGCCGTCGGTGATCAGCAAGCCATCTTCGACAAGGCGATCGACTGATTCCATCGCCAGCGCGACCAATTTGTCGCCGAATTCCAGTTTGAGCGCGGCGATGTCGACGCCTTCATTCATGCGCAGGCCGAGAAACCAGGCTTCTTCGAACTGCTGCGCGGGCGAGAGCCGCGTGATCTCGGGCGTTGCAGGGCCTGCGAGGTATGCGCTCAGATCGTCGGTGGTTGTGAAGCGAAGCACGTCGGGATGTCTCATTTCGCCGCTGGACCAGTTCGAGGAGGCTTCTGCAAGCAAGGCCATGGACGAAGCGTCGAGGCCGAATCCCAGATACGGCCGACGCTGCCAGTAGCGCAAGTTGTGCTTTGCCCTGAATCCGGGCCGGGCGAAGTTCGAGATTTCGTACTGGGCAAGGCCGTCGTTTTCAAGCCGCTCGACGGCGCGCTCATACATGCGCGCGATTGCGTCATCATCCGGCACCAACTCTGCCCGATAGCGCACGCCACCTTTGAGCATCTCGCGCCCCAGCCGCGAATCCTCATCGACTTCAAGCATGTACACGCTGGCATGAGGCACTCCCGAGTCGATGAGGGCGTCCAGGGACTCTTCCCATGAAGCGAAGGTCTGTCCGGCCAGCCCCGCGATCAGATCCACATTCAAGTCCGCGATTCCCGTCGCTCGCAACCGGCGCAAATCGGCCTCGACGATTGCGCGGCTATGCAGACGGCCGCTCGCGTGCCCTTCGGGGTCAACAAAGGACTGGACGCCGAGGCTCACGCGGTTCACGCCAGCCGTTGCCATCGCAGCCAAAGCCGCGTCGGCTATTTGGCCAGGCGCGCACTCCATGGTGATCTCTGCGTTGGCGTCGAGCCTCGAATTGCGATCGGATCGACTGAAAAAGCCGCAGCAGGAGATGGGGGGGCAACAGACTGGGTGTTCCGCCACCGAGATAGACCGTGTCCACGCGGCACTCCGTGCCCATACTTCTGGACCAGATTGATGCTTGAGAAAGGTCTTCGATCAGTCGATCGACATAGCGATCGTGGTCCGCCGATGGGTAGACACCCGAAGCAAAGTTGCAGTAGGTGCACTTCGACCGGCAAAAGGGAATGGAAACGTAAATCCCAAGCGCGTTTTCGGAGCGACCGGTCATGAAAAGATTGTTTCACGAGGACTTCGGCCTCTGGCCCCGGAAAAATCCGCCGGGGCTCATGCAATCATTGATTAGAAGGAGATGCGGATTTGAAAGCCTGGCCTGTCGTTGCCATTCTCGTTATCCAGGCCATCCTTTTCCTAGGGCATTGGTTCGTTTACTCCACCTTCATTGCTTCCTTCAGTCCCGGCCCCCCTCCAGTCGCGCTCGGCGGCCTGCGCATCGGGATGGTCGTTCTAGCCTTCAGTTTCGTTGTCGCTTCACTGCTCTCGTTCCGCTATTCGAACCCCGCCGTCCGGGCCGTTTACTGGGCGGCTGCTGTCTGGCTTGGATTCCTGAACTTCTTCTTCTGGGGGTCGATTGTCCTTCGGCTGGCGTGGCTGGCGATCAAGTTTTTGCATCTGGCAGTGAGTGGCGATGCGTGGCGTGCTCCCATCGCGGGCACCATCTACTTGATCGCGGCGCTCACCGGTGTGTACGGGCTCATCAACGCCCGCATCATTCGCATTCGGCGCGTTCCGATGCAGATTCCCAACTTGCCCGCGTCGTGGCGCGGCCGCAGAGCTCGTTTTGATGAGCGACTTGCATTTGGGACCCATCAATGGCGTGCGTTTTTGCCAGCGGCTGATTACGATGGCTTCGCAACTCCGGCCCGATGCCGTTTTTATTCCCGGCGACCTTTTTGACGGCACAAAGGGCGATCTCGATCGATTGCTGACGCCGTTTCAAACGCTCAAGCCGCCGCTCGGCGTTTTCTTTTCCACCGGTAATCACGAGGAATTCACTTCGCCAAAGCCATACATCGAGGCCATTCGGCGGGCAGGCATTCGCGTCCTTGCCAACGAGCAGGTTACGGTCGATGGCCTTCGAATCGCAGGCGTTTTCTATCACGACTCGTCGTCACCGCTGCACATGAAGGCTGCGCTTAGCGGCATGCACGAGGCGGGCCCGGAATCCGGCGGAGTTCAGCCGGCGATTTTGCTCAATCATGCCCCCGCGCGCCTGCCGATCGTGGAACAGGCCGGCTTTAGTCTGCAGCTCTCCGGCCACACGCACGGCGGGCAGTTTTTGCCTTTTACCTGGATCACGCGCCGCGTCTACGGCCGCTTCACAAGTGGACTGCACAACTTTGGATCGCTCCAGGTCTACACATCTACCGGCGCCGGAACCTGGGGCCCTCCGATGCGCGTCGGCACCCGGCCGGAGATTGTCCTGCTGGAGTTTGAATAGCCATACTTATCCTGTTGGCAGCGACTCTGCAAACCTTGGAGAATCCTGTTTTGAGCACTGAATCGAACGCGCCGGGATCAACCGCATCGCGCCAGCCCGTGATCCGCACTCACCTTACCGGCTTCAATCTGCTCATGAGCCCGCGTCTGAACAAAGGGACGGCTTTCACTGAAGCGGAACGCGACACGTTCGCTCTGCACGGGCTGCTGCCGCCGCACATCGGAACCCTCGAAAGCCAGCGCGAGCGACGCAAACGCGTGCTGGATGGCTACGCTACTGCTTTTGACAAATACGCCTACATGCGCGATCTGCAGGACAACAACGAGACGCTGTTTTACTCGCTCATTGCCAACAATATTGAAGACTTGCTGCCCATCGTCTACACGCCGGCCGTCGGCGAGGGATGCCAGCGCTTTTCCGAGATCTGGCGCAAGCCACGCGGCCTGTTCCTCAGCTACCCCAACAAGGACCGCATGGAACAGATTTTTTCGAGTTCCCACTTCGATCCCATTCGCTGCATCGTGGTCAGCGACGGGGAGCGCATTCTCGGCCTCGGCGATCAAGGCGCGGGCGGCATGGGCATTCCCATCGGAAAGATGGCGCTCTATACGGCGCTGGGGGGCATTCCGCCTGAGCATTGCCTGCCCGTGCTGCTCGATGTGGGCACCGACAATGAGGCGCGGCTCAACGACCCCATTTACATCGGCTGGGAACGCAAGCGGGTTCGCGGACAGGAGTATGACGATTTCATCGAAGCCTTTGTGTCCGCGGTCGAGCGCCGGTGGCCGCACGTTCTCTTGCAGTGGGAGGACTTTGCCGGCGTGAATGCGTCGCGCCTGCTGGAGCGCTACCGCGACCGGCTGTGCACTTTCAACGACGACATTCAGGGAACCGCGGCAGTGACGACTGCGACGCTGCTCGCGGCTGTGAACGCGACGGGCATTCCATTGCGGGAGCATATGATCGCCATGTTCGGCACGGGATCGGCCGGCGCCGGAATTCTGGATCTGCTGATTGCCGAGATGAAGCAGGAGGGCCTGAGCGATGAGCAGGCGCGCCGGCGCATCTACGCGTTCAACCACCTCGGTCTGCTCGTCGAGGGGTGCGAGGGAATTCGTCCCGCGCAGCAACCATTCGTGCGCAAGCGCGAGGACGTTGCCGGATGGAAGCTTTCGGCGCCAGGCTCAGGCGGGATCTCGTTGCTCGATGTAGCGCGCAACGCGGGCATCACGGTGCTGGCCGGCGTGAGCGCGCAGCCAGGAGCCTTCACCGAGGAGATTGTGCGCGAGATGGCGCGCCACACTCCGCGCCCGATCATCTTTCCGTTGTCAAATCCCACTTCGCAAAGTGAGGCTGCGCCTGCCGATCTGCTGCGATGGACCGAAGGCCAAGCGATCGTCGGCACGGGCAGTCCATTTGCTCCAATCGAAGTCAACGGAAAGCTTGTCCGCATTGCGCAGGTCAACAACTCCTACATCTTCCCGGGTCTCTCACTCGGCATCCTCGTCAGCCGGGCGCGGCGCGTGACCGACGGCATGATCATGGCCGCCGCCAAAGCACTTGCTTCGCTTTCGCCGGCGCGCACAGACAAGAATGCGCCGCTGCTGCCGCCGATCGCGGACTCCCGCAAAACCAGCGCTGCGGTCGCCGCAGCCGTTGGCCGGCAAGCGATGGCGGAGGGGGTTGCAGATGCCTGCGACGAAGCCGAGTTCGCTGAAAGAATCCGCGCCTACGTGTGGGAGCCGGAATACCAGGCATACGAACGCATCATGATTTCTCGCTAGGTTTTTATTCCCCGGCCGGAACTTCTTCCAGCAATCGTTTCCACGTCTTTTGATTTTTGCGGGAACTTTTCTTCAGGTCCTCGAGAATCCGCTCGAAGTCCGCATTGGTGCGCAGGTTGTTCCACGCCGGATTCTTCTGAAACCATGGATAATTTTCGTTGCCCAGGTAGATCGCGCGGCGCAGCCAGTGCAGGGCTTCGCTGGAGTCGCCGTCGACGGCGAAGTAAGTGGCGAGCCGGTAAGCCATTTCGCTGTCGGCCTCGGCGGCGGCCAGCGTGTCGTCCTTGAGCAACGCGACGCCGCGCTCTCGCGCATTGGCCTGCACGTAACAGATGGCCAGCGTAGGCACGGCGATGCGCAGCGAAGAGTCGTCGGCGATCACACTTTCAAGAATCTCGATGGCCTTGTCGAGATTTCCCAGGCGCATTTCCTGATAGCCCGACGAGGTGCGGAGCAGTGGATGGCGAGGCTCCAGCGCCAACCCTTTCTCCAACTCGTCGCCGGCCAGCTCGATTTGATTCTGGTAGTGGTACACGCGGGCGCGATGATTATAGAGAATGGCCGCGTTCGCGGGATTGAGTTTGAGGGCGCGGCTGAATTCGGCCAATGCCTCGTCGTACATGCCGTCGCCGCGCAGCGCCAGGCCAGCCACCATGTGGACATTCCAGTCATTCGCAGCGCCGGCGAGCAGGTTGGCAATCCCGTGCCGCGCCGACTCCTTCTCGCCGCGCGACAGCAACATATAGATGCGGTATAGGTTGGTTTCGGTCGACGCCGGATCGAGTTTCAGCGCCTCGTCGAAGGCGCGCCGGGCTCGCATAACATGAATCTGCCCGCCGAAACCGTGGCGTGCGTACTGCAATTCGGCGATGCCCAGCCCACTCCATCCCGCCGCGAAACCCGGATCGGTTTCAGTGACCCGCGTAAACAACCGATGCGCGCGATCGAGATCGGTAAGAGAGCCAGTGCGCGCCATGAAAGAGCTCAAAAGCGCCCGCGCCTGCAGATATCTCTCGCTGACCAGGCCGCGCAGCGAACCTTCGCGGGCAGGGCCGCGCGCCGGAGGACGACTCGCATCGGCGCTCTGCCCCGTACGCGAAGATTCGATTCCTTCAGCGGCCCCCATTCCCTGCAGCGTGGCGAAAACCTCGTTTGAAATCTCCGACTGAACTGCGATCAGATCCAGGGACGCGACGCGAATGGAGCCGCCGGTGCGCACGCTCTGCGAAGCAACGTCGAGCAGTTGCCAGTTCAGGTCGAAACCGGTCTCGGAGCGCACGAAGTTTCCGGCGAGCACAAATTTCACCAGCAACTTTTGGCCCACAGCCAGCGGATCCATCTGCGCCCAGGGTTGTGCGCCGGCCAGAGGCATCAGTGCGCTCGAAGGGCGGACGACCAGCGATGGAATTCGCGCCAGCCGCGCGGCAATCGCATCGGCGAGCGCATATCCGTACAGCGGCGCCGCCTCAGTCGCGCCCAGGTTTGCAAAGGGAAGCACAACCAGCGAATTCTGCGTTTTTTGCTCGCCTGCCGACTCGCGAAATCGCTCGGCCAGCATGGAGAGCAAACCCGTGGTGCGCTTTTCCGCCTCGGGGCCCGTCGGGGGCAGGTTGGCAGCCGCATCGCCGGGAAGGATGCCTGTGTCAATGCGTAGCGCCTTCATAATGGTCTTGAGACCCTCGCGAACGTCGGCCGCCGATGCCGCGCGCGCGCCGGGATTCTTTTCCAGGCAGGCTGCAATCACGCTTTTGAGTTCGACAGAAATGTCAGGGACGATCAGGCTCAGGTCGTCGGGCTCCAGAAACTGAATGGCGCGAATGGCCTGGAAATCCTCGGCGTCGGCTCGGGCGAATGGGTGGCGGCCACTCGCCAGCTCATAGAGAATCACGCCCAGCGCCCAAACGTCCGATTGCACGCTCGAATGTCCGGTGACAAACTGCTCCGGCGCCATGTAGTGGATGGTTCCACCGCGCGCTGTGTAGGTGGATGGAACCGCTTTGTCTTTGGCCAGCGTGGGCCTTGCAGCGTCGAAACGCGTATCTTCGGGAGCGATTCGCCGAGCGAGACCGAAATCCAGAATCTTCACCAGGCCGCCGTCGGTGAGCATCACGTTCTGCGGTTTCAGATCGCGATGGAAAATGCCGAGTGCATGTGCCGCCTGCAGCCCGTCGGCAATCTGAATTCCGACCGAGAGCACAAGCTGCAGAGTCGCCGGGCCGCGCGCGATCAACTCGTCCAGCGGCTGGCCGGGCACAAACTGCATGGCGATATACGCTTCGTCGCCGCTCTCGCCGACCTCATAGATCGCGCACACATTGGGATGTTCGATGGCCGAAGCCAGGCGCGCTTCGCGCAGCACGGTCGACCGCATCTGCTCGGCGGTGAGCAGGCCGGTGTGGAGCATTTTCAGCACCACGGGACGCTGCAGCAGTGTGTCGTTTGCTGCATACACCACGCCGCTGCCTCCGGCGCCAAGGCGCCGCAGAATCTCGTAATGTGCAATTGTCTTGCGCTTCATCGCTCATCTCAAGTCTAGCTGCCATCGCGTAAGGACTGTCTCAAGATGAAGATCTTCTCTGCGCGATTGCCGATCTGTTAACTTCGAATTGACGATGAGCATGGTTAGTGGACCCGCGGGACAAAGCCGCCGGCGACCGGACAGGTTGCGAAATGGCGCGACATGGCTCATGGCAACGGTGGCGCTGGCCTGGGCAATTGCGCCGTTTTCTTTTTGTGATGCGCAGCAAGGGCCAGAGGTGCCGTCGCGGCCAGAGAACCCGCCACCTTCGACGGCTCCGGAAAGCGGACCTTCCTCTACACCGCAGCAACCGGGCGTAGACGCGCAGCTCCGCACCGGAACCAGCAGCGGCCTGGATACCGATGCGCGCTTGCAGAATCTTCTCGCCGATCACCAGTACCTTCGCGTTCAGGCGCAGCTCGATCAGCTCCCTCCGGAAAAGGCGCAGTTCTATCGCGGGATTCTCGCCAACCGATCGAACCAGCTGGAACAGTCGGTCCAGCTGCTTGAGCCGCTGGTTGAGAAAGTGAGTGCAAGTGGCGATACCGCCCGCGAAAAACTTTTGCGCATGACGCTCGCCGAAGATTACCTGCGGCTTGGCGATTGGGCCAAAGCCGCTCAGGCCTACCAGGCTCTCGACGATCGACTTCATGCGAAGTTGAGCTCCGGCGAGCAGGACGAAATTGAAATGCCGCTCAAGATGCTGCCGCTGGCCCGGGACAATCCACCCATTACGATCGATCCTTGCGATTCCTTCAGGCTTCAGGTCAGCAACGATCCTCTAGGCCTCATCGATGTGCCGGTCTTTATCGACGCGCGGTCCCATAGCTGGATGCTCGATCCGACCGCGCCATTCAATCTGATTTCGCGGTCGATTGCGCGAAATATCGGTCTCGAAGTCTCACAGAAGTCCGCCACGATCCAGACGCTTACGGGACGCCCCATCGAAGTTCACTCGACGGTGATTCCGCGCTTCACAATAGGCGGCCGGCTCACATTGCACAATGTGACCGCCTTTGTATTCGACGATGCGGACTATTCCTTCCCGCATTCCGGCTATCAGGTTGAAGGCGTCCTCGGGTATCCTGCGCTCGCCGCGATGGGAAGAATCACGGTCTCTGACAACGCCATCGAAGTAGATCCGGCGAAGGAGATCGATCCGAAATCCGATCAGGAGCGTCTTACCGGCGCCCGTTTCTATCTCGATGGAGACGAAGTCATCGTCGCTATCGGCCGGTCTGAGCATTCCGGCGCCGATTCAACCACGCAAGAGGCGTCAGCCGGCAGCCGAGGCGACGCCGATGAAAGCGATGACAGGATGTTCGTTATTGACGCCGGTGGCCAGCAGACGTACCTGACGTCGCGCTGGTTCGACGAACACGCTGCCGAGTTCAACGGCCAAAAGATGGAGCCATTCTCGTTTCCCGGCATGGATTCCGGGCCGCGATCGGCATACGTTGCCGAAGATGTACCACTGACGGTTGGCGATAGAACTGTCGACCTTCGTTACATCCCGGTTCTCACCCAGCCGCTTGGCTCGGCCGCACGCGACAACGTATATGGGGTGATTGGCATTGACGGACTCGACCAGCTGAGCAGCTACACGTTCGATTACCGGACGATGCGCTTCAGCGCAAAAGGCGAGTAAGAAGGCTGAGAAACACCGGCAGGCGCTGATCGCTATTTCTTGTCTTTCTCGAGCTTTGCCTGACCGCGCCGGCCCAGCGTGAGAACGGCGATTCCAAATACCAGCAGCACCAGTCCCCACCACAGATTAGCGTCGATCCCCATGCTCTTTGCATACACGTCCACGTTGGAGCGCGTAGACAGGCCGAAGGCTGTGAGAATGGTTCCGATCAGTGTGAACAGCATGCCCATCGAGATACGCGGATCGTAGAACATGGTTTTCCTTCCCATTCAAATGAGGATCAGATTCACGGCGATCGCCACCAGCAGGATCGCGGTGGCCATCGCCTCCGGACGCTTCCACCACTTTGCGCCAGATGATGCACGCGGCACCATTGAGTACACAAGCCCTTTGAGTTCCTGTTCCGGTCGCGGCTTTGTGAACGCGCTTACGGTCACTGCCGCCAGCAGGCTCACGAGGAACGCCACCATCGCCGTATCCAGGCCCAGCACCATCTGGCTCGCGGGATGGAACAGCACAGCGATCCAGCCGCCATGGATGCCCGACTGTTCACCAAGAGGCAGCGCGAGGCCATGAAGCAGGAGAGCTGCGGCCGCCCCCGCAATTAGTCCTGCAAACGCGCCGTGCCCGGTCGCGCGCTTCATGAAAACTGCAAGCAACAGGACTGCAAACAGCGGAGCGCTCACGAGGGCGAAGACCAGGACTATCGCTTCCAGCAAGCCGTTGAATCGCATTGCGGCACACCCTGCGCCGAAGGCAAGCAGCACGCCACCGATTGCAGCCAAACGGGCGACTGCGAGCAGCCGCTTGTCAGAGGCGTTTCTGGCCAGCAGCGCCTGAAAGATGTCGCTCGTGAAGACCGTGCTGAACGACGTGATGCTCGCAGCCACGCCGCCCATCAGGCAGGCCAAAAGTGCGGCTACTCCCAGCCCCAACAGGCCGGTGGGTAGCAACTCCACGAGGACGTTGGGCGTGGCCATCGCGTAGTCGAGCTCCGCATGGCCGTTGGACAAGATCGGCTTTCCGTCCGGGCCGGCTATTGCCGGAACCAGTCCGCTGCCCGCTTCCACCGCCGGCGGCACAACTGTGATCTCGTGATAAATGACCCCGTTATCGTTGTGAATCACGATTGTCGTGTGCGGAGTCGGCAACGCCACGGCAATCAGTCCCGGAACGACCACGATGAAGGGCACAAACACGCGAATCGCGGCGGCGATGATCGGACTTCTCCGTGCCGACTCAACATTCTTCGCAGCCATTGCGGTCTGCAATAGCCTGAAGTCCGTGCACCATGTTCCGCCTCCCAGCACGAGACCCACGCCGAGGATGAGGACAATTGCGCCGGCGCCCATGGGATGCGCGCCCGCATGAGCTGCGGCGGTCGACCCTGGGGCGAGGCCGTGCGAAGCGCCTGCCGCAGCCGCGGCCTTCAACCCGCTCCAGCCGCCGATTCTCTTCAATCCCAACAGGACAAGGGGCAGCAAACCGGCGAGCGCAAGACAAAACTGCATCGCCTGGTTGTACATCGCGGCGCCAAGGCCGCCGAGCAGAACATAGGCCAGCACCAAAGCCGCAGGCAGCCCCATAGCGAGAAGCAGAACGCCGGTGGGCGGCAAGTTCAGTGTGCCGGCAACTCGATCGAAGACATGGAGCGCCACAAAGACGCGCGCCATGGCATAAAGCGCGATCCCCGCGCTGAATGAAGACATCGCCGCAAAGAGAAACGCATTCAGCACGCGCGTTTTCCGATCGAAACGAAGACCAAGATATTCCGGAATCGAGCGAATGGTATGCGCGCTCGATGCGGTGGCTGCATTGGAGCGGTAGAAGACGGGCATGAGGTACAGTCCCGCGAAGAGCATCGCGGGGATTGAGCCCAACGCGAAGAATCCCACGCTGGTCAGGCCGTACCGCGCTCCGGCCGCGCCCATGCCCAGCACTTCAGGGGAGCCGAGACCGGCGCCGAGCATCGCCATACCGCATAGCCAGCCGGGCAAAGAACGCCCGGCCTGCATGAACTCCCGGCTTCCCGTCATCGCAGGCTTGAGCGAGAATCCTGCGGCCAGCACAAAGAAGGCGTAGATCAGCAGGATCAGCGAATCAGCCGCGGCAAGGTTGGGGACAGCAAGATTGTGCACGATCCGTTCCTTCCATCCTGATGGTACAGAATTCAAGTGGGCCGCTGATGGGTGTCGATCGGAATCTCCGGGTCGCTGACGCGATGCGCATTTTTCGCCGCGCGCAAAGAAGGCGGCAGGGAACAAGCCCTGCCGCCTCCGGAATTTCTGTCAACTATGTTTTCCTGTAATCCGAAGCACTCGTGTTTCTGTCGCGCTTCGTTTGCGACGCCGGCTGCAGCCCAGCAGGCGCCGCGCGGAAATCGCGCCGCGCAGCGCTGTTATTGCTCCTGCCCCGAACCGGGCGCCGGCGCTGCCTGCGGTGCACCATCCGGAGGGGGAGGTGGCGCCTGTGGGCCGTGGAACTGGCCGTTTGGCCGTCGAAACTGGTTGCCTGGGCCGCCCATGCCCGGCCCGCGTCCATCGTGTCCCCACTGACCACGTCCACGCTCGCCCATTCCGTCGTGCTGCATCCGGTTCTGGTGCATGGTCTGAAGCTGTTTCCACTGGTCCGGCTTGAGCTGCATCCGAATGTCCAGAAGAAAACGCGCGTTTGCCTTTTCAAGATCCGCGCGCGCACTCACGACTCTGTCGATTTGCGCCTCGATCGCCGCGCGGTCCGGAGTGTCGGCCTTCATCAGCGGACCCATTTCCAACTCTGCCTTCTGCAACGTGGCCTGCATGTCAATCAACTTCATGCGATGGTCCTGCAGAATTCCATCCATCGCCTTGCGCTGATCGTCCGTCAGGTTTAATTGCTTCACGATATCTGGATTGTTCCAGAATCGCCCGTTTGCGAATCCGAACGAGCGTTCCATCGGTGGCCGATGCTGCCCGAAACCAGGTCCCATGCCTGGCCCGTCAGGCGCTTGTGCACATGCCCAGCCCGTTGCCAACACCACTCCCGCTACCGCCAAAACCAGCCGCGCAATCTTCAATTTTCTCATCGATTCCCCCCCCTTGTGTCCCGAGGGACCTTTCTCGCCTTCTCATCTGTCTTCTCTTGCTTTGTTCAACGAGTTCTTCAATTTGCTCCGTTGCTTTCCATCATTTGCGCCAGCGGCTCCATGGCCGCTGGAACCTGCCGCGATACATCACTGTCTACCGTTGCCAACAAATCCTCATTTTCGCCAGCCGGGCTTTTAATCGTGGCCGGCTGCCGCTTGTTATTGGTTGTTATGGCAACCGGTTGTTCTGCGGCCTTGCGCTCGAGCGCAGCTTTCTGCTCCGCTGCTTTTATAGCCGCAATTCGCGCCGACTCTCGCCGCACATGGCGTTCGTACAATGTGCCTGAAAGGCTTCCCGCAGCCAGGAGGCATCCCAAGGCCCAGCCTGCCGCCAGGCGCCACGTGCGCTGCGCTGTCCTTTCCACAGTCCGCGGCCGGCTGTAGGAGGCTTCACTCCAGGCATCCACGCTGGCCTTGAAGTGCTTCAATGCAACCGCCACGATCGGATCGTCAATTTCTCCCGCCCATTTGTTTCTGCCGCTCATTGTGTTCCTCTCAACTCGGCGCGAACTCTGCCAAGCGCCCGCGACAGATGTGCTTTTACCGTGCCTTCGCTCAGGCCGGTTGCCCGCGCAATCTCGCTCAATTCCTGCTCTTCCACATAGCGCAGCAGGAACACCGTCCGCTGCCGGGGGCTTAAGCCTTCTACAGCGTTCCAAACCTGCGCTACCTGTTCCCGGGCCAATATCTGATGCTCCGCGCTTCGTTCGCCGTTCGGCAACCAGTCGCTTGCTTCGTCTACGCTTACGGCATTGGCCTGCGTCTGACGCCAGAACTGCAAGCGCCGGTTGCGCCAGTGATCCTTCTGCAAATTGATGGCGATCCGCATCAGCCAGGTCATGGCGCTCGAGTCGCCGCGAAAGTGTTTCCAGTTCCGATGCGCCTTCAGGAAGCACTCTTGCGTCAGCGTCTCTGCCAGATCAACGTCTCTAAGCGATGCCAGCAGAAAGCGGAAGATTTGCGGCCGGTGGCTTTCGACAATGCTCGCAAACTCGCGCGCGGCAATTTCCTCCGCGGCGTCGGCGGTCATCGGCTTAACGGCTGTCCCGGCTGCCATCGATTTGGTAGACGCCACCATGCGGCGCAAGTTTACAACCTCCTCGTCCATTTTCACCCCCAAAGAGCCATAATGCCCAGGTGGATAAAGGCCGCGCGAGGCCCCCCAAGCCCTGCAAGCCCTTTGTTCTTATCAATGACTCAGACGGGTTGCCCCGCGGTTTGGCACCGTTACACCGTCGCGCGGCTCCTGCGCTGATTGCCGCTCGGCACCGTGCCCCTGCCGCGACGATATAATTCTCTGCGGCGGAGCGGGCGTCTCGCGGTGAACGGTATTGCAAGAGGCCGCAGACTGCCGGCGAGAATTGTGAACGGCGCCGATTGGAGAAACGGATGATTTCCCGTCGAAAATTTGTCAACGGATTAGCCGCGGGAGCGGCAGCCTCAGCCTTCGCATCCACGGCGAAGAGTTATGCGCAGATTCTCGGCGCCAACGATCGGCTGAACATCGCCATCAACGGCCTGAACGGCCGCGGTTACGCGCATCTCTCCGCGATGGCCGCCAACAGTAAAACTGCGCGCGTGGCTTATGTTTGCGACGTTGACTCCGGCATCCTTGGAAAATTTGCGGCTAAGGCCGAGCAAGCCCTCGGCTACGCTCCCAAAGCGGAAGCCGATTTTCGACACGCTCTGGAAGCGAAAGAAGTCGACGCCATCACGATCGCCACTCCCGATCACTGGCATACACCGATGGCTGTGCTCGGCCTCAAGGCGGGCAAGCACGTTTACGTCGAAAAGCCCTCCAGCCAGAATCCGCGCGAGGGCGAGCTGCTTGTCGCCGCGCAGAAGAAATACGGAAAGCTCGTCCAGGTGGGCGATCAGCAGCGATCTTCCGACTACACCATCCGCATGATGGATCAGATTCACAACGGCCTCATCGGCGACGCCTACATGGCCGAATCATGGTATGCCAATACGCGCGGCTCCATGGGCGTCGGCAAGCCCGCGCCCGTGCCTTCCTCGCTCAACTGGGATCTGTGGCAGGGCCCCGCGCCGCGCAGCGAATACAAGGACAACATTCAGCCGTACAACTGGCACTGGCTGCGCCGTTACGGCACCGGTGAGACGCTCAATAACGGCACGCACGAGGTGGACATTTGCCGCTGGGCCCTGCAGGCAGAGATTCCCCATGCGGTAACCGCCAGCGGCGGACGGTACCAGTACAAAGACGACTGGCAGTTTCCAGACACGACCATCACCAACTTCGAGTATCCAGGCAAACTCATCTCGTGGGAGGGCCGTTCCTGCCAAGGCATGCGACTCTACGATCGCGACCGCGGATCGGTCATTATGGGTACCAAGGGCTCGGTGGTGATCGATCGCGGGGGCTATGACGTGTTCGACTGGAAAGGCAAGCAGACCGATTCGTACCGCACCGGCCATGAAAGCTCAACCGGCGATCTGCTCAGCGCCGACACCATGACCGACGCTCACTTTGCCAATTTCATCGCCGCCATTCGCGGCCAGCAAAAACTTAACTCGCCGGTGATGGTTGCCAATATTACCGTGACCATGCTGTTGCTCTCGAACATCGCCTGGTTCGTCGACAGACTTTTACGGGTCGACAGTGAAACCGCGCACATCCTCGACGATCCCGAGGCCATGAAATACTGGGCTCGCACCTATGAACCGGGATGGGAAGTGACAGTCTGAGAAGCGCGCGCTGAAGGCATTGTCCTCCCGAGAAGGCAACGAAGCAGCGGGGCCGAACGATCTGCACTGCCGAACCGCCGCTCAGCGGAGAGCATCGAAATCTGTCGGAGTGTGAGGAATGCCCGTCTCTGTCTCATCGTTACCTGCAGCCCAGGCCGGAACCATTACTTTTGGCGGCGATTTGACTGTGAACCGCATGGGCTACGGCGCCATGCGCATCACCGGCCAGGGCATCTGGGGTTTGCCGGCCGATGTCGATGCGGCGCTTGCCACGCTGCGCCGAGCAGTCGAACTCGGCATCAATTTCATTGATACCGCCGATTCCTACGGTCCGGATGTCTCTGAAGAGCTGATTGCACAGGCGCTTTATCCCTATCCTGCCGGCCTTGTCATCGCGACCAAAGCCGGATGGACACGCCACGGTCCAGGCGTCTGGCAACACGATGCCAGCCCCGCGCACCTCCGGGAGGCCATCGAAGGCAGCCTCAAGCGCCTGCGGCTGGAGCGGATCGACGTCTACCAACTGCACGTTCCGGACCCCGCCGTCTCCTTTGACGCCTCGATGGAAACCCTGGCGCAGCTCAAAGAACAGGGAAAGATCCGCCACGTTGCTCTCTCGAATGTCACTCTCGAGCACATCAAGCGCGCGCAGAAAATTGTCCCCATCGTCAGCGTTCAGAACCGCTACAGCTTCTCGGATCGCGAGTGGGATTTCGTGGTGGATTATTGTGAGGCCAACGGCATTGCGTTTCTGCCCTGGGGGCCGATGGCGCAAGGCCGCAAGGCCAACGAAGCGGTGGAACGGATTGCAGCCTCGCGAAACGTTTCAACGGCTGTCGTCTCGCTGGCGTGGCTACTGCGCCGTTCGCCGATCGTGCTGCCTATTCCCGGCACCAGTTCTGTGAAGCACCTTGAAGAGAACGTCAGCGCCGCTGCCTTCCGGCTCACTGACTCTGAGTTCGCGGAACTAGCTGCAGTTGTGCCCAAGCCTTATTGGCTTCGCGGCTGACACAGGAGCACGGCGGTCTGGAGTTACTGCGACCCATTAGGTGAAGTGGCAGGTTGCGCCGGTTGCGCCGGGGCGCCATTTTGCGCCGGCTCGGCTGGCGGATTTACCGGCTGATTGAGTCCGTGCTCAGGGTCGTACTGGTGCCGGACCATCCAGTCCTTGAATTTGGCGGCAGGTTCCTCGTCCATCAGGCCGTTGTGCTTGACGTAGGCCGTATCTTCCTTCAGGGTGACCGCCAGATCGCATTCGTTCATCTCTCCCGGCTTTCCGCCCAGCGTAGGGAGGAGGATTGCGAGTTCGCGCCCCGGCTTTTTCCAGCGCGCCAGATACGTTTCAAAGCCCGGCGAAACCATGAGGCGGGCGCCACATTGGTAGCTGAAATCGAATCCTCTGGGTTGGCCATTTTCGTAGAGATTGGCGCGACCTTCCCCGTCCACCGCATCCAGCACGCGATTGTAATAATGCGAATGGGCATTGAACTGAAAGATATGCACTCTCAATGGGTAGTCGGCAGCACTCCATTTGCCTGCCCAGGCCCCTGTCGCCAGCAGAAAGCAAAAGGCCAACCCGCCCGAACCAAGAACCATTATGCGACGCATCGAATCGCCTCCTGAAATTCTTGAAGATTGGTTTTCGCAGCCATTCTAATCCAATCTCCCGCCATGGCCGTCAAATCGTCGTTAACAAATGCGCAGGCGGCGAATCGGTGCGAGGATGTTAAGGCTCTTTGCGATGCCGCCGGTTGTGCTCTGCTCCGCGCATCAAGAACACGAGCGGGATGTTGGCGAGAAAGAAGATACCCATCAGATAAAACGCGTCAGAGTAGCTCAGCAACGCGGCCTGCTTCTGGAGCTGGCCGTAGAGGATGCCGCCGGCTTCGTGCGATGCGGTGACAGGGTCGGCGCCATGACGAACCAGGAATGGCGCCAGCTGTGCGAAGGCTTGCTGGCTGGCCGGACTCGACGCGGTCAGATGGTCGCCAAGCGTTTGCTGGTGAAACTGCGAACGGCGCGCCACAAAAGTAGTCACGAATGAAATGCCGATGCTTGAACCGATGTTGCGCATGGTGTTGTAAAGACTCGTGCCATAACTCGTCTCCGCTTTTGGAACCGGACTCATGGTCAGCGTGGTGAGGGGCACGAAGAGAAACCCCAAGGCAAATCCCTGAACGATCTGAATGGAGAAGATATCCCACGTGCCGGAATCAAGCGTCATGTGCGCATAACCGAAGAAGCAAATGCTGGCCAGTGCGAACGCGAAAATCAGCATCCAGCGCCCGTCCCACCCCTTGCCCAGCAGGTAGCCGACCAGAGGCATGCACAACGCTGTACCGATTCCCCGGGGACTGTTCCAGATTCCCGCGGTCGTCGCCGTCCATCCAAGCAGAGTTTGCATAAAAAGCGGCAGGAGCACAAGGCTTCCATAGAGAATAAATCCCATCATGGTGGCCAGTGCGACACCGGAAGAAAAGGTACGCGAGCGCAGCAGTGCGAAGTGCACGATCGGATCCCTGGCGCGCAACTCGCGCACGACGAAAGCTGAAAGGCAAACCAGAGCGATCGCACACAGGGTGCAAATCAGGTTTGACCCAAACCAATCCTTCTCTTGACCCTTGTCGAGCATGATCTGAAGAGCGCCCATGCCGACCGCGAGCATGCCGATGCCCCATGCATCCACGCCCAGTGAACGGCGCCTGAGGTAGTGCGGATCGACGACGTACTGCGAGATCAGAAGCAGGCTCAGGACGCCCACCGGCAGGTTGATAAAGAAGACCCAGCGCCATGACCACGTGTCGGTAATCCATCCGCCAAGCGTGGGGCCCAGAATCGGCGCCGCAATAATCCCCAGGCTCCAGAAGGCCATGGCCTTGCCCTGCTCTTTGCCGGGGAATTCTTCGAGCAATACCGCCTGCGAAAGGGGCTGCAACCCGCCGCCGGTTAAGCCCTGCACAACGCGAAAAACAATCAACACGGGCAGATTGGGCGCCAGTCCGCACAGCAAACTGGATATAGTGAAGCCGGTCACGGCCAGCAGCAGCAGCTGCTTGCGGCCAATTACGCCTGCCAACCATCCGGTGATGGGCAGAATAATGGCGTTGGCAACCAGGTAGGATGTCAGCACCCACGTGGCCTCATCCACGCTCGAGGAGAGCGAGCCTGCGATATGAGGCAGGCTGACGTTAACCACCGACGTGTCAAGCAACTGCATCACGGCGCACGACATGACGGCGATGGCTGTCATCCAGCGGTTCGGGGGGATTGCTCGGATGTCGAATGAGGGAGGAGCGGTCGTCACGCGCCGGGTAAGGGGAATTGCAAGTGAGCCGGGATCCGGCGAGGCATCCTCCAAGACCGGAATCGTGAGGTTAGCCACGGTTGATCGCAGTCTGCCCCAGGTGCGACAGGGCGCCGGGTGCACCGGCCGAGAGAGCACCACCGTCATCCGGGGAAACGGCGTCAATGCAGCGTGCTCGCACAGCCAAGCCTTTGCTCACTCGCGGCCTCTATTCGGCGCGAGGGAGCCTTCATCAATCGATCTGCAAAACTCGTAGATTAACCCCAGTTTATCGCACAGTGATTTCACGCGCCATGCCGGATAACGAAGCGGAGGCATGGGCCGCGCTCCTGTCCCCAACCCGACCGTTGATTCGTTGTCTCTTGCTCTCCGGGAGGATTTACTCTAATTCCAGACCGTCATGCTGCTCGAATCTCTTCGCCAACAAGTCCTTCGCGCCAATCAGGAGATCGCCCGCCGCGGCCTTGCTCCCCACACCTTCGGGAACGCCAGCGGCGTCGACCGGTCCGGGCCAAAGCCCCTCGTTGTGATCAAGCCCAGCGGAGTCGATTATGCGGCCTTGACTCCTGCTGACCTTGTCGTCACCGATCTCGATGGCAAGATCGTGGAAGGCTCGCTGCGTCCGTCGAGCGACCTCGATACGCACACGCTGCTCTACCGAGAATTCCCTCAGATCGGGGGCATTGTTCATACCCACTCCGAATTTGCAACGGCGTGGGCCCAGGCGAACCGCCCCATCCCATGCCTCGGCACCACGCATGCCGACTACTTTCACGGCCCCGTTCCCGTGACCCAGCCACTCTCTGCTGAGGAGGTCGCATCAGGCTACGTCCGAAATACCGGGGCGGTCATCGCGCGCTGTTTCCGTTCAGGGAACCTCGATCCCGTAGCCATCCCAGGGGTACTGGTGGCCGGCCATGCCCCGTTCGCCTGGGGCAAGGACGCTGCCGAGGCAGTCGAGCATGCGGACGTTCTCGAGTACATCGCGCGGCTGGCGTTCCGGAGCGTGATGCTGGGAGCACCCGAGGAAGGTATTCCCGCCCATGTTTCGGAATATCACTACCTACGCAAGCACGGTTCGAAGGCGACCTACGGCCAACGCTGATTAGAACGAGAGCCGGAGTTAGACGAAGCTTCTTCGCGCCATCGCCCGACGAGTTCGGTCCTTGGGGTGTGGTCAGATTGCCACACTCGATACCATCAGAACTCCTGTGTTTTAGCCCAGTTGACGAACGAATGGCAGAGGTTGATTCATCTCCCGTTTATCATAGATGCATTTGGTTCTGTGGATGTGGTCTCTTGTTTTTTGCACCGACCGTGTGATTTACTTCACTTGAAGTTGACATTTGTTGACATTGCAAAGTCCATATCACGATTGTTCTCAGACAATTGGGCTGACACCTCCGGCGTAATGCCGCATCCCCACCGCGTGGCAACAGACGTGCTGTAAATCGATTGATGTAGGAAAACCCCGCTCATGGAGACAAGCCTCCTTAACCGCGTGCAGGCTACGCTGCTGGCCTTGGCCACAGCTGCGCTATTCGTGTTGGCGGTGCTGAACGTCCTTGAGCAGCGGCAATACCCGCAACCTGACGACGGTGTCTGGTGGGGCGAGGCTCCGGGCGGTCTGCAAGCGGAAAAGGTCCTTCCCGACAAGCCCGGGCAGCGCGCCGGGATCCAGGTGGGAGACCTGCTGACGGGGGTCAGTGAATCGCCGACGGCCGACGTTACGCCGGTTACGCTGGTGGCCACGCTGGAGCGCGCCCTCTACGCCACAGGGCCGTACGGACAGGTCTACTACACGATTACGCGCGACGGCATTCCCCTGGAAGCGCCGATTAAAGTCATTCCCGATCCCATCGATCACAGTCTCGAGTTCGGGCTGCGCGTCATTGGCCTCATCTATCTCGTCATCGGCTTTTACGTCCTATTCCGCCGCTGGGGCGCCCCGCGGGCCACGCATTTTTATCTCTTCTGCCTGGTTTCATTTGCCTTCTACTCTCTGCGGTACACCGGGAAATTTGGCGTACTGGATTGGAGTGTCTTCTGGACCAACGTTGTCGCCCTGGCGGTGCAGCCGGCGCTCTTCCTGCACTTTGCGCTCAGCTTCCCTGAAGAACGCTTCAAGAATCTCCGCCGCCGTTGGCTGCTGCCGCTGGTGTACGCGCCGGGCGCCGGACTACTCGCATTATGGGATCTGGTCTATTGGCACGCGTCAAGCGACGAAACTCCTTCTTGACCGGCTGGACCAGATCGTCACCGCCTACGACGCCCTGTTCTACGTTTGCGCCGCGCTGCTCTTTATGCGCAGCTACAGCCGCGCCACCACGCCGCTGCTGCGCCAGCAGTTGAAGTGGGTCACGCGCGGCACCCTGCTCGCGGTTCTTCCGTTCACGTTCTTCTATGCCATCCCCTATCTCCTTCACCTGAATCCGCCGCCGCTCCTGACGAATCTGGCGGGCCTGTCGCTGGTATTCTTGCCACTCACATTTGCCTGGGCGATCGTCCGCTATCGCTTGATGGACACCGACCTGATCTTCAAGCGTGGCGTGGCGTACACGCTCGCGACGGGATCCATTCTGGGAGGGTACTTCGGAACGATCGCGCTGGTAACGCTGATCGTGCACAATTCCGTTCCGGAGGCCGTTCGCGAATGGGCATTTGTGATCGCGATGGTGGTCGCACTTTCAGTCTTTGAGCCCCTCAAGCGCCGCTTTCAGAGCTGGGTCGACCGTGCCTTCGACCGCCATCGCTACGACTATCGGAGGGCTCTGGTTGAATTCGGCCGCGGCCTCAGCTCTCAAACCGACCTTCAGACGTTGCTCAACTCCATCGTCGAGCAGTTGCCGAGCACGCTTCTGGTTGCGCGCGTCGCCATTTTTCTGGCAGAGGATGGCGGCCGTTTGCGGTTGGCAGCTTCGCATGGCTTACCAATCGAAGTGAGCGCGGGGCAAGGCAATCTCTCGCTCGGCTTTCTCGATTTCGACCGTACCAAGGACCACTCGCATATCTTTTTCGAAAATGCCCAGGCGGCCCTTCATTTGCCGCCCGACCAGCAACGCGCAGCTGCGCTGCTTGACCTGAACTACTACCTGCCTTGCCGCGTGGCCCCTGTGCAACTGGAAAACGGCGAGGCCGCCAGCCGCACCATCGCAGTCATCGGTCTCGGCCGCACGCTGGGCGGCGATTTCCTGTCGAGCGAAGATGTCGAGCTTCTCGAATCCCTGGCCGGCTACATCGGCATCGCCATCCAGAACGCAAGCCTCTACGCGCGCCTGGAGGAGAAGATTGTCGAGTTTGAGCGGCTCAAGGAGTTCAACGAGAACATCGTCGAATCCATCAACGTAGGGATCTTCGCCATCGACCTCAACGATCGCATCGAAAGCTGGAACGCGCAGATGGAGGCCATGTACGCTTTCAGCCGCTCGGAAGCTCTCGGCCAGGAACTTCGTTCCGTCTTTCCTTTGGAGTTCATCGAGGCGATTGAAGGGTTCCGCAACGATCAGGGCGTCCACCACCTCTATAAATTCCGGCTTACCACGCGCGCCGGCGAGTTGCGCACGGCCAACATTGCCATTGCGCCGCTGCTCTCTCGCGATTTTGTTCCCGTGGGACGCATCATTCTGGTCGACGATATTACCGAACGAGTCACGCTTGAAACGCAGCTTGCCCAGGCCGACAAGCTCAGCTCCATCGGGCTGCTCGCGGCCGGCGTTGCCCACGAGATCAATACGCCGCTTGCTGTCATCTCTTCCTACGCGCAGATGCTGGCCAAGCAACTGCGCGGCGACGCGCGGCTCGGACCGGTGCTGGACAAGATCACCCAGCAGAGCTTCCGTGCCGCTGAAATCGCCAACGGGCTGCTTAATTTCTCCCGCACGTCAACCACGGAGTTTCGCTCCACCGACCTGAATCAGGTGGTTCGCGACACGCTTTCGCTTCTTGAGCACCAGTTCAAAACGGCGCAGATTCTTGTCGATCTGGATTTGGCCGACGAGTTGCCGCCGATCCACGGCAATCCCGGTAAACTGCAACAGGTCTTCCTGAATTTGCTGCTGAACGCCAAGGACGCGATGCCCGGCGGAGGCCGCCTGAGGATCGCCACCCTGGTCAACGGAAACGTCGAGGCCGTCATCTCCGACTCCGGGTCCGGCATCGCTCCCGAGAACCTGAAGCGCATCTACGATCCATTTTTCACCACTAAGAACATGCCTGGCGACCGTCGTGGCACAGGCCTTGGTCTCTCTGTTTCCTACGGCATCATCCAGGAGCATGCCGGCAAAATCCACGTCGAAAGCGCGGTTGGCTCCGGCACAACATTTCATCTCGAGTTTCCCCTCTTAAGGAATTCTGTCCATGCCTGAGCACACCACCGAGGATGCACCGCCCATGAACGCGACTGTTTCCCCACCCTTTTTCGAAAGCGGCTCGCCCGTTGCTTCGATCCTGGTTGTCGACGACGAGGCCGGGATCCAGGAATCGCTCGAGGTGTTGCTTTCCCTGGAAAACTACGCGGTGAAGACCGCGGCCAACGGCGAGGAAGGCCTGCGCATGCTCGACCAGTCGAGCTTCGATCTCGTCCTGCTCGACCTTGCATTGCCCGGACAGAGCGGTCTTGAACTCCTGCCGCAATTCAAAGAGCGCCAGCCCGACGTCCCTGTCATCATGATTACCGCGTATGGCACCGTCGATAACGTTGTTGAGGCCATTCGCGCCGGTGCGGAGAATTTCGTCCAGAAGCCGTGGGACAACGAAAAGCTGCTCGCTGACATTCGCTCGGCTGTTGCCCGCCACCGCGCCGAGGAAGAGAATCTCCAGCTCAAGCGCACCTTGAAGCAGCGCTACAACTTCGCCAATATTGTGGGCAAAAGCGATTCCATGCTGCGCGTCTTCGATCTGGTGGCGCAGGTCGCTCCGAGCCGCTCCACGGTTCTGATTCAGGGCGAAAGCGGCACCGGCAAGGAGATTATCGCGAAGGCGATCCACGCCAACTCGCCCCGGAAGGACAAGCCATTCGTCCCCATCAATACCGGCGCCATGCCCTCGGAGCTGCTGGAGTCAACGCTCTTCGGGCACGTCAAGGGCGCGTTCACCTCCGCAGTGGCCTCAAAGAAGGGCCTCTTCGAAGTTGCCAACGGTGGCACACTCTTTCTCGACGAAATCGCCACCATGGGCCTCGACACCCAATCGAAAATTCTGCGCGTGCTGCAGGACAAGCGCTTCATGCACCTCGGTGGCATTCAGGAGATCCAAGTGGATGTGCGCATTCTCGCCGCCACCAACGTCGATCTCCGCCAGGCGGTGCGCGACGGCCACTTCCGGGAAGATCTCTTCTATCGCCTCAACGTGATCACCGTTGATCTGCCGCCGCTGCGCGCCCGTCGGGAGGACATTCCGCTTCTCGCCCAGCACTTCCTCGATCTCTACGCCACTGAAAACAACTTTGGCCCGCGCAAGCTTTCGGCTGACGCCATGCGCGCGCTCATGGATTACGACTGGCCGGGCAATGTGCGCGAGCTTGAGAACGCCATCGAGCGCGGCGTAGTGCTCTCGTCGGGTCCTCTCATCGGCGCCGAACTGCTGCCCGGACACATTACCGGACGCAGCTTCCAGGATGCGTTGCTCGAGCACAACCCCAACTCCTCGCTCTTTGACATCCTCGAGGTGATCGAACGGCGCATCATCATCGAGAAGCTTGAGCGGTGTAACTGGAACCAAACCGATGCTGCTGAGCAATTCCGGATTCCCCTCTCGACGTTGAACCAGAAGATCAAGCGCCTCAATATCGAGATCAGGAAAAAGGGCAGGGAATAGAAAGACAGGGAATAGAAAGAGAGGGAATAGGGATCAGGAAACAGGGATCAAGGAAAAACCTGGTCCGCTTCATTTGCCGAATGGCTGACATCTTACGATTGCGAACCATCAGCCACGAACTGTGAACTGTTTATGCCTTACTTCCTCTTTAAATCCGAGCCCGGCGTTTATTCCTTCGACGATCTCGTGCGCGATGGCGAGACGGTGTGGGATGGGGTGACCGCGCCGGCAGCCGTAAAGCACCTGCGCGAGATGAAGCCGGGAACGAAGTGGATCTTCTATCACACCGGCGACGAGAGGACAGCCGTCGGCACAGGCACAGTCGTCAGCGTCGACGCGACGGATCCCAAGGTACCAATCGTACGCGTCAAGGCCGGCAAACGCCTGAAGCACCCGAAGACTCTCCCGGAGATCAAAGCGGAAAAGCTCTTTGCGCGCTCGCCATTGCTGCTGATTGGGCGGCTCTCAGTGGTCCCGCTCACCAGAGAGCAGTGGGACTGGTTCGTGGGATGAACAGATAAGGAGCGGGGGGCCGCTATTTCCTGTCCTCTTCTTTGAGCCACGCCTTGGTATTCAGCAACTGCCGCTGGTCGAGCGCCCACACTTTGCCCGTCAACTCGTCCGGCGCACGGCCCTCGCGTGCCGACCGCTCGAATTCGCTGGCCATGGCCTGCATCTTCGCGTCCAGATCGTCGACGAAGTTGAGCACCAGCGCCTCAGGAATCATGGGCAGCTTGGGTGAACCGAATTCCAGCTTGCCGTGATGCGACAGAATCATGTGCAGCACCAGCGTGCGCAGCCGGTCAGGGAATCCGGGTAGCCCGGCGATGGTCTTCTCCGCGAGGTCGACGCCCATTTGGATGTGCCCGAGCAGCACGCCTTCAACGGTGTAATCGAATCCGGTGTCCCAACTCAGCTCGCGGATTTTTCCGATGTCGTGCAGAATCACTCCTGTTACGAGCAGGTCGCGATCGAGCATGGGATAGTGCGAAGCCACGCGGTCGGCAAGACCGAGCAGGCTGACCACGTGCTCGAGCAACCCGCCCAGCCACGCGTGATGCAATCCCCGTGCGGCCGGCGCTGCGCGATAGGCCTCTGCAATCGCCGGGTCGTCGACCAGCGCTTCAAGAAGCCGCTTCAGATCAGGATTGGTCACACTTGCGACGACGGCTAGAAGTGCCGACCACAGCGCAGCTACGTCGCACGTGGTGGCGGGCAGCATGTCCATCTTGTCCGCCTCGCCGTCGAGCGCCTTGCGCAGCTGATCCACTTTCACCTGCGCGCGATCGTCGTAGCGCGACACGCAGCCGCGCACCTTGACGATGTCGCCACGATCAAAATCCTTGGCGATGCGAGCGTCGCCCAACTCCCACACACGCCCCTCGATTTGACCTTTCTTGTCGCCGAGCGTGAGGCTTAGATAAGGTTTGTTCTGCTTGGTGGTTCGTTGCTGCTTGGCCAGTACCAGGAAGAAGCTGTCGAAGCTCTTGCCTTCGTCAAAGCCCATCAGATCGTCAATATAGATGTCTTTCATTCTGCCGAGAAGATTAACGCAAATCTCCCGCTCTGCCAAAGGCTCCGCTCGAAGACAAGCGGCATTCTTCGCACAAAAACGATGCGGGCCCGGGAGTGACTTCCCGGGCCCGATGATTTGCTCAGCTGGACTTTGGCGCTATTGCTGGTTCTGTTGCTGGGGTTGCGGCGCCTCCGGATGATCCGATGGAGCCGGCGCGCCTGCCACTGGAGCAATGGGCGTTGGCTGCGGCGCAGGCTTTGGCTGGGACTCTTCCTCGCTCTTCTTCTTATTTGCGAGGCGAGTCTTCTCGGCTGTCGCAGTCGATGTCTTTTTCTTCTTCTTCGTTGAGGAATCGCCCGACGCCAATGGGGCCGACTGCGTCTGCTGGTCGGCAACCTCCGCAGCACTTGGCGGGGCCGGCCCCGCTGCTCCGGTCTCACCCTCTTTGACCTGCGGCTTCGGTGTTTTTGGCGCACGCGCTCGCGCACTGAAGCGAGTCTTCTGCGTAGAGGCCGTGGGCTCCAGCGGATTGGCCGGCTCTTGTTCCGTATTCGAAGCCGTCTCGGGGAGCGCCCCCGCATTCTCGGTGGCCGAGTTGACCGTTGGGGAGGGAAGAGTCTCGCGCGGCGCCTGGCCGAAGCGAATCTTTTCCTTCTTGCCGGGCTTCTCAGTGAATGCTTCTTCTTTCTTGCTGCCCTTTTTCTTCTTGGTGGTCGACGCTGTTGCCGGTGGTGCGCTTGCCTGGTCCTGGCGTGCCGAATCGGCAGGCACCGCCGTTCCCGATTTATCACGGAACGAGTGCGTGCTTTCACGGAAACGAGTTCTTTCAACCTTGGCTTTTTTCTTTGGCGCCGGCGGTGTATACGCACTGAAGCTGATGCTGGGGTGCAACTCGGCATAGGTCGCCCCGGTGTCGGTGTAGCCCGGCTTGATCCATATGTTGGCCTCGTTGCGCATCTTGCTCAGGTAATCGTGAATCGACGGATCCATCAGGCTCATGTAATACGCCTGTTCCACGTCCGGTTCCACGTCCTTGAATGGCCGTGGGCCGCCCGGCGTGTGCTGCACAACCTTCAGAATGATGTATCCCTGCCGCGTCAGAATTGGATCTGTATATTGGCCGGTTTGCAAATCGAATGTCTTGTCTTCGAGCACCTTACCGAGCTGGCCCCGCTTGTACTCACCCAGGTCACCGCCCGAGGCCGCCGTCGTTCCGTCGCTAAAGCTCTTTGCCAACTGCGCAAAGTCACCGCCGGCATGCAGCCGAGCTTCGAGGTCGTCGGCCTTTGCCTTGGCCGCCGCAATCTTCGCTGGATCGTTTGAGCCATCCGGCCCGGTCGACAGCAGAATCTCGCTCAACCGTTCGCTTTCCGGTTGTGCGTAGTCCTGTTTATGTTCTTCGTAAAAACGCTCCACTTCTCCCGGCGTCATCTGGATATGTTCGCCGACCTCCTGCCGCATCACCTCCTGGGTGATGATCTGGTTGCGAATGTTGGCCTTGAAGTCCTCAAAGGAGACGCCCTGTTCCTTCGCCGCCTTTTCCAGGTCTTCAATTGAATCCAGGTTGTATTGCTTGCGGATCTCGTCAAGGCGCTTGACCAGTTCCGTCTCGCCGGTGATATTCAGTTCCTTGCCCTTCGACAGCCACAGTTGCTGGTCGATCAGGTTGCGCAGCAACTCTTTCCGCTGCGCCGCCATCTCCTGCATCGTCGCGTTGTGCTGCTGTCCTTCCTGGTCCAGCTCGGCTTCTGCGCGGTCATAATCCGATTTGGTAATGATCCCGTCGTTGACGCGGGCGATAATGTCCTCGACCACCGACCCGCCATAGGGGCTTTCGGGTTCGTTTGCCTGGCTCAGCGCCAGAGTGGGCCACGCCACCAGCAACGATCCAAACGCGACCATCGCAACTGCTCGGAAAAGTTTCAAATTCATAGATTCGACGTCCGGCCGGGTGGCTGGCGCCTGCTTTTCTGCCGCCTGATACATAGACGTCATTGTAAATCCCGGGAGAGCGAAACCGGAAAGCGGAGGGCAGAATGCGCGCGCAGCTGGTGGCGGAAGTTGCGCCATTTGCGCTGGTACCGCGGTAACTCCGCTACCCGCGCGGCTGCGGGCGCGTCAAATGCCTGAGTGCTATACTTTAGCCGAAGACGGCCTCGTGGCCTCAGTGTGAGCGGTTCTTTCATTTCCCTGGCCTTGCCGGTACCGGGCAAGGTCAATTTTTATCGGGCGGATATCCTTGAACGACCGGATTCGCTCGCCAGGGATGGAGATTCCGCTCCCAGGCGCTTGCCGCACGCGCCGTCTGGAGGTTCGGTTTGCCCATGACTCCTCGCGCCCGCCGCGCATTCTTCGCCGTTGTCGTTTTCTTCACTGTCTGTGCGGTGGCCGGCACCGTTCTCGAGCGTCGCGTCGGCGCACAATCTTCGCAGGATGAGAGCCAGCTCCGCGACAGCCTGAAGCAATTCACCGACGTGTACGCGGTCGTGGAGCAGAATTACGCCGAGCCCATCACTCCAGACAAAGCCGACGACGTGATTTACGACGGCGCAATCCCCGGCATGTTGCAGGTCCTTGACCCGCACTCTCATTTCTACGATCCCAAGGCCTATGCGCGCCTGCGTGAAGACCAGACCGGCCACTACTATGGCGTGGGGATGGTCATTCAGCAGCAGAATGACAACAACGGCAAGACCAGTGTCTACGTCGTCACGCCCTATGAGGACACGCCTTCCTACCGAGCCGGTATCCATCCTGGCGACAAGGTGGTCGCTGTTGACGGCAAATCGACTGACTCCTGGACGTCAGACCAGGTGGCCAAAGCGCTCAAAGGGCCGAAGGGAACTCATGTGCAGGTCACGATGGTTCGCTATGGCCAGGCGAAGCCTCTCATTTTCGACCTGGTTCGCGACGAAATCCCGCATCCCTCCATCGACCTGAAATTCGAGATCCGTCCCGGCATTGGCTACATTCACCTCACTCAGTTCCAGGAGACGACTGGCCAGGAGATGGAAGATGCGATCAACGGCTTCGGCGACCTGAAAGGCCTGGTTCTGGACCTGCGCGAGAATCCGGGCGGCCTGCTGAGCCAGGCAGTCGATGTCTGCGATCACCTGCTCACCAAGGGGCAGACCATTGTTTCCCAGCGCGGCCGCGCTTACTCCGATCAGAACTACGTCGCGACGCATGGCAACGACGGCAAGACGTTCCCCATCGTTGTGCTGGTGAACCGCGACACCGCTTCCGCCGCAGAGATTGTGTCCGGCGCGTTGCAGGATCACGATCGCGCTCTCATCGTGGGCGAAACCACCTTTGGCAAGGGCCTGGTGCAGACGGTCTATAACCTTAGCGAAGACTCCGGACTTGCGCTAACCACCTATCACTATTACACCCCGTCGGGCCGGCTCATCCAGCGCAATTATGCGGGAGTCTCGCTCTACGACTACTACAACCACGCCGGTGCGGGCCCCAGTCCCGATTCATCCAGCCGCGAGGTTAAACTCACTGACTCAGGCCGCACGGTGTACGGCGGTGGCGGCATTACGCCCGACGAAAAAATCGAGCCGCCCACCACCAACCGCTTCCAGGACGAGCTGGTCTACAAAGATGTCTTCTTCCACTTCGCGCCGGTATACGTGGCTACCCATACTGTGGACAAGAACTTCCAGGTGGACGAGGCAGTTCTCAACGACTTCAAGAAGTATTTGACCAGCCAGGATGTCGACTGGACCGACGCCGATATCAACGGAGTCTCCGATTGGCTGAAGGCGCAGATCAAGAGGAACATCTTTACCATTCAGTTCGGCCAGCTCAGCGGCTTGCGGGTGATCGCGGATTGGGATCCGATGGTGCAGAAGGCGCTGACTTTCATGCCCGAGGCCCAGGCGCTTGAAAATAACGTGCACAAAGTTCTGGCGGAAAAGGCGCAGGCACGCGCCGACGGTAATCCGGGAGTTGCTGCCCAGCCTTGAGCAGTGCCGGCAACGATCAGGCAAACAGAAAGGCCATCCCATCGGGATGGCCTTTCTGTTTGGTGAAGCCGGCTCAAGAGTTTTGCCGCTGCGCCCGGTGGCAGGCTGTTGAGAAGCGGATTGAGCCAGGCGCCGACACCACTTCCTGACCCGGCTCTTGAGCCGAGGCGCGAATCGGCCTTCTGGGCCTCAGCTACTTCGGCGGTGGCGGCGGCGCGAAGATTTCGCGCTTGCGTCCCGGTTCTGGTTTCGGCTTCGGCTTGGGAGCCTTCTTGACTTCTTTTTTACCTCTGTCTTTGTTTCCCATGCCAGCAAGCATGACACAGAAGGTCTGTCTCTGGAAAGAGTCAATTCCGGCGGCCCTCGCCCGTTATTCTTAGAGAATCATGACCAGCACAACCAAACCTCCGCGCCGCGTCGCTGTTTTCTGTGGATCGGCTTTCGGCAACAATCCAGCCTTTCGCGCCGAGGCCACAGCTCTTGGCACTGCGATTGCCGAAGCCGGTTTCGGACTGGTTTACGGCGGCGCTTGCCGCGGCCTGATGGGCGCGGTAGCAGATGCGGCTTTGGCCGCCGGCGGCGAAGTGATTGGCGTTCTGCCTGAGGCGCTCAGTGGCCGCGAGATTGCCCACAACGGACTGACTTCGCTTGAACTGGTTTCGACGATGCATGAGCGCAAGGCGCGCATCCACGAGCTTTCCGACGCCATCCTTGCGCTGCCCGGGGGCTACGGCACGCTGGACGAATTGCTTGAAGCGATCACCTGGGCACAAATCGGCCTGCATGCCAAACCGTGCATCCTGATCAATACGCTGGATTATTGGAAGGGCCTGCTGGCCTTCCTTGACACCGCCGTGGACGCGGGCTTCATTGAAACGAAGAATCGGGCCCTGATTCGTATCGCCGCCAATGCATCCGAGGCGGTCGCGATGGCTGTCAACAACGCGTAATTTGCGTCCTTGCTCTCCAGAGTTATGATGCCGTTATGTCGACCAAGCTTCGTTTCGGTGTGCTCAGCACGGCCAACATCGGTGTAAAAAAAGTGATTCCCGCGATGCAGCAGGGGGAGCTGACCGCGGTCACCGCCATCGCGTCGCGCGATTTTGACAGAGCCCGAGAGACTGCGACAAAACTCGGCATTCCCAAGGCCTACGGATCTTACGAGGACCTGATCGATGACCCCAACATCGATGCCATCTACAATCCTCTGCCGAATCAGCTGCACGTCAAATGGACCACCAAGGCTGCCGAAGCCGGCAAGCACGTGCTCTGCGAGAAGCCGCTGAGCATGACCGTGGCGGAAGCCAGGACGCTGCTCGATGTTCGCGCCCGGACCGGCGTCAAAATCTGCGAGGCCTTCATGATCCGCAGCGCGCCGCAATGGAAGCGCGTGCGCCAGCTTCTCGACGAGGGCCGCATTGGCGAACTGCGCGCGGTGGCCGGAGTTTTCAGCTTCTTCAACACCGATCCGGCCAACATCCGAAACCGGGTGGAAACCGGCGGCGGGGCGCTCTACGACATCGGCTGCTATTGCATTCAAGGTGCGCGTTTTGCGTTTGGGCGGCAGCCCGCGCGGGCGGTTGCGCTCGTCGATCGCGATGCCGAAACGGGCACTGACCGGCTGACTTCGGCGCTGCTCGACTTTGGCGCGGGCCACGCCATATTCACCTGCAGCACGCAGCAGATTCCGTGCCAGAAGATCCAGTTTCTCGGCTCGCGCGGCCGCATCGAGCTTGAGATTCCGTTCAATGCGCCCAACGACCGGCCCACGCGGCTCTTCATCGACTCGACGGGCGACCTCACCTTCAGCGGCATCGCGATGGAGAGTTTCCCAACATCGGATCAGTACACGCTGCAGGGCGATGCATTCGCGCGGGCCGTCCGCGACAATACCGAAGTGCCGGTGCCGCTGGAAGACTCGATCGGCAACATGGCCGTGATCGAGGCGATCTTCAGATCCGGAAGAACAGGCCAGTGGGAGGGGGTAGAGGCATGAGACCGCGGACGGGTGAGCGGTAGACTTCCCCGTCCGTTGCCTGCTCTTTGTCGTTTTGTACCCCCGGAGGAGGGGGTATCCGGTTTTTGCATTTAAATGATTTGTTTTCATGTATCTAGGTTGATTTTGAACCTAACAAATTCATTTTAAACGACTTACAGGACGCTACTCCGAGTAACTTATTTATTTTCAATCACATGGGTTGATGCTTCAGTCAGCTGTCCGGCCTACTCCGGCCGCTCGTTGAAGAGTGTTTCGAGCGCAAAACAGATGTGCACGCCAGTGAGCCAGGAGCGGCTTCGCCCACTATTACAAGGATAGCGATTTGCGGGAAATAATCGGCAAAGTTGGGGGAAAAAGAGATTAGAGATAAGAGATAGGAGCGAAAAGGCTTAGCTCAGGTGCGAGATTCTATTTTGGAGCAAGGGGCTTGACACGGGTTTGCGGCGAGGGCGAGAAAAGCAACCGCAGATCCCTCGTCGCCCGCGGCAGCGGGCTTCTCGGGATGACAGCTCAAATGAGAGGAACAACTGAGGGTCGCTCGTCGGCCGATGTGGGGCTCCTCGGGATGACAGCTCGGTTGGGATAAGAAGTGCAACTGAAAATCCTTCGTCGGCTGCCGGGGGTCTCCTCGGGGTGAAAGCTCAGTTGGGGTGTGGGATGACGACAGCCAGAGCGACAATTGCAATCGATTGCATCTTTTACTCAGCGGCGCAGTCGCGGAGATCGCGGGTGAGCGCTTCAATTCGAGAGGGATCGCTGTCCCAGGCGAACATGAAGCGTGCCGCGCCGCCGATGAAGGTGTAGAAGCTCCAGCCGCGCTCGCGAAGCTGATGGAGGATTTTTTCCGATGCCTCGATGAAAACAGCGTTGGCTTCGACAGGCTGCGCGAGACGCACTCCAGGAATTCCGGCGATTTGCTCCGCGAACACGCGCGCGCAGCGGTTGGCATGCTCGGCGTTGCGCAGCCACGCTCCGCTCTCAAGCATTCCGACCCACGGCGCCGAAAGAAATCGCATTTTCGATGCCAGTTGACCGGCCTGCTTGCAACGATAGTCGAAATCCGTGGCCATGGCGCGATCGAAGAAGAGGACGGCTTCGCCCATCGCCATGCCGTTTTTTGCTCCGCCAAAACAGAGCACGTCGACGCCGCTCTTCCAGCTCATTTCTGCCGGCGTGCAACCGAGGCTGGCGCAGGCATTGGCGAAGCGCGCGCCGTCCATGTGCAGCGAAAGGGCACGCTTGCGGCATTCCTTCCGAGATGGCGCGCAGCTCGGCGAGCGAGTAGACGCGGCCGGTTTCAGTGGATTGCGTGACGGACACGACACGCGGCTTGGGATAGTGGATGTCGCTGCGCTTGGTGGCGAGCTCGTGGATCGCGTGCGGCGTGAGCTTGCCTTCAGGGCTCGACGCCACAAGAAGCTTGGAGCCGTTCGAGAAAAATTCGGGCGCTCCGCACTCGTCGGTTTCCACGTGCGACTGATCGGAGCAGATGACGCTGTGGTAGGACTGGCAGAGCGAGGCCAGGGCGAGCGAGTTGGCGGCAGTGCCGTTGAAAACGAAATACACCTCGCATTCAGTTTCAAAAAGGGTGCGGAACTCGTTGGATGCCCTGGCGGTCCAGGGATCGTCGCCATACGAGGTGGCGTGGCCGCGATTGGCCGCCTCCATCGCGGCCCAAGCCTCGGGGCAAATGCCCGCGTAGTTGTCGCTGCCAAACTGCTGGTGCAAGTCGTCGATTTCGATTTCGGCCATGGAACAATTCTCGCTGATCGGGGAGCGGGGTCGCCAGCCTTAGCGTACTCGGGGGAAAGTCACGGAATGGGAGAAGAACATCCCTCGGGGACTAAAGCCCTCGATCATTCTGCGGACTTTGGTGGCACGAGTAAACTCGTGCCCTTTCAAAACAGCGGGCTGAAATGTTTTTTTCACAAACCTGTGGAGTGGTGCGTTTTCAAAATCGCGAGTTTCTCTGGAGCCTGTTAAGCCGTGGCAGCGGCCGCGAGGCGTCGATTCACCAGGATTCCAGCCATGATCACGATAAGGATGATTGCCGCGAATGCGAGCAGCCAGCCCCAATATTGGATGGGATGGCGCAGAACGCGGACAAAATGGCGGCCGTAATGATCGGCGATGATGGCGATGAGCGAGTAACGCGCAGCCCGGCTGAGAGCCACTACGGTGAGAAACTTTCCGACGGGATATTTCGAAGCGCCGGCGGAGGCGAAAAACAAGCTTGTAGGGAATGGAAACGGAATCGCCGTTGAGGCGATGAGAGCGCCGGTGCCCCATTTCTTGAACAAACGGAGGAGGGAATCGACCCTCCGGCTGCCAAACTTGCTGTGCAGATAGGCTTCGCCGGCTTTCCGGGCGAGTCTGAACGTGAGCCAGGCTCCGAACACCGATCCCGCAGTGGCGCATGCCGCGTATTCGTACCACGGATTGCGTTGCTGTGCGGCGAGAATAGCTGTGAGGATGTCGGGTCCGCCAAAGGTGGGCAGTGGAGAGCTATCGATGATGGCGATAAAGAAAAGGCCCAATGCTCCGAGATGGAGGAACGTCGAAGTTACGCTATGGCTCGGAGACTTTGAAGCTTTCTGGATCAAGACGTCGAGCATGAACGGACTATATCAACTCGAACGTGGTGGCGGATGCGGGAGGGACGGGATGATTGCGGGAGGCACCTTGCCCCGTGTGGGGATGGACCGCAATTCAAAAATCTCTTGCCCTTTTGCATGGCGGCAAGAGGAGCGAGAGGCGGGCATGAAAGGGTGAAATGAGCTAGCCGAAGGAGAAAAAGTTGGAGGCGCGGGCCGGGATCGAACCGGCGCATAAAGGTTTTGCAGACCTCTCCCTTACCACTTGGGTACCGCGCCTTGGGCTGCCTGCCTCACGGGTTGCGGATCGTTCCGTTCCGCTCTGCGCGCGGCGAAATGCGCCGGCGAAATGCGGAATGGAGCGGGAGACGAGACTTGAACTCGCGACCCTCGCCTTGGCAAGGCGATGCTCTACCACTGAGCTACTCCCGCTTAGACCAAGTTCGAGTATACCGGGCTGAAGAAAGGGGGTCAAACGGGCGAGTTGCGGCGAAATTAGAGAGCTCAGGGGCTAAAGCCCACGATCATTTTGCTGCCAGGATGCCGGGGATAAATCCCCGGCCTACCAGCCCACGCCCTTCAATTCCGAATGCCGTAGGATGAATCGCCGGCCTACCAGCCCGCGCCGGTCAAACGGGAGCGCGACGGCGAAAAACGCCTCCCGGTGCTGCGTTTGCGCTTGCCGTGCAATGTGAAGATTCCGGTATCCGGGCGGTTTGGAAGGCCTTGCCTCAGGGGCTAAAGCCCACGATCTTTTTGCTGCCAGGATGCCGGGGATGAATCCCCGGCCTACCAGCCCACGCTCTTCAATTCCGAATGCCGCAGGATGAATCGCCAGCCTACCGGCCCACGCCGGTCAAACGGGAGCGCGACGGCGAAAAACGCGTCTCGGTGCTGCGTTTGCGCTGGCTGTGCGACGTGAATATTCCGACAGCGGCGCGGTGTTGGGAAGCTTCCTCAGGGGCTAAAGCCACTCTCTATTCTGCTGCGTTTTCGGCCCGGCTAAAGCCGTGCCCTTGTTACAAAGCTCCCTGAGATTTGGCGCGCTTTCGGCCCGCGACCCACGCGCTGCGTGGGTACCCCGGCCGTGCCCTTGTTACAAAGCTCCCTGAGATTTGGCGCGCTTTCGGCCCGCGACCCACGCGCTGCGTGGGTACCCCGGCCGTGCCCTTGTACCAAGGCCTCTTGGGCCTCGAGCTTCTCCGCGGCCTGTAGTGCTCGACATCTTATGGTGCGCAATTCGGCATCGCTGAAGCGATGCCCTGATACAAGACGCCATTCAGAATGAGTTTTTGAGCGACGTTCGAATTTGGTTCGTCTCAAAATCGGCCGCTGGCCGACGTTTGACCCACCCCTGAAATTCCCGTAGACTAAGAGTTTGCAGGGATTCGGCTCGATCTGGCCATTACCCCGCAGCACTTTTCCTGAAGTCAGGACCACCCCCTCGAATTCAGGCTTTGGAGATGGAAGTACAGCTATGGCAAACCACGTATCCGCGCTGAAGCGCGCGCGCCAGACCGAAACCCGCACTGAAGTGAACCGCGCCAACCGCAGCCGCGTGCGCTCGAGTCTGCGCCTGTTGCGCGAGGCACTGGCCAAGGGCAACGCGAAAGAGGCGCAGGCGCAATACCGGGCGACGGTTTCGGCGCTGGACAAGAGCGTGCAGAAGGGCGTTTTGCATTCGAACACCGTTTCCCGCTACAAGAGCCGCTTGAATGCGCGCGTGAAGACGCTGGCGACAGCGAAGGCGAAGAAGGCATAGCGGACGGGCAGAAGATTCGAGAGAAGCAGGAGCCGGGAGCGATCCCGGCTCTTCTATTTTTGGTGCGGTTTGGCGCGGCAAATCGAGCTATCCCAGGTCTCAAGAGCGAGACCTGGGGCACCCCTTGTTGGTGGTGGGTTGAAAGGCGTGGGGCGAGGTTTGCGCTATCCCACCCTAAAGTTCTCCGCTGCGCGTCGAATCTTCAGGATGGGGCAACCACTGTTTGTAGTGGAACAAAGCTACGGCCGTTTGCGAAGCAGCGGCTTGAGCGCGGGGAAGAGCGTGCCGGCGATGATCGCCGAGCCTTTCGCGGTGGGATGGATGCCATCGAGCCTGGATGGTTCCCGGGACGTTCACCAGATCCTTATAGAGCATGGGCACCAATGCAACATGGTGCCGGGAAGCGAGATCCAAAAAGATCTGATCGAAGGAGCGGATGTAGTCGGATCCGTAATCGGGTGGCAGCGTGATGCCGGCGAGAAGAATCTTTACATGCGCTTTTTCGAGCGCGGTGAGCACCTGATCGAGATTGGCGCGCGTCTGGGCGACAGGCAGGCCGCGCAATCCATCGTTGCCACCGAACTCGACAATTACGATGGCGGGGTGAAGGCGCAGTACTTCGGGGAGCGTTGCGAGCGCATCCTTGGTGGTGGCACCGCTGGTGCCCCGGTTAACGACGTTGTAAGCATAGCCACGCGCGTCGAGCAGCTTTTGAAGGAAGTCAGGATAAGCCTGGCCCTCCTGAAGACCCAAACCGGCGGTGATGCTGTCGCCGAAGCAGACCAGAATTGGCCGACTGGAATCGGCTGGACCGGAAGCAGAGAGCGGGCCGGGCGGCAACAACAGCAAACAAACGGCGACGAGAACGAATCTCCGGGCGATCACGTATCAAGTGTAGCTTCGCGCACGTATCAAACGTTGCTGGGCGCTTAACAAATGCGGAGGTGCGAGTGTGCGGCGCGCCGAAGCCGCGATGACCGGGCATGTACACTTCGAGTGACGGAGGATGAGTTGATTCAAGTTAAAGGCGCGAAGAAGTGGATCCAGAACGGCGCGCGGCGCGTGGAGATTCTGCAGGGCATCACACTCGACATTCCTGCCGGGCAGTTCGTTGCCATTGTGGGCGCGAGCGGCAGCGGCAAGAGCACTCTGCTGGGGTTGCTTGCCGGCCTGGATTCGCCGAGCGAGGGCGAAATCTGGCTGGACGGCGTGCCCATCCACAACTTGGCGGAGACCGGAGCTGGCGGCGGTGCGTGGGCGCAAAATCGGCTTTGTCTTTCAGTCCTACCAATTGATCCAAACGCTGACCGCTCTCGAAAATGTGTTGCTGCCTTTCGAGCTGAACCTTGAAGGCAGCGGAGTGGAGCGGGCGCGCCGCCTGCTGGACG
This sequence comes from uncultured Acidobacteriaceae bacterium, assembly GCA_963800025.1. Lineage (GTDB taxonomy): Bacteria > Acidobacteriota > Terriglobia > Terriglobales > Acidobacteriaceae > Telmatobacter. The sequence continues at coordinate 471,577 of CAWCZK010000004.1, forward strand.
AAGTGGGCCTGAAGGAGCGCGTGGATCATTATCCGGTGCAGCTTTCCGGCGGCGAGCAGCAACGCGTGGCGCTGGCGAGGGCGTTTGTGGTGGAGCCCCCCATTGTGATGGCCGACGAGCCGACCGGCAATCTTGATTCAACGAACGGCAAGCTGGTGCTCGATCTGCTGCTCGACCGCAATCGCAAGGCAGGAACGACGCTGGTGCTGGTGACGCACGACCCTGAAGTCGCCAGCCGCGCCGACCGCAAAATTGTGCTGAAGGACGGTCTGATCGTCGAAGACACGCTGCCTGGTTCGAGCGAGTTTGTGGCACAAGAGCAGGGGAACAATCCGGGCGGGAAAACCAATGGCTAAGCGCGCATTGAGCTGGAGACGCGCCGGAGCGATCGGCTGGCGCGATCTGAAATCCGCGCCCGGCAAATTTGGATTTGTCGTGTTGTCGGTGGCTGTTGGAGTGGCTGCGCTGGTCGGCGTGCGGGGACTCAGCGACAGTTTTCGCCAAACACTCAACTCCGAGGCGCGTTCGTTGCTGGCAGGCGATTTGAGCGCACGAATGTTCAGCGCACCCACGCCGGATGAGCTCACCAAGATTGCGGCGATCGAAGCACAGAGTAAGGGCGCGATTCGTTCCACGTGGGTGACTGAGACCGTCTCGATGGCGTCGGTATCGACAGCTCCTGCGCCTCTGCTGGTTTCGCTCAAGGCCGTCGATCCGGCCGAGTATCCCTTTTACGGAACGGCGGAGCTGGAGCCGGCGATGCCGCTCACGCGAGCTTTGGCGGGTGATTCGGCGGTGGTCGCGGATGAGTTCCTTGTCCGGCTCAATGCTCATGTGGGCGACACACTGCGCCTCGGCGGCAGGAACTTCCGCATCACTGCCGTTCTGAAGCAGGAGCCCGATCGCATTACTGCAGGCATGGGACTGGGGCCGCGGGTGATGATCTCGGAGGCGGCACTGGCCGAAACGGGATTGCTGGCGCCGGGCAGCCGCGCGGGCCGTCGTTTGCTGGTGAAGCTTCCTGATACGCCGCCGAAGGGCATCACCGTGGACGCAGAGACGGCTGCGATTCGCACGCAACTGGAAGCGGCGCTGCCCGATGCGCAGGTGATGGACTATCGCGAAGGCAACCCGGCGCTGACGCGCGGCCTCGACAATGCGACTTCGATCCTGAGCCTGATTTGCCTTGTGGCGATGACTCTGGGGGCGATTGGCGTGGCCATGGCGATGCACGCGCACCTGGAACAGCGCATGGATATGCTGGCCATTTTGAAGGCCATCGGCGCGGATTCGTCGGACCTGCTGCGCATTTTTCTTTTGCAAACTCTGGGCCTTGGGCTTGCCGGCGGCCTGCTGGGAGTGGCGGCGGGCGTGGCCGTGATGGCCGCTTTGCCCGCGGCTTTTGGCCAGTTGCTTCCCGTGCATGTGATTCTGCAATTTCCCTGGCAATCTGCGCTGGCGGGGTTGGGAACGGGGCTGCTGACAACTTTGCTTTTCTGCCTTCCGCCGCTGCTCGACGTGCGCGCGGTGCGGCCGGTTCTGGTGCTGCGCAGGCTGGTGGAGCAGGGGCCTTCAGGGATTGCCAGGCTGGTTTGCGCGCTGGTGGGCGCGGCGATTGCAGCTTGGCATTGCAGCGGCGGTGATTGCAGGGCTGGCCGGCATTGCATGGGCGCTTTCCGATTCGCCCAAGGTGGGCGCATGGTTTGCGTTCCTGTTTACGGTCACACTGCTGGTCCTGCTGATTCTTGCGGCTGTCACGCTCGTCACTCTTCGCTTTGTGCTGAATCGCACACGGCTGCACCTGCCGTCGTTTTTGCGACAGGGCCTGGCGAATCTCTACCGGCCCGGCAATCAATCGGCTGCGGTGCTGGCGGCGTTGGGCACTGGAGTCATGCTCATCCTGGCGGTCTACCTGATGCAGAAGGATCTGTTGAGCGATCTGCGCGAAACCGCTTCGCCCAGGCTGCCCAATGTTTTTCTCGTTGACGTGCGCAGCGAAGAGGTCGCGGGCGTAAAGGCGTTCTTCGCGCATCAAGAAGGAGTGACACAGCAACTCGACCTGATGCCGGTGGTGCAGGGGCGATTTATTACCATCAACGGCCAGCAGGTGGATCGAATGAAAGGCCAGCACATTCCGATCCGGATGCTGGAAAGCGCCGAGTTGACTTGGGCGGATACGCCCCCCGAGGGTGACAAAGTTACTGCGGGCGCGTGGTGGACGAGCAGCAGTGCCGCGCAGATCGCGGTCGGCGACGGCATAGCCCAGCGCCTGCACATCGGCGTGGGTTCAACGGTGGAACTCGAGACCGGCGGAACGACGCGAACGCTGAAAGTCGGCGCCATCTATCGCGCTGACGGCCAGCACCTGGGCGCGCGGGTTTCGTTCGTTTTGCCTTCCGGATTGATCGGCGACCAGCCGGCGACGTGGTATGGCGGCGCGCACATCGACCCGAAGCAAGTGCCCGCAATGGAGCGAGCGTTCTTCAGCGCCTATCCAACGATCACCATCATCAACGTGGCCGATGTTCTTGAGCGGATTGAAAATGTCGTCGATCAGATTACTTTTGTCGTGCGCCTGCTGGCCGGGTTCTCAATTCTTGCCGGGCTCACCATTCTGGCCTCGAGCATTGCCAGCACGCGATTCCGCCGGATGCAGGAGGCGGTTGTGCTCAAGACGCTGGGGGCCACGCGGATGCGAATCGTGCGCACCTTCAGCGTGGAGTTCAGCGTCCTGGGTTTGCTTGCCGGAGCGGTGGGTGTCGTGTTTGCGAACCTGCTGACGCGCGTGCTTCTGCACCGGCTGGATATAGGCTTTCACATCGCGTGGGGCGCTACATCGGCCGCGCTCTTTGGAACCGCCGCGCTGGCTACGGCCACGGGCTGGATTGCTAGCTACCGCATCCTCGGACTGCGGCCGCTCGAAGTGCTGCGCGAGGAATAGGCGAAGTGGGGGTCGTGGGTCGTGAACTTAGATGACCGCGCGACAGGACACGGTTCACGAAACCCGTGGAAATTGACCGCGCGCGGGATTGTCCGTACCATGAAGAAGTTGGCTTTGCGCGCCCTTCCCGGGAGCCAGGCTGACCGGCTGCAAGATGCGCCGCCACTCGCGCTTGTTGCCCCCTCGTTCAATGGTAGGACAGCTGACTCTGGATCAGCATATCGGGGTTCGAATCCCTGGGGGGCAGCCAATAGGCATAGGGGTTTCAGCACTTAACACACTGAAGGTGGCAACTGTGTCAGACCCATGTCAGGCTCAGGCAGGGGCCTCTTGGTGGGGCCTTCCTTGGGCCATCCAGACCTTACGATGATTCAAAGCGTCTTCCAAACTCCGCCCTAGCTGCGATGTGCAGGATTGTTCGGGTAACCATGGTATAGTGGCTGCGAGTTTAAGCCAAGAGCTTAAGTCAAGCCCTTCGCATTTCAGGGGATACCTATGCGTACCCGGATCGCGATTATTGTCGGGGTCTTTTTGGTGTCTGCTTGCAACCTCGTAGCAGCGGATCTAAGCATGGACGGCTACTGGTGGGAGAAACTGGATGGCGGTTTCAAACTTGGATGGGTAAGCGGTTATGCGAAAGCGATGGATTTAGCAGGCACGATTCAAATGGCTACATGTGCATCTGAAATGCCGATGTACGCCAAGGAGTTTCCCAATGTCGACCCAAAAGTCATCATGCAAAAAATGTGCTTGAGCAGCACGCAGTTTGACTACGACGGGATCACAATGGGACAGTTCGTCGCGGGTGTCGACGCGTTCTACGGGGACTACCGCAATAAACAATTGGATGTGGGTTACGCGATTGAATATGCACGCGACTCCATCAAAGGTAAGCCCACTCAAGATTTAGACGCAGAGGTAGTCCTGTGGCGTCGGTGCGCTGCTGCTGATAAGAGCCATCCATTGCCGCGAAGCTCCGAGGATGTGGAGATCATCAGCAAAGCTTGTGCGGTGGATTCGAAGTAGACAGAGCAATGGATAAGTCCACGATTTGGGCCGCTTGGATTGGCGCGGCAACCGGCGTCTTCTCGCTCGCTTGGAACGTGTACTTGAGGGTCACGGCTGGACCCAAAGCTAAAGATTAGTGCCTACGCTGGAATGGTGCTCATCCCGCCACCGCCGGGGGATCCTTACTTCCTTCGAATTATCGTTCGAAATGTTGGCTCCGCCCCGACAACGATCACGAACTACACTCTTCACTCGTTCACGGGGCTTCGCTCAAGATTCAGTAAAACCGAGGTCAATGCGAGCAAAAACGCAGTTGTGACCCAGTACGTCGGCAAGCAGTGCCCGACGAAACTGAATATCGGTGAAGAAGTGAGCATCTTGGTGGAACACGATTCTCGGTTCGAAGAGTGGCTCAAGGACGGCGTCTGGGTTGGTGTCAGTCACTCCTTCGGACGCTATGCGCAAATGGTGAAGATTTACGACGGCAGGAAGAAGTCTGGGGGCAGTGATGCTGTTCACTGACTCGGACTGCTCGGGGTTTATGGCAGGGTCACTCAGTTTTCAGGGCAAGGCAGCGCTGGGCGCTCCCCCTCGATGGTCTTTGCCGCGAGTTCGGGAAACGCAGGCAGGCTCCCTTTCGCCGCCCTTCGAATTCTCCCAAACCAAACGCCGCATGGCCGAAGATTTGACTTTTTGCGGAAGACAAGAAAGGAACTCAGACAAGAAAGCCACGCCCATCGTCCGCATGATGAGCGTGGCCCCTTTGAAATCGGAAATTTTCAGCCTACGAGGGTTTTTTTATGGCATCGGACGCGGAGACTTGCAATCCATGAGCAGGGTGGTTGATCGAGGCTTCATGTAAGGAGATGGAGACTTCGGCCGGTTCCGCAGGATCCAACGCCAAATCCACAGCACGGGACGAAGTGGTTTATAGAGCCAGAAGATACTGTCGGGCAAAGGAAGTGCCTGAAAATCACTCTCGCAATAAAAAAGTTCGGAGAGACTGTTGCGCCATGGCCGAGGCCTTACGAGGCGCTCGTATTGAAGCGTACGAATTTGATTCTGCATCGTGGCCAGGAAGCCGCGCTCGATCTGGAGCTGGGGATGTTGAAGAGACCTGAGCGGCACTTGGATGAGCGCCGACGGCATTTGTGCCGAGCCCGCGCTGGGCAAGCCGGATAACTGAGTTCCATACACCGCTTTCAACAGAGCCAAACCGGAGAGCAAGGCGTTTTCGCCGGCTGCAGCGCGCCAATCCAGGAGCCCCAGGGAATGAGCACGCGCCAGATCGCCAAGCCATTTGGCGGAAGACCAGAGATGGAATCCGGCATGCGTGCACAGGTAGAGCGTTAAATCGGCTGCGCTCATGGTCTGGATCGCGCACCCGTTCCAAGCCGATGGCCGGCTTCTGAGCCAGCGGGCATCTGCGGCTTCCGGAGGTTCCCAATAGTTGCGCCAATGAAGTTCAAGGCAGCTGCCCGTATTGGAATGCGTGAAGTTCAGGTGATGCCCATTCTCGAGGAAACTGTTCCACTGCCGGGGGCTCAACGACGACTGTGCGGGATCGAGTTTCCAGCCGGTGTTCTCAAGGCAGATCATCGCATCCTGAAGGTGCCGCTTCTCAACGGCGACATCGAGGTCGAAGGAACGACGCAGTCCGACGTCGCCGTAGAGCGCGAAGGAGAGAAGTGGCCCTTTCAAGGGCATCACGGGGATCGCGGCGCGATTGAACTCTCTGAGAATTTCGGTCAGAACGAGGGAATGGCGGATGGCGTGAATCCGGCACGCTTCGCTGAGCTTTTGCAGGCGTTGTGCGACGGACTCGGGAATTGCCAGGCCTGAAACCCGGCTGAGCGCGGCCCAGCTCAGGACAGTGACGTCATGACGATCGATTAAGCGCAGGTATTCTGCCCAATCGGGCGCGGCCGCTATGGCTTTGCGGATTGCTTGTTCCTGCTGATCCCGCAGCGCATCCGGGGCAAGCCAGGATGTGGCAATCACGAGACGAAACGCAGGAGATGTGTGTTCAAGCCAATCGGCCTTACGCACGAACAACCTCCTGCATTTGCGCGGACCACGATTCTGCGTAGGATCCGCCGATCGCGATGAGCTGTTCATGCGTGCCGGATTCGACGATGCGGCCCCGGTCCATTACATGGATGATGTCGGCATGCATGGCGGTGGTGAAGCGATGCGTAATCATCACCGCAGTGCGGCCTTGGACCAAAGTCCGAAAGCGGGTGAGCCAATCATGCTCGGCCCAAGAGTCCATTGCGCTGGTCGGCTCGTCGAGGATCACCAGCGGCGCCTGGCGGAAGAACGCCCTGGCCAGAGCGACCCGCTGCCATTCGCCCACGCTCAATTCTTCTCCGCCGAGCCACTTTCCCAACAGCGTTTCAAAACCGTGGGGCAGGCGCTCGATCGGCTCGAGCGCTCCCGCGCTTTCGGCTGCGGCTTGAACCTCGCCTGACTGCCAAGGCCGATGAACGTCGCCGAACGCGATGTTCTCGGTGGCCGTGGCGTGATAGCGGACGGGCTGCTGGAAGAGCACGGTCATCCGGCTGCGCAACGCTTCCGGATCGAGTTCGCGCAGGTCTACGCCATCCAGAAGAATCCGACCGTCGTCGGGATCGTAAAAGCGGCAAAGGAGCTTGATGAGCGTGCTCTTTCCCGCTCCATTGGAACCCACCAGAGCCACTACCTGGCGTTGGGGTATCTCCAGATCGAATTCATCGAGGGCACGATGAAAGCTGCCGGGATAGGTGAAGCTGACGCGCTCAAATCGAACCGACTTGAAGACCGGCGGACGGGGCGATGCGGAGCGGCCAGCGAGGATCGCAGGCTTGATGGCGAGGAATTCTTCAAGGTTCTCGACAAAGAGCAGGCTCTTGTAAATCTTGCCCGCGCCTTCGAGCAGAGAGCGGAGCTGCGCCTGACCTTGCTGAAAAGCCTGAAGGCAGAGAAGCAAATCGCCGAGCCTGGCGTGGCCGGCGAGATACCTGCTCGAGCATCCAGCCAAGGCCGGCAAGGCTTCCGGCCCACGCCAGGAGGCCTGCTCCCAATTCGGTCAACGCGCCTTGACGGACCAGCCGCAACTTTCCTTCTCTCAATTCATCGCGCAAGCTTTCGAAGGCCTTCCGGTGAAAACCGCCGAGATCGAAGAGACGGAGCTCGGCCGCGGAACTGGAGTCGGTCATTAACCAGTCGAGGTACTGAGCCCGCCGCTCATGATGGGTATGGCCGATATGCCAGAGGTGTTCCTTCAAAATGTGGCGCGCGACGAGGAGCAGGCCGGGAACGGCAGAGAGGACGAGAAGCAAGGGAAGCCAGGCGGCGTAGGTGAAGAGGATTCCGGCCAAGGCCAGAAAACCCAGTCCATTTTGCACGACGGAACCGAGGTTTTCCAACAACGCGAGTGGTTGAGCAACGGCGTCGACCTGGGCGCGATAGAGGAGGTCGTAAGAATCCGGGTCGTCGTAGAACGCCAGATCGAGACGGAGGGCTTGCGCGTGAATGAGGCGATGAACCTCGTCCTGCACTTTTTCGGCCTGTACGGCCCTGACCCACGAAAGCGCGCTCGACAGCAGCTGAGCCGCAACCCACAGCGCGGCAATGCCCATTACAGGCGGTGCGATCGCAGTCCAACCTGGCGATGCGACGAGCCTGTTAACCAGGGTGCGCAGCAACAGTGCCGAGCCTGCGGGGACCAGTCCCTGGCAGACGAGCAAGACGGCCCAGGCCGCAGTCCAAGCACCTGCCGCTTTCAAGACGAGGGCAAGAGCGCGGCGGCCCGCGGGCAACTGACGAAAGAATTGGGCGATCTGGCTTTTTAACATGGAGAGCGCAAAACCCGGGAGCGGGGATCAGCTGGGCGAGGTGACGGAGGGGGTGCAGAAAATGGCTGTGGGGGGTCGACCGATGCACGAGGCTTAAGCCGTGGCGTTGAAAACTGCTCCAGTAATCTGGACCAGACCGCCGGAAGTTACAGGAACGCGGCTCGGCGCCGCCAGTTGAGCGGCAGAGGGAATGCCGGTGCGGACGTAGGATTTCTCACAGTCCTGCGATGACGGGCCGCGGAAATCTCCCTCCATGTAGGCAAGACCGGGGCAGCGAGAGCAGTAGCTGGTATGCGTGCAGTGGGAGCAGGTGTGGAGGTCGCGCACGTGGACGGAACGAAGCTCGGTGAACTGCCTGGAATGCCACCAGATTTCTCGGAAGCTTTGCTGGCGCAGGCTGCCGCAAGCCATGGGGAACTGCACGCAGGGGAATACCTCAGCGTAGGGAGAGATGTAGGCCAAGGTGTGTCCAGCGCTGCAGTCTGTACCCATCAAGAACGCTTTCGTCCACGTCGGACACCGGCGCGCAAAACTCGCCGACATTCCCGACAAACTCTTCGGTGTGAAAGATTTCTTCCAATTCTTTGCGTGAGATTCCGAGCTTGGTAATGGACCAGTCGCCGTCCAATCTGGGAGTGATGGTGGGGTCAACCACGAAACCCACTCCCAATTCGGCGGCCAACCGCTTCACAGCCTTCGCGTGGCCAGAGTTATACGTCATCAGGACGTTGGTGAGGGAGACTTTGACATCGTCGGCCTTCAGGCGGCCAATGGCGTCGATGGTGCGCCGCCACGAACCCGGCACCTTGGTTATGGCGTCGTGCGTTTCCGCGCGGTGCGAGTAGAGGCTGATTTGAACCTGCTCGATGCCAAGCTGCTTGATGCGGGCCGATTCGCGGGGGCCGATCATCACCGCATTGGTCTTCAACTTCACGTTCAAGCGCAGTGCTCGCGCGTACTCGAGGATTTCAAAGCAATCGCGCCGCAACAGGGGCTCACCGCCGCTGATGCTCAAAAAGAAGGTGCCGCACTCGGAGAGCTGCCGGATGATGCTCTTGATCTCGGCAGTCGTCATCTCACCTTTGTCGTCGTGGTCAAGGTAGCAATGGACACAGCGCTCGTTGCACCGCCAGGTGATGTCGAGGTGCGCGCTGAGAGGAACGCCAAGCTGAGTCGCCTTCTGGTTCATCTCTTCGATCAGGGTCACAGGACCTCCTTGGGGGGAAGCGGGGCGAGGGTGACAGAAAGTATCCCGTGTTGGGCGAGTTCGCCGACAAACTCTTTGGCATCGGCCAATGCAAGGTCTTCGGCAACTTCGAATTGAGAGCAAACTCTCTCCTGCACGATCCGCGAAAGCGGGATCGCGCCATCGGCAGCTTTCCAGATGGCCGTGCCGACGGCGTTCAACATGAAAACCGTCGAATCCAGGGTAGACATGATGATGGTGTCATCGCCGAGCGTGCTGCATGCGATGTCGGGGCTTTGTGCGATATAGAGTTCTTCAGGTGTCATGTGTCACCCAATCAGTACCCCAAACGCGTGGGTCGGGGAAGAATGAAAGTTCGTAGACGGGAATGGCTTCGACGAAAGCGCAAGCCGCGGCAAAAACGTGCCGGACCATCTCAGGCTGGTGGGCAAAGAAAAGAATGTTACGCAGAAGACGCCGCACTGCGTCTGCCGGATCGACCGGATCGATGCGATTATCTTTGGCCTTTTTCAGCAGGTAGAGCGCGGCGACTGGCGCGGAGATGTTCTTCCCGGGCTGGCCAAGCTCGCCGGCAAATGGGGTGCCGTAGGCAAAGTACTGGCCATCGAGTTTGCGCACATACGACGCCTCATCGGTAAGCACCGCCACGTCTGGCGGCGCCAACCGGGCCATGGTTGTTTTTCCCGCCTCTGAAACACCTGAGAACAGAAATGCCTTTCCGTTGCGCACCGCGCTCGAAGCGTGCAGCAGAAACCCACCTTCCGGCGCGAGCATCAGGGTGTGCACAATACGAAGCACTGAATCGATGGCATAGGGATTCGCCGACTGGAAAACCTCGCCTTCACGCGTGGCGGAATTCCAGCGCGCGCGGAAATCGCCGCGCCGCATCTTCCAGTCACTGCCCTCGAGCCAAACCTCGGCGTCGGCGTCGGGGTCGGACGCCTGGGGCGGGGTCAACTGCACGCGAAGGGAAAACGCGGACTCAACACGGGAGCTCACGAAATCGCCGTAGCGCGCCTCAAGAATGCGCGCGAAGCCGGGATCGCTGGTTTCAACCTCAATGGGAAGGCCGCCAATCTCAATCATCATGTTGTGACCTTCGGTTGCTGCCGGGGATCCGAGCGCACATTTTCTATTTCGAACGGAAGGGAAGATGCCGCACTACTTCGGCGGCGTGCTCTGAGTTTAGCGCCTCAGAGAATCTGCTTCTGAGGAATTTCGGAGAGATGGCGTGCGGCGGCACGAAAATGCAACAGGAGCCGGATGCTGAGCTCGGAATGCCGCAGGAACCAGGCCGCTGCCCGCTGCCACGGCGATGGCTGGAACTTGACTGCGCGGCCATTGCGGGAAACGGCGACTACTTGCCCAACCATTGCGCTGAAGGTCACAGGAGGGTCGAGCGAAGGAACGCAATCGCCCCGGGTAAGGAAGTGATCGTGAACCACCTGAACAACACGATGGGCAGTCAGTTTCCCGTTGCGCCGGTAAAGGACGATCTGATCAGGCTCAAGCAGTTTTGGAGAAATTCTACTTACTGTGAGCACATCGCCGGGCCATATGGCAGGCAGCATGCTGAGGCCGGTGACTTTTAACGTTGCGGAACCGGTGGCACGGACCACTTCAGCCACCAGATCGCAAGCCGCCGAATGAAGGTTCGCCTCGGGCGTCATGGGCGGCCTGGCTAGGAGTTCTTGCGGTTAATGCTGCAGGTGCCTTGCACGGGGTTGACTTTGCCGCACGACAGCGCCTGCGTCTCGAAGACGCGCTCATGGCGCACCTGCGGCTTCACGTAGGGCCTCCTTGTGTTTGGCTTGGCGTCGTCCGTCGCAGACTTCCGGTCCTTCGGTTCCTGGGGAATCATGTTCATTGGTTTTCCTCTCCTGGTGCCTTGTGCGCGCGAACTCTTGCTATTGAAGGCCGGATTGCGAAGCCTGGACCGCGCAGGACCCGGTACCGTTGCCGACTGTACCGTTTCCAACGCAGGTCTGGCTTGAAAGAGATCCGTAATACACCTGAGATTCGCCGGTCGCGGTACCACCATTATCGATGACGATGCTGCCGGTGCCGCCAGTTGCCTGCAATGCGTCCGACGGAGTGCCGGTGGTGGCTCCGCTTGTGATGGTGTAGTTGTAAATGCAGCCAGTGGCACAGGTGGTGGTGCTGACGGTTTTCCCGTTTGCCGGGAGACTTAAGAACAGGTAGTCCGTGCCCGTGGTGGTCACGCCCCCAGTGACTGCGCAGGCGCTGCCGCCATTGTTACAGTACTCGGTGAGTGCAGAGCAGGTGGCGGCATCGCTCACCGTGCTGGCAGGGGTGTGGTAGAGGGAGTAGCCGGGGCTCGTGGTGTGTGTGACCTGGGTCCCGGTAGACAGCTCCGCCATTCCGAACTGGTACAGAGCCTCCATTCACACAGGCGTAGATGTTGCCGGTATTTCCAGAACCCGCGAAATAGGCATTATCGAACATCCCGTGGTACTGAACCGTGCCGATGTCGTTGGTGGTTTGATTATTAAACTGCGCGCTGTTGTGCCCATAACTTGCGCTGATGGAGGTGCCGGCCGCAAATACGTTCACGAAGCTGGAGTAGACGGGAGGAGTTCCGTCGGAGCAGCCGTCACCGATGAACATGTAGACGTATTCGTTAGAGGAGTCCACCACGGGAGGATCGACGAATCCAAAACTGCCGCACTCCATTTGGTTCGACGTCAAGGCGGTGCCGGGGTTGGCGCCCGCGACGACGGAGTTGAGGTAACCGGTGGCATCTCCAACAAAAACCAAGCCCGAGCCTCCACTGTCGTAGACCGGGCTCGTCAGTTTCGGGTTTGTTGACGTGCTCGCCGTGGCCGGCCAATTTCCGCCGAGCTCTGCCGGCGTGCCTTTAAAGACAGGGCTGAATTTGTGCAGTTTCCCGGCGTCATCTCCCACGTAAAGCGTGTCGGCGACGCCGGAGCTGGTGTAGGTATAGAACGGCGAGGAATTGGTGTCGTTGGGGTTGCCGCTCAGCGCGATCGTGTAGTAACAAGGTGTGGCACAGCTGGTGCCGCTGTAGTAGTCGCTTGCGGTCGGCGCCAGGTTTGGTGTTGTCACCGTGCTGCCTGAAGTGAGGGATGGTCTGAGAAGCACGAGGCTGGCGACGCCTCCGCTGCTGACCTGGATATAGGCCATTTGCGACCCATCGGAATCAAGCACGGGGGAAAGGGTTGCGGTGCCGCCGGTATTGTAGGCAAATGCGACCGTGGGCCCGGTGGCGGACGTGCATGTTGTCTCGTAGAGATTTGTGTAGCCGATCACCGTGGCTTGCGAGGAAGAGCCAGCGAGACCCGTGGGATACACGATGAAATCGGAACAGCTGGGCGCTTCGCCGGCGTAACCCTGGTTGTACTTTGCTGGGTAGGTGTTGGGGTGGATCCCCGCGGCGCCGCTAAGAGCGGTAGCGGTCCACGTCGTGGTGAGTTTGAAATTGGTGCCTGTTGCGGTCGTGTTTGTCAGTTGAATGCTGTCCGTTGTGCCTGTACCGGTCTCCAACAAACCGCCTGCCGTGGCCGTGATAGTGAAGCTGGCGCCACTTGGATTCGATGCGGTTACGCCGACCAGTCTGCCGCATTTGGCGTTATTGATGAGGCTGACAAGGTTGGCCGCGTCGGTGCTTGCCGTGCCGCTGAGAGTGAAGCTTCCGGTATAAGTGGTTCCCGAGGAAAGCACACAGGTACCGGTGCCGGTGGCCGCCGCTGAAAGCTTAAGCGTACCCACGCCCGCCGTGATTGTCAGACTCGACCCGGAGTCCGGGCCGCCGGAAAACGAATTCGAGGCGCTGGCTGCTACTGGGACTCCAAGCAGCATGCTCCAGTCGCGCTTGATCGAAGTCTCATCGTGTCCCCATCCACCCCAACGGTGAGGCGCACTGCGCCTGCGTTGCTGCATAATGTAGCGCTCGTCGTTGACGATCCTCAGCCACTTGTCATACTCGCCCCGCGCGCGCGCGTCCTGCTCGGTGCCGGGATTGGAGAAGATCACGTGATGGCTGCTCCAGTCTTCGACATAGCCATGGGAATCCGAGGAATCATCCGCTTTATCTTGCGCGAACGCGGGAACGGCAGCGGCCGCGAGCGCGACCAGCACGAAAGTGAACAACCACCGCATGGAAGAACGATTTGCACACGACACGATGGGCATCTCCGGTTGAATCATTTGTTTGCTGGTCCTGAATTTGCGAGTTATTCGGAAATTAAGCGAGGGCCGCGCCAATTCCCGAAATTTGGGGAGCATATTGGAATGAATTGTAGCGCCAGTTGATGGACTTTCAAGTACAACTTTCGCCAGGATGAACCACATTCAACGACTCTGTTTTGTGGATTACTAGCCCAAAACTCCGCGTGTCAGACAGGTGGCATACGCGGGGGGCGCCGTTGTTCCGGGGGGCGGAAGAAAGCATTGTTCGCAAGATCATCGGACCGATCGGCTCAGATCAGTTCCGTAACACTTCAAACCAGTCTGATGGCCGGCTCGCTCTACAACATCAAAAAGGCGATTCTGCCGATCAGCCCTTTGGAGTTAAGTGGAACCGATTCTGTGACCGAGCGAAATGAGCCGGATTTAAGGCCCGTTTTTCCACACACAGAGGGGAACATTCTGCTTGCCATGTAGTGATGGTGCCGGGGCAAGATAGTAAGAACATTCCATGCGCAGAGCGCCCGCCAAAATTGGCGCGCCGCAAGAATCGGTTCCTTGAAATCGATCAGCCAATACGAGGGCGCAGGCTCACGTACTGATCAGCGCCTGGATTCGCAATTAGATTTTTTTAGTTGCTTGGAACTTCACTTGGAGTCTATTTTCCCCGATGCCATTTCAGAATGAAGTCTGCGTTCAGGACCGTGCGATTTTCCTCGAGGATCGCAACGCCCTCGTGCCGGATGTGTTGGAGCAAACGCCCTGGCAGGTTCTTCACGTCCGTTCAAATTACGAAAAAAGAGTTGCACAACATCTTTCTGTTCGTTCGATCGAGTACTACCTGCCCCTTTATAGCGAGCGGGTGAAGTGGACGGACAGGATCGCCGTGACGGAACGCCCTCTGTTTACGGGGTACGTATTCGCCCGATTCCCGCCAGAATCGAGGATCAAGGTCATCAGCATCGCTGGCGTGGTTCGCTCCCTTGGTGACGACCAGCGGAGCCTGGTCAGCTGCGGAGAAATGGAGAGAATCCGGCGAGGACTAGCCAGCGGACTGCTGTTGCGTCCCCACCCTTCTGTCACCCTGGGCCAGAAGGTGAGAGTTCGCAGCGGAATTTTCGAGGGCGTGGAAGGCGTGGTGACGGGAGCTGCGCCAGCAGTGCAAGGTCATCATCGCACTGGCTGCAGCACGGCAGAGTTTTTCTCTTGAATTGGCATTAGGTGATATCGAGGTGCTCCGAAGGCCGCCTGTCGTTGCCGACCCTCCTGCGGTGCAGGCTGCGTTTGGGTACGGCGATTGACGCGCCGGCTCGGAGCCTGCGATCCGGGCGCCGGGATTGTCGACGGGGGCGCTTCAATCAAAGCGGTTGCCGTAAATTGCACTTGCAACTCTGATAGATGAAGTTGTCCGCGAATCCAAGACAGGTTCGCTCAAGGCTTCACGGAGCAGCCACGAAAGTTCTGTTCTTTGGTCTCGCGTCAGCGGCCGTAGTCTTTGCTGATGTGTTCCGGGAGAAACGAAGATTGGCGCCCAGAAGCACGCCGGCCGCGATACCAAAGAAATCAGACACGGTGCTTTCCGCCCTAACGCCGTACCAGTTCCAAATCGCTACAGCGGTCCCGCTCATGACACAGCACGCGACGATTGCCAGACTGAAAACCACCGCACCCTTCGTGCGCCAAATGCCGCAGGGAATCGCAGTAACTGCGGCGTAAACGAGGAAATGCAGCCATCGGTTTGCCGGGGCAGAAGTGAAAAGCACATTCCCGAAGAAGGAAATAACCAGCGCTCCCGCGACAAGCAAAGCCCAGACGCACCGCAACCAGAGGCGATTAATCATGGGTACCACTCCTTACTTTGAGAGACTCTCCGTCGGCCAGTTTTTCCTGCAGGATCCTGGTAATTGAATCGACAAAAAGGACGGCTGAAGCACCTGAACCGTTGACGCCCGCCTCACGCCACAGGCTAATATGTCCACGGCCGGGAAAATCGATGCGCACCTGCCAACCGGTATTGATTCCCCAACGATGCAAGCCATCACCGAGATCAAGGATGGCGCCGGAAAATCCGAACTTGGGGCAAGCATCGCAAAGCGACTCCCAGCACTGCGCGTAACTCATCTGCCCGCGGACTTCGTGATGGAATTGCTCCAACGCAAGCTGAGCACTTAGTGCACTGCGAATGGTGCCGCCGAAAAGAATTCTTCCGGCGGCGTTGAACTCCGTATAGCCGAGACGTTGCAAGCCGAGCCATGCGGCGAGGATCACGATCACGATGACGAACGCACGATAGTGATCATGGCTGACGGTCAACAGCAGTGCTGCTGCCGAACCAATGGCGCAAATGCCGTAGATCACAAGGGACACGTGACGAGGCGCGAGCCCGAGGGCCAGAAGCTTGTGGTGTATATGCGCGCGATCGGCACTGAAGATCGGGCGCCCGCGAAGCGCTCGCCGCACAATGGACAAGCCCACATCGAGGATGGGAACAGCAAGCACCAGAAGCGGCGCTGTGAGGCCGAGCGCGGTGGCAGATTTCGCGCTCCACATGGCCCCGAAGCAACCGAAGAGAAAGCCGAGAGTAAGGCTGCCGCTATCGCCGAGAAAAACACTGGCCGGTTGAAAATTGTAGCGGAGAAATCCGAGCAAGGCCCCGGCGAGCGGCGCGACAACAAAGGCCATCGTAAAATTGTGGGCAAGCAGAGCCGCCCCCGCCATTGTAAGGGCGGCAAACAGACTGACTCCAGCTGCCAGCCCGTCGACACCATCGATGAGATTGATTGCGTTGCTGCAAAGCACAATCCAGAAAATGGTGACCAGGAAGCCGACTACGGCGCCGAACGAGTGGCCATCGAAAGCAATCACGCGAATGCCGCAACTCCAAGCGTAGGTTGCCGCCGTGAGTTGCCCGGCAAATTTGATCCATGGGCGCACGGTGAAGATATCGTCAACGAGTCCGACCACAAACACAATGGCAAGAGCCGGCGCCAGCCTGAGCAAAAACGGCAAGTCTTCACGGACGATATGGCCGGAGCTTAGCCTTACAGCGAGCAACAACGCGTAGGCGCAGAGAACCGACGCAAGGATCGCGACGCCGCCAATTCGTGGAGTGGGAGTGATATGGATCTTCCTCTTCTGGTCTGGCTGATCGACCAGACCGAAGTGCCATGCCAGGTTTCTCACCAGGGGCGTCAGAACGAGCGCCAGGATGACAGATGTGAGGAATAGAAAGGTTAAAGCGTACATATTTTATTCAGTCGCTTCCGTGCCCGAGATGCATCGGACTTGTGTGGCTCCCTTCGCCATGGCTCAATGCGCGAACTCGTGCGCTAAGCATGGCGCGGTTGCTCATTGAAAACGCTTTGCCGCCGGCAAATTACCGCCAACCGCGGCGCATATTGTGCTAGTTCCGTTTAGCGCATACATTGAGCACGACACTGCGATGACAGATCTCACTGCCTTTCAAAACCAGATATCCGCCAATGTTCACTGCGTGTCGCACGGGTCCAAGGCTGGATTTGTAGCGCTCCATATTCACCTTGGGCGAGGTATAGCTTGCAACAACCTGAAACCCATGGCGCTTGAGCAAGCCGGTCAAGCCGGCGAGGGAGAAATAGTTCAAATGAGTGGGAGGAGTTATAAAGAAATCCTTCTTGCCCATGAACCTAGTGAGAATTGATCCAAAAAGCGGAACGGCAACGATAAGAGAGCCGCCAGGTTTTAAGATTGTGCGGATATTCTGCACGAAGAGATTCGGATCGGAGATATGTTCGAGCACATGTGAGAGCAGTGCGACATCGAAAATGGAGACTGTTTTTCTGCGCGTAGTCAACATCGAAAAATGTGGAATCGGGGTCAAACCCGACTCTCTCTGCAAAACGCTGGGCCGCATCACGACTCGGTTCACACGCGCGAACCTTGAAACCGCGACGCACGGCTTCTGCCGAAGCGAAACCTTCTCCAGCGCCGATATCGAGAAGCGATCCCCGCGCAAGCAAAGGGCCAAACCTCTGGAAGAGCCGCTTCGCGTCCGATTCGGCGGATGGCAGATAGACGCCGCTCTTCTTTCCATTAGCCTCATTCACTGGGGCGGAATAAAGGGCTGAGATTACGCGATTATCCGGGCGCGGCCAAACAAAAGCAGACTTACAAGTTGCGCACCGGACGATGGGATACGACGTACCGCCATTGTCTTTAATAAACCAGGGGCTTACAGCATTCGCGATGCCGCACAACAGGCAGCTTAATTGTTCCAATCGAGTGCTCCTTGCCAATTGGATCGGGGATATAAATAAACATCCAAAGGCTTGATCATGTTTGCATCAGTCTGATTTCCTGCAATGGTCTATTCACGCCAACGCCCCAACTCCCAATTCATGGTCAACGTATGGCGCTCTCTCTAATGTTTGAGACCAGGTTCGATTCTTCCGCTGAGCCAGACGAAAACGACCTCTCGCCCGCACAGATTGCGGTTCGGTACACCTCGTCGAGAGCGGTCATCTTGCTCTGCCATGAATATGACTGGCTTCGAATCAAAGCTCCCTGCGCAAGTTCACTGCGCAGATCTTCGTTGTTGTAAAGCGAGATAAGTGCGTCTGCCAAACCGGCGACAATCTTGGGAACAGAAACCGTGGGAATCTTGATCCCGCAACGACTCGTAACAAGATCCGCGAAGCCGCAATGGTCGAGGCAAACGATGGGAAGCCCCAAGGCGATTGCCTCCACCGCCACTGTTGAGGTCAGTTCATCGAGGCTGGTGATGACAAAGACATGGCAGCGCCTCATGACTTCAAGCGAAAGCTCTCGCGCCAGCTGTCCATGCCAGTGGCAGTTTTGGCTTACGCCGAGACGTTTTGCAAGTTTGCGCCATGCCCGGCTGGAGGGCCCGTCGCCCAGGATTTCAAGACGGTAAAGTAAATCGGAAGGCAGCCGAGCCACGGCATGAAGAAGAAGCGGCAGTGCTTTTCTTGGTATGTGGAGACCGCTCCAACCAATCCGCAACGGTTCGTCGTTCGTGCGGGGACACGTTTTTCCAGGATTCACATCCGGCAGGCCAACCTCGCAGATGATTTGGCTTGGAGTTTCAAAATGTCGCAGCAGGCTTGCCTGGATATCAGGGGTGGCGGCGATCACGGCGCCATGCGACTGCCGTAGCGCCTTCCTCGGCCCCCGGAGCAGGTGAACCTGAAGCGTGTTGATGAGATTCCTTCCACTGTAGTAGATGGCGCCTTTGATGCCCAGGGCAGGAAACAGGCGACGGGGCATATTCATCAGACCGCCGATAGGGCCCCACACGAACGGAATCCCTAATTGATAGAACTTACCCGGGAAGCGCCAACCAACATACGTAATGAGATGTACAAGATCGTATGAATTATGCTCGTTCTCGCGTCGAGCAATTTGAAGAGCGGAGTGGAGCCAGCCCTGGTAGGCAAGATTCATAACCGGCTTGGCGGCAGAGTTTTCGATCGCAAGCCACAGGCCTTGAGGGCGGTAGTGCCAAGCCCGATTCTTCACGTAAACAAAACGAAGATTAAGCTTTTCGCCGGCGAGTCGATCGTGGCGATATCGCTCTATGTCACCGGCATTGAAATCCGCGGTAATTACGGTGACGTCATGATTCTGAGATATTGCCTTGACCCACCCCCAGCCGACGCCAGATTCTGATCCGCGATCGGGATTACATGCATAGGCGATCGCGAGCACACGCAAACGCTTCACCTGCTATAAACTCCCTTTTCTCCCAGCGCCAGCGCATTGACAGGCGACAGAATCACGGGCTGTGCCATTTCCATAACCAGCCATCGCCGGGAGTTTTTCGCCGCAATCCACAGCGTTTCCAAATAGACAAACACGGCCACCATCACGAGAAGATCGACGGAGAAGCTCGCCGTTGTAGTTTCGGGAATTGCACGGACAGAAAAGAACATCATCACGGTTCCGCATTCAAGGACCAAGCGCCGATCCTCCGGGGCCAGGAAGGCGCTGCGTTTGAGAAGCCTCAGAAAAAGCAGCCAGCCGGCAATCCATGAGCCAAGATAAGGGATGGCGCCCATCAGTCCGCCATTGAGCATCGCTTGAAGAAAGGAGTTGTGGACATGCTCTCCAATGATCATGCGGTCTGCCCATTGACCGCGACCCAAAACCGGTGCGTCGGCAAACGCTTCCAATCCATTCGAATAGGCGCGTGTGCGGCCCGTCATACTTTCGAACTCCTCTGAGGTCTGGCCCCGCATGAGATAAGTGACGACACCGCTCGAGGCACGTTCGGGCGTCGCGATCAGGATCAGGGAGACAACTGAAAGGGCCGCAAAGGGCAACGCGTATCGGCGCATACGACTGGAAATGAGGAGAATGAAAAGGAGTGCCGCGAACGCGCCGAATACCGCACCGCGCGACTGCATGCGGTAAACAATGTAAAACGAAACACAGGCGATACCCAAATAGAAGGCCAGGAGAATCTTTTGGGGCGTATAAAACGCTCTGATGATGCAAACCAGGCCTGGGACCGCGGCCCATCGAGCCACTCCGGAGGAACGGGAAAGATCATTCAGTGTTCCCTCGATGCCATAAGCCGAGGCCGCGCTGCCGAATATCAAATCCCCTCCCCGGTACGCAATGATGCCGGCAACGATGAACGTCGTCGCCCATGTGATCTGCAATAGAAGACGGGTCGTGCCAACCGGGTCATTTTTGAGAGGGAATAAAAATGATGCGCAAACGGTAGCGAGGAAGGCGATTGACCAGTAGAACGAGATCCACGGCTCCGGCGAGAACAGGGTCGCAAACGTGGCGATCGCTCCATAAAGGAGCAGAAGACGAGATGGGCCGCTCCAGGCGAGAGGGATCTGGCGCCGGCCGAGGAGTAGTAAACCGGCGAGCGGCAGGACCGCGAATGGCAGGAGCGCACGAATGAGCAGCTGCCAGTCATCGATGCTCTCCGGCACCTGGAGGTTCCAGAAGCCGGAGTCCAGATTCAGCCAAAGGCAGATCCACAGCAGAATTGGAACTACCGGCCAGTTCTGCAGGCGACCGATATGGATGGATAAGGCGCGCAAAGTTCCTCGAGGTTGCCCGCGGCGCGAGCCAGGAATGACCCGTCGCGATGGATGAGTCCAGTGAGGACCGACATGATCATTCTTATGGCAAGACCGGCATAACAACGGCTGATAGACAGCCCGTGCTTCCGAACAAAATAAAGCCGATTCCTGACTTCCACCCGGCCGAACTGCCGCATGGATACGCGGCCTCCTGTGGAGGGAAAGTGAGAGAAGCCGGCGTCAGCGACAATCGCTAATCGGCCCATCCGGCTAAGGCCATAGCTCAGGTCGAGGTCTTCAAGGTAGCTGTAATTTTCAAATGCTTCGTCAAACATCTTCAGCCGGAAAACGTCACGGCGAAAGAGTACAGCACCGGAAGGAAGCCAATCGACAAACCTGGTACTTGAAATCTCACCGGTCACAGTTTGCCAGCCGCTCAAGGAAACGCTACCTGTTTCGGAGGAATAGAGACCAAGCCGTTCGGCTAGGCGGCTGTGCTTCAGGAACGTGTCGTGCCGGCGAGGATAATTTCGAATGTTGAATGCCGCTCCAAGGATGTCGGGCGGCGCCGCATTCCAGAAGTGAAGCATTCGTGCAAACGCGTTTGGCTCAAAGGTAGTATCGTCATCGGCAAACCCAATCAAAGTTGAGGCCGGATCGCAGGCCACTATGCCGGCGTTTCGCTGAGCGGAGGCGGAGGGCGGCCAATGTTTCAAATACCGGATGGTGAGTTCCGGGAAGCGCGCCACGACTGGCTCTGCCGGCTCGCTGCTCGCATCTACGACCACAATCTCGGCGGGTGGCGCCTCTTGGCGGCGCAGACTTTCGAGAAGCTTCTCGAGATCACCGGGCCTATCTTTCGTCGCAACAACCAGAGAGATCGAGTGCATTTTGGCTCTCAGTCGTGACACCGTCAGTAGCGGTAAATCCAAGCTGCGACCCGCCGCTTGATGCTTTGCTTTACCAGGTACCGCAGAGAGAATACTTGTGGCAGATCCCAGCTTCCCGACATCCCGTCGCACACAGGCGTACACGGCAACGGCGCCCACTTCCCACCAGATAAGAGAGTGCGATGTATGCATTGGGCCATCAGGTGTTCAATGACGACACCCCTGTTTTCGTCCAGCTCGTCCTGGTATGGAAGCAAGTGCCGCAAAGCGATATCAGGCCTGAAAGCAACCGTTCTGGTGTCACCGTAGGTCAGGTAATGGTGCACGTCGCAAAGAAGTTCCGCCGTGGAATCTGATACGCGTCTGATGATTTCAGCCGGATTCCGATAAACATAGCGTCCTGAAACCTTCACGATATAGCGATACCGGGAGAGCTCCGGCAGATTCTCGAATGCATGTTTGAGCATCTCGATCTCTCCGTGCCCTTTCCCGAATCTTTCGGCTCCGGAGTTTCCGTTGAACGACAGGAAACGGATGGAATTACTCATTCCTGCTTGATGAGCTGCGGCTTGGAACTCAGATAAGTCAGCGCCGGAATTCTCGCAAAAGACGAGGTCGGCTTTTACGTCACGATTTAACCACGAGTTCAGGCCGCTAAGATAATCCAGCTTTCTAACTTCAGGATCCGATCGCTTGACGGCAGGAGTATCTCCGCAATGGATTGTGGCGGTGATGAAAACGAGGATGTCAAACATAAACTTCTGCGCCGGCGCTTATGCACCGGCATGCGTCGCGCGCAAACTGTTCCGCGCTGAATCGTTGTGCCTGGGCTGATAGATGCATTCGCAGCTTGTCCTGGAGCGCGGCGCTTTCCAATACCGCCGAGATTGCTTCGACGGCCTCGCTCCTGCCAGAAAAAAGAAGATTGGCATGATCGAGGATCTCAGCCTGGCCGCCGTCGTTGGGAGCGAAAACAACGGCTCCCGCGCGAATCATTTCGGCAACAGAGATTCCGAATGGCTCGGCGCTGCGGGTTTGGATCCCATAACGGCAGCGCGCAAGAATCTCCGCTTTTCGATCGCCCGATACAAACCCTTCGGCAACGATCCAGTCGGCATGGCTTCGACAGAGGGCCGCGATCGTGCGGCCGTATGAATCACTTCCGATTTGGCCGCAGAGATGAAGCCGGATTGCATGGCCACGCTGCCTCACTTCTTCAAGAATTGCGATTGCCTCTTCGATCCGTTTTTCCGGCGCAATGCGGCCAATCATCACAAAGGCCTTCTCTTTATCCTGCCATGCGAACTTGGGGAACTCGCCGCACACAGGCGGGTAAACGGCAGCGACAACTTCAACGCCGCAGACTTTTCGCATCAAGTCCGCGGTCCAGTGCGAATTGGCTATGATTTTGTCTTCTCGCAGAGGATCGCGCCCGGACAGATTCCGATATCGATCGGCTATGTTCAGATAAATCCGCCGCAACCACGAGTCGCGATAGATAAATCCTGGAGTAACAGGATCGAGTTGCTCACGCAGCTGCCGATGCCAACTGAAATCGGCGATAAAATGCACTGCCGGCAGGCCCCAGTCGGTGAGGTTATACGCGCTGATGCGGACGTCATATTCTCCGGCGACCTTTCGAGCGAAGCGCTGGAAGCAGGCCGCTCGCAACGCAGCCACATTCAGTCTTCGCGCCAGCCACGGAATTGGGGCAATCCGCACCGTGACTTGATTTGCATCGACCTGTGTGCCACAGTGTGCATTCAACTCCGGCAGATTCCAGCCACCAGTGGTGAGAACAGTGACGTCGTGATCGTCCTTCAGCGCCTCGACCAACCACATAGCCACCGCCTCGGACCCGCCACGGCCGAAACGAGGATGGCCAATGATGACGCGCACGCGCATCACTCGTTTGGACCTCCATTTTCAGCGTTTGCCATATTCACGAGTATGCGGTGCTGCGGATCAGGGAACACGAATGTGGGTGCGCGCTACCTCACGGGCTGCGCGCAGCCGATCCTTCAACGGCGCGGGCAGACGGAACCACCAAGCCGGCCGCAATCCCTGGGGCAGCGTGCAATCGTCCAGGGGCTTCGCGGGCTTGATGCGGGCCGGTTGCGTCAGAACCTCCTGGAACAGTTCCTCGTACGAATCTGCCATGCGGTCCAGGCTGAATTGGCTTGCAGCTTTCCTGGCGTTATCACGCATTGCTGCCAGGCGGTTCCGATCGTTGTATAAATCGAGCAGATGCGCGGCGGCCCGCTTCACATCTCCTACCGGAAAGAGCAATCCGTTCACTCCATCTTCGATAATCCAATCGGTGATGCCCGGCAAGAGCGACGCCACGGGAACACAACCACCAGCCATGGCTTCAATCAACGTCTTGCCGAAACCCTCGAATCTCGAGGGAAAGAGAAAAACATCGTGGCGCTCCATCAAAGCTGGAACGTCATTCGGGTCGGTCCAGCCAAGGTACTGAACCCGCGCCGCCAGCCCGGCTGCGGCAAAACGGCCTTTGAGCTCCGGCAAATCCGGACCATCCCCGCTCATGGTCAGCTCCCAGTCCACGGCGTGGCGGTCAAGCTCGGCGAGGATCTCGGGCAACCAAAGAATTCCTTTTTGCGCTTTGTCGATACGTCCATGGCTGAGGATACGCAGGCGCCGGTCGGCGCGGCTCGAATGCTCAGGCGCGGAGAAACCGGAGAGGTCGATGCTGTAAGGAATCAGCTTGACGCTTCGGCCGCGAAAGCCGTAGCTGGAAATCAAGTCTTCCTGAATCCTTGGGCTGATGGCGACAGTGGCATTCACGTGCTCGCGAACCGCGCGGGCAGCCCTGTAGCAGGCGAGTGAGTTATTGTGCATCACCAAGACACGGGGCACCGATGCCGGCAGGTAGCGCACAACGTTGAAGTCGATCTGGTCTCCCAATGCGTTGCACAGAACGAGTGCCGGAGACAATTCCGCGATGCGCTCAACAATTGCTTTTGTTCTTTCGCCGATGGCTTGTGCGTCAGCCACAAGGATCTCGCCGTCAATCACGTCAAGATCCGCCTCTTCGCCGGCCATTAACTGCTTGTGCAAGGCTCCAGAGCAAAGCCAGGTGATGGAATGTCCGCGCGCGCTCATCTTGCGCGAAAGCTCGCAATAGAAGCGATAAACTCCGCAGCGGATTGGCGCTAGAAGAGTGACGATATGCATAAACAGTAAATAGAGCCGATCAGCGGGATCTTTTGCGGTTTCTGTTTGGCTACCGCAATGCAAAACCTCGAGATTCGAGGGACCCGTTTGCTCTAGCTCCCGTTCTCAAAGGCATCGATGACGTCGCAGATACGCGCCCCAAAGCCACGATGTTGCATTGCGCAGCCGGCAGAGTCCACATCGATCGCGCGCGCCGTCTGCCGCTTCCTCGACCTCAAAAAACATTCGGTCAGAGCGAGCCGTGTCTGAACGGGATCATCGACGTCGGCTACCGAACCGAGGTCATCGTGTTCCACAGTCCAACCGATCACGCCACCCCTGGAAGCCACGATCGGCGCGCCTGCCGTACGGGCAATCTCCAAGACTCCACTCGGCCCCTTATGTGTTGGGCATCCGATCCATACCGCGTCCGACGCTGAAAACGCAGTACTCTCGAGTTCCGAGGATGCGTATCCGAACATCTCTTGAATTTGTTGATTTGCCTTCAGCCTTTCGCCCGTACTTGAGTTCAGAAGCTCCACGGTGCTCGCGTTCGGCGATCCAACCAGCAAGATCAGCACATCGCTCATGTCAGGATGGTCGACGGCAGCAAACAACTGCGGCAGGCCCTTGTGATCGGCTCCGAGCGCTCCGTAGCAGAGAACGACGCGCCAATGCTCGTCGATCTGTAAAAAGCGTCGAGCCTGATCCATGGGCAGCGGCGTCTTCCATTGAGGTTCGATTTCCCTCACATAGCGAACCTTATTCCCGGTTTCTCGGGGCAGGTTTCGATCGCTCGACGCTAGAGCCGGATTGGTAGTGATAATTCCCCTGAATTTTTTCAATCGAAAAAAGCGCTGAACCACCGAGAGACCGGCTTTCTGCTTGAAAGACCGGCCAGCATGACCGCTGCCATTCGTCAGCCCGTTCAGAGATCCGAACACGATGGTGCTCACTCCGCACCGCAACAAAGGAAGCGCGACCAGACCGACCGCAAAAGCGGTGTGGTTTTGATCGCCGTCCATAATCAGGAGGTGATCGCAGCCGCCCCTGGCCGCAAGGACACAAAAAGCTCGAACCGTTGCGATCGATCCCTTGATCCGCGCCTGCGCGGCGGATGGCTCGGCGCCTCCAATGGATTGAGCGGTGGGCCAGTGGGGCGAAAGCATCAACCTTGCATGCCGGCCCGCGTCTGCGTTCTGCACATACTCACACAGCCTGGGCGGAGCAATAAGGTTGACAGACCACCCTCGTCTGCACGCTTCCTGAACCATGCTGGACAAATATTCCGGCAAGTGTCCCGCGACTCCGTTAAACCGGGGATGGCTGAGGATGCAGAGCCGCAAAGGTCGAGAGGACGCCTTGCTCTCGGCCACAGTTTCAACGGGAGCACGGTCCGCAGCCGGACTAGCGATCATGTTCACAGGCGACATTTGGCGATCTCATCCCTCTTCGCCGACCCGGAGTGCCGGATCAGCAATACCAGCAACTGGGCAAAGCCATATGCTTTCTGGCCGTGCAGTCGACGTCGAGGCGATGCGGAAAATCGGTGCGCGGGACAGCAGTCTTCGCGCGATTCCTGTTCAAGAACGTAAACTCGATCAGCGGCGGAATCTCGATCCCTCCGCTTCGGACGAGGTCGAAACCATTATTGGGATGAGCGTGCACGACATAAAAATTGTTGAGAAGCTTCTCAAAGCAAGAGGCGTAAAACCGGAAGGCGAACCAATCGAAGAGCCTGTCGAGCCAATGAAACTCGATCACGATGATCCTGAACTGTTTCAGGAGGTTGTCGGGCGCGTTCAGAATCACTTCGTATTCGGCGCCTTCGATGTCCATCTGCAGGAGGAGGTCGCCGGCATAATCCCCAAGATGTTTTTCCTTCCATGTGGCGAGGGTAAAGAATTTTCCGCGATCGGATGCGCCGAGAAATTTTCTGTCGAAGACAAACTCCGGGCGCATGATGGGCGGCGCATCGACCGAATAATCAGCCAGAAAGGAGCGAATGTGGCGATCGGCGAGTTGATCCTCAAAATTCGCGACACCACTGACTCCGGGAGAGAAACAATATTCGATGCCCGCAAGATCGTCGGGAATCAGATATCCTCCGTCGCCGTTGCCTCCGACACGGATCAGCTCAACTCCGCAATCAAGTGGTTGTAACTTTTTTATGAGGGCCAGGAGCTCGGACCGCCCTGTCTTATGCCCGACATACAAGTCGAGCGCGAGGAGTGCGGAACGGGCGGTGGATTTAGCTGCCTCTTTCATGAGCGTCGACGCACCAGTTGGCCTGGCTCGATCAGAACCACCGGAACATTCATGGGTCAAACGAACGTGACCGTCTGCTCAACCCCGTCGCTCGTTTTGGACGCCGCAGTTCTACGAAGGAGGCCTCGAACGAGGAAGAAATAGGCAGGCGAAATGATAAACAACTGAGTCAGGATGGAACCCAGGCAGACTCCAATGACGCCGAAGTGAAGCGTGAGGTAAATTGAGAGGCCGAGATTGCAGATGCTCGCGAAAACGACAAGGCCGGCCTGCTCCTTTAAAACGCCGGCGCCGTTGAGGAAGGCAGTGACCGCCGTCGTGAGTGCCCAGACGACTGCCCAGACGGCAAGGGCGATCAGCAATCCGGGCGGGGCGTGGAACGATTGACCCACCGCTGCCCTGAGAATGGGTGGTCCCAACAGAACGAGCACGATGCACACCGGGAAGGTGAATGCAAGAATGGCAAGAAGCGAAGCGAAGAAAGTGCGGCGCACCCACGCCACATCTCCGCGGGCGATAGCCTCTCCGTAGGCCGGCCAGAGCGGATTGATAGCCATGGAAACGAGAGTGGAGACCGAAGAGAAGAGTTTTTGCGGCACAGCGTAGAGAGCGACGGCAGCGGCTCCGAGAACCTGAGCGATGACGATGTTGTCGGATGTGTAGGAGAGGACGAAAGCGCACTGCAGCACGAAAAAGAGAATTCCGAGATCGAAGATTTTCCGTGCGGCAGCGCCACTGAAGGCGTGGCGCGCCGGCAGCAGCCAGGGAAATTCGCGAAACAGAACCCAACCATTCAGCAGAGTGGCAGCTGTTGCGGTAGCGACAAACGCGAAGACGAGCCATGCCAGGCTGCCGCGCAGCCAGACGACCACCAGGATGGCGCCCAAAGAGAGCATGCTGCCCAGGGCGTTCACGATCTGCGCGGTATATGCCTTCTGCAATCCGGCTTGTGCGCGCGCGATCACGCCCAGCGGAAGATTGACGACAAACGAGGCATAGAGCACCAGAAAAGCGCGCGCGCCTTCAGCAGCCGCAGCGGGGGACTTGACGTTGAGCAGCCGCGGCCACGGGACCAACGGGTAGCCGACGCTTCCCGCGACGGCGAATACAAATCCGATCAAGAGCATGAGGGCGAGGGCGCTGGTCACGTGCCGCTGTGCAAGCCGGCGATCGTCTTTGCCGTAGGCCTCTGAGACCGCATTCATGAGCCCGTTTCCGATCCCGAGTATCTGCGAAGCTCATGGCGGTAATGATGGAGATGAGGACCATCCAGATTCCGTAGCGCTCGGGGCCGAGATAGCGATAGGTGAGGGGAACGGAGATGAGCGAAGCAAGAATTCCAATTGCTTTTGCGATGCCACTGGTGATGGTCGTCATCGCCGCGCGGCGGAGCCGCTCTTTCGATCGCCCTCCTTCCGTCGCTCGATCGAACGGGCGCAGCCGAAGTGCCGATAGAAAATGGGCGAGCTGCGCGCGGGGATTTATTGCGGCCGCCTTTCATGGCAGGTTTCGAGCGCCGATGCATGGATGGTCACAAACATTGATGAATGGATCGAATCCGAGGGATGCCGGAGAAATCAAGACTCGCGGGATCGAAGCAGTTCCATTCCCACGTGGTAGATGAAACGGGGCCCGTCAAGCAGGTCGCGACGCCACAGCTTGCGGGGTTCGCAGACAAAGCGGTAAACGGATTCAAAGCCGGCATTGCCAATCCAGTCGGGGCAGCGGGGCACGGTGCCGGCGACGAAGGCGAACGCGGCGCCCACGCCAATGGCAACAGGCACGTTGAGGCGGGGCAGGCGCTCATGAATCCAGACGTCCTGCTTGGGCATGCCGAGAGCAACCCAAAGAACGTCGGGCTGGGCATCGTTGATGCGATCGACGATCGCCTGGTCCTCGGCTGGCGAGAGATGCCGGAAAGGCGGCGAATAAGCCCCAGCGATGCGATGCCGTGGATAAAGGCGCGAAACCATGCCGGTCAGCGCGCTTAAGGTGCGCTCCGTGTCGCCATAGAAGTAGCTGCTGTAGCTCTTTTCCTGCGCGCGCGAAAGGAATTCGCGCAGGATATCGCTTCCCGTGGCACGCGTCGCGCCGCGTTGACCGCGCAAGCGCGCAACCCAGACAGGCGCAATGCCGTCCGGAACCCATAGATCAGCCTGGTTGAGCATGGTGCGAATTGACTGGTTTTTGCGAGATTCCGAAAGCCCGTGAAAGCCGGTAACGACGACCTGGTGGCAGCGCCCGTCACGCATCCCAATCCATCGCTCCATATAGTCCACGGTGCGGGGCGCGCTTACGAGATGCACGCGCGAGCCCAGGATGTGCACGGATGGTTCCATTGCCGGGCAGAATTGATCCGCTTGATCGCCTGAGCACTCGGAAGCGATTTGCGGCGATTGCCGGCGGCGAACAATCCACGTGGCGGCCTGTTTTCCCAATCGGATTGCAGGCTCCTCAAGCCAGTGGTAGAGCACAAACGAGGCAAGGCCAGTCAGCACAACGGACACGGCGGCGCGAACGGCTGCAGAACCGAGATGAAACCTCGCAAAACAGAGCCAAAGAATCGGAATGTGGCAAATGTAGATACCATATGAGTACTTGGCCACGGTTTTGCCGATCAGGCTGATCCATCGGCTTCCGATTTGCGCGAAATGCGGAATTGCCAGCCCGGTGACGCCCGAGAATACCCAATCGCGCACGAGATCGAGATACTGCGGCCACCAGATCCGGTGATCGCTTCGCAGGCCTGTGTGAAGCGCGCCAAGCGAGCCGGGTCCGTAGACCCGGATCACGTCTGCCACCCGATAGGACGCGACGAGGGCGACAAGAAAAACGATCCACAGCCATCCTGGCAAGATCTTGTTTCTGGACTTCATTGCTCGCCAGGCAATGATGCCCGCGAGGAAGCAGGGGACGTAGCGCGTAAGGATAGAATCCAAGTCGCCGCCGCTTCGCGCAATATACTCCAGGCTCGCGACCACGACACCGGCGGCCCATGTGAAGAAGGCCACAGGTAACGACTGAGAACGCCGCATGGAGATAAAGAGCAGGGGCAGAATCGCGTACATCTGAATTTCAAACGGCAGGGACCAAAGAACGGCAAGAACTGAGCCGCTATGGGTAATATTCTGGACAAGGAAAATGTTTGACAGATTTTCTTTCCACCCGGTTTCGAGGTACCCGGATGCCCAAGACGCCGCCGGAATATGAAAAGCCAGTGCAGAAAGTACCGCCAAAACGCTAAGCGGATAAATTCTGAAAAACCTGCGGATGAGAAATGAAAAGTACAACCTGCCTCCCGTGAGGCCGAGGCGTTCCATGGATAACATCAGCACGAGCGACGTGTGCACGAAAAAGAGAAGAACGCCAAAATGACCGACGTCGCCCAGACCCCGAACGCCCGCTGTGAGCATGAGGTGCCCCACAAACACCAACAGAACCGCTACGGTTCGCAGCAGATCGAGGTTGGGCAGATCCGAAGGTGCTTCGATCGTTGAAGCTCGAGTTGAAGCCATGTCACGTGATGGTCCAGCTTGCGCGTCGACAACCGCAGTTGATGCCGATGCGAGGCGCGCTTGCCGGCCGATACCTGGCGCCAGGGACTGAGCGATCATATCCGGATCATTGTTCTTTGAGTTTGTGACGGGGTGGGAGTTGGTCACCCACGTTGCCGGTCCAGCAGACCAATCCAATCGCGCGTGTTCTATGCTTTTTCGCCGAGTAAGCGTTCGATAGGACAGACGCAAGAGCTTTTACGCTTCTTGTTTGCCGTCCTGGTTATATCCGTAGTAACCCTGATAAGCGTAGCTGTCGGCAGATGTCTTTGCGTCAACTTGATTCAAAACAATTCCCAATTTGTTTGCGTGTATGCGATCAAGCGCGGAAAGCACAGCCGCCACGGCTTTGCGCCTGGTACTGGCGGCGCGGGTCACGATAAGTACGCCGTCAGCGGCAGCGGCCATTTGAAGGCATTCAGCAAATCCCATCAGCGGCGGCGAGTCGAGAATCACCAAATCGTACTCCTTCGCAAGCTCATCAAGGAGCGAAGAGAGACGTGGTCCGATCAAGTCCGCCGCGCGATGAGAGCCTGGGCCTGAAGGAAGCAGGGCCAGATTCGGCCGGCCTTCGATGGGCAACACGACATCTTGCCAGGCGCGTTCTCCGTTAAGCACGTTGGAGAGGCCTTCACGCGGCGAAAGCCCGAACTTGGCATGAAGACCGGGACGGCGCAAGTCGCCATCGATAAGCAGCGTTTTTTTGCCTCGATCACCGTTGGCGATGCCAAGATGTGCCGCCAAGGTGCTCTTGCCTTCTCCGGGAACGGCGCTGGTGATGACAAGCGAACGCAGCCGTCCCTCGAGATCCGAAAGGAGAATGGTGTTGCGCAAGGAGCGCACAGCTTCGTCAAAGTTTGAGGTCGATTGATAGTAACTCTTGCGGGTCAGATCTTTGACTTGCCTGGAAACAATTCCCAGCGATGGAGCCGAGCCAGGAGCCCTGGGAAGCTGCGCAGAAGCCCGATCGATGGGCAAGCTGCCAATCACTTCGGTGCCGAGGAAACGTTTTGCAAATATCGGATCGCGCAGGGTGGTATCAAACGAATCGTAAAGAATAATCCCGCATACTCCGAAGAACGAGGATAGAAGAAACGCCATGACGAGGTACAACCTGGTGTTCGGAAACACCGGGGAGGTCGAAGGCCGCGCGGGGTCTGCAATGCTGACATCGTTATTTCGAAAACTTGAATTGATTTCGGCCTCGCGAATCTTTCGAGTCAGCTCGTCATAGAGACTTGTGTCCGCATCGGCTTCGCGCTTGACTTGCTGGTACTCAAATGACCGGGCGTTGAGCCGATCCGACTCCACCTTCGCATCCGCAACCGCCTTCCCCAGCATCTGCTCACGATTTAGAGCTTCACGATATTGTGCCGCCACCCGCTCCACAATTCCTTCGCGTGCCTCATCCAGTTCCTTTTCCGCATCGGTCACCGCGATGGCGGCTTTTCTATACTCGGGATGATCGGAGCCGTAAATGGACTTGACCAAATCAAAATGCTGCTGCGCCGAAGTCAAATTATCGCTAAGCCTGGAGACCGCGCTTCCCTGCGGAGAAACCAGGACCGCGGCCAAAGAGCCGGACTTGACGGTGTCCCAAGCGGCTTCCTTGTTGACCCTGTCTGCCTGCGCATTGATGAATTCCGTATTTAACTGCAGCAGCTGAGCCGAAAGGATGTTGGTTTTCTCGTCAGGGTTGATGACGTCAAGGTCTTTTTCGAACTGCGCAAGGGCCAGGTTTGACTTCTCCATTTTTGCTTTCAATTCATCGAGTTGTCTCCCCAGAAATGACGAAAGATAACTCCCGGATTGAGAGCGCTGGTCGTAGGTGTGCGCCAGATAAGACTTAGCTACAGCGTTCGCGATATCCGCGGCGCGGTCGGGGCTGGTAGAGCGGTAACTGATGAGCAACAGATACGAGCCTTTAGGCCGGACGACTTTAACTTCGCCCAGGCTGACGGGGGCTGCGCCATTCTCGTGCGAACTCTCCGAGTTGCGGCTGGAGGCACCGGAATTGGACAGCTGAAACTGCTCGGCCACGGGCCTCAGCACCGAATCCGATTGAATGAGCCGAATCTGAGTTTCGATAAAGGCATCCCAATCGAACCACATCGGCAGAAAATCCTGACCAACCGGTTGCGATGGTGTTTGAGCGTCAATCGCCAGGGTCGCAGTGGACTCATAGACTTTTGGCAATCTGGCGGAAACGATGGCAGTCACGAGGACACATGCCGCAACGAAGGCCACTATCTTTGGCCAATGCCTGCTGAGAACCCAGATGTAGTGCGAGATCGGCACACTCGGAGCATCAAGCGGGGCATCTTGCCGCGCCGGCATGGGCGCGTAGTATTCAGATGGCGCCATTTCACTCCGTGGACGCGGGGTCAGAGCTTCAGGCACCGCTGATTTGAACGACATACTTCCTCCGATCAACCAGGCTGATAGCTGGATCGATCCATGTGCTGCATTTGCCGGCAAGGGGGCCGGCGCCGACGATATAGGATCCTGGGGTCCGCGGCTTAGTGGTAGATGTAGAGCAGTGCAGTACTCAGGCCCAAGGACACAGCAAGAGACGTCTCCAGAATTTTGCTGCTGATGCGACGGCCGTTTGAGGTCGGGATATACAGGATGTCATTTGCTTCCAGTGCAACGTCGGGCGCTTTCCTGTCCATGATCTTTTTCAGTTCAATGGGCATTTCACTGCGCCCTGCGGCCCCCGCTTCAACGCGGTAAATATAGGCGACGTGACTTGGATGCTCATCCAACCCTCCTGAAAGAGCCAAAGCCTTCATGACGCTGCTGTCTGCTCCGTCGTTAATCGTGAATGCTCCAGGCCGTTTTACGCTGCCTAAGACATAAACCTGGCCAGCCACGGGGATGCGGATTACGTCTCCTGCTTCGAGTTTCAAGTTTGCGAAATCTGCGTCCAGGTTCAGGAACGACTGCACGGGGATGCGCTGGCTAATCTTCGCTGATTCGCCGGTTGCCGATGCCGGCCGGCTGATCAGAATGTCGGGCCCGGCATTGTCAGCAATCCCTCCGGCTCTCGAAATGGCATCGATGAGCGTGACGGGGCCTTCGGCCTGAAACACAATTGGATTGCGCACCGCGCCCATGACCGTAATGGGACGACTTCGGTACTCCAACACCGAGACCGTGACAAGAGGCGCCACGAGAACATTGCCGTCGACCAGCGCCTTCGTGATGGCGACCTCGATTTCCGGCGGATAGAGCCCGGATACCGGGATGGGCTGCTTGACTATGGGCAGGCTAACGGCGCCGTTGGCATCGACACGCACAGGGTGGGAAAGCTCGGGTGAATCGTAAACCGAAACTCCCAACAGATCGCCGGGTCCAATCTTCTCAGCAGGCAGACTGGAGCGATCATCCGACGAAATCGCACTGGAATTCACTCGCGCCGGCGACACTTCCTGGGCGAAAATGGGCGTTACCGCCATCGCCAGAAGCAGACAAAACTCTGGTTTCATAGATGATCCTCAAAACTGAGATACTTTGCCCGGTCTATCTGTTTCATGGCTCGCGGCGAACCACATAGGAATCGCGCAATTGCCATAAGTTCCTGGTTTCGGCTTTATGCGACGACAGATCCGCGCTCAATTGTTCAATCTTCTTATGAAGCTCCTGCATCTGAGTCCGGAGTTCATCCATGTAACTGCCGAGAAAAACATCTCCATTCGCGCTGCGCAAAAGAACCTGTACTGCATCACGCGTGAGATCGGAGATGCTGCGAGCTCCCGTTTCAGAGCATAGGCGATGAAGAGTGACATACTCCTCTTCGGAAAGCCGAACACTTATCATTCGCGATCGTGGTCTAAGAACTTTCATTCAGTCGCAACTTCCTCTTTCATCCTCAGCGCAAAAGCCCGCTTACATGGAAAATAGAGTGCCCAACATAGCATCCGATTCCTGGAGGGCCAGAAATGAGATCAAAAGGAAACGCCTCCTGGCGAGTGAGGAGCGGCAGATGATTGGAATAGGTTGGTTTCTGGAGGCGGAATGCCTCCGCGGGACAGATGTCTTCAGCTGAATCGCCGCCTGCTTTGGGGGGCGCTGATGGAGTCAGCTATCAGGAATGATCCATTAAAAGATTTAAGAACGGGCAAGATAAATAACTCAGCATTCCAAGATATGCAAGTGAAGTGGGATGTTCCTTTTCCGAGCTTACGTCTTTGCCGGGGGAGTACGCAGGCTTCGCCCTCTTCGGCCCCATCTCACCGGGCCACTCGAGTCAAGCTACAAATTATTTACTTCTATCCTTTGCAGCTCATGACGCGAGCGAAGGCTCGTCTAGCGCAGGTTTTCGCTTAAAATCTTCACAACCGTAGCATGGAACTGCGAGGCAAACAAGGCAAAAAGTATGTCAATTGACTGACGAAAAAAGTTGCTGTGGATTTCCGGGAACATATCATCTAATCCACTGTTTTTTCGTTGGTTACTCGATAACCATCCATTTAGTAACTCCGGTAATGTATGACGAAAACTTTGATTTCCGATGTCAATATTGCTCTGTTTTCCTCAGAATGATGCGACGGGGCCGACCACTTTTGAAACCGCACCCGCAAGTTCCCGTTCCCGGCTCTTCGAGGTCATGTAGAGCATTCCGGCCATGGCAAACATCCAGCCCGAGACTGCGGGACGAGGGAATGGATAGTCGATACACGCATGGATCGCGACAACAATCACGCCGATTCCCCACGGATGACGGATCGCTCTCGGCATCACACAGACGAACGGGATCAATACCAAAAGCAGAAACGGGATTCCGCCATCGGCCGCGAACTCGGCCCAGTCATTGTGGGCGTGATTAGCGTAAAAAGGAAAATCTCTGACAGCATATCGTTGGTAGACCTCGGAGAAGGTTCCCAGGCCAAAGCCGGTCAGTGGCCGATCTCTGGTCATATTTACGGCTGATTCCACGAAGTACCCGCGCGCAGAAAAAGGCTCATTGCGCTCAAATCGCTGCCAAACCTGGTGCCATCCCGCTGCAAGCGTGAAGACTGCGGCAACAACCGGGACCATCACGAGACCGGATATCATGGAGCGCAACGGGACGGATGTTTTCCTGTGGCGCAGGCTTGCGATACCGATGCCGAGTATCACGAGCAGTTCCACAGTGCACAATGCCGAGCCTGAACGGGAGGCGGAGCCGATCACCGAGGCAAATAGTATGCTGCCCGTCAGGGCATACCACCAGGATAGTCGAGGGTCGCGTATGGCCCGCCACAGCGCGATGGGCAACGCGATTTCGACAAACTGCGCGTAGTTGTTCCGGTATGCGAAGGTTGCGTATACGGCCGGGTATCCGGTGGGAAACGCCCAGAATGCGCGTCCATTCGCGGTTGGAAGTTGAAGCAGGCAAAGCACCGCCATTGCGGTGGCAAAGTACAGAAAGGCGCTAAGGAAAATGCGCCGCGCTTCCTTGGTGTTCCCGGCAGCTTGCATCAGGAAAAATACACCAGCCAACGCACCCCATTTCAAAACTTCTTCCCGAGTTTCAAAGGTGGAAGCGGTCGTATGCGTAAGTAGTTGGAATACTCCCCAAAATGGGATGAGGTATACGAGCCACGGCGCCCAACCGCCGGCGATGGCCTCCCTACGGCCGCGAATCCCCGTCAGAAGGTATGCGCCCAGAAGAGCAAAGACGCCGATCTGAAAAGACTCCAGCGCCCACGCTTCCCGCACAAACACCGTGAGCGTGGAATAGGCAAGCAAAAGGAAAACGCAAACACCGACCCAGATTCGCGGACGCGGTGCAGGAATGACTGCATCTTTAGCCAAACCCGCACTCATATTTATAGGAATGATCGGCAACGCGAACATTGTAAGCCAAACGATGCGCGTCATGCCAATGTGGTGCTGGCGAGCCCACACAGGCCCGTATGCTTCTTCAAGCCACGCCGCCGGAGCATTGCATGCGCAGTCCTCAGTGAGTCCTACGGACTGGCTCCGGGTTTCGTCGCTTCGTAGATTCCGACTCCAAGAGCGGTGCCGCCCGCTGCCACGGCTGCAGCGCACCACGCGAAGCCGGTTGGAAAGCTGCAGAAAACTGCTGCTCCATTGATGCGAATATCTTTCACGTCGATCTCGGCAATCGCATTTCTGTGTGGGACTGGGCTCCAGCTTTCCGTCGACAACGACTTTGTCGTTGACCATCTTGTGAAAGTCTTTTCCAACGAGCAGATACTTCGTGTGATCAACCAGGTTCTGAGCTGTCGTCAGGTAGAATTGCCCATTCTCCTCGGAAACCAGGCCGGTTTCGGTGATCGAAGTCCCATAGGGTTCTCCGGGGTTCGTGGCTTGACCGAACGACATCGGAGCACCGGGAGCAACATGCATCAGCGGCGATCCAGAATCGTCGACAATCAGTAAGTCACCCGTCAGCGCGGTA
Organism: uncultured Acidobacteriaceae bacterium; assembly: GCA_963800025.1. Taxonomy (GTDB): domain Bacteria; phylum Acidobacteriota; class Terriglobia; order Terriglobales; family Acidobacteriaceae; genus Telmatobacter. The sequence goes on from CAWCZK010000004.1 coordinate 508,074, forward strand.
ACGTTGACGGTATTGCTTGCCTCCAGTGAAACCATTCCGACCGTATTCGGACCACCCGGGGCAACGCGAAGACCGTCCGCCTCAAGAAGAAAAGAAGATCCGTTTGTCTTAAGCTGACTCTCGCCTTGCAACAACTCAAGCCGATCGCGATGAACGACGCCGTGCGAGTGGGTCGCCATGGTGATCTCGGTTCCATTTTCCAGCCGGAGCGTTGCGGTGGCATGATCGGTCTCGATGGAATTGCCATCAAAGAGCGTTCCATTGCTCTGTATCAGATGGCCATCTACGATCACATCTCCCCGTACACTGACAGTGCCAATTGAATTTGAGCCGCTCGCGGCACATACGAACGAAAACGACAGCAGCGTCATCGCAACCAAACAGGACTTCGCGATCATTTTCCTCACCTCCGTGAGGGGAACACGGAACTAACCACAAAAACTACCTCACGATATACTCCAGCATACTCTGCTTTGCAAGGTTCACTTCTTTTGTTTTCAATCCAGTACGTACGACAGATGTCATACCATCTCTGGAAAAAGAGACATCTATTCCGTGGGATGATGCGGTTTCTCTCGGACTGATCCGAAAAGCTTTGACTCAGTATTCCGTGATCGGCGCCATAGGCGCAGCGAACCAATGTTACCCTCGATACTCGTGAATCGCCTTCGCTCCGTCCCGGTCGAAATCGCGTGGCGCTTGATCGTCCTAGCGCTTTGTGTAGCCGGGATCTGGAGCTCGTGGAACGTTCTGAGGGCCGACAACCTGGCCCACCTGGACACCGTGAATTCGCTTCGCGCGGCCATCCGCATGGAGCCGGATGCATGGAAATATTCCATGCGCCTTGCCGCATTGGATGAAGTGCATGGAGAGCAGCTTCTTGAAACCGTGGTGAAGCTCGATCCTTACAACGCAGAAGCCGATGTTGAGCTGAGCCTGCGGCTTGAGGCCGAGGGCAATTACAATCAGGCCGAAAAACTTTTGCAAAATGCCTTCGCCATCGACCACACCTTCCTGCCGCGATGGAGCCTTGCCAACTTCTATTTTCGCCGCGATAACATGCCTGCATTCTGGCATTGGGCTCGGATGGCAGCAGACATACCATCCGATCAAACTGAACCACTGTTCGAATTGTGCTGGCGAGCGTCAACGGATCCCAATGAGATCTCTCGAAACATCCTGAACAATAATCCGGAGCTTATTGGACAATATTTGAGCTTTCTTCTTGAGAAGAACCAGCTGCTGCCTGCCGCAGACATTGCCCATCGTCTTCTGCGTTTTGGCGATCCCATTACGGACAATCCTCTGGAGTTCTCGGTGATTAACAGGCTGATCAGCGCTGGGGACGGGAGCACCGCGAAAGCGCTATGGAGCGCTTTAATCGAAAAGCATTGGGTTATTGCCGATGAGACTTCGCCCAATAATCCGAACTTCGCCCGCGATCCGCTCCCAGTTGGTTTTGATTGGGCGCTCACTTCCAACTCCGGCATGCGCTCGTGGTTAGGCGCTCAGGGCCTCGAAACCGAGTTTTCCGGTCTGCAGCCGGAGGAATGCAAAATCGCCGAACAAGATCTTGTCCTCCCGCCGGGAAAATATGTAATGGAATACGCCTATCGCACCGCGGGGATTGCCCCCGAGACGGGGCTTAAGTGGCAAATCGTCGCTCCTGATTCGGAAACACCGATCGCGGAGTCACTCGATCTTTCAAGTGAATCGCTCGATGAAGCGAAACTCGCCTTTACCGTTTCTCCAAGCACGCCCGTGATGATCCTGCGACTTCATTATCGGCGAGAGCTGGGTACGCCTCGCGTCGCGGGAACGCTCACGATCCATTCCGTTCAAATTCATCCAGCTTCCTGATCTGAACAACTCAGTTTTGGCCACGAGGTCGATATAGCCGCTGTACGAGTTTCGTACAGGCCTAGAATTTCTGCTGCCGCAAGCCGATACACTCTGCAGCCGCGACATTGCCGCGACTGGAGGCGGCATGAAGCCGGCATTCCAGATAGCACTCGGACTCAACATCACCGTTGCATTTTTCCTATGCGCCGCAAGTTTGAATGCGCAGTCCTATAGCCAGGACTACGCTGATGCAGCCTTCGGCCCCGGTAGCGAGCCCTCCTATTTATTGACGAGCAGCAGCATTGGCACAATGACCGGCGGCGATTCACTCGCCACTGCGAATGTGTCGGAGCACTCTTGCCGGGTTCCGATTCTCCTGGCGCAAAGCCAACGCGCGGCCCGAATGCCCGCAAAGCGCATGCCATCGGAGTTTCAACTTGCGCGCCTCACTTTTTCAGAAGATTTCTCCAGGCGCTATCTCATGGCCCATTCGTCGCCGGAACCCTCAACTGCGGCTTCATCCTCGGCGGGATTCACCCGCGCTCCGGCGGTTCGAAGCTCCGGAACCTTCGATGCAAGGTATGTCTGGCTCAATGGCGTTCAGTTCAGCCTGGCCTTTGCCGACATTGAGACCACACAGCACTGCATCAATGAGCACACCTGCAAAGAAGGAAATCCGCTTATGCCGTCTTCGCAGGCAGGAAAGATCTCAGTCAGCCTGGGATTTGCAGCCTTCACTGCAGTCGCCAGTTATCGGCTGAAAATGCATCGTTCAAAAGGCTGGTGGGTCGCCCCGGCGGTGAGCATTGCCGGGCATGCGGTGGGTGTGGCTTCAGGTTTAGCACACTGGTGAGCGCACGCCGGATGGCGAGACGCTTTGGGAGGAACTGCCCGGCTACGGAGAAACGAAATCGGCGATGACGGTTTTTCCGTCGACGGCGGAGAGCGGGCACTTTCCAGGTTGGCGAGCCAAGCTCATTGTTTGATGGTGCCACTGCCTGCCGGCGCATGAGCGCTGAGGGAAGTCTCGGCCGCGGGTTTGGCCGAGCGCGTTGCGGCCCAAACATGGTAGCTGTTGAAGAGGAATTGGCCGCCGAGGATCAGCAACCAGGCCCAGAGAACGAGACGCAGCGGACGGCGCGGAATATGCGTGCTGAGGACGGTTCCGACGACCGCGCCTGCGACGCCGCCCTCGATCAGGTGAAAGAGCAACGAGGGGTTTGTGGCATGCGAGAACCAGTGCGCGCCACTGCCAATGAGCGAAATCACAAAGCCGAATGCAATGTCAGTACCGACAACTTGTGCTGGCAGCAGCGTTGTGAGGCTGAGCAACGCAGCAGAGCCCAGCGCGCCTGCGCCGGCCGAGGAAAAGCCAACCTCCGCGCCTACGGGGAACATGAGCCAGGGGAGCAGCCGTGTCTTATCGGGCGGTTCATGCTGCTTCATGGGGCGGAAGGAATAAAAAATCTGCCAGAGGGAAGTGGTCACCAGGATAACGCCAAGAATTGCATTGAGCGTATTGGTGGAGTGGGCGTTTGCCAAATGCTGCAGGAAGAGCGAGCCCAACAGGACACCCGGCACGCCGCCGAGAAGCATAAAGCCCAGCGTGCGCCAGGCAACATTCTTGCGGGCGATCTGTGCAGGCACGAGGATAAGCTTGACCGCCGTGGCGAACATCAGCCCGATGCCCACCGCGACCGGAGCCGGCACGCCGAGAAACAGAACCAGGACAGGCACTGTGACAGTGCCCGCGCCCACGCCAGTGAGTGCGATGAAGACGGCGATGAAAAATCCTATAACATATTCCATCTGGGTTTTCCCCTTTCCTGTCTGTTGCCTGTTCTATTTCTCTGGTGCGGCCTGGATATGGATACCGCACTCCACTTTGCGACCGGCCCAACGGCCGGACCGCGGATCGTTGGGATCGAGCGGCAGGGAAGTACATGGCTCGCAGCCGATGGAGGTATAGCCCTTTTCGTAGAGCGGCAACAACGGAATCCCAAGCTGCTCACATGCGTACCAGACATCGCGTGTTGACCACTCGGTCAGCGGCGCCAGCTTAAGCACCTGCCTGCCGCCGGGCAGAGAGAACATCGCCGACTCTTCAAGCGCGGCTCGGCTCCTTGCCTGCTCGCGGCGCAGGCCTGTAAGCCACACGCGATATCCGGCCACAGCCTTGAACAGCGGTTCAACTTTGCGCAGGCCGCAGCAGCGGTCGGGGGCGGTCTGATACAGCAGACCGAATTCAGCTTCCTGCTGGGCAACCGTTTTTTCCGGCAGCAGATTGATCAAGTTCAAGTCCCACTCGCGCGCAATGCGGTCGCGATAAGCGTACGTCTCTGCGAAGTGATAGCCGGTATCAAGAAAGAGAATTGGAAGGCGCGGATCGAGCGCAATCGCCAGCCTGGTAAGCAGCACGTCTTCGGCTTGAAAGCTGCACGTGAGGCACACGTCTCCGTTGCCCGTCACCTCGCGCGCCAGCGTGGCTCGCACGGCATCCAGTTTGGTGTTCACTTCAGCAGCAATCTCCGCAACGCCCATTACAAATCTGCCCCTTCTGGAGAAATGAAGATTCCCGCGCGCTGCAGCAACTGATGTACCGCGGCAACGGCATGCATCCGATTCTCCGCGTCAATCGTGATCTCGAAGCCACCGGCATTTGCAGTCAGCAGACCCTCATCGCCCTGGCGCGCCAAAAGAGTGAGGAAACCCGATCGAGTTCCGAGATCGGCCACGATGTCTAGGATTCCCAGGTGTTCGAAGGACGCAAGCTCGCCGCCATCAATGCGGCAGGTCACAGCACCGACGGCGAACAACGACCGTTCAACGGCATCGATCAGCTCGGCCGGTCCTGCGAGCTCAAGCACGCCGCCGCGGTGTCTCCAGCGAGCCTCACGCTCGCCGGGAGTTACTCGGCCCCACGCTGCGGCTTCGTCTTCTTCGATCGTGGCTGCGTGGCCCTGCGCATCAGTGATCATGCCGGCGGCTACGGTAGCGTTGGTTTCGGGATCGATCAGGATCAGAGCACCGGTTCCGCGATTGTCGCGATAAAGGTCGACGGCGATGGGGCGCAGCAGATGCAACGAGACCGCGCCAATGTCATTCATGTGCAGTGTTACCGCGGGCTCGTGCCTGAACGCGCTCAGGTCCACGCGGTGATCGATCAACGAAACAATTGCAGGAACCGTGTGGCTGGTGTGCTTGAGTAGGTAGCGGCGATTGGTGTCGAGAGGCCGCTGATCCATCCATACGAGCGAGACCTTTAGGCTATTCGACACGACCGGCGCAGCGCCGGCGGAGGCGATGAGATCGCCACGGCTGATGTCGACTTCGCGGTCGAGAACGAGCGTGACGGAGAGCGGTGCAATGGCCTCTTCAAAATCTCCATCGTACGTGACGATGCGTTTGATCTTCGCGCCTCGACCCGACGGGAAAACCGTAATTTCGTCGCCGCGGCGCACTGTCCCGGAGGCAATCTGTCCCGCAAAACCGCGGAAATTGTGGTCGGGCCTGAGCACGCGCTGCACGGGAAAGCGGAATGGTTCGTTTCGCGTCTCGCGCGAGGAAGGCAAAGCCTCCAGCAATTCCAGCAAAGATGGACCTGCATACCACGGCATCGCTCCAGTTGAGTGAACGACGTTGTCGCCCTTCAGAGCGCTGACGGGAACAAAGTGGACCTCAACGGGCGTGCCGGTGTCTGCCGCAATCTGGCCGAGAACACTTCTGAAATCGGACTCGATGGCGCGGAAAGCCGATTCGTCGTAGCCGATCAAATCCATCTTGTTGACGGCGACGAGCACATGCCGCACGCGCAGCAGTGAAGCAATGTAAGCGTGGCGTCGCGACTGAATCTGCACGCCCTTGCCGGCGTCGATGAGCACGATCGCCGCGTCGGCAGTGGAAGCGCCGGTAGCCATGTTGCGCGTGTACTGTTCGTGGCCGGGTGTATCGGCAATGATGAACTTGCGCCGGGCGGTCGAAAAATATCGGTAGGCCACATCGATGGTGATGCCTTGTTCGCGCTCGGCGCGCAGGCCATCAGTCAGCAGGGCAAAGTCGATCTGGCCGGGCGCGGTTGTGCCCTTGCCCTCGATCGACTTCACCTGGTCTTCGTAGACCGATTGCGTGTCGTAAAGCAGGCGACCGATGAGCGTGGATTTGCCGTCGTCGACGCTGCCGGCCGTGGAAAAGCGCAGCAAATCTTTCTCGCGTTCGACGAGCAGGAATTCCTCGATGGAAAATGGAGGAGCAGTGAGGGTTGCCACTTAGAAGTAGCCCTCCCGTTTCTTAATCTCCATCGAGCCTTCCTGATCGTGATCGATGACACGATTCGCCCGTTCCGACGAATGGAAACCGATGAGCTCCGCGATGATGGCGGGCAAGGTGTCGGCGTCGGAGCGAATGGCGCCGGTGCACGGACTGCAGCCGAGCGAACGCAGCCGGCTCTTCACCATCTGCGGTTTCTCGCCGGTCCGCGCCACAAAGGCCTGCTCGATGGGCAACAGAGCATCGCCACGCACGTACATCGGCCGCTCCTTGGCGAAGTACAAATCGACTACTGGAATTCTTTCTTCGTGGATGTACTGCCACACATCCATCTCGGTCCAGTTGGAAAGCGGGAAGACGCGAATGCTTTCGCCGGGATGAATGCGCGCGTTGTAGAGGTTCCACAGCTCGGGCCGCTGGTTCTTCGGGTCCCACTGTCCTGCGGAATCGCGAAATGAATAAATCCGTTCCTTTGCCCGCGATTTTTCCTCGTCGCGGCGCGCGCCGCCGAAGGCCGCATCGAATTTGTAGTGGCGCAGCGCATCGAGCAGCGCCTGCGTCTTGAGCAGCCCGCAGCAGCGCTTGGTGTCGAGCACGATGGGATTTGTTCCCGCAGCGATGGCCGGCTCATTCCGCCACACAAGGAGTTCGGCGCCCACTTGGCGCGCCATTTTATCGCGGAAGGCAAGCATCTCGGCAAATTTGAATCCGGTATCAATATGAAGAAGGGGGAAGGGAATCGGCCCGGGATAAAAGGCTTTCTGCGCCAGCCTCAGCATCACCGAGGAATCCTTGCCAATGGAGTAGAGCATCACCGGCCGCTCGAATTCCGAGGCCACTTCGCGGAGGATATGAATGCTCTCCGCCTCAAGCAGGCGCAGATGATTCAGCCGCGGCGTTGTGACGGGCGGCATTTGCGGCGATGTTTTGGCGGCTTCGGTTTCGGCGACGGGCATTCAGGACCTCTCGGTTTCAGTGGGAAGGCTGAAAACCGGTGCGCGCAAAGACAAACCCGGCATTCAGCGGCGGGTGCGTCTTCTGGATCGATTGTGCTCAGGAGATCAGAGACTAGCGGGGACACCCGTCGAAGATGTTCGACAGGCGACAACAGGAGCGGCTTGGTAAGGCGCAAACCATGTGTGAGGCCATGGTAACAAAACCCGCCGTCCGAAACAAGAGGCCCGGTTTTCGACGCAAAGAGTGCACAGGTTTCGCGAACCGGCAAGGCGTACCCATTCGGAGGCCTGTTCGGCGCCGCCCTTGAAACGGCGCTCGGGTGTATCGACATAAACTAAGGCCGGAGAATGTCGATACGCGAGGGAAAAGTCTTTGATCGGATCGGCGTGCCGGTTAATCGATTTAGACTTGACCAGGCTGAGGTTCACGATGTTGCACTGCACGAGTGGAGGGTGTCTGATGCGCAAGCGTTCAATTGCGGTTGCCGTGGTTGCGGCGGTTCTTTTGTCTGCGGCGGCTTGCCGGGCGCAGAAAGCCGGTCAACGTCTTGAGCTGGATCGAGAAGGCGAGACGATTGTTGTCGAGCCGTATGCGCCGAATATCGTTCGAGTCACGCTGAGTCTGAGCCGCGATCCGGCAGAGGCGCAGCCGGGCTTCGGCATTATTGCTTCGCCCGCGACGGAGGGTTGGGCCGCAACCCAGACTCCGCAGGCGGATGTCTACACGTCTTCTCGCATGGTTGTGAGCGTTGACCGTCCTCAGTCCTCCGCCGCGCCGCCTGTCCAGACCGAAGTGGATATCGCCAAGTACTTCAACGGTTCCACGCCTGGGGCGCATATCACCTTCCGCACTCCAGAGGGCAAGAAGCTGCTGGAACTTACCGGTTGGTCACAGGACGTTCCCAACCAAAAAGAAGGCACAGCCGCATTGGCGCGCGACCGCCGTGCCGGCGATGCAGAATTCTTTACGGTCGGCGCCACTTTTGCTTCGCCCGATGACGAGCACTACTACGGCCTGGGGCAGAACCAGGAGGGCTTTCTCGATCATCGAGGCCACGCCGTGCGCTGCTGGGCCGATTACCTTGCCACGGCTGCGCCGAGTTTCTGCGTGCCCTTTCTGGTGACCAACAAGGGTTACGGACTCTTATGGGACAACCCTTCGAAGACGACCATAGAGCCGGGCTTCAACGAGCAGACGCGATGGACTTCCGAGGTGGGCGACCGGGTTTCGTTTTTCGTGATTGCCGGCAACACCGCCGACGAGATCTACGCCGGCTACCGCCTGCTGGCAGGCGCCGCGCCGCTGCTGCCTAAAGCGGCCTACGGCTACATCCAGTGCAAGCAGCGCTACTCGAGCCAGGACGAGTTGTTGGCGGTTGCGAAAGGGTATCGCGATCGCCATCTTCCTGCCGATGTGCTGGTGGTCGACTGGTTCTATTACACAAAAATGGGCCAAATGGATTTCAATCCCAAGTACTGGCCCGATCCTGCGGCGATGAACAAGCAGCTCCACGACATGGGTTTTGAAACCATGATCAGCGTCTGGCCGCGGTTTGTGCCAGATGACCGTTTTTACGCCGAGCTGCTTCGAAAAGGCTGGTTCATCGATTATGCCGGCGGCAAACCGTTGGACGGGCTGCCCTATGATCGCGCCGGCTCCGATATCGACACCACCAACCCCGATGCGGCTCAGTGGTACTGGAAGACCATCCACGACAACATTCTGAGCAAAGGTTTCGACTCCCTGTGGGCGGACGAGACCGAACCCGACCTGCCTCCCAATGGCGCTTATTTCCACATCGGGCCGGGAACACAGTACTTCAACGTGTACCCTCTCTTTCATACTGCCGCACTCTTGGATGGTTTTCGCAGGGACGAACCGGACCGGCGCGCGCTCATCCTCTCCCGCGACGCTTATACCGGTATCCAGCGCAACGGGACCATCGTCTGGTCATCCGATATCTACCCCACTTGGGACACGCTCAAGAGGCAGATTCCCACGGGGCTCGATGTAACGGCCTCCGGCATTCCGTACTGGTCGAACGACACGGGGGGCTGGCAGTATCTGCCCGCGGTGCACCATCCTGCGCACAAGCCACTGCTCGATCCGTCGGATGCTCGGGCCACGGTGGGCGGCTACGACGATTATCCGGAGCTCTACACGCGCTGGTTCCAGTACGCAACGTTTCTGCCCATCTTCCGCACCCACGGCAGCCGGCCGGCCAACGAAGTCTGGTCCTACGGCAGCCAGGCTGAGCCGATTCTGGAGAAATACCTCCGTCTCCGCTACGAGCTCATGCCGTATATCTACTCGCTCGCCTACCGCACGTGGCAAACCGGTGCTCCCATCATGCGCGCACTGCCGCTGGATTTTCCTGCCGACCCCAAAGTGGCGGATATGGGTGACGAATATATGTTCGGCCCAGCTTTTCTCGTAGCGCCGGTAACGGAGCAGGGAGCTACCAGCCGGAAGGTTTATCTTCCGGCGGGAACTGACTGGTACAACTTTTGGACCGGCGAGCGGCTGACCGGCGGAGAGACAATTGAGGCGGAAGCGCCCATTGATACGATTCCGCTGTTTGTGCGGGCCGGCTCGATCATCCCTCTCGGGAGCCGGGTAGAAAGCACACACGAGATGCAATCGATTGAGAAGATCCGTGTCTATCCCGGAGCCGACGCCGACTTCAATTTGTTTTCAGATGACGGCCGGACCTACGCTTACGAAAAGGGCGCCGGCTCAGTGACCACGCTGCATTGGGATGAAGCCACCGGCAAGCTCACGCATCAGGGAGCGGACGCCTGGAAGGTGCCGGATAGCGAGATTGTGGACGTAATCGGGCACTGAGGGTATCAAGAATGCCCACCGCCAAGTAGTTCAATTTCTCCGAGGTAGTCGGCCGACATCTTCGGTGGGCTATCGCGCCTCCGGCAACACCGGCGCGGCCCAAAACGAGCTAGGTGCGAGCGGTGACAACGACAGCGGCGCAAGGCTCCGGGCCGCGACTGCGGTATGCATGCTTTTGAACGGAATCAAAGTAGATGGCATCCCCCTTCGACAACTTATAGGTCTCGGTTCCAATGGTTATTTCAAGCTCCCCACTGGTGACGTAGAGAAGCTCGACTCCCGCGTGATAGTGAGGAGCGATCTTCGCCAGCGGCACATCGTGGAAATGCGCGAGGAATGCATCGAGCTTCCGCTCGGTCGCGCGGAAGTTGAGGCTCTCAAAGTCGTAAGCTGCATCCCTGGGCTTTGCGTCCGCAGGAAACTTTATCCGTTCATCTTTCCGCGAGATGGCTACAACATGCCGCTTCCGCGGGTCTGTGAAGAAATAATCCAAGCCGACATTGAACACCGTTGCAATGCGAACGAGGGTTGGGAGTGTGGGCACCAGCCGAGCGTTCTCCAGTTTCGAAAGCATGGCCGCCGACAGCCCTGTATGCGCAGCCAGTTGAGCCAAACCCATGCTCTTGCGCAATCGCAAGGATCGCAACTTCTCGGCGATTGCATAAGGGCGGATTGCCTCGTCGATGACGTCGGTTTTCTCGCGTTCCCGGGCTAATTTCGTGTCCTTCAAAATCACCTCATATTTTTTGCCTGGCTGTTAAGCGAAGTGAGTTCGCGATTGCGCTTTAACAGATACTCACAAGTTTTTAATTTACTGTCAAGTGCATGCAAGGCGGAAATGGGCCACTTTTTGAGGACACAAGCACGATCAAGGCTCATGCAGCAAATCGAATCAAGCGAGGAATGTTCCCCATGCGCATCACATCACGTTCATCCCTTGCGGGTCCCATCGCGGGTCCCGGAAATAGCAGCCTGGGATCTGTGAGGAAACAAATTTTCCAACGAGGTAAAACTTCTATGCTTCCCCATGTCTCTAAACTCCTGTCCGTTGGCTTTATCGCAGGGGCCGCTGCACTGGCCGGCTGTGGTGGCAACAGCGACTATGCCTACGTAAAATTCATTCACGCTTCGCCCGGCGCTCCCAATGTCGATGTCCAGGTCGCCAGCACGTTTGTCGCGCAAAACACTGCATACGGATCCGCCACCAGCGGCTATGCCCGGGTCAACGCCGGCAGCAATGAGAAGGTTCAGGTATTTGCCGCGGGCAAAGACACCGCAGCGGTGCTGAGCGCCAATTCCACCTTCACTGAAAACCAGTACTACACAATCCTCGCGCTCAACACGCCCACCGATCTCGAGGCTGCCATTGAGAACGATGACCTGACCCCGCCCACCAGCGGCGACTGCAAGATTCGCGTTGTGCACGGCGCACCCAACGCCGGCGCGGTCGATGTCTACGTTACGGCGCCAGGGGTGAGCCTTACTGATCCCAAGAATCCGGTTACACCGGTACTCACTAACTTCATCTTCGGCACCGTAACCAAGTATCTCGACGTTCCGAGCCGGCTCATATGAAGTGCGCGTCACAGCGACGGGCAACCCCTCCGCTGTCGCGATTGATACCGGTTCTACCGGGGTTCCCCTGTCGGCAGGTGCCATCTACACAGCCGTTGCCCTTGACCCCAACCCCAGCAGCACGCCCCCGGGTACGGCCTTTTCGCTCCTCCTCACGCAGGATCAACCCGTGCCAGGCGTTACGCCTACGGCGCCCACCGGTATGTAGATTCCAGCAGGCGATCTGAAAGTTCGGAAGCTGGAAAAATTGAACATTCAACCAAAGGAGAACTCTCGTGAAACGAATTTACGTAATGATCTGTTTCGCTCTGCTGGTCTCGTTGAGCTTCAGCAGCAGCACACTCGCAGAATCCAAGAAAGACATTGTGGATACCGCAATTGCCGCAGGCGACTTCAAGACTCTGGCTGCAGCGCTCCAAGCGGCTGGTCTAGTGGACACGCTCAAGGGACCAGGTCCGTTTACAGTCTTCGCGCCAACAGATGAGGCATTTGCGAAGCTGCCTCCGGGAACAGTGGAAGACCTGCTGAAACCCGAAAACAAACAGAAGCTGATCTCGATCCTGACCTATCACGTAGTCGCTGGGAAAGTAATGGCAAAGGATGTGGTCAAGCTGCACGAGGCCAAGACTCTCAATGGCCAGGACGTGAAGATCATGGTCGAGGATGGCAAGGTCATGGTTAACGACGCTACCGTCATCAAGACTGACATTCAATGCACGAACGGCGTAATCCATGTGATTGACACCGTGCTTCTGCCTCAGTGAAACTTGCGTGACGCTCGGCTCCGCGGCTGGAGACTATGTCTCCAGCCGCAGGATTGAGGCGCGCAACCTGGCCGCTACTGAAAGCCAACGTGTCGACCGCGCTCGAGTTGTGCGCTCACCGAGTGAATCCGCTGATGCTGGCCGCCGCCCGACTCGCTTGTTTGAGCCCTAGGGCGCGCAGGATGGTGATTGCCGGGCACCAATTGGTGAAGGCCGACTGGAACAGGTTGAGCCCTACAAACACTGTGAGCCAAAGCCAGTCATGCGAGAAGAAATAAGCAAGAACAAGCGACAAGAGCACCATGACGCCGGCGAGCAGGCGCAATCCACGTTCAACGGTCATTGTGTTTCTCCTTCTTCGTTCGCAGGCAGAGTTTCGATTAAATCTTCGTCCCCCGCGTGAATCATGTAATAGAGGATGGGAATCGTGGGCCACGACAGGAACGTGGACGCAATGGCGCCAGCCATGAGCGAAACCGCGAGCCCCTGGAAGATAGGGTCGGTGAGGATGACGCTCGCGCCCACGACCACAGCCGCCGCAGTAAGCAGCATGGGACGGAACCGGATAGCACCCGCATCGATGACCGCCTGAGCCAGCGGAACTCCCTGGCGGCGGCGCAGCTCGATAAAGTCGACAAGGATGATGGAATTGCGCACGATAATGCCGGCGCCGGCAATGAAGCCGATCATCGAGGTCGCGGTAAAAAAAGCGCCCAAAATGGCGTGTGCCGGCAGAATGCCGACCAGCGTGAGCGGAATCGGCGCCATGATGATGAATGGCACGATGAACGACCGGAACCAGCCGACGACCAGAACGTAAATTAGGACAAGAACAGCGGCGAAGGCGATGCCGAGATCGCGAAACACCTCAATGGTGATCTGCCATTCGCCATCCCACTTCATCGAGTAATGATCGGTGGAATCGGGTTGCTCGGCGTTGTAACGCTTGAGCGCGTAGCCGGCAGGGAGCGTGAGGCGGTCGAGTTGCTGGTTCATCTTGAGGATGGCGTAGACGGGGCTCTCTTCCGCTCCAGCCACATCGCCGGTGACGTAAACGACGCGCTTCAGATTCTTGTGATAGATGTTCTGCGGTATGACGTCGCGATCGATGGTGACGAGCTCGCGCAGAGAAACCGTCGAGCCATCGGAACCCGGCAGCTTGACAGATTCGAGACCTTCTTCAGAGGATCGGTCGGCGCGGTCGAGCTCGACGACGAGCGGGATCGGCTCGCGGACGGCGGAGTCATGGAGCAGTCCGGCTTGCGCGCCCGATGTGACGAGCGTGAGAGAGCGAGCTACGTCGGAAACTGCAATTCCGTGCTGCGCGGCCTTCACCTGGTCCACACGAATGGTGAGACGCGGCTGCGGATCATCGACGTACCAGTCGGTATCGACGACGCCCGGCGTGCCGAGGAAGATGGATTTGATCTGGCCGGCGACATGGATCTGCTCGTCAAGGTCGGGGCCGTAGATTTCGGCCACGAGCGTTTGCAGGACTGGCGGCCCGGGCGGAACTTCGGTGACCTGAATGCGCGCGCCAAACTGATTGCCGATTTGATCGAGTAGTGGACGCAGCCGCCGGGCGATGGCATGGCTCTGCTCACTGCGCTGGCTCGCAGGCAGGAGATTGACCTGGATATCGGCCTGGCTGGGCAGGTGTCGCATGTAGTAATGGCGCACGAGCCCGTTGAAGTTGTAGGGGCCTGAGGTGCCTGCGTACTCCTGGTAGTTGAGAACGCCGGACTGGCGCGAAAGCACATCGCCCAAGGCCTGAGTGACACGGAGTGTCTGTTCGAGCGGAGTGCCTTCAGGCATGTTGACGATAACCTGTATTTCGCTCTTGTTATCGAAGGGGAGCATCTTGACGCGCACAAGCTTGAGAGGCACGAGAGCAACAGAGATGAGGAGCAACACCCCAACGCCGATGAAGAAGAAGAGACGATTGCGCGAGGAAGCGATGAGCGGGGTCATGACGCGTCGATACAGGCGCGTGCGCCAGTTTTCGTGCTCCGGCTCAAGCAGATGCGCACCTTCGAGATGCCGGCTGAGCAGGCGCATGGCTGCCCAGGGCGAAACAACGAACGCGACCATTAATGAGAAGAGCATGGCCGCCGATGCGCCAACCGGAATCGGGCGCATATAGGGGCCCATAAGCCCGTGCACAAAAGCCATAGGCAAGACAGCCGCGAGCACTGCGAAAGTAGCGAGAATAGTGGGGTTCCCGACTTCAGCGACGGCTTCGACGGTGACATCGGCGCGGGGACGGTTGCGATTCTCGGGAAGGCGATAGTGCCGGACGATGTTTTCGACAACAACAATGGCATCGTCAACCAGGATGCCAATAGAAAAGATAAGAGCGAAGAGCGTGACGCGATTGATGGTGTAGCCGAGGAGATAGAAGACCGACATGGTGAGCGCGAGAGTGACGGGAATGGCCAGAAGAACCACACCCGATTCGCGCCATCCGAGGAACAGAGCGACGAGGAAAGTGACGGAGAGCGTGGCGAGCAACAGGTGCTCGAGCAATTCGTCGGACTTGGCCTTGGCCGTGTCGCCGTAATTGCGCGTGGTGGTGATGTTGACGTCGCTGGGCACCGTGACACCCTGCATGCGATGGACGCCGGCGAGAACGGCATTAGCAATGTCGGTCGCGTTGGTGCCTTTGCGCTTTGCCACGGTGATGGTGACGGCGGGAAACTGCTGCGACTCTGAGCCGGCCACGCCGAAGAGAACATAATCTGCCGGTTCGGCGGGACCGTCGACGATTTTCTGCGCGACGTCGCGAAGACAAACGGGTTGGCCATTGCTCACGCTGACTACGACCGATTCGAGGTCGCGCGTACTGGCGAAGAGATTGCCGGCGTCGACGCGAATCTCTGTGTTGCCTTGAGAAAAGCTGCCAGCCTGGAGGCTGGCGTTGGCGCTCTGCAAGCGGCCCACGATGGTCATGGGCGAGAGACCGTAGGCATTCAGCTTTTCCGTGCTGAGCACGACGCGCATGGTGCGCGGCAGGCCGCCGATCACGCTCGTTTCAGAGACGTCGGGAATCTGCTCGATGTTGTGCTGGACTTCGTCGGCGATGGCACGAAGCTGATAACCGTTATAGTGCGGACTCCACAAGGTCATGGCCAGGATCGGAACATCGTCGATGGACCTGGCTTTGACGATGGGTTGCGAAGCGCCGGGCGGAAGAAGGTCGAAGTTGGAATAGAGCTTGCTGTAGACCTTGATCAGCGCGTCCTCCTGCGGCGTGCCGACGAGGAAGCGAACGATGACCAGGCTTTGGCCGGGGCCGGACGTGGAGTAGACGTATTCGACGCCGGAGATCTGATGTACGAGGGTCTCAATGGGCGCCGTGACGCGCTTTTCGACTTCAGCAGGCGAAGCGCCGGGCATCGCCGTAGCGATGTCGAGCATAGGCACAAGGATTTGCGGATCTTCTTCGCGCGGAATGACGAGGATGGCGAAAACACCGATGGCCAGCGAGGTAACGATGAACAGCGGCGTGAGCTTCGAGTTGAGGAACGCTTTGGCGAGACGGCCCGCAAGGCCCAGTTGGGGGGTCATGGTTGCACCTGGTTTTGGATTGCGATGCGCTTGCCGCTAAAATCTCTATCGCCTGGAGCATCGACGAGTTGGTCGCCGGGCGCGATGCCGGAGAGGACTTCAACGAGAACGCCATTACTGGCGCCCAGCGTGAGGTAGCGAAGCTGCGCGATGCCCTGTCCATCGAGGACGTAAGCGCAGTTGAGCGAGCCACGCTCGATTACGGCTGAGTGCGGAACCAGGATGGCGGTTCGCGTGCCGTTCGCGAACTCCGCCGACCCGTACATGCCCGCACGCAACTGATTGGACGGCGGCAGATCAATTTTGACGAGGAAGCTGTGGCTTGCGGGATCGGCCGCGGGAACCATTTCGCTGACGTTTCCGGCCAATGGCTGCGCGATGCCGTCCACGGTAGCATCAACCTTCATGCCCATGTGTACATCGGTCATTGCCGACTCATCGACTGTCACTTGCAGTTGCAACGGACCCGCGCGATCAATTTGCAACAAGGGCACGCCCGGGGCTGCCATGGTCCCCGGATCGGCCATACGGGCCGTAACGATGCCACTGAAGGGTGCGGTAAGGTGCGTGTAACCGAGCATGGTCTGCGCACTGACGGCTTGCGCACGAGCCTGTTCCGTTTGAGCGCGCGCTGCATCGAGCTGTGACTGAGCGGTTTCAGCACGCTGAGTGACTTCATCCATCTCTTGCGGGCTCACGCTCTTATCGGCCAGGAGCTGCTTGTAGCGGGCAAGCGTGCTGGATGCGAGGCCGGCGCTGGCGCGTGCGACCGCCTCCTGATTCTGCGCAACGAGGATGCCGGCTTGCGCCTGCGCGAGGGATTGGCGCAGCGTTGAGCCGTCGAGGACAACGAGTGTCTGCCCGGCGCGGACCACGTCGCCCTCGCGCACCGGTACCTCATCGATGCGGCCCATCACCTGCGCGGAGATGATGGCAGTCTCTTTCGCATGCACCGTTCCAGTGGCACGGAGTCCGACGGGAATTTGCTGCTGTCGACTGACGACTACGCGTGCAGAGACGGTTTCAACCGCGGCCTGGTTGGTTTGTTCGCCGCCGTGACATCCAGCGATAAGGGCCGCGGAAGCGGCAAGGATACAACCCGAGATGAACGCCTTCATTGCAATTCCTCCGCCGCATCGGGAGTCAGTGTCCCTTCCGCGAATAACAATTGCGTATAAGCCATCACATTGCCGTAGACTGCGCGCCAGTAATTCGATTGGCTTTCGCGCTCGGCATCCTCGGCGCGCAGCAGATCGGTGATGGTGGCGAGTCCTGCGTTGTAGCGGTTCCTGACGATGCGCAGGCTCTCAGCCGATTGATCCGTGGCCGCCTGCGCAGTCTGGAGCGAGAGGCCGGCGGTCTCGCGTTGAATATGCGCGCGGCTTACGTCGAGCCGCACCAGTGAGCGCGATTGCGCCATCTGCGCGTCAATCCGCAGCTTGGCGGAGCTTTCGCGCGCAAGCTGCTCGCGCTTGCCAAGGGGAAGAATGTCAAGACTGATTTGGACGCCGGCGACCCAGTTGTTGCCCCCGGAACTCGAGAGCGAGCCGCGGTCTTCTTCCCAGTTGCCATAGGCGCTCACGCGGGGGCCGAATTCGGAACGGGCGGCCCCGAGCGACTCAGACTGCGCTCGTTGGGCCATTCCCAGCGCGGCGAGGTCTGGACGCGACTTGGCAGCGAGGGCCAGTTCTTCTTCAAGGGAAGAGGCGGGAAAGGCGCGCGGCTCGATGGGATTCAATTGCGAGGCTTGCAGGTCGGGCGCGCCCATTGCTTCACGCAGATCGGCCCACGCGAGGCTCGAGGTCGCCACGCGCGCTGATCAGTTCCTGCTTGCGGCCCGCGAGATTTACTTCAGCGGCCATGCGATCGGACTCGACGGCAAGGCCAGCCTTTGCGTGATCGTCAACCTCGGTAAGAAGCGCTTGCGCCGTGTGCTCTTCATGCTCGGCCACATCGACTTCACGCTGGGCGTAGAGCACCGACTGGTACGCGCCAACGACCTCAAGCACGATCTGTTGATTGGCAGCCGACGCGGCCGAAGAGGCGCTTTTCTGCAACAGGCCGGCGCGACGGATCTCTTTTTCGGTTTTGAACGAATCGAACGCCAGCCAGGAACCGGAAAAGCGAGAGGAGAAGTTGCCGATCGGCTGCGGACGGTTGAGCGCGTTCAGTGCGAAGTCAGCCTGAGTAAATTGGCGCTCGCGGAGCCGCTCGCCAAAAACATAAACGGGATCGTTGCCTCGCGAGATGTCCTCACTAAAGCCCAATTGAGGCAGCAGGGCACTGCGCGCGAGCGCCACAGATGCGCCTGCATCCTGTTCGCCTGCGCGCGCAATCGCAGCCTGCGGGTTGCGGCTCAATGCACGGTCGATTGCCTGGCGCAGCGTGAGCGGCGGCGCCTGGGCTTTCGCTCCTTGCGCCATAAGGCAGAAGAACATTAAGAGAATCAGAGGGATAGGGTATGGCTTCATCGTGTGCGCTTGCCTTTTCGGGTGCGTTCACGAGAAGAAAGCCTGGAGAACTGTAAAACGTTACACTTTGCCGCGTCTTTTTTCGGCGCCGGACACGCCCAGCATGCGCAAATACTCGTGGGTGAGCATGGTGCGGAGCCGTGGTGCGATGGCTGATTTGCAAGGTGTTGTCATGGCACGGCACCGGTCGATGGCAGCGCGGAGGTCGCGCAGGAAGGCGACGCACGAAGGACAAGCTTCGATGTGTTCGCGCATTTGCTCACAGGCAAGCGGTTCCAGGCGATCGTCGAGATACTCCGAGAGATTGGCAAAAAGATCACGGCACGCGGCGGGACGCTGCCGGGTTTTGCGTGTTGATCGGCGTCGCCGGGCTGTGGCTGACTTCACTTTTTTCCCATGCTTGGCAACTTCGAGAATCCTGCTGACTCTTTGCGCACGCTCAGGCGGGCGCGGTGCAAACGCACCCGCACCGTTCCGGGCTGCAGATCGAGAATCTGCGCCACTTCATCGGTGGCAAGTTCCTCCATATCGTGAAGGACCAGCACGATGCGAAGCTGGGCGGGGATGCGAAGGATTGCCTGCTGGAGCAACTTGTGCTGCTCGTCCCGCAGCAGATGATCGTCTGGTACGTGCGAGGAAGCCCCAACGAGCCGGGCCATCTCGATTTGATCGGGCATCAGCTCGTCAAGTGAAAGGGTTCTCTGCGGCGCAGAAGATCCACTGCGGCGCATGCGCCAGCAGCGATTCCGCGTAACCGTGTAGAGCCAGACGGCTAGCGCCCGTGGATTCTCAAGTTTGGACAAATGCCGGAGGGAGCGGTAGAGCACCTCCTGCATGGTGTCTTCAGCGTCCTCAGGGTGGCCGCACACTTTCATGCTGAAGGAGTAAACGGTCTGCTGTAACAGCCCGATGGCTTTCTCGGTCTCTTCAGGTGTGTTGGCGTGCAAAAGCTCGATTGCCTGGGCCAGTTCAGGGCGCATGAAATGATTCCGGTGCTGGCTCCAGTATATTTACTGCCGAAGCTTCCGACGGCTTCTGCGGTCGAACCTGAGTCGAGCAGTGGGCTTTGATATTTGCCCAAAATGGCTGTCATTCTCAAGCACGACTCGCGGCCTCTTCTTGACACAGGCCCGGCCTTACGCCCGATTTCGCGAGGAAAAGCGCTCCTGATTCGAGCTGCATGGGATCCCCGCGCTTCGAATCGGGGCGAGATGCGACACTTCTTCTGGAGCCACGAAATCCCAGAGGGACAAGGGCAATTTGATGATGCCGCTCTCAGCACCCTTCAGCACCCCGGATCGGGAGCAGAAAGAAGAGGTCATATATCTAATCTATTGATTGTTAACGGCACGATTGGATTCGAACCAACGACCTCTTCCGTGTCAAGGAAGCGCTCTAACCAACTGAGCTACGCGCCTGCTGTGCGGCAGAACATAGTTTAGCAGCATCGGGCCAGCGCGAAAAGGCGAGTCGAAGCGGGGATTTCCACGCGGCACTGAGCGGCGTAATTCCGTCCCGCCCCATTCGTCGAGGCACTCCGCGTGGGTGCAGTTGCAACCGGTTAGGTGCGCAAGAGGCGTGCCTGAGCGTGGAATTCACTTCCCGGGATTAAACACATATTCCTTGCTCCAGTATTTCAGCGGCGCAGATCCCGCCCCGATCCTCGAAGCAACAACCGGCTCGTTCCAGCAGCCCCGGTGTCGATACAGCCGGAAACGCGCACTGAGAACAGAGCCGAGATTCCGAGCGTTCGAGATCGATCGTGACGGCCCGGGATGGCTTAATTCGCGACGTCGAGCGGAACTTCGAGCGAGCCGGCGCGGTCGGCGGTGAGGTCGTGGACGCCGATGCGCAAGTCGACCTCGCCGGCGGGCAGATCGATAGGCATGCGCACGGAAATTCCGGAAGCCATGATGCGCTCAAACTGAGCAGCGTTGAGGCCCACCTGGAAGGCGTGCGAATAGTCATTCAACGGATGGCCGAGGCCGTCGTAGGCGATCATGGCGAGCTCGATGTCGGCCTTGCGGCTTCCGTCAGGCAAGTTGTCGAGGGCCAAGCTGTGCGCATCGATGGTGAGATCGACGATGTAACGATGGGCGGGACCATGGAGTGAAGCCGACTTGTTACCTGCCGGGCCACTTGGAAGGATGACGCCCTGGAATGCCGGATCGCTGGCTGGAAGGACGCGGGCTTTGAGCAGGATCGCGGTGGCTGACGGAGCGTCGTGGGCCAAAGCTGCCGCGAACACGCTGTCCGGACCGCTCCCTGCCGGCGAAGTTCCTGCGGGCGCGTCGGCGTAGTAGCCGCGGCGATAGGCCAGCTTGAGGTTGCGGTCATCGTCCAGCGTTACCTGAATCTTGCGATAGCGCCCATCGAGCGCGGCATTCCCCGGCACATAGGCCAGGGTGTAGTAGCTCGATCCGTTCTCGATGGCGCCGGCGACAGCTTTGTCAAAGTCATTGGTCTCGACGTAAGCCTTTCCGCCGGTGTCATCGGCGACCTGCTGCATGGTGGCCTGGTTATCGTAATGCTGCTCCCGCTGCTGCGACCACTGCGCGGCCTGGGCATCAGCGGCGGCGTGGACATCGGAGGGTATGGTGGGATTGTTGGCCGCGCTGAACTCCGAGGTCTCCCACAGGCCGCTCGCGTCAACCGGGTAGATGGCTACACGCGCGGCGGTGAGCATGTCGGTGGTCTTCTGCACCTCTTCGCGATAGGCCGCGAGGTTGGCGAAGGGGAGGGGCAACGATGGATCGCCAAATGTCACAAGCGGAAACGCGCCGGAGAACCAGATGACGTTCTTGCGCCCGGAAATGCCGCCGAGATAGCCGGCCAACTGCTGCATGGCCTGGAGAGTGATGTGCACGCGCGCGTTGACCTGGCCGGCGATCTGGTCGGCTTCAAATTGCTGGAGAGCCGCGGCAGCATCCATGGGGGCGCCGGAAGTTTCCGAACCCGGTTTCAAGGCGCCGGTATTGGAAACAGGGGGCGGCGTGGCGGGTTGCGTGCCGGCCACCGTGTTGACCTGGTTGTTGTCGAGCGAGGTCGAAGCAGGTGGGTTTATCAGCGGCGATTGCTTCTCGTTGGTCTTTGGCGCGTTGAGGAGGCGAACCAGGGCGGCCGGGTCGGTGGTGAACTGGGTGACGATGCGCAATTGCGTGCCGAGCGTGAAAATAGCGAGGGTTGTGCCGGGCTTGACCGAGCCGAGATAGTCGATCATTTTGCGGCGGACGCGCATCTGGTCGCCGAGGGGCGTGTTGAGCGCATCGAGCAGCAGCACGTTTACGGCACTTGACTCGGGATACGCCGGCAGGTTTGTGTATGTGTGCGGCGGCAACGAGGCGGACGCAAGAAATGCGGGAGGAGCACCGGCGGGCTGGTGCTCGTCAAAGGAGGATACGGTTTGCTCTTTGCCGTCCTCGAAGACATGAAAGCGGGTCCGGTCGAGGCCATGGACAGGTTTGTCGTGGTCTGTGACGACAACGTCGACGAGGACAAGGCTCGAACTCGCGCGCAGCGCAGGCGCCTGCGCGGATTGAGCCTGCGCGCCGGGAAAGGTGAGGAGCAGCAGTTCTGGCAGGACGAAACGAGCGAATGGGCGGGACGAACGCATACGAGGACTACTTTCGATCACGGCAACTACTTTATCAGGGGGAATTGGAAATGCGGATCCCCGTTCGACTGCGATCGCTTCGCGATCTCCGCTCAGGGCAGGCTTTCGGCTCCGATCATCCGCCGCGGCGTACGATCTTCGCTCAGGATGACCGATCTATTGAATGCAGATCCCCGGTCTCAAAGGGCAGACCGGGGCACCCATGCTCGTGCTTAGTTGAAAGGTCAAAAAGCCTATCCCAGGACTGCCCTTTCCCTTCGCTGCGCTCAGGGTAAGGTTGTCCTGGGCTAACTTCCTGCGCTCCCTTTGGGAGCTGCTTATTTGCGGGGTCAGCGCGCTGCTTCGGTCAGGATTTCGGTGTTCTTGCTCATCTTGGCGGTGCGCTCGATCTTGTCCCAGTTGAAGGGCTTGCCGTCAATGGCGCGGAGAAGCGTCTTAAAGAGGACAATCGAGAACACCTGGCGGTAGGCGAAGCGCTGTAGCCAAATGTGGAACAGAAGCCAGCCGTCGCCTTTGTTGGCGGGGTGGCGGCGCTCGAGCGAAAAGGCGGCCGTGGAGGTGATGAAGTCGATGACGAGGAAGCCGAGGAAGTAGACCACGAGCTTTTCGAAACTGGCAGCAGAGGCTGCCTCAGGGTGGTAGTGGCGATCGACGAGGAAGTTGATGACGCCGGCCAGGAACATGATGTCGATAAATGGCGAGACCAGCGGCAGGAACATCTGGAAGATGAGGATATTAGGCAGCGCGAACAGACCCATGGCCTTGTTGCGGACGAAGGCGGCGCGGTGCTTCCACACCGCCTGCAGAGTGCCGAAGGACCAGCGGAAGCGCTGGCGCATCAATCCCCGCGCATTGATGGGCGCCTCAGTGTAGGCGAGAGCGCGGTCTTCGTAGTCGACGCGCAGGCCCTGCTCGAGGAGATTCATGGTGAGATCGGCGTCTTCGGCGACGGTGTTGAGCGGATAGCCGCCGGCGGCCTTGACGGGCGCGGTGCGCCACGCGCCGATGGCTCCGGGGACGACGGTGACGACGTGAAAGAGGTCGAGGGCGCGCCGCTCGAAGTTCTGGCTGGTGATGTATTCGAGGGCCTGCCAGCGCGTCCAGAGATTGACGCGGTTGCCGACCTTGGCGTTGCCGGCGATGGCGCCGATGCGTGGATCTTCGAAATGAGGAATGAGTTTGGAGACGGCGTCGGCGGCGATGACCGTATCGGCGTCGATGCCGACGAAGATTTCCTCGTCGATGCGATCGAGAGCGTAGTTGAGCGCGGCAGCCTTGCCTTCATTGCGCTTAGTAAGGACCTGGACGTGAACCCTGGCGATCTCTTTGGCGAACGCCGTGGCGGCGACTTCGGCGGTTCGGTCCTTGGAGCCGTCGTCGATCACAATCACGCGGAGGTTCTTGTAGTCAGAATTGAGGACGGAGCGGATGGTGCGGACGATGACCGTCTCTTCGTTGTACGCGGGTATGAGAACCGCCACGCGAGGGTTGTAGCTGGGCGACGCGTCGCGCTGTGGCTTGATCATACGGTCGATGAAGGCGAAGAGTCCCACGATGATGAGGCGCGCGCTCATGAGAATATCGCCGACGAAGAAGACCATGACGATGAAATTGCCGATGATGTCGAGCACGGAGAAGGCGATGGAGTCGGGGATGGTGCGCACGCGCTGCCAGAAGGTAAGAGGGGGCATGACTTCGGCGGTGGTCTTGCCCATGAGGGCGGAGACGGGAACCAGGGTGTAGCCGCGGGCGCGGAGAGCGTCGATAAGGGGGCCGAGGGCGGCGACAGTTGCCGAGCGGTTTCCGCCGCCGTCGTGCATGAGGATGATCGAGCCGCGGAACTGCGGCTTGGCTTTCATGGTGTCGAGCTGGGCGAAAACCGACTGGATAATCTCGCTGGTGGTTTTGCGGGGATGCTCATCCCAGTCGTCGGTATCGATTTTGCTGCCGATGATGGTGTAGCCCATCTGCTGGATGCGCCAGGCGGGCGCAGCCTCGTCGTCGGTGTCGGGCTCTTCGTCGATGTCGTACGGTGGGCGGAAGTAGAGTGGTTGCACGCCGAGCTTGCTTTCAAATAGGCGCTCGGTGAGAGTGATTTCGAGGTCGACCTGGCGCGGCGAGATGATGCTGATATCGGGATGCGTCCAGGTATGGTTGCCGATCTCGTTGCCTTCGCGGACGATGCGCTGCATGAGGCCGACATGCTCGGCCGCCTCAGAGCCAATGGCCATGAAGGTTCCTTTGACGTGCTTGGCTTTGAGAATGTCGAGGATCTTCGGGGTCCATTCGGGATCGGGACTGTCGTCGAAGGTTAGAGCAAGCTGGTTGGGGTTATAGCCGTATTGCTGGACGGTATAGGGATGCGGATAGACATCCATATGCTCGTCGTCGATGAATTTTTTGCGCGGATCGGGTTCGTCAGTGTCGACTTCCACCGTGCGCTTGCCGGGCTGCGGAAGGCCGGTGATGCGCAGAATGTCGCCTTCGCCTTCCGTGTCTACATCGTGACCGGGCTGAACACTGCCCAGAGCCTGCAGGGCCGCGGGGTCGCTGGGGTGGTCCCAGATATTCCACAACGAGGAGTCTTCCTCGCCAAGACGCCATAGGGCGAAGGTTTGCAGACCGAGCTCGCGCGCGGCACGCAACTCATTGAGGACGGTGACGGCATCAAGAAACCACACAACGTGACGCTGATTATTGTCCTCGTCGATGTATTCGAAGTGAGGATTGAGCGTGTCGTAGTCCAGATCGAGGTCAGCGTCGGCGTCGGAGGCGCGCTCCCAGGTATCGGTCACGGAAAGATCCTCGGTATCGAGGACCTGCGGCTTCGGATGGCGGCGATCTTTGGGATTGGGAATAGAAAGCGTCCAGTCGTAGCCGTAGTTACCAATGGCGCAGATGATTTTTTCCTTGGGAACGATTTTGAGGACGCGAACCAGATTGCCAATGAACCACTGCTGGCTGGCGATTGGCCCCGGATCGCTCGTGGTCTGATGCTGGTCGTAGTTCATCAGGATGATGCCATCGGAGTTTGCTGCGATGGCCTTCAAATCCTGGTCGCCGGTGGCAACAGCCACGTTGACGTAAAGGCGAAAATTGCGCGGGTGCATCTGAACGTACAGCGCTCGAATGAATTGGAGATAAGCCGGCTCATCGGCGTCGGGGATGCTCTCGATATCGAGTGAAATGCCGCGATAGGCCGGATAAGTGGAGAGGAAGCTCATGATCTGCTGGAGAAGAGCCGCGCTCTTGCCGGAATCGCGGAGCACATCTCCGACACCGGTATCCCACTCCTGCGTGTGCGGGTTGAAGTTGTTGATGGCAGGAAAGACTTCGGTATCTTCCTTGGCCGCCTGAATCACCTTTTTGACTTTGTTGAGGTAGTCGGGATCGCGTACGGAAGCGCCTTCGATCACCGGATATTCGCTCAGGTTGTCGCCGCTCATCGCCATTAATGTGCCGTTGGGCGAATCGACGTGCAGCCACATGGGAAAGAGCATGTCGAGTTGGTGGATGTGTTCTTTGAGCGAAGAGTAACTGGCGGGATCGTCCTGCACGTAATAGGCGGCGCGCAATCCTTCACCGGTATTCAAAGGAATTTCGGAGGGCTTGCGCGCGGTTTTGCGACGCGCGGGATGCAGGTTTTTACCGTTGCGCTCGAGAATAGTTGGCTCTGGGAGGGCCCGAAGATTGTGCTTCGGATTGGGCAGCAACAACTCGGGTAATCGCTGGTTGCGGATCACGTTGAAGGTGAAGGCGACAACAACGAGGGTCGAGATCACAGCGACCGCATCAAGGATGCGGCGGAGGCGCTTCCAGCGCTTGCGTTCCGGGTCGAAAAAGATTTGTTGTCCGGGCATCGTTTGTACTGTGAACAGGTGCGAAAAGCCAGCGCAAAAAGGCGGTCGCATTCCACGAACGCGACGGCCTTAGCGGGAAAACGCAAGGGCGCGGAATTCCTGGACGTGCCGTACGCTGTACATTAAAAATCGTATGGAAGCTGGCGAAGAGAGTCAATTGGCGGCCCAGAGTCCCCACCAGCAACGTTGGGGACGAGTGCTTGTGGCCGTGCCGATCGTACTTGCACTTTTAGCCGGACTGGCTCTGCGACTTTGGATGCTGCGGAATGTTTTTGAAGTCAACGGAGACTCGCTGATCTACGGGGGACTGGCAAAGAACCTTCTGCTGCACGGGCGGTATGCCCTGACGCTGCCGAGCGGCATAATGTATCCGACGCTGATACGGCTGCCCGGCTATCCGATCTTTCTTGCTGTCTGCTTTCGGCTGTTCGGAATGGAGAATTACTACTCCGCGGCGTGCGTGCAGATCGGGCTCGATCTGCTTGGCTGTCTGCTGCTGGCGGATTTCGTGCGGCGGATCGCACCTGACGGGCTGACCACGGGCGCGGCGATGGCCACGCTTTGGCTGGGGGCACTATGCCCGTTTACAGCCGCTTACACGGCTGAACCGATGACGGAGACGCCCACACTGTTTGCACTGGCCCTGGCGATGTGGGCGATGGCGCGACTCAGGGATGAGCCGAATTGGGTTAACGCGCTCTGGTTTACTTCGGCCGTGAGTTTCGCCGCTCTGTTGCGGCCGGACGGAGCGCTAGCGGCGATTGCTTTTGCACCCGCGATTGTTTTCGGTGCTTTCTCCGGTTTTGGACGAGATGGATGGCGGAGCAGAGTTCCGGCGCGCATGGCGATGGTCTGCGTGTTGCTGGCGCTGGCGCCATTTGCTGTTTGGACGGCGCGCAACTGGCGGGTCTTTCATAATTTTGAGCCGCTGGCGCCGCGGCTGGCTACCGATCCCGGCGAAAGTTCGAATCCGGGATGGGAGCGCTGGGTGAAGAGCTGGTGCCTGGACTACATTTCAACGTACGAAATTTACTGGAACGTGCCTGGCGACGAGCTGGATGTGCAGGAGCTGCCGAACCGCGCGTTCGACTCGCCCGCGCAATATGCGGAGACAGCCGCGCTGGCCGCGGACTACAACAACCACGGCATGGAGCTTACGCCGGCGATTGACGCTCGATTTGGACAGCTGGCGGATGAGCGGATTGCGGCTCATCCGCTGCGGTCGTATCTGTGGCTGCCGCTGGGGCGATTGGCCGATATGTGGCTGCGGCCTCGCGTGGAGAACCTGAATATCGACCTGGATTGGTGGGTCTACTCGCACCATCGCAGGGAGACTGAATTCAGCTGGGCATATGCGGGGTTGAATGCGGTTTATCTTGTGCTGGGAATTGCTGGTCTCTGTTTTCGGCCGCGCTTTTGGGTAGCGCTGCTGGCTTACATGGTGCTGCGAAGCGCGCTGCTCTTGACGATTGAAGCGCCGGAGACGCGCTACACGCTGGAGTGCTTTCCCATGCTGTTTGCCGGAGGCGGGATGGCGATTGCGTGGCTGATCAAGCTGGGTTGCGGTTTGGTCATTCCGGGCGTGAAGGCCCCTGCTCCTTCCGTTGAGCGGACTTGAGCGAAGCGCGGCGCATGTCGGTTTTGTGGCGCGTTTCCTTCGCCCCTACGGGCTGGCTCTCTTACTCTGATTGTGTTCCCCGGATTTCGTTCGCTCGCCGCGGCGAGCTCACTCCACCCGGGGCTAACATCCTCGCCCCCCTCCGGGGGCGGTGTCGGAGCATTCGGCGCGGGGTGTGCAAGACGCGGGCGAGGACCCCCAAGCTCCAGCCGGTCCACCGCCCGACGAAGACCCGTCGTTGGGGACCTAGGCCGGGAGGCCTGCGCTACTTCCTCACTTATCGAAGCTGAAGGCGCCGGTTGGCAAGGTCTGATTGACCTTGATATTGGTGTAGTGGCAAGTGCGCGTCGTGCCATCCTTTTCGTCGAAGACCTGTTTGAGGCTGACGGCACGGGCTGTGTCGAGCCAGATCGTGACCTTGGGGATGTTCTGGCGGACCGTTGGATCCTTGGCGACCAACTCGAGTTTATCGGTCTTGAAACCATCGATCATCTCGGTACCGAGATACTTGAGGGACCATTTCTCCTGGAGATCGTGGCCGCTGGCGCCGAAGCCGAGCATGAGATAGCTCTCATACTTTCCCGCCTGCGTGTAGGTCTTGGCGTCGCTCGTTTTGCCAGTGTCGGACTCACGGAGGACGCCGCTCGAAAAGATATAAGCCTTTGCGGTGGGGTGGCCGTTGTCGCTGGTGATATGGGCAGCCATTTGGAAGGTCGTTCCGCTGCGCTGATAGTACACGTCGCCCTTCTGTACATCCGTGTCAGGAATGGGATCGGTCTGGACCGTGTCGAATTCGAAGCTGGCGGTGGTGGTATGGAAGTTCTTGGCGGCGGCATCGAGCTTGGCCAGCACGCCATCAAGATCTTCGGCCCGCAACGGTGACAACGGAACAAAAGCCACGATCAGAGCGATAGAAAAAAGAGTTTTCGTCCGGAGATGCATAAACACCCTTGCGTGTAGTGGTGTCGCCTGAAAAGGCGATCCTTAGGGGCTAAGCCCCCTTATCTCTCTTCCGTATTTGCTGCACGACTGAAGTCGTGCCCTTTCAAAACGGATTGACTGACCCACCATCACATACCTTGTTTGACTCGCGGATGGGCTCCGAGGATTCCTGAAAAGGAGTTAACGGTGCGCCCAGACTTTCCAAGTAAGGTGCCCCTGGGCGTCGGTCGCTGTTTCCCAGTGTTCAACATAGACGTCGTCACCGGTGACGGGCTCAACGGCTTTGCGCAGAATCCTTTTCACTTCGCGGTCGGACGTGCCGGCCGGAACGCTGACAGCAGAGGCCTGCATCGTAATGATGACGCCGCGACCGTTGGGAACCACCTGGAAAGGAAGGCTGGAGGCGGCCACGGTTGAAGGTTTAGCGCCGTAATCCCACAGGTGCGGGGTGATGAAGATGAAGGCCAGAATCAATGTGACCATGATGTCGTAGTGAAACGACCCGCGGGAATATGTCCAGTAAAAATAGCTGCGCAGGATCTGCGCGAAGCCGCGTTTGGGTTCAGCGACCGGATTGCTCGAAGTGGAAGATGCCGTCATCTCTCTTTGACAATTCTATCCATTCCACCCATGTATGGACGAAGAGGCTCGGGAATAAGTACTGAGCCGTCGGCCTGCTGGTAGTTTTCAACTATCGCGAGCCAGGTGCGGCCCACAGCGAGACCGCTGCCGTTGATGGTATGGACAAACTCGGGCTTGGACTTTGCGCCCGGCGCCGCAGTGGGGCGGTAGCGGATATTCGCGCGGCGCGCCTGAAAAGCGTCGAAGTTGGAGCAGGAAGAGATTTCGCGATAGAGACTCTGCCCCGGCAGCCACACCTCGAGATCGTAGGTCTTGGCAGAAGAAAAGCCGGTGTCGCCGGTGCAGAGGAGGACGCGGCGGTAAGGCAGACCGAGCGCTTCAAGAATCTCTTCGGCGTCGCGTGTCAGTTGCTCGTGCTGCGCGTCGGATTCGTCGGGCCGCGTGAACTTGACCAGCTCCACCTTCTGGAATTGGTGCTGGCGAATGATGCCACGGGTGTCTTTGCCGGCCGCGCCAGCCTCGGCACGGAAGCATGGGGTATAGGCGGCGAAAGAAATGGGCAGGCGCGCATCGTCGAGGATTTCGTCGCGGTAGAGGTTGGTGACAGGGACTTCGGCTGTGGGGATGAGCCAGTGGTCGCTGTCCTTATAGTCGCCGCGTGTGGCCGCTTCGGCGTCGGCGTCGGAACAACGGAATAAGATCTTCGGCGAATTTTGGCAACTGGCCCGTGCCGAATAGCGACTTGGAATTGACCATGAACGGCGGAAGCACTTCAGTGTAGCCATGCTTGCGCGTGTGCGTATCGAGCATGAAGCTGATGAGAGCGCGCTCGAGGCGCGCCCCGGCGCCCATGTAGACGGCGAAGCGAGCACCCGAGAGCTTGGCGGCGCGCTCAAGGTCGAGAATGCCGAGGGCTTCGCCGATCTCCCAATGAGCTTTTGGCGTAAAGTCGAACTTCTTCCGCTCGCCCCAGGTTTTGACGGTTTTGTTGTCGGCTTCGGACAGGCCGGTGGGAACTTCGTCGCGCGTGAGGTTGGGAACTCGGGCGAGGGATTGCCGCAACTGCTCGTCGAGCTCGATGGCGGTCTTGTCGAGCGAGTCGAGTTTTTCCTTGAGCTGGCGGGTTTCGTCCTGGATTGCGGCGGCTTCGTCTTTTTTGCCGGCCTTCATGAGCGCGCCGACCTGCTGGCTGAGCTCGTTGCGGCGGGCCTTGCACTGCTC
Source organism: uncultured Acidobacteriaceae bacterium (assembly GCA_963800025.1). GTDB lineage: Bacteria > Acidobacteriota > Terriglobia > Terriglobales > Acidobacteriaceae > Telmatobacter. The sequence continues at coordinate 538,196 of CAWCZK010000004.1, forward strand.
GGCAAGCGTGATGGCTTCGCGGCGGCTACGATCGAGAGCGCGAAAATCGCCGAGGAGAGCGGCGGGATCGGCGCCACGCGCACGGAGTTTTTCTTCAACCAATTCGAGGTTGGAACGGACGAATCCTAAATCGAGCATTTCACTATCAGTTTACGACACGGAAGATGAGATCAGCCGTCAGCTCTCAGTCATCGGGTTTCAGCTTGTTCGTGCCGGGAAATCTTCATCGCAGGAAGGCGTTGCTGCAGGCGCGAAGATCGCGAAAAGCAACCGCAGATCCCTCGGCTCGGCCGCTTACGCGCCCTCGCTCGGGATGACTGGACCTTGGTGGGAGGGCCGAGTGGAAAAGTGCGTCAGTCCGCGGCTTTGGCTCCGTTATTCGCGGGACCGGCTTCAGTTTGTTCGGACCAGCCTGGGAGGGTTTGGTCGCCGGTAATGAGCCGCGCGCCGCGCGTGAAGGTGAAGTAGGTCCAGGCCCAGTTGGCAAGGACGGAAATCCGATTGCGGAAACCGATGAGAAAGAAGATGTGGATGGTGACCCATATGAACCAAGCTACGAAACCACTCACATGTGCCTTGAAGGGCCACTCGACATTGCCGATGGCGGACATGCGGCCGATGGTGGCCATGTCGCCTTTGTCGAAGTAGCGGAAAGACGGGCGCGGTTTGCCAGCGAGGTCGGCTGCGATCATTTTGGCGACATGATCGCCCATCTGCATAGCGGGTTGGGCGACGCCGGGAACCTGACGGCCGTCCTGGTCGAAGTGAGCGAGGTCGCCGAGGACGAAAACATGGGGCAACCCGGTCGGGTTGAGGTGGTTGTCGACAATAACGCAGCCGCGTTTGTCGAGACTGATATTGGACTGCGCGGCCAGCATCTTGCCGAGCGGCGAGGCCTGGACGCCGGCGGCCCAGAGGGTAACGGCGGTGTCGATGCGCTGACCGTTCGCTTCGACCCAACCGGGGCCGACAGCAGTGACCTGGGAATTGGTATGGACTTCCACGCCCAAATGCTTGAGCGTCGCTTCGGCTCTGGCGGAAAGATCTGCCGGATAGGCGGCGAGAACGCGAGGACCGCTGTCGAGCAAAAGAACGCGGCTTTTGGCCGGGTCGATGTGGCGAAAGTCGTGGCGCATGTAGAGCTGAGCGATGTCGCTGATGGCGCCCGCGAGCTCGACACCGGTGGGGCCACCACCAATGACGACAAAGTTGAGCGGAGGATGCCAGCCCTGTTCGAGCATCTGGCGCTCGGCCAGCTCGAAGGCGAGCAAGACGCGGCGGCGAATCTCGATGGCGTCTTCAATGGACTTGAGGCCGGGCGCGAGAGGTTCCCACTCGTCGTGGCCGAAGTAAGAGTGGGTTGCGCCGGTGGCGAGGACGAGGTAGTCGTAATCGAGGCTCGCGCCGCTGGCCAGCGCGACGTGGCGGCCCGCGGCGTCGATGGCGACGACTTCATCCATCAGCACCTGCGTGTTGCGCTGGCGGCGCAGGATGGAGCGGATGGGCTGGGCGATGTCAGCCGGGGAGAGCACGGCCAGCGCAACCTGATAGAGCAGCGGCTGGAAGGTGTAGTGATTCCGTCGATCGACCACGGTGACGTCGACGGCCAAGTGCGCGAGCCCCTTGGCTGCGTTAAGGCCGGCAAAGCCTGCGCCGACGATGACCACGCGCGGGCGATGAGGCGCCGAGGCGACGGCAGCGGGCGCGGCTTGGTCTGGTTGAGTTGCTTCGCTCACGGAGTCCCCTTCCAGTTCAGGTTCGTGGTTTCGCAGCCCCTAGTTAAAGGATGCATGAAGACGCGCGTTGGTGGCAGCGATTGGATGCGGAGGATGCAAAGAATGGGATTTGCTGGATCAGATTGCGGGATTTTGGAGAAGCTCCAACGTTGCAGCCGTGCTGTAGCATCCAGCTATGATTTGGGGCGCCACGTGGGCATGGTGGATCGGTTTTCACGCGGTTGTGGCAGTGATTCTGCTGGCGGATTCACTCGTGCCGGGCCATCGGCGCGAGTCGCGGCATGCCCAGGCGTTTGTGTGGCTTGTGACCGTTGGATTGGCGCTGGCCGCCATGGGGTTCGCGTGCTGGATCGCGATGGCGATGGGAAAGCAGACGGCACTCGAGTTCGTGGCCGGGTACACCATTGAGACTTCGCTGAGCATCGACAATCTGTTCGTGTTTCTTGTGCTGTTTGAGGGGTTCAGGATCAGCGTGCAGCGGCAGCATACGGCGCTTACGTGGGGCGTGTGGGGCGCGTTTGTGCTGCGCGCAACGTTCATTGCGCTGGGAGTCACGCTTTTGCGGAAGTTCGAGTGGGTGACGTGGATTTTCGGATTGATTTTGTTGTACGCGGCGTGGCGGCTGGTGCGCGGGGGCTCGCCGCGGGCTGCGATTCCGGAGTGGATCGTGCGCATGCAGCCGGCGAAGGGATCGCTGGTGCCGGTGATCTTGGCGGTCGAAGTGACCGATCTGCTGTTTGCCACGGATTCCATTCCTGCGGTGCTGTCGGTGACGCACAATCCGTTTGTGGCGTACACGTCGAATGTGGCGGCGATTCTGGGATTGCGTTCGCTGTATTTTGGTTTGGCTGCGATGCTGGATCGCTTCAGGTATCTGCATTACGGGCTGGGCGCGCTGCTGGGGTTTGCGGCGCTGAAGATGTTGGCGGCGAAGTGGGTCGATGTGCCGGTGACGCTTTCGCTGGTGGTGATTGGGGTAATTCTGGCGGTGTGCGCGGTGACGTCGCTGAGGGCGGGAATGAAGACAGCGGACAGTGAATAGAAAGCCGGTGAGCGGTTTCCCGGGTCGCTCGGTCGATTTGTGCGAGCCCCGTCCACCTCGATCCCAGCTGCTTTGCAGCCTTTGCCCAAGGTGCGAGCGGCCAGGGAAACCTGCGGATTCGGTGGCGCGCCAACTACGGCCGGAAATTTACTTCGATGGTGACCATGACTGGTACCGGGGTCTTACCATCCTTCATGGCGGGCTTGAATCTGTACTGCCTGACTGCTTCGAGCGCCTTCTCGTCCAATCCCATGCCGAGCGCGCGCACAACGTGAACATTCACGGGGTGGCCTTTTGCATCCACAATCAGTGAAATGAGGCAAGCACCTTGATAACCGAAGCGCCGCGCTTCATCCGTGTATTTTGCCTCAACCGAATGAATGACGGCCGGGGCGCTGATGTGGCCGCCGATTTTGTAAAGCCCGGGAGGAATTACAGCGGTCGGCTTGGTTTGGTCAGTTGGAGCTGTTGCGCCTGGAGGCGGAGCGGGCGGGACGGTTTGCTGGGCGGCGGAGAAGGGGATGGGCAGCAGCAACAGGAGGGCGGAGGCAAATTCGCGGCACATAGGGATGCTCCGGGGTTGGTGGGAGAAAGTTTAGCACCGAATCAAGGTGCTCGCGGCCCGGAATCCGCCGGATTTGCGGCGAACTCAATACAGCCGGAAGTCAACTTGAACGGTGATCTGGACCGGAACGGGCTCGCCATCTTTCATGGCGGGCTTGAAGCGGTACTTGCTGACCGCTTCATACGCGTTCCAGTCGAGACTGGGATCGAGGTTCTGCACAACGCGGATGTCCTGCGGCAGGCCGTCCGTGTCCACAGTCAGCTTGAGCGTGCAGACTCCGCTGATCTTTTGCCTTCTTGCATAGTCGGAGTACCTGGCCTCCTCCATCTTGAGGGGAGAAGGCGGCGCGATGTCCTTTGATGACTGGAGGTCGGCGGGTGGAGGCGGGAACCCTGGCACAGTGGAAGCGGTGCCAAGGGACCTGCGCAGGCTGAGAAGTGAGGTAAAGAGGAGCAGCCACTTCCTCGGGCCTCTTTTTTGAGGGTGAGCCAATGCATACGCTGAACTCAATTTTGTCCTGCATGGCGACAGGGACTGGAAGGCCGTCGCGGACACCGGGCTTGAATCTGTCGATTGCAACGACGTGAACCGCGACCTCGCCTAGTTCGCTGGAGCTGGATTTAAGGAGACGAATGTTCTGAGCCGTGCCATCAATGCCGACGACAAGCCCGACGAGCGCTGTGCCATCGAACGTCTGGCAATGTTTGTCCACTTCCGTGTAGAAGTCGGTTTTAAGCAACTCAGGCGCCGTGACGTCGGCGCCGACGAGGAATACTCCTGGAGTCGTCGACAGCGCGACCGGAGGCGGCGCCTGAGCAGAGGCAGTCATTGCAGCGGAGAGGGCGAAAGAGGCGACTAAAAACTCACAGCGCAAGGCGGTTCTCCAGAGTTGGCGAAAAAAGTCTAGCACCGAATCAAGTGTGGGGAGGGATTGTGCGGGAGGAGATGAAGGCAAAGTGTGGGAACAGAGAACGAGAAGAATCGGAACTTCGTTCGTGGTACCTGCGGTCCCCGAATGCGAGCAACCAGGAGCAGCGGCTGCGGCGCCGGGCGGCCTCATACCCGCTTTTGAGCTATGCCAAATCTCAGAATCCAGATCATGGCACGCGGCCGCAATTTCATATGCCGAAGATGAAAATGGCTGCTGTGAGGGCGCTTTCGAACAATTGGCGCTTGGGAACTCTGAGCTTGAAATTGACCGGCATGATCACTTCAATTCGTACAGGTATAGTTCCGTCCTTGAGGGCAGGCTTGAATCGCAACCTATTGACAGCGGCCACGGCATTCTCGTCCATGCTTGATTCGAGACTCTTCACGATGCGCACATTTTGCGGAAGTCCATCAGTGTCAACAACGAAAGCGACAACGCACACACCGGCAATTCGGGCCAACTGACCGTAAGGCGAGTACTCGGGCTGGGCTTCATCGGCGTTGAGCATAACCGGAGGACTGAAGTCCTTTGCCGAGTCCGGGGCGGCGGTGGAGATGACTGCGCTGGAGGATCTTGGCACGATGGTTGCGAAGGAGAGGAACATTTTCTCTTGGTGCCAGAAGGTTACGGCGATTGTTATTTCAAACGGGACCGGAACACTTCCACCTTGAAGCGCGGGGTTGAAACGCCACGCCTTGATCGCGTGGATCGCGTTTTCGTCCAGGCCGGGATCCAGGCTGGTGACAATGGCCACATTCTCGGGAACGCCGGAGGCGTCGATGGTGGCTCCAATCAGACATGTACCGACGACATTGTTGTGCTTTGCCGCCCTTGAGTATGGCGGATTCGGCTGGAAGATTGGTGTCGGGACGCTGGTGCCACCTGCCGCCTGATGGGTGGTACCGGAGTTTGCGGCAAAGACCACGGTTGCAGGGCCGAGGGATTCTGGTGAGGCTGATGGCGGCGCGAGGACGGCGATTCCGATGAATGGGTGCGATCTCAGAGTTAAAGTGGTGTTTTCTTCGGTGAGTTTCTTTTTCGTGGGGAGGACACAGGTATGGAGAGCGGCTGTTACGGCAATCGCGACGGCGGCCAGGCTGTTGTTGTAGGTGCCGGGCTTAAATCGCTGCTCAGCGATGAGCGCAGCGGCGAAGTCGCTCAGGCGGGCGTCGTCCGATTGGAGCGTTTGAATGTCGCGAGGGACGCCATTCTCGTCTACCAGAGCGGAGAGTTTGACGACGCCGTCGAGATTGATGCAGCGCCGGGGCACGGAGATCGAAATTGTAGGCGGATATAGGACCGGCGCGGTGACGCCGGGGCCAGCGTAGTGGACGGCGACGCTTGGGGGTTGCGCGAGCGCCGGCCGGGGAGTGGGCGTGCCTGGCTGCTGTCCAGTGGCGATGGCGGCAAGCAGCATTAATGGGAGAGCGGCGGCAAGTTCGCGGCGCATAGAGATGCTCCGGGGTCAGTGGGAAAAAGTGTAGCACCGGTTGCAAACGCCACGACGAAGAACAACCGCAGATCCTTCGACTCGGTCGCTGCGCCGACCTCGCTCAGGATGACAGCTCTTTGAAGAAGCGAGCGTTTGGGGCGGACCACTAGAATAAAAACACTGTGCAGACGATACGGGTAGAGACGGCTTCAGCGAAGTACGACGTGTTTGCAGGGAGCGGATTACTCAAGGAACTTGCCCCGCGGATTGAGCGGGCGCTTGGGCGGACGCTCAGTCACGGCGGACAGACGCGGCGCGTGTTTGTTGTGACGTCGCCGGAGATCTGGGCGCTCTGGTCGAAGGAGTTTCTTCGGTCGTTTGACGAGTCTCCGGTGACGCTGTTTCTTCCGCCGGGCGAACAGCACAAGACGATGAAGAGCGTGGAACGGTTGCTGCGCGAGATGGTGAAAGCGGGCGGCGATCGCGGATCGCTGCTGATCGCTTTTGGCGGCGGGATCGTTGGCGATGTGGGCGGGTTCGTGGCGGCGACGTTCATGCGCGGGATTCCATACGTCCAGGTGCCGACGACCCTTTTGGCGCAGGTGGACTCGAGCGTGGGCGGCAAGGTGGGCGTGAACCTGCCCGAGGGTAAGAACCTGGTTGGGAATTTTCATCAGCCGCGAGCGGTGTTTGCCGATATCGACGTGTTGGGAACGCTGCCCGACCGCGAACTGCGCGCGGGATTGATGGAGAGCGTGAAGGCGGGATTCATTCGCGACCGAGCGCTGGTGCGGTTTATGGAGGAGCACGCGGAGGAGATTCTGGCGCGGGAACCGAAAGCATTGGAGCGGGTGATTGCGGCGTCGGTAAGGATGAAGGCCGACGTGGTGCGAAAGGACGAGCGCGAGGGCGGACTTCGGATGATCCTGAACCTCGGACACACGGTCGGTCACGCGCTGGAGCAGGCAACGCGATACAAGGCCATGCTGCACGGCGAGGCAGTGGCGTGGGGGATGGTGGCGTCGCTGGCGGTGGCGAGGAGGCGGGGAACGATTACCGGCGGCCAGATGGAGCGGATGGAGAAATTGATTTATCGCTACGGGCCGTGGCCGAAGTTGAAGGTGACGGCGGCGCGTGTGATGGCGGCGACGGGACGCGACAAGAAAAATGTGGGCGGGGTGAGGCGGTTCGTGCTGCCGGTAGGGATTGGCGATGCCGGCGTGGTGGAGGATGTGACGTCGCAAGAGCTGGAAGCGGCGGTAAAGTACATGCTGGTGCGGGCAAGGACGGCGGGGAAATAAGTTTCATATTTCATCGGTCAGGGGTCAGCGAGACGGCGAGTTCGTAACAAACGGGTCGGTTGAGGGTTTTGCCTATCCCAGGTCCCTCCGCCGCGGCGGACGAGGGATCTGGGACACCCCGGTTCAGTGGCTTTCAGGCGATGAATTTGAAATTGCATTGACGATCTGGGTGGGGCGAAGGATTTAGCATCCACCTACGGGCTGCGAACGTCGAAGACTGAGAGCGATGCCCGACTTTCCCGGCCTTCAAACGAGCATTGGCTCTGGAACGAGCTTTCCCCAACTTGAATTTCAAAAATCCTCCCCCGGGAAATAGCGAGCGAGAATGAGCAATCAGCAGCCGATGTACCGGTGGCTTGAGCAGCAGGGCGAGGCCTTTGGCGCGCCCGGCCTGGAGCCGCGCTGGACGTCAAGCGTGAAGGATGCGGTGGTGACGGCGTATTCGGGATCGAGCCGGATATGGTTCACGTGCTCGCACGGGATCCTGAACGAGATCTACCATCCGACGATCGATCGCGCGCAGGTGCGGGACATGGAGTTCCTGCTGACCGACGGGGAGACGTTTGTCCACGAAGAGAAGCGCGATATGAAGACGAGCTTCTGGTACATCGATCCGGATGCGCTGGGAGTGCTGTATGTGAACCGCGATCCCGGCGGGCGGTACACGCTGACCAAGGAGATGATTTGCGATCCGCACCACGGGGTGGTGTTGCAGAGAGTGCACCTTGAGGCGCACGAGGACCTGATGCCGCGGCTGAAGCTATATGCACTGCTGGCGCCGCATCTTGATGGGGGCGGGGCAGGGAACTCGGCGCGAGCGTTGGACCTGGCAGGACACAACGTGCTGCTGGCGTGGAAGAACGGGTGGTCGCTGGTGATGACGGCGAGTTGCGGATTCACGCGCATGAGCTGCGGTTTCGTGGGCGCGAGCGACGGCTGGCAGGACCTGATGCAGAACATGAAGATGAACTGGGAGTTTGGATCGGCGACGAACGGGAACCTGGCGATGATGGGCGAGATCGACCTGGGATGCGTGGACGATTTGAGGATCGCGCGGGAAGGCGCGGCGGGCGAGGTTGTGGCCAAGGTTGAAGGCGGAATGGCGGTGCGAGAGTTCACGCTGGCGATCGGGATCGGGGAAGGACATCATACGGCGCTGCAGAAGACGATGGGCGCGCTGTCGGTGCCGTTCGAGGAGCAAAAGCAGCGGTTCATCGTGCAGTGGAAGCGGGCGGCGCATCCGGATGAGCTGGCGGCGAAGGCACAGGATGGCGGCAAGCTGATGCGGGCGAGCCACGCGGTGCTGCTGTCGCACGAAGACAAGATGTTTTCAGGGGCGTTTGTGGCGTCGGCGTCCATTCCATGGGGGCAAGTGAAGGGCGACGACGATATGGGCGGGTACCACCTGGTGTGGACCCGGGACATGGTGCAGACGGCGACAGCTCTGCTGGCATGCGGGCGGGCGGAAACGGCGCGGCGGGCGCTGGTTTACCTGGCGTGCACACAGCAGGTGGATGGAGGGTTCGCGCAGAACTTCTGGATCGACGGCACGCCGTATTGGAGCGGCAAGCAGTTGGACGAAGTGGCGTTTCCGATCATCCTTGCGTGGCGGCTGTGGAAGGCAGGTGGCCTGGGCGAACTGCACATGTTCCCGTTTGTCGAGAGGGCCGCGGGATGCCTGGTGCGGCAAGCGCCGATCACACACCAGGAGCGATGGGAGGAGAATGCTGGGTATTCGCCGTCGACGCTGGCAGCGGTGATTGGCGGGTTAATCTGCGCGGCGGAGATGGCTCGAGCACACGAGGCGGAGGAACTGGGCGAGTTTCTGGAGGAGTTTGCCGACTGGATCGAGGGACATCTTGAAGACTGGACGGTGACGAACGATGGGGTGTTGCTTGCCGATGTGAAGCGGCACTACATGCGGATCAGGCCGCCGGAGTGCGGGGAGGCGTATGCGCACGAGGGCTGCGGGAAGGAACTCATCCGGATTGCGAACCGGCCGCCGGGGACGCAGACCGAGTTTGAGGCGCGCGAGATTATCGATGGAGGATTTCTGGAGTTGGTGCGCTATGGAGTGCGGCGTGCGGACGACCCGCTGATTGCGGATTCACTGAAGGTAGTGGACGCGGTGCTGAAACGCGATTTGCCGCAAGGGCCGGGGTGGTTGCGGTACAACTTCGACGGCTATGGCCAGCGGCCGGATGGAGGGCCGTTTGAGGGATGGGGTCAGGGGGGCGTGTGGCCGCTGCTGACGGGCGAGCGGGCGCATCGTGAATTGGCGGCGGGGAATGACATCAGCCAACTGGTCAAGACGTATGAGGACTCGGCCAGCTGCGGGCAGTTGCTGCCGGAGCAGTTGTGGTACGAGACGGACCGGCCGGAGCGGAGCTTGAGGAAGGGACAGCCGGCGGGATCGGCCATGCCGCTGGTCTGGGCGCATGCGGAATATTTGAAGTTGTTGCGCTCGGCAGTAGACGGAAAAGTGTTTGACCGCATCGATCCTGTGTATGAGCGGTATTGCGAGCCAGAGGGACGCAAAAAGCGCAGGCGGGACATAGAGATTTACAGCCGCATGAGGCCGATTGCGCGGATGGATGCGGGAACCACGCTGCGGATTCTGGATCAGCGGTTCTTTGACGTGACGTGGACCGACGATGGATGGAGGACTGTGAACAAGGTCATGAGCCGAGGATTGGGCAGCGCGGGATTCAGCGCCGACATCAAACCCGCAGCCCGCAGCCAGGAGCTTGAATGGACGATGCACTGGCAGGAATCGGATAGCTGGCTTGGATACAATGTGAAGGTCAAGATTGTGCAAGTGAAGGTGGAAGCGTCCTAGCTCTCCAGGCAAGACGATCCCTTCCAGGTTTTCTCTATCCCACCCAAGCGGCAAAGACAAAGACGCGGCGTGAGTGGGGCACCCGAATCGGCAGTAAAAGGAAAGGAAATCCAGGACTCTTATGGCTTCAGGTATTGCTTCACTCTCACTCGACCAACTTTCGATCGACACCTTGCGTATGCTCGCACTCGACGAGGTAGAAAAGGCCAACAGCGGCCATCCGGGGGCGCCGCTGGGATGCGCGCCTATCAGCTATCTGTTGTTTCACAAGGTGATGAAGCATAATCCGGCGCACTCAAAGTGGGCTGACCGGGACCGTTTTTTGCTTTCGAACGGGCATGCGTCGGCGCTGCTCTATGGAACGCTGTTTCTATGCGGCTACAAAGTGACGCTGGACGATCTGAAGAGTTTTCGGAGATGGGGATCGATCACGCCGGGACATCCAGAGTACGGATTGACCGACGGAGTGGAAGCGACGACCGGGCCGCTGGGGCAGGGAGTCGGAATGGGCGTAGGCATGGCCATCGCGGAGAAGCATCTGGCGGCGACGTATAACCGGCCAGGCTTCAACATTGTGGATCACCACACGTTTGTGCTGTGCGGCGACGGCGACTTGATGGAAGGAATTTCGCACGAGGCGGCTTCGCTGGCCGGAACGCTGGGGCTGGGCAAGCTCATCATGCTGTACGACGATAATTTGATCACGCTGGACGGTCCTGCGGAGTGGAGCTTTACCGAAGATGTTTACAAGCGCTTCGAAGCTTACAACTGGCATGTGCAACGCGTGATGGATGGGAATGACCTGGAGGAGATTGAAGCGGCGATAACGGCTGCCAAGGCGGTGACCGACAAGCCGTCGCTGATCGCGGTGCGGACGGTGATCGGATACGGCAGCCCGAAAGCGGGGACGAACAAGGTTCACGGCGAGGCCATGAGCGCCGAAGATACGGCTGCGACCAAGAAATTCTTCGGGTTTCCGGAAGACCAGAGCTTTTATGTGCCGGAAGACGCGCTGAAGAACTGGCGCGAGGCGGAGAAGCATGGCGCGGAGCACGAGGCGGAGTGGAACAAGCTGTTCGCCGGATACAAGTCGGCGTTTCCCGAGCTGGCGGCAGAGTTTGAGCGCACGCAGGCGGGCAAGCTGAAGGCGGGATGGGAAAAGACAATTCCTACCTTCCCGGCGGAGAAGCCTGTGGCTACACGCAACGCAGGGCAGCAGGTGATGAACGCGATTTTCGACAGCGTGCCGGAGCTGTTTGGTGGCGCCGCTGATCTGACGGCATCGACGAAGACGATTTTCAAAAACAGCAAGCACTTTGCCGAAGATCCCGCAGGGCGGAACGTGTTTTTCGGTGTACGCGAGTCTGGGGATGTGCGCGGCGGTGAACGGAATGGCGGTTCACGGCGGCGTGAGGCCGTTCGGATCGACGTTCTTTGTGTTTTCCGATTATGCCAAGCCGGCGCTGCGGATTGCGGCGATCATGGAAGCGCCATCACTGTTTGTATTCACGCATGACTCGATCGGCGTGGGCGAGGACGGACCGACGCACGAGCCTATCGAGCACCTGATGGCGCTGCGCGCGGTGCCGCACATGACGGATCTTCGCCCGGCCGATGCGAATGAAACGGCGGCTTGCTGGCGGCTGGCGCTGGAACGCAAAGGCCCTTGCTTCTTTGCTCTGACCCGGCAGGATGTTCCGGTGATCGATGCGGCCAAGCACGATGTGTTTGCCGGAGTGAGCAAGGGCGCGTACGTACTTGAAGACGCCGCGAATCCGCATGTGATTCTGATTGGGACCGGCTCGGAGGTTCAGCTTGCCCAGGGCGCTGCCAAGTTGCTCGCAGCGGAGGGAATCAGCGCACGCGTGGTGAGCATGCCGAGCTGGAAGATCTTTGATGAGCAATCGGCGGCGTATAAGGCGAGCGTGTTGGCGGCAAGCGTGCCCAAGCTGGCAGTGGAAGCCGGCGCGACGCTGGGGTGGTGGAAGTATGTCGGCTCGAACGGCGACGTGATTGGGCTGGACCGGTTTGGCGCGTCGGCTCAAGGGCCGGTGGTGATGAAGGAACTGGGATTCACCGCGGAGAACGTAGCGGCAAGGGCGAAGAAGCTTTTGCAGCGGGGTTAGCGGAGTCAGCGGGGTTAGCGGAGTTAGCGGCAAGATGCGAGGATGCCCCATTCATTTCGCTGAAGCTCACTGAAAGGCGGGGCCGACTCGCCCGATGGAAAGGAAAGACAAGTTGAAGCTTGTGATTGCATCCGATCATGCGGGATTTGCGTTGAAGGAAGAAGTGCGGGCGAACCTGGCTGCGGCAGGGCATGAAGTGATCGACCTGGGGGCGTTCAAGTACGAGCCTGAGGACGACTATCCCGATTTTGCGGAAAAAGTGGGCGAGGCTATCAAAGCCGGCGTGGCTCCGCGCGGAATCTTGATTTGCGGATCGGGCGTAGGGGTTTGCGTAGCGGCGAACAAGATTCCCGGGATTCGCGCGGGGATTTGTCACGACACCTATTCGGCACACCAGGGCGTGGAGCATGACGACATGAATGTGCTGGTGATGGGGGCGCGGATTATCGGCTCGGCGCTGGCCTTCGAGTTGGCGCACGCATTCATCGGGGCCAAGTTTCAGGGGCAGGAAAGCCGCTTCGAACGGCGGTTCAAGAAGGTCCTCGCCATCGAGGCGAAGTACGAGCGGTAGTAGGTAGCGGAGCTTGCAGCGTTAGCGGAGCGAGCGGAGTTAGAGAAAGCAAGTCAGCGAGTCAGCAAAGCCAGGCGAATTGGCGGAAGTGCGGTCCCCGATCTCATAGTCGAGACAGAGGGCACCCGGCGGAGTCAGAAAATACAACCGCTGATCCCTCGGTCGCCGCGGCGACCGAGGAATGACAGGCGCCCGTTCTAGAAAAATTCAATTCCAGAGAAAAACGCGCACAGCGCGAGAAAGAGCGAGCCGATGCTCCCTTTTGACGTGATCCTGTTCGACGTGGGCGGAGTGCTGCTGACCAACGGATGGGACCGCGATGAGCGCGCGGCTGCGGTGGCGAGGTTTGGCCTGGACGCACGGGAACTTGAGATCCGGCACGAGAAAGTATTCGCGGCGTGGGAGCGAAGCGAGATCGACGTGAATCAGTATCTGGATGCGGCAGTTTTTTATGAGCCACGGAGCTTTTCACGAGAAGAGTTCTTCGAGTTCATCTTGGCGCAATCGAAGCTGCTCGAGGATGGGGCTCTCGGAGTCCTCACAGAGCTTTCCGCGGCGAATCGATTTTTGATTGGCGCGCTGAACAACGAGGCGCGGGAGACCAACGATTTTCGCTTTACGAAGTTTGGGCTACGCCGGTATTTCAAGGTGGCATTCAGCTCGTGCTATGTGGGCCTGCGCAAGCCTGATCCCGCGATCTACCGGCGTGCGCTGGACATTCTGGGGTCTGACCCGGCGAGGACGCTATTTATCGACGACCGGCAGGAGAATGTGGACGGCGCAGTGGGCGCGGGGATGCGAGCGATCCGGTTTACTGGCGCGGAAGCGCTGAGGGCGGAGTTGCGACAGTTGGGAGTGGTCTAGCGCGGGCGAGTTAGCGTGTGCTGAAGCGCACATCGGCGAGTCGGCAAGTTAGCGGGAGGAGCGTGCGATGGAGTTGTGCGACTCCCTGGTCTGAAAATCCAGACCAGGGACACCCGCGATTCAATGAGAAGGCGGGCCAGCGAGGCGGGCTCCATGGTCGCAACCCTTTCCGCAGAAGAGTGTCTAATTCGAGTAGGGAGTTAGGAACATTCGTGCATCGATTGAAGGTTTTCCCGCACGCGGGAGTTCTTTTATTAGTCCTGGTTGGATTCACTGCCGTGGGTGCGGCGCAGTCCGGCAGCTTCGAGATCGCGCAAAACGGCCAAGCGGTAGGTTTAGCGAGCTTCAACTTCACCTCGACGAAGGAAGGCTACGATTCGACCTCGCTGGTGAAGGTCGCGATGCAGGGGCTGGACTACGCGCTGTCGAAGAACGAGCAACTGAACGCGGGCAGTGACCTTATGCACGTGGTGCTGAGCGCGACGGTGAACGGCGAGGCTGTGAACGTGGTGGCGGCTCCAGACGCGGCGCAGCTCCTCTTGAATATCTCGGCGAACGGAAAGAGCTCCACAACAAGGCTTGCGGCGCATTCGGGCGCTGTATTTCTGCCGGACTTCGACGCGGGCGCGCTGCAGACGCTGCTGGTGCTTGCGGTAGCGCAGAATAACCGCGGCCTTTGGGTGATTCTGCCGAAGGAGGCGGGATCGATTGAGCCAGTGGAACTGGCCACTTATCCGGACCAGGAGGGAACGCTGGATGGAAAGCCTGTTACGGTACACCACTTGGAGGCAATGATCGCGGGGACAAACACGGAGCTGTTCTCAGGGCCGGAGAACCAACTGCTGCAGGCGGAATTGCCGGAGGGTGGCTTTGCGCTGATTCGGAAGGGCTTTGTCCTCAATCCTCCGGCGAAGCCGATCGTGCCGATCCGAGGTGACCAAGCCGCGCCGCCAGCCCCTGCGAGCCTGATCTGCAGCGACGAACCTAATGCGCGCCGAGCGCGTCCAATTATCAGACGAATACGAATCCGCAAAGGCACTCGGATGGACACGCGGATCGACGTAGACTGGAGAAGCTCTAGATTGTCCGCACTCCCCCTCATGCGCCCAACCGCACTTATGGCGGTCGCGCTGGCTTTTTTCGCAGCGGCCGGCACGCTCAGCTCCCAGACAAGCTCATCGACCAGAACCGAGCGGAAGCCAGGCGCAGCGGCCCCCGCGCATGCACCGCACCGTCCAGCACAACTGCGTAGAGGTGGCAGAGTCGAGGCGACCAAGAGGGCTTATTCCAACACCCACGAGAATTTGAGCACGATGCGAGCGAAGCGCACGCCGCAAGAGGTGGGACGCGCGGCGGGGCTTGCGATTCTCAGGCAGCGGGGTGGGGTGCAGGCACCTCGCGGCCGAACAGTACATATGGAGCGCCGACGTTCGATGCGACGACTGAGGTTGGAGCGGGCATCATGGCGTCCGGGAAGGACCGGCGCGGTGAGAGGCGCTGAGACCGACGACGCGGCAGACGGTTATTCGGCGCCTGAGGCTGGGCGGGCGGATGCTGACGATACGCCGAGCATGGACTCGGGGCAGTCAAGCTCGGAGCGCGCGGCGCTGCCGGCGCCGAGTCCCGCTGAATCGGAAGATAGTGCGGACACAGGGACGGAGGCCGTTGAGCGCATGGGGCCGGGCGAATCCGGGGCAGAAAAAACGGCGGCAGACAGAGCAAACAGGAGTAACGAAGTAGCGGCCGAGGCCAGCGAAAAGACCAGTGCGGCAGCACTGAGGCAATCCGGAGAGACGGCGGGTTCAGCGGGCGCGAAGACGAAGAGCGATATAGCTTCCCTGGTTGTTCCGAGAGGCGGGATGCCGTTGCCCTTGCGCGGCTCGCTTGCTTCACTGGAGAGGCAAAACGATCGGCTTGAAGCGGAAGGGCTGGAGCGAATCGAGGACGAAGCCGATCTGGCGGCACGCATTGCCGATAAGCTGCTGGTGCCGATACCGACGTCAAGCGCGCTGACCGTGAATCCGGACCTCGAGGAGAATCATCGCTATTGCCGTCCGTGGACGGCGAAGTTCCTGGCCGACCTGGCGAGGGCGCACGATGCGGCGTTCCACCGGTCGATTGAAGTGAGCTCGGCGGTGCGGACGGTGGAGTACCAGAAACGGCTTGAGAGGACAAATGGAAATGCGGCGCCGGCCGAAGGCGACCTGGTGAGCCCGCATCTGACCGGCGCGACCGTCGATATCGCCAAGAAGGGCCTGAGCCGGGCAGAGATGGCCTGGATGCGGACGCGGTTGATGGGCCTCGAAGCGGAAGGGAAGATCGATGTGGAAGAGGAATTCAAGCAGGCGTGCTTCCACATCACCGTGTACAAGAGTTATGCGCAGGCGGGCAAGACGGGGCTGGCCACGCCGGCAAAGCCGGTTGCGGACCATCACCGGACGGCCGGGCAGGTTGAGTCTCAAGGAGAGTAGCGGCTCGCAATCCCGGGCGCTGCTCATCACCGTGTCGATTCGAACGATCATATCCCCAGAAAATTCATTCGATTCTTGACGCGCGCTCAAGGTACAATCGCGGGCGAACGGGATCGAGCGTTGTGCCAGAGATTCTGCGCAGGCGGACGGTCTGGAATGCAGGTCCTTCGACTTGTCTGCTGGGGCCGACTCGCTCAGGATGGCGGTTCATTTCTGGTGCGAGCTTCAGAACCTGGACAAGAGGCAGCGATCCGAAAAGATATTTGAAAGGCGAAATCATGAGCGATATGGGAGTTCAACCTGTTGCTGAAGGAACGCCCGCAGGCGTGGGATTGACGCAGTGGGAGCGCGTGGCGGACACGTTTACGGCACCGTCGAAAACCTTTGAAGACATCAAGCGGGGAAACAAGAGCTGGTGGCTGCCGCTGATCATCGGGGCGGTTTTCACCTACATCTTTTTCTTCGCGATGATGCAGAGGGTCGGAATTCAACAGGCGATCGACAACCAGATCCGCATGGATCCCAAGGCGCAGGAGCGGATGGCGAACGCAACGCCGGAGCAGCGCGCGATGGGCGCCAAAATCACAACCGTTGTGACAGAGGCGGCATTTCTGGCCGGGCCGGTGATTGCCATGGGGGTTGTAGCTCTCATGTCGCTCATCCTCATGGCAACCATTAATTTTGGGTTTGGCGGCAAGGCAAAGTTTGCCGATATTTTTGCCGTTTCCTACTATGCATGGCTGCCGGAGATTTTCAGGTCGATTCTCGGGACGATTGTGATTTATTCGGGGATGGCGCCGGAATCCTTCAACCTGAAAAACTTTGCGCCGACGAATCTGGGCGCGTTTCTCGATCCGGTGGAAACGAACAAGGCGTTGTATACGCTGGCGACGTGGGTGGACGCAATTACGATCTGGAGACTGGCGCTGCTGGGCATCGGCATTGCCGTCGTAGCCGGGACGAAGCGCAGCTCGGGCTACATTGCGGTTTTTGGATGGTGGGTGCTGATGCTCCTGATTGCCGTTGGCTGGGCGGCGATGATGGGATGAACGGGGCGCGCTGCTTTCAGCGATCAGCGTTGAGCCTCTTTCGTGGTGGATTGAGGGGAGTGCGATCCCGGGTGACCTGGAGCGGGGCACGGGGGCACCCGGCGTTTGGATGAGTTGCGGGTTCGGTTTATCCCACCCTGGCGGCAAAAACAAAGGCGCCGCGAGGTTGGGGCACCCGGCGTCGAGTTTCCGGTTGGGGCACTCGGAGGGTGGCGGAGGCCCGCCAATAGAAGCAACCGCAGATCCCCGCTCTGCTCGGGATGACAACTGATGAGGGTGCGGAGATGCGCTGCTACAATCGAATCTGCTGCTGAGAGCAAATGTTGACGCGGGTTTAGCGAGTCGAAGTGGATCGAGGCGCGCCTGCATGCGCCGGGCAGCGCACGAATCCCGATGCGATGACCCTCCGCCTATTTAATACCCTGACGGGACAACTGGATGCGCTGGAGCCTGCCGACGGCAAGGCGCTGCGCATGTACGCGTGCGGGCCGACGGTCTACGACTACGGCCATATCGGCAACTTCAGAACCTTTCTACAAGTCGATGTTCTTCGACGCTTCCTGCTGCTCAGCGGAATGCATGTCGATCACGTGATGAACATTACCGACGTGGATGACAAGATCATCCGCAACGCGCTGGAGGCGGGAATTCCCATCGGCGAATACACGGCGCGCTACGTAGCGGCGTTTTTCGAGGACATGGAGGCGCTGCGCATTGAGCGGCCGGAGCAGATTGCGCGTGCCACGGAAAATATTCCGCAAATGGTGAAGCTGGTGGAGAAGTTGGCGGCGGCGGGAGCGGCGTACAAGGCCGAGGACGGTTCGTGGTACTTCCGGCTGAAGGCGTTTCCTGCATACGGGAAGCTGAGCAAGAAAGACCTGAGCGGCATGGAAGACGGCGCGCGCGTGGACGTGGACGAGTACGAGAAGGACTCGGCGCGCGATTTCGCGTTGTGGAAGGCGGGCAAGCCGGGTGAAACTTCGTGGGAGACGGCGATCGGAAGCGGGCGGCCGGGGTGGCACATCGAGTGTTCGGCAATGGCGATGGAATACCTGGGCGAGACCCTGGACCTGCATGCAGGCGGCGAAGACCTGATGTTTCCGCATCACGAAAATGAGATTGCGCAGAGCGAGACGGCGACGCACAAGATTTTCGCGCGGCATTGGATGCACGTGCGGTTTTTGCTGGTAGACGGGCGGAAGATGTCGAAGAGCGAAGGAAATTTCTACACGCCGCGCGATCTGCTACTGAAAGGCTACAAGGCGTCGGCGATCCGGCTGGCGCTGATCGCGGTGCCCTACCGGCGGCAGTTCAACTTCACATTCGACAGTCTCGTGGATGCAACAAATGCGATCGACAGGCTGCGGACATTCAAGGCACGGCTGATGGAAGGAAAGTTCGCCACGGGAGAAAATTCTGCCATCCAGGAGGCGGCGAAGAAGGCGCGGGAGGAATTTATGGCCGCGCTGAACGACGATTTGAATACCGCGGATGCGCTTGCGCCGATCTTTGAACTGGTGCGCGCAGGAAACACGGCGATTGATCAAGGGCAGTTTTTTCGGCTGACCGTGATGCGATTCTGCCGGTGCTGAAGGACTTCGACGCGGTTTTTGATGTGATCGAGGATCGCGATGCGGAGACGACGAGGCGCGCGCTCGCGTGGGCGAGAGAGCGGGCAGAATGGCGGACGTGGCGCCGGGACTAGTGGCCTCGCAATCCATGACCGATGAGGCGATTGATACGCTGGTGGCAGAACGCACGGCGGCCAAGAAGGCTCGCAACTTTGCCCTCGCCGACCAGATCCGCAATCGAGCTGGCGGAAAAAGGCGTAATCATCGAGGACTCGAAGGACGGCGTGCGCTGGAAGCGCAAGTAAAACAGCTCCTGGCTATTCGCCTTTAGCTTTCGGCTCGAGCCGGTGGGCGGGCGAGTGCATTGCCGCGTCCGAAACGTCGATTTGGTATTCACTGGGAATTTAAAGACTTCGCCTCAAAACTATTGCGGTGGAATTTTGGGCGGGATCGTATGATGGGTTCGTACCCTGATCGATGCCGGCTTCCCCCGAAAGCCCTCCAATCCAATATGAAAAGGCACAACCCTATGGACGCGAGCGAAGTGCAGGACCTGAAGGAAAATCTGGAGCAGGGAGCGAAAGAAGAGCCCTTGAGGCCAGTCGCCTTTACGATGAGCGTGCTGGCCGTGCTCCTGGCTGTGACGACGGTTTTGGGCGGGCGCACGCATGAGGACGCGGTGCTCAACCAGAACCGCGCGACCGACCAGTGGAATGAATACCAGGCGCAGAAAATTCGCGAGTACAACACCCAATTGGTGTCCGACTTGATGAGTGTGGTCACGCTCGACAACAAAGATGCCGCCGCCAAGCTGGCGAAGGGATATTCGGATCACGAGAAAAAGTGGTCGGCGGAGCTCGTCGAGGATCAGACGACTGCTACGGCGCTCCAGAATAGCGTGGACAAGGGAGAAGCGAAGGCAGACCGATTCGATCTGGGCGAAGTGTTGCTGGAGATCGGCCTGGTGATCGTATCAATCACACTGTTGACGCGGAGCCGAGTTTATTGGCACGTGGGGCTGGTTGTTTCAGCGCTTGGCGTGGCGGCGTCGGCATCTGCTTTCTTCCTGAAGTAGCTACCGGATTCCACCAAGATCGATTCGTCGCGAATGGCTTGCGCTTATCGAGCAGGCGAACGAAACTGATGGCAATGCGTATTTTGCCGGCAATTGCACTTTTCACACTTGGCTTTTCGCCTCTTGCCGCACAGGATCCGGCAGGGTCAGCGACGGCTGCGACCGCTGCGTCCAAAGCGGACGCAACACCCGTTCCGGCGGCTCGAGTGCAGAGAGACGATATTGGCTTCAGTTACAGCTTGCCATCCGATTGGGAGTTTGTGCTCCCTCCGACAGCGCCCAAGCCAGTGGTTCCCTACCCAAATCTCGCGTCTGCCACGAAGGGAGACGCGTGCGTGGAAGTCGCGATGACGGCCAAGCATGGAAATCCGGCATCGGTCGTGGTGGTCGTGACGCTTCCTTTTTCCTGCTATGGGCAAACCATGACGTCGAATGACCTGGAGAACTTCGGCGAGGGTGTATCCGAAGGAATAAAGCAGACGTTTGACGTAACCGGGCCCCAGCAGTCGACCTATCCGCTAGGCAGTCACACGGTCTGGATTGAACGTGCAAAGGGAACGCCCAAAAACCACACCGATAACTCTTTTACCTTTGAGACCGCCTGCACGGTGCTGGAGAAGGGCGCGGTGTGCTGGATGACGATGGCTGCCGACGCAGCGAGCCTCAAGGCTTTCGAGCAGGGAACCGTATCGCTCGAGCGCGAAGCTGCGACTACGCTGGTTCCGGCAAATGTATTCCTGCCGAATGCACCTTCATAGACCTGAAAAAGGCGCGTCCCCGCAAGTGGAAGCCTCAATGCGCTGCATGGTATGCTGACGATTAGCGGAGAATTCATGCAGAAGGGCGCCAGAAGCGAGCCGCAAAAAGCGCTAGCCACCCAGGGCTGGTCGCGCTCGCGCGCGCAGCGTATGTGCCCGCGGAGGCACTTGCGCGTGCTGCCCACCCGCACGCGACCTAGTCTCTTCGGCGGCGACTAGAAACCCTCCGCCGAAGATCCTCGCCTGC
This sequence comes from uncultured Acidobacteriaceae bacterium, assembly GCA_963800025.1. Lineage (GTDB taxonomy): Bacteria > Acidobacteriota > Terriglobia > Terriglobales > Acidobacteriaceae > Telmatobacter. The sequence continues at coordinate 558,774 of CAWCZK010000004.1, forward strand.
AGTGGCCCTATGGGGGCCTGAGAGAAATACGCGATTCCATTCGCTGGAATCCGTGGCCGCGCCGCATCCGGCACTGCATGCACGGAGCGATCAAGCGCCAGGCCGCGAAAACCGAATCTGCCGAGGAGAGAGACCTATGACCAAACAAGAGATGCATGCGCAGTTTGGGCCCAAGCTGGTTTGTAAGCTGCCGGGGCCAAAGGCGAAGGCCGCCGTTGAAGCGGACGAGCGCCTGATTTCGCCGAGTTATACCCGTTCCTATCCGTTGGTTGCAAAGCGCGGGCGGGGAGTTCGCGTGGAGGATCTGGACGGAAACGAGTTTCTCGATTTTGCCGCGGGCATCGCCGTGGTTTCGACGGGCCATTGCCATCCGGAAGTGGTGGCTGCAATCCAGCAACAGGCGGCGGAGCTGATCCACATCTCGGGCACGGATTTCTACGACGAGCATTTGACGGATCTTGCGGAGCAATTGTCGGCCGTGGCGCCGATGCGTGGGCCGCACCGGTTCTTCTACGGCAACTCCGGGACTGAAGCGATCGAGTGCGCGCTGAAGGTGGCGCGCTATCACACGGGGCGGCAGCAGATTATTTCGTTCTTTGGCGCGTTTCACGGACGGACGATGGGCGCGCTGTCGCTGACCGGATCAAAGCCGCAGCAGAAAAGGCGGTTTTCGCCGATGGTGCCGGGAGTGACCCACGTGCGCTATCCGTATGTCTATCGCGGCTGCACTGGAGGGCCCCAGGAAGAAGAGGCTTTCAGCCTGGGCTGCGCGCGATACATCGAAGAGAAGCTGTTCAAGACAATTCTGCCGGCCGAGGAAGTGGCCGCGATTTTCGTTGAGCCGATCCAGGGCGAAGGCGGATTTGTGCCTGCGCCGGCGAATTTTCTGCGCGAATTGAGAGCGATCTGCGACCGGCATGGGATCTTATTGGTTGCGGACGAAGTTCAATCGGGCTGCGGGCGAACCGGGCAGTGGTGGGCGATCGAAGAGTCAGGCGTGGAGCCGGACATTGTCTGCATCGCCAAGGGCATTGCGAGTGGAATGCCGCTGGGCATCTGCATGACGCGGGCGGAGATCATGGATTGGGTACCGGGATCGCACGCGTCGACGTTCGGCGGAAATCCCGTGTCGATTGCGGCGGCACTGGCGACGATGAAGATCATCGAGCGTGAGGGAATCGCGAATGCGGCGACCGTAGGAGAGTTCATGCTGGAGCGCCTGCGCGGCTGGACGAAGAGTCACCCGTTGGTGGGGGACGTGCGTGGACGCGGGCTGATGATCGGCATCGAGATTGTGAAGGACAAGGCAACGCGAGAGCCGGCTGCGGAGATGCGCAATCGAGTTGAAACGCTGGCCTTCGAGCGCGGATTGATCATGCTGGGTTGCGGCGAGACCTCGCTGCGGCTTTCGCCGCCGCTGATCGTGAGCAAGGAGCAAGCGACGGTCGCGCTCGACATCCTGGAAGAGGCGTTGACGATTGCGGAGAAAGAGCTGGAGGCCAGCGCGTTGACGGCGGTGACAGTCTAGCCGCGCCGAACGACGAAGGATTTGCGCTGCTGTGGGAAGCGGGCGCACAATGTTCGCCTGTGGGGTGAGCCGTGGGCTGGGTGGCTCAGATGCGGAATGGGAGCCTGGACAGGATGATCTCCGGGCTGGACTGGATTTCCGCGTATCGGGGCCGGACCGTGAAGAAGCCGGCACATCTGCTTACCGGGATCGAGGGCGAGGATGCGGCTCGTGCCTTCCTCCAGCGCAAGGGCTATTTTGTGGTGGCGCAGCGGTGGTCAGGCGGGAATTTGCCGGGCGATCTGGATTTGATTGCGTGGCAGGGCGGCCTGCTTTGTTTCTTCGAAGTGAAGACGCGCACAGCGCACGATATGACGCCCGCAGAGGCCGCGATCGATCATCACAAGCGCAATGTACTGCGCCGCCTGATCCGTCAGTATGTTCGGCAACTACCGGGCGAATCCGCTCCGCAGGTGCGGTTCGACGTTGTCAGCGTGTATCTCTTGCCGGGACAGGTGCCGGAGATCACGCACTTTGAGAACGCGTTCGGCTGGAACGAGCGATGATGGATCAGCGCGTTCGAGCTTTTGCCCGATGAGACACCGCCCCATGGGGCAAGAACTCGGCGCTCTGGAATAGACGAACCAAGTTTGCCGCGCAGGCTGGTGCCAAGCCGACCGGAGCGGAGAAACTGGGAACGCGTGGAGCGTGTCGCGCCGTGGGCATCGACCGCAACGATTCATAGCCGCTCCGGTTCATTTCTCGACCGGCGATTGCTGACTGCTCTGCGCACAGCGATTGCAGAACTCGCCCACCACACCTTTTCCTTCTTCAACAGTGAAGATGCGGTCCACCGACCCGATCTTGAGTTGTTCAATCTTGCCGCTCGGCCAGTGGATATCGATTCCATCGACCGATGTTGCATCGCCCAGACCGAAGTGAACGCGCATGTCGTTCGATGAGAGATAGCTGCCGCCGCTCAGGACATCGGCTCGCTGGCGCATACCGTCCGCCCTCAGGTAGACGGTTGCTCCGACAGCGTCGCGAGGGCTTTTGGGGCCGCCAACAAGTTTCAACTCCACCCAGTGATGATGGTCGGGATTTACGTTGCGCAGCAGGACGGGAACCCCGTCCATGCTGTTGATGACTACGTCGATTTTGCCGTCGTTGAAGATGTCGCCGAATGCAGCGCCGCGGCCGACCGTGACCACGGCGAGGCCAGTTCCCTCGACGGCAGGCACCAAGTCGAACTTTCCGTTGTGCAGGTTGTGATAAAGAAGCATCCGCTGCGCGTAGCTCTGGCCCCACTCCGGGTGCTGGTCCACCTGCGGATAGACGTGGCCATTCACGATCAGCAGGTCCTTCCATCCGTCGTTGTCGTAGTCGAGAAAACCGTCGGCAAACCCGACGAAGGGGATAGAGGACTCGGCGATCCCCGCGCTCCAACTAACGTCGGTGAAATACCCTGTTCCGTCGTTCTGGAAGAGCACGTTGTAATCGTCGGCAAAATCGGTGTTCACAATCGACAAGTGACCGTTGTTTTCGTAGTCCCCCGCCGCGATTCCCATGTTCGATATTTCGCGGCCGTCCTTGTTCAGCGCGTAGCCGCGCTCATAGCCATCCTCGACAAAGGTTCCATCTCCCTTATTGATGTATAGATAGTTCGGAGATGTGTCGTCTGCGACCAGCAGGTCCGGTTTGCCATCGTTATTTACATCGGCAAACAATGCGCCGAGGCCGTAATAGCCTGCCGGATCATCGAGGCCCAGCTTCTTGCTCACGTCGGTGAACGTTCCGTCACCATTGTTGTGGAAGAGATGGTCGTGCTCGCCCTTCAGACCACGCGGGCCGCACATTACCGGCACGGCGCGGTACTGGCACGAGGCGTAGCCGACGGATTTTGCTCCGGAAACGGGAGGATCGTCGAGAGTCATTTGAATGTAGCCAGCGACGAACAGGTCCAGATGACCGTCGCCGTCATAATCTCCGAAGGTCGCGCCAGTCGACCACGTGCCGATGGCCACTCCCGCCTTTTCGGCGACGTCGGTGAATGTTCCGTCACGGTTGTTGTGATAAAGCCTGTTCTCCCCGTAGTTGGTAACGTAGAGGTCAGGCCAGCCGTCGTTGTCGTAGTCTCCCACCGCGCAACCCATCCCCCAACGTCCGTTTGCGACACCCGCGCTTTCGGTTACATCGGTGAATGTTCCATCATGATTGTTATGAAACAGAGCTGCGTGCGGCGGCTCCGTCTTGCCGGACAGCGCATCATAGGTCGAGCCGTTCACCAGATAGATGTCGAGCCAGCCGTCGTTGTCGTAGTCAATCAGGCACACGCCCGGCCCCTTGGCCTCAAGGATCAGCTTCTTCTCGGGCGTCCCCGCGGCGTGATGCCACTTCGTCAATCCGGCCGCCGCCGCCACATCCTGAAATATGATCGGCCCGTTCTTGACGAATCCTCCGGCAGTGATCGGCCGGTGCTGGCTATCATATTGAGCCGTCTGAGGACCGGCATTGGCCATTCCGCTGATGGGCGCTTCGGTTCCATGCGGTTGCTGCTGTGCTGACGACCCGGCCGCGGCCGACGAGGTCTCCTGAGCGCTCGAGTTGGGAATTGGGACCAAAACCAGGGCCAGAATTGCGAAGATTGTTCGCGAAGTCCGCCGACGGAGTTTGTCTTCTCGATCCATCCAGTACCGCGTACCGGATGCACCTGCCAGGACGGAATCAATTGCTTTCAACATGGACTCACTACGTGGCTCTGAACATGCCAGTGGCTGAAAATACACTCGGTGCCTAGACCCAGCATCGGTCAAAGAACGGCCGAAAGACCGCGAAAGGCCCAACAGCGATATGGGCAGACAGGGAGGGAGGTCCCATGCTTGCCGTCGAAACGGCTCCGCGCCCGGAGGCGGGCCGTTGGCAACGGCTCACCCACGATCGCCACAGGCAATTGCTCGCCGTGGAGGGAGCCGGATCGTATAGAGAGCATACACGAGCCCTTTCACCGGCTTCCATTGTCCGCTTTTCCGAAGCGCAACGGATGGCGGAGGAAGTCCGCCAAAGGGCGCTTCCCGCTCCTCGGGGAGGCCCCTGCCAGGGAGTGTCCGCCGGCTCATGAAGCGATTTACTGAACGTTTCAGTGGAGCGATTTACCAGATTGTGATCGAAATCACATTCCCTGACCGGGTGGAGTTTTCGGGGAGCCAAACGACGTAAACCCATCTCCATCAAAGGGATGAGAACACCTCCCCGCTCAAGCGGTGGAGAAACTGTCCGAGCATTTTACTCAAACGTTTAATCGAACGAAAAATCTCTTGACAGCGCTCTTTCTGCAGCCTAGGCTGTTGGCGCATCAAGGCAGGCCTTCTCGGCCTCAATGAACGCACAACAGCACATCACCAGTTCCAATTGGAGGCACAAGCAATGAGAAAGATGAATAGCTGGCTAATCATGCTCGCGCTGCTCCTGACATTCGGGGGCATCCGGGCATTCGCGCAAGCCAACTCAGAGTTGACGGGCGTGGTTACTGACTCAACCGGAGCGGCGGTTACGGGGGCGAGCGTCGTGCTCACCGATCCGGCCACCGCGTACACGCGCGAAACCACCAGCGGGTCCACCGGCTTGTACGACTTTGCCGGGTTGAACCCGGGCAACTACGACCTGAAGGTCACGGCCCCGGGCTTCAAGGCCTATGCGCAGAACGGCATCGTGGTCAACGTCTCGGGAACGTTCCGTGCTGACGTCAAGCTGGCTGTCGGCGCCGGGTCGACAACGGTTACGGTGGAAGCTGACGCCCTGACTGTTCAGACAGACTCGAACGTGGTCAGTACGCTGATCACCGCAGAAGACATCACTTCGCTGGCCACCGAGAACCGGAACCTGGTTAACCTGGCGGCCCTTGGCATGGGCGTCAGTTCCGAGCTGCCAGACAGCAACTCTCTTGGAGCGTTCGGCGCCAACTTCAGTATCGAATTCAACGGCCTTCGCGAGGCCCACAATATCTGGCTGATCGACGGCGGCGAGTCGGATGACCGCGGCGGCGGCGGCGGCACACAGATTCAGCCATCACAGGACGCGATCGCTGAGTTCCAGATGATGACCTCGAACTATACGCCGGACTACGGCATTGCCTCGGGCGCCACCATCAGCATGTCGCTGAAGAGCGGCACACGGGACTTCCACGGCGGGGCATGGGAAGAAAATCGCGCCACCGCATACGATGCCAACACGTTCTTCAACAAGTACAACGGCGCCAACAATCCCCGGCCGGCGACTCATTACAACGTCTACGGCTTCAATATTGGCGGCCCGATTTACATTCCGAACGTCTACAACACAAACAAGAACAAGGGGTTCTTCTTCTTCAACCAGGAGTGGCGCAAGACGTCCGCCGTGGCGACCAGCAACAACCGGACTATTGATCCACTGGACGTTCCCAGCTCCTCCAACATCAAGACTGTCGGCGGAGTAACCGGTCTGCCGTATGTGCTCCCCACCTACGCGGGCACCCAGGGGATCACCGGCCTGGTAGTTCCGAACGTCCCGCTGACCTCGGACTACTACATCAATGTCTTGCATAAATTGCATCCGACTTTGGTCCCTGGCCAGCCGTTTCCCAACAACGTGATTCCGCAAGATCTGTTCGATCCCAACGGGGTTGTTTACCTCACTTCGGGCATTCTTCCTAAGCCGAACGTTGGAAGCACGGACTATAACGTGGCCAGCGTACCGCTTCCGCAGAGTGTGGAAGACACGGTCGTCCGCGGCGATTACAACTTCAACGATAAGTGGGCGCTCCTGGTCCACTATATCGGCGACCATCAGAACCAGAACTACGGCCAGCCTGAACTCGGCTGGTGCGGATGCAACTACAACACCCTTACCAGCATTCTCTCGTCGCCTGCCCATAGCGCCACGGCGAAGTTGACCGGCGCCATCAGGTCAAACCTGCTGATGGAAGTCAGCATGAACTATGACGGCAACGGGGCCGACATCAAGCCCAGCACGAACACGTTCCTGCCGTCTACCTGGACCGTTGCTCCGGTTGTGACGGCTTATACCATCGGCCGGAAGGTCTGGCCAGGCATGGGCTTCGGCGGCACCCTGGGAGAATCGGAAGACACAGCCACCGAACCCTACCACAATGCGGCCCAGGACTATTCACCGAAGGTGGACGTCTCCTACACCGTGGGCAAACATCAATACAAGTTCGGCTTCAGCTACAATCGCTACACCAAGAACCAGATGCTCTACGGCGATGCCCAGGGCTACTACAACTGGGGCCAGTTGTCGGGCGACACCCTGATGGATGTGCTTCTTGGCCTGCCCAGCAGCTACTCCCAGACTCAGTCCGCGCCGATTCGCCATTACGTCAACCAGACTCCTTCGGTCTATGCCATGGACAACTGGCACATTACCAATCGCTTGAGCGTTCAGTTGGGCCTCCGCTATGACGCCCTGCCGCACGCATGGGAGCGCCAGAACCTGCTTGGCAACTTCAACCAGAGCACTTACCTAACAGGCGCGAGCGATGCTCCGATCTGGAACGCAGACGGCACCATCAGCTCAGCCAGCCCGACTCTGTATACCTTCCAAGGGATACCCGCTTACATCAACGGCACGAACCTTGCCGGCGTGAATGGCTACCCGAGGGGCGTTGTCAACAACGACTACAAGACACTTCAACCTCGCGTCGGGTTCTCCGAAGATCTCACCGGAAACGGCAAGACCGTTCTCCGCGGCGGCTTTGGAACCTTCTTCGAGCGCTTGCAGGGCAACGACATCTTCGGCGTGGCCACCAGCGCGCCCTTCGATCCGTCGCTCAACATCAACAACCCTTACTTCAGCCAGCCTGGGAAGAACTGGAGCACCGGCAACGTGATCGCGCCGACGTCCCTGATCTTTGCCGGCTCCGGCGACAGCCTTGCCCAGACTTACAGGGCGCCCGCAGTGGCCATGTTCAGCCTCGGCGTGCAGCGCGAAATCACACCTGCGGTCATTTGGGTTGTCCAGTACGTGGGCAACATCCAATGGCATCAGAACATTGTCAACAACGCGCTGAACAGCCTGCCAACCAACATTGGCCTGGTGAATATTGCCTCCGGCGCAGAGCCATCGGCATGCTCAACTCCTTCGGCGACCTGCGTTGACGCCCGCCAGGTAGCTGGTGACGGAAACGGTAAGGTCGGTTCGGATGCCCCGACAGCTTTCAACAATCTCGGCAGCCAAAACGCCTATCGTTCCTATCCGGGCTACGCGGGTATCAGCCAGGATGAAAACGTCGCAACCGGCACCTACAACGGCCTGCAGTCAGCTCTTCGCATCCAGAACCGCTGGGGCCTGAGCGGCGAACTCGATTACACCTACTCGCATCAAATCGATATCCAGTCGCAGGATCGCAACAACGTCGACGACCCCTGGTATATCAAGTATGACAAGGGTTCGGGATCCTACGATCGGCGCCATATGTTCAACGCCAACTACGTCTACAACCTGCCCATCTTCAACAAGAGCCAGGGACTGCTTCATTCCATCGCCGGCGGATGGCAGATTGCTGGAACCCTTACCAAGGTGACCGGCATTCCGCAAGTGGTCGACTTGAACGCCAGCTATGATCCAGTCGGCCTGGGTGGCGGCTACACCAACCACCCGAATATGACCCCCGGCGGCAAGCTGGCCTACCCGAAGAAGGTGTCTCAATGGTTCGACACAAGCCGAATCGCGAGAATCCCCGCTGGGCAACCCGATGCAGGCGATGAATGGGTCACACCTGTATGGCTTGGCGGAACCAACCTGGGCTTCGGCAACTGGAGCAAGGACGCGCTGAGATTGCCCGGCCGCTTCAATCTGACAACGTCTCTCTACAAGACCTTCCAGATCTACGAGAGAGCCAGCTTCGAGCTTAAGTTCGAGTCGTTCAACACGCTGAACCACACTGAATTCAACAGCGTCAACACGACGTCGGGCGCGCTCAACGGCACGCAGGACCCCCGCAACCTGGAACTGGCGGGCAGGTTCACCTTCTAACTTCAACGTCTCAACCGGGCGCGGCAGGCTTAGCCTGCCGCGCCTTTTTCTTTGCGGCGCACTTTCAGGCCACGGCCTTGCAGAGAGACAATGGAAAGCGGAGGGATGCGATCGAGTGAGGCGGGCTATTCAACTGGGGGCGTTGTTAGTGTTGGCGGCGGCCGCACATGGCCAAACGGCGGCCCCGCCGGATGGTCTGCGGGAGAAGGCTCTGCTGCTGGAGCGGCAAGGCAAAGATGCCGAGGCTGAGGAGGCCTGGCGCGCGAACCTGAAGGCGCATCCCTCCGATCCGGAACCGTACGCGCATCTTGGCCTTCTGGAAGCGCGGCAAGCGCACTACGATGAAGCGGCGGCCGACTATCGGAAGGCTTTGGCGATCGGCCCAAGCATTCCGGCGCTGCATTTGAATCTGGGACTTGCTCTTTTCAAGGGCGGCGACCTGAAGGGGGCGATTCAACAGTTCGAGCCTCTGCTGAGACAGACGCCGGACTCCTCGCCGGAGAATCTGCGACTGACTATCCTGCTGGGAATGGCGCACTACGGGCTGGCAGAGTATTTCAAGGCTGCGCCGTATCTAAAGAGCGCCTCAGAGCGCGATCCAACTAACTTGTCGCTGCTGCTGGCCCTGGCGCACAGCTATCTCTGGTCGAAGCAGTTCAACAACGTGATGGACGTATATCACCAGATACTCACGTTAAATGCCGAATCTGCCGAAGCGGATATGCTTGCCGGCGAAGCTCTCGATGAGATGAAGGACAGCGACGGCGCCATCAAGATGTTCCGGGCCGCAGCCGCCGCGAATCCGAAGGAACCGGATGTTCATTTCGGACTGGGTTACGTGTTCTGGACGCGCAAGGAGTACCCGGAAGCGCTGGTTGAGTTCCAGGCGGAGATCGCGAACAACCCGAATGATGCGCAATCTCTCGTGTACCTGGGAGATTGCTACCTGCAACTCAACAAACCGGACGATGCGCGACCCCCGCTGGAGAAGGGCCTTGCGCAGGATCCATCGCTGGGGATTGCGGATCTGGATTTGGGAATCATCGATTCCCAGGCGGGCAGGAACGATGACGCCCTTCGCGAATTAAAGAAGGCCCGCGCGCTGATGCCCGGCGACGTGAACGTGCATTGGCGGCTGGCGCGGCTTCTTCGCACCATGGGTCACACGGAGGAGGCGAATGCAGAGTTTGAGGCGGCAAAGAAACTGAATAAGGCTGCCGATGAGGACCTCTACAGGAAAATCGCCAACGGGAAACAGATCAATCGCGATGATACGCAGACGCTTCAACCCCCGGCAGCACCGGCGCAGTAGATTGGCGCGGTGGCTCTTTCTGCGAAAGACAGCTTCCTCCGCTGAGCACTTCGCCGGTCTGTTTCACCCCGCATGACTCCAAGAGACTCCCTCACCGATTGTGGGCCGCATCGATACAGGGCCAGTTCCGCTAGACGGCATCCGAGAATGGGCGGATCAAACGGTCAAGCTCGCGGAGTATGAGCTATACTCCAGTGGCAGTGAGAAAGAGGAGGAAACCGATGCGTATGCAGGCGATAACTCGAGTTCTGGCGGGTGCGACAATCGTGGTTGCGTTGGGAGCGTCAGGATGGGTGGCGGCGCAGGCGGGATCGAACACAGTGTTGAAGCCGGCCGACGTTGAAAAGCTGTTTCCGGCCAGTGTGTACTACTTCGGCCAAAGCGCGCCCGCGCAATTGCGCAACTCCGGCGGCGTGAAGTTCGCCGATGGCCACTATGTGCTGGCAAGTCTGGTGGACACCAGCGGGTACTCGACAGGAGTGGCGGCGAAGTACCAGGGCTACCTGATCACCGAAGTTCCGTTGATGGTTGCAGGGAAACGGTTGCCGGCGGGGGCGTACGGCTTCGGTTTCCTTGACGGCGATCGGCTGCTCGTGACCGATCTGGGCGGCCACGACGTGCTAACGGCTCACACGGCAAAGGACACGGCCATGACCCGGCCGCGCCCGTTAGAGGTGACCGACGACTCAGCCGGCGGCTACCGCCTCTATGCCGGGAAGAGCTACGTGCACTTCGCCCGGTAACGCGGATGGCGGTGGGATATCGACGGGCGAGGCACCGCTGTAAGGGCCGTTTGCGGAGCGCGGTGAGCAGAGTGCTGCCCCCCGGCATGAATTGGCACGCGGCTGTGGCCCTGCTTTTGGGCCTGGCCGCGCCTGTTGCGGCGCTTGAGCCCTCAACATCGCTCGCGAATTATGGCCGGCAGGCATGGGCCATGGAGAACGGCCTGCCGCAGAACACAGTCCAGGCATTGGCACAGACACGGGATGGATTCCTCTGGTTGGGAACAGAGGCCGGACTGGTGCGCTTCGACGGTGTCGAATTCGAGACATACGATCGCAATTCTGTTCCGGCGTTGCCCGGGAACGATATTCGCTGCCTGCTGGCGACCCGCGACGGCGCACTTTGGATCGGGACGGGAGGGGGCCTGGCGCGCTGGAAGGATGGGGAATCGAGGACGTTCACGACGCAGGACGGGCTGCCAGGTAATGGAATTCAGGGGCTGGTCGACATGGGGAGCGGGGCGCTCGGAGTGTGGACAGACCAGGGACCGGCGCAGTTCTCGGGTGAAAGATTCCAGCCTGTAAAGGATTTAGACGCCTTTCTTTTCGCTATATTCATGTCGTCTGGAGAGAATCCGGGGCCGATCAAAGAGAAATTGCCAAACGGCGACGTCCTTACTGGCGACAGAAGCGCTTTAAGTCTCAGTCAAGGGAAAAAGTCTTCGGGGGGGTCGACGCGCCTAGCTGAAGGCAGAGAATTACCCGGCAGCCGAATTCAGGTCGTATTCACGGACAGAGAGGGCGTTGTATGGATAGGTACAAATGCGGGGCTGGTGCGGTGGGTGAACGGCAAGGTGGACCGCTTTCCAGTCACCGATCCTCTGGCCACCGCGTCAATCCTCACGTTGATGGAAGATCGCGAAGGGAATCTTTGGGTAGGGACGGAAACCGGTGGGCTGGACATTCTGCGCGACCAGCGCTTCCACACACTGGACACTCGGGATGGTTTGACTTCAGACCGTATAACGGCAGTAGTCGAAGACAGCAATGGAAGGCTGTGGGCTGGCACACGGGGGAATGGGTTGAATGCACTGCGCCGCGATGAAGGTAGCGGCGGATGGCGTGGGGACCGAAGCCTGACAGTGAACAATGGGCTGGCCAGCAACGTGATTCTCTCGCTGGCCGCCGCGCCGAACGGCGACTTGTGGGTGGGAACTCCGGACGGTCTCAGCCGGGTTCGCGGAAACAAGGTAGATACGTTCACTTCGGCTGACGGGTTGCCCGACGACTTCGTACGCTCGCTCTTGATCGACCCCGATGGCTCACTTTGGATCGGCACGCGTCGGGGGTTGACGCACTGGGCAATGGGAAAGAACGAGCCAAGCTCCATCGCTGGAATGAAAACTTACACGACGGAGAATGGACTGGGCAGCGACCTGGTGGGCGCAATGGCCCGCGACACGCGCGGCGACCTTTGGGTGGCGACGCTGGCCGGGCTATCGCGACTGCGCGGCGAGACAATCTCAAATTTCACCACGGCGAATGGGCTTTCAAGCAGCGTGGTGACAGCGCTGCTGGCTCGCGCCGATGGAACATTGCTGATTGGAACGCAGGAGCATGGGTGGGACGTTTGGGATGGAAACAGATTCTCCGCAGCGACGCAAAATAGCCTTGAGCAATCGACGATTCACGCAATTCTTGATGATGGAAGCGGGCATCTATGGTTTGCAATGAGTAACGGCATTGCCCGATGCGACTGCAATGAGATGAGTGGGACGGGCGCGCCGGGCAGTTGTTCGCACTGGATGGAGTTTGGGACGGCGGATGGGCTGCACAGCCGGGAGACGACAACGAACAGTCACCCTTCCGCGTGGCGCTCGCGCGAAGGGCAACTGTGGTTTGCCACGCCGAGAGGATTGGTGGAGGTGGATCCTGGACACTTTCCCGTAAACACGATATCGCCTCCGGTAGTTCTGGAGCGGCTCCAGGTGGACGATGTATCGCAGCCCTTGCACGGAGCAGGTCCCCGGTTGAGGCTTCCGGCCGGACGCGTGCATTTTGAGTTCGATTACGCAGGGTTGAGTTTTGTGGCGCCGCAGAAAGTGCGCTACCGCTACATGCTCGAAGGATTCGACCACGGCTGGACGGATGCCGGAACGCGCCGCGCCGCATATTACACAAATATTCCGCCGGGCAAGTACACGTTTCGAGTGGAGGCGGCGAACAACGATGGAATGTGGAACACGACCGGCGCAGCCTTCAACTTTGAGCTGAGGCCGCATTTCTATCAGACCCTCTGGTTTTACGCTTTGCTGCTGCTAGCGCTTGTTGGGGCCGTTTTGCTGGTGTTGAAGCGAAGGCTGTATGTAGCTGAGCGCGAGTTCAGGGCCGTCCTGGGCGAACGGAGCCGGATCGCGCGTGAGATCCACGATACGTTGGCGCAGGGATATGTGGGCGTTTCAGTCCAACTGGAAGTTCTGTCGGAATTGCTGCGGCAACACAAAATGGAAGATGCGGGCAAGCAACTGGACCAGACGCGCGATTATGTGCGCCATGGCCTGGCCGATGCGCGACAGTCGATTTGGGCGTTGCGCACGCCGGATGCGAACGAAACCACGCTGCCGGTGAGGCTGCGGCGCGTTACGGAGGCGGCGGGCAGCGACCGATTGACGGCAAGGTTCAGCCTGTTTGGGGCGTACCGACCGCTGCCGGTGGAGACAGAGGGTGAGTTGATGCGGGTGGCGCAGGAAGCGATCCACAATGTGAAGAAGCATGCCGAAGCCAAGCAACTTTGGGTTCAGTTGGAGTACGGCCCGGAGCTGGTCACTCTTGAAGTGAGAGACGACGGGCGGGGAGGCGCATTGGAGCAGGCGACGGGAACATCGGCGGGCCATTTTGGATTGACCGGAATGAAGGAACGCGCGGTGGCCATCGGGGGGACGCTTGAAGTGAGCAGCGCACGAAGCGAGGGGACTACGATACGTTTGAGTGTACCGGCGCGCCGTGACGCGCGCGAACAGTCGGAGGTCCAAGAGTGACGACGGAATCGATCCGTGTCCTGGTTGTCGAAGACCACAACGTGGTTCGCCAGGGGTTGGTGGCGTTGTTGAATGTGGCCGAAGGCCTGGAGGTTGTGGCCGAAGCCGGGGACGGCGTTGAGGCCATTACACAGTTTCGCAAGCATCAGCCGGACATCACGCTGATCGACCTGCGGCTGCCGCGAATGAGCGGTGTGGATGTGATCGAGCGTATCCGCATGGAGACGCCGCAAGCGCGGTTTATCGTGCTGACAACTTACGATGGAGATGAAGACATTTACCGCGCGTTGAAGGCGGGCGCACGAGCGTACCTGCTGAAGGGAATGACGAGCGAAGATTTGATTGGTACGATTCGCACGGTGCATGCGGGGAAGTCGTACATACCGCCCGCGATCGCCGAGAGGCTGGCCGAACGGATGGGCTCGCAGGATCTGACGCCGCGCGAGTTCGATGTGCTGGAGCAGATCGTTCACGGGAAGAGCAATCGGGAGATCGCGGCCGAGTTGGATGTTTCAGAGGCGACGGTAAAGACCCACATCAACAGCCTGCTGGGCAAGCTGGGCGTCAGTGACCGGACGCAGGCGGCGACGGCGGCGCTGCAGCGGGGAATTATTCCGATTGAATCGTTGAGAAAGCCGAAATCATGAAGATGAAGCCCTTAAAAAGCGCAGTTTTATGCGGGATTTTTATGGGATTGCTGGCGCTGGAAGCCCAGGCGCAAAAGACGGTGTGGCGACAGGCCACCGCTGCGGAACTGGCCGCGGTATTGCCCGCTCGGGCACCGGTGGAACGCGAACACATTGAGACCGAGATGCGCACTGCGTCAGGGATCGTGGATGAGCACGGCCGTTTTATCGCAGGGGTGGTGCTGATCACGGCAGGCTATTCGGCGGAAGGTAAATATTCGCATTACCTGATCGTGCAAGCTCCGGTGGAAATCGGCGGGGTGGTGCTGAAGCCGGGCGAGTATGCCTTCGGATGGAGCCGGGAGAATGGTGAAGAGAGCCTGAGCGTTCACTTCAACCAAGCGGCGACGGGCGCACTTATAGGGACCGCGGACGCGCACAGGATTGCAGGCTCAACCCGTGTGGAGAGCCTGCACATCTGGCCGCCGAACGAAAAGGCGCTGTTGCAGATCGGGCGGTTCGGGATCCCCTATAAGCTGGTCGAGGAGTAGCTTGCAAACGCTTGGCCGCGAAAGTTAACGCAGTAACGTTCTCCACCTTTCGGTCGATCCTGTCATTAATCCCGCCCCGTATACTTGCTGCCATGTTTGAGACCCTGCGTCGAGCCACTCTCTGCGGACTGCTGGCGGGAGGATTTCCCGCGTTTATTTCCGCACAAGTCACAAATCCTGTCTCTCCGGCCCCTGGACAACAGACGCCAACGACCCCGACGGCAGCCGAGGCGCCGTCGTCGGGTGGCGTTAACAGCGGGCCTCCGCAGCAGGCCCAATTCGACGAGCAGCATCGGCCCATTACCGCAGGGGGCTTTGTGCAGAGCGGGCCGGTGATCTTCGAGGACATTTCGGAGAAGGCAGGGCTAACCAAGTGGACCCACAAAATGGGCACGCCGCAAAAGAAATACATCATTGAGACCAACGGATCGGGCATTGGACTGATCGACTACGACAACGACGGCTGGCTGGATATTTACGTGGTAAACGGGTCGACCTTCGACGCGCTGGACGGGAAGGAGACCCCGCCTCATGCGGCGCTGTTCCATAACAATCATGACGGGACATTTACCGACGTCGCCGCGAAAGCCGGAGTGACGAACGATCGATGGGGATTTGGCGTGGCCATCGCGGATTACGACAACGATGGCTGGCCGGATATCTTCGTGACCAACTGGGGCAAGAACCGGCTGTACCACAATAATCACGACGGAACGTTTACAGACGTTGCCGAGAAGGCGGGCGTGCAGTTGGGGAATTGGTCGACCGGAGCGACGTGGGGCGATTACGACGGCGACGGGCGCCTGGATTTATTCGTGCCTGGATACGTCCATTTCGACCGCGACCATTTGCCTTCGGGCGGCGAGAACGGAGTGGCTGACACGTTCTGCACGTTCCGCGGCGTGCAAGTGAATTGCGGACCGCGCGGGCTGAAGGGCGAGCCGGACCACTTGTTCCACAACAATGGCGACGGAACCTTCACCGACGTGAGCGAGAAGGCGGGCGTGGCCGACACGCCTGGATACTACGGACTGAGCTCATTATTTGTGGACATCAACAACGACGGCAAGGTCGATCTGCTGGTGGCCAACGACTCGACGCCGAACTACCTCTACGTCAACAAAGGGGACGGAACCTTTGAAGATGACAGCTACTCTTCGGGCTACGCACTGAACGAAGCGGGACGGGAAACCGCGTCAATGGGCATCGCGGCAGGCGATTTCGAAAACAACGGAATGGAAGACGTTTTTAACACGACCTTCTCCGACGACTACAAGGTGCTCTATCGCAACGATGGCGACGCGAACATGACGGACGTGAGCTACCAGATGGGGATCGCGGAGATCACGGTACCGTTCCTGGGATGGGGCGACGCCTTTCTCGATTACGACAACGACGGCTGGAAGGACCTGATGATGGCCGACGGTCACGTCTATCCGCAGGTGGATAAAGAACCGTGGGGCACGAGCTGGGCGCAGCGGCCGATGCTGTTCCACAACATCGAAGGCAAGAAGTTTGAGGCGGTGCCGGCCGTCGAGGGAACGGGGCTGGCCGACGTCATCAGCGGCCGCGGAATGGCCGAAGGCGATCTGTTCAACGACGGCAAGCTGGACGTGGTGATCAATGTGATGGACGGGCATCCGGTGCTGTTGCGCAATGTGAGCCCCGACCACAATCACTGGCTGGAGTTGAAGCTGGTGGGCGGCCCCAAGAGCCCGCGCGATGCGGTGGGCGCGACGGTTTATGTGACGGCCAACGGCATGAGGCAGCGTGGAGACGTGCTGAGCGGCGGCAGCTACGGGTCAACCAGCGATCCCAGGCCGCATTTTGGGTTAGGCCAGTCAACAAAGGTCGACGACATTGAAGTGCATTGGCCGAGCGGCAGCGTGGAACACTTCACTGTGCCGGGAGTCGATCGCATCGTGACGATTACCGAAGGGCAGGGAAGCATCACGCCGCCTGCTCCCTCGCAGCGGGCGACAACGGCCGCCAAGTAGAAATGCGGGGCCTGCCGGAGGCTCGCGCCATTGATTTTTTCGGCTCAACCTTTCGGTGGATGCCGGGACAATTCCCGATCCGTAAAATGAGGTGCGCAATGCTTCCCCAGTCTTTCGCCAATCGAATTCTGCGCCTCGTCAGCAGTCTTCTGCTCATGGGCGCGATCGCCTGCGCATTGATGTCGTGGCGCAGCCGGCCGGCCTATGCCGTCGACGACCCCGCGGCAGAGCGAACGCAATACTCGCAGGGCATAGCGGCGCACTACAACTACCGCTTTGGAGTCTGACAAGCCGTTTCTGCCGTCGAACGCGACCACGGACAACGGGGAATTCATCGATCCCAAGAACTTTCTGACCGCAAAATACTGCGGCCACTGCCACCAGGCGGCATATGCCCAATGGCGCCAGACCGCACACGCGAACTCTTTCCGCGCGCCCTGGTACATCAAAAATGTCAACCTGTTGATGAAGGGGAAAGGGATCTCATTTGCGAGGCACTGCGAAGGTTGTCACAATCCAATCGCTTTGACTTCCGGCGCGATGACCGAGAACTCGCCCGTGAATCGGAAGTTCGACGGCGACGGGATTACGTGCTCCGTCTGCCACTCGATCCAGAAGGTGGATCAACGCGGCACAGGCAGCTACGTGATGGGTGTGCCGGCGGTGCTGGTGGACGCCGACGGCCAGCCGATCTACGGCGAAGTTCCGGATAAAGAGATCCTGGCGCATCTTGATCGGCACTCGAAGGCCGTGATGAAGGATTTCTACCGGACCAGCGAATTCTGCGGCGCATGCCATAAGGCTGCCCTGCCGAGGATGTTGAATGGCTATAAGTGGCAGCGCGCGATCTTTCTATACGATGAGTGGCAGCAGGCGTCGTTCGGCAAACAGAATCCGCTTCCGTTTTATGTAAAGCCCCAGGTGTCAACGTGCCAAACCTGCCATATGCCCGAGGAGGCGACGGAGCAGACGGATTATGGAGCGGAGCAGGGCAAGCTGATGTCGCACCGTTGGCTGGGAGCCAATACCCTGCTTTCCAAATACTACGGCTACGATGAGCAACTGCAAAAGACCATCACGTTTCTGCAGACCGGGGTGCTCAACGTCGATCTGTTTGGAATTGAGCGCAATGGAGGCAAGCTGATTGCGCCCCTGGGAACCGAGCCTCTCGACATTGCAGCGGGCGATGTTCTGACCGTTTCCGTAGTGATCCAAAACAAGGGAATCGGCCACACTCTGATTCCCGAGCAGCGAGATTTTTACGAGTGCTGGGTGGAGTTCCAGGCCAAGGATTCAGCGGGGAATACGCTGATGGATTCCGGCGCGGTGGGGCCGAACGGCAATCTCGATCCGACGGCGCACAGTTTTACCAACCGATTGGTGAATGCGCGCGGGACGTTGAACGATCTGCACCAGGTGTGGGATACGAGAGTGATCGCTTTCAACAACACCATTCAGTCAGGCCGCTCGCAGATTGTGCGCTATCAGTTCAAGGTGCCGGAGAATGCATCGGGACCGATCACCATCACCGCGAAGGTGAATTACCGGCGTTTCAACCAGCACTTTATCGACTTCGGCCTGGGCAAGCACTACGAAATGCCGGAGGTGGAAATGGCGTCGCGCACGCGGACACTGGTGTTGGGACCGAATCCCGCGACGCCGCCCGATCCCGCGGACAATCCAGTGTGGATGCGTTGGAACAACTACGGCATTGGATTGCTGGATGCGCAGCAGTACGCGGAGAGCGCGCAAGCCTTTGAACATGTGGTTCAGTTGCGGCCGGATTACGCCGACGCCTATACCAACGTGGCGATAGCCGATTACTCCTGGCAGCGCTACGATGGATCGCGTACCAACCTGGAGAAGGCGCTGCAGCTGGCTCCGCACAACGCCCGCGCACTTTATTATCTAGCGCTCGTAGACCGCATTCAGGGGCATCCTGACGCCGCGATCGCCGATTTGCTCGACGTGATTACGCAGTTTCCGCGGTCACGCGACGCACACCGTGAGCTGGGCTTTTCGTTCTATCAGCAGCACAAATACCAGGAGGCGCGGACCGAGTACGAGACGGTGCAGTCGATCGACCCCGACGACCTGGCGGCACATTACATTCTTTCCATCGTGTATCGCCGGCTGGGCATGAAAGATGATGCGGCTCGTGAGGCCGCGGCATTTGCCGATCAAAAGGATGACCCCACGGCGAGCAGCTATGCGCTGGAGTTCCTCAGCAAACATCCTGAAGTGACTTCGGAAAGCGTTCCGTGGCATATTCATAGCAGCGTGACGACAGACGGCAATGCGCATGATGGCGGGGCCGGGCAATGAAACCGGTGCTGGTCATCGCTGCGTTTCTTTTGGCGTTTTCTTCCTTTGCGATCGCTTCTTCCCGAAGCCAACGGGCACATGGCGCCGAGGTTTTCAGCGAGAGCGGATGTCAGCACTGCCATACCATCAGGAATGTTGGCGGACACAAGGGGCCCGATCTGTCAGGCGTGGGAAGGCGGAAGTCGAAAGCCGCGCTTCAGCAGCAGATAGTTTACGGCAGCAAAGTGATGCCGGCCTTCGGGGATGATCTGGAGCCGAATGACTTGAAGGACCTGATCGTCTACCTGCGTTCATGCAGGCAGAAACCGGCGAAGACTCCGCAAAATTCCAATTCAAACTGAGGGCCGGGATCGATCTTTTCAATCCGGGGCGGTGATCGCCTTGCGCAGCGCTTCTGCCACGTCCTGCTGCTGATTGGCGGTGATGCGATTGAAAAACGGCAAGGCCAGCGCGCGACGAGCGACGGATTCGGTCAGGGAAAGACAGCTAACGTCTTGTCGACACTGAGCGCGCCATACCGGCTGCAGGTGAATCGGTGCGAAGTACCGGCCGGTTGCGATACCGCGACGAGCGAGGGCGGTTTGCACCCTATCGCGGTCGACGCCTTCAGGCAGGCGGACCACGTAAACAAACCAACTGAGTTCGCGGCCGGGGAGCGAAAGAGGCGGCCGCTCGAGGCCGGCGATTCCAGCGAGAAAGGTATCGTAACGCTCAGCGGCCTGGCGACGGAGAGCAAGGATCTCTTCGATCCGTCGTAACTGAACTCGGCCAAGCGCGCAGGCTAACTCCGAGAGCCGGTAGTTGTAGCCGGGTTCGATGTGATCAAGCCAGTTGCCGCTGGCATCTCGCCCCTGATTTCTGAGCTGGCGTAGACGCGCGGCGTGCGCTGGATCCCTGGTCAGCACAGCGCCTCCCTCGCCGGTTGTGATCTGTTTGTTGGGATAGAAGCCGAGGACCGCGAGGCTCACCAAAGCTGCCGGCAAGCCCCCCGCGAAAGCGCGCGCCGATGGCCTCGGATGCGTCTTCGATGAGTAGCAAATGATGGCGCCGGGAAAGATCCTTGAGCACATCCATCTGTGCCGGGACGCCGAAGGTGTGAACTGCGAGGATGGCACGAGAGTTGCGTGTGATCGCGCGCTCCACGGCGTCCGGGTCGAGATTGAGCGTGACGGGATCGAGCTCGACGAGAACAGGCGTGGCGCGCACTTGAAGAACCGCGTTGACCACGGCCACGAAGGTAAAAGAGGGGATGATGACCTCATCTCCCTCGCCCACGCCAAGCGTAAGCAACGAGAGATGCAGGCCAGCGGTGCCGGAACTTACAGCGACCGCAGGATCAACACCGTGGTACGCTGCCAGCTCGGTTTCAAAAGCTGCGAGTTCCGGACCCAGGCTGAGGTGCGGCGTGCGCAGGACCTCGCTGACCGCCGCGATTTCAGCTTCAGTGATGTCTGGCGCAGAGAGTGGAATGCGCGCGGTCATCGTCTTTCCGCTTGCGCCGATTCGGCAGATGAAGGCAGAGGCGCCGGCCGCTTGATCAGCAGCCCGTCGAGCGGAACAGAAGAAAGCACCGATGCGATCATTTGCGCCGCAGTTCCGTCGCCATAGGGGTTAGTCATCCCCACAAGGTTTTTGCGGAATGCTGGACCAAGCGCGCGATCGAGTGCGGCGCGAATGGCGGAAGCATCGGCGGGCACATCAATCACGTTGCGCGCGCGTTCGCGACCCTGTTGGCGCATGCCGACGTTCACAACGGGCAGCGCAAACGAGGCCGCTTCCATGATGCCGCTTGAGGAGTTGCCAACGAGCGCGTCGGAGTGGCTGAGCAGACTCCAATACGTGACAGCGTCAAGGTTAACGAAAACGTGGCTGTGAGTGCGAGTTGCCGCAAGCGCTCGAGCGCGATCAATGAGCGCGAGACCGCCTGCATCGGCGTTGGGATATACGAAAAGGAGCAGGCCTGGCGCCTGAGCGAGCGCGGCGAAAAATGCATCGGCTTCTGCATTGGTGTCGCGCAGAATGGTGACAGGATGCCACGCGGCAAGGATTGCGGGCGAGGAGAGCGACAGACCCAGTTTCGATTCGAGTGCCGCACGATCGAGCAGAGCGGAGCGACGCAGATGGTCGAGCGAGGGTGCTCCAGCTCGGTGCACACGCCAGGGCTCTTCGCCCATGGCGATGACGCGCTGACGCCCTGATTCTGTGGATGTGAAGTGGATGTGTGCAAGCTTAGTCAGCGCGTTTCGAACCGCATCGTCGATTGCACCCTGACTTACTTCGCCGCCTTCGATGTGAGCGATGGGAATGCGCAGTGCGAGCGCCGTCGCAGCCGGAGCCAACATCTCGTAGCGGTCCGCGATGAGGAGGAGCAAATCGGGACGCCACGCGGTCAGGGCGTCTGCCAGGCCCAGAATCGCTACTCCGATGGTCTTGGCCATTCCGGTGTCGGTGTCAGAGCTGAGAAGACACTCAATGCGCGCCTGAATGGGAAAGCCATCGCGCTCGATTTCCTGAATCGTGCGCCCAAATTGTGGTGAAAGGTGCGGGCCGAGAGTGAAGATGCCTAGCTCGACTTCAGAATGACCGGAGAGTTCGCGCAGAGGCCAATAAAGATGGCTGTAGTCCGCGCGCGAGGTGGTGACGACGCCGATGCGGCGCCGGGACCGCGGCGAAGGGAATTGCACAGGAAATTCGCGGCCGTTCACTGGATTGTGAGGCGGAATCACACCAGAAGTATATCTTGATGGCGCATTGATGCCTGCTTGCGCACCGTGCGCTCGCTCAGCCGCCAAGCCGTGATCCGTCGTACACTGGATGGTGCCGCGACAAGGGAGAATTCAATCTGTGAGTGGAAGAACGAAGCGGAGAGCAACGTTGTGGGTGTTTGCCTTTGCAGCAAGCCTACCGGCCATTTCCGAGCAGCAGCCACGCTTCGACGCAGAAGCGATCCGATTAAACAATCAAGGCGTGGCGCTCATGGGCCAGCAGTTCACCGAGCGTGCCGGGGATAGCTTCGCGGCGGCCTTTAAGAAAGACCCGAAACTGGCACAGGCAGCTATTAATGAAGGCATTGCGCTGCTGGCACAGCAGAAGCTGAGTCAGGCAAAAGAGCGGTTCCGAGAAGCAATCGCGATCGACGCCCAGAACCCGCAGGCCTGGTACAACCTGGGTCTTGCACAACACGCGGGCAATGAGCTCAACGACGCTGTGACGAGCTTCCAAGAGGCGGCCAAGCTCGATCCGCGCGATGCAGATTCGTGGTATTTCGAGGGCGCGTGCTATGAGGAGCTGAGGCAATTCGACCAGGCGATCGAAGTTTTCAAGAAGACGCTGGAGATCAACCCGCTGCATGCGTCGGCTGAGTTCGGGCTCGCGCGGGCACTGCAACGCACGGGTCACACCGCGGAGGCGAGGGAACACTTCGCGCGTTTTCAGCATTTGACCAGCACCAAGATTTCCTCGGCGCTGGGGCTGTCGTATGGTGAGCAAGGACATTATTCGACGGTGACCGCGGTCAAAGAACCGGAGTCGGTCGAGCGGGCAATGATTCCGGTGCGTCTGGTGGCGCAAGGGATCGTGGCGCCCGGACAGGGAGATTCCGCATCATGGCCGGCGACCGGCGGGGCGTGCATGATCGATGCGATGGGCTCGGGGCAGATGGACTTATTGCTGATGCAATCAGGCGACCAGGCGATTCGCGTGCTGCATAACCGCGGCGACGGAAGCTTTGAAGACCTGGATGCGGCGGCGATGGGGTTAAAGGCGGGCGGCCGTGCAGTTGCGTGTGCCGTTGGCGATTATGACGGCGATGGCTTGAACGACCTGGCGGTAGCTTTTGAAGATCGCGTGGTTCTGTTTCGCAACCTCGGGCACGGGCAATTCAAGGATGTTTCGAACCAAACGGGCATCGTGCCGCGCAACCGGCCAACGGGCATTACGTTCATTGACTATGACCACGACGGAGATCTGGATCTCTTTTTGACGGGCGAGCCACTTAAGTCCGGCGATGAGTCCAATGTGTTGTGGCGCAACAACGGCGACGGCACCTTCACCGAGCAAACGGCGCCGACGGGATTGGGCGGAAGCGGCAAGACGGCAGCGGCAATTCTGACCGATTTCAATAACGATCGCGCCGTGGACCTGGCGGTGACCGGAGATGGGCCTTCGCCGTTGCTTTACGTGAATCCGCGCGAGGGGAAATATCCGGAGCAACCGCTCTACGTAAGCGCGAAGCTGCCGCCCACGGTTGGCATTGCGGTGCTTGACTACAACAAAGACGGATGGATGGACATCGCGGTCACGCATGCCGGAGCTCCAGGGCTTACGTTGTGGCGAAACGTCGAGGGGCCGGATCGTATGGGGCGGCGCTTTGAGCGCGTCGCGCTGCCGCTACGTGGAGCGGTGCGCGGGTGGGGATTGACGCCGGTAGATATCGATAATGACGGCTGGATCGATCTTGCGGCGATCGTGGAGACGAGGATGGGTCCGCAAGTGAAGGTCTTCCGCAATCGAGGGGACGGAACGTTTGAAGATGTGAGCCGTGTCCTGGGGCTGGATACGGTGAAGCTGAAAGCGCCGCGCGGACTCATCGCCGCCGATGTGTTTGGCGATGGCGCTCCTGATCTGATCGTGACCCAGGAGAATGCTGCGCCGGTGCTGCTGCGGAATGTAGGCGGGAACAAGAACCACTTTGTGCGACTTGATTTGACCGGCTACGCGGACAACAAGACGGGCATAGGGGCAAAGGTAGAGGTGTTTGCGAACGGACTTTGGCAGAAGTGGGAGCTTGCGGGCGCGTCGGGTTACCAGACGCAAGCTCCGCCGCAGATCCTGGTGGGCCTTGGGCAGGCGCCTGGCGTCGACTTGCTGAGAATTCTTTGGCCAACGGGCGTGCTGCAGGATGAGATCGATTTACCGCAGCAGCGCGTGATCGCAATGAAGGAAGTGGATCGTCGCGGCAGCTCCTGTCCTGTATTGTTTGCGTGGGATGGACATCGGTACAGATTCGTGACGGATGTGATTGGTGCCGCCGTAGTGGGCCATTGGTTTACACCCACGCGCCGCAACACGCCGAATCCGGGCGAGTGGGTAAAGATCGACGGCGCGAATGTGACGCCGGTGGACGGAAAGATCAGCGTGCGCTTCATGGAACCGATGGAAGAAGTGAACTACATCGACCGGTTGCGCATAGTTGCCGTCGATCATCCGGAAAACGTCGAGGTGAATCCGGACGAGCGATTCCTCGACGATCCCCCATTCGCGTCAGGGCGAGTGGTGGCGAGTGAAGGAGCACGTCTGCCGGCGGGCGCGTGGGATGGAGAAGGGCGCGATGTGCTGGACCAGCTTAGCCGGCGGGATCACGTGTTTGCCAGCGGGTTTCATGCGTTGCCGTATGACGGCTTCGCAAATCTGCACGCACTGACGCTTGACCTGGGAGAAATCAAGCCGGGTGCGCCGCTGCGTCTACTGATGACCGGCTACGTGAATTATTTCAGTGCGACGTCGCTCTACGCTGCCTGGCAGGCGGGGCTGAGGGAAGTTCCGCCATATGTGGAAGCGGAGATGGCGGATGGCACATGGCAGCGAATCGCGGGCGACGCGGGGTTTCCCGCCGGACTGGAGCGAACGATCGTCGTGGACTTGACAGGCAAGCTGCCGCCGGGAACACAGCGCATTCGGTTGATGACGAACCTGCAAATTTACTGGGATCAGGTGCTGATCGATCAGAGCGCGGGTGCGCAGGCGCGCACTGCTGAGGTTCCGCTCACGTCAGCGGCGCTCCATTTCCGCGGATATCCAAAACAGATCGAGGGCGCGAGTCCGGGGGATCTCAATTACGACTACAATCTCGTCAGCCTGAGTGGCCCCTTTCAGCGTGAACGTGGCAATTACACGCACTTTGGCGACGTGACCCCACTGCTCAAGAGTGTCGACAACAGATTTGTTGTTTTCGGCAGCGGCGAAGAAATCGCGGCAGAATTCGATGCGGGAAGGCTATCCCCTTTGCCCGCACATTGGAAACGCGATTACTTTTTCTACGCCAACGGATTTGTGAAGGATATGGATTGGTGGGATGCGTCGCCTTTCACCGTTGCACAAATGCCATTCCATGGAATGAGCACTTATCCGTATCCGGCAAATGAGAAATACCCCAGCGATTCAGCCTCGCTCGACTACCGGTTGAACTGGAACGACCGGTTTGAAGCCGGCGAGCCGGTGAGATCGTACCGATTCAACTATCAGTACTTGCCAGCTGTGCCGCAGGAGATGGGAGCGCCGCAATCGCTGCCGGGAACACAGCCATGAACGATGTTGTGTTGGCCTCGGCGGCGCGGCAGCTTGAGTTGCTTCGCGCGGGCCAGATTTCCGTGGCAGAGTTGGCAGAGGCTCACATCCAGCAGATTGAGCGGCTGAATCCCCAAATTAACGCATTTGCCGATTTTGACGCGGAACGAGTGCGGGCTCAAGCGCGTCGGCTCGATGGGGGGCGTGAGGCGCGCGGCGTTTTGCAAGGCTTGCCGGTAACGATCAAGTCGTCGATCGCGACTGCCGGCTATCGCTGCGAAATCGGCAGCCTGTTGCATCAAGGGGAGATTCCGGGTCAGGATGCCGCTGTAGTGACGCGGCTGCGTGCAGCAGGGGCGATGATTCTGGGCACAACCAACTGCCCGGAGTTTCTGATGGCGTATGAGACTGCGAGCCTGCTCTACGGGGCCACTCGCAACCCATGGGACCTTGAGCGGTCGCCGGGCGGATCGAGCGGCGGCGAGTCGGCGGCGATTGCGGCCGGGATGTCCGCAGCAGGATTGGGCAGCGACAGCGGCGGGTCAGTGCGTGTGCCGGCGCACTTTACGGGAATCTGCTCGCTGAAACCGACGCCGGGGCGGATTCCGGGGCGCGGTCATTTGCCGCCGTGCGTGGGACCGTTTTCAATCCTGGGTGCGATCGGCCCCATAGCGCGCTCGATTGGCGACGTCACACTGCTGTTTAACGCGCTTAGCGGGCACGATCCTCTTGACCCGGTGAGTCCACCCGTTGCGCTGAGGCATCCGGGCGCGGACGAGTTACGAGCGAAGACAATTGGATTCTTTGAGGACGACGGCCTTGTTCCGGTGACGCCCGAAACGTGCACGGCGGTGAACGACGCAGCGAACGCGTTGCGCGAGGCAGGCTTCCGTGTCGAACCGTTTCGCCCCAGGACTTTGGAGTCGTTGCGCAAACTGTGGTGGAAGTTTTTTGTGCAGTGCGGGGCTATGTTTTATGAGCCGGAGATTCGCAACAAGAGCGCGAAGCTCAGCCCCATCTTCAACGAATTCCTGAGTATTGCGGAAGCCGCAGGGCCACTTAGCGCGACGGAGTTGCTGACCGCATGGGCCGAACTGGACCTGCTGCGCGCGAAGACGCTGGCAGAGATGCGCGAGTATCCGGTTCTGCTTTGTCCAGTAGCCAGCATTCCCGCATTTCGGCACAGCGAACGAACCTGGATGATCGAGGGAAGATCCGTTGAGTACCTCGATGCCATGCGATTCACACAATGGTTCAACACGCTGGCATGTCCGGCGGCGGTGACTCCGGTGGGCGCATCGGCCGAGGGGTTGCCGATCGGCGTGCAGATTGCGGCGCGGCCCTTCGAGGATGAAGTCGCGCTGGGTATCGCTGGCGTGGTCGACTCGGCGTTTGGGTATCGTCCGCCGGCAATGGCGCTGGCCTGAATACTCGAGCCGCTATCTCCTTCTAAAACTGTGGCTTGCGGCGCGCCCTGGGTTCCTTCATCGGCATCACGCATTCCAATTGGGTCAACCTTTCGGTGGAGGCCACTCTTCTCATGCAGCGGTACACTGAGCCTTCCCCGAGAACTGGAGGCCGGACGGAGCGCTCGGTTTGCGCGAAAGCTGGCAGAAACGCTTTGCCGAAGCACCCGATGTTCTGATCGACGCGCAGCGCCGACGGACTATCGTGCCGGTGCTCGATCTGCTTGTCGGCGGAGATGAATTCGTCACGATGGCGGGCCCATGCTCCGTTGAATCTGAGCATCAGCTCATGGCCATCGCCCACCGCGTGCGCAGCGCAGGGGCGCGGGTTTTGCGTGGCGGCGCGTTCAAGCCGCGAAGTTCTCCCTATGCATTTCAAGGGCTCGGCCTTGAAGGCCTGAAGCTGCTTGCGGCGGCACGTGTCGAAACCGGCCTGGCCATCGTGACCGAGGTCATGTCAGAATGCGACGTTTCACTCGTGGCTGAATATGCCGATATTCTGCAGATCGGCTCGCGGAGCATGGAGAACTATTCGCTGCTGGAGGCGGCGGCGCGGTCGGGGAGACCGATTCTGCTGAAACGCGGGATGATGGCCACGATTGCCGACCTCCTGCGGTCGGCACAAGTGATCCTGAGCAACGGCAACCCCTACGTCCTTCTGTGTGAACGCGGTATCCGCACCTTTGAGATGGCGATGCGCAATACTTTCGACGCCGCCGGAATCGCGTTGCTCAAGCAAGTGACGCACTTGCCGGTAATCGCCGATCCCAGCCACGCGGCCGGGCATCGCGAACTGGTTCCGGATCTGGCGCGCATCGGAATCGCCGCCGGCGCGGATGGGCTTCTGGTAGAGGTTCATCCGGATCCTGATGAAGCATGGAGCGATGGCGAGCAATCGCTGGACCTTGAGGGGTTCGCTGCCATGATGGCAAAACTCGAGCCCTGGATTGCGCTTCGCGGAGCTCAGTTGCGCGAAGAGAAGTTGGAAGATCCGGTCTGCACCGATCCCCGTTGTGCGGAGGCCCTGGCATGAGGTTGTTGCCTGGCTTGACCGCTGCGGCGATCGCTCTGATGCTCTCGCCGGCCCGCGGGCTCAAAGCCGATCCTGAGCAGGCTCCGGATTTCATCGTGACGGCCGCTCCTGCTTACAGAACCCTTGCGGAGTTGAGCGGGCAGGAACGATTTCCCAAAGGCGCGCAGCTTTTGCTCGTTCACGCCGGCAAGACAGAGCCGCTGGTGAACGGGTTCGCCGCTTCAGCAGACGCGAATGTCTCGTTCGATGGCCAGACCGTGCTGTTTGCCGGAAAGCGATCTGCAGAGGATCCCTGGCAGATTTGGGAATTGACTCTCAAGGATCGAAATGTGCGCAAGGTGACAGGCACATCCACGGATGCAGAGCGGCCGTTTTATCTGCCGGGCGGACGGCTGGTGTGGGCAGAGCGAACGGCGGCGGGATTTCAATTGCAATCGAGCGACGATGGGCGCCCGGCTCCCAGGTTTTTGAATCCGACGGCGGGTCCGGGAGTATTGCCGCTCACATACGCGGGGACGAACGCATTTCCTGCCGACGTGCTGCATGATGGGCGGATTCTGATTGAAGCCGGGTTTCCGCTGGGAACGGGCACAACGCCGGAGATGTTCCTTGTCTACGCCGACGGCTCGGGCTTGGAATCCGTGCGCTGCGATCATGGACGGTCGCGCTGGGGTGGAACGCAACTGGCATCGGGCGACGTGGTGTTTACGCATGGAACGACCCTGGCGCGCTTCACTTCGGCGATGGCGCACGAGGTACAGGTTCCAGCACCGCGCGGCGTATACGCTGGTGCGATTGCCGAGATCGATTCAGGCGCTTGGTTGCTGAGTGTGCGGACGACGAATGAACCAAAATTCGCAATCAAGATCTGGACGCCCGGCCAGCCGGAGATGCAGACCGTTTTGGCGAAGAGGGGAGAGGATCTTGTCGAGCCTGTACTTGTTGCACCGCGCGCACGGCCTAATCGGCATCCATCGGGGTTGCACCCGTGGGACTACGCAAATCTGCTCGCGCTGGATGCACGCGTGAGCCGCGACGGTGATTTGAGAGGAAAACCAGTTTCTGTTCGCCTAGAGGGCCGGGATGCAAAGGGCCGCGCGGTTGCGATGGGGACGGCGCCGGTTGAAAAGGATGGTTCATTCTTCGTAAAAGTTCCTGCCGACAGGCCGATCCGGTTTGAACTGCTTGACTTCAGAGGCACTGTTCTTCGGCAAGAGCACGGATGGTTCTGGGCACGGGGCGGCGAACAACGCATTTGCGTGGGTTGTCATGCGGGGCCAGAGCGTGCATCCGAGAACCGCGTCCCGGATGTGCTGATGCGCACGACTGAACCAGTGGACTTGACCGGAACCAAGGCCGTCGCTGCGGCGCCGGGAGGCAATTGATATGAAACTCGGTGTTCTTGCGGTGTTTTTCGGCGCTGCTGCGGTGACGGGAATTGGCTCGGTCGCGCAAACACCGCCGAGCGCGAGCGGAGCGCCACCTCAGCAAGGATTGCCCGCGAGTGCGCCGATATCAATCCAATCCGATATTCGTTTTGAGGACGCGACGGAAAAAGCGGGAATCGACTTCACGCACAGCTTTGGGTCGGCCAAGCTGGGATCGTTGCTGGAGGGCACCGGCGCGGGTTGCATCTGGTTCGATTACAACAACTCCGGACTGCCGTCGCTTTATGTGGTGAACGGCAGACCGCTCGATGACTCGATGCATCCCTATCCACTGAAAGACAAGCCCAGAATTCCTCCGCACAATCACCTCTATCGCAACGATGGGGACGGGCATTTCACCGACGTCACCGAGCAATCAGGACTGAACCCGGATATGTATTCGGTCGCGGTGACGGCAGGGGACTATGACAACGATGGCAACGAAGACCTGCTGGTCACCGGTTACGGAAAGGTCGTTCTCTATCACAACGACGGCAACGGCCACTTCACCGACGTGACCGAGAAGGCGGGCATCAAGGTCAGCGGCTGGGCCATCAGTTCTACTTGGCTGGACTACGACAAGGACGGCTGCCTGGATTTGTTTGTGGGGCGCTACGTTCAGTTCGATCCGAAATATCGCGCGTTCTACGCCGCGGATAACTATCCGGGACCGCTCGATTACGCAGGCGAGACCAACATGCTGTTCCACAACAACTGCGACGGAACATTCACGGACGTGACGGAGAAGTCGGGCATCGGCGCCTACGTTGGCCGCACCATGGGCGTGACCGCAGCGGATTTCGACAACGACGGATGGGACGACATTTACGTAGCAAACGACCGGACGGAGAACTTCCTTTTCCGCAACAAGCACGATGGGACATTTGAAGAGATTGCCAACGATACCGGCACGGCCTTTGGCCAGAATGGGGAGGCCACGTCGTCGATGGGTCCGGTAGCCGTCGACTTTGAGGGCAGGGGAGTCCTGGATCTTTGGGTGACGGATGGAAGCTATAACCGTTTTTTGCGGAATGCGGGAACAGCGGAGGTCGGTTCGGCAGCCGCGCAGGCCGATTCAGCAAAGGGCGGGTTTGAAGATGCGGGCGCGTCCAACGGAATCTCGCAAACCGATGCGCAATACGTGAGTCTGGGGTTCCGGGGTTTACGACTTCGATAACGATGGCCAGCTCGACATTCTGGTTTTTCACGGCGGACTGATCCATTTAATTTCGCAGGAGCACACGCTGTTTCGAGGGCTCGCCAACGGCCGTTTTGAGGACGTATCGCGCGAAGCCGGCTCCGTGTTGAGCGACCGCACTGTGGCGCGCGGCGCCTGTTTTGCAGACTACGAGAACAACGGCAAGGTCGATGCCTATGTGGTGAATCTCGGCGCCGAGGGAAAACTGCTTCACAACGTCTCCACCGGCACCGGCCATTGGATTGAAGTGAAACTTGTGGGCACGAAGAGCAATCGCGATGGAATTGGCGCGCGCGTGGAAGTGATGGCCGGAAACAAGCGATGGACCGCGGAACGCGTGGCCAGCTCCGGCTTCCTGTCGCAGAATGAGGGCCGGTTGCACTTCGGCCTCGGGACGGTGGGCGTGATCGACAAGTTGATCGTTCGCTGGCCCAGCGGGATTGTGCAGACGCTTGAAGCGCAGCCGGCCGACCGCATCCTCACGGTTCAGGAGCCAGGAGAGAGGAAGCCGCGATGATCCGCAAATCGCGCAACAGGCGCGCGCAGGTGGATCTGCCGGCGGGACTTTGCGGACTCGCGGCAGCACTGTTCTGCGTCACGTGGTGGATTTCCGGGACCATCAGCGCAGCTACAGCCGCCTCGACCGGAGCGGCGCAGGAATACGCCTCTCCACTGGAGCTACTGTTTTCGCCTGACGGCGGGCGGATCTATGTTCTCTGCAACGAGAGCGACGAGGTTAGGGTTCTGGATGCAGCCACCTACGCGCCGATCGAGAGCATCGCGGTGGGTCATGAGCCGCGTGGATTTTCACTGTCTCCGGACGGAACGCGGCTGTTTGTCGCGAACTCGTGGGACGACACGGTGTCGGTGATCGACACGCATTCACTGGAGGTTGCAGCCACCTGGCCGGTGGGCGCGGAGCCTTCCGGGGTAGTCGAAGATCGAGCAGGCACGCACGTTTTTATCGCCAACCGAATTTCCAGCGACGTCGCGGTTCTGAATGCGCAGACGGGCGTTGAGGAAAAGCGTCTGCTGGCCGGGCGCGGCGCGAGCTATCTTACACTCTCGCCGGATGGCCGGCTAATTTATGCGACCCATATCTATCCCAATCCGACTGCGCTGCGCACGGGTTTGGAAAACCGCACGCCGCCCGAGTCGGAAATCACGGTGATCGATGCGCGAACGGCGGAGGTGGTCGATCGAATTTCACTGCATTCGATTGCGGGGGTCTTTCATTTGGCCCTTTCTGCCGACGGCCGTCTTGGCGCCGTGGCCGAGTTTCACCCCAAGAACATGATTCCGCTGGCGCACCTGGAGCACGGCGGAGCATTCGCGTACACGCTCACCTTGTTCGGCGCGACGGTAGGCAAGCCAGTGGAGATTCCGCTCGACGAGCTGGAGCGGTACTCTTCGCAGCCGTTTGGCGTGGCCATCGCGCCCGATGGAACGCGTCTCTATGTCTCGCTTGGCGGGTCGGAGAGTGTGTTGGCCATCGATGTAGCGCGCCTGTTGCGCTTCGTCCACTCGCGGCCACGGCCCGCGCCGGGATCGTTTGCGCAGGATCTCTCAGCCAGCGGGAATTATGTGATCGCCCGCATCCCTGTGGGTCACAATCCGCGCGGGCTTGCGCTCAGCCGCGATGGCAGGAGGCTTTTTGTCGCCAACCGGCTCGACGACACGTTGAGCGTTATCGATACGAAGGCGCTGAGCGTCGCCACGACGATCGCTCTCGATGGGCCAAGGACGGTCAGCGCGCTGCGCCGGGGCGAGCAGACGTTTTATTCGGCACACTATTCCTTTCAGGGCCAAATCAGTTGTTCAAGCTGCCACATCGATTCCACGTTCGATGGGCTGCAGTGGGATCTGGAACCGGACGGATTCGGCATAGACATCGTAGACAACAAAATGCTCGAGGGCATCAAGGACATTGCGCCCTACAAATGGAACGGCGGCAACCCGAACCTGCCCACTGAGTGCGGCCCGCGTACGGAAAAGTACTTCTGGCGCTCGGAGAATTACAGCGACCTGCAACTGGCGGATCTGGTTCTCTACATTCGCAGTCTCCCCCCACGGCCGAACCGCTGGCGCCTTCCGGGCGGGGAACTCACGCCGGCGCAGGAGCGCGGCGAGGCGATTTTCGAGCGCACAGTCGACAACTTCGGCAAGCCGATTCCGCTCGAAAACCGCTGCGCCTATTGTCACAGCGGGCCACAGGGAACCGACCGAAAGCTGTTTGACGTGGGGACGCGCAAGCCCACCGACACCACTGGAATCTTTAAGACGCCGCAACTGACCAACATTGCGATGACGGGACCCTTTTTGCACGATGGATCGGCACGGACGATGGAAGAGATCTGGACTATCTACAATCCCGATGACAAGCACGGCCGCACCAACGACTTGACCAAGGACGAACTGAACGACCTGATCGAATACCTGAGGACGCGATGAAGATGTTTGCCAAGAGAAAATGGCTTGCGGTGTCGCTGTTGGCGGTCACGTTGGCTGCGACCGCTGGTCGCCGCGGATTCGCTCAGGCGGCCCAGCATCCACCTCGCGGAACAGCGGCGGCAGAGGCCGTTCCGCAACTACCGCGCTTCCGGTTTGAAAACTTCACCACGGCCGACGGCCTACCCGACAATCACGTTTACGCGGTTCTGGTGGATGGCGATAGGGTTTGGGCAGGTACAGACGATGGGCTGGGTCTCTACGAAGACGGAAAGTGGAAGACCTATTCGACGAAGGACGGCCTGGCGCACCGCGCCGTACTTTCACTGGCGCTGGACAAGCGCACCGGGGATGTATGGGCCGGAACCATGGGGGGGCTGAGCCGGATCTCCGGCGGACGGATTGCCAGCTACACTCAGCTGAACTCGGGACTGAGCAACGATGTAGTGTACGGGGTTTCAGTGGAAGGCGAGAACGTGTGGGTGGCGACAGCGTCTGGCGCCGGCCGTCTCAATCTGCGCACAGGGGAATGGTCGCTTTATAACGAGCGCAACACCCCCATGCGCGAGATTTGGGTCTACGGAGTCTCGGCCACTTCGACCAAGGTCTACTTCGCCGTTTGGGGCAGCGGGCTGCTCGAGTATGACCAGAAAACGGGGCGATGGGATCTGTATGACGATCCCGACGGCGAGACCGAACTGGTTCTTTTCAAAGACCAGGGCCTGATTCACGACATTGTTTCATCGGTTAGCTACGTCGACAACATTGTCTGGGCTGCGACGTACTTCGGTGACAGTCGATACGACGGCCGTTACTGGCATAATTTTCTGACCAAGGACAGCGGTCTGCCCTCAAACTTCACGAATTATGTGAAGGCGGTGGACGCCAACCACGCCTGGTTCTGCACGGATAAGGGGCTGGCGTACTACGACGGCGCGAACTGGGCCGTTTACACACGTTCGCTTCGCTTGCACAATCCGGTCATGACAGTACGCGACGCGAAAGGGAAGGTCACAGAGGTTCCCGTGACCAGCGGGCCCGCACACAACTACATCCTGGGAATCGACTTTCAGGGCAACGACATCTGGGTCGCCACAGCCAAGGGATTGAGTCACGGAATTCGTCAACGATGAAGGAAAAGGAGCCAACACCATGAGTGCATTTGCTGAGATTTTGGAGAACATCGGGCAGAAGCCGGTGAAGAAGCGCGCCATAACAAACCGGGAAGTGCTGAACGAAGCGTTCGCCTACGCGAAACCAAGTTCGTTTTCGCGCGGTATGAGGATCGATCTGAATGGCTTGACGATTTTGCTGATCTCGGGCACGGCGTCGATCGACGAGAACGGCGTCAGCGTGCACATCGGCGACTTTCGTGCGCAGATGAGGCGCACCCTCGCCAACATCAGTGGACTGCTGGCCAGCGAAGGCTGCACATGGCACGATATCGTGCGCACAACGTGCTACCTGCGCGACATCGAGCGCGACTACGAGGCTTTCAACGAAGAGCGCACGGCGTTCTTCAAAGAGCAGGGGCTCGATCCCCTGCCGGCGTCGACGGGCATCCAGGCAATTCTGTGCCGGCCGGAACTGCTGGTGGAGATTGAAGCGATTGCCATGTTCCGGACGGGTAAGGCCGACAGCGGCAAGGAGTAAAGGAAATGCGCCACGGATTCACGTCCATTGCGGTTTGCGCACTGGCTATGAGCTGTGCTGCTTCACTTGGTGCACAGAGCAACAGCGTGTGCGAGTGCGGCAAGCATCCGCCCGGACCGCCACGCGACCGGATTGTGACGCCCTACGCAGGTGAGCCGCGGGATTTGAGGCCTTACTCCAAATTCGAAGAACCGTACTCCGAAAATTATCTCGAGCCCAACATTTACACCGGGGCCGGACGCGACGTGCCCGATCCCAAGGATGTCACGGAGGTCAGGATCGGATTCTTCGGCCCGGTCGAGCCTGGTCCGGATCAAGTGAACGGCTTAAGGATGTTCCATGGTGCGCAGTTGGCAGTAGAAGAGGCAAACGCGCGCGGCGGTTATGGCGGCAAACCATTCAAGCTCATGGTGCATAACGACTACAACAACTGGCAGGCAAATGCCGTCTACGGGAACAGCCGCCCGACAGAACCAACAATCTGGGGTTCCGCGGCGGACGAAGCCGTGAAGATGATCTATGACGATCAGGACTGGGCTATCTTTGGGTCGATCAATTCAGAATCGACTCATATCATTCTGCGTGTGGCTCTGAAGGCCGAGATTCCAATTGTCAATTCCGCATCGACCGATCCGACGATTCCGGAGACTTATATTCCGTGGTATTTCACGGATCTGCAGGACGATCGCGTGCAGGCCTACACGCTGGCCCGTCATATCTACACCGAAGTTGGCCTCAAGCGGGTTGCGCTGCTCAGGGTGAACAACCGCTACGGCCGCATGGGTGTTCCGAAGTTCCGGAATGCATCAGTGCGGCTAGGCCACCCCGTCGTCATCGAGCAGAAGTTCCTGCCGGGCGACACGGATTTTTCACGCGAGCTGCGGATCATCCGCGATTCGCGCGCCGACGGGATTGTGCTCTGGGCTGACGAAAGCGAAACCGCAGGTATTTTGAAACAGATGCGCGCCATGGGCATGAAACAGCGCGTGTTCGGTTCTTACCGTACGCTGGGTCCGGATCTGTTGGCTCAAGCCGGCGACGCCGCGGAGGGCTTCGAAGCTGTTTTCCCTTATGACCCATCGCGCAAGGATCCGCGCTGGCTTGACTTTAATCGCCGTTTCGAGGCTCGATTCCACGAGCCGCCAGAGCAGTTTGCTTCATTGGCCTATGACGCCATGAATGCGCTGCTTGATTCGATCTGCAAGGCCGGTCTGAATCGTGCGCGCATTCATGACGCGCTTGCAGACATCGAAGAGTACGACGGCGTGACCGGGCACATGGTCTTCGACCCCAACCAGAAGAATGTCGCGCCGATGTACCTGGGAACCGTGGAGCACGGCGCGATTACTTACCGGCCTGCAACGATGGAGAAACAACCGGAAGAGAAGCGCGCCGTCGATGTAGAGAAATCATTCGCTCCTGAGGCAACGCCGTATGCGCGGATCGGGGAGGGTGGCGTGAGCTTCGCGGGCCCGCGATCCGCGGACCTGCCGCCCGGACCGGTGCGCGTGATTCTCTTTGGACCGCAAGCCGCGGAGATTGCGGGGTCGCCGGAAGTCTTGAGTGCATTACACGACGGAGAGCGCGGGGGCCGGCAGTGGACAATTCTGCCAGTTGAGAGCGCGCAGAACTGGGGCGCAGCTTCAACTCAACTGGTTCATGCCCTGATGGACGAGCATGCTTTGGCGATTGTGGCACTGGATCGCGATGCGAGCCATCTTGCGGAGCAACTGGCACTGAAATGCTTCGTTCCGGTGGTGGCTCTGAGCAGCGACAAGGCTCTGACTTCAGCCGACATTCCATGGATTTTCCGGTTGCCATCCCAGAGCACGCCAGCTTCGGCGTTGCGTCTCTTGCTCGATGCGGTTGATCGTGCAGGCGCCAACCCGGAAAAAATCAGAGATGCGCTGGCATCGGGCGCTGATTTTCATGGATTGGCCTTTCTGCCGACAGGAGAGCCGCTCAAACGGTAGGAAGCGTGTGCTTGAGTGATGGCCGCGGCTCCCCGGCAGATGCGTGATAAACTGCCGTTATGTCGGGATGGTTCGCCGCTTCCCCGTCCTATCGGCGCACTCCACTTGCCCTCTGCCTGTGTCTGCTGGCATTTCTTTTTGCAATTGAAGCCAAGACAGCGTGGTACGGCCCGGCGGCCGGTTTCGGCGGAAATGTTCGCGCCGCAAAGGCGCAGCCTGCGGCCTCGCCCCAGGTCGTAGAGCATGGTGTGCCTGCGCCGGATCCGACGCATCCCGGCGCAACATTTGCATTGCTTCCTCAAATCGCGACGGCGATGTTAACCGCTCTTCTTGTCCGCGGCCTCGAAGATGTCTTGCCCGACGAGCACCTGCGTTTCCTCGCTGCTGGTTTTTCATTTGCTAATCTCTTCCGTCCTCCGCCTGCTTTTTAATTCTTCAATGGTTGCGTCTTGATCCGTGGCTGTCCTGCCGCGAGGAATCGTGCGGGATAGGTCTGCTCGGATTCAGCGCGATGGAGCTTGCTATGGCGAGAAAAATCGCGCGGCAAGCACAAATCATAAACGCCACGGTAAACAACAAATGGTCAACCAGCTTTTGGGGCGCAGCATCCAAATGAATGCCACCCGCCCTTCCCTGGCGCAGTTCCCAATTGTTCCGATGCACCGCGGCGGTAGACGATCCGGGGAATCAGGAGTAGGTTCCACATGCTCAAACGAATTCTATCTTTAGTGTTGGCGGCGAGCACGGCCGTTGGCATCAGCTCGTGCCGTTCCGGCGGAGCGGATCCTGGGGCCAGCGCAGCCACCATCCCTTCAGCACGTGTCGCAGTCGCGCAGCGCGGCGACATCGCACACACGCTCACTCTGGCAGGACAGTTTCAGGCGTATCAAGTGGTTGATGTACACCCGAAGGTGAGCGGCTACATGAAACACATCAATGTCGATATCGGCGATATTGTGCACCAAGGGGAGACGCTCGCGGTTCTCGACGTTCCAGAACTCAAAGCTCAACTTCAAGAGACCTCCTTCGATCTGAAACAAACCCAGGAGGAGATCGCGCGGGCACAGCAGGAAGTCAAGAGCACAGAAGCAATGTACTCCGCCGTCCATGCACAGTTCGTGCGGTTGCAACAGGCAGCGGCAACGAGGCCCGGCCTGATTGCGCAACAGGAATTGGACGACGCGCAGGCCAAGGATCTGAGCTCGCAGGCGCAGGTGGACGCCGCCAAGTCCGCAATGGCCGCCGCGCAGCAACACGCTGAAGCGGCCCGCAGCGACAACCAACGCGTGCAGGCGCTGGAGAATTACACCACCGTAACCGCGCCCATCGCGGGCGTGGTTGTCTGGCGCTACGCCGATACGGGTGCACTCATCCAGGGCGGTACGGGATCCAATGATCAGGCGCTGCCCATCGTCCGGCTGTCACAAAGCACTTTGCTTCGCCTGCGGATTCCCGTGCCCGAAAACGACGTCAAATATGTTCACGTCGGCGACCAACTAGAGGTTCGAGTTGACGCCATCAATCGTTCCTTTACCGGCAAGATCGTTCGCTTTACCCGCAACGTAAGTTTCGAAACGAGGACGATGGAAACCGAAGTGGATGTGGACAATAAAGACCTTTCCATTGCGCCGGGTATGTATGCCAACACCGCGCTTGAGCTTGCCAGCGTCAGGAACGCGGTCACGATTCCTGTTGAGGCGCTGGTCTTGAATCAGCAAAAACAGGAGACGGTTTTCGTGCTCGGAGCGAACAACCACATTCACATCCGCGCCGTTCAGGTTGGTTTGCAGGGATCGAAGCTGGCCCAGGTGGTAAGTGGGCTGGAGCCGGGGGACCGCGTGCTGACTGGTGGGCAAGATAAGTACCACGAGGATGAAGAGGTGAACCCGATAGTCGCGTCGACGCCCGCATCTGAAACCGTCGAGGAATCGGGCGGCATGATCGACCTGAAAGCCGGCGCAAGCGGAGGGAGCCAATAATGCCGAACTTTGCTTTGCGCTATCCGTTTTTCATTCTCATGCTTTGTCTCATCGTGATGCTTGTGGGAACGGTTACCGTTGCACGCATGCCGGTGGATCTATTTCCGCCGATCGACATGCCCGTGGTGGTCGTGGCAACTTTTTACAACGGCATGCCGCCGCAGCAGATCGAAGCGGACATCACCAACACCTTCGAGCGGTTCTTCACGCTGGCCGCGAATGTGGATCACAGCGAATCGCGTTCTTTGACGGGTGTGAGCCTGATCAAAATCTACTTCAAGCCGGGCACCGATCCTAATGCGGCGTTGAGCAATATTGCCAACCTCGCTATGGCCGACCTGCGCCGTCTGCCTCCCGGGACGCTGCCGCCCGTGGTGCTGGGGATGACCGCGTCGACGCAGCCGGTCTGCCTGGTCACGCTCAAAGGCGAGGGCCTGAACGAGACGCGCCTGAAGGACCTTGCGCAATTCCAGGTGCGCAACCAAATCTCCAACGTGCAAGGAGCCTCGGTTCCGCAGCCATACGGAGGGACATATCGCCAAATCCAGATTTACGTCGATCCGCTGAAACTTGAGGCGCGCAACCTGAGCCTGAACGATGTCGTCACCGCGGTGAATAACTCCAACCTAATTCTTCCCGCGGGCGATGTGCGTATCGGCTCCAAAGACTTCAATATTTACGCCAATAGCCAATTTCCCGACGCCAACGCGATGAACGACATGCCGCTCAAGTCAGCGGGCAACTCATCGGTCCTGGTCGGAGACATCGGCAAGGCCGTCGACTCCGGCGCATTGCAGTACAACATTGTCCGCATCGATGGCCAGCGCTCGGTCTACGTCCCTATTTTCAAGCAGGGCGGCGATAGCAACACGATTGAGATCGTGAATGGCATCAAGGCCGCAGTCAAAAAACTCGTCGATATTCCCGATACTCTTAAAACCGCCGTGGTCTTCGATCAGTCAGTCTTTGTCAAGCTGGCCATCGCCAACGTCACGCGCGAGGCGGTCATCGGACTGATCATGACGGGAGCGATGATTCTCGTGTTTCTCGGCAGCCCGCGCGCGACCGTTGCGGTCCTGCTCGCAGTACCACTTTCCATGCTGGTCTGTCTACTGATTGTCAATTTCATGGGTGGCTCCATTAACACCATGATCCTGGGCGGACTGGCACTTGTCTTCTCGCGCCTTATCGATAACGGCGTTATCGTGCTCGATAACATCTTCAGACACATGGAACTCGGGAAGTCCCCGCCGGTTGCGGCGGCGGAGGGCGGCACTGAGGTCTCAATGGCTGTGCTGGCTGCCACTTTCACGACCGCCATCGTGTTTTTTCCCGTAACTTCGTTCAGCGGCGTCAGCAAGTACATCTT
This sequence comes from uncultured Acidobacteriaceae bacterium, assembly GCA_963800025.1. Classification (GTDB taxonomy): domain Bacteria; phylum Acidobacteriota; class Terriglobia; order Terriglobales; family Acidobacteriaceae; genus Telmatobacter. The sequence continues at coordinate 598,709 of CAWCZK010000004.1, forward strand.
TAGCCCGCTCGCGCTGGGCGTCGTGTTCTCGATATTCGCATCCTATTTCTTTGCCATGACGGTCGTGCCGCTTTTCTGCGCGAAGTTCATTCGCCAGGATCTCAGGGCCGGGAACACGAGGGGGACGTCGATGCCGTTGAAGGGACCAAGCCGAATTTCTTCAAACGCTTTCTGATTGTCTTTAACGGGCATTTTCAGCGCCTTCTCGACACTTATGAGAATTTTGCCTACAAGGTGCTGCGCAGACCGGGACTCGCAACCGCAGTCATGCTCGGCGGGTTGGCGCTGATTCTCGCCGTGTGCTTCCCATTTCTCGGCCGCGCTTACTTTCCGCGCACCGACCCCGGACAATTCATCATCAACGTGCATATGCCCAGCGGGACCCGCCTTGAGGTGAGCAATGACTATATTGCGAAGGTCGAAAACGTGATTCGCGGAGTTGTGAAACCGAAGGACCTTGGCATGATTGTGTCGAACATCGGCGTTTATCCGGATCTTTCGGCCATCTACACGACCAATGCCTCGATGGACACTGCATTCGTGCAGACAAGCCTGAAAGAAGGCCACAGTATCGGCAGCTACGAGTACATGCGTCGCGTGCAAGCTGCACTCTCGCGGCAGATGCCGGAACTATCGACCTACTTTCAGGCAGGTGGCCTGGTTGACGGGGTCATCAATCAGGGACTGCCGGCGCCGATCGATGTGCAAATCAAATCGAACGACATGGATGGCGCCTACAATCTGGCGCGGCAACTGGCCGCAAAGATCCAATCCATGCCCAACGTAAGCAACGTTTACATTCCGCAAAGCGTGAACTATCCGGGCCTGGCGCTCAACATCGATCGCGAGCGCGCCAGCCTGATCGGCTTGTCAACACGCGAAATAGTCGATGACGTGATCACAGCGCTCACTTCCGACGGCATGGTGGCGCCGAGTTATTGGATCGATCCGCGCACCGGAAACAACTACATGGTCACCGTGCAATATGCCAACCAGTGGATTAACAACATGTCGCTCGAGGACATGAAGAACATCCCGTTGCGCGGCGTGCGGCCCGAGGGCTACGCTCCGGCGCAGGAAAGCGAGCAGGCCGACCCTGCGTCGCCTCAACTCCTCAGCGGCGACCACGCCGCGGGCTACGTGCCACTCGGCGAGGTGGCCGACATTTCAGAAATCAATACACCCACCGAAGTCGATCACTACCAGATTCGCCGCGTGATCGACATCTTTGTGTCCACCAAAACCGAGGCGTTGCAAAGTGTCGGAGCGAAGATCGATCGTCTTCTAGCTGACACGAAGCACGATCGCAACACGGTGATCGACATGCGCGGAGCCGTCGTGAGCATGAATGATGCCTTTCACGACTTTGGCTACGGCCTGATTATTGCCGTTCTGCTGGTCTACCTGATCCTGATGGCGCAGTTCACTTCGTTCATCGATCCTTTTATCATTTTGCTCGCTATTCCACCGGGACTGGCCGGTGTGGTTCTGATTTTGCTGATCACCGGCAGCACGCTCAACATCATGTCGCTGATGGGCGTAATCATGATGGCGGGTATCGTGGTCTCGAACAGCATCCTGATTGTCGAGTTCGCCGGAATCCTTCACCGGGAGGGAGAGCCGCTGCTGCAAGCCACGGTGACAGCATGCCGCGTTCGATTGCGTCCGATTTTGATGACTTCGCTGGCCACTCTATTGGGCATGATCCCACTTGCTCTTGGTCTCGAAGCCGGTAGCGAACAATATGCGCCGCTGGCGCGCGCCATCATCGGCGGACTCGCCTTTTCCGTCGTGGTCACCGTTTTTCTGGTCCCGGCCGTGTATCTCCTTATCCACGGCCGGCGCGGTGAAGAAGGTGCTGCAGAGGGAATCGACCATGCGTAAGCCAACTGGAACCGCCTTTCATTTTCTTCTGTACGCCGCTTGTTGGGCGGCATTGCCCGCGGCGGCGCCTGCGCAAAAGCCTCCGCTTCCCGACGCGCCGGCAAGCCAACTTGCCACTAGCCTGAGGCAGGATTCAATCTCAACCACGGCCGAGGATCCGCAGTCGCAAACCACCTCACCGCCGGCCGCGCCGCCTGCGGGGCCATCGCTGACCCTCGCGCAAGCCGAGCAAATGGCGATTCGGAACAATCCAAACATCAGCGTGGCGCGCTTGATCGCACTTGCGGAAGGCCAAGCTGTGCGCGAGGCGCGTTCAGCGGAACTGCCGATGGCCACCGGCAATCTGACCGCCGTAGACGCACATGAAAACAGCAGGATTACCGCGGGGCTGCTGAACAATCCAACCGTTTACAATCGCGCGGCCGGCGGCCTGAACGTCAGCCAATTGATCACAGACTTTGGACGCACGCACAATCTTGTGCTCAGCGCCGAATCCACCGCGAAGGCGCAGCTGGAAAACGCGCGCGCTACGCAACTCGATATTACGCTGACCGTCGATCAGGCCTTTTATCAGGCGCTCACGGCGCAGGCGGTGCTGAAAGTGGCACAGGAAACGCTCAACCAGCGCCAGGCGACGGCCGAACAGGTTGGCGCCCTGGCTAAAGCCAAGATTCGCTCCGATCTCGACCGCAGCTTTGCCGACGTCCAGTCTTCGCAGGCTAAAGAATTACTGCTCGATGCACAGAACAGCGAGCAGGCGGCCATGGCCACTCTGAATGACGTGCTCGGCTCAGAGCAAGACCAACAGTACACGCTTGTCGATGTGACCGACGGCAATCCGCCGCCTGCGCCAAATGATCCCGAAGCGCTCGTCAACGCCGCATTCAACGCGCGCCCCGACCTTGCGGCAATGAACGACAATTTTCTCGCTGCCCGCCAGTTCAGTACCGCGGAGCGCGATCTCTGGCTGCCCACTCTCTCCGCTCTGGCCACGGTGGGCGGCACTCCGGTGCGCTCCGACCAGATCCAGTCTTCGTGGTACGGCGCCGCAGGAGCCAATCTGAACATCCCGGTCTTCAACGGATTTCTCTTCAACGCCGAGGCCAAGGACGCGAAACTGCGTGCTCAAGCCGCCCAGGAGAATGTGCGCAATCTGCGCAACACGATCGCTCGCGACGTGCGCACGGCGGTTCTGAACGCGCAAACTGCCTATCAGCGCATCGCCCTGACCAAGCAATTGCTCGATCAGGCCACCCTGGCGCTCGATCTGGCGTCGGCGCGCTACAAGATCGGCTTGAGTGGCATCGTCGAGATCAGCCAGGCGCAACTCAACCAGACGCAGGCTGAAATAGACAACACCAATGCTCGCTATGCTTATGAAACAGCGCTGGCGGTGGTGCGCTACGAAATCGGTCAATAAAAGAAGAGGGCAATGTCTGAGTTTTCGGGAAACATACCGCAGAGCAGCATGGGAAACAGGCAGATGCGTAGTCGGGTCATTCGGTGATAAGCCGAGGTGCGAAGGCTCGAGGCAAGTCGAAAAGAGTGGTGTCCTTCGTGGAGATCACTGAGTGACGATCCGGAGTTGTGCCGGTTGAAGCCCGGGAGATGTGGCCGTCAACTGGATTTCCCCAGCCTGCTGAGTGGACTGAACGATCACCTGCGCCAGTCCGTTGAACACGCTCCGCTTCCACTGTGGCGGGGGGGTGAGGATCTGGATGGCAGCGGGGCCCGGGCCGTCCCAGCGAAACAGCTGGTCAGCCTTGTTTGCAAAACGTGTGGAAAAGATCGTGACCACGTTGCGGCCTTGCACGAGCAGGTTCCGGTCCAGCTTGTAGGTGTAACCAATTGGATCGCGTCCAAGATTCACTCCGAGTGCGCGGCCGTTGATGTAGATGGATTGAGTCTCGCCGAGGCTGCGCAACACCAGGGTGATGTCCGCATTCTCTGCGCCGGCGGGGAGCGTGAACTGGCCCCGAAAAATACTCGCAGGCGGGTCGACACGATGCTCGTCCCAGCGCGGATCGCGTGCCTTCACCCACGATGAGTCATCGAACCCGGGCGCTGATTCCGGGCCGGAGTTGCGCGCATCAATGGCCTGCGTACGCCAGTCAAAAACGGGCACGGACTGGACCGTCTCGATATACTTGTCCGGCTCATGCGAAGCTGGATCTCCATTCCCAACGCCGATGATTTTTCCGGGGCCCACCAGGCTGAATGAGACGAGATTATCTGAAATCGGGACCATGCGTCCGTCCGCATCGTTCACACGCACAGTGACCACGGAAACTGACTCCCCGTCGGCCGAGAGGGTCGCAGAATCTGGAACGAGCTGGAGCGCGGCCGCTGGGCCGGTAGTCGCCGCGACATCGCCGGCAATCTCCTTCCCATCGACGTCAAAGCCGCGGGCGACTAAAGTTCCTGGTTGGTAATTAACCGCCCATTCCAGGTGGGAATTGCGCGGCATCGGTTTCCGGCCGAGGCTCTTGCCGTTGAGGAGCAGCTCAATCGCATCGGCATTGCTGTAAACACGCACAGTGATCTGACGCCCTTCCTGGCCGGACCAGTTCCAGTGAGGAAGCAGATGAACCATGGGCTTGGCAGTCCACCAGGATTGCAGCAGGTACGCGTTGTCTTTGAAGAATCCGCAGGTATCGAGCATGCCAAACTGCGAACTGATCGCCGGCCATTCAAATGGCGTTGTCTCTCCCCGATAATCGAAGCCGGTCCAGTAGAAGAGGCCTGCGGCATAGGGACGCGCGAGGTAGAACTTCCAGCTATCTTCGACAGAGGCGTGGTGGCCATCGGCCTCGAAGTCATAGGCCACGAGATGTTGATGAGCAAAGTCATCGGCATAGATGCCGCGCGTGTGTTCGGACGAAGACTCTTCGGTGCCGACAATTGGCTTCAATGGAAAGCGGGCATGCATCTCGTCGATATGGTGCTGGACATAATAGTTGAATCCGAGCACATCTGTCGCCAGAGAACTGCCCGCGCCGGAGCTGCTGAGGGCAATTGTGAACGGGCGCGTGGGGTCGAGACGGCGGCCGTATGCCTGCATGTCCCGGGTTAGGCGCTCGCCGAAGACCGAGCCCTCGAGTGACCACTCCTCATTGCCAATGGACCAAAGAATCACGCTGGGATGGTTGCGGTCGCGCACGATCATGCGGCGGAACTGATCCAAGTCCTCCAGAGTCGTGCCCATCATTCTGTTCTCATCCAGTACCAGCATGCCGAGCTTGTCGCATGCATCAAGCAGCTCAGGGGTGGGCGGATTATGAGAAGTGCGAATGGCGTTCGATCCCATGGCTTTGAGCCTTTCAACCCGAAAGGCATTCAGTGTGTCAGGTATCGCAACGCCAACACCGGCGTGGTCCTGATGGTCGTCTGTGCCCTTAAGCTCCACGCGTTTGCCGTTCAGAAAGAAGCCGTGGTCCGGATCGAATCGAATCGTGCGGATGCCGAAGATGGTTTCATAGCGATCCACGTCCTTGCCGCGGCTTTGAATGGTCGTGACCAGCTTGTAAAGATATGGGTCGTCGAGCGACCAGAGGTGGGCGTCGGGCACTGTAATCTTTGTACGGTAATCGCTGCTACTTGCAGCAGAGGTGAAGGCATTGTCCGCGACGGAACGTGCCACGACCTTTCCTGATGCGTCCTCGATTTCTTCAACGATGGTGAAATTCATATCGCTTTCGCCGTCGTTCTCTACCGAAACCTGCGCCGTGACCTCAGAGGCAGGGTGCTCTGCCGCCGGTTCGTTCACCGCTGTGGTTACAAATGTGCCGTCGTGCGCCACATGCAGCGGATTGGTCTTGGTCATCCACACATGACGGTATATGCCGGCGCCCTCGTAGAACCATCCCTCTTCGATCGTGGCGTTGACGCGCACTACGATCACATTGCTGGCTCCGTAGTTGAGGTAGTTGGTCATGTCATAGTGGAAGCTCGAGTAGCCGCTCGGCTCGGTTCCCAAGTAGAAGCCGTTTACCCAAACCTGCGAGTCGCGGTAGACGCCATCGAAGACGATGCTGATGCGCCGGCCAAGGTCTTCCCTGGGAATCGTGAAAGTCTTGCGATACCAGCCAACGCTATTCTGGGGAAAGTTGCGGCCGATCGCTTTTGATCCGTGATTGCCATCCCCGCGTTCATCGAACGGCAGTTCGACGGCCCAGTCATGCGGCAGGTCGACGGTGCGCCACGTCCGGTCATCGAATCTGGGCGAGGCGGGTCCGTCGCCGTAGCCTGCCTTGGAGAAAAAGAACAACACGGTGGCAAAATCAAAATCCTTTTGCTGATTGTCGGCGTTGCCAAGCGCAAAACGCCAACCGGAGTCCAGCAGGACTTTTTCTCGTACAACCGGGACCTTGGTCTGCATCGACTGTGTTTGAGCCTGCGAGGAGCAGATAGCGCAAGCGAGAAACAGAAGAGTAAGTCTGAAGTGTGAAAGTGGTTTGATGGCTGCGTTCATGGCTCTTTGCCTGCTGGTTGATTCGACTTCAATAGACGCTGCGCGCACCGCAGGTGGCATCCGCAAACCAATCATAGCGCGCAAGCGAGCGACGGCTTGACTTATCCACAACACGCGACGCCGGGCTTACTCACCGGGTTCGTGGAAGGGCTTCGACTTTACGGCAATGGGGTGCTTCAACGACCATGGTTCTGTGCTGGGAACTATGATCTGGCGGGGTACGATTCGTTTCTGCCGTTGGCTCTGCTGTAAAGATCCTGGGACTTTGAGTCAGGACAATTGCGATGGGGGCAACCAGGCGTGAGGATTTCAAGAAGAACAGCTCTATCTCTGATTTCTGGAGCGGCTGCGCTCCTATCTACCCACAAATCTCGAGCAGCAAGCTCCGGCTTCGATCCTGAAGGGCAACTTGACCAAGCAAGTGCCGCAATCCAGGACGTGCCTGCGAACCCTGATCTGACGATCGCGCCCGGTCCCTTCAAGGGTACACGCGAGTCGCTGCGCGAGTGGCAGGTCCCCGACTGGTATCGCGATGCCAAGTTCGGCATCTGGGCGCATTGGGGTCCGCAGTCCGCCGTCGAATACGGCGACTGGTATGCGCGCAACATGTACATCCAAGGCAACAAGCAATATGAGTATCACGTGAAGACGTATGGCCATCCGACCAAAGTCGGCTTCAAGGATCTGATCCCGACATGGAAGGCGGACAAGTTTGATCCTGACCATCTGCTTGGTCTCTACAAGAAGGCCGGAGCGAAGTATTTCTGCAGCATGGGCGTGCATCACGACGGATTCGATCTTTGGGATTCAAAGTATCAGCCGCGCTGGAACGCCGTCGCTAACGGGCCGAAGCGAGACATCGTCGGCGCCTTCCGGACAGCGGCCCAAAATCAGGGTTTGCGCTTCGCCGTGAGCGAGCACCTGGCGCCCAGTTATCACTGGTTCTCCACATCGCATATGAGCGACAAGACCGGCCCTCTCGCCGGGGTGCCTTACGATGGCGCCAACCCCGCCTATGCCGATCTTTATCACGAGCTGCCGAAGTACTATCCGTACGGCGATCGGATTCTGAACGACCGCCAGGCGCCGGCTTGGTGGAAGCAGCATTACTTCAATCGGATCAAAGATCTCGTCGACAAATATCAACCCGACCTGCTTTACACGGATGGCGATATCTTTTTTGAGGAGTACGGTCTGGCGCTGGTCGCGAACCTCTACAACGTGGACAGCAGTCGTCATGGCGGCGTCTGCCAGGCCGTATACACCAGCAAGTTGCCAAGCGACTGCGCGGTTGGAACCTGCGTGCAGGACTGGGAGCGCGGCGTGGCTTCCGGCATTTCCGCCAACCCCTGGCAGACGGACAGCTGCATTGGCGATTGGCACTATAACCGCGAAGCTCAATATAAATCGCCCAAGTATGTGATCGATCTGCTGGTCGACATCGTTAGCCGCAACGGAAACCTGATGTTAAATTTCCCGCTCCCCAATAGCGGCGAGCTCGATTACGAGGAGTTAGTCATTCTCGACGAGATCACAAAATGGATGGCGATCAACAGCGAGGGCATTTACGCGAGCAGGCCATGGAAGATCTTCGGCGACGGCCCGGTGGCCACCGCGCCACCCACCAGCGGAGGCACCCGTTTCAATGAGTCGGGTCGCAAAGATCTGACAGCCGAGGAAGTGCGTTTCACGACCAGGGGCGACACGCTCTACGCATTCATCATGGGCTGGCCAGAGAACTTGGCCCTCATTAAGCCGCTCGCCACCTCGAGCCAGTTGTCGCCGCCGAAGATCAGGAACGTGGAACTGCTTGGATACAACGACAAAGTGATCTGGGCCCAGGATGAGCAGGGCCTTACTGTGGTGATGCCGGAAAAGAAGCCCTGCGACTACGCAATTACCCTGAAGATTGTTTGAATCCTTGTCCCACTTACTCGGACATTTTATCGAAAAGGAAGAGATTAATTGGTCGGGGCGGAGGGATTCGAACCCCCGACCCTCTGCTCCCAAAGCAGATGCGCTACCAGACTGCGCTACGCCCCGATCCCTCTTGATTTTAACCCGAATTGAAGACGGCATGACGAACGGTTTTGCGGGGCCGAGCGGTACATGCGAACGCGGTTATTGGCGCAAAAACCATACGATCAGCCACAGCACCAGCAGCACGGGAATGGCGAAGACGAGCGCGATCGACACGGCCAGAACCAGCAGAAAGACCCAGTCTCGCCAGGTGTGGCGTCGCGGTTGGCCCAAGTGACGGGTGAGCAGGCGATAATTGCGGCGGTTTACCTTCCATGCGACGTCAAAGGCGTCGCCCAGGATCGGAATGGACCCCACGAGCACGCCGATACCGAGGTTGGCTGCCATGCGCACAAGCGTTACGTAGGGGACGCCGCGAATCCACGCAGCAAGTGGAATCACCAGCGAGAACAGGCCCGCCAGCACATCGCCGAAGCCGGGCACCAGCCCGACGAGCGCATCCAGGCCGAAGCGAATCTGGGTTCCCGGTATGCGGAAGGCCTCGTCGAGCAGGAGTTCGAGCTTGCGCAGTGTCTCGTCACGGAAAATCCAGGCGTCACGATTCCAACGGTCTGAAACAGCCGCGTTGGCGTTTGGATCTGGAGCCGGGAGAGGCAAAAATGGCTCTTGTTGCGGCACTTTGGCTCCTTCGGGACCGGTCTTCGAAGATCTGCTTCGATGCTACAATCTAAAGGGTAGACGGCGGCTATAGTTCAGCGGCAGAACGCCTGACTGTGGCTCAGGATGTCGTGGGTTCGATCCCCACTAGCCGCCCCAATGTCCCCCCGAAAAAGCCAAAGGATGGTCATGGTCCAAGCTCGCATGCAGGGGGTATTCGTCTGTGACGCGGGCTGAAGTGCTGGTCCAGGCGGGCGAGACATCTCCAACGTGGCTCACGAAGTTTGAGCCGCATCCTTTGCTTTCGAACGGTCATCTTCAAACCATCGTCGGCAACTTTTTTCCTCGCCCTGAGTTTCGACTTCCTGCGGTGGCTGAAACCGTGGAAGTTGACCCGGCTGACGGAAGCCGCGTGCTATGCCATTGTCATTGGCAGCCAGAGCAGGTGCGCGCCGGCCGGCTCACGGCTGTCATGGTGCACGGGCTGAACGGTTCTTCTGACTCGCGCTACATACGCGGTCTCGCGGCGCTCGCCTGGGACGCCGGCATGAACGTGGTGCGCATGAACATGCGCAATTGCGGCGGGTCCGATGCGCTCACGCCGACGCTCTATCACTCTGGCCGGTCGGCCGATGTGGGCGCAGTGGTTCGCCACTTTACCCAGCGCTTCGGCCTGCAGCGTGTTGCGCTGGTGGGATATTCGATGGGCGGAAACCTGGTACTCAAACTCGCTGGCGAGTGGGGTGACCGGCCGCCGCTCGTGGCAGTGGCCACGGTTTGCCCGGCCGTCGATCTGGCGGCAGGCGCGGACGCTCTCCACGAACCGCGGAACCGGATTTATGAGTGGCATTTTCTGCGTGCATTGAAGCAGCACTTCCGCCGTAAAGCCGAGATGTTTCCTGACGTCTATCGGAACAGCGGCGTAGGCCCCGTGCGATCGATTCGCGAGTTCGATCAGAAAATTATTGCGCCCTACTGCGGCTTTCGAGATGCCGATGACTACTACTATCGCGCTGCCAGTGCGCGTGTCATCGATCGCGTAGCCGTTCCGGCGCTGGTTCTTCTGGCCCAGGACGATCCGTTTATCCACTTTTTCCCGGAGACCAGGGCGCGGATCCTTGCCAATCCCTTTATCGATTTCATCGAACCGCGCCACGGAGGCCACTGCGCCTTCCTGAGCGGCAGTTCCGCAGGCGGGGTGCACTGGGCTGAGGTCACGGTGGTTCGTTACCTCCGGGCTGTCAGCGAGGGTACCGGCCCAAGCGGCGCGCAACGTGATTCAGTGACTTCGCAGATACAATAATGGAGTGCGTGGGCGAGTAGCTCAATCGGATAGAGCACCGGCCTTCTAAGCCGGGGGTTGTGGGTTCGATTCCCGCCTCGCCTACCATTTTTGACCCACTCCTGATCACATTAAGCGGCCGCTTGGCTCGACACCTTGGCTATAGCCACTTCGCTCGCGCGCGGAGATGAGTGCGATGGCCGCTCACTGTTGCCGGCCATTGGGAGGCACGTTCTTCAGCTGGTTTCCCAAAGTCAGGAGAAACCGATTGATGAGCGCAACGCTTCGGCGCAGTTCGGGCTGACGCTCGGTCCAGAGAAAACCGGCGGCCAGTTCGCGGTCGTGGCCGGGAGTTCGCATTGTCACCACCAAAGGATTGCCGCACGCCAGAATCTGGAGTGGCTCTTCAGCGGCAAGAGAGTCGCTGCCTGTGCGGATTCGACCGTCTTCCCATGCCCTTACCCGGGCCAACTCGACACTTCGGAGCGGCGTTTTTACTGCGATGACCGTCGTGTCGCGCTCTAAGGAGGGGCGGCAGCGCTACAGGCAAGTATAGTGATTGCTTTATGATTGGCAGCGAAGGGCCTGTAGCTCAACGGTTAGAGCAGGGGACTCATAATCCCTTGGTTGGGGGTTCGAATCCCTCCGGGCCCACCATAGTTTGAGGTCCATCGTCGCCAAGGCGACTCAGGATTTCGCCTGCGGTCTCGCGCTTCGCTCACGCCCGCAGAGCGGCTCAAGTTTAAATCCCTCCGGGCCACCATAGATTGAGGTCCATCGTCGCCAAGGCGACTCAGAATTTCGCCTGCGGTCTCACGCTTCGCTCACGCCCGCAGAGCGGCTCAAATTCAGATCCCTCCGGGCCCACCAGCCTTTGCTCGCCAGAGCGGGCTGATTACGCAAAGGCAAGGTTCAGGTTGTCGATGGCCTCGTCGATCTCCGCTGTGTTCTTGTACCCGACCGTGACGCAGTCGACGCCCGCGTTCCGAAAAGCGAATCGCATCGCCTGCTGTCGGTCACCTCGATTCGTGAAGGTGCCTTCTCCGATGAGCTTCATGCTGATGACGCCCATTCCTTCGGCGCGTGCTTGCTGGACGTGCGTAACCACTTCGGGGACGTTGCCGAGAGCATTCCAATCGTCGTTCTCGTTGTCCATCCTTGTGCCCTTGTGATTCATGCGGATCATGGCAATTTCGAGCCATTTGGTGGCTGGCACCTGGCGCAACGCGGTTAGTCCATGCACCGACGCGCCGCGGGACCGGATCGTCTGGCGGTGCTGCGCTTCGAGAATTGCGTCCTGCCAGCGCTCGGTGTCGGACGGCCAAGTGCGAGTTTCCTGGCAGTGAAGCAGCATGATGTCGAAGTAATCGGTCTGCGAAGTACGGCGCAGCTCGTCAAGTTTCTTCAGCGGGTCGCCAGTGTCGTCGGTAGTGACCTTGGACATCAATTGATAGCTGTCGCGAGGAAACGGCTTGAGCGCCTCGCCGAGCATCGCCGGCGTCGTATATGATTCCGAGGTTTCAAAGAAGCGGACGCCGCGCTCATAGGCGTAGGCAACGAGCCTGCTGAATTCCTTTTGTCCCAGCGAGGACTGCACGTGGCCGTTGTTGCTGCCCGTGCCGAAAGCGAGGCGGGTGACTTTTACGCCCGATTTGCCCAGGGTGACCAAGCTCGATGCGGAGGCGCGCTCGGCATGCAGAGGCAGGCCGGACATACTTGCGGCGGCGCCGGCGGCAACCGTTGTCTTTATGAAATCTCGTCTGGAAATCGACATGATGATTCAGCCCTCGACCCCGTCAAGGACGGGGTTGACCAGTTGGCGAAATGGTAACACAGTTTGGGACCGCGCACATCCATGCCGCGCGCGTCACCAGCTGTGCAGCCATTCCGCGTCGCGGCCGATGCGCACCGGGGCATGAAAGAGCTCGCTCAGGCGGGGTTCGGTCAGAAGCTCTTCGCGTGCCCCGTCGGCCACAATGCGGCCATCGCGCATGAGAATGATGCGCTCGATCTCCGGCAGGATATCGCCGAGATGGTGAGTGACCATCACCAGGCCGGTGCCTTCGCGGGCCAGCCCGCGCAGAGTTTCGCGCAGCTCGCGCTGAGCCGCCAGATCGAGCGCGTTGGAGGGCTCATCCAGAAGGAGTTGCTGCGGGCGATGAACCAGCGCGCGGGCAATCAGGATGCGGCGCTTTTCTCCGGCAGACATGGCGCCGACGAGTTGCTGAGCAAGATGGGTCGCCTCCATTCGCGCCAAAGCCTCCTGCGCTCGCGCGCGCATTTCATCGGTTACATGCAAGTTGGGCCAGAGCGTTGATGCGGAAAAAAAGCCGGAGATCACGGCGTCGAGACCGGATGTGACCGCGGTTCGCTCGCCGGGCAGCTCTGCGCCCAGCGGGCCGGCGGACACGATGCCGAAGTGGCGTCGCAACTCGGTCAAATCCCAGCGCTCGCGGCCGAAGATGCGGACCAGCATTCCCGGTTGAACGATGGGATAGAGCTGGCAGGTCATGGCGAGAATAAGAGTGGATTTACCGCAGCCGTTCGGCCCGAGGATGGCGACGTGCTCACCGGCGCGGATGTTGAGATTGACGTCGTGCAGCACGACCCGGTCGCCGCGAGCGACATTGACCGCGCGCATCTCAAGAAAGGTTTGCGAATTGATTTCATTCTCTGACATGTGCCGATGCCGATGCGCCTCTTACCTGCTAGATTAAATGGGTTGACTACATGAGCGATTTATCAAGCAACGACCTCCCCAAAGGATTCCGATTTGGCGCCGTAAAAGCGGGCCTGAAAGCCAGCGGACGGCCAGACTTCGCCGTGATTGTGGCGGACGCGCCGGCCAGTGCGGCTGCCGCGTTTACGTCGAACCGCGTGATTGCCGCGCCGCTGATTGTGGACAAGGAGCATTTGAGCGCGACCGGCGGGCGGGTGCGCGTGGCGGCCATCAATGCGGGAAACGCCAACTGCGCCGCGGGCGAGGCCGGACTGAGGGCGGCGCGAGAGACGTGCGCCGCTGTTGCACGGACGTTCGGCTGCCGGGCGGAAGAAGTGTTTCCGTCGTCGACCGGGATCATCGGCGTGCCGCTGCCGGCAGAGAAACTGATCGCCGCGTTGCCGGAGCTGGCCGCGAATGTGGGCTTCGAGGCGAGCGATTTTTTTGACGCAGCGCACGCGATTCTGACGACGGATCTGGTGGAGAAAGTGGCCTTTGCGCGGCTCGATTTGAAGGGTGTAGACGGCGCCGAATGCGAGGTGCGGATTGCGGCGTTCGGCAAAGGCTCGGGCATGATTCATCCGCAGCTTGTGCCGCACGCGACGATGCTGGTTTACGTGCTGACCGATGCGGCGATCGTGCCCGCCGATCTTGACGGCTACCTCCGCGCAGCAGTTGAAGTCAGCTTCAATCGCATTTCGGTCGACGGAGACACGTCGACGAACGATACGGTGCTGCTGCTCGCATCGGGCGCGAGCGGCGTGAAGATTGGCGCGAGCGACGCAGCGTTTGCGGCCGCGCTGACCGATGTGTGCACTTCGCTGGCGCGCCAGGTTGTGGCCGACGGTGAAGGCGCGTCGCATGTGGTTGAGCTGCGCATTGGCGGCGCGGCCAGCGATGCCGATGCGCTGCGTGTGGCGAAAGCGATTGCTCATTCGCCCCTGGTAAAGACGGCGTGGGCGGGGTGCGATCCGAACTGGGGCAGACTGGCGGCGGCGATCGGCTACTCGGGCGCGCAGGTGGATCCTTCGCGCATCGACATTCGCTTCGGCGAATTGCAGATTTGCCGCGACGGCGGGCGAGCGGCGGAATTTGACGAGGCGGCGGCGCACGCGTACATCAGCCAGCGCGAGTTCTCGATCACGATTGAGCTGCACCAGGGGCAGGGGGCGTGCGTGTTCTGGACGACGGATTTGACGGCGCAGTACATACACATCAACGCGGACTACTCGACGTAGAGAGGGAAGACGGCTATCAGGTGTGAGCTTTAAGCTGGGGAGCGTCATGTCTCACGCCGTTGTTTGTTTCAAAAAGCATCCCTCAGGGGCTAAAGCCCCGACTCCTTGTGCGGGCTTTATTGGCCCGGCTAAAGCCGTGCCCTTGTTACAAAGCAAAAAGCAAAAGCAGGTCCCCATTCGACTGCGATCGTTCGGCGCGGCGAACGATCTCCGCTCAGGGCAGGCTTTCGACTCGTCCGCTGTGGCGGACTCGCTCAGGATGACAAGAGGCGGATCCCTCAGGGGCTAAAGCCCCGACTCCTTGTGCGGGCTTTATTGGCCCGGCTAAAGCCGTGCCCTTGTTACAAAGCAAAAAGCAAAAGCAGGTCCCCATTCGACTGCGATCGTTCGGCGCGGCGAACGATCTCCGCTCAGGGCAGGCTTTCGACTCGTCCGCTGTGGCGGACTTGCTCAGGATGACAAGAGGCGGATCCCTCAGGGGCTAAAGCCCCGACTCCTTGTGCGGGCTTTATTGGCCCGGCTAAAGCCGTGCCCTTGTTACAAAGCAAAAAGCAAAAGCAGGTCCCCATTCGACTGCGATCGTTCGGCGCGGCGAACGATCTCCGCTCAGGGCAGGCTTTCGACTCGTCCGCTGTGGCGGACTCGCTCAGGATGACAAGAGGCGGATCTCTCAGGGGCTAAAGCCCCGACTCCTTGTGCGGGCTTTACTGGCACGGCTAAAGCCGTGCCCTTGTTACAAAGTAAAAAGCAAAAGCAGGTCCCCATTCGACTGCGATCGTTCGGCGCGGCGAACGATCTCCGCTCAGGGCAGGCTTTCGACTCGTACGCTGTGGCGGACTTGCTCAAGATGACATTGGTTCATGTGCGTTTGCGCTATCCCACCCTAGCGAAGCTAGGGTGGGGCACCCATGTTCGTGGTCGGTTGAGACAGAAAAGCAAATGCAGATCCTTTGACTCGTCCGCTGTGGCGGACTTGCCCAGGATGACAGTTCAACGGTTGGCCGTGGGCTCTCATTCCTTGAGCAGGCGCGCGGCGAGACGCATGTCTCCATTGTCGATGGCGGAGATGACGGACTCAAGAGATCTGGCCCGGGCAACCAGTTCCTCGGTGGTTTCGTTGTCGAGGGAGTCGCCATCATCGTCCTCCGAGTCACCTCCGTCATCCTCACCTTCGCCGTCATCTTCTTCTTCGTCGTCGTTGTCCTGATCGTCGTCCTTCTCTTCGTCGGCCTCTTCTTCACCTTCATCGTCCTGTGAGTCGCCGGGGCTCTCCTCGCCGTCGCCGCTGGAGTCGCCTTGTTCCCGCTCTTCTTCTTCCTCCTCATCTTCTTCTTCCTCGGCTTCGCCGCCGTCGTCTTCCTCACTTCCGGTTTCTTGTTCGCCGTCGTCTTCTTCGTCGTCTTGTTCCGCATCCGGGACTTCGTAGAAAGGCGAGTCGGTGCAGGTTTTGCGGTCTTCACATTCGCCACATTCTCCTATGGAAGGGAAGCAGTAGGTCATGTCGGGGCCGAGGTCGTCACCTTCCGGCGTTTGAGTGACGGACTCGACTGAGTCCTCTGTGCTGACCTGCGCCTCCTCGTACCTGGCTTGGAAAGTAATGGCCTGGAAGACGAGCTTGAGGCCCCAGAAGAGTCTGCGCGGACTTTTTGACGTCGATGCGGTCGGCGATGAGCGCCTCAGAGATGCGCGCGACGGCGAGAGGAATGGAGGCGAGGTCCTCGATCACGGGCAGCTTGAGCGGCTCGGGTTCAGGACCGGCGGTGCGGTTGTGAAGGTGCGCGTGGAAGTAGCAGAAGCTGCCCCCGGCGAGGGCCCGCGATTTGCAAGGCAGCCCGCTGGCCTTGATGTGCCGACATCCGTTGTACATACGTAGCTCCCCCACCGGGGGTATCCCGGTTTTTGAGGTCAAGTGACTTATTTTCAATGACTTAGGTTAGTGGCGCCTGTTTGTAACCCATTGATTCCAAAGGGGTTGAATTCAAGTGCCATCTTCTAAGGGACTTAAGTGCAAAAAACAGCGGAGCTAGCGGTGCTAGCGGAGTTAGCCGAAGCCGCCTTCCAGCTTTCAAAAAGAGGAGATCAACGCGCTGTTTTTATCGTCTAGGGATAGCGTAGCGAAATGGGGGAATTAATCGGCAAACTTGGAGGAAAAAGTTCATGAGCGATTAAGTGATTCAGCAAGCAGGGGTTGGGGGACGATCGGAAGCACAGGTTTTGAGCCGGAGGGCTTGACAGGGTCCAGAGACACGCCGGTTTCAGGGGCTGAAGCCGACGATCATCTTTGCGCTGCTGGTGGCCCGGCTGGGCCGGGATTTGTTCTGAAGTGGGCCGGAAATCTCAGTCGCGCCGGCTGGCGAGGAAAGTGGCGAGGCATCCGATAAGGATTCCGACGCCAAGGATGACGCCGGCCGACTGCAGTGGGTTTCGCTTGATTGCGACACGAGCGTCGTGGACTGCGTCTTCGGCGGCATCGCGGCCCTGCTTGACGGCGCGAAGGGCCGTTTCAACGCCCTCTTCTACAGCATCGGTGACGATGGACTTGATGCGGTTGACGTCGCGGAGGAGATCTTCGACTGCTGCCTGATTTTCAAGAATGGTTTGCGCCATAATCTTTCTCCCTCGGTGTGAGGTCGCGGCGTTAGCTGCCCGACGAAGCCTCTGTGTATGAGATGTGATCCGGAGGGTTGATGTTGCATGGGGTACGAACAGGGAATAGGGGAAGAACAAAAGCAGGTTCCTCTTCGACTCATGGCGATATTGCTTCATGTGCGTTTGTGCTATCCCACCCTAGCGAAGCTAGGGTGGGGCACCCATGTTCGTGGTGGGTTGAGAAGGAAAAGCAAAAGCGGGTCCCCATTCGACTGCGATCGTTCGCCGCGGCGAACGATCTCCGCTCAGGGCAGGCTTTCGACTCGCACGCTTCGCGTGACTCGCTCAGGATGACAAGAGGCGGATCCCTCAGGGGCTAAAGCCCCGACTCCTTTTGCGGGCTTTATTGGCCCGGCTGAAGCCGTGCCCTTGTTACAAAGCAAGAAACAAATGCAGGTCCTTCGACTGCGATCGTTCGCCGCGGCGAACGATCTCCGCTCAGGGCAGGCTTTCGACTCATCGCGCGTCGCGTGGCTCGTTCAGGGTGATATTGCTTCATGTGCGTTTGTGCTATCCCACCCTAGCGAAGCTAGGGTGGGGCACCCATGTTCGTGGTGGGTTGAGAACAAGTTCGTGGATGACGGAGCCGACGCTATTTGGCGCGGGGATGGGTGCGGTCGTAGACAGCGGTCAACTGCGCGGTGGTGAGCTGAGTATAGCGCTGGGTGGTGGAGAGGCGCTCGTGGCCGAGGAGTTCCTGAATGGCGCGAAGGTCGGCGCCTTCTTCGAGCAGGTGGGTGCCGAAGGCGTGGCGCAGGGTGTGGGGGTGAACGTCGGAAGGAAGGCCGCGCAGGATGGCGATGCGCTTGACGATGCGGCCAACGCTGCGCGTGGTGAGACGCGCCTGGCCGCCGTGCTGGAGGCCGCGCAGACTGAAGGTTGATAAAGAGAGCAGGTGTGCTGAGGGGCTTTTGAGCATCGCTCGCAGCGAGGCGGGCGGAGCGCTCGGCGATGTAGGTGCGGAGCGCTTCGGCGGCTGTGTCGGCCAAGGGGACGTAGCGCTGCTTTTGCCCTTTGCCGCGGACGAGGATGGCCTCATTGGCCCACTGAATGTCATCGAGATTGAGGGCCGTGGGCTCGGCGTTGCGGATGCCGCAGCCGTAGAGCATTTCCAGGATGGCCTTGTCGCGAGCGGGCCAGCTTGCGGCGTCGTCAAGCACCGAGTCGACCGCGCGGTTGAGCTGCTCGATGGAGGGCACGCGCGGCAGATGCTTGGGCAGGCGCGGCGTGGAGACGAGGGACGCGGCGTTTTGCTCGATGTGGTGATTGCGGGCCAGCCACTTGAACCAACTGCGGATGGAGGCGAGGGCGCGGGCGGCGGAGGCCTTGGAGAGTCCGCGATCGTAGAGCGTGGCGAGGTAAGAACGGATGTGGGTGTGCTCGATGCGGGCGACGGTGAGGCGGGGATGCGCGCCGGCGAGCCACGCGGCGAAGCCATGCAATTCGCGGCGGTAGGCGCGGAGGGTGTGGGCCGATGAGCCGCGCTCAGCGGAGAGGACGTGGAGATAGGCGTCGACGAGTTCCGCGATTCTGGACGATGCGATTTTTGGATCGGCGGCCGATTCCGGAAGCGGCGAGTGCGAAGGCGTGCTATCCCAGGTCCCAACGACCGGGACCTGGGGCACCCGTTTTTTGTGCCCGGTGTGGAGCGGGGCGCCGACGGCCGTTGCCATCATGAGGCTTCCTCGCTGGGTGTGGGCGTTGCGGTTCGGGGCTCGACGAGCTGCGGGCCGGGGCGCGGGGCGGGGAGGGATGCGGCTTCGGGGACGGAGCCTACTACGTGCCGGGCGCCGCGCGGATGATGCATGCGATGGACTGCCTTGAGGCGGCCGAGGGCCAGATGCGTGTAGACCTGCGTGGTGGAGATGTCGGCGTGGCCGAGCATCATTTGCACGCTGCGCAGGTCGGCGCCGTGCTCAACCATGTGTGTGGCGCAACTGTGGCGCAGGCCGTGCGGGCTGGTGGAATGGTTGGAACGCTTGACGAGCGACCAGATCCACTGGCGCGTGAGGGGCATGCCGCGCAAGGAGAGGAAGAGCCGCGACCGCTCGCCGGGTGCGGGGCGCTTCTTGCGGACCGAGCTTATGCGATCAAGATGAGGGCGGCCTTCGCGCAGGTATTGTTCAATGGCCTGGATGGCGGAGCGACCGAGTGGCACGATGCGCTCCTTGTCGCCCTTGCCGCGAACCTGCACGCGCCCGGAGTCGAGGCCGAGATCGCTGACCGAGAGCCCGGTGACCTCGGAGACGCGGAGGCCTCCGGCATAGAGAAGCTCGAGGATGGCGCGATCGCGGAGAGCGGTGGCCTTGGCCTGGGGGTGCGAGGTTGCGAGGGCGGCGCGCTCCAGCATTTCGGTCACTTCCGGCTCGGCGAGCGATTTGGGCAGGACTTTCCAGGCCTTGGGCGACTCGATGTTGACGGTCGGGTCGTGATGAATGCGTCGGTCGAGAAGAAGCCATTTATAGAAGCCGCGGAGGCAGCTGAGCTTGCGCGCGGCGGAACGGGAATCGATGTTGTGGGTGCGGAGATGGTCGAGGAAAGCGGAAACGTCGGCCTCGACGGCGGAGATGAGGACGGCGTTTCGGTCTTCAAGGAGCTCGGAGAAGATGCGCAGGTCGCTCAGATAAGCCTCGCAAGTGAGCGGGCGAAGTCCTTTTTCTACGCGAAGATACGCGGCATAGGCCTTTAAAAGAGCGAGATTATTGCGAGCGGTCACAGCTTCGATTATCGGCGCGTTGAAGGAGCGCATGGGCGAGTGGACGGCCTGCCGAACCTTGTTCGTCACGTTACCGAGAGACGGTGGACGGTGGGCGGTACGCGGTGGACGTGGACGGTGGAGTTGGCGGGAAAGAGTGGCGAACGCCTCGGGCGGGGGAGGCAATAGAAGTGAGAACAGGCGGCACGGGCAAGTGCCGCCTGTGTTGGCGAGTGCGGGTCCGGAGATGGGGCCGCTCGAGTAGCCCGGAGGCGGAGGTCCGCCGCGGAAGGTCTGATCGTAGCCCGCGCGGAAGCCGTGACGATACTCCTCAAATGCCGGCGGAGGGACGGGTGGATTGCGGAACCGCGGGTGACGGTGGACGTCGGGCTGGAGGCTTTTCGCGATGTCGCGGCGTGCGGCTTCGACACCATCGTGATAGCCCTGTTGCGCGGCGGGGCCGAATTCAGCGGGCGGCGGCGGAGGAGGAGCGTAGACGACCGGCTGCGGATGTGAACAGGCGGCCAGAACAAGGGGAAGAGCCAAAGCAACTGAAGCGGCAAACAGGGCCGTGATCTTTCGGGGGGTCATTGTCAGAAACCTCATTTGTTGGATTGGATGTCTCGCCTTCAGCAGCGGCGCGACGGTTGCAGGTTTGAACACGGAGGCACGGAAAGTGTTGCAGGAAAAAGTGGAGTGTGTGAAGCCAGGGGTAATCCTGGAGCGGGATTTAGCCGATAGGGAGGATGAGACGAGCAGACAGCAGCGCGAGGAAACCGTGGGGAAGAAAGACGAGAAGCACAGGCACGGCGAGGGTGACGGGGCTTGGAAACAGAATGGGATGATTTGCGCACATGGGAGGGCGAACGGGCATGCAAATGGTCATGGCGCCGGGGCGGCGCTGCGCCTGGGCAAGGATTGCGATTATGAGCGCGAGTTGCGGCTGCTGCAGGTGGAGCTGGTGAAGCTGCAGGAGTGGATCCGGCACGAGGGGCTGCGGGTGGTGGTGCTATTCGAGGGGCGGGATGCGGCGGGCAAGGGCGGAGCGATCAAGCGGATTGTGGAGTCGCTGAACCCGCGGGTATGCCGGATTGCGGCGCTGGCGACGCCGACGGAGCGCGAGAAGACGCAGTGGTATTTCCAGCGCTATGTGGCGCACTTGCCGGCGGCGGGCGAGATGGTGCTGTTCGACCGGAGCTGGTATAACCGCGCGGGCGTGGAACATGTGATGGGTTTTTGCACGGAAAAGGAATATGGGGAATTCATGCAGAGCTGCCCGGAGTTCGAGCGGATGCTGGTGCGATCGGGCATCGTGCTCATCAAATACTGGTTCAGCGTGAGCGACGAGGAGCAGGAGCGGAGGTTTCAGGACCGGATGGACAAGCCGACGAAGAGATGGAAGCTGAGCCCGATGGATCTGGAGTCGCGCAAGCACTGGGCGGATTATTCACGGGCCAAGGACGAGATGTTCGCAGTGACGGACACGAAGCAGGTTCCGTGGTTTGTGGTGAACGCGGAGAACAAGAAATCGGCGCGGCTGAACGTGATCCGGCATTTGCTGTCGATGATTCCTTACCGCGACCTGACGCCGGAGCCACTGAAGCTGCCGCCGATCATGAAATCGAAGTACGTGCGGCCGCCGATGCATGAGCAGAACTTTATTCCGGCGGTGTACAGGTAGTTCACAGTTCGTAGTTCACAGTTCACAGCGGACTGCGCGTAGAGGGCGATCTCACTTTGTGGCTGAGCGGGGAAGCGGCGGAGCCGGGGAAGATATCTCCGGAAATGGATTCGAGCCGGCCAGTCGCGCCTATGCTGCCGGGAATGCTACCTCGTCCTGCATCATCCTGCCGCGTTCCCGATGCGAGAACACTTTCACTTTCATGCGAAAAGCCGAGTCGACCTTTTCTTTCGAGTGCCCGCGATTCAAGACTCCCGCCAATCCCATCAGGGACTCGGAGGCGCAAGCCGGGCACTGCTCTGCGCAATTCCCCACGCAGTGGCAGTCTTCGCAAAGATAGGCGCTGGCCAAGGGCATGTACTGCATTGAGATAAGTTTCATCTATTTGCTCCGCTCATATAGAACTCGACACCGTGGGTTATAAAAGAAACGATCTATCTGCCGGACAAAGCGCAAAAGCGCCGTAAAGCGCGGCTTAACAAAAACAGAATAAGGTGAATTGAAAGCCCGAAAAGTTGGGGAAAGGCTCAAGAAAACTGACGAGGCAGTTTCACTCTGACGACCAAAGTCCGGTGATGAACTGCCGATATCAGGATCGTATGTGGAGCGCAGATGGGCAAGATAAAACGAGGAGCTCTCCCATTACGTGGGGCAGAGCAGAGCATTCCCACGGTAACCTGAAGCGACGGCATTTTGAAGCCGCCTCAGGCTCGATTCTGCGACTTCTTAAACATCTGCAAGGGTTTGCGGCGGGTGTTCCGGCTCCCCTGTTCGTAACATGACACGTCGTGCTGGTGAACTTTGTTAAGGACGCAGTGTACCGGTGGGTGAACCCGCAGATGAGCGATCCGCTACGGCCGAGTAGCTTGGGGGTGGGCAACAGACCCACCGTCGCAGAAGCGGTTCAGCGTGCGCGTATCTGAAAAAGCAACCGCAGATCCTTCGCTCCGCTCAGGATGACTTTTTCCTGGGGGGGTGAAGTGAGAACAGAGACTAGCGTGTTCGATTCAGGGCACGATGCGGAGGTGAACGATCTGAGGTTTTAGATGTCCGTCGGGTTCAATTGTCAAAAGTCCGATGGTGACGGGCAGGCTCGAAACGGCGAGGACCGCAGGAGCCGGGGTTGAAATAGAGCACGCCTTTTTTTGTGACGTAATTGGGGACGTGGGTGTGGCCGTGGAGGACGGCTGCGAATTTGGCGGCGGCGGGATCGAGGTGGAGGGTTTTGAGGTCGTGGAGCATGTAGAGGTAGAGGCTCGCGTGAGAAGGGTTCTCAATGAGGACGACGTCTGTCTCGGGCAGCTTGCTGCAGAGGCCTTCACGATCGACGTTGCCGCGGATGGCGGTGACGGGAGCGATTTTGGCGAGATCATCGAGGATGGAGATTTTTCCTACGTCGCCACAGTGCAGGATGCGGTCGACTCCGGCGAGGGCGAGTAAGACCTCAGGGCGCAGGAGACCGTGGGTATCGGAGATGATTCCGAGTTTCACGTTTTCAGAATAAGCTGCGCCGGCGGAGGTAGGCTGAGAGAAGGCGGGCACGCAAATTGAGATGAACGAGAACCCCGAACCCAAGCGCGGCCCTGGCCGAACCAACTGGCGGCAAACGCTGGCTGCCTATACCCAGCCGCGCGTTCTCCAGGTGCTTGCGCTGGGGTTTTCGAGCGGCTTGCCGCTGCTGCTGACCTATTCAACACTTTCGGCGTGGCTTTCGACGGAGGGCGTTCGACGCGCAGCGATCGGCGCCTTCGCGCTGGTTGGCACGCCTTACGCATTCAAGTTTGTGTGGGCTCCAATCATGGATCGCGTGCCCCCGCCTTTGCCTTTGGGGCGGCGGCGCGGTTGGGGAATCACGGTCCAGATTGTTCTGATCGGCGCGATTCTTTGCCTGGGGTCGTGCGATCCGAAACAGAACTTGCCGCGAATGGCCGCGCTGGCGCTGGTGGTGGCATTTCTATCGGCGAGCCAGGACATCGTGATCGATGCGTGGCGCGTCGAGAGCACGAACGCGGATCAGCTGGCTCCCGGAGCAGCCATGATCCAGGCAGGCTATCGGGTCGGCATGCTGGTTTCCGGTGCGGGCAGCCTGTTGATCGCGGCTTATGCGGGGTGGTTCGCGGCCTATGCCACCATGGCGGCGCTCGTCGGAGCAGGACTGGTGGTGTTTTTGCTGGTTCCGGAACCGAAGGTGCCGGCGGACAATCCGCATGCGGCGGAATCGGGCTGGCATGCGGTTCGCGATGCGCTTTCGAGGGCGGTCATCAGTCCGTTTCGCGATTTTATGCAGCGGCCGCTTTGGCCCATCATCCTTATCGCCATCTTCGGATACAAGTTGGGCGAGGCGATGGCGGGAGTGATGTCGACGCCTCTCTACATCGCGTTGCGATTCTCCCTTCCCGAGATCGCAGCCGCATCGAAAGTGTTCGGATTCTTTTCCATTGTGGCCGGGGTGATGCTGGGCGGCGTTGTGACAGCGCGATACGGAATCCTGCGCTCGCTGATCGTCTGTGGGATATTGCAGTCGGCGGGGAACCTTTTTTTTGTGTTGCAGGCTGTGGGTGGGCATCACATCGGCTACCTGGCCTTATGTGTCACCGCCGAAAACCTGACGGGTGGCATGGCCGGGACGGCGCTGATCACGTATATTTCGAGCCTGTGCTCTCCCGCGTTCACGGCGACAGCGACGCAGTACGCATTGCTTTCCTCGATCACCCTGCTCGGCCGCACCGTTGTGGCTTCGTCAGGGGGATGGTTGTCAGAGAAGATGGGCTGGCCATGGTTCTTTGTGATGACAAGCGTGGTGGGATTGCCGGCACTGCTTCTTTTTCCCTGGATCGCACGGCATAACGATCGGAACGGGGGAAAGCCCGCTCTGGATGGCGCGCAGGCCGAGCCGGAAGACCCGGTCCCGTCGTAGAAGTGCGACCGGGCGCCGCATTTCGATGCGGGATTTTGCGGCGGTTCTTCCCGCAAAAAAACAAAATGCGCGGAGGACAGAAACGACATGGCAGCCTTCCGGAAAAGAAGAGAGCGACATGTGCGTGAGCGCCGGGTCTAAGCCAATATGAAAATCTTCTTGCGTACGTTGCTTCTCGCCGCGCTGGTTGCGACACGAATCGCGGCCCAGGCTCCGTATGCCGGCTCAGGCAATTTGCAAGCGGAGGCGCGACAGATTTTTGCGCTGGCCAACGAGACGCGCATCCAGGCGGGCGTGGGGAGGCTGGATTGGGATCCGGCGCTGGCGCAGGCGGCCCTGGCGCATTGCGAGCGCATGGCAGCAGAAGGACCGATTTCGCATCAGTACAGAGGCGAGCAAGATCTGACCACGCGGACGGCGCAGGCGGGCGCGCACTTCAGCGTGATTGAGGAGAACGTGGCGATCGGGCCCTCGGCGGATGCGATTCACGAGGAGTGGATGCAGTCGCCGGGACATCGCGCGAATTTGCTGAGCCCGGATGTGGATCGCGTGGGCGTGGCCGTGGTGGCCGCGCGCGGAGTTTTGTACGCGGTGGCCGACTATTCGCGGGGCGTGGAGCAGTTGAGTGCGGCACAAGTGGAAGCGCGCGTGGCCGCGCTCATTGGCGTGAGCGGGGTGACGATCTTGCGCGATCCAAGCCTGGCGCGCGCCGCGTGCGCTACGGATGAAGGAATGCCGCGCGGGGAGAGCGGCCCGATGCCGCGTTTCGTGATGCGCTGGCAGGCCGGGGATTTGACGGAACTGCCGAAGGCGCTGGTGGACCGGCTCGCATCGGGCAATTATCGCCAGGCAGCGGTGGGAAGTTGTCCGGCACGGGGGCTTGAAGGATCGTTTACGGCATATCGTTTGGCGGTGATTTTGTATTAGCGGACAGGGAATAGGGAGTAGCGAATAGGGAATAGAAAGAGCGACGCTGCATCCCGCAGTTCAACTGGTTAAGTTAATGCGAGTGAGGGCCAGAGGCCCTCACGACAGCCGGCGAGGACGCCAGCGGTACGAATCCATCATCCGAAGTCCTGGTGGTTTTTCCAGAGGACAGGCAAGGGAAGGCGCGTGGGGCCGCAGACGAAGATGTCGGGATGGTACTGGCTTTCTTCGTTCTGCGCGCCTTCGGAGTTGCCGTTGTGGGCGGCGAGGCGGCAGCCGGTGAAGATGGAATTGGCTTGTTGCGGCGTGAGGCCGATGACGATAAACGTGGTGGGCACTGGAGTTGGGTAGCCGCGCAGGTATTCGGAGTTGGTGGTGCCGATGGGCTCGGGGAGACTGTAGGCGCGACCGAGGACGTCGATTGCGCCGTACTCGCCATAGTTGCCGGTCGTGATGCCGAAGTGCGCCTGCTGATCGGGCGGCAGCGAGTCGCGGATCTGGACGACGGTGCGGACGAGATCGTTCCAACCGATTTCCTCGCGCAGGTCATAACTGTGGTTCAGGGCGTATTGCTTGAGCGGGCCGCTGGTTGCCAGAGGCAGAAGCAGAGCGCACGCGAAGGCGGAGATAAAAGCGAAGCCTGCGAAGTAGACGGACGCGAGAGTGAAGCGGCCCCATCGGGGAAGTGTGCGCAGCCATCGCTCGGCGAGGACGGCGCCCATGGCGAGAAGCATGGGGTAGGCCGGGGCCACGTAGTAATTGCGGCCTTTGCTGGCCCAGAATACGACGAGCGGGACCAGATACATGAAAGCGATCATGCGATAGCGGCGGTCGCGCAGGTAGCCAATGAAGCCGGCGATCCAGAGCGGCACGGCGGCGACGTTGGCGCAGATGAGGAACTGGCCTGCAAGAAAGCCGCTGGCGCGGCCTTCGCCCACGTCTCGCTTGTGAATGTGCTGGAGAAAGGTGTAGGAGATCCAATTGTGACGGGCGAGCCAGATGACGTTCGGAAGGAAAATGAGAAGCGCGAGGGCGACGCCGGCCCAAAACCACGAGGACTTGAGGAAGCGGCGCGCGGGAGTGAAGATGAGGCCGGCAAGAATTCCCGCGATATAGAAAACGATGGCGTATTTGGTTTCGAGGCCAAGGCCGAGCACAGCGCCGATGGCGAGCCACCAGCGAGGATCGCCGGACTTGAGGAGGCGGACGACAAAATAAGCGGCGAGCACCCACCAGAGGAGATCGAACGAAGTGTACTGAAACTCGTGACCTTCAAAGATTTCGACCGGAGAAAAGCCGACGGCGAGGGCGGCGATGACCTGCGCCAAGCGCGCGCCGCCGAGTTCCATCGCGATGAGGCCGGCGAGAATGACAACCGCGAACTGTGCGGCGACGGCAGTGAGGCGGAGACCCACGATAGAGACGCCAAAAAGCGCGAGGGCGATGTGCTCAATGAATGGGGTGAAGGGAGGATAGGCGACGAAACCCCAGTCGAGATGGCGGGCGTCGGAGAGGAACTGAAGCTCGTCACGATGAAAGCCGTAACGACTGTTGGTGAGGAGATGAAGGAGCGCGATAGCGCCGGCGACAGCGAAGAGGATGGCGAGATCGGACTTGCGGGCGCCGGGGGAAGCGGGTTTGTCGCGGACCTGAATCTGGTGTGCGTTCACGGACAAAACTTCCTCCCGATGTTCGCTCAAAAGAGGTTTACGCAGGAGCGTCGGGCCCGGTTCCGCTGCCGCGCTCGTGGGGTTGGGGAATGCGGACTGAGGCCATTCCGGCGGCGGTTGCGGCCTGGATGCCCATGTCAGTGTCTTCAAAGACAAGGCAGTCTTTGGGCGCGACGCCGAGACGCGCGGCGGCGTTGAGGAATGCATCGGGGGCGGGTTTGGAGCGGGTGTAGTCCTCAGAACCGATGAGGATGGGGAAGCGATCGAGCAGACCGACCGCGGTGAGCGACTTGACGATGGATTCGCGGGTGCTGCCGCTGACAACAGCAAAGGGAATGCGGCCCTGCTGGGCGTGGATCTGCTCAAGCACTTCGGGAACGGGCTTGAGCTCGTGGAGAAGGGAAAAGTAGAGGCTCTCCTTGCGCTCGGCGACGACCTTGGCGGGCATGTTGAGACCCTGAATTTGATTCAATGCGGTGACGATTTCGACCGGCGGCTTGCCGCCCCAGGAGTAAAAAAGATCTTCGTCGAGGGTGCAGCCCCATTCGCCGAGGGCTTGTTTCCAGGCTGTGAAATGGAGAGGCATGGAATCGACGATGGTGCCGTCGCAATCGAAGAGATAGGCGTGGAAGGCGCCGGGTGGAATTTGCAGGGGCATTGGGCTCCGTGGTTCTTGGTGAATCCGACTAAGGTTTGTGCTTTCCCACCCTAAACGGCCGCCGCGGCGGACGTTTAGGATGGGGCACCCATTTCCGTGCTGGGTTTAGTGCGCGGCGGCAGTTTCGGTTTCAGGCGCGGTTTCGGCGACGGCGCCCTCGCCGGGCTTGGTCGGCTCCATCTGGAGCGCGTTGTTGAAGCGGTTGAAGTAATTGAAGAGGCCTATGGCGCAGAGCAGCTCGACGACCTCGCCTTCAGAATAAAAGCCGCGCAGCTCAGCGAACTGCTCGTCGGTGACGGCGTTGGCGTTGCGGGTGACGGTCTCGGCGAGGCGCAAGGCGGCCTTTTCAGCGGGCGTGAAGTCGTCGCGTCGAGGCCATTCGGCGAGATGCGAGAGCTGGTCGTCGGTCCAGCCGAGATTGCGGGCGAGAATGGTGTGGCTGGCAAGGCAGTAGGGCGTCTCGTTCACCTGGCTGGTGCGGACGATGATGAGCTCTTTGAGCTTGGTGGAAACCGTGCCAGTGGACAGAACAGCGGCAAAATGGGCCTGCATGGTGGCGTAGATTTCGGGCCGGTGGGCCATGACACGGAACATATTGGGAACGTTGCCGCGAAGGGCAAAAGCGTTGTCGTAGAGGGCGGCAAATTCAGGGGCCAATTGGCTGCGGTCGACGCGGGAAATGCGGGGCATTGCGCCTCCTTTAAGTCCTTTTCCATGGTATCGTTTCCGGCCCGATCTGGCCTGATTCCCGCAACGGGTTTTTGCTGTTCCCGGAGCGGCGGCGGAACTTTTGACGCACTCCGCGAGGTTTGCTAACGTAGGAGAGGACAATCCTGTTGCCACTCACTCCTCAGTAGCTCAATGGCAGAGCATTCGGCTGTTAACCGAAGGGTTGTAGGTTCGAGTCCTACCTGAGGAGCCAACTCATTTCCAATCCCATCCAGACTCGTCCAATCCATTCAATAAAATCAATAAGTTAGACGCCTCTCCGTCCAGGCTCCTCCACACCGATCCAGCCAAAAAATGGCAAATGTGCAGCCGGTTTCTGGGGAAGATTTGTGACGTGGCGAAACGAGCGCATTGTTAGACATTTGCCGAGTTGTCGATACTGATCTTTCTCAATGTGATAGCCAGTTCGAAATTCTTGCATGAGTGATTGACGGACTGCGGGTGACTCACCCCGGAATTCGAAAGCCCCGCGCTTCCTATAGAGAAGGCCATGTGAGTTAGGCGAGAGACCCGCAAAGCGCAAAGAATGCACACGTCGCCGGTAACGAGTGGGATTGATGGACTAGATGCAAACACAGCGCTTGTGGAGTCTCTCTTCGAGGCACTTCCGCCGAGTCCGAAGTGCCATTTTCATGATCATGGCTCGATGCGCCCGGATTCCCAATACGATTTCATGCTCGGTTCTGCGCGGATTCAGGGGGCAGGTCACAACGATCTGTTCTTTATGTTGCCGAATCGATTCGATAATCACACTATGTTGAGTATTCGACGCCTGACATAAAGAACCTCTATCTCTTTATCAATCTCGAACCCATGAAAAAGCAGCCTTAGGAAAGATTATTGTTTCGTTCATGCCTTCTTGATGCGGCGACTTCGATGCTGAATGCAGCATTGCTGTCTTCACTCTTTTTTACGTGCGGCCTCAATTTGAATGGCCGCTGCAAGGCCTTCATAGCAACAAACAGGCAGCCTTTTCATTGCCACCGATGAGCTCACATAGGTGTGCGCTCATGCCACGACTGGTGTGTCTACGAACACACAACCCTTTTGGTGTGTCATTTGTGATTGCTTCAATGCACTTATGGAAATCGGACGAAAGGTTTAGGCGCTCTTTACGGGCTGCGCGTTGCAATGAGCTCTGTACTGGATCCGTTCGCGTGCCGGGCGCAAAAACCAATTCGAGCGAACTTATCGCCGCTAATTGAAGACAGTCTTCGGGTCGCGTTCGCAGTGACTTTGTCACTCGAATTCGGTTGGAACACAGGGCAGTAAAAACATACTTCACTCCAGACGAAAGCGAGAGGTCATCATGAGAATCATCCTTTGGAAAGCCATGACGCTTACGGCGCTCGCCGTTGGCATGACATGCGCGGGATTTGCGCAGAGCGCTGCATCTCAGCCCGGCGAGACAGACTCGCGTAGAGCCGCCGACAACTCCGAGTCCAAGTGGAGACGCGACGCACGAGCCAGCGAGCGCTGCGCAACCAGAGTTGCAACCAACCGTGACCCAAGAGATTGAGGCGCTCAAGAGCCGGATCGACCAACTGGAGAACGAGGTACAGGAAGAGAAGGCGCGCGCCCTGGCCGATAGCGCCGACACTGCGGCGATCAAGGCTGCCGAAAGGGAGTTAATCGGTGGAAAGAGCAATTCACTGGCCAGCGCCGCGAAGCCAACGTCAGATTTGTCTTCGTCCTTGAAGATTGCGTCGCCGACTGCGCTCGATCAGGCCGCTGCTCCTGCGGCTCCTGCGCCCCCGGATCCGCACGCTCCAGCGTTCTCCGATTGGGACTGGACATGGCTGAATGGCAACCCGCGCAACAAAGACACGGCGTTTGATTCGAAGTTCTTTACGCCCGAAATTCGAGCCGATACCACCTATACTTACGACTTCAATCGACCGATGGACGATACGATGAGCGGCTCGAGCGAGCTGTTCCGCACCAATGAAATCCAGCTGGAGCAACTCGGCCTGGGCGGCGACTTCCACCTGGATCACGCGCACGCGCGATTCATGACTCAATTTGGCATGTATTCCACCGCGACCATTCGCAATGATCCGAGCTATTCAAAGGGGCAGTGGGATATTGCGGACGCCGACCGGTATCTCTCCGAGGCGTACGGCGGATACCATTTCGACAATGTAATGCACGGTCTCAATTTTGACGCCGGTATCTTCATGTCTTATATCGGGCTGTTCAGTTATTACAACTTTGATAACTGGGCCTATCAACCCTCTTATGTCTCCTCGAATACGCCGTGGTTCTTTCAAGGCATTCGCATTCAGATTTTTCCCACGGAGCATTTAAAAATTGAGCCATGGATCATCAATGGCTGGCAATCCTATGGCTCATCGGGTACACGGAAGGGGCTCGGCGGCCAGCTCAAATGGACGCCGTATCCATGGATGAATGTGATCAGCAATAACTACGGCCTGGGCAACGACGACCTCGGGGTTGCGAACCGCGAGCGCATCCACACGGACAACAGTCTGGAGATCAAATACTTCGACAAACCCACGGCACACGGAATCGACAAGATGGCTTTCAGCTTTACCGGCGACATGGGCTGCGAGTTTGGTAACGGGGTGCAGTGCCACGGAGGCACCATCGCAAAAGGAAGGCCGAAGCAGAGCATGATCGGTTACATGATTTATGACCGTTTATGGACAGGCCATGACCATCACGGATTCACCCTCGGCGGCGGCCAGCTCAACAACCCGGGCCGGTACCTGGTCCTGCTGCCACCGATCAACGGCGAAACGGCATCGTCAGATGCGATCAATGCACCCTACTTCACCGGCAATCCCGGCGACCCATTTAAGGCATGGGATGTCTCGGCGACCTACGACTACATGCCGGTCGAGTGGCTCACGTGGCGCTGGGAGTATGGCTACCGGCACGCAAGCGTCCCCTACTGGAACGGCCATGGAGGCATGACGCCACCTGCTTATGCGGGAGCGAACTACGGCGCCAACAACGGAAGCCCAACCGAGTTTGCCTGCATGGACGGCTCCGCGGTAGCTCCGCCGGCCGGACAGGCGATCGGGCAGGTGGGCAACGCCTTCCCACAAGACGGATCTTCAGCGCCCGCTTACGTCACCGCCTATTGCAATGGGCCCTCCCCGTCGGCCAATCACGGTGGGGTCTGGTATCCCGACCTCCGGCGCGACGAGCAGTATGTCGACATTGACTTACTGGTGAAGTGGTAGGCTCCTGACCAACGATTCGCTCAGGACGGCGCTCGAGATCGGGCGTGGTCCTGAGTGGATCAGATTTCAGCAACTCTTAACCTGAGCGACTAAGAAGTCCAAAGGTGATCGCGCATGGAACTGGTCCTCAATCTTGCCTGGATAGTGCTGACGGCGCTGATGTTCTGGTTGTGGACTCTTCATGCTCCGCGCAAAGGCGCAAGCCGGTCAATGCAGATTGTTGCGCTCGCTACTGCCATTCTGATTCTGTTTCCGGCGATTTCTGTGACTGACGACCTCGTCATGGCGCAGAATGCGGCTGAAACGGACCGATCGCAGCGCAAAGACCAAGTCAATGCGACAACGCACGCCAAGCTCTATCCGGTCGTGGACTGGATCTCGCCATTATCTGCGGAGCATTGTTTTGACTCCTCATGCCTTGCAGGGTCGGGCAACTTCGTTTTCCCGACAGTAAAGGTACCGGCGATGGATTCTATCCGAAACCGCCCTCCTCCGGCCGTCCAGGTCATTCATCCATCCTGCTGATTCAGCCGGTTGATTCGCTTCTTTCGGTTACTGCGCGCGTATCGCGCCGGATCTGTGGCTGAAGCGAATCGCCCCAAGTGTTTCTTCCTGCGCAACGACGGGTGTTTTGTCAATCTATGCCGGGTCGAGTTGTGCGGACCGGCACATTGGATCTTGCGTAGGAACTCGAGGATCTTCGATGAAAAGCAAATCATTCCTGATCGCTGTGGGTTGTGTTGCGGCAATGGCTGCTGTGGTGGGGTGCAAGACGGAGTTTTCTCCATCCGCCGGCGCTCCGCAGACTCCTCAGGTCGTCGAAACCGGCGACATGAGCCTTGTTTCGGTGGATAAGCCGGACCAGTTTCCCCTTGTGGATGCGGAAACGATGAAGGCGCCGGCGGAATTAACTGTGACAGGCTCTGTCTTTCCCGACGTCTCGCGCGAGATCCCAGTGATTTCATTGGCCAACGGGCGCGTCGTAGAAATCAAGGCCCGGTTGGACGATGCAGTAAGGAAAGGCCAGCTGCTGCTCAAAGTCCAGAGCCCTGACGTTGCCGGAGCACTCGATGTTTATCGTAAGGCGGTCAATGACGAGCACATGGACAACATGGCGTACACGCGCGCGCATGACCTCTTTATCCATGGCGCAATCTCGCAATCGGCACTGGAGCAAGCCGAGGACACCGAGAAGGATGCGCAAGCCGACCTGACTGCGGCGGAACAGACACTCAAGACCCTGGGTGTCGACAAGGATCATCCCAGTGAAGTGGTGAACGTTTATTCGCCTATCTCGGGAGTCATCGTGTCGCAGAACGTGACCGAGGCGGCGGCGGCCGGCGTCAACCTCTCCGGCTCGGCGACGGCCTTTACCGTGGCCGATCTTTCCACCGTCTGGATCGTCTGCGATGTGTATGAAAACGACATTCCGAAGATTCGGCCTGGGCCAGTCGGCCGAGATTCGTCTCAACGCGTATCCGGACAAAGTTCTGACCGGCCGCATCGGCGATATCGGGCCCGATTCTCGATCCGGCGATTCGCACGGCGAAGGTGCGCATCGAGTTGCCTAACCCGGGGATTCTGCGGCTGGGCATGTTTGCCACGGCGACGTTTGCGAGCCGGACCGAGCAAAGCTATCCCGTTGTGCCCGCGGACGCGGTGCTGCACCTGCACGACCGGGAGTGGGTATTCGTCCCGGCGGGCGGAAATCAATTCCGGCGCGTTGAAGTGCATGCTGGCCCGATTCTGGCCGGCAGCAAGCAGGAATTGCTCTCTGGCATCGGCCCGGGCCAGCAGGTTGTTGCCAACGTTCTGCAACTCGAATCGACGCTGGAGGCGCAATGATTCGCAAGCTCGTCGACTTTGCGCTGAAGAACCGCTTTCTGATTATCGCGGCGGCGGTGATGCTCTTTGTCTGGGGCGCGATTTCGTTTCACAATCTTCCCGTCGACGCCTATCCCGACGTTGCGGACAACTACGTGAACATCATCACGCAGTGGCCCGGCCATTCGGCTGAGGACATCGAAAAGCAGATTACAGTGCCTTGCGAGATTGCCATGGCCGGCGTGCCAGACATGAAGAATCTGCGCTCGTTCAGCCTGGCCGGCATATCTAGCATCATGATGAACTTCGACGATTCCTCTGACAACAGCTGGAATCGCGAGAGGGTTCTCGAGCGGCTGAGCGGCGTGACATTGCCGGCAGGCTTGACGCCGCAACTGCAGACCGACTGGAGCCCGGTGGGGCAGATTTACTGGTACACGATTGAGAGCAAGAATCCGAACGTCGACGTGATGGAGCAGAAGTCGCTTGAGGACTGGGTACTCGAAAAGCAATTCAAGAATGTACCCGGAATCGTTGACGTCTCCAGTTTCGGCGGCATCACCAAGGAGTATCAGATCCGGCTCGACCCGGAGAAGCTGATCGGCTACGGGCTGAGCATTGCGCAGGTTGAGCAGCAGCTCCAGATCAATAATGCCAATGCGGGGGGAAGCTTTATTGTCGCCGGCGCGCAGCAGATTAACGTGCAGGCGCAGGGCCTTTATGAGAATGTGCAGCAGATCGAAGACACGCTGATCAAGACGCAAGCGGGTGCGCCGATCCGCATCAAGGACATTGCGGTTGTCGACCAAGGGCCCAAAATCAGACTGGGGCAGATCTCGAAGGCCTACCGAGACGACCAGGGCCGGCTGATCGACAATCCCGACGTGGTCGAAGGCACGCTTCTGCTACGCAAGGGCGCCGACGCCGATCCGGTACTGAAAGCTGTTGAAGCCAAGGTAAAGGAAATCAACGATCATATTCTGCCCAAGGGAGTTACCGTTGTTCCGTTTCTCGATCGCAGCGACCTGGTGCACCTGACCACGCATACCGTGCTGCACAATCTCACCGAGGGAATCGTCCTTGTCTCCATCGTCCTTCTTTTCTTCCTCGGCAATGTGCGAGGCGCCATCATTGTGGCGCTTACGATTCCATTCGCATTGTTATTCGCTTCCATCTGCCTGAACCTGAGCCACATTCCGGCGAATCTGCTCTCGCTCGGCGCGCTGGATTTTGGCATGGTGGTTGATGGCGCCGTGGTGATGGTGGAAAACATCGTCCGCCACCTGGCGCACAAAAACGGGTCAGCCAGCGCCGGCCGCACCACAATGAGCACAGAGAACCCGACGGCTAAGATTCGCATGGCCGCGCACGAGGTGCAGCGGCCTGTGTTCTTTGCCATTCTCATCATCATCACTGCCTATTTACCGATCTTCACGCTGCAATCTGTCGAGGGGCGCCTTTTCAAGCCATTGGCGTGGACCATCGCGTACGCGCTACTTGGCGCGCTGATCTTCTCCATTGTGGTGGCTCCGGTGCTGTCCAGCATTCTGTTCCGGTATGGCGCGAAAGAATGGCAGAACCCGGTGATGGGATTCCTGACTGCCCGCTACAGGAGAGGGGCATCGTGGGCCATTCGACATCGCGCCATTACGGTTGGCTGCTGCGCCGTGGCCATCGTTGTGTCGTTGTTTCTTCTTGGAGAGGTGATCGGGTCGGAGTTTCTGCCTCATCTGGACGAGGGTGCTCTTTGGGTGCGCGGTTCACTGGCTCCTTCCACCGGGCCCGAGGAAAGTCTGGCGATCTCAAACAGGGCCCGGATTATCCTAGCCAGTTTTCCTGAAGTTACCGAGGTGGTGGATCAGATCGGCCGCCCCGATGACGGGACAGACTGGACGGGATTTTTTAACACGGAATACTTTGTCGATCTGAAACCAAAAGACCAGTGGCGCCCGGTCTTTCATCAGGACAAGGATTCTTTGATCGCGGCGATGAATTTTCAACTGGAAAAAGTTCCAGGTGTGATCTGGGGCTTCTCGCAGCCGATCGAAGACAACATGGAAGAGGCCGTGAGCGGCGTAAAGGGCGAACTGTCGGTGAAGATCTATGGCGACGACTTCAAGACTCTGGAAGCGAAGGGCAACGACGTGGTCAGTGTCATGAGTAAGATTCCGGGAATCGCGGATCTGGGACTGTTTCGCATTATCGGCCAACCCAACCTGACCTTCCGGGTCAATCGACTGGCTGCAGCCCGCTTCGGCATTAATGTTGCCGATATTCAAGATGCGATTCAAACCGCGGTGGGCGGAAGCGTGCTCAGCGAGGTTCTGATCGGCGAGGCGCAATACGACCTGGTGCTGCGCTATCAAAAGCCCTATCGCGATACCAAAGAAGCCATCGAGAATGTGCGCCTGCTCTCGCCCTCCGGTGAGCGCGTCTCGCTGGCTCAGCTCACTACGATTGACACCAGCGATGGCGCGGAAGAAATCTATCGCGAGGGCGAGCAGCGGTATATCGCCGTAAAGTACAGCGTGCGCGGTCGCGACCTGGGCGGCGCGGTCGAAGACGCGATTGCAACAGTCAATAAGGTGGTGCCCCTGCCCAAGGGGTATCACTATGAGTGGGCGGGCGAGTACCAGAGCAAGCAGCGCGCCGACAAGCGGCTGGCCATGATCGTGCCGCTGACGATCGTGCTGATCGCAACGATTCTCTACACAATGTTCAAGTCGTTCAAGTGGGCAGGACTGATTCTCGTCAACGTGGCGCTGGCGCCGGTCGGAGGCTCGTTGGCGTTGTTGATCACGCACACCAATATCAGCGTATCTTCGAGCGTCGGCTTTCTTGCCTTGTTCGGTGTTTCGGTACAAACCGGCGTCATCATGCTGGAGTACATCAATCAACTTCGCGTTCGGGGCTACACCATTCCGGATGCCGCGGTGGAAGGGGCGGTGCTGCGGCTCAGGCCCATCATGATGACCCTGCTGGTGGCGACGCTGGGCCTGTTGCCGGCAGCCTTCTCACACGGCATCGGATCGGACTCGCAGCGTCCATTTGCGATCGTCATCGTTGGAGGGCTTATGGCCGATCTCATTTTGAGCATTTTCCTGCTCCCGACGTTGTATGTGTGGATTGCGCGCGAGGACGACAAGCTGCCGGAACCAGAAGCGGAGGCGTCCTTTGCACAATAAGCCCTTCATGCTTCCGTGCGTCAGTTACGTGTCGCCGCCCGCGATCATCCGTTACTCACTTTGCGGGTTGTGCATGGGATTGGTCATCTTGATCGCCGGGGGGGCGGCCGCTGGCGCGCAACAGGCGCTAACATGGGACCAGGTAAAGGCGAAGTTTGAGGCCTCAAACCCCGCGCTCAAGGCCGACGCCGACAACGTGGATGAGATGAAGGCTGAGGAGATCACGGCATTCCTTCGCCCCAATCCCCAGTTCACAATACTGGCGGACGGAACGCAGATCGCTCCGCACGATGGCGTGTGGGCACCGTTCAAAGGTACTTATGAACAGCCCAACTTCAGCTACCTGCACGAGCGCGATCACAAGCGCGAACTACGCCGGGAAAGCGCGCAGGAAGGCACGCGCATCACGCAATCGGAGCATGAGGACCTGGACCGTAACATGGTTTTCGAGTTGCGCACGGCGTTTGTGGGAACGCTCGAAGCCAAGTTTGTGCTGGACCTGGCAAAAGCCGACCTCGAATATTACGACAAAATCATTGACATCAGCCGTACCCGCCTGAAGGATGGCGACATCGCGCAGATCGACCTGGATCGCATTGAGATGCAACGGGTGCAGTACGAATCAGAGATCGAAACCGCGACTGTGAATCTGCGCACGGCCAAGA
Organism: uncultured Acidobacteriaceae bacterium; assembly: GCA_963800025.1. Classification (GTDB taxonomy): domain Bacteria; phylum Acidobacteriota; class Terriglobia; order Terriglobales; family Acidobacteriaceae; genus Telmatobacter. Next base: position 635,749 of record CAWCZK010000004.1, read on the forward strand.
TTCAGCTTCTGCAGATGCTGAACGACCGCACTCCGGCAGATCAATTCGATGTGGCGGGCGACTTCGATTTCAGCGAAGTCTTGCAGCCTCTGGAGACCTACCGGGATGCTGCTCTTGCGGCGAGGCCTGACCTGCAAGCCGCGCTGCAGACGATTCAGCAATCAGAGACGAACCACAAGCTCGCAATCTCCAACGGCTCGACCGATCCTACCTTTGCGGCTTGGTACACCTACAACTCCTCGAATAATAACCCCAGCGGGATACAGACTCTGGGCGTGAGCGTAAGCGTCCCGTTGCGCATCTTCGACCGAAATCAGGGCGAGAAAAAGCGCACACTGATAGACATTGACCGAAGCCAGCAAGCCAGTGAGGCCACGCGGGCGCAGGTGTTCAGTGACGTGGACACGGCTTACGAACTCGTACGAAGCAATATCGCACTGCTCCAGCCGTACAAACTGAAATACAACGACCAGGCATTGCGGGTACGCGATACGGTGACTTACTCTTACGAACACGGAAGCGCCTCATTAATGGACTTCCTCAACGCGCAGAGCGACTACCGCCAGGTGCGACTCGCCTATGCGCAATTGATCGGGTCGTACCTGATAGCCGCCGGCCAACTGAATCTCGCCGTTGGGCACGACGCGATCCCATAAGAAGCGTGAACTGAGCGACCCAGCAAGACACTGCGAAGTCGACCTGTACATCACACATCCCAGAAAGGTCAAATCGGATCCATGGACTCTAAAACGGTCGCAGCTCGCATTGAAGAAATCGGACTATTTCCCGGTATTCGCGTCAAGACTGCGGATCAGGCGGCCTTTGCGGCGGAGACCTTGTACCATGCCGGCATTCCAGTTGCTGAAATCACGATGACCGTTCCCGGCGCGATCGGCGTCATACGCAGGTTGGCCCAGAGTTTTCCTGAAATGGTTGTGGGCGCCGGCACCGTTCTCGATAAAGACACCGCCGAGCGCTGCCTCGACGCAGGAGCCAGATTTCTCACCAGCACCGGCCTGGTGATGGAGGTAATCGAGTCGGCCCTCCTGAGCCATGTTGTGGCCATTCCTGGCGCTCTCACGCCCACTGAGGTTATCGCCGCATGGAAGGCCGGTGCGGAGTTTGTGAAGATATACCCTGCGGCCCCTGTGGGTGGCGAACTGTACATCCGTTCCCTGAAAGTTCCATTACCGCAAGTGAAGCTCATCGCCGCGGGCGGAGTCAACCAGCAGAATGCAACTAACTTCATCATGGCAGGAGCGAGTTCTATCGGCGTTGGCGTTGAATTGTTGCCGAGAGAAGCCGTGCAAAAGCGGCAGGATCAACGGATCCGTGAACTTGCCCGAAGATTTCTTGGTTTTGTAAAAGACGGCCGCACTCCCGTCATGTAAGTCACTTAGATAATCTACTGGATGGTTTGCAAATCAGATCGCCACATTTCCTTCAGCAATACAGCGTAATGTCCTTATGTAGCGTTCATGCCTTCTTCACCTTAAACAACCGACACTTGTTTATGAAGAAGGAGGTTTCTATGATTCGCAGGCTACAAGCTCTAACTTCGCTTCTCGTGCTATCCGCGGGTATTGTATTTGCGCAGCCTCAGACAACCAGGCAATACAGTCACGTCGAGCTTCAGAAGATGATCGCCGATGCGCATACAGCACCTCAATACCAGGTGCTTGCGACGTACTTCAGGTCGCGCCAGCAAGCGCTGGAGCAGCAGGCGCAAGCCGAAAAGGCGGAGTGGGACCGCCGTAGTCAGATCAATGCCGCGAGCTACCAGAAGTATCCCCGACCGGTGGACTCGTCCCGCGACCGTTACGAATACTTCACTTATCAGGCGCAGCAGATGAGCCAGCAGGCGGCGCACTTTGAGAGTCTATTGGCATCTGCGCAGCCATAAAGAACGCACATGTAAGGATTCCCGGGGCCAGAACACCGTTTTTCTAGCGGTTCAGTTGTGGCCCTATAGTTTCTTTGTAGTTTATTTATGTTTTGTTGATACCTATCTCAGTACTGTCTTTGTACATGCATCCCAAAGCAGGCAGCCTTGGACGCAATGACGATTGCAGACTTTCTCGGGGAGCGAAATCACACGACCCCGGCGCAGTTTCTCGGCCAGGCCCTGGCTGGCTCGTGGGCAATCGCGCTACTGACGTTCGCTGGATATGTGCTTCACTTCAATGCGGCGCCTGTTGGATTCCTGTTCCTGCTGGTGGTTGTGTGCGAATCGATCCTATGCGGGTTTTGGCAGGCTTCGATGGTATCAGTACTGGCGTGCGCGTGCCTGGATTACTTTTTTTACCCCCCGGTTTTAACGTTCAACATCAACGACCCGCAGGATTGGGTTGCGTTAGGCGCCTTCGAGATCAGCGCGCTTCTCGTCAGCAGGCTTTCATCGCGGGAGAAGCTTCAGTCCCGCGAGGTCACACTGCAGCGCAGGTCGATGGAGCAGCTTTTCGAACTGAGCCGGAGCACGCTGCTTATCAATCTCCATCAGCCTCCCGGCCCGCAACTGGCGCAACTGATCCAGCGCATTTTCAACGCGGACGCGGTTGCAATCTTCAATGCGGAATCGGGCGCCAGTGATCTTGCCGGAGTGTGGGCTGCGGACGAGCGGGAGCTAGCGAAGCAATGCTACCTTGCACAGGCGGATGACGAAGACAAGCCGACGCGCATTTCCCGGCGTTTGCTAAAAAGCGGTGCGGAATCAATCGGCGCCATTGCGATTCGCGGTGACCTCGATTTGCTGGTTGTAAATGCATTGGCATCGCTCACGGCAATTACGCTGGACCGTTGCATTTCGTTTCAGAAGGAAAACGAAATTGAAACGGCGCATCAGAGCGAACGGCTGCGGGCCGCGGTCCTGGATTCGCTGGCACACGCAGTGAAGACACCACTTACGGCAATCCAAACCGCGACTGCGGGGTTGAATGAGGTCGGAAAGCTGAATCAGCCCCAACAGGAATTGGCTGCGCTGATCGAAGACGAATCGAGGCAGTTAAGCCAATTGAGCACGCGGCTTTTGCAGACGGCCAAGCTCGAGGCTCAGGATCTGAACGTGGCCCATGACGAAATTTTTGTTGGCGAACTTGTGGCACAGGTACTGGAAGGGCAGAAGGGACGCATGGCGGGTCATTCAGTGGAGGTCAAGGTGTCAAATTCTCAACTTACGGTCCGCGGCGACCGCGAGCTCTTATTGATGGCGTTGACGCAATATCTCGATAACGCGGCCAAGTACTCCTATGAAGGCACTGCTGTGGAGGTGTCGGCATGGGAAAGTCATTCTGAAGTGATGATCTCCGTGCATAATTTCGGTCCAGCGGTTCCACTCGGTGATCGGGAACGCATCTTTCAACGGTTCTTTCGCAGCGAGGGAACCATGCACTTAGCCGCGGGCACAGGCGTGGGTTTATCCACGGTGAAGATGGCCGCGGACGCGCATCAGGGCCATGTGTGGGTTATCAGTAATGAAACTGAAGGAACCACGTTCTTTCTATCTCTGCCTCAGGCTGGAGGATCACTGTGAGTGCGGAATCCGGAAGCTTGCTGATTGTGGACGACGAGCGTTCGATTCGGGTGTCCCTGAAGACAATTCTCGGCAATTTTGGCTTTGACATCGTGGAGGCCGCGCGGGGAGAAGAGGCGCTGGCGCTCGTGCGTACGGAGAAGTTCGATGCGGTTTTGCTCGATATCAACATGCCGGGAATTGGTGGTGTTGAGGTATGCAGGCTCATGCGCAAAGTGTCGCCTCGTCTACCAATTGTGATGTTGACGGTTCAGAGCAGCGAGGACCGCAAAGTGGAAGCACTGAACGCCGGCGCCGATGATTACATCACAAAGCCTTTCCAGTTGCGTGAGCTAACGGCTCGCCTGCGAGCAGCTGTGCGCCGCGGCAAAACGGACGACGATAGCAACCGCAGCATTTTCATCGGAGATGTTTTGCTTGATCCGGATCGGCATCTCGTGGAGAAGAAGGGCAAGGCCGTCCATCTGACGCCGAAGCAGTTTGAAGTGCTTCATTACTTGATGGCAAATGCCGGTCGCCCCATTCCACATGCCAGGCTGCTGCGGTCGGTGTGGGGGCCTGAATACGGAAACGAGCTCGAGTACCTGCGCACGTTCATCCGGCAGATTCGCATGAAGATCGAGGACGATCCGGCGGATCCAAAATACCTTCTTACTGATTCGCATATCGGTTACCGATTCTGCGAATCGGTCTAGCAGCATGAACACAGTGTTACCGGTTTGGCAAAGTCGCAGATTCTACATCTGTGTTTCCAGCCGACCCCGCTCGCATGCGCAAACAGGGATCACGAGGTCCAAGATTGCGCATGCGACGTCCTCACCAGCCGCGGGAAGCGCCTGGGCGCAAATGTGGGCTGAGATTGGCGAGATGGGTCGGGCTTGGAAACGAGGGCGAATCCAGGCTACATCCAGCGCGCAAGTGCCACGAACATGACCAGTAAGAACAGAACCAGGTTCGGCACAGCGGTTTCGTGGCGGCGCAAGTGATAGACGGCTGCTGCCCACATTAACAGCGCAAGTCCGACGATGCCCAGAGGCGCAATCATGACATGCGGCAAGAAACTGTACGGCGTTGGCAGAGCCAAAGCAGCCAGAACTTCGAACAGGCCGACAACGATGACTAATCCATATGGCAGCCTAAAGGGGAGAGTCGCTGGCTGCGCTCCGAGCGGCTTGGGTCTGTGCCGAAAACTCCAGATCTTCGCGAGCCCTGCGCACAGAAACACGCCAGCCACAAGGTACACCATAAATCGATCGAGACTGTTCATCTTTCCGCGCGCCTTCTCTCTGCCCCGCGTGGGATGTCGCAAGAGGCTTGAATTGCGGGCTTGAAACTCAAAAAAGCCCTTGAGATGAGCGAACCATGAAGAAAATATAAAGTCAATATAAAGGCGAAAAATAATTGATAATCCGTGGTCAAGCGCGCAGACTTGGCGAATCTTAGTCCACAACGGGGAAGCACAGTTGGGGTAACGTACCGGCGCTGACTGGCCGGCCACGCTTCGCTCGCCGGTGCCAACCAGTCACTAGCCCACGAATCCCGGCGCTAGTCTGATTGCCTGCTATTCCTGAGCTTGACCGTCTATACCGTGATGCGATGCTGTCGACCTTGAATCACCGCCAAAGACTTATGGTGCCCGAGACCAAGATCAGCCGAATGCTAAAGGCCCCACGATCGGCCCATACTTTTGCTAAAAGGCCCATGCGGTGGCAATCGCATGGGGCTGGTTAAGCCCAGTTTTCGGGCGATCTGGCGGATGCGCCACTTGATAAGTTCTTTCCCCAGCGCGGCATCGCCTGCCCCTTCCGTTCCCCGCGTCCGAACTAAGGGAACATCAGGGCCTCCGGTGAGGTACGTTTGAACGATCGCTACGCGGAAGTGGGTTCCCGGTCACCTGCGGATGAGTGACGTAGACTCGATTCGCGCACAATCAGCTTTGGAGAAATCAACTCGCTCCTGAACTTCGATTTTGATTTCGATTGCGCTAATTTCAGAGCCAAAGCTGCGGCCTTCTTGCCGATTGTTCGATTCTCCTGATCAATTGAAGTTAGCGGAATCCGCAGGAAATCCGAGTTGTCCAGGTTTCCGCAGCCAACAATTGCAACGTCCTGCGGGATTCTTAAACCCGCATCCATGACGGCACGCATCGATCCAATCGCAATAGGGTCATTGAAACAAAAGATACCGTCGGGCCGGTCCGTATTAGAAAGCAACTTGATTGCCGCTTCATAACCCGCCTCCTGGCCTCGAGGTTTCCCTGGAAATCCGGTATTGACGATGTAATCGAGCGATGGCCACATCTGTGCGGCCAGTAAGGCTTTGCGATAGCCTTCCATTCGATCGCGGGCTGTGCTGACTTCCGGGCCTCCAATATGTGCGATGCGTTTGCACCCTTGTTCAATCAGGTGTTGTGTAGCAAGGAACCCGGCTGCGAGATCATCTATGCCAATGAAATTCGCTTTGAGTCCTTCCAGCTTCCGATCAAGAAGGACATAAGGGATTCCGACCTCTTCAATTTCTCTGAAATTGTCAATGGATGTCTGCGCTGACGCGACCAAAAGTGCGTCGACGCGTCTCGCCAATAATTGGCGAATCTCCTGTTCTTCGAGGTCCGGGTCTTCATCGGAAGATGCTATGAACAGGCTGTACCCTTTGGCTCTGATTGCGGCCGAAATCTCTTTTGCAATTTGCGCAAAGAACGGATGAAGAAGATCCGGAACAACGAGGCCGATCGTAAACGTTTTGCCCGTAATCAGCGAACGCGCTGAAAGGTTGGGGTGATAATTCAGCTCCTTCATCCGCTTCAATACGCGGTCCCGGGTTTTGGTGCTGACGTCGGAAGTGTTCCGGAGCACCTTCGAGATCGTGACCACTGATAGGCCAAGATCCACTGCCAAGTCTTTCAATCGTATAGGCATGGTACAAATCGACTCCGTCAGGACATCAGCATGCGTCAATCAATAGTATTGGATTGAGATATGTAGTCCGCCACCTGGCTCGCGCGCAAGACGCACAGGTGCCAATCGGGCAGCAATGTGATCATGCGTCCCCCCCGACCTGGAAACACCGCGTCGTTATAACAGGTGATATAGAACAAAGCGCACAATCCAGCCTTCGAACTTCAGCTTTGCCGTCCTTCCCCCGAGTCTCGCACATAAACCACCTAAGTTAAAAGGATGCCGTTATCGTTGTCGAACATTTCGATGGCCAGCAGCGCGAGCCTCCACGAGGCCGCCGAGCCGAAGAGTTGCTTTTTTTAATCGATTACGTTATCGTTCTCGTGGGCATTTTGGACGGCGAGATCTGGCCGAAATGCTGCAGTTCGGGATTTGGAACAACGACACCTTAGGACTCTTTAATTCAAAAGGCTCTTGCGACCCCCTAGGTCGCAGAAAGTGGGCCTAAAGATCTCCACTCCGTGGAATCGCTATCGAACCATGCGAACTGGTTATTGCAAGGTGGACAGGCAGCATGGGCAAGTCAACGAGTTTTCTGGCCATCGATCTCGGTGCCTCAAGCGGGCGAGTCATATCGATGGACTGGGATGGATACAAGTTCCACCATCACGAAGTTCATCGATTTTCGAACGGCGGTGTTCAGAAGGGCCCCCATCTTGTTTGGGACTCCACAGAAATCTGGCTTCAAATCCGGCTCGGAATTACCAAATCAGTTTCTGTATTCGGAAAGCATCTGGCGGCAATTGGCGTCGACGCGTGGGGGGTGGACTACGGGTTGTTCGATCGCAGTGGGAAACTTCTTGGTGACCCAATTCACTATCGCGATCATCGTACCGACTCCATCGTTGAGCAGATGCGGCCTCGTCTCTCAGAACTTGAGATGTTCCGAGAGACCGGTAATCAAACAATGTCAATCAATACCGCTTACCAACTGGCGAGCGACGTCGTGAGCGGAAGCGGTGAACTGGAGAAAGCTGAATTCTTGCTGATGATCCCTGACCTCTTTCAATACTTCCTTTGCGGAGAGAGAAGTATTGAATACACTGAGGCGACGACCACGCAGCTCTTTGATTCCAGAAATCGCTCTTGGGTGAGGAAGGTCTTTGAGAGCTTCGGGATCCCTCAGAGGATTTTTCCGACAGTGTGTCTGCCCGGTACATTCCTCAACAAGATGACGCCCTCCGTGGCTGCGGCTTGTGGCCTTAGCGAAGCTCCGCCTTGTATTGCCGTTGCCTCACACGACACTGCGAGCGCAGTCGCAGCGATTCCCCACATGGACTCGAACAGCGTTTTTATCAGTAGCGGCACATGGAGTCTGATTGGGATTCTCTCGGATAGTCCGATCATTTCTGATCGCGCTTTCCAACTCGGCTTCACGAACGAAGGTGCTGCGAACGGAGGCATTCTCTTCCTGAAGAACCTGTGCGGGCTTTGGATATTACATGAATGCAAGCGCTCTTGGGATTCTTCTGGCGAAGTCAAAGAGTGGGAGGAGATTGCTGCGGCCGCCGAGTCTGCTCCCGCCTTTCGCAGTTTGATCAATCCTTCTGCTCTGGATTTTCAGGCCCCGGGATGCATGCTCGATGCCATACACGAGTACTGTTTGGGCTCGGAACAGCCCGCGCCAGAGACTCTGGGACAGTATGCACGCTGTGTATTGGAGAGTCTTGCTCTGCAATACCGCCGCACGGTGGAGGAACTGCGCAATGTCAGTGGTCGGCCCCTTTCCTCAATTCGAATTGTCGGTGGTGGCTCCGGGAACCACCTTCTCTGTCAAATGACCGCCGATGCGTGTGAGATGGCAGTGTTCGCTGGTCCTGTTGAGTCGGCCGCGCTCGGGAATGTCTTGTTGCAGGCAATCAGTACAAATCATCTTCGCGGCCTTGATGAGGGGTCTACTGCCGTCGCTAATTCGGTTAAAACCACCCATTACCGTCCAAGGCAGGATAACCGCTGGGAATCCGCACTATTTCGAGTCGCATTGATTTCAGATCGAATTCGCGATGCGCGAGTTCGATCCAATACTCACTCAACAACCACAAAGCCGAGGTAGACACTTATGACACGTACCACAATCTCAGAGCACGCGGTTCCTGAACCAGTCCAGGCAAATGAAGTTCTCCTGGTTGCGAGTGGGGATTTGCGACAATCCGCCAACGAGGTCTGCTGGGAAGCACAAGCAAGACTGGAAGAGATGCTCAGCCGCGCTTTCCAGGCAGAAGGGGTGCGGCTCCGCCGCGCTCATCCATATGACCCTGAGCGGAAACACGGGTTCATCAGCAGCCAGCGAATGGGGATGGATGTTTTCGCGCGGATTCATCCGGAAGCGCCGCTGGTGGTAGCCGAAGCTGTCTGGCAGTATAGTTACCACGTTCTCCCAGGCCTTCTTCAGCATCGTGGTCCCATCCTTACCGTGGCAAATTGGTCTGGTCAATGGCCGGGACTTGTGGGCATGCTGAATCTGAACGGTTGCCTGCGCAAGGCCGGCGTGAACTTTTCGACGCTATGGAGCAGGGACTTCACCGACGAATTCTTCCTCCAGGGGCTGCGCAGTTGGATCCGCGAAGAGAGGGTCACTCACGATCTTTCGCATGTCCGCGCCTTGGATCTCGCCGCGATCGGTGCCTCCGACCGCAAACTTGGCGAGGCTCTGGCCGACGAGCTTGCCCGCAAGAAGGCGATAATGGGCGTCTTCGACGAGGGCTGTATGGGCATGTACAACGCCATCGTCGAAGACAGCTATATGAACCCGGCCGGCATCTTCAAGGAGCGGCTCAGCCAGTCGGCCCTCTATGCCGCCATGCTGACCGTTACCGACGCCGAGGCGCAAAAAGTGCGCTCCTGGCTCGACGCCAAGGGCATGCGCTTTTTGACCGGTCCCAACGAAGCGACCGACCTCACCGACACGCAGATCCTCTTGCAATGCAAAATGTACATTGCCGTCCTGCGCATCGCCGACGAGTTCGGCTGCGACACGGTTGGCATTCAGTACCAGCAGGGCCTGAAAGATCTTGTTCCGGCCTCGGACTTGGTGGAGGGACTGCTCAACAATGTGGATCGCCCGCCCGCTTATGCCGCCGACGGCCGCGAGCTCTATCCCGGGCAGCCTCTGCCCCACTTCAATGAAGTCGACGAGTGCGCCGGAGTCGATGCGATCGTCACAAATCGCGTATGGACAGCTATGGGTATCGATCCGGCCGTCACGCTGCACGACGTGCGCTGGGGCGAACACTATAGTGGTCCCACAAACCAGGGCGACGTAGATCAATTCGTCTGGCTCTTCCAGATTTCCGGTGCCGTACCGCCCTCGCATCTGGCAGGCGGTTACGCCGGCGCAGTGAGCGAACGGCAGCCGCCGATGTACTTCCGGTTGGGCGGTGGCACGATCAAGGGCGTTTGCAGGCCTGGTGAGATCGTCTGGAGCCGCGTCTTTGTCGAAGACGGACGCCTCCAGGTTGACATTGGCCGCGGCACAGCCACCCTGCTGCCAGCCCAGGAGACCGAGCGCCGCTTGCGCGAGGTCACCTATCAGTGGCCGGTGCAGCACGTTTTGCTCCACGGCGTAACGCAGAATCAGTTCATGGCCCGTCACCCGTCCAATCACGTGAATGTTGCCTACGCCGCTTCGGCTGAAGAGGCCGACCGCGCCCTAGCCACCAAGGCCGCCATGTTTCACGCCATGGGTCTGCGCGTTCACCTTTGCGGCGTTTAGCCCGGAGCAGCGCAACTTCAATTTAATAGCCAGCGCCGGTCCGCCTCTCCCTGCGGATCGGCGTCAGCCACACCACTGATCCTCCTGCTCTTCGAAATGGAATAGCTGACATGCTCATGACATCCTCGCCGCCGAAGCAATCCCATCTCTCTGCGCCACTGATCCAAACCGGGGCTCTGATCCCGTTTATCCTGGTTACCTCGCTCTTCTTTTTGTGGGCCATGCCCAACAATCTGAACGATGTGCTGATCCGGCAGTTCATGAAGTCGTTCGAGATTTCCCGCTTCCAGGCCGGTCTGGTACAGTCGGCCTTTTACATGGGTTACTTCCTGCTGGCCACACCGGCCGCGCTTCTTATGCGTCGCTACGGCTACAAGCTGGGAATGATCTGCGGTCTTCTGCTGTTTGGCGCCGGCTGCATCCTCTTCTGGCCGGCGGCGCTTGTCGCAAAATACTCCTTCTTTCTTTTCGCGCTCTTTGTCATCGCCAGTGGACTCTCGTTCCTCGAGACGGCCGCGAATCCATTTATTGCGCAGCTGGGCGATCCAGCGACCGCCGCGCGCCGGCTGAATATCGCGCAGTCGTTTAATCCCTTGGGCTCTATCAGCGGCGCGATGATCGGCACAGTCTGGATATTCTCCGGTATCGAGCTGACCAACAAGCAGATCCAGGCCAAACAGGCAGCTGGAACCTACATCCATTACCTGCAATCCGAGACCCTGCGCGTCGTCACGCCTTATATGCTGATCGGCGGATTCGCGATGGTTCTTGCTCTGGTGATCGGACGAATGCGTTTTCCCGCTGTCGCTTTCGAAAGCCGGGAAGGCGCTCTGGGAACGACAGGCCATCGTGGCTACCGCGATCTGCTTCGCTATCCGCACTTCTTGCTCGCCGTCATCACGCAGTTTTTCTACGTAGGAGCCCAAGTGGGCACCTGGAGCTACTTCATCCAGTACGTACAGGATTCGGTCCACGTGCCCGAGAAGATCGCCGGCTACTTCTTAACAGGCACGCTGGCCGGCTTCGGCCTCGGACGCGTGGCCTCTTCTTTTGTCATGCGATGGGTTAGCCCCGGACATCTCATGGGACTCTACAGCATCATCAACGTCGCCCTGGTTGCTGTGGGTGTGCTTCACCCCGGCTGGGTCGGGTTATGGGCCATCTTCGCCAGCTCCTTCTTTATGTCAGTGATGTTCCCTACGAACTTCGCTCTGGGCGTCAACGGATTGGGCGAGAACACCAAGATCGGCGCCTCGTTGATCGTCATGGCGATAGTCGGCGGCGCGGTACTGACGCCCTTGATGGGCATCCTCAACCAGTGGTCGGGAAGCATCGCCGTCGCCTACTCAGTTCCGTTGGTCTGCTACATCTTCGTGGCGCTATATGCCTTCTGGGGATGTCACCTCAAGCCCTTCCACCGGGATCGGATTTCATCAGAGATTCCGTCCGCTTAACGCAGTACACGATCCAAGTACGCCTCTACGGCACTCGCCCAGAGTTTACCGTGAGCCCTTAGCCCTGCATCATTGAAGTGCACTCCAGCTCCATGGTTCTCACGATATTCCCTTCCGAGCAGATCTGTATTTGCTCCCTCAATAGCGATCCCCTCGCGCCATAGTCCCTGTTGTGCATCAGCGATCTCGGGATCGGATGGATCATTCGGAGAGTGGTAGCTTGCTTGTGCAATCAGCCACGGGAACTTCCAACCGGCGCGACGGTGCGACTCATCGATCAGATGCTTCATCATCATCGTGTACATGTCTTGAGGGATTGGTGATCAGGGGCTTGATCTGGTTCGTAATAATTGAAATTTGTTTCCCATCTCGAAGCGATCAAAGATTTTATAAAAAAGAAGTGCTTTAGTAGGGAGCGCTTTGCCCAGGTTTTCCCCCTGAACGATGGACCCATTCACGCCAGATGTACGTCGATTCCATTGCTGCGGAGTAATTCAAGACAACCTGGATCGAGATCGGTGTCGGACACGACGACGTGAGCGGCACGGAGCGGTGCAACTGGAAACATCCCGCCCCGGCCATACTTGGTGTGGTCCGCTACGATAATTGTCTTATTGGCAACCTCGATCATCTTCTGTTCGGAACCGACGAGGAGAGTGTTATTGTTGCTGAATCCCGTTTCTGTGATGCTGCCAATTCCCATAATCACGGCGTCGGCCCGGATAGCTGCCAATGCCTGCTCACAGAACGGGCCCAGCATCACTCGCAGGCGAGGATCAAGATAGCCACCCGTCAGAATCAGTTGGATGTTAGGAAACGATTCGAGGAATTCAGCGATAGGCAGGGAATTAGTGATGATATTTAACGACTTTGAGGACAGTTCGTGCGCGACTGCCGCAACCGTCGAGCCGCCGTCCAGAATGATCGTTTGACCATCTTCAATAAGGCCTGCAGTGAGCTTTGCAATACGGTTCTTCACATCGCTCAGCCGCTCGCTTTCAACCGCGTAATCAAAGGCCCGGCTGGGCGGCGTCTGCACAGAAACCGCACCCCCATAAACACGCTTCAATGCCTTCTCGTGTTCAAGGATGTCGAGATCGCGGCGAACGCTCGACTCCGAAGCATTCAACTCGCGACAGAGAGTCTCCAAATCCACGAAATCGCGGGTTTCAAACATCTGGCGAATTCTGAGTTGACGCTCGGCAGCTTTCATAACGATTTCAGCGCGATTTTCCGTTCCGATGGGGAATTCGCTGTGAACAGGATACGTCACTGAGTACTGTTATTCGATTGACTTAGTTTGTTCCAATGGCATCGATTACCGCATCCGTGACGGATTTGACCAGGGCATCAATGTTTGCACCGTACCCGTTGCCTGTGCTGCCGTCGCACGGAGTTGGCTCGAGCGCAATTGAACTTGGCACCTCCAGATCGGAGAGTTGGCACTCTTTCAGGCGCGATGTGTCGAAGCGAATGTCGGGCAGGCCGAGTTTCTTCTTGATGGCCAGCAGATCGGAGGCTTGCTCGTCAGAGATGCGCGAGATGGGAGCGCCGAGCTGGGCGGCAAGCATCAATGTCCAGCAGTAGGTTTCGAGAACCTCGGCGTACCACTCGGCGTGTGTCACCGTGTCGGCCCAGCACACGATGCCATGGTTTGAGAGCAGGACTGTATTGTGCTCCTTCACATAAGGCAGCACGGTTTCGGCAAACGCCTTCGTGCCCGGTGTCTCGTAGGAGGAAATTGCCACCTTACCCACGAACACTTCAAACTCCGGAATTACCAGATTGGGCGGCACGCGGCCCGTGATGGCATAGGCCGTGGCGTGCGGGGGATGGCAATGCACGACTGCCTTCGCTTCGGGAACAGCTTTATAAATCTCAAGGTGCAGCAGCAGTCTCACTTGTGCGCGGCTTGTTCCCCATTATCTGATTGCCATCGATATCGGTCAGCGCAATGTCTTCGGGCGTCAGGTCATACTTGCTTACGAGCGTCGGGCTGCACAGCACTTCGTTCGCGCCTATGCGGTAGGAGATGTTGCCGCCATTGCCGTCGACGAACTGCCGCAACCATAACTTGCGCCCGACCGAGCAGATCTCTTTCTTGATCGCTTCCGCTTCGGGAGTGGTAAACAGACGGCGATTTACCGCGGCCAAACTCGAACCTGCAGAAACAGAAGCGCCATCGCCCGCCGCGAGGGGCTCGGAGACGTTCGCTTCCGGCGCAGCGACCAACTGGATGCCGTGCTGCTGCAGGAGGTCGCTCGCCGAGGGCGTAACCACGCAATTGGCGGCCGTCAGGATCGTGGTTGCGCCCGCCGCTAAAACGTCCTGCACGTCGCGCATGGCAATCAGCCTGCGGCCGGTGAGATCGATGTTCTTCTTTTCGTTTTTCACTTCTACTCCTCGGATCCCTAAAAAGCTTCTATGGCGTAACCTCGACTGCATCGACGATCAGCGCAAGATACGCGTCAACTGGTACCGGTTTTGGCCAGAAAGGATTGGATGCCTCGCGACCCTCGGTGAATGCGACCATCTGGCCCGTAGCGGCGCCCAACTCGTCGATGGCAACAAGAGTCTTGCCGCCACCCTGGCCGTTCCTCGCGCGAAGATTCTCCATCGTCACCGGCTCCACTATGGCGAGCGTCCTGGAACGAAACGACTCCACCGCGGGGGTGAGCGTGATGTGTCCGCGAACGATGCCAAATCTCATGCCTTACTCCTTTGCGCCGCCGGTCCCTGCACAGCATCGACGATGCCGACCACAACCATGCGAGCCGGCGTGTTATTGCCCAGCTTCTCACGCGCGATGTCGCCGTCGGTAGAGACCATCACCTTATGTCCGCGCGCGGCGCCCAGCCAGTCGATGACGATGTTCGGTTCATTCGCCGTCGTGCCGTCGGCCTCAAGCCGTCGCGCCACCAGAAAGCGGCAACCATCCAGAGTCGGATGCTTGACGGTTGCAACGACGGTGCCTTCAACGCGAGCCAGAAACATAGCTAAATCATCCGCAGCGCGCTGCCTATGACCATCTGCCGCTCACGCGTGAATGTGAGCGGAGTGGTAATGCCCTCGCCGGTTGGGGTTGCGATGGTGTGGCTGAAGTAGCCCGGCCCGCCGACGCCCAACGACGCGAGAGATGCAGCGTTCTGAATAAAAAGTGTAGTGTTCATCGCCCGAGCCATGTGGGTCGCAGTCTCAACATTGCCGGTGTGAATGATGGCGGTATGCCGGTAACCGTGTTCGGCTTTTACTGCTGCAGAAATCGCTGAGTCGACGTCTTTGACGCGAACAACTGGAACAAACGGCATCATCTGCTCTTCCACCACAAAAGGATGATTCTCGTTGGTTTCCCCAAACAACAATTCGGTGTTAGGCGGAACATGCACGCCGGCAGCCGCGGCCAGCACCGAAACATCCTGGCCAACGAGATCCTTCTTCACATGGGCACGGGCACAGCCTCCTCCACCGCCCTCGAAGGCGAATGCAGCCTTGGTGAGGCGTTCGATGGCTGCTGAGTCGAGCTGATAAGCCCCGGCACGCTTCATGGCCGCGATGAAGGCATCGGCAACGGAGGCGACGACGAAGACCTCCTTTTCGCCGATACAAAGGAGATTGTTGTCAAAGGCTGCGCCCTCGATGATGCATCGGGCGGCGCGATCGAGATCGGCGGTTTCATCAACGACAACGGGCGGATTGCCCGGACCGCCCGCGATGACGCGTTTACCAGTTTTTGCCGCGGCCTGAGCCACGGCAGTGCCGCCGGTGCAGCAGAGAAGCGCGACCTTCGGATGATGGAAGATTTGCTCCGCAGCCTCGATGGTGGGGCTGGTTGTGGTTGTAAATACGTTGGCCACGCCAAGCTCACGCTCGATCTCGCGGTTCCAGAGTTGCAGAGCGTATTGCGCAACCATTGCGCCCGAGGGATGCGGCCCGAAGACCGCGGTGTTGCCGGCAGCAACAATATTGATGGCGTTCGAGGCCATGGTGGGCACGGAGTGCGTGACAGGCAGCATCATGCCGATGACGCCCCACGGCGCGTGCTCAACGATGTTCAGGCCGGTGTGGTCACTGTGCGCCTGGGTGCGCAGACTCTCGACGCCGAGAACAAAACGCATGTTGGTGAGCTTGAGAATCTTGTGATCGAGCCGGCCGACCTTGGTCTCTTCCAACTCCATGCGGCCCAGTTCCTCGCGGCGGTCGTTGCAAACCCGGCAGATAATCTTGACGATGCGATCGCGCTGCGCCAGCGTCATCGCTTCAACTTTCTTCTGCGCCTCATAGGCCGCATTGACCGCCTCGTCCACGGTAAGAAAAACGCCATCGCGCGGAGCGACGCTGGTGCGCGCCGGTGCTGCCGCCGGCGCCGAAGCAGGAGGCTGCATTTGGGCGCGCAGCCGGACCACTACTTCCTTCGCAATTTCTGCAATCACCTGGGGCGAGACTTGTTGTTGCGTCTGCATGGAAACTTCTCCGGATCTCCTGCTAGGGCTTGTCTACGGTCACGCCGCCCACCTCGACGGTGTCGACGATGCCAACAATCACGGCATCGACGGGCGCGTCCTTTGTCACAGGCGTCAAGCGCGCGGAACTACCTTGCGTGAAGAGCACGCATTCACCCACTCCCGCGCCTACGCCATCCACCGCAACAACGGAACTGCCCGAGATCTGCAGCTTGCCTTCCTTATTGATGTAAGGCTGGATCAGCAGCAGCTTCATGCCGCGGAACTTCTCGATCTTCTGCGTGGACACCACGTTGCCAATCACTTTGGCTATGAACATGACGACACCTCTGGCGGCGCGGCGCTCGGCCCCGCGCAACCCACGGTTACTTCGGCAAAATGTTCCCGAGCGTGTCGTGCGGGCGTGCGATCACGTGTACGCTCAGCACTTCGCCGGCTGCGCGGGCTGCACTGGCGCCGGCATCCACCGCGGCACGAACCGATCCCACGTCACCATTGACATAGACCGAACAGAGGCCGCTGCCGACCTTGTTCCAGCCTACAAACTTGACGCTTGCCGCTTTGAGCATTGCGTCCGTAGCCTGCACCAGGGCTACCAGGCCCTTGGTTTCGATCATTCCTATTGCTTCATTCGCCATGTGATGTCTCCTGGGTTCTTGCTACTTCAACATGCTTTCGACAAGCGCATCGTGGGGCCGCGGAATGACATGCGACGACACCAACTCTCCCACGACTTTGGCCGCGGTTGCGCCGGCGTCGACCGCGGCACGCACACTGCCCACATCGCCGCGCACGATCGTGGTGACGTACCCGCCGCCGATCTGCATAGTCTTGACGAGCTCCACGCTGGCAGCCTTCACCATCGCGTCGCTGGCTTCGACCAGGCCGACCATGCCTTTGGTTTCGATCAATCCGATTGCCTGACTCATTTCTTCTCCTTATCGCCGGCTTTTAGGCTTTTTTCGGCGCTGCTTTGCTTTGTTGAACGAAAGACGGTAACTCATCGTGGGGCCGTGAGATGACTTGCACGCTCACTACCTCACCGATGCGTGATGCCGCTTCCGCGCCCGCGTCCGTAGCCGCCTTTACGGCTGCCACGTCCCCTTCAACGAAGGCGGTGACCAGACCTGAACCTACGGTCTGCCAACCGGCGAAGGACACATTTGCTGACTTGAGCATGGCGTCAGTCGCCTCAAACAGCGCGACCAGGCCTTTTGTCTCAATCATTCCAAGCGCTTGCTTCATCGCTTCCTCTCTTGTTGCGAAATGTCGTGTTCCTACTTGAACAGCTCCACGTCTTTGGTCAGGTGCAAGCCACAGGCGTTTGCCTCATCGGTGTCCATGTGGACATTGAGGCGCGATGTGGGGTCGATACGTACATGAACGTTATTGAAGGTGACGCCGGAGAGTCCGCCCACCCGAAGCTTCATCATGTCGCCCGGCTTGACGCCGAAGTAATCGGCTTCACTTGGGTTCATGTGTACGTGAATGGCGGCGCGAATCACGCCTTCCTTCAGTTCAACAACACCTTTCGGGCCGATAATCACTGCGCCAGGCGTGCCTGCGATGTTGCCCGACAAACGGATGGGCAGATCGTTGAAGCCGAGCATGATGGCATCAGTAAATGCGAGCTCGACCTGCGATTGCTTGCGCATCGGTCCCAAAATGCGCAAGTTCGAGATGAGGCGACTGCGCGGGCCAACAATGGTGACCGTCTCCTTTGCGGCGAAGTTGCCTTCCTGAAAAAGCGGGCGGTCGAAAGTGAGCTCGGAGCCGGGGCCGAAGAGCACGTCCATGTCCTCTCGGCAGACGTGCATGTGGCGCGAGGAGGTTTGCACCGTGAGAACCGGCGCCGCCCCGCTTTTTCCGCGGCCCAAGTATTCGAGCGCGACCTGGCGGACGATGCGTTCGATGGTCGGCCTGTCGATGGAACCCGGGATTGCTGTGCTTGCCATAACGATCCTGTACCGTTCTACGGTGTCTGATCCACCAAACTCCGAGGGGCCGCTTGCGCGCGGCCGACGACAGCCACGGTTTCGCGCGCAACGATGGACTCTTCGTTGGCGGGGATCACCAGAACCCTGACTTCGGAGCGAGGTGTCGAGATTTCGCCCTCGCCCTCAATGGTTTCGTTCGTCTCTTCGTCGATCTCGACGCCGAAGCGTGTCATGTTCCTGAGAACCGCAGCACGGATTTCACTGCTGTTTTCGCCGATGCCACCGGAGAATGAGATCGCGTCAATGCCTCCGAGCTCAAGGAGAAAAGCGCCGAGATACTGGCGGATGGCGCGGACAAAGACGTCGAGCGCAAGCCGGGCGCGCTTGTCGCCTCCGGCAGCGGCCTGGTTCAGATCGCGCAGGTCGCCGCTCGTGCCGCTGATCCCCGCGAGGCCGGCCTGGCTGCCGAGCAGCGCCGCCATCTGGTCGGCCGAAAGCGAGAGCTTCTTCATCATGTGCAGCACGGCGAACACGTCGATGTCGCCCACACGGTTGTTTTGCGGCAGGCCCGATTGGGGCGAGGCGCCCATGCTTATGTCGATGGCCACTCCATCGCGAAAGGCTGCGACACTCGAGCTGCCCCCGAGATGGCACGAGATGTGGCGCAAATCATTGCGGCCAATGAAGGCCTGCGTACGCTCGTTGGCCGAGCGGTGACTGGCTCCGTGAAAACCGTAGCGGCGAATTCCGTAGACGTTGCGCCACGCGTACGGCACAGCATATGTGGTCGATGCTTCGTCCATGAATCGGTACGGAAAAGACTCCATTACGGCGACCAACGGAACACCGGGCAGCTCCTGGCGAAACGCCTTGATCGCCGCGATGTAGGGTGGGTTATGCGCGGGCGCGAGGAATGAAAACTCCTCCATTGTGGCCAGGAAGGCATCGTCAATGAGTTGAGGCGCGTTGAGCGGACCGGTGTGTACCACCTTGAACCCAACCGCCCCGATTTCGGCCAAGCTCGCCAGGACCTTGCCCGGCCCGGTGATTTCCGCCAAGGACTTTCGAATGGCGGCAGGGTAGTCGAGGCACTCGGCTCCAGGCTGCCCGATGCGCTCGACCCGGCCCCGAGCTATGACGGTTTCTGTCGGCAGAAGGTCGTTGGGCGAGGAACTTGCCGGTAGTTCAAGCAAGCTGTACTTGAACGAGGTACTGCCGATATTTGGGATCAGGATTCTCATTAATGACTGATCTTGATTGAAAATGAATGATACGATATAATGTAAATCAAAGTCAATCATAACTCTGGGTGACTATAGGGTATAACTGAGATATGGCGCCACAAGCGAGCATATTCGGAGCAAGGGGCGCGGGTGCGCCAACGGCAGCGCGCGTGGACGAGTTGGGCATCATTGGGGCCGGCGGGGGTGGTTTCCCAACGGCGGTGAAGCTTCAAACTCAGGTCTCGACGGTCATTGCCAATGCAGCTGAGTGCGAGCCGTTGCTGCACAAGGACAAGGAACTGCTACACCACTATGCCGAGCCTTTTCTCGCGGGCATGCAGATGGCCATGCAACTGGTGGGCGCGCGCGAGGGCGTCATCGGGATCAAGGAAAAGTATCAGGACATCATTGCGGATCTGGAGAGTCAGGCGCCAGCGGGTATCCGGGTGGCGCCGTTGCCGGATGTTTATCCGGCGGGAGACGAGTTCATCCTGGTGCATATGGTGACGGGCCGGGTGATTCCTCCGGGCGGCTTGCCCAAAGATGTCGACACCGTTGTTGCCAACATCGAGACGCTTATGAATATGGGTCTCGACCGGCCAGTGACGCACAAGTATCTGACTGTGGCGGGGGCGGTCGCGGAACCGGTCACGTTTCGGGTTCCTGTCGGCATTCCCATCGGCGAGGTGATCGATGCGGCGGGCGGCCCGACGGTGAACAACTTCGGCGTGCTGCTGGGGGGGGTGATGATGGCCAAGCCTGCCACGGACCTGAGCGTACCAGTGACGAAGACGACTGGCGGCATTATTGTCCTTCCCGTCGAGCACGCACTGATCCGGCGGCACAATGCGCCATGGCAACACGTGGCGAAGATTGGGCGCTCGGCCTGCGACCAGTGCCGATTCTGCACCGAGTTCTGCCCACGATTCCTGCTCGGGCATCCCATCGAGCCGCACCGCGCCATGCAGTCGCTGGGCTTCTCCGAGGGCGCAAACTCCATGGTCGCGGGAACGCTTTATTGCTGCGAGTGCAATTTGTGCACCATGTTCGCGTGCCCTGAGGATCTAGACCCGAAGACGGTGTGTGTGCAATCCAAGCCGGTGGCACGCGAGCGCGGACTCACGTGGAAGGGAAGTATGGAATCGGTTGAGCCGCATCCCATGGGCGAATACCGGCGCGTGCCGATGCGCAGGCTCATCGCCAAGCTGGGGCTGGGCGAGTACCGCAACGAAGGACCGCTGAGAGAGCATTCCTTCGCGCCGCTGAAAGTGAACCTGCCGCTGAAGCAGCATGCGGGCGCCCCCGCAGTTGCGGTAGTCAAGAGCGGGGATCGCGTGCGCGTGGGTGATCTGATCGCCGTTCCGGAAGCGGGCAAGCTGGGCGCGAGAATTCACGCCAGCATCGATGGGCGCGTGACGGTGATTGCGGATGCGGTGGTGATTGACGCGTAAAGCGTGGAGGAAGCCGAAGTGGCGACGGAGATCAATTCGATTGGGCTGCTTGAGCTATCGAGCGTGGCGACGGGAATCGTGGCTGAGGACCTGATGCTGAAGGCGGGCTCGGTCAGGCTGTTGCTGGCGCGCAGCATCTGCTCGGGAAAGTTCCTGATTGTGATTGCAGGCGACGTGACCAGCGTGCAGGCGGCACTGGCGGCGGGCCAAACGGCAGCCGGAGCATCCCTCATTGAGCGGCGGCAAATCGCGCGGGTGCATCCGACAGTGCTGCAAGCGATTTCGCAGACGGTGGAGATCGAGCCGAACCAGTTGAAGTCCATCGGCGTCGTGGAGACGTTTTCCGCTGCCAGCATCATCGAAGTGGCTGATGCGGCGGTGAAGTCGGCCAACGTCACGCTGCTGCGCATTCACCTGGCTATGGCGCTGGGCGGAAAGGGCTTTGTGGTCATGGCCGGCGATGTATCAAGCGTGCAGGCGGCGGTGGCAGCCGGCTGCAAGGCCGCTGCCGAGGACGGCATGCTGGTGGGCAAGGGCATCATTCCGGCGCCGGCGGAAGAGCTCTTCAGGGAATACATCTAGAAATCTGACCCGGTTGACTGCGGCTATCGGGTGAATAGATGACCGCACTACGCAAACTCTAACGCTGGCACAAATCATCAGGCAGGCTAAGTCATGCGCGCTTCGCTTTTTATTACCTGCTATAACGACACGCTGTTTCCAGAGACAGGGCGTGCAGTGGTGAGCCTTCTGGAGCAGTTGGGAGTAGAGGTCGAATTCCGGGCCAGGCAGACATGTTGCGGGCAGATGCACGCGAACACGGGGTTCCGGGGCGAAGCGTTCGGCCAGGCCAAGCGATTTGTGCGGCTCTACGCGGACGCTGAGACGGTGGTCATTCCGTCCTCTTCGTGCGTGGCGATGATCCGTGATCAATACCCCGGTTTATTTGAAGAGCTTGGAAATGAGGCGCTCCGCAGAGAGTTTGCGGCAGTGCTGCCGAGGGTCTACGAGCTGAGCGAGTTTTTGATCGACCGCCTGGGTGTGGAGGACGTTGGTGCGTACTTCCCGCATCGCGTGACCTATCACGCGAGCTGCCACGGATTGCGCAGTCTGCATTTGGGCGAACGGCCGTTCCGGCTCTTAGCCAAGGTGCGCGGCCTGGAGCTGGTACCGCTTGAGAATCTCGACCGGTGCTGCGGATTCGGGGGGACGTTCAGTGTGAAAAACGGCGAAGTTTCGTCGGCGATGCTGACGGTGAAGCTCGAAGACGTTTTGGCGACGAGGGCGGAGTTCTGCACGGCGCTGGACAACAGACTGCCTGATGCACCTGGGCGGAGCTATGCACCGGCAGTACGCAGGGATGAAGACCATTCACATGGCGCAGATTCTGGCCAGCACACAGGAACACCTCGCGGAGGTGCTGGGATGAGCATGGGGGCCGAGCATCCGATTCTCAATCCGGCGCTAGCGCCGCCGTTTCCCGTTGCTGCGCTGCCGGTGCTCCGCAATCCGCAGTTGCGCAAGAACGTGGCGCACGCGATCGATGTGATCCAGGCCAAACGCGCAAAGCTGGTAGCGGAAAAGACAGATTGGCAGGAGCTGCGCGAAGCGGCTGCGGCCATTCGTGAGCACGTCCTGGAGCACCTGGGCGCATACCTCGAACAATTTGAAGAGCGGTGCACAGCAGCAGGCGGCACGGTGCATTGGGCGGCGGACGCAGCCGAAGCGCGGAAGATCATTCTCAGGCTGCTGCGCGAAGAGAAGGCCGATGAGGTCATCAAGATCAAGACGATGACTTCGGCCGAGATTCAGCTGAATCCGTATCTCGAGGCCGCGGGCGTGCGGACGTACGAAACGGACCTGGCCGAGATCATTTTGCAGCTCGGCGAGGGAGAGCCCTCGCATATCGTCGTTCCGGCGCTGCATGTGAATCGCAGCCAGGTGCGGGAGATCTTTGCGCGGCGGATGGGGATTGAGAACCTCTCCGACGACCCTAAAGCTCTGACGGCAGCAGCGCGGAGTTACCTGCGGCAGAAGTTCCTGGCGGTGCCGACGGCGATCAGCGGTGCGAACTTCCTGATTGCGGAGACGGGCGCCGTAGCGGTGGTGGAGTCAGAAGGCAACGGGCGCATGTGCCTCACGCTACCCAGGACCATGATCACGCTGGCCGGAATCGAAAAGGTTCTGCCGCGCTTCGCCGATCTGGAAGTGATGCTCCAGGTGCTGGCGCGGTCGGCTACGGGCGAGCGCATGAATCCGTACACATCACTGTGGACGGGCGTGAAGGCAGGCGACGGGCCCGAGAGATTCCACGTTGTCCTGCTGGACAATGGCCGCTCGTCGATTTTGAAGGGCAAGACACAGCGGCAGACGCTGCGTTGCATTCGCTGCGCCGCTTGCATGAACACCTGCCCGGTGTACCGTCAGACCGGCGGGCACGCGTATGGCTCGGTATATCCGGGACCGATCGGAGCTATCCTCACGCCGCAGCTGATCCGGCCTGCGGCACGCGCAGTCGCTGCCCTTCGCTTCGTCGCTGTGCGGCGCGTGCTTCGAAGTGTGCCCTGTGAAAATCAACATTCCCGAGGTGCTGATCGATCTTCGCGCCCGGGTGACCGATCTAGAGCGCGCCCAGGTCGCGCGCTTCCGGGATCCGATGTATATTGGCCTGCGCGTGGCGAACCTGATCTTCTCGCGGCCACGGCTGTTCCACGCGGCGCAGTGGATGGGACGGATCGGGCTCAAATCTTTCACGCGCAAAGACGGATGGATTCACTCGCTGCCCAGCGTGGGCGCGAAGTGGACGCAGACGCGCGACCTTCGTGGGCTGCCCAGGCAGACGTTTCATGGTTGGTGGGCGGCGCGGCGAAAGGAGGCAAGATGAGCGCAGTGAGCGACAGCCGGCGGCAGATACTGGACCGCATTCGCGCAGGAACGCGGAATTCGACCGCGACGGCGACGGAAGCCGCGAGCAGTTATACGACGCTGCCTCGCACTTACGTGCGGCGCGGCTCGATGAATCTCGAAGAGCGCGTAGACCGGATGGCTGAGCGGCTGCGCGAGTACGACGCAGAGGTCGTGGAGTGCGCACCGGACGGGCTCGCAGAAGCGATTCGGGCGCAGCTGGCAGCGAGCGGCAGGCGGAAGTTTGTGGGTCCCGAAGGCTTGCCGGCGGAATGGCTCGCCGAAGGATTTGACTGGAAGATCGACCACGATTTGCCGGCCCAGGAAGTGGAACAGGTCGAGGGCGTAGTGACAGCTTGTTTCTGCGGAGTCGCTGAATCGGGCACGATTGTTCTGCATCACTCCACGATGGAGGGACGGCGCGTGATCACACTGCTGCCCGATTGGCACTTGTGTATATTGCGGGCCAGCCAGATTGTGGAAACGCTGCCTGAGTACTTTGCACGCTGCGAGAAACCACCGATGCTCGTCACCTGGATTTCCGGGCCAAGCGCTACGGCGGATATCGAAATGACGCGCATCAAGGGTGTGCACGGGCCGAGGTTCTTAAACGTGATTTTGGTGCGGGACGAAGGAAGCGAATCGTGATGCAGTCTCATGCGCGATTCGAGCCATGCAAGCCAAGGGGCGACCTGAACAGACTATCGGCGCCAGCAGCAAGGCAAGCCGAGAATTCGCAGGGGCGTGGCTGCTAGGAACTTTTTGCACTCTTGTGAATCCGATGATTCTTCTAACGGTTCGCGACGGTTCATTCGGAGTGGTAGGATCCGGCGGTTGCCTGATCACCGATGCGAAAGCAGGTTGGCTGGCCCACACCGGCCGCCATTACATGGAGGCAGTGATTGACAATCTCAAGGCGCGCGTTCTCTAAACAGTGTGCGATTGCTACGGCCGGAGCAGCTCTCAGCAGCAACACAAAGCTTCTGGCACAGATAGAAGGAGATCACATTCAAACGACACATTCTCACGCAGTGCGCTCCATTCAGGAAGGGGAGACACGCCAACAGAGAGACGAGCGGATGCAGTGGTTTCGTGAAGCGCGTTTCGGTATGTTCATCCACTGGGGGCTCTATGCCATACCCGCAGGACGGTGGAACGGAAAGGAAATCAAGGGTTGGCCGGGCGAGTGGATCATGAATACGGCGTCGATCACCGTCAACCAATACAAGGCGCTGGCCCCCCAGTTCAATCCAACCCAGTTCAGCGCGCAAGGGATAGTCAGCCTGGCGAAATCTGCCGGGATGCGGTACATCGTCATCACCTCCAAGCATCATGACGGGTTTGCTATGTTCGCCTCGAAGGCCCACCCGTTCAACATTGTTAATGCAACGCCGTTCAAACGCGACCCCTTAAGAGAACTTGCTGCCGAATGCCGCAGTCAGGGCATCAAACTCGGTTTTTATTACTCGCAGGACCAGGACTGGACCGCCCCAGGCGGCGCTGCGCTTAAGACGGATGACCACCAGCCGCCGACGTTTCACTGGGATCCGGCCCAGAATGGCAGTTTCCCTGAATATGTTGAAAGCAAGGCTATCCCGCAGCTTCAAGAGTTGCTTACGAACTATGGCGAGTTCCCCGCCTACCTGTGGTTTGACACGCCGACCGAGGACATGAGTCCGGAACTGGCGGGAAAGATCGTCGCCCTGTTGAACGAGCATCCGAAGCTGATCTGGAACAATCGGCTGGGCGGGGGCTACACGGGCGATACCGAAACTCCGGAGCAGTATATCCCGGCCCGTGGATTCCCGGGGCGCGACTGGGAATCCTGTATGACCATGAACGACACATGGGGGTACAAAGTAGACGACACCAACTTCAAGAGCACCGAAATGCTTCTCCGCAATCTCATCGACATCGCGAGCAAGGGTGGAAACTATCTGTTAAACATTGGTCCCATGGCTAACGGCGAGGTACCGCTCCCGGAAGTGGAACGGTTGCAAGCGATGGGCAGATGGTTAGCCGTCAACGGAGATGCAATCTACGGGACCCGACCAACACTGTTTGGCGCCGAGGCAGGACAGTTCTCCTCGACAGAGAAGGATGAGAGCGGCAATCCGAAGTTCGTCCCAAGTTGGAAGTGGCGTTCGACTACGAAGCCGGACAAGATATTCATTCACTTTTTCGAATGGCCGGGAACCATGTTTCGTTTGGAGAATATACCGCGTTCCGTTGCCGGTGCATACCTCTTGGCGGACAAATCGCAGACGCCCCTGAAGATCAGTAGTGTTGCCGGGGGAATTGACATCTCGCTGCCGGCACAGCCGCTTGATCCGATCGCGACCGTCTTGGTCTTAGAGACCGCCCGTGAAACGACTTGACCTCTCAGCAGGTGAAAGGTCGCGATCATTGCGTCCGCCGGTTTCAGATCTGTTGAAGCCTCACTTCATCTCGAAAGGCAAAGGGCGATGTATGGCATGGAATCGCTTTTCGCGCCTGCAATCAGCCACGCCGCCAACACCTTTCCAACGTGATCTCGTGAGTACATCGTGATAAATAGACGCGTCTTCGTTGCTGGTAGCGGTCAGCCTCTGTTGGCCCATCTCGCGCCCAAGTTGCCTGGCAACCTCCTAGTGGCGCCTCAAGATGAACATGGCGCTGAACTGTTCGATTGGAGTACTGATCGATTGCGGCTGCGATTCGGGGTCGCGGAAGGACGATTACGGCAGTTCCGTCTGACTCCAGCGAACTTCGTGCCTCATATCGAGTCCTGCGGTGTTGAAACAGCTATTCAGTGCGATGGGGATAACTCTCCTGATCAAGGCATGAAGGTTGGCGTAGGTCAGCCGGGTCTGCGCCTGTTGTTCACAGGAAAGCAGCAGTACGATCTGACTGAGGGGAAGCGCCTGGTTCTGAATCAGAACGATGCAGTCACTGGATTGCAGGTTCAATCCTTCTATCAAGACGTGCAGGACTGTTCAGTGATTCGACGCTGGACGTGCCTGCGGAACAACGGGAGAGAGCCGGTCGGTATCCAGTACGTATCCTCCGCTATGCTCCATGGCCTCGCACCAGCGGAAACCTATGAGGATGAACTGAGAATTCACCTCGCCTTCAATAGCTGGATGGCTGAAGGCCAATGGCATACGCTCAGGGCTTCAGAACTCGGCTTGGTCGAAAACGAGAGAACGAGCTGGTCAGAGGCTTCGGCGTCGAGCGTCGGAAGTTGGTCCACTGGCAAGTACTTAGCCATGGCCATCGTAGAGAATGTCAAAGATAATCTGGCTTGGTTCTGGCAGATTGAACACAACGGTTCGTGGCATTGGGAGATTTCGAATAGTTCCGAGCATGGCAACGTCGCGGAAGATGTGTACGCCTATCTGGGGGGCCCGGATGATATGCATGCGGATGCCTGGAAGCAGTTAGCCCCAGGTCAAACATATGAAACAGTTCCAGTGGCTCTCGGATGTGTTGCAGGAGGGTTCGAGCAGGCGGTTGAGCAGCTTACTTTGTATCGTCGCAGGATCCTTCAGTCCTCTGCAAGCGTGTCCACGCGCAAGTGCGCGGTAATCTTCAACGACTATATGAACTGTTTGTGGGGTGACCCGACGGAGGGGAAAGAACTACCACTCATCGAGGCGGCGGCAAAGGCCGGCTGTGAGTATTACGTGATCGATGCCGGCTGGTATGCCGGCCTGCATGAAGACTGGACTCCGACATTGGGAACTTGGTTGCCCTCAGAGGAGCGGTGGCCGCGCGGCATTCAGTTCACCCTTGACACAATCAGGCGGGCGGGCATGATACCGGGCTTGTGGCTTGAGCCTGAGGTAGTAGGTATGCGTTCAGTTCTCGCCGCAACTGCACCAGATTCGTGGTTCTTTCAGCGGCACGGTCAGCGAGTGCTGCGAAATTCCCGCTATATGCTTGACTTTAGAAATCCAGATGTTGTCGATCACCTTGCCGCGGTAATACGCCGCCTCGTTAACGGCTACGGCATCGGTTACATCAAGATGGATTACAACGTGAACACTCTCAGCGGAACAGACCTAGGCGCAGACAGCCCTGGCCAGGGCCTACTGGCGCACAACCGCGCCGTCCTTAAGTGGCTCGAGAGTATCCTGCGTGAGTTCAGTGGCCTGGTCATCGAAAACTGCGGGAGCGGTGGGGGACGAATGGATTATGCGATGTTGTCGCGTTTGCATATCCAGTCCATGACAGATCAGGAAGATTACCGTCGTCTACCTTCAATACTTGTTGGTGTTTCCGCGGCCGTCGTTCCAGAACAGATCGGGGTATGGTCTTATCCCCTGCCTGAATCTGATTCGGACCAGGCGAGCTTCAATATGGTTACCGCTCTGACTGCGCGCATTCACCAAAGTGGCAGGCTCGATCTATTGACCCAGGATGCTCTTGCCCAGGTGCAGCAGGCCATCTCGGTTTACAAGAGCGAGATTCGACCATATCTCCCGCAAGCCGTTCCTTTTTATCCATTGGGAATGCCCGATATTCACGAGAAACACAAGCCGGTAGTTTTAGGCATGCGGTCTGATCGCAGGACATTTGTTTCCGTCTGGCGCCTCGAGGGGAGAGAAGTATGCGAACTGCCAATTGGGGCTCAACGCGTGGTGGTCTTGTTTCCTTCGGAGCTGGGTATCAAAATTGAATACAGCTCCACCATGATTCGCGTTCGGTTCCCCCGTCAATACATGGGATGCATGCTGTTACTCAGCTGAGCAAGATTTACCGTTGGCCACTACTGAGCGATCGGTTTCAGTACGCGTTGCGATTGTTGTAGTCTTGTCGCGAAAACGTCGGCCGATCCGGTTCTCCGTCCCGCTAAGAGCGAGCGATAATCGTCTGCTTCACTCCGACAGATGACAGATATGGAGAGCTGCTTATTGTTCGCGAATTGCTGGAGGGCATCGCGACCGTAGGTGGGATCGTAGTGAAGGGAGAGCTCAGCGACCGTCTTGCCGGCAACCTCGGGGAAGTCCATCCGTGGTTCTTCCATGCCGTTTGCCTTCGCGCTCCAAAATGTCGTGGAATTCGTCAACTGATCACCGCAGTTGGGGATTTGGCAATGTGCAGAGGATCAGAGGCAACT
This sequence comes from uncultured Acidobacteriaceae bacterium, assembly GCA_963800025.1. GTDB lineage: Bacteria > Acidobacteriota > Terriglobia > Terriglobales > Acidobacteriaceae > Telmatobacter. Next base: position 664,477 of record CAWCZK010000004.1, read on the forward strand.
CCGAAATCCAGGAGGTAGCGAGCCGCTCCCGGTTCTCCGCAGACCTTTCGCATCAAATTCGTATCAAGGCTTTATCCGAATGGCCTGGACCCATCATTCGTTGCGCCGGGCCCCTCATTTTGCGGTTCACTGTGTCGCGCCGTGAGAAGAAGCCGCTGCGTGCGTTGGTTCGGAAGCAGGAGGTTCGCAACGTTCGCCATGGCAGAGCGCGCCGGTGATCCCCTTACCCTCCGTGATCGTATAGATCCGGTCGACTGCCGGTAGGGCGATTGTCTCTTTGCTGCCGGAGGGCCAGTGGATTTCGAGAGATCCGGCACTGGTCGCGTCGCCCAGACCGAAATGCAGGCGCCGGTCGTTCGAAGAAATATAGCTTCCGCTGGCCAGCACATCCTGTCGTTGACGCATCCCGTTGGCAGTCAGATAGGCAGTGGCGCAGGTCGCATCGCGAGGGCTTTTAGGTCCACCCACAAGCTGGATCTCCACCCAATGGTGGTGGTCGGGATTCACATTGCGCAGCAGAACCGGAGGGCCATCGATGGGATTGATGACCACATCGATCTTGCCATCGTTAAAGAGATCGCCAAAGGCCGCGCCGCGCGCCGGAGTGACTACAGCAAGCCCCGTACCCGCAACCGGGGGAACGTATTCAAACCTGCGCCCTTTACCGCTTGCCTCGGGCACGTTGTGAAACAAAAGCGGCCGCTCGGCGAATGTCGTACCCCACTCGTGCTGGTCGACCTGGGGGTAGACATGGCCGTTCGCCATGAAAAGATCGAGCCAGCCGTCGTTGTCGTAATCGATGAAGCCGTCACCCCAGCCGACGAAGGGGATGGTGGTCTGTGCGATGCCGGACTTGTAGCTTACATCGGAGAAGTTCGCGTCGCCGTCATTGTGGTAGAGCACCTTGTAATCATCGCCGAAATCGGTGACGAAGAAATCGATCAGACCGTTGTTTTCGTAATCGCCCGCGGCAATGCCCATCGAGGCAATCTCGCGGCCGTCGGCGTTGAGCGCCAAACCCGACATGTAGCTGTCATCCTCGAAAGTCCCATCTCCTTTGTTGATGTAAAGGTAGTTGGGCTCCGAGTCATTGCCCACGATCAAATCCGGCTTGCCGTTCCCGCTGAGAGAAATGAAGATCGAAGTGAATCCGTAATAACGATTCTTATCCTCAACCTTCGCCTTTACGGTTACATCGGTGAAGGTTCCGTCGCCGTTGTTATGGAAGAGATGATCTGGCTCTCCCTGCAAGCCGCGTGGGCCACAATTGACAGAGATACCTCGATATTGGCAGTACACGTAGCCTACGGCTTTGCTTCCACCGACGGGCAGGTTGTTGCGGTCTAAGTGCACATAACCGGTAACGTACAGGTCCAGCAGGCCATCGCCATCGTAGTCTCCCCAAGCGGAGCCCGACGACCAATTGCCCAGTTGCACGCCGGCTTTTTCGGCGACGTCGGTGAATGTTCCATCGTGGTTATTGTGATAGAGCCGGTTCTTGCCGTAGTTGCCCACGAAGAGATCGGGCCAGCCGTCGTTGTCGTAGTCGGCCACAGAGCAGCCATATCCCCAGCGGTCGTTGGCCACGCCGGCCTTGCGCCGTCACATCGGTAAAAGTGCCGTCGTGGTTATTGTGAAACAGGGCTGCGTGCGGTGGCTCTTCTTTGCCGTCCAGCGCGTCGAACGTGGACCCATTAACCAGATAAATGTCCAGCCAGCCATCGTTGTCGTAGTCGATCAGGCAAACGCCTGAACCGTTGGCCTCGACAATGAAATTCTTCTCGGGCACACCCATCTTGTGGCGCCAACCAGCGAGACCCGCCTGCTTTGTAATGTCTTCGAAGATCACCGGCCCTTTGTCGACGAATCCGCCGGCGGTGATTGGGCGCTTCTGCGCGTCATAAACGGGAGCGGCAGTTACACCTGACGAAATGCCGCCGCCCATGCCCCCCTGCTGCGGCTGCTGGGCGCGGCACTCGACAGCGAGAATTGAGGCGATGCACAAGAGGCCAGAAAGTAGGCCACGAAGCTGGAGCAAATTGAATTCTCCTCTATCGACAGTTTAGCTTGCTCATGCGGTGCCGGCGTCGCGCGACGCTTTGTTGTAATTCATCATTACAACAGGCCGATCAAGACTACGATCCATTCCGAAAAGTCGTTCAGACTGATCTCTGAGCGATGCGGCAGTTGCGGCATGTCGTTACTTGATCGATTCTGTCCCGGCAAGCCCATTCGCAGCGAACGCGTCGCTGAGCGAAATAACCGTCAGCTTCGATCTAAGCTCGGAAAGTGAAGCGGAGGTAGTGGCGCGGATCTCAATAGTCTCGTCCAGAAGCACGTCAAAGTTGCGAGAGGGCATCCGACCACTCAACGATTCAGGGGGCAAGTCATTTCCCTTGGATCGGAGTGGCATTGGAATGCAGCAAAACAAGGCGGGTATCCCCTACTTGACTACCTTCAGCAATGTCTACGTGCAACAGCGCCTGAAAGGCCAGGTTTCCTGGCGATTGGCCCCCGGTTCTGATATGAGACAAGGCACTGGAAATATTCCTTAAACCTTCTACCGAGCTCAGGAAGAGTGCTGCAGCCTCATTGCCCGTTGTATCAATTCCAGCCAGAAGAACAATATGTCGCCCAGGCGCCGATCCGGGTTGGTACGAAATGAGTGCATAGTCGCCTCTGACCGTGTGAGTAGCGGGATCAAGCGCTATTTCGTATTGGGATTGTTCTCCGGGCTGCGGATGGGTATTAACAATGCGACCGGACCATGGGTCGTGCAGGTCGGGTTCCACGAATACAAAAGGACCGGTCGAAACAAGCTCTGCGACGGCGAGGTTTTGAAAGGTGGATCCCACAATGATTACGTTGTGCTCCTTTAAATCTCCCAACGTTATCTGTCGGCTGGGTTGAACCCGTGGGGTTCCACCCATGCGAGAGAGCACGGCGACCACTCTGCTGACGGCCATTAGATCTCCGGTCCCCGTGTAGCCGTTGTCGTAGAAAAGGGGGCCGGCAGCTTTGACCACCGTTGGGTTCGACGCATATAGACGAGCCACGTCCGGATCTACCTTCGCGCCGCTAAAATCAGCTGCGCCATGACGAAATCGAAGCAGGTCCCCGGACGTGTCGATGAGGAATATCGGATCTGCATACACAATGATTGGAGATGGATCCTCTTTGAGAAACGGCCCCCAGAAAGCGCTAACGGGATCGTTGGTGCTCGAAAACTGCCTTGAATGCTCCGCATCGAGTTGTGGCGAAGGAAGAAGAGTCCTTGTCCAGTAGCCGGCGGCAAAAAGAAGCACACCGACTACGACCAAAGCAGAGACGAGCGGGACAATGCCAGAAACCGGAACTCCGGCTATCCGTGCCGACCGGCTGAACCGCGTTTGCCCGGACTTCAACGAAGGCAAGTTGTCGTCTGATGGTCTGGCAGCAATATCCATCGGTGTGGGTGCAAGTTCTCCCACTTGGTCGGTTGGCCCTGTAGGCGCTCCGTCGCTTTTCCCAGTCGCACGATCCGCTTCTTCCAATGGCTTGCTCGTACGCGCCTGGAATATGGCCCTATACGAGCCGCTCGGAATTTCGATTCGAATTCTTTCCTTTGCCCCATCTTCGTGCATATAGTGTTGCGCCAGGCGCTTCCGGACCTCTGCGGTCCGAGCGCGAACTACGGGATCGTTGCCGGCGTCGTAGTTCGAAGCGCGCCCGAAGACGGTTACTCCAATCACACGCTCCTTAAGCGCCTCTGTTTCTTGTGATAAGGAATGTTCCACGATATAGCGTAAGAGGGCTTGGCATTGGGGGCTTGATCGAAACGCGTGCCCATTCAGCACGCCTTGAAGCGCTCTTTCGGCTTCGTCTCTGCTCACTTCCTCTGCTCGATCCTGCATAAAGGCTGTTCGTAGATTCCGCATAACCATACCGAGAGCGAGTTGGCTCGTCAAGTGACTGTGCCTGTGACGTCGCTGGAGAGGTAGTGTACCTGTCGCTTAAACTGGAAACACGAATCGTAACGACTTGTGAAATAAGACATTTATAAGAATATTGACCCAGAGCACCGTAATTTACCTTGTGGGTTTCAGTGCTGTCCGCTTCTAATGCCCCCAATTTGAAAAACGGGTGCGGACCGTCCGTGGAAATGGACGGATCGACGCGTGACAGGAGAATGGAGTCGCTGTCGTTCTGGAGAAATCCTTAACGGAAACGTTAAACGGTAACGTTGGTTATCGGACATAACGAATCTCTAATCTCAAACCTTTGGAGGGGAAATGATGCCAGTACTATGTAACGGTCTTTTGACGAAAAACGGCCCAAGAGCCAGGAGCTGGGCGAATTGGATTGGGCTAGTGCTCCTTGGATTTCTCTTAAGCGCTTCACTTCAGCATGCCAACGGGCAAACGACGACGGCACAGGTTTCGGGAAGCGTAATGGACGCAAACGGAGCTTTGATTCCGGGAACCTCCGTCACCGCGACCAATATCGACACGGGCTTTTTCCGCAAGACTGTTTCCAACAGTACCGGAATTTACACCCTCAACCTATTGCCGCCGGGGAGGTACAAGATCGTTTTCGAGAAGCCGGGGTTTTCCCTGCGGACCGATGAAAACATCGTTTTGACAGTGGGCGAAAGCTTGACTTTGGACGCCCCCCTTGCTACCGGCGCCGCAAATGAGACAGTTGCGGTCCAGGCCGATGTGCAGGTACCTGCAGACCTCCACTTCGGAACTGGGCACCGTTATCGGGCAGAAGGAAATCCAAGACATTCCCTTAAATGGCAGGAACTTCACGCAAATGCTCTTGTTGACCCCGGGTGCAACGCCTATTTCAGTCAGCCAAGGCGCAGCCTTGGCGCAAAATGATAGTACAACCTTTGCCATTCCTGGCACCGACTACGCAAATCCTGCAATCAACGGCCAGGAGAACCGCTCGCAGGAGTACCTGTACGATGGTGTGATCAACACCGACTTCCGCTCGACAGCTTACGGTGCGCTTCCCATCCTCGACACAATCCAGGAGTTCAAGCTGGTCTCTCAGCCTGACGACCCCGAGTATGGTGGGGTAACGGGCGGCGTAGTTAACGTTGTGTCGAAATCTGGAACGAATGAATTCCACGGGTCCGCTTGGGAATACGTCAGGAATAACTTCTTCGACGCGCGAGATTCCTTTGCTGATGTGGGTCAGCCCGGTCCGGCGCCGTACCGTCAGAATGAATTTGGTGTGTCTGTGGGCGGTCCGGTTCGCATTCCCAAGCTCTATAACGGCCGCGACAGGACCCATTTCTACTTTGGCTATGAGGGGTGGAAATATCTGAGCCCCAATAATTCCTATTATTGGGAACCGACATCGGCGGAACTAAGCGGAGACTTCTCTCAATCCAATTGGGTGATCCCAGGAACAACAACTCCCCAGCCGATTTATGACCCAGCCAGCACGACGACCGGGGTTGACAGCTCGGGCAATCCTATTCTGGTCCGGCAGCAATTCCCCGGCAATAAAATTCCCGCCAACCGCATCGATACCGCAATCCAGAACTATCTCAAGTTTTATTTGGATCCACCCAACGTGACAGGTAATGTGAACGGCAACGTCATAAACAGGAATCCAAACATCAACAATGACACTAGCTTTAGTGCAAGGCTGGATCAGGTTATCTCAAGCAGGGACTCCTTCTGGTTGCGATACAGCGATATGCAGCAGCTCATCCTGACGCCCGTGTATCTGCATGTAAACACGACAACGAAGTTTCTCGCGCCAAACGAAGGCTTCGGCTATACGCACATCTTCTCGCCTAAGTTACTCGTCGACGTTCGCGGCGGTTTCCTTGGCCGCCCGTTTCAGCCAGCATGGCAAGTTGAAGACAGCCTGGGGAATGGCGGAATAACGTCAGCGTTGAGCACCGATCTTACATTTGGACCGCCGCAGTTGGCGTTTAACCAGTTCTACCAGGGAGCAAGCCTTGGCGGACTCTCCGTAAGAAAGGACCTGGCGTCCAACCTCTCCGGCGACCTGATGTTGGAACGCGGAAGGCATACGTTCAAAGCTGGCGGTGGTTACGTCGAGCAGTGGCGCACGCAGTTGCAAACAAGCCAAAACGACAACTTCGATATTTTTCAAACAGCAGAACCAGCAACGGCAGGAACCGAAGGCTCCGCCCCTTCTCCGACAGGCGTGGCGGCGAATACGGGGAACGCGCTTGCGTCCGCGCTCCTTTCGCTTCCCAACAGCGCAAGCTTTTCTCTTCCATCCGGTGGGTTCAAGAGCCGGATGATTTCATGGATCTGTTTGCCGGTGACTCGTGGAAAGTGAACTCCCGACTGACCGTAAATGCTGGCCTGCGCTTCGATCACCTCGACCGGCCAACTCTCCCCTTCGGCTTGGATTCCGAATTCGACTTCGACAACGGGAATTATGTTATCGGGGGAGGAAAACTGCCTCCCGCTTGCAATCCGCCTGCCGTCTCCGCGCCATGCATCCCGGGCCCCAGCACCACGAGTGCTACGGCGAATCTGGCTGCAGTCGTTGGGTATGACGGCTCCCTCGCGGGTAGTCACATTCAGGTCAATCCAAATCAAATCATCGGGCCCGATCCTATCTGGGTCGACTTTGGACCGAGGTTAGGCTTCGCATACAAAGGGCCTCATGAAACTGCGATACATGGGGGTTTTGGAATTCTGTATGACGATCTGAGCGGTGTTGGTCAGACATTTTCCAATTCGGTGGGCCAATGGCCAGAGAGCGGGAACAGCAGTGACCACTATAACCAATCTCTTATGCCTACTGCTACTTCTCCCACAGTGACTTTTGAACAATCGCAGGCTAGCGTCACACCTGGCCTGCCCGGCGCAACTCCGTTTACAAATTTCGGTTTTTACTCCGACCCTCAGGAGAAGCTCCCCTATTCCGAGGAGTACAACCTGGGCATCGATGCTGCGCTTAAGGAGAATGTACTCTCGGTAAGTTATGTTGGATCGGAGGCGCACCGCCTCGACTACGGTGGAACCGCCAACGTAGCCAAAGTGCCTGGCGATCTGTCGACGGTTCCTTATCCCTATGAGACTCCGTTCGCGTGGGACCAAAATACAGGGAATTCCCATTACAACGCGCTACAAGTGAAGTTAAATCACCCATACTCGCACGGGTTCCAGTATCTCGTCTCCTACACCTGGTCCAGGTCTATCGACAACACCAGCGGACGATTTGGTTTAGCTGAAGCTGGTCCAGGAGGCCTCGCGACGACCCAGGAATTCTACAATCCTCGCAATTCCATAGGGGTCTCGGCGTTCGATGTTCCTCAATTCCTGACGGTTTTTGGTCTCTATGACTTACCGTTCGGAAAAGGAAAACAGTATCTCAACACGGGTGTCCCGGCAGTATTGCTGGGAGGTTGGCAAATCAACTCGATCTCCAGCCTCCGCTCCGGTGAAGTCTATACGATGTGGGAAAACGGGGACGTTGCACAGATAGGAGGCACGATATTCCCCTACGGTCGACCAAACCTTGTCCCTGGCGTCAGCCCCACACCGCACCACCCCACCTATCAAGAATGGTTCAACCCCGCGGCCTTCAGTGTTCCGGTGAGGAGTTTCGGCGATGTCGGACGTGATTCAATGCGGTCGTCGCACGTGATTACGACTGACTTTTCAGTGTTGAAGAACTTTGCATTTACTGAAAAGATTTTCGTTCAATTCCGTGCCGAAGCGTTCAATATCATGAACATTCAGAACTATGGGGTTCCGGATTCAAACATCTCCGACACAACAGCGGGGGTCATTTCATCACTTGCAGCTAAACCTCGCGAACTTCAGTTTGCCCTGCGTTTGAGCTTCTAATTCAACACTGGTACGACGCGCCATCGGATCATCTCGATGGCGCGCCGTACCCCTATTTAGACAGAACTCAGGACAGGCGAATGAATCGTAGAATGTTTCTCCGCGACGTCTCCTTTGCAGGAGGGGCTTTTCTTCCTGTTTGCAATGCGCTGGCAGATTCACTCACGCCGGATTCGCACTTTGAGCGTGGCTCCGTTGTCCTTGGAGACGATCGCGTTGCTGCCGCAGACGAGGTGCGCCTCGATTTGGACTGGAAGCGACCAGTATGCAGCTCCACAATTACCAACGTCAGCACACAAGCCCTCGTGGTAAAGAATGTTGTCCTTGGCGAGCTCAGACACACCTATCCGGGCGAGACCGTGCTTTATGGCGAAGGCTTTCAGATGCTCTCCCAGACTGGCGGAACACTCCGCCAGCCAATTGATTTGGGCTACAACGAGATTGAACACTACAAAATACCGGGGCCATCTGACGCAACTATAGCTACAGGCCTCATGACTCTTTCCCCTCCGGATAGCGACCACATTATTCTGGCCTTTACTTCGTGCAGGAGGTTCGCCGGCAGGTTTTACCTCCGGCAAAAATCAATTCAGGTCGTTATCGAGACAGATGGACTCTCGATTGGACCCGGCGAGACCTGGCAACTCGAGGAGTTGCTATTTACCAAGGGTCCAGACCGAAACACGCTTCTCTCGGACCTTGCAGCAAGAATCAGCTCTCACCATCCTCCCTTGCTTTGGGAACGGCCTCCCACGGGATGGTGTTCCTACGGAGCATATGGCACCAAGAGTACATCCGTGCAGATACTTGACAATGTCGACGCGATCGCGAGGAGAATCCCGCAACTCACCTATCTCCAGATTGACGACGGGTATCAGCTTTGGCTAGGCGACTGGCTGGACACCGCGCCAAGTTTTGGGGAAGACATCGGTCTGGTCATGAAACAAATCAAAGACCGGGGACAAGAGCCCGCGTTGTGGATCGCTCCATTCGTCGCCGATCCTGAGTCCAAAGTGTTTCAACAGCATCCTCAGTGGTTTATTCGAGATCATGACGGCAAGCCACTTCAAGCTTCAAAAGTCACATTTGGCGGATGGGACAGTGGCGAATGGTATGTGCTCGACGGAACTCATCCCGAAGTTCAGCATCACCTTGAAAACATCTTCCGCCGTATGCGCCAGGAATGGGACTGCACATACTTCAAACTGGATGCCAATTTCTGGGGAGCGATGCATGGAGGAGTCTTTTACGACCCTCACGCCACCCGCGTAGAGGCATACCGGCGGGGGATGGAAGCGATTCGGCGGGGTGCAGGTGAAGATTGCTTTCTGCTGGGATGCAATCATCCAGTGTGGCCCTCATTCGGATTAATTCACGGATCGCGAAGCTCCGACGATATGGCACGGAACTGGAAGACTATAGAAAAAGATGCAACCCAGACGATGGAACGAAATTGGCAGAATGGAAGACTGTGGTGGAATGATCCAGATACGGTTTGCCTCACAGGCAATTTGACGGAGGATGAGTTCAAATTCCACGCCATTGCTGCGTACGCCAGTGGAGGGCTCATTCTATCGGGGGACGACCTAACAAAGCTTCCCGCTGAGCGCCTGGCCATCCTCCGTAAGCTTCTTCCGCCGACAGGTCTGGCAGCGAAGTTCGAGTCTCCATCATTGCAAGTAGGCAGAGTGGAACTGCAAGGCGCTACGATGTATTGCTTGTTCAACCGTGCAGATGCGGAAGTGAGCATAGCCATCCGCCTCTCTGGGCGCAGAGAAGTAATTGACCACTTCACTGACGAATCGTTCGGTCAGCAATCAGGGGATTACCGAGTTCTGCTTCCGCCTCACTCTGGGCGGCTTTTGCGATGCGTGTGAGCAACGATCCGTAGCTCTGATCCTCGTACTCTCCGGTACAGAACGATTCGGATGGGGATCTGAGATCAAAGTCAACTTAGAAAAACATTCGAGGAAGTGCAATGGACGTCACGCTGAAACGTAGCATCAGCCGCCGCGAGCTTCTAAAGTTCGGTGGGACTGCGCTCGGCGTCTCAGCATTGACTGCCTGCTCAGGAATCAGCAAGATCCCCAGCATTCCTCCTCCGTCCGTGCCATCGCTTGTACCGTCTGGAGGCGTCGCAACGAACTGGCTCAGCGCAGCACAGTGGGGCGTCTTCAATCAAGGCCAAATGGCCGAAATTCAGGTACCGCCGATCACAACGGTCGCGGCCTGGAATGCTTACGTCAACGCGTTTGATACCGATGGAGTAGCTAACCAACTGCAACGAATGGGAGCGGGATATCTGCTCCATGGCCTTGGGCAAAATTCGGGATTTTACTCCTCGCCCAATGCAGCGTTCGACAGCTATGTCGGCGAAAGTCCGAGCACTTGTTCTACCTCGAGATCTGGTTGTGGATCTCTATACGTCACTCAGCGTGCGCGGCATCGGTTTGATGGTCTACCTGCCATTCGGAGCGCCAGATCTAGACTCTCAGGCTGAAACGGCTCTGCAGTGGAGTCAAGCTACCGCAGACAGCCGATTGGTGAACTTTCAGAATATGTGGCAAAAGGTCATTTCGGAATGGTCCCAACGCTGGGGTTCGAAGGTTCAGGGCTGGTGGTTTGATGGCCTCTTCTGGCCAGCCACACAGGAAAACTATAGCAATGCGCCCAACTGGGACACTCTAGCAGCAGCGGCGCGCAGCGGAAACAGCGCCTCGATTGTCGCATTCAACGATGAGCATTCACAATCCCATTGATGCGGTAGCTCCACAGGAGGACTACACGGCCGGGGAGGAGAACTATGGGGCGTTAGGCATTCCCATCAGCAGTCGTTGGAGCACAGCGCCGGCCGATGCGACGGAGGGCGCCAATTCACAAGTTATGATTCACAGTCTCACCTTTGCGGGTTCATGGTGGGGACAAGGAACGAGCCCGAAAAACACCACCCCACAACTGATAAGCGCAACGAATTCCTTCATCAACCCTGGCGGGGCCATCACATGGGACATGCCCGTTATTAACCCGTCCGGATTGATCCTGGCAGCATTTGAGACCCCGTTCACTGCCGTGGCTGATCAGCTTCTTGGACGTTATATCGTCAACGATACCTCGCCCACAATTACCTACGATGGAAATGGTTGGGCCTATGATCCAAATCGAGGAATGGGCGACTACGACGATGACGTTCACGCCACCACAGAAAATGGCGACTATGCTCAGTTCTCCTTCAATGGAAGCGGCGTTCAGGTCCTGTCTGAGCGTGGTAGCGATATGGGGAACGTGCAGATTTACCTTGATGGAAGTCTGGTGGCCACATACAACTGTTATTTGACCGGAGGAACGCGTGCGCAGCAGGTCATTTATCAGGTCAAGGGTCTCGCCAGCGGTTCTCACACATTGAAACTGGTAAAAGTGGATGGCACCTACGCCAGACTCGATGCTTACCGCGTGCTGAGCCGATTGATTGCAGTGGTCAATGACAGTGACCCTTCTATAAACTATGTCGGCAGCGGCTGGACTACTAGCCCCGGCCGTAACGTGACCGACTACAACCAGGACGTTCACTTTACCGCCAATGTCGGCGATTACTTCACCTATACATTCAAAGGCACTGGCATTCAGTACCTAACCGAAAACGATATTGACATGGGGAATGTGCAGATCTTTCTGGACGGGGTCTCCCAGGGAATGTACAGCTGCTACGTCGCGGGCGGCAAGGTCACACAGCAGCCAGTGTATACCGCGCTCGGACTCACGTATGGCAGCCACACCATCAAGGTCCAAATGGTCAGTGGAACATACTGCATACTGGATTGCCTGCGAGTCTACGCTTGAGATCTCCATCAGCGAGTGTCCACGGACTCGCTCGACAGAGGACTCCGGCCAACTCAGTGCTATCGATGACAAGAGCGATCGAAGTGAATCTCGAAAACGGCGCGCGCTCGCTGCTGAGTAACAGCCGTTGTCCAGCACCTTTGAACGGTTCGCATCGCGGGCCGCGCTGCAGACCCGTGAATGTTCGTGGATTCGCGGGACATTCTGAAGATAACTTATTATTGAATCCTCCGTCGGAGGTTCAATGACATTCCGCTTCCTTCAGCGCTCATCGATCCTGGCTGCCGGGATGGGAATGGTGTTATGTGCTTCGTGGGGGCAGGCCCAGAATCCTCCGATAACTGCTTCGGGCCTCCTTGCACAGGGAGCAGAGCTTGCCACTTCTGGCCGTTTTGCAGAGGCAGAAGTTCCTCTGATCCAGGCCGCAACGCAAGCCCCCGGCGATCCAGCTGTTTTATCTGAGCTCGCTAAGGTAGAGGGTCGCCTGGGTAAGAAAGCTCGAGCTGTTGAGCTATTCAGACAGGTTGTTACTATAGATGACGCTGTTGCGGATGCACATCTGGATCTTGGGTTAGCGCTGGCTGATAATGGCCAGACAGATGAGGCCGTTCTTGAGGTCTCCAAGGCTCTGAAGCTTGACCATACCCATGCAAGAGGCTTTTTGATTCGCGGACAACTCTTGTCAGATCTGAAGCGAACGAAGGAGGCCGCGGCCGACTTCTCAACGGCCACGCATCTGAACCCCCAGCTGGCGGACGCATGGTTTGGCTGGGCAACCCTGGAGTTTCAGCAAGAGAATTTTGCAAAGGCTTCGGAACTCGTCGAACACGTTGTAGCGTTGCAACCCAAGAATACCAAGGCGTTAATTCTGCTGGGAAGGAGTCTCCTACGAGAATCGCGTGCCAATGCTGCATGCGACGCCTTTCGAAGAGCACTTGTGATCGATCCTGACAATTCAGAAGCCACCTACGCACTCTCTCAAGCCTTGCGTCACAGCGATCCCCCTGAATCCGAACGGTTGCTCAAGCGTTTTCAGTTATTGCACGACCAGGCAGTGCAAAATAACCAATTGGTCGAAACTGTCAAGGGAATGGGAAATCAGGCAATTGAGGCCATGCAGCGCCAAGATTGGAAATCTGCCGCTGGCTTTCTGGATGAGGCAATTACCTTGTGCGGTCAGTGCCCCCTCTTGGGAGATTTACACAAAGACCTGGGTTTGAATGCGTGTCACAGCGGCGATCTAGACACCGGCCAACGCGAATTGACGCAAGCGCTGAGACTCAAGCCCGCCGATTCAGACATCGTGATTGCCCTGCAATGGATCGAACAACAACGGGTAAAGTCGGAGACGCCGGTTCATTAACTTTCCACAGGTAGCTGGGTTAGTGCGGACCGTTTTCTAATTTTCCTAAGTGGAAAGTCCTATTTGATTTCAGGTGAACATGGATACCGGCAGGCGGTTGAGGCATACCTGATCGAGCGTTTGCGCTTTCAACGATCGGCGCGCTTTCCCAAAACATCGCGAAAAGAGAAAGAATGGAATCAAGTCCAGATTGGTTTACGAAGGCGCATGAAAAATAGCAGTTCCAAACTGAGAGTCCGGACTTTCGTAGACTTCGTGTGGAGGGGATTCTGCCGACCGCGGCGTATCGGCTTGCTGACCATTACGGGCCTTATGGGTTTTCTTTCAACCCTCCAATCTCAGACCTCACCGGGTGGCAAAATGCCCCCCGCGCCGCGAGAAACTACTGGCTTTGCCGAAGTGACTGACAAACTGGGCATCAACTTTGTCCATCAGGCTCCGCACACGTCAAGAAAGTATTTGATCGATACCATGGGGTCTGGTGTTGCGCTATTTGACTGCGATGGCGACGGGCGGCTGGATATCTTATTTGTCAACGGAACTCCATATTCTGACCCGACACCGAAGGGTACAATTCCGCAGAAAACTGGCCCCGAATATTGGAATCGGCTGTATCACCAGAAGGAAGACGGCACCTTTGAGGATATAACCGAAGAATCAGGTCTGAAGGGAGTGGGATATGGGATGGGAGTTGCTGTCGGTGACTATGACAACGACGGCAACGAGGATGTCTATATAACGGGTTATGGTGGCAACCACCTATATCACAATAACGGCAACTGCAGGTTTACCGACGTAACGGAGACGGCGGGCGTGGGAGGCAGCGGCTGGTCTTCAAGCGCTGCATGGGTCGACTTAGACAACGATGGCTTGCTCGATCTAGTAGTGCTTCGCTACGTCACCTGGGACTGGAACGATTTGTTTTGTGGCGAACTGGATAATCGCGGCATTTGCCACCCCGACCATTTCCCGCCAATCTCCATGCTCGTGTATCACAACGATGGCAATGGTCATTTTACCGAAGAGGCAGCGAAACTGGGTTTGAACAAACCATGCAAGGCTCTGGGCATAGCCATTGCCGACTATGATCGGGACGGCAAATTAGACATCTTTGTCGCCAACGATTCGATGGAACAGTTTCTTTTTCATCAGAACGCTAACGGAACATTCTCGGACGTTGGTCTGGAATCGGGAGTCGCGGTAAATGGTGACGGACGCACCTTTGCAGGCATGGGTGTGGATTTCGCTGACTATGACAATGACGGCTATCCAGACCTTGTTGTTTCCGACTTGGCAAATCAGAAGTATTCGCTTTATCACAACGACCGCGACGGTTCGTTCAGTTATGTGAGTGACGCGACCGGGATCGGTAGGATTACGCTATTACATTCGGGTTGGAGCCTGCGCTTTGTGGACTATGACAATGATGGTTGGAAAGACCTTCTGATTGCACAAGGCCACGATATGGACACCGTCGAAAAGAGCTTCCCGCAACTTCACTATCGGGAGCCCATGATGTTGTTGCGGAATACGGGGAAAGGATTTGTGGATGTCTCGGCTATCTCGGGACAGGTCTTTACACGAGCGTGGGTGGCTCGGGGTATGGCGATAGGTGATATTGATAACGATGGAAGAATCGATGCGGTTGTGACCACAAACGGCGGTGCTGCTCATGTTCTGCATAATGAAACTGCCAACTCAAACCATTGGCTCACCCTAAAGCTCGTAGGTCACAAAAGCAATCGTGATGGCATTGGCGCTTTGATTAAGCTAACTACGAAAAAGGGTTCGCAGTGGGTGACGGTGACTACTGCCGGCGGTTACCTTTCATCCAGCGACCCGCGTGCACATTTTGGGTTGGGCGCCGAGTCGATAGCCCAAAGCGTTGAGATTGACTGGCCATGCGGCATCAGGCAAGTGTTGAAGGATGTAGCAGCTGATCGGATCATCGAGGTAGATGAACCAGTTGGTGGCAACCCGACCATCGGGTCCGCCACCAACAAGGCCGCCCAGTAGGTTATAAAGGCCGTTTTCCCTTGCAGAGCATCGATCTAAACGATATGCTGCTTTGCCAAGTCGCGCCCAATGAGCACCCAGCCGTTATGGATGCTGGACCAGCCTGATCCAACCATAGTCTGCGCTAAGTTCGTAGATCCCGGGCACGGCGGCAAACTGTCGGCGGGCGCCCCGCGGGCCACCGAACGATTCAAGTTGGATTACTCAAACTGGGCTGAATCACCGATTCGCCAGCGCCGCGCGCACCGTTTCAGCAACCTGCTCCGCCTGGAGGGCGCTTCCAGCGGCGGTAAAGTGCACATCGCCGTCATGCATATCCTGGTGCTTGAGCATGAGCGCATGCTGATCATCGATGACAATCTCCTGGCGGTTCATGAACGCAGACGCCAATTGGTTACGCGCATCGATGCGCGCGTTGGTCGCTTCACCAGCGGTGGCATCGTGCAGGACCGGCGTTGTAGTTGCCCAGATCAGCTTTGCGTCCGGCGCTCCAGCACGCAGCACCGCAATCAAGCCCGGGAGTCCCGCTGCATATTGCTGCTCGGTGTAGCCCCAACCGTGCATGCCGTTGTTGAAATGCACCACTGCAAAATGAATGCCCATCATTTCAAAGTAGTCACGCAACTGGCGAGGCAGTCGCGGATCGCCGCTGCTGGCCGAGGCGGAGAAGAGGTACACATTTGCGCTTCCCTTCAAATCATCGGCTACGGCTGGAAAATAGGCCTTTGTGATGGAGTCCCCAACGAGCAAAACGTTGGGGAGGGCGGGGACTGGCGTCTCGGGCTTTGTCGGTCCAGGTCCACTCGATCTTTTCGGTAATGGGTAGATTTGACTGCGCTGCGGCGCTGAGCACACCAGCGACAATCATCACAAACACGTTTATCCGTCGCATCCTTCTCCCAATTCCGTGTTGCGGCCCGGCTGCGCCGCATGCAATCGTTGCCGATGAGCGGTTTATGTTCATTTCGTGGGTGGACCCATTCTAGTTTAGCGAGGCTAGCCGCAATGACCGAATTCTCCGTCTTTGTCGACGACTCAGCCGGTCCCGAAGAGGCGTAACGGCGGCGATGTCGTCCACAAAGTCATGGATTCCAACGGCCTTCCGCGCGGCACGATTGTTTGGGAGAGCAAACGCGTGCGCGCTTGGAGTAGCGAGCGGCTCACCAAGAACCGCGAAGACCAGCGGCTCGTGGGGGCTAAAACGTTGGCCTACGAACCCAGCCATGCGCGGCTCCTCGGTTAGCCTGTCGTGCTTAGTCAGTGGATTCAATAGCAGCAGGAATAGCCAAGACCCCAAAGCGCCAACCTCATTGCGGTGCTGGCGTCGTCGCGGGGCCTTTGCTGTTCGGAGGGTCGACGGGGTTGAACTTCCGCGCCAGTTCAGGCGTCGACTGCACGTCCTCCGCGGCTGAATTGGTGGCTTTCGCTACCTCTACGCCAAACACATAGCTCGGTCCGAACATGTTGCTGGTGAAGATGACCAGCGTCTTATCCGGAGAAAAGCGGACATTAGGCTCTTCGCGATAGTAGTGATGCGACATATTCACCAGGTGCTCGGACCGGAAGACTCCGGGCTGCCAGAAAGTAGGCTCGTTGAGCGCACCGTCTCCGCCGGTGATCAATTGCGGATGGAGAAGCTCAATCCACTCGCCGTTCGCGGATCTGGCGACTTGCCCGGGATCGCCGCCGTCGTCGCAGAACAACGACAAGTCACGGGTCAGGTTAAAGTGAATGCCCCACTCGTCTCGTTGCATGTGGTACGCGGTGCGCTGTTGCGTCTTCAGGTTATAGCTGGCAAGAAAGAAGTCCTCGCCCTTGGGGTACTGCCAGTCGTACCAGATTGACTCGCCGTCGAGGCCCCAGAATTCGTGGCCAGCGATCTCATCAAGCATTGTGCGCTTGTGGATGAGGGTGTTATGGGTGCCGTCCGTGTGGATCATCCAGATGCGATCCACCTTTTGCCATGGCCCCTCGTGGCAGTACATCAGCAAAGTCGGATCGGTGGGCGAGAAGAGCAAGTGGTTCACCCAATCGGTGGAGTGCAGAAGTATCTTAATGTCCCCCGCCTTCTCCCCATTCGGCCCCGGCTCCAATCGAATGGTGAACAGCACCAGCGGCAGTCGCGATGCCAAGCGAGCCTCCATCATCGCGCCCTTATTGGTGGGCTGGTAGTGCGGCCCCTGCGCTTCGCTGGCCACGCGGTTGTCCGCGGCGCCGGCCGGTTGGGACGGGACCGGCGCTTTGGAGCCATTCTCCCTTCCCGTCGCGTCGTCCTCAATATAGGTTCCTGCCGCGAGCGTCTCATCAGCGTTAACGCTGACAATATTTCGTTTCGCAGGCAGGTCCACCAGCTTGCGAATTGCGCCGGTGTTCGTGTCTGATTTGTACACCGAAGTCACGCCCGTTTCCGGATCGGTTTTCGTGAAAAATACGCTATTGGTCTTATAGCCGGCCACCAATGCGTGGACCGTGCCCGGGCTAGGCCCGCGCGAATTGGCCCCATTCGCACTCTGCTGACGCGGCGGATTCGCCACCAGCAGCTTCGTGTCGCGCGTCGCCAGGTCCAGCACATGAATGCCGTCCGGCGCGGTGTAAATCATCTGCTTGGCGTCCGGTGTGTATGCATTCACGTTGAAGTAGAATCCGCCGGAATTCGGTTCGTCACTTAGCCGCCAGACGCGATGTCCGGTATCTTTATCCACCCAGCTTCGCGGTGGTGCAGGACTGCCGGGTGTAGTTTGTGCAATGCAGGAAAGAGGTAAGGTGAGGAAGGTGAATGCGGTGACGGAGCTGAGTCTCATTGGGGAAACACTCCTTCAGGCTGAGCTGAAGTAAAACGAGCCGGATCTTCCTTTCGCTTCCCGGGCATTAACCAATATACGCCGAGTTTCGTCGGAGCATATCGGCAAAAAGACAATGTCTGGATCAATCGGCGAAGTGTCCGCTGCGTGCCTTCCCGCCGCGAAGCGCCATTGAAGATTGTGCCTTGGTCGCGGTTCGCTAACAAGAATTGCCGCTTGCAAGCGGGCGTATTGAATCTATAATGCGAGGTCATGTTCACACGTGGATTATCGATTGGCTTTCTGCTAGCGGTATTGACGGCCTGTGCGAGCGCCGCAGCACAGTCCGACGGAGCCCCTCATTTGGACAATTCCGGGGGACGAGCGCATCTCATGGTGGATGGGAAGCCGTTCCTCATTCTCGGTGGCGAACTCCGGAATTCGAGCACTTCCAGCCTCGATTACATGAAGCCAATCTGGCCACGGATGGCCGCCGACAACTTGAATACGTTGTTGGCGCCGGTGTCGTGGGAACTAACTGAACCAGAGGAAGGCAGATTCGATTTCTCGCTGGTCGATGGGATGATTGCAGGCACTCAGGACAATCATCTTCACCTTGTCATCCTGTGGTTTGGAAGCTGGAAGAATGGCGATTCGTTCTATGCCCCAGCCTGGGTAAGGTCGGACCTGAAGCGCTTTCCTCGCGCACAGGATCAGCAGGGCGCCAACATGGAGATCCTTTCGGCCTTCAGCAACGCCGATCGCGCCGCGGATGCGCACGCATTCGCGGCGTTGATGAAGCACATTCGCGCGGTGGATGGCAGCAGGCATACGGTGCTGATGGTGCAGGTGGAAAATGAATCCGGTGTCCTAGGTTCGCCGCGGGACTATTCCCCGGAGGCTGAAGCAGCCTGGAAGAGTCCTGTGCCGGAGGCGCTGCTTTCCTTCCTCACCAAGAACAAGGACGCTCTGCAGCCGGAGCTGCTGGATGTGTGGAGAGAGGCGGGCTTCAGAGATAAGGGAACGTGGGCGGAGGTCTTCGGTACCACGCAAAGAGCGGACGAAATTTTCGAGGCCTGGCAATACTCCCAATACATCGACGCAGTGGCAGCGGCCGGCAAAGCGGAATATCCCATCCCCATGTACGTGAATGCGTGGCTTACGCAATACCCGGGGGAACCTGGAGGCGAGCACCCCAGCGGCGGGGCGGTGTCACGGATGCTGGACGTATGGCTTGCCGGGTATCTCGCACATTGATGCGCTGGCTCCCGACATTTATCTGCCAGACTTGAGGGGCGTGCTGGCGGACTATGACCATTTGGGAAATCCGCTGTTCATTCCGGAGACACGCGGCGGAGAGGCGGCCGGCGCGAACGCCCTGTATGCCTTTGGTCAGGGTGCTATCGGTTTTTCGCCATTTGCCATCGACGGCTCGGTCGACAATAAGCCTCTCAGCCTGGCTTACGACACACTGAACCAGCTTGCGCCACTGCTCATCGGTGCCGGTAGATCGCAGATGACGAGCGTGGTCAGGCAGGACCGGAGACACCAGGACTGCTGTCGAGATCGGCGGCTATCTGTTGCGGATCCAATATCAGGCAGGAACCGAAGCTCCGGGACCGCTGCGACAGGAGTGTCCGAACGTCCCTCCCGGCGCGGCGATCATCATCAACACCGCCCCAGACGAATTCGTAATCGGCGGTGAGGGGCTGAGTGTCACCTTCCTTCCTGATTCCGAGGGGCCTGAGCATGTCGAGTTGATGAGCGTCGAAGAGGGCAAGTTTTCGGATGGAACCTGGGTGCCTGGAAGGCGTCTCAATGGCGATGAAACCGACGGCGGCAGTCTCCTCATCTTCCCTTGCGCCGCGCCATCCATTCAGAAAGTACGGCTCTACCGGCACGACTGAGTATCCACGTACGTTTTTCGAGGACATTGCCCGGTCGGATGGAATTGCAATGCGCCGGATCCATTGACAGCACGGCCGACAGGCCGCAGATTGTCGGCCGAGGAGCCCATTTCTTCGTCTGCGAGACTCTCAATGATTGCTTTTGTCGAACGGTTCTCCGGGAATATCCGGAACGAGTCAAAACACTACTAAGATTAATAAAATCAACAACGTATTATGGCAATAACCGACTAGCCTAACCAGCCTTCGCCGCGTTCGCGTTCCGATTCGTCAGGGCAAGCGCGATTCGCGCGCAGCCAACCAAAAACGCAATAAGTTGCTAACAAACCAAAGGAGGAAAGCATGGATACACTCGCACACAAGCTCGCGCTTGACAATGCATTAAGGAACCTGTACTGTGCATTAAGGCGTCAAGGATGCCTGCTTATGGCAATCGAATTCGAGCACAACGGCACAACGTATCGGGTGGATACAGCAGCAGAAGCGACAGAGCTTCAACACAAGCTCAAGATGCACGACGCGCTGTATGGCTCTTACGGGAGCGCAATCCCGCAAAAAATATGGAGTGCTGACTTGGCGATGGACCTATTGAATGGTATCGGCGAGTTGCAAAAGAAGTTCCTCGCCGTGCTATCAAACAGGGATCAACTAAGCAGTGGCGAACTGGTGGAGAGAATCGGCCTTGAGTCTGAGGTTGCGTTGGCAGGCGTAGTAAGCGGCCTGTCAAAACAACTCAGGAAGATGTCGATCAATCCGGCCAGTCTCTACAGCGTTGAGGTTGTCTGGAAGGGTAAAGGAAAAACAAGGTTCTTCCGTCTCTCTGGTGACTTCCACGGCGCGCTTATCGAACTTGGATTCCCGGAAGCATGGCAGGCAGGAAAGGAGAGCGATGCGGCCTCCACCAAAAGGCGAATCGTCTTATGACCGCAAATGAAGTGAGCCGTTAGAGAGCGACTAACTCCCTAACGGCCCGAACCAACAATCCCGGCAAGCCGAGAATGCCAGCCCACAAACTGCATTATCGGCTTGCCCTAACCGAAAGGTCAAGGGGCAAAACGATGACTACGACTAGTGGTGAGCCTCAGACACTCTCTGAGGCTATCCGGTACTACTCCGATGAACAAACCTGTATTGACCTTCTAGCAGCGTTGCGCTGGCCGGATGGGGAGATTCTGTGCGCCGGATGCGGGGAAGTTGGGAATGTGATCTGGTTGGCTAACCAGAAGCGTTGGAAGTGTCGAGGATGCAAGAAGCAATTCAGCGTGAAGGTGGGAACGATCTTCGAGGATTCGCCCATCGGCTTGAGCAAGTGGATGGTTGGAGTGTGGATGCTGGCGAACTGCCGGAATGGAGTCAGTAGTTACGAGATTAAGCGGGCGATTGGAGTAAGCCAAAAATGCACATGGCACATGCTTCACAGGATTCGACTAGCAATGACGGATCGGACGGCTGAGAAGTTGGGAATCAATGCTCCGATAGAGATTGACGAGACTTTCGTCGGAGGCAAAGTGCGGAACATGCACCGCAGCCGTCGCGTGCCAAGTCTTAACTATCAATCAGGAAACGGAAAGGCGATTGTAATGGGGATGCTGGAGCGAGGGGGCAAGGTTCGAGCCAAGGTGATCGCGGATCGCAAGCTTCCGAGTATGCGATCTTTGCTGAGTGCCAATGTCCATCCCGGCTCTCACCTCATCACCGACGAACACACGAACTATCCGTATCTGGCCAAAGAGAGCGACCACATTCACGAAGTCATCAACCATATCGAAGGGTACGTGCGGGGCCATATTCACACGAACGGGATCGAGAATTTCTGGTCCTGTCTGAAGCGGTGCCTGGGTGGGACTTATATCGCCGTTGAGCCGTTCCATTTGGATCGATACGTGGATGAGCAAGTTTTCAGATTCAACCTGCGAAAGAAGGAATACTCGGAACTGGATCGGTTCAAGGCTGTGCTAAAGGATGTGGTGGGCCGGAGACTGACTTACGCGGAACTGACGGGAAAATTAGCCCCAGCGGCCTAGGAACCCGTATCGAAGGCAACGCGGGCCTAGCAGAAAATGGAGATGAGAGCGGGAGCTGTGAAGGCTCCCGCTCCCATTTAAGGCCGATATACTGCCGATGGGGTGCGAAGTTTATGGACGATCCAACTCAGCGCAATCGCAATCGCGTTGCCCTCTTGCGAGTCCTTTTCTGGCTGGGCCTGGCGGCAGTGTTGTTTCTGGCTGCGGCAATCGTGGATTCGCTATGAGGGAGAGCGGGTGAGAATATGATCCCAAGTATCATTCTTCGCTAAGGAAAGAGGAGCACTATGCCGAATGAGCCGGACCTGCAAGATGTCCTCAACGCAATCGCGGAAATTAAATCCGAAATGGGATTACTTCTGATCGAGCTTAAGAAGATCGTGCAAATACTGCATGATCTTCCGACTGATCTTGAGCGCAGAGAATTTTAGTCTTCCGAAAAAGGACGCGGGCCATATCATAGGCGTCAATCGCCTCATCCCGGTCTGGATGTGCTCGCATTGCAGAGGCTAGAGACAGAGCGAGAGCAAAGATTCTCTGCTCCCGGACAGTGGATTGCGGATTCGACGACATTTGATTTTCCTTTCCATCTCATCTCACCCCGCCCGCGATCCTTTCTCCCCTCCCACCGCCTCCCGTCCTATCCCCTTTCTTGGTTAGCGAAGTCGGTTATTGCCCGTATTATGATGACACGACTTCGAAACCAGATTAAAAATAAGTTTTCTATTGACAATCACACTGAAGAGTGAGTTTAATTCTGGGCTGAAGTTGGGCCACAGCTATTCCAGCCACGGAAGAATCGCGGCTCTCCCACTGTTTGGCGTTGGTGAGATGCTGCAGATTCTTCAACGATAGAGCCTGTTCTCAACCGCGTTCCCTTGAAGGAGGCTTCCCATGAATTCCCTGAAAACGTTCGTCAAGAGAGCACTCAGTTCGGATAAAGAATGCATTGGAATCTGGGCCAACTTCACGTTGGCGCTCTTCGCATTGGCGCTGTGCTTGCTCTGGACGGCGATTCCAGCATCAGCACAGACCGCTGGTGAAGGATCCCTCGAGGGAACGGTGACAGATTCGACAGGCGCAGTGGTTGCCCATGCCACCATCACGATCACAAACAACGCCACGGGTGTCAAAACAGTGAGCGACTCCTCCTCGGCAGGCTTTTTCAGCATCGCTCCTGTGCTGCCCGGCACGTATACAGTGGACATCGTCGCCGGAGGGTTCAAGACTCTGGTGCAGGACAACGTAGTTGTCAATGCCCTCCAGGTCAGAACCATCAACCCGGTGCTGAGCGTAGGCACTGAAACGCAAACCGTCACCGTCACTGGCGCTCCACCGGTTCTCGATACGGCCGATGCCACGATCGAGACGACGATTCAAAACGCCGCCTACGCGGGCTTGCCTATCCAGATGAACGGAAGCCAACAGCGGGATCCGACAGCCTTTGGCTCGCTGACACCCGGAGCACAAACTGGCTCACGCCTGCCCGTTATCGGCGGCACCGGGAACTACCTCGGCCAGCTTTACCTCGACGGCATGCCGGCTGAGACCGTAAGCCAGCAGGGCGACAACCGCCTCGTCTCGCTCACCATGAGCGTCGATTCCGTAGATCAGTTCCAGGTGCTCTCGAGGACGCCTCCGGCAGAGTATATGGGCGCCGGCGCCGAAAACTTCACCATGAAGTCCGGTGGCCTGCAATATCACGGCCAGGTTTCAGATTTCCTGCGCAACACCGCCTTCGACTCCTGGTCATTTACCAACAAGTGGGCCACCACCAAAAACGCGGCGGGCGCGACCATCTATGCGCCCAAGCCGCCAGAGCATCAAAACGAATTGTCGATCAGCGGGGGCGGCGTCGTACCCCACACGGGAAAGAAGCTGTTCTTCTTCGTCGCCTATGACAAGTACCACGACCGCAACCTCGTACAACCTTCCCTGTTTACGATTCCGAGCGCTCTGATGACCCAGGGCAACTTCACTGAGACTCGCTTGCATGTTCGCCACCCCGGCAACCAATTGCGCCGGGACGGGAACCACAGGGACGAACCCGGCCACTAATCCACCGATAATCTTCGATCCAACAACAACAAGCTGCAGTGGCGGCACGTGTACAAGGCAGCCATTCGAGTACAACGGAAGCTACAACGTGATCCCGCCCGGCGATATTTCGCCCATCGCCAAGGCGATGGAATCGTTCATGCCGGCTCCCACCAACACCAGCACGCTCGTCAATAACTATCTAGGGGGCACGCCCAAGGGCTATGACAATCACCTCACCGACTGGCGCGTCGATTACGACTTCAACTCCAAACAACGCATCTCGTCGGTGGGCACGATTGGAGTCGAGAACTACCTCAACAACTTCAGTACTCCCTACCTTCCCCTGCCTTACACCGGCGGTGACCTCGCCAACGTCTATCCAAAGAACTACATCGTCGAGGACGCTTACACCATCACGCCCAACGTCGTGAATCAATTGAAATTCGGCTTTACGCGATTCTTCCAGAACATTCACGACACCACGCAGAACGTGAAGCAATTTGAGATCGGAACGATGGGAGTCACGAACCTCCCAGCAGGCCAGGCTGGCCAGGAGTTTCCGGGAATTTCGTTCGGAACCTCGGCGGCTTTCGGCACCGTGCAGACCACTTGGACCGGAAATGGCAACTCCGTTGCCACCCAGCTTACGACTCCGAACAACTACGCTCTTACTGACAACGTCGAGTGGCTGAAGGGCAAGCATGCACTTTCCATCGGCATGACCTTTCAGTGGCAGGAAATCAATAATGCCAACCCGGCCACTTACACGGGCATGCTGCAGCTGATGTTTAATCCGTATTCCACTGCGAACTTCTCGGGGACTTCACTGACCACGGGATCGGCCGCCGCTCCATCCGGCTACTCCTACGCCAGCTTCCTTCTGGGTGCCGTTGGCGGATCCACTTCCAACGATACCTCCGCGCCGTCTCTCGGGTTACAACCTGTGAGCGAGGAAGGCGGCCGCTACAAGGTCATCTCGCCGTATGTGCAGGACAGCTACAAGCTCAGCCGCAAGCTGACTCTCGACCTGGGATTGCGTTGGGACTACCTTCCGCCGTATCACGAAGTCAAAGATCATTGGACATTCCTAAACCCCAATCTCACGAACCCGCTTACCAATACGCCCGGCTCTGCTACAGTTCGCCGGAAACTACGGCGGCCCCGGAGTGAGTTGCGGTTGCACGACTCCGGTGAAAACCTACTGGAAGAACTGGGGACCGCGGGTCGGCCTCGCCTATCAATTCGACAGCAAAACCGTCGTTCGTGCCGGCTATGCTCAAGTCTTTTCGCAGGGCGGCGGCGTAGGCGGCCGTGGCGGCGCCTTTGCCGGAACCGGACAGACCGGCTTTAACAACACCGCTATTGGGCCCACTGAGACAGGCATCGGTGCAGCCGCGGGACCTTCCTACTGGCTGAACGGGAATTCCGCTTACCTCGGCGCCAACGCCAACACGGGGCTGTTTGGACCGGCGTTCGCGGGTTATCCGGCGCCGCCCGCGCCTGGCGTGGCGGCACAGGAGCTCAACACGGGGAACTACTTGAACGGCACATCGTTTGTGAGCGCGAGCAGCGTCTCCTACGCCGACCCCTACTTTTCGGGCCGTGCGCCGGAGCTGGAGCTCTATAACTTCGGCATCGAGCGTGGCATCACTTCAAACATGACTCTGGCCGTCAACTATGTCGGCAACGAGAGCCACTTCATCATCAACTCCACCAATACCGGCACTGGCAATGCGCGCGGGTATTGGACTAACCAGGTAAATCCCATCTACCTGGCCGCTTTGGGACCGCTAACAGACAGCACAGGCAAAACGCCCCTGCTGAATGCGCAGGCCACCCCGGCCAACGTTGCGCTTGTTGAAGCAGCGGTTTCCGGCGCGCCCGCTCCGGCATTCTTTACCGCCGCCGGTGCGGTCAGCAGCAAGGCCACCATTGGCCAGATGCTGACGCCCTTTCCGCAGTACAGCGGCGTGAGCGATACATGGGGCAACGTGGGCAACTTCAGCTTCAACTCACTGCAGGTCACGCTGGACCAGCGCCTGAGCCACGGCCTCACCTACGATGTGAACTACACCTTCGGAAAGAATCTCGGAGACGATGGTCCCTATCGGGATGGATACAATATCCCGGCCTCCGCCATTTCGCATGGGACCAAATCGTTCAAACAGGACCGGATCGATCGCTCCTGGACGACAATCTCAAGCCCGAACACGTTGCACGCTTACGGGGTGTACGCGTTGCCGTTCGGCAAGGGCGGGTTCGGTGCTAACAATCCGCTGGTCCGCTGGCTCGCGGGCGGCTGGAATATTCTCCGGAATTTATCAATTCAACCAGGGAGTCTCCCTTGGCACTCACCTGGTCGGGATGCAGCGGAACCAACTGCCCGGCTCAAGGACAGAATATGCCCGACATGGCCACCGGCTACGCAGGCAACGGCCGCATCAATGGGAAGTATGGTAGCAGCCCCAATGGCACCACGGCCTGCAACCTCGGCATCGCTCCCATCGGCGCCAAATGCACCGCGATTCAGTACGTTGATCCTGCTGGATACCAGGCACCGCAGGACGTTGGCACCACTACCCCAACCCATGTTGCGCAGTATCTAATTGGCAATGCTCCACGGACAGCTCCTTACGGCGTCAGAAACCCCAACAACTGGGATCTTGATACCGGGATTCGGCGAAGCTTCCCGTTGCACTTCGAAAGCGCCGAATTCGTCTTCGAGGCCGACTGCCTGAATACCTGGAACAATGTCGTGTTCTCAGGGCCAAGTGGAGCATGGTCCTCTGGATCAACTTCCTTTGGCGCAATTACGGGCATCGCCAACAACCCGCGCGACTGGCAGTTTGCCGGCCACATTAACTTCTAATCTGTTCGAACAACCTTCGCCCACGACCCTCTAGCCCGTCGGAAGCTTGGTATTGTTTGAACCCGATGCCTGCTCCATTCGGTGTGCAGCAAGAGGAAGTGAATGATGATGGACGCGATCGTTCAGAAGTAGTCGCCAAAACCAAAGTGAGGGACTGTTGAATCGAGATGCCGGAGTCCATCCTCGGATACGATGCATCAACTCTCCCAAAAACAGTCGAGCCCATCGTGACTCGTGAACTCGGCATTCAATTTCAGTCGTGACACTGAACTCGATAAAGGGCGGCGATACTCGACGCGGGAAGAGGCGCGTGAACCATCAGCTTGGAAACTTAAACTGAAAAGAACCAGGGCCTTTGGATACAGCCCGGCAGAGATCAATTAGGGACGAATTTTCGGCATTCCTCCATTGATCGAATAGAAATGTCGGCTCACAACTCAGCGAGCCTCGCAGACTTCACGCCGACTGCGGCTGCCCGTTCACAATCACATTCTCGAACCTGAGACCTTTGACGCCGCTGGCCGCAAGCTTTTCCTGCTGCAGCACCACGTCGAAATCCTTGAACAAAATGTTGCTGATCTCCGTTTGACCAGGATTCGGCCTGATCGTGCCGAAGGCTGTGTAATGACCCTTGATGCCGATGAAACTCAGGTTGCGAACCACGGAATGCGGCGGCGCTTCACCCTGCAAATTCGCATATTGCGACCATGGCTGCACGGAAAGGATCGCGGAGGCCGTGGCTTCCGAGGTGATGTTGCGGAACATGATGTCTTCATAGTGCTGCGGCGTGTCCGGCCGCAGCTTCAACGTCGCAATCCTGACATTGCCGATGATCCTGCAATTCTCCACAACCACGTCGCGAACGATCGTGGCTTCGGATCCAAGCGTCAGCACGCCGCCGCCGCGCTTGTAGACGCAGTTCCGGACGCGGATGTGTTCAACCGGCGGACTGTCCGTGTCTTCCATGGCATGGGGCCCCTTGGAACCCTTGGCAGCGATGCAATCGTCCGTGACGGAGAAATAGCAGCCGTCGATAGTGACGTTCCGGGAACTGTCCAGGTCGATTCCGTCCGTGCTCGGTGCCTGCTTGTAGTCATCCGGCACTTCGAAACGCACGTTGCTCACAGTAACGCCCTCGCAGTTGTAGATATGGAGATTCCAGAACTGCGAATCCTTGAAAGTAATGCCCTCGACTTTCACATCGCGCGAATTTTCAATGAGCGCCAGGCGGGCGCGGGGAACACCCACATTCGGGAAGTTCCCGTGCTCGGGCGACGCGTTACGCAGTTTCCAGAACAAGTCCCATATGGGCCGGCCTGCTCCATCGAGCGTCCCCTCGCCGGTGAGCTGAAAGCCATCGCACTTCGTCGCGTTGATCAGAGCCGGATTGAACTTCTCCTCGAAGTGGCCCTCAATGCGTGTGCGCTGGGCGGGGAAGTTGGCCATATCCGTCGAGCACTGCAGCACCGCTCCCGCCCGCAGGTGAAGATTCACGTGCGGCTTGAAGAACAGGGCGCCGCTCACGAACGTGCCCTGTGGAACGACGACCGTTCCTCCGCGGCGCGATGCCAAATGATCGATCGCTGCCTGGATGGCCTTGGTGTTTATGGTTGCCCCATCAGGCCGCGCACCGAAATCCGTTATCAGGTCCTCCGCGGAAGACTCCGCATCGGCCATCAACGCAGACCCCCAGAAAGGAGCCGCAAGCATCCACAACATGAACCGCCGGCGTCCGAACGAATGAATGGTCAAAACTCACCTCTGTGCGACAGATAAAGATGCTATACCAATGCGCACCCCACCGAGGCAGATGGTGCCTAACTAATTCAGGCCGGCTTTATAACTTTTAGCGCAGACCGAGCTCCATCGTGGTGGGGCGTGAGTTTAGGTCGCGTGGTCGGCAATACGAAATTGCGCAATTCTTCACCCCAGATTCACATTCCAGGAAGGTGTGCGGGAGGGCTTATCGCTGTTTCTTAACTCACACCTTTCGCGATCTCGATGGCCAGGGCTCTAACTTGATGCGCAGACGGCGTCTTCGCATTTCGGTCATCTACGCTGTTTCATAGCAACGCTGGAAACTTAATCGTCGAAACACATCCGCAGATCGCGCCTCGCCAAGTCAGCGTGCGTTCTATCCCTTTTTCGCGCCGCTTCGTCCCAGTTCCATAATGCCGTAGACCTGATTCCACCGGATGCAGAGATCTCGAGCCCTCCCGGCTTTTGAGAGCCACGCGCCTCTGGCCAAATTGGAGTGGACCTCCATTCGTCCCACAATTCCCCATAGTCATCACAAAAATTCCAGAAACTCCGCGAGAGGAATGGTGCGTGCTGTGACGAACGTGATTTGACCAGCGATAACTATTGCAGATGTGAGGTGGAGGCCGATCCGAAGCTCTCCACCGGTTATTTGAGGAAGCGATCGGAGCTTGAAATCGGGACCGGACAGGGGATCGCCCGGCGGGTTCCGCGTCCTATGACGCTCTGATTTCTCGCGGTTGCGAACTGCATCGGCACATCGGCTGGCGTAACGGAAATCCCACGAGGTCATCTACATGCGAATTGTGAAGAATTTGGTTTTGGGCCTGGGCGCACTGCTCTTTGCAGGATACCGCGTTCGGCCAAGGCATCACCACCGGCACCATCATTGGAACGGTTACCGACCCATCCGGGGCAGTTGTTCCCGGCGCTCAGATTCAAATCACCGATCTGGCGACTGGCGTCAAGCTGGACGTGAAGTCCGGCAGCGATGGCTCCTTCAAGTTTTTCGCCGTTCCGATCGGGACCTATCGTGCGCTCATTACCGCAGGCGGATTCGCCAATGAGGACGTCGCCAATGTTCAGGTTGTGGCCGGAGCCACCACGAATCTGGCTGAAGTAAAGCTCCATGTCGCGGCCGGCCAGGCACAAGAGGTTGAAGTCAACGGCTCCGCGGCCGCTTTGCTTGAGACGACCGATTCGCAGGTGACGACGATTTTCGATACAAACAGCGTCCAAAATCTGCCCTTGAACAATGGCTTCGATACCGTAGTCGAGCTCATTCCGGGCGTGACCGGCGTTGGCGATGACAGCTTTTCCAATTCCAACGGCGACGACTATTCCGTGAACGGCCAGAGCTCGCGCTATAACAATTACGAAATTGACGGCCAATCGAACAACGACAACTCAGTCGGCGGAACGCTGGTATTTTTTGGCAACCAGGACGCTATCCAGCAGCTCCAGGTGATTACCAATCAATACAGCGCACAGTATGGCCGCAATGCCGGCGCGGTAGAGAACTACATCACGAAATCCGGAACCAACGCGTTCCATGGCAGCGGCTTCGATCTTTATCAAAGCCAATTCATGAGTTCGCTGACCAACGGCGAAAAAAACCCGCTCCTGATTGCAACCCCGGTGCTTCCGCGCTACGTGGAGAATCGTCCCGGAGCAACCATTGGCGGTCCAGTTTTGCGGAATAAGCTCTTCTTCTTTTTCAGTACCTATTGGGACAGGGTGCGAACCGGCGTGGCGCCCTCCGAATCGTTCCCCTTCCTTACTCCCGTCCCCGGCGCTGCCGGCCTCGGCGCCATTCAATCGACATTCGCCAGCGATCCAGGCGCAGCAGCGATCGAGGGCTTCGGCCCCTATTCCATCGCGGCCGGCAATCCGCAGCCCATTCCGGTTCCGGCCAGCCTGTGTCCCTCCGGTGACACCTATACGGGCGGTGGGGCTTGCCTGGAAAGTGTTACCGACGCCAATGGCGCCAGTGCCAACATTCAAGTTGCCGGCGTTACACGGTCCATTTCCAGTCCCACCAACGACCAGGAGCAACTTGCCCGGCTCGACTGGCAGCCCACGGAGAAAGATCGCTTCTTCTTACGATTCCTTTACCAGAAGCAGCTTGCTTTGGGGCTGGCGGGCACAGACGGGATCGCCGCCGGCGACTGGATCAACGAGCCTTCGGAGACATACGACATCGGCGCCGATTGGACTCATAGCTTCACGGCCAATTTCGTCGATCAGTTGCGCTATAGCTACCAGGACTCCAAAGTTGAGTTCCTGAGTGCGCCATTTCCCAACTGCGGGCTCTCGAATTTCGGCCCGTGCCCCGCAGAAATCAACTTCAATGGAGGGCTCGAAGAATCGAATTTCGGTGGAGATGCCGACTTCCCGCAAGGCAATACGGTGAAGGTCACCCAGGTACAAAACAACGCCACCTGGACTCACGGCCGACAAACGCTCCTCTTTGGCGGCGAATTCGATTACCAGAACTCGCCCAACACCGGCATCTTCTACTACAACGGCCAGCCCAACTACGCAACACTTGGCAACCTGCTGGGCGCACAGGATGCCGAGCTTGTGGGCGAAGGCGCGCCTCCAGGCACATCCAGCTTCGCTTATCTGGCGAATGGCGATCTGACTGTCCCTTTCACCGAACCCGACGTCGCCGCCTACTTCCAGGACGACTGGAAGGCGTTGCCGACATTGACTCTGCATCTTGGCGTGCGCTGGGAGTTTTTCAGCGACGTGATCGATAAGCTGCACTCACAGACCGTTGCCCGCGAAAGCAACCCAGCCACGGCGTTTTGGGATCCTTCACTGCCCCTTGGCGTTCGCACGGTGCCTTATGTCCCGCAGATCTATACGAACTTCGAGCCCCGCATCGGCTTCGCGTGGAATCCGGACTTTGACAAGAAACTGGTCGTCAGCTCCGGTTACGCCATCAATGCGAACCCTGCGTACTATAACCTTGCTTTGCTCGTCGCCGACGGAGCGCCGGTGACCAACGATGGCGCTTTCCTTTGTGGTTCCAATGCATGCCTGCCTTCAAACGGCTCGATTTTGAACGCGGATTTCCGCACGCTCAACTTGCCTTCTTTACCCACGGGCGGAGATACCCGGCCAGGATGTCGTGGACTCATTCCCGACCAACTTCCGAACGCCGTATGTGCAAACGTGGACTCTTGGAATCCAGCATCAGATGGGGAATGCTGCAGTCGGGGAGGTGCGCTATGTCGGTTCCAAGACGACCGATGATTTTCAATCGATCGACGCCAATCCCTACCTTCTGCCTGTAGTCTCGGCCTTCCCCAAGTACTATTCCGGCCTGACGCTATGCTCCGACCCTGCAGCCGACGGATACGGCCGTCCGAATTGCAACTACGGGAACCTCATTCAGACCAGTAACGGCGGCTGGGCTAACTACAACGCGCTGGAGTTGAACCTGACCACGCAAAACTACCACGGTCTGACTTCGACCGCTTCCTATACCTTCAGCAAGGCCATCAACAACGCCACCGACGGATTTCGCAGCACCGGGGCCGGAGGCAGCACGAATGCTTTTTCTCAGAACCCTCTCGACCCCGGCATCGCCGAGCGCGGACTCAGCGGCAACGACTTTCCCAACACACTTGGCATCGGATTCACGTACAACGTTCCCAAATTCGTGAAAGGCGACACACTCCTCGGCCGGTTCGCGAATGGCTTCCTGCTCAGTGGCATTTACCGCTATCGCAGCGGCCAGGTCTACACTCCGTTTCAACCCATCGACCTCGATGCGAATACGGGCGACACCAGCTTCTGCGATGGGGCCTTCAACCAGGACGTAACCGGGATTGATTCCTGCCGGCTCGTGGTTTCGAATAAGAAGGCTCCGATCAATACGGTTGCCTACCTGAATTCGTTCACGGGAGGGCAGAATCCTACGCCGGGTCCGACTCAGGGTGCGCCGCTCCAGGGCACGCCGGAGTATGTGATCTATGGAAGCGACGGTTTCAATAACGACACCTCGGTGTACCCCACCGGTGTCTATTCTCCCGGCACCCCCGTCGATCCGACGACCGCGCACTGGATCATCAGCAACCAGGCCTACGCGCTGTCGGTGAACAATCCCTATCCGGGTTGGAGCAGAAGCTTGCTTCGCGGGCAGCCCTTCAGCGATTTCGACACAACCGTCGTGAAAACCTTCCCCATCACTGAGCACGTGAATCTGCAACTGTCCATGGCAGCCTACAACGTGCTGAACCAGCAATTCCGCGGAGTCGGCAATGCCTTCGTGGGAGCAAGCAACTTCACCAGCAATGCTGAGAACGCTTCGGGCAGCGTATCGGGCTCGGCCTCGGGCAATCGATTCGTGATTCTGGGAGGCAAAGTCGTCTTCTGATCTCGACTCGCAATCTTGCTTTCAACCAAGGGCGGCGTCCCCGTAACGCCGCCTGAAAGTTGCCGGGATCGTCGTTGCAGCCTGGCCCTGGGCAGCAGTTATTCACCATCCTGATTCAAATTGAGTTTTTGTGACCAACGGCGTCGATCCCGTGACTGATCGCCACGGAGTGGCTTTGTGATGGCGAATTGGCGATGCCGGATGTTCCCGTAAATCATTCAAAGTAAATAACATTCAGTCATAATTGAGGTCGAATGCGTATCGGCTCCGGCTGACCGGCCAGCTCATCGGCCGTCCCCGAATCACGAATTCAAGATCGGAGAAGACTCATGATGCTTCCAGAAAGCCGTCGTCGCCTCGCCTTTGCCATCAGCCTTGCGTCCTGCTGCGTCTTGCTCTCGGCGCCAACGAAGATCATGGCCGGCCCTGCTGCCGAACCCGACATTCCCTCCACCACGACGATTGCGCCAGAGCCTCGCAACGTTGACCAGCAAATCAAGCTCGCCGGAGACTACCTCGCAGGCCACGGCGTCGCGCAGAATTTGAAACTTGCAGCCTATTGGTATGAGAAGGCGGCAGGAGCAGGAGATCCGCAGGCGGAGCTGCAGATCGGTTACTTCTATGAGGCTGGCATCGGCGTTGCAAAGGATCCGGCGCGCGCCGCACGCTGGTATCAGCTCGCAGCCTCAGGCGGATTAATTCGGGCCAAGGTGAATCTCGCAATCGCCTACCTGTGGGGCACGGGAGTCCCAGCCAACGAGAAACTGGCGTTAAACCTCCTGAATGAAGCTGCCGCCCAAGGCAGCGGGCTGGCAGCTTGCTATCTCGGAGATTTCTACGCCTTCGGAATCGGTGTGCGCGTGGATCAGGCTGCCGCCGAGCGATGGTATCGGAAGGGTGCAAATCTGCACGATCCTTTGGCGGAATTCGATCTGGGAACGCTCTTGTCATTCGGCGCCAATCACGGACACGACCTCAGCGCCGCAGCATCCTTCTTCCGCGAGTCTGCCGCATCGGGCTATGTTCCCGCCATGCACAGCCTGGGGCTGCTTCTGGTTCGCGATCCCGCGCTTGCCCGATCGCCCGGCGAGGCAACAGAACTTCTCAACCAGGCGGCAAATGCAGGCAATTGGAGATCGTCCGTGTTGCTTGGCGTCCTGGCGCGGGACGGCAACGGAGTTCCCAAGGACAGCAAGGCCGCGTACTATCATTTCCGCGTTGCCTGCCTGCAAGGCGGGGACGAGGCGAAAAAGCTCCTTGCAACGGATCTGCAGCTCCTTTCAGCCAAGCTGGGGTCCTTCCAGTCCCAGACCATCGCTTCTGAAGCGGAAGAATGGTTTACAACGCACCATTTCGTGCTCGCGTTCGTCGATAGAGAGGGGCAGACACTCGGCGAGTTCCCCGCGCTTGCCTTGGCTGATCCTGGACGCGGTGAGCACGCAGTGGAATTGCTGACATCGCCGGAGAACTAGCAGCGGCAGGGCGCCGCTGCGGCGAAAGCCAAGCTGGCGGCCCTGGCCGCTCTCAGAATTCTGATTCATTGGCGGTTTTGCGCCGTCACCCTGCTTTTTTAGCGGAATTGCTGCGATTAAACGACAAATCGGTGACAATGCAGTCGAAGCCATTCTTTCTGTTAGGGAGGCAGGTTCGTGGCAGCACCCAGGACTTTTGGGGCTCATTCCAGGCGCAGCGTAGCGGCTCCTGATTCTCCCAGCCGACCGGTGCTGACGCATCCGGTCGTTTTCGTCGCAGCATTCACGCTCATCGGAATCCTGTTTGCCGCTCAGGAGTGGCTCCATCTTTACCACTCCGGCTATCGCATCAGCGCCGCCCTTGTCTTCGAGTCCTGGGGGTCGCAGTATTTCATTTGGGGAATCTTCTCGTGGGTGCTTTGGCGTCTTTACCGCCCCTTCATCCAGAAGGCAAGTGCCGTCCAGATTCTTACGATCGTATTCCCGGTCAGCTTGGTTACGTGCTTGATCCAGGAGATGATTTGGGTCGTCTTCTTCCCCACCATACCCATCGACCGGCCGCCGATGTCCTATTGGCAAAGGGTTTCATTCAACTTCAGAGGTGACCTGGTGGAAAGCATGGTCATCTTCTGGGGAGCCTTCTTCTTTTTTCGCGGCTTCGGCTATTATCAGCAATTTCGCGAAAAGGAAACCTTCGCCGCCCGGCTTGAAGCGCAATTGGCCAACGCGCAAATCGCGGCCTTACGGATGCAGCTGAATCCGCACTTCCTCTTCAACACCATGAACAGCATCTCCAGCCTGATGCGGAGCGACATTGACGCCGCCGACTCCATGCTGGAACAAATGAGCAGCCTGCTCCGTATGACACTGGAACGAAGAGACGTCCAGCTGATTCCCCTGCACGATGAGATCGAATTCATTGAGACATACCTCGCTATGCAAGACAGGCGGTACGCAGGACGAGTCACTCGTGCGGTTTCCGTAGATCCGGATCTGCATGACGCTTTGGTTCCGGCTATGATCCTGCAACCGATTGTTGAGAACGCCTTTGTCCACGGTTTGTCGAAATTGGATAATGGCGGGGAATTGACGATTGAGGTCTCCGGGCACGGCGACCAGGTAAGGATCTGTGTCACGAACAGCGGCGTGGGCCTCTTGAACGGCACGAATGGTTCCAGCGATGGCCATGGCGTTGGATTATCCAATGTGAGAAACCGGCTGCGCCTTTACTTCGGAGAGGCGAGCTCTTTCCTGATCAGCGAAGCAGATCCGGCTCATGTGCAGGTCTCGATCGAGTTCCCGCTCCAGCCTGTCTCAAAACGCTCTTGAAACTGCCACAAGGTTCGGTGTGTGATGATCCACGCAGTCATTGCCGATGACGAAGTTCTGGCCCGCCAGAAGCTGCGCCAGTTGCTCCGCGACGAAAACGACATCGAGATCGTGGGCGAGTCTGCGACGTCTCTGGAAACCATCGAACTGGTGCGCGCTGCTAATCCCGAGCTTCTGTTTCTCGACATCCATATGCCCGGCATGGATGGATTTGACGTCGTGGGAGCGCTTAGCGACCAGCCCGCGAAGCCGGTCCCACGCATCATCTTCACCACGGCGTACGACCAGTATGCGGTGCGCGCATTTGAGGTGAACGCTGTCGACTATCTGTTGAAGCCATTCACGCGCGAACGGCTATGCGCTGCGATTCAGCGGGTGCGCGAGCAGTCCGCTTCGCCTCAGCAAGTTGCCGGGCCGGGCGCCGGCCCCGCTCCAGCTCTTAACTTGTATACCAATCGCATTGTTTTTAAGTCTCGCGGGCGCATTCTCATTCCTTCCCGTTTCCGATATTCGCTGGATCGGCGCCGAGGGCAACTACGTCCGCCTTTGCACAGCCACTGAAACACATCTCCTGCGCGAGACCATGGCGCACTTGCAGGATCGCCTGGACCCGCGTGGATTCCTCCGCGTACATCGTTCCTTCATCGTGAACCTGAAATACGTAAAGGAAGTGCGCCGGGAAACAAATGGCGACTCCGTAGTCATTCTCGATAACGGTCAGAAGATCGCAATGGGCCGCAGTTACCGGTCATCCCTCGGCGATCGGCTTCATCGCTCCTGACTTTCCATTTCCTGAAGCGGTCGCGCTGTTTCCATGCGTTGCCCACGCGCTCGATCTGCTCTCGGGCGAGTGTTCCTGGCCGTTCGTCACGCTTGCCCGGCAATCCAACCCACAATCCATGTATTGGAAGGCGAGGCTCGTGAATCTTCTGAATGGAAGAAGTGTGCGCCTTGCGGCGGTTTGCCGGCATTCATGGCTACGCGCGGCTCCTCCCGGCCCGCTGCGAATCGCCCCATCGGAGGTCGTATTCGTCACTTTGCACGAAAGGCAGCGCATTTTGGACTGTGGCGTGCACGTTCTCCAACGTGAGGTCATCGTCGTGTTAGAAACGCTGGAAGCTTCCACGGAGCATGCGGCGCAAGGACTTGATGGCGCTGTCCTTCCGGCGCCGGGACTGGATTGGGCCATCGCCCATTCGATCCGTGTTGATGCCGATGCTCGCCGCATCTCGCAGGCTCTGACCGAGCCTGAGTATCTTGAGGCCTGGATCTCTATGCCCGATCAGGTGGAAGGCTCGTCGATCATAGCCTCGAAAAGGCCAAACGGCTACCGTCTCGACCAGTACCGCGCTGGCCGGGTAGTAACGAGCATTGTTGGCTCCTTTCTCTTTCGCCACCAGCGCAAAATGCGCCTCTCCTGGCGCACCATGTGCAGGCCGAATCTTGCCGAAAGCCTAGTTGACTTTCGCATCCGGGGAAATTTCGGCAGCAGCGTTATCGAGCTCCGCCAGACCAACTTTGTCTCCGCGGACGACCGCCTCTGGCATCAGACACTTTGGCAATGTTCGCTCGAGACCCTTGCCCTCATTCTGCGCGCGATCTGAGGCGAGTCACGCTCGTAAGCTTTGAGAGTGCGGCTCTCTTAGTGGTCTTCACTTCTACGAGGAATCTCTCGATGGCGTCATCGATGGTGCGATCATCCGGCTGAGGTTGACTTAGAAAATCTTCCTCGATCTCCCCTGCAAGAAATTTGCTTCCTGAACCAGGCGTCCTTGGCTTCGCGCGGGCCGACACCGGCAATTTCGCGAATACGCCTGCCGCTTATCGGATCGAGCCAGTCAAGGTAAAACTTGGCTCCGGGGCTCTGCCAATTGTGCTGCTTCCCTGGATGACGCGACCATCAGGCAGATGCACTCCCACGATAATTCACTTGGTTGAGCGTGAGCTTGGGTCGATTGCTTTTTGGATGGTTTGAACAAACGAGGGCCATGAACAAGAGAAGTCCTGGCCGCTGCAACCGGGAAGAAACAGGGGAACACGCAGTGGAGGATTCTCTGGAGAGAGTGACGAGCCAGAGCGCATCTGTTCAAGAGTTTGGCTGGTAAAGTAGGCACGCACAAAATAGCGCCCGGTCTTGCGCGAACGCCAAAGCTCGAAGATCAGTGCTCCGCCGGGAGGCGTATCGTCGCGGCGTCCGTCGGCGATCCAGTCGAGATTCAGCAGACCGGCGATATTGGCGAGATTCGTATCGTGCCCGACAAGTATCAGCGCGCGATCGGAGGGCTTGCTTAAGGCTCCAGGAACACTCTTACCCGTCGCCGCCTGTTGCAAGGAAAGTCGAATGCGGTCGACGAGATTGGAAGCCTGGATTTTGGCGATGACCGATGTGCGCGCGGTGTAGTCTTCTGCGGCGGTGTGCAGGGCCAACAGTGATCGGAGCTTGGTGCCGTCGACACAACCCCAGCCCACGTTGGCGGCGTCCATTCCTTGAGCGTATTCGAGCAGTATATTCTCGGTCAGTGTGCCAGCTGTGTTGAGCGGCCCCTTCAACTCGGCATGATGACCTTCCTGCCCGACCGATAAGGTCGCCGGAATATCAAAGAGGGAGATGCGATGATTTGGGTCAGATGCGCTCGCGCCGCAAGTGGCAAGCATCTGGTCAAGTGCAGAGAGCTGGGCGCGGTACGCCACTGTGAGGCTGCCGGGATCGCCGCCAATACGGCCTGCAATCGCTGCGGTCTCAAGAAACGAGTCTCCAGGGTTTGTATCGCCGCGGCCCGAGTGAAAAAGCGGATCCGCGGTCCCTTCGGGCAGGGCGCGCACGGAGGTCGCGCATCCAGGAAAGAAGCCCGCGGCAAGCGCTTTGCCAGTCTCGCGTGTGCGCTGGTCAGAATCCGAGTAGAAAGTTACTCGACCTGCATCCGCGCAACCGTCGGCTGCTAAGAGGCCCTCGCCCGCCAGCTCCATTCGATCGAATGTGCCGAAGAGCCGCATCAGACTCAAAGCCGTGCTCCGTGAGATAGCCGGGAGGAACATTCCAGGTCGGCCAGGGAGCAGCGGAGTAGAGATTGTATTGTTCCGGCTTCCCAGTTGGTGACCGCACTCCGTGACGGCTCAGATAGACGACGAATTTCAGCTCCGCATCGGGATACTTGGAGGGCTGCGGGTTGGCTTGCGCGGTAAGTAGAGCCAGCGGCTGGAAAAAACACGCGAGGACTACGAATGCGATTCGGATGGCCGGGGTCAAAGCGCTCCTTCGATCAAAGAAACAGCAGGCCGTCGAGATACAGGCAATCGACGGCCCGTTGGTAATCGCTACTCGTGGCGCCCGGAGTCCCAGCGGAGGCTTGCGCTGTAGGTGGGCTTATAGTACTCGCGCTGAGTCATGTATTGCGGGCTGCCATTGTAGAAGCCGAAGACTTCGTTGTTCAGGTTCAATCCGTCAAAGTGAATGCTCAGTCGGCGGTATAGCCGCGCGCCCAACTGCGCGTCGACCTGGAGGTGCGGATAGAAGTAATTGTCGCCCAGAGGTCCGTTGGGCGGACCAGCGGTATCGTTGTTTGGGTCCGCCTGGTTGTTGAAGTACTGGTAAGCGTTGTCATTCGGGCCGTTGTAACTGACGCCCATGTGCACAGAGAAACGACCGAGCTCGTAATCGGGCTCAATGTTGTAAGCGTTCTTCGCCTGCCCAATAAGCGGCGGTGAATCCGTACGCCCCGTGATGCCATTGGTGTGCGATATCGTATATGCGTAGTTCGCCATCATGCCTAATCCCCGGAACGCACCGGGCAGGCTCGACAACCTTTGTTGCCAGGAGAATTCGAGGCCCGAGACGGTGGCGTTGTTCGCGTTCTGGTTCTGTGCCGCCAGATCGGGATAATTGTCGGGATTGATGGATGTGTAAGGCACGTACACGGCGACGATGGGATCGGTGAGCTGTTTGTAGAAGTACCCTGCTTGAATTACGCCGAAGGGGCGCAGTTCCTGCTCCAGAAGCACATCATAATTGTTCGCGTGAGTAGGCTGCTCCTGCGGGTTGCCGATCGCGTAGCGTGGGATTGACCCCGGTCCGTTGTCGAGAAAGTACGGCACAAGATCGTAGGGGTTGGGCCGCGAGATGCCGCGCGCGTAGACGGCGCGGATGGCGGTGAGATCGGTCACCTCCCAGCGCGCCTGGACGCTGGGCAGCGGATCGATATAGGAAGAGGTCGTGTTGGTTGGAGTTGTTCCAATCCAGTTTCCGTTGTTGTCCAAGCCGTCGCCATTCGGTCCGGCGGCCGCATTCACGTTGAACCCCGAAGCGCTCACATTCGTGGCTTCGAATCGCAAACCCGTTTGCAGGCTGAAGCGATTGAAGTGAAGCGTGTTCATGATGTAGCCGGCCGCGACGCGCTCGATCAGGTCGAAATTGTTCGAATCGGAACCCACATTTGTATCGATCACATCGAGCGAGAACAGGCCTTGATTTGCGCCGAAGTAGTTGCTCAGCTTGTACCAGTCGGTGAACGGCCCATTGTGGTAGGTCCCGTCATAGTATTTCGGATCGGCGAATCCACTCTGGAACTGGTCCGCGGTTGCCGAACCACCGTAATCGAAGGTGGGCGTAAAGGCATCCTGAAAGGCGTGGCTGTTGCGGAATTCGCCACCGAATTCCAACGTCCCGGAGTGAGAGCCGAAGTGATAATTGAAACCTGCGCCGCCCCATTCCTGCAGATTCAATTCAACCGCCTGACCGGTTGTGGTGATGAATTGATTCATCGTGTAATTCTGCAGATTGAAGGTATTGTCTGCAGGAGTGGAATTGGGGAACAAACACGCCGCTGACCACTGTGGGCGATAAGGATCGGGCGCGCCCGTGTAATTGCAGTTCGCGATGTCGAAATTCTTGAGCGCCTTCGCCGTGCTCCATGAAACCTCAGGGTTGCCGCCCGAATTCAGTTCGCGCGAACGCGACACCGCCGAACCCCAGTGCAGCCAGTAGTTATTGAAGATGTGGTTTCCTGTGAGCGATAAGGTTCCCACGGCGAGGTCGGGCCGGCGCCGGGACTCATAATACTTTGGCTTGTCGTTGGTGTTCACCTCGTAATACCATTTGTCGCCCCAGTCCTTGAAGTCAGACAGCATGACGTGAGATGCCAGTGTTGAACGGCTGCTCACCTTGTAGTCCACGCTGGCCGTCCCGCCCCAACGGAGACGCTGATACCGATACTCGCGCAGAGTCATGCCGTCGTAGTAAGGGGTGGAAGTGCCGTCGGGGTTGATGTCTGGCGAGGGCTCAATATCATTGATGCCGCGTCCGTTGTAATCGTATTCGGCACCCGCAATCACGCCCCACTTCTTTGCGGCGCCGAAGCGCATGCCGGCAGTGGTGTCTACCTTTCCAACATAACGGGTATTTTCAATTGGCGTATAACCCATCGTGGTTTCAAGCGCGAAGGAAGGTTTCTCACCTGCCGTTTTGGTGACAAGATTCACCGAGCCGCCGATTCCATCCGCATCCTGGTTGGCGGAAAGCGTCTTATTCAACTCGATCGATTGAACCATGTCGTCTGGAATGGTTGCGAGATCTACCTGGCGGATGGCTACTTCCGGCGCGGGAACCGTCACGCCATCAATGGTCACATTTGTCAGCCGCGGATCGAGCCCGCGAACCTGCACATAAACGCCTTCGCCTTCGTCGCGCTGCAATGTCACGCCCGGCATGCGGCCGATTGCATCGGCGACATTGGCATTGGGCAGGGCTAGGATCTCGCTCTCAGGCATGACGTTGAGGATGTTTGGCGAAGTAATCTCCTCGTTCACGGCCTCTACCATGTTGCGACCGGTCTCTGCTGTTACTTCGACCTGTTCCACGCTGGAACCGATCGCCAGAACCGCATTCACCTGAGCCGCTTGCGTCCCGGTGAGGACCACAATCTTGACCATTGGCTCATAGCCAGGGTCGCTGATGGTCACCGTATAAGTTCCCGCGGTAAGGCCGGGTACAGTAAAGTCTCCTTGATCATTGGAAGTAACCACGATGTCGCCTGGAGTGATAAGGACGCGCGCGCCTTGGATCACGCCATTGGAAGCATCGGTTACGTGGCCGGTAATGGAAGCCTTTGCGCCTGGCACGGTGTCCTGAGCGGACTGTGCAAGAGGCTGGCGCCTTCATCAACGACAGACTCGACAGAAATAAGACTGCTATGCCAATCCACCGATTCCTTTTGATCTCAGACATATGGCCTCTCTTCTTCACTTGGTATCCTCGCGCCACAAGTGCGTGAACAGAATGGAGTGTGTCAGCCGAGTCTAAGCGCAATCTAAGGAAACCCGGTTTTTCCCGGGGATTCACTGAGAATTCATAAGCCACCGCTAGGATCAAAACCAAGGAATCCTGTTATGCACGTTCTGGTTGTCGAGGACAAACGCAGCCTCGCCGGCCATTTAGGCCGGGCTCTCGAGAGCGAGGGATATCGCGTGTCCTTCGCCTACGACGGCGAGGAAGCGCTGCGTCTCGGCAAGTCCAACCTCTATGACGTGATGCTCCTGGATGTGATGCTGCCACGCATCGATGGCCTCACGGTGATTCGCAAACTCCGTGAAGTGCGGACGCGCACGCAGGCCATCATCGTCTCGGCGCGCGACACAATGAGCGATATCGTGTGCGGCCTGGATGCGGGAGCGGATGATTACCTGACCAAGCCGTTCGCACTCGATGTGCTTCTGGCAAAGGTGCGTGCGGCAGCGCGCCGGGTGCCCGAGGCGCCGCCTCGCGTCCTCCAGTTTGAGGATTTGATTCTCCGCCCTCACCAATTCGAGCTGCAGAGGGGCGATCGAATAGGCGCGCTCACTCGGACCGAATGCGCCCTGCTGGAGACGCTGATGCGCCGGGCGCGCACCGTCGTTCCTCACGCCGCCCTGATTGAGGAAGGCTGGAGCAGCGATGCAGACGTGAGCTATGACAGCCTGTACGTCTTCATCCGTGCGCTGCGCTCGAAGATCACGCAGGGCGGGGAACCCGAATTGCTCCATACCGTTCGCGGAGTGGGTTACTCACTGCGGAGTGCGGTGTGCTGAAGTATCGTGCATCGATTTCTCTTCGCCTCACCCTATGGTTTGGCGGCATCTTTTTCCTGGGCTGGGTCCTGTTTGGCGCCGCCATGTGGTTCAACCTGAAGAGTACCCTCACGGGGGAGCGCTATCAGACGCTCGCCCGGCGCGTGGACCGGTTGCAAGAAGTACTGCGGAAAAGCCAGGGGGAAGACGAGGCGGATCGCGACCAGGACTTCAAGGACTTCGCCAACGCGACAGGGAACGGTCTTGCCGAGGTGGTTCGCGCCGACGGCAGCAGAGCGTTTCCGCCTCCATCGCCCGCGGCGCAGAACTTTCCCTGGCCCGCGATTCAAAGCGGCGATCAGGAGCGGTTTGTGCACGCGAGTGATGGTGGCCAATCCTACTGGGTACTCGCGCGCAGATCCGTTCTCGATGGTCAGGCCGTCTATCTGCTGACGGCCGCACCGGAGTCCGGCAATTTGCTCGTGCTTTCGCGCTTCCTTGGCGGTCTGCTGGCTTCGGTGCCGATCTTGTTGCTGGTCTCCTCGGCCGGTGGCTACCTGTTGAGTCGCACGGCGCTCAAACCAGTCGATCGGATTACCGCGGCGGTGACGTCGATCAGCATCCGAAATCTGTCCGAACGTCTTCCCGTGGCCAATACGGGTGACGAGTTGCAAAGGCTCGCCGAAACCTGCAATGCCATGCTCAGCCGGCTGGAGTCAGCGGTAAAGCGAATCGAACAATTCACAGCAGACGCATCGCATGAGTTGCGCGGCCCGCTTTCGTTTACGCGCACGGTGGCGGAGGTCGCCATGCGCAATCCGCGCGCCGATGATGAGAGCCGTCAGGCCTTCGCCGATATTGTCGAGGAAGCGGCGAAAGCCTCGGTGCTGCTGGACGATATGCTTACTCTGGCGCGGGCCGATGCCGAACGCGGCGACAAGGCTCTGGAGTCGCTCAACCTGACTGCGGTAGTTCAAGAAGCATGCGATATGGCGCGCCCAATTGCCGAGGAGCGTCACCTCGATCTCTACGTCTCCCTGGGAGCGTCGCGCCTTGTTAACGTCTTGGGGGATTTCACGACGTTGCGCCGTCTGCTCTGGATACTGCTCGACAATGCCCTGAAATACACGCACGCTCCAGGCCGGATCGATGTAGCCCTGAGCGCGAGCGGCCGTCAGGCAACCGTGGAAGTGCGCGATACCGGTGTGGGCATCGCCAGTGCTGACCTGCCTCACATCTTCGACCGCTTCTACCGTGCCGATCCCTCGCGCAGCAATACTGACGGAACCGGACTAGGTCTGGCGATCGCAAAATGGATCGCCGAAATACATCACGCCGATTTGAGCGTCACCAGCGAGTGCGAAAGGGCACGGTCTTCCAGTTGGTACTTCCGTTGTGCACAAACTCCGGGCTGAATGCGTAAGTCCGCAAAGATTATTCGTGACAGCAATGCAGTTGAGCGAATATTCGGCTTTCCGGGCAAGTGGCCCAGAAACTCGCTGTAAAGTTTGCTTCCGCCGTAGCGAACGATAAGGGAGATTAACGTCAGGAACCTTGCGCCGGGGCTTCCGTATCAATGTCACTGCGTTGCAGCTGGATTTATTGCGGGGCCGAGGCTCTTGAGATCGTCGAGAAGAGCGCTCCCTATTTCCCCAAAAGCAAGTTGGCAATAGCGTCCATGATCATGCACCAATCAGCACGGCGGTGAAGCGATAACTTCATGGGGTATTTCAGAGAAATTGCTGTGGTCGGAGCCGGTGTTTTTATAAAGGGCTAACGTATTTGATCGGGTCAGAGGTCGACAGCATTCCATAACTTTGAAAGCGAAATATCGGCCGGAGTTGTCCGAATTCCTCTACCGCCCCATGAATCCGATCTCGGCAAGGTTCCGCGCCGGCGACGGAGAGGAGTGCTCCAGTTCGTCGATTTTGTGCTCGAGCGCCTGGTAGCGCGGCTCATCCTTCAAGGTGCGCAGATCGGGATGTGAAAGCATAGCCAGGAACTCAACATCGTGCTGGTTATAGGCATCCTCCAGGATCGTCAGCGCTTCCTGCTTTTTGCCCATGAGGACACAGGTTGCAGCGAACATGGC
This sequence comes from uncultured Acidobacteriaceae bacterium, assembly GCA_963800025.1. Lineage (GTDB taxonomy): Bacteria > Acidobacteriota > Terriglobia > Terriglobales > Acidobacteriaceae > Telmatobacter. The sequence goes on from CAWCZK010000004.1 coordinate 709,221, forward strand.
AACGTGCACTTTGCCTTGTGGAAAGTATTCTCTCTGCTTCGCATACAGCGCATTCAACAGACCGCGACCTCCGCCGTGCTGGTAACCAGCCCGCGCGGACGCAATGACATCTTCCATGGCCGGATCGTTCGCTGCCTGCGCCGTGAGCTCTCCCTCGGCGAGAAAATCAGGATAGTTGCGAAGGTTCAGATCGATCCGCATCAGATAGAAATGTGGCGAGCGAAAGTCGGGCGCCGACTGCTCCACTTCCTTCAGCAGGCCCAGCCCCTCGCGCGTTCGGCCTGCGTTGTACAGCATCAGTCCCTTGTCGGCGAGGATGGAGCGCGACGACGGATCGAGCTCCTGTGCCTTGTCCATTTGATCCAGCGCCTCGGGGAAGCGGCCAAGTTCGCTGAGCGCATTGGCATACCAGAGGCGCGCCTGAGAATCGCTTGGATTAAGCGCAATGGCCCGGCGGAACTGCTTATCTGCATCCCCAAAATCCCATGTGCCGTACATCTCCGCATAGGCCAGCGCGCGATGTGCCTCGGGAAGTGAATCGTCGAGCGCCACGGCCTTGCGCGCTGCTGCAATGGCTCGCGAAAAAGTGTCGTCATCCCTCGCCGCGGTGTATTCGCGCAGCAGGTTGTAAGTATCGGCCAACCCAGCATAGGCACGCGCGTCACCGGGATCGTGCACAATCGCCTGCGTGAAAAGGTCAAGCGCCCGGTTCAGGCTCTCCGGCGTGCGCTGGTTCCACTCATACCGCCCGCGCAGATAGAAATCGTTGGCTTGGCTCTTATCGAAGTCAGAGACCGACTGATTTGAATGCTGAAGGAACAGCGAACGATGTGCGAGGAATCTGCGCGCAACGCCGGCCGCCGACACCCCGACAGTGAGCCGCGCAGTGACATCGAGTGCTAGCGCAAACACGACCACAGCAGCCAGCGCCGTCGCACCCTTCTGCTTCGCACTCCACGGGCGATGATGCGCGCCGACCGGCGAATCCGCGGGCGCCGGAGCAGCCTCAACAGCCGCAACCGGAGAGTCGGCACTCTCAGGCGTGTCCAATATATCCGGCTCAAATGTGCTGGAAAACTCGAGCCACTGGTCCAGTTCGGCCGGATAGGCGTAGACCGATGTTTTTGCGGTTCCGGGCACCCGATGCACCGGGAGCCCGCGTTCACTACCCCAGCGTTTGACTGTGCGCTCGGTTTTCCCGAGGTGAGCGGCAATCTCTTTCCACCCCACCAGGCGCGGCGCCGCATCGGCTCTGTCTCTGGTTTCTGGCAGATCGGGGTGAGAAGGCGGCATGAAGTGTACCTGCATCAGGCTCGTGGCCCTATTTGTCACTCTTCAGACACAACGTGTCACTTGGCGCTCCGGCATTTTGCCCTGATGATAGCACCGGTGGGGTGTATTGTAGCCACTCTCACTTGTCCCCCCAAAACAAAGGATCGCACCCGGGAGCCGCCCTCAAAAGACATACGGCTCAGGGTTGAGTGTGTAGGTAGAGGTCAACTGGCATCGCACTGGGCCACCCGGGAGTGACTCACATGTTTCGCTCTTCCCTGAATCTGCGAGCATTACTGGGCATTGCATGTGCCCTTCTTACGGCTAGTGTTGCCTCGGTTCAATCGCCTGCTCAGGCTGCAACATCTAAGGTCGTCGCTTTTGCCTTCGGCATGGGGATTCTTCAGGCGGGTGACCAGAATTTCTACGGGATTGCTACGTCCGATACACTACCGTGCGTACCAGGTGTAGGAGAGTGCAACAAAATCTATCAGGTCACTCCGGACGGAGCGGCGATCGTCTTCTATACATTTGCGGGAACCAACAGCAATTCCCCGCCCCTCAATAGCACCGGCAGCTGCCAATTGACAGATCTGATCGTCGGCACGGACGGAAGCCTCTACGGAACCTGCATTTATGGCGGCAATGGCGGAAATGGCTCGATCTTCAAAATCCCGCTCGACGGCTCGCAGCCGAACCCAACAACCCTGGTCAGCTTCGGAAGTACGAACGGAGTTCCCACCACGGGCTACGAACCGCAGTCGCTGGTTGAGGGCAATGACGGCTTTATCTACTTCACCAACTCGGTGGGAGTCTATAAGCTCGACACTTCGAACGGCAACGTGACCACCGTCTACGCCTTTCCAATTCAAAACCCTGCCAACATCTGCACAAATGGCTGTTACCCGACTTCGATCATGCAGGGGAGCGACGGGAATTTCTACCTGACGCTCGACGTAGCTCCTGGAGCGCCCGCAGAACCGGGCGGTTTGGGCCTCCAGCCCGGCGCCATCGTCCAGGTGAGTCCCGGCGGGCAGTTCCAGCTGATCCACACCCTGGCCGCCGACGGAAGCGAAGGCGACACACCCAGCGGCCCGCTGGTGCAGGATAGCACCGGCGCTTTTTATGGAATGACCGCGTCGAGCAACAACAACTACCTCCAGACCGCCGGCGGAGTGGCTTTCAAAGTGACGACCGCCGGCCAATATACGATTTTGCACTCCTTCACTGGCATGGCAGACGGCATGGTCGACGTTGATAAGTTTATGCCTGCCCTCATTTTGGGAAGCGATGGAAATCTCTACGGCACAACCGTTGCGGGCGGCAACACCACCTCAGCCAATTGCACGCCGTTTGGATGCGGGACGGTGTTCCAACTGACGACGGCAGGAGCGCTGACAACTCTTTATGCCTTCACGGGCGGCTACCCGGAGGACAATACCACGACGGTCCAGCAGAACCCGCAGGTCAACGGCGCGGGTCCGCGCGCACTGGTGCAAACTTCGGACGGCTCTTTCTACGGCATCCAGGAGGGCGGGTCAGATTTTCCCGTTGTCTTCGATATCGCGTTGACGGACCCGGATCCGCTTCCCGCGCCGATTCAGATCACCTTCGACCCCGCAACGGTGGCGCCCAACAACACGACAACCCTGAACTGGTCGGTTGTCAATGCTTTTTCGCTGACCGCGCAGCAGTGCTCCGCATCGATTGTCGGCAACCCCGCCGGCGCAGACGCCGCAGATTGGACCGGTGTGCAGTCGGGCTTGTTGTACGGCCTCATTTATGAGGGGAGCGCAGACATCACCCCAACCGCGGAAGGAAATTTTACCTATGCGCTGACCTGCGGCGGGCAGGAAAGCGGCTTCGCCACGCTGGCTGTAAACAACAATTCGTCTTTGCAGATCGAGCCGCCCAGCATGGCCGCGCTGCAGGCGACGGTGTCACAACCCTATGACTTGGCTTTGACGGCTTTCGGCGGAACGGAACCGTACACGTGGTCCATCGAACCAGGCGGCACCGTGCCCCCCGGGCTGACTTTCAGCGAAGACAACAACCAAGGCATCTTCAACGGTACGCCGCAGCAATTCGGCAAATACTCACTCGTAGTCGAAGTGGAGGATTCTTCCAAGCCGAATCCGCTGCCACCGCAGCCTCTGTCAATCACCTTCAATGTCGTGTCTGGACTGAATCTTCTGAACAGCCTGCCCAACGGCATGGTTGGGACAAACTATCCGGGCTCGCTTGCGGCCCTCACAACGGGCGGATTACCTTCCTACACCTGGACGCTCACGAATGGGACCCTGCCTCCGGGGCTTCAATTGATTCAGAACACGGGGGCGATCACCGGAACTCCCACGACGCAAGGCACCTATTCATTTACGATTACGGTCTCGGATTCAGAAGACCCGCAGGCCACTTTCCAACAATCTTTCAACCTCGTCATCGGCGGGCAACTTGAGCTGACGACCCCGTCTCCATTGACGCCGGCTGCGGTGGGACAGCCTTACTCGGTTCAACTGGCGGCGTCGGGAGGGACAGCACCGTACACCTTCAGCTTTGTTACGAACGCAGGCAACGTGCCGCCCGGGTTGACCCTCTCGACCAATGGAGTCCTCTCTGGAACGCCAACCCAATACTCGAATGCTGCCGGCGGTTACAACAACTTCTTCGTGCAGGTGTCCGACGCATCCAATCCCCCATTGTCGTCGACCTTTGGAATGGCACTTCAGGTCCAATCCACATTGCAAATTGTCACGCCTACACAGGGTGACGGCGACCCGGGTCTTCCGGATGGCACCGTGGGGGTTTTGACGAGTGTTCCGCTGATGGCAACCGGAGGTATTCCACCGTACAAGTGGTCTGCCAGCTCCACACCGAGCGCAAACCTCGATCTCGCGATTGTGGACGGAAATGTGCTCCAGTACTTCCCGACAGCTCCTCTTTATTACATGGTCACCTTGACCGTTGCGGATTCGGAGCAATTCCCGCCTACTCCCCAGGTGAATGTGCCGCTGATGACCGTGCCTTTGGCGTTGCCGACAACGACTATGCTCACGTCGTCAAACACCACCGCGGGAACCGGCGAGAGCGTGACGTTTACCGCCAAAGTGACCCAATCCTCTGGCGCTGTCCCAACAGGGCAGGTGCTCTTTGCTTACGGAACAACCACGCTGGGAACGGTGACGCTCGATGCCAACGGAAATGCCGCTCTCCAGGCATCGTTTGCCGCAACGGGGGTGTACAACGTGACTGCTTCGTACAGCGGGAACACGACCGACGCGCCCAGCGTCTCGAACTCGCTGACGGAGACGGTGGTCACGCCGGGTGTCACGGCATCGGTAAGTCCGGCAAGTTTGAGCATTCAGCCGGGAAGTTCGGGGCAACTCGTCATCACGATTACGCCGAATGGCGGGTACACAGGGACCATTGATTTCTCCTGCGGCACGTTGCCGGCCCACGTATCGTGCACATTCGCCCCGCCGACTTTGACATTGAATGGCGGCACCGGGCCGTTTACCGACACACTGACTGTCAGCACCAACGCTCCGGCGACAGCCCAACTCCGGATTCCGGTCGAGAACGGGAGGTTCGACAGCTTGGCCCTGGCTGCCTTCCTCTGGCTGCCCGGCTCAATAGCAGCCATGTTCGGACTGAAACGCCGTAAGGGGAAGCACTCAACTTCGCGCCCGATTCTCTGGATGATTGCGTTCCTGCTGTGGATCGGCGCCGGCGCAATGACGAGTCTGCGGGGGCAAGTCGAGTTTTGCAGCGCCGGGTACCTACACGATTCCGATCACGCTTACGGTCAGCGGAGAAGCGAACCAAAGTATCAACGCCACGGTTGTCGTCGAGTAAGGCGGCTTTTCCTTGAAGAGGCCGTCGACAAAAAAGAGTAAGAAAACAAGGGGAGGGAACTGAACCATGCAAAGATGCGATGTCATGAATAGTCTGCGGATCGCCGCTGTGCCGGCGATTGCAATCCTCATCGGGATTCCAGCCTTTGTCTCTGCTCGAGCGCAGACGACGCCGGCTGCCTCGGCCGCTCCGCAGGTCCAATTGCAGACCTACACTGCGTCGGACCAAAGCGCCTCTGTCGGTGTGCCTGCCGGATGGAAAGTCTACGGAGCCGCGCAAACAAATATCGAATTGACAGGGCCACAAGGCGAAGTCGTCAACCTTGGACAAGGGTTTGTCGCGCACAACGGCCCTTTTCAATTGGGACAGACGGGACCCGACGGCTCGAACATGTCGATGCCGTACTCGGCAAAGCTTAGTGACAAGCTCACCATGGTTTTACAGCAGCGTGCCAAGCTCAACGATAACCCGGTTCCTCAGATCAAGTTCCTCTATGGAGCGCCTCTTCAATCGCTGCCGGCTGGGTTCCAGTGCGGCGTGTTTGTGATCGCCGTCTCCGGAACCGCCACCCCGGGTGATGCCATGGGTATCTTCTGCTCGCTCCCCGAAGACTCCGAGCAGTTTTTCAAGAACTTCTTGACGATTGGATCGGCTCCGGCCGCCATAGCACCCAAAGATGCGCCCACCGTGGCGGCCATTATTAAGAGCTACAACGTACCTTCTGCCTGGTTGCAGAAAAAGTTTGCTCTCTTCACAGCCCCCGCCGCGGCAGCACCTAACCAGGGGCCCGGCGATCCGGCCGAGACCGAAATGTATCTAAGGGCGATGCAGGAGCAACAGAATGTCATCGATCACGGCGCCAGTTGCGTAGACGCTGGCCTCGTCGGCCCTTCGAGCTTCGGGCAAGCGGTCGGATGCGGTTATTTGTCGTTCTAGAGTCGATCCCGGTCTTCTTGATTGGCCGCGAAGCCGGTGCTTTGCCTGGAGCCGGCAATGCGTTTGCAAAAATGGCTCGATATGCATCAGCGATTGGAGCGTGGCCGCTTGCGCGGCGGGGTACGTGGCAGTGGCCGGTCTCCGACGGGCGTTTCCATCTTTTCGGAACACGCCGGCTGTTCTCAGAAGTGCACGACAACTCCGGTGCTGATGCGCAGATTGTTCTGATGATTGTTCGTTCCGTTGTCGAAGGTGGTCAGCAGGTAGTCGGCTTCTACAAGACGAATCGAAAAGCGCTGGGTAACCCGCCAATCGACGCCTCCGCCACAGTTCCCCGCAAAGGCTGCGCTCGCATTGGCCGCGCCCGGGTTCGGTCCTTGAACCAGCGACCCGCTGGCGTGCGCTAGGCCGGCCAGCACCTGGCCGAAGGGATGAAAGGATGAGTGGCCCATGGGCGGCAGATAGCGCACGCCCCCGGTGAACGCGGTAAGGGTAAGACCGTATCCGGCGGCAGACACGCCACTCGCATACCCGCCAACCACATCGCCCACAACTTCCCAGCTACCCGGCTTGATGGCCCAGGCGAAGTCGGCGCTGCCGCCATTCAGGTTGAAGCAGCCACACCCGCCGGGAGGTGCGTTGCTGTGCAGGTAGGTGTAGCCCAGGGCGAGTTCGGCGCGCGATGACATGCCGCTTTGAGCCGCGGCCGGCGTGGGGTTTTGGGCAACGGCCGTACCAGCGGAGACCGTTGCAACAGTCAACAACAGGGCATAGGTCGTCTTGATCCTGAGTCGCATCGGGTCTCCTATTGCTCAACCGTGAGTTGCACGGTGGTCGAATGCGTATCTGTTCCGCTGGTTCCGGTGATGGTGAGCGTGTAAGTCTGGGATGTTTTCAGCCCAAAGCCACCTCCGCAACCCATCAGCGACAGAGCACCAGCCAGTGATATCAACCCTGCCACCACCAGCAGAAGCTTGCCTCGCCACAGCTTTCGCCAGCGACGGAACGGAAGCATGAAGAGCAGTGCCAGGACTGGAGTGCCGATCGGCCAGAGGTTTGGCCGAACCAGACCAGCGCTAGCGGCCGTTGTCACCGTCAACGTGGACGAGCCGCTCTCGGAGTCCGGCGTGACCGTAGGAGGATTGAAGGTGCCCGTTGCGCCTGTGGGCAGTCCGGAAACGCTCAACGTTACGGCGCTCGTGAAGCTGCTGCCCACGTCCGCGACAGTGACTGGATACGTCGCCGAAGCACCGGGTTGGACGGTTTGCGATGGAGGCGTCGCGGCGACGCTGAAGTCCGGCGCGGGCGCATTGACCGTGATTGTCCTCTGCACCTGCGGCGCCGCAGAGTAATCCGCATTGCCTGCCTGGTTAGCGTCGATGACCAGATTGCCCGTGGATGTGACCGTTAGCGTGCTGCCACTGATGCTGCCGGTAGCCGTGCTGCTTGAATCAATGCTGAAGACAACCGGATTACCCGATGCACCACCCGTGGCAGACAGCGGAACGGTAAGGGAAGAGCCGCTGTAGGTGACCGGAGAAGTTGGTTGGGTAAAGTTGATGGCTTGAGACGCTTGATTGACGACCACCGTCTTCTGCACCTGTGGCGCGGCCGCGTAAGTGGAGTTTCCGGCCTGGTTGGCGTCAATGACGAAACTTCCCACGCTGGCGACGGTGAGCGTACTGCCGCTGATGCTGCCCGTAGCGGTGCTGCTCGCGTCAATGGTAAAGACGACCGGATTGCCCGATGCGCCGCCTGTGGCCACCAGCGGAATGGTCAGGCCCGCGGCATAGGTTTCCGGTGTCGTGGGCTGCGTAAAGGTTATGGTTTGCGGCGTTAGCGAGGCCGCCGCACCGGTGCCCGACAACTGAACGGTTGCGGTGTAGGACTCGTAAGGCTCATCGGTGTAGAGGGTGATGGTTCCCGTACGAGCGCCGGTGGCGGTGGGAGAGAAGGTGACGTTCAATGTGCAGCTGGCGCCGGAAGCGATTCCATCTGATAGGTTGCAGGTTCCGCCTGAGGCTATTGCGAAGTCCCCCGTGATCAGGCCTACGCCGCCGCCAAAGCTGGTCGTGCCATAAGGAGCGGGGCCTTTTGCATTCGCCTTGGCGGATCGGGCGTTGATCGGATCAACTCCGGCGTCGTTCGGATTGTAGAAACTCACTGCGGCATTGCCGGTATTGGTAAGGGTCAGAGGCAGCGCCGCGCTGGTTGTGCCGACGCTCTGACTGCCGAAGACCAGATCGCCCTGCGGACCAATCTCATCGATCACGTGATTGCTGGGATCGTTGATGAAAAGATCGCCGCTTGCATCCACGGCAATCCCTTCAGCGTCGATTGCGGCGGCCGTTGCGGGAATGCCCGAGACCGTCGAAGTGCCCCCGCCTGCGATCAACGAAATCTGCTGGCTCGTATTGACGACGGCCAGTTCATTGCTGCCGATGTCGATGTACAGATTTCCCGCCGGGTCCGTAGCCAAACCGTCGACCTCGATCAATGCACTCGTGGCCAATTGAGGCGTGGTGGTAACGGGGGACGATCCGCCGCCGGCATAAGTCGTAATGGTGCCGCCAGTGTCCACTTTGCGCACTACCCTGCTGACGGGGTCCCCGATGTAGATGTTGCCGGTCAAATCCGTCGCCGCTTGCATGGGACTGTTCAGCTTTGCAGCGGTCGCCGGACCTGCGTCGCCGGAGTAGCCGCTCTCGCCGGGGATGCCGGCGAAAAGGCTGATGGTGCCGCTGGGGTCCACCACGCGAACAATGTAGTTGAGCGAGTCGACGATGTACACGTTGTCGAGGGCATCGACGGCGACACCCGTTGGATAGTTCATCTTCGCGCTAGTCGCCGGGCCATTGTCACCTCCATAGTCGGGGCTGCCGTTGCCATAGCTGCCGGCGAAGGTTGTAATAGTCCCGGCGGTGTTCACCATGCGTATCAGGTTGTTGCCCGAGTCGGCGATGTAAACATTGCCGAAGCCGTCGACAGCGATCTGATTGGGGCCGTTCAGTGTCGCGCTCGTTGCTGGACCGTTATCCCCGCTATAACTCCCGTGTCCGGGATTCAAAACGGGGGCGCCGGCAAAGGTTGTGATGTTGCCGGAAGTATCGATCTTGCGAACCGTGTTGTAGTCGTAGTCGCTGAAGTAGAAATTGCCCTGGTTATCAACCGCAGCGCCATATCCGCCGCTGACCAGGGCCGAGCTTGCAGGCGCACCATCGCCGCTATCGCCCGGAGTGCCGTAGGTTCCGGCAATGATATTGAGCTGGTCGGGAATGAACTGCAACTGTCCGGCCGCTCCGATGCCGGTGACCAGGCTGGTTTGCGGCGTGTTGGACGCGTTGTCGGCGACAGAAAGGGTTGCCGCGAAAACGCCTGCCTTTCCGGGGAAGAATTGCACGGTGATCGTGCAGGAGTCGCCAGCCGGCAGGGGAAGTGAAAAATCCAGATACGTCTCTGAGCAACTGCCGTTTGGATAGACGGCAAAGGGCGAGTTCGCGGGCCCGATGGTGGTGAAGGGCTTACTCCCGGTGAAGGCCAGTGGAGCGGTGCCCGTGTTGGTTAGCGTAATCGCCGGTATGCCTCCCGATCCGGAGTCATATCCCTGTTCCACGGTGACCGCGGGAAAGGCGAGGAGCGCCGGGCTGAGGCTGGCCATGGGCGCCGACGACGCCGTCCCGGTACCGGTGAGGCTGGCGGTCTGCGGAGAATTGCTGGCATTGTCCGCCACCGAGAGCGTCGCACTGAAGCTGGTCGCAGAGGCGGGAGTGAAGGTGACATAGATGGAGCAAGTGGAGCTGGCAGCCAACGTCGCGCCGCACGCGTTTGTGCCCGTGGTAATGGCGAAATCAGAGGGATTGGTTCCGGTGATGCTGGCAGTAATGCCGGTAAGCGCGATCGTGCTGCTGTTATTGGTGAGTGTCGCGATCATCGCCGCGCTGGTTTGCCCCGAGACCTCGCTGCCAAACGCCAGCGGGTTGGGGGCGAGCGAAGCGGTGGGCACAGCCCCACCGACGGCAGTGCCGTTGAGCGTGATGCTCTGCGTGGGGTCACCCGCATTCACCCTGGCAGAAGTATTCACGACGTCGTTGAGATTATTGTCAGTGAACGTGAGCTGGCCGGTGAGCGACCCTCCGCTGACGGGCGAGAAACTGATGGTCAGATCGCAAGTTTGATTCAGACCGATCGTGCCGAACCCTGTGATTGGAGCGGTATTGGGGATGCTGGGACAGGCGTTGGCGCCAGTGGTCGCCCACGTCCAGTTCGGGTTAATGCTTGGGTTCGTCCCGCTCGAGGGAATCAGTATCGTAATGGGCTCGTTGCCCGCATCGGTGGCAAAGGCCGTATACGTGGTGGGGTTGGTGTCGCCGGTGTTGGTCGTGCCAGACCAGGTAAAAGTGGGCGGGTCGCTGAAGTCGAACTCGAGAACATCGGGATAAAGCGAGGTGAAGACCGAGCCATCTTCGTCCAGACCCAGTCCGAATCCGCTTCCACCCGACCAAGTGAGGAGGGTGGATGAGCTGCTGACGGCTCCATTGCTGGCCTGCACTTCAACGAGGCCGTTGTAGAAGTCGGACTCCCAGATGTTGCCTGCAGCGTCAACGGCCAGCCCCTCCGGAATGCCGAGGCCGCAGACGATTTGTTGCGGGGTCGCGTTGGTGGGAATTTGGCCGCCGACCGGTGAAATCTCATAGAGGCAGCCGGGATTACTACTCGTAAGAAAGAGATTGCCGTACTGATCGAATGCCAATGTGCCGGTCAAGATCGTGCTTTCGATGTTACGGATGGTTGGGTTGGCTGGGATTTTTCCGTTGACTGCCACCAGCTCCCGTACGCCCCTGTATCCCTCGTCGGCGAAAAACACATCGCCCGAAGTGTCAATGATGGTCGCGTCGGGAGCGGTGATCCCCCCAAGCAAAGTAACTATGGGCGGCGAGTTGCCAAGGGAGCCATTTGTGGCCACGGCCTCGAGAATCTGGCCTGAGCCGCGATCGTCCCAGATCAGATCGCCCGCTCCGTCGAAACCGAGGGTCATGGGATAGTTGACCGTTGATATCACCGGATTGATCGTCTGATAGTTGCTCGCCGCGGTCGCCTCATAGATGCAGCATCCGTTACGGTCGGCGATGTAGATGTTGTGGTTCGGATCGACGGCGATGTTCTCGGGATTCTGGAAGCTGAAGGAGGCGGCAGCCTGGGGTCGGAATGAGGGGTAGGAGGAGCCGCTCTTGATGGTGCCAAAGTTGATCATGGGCGCGACGCCATCGCCGGAGAGAACCGCCGTGCTGAGCACGCTGCTGCCGCTGGTGAGTTGCACGGCGCCCAGCCGCGTACCGGGATAGAGCGGCTTGAATTGGACGGCGACGGTGCAGTAGGTACCGGCGAGCCATTGGTGGCTGGTGCCGTCGGCGGTGCAGGTGCCTGATTTGAGGTCAGTGAAATCGAGGCCGGTGAAGCCCTGCGTGTAAACCGCCGGCGCGTTGATGGTCGTCGAAGCCGTGAAGCCGAAGAGGAGCCCCACGTTTGCGTTGGAGGTGGGGAGGGTGCTGCTGGCAGTGCCTGCGCCGGCCTGCACCTGGCCGTAGTAGCCCGCCGGCGTGAGTTCGCTGACGATACCCTCGGTCGACTCTAACCACTCGGCCATGAATATATTGCCCTGGCCATCGATAGTGATGGCGATTGGCTCCTGCCCGGAGGGGCTGGTGGGCCACGTGGCGAACGGGATAATCACAGGATTCGCGGGAATGCTGCCGTTGACGGCAACGACTTCATTGAAGTAGCCAGTTCCGTTATCGCCAACCCAAGCATTGCCCTGAGAATCCACGGCCACGCTGTCTGGAAAAGCGAATCCGGTGGCGATCAGATTGATGGTTGGATTGGCGGGAGGAGTGGAAGCAGCCGGCGGCGCCACGCCAGGCATTTCGTAGATGCCGAGACCGTCGGGGTCTGCCACAAAAACGTTACCGTGCGCGTCGACCCACACACCCTCCGGAAGTTCGAAGTTGTTGCTCACGACATTGACAGTGGGGTTTGCCGGGACCATTCCGCTCACGGCAAGGGCCTCTTTGATGGCGCCGTTCCCACGGTCGGAGAACCACAAATTGCCCAACGCGTCGAAGGCCAGTCCCCAGGGATGATTGAGACCGGTGCTGATGATGGTATTTACGGTAGGATTGCTTGGAATCGCTCCATTGACGGCAACGACTTCCAGAATTGCGTTGGCGCCCGCGTCGGCAACCCACACGTCGCCGGCCGAGTCAACGGCAAGACCCGCCGCGTTCAGGAAATCACCGCTGGCAACTGTCCCCCCGCTGGAGGTTGCGGGCGGGACAGGCAGGACACCGTTGACGGCCAGGATCTCGGTTAGGCCGGTACCAAATTGGGTCGACACCCAAAGGTTGCCCTGCAGATCGTGAGCCACGCCCTGAGGTAATCCCGATCCGATTGGGCAGGAACTGCTACATGGCTGGACGAGCGCGCCCATGAACATGGCCGACTGGGCACGGGCAACGAGTGCTGGACCGAGGCCGAGGAATACCAGCAAAACAGTAAGGAGCCGATTGCCGAAGCAGCAAAGCTGGAGTCGACCGAACGCGGCCAACAGCAACGCCCGCGCTCCACGGTCGGTGGCAGGGGCGGTAGAAACGCTCACTTCTCGTGATGGCAACATTCGATCGTCTCCTGAAAAAACCGGTGACTGCTGGGTGCACAAACTGCGAGGCGCCGGGTCAGGAGCGCAGACTCGCAAATCCGGTCAACCAATGCTTCTACTGCTCAAGAATGATGAGGCCTGAAAATTTCCCGGCCTTAAAACGCTTCTCAAGCCCACTCCGCGGATTCAAATCGCCAAATGCAGGCGGCTCTGGGGCGCAGGGGGCGATGAGGGGAGAGCGTGAGTCTGTCTGCAAGCTAGGCAATGGAATGCGCGTGGTCAATGGGCGAAAGCTGAATTCTGTCTGAAATCTGCCTGAATCGATATCCAACAGAATTCAGACAATTTAGAGTCTTATCGATCCCGATTTATGGGAATTATGCTATGGTGTAGAAACCTCCTGACGCATTTTTCTGGGCCCTCATCAGACTCCAAACTGCAATTGGTTGCTCCGCAAGACTATGACGACCTCTCCTTCGAGTGCCTTGATTCGTACGGAACTCCGATTCGGGGCATTCGTTCTGGATGTTCGTTCGGGAGACCTGAGCAAGAACGACCGCCCGGTGCGCCTGCAGGAGAAGTCGCGCTGCCTGCTGCTCGCTCTTGTGGAGCGGAATGGTGAGTTGATCGGGCGCGCGGAATTGCACGAACAACTTTGGCCAAACGACACTTTCGTCAGCTTCGAAGACGGCCTGAACGCAGCCATGAGCAAGCTCCGTGAGGTCCTGGACGACGACGCCCAGGCACCGCACTATATTGAGACCGTCCGGGGGCGCGGTTACCGCTTCATTGCCCGTGTGGAGGAAGTGACCAAACCCGTCGCGGTTCCATCGCCGGAATCGCCGGCGCTCCCTGTCCCCGCTCTTGCGGCAAAAAAGCAGTTCCGTCGCAAACCGCTGTTGGCCACTTTGCTCGCCTCTGTTCTCGTGGCCGGGACGGTGGCGGCAATTCTGGCTTGGCGCGCCGCGCACACGCCGCCCATCTCCATCGCGATATTGCCCTTCGCCAACCGCACCGGCGACCCCAGCCGCGATTATGTCTGCAGCGGCCTGGCTGACGAGCTCATTGCTCGAATGGACCGCTTGCCGAGCCGCAGGTTACGCGTCATCGCGCCCGACTCGTCCCGCATTGACGCCGGCAAACCGGCCGGCCAAATTGCGCGCGAACTTGGCGTGCAGTATGTGATCGAGGGCAGCCTTCAGCAGCAAGGCGCCAACGTGCGCGTCTCAGCACAACTGGTGCGGGTCGCGGACCAATCGAGGATCTGGGCCAATGTCTACGACGGCGACCTGAGCGACGAGTTCGATTTTGAATCCAGCATCACCGACGCGGTGGAACACGCGCTGTCGCTGCGCCTACCGGCGCTGGCCCCAGCTGGTTACCGGCCTGAGAAGTTCCAGGCTCGCGACGCTTTTCTGCGAGGCCAGTATCTGTTTTCGCAGCGTACCGAAGCGGGTTTCGAAGGCGCGATTGAGAACTTCAGCAATGCCGTAGCCATCGATCCCAGGTACGCCGCGGCCTATGCACAGCTGGCTTCCGCTTATAACCTGATGGGCCAGTACGGTTGGATGGAGCCGGCCAACGCGCGTAGCCTGGGCTGGGCTGCTGCATGGCAGGCCCTTTCGCTCGACGCCGCGCAGTCCGAGGCCCATGCGAACCTCGGCTTCTCTTACTGGTTCTATCAGTGGAATATGTCTGCTGCAGAGCAGGAATTCCGCAAAGCCATCGCACTCGATCACACCAATGTCGACGCCCATCATTGGTACGGGCAAATGCTGATGACGGCAGGCCGCTTTCGCGAGGCTGAGGAGCAGCTTCAGGCCGCTTTGGATATCGATCCGCTTTCGCCGATCCTGCGCACCAATCTCGGCTGGCTCAGCTTCTACGAAGGCAACTTCCCTCGAGCCATGCAGCAGATCCCAGGCCGTCTTGATCGATAATCCGAACTTCCTCTCTGCCCACTACAAGCTGTGGTACGTCTACAACGCCACGGGCGACCGGACCCGCGCCTCGGCGGAATTCCAATGGGTCCTTAATTCCGTCGGCGATTCCGTTCGCGAACGTCGCCTTCAGGATGCATTCAAAAGCGGCGGATACGAGGCGGCGCTGCGAGCGCTCGCGGCTGATGGCAGCGGCAGCGATTATGGCAACAGGGTGGACAGCGCCCGCTGCTTGCTCATTGCGGGAGATCCAAACGGTGCACTGGATTTGCTGGATCGCGCATACAAAAACCATGAGGGATGGATCGTCTTTGTCCCCTCCGATCCCAGTTTCACTTCCCTTCGTGCCGATGCCAGGTTTCAATCCCTCGTCCAAAACATCGGAAAGGGCAGCTAGCGCCAGCGATTTCCGAACAACGATCAGCTTTCGATTGACCGTTTTTGTATCCTGGCCTTCCTCGCGTCCCTTTCCGATGACTCGCAAGATGTCGTGGCGCGTAACGTCAAAAACACATCGCTTCCCAAGTTTGCGCAGCGCCCAGCGCAGGTCTGCCTTATATGCGTCGTGTGTTGCCGGTTCTTTCGACGCCTTCACTTCATCAAGAAATCTTTCGAAGGCAACCCTTATCGGATGCGATTGCGGGTCCGCAGCAAGTTCGTCAACATTTGGATCCTTTAGCGCTTCTGGATTGGACTGCCAAAACCAGGCATCCTTCGCTTCGCGTGTCGAGGTTCCAATAGGGCGCTGGACACGCCGTCCGTTCTCATAGAACTCGATATAGAAACGGCCAGTTGTTGAGCGAACCGGTTCGCCATCGATCAGCACGGTGCCCGGATAAGGAACTCCGTTCTGTTTGAGCACGGGGACGAAACGCTATTTTCCGTCCACCTTGATATACTTTTTGAGGTTCGCTTTCGGAGTCGCCATACTATTCCTTCTTACTATCCAGCACGCTTTCAGCGAAGCTTTAAAAGCGAGAATTCCGGATGGGTTTGCAATTCCCGCAAATGGATAGTGAGCGGCGGTAGAGATTGCAAGTGATTCATCCAAAATGGCGGGAGTAGTTCAGTGGTAGAACGTCAGCTTCTTAGTTTCTTCGCCTCGTGATTCGTAACCTAAGTCGTATGAGTTCATCTAAATAATTGAAATAAATCAAGTTAATCAGGACTCGGAGTCGATCTCATCATTTAGCATTTTTGGGAGATTTTGGCAGTGTTTCGCCTTTTTGACGCCTCGGATGACAGTAAATCTGACAGTAAATCCGACCGTGGGGATTCAGAGATAAGAACATGATTCTGCCAACTGAAACCCGTTGGGGGCGTTTCCCAGTCTCAGAAAGCCTCAAGTGCTGCGCTTGCAAGACGGCAAGAGAAAACTTCAAACCAATTTCTGCAGGAGTGGTCCTCGAGTTTGGATTCGATGCGCATCATCTGCGCGCGTCACGTGGTGTGGCCGACTGAGGGCTTAACTGTTCGGCGCGTCGATATAAACAGTCAACCACTTGACTAGGTGCGCCCTATCGCTGACCACGGTCTTCCCCACGATTGTCCGTTCTTAGCCTTCCACTCATCCAAGACCGTACCTTCTTTGAGCATTGCCCGCCCTCAGTCAAAAGTGTATTTCTTCATCTTGGGATCATATCGATATCCGATTACGGTCATGCGTTCATAGTCTTCGCACTGCGGATTTGCCCACGCTCTCATCGTGTCTTTATCCAATGCAGGCCATATCACAACCCCGTGTGTCTCCCGCGACGGATTCCATAGGAAGCTTTTCTCGGTCATAACCTCGGCAAATGACTTCCAACCCTGTTGAAGTAGTGGATTCTCAAGAGCCGCGCGAAAACTGATCACTTGTCTGAATGTTTTCATCGAGCGTTCAGACTTAAGTTCAACGTTTACGAAAGACGCCAGGCCTTTAGAACCGACTCGCACCAGGAGCAGATCTGCAACCACCTTTCCCGAAACAGTATTTAATGCAATCTCATCTGCAACAAACCAAATATGGCCGCCGAGGATGTCGTCTAGCAATTCCAGTCTTCCGCCCGATTTCAATGCTCGCTGGATCAACCATGATTGCAGTTGTTTTTCAGGAGTGTTGCGTCCTGGCGGGGACAACTGCTTTTCCATCTTCTCTCGAAGATTGCGAATCGAAATCTTAGGAAAGCCAAGTTGCGGAGTTTTTTCGCAGCAACTTATCGCACTGATCCCATTCACGGATGGCCGCAGCCACATTAGGTTTCGAGAAAGTTCATCTTTGAATGCCTGAAACGGCCCAGACCGAATCTTCTCGGCATTCTTAACGAGTTCCTGTAACTGTTCCGTCAATGGTATAGCGGTCAGAGTGCGATCGACTTGCGTCATAATGTCCACCTTTCGCCATCGTTGAGGGTGACGACGTTCTCGAAGTTTAGGGAAAACTCGTGGCTATGCTCAGTGTGAATTGGAACGAGCTTGCGGGGATTCAGCGCTGCGGCCAACCGCTGCAGGTCTGCAACCGGCGCGTGTCCGCTCGTATGGGCGTAGACGAAGGTGACCGCTGGGTCGCTGCGGAAGGCGGCGATTCTATCACCGCCGAAGTAGTTGCTGTGGTTTCCGTCTAGATATCCGAGCCACTGCGAGTAGATCACGTTGACGGGGGCAGCGGTGTTCTTGAATTCATCGATGAGACGAAAGCTGGACGTCTTGCCGAAGTAAAGAAACGATTCTGGAGTTGTGTGCAGTTCCTCACGCTTGACCCTGTAGCGATAGAGCCGCGTTCTGAAATCTCCGAAGTAGTCCGGGTTGGCCTTGAGCCTTTCGTCCTGACTGTGACCAGCGAACACTCTTATCTCGGGCCAATCCATGGCGGGCGTATTTTGAGTGATTTGCCGGAGTTGTTCGAGTACCCACGCGGTGTAGATGTCAATGACGAGGAGTTTGCCGGCACGTTTGCAAGCCCGATAGGCGGAGACGATACGGTCGATGTTTTGCGAGGACGAAAGCAGGAACGAGATATTCTTCTGCTGTTGGATCGTCTGATAGATCGTCTTTTCGACTGCCGTCTCGTCAGGAAAGAGGTCGTTGCTGCGATGCAGCATGGTGCCTTCGAGGAAGAGGACATCGATGTCGCGAATCGGGCGCTTGACGAGATTTTCGAAGAGAATGCCCTTCCGGCCATGCGAGCGAAGATCGCCGCTGTAGAACAGGCGCTTGCCTTCAGCTTCGATGAGGAAGGCATAGGCATCGGTGGCGGAGTGATCGACCAGATAGGGGGTGATGGTGAACTCACCGATCGTAAAGGTCTGCCAGGCCCTGAAATCGTGGAAGTCGAGCGCATATCTATCTTTTCCGAGGAATACCTGCGTGGCATCGATCAGGCTGTGGGCCAACCTCCCAATGTAGACCGGAGTACCCGGCGGCAGCGAAGCCATCAGACCGAAGTGATCCTGGTGGGGATGGCTGACCAGAAGGGCGTCCACGGAAAGGCGTGAGAGGTCTACGGGATGACTGTCGGTACTGAGCGGAAGTCCGGCATCGAGAAGGAGGCTGGTTTTTCCGGATGAGAGCCTGAATGCAGGTCCCGCCAATTTCGTGGCTGCCCTTATGAATGGTGACTTTCACTTGTGACCAATTTGCCCAAACGCCTTCTCGCTTCGGCACGACAGCCCAAACGCGATTTAGCCCCTTCACTCTGTGCCGGCCATTGTAGTCTGCCTTGAATGCCTAATCTGTATTCAGAAACACAGGCTAGGAATGTACGGTTTTTAGAGAACAACGGTGGAAAACACGGAGCATTTTGGAAGAGCCAGGCCGTGCGTTTATTCGCTTTTACTCCCACCTAGTTCCCCAGGAGATGAAAATGCTCTGGGCCGATCAGACTAATTGCAGTGGGAAGTCGGCGTGTTGGCGGGTTTCCATAGGCAAACATCGGCCGCGCCTGTCTTTCTTCCCATTTCGGCACGCTAGCCGCAACCCGACCGAGCTTTTCGAAAGGATGAATGGACCACGTCCGAGCGCGGTCTCGTTGTGGCCAGTCGGTTCCCCAACATTTTCTTCAATTACTTGGGTGGAGAAGTCACTGGCTGACGACCATTCGTCCACGTGGAGAATCCCGTACCAGAAGGGCGTTTTCCATTACTAATCAGCGTTCCGGTGCATAAACCATCACCGGAGCCTGGACCTTGCGGTGGCTGTCAATGGTATGGGTTGGGACGTATGGCTGGCGGAACTGCCGGCTTCGTGGAGGGAATGGTCGGCACCGCTTGGTTCACTGTCGCCTGAACATCTGCTATCGCGGGAGTCTAATCAGGTGGATTCGGGGAGTTTGGGAAGTATTGACCATCGAGGCTCGATGACCACGACTCTAGAGTTTCCTTGACAGCTGTCAAGAGAGACCTTACTGTGATAGTAAGTTTTCCCTCTTAAGTTCATTCCCCGTAGTTTCCCCGGAGTAGGTTCGCAACAAAGGGCGTCGCCCCTTGCACCCCCTGCAAGATTCCCGTCCTCGATAAAGCAGTGCTGTTCTTCTTTGCGGAGCGCGTTTTACGCAATGGTTTGCAGCTGCTCCAGTTTTCCTTGCCGCACCTTCTCGATGCGCTGCGGCGGGCTGATTCGCAAGTGCCTCATACAGCCTGGCGCGCTGACGCTGGCGTAGAGGAAATCCGCTTCATTCCAATACTGTTTGGCCTGCATGGGGCATTCGTGTGGTTTGGTGACACTTGTCACCCGTGCCCATCGACAAGGAGGCAATCTCATGATTAGCCCGCGATCTGGTTTCCTGTGTCCAGCGTCTTCTCCGGGATCTGACGGTTCCTCGAGCGCACCTGCCAGTCCTGCCTTTTCCGGTGACGGCGTGGAGTCCGCGCGTGCTGGAACGTGTCTCCTGTGGTTTGTGCCGAACAGAGTGTGGGCGCGTGCCGCCCGCGGCTCTTTTGCCACAATCTGCTGCTGCGCGGTTCGGCGCCTGCGTCTTGCCCAGGCCCTGGCGGTTGTATTTGGCATGGGTTTCGCCTGGGCTGCATCGGCGCAGACGGCACACTTCAGCGGCGCGATAAGGACTCTGGGCAGCAGCTTCAGCTCCCCGTTTGGCGTGGCGGTGGATGGGAGCGGAAACGTCTTTGTGGCAGATGCCGGTAACAACGCGGTGAAGGAGATTGTGGCGGTGGGCGGTAGTATCCCGACCTCGCCCACCATCAACACTCTGGGCAACGGCTTCTCTAGTCCCTATGGCGTGGCGGTGGACGGGAGCGGAAACGTCTTCGTCGCCGATACCTTCAACAATGCGGTGAAGGAGATCTTGGCTGCGGGTGGCTACACCACGGTCAACACTCTGGGCAGCGGATTCAGCGAGCCCTTTGGCGTGGCGGTAGATGGGAGCGGGAACGTCTTCGTCGCCGATTTCAACAACAATGCTGTGAAGGAGATTGTGGCGGCGGGCGGCTACACCACGGTCAACACCGTGGGCAGCGGGTTCTACCACCCCGGTGGCGTGGCAGTGGACGGGAGCGGGAACGTCTTCGTCGCAGATAGCTACAACAATGCGGTGAAGGAGATCCTGGCGGCGGGCGGCTACACCACGGTCAACATCCTGGGCAGCGGCTTCAGTGATCCTTTTGGCGTGGCGGTGGACGGGAGCGGGAACGTCTTTGTCGCCGATTACGGACACCATGCAGTGAAGGAGATACTCGCGGCAGGCGGCTACACCACGGTCGATACCCTGGGCACCGGATTCGCCGATCCCTTTGGCGTGGCGGTAGACGGGAGCGGAAACGTCTTCGTCGGCGACTACGGAAACAGTGCGGCGAAAGAGATACTGGCAGTCTCGAACTTCGGCCCGGTGAACGTGGGCAGCGCGAGTTCGATTTCGATTCCCCTCTACTTCACCTTTGACACAGGCGGCACGCTGGGCTCGACGGCCGTGCTCACGCAGGGCGCCGCGGGCCTCGATTTCACCGATGCCGGTACAGGAACCTGCACGGCAGGCGCCGCTTACAACGCGGGCGACATCTGCACGGTAGTTGTGACCTTCAAGCCAAGCGCCCCAGGGCCGCGCTATGGCGCCGCTGAACTTCTGGGCGAGTCCGGCAATCTGCTGGTCACCACCTTGATTCATGGTACAGGCCAGGGGCCGGCCATGGCATTCGGCCCAGGCGTCCAGACCGCGGTGCCGGCCAGTGGGCTGTTTTATCCGTCCGGTGTCGCGATGGATGGAGCGGGCGATATCTTCATCGCGGATTCCGACAACAGCCGGGTGGTGGAGGTTCCCGCCGGGGGTGGCCCCCAGACCACGGTGGGCAGCGGACTGCTTTACCCGAGCGGAGTGGCGGTGGATGGAGCGGGCGATGTCTTCATCGCCGATTACGACAACCGGGTGGTGGAGGTTCCGGCCGGTGGCGGCTCTCAGACCACGGTGAATGTCACGGTAGGGGGCAGCGGACTGAGTGGTCCATCCGCCGTGGCGGTGGATGGAGTGGGCGATGTCTTCATCGCCGACTCTAATAACAACCGGGTGGTAGAGGTCCCCGCCGGGGGCGGCGCCCAGACCACGGTGGGCAGCGGACTGCTTTACCCGGACGGTGTAGCGGTGGATGGAGTGGGCGATGTCTTCGTCGCGGATCAACGCAACAACCGGGTCGTGGAGGTTCCGGCCGGAGGCGGCCCCCAGACCACGGTGGCCAGCGGACTCAATTACCCCGAAGGTGTCGCGGTGGATGGAGCGGGCGATGTCTTCATCGCCGACTCTAATAACAATCGGGTGGTAGAGGTTCCCGCCGGGGGTGGCCCCCAGACCACGGTGGGCAGCGGACTGCTTTACCCGAGCGGAGTGGCGGTGGATGGAGCGGGCGATGTTTTTATCGCGGATACCAACAATGGCAGGGTGGTGGAAGTTCAGCGCTCGCTACCGCCGGCGTTCAGTTTTGCCACGACTGCTGTGGGAAGCACCAGTACAGACAGCCCGCAGTCAGTCACGGTCCAAAACATCGGCAACCAGTTACTGAATGCAGTCGCGCCCGGCCTGAGTATAGGCTCGAATTCTTTTGTGCAAGTGGCAGGCTCCGGAACCCCCGCCGATTGCAACGGCAGCTTCTCGCTCGCGCCCGGCGCGAGCTGCAACCTGAGTCTCAACTTCACTCCACAAACGATCGGCAGTATCGTGAGTGCGGCGACGTTCACCGACAACGCTCTAAATACTTCGGCCGCTAGTCAGAGCATCACGTTGCAAGGCACCGGGACTGGGTATGTGTTGACGACAGCGGCGAGTCCGAGCAATGGCGGCACTGTCGCGCCAGCTTCGGGCAGCTATTATGCTCCTGGGGCGGTGGTGGGTCTCACGGCGACGCCCGACGCCGGCTACGTATTTTCGGGTTGGACAGGCTCGGCAGATGTCGCGAACTCCAGCAGCGCCTCCACCACCGTCACCATGAACGCGGCGGAGTCGGTGACCGCAAACTTCCTGCCCATCACTGTGCAGGTGACGGTGGGCACCAGCCCGCCAGGACCCTCTTTCAGCGTGGACGGGATTGCCTATAGCAGCGCGCAAACCATGACTTGGACGGTGGGCTCCAGCCATACCCTTGCGACCACTTCGCCGCAGACGCCAGTTACCGGCACGCAAGACACAATCGCGAGCTGGTCTGATAGTGGAGCGATTTCGCATATGGTGGTAGCTCCTTCGGTCTCGACCACTTACACAGCAACGTTCAACACTTCGTATCTACTCACCACGAGCGCGAGTCCGAGCAGCGGGGGAGAAGTGTATCCAGTTTCCGGCAGCTACTTCGCCACGGGAACGGAAGTAGGTCTCACCGCAACGCCCAACGCGGGTTACAGCTTCTCGGGTTGGACGGGCTCGCCCGATGTGGTGAACCCCAGCAGCGCCGAAACCAGCGTCACCATGAATGCGGCGGAGACGGTGACCGCAAACTTCCAACTGGTTCAGAGCATTTCCTTCACCAGCGCCCAAACCATCTTGCCGACCAGTGGACTGAACAACCCGGAAGGTGTGGCGGTGGATAAAGCGGGCGATGTCTTCATCTCTGATCCTGCCAACTACCGGGTGGTTGAGGTTCCCGCCGGGGGCGTTCCCCAGACCACGGTGGAAGGACAGTATTACCCGCAAGGAGTGGCGGTGGATGGAGCGGGCGATGTCTTCATCGTGGATGCCAGCAACAGCACGGTGGTGGAGATCCCGGCCGGCGGCGGGCCCCAGACCACGGTGGGCAGTGGACTAAATAGCCCCACTGGTTTGGCAGTTGATGGAGCAGGCGATGTCTTTATCGCGGATGCCCACTACAACCACGTGGTGGAGGTTCCGGCCGGGGGCGGTGCACAGGTTACGTTGAATGTCACGGTAGGGGGCATCGGACTGAATGACCCCGAGGGTCTGGCGGTGGATGGAGCGGGCGATGTGTTCATCGCAGATACCGGCAACAACCGGGTGGTGGAGGTTCCGGCCGTGGGCGGCGCGCAGACCACGGTGGGCAGCGGACTGAATTACCCCACGAATGTGGCGGTGGATGGAGCGGGAAATGTCTTCATCGCGGATGCCAACAACACTCGGGTGGTGGAGGTTCCAGCGGTAGGCGGCGCCCAGACCACCGTGGGCAGCGGACTGTATAACCCGTACGGTGTGGCGGTGGATGGAGCGGGCGATGTGTTCATCGCGGATACCGGCAACAACCGGGTAGTGGAGGTGCAGCGGCTTGCGGTCAACTTCGGGAGTGTCAACATTAGTTCCAGAGGCACGGCCGCGCTAAATTACACCGTCAACGCGGACACAACGTTTGGAGCGAGCCCGTTGGTCCTTACCCAGGGCGCGCCCAACCTGGATTTCACCCTGAGCGGCACGACCTGCACGGGCACGATAACTGCCGGGAATTCCTGCACGGTCAACGTGCAATTTGCTCCGCTCGCGCCAGGATTGCGCATGGGCGCGGTGCAGCTCGCTGACTCCTCTGGCAACCTGCTGGTAACCACCTTTCTCCACGGTATAGGCCAAGGGCCCGCCATTGCCTTCGGTCCAGGCTCCCAGAACACGGTGGGCAGCGGACTGCGTGGCCCGTCTGGGGTGGCGGTGGATGGAGCGGGCGATGTCTTCGTCGCGGATTACGGGAACAACCGGGTGGTGGAAGTTCCGGCCGGTGGCGGCTCTCAGACCACGGTGGGCAGCGGGCTGTATGGGCCGGCGGGTGTGGCGGTGGATGGAGCAGGCGACGTCTTCATCGCGGATGATTCGAATAGCCGTGTTGTGGAGGTTCCGGCCAGAGGCGGCGCACAGACCACGGTCGGCAGCGGACTGCATTTCCCGGCCAGCGTGGCCGCGGATGGAGCAGGCGATGTCTTCATCGCGGATTTCGGCAACAGCCGTGTGGTGGAGGTCCCCGCCTCGGGAGGCGCCCAGATCACGGTGGCCACTGGGCTGGCATCCCCTCTTGGCGTGGCGGTGGATGGAGTGGGCGATGTCTTCATTGCGGATTCCGGCAACAACCGGGTGGTGGAAGTTCCGGCCGGGGGCAGCTCTCAGACCACGGTGGGCAGCGGATTGAGTTACCCGGACGGTGTGGCGGTGGATGGATTGGGGAATGTCTTCATCGCGGATACCGGCAACAGCCGGATAGTAGAGGTTCCAGCTGGGGGCGGCTCCCAGACAGCAGTGGGGAGCGGACTGAGTGACCCGTCTGGGGCGGCGGTGGATGGAGCGGGCGATGTTTTTATCGCGGATACCAACAATGGCAGGGTGGTGGAAGTTCAGCGCTCGCTACCGCCGGCGTTCAGTTTTGCCACGACTGCTGTGGGAAGCACCAGTACAGACAGCCCGCAGTCAGTCACGGTCCAAAACATCGGCAACCAGTTACTGAATGCAGTCGCGCCCGGCCTGAGTATAGGCTCGAATTCTTTTGTGCAAGTGGCAGGCTCCGGAACCCCCGCCGATTGCAACGGCAGCTTCTCGCTCGCGCCCGGCGCGAGCTGCAACCTGAGTCTCAACTTCACTCCACAAACGATCGGCAGTATCGTGAGTGCGGCGACGTTCACCGACAACGCTCTAAATACTTCGGCCGCTAGTCAGAGCATCACGTTGCAAGGGACGGGCACGCAACCAAATCAGACCATCACCTTCCCAGCTCCTCCGCCTTCGGCCGCTTACGACACCACGTTCCCGGTTATCGCGACATCGACTTCGGGGCTTTTGGTGACAATTAACGCGTCAGGAGCCTGCTCGATTTCGGGCGGAGTCGTGACCATGACCGCAAGCTCGGGCACCTGCACGTTGACTGCGTCTCAGCTCGGCAACACGGACTACAGTGCGGCGCCAAACGTCGTCAACACGGTCACCGCCACGCTGGCGGGCCAGACCATTACTTTCCCGGCTCCTCCGTCTTCCGCTACTTACAACACCACGTTCCCGGTTAGCGCGACTTCGACTTCCGGACTCTCGCCGACGATTAACGCGTCAGGGTCCTGCTCGATTTCGGATGGCACCGTGACGATGACGAACGGCATCGGCACTTGCACGTTGACTGCGTCTCAGCCCGGCAACACGGACTACAGCGCGGCGCCAAACGTCGTCAACACGGTCACCGCCGCGCTGGCGGGCCAGACCATTACTTTCCCGGCTCCTCCGCCTTCGGCTGCTTACAACACCACGTTCCCGGTTAGCGCGACTTCGACTTCCGGGCTCTCGCCGACGATTAACGCGTCAGGATCCTGCTCGATTTCGGGCGGAGCCGTGACCATGACCGCCAGCTCGGGCACCTGCACGTTGACTGCCTCTCAGCCCGGCAACACGGATTACAGTGCGGCGGCAAACGTCGTGCACACGGTCACAGCCACGCTGGCCAATCAAGCGATCACATTCACAGGGGCTCCGGCGTCAGCCGCTTACGGCAGTTCGTTTGCGGTGGCCGCATCGGCTAGTTCCGGCCTGACTGTAACGATCACCTCTTCCGGCGCCTGCTCAATTTCGGGCGTCACCGTAACGATGACCGCCAGTTCGGGCATCTGCACGTTGACGGCGTCTCAGCCCGGCAATTCGAATTACAACGCGGCGACTTCTGTGGTGCAATCCACCACAGCGACGAAGGCCACCCCGACAATTAATTGGGGGACGCCGGCGCCAATCGTTTACGGAACAACTCTAACAAGCACACAACTGAACGCCACGGCCACTTATAACGGCTCATCCGTGGCCGGCACCTTCGTGTATACGCCCGCGAAAGGTGTTGTACTGGGCGCGGGACGCAATACCCTGTCGGTTACCTTCACGCCAACCAACACCACACGTTATACGACGGCGACCGGCACAGTTGCTCTGCAAGTGAATCAAGCCACACCGAAAATTACCTGGGCCAAACCCGCGGCCATCACGTATGGGACCGCGATTAGTGGCACACAACTGGATGCGACCGTCTCCGTAGCTGGTAGCTTCGCGTATTCGCCCTCCGTCGGCACAGTGCTGAGTGCTGGGACCCAGACTCTCAGTGTGACGTTTACTCCAACAAACACGACCGACTACACGAGTGCGACCGATACCGTTACGCTCACCGTAAATACGGCAAGCAGTACGACCACGATTACCTCGCAGACGCCCAACCCTTCGTTGGTCAATCAGGCGGTGACGGTGAGCTTCCAGGTGACGGGCAGCGGCGTTGGGCCGACAGGCAATGTAACCGTAACCGCCAGCACCGGCCAAACTTGCAGCGGCGGCCTTAGCGCAGGAGCGGGAAGTTGTTCACTAACCTTTACGACGGCGGGGTCGCCGAAGCTGACCGCCAAATACGCAGGGGATAGTAATTTCAAGAGCAGTTCGTCGGCTAAGTCCACGCAAACCGTTCAACCATAGCAACTCCGAGACAGACTCTCCAACAGGCCGACCCTGGCGGGTCTGTGCCTGTCAGCGTACCCGGAAGAAAGTGTTCCACTTTATTAAGTCGAGGGAGCAGCAGTAAAGTTCAAATCCAAATGGAGCTCGTGCGAGCCGATGTATCGGAAGTAGCTTGCTACTGTTGGATCGACAATCCAGAAGTACTCCCGATTCGACGCTGCTCCTCGGATAGGTCCCCTGAAGTCGGCTTGGCGTCACTAATGATGCATCGGCCTCTTAGTGACGACGAGCCGACTTTTGGGGACCTATCTTTGGTCTGAAAGAGTGAGTTGGCGATTTACCGCTCATCGAGGCAGCTATTGCGCGTCAATCGACAAAGTTCTTTATCCGCGAAGGCGGTCTTAAAGCCGGATGCTGAAGCTACTATTCGACATTTATTCCTGGATAAAGGCGCTTTGGCGACGGGCGCGGCAAATCAGATTAAGCGCCAGCAGTGATCACGACAGCGATGCAATCCTCCGGGCTAATGCTCCGATACGCATGCTTTTGGACGGAATCGAAGTAGATGGCATCCCCCTTGGATAGCTGGTATGCCTCGGTTCCAATAGATATTTCAAGATTCCCACCGATTATGTAGAGTAACTCCACTCCGGCGTGATAATGCGGAGCAATCTTCGCAGGCCGTAAATCGTGGAAATGCGCGAGGAATGCATTGAGCTTTCGCTCGGTCGCGCGAAAGTTGAGGCTCTCAAAGTCGTAAGCTGCATCCCGAGGCTTGGCGTCCGCGGGGAACTTTATCCGCTCATCTTTTCGTGAGATTGCCACAACATGCCGTTTCCGCGGATCTGTGAAGAAGTAATCCAGGCCGACATTGAACACGGTGGCAATGCGAACCAGGGCGGGAAGAGTCGGCACAAGCCGCGCATTCTCAAGTTTTGAAAGCATGGCCGCCGACAGGCCTGTATGCTCAGCCAATTGAGCCAAACCCATGCTCTTGCGCTGCCGCAGAGATCGCAATTTCTCGGCAATCGCAAAAGGGCGGATCGCTTCCTCGATGACGTCCGTTTGCTCGCCTTCACTAGCTAATTTCGTTTCCTTCAAAATTACCTCGCATTTTTGCTTGACCGTTAAGTGAAATACATCCGCAGCTCGTTATTAATCCATACTCAAACATGTTTGATTTATGGTCAAGTGCGTGGAAGGAGAAAACGCTGCCTTTTCAGAGAAGAACAGTGACTAAGGCTAGTGCCGCAGATCCAACCAGAGGAGGAATGTTCCCCTTGCGCATGACGTCTCGTATAAACCTACCTTCTCATGAGGAAAAATGAGTGCAGCGATGTACATATTGCGCCGTGAACAGTGGATTGAACGCCCCATCGATGAGGTATTTTCCTTTTTCGCTGACGCTCACAATCTTGAGGAGATCACGCCACCGTGGGTGGGTTTCAAGATCCTCTCCATGAGTACAGACTCAATCGAGGAAGGAACCACCATTCGCTACCACCTGCGACTGCACGGCATACCCGTTCACTGGTGGACAGAAATCTGCGATTGGAATCCTCCCCATTGCTTTGTCGACGAGCAGACAAAGGGTCCGTATAAGCTATGGCGTCACACGCACAGGTTTGAGGCGCACGGCAACCGGACAAAGATGATTGATGAGGTTCAGTATTCGCTGCCTTCCGGAATTCTCGGGCGAATCGTTCATTCAGTGAAGGTGCGCAAAGATGTGAGCCGGATTTTCGATTACCGTCGCGAGCGAATTGAGGGGCTGTTTGGCCATAGCGGAGAGAACGCGGCGTGAAGGGTCTGATTTTGATTGCCGGGGCTACCGGTTATGTCGGCGGGGAGTTGCTGAAAAAGCTCCTGGCCGCAGGCTACACAGTACGTTGCCTAGCTCGGCGTCCGGAAGCTCTCCGAGCGAAGGCCATCCCCGGGCTCGAGGTCGTCGAAGGAGATGTTCTCAATCCCGGATCGGTACGGGCCGCGATGGCTGGCGTCAGACTCAGCCTACTATTTAGTCCACTCCATGGGCTCGACTCAATCCTTCGAGGGACAGGACCGCGCAGGGGCACAGAATTTTGCCAATGCTGCCCGCGACGCCGGGGTTCATCGCATCATCTATCTCGGCGGCCTCGGCCGCAGTTCGGACCAGCTCTCCCCGCATTTGCGCAGCCGCCAGGAGGTGGGCCAGATCCTCAGGTCGGTCGGAATCCCAGTCATCGAGTTCCGCGCATCTGTCGTCATCGGATCGGGCAGCCTTTCTTTCGAAATGATTCGCACCCTTGTTGAGAGGCTGCCGGTCATGATTGCGCCGCGCTGGGTTTCCGTGGAGGCTCAGCCGATTGCGATTGCCGATTTGCTTTCCTATTTGGTCGCGGCCATATGCCATCCGATCGACACCAGCGAAATCTACGAAATCGGAGGCTCGGATCGAGTGTCCTACGGCGGCCTCATGCGGGAATACGCACGTCAGCGGGGATTGAAGCGTCTCGTCATCTCTGTTCCGTTCCTCACGCCGCGCTTATCCAGTCTTTGGCTCGGCCTGGTCACTCCGCTGTATGTGCGGGTGGGCCGAAAGCTGGTTGACAGCATCCGGCATTCGACGGTGGTTGAAGATACGAAGGCAGTGGCCGAGTTCAGTATTCAGCCTTGCGGATTTCGCGAAGCCATTTCGGCGGCCATCAATGCTGATACGAAGCATCTGAAGATCGATTCCCGGATCATTCAAGTGAACGTTTCCCAGGCAGATGCGTTCGTCGCCATTCGCCGCATTGGCGGCGCCAGCGGTTGGTATTACGCCAACTGGCTTTGGCAACTGCGCGGGTGGATGGACAAGGTAGTCGGAGGGGTAGGAATGAAACGCGGCCGCCGTGATCCCGATTCGCTTCGTGTCGGCGATGTCGTGGATTGTTGGCGCGTGGAGACGATTGAGCCCCATCGCTTGTTGCGCCTCGTCGCGGAGATGAAACTCCCCGGCCTCGCGGTTCTCGAGTTTGAAGTAACCGGCAATGCCAACGGGTCCCTGATTCGCCAAACCGCATCCTTCGATCCCCGAGGGATTCTCGGCCGCGCCTATTGGTACTCCGTGCTTCCCTTCCACTACTTTGTCTTCCGGGGCATGCTACTGGGGATCGCGGCGAACGTCGGGATAAAGGGATGACCCTTATGTTCGTTCCGCGGGATCGCGCAATATGGTGCCCAGCGAGACGACTGATCATTGTGAGCGCGATAGTGAGGTGGGTTGAAGCAGGAAACCGAAGCACTCAGGTAATGTGTTCTCAGATGTTGCCTTCAGGCCAAACCGCGTTTCCAGAGCTGATGCGGCTGGAAAAGTGCATTGGCGATTACGCACTCGTTGAGCCTCCTCTACGCGAATCTCGTAAACAGCATCGGCGTGAGACTTTAGTTCTGACCCACGCGCGAAACTATTCAGTCACATTCTGAACAGTTCCGGAGGCGCCAGCGCCAAAGGATTGCAGAGCAAGGTAGCTCAAACCAAATCGCTCAATATTGTCGTGTTGCTTCTCGAACTGGTCAAAGTGGCCTTCCTCGTCGCCAACGAGTCCTTCAAAGATCTGTTTGGATGCAGCATCCGCTTTCGCTCCACATTCGATCGCGGCCTGGTTGTAAAAGTGTGCGCTTTCTTCTTCCATCGCCATGGCTTTCAGGAGGATGGCCTCAGGATCAATGATCTTCTCCACGGGACCCGCCGCGGCCATCTCGACATCGCCCTTGAGAAACAGCACGCGCTCAGCGAGGAGTTCAACGTGACCCATCTCCTGAATCGCGGTTCTTTTGAAGAGCGAAGCCAGCGGTTTAAACCCCTGATCATCGAGATGGAAGTGGAAATACATGTACTGGTGGACTGCCTGCAGCTCATCGGCGACCGCTTTGTTCAAGAGATGAATGCTATCGGCACTTTTCATAAGCCTCCATTTCTCAGTGCGCTTTCAAAAGCCCGAAGCGCGCCACGGAAGAACGATATTGCATCCATCTTCCGGCAGGTTGAGGCTTGGATCACCCAGGAATGTGACCCAAATCACGGCAACTCGGATGCGGAGAGAGCAGCAATCGGCGCGCAATCCCTTGCCGCTTACGTCGCCGATCAGTATGAGCGCCGAGCCGTCGGCTTGCCGATAGATCTGGTAGAAGTCGCCTCCACTTCGCCGGACGCCGCGCGGTATCATGCCGAGTGGTACGAAGCAACCGTACATCAATTTGGAGCAATGTACCTGTTGCAGCGATTACTAACCTAAAGTCGGCATGTGTTTACAAACCCCGTTCTCCTAGCCGCAGGAGCGACTGCTCGGAAAAGTGACACCGAAACTTGTTACGGGTCCAAAAACAAAGAATGGCGGCCCAGTGTGGCACAGGCGGTGGCTGGTAAGGATTGGTTCTATTGGCGGATCAGGTACCGGGAGACAAGCGGGGTTCAGCGCCTGCCGCTTCCAAATAAGACCGGCGGGTTGGCCTCAGTCGGGGCAAACCATCGCCACGCAGGGGCGGAGGAGATTGGGTCTCGCAGGAAAACAAGAGAGGTTTTTGATTGGGGAATTCAGGGGCGAGGCGACAGGTTCAGAAAGGATCCCAGGTAGCGACAGCCGTTTATAAACCTGTTCAAACTACTCGCCGGGGAATACCTGAAGCCAAAACGCCCCAGTGTTCCGATCGATATAGAGCCTCGTTGCAACCAACTGAAGATGCGCCAGGTTTGGCAATCCGCCATCCTCTGATAATCTCTTGCCGGTCGGTCTGATACGGATTTCGTCTCTCTGTCGGTTCTTCCCCGAGCGATCAATGTCCGTTTCCTTCAAGATCGAGTGCGCCATGTCGGAGGCGATACAAGAGACACCATGCCCCTGTGGGCCCGGTCTGAGATGCGATCGTTCAGCGATCCAGCGCTCGATTTCTTGCTCGATCCAGCCAACGGCCCTGGCGCCTAGCGAAACCTGGCGCGGAAATTCATTTCTCGCAATCCTGTTATAGATGGTCGATCGACTGAGGCCCGTCCTTTGCAGGACATCGGAGAGTCGAATAATCACCGAGGGCGATGTATCATCTTTGGACTCAGGTTCTTTGCTCGCCACTTTTGTGATCCCTTCCAAAGTTGCAATGGAGGACCAGGCGCTGGCCCTTCGGCGACCTATTATTGGATAAGAAATAAATCACGAGTATTCTAATGCCTCAACATGGCAAACCCGGATCATCAGCTTCCGTCGAGAGTCAGGCAGGCGATAGCTCGCCGCGCTATTCGCGACCGATGGATCCGAGAGAAGCAGCCGAGTATCTGCGCCTAGATGAAAAGACGATCACGCGGTGGGCCCGGAAAGGGTACATTCCGGCGCACCCACTTGGTGAAGGGAAACGCAAGTTTTGGCGGTTTCTGGAGCACGAACTGATTGACTGGCTGAATGCTCAGACGAACAACGCGAGGCGGGGCTAGTGCAGTATGTGGAAGGATCGTCAATCGTACCCTTGATCCGCCTTTACCGTGCCGATAACGTCCCTGAGCCAGGGCCTGTGCATGCGATTTAGGATTTGCGCAGAATTATCGAGTCAGTTGTCGATAATCGTTCGGCACCAATATGTCGACTACTGTTCAGCAACACACCAATGGCTGGGCTATCTATCTAAAGGTATTGAAAAGAATGGTAGGCACGATTGGATTCGAACCAACGACCTCTTCCGTGTCAAGGAAGCGCTCTAACCAACTGAGCTACGCGCCTTCAGTGCGGCAGAACACAGTTTACCAGCATCGGGTCTGCGCGAAAAGGCAGGTGCCCCCTGCCGGGCATCGGTTCTGCCCCACTGTTGCGATTGTCGCGATGCAGCGCTGCCACAGCCGTAGAGGCAAAACACTTAAGAAGAACGCGACAGTGGAGTCGGGGATCGACGAGCTTGGCAACGCGCCGCCACGTTCCTTGACGCCGGCGCGCCCTGCCGCGCCCGGCGGCGGTGAAGAACGAGAAGTTGATGAAGATTCAGCTCATCGCGCTGAACCACCAGCAGAGCATCATCACTCACGCCTCCCGGGCTCACAAATTTCCTTTCAGGGCTCCCTTGCGCCAAAGAACATTCTTCATCCCGATATCAGGCAGAGTAGTTGTCTTTATAGAGAGAAGACTAAAGAGAGAAAGAGAGTAGAGAGAGAAGAAGAGAACAACATATTGAACAAGGCAAAAATAGAGAAGGAAGGGGAGGAAAACGATCCCCTAATTCCCTTTGAGGTGGCGCAGTTTATAGAGGAGCGGAATCGAGGAGGCGCAGTTTCCGGCGCGCAAAAACCGCGTGATTTCGAGGTGGCGCAGTTTTTGGAGCCGGGAGCGGAGCTGGAGCGGGCACCAGGCACGAACATGCGTCGAGCCAGACTGGGCTATAGGGCAACTCGCTCAT
This sequence comes from uncultured Acidobacteriaceae bacterium, assembly GCA_963800025.1. Taxonomy (GTDB): domain Bacteria; phylum Acidobacteriota; class Terriglobia; order Terriglobales; family Acidobacteriaceae; genus Telmatobacter. The sequence continues at coordinate 742,075 of CAWCZK010000004.1, forward strand.
GGAGCAGGGGTTAACCGGCATAGAGTGGTCATTTATGGGAGCGGTTTCTGAAGGCGGCGAAATAGGGATCAGGAAAGGGAGACCTAGTTTGCCATTATTTCGTTGAAATCGTCGTCAATCGAGATGCCCATGCCTTCGTTCAGGATCTCGAGGCCGTAGATCTTGGCCGCGCACATCGCGCCGTACTCGTTGGCGCCGGAGAGCGTGACGTCAAAGGGCAGCACCTGGTCGGAATACCAGGGAGTTGCCAGCTGCGCGTTCTGGCCGGCGTTGGTCAGGGTCTGCGTATCCAGCTGATCGATCGTTGCGCTGACGGGAATGCCGGCAGAGCGCACGACTGAGGACTGGAACACGGCTCCGCCGTTGGTGGTGGCCGTGTACTGGGGACGGATCTCGTCGATGTCGGCAACGAAGGTGCCGGCACACTGTTGAATGAGGTTCAACAGTGAATGACGATCGAAGTTGATCCATATCAGGCTGCCGGCGATGCCGCGCTTGTTGCGGGAATAGGCGCGAGCGTCGGGGCTGCCCATCGTATATACGGGCGCCTTTTCACGGGTGACCGAATAGTTGGGCCTGGAGCTATGATAGGACGCTGCACACTTACATACTCATCATGGAGTCAAATTTACGTAGTTGTTGGCCTCGGGCACTTGACAGCTGGAGCCGACAGGAGCATAAGTATATGAGCACAACCTTGAAAATGTCCGCGTCCCTTCCGTCTTCCCAACTAGAGCGCCAGAGCGCGGGCCGGTTGTTCGGCCACCTCATCTCTGCAACCCGTGAGAACGCCGGCCTCTCCATCGAGGAAGCTGCCCGCCTGTCCGGCATGGAGTGCAGCGAGTGGATGGCCATCGAGAAGGGTGCCGTACCCCAGGACGCCAACCGGCTGCGGGCCATGGCCGACGCGATGCAGATCAGCTTCGACCAGATCGGCACGCTGGTTCTGGTCTGCGGGGCGGCCTGGGAGTAGCCATCGGGGCGCGCCCCCTGGCGCGCCGTACTTATAACCGGATAATCTCATCTCTGGAGAGAGGAGGTGAGTCCGATCGTCACAGTCAACAACGAGGAAGTCAAACGCATGAATCTGAACGTTCCTGTCAAGTTGCACAACGCCTTCAAGGCGGCGACGGCCGTCCGAGGCCAGAACATGACCGACGAGCTGCTGAAGTTCATCCGCAGCTACGTCGATAAGCACTCATCGAAACCAACAAGGCGGCGCAAATGAAGCGTGCCGCTCTATATATGAGGGTCTCCACGGTCGATCAGCACCCGGAGACCCAGCTCCTCGACCTGCGCCAGATGGCTGCCCAGCGTGGCCTTGAGATCACGCAGGAATATACGGACAGGATCTCTGGCGTCAAAGCCAAGCGGCCGGGCCTCGATCAGATGATGATCGATGCCCGCCACGGAGGCTTCGATGTGGTCCTCGTTTGGGCTTCGGACCGGATCGCCCGCTCCGTCAAGCACTTCCTTGAAGTGCTCGACGAGCTGAACCGGCTAGGTGTCGAGTACATATCGCTCAGAGAGAACATCGACACCGGTGGGCCGCTCGGCCGGGCCATCATCGTGATCGTCGCCGCGATCGCCGAGCTGGAACGCTCTCTGATCATCGAGCGGGTGCGCGCCGGCATGCGGCGCGCCCGGCTCGACGGAACACACATCGGACGCAATCCTCTAGACCTGGACCATGAAGCCATCCGGCGTGAACGCTGTCAGGGACAGAGCTTGCGGAAGATCGCAAAAGGCCATCGCATCTCGGCGGCAACAGTACAACGTGTGCTGCGGAAGCACCCGGCCCCGATCCCCGTCCAGGATCTCCAAAAAACAGCCTGAACGGCGCCATCTAGATCTGTAACAAAAGGGCTCAGAAAACCCACCCCGTAAACCACTCAAAATACATGGCCGGATCTCACCGATCCGGCCGTGTCAAAAGGTGTAGCTTATGGGACAAGTAGAAACGCAGCCGAATACTCCGCCGCCCGGTTAGCCAGCTTCGAGTCATCAGCTTCACGCGGCCCGTTCAAAGCGCTGTACGTTGCGGTTGGTATCTGTCTGCCGTATCTCCTCCAGAGCCCTTCCAAAAACCTGCCGGAATCGTGCGCTGTAAACGCCTGATTCCGCTGTGCAGAATTCGGCGGTTTTCGCCCTTCCAGAAACAGGTGTTATTGGGAGGAGTGAGCCGCGAAGCGCACAACTCGTCCCTTTGATACGGCTGGTCCAGATGCGGAAGCGTCAATCCGTGAAATAGTACACTGCCCGTGCGGCGGGCTCTCCTTGAAGGTCGTCACATCGGCCGTGCTCCACTCACACTCGTCAGGGCTGCCATCGTTCGTGATTGATGCGAGGAACTCGCACAGACAATCGGACTCCAAATCCGGCGGATGCTGAGGGACAAAATCGCAAGTCCATCTGAGTGGTTCGGCGGTCATGGCCTTACTCCGGGATGCCTTCAGCCGGATTCTCGTTCATCAGTTTGCGGACGGCCCAGAACCCCCAAGAGACACCCGCGGCGCTGAGAGCGACGAGCGAGAGCAGGTGTGGGAACAGCGCGTACGATGGCGCTCCGACGATGGCCAGCTTGCGGACCAGGCAGTTCATATGAAACAGAGGCGTGAGACGAGCGATGGCGCGCAGCCATGGGGGCATCGCGTAATACGGCCAGGTGAATCCCGATAGTGTAAACAGCACCACTGACATGAATAAATGAAGCTGTGTAGAAATGACTGGAGATTTGCAGAGGGCCGCATATCCATAGCCGAAGCCGATTTGAATTAGGACAAAGAGCGGAAGAGCAACGGGGAGAACCAGGACGCTGCCGCGAAATGGCGCACCGAAGAGGACGAACGGCAGCGCCAAGGCGACGACGGCGACGGGAAGGACCAGAAGCGCAGTCGCGAGGACCTTCGATACGAAAATCTCCACGTAATCGATTCCGCGGCCGGGAAACGAACGGCTCCATTGCACGACGCTATCCTTCGTAATCGCGATGCCGCATCCGATACGTGTTACTGACTGCAATGCAATACAGACCAGACCCATAAGGATGTAATAACCGTAATTGGAAGTGGGGTTGAAAAGCTGCCGGGTGGCGGCCTCGATGGGCATGGCTGCGACTCGAGCTGCCGATGGGGACATCCCCACGGCCTCCAGTCGTTCCCGGCTTAATCCCACCTGGTAGGTTGTGACAACTGCGCGGATGGCAATGAGCGTTGACCCATTAACGAGAATATTACTGGCGTCGAAGGCAACTCCAACGCGAGGCTTTTTGCCCGCCAGAACATCACTCTCGAACCGAGGGGGAAACACGACACAGGCGTATGCATCCTCACGGCGCACCAGAGGAAGAAAATCGTCTGTTGAGTTGATCCACCCGGCGACTTGCAGGTTCTCAGAAGCATCAAGCGCCGTCGTGATTTCGCGGGACAAATGCGAGTGATCCTGATCGACGATGACAATGGGCACATGTTTCGCCCGGCCCTGCCAGTAGACGCCGCCAAAGACCAAGGCATAGAAAAACGGGCCGCCCAGGAGGATCATGACGATCCGGTAGTCGCCCAGCAGCCGCTTCCACTCGCGCAAACAGAATTGGAGCCAGGGTTTACGCATGAGCGGACGGCTCCTCGTGATTGGCTGTCAGGATTCTCTTTGTTCCATACCAGGCGAGAGCCAGAGCAGTGATGCTCCAGGCGGCAAGCCCGATCAACTGAGCGCCGCAGTCGGCGATCCCGGCGCCCATCATGGTGATCTTTCTGGTCATGAAAACCACCGAGTACATGGGCAGGCCGTAGGCCAGAATCCACATGATCTTTGGCATAGCGAAGATGGGCCACGTGTAGCCGGACAACAGGAAGTTAGGCATGGTAATCGTGGCGCACAACTCCGTGGCGAAGACGGGGTCGTGCTCCAGGCTCGACAAGCCGTAGCCCAGGGTCACCATGATTGCGTCGAACCAGATCAGAATCAGCCAAAACGAAGGATGCGTTTCCAAAAACGGAGCAGCAAAGAGCCAGTGTGACAATTGAGTGACCACGATGGAAAGGGGAACGGCGATCAGAAAGTAGGGCAGCAACTTGCCGGTAAGCGCGATCCACACGTTCCCTTCCGTTTCTCTGAGTGGTGAAGTGCGGTGACCTGATAACTCAGACGAGCCGGCGCGAATGGTGAGGAAGAGGCCGGCCAACTGCACGACGACGTAAGCTAGGCCAACGGCAAGATAATTGAGGTAATTCCCATTGAACGCCGGATTAAACCACATGCGTGTACCCATCTCGAACGGTATGGCCTGCGGTAACGCTGTCGTCTGTGAGACGCCTTGGGCGGCTTCGATCAGGCCCATCCCAATGCCCACGGAATATGTTGTCAGTACAGTATTGGCGGAGTCGAGTTCTGCCGTGCCGGCCAGATAGTTCGAGTAGTCCAGCAGCACTTGCACGCGAGCCGGCCTGTGGGCGAGTACATCACGCTCCAATCCGCGGGGGAAGACAAAGCAGACATGAGCGCGATCGCGAGCGACCAACAGCGGGAATTCGTCGGGCGAATCGGCATATTCGCCGAGCGAAAAGGTTTCGCTGGCCAGGATCGCGCTGGTGAGCTCGCGGGAGAGGCGGGAATGATCCTGATCCACGATCGCGACCGGGACATGGAGCACTTTCTTCGGCGCATAAATGATGCCCAGCGCGATTACGTAGAGGATCGGGGCGACAATCACGAGGGCAAGATATCTCCGCTGCAGGCGAATCCATTGCCACTCGCGCGACGCAATATGGAGGATCGGCCGGATCAATTCTCACCCTCGTGCAGCACGACCCGAGCCGTCATGCCATTGCGGAAACGGCTATCGTCGTTCAGCTTGATGACAAGTTGAATGCCGCGCACATCGTAGGAACCCTGCTCGTTGGTGGCGCGCTTGGTCGCGAAATCGGCCGACTGGGAGATGCGAATCAACGTGCCATCGAATTCCTGATTCGCCAGAGCGGGAACGATGACTTTGATCCCGCGCCCCAGGCGAAGCTTCCCGAATTTCGTTTCGTCGACGTAGACCTTGACCTTGAAATCGTCGGCGCGGACGATGGCGAGCATTGGAAATCCGGGAGCAACCATCTCGCCGTCATTCGATACCCGCTCGGAAACGTAACCGCCCACCGGGGAGGCGATGCGCGTTTCTTCGTGGTAGGCAATTGCCTCATTCATCTGGCCATGTGCGGCTTCAGCCAGTTGCGTGGCAGCGGACTGATCCTGCTTGCGAAGGTTCACCTGCAGCGAACCGTCTTTTGCCAACTGGAGAGCGCCCTCCGCGGCGACAACGCCCTGGTGCGCCTGCTCAACCTTTGATTCGGCTGCGCCCAACTGGGCCTTGGCTGCAAGATACTTGTACTCGATTTCCTGTTCGGTCTGTTCCGGAATGACTCCATCCTCAAACAGCCCTTTGAAGCGCTTGTTGGTATCGGATGCAGTCTTGTAGGCGGCCTGGGCCGCGTTGAGGCCCTCCTGCGCCTGGCGCACGTCTTCGAGGCGCGCGTTGTACTGCGCCTGAGCCTCCTTCAACTGATCGGCATAGGTGAGCTGTTGCAACGTGACGGCCGTGCCGGCCTGCGACACCTTGGCCAATGCGGACTGGTACGCGGCCGTCGCCTGCTCGACCTTGGCATCCAGTTCCTGCGACTCGAGGATCACTAGCGGATCGCCCGGCTTGACCGGCGCACCTTCGTCGACGAGCAGCTTCTGAATGCGCCCGGGGATTTTGGAGGAGACGCTGATTTCGTCGCACTCAATTGTGCCGTCAACAATGGTGGTGGCCGCGGCGCGGCGATGATGCCAATAGGCAGCCAGACCAACGATAACGATGATAGCGGCAGCGGAAATCGCTGCGGTCCATTTCTTGTTCACTTTTGAATCCTCGCGGAAACTTCGGCAATATCGCCTTGGTAGCGGTGGATACTGAGATAGTCCAAGTCCATCCCGTAGAGAGCCTGTTGCATACTGATTTGCGCTGCGGTGAGCGACACATTCGCGTCCAGAACCTCGAGGCTGGTTCCGGTTCCGACCTCGAAGCGCTTCGTGGCCAGGCGCAGGCTTTCGGTTGCCAGCTCGGCCGCCTTCCGGGCCGAGGCAAGTTCTTCTTGCTTCGACTCGAGATCGAGATAGGCGCTGCGCACTGCCAGCCGGATCTGTTCCTCGGCGTGGTGATACTCAAACTCGGAAGAGCGCAACTGCGAACGTGCCTCAGAGACGCGGGCCTGACGTTCGCCGCCGTCAAAAAGGTTGAGCGTGACCCGCCCTCCGACAAACCAGTGGGGATCGGTCTGCGCCAGCTTGTTGGTGACCATCTCCTTGCCCCCGATGGCCGTCACTTGCGGCAGATAATCCGCTTCCTGTGCGTGGACTGCGGAGCGGCCGGCCGCAATCTTCTCGTTCAGCGCCTTCAGGATCGGACTGGACTGAACGGCGGCGCTCATCGCCTGGTTTAGATCGGTTTCCTCGCCGATTTCGAACAAACTGCCGTCAATGGTCACCGGCGCCGCGTCTTCGAGCGCGAGAGACGTGCGGAGAGCCGCCTCAGCGAGTGCCTCCTGGTTTCTTGCTTCGGTCAGGCGTTTTTCCTGTTCTGCAACTGCTGCTTCGGCGCGGATGACGTCGTATTTTGCAGCCGTGCCCTCCCGGAAGGCCGACTCTGCGTGTTTCAAGTGCTCCTCATATGAACTAAGGGCCGTCTCATTCAGATCGACGGCCTCACGCGTGAGCAGAACCGAGAGGTAGTTGCGTTCGGCCTCAAGCACGACGTCGTCGTCAGTGTCGCTGGCTGCGGCAGCGGCAGCTTTTGAGCCGGCCTGCGCCTGGTGAATCGAGCTGGTTATTTTGCCGCCAGTGAAGAGCGGTAATCCAGCTTGCAGTTCCACATGCATATTGTCTTGCGGAGCCACAGGGGTCGAGAGCGACTTCAGCCCGAGAACGGGCACGAGGGGCGCCGGAATTGGCGACAGTATCTGGATCGGATCGTTGAAACGAAGGTACTGATTCTGGAAATCGACCCTACCCCATCGCATGCTCTCCGCTCTCTTCGCAACAGCGTCCGCAGTTTTGGCGTCCTGATGCGCCTGCTTTGAAAGCCAGCTTCGCGTCCGGGCCAGATTCGCAACCGACGCCAGGTCAAGATTCAGTGGTGACACCGGATTTGCTATGTGCGATGGGTTTACCGGCTCCTGCCCGGAAATCCCCACGGCAGAAACTGAGAGGAAAGTGACGAGGAGCAACGTTACGATGTGCTTACGCGCCAGGCAGGAGTTAGTGTGGGAATGCGATGCGGCTTGACGAGTTGTTGTCTCGCCGTTAGATGGCCTGCCACTGCCGCAATGATCAGAAGTACAGGTCAGAGTCGGTTGTAGGCCGAGAGAACACAAGCTCACGAGACTACCCTCTTACTGTGAGGACGGGGCACATTGCCTCACGATTGACATGGTTAGCGATGGACCAGTGAAACCGAATGGCTAGCTCGGAGAACGAATCGCGATGCGATCCCATGATGATGGTGACAGCATTAATGCGCATTGCCGTGCGCAGGATGCCATCGGCGGGATCGCACGACTTGATGAGAGATGCAGCCGTACCCCTTGAGGCAGCGTCCGGGGGAATCAGCGCATTCAAATGCTCGATTGCGGATGATTCGATGTCGTCCGACGTCGACCGATGCTTCGTGAGTAAATGCGTACGATGTGGAGGCACGACGTGCAGCACAAACAACGGGCGATTGAAGTCGCTTGCCAGCGAGACGGCATAAGGCATGGCTTTTGCAGAGGCCTTGTCGAATCCTGTGGCAAACAGTAGCGGCCTTCCCCAATCTGCCGGGTTGTCGAGCCACGGACCTGATGCATGAGGGCCAACTGTCAGGACAGGGCAGCAGCAACATTTCGAAATGAGTTGCGCGATCGACCCGAAAAAGAAGCGCGCCACGCCTTGCCTGCCGCGAGTTCCCACAACAATTAGGTCGATGCGATAACCTCGCACAAGGGAGTCTATCTGCTCATCGATATTCCCTCTGAGGACGATTGGCCGCACATCGACGCCGTGTAGTTTTCCTGATTTCGTCAGTTGAGTTATGAGGTTGTCGATATCGCGCTCCGACGCTTCGGCAGCGAGTTCTACCGCATCTGGACCGGCCAAGGTGAATCCGAGCGAAGACACTACGTGGGCGACATAGAGCACGGCGTGATAGTGGCGCGCAATTGCGATGCTATGCTGGAGAGCCTTATCAGCGAACTCCGTCAAGTCGGTAGCGACCAAGATCGATTTCAGCTCGATAAGCTTGAGTGGGCTGCATGGACTAGGCATGATGGCAACTCCCCAGGTGTGTCTTTTGAGGAGGGAGGGCAGAGCGCGAGTCGACCATTCTCAGTTGCAGACGTTCACAAATGTGAAGCGTGTAGGAATTGTTGGCGGTGAACCTCATCCCGCGTTGACCGAGCCAGAAAAGGACTTCTTCTCCCGCCGCATCGATATATGTGACCTCCGACAGGTCGATGACCGTGTTGTGGCCAGTTTCATGGGAAGCGACGAATGTCTCTACCTCACCGCGGCATCCTTCAACAAGCCGTCCCGACATGCGGAGGTGGTCTGACTCCAACAAATCAATGCGCAGCATCGTTCACATCCTGTTCATTGTTAGTGCAGATAATGTGCCAAACACCTTGAAGCTGCCGCCCCGACTTGCCGTGCGACTGAGTGAGCTTTTCGTTTCCTCTCTTTCCGGACATCGGGTCGCAAGAGAAGCTCCTCCGGAAACCCGGCCCGGCTCAGCATGACATTTCCTCACTGCCAGGAACCCGAGGACGACGAAGAACAGAGCAAAGACGAACTGCGCTATGTAAACGATAGAGTGGGCTTGCATTGCTGCCCTTGGGAATAGAGGAGACAGCCGGAGCAGCCGAACCGAAACTGAGACAACATTCAGATAGAGAACCACCAGATTGAGAAACGCAAAGGCTGAACGCCTGTTGCCGGCAAGCCGGAATTTGTGCCATGCGAGAACGGCGGCTCCCGAGCAATATTCCGAGAGCATGCTGATCGCATGCAGCGGTGTGAGGCGGTGGGTTAGAGGTAGCAGGCCAGCGATGCTCGCAAGGATGCTGAATTCCAGAAAGCGAACCGTACATTTGCACCTAAGCGTGCCTCTGAAAACTCCACGCAGCACGATCGCGCCGGAGCCGATTGCAAACAGTCCAAAGAGAATTTGGACACCCACAAGGATGTTCATGTTCTTTCTCCCTCGTGTGTTCTTTCCCGCGCTTCGATGTGCATTAGGCCTTCTCTCTTCCGCTCATTTCATTTGTGAGCTATGACCGTCGAGAAAGGTAATCCAGAACTTGTCTCAGCCAGATGCCGCTCGCGCGAAATCCTGTCAATAGGTAATGCAGATGAACTACCAAACCCCTTGAAGGCGTAACATATTGATATTGAATCGTTAAGCTCCCATGCCTGCGCCGGGCGTGGTCTCAAATATGGCCAAATGCGGCCAGAGTGGCCAAATGCGGCCACCTACAGAAACGATCTGGCGCTGGCCACGAAGAGTTGCCGGCCAGCGGTGCCAAGAACAGCGGTCACTGACCGGACCGCTCAGAGTTTGCGACTATGGTGGTGGCGTGGCAGCTCAATAGGGAAGTAGAGACGAGGATAATGTCTGAGTACGACGCAAGAGACCCTGAATCCAAGAGTGCCCCGGCGAATAGTAAGTATCACTCGCTCCTGAAGCTCTCGAATGCGATTGCGGCAGATCGCAGTACAGGCGGCATGCTCCGAAGCGTGCGACAGATTTTATCGGCGCATCTGGCGATTGATGACGTTCTACTGGCGCGGTTGGATGAGGATGACAGAACAGTGCGGTTGCTAGCCTTGGACCAAAAAGCTGCGACGCCCCCCGTCGAATTAGGCACTAGTTTCGAATTGGCAGTAAGCGCGACGGGCAAGGCTTTGGCGGAGATGGAGCCGGTCTTTATTCCCGATCTCAGTCAAGCAATGCTAGCCATTCCTCAACTGGCTAGCCAAGCTGGAACAGGGTTGCATCGCTGCGCCTATGTCTTTCCGATCGCGACTCCACGCGTCCGTTTGGGAGCTCTTTTCTTTGCAAGCGCCAAGAACGCTCGCTTTAGTAGCGAGGATGTGGAGCTAATGGCCTCGGCTGCGACGCTGGTGGCCGTAGCTTTGGAAAGCGAGATGGCTGCTGACGAAGCTGCGCGCTATAGACAGCAAGTACAGGAAGAGCGCGACCGGCTGGAACTTCTTCTCGACATCAACAATCAGATTGTCACGAAGAAGGATCTGAATGAGCTCTTTCAGTCCGCTTCTCAGACAATTCGCAAGTACTTTGGAAACGACTGTGCCGGCTTCTGGTTGAGGGGCGGGGAATGCGATCAATTTGAATGTGCCGTGCTCGACTTTCCATCTCAGAAAGGACCACGTGAGAATTATCCGCCCTACGAGCCAACAAGCGCAGACTTTGACCGCATGACGCATCGCTTGCCCAGGATCCTTGTGGAACAGGATATTGAGACCCTTTCCTCGCCGGCGGCGAGTGCGCTAAAAGCTGAATCGATCAAATCTATGATTAGCGCTCCGCTGGTGACCGCGAAAGGAGTGGTGGGGACGATGGCTCTGGGCAGCCGCGAGCCACACTATTTCAACCAAGCTGACGTCGATTTATTGCTTCAAGTCGGGAATCAAATGTCTCTTGCGCTCGAAAATGCGATTGCCTATGGAAGGCTGGATTCATTCAAGAATCGCTTGCAGGCAGAAAACCTGTACCTGGAATCGGAGATTCGTTCGGAGCTGTCCCTTGAGGACATCGTTGGCGACAGTCCAACGTTTCGCAAGGTGCTGGACCAGGTCGCAGTCGTTGCTCCCACGCGCTCCACGGTGCTGCTTCATGGAGAGACTGGCACCGGCAAAGAACTAATTGCCCGCGCAATTCACAATGCGAGCCCGCGCCAAGCACGAACGTTTGTAAAGCTCAATTGCGCGGCGATCCCTTCAGCTTTAGTAGAAAGCGAGCTATTCGGACACGAGAAAGGGGCATTTACAGGTGCGTTCGCACAAAGACGCGGGAGATTCGAGGTTGCTGATCACGGCACGCTGTTTCTTGACGAAGTGGGCGATATTGCTCTTGAACTGCAGCCCAAGTTGCTGCGCACCATTCAGGAACAGGAGTTCGAAAGAGTGGGAAGCAACCACACCATTCGCGTCGATGTCCGGCTCATTGCGGCAACGCATCAGGACCTCCGGGCGATGATTCGCGAGAATCGATTTCGGGAAGATCTGTTCTACCGGCTCAACGTATTTCCCATCGAGATTCCGCCGTTGCGGGAGCGGCGCGAAGACATTCCGCTGCTTGTCCACTACTTTGTTTCGCGGCTTTCGCGCGAGATGCAAAAGACCGTTCGCCGCATTCCCAGGGATGCAATGGACGCTCTGACGAATGCTCCCTGGCCTGGGAACGTGCGCGAACTGGAGAACTTCATCGAGCGGGCGGTCATTCTAACCGATGGTGAGGATTTGCAGGTTCCGATCAAGGAACTTGAGCAAACGGCATTGGTCGGCATGCAAACAGGGACGACCCACGCCGTTCCAACATTGCACGAATCGGAACGCAGGGTCATTCTTGAGGCGCTGAAAGCATCGAGCGGGAAAGTTGCTGGCCCCGGAGGTGCTGCAGAACGATTAGGGTTGAAGCGATCAACGCTGCGCAACAGAATGCGTCGACTGAACATCAGTAAGGTCGATCAATAGGACGCTTCTGCAGCCCTTTTAAAGGTCCCAGTATCGCATCAATCGATGGGTGATCCATATATCGTTGCGGCTGGACGGTCGACTTCAGCTGTAGCTGGTCGTTGAACACGCACCGGACGGTTGTGGTCGAGATGCGATGCCAGAGTGCGATCTGACGAAGGTTCAGTTCCTCACATCAATCACGAACGATGGCAGCCCTGACGAGTGTGAGTGGAGCACGGCCGATGTGACGACCTTCAAGGAGAGCCCGCCGCACGGGCAGTGTACTATTTCACGGATTGACGCTTCCGCATCTGGACCAGCCGTATCAAAGGGACGAGTTGTGCGCTTCGCGGCTCACTCCTCCCAATAACACCTGTTTCTGGAAGGGCGAAAACCGCCGAATTCTGCACAGCGGAATCAGGCGTTTACAGCGCACGATTCCGGCAGGTTTTTGGAAGGGCTCTGGAGGAGATACGGCAGACAGATCCAACCGCAACGTACAGCGCTTTGAACGGGCCGCGTGAAGCTGATGACTCGAAGCTGGCTAACCGGGCGGCGGAGTATTCGGCTGCGTTTCTACTTGTCCCATAAGCTACACCTTATGGAACGGCCGGATCGGTGAGATCCGGCCGTTTGTTTTGTGGGATTTGCGAGGGCGGTTTTTAGCACCCTTGTGGAACAGGCTCAGGCGACCTGCTGCTGAGCCGGCGGCGAGTGCGCGTGAAGCACGCGATGGACGGTCGCTCGCGAGATGCGATGGGCCTTGGCGATCTGCCCGAGGCTGAGACCGTGCTGACGATCCTGATGGATCGCGTCGCGGTCCAGCTCTAGCGGCTTGCGTCCGATCTGTCGGCCTTCAAGGCGCGCCCGGCGCATGCCGGCGCGAACTCTCTCGATGATCAAGTTGCGCTCCAGTTCGGCCACGGCACCGATAATCGTCACCAGGGCCTTGCCCAGCGGCCCTTCGGTGTCGATCTGCTCGCGATAGCTGACGAACCCTACATGAAGATGGTTCAACTCGTCGAGCGTCTCGAGCAGGTGCCGGGTCGAGCGGGCGATGCGATCGCAAGCCCAGGTCATGACCACATCGAAGCGTCCGCGGCGGGCATCGCGCATCAACTCATCCAGCCCTGGCCGCCGGACCTTCACGCCGGAGATGCGGTCCGTGTACTCCTTGACGATCTCGTATCCACGCTGCGCGGCCATCTGGCGCAGGTCAAGCAGCTGGGTTTCCGGATGCTGATCGATCGTGCTGACCCGCAGGTAAAGGCCGGCGCGTGTCATGCGCGCCTGCCCTTCGGAGAGTGCTTCGCGACGTAGTTACGGATAAACTCGAGCAACACGCCGGTCATCGGCTGCCCCTGGGCAGCGGTGACCGCCTTGAAGCTGTTGTGGAGCTCGACGGGGACGTTCAGATTCATTCGTTTCAACCTTTCCTGTTTAGCTTTCTTGATTTTCCTCACCTCCCCTCTCAGGAGATGAGGTTATACGCTTATGAGTTCATTGGCCAGGGATTACGAGAGGGTTGGCCCCCGACCATAGCTGCGCCAGGTACGGCGTCCAGGAGCGGCCCAGATTAAGCACCGCGGCCATCAGGCAGATGCACTCCCATGCGTAGGGCGCCTGACCGGCTTCGATGCCCTCCCATTGGGCTACAGTCAGGCCAGCCCCCGGGGCGAGCTCTTCGAGCGGCCGGCCATCCCTGCGGCGGGCCGCCCGGATATGTTCGCCGAGCAGCCGGGCGCATACCAGCGGGCTGGGGGTGGAACGGCGGGGTGCGAGGTGTAGCGAGGAACGATTCATACTCATATGAGTTACTCCTTGTGAGCCGGCCCGTCAAGGGGCACCTGGCTGGATTCGTATTACTGGCCTGAGTATGTACTCAAGTCTGTCGCCAGCCAAAGGCCCAGCCTCGGCAGTCATGGGCGGCGCCGAGCAACAGGCCATGCACGGCCGCCTGGGACGCCTGTTCGGCAAGTACTCCGAAGAGATGTTCTTCGAAGGCGACCAAAGTCCTCTGAACCCCATGCGCTACGTGCCTACTCCCTTTCACACGAAGCTGGCACAGCAGCGTTCACCTCTCTCCCAGTACATCCAGCAGGAAGCTGTCGGCACACGCATGCGCCGGTGGGACCGGCCGCTTCACGATTTCCTGCTTCCTTATTTGAGGGGTGCTATCGGCCGGGTCACGGGAACTGAAGTGATTCCGTATGAAGTCGAGCATCGCCGGGACCTGGACACGCTGACCGACATGACGACCACACTAGGTTCCTCCCCGCTCGGCGCATATAAATTTCCGCGCGCGCGGGCGGGGAGCCCGGTCCCGGACCTCAGTGGGGGCCCGGGCCTTTGGGTAGCTCGACCTGTGGGCGTATGCTATCGGGCCCCGCTCCATGGACTCAGGCTTGAAGTGGCTTGAGGCCGACCGGTGCTTTTCCTGCTCTGTGCTGCTCTGGGTCCGGTGGGTGTGTTGCTTACATATAGATAGAGAGAAATCGATCGCAATCAGGCTTGGGCGGCTTCAGGTGGAACCGTTCTCGGGCCCCGCGCCCGCCAGCCCCTTCAAGGGCTGATCCGGCGCTCAAAAGCAGGTAACAAAAACATAGTTACTTCGGAATGGTCGGCCCCGAAAACACCCTCAAAACCTCTGGCGCGTTTTATCCCTCCCCAGGCCGGGACCCTATAGGGTTCCGAGGTACACCAATGAGTTATTTGCCAATTCCCATCACTTACTTGCCACTTGACCCCTATAAGAATTCCACGCCGTTTCTCGGAAGTCAGCCACTTTCCGAACTCGATTCGGACCATCCAGGACGGGGATGCCATCCCTCTTTCAGCGCCTGCTCGAACACTCCGTCCGCCTCTTCCGTTAGCCAGTCTTCACCATCTGGCTCCCATTTCACCTTGTATCTCCGGCGGCCTACAGGTCGGTCGAGTTCCCTCGAGCTGCGGAGCACCCGCCTCAGCTTGCCTGGGGGAAATTCCACCACCTCGCCCCGCTTTAGCGCCTGGCTCATCTCACGAAAAACGAAATTCACGATCCGCACTGCATCGCGGCGCGAAAATCTTTGCCTGCCGAGCTCTTTCACCAGATACGCTCGGCCGAGATTGCGTGGCTTTCTCTCCATGGAAGTTGCCGCCTTCGGCAACCTTCCATCTTCAGCCCCAGATTGGGACTCACTCCGTGTCTGAGGTCACAAGGCCATTCAGCGCGCAGGAATATTACCCTGTGGGCGGCGTCAAGGAACCTGAGGGAAGAGGAGATATGTCTATATAGAGATTGGAATAGAAGGAAGAGAAACTGGGGCTCATGCTGGTTCTTCAGCCTGACCTTATAGAGAATTCAGGCTCGCTTGTCTGCCACCTTGGCCCCTCGCAGGCGCAAATCCTATTCGAGGTCCGCCCCTTTGTGTTTTGGGTCAGCCCCCAAAGACTCGCATCCCGTTTGGCGCAAAAAGCCTCGGCTGATCGCACCGATTGATAACGTCCATTATCAAGCAAAAAGTTGGGCGCAAGCCCTCACACGATCAGGAGTAGTAGTAAAGCGCGTCTCATGCGTGGCCGTGCGCCAGCCAATCAGCCTTCGGGCTGCGCTTGAGCGAGTTGGGAGCGGCTGAATCCTGCAATGGAACTCGACGAGCGGCGAAACCACCATCGGCATTCTGGCGAGGGACAACAGCATAGCTGACTACTTGAACTGATGCACCAAAACCGGCCTGCATCTGCGTCGGAACCCCTCCCGTGATGGTTGCCCGGATAAGCGCTTCGAATGGCGGAATCGGCGCCCCACTTTGTACGTGGAGTTTGGTAATCAGGTCGTTCAGGTACCTTTCGTGGGTGACGAACTCGGAGGCAGCCTCGGTGCCAAATTCGGTGACTCCGGCCAAAACGAGCATCCGGTGCGCCGGATTGATCGACGGACGGAGTGCGATCAACGCATAGTCGAATTGGTACGGTCGCGCAGTCGGACCGTAGTATATGGGATCCTCACCGGGCCCCGGGCGCAGGTTTACGATGGCACCAGAGGGGCCTGGTATTCCATCCTTCCAATTTCGAAACTCAAAGTCGTGAAAGATCGGGGTCTCTCGCAAGGGAGTCCATGCCAGCGGGCCGCCGACAAAGATCAGGTTGCCATCCTGGGCATCGTCCCAGGTAAGCAAGGCGCCGCGCTTTGGCCGGATCGACTGATGGAAAGCCTCCATCACACGGGAGATCTCATATACGCCCATGACCTCACCCATCGATGTATAGGTGTCGATCACAGGTGTTCGCTCCAATTTCTGGTCTTCCGCATCTTTCAGGCCATCTTTAAACGATCCAGCTAATTGGAAGTTCGAAAAGACGACGAGCGGCGCGTCCCCGATCGCGAAAGGACGCCAGAACCTATCAATAGCGGGCGAAATGTTCACTTGAGGATTTCGTGCCCGGTTACCCAAGTCGTATGCTATCCCAGCGACCACGATCAGTGACAAGATGAAAACGATCAGCCAACTGAGTCGAGCCAGGCTCATCGATGCGGCACCGGTCTGGGTCACGCTCTGCAATGGCACGTCGGTGCCGTGGTTTGGGTCCGGAGTCAGATGGAGTGCGTGATCAACCGAAGGAGAGGGATCTGCCTGGCGATAAGCGATTGATAACGAATAGCCACCCTTGGGAACAGTGACGACGATCCTGTCCCTGGACCCTTCATTTGCATAGTATTCGGCCAGACGCGACCGCAATCGGGCCGTGTGGACACGCACGAGCGAATCTAGCTGGGGATCAAAATCCTGGGACCTGCCGAAAACGTGGGTCGCAATATCCTTTACGCTGATAGACTTGGTGGGTGTTTCAACTGCGCACTTTGCCAGATATTGCAAGAAGTCCCGCAGCTTCTCAGAATGCCGGAACTCGCTTCCCTGAGCAATATGATCAATCGCTTCGCTCAGTTCCGATCCCGATGGAATCGTTGAACTGGTAACGTGGCCATTCGCTGCATTGTTCCCCACACCAGCATTCTTTCCGGCGTTCTTCGGCCATTCTTGACAGTCGGACTCGCGCTGCATGCTCGTGCGAACTGTGTATGCCATATTTGAGCGGCCGGTTATTGACGCGCTCTAGAACCCGACCTCTGACCCGTTCATGCTAAGCCGGACGGCATTCGAAGTCAACTGATTCGCCGCATCGCAAGCCGCGCAAGGAAAGTTTCGATCCGTGGCTAACCATAATTGCTACATCAATATACGCGGAGCCTGTCAGCCATAATGATGCCCATTTGGCAATGGTCCGGGCAGAGACACTCGTTCCTAGGGAGTCCCAATCTCGCGAGTTTGTGGTCTCACGATCCACATAAACGCCCTGTCGGAATGAGTGCACGCGCGCTGTAGAGCATCGCCTGCTCTTCATGCGCAAACTCTGATCGCCCTTAATTGCAGATTTAACAGAGTTAAATCACCCCGAGCCACGCCCGACCGCGGGCAGCTGGTAAACATCGGGTTGAAACATCTCAACCCCCTCTTCATCTATCTGAATGCATCTGACTTACAACGGAATCAGGGGGACCGGTTTCCGAGGGCCTTGCAGTCTTCGTATGTCGAACGAGTTTAACTCAGCAAATTCGAGGTTAATAACCGATATTTGCGTTGACAACGAAAGTAGATGGAGCCTACTCTCGCCGCGGCTTTCAAACCGTGGAAATGGGTTTACCGATGGGTGAACCCAGTTCAGCGATGGTGCTTAAGCATTCACGGCTATGAAGGACGCGATAGGCGCTGGACGAGCGCGATATGGCGCAAGCGCCGATTGGTTCCGCAGATTGCGAAAGCGGTGGCCACACGGGGAGCCGGCCGCCGATTTGGAAAGTTAGGCGTCCCGGTCTTGAGCTCCACACGGGATGGGTGGCACGACTTTCAACGAGACGAAATCAAATCTGACCTGCTTCGAAAAGGAGACCCCAAGTGAACATAAAGAGCCCAATGACGTTGATCGGCGCTAAGTGGATCCCGGCATCTTATGGCTGCGCCGCGGTTATGCTTGTGATGCTGCTGGCTCTCTTGCCAGCCCAACTGAAAGCTCAAACAACCGGCTCGCTCTCTGGCATCGTTACCGACAATTCAGGAGGAGTTGTGCCCGGGGCCAAAGTCGTGGCCACCAATTCGGCAACCGGCGACAAAGTGGACACGGTCTCCGGCGGCGAGGGAACCTTCACGTTCCCCACGCTCTCCCCTGGCACATACACCATCAGTGTGACGGCAACAGGATTTCAAACGTTGCAACAACAAGGGCTCGTGGTCACGGCTGGAGCGCGGCTGTCGATTCCGCCGCTTGCCTTGCCAGTGGGAACTGTGTCCCAAACCATCACCGTCCAGTCGAATGTACAATCTCTCCAAACAGAGAACGGACAATTAGGCTCAGTGCTCAGCACGCAAGACTTGGGGAAACTCGCGCTGGTTAGCCAGAATTCGCTGGAATTGCTCAAGGTCTTGCCCGGCGTGATCCTCATGCCCCCCGGCACTGGAAACGGCACCAACTACGATTTCCTGAACGTTGGTGCAGAAGGAAGTCCCATCGGATTCGGAGTGGCAAGTTACGGTGCACCGCCCGAAGGCGGAGTAGCAAACCTGCTTGATGGCGTGAACGTCAATGACCCAGGGTGCAATTGCTGGTCCATCGCAACTGTATTCCCGGAGATGGTCTCGGAAATCAGCTTCCAGACTTCTAATTTCAGCGCGGATGTCGCTCATGGACCGGTGGTTATAAGTACCATAAGTAAATCAGGAGCGAGCACTTATCACGGCGAAGCCTATTACTTCGCTCGTAACGACGTTCTAAATGCAAATGACTGGTTGGACAATCACGACGGGGTTCCTAGAGGGCATGCGAGCTACAATTACCCCGGCGGCAGTGTCGGCGGGCCCATTCCTTATACGCACAAGAAAGTACTTTTCTGGTTCGGATATGAGCGGATTTTGCAGAATCTTGGAAATGCGGCTAGCGTTATCTCGCACATTCCAACATCCGATATGATGGCGGGCAACTTCACGAATACTGCGGCCAATCTCGTGCTCTGTCCGAACGGTATAAGTTCTGGAAACAACGGCAGCTACTGTAATAACCTGCAGGGCACGTACCTGCCCGATGGCACACAGATAGGTGTGACTCCTGGCGTACCAGCCGGGCAGATCCCGGCACAGTTCCTCACGACGCAAGCCGCCCTGGATGGCCAGGCGCTTGCCAAGGTATGGCCAAAGGCGAATATAACGCCGAGCGCCGGGAATGGCTACGCAGATTACTCCGAAGTTATACCGGCCATACATGACGGATACGTATGGCGCGGTCGCGTTGACTACAATTATGACGAGGACAATAAAGTCTATGTAGCCTATCAATTCGGATACGACACTCAGCCCTCGGGTCCCGCGGGCACCGAAATGTATACCGAAGCTACCAATGCGATCCCTTATCCCGGTGGCACCATTACAGAACCCAACACATCGAAGACCCTTTCATTGCACTACATTCACACTTTCACTCCTACGCTGACCAATGAGTTCGTTGCCGCCATCGGTTATGCCAACAACCCTCAGGTGATACCGAAGCCTTCGGCCGTGTTTCGGACTACAGTCGGATACGGAGGTGGAACGATCTTCAACAACGGAGATCTGTTCATGCCTTCCTATCTGACTGGGACTGCAAGCACACAGACATATCCCGACCTAGGTCAGCCGGATTGGATCGGCGATTATGCCGCCGCCGGCGATAGAGACAACTACACGTTGATTAAGGAGACACCGACGATCGCAGACAACCTGGTAAAAGTATGGGGCGCAAATACGATCAAAGTCGGCGAATTCTATGAAATGGTTGACAATGACCAGAGTAATAACGGCCTTTACCCAAATGGCACCCTGAGATTCGATGGGCCTCCTGCGCTCAATGCAGTTACCAATATTGAAGTTGGTTCCCCCAATAATCCGCTGGCGAATTTTGTCCTTGGGAATGCAACGTCCTATCATGAAAACAGCGCAGATCCTGTAGGAGACCTGGCTTACAAGACCTTTGCGCCATATGTGGACGACTCGTGGCGGATAAATAAGCGTTTGAACATCGACGTCGGCTTTCGGTTCGATCAGGTGGGACGCTGGTACGACAGAGGAGTAAACGGCATACCGGTATTCGACGCTGCCAAAGTGGGGACCGATTTCCAGGCCGGAAACGCGACAGCGCCCGGCGTCTCCTGGTACGGGATCAATTCCGGAGTGCCGAAGACCGGCATGCCCACACCGTTTGTGGAGGTTGCTCCTCGATTTGGAGTCTCGTATGACGTTTTTGGAAAAGGGAAGACCTTAGTTAGGGGTG
Organism: uncultured Acidobacteriaceae bacterium; assembly: GCA_963800025.1. Taxonomy (GTDB): domain Bacteria; phylum Acidobacteriota; class Terriglobia; order Terriglobales; family Acidobacteriaceae; genus Telmatobacter. Next base: position 762,169 of record CAWCZK010000004.1, read on the forward strand.
GGTGGGGCCGATACCATTGGGGCGACGACTGGGATGACATGTCCGGCGCTCTGTCAGTTGCACAAGGCGTTCAGTCTTTTAATCTTCCGAATAACATCGATGTAATGCTCAATCAAATCGGAAGCGGGGAACCGAATGAAGTGACGGGAGCACATGATATCTCCCCGAGCGCCCTGGGAACTACCTGCTGCGCTGGCTCGGTGACGGCCGCGAATCCAAATGACCGGAAAGTAGCAGAAACCGACAGCTATAACTTCACTATCGATCAGCAATTACCATGGAGCACACATCTCGAGCTTTCCTATATTGGGAACCAGACACATAATGCTCTGATAGGAGGCGACAACGACGTAACTCTCGGCGGCGGCGACGACTACATCAACGTAAATAAGATGCCTCTTGGTGCGCTATTCAAACCCGACCCGGTCACGGGCGTTACATCGCCAAATCCGGAAAATATCGGCGGCCCAGGGTCGCCCAACAATAAGGCTGCCGATTATCAGCCCTACGGCTATGCCTACGGCAGCAATCCTATTTATGTTCTCGATCACGATGGATACGCGAACTACAATGGCTTCTCGGTGATCGTGGAGAGGCAGGCTCGGAATCTGGCATTTAATGCGAGTTATACCCACGGAAAGGCTTTGGGTACAGATCTATATGAAAATGCATACTCGCTTCACGGCAACTATGGCATAACAAATTTCGACCGACCCAATGCTCTTACGACGACATACAGCTACAATGTACAGAATGCGTATCGCGGAAGCAATAAACTGTTATCAGGAGCAATCGATAACTGGATGATATCGGGTACTACGCTGTGGGCAAGCGGCGGAAACCTTCAGGCACTTTCCAGTCCAAACTTCGGAACGAATCTTCAATACACTTCTTCGGCGCCACTGCCCGCAGGCGTGACTCCAAGCTACGGGGCTGCAACTTACTATGGGACGACTGCGCATATGCTTGTTATGCCGGTCACGACATGCGACCCAGGATCAGGTCTTGCCGCGAATCAGCATGTAAGGGTGAGTTGCTTCGCGCCACCTGCAATCGGCTCCTATGGCCCGCGTGACTACCCATATCTCTCCGGCCCCTCATATATCGATGCAGATCTGGCAATTAACAAAGTGTTCCACATCACGGAAACGAATACCATCATGTTCCGTGCTTCTGCGTTTGACTGGATCAATCATCCATTGCCCTCGTTCAGCGGCGGCCAGCAGCTTACTCTCTATTACAACACCGACTACACAAGCAAGACGTCTACGCTGAGCTCGTCCACATCGCCGACGTTTGGTTTCACTGATACCAAAGCCGGTGGTGACACACGGCGTGTAATCGAATTAGAGGCAAAGTATTCGTTCTAATTAAACGGGAGGGCCCCGCGAGGGGCCCCTTCCTTTTCTATGACGGTCGCTAGGGATCCGTCATTCACTACGATACTGGCAGCAGCAGCGGCAATCGTCAACAGTCACTTGCCATCGGAGCCCCATCGATTCGGGGTAAAACACCAGCGCAGAAACGAGAGGCACGATGGGAAGAATCAAAATAGACCGCCGCTCGTTTCTGCAGGGTACGGCCATTGCCGGAGCCGCAGCCATAACCGGGAGCTTGGCGGAAGAATCGATATTTGCCGAACCCGCCATCACTGGTAAGCAGCCGGCGGCTGCAACCACTTTTGTCGTCCTCGATAAAGCCAACGTCGTCGAGACTGCATATGGCAAGGTACGTGGCTTGCAGCGGGATGGAATCCATATATTCCGCGGCATCCCGTACGGGGACGACACGGGCGGGTCAAACCGCTTTATGCCGGCCAAGAAGCCCGAGCCATGGGCCGGCATCCGATCCGCACTGTGGTTTGGCCACACCTGCCCGACGGTGTGGAGGCCGGATGGCGACGAATCGCAGTTCCTCTTCCGGAACGATGTCGGGATCATGGGCGAGGACTGCCTCGTCGCCAACGTCTGGACACCGGGGATCAACGACAACAAGAAGCGGCCGGTTATGGTCTGGGTGCACGGCGGAGGGTTCGAGCACGGCTCCGGCCAGGAATTGGAGGTATACGACGGCGCGGCACTCGCCCGCTCGGGTGACGTCGTAGTGGTGGGATTCAACCACAGACTAAATGCCTTCGGCTTTATGAATCTTAGTGAATTCGGCCCCGACTATGCCGCCTCGGGCAATAACAGTATGACGGATATTGTGTTCTTGCTTGAGTGGGTGCGCGATAACGTCGCAAACTTCGGCGGCGACCCGGATAACGTCACCATAATGGGCCAATCCGGTGGAGGTGCAAAAGTCGGCACGATCATGGCCATGCCGTCGGCCAGGGGTTTGTTTCACCGCGCTTCCATTCACAGCGGATCGATGCTGGAGGCAGGCGACCTGGATCACTCGCGGGCGATAACGCATGCCATGCTGAACGAACTCGGCGTGGGCAAGGACAACCTGGACAAGCTGCGCAGGCTCAGTTCACAGGAATTGCTGAACGCGTGGCAGGAGATTCAGCGGCGAAACCGGAGTGCAAGTCCTCCGGGCTTGATGCCGGCGATGCCTGACGCGCGCTCGATGGCCCGAAGCCTTAACTGGGCTCCATACGTGGACGGCGACGTAATTCCAAAGCAGGTGTGGGACCCGAAGGCTCCAGAGATCAGTGCTGAAGTCCCGCTGATGGTGGGTACTGTGCTGAATGAGTTTCTGAACGGCAAGGATCGGCCAGATGCCTTCTTGATGACAGATGACCAAATGATGAATCAGCTCGCCGGACAATATGGTTCCTTAGCTCCGAAGTTGGTTCAGGTGTTTCGCGAAGGACACCCGGGGGCAAATCCATTTCAATTGCTTTCGATCATCTCCACCTGCCCCATCCGGGCCACAGTCTGTCACGCAAGCGCAGCGGAAGGCGGCGCTGGACAAGTCGCCCGCTTACAACTTTTGGTTCCAGTGGCAAACTCCCATTCTCAGTGGCCGGCCCATGGCATTTCATTGCGCTGATCTGAACTTTTTCTTTAACAACTCGGAACGCTGCGCATACCAGACCGGCAATGGCCCGGAAGCGCAGCAGTTGGCGAAGCAGATGAGCCAGGCCTGGATTCAGTTCGCCCGTACGGGCGATCCCAACCACCCTGGGCTTCCCAAGTGGGAACCAGTCACCGCCAGTGGCAGCCAAACGATGATCTTCGACACTTTGAACCGCTTCAGCCCGGATCCAGACAGTGCGGAGCGCCAAGCTATCGCCTCCGCAAACGGAATTAAGTAACGAGGATACCCGATGGAAAGGCGGCATCGGCTCCCACAAATTTCTTCAATGCGTTTCGACGGAACGGTCATTATCGCAATGCGGTTGTCTGCAGCCTTTCAGTGGAAAGAGCTCGCCTTGCAGAAGGTAGGTTTTGGAGTGGATAAGGCGAGGAGGAAGAAGAAGTGAAAAAGACATGGGGTCAAACAAAATCCGGGGGCGGCCGCGAGTTACGGGGAATCCGTCCGACATTGCTTTGTCATCTCATGTCCATCTTTATCGGTATTGGTTTTGCTTCTTCTGTGCTTGCCCAGCAGTATAAGTACCCATTCCTTAACCCGACTCTCCCGATCGAGAAGAGAATCGACAACATTCTATCTCTCATGACGCTGAAGGAAAAGATTGACTGTCTTGGGGTACCGACAAGCGTGCCACGGCTTGGCATTCCGAATTACGGAGCCTCTGAGGGTATTCACGGTGTCGTGCAGCGGGGTGGGTACATTGGCATCGGCGGTATGGTGCCGCGCTCGGTGATTCACACGACGCAATTCCCTCAGCCAGCTGGCATGGGCGAAACATGGGACCCTGAGATAGTTCGCCAGGCTGGGGGGATCGAAGGCCGTGAGGCCCGATTTATTACGCAGACTCCAAAATACGATCGACAGATTCTGATGCTATGGGGACCACAGGCCGACTTGGCGCGCGACCCGCGCTGGGGCCGCAGCGAGGAAGTGTACGGGGAAGATCCGTTTCTGGATGGAACGATGGCCGCATCGTTTGTGAAGGGACTGCAGGGCGACGATCCAAGGTATTGGCAAGCTGCGGCGCTCGTTAAACATTTTATTGCGAATAGCAACGAGGATGGCCGCACGCATACCTCCTCTAACTTCGACGAGCGGCTCTTCTGGGAGTATTACTCAGTACCGTTTCGGATGGCGTTGCAGCAAGGGGGCGCGAAGGCAATCATGGCTTCCTACAATGCATGGAACGGTTTGCCTATGGCAGTCAACCCTATCCTCAAAAGCATTGTGATCAATCAGTGGCATGCGGATGTAGTGTCAAGCGACGGCGGAGCTGTGGCATTTCTTGTGACGCAGCATCACGCTTTCGAAACGCAACAGGAGGCGGTAGTCGCTTGCCTCAAAGCCGGCACGAACCAGTTGCTCGATTATTACAAGGATCAAGTCAAGGCCGCGCTTAAGGAAGGTTCCTTGACGGAACAAGAGATCGACGATCTGCTGCGACCGAAGCTTCGCATTACAATTCGCCTCGGGCTTCTTGATCCGCCGGCAATGGTGCCTTATGCGAGATTCAAGGACTCACCCGAACCCTGGAATACCGAAGCCGACAGAGCGGTCTCGAAGACAATGGCGCTCGAGTCGGTGGTTTTGCTGAAAGATGACGGCCATTTTCTCCCTCTGAGTAAATCGATCAAGTCGATCGCCGTGATCGGACCGCTTGCCGATTCGGTCCACTGGGACGGATATGGGGGCATTCCGCCTTATGCCACCACACCACTTGAAGGCATCAGAGCGGAGGTTGGGCCCGATGTGGTCATTCACTACGCTGCTGACAATCGTCATAACGAGGCCCTCAAAGCCGCGCGGGAATCCGATGTCGCGGTGGTATTTGTTGGCAACGATCCAACCTGCGGGTCCGATCTTACCCATGACTGGGGCGATGAGTATGGTCATCCTGACGGCTCCTCGGTGCCTTGTTCGGTTCCTGGCGACGGACGTGAAGGACGCGACCGCGACAGCATATCCCTCGGCCAGGATGAACAGTTGATCAAGCAAGTGTATTACGCCAATCCGAAAACTGCAGTTATCCTGATCTCCAGCTTTCCCTTTGCCATCAACTGGACGCAGGCACATATACCCGCCATATTGCACATGGCGCATTCCTCGCAGGATGAGGGAACCGCGATTGCCATGGCTCTGTTTGGCGATTACGATCCGGGCGGTCATCTCACTACAACCTGGCCGCAATCGCTCGATCAGCTACCGCCCATGATGGATTACAACATCCGGGACGGGCGCACCTATATGTACTTCAAGGGAAAGCCGCTCTATCCTTTTGGCTACGGACTCAGTTACACAACCTTCACCTATTCAAATCTGAGCACAAGTGCTACGAGCGTGGACAAAGATGGATCGTTGATGATCAGCGTGGACGTGAAGAACACGGGCGATCGCGCCGGCGATGCTGTCGTGCAGCTTTATGTGAAGCATTTGGGTTCGAAAGTGGGGCGACCGGCGGAGGAGCTACGGGGGTTCCAACGGGTGACCTTGGAACCGAATCAGACGAAAACTGTGCAGATTCCGCTAGAAGCGTCCGATCTAGCCTACTGGAATGTGGAACTGCAGCGATTCGTAGTTGAGGACGAGCCGATCGAGGTCATGGTGGGCGATTCTTCTGCCAGCATCAAGCTGTCGAAGGATATCAGGCTTTAGTGGCTGGCGAACGACTTGGGCGATCACTGAAAGAAGTTGAGGGAGCCACACGATTGAAAGGTTTTCGCGCGTCAACTGCGAATTGATGGCAACCTCGGAATCAAGCGACGGGGAGGAATGGAAGAAATGGGAAGGATCAAAGTGCAGCTCCAATCGATAGTAGTTGCAATAGCCGGTGTCGCATTAGCGTGCGGTTGCAGCGCCGGCCGTGCGCAGAGCGTGGACCACTATCGGAACTTCAGCAGCGCAATTTTTCTACAGGTTCCCGACATGCGGCGAATGGCAAACGACCCACAATACAGGGATGAGAGCTACGGTCTTATTCATTCCGCCATCAAGTTCGACACCGTCTGGCTGGAGACATATGTCGACGGTGAAACCACGGACGAGGCGGACGTGCTCAAGGTAAAGCAATTCTTCCAGGCCAAGGGGATCAAGACATTCGGCGGCATCATGGCAGATGGCGACGGCACCGGAAATCACTCCTTCTGCTGGGCCGATCCCGCGCAGCGGGAGAAATTCTTAAATGTCGTTGCCTACACCGCCAAAATGTTCGATGAGATCATCTTCGACGACATGTTCATGTACAACTGCCGCGGCGAAATGGACCAGAAGGCGAGGGGGACTCGAGGCTGGACCGAATACCGTCTGGACGAGTTGGCAGACATAGCTGCAATGACGGTAAAGACTGCGAAGGGTGTCAACCCAAACATCACGCTCATCCTCAAACCGCCGAACTGGTACGACGAATACCAGTTTTCCGGATATAACATGGCCGTCGAGCCAAAGCTGTTCAATATGATTTACACCGGTAATGAGACCAGGGACGCGGAAAACACTGTGCAATATCTCCAGTCGTACCAGAGTTTCGGTTTGGTGCGATATTTTGAGCACCTCAAGCCGGGTGAAATGGGGGGTGGCTGGGTTGATTTCGGGGCCGCATCGCTCGATCGTATTGCGGAGCAGTTTGAAGACACGCTGCTTGCGAAAGCGAAGCAAATCACGATCTGGCACTGGAGTGATTTGGTGCAGTCCCTTCAGGAGCCGGACGGATCGAGCAAGCTGACCGGCCTCAACGCCGATTTAGCCGGTAATAGTTTCGAAAATATTGATGCTATCCTCGGGAAACTCGGAACACCGAAAGGCGTGGCCAGTTATAAGCCGCCTAATTCCGTCGGCGAAATGTATCTCCAAAGTTATCTCGGGATGATTGGTATCCCGATGGATATGTACCCAGAATTTCCAGAGGATCGTGATACGGTCCTGCTAACGGAACAGGCCAAGTCCGACTCTCAGATTGTGGACAAGATATGGCAGCATCTTAACGCCGGCAAGACGGTGGTAATGACAAGCGGGCTGGTCAAGGCTCTCCAAGGCAAAGGCATGGATCAGCTGGTGGATATGGAAGACAACGGCCGCAGCGTGATCACCAACAAATTTGCGTTCAAGCGGAGGATCGGGGAGGAACCAAACAACTACTATTACTCGCAGAGCGACATTCTTCTTCCCCAGATTGCGTACGGAATCGTCGATATCGATCCGATTATCCAGGCGATCTATAAAGACGATAGCCGATCCCCGGTTCTGCTGCAGTTGCAGGGTCTGCTGAAGGGCAGGCTCTTCATCCTGGTCATACCGGAGAATGACAGCGATCTTTATCAGCTTCCACAGGAAATCCTGACTCAGATCCGCAAAGAAGTAATGGGGGACCTTCCGGTGTATCTGGACAGTCCCAGCAAGATCAGCCTGTTTACATACGACAACAACACATTCGTCACGCGGTCCTATCTGACGAAATGCATCGCGCTACAAGATAGTCATCAAGAAGCCATCGGCCAAGTTGTTCGATTTACAAACTGGCGCCGAGTTACATGGTTACGTCGACGGAGACACAACGGTCTTTGAAGTTCTTCAGATGCCGTCCAGCTACGTCGCGTACCGATTCGAATAGCGTAGATGCGAGGGTGGGAATCGATAGGCGCCTTTTTACTTAGGCGGACTGGCGACGCGCCCGCGCCCGAGCGCAGCGGCGTGGTTCTAAAACCCCTGGTGAGATCGAGTGTGGAGAAGGAGTAATGAATTTCAGACGGTATGCAATCGTTCCTGCGTTAATTGCGTTGCTCTTGCCGGCGGCATTCGCGTCGGTCACGCCTTACCCTCCCTATCCGGGCGCGGCGGAAAGCATCTCGTACAAAGTGAGCATAGACGGGCAGCCGGTGTTCACGTACCGCTTCCCCACGTTTAATCAGTTTCGCTGGATGGACTATGCCGGTTTCTCCATGGCCGGGAAGGTCCACGTCACGATCACCTCTCTGGTGAACGACCGGAACGTGATCACTTGCTTCATACGTCCGCTTGCCTACAACATTCATCCGCAGATAAGCGGCAAAACGGTGAGCTTCGACCTCGACCAGCCGCGATACCTGCTCGTTTTTATCAACGAAGAGCCGACCTTCCAAAGCAACGCACTGATGCTGTTCGCCGAGCCGCCGGAGAAGAATCCGCCCCGCCCAGGTGACCCGAATGTGGTCAACATCATGGACTACCGGGTAGACAACACGGGCAAGACTCTGGACACAGACACGATCAACAAGGCGATTCGGGACGTGAGCGCACGACCCTCAGGCGGGGTGCTCTTTTTCCCCGCCGGCGTCTACCTCACCGGCACGGTGGATATGCAGAGCAACGTGAAACTGTATGTGGACGCGGGGGCGTTGATTCGCGGGTCGCGATTGAGCGCGGATTACCACGCGCCGCCCGCGCCCCCCGGCTCAAGGCCGTCCAACCGGGCGTTTTTTATCTTTGACAACATTCAGAACGCGGGCCTGATGGGCAGGGGCTCGATCGACATGCAGGGTTACCCGTGGCTCTGGCACGATTTCCAGCCCGACGACACCGAGGATACGGGCGCCAGAACCGAAGAAGGGATGGTAGTCGACCCGCACAAAACCGGCATCAAGGGCTACGAAATCATCCATTGTCACAATATTTCGTTCCAGGGGTTGATGCTGCTGCGCTCGGCCTATTGGACGACGACAGTGACCGATACGGACAACTTTACTGTCACCAATATCAAGCTTGTGAATCGCAAGCAGCAGTATCACGACGACGCGTACGACATCACCGGCAACAGCAAAAACATCCTCATCCAGGACAGCTTCGCCATGACTATGGACGACGGGTTTGCCTTTTACGGCGGCCCCAGTTCAACGGTGGAAGACGTGACAGTGAAGAACTATGTGGACTACAGCTACACCTCGGCGGTGGCCATCGGCTACGGCGGCGCGCCGAATGTCCAGCACCTGCGTTTCGAGAACGTGTATTTCGTGAGTAACCAGAACAAGTTCGCGGTCTGGATCCAGCTTTCGCCGGCGTACTCGGTTGGCAAGCTTTATGAGGGCTCACGATGGAGCAACGGCATTGCGCTGAATGATTTCAAATTCATCAACACCACGTTCGGAGACGACGGCGGCCAGATCTACATCGACGGTGGCAACGACGCGCTGACGAACTTTGTTTTCGAGAACTGTATGTTCGGGAAGGCGACCCGCCCCGGCTTGATGATGGGTAAGGGAGTGGCCGCGATCCTATTCAAGCACGACATGATGGATGGAAAGCCGCTGCGCAGTGTAGAGCAGATGAGACAAGATGGGAACGAGGTGGACGTACCGGTGAAGTTCGAGCCCTAGGTTTAGTGAGCTGAGTTACTTGCCATTTCGATGCACCAAACAGGAGCGTAAATGAGAAAGAAATTGTGGATGAACGCGATAACAGCATTAGGTTTGTTCGTGTGCGGCGCCGGCTTGCCGATTTCGGCCCATGCGCAAGCGGAGAATGGCGTGCCGCACTTGCGCAAACAAGGCGACGCCACTCAGCTGATCGTGGACGGCAAGCCGTATCTGGCTCTGGCAGGAGAGCTAACCAACAATGCGGCGACCAGTCTGCCGATGATGGAGCCGATCTGGCCCATGCTTGTTGCCGATCACCTGAATACGGCGCTCGTTGGCGTCTCCTGGGCGCAATTTGAACCTGAGGAAGGCCACTTCAACTATACCCAGGTGGATGGCGTGATCGACAAGGCCAGAGAGAACCACATGCACATCGTCTTCCTGTGGTTTGGCGCCTGGAAGAACGGCACCTCCAGCTTTGCGCCCTACTGGGTAAAGAAGGACTATACCCGCTTTCCGCGCATTCAGATTAACGATGGCAGTACCGTCTCGATCTCCGGCCCGGTGGAGCTGCTTAGCACATTCGGCGACGCCACGCGGGACGCGGACGCGGCTGCGTTCAAGGCTCTGATGGCGCACATCAAGGAAGTGGACGGCGCCCAGCACACCGTATTAATGATGCAGGTAGAAAACGAAGTGGGCGTTCTGCGCGATTCGCGCGACCGGTCTCCTGCGGCGAACCGCGCCTATGAGAGCGCCGTGCCGGCACAATTAATGAACTACCTGGAAGCGCACAAAGATCACCTGATGCCGGACTTTCGCGCGGACTGGGCGGCGAACGGCTATAAATCTTCCGGTACCTGGGAAGAGGTTTTCGGTCCCGGCAAGCCGGCCGGATTTGAACTTCCGATCGAGACCAGGAGCCCGCCCATGGGCGAGTACGAACATGAAATTGGTTGGACGCAACTGCACTGGGCCTCGGATGAGTTCTTCATGGCCTGGAACTATGCGCGCTACGTGAACGCGGTGGTTGAGGCGGGCAAGTCGGCCTACGACATTCCCATGTATGTGAACGGTTGGGAGCAACAGCCGAACGAAGCATGGCCGGGTACTTTTCCCAGCGGCGGTCCGCTACCCGAGGTGCACGACATCTGGCGAGCCGGAGCTCCGAGCATTGATATCCTCGCCCCCGATCTCTACTTGCCGTATTTCGATGTCATCTGCGAAAGGTGGACCCAGAACGGGGATCCGCTCTTCATTCCAGAGTCGGGAACCAGTGCCGCTAATGTCATCATGGCGGTCGGCCGGTACAACGCTATTGGGTATTCTCCTTTCGGTGTGGACGGCGGGAGGCCTATTCCGTCTGACTTCGCAAGCACGTACGAAATGCTTAACGAGATGGCGCCGATGATCCTGGCCCATCAGGGAACCGATACCATGACCGCGGTGCGCATGGTCCAGGGCGACCCGCCCAAGCAGATCAAACTCGGCAATTACACCCTCACGTTTACCTACACCGGCCGGATCACGCGCCTGGGCCCGCAGCCCAAGGGAGGTGTGGCGGCGTCGCAATGGAGTGAGCCCGACCGGGGAGCTGGACCTGTGACACCCCTGGAAGCTGCCGCGGTTGTGATTTCAACCGGGCCGGATGAGTACTATTTTGGCGGCGGAGGCATGCGGGTGGACTTTACGCCCAACACGCCCGGGCCCCCCAATGCCGGGCTCGGCGTTGTCCAGCAAGGAAAGTTTGTGGATGGACAATGGGAACTTACCCGTTGGATCGAAGGCGACGACGATGCGCAGGGAGAGATCCTGGTGCTGAATCCAGGGACGATTGTGCGCGTCCAGCTCTACCGCGTTCCTTAAGTTGATTCCGATGTCATCTTGGGTTCTCCATTGCAGGCTTGAATCCGGAAAACATCGTGGCGGGAGTGGGGTAGACGCCTTCCGCGCTGATCGACTGCAAATGGCGGCATCGGCAATTGCTTCGTGTTGAAGAGAGCGTATACGAAAACGGTGCTTTCAAATTCATGCGAATCCTGAATGGCGATCAAACGGATTGGGGACTCAACTTCAGTTTTGAACCCGAAGTGCTCCGAGTTTCTGTCGCGGTTTATTGATATTGGAGAAGGAGATTCCCTTTTATGCGAAGGCTTCTTACGGTTCTTGCGCTCGTTGCTGGAATCGCCCCGACGTGGGTATGCTCGCAGGCGCAGAATGCGGATTCGCGTCTGGAACTCGACCGCAAGGGCGAGACGATTGTGCTGGAGCCGTATGCGCCGAACATTGTGCGCGTGACGCTGAGCCTGCAGCGGGAATCCGCGCTGGCTGCGCCGGGCTACGGCATTCTGGCGCACCCCGACGCGAAAGACTGGAGTGCGAGCCGGACCGCGGAGGCCGACATCTACAAATCGTCACGGATGGTGGTCAGCGTAGACCGCGATCTGCCCCCCACCAAACCGCCGCTGCGAACCGAGCTGGATATCGCAAGGTACTTCAACGGTTCCACGCCGGGAGCGCACATTGTGTTTCGCACGTCAGCGGGCGCCAGGCTGCTTGAAATGACGGGCTGGTCGCAGTCGGTGCCCAATCACAAAGACGACACTGCGGGGCTGGCCGACGATCGCCGTCCCACCGATCCCCCATTCTACGTAGTGGGCGCAACCTTTGCCTCGCCGAACGATGAGCACTACTACGGTTTAGGTCAGAATCAGGAGGGTTTTCTCGATCATCGCGGCCACCCAGTACGCTGCTGGGCCGATTACACAGCTCCCGCGGCACCCAGTTGGTGCGTGCCTTTCCTGGTCACGAACAAGGGCTACGCGCTGCTGTGGGACAACCCCTCTGAGACCACGATCTCGCCGGGCTTCAACGAAGAGACGCGCTGGGTATCGAAGGTGGGCGACCGCGTTTCTTTCTTCGTGATCGCCGGCGCTACCACGGATGAGTTTTACGCCGGATACAAGCTGCTCACCGGCCCCACGCATATGCTGCCCAAGGCGGCTTATGGGTATATCCAGTGCAAGCAGCGCTACGCCAGCCAGGCGGAGTTAATGGCGGTGGCCCAGGGCTATCGCGAGCGGCATCTGCCCGCGGACATCCTGGTGGTGGACTGGTTCTACTACACCAGGATGGGGCAGATGGACTTCGATCCAAAGTACTGGCCCGCTCCGGCAGCCATGAACCAGGAGCTGCACAAGGAAGGCTTTGAGACCATGATCAGCGTCTGGCCCCGCTTCGTGCCAGGTGATCGCTACTACGACCTGCTCCAGAAGAACGGCTGGTTCATCCATCAGGCTGATCACACGCCGATCAATGGGCTGCCCTACGACCGGGCCGGTTCCGATATCGACACATCCAATCCCCAAGCCGCCGTGTGGTACTGGAATACGATCCGCGACAACATCATCAGTAAGGGTTTCGACTCCCTCTGGGCTGATGAGACAGAGCCCGATCTGCCGCCCGACGGATCCTATTTCCACATCGGTCCCGGCACCGAGTTCTTCAACGTCTACCCGCTGTTTCACACAGCCGCGCTCTACGATGGCTTTCGCAAAGACGAGCCGAACAGGCGCGCGCTCATTCTTTCGCGCGACGCCTTCACGGGTGTGCAGCGCAACGGTACTATGGTCTGGTCTTCCGACATCTATCCGACCTGGGACACGCTCAAGCGCCAGATTCCCACGGGGTTGGATGTTGCGGCCTCCGGGATCGCGTACTGGTCCAATGACACAGGCGGCTGGCAGTATCTTCCCGAGGAGCACCACCCAGCGCACCCGCCCCTGCTGGATCCGTCGGATGCCCGCGCCAACGTCGGGGGATATGACGACTACCCGGAACTCTACACTCGCTGGTTCCAGTACGCCACGTTTCTTCCCATTTTCCGCACCCATGGCAGCCGTCTGGAAAACGAAGTGTGGTCGTACGGCAAGCAGGCGGAGCCGATCCTGGAGAAATATCTGCGTCTGCGCTACCAGCTGATGCCCTACATCTACTCGCTCGGCTACCAGACATGGCTGACCGGCGCCCCATACATGCGCGCGCTGTTCATGGATTTCCCCAACGACCCGCGGGTTGCGCAGATACGCGACGAGTACATGTTCGGACCGGACTTTCTGGTGGCTCCGGTTACGGATCAGGGCATGACCAGCCGCAGGGTTTACCTGCCGGCGGGAGCTGATTGGTTTAACTTCTGGACCAACGAGCGCGTGAAGGGCGGCCAGACGATCACCGTCGATGCTCCTATCGACACCATTCCCCTTTTCGTCCGAGCCGGTTCGATTCTGCCACTCGGAGCGCCGGTTGAAAGCACCCATGAGCCCCAGGCTATCGCGCAGGTGATGGTTTATCCCGGCGCCGACGCCAGCTTCACGCTCTTCTCCGACGACGGTACGACGTATGCCTACGAGAAGGGCGCAGGCTCCATTACGCGGCTCTATTGGGACGATGCAAAGCAGATGCTGACGCATGAGGGCGCAGCTGGCTGGAGCGAACCCGACAGCGCAATTGTGAAAATTGCCGGGCATTGATTACACGTGTGATCTTCGCGCCATTCAACTTGCTTCGAGACAGAACCGCTGGTTCGATTGTCGAGTCGCCTACTTGCGCGGGCAGGATACTGCGAGCGGTCTGCGAAGTCCGTCAAGCCAGCGCAAGATTCATCCTGATCTCATTTGAAGAACGTGTCCCGGTCAGCAGCAGCCTGTTCCGGCGAGGGCAGCTTACCGGCGGAGAACTCCATCATGATGCAGAATGCCTGTGCCTCCGTAGAAACACCGGGTCAATCGAAGTTGGGTGCACCGCAGGCGACCTGAACCAGCCCGTCCACGTACACCATCAGCGTGCGCCTCGGCACATGCGGTCGGCATCAGCCCGATAGGTTGTGGGAAGCCAAGCGATCTGCAACTGTTTAATTCGAAGAGACAGGCCCGCGAACGTGTTCCTAGAAGGTACGCAACCCTTTTGAAACTAAGTCTTTAGGGAGGAAGTACTTGCGGAGGCAGTTGCAGTTACTTGACATTAATACAACCAGGTTGTATAAATGTAGATGTGAAGCAAGAAATCAACATCATGTCGCATGACCCAGGGCCGATGGAGTTGTTCATTCTCGCCCTTATCGGGCGGATGAAACTTGGATCGCTCTATTCGCTTAAGCAAGAAGTTGGGCTTGAGCCGGGAGGGATTCGTTCCGCACTGAAGCATTTGATTGATGGCGATCTGATCAAGCGCGCAGACGAAGGCAAACGCCGGCGGCGGGACATGGCGTTGACCTCGGTCGGGTTCGATGTCCTTACGGGTTCGTGGAGGAATTGTCTCCGGGTCGAATGGGACTCGGAATCGGTTTTAAGAGCAGCATTCGTTGCTTGGATTATGGATAGCCCGCGGGCAGCTGCGAGCTACCTTCACGAGGTTGGTGAAGCGCGGCAGGAGATGGCAGAAAAAATCAGTTGGGAATCAGAGCACTTGAAACGTTCTCAAAAGGGACCGGCGTCCGGCTATTTATGGATGCGGGCTTCCCTCGAAGCTCATCGACGAAAAGCCGAAAGCGAAGCTTTCTTGTCGATGAGCCGGTCCATTGAGGAGCGTATCAAGAGCAGTGAACGGCAAGAAGCAAACAACTAGAAGGCGAGCTAAGTTCGAACTGGAACCATCCAGCTCGGGTCCGACGCTTACAACATCAACAACATCGTCGAGCCTCCAGTCAGGCAGCCCAGCCGAAGGGAGCACGAGTGGACCCTACAACATCCTCATCGCCCTGCGCTCCATTCGGCGTTTGATCACCGTTGACGAAGTCTCCGAGTTGCTCACCAACTCGGCCTGCACCGTCTACCGCATGGTTCGTCAGAACGAGATCCCGCACATGATGATTGGCGGATCACTGCGCTTTGATCCATCCGCACTGGAGGCTTGGCTGGTCAAGAAGGAACCCGAGCTCGCACGGGTCGCGTACCAACTCTCACGCGCAGCATAAAAGCGGGCCGGCTCTAACCGGCCTGCTTCTTATCTCCTACGGAGAATCCCGGCGTTGATCGATTTCTCAATCTTGCTGCCGAGATCTTTCAGGGGCAGCGTCCTCAGGTATTTTTCCGTTGTAGCCAAATTCTTGTGGCCGAGCATGACCTGCAACGTCTTGATGTCAACACCAGAACGAAGCAAGTTCGTTGCGAAGGTGTGGCGCCATTTGTGCAGATGCCACTTCCCGCAGTAGGGATCATTTGCACATTTTCCTTTCTTCGTCACGCAATGGCGGCAGTTGAGTTTCGCGCGCCAGGCGATCTGTTTGCACAACTCGAGATGGTGAGCATCTGGCCGCTGGCCACCGTAATTCGGGCGCTTGGGATGCGGGGGTGTCGGGAATATTAACGTGTCGTCGCCGTGCCCCTTGCGCCATGCGGCAAGCGATTTGATCAACATCAGAGGCACGCGAACTGTTCGCTCTTCGTGGTTCTTCGGTTTGAACTTGTATTCCGGCTTGCGCCGAACCTGTAGCGTGCGTTGCTTGAAGTCGACGTCATTCCAGGTCAAGGTCGCGACCTCGCGGGCTCTGAACCCAGAGCAGAGGAACGTCTCAAAAATCAGCCTCTCGCGTGGAGTGCACGCTTTGAAAAACGTTCCCATCTCTTTCGTCTCGTAGATATCTACAATCGGCTCAGTTCCTTTCGGCCAATCACCCCGCTTCATATCGATGACAGCACCGGAATTCCGTAGCGCCATGAGTACAACGATCAGCTTTCGATTGACCGTTTTTGTGTCCTGGCCTTCCTCGCGTCCCTTTCCGATGACTCGCAAGATGTCGTGGCGCGTAACGTCAGAAACACATCGCTTCCCAAGTCTGTGCAGTGCCCAACGCAAGTCTGTCTCATATGCGTCGTGTGTTGCCGGTTCTTTCGACGCCTTCACTTCATCAAGAAATCTTTCGAAGGCAACCCTTATCGGAAGCGATTGCGGGTCCGCAGCAAGTTCGTCAACATTTGGATCTTTTGGCGCACCTGCATTGGACTGCCGAAACCAGGCATCCTTCGCTTCACGTGTCGAGGTTCCAATAGGGCGCTGGACACTCCGTCCGTTCTCATAGAACTCGATATAGAAACGGCCAGTTGTTGAGCGAACCGGTTCGCCATCGATCAGCACGGTGCCCGGATAAAGCACTCCGTTCTGTTTGAGCACGGGGACGAAACGCTATTTTCCGTCCACCTTGATATACTTTTTGAGGTTCGCTTTCGGAGTCGCCATACTATTCCTTCTTACTATCCAGCACGCTTTCAGCGAAGCTTTAAAAGCGAGAATTCCGGATGGGTTTGCAATTCTCGTAAATGGATAGTAAATGGCGGTAGCGACTGCAAGTGATTGATCCAAAATGGCGGGAGTAGTTCAGTGGTAGAACGTCAGCTTCCCAAGCTGAATGTCGCCGGTTCGATCCCGGTCTCCCGCTCCAATTCCCGATCGTAATCGGTCACATCGCGGAGACAGCTTCTAAACAACCTCCTGAACCTTCATCACCAGGCAGGTGATCGTGTCCTCAGTCTTGACTAACATTTGATGAGGAGTCCCGGCAGGCACGTGCGCCACGTCTCCAGCCCGCAGCGTCTGCTTCACCCCTCCCTCAATCGACATGCCGCGCGTCTCGCCCGGAGAAATGGTCCGGGCTCCGTTCACAACGCCGCCCGTGATCAGTGTCGCCTTCCCCGCCAGCACGCAAAACAGATCCGCAAATCTCTCGTGCACTTTCACCTCGCCGTCGCGGCTGCGAAACGAAAGCATCGCGCAGTGCTGCGGATACTCCTTCAGTGTCTCCGAAGCCGATCCGTCTCCATGGTTGGCCAGTTTGCGCAGGTACGCCGCACGCTCCAGCAGAATCGCCGGCGACCAGTGGTCGACCGGGTTTCTCGGCGCGGCCGCCTTTGGGCTCACTTCATCCAGATTCACATCCTTCAGAATCTCTCTCGACAGCAGATCCATGCCGGCTCCTTCGGTTTTCGCATCTTCCAGTCACGCTCCGCCCTTCACAACCCTGCCAGTCTCTTCGCCCGTTTGAAAACCTTCAGCAGCATCGGTCGCGTCAGCTTGCCGGTATTCGTGTTCTGCAGGGAGGGATGAAAGCAGGCCATCGCGATCAGGCCGCCCGGCAGTTGGTATTCGGCGCCATGCGCGAAATCAAATCCCGCGCGCGACTTGATCATTCCGGTTCTCATCGCATGCGCCAGCAATCCATCAAAGGCAATCCGCCCCAGGCAAACGACAGCGCGCAAATCCTTCAGCAAGCTCATCTCCTGGTCTAACCACGGCGCGCAGTTGCGCAGCTCTTCGGGCGTAGGCTTGTTGCCCGGGGGAGCGCAGCGCGCGACGGCCGTAATCCAAAGCCCGTTCAGCTTCATCCCGTCGTCTCGCGCCGTGGCTTTGGCCTGCGACGCAAAGCCCGCTTCGTGCAGCACAGGATACAGAAAGTCGCCCGACCCATCGCCAGTAAACGGCCGCCCGGTTCGATTGGATCCGTGCGCTCCCGGCGCCAGGCCCAGCGCCATCACTCGCGCCTTGGGATCGCCGAAAGACGGCACCGGCCGTCCCCAATACTCCCAGTCCACGTAGGCTCGCCGGCGCGTGCGAGCCACTTCCGCGCAATGCGCGCGCAACCGCGGGCAGAGCTCGCATGCCACAATCCGCGCATTCAATACTGCGAGAGTCGCTGCCTCGGCCATGGAGAAATTCTACGGCGCGGCGCCGCAAGCTTATGGCAAACTTGGTGCGGAGGAGTTCGCACGATGAAACACGCAAGACTCTTGCTTCTCGCCGGCGATTTTGTTGAGGACTACGAGATCATGGTTCCTTTTCAGGCGCTGCAAATGGTTGGCCACACCGTTCACGCCGTCTGCCCCGGCAAAAAGAAAGGCGACCAGATTCGAACGGCAATTCACGACTTCGAGGGCGATCAAACTTACACGGAAAAGCGGGGCCACAATTTCACGCTCAACGCTACATTCGACGAGATCGACCCCGCGCGCTACGACGGGCTCATTATCCCCGGAGGCCGCGCGCCTGAATATTTACGCCTTAACCCCAAGGTCCTCGACATGATTCGCCACTTTGCCAAGGCCGACAAGCCCATTGCCGCGCTCTGCCATGGCCCGCAACTCCTTGCCGCCGCGGGCGTCATCAAGGGCCGCAAGCTTAATGCCTATCCCGCCTGCGCTCCCGAGGTCGAGCTCGCCGGTGGAACCTACGTCACAGTCGAGATGACGAGCGCCGTCGTCGATGGCAACCTTGTCACCGGCCCCGCGTGGCCCGCTCATCCGGCGTGGCTTGCCAAGTTCCTTGAGGTTCTCGAGGCCCGCGCGACTGCCTGAACGCGGTTCTGGTTGCCTCAAACACATCGGCTGTGGCGCCGCAAACATCAACGATCCGCGCGGCATTTCTCAGTCGCACGCTGTGCCATACTGAATCTGTCTTCGCCTTCCCCAGGAATCGGAATCGCCCCACATGCCCGGCCAACCCAACCCGGAGTTCCTGCGCCGCGCCATCGCGCTGGCCACGCGGAATGTCCTCAGCGCGACCGGCGGCCCGTTCGCAGCGGTGGTGGTGCGCGAGGGCAAGATCGTGGGCGAAGGCGCCAACTCTGTTACGTCCACGAACGATCCAACCGCGCACGCCGAGGTCAATGCCATCCGCTCCGCAGCAAGTGCGCTGCAGACTTATAACCTCGCCGGCTGCGAGCTCTACACCAGTTGCGAGCCCTGCCCCATGTGTCTCGCTGCCGCTTACTGGGCGCGGCTTGACGCGGTCTACTACGGAGCCAGCGCCGCGGACGCGGCCCGAGCCGGCTTCGATGACGCTTTTCTCTACGCCGAGCTGCGCAAAGACGCGAGCGAGCGCAAGCTCGGTTCAACGCAGTTGCTCGCCGACGAGGCCTGGGCGAGCTTTGCCGCGTGGATCGCGTCGCCCAACAAAATCGAATACTGACCGCCCCATCTTTCTTCGGCCTGCCTGCTATTCTTGACCGTGCGCCGCCGTCTTGCGTATGCTGCGAGCGTTTACGCGCGACGCAGAGCTCCAGAACTCACGCCGCGAGGGGGAGAGCCCGCATGAGCACGACAACGGCAGCAACTCCCGCCCCGCACATTGGAATCAAGCCGCTCCTGGTGCGCCGCGCTGCCGTCCTTGGCGCGGGAACTATGGGCTCCCGCATCGCCGCTCACCTGGCCAACGCCGGAATCCCGGTGGTCCTCCTCGATCTTCCTCCAAAGGACGAAGTCGCGGAGCGGGCTCTCGGCGCACTCGCAAAATCCAAGCCTGCCGCCTTCTTTGAATCCTCCCGCGCAGCGCTCATCACTCCCGGCACCTTTGACGATGACTTGCCCAAGCTCGCCGGCTGCGATTGGATCATTGAAGCAGTTGCCGAAAACCTCGAGATTAAAACCACGCTGCTCACTCGCGTCCTTCCACATCTCGACGCGCGCGCTGTTCTCACCAGCAACACGTCCGGACTGCCCATAGCGCAAATCGCCTCAGTGTTGCCGGCCCAAAATCAGGGAAGATTTTTCGGTACACATTTCTTCAACCCGCCGCGCTATATGCGCCTCCTTGAAGTCATTCCGACCGCCGCTTCCGATCCCGCCGTCGTCTCGGCTTTTTCCGCCTTCGCCGATGTGGTCCTGGGCAAACAGGTCGTCTTTGCGCACGACACACCCAACTTTATTGCCAATCGCATCGGCATCGCGGTCCTGTTCAACGCCGCCAACCTCATGCTCGAGCAGGGCCTCACGATTGAAGAAGTGGATGCGCTTACCGGCCCCGCCATCGGCTGGCCGCGCACCGGAACCTTTCGCCTTGCCGATCTCGTCGGCATCGACATTCTTGCCTACGTCGCAGCGAATTTCCCCGAGGGCGTATCCGGTGGCAAGTTTTCCCCCATTCTTGACGAGCTTCTCAAGCGCGGTTGGCTCGGTGACAAGGCGGGCCAGGGCTTCTACAAGAAAATCCGTAACGCCGATGGCAAAGACGAGCGCCTCGTCCTCGACGTCTCGACTTTCGAGTACCGCCCCTCCGTAAAGCCAGCTTTGCCTTCGCTTGACATGGCGAAAAATGCAGCCACTCTTCCTGAGCGCCTTCGCCTGCTGCTTGCGAACAACCCCGCCAAAGACAAAGGTGCCGCCTTTCTCTGGCCATTTCATTCTTCGCTGTGGAATTTTGCCGCCGATCGCATTGGCGAAGTCGCCGACGATGCGCCTTCGATCGATGCCGCCATGCGCGCCGGCTTTAACTGGGAAATGGGCCCCTTTGAAATGTGGGATGCGGCCGGGGTTGCTGAAACCGTCGCGCGGATGAAGTCGCTCAGCCTTCCCATCGGCGCGCCCGTGGAAAAGCTCCTCGCCTCTTCGCGCACTGCCTGGTACTCGCCTGCTCACGACGCCTGCTTCCAGCCCGCCGCCGATCAGTTCATTTCAATTCCCGCAGTCCCCGGCCACGCCCGCGTTGCAGAATTCCGGCGCGATCACGGCGTCCTCCGCTCCAACTCCGGCGCATCGCTCGTCGATCTCGGTGACGGCATCGCATGCATCGAACTGCACTCGCTCAAGAACGCCATTGGCGGCGACGTTCTCGCTTTCATCTCCGCCGTCCTCAATCCCTCCTCCGATGCCGTCCGCGATTTCTCCGGATTCGTCATTACCGGCGACCGCGACAACTTCTCTGTCGGCGCCAATCTGATGCAGCTCCTGCTAGCCGCGCAGGAAGGCGAGTGGGATGAGTTGGCGGGCGTCATCCACAGCTTCCAGCAAATGACCGCGGCCATCAAATTCTGTCCGCGCCCGGTGGTCGCCGCGCCCTTTGGCCTCACGCTCGGCGGAGGCGCCGAAATCTGCCTTCACGCCGCGCGCCGCCAGGCCTACGCCGAGACCTATATGGGCCTGGTCGAAGCCGGGGTTGGTCTCATCCCTGCAGGCGGGGGCACCAAGGAAATGCTCCTCCGCGCATTTGATGCAGCCGCCGCTCTCGCCCCCCCCGACCCGCGCGATCCGCCGTCGCGGTTCGCACAATCCGCCGAACTGGCCACGGCTCTCAAGCGCTCGCTTGAAACCATCGCCATGGCCAAGGCATCGACCTCCGCCGCTGAGGCCCGCTCGCTCGGCCTGCTCGCTGCAGCGGACCGCATCACGATGAACCGCGAGCGCCTGCTGCTCGACGCCAAGTCTGAGGCCGCCGCCCTCGCTGAGTCCGGTTACGCTCCGCCGCAACCGCGCACGCAAATCCCCGCTCCCGGTCTGGCCGCGCTTGCCACCCTTGAAACGGGCATCTATTTGATGGGTGAAGCGGGCTACGCCTCCGAGCACGACCAGAAGGTTGCCCGATGGGCGGCATACATTCTTGTGGGTGGCCGCATCACCGCCGGCACTCTCGTCAGCGAGCAGTATTTCCTCGATCTGGAGCGCGAGGCCTTTCTCTCTCTCTGCGGCGAGCGCAAAACGCAAGAGCGCATTGCCTTCACCCTCAAAACCGGCAAACCGCTCCGCAATTGATGTGTCTCGACGGGCAGAATTTGCGCTCCTGCGCCCCTGGGCATAGAGTGCTCGTGAGAGTTTCCAATGGTTCGCGCGATGTTTAAATCGGGGCTTGCGATTGCTTCGCTGCTTCTTCTTGGCTGTTTCCTCGTGGCACAGCCGCAGGATACGGTGCCTGCGGATCTGAATACTTCCGGCTCGGTTGCGGTTGACGGTCATTCCATCCCATACCTCATCCGCCATCTTCCCGTCAGCTCGTTTCCCGATCTGCCGCCGGCCATCCAGGATCAGCTCAACCATCGCGGTTGCCTTATCCCGCAATCCTATGAAGCGCGTCAGCCGGAAAATGTGGTCCACGCCAGCCTTGAACGTTCCGGCTCCTCCGATTGGGCAGTCCTCTGTTCAGCGCAGGGAACAGTCTCTTTGCTGGTCTTCTTCGGCAGCGGCTCCAGCCGGCCTTTCACGCTTGCCTCGTCGCCGGAAACCGAGCGCCTCCAACCCCACGGTTCATCGGGAGTGCTTGGCTTCAACTGGGCCATCGATCCCGCATTGCCTCAGGACATTCACGAAGCGCAGCTCGGCATGCACCATCCGCCGCGACGCCTTGACCACGACGCCCTGGCCGACTCCGTCATCGACCGTCGCACCGTCTACCATTTCTATTTCAGCAATGCCTGGATCTTGATCGATACGCAGGACTGATCGTCGCCTTTCCCGATCTCCGGCTTGACCATTGCCCGCCTCGCCATCTAACAATGAGCCAGCGGAACGTTGTTTTTTGACCACTGGCCACTGACCACTGATCACTGGTTTTGATCACTGCTCCGCAGGAGCGTTCCATGCCCAGGACCCGTTCTCGTTGCCGCCGTACGCACGCCCGTCGGACGGGACCCCAAAGGCGCGCTCTCTACCACGCGCTCCGACGATCTCGCCGCAATTGCATTGAGCGGAGCTTTGGACAAGGTTCCTAGCCTGGACAGGTCGTCGATCGACGACGTCATTCTTGGGTGCGCGCAGCCCGAAGGCGAGCAGGGTTGGAACATCGCGCGCATGGCTGCTCTCCGCGCCAGCCTTCCCGTTGAAATTCCGGGCGCAACCGTCAATCGCCTTTGCGCTTCCGGTCTCGAAGCCATCGCCATCGCCGATCACCGCATCCGCTCCGGCTTTGCGCAGGTCATCGTTGCCGGCGGCGCCGAATCCATGAGCCTGATTCCCATGGGCGGCAACAAGCCCAGCCCCAATCCCTGGCTCGCAGCCAACTACCCCGCATCGCTGCTCACCATGGGCCTTACGGCCGAGCGCGTCGCTCGCCATTACGGCATTTCGCGTATTGACCAGGACGCATTCGCGCTTGCGAGCCACCAGAAAGCACTCGCCGCGCAAGCCGCGGGCCGCTTCGCCGCAGAACTCGTTCCGGTTAAAATCACGACCGCAACGCCCGACGTGCCGCCGAAAAAGCCGCGCCTGCGCGAAAAGGAATTCTCCTCCGACGAAGGCCCGCGCGCCGACACTTCCGCCGCAGCACTCGCCACACTCAAGCCCGTCTTTCACGCTCAGGGCACCGTCACCGCGGGCAACTCTTCGCAAACCTCCGATGGCGCCGCCGCCGTGGTTCTCATGGCCGCTTCCCGCGTCCGCGAGCTTGGCATTCAGCCCCTCGCCCGCCTCGTCTCCTATGCGGTAACAGGTTGTCTGCCTGAAGAGATGGGCATCGGTCCCATCACCGCCATTCCCAAAGCGCTTGCGCTCGCCGGCCTCACTCTCGCCGACATCGACCTCATCGAATTGAACGAGGCCTTCGCCGCGCAAGCCCTCGCGATCATTCGGGCTCTCAACCTTGACCCGGAGAAAGTCAACGTGAACGGCGGAGCTATCGCGCTCGGGCACCCGCTGGGTTGCACCGGTGCAAAGTTGACCGCAACTCTGCTTCAGGAAATGAAAGCGCGGAGCGCCCGCTACGGCATGGTCACAATGTGCGTCGGCGGAGGGATGGGCGCTGCGGGAATCTTCGAAAACCTCGACTGATTCGCTTTCCTGACCCCTGACCCCCGACCCCTGAAACCTGATCTCTGATCACTGACCACTAGTTCTTAAAGAACTCCCCATGCCCACCGTTCGCCCACGGATCGTAGTGCTGTGCGAAGTTGGCGCGGTGCTGCACGCTGGGATGGTCGTAGAGCCAGAACTCGATGAAATGCATTCGGATTCGGGTCGTCCAGCCACGACTGCCCGAGCGCGTTGAACGCGGCGACCGCGGTTTTTTGCGGATCGGGGACAATGCCGTGGATCGCCTCCTGCCCGTACACATCCGCCTGGTGCTCAAAATAGCGGCTGACGGCATTGCTCACCGGCTGCAACAGAAAGCTCGCGATCGAAATCGCAAACAGCAGCACCACAAATTCCGTCCGCGAAGAGAGCTCGCTCGCGCCCCAGCGTGCCCCAAACCGCCGCACCATCCAAGCAGCGAATCCAGCACACGCCCAGAAAACAAAGAACAGGCCCACGGCCGACAAGGCAAATCCCTTGGGAATGTGACGAAGCACATAGTGCCCGCTCTCGTGTCCGAAGATGAAAAGCACTTCGTCGTCGGGCAGTTGGTCTGTCGTCGTATCCCACATCACGTATCGCTTTGTGGGTCCCATTCCCGCTACGAACGCGTTCATCCCCGTGTACTTGCTGCTGGCTTTCAGCAGGTACATGCGATCCGGCGGAATGTCGATCCCCGTCCGCGCCACCACTTTCTCGAGCCTTGCCACCAGCGCCGCATGATTCTTCGCCAGCGGCTCCTGCTTGAAGAAAAGAGGCACAACCAGCGGCTCAATAAAAGTGAGAAACGCCAAAATGGGTAGCGTCACTGCCCACGCGCCGAGCCAATAGCGCCTGGGGGCGCGCCGCACGATCCAATTGAAGAGGAGCAGAATCGGCACGCCGATCGCGAGCGTCAACCCCAGTGCCTTGCACCCGTCGCCGATCCAGGCGCCCCAACCCTGCACGCTGATCCCGTAGGCGCGCTCATAGTGCTCGCCGATCCAGTCCAGCGGCAACCCGGCCAGGGTCGCGATCATCAGGTACGCCGCGAAAAATATCGCTCCCTGAATCCAGCGCCGGCGCGAAATTCTCTCGGCCCATCTCTCCAAGCCGGCCCATGTCCGCTTCGCAAGCGTCAGCCAAAGAAAAACGAGGCCCCAGATTGATCCCGCAATGCTCAGAATGTTACGGATGCGGCTGAGGGCGATCGCCTTGGCCAGCTTGTCCGGCGGCAGTGTATAAGCCTGCTGCGTGCTCGCCGGTGCATGCGCCGCTGCTGCCGCCGGCCCCTGCGCCGTCCGCGTCGCTCCACCCTGCGCGCAAATCTGCGGCATGGTTGCCGCCAACAGCGCGCCCGCGCAGACCACCCGCCGCATGGAGCGTCTAAATGTCATCGCTCTCCACTCCCGGTCGCCCGAGTCTGCGAGAATCGAACAAACAGATGCTTTCGCCAAAACCTCGAGCTCTCACGCCCCATCATTCTAACGGTCTATCGCGGTGTTCGATCACCGCATTCTTCCGCCGCGCGCCAGCCCTGATCGTCATTTCGCTCCTCATTACCCTCCCCGTGGCCCGCGCCCAGCAACCTGTACCCGTGGTTCTCGGCGCCATGACTGCTGAGCTGCACCGGGCTTTCACTTCGCTTGGCAAGTCCTCCGCTACGCCACCGGCTGCGCCCATTGCAGCCCCGGCCGCATCGCCCACGACTTCAGCGGACAAGCTTCTGCCGCCCTACTTCCTCAGCTACACCGTCCGCGACACAAGCTTCGTCTCCATTCGCGCGATGTACGGAGCACTGGCCGAAAGCTCGGCGGGCCGCTCGCGCACGGCCGATGTGCAGGTCCGTGTCGGCGATCCCAAACTCGACAATACTCATGGTGCGCATCGCGGCTCGGCCGTCAATAGCCAGCAGCTTCCTCTCGGCGACGATCGCGAAGCCCTCGCGCGTTCTCTTTGGCTGGCCACGAACACCGGCTACGGCGCTGCTCTTGACAACTATCTTCGCGTCCAGACCGAAGCCGAAGTCCGCGCCAAGGAAGAGGACACCTCGCCCGACTTCAGCCAGCAGGCCCCGCAAACCCACATCGGCGGCATCGCGCCGCCCATCGTGATTGATCGCGCCGCATGGGAACAGCGGGTGAGGGAACTGTCGCGCATCTTCCGCGACTACCCCGACGTATACCAAAACATGGTCTTTCTTACCGTGCAGAATGAGACCGACTATTTCGCCTCCTCTGAAGGTTCGCAAATCGTCGCGCCTCACCTGCAGGCGCGCATTGTCGCCGTGGCCGTCACCCGGGCCGACGACGGCATGGACCTCTTTCGCGAGCAGACGTTCGAAGCTCCAACGGTCGACGGCCTTCCGTCGCAAGCCGATCTCGCATCCGCAATGCGCGAGCTTGGCAAGAGTATCGAAGCGCTGCGCAAGGCTCCGGTCACCGAGCCGTTCGACGGTCCCGCCATTCTCTCCGGCCGCGCCGCTGCGGTGTTCTTCCATGAAGTCCTCGGCCATCGTCTCGAGGGCCAGCGCCAGCGCGGCGACGAAGAGGGCCAGACCTTCACCAAGGACGTCGGCAAGCCGATCCTTCCTGATTTCCTTTCTGTCGCCGACGATCCCACTGTCGACACCTTCGGCAGCACATGGCTCAGTGGCAGTTATCAATACGATGACGAAGGACAGAAAGCCGAGCGCGTCGACCTGATTCAGGACGGTGTGCTTAAAACCTTCCTCATGTCGCGCCTGCCCATCGCCAGCTTCAGCGCTTCCAACGGACACGGCCGCGCCGAAGAGGGCCACGTGCCGACGGGCCGCCAGGGTAACCTGATCGTGACGTCCACCAAAAGCGTCACCGACGCGGCGTTGCGCCAGCAATTAATCGAGGAAGCCAAAAAACAGGGCAAGCCCTACGGCCTTTACTTTGAAGACATCTCGTCGGGCTTTGCGGTTACACAACGCTCCTCGCCGCAGGCCTTCCAGGTCATTCCACTCGTCGTCTGGCGCGTCTATGTCGACGGCCGTCCCGACGAGCTTGTGCGCGGGGTCAGCATCGTCGGTACGCCGCTCGCCGCGATGAAGAGCATCATCGCTACCAGCGATAAGAGCGAAGTCTTCAACGGCGAATGCGGCGCGGAGTCGGGCACGATTCCTGTGAGCGCCGTCGCTCCCGCCATGCTGCTCAGCACTATTGAGACGCAGCGCCAGCCGCAAGGCACCGCGCGACCGCCGATCCTGCCCATTCCCGGCGCGGACTCGCAAACGCACGCAGCGAAGGGGGCCGAATGAGAACGCATCATCTACCCTCTGCTGCGCTCTTCATCGCCAGTCTCGTCGTTCCGCAGTTTTGCATGGCCCAGCCCACCCGCGCTGACGCCGAAAAAGATCCTGTCCTCAAAGCCATGCTCACGGAGCTTGACCGCAGCATGAGTCAGCTCCAGTTGCAGGGTTTCGCGAAGCCATTCTTTATCCAATACCGCATTGAAGAGGTCAACGACTTTCAGACCACATCTGAATTCGGCGCGAGTGAAGGCTCCGACCAGGTTCGCCAGCGTGTCGCTCGCGTCACGGTCCGCGTGGGCGATTACAAAACCGACAGCTCCGGCGCTCGCGGTGATGGCGCCCTCGAAATTGCGGTCCTCGACGACGATCCCATCGCCCTTCGCACCACGCTATGGGCGGGCACGGATCAGGCCTATAAAAGCGCGCTCTCTGCTTACGCGCAAAAGCAGGCCGAGTTGAAGCAGGTGCAGACGCCTCCGCAGGCCGACGACTTCAGCCAGGAAAAACCCATCATCTCGCTGGCCGATCCCATCGCGCTTCATGTTGACGAGAGTTCATGGGCCGATCGCGTCGCCCGCGCCAGCGGCCTCTACCGTACCGACGCATCTGTGAACGCGAATGAGCCTGGGGCCCCCGCGGATCGGTCCTCGTCCGCGGGGTGGGAGCGCGACATCCAGTACTCCTCCGCCAGTTTTCGCGCCCGCTCCACCACAACCTGGCTGGTCAACAGCGAAGGAACCATCGTCCGCAAATCCTCGGTCGAATTTCAGGAAACCTTCGCGGCCGGAACGCAGGCAGCCGATGGCATGCGCCTGGATCGCTCCTATGGTTCTTCGGGAACCTCGCTCGCCGACCTCGACTCCGAGACTGTCTTCAACCAGCACGCTGCCGATGAGCTTGCCTCGCTCGCCGAGCTTCGCAAAGCTCCTCTCGTTGAAGAGGAGTACCACGGCCCGCTGCTTTTTTCGGCCGATGCCGCCGCTGACACTCTGCGCTCGCTCCTCGGCTCGGCGGTTACGGCCACACGTCCCGCCCTCGGCACAGAGGCCCGCACCAACGGCCCGTTCGCTTCCAGCTATCACGCGCGCGTTCTGCCTGACTTCATGAATGTCGTTGATGATCCCGGATTGAAAGCTTTCAACGGCAAAAACCTACTTGGCTCCTATGACGTTGACGACG
Organism: uncultured Acidobacteriaceae bacterium; assembly: GCA_963800025.1. Classification (GTDB taxonomy): domain Bacteria; phylum Acidobacteriota; class Terriglobia; order Terriglobales; family Acidobacteriaceae; genus Telmatobacter. The sequence goes on from CAWCZK010000004.1 coordinate 790,506, forward strand.
AGGGCGTTCCCGCCCAGGCCGTCAAACTCGTCGACGACGGCCGCCTCGACAATTACCTCATTGGCCGCCAGCCCGTCCGCGATTTTCCGCAGTCCAATGGCCACGGCCGCGCCGGCATCACCGGTCCTCCGCGTCCCATGATCGGCGTTCTCAAAATCACCGCCGGCAATGGTCTCTCGGCCGAGGAGCTCAACCAGAAGCTCCTGGAAATGGCGAAAGATCGCGGACTTCAGTCGGTTTATTTCGTCCTGACGATGGGTGGCGAAGGAACGCCACGCCTGCTCTACCGCGTCGGCCCGGACGGCAAGCGCGAGCTGGTGCGCGGCGCAGTTCTTGACGACATTGACCAGCGTGCGCTTCGCTCCAGCATTGAAGCCGCGGGCAAGGATCTCTGGGTAGCCAACTATTTCGGCGACCCGCCCACGACGGTCCTTGCTCCGGCGCTGCTCTTTAGCGATGCCACAGTTCGCCGCGCCAACGCGAAAAACGACAAGCTGCCCTTCTATCCGCCGCCTGATTGAGTGCGAGATACCCAAGAACGGCCTGTTCCGCGCAATGGATGGCGACTGCCGGAAACCGCGAGGTCTTCTGCCTACTTGGCGACTTTCTTCTTCCACCCGCCCACAATCGCACCCATCCCCACCATGCCTATCAGCCAGAATCCGGTGTTGATCGCGAACACCGCATAGGTACGCACCTCGAAGACATACTCGGTCGCCCAGGTTGTCAGTACGAAACCCAGCCATAGCAACGCGGCCGCCTTCATGCCGCGCAGCGCCGTCTGCGGCCCGGTCAGTTGCGTCACGCATGAAATCGCCGTCGCAATCAAGGCCTCCGAAATCAGCGCCGTGCCGAACTGCAGCAATGGACTAACTCCCTGGTTCATTAGCCAGGCTTGCGTGCGCCCGATCCCGTCGAGCCAGGCCTGCAGGAAAAATGAGTACCACGCCGCTTCGAAAAGGAAACACGCCACCGCGGCAACCACAATGGCCAGATAGTTCTGCCTCACTCTCTTCTCTTCCATGGGTAATTCGTCCTCCACCCGCCGTATTCTTTGTCCCTATTCCGGCTCCCAAACGATATCCCCCGCGCATGATTGCGTCGGGTTTGGTTGGTTTTTTGTGGAATAGTAGAACATCCTTGCTGTTATTGTCCCCGATGCCTTGCCTGTTCCTTCAAATATCTTGCTTGAGGCCCAAACCCGCCGCTTCCCCCCGGCATCTCACTCTGTGAACTTTCCCGCACCCCTGCCGCTCGTTTCCGCATCCATTTTCATAGGTGCCTTTCCCACCCGGCCGCTGAATTTCATCAACAGTCAATTCTTCCGGGCCACGCCCACAAAGTACAATCCGAACGAAGGAGACTTTCCCCAATGGCATACGAGTTACCACCGCTTCCCTACGAATACTCGGCGCTTGAGCCGTTCATCGACATCGAAACGATGAAGCTCCACCACGACAAGCACCACCAGGCGTACATCACCAACGTCAACAACGCCCTCGCCAATCATCCCGATCTCGCCGCAAAGTCCGTCGACGATCTCATCAGCGATCTGAACGCAGTCCCTGAAGACATTCGCGGCGTCGTGCGCAACAACGGCGGCGGCCACTCCAACCACTCAATGTTCTGGACCATCATGGGCCCGCCCAATGCGGCCGGCAACGGCGGCAGCCCGTCGGGCGACATCGCCACGCAGATCTCCGCCGACTTCGGCGACTTCGAGGCCTTCAAGAAGACCTTCAACGAGACCACGGCCAAGCAGTTTGGTTCCGGCTGGGGTTGGCTCGTCTTCACCGGCGGCAAGCTCAAGGTCATCACGACGGCCAACCAGGACTCGCCGCTCTCGCAGGGTCTCTATCCGATCCTGGGCAACGATGTGTGGGAGCACGCGTACTACCTGAAATACCAGAACCGCCGCCCCGACTACCTCGCTGCCTGGTGGAACCTGGTGAATTGGGCCGAAGTCAACAAGCGCTTCGCCAAAGCGAAGAAGTAAATCAGCTTCCAGCCTTTAGCTATTAGCTCTTAGCTTCTCCGTGCTGAATTGATGCCCTCTTTTCCGTACAATGGGCCAAAAGCTAATGGCTAAGAGCTAGAGGCTGCGTCCCCGCACCGGAGGTTTATCGCAAATGGCCACCATGCAAATGAGAGTGCGTCCCGAGGATCTGTCTCAGCTCCCGAGGGGTAATGAGCGCATCCCCGACCCTGGCATCCTCGTCATCTTCGGCGCCTCCGGCGACCTCACCAAGCGCAAGCTTTTGCCTGCGCTCTATCATCTCTATCAATCCAACCTTCTGCCCAAACAATTTGAGATCGTCGGTGTCGCGCGCCGCCCCCTGGGCGACGAATTTGCCGCCGACATGCGCGCCGGAATCGTCGAATTTGGCGGTGTCGACGCAGCCGACCCCAAGCTCGACGGCTTCGTATCCAAAATCAGCTACTTCCCCCTCAACTTCGACGATCCTGCCCACTACGCCAATCTCAAAACCGAGCTCGATCGCATTGCGACGGAGAAGGGAATCGGCCCCGATCGCCTCTTCTATCTCGCCACCGCTCCTGAGTTCTTCACCGGCATCATCGAAAACCTCGGCGCGCAGGGCATGGCACAGCCTGAAAAAGGCCGCGTCGCGGTCGTCATCGAGAAACCCTTCGGCCACGATCTCGACTCCGCTCGCGAACTCAACCATCAGGTGAATGCCGTCTTCCACGAAAACCAGGTCTTCCGCATCGACCACTACCTGGGCAAGGAGACGGTCCAGAACCTCCTCATTTTTCGCTTCGCCAACGGCATCTTTGAGCCGATCTGGAAACGCAACTACATTGACCACGTTCAGATCACCGTGGCTGAAACCCTCGGCGTTGAAGGCCGCGGGCCGTTTTATGAAAAAGCCGGCGCGCTGCGCGACGTGGTGCAGAACCACATGATGGAGTTGCTCGCGCTGGTCGCCCTCGAGCCGCCGTCCAGCTTCGAAGCTGAAAGCGTGCGCCGCGAAAAGCTCAAGGTATGGCAAGCCATCCCCGCCATTCCCATTCTGAACACCGTCCGCGGACAGTACGGTCCGGGCATCGTCGGTGGCGAACATGTCGTCGGCTACCGCGATGAAGAGCGCGTCAACCCTGAATCGGGCACGGAGACCTATGCCGCCCTTCGCCTCACCATCGAGAATTGGCGCTGGGCCGGTGTGCCCTTCTTTCTCCGCGCCGGCAAGCGGATGAAGAAGCGCGCCACTGAAATCAGCATCCAGTTCAAGCAGCCGCCGCTGCTCATCTTCAACCGCATGGCCAATTCCGGCCCATGCAGCGAGATTCAGCCCAACCTTCTCACCATCCGCATCCAGCCTGACGAAGGCATTGCCCTGCGTTTCGGCGCCAAGGTTCCGACGAGCACTGAAATGGCCGTCTGCCCCGTCAATATGGATTTCGATTATGAGACGGCGTTTGGCAAATCCACCGCCAACGGTTACGAGCGACTGCTTCTTGACGCCATGCTCGGCGACCAGACCCTTTTCGCCCATCGCGACGGCGTTGAAACCAACTGGGCCCTCTACACGCCCATCTTGCAAGCCTGGGCTGCCAAGAAGCCGCAGGTTTTCCCGAATTATTTTGCGGGCTCCTGGGGCCCCGAGTGCGCCGACCACCTGCTCGAACACACTGGCCACACCTGGCGCAATGACCTCGGGCGAAACGTATAGCATACCCGCCAGCGGGTCAGCGCCGTAAAGCGTCCGCATCGGTATGCAGACGCTCCATTTCGCTAATTCCCCGGCCCCTGACCCCTGAACCCTGATCCCTGGCCCTTATCCATCGCCGCATTCGCCAGCCGGTCCGCTTCCTTGTTCCCGCCACGTAGCGTATGCCGCATCTCGAACCCTTCCAGCTTGAGCGCCAGCCGTTGCGCTTCTTCCCATAGCGGCCTCAGGCCGGGGCTTTTCACCTTGTAGCGGCCCTTCATCTGCCGCACCATCAGCTCCGAATCCGAAACCACGCGCAGGCGCCTGGTTCCATTGGCCAGCGCCCAATCCAGCACCGCCAGCAGGCCCTTATATTCGGCGTAATTGTTGGTCTGGCGGCCCAGATACTCGCTCAGCCGCGCCACCACCTGGCCCTCCGGGTCCTCGACCACAGCCCCGTACCCAGCCGGTCCCGGATTGCCTCGCGACCCGCCGTCGCAGTGCGCCGTGAACCACCCGCCGCGGCTTCCGCCGCCACCCGCCTCATTCTCAAACAGGTTTCCGCTCATCGCTTTCCAGTGTAGCGGGAGCCGCCGCCCCCTCCCGGCCGGTCCACCGGTCACCGTCCACGGTTAACTGTCTCCACTCCCTCGCCCCCCGCTTTTCTGCTCCCTATTGCCTATTCCCTATTCCCCGTCGCTCTGCTTCCCATTACCCCCTTTCTTCGTCTACTCATACGCACAGGCTGCATCTTCCGCGAGCGGAGAAGCGATGGCGACAGACGCGATGGGTGTTTCGATTTCCCCAACAATGAGCCTCGCCGAGGCGGCGAGCACCTTGGCTTGGCCGGGCTCTGGGAGGGTACAATCCTCTGCAGACGTGGCTTCCAGAGCAATCGGCGGAGCAAGGCGCCAGAACCCTGGCCAGGACGATCAGAGACGGGCGCAGAATCGCGCTCTCGAGATGGACCTCATCCGCGAGGCCCAGGCCGGTTCCCGTGTCGCATTCGACACCCTGGTTCGCCAATATGAGCACCAGGTCCTGCGTCTGGCCCTCCACTTAACCGGTTCCGAGCAGGATGCCGAAGACATCTACCAGGACGCATTCCTCAAGGCCTACCGGTACATCGGCAACTTTCGCTTTGAGTGCTCGTTTTACACCTGGATTTACCGCATCGTCACCAACCTCTGCCTGGACCAGTTGCGCCGCCGCAAGACCCGCCGCGAGGACCACGCAGTCGTTGTCGACCGCACCGGGGACGAGATCGACGTTCTGGCCTCCGTCTCCGACAACCGGTCATTTTCAAACCCCGCCCGCGAGCTCGACCGCAAGGTACTGGGTGCAAAAATTCAGGCCGCGCTGGGCAAGCTTACCCCGCGCGAGCGCATGGTCTTTGAGCTGAAGCACTACCAGGGCCTTCGCCTGCGCACCATAGGCGAAATGTTGAATACCACGGAAGAGACCGCCAAGAACACCCTCTTCCGCGCAACCAAAAAGTTGCGTGCGCTACTGGCGGAGTTGAGATAACGTTCACCGCCCAATGGGAACGGTGAACTACGAACTATGAACCGCCTTTGAGGATCCAAGGACGTAACCATGAATTGCGAACTCGCACACGAACATATCGTCGCGGCCGCCTATGGAGAGCTGCCTGACGATCAGGTCCACCAGCTCGAGCGGCACATCATCGCCTGCCCCGAGTGTCAGAAAGAACGCGAGCAGATCCAGGCGCTCCGGGTCCTCGCCGACGCGCATCCCGTCATCGAGCCGGATCCGAATCTTATCGCCCGCTCTCACCTGCGCCTCGACGACGCGCTCGACACCCTGCCGCCCAGGCGTTGGTACGAGGTTCTCGGCCAGCGCATCGTCAACAACTTCGCCAGTCTGCAGTCTGCGCCCGTCGCAGCCCTGCTTCTGCTCGTGGCCGGCGCGGGCGCCGGAACGCTCGGCGGATTTGAATACGCGCAGAATCGTGCCGCACACGCAGCAACCGTAGCGCGATCCGGTTCGCCCGCCGGCAATCAGGTCTTGCCCGCCTCGTCCGCGCCTTCGCCCGCCGATGTGGCCGGCATCTCCAGCATCGTGCGCCACCCCAACAGCGAAATCGTCGACGTCAGCTACAACCAGGTTGTTCCGCGCCAGATTGAGGGCTCCCTCGATGATCCTGCTATTCGCCAGTTACTGATGCTGGCCTCTGAAGATTCCACATCTCCGGGTGTTCGCGACGACTCCGTGGCGCTGCTTGCCGCAGAGTGCCGCGCGGGCCACAGTTGCCAACCCTCCGGCATCCGCGATGCGCTGATGTACGCCCTGCGCAACGACCGCAGCCCCAAGGTCCGCCAGAAGGCCCTCCAGGGGCTGGAGCCATACGTGGCCGACGACGTGCGAGTCCGCGACGCAGTTCTTGAAGCCGTGTTGAACGACAACGATCCCGCCGTCCGCACCGCGGCGATCGGCTTGCTTGAACCAGTCGATGCTGACACAAGCGTTCAGCAGGTGCTCTATTCTGTTTCGAACTCTGATCGGAATCCCCAGATTCGGTATGTTTCCCGGCAGGTTTTGAGCCGGGTTCCGGAAACGCAGTAGCAGCAGTGCAACAACCACGGGTATAGATGTCAATGATCGTTTGAATTCGCTAACCCTTCCGGCCACTGCACCGTCTTGATGAGTGCGGACCGGACGATGAAACGTTGGGAGAAATAAAAATGAAGCACCTTTTGAGGCCGTTCCGTCATTCCTACCTGATCTTTACTTGCGCCGGGCTCGCAGCAGTTGCCGCGTGTGTCCTCTTCGTGCCGCGTTCTGTCCATGCGCAGGCCGCAGAAATCGCGCCTTTCCTTGAAGACACCAGTCCGCTGCTGGCCCACTCCGGCGTTCCCGGCTACCTCGGCGTGGATGTGTCCGACGTCGATGCCGACAAGGCGCAGGCCCTCAAACTCAAGGACGTGCACGGTGCCGTCATCACCCTCATCGATCACGACGCACCGGCTGGCCAGGTGGGACTCAAGGTCAACGATGTCGTTGTCGCGATCAATGGTCAGAACGTCGACAACGCGGAGACGCTTCGCCGTATGTTGCGCGACCTGCCGCCGGGCAGCAAGCTGAGCCTCGAGATCAGCCGCGACGGCAACATCCAAACCATGGCTGTGCAACTGGTCGACCGCAAGGCGATGGAGCACGACATATGGGCCCGGCTCGACATGGGTGTCGATGGCATCGCACCTCCAGGGCCACCGCCCGCCATGGGCATCACCGGGTCTGACGTCCCCGTCACCAATGGATTTCACATCTCCCTCTTTACCAGCACCCTGAACGTGGGCGCGCTGGTTGAGCCGCTCACCTCGCAGATGGCCGATTATCTCGGCGTTCCGGGCGGCCTGATGGTCAAGCAGGTGGCGCGCAAGAGCGAAGCCGCAGCCTCCGGTTTCAAGGCCTTTGACGTGATCCTCAAGGTGGGTACGGATTCCATCAACACCGCCGCCGACTGGGACCGCGATCTCCGTTCCAATAAAGGGAAGCCGGTTCAGGTCACCATCCTGCGCGACAGAAAACAGCTCACGCTCACCCTGCAGGTTGACTCGAAGCATCGCAGCGCCGTCACAGCCCCCGCTGTAGCCCCGCAGCAACCGTCAAGCGGACCATCGGTCTAGTTTCACTTGCACTGAACATCGAATCAGCATTGACCCGGGCGCCGCGCAACCAATCGGCGCCCGTCGTGTCTCGGGCTCTAAACTAATTCCATGGAAGTTCTCTACGGCCTGCATCCCGTGTCTGAAGCTCTCAAGGCCGGCCGCCGCCGCTTCGATCATGTTCTTGTCGCCCGCGAGCGCCACGATGACCGCCTCGCCGGCCTCATCGCGCAATGCCGCGACGCAGGTATTCGCGTCCTCGAGGGACCGCGCGAGCAGCTCACGCTCACCGCCAAGACTGCCACCCACCAGGGCGTCGTCGCGCTCGTCCGCCCGCAGGAATCTCTCACCCTCGAGGACCTTTTCGAACCAGATCCGGCCCGCAAATCTTCCGCCAGGCTGCTGCTCGCGCTCGACGGCGTTGAAGATCCGCAGAACCTCGGCGCTCTTCTCCGCGTTGCCGATGGCGCAGGCGTCGACGGCGTCCTCCTCACCGAGCGCCGTTCCGCACCACTGAGTCCCGTGGCCATCAAAGCGAGTGCGGGAGCCGCCGAGCACCTCCGCATCGCCCGCGTCGTCAACCTAGTTCGCGCCCTCGAGGAGCTCAAGCGCCGCAATCTCTGGATCGTCGGTCTCGACGAGCGCGGCACTGCCGCTTACGACCACTTCGATTTCACCGGCGATCTCGTCATCGTCCTCGGCCGCGAGGGAGCCGGCCTTCACGATCTCGTACGCCGCACCTGCGATCATCTCCTTTCGATCCCCATGGCCGGAGTCGTCAGCTCCCTCAACGTCTCGGCCGCCGGAGCCGTTGTCCTCTACGAAGCCGCACGCCAGCGCAGATCCCGCTCTGCCGCCTCACTCGTCCAAAGGTCTGCCCCACGCAGTGGCAGTGGCAGTGGCGGTGGCGTCCAGCCGAAGAAGCAGAAAGGCCTCGGCTCTTGAATTCCGATCTAATTCATCGAGCAAGGCGCCTAAGCGGGGCTTCATCGCGCTCAGGGTGGGATAGCACGAATCGCAACTCGCCGCGTTCCACTCGGCACAAACTGGGGTGCCCCACGTCCCGATTTTGGGACGTGGGAACGCTCAGCACCCTGATCTCCCGCGTCCCGCTCTCGCTTCCGATAGTTGCGCTTTTTCTCGCCGCCATCCCCGCGCGCTCCCAAACTACACCCACCGCGCCCACTTCCACTCAAGATCAGCAACCCCACGGCCAGGTCGTTTTCTCGCGATCGGTTGACGACAACGGCCAGACCACGTCTACCGCGGGCCCCGCTGCGAAAGTTGGCGGCCAGCCCGTCACTTCTCCTGTCGCCAGCGACGCCGAACGCGAAGCCCTCACCTTCACCGCCTTCGACATGGACGTGCATCTGCGTCCTGCCGTGCAGCAAATCGCCGTTCGCGCTCTCCTCACCGTGCGCAACGACGGACCTTCCCCGCTCGCCCGCATCCCTCTGCAGATCTCTTCCTCGCTTGATTGGGAAACCATCCGGCTTACCGGCAAAGACGTCGCCTTCACCGTCGCCACGCTTAATTCCGACGTTGATCACACCGGCCAGCTTCACGAGGCCGCCATCGCACTCGCTGCCCCACTCGCCCCCGGCGCGACCCTCAAGCTCGATGTCACGTATTCCGGCACGATTCCGCAATCTGCTCAGCGCCTCATCACCATCGGCACTCCCACGGATGCGGCGCTCCACACCGATTGGGACTCCATCGCCATCGACTTTACCGGCCTGCGCGGTTTCGGCAACGTGGTCTGGTATCCCGTCTCCAGCGTTCCCGTCATCCTCGGCGACGGCGCGCGCGTCTTCGATGAGATGGGCGAGCACAAGCTCCGCATGTCCGCTGCGCGCTTCCGTCTCACGCTCAGCGACGAATTCCCCCACGGCCAGGCTCCAACTGTCGCCCTCGTCAACGGCCATCGCGTCCCGCTTGCACTCACTGAGCCGCCGACCGCCGGTGCTGAAGTCGCAGGCGTCGCGTCCGGCAGTTTCGACTCCGCCTTTCTGGGCTTTGAAGCTCCCAGCCTTTTCTTGGCCGTCCGCGCCGCGCATCAGGCCGCCAACACCACGCTCTACACCGTCCCCGACGACGATTCTGCCGTGGAGGGTTGGGCCTCTGCTGCCGCTTTCGTCACGCCATTTCTTCAGGGCTGGCTCGGCAGGGAACCGCGCTCTCAACTCACGATCCTCGATCTGCCTGACCCCGACGATGCGCCCTTTGAAACCGGTCCGCTCCTCGTGACCCCCGTTCGCGAGGGAACCCCCGATGAGCTCGACGATGTATTCGCGCACGCTCTCACGCATGCATGGGTGTCGTCTCCTCGAGCGTGGCTCAGCGAGGGTGTCGCTCACTTCATGGGAACTCTTTGGCTTGAGAAACAACAGGGCCGGAAGAAAGCTCTTGAATCTCTCGAATCCAGCCGCATGGCTCTTGCGCTTGCCGAGCCCGCCAGTCCCGGCGAAGGCCCTGGCCAGCCCCTTGCCCAGGCCATCGCGCCCGTCTACTACCGCACCAAGGCCGCTTATGTTTTCTGGATGCTCCGCGATCTTGCCGGTGACGCCGCGCTCTCCGCCGCTTTCCGCGACTACTCGCCGACGGAAGATGCGGCTCGCGGCCTCGGCCCGAATGCGCGCTCTGATTATTTTGAAAAACTCATTGAACAGGCCGCGGCTGATAGCGGGGAGTCTTCGTCGCTCGGGCCCAGTCCCGGAATCCACCGCGATCTATCCTGGTTTTTCGCCGATTGGGTCAATGCCGACAAGGGCCTGCCTGACATCGCCATCGACAGCGTCTTTCCCTCGCACACCGAAGGCGACAATTGGCTCGTTGCCGTCAACCTCTCCAATTCCGGCTACGCTGCAGCCGAAATTCCTATCACTGTCAGCAACGCTTTAACCTCTGTCACCCAGCGCGTCATCGTTCCTGCGCGCGGCAAGGTCACGCAGCGGATTCTCATGCAAGGGCAGCCCACAATGGTTCAGGCAAACGACGGCACGGTTCCCGAAACCGAAGCCAGCATCCACGTCCGCACTCTCGGCGATGCCGACGACGCCCCGCCGTCATCTCCAGCCGCTCCCGTCCAGTAATAAGCCCGATCGAGAGCGGCGACCGGCAATTCGCCAAATGAAAGGGCCGCGCAATACGCAGCCCGTCCCACTCCCTTTTTTCTGCGCTCTATCGTCTGTCACCGTTCACCGATCACCGATCCCTGGCCACTGCTCACTGTCCACCGTCTTTCCGCGCCTTCACCTTGAACCACACCGGCGTTCCCTTGAACCCGAACGCATCGCGAATCTGGTTCTCCAGAAAACGTTCAAACGCAAAGTGCAGCTTCACCTGGCGATCGGTAAACAGCACAAACGTCGGTGGCGCCACCGCCGCCTGTGTCATATAAAAAATCCTGATTCTTTTCGCCATCGGCACCGGCGCGCGCTGAAAATCGATCTTTTCGAGGAATCGATTCATCGCGCCCGTTGAAACGCGCTTGCGACGCTCCCTGGCTACCGTCACAACCTCGCGCAGCAGGCGCGTCATGCCCTTCCGCTCCTGCCCAATCGCTTCCAGCGCCGACAAAAAAATCACCGGCGCATAATCCAGGTATTTCAGCGCCCCCCGCACCTGTTTCTCAAAGATCTCCCGATCCGCCGGCCTTTTCCCGTCGGTGCGTGCAGTCGTCACCAGATCCCACTTGTTGACGATGATGATCACGCTGCGCCCGCTCTCGTGCGCGTAGCCTCCGATCGTCGCGTCGCTCGCCGTCACACCTTCCGTCGCGTCGATCAGCACCAGCGCCACGTCCGCCGCTTCCAGGTGCCGCCGCGCCATGACCACGCTCATCTTTTCCGCCATCAGCTTTGTCTTGCCCTTGCGCCTGATCCCGGCGGTGTCTACAAAGCGCAGTGTCTGCCCCTCAAACTCCACCACCTCGTCCACCGCGTCGCGTGTCGTTCCCGCAATCGGCGACACGATCGACCGCGTCGTCCCCGTCAGCGCATTCAGCAGGGTGCTTTTGCCCACATTCGGCCGTCCGATAATCGCCACCGACGTCTCGCGCTGCTCAAACTCCCCATGCGTCCTGATCCGCTTCTCGCCCGTGGCCGCGTCCTGCGCACCCTCGTGCTCTGCACTCCGCCGCTCCCTGCCCGCCTCTTTCCCTTGCTCCCGCAGGCTCTCACTGCTCCCCGACCCCTGATCTCTGATCTCTGTTTTTTCCGCAATCGCGTCCAGCAGATCGCCGATCCCTTGTCCATGCTCCGAGCTCACGCCAAACAAGTTGCTGATTCCCAGCTTGCGAAAATTCTCCGCCTCTGCCGCCAAGCCTTCAGTCTCGACTTTGTTCACCGCCAGAAATAGCGGCTTGCCGCAGCGCTTCAACAGCTGCGCCAGGTCGTAGTCGGGCCGCGCCAGCTCCGTCCTCGCGTCCACCACCATCACCAGCGCATCGGCCTCTTCCAGCGCCACCTGCGCCTGCTTAAAAATGTCTACCGCCATCAGCTCCGGATCGTCGGGCACAATTCCGCCCGTATCCACCAGCCGGTAATGCCGTCCCGCCCACTCGTACTCGCCGTAGATGCGGTCGCGCGTGATCCCCGGCTCGTCGCCCACAATCGACCGCCGGCTCCGCGTGAGCCGGTTGAAGAGCGTGCTCTTGCCCACGTTGGGCCGTCCTACAATCGCCACCAGGGGGTCGCCGTGGCGACCGGCCCCGGCTTTCGCCGGCACAACCGATCTGCGATACGTCGGCAAATGAATCTCCAGCAGCGGACGATTCGAACAATCGCTGCTTCATCAGTGTACTGTCCGGTTCATACCGTGCGTTCGCGGCGCGCCTCCTGTGCAAAATCATTCGGCCGAATCTCCCATTGTTCGGTTACACTAGGCCAATTCCCCGCCGCAGAGGAGGTCGGTCCATGCCAAAGTTCGTCATTGAGCGTGAAATCCCCGGCATCGGTTCCGCGTCAGCGGAGCAGGCACAGGCCATCGCGCAAAAGTCCTGCTCGGTGCTCAACAACCTCGGCCCTCAGATCCAGTGGATCGAAAGCTACGTCACCGACAACAAGATTTACTGCGTCTACATCGCGCCCAACGAAGAGATGGTGCGCGAGCACGCCCGCCAAGGCGGTTTCCCGGCCAACAGCGTCGCGCAGGTTCGCCGCGTCATCGATCCCACCACCTCAGAGTCCGCCTGACCCGGTTCACTGCGCGCCAACCCGCTGCTTCTATGCGGAGCGCCTCCGTCTGCCATCGCTACGCCGGCTCCGCGAACCCCGCAGCTTCCGCTCGACTCCGCTCCTGCCTGAGTCTCTATCATGGATTCAGCGCCCTCATGCCCTCCTCCGACTCTTCAACCCGATCTCTCCCGTCGCTCCACGAGTTCTTTTCTCCAGGTGGAATCCTGGCTCGCTCACCGCTCCCATTCGAGTATCGGCCCGGCCAATACGAAATGGCCAAGGCCGTGGAGCGCGCTCTCGCCGAGCGCCGCCATCTCATCGTCGAAGCCGGCACCGGCACCGGCAAAACCCTCGCCTATCTGCTTCCCGCGCTCCGCACCGGCCAGCGCGTCATCATCTCCACTGGCACTAAGGCTCTCCAGGACCAGCTCTTCTTCCGCGACGTCCCTTTCCTTGAAACTCTGCTCGGCGAGCTGCGCGTCTGCTACATGAAGGGGCGCGCCAACTATCTCTGCCGCCGCAAGCTCTTCGCTCTCCGCGACCAGCCGATTCTGTCGGGTCTGGACGAAATCGACGAGTACCGCCAGATTGCCGAGTGGGAGCGCATCACTGAGACCGGCGACCGCGCCGAGCTCTCCGCGCTCCCTGAATCCTCCGCCCTCTGGCACAAGCTTGACGCCCGAACCGACGCCTGCCTCGGTTCAACCTGCCCCGACTACCGCCGCTGCTTCATCACCGAGATGCGCCGCCGCGCGCTCGAGTCCGACCTGATCATCGTCAATCACCACCTGTTCTTTGCCGACACCGCGGTCCGCCTCGCTGCCGGCAACGCGCCCGATGCCGGCATTCTCCCGGAGTCCGCCGCAGTCATCTTCGACGAGGCGCACGAGCTTGAGGAGGTCGCCTCGCAATATTTTGGCCGCTCGCTCTCCAATCTCCGCTTTGAAGACCTTGCCCGCGACACCGACGTCCTGCTCCGCGGCAACTCCGGCGTCGCGCAAATCCCGGCACTCACGCAGCAGCTTCGCGAGCGAGCGCGTCTTTTTTTCGCCGCGCTGCCCATGCCCGCCGATGGCCGCCATCCCTTCACCAATCGCGAAGAGTTCCTAGAGTCCTCCGGTGACCTCTACCTCGCCGTGCGCTCTACGCTTTCCCTCATCGAGTCCGAGCTCGATCGCATCGCCGATCTCGATGAAGCTCCCGGCCTCAAGAACCGCGCCGCCACCCTTCGCGCCGACCTGGAATTCATGCTCGAATCCAACGCCTCCAACATGGTCTTCTGGCTCAGAGGCGCGCCTTCACTGCTCCTGCGGCTGAGCGTTTCGCCGGTCCTGCCTCGTCACTCGTCCAAGAAGCTGCTCCACGCAGTGGCCAAAGTGCCATCCCGCGCAGTGGTGCCCGCGGTGGCGCCCGCAGTACGTTTCTGCAGGCCACTCCCATCGACGTCTCTGAGCTTCTTCGGGATCTCGTCTTCGACCAGATCCCCACCGTCGTCCTCACCTCCGCAACACTTACCGTCCAGGGCGGGTTTGAGCACCTCCGCCGCCGGCTCGGCCTTAACGACACGCGCGAACTCGTCGTTCCCTCTCACTTCCAATACGGCAAGCAGGCCCTCCTTTACCTGCCGCCATCGATGCCCGACCCGCGCGAACCCGAATTCGTCGAGGCCGCCGTCAAAACCATCGAGCGTGTCCTGCGCATCACGCGTGGCCGCGCCTTCTGCCTCTTCACCAGCTACAACCAGATGCGCACCCTGCACGACCTGCTTCTTCCCGTCCTCGATTTTCCGCTGCTCCTGCACGGCACCGCCCCGCGCAAGGCTCTCCTGGAAGAATTCCGCTCCACTCCCAACTCCGTTCTCTTCGGCACGTCGAGTTTTTGGCAAGGCGTCGACGTCCAGGGCGAGGCCCTCAGTTGCGTCATCATCGACCGCCTTCCTTTCGCCGTCCCCTCCGACCCCGTTGTCCAGGCCCGCATGCGCGCCATCGAAGAATCCGGCGGCCGCCCCTTTTTCGACTACCAGGTTCCCGAAGCGGTTCTCACCCTGAAGCAGGGTTTCGGCCGCCTTATCCGCTCGCTTGAAGACCGCGGCGTCCTCGTCCTCCTTGATCCCCGCATCACCCGCCAGCGCTACGGACAGGTCTTTCTCCAATCCCTACCGCCCTACCGCATCACCAACACCATTACCGACGTCGAGGCATTCTTCGCGCCCAAGCCCGCTTGAGCAGGCGCGACCTCGCGACCCCTCGGCATCGATCGGGGTCAAATGCCAAACGCCTTACAACCACCCTTGAGAGGCCAGGAAACGATCGGCAGCTAATTTGAATTTGGGGTGCGCCTCAGTTGTTCTCTGCTTCCTCAACCGAGGCTGCGATAGGGATCACCTTGTCCATATTCGTGACCTTGAAGACTTCGCGAACCTTTGGGCTCATTCCGGCGACCATAAACTTCAGGCCCAGTTTCCGGCACCGAACATGATGGGTCGCGATGATGCCAAGCCCCGACGAATCCATAAATGGGCAGCCGCTCAGGTCCAGAATGTTTAATTTCGGCGGATCTTCTCCGGGCGCAGGTTCCAATCCGAGTATCCTGTTCAACTCTCCCGGCGGCAAGCTGGAATAAGCGTCGCGCACAGTAAAGGGTCCGCAAAAACGCAGAATCACCGTGCCTGGCTGTTTGCCCGGTTTCCGCTCAATGCTGAAGGGGCCGCTGTTCCACGACTGCCACCCGGATGTACCCATCGCTAGGTCCTTCTCCCTCTCAGAGTTCTCCCGGCGGCCGAGCCGGCTGCGGAAAGAACATCTCATCCTTACTTTCGAACGGCGCTGATTGTCGCTATCCCTGGGAATTCTCGGCTGGCGCCGAATACACGAATTCTCGTCGAGTTCGGCATTGAATTGCAAGAGCTATCGACGAGCTGCGATGAAATAACGCGATCGGTCGCCTCATTGCGCGCCCAGGCGCCCGGTGCGACCGAACCTTAGCGCAGCCGTTAGCTGGCAGCTAAAACAAAAAGCCGAAAGCCAGAAGCTAGAAGCTAGAACTGGTTGCATAAATCTGGTTTTGAAAGGGCACGGCTTTAGCCGTGCCGTGAAAGGCGCATAAACAGAAGGCTTTAGCCCCTGAGGGACGTTTTTCGAGCGGCTTTGGCTAATTTTGCAACCGGTTCTAGAAGCTAGAAGCTGGAAGCCGCTCTTCCCCCCAGCGCCTCGAAGAGCGTCGCCGAATCGGTCAGTCGGCTCGCCGCCTCATTCTCTCGATCGAGTTCCGTCTGCAGTTGCTGTCGCTCCGCGTCCAGCAGGTTGGCTTCGCTGATCCCGCCGGCCTTGTAGCGTTTCGCCGCAATTCCGTATGCGCCCTCTGCCTCGACGGCTGCCGCGCTCCGCGCCTTCAGCGTCTCCGCATCGCGCTCCGTCGCGTAGAGCGCGTCCGCCACTTCGCGAAAACTTTCCAGCACCGTTCCGCGATACGCGCTCGCCGCCTCGTTGTACCCGTCCTCAGCCTTGCGCTTCTCCGCCTGCAGCGCGCCGCCATTGAAGATCGGGGCTGCCAGGGCCGCGCCCATGTTCCATACGTCGCCGCCCGAGTTGAAGCGTGTCCCCGATCCCCCTCCGCTTCCCGTCAGCACGATCTGCGGAAACTGGTTCGCGGTGGCCACGCCCAAGTTCGCGCTCGCCTCGTGCAGCAGTGCCTCTGCCGCGCGAATATCGGGCCTCTGTCGCACCAGCTCCGAAGGAACGGTCAATGGCAACTCCTCGGGAAGATGCAACGCGTCCAGCGAAATCCGCTCCACGTGCGCCTCCGCCGGACTCATGCCCATCAGCACCGCGAGCTGGTCGTTGATCGTATCCAGTTGCAATTCGAGGGGCGGAATCGCCGCCTCAGTTTGTTCCACCAGCGTTCGCTGGCTGCGCATTTCGAAATCGGAGACGCCCCCGGCCCGCTCGCGTTCCTCCGCAATCTTCAACTCCTTTTGCTCCACAGCCAGCAATTGTTTCGTGACCTCGATCTGCTCGCGAATCTGCGCCTGCCGGATCGCAGCCGCCACCACGTTGCCCGCCAGCATCAGCCGCGCGCCCTCCAGTTGCCACGCCTCGTAATCGCGTTGCGCCTTCAGCCCTTCAATCGCCCGCCGATTTGCGCCCCATACGTCGAGCGCATACGAGACCGCCACCGATCCATTCAGCAGCGTGAATGGCGATGGGTTGGGGAAGGGAATTCCGAACGCTGCCAGGTTCAGTTGCTCTTCCGTCACGGAAGCATTGCCAGTGACCGTTGGATATTTCGTCGCCCCCGTCCGCGCAATCACCTCTTCCTGCGCCTGCTTCAGCCGCGCCGTCGCCTGCTCCAGCGTCGGGCTGTTCTTCAATGCCTGCGCAACCATCGCATTCAATTCGGGCGACTGGAACTCTGTCCACCAATCTGCCGGGACCGCCGCTTGCGGATTGAAGTGCTGCGCGCTGCCCATGGGGCCTTCGCTGCTCGCGGTCTCAGCCGGCGGAGGTTGCGGTGTGTATGCGGTCACGGTTGGCGGCGCCGGCGCGCGATAGCGCGGTCCCACCGTGCAGCCCGCGATCGTCCCAAGGGCCGCGACGCCAATCATCCACTTCCAGTTCTCCGATCGCATCATCGCCTCGCCCTCCTCAGTCGAGCGTTCTCCGGTAAGTCGCCACGGCCACACCCATTACCACGACGGTGAACACCATCATGGGCCATACATTGGGCCACGAATCCGCCCATCCGTTCCCCTTCAGCAAAATCCCGCGCACCAGCCGGTTGAAATACGTAAGCGGCAATAGATTTCCGATTGCCTGTGCCCATCCCGGCATTCCTTTGAACGGAAACATGAAGCCCGAAAGAATAATGTTGGGTAGAAAATAGAAGATCGCCAATTGCACCGCCTGCAGTTGATTCCGCGCCAGCGATGAAAATGTGATTCCCACCGTTAAATTCGCCGCGATAAAAAGCAGCGCCGAAAGATAGACGGCGAAAACATTGCCGAAGAACGGCACGAAGAACACGTAGCGTGCAGCCGCAAGGATGATGGACGCCTGCAGGAGACCGATGCCGATGTAGGGAACGAGCTTGCCCGTCATCACCTCCAGCGGCGTCGACGGCATGGCCAGCAGATTCTCCATGGTTCCCCGTTCGCGCTCCCGCGTTACCGCCAGCCCCGTCATCATCACCATCGTGAGCGTCAGGATCATTCCCATCAGTCCCGGCACCACGTTGTACTGCGTAATCTGATCCGGGTTGTACAGCGAATGCACGTTCACGTCAAAGGGTGCGGGACCGCCTTGCAGGCTGGCCAGAGGCCCCGTCAGCTCGCGCTGGATTACGGATTGTGTAATGCCCTCCACAGCGGACAGCGCGCTTCCCGTTGTCGTCGGATCGGTCGCGTCCGCTTCGATCAGAATCGAGGGCCGCTCGCGCCGCAGCACCTGCCGCGTAAACCCCGCGGGAATATTCACCACAAACAAGAGCTTTCCCTGCGCCAGTGCCTCGCGCCCCGCTTCCTCGTCCGGCAGCCGCTCCACAATCTTGAAGTACGACGAATTCTGCATCGACTCGATAAAGTCGCGCGTCACATCGCTGTCATCCGCGCTGATGATCCCGGTGTCAAGATGCCGCGGAATCGTGTTGATGGCGAATCCGAACAGCGTCATCTGCATGATCGGAATGCCGACGATCATGGCAAACGTCAGGCGGTCCCGTTTGAGCTGAGTGAACTCCTTCAGCACCACGGCCCACCATCGCGCCGCCGAAAATCGCTGCAGACCGCTCACGCGTTACCCCCGCTCTTCTGTTCCGATTGGCCCATCAAGTAAATGAATACGTCTTCGAGGCTGGTTTCGATTCGTTCCGCGCGCCGCCCGCTTTGCCCCACTGCCTCCTCGATCGCCCACTCCAGCTGCGCATCGTTGGTTCCACTTACATGCAGCACGTCGCCGAATGTCACCGTCTGTGCCACGCTCTTCTTCTTCCGCAACTCCTCCTGCAGCTCCGCCAGGTGGTCGCCGTGGATGGCCCATGTGCTCAAATGTTGCCCATCGATGATTTCCTGCGCCGTTCCCTGCGCCAGCAGCGTGCCGGATGAAATGTAGGCCAGCTTGTGGCATCGCACCGCTTCATCCATATAGTGCGTGCTCACCAGCACCGAAATTCCCTTGGCCGCGAGGCTCCTGAATTTCATCCCAGAAATCGCGCCGTGCCCTCGGGTCGACGCCCGCCGTCGGCTCATCCAGCAGCAGCAGTTGCGGCCCGTGCAGCATGCACGCCGCCAGCGCCATGCGCTGCTTCCATCCCCCGGACAGTTCTCCCGCAAGCTGTTGCGCCCGCGCCGTCAGCCCAAGGTCCGCAAGCGATTTTCGAACTGCAGCTTTGCGGTCGCGAAGCCGGTAGACCCTGGCCACAAATTCCAGATTCTCTGAAATCGTGAGGTCCTCCCAGAATGAGAACCGCTGCGTCATGTATCCCACGCGGCGCTTGATCTCCGCGCTCTCCTTGCGAATATCGAGCCCCAGGCACGACCCCAAGCCCGAATCGGGCTTCAGCAGTCCGCACATCATGCGGATGGTCGTTGTCTTTCCGCTTCCATTCGGCCCCAGAAATCCGAAGATCTCGCCCTTGCGCACGCGCAGCGATACGTCCTTCACCACGTGCTTGCCGTCGAAGTGCTTGTTCAGCCCCTCCACGTCAATGGCGAACTCGAATTGCCTGGCGGCGTTCACTGGACCGTCACTTCCACGGGCTGGCCCGGATGCAGCGTTGCCGCGGTCTGCGCCGATGGATTTGCAATCACCATATACACCAGCTTCGACCGGTTCTCGTTGCTGTAGATGACCGGCGGCGTGTACTCGCTCTGCGGCGACACAAAGCTGACTGTAGCGGCAACGTCATTCGCGCATCCGTCGCACGCCACGTGCACGGTCCCTCCCACGCGCAGTCCGCCCACGACCGTCTCCGGCACAAAGAATCGAATCTCCAAATTCTCCGGGGGCAGAATTTGTACCACTGGATTTCCCGCGGCCACCCATTCGCCTTGCCGGTAAAGCGTGTCGAAGACCAGCCCGTTGCGCGGCGAGGCAATCTGCTTTTGCTTCAGGTGCCACTCGGCATTGGCCAGTGAAGCGCGATCTGCCGCCACCTGATTGGTCTGCGCCTTGATCTGCTCGTCCCGCGCCGGCAGCGCGTCCACGGCGATGTCGGCTTCCAGTTCCCGCACCTTCGCCGCGCTCGTCTCCGCCGCCGCCTGTGCGTTGATCAGCTCTGTCTGCGCAATGCCGCCGGCTTTGAACTGCGCCTTGTCGCTCGCCAGAATCTGGTCTGCCTGCTTTTTGTCCGCAATCGCCTGGGCCAGCTGCGCTCGCGTCACGTCAACCTCTGCGGGCCGCTTTCCAGTCTCCAGGTCATTTAGCTTCGACTCCGAGCTGCGCAGCACCTGCTCAGCCATGCGCATTTCCGAAGCTTCCGGCTCATCGTCCAGTGCAAACAGCGGACGCCCTGCCGTTACCGTGTCGCCGCGCGCCACGCTCACCTGATCCAGCCTTCCACTCTGCGGCGATGCCACGTACACAAACTTGCCCTCGATGTATCCCTGGTACGTATTCGTCGGTTTCCGCGCGCATCCCGCCAGCATCGCCAGCGCCGCAGCCGCGACCGCAACGGTCTTCCCCCGGAGAACGTGCATCTTCCCCTCCATACTCACTTACGCCCCGATCCCGCCCTGCGTTTCATCCGCCCGCCGGATTTCGGTCCCGCACCCGGCTTCAAGCCAGTCAGAAGCAGCCCGGTAATGTGACGGCTCAGCGCCGTGCGGCCCGGAGTCCTGCGCCCGAAAATCTCCGTCCACAGATTGATCGTCGCCATGTGCATCATCACCAGCCCGATCAGCGAAAAAACAATCGCTCCGGATCGAATCCGCATTCACGTCTCCTGCCGCTTGCGCCCTGGCCACGCTCTGGCGGAAAGCTCCGATCTTCTCGCGGGGCAGGTGGCGCAACATTCTCGTCCGCAACAGTCCGCCCTCATTCAGCACCTCGCGCATCCACGTCGAGGGCACCCACGGCATCTTCTCGATGCCGTCCAGCATCCGCTCCACGACACCGCAGATCATCACCGCGGGATTTTCGCCCGTCGTCACCGGGCCCCACACTCCCGCGATCAGCGGAGAGAGCCGCTCCGCCACGACCGCGTCCAGCAGCTGGTCCCGGTCCTTGAAGTAGTAGTGCAGCATCGCCGGAGTGAGCGCGGCCCGCTTGGCGATCATGGCAAACGTCGTCGCCGCCACGCCCTGCTCGGCGAAAAGCTCCGTCGCCGCCTCGATCAGCTTTTCGCGCGCGTAGAGTCCCGAATGGGAAGTGGGTCGCCCCGGCGGGCGTGAAGATTTGCCCCGCCCCGGCGCGCGCCCCGATTTTGTCGTCACTGGCATCAGCATAATTAACTAACTAATTAATTAAATAATGAAATTGAGAATCCTGTCAAACCGGAGACGCATTACGCGACCGGAGTAGAGGGTGCGGTTGAGATCGAATCGCAGTGGACGGCGGCGCGGCGGGAAACCAGTCGTCTGAGGGAGTGCGGATCGAGGAAGACGAACGATCATGCTTTCCCACCCAAGCCGCAAAAGCTGCGGCTGGGATGAGGCACTGAGGGCGGGGCAGGCGCGGAACTTCGACTTCAACGTATGGAGCAACACGAAGCGGGTTGAAAAGCGGCGCTACGCTGCCTTCAGTCCATCCACAGCGCGCTGGTGATAATCCGCGGATAGTAGCGGCTGGCCTTGCCTTCGCCCGACACAATCTGGTCGCAGCACGCCCAGTAGGAGCTGCCTTCCGTCTGCCACTTCACATGCGCCGCGTCGGCCTTGCGGAATACCTCAACGACCTTCGGATCATCGTCCAGGTGAAACACTTTTCGCGTCACGTGCATGAAGATTGAAATCTTGCTCATCCACGAGTTGTTGCTCGTCGACGAAAGCTTGATGCCGCCGTCGGCGAACAGATTCCGCCGCTCCGGATCGAGCAGCAGCTTCCGCGTGTGCTCTTTCAGCGCATCGTACATCCGTTTCTCTTCCGCGCTCCCAAACACCTGCTCCAGCGTTCCACCGGCAAATCCCGTGTTCACAAAATAGAGCGGATACGCGCATCCTTCAATCGCCGGCAGAATCCGCGATGCATACCCCGGGTTCGCCTTCTCGAAGATCGCCGGCAGCACGCCATCCACCGCCTGATCGGCAACCACGCCCGCGACCTTCACTGCCAAATCCATCGCCCGCTTTTCGTCGGCCGCCGCGCCGAACTCTCGGAACAGCAACGCCAGCGCGCGGTAGCTCGCCCAGCTCTTTACCGCGATGTACACGTTATTCCGCGTCTGCGCCAGCGAGTGGTCCAGCGAGTCATACGTCGTAATCTCCTGGCCGCCCGCGAGTTCGTGCGCTGTCGTATTGTGCAAACCCCACGTCTCCGCCGCGGTTGATCATGCTCGCCAGGCACGCTTCCACCACGCTCTTATTCCGCTTCAACCACTCCACGTCGCGCGTCTTCGCCACGTAGCACCCGGCCACCAGGATCCAGTTGCACAGTTGCTCCTGCGTCATGTAGCTGAAGCATCCCGTCAGGTTTGCCAGCTCGTAGCTGCTCCTGCCCTTGGGCGAAAAATTATTGTGCGCGCCCATGTCGTGGCAAAAGCTCAACCCGCCCGGCTTGGTGTCGTACGGCCGCGTCAACTGCGCCTCGTCCGGGGCTGGCGGAGGCTGCGACGGATCGGCCTGTCCCAGCGGCGCCGCCATCGCAATCTCTGTCTTGTACACCTTCACCTCGTCCGTGTAGCTGTACCGCCGCACAAACGTGTCCAGCAGATTCCGCACCAGCCACGGATTGTGTTCGAGCTCCCAGAACACGTGGTCTACCGCAAGGTCCAGTGTGTTCATCATGCAGTACTCGCCCTCGTTCACAACCCACAGCGGCTCCCCATCCACATCCAGCAGTTGCGTACTCCCGTAGTAGCTGTGGGTCGAGTGCGCAATCATAAATCGCTGATCGTCCGACAGCTTTGCCGCGTCCAGCTTTGCGTCCAGCGCTTCGGCCCGCGCCGCCATTTCGTCCGCGCCGTCCAGCGCCGTCTTCAGCACGTCGCCCAGCCCCTTGTAGTACCTCGCGTATAGATATTTCCCGTCCAACCCATTGGTCTGCGCGCCTTCAAGGTACGATCCCAGAGCGATCGTCAATCCATACTTCTTTCCCGCCGGCACTTCAAATCCGAATCCCGGGCACGACCCCAGCAGGTGCACCGGATTATGCCGCTCTCGAACCCCGTCGCTGGCTGACCAGCGCATGAACACAAACGGCTCCGTCTCCGGCGCGGCCTTTTTCCCCGACGTCCAATCCCACAGCTCCGCCGCTCCGCCTGCCTCACGCCTGAAGGCAAAGCCCAGCCGGCCCGCTCCCAGGTTGTCTTCCAGAATTCGCTCGCCCGGCCGCGCATGGTTCAGCGCAAACATCGCTGTCCTGGTCCCGGTGCCGTTCGTGTTGTCCAGCACCAGCTGCGCCACCACTGCCGGCAGCAGCCCCTGGCGCATCCGGTCTACGCTGTCCACCGCAGGGTCGGGAATCTGCCCGAATGGGGAAAAGACCGTAAACGTCATCCCATCCGCGCGCCATTCGTCCGTCGCCCACCCATAGGAGCGAGCAACTTCGCCCTCCTTGAATGGCTCCGCATCTGGCTTCACGTTCTGCTCCGACGGCCCAGCCTGCTCCACCAGGAACGCGTCTGCCGCGCGGTTGACCGCGCCCACATAAAAAGGCAGGCATTTCAGCGTCGCGTTCGAATACCGGTCGCCCTCCTTGAACCCGACAAAAACCTCCTGGTCCCCCGGCTGCCCAATCTGCAAGCCAATCCCGCCGCGAGTCCCGAAATTCCCACAGGTAAAGCTCATGAAATGCGCCCATGGGCGAGTGTTGCGCGTTAAAGCTTAACTGATAGGGAATCGGTCCACGTTTTGTCACGTTCTTGCCTCGGGTAAAACGATTTTCATGTCAACCCCAAATACTACCGCATAAAGCAACTCCTTGCCCTCGCCGCAAAGGGCGTTTCGGCTGAAAGCCGTTCGCTGACCCCTGACCCGGCGCCCAGCTTTTCCGGAACCTGCTCGACCCCCTATTCGTACTCATTCGCATGGCTAACGCAGCATCCCTGGCAGAGCGCTCGCGCCCCGCCGCGTCGAACCGCGCCACTTGGATCGGCCTCTGCGTTTCTCTGTTCTCTCTCATCGCTGTTTCGCAGTTCTTCCACGCCCTCGCACCCCACCCCGGAGTCGCCCTCAGCCTCGCGCGCGAAGCCGCGATGTTCGCTTGCGCGGGCCTTCTCCTCTGGATCGTCCGTCGCCGCGAGCGGCTGCCTCTTGCCTCCATCGGCATCGGCACATCTCCGCTCTGGAAGTCACTCGTCTGGGGAGTTGTCATGGCCGCCGCCTGCGTCATCCCCGCGGCGCTCATCGCCAAATACGCCGGCTACGGCCACAGCGCGGCTTCGCACAACTTCGACAACTTTCCCGTCTGGCTCATCTTTCTCATTGTCGTGCGGGCCGGCGTCGTCGAAGAATTCTTTTATCGC
Source organism: uncultured Acidobacteriaceae bacterium (assembly GCA_963800025.1). Taxonomy (GTDB): domain Bacteria; phylum Acidobacteriota; class Terriglobia; order Terriglobales; family Acidobacteriaceae; genus Telmatobacter. The sequence goes on from CAWCZK010000004.1 coordinate 814,596, forward strand.
GCATATTCCATCGATCGGCTTGAGCGTCTCGGCGTCGGCCGAATCGCCGCATCCGTCGTCCCGCTGGTCATCTTCGCCGCGGCCCACTGGTCCGGCGGCCTCGTGAATTTCCTCATGGCCTTCGTCCTCGGCGCAATCTTTACCGCCTTCTATCTCTGGCGGCGCGACCTGGTCTCCAACGTTTTCGGCCACTTCCTCATCGACTTCGTCGCCAACGTCATCCCCGCCATGCTCGGCTGATGGGGCGCCGGCCTTCGCTGCGGCGAAACCGCGCGCCGAGCCAGCGCCGCGTCCCGGTCGCATTATCCTGCGACCCATCGACAGGATCGGCATCTGATCTTCAGAGGACAGCGAGAATGTTTCTGATCACAGGCATTACTGGCAAGGTAGGCGGAGCAGCGGCAAGGCATCTTCTGAACAAAGGCAAGCAGGTGCGGGCGCTTGTGCGTGACCCGGCAAAGGCTGCTGCATGGAGCGCGAAGGGCGTTGAACTGGTCCAGGGTGACTGGAACGATTCCACGGCGATGACACGGGCGCTCAATGGAGTTGAGGGCGCGTACTTGATGATGCCGCCCATTCAGACGCCTTCGCGCGACTTTCGCGAAGCCAAGGCCATTATTGCCAGCTACACGCAAGCTCTGGCCAAGTCCGCGCCGCCCAGGCTCGTCGTGCTGTCGTCCATGGGATCGGAGAAGTCCTCCGGCCTGGGGCTTATTACGGCAACCCATTTGATTGAGCAAGCTCTTGGCGACGAGCCGTTCCCCGTGGCGTTCGTGCGGGCCGGGTCATTCTTTGAGAACTACCTGTTCGGCCTTCAGGCGGCGCAAGGCGGCACTTTGCCCATCTTCTACGCGCCAACGGATCGCAAGCTGCCCATGATTGCAACCGAGGACATTGGCGCCGAGATTGCGCGCCTGCTCACGACCGAGTGGACCGGAAAGCGCATCATCGAGCTCGGCTCCATGGTGAGCGCCGATGATCTTGCGGCTGCGATCAGCCAAGTTCTGGGCCGCGACGTGAAGGCACAGGCCATCCCGCGCCAGGCCTGGGCCGGCGCGCTCCAGCAAATGGGGTATCCCGCCGGCAGCACGTGGGCTTTTGAAGAGATGGTCGAAGGCGTGAACTCCGGCTGGATCGGGCTCGGTGTCGAGGGCACGGAGCGGGTCGAAGGCACCACGAGCGCCAGGGATGTTTTCGCCGCCGCGGCCCGTCAGGCTAAATAGACCGCCGCGCCCCCGTTCCCTCGGTCCGCGCCTCCCCGTCGCGCTCCTCAACGCCCCTTCTGACTTGAGCGGAACACACCTCGGCCTGCGTTCCGCCGGACCCGGTGGGCGGCATGGCAGAATCATCCGAAAAGCCGCCAACTCGGGACTCATCTAAGGGCGGAATCACTTCCGGATGGGTGGCCACACGCCAGTAAAGGCGATGCTGCCCAAGTGCCACGGAACATACGTCCCTTTGGACCGCCCGAACACAATTTTCTCGAGAGACGGCTCGCTTGCATTTGTTTCCGGGTGGTATGCTCGGATTTTGACCCACAATGCCTGAATCAGACGCAATGAGTGGACGCACGGTTTCCCACTACAGCAACCTGGAGCCCCTGGGCAGCGGCGGAATGGGCGTGGTGTATCGCGCCCGCGACACGCGCCTGGGGCGCAGCGTCGCGCTCAAATTTCTCCCCGAGGAGACGGCAAACAGTCCCGCGGCCATCGAGCGCTTCAACCGCGAAGCGCGCTCCGCATCGTCGCTCAACCACCCGAACATCTGCACGATTTACGATATCGGCGAATTCGAAGGCCGCTCGTTCATCGCCATGGAGCTGCTGGAGGGCAAGACCCTCAAGCACCGCATCGCCGAGCGCCGCATCGAGTTGGCAGAATTGCTGGAAATCGGCATTCAGATTGCCAGCGGCCTTGACGCGGCGCACGCCAAAGGCATCGTTCACCGCGACATCAAGCCCGCCAATATTTTTCTGGTCGACCGCGGGCCGGCCAAGATTCTCGATTTCGGGCTGGCCAAGCTCACAGCCGTGATGCGCGAAAATGCCGAGACGGTTGGCGCCATTGCCGGCGGCGCGGGTTCCGTCCTCACGGCGCTGGAGTTGACGAGCCCCGGCAGCGCCATGGGCACCATCGCATACATGTCCCTGGAGCAAGCACGCGGCGAAGAGCTCGACCACCGTTCCGACCTTTTCTCCCTGGGCGTCGTGCTGTACGAGATGGCCACGGGTGGGCTTCCTTTTACCGGCACCACCTCGGCGGTCATCTTCGACGGCATTCTTCACGGCACGCCGCGGCCCGCCAGTGAGGCCAACCCTCAGTTGCCGCTCGCCTTCGATAAGATCCTCGACAAGCTGCTCGAAAAGGATCGCGATCTGCGTTGCCAGACGGCGGCCGAGTTGAGGGCCGACTTGAAGCGCCTGTCCCGCGATCTGAGTTCCGGGAAAAGTGCGGCCGCCCAAAGAAGCGGTTCGGGACCCACTGCAACTGCGGCGCCCATTAAGCACAAATCCGTCGCTGTGCTCTACTTCGAGAACCAGAGCGGTTCGAAGGAGGACGAGTACTTCCGCGACGGCATCACCGAAGACATCGTTACCGAGATTTCCAAAATCGGGCAGCTCGATATTTTCCCCCGTTCGGAGATGCTTGCTTTCCGCGATAAACCTGTGACCGCGCAGCAGGTGAGCCAGCAACTGGGAGCCGCGTACGTCCTGGAGGGCTCGATCCGCCGCTCCGGCAATCGCGTGCGCATTACTGCGCAGACTGGTGGAAGCCTCCACCCGCCATTCAGTCTGGGCCGAGCGCTACGACCGCCAACTGGAGGACGTCTTCGCCATTCAGGAGGAGATTGCGCGCAGCATCGCGCAGGCCCTGCGCATTACCATGACGCCGCAGGAAGAGAAGACCATCGCGGTTCGTCCCACCGAGGACGCGCAGGCCTACGACTTTTACTTGCGCGGCCGAAATTACTTGCGGCGCGAAAACCTGGACTACGCTTTCCAGATGTTCGAGCAGGCCATACAGCTCGACCCCAATTTCGCACAGGCGCATGCGGCCATCGGCCATGTATGCGCCATGATCTTCGAGATGCGCGAGCAGAATGTCCACTGGATTGAACGTGGGCTGGCGGCCTGCGACCGCGCCTCCGCTCTGGCACCGGATCTGCCGGAGGTCCTGGTCGCGCGCGCCCGCATCGCCTATGTCCAGAAAAAGTATGAAGAAGCAGCGCTGCTTGCCCAACGCGCCATCGAACGCAAGCGCGACTGCGAAGGCTCATGGAACATTCTCGGGCGCGCCTACTTTGCCTCAGGCCGCCATGAGCAGGCTGTTGCCCTGGTGCAGCAGGCGATTGACGCCAACGGCGACGATTACAACACCTACATGCCGTACATCAATTCCCTCGAGCGGCTCGGCCTGAAAAAAGAAGCGGCACAGTATCGTGAAAAACTGATCACAGTCCTGCAACAGCAGCTGGAGAGAGTCCCGGAGGACGTGCGCGCGCGGATTCTGCTGGGCGCTATGCAGGCTCTCTTTGGAAACGAAGAGGAGAGCGTTCGCCAACTGCAGACGGCAGTGGCTCTGCGGCCCAATGAGGCCGGTATCCTCTACAACGCCGCCTGCACTTACGGCATTATGAAGCGGAAGTCAGAGACGCTGGAAATGCTGAGGCGTGCTGTATCCAACGGATATGGCAACCTGGATTGGATGCGCAAGGATCCGGACCTCGACAGCGTGCATGACGAACCGGAATTCAAAAAGCTGGTGGGCCTGGAATAGCGCGGCCCGAAGTCATAGGTCTTTTGCCAGGCCCTGATCGCAAAATGCTATGCAGGGCATTTGCCTTTCTGACCCCAGGCCCTGACACCAATGTTCATGTCTTACACCGCCTTACAGAGTGTGGACGCGTCTTACGCGCCCAACACGCTCCAATCTCCGTGTCTTACACGCACTTTTCGACACTTCTCGCCCCGCAACCTAAAATGTTCTTTGGGATCTGAGGTGTGAATTGTCCAACGGAAAGAAGAAAAACGGCCGCAACGAAACCAAAAGAAGCGGCGGAGCCACCCATACCGCGCGAACCGAGCGAACCGCCCCGCCCGCAAAGGTCGCCCGAGCCGTCCGTAGGCCCGCCGCTGGGCGCGGCCCCGCAAACGCCATTTTTTCTTCCCCTGAAGCCAAAGCCATCAAAAATGAACTCTGCGCGGCCGGCCGCAAGCTCTGGATGCGCCAGTATGTCGACGGCAACGGCGGCAACATCTCTTTTCGCATCGGCCCCAACGCCGTCCTCTGCACGCCATCGCTGGTGAGCAAATTCGACCTGACGCCGGAAGATATTTGCCTCACCGATATCGAAGGCCATCAACTCGCCGGCAGCAAGCCGCGCTCCAGCGAACTGCTTCTGCACCTCGAGATCTACAAGGCCGTGCCGGAGGCGAAGGCTGTCGTCCATTGCCATCCGCCGCACGCCACAGCCTACGCAATCACTGGCTGCCTGCCGCCCAACCTCATCATTCCCGAGTTCGAGGTGATCGTGGGCAACGTCGCCGTGGCGCCCTACGAAACGCCGGGCACCAAAGCCTTTGCTGAAACGGTTCTTCCTTACGTGAAGAATCACAACACGATGCTTCTGGCCAACCACGGCATCGTCTGCTGGGCCGATACCGTCACGCGCGCCGAGTGGTGCGCCGAAGTGCTCGACACCTATTGCTGGACGCTAATGCTGGCCGCACAGTTGGGCGCCCCCATCCTGCGCATTTCTGAGGAGCGCGGGGCCGATCTGCGCGCGCTCCGCAAGAAACTGGGTCTGCCTGAGTTTCCACTCGATATGCCGCCCTTGAACGATGCCAGCCTTGAAGCTCAGAGCCCGATCGCGCTCCAGCCCGCGACACGCGGCGCCGGCCACGGCAGCAACTCCGTCGTCGAAAGCGCAGGTGGCCCGGGAAGCGCCAGTAGCGTTGATATTGACGCGCTCACCAGGTCCGTCACGGAGTCTGTGATGGCGGCGATCGCCGAAAAATATACTCTTGCCCCGCGCAAATAGCGGCCCGCGTTTTGGCGTTCACTCGCTGAGGAATCTCCGATGGAAATCGATGCGCACGACGTTCTCCTGGTCATCGACGTACAAAATGATTTTTGCCCCGGTGGCGCGCTCGCCGTTCCCTTGGGCGATGAGGTGATCGCGCCCATCCATCGCGTCGCGCCGCGATTCGAGCACATCGTGCTTACCCAGGACTGGCATCCGGCCGATCATTGTTCCTTCGCGGCGTCGCATCCCGGCAAAGAGCCCTTCGATTCGATTCAAATTGCCTATGGCCCGCAGACGCTCTGGCCGCCGCACTGCGTGCAGGGCACTGGCGGCGCGGAGTTCCACCCGGCGCTCGCGCTCACGCGGGCAGAGTTGATCCTGCGCAAAGGCTTTCGCCCGCAGATCGATTCCTATTCGGCCTTCTTCGAAAACGACCGCTCCACGCCCACTGGTCTCGCCGGCTATCTGCGCGACCGAGGCCTGAAGCGCGTTTTCCTCGCCGGTCTTGCCTATGATTATTGCGTCGCCTACTCCGCCCTCGACGCGCGCCGCCTCGGACTGCCCGCCTTCGTCCTGCGCGATGCCTGCCGCGCCATCGGCCTCAACGGCTCCGTTGCCGCCATGGACTCCGAATTCGCCAAAGCCGGCGTCACCGTGCTCGATTCCGGCGAGCTTTCCGCATGAGCCCGCACGCCCTACAATCTCTTCAGGCCGATCGAGCCGCTCGCTCCTCAGCACGTATGTCCCGCAACTTCTACATCCTCGCCGCCACGCTCGGATTCTTCGCCCTCATCTCCGGGGTCATGACGCTGGTGCCGTCGAGCTTTCAGCCCGGCCTGCCCGCCAATGGCTCGCTCTGGCGCACCATGGCGCTGATTCTGTTGCTCGCTGCGCTCGCTTCGGCGCTCGTCGGCGTTCTCAGCAACCTCTTTGAGCAGGTCGATCGCCGCAGCGAGGAGGCCCGCCGCGCAGCGCGAAACAAGCGCCGCGGCCATCGCAATTCTTGATCCTGGGCAGTCAAATTAGAATGAGGGAGTGCGGGCCGCGTGCCCGCGCAGGATCGAGCAGACGCAAATGTATGAAGTTACCGTCGAGGCGGAGTTTTCCTCCGGCCACTATCTCCGGAACTACAAAGGGAAGTGCGAGAATCCGCACGGCCACAACTACAAGGTCCGCGTCACGCTGGCCGGCGCCACGCTCGACGCGGCCGGTCTGCTCCTCGACTTCAAGCTTCTCAAGCACGTGCTGCGTCCCATCGTCGACCGCATCGACCACCAGATGCTGAACGACCTCGAGCCGTTCACAACGCTCAATCCCTCGGCCGAAAACATCGCCAAATACTTTTACGATCAGACCAATCGAGAGCTCGCCGGAATGACTGCGGGCCGCGTGCGCGTAAAAGACTGCACCATCTGGGAGACGGACACCACGACGGCCACTTACTTCGAGTAGCGACCGGCGCCGCACCGCCCGTCGCGAGCGCCTGGATTCAGTTCTCTCCAGCTTGTTCGAGCGGCGTCGAATACCAGTCTTCGCGAACCAGCGGGAGGCGGCTCTTGCCCTGATCCGGCCGGCTCAGCAGCACCTGGTAAATCGCAATGTCTCCCCTGGAGAAGGCCGCCGCCGAACCCGCCATATACAAAAGCCAGATGCGGTACGTCTCTTCATCGACGTACTTCCGCACTTCGCTGGCGTTCTGCTGTAATCCGTTTACCCATTGGCGCAAAGTCAGCTCGTAGTGATCGCGGAGATTCTCCACGTCGCGCACTTCCAGGCCAGCCGACTGTGCGGCATCGATCGTCTCTGTCAACGTCACGAGCCGGCCGTCGGGGAAAACATACTGCTCGACGAATGAATCCTTGTGCACAGAGGAGCAGGGGAAGCGTGCAATGCCGTGATTGAGAAACACGCCGCCTGGCTTCAGCAGATCATGCACGGTTCTGAAGTAGCGCGGCAGGTTCTTCAACCCGACATGCTCATACATACCGATGCTTGCAATCTTGTCGAACCCTTCGCCACGGCGCCCAAACTGACGGTAATCTTCCAGTTCAACCGCGCAATTCTCTCTCAATCCGGCTTCTTCGATCCTCTGCTTCGTAACCTGGGCCTGCTCTTTGCTCAGCGTGATTCCCAACGCCCGCGCGCGATGCGAGCCGGCGGCCTGCAGAACCAGGCTTCCCCATCCGCAACCAATGTCGAGGAACCGCTCACCGGGCTGCAAACGCAGCTTCCTGCAAATCATGGCCAGTTTCTGGGCCTGCGCCAAATCGAGAGATTCATTCGCGCTGCGAAAATACGCGCAGGAGTATGCCAGCGATTGGCCCAGCCATGGCCGGAAGAATTCAACCGGCTGATCGTAGTGGTAGGAAATCGACGAACGGTCTCGCGCCATCGAATGGCGAGCGCCAAGCTTCAGCCACTGGCCGGCGCCGGCGATCGTGCGTGCCAGGGTCTCTTCAATTTGCTGCTTCAACCGGCGGGGGCGATTCAGTACGTGTTCCGCAACCGGAAAAACAGCAAAGATATCCCCCTCAACCTCCAGTTCTTTGTGGATGAATGCTTCGCCGAGGGTGATCTCATTCGGTTCGGCCACCAGCGCAGCCAGCGCCTTCGGCGTCTCCACTGCAATGGTGCAGGCAGGTTTTCCGTTCGGTGACGGCGCCCATTGCCAACCATCCCACATGCGAACGGAAAAAAGCGGGCCTTGATAGCTCTCGAAGAGAGCCGCTAACAATCCATTTCTTCGCGATTGAACCAGGGCAGAAGCCATCTCGTGACCTCGCTTATCGTGTGCGCGGTCAAAAGCGTTCCATTCACCGCGCTGTACTTGCGGGGGAATCGAGCCGGCAAGTCCCCGGATCTCGATCCGGCAAACTGCGGCATTCTTGCCCATAATTGTATGACGATTGTCTCTGAACAGGAGATGCTTTTTTGCCGGGCCCCGGCGAAGGATTTCCCGGATACCGGGCAAAAACCGACGCAGGCAGCTTGAAGCACCGCTAATTCATCTGGCTCGATTTCGACTGCAGATATTTGTCGAAGGGAATCTCGAAGTAGAAAAGCTCTTTGCCGTCCGCGTCGCGCAAATCGTGCAGATAGAGCTTCGCGCCCATCAGCGGGTTCCTCAACCCCGAGACGTCGTAAAACAGGAACCCGGCGCGTGTCGTGTGCGGTTCCACCGCCAGGGCCGAGTATTCGAAAGTATTAAAGTCGTCCTCGATCTCCTGAATGCTGCCCTTGGGCTTCACGTGAATAGGCGGCAACGGCGCAGGCAATGGAATCTTCGATCCTTGCCGCTCCTTCTGCGTCATCATCCGTTCCACATCTTCCGGTTCCGCGGCGCGGATCCGGTCGCCATCCGCCGTCTCGAACAGAATGCGCGCATCGATGAGCGATATCGGCCGGTCGCCAAGGTTGGTCACAATCAGCCGAATCGGCATCACGTCGTGGCCCAGATAGTCGACGCGGAAGATGGACTCTTTTTCCCTCGTATCGTAGGGCTCGGCGGCGATAGCGACGTGTTCCTGAGGATGAATCTCCACCGCCGGGAACGAAGTGGCCGGCTGCACCGGGGGCGGCGTGCGATCGCTCGCCGTTACCGGCAGCGCAAACCAGAGCAACAAGAACGGGATTCCCCGCAAACTTTTCATCGCGCTCAACTGTATCATTCTTTGGTCAGGCTCTAGGATTAGACCTGCAGACTGCCGGTTCGTTAACGCATGATCCTTTTTTTCTATAACCTTGCCCTGTTCGTGGTCCTCGTCGCCGGCACACCCTGGTGGCTCTGGCGCATGGCCACCACGCGCAAATACCGCGAAGGCCTCGTCGAGCGCCTGGGGCGCGTTCCGCGCAGGCTCGTTTTCAATTCTGCGCCGGCGATCGAGCGCCCGCTCATCTGGATCCACGCCGTTTCCGTCGGCGAAGTCTTTGCCGTTACCCGCCTGGTCAAGGAACTTGAATCGGCACTGCCCGGCCATCAGATCGCCGTCTCCACCACCACTCGAACCGGCCAGGCTCTGGCTCGCGAACGCTTCGGATTGAATCGGGTCTTCTACTGCCCGCTTGACCTGCCCTGGGCCGTCAGCGCCTATCTCAACGCCCTCCAGCCATGTCTTCTCATCCTGGCTGAAACCGAGTTCTGGCCCAATTTGCTCCATGGCTGTTTCAGCCGCAGCATTCCCGTCGTCGTGGTCAATGCCCGCATCTCCAATCGTTCATGGCCGCGCTATCAAAAGCTGCGCCACCTCTGGCGTCCGCTGCTCTCGCGTCTCAGCCGCGTGCTCGCGCAAAGCCAGATCGACGCCGACCGGCTGCTCGCTCTGGGCTGCCGTCCCGATTGCGTTTCCGTTTCCGGCAATCTCAAGTTCGACGTGCGTACCGCGCAGGAATCCGAAGCCGCGCGCTGGCTGAAGTCGATGTCCGCGGGTCTTCGCTTCGTCGTTGCCGGCAGCACGATCGAGGGCGAAGAAGCCGCGCTCATGGATGCATGGCCACGCCTCATTGCCGTCGATCCAAAACTTGTCCTCATCCTCGCGCCGCGCCATCCTGAACGTTTCAGCGCCGTCGCTACTCTACTCGATAAAGCCGGCGCTCTTTGGACCAGGCGCTCCAGCTGGACAGGCCGAATCAGCGGTTCCGCAACACGCAACTCGCTCGCTCCGGCCCGGCGAAGTTGTCCTGCTCGACACCATCGGCGAACTGGCTTCTGTTTATTCGTTGGCCACCGTGGCATTCGTCGGAGGCAGCCTTGTTCCGGCGGGCGGCCACAACCCGCTTGAGCCGGCTCAGTTCGCGGTTCCCATCGTCATGGGCCCGCACTACGCCAACTTCGTCGCCATCGTCGACAGCCTGCGCAGCCACGACGCGCTACAAATTGTCGAAAAAATCGATCTGGCCTCGGCACTGATCGGACTTCTCAGCAATCGTGGAGCCGCTGGAGCCATGGGCAAGCGCGCCAAAGCGGTTTTTGACGAGCAGGCTGGCGCCACAGACCGCTCGGTCGAAGCCATCCGCGCGTTATTCGCTGCAAGTACCGGTCGGGAGCGCACGCCATGAAGTCCACCCCCGCCCCGCGCCCGCTGCTTCGGCCTCTTGTGCCCATCTACCGGCTCGGTCTCGCGCTGCGCGATCTCGAGCTGCGCACTGGCCTCAAACCCATTCGCCGCCTCGGCTGGCCCGTGGTCAGTATCGGCAATCTCTCCACCGGCGGGGCAGGGAAGACTCCGCTCACCATCGCTCTGGCCAAAGCTCTCTCTCCGCGTGGCCTGCACGTCGATGTGCTTTCGCGCGGCTATGGCCGCCGCTCCGCGGTTCCACTTTTGGTTGAGGCTAGTGGGACAGCGGTAGACTTCGGCGACGAGCCGCTCGTCATCGCGCGTGAGGCGCAGGTTCCGGTCTATGTCGCCGCAGAACGCTACCAGGCTGGACTGCTGGCCGAGCGCTCTGCAGAAGCGCAGCCAAAAGCGCCGCTAAATGCGGAAGAAAGCCCCAGGCTTAAGGCTCACATCCTCGACGACGGCTTTCAGCATCGCCAGCTCGCCCGCGATGTCGACATTCTGCTGCTAAGCGGCCGCGACCTGGCCGATCATCTTCTTCCCGCCGGAAATCTTCGCGAACCACTGCGTGCAGCGGAGCGGGCACAGGTCATTGCGATTCCAGCGGACGAACCTGACGTTGAAACGCAACTCAAATCCATGGGCTGGCGGGGAATCGTCTGGCGCATCCGCCGCCGCATGCAAATTCCGCAACTCGACGGCCCCGTCGCCGCTTTCTGCGGCATCGCGCGGCCCGATCAGTTCTTCCAGGGGCTCGAATCAGCGGGCGTCAAGCTCGCCGCTCGCACCGCCTTCGCCGACCACCACAACTACACCGCTGCCGATCTCGCTCGCATCGAATCTGAAGCCCGCAACGCCGGAGCCAAAACCCTGCTCACCACGGAAAAAGATCGCCTCCGCATCGGCGCGTTCTCCGCGTCCCTGCCCCTCAGCGCTGTCAAGCTCTCCATTGAGATCGAAGACGAAGCCGCCGCCATCGATTGGCTGGTTCATTTGTTGAGAGATTCAGCCTGACGCAGGCTTGCGAAGACGGGGCTTCCCGGATTGCACCGATTGTCTGTTGCCCAGGCTGGAAGTTACGGGCGCCGAAACGCCTTACAGCCGCTCGTCCACCGGAATCCACGGCGAAGGATACACCGGCCCAATGTATTCGGCGCGCGGCCTGATCAGCCGGTTGTCGTCGAGTTGCTCGATGACGTGCGCGGCCCAACCCGCAATGCGGCTCACCGCGAAGATCGGCGTATACAGATCGATGTCGATGCCCAGCGTGGCATACGTCGAAGCCGAATAGAAATCCACGTTGGCGTTCAGCTTTTTGTCCTGATTGATGTAAAGTTCAATCGCCCGCGACATCTCGTACCACTTGGGTTGGCCCGAATCCTTGCCCAGTTGCTCGCTCATCTTGCGCAGATGCGTCGCCCGCGGATCTTCAGTCTTGTACACGCGGTGCCCGAAGCCGGAAATCTTTTGCTTGGCCGCCAGCATGTTCCTTACGTACTCCACCGGATCGGCGCCCTGCTTGTCGATGGTCAGCAGCAGCCGCATCACGCCTTCGTTGGCCCCGCCATGCAGCGGGCCCTTCAGCGCGCCGATGGCGCCGGTGATTGCGGAATGGATGTCAGAGAGGGTTGCGGCGATGACGCGGGCGGCGAAGGTTGAGGCGTTCAGTTCGTGGTCGGCATGAAGAATAAGAGCGATATCCAAAGTTCGAGTGGCCGTCTCTGAGGGCTTCTCCCCGTTCAGCATCCACAGGAAATTCCCGGCATGCGTCAGCGAGCGGTCGGGCGGCACAATCTCCTTGCCTTTGCGCAGCCGGTCGTAAATCGCCACAATCATCGCGATCTGCGCCGTCAGGTTGTAGGCCTTGCGCACGTTCGCGTCGTGGGAGTTGTCTTTTTCGTCGGCATCGTAGAAGCTCAGCGCCGAGACCGTCGTCCGCAGCACCTCCATCGGCGTGGCCGACGTCGGAAAGCTGCGCAGCATGTCGATCACCCGCTGATCCAGTGACCGCGCCAGCGCCAATTGCGCCGAGAATTCGCGCAATGCCAGTTCATTCGGCAGAATTCCGTTCCACAGCAGGTAGGTGGTCTCTTCAAAAGTCGAGTGCTCGGCCAGCTCGTGAATGTCGATGCCGCGGTAGGAGAGAATTCCCGCTTCTCCGTCGATCCAGCAGATGCCGGAATTTGCGGCGACAATTCCTTCCAGGCCCTTTCCTGCGACAGGCTGTCGACATAGCCTTTGCTTCTCCCTCTATTTAGATGGCAGTCCGGCGATGGGCGGAGTTCCGGCCGCTCAATCTTTGCCCGGCGCCGAAATAAGCAGTAAAGATGTTTATAACGTAGCTGTTCCATCCTTGTCACGGAGGGTGGGACGGCAGGGCAAGCGCACCATGGCTTTTCCAGGCGAGGAGTGACCATAGCATGCACTAAAGGCAGTCGAAAACGGTCAATTTGGGAGCGTTGTAACTTGGGGGCTTTGTAACAAGGGCACGGCTTCAGCCGGGCCGGCCAAACTCGCAAAATGAGTCGGGCTTCAGCCCCTGCTACCTCTCCCCTGCTGCAATTGCGGACTTCGATCTCATCGTGAGTTTGCCCTGGGCGGGCCGTTCTCCAGCCATCCGATTTATCCTGTAGATTCACCCAGCGAACAGATTGGAATTCCCGGCTTTACTTGGCCTCTCCAGCCGGTAACATTGTGAATCATGGGGATTTCCGGATTGAATGAGACAATTTCCCCCGTTTGCGGCGTCTAACCGGATTAGATGTCGCCATTACGCTGGGCCCATCAAGCCGGGCGACGCCCGGTACAGACAAAATGCCCGCGCACGAAAGGTGAAGCATGAGTGAAAGTGAAATTGAAGAAGCTCCCCGAACTTACTCTGGCGCTCTGTTGGCAGCCATCGCTATCGCATTGCTGGCCGCTATCGGAAGCCTGGTTTGGTGCTTCACTCTCAACAGCCGCCTGAGCACCGCGCAAACGGAGCTGGCCGATTCCAAGCAGCAGAACACGCAATTGGCCGCCGATTTGCGCGAGACCAATGCCCGCCTGAAGGTGGCCACGGACGAATTGGGCAAATCCGTCGGCCTCACGCAGAAGGAATTGGACGAGCGCGCCCAGGCCATCGTCGCGCGCGAGGAAGCGGATGAGACAGCCGAGAAGCAGACGGCGCAGCAGGTCAACGCAGTCTCCAGCGACCTGACCAACGTAAAGACCGACGTGGGCGGAGTAAAAACCGACTTAACCAAGACACAGGGCGACCTGGCCAACACCAACAACGAGCTGCAATCGGTAAGGGGCGACCTGAGCAGCACCAACAGCATCATCGCCCGCAATCACGATGAGCTGGTCCAGCTCGAACACAAGGGCGACCGCAACTTCTATGAGTTCTCGCTCGATAAGGGCCAGAAGAAGCCCGTGGGCACGGTTTCGCTCGAATTGAAGAGGACCGACGCCAAGCACAACAAGTTCACGCTCGACATCTATGCCGACGACAAGGTGTATGAAAAGAAAGACCGCAATGTGAACGAGCCCTTGCAGTTCTACAGCGGCAAGGACCAGGCGCTCTACGAGATCGTGGTCAACAACATCAATTCAAGGAACGAGATTGCGGGCTATCTCTCCACGCCCAAGAGCGCGCCCGTTCCGCCTACTGTTCAGTAATCGGAACCTGGGGCGTGACCGTCAAGGCCGGCTGGTAACGGAAACTGAAGGTATAGTCCAGCTTCTTGCGCGAGTCCCAGTCCTGTTTCGACATCTTGAAAGCCGAAACAAATGTGCCGTCGACCGTTTGCCCGGGGTTAATCGTCGTGTCCAGCGGCGAAATGGGAGCGTTGTGCGGCACAGGAATGTTCGGATAGGCCACAAAGATCCGCTCGTAGTCGCCGGTGTTGGCCGCGTAGCTTGAGTGGATTCCGTCGGCGAGCGCAGCGTTCGTCAGCACGTTCGCCAGGTAGAGCGGATGGTTGGTGTGGTTCGTGAGCTTGACCTCAGTGAAGACCATCACCTGGTCTACTTCTTCTTTGGTCATCGGCGCTCCGCTGGCATCAAAACCCGAAGTCTCCGTATGCTGCGGGTGCGCCCAAACCGCCACGATCTCTCCCGACGCAATAGGCGGCGTCCGCTCCACGAAAACATAGGTCCCTATGGCGATGCTCACGACAATGGTCGCTGCGATGGTCGCCCACACCACGTGACTGGACCCTTTAGTCAACTCTTCGCCCAGCGCGGCGTCGTCCAATCCCGCTCGATCCTGTTGTAGCAAGCTCATGGGGACCTCCAACCTCGTTGCGCCTTATCTTAGTCCCAATTGGTTACGACAGGCCAAGGGTTCCGGCGCCCCGGCGTCATTCCAATGTGCTCAACGGTGGTGACCTTTGGGGGATGGGATCGACAGGCGGAGGAAAAACTCCAGGAATTGAAAGGGCACGAGTTTACTCGTGCCGTAAACGCCGCAAAATGAGGGCTGCAGCAAAACTCGCCGGGCGGGAGGCCGGGCTTTTACATGCCGCGGAAAAACTCGCCGGGCGGTAGGTCGGGGTTTTAACCCCGACATAAGCGGCACGAAAACAAAAGGGGCCTTTAGGCCCTGAGGTATATTTTAGAAGATTTCTGGGGTTATCGCGGTGACCGTTTTACCTTCGGGGGCCCATACCCACATGTTCCCGGAGGAGAGAGAGGAGAGGCTCGCGCCGTTGTCATAATGGAACAACCCTTCGTAGTTGTTCTCTGGGATTCCAGTCAGGCGGCGGCATGGTTCGACCTTTGTCCCAAACCATCCCCCCGTCAATCCACTGCTGCCGCCATCTCATATAGAGCTCCTTCCGCGCCTCTTCGTCACCGCCAGCCTCATCGCTGTAGCCGAATTGAATGCCGCATGATCGGCAGATTTCGTACGACCCACCTGTCGAACCGCCGCGGGGCTGTTCCTCCAAATCGGGATAACCGCAAACTGGACAAATAAAGCCCATCTTATGATCCTCCAACTATTACTGGTGGGATGCCGGGCTGACTAAGCCAGCGGTCCCAATTCGCTGATCCGCGCGAGATTCTGTCTTTTTTCGCAACCTGTCTATCCCCTGCGGGACATTTTTTTAGAACCCCCGCGAGCGATCTAGGCCCTCGCCCGCAGCCCCGCCAGAAACCTGTCCGCCCCCCGCGTATTCAGCACATCCTCAGCCGTAAGCCAGGCCCGCCGTAACTGCTTCGCGCCATAGCCCATCTTGCCCAAATTGCGGCTGTCGTGCGAGTCCGACGACATGACGATTTTGCAGCCCAGTTCCTTCGCCAGCCGCAGATCATGATCGTTCAGGTCCAGCCGCTCCGGCGCGGCGTTGTGTTCCATTGCCACGCCCAGTTCCGCCGCGCGCCTCAGAACCGCCGCCAGATCCAGCGCAAACGGCTCCCGGCGCAGCAGCAACCGCCCCGTCGGGTGCCCTAGTATCCGCACCGCCGGATTCTCAATCGCCTTCAGCACGCGTGCTGTCATCTCTTCGCGGCTCTGTTCAAACCGCGTGTGCACGCTGGCGATCACCACATCCATCTGCGCCAGCACCTCATCGTCCAGGTCGAGCGCGCCGTCGGCCAGAATGTCCACCTCAATGCCGGTGAACACGCGAATCTTTCCTTCCATCGCTCGATCAACCGCCTGGATCTGCTTGATCTGTTCGAGCGCCCGCTTCTCATCCAGCCCATTGGTCATGGCCAGGTTTTTTGAGTGGTCGGTAATCGCGATATAACCATAGCCGCAGGCCAGCGCCGCTTCGGCCATCTCGCGAATCGAGTTCCGGCCGTCGCTTGCTGTGGTGTGCATGTGCACATCGCCTCGTATATCGCTCAGCTTCACCACGCGCGGCAGTTCATGCGCAATCGCCGCGTCCACTTCGCCCAGGTTCTCGCGCATCTCCGGCGGCATCCAATCCATCCCCAGCGCGGCGTAAATCTCCTCTTCGGTCGCCGCCGCTACCGTCGATGCGTCGCTGAGCCGCGCCAGCGCCCATTCATTCAGCGTGTAGCCCAACTTCAGCGCCCGCTGCCGCAGCGTCACATTGTGTGCTTTTGAGCCGGTGAAGTATTGCAGCGCTGCGCCGTAGCTTGCCTCGGGCAAGAGGCGCACATCCACCTGCAAGCCCTGTCCCGTGTTGAAGCTCACCTTGTTTTCGCCCTTGGCAATCATGTTGTGAATCCCGGGATACGCGGCCACGTGCTCCACCGCGGCCTGCGTATTCTCCGGCGCACATGCCGGGCCCGTCACCAGCAGATCCAGATCGCCCACCGTATCTCGCCCTCTCCGCAATGATCCAGCCGGCGTCACCCGCTCGATACCATTCAACTTCAGCAGGTAGGCCGCAATCCGTACCGCCTCGTCCTCGGCCACGTCGATGCGAAACCGCCCGGCGCTCCGGCGATAATCCTCGATCCCTTTTTTGAGCTTCTCAATCTGCTTGTCGCCCATCCGCGGCAGGCCTTTCAGCCGCCCCGCCGCGATCGCCTGGGCGAGCTGGTCTATGCTCGTCATGTTGGCGCTGTCCACGGCGCCGGCGCCGATCACGTCCGCATCCCAAAGCAGGGCCACCGTCTTCGGTCCCATCCCTGGCAGCTTCAGCAGCTCCAGCACGCCGGCTCCGAACTTTGCCAGTAATTCTTCGCGCTGCGGCAGCGTGCCCGTGGCAGCAATCGCCTGCAGCTTTGCCGCCATGCTCTTGCCGATCCCGTCGATTTCCATCAGTCTCGCCGGATCGCTCGCAGCCTCGGTCAAATCGACCGTCGTTTGCTCCGCGGCATCCGCCGCGCGGCGGTAGCTTCGGATGCGGAAGCTGTCCGCGCCGTCGATCTCCATCAGGTCGGCCGTCTCTGCCAGCAACCGCGCCATCGTCTTGTTGTCCATGGAATGGCTCTCCGCCAGCAGTATCGAACATCCACGGCCCCGCGGACCACTGGGCACCGTTCCGGACGCGAAACAAGCGCAACTCCGCGCTCGCCGGAGAAGCCATGAACTGAAAATGTGACAGGGAGAACTGGATTGGGCGCAACTCACCCTTACCGCCGGGCGGCGGTCTTGCGGGTACGCCCGGGGCCCTACCCACGCCTACGCGGCGTTGTGGGCGCTTGCAGTATCCCGATTGCGGACTACGGCATCCGCCTGGGGGCCTTTCTGGCCTTCAACGATATCGAACTCGACCTCGTCGCCTTCTTTGAGCGTTTTGTATCCATCCAATTGAATTGCTGAGTAGTGGACGAATACATCCGGCCCGTCTTCGCGTCCGATGAATCCGTAGCCCTTGGCGTTGTTAAACCACTTGACCTTTCCTTTGTACTGAGCCACAGGTTACGCCTTCTTTCTTTGTGTGGAATACGGCGGAAAGATGTCGGGGAATTCCCGCCGATATTATTAAGACGCCAGAAAGACGCGAAAGGTTGATTCATCTTTGTTTGTTCCACAAAGTGGAACCGGCTTCGAAGCACTCTGCGCCCCATCCGGCCTGAAGATTGCGCAAAGAATGATCTCGAGACCGCCACCGCTCTCGAAACCTACTTCTTCCCCCGGCGGTTCTTGATCCGGTCGTATAAAAGCACGCTGATCAGCGTTTTACCGTCCAGAATGGTCCCATTTTCGATCGCCTTTAGAACATCCTTGAGCTTCACCAGCCTGAGCTCGATCTGCTCGTCCTCTTCCGGATGGTCCACGCCCGGCTCCAGCCCCTCAGCAAGAAAAACTCTCATCGATTCGCCCAGAAACCCCGGGCTTGCGAAGTACTCCACCAGCGGCCGCCACTTCTTCGCCCGGTATCCGGTCTCCTCTGCGAGTTCCCGCTTGGCCCCCTCCAGCGCATCCTCGCCCGGCTCCTGTTTGCCCGCCGGCAATTCCCACAGGTACTGATTCGCCGCGTGTCTGTATTGGCGCTCCATCACGATCCATGGATTCTTCTTGCTCTTCGTATTGTCGATCGCCAGAATCACCACGCTCCCGTTGTGGCGAATCACATCGCGCTCATTGCGCTTTCCATTCGGCTCGATCAGCTTGTCGTGCAACACGCGGAACTGCGAACACTGGTAGACAACCTCGGAACTGACGATCGTGGCCCGCTCGGCTGCCTTGGCCTTTGCAATCTTCCCCGACTTCACCTTTTTCCCCTTCGATTTCGCCGCCATTTCATCCCCTTTTTTCTTGAGAGCGTTTCATGGAATTCGGTCTAGCGCCAGCCTGCCGACCGGAGATTTGGGTGTAGCGCCGGTCTCAAGACCGGCTGTCGTGCGGGCGTCCCCGCCCGCACTCAATTCATCACGAGTATACGCACTGGCCTGTTTCTGCCGTGCTATTCCTCCATCCTTCTGCATCGCCCCGCCCCGCCGTGGCATCCTTAACAGAGCACCAAATCCCAGATTCGCGCGCTGGTCTATCTCCCGCCCAAACGAGCCACGAGTGAACGAACCCTTGAAAGCCGATTGTTATCCGGTAACCGCAATGCCGGGCCAGAGCCGCCTCTTTCTCGACTTTTGCGCCGGGGCACTCCGTGCCTTTTTACCTTTGGATGAGATCAAGCAGCCACCGCCGCCGCGCCCCGCGCACTGGCCCGAACTTGTCCACTTCGTGGCCGAGCAAAACACTTCTTCAAGCGCGGAAGATTCGCTGGCGGCGCTCGAACAGGGAGCGGGAGCTATTCTCACCGGGCAGCAAGTCGGTTTGTTCGGCGGCCCGCTTTATTCTCCGTTTAAAGCCGCGACCGCGATTGCGCGAGCGCGCAAATCAACTGCCGCAGGACATCCTCACGCCGCCATCTTCTGGCTTGCCAGCGAGGATCACGATTTCGCCGAGATTGATCACGTCACCTTTCCCGCTGGCCGGGAGCTGGCTACGCTCACCTACGGAAAGGCTCCCGACGCCGCAATTCCCGCCGGCCGAATCGTGTTCGACGAATCCATCACACCCATCGTCGAACGCGCCGCCGAACTTCTCGGCGCTTCCGAAGCAACCGAGGCACTCCTCGCCGCATACAAGCCGGGACGTACGTTCGCGCAGGCTTTCGCCGATCTCTACGCTGCACTGTTCGCCGCGCAGGGCCTTCTCATCGTCGACGCCGCCGGCCGCGAATTCCATCGCCTCGGCGCGCCCGTCCTGCGTGCTGCCGTCGAGCGTGCCGACGAGTTTCACTCCGCCCTCACCGAACGCGGCCGGGCTCTCGAAGCCGCCGGCTATCATGTTCAGGTCGCCGTCGCTGCGCAGTCGAGCCTCCTCTTCCTCATCGACGAAAAATCCGGCGCGCGCGTCGCTCTCCGCCGCATCCCGCCCACGCCCGCCGAGCCCAACGGCCTCTGGCACGCCGATCACCAGACTTATTCCACGGCCGATCTTCTCGGAATTCTCGATTCCGAACCGGAGCGCATCTCGCCCGCAGCCCTCCTTCGTCCGGTTTTTCAGGATTTTCTCTTCGGGACAACTGCGCAGGTTGGCGGTCCCGCCGAAATCGCGTACCTCGCGCAGTCCACCGTGCTTTTCGAGCGCATTCACGGCCGCCAAACCCCGCCCATCGCACGCTACTCCGCCACGCTCATCGAGCCGTCCATTGCCGAGTTGCTGCGCAAACACGATCTCTCGGTCGAGCAGGTGCTCGCCGAGGAAAATGCCGGAACGCTCGCGCTGCGTTTGGCAGCGCGCACCATGCCTCCCGAAACCAAGAAAAAACTCGCTGCCGCCGGCAACGCTCTCGACTCTGAACTCAATCTGCTGGTCGAATGGCTGCAGTCGCAGGACAAAGGCCTCGGCCAGTCAGCCGATACCGCCGCCGGAAAAATGCGTTACCAGATGAACCGCCTGCGCACCCTCGCCGCCAACTTCCAGACTGCAGCGCGAGACCACGTTCACGCGCCACGCCAACGCCATCTTCAACGCCCTCTATCCCGGCAGCGTCCTTCAGGAGCGCGTCCACGGCGGGGCCTACTACTTCGCCCGCTATGGTCTCCCGCTCGCCGAAACACTCTCGGAGCAGGCAGCCAGTCTCTGTCCCGGCCACGCTGCTCTCTGGCTTTAGCGCGCGTCACCTGATGCTCTGGTTCTATAATCCTCGCGAATCGCTCCGAGGCTCCCATGAAGCATTTCTTCGCATTCCTTGCCGCAATATCGCTGGCCATCCCCGCCGCTCACGCGCAACTCGCTAACTGCGCTACGCCCGGTACCGACAACAACTTCCTCGGCATCCAGACCATCCGGCTATGGCCTGGAACGCCGCCGGGAGCGAAGACGCCGGGAATTGCGACATCGCCCGCAACGAAGGCCGAACCGTGCAGCGACACGCCTGCGCTCACGATCCTTGGTCCGCGCGAGGGAACTGGCAACGGCTCGGCCGTCATCATCTTTCCCGGTGGCGCATACCTTCATCTTGCCGGCGATCTTGAAGGCAGCGAAGTGGCCGACTGGTTCACCGCGCGCGGATTCCACGCCTTCATCCTCAGCTACCGCCTCAGCTCGCAGGGTTACCTGCTGCCCGTTCCGCTCATCGACGCACGCCGCGCCATCCAGACTATCCGAGCCCGCGCCGCGGATTACCACATCAATCCCAACCGCATCGTGGTCATCGGCTTCTCCGCCGGCGGGCACCTCGCCGCGCTGGCCGGAACCCAGTTTGTTCCCGGCAATCCCGACGCCGAGGATCCCATCGACCGCGCTTCCAGCCGCCCAGACTACCTCGTCCTCGGCTATCCCTGGCTTGACGCCATCACCCGGGACACCACCTACCTGAGCTACTGCAAGATCCTCAACATCATGGACCGGTGCGACGCGCTCCGCGCCAAGTACGATCCGGTTCTGTTCGTCACCAAAGACACCCCGCCCACGTTCATTTACCAGACCTTCGCCGACAAAACGGTCTCACCTGCGGCGAGCATCGAGTTTTATCAGGAGCTGTTGAAGGCCGGGGTCCCGTCGGAACTGCACGTAT
This sequence comes from uncultured Acidobacteriaceae bacterium, assembly GCA_963800025.1. GTDB lineage: Bacteria > Acidobacteriota > Terriglobia > Terriglobales > Acidobacteriaceae > Telmatobacter. Next base: position 835,606 of record CAWCZK010000004.1, read on the forward strand.
TCGTGAACGGCGCCCACGGCAGCGGCCTCGGCAAAGGCGATCCCGCGCTCGACCAGTGGCCCGGCTTGCTCGAGGAGTGGCTTCGCGGAGAAGGGCTGCTCACTGCGGAGGCGCCGAAACCCTGAAGGCCCGGCATTCGGGCCCGGCTCTGTTGCCGGGGATAAATCCCGGGCCTACCGATAAACTCCAGACCTGGAGATGAATCGCGGACCTGCGACGATTCCCGGGGCCGCCGACGAATCCCGGGCCAACCGCCAATTCAACAGAATTTGGCCCCAGAAACTAAGAGGCGGGCACCCGGCTTTGGGAGTGGAAGGATATCCCAAAACCGGCTGCCCGCTGGACCCTGGTCCGGGTCTAGGTGGTATCTCCAGTGTAGGACTGTTTTGGGCAATAGCAAGCCCTTTTTCATGTAAATTTCCCGTTTCGTGACTGGTGTCACAGAATGCGGTTCTTGCGTCCCTCCTCGCGTTGACTTCGACGCTAGCCCCTGATACAAAAAAGGGTTCCACATGCGAGAATCGTTAGTGAAGAGGGCCGGCACTCCAGTACCTTCATGCAAGACATCCTTCAAGCAATCGAAAAATATCTGATTGGCGCCATGCCGACGGCCGCGCTGTTCATCTTGCTGGTCATCGCCTATCAGTTCCTGATGCAGAAGCCGCTCACGGCCATGCTTGCGAAGCGCCGCGCTCTCACCGAGGGCGCCATGGAAGATGCGCGCAAAGCCGTCGCCGAGGCTGAAGCCAAGACGGCCGAGTATGCCGAGCGCCTCCGCCTCGCCCGCGCAGAGGCCTATAAGCTCCGCGAGCAGCGCGTCAAGCAGTGGAATGCTGAGCGCGACACGGCCCTCGACGCCGCCCGCAAGGCAGCCGGCGAAAAGGTCCGCCAAGCCAAGGCCGAATTCGACGCCGAAGCCGACTCCGCCCGCAAGACGATTCAAGCCGCTGCCGCCGATCTCGCCGGCCTTGCTGTCCGCGCCGTCCTGCCCGCCGCTGCCGGGGGTTCCCATTGAGAAACTGCAATTGGAGAAATCCTGTTCAGCGAGCGCGAATGGCCGCCATCCTCCTTTTCGCGGTCTTTGCCGCCACGCTGGCCCTCATGCCTCTCCGGGCTACCGCTCAGGCGCCGGCTGCCGCCTCAGCCAATTCGACCGCAGACGCCGCGCCTTCTCCCGACGCCCCCGGCACTCCGCCTCACAAGGAAGAGGCCGAGCAGGAAAAGGAACTCCTGCACGCGCCCGTGGTGCAGTCGCTGGCCCGCATGCTGCACCTCAATCTCGATGTAACGATCTTCCTTCTGCTCGGAATTAACTTCGCCATCATCTTCTTCGCCATCGCCATTCCGCTGGGCCGGATCATGCCCAAAATCATTCGCAAGCGCTCCCAAACTCTCAGCCAGGATCTCCAGTCCGCGCGCGCGGCCACCGCAGATGCCCAGTCCCGCCTGAGCGCCGTTGAGGCCAAGCTTGCAGGCCTCGGCCAGGAGATGGAGAAGTTCCGGGCCCAGGTGGAGCAGGAAAGCCTCGAAGACGAAAAGCGCATCAAGGCCTCGCTCAGCGAAGAAAGCGCGCGCATCGTCGCCGCTGCCGAGCAGGAAATCAGCGTCGCTGCCGCCCAGATTCGCCGCGGCCTTCGCGACTTCGCCGCCAACCTCGCCATCGACCAGGCGTCCCGGCAACTCGCCCTCACCCCGGAGACCGATCGCGCCCTTATCGCAGAGTTCGTTTCCGGTGTTGCCGCCGACGCGCCGGGCAAAGGAGGCCGAAACTAAATGCCTGCCTTCGTCGCCCGCTACGCTGAAGCCTTCGCCGATGTCGTGACCGATGCCAGACTCGACACTGCCGCAATCGATCACCAGTTTTCCGACTTTCTCGCCACGTGGGAGGGCAGCCCGGAACTGCGCACATTCTTCGTCAATCCGGCCATTCCGGTGCTCCAGAAGATCGCGATCCTCGACAAGCTCAATGCCAGGCTGGGGATGCAAAAGGAGCTGCGCAATTTGCTCGCCGTGCTCACCCAGAACGATCGCATCGGCCATGTCGTCGAAGTGGCGGCGGCTTATCGCAGCATCTCCAGCGGCAGCTGGGAATCCGCCCCGCCGAGATCGTCACCGCGCGTGACCTGAGCCCCGACGAGCGCAGGACGCTGGTCGCGGAACTGGCCAAACTTGCCGGCGCAAAGATCAGCCCCAGCTTCAAGCTCGACTCATCCATTCTCGGCGGCGCCGTGGTGCGCATCGGCTCCACGGTTTACGACGGCAGCGTTCGCGGCCGCCTTGACCGCCTGAAAGAAGCATTGGTAAGTGGCCAGTGAACGGAGCTAGAGAGCAGAGAACAGAGAACAGAGAGCAGAGAGCAGAAAACAGAGAACAGGGGGTCGGATTGGGAGCAATTCTTCATGACGCATTCATTTCGGGACTTAGTGATGTGGCAGCGGTCCATGCAATTAACGGTCGCCATTTATCGCCTGACGAAGGATTTTCCGCGTGAGGAGCTTTATGGACTCACCAGCCAGATCAGGCGCGCGGCTGTTTCAGTGCCAAGTAACATCGCGGAAGGACACGGTCGATTGAACGGCGCCGAATTCAAGAAATTCCTGGGCGTTGCTCGGGGTTCAAATTCCGAAGTACAGACCCAGTTAGAGATCGCTCGCGTGCTGGGAATCGGAAATTTGAAATTGCTCGATGAAGCTGAAGGGCTGTCTCGAGAAGTCGGAAAGATGATTTACGCAACGGTGCAATCACTGAGAAAAAGGGCAGGAACCAACGGATCTCTTATCTCTGGTCTCTGATCTCTAAAGGAACGCAATGGCACAAATCAAGGCAGACGAAATCACGCAACTCCTTCGCCAGCAGATCGCGAACTACGACTCCAAGGTCCAGGTCGACGAAGTCGGCACCATCACTTCGCTCGGTGACGGCATTGCCCGCATCCACGGCCTCGACAAAGTCATGGCTGGCGAGTTGCTCAGCTTCCCGCACGGCATCGCGGGCCTCGCCCTCTCGCTTGAAGAGGACCAGGTAGGCTCCGTTGTTCTGGGCGACTACACCGAGCTCAAGGAAGGCGAAGAGGTCAAGCGCACCGGCAAAATTCTTTCCGTCCCCGTCGGCCCCGCCATGATCGGCCGTGTGGTCAACCCACTTGGATTGCCCATCGACGACAAGGGTCCGATCGCCACCACCGAGTTCCTTCCCATCGAGCGCCTCGCGCCCGGCATCATCGACCGCCAGCCGGTGCGCGAGCCCATGGCTACAGGCCTCAAGGCCATTGACGCCATGATCCCCATCGGCCGAGGCCAGCGCGAGCTCATCATCGGCGACCGCCAGACCGGCAAGACCGCCGTCCTGCTTGACACCATCATTAACAACGCCAAGAACGACTTGATCTGCATCTACTGCGCCATCGGCCAGAAGCGCTCCTCGATCGCGCAGGTGGTGCAGACGCTCACCGAGCACGGCGCCATGGGCCACACCATCGTCGTGGCCGCTTCCGCCTCAGAGCCCGCGCCGCTGCTTTATCTCGCGCCCTATGCCGCGACCGCGATGGGTGAGTACTTCCGTGACAGCGGCAAGCACGCCCTGGTCATGTATGACGATCTCTCCAAGCACGCCATGGCCTACCGCGAAATCTCGCTCCTGCTGCGCCGTCCGCCGGGCCGCGAAGCCTACCCGGGCGACGTCTTCTATCTCCACTCCCGCCTGCTTGAGCGCTCGTCCAAAATGAGCAAGGAGCGCGGCGGCGGTTCGCTCACCGCTCTGCCGGTCATTGAAACCCAGGCCGGCGACGTCTCCGCTTACATTCCCACCAACGTCATTTCCATCACCGACGGCCAGATCTTTTTGGAAACCGATCTGTTCAACTCCGGTGTACGTCCCGCCGTCAACGTCGGCCTCTCCGTGTCGCGCGTCGGCTTCTCGGCCGCCATCAAGGCCGTCAAGCAGGTGGGCTCAACGCTCAAGCTCGATCTGGCCCAGTACCGCGAGCTCGCCGCCTTTGCGCAGTTCGGCTCCGACCTCGACCCGCTCACGCAAAAACAGTTGGCCCGCGGTGTCCGCCTCACCGAGCTGCTCAAGCAGCCGCAGTTCCACCCGCTCACATGGCAGCAGCAGATGGTGGTTCTCTTCGCCGGCACGCAGGGCTATCTCGACGATCTGCAAGTCTCCGACATCCGCGCCTATGAGGATGGCCTGCACAAATACTTTGCCGACTCACAGCAGGCGCTCCTGGCCGACATCACCGAAAAGAAGTCTCTCGATGACGATCTCCGCAATCGCCTGCACGCGGCGCTGAAGGAGTATTCATCCAACTTCAAGGCGGACTTGGCCGCCGCAACGGCGTAAAGCAGCTTTTAGCTCCTAGCTTTTAGCTTCTGGCTGAATCCTGCGGGAACAAACAACAATCAGCGCGAGGAATTCAGAGCGCGCTTGGACTTGGGAAAGACGAAGAAGGCCTCGATCGCTACGAACGGCTAGAGGCTAGAAGCTAGTAGCTAGGAGCTAGCGAAGAACAGCATGGCTAATGTCTTAGACTTACGGCGTCGCATCCGCAGCGTGAAGAACACGCGGCAGATCACCAAGGCCATGAAGATGGTCTCCGCGGCCAAGCTGCGCCGCGCGCAGGAGCGCGCCATAGCGGCCCGTCCCTACGCGCGCATGATCGTCAGCGTGCTCGAGTCGCTCCGGCGCCGCGTCGATCTGTACGACGAGAAAAGCGGCAATCTTTGCAATCCGCTCTTCCTCACCCGGCCCGAAAAGCGCGTTCTGCTCATCGTCGTCTCCGGCGACAAGGGCTTTGCCGGCGCCTTCAACGCCAACATTCTCAAGACCGCCTATCAGTTCATCAACGGCAACCCCGACAAGGAAATCGATATCGAGGCCATCGGCCGCAAGGGCCGCGACCAGTTGCGCCGCCGCTATCCCACCGCCCTTTATTCCGACCAGACCGATGATCAGGGCGCAACGCACAAGGTCCGCAGCCCGCGCCAGGGCAAGGTCGAGGTCACGGGCGACCATCCCGGCATGTTGGTCAAACTCGAAGCTTCGCGCGTCCAGGATCTTGCGCACAACATCATCTCCCGCTACGTCCACGAGGAGATCGACGCCGCATATCTTGTCTATAACGAGTTCAAATCGGTCATTGCGCAGCGCGTCGTCGTCGAGCGCGTGCTCCCGCTCATCGATCTTGAGAACCCACAGATCACCGGCGTCGTCGAGCCCTCCGCGGAAGAGAAGGAGCGCGCGGCCGAAGCCGCTCTCTCCGCGGGCATCGAGATCGAGGCTGCCGACACCGCCGAGGCCGACGAAGAAGCCAGGAAATTCGGCACCGCCGAAGTCGACTACATATACGAGCAGCCCGCCGAGGAGCTCTTCGCCAGCCTGCTCCCGCAGTACATTTTTTCCGTGCTCTTCCACGCCATGACCGAGTCGGTCGCCGCCGAACACGCGGCCCGCATGACGGCGATGGATTCGGCTACCAACAACGCCTCCGACATGATTGACGCCCTCACGCTGCACATGAACCGCGTGCGCCAGGCCGCCATCACCAAGGAGATCATCGAAATCGTTTCCGGAGCGGCCGCCTTGTAGCGCCGGTCTCCAGACCGGGGTCCCCGGCGAGCCCGATTTTGGCTTGCTGGGGTGGTAGACCGGCTGTCGTGCGGGACTCCAGTCCCGCACACAACATAGCCGGCAGGTTTGAAAGGTTACGGCTGGTAGGTCAGGGCTGGTAGGTCAGGGCTTTAGCCCTGACGCTTAAACGTCGTAAGAAATCTCTAGGGGGCTTTAGCCCCCGAGGCAAAGAAAAATGGCAGAAAACATCGGCAAAGTCATTCAGGTCTCCGGCCCGGCCGTAGACGTTCAATTCGAAGAAGCCACCATGCCGCCCATTTATCAGGCGCTGCGCGTCGTAAGCGACGGCTTCACCGTCCCCACGCCCATCAACGTGATCCTCGAAGTGCAGCAGCACCTTGGCGAGGGCCGCGTGCGCACCGTGGCCATGGAAGCCACCGACGGCATGGTCCGCGGCATGAATGCCATCGACCTCGGCGGCCCCATCCGCATGCCCGTCGGCAAGCAGACGCTGGGCCGCGTGCTTAACGTCATCGGCGAGCCGGTCGATAATCTCGGCCCGATCGGCGAAACAACGCGCATGCCCATCCACCGTCCCGCTCCGCTCTTTGACGAGCAATCGACGAGCGAAGAAATGTTCGAGACCGGCATCAAGGTCATCGATCTCATCCAGCCCTTTCTGAAGGGCGGCAAGATCGGCCTCTTCGGCGGCGCCGGCGTCGGCAAAACCGTCGTCATCATGGAGCTCATCAACAACGTCGCCAAGAACCACGGCGGCTTCTCCGTCTTTGGCGGCGTCGGCGAGCGTACGCGCGAGGGCAACGATCTTTGGCTTGAAATGACCGAGTCGGGCGTCATCAAGCCGGGCAAGTGGCAAGACTCGAAGTGCGCTCTCGTCTACGGCCAGATGACTGAGCCGCCCGGAGCCCGCCTGCGCGTCGCTCTCAGCGCGCTCACCGTCGCCGAGTACTTCCGCGACGTGGAAGGCGCAGACACGCTTCTGTTCATCGACAACATCTTCCGCTTTACGCAGGCCGGTTCCGAGGTCTCCACTCTGCTCGGCCGCATGCCTTCGGCCGTCGGCTATCAGCCGAACCTGGCCACGGAAATGGGCGAGCTGCAGGAGCGCATCACCTCAACTAGCAAGGGCTCGGTCACGAGCGTTCAGGCCGTCTACGTCCCCGCCGACGACCTCACCGACCCCGCGCCGGCCACCACCTTCGCTCACCTTGACGCCACTACCGTGCTTTCGCGGCCTCTTTCCGAGCTCGGCATTTATCCGGCCGTCGATCCGCTGGCATCAACCTCGCGCATTCTCACTGCGCGCGTTGTCGGCGACGAGCATTACGATGTCGCCCAGGGCGTGAAAAAGATTCTGCAGCGCTACAAGGATCTGCAGGACATCATCGCCATTCTCGGCATCGATGAGCTCTCTGAAGACGACAAGCTCACCGTGGCGCGCGCGCGCAAGGTGCAGAAATTCCTTTCGCAGCCCTTCCACGTGGCCGAGCAGTTCACGGGCATTCCCGGCGCATACGTCAAAATCGCCGACACGGTCCGCGCGTTCAAGGAGATCATCGAAGGCAAGCACGATGATGTCCCCGAGCAGGCGTTTTACATGAAGGGCGGCATCGAGGAAGTTCTAGAAACCGCCGAGAAACTGAAAGCAACGGTGTAAAAGCAGCTTATAGCTGCTAGCTACTAGCTTTCAGCCTCTTCTTGCGGGATTTACGGTTTTCGCTCTCGCAAAATGAGCTAGGAGCTAGAAGCTAGCAGCTAGCAGCCCGGAGCAAATTATGGCTGAACCAACATCCGGCAACCAACTTCGCGTCCGTCTCGTCACTCCGGAGCGCACGCTCTTTGAGCACCTGGCGACGGCTGTCGAACTGCCCTCGAAGTCCGGCTACATGGAAGTGCTCTACGGCCACGCTCCGCTGGTGGCAGAGCTGGGCGCGGGCGACGTGCGCATTCATACCGGCGCGGGCCTCGAATCGACCAGCCCTGAAACATCGAGCTACAACGTCAGTTGGGGATTCGTTGAAGTCCTGCCCAACCGCGTTACCATCCTCGCCTCCGACGCGCTCAAGCCCGAGGAGATCGACATCCAGCGCGCCCAGCAGCAACTCGATCGCGGCCAGAAAATGTGGCATGAAGCCGGCGAAAGCGAACAAGCCTACGACGAAGCGCTCCGCGTTATCTCCGAAGCCGAAGCCAAAATCTCCTCCGCCACTGAAGTCGCCAAGCCGCACTGAGCCGGATCCGCGCGGTTCGCGTCAAACACAAAGCCCCGCATTCGAGCGGGGCTTTTGCTTCCATCAGTGCTTTCCGATAGTTCCAGCTTTGAGCTTCCGTTTCACGCAAGTTAAGTCTTGGCCCGCTTCAGCACCAGCGGAAGTTTCACATTGCCTTGCGTAAACGAGCCGTCAATCGATCCGGAGTCTCCGCCGATCGCGCCCTCGAACGAGGCTCCAAGCCCCGACAGAGTAATGATCAGAGTGGAACCGACGCGCGTCACTGAGGTCGCTGGAATCCACACCGGGCTTTGATCGGGGCTTTGCATCTGGGCGGTCAAACCGTCCGCCGTGTTCACAATCTTGAAAATCACATGCAGTTCGGTCGCGCCGGTATTCAACGTTCCCGTCCATGTGCCGTCGATATCCGTCGGCGCCGCGGGCTTTGGCGGGGCGGGCGGCGGCAGCGGCGTAGCCGAGCGGTGGAAATTGAGATCGACCGGCATGCCCTGCGACCATGTGCCGTCAATCTCGCTCCCGTCCTTGTTCACCGTTCCTTCATACGTTCCATGCACCGCATCAACCACCAGGCTGAACTTGGAATCCTTGAGCGTCACACTGGTCACCGGAATCCCGTAAGCGCCCTGGTCCACGCTGTCGAGCGTCGCCGCCAGGCTTCCATCCTTCGCCGCCGTCACATGAAGCACGAGCCGAAGCTGGACGCTTCCGGCGCTCAGCGTGCCCTGCCAATCTCCAGCCAAGCGGGACTGCGCATGACAGCAAGGAGCCAGCACTACAACCATGCCAGCGAGCAGAGCCAAGTTGCGAATCATGAGTGCCTTCATCGTTCTTTCCCTCTTAAGCGAAACATCGTAGCAGAAGTGCGCCAACCCGCACCTGCGCGCCATCACGCGCTCATCCTGCCGGGTGCCCCAGGTCTCGCTTCTGAGACATGGGAGAGCAGGAGTCACGGCACAGCACAGCAGAACTGATCCCTCATCCCTTGCGTCAATTGCGCCTCACCCGCTAAAGTTTCAGCCGAGGCTTCTCCCGCGCCCGGATCCTGGTTGCCCCATCCTTGGCGTCCGCCGCGGCGGACGCCGAGGGTGGGATCGCACTCCAAACGCTCTCATTTAAAGGACCCTGCATGTCTTTGACGCCCGCTTCCGTCGCCAACCGCGATATCGACTCCACTCTGCGCGAAAACCGCGTCTTTCCCCCTCCGCCGGAGTTCAGTGCCAAGGCCCATATCAAAAGCCTCGCGGAATACGAAGCCCTCTACAAGCAATCCATCGACGATCCCGAAAAGTTCTGGGCCGGCGTTGCGAAGGATCTGCACTGGTTCAAGCCGTGGAACAAAGTTCTCGAGTGGAATCTGCCCTGGACCAAGTGGTTCGTCGGCGGCAAAATCAACCTCAGCTACAACTGTGTCGACCGCCACGCGTTCGGCGAACGAGCAAGTAAGACTGCGCTCATCTGGGAAGGCGAGCCGGGCGAGATTCGCCGCCTCACCTATGCCGAACTTCACGCGGAGGTCCAGCGCTTCGCCAGCGCCCTCAAGTCCCTTGGAATTCAGAAAGGCGATCGCGTTGCCATCTACATGGGCATGACACCCGAGCTCGCCATCGCCTTGCTTGCCTGCGCGCGCATCGGCGCCGTCCACTCCGTCATCTTCGGCGGATTCGCCGCCAACGCCATCGCCGACCGTGTTGCCGACTGCGGCTGCGTCGCCATCATCACCCAGGACACGAGCTATCGCCGCGGCAACGAAATCAAGCTCAAGGCGACTGTCGATGAAGCCATGCCCGCCTGCCCCACCGTCAAGCACGTCGTGGTCTACAAGCGAACCGGCTCCGCTGTAAACATGGTTAAAGGCCGCGACCACTGGTGGCACGATCTCGTCGACAAGGCCGCGCCTGAATGTCCCGCCGAGCCCATGGACTCGGAAGATCCGCTCTACATCCTCTACACTTCCGGCTCGACCGGCAAGCCCAAGGGCCTGCTGCACACCACGGGCGGCTATGCTGTGCAGACCTATTTGACCAGCAAATACGTCTTCGACCTGCGCGATGATGACGTCTACTGGTGCACGGCCGACATCGGCTGGGTCACCGGCCACTCTTATGTCGTCTACGGCCCGCTGCAGAACGGTGCAACGGTCCTCATGTACGAGGGCGCTCCGAATTTCCCTGACTTTTCGCGCTTCTGGAAAATCGTCGACGACCATCGCGTCACCATCTTTTACACCGCGCCCACGGCCATCCGCGCCTTCATCAAGTGGGGCAATGAGTTCGTCGACAAATTCGATCTCAGATCTCTCCGCCTGCTCGGCACCGTCGGCGAGCCCATCAACCCTGAAGCCTGGATGTGGTATCGCGAGAAGATCGGCCGCAACCGCTGTCCGATCGTCGACACATGGTGGCAGACTGAGACTGGCGCCATCATGATCGCGCCCATCCCCGGCGCGGTTCCCACCAAGCCCGGCTCGGCCACGCGCCCTTTCTTCGGCATCCAGCCTGAAGTCGTCACGCGCCCCGACGCCAATGGCCATTTTGAAGCCGTCCCCGCCGGCTCCGGCGGCCTCCTTGTCGTCCGCAAGCCCTGGCCGTCGATGGCCCGCACCATTTACGGCGACAATGAGCGCTACCAGAAGACCTACTGGTCCGACGTTCCCGGCTGCTACTTCACCGGCGACGGCGCCCGCCAGGACGCCGACGGCTACTTCTGGCTCATGGGTCGCGTCGACGATGTCATTAACGTCAGCGGCCACCGCCTCGGCACCATGGAAGTCGAGTCCGCGCTCGTCGCGCATGAGAAAGTTGCCGAGGCCGCCGTCGTGGGCCGCCCCGACGATCTCAAAGGCCAGGCCATCGCAGCCTTCGTCACGCTCGAATCAGGCAACCAGCCCTCTGAGGCGCTCAAGGACGAGCTGCGCAAGTGGGTCACCAAGGAAATCGGCGCGCTCGCCCGCCCCGACGATATCCGCTTCACCGAAGCGCTGCCCAAAACCCGCAGTGGCAAAATCATGCGACGCCTGCTCCGCGACCTCGCCACCCACGGCGAAATCAAGGGCGACGTGACGACTCTCGAAGACTTCACCGTCATCGCCAAGCTGCGCGAAGCGGAAGAAGGCTGAACCGGGCCGCGATTCGTTTCGGGCGTACAATATCAACCACGGAGTATTTCGCCATGGCTGCCCAATCTTCCCTTATCTCAGTCGAGGAATACCTGAGGATGGCCTCGGACCCCGACTGCGAATACGTCGATGGCGTGATCGAGGAGAGAGCGGTGGGCGAGTACGACCATGCAACATGGCAGGCAATCCTGGTTGCTTTTTTTACGGCCCGGCAAGATAAGTTGGACATCCATGCGCGTCCGGAGTTGAGGGTACAAGTCGCGCCCCATCGCTTCCGCGTTCCCGACGTCACCCTCCTCAGCCGCAAAGCGCCCCGCGAGCAAATCATTACGCATGCGCCCGTGGCGGTGTTTGAGATCCTCTCGCCGGAAGACACCATGACGCGGATGCTCGAGAAGCTTGCCGACTACGAACGCATGGGCATCGCCGCAATCTGGCTCATCGAGCCAACCAAGCAGCTTTTTTATCGCTATGGGCAGGGGCAGCTCAAATTGGCTGCGGCGTTTGAACTTCCAGGGACGTCGTTTACCGTCCTCTTCTCGGAAATTGCGGCGTTGGCCAACTAAGTTTCCGGTCGAAGCGTAAAAAGGTAGGGCAACCCCAGATCGCTCAGGCGAAAATGTCGCCGATAAGAGGACAACCGCTCCGGCGGAGCCTAAGGTGTACGTTATGTTAGCTCGCATGAAGCAAGCCGCGGCTTGGGTTGGAATCTTTCTAACGTGCGGAACAATTCCCGGCCAACCGAAGAACCCTAAGCGAACCATTCCTTGCAAGACGCCCGAGATTGCGCATTCGTGCTACTGGGCGCGCGGTCGGCTGTCGCTTGCGAATGGAAATCCGTCGTACAGGCTATGGAAGATTGGAACCAATCGGCTCTTGGGAATCTACAGCGGCCCAGCCGCCTTCAATGGAAGGGCACAGGGCAATTACGCGCTCGACAACGAGAGGCCGCAGTTACCATCGAATGTCGAAGACACGCTTTGGAATTCAGTAAAAGGCCCGTGGCCGAATATTCTCTACGGTGACTTTGAGGTTTGCCCACTGAACGGCGAAAAGCCTGAAACAATGCAGGCTGCCTGCATTGAATCAGCGAAAAACCTCGTAGTCAAAAAGGACGACTGAAATTATTGGCTCGCGAGTCACCGGAAATACGGATGAGGCCAGCATGAATGCGCATTGCAGAGTGATGCGGTCCGCCTCCCTATAATGAGAAGGAAACGGCAAAGCGCTCCTTGCGCTCCTCGCCCGATCGAACCTTCATTTTAGGGAACCCATGGCTGCACTGATTGAAGCAATCAACGTAAAACGCAAGATGGTCTTTGAGCATGAAGGCATTCCTTATTACTGCCTTGAGGCCGAAATCTCCACGCCCACGGCCCGCGGCGGGCAGACGCTCGTCCGGCTGAAGATGCGCAACCTGCTCACGCGCGCCGTCTTCGACAAGACCTTCAAGGCCGGCGAAAAGTTCAAGGAGCCGGACCTCGAGCTGGTCGAATCCTCCTACCTCTACAGCGATGGCGAGGGCTCGCACTTTCTCGATCAGGAAACCTTCGATACGCACACGCTCTCTCCGAGCATGGTCGGCAATGCGTTGGAGTTTCTGGTCGAAGGTGCGCTCATCAAGCTGCACAAGTTCAACGGCAACCCCATCGGCCTGGAGTTGCCTTCACAGGTTGAGCTCAAAGTGGCCTACACCGAGCCCGGAGTGCGCGGCAATACATCAGGAGACGTCACCAAGCACGCCCGCCTCGAAACCGGCCTCGAAATCAAAGTCCCGCTCTTCATTCAGGAGGGCGAAAAGGTCCGAGTCTATACCGAAACCCGCGAGTTTGCCGGCCGCGCCTGAACGGCCTCCAAAAACACTCGATCCGGTTTTTCGCCAGGGTGCGAGAAACGGTGGAAGGCTCAGTGGTCAGGTCACGCTCTCGCTACGTGACCTTCGTCATTCAAAGTGGCCTGCGTGAGCAAACCCAAGGGGGCCGATTGTCGACAAATGCTGTATGGGCACAGTCTCTCGTAATCCAGGCCGGTGGTTCGCCGTCCATTTTGGTGTGAGCCCTGACGTTGAAGTGCGCTTCCGTTGCCCCTGCTGCGGTCACAAGACTCTCGATGCCCCGGCAGCCCTCAAGCTGTGCCCAGTCTGCTGGTGGGAGGACGACGGCCAGGAAGACGATGACGCTACGGACGTCCGCCTCACCGTCAACGGCCAATTGAGCCTGAACGAAGCCCGGGCCAACTACGCCCAGTGCGGCGCCGCCCATCCTCGCTTTCTGCCTTACGTTCGCAAGCCCCAACTTGCCGAGCAATGAACCGCCGTCGCATTGATCCTCAGGCGCTTCACCTGATCTGCGCTCTCTGCTCTCTAATCTCTGCTCCCTGACCCTGACCACCGACCACTGATCACAGACCACTGTCCTTCCGGTTTGACCCTTCCTTGAAACCCCCGTACCATTGAGAAAGGCATTTCCTCGGCCAAACGGCGCTGTATTTCCTTCATTTTCAGCCCGTGGCCGCAATTGGCGAACTCGCCCGGAAGGTAGAATCTTGAGCTCCCAGCGGCACCCTCGAAAGCAAACCGGAAACGGCAGAACCTGAGCACCAGCACGATCATGCCGAAGCAGCTCACGACCACCAGCACGGCCCGGTTTTAAACCCCGAATGCACCCGCGAACTGGTCATTGACGTCCCGGCCGATGAAGTCGCCGCGGCTTTCCGCAAAGTCGCCGCCAACTATCGCAGGTACGCCAAAATCCCCGGTTTCCGCGCCGGAAAGGTGCCGGAATCCATCATCCGCCGCCGCTTTGCCGCTGAAATCCGCAAGGAAGTCATCGACAGTCTGCTTCCCGAGCGCTTCAACAGGGGTGTCAACGAGCTGAACATTCGTCCCGTCGGCCAGCCGCAGGTTACCGAGCTTACGGTCGAAGACGGAACCCCGCTCCACGTGAAGGCGGTCTTCGAGTTCATTCCGGCTTTCTCGATCGACGGCTACAAGGACGTCAAGGTTGCAAAGCCTTCGGTCGAAGTCACCGACGAAGAGTTCCAGCACGAGCTCGGTCATCTCCGCGACTCACGCGCCACCATCGAGCCGGTTGAGGAAGACCGTCCGCTCCAAGACGGAGACTGGGCCGAGATCACCTACAAGGGCCAGATCCAGATGCCCGCAACCGACGCCGCGCCCGACCTCACTGCCGAATCCGAATCCGCGCCAGCAGCGCCCGCCGAATCTGAACCGATTGGCGGCGAGAACACGCTGGTCGAAATCGGCGGAAAAGACACGGTTGAGGCCTTTACCAACTCCCTCCGCGGCGCCAAGCCGGGCCAGGAGCTGAAGGTCGAGGTCATCTATCCGGCCGACTATGCCGAGGCCAAGCTGGCCGGCAAAACCGTTGCGCCCGAGGCACGCAGAGCCGTCCGTTTCCTCGCCCGTCTGCCGGTGCCACTGGCGGCGCGCCCGGCATACACGGTGCTCCTCGGCGCTGCCATCAGCCTTGTGCCGTGGCGGTGGCGCTTGCCACTCGGCCTTTTGGTGCCCGGCCCCGCCGCCGGCCCTCTTATCAGCGTACCGGCGGCCGGGCCCTCACCAGCGCCATGGGCTGGGTGCTCGGGCCGTCGCCGGCGCTGGCCAACGCCGGCTCCCGGATGAGAGGGCGCACCGCCAAAGCGGAGGCGGGCTGACGCTCGCCCTTGGTCCGAACTGAAGGACCGCTTTGGGATATTGGCGTTGTGGGCGGGCCGTGCCCGGACCGAGCGTCTCGGCGCGTCCGTCTCGCCTCGTCCACGCCCCGGCGGCCCTGGTGATGTGGAGCAACGACGGCAACCCGAAGTGGGCGCAGACCACGCGGATGTCAACGTGTCGTACCCGGGCGAAAACGTCGTGGTGGTGTGATTTCGCCTTGCTCGGCAGGCCGGTCCTGTTCCAACGCTACGTCGCGCGTAAAGCGGTCAGCGACCAACTCACCCGGGAAATTGTGGCCCCTACTGGGGAGACGACCATTGTGGGCCAAGGCCGGCGGTGGTAGTTTCGACCGCTGATGCGGCCTGGAGCAGATCGCTCGAGTTTGCGGGCAGCGGGGTGCGCGCTTGGGCTCGTCCTGGTGCCGCTGGGCCTGGCGGTAGCACCCGCGTCCGCGGCGGGAAGAGCCGGCGTGCCGCGCCAGCCTTCGGTGGCGATGAGAATAACTGCGGTTGCCGGCGGCTTGTACCACAGCCTGGCGCTGAGCTCGAACGGCGCCGTGTTCGCTTGGGGCTGGAACGTGACCGGCCAGCTTTGCCGCGGGAGCACGAATAGCAGCGATGTGCCGCTGAAGGTGGGGCTGCTCGGGGGCACGAAGGTAACCGGGATAGCCGCCGGCTTCGCCCACAGCCTGGCCGTGACCACGACCGGCGCGGTGTTGAACTGTGGCAAGAACGACGACGGCGAGCTCGGCGACGGGAGCACGGCTGACAGCGCCGTGCCGGTGAAGGTGGACCTGCCGGCAGGCACGAGGGTGACCGCCGTCGCCGCTGGCGCCGGGCACAGCCTGGCGGTAACTTCGACCGGCGCCGTGCTTTCCTGGGGCTAAACCTCTATGGTGCGCTCGGCAACGGCGGCACGGGTGGGTCCAGCGATGTGCCCGTGAACGTGAGCCTGCCCGCGGGCACGACGGTGACCGCCGTCGCCGCTGGCTCCTTGCATAGCCTGGCCCTGACTTCGGCCGGCGCGGTGCTGGCCTGGGGCTTCAACGCAGACGGCGAGCTCGGTGACGCCAGCACCGGGAACAGCGATGTGCCGGTGAAGGTGAGGCTGCCCGCGGGCACCAGGGTACCGCCGTGGCGGCCGGCGGGTACTACAGCCTGGCGGTGACCTCGACCGGCGCCGTGTTCGCCTGGGGCGACAACGCAGACGGCGAGCTCGGTGACGGCAGCACCGCGAACAGCGATGTGCCGGTGAAGGTGAAGCTGCCCGCGGGCACCAGGGCTACCGCCGTGGCGGCCGGCGGTCCGCTCTACGGAGTGGGCGCGTACGTCGCCGGTCCCGGGCATAGCCTGGCCGTGACCTCGGGCGGCGCCGTGTTCGCCTGGGGCGACAACGCAGACGGCGAGCTCGGTGACGGCAGCACCGCGAGCAGCGATGTGCCGGTGAAGGTGAGGCTGCCGCGGGCATGAAGGCGACCGCCATCGCCGCGGGCGAGTTGCAGAGCTTGGCGGTGACCTCTAGCGGAGTGGT
Source organism: uncultured Acidobacteriaceae bacterium (assembly GCA_963800025.1). Lineage (GTDB taxonomy): Bacteria > Acidobacteriota > Terriglobia > Terriglobales > Acidobacteriaceae > Telmatobacter. The sequence goes on from CAWCZK010000004.1 coordinate 851,747, forward strand.
GCTGGCCTGGGGCGCCAACAACTTCGGCCAGCTCGGTGACGGGAGCTACGAAGGGAGCGATGTGCCGGTGCGCGTGAACCTACCGTGAAGGCGCACGGGCGCATGACGCGGAGGGCATTAGGGCTCGCTGTAGGGATCTTGGCCACGGTCGGGCTGGCGCCGCCCGTGCTCGCTACGGCGGTACCGCCACCCAGCACACAAAGTACTGATTTTGCCGGCTACGATTTCGCCGGTTACATCGCGGTACCGGGGGCTGTGAGCGCCACCATTGTCGTGCCCGAGCTCAGCTGCAAAACCAGGCCAGCGGCGGCGCGCTCGATCTACGTCGGCGTCGGCATCCAATCCGTCAACTCTTACGCCCGTCTGTACCTAGCTTGCACTCCGCCAGGCGTAGCCCGCTACTACCCATCGCTAATAGTCAATGGCGGCATCGACAACTTCGCCCGCGATGTGGCCCATCCTGGGGACAGGGTCGAGTTCGCCGTGTCCCAGAGCGTTTCGCAAGTGACGAGCTCGGTGATCGACATGACGCACAAGTTCATCGCTACCAGCCGCGGGGCAGGCAGCGGCACGAGCGAGGGCGTCGTGGCCGGTGACTTCCCGGGGGCCTCGGGCGTGACATCGGCGGTGCCAGACTTTGGCACCCTGGTCTTCTCTAGCGCCTTGATCAATGGGTACCCGTTCGGCTCCGCCAGCCCTGGGCTCCAGACTGACAACCTCGGCATGACCTCGACAGGCCCTGTCCAGATAAGGACTATTTACTCAACTAGTAATAAGGAAGTGTTCTCGACCGTCTTCGAGCGCTCCTGAAAGCGGGCCCGAGGCGGGACCTCATCTCGCGGCGCCCTCGACCATGGCCCTATCTGCCGCCTGCCTAGAGCGACCTTTGAGGGTACCGCTGGTCGAGGTTGCCTGCGCACGGGACGGACGTTGGGACCATAGGAGCGCGAGTGGACGACCGCGGACGTAGCCCGGGCGGACTGTCGGTTGTCGGGCGCGAGGCGGAGCTTTCGCGTCTTGGTCATTTCGTGCGCGAGGCCCGGCCCGGAAGCTCGATCGTTTTGATCGGTGTACCCGGTATCGGCAAGACGACGCTGTGGGAGGCTGCTGTGCGTGACGCCCGGGACCGGGGCGGCTGTGTGCTCGCGGCCCGGCCGAGCGAGAGCGCGGCGCGGCGGCCGTTCGCCGGTCTCATCGACCTCTGCGACCGCCTCGACGAGGCCGACCTCTCGACCCTGCCGATCGTGCAGCGCCGCGCCCTCGACGAGGCGCTTTTGCGGACCGCCCCCGGCACTGGGCCAACCGCGGTGCACCTCGTCACGCTGGGTTTGCTGGGCGTGGTACGCGCCCTTGCCGCCCGCCGGCCGGTCGTAGTTGCCATCGACGACCTGCAATGGCTGGACGGGCCGTCGGCAGACGCGGTGGCCTTCCTCGCCCGCCGGCTCGAGGATGGCCGTGCCACGTTCCTCCTCGCCCGCCGACCGGGGCCCGTTGGCGCCTTAGAGGCGGTCCTGTCGAGGGGCGTGGTCGAGCGGCTGCAGGTCGGTCCGCTGTCGTTCGGCGCGCTGCGCCGGTTGCTCTTCGAACGGCTGGGCCTGACGATCTCGCGTCAGCGCCTGCGGCAGATCGTGGATGCCACGGGAGGCAACCCGCTGTTCGCGCTCGAGCTGGGCCGGTCGTTGCTCGATGACCCCGAACGTTGGGCCACAGATGGCCTACCGTTGCCGGGCTCTGTCGAGGAGATGCTCAGCGAGCGTGTTAGCCGGTTGGCGCCCGCGGTCCAGCATGTACTGCTGACGGTGGCGCTGTGCGGGGACCTGGCGACCGACCAAGTCCTGTCGATCGTCGAGGCCGACGCGCTCGACGACGCAGTTCATACCGGCGTGGTCGTGGTCGACAGCCAGCGGGTGCGGCCTGCTCATCCGCTGCTGGGGACCGCAGCCGAGAGCCGGGCACGCCCGCGACAGCGGCGCGAGCTGCACCTGGCGCTATCCCGGGTCGTCCGGGAGGAGCCGGGACGGGTAATGCACCTGGCGCTGGCGAACGCGGGGCCCGACCGTGCCCTGGCGGCGCGCGTGGCCACGGCGGCCGAAGCGGCTCGCGTACGAGGCTCGCGTCGCGAGGCGGCGCTCCTCGCCACACAGGCGCTGCGCTTGACTCCACCAGACGCACCAGAGCGCGTGGAGCGGGTGCTGGAACTGGCCGAGCGCCTCGACGATGCCGGCGAACTGAGACGTATGAGCGTGCTCCTCCGAGAGGCGCTGCCGTCGCTGTCGGCGGGCCCGGCGCGGGCGCGTGCGTTGGTTTCACTAAGCGAGGGCGACGACGTGCGCAGCCGGGTGGACCAGGACCGCTACCTCGACCAGGCGCTCGGCGAGTGCGGCGGGGACCGCAACCTGAAAGCGCGCGTACTGGCCAAGAAGGCTGGCAACGCCGCGGCGGCGGGCGTGTCGCAGCTCGGGCAGGCCGAGGCGTGGGCGCGCCAGGCGCTCACGCTTGCCACCGATCAGTCCGTGCAGCGGTACGCTCTGTGGTCACTGGCGTGGCCGCTAGGGCTGAGGGGACGCCCGCTTGACGACCTGGCGGCCCGGTCGGGTGCGACCACCGACGTCAGCGCGTACATATCGGCGTCCCCTGAGCGCGTCGTGGCCAAGAGGCTGTTGTGGCGCGGCGAGCTGACCAGCGCCCGCGAGCTGCTGCGGTCGCTGCAGGCGCTCGCCGACGATCGTGGCGACCTCACCTCCTACGCCATGGTCCGCATGCACATGGTCGAGGTCGAGCTTCGGGCCGGCAACCTCGCCGCCGCGGCATCGCTGCTCGATGAATGGGGCGAGTCATCCGACTACGAGACGCAGTTCCGGCCGCAGTACCCGCGCTGTCGCGCCCTGCTGGAGGTGCAGCGTGGCGCAAGCGAGGTGGCGCAGCGCTGGGCCGATGAGACGATCAGGCTGGCACAAGCGGCCGGGAGCATGTGGGACGAACTCGAGGCGCGCCGGGCACGGGGGTCAACGCCCTGCTCGGTCTCGTGCCCGACAGGGCCGTTGTGGATCTGTGGGCCGTGTGGGAGCACTGCGAGCGGGAGGGTGTGCTCGACCCGGGCGCCTTCCCAGTCGCGCCGGATCTCGTCGAAGCGTTGAGCGAGCTGGCGCGCTTTGAGGATGCGAGCGAGGTGGCGCGCCGGCTGGGCGAGCTGGCTGCGCAGCAGGACCACCCCTGGGCGAACGCCACCTTCAAGCGCTGTGCCGGGGCCCTGGAGCTGGCGACGGGCGGCGATGTCGAGACGGGTACTGCGTCGCTGGCCGAGGCATCGGTCGATCTTGCGGGTCTTGGGTCGCGCTTCGACAGCGCCCGGTGCCTGCTCGCGCTCGGCCGCGCTCAGCGGCGCCTGAAGCAGTGGCGCGCACGGCCCGCGAATCGCTCGAGCGCGCCGCCGTCTCGTTCTCGGCGCTGGGCGCAGACGGCTGGGCCGCACGCGCCAGCTCAGAGCTCGAGCGCGTCGGTGGGCGCCGGCGAGCAGGGGGCGACCTGACGCCCAGCGAGCGCCAGGTGAGCGAGCTCGCCGCAGACGGCCTCTCCAACAAGCAGATCGCGGCGGCCCTGTACGTGACGGTGAACACGGTCGAGGTCCACCTGGCGCGGGTGTACGCGAAGCTCGGCGTTCGCTCGCGCGGTCAGCTCGCCAAGCGGCTGACCGGAGGCTCATGAGCGATCGCGGGCCGCAATAGAGCCAGGTTTTCCGTTATTTCGCCGACACCGGGCCGCCCGTACGGTGTTCCTCGATGCGAGAGTTCGTGGGCGAGCACTACCTTCCCTCCGAGGCTGCGCAGGGGCCGGGGCGCTGCGCCAAGGCCGCACGAGCGGCCGCCGATCAGCTGCGGCACGAGGGGCACGCGGGTCTACCACGTCCGCTCGATCCTCATCCCGGAGGACGAGACGTGCATCCACCTCTACCGGGCGGAGTCGATCGAGGCGGTGCGCGTCGCCGCGGCACAGCGCGTCATTGGACCTCGACCGTCTAACAGGGGCGGTCAGCGACACCGGAGCGGCAGCATGAGGCGACAACTTCTCGCCCTGGCCCCGTCCCGGGCCGGCCATGTGGTCGGGCCGGCGCCCAGGCGCGAACCGGACCGCTCCGACGTGCCGCTAGCCCGCCCTGGCGGAGCGCGGTTGCGGCTCACGCAGCTTTAGGTGCGGGAACGTCCCGTTGCCAAGGAGAAAGAAAGGAACTGAGGATGTTCGCAAGAAGAGCCAACGGGCACATCGCCGCCGTGGCCGTTGCGGCGGTTGCCTCCTTAGCCAGTCCCGCCCTGGCCGGCACTTTTTCATCGACTGACCCCGGAGCGGGGGTGGCGGCCGCCACAGCCGTGCACCGCCCGGGAGCCCCACCGGTCGGCCTGGCGACGAGCACGCCGTGTGGAGGGGTGAGGCGGTCGCCCGTGCCGCTTCCCCCTGTAACGGCAGCCCCCGTGTTCATACCCGGCCCCCCTGCGGCCCCAGGGTTATGCCCGTTACAGGCCTCTCAGGCCGACGTAGTGGTTTCTTGGTACAACCGTTCGGTCACCGCGAGCAGCTTCATCGTCTACCGCCTTGACAGCCAGGGCAACCGGCAGGTTGTCGACCAGGTCACCGCTGTTACTGGGGCCCAGGCGGGCCAGGTCTACTCGTGGACCGACACCGGCACCGGCCAAGGCGGGCAGTGCTACGTTGTCGCGGCCGTGAACGCCCAGGGTGACGGCGACAGCCAAATTGAGTGTACGGTCCGGCCCAACCCCAGCCTTCCCAGCGTTCCTGTCATAGAAAACGCACCCGTTATCCAGTGGTCTGGGCTGAGCAGCACGAACGATGGCACGGGGCCGTTGGTAAACAGCCAGCACGGCTCCGCCGACCACCTCATCTGGAGCCAAAATACCTTCAGCTTCCTCCCCTTTCATTGCGGCTGCGGCGTCGACCTGGCCTTCACCAACAAGACCTCGTTGTGGAAGGTGCAAGCCACGGGCACACCGGTCATCATGTACGGCGAGGCAGTCGCTTTCCGCGTTTGGGGTGGTGGATGGTTGGAGTACGCCTACCAGACATGGGGCGTTTCGCTCCACCTGGTGAGCACGCCCGTCTACCAGTGGTACCTACTTGGCGCGACGACGGGCACCACCCTCGACAGCTCCGAGTTCGCCCTTTGGAACAGTGCCGCAGACGACTTCCTGGTCGAGCATGACCAAACCTACGGTCCCGACATCGAGTGGTTGAAGAAGACGCTAACCCCCCCTCGCCCCCGCCAACGACCTCGGCTGGCGTCAGGCTGGTCGTCGCCTACAACTGCTACTCCGAAGACCGGCCGCTCGAGATGTGGGCCCAGGACGAGACGACGCGCAGCGGCTGGACTGACATGGGCACAGTGCAGCCGGGCTGGTCCGACGACGGATGTGGCGAGACGACCGGCGATACCTGGGAGTTTTCTCCCCTATCGGGCCACGTCTACGACATCGAGGCCGTCGACTTCGACGCCGACGGCTGCTCAAACGACCCGACGCTCGGCCAGTGCGTGCCCTCGCTTACGACCAACATTGTCGGTAGTGCCAACGGAGCCGTCTGGACGATACCGATCGACGATTGAGCGACCTCCCGCCGGCGCGGGCAGCGGCACCCGCGTATGCCACCGGGTGCCGCCTTCACCTAACTGAGACCACGGTCCCATGGACAGGCTTTCGGGCCAACCACCAAGCCGTCCCGTCCGCAGTCACAGTGTGCCACGCTGGTTGGGTCACGCGCCCGGCGCTCGACGAGCGGCCAAGAAAGGAGACGAGCGTGTTCCAAAGAAGGAGCGGCTTGGGGCGAGGTCGCGGCCAACGGACGTTGACCGCGGTCACGCTCGTGGCCGGGCTCATCGGCGGGGCGACGCTCATCCCAGCGCCTTTAGCACCCGCTGCTTGGGCGGCGCCTCCCGCGGCGCCGCTGTGTGAAGGCTTCAGCGCTTGCAGCACCGCCCCCTACACAACCCACGACTTCCAGAACGAATATAAAACGTCGTACTGGCGTATGCCCCCCGACCAGGACACCGCGCCCGGCGGCACGTGGGCCAACTGCACCAACTACGCAGCTTTCGTGGAATCTACGGTCTACGGTGTCCCCACCCCAAAGCACCTTCTACCTATTAACGCCATGAACTGGGCGACCGGGGCTCGGGAAGACGGCTTCATGGTCAACCACACCCCTACGGTGGGATCGGTGGCGCAGTGGTACACGAACGACAATAACGGTGTCATCGGGCCCGACGGGCACGTCGCCGTCGTCGAGGCGATCGGGCCGGAAGACGGCTACATCGTCATTTCCCAAGATAACTGGTCCACCGACACGGACTATTACGGCTGGGCGTCGATCTTGAACGAGCCAGACACCCCAGGGGCTGAGCCCTGGCCGGACAACTTCGTCCACTTCCCGGGCCCCGGGCTCCCTACCACGCTCTCCTATACACAGCCCGACCGCCTCGTCCAGTCCGCCGCCAACCTCTACTGGACAGCAGACCAAACCCTGGACGGCATCTCGCACGCCGACGTCTTCCGGGCCTCAAAGGACAACCAGCCCGGCCAGGAGCGCGCCCTGTACCAGGAGTCCATGCCCGCGACTTCGCCGGTCGACTTCGAAGCGATCACCTACGCCAACGTGGGTGGCAACTGGTACGGCTACTTCGTGGCCAACTACCCCGCGCAGAACGAATCCGAGATCATGCGAGTGCCCCTCGCCGGCGGTGCCGCCCTCGGGCTCGCCACCTCCCCGGCCGTCATTGGCAACCGCGACCTCGTGACCGACGGGTCGTCGCTCTACTGGGCCGACGCCGCCGGGATCCGCAGGATGGCGATCGCCGGCGGCACGGTCCAGACCCTCGTCCCCGGGGGGACGTTCGCACATCTCGGGCTCGACGGGCCGGTGCTCTACTACTCGTCGGGGACCAAGATCCTGCGCGTCCCGACCAGCTCCACCGCCCCGGTGGCGATGTGGCGCGGCGTGGGGCCCGGCGGCGGCGGGTGGGGCGGGACCACGACTACTACGGTCGTATCGGCGGCGAGCGCGATCACGGCGATGTACCCGCCGACGCCAACGGACGCCAACGTCAATTTTGGCGAGGCCAATGGCTCGGTCAACCTCTTCCCCGGCCCGTACGGCTCGGTCTACCAGCTGCAAGCCCCCGGCGCCGGTGTCACCGTCACCAGCGTGTCGGTCGCAAACAACTATGTTCTCTGGGGCGAGTGCGTGCCCGAAGGATGCAAGGTCGACGGGTACGACAACGGCGACACCGTGTCCGTGCCCACGTCCGGTCCTCCGGCCGACGTCCAGGGTGACGCCGGCACTTGGTACTGGGGCGCTTCAGAATCTGGAGAAGTTCACGGTCTAGTGGGCCGACTAGCGCCCGGCGCCAAAGATCAGCGGGCTAAGGCCGTCGGCCCGCTGACCTAAAGGGGCCCGGCCTTCCGTCAAAGCTAAACGAGGGACCACGGGCCACGCTAGGAAGGCACCACCTCCCCGATTGCCCGCCTAATAGCTCGGACCACGGCCGCCACGGTGCCGGGCTCGACGCGAGGCCCCAGGGCCCCCGCCGGAGGAAGTCCTTGTCGATGGTCGTGACTTCCTCGCAGAACAGCAGACTGTTGAAGGGCAGGCCGCCGGAACTGGCCGGGACGGGCACACGGGTAGGTCCGCTACGTCCAGCCGAGAAAGCAGGCACGACAATGACGTCGTCGCGGAGCCGGTTACGAACGTCCTCTGATATGACGAGCACGGGTCGCGGTTGGTGGGGGTCGTCGGGCTGCCCGGGCGTGTAGGCCGTCCAGAACTCGCCCCGGCGAGGCGACTGGGGCGATGCACTCGGGGTCATGATCTCTGGAGGCGTCGTGCGGCCGTGGCTCGTCGGATCGAACGCCACGACTCCACCTCGTCAGGCGGTGCCCCCTCCCCTGAGAACTGCTCTTCCATGGCCTCGTCCTGACGACGGGCCAGCCACAGCACAAGAGCCTCGTCCACTACCTTGCTCCGGTCGAGCCCATCGTGCTCTCCGACATAATTGTCGACCTCGTGCAGCACGTCCGGGTCGACCGTAACGCTCACCTTGACGCGAACCATGCGACCGATAGTAGTACAAAACGGCGGATAAGATCGGCTGAACCTGCCCGGGCTTTTTTTTGGGGGGGCAAACTGTCGATGACAAGCGGGCCTAGAGATGGGGAGCAACCATGAGCCTGCGACACCGACCAGAACGCCTCGCTGCGACAGACCATCAACGGGCGCGCCTACTTCGCTTGGAGCCCGCCCGTGAGTATTACCGTCGCCGGGACTGTCCTCCAGTACCTCGTCGCATCGCTTAGCCGCTACACCACTCAGCCGAAGAGGCCTACTACAACCTCGTACGGGTAGCCAAGACCGGCCAGGAGATATACAAAGAAGACCACCTCCTCAACAACCTCGACTACTGGGTGGTCCCGAAGATCTCGGCGCCTACGGCTCCGACAGCACGATGATCGTGCCGTACGTAGGCAACGGCTGGCATGACCCAAAGGACAACGCAGGTCAGGTCTAGTGGCCCTTGTACGTGGCGAGCTGGCCACACAACGCTCAGATCAGCGCCGAGAACATCGAGAACTGCTACAACACGCTGTGGTCTCATGGCGAGCTCGGTGGGCTCGGCCACTAGTTCTGCCAGAACGCCAACACGGGCACACCTCCACCGCACCCGAGGTCAACTACGCGGTTGATCTCCTAACCGACCGTCTCGGAGGAGCGTTCAACGGTACGGTCGTCCAACGCTTCACCCTCCGCGACGGCACGTGATCACCAGTCTTTTCGCTATGGACAACAAGGCGCTCGCGAGCCCGCCAGGGTCAGAGACCGGCGACCTGGGCCAAGAGGTGGGCGAGCTCAGCGGGCCGGCTGAACATCGGCCAGTGCCCCGAGCCGATGTCGAGGTACTGAACGGTCCGAGCCTTGGCCAGCTCCGGCACCTCGCCCCCCTGGATCCACTGCTTGGCCTGGCCGGGAGAAAACTCCGGGCAGATCAAGGTGACAGGCACGTCGAAACGTCGGTCGTCACGGAGGCGCACTACGCCTTTGGTCACTGACGCTGGGACCGGGATGGCAGCTGAGGCGATCAGCTGCCTGGTGCCCTCGTCTAGATCCGCGGAGTCCGGGCCCTCGAACACGCCCCATCCAGGGAACCGCACGAAGCCGTCCTCGGGCTCGAACCCGTCGAAGTAAGGCCTGCCATCGGCACACGGGAAGCCGCCGATCAATGCCACTCCGGCGACCTTGTCCGGACGGGCGTCGGCCGCGACCCATGCCAGGGTGGCAGCGGCCGAGTGCCCCACGACCAAAGGGCGCCCGGCTAGGGCGTCGATGGCGGCAACGACGGCGGCTACCTGGTCATCGAACGTGGCGGAGCTGGGCCCGTCGCCCTGGCCCGCGAGGGTCAGCGGCACGGCGTGGTGCCCAAGCGCCTCGAGCGGGCCCACGACTGGCTCCCAGGCGGAGCCGTCCAGCCAGAGGCCAGGGATCAAGATGATGTCCATCCCGCCACCGTACAAGGGGTCACGGGTGATTGGTCCAACCGTTGCGCTACTCGGTCGAGACGCGCTGGGCGCCTGGCGGCATGTCCGGGCCGGAATCGGGGAACGCATAAGAATATTGGCCAGAGGACCGTCTGGTCTTCTGGCGCGTTCGTGGCAGGCAAGCTGCGCCGGCCCGTGGAAGCGGCCGGCCCGCCTCCATTAGGGGAAGTTACTGTTCTGCGCCGGCAAGCGCCCACTCGCATTCAAACTCGCCGTAACGAGGGAGCTCGTTGATTACCTCGATGGTGACGGGTGTGGCCGTCTTGGCCGGCTCAGGCGCGGCAAACGCGTCACCCGAGGACTCCTGGAGCGTGACCATTGTCATCGGTCTCGGCCTCCTCTGCCAACATCGACCGTACACCCCGGCGATGTCGGCGACGGGGATTTCTTCGGCGCCGAGAAGCATTGGAGTAGGCGACCGCAGTGGCCGCTGGATAGTGACCCTGCGTCCTCAACACTCAGGTGGACGGCCGGCTGTGGTAAGGAGCTACGCTTAGTTGTCCACGGTCGGCTCGCCAGCGGGCCGGCGACCTACCTGCGTGCCACCCTGAAAAGAAAGGGAGCACACCATGGAGCCGTCATGGCCCACGCTGGTGGCGCCGTAAACAATGGGGACTACGATGGACAAGGCGTCGTGGCGGCCGCGGCAGACATCTTCAACGGCACCTGCCACCAACTCGCCGTCAGTGCTTGGCAAGACGAGGGCCACAACGTCGGGAGCGACGCCAGTTGCCTCAAGGCGGGCGCTGGCGATGTCGGCCACGGCGCTGAGAGCCTCGGACCCCTGACGCCAATGGTGGGGCGAAAAAGACTGTGGTGCCCCCGTCGGCCAGCCCAGCCGTCGGCCTCGTACCCCCCAACACGACCGTGAAGCTCAACGGCCGCTCCGTCACGCTCTGCCCGGCAATTGACCAACGAGGGGTGCACAGCGCTGCGGGAAAGGCGTGGAACGCCGGGCCGCGCAATGACGGCTCCGGGCGACCGAGCGGTCGTGACCCGCTCTTGTATATTTCATATCGGCTCATGTGTGGGCTCACGCATGTTGGGTTCCTTATTTTGGGCCCCCTAAGGCCCGCAACGAGTTTGCACCCGCAGACAGCGTCCCCACGCTCGCCGAGGGCGCTGGCATTTGCACCGCGCCGTTCCGCTCTGTACTAAACAGGAGGTCAAGTGACCAAGTACACCGAAGACAGCTCAAATTTCGGAGCCGATGGGCCCTTCTTCCACATCATTCGAGAAGGGCTCAAGGGCTTCGCCGACGGGGAGGACTACTTCGACATGTTGGCTGGCGATGTTGTATTCGAGTACGTGATCTCCGTGCCCGGCTATCCCAAAAGGGTTGCGGGGCGAGACAACATCATCGACCTCTACCGCGACTACGACAGCTTCATGACCGTACGTAGCGCTGACAATCTGCGTGTCTATCGAGATCCCGCGGCGTCGGTCGTGGTCCTCGAGTATGAGGTGCACGGCGAAGCCGTGCAGACGGGTCGTCCGTACAACAATCGCTTCGTCTCTATCGTCACGGTCCACAACAGCAAAGTGACGTGGTGGCGGGACTACCTTGACCCGGTAGCAGTGTTCGATGCCGCAGGCTGGCCCGGAAGCCTCGACTAAGCTCCGGCACGCCCGTGGGGCCAGTTTTCTATCAGTTCCCAAAGCGCGAGCGTGCACCCCTCAGGCTGGTCCTGGGGCCGACAGTGTCACTCGTCAGCAGCGGGCGCGCCCACCTACTTTGATGAAAGCAGAGAACTCACGAGCTGGTGTTCTCCAACCCGGCCAGCTCGACGAGATCCACGTCGGGGTCGGCAAGGCGCTTCGGGTCGGCGGCGCGCTCCAATCGGAGCAAGGCCTCGATCGCGTCGCCTACGTCCCAGATGTTAGCGTTCATGGCTGCCACGACCCGGTCACCCGCGATCCAAAAGGCGATGAAGGCTCCGCTCCCAGGGTCGCCGCGGAAGACGACGCTATCGAAGGTGGGGGCGTAGCCCCGGAACTCCATGCCGAGGTCGTACTGGTCCGAATAAAAGTACGGCGTCTTCGTGTAGGCTTCGGTGGCGCCGAGCATGGCGCGCTGCGGCGGGCCTGGTTTAGGGCCGCCGACCAGTGCTCGAGGCGAATCTGGGTGCCGTAGCGGACATAGAAGGCGTTGGCGACGTCCCCGGCTGCGTAGATACCGGGGATACTTGAGGCGAGGTGCTCGTCGACAACGACACCGTCTCGGACGTCGAGGCCCGCCGCCCTCGCCAGCTCCGTGCGGGGATCGGCACCCACCCCCACCACAACCGCTCCGGCCGCGATGCTCATCCCGTCGCTTAGGCGGACCGCCTCGACCGACCTCGTCCCCAGTACCGATTCGGCACTAACGCCGAAGTGCATCTCGACACCTTGCGCAGCGTGGAGGTCCCGGTAGATGGCGCCGACCTCGTACCCGAGGGCGCGGTCGAGCGGCACACGCGAGGGCTCGACCATCGCCACCTCGCAACCGAGTTCACGCGCCGAGGCGGCCACCTCGCAGCCAATCCATCCTGCGCCGATCACTACGATCCTGGCCCCCGACCGGATCCGTGCCGCGATGGCATCCGAGTCAGCCACGGTACGCAGGTACAGCACGCCATCGAGATCCGCGCCGGGCACCGACAGGCGCCGGGGCACGGCGCCGGTGGCGAGCAGCAGCCTTTCGTAACGAATCCTCTCGCCTGTAGCGAGCACCACCTCGGAGCTCGCGGCGTCGATGGTGGCAACGGACGTCGCAGTCCGGAGCTCGATGTCGTGCTCCTCGTAAAAGCCGGCTGCGTGCACCGCCGCAACTTCGTCGAAACTCTTCTCACCGCGAAGGTACTCCTTCGATAGGGGCGGCCGCTCATACGGACGCACAGGCTCCTCGCCCACAAGGACGACTCTCCCATCGAAACCCTCGGTGCGAAGCGTCTCCGCGGCCTTGGCGCCTGCCAACGCAGCACCCACAACGACGAAGGTGCGCTCGCCCTTCATAATGTGCCTCCCGACGTTATGTAGCAGCCGAAACTGTGGTACATGCTATGAGGGGGGCACGCTTATGCGGTGCGCCTTTCGCCCGCTCCCTCAAGGCGGGGTACCTAGTTGACGCGAGGTCGTGGTGATGTGCAAATGTCGTTTGTGCCTCGCCGTGCCGCAGTGCTAGCCGGAAGGACCGAACCGTTCCACTCGGATTTCTCGACGGCAACGCCGATGTCGGTGACGGCGTCGGTGGCGGCGTCGGCGAAGGGCGAAGACCCGCAGATGTACACGGTGGCGCCGGGTAGCCGGAGCGGCCCGAGGTCGTCCGGGGTGATGCGACCGGGCGGCCTGGGCTCGTGTGGAGGACCGGCCCGGGTGTAGATGACCGCGGTCTGGCGCGGGCAGTTCCCCCGCGTAATAGAGGTCCTGGGGCCTGCGGACCGAGACCAGCAACCGCACGAGGTCGGGCACGCCTTGGCGCCGGGCCAGGCGCAGCATGGCCATGAGCGGCACCACGCCTGACCCTCCGCCAATTAGCAGGGCCGGGGCACCGGCCCGCCAGACGAACCAGCCGCCGATGGGGCCGCGCAGCTCTAGCTCGTCGCCTACTCGCACCTCGTCGTGCATGAACATGGAGACCTCGCCGCCGGGGAGCCGCTCGATGGTGAGCTCGATCTCCGCTGAGCCGTCTGGCGCCGAGGCCACCGAATAGGACCGTTGCGCGCTGTAGCCGTCGGGGGCGCTCAGCCTGAGCACGTAGTGCTGTCCGGCCAGGTGTACCGACGGGCGCGAGAGCCGGAGCCGGAACGTCTTGGCGCTAGCCGTCTCGTCCTCGATGGCGACGACGGTGGCAGGCTCCCAGGCCATGGCCGGGCTCAATCGCCTTGGTAGCGCTGTTCGAGCCAGGGGTCGCCGCGGTCGTGGTAGCCGTTCTGCTCCCAAAAGCCGGGCTCGTCATGGTCGAGCAGGCGCAGCCCGGCGACCCATTTGGCGCTTTTCCAGAAGTAAAGGTGGGGGACCAAGAGCCGGGCCGGCCCGCCGTGTTCGCGAGCAAGGGGGGCGCCGTCCGCCTCCCAGGCCACCCAGGCCCGGCCGCCGCTGACATCGGCCAGGGGCAGGTTGGTGGTGTAGCCGCTGTGCGAGAAGGCCAGCACATAACTGGCCTGGGCCAGCGGCCGGGCCACCTCCAGGAGGGAATCGACCGAAACGCCCCTAAAGGTCATGCCCAGCTTGGACCAGGTGGTGACACAGTGGATGTCGCCCTGGTAGGTGGACTCGGGCAGGGCGTGGACCTGGTCCCAAGTCCAGGTCGTGGGCTGGGCGACCAGCCCTTCGACCCGGAAGGTCCACGTGCTGGTAGCGAGCTTGGGGGTGGCTTCGGCGGTAAGGACCGGCCACGTGCGTCCCGTGTCGTACTGGCCGGGCGGCAAGCGAGGGTCACGGCCGCCGGGGCGACCTTTGAAGGCTCGGGTGAAAGTAGGCACTTCCCTATTCTTTCGCCGGGTGGGCCGGTTGTTGCCGAACGTTGCCCAGAGACCGGCTGTTCCTTACGCCGTGGCCGGGGCGCGCCACAAGTCGATGCCTGCTTCGACGGCGTAGCGGTCAATGTTGGCGAGCTCGTCGGAGGTGAAGTCGAGGTGGTCGAGGGCGGCGACATTTTGCTCGAGTTGGCCCACGCTGCTGGCGCCGATCAGCGCCGAGGTGACTCGAGGGTCGCGCAACGCCCAGGCAATGGCCATCTGGGCGAGGGACTGGCCTCGGCCCCGGGCGATGTCGTTGAGTGCCCGGATGCGGCTGAGGTTGTCATCGTTGAGCATCTCATGGCTGAGCGAGCCGCCTCGTGAGGCTCTGGAGCCTGATCGGGATGCCGTTGAGGTAGCGGTCGGTGAGCAGGCCCTGCGCCAGGACGGAGAAGGCGATGCACCCGACGCCTTCGCTCGTCGAGGACGTCGAGCAGGCGGTCCTCGATCCAGCGGTTGAGCATCGAGTACGACGGTTGATGGATGAGAAGCGGCGTGCCCAGCGCGCGCAGGATGGCGACCGCCTCGCGCGGTGCGCTGGTCGGAGTAGGAGGAGATCCCGACGTAGAGGGCCTTGCCCTGAGGTGACCGCGGAGTCGAGGCGCCGAGGGTCTCCTCCAGGGGCGTGTCGGGGTCGAAATGGTGGTGGTAGAAGATGTCGACGTAGTCGAGGCCCAGGCGCGCCCAGGCTCTGGTCGAGGCTGGCGAGGAGGTACTTGCGGGAGCCGAGGTCGCCGTAGGGGCCGGGCCACATGTCCCAGCCCGCCTTGGTGGAGATCACCAGTTCGTCGCGGTGGTCGCGGAAGTCGGTGTGGAGGATCCGGGCGAAGTTGGTCTCGGCGCTGCCGTAGGGCGGCCCGTAGTTGTTGGCCAGGTCGAAATGGGTGATGCCCAGGTCGAAGGCGCGCCGCAAGATGGCGCGCTGGGTGTCGATGGGCCGGTCGTCGCCGAAGTTCTGCCACAGCCCGAGCGATACGGCGGGCAGGAGCAGGCCGCTGCGCCCGCAACGGCGATAGGGCACAGACTGGTAACGGTCCCCGGCGGGGATATAGCTGGTCATGTCAGCTCCTGGGTTTCGGTCCTCTCTCGACGCTGAGCGCGCCTTGGTGACTTCCGTGAGGTCGTAGCCGCCGAGGCCCTGGTTGTCCACGACTTGTTACCATCTGTCGGCCAGGCCGGCGAGCATCGCCAACGGGTCATCGCCAGCCGACTCTAGGGCGAGGCGGACGTCGTTGGGCGCGAGTGACAGCCGAACTGGGGCCGAGCACGCCAGTTCTCGTTCCCATAGCCGACAGGTAGTGCTCGACCTCGTCCACTGCTTCTCCAAGGCCAGCGGCGACAGCGGGTGACACCCACCCCGGAGCCACCTAGTTCGCCGTGCCGAAGGTCATGAGGTTGGTGGCTATATTGCCGAGGATGCAGCTCCTGCATAATGACGAGCCCGTCGGCCGCTTCCGGGCGAGGCGGAGCCTGGCCAACGAAATCCCCGGTGCAACCACGCACACCCACGTGTGGCACCCTCGCATCCTCGATTGCACCCTGGCCGGGGACGGCCCGGGGGCCCAAGGGGCCATGGGCCAGCACCTGGGCTGGTCCCGTGAGCACTTCCTCTCGCTCAAAGACCGGTGACAACGCCAATGGAGGCCCCATGATCGGCGACGTGTTCGCCCGGAACCCCTACCCGGCCCCGGTCTGGGCCAAGGACATGGTGATCTACGAGGTTAACCCCCGTACGTTCACGTCGCCGCAGGGCGTGGCCACCGGTGACGGCAGCGGGACTTTCGCCAGCATGGCCAAAAGGCTACCTTACCTCCAGGAACTGGGCGTGAACACCATTTGGCTGGCTGGCTACTGCCAGGCCACGGACCATTTCTACGGCGTCTGGAGCGTCTACGCCACCAACCGCCCCGATGTGCTCGATGCCGACCTCGGTGACGAGGTAGCCTTCAAAGCCCTGTTGGACGAAGCCCACGCCCATGGCATCAAGATCCTGCTCGATGTCATATCCCATGGTGTGCTCGACGCCAGCTCCCTGGTAAGCGAGCACCCCGGATGGTTCTCCAGCCGGTCCTGGGGAATGACGGATTACAATTATGAAAACGTCGAGTTCCGCGCATGGTGGGTAGAACTTTGGGCTTCGTACGTACGACGGTTCGGGGTCGACGGCTTCAGGGTCGACATCGACCTACGGGATGCCGACCTGTGGGACAAGATCGCGGCCAAATGTGCGGCCGAGGGCCATCGAATCCTGGTCATGCCCGAGCACGGTCGGTACCACCTCGGCCAGCACGACACCATGGCCTTCAGCCCCGACGTTGCCGCGGACTGGGCGGCCGACCCGCTCCGGTTCGCCACGGTCCAGGTGAGCTGCCATGACAACGGCTGGCTCTCGCGGCCAGGCAATTATTATCGGGTACGGGGCAGCCGTAGCGCCTTCGGTTATTCGGCGCTAATGAGCCACCGGGTCCCGCTGTTCTATGCCGGCGAAGAGTTCGATGCAGAGCAACACAGCGTGCCCAAATTGTCCCGGGGACTTTTCGGTGCCGGCGGCCCAGGCGGCTGGCTGTACGGTAGTGCCCTTGACTGGGATGAGGTCCGGACGCCCGATAGAACGGGGTTGCTTGCCGACGTGACCGCCCTCCTCCACGCCAGGAAGACCAATTCCGACATAATAAACGCCGACCACGAGATCGGGGAGATGACGGCCCTGGCGTGCGAACCGCCCCTGCCGCTGGTCCCTTACATGCGTTACCTCCCGGGCCGGGGAGCGGTCGTTGTCGTGGGCAACGAGCAACGGGAACCGGTGCAGGTGACCCTCGAGCTCCCGCTGGGGACGGCCGCTCTATCGGGCGCCCGGTGCCGGAATCCGCGACCTGCTGACCGGCGAAACGAGGGCCCTTCCGTCGGGTCACACGGTCGCGTACCACCTAGGCGTCAAGGCTGATTATGAGCCCGGTGGGGGTATGGCCGTGCTGCGCGTCGAGCCCCAAGAGTGAGCGGTCATGAACGCAAAGCGGTAACGGGCCGGCGTCTCATACTTGCGGCGGGGAGCCGGTCCGATCGTTTACGCGTCTGAGCGAAATAGCCAGGCTGGGAACGACAAACGACGCCAGAAAAATCGGAAGAAAGCTCTTTCCGGTGCACCGGAAGGCGACGGTCTCGCCGTCGGCGGCATCGAAGGCCCGAGTTCGGCTTGAGTTCCGGCCATTGCGAACTTGTAGAGCGTGACGTCCAGGTTCTACTGGTACCTCGATCGTGTCGTTCATGTCGAGCGATCCGGCACGCCGACCGTCAACCACGATCTCGTACGTGCCACGTCGCACCTCCACTCCGATTGCTTTATGCGTCAGCTTCAGCGTTGCAGCCATTGTTGGTCTCCTCATCTTTCTGAAATATGAGTTCCCTGCGTGTTCGGTGACGACGGGTTGCTCCAGCGCTGTGTGAAAGCAGACGGCGCTGGTAGTCGAGGCTTAGCTCCCAAAAGGTCCCACCGTCACGCGCGTCAACGGGGAACCCAGTAACTTAGGGTCTACTACCGTTTGAACCACGACTTGGCCGCGCTCGACTAGCCCATTGAGCCGCCGGCCTACCGTTGACTTCGGCTCGCCCGTCGACCGAGCGATCGCCGCTGCCCGGAGCCGGGCGTTGAGAACAAGTCTCGCGGCGATGGCTTTGTCGACCTCATCCATTTCGTTGCCCGCCGGCCAGTCGCGCCCTGGTCGGGCCACCAGACCACAGTTTGCTGGTCACGTACGCCTATTCAGGTGCAGACGGCCGTGCGGCGGCCACCAACCGGTCCAGCACCTCGGGATGGACCTGGTTGGACCGACTGAGGGTTTCGTCGAGCGCCTGTTGCACCGTGACCTTCGCTAGCGTGGCGTTGGCCGCTCGCTCGGCTTGCTCATAGATATCTGCTAGTACCACTAGCCCGGCTGTGCGAAGCCGTCCGAGCAACCTCCGCACCACGACCGGGTTGGTCCGCACATTTGCCGCGATGCCCTCGGATGTCGCCGGCCCACCCCCTAGAGAGGAATGGAGCGCGACCCGCTCCAATGCGTGTACGGCTATGGCGAGCCGGCTGTTCGCGCTCATCTGAGCAAATGCCGGCGGGTGTCACGCTGCGCCCTTGAAAAGTTTGGCGGCCCCCCATAAGGAGCCGGGGTTCGCTCGACAAGGGTGGAGCTTGAGCATGGTGCCGTACAGGTCAAGGGCGGTCACAGAGCCGAGCGCTGCTTCGTTGAAGTCGCTGAGGTACTGGACCGGCTCGTCGATGTTGTATGCCCGGTGTCCACGATCTGCAGCTCGTGGCCCTCTAAGTCGAAGTGCTTGCTGTCCAGGAGCTCGGGCAGGACGGGGTCTGGGATCTGGCCGGGGAACAAGCGGCCCCAGAAACCGTTACGGTACTCGTCCTGCGCCTGCAGGCGGGCCTCGGCCCAGGTCCCCTTGGTGGCGATGGCACGAGCGCCGGGGAACGCCCGCAGCAGCCGGGGCCCGCCTCCGACCAGCTCGCGCCCGCTGGTGCCGACGAAGGGGGCCCGCAGCTGCGGCTGCACATGTCCGTTGGGCCGTTCAGGACACCCTCGACGCCGTCCACGAACCACTCCCCATGGTCCGGCCGCCGGCCTGGATCTGCCACGTACCGGACATGCCGTTCCCCGAGACCGACCCGGAGTATGTGATCGCCTCTGAGCCGACGGTACCGAAGGATATGGAGGAACCTTGAACGGTCCCGTGGATAGCGGTCGGTGCATCCTTGAACGCCGAGACCTCGATAGTGCCGCTCAGGTTCTTTCCCAACTGCTGCCACGTCAGCGCGAACGTCCCGCCGTAGGAGCCGCTATAAGTTCCTGACCACTTCCCTGATAGGGGCCCGTAATGGTGAGTGGTGTGGTGGGCCTTGTGGCCTGTCGGCGCCGACGCCGAGGCGGAGTTGGTCCAGCTAGGAACGACGGGACCGAGCGCCGCTACGCCGATGGCGAGGGCCATCTTCGACGTGACGAACAATTGCCTGGGCATGTGGAGCCTCCTTAGGTCAAACCGTTGGACCGGTCAAGCGGAGCAGTGAACCTTTGAAGCCGTTGCATGTAATTTCAGGGACCTGGCAGGAGCCAAGTACCGGAGCCGAGACGCTCGGATAAGGGGCCGTAAGCAAGGATAACGCCCCTCCACTGGCTTGGGGGAGGAGCGCCTAGCCATTTGTCATAGCGCAGCATTCTCCGAGGGCCGGCACGCCCACCCCTTTCGGACCGGCTCTGCGGGCTTGAACCTCACGTAACGGACAGGGAGCCGGTGGCACTGGCGTAGTTGGCGGCTGTCGCCGTCACCGGGTAAGTGCCCGGTGCCAGCCCCTTGGGTATGACGATGGTCGCCACCCCTGACGGGCCCGCGGAGGCCGTCATTTTCCCGGCCCGGACCATGGCCCCCGGTACGGGGTCGCCTACGTCGGTCACCTCGAAATGCAGCGTGTGTGCTGAAGTGTTGGCCAAGGTTTTGGTGAACTGGAGGCTAAGGGGAGGAAGGGCCTGGGTGACCAGGACGGCCAGAGGCGCCGTCTTGGTGGGGCACTGCACCGCCAGGTCAAGACGTTGCAGTTCCCCGCTGGCGGTCCCGAGTAGGCCGTAGCCGGTGCAGGGCGTCGGGTAGGTCCTTACCGGGCCGAACTCGCTATCGGCTTCGTTGGTCCGCAGGACGTTGACGGTCTCCTGGTGGGCGCTGAACCAGGCGATCCACAGTCTTCCCTTAGGACCGGCGGACAGCGCCACGTTGTCGGCCATGACTTTGACCCCACCCGGCACGGCGACGGCCTTCGGTGACCCAATTCTCCACAACCGCAGGGTGCAGTACTGCCCGTTCGAGCAGTTGATGTAGCCGGGCGAACTTGGCGGCACATCGTAAAGGGCGAACACGCCGGGATGGGTGTCGGTCGTGGCGAACGCGGGCCGGGCCAAGACGTCGAGGTCAGCCGAGCCATGCACCGATAGCGGCGCCTTGCGCACCGGTCCGTTCTTGGTCAGGTCTTTCGCGTACCACCCGTCAGCGGCAGTGGGGGGGAACCGAACTGGCCCCAGTAGGCCCACACGTCGCCGTTGCCGGCGGTGTCGGCGGCGACGGCCAGTTTGACCACACTGGCGTTGGACGGTAGGGCGACCTGTTGGTCGGCACCGAACGCGGGGTTGGACGACGGTTTCAGCCGGTACAGCAGGCCCTGCCCGCCGGTCCAGGCCCCCGGCCACGCCGCCGCCACCTGCCCGTTGCCCCCCAGGGCGGCGTCACTAAAGGGGATGTCGCAGTGGGCTGACAGCGACCATTTCTGGAGCACCCAGGGCACGGGCGACGTGGGCGAGCCCAAGGCGCCCACGATGCAGCCGGTGCTGTACGGGTCGAGGATGTTGGTGGAGCGGGCGCCGCTGAAAACGAACAGAGGCGCCCCGCCCTCCCCCGGGACGACTGCCGGGGTATTGCTCAGCGAAGACCAAAAAGGTTTGGGGAAGGCCTGCACCGAGGCGCTCAGGGCGCCGTCGGCGCTCATGTAGTCCTCGTCGAAGGTATAGCGGCCGGGGGACGGCTCCACCATCCATAGGACCACCGCCTCGCCGGTGGGCTCTTCGTAGACGACCGGCGTCATACCCAGGCCGGTAGTGCCGACCTGGTACCAGTGCCCGGGGACATGAAGGACGACAGCAGGTTGCAAAGACCGCGCCGAGGCGGGGGCGGACTGCAGGAGGCACGCAGCCAGAAGGGAGCAGGCTGCCGCACTTACGGTTACGGCATGACGCGAACGGCCGAGTGCCGGTCCCTTGCCGTCCGCACGCCCGGAACGGCTCGCTCCCAGGGCCCCATCCGGCCTCGCTGTCATGGGTTCTCCTCTCATTGTTGTTGTGGCTACTTGGAGAGCTAACCGGCGAGGCCCGTCACCGCGCCGAACAAATCTACGGCTCGCTCGTGCGTACGACGAAAGCGTACGGACCGATGGAACGACCTGCCGAGTAAACCCGGACGGTCCAGGTGCCAGCACTGGACAGGACCACTCGGCCGATGTCCCCACAGACGCCATTGTCTTTTTCGATGTACCCGTCGGGTGCCAGCAGCTGCCACTGCAGCCCCGAATTAGCGCAATCCTGCGTCTTGGTCTCGAGGTCCACTACCTCACCGGCAGTGGCGGCAAAGCTGTAATCGCGCTGCTGGCCGACATGGCTGATCAACCCGGCGACCTCCTCGCCGACCGGTATCGGGGTGGTGGTGGTCGCCGGGACGGGCAGGACCACGAAGGCGTAGGGCCCGGTGGGACCACCGGTTGAATAAACCCGGACGGTCCAGGTACCGGCACTGGACAACACCACCCGGCCGATGTCCCCACAGACGCCATTGTCTTTTTCGATGTACCCGTCGGGTGCCAGCAGCTGCCACTGCAGCCCCGAATTGGCGCAATCCTGCGTCTCGGTCTCCAGGTACACGATCTCGCCGGTAGTACCGGCAAAGGTGTAGTCATCAGACTGCGACGTCGACTTGATGGCGCCCGAAATGGTGGTCCCGAGGCTCACGGCGTGCCCCGTCGGAGTGCTCGGCGGCGTGGTCGTGGCCGTCGTGCTCGTCGTGGTCGTAGTCTTCGTTGCCGGTGCCTCGGTCGGGGCCGCCGGCGTCGCCGCCGTCCCGGTTGCGGCAACCTCCGCTTCGGCTGCGGCCAAAGCAGGGTTGCCACTGGCCCCGACGTCAAGGATGCAATCGTCGAGCAAAGGCTGAGAGCGGACGCCGAAAGCGGTGCATATGGCACTGGCGCGGGCCGAGCGGCGGCAGAGAGGGAGGCATCGGCGCTGTCCGGGTAGTACGGGATCTTCGGGTCAGTGAAAGTAGCGGTGCTCTGGCCCGGGCCGTAGTCGAACAGCGACGAGGCTTGGCTGACACGCCAGCTGTTGGCAAATTGCGAGTAAAGCTTCTGGTGGAAGTCGGGGTCGGACAGTGGGAGTACGGCGCCGTCGCGGTCCACGATCTGGGTGAGGGTGTTGCCGGTGCCGAGAATGCCCGTTAGGGACGGCTTTGCTCCCGTCCTGGGAAGGTACTGGTAGGAAAGGTTGTCGTCGGCAATGACAGTGACGACGAGCTGGCCTCCTTCTGGCCAGGTGATGGTGACCAGGCTGCCGGTCGCGGGCCACAATGCCTCCGTGTGGCAGGTGCTCGGCCACCACCGTGCCTTTGACGGCAGCCCCATTTATGCGTAAAAGCGAAGGCTCCCGGGCGTAAACGCCGACCCGGTCGCCGTCCACGCCGGCGGCCACCGCCGTCGCCCAAGTGACCCACGTCTCTCCTGGGTCGGGCTGTTGGCGCACCTGCACGTCCACCGAACCGTCGGGGGACTCCAGGGCGGTGAACTCGCCCGCCGCCTGAAAGTCGTAGTGGAGCTCACCGCCGGTTGTCAGATGGGTGTCACCCATCGAGCAAAGTACACAGAAACCGGGCTCATCGTTGCGGTCATGGCCCCCACAGATGAGGGCCGTGCAATGGAAGCCGTTCGGACCGTTCCCGCACGTCCCCACAAAGCAAGCGTCATTTCCGGGAAGGCCGCAGAAGAGCCCCGTGCAAGAGTGCGTCGGCGGCTGGCCCGACGGTCCGCCGGGCGGTGGGTTGGTGGGCTGCAGCGGAATGGACGGTCCGATCGGGGCAGGCGGCTGCAGTGGGGCAGGCGGCTGCAGCGGGGTGAACGGTTCTATCGGGGCCGGCTCTAGTGGGGTCGATGGCCCTGGACTTCTCAGAGATCTGAACTGACAACACCGTCACCCCGTTCGGGCGGTCCCTAGGGCCCATCCACGGTGGTGGGTAGGAAGGGTTGGCACTGGTGCCGGATGGGTCGGCATTGTTGACAGGGTCGTCGCCGGCGAAGCGGTAAAGATTGGCGTCGCCGCCACCGAACCCGACCGGGTCGGGGCCGGTCCAGCGGCCGATCTTGGGGTCGTAGTCGCGAGCGCTCAGGTGGACTAGGCCCGCGCTTGGGTCAACGAGGCCACCGTCGAACCCGAACGGTATGGTGCCCGGTGCCGTCTCGCTCGTGACTTGCCCCCACACGCTGTAGGTGATGGCATCGGTGACCGCTCCGGTCCTCGCGTTCACGACCAGCACGGGGCTGCCGTTGGGGTCGGTGACGACTTGGTAGGTGCCGCCGCCCTGCTCGACGAGCGCCAAGTGGCCCAACTGGTCGTAGCCGTAACGGGCCACCACGGCGCCGGCCCCATTGGTCAGGGCGACGATCTCGCCGCTCGGGTCGTACAGGTAGCCGGCCACCAACCGGCCGTCCACTTCCCGGCCGACACGTTGGCCTTGGGCGTCCACCAGATAGGTGACGGACTGCCCGGAGGGCAGGCTCACGTGACGGAGCCGGCCGAAATCGTCGAAAATGTACGAGGTGGTCCCGGCGCTGTCCGTCACCCGCTCGAGCTCGCCGTCGGGCGCCCACGAGTACGATGACCGGCCCCAGGTAACGAGCTCGTTGTCGGCGTTGTACCTGGCCGACGTGCGGCCGGCCAGGTTGGTCGTCGCCGTCCGGTTGCCGGCGGGGTCGTAGGTGTCGGTCTCCACGGTGTGGCCATCGATGCTGACCTTGGCCAGAAGGTCAGCTCGGTTGTAGGTATAGGAGGTCACCGTTGTCGGGACGGCGGTCCCCGACTCGACGGCGGACACGACTCGGCCCAACTGGTCGCGCTTGTAGCGCAGCTCTATAAGGGTGTGGCCCTTGACTGCCGTAGCCGCCCGCATGAGCGAGTCGTCGGCGTTGTACTGGTAGGCGGACCGGGCTACGCCGAGCCTGGTCGCCGTTACCAGGCCTGTCGCCTTGGACCAGTTCAGCGAAACCGGGCCAATGGTGGTCGGGTCCCCGGCGCCGTCGTAGGCGAAATATGTGGTGGGGCCCCCGTCGACGGACTCCGAGACCGGGAGGCCGTTGGCGTCATAGTTGTCCGCCACCGCCCCCTTAACGGGGCCGGACCAACTGATCCGGTCGGGCAGGCCACCGGAATAACCGAAAGTGGTACTGACGCCATCGGGGTCAGTGGCCCCGCCAGCAGCCCCGTCGCCGGGTAGTAAGACGCCGTCATAGTGCCTTGGTCGAAGCTCACACGGCTGACGTTGCCCGCCGCGTCATAGGCGGCTGTCACCGGCTTGCCACTCAGCCCGGAGATGCTCTTCAGGTCCCCATTGGCATCGTAAGTAGCCGTTTCCACCCCGGAGCGCGTGCCTACGGACGGGGCCACGACCGCCGTCGGGCGCCCGGCGGCGCTATAGCCCAGCGTGTAGGTCTCGCCGCCCGGTGGCTGCAGCTCGGTGAGGCGGCCCTCGGCGTTGTAAGTCTCGATGACCACGGCGCCGCTTGGTCCCCTTACGGTTGCGGGGTTGCCGTCGGCGTCCACCGTCTCGGTCAGGGTGCTGCCGTCGGGCCGGGTGAGCGTTACCTTGCCCGTCGAGGCACGGTATGCCCACCGGGTGGTCCGGGCGGCGGCACCGGCGCCTACCGTCTCCTGCACGACACGACCGTTGCCGTCGTAGGCGTAGGCCACGTCGGGACTGCCGGGCGC
Organism: uncultured Acidobacteriaceae bacterium; assembly: GCA_963800025.1. GTDB lineage: Bacteria > Acidobacteriota > Terriglobia > Terriglobales > Acidobacteriaceae > Telmatobacter. The sequence continues at coordinate 876,395 of CAWCZK010000004.1, forward strand.
CGACGAAAAGACCAGAAGGCCACGCTGGTCGTACGTGCCGGTCGTGGTGCGGCCGGCGCCATCGACGATCTTGGTGGTGCGCGTGGCGGGGTCGAAGGTTTCCACCGACCGGTAGCCGTTGACTGTCGTTGACACCCAACCGGTCACCATGTAGGGCAGCCCGCCCACCTCGTGCAGCTCCTGTTCGGTCTCGGTCCACGACGTCGGGCCGTGAGGGACGGTCGTGACCACGCTGGTCGGCACCGGAGCGGAAAGGCCCCAGGCTGTGCTCGGGACGGTGGCGACGGTGCTGACGGTCCCGTCCGGGAACTGGACAGACAAGGAACCGTCGCTGCGAGCTGTCTCCGTCGTGGTGGCGCCACCCGGCGCAACGTACGTGCGCCGGACGTCGTGGCCGGAAAGCTCGGAAATATAGGTCCAGACGCGGCCCAGCTTGCTGGTGACGCGCACCTCCACCCGGGTCGGTCCCGCCAACCGGCTTACCCGGTCCGTCACTCCGTCAGGGTCGGTCTGGGATACGAGCAGCCCGTGGGCGCCGTAGCGGAAGCGGGTGACGGCACCGCTGGGGTCGGTCTCGGCGGTGATCGGCCCACCGGGTTGCCAGGTGAACTTGGTCGTCCGGCCCGCCGGGCCCCGCAGCGCCACCAGGTCACCACGGCTGTCGAGGGTGAGCGAGGTGCTCCCCCCGTCGGTGCCGACCAGGGCCAGTTGCCTGCCGTCGGCCCCCCGCCGCACGCTGAGGTGGACGGGAGAGCCGTTGAGTGTCCCGGAGACCTGTGACAACCGGCCTTCGGGGTCATAGGCGAAGCTGAGCAAGGTGGTCCCCAGACGCCCGTCCACAGTGCGCACCTGCCGGCCGGCGGCGTTGAACACGTAGGCCAGGGTGCCGTCGTAGCTGGGAACGGCGACCTCGCCCGGACCGGCCGGGACCTCCTGAGCGAGCCGCCACGTGCCGTCCCCGCCCACGATGCTCCCTTGGCTGGCGCCATAGCCCTGGAGGACGTTGACGGACCAACCGCCGAGGCCAAGACTACGGGCGTCCCAACCCGGCCCGTCCGTCTGAGCGGACGCCCATCGGCTGGAGTAGGTGAGCGACAAACCGGTGCCCACGATCGGGACCGAAAGGAACGACGCCTGCTGGGGGCACGGGACGTAACCTCCGGGGTCGCACTCGTCGAGCAAAAGGCTGGTCGAGCCTTGACCATGGCCCACCGGGAGCGGGCCCGGGCTTGCTGAGGCGCCAACCGCGATGAGAGCCCCGGTAGCCCCGAGGACCAGCCCGGCTAGCGTGACTATCCTCCACCATGGGCCGACTGTCGGGGCGGACCGGCATGACAGGCTCAACTTCGCTGCCTTCTCCACCCCGGTGGTGTGGTCACTCGGAGCCTGCTAGAGACTCTGGGCGCATCCGTACCTCCATGGTCCCCGCCGCCATCGCGTAGGCGCCGGCCGTCGCCTGTTAGGCGGGTAACCCTACGGGAGCCACAAGGAGGCTGAAAGTGGTGAAAACCCTATTTATCACCGGACCGGTACCCATCAAGCGCTCTGGCCAGCTGGGCCCGGGACGAGACCCCCATCTTCCGGTAGGCCCGGGCCAGGTTGGCTTCGACCGTCTTGACTGTCACGAACATCCGTAAGGCGATCGCCTTGTTGGTCAACCCCTCGGCGGCGAGCCGAGCGATGGCCTCTTCGGTAGCCGTTAGGCCAGCTGGTGTGGTGCGACGGTTGACCCGAGCCAGTTCGGCCCTGCTGCCGCGACCCATAGGGGTGCGCCCAGGGAGCAGAAGTCGTCAAAGGCCCTCGACAAGGTTTACGCGCTAGTCGTCTTTGTTTTCGCCGCCGTTGCAGGCGCCGAGCTCAAGCAAAGTGCGGGCGCGTTCGAACGGCAACTCGAGGTGCTCGTGGAGGCGGGTCGCTTCCTCCATGGCGACCAGCGCCCCGTCCAGGTCTCCCTTTGCCGAGCGCAGGAGCCCCTTACAGCGGGCCGCGGCCGCAATGGCCCACGTCCGGCCCAGAGCACGGGACTGACGCTCGAACGGGTCAAGCAGATGCTGCGCGGCCGTCGAAGCGGCCTAGGCCTATCGAGGGCCTCGATCTCGTCGGGGAGGAAGACGACTAAGGCGGGGTCGGCTGCGCTCATGTCCCCGACCATGACACTGAGGGGCCCGAGAACGGCGTCCACCGCCGCATAGTGACCGAGAGAAAGCTCCAACCCGGAGCGCCCATGACACCCAGATGGACCCAGCGTGCCATCCCATTTGGTCGTAAAGCTCGTTCGCCCTGGCCGCGTCAACACGTGCCTCGGTCTCATGGCCAGCGAAGGCGTTGGCCAGAGTGCTGGCCGTACAGGCGAGCGAACTGGCTATCCTGTCCTCGAGGCGGGCGGCGGTCCGCTGGGACTCCTCGGCGAGGGCGAGAGCAAGGCCAATATCTCCTTTCCATACCGCCGCCCAAACGACGTAGACGCTCATGAGCGAGCTACCCGTCTCTCGACCTTGCTCCACGGGCCGCGTCCTTGCGCTGTTGGTCCAGGATGTCCAATTCGCCGCGGGACGGTCGGTCCAGAGCGCGATCATGCCGGCGATGGTGCGGGACGCATCATGATGGCCCCGGGGTATGCGGATCCTCGAGCTCTAAGGCCTGACCGAGATCCCTTTCGGATACGCCGCCGCCCCCAAGAAAACGGATCACCGTGCGTACGGCCAGCGCCTGGGCCTCCAGCGCACCGAGGGACAGTGCCCTCGCGCTGTCCACGGCGGCCTCAGCATGCGGTAGGGCGGCGGCGAAATCACCAAGGCTGGTAAGGAAGAAAACGAGGTCCAAATGCAGGGCGGCCACAGTTCGAGGTCCCCTCCGGCAACCACCAGGGCATCGGACGCCAGGGCCACGGCCGAGGCGAAACCCGCCGTGCGGCTTTGCAAATGCGCGGCCAACCTGAGCGCACTGGCACGTTGACCTCCAGCCAGACCGGCGCGCAAAACCTCGCCGACCATCTCATCGGCCCGGGCCAGGTCGCCGGCTTCGAAGTGCATGCTGGCCCCGACCATCAACCGCTCTGACCGCTGGCCCTCTTCGACCGGGGCAAGCTCCAGCGCCAGCTCAATCGAGCTCGCCGCGGCCCCCGGGGACCCGCGGGCTTCGGCCAACCTGGCGGCGGCATCGAGCTGCGCAGCGATATCAAGGTCGGGCCCTTCGGAGCCGAGGGCCAAGTGCCGGGCTCGTTCTTCGGGGTCGTCCACTCGCTTGGCCAGGGCGCGGTGAAGGGCACGGCGCTGTCCGAGGGGCGCTGACTCGTAGATGGCAGCGGCTAGGAGCGGTGGGTGAACCGGACACGGCCATCAGGTTCTTGGACCACCAAGCCGGCGGTCCCGGCCCGCACCAAAGCTCGAGAGTCGACCAGGCCGGCTCGTGGGCTGCTCAAGCAAGCCACTTCGAGCAAGGCCTCCCGGGTTCGGGCCGGTAGCAGGGCGAACCTCGCCTGGATAAGGTCCCGCAGTTGCGCGGGGAGGGGGACGGTACCACCGATGGGCCCCCTTTAGGACCTCCCGGGCGATCTCGATGGCGAAAAAGGGGTTACCCTCGCTGGCTTCCGCGATCTTGTTGAGGGTGCGCGGGGTGAGCTGCGCAGGGTAGCGACGCCTGAGGACTGCCCTGGTCGTGGCCTGGTCGAGCGGTCCTATCCGGGCCGTCGCGAGCCGGTCGACGGGCACGGAGCCGACGATCGACGGGGACGTTGCGTCTTCATCACGGAGCGTGACAAGGAGCCCGACTGAGTACTCCTCGATGCGACGGAGGGCGAACCCAAGAGCTCGCGCTGTAGCTAGGTCGAGCCACTGGGCGTCATCGACGGCTACGAGCACGGGTGCCTCCGAAGCCAGTTCTCGTAAGACCGAAAGCGTGGCCGTCGCGACCGTACGGGCATCGATGCCGCGACCGGCGTCGCTTTTGAGGAAGGCGACATCCAGCGCCCGTCGCTGTACCGGTGGCAAACTCGCCAGCGCGTCTAGGTCGGCCGAGCCCAAGAGGTCGGCCAAGCCCGAAAAAGACAGGGACACTTCCGCTCCGTTGGGACGTGCGGACAACACGGTCCATCCACGTTTCGCGGCCGACCGTAGGCCTTCCCGCCACAATGCGGTCTTGCCGGTCCCCGCCGGTCCGGCCAGGACCAGTGTCGCCAGCTCGGTTGCGCTCCGGTCCAGGAACGACGACATCTCGGCCAGCTCGGCAGCGCGACCGAGGAGCTCCGACGGCATCTCCACACGGAAAGTTTGGCACGCGCCGGGTACCTGCGGTCCCAGCAGCAAAGCCGTCTCCCGGCCCAAGGCTTGGCCGTCAGGGCCCGGTACGGGAGCTCTGGGCGGCTGAGGCGAACACCACCAGGGGCACACGCTAACCGCGCCGGTCACGGCGGGCTACGGGCCGAGATCTTCTGCGTCTAGGCCCAACTTGGCTGCCCAGGTGGGCCAGCGCTCCAAAAGGAAGCGAGGTTTTTGCAGTCCGCACAAGCAAGGAGATCGTCCCCGGCCTCGGGCCGTCGTAGTTCGCCCGTTATCAGCCCGGTCCCGGGCGCGCCGGAGCGGTCCGTTCCCGCACGGACGGCACCGCAAGTACGCATCTGACCTTTAGCGCCATCGCGGCAACGGCTCCGAACAAGGCGGTGCGGGCCCCTATCAACGCCGCCATGGGCCCGGCGAGGGCGTAGCCCACCGGCAGCAAGGCGACCGACCCCGCCCAGTCGTAGGCGCTGACCGGCGAGAGCACCTCGGTGGGGACCTGTTGCTGCATGGTGGTGCCCCATAACGTCCCGCACAGGGCGGGCCCGTGCCGCCGAGGGCGGCCGCCGGGGCGATGAGCGCCACCGGGGCGGCCGCCGCGAGCAGGGCGGGGAGGGGGATAAAACCGGCCGTGGCCACGGTGGCGGCCACCAGGGGCCGGCGAGGACGGAAATGCAGGGCCACCAGGCCGCCCCCCAGCGCCCCCACCCCGAAGGCTGACCATATGGCCCCCCCAGGACGGCGCCCCGCCCAGGTGCGCCTTGGCCACCACGGCGCCGGGCACAACGACCGGCACGTAGACCAGGAGGTCCCAGAGACTGAACTCCACGACGATGGCCCCCAACCACGTCCGGGAGCGGAAGGCCACCCAGCCTTGCCTGAGGTCCGCCAGCATGCTCGTGGCCGTGGTCCGGCCGGCCACGGCGGGTAGGCAGAGGCTAGCCAGCATCGCCGCGCTGACCAGGAAGGTCCCCGCATCGATGGCCACGGCTGTCCCCGGGCCGGCGGTCGCCACCATCACGCCCGCTAGCGCGGCGCCGGCCACCGAACTCAGCAACCACGACAGGGCCTGCAGGGCGTTGCCCTGCGCCAGGATCTCCCCCGTCAACATCTGCGGCAAGAGCCCGGACATCGCCGGGGTGAAAAAGGCGGCACCGGCGCCCCAGAGGGCTTCGAGCACCACCAGCTCCCAGAGGTGCCAGTGGCCGGCGACGAGCAGAGCAGCGACCGCCGCCTGCACAGCGCACCGCACGACGTCGGCCACCAGCATCACCCGCCGGCGCGGCCACCGGTCGGCCACCGTCCCTCCGAAGAGCAGTAGCAGGACCATGGCGGCCGTGCCCGCACCCAGCACCCAGCACCCAGCACCCAGCACCCAGCACCCAGCCGATCTGAGCCGCCGTCCCGCCCCGGTCGAGGATGGCAAAGCTGATCGCCACCGGCGTCGTGGAGTCGCCCAGCGTGGAGAGCGCTTGCCCGGTAAAGAACAAGCGGTAGTTCCTCTTGCGCAAAGCGGCGAGCCGCCGGGGCAGGCGCATGAGCTCCGAAGCTACCCGTGTACAGCTGCGACGACGGCAATGCTCGACAGGCGAAGGCTGCTGGGGCTCGGCAACCAGGTAGGCGCTGTCCAAGCGGGCAGGGGCGATGGGGGGCACTTCAAGCTCGGCGAGCTGATCCCCTGCGACGCACTTGGTCGGGAGATATGCCACGATGGTGCGAGTGCCACCTTCGTTCCCGAAGCTGCGTTCTGTCGTTCTGGACACCACTGACGCCCGTCACCTAGCCAAGTTCTACCGTGCACTGCTTGGTTACAGCTATCGCGCCGAAGATGAGCCGGGGAGCGCTGCCGGGGACAACCCACAGCAAGATGACTTCCTCATGCTGCTCAGTCCAGACGGGTCGCACCGGCTCTCGTTCCAGCGCGTCGGCAAGCTACCGAGATTTACCTGGCCTTCGGAGGATGTCCCTCAGCAACTTCATCTCGACCTGAGCGTCGCGACCAGGGCCGAGCTGGATGTCCAGCACGAACGAGCAATGTCCCTGGGCGCCGGGCTCCTCGAGGACCGCTCGGCTGACCCGGAGGAGCCATTGAGGGTCTATTCCGACCCAGCTGGGCATCCCTTCTGCATTTTCCTAGCCATCTCAGAGCCTCACTAACGCTCCCGACCGGCGCCGGCAGCAGTTCGTGCCCAGGGGCCCCTGCCTGCTGGCCCCCGTGAGCCGTCCCCGCGACGTGACGAGAGCCGGTGAGCTCTAATCTCCCCACGCCGTTCAGGTCCCCGGGGGAGCGAGCCCCGTACCGGTCACAGGGCTGGGCCACGCCTTCAACGAGGTTAGGCATGCTCGGTTGTCGTTGACTTCGGTCCCTCAACAGAGTCGGGCACCGAGGTCGCCAATGAGTTCATGCTGGGCTCGGGGATTGCCTGGATGGGGGTGGGACGGCCGAGGTAGAACCCCTGACCGAAGTCGACGCCGGCGTTCCGCACGCACTCGAGGGTGGCATCATCTTCGATCCCTTCTGCCACGGTGCGCACATTAAACGCCCGAGCGAGGCTGACGATCGCCTCCACCACATGGCGGTTGGCCGGGTTGGTCGGCAGGTCACGCACGAACTCGATGTCGATCTTGAGCTGGGTGATCGGGAGCTTCTTGCTTGCGCTT
>CAWCZK010000005.1:0-396580 GCA_963800025.1 uncultured Acidobacteriaceae bacterium
CATGGGAGCACTGGCTTCAGCGGTGCAATCGGGTAAGGCATTGTATGCCGGCGTTTCCAACTACCCTCCCAGGAAACTGAGCGGGCAGTGAACATCCTTCGCGCGATGGGTACACCGTGCCTCATTCACCAGCCAAAGTACTCCATCTTCATGCGCGCCCCTGAGCAAGGTCTTTTCGAGGTGCTGCGGCGCGAAGCGGTGGGATCAATCGCCTTCAGCCCCTTGGCTCAAGGCGTGCTCACCGACCGCTATGCAGCTGGAGTTGAGGAGACTCCCGCGCCGCGCGCAAGGATTCGCTGAGGGGCGAAGAGGTCGAAAAACGCACTTCGCAGGTGCAGGCTCTGGCCAGGTTGGCCGCCGCGCGCGGGCAGACGCTGGCGCAAATGGCCATAGCCTGGGTGCTGCGTGATTCGGTCGTCACCAGTGCTCTGGTCGGCACAAGCAGTATTCCGCAGTTGGAGCAGAATGTGGCCGCACTGAAGAAACTCACCTTCACAACCGAGGAGTTGCTGCAAATTGACGCCATCGCAGATATGAATTCATAGCTGCAATGCATTCCCGTGCCTGGCTGAAAGCTGTTTACACGTTTACGGAAGGATCTCTCATGAAGATATTGGCATTTTTTCTCTGTCTTGCCTCGTCGGCCATGGCCGTCACGCCATCTAGCTATAAGGGCTTGCCGTACAAAACGCCGCAGGCGATTCCAGGACGCGTCGAGTCTCGCTTACTACGATCTGGGCGGCGAGGGTGTTGCCTACCACAATGTTGACAATATCAATCACGGTAGTGGCGAGCTTAATCATCAGCCTGGGCAATGCGAGAGTGGTGTTCCCGAGGCAGTATGCTACTTCCGCCAGAACGAGGCCGTTGACATCTCATACACAAAGCGCATGGCTGACTTCAAGAACCCCAATTATTTTCCCCCCGATTACCAGCAGCTTTACATCGGATGGGAATCTGACGGGGAGTGGACCAGTTATACGGTCGACGTAAAGTCAGCGGGGCGCTACCGGATACAAGTGCTTTATTCCAATAAGGCGAACACGCTGCAACTCGATCTGAACGGACGCTCTGCTGACCAGTGCAAACTTCCATTTGACACGGGCTACTGGCATACCTGGAACAAGGCCGACTGTGGCGAAATCGAATTCCCAGAAAAGGGAAAGCAGTTACTCACGCTCCACTACAACACCGGCAACAATCTTGCCTGCATCGATTTCGTTCCTGTCGAAGAGAATCCGGGCGAACATGGTTGGGGGATGAAGGGCTTTGTTACCCGTCAAGGCGATCAACTGATGGAAGATAGCAAGCCCTTTCGCTTTGTCGCGCTGGATGTACCAAACATTTTCCAGACAGAAACACAGCTGATGCCGGATTATCGCAATCGTTTTCCGGATGCCTACGAAATGCACGATTACTTGGCCAGCCTGCAGCAGATGGGAGCGACAGCTTCGCGCGCCTTCGCATTGTCTATTGCTACAGAAAAGGACAAGCCACTGCCCGTGTTCATCAACGCCCTGGGCCAGTACAACGAGGATGCCTTTCGTTCGCTCGATCTGCTGCTGGCACTTTGCCACCAGTACAACGTGCGCCTCATCATTCCTTTCATAGACAGCCATTCGTTCAAAGGAGTACGCGGCTTCGACGAGTTTGCCGCTTTTCGCGGTAAGACGGGTCCAGAGTTTCTCACTGACCCGCAACTCCGGCAGGACTTCCACGAATTATTAAGCTATGTGCTCAACCGCCGCAACACGGTCTCCGGCCTTCTGTACAAAGATGATCCAGCCATCCTCGCCTGGCAGGCCGCAAACGAGCCGATGAGCTATTTCCCTGACCGTGGCGAGCCACAGAATGAAAAAGCGATCACCGACTGGACGCTTGATACGGCCGAATTCGTAAAGTCGATTGACCACAATCATCTCTTCATCTCCTCCGGCGGGACCGATGCCAGATTTTTGGCAAGCGATGCAGTGGACATCTTGAACGGGCATTATTACCAGTTCTGGGGCAAATATGTGGGTGGCAGCGGAGACATCGTTGCGCCGCTGTTGCACGATTCCGAATTATCCCGCGGCAAAAAACCTTTCGTGGCTGATGAATCCGGCATGAGTGACACGCCGCTACTCGCTGCATTCCTCGCCGCCGCAGAGCAGAACCAACTGAGCGGCGTCCTGGTCTGGAGCCTGCGGCCGCATCGGCGCGATGGGGGTTTCTACTATCACAACGAATCAGGCAGCGTATACAACGCCTATCATTGGCCAGGCTTCGCCGCCGGCGACGGCTACGACGAAAAGGCCGTAATCAAACTGGTGCGCGACGCCGCATTCCATGTGCGTGATTTGCCTGTGCCGGCAATTGCACCACCACATTATGCGCCCCTACTCTTCCCCGTCAGCCCCTTACGTGAGCTGACGTGGCGCGGCAGCACGGATCTGATGGTTACGACATTCAGCGAGCTTCCTCGGACAACGGGCCGTGGGTCACAGTTGCTGAGAATGTCCCGGATGTCATCGTCGATGCAGCCGAGGTCATCGGTTTTGAAAACCAGTGGCAAGTTGCGCCGCCTGCGGCCAATCCCCCACTTTGGCGCGATACCACTGTTAAAGGCGCCGGGCCTTTCTACTACCGTGTCGCCGGGTGCAATAGTGGCGGATGTTCACCCTGGTCCAACATCGCCAAATTCGAGTAGGAGGCCGCCATGATCCGGTACGGAATCGTAGGCTACGGAATGCATGCTGCTCGCCGCCTAATGCCCGCCTTGGCAGAATCGCAAAGCAGCCGGGCAGTTGCGCTGGCACGGCGTGACATCAGCAAAGGCAGAAAGGACGCGGAGCAGTTCCGCGTCCCTCACGTATTTGAAAGCACACAAGCACTCTGCGAGTGTTCCGAGGTTGATGCGGTCATCGTCACTAGCCCCAATTCATTACATTGCCAGGACGTTCTGCTCTGCCTGGAACATGACAAGCACGTGCTCTGCGAAAAGCCCATGGCAGTGAACGTCGCGCAGTCAGAGGAGATGGTTGCCGCCGCGCGCCATCGTGGTCTGCTTCTCGGCGTGGCTCAGAGCTATCGTTTTTGCCCCTCGCTGGCGCGCATTCGCAATCTGGTGCAAGAGAGAAGCATTGGCTCGCCGGTCGGCATCCGGGTGGACTTTACATTCTTTGGCCTACAGAGCGACAGGCGCTGGCTGCACGATGCGACCCTCGCCGGTGGAGGGCCCATTGCGGACATTGGTATACATGCCTTCGACACAATGCGCTATATCCTCTGCGATGAGCCAGTGAGTTGCGCGGCGATCACCGTCAGAGACGAGCATTCATGCGATGTGGAAGCGACCGCAGCCATCTTGCTGCGCTTCTCTGGCGGAGCACTGGGCACCAGCATGCTTTCCTACCGAGCCCCTTATCACACGCACATTGAAGTGCTCGGCACCGGGGGCAGCATCATTGCTCGCGACGGCCTCACCGTTGATTGGCCGCTCACTTTGGAAATTTACAACCAGGAGGGCAGCCGGGTGGAAGAGATCAGCAACGAGGGACTCTACGTGCGACAGATTGATGCCTTCACCGCCGCTATTGAGACCGGCAAACCATTCCCAGCCACCGGAGAGGACGGCCTGCAGAACCAGCGCATTCTCGACGCTCTATACGAGAGCGCCGCTCTTGGCAGGGAAGTGCAAATCTCCAAAACACACAATGCATCGATTACAAATTAGTCCATCTCACGGAGGATCAAAGATGAATCAAACGCGGAACATCCTTTCCTTGTTGCTATTACCCACCGTCCTAGTTGCCTCTACGTTTTCGGCAGTGGCCCAGCAACAAAACAACGGGAATGGACGGCTTTTCGTTTCTTCTTTCATGACCATGCACGATCCCTTCTTCGTCGAACTAAACGATGGTTTCCGCCGGGCGGTGGAAGCTCATGGCGATCGACTGCTCTTTCTCAATGGGGAGCACAGCCGTGAAATGCAGGAGAAAGAAGTCCTCGATGCTCTCAAGCAAAATCCGGCCGCAATCTTTCTCGTACCTGCAACTGACTTGGGAAGCATCGATGGGATTGTGGCCGCGGCAAAAGCCAGCAAGGTACCCATCATTCTTGTGGATACCGATCTCGAAGTGCCTGATTCAGTGGTATTGACCAGCGTGCTCAGCGACAACCTGGCTGCGGGCAGGTTGGCCGCCAAAGAACTGGCCAGAACGAATCCCCATGCAAGAATCGGCATCCTCGGCTTCTCCCTTTCGCGCGGCTGCGTTGATCGAGTCAAGGGCTTCAGCGAGGAAATCGCGCGGCATCCGGGGATGAGGATACTTGCCACACAGGATGGTCACGCCAATCGTGACGGCGTGCGTGGCGTCATCAAGGACTTTCTCGCCGCTCACCCTGACATGGATGCAATCTTTGCCATCAATGACGCGAGCGCAATCGAAGCGCTGGCGGGTATCGAAGCCGCCGGACTCAGCGGCAAAATCGTCGTCCAGGGTGTAAGCGGATCGCCCGAGGCGATTGAACTCATCAAGTCTGGCAAGCTGCTCTCCACCAGTGCCCAGTTTCCAGCCGACATCGGGCGTATTGCGGCCGATAAGGCCTATGACTACCTCGCAGGCAAACCGGTGGATAAGGTCGTGCGCGTACCGGTCAAACTAATAACCCGGAGCAACGTATCCAGTTTTGACGGTGTACTCAAGTAATGGAGAAACTCGGATGAGCTTTGAAGAAACCGCACAGAAAATGATAGTGGCCATGGAAGCACAGGCCAACAGGCTAAACGCGCAGGGCGTGATCGTGGTTGCGCTGATGGATGAGGCGAGCACGTCCTGGGAATCGCGCATGAGGGTTGTAGGTCGCTTAAGCATGATCTTCGACAAGCCCAATGATCTGGGTTTTCCCGGTTGTAACTTTGTGGCGATTGCCCATTCCAAAGCGGCAGAGATGGTGGATACGAAGTGCAACAGCGGAAGCGAAGCCAGGCCCGTTCTGCAAGGCGAGTTTGGCTATCCCGGCGGACTGATACGGAAGGTCAAGGCCGGTTACGCCCTGGCAGTCTTTAGCGGCGCAACCGGCGAGGAGGACACGGAGATCTCCATGGCAGGGCTGGACAGATATGTGGATGAATAGCCGAAAGAGGAAGGGTACATTCCGGAGAATTGCATTGCGGATAGGTTGTTTCGTTAGTGCACCGCAGATATTGTTGTTCATCATCCTTCAGGCATCGCTTGCGGGGGCGGCATCTCTGCCTGCAAGCGCGCCGCAAATCTCCTATGAGGGCCGCACCGTCACTACGCCTGGTGGCGGAATTCGTCTTGGCTATCCGGGCATCGTAGTGCGGATTCGCTTTCGTGGACCCAGCCTGGCAATGCAAACCCGCACGGACAGCAATGAAATGTACCTTGATGTCTCACTCGACGGCGCAGAGCCGCGATGCATGAGGGTGCCTCAAGGAGAAGGCGAGGTTGTCCTTACTCACGATCTTTCCTGGAAAGACCACAGAATTGAAATCGTAAAGCGGGTTGAAAGCGCCGTGGGAGTCCTCGATCTGATTGCATTTGAGTTCTCCGGGGAGTTGCTGGACCCCTCCCCATTGCCGGATCGTAAACTGCTGTTCATCGGCGACTCCTTTACGGCTGGCCAGGCAGCTGATGTAGAAGATGGCGGCCCAGTGGATCCGAGCAAGGCAAAACGTGAAAATGCAAGGCTTTCTTATGGACGTCTGCTTGCTGACCGGCTCCATGCACAAGCCCACATCATCGCTTATGCCGGACGCGGTGTGATGCGGGATTGGCAGGGAATTCACGCGGTTCGATTGGCTCCCGAATTCTACGAATATGCTCTGCCGGATGATCCCACGACGCTGTGGGACCACCACAGGTACGTCCCGGATGCCATCGGCGTATGCGTTGGCCAAAATGACCTCGAAACCATTCCCGATGAAGTTGACTACGTCAACATTTACAGTGAATTTGTTAGAAAGCTCCGCGATGATGCGCCGCGTGCTGAAATCTTTCTGATTACAGCGCCTTCCCTAGCGGATGAACCTGGAAAAATGCCGATGCACACCATCCAACGCTTGATCCTCGAGGAAGTGGTCGCTCGGCTGGGAGATCCTCATATCCGTGTGACGGAAATAAGGCATTATTCAGGCGTCCCGGGCGACTGGCATCCAAGCGGCACAGCGCATCGCGCGATTGCAGATGAACTAGAACCCGTCTTTCGCAAGGCATTGCACTGGATGCCGTAGCCTCGCTTCTTTCCGGTCGTTCGCTGGCAGCGGAGATACTTTGGAAAGGCAGATAGATGGTAAGCATTATAAATTCCAAGGAAGATCGAAAGTGCGAAGAGTTCTGTACACTAACGGGCAATCTACACACCTGGCAAGAACCGCACAGAGCAAGAAAACCCTGAGAGCCAGAGCCGGGCCGCACAGTTTACCCCTTCTGATCATGGTCCCCAAAGCCCCAGTCCGCACCCGGCTGAGGTCCGGAGCTGGCTCCCGCCCGCGCGCGAAATTTTATATGCGCCGGCCCGGGAGGGACCTGGTTCCATCGGTGAGGCACTCCCTCCAGCAGTACTCGCCGATCACGAACCCTGCAGGCGTCGCCAGGCTGCGATTCAGAGACAGCAGCCGCTGGTTGCACGGCGACTGCTGGTCCTGGCGGTTCACGTAGCCAGGCATCGAAACCATCAGGCCCGCAGTCGACGCTGGGATCGTTGTGCTGCCTCCGGCTGTGATCGCGAAGAACGAACCCGAGGTCAGGCTCCAGTTCGTGAACTCCTGTGCGCTGCCGGCAGGCACTGTGACCTGTAAGCCGACAGCGATCGCCGTTCCCATGGCGATCGAAGTCTGGCTCAGGATCAGAGGCAGTCCGTGCACGCCTTACCTATCTTAGATATGTGTGCTATCCTCGATTTCATGAAGCGCGCCGCGGTTTACGTCAGAACCAGCACTGTCGATCAGAACCTGCAGACCCAGGTGCTTGATCTCGAACAGATGGCCAGCCAGCGCGGTCTCGAGATCGTGCTGCGCTACTCCGACCAGGTCAGCGGTACAAGGGTGCGCCGTCCCGGGCTTGACCAGATGATGGCCGATGCACGCCGCGGCCGCTTCGATGCGGTCCTGGTCTGGGCTTCAGATCGAATCGCACGCTCGGTAAAACACTTGCTGGAGATACTCGACGAGTTGCGCCGGCTGAACATCGAGTTCATCAGCCGCCGAGAACATCTCGACACCGGCGGCCCGTTGGGCCGCGCCGTCACCATCATCATCGGTGCCGTTGCTGAACTTGAGCGCGGCTTGATCGTTGAAAGAGTTCGCGCCGGCATGAGGCGAGCCAAGCTCGAGGGCCGCGCCATCGGACGCCCCGCTCTCATGCTCGACCGCGATGCGATCCTCCGAGATCGGCAGCGCGGCCAGAGTCTGGGCCAACTCGCAAAGGCGCACCGCGTCTCGAGAATCACTGTCCGCCGCATCCTCTGCGAGAAAAAGCTGGTCTCAAGCTCTGTACCAAAAAGCTTCGAGCAACCAGCCGCCTAAGCCCACAAAATCAATAGCCGGATCGATGAGGATCCGCCTGTGCCACAACCTATACCTTAGAGAACAACCGAGGAAGAGAAATCGGTAGTGACAGGTCTTTGAGACGGTACTTAGTTGACCAAACGTGGGATGCACTTCTCGCCGTCGAAGGCATGGGTGTTTCGGCCAATTTGACACTCCTGGCAGTGGGCCTGGGCCGGGTTTGACAATTATCAGCTATACCCGAATAATTATTCGAGTATGAATAGGCTCGAGAACTCTTATAGCTACTGCCGGCAGATCCTAGCGGATCGGCTGGCAGAGAACGCTCCTGGGCGCATTCAGATCCTGACCGGACCCCGGCAGGTGGGCAAGACGACACTGCTTTTGGAGATTGCGGAGCGATTTGGCGACCAGGCAGTCTACGCGGCGGGAGATGAGCCGGACGCTGCGCTTCCCGGCTTTTGGGAAAGGTGCTGGGCGAACGCCGAGTCTAGAACAGCCAATGGGAAAGCAGTCCTGCTACTGGACGAGATTCATCATCTTGCTGGCTGGGCTGTGAAACTCAAAGGCTATTGGGATCACATTCGCCGCAAGCGAATACCTATTCACGTCATCGCAACAGGCTCATCAGCCCTCGGTGTTGCAACTGGATCCCGTGAAAGTCTCGCAGGGCGCTTCGAACGGTTGACCTTGAGCCATTGGCCGGCAGCTTCTCTGGCTGACACATTCAATTTTGCTCGTCGAGAGGCTGCGCTCAGCGTTGCCCGATTTGGATCGTATCCCGGAGCATTCGAATTGGAGAAGGACCCAGCACGCTGGCGCGCTTACTTGCGCGACGCCATCATTGAGCCCGCAATTGGGCGCGATGTGCTGGCGCTGGGCGCCGTCCGGCGCCCGGCGCTGCTGCGACAGGTTTTTGCAGTTGCTACCGGATCGCCGGCGCAAATCGTCTCCCTCCAAAAAATGCAAGGGCTGTTGCAGGACAAAGGAGATTCTCGAAACCATCACCCATTATTTGGCTCTGCTGCATGATGCATATTTGGTCGCAGCCCTTGAGAAGCATTCAACCTCGGCACATCGGCGTCGTTCATCTCCTCCGAAGCTCGTGACGTTGAATAACGGCCTTATTTCCGCTATGCATCCCGATGGCGCTCCCGATCGTGCTCGGGAGCCCGAGCGTTTTGGTCGCTGGGTTGAGAATGCCTGTCTGGCATTCGGTATCAATCAGGGGCAACAGGTCACATATTGGAGAGAAGAACCGCTGGAAGTTGATGCAGTATTTCAAGGCAGTTGGGGAAAATGGGCGGTCGAGGTGAAGACAAGTAAATACAGCGTTCAGGAGCTTCGGGGGCTACTGGAGTTCAGCCGACGCTATCCAGCATTTGCTCCGCTCGTGATCACTGCCCCAGGCGATGAAGCCGCGGCCCAACGACACGGAATTCGTAGCCTCAACTGGGAGGATTTCCTTATTTACGGTCCTCAAGGAAACCAATCTTGAGGAAAGGGTTGTTCTCTAAGGTATAGGTTGTGGCACAGGCAGATCTCATCGATCCGGCTATTGATTTTGTGGGCTTAGGCGGCTGGTTGCTCGAAGCTTTTTGGCACAGGGCTTGCGAGCGGCTTTTTCTCGCAGAGGATGCGGCGGACAGTGGTTCTCGAGACGCGGTGAGCCTTTGCGAGTTAGCCCCGCCTCTGGCCGCGCTGCCGATCTCGGAGGATCGCATCGCGGTCTAGCATGAGAGCGGGGCGTCCGATGGCGCGGCCCTCGAACTTGGCTCTCCGCATGCCGGCCTTGACTCTTTCGCGAATCAGCGAGCGTTCCAGCTCGGCGACGGCTCCGATGATGACGACGAAGGCGCGGCCGAGCGGGCCGCCGCTGTCGAGATGTTCTCGGCGGCTGATGAACTCTATGCCTAAGTGGTTGAGCTCATCCAAGACCTGCAGAAAATGCACGACCGACCGGGCGAGCCGGTCGAACGACCAGACCACTACGACGTCGAAGCGGCCCCGGCGGGCGTCGGTCATCATTTGATCGAGGCCGGGGCGGCGCGCCTTGGCACCGGAGATTTGGTCTCTGTACTCGCCAGCGATCTCGAAGCCGCGCTGGGCAGCTAACTCACGCAGGTCGTAGAGCTGGGTTTCAAGATGTTGATCGACAGTGCTGGTTCTGACGTAAACCGCGGCGCGCTTCATGAAATCGAGAATAGCACACATATCTAAGATAGGTAAGACGTGCACGGACTGCCTCTGATCCTGAGCCAGACTTCGATCGCCATGGGAACGGCGATCGCTGTCGGCTTACAGGTCACAGTGCCTGCCGGCAGCGCACAGGAGTTCACGAACTGGAGCCTGACCTCGGGTTCGTTCTTCGCGATCACAGCCGGAGGCAGCACAACGATCCCAGCGTCGACTGCGGGCCTGATGGTTTCGATGCCTGGCTACGTGAACCGCCAGGACCAGCAGCTGCCGTGCAACCAGCGGCTGCTGTCTCTGAATCGCAGCCTGGCGACGCCTGCAGGGTTCGTGATCGGCGAGTACTGCTGGAGGGAGTGCCTCACCGATGGAACCAGGTCCCTCCCGGGCCGGCGCATATAAAATTTCGCGCGCGGGCGGGAGCCAGCTCCGGACCTCAGCCGGGTGCGGACTGGGGCTTTGGGGACCATGATCAGAAGGGGTAAACTGTGCGGCCCGGCTCTGGCTCTCAGGGTTTTCTTGCTCTGTGCGGTTCTTGCCAGGTACCGCGTGTGTGGAACTGGGGATACATATATATAGATGGCTGGGTGATCTTCTCGGGTCTTTGGGTAACTCAGTCAGCAGGTTTAGATCTTGAAAAGAGGCTCGATCGGCTTCAGCTGAAACTGTTCTCAGGCGCCGCGCCCGTCAGCCCCGTCAACGGGCTGATCCGGCGCTTCAATCCGGGTAACGAGACACGTGTTACTTCGGAATGGTCTGCCCCGAAAACACCCTCAAAACCTCTGGCACGATTTATCCCTCCCGAGGCCGGGACCCTATAGGGTTCCGAAGTACACCAATGAGTTATTTACCAGCTAAGTGGCACTTTTAGGGTCGGAGGCCTCGACCTAGTAACCCGATTCGCGTCCGTTTCTCCTGACATCGCAACTTATTTACCAGTCAGAATGCACCGCTCTTTCAGCGTTAGCCCGCCCTTCTCCTGTTGCTACTCCGGCGCTGCCGTGGCGCACCGGCCCACGCCTCCGGGTGCAAGAACCGATCCCTGCCGCTAGGTCTTCGGACTGTCGCTTTTTTCCGATCGAATCAAGCTGTGCTAGACCCGCCTTCGCGCTAGCGATAAGCGTCGCGCAGACGATTGCCGGCCCTTATTCGTCTATCAGTCGCTCCCCGAGAGGATTCCGCTCCGCATGGCGGTTACAACTGCTTCAGTACGATCGGAGACCTTCAGCTTATCCATAATATTGTTGACGTGATGACGAACTGTGTTGTCGCTGATCTTCAGGCTGCCCGCAATTTCCTTGTTGGTTGAACCTTCTGCAAGCAGTTCAAGAATGGATAACTCGCGTCCAGTCAAATCTGAGCGCAACATTCGATTTGCAAGGCGGGCCGAAATCCGGCGCGGAATGTAACGTTCTCCCGCATCGACGGTTGTAATTGCTGCAACCATCTCCGACTCAACCGTGTCCTTGAGTAAATAACCCTGGGCGCCCGCACGAATAGAACGATAAATATCTTCTTCTTTTTCAAAGCTGGTCAAGACGATAACCGCTGGAGGCGACTGGATACTCTTCAATGCATGCAATACAGCGAGTCCATCCATTCCCGGCATCCGCAAATCCAGTAACATCACGTGAGGGGAATTCCGCTTGAGAATAGCAAGCGCTTCTTCTCCGCTTGCCGCCGATCCTGTTACTTCAAATCCAGGTTGAGTGCTGAGCATACTGGTCAGGCCAGCACATACAACAGGGTGGTCATCAACAATCAGGATCCGGATTGGATTATGGTTCATCATTGGCATGGAATGTGCGCTCCGATATGAACTGAAAAGTGTGTTTAAGCGAACCCGCCACTGTAGTTTCGGCAGGCAGAGATACGGTGGCGACAACGCGAGTTCCTTGTTGCGGTTGGCTGTCGATCTTAAGTTCCGCTGCGATGTCTGCCGCTCGACTCCGCATTCCCCGCAAGCCGAATCCGAGCAGATCGCCGCTCTTCACAAAACCGATTCCATCGTCCTGAATCGTTAGCTGGATACTTTTACTCTCATAGTGCAAGAGTATTGACAAATTACTCGGGTCGGCGTGGCGAACTGCGTTCGCAATCGCTTCTCGACCGATCCTCATCAGTCCGGTGGCAATACGGGGTGGAATTGGCCGTGGACTTCCGGTGCTGTGTGAGATGACGTTGACTGATCCGCCTTCGAGCATTGTGCGGGCGACAGCAGTCAACGAAGACAACAAGTCCACCTTTTCCGGCAGATCCGGGTCGAGCTGTTGAATGCTGCGGCGTGCTTCTTTGTGGCTATGACGCACCAGATCTCTAGCGAGGTCAACCTGTTGCTTCAGGTCAGACATACTATTTGGAATGACCTTGCGAATCGCCTGTAACTGGAAGCCAATTCCTGCGAAACTCTGGGCGAGGGTATCGTGAACTTCGTTTGCCAGCCGCTCGCGTTCTTTGTGCACAGCTTTCAGTCTCCATTGCTCAATGCGACCTCGAACAACCTGCACAAGGAAGGCAATGACCAGAATTCCCAGGAACCCCGAGACATACAACATATGTTGAATGGTCCACCATGTGGGAGGACCAATTGCCTGAATGTCGGATGGAGAGCGAAGCAGGAGCTTACATCGAACCGCATGTGCGCTGTCGACTCCATAATTCCACGTACCTTCGACTTCCAATATGCTGATCCCGGAAATCAGAACGCTGCTGCCTTCGCGAAGATCGTGAAGAGGATCTGAGGCGCCACTGTAACTTAGCTCTGCGAGAACAATATCGGATTTATCCTGCAAGAGAAGCACATAGGAGGATGGCTCGCGTACTCGGCGGAGCAGGCTGCCCCTCACACTAACCAACACATTGTTCAACTTGCCGGTTGAAAGGTCGGCGACTGAGACCGGTTTCGGTCGAGGTGGTTGCCCAGATCCGGTACGTCGAAAGATCGCGTCATCCAGAATTGGCCCGGAGTCTTGTGAGGCCGGATAACCAACCGCCTCGACACGATCGCCTGGATTAATGCGATCAATCTGTCGTGTCTTCACTAATAACGCCTGGCCTCCGTCCTCCAGATAGAGGCTTTCTCCTGGAATGTAATAAGTCACTATTCCTTCCACTCGGACAGAGTGCCAGTAATCCGTGCCTGACCTGTACTGCATGACATTCCCCAGGCGCGTAAGACGCTGCGCAAATAAATCATGAGGCGGAGGTCGCAGCACGGCGACGTTATGCAGGCCATCGACAGAGAGCGATGGCGCGATGATTTGCCTATTCTCGTTTTTGATGGCTGTCGCCGCCGCATCAACGCGGACTAATGCGCCGATAAGCTTGTCCACGCCTGAAGCGTCTTCCGCCGGAAGAACGGCGTCGACGACACCATCCTTCATAGCAATCCGCAACGAGGGAAGATGCAGCCTTGATTCCCCGTATCCAACTCCCGCAGAGCGCACCAGTCCAGTAATAGATACAAATTGACAGTCCATTTCTCCGGTGCTTAATTGTTTGAAGGTAACTTCCTTTGGTTTTGGAAGAGCCGTGCGTCCGAGCCTATAAATTGTATGCCCATTCACAACGGGAGAGAACAGCCCTTCGCTCACGCGCCCAACGACCTCGACTTCATCGCCTTGAGACAGTTTTGCAGGTTGTTCCAAGTAAACCCAGATACCCGCAGTACGATCCTGAACAATCAGAGACAGGGAGACCTGCCAAGTCACCACGCCGCGTATTCGAACGGGAAACCCAAGCTTGGCCTGCTCCGGTGGGAGAGCTAAAAGAGATGCTGCGGTTTGATAGGAGCCGGATGTTCGCTGCTGTACTTGAGCGTGACCTTGCGAGGAAAGAAACGCACCGTGAATAGCCAACGTCACCAAGGCCCAACCGAACGAGGCTAGTCTTACGCGCGTCACTGCCGGCCGATGTTGTGAGAGCTGTGACGCTAGTGGAAACGCCGCCTGTGATTTTCGAGCTGCATGCATATCCAGGACCGGGAGTCAGACGAGCCAATTTAAGTACTTCAATACTATTCCCAATTTAGAAGAAAAGTCTTCTCGTGGGGTCGCCGCGCGTCGGCTAGTTGTGGCCCCGAAGCAAGAGGCGCAGATCGTTTCGTACACAGATTTTAAGCGTGTGCGTCCTGCAAGCCTTATGGACGTGGAAGGTTCAATAGTCCAATCACGATGGCGGGCTTTGCTGTTATCTGTCCTTGCCATGCATGAGCCTGCCACCGCGGGGAATCACAATGCACTGCGCTAAGCCATTAAAAATACTGAGGAAAACGCACGACAGAATGCCGGGCTAGGAGATCACGGAGAGGAGCATTGCGAACGGCGAACAATAGTAATCGTACATTTGTACGATATGCGCGTGGCCCATCTGTACACCATTGCACTGGTTCACTTGATTGAACTTCGCCGACCCAAAAGGATCGGTAGATTTGGGTCGATTATAGGATGGACATCGTTCTATGCGGTGAATAGGATTCGTCACGGCGTTAAACCTGACTTAGGGCGGCGGTGCACTAACGCCTCGGTAACCGAAGACGCTACCGCTTACTTGCTCCAAGAGACCAGTGAAAGGAAATAACGATGAACAGAGTCCGCTTCGTCATCGGTGCTTGCTTCATTGCAAGTATCCTAATGCTTCAACATCCCCTCGCCTTCGCCCAAGACGCCACAGGCACAATTACGGGAACGGTAAGCGATCAGTCCGGAAGCGTGGTACCGAATGCGATGGTTACGATTGTCGAGACCCAAACCGGAGTCAAGCACGAAGCAACGACAAGCGCTTCGGGTACCTACACCGTCCCTGAGCTTCCCGTCGGTGTTTACGACGTGTCCGCTAGCAAGCAGGGATTCAAGATCGCGACACAAAAAGGTCTTCGATTGAACATCACGGACGTCGCGCGCGTGGATTTGACATTGGCGGTTGGCAGCACGAACGAAAGCGTTACCGTGACGGCTTCCCACGTCGAGCTCGATACCGAGAATGCCGAGGTCGCAACGACTGTTTCCGACCGGGAAGTGTCAGACCTTCCGCTGAATGGACGGAACTTCGAGCAATTAATGACCTTGGACGGCACATCCTATGCAATTGGAAGCAGCGTTCAAGAGCAGTTCAGAGGATCTCAAGGTTTGGCCAACGGAGACGTCGTTGGGGCCGGTGGTTCCCGCAGCGACGATGTGGGGTTTCTCATCGACGGACTGAACAATCGCGACGTCGCGTTCGGTTCCCCGATCCTGATTCCTTCGATTGACGCCTTGCAAGAGTTCAAATTCCAGACCAAAACCTATTCCGCCGAATACGGAGGAGCGAGTACTCAGGTTCAGCTCCACTTCAAATCCGGCACGAATTCGCTGCACGGCACCGCATACGAGTTTGTCCGCAATAACGACTTCGACGCCCGTGCATTCAACGAGGCGTCGATTCCCAGGCTCGATCAGAACCAATTCGGCTACTCCCTGGGTGGACCGATCTTCATCCCCAAGGTGTACGACGGCAGAAATAAGAGCTTCTTCTTTGCAAACTACGAGGGACTTCGCGTTATAGGCAATTCTGCCCCGCAATACTTCTGGGTACCTACGGCCGCCCAGTGGTCTGGCTCTATCGGACAGAACATTGTCGACCCGCTTACCCAACAACCCTTCCCTAACACAGACGGCCAAACTGTGCCGACCAGCAGAATCTCACAGTTCGCCAAGGCATATCAGGCACTTGCCCTGCAGCCAAATTCGACCTCGGCATATGGCAACCGCTTAGGGGAGGCCGGCAACCCCGACAACGCAGACCAGCAAAATTACAGATTCGATCAGAACCTTGGCGCAAACAACTCGTTCTTTTTCCGGTATTCGAGATCGAGTAATTTTTCGACGACGGGACAACTGGATGGGACTGGCGATTCCGCATCCACAACGACTCAAACACAAAACGATGCCTACCAGGTTGGGTATACTCGGATATTTTCGCCGCACCTCGTAAACCAGGCAACCTTCGGGTATGTATTCGCAAATTTCGATACAGTTGCGCCCGAGATTAGTCAAACTCAACTTGCGACCTTCGGGATTAATGGCGGATTCAATCCTCAACCTACCCCAGAGATTCCGCTCCTGCTGTTTGACAACACAGACATCGACATGATGGGGACCAACAACAATTGGCCGCAAATCGATCAGACCAAGTATTACAACGAAGCGGATACCCTCACATACACCAGGGGAAATCACTCGATTAGCGCCGGATTCTCGGATCTATACTGGTCGCACTATAACGGTAAAGGCGCAAACCTTGGACAATGGACCTTCGACGGCCGCTACTCCGGGAGTGCGTTCGCTGACTTTCTGCTCGGAAACCCCAGCGCCTACAACATCAGCGTTCCTTCACCGTATGCTGAAACAGCCGCTGATGCAGTCTTCACGTTTCCGCAGTACCTCTGGGACGCTTACGTGCAGGACTCATGGAAGGCAAATCGCCGCCTAACAATTGACGCAGGTCTTCGCTACGAGTTCCTTTCAATTGACCGGGAACAACAGAACCGCTATTTATGGTTCGATCCCAAAGTTGCTGGGGGCGCCGAGTGCACAGCGAATCAGGCATCTGCTCAAGCGGCAGGTGGAACCGGAATCCTGGTGTATTGTCCGCTGAGGAGCGCGCCAAAACTCTCTTTTGGCCCCCGGCTCGGTATTGCATACCTTCCATTCAAAAACAGCGAAAAGACTGTCGTGCGGTTGGGATACGGAATCTTCTTTAACACCGAAGATACGCAAGACTATACGAACGATGCAGACAACTACCCGTATCTGGGTTCGGAATCAGCCAACGGCGTCCCTGTCACAAACATTCTGAGCACATCCAATCCAATCCCACCGATTACAACGCTGCGTCCGGTCGAAACATCAGAATCTTGGTTACGAGGAACTTGCTGAGGTTAAGCTGAATCGGCCGTACTCTCAGGACTGGAATCTTTCGGTCGAGAACAGCCCGCTGAAAAACACCACTGTAGATGTCAGCTACACCGGATCAGAAGGTACACATCAGGACACGCGCTACAATCTTAATCAGCCGCTCCAATACAATCCATCGAATCCTGAGTCGGTGGCCGCGCGGAGGCCTTACTCGACCTTCGGCGATGTGTACTCTCGCATCTACGGTATCAGCTCAAACTATAATGCGGGGACTGTGAGTCTTCGCCATGAGTCCCACTCCTTAGTCTTAACCGCCGCATACACCTACTCCAAGAGCTTGGATATTCGCTCCGGGGAGGATGGTGCCGGTGGGGCAGAGGTAAACGGCTGGGCCGGTCCGATGGATTCACAGAACCTGAGACTCGACTATGGCCCCTCATCGTTTGATGCCAAGAGCCGCTTCATCCTCAGCTTTGTTCACAAGATCCCGGTTGGTCGCGGCGAGCGCTTTCTCTCGACGATCAGTGGGCCTGTAGATGCAATCATTGGCGGCTGGACCTGGAATGGAATCGTCACCTTGCAGAGCGGATTTCCTGTTTCAATCGCAGCGGGAGATGTTGACGGCCTGTTAGACACTTACTCTCAACGCGCAAATGAAGTGGGAAATCCTTATCCTTCCGGCTTCAAAAAGTCTGCTGCAGAATGGTTCAATACCGCGGCCTTCGCGCAGCCCGCCGCCGGCATGTTCGGAAACTCCAGGAAGGGCGCGATTCGAGGGCCAGGGAGCGAGAACTTCGACCTTTCGCTCTTCAAGAATTTCAGCATCACAGAAAAGGCGAAATTCCAGATCAGGGGTGAGTCCTTCAACACCTTCAACCATACAAACTTGGGTAACCCAGACTATAACGTCTATGACGCGTCGTTCGGAACCATCAATAGTGCCGCGCCCGGCAGAATCCTTCAAGTGGCCGGCAAGATAATCTTCTGAATCCCGAAACCTAAACGCCATTGGGCCGCCGCTTAAGACGGCGGCCTGATGGGTTTATCACCACGAAGTCCTGTTCGCGGAAGCGAGCAGTTTTGTTTGATTCGCGACGTTCGGTGAGTTGTCGTCTTGATTTCCAAAACTTTGTTGGAAGGCACACAGCAATCATGAATACGGCGAGATGGGTTCGCGCATTTCTCTGCATTGCTTTCTCTGTCTTGGTGCCATCATTGTTTGCCCAAGCCAACCGCAATCAGCCTGACTTCATTCAGCCTGGAGCCGTTTGGCTGGATACTCAAGGGCACCCGATCCAGGCGCACGGCGGCGGAATTCTTTACCACGGTCACGTTTGGTACTGGTTTGGAGAAGATCGAACACAGGGGCTGGATCCTGAGAAGCGATACGTCGCCTGCTACTCTTCGCGAGATCTCGTTCACTGGACCTTCCGCGGGCATCCCCTCCAACTTGCTGACCCCGCTCATATCGGCCGCAATTGGGTTCTCGAACGCCCTAAGGTCTTCTATAGCCCATCCACCCACCAATTCGTGATGTACTTCCACCTCGACGACTCTCAGTACAAGGTCGCACGGGTCGCAACCGCAATCAGTTCTGCGCCCACCGGCCCTTTTCGCTACGTTCGCAGCTTCCGCCCTCTCGGGCTTGAATCTCGCGACATTGGCCAATTCGTTGACGATGATGGATCTGGTTACCTCATCTTTGAGTGCCGCCCTTCTGGTGGTTTTTACATAGCTCAGCTTTCTGCGGACCGTCTTTCCGTTGTGCGTCAAATTGCTTTTCTTCATCTCGCCCTTGAAGGGGGAGCGCTGGTTCACATCAACGGCCTCTACAGTGTTATTGGTTCACATCTCACGGGGTGGAGTCCGAATCCCGACGTTTACTCGAGCGCTCCCAGCCTATCAGGCCCCTGGAAAGAATTCGCTTCAATCGCTCCGGATTCCGACGATACCTACGGCTCGCAATCCACTTTCCTTCTGAAAGTTAGAGGTAACAAAAACACTGCCGTAATCTTCATGGGTGATATCTGGAAGCCGAACGCGCTTTGGGATGCGAGATATCTCTGGATGCCGTTGCAAATCGATGCGGGGCAGATGTATCTTCCCCCGCCGGCACCATGGACCATCGACGTTACGACCGGCGTCGTCACTGTGAAGCCGAGAGCGCAAGCTCGAAAGATTTCGCCGACTCTTTTCAACTCGGGCGGGTGAGAGAATATGCAAATTTCACCCCGGTGTATAGAATCGTCCTGCAAGAAGCCGGGGTCCCATTTGTAAGCTGTAGAACGGCGATGTCATCTTTGCAAGCGCGAAGAGGAGCAGGGCAGTTCGATTTGGCAATTGGTGTCAAATGCCGAACAACGTTGGATGTGAGCAGGAAAAGTGTGCCGGTTGCGGGATTATGTCTCTTGGCGCTCTTTCTAGCAAGCCATTGTGCCAGCCAAGCTCCTGCAACCCTGAGCGACGCCATCCAGGCCCTGAACAAAGGCGATTATGCAAGGGCTGAAACGAACTTGCTTGCTCTTTCCGCCGCTGAGCCCAATTCCGCCGAGATTCTGGACGATCTTGGGATCACTTATCAACTGGAGGGAAAGACTGACGATGCGATCAGGGTATTCAAAAGAGTGCTGAAGATTCAACGGCTGCCGGACGCCGAGGCAATGCTGGCCAAAGACTATTGCCGGGACCATGACTTTCAACACGCGATACCGCTATTAAATGAGGTCAAAGCACGTCTCGACGACCCGAACATCATGGCCACGATCGGGCCATGCCTGCTGGAAGCCGATCAACCAGCCGATGCGGTGCTGGTTTACGAAAGGCTCGTAAATCGCAAGGTCCCTCCCGAGGATGAAAACGCGGCTAATCTTGTGCGCGCCTATTTGGATCTCTCTCGCAAACTACTGGGAACTCTGGCCACACTTCCCGGCGGCGAAATCTACACGCATGCGGTTCAAAGTGCGAAGAGCGACGGCTCGCTTGACGCCACATCGCATTTTCAAACGGCGTATAACGATGCACCATATCTGAGACAAGATATGTCAATAGACGATGAGATCGGATTATTGAAGTCTCATCCCAACGACCCGCCCCTTTTGTACATACTTGGCGTGGAGTTTGCAGAACGAGCTGCCGACCGCTTTGACCGGGCACAGGAGGAATGGCCGGACTCAATCGCGTTAGATCAACTCACCGCGGAACTGAAGGATGCACAAGGGGATCGGGAAGGGGCGATGCAGACTTATGAGGAGATTTTGGCAAGGCATCCTGACGCCCCGCCGAGCGTTCATTTTGCATTAGGACTTCTGTACGGGGAACGCGGAAGATGGGACGATGCATTAGTACAATATCGTTCGGTGGAGGCGGAGGCCGCCGGTAGCTTATACCTAAAGCAGCGCATAAGTGAAGCACTTGTTCATCTGGGTCAGAATCAAGCGGTGATTGATTTGCTGAATAAGATCGTCACGCGACCAGACGCGCCTTTTTGGGTTCTGCGAGACTACGGCGAAGCTGCGGGGGGTTTGGGACAGGAGCAGATCGCTTTAGATTATCTGAAGAAAGCGAGTAGGCTCGATCCCGGAAACTCGTCAGTTCATTATCATCTTGTTCGTATATACCACGAGTTGAATGATCCAAAGGCAGCGGAAGCTGAGCTTTCAATCTTCAAGCAGCTTTCAGCACAGAATGGGTCCAGCAGCAGCACCCTCCAGAAACCTCACCTTGACATGGCGTCAAAGTTCGATCGATTGCATCAGATCGCCAAAGCGGAGACCGAATGGCGGGCTGTGCTGGCGATCGACCCGGAGTCGACAGTGGCACTCGAGGGTCTTTCCCGAGACCTCATCCTCGAAGGAAAGTATTTAGAGACGATCGCGCTTTTGGAAGATCCAAGCCTTATAGGACAACGGACACCATTGCAAATCGTGAATCTAGGGACAGCGTATGCGGGAACTGGAAAACTCGATCAGTCGGTAAGCACGCTGCGCGATGGCTTGAATACTTATCCGGATTCAGTGCTGCTTGCCGACCATCTGGCAGAAACCCTCATTCAGCTAGGCCGGCAGGACGAGGCGGCCGCACTGCTGAAAGTTGCACTCGCAAGGCAGCCCCACGAGCTGAGCACTCAGCTCCTTTATTTGAGGGTGCTTATTGATACTCATCCGGATGAAGCGGAAGTATTGGGGCAAAGCCTTCTTACGAGCTTTGCCGGCAATTGGGAGGTCCAATATCTCGTTGGGGATCTTGATATCAAATTTGGGAGACTGCAGCAGGGACGCAAACATTTGGAGCAATCAGTAAATCTGAACCCGAATTCAGCTGCGTCTCACGCGACTTTGGGCCTCGTATTGGCCGAGTTGAAAGATATTCACGCGGCGAGGGAGCAACAGCAAAGGGCAATTGCCCTCGGAGACACCAGTGAGGAAGCGAAGCGCACTTTGTCAAAACTATCTCAATACCTTGATGGGACAGGATCAGGGCCGTAAGTTCTCTGTTGTGAGAGCAGAGATAATGATTGCGCCGGATGGCGTCATCGCGAGATCACTCCGAGGTTAGCTTATCTCGCCCTTTGGCACGGAGACACGGTCAGAATTACAGGCTGGATGGACGTCAGCTCGCCCGACACTCCAGTTTACTGAATGAGTCAGGAGGAGAAGCGTGGCCGATTTGAATATCCATCACCGATATCCGGCACGGGCTTTAGTGCTCATAGCTTTGACGGCTGTTGCCATTCCGTGCCTTTCGATTTGCCCGCTAAAGCGGCCGATTCGCGATCTCAGGTACCCAGCGTTGTTGGGAATGGCGATAACATCGCAGGGTGATCATCAGGCACTTTCTGACATCTCCATCGACTACCCAGAGGACGGGTCCATCTTTCCTCCCGGCATCACTCCTCCCACGTTTCTATGGAGGGATGCGGCGGGGACTTCCTGGACCATCGATATCTCGTTTGCTGATAAAAACCCGTCTATCCGCATAATAACCAAAGGCGAAAGGATGCACATTGGTGCGATCGATCCAGATTGCATTGAAGATCCAGAAGACCAGCCGAAACTGACTGCTCGACAGGCTGCATCTTGGACCTGGACTCCAGATGCTGTAACTTGGTCCGCTATCCAGTCGCATTCAACCGGTCAGCCGGCTACAGTCACGATAACGGGCTATGGTGACGGCTCGACGGCGCTCTCGCGCTCGCAGATAGCTATTTCAACCTCGGCAGACCCAGTAGGAGCGCCGATCTTTTATCGCGATGTTCCGCTGATGCCCTCCAGAGGAGTCGACGGTGTGGTTCAACCCTTAGCTCCCTCCACGATTCACCTCATCAAATGGCGCCTTCGCGATATCCGCCAGCCTGAGTCTCGGACGGTTCTGAAAGACATGCCAACTTGTGGGAATTGCCATTCATTCTCTGCCGATGGCAAGACGCTTGGCATGGACATCGACGGACCAGCCAATGACAAGGGCCTTTATGCCATTGTTTCTGTAGAAAAGCATATTTCAATTACCAGTAAGAAACTGGTGCACTGGAATACAGATGGGCGTGTGGGGAAGGTTAGGGTCGGCTTTATGTCGCAGGTATCGCCGGACGGAAAGTATGTGATAAGTACATTCGCCGGACCTTCAGTGAGTCTTATTGACTCATACTACGTGACTAACTTCATGGACTATCGGTTTCTTCAGGTGTTCTACCCGACACGGGGAATTCTTGAATGGTACAGCCGCGCTACAGGTTTGCGTGAGCCGTTGCCTGGTGCCGACGATCCACATTTTGTGCAGACTGATGGAGTCTGGAGTCCTGACGGCAAATACATTGTCTTTGCCCGTGCCGAGGCCAAGGATCCAAGGGAACCGGGTCAAAAGCCAGCGTTACGCGCGAACGATCCAAACGAGACCGCTATACAATACGACCTTTATCGAATCCCGTTTAATGAGGGAAAAGGAGGTACGCCCGAGCGAATCGTTGGGGCCTCGCAAAACGGAATGAGCAATAACTTTCCCAAGGTCTCGCCCGACGGAAGGTGGATCGTCTTTGTGCAGTGCAAGAACGGCCAGCTTATGCGGCCGGACAGTCAGCTATTCATCGTTCCATTTAGCGGAGGGACGGCGCGGCGAATGCGCGCCAACACCCGTCTTATGAATTCCTGGCATAGCTTTTCTCCCAACGGCCGCTGGATGGTTTTCTCGTCGAAGGCGCGATCGCCTTACACCCAGATGTATCTCACCCACTTGGACTCCGATGGAAACGACAGCCCGCCAATCCTGATCGACAACGCTACCGCAGCAAACCGCGCCGTTAACATTCCAGAGTTCGTCAACATTGACGGTGACGGGATCGAAAGTATTGACGTTCATGTAGCCGATGAGCATTGATTGGGGGAAGGCTTCATCTGTTTGCTTGAATGTTGTAAGTCACTGGGACGGTTTCAGACGTCAGACAATTCAACGAAATCGATGAGGAAGCCACAATGACCAAGTATGCTGATATCCCCGAGGCCATTCTGCGTGCATCGGTTAGCAAGCGCGCAATCACGAATCATGTCGTGCTGAATGAGGCCTTTGCTTATCCGAAGCCCAGTTCATTTTCACGGGGCATGAGGATTGATTTAGATGGGCTGGTCATTCTGCTGATCTCGGGAACCGCGTCAATCGACGAGAATGGCGAGAGCGTGCACATCGGCGATTTCCGGGCACAGATGCGTCGTACACTCGTGAATATCGCGGGCCTGCTGGCCAGCGAAGGCTGCACCTGGCGGGATATTGTGCGTACTACTTGCTACCTGCGCGACATCGAACGTGACTATGAAGCATTCAACGAAGAGCGCACCAAGTTTTTCAGGGAACAAGGACTCGATCCACTCCCCGCGTCCACGGGAATTCAGGCGATTCTCTGCCGGCCGGAACTGTTGGTCGAGATTGAGGCCATCGCCATGTTCCGCGCAAACACGGCCATGGCCGTCGATAAGGAATGACTACGAACAAAGGACGCATAAAGCCACTATCCACGAACGCTGATTAGTTAAGGGCTTGATCCTCGGAATTTGCGAAAGTTTTTAGAGGTGTTCAACTGAAGTCGGCACAGATGAGCATTGAGCCGCGGGTTTTAGCCGTCACCTGAGTGGTGTCCATCACTGATGTGGACCCTGATGCCTTGATAGATTTCAATATTCCACAATAAGAAAAAGGCCGTCAAATCAAAAGGGATTTAGAAATGAAACGATCACCGGGTTTCGGCCTTGTTGCAATTGGCATGCTCACCGTTCTGATATTTCTATCAACTGGCTGCGGGTCCGTAGCAGGTAAAAGCAGTTCCAGCACATTTACCGCGACAACGACCACACTGAGGTCAAGCGCATCCACTTCTACAACAGGTACCAGCATTACGCTGACTGCCACTGTATCTCCCGCCGCAGCCACCGGCACGGTGACTTTTTTCAACGGAACCACCTCGCTTGGCACCGGCACGCTGAGTGCGGGCGCGGCGACTCTGAAAACTTCCTTCAGCACGGCAGGCACCGATTCGATCACGGCAACATACGGCGGTGACTCCACCTATGCGGCCAGCACTTCCAGCGCGATTACACTGACAGTGACCTCTTCCGGTTCCACCACGACAGCGATCTCAATGGTTGCGATTCCGGCAGGGACATTTTACGACGGCGTATCCTACATGACGATTTCAACCTCGTTTAATTTGAGTGAGAATCCCATTACTCAGGCTCAGTACGAAGCCATTATGGGAACGAATCCTAGCGCGGGTGGTTCGGGCAGCTCAAATCCTGTTGACAGCGTCTCCTGGTACGATGCCCTGGTCTTTTGCAACACGTTGAGCATCGCGGAGGGACTCACACCGGTTTACTCCATCAACGGTTCAACCAACCCCTCTTCCTGGGGGACGGTGCCAACCTCCGCGGATATGACATGGGATGAGGTGACTATGGCGGCCGGCGCCAACGGATATCGCCTGCCTACATCCTCCGAGTGGTTGTGGGCTGCAATGGGCGGCCTGAACGACGGGCTCACCAGCGATATTGTTGCCAACTCCAGCTATAACAAAGTGAATCAGAGCGGCTATCTGAAGGGATATGCCGGCAGCACCGAAGCGGACGGCGGCCAGGCGGATATCGCGGACCATTGCTGGGAGACGGATAACTCCGGTGGCACCACCCAGGCAGTCGGCCAGAAGAAGCCGAATGAATTTGGCTTGTACGACATGTGTGGCGATGTGTCACAGTGGACGTGGGACTATTATTGGGGCATTGAGCAAGGCGCTCAGCAAGGCGGCGGTACGGCGTCCGTCGTGATCTCGTTTCCCTCGTCCCCCCAGACCGACTATACCGGCCTCGCAGTTGGAACAGGCAAGTGGCGCTGGCTGCTGGGAGGCAGCTATGATGAAAGCGCCTTCGGAGACTATGTGATCCTGCCGCAGGGAGTTCTGGATTCCAGCGGTGCTCTGCTGTATGTCGATGCTTTCAACCCCAGCAATATTCAGGCTACTCACGGTTTCCGCGTAGCCACTGGCGGAGTGTTCTAAAGCGATCAGGGAGCGAGCAACTTAGCAGACGCTCGCGAGCGTAGCGCTCCTTGGTGATCGCATTGGATCGCTTCAGAACATTCTGATATCTGTGTTCGGAGTGCTTGTGTTCTATCGCAAACGCGAATGCGTCCGGCGTGCCGGCTACGCTCCGGGCGGAACTCGTAAGAGAGATCAAGACAGTCTTCCTCGTAAATCTGATTGAGGATGCGATTCAAAACCAGTCAAAGTTCGAGCAGCATCATCTATGATCAACAGGCATTTGTGAAGTATGAGGGATAGCGATGCAGAGAATTCAAGATTCAAAATGTGGGCGCGTCACACTGGCAGTGTTTGTGGTTTTCGCAATCACGATTCTCACAATACCGGGCGCAATGCAGGCCGCGAGCGCCCAAAGGCAGATTGCCGTCCCTCCTCCACCGATGGGTTGGTCTTCGTGGAACAGCTTTTCCAACACCGTCGATGCCCAGGTGGTTATGGACCAGGCGAAGGCTATGGTCTCCAACGGCATGGCCAAGGCAGGCTATCAATATGTGAACATCGACGAAGGCTGGTGGCTGGGCCAGCGCGATGCCGAAGGAAACATTGTGGTCGATGCCAAAGCCTGGCCGGCGCTTGCTCCCGGTGAGCAGGCCGGGGACATGGCGAACATCGTCCGCTACATTCATGGCCTGGGCCTCAAGGCCGGAATCTACACTGATGCCGGAATGGATGGCTGCAGCTTGTACCCGGATCTCGGCCCCGTCTATCAACACGTCGGCAGCGAAGGTCATTATGAGCAAGACTTTCTGCAATTCGCCAAATGGGGATTCGATTATGTGAAGGTCGATTGGTGTGGCGGCGACAAGGAGAAGCTCGATCCCGCGGTTCAATATGCCGAGATTGCAAGAGCGATCGTCAAAGCCGAAGCTTCTACAGGGCGCCGGCTCTACTTCTCAATCTGCGAGTGGGGAAACAACAGCCCATGGACGTGGGCCCCGAACGTGGGTGGTGCGCCAGCAGATATCTGGCGGACCAGCGGCGATATCGTCGCTCCGATCGTGGCGCATCAAGAACACAGCGGTCGTCTGGCCAGCTTTACGGGCGTCCTCTCTAATTTTGATCAGGGGATTCACCCCGAGGCGCAACATACCGGTTTCTACAATGATCCTGACATGATGGTGGTCGGAATGCCGGGCCTTACGGACGCTCAGAACCGGGTTCATATGAGTCTTTGGGCGATCTCTGCGGCGCCGCTGCTGGCGGGGGCAGATCTCACCACATTGAGCGCTGCTGCATTGACCACTCTTACCAATCCTGAGGTGATCGCCGTCGATCAGGATTCGCTTGGGCTACAGGGAATCAAGGTCGCATCCTACGGCTATGGATTAGAAGTTTGGTCCAAGGCGCTTTCAATTCCGGGAGAGCGCGCAGTGCTCCTGCTCAACAGGACCGGCGACCCTGGCGCGATTACCGTGCATTGGAGCGATCTGGGTCTCAGTGACTCATCGCCCGCTTCGGTAAGAGATCTGTGGGCCCGGAGAGACCTGGGTTCATTTAACTCTTCATATTCAGCTACCGTTCAGTCGAACGACGCGGCGATGTTTGTTGTCCGAGGGAGTGAAGGCGAACTTAAGTCATATACTCCTGCCGGCGGCGCTGGCGCAGGGACGGATCAAGAGGTCAGCTTTACCAATGTATCCTCGCGCGTTCACGTGGCCAGAGTCCGGATTTCGTATACCAATGCTGACGAGGTACCGCGAATTGCCGAACTGCGCGTGAATGGCCGGATCGCCACGAGAATCGCATTCCCTTCGACCGGAAGCGACAATAGTACGGGAGTGGTTTGGATTGAAGCGCTCTTCGATCGCGATGGCGCCAATAACGTGCTCAATTTCTCGCCCATTGCGAATTCGGGACTCAAGATTGAATCGATCGCAGTCGAGTAATTGGCGAGGGAGCTACTGCGACCAAAGAAGGCCGAGCAAACACATGCTCCCTATCTCACTGAAGGCGCACGGCGGATGAGTGTTCGCAATGATTCATTTAGGGATCGGATTGCTTTCTGGCAGGCTCTATCGCCGAGAATCGGGTACAGGCACATCGTTCGAGAATGTGATTGTCAACGGGCAGCCGCAGTCGGCTTGAGGTCCGCGAGGATCGCTTAGTTGTGAGCCGACATTTCTATTCGATCAATGAAGGAATGCCGAAAATTCGTTCCTAATTGATCTCTGGCGGGCTGATCCAAAGGCCCTGGTTCTTTTCGGTTTAGGTTTCCAAGCTGATGGTTCACGCGCGCCTCTTCCCGCGCCGAGTATCGCCGCCCTGCATCGAGTTCAGTGTCACGACTGGAATTGAATGCCCGAGCTCACGAGTGATGATGGGCTCGACTGTTTTTTGGAGAGTTGATGCATCGTATCCGAGGATGGACTCGAGGCAGCATGCCGTAATACAAGGCGGTAAATCCCCAGAAGCGCGTCTGGCCAAGGCCCTCGCCGGTTTCGGCATTATAGTACTCGCGGAGCGCGGAGTTCTTGAGCAGGGCCATATTGAAAAGGCGCATAGCGAGCTCGCGGGCCTCGTCCTGATATCCATAAGCGCGCAGTCCCTGAAAGATCATGTAATTGGTAGGCGCCCAGGTGGAACCGCGCCAATTGCACTCATTGTGCGACCCCTGATAATAGTCGGGCTCGGTTTTCGCGTAGCTTGCCACCGGATATGCGAGCCAGAACTCATCAGGGTTGAGCAGATGTTCGTGAATGGTGCGCTTGGCACGCTCGGGCGTGGCCGCGCCCGCGAAAAGCGGCATGAAGTTTGTTGCCGACTTCACGTAAACGCGCTTGCCCGTCTTTTCGTTCCGGTCGAAGTACATGCCCTGCTTCTCGTCCCAGAAAGTGAAGTTGATGATCCCGACCAACTGGTTGGCATGACGGTCGAACTCAGCGCTGTCTGCTTTGAGGTTCAGGTGTGAGGCGATTACCGACATGGCGCGCAACTCGCGAACAAGATACGAGGCCAGATCCACGCCTTCGATCTCAAAGGAGCCGAGGGCGCCCGCACGGGACCACTGGTTATCAGTTCCCGCAGCATCCGCGGAATTCCAGACAGGCAGACCGTTATGATCGGAGTCATACGAAAACCATTTGTCAATGTACTTAACCAGGCGATCATAATAGTTGCCGCGTAGCCATTCATAGTCATCGTGATTCTGCTTGCAGCCGAGCACGGCTAACTGGGCTAGGAAGGGCTTGAACTGCTGGCGGTCGCGCTGCTTAATCAGGCTCCGATTAACGTAACCATCCGGCTGTTCGCGATTAAGGAATTCCTTGAGATTAGTGAAGCAATAGGGCCAGACACCGTAGTAGGAGAGGTAGAGGTTCTCGAAGTAAAGATCCCAGTCATAAAACTCGTTGTACGGGTACCCGGTCAGAAAGGTACCTTCGACACCGGGGATATGGCGTAACCCGCGGGTCTGGATGTCGGCATTCACAGCGCGGAGACGGTGGTTCAGCTCCGTCCAACTGCTGGCTCCGATATCGCTGTAGAGAGCCTTTGCCGCAGCTGTGACGGGCGGTGGGACCGGCGCATCGCTGGTAGGCGCTACCGCAGCCGCGGCTGCTTGTGCCAGGCCCCGAAAGTTGATCGATAAATACCCCAACAGCGAAACGGAGCCAACGAGCATTTGTCGCCGGGCAATACACATCGGGTGCTCCCTCGATACCGATTCTTGTTCCAATTTTAAGCGCCTCTCTTACCCCGACGTGAGTCTTTCTCCGGATTTGCGGGCACATCGGTCGATTTCCGTGCTGCTGTTCCAGGTGACATTGCTGCCTCTGCTTCGGCCGCGGCCGCGTGCTCAATAAGTAGATTTGCCAGATAACGCGCGTGGCGCGGGGAGAACACGAGTCGACCAACGCCGCTGGCATCCGGTTTTAGATCTGGATGAATGATGACAACTTCTTGCGTGTCATCTGTTCGTGTTACTTCCAATACCCCCGCAACTTTATCCATCGCCAGCCAACTCCTCTCCCGAAGGAGCAAAGTTTGGTTTTCAGACTTGAACGGGATTCATCATTTACGGCGCTGTCTAACTGGCGTTCATCGGATGAACCAGTCGAACCATCTTTCTTTCCCTCTCGGGATGCGCGGATCGGCGGTCATCTCGCCAGCCCATTCCACAGAGGCGCCGAAAAAGACGACGCCCCTGCTCGATGAACGTGGCTGAGCAATCAAAACGTGAAGTGTCCGGACAGACTGCCAGTCGCGCGGCGCAGTACCCGGTGCCGAGACTTCACCAAACGTCGTCGATCCCGCGCCCCAACCCGCATTGGGGCCACCCCAGATCATCTTGTTCAGAAAGTTAGAGCAATCGCCCTGGACAACGAGCGCCATCCTTTCATGAAACATGGGGAAGCTGCGCCGAATGGACAGGTTGTCGGCTTGATTGCCTGGATTCCGAATGCCATACGCCGCAGTGCGAGGCGCATTGCCGATGAGATATTGACTGGTGATGTACTTACCTGTGGACGGGTTGATTGCCGTGGAGACGTTCGCCGGCTGCGAAAATGCATTTACGTCGAGGTACTTGATGCTGCTCGCATTACTGAACACGTAGCCGTTGGGTCCGCTGCCGAACTTGCCGTTAATGCGAACGTTTCCCGTGTAGTTGGGGTTGAGAGAAGGCATGCATGTGTAAGCATTCAGAGTCGCATATCCGTTGGCGCAGTTTCCGCCGGAGCTCCACGTCACGCCAAATGGTGCACCGGAGCTGTACTGGTAAACACCGGAGAGCGACCACCCACCGGCAATGTTCCGTACGAGCCACGAGTCACTGCCGATTTTCCCTTCTCCGAAGGGGAGCTGGTACACGGCGTAGGTGTTGAGGATATAGGGCGCGGAGGTTGTCGTCCAGGACCGGTCGATGCGGTCTGCTTTCCAGGACTGCCAGTGGCCATCGATGGCCGATGCCGGGATAGCCCAGCCGCTGCGGAAGTTACCGTCATCTCCAATGTTCTTGGAGAAAGTGAAATTGAAATTGAAAGTGAGGCCGAAGGCCGTGCGCTGGCTTACTGTGGCCTGTACTGCTTCATAGGTGTAGTTCTCCACAAACGCCCCGCCCCATCCGTCCTGCAGCCCGCTGTACTGTGGGAAGGCCGTAAGCATCTGCTGAATTGTTAAATTTGAATTGGAGGGAGCGGCATTGGCTGCATTCACAAAGTATGCGGGGGCTGTAAAGTTTGGAAAGTACTGATTCAGTATGGCTACGTTCGCCGAGG
The DNA here is from genome assembly GCA_963800025.1 of uncultured Acidobacteriaceae bacterium. Classification (GTDB taxonomy): domain Bacteria; phylum Acidobacteriota; class Terriglobia; order Terriglobales; family Acidobacteriaceae; genus Telmatobacter. The sequence goes on from CAWCZK010000005.1 coordinate 30,385, forward strand.
TTGCAGGCGCAACCAGGAGCGAAGACACACCACCTGAGGCGCTGGTGCCATTGACCGGCCCGAGGACAGCACGGTAAAGAGGATTCGGTTCATTGTTCCAATACCCGCGTGCGTTTTGAGCGCCGCTATCCCAGGTGTGATGCGCCTCATCCCCTTCATAGTTGACTGCCAGCGTCATATCCTTGGTAAGCGTCCGCTCAAAGCCAAAGTTCCAGAAATTGTAGGAGGGTGCCCTTCCGCCGAAATAGGGGTCGTCGTATCCCATTTGCCCTGCAGTCACGACTTGGCCGCTACCATTGAGATAGTTGCCGGCATTCAGAATTGCGCTTGCAGAGCCGGGCGTCGGTGGGGTGGGGTAACTAAATCCCGCTCCGAACAAGGATGAGTTGGAGCCGTTCAGCCAAAACGACGGGCCGGCATTAGGTCCGGCGAGAGTGTCGCCGGGGGCCTGAACGGTGGTATTGAAGCCGAGGGCTTGGCCTGCTCCATTAGAGGCGCCTGGTCCGCCAGATGTGCGGCCGCCGCCTGTGCCGCCGCCCTGCGAGTAAACGATACCCGCGGCCATCCTAATCACCGTTTTGCTATCTAAAGCGTAGTCAATACCCACTCGAGGTCCCCAGTTCTTCCAGTAGGTATGTAAGGGCGTTTTGCAGCCGCAACTCACGCTCGCGCCGCCGTAATTTCCGTCGAACTCCAGTGCACCAGGGGTTCCAGTCGCCGAGTTGATAGCCGTCGGGTTCAGGAAGGAAAAGTGGTCATACTTTTCGTGCAGTGGCGGCAGGTAATCCCAGCGCAGTCCATAGGTGACAGTCACCTTTTGCGACATTTTGTAGGTGTCTTCAAAATACGGCGCCATTGCCTTGATGCGGCTGTAGATCGTAGCCACATTCTGCAGAGGTAGCGATGTTCCAGTGGCCCCACTACCGCCAGCGCCCACGGCTCCCAACAAGAAGCTCGCGTATCCGTAGCCGGTATTGGTCTGATCGATCGTAGAACCACCAGACACGTAGTTTGCCGTATCGTACTGATCGAATCCTAATTGGAGAACGCCTGTATAGGTGGCCGGATTGGCATTGTTGAGACCTTCAAACTGGTATTGCATGCCAAGGGTAAACTGATGCTTTCCCTTGAGCCAAAGCAGGTTGTCGACTAATGCATAGTTGTTGGGGATCGTGAGCTGAGTTGACGCCGAGTTGGAGTCTGTGGTCCACGTGGCCGGCGCCACCTGAGTGGTTAGAGATTTCCCGATCCCGTTCACTGAGAAGCTTTGACCGCTTCCGCCAAAGCTCACGCCGGGAAACTCCTGTCCCGCCTGCCCCAGCGGCAGATTTGTTACACCCATGGTGCCGATCTCGTACTGCGAGACGCCCTGGGTAGGGTTGGTAATCGGCATGTAGAACCGTGTGTATCCGATCTTGAACTGATTGGTCATGTGGGGGCTGAGAATGTGCACTTCCTCAATGTTGTACTGTTTCGGCACGATCGTGGCGTAATCGCCCACTGCATAGGGAAGCGGGAGATACGGGGAGCCGAAGTTATTCAGATACACGAATTGCCCCATCGCTCCGACAGACGATAGCCGGTCTTTCGGGCTCAGGTCGTAGTCCACACGCCAATCGTAAAGATGGCTGTCGCGTCCGTTGATTTGCGTTCCCAGGTAGTTGTTATTGATCACGTTCGGATTAACGTTGCCAGACAGGTCCGCGTTAGGCGAGTTCGGATAGTTGGGCATGAACGATTGCATCTTGTTCGTGATCGGCGAGATTCTTCCGGGAGGAATGACGTTGTTCTTGCCGTTATAAGAAAAAGGCGTCCGTGTGCAGACGCCGCCGGTGCAACTGTCGCTTAAAGGATCGAAGATGATGGGATCGTTGTTGGCGTCTGCCAGCGCGGAAAAATCGCCCTGTTCCATTGCTGCCGTGGGAATCGTAACCTGGCCCGGAGCATCGTTCAGGCGGGAATGGTATCTGTCATAGGCGGCGAAGAAGAACAGCTTGTTTCCCGTATGAGGAACCCTTCCCCCGGCTGATGCTGACAACTCATTAGCATGCTCGACGTTCTTCGGCGCTGGAATCGTCTGCCCCGCGGCATTCTTTACTGTTGCTTCTTTCTGGGTGAATGTCCACGCGTCCAAAATTGTGTTGCGAACGAAATCGGAAACCTGGCCGTGATACTGCTGGCCACCTGACTTCATTGTGTAGTTGGAAGCTCCAGCCCCCATATACTCCACCGGTGGCACGCCGGTGAGGACCTGAAACTGATCGACGGCTTCAATGCTTACATTCAACGCCACAGTGCGGTTGTCGCCCTGCTGATTGATGGTTTCAGAAGGCACTCCGTCCAGATAGAGATACCCCTGGTAGTTGGAAAGACCGGCGATAAGCGGGGTACGAGAGCCGGCCTGGGCGCCAGGCTGAAGCGCCGCAAACGCCGTGGGATCACGCTGCTGTGTTGTGGACATGAGAATTGGCAGGGCGGAGTATTGCGTGTTCTCGATGACCGCGCCCAGGGTGGGGTTTTCCGTGTCCAATACCGGCGGAGCGGTTGTTACCGTCACAGTTTCTGATGCCACGCCAACCGACAGAACCGGATTGAAGACCAATTCCGCCAGGGCGTCGACGACAAGATTCTCCTGACTGAGTGTCTTGAATCCGTGTGCCGTTACGGTGAGTGAGTAAGTTCCGACGGGCAATGGGGCGATGGTGTAAAGGCCGGCAGAAGACGTCGTGGTTTTTGTCGAAATCCTGGTTGCGGCGTCGGTAGCCGTAACCGTGGCGTTCGCGACAACTGCCCCGGTGCTGTCCGTTACTGTGCCGGTGATCGTGCCTTCACCTGCTGTCTGAGCTTGCAACGCGCCGGGGAAAGCGCCCGCGAGGAGAACCAGCGTCCCTGTGACAATGAGCCTCATGGACGCGGAACGCCGGAAACACGAAATCAATTGCATCATCTGTGGCCTCCAGGTTTGAATCTTTGAAACAGTAGTAAACGACAGGGAAGAGCAGGGATTTCGGGGGTGGCGCGGGTAGTTCCCCTGCTGAATTTGTTTCGAATGGGATTGTCTGCTTGTATTTCCGTAATTGTCAAGGAAAAAGTGTAACGTTAAACAAAATATTTAACGATAACTATAGTCTCGAATAACTCGTTCATTATAAATAAGATATGTTTTGACCGAAACGCGGACGGCCGATTTTCAAAGGGGGCAGGCTGGAAAGTCGGGCGCCGGCAAAGCTCAGGCCGGCGTGAGCTCTCTGGTGCTTCGGAGTGAGGACTGCCGCACGACCAGGGAAGGTTGCAATGCAACATGTCGTGGCCGTTGGGGCGATTTGCTCTTCATCAGTCTCAGCAACATCTTCGCGGCGCGGACTCCTACGAGGCTGCTGTGGTGGTCAATGCTCGATAGCGGAGCCCTCAGTGTGGTATCGAAGTGGAGGTTATCGCATCCCACAAAGGCGATGTCTTCGGGAATCCGCAAGCCTGCCTCCAGGACAACCTCGATCGCAGCAAATGCAATCGGATCGTTGTAACAGAAGACGCCGTCGATGCGTTCTGTCTTGAGCAAGCCGCGCATTGCGTCGTAGCTCTGTTGCCAGTCCTTTCCATCCGCCGTCACGTATGGGCTGACAAGGCTGGAATCGAAGCTCATCCCGTGTCGCTTGAGCGCCAGTTTGTATCCTTCAAACCGTCCGATTCCGGTCGTAAACTCCAGGCCGCGGATATGCGCGATTCGCTTGCAGCCCATTTCGATGAGATGTTCGGTTGCGATACGGCCCACAGCAACATCGTCGACGCCTACGAAATTCGCCTTGAACCCGGGGAAGAAGCGATCGATCAGAACGAACGGGATTTTCTGCTCTGTGAGCTGCTGAAATTTCGCAGGCGAGGAGTTGCAGGACGCAATGATCAAGCCATCGAGGCGATGCGCCAGATGCTGTTCAATGGCCGCTTCCTCGAGGACCGGATTCTCCAAAGACGACGAGATCATGACCGCATATCCGCCCTGCTGCAAGGTCGAGGAAAGTGCTTCCAGAACCTCCGCCCAGAACGGATGAAGAAGCGTGGGCACAATAATTCCGACCTGTGAGCTTTGTCCTGTCACCAGGCTGCGCGCCGTCAAATTCGGCCTGTAGCCGAGGTCCAGGGCCTTTTGCAACACGCGCTTGCGGGTCTTTGCAGCCACACCGGGCCTGTCGCGTATGACCTTTGAAACGGTCATGACCGACACGCGCAGGGCCCGCGCTATATCCTTCATCGTGACTGTCGACATATTCGGTCTAACCGCGTCTCAGATTAGCAAAACAGCGGGTGCTATGAAGCGAAGCTAAAGGGGCCTGGCTGTCACTTGATCGTGCGGACAGGCCGGATTCGAAGAGCAGATTACCACAGCGTGCGCCTCAGGGTGCGCCATTTAAGAAGCGTGACTGAGCCCCCCTATTGCATTCGATACACAATTGCCCGATTGATTCAGTTTCGTTACTATTGCCGTGAAATCTCGCTTCCCTGCTCGGCAAATCAGAAGGCAGAAGAAAGAGGAACATCCATGCCGACATCTCTCATTTCCCGCCGAGAATTTGTTTCAGCGGCAGCAGCCGCTGCAGCATTACCCATCGTGGCCGGACCCGCCCGCACCGCCCTCGCTGCAACTAAGACATCTCGCTACGTACCGCCTCCTTCTCCGCGAGCTCGCATCAACTTCAATCTGAACTGGAAATTTATCCGAGAGGACGTCACCGGAGGGGAAGCTCCCGACTTGGAAGATTCGCATTGGACAACCATCAGTACGCCCCACAGCTTTAACGATGTCGATTCGTTCCGGAAGATCATCTCGCACAGCGGCGGCGACCTGGGAACGTACAAAGGGCTCTCGTGGTATCGCAAGCATTTCAAGCTTCCGGCGAGTTTTTCTGGCCGCAAAGTCTTCCTCGAATTCGAAGGCATGCGGCAGGCGGGAGACATTTTTCTCAACGGGAAAGAGGTTGGCTTATATGAGAACGGAGTAACTGCCTATGGCATCGACGTCACCGAGGTGGTGCACTTCGAGCCCCAGGGGAATGTGCTGGCAATCAAAGTGGACAACCGAACGAACTACACAGAACGGGGCACCGGAACCACATTTGAATGGAACGCGAATGATTTCAATCCCGACCATGGTGGCATCAATCGCCATGTCTGGCTGCATGTCACCGGCAAGATCCACCAGACGCTGCCGCTTTATTACGGTCTCGAGGCCTGTGGCGTTTACGTGCATGCCGACAACTTCGACATCCCGAAAAAGTACGCCGCCGTGACTGTCGACTCCGAGGTCCGCAACGATTCGGGGCAGCGCGCCGCTGTGGGCCTGTCAGTGGTGATTGTCGACCACCGGGGGCAGATTCGTACACGGTTCGAGAGCCATCCCGTGGACATCGTGAATGGCGAGAAGGTCGTTCTGACCGCGAAGGGTGAGCTCAGGAGCGCGCGCTTCTGGAGTACAGAGGATCCTTACCTTTACAACGTCTTCGCCATCCTCAAAGTCGACGGGAAGGTTGTGGATGTCGAAAAGATCGTCACAGGATTCCGCAAGACTGAGTTCAAGGGCGGCGCCGGCAGCGGTGGTGTCTATCTCAACGACAAGTTTACTTACCTCAAAGGCTTCGCGCAGCGCGCCAGTAACGAGTGGGCGGGCATCGGCGGGGCGTACCCGGACTGGCTGCACGACTATAACGCCATGCTGATTCGCGCTTGTCACGGCAACTATGTGCGCTGGATGCACATTGCACCGCAGAAAGTAGATGCAGACGCAATGGCGCGCTACGGCATCATCCAGATCTGCCCGGCGGGCGATAAGGAGCGCGAGGTCGTGGGCCGACAGTGGGAACAGCGCCTCGAAGTCATGCGCGATTCCATCATCTACTTTCGCAACAATCCGAGTGTTCTTTTCTGGGAGGCGGGCAATACGATTGTTACTCCGGAAGAGATGAAGCAGATGGTCGCGCTGCGTGAGCAGTGGGATCCGCATGGTGGGCGTGTGATGGGCTATCGCGACAATGACGATCTTACGGCCAATGCGACACTCACGCCGATCGCAGAGTATTACGAAGTGATGATTGGCCAGGATCCCAAAACGGATGCGTTGGTGGGACCGAACGACATGTTCCGCGGATACAGCGCCTACCGTCGAGATCGCGCTCCCCTGATTGAGGCGGAGGATTTCCGCGAAGAAGGTGCCCGCCGCTTGTGGGACGACTATTCGCCACCTTACTACAAGGCAAAGAAGGGTCCCGACGACACGTGGAGAATCCGATCACGGTACCTCTTCACGTCAGAGAGCTTCGCGTTGGCTGGCATCGAGCGTTACTGGGCGTATTTGCAGAACTGCATTTCCAATCCCGACCCTGCCCATTCAAAATGGTCCGGCTACGCATCCATCTACTTTTCTGATTCCGATGCGGACGGCCGCCAGGATTCGAGTGAGGTCTGCCGGGTAAGCGGCAAGGTGGATGCGGTACGCCTGCCCAAGCAGATTTACTTTGTCCACCGCGTTATGCAGAACCCACAGCCCGACGTTCACATCCTGGGCCATTGGAGTTACCCGCTGGAGCAGCCCGCCAGTCCGGCGGAACCTGCCGTGCCAGAAAGGGCTGCGGCTCCGGGCCGGCCCCCGATGCCGGCCCTGCCGGCAATTCCGGCCGAGCCCGTCCACAAGACAGTGAAAACGGTCTACGTCGTCGCCAACACTGATTCGGTGGAGTTGTTCCTTAATGGCAAGTCGCTTGGTGTGAACTCGAATCCAGAAAATGGATATGTCTTTGCGTTTCCCGACATTGCGTTTGTGCCCGGAACTCTGAGGGCAGTCGGCCGGAATGGCACGAAAATGGTGGCCGCACAGGGAATCACGACGGCCGGACCTCCTGCGGCCATCCGCCTGACGCCGACGGTCGGCCCGCAGGGGCTCCAGGCCGATGGGCAAGACGTGGCATTCATCGATTTCGAGGTGGTGGACTCAAAAGGACAGCGCTGCCCGACCGATGACGCGAGGGTTGATTTCACAATTTCCGGGCCAGGCATCTGGCGCGGCGGCTACAACAGCGGCAAGATCGATTCGACGAACAATCTTTACTTGAATACCGAGTGCGGCATTAATCGCGTATTCGTGCGCTCGAGTCTGCAAGCCGGAACAATTACCGTTGCCGCGAGCCGTCCCGGCCTTAAATCGGCGAAGGTTCAGCTCGTAGCCCGGCCGGCAAATCTGACGGATGGCCTATCAACATTGATCCCGCAACTTTTGCCGGGTCCCGCCGAATTCGTCGGTCGTGAATAAGATGTGAACCGAGACCAGGCGACGCTGCCGCAGCTGCTGGGGGTCGTTGACAAGCATCGCATCGACAAGGTTGTCAACTACCGGATAGTGCAGGTTGATGTGGGGCGGTAGATTCTCCACGCGACTCCCCACTCCACTTTTTGTGGCGGTCTTTGGGCTCGAGGGGGCAAAGAGGTGCCGGCGCACCTGGCAAAGCCGCTTCATCCGCTGGTTGCGCCCCATTCCCCGGCGGACAATTGGATCTCGACGAGCCCGCTGACCTCGATCAGCTTCACTGAGTTTCAAGCCAATTCGCTGCCGGCTGCCTCCATCAGGATGCAGAAGGCTTGAGCTTCCGTAGAGACCCCTGGCCGGTCAAACTCCGGAGCCCCACATGCGCCCTGGACGAATCCATCGGTATCCATTTTGGCTCGCGCGGCGGCCCGCATTCGGTCGGCGTGGACCCGGTACGTGGCGGGAAGCCACCTCGCCCGAATGCCCTCATAGACGGCGAAGGCAAGCATCTGCGCCAGGTTTGTCTCAACAAAGCTGCCTGGCTGATCCACGATGTTGTGAAACAGGCCGTCCGAGCGCTGGTGGGCAAGGCAGCCATCGATGATCTGCCGAGCGAAGGCGGCGAGATAATCGCGGTCCTGGTGACGGTCGCTGGGCAGGCTGCGGATAACCCGCGCCAGGCCTGCGGCGGCCCAGCCATTGCCCCCGCCCCAGAACTCCGCATCCTTGAATTGCTGCTTCCCGTCGTCCCAGATGTGCGCCAGTAGTTGTTTCCGCGGATCCCATAATGACTTGCGAAACCCATCGATCTGCTTGAGCGCTTCATCGTGGTAGCCCATGGCGGCAAGAAATGGCGGCGCGCCATTGAAGCCATCAGACCACATCTCCGGCGCATCAAAGACGTGGTACAGAATGCCGTCGGCATTGCGCGGAGCCGTGTGCCGAATCCATTCCAGCATCTCATCGACCGCGTCGAGGATCTGCTTATCACCGGTCCACTCTCCCGCTTTTGCATAAGCCGCACCACCCATCGCAGGGTCCGTCGGGCCGCCCGAAACCACCACGCCGAGCCGTCCATCCGGCCTTCTCTGCACCATGGCCGCCCTTGTCAGCAGAATCACACGCTCGCGGTCACCGGCCTCCAGCCCTGCTTGTGCCAGAATGCCCTGTTCCCAATCGCGTCGCTGCATCGCCATCGCGGCGGCCATCGCCCTTTGAATGCGCCGTTGGCTCTCAGATTGCGGCTGAGCCATCGCTTCTTCTTTTGCTGCGCCCGGCACTTCTTTGGCAAGCGCACCCTGGGCGCTGACGAGTGCGGTTGCAAACATAAACTTTCGCCGATTCATACTGTCCTTCCCAGACCCACCATCATAGCGCGGCCTCTGCAACGGAGAAGAGCGTGGCCTACCCGGCTCCCCTTTGCACTATCAGGAGCGAGACAGACCGGTGCGGAAGGAATCTTCGATGGCACGGGCAAAGAGACTCACACCTGAACACATTCCGCGCTTGCCGCGCCAAAAGTCGAACGGAGTGCTCTTTGAAATCGCCTCAGGGGGCCGGGAGCATTTTCCCGGTCCAGCCGAGTTTGATCTCGTTGGGTCAAAAGGCGTGAGCTGTGAAACAGCGTTATCAAGAGAAACCGAATTCCGTCTCGCCCTAGTCCTTCCCAGCAGCAAACAGGTCCGCTTCGCGGTTCAACTCGTCCGCTGTCGCCGCGTGCGTGTAGAACTTCAGGAGATAACGAAAGGTCGTTGCGTGGCCCTTCTGGAGCGTGAAGTTAAGTGATGGCTGATTCGGATCGAACATGTGGCGTCCTAGCGGATTCGCGGCAAACAACCCATAGCCGCGCGCATGCCAGTACGTTGGATAGCCGACGTTTCCGGGGTGGTCGAAGATCGCGATGGTTGCCGTGTGTCCCAAATCGTCGTGACCGGTGAGCGAGCACCAGCGGCCGCGCGTCGACCATGCGGCTTCTCCCTTCACTCCCTCGCTCGTGAGGTACTCGCCGGTCGGCGGCGCAACTCCGGGCTGATCTGCCGCCGCCGCGACCTTCGTTGCCACGCCGTTCGCGTCGGTGAACGTGCCGCCTTTTTCTTCGGGAGACTCAAGCCATCGCGCCACGCGCAGCCCGAGCAAGCCGTCTTTATCGTCATTGAAGACAACATCGTCGAGGGCCTTCAGCTTAACGATCAGTTCGATGCTGCGCGTCTCTCCGTCACGAGCGAAAATATAGCGCGTAGTTTCTGCCAGGATCGGATGATGATTCCCGTCGATCCAGGTCGAATCAGTGACGAGTTCGCCGCGTGCCGTTCCGCGCTTTGCCAGAACGATTCGGTCGAACACAATCGTGCCCATCTTGGGCGTCCGCTGCGGCGGGATGGCATCAGAGTTATTCCAAAAATCAAATCCGTTCACATTCGAGTAGTTGAACCACAGGCCGTCGTGATGAGGATGATCCGTTCGCTCACCGGGCCGCGGCTCGAGTGGCCAGCCCCGCGTCAGAGTCACTCCGTCCGCATCCACGATCGGAAAAAGCACTGGCTTCTTCAGAGCCGTGGGCCATATATACGACGTGAAGGGCTGCCCGTCGATTGTGATGTTGACGCGCCGCTTCGTTGCGTCGGGGACCACCTGCACGCCCTTTGGCGGCGCCGCCAGGGCAACCGCGGCCAGCCAGGACACACCTACAGCCGCGGCAATCAGCACTCGGCTACGCATACACCTTGCCCCCGGCCAGAACCTGCTGCGTCTTATCGTCAAACGTGACCTTCATTCCGGTCCGGATCGCCGCGACGTTCATGCACAGCGCGATGGAGTGGCTGTAGCCTGCCTCAATCGGCGCGTTTGGAGTTTTCCGCGAGCGAACGCACTCCATCCAGTTGCGCATATTCGCTGCGGTTTGCGGATCGCCGTGCGTGTTGGCCTCCGTTTCAACGGTCTCTGCGTTTACAACCAGCGAGAAGCTGGGAAGCAGATTGGGCTTCATGTTCATTTCGTCCGCAAACTTCTTGGTGAGGCCGCCCGTCGGAGACACGGTCTGCTTGTCCATGTCAATCATGCCACCGTTGGAGTAATAGAGTTCCTTGACGCCGCCGGCCGAGTTGGTGAAGCGAGATGTGTATTGCACCTGGAAGCCTTTGGCTGGGTCATCGAGCGGTCCGTAGTCGAACACCGCGGTCATCGTGTCCCAGTTGGTGCGGCCGTCTTTCCACAGATAAATGCCACCGTTGGCCACGCATGAGCGAGGATGCGGCAGCCCCGTGAACCAGTGCACCGTATCGATCTGGTGCACCAGCCATTGATCAGGAATCCCCGAAGAAAATGGCCAGAAGAGGCGGAACTCAAGATACTTGCGGGCATCAAATGGCCCCATGTCCCTACCCAGCGAATAGCGTTTCCAGTCCGTGTCTTGCTCTTTCAGCAACGGCACTACGTCGGGCCGGCGCCAGCGGCCGGGCTGGTTCACATTCCAGCTCATCTCAACCATCACAATGTCGCCGAATTGGCCTGACTTGATGTATTCCGCCGCCTTTTGATACGCCGGCGTGGAGCGTCGCTGCGTTCCCACCTGTACGATCCTGCCACTCTTCTTTACCGCGTCCAATATCATGCGAGCGTCAGCCATGGTGTGCGCGATGGGTTTCTCCACGTACGCATCGCGGCCGGCCCGCACGGCCTCAGCGCCGTGGAATGCATGCTGAAAATCGGCTGTGGCGATGATGACTGCATCCACATCCTTGCGCGCATACAATTCATCGTTGTTGCGAACTGTGTCAGGCCGATTGCCGCAGAGCTTTTCAATGTAGGCTGCGCCTTCATCGCGGCGGCGGTTCCAGATATCGGAAACGGCCACGATCTGGAAGTTCAGCTCCGGGGCACTCTGTTGAAATGCGGGGAGGTCGCCACCTTTCATGCGATCGCCGCAGCCCACGATGCCGACGCGCACACGATCATTTGAGCCCGCGATTTGCGCATAGCTTTTCGCGTTCCACGAAACGGCGGTTGCGGCCAGCGCCGCGCCGCCAACTTTCAAAAACTCCCTGCGATTATTTTGACTCGATTGCATGGTGGGTTCCTTTTGAGGTTGGCTTTCCGGTGGGATTCAGTGTGCGTGCGGTCTGCGAAACCAAGCGGTAAACAGTATAGAAGCTTTCGTGATAAGTCGGGCGCTTCAAAATCCCTTCGACAGAGATCCGAAGCGCCCGGTACTTCATAACACAAGCAAGCGAGAGTCTAGAAGTTAATCTTGACACTACCCTGGAAGACGCGCGCTTGATTGTACGTTGCTGAGACCTGACCAAAGGTCGATGACGTGAGAGTGGCGGCGCCTCCGGTATTGGCAGGAAGGGAGCCGGTTGTTGAGCTGGATGGAGGTTGGAAGTCAGGATGGTTCAGCACATTGAATGCTTCCAGGCGGAGCGTCGTGCTCCAGTTCTCATGGATCACAAAGATGCGCGAAATCTGCGCATCGAAGTTCAGCGAGCTGGGGCCACGAAGTGTGTTCTTGCCGATGTTTCCGTAGGTGCCCAACGCTGAGCAGCCGCTGGCCGTGGCCGAAGCGCACCCGGCCGTTTGCCAGACCTGCTGGAAGGCTGCTGGATTCAGGAACTCCCGGTTGGATTCGCCCGTCGCCTTGTGAAATTTTACCTCGGCGTAAGGGCTCACTCCCGGAACCCGGTTCGGCCGGTCGTTGCCGACATCGGTGAGTGAGTTGTCCTGCCCTGAAGTCACGGTGAACGGCGCGCCGCTCTGGATGCGGATCAGCGGAGCCAGTTCCCAGTTGTTGATGAGCAGCTTTTCAAAGTTGTTCAAGTGCGAGTTAAAGCCGCTCTTCGCGATCAGAACGGCGTTCTCGATATGGCGAAAGTCCGAGCCGCATGGGCCATAGTCCATCGAGAGTTTGTTGGGATTCTCGACCGTAGTGCTGGCCAGATCGCCCTGCGCATCCTCGATGTCCAGGCATTTTGACCACGTCCAATTGGCCAGCAGGCTGAAGGTGTTCGACATGCGATGCTGGACCGACGCCACCATGCCGTTGTAATTCGCAGTGGCCTCATCGTCCACGTCCACCGATCCGCCGCCGCCGCCGAGGTACTGGTTGCCTCCGGTCGGGTTGCCTGACCCGTTTGTGCCCGTGGGGTTGTCGATGGTCAGCAGGAACCGCGAAGTCTGATTTCCGGTTGTCGAGCAGTTGGTCCCTGCGGCGCCGGGTTTCACTGCTGCCGGACCCGTGGTCACAATGCCAGTGCAACCTGTTCCGCCCGCACCCCAGACACCGGGGATAAAGACGGCCGGGTCAAACGGATATCCCACGGGGTCATGGCGCGTCGTGTTGCCGATGTAGTCAAGCTGCGCCTGCCATCCGTGGCCGAACTCGCGTTGGATACTCGCCGTCCACTGGATCGAGTAGGCCGCCTTGAAGTGCGCCGGCATCACGATGAACTGCGATTGCGGGAAGAACAGCGCCTGCGAAGCCGTCGGAACTGCGGGCTGTGGGAACGGACTGGTCGTGAATGTTCCGACCGACCACGGGGCCGCAAACGGAATCGGCGGCGACGATGAAGTCTGCGTGTTGGTCACCGCCGTAGCGAACGGCGGGTTCTGCTGGTTGCGCTGCGCGGTGAAGAAGTTGGGGTTATCAAACATCAGCGCCAATCCGCCGCGCAGCACTGTCTTCCCATTGCCCGTCGGATCAAACGATACACCAAAGTTTGGCGAGAACTGCAGGTACGAGTTCTGCGTGAACTGCCGCGTCACGCCCTTGTCGCCGTAGTAAAGCGCTCCGGCCGGCGCGTTCGGATACACGGTGCTCACGGTATTCGAAAGGAAGTCGGCCATGTTGAATTCAACGCCGCGGTTGAAGTAATCGTGCGGCATGACGTTGGGTCCATAGCGCAACCCGCCCACCAACGTGAGTTGATGCGTGGCGTGAAACGTGTCCTGCACATAGATGCTCGGGATTGGCCCGCGCAGCGCGTTCTGCTGCTTCTTGCTCTGCTGGAACGGGCTCGACGATCCCAATGTTCCCATCAGGAAGTCGAGGGTCTGGTCGCCGATGGTGTTGCCGCCCTTCGGTCCACTGCCGCTATATTCACCGTTGAAAGTGAAGATTCCGTTGCTCTCATACACGTTGCCGATGTTCAGCTCGATTCTGCACCCATTCCCCGCCAAACCCGATCTGGTGCCTGCCGCGAACCCAGGTCACATCGTCGTCGATCACCCCGGTGTTGTCGTTGAAGTGCGCCACCGAGTTGGTTCCGCCACCGATGGTGAACTTGCCTTCGCTCAACTGCAGTCCGTTGGGAACAAGTTGGTAGACGTTCACGCCCAGCGTTGCTGCGTTGATATCGTTCGCCGCATACCCGCGGTTATTCACACGCCGCAAAATCGAGATGTGCGCCGAGTTCACCACGTTCGGTGAAATCGTATAAATCTCACCCATCGTGAACGTCTGGACTCGCTCGATGTTGCCCGATTGCGTCGTCACCAGAATGTTGGTCGGGAAGAAGTACGCCGGAAACTGGTACCCGTCGATGAAATACCGCCCGTAGAGCTGGTTCTTCGCGTTCAGGGTAATGTCACCGCGCGTTACGAACTGGTTGTCGGACAGTTTGTAGGGAATCGCGTAAAACACGAACCCACAATTGCTTGGATCCAGCGCGGGATTGATCGCGGGCAAATACTTTTGCAGCGCCAGCGATGGGGCGCTGTAGGTTGGCTGAGTGGCGTATTTGTTTCCCGGCAACGCTACACCGGTTAACGGGTCGACCAGCGGAATGGGGGCATGAGTTGAATTGCAGGGGTTGCTGCCACTCACCCCGGGCACGCCGTCGGAAGCGGAAAAGTCGCCCGCCAGGTTCGACGCTGTCGGTACCGTCGCCTGCGTGCTCGACTGCGATTGGTCGGCAATCCAGCGCTGATACGCCGCGAACGCGAAGATCTTGTTGCGCTTGATCGGTCCGCCGAATGTCCCGCCAAACTGGTTCTGGTGGAGGGTGTCCGGAGTCGATGAGAAAAAGTTTGTCGCGTCGATGAAATTGTTGCGGATGAACTCGAATCCCTCGCCGTGGAACTGGTTCGATCCCGACTTCGTCACCACATTCACCATGCCACCAACGTGCCCGCCGTCTTGCGCACCCAGATCCGTCGATTCCACGCTGAACTCGCTCACTGCGTCAGGGAAGGGATAAGGCAAGTTGCCGTTAGCCATGTAATCCTGGTTGTCGCCGCCATCCAGCCGCCACAACGTCGTATTGCCGCCGCCGCCGGCGATCGAAACCGAAATCGTCTGGTAAGAATACTTACTGCCCGTGAAGTCGCCCGCGGGCGCCGGGCTCGAGCCGCCCGATGCCGTGATCAACGCGGTCATCTGCCGCCCGTTCAACGGCATTTCGGTCACTTCGCTCGAATCGATGGTCTGCTTGAACGTGGGGTCTTCGGTCTGCAACGCCAGTCCTTCGGACTGAACCTCGACACTTTGTGAAGCCGTGCCCACGACAAGGGCTGGATTGATGGCGATACTGCTGCCGACTTCAAGCACGATGCCCTTCTGCTGGTAAGTCTTGAACCCGGGCGCCGTTACGGTCAGATCGTAGGTTCCGACGGAAACGCCAGGAAACAGGTACACGCCGCTAGCGTCGCTCACAGTAGTGCGCTTCACCTGTGTCGCCTCATCGGTTAGCGCCACGTTTGCCTGGGCGACCACAGCGCCGGTAGCGTCCGACACGGTTCCCTGGACGTTGGCGGTCCCGGCGATCTGCGCGCGGAGTCCCGCCGGAGCAAGCGTGCATGCGGCTACGCCGAGGGCCACAATCAGGCTCACGGCCCACCGCAGTAATCTCTTTTCCTGCCGAACCTCAAGGTTCATACCGACTTGTTGCATCGTTTCCTCCTCAAATAGATCGATTGGTTCTCAGATGATCGATATTGTTGCGCCGGTTTTCGATTGCCTGCAAATAATGGAACCAGCGCTCGTTCTTTCCAGAGACAGTGGTCAGACCACAACCGCTTCGCGCAACATGGTTACAAGCATCCTGAGCCGCTGTCAACATTTATTTATATTCGGGTCTCAAAGAAACTGGTCGGAGTGTTTATGGAAGCGAGAATCTCGCCGTCTGGCCGCCGGGATCCTACCCTTCTCTTCAATCGAGGTGAAAGACTTCTTCCAGCGGAAACATCGCATCATCCGCGTCGGCGCCGTTCGGGGAGTCGAAGAGAGGCGCCATTTCAGCCTGCCAGCGCTGGTTTACCGGGTGAAGTTTCATGGCTGCGCGGCAATGGTCGAAGTCGTCGGTTTCACAATAGCCGACCACAATGCCGTCTGGGCGCAGAAAGAGGGAGTAATTTCGCCATCCGGTCTGACGGAGCGCAGCGAGCATCTCCGGCCAAACCTGCGCATGGCGGACTTTGTATTCTTCGATTTTTTCCGTGCGAACCTTGAGCAGAAAGCATGTGCGCATCACGTTCCTCTTCGCCTGCCAAACAATTTCGAAAGATCCCGCAAAAATCCTACCACCGGTTGCAGCCGGGAAGTGAAAGGAGAATCGGCGAACAACCCATCGGAAGGTCCGAACCACACGGGGAGCGGGCTCGTGAAAGGGTAGATAGGCAAGGAGTAAGGGGCAGATTCCGGAGAAGTTCCGGGTCTGCTGAGGCGCGGGCGGCTGCTGTTTCGTTCCGCGTTCCATTTTTCATTTTGTATTCCGCCAGATTAAGATAGACCGCCAAGGGGTTCCACTGTGCGACTTTCCCGGACTGCGTTTTATCTTCGACACTGTGCCCACCTTCTCACCGCCACGATCCTATTGTCATTACCGGCAACTGCAGCGCTTCAGGCATGGGGTCAAGCGGCTTCCCCGGCGGCCATTCGCGCCGGTTTTGCCACCCCACCCGACGATGCACGGCCCATGATGCGCTGGTGGTGGTTCGGGCCGGCTGTGGAGAAGACTGAACTGGCCCGCGAACTACGCGCCATGAAGGCGGGCGGCATCGGTGGCGCCGAAATTCAACCGGTGTATGCGCTCGAGCTCGACGATCCGGCCAGAAACTTACGCAATGTGCCCTATCTCTCCAAAGATTTTCTTGGCATGGTGAGTTTCACTGCGCAGACGGCGCACGATCTCGGCATGCGCCTGAACCTGACGCTCGCCAGCGGTTGGCCATACGGTGGATCCTATGTTCCGGTCACCGATGCGGCCGGCCACCTGCGTATCGTGGCCGATGCTGTGCCGACAGATGCCACATCTCTTCCGGTTCCCTCCATGGGCAATGGTGAGAAACTACTGGCCACGTTTCTCACCTCTGGAACGCCGAGCCATTACGATGCCGAGCACACCCGGCAGTTGCAGACGATTGGCACATACAGGTTGACCCTGCCTCCCGGCCTTTCCGGACCGCATGTTGTGCTGTTCTTCATCTCCAGCCGGACCGGGCAACAGGTGAAGCGCGCAGCCGTCGGCGCGGAGGGATTTGTTCTTGATCACTTCAGCATGGAGGCGATTCAGAACCACCTGAAAACCGTCGCCGACCCGCTCATCGAGGCCTGCGGGAAGAACGTTCCCTACTCGGTCTTCAGCGACAGCCTGGAGGTATACGAATCCGATTGGACGCCGGACTTCCTCGACGAATTTCACAAGCGCCGCGGATACGACCTGACACCGCATCTACCGGAGCTCGTGGCCGGGACCATGCCTGAGGCCGCCGACCTGCGCTATGACTGGGGCCGCACGCTGGCTGAGCTGATTGACGAGCACTATCTGACGCCGCTGAATACCTGGGCGCGCGAGCATCACACACGGTTCCGCTCGCAGAGCTATGGCACGCCGGCGGTCACGCTCTCGAGCAACGAGCTCGTCGATCTGCCCGAGGGTGAAGGCTCGCAATGGCACGGACCTTTCTCGTATACGCGCTGGGCGACATCGGCAAGCCACCTGTATGGTCAGACCATCACATCGTCGGAAACCTGGACATGGCTGCATTCCCCGCCGTTCCGCGCCACACCGCTCGATATGAAGGCCGAGGCGGACACGTTCTTCCTGCAGGGAATCAATCAGCTCGTGGGCCACGGCTGGCCCTATTCGCCGCCTTCAGCCGGGGATCCTGGCTGGTCCTTCTATGCTGCCGCCGTCTTCAACGATCACAATCCCTGGTGGATTGTGATGCCCGATGTGATGGCGTATTTATCGCGCGTGAGTTACCTGCTGCGCCAGGGCACGCCGCAGCAAGATGTTGCAGTGTTTTTACCGGAAGAAGACGCGCAGGCGAGATTCCGGCCCGGGCATGTATCGGTGAGCGACCAGATGGCCTCGCTGCTGGGGCCCGATCTGGTGCCAGCGATTCTCGATGCTGGCTACAATTTCAATTTCATCGACTCGGCGGCGATCGACCGCGTAGGAATTCATTCCATGGCGCTCGTGATCCCAGGGGCGGAGCGTTTGCCGCTCGCGACCTACCGGCACATTGAGAACTTTGCACGTAGCGGTGGCTTGGTGATCGCGGTGAAAAGCCTGCCGTCACGCGCGCCGGGTTTGGTGGAGAGTCAACGCGATTCGGCGGCGATCGACCAGATTTCGCAGAGACTTTCCGATCCTGCCGTGAAGAACGTGAAGGTGGTCGCAAACGGCGCGGAAGTGGGGTCGGCGATTCGTTCATTTCTTCAAAAGCCCGACATCGCGCTGAGCCCAGCGATCCCCGAGGTCGGCTTCGTACATCGCAAGTTACTGTGGGCGGATATTTATTTTGTCGCCAATACCGATAACCGTCCGCACGCATTCGATGCGACGTTTCGCAGTCCATTGAATAACGCGGAATGGTGGGATCCGTTCACGGGAACAATCACGACCGCCGGTTCGGGCAGACTCGATCCGCTTCAACCTGGCACCTTACGAGTCAAGAGTCCTCGTGGACATCCACGGCGGGCCGCAGGCGCGGAAGCCGATCGAAGCTTCAACATTCGTTCCCATCGACCTGAGCCACGATTGGAAGGTGACGTTCGACAAAACCGGCACGAAGGAGCCGATGCAAAGCCTGCACTCATGGACTGATAATGAAGCTCAGAAATACTACTCCGGCACGGCGACCTATGAGCGCGCGATCGAGGTTCCCGACTCCGTTGCCCACGCCGGGGCCGCGTTTCTTGATTTCGGAGTCGGAACGCCCATCGAGCGAACGCAGCTTCATCAGGCGGGAATGCGCACGTGGTACGACCCACCGCTGCGCGATGCGGCGATGGTTTACGTAAACGGGAAACTGGCAGGTCCGGTCTGGCATCCGCCGTACCGGATCGATATTGCGCCCCTCCTGCATCAGGGGACAAACGAACTGAAGATTGTCGTGGCCAACACTGCCATCAACGAGCTCGCCGGGCGCGCCGCGCCGGATTACCGGCTGCTTAACCTGCGCTACGGCGAGAAATTCACACCGCAGGACATGGATCACCTCGTGCCGCTTCCTTCAGGAATCATGGGTCCATTACGACTGGTTTCCAACAAGGATGCGGAAGATGAAGTGGGTCCGTAATGACCATGGAATTCGCGTCGAATACCCTTCATATTCGAGTTCCGTGCGGTTATGCGGTGATACAGGCGAAGCTTCACGCGGCAAGGGCCCATGAGCCTAATGCTTGCGGAAGTGTTTGGCAAGGTTAGTCAGGATGCCCGAGAGGATGCTTACGTCGTTGCCGACGGCGGTAAAGTTGAAGCCGAGGTCGAACATAGCCTCCGCTTCATCCCTGTCCCCGGTGAGGAAGCCGGCGGATTTGCCCGCGGCGCGGATGCGCTTGACTGCGTTTTTGATGGCGGCCTGCACTTCAGGCTGCTTGGGATCGCCAAGATGCCCGAGCGAGGCGGCAACATCGCTGGGACCGATGAAGATGCCGTCGACGCCTTCAACTGCGGCAACGGCCTCAATGTCGCTGAGTGCGGTCTTGGTTTCAAGCTGAACAATGACGCAAGTGTCGAGGTGAGCGTCGCGGTGATAGTCCGCCGTGCGGCCGTAGTCGTTGGCGCGAATGGCGCGAGCGACACCGCGGATGCCCAGCGGGGGATAGCGCGTAGAGGCAACCGCGCTGCGCGCTTCCTCGGCATTCTGCACCCAGGGGATGAGGAGCGAACGCGCGCCGACGTCGAGTGCGCGCTTGATGATGACCGGTTCGTTCCAGGGAACCCGAAAAACAGGCTCGGCCGTGCCGCCCTGCATGGCCTGCAACTGCGGCAACAGGGTGGTGATGTCGTTGGGGCCGTGCTCGCCATCGATGACAATCCAGTCGAAACCGGCGCCGGCAGCGATCTCGCTGGCAACAGGACTGGCCAGGGAACACCAGAGGCCGACCTGGCGCTCGCCGCGCGCAAGCGCCAGCTTGAATTTGTTGGGTGGGAATTTGCCGGGCCGGTTGGGCATGGGTCGGAACTCCTTTGGCGATTGTAAAGCGCTCTATCAGGCGAGTGGCGCGGCAAAGTCGAGGCGCTTGATTTCGCCGACGATGGGACCGTAGCTAACGATGGCGCAGAAGGCAATGAGTCCGACGAAGACGAGCGCGCCGTCGTAGGAGTGAGTTTTCTGGACGATGTATCCAATGATGAGCGGCGTGGAGATTCCGGCCATGTTGCCACAGAGGTTGAAGAGTGCGCCATTCATGCCGACCATCCCTTTGGGCGAGGTATCGGAGATGACTGTCCAGCCGAGCGCGCCGAAACCTTTGCCGAAGAACGAAATCGACATGAACAGAATCATCAGGGTTTGCGATGACGCGTAGTTGCAGGCGACGATGATGATCGAAAGCGCCAGGCCGGCGATGATGGGAAGTTTGCGGCTGAAGGTGAGCGAGTGGCCGCGATGGAGAAGCCAATCGGAGATGACGCCGCCCATGACTCCCCCGAAGCCTCCGCAAAGGCCAGGTACGGCGGCAGCGAGGCCTACGTTGATGACCGACATGTGCCGGGCCTGCGCAAGGTAGAGCGGATACCACGTAACAAAGAACCAGGTGAGCGTGGCAATGCAGTACTGACCGATGTAGACGCCGACAAGCATTCGGTAGCTGAGAAGCTTCTTGATCGTGGCCCAGGTGAGGGTATTGCGGCGCGGACTTGCGGACGAATCGGCGTCGACAAGGCCGCCGCCGCGCTCAATGAATTCGATCTCGGCCTGTGAAATGCGCGGATGATCCTTGACGCGGTAGATATTGGTGTACCAGATGAGTGTGAGAACGCAGCCGAGCGCGCCCAGGAACCAGAAGCAACTCTGCCAGCCTGACCTGTGGATCAGCCATCCGAAGATGGGCGCAAAGATAGGCAGAGCGAAATACTGCGTGGAATTGAAGATGGCCGAGGTGCGTCCGCGCTCGGTGGTGGGAAACCAGGCCGCGACAATGCGGCCGTTGCCGGGAAATACGGGCGACTGGAAAAAACCGGAAAGCACCCTGAGGATGAAGATCGCGGTGAAGGCCGCACTGGCGGCAAGGTACCCGGCAAAGGCAGTGAGAAAAGCACATATCGACCAGCCGATGATGGCGATGCCGTAAACGCGCTTCGATCCAAAGCGGTCGAGCAGGCCGCCGGAGGGAAGCTGGCCGAGCGCGTAGGCCCAACCGAACGCGAAGAGCAGATAACCCAGCCTAGCCGCATTCAGATTCATCTCCCTGGGCATGGAGGAGGCGGCCTGGGAGAGAGCAGACCGGTCGGCAAAGCTGAAGCAACTCACCACGAAGAGGATGGTGATGATGAGGTAGCGAACGCGGGTTTGCCGCGGCTCGATCAGACTGGACCCTTTCCGCTCCGATGCTCCGGTGCTTCGGTTTTCACGGTACCATGACGGAAGCCTGCGGATGGCGGGTCAGACAAATCCTTGACCCCAGCGAACCGCGAGTCTGCGACTACGATAGCTTTATGAGTTCATCGAGCAAGCCTCGATTTATTCGCGTCAATGAGCGCGACAATGTAGCGATTGTCGTGAATCAAGGTGGACTGCCGGCGGGGAGTCGATTCGATTCTGGACTGGAGTTGCGCGAAGCCGTCCCCGAGGCGCATAAGGTTGCGCTCACCGATCTTGCCCAGGGCGAAGCGATTGTGCGCTACGGTGTGACGATTGGATACGCGAATCGGAACATTGCGCACGGCAGCTGGGTGCATGAGGGGCTGATCACGGAGCCGGAGGCTCCACTGCTGGCTGACTGTCCGCTGGCAACAGCAACTCCCAAGCCATTACCCCCGCTCGATGGGTACACCTTCGAAGGGTACCGGAACCACGACGGCTCGGTGGGAACGAAAAACATTTTGGGCATCAGCACCACGGTGCAGTGCGTCGCCGCGACCGTCGACCACGCAGTGCGGCGCATCAAGGCTGAAATCCTGACGCGGTATCCGAACGTGGACGATGTCGTGTCCATCACGCATCCTTACGGCTGCGGCATCGCTCTGAGCGCGCCGGGCGCGGAGATCCCGGTGCGCACGCTCAGAAATCTGAGCCTGCATCCGAACTTCGGCGGCGAATTGCTGTTGGTAAGCCTGGGCTGCGAGAAATTGCAGCCTTCGCTTTTGATGGGGGACGGTGGACTTAAAGTGCTCCGGGAAGGGCCGGCCGTGGCCGTGCTGCAGGACGCGCACAACGGCTTTGGCGAGATTGTTGAGACGATCATGAAGCTGGCCGAGGCACGGTTAAAGAAGCTGAACGAGCGGCGGAGGGTGACTTGCCCGGCTTCCGATCTGGTCGTCGGCATGCAATGCGGAGGGTCGGACGCATTTTCAGGAGTGACCGCGAACCCGGCCGTCGGATTTGCTGCTGACCTTTTGGTGCGCGCCGGCGCGACGGCCATTTTTTCAGAGGTCACGGAGGTGCGCGACGCGGCGCACCTGCTGACGGCACGCGCGGCCACGCCGGAAATTGCCCGAGACTTTTTGCGCGAGATGGCGTGGTATGACGACTATCTGCATCGCGGCGGCGCCGACCGGAATGCGAATCCAACTCCCGGCAACAAGAAAGGCGGCCTGGCGAATATCGTCGAGAAGACGATGGGATCAGTAGCCAAGGCGGGAAGTTCAGCTCTGATGGGCGTAGCCGGACCTGGCGAGCGCGTGACGCAAAAGGGGCTGGTGTTCGCGGCGACGCCGGCCGGCGACTTCATTTGCGGCACGTTACAACTGGCAGCGTCGATGAACGTGCACATCTTCACGACCGGGCGCGGCACGCCCTACGGCCTGGGGATGGCCCCGGTGATCAAAGTGGCCTCAAACAGCGGGCTTGCCCAACGCTGGCATGACCTGATCGACATAGACGCGGGAAGGATTGCGACCGCCGAAGCGACGATTGAAGAAGTCGGATGGGAGATCTTCTCGATGGTGTTGGATGTGGCCAGCGGCCACAAGAAAACGTGGGCCGACCGTTGGGGCCTGCACAATGAGTTCACAATTTTCAATCCTGGCCCGTTGACATAGTGCCGAGGGTTGCCCGGCCGGTGAAGCATTCTCTGTGGATACTGGATGAACCGCGCAACCCTCCGGTTTTGGTCCCCGTTTAACCCAATCCCACAGATAACTCATTTGGGAGAATCTGCGTCTGTTCTCTTGTGACTGTGGCTATTGGGCCCGTGACTCAGACGATTGGTTTCCGGAACACCTGGCACCCGTCGCTACACGTGTCGAGTGAGAGTCCGGGGCAATGAAGCGCAGTTCGATCGAAGCGTGACCAACAGGTTCGACCTGCCAGAAGCGCAAGTAACTGCACGGTTTATCGCCAGAAAGACTCTTGCCAGCGGGCGGCGGCAAAAGGATCTGCAGGAAACCGGTTTTGAGGTTTCTGCCTGAAGCCTCACCTGTCCCGTCCGTTGAGGGAATTGACCCCACCCAAGTGAGGATGGCGAAGCCATGACCAAAACCCCACAGCCGCGGGTTCCACATTCCGAGTTGGCAAGCGGCCCCCCTCAGCCATCAACAAAGCAGTGGTTTGCGGTTTACACAACCTGCCGGCACGAGAAACGGGTAGCGTCCCATTTGGAACACAGGTCGATCGAGCATTATCTGCCGTTGTATCGATCGCACCGCCGATGGAAAGACGGCTCGAAGCCGGTCGTCGAGCAGCCGCTCTTTCCGGGGTATGTATTCGTCCGCATCGGCCGTGAACAACGGGTTCCCGTCCTCGAAGTGCCTGGAGTGTTATGGGTAGTGGGAAAGTCGGTGTCGCAACCGACACCTCTCCCGGAATTTGAAATTGAAACTCTGCGCTCCGCACTTGACCCAATGCGCGTGGAGCCCTATCCCATGCTTGCAGCCGGGCAGCGAGTGCGCATTCGAAGCGGTGCGCTCGCTGGAATCGAAGGTATCGTGGTCAGACAGAAGAACAGCTTCCGGGTCGTCATCACACTCGAACTCATCATGCAAAGCATCGCAGTGGAAGTGAATTCGGATGATTTGGAGCTGATCGATTCCAATTCAGACCCATTGCCGATGACGCACGCAGATATCTCCAATCCGACAAAGGCGCTCACTTCTTTTCAGCTGGCACCTGACCGGTAGGAATTTGCGCGAACGCGTCTAACGGGATGCGAAACTCCCGTGTGGAGCCAAGAAAGCCCAAAGTCAGACCCGGCTCTCACTACTCCGCGCCAAACGCTCACGCCATGGGAAAGCTTGATTGACTCCAATTCAGCGAGAGAACAACTTGCTGCCGGCTTCACGAGGCAGTATTTGACTCATTGCATATTTTCGGAATGAGGATCTTTATTTATGGGTGCAGGCAATGCAGTACGCATCAGAGAATCCAATGAACCAGAGTCGCAAATCGCGGAATCAGCGATTGATCAACTAGGCGTAATCATCTATCCATGGAAGCCGTCTCCTCTCGCCTCGGCGTTCCAACGAGCATTTTCATATCGGTATCGATGGCTGAAGCGCGCGTTCGATGTGCTTCTTTCTCTCTGCCTGTTGATCATCCTTTTCCCGCTGGGCTTAGCGCTTGCGCTGCTGGTCAGGCTGAGCTCTCCAGGCCCTGTCTTCTATCGTGAAGAGCGCGTCGGACGTTTTCGCGTTCCTTTCCGTATCGTCAAGTTCCGATCGATGTATGTCTCGCGGCCGCAGTCGAATGTGCTCAATATCAGGACCGCGTCGCTGGCGCGCCCAGCGGCGAATCGCCTAAAAAAGAGAATCCACGATGATCGCATCACGCCGATTGGGCGCATTTTGCGCCGAACTAGCCTGGATGAATTGCCCCAGCTTTGGAATGTGCTCGTCGGTGACATGTCGCTCGTTGGTCCGCGGCCGATCGTGGCGGCGGAAAGTTCACTCTACGGCCGTGACATTCCGTACTACGATCTCTTCTGCCCCGGCATCACGGGACTTTGGCAGGTGTCGGGGCGCAGCGACGTGGAGTATGACCGGCGGGTCTGGTTCGATAGGGAATATGCAAGCCGGTGGAGCTGTCTTCTCGATATTGCGATCCTTGCACGAACCATCCCTGCCGTTCTTACGATGCGGGGAGCTTATTAGCCTGCAGGCGCGCGATCAGCGGGAACCGTTCGCACGGCGCATGGAATGACTGCCAGAAGAAATGCCGTCGGAAAGAAACAGCAAGACAGAGTGAGAATGACTGCACGAGCTCGCTTCTTCGCCACAATCCTGCTTGGTGTTGCCGCCGCGGGCGCCTTTGCTCAGGTGGGCACTTCCTCCTTGACGCCCGGCAGCCAATCGCCCGACTCGACCGCCGGCGACTGTTCGATGGCGGCGGGTGACGCCCCTGGTTGCAATTCAACCGGCTCAACAGACAACCAGTCCGCGGTCTACGCCGGGCCAGGGATGCAATCTGCGTTGCCGGATCTCAGCGGGAGTTCTGCAAGCCGAAGCATCCCCAACGTGTACACGGACGATGCGGGCGAAAGAGGGAACCGGAGCGCAAGCCAGGGGGCGCGGCGAACCTCCGCGAAGGAGCAGCCGCTCACTGAATTCCAGATTCTCGTCGCTGGATCTGTGGGCTACATCGTTCCAGTCTATGGTTCGGATCTGTTCAAAGAAGTTCCCGACACGTTTGCTCCGGTGGAGCGAATACCGGTCGGCCCGGATTACACGATCGGACCCGGCGACGAAATCCTCATCCGGACCTGGGGACAGATCAGCCAGAACCTTCACCTCACCGTCGATCGCACGGGTTCGATCTTCATTCCGCAAGTGGGCGAGGTTCATGTCGCCGGATTGCAATTCGGTCAACTGCAGGACTTCGTAAAGTCGCATTACGCCTATGTCTTCCGCAACTTTGACCTGAATGTGAACCTTGGCCAGCTTCGTTCCATCCAGGTATTCCTGACCGGAGAGGCGCAGCGGCCAGGCAGTTATACGATCAGCTCGCTCAGCACCCTGGTCAACGCGATCTTTGCATGCGGCGGCCCGACGATCGCCGGATCGCTGCGGCATATTCAACTGCGGCGCGGCGCGGCGCTCGTCAGCGACTTCGATCTCTACGACCTTTTGTTGCGCGGGGACAAATCGAAGGACGTGCCGCTTCAGTCGGGAGATGTCATCTACTTTCCTCCTGCCCGGGCGCGCGTGGCAGTGGTAGGCAGCGTGCAAGTTCCTGCCATTTATGAACTACGCGACAAGGAAACCGTTGCTCAGGCGCTTGCGCTTGCAGGCGGCGTTTCTTCGGTTGCTGACCATTCGTCACTCGAAATAGAGCGCACAGAGCGTGAGCCCGGGGGCAACAGTTCGCGCGTTGCGATGGATGTGGCCATGGACAGTGCCGGCTTGGCCCTCCCTCTCGACAATGGCGATCTGGTCCGCGTGCGGGAGCGAGCGCCGAGTTTTGCAAAAACAGTCACGCTACGAGGCAACGTCGCGGAGCCAGGCCGCTTTGCGTGGCGCGCGGGCATGCGTATTCGCGATTTGATTCCGGATCAGGCCGCATTGCTTACGCACGATTATTGGTTGCGGCGCGAACAGCTTGGCCTGCCCGTGGCCGACTTTCAGCCTCTGCTTCCGCCGGTAAGAACGATGTCGCCGGCAGGGGCCGGAGAAGCCGGGCAATCCTCGCAGCGGGCTTCGGTGAAACCGCAAGATGCCCAGGCGCTATCGAGCGGCCTCTTTCCACAGCTTACGCAGGGCGTTCCCCCGGACACGCAAACAGCAAGCGGCCCCCATGCCCAGTATGGGCCGCTGGCGGCTTCGAGCGACGCGGAGTCGAATTCCGGCCCGGTGATTCCCGTTTCCGCTGCAGGACGCCGTCCTGAGACTCTTGGCGTCGGCCCGCGTCTCGTCACCACGCCGCAGTTTCCGATTGAGACGCAGGTTGTTCGCACGACACCGAACATCGACTGGAGTTACGCAGTTGTGGAGCGCACCGATCCGCAGACTCTGCAGCCGAGGCTCATCCCGTTCAACCTGGGTGCGGTGGTTCTCGATCACGATGAAAGCGCGGACCTGGATCTGGAGCCGGGAGATGTGATCACGGTCTTTTCTGACGCGGATATCCGCGTCCCGCGATCTCAGCAGACAAGATACGTTCGGCTGGAGGGCGAATTTGTTCACGCCGGCGTGTACAGCGTGCAGCCTGGCGAGACTCTGCGGCAGCTTGTCCATCGCGCCGGCGGCCTGACGGACCAGGCGTATCTTTACGGTTCGCAATTCACGCGCGAAAGCACGCGGCTCGAACAACAGCAGCGCCTCGATGAGTATGTCGCCGCCCTCTCTTACCAGATTCAGATCACCGGATCGAACCTGGCAGCTTCCGTCGTAAGCCCACAGCAGGCGGCGGCAGCCAGCACGTCGGAGGCAAGCCAACGCGAACTCATCAACCGGCTCCGAGCGGTCCGCGCTACGGGCCGCATTGTTCTGCACATCGACCCGGAACACGCCACGATTGATTCCTTGCCGGATCTTCCACTGGAGGACGGCGATCGATTTGTGGTGCCTCCAGTACCGTCCACCGTGGGGGTGGTCGGCTCAGTGTATGACGCCAATTCGTTCGTGTATCTGGCGCATCACGACGCGGGCAGCTACTTGAAGACTTCGGGCGGACCCAACCGCAATGCGGACCGGCGGCAAATCTTCATCATTCGTGCCGATGGGTCTGTCGTCAGCCGCCAATATCTTTCGCACACTCTTTGGGAAGGAGACGAATTCGATCGGCAGCCGATTTATCCCGGCGACACGATCATTGTGCCTGCTTCGGTTAATAAGGCCACCTTTCTGCGCGGACTTACGGATTGGTCCACGGTCTTTTCGCAATTCGCACTCGGCGCGGCCGCAATTGAAATCCTGAAGTGATTTAAACGACATGAAGAACCATCTTCCATCGGGAATGCAGCCGGATTTCCAAACCCCGCGCGTGCCGATCACCGCCGGCGTCCGGCAGCCGCAAGAGGAATCGACCTTTCTCGCCATTCTGGTTGTTCTGGCGCGCAGGAAGAAATTCATCTTGTGGATGACCGCGGCCTTCGCGCTCGTGGCCTGCGCTGTCACGTTCATCATTCCTGCGGAATACACAGCGACCGTTCTTATCCTGCCCCCGGAACAGGGCTCTTCACTGAGCTCTGCTCTTGGGGAACTTGGCGGCCTGGGATCGATCGCAAGCCTGGCCGGCGGATTGGGATCAAAGAACCTGGCTGAAATGTATGTTGCGATGCTGAAGAGCGAATCGGTTGAAAACGCGGTTATCCAGAAGTACGGCCTGCTCGCGGAGTATCACAAGAAGTACTACTTCGACGCGCGGAAGAAGCTGGAGTGGCACACAACGATCGACGGCTCAAAGAAAGACGGCTTGATTCGCCTCTCATTCGAGGACCACAATCCGGCGCGAGCCGCGGAGGTCGCCAACGGCTACATCGAAATCCTTCGCGCGCTCTCGCAGCATTTGGCTATTACCGAGGCCGCGCAGCGGAGGGTGATTTTCGAACAGCAGCTGGAAAAGACGAAAAACGATCTGGCCAATTCTGAGGAAGCGCTGAAGCAGACTGAGCTCTCCACAGGGTTTGTGCAGATCGATGCGCAGTCCCGCGCGCTGATCGGATCAGCAGCGACGCTCCGCGCGCAAATGGTCGCCAAGCAAATACAGATCGACGCCATGAAAGCTTACGCCGGCGAAGGAAATCCGGATTTGCAGGAACAGGAAAATGAACTGGCCGGTCTGCGTTCGCAGTTCAATCAGCTTGTGGGCTCGAACGGGTCTTCGCCCGATGATTTGTTTCTTTCCAAGGGGAACGTGCCCGAAGCCGAACTTGAGTACGCGCGCAAGCTGCGCGACGTTAAGTACAACCAAGCCATCTTCGATGTTCTGGCCCGCCAACTCGAGCTGGCCAAGATTGACGAGGCGAGAGAAGGCGGATTCCTGCAGGTTGTGAATCCGGCCCTCACCCCGGAGCGCAAGTCGTTCCCCAAACGCATGTGGATTACGCTCGGGGCGGCCGCGCTTGGATTGTCGCTGGCAATCATGATCGCGCTGTTGCAGGTCCGGCTGGAACGGATGCGCGCCAATCCGGCTGAGGCAAGACAGCTGGCGGAGTTGAAAGACGCGGTTTTTCCGGGCGCACAGAGCGCAGCGGCACAGAACCGGAGCAGCTTCTCCCGCGCGGCTGTCGAGGAATCAGTGGGCTCAACACAAGAAAATCCTCGCTATCACGACGCCGTACATCGATAGAGCCAATAAGGTATTTTCACAGCCTGCAGATGCTGCCGATCACAGAGACAGCTCCCGAGTCAAAGGCGGCCGCGGCCCAGCCGACGGCCGCGCCGCGCATGATTGGCCGCATGGCGCATGCCATCGGTTTCGATCGCGCGGTCGGCTTCACCGTATTGGGGCGCATCTTTCAGGGCCTCGGCAGCGTCGTGAATGTGCTGCTGATTTTGCACTTTCTTTCATTGCCCGTTCAAGGCTACTACTACGCCCTCTGGAGCGTTGTCGCCCTGCAAAGCGTGTTCGAACTTGGGTTCTCGTTCGTCATTCTTCAGGTCGCGGCTCACGAGCGAGCCCACCTCCAATTTCATCCGGACGGCGCGATCACCGGCGACTCAGTTGCTCGCATCCGTCTCGCCTCACTCTTGCAGCGTACCGTTCGCTGGTACACCGTTGCATGCCTGCTGATGGGCATTGCGTTGCTGACCGGAGGCATGCGGTTCTTCAACCTGCATCGGATCGCCAGCAATCCAAACCTGTGGGTATGGCCGCTCCGCATGACGGTGCTGGCTTGCATGATTATTTTTGCGCTGAATCCGGTGATGTCGTTTCTGGAGGGTTGCGGGCAAATCGTTCCCGTGGCTCGCGCGCGCTTCTTCCAATCAGTTGTGAGCGCAATGGCCGCGTGGACAGCGATGGTCATGCATCATGGTCTCTTCGCGCCGGCGCTGGTTCTTTTCGGACAGTCGGCTGTGGCGTGCACCATGCTTTGGTCACGCCGCTCGCTTCTCTGGCCTTTGATGCGCATGCGCGCTGGTAATCTCGGAATCCGCTGGCGCGACGAGGTGTGGCCGTTCCAGTGGAAGATTGCCGTGAGCTGGCTCTGTGACTATTTCATCTTTCAACTGTTCACGCCTGTCATTTTTGCGTTTCGCGGGCCGGCTGAAGCGGGGCGCATGGGTTTGTCAATGAACATCGTGATGCAGATGAGCGGCCTGATGCTGGTGTGGATGACGACCAAGGCTGCGCCGTTCGGCAACTTGATTGCGAAAAGCGACAACGCGGGCCTGGACGCGCTCTTTTTCCGCGCCTTGCGGCAGTCATTGCTTTTGCTCGCAGGCGCGTCGGCTGTGGTCATGTTGGGCGTGCTTGCGATTCCTCACATCGTTCCCAGGCTCGCGCACCGCATTGTTTCCTGGCCCGTCTTCCTGCTTCTTCTGTTGACCGCAATCGGCGGCCACATCGTCCAAAGCGAGGCCATCTATCTCCGTGCTCACAAGCGCGAGCCTTTTCTGATGCAGTCCATATTGATTGCAGCTGCAACGGCGGCAAGCGTTACGTTTTTCGCGAAAACGTCGGGGACGTTGGGTGTCGCCATGGCGTCGTTTGTCGTGCTCGGCGTCTGTGGAACCATTTCAGCCACAACGATTTTCTTTTCCAAGCGCAGATTGTGGGGTTACGCAGCGTGAGTGTTACCCATTTGTTCAAGGAGCGATGAGCGAATTCCCATTTATTCCGAATTCAAGTTCCTCCGGCAATGGCGCTTCGCTTGTTGCAGCCGGCGCCTGGCCTGAAGCCGCCGGAACGCGTTCCCATCACGCTTTTGCGTGGGGGATCTGTCAGGCCGCGACGGGAGACTGCCTCTTTATTGCCATCCGATCGCTTTGTTCCTTGCGATATGGGTGATGATGCTCGCGTGCCTGAGCTTTCACGTGTCTTATGTCATCTATCCCTATCTGGGCATCCCATTCCTGATCTTCTTCGTTTCCGCGGGGTCCTTGCTTCTCGGTTACCTTGCGAGCACAGCAATGCTTGAGCGGGATACGTTCCAGGACGAAGCAACGTCTTATGTTCTGGATGTCACACGTCTCGGGCGCGTCAATCTGCTCTTCTGCGCATTCGCTTTGGTGCTCATCGGACTGAACTGGATGATTGCGGGGCCGCCGCCCCTGTTGAGCGATCCAAGCTCCTATCTGACTTACGGGAAGTTGAAGCAGATTCTGTTCCCGCTGCTCACTTGCGTCGCCGTCAATGCTACGCTGGATCCGTCGCGGCTGCGCCGGTATGTTTTCATCGTGTTCGGGCTGGGCTGGCTTGCCTGCTACGTTGCGCGCGGAATCATGCTCGTTACATTTCTGCAGATGTTCTTCCTTTTCTCTCTCAGATCGAGCATGAACCGGAAAAGGCAATACCTGCTATTTCTCGGGGCGGTCGCCCTCGGCCTCGCCGGGATGACCATTATTGGGAACCTGCGCACAGCTCATGACATCTTCCTGGCGTTCCTTCAAATTCGCGACAGATATTCCGAATGGCCTATGGCGTTTCTTTGGCCCGCCGCCTACATATCGATCCCATTCTCCAATCTCTGCTGGATGGTGGCGCATGGGTCTTCGCATGGGCCGACGTTTGCGTTCCTTTATTCACTCTTCCCCTCATTTATGGCTCCCGCTGACCCGTATGCCGATGTCTACGGAAGTATGAACATCATCGACGGCGCAAGCACGTATTTGCAGGCCTGGACGCTCGACTTCTCGTATCTCGGCATTTACTTCGCGAATCTTCTCGTCGGCATCGGGTGCGGATGGCTGGTTATGCGCGCTTATCCTAGGCACAGCCTGATCCTTGCGGTCTTTCTCACCTCGATGACTCTGCTCTTCTTCACCGATATGTTCTTTCTACTGTCAACAGTCATTCAGGTTTTGCTTCAGGTCACGGTTCAGAAACGATGCTTTCAGTGGAACCAATGACGTCAACGCTGATCGAGCCCAGGGAAGCCCTTAGACGGGACAGCGGTAAGCCTACGGCAATGCTGCGAGCGACCGCGGTGATCGTGCTGTATGGCATGGCCCCCGAAGAGTCGCCTGCATTCCGCAGCTTTGTCAACGCTCGCGCGAATTTGGCTGACCAAGCCCTCACAATCCCCATCGTGCTCTGGGACAATGGCTCGAAGGATCAACGGCCCGCAGCCTTTCCCGAGAACGTTACGTATTACCATGACCCGCGGAACCTTGGGCTCGCGCACGCCTACAATCAGGCGCTGGATATCGCCATCGGCCGGGGATCGCAATGGCTGATCACGCTTGACCAGGATTCAACCGTGCCAGTCGATTATCTGTTTCGTTTGGCTGTTGCCGCACAGACATTCGCCGGTCGTTCCGATATCGGCGCCGTCGTTCCTCAAATTGCCGTGGGTCGCAAGCGGCTCTCCCCGTATCACTTTGCGCTTGGCGCCAATCCCCGCTGGTATGAGGCGGGATTCAGCGGCGTTCCCGACGAACCGGTCTTCGCTTTCAACTCGGGAGCGATGCTGCGCGTTGAAGCGCTTCGGCAGGCCGGCGGCTACGATTTGCGCTTTCCCTTGGAGTACAGCGACACTGCCATGTTTCGCAAACTGCATCAGCACGGGAAGCGCGTTTACATCGCGGGCGAAATCCATCTCGGTCACGAGTTCTCGCTGATCGAGATGAACCGGCTGCTCAGCGAAGGACGTTACCGACGAACGCTTCTTGCTGAAACCGCCCTCTGGGATACTCTATATGAACTGGCTGGCTGGATGCGAGCGGACTGTCCGGCTCGCTCTGCGTATGGTACGGCACTGGATGCGCGGCGACCGCAAGGAACTGCGGCAGGTGACTCGGCACTTCCTCTTTTTGCGGATTTTTCGATCGAAGAAGACCCGGCTGCGCAGATGGCGGGAGTCGCTGCAACAATTGCCGGGCGTTGCGCCGGAGCGCGCAGAAAAGCCACGCCCCAAAGTGTCGGTATGCATGGCCGCATACAACGGGGCACAATTCATCGAGGAGCAGATTGCTTCCATTCTTCCGCAACTCGCGCCCGACGATGATATCGTGATCGTCGATGACGGCTCGCAGGATGACACGGTAGCCAGGATCAGTGAGATCCGCGACCCACGCATCCGGCTTTTTGCTCATGCAACTAACCAGGGCGTCATAGCCACGTTCGAAGACGCGCTGCGCAGCGCCACTGGAACCATCCTGTTTCTTTCCGACGACGACGATGTGTGGGCTCCAACGAAGGTCGAGAAAGTGCTGCGGGAGTTCGAACGCTATCCGGATGCGCAAGTGGTCGCAAGCCGTGTTGCGCTCATTGATGAACGGGGCGGCCGGCTTCCTGATGGCCGTGTGAATCGTTATGGCGCATTCCAGCCCGGATTCTGGAGCAATGTCATCAAGAATCACTACCAGGGTTCAGCGATGGCGATTCGTGCTTCGTTCCTTGGCCAGGTTCTTCCGTTTCCTCGAGACAAATTGTTTCTGCACGATGTTTGGATCGGCACCCGCAACGAGGTCCATGGCGGTAAGACGGTGTTCATTCACGAGCCCCTCGTTTATTACCGCAGGCACACACAGAACGCGAGCCAACCGCACGATCTGCTGCGAAGAGTCAAAGTAAGAGTCAATCTGGTGATCGCGCATATGACCCATGCCCTAAGTTCGTGAGCACACCGCGCTGTTCTGATCCTGCAGTTCCTATATAGATTTGCTGAGCGAACCTGGATACAAATTCAGGCCGCCTTTCTTCGATATGAATGTTGCGCTTATTATCCCTACATTGAATGCCGCCCCGGATTGGGAAACCCTTCTCCTCGGCATTCGACGCCAAAGCCTCAAACCCGACGACGTCATCGTGATCGATTCATCGTCGACCGATGGAACCGCGGAGCGCGCCCGCGCCGCAGGGTTTACGGTGATTGAAATCGCTCGCGGTACGTTCAGCCATGGGGGCACGCGCCAGGCGGCGGCGCTGGCCGCACAAAGCGCCGACATCCTGATTTACCTTACGCAGGACGCGGTTCCACACGGTACCGAGGCCTTTCGTCATCTTGTGGCGGCATTCAGTGATCCGACTGTCGGAGCCACATACGGCCGCCAACTTCCTCGGCCACACGCTTCGGCAATCGAAGCGCACGCGCGCCTTTTCAACTATCGGCCGGTGTCACAGTTGCGATCGTGGGAGTCGCGAACGACTCTCGGTTTCAAATCGATTTTCTTTTCCAACGCATTTGGCGCTTTCAGGCGAGATGCGCTTATGAGCGTGGGCGGCTTCTCGCCGGAGGTGAGCTTCGGCGAAGACACACTCGCGGTCGCACATCTGCATCGCGCCGGCTGGAAGACCGCATACGTGGCAGAGGCTGTGGTCGAACATTCGCACGCACACTCCATCGGAGCCGAATTCCGCCGCTACCTTGAGATCGGGATTCTTCACGAGCGCGAGCGCTGGCTCCTGGAAGAATTCGGAGCCGCGGACGGCGAAGGATGGCGGTTTGTCATGTCGGAGCTTCGCTACCTTTCCGCACATGCGCCACACCATATTCCCTCGGCGATGTTGCGGACATTGGCAAAATACATCGCCTATCGCACTGGCCGGCTGAAGGGCTCCGCTCTAACTCCGGCAAGACGAAACATGGCGGAGAAGGTGGAAGGCTAGGCAGACTCCTTTCCGCTCGCTTCTCCCTTCTTAACCTTCCCGCACGCCCCCCTCCGCCGCGGGATCTGCTTCCCGCTCCCCGCATTTCAAGCCCTTTCATTTCAGTTGTCGCCACATGAACCGGCGCAAGAGATTCCGGGCACTCCTGAAGTGTGCTCACAATACTATGTGCAAAAGCGATACGCCCTGTGGTGCCAAAGCCGATTCATTGGTATAGAACTCTGAATAGCCCCGTGCGCGACTTCGAGCCAACACGAACGGAATTCCAGGAGATACTCGCAAAGCCCATTCGCGAACTCGGGCTGAAACTCGAAGGATCTCCGTTGGAACGATTTGTCCAACAGCTTTATCGCGAGCTGGAAGCCAAGGGTCTTCACAAATTCCGCCCGCCTTGCTATCTCACCGACGAATGGGGATGTCCATCAGGCGAGCCCGTTATCGGCATGCCGTTCTACCTGGCGAATCCTGATCTGGCCCAACTTGAACGCGAGATGAACGACCTTGAGGACGCTCGCGAAATCATGATGTACATGCGCCATGAAGCAGGACACGCATTCAACTACGCGTACCAGCTTTACAAATCGTCGGAGTGGCGCGATCTTTTTGGTCCGTTCCGGCGCGCGTACCGCGACAATTACCGTCCCATACCGTTTTCGCGGAAGTTTGTTCGCCACATGGCCGGGTGGTACGCGCAGAAACATCCCGATGAGGATTTTGCAGAAACGTTTGCAGTTTGGCTGACGCCACGATCGCAGTGGCGCAAGCGCTACAAGGGATGGGGCGCGCTGGCGAAGCTCCGATATGTCGATCGCATTGCGCGAAAAGTGAGCGACGCTGAACCTCTGCGGCGCCGTGGCCGCACCGACATTACCGTCGACGAAATGGAATCGACGGTGGGCGAATTCTACCGGCTGAGCGTACCGGAGGAGGTTCCGGTGGAAGAACTGGCGCTCGATGCCGACCTCGCAGACATTTTCAATACTTCTCGCCGGCGAACGAAAGGCGTGCGGTTCGCTCATGAGATGCTGCGCCAGCATCGCAAGGCCATTATCGACAAGGTCGCGTATTGGAGCGGCGTGCAGCGTCCGGTCGTGAAACGGCTGGTGGAGGCCATCTGCAAGCGTGTTGAAGACCTGGGTCTGCGCGTGGATGCCCGCAGGGAGCCGGAGCAATTAACGGAATTTACCGCGTACACAACGGCGCTGACCATGAATTACCTGGTGCGCGGAAAATTCACTCACCCATGAGGCGCGCCGGCAGTCCGCCGCTCCGATTGGAGGTCAGATGACTGGACCGAAGTTGAAAGTCACTGTGCTTTACGATCTTTGGGAAGAAGAGCCCGCCGAAGTGCAGGAAGAAGCTCCCGTGCCGCGCAAGCGCAAGGGGCAAAAAGCGCGCAAGAAGAGACCGGTCAAGCACGACCGGGAAGAGATCTTCGAAGCCCTGGAGAAGCTCGGTCACGAGCCGTCGTACTACATTCTCGACGGGCGGCCGCAATCATTGCTTGGACTTGCCAAATGCGGCGCCGATCTCATTTTTAATCTCACGGAATCCTACGCCGGCGACGACACCAAGGAAATGCACGTCACTGCATTTCTGGATATGCTGGAGATCCCTTACACCGGCGCTGGGCCGCACGCGCACATCCTGGCGCAGGACAAATCGATCGCCAAGAAGATGTTCGCGTTTCACGGAATTCAGTCGCCGTACTTTGCGACATCGTATCGCGGCGCCATTGACCACGCACATGACATTTCGTTTCCGCTCATTGTAAAACCCACGTCGGAAGATGGATCCATCGGCATTGGAGCCGATGCCGTAGTGAACAGCGTGAAAGAGCTCATGGAGCGGGTTTCCTATATTCAGACGGAATTCGATTCGCCCGCGTTGATCGAGGAGTACATCGAGGGACGCGAGATCTACGCAGCTATTCTCGGCAGTTATGAAAGCGCACACCCGCTGCCGCTGGTGGAGCTCGATCTTTCCAAGCTTCCCAAGGGCGTGCCCAGGATCGCCAGCCAGGATGTGAAATTCGAGAGAGAAACGGAAGCCTACAAGCTGACGAAATCGGCGATCGTTGAGGACCTGGACGAAGAGACTGAAGCCAGGCTGACCGAGATCGCGGTCAAAGCCTATCGCGCCGTCAAGCTGCGCGATTACGGCCGCATCGACATGCGTTTATCGAGCAAGGGCGATGTGTATGTCATCGAAGCGAATCCGAATCCGTGGCTCTCAAGCGGGCAGGAATTTGCCATGGCCGCGAGGAAGTCAGGCCTATCCTACACCCAGATGATCGGCGAGATCGTGGAACTCGCGATGGCGCGGCAGCCGTGAATGACGGCGCTGCGTGTTGTCCTCATCTGCCGGAATGGTTGTGGGAGCCGGATCCTGAGTCGAGCGGCTGAGACCGATGCGCACGATGTTGCAGGTGCTCGATGGTGTGTTGTAATTCGAGCACAAGCTCCTCGGCCATTTTGCGCGTGAAGCCGTGACGGATGAGGATGCGCTGAATGACCAGGTCTTCGCGGTTGGGAGGCATGGAATAGGCAGGAACAAGCCAGCCGCGCTCGCGCAACCGATCGGCTACTTCGTAGAGTGTGAATGGAGAAGAGCCGGGGTCCTTCAGCTTCCAGCAAAGGCCGGGGATGCCGCCGATTCCGTCGTAGATGATTTCAAAGGGACCCAGCGCGGCGATCTTAATGGCCAGTTCTCTGCCGATGGCGGAACATTCAGATTGAATCTCGCGATAGCCTTGCCTGCCGAGGCGCAGGAAATTGTAGTACTGGCAGATGATTTCGCCTCCGGGCCGCGAAAAGTTGAGCGCGAAGGTGGGCATATTGCCGCCAAGATAGTTGACATCGAAGATCAGCTCTTCAGGAAGATCATGCTTTTCGCGCCATAGCGCCCAGCCGACGCCGAGAGGCGCAAGGCCGAATTTGTGGCCGGAAGCATTGATGGACCGGACGCGCGGAAGACGAAAATCCCAGATAAGTTCCGGCTGAAGGAAAGGCGCGAGGAAGGCGCCGCTCGCACCGTCGACATGGATAGGGATATCGAGGCCCGTCTTGGCTTGAAGCTCGTCGAGCGCGATGCTGATGTCCCGCACCGGTTCGAATTGCAGAGTGAAGGTGACTCCCAGCGTGATAACGACTCCGATAGTGTTTTCATCACAACGCTTCAGAACTTCTTCGGGAGTGAGCAGAAGGCGGTCGCCTTCCATGGGAACTTCGCGAATCTCGACGTCGAAATAGCGGCAGAATTTGTGCCAGCAGACCTGAACCGGGCCCATGACGAGGTTCGGCGAGTCAGTGGGTTTCCCCTCGGAGCGTCTGCGCTTGCGCCAATTCCATTTCAGCGCGAGCCCGCCGAGCATTGCCGCTTCGCTCGAGCCCGTCGTCGAGCAGCCCATGGTGCTGGCCGCTTCCGGGGAGTTCCAAAGATCGGCGAGCATGTGGACGCAACGCTCTTCGATGGCCGCGGTCTGCGGGTACTCGTCCTTGTCGATCATGTTCTTGTCTGCAGATTCGTCCATGATGCGCTCGACTTCGGGCTCAATCCAGGTGGTGCAGAAAGTGGCCAGATTGTGCTGCGAGTTTCCGTCGAGGACGAGCTGATCGTGAATGGTCCGGTAGACGGCTTGCGAGTCGCGCGAGAAATCAGGGAAAACATACGTCTGACCATTACGGTGCAAGGCGTCCGACTCGATGTGGCTGGTTGGCGTAGCCTTTAGCTTGCGCGTGTTGTGCAGTGCCATTTGGTCTCCTGATTGCCGTATCGGATTTATGGCGCGGCGCCGGCGGCCTGTTGTCAGTCTTGGCCTTTTACCTTAATGGCGAAGAGCGCGTGGTGAGTGAGAATGAACAGAGTACGACGATCTGCGTCGCCAAAAATAATATCGATGGGGCGCTCCGGGACATCGATCTGGCCGATTAATTTGCCTGCCGGGTTGTAGACAAAAATCTGCCCGTTGGCAACAAACACATTGCCCTTGCTATCGACCGCGACGCTTTCGCCGCCGCGCTCGGCGAAAGGCTGAAGATCGGTCAAAGTGCCATCGGCTGCGACGCGCGCGCTATAGGTGCGGTCTTCCGATGCGCTGCTGATGTACACACGCTGACCGGGAAGTGCGCTGATGAAACCGTAGGTGTCAAGATTGTCGGAGAAGCGCCAGCCGGTTGAGTCCGGCGGACCCTGCTGGAAGACGCGCCCGGCGGGCAGAAAGATGCTACCGTCGGGCGAGACGAATTCCTTTGCTTTCGGGGTCGACACATCTTCGGCAAACATCTCGGCGAGCGTTTTGTAAGTGAGAGTGCTGAAGTCGAGCTGGTTTCGGAATTCGCCGTTGTTCCAGACATTGGCCGGCAAAATTACCGCCGCACCCAGATGCGGGGCGGCCGGTTGGGGCGCGAGCATCGCAATCTCATCTTCCGGCGAGCCGGGCCGGAAAGAGTAGACGGTTCCTTCTGGGCCGGCGGAGGAGACCACGATCAGATCACCTGACTTGTCGAAGGCGAGATTGACGGGATCGAGAGGATTGTCGCGCTCGATCGTCAGCCCCTCCCCAGCCGACCAGCCGTAGATGCGCTGCTCGTGGTGATCGACGAAATAAAGCTTTCCGGCAGCATCGACCGCAGCGCCGGAGACGGAAAAGAAGCGGTCCTGAAGTTTTTCGATTTTGGCGCCGGGCGCAAGCACGGCGGAAGCATCGGCCGGTGCGGGCGTGGCCGGGTTCTCCGGAATGTCGAGCACCGCGAATTCTCGCTCGCGGACTTCAAGATTGTGAGTGACGTCCTGAATCGCACTCTCGTAGGGGAACTTGCTGGCACGGAGAAATGTGCCGCAGCCGTTGTCATCGCAAATGGGATAGCCGCTCTCGGCATTGATATGCACGTTGCGGAAGTGAATATTTCCAGAGTGGTAGAGCCGAACCGCTGTGGGGAACGGAGCGCGCGAACGCGTGACGCGATAACCGTGATAGTTGGCGATGGTGATGTTGTGCGACCAGTTGAATTCCAGCGACAGCGAGTCGGGACTTTCGCCGGCCTCCTCTTCGGTTTGCGGCGCGTTGATGTCCCAATTCTCAACGTGGTCGAAGATGATTTCGTTGCGCACATGATGCTCGTTGGAAAGCTCGTAGACATGGCCCGGCGTCTTCGTCTCCGAGACATAGAATCCCGCTTGTGCAAAGGTGTCAGGCGTCCAGATGTCAGCGAAGGTACCACCCCCGCCGTGAGTCACCCACAGGCTTGGATATTGACCGTCCCAGCGCTTGCCGAGAACAGAATCGGCAGTGTGGTTGTTGTTGTAGGGGTCGAAGCCGCTGCCGTGGCCGCCGAGAAAGCGGGTGTCGTCAATGAGCGAGCCGGCGCCTGCCTGCCACAGAACTCCGACGGCGCGCGCGTTGATACCCCCGGTGTAAACCCCGAATCCGCTGATGATGTTGGAGCCGCCAGCTGGAGCGGAGATCACGGGCCTGGGCGAACCAACGCCCTGAAATCCCGGCGTGGAATCCTCGAGATCAAACTGGGTGAGTGTGGGATGCAGGCCGATCAAAACCGTGTCGGGCTTCAAAGAGAGCGTGTCAGTAATTCGGTAATGCCCGCTGGGAAAATAGAGTACGCGATGCGTGTCGATGGCCTTTCGGATCGCAGCAGTGTCGTCGGTTGTTCCGTCACCCGCCACGCCGAGCGTATGGACATTGTTCCAGCCGGAAGTTGGCGGCAACACGGGAATTGCGGGCGGTAACGGAGCCGGCAACGCGCTCAAAGCGGCGGCATCGTAGCGCTGGCCAATGGTACCGGTCATTCCCTCGCCGGGCACGATGAGACCATAGTTGAAATCTGCAACGTGATAGATCTCGTCTTTGCCGGTAACCGTCTCGCCACTTTCGCGAAAGAGGGCGAAGGTCGGCACGTCCTTCAGCACTGCACTTTCAAAACCAATTTCAGTGAGAGGACTTTTTTCATTGCTGACGATGACCGCGGCTTTTGAAACCTGCTCAAAGCGGCAGTCCTTCGCCCACATTTCGTCGGAATAGTGCGGATCGATCTCGATCGCGACCGGAACGTTGCGGAATGTGTCGCGGATGAGAGTGAGACCGACCTCATGCTCGCGCACCGCAGCGTCACGCTGGCCATCGAAAACCGAATCGATAAGCGTGAATTGCCATGCGGGCGATGTTTTATCGGTGAGAATACCGTAGCGGCCTCCGTAGAAATGGAGATCTTCGGCTTCGTTTCCGACTTCGGTGAGCGCGGCGAGGCCTGAGCCAATGTGAAAATCCATGTGGCTGAGGTAGGCGTGCTGGGCGACATGGAAGCGGATGGCGATTGCGGCCGGATTCCCATCCCCGATCTCGAAATCGATGTTGCTCATCGCCGAATAGAACGTGCCTTCATCCGCGTCTGCAACATTGCCGTTGGGCGGCACGCTGCCAGGCGGCGAAAACGGAACACGCTTGCCGGAGCGCTGAATGGCCGCGGGGCTTGCGCCCGTGAACATGACCATGACGCCCACACCGGTTTGAAATCCCGGCGTGTTGTCAGCCAGCACGAAGACGGGGCGCGTTTCGCCGTAGCCGATGAGACGGACGCCCGGCCAAAGATAGATCGTGCGCGTGAGCCGGTAGCGCCCCGAGGGGACGAAGACAATTCCCTCGCGAACGCCTCCTTCCGCTTTGTCGATGGCCGCCTGAATCGCCGTGCTGTCGTCGGCGATCCCGTCGCCGTGCGCGCCGAATTCCTGCGCGGTGAGATAAACCGCTTCAGGATCGTCAAGCCGCGTGGTGAAGACGGATGAGGCCGAAGCAAAGGGAGAGACGATACCGGGCAAAAGGGCGCATAGTAGAAGCTTTTTCATAAGAGTGATCCTTGCGGGTATCCATCCTGGGCGCAGTGCTAGGCGCGCTCGGCGGCGTGGTACTCGCGGCGAATCTTTCCAATGTTGACCGTAGGCTTGGGATATTTCATGCGCATCGATTCCAGGTGCTCGACGACAATGCGCGCAATGGCCAGATCGCGGAACCATTTGTGATTGGATGGAATGACGAACCAGGGCGCGTGCGGCTTGCTGCAACGGGAGAGCGCGTCTTCATAGGCGGCCACGTAGTCTTTCCAGAACGCGCGCTCCTTATAATCGGCCTCGCTGATCTTCCAGTGCTTCGTGGGGTCGTCAAGGCGCTCCTTGAAGCGCTTCAGCTGTTCTTCCTTTGAGATATGCAGGCAAAACTTGAGAATGTGGGTGTCGTGCGCGACAAGTTCCTTCTCAAAGTTATTGATCTGATCGTAGCGGCGGGACCAAACATCCTTGGGAACGAGATTGTGAACGCGAACGACAAGGACATCCTCGTAGTGCGAGCGGTTGAAGATCACGACTTCGCCGCATGCCGGCGCCGCCTTGTGGGCGCGCCAGAGAAAGTCGTGTGCGGCCTCTTCCGCGGAGGGTTGCTTGAACGGCGCGACGCGGCAACCCTGCGGGTTCATGGCGCCCAGAACGTGATTAATGACGCCGTCTTTGCCGCCGGTATCGACGGCCTGAAGACAGATGAGGAGCGAATGGCGGTGCTCAGCATAGAGCAGGTCCTGCAATTCACGGAGTTTCTTCTGGTAGTGCTCGATCTCATCGGCCGCGGATTTTGCGCTCTTGTGGCCGCCGGTGAAGGACGGGTCGAATTTCTTGAGCCTGACCTTGCTCCCCGGCTCGACCTTGAATTTCTTCAGGTAACTCATTCCGATTCTCCGCGTAGCGAGTCCGGTTTCGATTGGGCAAAACCGCAAATTTGTGACGAGGCAGGTTCGTTCCCGCAGACGCCCGAGGCAGGCCCGCTGATGGGAACAGAAGAAATGCTATCAGGCCTGGAGGGAAAGCGGGATTCTGGCGTCGGAAGAGATTAAGAGCCGCTCCTTAACACGCACCAAACAGAACTAGACTATATTCAAGGCCGTTGGGCGTAACTCGAACTGCAAGTCGACTCGCATTTCGCCGCTACGCGATCTTTAAATGCGCGGGAAAGGAAGAGGAATCATGGAACCAACACTATCGCCAGACTTGTTGCGGAGAATGGATGCCTACTGGAGAGCGTCGAACTATCTCTCGGTTGGCCAGATTTATCTTTACGACAACCCGCTGCTCAAGCGGCCCCTTGAGATCGGGGACATCAAGCATATGCTTCTGGGGCATTGGGGAACGACCCCGGGACAGAACTTTATTTATACGCACTTGAACAGGGTGATCAAGAAATACGATCTCGACATGATTTATGTTTCCGGCCCCGGGCACGGTGGTCCCGCCGTCGTGAGCCATACTTACCTGGAAGGAACCTACAGTGAGATCTATACCAATATCACTCAAGACGAAGACGGACTTAGAAGATTATTCATTCAGTTTTCATTTCCGGGAGGCATTCCGAGTCACGCGTCGCCGGAGACTCCGGGCTCGATTCACGAGGGCGGAGAATTGGGTTATTCGCTGAGCCATTCGTTCGGGGCCGTTATGGACAACCCCGAGTTGATTGTTGCCTGCGTTGTCGGCGACGGAGAGGCGGAGACCGGGCCGCTGGCAACGGCGTGGCACTCGAACAAATTCATTGACGCAGCGACCGATGGCGCGGTGCTGCCGATTCTGCATTTGAACGGCTACAAGATTGCCAATCCAACAGTTCTTGCGCGCATTACCCACGAGGAACTGGAACAGTTGCTCCATGGATATGGCTGGAAGCCATATTTTGTCGAGGGGCATGAACCGGAACTGATGCACGAGGCGATGGCGGCGACACTGGACCGCGCAATCGAGGAGATCAAGAGAATTCAGCTCGAAGCCCGTACCAACGGGAATATCTCGCGTCCGCGCTGGCCGATGATCGTTCTCAATTCGCCCAAGGGTTGGACGGGACCGAAGGTGATCGACGGACTGCAAATTGAAGGAACGTTCCGCTCGCATCAAGTGCCGCTCTCCGATCCTCGAACAAATCCAAAGCATCTGAAGCAGCTGGAAGAATGGCTGAAGAGCTATCACGCGGAAGAGCTCTTTGACGAAAAAGGCCGCCTGCTGCCCGAACTCGCCGAGCTTGCACCACTGGGGGACCGGCGCATGGGCTCCAATCCGCGCGCCAACGGCGGCATTCTTCTGCGCGATTTGAGGATGCCCGATTTTCGTGAGTACGCCGCGGCCGTGCCAACGCCGGGAGCGCCGGGCATCGGCGATACGCGCGTGCTGGCTCCGTTTCTGCGCGATGTAGTCAAGTTGAACGCGGAGCAGAGGAACTTCAGAATCTTTGGACCCGACGAAACAATTTCCAATGGGCTCACGGCGGTGTTTGAGGAAACCAAGCGGCAATGGGACGCGGCGACAGTCGCCAACGACGAGTTTCTAGCGCCCGAGGGGCGCGTGATGGAGATGCTGAGCGAGCACCAATGCGAGGGCTGGCTGGAAGGCTACTTGCTGACGGGCACGTCACGGGCTGTTCAACTGCTATGAGGCGTTCATTCACATTGTCGACTCGATGTTCAACCAGCACGCCAAATGGCTAAAGG
Organism: uncultured Acidobacteriaceae bacterium; assembly: GCA_963800025.1. Classification (GTDB taxonomy): domain Bacteria; phylum Acidobacteriota; class Terriglobia; order Terriglobales; family Acidobacteriaceae; genus Telmatobacter. Next base: position 74,236 of record CAWCZK010000005.1, read on the forward strand.
TTACAAATGGCTTGCCGTGGAGACGGAAGATCTCTTCGCTCAACTATCTGCTGGCATCGCACGTGTGGAGGCAGGACCATAATGGTTTCACGCACCAGGATCCGGGATTCATCGATCATGTGGTGAACAAGAAGGCTGAAGTTGTGCGCGTGTACCTTCCACCCGACGCCAACTGCCTTCTTTCAGTGATGGACCATTGCCTGCGCAGCCGGCACTACGTCAACGTGGTGGTTGCGGGCAAACATCCCGCGCCGCAATGGTTGACGATGGACGCGGCGATCAAGCATTGCACGGAGGGCATTGGAATTTGGCAATGGGCGAGCAACGACCAGGGTGGCGCGCCCGACGCGGTGATGGCCTGTTGTGGCGACGTCCCCACTCTGGAGACACTGGCCGCGGTGAGCATCTTGCGCGAGCATTTGCCGGAGTTGAAGCTCCGGGTAGTGAACGTCGTTGACCTGATGAAGCTGCAGCCGCAGACCGAGCACCCGCACGGACTGAGCGACGCGGACTTCGACACGCTGTTCACCAAGGACAAGCCCGTGATCTTCGCATTCCACGCGTATCCCTGGCTGATCCATCGCCTCACTTACCGCCGGACCAACCACAACAACATTCATGTGCGCGGCTATAAAGAGGAGGGGACTATCACGACGCCGTTCGACATGACGGTGATGAACGAGCTCGATCGCTTCCACCTGGCGATGGACACCATCGACCGGATTCCGCGTATCTGGGAGAAGGGTGCGTACCTGAAGCAAACCCTCAAAGACAAGCTGGTCGAGCACGGTCAATACATCCGAAAAGAGGGAAGAGACCTGCCGGAGATTCGGGACTGGAAGTGGAAGAGTAGCTAGGATCAGGCGGGGCACGGATCGCAGCGGTCAGTCGAAGAATGAATGGTTGATCTTATACGGCCGACGATTCGACCAAGTGTTCTTCGATCTTTTCATGCGTTTCGAATCCGAAGCGGGCAAAGATGTGCGCAAATTCGCGGACAATCTGCTCGCGTGTGAAGCCCATGGCTTCGTAGCTATACTCATGCGAACTCGAGTGAGCCTGTGCGGAGGCAACGGCCTCTTGCACTATCGTCTCGAGCGCTTCGCTTCTCGGATAACCAAAGCGACTGTAAATGGAACGGAAGACGGTATCCGGCGATTGCATCAGGTCGTCGTACCTGACGATCATGCACTGTTCGGGCGAAGTTCTGTCAATGACCTCGAGCGGATGATCGTACCAATACTTTGTCCACTCCAGGATCTGATCGCAGTGAGGATACTTTTGCGGGGGACTGCTGAATAAACGGCCCATGTAGCTGAACAACGAAATCGTCGAAGGCAACATCTCCAGCGGATTGCGGACCAGATAAAGGATGCGCGCGTCGGGAAATGCTTCGAGAAGGGATTCGATTCTGGCGCTGAAGAGCGGATTCTTGGCCATGTAGTGGAGGCCGCCGGTCGAGAAAACGTGGCGCTTGATGCAATTCTGGTAGAACGACATAATCCTCAGCCGCTCGGCGCGCGGAATCTCCGTGTCGAAGAATTGATACGGCGGCATTTCATCGAGATAAGGAAACACGAAGCCGGCGAAAAATGTGGACCAAATATAGAACAGCAGGTGCTCGTCTTCTTCAGGATCGAACAAGCCGAAGGAATGAATCCTGAGTTTGCCGAGTGAAAGGGTGTCCAGTTTTCGCAACATTCTTTCGCAGATACGGCCGAATAGCGCGTCCACGCGGGAGAAAAGGCGAAAGATCCGTCGCTGCGCGATCGAGGGCGTCAAATAGATTTCGCCAGTCCGCAAGCATGTGAAAGTGGATTGGTCGCGCGCCAAAGTCCGCTGCACAAAGGTCGAGCCGCTGCGAAAGTTCGAAACAATGAAGAGCGGCTTCTCGACCTTCTGTTTCCGGTAGGCAGGGAAGAAGATTTCATCCGCGATAAAGCCGATCCAAGCCATCAGCAGGACGCATCCCCAAATCGGATAAAAAAAGAAAAGGAAGATCAGCCGATCTCGGTTGAGGGGCCCATTCGTTCCGGCGCTCCGATAGAAGGAACGCACCGTCTGGCGCCAGAACAAACGAAAGTTGAAGGTCATTGGACCGCCCGAACCTCTGATGCGAAGTCGCAGTGCTGCTTCGAGATCTGCGTGCAGGCGATCGAGCTGCCTGCGCTATGAAAGCGCTGCATGCAATCAGCAATATTCCTGGATGCCGTTTACCCAACGATCAGGGGAGGACGATGCTGCTGTCAAGAGGAAGCTGAAGATTCAACGCCCGGACAATGCAGTCAACACAATCATCGGGAGGCTGGAGCGTGGTTTGAAGATGAACCTCATGGGCAAGAGGCGGCTCGTACGGGCTATCGATCCCGGTGAAGTTCTGCAATTCGCCGCGCCTCGCTTTGGCATAGAGGCCTTTCGGATCACGGCGCTCACACTCCGTCAATGGCGCGTCGACAAAGATTTCAAAGAACTCGCCGGGTTCGAAGAGGGAACGGGCCTGATCGCGCTGAGCGCGGTAAGGACTGATGAAAGAGACGATTGCAATGAGGCCGGCATCAACAAGGAGGCGTGCGACTTCGGAAACCCGGCGGATATTCTCGTTGCGATCGGCTTCAGAAAAGCCCAGGTCCTTATTCAGGCCAAGGCGAACTTCGTCGCCATCGAGCAGATAAGTGTGACGCCCGGCAGCGTACAGGCGTTTTTCGAGCGCTTTTGCAATCGTGGATTTGCCCGCCGCAGGAAGTCCTGTGAGCCACAGGCATAGGGGCTGCTGGAGCTTGAGCTTGGCGCGGGCCTTTTTGTCAATGTCCATCGGCGTTCGAACAAGGATGTCGCCCGACGTTCAGCGAGCGGATAGAATTCGGGCCGTCCGGCGTTTGTTGCCAGTATATAGGTGAGGAAGTGCGGAGCACGTCCGGTCATCCACGCGGGCGCGATCGTCTTCCGCTGGCGTTCTCGCTGCCGGCTTGTTGGGTCGCCAAAGATACGGAAGTATCCACATGCCTGGGATCGTCGCTCTACCGCGATGAAATCGCACAAGGCGATTGCCTGAATTCAGCGGCCTTGGCGGGCGAGCGCCTGAATCTGCGCCGCGATAAAATCGTGGACAAACATCAAGCTGGTAGTAGATGACACGGTTGACCCATTCATTTGACCTGCTGCGTGGATGATGAGCATGGGGCGCGGATCCCATTCGCCTCCGTGAGAAACGCGCTCGTCTTCTTCGCTCCAACCCGGAGCCGTGCGCCATATTCCCGTGCGCCAGGAGTGATCTCCCTGGATGATCAATGTCGTTTTAGCCCAGCGCGGCTGCGCCTCAAGGACGTCGAGTATTTCCCCGAGAAAGCGATCGGAATAATCCAATGAGTCCAGATACGATCCACCCACGCCGTAGGTTTGCGAATGCCGATCCCAAAAGGCCGGCGGATGGGGCACGGGCATGTGAAGGTAAATGATGTCCGCGGGACTATTGGCGAGCGTGGCGAGCGCGTGCTCCTTCAGATCCGTCACGGTCGCCACATGGCTGAGAGATTCCCAGTGGGCGACGTCGGCCACAGCTACGCGAGGCGCGACGAGTTGCTCAGCCACGATGCGCAGGGGAAACCAGACGTCACTAGCGAAACTGGCATTGATTGACGGAGGGGCGCCGTCTTCGGTGTCGTCGTTGCTCCAATAGCACTCGGAGGCCGCGCCCGCAAAGATCTGACAGTAAGGCAAATACCAACCCACAATCGAAGTCGAGATACCGCGCCGGCTGGCCATGCCGAACAACGAGTCGTGCGTGTCAAAAGGTTCCCATTGGGGATCATGAGCAGTGCGAATCATTAATTGATTTTTCGCGGTGATCGTCGAACTGGTTATTACTTGGCCCAGATGCAAACTTGGCACAACCAATCTTGTGTGGTAGCCGATCGGCTTCACGTTCGAATAGACCGTGCTTTGGGAGCGCAGCCGGTCGAAATTGGGAAGATCGAGTGAGGGATCGCGAGCTTCGAATACAGGTTTGTATGCCAACTCGTCGAAGATGATCCACACCAGGCGCGGTGCAGTGGCGGGCCGTGTGGGAACGGGGCCGCTAAATGCCTGGATGCCGGGACGCCAGAAAGCAGCGCTTGCCAGTTGTGCGGTCATGACGCATGCAAACACCACAGAGCCGGTGAGCACGGCGCCAGCAAAGCGATAAAGTCTTGATGCGATCCCAGGGGCGCGAAAAACCAGAAACGCGAGGATAGCGATCCACGCGACAGCGACGATCGCGACGCAGGAATATGGAACTCGAAACGGAAAAATCCTGAGATTACATACGAGCAGGTAGAGGGGAAGGAAGGCAAGAGCGAACCAGCGGACTCGCGTCCAGCTTTTCAAGCTACGAAGCGTCGCTAGGAGGGCCGCGAAAATGAGGCTCACTATCGCAAGATCGACAAGCTGCGCCAGAACCAGGCGCGTCAGCGGCCAGGGAACGTGCATGCGCTCATCGCCCAACGACGAAGTCAGGTCGATGTAGCCGGGCAGCAGTAGAATGGCGGAGAAGCCCCATGCCTGGGCGATTCGTTTGATCATGCCGTGCTTTTCCCCCGCCTGGGCACCGGCCCTACGCGACTTCTTCTCACACTGGGATTCTATCGAATAGGAAAAGAACTCGCCCGTTGCCCAATTGGGATCGGTCAGCGACAGCGAAATGCGGTGCGAATGCGCGCGTCAGATCGTCTTCAGTCAAATGACCGTAGAGATCGTCGCGGCCGCGCAGCCACTCCTGAAACATGGGGTCGGAAGGTGGAACCCACTCCAACAGGAGCCAGCGGCGCGTAAGTGCAGCGCAAAGGCCGGCGATGTGGGCGAGCGGCAACTGGTGGCGCAGGATGAGATGATGCACGACTGCGAGCATCAGCACCAGGTCAAATCGGCCCGTGAGGCGGTCGAGCAGGGACAGGTGTTCGCGATTGCGCCATCCCGCCGCGGGCGTGGGCCGGGCGATATCCGCGATCAGGGCTGTGATGGGCTGATTGCGGTCCAAAGCGGCGCGCCAGAGTTCTTCGAGGGCGGCGGCGTCGCTGTCGAGGGCGACGACACGCGCGCCGGCATCAGCAGCCAGCAACGAATACGTACCGGTATTGGCGCCGATATCGAGAATGTGTTCGGGTCGACATCGCGCCAACACGCTCTTGACGAATTTCTGCTTTTCTTCGACATCGGTTGCCTGATAGTGTCCGGCAGTCTGTTCATACCGGCTCCATTGGCTATGGCCGCGCTCAGCGGCTGCGTACCTGATTTGCATGCCGAGGCGAGCGATGCGCTTTTGCAGGACGTGACGGGCTAAATCGGGATCGGTGGTGGATGGAGTCTTTTTCGAGGCCGCGCGCCGCTCTCCCGGGCGCTCAAAAACGGTTGCCAGAGTAATGACATCAAGCAGCTTGGTGTTCAGCCGGCGCCAGCGCGGCAGCGCCTCATAAATCTGGCGGGGTTCATAACCGTCGCGCGCAAACAGGGTTGCCTGGAGAGGCCAGCTCAAATACTTTGCCGCCAGAAGAGGCAGCAGGAATGTGCGCACAAACTGCCCGTAGGCCAGCCAGACACTGGAATGAGGATCGCGGCGCTCGAAGGATAGAACGTCGACAAGGATGGGGCGCGGCCCGGAAAAGAGAATATTGAGAGGCGTGGCGTCTTTCAGATTCCACCCCGCGTCGATGGCTTGGCTGGCCACGCGAAGCGTGAGCTCGGCGGCGACACGCCACTGAGCAGGGGACCACTCCCATGGGTAGCTGATGGGATCGATTCGTGGATGTTCCAGCCAGAACTCGCCGGGAGAGATGCAGGGATGAGAACCGGGCTCGGCGATACGGCTGGGTATGAGGTCGCCGCTTTGTTCGAGAGATTTGCGCAGAGGCGAGGCGAGAAACGCCCTGGTTTCCTTCTCGGCCGCGGGACGAATCCGCCGCAAAGCGCAACCGTCTGCGAGCCGGAGTTCGCCGGCCGGATCGCGAAAGGTCAATTCCAATTCAGTGTTTACGGGCGGGAAGGCTGCCACTCGACCAGAATACTACTCTTCGGAACCATTACTGATTCGGCACGTCCTCGCCTTCGACGGCGACGGACTGATTATCCGGTTCGGAAATGGGAGCCTCGCTGGAGCGGAACAGCGAATAGATTTTCCGGCGCAAGTACCACCCGGTGGCAACGAGAGCGGACCCGGCGGCCTGAACTGCTAACAGACCCGTGCCCGGGTCGGCGTAGGCGTATGCAGGGCGCTCGAATAGCAAGACGGCACCCACGAGAACCATGACAACCGGAACGACGTTAAGCAGTTTCATGCGGCTCACGGAAACTCCAGAATCTGATGGAAGCTTCTGCCGGAGGCCAAACGACCTGGGATCCGGAACTTAATTCGAACGACCATCCTTTACCAAGTAGACGGCAATCACGCCGTCGCGGTTTACAGGATCCCCTGAATGGTGCTCCGAAGGAAATGTAACTTTCGGCTCAGGTATCTGGGAAAGAAATAACACCTTCGAATCATGACGACTTCAGATTCGCACGCCCTTCGTGAAACTTCCCTTAATTCGGGTCACGCACGAACACGGGTGCCTTGCCATCGACACGATTTCTGAGATCTGATTGGATTCAGGTGGTTAGGCCGAATCCATCGCCAAAGGAAGAAGATGCAGGAACGCCAATTGGGGTTGCCTGGGGTCCAAAACTAAGCTTGCGCGGCTGGAGCGGCTGAATCTCCCTTTGACTTGGGGACTTCTTTGCGGCCCGGGGCAAGGATGGCGTGCAGGATGGTTCCTTCCATGCGGGGCATAAACTCCACAATGCCTGCAGTGCCGATGTCCTGGATCAGCCGGTTAATGATCTTGTAGCCGAGGTCTCGGTGGGCCATCTGGCGGCCTCTGAAACGGAGGCTGGCCTTCACCTTGTCGCCTTCGGTGAGAAAGCGGACCGCCTGATTCTTCTTGGTTTGGTAATCGTGCTCGTCGACCGTCACCGAGAATTTGACTTCCTTGACGGTGATGACCTTCTGGCGCTTCCGCGCTGCGCGTTCGCTCTTTTCTTTCTCGTAGAGGAAACGGCCATAATCCTGAATTCGACAAACGGGGGGGACGGCATTGGGCGAAACTTCAACGAGGTCCAGGCCGCGTTCACGGGCGATGCGGAGAGCCTCAAAGGGCTGCAGGATGCCAAGCTGTTCGCCATTTTCGTCGATGACGCGGATTTCGCGCGCACGAATTCGGTCATTGATACGTATGAAGGACTTAGCGGCACGTTTATCGAATGCGATGATTCTCCTCCGGAGGCGTGCCGCGTGGGCCGGGACAGAAGGCCCCAATGGGCCCCAGAGCAGCGACGCAAACTGAGTATAACATTGGCTTGGCCTTGCGAAAAAAGAGGTTAGTGGACCGGAAAGCCGACCAACGCCCCGTCTGAATGAAGGGCGGTGACGCGCACGTCGAGCAGTTGGTTGGCCGGGAAATGGCCACAGAGATTGACGGGCAGAAAGTTCTCTGAGAGGGCGACGGTGCAACCGAGTGCTGCGACTGTCTCCGGCGTGCGGAGGGTGATGGCGGCGAGGACCCGCCCGATAAAGCGGCTGCGGTGAGCCAGGCTTTTTTCGGCGGCTACGACGCGGAGCGCCGCCATTCTCTCTTCGACGGCGGAAGGCGGGACCGGCGAAGTTGCGTGGAGTGCCCATCCCGGCGTGCCCGGGCGTGGCGAAAAGGGAAACAGGTGCAGGTAGCCGAACGGCAGCTTGCGCACAAAAGCCAGCGTCTCTTCGAATTCGCGGTCGGACTCTCCGGGAAAACCGACCATGATGTCGGCGCCCAGGGTAAGATCGGGGCCGGCTGCCGAAAAAAGCGCGGAGACCTTGTCCGCGTAGTGCCAGGGGCGATATCGGCGGTGCATGCGGCGGAGCACCGCGTCAGAGCCCGATTGAAGCGGAAGATGCGCGTGGCGGGCGAGACGGCCGCCGCCGAAATCGTGAAGGAGATCGATCAGATGGCCGTCCCAATCCATCGGTTCAATCGAGCTGAGGCGCAGTCGGGGCAGCTCAGTCTGCTCGAAGATGGTGCGAACCAGCCCTGCGAGCGACTCTCCTCCAAAACCAGGAGAAAAACCCCAGCGGCCCAGGTTGATTCCCGAGAGCACGAGCTCCTTGCCGCCGGAGGCGACGAACTCCTCAACGTGGCGAAGGACCGCCGCGCGGGGCAAACTCCTGGAAGGGCCGCGAGTAAGAGGAATGACGCAAAAAGTGCAGCGATTCCCGCAGCCTTCCTGAATCTTCAAGTTGGGGCGCGTCTGTGCGCCAGGCGTAAGCCGCGAATCCTCGAGGAAGGAGTGGGCGAAGTTATCGTCGGCCCAGATGGGAGCGGAATGCGAAGTGCTCGCGGAGAGGAGCGAGGCTATGGGAACAAACGTGGGCGGAGCGGTGGTGACCGAACCGCGCGCCAGGTTGGAGATGATGTCAGGCACGAGGGCCTTGTGGCTGTTGCCTACCACTGCGGCGACTCCGGGCAGCGCGTGGAGTTCATGAGGCGCACGCTGGGCGTAGCAGCCGGTGACGACGATTCTGGCCGCGGGATTTCTGCGATGCGCCCGTCGGATAAAGGCACGTGCCGCTCGGTCAGCTTCGGCGGTCACGCTGCAGGTGTTCACGACGACGATGTCGTCAGCGAACGGCTGGCGCTCGGCAAGCACCCGCAGGTGTCCGGCGATGGCCTCGCCATCCGCACGTGCGGCCCGGCAACCGAAATGCTCGATGTGAAAACCCGCCATTGTCCCAGTTTAGTGAGTTTCTGTTCGTGATGCGACTCGCGGGAAACAGGTCCGGCGATTTAGGCTTGGAGCGGATTCCGCCGGGGTGAAACCATGCGCCTATCTTTCCACTTCTCTCGAATCGCCGGTCTCGTTGTTTGCCTCTCTGCGGCATTGTGCGCGCTACCGGCTATGCCGGCACAGAACGCGCCGAAGCCCCGCATTCTGGTTTATACGCGCAACTACACGCCAGACGGCAAAGGCTACGTGCACGACAATATCGCGGACAGCGTGGCGGCGATCCGCAAGATGGGCGACGAGGCCGGATTCGACGTCGATGAGGTGGACGCTCCGGGTGTCTTTACCGACGACAATCTGCGCCGGTACGCCGCGCTGGTGTTTGACAACAGCAATAACGAAGCCTTCAGCGACGACACGCAGCGCGACGCCTTCAAACGCTACATCGAAGCGGGCGGCGGATTCGTGGGCATTCACTCGGCCTCGGGCTCGGAGAGGAACTGGCCTTACTTCTGGTCGGTGCTGGGCGGCAAATTCGCGGCCCATCCGCGCCAGCAGCCATTCACCGTTCGGGTTGTCGATCCAAGCTTCGCCGCTGTCAAGGGGTTGCCCGCGCAGTTTACGTGGACCGACGAATGTTACTTCCTTGACCACCTGAACCCGGATATTCATCCGGTTCTAGTAACAGACAGGACCAAACTTGCCACGCTTGAGCCGATGACGATTGACGCAACGAAGTTCCCGGTCGACTTGCCGCTCGCGTGGTACCACACATTCGACGGTGGGCGAGAGTTTTATCTGGCGCTTGGCCACAATAAAGAAGACTATGCGAATCCTCTGCTCTACGGGATCATCAAGAGCGGGATTCTTTGGGCGATGAAGCCAGGCCGATAGGGTCAGCGCCTGCGGCGCGATTCATCAAGAATGCGGCCGCGTGCGCTCGTCAGGGACGCTTCGGTTCGGCGCGGCCAAGCGATTCTCCGATATACTGGAGGAGAACAGACGTTCTTTGTCGGCCTCGTTCCTGCTTATGTCGTACTCCTCGACTGCCTACGTTCCGGTTCCTGTCCGGTCTGCCGCGCGGGGCGGGACGTGGCGCATTGCCGGCTACGTTTACTTCACCTTTATCTGCTACGTTTCCATAGGCTTGCCGCTGGCGGTCCTGCCCCCTTTCGTGCATCTGCGCATGGGCTATAGCGCAGTGCTTGCGGGATTGGCCATCAGCATCCAGTACATTGCCACACTGCTGAGCCGGCCGTGGGCTGGACGCATCTCCGACCACATGGGCGCCAAGGTCTCGGTGATGTGGGGCATGGCCGGTTGCACGGCGAGCGGAGCGTTGCTGATGGGTGCTGCGGCCTTTCATGAGGTGCGCTGGCTCAGTTTTGCGGTCCTGATCGTGAGCAGGCTGGCGCTGGGAGTGGGCGAGAGCCTGGGATCGACTGGAGCCACGCTGTGGGGCATTACCAGCGCGGGCCAGGAGCACACAGCCAAGGTGATCGGGCTGAACGGCATCAGTACCTATGGCGGCATGGCGCTGGCTGCGCCGCTGGGAGTGATTCTGGATCAGCAGTGGGGTCTGGGCTCAATCGGCCTGGTGACGATTCTGATTGGCGCCGTCAGCTTTGTCCTCGCGTGGCGCAAGGAGCCGGCGGCCGTGGTGCCCGGCGAGCATATGCCGTTCGCTCACGTGCTCGGGCGCGTGGCGCCGCACGGCATGGGACTGGCGCTGGGGGGCGTTGGCTACAGCGTGCTGGCTACGTTCGTCACGCTGTTTTATGTGAGCCGTCACTGGAGCGGCGCCGCTCTCTGCCTTACCGCATTCGGCATCGGGTTCATCACCGTGCGTCTGCTGTTTATTAAAACCATCAGCCGTTTCGGCGGCTTCCCGGTGGCGATCGCTTCGCTTTTGACCGAAGCCGTGGGGATGATTTTGCTGTGGCAATCGGCCACGCCATGGATGGCAATGGCAGGCGCGGCAGTGGGAGGGCTGGGGCTGTCGCTCATTTTTCCCGCAATCGGCGTCGAAGCCGTGAAGCGGGTTCCGGAGTTCAATCGCGGGACGGCGCTGGGCGTCTACACCGCATTTGCTGACGTGTCCTTCTTCCTGGTAGGCCCGATCGCCGGCGCCATTATTGGATTCGCCGGATACGCGAGCGTATTCCTGTTTGCGCTGATCAGCGTGATGGCGGCGCTGGGGATCGTGATTGTGCTGCGCCAGATGCAGCGGCGTGGAGGTCCTGCGAACTCGACCGGGGTTCGCGGTTCTTAATTCACAGCACGGTTAGGCCTCCGAGCGCTCTGGAACCAGTTGAGGCGCGCTCTGGAGAAGAGCAGCATGTGTGCGTTGCGCGCCCAGCGCGACGACGGCGAGCGCAAGGATCATAAAGAGTACATGGCTCAAAAGAGCTATCCACTTGGGACAGGGAACAACCGGGCCCTGCATGAAGGCATGCGCACCGTAAAGGAGCGCACCGCCGGCGCCGACGCTGAATGTGTGCAGAGGCGTCCATCCCTCGCAGTGCGAGAACAAGCCTAGCCCAACGAGAAACACAAGATCGATGGCCAGCATGAAGACGACGGCTGCCCAGTTCCACTTCCATAGAACCGGCGAGAGCATAACGGCTGCGCCGAGAAGGAATGCGCCGACGCCCATGACCCAGGGAGAAGGCACGGGGCTGGGATTGCGATTTCGAGCGGGCCGAGGGATGAGGAAGGCAGCGGCGGCGAAGATGACGACGAACAGGGCAGACACGATGAACTGCATGTGGGTGGCGCGGAACGGGTCGTGATGGAATGTGTACCAGGTGTTGTAGACGGCGCCGATGGCGAAGAGGACGGCGGCGACAGCGAGGCCAATGTTGCCCAGCCAGGGCGTGCGGGCGCGCGAAGGGAAGAGGCCTTCAGTGAGCGCGATCGATACACCGATGCTCCAGAAGGGGTGGACGTTGAGCATAAAGAGTGTCCACCAGGCGCCGATGCCGAGAGCCGGGATCCAGGCGTGGGAGAGAAGATGCATGTGCATGCCGAAGATATCGGGGTTGAACAACGTTTGCGTCGTGGAGGCCTCCTCAGTGATTGCGTAGGCGACGCCGAGGAGAAGAATGGTGGGCCAGCCGCGGCCGGTGCGGCGAGTGAGCTCTCGAATGAGAATCGCACCGCCGCCGTACATCGGGGCGAGGACGATGATCAGCGGGAGCCATGTGGCAGGGAAATCGCCGAGGAGGAATTCGGCGACGAGGGGTGCGACAAAGAAGAGCGTGACGGCAGCAAGAACGGAACGATTTCTATAGGACGCGGGCGGATGGGACATAGGCGCCTCAGTGGAACGAGAGAAGTGTACTCCGGAGAACAGCCGTCAGCTTTCAGCCCTCAGCCGTCAGCGGCAGGTGCTCGTCGTTCACAGACCATCGTCGGGCCTGACGCAGCGTCAGTGTCAATACCCCCTGCTATTCTCTCGTCGAGGTCCTTGCCATGGCTGAGGATACGGCTTTTCCGTATGAGACGCGGCTCAATATTCTCTACAAGCCGCTTGAGCTGATGGATGTGCACGCGGTTCCGGGCGCGAACGAATACAAGTGGTTCAATCAAACCCTGTGCAAGGTGAACGATTCGGTGGTGCGCATGGCCGCAATCGAAGGCGAATATCACTGGCACAAACATGACGAGGACGATGAGTTTTTCTATGTCGTGGATGGGGAACTGCTGATCGATCTTGAAGGCCGGACCGTTGCGCTGAAACCGGGCCAGGGATTTGTAGTGCCGAAGACTGTCGCGCATCGGACGCGCGCGCCAAAGCGGACAACGATTCTGATGGTCGAGAATGCGGGGATTATTCCGACGGGGAATTGAAGCGGTGCGCCGATCCGGAGTGCGCTCAATGCGATTTATCGGTGGGTGCCTTTTTCCGGATTCTTCGCACCTGTCAACACAGTTTTGCGCATCAGCCGGTATTTGCCACCGCTGAATCTGTAGAGTTCGGTCCAATTCTCCGCTTTGACTGGGTGTTTAGGTCCCTGCCAAGAAGTACCGCTGGATGTCACTTCGATGTCGTAGTAGTCGCTGAGACGCTCAGTTCCGTTGGCGGCTTTAAGGAACCTGAACGTCGTAGACGAACTGTACGGTGGAGGACTGTTCAGTTTGTCATCTGGATCAATCGCGCCGTTGTCGTCGCTTCCGCTCTCGATGCTCCAGACCTTTTCAACGTTTTTCCCAAGGGGAATTATGATCTCGCTGAAGGATGAAGAGAATCCCTGCCCTTCGTCGCCGTACGAAAGAATCAGTCCATGCTTTTCCGAGCCGACCGCGACAAGTTCGACGGACGGCGGGTCACCCCACCCACCTGCGAACTCTGTCGCTGTATTTTCGCTTTCGAGGGTCCATCGCTGGTTCTTCCAAACGAACACGGCTGCTCCGATCGCCGGCGCGCAGGCGTGGCAATTGTATTCGCCCTCCGGATCACTGGCAGGCTTGGCGCTGGCGACGATGTAGTACCGGACAGCATCGCCCTCGGCGACTTGACTGGAAAGAATTACCGAAACGGCGACCGTCGCGTCCTCGGGTGTGCACGCCCATCCCTCGTGCATCCCTTTTGACATTTGTGCCCTTGTGCAAATCCACTGTGCAGTTTTCGTCGCTGGGGCGTATTCGTGGTAGAGCCTGCTTCAGCGCTTCGTCAGTGGGAAATGGAGTCTGGCCCGCCAAAGTGATGGCGTAACAGGACAAGGCGAGGAAAACGAGAGGGACCTTCATCTCCACCATCCGCGCCGAGGGTTGTCAATGCGGAAACATCGTAGCACGCATGGAGAACTGTCGCGAATGCCTGCTCCTGCTCCGCGCTCGGACTAACCGACCGAACGCGGAACGGCCACCCCGGAGGGTGGCCGTTTTACTGACAACTGATCACGGACATCTGACCACTGTCTTTAGCGTTCGCCCTTGCGCCAGTTGACCAGATCGCCGAGCGTGGTTGTGGAGCTGGAGACGGGGTGCTTGTGCGGCTGATCATGCCTCGAGTCTGGCCTGGAGTCCTGCCGGGATCCGGAGCTTTCGCGAGCAGGCCGCTCAGCTTCGTGACTAGCGCCGGTGCGCAGGCTCAGGCCGACCTTCTTCTCCTCGACGTTGATCTTGATGATCTTGAAGTCGTGCTCCAGACCCTGCTCAAGCGGGGAATGGCCATCGACGGGATCACCAGCCTCGGAGATGTGGCAGAGGCCCTCGACGCCTTCGGCAATCTCGACAAATGCGCCGAACTGCGCGGTGCGAAGAATCTTGCCGTGAACCACGTCACCCACGCGGTGCGTAGCGAAGAAGCTCTCCCAGACATCGGGCTGCAACTGCTTGATGCCCAGGGAAAGGCGGCGGTTCTGCGGCTCAACGCCGAGAACGACAGCCTTGACCTTCTCGCCCTTCTTGACGATTTCAGAGGGGTGTTTGACGCGCTTGGTCCAGCTCAGATTGGAGACGTGGACGAGGCCGTCAATGCCGTCTTCGATTTCGATGAAGGCGCCGAAGTCGGTGAGGTTGCGCACGCGGCCTTCGACAATCGCGCCAACGGGGTACTTGTCGGTCAGGCTCTCCCAGGGATTCTCAAGGAGCTGCTTCATGCCGAGCGAAATGCGCCGGTCGGCGGGATTGACGCTGAGAACCACGGTGTCAACCTCGTCGCCGGGCTTAACCAGCTTGGAGGGGTGCTTGAGCCGCTTGGACCAGGTCATCTCAGAGAGGTGAACCAGTCCTTCGATACCTTGCTCGAGCTCGACAAACGCGCCGTAGTCCGTGACAGAAAGGACGCGACCGTGAACCTTTGCGCCGACGGGATAGCGTTCGGTCGCATCAAGCCATGGATCGGGCGTCAATTGCTTGAAGCCCAGCGAGACGCGCTGCTTTTCCTTGTCGAACTTGAGAACCTTGACTTGGATCTCGTCGCCGACGTTGACCAGATCGCGGGGATGCGTGAGGCGTCCCCAGCTCATGTCGGTGATGTGAAGAAGGCCGTCGATGCCACCGAGGTCGACGAACGCACCGTAGTCGGTGAGATTCTTGACCGTGCCGGTGAGCACCGCGTCCTCGGCGAGATGCTCCATGGTGGCCGAGCGCTTGGAGTTCTGCTCTTCCTCCAGGATTTCTTTGCGGCTGACCACGACGTTGCCGCGTTTCTTGTTGAGCTTGATGACGCGGACTTCGATCTGCTGGCCGAGGTAGGTATCGAGATTGCGCACGGGGCGAATTTCAAGCTGCGAACCGGGCAGGAAAGCCTTCATGCCGATATCGACGGTGAGGCCGCCCTTGACGCGGCTCACGACGGTGCCGGTGACGGGCGTTTTGTCGTTGGCGGCTTTCTCGATCGTGTCCCAGACACGCAGGCGCTGGGCCTTCTCGTAGCTGACAAGGTAGCCGCCTTCCGGCTCCTCGCGCTCGATGACGACGTCAATCACGTCGCCCGGCTGGAACTTGACGGCGCCGGTGTGGTCGACAACCTGCTCAAGCGGCACGAGGCCTTCAGACTTGAGACCGACATCGACGACCAGATATTTTTCCGTTTGCTTTTCGACCTTGCCGGAGACGATCTTGTCTCCGTAGGCTTCGACGGCGGCAGCTTCGGCAGCCTGTTCGCGTTCGAATGCGGCGAGGGCCTCGGAGAAATCGTCGGCGGGCTCACTGTGCCCAGCGGGATGAGCTTTGACGGAAGTGGCGGAAGCCGGCTCGGCGGGCGAAACTGGTGGGGCTGCCGGCGGCGTAGCGGCTGCGGCGGGCGGCTCGGCAGCAATTGCCTCAGGCTCGGCCGCAATTGCCTCAGGCTCGGCCGCGGCTGCAGGTTCTGAAGGCGCGGGCTGCTCGAGTGTTGCGGCCTGAGCGACAGGCTCGGTTAGGGCATCGGCGTCCAGAGGGCTAGCTTCGACGACTGTGGTGTTGTCGATATTCGACGAGGAAAGGTTGGACGTGGATTCAGGCGACGGCTGGTCAACACTGGCAAAATTCTCCAGCTCCGTCGCAGGTTCTAGCGTTGGGGTTTCCAATTCGGTGTTCAGGGTTATGCTCTCGGTTTCGGGATTGAGGACGTTTGCCATTACAGCCTGCTCCGGGACTGCGTGCTCCAGCACATGGATTGCTCCAGCCGCTGGGTGGCTCCCACGCCCAAAATTCCGCGTTCCGGTCGCCTTCAGTCCCTTGACTTGCCCTCGCGCCGCATGACGCGCCGGTTCTGTCTTCCACAGGAAAGGCCGTCCCCAAGTTGTTGCACTGGGGTAAAACACGGCGGGTTTCCTTGGGAAACGCCGGCAGGCAACGGCTTGCTGGGAGGGCGGCCGCAACTCACTGCAGGAATCCGCGCAGGAAGCTACGCCTTGAGTGTAGCAACGTCTGCAATCGAGCGTCAATGGAGTCGATCGAATCAAACGAGTTAGGAGCGTGAGATGCGCTTGTTCGGAGGCGATTTGCGCGGACAGCTGCTGGGGGCGGCGCGGAAGGATTGCGGAAATCGCCGCAAAAACCGAGCGCAAAAGGCCTTCTATACTGGATCGGACAGATTGGACTGGGATGGATCACCTCTGGACTCCGTGGCGTTACGCCTATATCACCTCGCCGGAAAGCGGGGTGCGGCGTGGCGTGCCGGCGGCGCTGAACGTCTGGCCAGGCGACATGGATTGCGTGTTTTGCAATCTGATCGCGTCGATTGACTACGCGATTGCGAATGGAATGGATCGCGAGAAAGCCGAAGCTGCCGGCGGGCTGATTCTGCGCGGGAAAAACTGCTTCATCTGCCTCAACGCTTATCCGTATACATCGGGACACGTGATGGTGATGCCTTACGCCCACCTGGACCGGCTGGCGGTGCTGCCCAGGGAGACGGCGCAGGAACTGATGGATCTGGCGCAGCGGACCGAGCGCGTGCTCGATCGCGTCTACTCGCCGCAGGGATTTAATTTCGGCCTGAACGTCGGCAAGGCCGCGGGCGCGGGCGTGACCGGACATCTGCATCTGCATGCCATGCCGCGCTGGATTGGCGACACGAACTTCATCACCACAGTGGGCGAAACGCGCGTGCTGCCGGAGGATCTGGAAACGACCTGGAAGCGGCTGCGGGAGGCGTTCGCGGAAGGACAGGGAACAGAGAACAGGGAATAGGGAGTGCGGGCGAGGACGCCGGTGCTGCGTGGGAAAGGGGAACGAGGCTCCTGTTCAGTTTTTACATTTGCTCTGTATGATGGGTGGGCCGGGAAGAGGGCAGCGAGGGACCGATGAGGAATTTGCTTAGTATTTGCGCTGGATTGGCGATGATGTTGAGCGCCGCAACCGCAATGGCCGCAGACGTAACGGGAGCCTGGACGGGAGCGGCGACAACCCCCGACGGATCGAGCATGCAGATCACGTTCACCTTCAAGCAGGACGGTGCGACGTTGACGGGAACGGTGCAGGTGGCGGGCAACGATCCCATCGCAATCAGCAACGGCAAAGTGGATGGGGACAAGTTCACCTTCGACGACTCGTTCAACGGCTTCACCATCCACCACGACTGCACGGTCGAAGGCGACACGATCAAGATGACGACGAAGACAGACAACGGCGATTTCCCCGGAATGGAATTCACGCTGACGCGGGTGAAGGATGCGCCGGCGGCACCGGCTGCGCCGGCGGCCGCACCGGCGCCGTCGCAGGCGCAAACCCCGCCGCCACAGAAGTAGGCGGCAATTTCTCTTTGCACGATGCGGTGCGTGTTGCCGCGAACTAGGCTTCGTTCTTGCCGGAATCTTCTGCGTTCGCCGTCAACGCCAGTTCCGGCTCCCAATCTTCGGCCGCGAGCAAGCGTGGCTCCGCCGGGAGCGATTCCAATTGATCGATCTCGTCGCTGCCGTGCACAAGATTGCCGAGCTTGCGCGCGTGGAAGAAAGCGCCACCGCGACCTTCGACAGCGCCTACGAATCGGTTGTAATGCGCGACCGCATTTTCGAGGGCCGCGCCGAGCTTGCTGAAATACTCGTGCGCATTGACGAGCTTGTTGTACAAGTCCCGGCCCGCTTCCTGAATGGCTTTGGCGTTCTCTGTCACTTGCGACTGCTGCCAGCCGAAGGCGACGGCTTTTAACAAAGCAATGAGCGTTGTCGGCGTGGCCATGACAACATTGGCCTGCGAACCGAACTCGATCAGAGATGGGTCGGCCTCAAGGGCCGCGCTGAAAAGCGCCTCGCTGGGCAAAAAGCAGACGACGAACTCCGGGGTGTGTTCGAACTGCCGCCAGTAGGACTTGCCGGACAGCTCGCGCAGGTGCGCCTTCACGCGTTCAGCGTGCGCGACGAATCGCAATGCGTGCGCGGATGGGTCAACGCTCTCGCCTGCATCGAGAAAAGCATCGAGCGGCGTTTTGGCGTCAACAATAATGGTGCGCCCGTTGGGCAGCTGAATGGTCATGTCAGGACGCAAAAGGCGTTCGTCCTCCGTGCGTGTTGAAGCCTGCTGGGCGAACGAACAGTATTCGACCATGCCGGCGTACTCTACGCATCGCTTGAGCTGCAGCTCACCCCAGTTTCCCCGCGTTTTGGGCGCGCGCAGTGCAAAAATCAACTGCGAAGTCTCGCGCTTCAGGTCTTCGACAGACTTCGGAATCGAGTCCTTGATCTCCGTGACTAGCGTTTCCACGCGCCCGTACGCCCCTTCGCGTGCTTTTTCCATTTCGCGGGTTTGCGTGTCCAGCTTGGTAAGCGTCTCTTTCAAGGGGTCCAGCAGATTCTTGATGGCGGTCTCTTTGGCTTCCAGCGTTTGCTTTGCTTCGTCGTTCTGGGCGCCGAGTTTCTGTTTTGCCAGGTTTAAAAAGCTCTCGTTGTTGTCTCGCAAAGCCTTGGAGGCGAGTTCGGCAAACGCCTTATCAACGTCCGCCTTCATCTGGATATACTTCTGCTCCTGAGCAGCTTGGCGCTCTTCCGCGCGCGCAATTTGTTCGCGGAGTTGCTGGTTCTCGCCGGCCTGCGACGCGGAGAGCGAGTCGAGTCGCGTTTTGTCGGCTTTGAGGAGGTCGATCGTTTCGAGTTGAGCTTTGCTCTCCGCGTTTGCGGATGCCTGGCCCGCGGAGCGACCGAAGAGAAGTCCCAGGACAAATGCAAGAACGATACAGACTCCGAGAGCAATTTCGACCATCGACCGTTCACTCCTCTCTT
This sequence comes from uncultured Acidobacteriaceae bacterium, assembly GCA_963800025.1. Taxonomy (GTDB): domain Bacteria; phylum Acidobacteriota; class Terriglobia; order Terriglobales; family Acidobacteriaceae; genus Telmatobacter. The sequence continues at coordinate 93,153 of CAWCZK010000005.1, forward strand.
TCGCCTAATATACGCCCCCGGGTTGTGCATTTCGCGGTACTGCGCAGCCCGGGGCAGGCGCCGGTATTATTTCCTGTTTCTTCAATCGTTTCCCCCGGGTTTGACGCCTTTACACTCCAGGGTCCTGCCAGTAGACTTGAAGATTCGGGGCCACGCGCAGATTTCTTGGCGCGGCGGTTGTCATTCCCCGCCAGGGGCCGGTATTGTAGGTTCGCGGGGCGAGCGGTTTTTATGAATCCCCCGAAAAGTTTTCCTAAGTTCCCAATACACGAGGAGACGTACGCATGGCTGTTGAAGAAAAAGTGAAGCAGATCATTGTCGAGCAGTTGCAGGTGGACGAAGCCGAAGTCACACCCGGCGCGAGTTTTCAGGAAGATCTGGGCGCAGACTCGCTCGACGTCGTTGAACTGGTGATGCAGTTCGAAGAGGCCTTCGACATGGAGATTCCCGACGAGGACGCCGAGAAGATCAAGACCGTGAAGGACGCGATCGACTACATCGACAAGAACGCGAAAGGCGGCAAGTAAGCGTTGACCCTGGCAACCAACCGCAGAGTGGTAGTTACCGGCCTGGGGCTGATCTGCGGTGTCGGCAACACTGCTCCCGAAGTATGGCGGCAAATTCTGGCCGGCGCCAGCGGTATGGCGCCGATCAAGGCATTTGACGCGACCGGTTTCCCGGTTACCTTCGCCGCCGAGGTGAAGGACTTCGACCCTCTGAAATTTGTGGACAAGAAGGAAGCGCGCAAGATGGGGCGCTTCATCCACTACGCCTTTGGCGCAACGCAGGAGGCGATGGAGCAGTCAGGGCTGAAGATCACGCCGGAAAACGCTGAACGTGTGGGCGTGTTTATCGGCTCGGGGATTGGCGGCTTCGAGGTCATCGAGCGCGAGCACAACAACATGCTCGCGGGCGGCCCGCGCAAGATGTCGCCTTTCTTTATTCCCGCGGCAATTGTGAATATGGCTGCGGGGCACATCAGCATCCGTTATGGCGCGCAAGGCCCGATATCGGCCACAGCCACAGCCTGCGCAACGAGCGCCAACGCCATCGGCGACTCCGTGCGCATGATATTGCACGGCGATGCGGACGCGATGATTGCCGGCGGCGCAGAGGCCGCGGTGACGTCGATGTCGGTGGGCGGATTTGCCGCGATGCGGGCACTATCGACGCGCAACGACGATCCGACACGCGCCAGCCGGCCCTTCGACAAGGATCGCGATGGATTTGTTATCGGCGAGGGCGCCGGCATCCTGATTCTGGAGGAGCTGGAGTTCGCGCGGGCGCGCGGAGCGAAGATTCTGGCCGAGGTGATTGGCTACGGCATGAGTGCCGACGCCTATCACATGACGGGCATCGCCCCCGAGGGTGCGGGCGCACAGCGCAGCATGAGAGCCGCCTTGAAAGACGCCGGCATTCGTCCCGAAGAGGTTGGATACATCAACGCGCATGCAACGTCAACGCCGGCAGGCGATGGCAACGAGTCGCAGGCGATTGAGAAAGTTTTTGGCGAACACGCGTTGAGCCACAAACTCAAAATCAGCGGGACGAAATCGATGACCGGCCACCTGCTCGGCGGCGCGGGCGGGCTCGAAGCCGGCATCACGGTGCTGGCGCTGGTGAACCAGGAGATTCCGCCAACCATCAATCTCGATAATCCCGATCCCGAATGCCGCTTGAACTACGTGCCCAACAAGGCGATCAAGGATTCGTTCGACATTGCGCTGTCGAATTCATTTGGATTCGGCGGCATCAATGCAACGTTGATCATGCGGCGGTGGACGGAATAAGACAGGGAATAGGAAATAGAAAGACTCCGCAGGCCTGGCGCGAGCCGGGCCTCTTCACTTTTGAAAGCGAATTCAGCGAAAACCTGTCCGGATCAACTGAGCGCGAGCGAAGGGTCGGCCGTGAGATCGGACGAGGCGAAATCCTGCGCCAGCAGGCGCGGCCATGCCGCCGCGGCGATCATGGCGGCGTTGTCAGTGGAGAGCGCGAGCGTGGGAAACGCGACGTGCAGACCGCGCTGATCGGCCTCAGCAGTGAACCGCTCGCGCAGCTCGCGATTCGCCGCCACTCCGCCCGTGACGAAGACGCGAGCGGCGCCCAGCGATTCGGCTGCCGCGAAGGTCTTCTTCATCAGGTCGCCGACGACGGCGTGCTGAAAGCTGGCAATGAGATCGAGCGCGGGCTGCGGGCAGAGCGCGAGAGCTTCTTCGCGAGTTTGCGGCGGATGGAAGTTTGCGAGCACACGATCGACGCGGGCTTTTGCTTCGGTTCGAAGGCCGTGCAGCTCCACGTAGCGCAGCACCGCGGTTTTGATCCCCGAAAACGAAAAGAGAAAATGTGGGTCGAGGCGCGCGATGGGGGAAGTCTTCGCGGCCTTGGTGCGCGCGGGCTTGCCGTCGAGGTGAGCCTTCGTCTTGATCTGAGCGAACGAAAACGGGACGGCTTGCGGGTTGCCGAACTTCGCGAGCGCGTCGATCCAGGGACCGCCGGGATATCCAAGGCCGAGAAGCTTGGCCACTTTGTCGAAGGCCTCGCCGGCGGCGTCGTCGACGGTGCGGCCGATGAGCTTGTAGGACCATGTGCCGTTTGCCGGCTGCGCGAGAAAGAGGTGAGTGTGACCGCCGGAAACGACGAGAGCTAAAGCTGAGCTGGGGTTGACGCCTGCGCTATCCCAGGTCTCAAAATCGAGACCTGGGGCATCCTGGTCTCGTGCTCGGGCTGCAACTTCGCGCTCCTGTAGCAGCACCGCGTGGATGTGGCCTTCGAGGTGGTTGACGGCGATCAAGGGAAGGTTGTTGGCGAAGGCGAGCGCTTTGGCGTAGGTGATGCCAACAAGAAGCGCGCCCGCGAGGCCAGGGCCCGAAGTGACAGCGATGGCGTCGAGATCGGCGAGGGTCAGGCCGGCTTCAACAAGCGCGGCGCGGACGACGGGAACGATGGCGCGAAGATGCTCGCGGCTGGCAAGCTCGGGAACAACGCCGCCGTAGCGCGCGTGGGTGGCGATCTGCGAGGCGACGACAGAAGACACCGTACTCGCTCCGCGCTCGACGACGGCCGCGGCAGTTTCGTCGCAGGAGGTCTCGATGCCGAGGATGAGGCCGGAGCCGGGCATGGTTCTAGTCTAGCCACCTGCGGTGGGGCAGACGCGCTTGCGCGCCAGAAGCGGCCGGGCGGGGTGGCAAGTCGGCAAGTTAGCGAGTCAGCAAGTTAGCGGCAGTTGCGTTCGAACACGGGCGAGAGAGAATGGATGGAACGGCGATGGCGGGAACCGGACAATTCGGAGCGGCTCTTCAGATCGTGCAGACGCTGCGTGCGCGGGGATACGAGGCGTACTTCGCGGGCGGATGCGTGCGCGATTTGCTTCTGGGGCGCGAACCGGCCGACTATGACGTGGCCACGAGCGCGACGCCAGATGTGGTGCTGGAGATGTTTCCGCGTACTTTCGCTGTAGGAGCGCATTTTGGGGTTGTCCTTGTTGCTCCCGAGGCCGAGGATGCAGGATTTGTTACCGAGGTAGCGACGTTTCGTTCGGATTTGTCGTACTCAGACGGACGGCATCCCGATGCAGTGCAGTACACAAAGACTGCCGAGGAGGATGTAAAGCGGCGCGATTTCACGATCAATGGGCTGCTGCTGGAGCCCTTGCAGGGGGGCAGACCTTTGGACGAGTTTCGAGGCGAGCCGGCAAGCTTGCGCGGAGCGGTCCTCGATTACGTCGGCGGCCTGGCGGATCTCGATGCCGGCGTGGTGCGCGCCATCGGTCGTGCGGAACAGCGGTTTGAAGAAGACCATCTGCGCATGCTGCGCGGCGTGCGGTTCGGTGCGCGGTTTGGGTTCGAACTGGAGGCGCAGACGAAGCGCGCGATTCGTTCACTGGCTTCGAGGATTCATGCCGTAAGCCACGAGCGCGTGCGCGACGAGCTGACGAAGATGCTGACAGAGGGTCATGCGCGGCGGGCCTTCGAGTTGCTGGACGAGACCGGGCTGCTGAACGAGGTGCTGCCGGAAGTGGCCGCCATGAAAGGCGTGGAGCAGCCGCCGCAGTTTCATCCCGAAGGCGATGTGTGGACGCACACGCTCATGCTACTGGAGCAGTTGGAGCCCGGATGTTCAGAGACCCTCGCATGGGGAGCGCTGTTGCACGATGTGGGCAAGCCGCCGACGTTCAAGCGCGCGCCGGACCGGATCCGTTTCGATGGGCATGTTGAAATGGGCGTGGCGATGGGCGCAGAGATCTGCCGGCGATTCCGATTCTCGAATGAAGAGACGCGGCAAGTGCTGGCGCTGATCGAGAACCACATGCGGTTCATGGACGCGCATCGGATGAAGGAATCTACGCTGAAGCGCTTCTTCAGGCTGGAGCGATTCGGAGAGCACCTGGCGCTGCACAAGATGGATTGCCTGGCCGCGAGCGGCAACCTGGATCACTGGGAATTTGTTCGCCAGCGTCTCTCATCGATGCCGGAGGCGGTTGTGCGGCCGAAACCGTTGATCACCGGGCGGGAGCTGATCGCGGCTGGCTACCCGCCGGGAATGCGGTTCCGCGAGATGCTGCGCGTGGCCGAGGATGCGCAATTGGAGGGTACGGTCGCATCGACAGAAGAAGCGCTCAAGCTGGTGAGGGAAAAATTTCCATTGGAAACGAGTTGATGATTGGGGCGAGCCGCGGAACGACGGCAATTGAGGAGAAATGATGAAACGAATGAGTTGGGCGGTGATTGCGTGCATTTTGTTGTGGGCGCGGACAGCAAGCGCGGGGAGCATGATTCGCGTGGCGATTGTCGACGGTCAAAGCGCCGGCGCTTTTCACAACTGGCGATTGACGACTCCGGTACTGAAGATGGAATTGGAAGAGACAGGATTGTTCGAGGTGACGGTGATTACGGCGCCTCCGTCGGATGGAGACTTTAGCAACTTCAAACCGGAGTTTGAACGCTACCAGGCAATCGTGATGAACTACGACGGACCAAGCTGGCCGCCGGAGTTGCGTTCGCAGTTCGAAAAGTATGTGGCCAGCGGCGGAGGGCTGGTGATTGTGCACGCCGCCGACAATGCTTTTCCCGATTGGCCCGCGTATAACGAGATGACGGGGATCGGCGGATGGCGAAACCGCAATGAGCAGGCAGGGCCTTATTGGTATTGGAAGGATGGCAAGCTGGTAGCGGATGCGTCGACGGGGCCGGCCGGGATGCACGGAGCGCGGCTGCCGTTCCAGGTGACTACGCGCGACCCGGAACATCCGATCATGAAAGGCCTGCCGGCGGTTTGGATGCACGCCAACGACGAGCTCTATGGAAAGCTGCGCGGGCCTGGAAAGAACATCACCGTTCTGGCAACCGCGCACTCCGACGCGAACAACAAGGGCACGGGCCTTGATGAGCCGATGCTGATGGTTTTGCGCTACGGGAAGGGAAGAGTCTTTCACACTACGCTCGGACACGATGTTTTCGCGTTGAGCTGCGTGGGTTTCATGACCACATTTCAACGTGGCACGGAGTGGGTTGCCACGGGACGCGTGACGCAGAAAGTTCCCGCCACGTTCCCGACAGCGAAGACCGTGAGTTATCGCGTGGACATTGCGCAAACGGATCCGGCGTTTTTGAATGGAGCGTCGCCAGTCGTTCCGACAACAAAGTAAGCACCGGATCGTGGCCGGAGGACGGCGTCATTTGAAAATTCCCCGGCGAAGCATGAGTCAATGCCACCGCCCGAAGACCGAGTGCGATAGGAGAATCTAGAAGCGCATGCGCAGGCCGAGTTGAATCTGGCGCTCCCGATAGAAGTCAGTAGCGTTTATGTCGAGCGGCTGGCCGAAACCTGGAATGGGGAGCCCGGTTTTGGAGTTGGTTTTGAGCCCCGTTAAAAAGTTCAGCGAGGGAGGGACGGCTGCAGCGCCGAGTGTGCTGGGCGGGCTGCCGGGCTCGATGATATAGCCGGTCGTCTCTATGTTGGTTACATTCTGGTGGTTAAAAAGATTGAAGGTCTCGGCGAGGATTTCAAACTGGCGCATTTCGCCGAGGTCAAAGCGCTTGGCGAGGCGCACGTCGACCTTCCAGGTTCCGGGATAACGGTACGTGTTGCGGCCCATGTTATAGACCTGATTGTCGCTGCCCAGCCCGTAGACGCGATTGTCGCCCCCTGAGCCGTTCATGCTCGGTCCCAGGCCCACGATGGCGTAGCCAGCGTCATTAAGCTCCGTGGGCAGCGAGCCTGAAGTGCGCATTGTGAATGGCAGGCCGCTGTGGAATTGCCCGATACCGGAGAGCATCCAGCCGTTCGCGATTGTGCCGGCGAAGTCGCGCATCTTCCACGGCGCTTCAAAAACGACCATCGCGGCGGCCGAGTGACGCGTGTCGAGGTTGCTGGTTCCGTACTCCTGACTGAAATCGTGGCTGGAGTCGACCGGGTCCAGCGGGCTCTCATTCGGATTCCAGTCCATTGCATGGGCGTAGGTGTAGTGGGCGTGCAGGCTCAGGCCGCGACTGCCATAGCGCGAGAGCCTGACCATGGCCGCCTCGTAGGTCGAGTTCGCTTTGCTCTCCATGACGTTGATCTGCTGGTAGCCCGGATTAAGCCAGCCGGCAACTCCGGTGCTCGCGGTGGACGCATAGAAGGGAACCGTGATCTGTTTGGCCTTGATGGGGCCCAGGCCGAGGTTGCCGCAAGCACCATTGGTGTTGCTGGAACCCGAGGGGGTGGGGGGAGTCTCGTCGCAAACGTTGTACGTGATGTTCTGGGCCTGCTGGGAGCTGGTCAGCGGCGGCGCGAGATTCGAATCGATGAAGACAGGGAGGCGGCGGCCGAGCGAGAGCATCATGCTCGCCGTAAGTTCCATGCGGCCCGGCAGCGGCTGCTCGATGGCGGCGACAGCCTGATGCACCTCGGGGTTGCGGAAGTTGGGCGAGAACTCGACTGCGCCCGGCTTGACGATGCTGGCGGGTAGTCCACTGAGCACATATGGAAATGGTGGAGCGGAGCTGGCGCCGCCGTTGGAGCTATCGCCATCGGTGGGTCGAATGAAATAACTGAGGTCGCCTTTGAGCGAGCCGGTCTGGGTGAGCGCGATTTCAGTCGCGGAGTTTGCGACGCGGCCGTAGTACATGCCATAGCCCAGGCGCAGCAGCGGCCACCGGTTGCGTGCGCCGATGGCGAGGCTGACGCGCGGTCCCCAGTTATTGCCGAGATCGGGCATGTTTCCGGCTTGCGGCAAATCGGGATTGGCGAGCGTGGCGAGGGGCGGCGGCATCTGCTCGCGCTCCCAGCGCAGGCCGACGGAGAAGACGGCGAGTTTGTTGGGCTGCCACTGCGCCGTCGCGAAAGCGGCCCATTCATTTGTGCTCAAGTTCCAATTGGCAGGACCGATCATCTGCGAGTAGTGGGAGTAGCAGGGCTGGCTGCCCAAGGTCGCATCCGTTGCCCCACAACTATGCTGCACAGAATCGTTATTCGGATTCTGAAGCCCGAATTGCTGAAACACCAATGTGTCGGAGATGAAGTCCTCCACCTTGGAATAAACATAGGTTCCGAGCTGGTTGCGCAATTGGCTGATCGCATCGGCGTTGTGATCGAGTTCGAAGCCGGTTTTAACCAGCAGTTTGTTGCGGGCCCAGTCGAGCATCTCCTGTCCGTGCAGGAGGCGTTCGTCAGGATCATCGCCCTGGCCAAAGCGCGAGGGATTGCCGATCGTCAATCCGTAGCGCGAATCCACCACGATCTGGGGCAACTGGCCCGAGGAATTGCCGTTGAGCAACGAGTGCTCAAAAGCGGAGGGCGTGCCGGGCAGTGAGCTGAGGACGGCGCGGCCCGCGGAGCCTTGCGTGACGGCCAGCAGGTTGGGCGTGAGATACGCCTCCCAGCGGGCGAGCAGCCACTGCTGGCTCGCCTGGCTGGAGCCGAAGCTGTGATTGCCGTAGTTCTCTGAAACGCGAGTGAGACCGCCGCCGGGCGAGTTCCAGCGAGCGCCTATGCCTTCGAGCGTGAAGTGATGGCGCTCGGCCGCCTGCCAATCGATGCGGCCAAAGCCGACCCACTGCGCCGCGGTGCGCGGCGCCGGCCCCAGCAGGCCAGAGAGCGTTTCCAGCATGGTTGAATAAGCCGTCAGCCCCTGGACCAAGCCTGAGACGCAGCCGCTTGACTGCCCTCCCGCTACTCCCAGCCGTGCGCTCAATGCTTCGAGCTGGCAGTCGGTCGGCGTTTCAAAGAACCCGGCTGGGTAAGTGCACTGGCCATTGGCGTTCAAATTCCCGCAAAGGTCCAGAGGGTGCTTCACCATCGCCAGGCCCGGATCGTTGCGGTGGTAGCTGTCCAGCGCCGCGAACCAGAAGAGCTTGTCGCGGCGGATGCGGCTGCCGGCACCAATGCCCCACACCATCTCATGATCTGGCGGCGTATACGGCTCCGGCGTAAACACTGGAACGGAGCCGGTTGGATTAAATGTCAGCGTGGCCGGAGCGGTTTCCGTGGTCCATTCCGTGAAGGGATTGCGAGCCCCCCAGTTGTTTTGGCGGTCAAAGAGAAATCCCTGGCCGTGGAGAGCATTACTGCCGCTTTCGGTTCGAATGGTGGTGCGACCGCCCGTGGCGCGCATGCCTTCGGCCTCCACGTTGCCGGCGACGGTTGTTACCTCGCGAATCGCAGCTTCGCTCACGCCGAGGCCGTGCCCTCCGGTCCAGGCCTGGCTGCGCGGTTGAGTTGTTGAGCTTCGCGAGCCGGAGTCTGCGCCGGAGTCGTTGGAGGAATGCGGACCTGACCCTGCGGAGACGCTGAAGGCCAGGCCGATGGTTGCCCCGTCGACCGTGACCTCGGCGGATTGTTGGGAACCACGGTAGGAGGCCTGCCCGGACTCAGCCGAATCGTTTGCGGAAGGCGTTTCGAGCAGGAAATCTTGCCAGCGGCGTCCGCTTGCGGGCAGCGCTTGCAGTTGCGACGCGGAGACGGTGGTGGATACGGCCGGCGCCGCGGGCTCCGGAGGCTGAGCTGCACGTAGCGTCGTTGAGACCGAGGGCGGAGTCAAGGTTGCCGCCTGCACGAGACTCGGCGGCACCGCAGTTGCGGCGAAAGTGGGCATAGCGCCGGCCTTGAGCGGAAACACATTTGGTTGCGCCAAAGCGAGCGCGAGTTCGAGTGGAGCGGATCGTGTTTCCAGGGCGGCGCGCGGCGGCAAGAAAGAGACCGGAGTTCGGGGTTGAGCCTGTTCAAGCGTTGATTCCTGGGGGCGTGCGGTGTGAGAGGCGTCTGCGGTTGCAGTTGGCGAGGGAGTTGCGCTCCGAGGCCAGACGGGTGGCGCAAACAGCATCGAAGCCGCCGGTAGGGCATCGGTCCTGATTGCGCTTGCGGCGGCTGGAATCGCCAGTGGAAGCAGATGGAGAGGCTCGCCTGCGATGGACGCGATGATCTGCGGAGCGGAGGTGCTCAGAGCGTGGCGAATTGAGGAAAGCGGCGTGGCGGGTGCCACTGTTGCCGCATGAGGATCGCCTGGCTGAGCGGAAGGCATGGAGGCATTCAGCAGAACGCGGGCCGCGACCACCGGCGGAGCATCGATCTGAGCGGGGGCGGTGGCATCGATCAACACTGGAGGGGTCGGCTCAAAGTTGAGCGCAGCCTGAATGCGGGATTCCATGCCTCCAGTGACGAGAATTCCCTCAAGCTGGCCGTGTCCGAGCTGGGCGGCATCGGCGTCGAGCGTGTATTCGCCGGCATCGAGTGAGGCAAAACGGAAGGCCCCATTCCTGGCAGTGGTAGCGCGGACTTCTGAGCCCGTAGATTGGTTGCGCAGAACGATCGAGACGCCAGCCAGCGGGGCCGAATGGAGGTTAGTAAGGCGGCCGGCCAGCGAGCCGGATTGAGGAGCTTGAATCTGGACGAAGTGCTCCGGCGAGCCGGAATCAATGTGCGCAGCTTGAGCAAAGATCACCGCGTGAGCGCTCAGGCACAGCGCGCCCAACAAAACCCATCGAATCCAATTCCGCCTTGCCTCTGCCATGTACGGCGCTGCTCAGGCAGATCAATGGAGAAAAGGGCGGGAGAAAGAACAAGTGAGCAAGCCGGTCCGCTGTTGCGGCTCGTCCGGTGTGAGGGCGAAAGCGTTCGCTTTTCGCCGCCCTCCGTGGATCTATATGAAGTTTGGCAGCGATTCTATGCCCCAAAGTGGCCACTGAAAAGTAGTCTGCGTCACAATTCGAAGATTTTTCCGCGCGAACGGAGATTTTCAAGGCGGCTCATGCGGGCAGATTGGTTCGTTAGACTGAAGAGACGGCGGTTGGATGGCGTTCACGCCGCGCGGGGCGGGCGCAAAAAGGTCAAAGCGGCAGGCGAAAAGCACTTTCGGCGAGATGCATGTTCATTGATGAAGCCAAAATTCGAGTCAAAGCCGGGGACGGCGGGAACGGCTGCATGGCGTTCCGGCGGGAGAAATTCGTGCCGCGCGGTGGGCCGTCGGGCGGCGACGGCGGCCGCGGCGGCGACGTCATCATGGAGTCGAGCCAGCGGCACAACACGCTGATTCACTTCCGCTACAACCCGGAGCACAAGGCGCAGCGCGGCGAGCACGGGATGGGCTCGAACTGCACGGGCCTCGACGGCCGGTCGCTCACGCTGCAGGTTCCGGTGGGCACATCGCTCTACGACATCGAGACGGGCGAGCTGGTGCACGACTTCAAGGAGCCGGACGAGCGCATTGTGATCGCCAAGGGCGGACGCGGCGGGCGCGGCAACCAGCATTTTGCGACAAGCACGCATCAAGCTCCGCGCGAGCACGAGCTGGGGCGAGCGGGCGAGGAACGCAGCTACCGGCTGGAGCTGAAGCTGCTGGCGGACGTGGGCCTGGTTGGCCTGCCGAATGCGGGCAAGTCGACACTGATTTCGCGCATCTCCGCGGCGCGGCCCAAAATTGCCGATTATCCGTTCACGACACTCGAGCCGAACCTCGGAGTGGTGACGGTAGGCGAGGAGCCGGATCAGGAATCGTTCGTCGTCGCCGATATGCCGGGGCTCATCGAAGGCGCGCACCTTGGCTCGGGGCTGGGCGTTCAGTTTCTTCGCCACATTGAGCGCACGCGCGTGCTGGTTCATCTGGTTGACGTGTCGGACGCGTCGGGCCGGCCCGATCCGGTGGAAGACTTCAAGATGATCAACAACGAACTGGCCAGCTTCAGCCTCGAAGGGGCAGGGCGACGAAGAGCATCCTCTGGCAGATAAGCCGATGATCGTGGTGGCTACGAAGATCGACGCGGCGAATCCGGAGAAGCTGAAGAAGCTGGCGGCGCATGCCAAGCGGAAGAAGCTCGAGTTTCACGCCGTCTCGGCAGTCATTGGCGAGGGAATTGAAGAGCTGAAATGGGCGCTCGCCAGGCGCGTGAGGCCGGCCGCAACCGACTGACATCTGCACTCCCTTTTTACCCAGCCACGCAGTATTTTCTCCCTACAAGCGAAAAGTCTCCGCCAGCAAGCCGCGAGAGCCGGTGCGGATTCGCTGTGCCTTCAGTCTCTTCAAATGCGGCAGCAATGCTTTGCAGTAGGGTCCACGGTGTGGATTGCGAGATGCATCCAACTACCTGTTTGGGCCGAAGCGAGAACGGGCTCACGCGGATTCTCCCGGAGGTTCTCGTTATGCGTTTCATGAACAAACATTTCAGTGACCTCGGAGTCGCTTCCGTGATCACACTGGCGTTTGCGATGGTGATGTCTGTCCCGTTCATCGCGCCGAGCCCGGTTTTGGCGCGGGTTCAGCAGCGGCCAACGCAACAGTCCGAACAGAGCCAGAGCCGGGACCGGAACTCGGCTGCAACCTTCGCCGGGACCGTGGTCAAAGACGGCGAGCAGTATGAACTGCGCGACTCTTCGGGCGAAGTTTTCAAGCTGGACGACGCGGAGCGCGCCAGGCCGTTCGCGGGCAAGACGGTAAAGGTGACGGGCGAACTGGACGCGCAAGCAAAGGTAATCCACGTTGAGAGCATCGAAGGGATTGAGGGATAAGAGCGAGCGAGTTTTCAGGAGCTTTGCGCAAAGGATAAATTACAGTTCGGAACCATGCCGGGCGGAGTGACAGGCGAACGTGCCTCTCATTTCGCCCGGTGGTTTTTTAGAGCGGGCCGCGCGAGAGCGAGGGATTGCCGGTTCCGTATTACACGCTTTTTGATAAATCGCCGGGATCCAGATCGCGAGTGCGGCGGCGCCAAGTGGCGCGGAGAAAGCTGATGGGGCCGACGAGCATCGCGGCGAGAGTCAAGAGCACGAACGAGGTTCCCAGAGAGTTTTTGTGTTCGAGCGAGAGCCCAACAAGGCCCAGAGCGGTGAAAAGTACGAGGAGAACAGCGAGAAGGCCGAAGCTCAGGAACCAGAACCACCAGAGCATGGGAGGCATTCCCGAGACGATTTGCGCGGCGGGATTTGCGGCTCGCACGCGAGCGATCAATGCGCTGACAAAGGTATAGAAAGCTGCTGAGCGGTCTTCAAAGTTGCCGAAGCTGAGATAGTGCTGGCTGGTGAGGCTCAATCGTAGCGCCGGAATCGAGGATGATTGCACAACGACGCGAACCAAATGCGACCTTGCCTGCGCCGAATATCCACATCCCGGGGACGGAGTAGATTCTGACCGATTTGACTTGGGAGAAGGGGGCGCTTCCGCCGGACCAGAGGAGCGCGGAGTCGGACAATGTGAACTCTCCGGTGTTTGCCGCGAGAGATCGCCGGACCTGGTATGTGAGGTTGGGCAAGATGGAGATGTCTCCTCAAGATGGAGGATAGCTGGTTTTGGGGGCGGTTTCGGGTAGAACAGCGATCAAGGTGTGTTGGGATTGTGCGGTTTCGCTCGGGGTGATTTCGTGAGTTGAGAGATGCGGTCTCCCAGGTCCCAAACATGGGACCTGGGGACGCGGCAGGGGGTGTCAAACCTTTGCAAAGTGGAAGTGTTCCATCAGCCTTGCCTGCCGCTCGCCACATTTTTGACAACTGCGGTACTTGATCTTGAGGACCAGAAGGTCTTCGTTGCGGCCAAGGGTGGAGAAGCCATAGTCCCAGAAGGACCAACGATGAAGGAACCGGCATGGGTGTCTGGGCACATCGACATCTCGTTTCACCCCCGGCTTTTGGACGACTTTTGTGTAGATGCCGGGAAGGTGTTCTGGATCATTCGTTGTCATGTATTGGAGTTCAATTGGCCCCCAGCAAAGTGCAACGACGGTTTCGTCCGCCTGCGCTTCCAAAAGAGCGTGATGCAGGTATGTGAACATTCGCATGAGCGTCTCTCCTAAGCCGCTGGCCCATAAGCTGCGGCAGTGATATGCGGCCACACTCGGATCGGCACTACCTTGATGTGGAAGGGACTGGGCCAGCTGTCGACTTGTCACTTATTGAATCTTCTGACCACCGCAGCACTTCAAGAGCTCTTCGCCGGACGAGGGTTTGGGTTTGGGGCGGTGCTTTGATTAGGTAGTCGCGGGCGCGTGTGAGCCTAAGTGGATGTTTAGTATCTCTCGGGTCGTCTCTCAGGTTTTCAAGGTACTTGATTGCGCCGTCAACGCTGAATTCTTCCGCCAGATTGTCTGGCCTTTTCTCTTTCCAGTTAGACGGGAGACCGGTCCAAACAACCGCGTCAATTCCCAGATGAAGGGTAAGCCATTTGGCAACGGACTTCCTTACAGCATTGAACTCCTCGGGAATATCGACGCAAATCTTCCCGTCTTTCGTAATGGAATGGATACTGTTTGGGCTACAGTTCTTTCCTTCGCGTAGCCGAAGATTCTCCCTTGCATCGCAGAGGTCATTGAATGCCGAAACAGCCCAGTAGGTTCGAACTGCAGGGCTGCCGGGTTGCAAAACGAGCGTGAGGCGCCCATCATTTGAAATGCGCGCGAATTCAACAGGCAAACATGGCCCATCCTCGTTCCAAGGGTACGGCGAAACACGGTCCGCCCAACTTGGGGAAAGCTTGATCTCTTGCCCTGACTTTCCTTTGTCCCACCACAACGATCCCCAACAAAGAATCGCGATCTTCATCTGATTCACGGGTTCCATCGATGCCTTTTGGATTCGCTACTCCAGTTGCGGTTATTCTTCCTCTTCGTCGACGGGCCGCTTGGCGTTGGCGAGAATCTTCTCGGCCACCAATTGCGGGACGATGTCGTAGTGGTCCACTTCCATGCGGTAGCTGCCTTTGCCCTGCGTCATCGAGGTGAGCTGAGTTCCGTATGTGAGCATCTCGGCCATGGGAACCTGGGCGTTGATGACCGTGGTGCGGCCCTTGGATTCCATTCCGCCCACGCGGCCGCGGCGGCCGTTGAGGTCGCCCATGAGCGCGCCGGCGAATTCGTCGGGGGCCTCGATTTCGACCTTCATAATGGGCTCGAGCAGGCAGGGCTTGCACCGCTCCATGCCATTTTTGAAGGCCAGGCGGCCGGCAGTCTTGAAGCTGAGCTCGTTGGAATCGACGTCGTGGTAGGAGCCGTCGAAAACCGTGACCTTGAAATCGACAACGGGGTAGCCGGCGAGGTAACCGCGCGCGGCCGTTTCCACAATGCCCTTTTCAATAGCCGGGATGAAGTTGCGGGGAATAGCGCCGCCGAAGACTTCATTGGCGAACTCGAAGCCGCCGCCGCGGGGCAGAGGCTCCATGCGGATTTTGCAATCGCCGAACTGGCCGTGGCCGCCGGACTGCTTTTTGTGGCGGCCGTGGGCCTCGGCCTTGCCGCGAATGGTTTCGAGGTAGGGGACCTTGGGCGCTTTGAGCGTGACTTCAGCGTGGTAACGCTTTTTGAGGCGGCTGACGATGGCCTCGATGTGCGGCTGGCCTGCGCCTGCGATAAGGAATTCGTTGGTCTGCGGGTCGCGGTAGAACCGAATGAGCAGGTCCTCTTCCATGAGCTTGTGGATTGCGGGCGCGAGCTTGTCCTCGTCGGCGCGGCTCTTGGGCTCGATGGCGTAGGTCATGGCGGGCTCGGGCGGCTTGGCCATGTCGACCTGGAAGTCTGCGCCCTTTGCTCCGAGAGTGTCGCCGGTGAGCGTGTCGCGAAGCTTGCCCACAGCGCCGAGATCGCCCGCGTGCAACTCGGCCACTTCAACGGCCTTGCGGCCCTGCATGATGCTCAGGTGCGCGAGTTTTTCCTGGCCGCGGCGCGTGTAGTTCTCAAGCGTGGCGTCGTTCTTGACGATGCCGCTGATGACCTTGAAGAAAGTGATGCGGCCGGCGAACGGGTCGGACATGGTCTTGAAGACGACTGCGCCGGTTGGGCCGGAGTCGTCGATTTTGCGGGCGACGGGAGGAGCGTCGGCGGCTGCGCCGGGGGTTTTTCCTGAGATGGGCTCGCGCTCAGTGGGCGCGGGTGTGTAGGTCTTGATGAAGTCGAGGAGATGATCGAGGGCCATGTTGCTGAGGCCGCTCGAAAAGAGCACGGGGAAGATGCGGTCTTCGCGAATGGCTTCGTGGAGCGCGGCGATCAGGTGGTCCTCGGGTATGGTGCCTTTCTCGAAGTACTCTTCCATCAGCTCGTCTTTGCCTTCGGCGACGAGCTCAACGAGAGCTTCATGGCGCGCTTTGGCATCGGCAGCGAGCGAGGCGGGAATCTCAGTGGAGACTTTGCCGCGGCCATCGCCGCCGGGCGTGTAGGTGTAAGCCTCCATGGTGACGAGATCGACGACGCCGTGAAAGCCGTTGGCGTCAGAGATGGGCAACTGGACGGGAACACAGTTGCGGCCCCAGCGATCGTTGAGATCGTCCATGAGGGCGCTCAGGCCCCCGCCGCCACCGGCCTTGGGGTGGTCCATTTGATTGACGAGAACGACGCGGGGAATATTGGCTTCCTCAGCAAAGCGCCAGACGCGTTCGGTGACGGGCTCGACGCCGGATTGGGCGTTGATGACGACGATAGCGGATTCAACGGGGAAGAGAGCGGCGCGGGCTTCGTGGGTGAACATGTGGAAGCCGGGCGTATCGACGAAATTGATCTTGATGCCCTGCCACTCGGCGAAGGCGACGGCGTTCTGCATGGTAATGCCGCGGGCGACTTCTTCTTCGTCGTATGCGGTGGCGGCGGAGCCGTCTTCAACACGGCCCTGGGTGGGAGTCATCTTGGCGGCATGCAGCAGAGCGGCAATGAGGGTGGTTTTGCCGCAATGAGCATGCCCCACTACAGCGACATTGCGGATCTCACTTCCCTGATACGTTTTCATGAGCTTCTCCTTCCACCTGCGGTGGGGCAGCCGCCTTCGGCAGGTCCGCGCCAACAAAAAGGCGCGGGTTTGGGGTTGCGGGATTGGAAACGAGCGGAGCTCGTCCGGAATGAGCGAGGGGGGCCATTGCATCCGGCCTAAACAGGGATTGCAGGGGGACGCCCAGAGGGGCGTTCGAGTGGCCGGATTGCCGGGATCGAGCCCCCGGTCGGGCTTCTTCCTCTTCCATGTTGAGTGTTGCCCGGGGCGCGACAGGCGGGCAAAAGAGGGTTCCGCCGGACGCGTCTTTCTCGAAAAACGGATGCTATCACAGCGAGAGTGTGAACGTCCTGTGACTGAATGCACAGGTATCAGGGGTTAGGGTTCAGGGATTTGCGATGGTGGCTGGCCGACGTGGCGCTGCGGGCAAGCGCTTTATCATCGTATGGCGGATTGCGGTCGATTTATCGAGACAGGAAGGGTAACGGAATGAAGGTACGGATTCGGGGATGCGTGGTTGCGGCTGAAGCTTTGATGGTGGCGGCTGGGGCCTTGCGGGCCCAGGATGCTCTATCTGATGGGCATGTTGGATGTAAGCGGTGAGTTCAGGCTTATCAAGCCAGCTTCGAGCCGCTAGCTGCTAACGACTGGCTTATTGACGCGCGTGCCGAAACGTAGCTCGCTGCGCACTGTGGTACATTGTGCTCACGGTTCCCCATTCTTCATTCCCTATTTTCTTACTGAAAACTGCGATTCGCACGAGGTGAGCGTCCATGGCCGCTGCCGGCTCCGCGCACGAGGTATATCGGACGACGGGAGCCCCGGCGGATGAGGACTTGCGCCTGAAGAAGATCGGCGAATCGGCACAGCGCAAGGCCAGCCTGCGGCTGCTGCCAGTCATCGCGGTCGGCTACGGCCTGGCCTACATGGACCGCATCAACATCAGCTTTGCCTCGCTGCAAATGAACCATGATCTGCACTTCAGCGCGTCGGTCTACGGATTTGGCGCGGGAATGTTTTTCATCGGCTATGCGCTGTGCGAAGTGCCGTCGAACCTGATGCTGCTGCGCTTCGGCGCCAAGCGCTGGCTGGCACGCATCATGTTCACATGGGGATTGCTGGCCGCGGCAACGATGTTCGTGCGCACTCCGCTCGAGTTCAACGTGTTGCGGTTCCTGCTGGGCATGGCGGAGGCTGGGTTTTATCCCGGCGTGATTTATTACCTGACGCTTTGGTTTCCGGCGCGCATGAGGGCGCGCGCGGTGAGCCGCTTCTATGTTTCGCTACCGCTGAGTTCCGTGGTGATGGGATCGGTGGCCGGTTGGCTGCTGGGGCTCGGCGGCAAGCTGGGACTCTCCGGCTGGCAATGGCTTTTTCTGGTCGAGGGATTGCCGACCGCGATCTTTAGCCTTCTGATCTTGAAAATGCTGCCGGACAATCCGTCCAAAGCGGCCTGGCTGACAGTGGAGGAAAAGGCTTGGCTCGAAGGCCAACTCAAGGCCGATGGCGAAAAAGCGCACCTTGGGCATAGCGCCGGGGTGATGCAGGCACTGATGGAGCCGAAGGTGTGGATGATCGGCGCCTATTTCTTTTTCGCGCTGATCACGAGTTACGCGTACAGCTTTTCCGCGCCGGCAATCTTGCAGGGAGTGACGGGCTGGAGCGTGACACACGTCGGCTATCTGGTGGCGTGCATTGGATTGGTGGGAGCCGCGGGGATGCTGATCAACAGCGCGCACTCCGATCGTAAAGGCGAGCGGGCAATCCATTGCATTGTTCCCTGTGTGGTGATGGCGGCCGGATTTTTGACGGCGAGTTACGCGAAAGAGCCGTGGCTGGTTGTGCTCGCGCTGGCCGCAAGTTTCACCGGCTTTATGTCGATGCTGGGCCCGGCCAACGCGGTGCCTATGCAGTTTCTGGCGGGGCGCGCGGCGGCGGCGGGAATTGCGGCGATGAACACAATCACCATGTTCGCCGGATTTGTGGGGCCGTACTGGATGGGCGTGATGAAGGATTCCACGGGAAGCTACGACGCAGGTTTGAGAGGGCTGGTGTTGCCGAGTCTGCTGGCGGCTGGAACCATGTACATATTGACAGGAAGCCTCGCGCGGCGGCCGGTGGGAGTTGCAGTGGAACTGTCGGAAGAAGTGGCGTGAGGCTGATTCAGATCGGTGGGCTGAAGGCGGCGGGTCGTGGTTCGAGGCATCCCATCCTAGCCAAACTAGGATGGGCCAACGATTTTTGCGCATGGAGAAGGGCAATAAAAGCAACCGCAGATCCTTCGTCGCCGATGGGGCGGCTCCTCAGGATGACAGTGCGTGGACTTGGAATTGCGGTATCTCAGGTCTCAGAATCGAGACGTGGGGCACCGAACCGTCAACTCCCACCGGAACTAAGTCGTTACCGCCGCCGGCAGAATCTCTTCCACGTCGACCCATTGCGTGGGGTAATTACCGGTGTAGCAGGCGGTGCAGTAGCCCGTTTTTTCCTCGTCCCGGACCGACTGAAGCAGCCCTTCCAAAGACAGGTACGCCAGCGAGTCGGCCTCAATAAACTGACGAATTTGCTCTACAGAATGACTCGCGGCGATGAGTTCGCGCTTCGACGGTGTGTCCACTCCATAAAAACATGGCGAGATGGTGGGCGGGCAACTGATGCGGAGATGAACTTCTGTTGCGCCGGCTCCACGCACCATGCGCACGATTTTCCGGCTCGTCGTTCCACGGATGATGGAGTCATCAATCAGCACGACGCGCTTGCCGGCGAGGAGATTGTGCACCGGATTGAGCTTGAGACGGACGCCGAAGTCGCGGACGCGCTGCTCGGGCTCAATAAATGTGCGGCCGACGTAGTGGTTGCGGATGAGACCCATACGGAAGGGCAGACCCGCTTCTTCCGCGTATCCGAGCGCGGCCGTGACGCCGGAGTCGGGGACAGGCACGACGACATCCGCCGCAACGCCGGACTCGCGTGCCAGCTGGCGGCCCATCTCGTCGCGAGACTCCTGCACCCACCGGCCAAAGATGCGGGAATCAAGGCCGGGCGAAGTAGACGTGCTCGAAGACGCACTCGATTGCGGCACGCCACTCGCGTACTGGCGGCTGGTGACGCCGTCTTCAGAGACCATGACCAGCTCGCCGGGAAGAACATCGCGGATGAATTCGGCGCGCAGTAGATCGAACGCGCAGGATTCGCTGGCGAAGACGATCGCGTCGTGACCTCCGGGAGTTTTCATGCGCCCCATGGAGAGCGGGCGGAAGCCGCGCGGATCGCGTGCGGCGAAGATGCGGTCGCGCGTCATCATCACGATGGAGAACGCACCCTCGACCTGCGAAAGCGAGTCGGCAATGCAATCGACGAGCGTGCCGGAGTGCGAGTGCGCGATGAGCTGGACGATGATTTCGGAGTCGGAAGTGGTTTGAAAGTAAGCACCGGCGCGCTCCAAACTCGCGCGAAGATTGCCGAGATTTACCAGGTTGCCGTTGTGCGCAATGGCGATCAGGCCTTTGGTTGAGTCGACGCGGATGGGTTGCGCGTTGAGCAGCGCCGAGTCGCCGGTTGTGGAGTAGCGGGTATGGCCGATAGCCAGGTGGCCGGGGAGCTTGGCGAGAACGTCGTCGGTGAAGATCTCAGAAACCAGGCCCATGCCCTTGATGTTGGCCAGGTGCTGCCCGTCTGCGGTCGCGATGCCGGCTGATTCCTGGCCGCGATGCTGGAGGGCGTAGAGCGCAAGATAGGCTTCGCGCGCCGCGTGCGGATGGCCGTGGACGGCGACGACGCCGCATTCTTCGTGAAGCTTGTCGTCTGCAGGGAACAGGGAACAGGGATCAGAGATCAGGGGAATAGCAAAAGCAGGTCCTTCGACTCCGTTTGGCGATGGAACCGCCAAACTCCGCTCAGGATGACAAACATTTGAGGTAGCGCGCAAAGATGCGGAAATGTCGGGAACGCCATCGACCCCTTGAAACAACAACCGGCTCATGCGTAGACCTCGCCGTGGAGATTTGCTTCCAGGGCGGAGGCCCAGATTGTCTTGAGTTCGGCGAGCGGCGCGGAGATAAAGGACTCGCCGTCGACGGAGATTTCGAGGCGGCTGCCGCCGGTTGTGCCGATGCGCGCCGAAAGGAAGTTGTGCTCATTCGCCAGCTTTCCAATCGCGGAAACATTGGAGGGGTGTGTGGTGACGAGGACGTTGGACGCAGGCTCGGCGAAGAGTCCGAAGAGCGGGTGCGCGAGAAGCGAAGGATCTTGCTCAACGGTTGCGCCGATCCCTTTAGCGAATGCGCCTTGCGCAAGGGCGACGGCAATGCCGCCATCGGAGATGTCGCGGGCTGAACTGATGAGCTTTTGCCAGGCGAGATCGGCCAGCAACTTGTGCAGTTCGGCTTCCGCGCCAAGATCGAGCGCGGGCGGAGTGCCCCAGAGACTGCCGAGGATGGCTTTGGCAAATTCGGATGAACCGAATGCAACCAGATTTGCAGCGACTTCGGCGTCGGATGCATCGGGTTGCTCGCGATCCCGGGGCTCGCGCTCCAGCGCGGGCATCGGATACTGGCTGATGGGCGGGGGATTGAGCGGAACCTTGAGTTCCGGGTTCGGCTCTTCGCCGCGCGGAATGGGCCAGAGGAGAACGACGGCGTCTTTCTCGCGCTGAAAGTGAGCGGGGACGGCCCTGGTCACGTCGTCGAGAATGCCGACGATGCCGAGCACGGGCGTGGGGTAAATGCCTTCGCCTCGCGTCTCGTTATATAAGGATACGTTTCCGCCGGTAATCGGAGTGCCCAGCGCCGTGCAGGCTTCCGCGATGCCGTCGATCGCAGCCGAAAGCTGCGCCATGATTTCGGGCTTCTCCGGGTTGCCGAAGTTGAGGCAGTTGGTGGCGGCCACCGGAGTCGCGCCGGTCATCGCCACTTTGCGCGCGGCTTCAGCCACGGCATGCATGGCGCCGAGCCTGGGATCGAGATACGCCCAGCGGCCATTGCCGTCGAGGGCCATGGCGAGGCCGATCTCGCCAATGGGTCCGTCGGCTCCGTCCGGTTTGCCAGTGCCCTTGATACGCATCACGCCGGCTTCTCCGCCTGGCCCCTGCGCGGTATTCGTTTGGACCATGCTGTCGTATTGCTCATGGACCCAGCGCTTGGAGCAGACATTGGAGCTGGCAAGAAGTTCCTTGAGGTCGGCGGTGTAATTGCGGTCTCTATCCAACTCAGCAAGGACTTCATCCGAAGGATCAAGCGCCACCGGCGCTTTCCAGGTGCCGACAGGGCGATGGTAGAGTGGCGCATCGTCGGTGAGCGACTGGTTGGGAATGTCGGCGACGAGCACGCCATGGTGGCGAATGCGCAAACGCGGCTCAGGCTCCACCGTTCCCACGATGACCGCATCTAATCCCCATTTTGCAAAGACGCGCAGCACTTCATCTTCGCGGCCCTTTTCTGCGACGAGCAACATCCGCTCCTGGCTTTCGGAGAGCATGATTTCGTAGGCCGACATGCCGGTTTCGCGCTGCGGAACGCGATCGAGCTCAACGTCGAGGCCGACGCCGCCACGCGCGCCCATTTCGCACGTGGAGCAAGTGAGGCCGGCGGCACCCATGTCCTGAATGCCGACGATAGCGCCCGTTTTCATGGCTTCAATGCAGGCTTCGAGCAGAAGCTTCTCCATAAACGGATCGCCAACCTGGACGTTGGGGCGCTTTTGCTCGGAGCCTTCCTTGAACTCTTCGCTGGCCATCGTTGCGCCGTGAATGCCATCGCGGCCGGTTTTCGCGCCGACATAAATCACAGGATTGCCGGTCCCGCTGGCTTTGGCGTAGAAGATTTCGTCTTTGCGCACGAGGCCGAGAGCAAATGCGTTCACGAGCGGGTTGCCGGAGTAGCACGGCTCGAATTTGGTTTCGCCGCCGAGATTGGGCACGCCAAAGCAGTTGCCGTAACTGGCGACGCCGCTGACCACGCCTTCCAGAATCGAGTGGTTCTTGTGGACGGTTTCGCGGTCGGCTTCTCCGGGCTCGATCGGCCCGAAGCGCAGAGAGTCCATAACGGCCAGTGGCCGAGCGCCCATGGTGAAGATATCGCGCAAAATGCCGCCCACGCCGGTGGCCGCGCCTTGGTGAGGCTCGATGTAGCTGGGGTGATTGTGCGATTCGATCTTGAAGGCGCAGGCCCAGCCTTCGCCCACGTCGATGATGCCGGCGTTCTCGCCGGGCCCCTGGACAACGCGATCGCTTTTGGTCGGCAGGCGCTTCAAATGCACGCGGCTGGATTTGTAGGAGCAGTGCTCGCTCCACATCACGCTGTAGATGCCAAGCTCAGTAAGCGAGGGCGTGCGGCCGAGCGCCGCGAGAATGCGCTCGTACTCTTCCGCGGTGATGCTGTGTGTAGCGAGCATCTGCGGAGTAATGTTGACTGGTTCGGGAACGACGGCTGCGGAGGAGCTGGTCATCGTTGATACCCTCATTTTCGCACAGGGCACCTGCGGTGCGGCAGCCGCCTTCGGCCGGGCCGCGCAAGGAAAAAGTGCGGCGCAGCGAATGGTGGATTTGACCTGCGGTGGGGCGACGCCTTTGGGAGTGTCAAGCCGGAACGAAGGCGCGGCGCCAGCGGCGGTTCGTTACATCTGCGTTGGGGCGCGCGGCATGTGGCGAATAGGCCAAAGGCTATGCGATACTTTGAAAGCAGATCCCCACCCGAGGCCGGGATGGCGGAATTGGCAGACGCAGCAGACTCAAAATCTGCCGGCCCTTGTGGTCATGGGGGTTCGACCCCCCCTCCCGGCACCAAACCTTTCAAACCTGTAGTTTAGGGCCGTTCTAAAGGCCATTCCAGAAAAACATCCTCTGAGCGGCGGTCATTATCGCCGCCGTCGTGCGACGCCGGCAGCAGATCATGCACCTCCAGATTTTCCTGAAGCTGGATTGCGCGGGCGTGGCTAACAATCCGAGCCTGATATCGATGCTCTTCGCGAGAAACAGAACACATCGAATTCATCGCCGACTGTAAGATCTGAAAAGGAGCCCAATAGAACGGGGCACTGAATCTGCTTCGTGAATGAAGCAGCGAAAGCTTGGCATTCCGCAGCGCAACGGCCGGTGAATCGCCGGCGGTAAGGCCCTGGTAGAGTTTATCCATCAGGCGCGGCGTTGAATCATCGCTGACCTCCCAAAGCGCGCCGATAACCCGTTGTGCGCCGGCATTCAAGAAAGCCCACGACAGGCCGACCAATCCCTCGCCCGCATAGGTGCGCGTGCCGCTGCCGTAGCAAGCCGAGATCGTGACCAACTGTGCATGGATTGGACGCCGGATAATCTCTCGCGCATAGAGCTTGTAAGCATCTTCGTGCCCCGGGGGATTTGAAAGAATGATCGCCGAATCCAACGGGCTGGTGAGGCTGGCGACAGCGTGGGATACAAAATGAATGTAGGTATAGGCTAGTGGGCCGCTGGAAAGATAGGCGGCAGGTGTGGCCTGCTGCCCCTCGAGTGTCGAGATTTCCGATGAACTGAAATGCTCTTCGATGCGGGACATCTCCAATCCGAAGAAGGGAAGGGACGGAAAATCCTGATCCGGAGAGTCGGGGTTCCCAATCAAGAGTATCTTTCTGTTTGGCCGGCCCACAGGTTCCTCAGCGCCCAGCATCGCAAGCGATGGAGCCGACGACACAATCAGATCGCTGAGTAAGTAGTGCAACTTGACGTTCAAAGCGGCATCGGGCGGCGCGTGGGGGTCCGCACCGGGAACAAGCAGCGTTTCAAAGTTCAGTTGGCTCAGGATTCCATCCGCAAGGATGATCACGGGTGTGTTGGGGCGGAGCACCCCAGCGGCAGACGACAGCAGCATCTTGTAGAGCAACTGGCCATCCGCGTTACCACTCATCAAAGGGTCGCGTGCCTCAAGGAGCGCTTTGCGATAGCGTTCAACGCTCGCTGTGATTTCGCTCTGCGGCGGCAAGAAAAATTGTTGAGACTTCGCGGGTGAAATGACCCATAAATAGGACTGCTGCTCTCCGAGCCAATAGAAAAGGAGAGTCGAGCCGGTTTTTCGCGCGATTTGTTGCGGATTGAATCCTGATGTCCTCAGAAGTTTTCCGGTCCCCGGCTCTCCGAGTCCTCGCTCCAGCGTTTGTGCGCGGCTTTGATCGGCGACCGCCAAAGCCGCATCGTTTCTGCCCAGCTTCACGAGGAAATGAACATAGTAGTCGTAAATCTCGGCGGCGTTCGTGCCGAATGGCAGTTGAGACTCCTCGCTCTTGAGCTGTCCTCGTGCTGCCTCATACTGCGACAAGGTGGCCTTGTACATTCGCTCCGAGGCGGCGATGTGACCTTCAGACTCAAACAGCTTGGCTGATTCGAAGCCGGCGTCCAGTTTTGTTGTCAGCAAACTCGAAGAATCGTTCTGGACCGAATGGAAGTAGGCTTCGGCCTGCGCCGGCTGCCTCCGTGCCGCGGCCAGCATGCCCATGGTCACCAATAAGGCAGAGCTGGGACGCGCGGCGGCGGCATCATTCATTTGCTGGAGTTGCGCGATGGTCCTATCCGCCTCATCGAAGTTGCCGTTGACGACCGAAATCCGGGCAAGATCTTCGAGCGCGTTCACAATGTCTTCGCGGCTGTTGATTTCTCGTGCCAGATCGAGAGCTTGTCGATACGAACGTGCGGCGCGGTCCCAATCACCGGAGTCGCGATAAACGTACCCCGCGTCGCTCAGCCACTTCAACTGGTTGCGAATGCTTCCCAGCCGCGCTGCGTCCTTCTCGGCGGCATCGAATTTCTCGAGTGCTCTCTCATCATCGCCCAACTCAAAATACGCCCACCCGAGATTGCCTGCAGCGCCTTCCACAGTATTCTCGTATCCGAATCTCGTGGCTTCCTGATACGCCGAGTTCGACCAGTCGACAGCCTCGTCGTAGTGATCCACCTGCATTGCGATAAAGCCAAGATTCAGTGCTGTGGATGCTTCAAGCCAGGAATCCCGATGACTGCGCGCGAAAGTCAGGGCCTGAAGAAAAGCCTGCCTGGCCTGAACAGCCTGTCCAAGTTTCGCCTCGAAGATACCGCGTGCCGCGAGTACATTTCCGCAGGTTGCAAAGTCCGAGGCTTGGCAAATGGCTTCAGCCTGCGTGAGCCGCAGATCGGCGGCCGTAAGCTGCTGTTGCCGCGTCAGCGCAACGGCTTCAATCGCCAGTTTTTCTACGGCGCCGGCGTTGGGCGTTACGGAATTGCCAAGAGTACTGGTGAGGTGAAGTGCATCCTCATACATGCCACGGCGAAGCATGGAGTCTGCTTCAAGCAACGTGAATCGCGACGCCCATGAAGGGTCGGAATCCTGGAATCGCTTGGCGGCTGATTCGGCTTCCTGCTGGCTCATCGCCAGATAGCCGCCTTGAAACAGCCGCCACGCGTGGTCATACGTGGCCTGCGCGGTGGCGGGGCGTGAGTCTTCGAGGGGAAGCACGAACACAAGCAAAATCAGGAGGACAAGCATCGACGGACCGAAACCGCGGCGCCATCGTGACGGGCCCCGATGCGGCAGCGTATCCGCCCGCGAAGAACCTGGTGTTATGGTTCCGTCGTCCCGTTGCTTGAACCAGTCCCTGTACCGCCGCTGCCTTCGATCGGACAGCCGAAGTGGAAATCGATCATGGTCAGCCGGACCGTTGTCTTCTTCGGCGCGCCAGTGTCTGGCCTGAAGTCCTCGTGCTTGATTGTTACTTTGCCCAGAACCAACGTGCCGAAGTCCGGAATCGTGATCACGTGCCCATAGGAATGGCCGGGGTAGGAGCCAGTTGCACGATTGACCAGTGAACATTCCACTTCCTCCGGCTGCGATCCAAGAGATGCGGAAAGTCGATTGTATCGTTGGTGAAGCTCAGCCGGAAGATCGGGATGTTCTCCCAGGCGCCCCAGCTGGCTGGAGATGCGGCCGATTAGTCCGGGGTCATGCGTGTAGGCTGCGTCGTTCGCGGGTTTAGGGCCGAGGAAGTTCGCGTTGAGATCGAGATCGACTGGAACGCCGGCGATGCGCAGGTTCTCAAAGCGGGTACCAAGGAAGCTGATGGTCGGCACGTAACCCACGCGCGGATGCTCAGTGATCGTTTGCCCCACGATGCGATCGGCGGTGACCACTTCCATCACGTTCAGGCCCTCGATGACCGTTGTTGCCAATGTCATCCAGCCGCCGCCGGGCTTTGGATTGATGTTCCCTGCAACGTGCGAATATGCGGAGCGAAACGAAAGAACTGACTCGAGCAGAAAGCCCTCGGAGCGGTGCGAGAAATAGCCCCCTTCCTTCGGCAGATGCGTGTGGACCTGGGGCTTGATGTGATGCTCCAGCGGAAGCCGCAGATGACCGGCAAGAATGGTGGCTTCTGCGTGATAGTGGTGGGTTCTGCCGTTCAATTCTGACATGGGCGTACTCATGCTCCTTTGCATGCGGACATTGGGTCGAATGCCCGACGGTTTCTTGCTGATGTTCCCGCAAGGAGGATTCTCAGATGGAGAAGGTTTGGGGCCCGTTCCAGAATTCCTGGAATCAGCTAGTTGGTCATCACTATATCAAAGTTGTATTGCTCGACAGGTGTACGCGCGCCTTGAGCGGTAACGCTGGTAACTATGAGTGAGTAGTGGCCGCTCTGGAGCATGCCGCCGGGGAAGGTAAGGGAAAATGACTGGTCGCTGTCTGTCCCTTGTGTTGTTGCCGGCAGACTGCCGGTCCAGACCAGTTTCCCTTGCGGATCCCGGAGATCGAATGTATAGGAGACTGCCGGCGACCCTCCCGGCTCGATCACCAGATCGACCGGCAACGCCACGCCATGCGTGCGATCGGCAGTAAACATCGGCAGTGTGGCGCCGCGCGTGGCGGAGCGCAACGGGGCCAGAGGAGCAAGGCGTGGCTCATTCGCTGATTGGCGCAGCGCCGGCAATGTGACGAAGTTTTGGTAGCCAACGATGATGAGCAAGGCCGCAAAGGCAGGAGCAGCAAATGCGGGACGCCACAATGAATGCCAGAAACTCCGCTTCCCGTTGGACTTGGTCATCCCGATTCTGGCCTGCGAAGCCGCAAGTTCCGGGAGTTGAGCCTTCGCTTCATCCACAAACAGAGCGCCGGCGCGCAGATCGAGGGCGCATTCCGGGCAATTGAATGCATGCTCTTCGAAGGCGTCACGCGCATCGGGAGTGAGCTCATTCAGCAGGTATCGCTCTGAGGTCATTTGCTCTACTGCTTCGCTATGATTCATCTTTTCCTCCCTCGAATCCATCGTCGCTGTCCATCAGGTATTGCAAGAGGTTCAGGCATCCGCGCTCAAAGGCGCATGACTGCCAATATGTTTGACATATTCGACTTTGAATTCCTGCTTGGCGCGATGCAGAAGAACCCGCAAGTATTCCCGTTCGACGCCGAACTCCCGGCACACCTCATCACGATCGCGCTCGTCGAGAAAGACCGCCTTCAGCAAAGACCGGTCCCGCTTTGACAGGCGCATCAGGATCGCCCGGACTTTTTCCTTGATCTGCCGGGCAGATACAACATCCAGCGCATCGGCGCCCGTTGCAACCGGCTCCGGCGCACCTTCTGCATCGAGTGACTCGCTGCGGCTTGAGGAACGGTAGTGCTCAAAGAGAACGTGATTGCAAACATTGTTTACGAATGCGCCGAGACTTTCAGGCTGGCGCAAGCCGCCATCCCTGCGCAGAACCTGTAATACCCTGGCAAAGGTTTCCTGGCATACATCGTCTATGGCGTGCGAAGACTGGAGCCGCGAACGAAGCTTAAGTTTAAGCAGCGCGGTGAAATATGCGACAAAATGTTCCTGCGTCTGGAAGTCTCCTGCGCAGAGGTCCTCAACGTATTTCACATCGAAGGAATGGAATTGCAAGGTTCGCCCCGCCATCGGAAGAGACGGGTATAGTATCGCAGCCAGTGTCGGCGATTGAAAGCCGATTGGCCGGGGGGCCTTGGCGTAACCCCGGCACTTCCTGGTCGGAACGCGAGGCGCGTGGCGTTGATGCAGTGAGTTCATGATGCGACGCCAAATAGTCCGTTGGCCAGCAAATAGAACGCGTCTCTGGGGTCGACCTGCTGCACCGGTTGGACAGGGCTGAACCTGTAGAGCCTTTTTGTGACGATTCCGGTCACGGCGATCTCAAGGCGTCCGAGGTACTCAACATTCACGCGGTAGCCCGGCTCCGGCTCGTCGCGTTTGAAATGAGTGTGCGCGCCTTGACTACTCATTCCGATCGCCCTCGAACTCATGAGCGGGTACATTCCCTGCCGTGAAAGCATGCTGAGTCCTTTTCGACAGCGTTTCGAAAACCCTGGCCCCGGCGGATAGCAGTTGCCCGCTGAACAACAAGCCGATCCACCCTCTGGTCAGCCATATTGCGATGAGTAGCGAAATCCAGAGGCTCAAGCAGAAAATCAGATTCGATGTGCAGGCGGCCAATCCAGTTCGGCGCTGCGCGACCAGGCGAAGAATTGGGGTTGGGGACATTCTGTGCTTCGCCTCGACCCAATGCAGCAGCCACGTTGTCTTGACCGGCAGGTTCGCTGCCGCGGCTGTAACGATTGCCTTCATCTCAAGTCCAGATCATTGGTTTCTTGGGGATCGGCGGGACCCATCCCTGAGGACGAGTCCCGCCCGCTTTGGGGGAGGACACCAGACGGGAGCTCGCCTGTTTCCGAGCGCCAATACGGATGCGGCCAAGGCTTCCGCTCCGTACCGGCTCTGGCGACCCAGCAGCGCGAAGCTCTGGCCGCAATCAGCTGATTTTTGGAAGAGCTTTCTCCATGCATGAGTCGCCATCCAGATATCCGCCAACGCAACGCTCGATCAGCAATCGGTACGCGCCGGCGGAGGATTCAGTTTTCAGCGCCCTTTTGCGGGCTCGATGGGTAGTGCAGCATTCGAAGCGATCGTTTCAGGCTTTTTGAAAAGATTTTGCCGGAGTGGCTCGAAGCAATGGCGCTGGAAATTTCTTGCCGTCCCGTTGAAACGATCGCCCCGGAATCATCACTATTCGACATATCGGCAATAAGGCAGCCCGGTAAGTGCTCTTGCCGTAACTTATGGCTTCGTTGGTTTCTGAGTCGTTTTCACCTTCCGGGCCAGGAATCAGACAAGTTTTCACCTGAAACGCAATTCACTTCGACGGCCTGTGGCCAAGCTTGCGCATCCCGATGCATTCGTTCGATTTCACACTCCAGCAGGGTTCGCACATCACTCCAGGGAGATAACGCCATGTCTGCTGCTCATGCACTTATTTCGATGGACCCGCCCGCTTCCCTTAATCGAATTCCTCTATTTGAAGCAATCCGCAAGCTGGCTGGAATGGCCGGCAATTCTGCGCACACTGATGGTGTCAATGACGGGCATGATGATTCCTCGGTGGCAGTGTTGGTTGACACGGAGGTTGACGGCGCACGCTATCTCCTGGTGCGGATGCCAAAGCTGGAACGTCAGGATCCGCACAAGCACCCCGTCAGATCACAGCCGCGCCACTCAGCAGATGGCTCGCCGAGCGAACGCCGCCAACGGTTCGGAGATCTTCGACGCGTTCTGGTTGCCGATGGCGATAGCGACACGCGGCTTCGCCTGCTACAACTGCTTCACGAATGGGGATTCAGCGTTGTTACTGCAACAGACGGAATCGAAGCGCTCGGTATCGTCGAACTTCAGCAGCTGCCCGATTTCTTTTTCATCAACCGGTCGCTCGCAGGGATGAGCGGCATCGAGCTATGCCGGCGGATCTGCGACCGGTACAGTGAGCATTCCCCGCACATTGTTCTGATGGGCAGCGCGACCGCACATCACGATGTCGTCGAAGCTCTGGAATCGGGCGCAACCGAGTACTTGACTACACCTTTTGACGAGCAGGAGTTGAGAGCACGCCTCATTGTTGCGGTTCGCTCGCTCGACCGTCATGACAACTTAATCGAGCTCACGCGAGCAGTTTCGCGACCAGGCGACCAGAGATGCCCTCACCGGTGTCTGGAATCGAAGAGGAATTCTGGAGATTCTGGAACGGGAGCTGGATCGCGCCGAACACAATGGCCGATCAACGGGAATCCTGATGCTCGATCTCGACCATTTCAAAAACGTCAACGATGCTCACGGGCACCTGGCCGGCGATCTGGTTTTGCAGGAGACAGCCCGCCGGCTATGCCGAAAATTGCGCGCCTACGACCGCCTCGGCCGCTATGGCGGCGAAGAATTCCTGATCGTGGTGCCTGCGACGAACGAAAAAGAGCTTTGCGAACTCGCGGAACGCATTCGAGCCTCCACCGAATCGCATCCCGTTCCCACAGAGCTGATCAATCTACGAATCACCCTCAGCATCGGTGCGGCAATTGCGAAGCCAGGTGACAGGTCGAAGGCGAAAGTGATTGCCGCCGCGGATGAAGCGTTATACAAAGCGAAGAAACTGGGGCGGAATCGGATCGTATTTGGCCAGTGACCGGCGAACAATAGCCTTGGCCGAGTTCGCTGATCATTGTTCGATGGTCTTCACAAGCCCCGCAGGGCACGGGAACGGAGTAGCTCCTGGATCGTCGCCCAGTCGTCAGTTATATCTAAGGAATGTATCGAGGAGCCACGGGGCAGTTCTCTTGATCAGCCTGGCCCAGCCTTATACAACAACTCGCGTTCCTCTCCGACGTAACATTCGATTTGTCCGATGGTAAAACGTCTCCCCTTATCGCTGCGAAAGATGCTCTTGGTGCTTCACCCGGTATTTGCATTGACGGCGATTGCCGATGCGATTACCGGCCCAATTCTGCCTTCCCTGGCCCGGTCGTTTCATCTTTCTGACAGTGAATCCGGCCTCTTGTTCCTCGGCATTTTTTCGGGGATGGCCATGGGAGCATTGTTTTGCCGCGGGAATTACGCTCGTGTTCTGGTCGTCGGCCTTTTCGCGTTAACCGTGGCCTGTTTCTGTTTTGCCTGGATTTCGCGGCCGGTTCTCTACCCTTTTGCGTTTTTCTTCGGCGTCAGTGTCGGCGCACCCATGACGGCGGTGAGCATGTTCGCGGGGCGCAATTACCCAATCCGTCGCGCGTCTGTCCTCGCGATTCTCAACTTCACCTGGAGCGCCGGAGCGATGCTGGCGCCGTTGATCGCGGCGCGTCTGCTCGCTCTGTCTTCATGGCGAACGGTGTTTATCGTGTTAGCCTGCGCGGCCGGGCTGGCGACGATTGTGGTCAGCCTGACGATTCGAGATACTGACGAGGCTGCGCGCGCAACACGGGAGACGACGGGCATCCACAATCTGCGCCTGATTGTCGTTTTCGCGCTCTTCTTTTTCCTCGAGGTTGGTATGGAAACGATGTTCGGCGCATGGATTTCGACCTATGTGCTGCGCGTAACGGGCGCCGGCCTCGTTCTGGCGGCCGCGGCGACCGCCATTTACTGGACCGGGTTCCTGATTTCGCGTGGATTGTCCGCGCTGCTCTTGATGCGGTTGAGCGCCGGCCGTCTTTTGTGGCTCTCGGTGCCCGTGGCGCTGGTAGCATCCTTGCTCCTCATTGAGGCGCACTCTCCGAGAACTCTGGCGGCGGCCATCCTTCTGCTTGGAATTGCGCTGGCGCCGGTTTTCCCGGTGGGACTGGCGGTGTTCTTCGATCGCGCCCGTCACAGCTCGGACTCGAGGTTTGTTCTCGCCGTAAGCGGCCTTGGAGCGTCCTTCTTTCCATGGTTGGCTGGATGGATATCGTACCGCGCCGCGAGCCTTCGCTCCGGGTTAATGATCGGCCCGGTGACGCTTCTTGCCATGACCATTCTGCTGCCCTTGATCGCTGCCCGTGCGGCGGCGCGAGCCGCAGACTCACGGCTCACCGAACGTCGATTAGGGCAATTGCTGAGCATTCGCTTGGGATCAGCGACGTTCGGATGGCACAGGAACTCTCGCTCGGCCTTAAACACCGGCGCCGGCTGTTGAATGCAGGGCGTGCACGGGTGCTTGAGCGGTTGACTTCCGCACCATGAGTTTGGGGTAAACCGTGATCGCGGCGGGGTGAGGATGTGGAGTGCCGTCGCGAACCAGCCCCAGCAACGTGCTCGCCGCGGTCTGGCCCATATCGCGCAAGGGCTGACGAACCGTGGTGAGGGGAGGATTGTAGGTGGAGGCAGCCAACACATCGTCGAAGCCAACAACCGAAATGTCCTTGGGAACGCGCAGGCCAGCCTCGCGCAGCGCCAGAATTGCCCCCATCGCGGTCACATCGTTGAAAGCCAGGAGGGCGGTGAAGGGTTGATTGGTCTGGAGCAGATGCCGGGTCACTTCCATTCCCGGCCCCGGCCCGGGATCAATGCCCTCGAGCTGCGCTACCAGTTTTGGATGGATGGCGATTTTTAATTGCTTTGCGGTTTCCTTGAAAGCGGTCCATCGCCGGTTGGTATCGGAGACTGAACGCCTGCCCTTTAATAAACGCGATGCGATGATGCCCGAGATCCTGGAGATGTGAAAGCGCGAGGTAAGCAGCCTGTTCGTGGTCGAGTTCAATATTGACTATCCCCTCGCGGTGCTGATGACCTGAAACCGAGACCACGGGCACCGGCAATTCGTCTTCCATCGCAGTGTCGACGGCGATGATGCCTTCCACGGCGCGGGCCAACATCATGCGCGGATAACCCTTCAACAGGTCAGGCCGATGCCTGTGGCTGACCACAAAGTAGAAGAAGCCATTCTTCAGCAATTCGTCTTCTATGCCGCTGAGCACGGCAGTGGAATAGCCTTCGCTGATCTCGGGAACAATTACGCCAACGGTATAACTCCGCTTTTGGCGAAGACTGCGGGCTACCGTGTTCGCCGAATAGCCGTGCGCATCGGCCCCGTCGAGCACACGCTTTTGCGTCTCGCGCGCGATACGAAACTTGTCGCCTTCACCGTTGATCACCCGGGAAACGGTGGATTGGGAGAGCTTGAGAATGGCCGAAAGCTCTTTAAGGCTTGTCGATTTAAGAAGTCGTCTGGCCATAGCGATTTTGTTCCTGGTGCGACCATTGCCAAGACGCACATTCCCCAACCGGGTATCTCCTCGGTTTTTTCAAAATCAGGATGGTTGCGCCGAGCACATCAGGCGCTGAATCCGGCCAGTTGCATGGCTCGCGTACACTCGGGGTTCCTCATAAATGTACTCCACACCAGACCCGTTCGCAGATTTTCCGCCATCAGGACCGAAATGCCTTGATCGATGCCCACTACATCCGGATCGTACCAATTGGCCGCCGGGTGAAAAGCGTCAATGAAGCCATAACGGCCCCAGGCACGGTGACCCCAGGCCGATTGCATGGCACGCAACACATGCAGGCAATCGGCCGGCAGAAATGCCAGCGAGCCCCCTGCGGCGCAAGGCACCGCCGTTCCGTCAAGCGCTCCGATTGCGGGCGGCCCACCCCAACCGACATATCCGGCGGCTGAATCAGAAGCCGAAACGCCCCAGTAATCTTCGTTGAACCATTCCGGATGGGAAAGGCAAAACGCCTTGTGCGCGCGAGTAGCAATCACCGAGTTCTCAAAATAGTCTGCATAGGCATCACGGCGGCCTCGGAAGTCGAACCAGGCGTGCGAAAACTGGTGAGTGAAGAGGGGATCCGGGCCGCTGATATAACGGTACCCCTCGTATTGGACCACCGGGCGCGAGAAGCTTCTCCAGCAATCGGGCGATACGGGATGTGCCGGCGACCCGATGGCCAGCAGATAAATCATCATCAGTTCGCAGTAACGTGTCCAGCGCGAGTCCAGAAAGCCGGTTTCAGGATGCCATCCCATCGAGAAAGCCGTGCCCTGGTTCAGCATCCAGGGCCAGTCGACACGCTCATAGATTTGTCCGGCGAGCGATTGGATCTTCGCGTCGCTAAAATACGCACGCGCGGTCAGGACGCCGCAAAGAAGCAACGACGTGTCGATCGACGAGAGTTCGCATTTTCCTATGCGCTCACCTGTCTCAATGTCGTTGAAGTGAAAAAAGAATCCGTGCACCTCGGGCAGCGAATTCAGATGCCAATCGAGCGTGGTGAGGACGCGCTCGACGATTTGCTGGTGCGGCAAGTAGCCGCGCTGGTCGGCTATGCACAGCGCAGTCAGGCCGAAGCCGGTTGCGGCGATGCTGCTCATCCTTCGCGGGTCGCGCTCGCCGCCAAGATCGTTACGCGCGCGATCCAGAACCTGGCCGGTATTCTCGCTGCCCTGCTCCCAGAAGAAAAGGCACCCCTGCCGTTCCAGTTCGTCGAGAAATGCTTCATCATCCCCGCCCAATCTCCAGGGTGCATCGGCAAAGGCAATGTGAGGAGAAAGGAGTGTGGATCCAGCCAGCACGGCGATGGCGCGCATCGCGTCGCGGCGGCTAAGGACTCCGCGTCTTTCCTGGTTTGCTACCAAGGCATTCAAATCTTTCATGGCTTTCAACTGCCGATGTCGTCGAGCTTTTCGCCGAATCCTGCTTCGACGAAATCTATCGGCGGATTCTTAAGGGCGACGGCACTATTTGATCATCGAGCTTCGATTCCACGCAATGGCCCGGTCGTACCATGCTCCCGAACCGGAGCCGCAGCTACGGAAAGGAATTGACAATCGCATGCGGCGACATTGCGCACAGCGAGCAAGTCCAGCACCGCCCGAGATTTGCGTTGAGTTCTGGGCCTGTCTCAGTGAATCTCCACGACCGCCAGTCCCATGGGAGGCAGCGTCAGTTCAAGCCGGCCACCGTGCAGAGGCTTGACCTCAGGCTGACCCAATTCGGCAACCTTGCGCAGTGCCGCGGTTTGCGCCTGCGTGGGATAATTCGGGCTCCCCATTGCCTTCCACGCATCGAGAGTGTCGCCATGCGAAGCATCCACGCGCCGGATCGTTGCCCGGGCGCTTGAACCAACGCCTCGCAAATCGAGTGAAACAGACTTTTCCGCGCCATCGGCGCCCGGCTCCACCAGGTTCCACGCCGCGATCACCAGGGTTCCGTCCTTGCGGCGCGTAACCAATACGTCATCGGCATCCGCGGGCAAGCGCTCCGTGCCCAATGCGTGCAGCAATTCGAAGGCGTCAAATGCGGGTTTCGGAATTTCGTTCTCTGCCATCAGGCCATAGCCGCCATAGAAAGGCGTTTTGATGACACCCTGCTCCTCAAACACGTCGGAAAAAGTCCAATACGACATCATGTTCACCATGCCATCGCATTGGCTGATGGTCTGCGCCATCCAAGGACCCATATAAATCGAATCCGTAATCTGCTGTTCATTCATGTAAGAGGCGTTGAATTCGCTCCAAATGAGCGGCAGCTCCGGGCGTGCAGACTTCTCAATCTCTGCGTGGACCTTCTTTACCGCCAGGCAAACCATCTGATGCGGAGCGATCGGCCGGTCGTCGTGGAAAACATCTTTCGCGCTGTCGTTGCCGTAAACATGTGTCGAGACGAAATCCAGCGGCACGTTGTTCTGCGCGGCGTGAGCAATCATGTCACCCACCCACGCCGCTTGTGCGGTGGCAGGCCCGCCCACGCGAATTCGCGGACTAACCGCTTTGAGGGCCCGCGAGGTGTGATCGTAGAGCTCGAAATAGGTCGCTTGCTTCGGCGCGCCCGTCCAGAAGTCGAGGTTCGGCTCATTCCATACTTCGAAGTACCAGTTGGCAATCTCGTCGATCCCGTAATGATCAATCAAGTGCTGTGCGAATGCTGAAATCAGCGCGTCCCATTTTGAATAGTCTCCAGGCGGTGAAGCCACGGGCTTGTACCAGAAGGCTTGATAATCCGGATGCGCAGCCAGCGCCTTGGGCATGAAGCTGATCTCGACGTAAGGACGCACTCCCTCAGCCAGCAATCCATCGTAGATTTGATCAACATAAGACCAGTTGTAGACGGGTTTGCCCTGGGCATCCTCGCTGTAAACTCCGTTCTCGTCGTCGAAGATGGCGTGGAATCGGACGTAGCGCAGGTCGGTAATCTTCTTCACTTCGTGAAGGTCGGCACGGTAGCCGCCACGCAGCGCCAGATTGGCGCGGCCTGAACCGAACATCTGTTCCCAGAAATGCGGAAAGGGCGTCGCCGGACCGTGGGCGTCAACCGTGATTGGTTGCGCAGGGCCAGCGGCCTCGGACGTTGTCGCCCGCTGCGCGCAGAGCGGCAGGCAGGCGGCAAGCAGAA
The DNA here is from genome assembly GCA_963800025.1 of uncultured Acidobacteriaceae bacterium. Taxonomy (GTDB): domain Bacteria; phylum Acidobacteriota; class Terriglobia; order Terriglobales; family Acidobacteriaceae; genus Telmatobacter. The sequence continues at coordinate 129,434 of CAWCZK010000005.1, forward strand.
CAGCTCCCCAAGTCCTGAGAGAGCGATTGCTGATCATGACAGATCTCCAAAAAAAATCAAGGTACAAGGCATCCGGATCGCCGCACGAAAACCCGAACGTACACGATACGGCGGAACGCGTATGTCGCTCGCACGGAAAGAATGAGGGGTGCACCGCACCCCTCTTCAGGCAATCATGTGAAGACTACACCCTAGAAGCTGAAGCGAGCCTGGAAGTCGACGACGCGCGCTCCCAGCGCGCCGGTCGCCTGGCCAAGGCCTGGACTGTCGATGTTGGTGTTCACCGTACTGGGGTTGATGTTCAAAATGTTAAAGGCGTTGAGCAGATTGGCCTTGATTTCAAGTTTGGCGTCCTCGCCCAGCACGCGCATCCTGGGCAAGCCGAATGACTTGCCGAGATTCAGGTCTACGTCTCTGTAGCCGGGCCCGGGGAACGTGTTGCGATCGATGCCCGGCGCAGGAATGAAGGTGGTCGAGGACTTGGCCGGGAACGGCGGCCCGCCGTCGGTGATAGCCGCGGAGAAGTTGGGCACGCTGAAGAGAGGATTGGAGAACATGTCGTTATCCATGCCGGTGTTTGCAGCGCTGACATCGGGTGCAGTTCCCTGGTAGCCGGGGAAGTTGCTTCCGGTCTGGAAGGCCTTGTTGCTGGTGTTCTTGCCGCCGCCCCCAAGATACGAGGGGCGCAGCTGCAGGTACCCATAGTTGCAGGTGCTGCAGTAAAACTGGTGCGGGGCCTGGTAGTACGGTGTCCATCCAAAGCCCGAATGGAACGTTGCGATGCCGCTCAGTGACCATCCGCCTACGACCTTTTCTGCCCAGTTATGCTCGCCGCGAAAAATGACCGGCTGCCAGGTGCCGAACACCTTGAAGGAGTGGTTGACGTCAAACGCGGAGCGTCCGTAGGAGTAGCCAGGATTGTAGAGATAGGGATCGCGCGAATACGGGCCTGAATCTGTGTCCATGTTGTGCGCCCATGTGAACTGAGCCTCCGCAGAGAAGGTGTGCGAGAACTGGTGCTTGAGGCCGGCAAGCATCATGTTGTTGCTCGACCAGCCATTGCTGCCAAAGGTATTTACGCTGTTGACCAGGGAGGTCTGCGGAGTCTCCCATGATCTCTCCGAGCGCGGTAGCGTCGTAGTTGTACATTTCGTGACGGCCCAGGCCGCCCTCGTATCCGAGATTAGCAACCAGCTGGTGGCCAAAGTCGTATTCCACATTCAGTGAGAAATGCTCCATGTATTGGGTTGGCATGTGACCTGGCAAGCCGCCAAGGTTCGCGCCGCCTCCCGTGGGCAGTCCCGCGTTCGGAGAGGCTGGCGGGGAAAAACGTGGTGATTGCGCTTTTATTTGGCGGGTACCCAAAAATATTGGTCGGGCTGCTTGAAACCGCATAGAGGATGTTGGGGTTGATATTCGTGGGGCCGGTGCTGGAGCCGGGAATGCCGCTCTGGCCTGGAGGGTTGTTATCGTAGTTGTTGGCGTTGGCAATCTGCTCCCCGTTATAGTTCAAACCGAAACCGCCGCGCACCACGAACTTGCTCTTGAGAAAGTCGGGCGCCCAGTTAAAGCCGACCTCCGGGCCGAAGTTCAACTTTTGCGCGACCCATGCGTCGATGCCGGTGCGAAGCGTAATCCCTGTCAGGAAAGTGGAGCCGCTGCCAAAGGTGAGCACACCCATGTTTTTGTCTTTGTCGTCCATGGGTCCGAAGTAAGACCAGCGCAGGCCGGCGGTGACCGTGAAGGTGGGGCGGACCTTCCAGCTATCCTGGTAGAAAATGCCCAGGATGTCCTCGCGGTTGTCATTCCTGTAGCCGCCTGGAAGGCCGGTGGTCGCCTGGAAACCGCAGCATTCGGATTCCGGAGCATCGTTCATGAAGTCCCACAGGTTGTAGAACGTGTAACTCGGCTTTCCAACCGGATCGTCCAGATAGTACAGGCGTGTCAGCTCGAAGCCGAACTTCATGGTGTGCGTGTGCAGCACCTTGGTGGCCACGTCCTTGTAGCTGTAAGTCCATTGGTCGTAAATTCCGGGAGCGCCCACGCTCAAGCCGCCGATGTTAATATTTCCGATCGTGGTGACGGAAGCCTGGGGCAGGCCAAAGGGCGCCTGTGGGTTCGATGACAGCTCGTTGTATCGCCATCCCGCTGCGTTGGCGCGCGCTTCGTTCAAGAAAGTCGGCGAGAATGTGTGGTTCCAGATGAGCGAAAAGGCGTTGTTCACCTGGGAGTGATGGAAGAGGTCATAGGTGTATCCGCCGTTATAGAAGGTGCGCGTGTCCGGAACCCAATAAATCGCGAAGCTGAGGTGATCGCTCTTGGTGGCGTCTGCATCCAGGCGCCCGTTGAACTGCTTAAAATCGGCAGTTTGGGGACTGCTGAGGGAGTATTCGGCGAAATCGGGAGTCGTCGAGAGCCCACTGCCAACGCCGGGCTCGGAGGCGCTCACATAGCCAAGGTCCTGCTTGCCCAAGCCGCTGGTGAGCGGTGAACCGATATTCAGGCCACCGGAAACGTTCTGGCAATAGGCTGCAGATATGCCGGCAGTCGCGCACGTCGCGGTGGGGATTACTGTGCCTTGTACATTGCCGCCTTTGAAGTTCAAAATCGTGGAGGCGATGCTGCCCGAGGGGGCGAGTCCATCCAGCGCCGACGTCGTGTACCATCCCGTGCTGGTGGCAGACTCAGTATCGTTTTGCCCTTCGTAATTGAAAAAGGCAAACAACTTGTTTTTCCAGATGGGCCCGCCCAAGCTGCCGCCGAACTGGTTGTAATCGTCTGTATCCCTCAGCAAACCACGCGAGGCGGGAGTGCCCGATCCTACCGATTGCGGGCCGTTCCAGCGCTGGTATGCATTTAATCCCGGCCGGTTGATTTCGGCAAACAGGCTGCCGTGAATGTCGTTACTGCCGCTCTTCGAAGTGATCTTGGTCATCGCGCCGTTAAAGCGGTCGTCCTCGGCGTCGTAGTCGTCGGTAACAATCTGGATGTTGCCGATCGAATCCTCGCTGGGCGTGATGATCGTCGATCCGCCCCAGACGGCGCTGACGGTGCTGATACCGTCGACGTTGTAGCCGTTATTCTCAAATTGATTGCCGTTTGTGTTGGCCGACGGGCCATTTTCCGTGGCGAAAATGCTGCTGGTATTGCCTAAATTGCCGCCGCCGCCCGAGGAAGCTCCGGTCTGCGTCCCCGGAGCTTGGAACCCGTTGCCGCTGCCCTGGCGGGATCCGTCTGCAATCGTCCCCGGCGCAAGCTGAATCAGGCTGGTCGCGTCCCGCTCGAAGACGGGCATATGCTGGATTTCGTTTTCAGTGATGGTTGCTCCATTGTTCGCGGTCTCCGTATCCAGAGCCGAAACCGCGGAGGCGTCGACCGTGACTGTCTCCGAAGAGCCACCAAGTTCCAGTTGGATGTCCACCGAATTCGGCTGTTCAGGAATCAACTGCAAATGGTCAAGAACCTTCTTTTTGAATCCGTCTCTCTCGACCGTAAGCGTGAATTTGTCCGGCGGAAGAGCGTCAAAGTTGTAGACGCCGGTCGCATCGCTCTTGTGAATAATCGTCTGGTTGTTGGCCAGGTCGACGAGCGTCAGAGTTGCACCGGGGATCACGGCGCCTTGCGGATCCGTGACGGTGCCCTGGATAGAGGTGCGGAACTGAGCATGGGCTGGAACCACGGCAAGAATCATCAAGAGTGCCAAAGGCCACATGGCCTTTAGCGCGCTAAGGGATGGGCTGCATATCCGAGTGCACCTCGGATTTCGATTCGAACGAAGAATCTGCATAGAGGTCTCCTGAAACGGCTCATTGCGATCATTTGGGGACTGAAGGTCCGTCTTTGAGCGACCGGGGAATGAAGGCCCGCATTCGAGCGACCCTTCCGGGGAATGCACGCTCAATCGATTGTGCAACCTCGAAAACTATCACTGCACATCTGCACTGTCAAGAAGAATCTCGGCTCCCTACTGTTCCACAAGTTCTTTCAAAACAGTAGGATAGTGCGATGCAAGAAACGGCGATTGGGTTGGCCGCGACGGTCGAAAAGTGGATGGAGCTTGCACGCCAGGGCGTGGGCACTCGCGCTTCGCTATCCGCGCGATCGCTCGCCACTTCGCTATTCTCCAGAATCATGACCACTGAACCGCGGATCAACACGGGGAGGCGGGGTAAAGTGATGCTCGATAAAGGGTTGCGTCACCTTGCGCGGAACGGCAGCGGGAGCGAGCCCGGAAAGAGGGCAGACGGTTTACCTACTGCGCCGGCATCGGACCGGACTTCATAGGCGGCGGGGCATCCCATTCGTGATCGCTGAGTAAACAGGGTCGGCAGTTGGCCATCGATCGAGCACATCATCGTTTCGACCGGGGTCGTCACCGATCCGGCTGGCCGAACAGCGCGTCAATTCGCAAACGGCGGTAATCAAAAATGCGTCTGATGTCTCTCTGTACTTTCAGTGCGTGAACAATCCTTCCAAGTAGACCGAATGGCAGAGAGTATTGCACTTCGTCGATCATCTTTGTGCGGTCGCCGTCCGCCTCAAATCTGTGCGTATGACGCCATTGCCTATATGGCCCCTTCGTTTGCACATCGACGAAGCAACGGGGAGGATTCCACTCGCAGATATCGGTCCGCCACTGAACGGGTATGCAGTGCAGTCGCAGGCGATAGCGAATCGTGGTTCCTTCTTCGATGGAGGGTGTGCTCATGGAGAGAATTCTGAAGCCCAGCCAGGGGGGCGTGATCTTCTCCAGGTTCTCCGCGTTCGCGAAGAAGGCAAATACTTCGTCGGCAGGGCGTGCAATCCACTGCTCACGGCGCAATGTGTAGGTCACAGCACTCGTTCCTTCTCACTGCACACGACTCTGCCGCTAGGGCTCACGAAGCAAGGCCGCCATGTGCATAGAAAGATCTCTGTAGGCATCTTCATCAAACGCACCGCTGTGGCGCCAGCGCACAATGGCGCGCTTGTCGATCAGAACCAGATAGGCCGTGTCCGGCGATTCGAAGCCAACCCGCTGCTTCCAGGAATCGGTGTCGCGGTACACGGTGATGACATTCTCCTGATCACTCAGGGGCGTGCCCTTTCGCATGCCGCTGTCAATGAACCACTTTCCCAGGCGGGCCATTCCTCCAATCATCGGGATCTCGTAGAACGTCACGTGAGGATCGCTGCCAAAGTCCTTGCGAAAGCGACGAATCCAGGCCTCCACCGGAAATCTGGAATTGTAAGTGAAGCCCAGCGCCAGCAAGGCGACGCGGCCAGAAGCCGCATCCGGAAGCTGAGCCTGGCGGCCCGTGAGAAATTCGCCCCGCAGAGGCGGCAGTGTCTCCCCGGGTTGAATCGTGGAAATCAACGCGGACGCCAGAAGGATGGTTGGCAGCATCGTCATGAGACTTTTTCTCCGATGAAGCGGGTGCCGCAGTTTTCGAACAGATAGTGAGACACAATCCACTCGTCTCCGCCTGAAAACCCGAACAACTCAGCGCAGGCCATGAAGAAGACGCGCCAACGTGCGAGCCAGCGCCGTCCTTCACCCTTGCCGTAGACTTCTTCGAAGACCGCGAGCAACTCCTTTCTGTGCTTGTCCAGCCTGTCGAGCCAAGCCTCAGAGGTCTTTTGGTAGTGAACGCCGCTGAACCGCCAGTGCTCACGAATGCTGAAGTTCTCCTGGAAGTAAAGCAGCAGATCATCGCTGGGCATGATGCCGCCGGTGAAGAAGTGCTGCGCCATCCAATCGGATGCATCCTCGACTTCGTAGGGATAAGTGAAGCGGCTGTGGGCAAAGACGTGGACGAATAGCAATGTCTCGGGCCGGGACCAGGACGCGATCCGTCGCAGAAGTTCCGCGTAGTTCCGCATGTGTTCGAACATCTCGATCGAGACGATGCGATCAAACCGCAAGTCCGTGCTGAAATCGTTCATGTCCGCGGTGATCACGGTGAGGTTCGCGATGCCGCGCCGAGCGGCTTCGCAGTCGATGAACTGCTTTTGCGAACCGGAATTCGAGACCGCCAGAATGCGGCTGTTGGGAAAGCGGCGCGCCATGAAAAGCGAGAGAGAGCCCCAGCCACAGCCAAGTTCGAGCACGTCCTGACCGTCTTCAAGGCAAGCGCGGCGGCAGGTCAGATCGAGCATTGCCTCCTCAGCCTCAGCAAGATCCTTCGTGTTGGCGTTCCACAGCGCGCAACTGTATTTCATTTGCGGACCGAGCACGTAACGGAAAAACTCCGCGGGAACTTCGTAGTGCTGCGCGTTGGCGGCGTCAGTCCGGATTGCGACCGGGCTCTGGCGGAGTTGCGCGATGAATTGCATCAGGCGCTCTGCCTGCTGCGCTGGAGATCTCTGTTGTTCCTTGCGCAGGCGTGCCGATGCCAGGCGCCGGATTCCAATGCGGATGAGCCAGTCCGGCAGTAGGCCGCGCTCGAGCCACGTGTTGTAGCCCGCTTCAAGAACGGGTGATGCGGTGAGAGTTTCAGTTTGCATGACGGTTTTTCCCGGGGAGCCACGGCACAAACGCGCTCGTGGTCTCCTGATAACGCTTGTAGTCTTCGCCCCTGGTGCGCAGCGCCTGCGCTTCGGTGGCCGGGATCCCGGTGACCCGGAACAGAAAGTACAACATGAGTGCGGGCGGAAAGAGCGCCAGATAGCCGAATTTGGAATCGATTGCGAACAGGCAGAAGGCAACCCAGATGAGCCATTCGAAAAAATAGTTGGGATGGCGCGAGTATTTCCACAAACCTTCGCGGCAGGTTTTTCCGCGGTTGGCCGCGTTGGACTTGAAGGCATTGAGCTGCATGTCCGCCGTGATCTCGCCGGCAATCGACACAACCCACAAAACGCCCGCGGCATATTCGAAGATGGAGAATGCCGGCGTTGGATTTTCCGAAGCAAGAAGGAAGGGCGTTGCCAGCACGACGCACAGCAAGGCCTGAAACTCGAAGAACACAAGAAACTTCAGTGGGATGTTGGTGCGCCACTGTTTGCGGAGCGCGACGTAGCGGCCTTCTTCGGGCTGGCCGATGACGCGCGTCAAAAGCAGATAGAGCGCAAGACGAAGGCCCCAGACCAGTACCATAGCAGCAATCGCGAAGCGCCGCGGCGGCCAGCCCGTAGCCATGCACGCGTAGAGAACACCCAGCAAGGCGAGCCCTCCGGCCCAGCCGGCATCCACAATCGCCGCGTTGTGCAAGGGAAAATGAATCAGCCACAGAAGGAACATCACACCGCAGACTGCGGCCGCTCCCGTCAGGATCAAAGTCAGCATGACTTCTCTCCCGTCGCAGGAAGAAAACGATCGCGCATACCGCAAAGCACCGGAACCAGCAGCAGATAAAGCAATCCCGTGGCTATGCTGCCCAACACGAGCCACGCAGCCAGGGCATGAATAGTGACCGTCCAGAGAGTCGTGATGGCTTGGAAGACATTGGTGCGGATTAACGTGAGGATATGAACCACGGATAGCTCCGACGGGGGAGTTTTGAACATCCATCCGCCGATGCGATAGAAGGGAATCAGAAGAGCGAGTTGGAGGGGGTACACCAGCCAGTTGACAAGCTGAATCGCCGCCACGTTGAGCCGAAATGCGATGGCAGCCAGCGCGCACAGCAGCATGGTGGAACCTAATACCGGAATGACTCCAAGCGTGATTCCCAACGCAATCGAGATGGAGAGCTTCTCCGGCGTAAGACCTTGGCGGAGAAGCGCAACGATAGGCCGGACGATTTTGCGCCGCCAAAGTGTGTCGCTCATGCCGATTGCCTCCGCAGGATTGCCGCGGCCGGCTCTTCTGGCCTGAGCCGGAAGAGTTGAATCAGCACATAGAAGGACATGGCAATGTTTCCCAGGCCCATGATGAGCAGGAACCACAAGATCCGCGCCCCAAAGCGCCGTTCTTTATAGAAGACCCAGGCATAAAAAGTTACAAAGCCGAAGTATGCGTCATAGAGCGTGGCGATGGCCCAGGGGTTGGCGGCATAGCTGGGCCACGCCGCACTTAGGCTGACGGAAAGACCGGTGCGGATGGTCATCACGACCATAAAGACGAAGATCCGCCAAACAAGAGCTTCAGGAATATCTTCATCGGCCCTCCTTCTTCAGTCTGGCCAGATGCTCTTTGAATTCCGTGAAATCCTCCAGCGCAACAGTTCGCGCGCTCCCGATCGAGGTCTTCGTCTGTTTCATATCGCTCCCGCCGACCCACAGCTCCACTGTCGTGGGTAGCTTTGCAGCGAGCAAACGCAGCTCTTCGATGGTTGCCGTTGTGGGTTCGCTTGCCTTGATTCCGAGCACGACCGCGCGCGGCGAGGTCTGTTCCGCGGCGGCCGCAATTTCCAGGGCCGGAAGACTCGAGCCGAGGTACAACACTTCAAATCCATCTGCAACCGCCAGCATGGCCGCGGCCAAAATGCCGAACTCGTGCAGTTCTCCAGCCGGTGTCGCAAAGAGAATCCGTTGCGACAGATTGGAGGTTGTGTCGAGGCGAACCAGCCCGCCCAGCAGGTTGCGCAGGATCGACGAAGTCATGTGCTCCTGGGCGATGCTCAAGGTGCCATCGTGCCAGCGTTCCCCGACCAGCCTCATCAGCGGAAGCACAACCTCACTCACCAGCCTGTCAACGGGCAGCAATGCTGCCAGTCTGCCTAGAAGAAAGTTGGCCGTTGCATAGTCGAACGACTCGATGGCCGCCACGACGGGGGCCAGAGGATCGCCTGCGGGAGGCTCTATCCTGCCGGGCACTGAGGGATTTGCGATCGTTGCCGGACCCAGCAAGAGTTTTTCCAGCTCGCCGTCTTCCAGTCCCGCCACCTGTCCAATTGCGTGCCCCCGCGCCACTACGTCGCGCAGCAGGATGAGCCTGCGGATGTGTCCCTCGCCGTAGACGCGTCCCCGTTCGCCGCGGATCGGCGTAACCGCGTTGTAACGGCGCTCCCAGGCCCGCAACGTATCAATGCTGAGGCCTGTCAAGTTTGCCGTCGCCCGAATCGGGTATTGCGCCGCGCTCTGGGAACTCATAGTGCAACAATAACCTACTCATTTAGCTGTGTCAAGCATTTGTCATGGACAAACACTTGACAGTATGCGTGCGCTCCGCTAATCTGGGTTCCTGTGCCCTGCCAGGGGCGCATGGGAGGTTGTCTTGGATTCGCGATCTGGCCGCTACGAGTTCCGCGTGGTTGCACTGTTTGTGCTGATACACCTTGGCGTACTGGGGGTATTTTTTGTCCCGTTCTCTCCTCGTCTGCTGGTTTGGACAGCGGCAACCTATTCCATCAGGATGTTCGCCGTTACAGCCGGCTATCACCGGTATTTCAGCCACCGCAGCTACAAGCTGGGCCGCGTGGCTCAGTTCTGCATGGCTGCGCTGGCACAAACTTCCGCTCAAAAAGGCGTTTTGTGGTGGGCCGCTCATCACCGCTGGCACCACCGCTATTCCGACGCCGAGCCGGATGTTCACTCGCCGGGCCTGCGCGGCTTCTGGTGGGCGCACGTGGGATGGATCCTCTCGAACGAGTACGACAACTACGACGAAAAGCGGATTGCGGATTTCACAAAATTTCCCGAGCTGCGCTGGCTCGATCGCTACCACTGGGTTCCGGCGGTTGTCTTTGCGCTTCTGATTCTGCTCATCGGCGGGCCGGCCGCGTTTGTATGGGGATTTCTGGTTTCCACCGTCCTGCTCTATCACGCCACATTCTGCATCAATTCGCTGGCCCATGTCTTCGGCAGCCGTCGTTTTGAAACGCCGGATCAGAGCCGCAATAACTGGCTTCTGGCCTTGCTCACCTTCGGCGAGGGATGGCACAACAACCATCACTTCTCTATGGCCAGCTGCCGCCAGGGGTATCGCTGGTGGGAAGTGGATATCACGTATGCCGTGCTGAAAGTTCTGAGCTTTCTGGGCATCGCTCGCGACCTGAGGCCATTTCGAGAACCAAGCCAACGGGTCCGGGGAGCGGCCTGATGCGCATCGCGATCATCGGCAGCGGCATCTCTGGCCTCGCGGCAGGCTGGTACCTGAGCCGCAAGCACGAGATTTTCCTTTTCGAGAAGGAACCGCGCCTCGGTGGACACACCAACACTGTGATGGTCGAGAACGGCGGCGATCCGATCCCTGTTGATACCGGATTCATCGTCCACAACGATCGGACGTATCCCAATTTGGTGAAGCTATTGTCGGAACTCGGAGTAGAAACAAATCCCAGCGACATGTCGTTCTCCGTCGCCTGCCGCCAGACCGGATTCCAGTATTCGAGCCGCGGCATCAACGGGTTCTTTGCGCAGCGTTCGAATCTGTTGCGGCGCCAGCATTACCTGCTGCTCACAGAAATCCTGCGCTTCAATCGCACGGCGCCAACACTGCTCGACCAGCCGGGAGCCGAATCGGCCACGATCGGAGACGTGATGGACGAAGGCCGATACCACCAGGCCTTCGCGGATCGCTACCTGTTTCCCATGGCATCGGCAGTCTGGTCCATGTCGCTCGATTCCATTCGCTCTTTTCCGGCGCTCACGCTCCTGCGCTTCTTCTCGAACCACGGCATGTTGGGCATCAATACTCATCCAAAGTGGAAGGTGATTCGTGGCGGCAGCCATACATACATTCCGTTGTTGACGGCGCCATTCGAGGAGCGAATCTTTCTCGGTGCGCGCATTGCATCGGTGAGCCGGCAGGAAAACAGCGTGACGCTGAATTTCCACGATCGCCCCGCGATGGATTTCGATCAGGTCGTGTTTGCCTGCCATGGCAACCAGATTCTCCCGCTGCTGAAGCAACCAACCGAGGTTGAGCGCGACGTGCTGGGAAACTTCAGAACCAGCCGCAACGTTGCAACCCTGCACACGGATGCTTCGTTGTTGCCCAGCCGCACTGTCGCACGGGCAAGCTGGAACTACAATCTCGGACTGAATGGAAAAAGCGCAGTCGCGGTGACGTATCACATGAACCGGCTGCAGTCGCTCAATTCCGCTCAAAACTACTGCGTCACGCTCAACGGGGAAGACGTGATCGATGATGCCAAGGTGCTGCGGAAGATCGTTTACCATCACCCCCTTTACACACACCAGGCAATCCGCGCACAGGCCCGCTGGAGCGAGATCAGCGGCCGGAACCGGACGCATTACTGCGGGGCGTACTGGTTCTACGGCTTTCACGAGGATGGGTTGAACTCGGCATTGCGCGTGGCCCGCGCGCTTTCTGCGGTGAATTAAGCCATGGACTCGGCAATCTATTTCGGCACCGTAAGACACCGCAGGTTCCGTCCTGTGCCGCACAACTTTTCGTATGGCGTGTTCATGGCCTTTCTGGATATTGACCGGATACCGGAGCTCACCGGAATTTCTCCGCTACTGAGTTACAACCGCTTTAACTGGGCCAGCTACCATGAGCGCGATCATTTCGGAGACCCCGGCCTTTCGCTCAGACAGCGGCTGGAGCGAGATGCGGCCGCTGATGGACTTTCTTTGCCCGATGGTCAGGTGTTTCTATTAACCCACCTCCGGTATCTCGGCTATAACTTCAATCCGATTTCATTCTTCTATTGCTACGACGCACAGGAGCGGCTCCAGCTTGTTCTTGCTGAGGTGAACAGCACCTTCGGAGAGAGCCATAATTACTGGCTGTGCCAGGACAACGAATTGCCTTCGTCCAACGCAAAGCGCTATCGCCGAGCCAAGGCCCTTCACGTTTCGCCCTTCATGAGCATGAAGCTGGACTACACTTTCACACTTACGCCGCCGGACCGGAAGCTCGTTGCGCACATGGACACAATCGAAGACGGCAAGCCGTTCTTCGACGCGACGCTGAACCTGGAGCGCAGGTCATGGAGCGCGGGGTCACTGCATCGCGCGCTTCTCTCTCATCCCTGGATGACCGCCAAGGTGATCGGTGCCATCCACTGGGAGGCCTTGCGGCTCTATCTGAAAAAGGTGCCGGTATTCACGCATCCGCGCCGGAATGCAAACGAGGTATGAAGCGATGAAAGATATTTTTCAATCCACGGCGAAAAAATTGTTCCTGTCCACGCTCGGAAGACTGCAGGGCGGCTCGCTCGAACTGGTGCTTCCGGAGCGAACGCTCACCTTCGGAGACACCCAGTCAGAACTCAGCGCACAGCTCGTTGTGCACCGGGAGCGGTTCTTCACGCGCGCTCTTCTGGGCGGCGATACGGCGATCGGCGAAGCGTATATGGACGAGGATTGGTCCACGCCCGATCTGGTCTCGCTCACCCGGCTGGCGGTGCGGAATCTGGCGCAACTGGAGACGTCCAATACGATTTTCTCATCGCTTAGCCGCCTCGTTGATCGTCTTCGCCACCGTTTCAGAAAGAACACTGTAGAGGGCAGCCGGCGCAATATTCAAGCGCATTATGACCTCAGCAATGAATTCTTCCAGCTCTTCCTCGATCAAAGAATGGTTTACTCCTGCGCCTGGTACGAAACGCCCGTGGATTCACTCGAAACGGCCCAGTTTCAGAAGCTGGATCGTATCTGCCAGAAGCTGAAACTGCAGCCGGGTGATCGTGTTCTGGAGATAGGAACGGGGTGGGGCGCCTTTGCCTTGCATGCCGCACGCAATTATGGCTGCCGGGTGACGACGACGACGATCAGTCGACAACAATATGAGCATGCTCGTGCGTTGTTCGATGCCGCCGACTGGGATCGGCGCATTGAACTTCTGCTGAAGGATTACCGCGAGTTGAGCGGCAGTTTCGACAAGATCGTCAGCATCGAGATGTTCGAGGCCGTGGGTTTTGAACACTATGACGAGTTTTTCGGCGTCTGTGACCGGTTACTCAAGCCGGACGGCTCCATGCTGCTGCAGACGATCACGATGAACGAGCAAAGATTCGCTCAATACGTGAAACAAAGCGACTGGATACAGAAGTACATCTTTCCCGGCGCTCAACTGGCTTCGTTGCGGGGAGTTCTGGACTCACTCGCCCGCGCAACTCGGCTCTCGCTCTTCCACGCCGAGGACATGGGGGCGCATTACGCCCGCACTCTGGCTGCCTGGCGCGAGCGCTTCCTCAACTCCATCGCCGCAGTCAAGACTTTGGGATTAGACGATCGGTTCATAAGGATGTGGGACTATTACCTGGCCTTTTGCGAAGGCGCATTTTACGAACGCCACATCAGCGACGTTCAGTTGCTTCTGACGAAGAATTACAACCGGCGTCCTCTCTTTCAGGAGCCGTGGAGGCTTGTCCGGGAATCGCCAGGCCTTCAATTGCTCACACAAGTTCCCGAACGAGTTTGCCACTAACGCCCAACTCGAGTCCCTTGACGATACCAATAGCTCGCGGTTTGCCACATTCGATCAGATACGAGCCCGGCCTCGCCCGGCTGTCGAGTCTATTCCTTTGCCCTATGCCTCGTACAATCGAAACCTCCCAGGTGCCGGAACACACTGAGTCTGCTGGACTCAAAAGATAGTTTCACCTTATAATTTGGTTCCGCTGGCTGAATGTTGTTGCCAGTTCACAGTCCTTCCCCTTTCCGGAGCATTTCCAAAAGTCAGCTTTTCTCCCGCTTATCCGCGCTTCGGTCTACTGTTGGAGGCTTTGTATGGAGGTCCAGGGCCCTGTCTCTGCAGCAAGCATCCTGGCGAATATTTCAGCGGTGGCGATCGGCCTCGATGGCCGCATCTTGTTTTGGAGCCAGGGCGCCGAGCGACTGTATGGACGCACCGCTGAAGATGTACTCGGCCAACCGATCAGAAGTTGCTATGCCTGGGAATATTTGAGCGGAGACGACGACCAGTCGGTTTTAAACGCGATCCGAAAAAGCGGAACGTGGACCGGAAATTTATTGCACATTTTGAGCGACGGCCGCCGGCTTGCTGTTGAGTCTGAGGTCAGCCTGCTTCGCGACGACGCCGGGACCGAAATTGGGTTGAGCATCGTCACTCGCGAAACGTCCGCCAGGCTAGTGCATGAGAAAGATCGCGCCACCGAAGCAACGCGCACTGAAGACGAGGCCCGGCAAAAGTGGGAACAACTTCGGAACAGCGGTGATGTTCTTGAGTCCTTTCTTGAAAACCTGCCTGCCTGCGTCTGCGTGAAAGACGAAGAGGGACGGCACATATTCGATAACCGTGCAGCCAGAGAAGCGGTCCCGACCATTGCGAGTTTCCGCGGCAAGACGGACGAGGAGTTGTTTGGACCCGGGCTGGGCAAGCGAATACGCGCGATCGACGTTGCAGTGCTGGCTTCGAACAAGCCGGTTCGGACCATCGAAGTTCTGGAAACTGATGGAATGCGGCGATCGTTTCTCGTCATCAAGTTTCCCATCCAGGAGGCCAAGGGCAGCCGTTTTGTCGGTGGCTTATCAATGGACGTCACCGATAGCCTCCGCGACCAGGAGGAATTGCGCAAACAAGCTGCTCTCCTGGATCTGATCGAGCGACGCCATCTTCGTCACCTCTCTGGATGGGGAGATCAGCTATTGGAACCAGGGCGCCGAACGGCTCTACGGATGGACAGCCGGCGAGGCGATGGGCAAGGACGACCGGGAGTTGCTGAAAGCAAAACTTCCAATGCCCTACGAGCAGCTCGTGAGAGTGCTCTTGCGCGACGGTTATTGGCAAGGCGAAGTCTCGCGATCGCACCGTGATGGCACGAGAATCGACGTCCTTACGAAGTGGAGTCTGCTTCGCGATTCGGCGGGAATGCCTGCGGCGCGTTTGGTAACCAATACCGACCTGACGGATATCAAATTCGCACTGAAGGCTGCCCAGCGTAACGAGGCAATCCTGCGGTCGGTGATGGACGCGACGACGGATTATGTTTTCCTGAAGGACCGCAACGGACGATACCTGATGCTGAATCGTGCGGCCGCAGGCGCCGTCGGCATGACACCGGAGGAAGCTGCCGGCAAGGATGACTTCGATTTGTTTCCGCGCGAAATTGCGGAGCGATTGCAGCAAGAAGACCGCGAAGCGGTTGCCGCCGATGGATCTCTGACATTCGAGTTGGAAACACCGACCGCGAGCGGCTTACGCTGCCTCCATACCGTTAAGAGCGCATGCCGCGATGCCCATGGAAACATTATCGGCGTGGTGGGAATCGGTCGGGACATTACCGATCGCAAGGCAACCGAAGAAGCGCTGCGGGTCAGCGAATCGCGGTTCCGCAAGCTGTTCGAGTCGGACCTTCTGGGCATTTGTATTCCCGACAGGTTTGGCGCCTTCTTCGAAGGCAACGACGAATTCCTGCGCATCGTGGGCTATACCCGCGCGGAACTCGAGGCCGGCCAGGTTCGTTGGGACAGGATGACCCCGCCGGAATATCAGAAGCTGGATGCATTTCATATCGCAGAGGCAGCTGAGCGGGGCAGCTGCACGCCCTACGAGAAGGAGTACATCCGCAAAGATGGCAGCAGAGTGCCGATTGCTTGCGGCTACGCGTTGCTTGAGGGATCGCAGGATGTGTACGTCGCCTTCATCCAGGATCTAACGCAGCAAAAAAGGACCGAGGCGGCCTTGCGGGAGCGCGAGGAACGGTTCCGCGTTTTGGCAGAAAGCTTGCCGGAATTCGTCTGGATCAGAGACGGCGACGGCCGGTATATTTACTGCAACCAACGCTTGCTCGACTATGTAGGTAAGCCGCCTGAATGGCTCCAAAGCCACGCATTCGAAGCAGTCCATCCCGATGATGTTGGCGCCACGATCGAGAATTGGAAACATAGCATCGAAACGGGAGAACCATACACAAATTCGTACCGTCTTCGCCGGCACGATGGGGCGTATCGTTACTTCCTTGCCCGTGCGGTCCCAATGCGCGACGAAGCCGGCCGCGTAACACGATGGCTGGGCAGTACGACCGACATTCACGACCAGAAAGTCGCTGAGGAGGGACTGCGGCGAACCGAAAAACTGAGTGCAGCGGCACGGTTGGCGGCCAGTATGTCTCACGAGATTAACAATCCGTTGAACTCGGTCGTGAACTTCCTTTATCTTGCGTTGCTCGACCCCACCTTGAACGGCGACACGCGCAACTACCTGACGTTGGCGGATCAGGAACTCTCCCGGGCAGTTCAGGTTGCGACCCAGATGCTGCGTTTTCACAATCAATCGACCGCGCCCGCGCTGGTGGATCTGAGCGCGACCATGGACTCCGTTCTGAACTTTTTCAAGTCGCGGCTGGAGTCCCGCTCCATCGTGGTCGAGCGCGAATATCGGACCCGTGAAAAGCTGCGCTGCTTCAATGAGGAATTGCGTCAGGTGTTTGCAAACCTGATCAGTAATTCGCTCGATGCGCTCCAGTATCTCCGGCAGGCTGCGGATCCGCGTCGCGAACGGACGCTCATGGCGCGATCCCTGCCAGGCGGGCATCCGCGTTACGGTTGCCGATACCGGCGAAGGGATTCCGCGAGAGTTTCAGAAGAGAGTCTTCGAGCCGTTTGTGTCCACCAGGGAAAGCACGGGGACGGGCCTTGGTTTATGGGTGACCGAAGGCATTATCAAGAAGCACAATGGCAGGATTTCTCTTCGCAGCACCACCGATCCTCAACGCCATGGAACAGTGTTTTCGCTGTTCTTGCCTCTGCAAACGATGAACAAGTAACATCCGGAATCCGCACGTCGCGCACAGGCAGTTTGGTCGCCGTGTCTAGTGCGGGCGTCCGGGGAGGACGAAGTGCTCTGCGCAGCGCGGCTCGTAGGAGTCGCCCGGTACTTTGACGGGACAGTCGAAGGCCGCGGGCTTGCCGTCGATCAGCCGCTGCGAGTAGAGGGCGCGAGCTCCGCAACTGCAGTAGGCCATGCACTCGGTGATGCTGCCGCCGTAAGCGTTCACCAGCCAGGTCAGGTTGAGCATCTCGCCGAACGGCATGGCGCGAAAGTCGAGGTCCAGGCCGGCCACAAGAACGTCGTGGCCGGCATCCAGCAGATGCTTGACGAAGAGAAAAAGCTGATCGACAAATTGGCCTTCGTCGATCGCGATGCACTCAACGCGCTTGCCGATTTTCTGCTCGGTGTCGCGAATCGCGTCCAGCACCTCCCACGGATCGGCGGCGGGGAATTCAACGGCGCTCATTTTGCCGCCGCCGTTGGGATTGCGGCTTTCAACCACGCCGGGACCGCCCTTGGTATCGTCACTGGGCTTGAGCACCATGACGTATTGCTTCGCGTATTGGCGGCGCATCTCGGCGCGGCGCTGCACTCCGCGGTTTTGTTGCTGCGCATGGGTCCCATCATCAGTTCGAGCTTGCCTTGCACGTGCGTGTCTCCTTGATTCCGCCGGAGTTTAGTCCGAAACGTGAGGGCGTGGAACGCCGCCCGGCTTTTCATCATAACGCGGCGGAGAGAGCGAATGCTGTGCGCGCAGGAGCGGATTGGGGACCGTTTTTCCACGTGTCCCATGAGTCTGAAGCTCGCTCATCAAATGCGTGGTCATCCTGAGAGGAGTTCGCCGCGCTCTCGCGGCAAACGGACTCGAAGGATCTGCATTTGGAACGCTCGCACGACAACGTATTTCTGAAAACTACCGCGGAAGCAATGCGTCCAGGTTGCGAGATTCGCGGCGAATTATCTTCCAACAGCCCGCAACTCCGCGTCCACTGCCGCTTTCATCACGCCGCAATCGCCGAAGAAGCGCACCAGATCGCCGGAGAGGCTCTGCGGCTCGGTGGACCATCCCACCGTGCTTGCCGCTGCGGGCTGCTCCGGGTCAGGATCGGCGCGGCGCGGCGGAACCGACGTCATCTGCATCGCTCCTCCGCCCTGGGCATCGAGAATCAGCGAAGTGAGCTTGCGCGCGAGCGGCAGCGGAAAGCTCTCCGCGACAAAAACCAGTTTGCCGCGCGTGGTGATGACCACAGGCCCCTCGCCGGTGGAGTAGACCTGCTCCACAGACCCATCACCGGAGGGAGCGTTGAGATCGGCCGTGGTCTGCAACTGAACGCCGGAGTATTTGCGGCCCAGGTTCTTCGCGTAGAGCTTGCTGAAGACCTGCGCGGAGTCGGCGCTCTTCCAGACGGAAAGATAAAAGAGGCCGATGGATTTCGTGCTGGCCTGTTCTTCAGGCGTGGTGGCGCTGCGCAGCTGGCCGGCCCAGTAGAGACCGCCATCCCAGGCCGGCGTCAGGTCGCGCGATGCGTTGTCGCCGCCAAAAAGCTCGGTGATGATGTGCACGTCAAGCTCGCCGATCTGGCCGATGTCGTACGGCACGTATTCCGCATCGACCAGCGGATGAATGTTGGGCAGCAGCGGAATCGCCGGAATTTTCTTCTGCTCATACACGCGCGGATTGATGATCTCCCAACTCGACGACGGCGGGCGGTCGAGCGTGCCGGCAAAGGCCGCGGCCTGGCCCTGGTCCATCCAGATGTCCTGCTCGAAGCTGAGGCCCTCGCGGTAAGGGAAGAGCATCGATTCCGAAAGTAGGAGCGGCGCGCGCGCCATCACGGGCGAATCTTCAGAGGAGGTCATTCGCGACCTGGCGGCATCCAGCACCTCAGGATCCTTGATCAGGCTCATGCCCATGGGCTTCAGCACGTAGTCCATCATCACGGCGGTCGCCTGGCCTTCCGCCACGGCGTCGCGCGCCGTGTCCATCTCATCGCGGGCCAGGTGATCCTGGTCGCCGGCCGCGTCCTTCGAGACGTCGTCCGGTGTCTGATTGTCCCACTTCTCCAGGTCCGAGTGCTGATCCTGCAAAGCGTGCGTCAGCTCATGGGCCATCACCGGCTTCTGCTCATCGGGATCGATCCAATCGAGAATGTTGACGGTCTTGGTTTTGGAATCGTAGTAGGCCTCAATTTGTTCCTTCAGGAGGGCCAGCAAAAACGGCTTGAGCTCAAAATCGTGGTCCAGCAGGCCAAACTTCTTCAGCACGATCTCATCGCGCTCCAGGCGCTTGGCGCCCTGGTCTTCGTTGAACTTTTCGTCAAGGTAGCTCTCGACTGCGGAGCGCGTGGTGAGCGTGCGCTTCACAGTGCTTTTGATGGGCAGGCCGGTTTCGTCGGATGAGAATTTGATGAGCTGGTCGACCAACGCGAAGAGTTGCTGTGCCTGTTCCGGCGTAATCTTTGTGGCGGATTTGCCGGCTTGCGATTTGCCGGCTTGCGAATTCGTCTGATTGTCCTGAGCCGCGGAAGGCTTTGCCGCGCCGGCGGCTGGCGCAGGCGGCTGGGGTGCGGGTTGGGCGTTTTGGGACGCGGGAGCCGGCTGCTGCGCAAATGCTGCCGACGCCACAGTGAACATGAGGGCAGCGATCCCCCAGCGCCGGGTTAGTGCCGCCATCATGTGCCGATTTCTCATTCATTCTCCCTGCGGGATCTGGATGCGCTTCCGGGTTCGCGAGCCCTGATTCCTGCTTCTCACTTCAAGGCTATAATCAGGATGCGGTTTGACGCCAAGTTTCAAGAGAAAATCCGGCGCAGATCCGCGGAAATGCTCCCCATGTCTGAGATCGATCTAGCCCAAACCCTGCAGGCCACCGCGCTGGCCGCCCTTCTTGAGTCTTCGCGTACGTCTCGCGAGCTTGCCGTTTACCGGGGGGCGTTGACCCCCGCAGAGTTGGACGCGCCGGAAACAGAAACAGCGGCGCTGGCCTTCGGAGCCGCTCTCCACGATCTGGGCTGGATGCGCCGGGTCGCCGTCCGCGGAGCCGAACGCTTCCGCTGGTTGAGCGGGATGGTGACCAACACTGTCAACGATCTATTCCCCAACACGGGCGCCTGGAACCTGGTGCTCAACGCGCAAGGCCACATCCAGGGCGACTTGACTGTCTGGAGGGGTGGCGAGGAAACCTCGCCCAAGCGGCGAAGCGCTGCGGCAACCGCTGCGCTCGGCGGTGACCCTCTATTGGGAACGCCGTTTGCCGGCGAGTCCGAGCTGGAGCTGGAGATCGCAGCCGATCAATTCGAGAAGCTCCTGGCTCATCTCAACAAGTTCATCATCATGGACGATGTGGAGTTGGTCCCGCTCGGAGAAGAACAGGCGGGCGAAGCGGGCTCGGAGACGGTCATTGGCATGACCGGACCGCAGGCGGGTGAGGTGCTGGAACGCGTCGGCCTGCCGGTCATCGGGAGCGCGATGGCGGGGACAACGGTCGAGTGGAACGGCTGGAACCTGAGAATTCTGCGAACCCACGGCGTCCTGGCGCAGCACTACGAGTTCTGGCTGCCATCGGCGGGACTGGCGAAGTTATGGTCATGCCTGCGCACCGGCGGAGCCACCCCAATCGGCTGCCGATCGCTTGAGGCATTTCGCATCGCGGAAGGGATTCCGGCGTACGGTGTCGATATGGTCGAACGCGACCTGCCGCAGGAGACTTCGCAGATGCGCGCGCTGCACTTTGCCAAGGGCTGCTACCTGGGCCAGGAGATCGTGGAGAGGATTCGATCGCGGGGCAAAGTGCACAGGCATCTGCGGCCGCTTGAGCTTTCCGGGCCGGTGCCCCAGGCCGGCACGGAGTTGAAGCTCGAAGACGGAACGGCTGCCGGAGAAATCACCAGCGCGTCCGAGCTAAAGCTACCGGCTGGCCCCCGCGTTTTTGCGCTGGGCATCGTGCGCTCTGAAGCGGAAGAGCGCGGGCAGGCCTTCGCATACAAAGCCGGGGTTATCGAGGGTTCGGCCCGGATTCTGGAAGCTCCGCCGAAGCTGGTCCAAAAACCCAAAAACTGAAAAAACGCAGGAATTGAGCAGCCCTTGGCGAGGATGAGAAACTGAAGGTATGAGCGATACGCCAAAATTCGAAGTGATCGACCGCCGCAAGATGAAGGCGGAAGAAGAGAAAGAAGGCGGACATTCGGCGCCCAGGGAGCCTGAGCAAACGGCGCCCGCCACGCCGGGAGAGCCCTCGCCCGGTCCGCGCCTTGTGGTGAATGAAGCACGGCATGAGGAAGCAAAGGATGCCGCACCCGCAGAGCCGGGAGCTTTGGACGAGTTGCCTCCCGCGCCGACGGCCGCCGAGAGCCACGAGCAGAAGGCGGCATACGATGCCTCGGCGCAAAGGCTTGAGGATCTGGTTCGCGCGCAAAACCCCGGTGTTGGCCCGCAGCCGCCGGTAGGGTTCGAGCATCTGGTGCAGCAGTTCTATGTGACCGCCATGCTTCAGATGGGTGCGGGCACGCAGGAAGGCCAGCGCCCGCGCGTTGACATCATGGGCGCCCGCGCTACCATCGATCTGCTTGCCGTTCTGGCGGAGAAAACGAAGGGTAACCTGACGCCCGCCGAGGATCGCATGCTCCAGACGGTTCTCTTTGAGGCGCGCATGGCGTTTCTTGAACTGACTAGCATGATGAGCGCTCCCACCGTCCCGCCCGTGCCGCCGGCGAAGAAGTGAAGCTTTTCGCAAGGACCGTGAATTATGGTTCGTGAACCGTGAACAGCAATCGGTAGCTCATCGCGAAACCGCAAACCACGGCCAACCATTCACCGTCCACCGTCCACAAGTTCAATGCAAGCTACCCTCACATTTCTCGGAACGGGAACCTCGATGGGGGTTCCCACGCTGGCTTGCCGGTGCCCGGTGTGCACGTCGCCCGATCCGCACGACCGCCGTTTGAGGCCGTCGGTGCTGATCCGCTGGGCCGATCCGGACTCCGGCGCCGAGCGCATTGTGGTCATCGATACTGGCCCCGACTTCCGTGAACAGGCGCTGCGCGAGCGGCTGACGCATGTGGATGCTGTGCTCTATACGCACGGGCACGCCGACCACATTCTGGGGATGGACGACTTGCGCCCCTTGAGCTTTATTGCCGCAAAGAAGGGCGGTCCGATTCCGCTCTACGCCGATCCGGAAGCTGCTGCAACGCTCGCGCGAACCTTCGACTACACGATTTCGCCACAGGCGACCTACATCAATCGCGCCCGCGTCCAGATTGTTCCGCTCTCCGATCACAATCTCGTTTACGGTGTCGACTTTGTGCGCATTCCGCTGTGGCATGGCGAACAGTCGATTGCAGGATTCCGCTTTGGCAACGCGGCCTATATGACCGATGTGAGCGCAATTCCAGAGTCGAGCTTCGCGCTTCTCAAGGGTGTTGAAGTGCTGGGAATCTCGGCGCTCCGCCACGTGCCTCATCCCAGTCACTCTACCGTCGAACAATCCGTTGAATGGTCGCGACGCATCGGCGCCAGGCAAACCTGGTTCACGCATATCTCGCACGACCTGGGCCATGAAGAAACCAATCGCGCGCTTCCCGCGGGCGTCCGTTTGGCGCACGACGGGCTGACGGTGCCGGTGACGCTATGAGCGCCATCCCCATCGAGTCCGGCAAGAAAACATCGGCGGGCGGTAACGCGGCGCTTCCCCGCGGCAGTGCCTTCACGGTCTTCCGTTCCCTTAGCGAAATTCCGTCCGGGTTTGGTCCCACCGTGGCGGCGGTGGGTAACTTCGATGGCGTGCACCTCGGGCATCGCGCGATTCTTGGCGCCGCGGCAGCCGAGGCGCGAGCAACCGGCGCACGGGCGGTAGCCATCACTTTCAATCCCCACCCTGAACACTTTCTGCGCCCGGCGCAGGCCCCGAAGCTGATCACGCCACTGCCCGAGAGGCTGCGTCTTCTGGCTGAGACGGGAATCGATGGGGTGCTGCTGCTGGCATTCGATTCCGCTCTCGCCAATCTGTCGCCGCGCGACTTCGCACAGCGGTTTTTGATTGCGGCTCTGGGCGTGCGCAGCATGCACGAAGGGAAAAACTTCCGCTTTGGGCGCGGTGCTGCCGCGGGCGTGCGCGAACTGGCCGAGATGGGCGAAGAGCTCGGGTTTGCGGTGCACGTTCACGAAGCCATTCGCGTGCGCGGGCTTGAAGTTTCAAGCTCCGCCGTTCGTGCGCTCGTCGCGGCAGGCGACATCCGCCGCGCGCGATGGATGCTGGGACGGCCATTTTCGATACTCTCGACGCCGGCATCGGGGCGCGGCATCGGCACGCGGTTGCTGGTGCCCACGGTGAACCTTGCGGCCTACGACGGGCTGCTGCCGGCCTTCGGCGTATACGTGACGCGGCTCAACGTAAACGGTCGTTCGTTCCAGGCGGTGACGAACGTGGGCAACCGGCCGACGTTCGGTGAAGCGTCGTTTGCCGTCGAATCGCACATCCTCGACTTCGAGCCGATCGATCTGGACGAGACCACGCCGCTTGAGCTCGAGTTTCTTCTGCGCCTGCGCGGCGAGAAAACCTGGCCCTCGCCGGAAGCGCTGAAAGCCCAAATCTTGAAGGACGTTGCGCGGGCCAAGCGGTACTTTGCTCGAGCCGGAACCTAATCTCGCTGCAAGCGCTCCCCGGGCGACGGCTCATTGACTTGGGTGGCGCAGAAGGCTAGACTCTTCTTAGTTTCTCCCCCGCTCGGAATCGCCCTAGAAATAGACCCCGGTGCAGCAAACTTGAGCTGATTCGACCACACGCCACTTCGAGGTATCACAGAAGTCGGTCCGCCGTCCCGGTGAGTTGACCCCCAATAGAGGGGCTTCATTGCCAGGGCCAGCGGCTCCGGGAAAGGTTGCCCTTTTGAACTCCCCAGACATGATCGAAATGAGCAGCGATACCGGCACGCAAGACGCCATGAGTGGCCGCGCCAAAACCTTGTCGATCGCGATCGTCGACCCAATTCTCGAGCGCCGCAACGTCATTGCGGGCATTCTCTGCGCACTGCGATCGTCGGAGATGCTGCCCAGAGTGACGCCTCTTGCCGGCATTGACGATTTCCTGGAACTTGCGAAACGGGATTTTGGAGTCGTCATGATGGCCGCTGACGGAGACCAGGAATCCGTCATGAAGGCGATCGAGTCCATTTGCCGCAGCGGCTCGGGCGTCGCGATGGCCTACTCGGCATCGCCCGATAACGAGTTGCTGATCCAATGCATGCGAGCCGGCGTAAGGGAATTCCTGATCTATCCCTTCGCTCCTGGCGTATTAGAAGATGCTTTCAGCCGGGCGAACAGCCGCGGCCTGCTGGCGCCGGATACGAGAAAGGTAATGGGAAAGTCGTTTGTGTTTCTCGGAGCGAAGGGCGGCTCGGGAGGAACCACGGCGGCATGCAATTTCGCGATCTCCATGGCCAGGGATTCGAAGCGGGAAACACTCCTGATCGACCTCGATCTGCCGCTTGGAGATGCCGCCCTGGTCCTTGGAGTCGCGGGCGAATTCTCCACCGCCGATGCCCTGCGCGATCCCGAACGGCTGGACTCGACTTTTCTGAAAAAACTGACGGCGCAACACAGCTCCGGTTTGTATGTCCTCGGCGCGCCGGGCCACTTTGCCAAATCCAGCGTCACCCATCAGGCCATCAACAAGTTGGTCGATGTCGCCTGCAAGACCTTCGAGTACGTGGTCATTGATGCGGGCTCCCGTTGGGACCTGGCGGAAACGCGCGTGTTCGATATGGTTTCAACGATCTATCTGGTCACGCAGGCCGGCATCGCCGACCTGCGCAATGCCAATCGCCTGATTTCGGGATGCCTGCAGCCGTATTCGCACAAGCTTGAAATTGTGTTGAACCGGCACAAGGACGAGATGTTTGGCATCGAGGTGCAGGCGATTGAAAAGGCCCTGAACAGGCAGGCACAGTGGCGGATTCCCAATGATTATCCGGCTGTTCGCGAGATGCAGAACACCGCAACGCCATTGGCGCTGAAGGAGTCGAAGATTCAGCGGGCGATCCAGTCGATGGCTCGCATCGCCTCAGGACTTCCGGTCGATCAACAACGACCGAAGAAAAAGAAATTCGGCCTCTTCGCGATGGAATCAGGGGTTTGAAGGAAGAGCGGGCCTGACAGCGCGGCCCGGCGGCGGCCAATGGCTGCGAAGCCCCGCAGCCTTGAGCACCGATTTTGGCTCGGGCGCAGGTTGCTGGGGAACCCCGTCCTCGTCGCCCGGAAACTGCTCGTCGTCCTTGCCGGCAATCGCCGCCCGCATGAAGTTGATCCAGATGGGCAGTGCGGTCACCGCGCCCGTCTCCTTGTCACCCAGAGACTCCCGGCTGTCATTACCCACCCACACGCCGCATGTAACCGAGGGTGAGAAACCCAGAAACCAGGCATCGGTAAAGTCGCTCGTGGTTCCCGTCTTGCCGCCCAGCGGATGGTTCAACTGTTTGGCCGCTTGGCCGGTGCCGTGATCGGTTACGCCGCGCAGCAGCGTCATTATGGTGCGCGCCGTTTGCTGGTCAAGCACTTCGTCTACCGCAGGCCGCTCCTGCCACAGCGTGATTCCGTCGGCGTTTGAAACTTTGCGGATGAGATGCGGAGCGACGCGCACACCGTCGTTGGGGAAGACCGCGTACGACGCCACCTGCTCCTCGAGCGTAATCTCCACCGCGCCCAGCGCAACCGGCAGGTAAGGAGGAATGTTTGAAGTGACGCCGAAGCGGTGAGCCACGTCGATCACCTTGTGAATGCCCACGCGTGCCGCCAGCTTGAGTGCCGGAATATTGCGCGACTCGGCGAACGCGTTGGCTACCGTCATCGCGCCCTTATAGTCGTTTTCGTAATTGTGCGGCACGTAATCGCCGAAGCGCGTCGGCCCGTCGACGATGATGTCTGTAGGCTTGACGCCGTCCTCAATCGCCGCCGTATAAACATAAGGCTTGAAGCTGGAGCCGGTCTGGCGCTCGGCCTGCGTGGCCCGGTTGAAGACGCTGACCGCGTAGTCGCGCCCGCCCACCATGGCCAGCACGTCTCCGCTGGTGTTATCGATGGCCATCAGCGCGCCCTGCGTGCCTGAGTCCTCTTCGAGCGATGCGCGGCGCTCGCCGCTTACGCTGGCCGCGGTCATGCGCACATAAATAATGTCGCCAGGTTTGGCGAGCGCGTCGCCGTAGCGCACGCCGGTCCATTGCCAGTCGGCGGGTAGCAGCAGGATTTCAGAACCGGGCTGATCGCGCGGTCCAATGCGCGCGTGAATTTCCAACGGCAATGCCCGCGTCACGAGCGCGTGAACGTAATCGCCCGGCCCGGCTATCACCGCCCAGTCCGGATGGCGATAATTCTCCAGAGTTACATCGCCGGAGAGAACATTGTCCAATTTGCCGCGCCAGCCATGGCGGCGCTCGTATGCGGCCACGCCTTCCACGACGGCGCGATTGGCCACCGTCTGCAGGTCGAGATCGAGCGTCGTGTCAACCCGCAAACCGTCCTCATGCACTTCTTCGGAGCCGAAGCGCTTATCCAGTTCTTCGCGGATCGCGTCTTGGAACCACGGCGCCGGCAGGCCCGCGGGCCGCGCCACATGCAGGCCAAGTGGACTGTTGCGCGCCGCCTCCGCCTGGGCGTGTGTGATGATGCCATCCCCTTCCATCTCGCTCAGCACCAGATTGCGGCGGCGCAGCGCGCGCTCGGGGTTGAGCAACGGAGAAAACGCCACGGGTCCCTTCGGCAGCCCGGCAAGCAGCGCTGCTTCCGTCAGCGTCAGGTCCTTCGCGTGTTTTGAAAAGAAATACTCCGACGCAGCTTCAAAGCCATAATTCCCGCTGCCCAGGTAAATCTGGTTTCCGTAGAGCGTGAAGATCTGCTCCTTGGTAAAGGCACGCTCGATCTGGATGGCCAGGTAAGCCTCCTGAATCTTCCGCATGGCAGTGCGGTCTGAAGAGAGAAAGAGATTCCGCGCCAGCTGCATGGTGAGCGTGGAAGCGCCCTGCGCGCGGCCGTGGCTGCGGATATCGTGCCAGGCTGCCCCGGCCACGCGGAAAACATTGATACCCCAGTGCGATTCGAAATTCTTGTCTTCAATCGAAATCACGGCCTGGCGCAGGATGGGCGCGAACCCGTCGTAGCCCACCACTTCGCGACGCTCCAGCGCGAAGGAACCGATGATGCGGCCTTTGCGGTCGTAAAGGTCGGTCACGGTCGAGGGCTGGAAGTGCTCCAGGTCCTGAATCTGCGGAAGATTGACGGAGTAGACCAGCGTGAGCCCGGCCAGAGAGCCTGTGATGGCCGCGAGCAGCACCAGCGCGACCAGGGCCGATCGCCCTGCGAGCTTGCGCCTGCGATGCGCGGGAAGCGGCGGCCGGGAAAGCCGTCGCTCACGGCCGGGCACGCGCTCGCCCAGTTGGTCTTTGGCGCGCTCTTTGGGCGGCAGATTATGCGTCGTAGCCAAGGCAGGGCTGGCCTCACGGGCAAGCCTCCGCCATGCGAGGTGGAGGAGTGCCTCAGCTTAAGGCTAGCATTGGATCGCTTAAAAGAATCGAGCGCCGCGCACGCCCGTAATCCCTCGGTCAACGGTGGGAAAAAGCTCGCATCAGCTTTCGGAATGGGCACCGGTCCGCGCAACCGGCCAAGATTCGGGAGAGGACGCCCACAAACTGGTTAGAGCTATTTCAAGAATTCGCTTTGTAACAAGGGCACGGCTTTAGCCGGGCCAAAAAGATCAGCAGAATGAGCTGGGCTTTAGCCCCTGCCAAACTGCACCCTGCAAGATCTGCCGGGTGCCCCACCCTCGCTAGCCATTCTTGGCCTTCAACAGCGACAGCGCCTGATTGAGCGGCGCGTCGCCATTCGACGGAGGCATCGGCTCGCCATCGTCTTCGGGCGAAGCCACAACCACGTTGGGTGTCACCGCTACTTCCTGAATCTTCTTCCCGTCGGGATCCTCGTACTTCGCAACGGTCAGCATCAGGCCGGCGCCATCGGGCAGGTCAATCGTCTTTTGTACAGTGCCCTCGCCAAAAGTGTGCTCGCCCACCACGTCTCCGCGCTTCAGGTCTTCAATGGCAGCGGCAGTAATCTCCGGCGCGCCATAGGTGCCGCGGTTTACCAGCACCGCAACGGGAGCGTCCGTCAAAAAGAGAGCCGGGTCGGCGTTGAACGTCTGCAGCGGGAACTTCTGGCCCTCCAGTGACGCCAGCGTTCCCTGCTTGATGAAGAAGTTGGCCAGGCGCACTCCCTGCTGGGGGTCTTCGCCCGTCGTGTCGCGCAGGTCAAGGAGAATCTTCTTGCCTTTTCCGGCCGCCTTGATGCGGGCGGCGATGTCGTCGACGCGAGCCGCCGTCAAAACCCCCGGCTTCAGATAAAGGATCGAGGCATTCTCGTAGAACTGTTCGCCCAGCGGCGGCGTCGTAAGAGCCGCGCGCGTCAGCTTGATCGTGTCGGGATCGGGTTTAAACGGCCTGACGACCGAAAGCGTCACCGAGGTGCCGGGTTTGCCGGAGAGCATGAAACGAACGATAGCCAGCGGCAGATCGTGCGTCGACTGCCCGTCAATCAGGTCGATCACGTCGCCGTCGCGCATATGCTCCTGGTCGGCCGGCGATCCGGGCAGCACATTCACCACCGTGGCGTATCCGAACCGCTTGGAGATGGTGATTCCCACTTGCGCATTGTCCGTTGCGGGGCGGTCTTTATAGGTCTTGTATTCGTCCGGCGTCAAATAACTGGAATCGGGATCGAGCGAGTCAAGAAGTCCGTGGAGTGCGCCGGTCGTTACGGCGGGAATGTCGGGCTGGGTCACGTAATAGTTCTGAATCTTGCGCAGAACCTCGGCGTAGACGCGCATTTGCTTGTAGGCGGCGTCCTGTTCGTCGCCGGCATGTACGCCGATATATCCGAACTCGCCCAGAACATAACTTATGCCCAGGCCGGCAAAGATCACCAGGGAGACAACAAAGACAAAGCGCTGGAAAAATCGGGACACGCACACCACCAGAGCAGCCCTGAGGGGAAGCCAGCCGCTCATTCTCTATAGACGTAATGATAGCGCAAGCGGCACACAAAGATGGCTTAGGAGTCCCCGGGTCTGTTCCCAAAGTTTGCATGAAGATTGCTCAGGATGACCTGCATTTGGGGTTCTCAATTCAAGGAACGAGCCTCAGCAGCGCTGCGCTAGTGTCCCGTCTCCAAACTTCATTTGAAAAAGGGCTGTCATCCTGAGCGAAAGGGGCCCCAAACGTCTTTCAGTTTGGGGGTGGTGAGTCGAAGGATCTGCTTTTGTCCTTCGTCTGTTTTACAAGGGACTTTGGAGACAGGACACTAGAACACAGCAAACGAAAGTGTTAACCCGGGCCGCGCCGGGAACCGGACGAGACCGTCACTCAGGCAGCGAAAACCCGATTGCCAGCCGATTGCCGCCGGCCAGTCGTTCATACGCCATCGTATGGGAGAACTTGCGCATGAGCAGAATGCCGCGCCCTCCGGGCCTCAGAAAATCCTCCGGCGATGGCTCAGCCAATACTTCAATATGCTCAGGCGCCAGCGGATCGAACGGCGGCGCTTGATCCTCGATGGTGAAAACCACTTCGTGCGCGTTTGGCGACTCGCACTCGACCGTCAGTGTGCTGCCCTCCTGCCCGTTGTAGCCATGCCGGATGACGTTTGAAATCGCCTCTTCAAGGCAAAGATGCACACCGAAAAGTGTGTCGGCGGGAATGGCGTACTCCACGCCGAGCGACTCGACCCAGGGCCAGAGCGCGGCCATGTCGTCAAGCTGGCTCTTCAGGGTTAGCCGGGACACGTGTTTGGCTGTGTCTTCTGCGGGCATAGACGACACCGGACAGGAGAAGGTGCTCATTGCAACGCGGCGATGGCCGTGGCCAGATCGTGGTGAACCGGCAAAAGCGTGTCGATATTACTCGCCTTTAGAACTCCTTCCACCATCTCGGTGGGCGCAAAAAGGACAACTTTGCCGCCCCGGCTGCGCACTGCCCGCGCGGGAAGAACAATCGATCTCAATCCCATGGAACCAAGGAAGGTGACCTTTTGCAAGTCAATAAGAAGTTTGTTGGCGCTGCCGGCAATCAAATTCATCTTCATATCGACGGCTGCGGCGCCCCCGATGTCCATGCGTCCATCCAGCTCGACTCGCGTGATGCCGCCGTCCATTTCATGCGTGGAGAGTTCCATTTCCATCGCCCTTTTCTTGAGTTGGGAATCCTGATTCTTCGATCCAGATGCTACGGGACAATTGTGAACGCCCTGTTACAAACGCCAAACATCAGAAGATGTTGGTGATGCTGCTGGAAAAGGAGATCGACAGCGCCGCATCTTTAGAGATCGGCTGGGTGATTTTCGACACCGAGTTGCCATTCTCCATGAGCTGAATCTTCAGCGTCTTCGTCTTCTTGGCTTTGAATTCGGTGCTCACTGGCTTTGAATCCCACTCCTCGCCGCCGCTTTTGAACGAAACCTGGAACTGCTGCGTGCCCGGCGGAGCAAACAGATTTTCCAGGTTGGTGCCGTCGCCGGTGATGAAGTGGATATAGGGCCTGTTATTCATCTGCACGATGAAGGGAAGGCCCTTGGGGAACTTGCTCACATCGATCTTCAGCTTGGCATTCTTGCTCGGGTCGGCTTTCCTTGGATCAAAGGCTGCCGGAGCGGGGGCCGGAGGTGCCGGCGCCGGAGGCTTAACCGCGGCCGGAGCGGTTTGAGCAGGATTGCCCGGGGAAGGCGGGGTCACTGGGGCCGCGGGCTGCGGTGAAGGCGCTGCCGTCTTGCCCGCGGTGGGCTTGCCGGCTGACGGCTTGGTCGCTTTCGGCGTGGCTTCTGGTTTCGTCGGCTTGGTTTCAGGAGCGGTCACGGGAAGCGTTCCAACCGGAAGAGGTTCAATTTGCTGAGGAGTCGGCTGCGGCTGCGGGACAGGAACCGTGACCGCCTGGGTGGGAGGAACGGGCGGCTTGCGATGCGCGTACCAGTACCAGCCACCGGCAATCGCCGCGCCGGCCACCGCGACAGAAAGCAGCGCAATGGCAACGATGCCCTCAGACTTCTTTTTCGGTGTTGCCGGTTTTGCTGCCGGCGGTTTGCCGGCCGGCGGTTTTGGATCCTGCGGCGCCGCGGATTTGTCAGCCTTAATCACCGGGGCTGGCCTCAGAGACGCCGAGACCGCGTTTGGACCCAGCGTGGCATCGGACTCCATCGCTGAAGGCATCAGCGGCGCAGACTGCATCACGCTGGTTACGGCGCTCGTGCGCACCGTCGCAAGGTCCTGCGCCAGCTCTTCGCCAGTCTGGTATCGATCCGCAGGGCTCTTGGCCAGGCACTTCAGGATCACCGCTTCGATCCGCCCGGGAATGGCGGGATTAAGCTTCGCTGGCGGAACCGGTTCGGTATAGACGACCTTGTACGAGACGGCAGTCATGGTTTCGCCAGGGAATGGCTGCTCGCCGGTGGCCAGCGAATAAAGAATCACGCCCAGCGAAAAAAGGTCGGCGCGGCCGTCAATGGGCGAGCCCGTGAACTGCTCAGGCGGCATAAACGACGGCGTGCCCAGCAATTGCCCGGTGGTCGTAATGTCGCTTGACGCCAGCTTGGCGATGCCGAAGTCAGTGATGCGCGGCCGCTCGCTGCCGTAAACCTCTTTTGAGGTCATCAGAATATTGGCTGGCTTGATGTCGCGGTGAATCACGCCCTGGCGGTGCGCGTAACCCAGTGCTTCAGCGATCTGCTGGCCGATCTCGCAAACGCGATCCAGGGTGAATCGCTCGCCTTTTTTGATCGCTTCGGCCAGCGTCCGGCCTTCGACAAATTCCATCACCAGGAAGGGCGCGCCCTGATCTTCGCCTACGTCAAAAACCGGAACAATGCCGGGATGCGCCAGCACGCCCGACGCGCGCGCTTCGCGGTAGAAGCGAGTTCGATACTCTTCACTTTGAGCGCCTTCGAGCGCCGTGGTATGGATCGTCTTCAGTGCGACGATGCGGCCGACGGCAGGGTCCTTGGCCTTGAAGACACTCCCCATTGCGCCGCGGCCCAATTCCTCGACGATCTCATACCTTCCAATGCACTTGGGGACGCCCATGGTCAGGATTGTACCAACCCTGCGCTAGGTTCTTCAGCCGATAAGTCGTTAAGCTTTCTCACGCTGGCCTGTTCGGAGTCCGCATCAAATTGAGAGGGTCATCCTGAGCGGAGGCCGCCGCAGCGGCCGAAGCCGAAGGACCTGCATTTTCGCCGGACCGCTCCCCAACGAATTCCAGACTCCTGACCCTCCGGCGCTTTACGCCGCCTTGCGGTAGCGCACCACCAGCAGCGTCAGGTCGTCGGACTGGTCTGCTCCCCGTGTGAAGGCCCGCACCCCATCCAGGATTACCTGCTTCAGCTCTTCAACCGATTCGTTGACACGGCCCTCAAGCACCTTCGTCAGGCCCGTCACCTCGAACAACTCGTGATCGGGATCCTCGGCTTCGGTTACGCCGTCGCTGAAAAGCACCAGCGTGTCTTCCGGCTCCAGCTGGAGCCGCGCCGACGGGTAATCCGCCTCGGCGATCAGGCCCACCGGGAAGGATCCCTCGGTATAGAGTTCCGTCACTTTGCCCTGGCGAAGAAGCAGGGGCGACGGATGCCCAGCCTTGATGTACTCGAGCATGCCGTCTTCACCCACCATGCCGATAAACATGGTGGCGTAGCGGCCCACCTCAGAGTGGTGGCAGAGGAACCGGTTGATGTGATTGAAGACCCTGACCGGGTCGGCGCCCATCGTCATTCCCGAAAGCGCGCCTTGAAGCATCGTCGTCAGCAGCGCCGCTCCGAGACCCTTGCCGCTCACGTCGGCAATCAGAACTCCCGAGCGATTCTCGCTTACCGGAACCACATCGAAATAGTCGCCGCCAACTTCATGGCAGGGATAGTGCACGCCGGTCACGGCCAGGTGGGGGAAGTCGTTCAGCCCGTGCGGCAGCAATGCCTGCTGAATGGTCCTCGCAATCGACAGCTCCTGCTCCAGCCGCTGGCGCTCGCGTTCCCGCTCCACCAGGCGCGCATTATCCATAATGCTCGCCGCCTGCACCGCCAGAGCATCCAGAATCTGGCGGTCGAGCGCGGTGAACGCCGCGATACGCCGCGAGTCGAGATAAATCAAGCCCAGCAACTGGCCACGCTCTTGATCGGCGCCCGTATCCGCGGTTGAACGCGACGAAGCGTACAGCGGAATCGCCACCACCGCGCGCAGCCCCTGGATGACAATGCTCTCTGCCGCCTTTAGATCAAGGCCCGCCAGGTTAAGGTCCTCGGTGATGACGGCCGCCTTCTTGCTGATCGCCTGATTGATCGCCGTCTGGCTCGGGTTCAGTGTTTCCGGCGGCAGGTCCTCCGCCTTGTTGCTGCGAGCCTGGTGAACGTGCAGCACCCCCGCGGCGTCCGGCACGATGAGCAAGCCGCGGTCGGCGTGCGTGATTGAGATCGCATGATCAAGCATCGAGCCCAGCACGGCATCCAGAGGCAGCTGCGAGTGCAAAAGCGACGTGGCTTCGAGCAGCAGATTCAGCTTGTTTAGTCCGCCGGAAAATGTCGTGCCCGCGAAGTCGGAAATGGAACCGATGCGCGTGAGCAGGTTGGCCACCGACTGCGGGCCGGCCGCGGCGGCGACCGCTGCCGCATGAAAAACGATCCGGTAACTGTCTTCCAGGCCAAAGGTGATCAGATCGCCATCGCGCAGCGTGTGCGCCTGGACCTTGGCGCCGTTCACAAACAGGCCGTAACGATTGCCGCGATCCTGCAGCTTGTAGCCGGAGCCTTCGGCCACAATCGCTGCGCAGCGGCGCGAGATGCGCCCATCGTCAAGATGGAGCGCGTTGTCACCCTCGCCTCCGCGCCCGATATTGTAGGGGTCCTGCGTTACGGCGATCTTCTCCCGTGAGCCGTCCGGGGCGATGACTTCAAGCGCGGCGTCGGTTTGCGGGGAATGTTCTGCCATGGAATCTGGTGTGGGCAAATTCTAACATGCGGCATCGACAAGACTTTGAGCCGCAAATTGAGCCGCATTGCGGGCGTGAGCGGAGCGGGAGCCCGCAGGCGAAATCCTGAGTCCGCCGTGGCGGACGAAGGATCAGACTCTTTGCCTTGGCACGGACCGCGCGCGAGCGGTCAGCGTGCGGCTGCAGCACATCCGGAAATCGTGCGATGACGAGATGCGAAGGTGCTTGCGGCCGGGCAGTTCCGTCGCCTGCGCCGTAGGCGCAAAGGATATTAGCCCCGCGCTTCAGCGTGGGGAAAGCGATGAGATATAGATTTTGAGTCCCGTAGGGACGGTGCCGTCTTGTAATAAGGGCACGGCTTTAGCCGGGCCAATAAAGCCGGCGAGATCAGTCAGGGCTTTAGCCCCTTCAGGAGTTGAGCCGCATTGCGGGCGTGAGCGGAGCGGGAGCCCGCAGGCGAAATCCTGAGTCCGCCGTGGCGGACGAAGGATCAGACTCTTTGCTTTGGCACGGACCCCGCGCGAGCGAAAAGCGAGCGGCTGCTGCCAAGTGGGTCCGCCTGCGCAAGAACGCTCCGGCGCGACAGCCTTCGCCCGGCTCTCTCGGAATCATTTTCGTCGGATAATGAACTGGGCCGCCGAGCCATAGCCCGCTGCAAGCGGGCGAAGGCTGGTGGCGGGAGGCAGGATCGAACTGCCGACCTACGGGTTATGAATCCGTCGCTCTAACCATCTGAGCTACCCCGCCACAAGGGGAGGCGCGCGTAAAACCGCGCCAGACTTGATTTTACGGGGCTGAGAAATTCCGGTCAATCCTCACGCGGCCGCGTAGCGCCGGTCTCCAGACCGGCTGTACTGGCGGCTTTCAAGCCGCCAGATCCTCTCCCTGCGACAATTGAATCATCAACTCTACGAAACTTCGGAGCATCCCAATGCCGAGTCTGCTGCACATCGACTCGAGTCCGCGCGCAGCTTCCGTCTCCAGCCGCCTCGCCGCCGCTTTCGTGGCCCGATGGCGCCGGCAAAACCCCGTGGGCACTGTCGTCCATCACAACACATCGCTCGAGCGCATTCCATTTCTCGACGAAGCCATGGCCGAGGCATTTCTCGATCCCATCGGCGAACCGACGCCCGAAAGAAGGCGCGTCCTGGCCTCTTCCGACCGCTTTGTTGACGAGCTGCTCGCCGCCGATGTGCTTGTTCTCGGCGTGCCCATGTGGAATCTGTCGATTCCCGCCTCGCTCAAAGCGTGGATCGATCTGATCGTCCGCGAAGGCCGCACCTTCAACTTCACTGAAAGCGGTGTGGTCCCGCTCGTGCCGCCCGGCAAAAAAGTCTTTGTTTTCTGTGCCCGCGGCGGCGCGTATCCCGCTGGATCGCCCATGAGCGCTCTCGAATTTCAGGAGCCATATCTGCGCGCCATCCTCGGCGTCATCGGACTCACTCAAGTCGAATTCATCTTCGCCGAGCGCCAAAGCGAAAGCCCCGAGGCCGCCGCCGAAGCCCTCGCCCACGCCGAACGCGCGCTGGCCGCGTCATTTGTGCTGTCATCCTGAGCGAGAGATCGTCCGCCGCGCGGACGATCGGAGTCGAAGGACCCGCATTTCATTACCTGTCATCCTGAGCGGAGTTTGGCTCGTTCCCTGAGCCAAACGGAGTCGAAGGACCTGCATTTCGTTTTTCAGCCATTCCTCTTACCCGCCGGCCCGTTTCTTGCCCCCTTGTTCCCTCTTTCCCTTGGTCCCTTGGTCCCTGTTCCCATACACTCGTCTCCATGAGTCCCCTCCGCATCGCAGCCGTTATTCCGGCGCGGCTCGCATCCACCCGCATGCCGCGGAAAGTTCTGCGGCCCATCGCCGGGCGGCCCATGGTGGAGTGGGTGTGGCGCGCGGCCAGCGCCAGCGGTCTCATGGATCCAGTGGTTGTCGCCACCGATGCAGATGAAGTTGCCGAGGCGTGCCGCGCGCGGTCAATCCCCGTCGTCATGACCTCGCCCGATTGCGCGAGCGGATCGGACCGGGTGAGGGAAGTGGCCCGCCAGATCGACGCCGACATCTATGTCAACATCCAGGGCGACGAGCCGACCCTTACGCCTGATTTCTTTCCTCCGCTTTTGGATTTATTTAGGCGGCCCGAAGTTGAAGTCTCTACACTCGCCGTCCGTTGCCCGCCGCACGAATTCGCCAATCCCAATGCCGTCAAAGTTGTCACCGCGCTCGACGGCCGCGCTTTGTATTTCTCCCGTGCCACGATTCCCTTTGACCGCGACGCCATCGGCTTCACCGGCTACCGCAAGCATCTCGGAATCTATGCCCATCGCAAGGCCGCTTTGGAGCGCTTCGCCGCGCTGCCGCCCTCCCCGCTCGAAAAGCTCGAGCGCCTCGAGCAGTTGCGCCTGCTCGAGAACGGCATCGCCATTTATGTGGCCGGCGCCCCGCGCGACACCATCGGCGTGGACACGGAAGAGGATCTGGCGCGAGCGCAGGCGGTGCTCACGAATCTGTAATTGAGGTCGGAGACGTACGAAAGAAGTTCGAGATTAGATCGGCAGGTTGAGTCCACTTCGATTTCTCGTTGCAATATAAAGGAGCCTTCAAATCATGGACAAGAACGGAATCCTCATCGAACTTTCTGAATCGGACAAGACGAAATTCGGCAAGGAGGACTTTGAGACTCAATCTCTGCAGCAGAAAGTTTTTTCCGCGATCTGGGCATTGGAGTCCGAGGTAAACAATGGTGGCTTTTCGCAGTATTTTTTGAATTCGAGTGCTGAGACTGCAGGATTTGTTGCAGAAGCCCTCGAAACAATTGGCGCTCCGCGCACCGCTGCGATCTGCAGACGGGCGATTGACGCCGCCTTTCCGGAAGGGCTGCCTTCGGAC
The DNA here is from genome assembly GCA_963800025.1 of uncultured Acidobacteriaceae bacterium. GTDB lineage: Bacteria > Acidobacteriota > Terriglobia > Terriglobales > Acidobacteriaceae > Telmatobacter. Next base: position 165,885 of record CAWCZK010000005.1, read on the forward strand.
CCCGAGACAATAACCTCGGCTGCTTCCGATTTTCCTGATGAAACTGAAGAAAAGCTTGACGCATTGGACCGGGAGTTTTATCAGTATCCTCACAACCTCACGGAATTGCTCTTCGCGTATGTCTCCAATTACCCAGGCGAATTCGGCGAACTTCCCAAGCCCGACGATGCATAGCTGCAACAATAAAATCCGAATTGCTCGTGGGAAACGGAGTGCGGCTTTGGACGATTCGCGCCTGTCAAGCCCCTTTTCTCCTAAATTGCTGCATCCAAATCACTTAAGTTTGCCGATCATTTCCGCGCTCCGGCGCATACTTGAAAGCATGATGAACGACGCAGCATCGTTCGCTTTGCCAGCCCTTCAGCCAACTCTTTTCCGGGCTTTTCCGCCCGGCATTTGCCGGTCATTTGCAAACGAATCGGCCGCCCGAAAAATAATTAAAGGAAAAATTCCTTGTTTTTCGCCAAATATTCGCCAAATAAGTCGTTTAGAATCAGTAAATCGGTCTCGAAAAATGCCCCAGAAAGCGCGAAAATTCGCGCATTTTTCGCCAAACAACTCTTTTGTTTTCAATGCAGCGCCAGTGCTTTTTGCGCCTTGCACTCAATCCTCTCTATCCATCTGAATTCGTTGGGTTTGTTAATTGCTGGCAAGATTCGGATAGCGTGGAAAACATGCCAGCGCGATCATGAAGTCCATGACCGCGACATCGACCGCAACCGAACAACTCGCACCTGCGAAACCAACAAGCACCATCTTCATGACGACGACTTCAACTCTCGATCCCGACGCCGCTTGGAAGCAGCTCGCCGCTCGCGACCCGCACGCGCGGTTTTTTTACGGCGTCACGACAACCGGCGTCTTCTGCCGTCCGGGATGCGCCAGCCGCAGGCCGCTGCGCCGGAACGTCCGCTTCTTTCGTTCTGCGGCCGATGCACAGACCGCCGGCTTTCGTCCCTGCCTTCGCTGCCAACCCACCTCGATTGCATCGAGCAGGCCCTTGGATCAGATTCGCGCCCATATTGAATCGCACCTCGACCGGACGGTGAAGCTCGACGAGCTCGGCCGCATCGTTGGCTTGAGCCCCTTCACCGTGCAGCGATTGTTCAAACGAGAAATGGGAGTGAGCCCTTTGCAATACCAGCGAGCCATGCGCGCGGGACAGCTACGCAGCGCTCTCAAGCAGGGCGAGAGCGTCACCGATGCCATCTACACAGCCGGCTTCAGCTCATCGAGCCGCGCTTATGAAGGAAGTCAGCTAGGCATGACACCGGCGCGCTTTGCCCAAGGCGGCAAAGGTGAGCGCATCGGATTTGCCTCGGCGCGCACGCCCTTCGGCTGGATGATCGTAGGCGCGACGGAACGTGGGCTGTGCTGGCTCTCGCTGGCCGGCACCAAATCGGAAGCGGAGAAAAATCTGCGCGAGGAGTTTTCCGCGGCCACTTTGCGCCGCGATCCATCTCTTTCGCGCCTCGTCGATGCCGCGCTCCAGAGCGTTCGCGAAGGCACGGATCTTGTCCGAAGGGCTGCCGCACCGCGGGTGCCCACCTCTCTTGATCTAAGGGGCACCGTCTTTCAGCTTCGCGTCTGGCAGGCGCTCCGCCAGATTCCACGCGGCGAAACGCGCAGCTACTCGGAGTTGGCGCGGGAACTGGGTGATCCCAAGGCCACGCGCGCTGTGGCTCGAGCCTGCGCCACCAATCGCGTGGCCTTGCTCGTCCCATGCCATCGCGTGGTGGGCGCTGGCGGCTCTCTTACCGGCTACCGCTGGGGAGTCGAGCGCAAAGAGAAGTTGCTGAAAGCCGAGCGAGAGTGAATAACGATCAGGCCCGCATCGGCGATCGGCGTTTTTTGAGGCGAGCCGGCACTTCAGCCGGTGTAGCCGCCAGAGGCATAGACGGTCTGACCGCTGAGCCAGCCCGAATCCTCCGAGGCCAGGAAAGCTGCGACCTCTGCGATATCGCGCGGCTGGCCGATGCGGCCAAGCGGCGTTTCAGCGGCGGCTTGCTTTTCAAATTCGCTACCGATGAAGCCGGCAGCATGTGCGCCCTCGGTCTCAACCATGCCCGGGTTCAGCGCGTTCACGCGAATCTTTTTCGGCCCGAGTTCCTTGGCAAGCGAGGTGGTGATGGTGTTCACGGCGCCTTTGGTGGCGCTATAAACTGCGGCATTCGCAAATCCTGACGCGACCACCGAGCCGATGTTGATGATGCTTCCGCCAGCGGGATTGAAGCGCTCGACCGCGGCTTTGGTCGTCAGCAGCAAGCCAAGCACGTTCAGGTCGAACTGCTTGTGGAAGTGCTCGGGCGTGATCTGATCCAGCGGGCCGAATTCATAAATGCCGGCATTATTCACCAGGATGTCGATGGGGCCAAGCTGTTCTGCAACGGTCTTGACGAATGGACCCACCGAGTCGGGATTCGAAAGGTCGGCCTGGACCGCGATGGCCTTGCCGCCGGCGGCCTTGATGTCGGCGACAACTTTTTCCGCGCCGGCTTTGCTGCCCGAGTAGTTGACTGCTACGGCGGCTCCGCGAGCCGCCAGCTCGCGGGCGATCGCCGCGCCGATGCCCTTCGATGCGCCGGTAACCAGCGCCACTTTGCCTTCAAGATTCTTCATGTGTCTGCTCCCTTACCGGAATGCCATCGGTTCGACATTTCGATAACTATCGAATTGATTCAGGGCCGTAAGAGAAGATTCAGAAGCTTTGTGGAGATGTTCCAGTGTCATGATTCTCAAGCGAGTTCAACAAAGCCGCGGTCATCCTGAGTCTGCGTTTCCCGCGCTTTTGCGGCAAACGCAGCCGAAGGGCCTGCATTTGGGGCTTCCTCTTATGAGCGGCTTTCGGCGACTCGATATCAGGGCTTCGCAACGGAGGCTGGTTCAAGAGCGGCTAGTCCAGCGGCCAGGCCCGCAAGAACCCCCGGCCTCAGCGAGAGATACGCGAACTTCCCCTCGCGCCGCACATCAATGAGGCCGGCCGTTTCAAGCTCCTTGATGTGGTGCGAGAGTGTCGCGGCGGAGATGCGCAAGGTGGCCAGCGCCTTCGCGCATCCCAGCGGGCAGCCGTTCGCCGCGATCTGCTGCAACAGCTCGAACCGCCGCGGATCGGCAAGCGCCCTCAAGATGAGCGCGCGCTGCGCGCGGTTCAGGCGCGCGGGATTCGCCGCTCCGGTTTTTCGCGCTGCTTTTTGAGATGCCGCCATCGTATCTGTGTCACCAAAGTGTAGTGCAACCCATTCTAGATCGGCGAGTGCCGCATTCGATTCAGCAGCGAGCCGATCCGCGAATACTGGCGCCGACCTCACAAGCGGTCGCACAATGAAAGGGGCAGGCTCAATGCCTGCCCCTTCAAGTTCATCCCATTCATGGCTCCGCTTCGACTCGAGGCGATGTTGATCCTAGTGGCAACCGCCAACCACTTTTCCTCCCGCCGCTCCGGGAGTCTTCAGCAGGTCCGGAATTTTACTCGTCAGCGTTGGCGCCTCATAGTTGAAGAACACGCCCGAGCATGTGACATCGCCGTTCAAGCGGAACAGCGCATAGGTGCCGACGGCTCCGCCGCTGTAGCTTGTCTTTGTCCCCGTAATTCCATTTCCTGACTTGAGCAGCGTCCCGCCTGATTCAAGCGCCTTGAGCGAGAGCACATACCACATGCCGTTGGCTCCGGATCGCGCGTCGGGAGAAGCCGCGTCGAGTTCCTGAGCCAGTCCATCGGCCCTGAGTACGGCATTCAAATGAGAGATCTGCGGCGTTTGCTCGTCCGGCGCCGCGCCTCCCGGCGGTTTGGGAAGGTCAAAGACATCCGGTTCGGTGAGCGACTTCAGGTAGGCATCGATGGCGTCCGTGATCGCCTTCTTGTCAGCCGCAGTATGCGCGTCTGCCGGTGCTGCTCCCGGCGTACCGTTATCAGCGGCGGGGGGCTCTTGCGCATTATCGCTCGATCCTGGAGCCACGCACCCGCGCGCCTTGATGAGCGCAACGTACTTGGTTAGAAACGGCGAGTGATTGGCGTCAATAGCGGCCAGCGAATACGGCATGTAGCTGTCCGGGATCACGACATCCATCCCCAGCGCTCTCAAGTGTCCCGCCACGTCGTTCACCAGCGTGCGATCCAGGATGTTGCCTTCGAGCGGCTTTGTTTCTGCGGTCGCGCTCAGCAGCGACGCTGCAAACTCGGCTGCCTGGCTTTCCGGGAACATCGACAGAATCGTGCCGCCCAGAGTTGTGGCTGCGCGTGTTGATGCGCTCGGAGCGCAATAATGATTGGCGCGAAGCGTCAGCATATCCATCGTTGAAATGTCGGTGCGCCAGAGCTGGAACTCGGACAGAGCGCTGGAATCTCCCGCGACCACGACCACGCCTACCGGCGGTCCGTTCACCTGCTGTGGATTGCAACTGGCATCGGCAGTGCCCAGGCTGTGTCCGATGCCGCACGTGAGCGCAGTGGCTTCGGAATCCATCGCCGTATAAGTCAGCATCTCCGACTCAATGGCAAATCCTTCGGGATTCGCGGCGCTGGCATTGCCTTGCGGCGGTGCGCTGGAACTCGACCCCGATCCGGATCCCTTCGAGGACTGCGCGGAACTCTTCTTGGACCCGCCAAAGGCCATGGAGCCCAACATCAGAATTGCGCAAAAAACAACGACGATCGGGCTCCGCAGGGGCCCCAAAAAACTGAGCAACGTACGCATGTCGAACCTCCAATTTGTCGGGGGGAACCTGGATCTTTGGAATGGCGCCTGAACAACCTGACTCGCAAATCTTCGCTGTTGTCGCGGCTTTTCCGCCGATTGACCCCGATCATACCACTATTCGATGGACAGAAAGAGAAGAATCTGGCGTGCAGCCACTCCCCGTTTGCAGATGACGGTTGACGGCGCGATTGAGTTTCATGCCGCGGCTCTTCACGAACAATTGGGAGAATCGCCCAGGCGGTTCGCGGCGCCGTTGCAGCGCCGAAATTCGCTTCGAGGGCTCACTTCTTCTTTTCACCGACGACAAGCAAAGTCTGAAACTGAGGCGTATCCGGCTCCTTGTCGACGACGGCAGCTTCGACGTTGACGAAGCCCGCCGTTTCCAGCATGGCTTCGAGCTCCGCTTCACTGAAGCCGAGCCATTCATCGGCATACAGCTCGCGCGCCTCCTCAAACCGGTGCCGAAGCAGATCGAGCACGAAAATGCGGCCGCCGGGAACGAGAATCCTCGCTGCCTCGGCCAGCGCGCGTTCGGGGTGCAGCGCATGGTGCAGCGACTGGGAGAAGAAGACCAGTTCAACTTCACCGTCGCCGATGGGAATTTCTTCCATGTCGCCGAGACGGTAGTCAATGTTCTTTACTCCGTGGCGCCGCGCCTGTTCGCGTCCAACTTCAATCATTCGCGCGGAGCTGTCGACGGCAATCACTTTCTTCGCGCGCTGCGCCAGCAGCAATGCGGATGCCCCCTCGCCCGCGCCCAGATCGGCCACGACCAGCGGCGGCATCAGGCGCAACAGCACCTCCGCCAGGCCCTTCCACGATTTTCCCGGGACGTAACCCTTCCCCAGGCGGCCGGCCACGCTATCAAAAAACGCGCGCGTTTTATCCTGGCGCTTGCGCAATACACGCCGCATGGCGGCTTGGTCGGCCTCCGCCTCCGCGATCTCACTTGATGCCTGATCAATCAAGGGGCTTAGGACGCCGCCCTCGGCACTTGAATTCGAAACGCGATAAAGATTGCTTTTGCCGGTGCGGCGGTCTTCCACCAATTCCGCCTGCTTGAGCTGCGAGAGGTGCGTGGAGATGGTGCTCTGGCCCATGCCCAGAATCTCCTGCAGCTCAGCCACTGAAAGCTCTTCGGCCTTTAGAAGCAACAAGATGCGCAGCCGATTTGGATCGGCCACAACCTTTAACATTTTGACGATTGACGGCATAGTGTCCAACTAACACGCGGACCCTCATTCTACAAGGGCCGCGCGCACATCATGTGGTGTCCAGCGGTGTCACACTGCTCCACGCACCAGAAGCAAGGGCCAGAATGTTCGAAAAGCAAGGTAAGTATTACGCCGATTGGCGCGACGCCAGCGGCACGCGCAAACGCAAGTCGTTTGCATCCTCACGCGCGGCTCTCAAATTTGAGCAGGAACAAAAGGCGCTGGCCCACCCAAAACATCGCGGGAAGGGCAGACCGTCGCCAATACCCTTCTCACGGAAGCGCCAGGGCGACACCAGTCCACAATCCGCGCGGCATCCAAGCTCCTCATCGCAGCGGCGGGCAGCCTCAGGCCGCACCAAATCTCCGCTGCAATTGTGCAGGAAGCCGACGACGCGCTAAGCCGCAAGCCGTGGACGAACACCACGAAGGCCACCACCGCGAGCGCGCTGCGCCGCCTCCTTCGCTGGCTCTGGGCCAACCACGGCACTGCCAAGCTTGACGACGAAGTGTCCAATCGCGCTTCGATCCGGCGCGCAATGTCACCGTCGAAAGGCGCGAAATCGAAACCATGATCGGCACAGCGCCGCCGCCGCTCAAACTCTGGCTGCTCCTCTGTTCGCATCTCGCCACCGCAGCGGCACCGCCGTCCGGCTCGGGCCGCAACACTACGACCAGCCCAACGGCACCCTGCGCTTCATCACCAAGAAGAACGCGCCGGTCAGCCTGCCGGCCACCGAAGAAATCCGCGCGCTGCTCGACCGCTGCGATATGTCGGACCCCACGCCGTTCATCCGCCAATTGTGGAAGCGGTTCGGCAGACGCCACCTTTCGGACACCGCTAAGCCCAGCGCCTTTAACTGCGCCATGCAACGCGACCTCAGGGCGCACCGTAAGCGCCTCGGTTTCACGCGCCGCATCGTGGCCCACGACCTCAGGCGCACCACAGCCCTCGCGCTCTACAAGCACACCGGCGACGTGCGCGACGTGCAAGCGCTCCTCGGCCACCGCAGCCTCCAGTCAACAATCTGGTATCTCGATCACGACCTCAGACCCGTCGACCTCGCCAACCTCGAAGCCATCAACAGCCCACAGTGGCGCAAGGATAAGTCCGCATGAGACTCGCACTCATCGCCCGCACGCAGCGCGTCGACCTCGAAGCAGCAGCGCCGCCGCGCGACCGCACCAGCCGCACCACCAAAGCCCTCGAACTCTGTAAGGCCGAGTGGACCCGCGCCTATGACCTCGCGCAGGAGAAAGGCAGCCCGCAGCCAAGGCGCTCCGCATGGCCCAGGTCGCCTACAAACTGGCCATGCCCCGCATGGAATCCCTGCCGTCGATTCGCGCCTACATTGCGGCCATCGCGCAGGGCATCCAGGTCGAAGTATTCGACGGCCGCGACGGCTCCCAACTCCTCTACGCCGCGCAGGTTGCGCTCGGCACCCTCAGACAGAAAGGAGCCAAAAAGCCATGACCACCCCCCACCCCACACCCGACACCGCCGCCATCACGTGCCCCGGCTGCCTCAAGCCACACCCCATGCATCCAGAGAGTCGGCGTCTGGTGCACGCGCGCCTGCATCGAAGCACGGCTCCAAGCGGGCGCAGCCCTCGCCACGCCGGCCAAACCCAAACGCCAAAGGAAAACCAAATGAAGAACCCGCGCACGCACGAAATCCACGGCTCAGCCGAAAAGCAAGGCCCGCTGGTGCGCCAGCCAGCGCCCGCCGCCCGCCTCGCGCGCATCCTCCACCACACCGCCAACGAGCCCTGGGAAGCTCTGCACCCTCAACGACACAAACCAGATGCAGGAAGAGGCCAGCGCCCTCGCGCGCAGGATCCTCGCAACCTGCCCAAACCACAACCCATAGGGCCACACTTGCAGCAGACCACAAGCAGTGGTACTCTCGGCCCGATGGACCCGCTTGAAGCCATCAGCGGCGAACCCCGCAAACCCGGCGCGGAATCAACCACCCCCGCGCCGGACGCGGCCCACTGGCTCACCCACCCCACAACCCACGACGACACGCCGGACCTCGACACCGACGAAGGCCAGATCGCGCTCCTCATCCGGCTCGGCAAAGAGCTCGACCGCGAAGATGCCGAGACCTGGGCGCGCAACGATCCAGAACCAAAGCCATGACCGACACGTTCGACCTCCTCGCCATCATCGCGCTTCGCCGCTGGGCCTACGATCGCGCGGCGCTGCGCTCAGCCAGGACAACCAACTACAAAACCACAGGCTGGCAAAAGCGCAGCAACCGCCTCGCCGACGCGCGCATTGTCCGCGTCGTCGATTTCGAGCGCACGCTCGGCATGCTCACGCCAACCCAGCAAGAGGCGCTCCTCACCCTCGTCTATCGCCACGGCCACAGACTGCAGCGAAGCGGCGGCCCTCATGCGCAGCAATCCCGAATCCGCCCCGTACCAGACTCGCGCGCGCACGCAACAAACTCGCCCACATCCTCGACCGCCGCGGACTGCTCTAAGCCGTGCCCGCGATAACACGGCTAGCGCGGGGGGGCTGGCGGCGCTGCCATTAATTCGCATCCTCAAATTCCGGGGAGTTGTAAAACCCGTTGGCGATCGCCGGGTCGTTTCCGATAAAAACCCAAGAGGCGTGGGTGAAATGCCTGGTCTGAGTCCGAACGTCAATGTATTCGATACTGGCGTAAACATAAAGGCGCGGCGGTCCGCTGGTGGCGGCATCCATCTCGGCCTGGGTCAGCGGGTCGTGGAAGAGCTTGGCCCTCACAACAACAGTGCCGTTGGGGACGACAAAATCGTTGCTCCTCACCCCACCGGGTGTTGTGTCGAACCGCGGGCTCTTGGGAAAGGCAGTGAACCAAGCGCTGGCGACCTCCGAGGCGAGCACTCTGGCCGGCCTTTTGCCGCTATTGAGAAACACCACCGTATAGCTGGGAACTTTGCCGACCTCAAGGGCATCCTGCGCAGTGAGGACGGCCCCGAACCACGGGCGGTCAGCCTCCAAAACGTTGGCATTGGCCTTCTCGGCCGCAGCCGCCAATCTCTGCGTCTGACGATAAAGCTCGCCCGTTGCGTCGATCTGGCCCTGCATTTTTGTAAGAGTCTTGCTGAGCGCATCCCCGCTGCTAGCCAGGGCCTGCTGGGTCAGGTCGTTTGTTCTCCTGAACTCACGGAGCTGGAACGCCGCCACCCCCGCATAGAAAGCCGCGGCGATGAAAGCGAGCCACGTTCCCCAGGTCAACAAGACTTGTTGCCAGTGCTGCTTCCTTAGGAGGGCTCTGGCCTCAGCGCGCTCATCCGCTGGCACGCGCAGGTCAGCGAGGCGCGCCGGTATCTCCTCCCGCGTTCGATTGGCTGCCTCGCTCGCGTCGCGCGCGCCGCGCACGTGCTCCTGAACGGAACCCTTTATTGACACGAGCTCCTGCTTGGAGAACCTCAACGAATTTTTCAAATTGAGACGGCCCTACGGACATAAGGTTTGTCCTTGGCGAACCAGCACCGGGCGGGATAACAGCGGGATACGGAAAACGAATACCACGGGGGACCAGAGCTGGCGAGAACTTTTCAGCGGCCCTCGCGGGATCCCTAAGCCGTGCCCGCCGTCACATCGGGCACCAACGCGCAGCCGTAGCCTGAAATCCGCGCGGCGACCCAAAGCGCCCGAAAGCGAGTCCCAGATTTGCGTTAGGACGCGTCGCCGCGCACACCCGCAGCCCTCAGCATCACGGAAACGCCATCCATCGCAGCTCTGCCTTACGCTAGTCCGCATGGGAGGCAAGAATGAAGAAACTGGCCCTAGTCGCCGCTGCGCTCGCCGCGGTCGTGTGCGTCGTCGCCCAAACGGGGAAAACTCCTCAACCAACCAACCCACCCACGGCGGCGCCACTGCGCCCGCGCAGTCCCACGTGGGCAGGTACCAGATATTTATGAGCCCGCTCGCCCGCGCCGATGTCTATATGCTGGACACCGAAACCGGCAAAGTCTGGAGGCCAACCACGATATCCAACGCGAGCGACACCAACTTCAAATCCGCGCCAGAAGTGTGGGTCTATCAGGACCGGATCGACAGCGAGCGGGATTTCGACGCTTGGTCCGCGACGCACCCCCCGGCACCGGCTCCCCCAACGCCAACGCAGTAGGGCGGGCACGCGCCCGGCAGGCTGCTCTGCCGCCGACAGTCGGCGTAATCCCCAGCGCGCCATGGGAACAGCCGACACCTGCATGCGGTGCGCGCAGCCGCAGCGTCTCGCGCCGCGCTGGTGCCTCGCGTCACTCGCCATGCGCTGCGCATCTCGTCTCGTCCCCGCTCCGGCGCGCGGCGGGCTGCGGCCCCTGCGCGTGGGTGCTCGGGGCCGGTCCACGCCGCGCGTCCGTGCACCGCGCCGGCATCAGCCAGGTCGAAGCATCCGCGCCCGCTGGACTGCTCGCGCGAAAACTCGCCGCGCTCGCCCCTCCGCTCCACGCCCGGTGCGCTCGCGCCCCACGCGCGCCGCTCACGCTCTCGCAAGCTCGCGCGCGTGCCCCGCTCGCGCCGCGTCGCCGCGCATGCGTCGCGCTTCGCGCTCAGCGCGGCTAGCGGTGGGCCAGCCGCACGGCCCACACCGGGGCCCCAAAAAACAAAACACACTCAGGTCATGCAGCCAGCGCGCGCGCGATAGGACCCCGCGCGCCGAAAAAAGGGGAGCATGGTTTTTCAGCCGCGCGCCCATCGCGCGCGCTGCTCGCCGCTGGTGTCCACGCCCGCAGCCGAACCCCGCCGCAAGCGCCGCGCGCTCACGCCAGATGCGCACCGCATTTCCACACGGACAACGCGCGCCCGTAACGTGCTACACTCCCCGTGACGTGATGGCCGGCACATCGGCGGTCGAAAAATTCTGAGTGCCCACGCGGACACCAAACCCCGCGCCAGTTGCGGGGGCCAGTTCACGCAAGGTGTCCGAAAATAAAAAGGACACCACCCAAGCCACACAATCGGCAGAGCTTACACCAAACGGATTTTGACGATTGACGGCATAGGAGAATTCTGTTACATATCAACATATCACGATACGACGATAAAAGGAGATCTGAATGGCAACCGCAACCCTCGAAAATGTTGGAACCGAATTCAAAGTGGCTGACCTGAGCCTGGCCGATTGGGGCCGCAAGGAAATCATCATCGCCGAGCAGGAGATGCCGGGGCTGATGGCAATCCGCAACAAATATGCCGCGGAAAAGCCGCTTCAGGGCGTGCGCGTAACCGGGTCGCTGCATATGACCATTCAGACAGCGGTGCTGATTGAAACTCTCGTCAGCCTGGGCGCGGAAGTGCGCTGGGCGAGTTGCAACATTTTCTCCACGCAGGACCACGCAGCGGCGGCCATTGCAGCAGCGGGCGTTCCGGTGTTCGCGTGGAAGGGCGAGAGCCTCGAAGACTATTGGGAGTGCACGTATCGCGCGCTCACACACAAGGGCGGCAAAGGGCCTGAGCTTATCGTCGACGACGGCGGCGATGCGACACTGCTGATCCACAAAGGCTATGAGCTTGAGAACGGCGATCGCTGGGTCGATACGCCTTCCGGCAATCACGAAGAGCAGGTGATCAAGGATCTTTTGAAGAAGGTTTACGCCGAAGACAAGAACCACTGGCACAACGTGGTGAAGGATTGGCGCGGCGTTTCAGAAGAAACCACCACCGGCGTCCACCGGCTCTACAAGATGATGGAACAGGGCACATTGCTGGTGCCGGCCATCAACGTGAACGACTCTGTCACGAAGAGCAAGTTCGACAATCTCTACGGCTGCCGCGAGTCACTGGCCGATGGCATCAAGCGCGCGACCGACGTGATGGTCGCGGGCAAGGTCGCAGTCATCTGCGGATACGGCGACGTGGGCAAGGGCTCGTCGCATTCGTTGCGCGGAATGGGTGCGCGCGTGGTGGTCACGGAAATCGACCCCATCAATGCGCTGCAGGCGGCGATGGAAGGATTCGAAGTCGCGCCCGTTGAAGACACGCTTGGCCGTGGTGACATCTATGTCTCCTGCACCGGCAACACCGACATCATCACGCTCGAGCACATGGAGAAGATGAAGGACCAGGCCATCGTCTGCAACATTGGCCACTTCGACAACGAGATTCAGATCGACCGCCTGAACGCAGCAAAGGGCGTGACCAAGATCAATATCAAGCCGCAGGTGGATAAGTACACATTCCCAGACGGGCACTCGATCTTCGTCCTCGCCGAGGGCCGCCTCGTGAACCTCGGTTGCGCAACCGGTCATCCGAGCTTTGTCATGTCGAACAGCTTCGCCAACCAGACGCTGGCGCAGATCGATCTGTGGAAGAACAAAGACACCTACAAGGTGAACGTCTATACGCTGCCGAAGAAGCTGGACGAGGAAGTTGCCCGGCTGCATCTCGAAAAGATCGGAGTAAAGCTGACGACGCTCACCAAGAAGCAGGCGGACTACATCGGCGTGCCGGTGGAAGGGCCGTACAAATCGGAGAACTACAGATACTAGGGCGTGTTTCGAGAATCCGTTTTGTAACACGGGCACGACTGGTAGGTCGGGGATTTATCCCCGACTGCCATCAAAGCCGCATAAACATTGGGGCTTTAGCCCCTGCAAGTAATGGCCCGACTGTTCGCAGTTCCTGGTTGAAGGTTCACCGTTCCCGGTCTTCTCGATCGACGCACGACGAACCAGACTTAGAATTGCGAACTCCGGCCTGTGATCCGTGAACCGAAAACTTCGAACTGGCCATGAAAGCCAACCATTCATTCTCGTTTGAATTGGGTCCACCGCGCACGCCGGAGGCCGCCGAGAAGCTGCCTGCTGTGATTGCACGGCTCGCTGAAGTCAAGCCCGATTTCTTCTCGGTCACCTATGGCGCCGGTGGTTCGACGCAAGAAGGTACCTATGAAACGATCATGTCCGTGGTGCGGAATACCGGAATTGAAGCAGCGCCGCACCTGACATGCGTGGGCTCAACGCGCGCCCATATTGCGGAATTACTTAAGCGCTATGCGGACGCAGGGGTCCGCCGCATCGTCGCGCTGCGCGGCGACCTGCCGGCAACAGCCATGACCGCCTCGGCGCCGGGCGAGTTTCACTTCGCCAGCGAACTGGTCAGCTTTATCCGCAAGGAGCACGGCGACGGCTTCAGGATTGAAGTGGCCGCGTACCCCGAGATGCATCCGCAGGCAGCGAGCCCAAGCGAGGACTTCGAGCACTTCTGCCGCAAGGTGGAGGCGGGCGCGGATGCCGCGCTGACCCAGCTCTTCTACAACGCCGACGCGTACTTCCATTTCATGGAGCGTTGCGAGCAGGCGGGGATCAAAATCCCCATCGTGCCGGGCATCATGCCGATCACCGGCTACGCCAACACCATGCGGTTTTGCTCGGGCTGCGGCGCGGACATGCCGCGCTGGGTGCGCCTGCGCCTCGAAGAACTCCAGGACGACAAGCCGGCTCTCCACGACTTCGGCCTGAGCGTCGTCACCCGCCTTTGCCAAACGCTGCTTCGCGGCGGCGCGCCGGGACTGCACTTCTACACCATCAATCAAGCCGGACCGACGCTGCGGCTGTGGGAGCGCCTCGCGCTCAGCGCGCCCCAGACGGTGAATCTCTCCTAGATTTTTTGCGCCCGCGAGCCGAAGGAATCGCCCAACGCAGCCCGGCCGAATCGTTAGCCGACGAAGGTGGCTTTGACGCGTTTTGAGCTGACCAGATAGCTGATCCAGAGCGAAGCACTGGCTGTGACGCTTGCTGCCCTGGATGCGAAAATGTGCGTGCCCATCACCGCGTCGTTGGCGTGGCCGCGAACCAGAATATAAATCGCGTTCACGCCTAAATAAACGATCATCAGCAAAGGAAATGCCTTTTTCTTGCCATAGAAGAAATAATTCAACGCAAGGAACCAGATAAAGAAGATGGTGTCGGCCACGATTTGAGAAACCAGTAGGTTGGTTATACCGGGATGGTCAGCGAGCATCTGCGCGAATCCGCCGCCATATAAGGTGTTCAGATCGGAATAAACCCGGTAGGCATCTTCGATCGGCGCCAGCAACAGAGCGATGGCCACCAGGATGAGCCATCCACCAATTCCCCTCAGATCGCTGCGGACCCCCGAACGGAAATCCCCTCGCGTCCCCAAATTGGAATCGCTGCGAATGGCGGCCATTGACGGCGGAACGTCAGAGATCGGGGCGGGCGTCGAGTCCTCGACGGCGACCCCACATTGGGCGCACACTGAAGCGCGCTCGCCGAGAGGCGCAAAGCATTTACGGCACATGGCTTGCATAGGCTGATTTTCGAACCTGATGCTCTCTCATCGCCTGCTGGATGTCAAGCGCGAGATGCGATGAAAGCAGCGGCGCGGGACCATCCCTGCCAATCGATCCGACCCGAGATGCGTCCGCAGCGAAATTTGCGCCTTAGCGGTTCCGCATAAGCGGGGCTACACTCAAGAACGAAAGATCGCACGCGAATCCTGGAATTTTTCCGGGCGCAGCGAGCCGGGAAGTGTAGCGTCTTCCTCGGCGCCGACCATGAGCTCGGAACGAGGTCACTCAAATGGCAAACGACGCCAATTCATCGACTCCGCCCGAGCGTGGAATACCCCTGTTCCAAGCGCTGAAGATCGGATTCATCGTGCTTTTTACCGTCCTCGTTCTGCTGCTCGGGCTCAGCATGGTGCATCACCGATTCTTCCAGGGTGAGCGAGTCCACCGAAACGGATCGGTTGGGCAATAGCAACAACTTGAATCCAGCCGCGCGTCGAGACGTAGCTCCTCGTCATTCGCCGATGTCCCAACTGCGATCGATCCGGGTTAACCTTGGTTTTGGAGGGCAACCGCCGCATGCCGCATCATTGGATGAACCTGATCGCGCAATACAGCAGTGTTATCGGATTCATGATTGGGCTGCCCATCGTGGCAGGCACGTACTTTGAATCGCTCAGGGCCCGGCAGGAGGCCCGGCGAGCGCTCGAAGGAACTCTTCGCACAGCAAACTGCCTGGAGTTCATCGCTGGAGATGGCACCTGCATCAACCTTGTGCCGCTGGAGACTCTGCATTCGCTCCCGCGCGAGGGCGACGTTCTGTTGCTGCCTGGCGACGGCGTGGGAACCGGTTCGGTCTTCCTGCCCGGAGCCTACCTGGTCGAGTCGATCGAGCATATTTATACGCCCTCCGAGAGGAAAGGCGCGCGGCCGCACGAGGCGCGGCTTACCAAGGCCGTGGCCCGCGTCACCTCGCTCAATCCCGCAATGACCGCCTGACCGCCCGGGTCAAGTTCAGCCTTCCCGCGTCCCGCAAGCGACCCCGCGTCGGGCAATCGCCTTTCGGGGCAAACAACATCTGATTTGGCGAATACGGTGCTCGCCCGCGCAGCCGGGAGCTGCTCAATTTACGGCAGCTTTGCTGTCGTATGTTCTGTCCGGGCGGTAAAACGGCGCCACATCCGCCACAACGCATTGTGCAGTAACCGCGTCTGTTCGGCTTTGAGCTTTTTGTACGATCGCTCAACGTAACCGTCGAACTCCGCCGGCCAGCCGATCATGGATCTCCGCTCGGTGTAATCTCCGTCGGCCCACTTCGACAGCAGAGCCTTGTAGCCCACCACGTGCGTGACAAAATCGAGCAGGCACTGCGGCATCTGCTCCTCCACGATCAAGTGAGCGTTCTCAATGATGATCTTTTCGCGGACGTTATTGAGCGGCATAAAAATCGTGGTCATCCAGAGCGTCCACTCCTTCAAATCCTCATCGCGGATGGGATGGCACTCGGTTTTGCCTTGCTTCTTGAGCAGTGAGTTGTAAGCGATGTTCCCCGCCACAGTGGCCACGTAGAGCGGGCCGTAGAACTCATTCAGCCTCTGGTTCACCAGCCGCAACCGGTCGGCGCGGCGGGCCATCATGCGATTGATCATGAAAGTGACTAGGTAGCCGGCGAAGGCCAGCACGATGGTGAATACGGCTGCGTTTTGCAGGCTGGACGGCATCAAAATTGAGGACGGATCCATGGCGGTTTTACTCCACCTCGGCGGAAAGTATACGCGCGCCGCAAGAAGTGAGGCAGTGATGGCGGTTCGGTTTTAGGCGGCCGGTCCCGATCTGTTACTTCGCAGGCTTCGCGGGAGCGAGTTTGGACCCTTCTGGGACGATTTTGATCTCAAACAGCTTGGGCCAGAGCTTGCCGGTCACAAAGAGCCGGTCGTGAACGGCGTCGTAGGCGATTCCATTCAGGACTGCTTCAGGATCGGTAACCTGGCCCGGCGCGAGCAGGCCAGACAAATCAATCCAGCTGAGCACTTTGCCCGTCGCCGGCGAGATGCGTGCGATGCGATCGGTGTGCCAGACGTTGGCGTAGATGTCCCCGTGCACGTACTCCAATTCGTTCAGTTGCGTCACCTGGGAGCCGTGGTCTTTGACCACGATGTGGCGAACCTCGCGGAATGTGTTGGGATCAAGAAAGCGCAGGGTCGCTGTGCCATCGCTCAGGATCAGGTTTTGGCCGTCCTCTGTGAGCCCCCACCCCTCTCCGGTGTAGTTGAAGGTACGAAGGAGGCGGAAGCTGAAGCGGTCGTAGACGAAGGCGATGTGCGACTGCCACGTGAGCCTGAATGAGCGTGCTGCCCCAGGAGGCAAGTCCTTCGGCGAAGTACTGCGCGGGCACCTCCGCTTTCTGCAGCACGCGTCCGGTTTCGAGATCGACCATGCGCAAGGAAGAGCGCCCATTGAGGCCGGTGCTTTCATAGAGATACCCATCCTCATAAAGAAGACCCTGCGTGTAGGCCTGCGGATCGTGCGGGTAGGTATGGACGATGCGGTAACCGTTAGCGGCAAAGGTCCGGCGATGCGGCAGCCGCCAGGAAAGCGAGAACAGCGAATACACGATGAATGGGAGAGATTCGCATAGATCGATGGGCGCGGCTAATTTGCCGGACCGGCGTCGTCGGCCATGGACACCTGGACGGGTGGATTGCTCGTCAACTGCGTGTCCATAATCAGCGCAGTGCGTACTTCACCGCCAATGAGGGAGATCGGCGTGGAAGTGTAGGACGGTTTGGTCAGACCGGTGGGTGTCACCACCATGGTGACGGTCTGCGATGTGAAGCTGATATATCCTGCCGTGCCTCCTGCGGGCAGATCGGTGACTAGGGGAATGGCGTCGGCGATCGCAACGCCCGCCGGGATCATGTAAATGTCGACGGCGCCGGTCTTGGGCGCCTGGTTAAGGAAGCGGAAAGCCGAAAGGTTGCTCGCAGCCGCGATCTGCTGATCTTCGAGCACAGTGACCGTGTAACTATTCGGTGCCGCGCCATTGTCCGTCAGGAAGACCGAGTGCTGGTGTCCGGGCAGAAGGGTGCCGCTGGTGCTCACCAGCGCGGTGCCGCCGGTGGCAGCAGTGATCTGGATGAGCGCCGCCTCGCTGGCGGGCACCGTGCCGTAGGCAGTTATGGTCCCCGCGCCGGCGTTGGCAGCCAGGAGTTGTCCTCCTACGAGGACGTTGGCTGCCGGAGCGATGTAAGAAGCATCGATGAAACGGACCAGGCTTGGCTGCGTGTAAGTGGCAACTTTCTCGCACGCTGAGATCGCGAAGGCCAGAGCCGACGAAACGGCAATCGCAATGGCAAAGCGGAACGGGGTTAACCGCCGCGAGTTCTCTATTTGCCGGTCGCCATTGATCCTGATGGTGCGCATCGTCGGGAGAGTCTCGAACCTCCCACTCATACTACAAGGAGCGATTGAGACGAGTTTACGACTTTTTGGCTACTGCATCAGCAGCCCTGGCGACTGGAATCAACGACAACACTAGTTCTTTAGCAATCCGCCGTGAAAGCGACCAAAGTGGCGAGCCATCATGACAGAAAGCACGAGCGCGCCTGCGCCGGCGGTCACCACCTGCCACCAGTAATGAATATTGAGATCACCAAGCCAAACCAGCAGAACATACGCGACAACCAGGTTCAAGAAGCCCCAAAGAACGTTGACCACCGACGATGACAGTCCCTCGCCCGGCGGCTTTGCGAAAGGGCTTTGAAAAGCGCGGCCGGAGATTCCGTTCACAATGTGCGGCACGGCGTTCGCGAGGAATGCCCCGCCGAAAAACCATTCAATCAAGTGCACGATCAACATCGCGCTGCCTCACCAAACAACGATATCAATGCTACTAGAACTGGTTGCATAGATCTGGTTTTGAAAGGGCACGGCTTTAGCCGTGCCGTGAAAGGCGCTAAACAGAGGGCTTTAGCCCCTGAGGGAAGTTTTTAAGCCTGGCTTAGGGGATCCATGCAACCATCATCCCGAGCAGGCGGAGCCGATCCACAAAGGATTGTCATCCTGAGCGGAGATCGTCCCGCGCGGCGGACGATCGTAGTCGAAGGACCTGCATTTCGGCCTTCGATTTACCGAGCGAACTTCCGGGACACCGCGCTAGCTCGCTCCAAGGTAGATGAATCGCGCCAGAAAAAGCGCGGCAAGAAGATAGAGCAGCCAATCCTGGCGGCGAGCCTTTCCCGCGAACAGGTGCAGGACCGCCCAGGCGATGATGCCGAAGCCGAGGCCGTTGGCGATCGAGTAGGTGAAAGGAATCAGGATCAGCGTGAGAAATGCGGGAACAGCGACGAGCGGTTCGTGCCATTGAATTTCCGTAATGGCCGCCAGCATCATCGAGCCCACCAGGATGAGAGCCGGCGCCGTTGCCGCCGGAGGAACAATGCCGATAAACGGCGCCGCGGCGATGGCTCCCAGAAAAAGCGCTCCGGTCACAATGGCCGTCACGCCCGAGCGTCCGCCTGCGGCTACGCCCGCAGTGGACTCGACGTAGCTGGTCACGGTTGAGGTTCCCGTCAGCGATCCGAAGATGGTCGCGGTGGCGTCGGCAAACAGGATCCGGTTCAGCCGCGGAATCGAGTGGTCCGGCGCGATGAGCCCGGCGCGCTTGGTGACGGCAACCAGCGTGCCCAGGTTGTCAAAGAGATCGACAAAGAAGAAGACGAAGATGATTTCGAGCAGGCCTTTGTTCACCGCGCCCATGATATTGAGCTTGAACGCGGTCTGTGTCAGCGCGCCGAAGCCACCTGCCGACGGCGTCCATGTGACCATGTGAAACGCCCATGCGATGCCGGTCACGGTGAGCACGCCGATCAGGATGGAGCCCTTCACTTTGCGGATTTCGAGGGCCACCATCAGGATGAGACCGAGCAGCGTGAGGTATGCGGTGGGATTCCGGATGTTGCCCATGCCGACCAGCGTATTGGGATCGCGCACCACCAGGCCGGCGTGCTGAAAGCCGATAAACGCGATGAACAAGCCGATGCCGCCTGCAACTGCGGCATAAAGCTGGTGGGGTATGGCGCGCAGGATCATCTGGCGGATGCCGACGGCGGTGAGGGCCAGAAAAATAATGCCGGAAAGAAAGACTGCCCCCAGCGCAGTTTGCCAGGGCACGTGCATCTTGATGCAGACCGTGTAAGTGAAATAGGCGTTCAGGCCCATGCCCGGCGCGAGCGCAATGGGATAGCGCGCAATCACACCCATCAAAATGGAGCCGAAAGCGGCCGACAGGCAGGTTGCCGCAGTCACCGCGGGCAACGGCACGCCGGCATCATGCAGCACGGCCGGGTTCACCAGCACGATGTAGGCCATGGTCAGGAACGTCGTGACGCCGGCCAGAATCTCTGTGCGCCAGTTGGTCCCGAGACGGGCAAATTCAAAGTACGATTCGAGTCGCTTGATCATGAAAGAAATCTTGCCAGGGGTTCTTGATAGAAAAACACACTGCCGTGCGGATACAAAGCGAATATTGAACCAGAACCTTTTAAGCGCAGCCAGTGAGGATCGCCCGCTTCATGCGAGCAGTTTCGCCGCGTCCTTGGCAAAGTAGGTAACGATGAAGTCTGCGCCGGCGCGGCGCAGGCCGACCAGAGATTCCAAAATCGCGCGATCCCGATCCAGCCATCCCTTCTCGAATGCCGCCTGCAGCATCGAGTACTCGCCCGAAACCTGGTAGGCTCCGATGGGCACGTCCACGCGCTCGCGCGCCGCTCGCACCACATCCAGGTAGGGCATCGCGGGCTTCATCAGGATCATGTCCGCGCCTTCTTCGATGTCGAGATCGATCTCGCGCAGCGCTTCTCTGAGATTCGCCCCGTCCATCTGGTAGGTCCGCCGGTCGCCGAACTGCGGCGCGGAATCGGCTGCCTCGCGGAACGGCCCGTAGAACGCGGAGGCAAACTTTGACGCGTAGCTGAGAATGGGCGTTTGCGCGTGGCCCTCGGCGTCGAGCGCGCGGCGGATTGCGGCCACGCGGCCATCCATCATGTCGCTGGGAGCAACGATGTCCGCGCCCGCCTTGGCTTGGCTCACGGCAGTGCGTGCCAGCAATTGAAGCGTGGAATCGTTGTCCACTTCGAAGCTCGCGTTGGCGCCGTCGCCCCGCTTGATCACCATGCCGCAGTGGCCGTGGCTGGTGTATTCGCAAAGGCAAACGTCGGCAATCAGGACCAATCTCTTCGAGGCTTCAGACTGTTTGAGGGCGCGCAGCGCCTGTTGCACGATACCGCCGTCATCCCAGGCTCCGGTGCCTTGGTCGTCCTTGGTGTCGGGCAAGCCAAAAAGCAACAGTCCGCCCAGGCCCAGCCGCGCAGCTTCCTCGGCTTCGCGCACGGCCTCGTCCACCGACAGGTTGAAGACGCCCGGCATGGAGCCCACCGGATTGCGCACTCCCTTGCCCGGGCAAATGAACAGCGGATAAATCAGGTCGCCGGCGTCGAGCCTGGTTTCGCGCACCAGCGCGCGCAATGGCTCGCTCTTGCGCATGCGCCGCATCCGGTTCGCTGGGAAGGCCATGGATTGATTGTAAGACAGCACTCCTAGGCGCTGGCTTCCAGCCTCTAGCTCGGCCGTGCATAGGGCGCGGGATCAACTTTGGGTGTGTGCATCTGCTCGGTCGATACTCGGAAACATCAGACTGCGAAGAGCTAGCGGCTAGAAGCTAGAAGCTGCTTTTCACAGATCCTCGTAGAGCGCCCAATTCCGCGTGCCCATCAGGATGATCAGTGTGGCGATGCCCAGGGCGGTGCCGAGTGGAAACCGGATGAGGCAAAGGATGGCAGCCACGATGGCGACGATCCGGCCCC
Source organism: uncultured Acidobacteriaceae bacterium (assembly GCA_963800025.1). GTDB lineage: Bacteria > Acidobacteriota > Terriglobia > Terriglobales > Acidobacteriaceae > Telmatobacter. The sequence goes on from CAWCZK010000005.1 coordinate 186,909, forward strand.
ACTGCGCCTTTTCCAGCAGACCCCATCCAGCCACCGCCGCCAGAGCCGCTCTTCCCACGACAAACAGCCAGGCAAAACGCAGAAGCCCCGGGAAAAACCATGCGTTGGGCATGGGGCCGTGCGCCCACGGTGCTCCCGATAGAAATGCGTGCGCGAAGGCCAGTCCAACAAAGCCGAAGAACAGGGAGATTCCGGCGTAAACCATCCACAATATGCCGAGCACCCTGATCTTGCTGGCATAGGCCGCCAAAAGAACCTCAAAGCCGGGCACAGGAGGCGCCTGGGGCGCCACTGGACGGTTGCACTGGGGACAAACAACCTGTCCCTGCGCCAACGATCGGCCGCATCCGCTGCAAAACATATCGCCTCCTCGACTTCGATCAAGAATACGCAACCACGGCGCGGAATGTTCCGGCTGTCCAGGTGAACAACCGGTGCAGCGAGGGCGCCGCGCTACTTCAAATCCGCGCCAACCTTCACCCAGCGCTCCACGTGACGGTTATCGTCGAGGAGATAGCCGGTGACTTGCCCGCTTGCATCCCGCTCAAAGGTCAGGTGGAAGTCCTGCGCGGTTGGTGAATCGCCGGGCCGGGAGAAAGTGCCGGCCGATTCCGCCTGAAGTGCGACGGCTTCCCCGTTCGGACTTTTTTCGAACAGCTGGTTGCCCTGGCGGAAGATGGTCTCGATAGCTTTCCCATTGGGCTCGCGGTACTGGCCTGCCAGGCTGTCGAGCTGCGCTGTGGAAAGCTGGATCGTCGGTGGGTGCAGCGGAATCACAAGGCGTTCGGCCAGGGTTTCGGGCCCCGGGGGAAGGTGGTGGTCCAGAAACCACCGCGGCAGAGCCGGCTCGTCGTAGGCGCGGCTCCATGAGTCGTGCTTGAGCCCCTCGTAGATCCAAAGGCGAATGTTTCCGCCGGCTGCCTTGAAGGCGTCATACATCAGTTCGCTCTGTCGGGGCGACACCACGTTGTCGAGGCTGCCATAAAAAAGCCAGATCGGCGTTCGGCCGATGGCGCGAGCGTATTCTCCAGGCAGGATAGAGACTTGCTGCCAGCGATCCGGCTCGTAGCTCCAGAAGACTCCTCCCGCCGCAATCACAATGGCGGCCCAGCGATGGGGATGCAGGCGCGCCAGCTCCCAGGCGCCGTACCCGCCCATTGAAAGTCCCGTCAAATAGGTTCGCGAAGGATCACCGTGAAACTCGGCTGACTCCTGATCGAGCGCGCTCATTGCCAGATCCAACATGGCAGGATCCGTCCAATGCGCGGTCTCGGGGCACTGCGGCATCACGATCACGAAGGGCCAGCGGTCGGGATGGTTGCGCACCGCCTGGGCGATTCCGAATTGCGTCTGCCACATTCCTTCGGTGCCGCGCTCGCCTCGCCCGTGCAGGGCGAGGATGATGGGCCATTGTTTGCCGTCGTCGCGGCGCCACTCTTCCGGGATATAGACCTGAAAACGGTACGTGATTCCGTTGAGTACGATGCGCCGGTTCAGGAATCCCGTATCCTGCGCAGCCTCCGGCTTGACCGGGCGAAGCTGGCTTAGGGATGCGCGAGCAGCGGCAGGCCATGCCGCGCAGGCCAGCGCCATGCAGGCCGCGGTGAAACGAATCAAACGGGACATCGTGACCTTCATCATAATGATTCCCGGCGAGATAAGGAGGGAGTTTTCCTGGGAGCCGCGGATTGCTGACGCCCATTCGTCAAGCGCAATCCCAGGATTCGGCTCGTCTCGCGCACGGATTTGCGGTCGTTTACCACCTTGCCGATCCTTGCGATTTTCTTACAAATTGCATGCAACAATCGAACCTGCGATGCTGACTGAAGTCATGACGAAACTGGCAGCGGGAGACACACTGGACCATTACCGTCTGGACGCCGAAGTTGCGCGCAGCGGCATGTCCACGCTCTTTCGCGCTACCGACCTGCGCACCGGCCGCCAGGTGGCATTGAAAGTTCCGCATCCGGAGATGGAAGCCGATCCGGTTCTTCTCGAGCGCTTCCGGCGCGAGGAGGCGATCGGCCAGGAGATCGATCATCCCGGAGTGGTGAAGACTTTCGATGGCGAAGACCGCAGCCGCCGCTACATGGTCATCGAGTGGGTAGAGGGGCGCCTGCTGCGCGCCATTCTCAACGAGGAAGGAAAGCTGCCCGTGGATCGCGCCGTGGCTCTCACCATCGCCATCTGCGATGCTCTCGATAACCTTCACAAGCACGGTGTAGTGCACCGCGATCTGAAGCCGGAAAACATCATGGTGTGCGAAGGCGACCGCATCAAGATCATCGACTTCGGCATTGCCTTGAAGGAGGATGCCCGGCGCATCACGCAAGTGGGAATTACGCCGGCCTTGGGCACGCCCGACTATATCTCTCCGGAGCAAGTGATGGGCAAGCACGGCGACCAGCGTAGCGATGTTTACGCGCTAGGCGCAATGCTCTATGAAATGCTCACCGGCCAGCCGCCGTTTACCGGACCCAGTCCGCTGGCGGTGATGAACGAGCGTTTGGTTACCGACCCTGCGCCGGCGCGCGAACTGAACCCGGGGATTCCGGCCGCGGTTGAAGAGATTCTTTTCCGCGCAATGGCGCGCGATCCGCGTCATCGCTATGCCACGGCATCCGACATGGCGTGGGAGCTCGAGCATCAGGAGCTTGTGGGGATCGAAAGTGGCCAGCACGGCCCGGTTCGGCTGGGGCGGATTCGGGTCAGCGGACGCAAACTGGCGGTTTACGCGGCATTGGCGCTAGTGCCTGTGGCTTTATTCGTTGTGATGCTGCTGATGGCCCGCCGCTGAATCTCGGAGCGGGGCACACGCCACTGGCGGGTCTCCTTTACCGGTAGGACTCGTCGCGGTGAATCACGAATTCCGGATAGGCTCCGCCGCCGATTTCATGCAGGTCCATGCCCATGCGCTCGCCATCAGGATCCACGCGGAAGGGAACGAATCGATTCAGCAGCGCGAAGAGCAGATAAATAAGAGGGAAAAAGAAGCCGAGCAGCGCGGCGATCCCGATAAGTTGAGCTAGAAGCTGGCCCGCCTGGGGCGCAAAAAAACCGGCCGCAATCAGTCCCCAAAGTCCCGCCGCGCCGTGAACCGTGATGGCGCCCGTCGGATCGTCGATGGAGAGCGCCAGTTCGAGTACTTCGACCAGCAAAGGTGTAAACACGCCCGCCACGCCGCCGACAAATAAAGAGCCCACCGGGGAGGCAAAGGCCGCGCACGCGCTCGAGGCAACCAGACCAGCCAGCCATCCGTTGGCGCAGAGACTGGCGTCGGGTTTGCCAAACCTGAAGCGCGTGACAGAGAATGTCGCGGCCAGCGCGCCCGCAGCGGACAGCAGCGTGTTGATTGCAGTTCCAGGCAGCGCAGCGAGCGGAGCGTGAACCCAGATGATCGCTCCGGCCAGGTTCCATGCCTCCCAGCCCACCAGCGCCAGCAAGCAGCCAAACAAAACGTAAATCGCGTTGTGGCCGGGCATCGCGGTGGAGAGGCCTTCTTTGGGGAATTTTCCGCGCCGCGGTCCGGCGATCCAGATCACCGCCAGCGCGCTCAACCCGCCGATTGCGTGAACCGTGGCAGCTCCGCCCGCGTCAAGAAAGCCCGCGCCCACAGAGAAGTTCGCCCCCATTGCGGCGAGCCATCCACCGGCCCAGATCCAGTGCGCAGCGAGAGGGAAGATAATCGCCGCCAAAATCGCCGCAGCTGCGCAACCGGCTGCGAGCCTCCAGCGGTCTGCGCCAGAGCCCCATGGGATCAGCACCAACATGGCGAGAGCCAAAAACTGAAACAAGACAGCGAGTTGTGCCTGCGGCGCGGCGGCCCCAAGCCCGCGCAGAAGAAAAGAACCATGGCCAAGCACGCCCCAGGGCTTGCCTGCCGCGTGGATAACAATTTCTGCCGATCCGAGTGTCCCCGTTAAAAACGCGCCAATGAAAGCGAAGACAATGGCGGCAACGGCAATCAAGCCCAGGTTGCCCAGCATCGCCTGCGCCGCCGAGCGCGATCGGCCCAGGCCCGTATTGATCAGAGACACGCCGGCAATGGCCATGGGCGCAAGCAGCATGAGCGCAAGAGTGAGCCCAAAAACAGCGTCGCTCATTGCGGGAGCCGCGGGAACCATCGGAGGAATCGAGCTCATGGCTGGCTGGCCCCTCGTGACGCCATATGACCCCGCACTGTGACCACAAGCCCCATGCCCTCCACTGCCAGACCACACAGTACAAACGCCACGCGACGCCCCGGATCGGGAAACAGCGCCAGCGCGGCAAGCGTGAGAAAGAATCCGGCAGGCATCACCAGTAGTCCGGCGTACTTCATATTCTGTTCCCTTATCTCATCGGAGAATCTTGCGTTGGTGTTCAGTCGATGCTGACGGATGGAAAAACAACCATCGAGTCGAGCGAACGTGCCTCGTATCTTGAGGGGTTGATGAAAGCGATTGTTACGTTCCTTTGAATTCTAAACGATCCAATCGTCAGTGCCGTCCCCGTACGATTGGCCGCGCATCGCGGCCGCCTTTACGGTTTCTTTTCGAGGCGCAGGGAATAATGAGGTATGTCGATGCGCTCTGGCCACCATCAGCGTTTCCTGTCCATCTCACTCGGCGTTGTCACGCTTGTTGCTGTAGCATTTCTCCTGGGTTGGGACGCATTCCCGAGCCTGTTTCCAGCCGAAAGCCATTCGGTTCTCGCGACGTTTTCATTAGCCATGATCGCCCTGGCTTACCTCGTGTACCAGGTTGCGCTTCGGCCGGGTGCCAAGGAATTCCTCAAGGCCGTTATGTTGGTCGCCGCCTTTCTTTTCTGGGCGGCTAATCAACTCTGGCCGGATTCGCCTCGGGCGACACTTTTCAATGACATCGCGATTGCGCTTTTTGTGCTGGATGTATTCCTCGTAATGGTTGGTTGGCCGCGAACATCGCGAGAGAATTCCTTCGCTGAATCCTGTCCGAGCCGATGCGCCGAAATTCGAACCGCGGATTAAGAAGGTCGGGAGTGCCGGGCGGCCATTTCGGAAGGATGATCGAAGTCTCGCTGGCGGCACATGCGTCAGATCATGGGGTCCGATTGAAGTTTTGAATTTGGCGCGGTGGGCGAGCTTGCCAAGAGCCCGCTCTGGCGTGATATTTTTTCTCTGACGATCCCAACTTCTGGTACGCCTTACGCCAGGAGAAAAATAGTGTCTACGTCGAAAACACCTTTGTCACAAGAGATTTTCTTTTCAACCGGTTGCAAAGCGGTTTCCCACAAAGATTTTTGGCGATTTTGTTCTCTCGGCGTATTGCGAATTCGTCACAGGCTGCTATATTGAAATTTCGGGCGTTCCAGCCCCTTCCCTGTAGTTCTATCGTTGAGCAATTTTTGTACATAACCTATGTGACCGCCGATACATGCGGCGCATGCCAAACGAAAGTCAGACCGGGAATCGTTCATGGCGCAAATTTTTGACCGCAGCTCCAATGCACTGGCTCGCATGAGCCTGGTGCTGACGGGGTTGATCGTGATTGCCCTGGGGGTCACGCTAGATCAGTTGCAGCGCTCGCCGTGGGTTACGCGGCAGGGCCAGCGCGCAGATCAGCCGGTGCCTTTCAGCCATAAGCATCACGTTCAGGGTCTCGGCCTGCAGTGCCAGTATTGTCACACGACCGTCGAGAAATCGAGCTATGCAGGCATTCCTCCCACGCGCACCTGCATGAACTGCCATGCGCAGATATGGACCAATGCTCAATTGCTGGAGCCGGTGCGGCAGAGCTGGTATACCGGTCAATCGATTCCCTGGATCAAAGTGCACGACCTGCCTGACTTCGTCTACTTCAGCCACGAAATCCATGTGAACAAGGGCATCGGCTGCGAGAGCTGCCACGGCCGCGTGGATGAGATGCCTTTGATGTACGCGCAGAACACACTGCAGATGGAGTGGTGCCTCGACTGCCATCGCAATCCGGCGAAGAATCTGCGGCCGACGAACCAGATCTACAACATGGACTGGCAGGCGCCTGCCGACGACCATCCGGTCTGGTGCACGGCTGCTGAAGATAAATCCGGCGTGCCCACTGCACAAAGCGTGAATTGCACAACGAAGGATCCCGGCGGCGCTGGACCTCAAGTGGCATCGTTGCGGTTGTCGGCGTTGGATTCCAAGGGCCTCGCGGGCGACGTTGCGGCTGCAACGATGCCGGTGGCCGCACCAACCTATCAGAAATTCATCAGCCAGGAAGCCCTGGGGCTTTTCCTCGTCGATCACTACAAGATTCGCGCGCCGAAGGACCTGACGAGCTGCGAGGTGTGCCACCGATGAGCGCAAAAAGGACGAATTCGCCTGCGGTGGAGAAGCCAATGGAAAGGGCTGTCAGCGGCACGCAGCATCCCGCGAACTCCGAGCCCATGACACTCGATGCCGTGCGGCGCGAGCTAAGCGGCACCAAGGGCAAGAAGTTTTGGCGGTCGCTCGATGAGCTGGCCAATACGTCGGAATTCCAGGCCGCGGTAGCGCGTGAGTTTCCCTCGGCTGCGCAGGAATGGGTCGATCCGGTTTCGCGCCGCGGCTTCCTCAAACTGATGGGCGCATCGATGGCCCTTGCCGGACTCGCCGGTTGCACCAAGCAGCCCGATGAGCCGATCTATCCGTACGTCAAGGCGCCGGAAGACCTGATTCTCGGCAAGCCGATGTACTTTGCCACCGCGCATCCGTTCACCACGGGTGCTGTGCCGCTGCTGGTCAAGAGCGACGAATTTCGCCCCATTAAGATTGACGGCAATCCGGAGCACGCATATAACCATGGCGGCTCCGACCCTTATTCGCAGGGCACGCTTCTCGACTTGTACGATCCCGACCGTTCGCAGCACGTCACCTATCGCGGCGAGGGCCGCGAGTGGGAAGAGTTTGCCGAAGCGCTCGTCGGCAAGGTTTCGTCCACCAAGGATGGCACCGGCATCTACTTCCTCAGCGCGACCATCACCTCGCCCACGCTGGCGCGGCAGTGGAAAGAAGTCCAGGCGGCGTGGCCCAAGGCCAAGCTGGTACAGTACGATCCCGCGCTGGCCGGAACTTTTCTTGCGCGGGGCGTGAACGTTCAATATGACCTGAGCGGCGCCGACGTGATTGTTTCGCTGGACGCGGATTTCATTTCGAGCGCGGCTTATCCCGGATTTCACAAGCTCGTCCGCGACTACGCTGCACGGCGCAAGCAGCCTGAAAACGGCATGAACCGGTTGTACGCGGTGGAAAGTACGACGACCACCACCGGCATGAAGGCCGAGCACCGGCTAGGTTTGCGCGCGAGCGAGATTCCGGCGTTTGCTGCGGCATTGGCACATGCGGTGGGCGCGCCGGGCGTGAGCGCCCCGGCCTACGCGTGGACCAGCGAGCAGCAGGGTTTTCTCGCGGCATTGGCAAAGGACCTGAAGGCCAACGCCGGCAAGAGCGCAGTTCTGCCGGGGCTGTACCAGGATCCGTCGGTTGCCGCGCTGGCGATCGCGATCAACAATGCGCTCGGCAACGTCGGCAAGACGGTTTTCGTCAGCCTCCGATCCCGCGACCCCGATTCCCAGCGACCAGCTTGGCGATTTCAAATCGCTCGTCGCCGACCTGAACGCCGGCAAAGTCGACTGGCTGGTCATTCTGAACGCCAATCCGATTTACGATGCGCCCGCCGACTTGAACTTCGCTGACGCCTTCAACAAGGCAAACATCGTGGCGCACCTCGGCTCGCACTACGACGAGACAGGGCAGCAGTCACACTGGCACATTCCCGCCGCGCACTATCTTGAATCCTGGTCAGATGCGCGGGCTTACGACGGCACGGTTTCGATCGTGCAGCCGATGATCGATCCGTTGTATGGCGGACGCACGGCGCATCACGTCTTCCAGGCGTTGCTCAGCGACCCGATGGTGAGCCCATACGATGCTGTGCGGGAGACGTGGAAGACGACGATCAAGGGCGACTTTGAGACCGGATGGCGCAAAGCGCTGCATGACGGCTGGATCGCGGACACGGTGCCCAGCGGGCCGGCGAAATCCAGTACCGGTGCCGCCTTTAATGGAGCGATTCCAACGCCCACGCCAAAGGATTCGCTCGAAATCATCTTCCGCCCCGACCCGAATATCTATGACGGGCGCTGGAACAACGTGGGCTGGTTGCAGGAATTGCCCAAGCCGGTGACGAATCTTAGCTGGGACAACGCCGCGATCGTTTCTGGTGCGACGCTGACCAAGCTGGGCCTCGAAGAAGACGACATCGTCGAAATCACGGTGGGGAATGGCCGCGTTAAAGCGCCGGTGATCGTGGCTCCCGGCCACCCCGATAACTCCGTAACGGTCTACCTCGGCTATGGCCGCGAGTTTGCCGGTCGAGTGGGTTCCGGGCAGGGCTTCAACGCTTATCTCATTCGCAATAGCTGGGCGCCGCTCTACGCGACAGGCTCGATCCGGCAGGTCCCTGGCAAATGGGGCATTGCGATCACCAAAAGCCACTATCAGGACCATCGCGCGAAATTCCTGCAGGGGCAGGGAAGCGGCAACAATTCTCTCGAGGCGGACGAGGCGCTCGGTCCACGCGGCATCATTCGCTACGCCACGCTGGATGAGTTCAAGGCCAATCCGAACTTTGCGCACGAAGGCGACAATCACGAAACGCCACAGCAAGACACTTCGCTCTTTCCCAGCTGGGAATATAACGAGGCCAACGCCTGGGCCTTGTCCATCGACATGAACAGTTGCACGGGCTGCAATGCGTGCATCGTGAGCTGTTATGCCGAAAACAACATCGCGGTGGTGGGCAAGCAGCAGGTACGCATTGGCCGCAACATGCAGTGGCTGCGCATTGACACCTATTTCGAAGGCGATCTTGCGGCGCCGCGCGCGCACTTCCAGCCCATGAATTGCCAGCATTGCGAGAACGCGCCGTGCGAGCAGGTTTGCCCGGTGGGCGCGACCGTGCACTCGCCGGAAGGCTTGAACATGATGATCTACAACCGCTGCGTGGGGACGCGCTATTGCTCGAACAACTGTCCCTACAAGGTGCGCCGGTTCAACTTCCTGCTTTATTCCGACTATGAGACCGAGAGCCTGAAGCTGATGCGCAATCCCGACGTTAGCGTGCGCTCGCGCGGCGTAATGGAAAAATGCACATACTGCGTGCAGCGCATCCAGGAAGCGAAGATCCGGGCCGATAAGGAGAACCGCAATATCCGCGACGGCGAGATCGTGACCGCATGCCAGCAGGCTTGCCCGGCGGAAGCAATCGTGTTTGGCAACAAGAACGATCCCAACAGCCGGGTATCGAAACTTCGGGCCCAGCAACGCAGTTATGGCGTGATCGCCGACCAGAACACGCGTCCGCGGACGCAATATCTGGCTGAAGTCTTGAACGTGAACCAGGAACTCGAAGGGTCGCCGACGGAATTTTCGCCGGCGAAGGGTTGATGCGACCATGGCAACCAAGGAAGTAAAACCCAACGATCCCATGATCGATCCGGCAACCGGAGAATTCCGGGTCATCGCGCAGGGTCAGACCTTCCGGTCGATCACCGAGAAGATCGCGCGCATCGTGCTCACGCCGCACACGCCGATGGGCTGGTTTGGCCTCTTCACGGTCGCTGGCGGCGGTGCAACCATGCTGTTGGTCGCCCTGACCTGGCTCTTCCTGAAGGGCGTTGGCATCTGGGCCATTTCGCAGCCCGTCGCCTGGGGATTCGCGATTATCAACTTCGTCTGGTGGATCGGCATCGGCCACGCCGGCACGCTTATTTCCGCCATTCTGCTCCTCTTCAAGCAGGGCTGGCGTAACGCCATCAGCCGCTTTGCCGAGGCCATGACCATCTTTGCCGTGATGTGCGCCGGCCTGTTCCCGCTGATTCACGTCGGCCGCCCATGGCTGGGTTACTGGCTCTTCCCGCTACCGTTCACCATGACGGTCTGGCCGCAGTTCCGTTCCCCCCTCATGTGGGACGTGTTCGCGGTTTCGACGTACGCAACCATTTCGGTGGTCTTCTGGTACATCGGCATGGTGCCCGATCTCGGCACGCTACGTGACCGCTCACAATCGAAAATCGCACAATACTTCTACGGGATGCTCAGCGTCGGCTGGCGCGGCTCGACCCGGCACTGGATGCGCTACGAGACCGCCTCGCTGCTGCTGGCCGGATTAGCCACGCCGCTGGTGCTCTCTGTGCACACGGTCATCAGCTTCGATTTCGCAGTGGCGGTTCTGCCCGGGTGGCACACCACAATCTTTCCGCCCTACTTCGTTGCGGGCGCTATTTACTCCGGCTTTGCCATGGTGCTCACTCTGGCCATTCCGCTGCGCAAGTTCTATCACCTGGAGTCTCTGGTCACCGAGCGCCACATCGACAACATGGGCAAGGTGATGCTTGCCACCGGCTTCATCGTGGCCTACGGCTACGGGATGGAAGCTTTCATGGCGTGGTACTCGGCCAACCATTGGGAAGCGTTCACCTTCTGGAATCGCGCCTTCGGGCCCATGGGTTGGTCCTATTGGGTGCTGATCACGTGCAACCTCGCCATTCCGCTGACCACGTTGTGGTCGCGCAAGCTGCGCACCAACATCGCATTTATGTTCATCATGTCCATCATTGTGAACACGGGCATGTGGTTTGAGCGCTTTGTGATTGTGGTAACGAGTTTGACGCGCGACTTTCTGCCTTCGTCGTGGGGCACATACCGCGCTACCAAGTGGGACTACATGACATTCGTGGGCACGCTTGGATTCTTCACCTTCCTGTTCCTGCTGTTTGTGCGCTTCCTGCCCATGATTCCCATGAACGAAATTCGCATGTTGCTGCCGGGCGCCAAGATCAAGCCCAAGGTGGCGGAGGCTGCTGACTGATGCCCGCACGCGAAGGAACCTACGGCCTGCTGGCCGAATTCGATACGCCGAGCGACCTGGTGAGGGCCGCGCGGCAGGCGCGCGAAGACGGGTGGCGCCGCATGGATTGCTACACGCCGTACCCGGTGGAAGAGGCTGCCGAAGCCATCGGCTTCCATCGCAACAAGGTGCCGTTGCTCACGCTCATTGGCGGTCTTATCGGCGGCGCGGCCATGTTTTCTCTGGAAACCTGGATCTCCACACTGGCCTATCCGCTGAATATCGCGGGCCGCCCGACGTATTCATGGCCGGCATTCCTCGTGCCCGCATACGAGTGGACCATTTTGTGGGCGGGTCTTTCAGCAGGATTCGGGATGCTCGCTCTAAACGGCCTGCCTGCCCTTTACCATCCGCTGTTCAACGCGCCCAACTTCCGCGACGGCGCGACGACAGACAAATTCTTTCTGTGTCTCGAAGCCCTGGACCCGAAATTCGATTTGTCTGAGACAAAGGCATACCTGCAGAAATTCGGTCCCAACTCTGTCGTGGAGGTGGAGTACTAATGTCCATCCATCCCACTGATTGCGTTGTCATCCTGAGCGAAGCGAGCCCTGAACGCAGTGAAGGCCGAGCGGAGCCGAAAGCCTGCCCTGAGCGGAGATCGCGAACGCGATCAAAGTCGAACGGGGATGCGCGGTTGTTTTTCGGCGATTGCTCCGCCTTTTCGCGTTTTTTGCGAAAGGGTGGAAGACCGCTCGCACTCGCCGCGGCTGCCGCCCTCCTGCTGATTGCCGGCTGCCGCCAGGACATGCAGAACCAGCCCAAGATGATTCCGCAACGCGGCTCGGACTTCTTTGCCGACATGCGCGGAGCGCGCCCGCAAGTGCTCGACACCGTGGCGCGCGGCCAGCTCCACGAGGACAGCTACTTCTACACCGGCGTCGTGCAGGGGCCGAACGGCTACAAGAAGGAACTGGACCAGATGCCGGTCGAGATTCCTGTAACGATGGAAGTGCTTGAACGCGGCGAGGAGCGCTTCAACATTTATTGCACTCCGTGTCACTCGCGTGTGGGCAATGGGCTGGGTGAGATTGTGCAGCGCGGATTCAAGCCCGCCGCCAACCTCCATGACCAGGTGCGCATGTCACAGCCGCTGTCGCACTACTTTTACGTGATGACACATGGATACGGCGCCATGCCGGATTACTCGGCGCAACTGCCGCCGGCGGATCGTTGGGCGGTCGCGGCGTACATCCGCGCGCTACAACTCAGCCAGGCGGCGACGACCCAAGATGTGCCGGCCGGCGCGCAGATCAAGAACCTCAAGGATCTGGCCGCGGAAGAAGGACATCCCGAATACGCGCAGCCGTGGCCCATGCCATCCACAGCAGTGAATGCGTACAAGCCGATCGCCAGTGAGGGGACACCGGGTATGGCTCCGGCTTATCCGGCTGATCCGAAGATTTCGATTCCACCAGGCAAACCGGCCCCGGCGGCCCAGAAGTAGGACAAACGGAATGGCACACGACGCAATTTCGCACGCCAAGCAGCTCCCAGCGGACCTGAGCGCTCCCGCGTTTGTGGACGTTTGGAAAAGCCGCGCGCTGATCATCGCGGGAGTGTTCTCGATCATCGCCGTGATTTTGGCGTTCCTGGGTCAGGCGCAAGATCCGGAGCACCTGGGATGGGATCATTTCCTGCGCGGTTGGGTGCTGGGATTGATGTTGACCTTCGGGTTTGCCGTGGGCGGCCTGGCATTGCTCATGGTGCAGTATTGCTCGGGTGGCAAGTGGGGATTGCTCCTGCGTAGACCGCTCGAGGCCATGAGCCGCACGCTTCCGCTCATCCTTGTTTACTGGGTGGTCGTCGCCATTTTCATGAAGCGGCTCTATCTGTGGGCGAACTACACTTCCGTGAGCGACACTGCGGCCGGATTGAAAGCGGGACTGATCACGGAATTCCAGGCACACTGCCTGAACTTCAAGCGGCCCATGCTGAATCCCAACGCGTTCTGGTATGCGAGTTTGCTCTGCTTTGCCATCTGGGGCTTCTACACCTGGCGGCTGAATTCCTGGGGCCTTAAGCGAGATTCCGAAGGACCGGAAACGACGCCTTACTGGATTAAGAAGTTCGAGAACGTCAGCGGCCCCGGCATCGTGGTTTACTCGGTCACCATGACGGCTGCTGCAATCTACTGGGTGATGTCAATGGACGTGACCTGGTTCTCGACAGTCTATGGGCTGTTGTACCTGGTCGAGCAGGGTTTCCAGTGCCTGGCTTTCACCATCATCATTTCTCTGTTCCTTTCAAGGGCCGAGCCATTCAAGACCATTCTGCGCCAGACGGAGCAGCATGACCTCGGCAAGCTCACCTTCGCCTTCGTGATGCTCAACATTTATCTTGCCTTCGGGCAATTCCTCATTATCTGGTCGGGCAATCTCCCCGACGAGATCAATTGGTATCTTGACCGCATTCGCGGCGGATGGGGCGTCGTCATCACTCTCGATTTCATTTGTCATTGGCTGATCCCGTTCACCATGCTGCTGTCGAGAGATCTGAAACGCAACAAGAAACGCCTGATTTTCGTTTGCCGGGTCATGATCGTTGCGGTGGTATTGAACCTCTTCTGGCTGATTGAGCCGAACTACAAGGACGCCGCACGCAACCTGCATTTCAGTTGGGGCATTCTGGAGTACGTTGCCGTGCCCGTGGCGATGACAGCCTTCTGGGTGGCCTACTTCTGCACGCGCCTGAAGTCCAGGCCCCTGGTGCAGGTGAACGATCCGCACCTGGCGGAGATTCTGGAGCCTGAACATGCCCACGCATAACCAACCCGATCCGGGGCACGAGCCGGAGAAACACGAAGTCGACGCGTCGGCGGGTTACGAGCGCAGCGATGCCAGCGTAACCGGGATAGCCGTGTTTATGACATCGCTCCTCATCTTCGTGGGGGTAATCGGACTGCTTTGCTATGGCATAGGCGCGTGGTTTAACGCCCGCATGAACCGGCAAGACGGCCCCAACAGCAAATGGACAAAGACCGTGGATGTGCGGCAACTCGGCAATTTGCCGTCCAGTCCCGAACTCCAGAATAAGATCGCCGAGATCACGCAGACCTTTCCCACGCCGCGGCTTCTGACTGACGACGGCGACCAGGATGTGGCCGACATGCACGCTCGGGAAGATCTGCTGCTGAACAACTACACCTGGATCGATCAGTCGAAGGGTACGGTCAGAATTCCCATCGAGCAGGCGATGCAGTTAATCGCGCAACGCGGGTTGCCGGTGGCGCCGGCGGTGAACACCCAGGCGCCGATGACCGGCGACAGCGTCCCCACCGTGACGGTGCCGCTGACCAACGGATTTGCGCGCACCAGCTATGAGCAGGAACAGGCGGAGCAGGCAGCCGTCAAGCAGCAGCAGGGAGAACAGAAATAGCCGTGCAATCGGGACGCACAATTCGTAGAAATGGGTGCAGCGCTGCCGTGGCAGCTGCGGGCGCGATTCTGCTTTCGCTCGCAGTCCCGCTCCTCCATGCGCAGGTTTCCGGTTACGGCGATAAACAAACGGGCCCCACCAACGACAAACCGCCTTCGATCCTCGGCGGCGTGGGCATCGACCAGCATCTCAATACGCAATTGCAGCTCAACCTGGCTTTCACAGACGATGCAGGCAAGCAGGTGACGCTCGGCAACTATCTGGGCCGGCGCCCGGCGATTCTTGCGCTGGTTTACTATCGCTGCCCCATGCTGTGCTCCGAAGAACTCGACGGCCTGACCAGCGCGCTCGAAATGGTGCGCTATGTTCCCGGCAAGGACTTCAACATCATCGTGGTCAGCATCGATCCCACCGAGGGTACTGATCTGGCCGCGGCAAAGAAGCGCGAGTACGTGAAGCGCTATGGCCGTCCTGAAACCGCCAACGGATGGCATTTCCTGACGGGCACGCAGCCGAATATCGATGCGCTCACCCAGGCGGTCGGGTTCCGCTACGTCAAGCTCACCGTTCCCGGCAGCAGCCTGATGCAGTTCGCGCACGCCACCTCGATTCAGATCGTGACCCCTGAAGGCAAGCTGGCGCAGTACTACATGGGCGTTGAGTACTCGCCCAAGGATTTGCTCCTGGGCCTGGACGAAGCATCATCGAATCGCATCGGATCGCCGGTCGATAACATTCTTACTTACTGCTACCACTACGATCCCACGACCAACACGCACGACCTGATCATTGCGCGCGTGATTCAGTTGGGAGGGTTTCTCACGCTGGTGTTTCTCGGCGGATTCATGTTCGTGATGTTCCGCCGCGATTACAGGCACGATCTCCCGGCGGGAAAAGCGACCCTGGTTACGGCAAAGAAAGTGAACGGATAAGGGAATGGACCACATCAGCCCAGTATTGTGGCAGTTTCTCGTCAAATGGTTGACGCACTTCGCGCTCTTTCCGCCCGAAGCATCCAAGATTGCGCCCGAAATGGACGCGCTCTATTTCTTCATGGTGCTGGTCAGCCTGGTTGGGCTCACGATTGTGGTTCTGCTGATTGTCGGGTTCTCCATCCTCTATCGCAAGTCGCGCCATCCGCAGGCAGTGCAGATCGAGGGCTCGACGGTGCTCGAGGCCACATGGACCATCATTCCCCTGGGCCTGTTTCTGATCATGTTCGTGTGGGGCGCGCTGCTTTACTTCCGCATTTACACGCCTCCGGCCAACGCCATGAACATCTACGTGGTGGGCAAGCAGTGGATGTGGAAGGTCGAACATCCCGGCGGGCAGCACGAGATCAACGCGCTGCACATTCCCACCGGCCGGCCTGTCCAGTTGACCCTCATCTCGCAGGATGTGTTTCACAGCTTCTCCATCCCCGCCTTCCGCGTCAAGCGCGAAGCGATTCCGGGCCGCTACACAACGGTCTGGTTTGAAGCCACAACGCCCGGCACGTACCACCTGTTCTGCACGCAATATTGCGGCACCAACCACTCGCAGATGATCGGCGACGTGGTGGTGATGACGCCCGACGACTTCAAGAAGTGGCTGGAGGGCTCAACCAGCGGCAACTCGCTGGCCCAGGACGGCGAGCGGCTCTTCGCCAGCCTGAGCTGCAACGCGTGCCACAACGCGAGGCCAGACTCTCGCGGGCCCAGCCTCGCCAACGTCTACAATTCCCAGCTCACGCTCTCCACCGGTGAAACCATTACCGCCGACGATGCTTATCTGCGCCAGGCGATTCTGAATCCGTCGCAGCACATTACGCAGGGCTATGCGCCCATCATGCCCACTTACCAGGGCCAGGTCAGCGAAGAAGGCGTGATTGCTCTGGTTGAATACATCAAGAATCTCGATTCCGACTACCGCGTTCAGCAGACTCTCAATACCACCGATCTTGTTCCTGAGAGTGAGGGCGGCAAAGCAGCGCCAACGGGCAACGCGCCCGCGGCGCAGAAGGAGGTCAAGCCATGAGTGCTGCCACCATCGTTACTCTTCCCGATCAGTCCACGGCCAGGATTCCCAAGATGAACTTCCTGACCAGGGAAAACGGCCTGCTCAGTTGGCTGCTCACCGGCGACCACAAGCGGATCGCCACGCTTTACCTGATTTCAATTACGTTTTTCTTCTTTATCGGCGGGGCCCTGGCGGGGCTCATTCGCCTGGAGCTGTTGACGCCGCAGACATCCCTGATGGCCGCAGACACCTACAACAAGGTGTTCACCATGCACGGCGTCATCATGGTGTTCTTCTTCCTGGTGCCTTCGGTACCCGCTACGATCGGCAACTTTGTGATCCCGTTGATGGTCGGGGCCAGGGATCTGGCGCTGCCCAAGGTGAATCTGCTGAGCTGGTATCTCTACGTCATCGCCGGAATCATGGCCATCTACACCATGGCCGCCGGCGGCGTGGATACCGGCTGGACGTTCACCACTCCGCTCTCCACCCACTATCTGAACACCCACGTGATTTCAACCGGCCTGGCCATCTTCGTTGCCGGCTTCAGTTCCATCTTTACCGGGCTCAACTTCATCGTCACCATTCACAAGATGCGCGCGCCGGGCATGACCTGGTTCCGGCTGCCGCTTTTCGTCTGGTCAAATTACGCGGCCAGCATCTTCATGGTGCTGGGAACGCCCGTTCTGGCCATCACGCTGGTGCTGGTCGTGCTCGAGCGCACGGTGCACATCGGGGTCTTCGATCCCGCCTACGGCGGCGACCCGCTGCTCTTCCAGCATTTGTTCTGGTTCTACTCCCACCCCGCCGTCTACATCATGATTCTGCCCGGCATGGGAGTCATCTCCGAGGTCGTCTCCACCTTCAGCCGCAAGCGCGTCTTCGGCTACACGGCGGTCGCGTTTTCCTCGGTGGCCATTGCCGTCTTCGGTTTCTTTGTCTGGGCCCACCACATGTTCATCATGGGCATCTCCAACTACGCGGCGTTGGTCTTTTCGCTGCTCACCATGCTCGTCGCGGTGCCTTCGGCCATCAAGATCTTCAATTGGGCATTCACTCTTTACAAGGGCTCCATCACGTTTGAAACGCCCATGCTCTACGCCTTCGGCTTCATGGGCCTGTTTACCATCGGCGGCATGACCGGCGTTTTCCTCGGTACAACCGGAACCGACATTCACCTGACTGAGACGTACTTCATCGTGGCCCACTTCCACTTCGTCATGGTCGGCGGCATGCTGATGGCGTTTCTCTCCGGCATTCACTTCTGGTGGCCCAAGTGGACCGGGCGCATGTATCCGGAGAAGATTTCGCAGTTTGCAGCGGTTGTCACCTTTATTGGCTTCAACTTCACTTTCTTTCCGCAATTCATCCTGGGCACGCTCGGCATGCCCCGTCGCTACGCAGCCTATCCGCCGGAATTTCAGGCGCTGAACGTTTTCTCGACAGCCGGCGCGACCATTCTCGGCGTAGGCTATTTGCTGCCCATTCTTTACCTCACCTGGTCGCTGAAGTACGGCGCCATCGCCGGCAACAACCCCTGGCAGGCAACGGGACTGGAGTGGCAGATACAGTCGCCGCCTTTAACTGAGAACTTTCCCGAAATCCCCATCGTGGACCATGAAGCCTACGACTACGAGTGGCTCGAACGTCAGCAACAGAAAGAGGTCGCCAGTGTCGGATAGCCCGGCAGTTGCTCACGGCGCGCTGGCGGAAGAGCACGTTCATCCGTCGTATCAGCGCCACCACTTCGAGACCGTTGCCCAGCAGTTCGACGCCACGAATTTTGCCATGTGGCTCTTCCTGCTCACGGAAATCATGTTCTTCGGCGGGCTTTTCACCGCCTATCTGATCATGCGCAACTGGTACTATCCGGCCTTCGTTGAGGCCTCGCATCAGTTGAACATCGGCTGGGGCACGGCGAACACCGGGGTCCTCATCGTGTCCAGCTTCACCATGGCCATGGGAGTGTGGTCGGCGGAGATGCGCAAGAAAGGGATGCTGATTCTCTTCCTTTCGCTCACCTGGATTCTGGGCATGGCCTTCCTTGGCATCAAGTCCATCGAGTACCACGAGAAGTGGGTGAAGCATCACGTCCCCGGCCTGCATTGGAGCGAGTCGTCGTTCCTCAACCCGGCATCGGACCCCGAAGTTTACAACGAGTACCATGACAAGCCGCTGGCGCCCGACATGGCCGCCAAGACCGAGATGTACTTCTTCCTGTACTTCGCGATGACCGGCATGCACGCGCTGCACATGATCATCGGCATCTCGATCCTGACCTTCATGATCTTCCGGGCGCGAGCCGACGCCTACACTACAGGGCACGTGACTTATGTCGAAAACTTCGGCCTGTACTGGCATTTTGTCGACATCGTCTGGATCTTTCTGTTCCCGCTGCTCTATTTGATCAGCAGGTATTGAGGGGAAAATTGGAATGAGCGAACACAGCCAGCAAGACCAGCACAACCAGCAAGGCGAGCACGATCAGGAGCACCACATCGTCAGTCCGGCGATCTATGGATCGATTCTGCTGGCCCTGCTCTTCTTCACCGGGCTCACGGTCTGGATGTCGTTCATCGACCTTGGTGAATGGCGCATCGCCCCGGGACTGACGCTGTTCTGGAATCCCGTGGTGGCGCTCGCCATCGCCTGCACCAAGATGACGCTGGTCGTCCTGTTCTTCATGCACGTCAAGTACACCACCAAGCTGACCAAACTCACCGTGGCTTCAGGGTTCTTCGTCTTCATCGTGCTGATCGGGATGACGATGACCGACTACTTCACCCGCGCCTGGGGTCGCTGGTAGAAAAACAGTTGTCCGTGGTCAGGTGTTAGTGATCGATCAGGGCCGCCTGCGAGCGGCCCTTTCCATTGCGCGCAAACCTACGATCGGTATCTGGGGCTGATTTCAGGAGACGGGCACGGTGACTTCCACGACCGAAGACGGCCAGATTCCAGCGGAACTCGCCCTGTTGGCCGATCAGCCCCGCGTCCTCGTGCGCCGCGCCGGAACTCCGCGAAAAGATGCGCGTTCGGTCGTCTATTGGATGCAACGCGCCGTGCGCATCGCGGACAATCCTGCCCTGGACGTAGCCATAGACGCAGCCAATATTCTTGATCTGCCCGTGGTCGTTTATTTCGGCGTCGTTTCCAACTACCCGGGCGCCAACCTCCGCCATTACCACTTCCTCCAGCAGGGCCTGCGCGACGCAGGCTCAGGACGCAGCGGAACGCGGCGTAGGTTTCGTCGTGCGCCGGCCGCCTGAGGCCTCTCTGGAGAGATTTCTTGAAGAGGTCCAGGCGGCGCTCATCATTGGCGACGAGAATCCTTGCCGCGAGCCCGAGCGCTGGCGCAGAGTGCTCGCGCGCCGCCTCAAGATTCCCTACTGGACGGTCGATGCCGACGTCGTCGTTCCTTCGCGAGTCTTCAATCGCAGTTTTGTGCTGCTGCACCACTTTCGTCCGAAACTCAAGGCCGAGCCTGCCCAATTTCCTTGTCGCTCCAAGGAAAGCCGAACCCCTCCAGCGTTGGCAGCCGCTGAAGTCCCTCGCGTCATTCGCCCTCACCGGCGACATCACCAATGGATTCGCAAAGCTTGATCGCTCGGTGGGTCCCGTCGACACGTTTACCGGTGGAACGCATGCCGCGCTCAAGCGGCTGAGGGATTTTGTGAGGAACGACCTCGGCGCCTACGATGAAGCGCGCAACCAACCCGAGACTGCAGGCACGAGCCGCTTGTCGCCTTATCTGCACTTCGGCAACATTTCCCCACTGACCATCGCTCTCGCAGTGCAGAGGGCCGTGCGCGAGTCCGGAATCACTTCCGAGACCAGCGAAAGATTCCTTGAGCAGCTGATCGGCTGGCGCGAACTGGCGATTTTGTTCGTCCGGCATGCACCGAACTACGACAACTGGGAATGCGCCGCACCCTGGGCACGCAAGACGCTTCTGGAGCATGCCTCCGATCCGCGCTCGTATCGTTACACGCTGGACCAATTGGAGAGCGCCGAAACCCACGACGATCTGTGGAATGCCGCCCAGCGGGAAATGGTCCAGACCGGCTGGATGCACAACTATATGCGCATGTATTGGGCCAAGAAGATCCTAGAGTGGGCGCCGGATCCTGCCACCGCTTTCGATTGGGCTGTAATTCTGAACGACCGATACGAACTCGACGGTCGCGACCCCAATGGCTACGCGGGGATCGCCTGGGCCATTGTCGGCAAGCTCGATCGGCCCTGGTTTAACCGGCCGGTATTTGGCCTGGTGCGGCCGATGACCTATGCATCGTTCTCCCGGAAATTCAATGCCGATGCATACATTCGCAAGGTTAGCGGTCTCGGTTTGAGCGCTCAGGAAGCCGATCGCTGATGGAGTCTCCAGTTGTATCCGGCATCACAACGGACCGGAATCGCCGCTGTCCTATAATGGGCCGCAATCTCATTCCCGGAAACTGCGTGTTTCGTTGAGCGTTATCCGATGGATTCCGCGCTCATCCCCATTGGAAGATTTTCAGAATAGGGGAAGCCGGAAAGCCATTCCGGAAGCGCGTGACGAATCCCATGTTCGATCTGAAATGCAGCAGCAACGCCCGAATGGGCGGTGCAGGGAATCGAGCCCGGCGGCGTGCAAATCGCCAACACGCGAACTGTGGCGCGTGGGCCGGTGCGGCGCTGGCCGCGTGCTTCCTGGCGTATTTCTCAGTTGCGCCCGCCCCGGCACAAACCAAAACTCCGCCTGTGCAAGCCAAACCGATCCCATGGAAAGCATCCCAGCCGGCGCGCGTTCCTCCCCGCGTTCTTGAAGCGCAGCGTTTTCTCAGGGAGCGCGGATGGAGTGCTGGTCATAGGCTTCCGCCGCGACCAGGCTCCATTCGCAACGCAAACGCGAGGAACTTTTCTGCTTCCGCGAGCGCGGGGCCGTTCGATACCCAAAGCACGGGCAGCGCGGCATCAAGCAGCACCTGGCAGCCGGTCGGCCCCACGGCGGTTCAGACACCAAACTTCGGCCTCGTCACAGGCCGCGTGTCCGCGCTGGCTCTCGATCCTTCCGATGCCACCGGCAACCGCCTTTACGCAGGCACAACCGGGGGCGGCGTTTGGGTGGCAAACAACGTTGCTGCGTCTACGCCCTCGTCCATCGTCTTTACGCCACTCACTGACACGCTGGCAGCGCTCGCCGGAGCCTCCGATCCTTCCATCAGCATCGGCGCCCTGACGGTGCAGCCGGGCGAGACCGGCGTCATCCTTGCCGGCACCGGCGACCCCAATGACGTGCTCGATTCCTACTACGGTGCCGGAATTCTGCGCTCCACAGACGGCGGCAACACATGGAGCGTGATTCAGCAGACCGTGGACTTCGAGGAGGGTCTGAGTCTCAGCGACGCCAGCTTCGTCGGGCAGGGATTTGCCGGCTTTGCCTGGAGCACCGTCAATCCGCAACTCGCAGTGGCGGCGGTTTCCCAAGCCTACGAAGGAACGCTGGTGAACGCCACGTGGGCGCCCACGACATTCGACGGCCTTTTCTACTCCACCGACAGCGGCGCCACCTGGCACCTGGCCACAATCACCGACGGAAGCGGCGAGCCTGTCCAAGGTCCGCTCACTCCCGCCGGTTCGCAAAGCAATGCCGCCACTGCCGTGGTATGGAATCCTGTGCGCCAGTTGTTTGTGGCCGCGGTCCGCTATCACGGCTACTATCAATCGCCGGACGGTCTTACCTGGACGCGCCTGAGCGCGCAACCAGGAACCGGGCTCACCGCGCAAATGTGTCCCGCCAACTTCGGGCAGACGGGTTCCATTGCCTGTCCCATCTTTCGCGGCGCCTTGGCCGTCAATCCTCAAACGGGAGACACATTCGCGTGGACTGTTGACCTGAACAATCAGGATCAGGGACTGTGGCAGGATCAATGTGCGACCACAGGAGGCATCTGCAGCAATCCAAACCTTGCCTTTGCCACGCAGAGGAACACCGCGGCCCTTGAGACCAACACTCTCGAAGGCGCTGCCACCATCGCTGACGGCGACTATGACCTCACCTTGGCCGCTGTTCCATCCCAGCAGGACACTCTGGTTCTGGCCGGCGCCAACGACCTGTGGAAGTGCAGTCTGGCCATGGGTTGTGTCTGGCGCAACACAACCAACTCCACCACATGCATGAGCGCTCAGGTCGCTGAATACCAGCACTCTCTGGCCTGGAATACGGCGAACCCGTTGGAGATTTTCCTCGGCAACGACAGCGGTCTGTGGCGCTCCACCGACGCAATCGGCGAGACGGGCCCGGCCTGCGCGTCCACGGACTCCGCGCATTTCCAGAATCTGAATGGCAGCCTGGGATCGCTGGCCGAGGTGGTCAGCCTGTCGCCCATTCCTTCCTCGCCATACGAAATCATGGCCGGCCTCGGCGTCAATGGAACAACAGGCATCGAGAATCCCTCCCCGCCCGCAGACTGGCCGCAAATTCTGTCGGGCTACGGCGGCCCTGTTGCCATCGACCCAAATAACAGCGCCAATTGGTACGTGAACACTGAGCCCGGGGTTGCCATCTACGCTTGTTCGCAGCCTGCTCTTTGCACGCCCGACTCGTTCGGCGCGAGCCCCGCGATCACCGACGCGGACGTCGGCGGTGACGGAAACGCAATGCCCACGCCGGCGCCATTCCTGGTCGACCCGCTCGACGACTCGCAATTGATCATTGGCACCTGCCGCGTGTGGCGCGGTCCGGCCAGCGGCAGCAATTGGAACGCAGCCAACGCAATCAGCCCCATCCTCTCGAAGCGGTGCGACGGGCGTTCCCTGCAACGGCGACGGGCTCATTCGCTCCATGGCCGCCCTGCCGCTGCCTCCGAGCAGCGAGATCATCTACCTGGGCACATATGGCGCCGCCAGCAATGGCGGCAACCTGCCGGGCCAAGTTTTGAGCGCAACCATCGATCTGTCTTCCGGCGGCGCTCCCGTTTGGCGGGACCTTACGCTCAATCAAGTTGTGAACAACCCCGATCCGCTGAATTCTGAAAACTTCGACATTTCCAGCGTCGTCATCGACACTCACGATCCCACCGGCAACACCGTATACGTAACTGTTGCAGGAATGGCCGGGCCTGACAAAAAGCTCCAGGTGGTGTACCGCTCGACGAACGGAGGGACAACCTGGAACAGCATCACGGCAAACCTGCCCTCGCGCCCGCCAACAGCCTCGCCATCGACCCGCAGAATGCGAATACTGTCTATGTCGCCACGGATCAGGGAGTGTACTTCACGACCGAGGTCGCGAGTTGCGCGCAATCGCCGTCCAACTGCTGGTCGGTATTTGGATCCGGCTTGCCCGGCGCTCCGGCCGTGGCCCTCAGCGCCGCTCCGGGCTCGTCCTCCACGCCGGTCCTGATGGCAGCCACATACGGGCGCGGCATCTGGCAAGCGCCGCTATGGAGCTCGGCGACGGGGCTGACCTCGGCCGCCGCCAGCCCCGCGTCGCTCGCCTTTCCCAGTCAGGTCTTTGACACAGCCAGCGGTCCGCTGACCATCACTTTGACCAACACCGGGAGCCTCGCGCTCGTCATCTCTTCCATTTCGATGAGCGGCGATTTCACCGAAACCGATAACTGTGTGGGTGCGGCTGTCGCAGCGGGCGCAAGCTGCGCCTCCAGGTAACATTCACGCCCCAAGCTACGGGTCCTCTGAGCGGCGAAATGACGATTTACGCCAATGTTTACGGCGGGCAGTTGACGGTCGACTTGACTGGAACAGGGTCGCCTGCCGGTGCTGTCAGCCTGACCCCCGCCTCGATCTCCTTCGGCCAGGTCGAAGTAGGAACCACATCGGCGCCGCTGCCGGTTTCGGCAGCCAATAGCAGCGCGGTGGCAATACCCATCAGCAGCGTCTCTGTCACCCCCCCGTTCATCCTCTCTGCCAACGCCTGCGGTACAACCAGCCTGACAGCAAACTCAGTCTGCCAGCTGGCAGTGGAATTCGCGCCCACGCAAGACGGCCCAGCATCCGGCCTGCTGACGTTGACTGACGGCGCGGGCACGCAAACGGTGGAACTCAACGGAACCGGGATCGCTCCGCCAACTGACATTCTCAGCCCTACATCGCTTTCGTTCCAGCCCACTGCGGAAGGCCAGCTTTCCGCCGCGGAGAATGTGACACTGACGAATTCCGGCGGCTTGCCGCTGAGTTCGATCTCCATCTCGATCAGCGCCCAATTCCAGGTGTCGAGCACCTGCGGAACGCAACTGGCAGCCGGTGCAGTCTGCACCGTCAGCGTGATCTTTGCTCCCAATCAGGCTGGCACGGTCACCGGCACGCTGACGATTGCCGAGGCTCTGCGCACGCAAACAGTGGGCTTGAGCGGGTCGGGGCTTTCGCCACCGGCCTTTAATATCAGCCCCTCCAGCGTGACCTTCACGAACCAGCAGCCGGGTGTGTCGAGCGCTCCGCAAACGCTAACCATCGCCAACATTGGCGGTTCGTCGATGGCCAACATCGGTTTCTCGATTTCGGGAGCCGCGGCAGCGAGCTATTCCATTGCCGGGACCAACTGCGGAGCGGTACTCAGCAACGGCAGCAGTTGCACTGCGCAGATCGTCTTCACACCCAGCGGGACGGGCCCCATCGCGGCGATGCTTGCTGTGTCTTCATCCACATTGGGGGTAGCCCCGGCTTCGGTGCCGCTGAATGGTTCGGACAGCTCGCCACCGGGCTGGCCACCAATCCCTCGCAGATCGC
Source organism: uncultured Acidobacteriaceae bacterium (assembly GCA_963800025.1). Classification (GTDB taxonomy): domain Bacteria; phylum Acidobacteriota; class Terriglobia; order Terriglobales; family Acidobacteriaceae; genus Telmatobacter. The sequence continues at coordinate 211,901 of CAWCZK010000005.1, forward strand.
ATTTCCCGTGGTTGCAGCGGGCCAGTCCAGCACCGCGCAGCCGGTGACGGTCACCAATTCCTCCAGCTACGCCATCGCCGCGGTTTCACTTACCGCTCCGGCGCCATTCAGCATCGCGCAGAATTCTTGCACGGCCGGCCTGGCTGCGGGCGCCAACTGTTCCGCCTCCGTTGTCTTTCAACCCACCGCGGGCGGCTCTGCTTCTGGATCGCTCACGGCCACTTCCTCTGCCGTTTCCACGCCGGCCACCGTCGCCCTTTCGGGAACCGGGTTTAGCTTTACCGCGAATGTGAGCGGCTCTGCCAGCCAGACTGTCACCAGTGGGCAGCAAGCCACTTACACCCTGGTCATCTTGCCAGTCGGCTCGGGAGCCACCTTTGCCTTTTCCTGCGGTACGTTGCCCACAAATGCGCTTTGTCTCTTCAGCCCGGCCACTGAGACCGTCAGCGCCGGTGTTCAGGGCAACGTCGCGGTTGAGATCTCCACGGGCAACGCTTCAACGGCTCGTCTTGAGAGACCCGGTATCGCCAAAACAAAGAACGCGAAGCCCGGGCTCGACCGATTCGGTTTCGGGTTCGCGCTGCCGCTGGCCTGCGGATGGCTCCTGCTTCCTTCGGCGGTTCGCAGGCGGCACAGGCTACTCCTGCTCGCATTACTGGCCACGTTTGTCATGGGCGGCGTTTCCACTGCACCAGTTCCGGAGGAGGTACGGGTGGTACAGGCGGCAACGGAGGCGGCTCCAGCACTCCGCCGGGCACGTACACGATTCCAGTCAGCGTCACCTCCATGGGCCTCTCGCAATCGGTGAATCTGACGCTGACGGTCGACTGACAACCGTCCATTTCGCGATCATCAAACCGCTATACTTGAATTTCGAGACGAATACCAAAATGGCTGAAAAAGTAACCGTCGAAGACGTTCAACGCGTGGCCGAACTAGCGCATCTGGAACTCGCGCCTGAAGAGACAGCACCCATGGTGCGCGACCTGAATGCGATCCTCGATTATGTGGCCGAGCTGAACGTGCTCGACACATCGAATGTCGTGCCGCTCGCCCAGATGAGTGAGGTTACAGGCGAGGGAGTTGCCGCTCTTCGCGCCGACCGTGTGGCTCCCTCGCTCAATCGCGCGGTTGTCATGCAGCAGGCGCCGGAGACGGATCAGGCTTTCTTCAAGGTGCCTAAAGTGATCGAAAGATAACGCCGAGGCCGGCGCGCTGGAACGGACCAGGCGCCGAAGTGAGAGATCGATTGCCGAACGAGACCATGACCGCTGAGAGCCTTGTCGAACGGCCCAAAACGCTTGCCGCTCTCCGCACGGAGATCGCCGCCGGGCGCACCGGGGCCACTGATCTCGCCGCCCGATACTTCGAGCGCATCGAGAAGTTGAACCCGCGGCTGAATGTCTTCCTGAGCCTTACCAAAGAACGCGCATTCGAGCAGGCCACGCGCATCGATGCCCTGGCCGCCAAGGGCGACCCGCTGCCGCCGCTTGCCGGCGTTCCCATGGGCATCAAGGACGTTCTCGTCACGCAAGGCGCGCCGTCCACGGCCGGCTCAAAAATCCTTCAGGGCTACCACCCGCCTTACGACAGCACCGCCGTCGCCAGGCTCGAGGCCGCCGGCGCGGTGCTGCTGGGCAAGACGAACTGCGACGAGTTTGCCATGGGCTCCTCCAACGAGAACTCGGCTTACGGGCCGGTACGCAATCCTGTCGATCCGCAGCGCGTCCCTGGCGGATCGAGCGGCGGCTCGGCGGCAGCCGTGGCAGCCAACCTCGCGGTGGCCACGTTGGGAACCGACACAGGCGGCTCGATTCGCCAGCCAGCCAGCTTTTGCGGCGTGGTCGGAGTGCTCCCTACCTACGGCCGCGTCTCGCGCTACGGCCTTATCGCCTTTGCCTCTTCGCTCGACCGCATCGGCCCCTTTGCCGCGAACGTTCACGACGCCGCTACCCTCCTGGGCGTCATCGCCGGTCATGATCCGCGCGATGCAACCAGCTCGCCCGCGCCGGTGCCAGATTTCGCCGCGGAAAGCGAAAAGCCTGCCGCAGGCCTGCGCATTGGAGTGCCGGCGGAGTATTTTGCCGAAGGACTCGATCCCGAGGTCCGCGCCGCCGTTGAAAAGGGAATAGCCGCGCTGGAGGCCGCCGGCTGCATCATCAAGCCCATCTCGCTGCCCCACACCAAGTACGCCGTACCCACGTACTATCTGGTGGCCACCGCCGAAGCCAGTGCGAACCTCGCCCGCTTTGACGGCGTGCGTTATGGCTATCGCTCGGCTAACGCAAACACGCTTTCCGCCATGTACTCGCATTCGCGCGACGAGGGCTTCGGCGCCGAAGTCAAGCGCCGCATCTTCCTCGGTACCTACGCGCTTTCCGCCGGTTATTACGACGCCTATTACCTCAAGGCGCAGAAAGTTCGCCGCCTTCTGGCAGAGGAGTTCCTCCGCGCCTTTGCTGAAGTTGACGCCATTGTCACGCCCACCTCGCCCTTCCCCGCATTCAAGCTCGGCGAGAAAACCGGCGATCCGCTCGCCATGTATCTCGCCGACATCTATACCGTCACCGCCAGCCTGGCCGGCATCTGCGGCGTCTCGGTGCCGTGTGGCGCGACTCAAACCGGCCTGCCTGTGGGGATGCAGGTGCTCGCCCGGCCGATGGGTGAGAGCACCGCATTTCGCGTGGCGCGCGCCGTGGAGGCTGCGGAAATTTGAGGATCAAGGGTCATGGGCAAGACTGCCGTTTTTTCGGCTTTGGCACTGTTGGCAACATTGAGCGTCGCACCTTTTGCGCACGGTGCGGAACGCAAAAAACACATCGTCGCACTGGGCGCAGTCAAGAGCGTGCCCTACTCCAAAGCCGGCGACCCGGCGAGCGCCGCAACTGGCGAAGACACTTTGAAGATCCGCGCTCTCTTTGTCGACGGAGTCCTGAAAGAGTGGACCACCGGCGACCCGCACGACGTGACCGATCGCAGCTTCGTGGTTCGGCGCGTCATCCGGCTCAACGACGCATTGCCCACTGACAAGCCTGTCCCCGGCGAGAAGGCGAGCCAATGGGTGTGGCAGCGCGGGCCGTGGTTGCTGGTCGACCGCGTCATAGGCCGGGAGACGGCTCTTCACTTACCCGACTATGACCCCGGCGTGAGCCAAGTGAGCTGGTTTCGCGACTACGCTGCCTATTGCGGCGTCACTCCGAGCCGCAAGAGCCTCTATGCCGTAGTTGCGCAAATTGCCGCGCGAAAGCCGGTTTTGGCCAAAAAGCTCGCGGCTTTCGACCCTGAAAATCACCCCGACCCGGTTTGCGCAGCGCCCACTTGGCAGCGTCAGCCGCTCCGCATTACATTTCATCCCACCGGCACGGATGCGGTAAGCTACGACATCGTACCCGGCTCGGCGGTGCTCGTGGAAGACACGGGCGACGAGGATGAAACGCCCGCTGCGACCCCCACGAAATAGGAAGTGAGTCCAGGGCGCCGAACGAACCGGCACGTCGGCACAACAGCATGGAATCGCTCGAAGAGCTTCTACGGCAGGCTGAGGCCGCGCACGGTCATCTGTGCGCGGGCCAGGTGCTGGGTGTGCGCATGGCTCTGCTGGGCCTCGCCCGGCTCGGCATCAACGATCCGCGCGGCGCCGATCGCAAGCGTCTCGTCACCTATGTCGAAATCGATCGCTGCGCAACGGACGCCATCGGGCTCGTCACCGGATGCCGGCTGGGCAAGCGCGCCCTCAAGTTCAAAGATTGGGGCAAGATGGCGGCGACCTTCGTCGATCTCGCCTCAGGCTGCGCCGTTCGAATCGTGGCTCTCGAAAACACGCGCCAACTCGCACAAGAGCTTTATCCGCACCTGGAGACGAAAAGCCGCCAGCAATTGCACGCCTATCGCGAATTGCCGGATAAGCAGCTATTTCAGGAGCAGTGGGTACGCGTCGCCATCGATCCGGCTGATCTGCCCGGTCGTCCTGGCGATCGCGTAGTATGTCAGCGCTGCGGCGAGGGCGTAAACTACGGCCGGTTTTCTCTTGTGAATGGCGAGCCGGTTTGTATCACCTGCGCGCGGCCGGAACTTCGATATTGGAACGCTTCAGCGCCGGAAGGATGAACCTGCTCCCCGTGGCTTGGATGCCGCTCCTCGCGCCACCAGTTCCAAAGCACCCAGACCATGAAGCTGACAGCAAGACCCACGGGAATCAACCAGAGCGTTTGCTCATGAATTTCCAGCGTCACGGGACGACACCTCTCTCCGTCCTCCAGCGCACAGGGTGGACTTCATCTCACAGGCGCCTGGAAGACCCCATGCATCCAGATGACGCCCTTTTCTGTAAAGAACGAGTAGCCAATTCGTAAGAGCTCTATAAAGAACCGCCTGTGTGCTTCCCGTCACCTGTCCAGGCCCTTCGCCTTGACACCGAACCCGCTGCGCATTTCTTATCTTTATTAGGTATTCTTTCTGGCAATCCGGGCCGGCCTTGTGTAGGGGAGCCCTTTTCTTGTGCCCGGAAGCCCGGGGGAATGCTGTGTCGAACAGGAAGTATGCGGCGGTAGGGTTGAGGTTTGCGTGTGGGCCGGACAGAAACTCGTTCCAGCTCCCGTATTTTGACCCTCCTTCCAAAGCTTGGGCCGGAGAAGACCGCGGCCTCAAGTACCTTTCCCGGAGACAAATTTCTTGTCAGGCGCCGGCAGCAATGGCCGGGTGAGCCTGCGCCCAAAGCCGGCGAACGGCGGCCGCGAGGGCGAGTGAAGGACGCGAGCGAACATGAACGTACCGACAAGTTTTGCAATTTGGGCGGCTGCGCCCGCCGCGGGAGCCGGCGGCCTGTCCATGCTGCTCCCCATCCTGCTCTTTATTCCGCTTCTTTACCTGATCATGATCCGCCCGCAGCAGAAGCGGCAAAAGCAGTGGCAGGAAATGCTCGCCGGCATCAAGTCAGGAGACCGGATTACCACCACCGGCGGGATTCGCGGCACCATTATCTCGATCAAGGACGATTCGTTCGTGATTCGGGTCGCTCCCGATAACCTCAAGCTTGAAATTGCCAAAAACGCGATTGCTTCGGTCACTCAAGAGGACGCTTCAAAATCGTAAAGCCCTCCGGCTTTGATCTTTTGGACTAGAGAAACGAACCAATGAAGAAGAATCTCAAAAACAAGATTGCCCTGATCGTTGCCGTTCTTTTGATCTGCCTGTATGGCATCTTCGGAATCCCATCCGGGATCAGCGGAAAAGCATTGCTGAGCGCTATTTCCAGCCGGATTCATATGGGCCTCGATTTGCAGGGCGGGGCGCACCTGATTCTGCAAGTGCAGGTGTCGGAAGCGGTGAATGCCGAAACCGACAACACCGTGCAGGAGATTCAGCAGGATCTCAAGAAAGCCAACCTGACATTCTCCCAGGTCTACAAACCCGATCCGAACAAGCCCGATGCGATTCGGATCGAGGGGACGAATCAGGCGCAGTCCGATGCCGTCGACTCGTTGCTCTCCGGCAACAAATATGCCAACGAATACGACGTCTCAGGCGGATCCGACAACAACTGGACGCTGACCATGAAGGCGCCTTTCGAGAGCGATCTTGATAAGCGCACGGTCGATGAAGCCATCGAGACCATCCGCGACCGCGTGGACGCGCTGGGTGTGAGCGAGCCGCTGATCCAGGAGTATGGCCTGGGCGCCAACCAGATTCTGGTGGAACTGCCCGGTATCAGCGACCTTGACCAGGTAAAGAACGTAATCAAGTCCACGGCCCGCCTTGAAATTCACGCCGTAGACGGCGGTCCTTTTCCAACCGAGGATGCGGCGCTCCAGAGCGTGAATGGCGCTCTCCCGCCTGACCAGGAGATTCTGCAGAGCTCGGGGGACCTGGCCGGTTCAAATGGTGCCACCTACTACATTCTTGAGCGCTCCGCGATTGTGGCCGGCAGCGATTTCCGTTCCGCTGAGCCGGGAGTGAATTCGAACACCGGACAAAGAACGGTGAACTTCACTCTCACCGATGAAGCGGGCGACAAGTTCTGGGACTACACCAGCGCCAACATCGGCAAAAATATGGCCGTCGTGATGGGCGGCAGCGTGCGCAGCGTAGCGGTCATCAAGGGCGCAATTCGCGATCAAGGCGAAATCGAAGGTACATTCACCCAGAACGAAGTGATGGAGCTTTCCAAACTCCTGCGGACGGGCGCGCTCCCGGCCTCGCTCAACTACATTGAGGCCAGCACCGTCGGCGCCACGCTCGGCGCCGATTCCATCCGCGAAGGCGTAACGGCAGCCATTGTCGGCATCGTGCTCGTCATGGCCTTCATGCTCGTTTATTACAAAGGCTCCGGCATCAACGCCGATCTCGCGTTGATCTTTAACCTGGTTATTCTGCTGGGGATCATGGGACTCTCTGCGGCGATTTCGAGCGCTTCGGGGGGCGGTGGCCTCGTGCTTACCCTCACCCTGCCCGGCATCGCGGGAGTCATCCTCACCATCGGTATGGGCGTGGATTCGAATGTGCTGATTTTCGAGCGTATTCGCGAGGAAATTCGCGCCGGCAAGGCGGCTTCGGCAGCCGTGGATCAGGGTTTTGCCCGGGCATGGCTCACCATCGTCGATACTCACGTCACGACCATCGTATCGGCGGCGATTCTATTCATCTTTGGCACCGGTCCGGTGAAAGGCTTTGCCACCACTCTGACCGTAGGTCTTGCGGCCAACCTTTTCACCGCCGTTTTTGTCTCGCGAGTCATCTTCGAGGCGCACTTGAACAAATTGAAAGCCGGCGAGATGGTTTCGATTTAGAGCCAGCGTTTCGTCAGCAGGAGAAGACAAGAAGTGGAATTCTTTCGTAATCCAAGTGTGAATTGGCTGGGGTGGAAGTGGTACTTCCTCGCCTTTTCCATGATCTTCAGTGTTGCGGGCATCGTAAAAATGAGTTGGAACTGGTCGCACATCGGCAGCCCGGTTCCACTGGGGGTGGATTTTCAAGGCGGCACGCAGGTTGATGTTCAGTTCGCCAATCCACCGGACATCGATGCCATCCGGCACGCAGTCGAATCGGCGGGCGTGAAGGACGCGACCATTACGACCTTCGGGCCGGCGGCCGATCACCGGGTGCTCATCAGCCTGCCGGTGGAATCCAACGAGGCAGCGCTTGATACCGGACGTCAGGAAATCGAGTCGGCGCTCCAGAACCACTACAACAACTACTTCAACCCCAACACCGGGGTGAAGGTGGACGTGGTGGGACCTACGGTGGGCCACCAGCTGGAAAAGCAGGCCACTCTGGCCACGCTCTATTCCATGCTGGGTATGCTCATCTATCTCTGGTTCCGCTTCCAGTTGATATACGGCGTAGCGGCGGTTGTGGCTTGCTTCCACGACACCCTCATTACCGTTGGCGCCTTCGCCCTGACCGGCCGGGAGATCAGCCTGACCGTGATCGCCGCAATCCTGACGCTGGTGGGCTATTCAATGAACGACACCATCGTGGTCTTCGACCGCATCCGCGAGAACCTTCGCATCAGCCGCCGCGAGGGCTTGACGGATTTGGTGAATCGCAGCATTAACCAGACCCTGAGCCGGACCGTTCTCACGTCGGGGCTCACATTTCTTACTGTCCTTGCCTTGTTTATCTTTGGCGGTCCGGTCTTGAACGATTTCTCCTTCGCTTTGGTGGTCGGCATCCTCATCGGGACCTATTCATCCATCGCCGTTGCGGCCCCGATGCTGGTGGCCTGGCAGGATTGGCGTGCGGGGAAAGGCAAAGCCGCCTCCCTGCCGGCGGCCAGAAAGTCAAAAGGTTAGGGATATGGCCACGCGGTCCGATTTGTGCATCCATTCTCAACGGGGAACCATTCCGGAGGGAGGCTTGCAGCCGCGCCCCGACGGCCTGTTCCCGGTTCAATTCGGGCCATTGAAAGTTGCACCATTTTTGCAGCACTGTTGGCAGCGGGAGCGAAGTTCTGATAAGGTTTACTCGCTCCTTTGTGTGGATTTTCCAGTCGGGAACAATTCCCCCTCCCGTGGTGTCTAAAATAGGAGTAACGATACCCGTTCGAAGAGGCTGGCCATGTTTGAAGATTCCACATTCGAATCTGCGAAAAGGATCAAGACCAAGAGCGGCCGGTGGATGTTATTCACCGGCGGCATCAACGCCGCGATCCTCATCCTGCTGATTCTGATTCCGCTCATCTATCCCGAGGCGCTTCCAAGCGCGCTGATGGCGACAATTTTGACTGTGCCGCCGCCGCCTCCACCGCCGCCTCCTCCACCGCCGCCTCCGGAAGTTCATGTCGTCCACGTGCAATCGGAGATGATGAACAACCAGCTCACCGCGCCTACCAAGATTCCGAAGAACATTGAGATGGTTTCGCAGAAGGAAGCGCCGCCATCGAATTTCGGCGTTGCCGGTATGGAAGGCATGGGAAACAGCAACGGCGTCATGGGCAGTTTGTTCGGCAGCGGCAATGGCCCGCAGGTAAAGGCTGCGCCGCCCAAGAAGGTGAATATCTCAGCCGGTGTGGCCGTCGGTTTTCTTTTGAACAAGACCACGCCCGTCTATCCGCCCATTGCTAAGGCAGCTCGCGTTCAGGGGACGGTGGTGTTGCAGGCGACCATCTCCAAGGCGGGGACGATTGAGGATCTGCGTGTCGTCAGCGGCCCGGCCATGTTGCAACAGGCGGCGCTGGATGCGGTAAGACAATGGCGCTACCGGCCCTACCTGCTCAACAATGAGCCGGTTGAGGTAGAAACCACCGTCAATGTGATCTTCACCCTGGGTGGGTGATGGAATTTCCGGCGCCCTGCCGCTTCTTTGGCAGGGCGCATCGCTTTTGACTGGAATGCGTATTCCCGTAGGGCCGCACTCCATGGAACTCAGCCGCCCGCCGCGTCGGGTTTAATTCAGTACAAAGAATCTCCTTAGGAGGAACGATTCAGTGATTCTCGCTCAGCTCGCACATTTCGCTTCGCACACGGTCAACAGTCTTGCCTTCCTTCAGGATGAGGGGCAGACAGTTGGCTTCAGCCCCATGCAATTGTGGGAACACATGGCATGGATGGCCCGCACCGTAGCCATCGTCCTGTTCATCGAGTCGGTCTGGTCCCTGGCCGTCATGATCGACCGTTACCTTTATTTCTCCGCTGCCCGCAAGCAATCGCGGGAATTCGCGCCCAAGGTTGCCGGTGCGCTCAAGGAGAGCAAGCTCGAAGAAGCTATCAAGATCGCGGATCGGAACAAGAAGTCGCATCTGGCTGAAGTGGTTACAGCCGGCCTGCAGGAGTTCCGTGCATCGTCGGGACAGGCGACCGAGGATACCATCGCCAGCGCTGGCCGCGCCCTGGATCGGGCAGAAGCCATCGTGCACGCCAAGCTGAAGAGGGGCTTGTCCGTCCTGGCCACCATCGGCTCTACGGCGCCTTTCGTCGGACTGTTCGGCACCGTCGTCGGCATTCTGCACGCATTCGACGCCATCGCCACACAGAAAATTGCTGGCATCGGCGCGGTTGCAGGCGGTATCTCCGAAGCTCTGGTCACCACGGCATTCGGCCTGCTTGTTGCCATTCCTGCCGTTATGGCCTTCAACTACTTCACCGGACGCGTCGAGGCTTTTGACGTGGAAATGGACAACTCCTCAAGCGAGTTGGTCGACTACTTCATCAAGCAGAGCCACAAGCGCTAGGCGCGAAGGGTCTTATTTTGGGCGAGAATTTTCGCCGGGCGGAAGATGAACAGCGCTTCTGCCCGGCGGTTTGATGATGGCTTGAAGTTACTTGAGTTCGGGCAAAGCCGGACCGGATCCGGCAAGAAAAATTCAGACGTACGGAGTCCCGATTATGGCAGTTGCAGTTCGCGACGAAGGCAAGAAAGTAAACTCCAACATCAATGTCACTCCCATGGTGGATGTGATGCTGGTGCTTCTCATCATTTTTATGGTCATCACCCCCATGTTGCAGAACAAGGTGGCGATCACCTTGGCCCAGGTGGATAACCCGACCAACATGCCCGACGCCGACAAGGAAGATGCGATTGTCGTCGCTGTTACGCGCGATGGAGCGGTATACCTCGGCCAAAACAAGGTCGATCCTTCGCAGCTTGGCAGCCTGGTGCGGGATAAGCTTGAAGACAAGACCGACAAGACCATTTACGTCCGCGCGGATGCGCGCGCACAATACAAGGCGGTGGAAGACGCCATCGACGATGTGCGCACGGCCGGTGTCGAAGAAGTCGGGCTGCTGACGCAAAGACGGGAAGGCAATCAGATCGGCGGCGAGTAACCACGCAGCCGGATTGTTTTGTTCAACGATATTCAGGAAGTGAGGAGTTTGAACCATGGCATTTTCCACTGGCGGCGGCGGCGGAGCGATGGGCGAGATCAACGTCACGCCCATGATCGATATTCTTCTGGTTTTGCTGATTATTTTCATGGTCATCGTGCCGGTAACCCCAAAAGGACTGGATGCGCTGGTGCCCCAGCCGCCCAAGAACCCGCAGCAGCAGCAGCAGCAGAACGACCGCACCATCGTGGTTCAGGTTCTTTATCGCCCCGGCCAAACCCCGGCGTACAAGATCAACGACACCGACGTGAATCACAGCGATCTCCTGGGGAAGCTGACTGACATCTATGCCAACCGCGCCGAGCGCGTGATGTTTGTAAGAGGCGACGACGATGTGGACTTTGCCTATATCGCCGATGTCATCGATATCGGCAAGGCCGCGAACGTGGACCACATTGGACTGATGACGCCCAAGATCCAGGCTGGCCAGTAAGCTGGCTGTGTCCGGAGACACTTGATCCGGGTGCGAGGAAGAGTACAATTTTTTCGCCTGGCCGCGGTAAGTATTAACCGCTCCCGGCTGTTAAGTTTTCCAGGCACGGCCTGCAGGCCCAAGCCTGAAGGAGAAGGATACGAAAATGATTCGAACCGCACGTTTTTGGGCGCTCGCGGCGACCTTAACAGGAATGGTCATCGGCATGAGCGGCTGCAACCAGCTCATGGCCCGCGATCAGTTGAACAAGGGAGTCGATGCCTACAAGAACGGTCACTACGACGAGGCCATCGAGCACTTCCAAAAGGCCACGGAGCTCGACCCCAAGCTGCCCATGGCCAAGACCTACCTGGCGACAGCGCTTGAGCAGGATGTAGCCCCGGGCGTGACGACACCCGATAACCTGAAGATCGCCAACCAGGCCATCGACATGTTCAAGGATGTTCTGAATGAAAAACCCAACGATGTCGACAGCATGAAGAAAATTGCCGGCATTTATTTCAGTATCAATCAGATGGACGAGGCTGAGGCCTGGCAGAAGAAGGTTTTGGAAGTCGATCCGAACGATCCTGAGGCAGCGTATACGATCGGCGTCATTGACTGGAAAAAGGCTCACCAGAACAAGCTGGAAGCGCTTCAAGGGGTCGGTCTCAACGATGACGGTAAGGGCAATGTAAAGGCTCCGAAGCCGGTCATGGAGAAGTTGGCCCAGGAGAACGCGCCTTTGGTCGACGAGGGCCTGAAGTATCTGACCATGGCTGTTAATGATCGTCCTAATTATGACGATGCCATGCAATATCTGAACCTCATCTACCGCAACAAGGCCGACGTGGACTATGGCAACGCCGCCGCCGTTACAGAAGATTTGGCGGAGGCAGACCAATGGACTTCGAAGGCGATGGACACGCGCAAGGCCAATGAGGCCAAGAAGAATCAGGGCCCGGGCGGCATCACCATTGATAACAGCGGCCAGATGCACTAGATGCTGCGGTATCGTCCGGCGTCGGAACCAAACGGCCTCCGCTTTGCGCGGAGGCCTTTTTCTTGAAGATTGAATCTCGTCTCCTCCGAGGTGTTTCTTGTTTCAAGCTTCCTGCACTGCGCGAATCGCTCTTTTCCTTTCCGCTTGCTTTGCCATGGCCGCCATTTCACAGGCTCAACCTGCACCACAGCCCGCACCCGGAGTAGCGCCGCATCCCTCCGCGATGCATGCCACTCAGTCAAACGGAGGCTTTGTCGCGGCGAACGAGCGCGAGGCGCTCGTGGTGACGGTCTGCGGCGATTCCCTCATCCACGTCACCGCACAGCCGCCTGATTCTGCCGGCGCGCCCTCCAAACCCGAAGTGCAACCGTGGATGCTTCCCCCTGCCGTGGTCTGCCCCGGCGCTCCCTTTCAGTTCAGCGAATCCGGAGGTTCTGCCAGGTTAACCACGGCGCGGCTGACGATTTCCTTCTCAGAAGCGAATGGCAACCTGAACGTCCGGACGGCCCAGGGCGAGGAACTGCTCCACGAGCGGCCGAATCTGCCGCGCACCTATCGCCCCTCTGAAGCACAGGGGCTATTCCATATCGAAGACCGCTTCGGTCCCGACGCCACGGAAGCCCTCTACGGGCTTGGCCAGCATCAAAGCGGGATGTTCAATTATCGCGGCAGTACCGTCGAGCTCGGCCAGAACAATACCGACATCGCGATCCCCCTCGTCGTCTCCAGCAAGGGATACGCAATCTTGTGGAATACGGCGTCGTTCAGCTACTTCGACAATCGTTTCCCGCTGGAGCTGAATCTGGAGTCGATGGCCGCTCCCCAAATCGATTACTACATCCTCTATGGGCCGCAGATGGACTCGATCATCCACCTTTACCGGTCCATGACCGGCCACGTGCCGCTGTTTCCTGAGTGGGCTTACGGTTTCATCCAATCCAAGGACCGATACAAGACCCAAGCCGAGATTCTCTCCGTCGCGGCCGAATACAGGGCACGCCACATTCCCCTGGATGCCATCGTGCAGGATTGGTTCTGGTGGAATCCAGGCGGCAAAGGCGATCCAGTCTATAACTCCGGCTATACGGATGTTCCGGCCGAGCTGAAGACGCTCCACGACGAGCACGTTCACACCATGATCTCGGCCTGGGCATTGATGGACTCGACGAGCGAAAACTTCAAACAGATGGTGCAGAAGGGGCTTGAGATCGACAACACACAACTTTACGATCCCACCAATCCTGCGGCCAGAGACCTCTTTTGGAACCAGTTTGTAGGCAAGCTCTTTGCTCAGGGTTGGGACGCCTTCTGGCTAGACAGACTCCGAGCCGGAAGAGGCATGGCCGCATGTCGGTGACGCCGTCCTGCGCGACAAGCAGCTCCACATTGGCAGTGGCCTGGAGTACACGAACATCTTCCCGCTGGAACATACCGCCGGCGTTGCGGCGCATTGGAAGCAGGCCGACCCGGAAAAGCGCGTCTTTCTCCTCACGCGCTCCGCCTTCATGGGCCAGCAGCGCGTTGGCGCCACGGTCTGGTCCGGCGATGTTTACAGCAGTTGGTGGGCGCTGCGGCGCCAGGTCCCCGCCGGCCTCAATTTCGCGCTCTCGGGCTATCCGTATTGGACCACCGACATCGGCGGCTATCACCCGCTGAACTATGCGCAAACGCTGCCGCCGGGATATCAGGAACTGTACGAACGCTGGTTTGAATATGGCGCCTTCTGCCCCATCTTCCGCACCCACGGTCATCGGGACCACAATGAGCTTTGGACCTACGATCAGGTGTTGCCCGCTCTCGTGGCCATCGACCGCCTGCGGTACCGGCTGATGCCCTATGTCTACTCACTGGCATGGAAGGTGACGAACGAGGACTACACCATTCAGCGCCCGCTGGTAATGGATTTTCGCACGGATCCCGCTACTTGGGAGGTCGGCGACCAGTTCATGTTTGGTCCCGATTTTCTCGTCAGTCCCGTCCTCACGGAGCACGCCACGTCTCGTACCGTTTATCTGCCAGCCGGAGCCGAGTGGTACGACTTCTGGACCGGCGAGCGCACCTCGGGCGGTTCGTCGATCGCAGCCCTTGCGCCACTCGATCGCATTCCGCTGGCGGTGCGGTCCGGGTCGATCCTTCCTCTTGGCCCGGTGATCGAGTACGCCGGCCAAGCCACTGACCCAATCGAGTTGCGTATTTACCCCGGCGCCGACGGCGACTTCACGTTTTACGAGGACGAGGGCGACAGTTATCGCTATGAAAAAGGCGCCCGCGCGACCATACGCATCCATTGGGATGATGCAGCCCGAACGCTCACCATTGGTGATCGAGACGGCAGCTTTCCAGGCATGCCTCAGAATCACACCTTCGACGTTGTGGTTGTGACTGCAGGCCATGGCGTTGGACCCGATGTCACGGCTACGCCCGACAAGGCGATCGAGTATGCCGGCAGCAGGGTCGAAGCTAAGTTCTGAAGGGAAGAGCGCGCCGCGTTTTATTGTCCGCTGCGCTTCAGAATTTCTTCAGCGAGATAGTTGCGCACCTTGGCGCCATCCGTCAGCGTTTCCAGATATGCGGTCTGGAGGAGTTGCTTCTGGCTGTCGTGGAGCGACTGGTGAATGGCCTGCTGCACGCGCGGATCGTTTAACTCCCGCTGCCCTGCCGGCTCGCGAGAAATCAGCTTGTAGATCGCGTAACCGGCAATCTTGTGTCCGGGCGTGGAGTCGTCGTAGACAGGAATAACGTCGGTGAACTGATCCGGCTTGAGTTTGTTGATTGCGTCGTACAGCTCAGGATCGGACTTGAGCTGCGATTCGCGCGCGAATCCCATATCGCCCCCGTTCGATGCCGTGTTGGGATCCTCTGAGACATTCATCGCCACGGTTGCGAAATCGACGCCGCTCTCAAGCTGGCTGTATGCAGCGTCGATCTTCCTCTTCGCATCGCCGTCGTTGGTGGGCTTTTCGCCTTGCAGGTTCGGCGATGGCTGCGCGGACATCGTCGTGACGACGATTCGCGCCAGATGATACTGCGGCTCAATAAGGTTGAAATCCGCCTTATGCGCCGCATAGAAAGCTGCGATCTGCGAGTCGGTGATGTTGATTTTCGACTCGATCTCCTTGTTCATGAGCTTGGTTTGCGTCAACCCGCGCCGAATATCCCGCCTGAAGTCGTCCAGCGAAAGGCTGCGCTGCTTGAGCATTGCATTGAACTGCTCGTCCGTGTACGGCGCCTTGATTTCCGCCAGCTTGGCGTTCACGTCTTCGTCGCTTGCCGTCAGGTTTAGCTTGGCGGCTTGCTGGTCCAGAATTTCATCCTGGATCATCTGGTGCAGGACACTCATCCGCCGGATGTCGGCTTCCTCCGGCGTTGGTTTTTGCGGGCTATCCCCGATGCTGGCCTGGTAATTCCTTTCGAGCTCGGCGCGCAGAATCTCCTTCCCATTCACCGTGGCCACTACGTCGGCAGAAGGCGATCTATGGCAGCCCGCCAAGGCGGAGAACACGGCAATGCTGAGCAGGGCGGCTGCGGCAAAGTTAGCGCGCGTTCGAAAACTCGATACGACTTGCAAGTTGATCTCTCCCGCGGGGTTTACCTTAACCCCCGGCCTTCTAGGATAAATCCCGGCAGCGGCGCCCGGATAGCCCCGAATGCGTCATCAGTTGGCCCCGGCCGGCGTTACGGTCGCCGCAGCCTGTGCCGGAGGGGGCTGCTCGCCCGCGGCCCGCACCGCACGGTCAATCGCCATCCAAAGCTCGTTCTGGGGAATCGCGCCGCCGTTCACGCGCTCTCCGTTTACGTATACCGCTGGTGTTCCATCGATTCCCAGGTCTTCGGCCAGCTTCGCCGACGCGCGAATCTGTGTCTCATCCTGTTTAGCCATACAGGCGCTGAGAGCGGTCTCGTCGAGCTTGCCCAGCGTGGCCTCTTGAAGGGCAATGCGATCCAGCGCGGCAAAGCTTTTTTTCAAGTCCCGATCATCGCCCGTGACCTCGTCTCCATGGGCGTGAAGGTAATCCACGTAGGTCCAGTAAACATCGCCGCTCTGCGCCGCCAGGCAATTGGCATCCACAGCAGCATGCATTGCCCATGGGTGTATCTCGCTCAGCGGATCGTCCTTGTAGACGAACCGCACCATGTCCTTGTAATGCTCAAGCGTTGCAGGAAACAGTTCCCGGTGCAGCTGCGCGCAATAGGGACATTCCAGGTCATCGAAGTTGATCACCGTCACCTTCGCGGTGGGATTGCCCCGAATCGGCCGTCCCGCGATTGGAATGGCGTCGGCAGGATCCTTGGTGAGGTCGAACGTATCCAGGTGAACGAGCTTGGTGTTGTCGGTAGAAATCAAAAAGTTGACGATCTGCGATTTGGAGCCGCGAGTGATGGTGACTGGCAGCGTCTCATAGCCCGTAAACTGACTGGGGGTTCGGGCGCCAAGGCTGATCGTGACGTCCGGCGGCATCTCGTATTGAGAGCGGACCAGAATCTCAATGCGCCTGTTCAGGGCAGGATCGGGCCCCGAAGGCGACGTGCTTTGGGCTCTGCAGCCCGCGGTCAGGCTCAAAACAAGCAGTCCTGCCAGAAAACGAAAACGAAACAATTGTTTTTCCTCTCAAGAAAGGATACTCCAGCAGGGCTCTCGGCGACCCTTTGAACTCGATTACACAGCGACAATAGAAAGACGCACCGCTTTGCAAAAAGCAACCGCGGCTATCCGCCAATCACACTCTTCAATACGCTGGTGGCAGCGTCGGATCGCGGAAGACCGAATTGGCCCGCTTGATGTCTCCAACCGCGCCGAAGTTGGCCAGCGTGAAGCTGTAAAGCCACTGCGTTTCGTCGCGGCTTGTTGATCCTACCGTGCCCAGCTCGTAGCGTCTGTAACCGGCGGTCAAGCCGCAGCAATTCCAGTTGTAGACCGCCTGCACGCCGGCGTACTGTACGTCGTGCTGGACAAAGTCATAGCCGCCGTTCATCGCCAGGTTGAATCCTTTGCCGCTCTGCTTGCCGAACTCCAGGAAAGGCTGCAACTGCTGGCTCTTGATCACCGAGGTAACGCTGCTGATACTGCTGGGTTGTTCGTCGGGAGAATTAAGCAGCGCGTGGCCAATCCCCAGCGTTGCGCGGCCAAAACTATACCCCGCAAAGAGATTGTTGGCGGCGATGCGCCCTGCTATCGAGTCGTAATCCAGATCCCATTCGACGCGCAGGTTATCAATCGCTTCAAAGCGCATGCGCGAAACTACAGGTGCAATGTTGCGCGGCGAAGTCAGAAACGTCGGCGCCATCAGATCGAGCGTGGCATCGAAGACGTTGCGCCTACCGGGGATAACCGCGCCGCCGAAGTTGGGGTCGATGAAGAACTCCTGCGCAATTTGCCAAGTCGCCCACTCGCGTGGTGTGTTGGGACAAACCCGTCCCGTCTCGTCGCCTGCGGCATCATCGTCATCATCCGTCTTGCAGGGTCGTCCTTCGGTGGGCCGCAAGTAGAACCGCTGTGTCAGCGAGAAGCCCGCCTCGTTCACATCAGTGGCGATGTCGGTCGTGTCGAAGAGAAGCACATTGCGGGCCTGCGCCCCGATTCCGCCGACATAATGGTAGGTCAACTCCGGCTCGATTACGTGGCGCAGCTCGCGGTGACCCATGGGCAGCTCAAAGTCGCGCTCAAGGGCGGGCGGCCGGATGTCAACCGACGCTTCAAGGTCGGCGCGGTTAAGCGCGCTGTGATCGATCTCTGGAACTGTCAAGGATCCGGTCAGAACTGGTGTTTGGCTGATGGTATAGGCGGTATCCCGCAGGGCGACTTCGGGAACGAAGCTCCATCCCCCGGCCATGAACGGCATCGAAAGATGAGGGTAGACGTCCAATCGAACCACGTTGCGAGAATGAAAGGACGGCTCGGAGCGGTTCAGATAACCCAACGACGATCCGAGTCCCCAGTAAAAGGGCGAAGCTCCAAGCGGCCGGTCCAGCACATCGTAGCGCAGCAGCGGCAAGCGCAGAATCTTGACTTCGTCTCCGTTTGCTGTGCCGGCAAACGATTGGAAGCGGTCCAGCCAGACAGCCGGCACCCTCCCATCATGATTATGCGTAAGCACAACGTCGCTGGCTACCTCCGAGCTGGTGGCCTGTGAGTAGTTGTCGTTGAAGACCAGCCTATAAACGTAGCTCGACAAATATTCCACGGTCCCCGCAACTCGAGTGGACGAGGACAAATCCTTGCGTCCGGTCACGCCCACATCCGCACCGCCCTGGTTGACGAGCTGGTTGCTGACCTGGCCGGTTTGCGGGTCGGTGGTTGGCTCTTCAACCCCGCGGTCGAGCAGCGCGCTCCAGCGCGCCGTCAAGTGATCAAGTCCCGGCCCCCTGTAGCGGAAGTCGCCGTTCGGCGCCCATCCGCGCTTGCTGTAGTACTCCGTGCCTACTGCCACATCCATGCTGCGGTTGATCGCCCAGTAAACCTGTTCGCCCAGCACGTAACCTTTGATCGATGAGTTGCCGACGAACGGGATCATAAACCCGGTTACGCGCCCCGTCTCGTTTGCCGGATGCTGCAGATACGGTATGTAGAAGATTGGGACACCTAGAAACTCAAAGAACGCATTCGTGGTCGAAGCCCTGTCGTTGTCCAGGGCGATGCTATGCGCAATGATTCGCCAATCGGGATGCGGTAGCCGGCAATTGGTGATCGAGCCATCGATCACTCTGAATTTACCCTCGCCTGTCTCGAGTAACACCCGGCCAGAAAACAACAGAGGCGTCGGTGTCGAATACACAACCGTGTGTCCCATCGTGCGCACGCCCTGCGAGCCGTTCACGTCGTAGAAGCGCGCGGTATGCATGTTGAGCCGCATGTCGCCGTGCGTGGCGTTTATGAACACGTCGTTTGGACCGCCCGATAACTGCAGATGGCCATCGGCCTCAAGTTCAGTCGTCCTTCTGTTGTAGACCACGCTGTCCGCGCGAAGGATGTATTCCTCGTAGTGCACGACTACATCGCCGGAGAGCGTCAGGGTATCGCCGGCCCACTCCTGCCGCTTGGCCTCCCACTTCACCGGAATTCCACTTACGGGAGCGGCCTCCGGCGTCGCCACAGGCACCAACTCCTGGCCGGGATCGTCGGGCAATGCATCTGAAGATGGGGAAGCGCCACTCTCCGCCGCGGCGCTTGTCTCACTTTGCGAAGAAGGTATCGCATTGGTCAACACTGGTGCGGCCTGTGCGCCCAGTCGCAGGTGACAGACGGCTAGCAGCGTGATACATACTAAGTTACGAGGGCACATCCAAGTCCTTGACCGGTGCAAGGCTCAGCATAGCAAAGCCGGCTGCGTGGCTCGGAACGTGATCCATGCGGCTTCGGTAACTTAAAAGAACTCGGGTCGATCCCACGAAGACGGAGCAAAATCTCGCGGTGACGCCTGTATCTATCCGCAAGTTTCTTTCCTTGGTTTACAAGCAAGCCCCATGCTGTTTCATTCAGATTTCACGGCCGTCGAGTGGAATCGGCAGCGAGAGTCTGCGGGCAGGCTCCGCCTGCGGGGGAAGGGAAAAGTGAGCGTTGAGTAAATCTGCCAATACGGCAACTCTTTTTCCGGCTTGGAAGCAGGAGGTGAACCGGCGCGTCGCCGCCCACATGAGCCGCAAGGCGACCTTCGCGGACGAGCCCACGCCGGCCCACGATGGCCGTCCAATTCAGGGTAGTCGTGCCGCGCAAGCCGCAAAACGTGTAGCCGAGCGCTACGCACAGGCTCCCAGCTACAGCGAGCTCCTGGCCGATGAGGCGCGCAACGCAATGCGTGCCGCAGAAGCCGCATCGAAGGCGGCCCAGCAGGCGCAAGCCGCCGTGCAGTACGTGCTCGACGGTCTTGAGGCTGCAGCAGCGCCTGAATTGGCTTCGCAGCCGAGATTTGAGACAGACTGATGTTCCGGTGTCCCATGAGACGCCCGATTCCCGGCTTCTCGATGAACGTTCACCATTTTTCGGTGCGAGGCGAACGGGGCAGGCTGGCTGGCCGGAAGAACGAGAGGACGACCGGCAGAACCTGGCGCTGGCTGGAGCCTCCCGGGAGGCGCTCGAAGCCACTCGCGCAGACGATGCTGGTGTGCCGATTTATGCCAATCTCATTCAATTCCCGCGTCCCATGGTCGCTACGCGCAGGATGCGTCCTCGCCGAGCCGAAGGCCCTCTGGCCGATTCTCCCGCTCAACCTCAGTTGAGCATCTTCGAAGTCGATCCCGGAAGCATCTCTACCGAAGCCGTGCCTTCGTTCGACGAACCCTCCGCGCCCGTGTGGATGCGCACAGAGGAGTCAAGGAGCGAACTCGAGCCGAAGCCAGAGCCGATGCCTGAAGAATCGCTGCGGCCGGCGCCGCAAGCGTCCATCAAACTTGCGCCGTTGAACCGCCGCTTGATGGCTCTTGTGGTCGACGTCAGCTTGATCTCGGCGGCTTTTCTATCGGTTGCGTTGTTATTGATCTCTCGTACCGGCCACTTACCCGGCATGCGCGCGGTTGAGCTGGCTACGTTGTTCGCAATGCTGGCCACCGGCGTTGCTTACCAGGCGCTCTTTATCGAGTTCGTCCGCGCCACGCCGGGCATGAGATACGCAGGCATTGCGCTCAGCACTTTCGAAGGAAACCTTCCCAGCCGCGCGCAACGATACGTGCGTCTCGCTGGATTCCTTCTGTCAGTGGTGCCGCTTGGATTGGGCCTGGTTTGGTCTATCTTCGACGACGACCACCTCATGGGCCACGATCGTCTCTCGAAGACTTATCTGCGAATGCGCTGAAGCATCACCCCGCCAGCGCTCGCAACGCGCTCACTCCCGCACCGATCAGGGCGGTTTCGTCGTCGGGAGGCAGAATCTCCAGCGAGAAGCTTTGCAGCGGGCTCATGCGCACCATGGTTTCCAGATGGCCGCGCAGCCTGTCCAGATCGAGAAACCCGACATTGCTCCCCGTGAAGTAGAACCGCCCCGGTCCGGCCAGGTGGATGAAGGACGCAGTGGCCGCTGCCAGGGCGCGATGCCATAAATCGACAAACTCCCGGCAGCGCGCGTCACCCTGTTTGGCGTTGGCGAAGACTTCTTCCGGCTCCAGATCAAGGAAACGCAGACGCATGGCGCGGTGTCCCATGATGCCCTCCAGGTGACCAGCCCCGCCGCAACCGCAGTACCTCTCTTTGGGGTCGAGGGTCACGGTTATATGACCGCCCTCCCAAACACCGTCTGCATAAGGCCAGCGGCCATAGCCGATGCCTTTGCCGATTGTCCATACCCGGGTGAGCTTATCCAGCTTTCCGCGCGTGGCAGCGACGCCGGCGGCGATGGCGTCGGCATCGTTGCCGACGTGCACCGGCGCCGCGATCCCTCGCGCAGCCAACGCACTGGCCAGCTCGTCGGCCAGGCGCATGCCTTTCAATTGCTTCAGATTTGGCGACTCTTCAATGACCCCGGAGCGCACGATTCCCGGCACTGCCACGCCAATCGCGTCGGTCTTCCCAGCTCCGTCGCTGGCCGCTTTGCCCGTGAGCGTGTGGATATGCTCGGCCAGGATTTCGACGAGTTCGCTTCCAGGAACTGCGTCGAGTTCATTCGTGAGGGAAGTGTCTTCGGGATAGTGGAGCAACTCGCCCGTCAGCCGTTGATTCTCCAACCTGCCGGTCACGATATGCCCCGTCATAACGACGCCGATTGCCGTGGTCATTCAAGCCCTCCTTGGGAAAAGGGAGAGAAGTTTTCGGTTCTTTCTCAATTGCAATCAGCGTTGAGCAGTGAGCTGAATGCCTGTATTCACTCCGACTGGTACTTGTGCAACCGGCCGAGGCCATTGAACGCCGCTACTTTGTAACACTCCGCGAGCGTCGGATAGTTAAAGACGGTATCGATGAAGTAGTTCACGGTACCGTCCAGCGTCATGACCGCCTGGCCGATATGCACCAGCTCGCTGGCCTCCTCGCCAATAATGTGCACGCCCAGCACCTTCAGCGTGTCGCGATGAAAAATGAGCTTCAGCCGGCCCGTTGTGTCGCCGCGAATCTGCCCGCGAGCGACCTCGCGATAGTAGGCCATGCCCACTTCGTATGGCACGTCTTCGCCCGTCAGCTGCTCCTCTGTCTTGCCGATAAAGCTGATCTCGGGGATGGTGTAGATCCCATAGGGATAGAAGCTGGGATTCGAGCGCGCCGTCGTGTCGCCAAAAGCGCGAACCGCCGCGATGCGTCCCTGCTCCATCGAAACTGACGCCAGCGAGGGAAAGCCCACCACGTCGCCGACGGCATAGATGTGCCCAACTTTGGTCTGGTAGTGCTCATCCACGGCGATGCGGCCGCGCTTGTCCGCTTCCAGGCCGGCTGCCGCCAGGTTCAGGTCGTCCACGTTGCCCTGTCGCCCCACGGCATACAGCAGCGCGTCGCCCGAGACCTTCTTCTTGCTCTCAAGGTTGGCGACTACCGTTCCCGGCGACGGCTCTTCCACGCTTTCGACCTCTTCGCCCAGGCGCATGGTGACCCGCGCGTCGCGCAAGTGGTAGCTGAGCGCCTCAATGATTTCCTGATCCGCGAATTCAAGTAGCCGGTTGCGCTTTTCAATCAGGGTCACGCGTACGCCCAGTACCGCGAACATGCAGGTATATTCCACGCCGATGACCCCGCCGCCCACTACGACAAGCGTCTTGGGAAGTGCGTCCAGGCCCAAAATCTGGTCGCTGTTGACGATGGTCTTGCCGTTCACCGGCACTTTGTCTGAAATGGCGGGCTTGGTGCCCACGGCGATGATGATCTGGCTCGCCGCCAGCGTTGAATCGCCGTGCGGACCTTCAACGCGAATCTGGTGCGGATCGAGAAAGTGAGCGATGCCGTGCACCACGTCAATGCCGTTGCGCGAAAGCTGCGCCTCGGTCACGTCCACCTCGGTCTTGATCACCGCCTGGACGCGAAACGCCAGGTCCGCCATGGTGATTTTTTCCTTTACCCGGTAATTCACGCCATAAACCGATCGGTAGTTGTATCCCGAGAGATGCAGCACCGCCTCGCGCATGGTTTTGGAAGGTATCGTGCCGGTATTAATGCACACGCCCCCAACAACCGAGCGAGCCTCGACAACGGCCACCCGCTTGCCCATTTTGGCCGCGGCCACGGCGGCGCGCTGCCCCGCGGGGCCGGAACCGATGACGACCAGGTCATACTCTTGCGCGCTCATGCCAATCTCACTCCACGGCTGGAAGCTGGGTTTCGGTGTATCGCATAGGTCCGCCGAAGCTCCTCGGGGGCCGGCTGTCTATCCAGAATAACTGTACAGGGGGGATTGCGAATGAAGATGAAAACTCCCTAACTTCTAGGCGACCGCGTCCAGGAGGCGGTTTTGCGGCTGAATTCGGACGGGCGGGGAGCCCCGGCGGGCAACTTACTTTACTCGCCGAGGCCGCAGATTTGGGTTCCCGCCGGCTCAATCTCCATTTGGTCCCTCTGAATCATCATGTCTCGCGCGCGGCTCCTCAGGCGCCAACCTGCTTTCCAACCAATGGCGAGATCCGACTTCCGCACATGCTAGCGTCGTTCGAATAAAGTCATTCATTCCATCGGCAGAGCTCGGCTCAACTTGAGCGTCAATCCCAAGTGTAAGGACCAACGGATTATTCCCGCAGCGCTCGGAAAGCGGCCGGTCTCCGACGACCCTTTATTGGTTATTCGGCCGGTCACTCCCCGGCAGGCTCAAAATGTTTTACGCTCATACCATGGAATTCAAAATCCTGGATCTCGAGCGCGAGCCGATCGAGTTCGACCTGGAACTCAAGCCGGGCGCGGTAGATTTCGGCGATGAAGCCGAGCAAATTGGTGATCTGGCGACTTCCGGTCAGGCTGAGGTGATACACGAGCACCGGGGACCCAAGGAAATCGTTCCTGACATCCGCCTGAAAGGCCGATTCGCGGGCAATTTCCAGGTTCCCTGCGCCCGCTGCATCGAGCCGGTTGAGATTCCCCTGGCTGCCGAGTTTGACCTCATCTTCCGCCCCATTGGCGCCGACGCAGACGTTCCCGAGCGCTCCATAACTGCGTCGGAAACCGAAATCGGTTATTATCAGAAGGACAGTCTGTTGCTTGAGGATGTGCTGCGTGAGCAGGTGCTGTTGTCCCTGCCGGTCAGGACGCTGTGCAAGCCTGACTGCAAGGGACTTTGCCCGCGCTGCGGAGCCAACCGCAATACCCAACCCTGCTCCTGTGATGAGGGTCCGAGCGACCCCCGCTGGGAAGGATTGACTGGGTTGCGCAGCCGGATCAAGTCCTGAAAATTCAAGTATTTGGAGCCGGTAGTTTCTCGTTGCCGCAAGCTGTCCCAGGGAAACGAGACGCTCGCCCGTTCCGGCGCCCGCAACGAGGGGCCAGCGGGCCAAATTTGAAAGGAATTGCATCATGCCGAATCCCAAGAGGCGCCACTCAACGCGCCGCACCGCCAACCGCCGTGCTCACGACTTTCTTGCCGCGACCGGGCTCTCTGAGTGCCCCAACTGCCACGAAAAGAAGTTGCCCCACCGCGCCTGCGCCAAGTGCGGGGCGTACAAAGGCCGTGCAGTGCTCGAAGTGAAGGAAGAGAAGTAACCCCCAACCCAATGCTCACCGACATCGCGCTTGACGCAGTTGGCACAGATAAGGCTCCCGAGCCCGAGATCAAGGGAGCTATCCTCGCTTGCCGCACCCTTCCCGTGCGGGTCCACCTGATCGGTCCCGAGCCGGAGCTCCGCGACCTTCTCGATGAGTATCTTGAAGACGAAGACCTGCCCATCGTTATCCACCACGCGTCTGAGCGTATTGCGATGGACGAAAAGGCTGCGCATGCGGTCCGCTCCAAGCGCGACAGCTCACTGCGCGTAGGCCTCAAGCTGGTGCGCGAGGGCAAGGCGGCTGGCTTTGTGACCGCAGGCAATACTGGCGCGGCCATGGCGACCGCCAAGATGGTCCTGGGCGCGCTGCCCGGCGTCGATCGCCCGGCCCTGGCCACACCGATGCCTACTTCAAAGGGAAACCCTTGTGTGCTGCTCGATGTAGGCGCCAATGTCGATTGCAAAGCGCAGAACCTCGAGCAATTCGCAGTCATGGGCGAAATGTACGCCCGCAGCGTTCTCAAAATTGCGCGGCCCCGCGTCGGCCTTCTCTCCATTGGAGAAGAAGAAACGAAGGGCAACGAGCTTACCCGCGAAGCCTTCCCCCTCCTCAAAGCCCTGCCCATCAACTTCATCGGCAACGTTGAGGGTCGCGACATCTTCAACGGTCAGGCCGATGTGATCGTCTGCGACGGATTTGTGGGAAATGTGGCTCTCAAGGCCAGCGAAGGTATCGGCCGCTTCGTGCGCGATGTGCTGCGCACCTCGCTGAATAAAACCGTGACCGCCCAGGTGGGAGCGTTGTTGTCACGCCGCGCCTTTAATGATTTTCGCCGCCGCCTCGACTACACCGAATACGGCGGCGCACCGCTGCTCGGCGTCCGCGGCGTCTGCATCATCGGCCACGGATCATCCAATGAAGTCGCCATTTACAACGGCATTCGCGTGGCCCACGAGTTCTCCCGCTCGGGCGCCAACGAACGCATCGAGCAGGCCTTCGCAGGGCGGCCCAAGCCGCGTCCCGATCATGGCGCCGATACTGACGCGACCATTCACTGATCAGGCATCAATGGCAGTCATGGTTGACAAGCCGGCCCATCCCTTTACTTTCGATGTTGCCACGCTTGCGCGAATGGCTTGTCCTGCCTGTTACGGCGATTTGCGCATTCAGAACGTGCGTCTGCTCTGCGTCTCCTGCGACCGCGCCTACCCCATTCTCAATGGCATTCCTGTCCTGATCATGGAACGGGCAGAGACAATCGCCGCGCCGGAACTGGAAATGGTGCGGAAGCAACCTGCAACCTGACACCTGTCTAATGCTGGCTGTGCCGCCAGTCCCAGTAAGCCTTCTGATCTTCCTTACTTCGCTTGGCGAATTCCATATGCTCGCGGTGCGTGTCGTGCTCCCATTGGTTGTAGTACGGCTCCTCCGCGGCCCATCCGTGATAGTCGTGGTAGTAGGGATCGTAAACGCGCACGCGCGCCGCGCAGCCGTTACAAAGCACGGGCAGAGCAATCGCCGCAGCGAAGAGCATGGGAACAAATCGCCCCATAAACGGGCGCAAAGTTTTTGTTTCTCGTCTCATCAGGTTCTTCTCCTATCGGTTGTGGCAAAATCCGACACATCCGGAGGGTCAGATGCGCCCGCTTTCGGGGAGGATGTGTGGATAGGGCTCACTTCCGCTATCGGCGAAGATAAAAGGGCCGTACAATCAGCGCTGCCAGGCCAATGGCTGCAGCCAGTGCGAGCGCGATCAGGCCATAAAGAAGAATGAGGTTGGGTCCCTTGGCCGGTTCGTCGCTCGAGGCGTCTTGCTGACTCTCTTCATTCCGATCGTCACTCATACTTCAGTGACTCCACCGGATCCATCTGCGCGGCACGGGTCGCGGGCACGGTTCCAAAAATCACTCCTACCAGTGTTGCCGCGGTTAGGGCGATCAGCACGGAGAGCCACGAGATGGGAAAATCGTAGCCGCTGAAGATTCGGATCGAAAACGGAATCGCGAGGCCCACGATGCTGCCCACGATGCCCCCGGTGAGCGAGATAAGGATAGCCTCGGTAAGAAATTGCAATTTGATCTCGCGGTATGTGGCGCCAAGCGCCTTGCGGATGCCGATTTCGCGGATGCGTGAGCGCACATTGGCCAGCATGATGTTCATAATGCCCACGCCACCCACCGCCAGCGTCACCGCCGCAACCATCACCAGAACTGCTGTCAGAGCGTCTGCAATCTTTGCCGACGTCACCAGCAGCTCGCTGAGCGTCTGCGCTTTATAAATCGAATTCGGACGATGCCGGGGGCTGGACTTGATGACCTGCACGATCTCTCTGGCGGCCTCGGGCACTTCGTTCATGCTCTGCATGGAAAAGTAAATCTGGTTGACGCTTTCGGTTCCAGTAAAATAGCGCGCCACCGAATACGGAATCAGCACCGTGTCGTCCTGAATCTCGGATTGTCCGAAGTCCGACACGCTCTCTTTGAACACGCCTATGATGGTGAACGGAATTCCGAGAATCTGAAACGTCTGGCCAATCGCCAAATCGTCGTTCCCATACTGATCCTGAGCGAATTGCTCCGTCACCACCGCGCACTGCTGGTGCGTCTCGTCGTCGGTCTGATCGAAAAACCGGCCTTGAGTGACGATCAGGTTGCGGATTTGCTGGTACTCCGGAGAAACTCCCAGTACGAGCGTATCCCTCTGGATTCCTCCGGAGAAGCTGAGGCGATTGTGCATCGTCAACACCGGCGAGGAGAACATGACGCCGGGCACCTGCTGGTCCACGGCCTTCTCGTCCTCGCGGGTCAGGTAGTCGTTGTAGCGCACGCGCTCACCCGGCGTGGCGCCGCCTCCGGCATACTCCACTTCAACAGTGTTGGTGCCGATCTTCTGGATCAACTCCTGGACATATTTTTTGCCCGTCATTCCGATCGTCACGACCAGAATCACCGATGCCGTGCCGATTACCATGCCTAGCGCGGTGAGCGCGAAGCGCGTCTTGCTGGCGCGGAAGCTGTCTCCCGCCAGCTTCAGAATTTCGCTCATGAGCATGGTTCGGCGCGCGCTCACCAGCGTTTCTTGAAAAGTATCCTCGCGCTGCTGTGGTCTGGGTTCTTGTTGGACGATCGGATTCATCGCTTTCTTGATTAGACTCTCACTGGACCCCTGCGGGTCCGGAATTTCGCGGCAAATCAAGCTCGAAGCCGTGTTGTTATTGTTCCCTGTCTCCTAGCTTACGCGGACGCCCCTTCCGATGAAATCCTCATCGGCGAACCACTCGTCACTGCTCCTTCAATCTGAGCCAAAGCGCGGCAAGAGTCTTCAACGGGCACCGCCTCGGCACGGGTCAGCGAATCGATCCCAGCCGCAGCCAAAGCGCTCGCCGCTGCTTCCGGTGCCGTTCCGGCGGCTCGCAGGTTGTTGGCAAGCGTCTTGCGCTTCTGCGCAAAGACCTGGCGCAGAAATCGATCAAAACCGGCTTCCGCAACGCCCAGCTCGGCAAAACGCGTCGCGAATCGCCAGCGAAAGACCGTGGAATGAACCTTCGGCGGCGGCGAGAAAGCTGCCGGCGGCAGAGTGAACAGCTGCTCCACCGGCCCGTACATCTGCATCGTTACAGACAAGTGGCCGTAATCGCGCGTGCCCGCCCTGGCAGTGATTCGCTCGGCAACTTCCCGCTGCACCATCAGCACGGCAAGATCAAGCGCAGCGTGGCTGGCCGCCAGCTTCAAAAGGATGGGCGAAGTAATCGCATACGGCAGATTGCCCGCCACGCGCAACCGTTCGCCAGCCTGTGCTGCTGCCGCCGCAAAGTCGAATTGCAGCACGTCGTCTTCGACGACCGTTACCCTTGCTGGGTCGAACTGTTCCCGAAGACCGGCTGCAAGCTCATGATCGAGTTCAACGGCTACAACGTGCCCGGCTTGTGCCGCCAGGGCTCCGGTTATCGCGCCCTTCCCAGGACCGATCTCAACGATTGTGCGGCCGGCAATCTCTCCCAGCGCCGCTGCAATCCTCTGCGCGGCCTGTATGTCTACAAGAAAGTTCTGCCCGAGCTTTGGTTTCGTCCGCATCTGCTGCTCCGATGGTAGACGAGCCGCCCACCTGCAACGGCTGTTCCGCGCCCCTTTCCGCCTGACGCTTCTGCTGCACTAAACTGGTCCTTGCTGTCCCGACTCCCTCCATGGAATCAATGAGGCGCCTTTGCTGATCGACTCTCATGCGCACCTTGACAGCCCACGCTACGCGGACGATCGTGACGCGATGCTGGTGCGCGCGAGCGAGGCAGGCGTCGGCGCTGTCCTCTCCATCGGGATCGGCGAAGGGCCAACCGAGATGCATCAGGCTCTCGAGATTTGCCGTGAGTTCAATGTGCGGCGCCTGAAAGGGGCCAACCTTCCAAAGCTGTATGCCAGCGCTGGAATCTATCCCCACAACACGCCCGAAGCCGATGAAGCCGCTTTGGCCAAACTTGACGCCCTCCTGGCCGAGCCTGAGGTCATCGCCTGCGGTGAAATCGGACTCGACTACTATCACGAAGGCGCTCCGAAAGACGCCCAGCGGGCCGGGCTCATCCGCCAGCTCGAGATTGCCGCGGCGCGCAAGCGGCCTGTCCTGATCCACTGCCGTGGAACAAACGAGTCCACCGACGCCTGGGACGATCTTTTCCTGGTTTTGGAAGAGTTCTGGAGGAGAACGGGATTAGGCGGCGTCATGCACTGCTTCGGCGGCGGCTGGGAGCAGGCCCGCCGCTCGCTTGATCTTGGCTTTCTAGTCTCTTTTGCCGGCAATCTCACCTATCCCAAGGCGCAGCCTCTCCGCGACGTTGCCGCCCGCCTGCCGCAGGATGGAATCCTCGTCGAAACAGATGCGCCCTGGCTCGCACCAGCCCCGCATCGCGGCCAGCGCAATGAGCCTGCGCTCGTCGTGCAAACGGCTCAGGTCCTGGCGGGTCTCCTCAATGTCAACCCCGATGAGATCGCCTCCGCGACCACGGCAAACTTCTCCCGGTTGTTCCATCTCCGGCCAGACGTGGGAAACTGATAGAGACACGTCCGCCGGCGGCCCGGCGAGCATTTTGAGGACATAACGGCCATGGCACAAGACAATTCATTCGACGTCGTGAGCAAGATTGATATGCAAGAGGCGCGCAACGCAATCGACCAGGCGATGAAGGAGATTCGCCAGCGCTTTGACCTCAAGGACACCCATTCCGAAGTGAATCTCGAAGGCGTGGACACCATTCAATTGGCTTCCAGCAACGAGTACAAGCTGGAGGCGGTCAAGGACATCCTCTGCCAGAAACTCGTAAAGCGTGGCGTCTCGCTCAAGAACCTGACCTACGGCAAAATTGAGCCCGCGACGGGCCAGAGCGTCCGGCAGAAGATCAGCCTTCAGCAAGGCATTCCTGTGGAGAAAGCAAAAGAGATCGTGCGCCTTGTAAAAGATTCGAAAAAGAAAGCGCAAGCCAGCATCCAGGGCGATACCGTAAGAATCTCCAGTAAGGACAGGGACGAATTGCAGGCAATCATTGCCTTGCTGCGCGCCAAAGACCTCGGCCTGGAATTGCAGTTCACCAACTATCGCACCAATTGATCGAATCGGTCTTGTTGTTCCGGTCGTAACCAAGTGGGTTGTCCGGCAAAACAAATCGCCATTTCCCCTGTCTATGCATTAAAATCGGAGCACTTTGAGCACATCCTCCATAGTCTCGGCGCGAGAGGTCTTTGAGCTGCTGAGGGAGGACCTCGTCGCAGTGGAGCAGGAACTCGGCCGCGACGCCGCGTCCAGCGTCAGCACCATCACCGAAATTGCCGAATATCTTCGTGAAGGCGGAGGCAAGCGCATCCGGCCCTCGCTCCTGTTGCTGGCCGCTCATCAACTGGACTTCTTTGGCCACAGCGCCATCCGCCTGGGCGCCGTCGTCGAAATGGTGCACACGGCCACCCTTGTCCATGACGACATCATTGACGGCGCCGATACCCGCCGCGGCCGGCCTTCCGCCAACACCACCTGGGGCAATGAAAAGTGCGTCCTAGCCGGCGACTGGCTTTATATGCAGGCCTTCAGGGTAGCGCTCGAAGAGCGAAACCTGCGTGTTCTCGACCTGCTGATCGGCCTGACGCAGCAGATGGTCGAGGGTGAGCTCCTGCAGATCCAGAAGCTCGGCAAGATGGTTTCTGAAGCCGAGTACTACGACTTGATCTTCCGCAAGACTGCCTGCCTGTTCTCGGTTTCCATGCGCCTCGGAGCGGTTCTGGCCGGCGCCACCGAGGCCGAGGAATCCGGCCTGGGCGCATTCGGCCGCGCAGTTGGCCTGGCCTTCCAGATCGTCGACGACGTGCTTGACCTCACGGCGACCGAAGAAGTTTTAGGCAAGCCTGTGGCCAGTGACCTGCGCGAAGGCAAGGCCACGCTGGCAGTCGTCCATGCCGCCGACCACGGCACCGCCTCCGACCGCAAGGCCATCCGGCGCGTCCTCGACGACCGCAGCTTTGAGAATGTCAGCCGCCAGCAGATTCGCGAGATTCTGGTGCGCAACGGTTCAGTCGAATACGCCATGGCTGCTGCAGACCGCTACGCCGAGCAGTCGCGACAGGCACTCGCACCGCTCGCAGACAGCGACTTCAAACGCGCTCTTCTCTGGGTACCCGATTTTGTGGTGGCGCGGGAGAAGTAAATGGCGCGCCAACCCATTACAAGACCCCTGTGGACCTCCGTTGACCGCTATTTGGGCGATCTGCTCGCCCCGTCCGACGAAAAACTTGACGCCGCCGTCAAGGCCAATCGCAAGGCTCGCCTTCCAGCCATCGATGTCTCCCCGCTCCAGGGCAAGTTTCTCCAGGTGCTCGTTCAGATCACCCAGGCGAAGCGCGTTTTGGAGATCGGGACGCTCGGCGGCTATTCCACTATCTGGATGGCGCGTGCATTGCCTAAGGGCGGGCGCATTATTTCGCTCGAATTCAGCGCCCGGCACGCTGAGGTGGCTCGCGCCAATCTGCACTGCGCGGGCTTGCTCCGCCGCGTCGATATTCGCGTCGGACCCGCCCTCGAAAGCCTTCCTGTCTTGAAAGCATCGGGCGCCGGGCCATTCGACCTGATCTTTATCGACGCCGACAAGGAGAACAACCCCCACTATCTTCAGTGGGCGCTGAAGCTCTCACGCCGCGGAACCGTGATCGTTGTCGATAACGTAGCTCGCCACGGCGGTGTCATCGAGGCCAAAAGCTCCGAGCCGGACATTATCGGCACTCGCCGATGCCTGGAGATGATGGCTCGTGAGCCCCGCCTGAGCGCTGTCGCCCTCCAGACCGTCGGCGTCAAGGGCCTCGACGGCTTCGCGATGGCAGTTGTGCTTCGCTAAACCGCTTCACGCCTCTTGCACGATCGTCCCTTGGTGATACACAATCTTCCAGCCGTCGGCAGCGCGCTCCCAGATCGTCGCCCTTCGCGTCAGCCGCTGTTTATCTTGCAAGAGTGTGTACGTAAGCAGGTAAGTGTCGGGGCCCAACCTCCGGCATTGAAAGTCGCTTGTCTGCCAAACATCTTCATGCGGCACGGAAAAGCGTTCCTCGAGCCCGTCGAGGACGGCCTTCCTGGAATAACGCCGGCCCGAGGCGCCCGTCTCCCAATAGTCTTCCGCAGTCATTCGCTCAAAATCCTCAAGCGACGTTCCGAATTCAGGCCGGTGAAAGATCGGCTCGCGGGCCGAGAGTTCCTCAAGCACGTCGCGCAATGCTGGCGGTGTGGCGAGAGTGGGCTCCATCTCCCTGATCCAAGAATCCGGTTGGCTTTCCTGTAGCAGTTCGCCGGACCCGGCGCTGATCAACTCATCCTTGACCATGTGCAGACGAATGCGAGCCGGGCGCACGGGCGCATTCTCGAAATGCTTGTCTGCCGCCTCCCGCGCATGTTGGCGCAGCTCAGTCCAACTCGCGGCTTCGGCAACGATCGAGTGGCCGGGCGTACGCGCCACGTACCCGCCGTCGTCTGACTCACGCACCACGAAGATAAGTTCCATGGCGAATAGCATAGCGCCTCTTCACGATCGATCGTTTTCCCGCCGGCGGAACTTCGCAGACAACCCGGCTGTGGCTGCATTTTGAGCGTAAAATTCTTTCCAAAGCGAATCGGCGGCCAACATGAACCAGCGAATCGACAAGATACGCCAGCTTCTGAACGAACTTGAGTCCGAGCCCAACGCGCAATCGGTGGGGGAGCGCGACTCCTCTGCCTCGGCACTGCCCCTTATCATTCAGCAAATCGTCGATGATTTGCAGCCGCAGCTCTCGCCATACGATGCCGCCTTCTACTGGTTTCTCTTCCGGCACTCCATCGCCAAAGACGGAGATCCTCATCTTCGTGTGAGCACGCGCCAGTTGCAGACCGCCGTGGTCAAATCCTCCTATTCGCAGCTCGATGAGAATCCGGTCTCGCTGGGCAAGGTCCAGGACACGTTGCGCGCTCTGGAATCGATCGGCGCCATTCGCAAGGAAGGCGAGCCCAACCGCGACGGCACACTCTACCGCGTCTTGATCCCTGACGAGATTGAAGCCTGCAGGAAATATCGCGTGGAGCGCCTGGCCGATAACCAGCAACTGAAATTCCCGTCCTCGGGAATCGAGATCGGATAATTTTAAAAACGGTTCTGCCAGGCGGATTTCGCTGAGAAAGTTAAGCAGCGCTCTCTGCCATCATTGCCCTCAATGCCGCCTCATACTTCTCGGGCAGAGGCTTCCGCTGCAGTTGGTCGTCGCAGACCACGTGCACCGTCTCGCCCTCCGCTAAAAGCGTCTGCGTTTCGCCCTCGGGAGCTTTGCGGAGGATTCTATAAGCAAACTTGAGAACCGTGCCGCGCAACATTGCCGGGCGCGTCTCAATCAGGATTTCGTCATCGTACCGTGCCGGCGACTTATAGCGGCAGGATACGTCGATCACTGGCAGAATGCATCCGTGATCGGTCTCCAGGCTGCTATAGACGAGCCCAACTGACCGCAAAAGCTCCACGCGGCCCAGCTCAAACCAGACCAGGTAGTTGGCATAGTAGACGATGCCCATCTGATCGGTTTCAGCATAGCGCACACGGACTTGAGTAGTGACGGGCATGAGGCTCCGGAGCAAGAGAGAAGGGAACAGGGAGATCAGCTTCGATTCATTGATCGCAATCCGAGCCCTGATCTCTGCTCTCTGATCTCTGTGTTTACGGCTTGACATGCATGAACAGTTGCAGCCTGCTTACGTCGTTGAAGATGGTGAAGGCGACGAACGCCATCAGCACCACAAAGGCTGCTGTGTAGATTCGCTCTTTGATGACCAGGCTGATGTCATGGCGCAGCACGCTCTCAATCAGAAGCAGCAGGATCATGCCGCCGTCGAGGATGGGGAAGGGAAGCAGGTTGAGCATTCCCAGTTGCAGGCTGATTTGCGCCGCCAGGCCAAATTTGGGGTACCAGCCGTCCATCTGGGCTGCCTCGCCCGCCGCCTGAGCAATCCCCACCGGCCCCATCATCTGTGTCACCGAAATCCGGTGCGTGAACAGCCGGTCCAGAACCTCGCTCACAAGTAGAGCATTATCTCTGAGGTAGCCCAATGACTTGCCGGCGGCTGAAACAAGCGACAAGGGCTCATCGCGAATGGGAGTCGGCGTGGTCGAGAATCCCAGCATGTATCTCGTATCCAGCTTCTCCGGCGTCGCCACAATTTGAAGCGTGGCGCCATTGCGAAGCACGGTCAGGGTCATGGGCTTGCCCTTCCCCACCTGCATGTAGGCCAGCAGCGTGTTCACTGAATGAAACGCGTGGCCATCGACCGCTTCGATGGCGTCGCCGTCATGCAACCCTGCCTGCGCGGCCGGCATGCTCGGTTGCACCTTGGCCACCGCGATCGGGCCGGGCAGGAATTGCGGCGATATACCGATGTCGCTCAGATCGAAGCTGTCGCTCTTGGCGCTCGCCGGCACAAACAGGCTCATCTGGATCGTCTTTCCATCGCGGTCCACCGCCATGGGCACCATCTGACTGGCATTCAGTCGGGAGTGGTCGTATACAGTCTCCCAGTTGGGGTTCTTGATGTTGTCGAAGCTTACGATCATGTCGCCGGCCTCGAGACCCGCTGTCGCCGCATCCGAGCCCGGAGTCACCCACTCCACGGTGGTCGTTTTGACCGTGACCGACGGAACCTCGTTGATAAAGGCGAAGTAAAACCACATCAGCAATAGGGTCAGCAGAAAGTTGAAGAATGGCCCGGCAAGCCCGATCAGCATGCGTTGCCAGCGCGGGCGGGCCGTGAATGCGCGGGGATCGTTTGCCGCCGCGTCGTTGTCCATTTCCGATGGACTGCCGGTAAGCCCGGACTCCGTTTCTCCGGTCATCTTTACAAAGCCGCCGAGCGGCAGCAAGCAGACTTTGTAGTCCGTCTCACCAATCTTGAAACCGAACAAGCGCGGTCCAAAGCCGAAGGAGAACGCCTCAACGCGCACATTGCAGAGCTTGGCCACAGTGAAGTGCCCCAACTCGTGCACGACCACCATTACGCCGATCAGTACGATGAATGCTGCGGCAGAAACCAGAAAATCATGCATGATTGTGTGATGAATTCCTTCGACAAAGCGCGGCCTGCCGGCTTCGGCTTTTTAGGCTGACGCAAGCATTTCCCGGGCCCGTTCTCGCGCCTCCTGGTCGCTGGCGAGCACCTCCGCAATTGTGGCGGGGTGGGCCTCCGGGGTTGCTGCGAGCACTTTTTCAATTGTACCCGGGATGCCGTTGAAGGGGATACGCCG
Organism: uncultured Acidobacteriaceae bacterium; assembly: GCA_963800025.1. Taxonomy (GTDB): domain Bacteria; phylum Acidobacteriota; class Terriglobia; order Terriglobales; family Acidobacteriaceae; genus Telmatobacter. Next base: position 247,010 of record CAWCZK010000005.1, read on the forward strand.
TTCGAGGAAAGCTCCCACGGCTACTTCGTCGGCCGCATTCAGGGCAATGCAGTGCGCTCCACCCTTTTCAGCCGCCTCAAAAGCCAGCCTCAGGCAAGGGAAGCGCTCGAAATCCGGCTCCTCAAAATCGAGATGTCTCAAAGCCGCCAGGTCGAAGGTGAGTGTAGACTTTGGCCGTTCCGGCCATGCCAGTGCATACAAGATCGGCAACCGCATATCGGTGACCGAAATCTGTGCCAGGATCGACCCATCGACATATTCCACCATCGAGTGCACAGTCGACTGGGGATGGATGGTCACCCTCACCTTGGCAGGCGTCACGTCGAACAGCCGGCAGGCCTCGATCACTTCGAGCCCCTTGTTCAGCATCGTCGCCGAATCGATCGTGATGCGCCGGCCCATCACCCACGTTGGGTGCTTCAGCGCTTGCTCAGGTGTAATGTTCGCGAACTGGTCCAGGGGAAGTTGACGGAACGGTCCCCCTGATGCAGTGAGCCAGATGAACTTCACCTCGCCGTGCGCGCCAACCCGCAAGCATTGGTGCACGGCGTTGTGCTCGCTGTCGATCGGCAGGATGGGCACATTGTGCACACGTGCCGCCGCGGTCAAGATCTCGCCGGCCGCCACCATGCACTCTTTGTTGGCCAGCCCCACAGGCTTTCCCGCCAGGATGGCCGCGTGCGTCGCCTCAAGCCCGGCCACACCAACAATCGCCGAAACCACAAAGTCCGCTTCCTGCAACGTCGAGCAGGCAATCGTGCCTGCCGACCCGTCGACCACCTCCACCCCGCTCACGCCGGCATTGCGTAGCCGCACTGCCAACTCGGTGGCGAGCTCGGCAGAGGCCAGTGACACCATCCGTGGCCGCCAGCGCACAGCTTGCGCGAAGGCCTCATTCACGTTGCGGCCTGCCGCCAGCGCAACCACCTGGTAACGCTCGGGAAATTGCTCAACGATGGAAAGGGTGCTTTGCCCGATGGAGCCGGTCGAACCGAGGATGGCGAGTCGCTTCAAAAAGCAGCCTCTGGATTCTAGCTGTTAGCTTCTAGCCGCTTCGAGTCAGTGCAATCCCCTTTTCGCGACGCACGTCGTGGAATCGGGCGGGCCGGAGAACCGATAAAAAAGTAGACGGGTCACGGCGCCGGAAATGAGTTAGAGGCTAGAAGCTAGCAGCTAGGAACTATTTTAGAACCTCTGGTGAATCACCTGCGCGTACCAAAGCACCGGGCCGGCAAGAAGGAGCGCGTCAATGCGGTCCAGCATCCCTCCGTGTCCCGGTAGCAGATTGCCGGAATCCTTTACGCCAGCGGATCGTTTCAGTGCCGACTCCGCCAAATCGCCCACCTGCCCAGCCACATTGATCACCGCGGCCAGCCCCAGCCAGTACCAGAGTTCGTCCGGGTAAGACAGGACCGCCGACGGGAACGTGCGTTCCAGCCAGGACAGGATGGCCGAGTTGGACGGCTCCTGCATTACCGTCGCCAGGCTCACAAGAACCGCCGCAATTACCACGCTTCCGGCCACCGATGCGATGGCTCCTTCCCAGGTCTTGCCCGGGCTAAGCGAGGGCGCCATTTTGTGCCGGCCCCACGCGCGCCCTGCGTAGTACGCCGCTGTGTCTCCCACCCACACAACGCAGAGCAGGAACACCAACAGCGAAGGACCGTTGGCCTGTTCTCGCAGCGATGGAAGAGCAATCAGGGTAAGACCCGTGTAAAGCAGGCAGAAGATCGATGCCGACGCGTCAGCAATGGTTTCCGAAACCGGCTTGAAGAAGGTGCAATAAACCAGCAACCCAAGGCCCAAAATTCCAAAGAGGGCGGGCGTCAGGTCGGGCCACTCAAAGTTCACCGCAAAAAGCGAGAGCAGTGCGACCATCGTCGCAATGCGCGGCGGATTCGCACCGCAGTGCCGGCTCAAGGCCATGTATTCCCACCCTGCCAGTGCCGCAACCGCCGCCACGGCCAACGTCAAAAGCCATTGCCATCGCGGCCCGAGAAACACCAGAACAAGAACAATCGGAATCAGGACGAGAGCGGTGAGGACGCGTTTCATTCAGCGTAGAGAATACACCGCCGGGGCCGAAAAGCTCCGGTTACGGAAGGTTTACAGGCAGGATTCTGCCACTCGGGATTCCGATTTCCAGGGAAGAATATGGCTGGAGCACCAGTGGGGGGTCAGCTGACCGCGATCCTGATCTGGTCGGGATTCTCTTCCACCTCGCCGCCATCCTCGCCAATCCCGCCATAACGGCGCTCGCGGCGCTGGAAGTCCGCGATGGCCTCCAGAAGGTGGATTCCCCTGAAGTCCGGCCAGTATCGCTCGGTGACGAAGATCTCGGTATAAGCGATCTGCCACAGCAGGAAGTTCGAGATCCGTTGCTCGCCCGAGGTGCGAATCAGTAGATCGGGGTCTGGCATGTGCGCCGTGTAGAGATGGCGGTGAATGTCTTCTTCTGTGACCCGATCGGGGCCAAGATTCTTGTGCTTCATCTCCGCCATCAGCTCCCGGAAGGAGTCCACAAGTTCCGATCGTCCGCCATAGTTCAGGGCCAGCGTCAAGGTTGTGCCCGTGTTTTGGGCTGTCTCCTCCACTACCCAGCGAATCTTGTCCTGGACGTCAGGCGCCAACTCGTGCGTCCGTCCGATCGTCCGGAAGCGAACATTGTTGACGTTCATCCGCTCCACGTTGCTTTCCAGGTAGGTCTTCAGCAAGCGCATCAGAAAGCTGACTTCGGCGCGGGGCCGCCGCAGGTTGTTTTCGAGCGAAAACGCATAGAGTGTTAACCATGGCAAGCCGATGCGAGAAGCCGTCTCCGTGACCAGCTGCACCGATTTCGCACCTTGCTGATGCCCCACAAAACGCTTGAGCGAACGTCGGCCGGCCCACCGGCCATTACCATCCATGATGATGGCCACGTGCCGTGGCAACTGATCCAGCTTCAGCGTCGAGTAGACGGCGCGCTCCTCCGGGCTCAGCTCATCAAGGCGTAATGGGGGAGATGAAGACAAGGAGTCGACGGTTGCTCGCATTTGTGCTTTCCACGCCAAGTCCCCGGGGCAGGGTCCCGAAGGGTCGCCTGCGGAGTCCACGCTCTGTGGGTTAGATGCCTCGAATTGCGTGAACGAATTTCCTGCCGGCATGCGCGACGCCAGCGGCCGGACCCAGGGGAGTTACACCATCGACCGTAAAGCATTTTGGGGAATTCTGCAACGCAGCGTTAGGCCGTCTTCAGCGCCGACGCACCGAAATGGTCCGGCGGCCCGCCAAAACGGGCCTCCGGAGGCCTTCTGAAGATGCAAGATGCCGCTCGCTGCCAGAATCCAGCTTGCCGTCCGCGACTCAAACCGCGCGCCAAGTTTTCGAGCGCGGTGGGGCTGCTTGGGCAGGTCTTTTACGCGGTGCGGCGGCGGCCGGTTGACGCGTCCCTCACTGCGCCGAAGAAGAGCGTCCGGTGCAGTGAGTCAAGATTCGGCAACAGTTCAGCAACTTCGGCCAGGAACGGATCGCTCAAGATCGAAGTGACTTCTTCGTCGCGGCGGCTCCGCTCATCGCGGACGAGTTGGCGTATCTCTACGCCAAGCGCCGTGGCCAGCCGTTCCAGCGATCCCAGAGTCGGAATCGCCTTGCCATTCTCGATCTTTGAGATGTAGGTGCGCGGCACCTGCATCCTCCCCGCCAATTGCCTCTGGCTCAGGTGGCGCGCCCTGCGCAATTCGCGCACTTGCGAGGCCACCTGCATGCCGGCGCCGCCACTTACCGGCACGGGCTGGCTTGTCACCAGCCTTGGCGCCAGATAGACAGGCTCCTCAATATCGAGAGGCCTGTGGCACTTTCGGCAGAGAGAGTTGCTGGTCCTATACTGCATTAGCCTGCAGTATTCACACCGCACCACTTCGCGTGATTCCACGCTAACGATTGAAGTTGCCATTTAGGGATGCGCGGAGTGCCAGAGCGTGGGACTCCAGATGCATCTGCTGCACCTTGATTGGTGCTACTTTCTACGAATGAACCATAATTGTCAAGTAGAAATTTAGGATCAAACCGAAAAAAGCAGCATGAGACCATTACGAAACCCGACAAAACGCGAACCACTCTGATTAACAGGAGATCTAAATGACAGCCAACTCGAGCTTTAGCCGAGAGCAGGCTTGGCGGCTTCTCAACGATTGGACCCAAAGCGAAAGTCTGCGCAAACATGCACTAGCTGTTGAGGCTTGCGTGGTCGCATACGGTGAGCAGGAGGCGGATCGGCTCGCACTTGAAGGCGACGCGCGCAGGGCCCTCGTCGAGCTCTATTCAACCACCGCTTTGCTGCACGACTTCGACTATGAGCGCCACCCCACGGTCGACGAGCACCCGTTCGTTGGCGTTCGAGAGCTGGAGCGGCTTGGCTGGCCTGAGGAACTCCGCACCGCGATCCTTGGCCACGCGCTCTATTCCGGCGTGCTGCGTACCACGCGCCTTGCCAAAGTCCTCTTTGCCTGCGATGAGCTGGCCGGGTTCCTGACTGCATGCGCTCTGGTCAAGCCGACGAAATCCATAGCGGACGTTGAAGTCGCCGGCGTCAGGAAGAAGATGAAGGACAAAGCCTTTGCCCGCGGCGTCCACCGCGACGAGATCGTGCAGGGTGCAGCCGAGCTTGGCGTCGACCTTGATGCACATATTGCGTTCTGCATTGAGGCGATGAAAAAGTGTGCCGGCGAACTGGGACTGTGAGCTGCCCGCGCTACGATCTGTGCCGATCAGCGAGGTCGGAACAGCGAGGCGATTCCAATCACCAATAGCGCCAAAAGGAGCATTGAGAGCATGAACATCGGAAAATCGAACGCCTGCCACCGACCAATACCAGCTCTAAAGTAATCATCGGCACACCAGTTCTTGTCCGGATTCTTCGGGTTGTAGCGAATTGAAATCGTGCTCCCGGTCATCAAATTGTCGGGCAGATCCACAGTCCTCATCTGGTACTTCCCTGCAAAGTATTCGCCCGAGCTGTCTTTGAATGTGAATTGAATAACGGACAAAAATGCGAACCTTTGATTCGTAAATGGCTGCTCGATGCGAATGACCGTGGCTTTTGCTTCCGGCCACTGATCGACCCCTCTTCTCCGCTCTGAACTATTCCATTCCACGATGCGCCAAGGATAGAACGAACTCTTTAACTTTGCCACGTGCCGCTCGCAATGATTTGTGACCCACTCACCGGCAGGTTGTAGCGGTAGAACCAGCATTCCACCGATCTACCGTCTGCCAATTCCACCGTTTGCCGTTCGCGAACGTACTCGCTCGTTTCCGGAGAACCCGGATCAAACCCTTCATAGGCATCGAGCTGGCGAAGAATGTCCCGATCTTCGGGCAATTCGACAACGGTTCCCGAATCTGGTGTGGTGATTGGACATCGGGAATCGCGCCAGGGTAGCGGCCGAGGTTGTAGAGCACGCCGCGCACGAAGCCTTTGCCGATTGGAGTGAGCTTCTGGGCGACCTCAGACATCGTTGCCGGAACAAGCCCGGGTTGGAGTGTGCCGTAAGCAAAAAGATAATCGGTCATGGCCTAGGCCCAACGGGGAGCTTTTAGTCGCCAGGCTTTGTCGCCCGCAGTTCCGCCACAATCTCCATCGCCGCCGCTCGCGCCTCCGCTTCCTTGTCAGGCGGAAAACTGATCGCTCCCACGCGCGCATGCCCACCTCCGCCGTAACGCTCGCAAATCTGCGCCAGGTTCACCATCTTTGCGGGGTCCATCTTCGTCCACGGATTCGATCCCACGGCAACCTTCGTCCGGAAACTCGACTTCGATAGCCCGATCGAGTACGTCGCCTGAGGATACAGATAGTACGGGATGAATTTGTTGAACCCTTCAAGCGGGTGGTCGGTGATATCGAAGAAGATCGTTCCGTCGCGTTCTTCTGCGCGGCTTTTGATCAATGCCAGCGCTTCTTCGTGTCGTTTGAGCAGCGGTGGCAACAGGCCCGCGACAAACGGCTGTTTCAGAATCTCCGCCAGAGGCATCTCCGTGAGCAGCGGAATCAGCCGTGGAATGAACCCGGGATCCTCTGTTGCCTCGATGATCAGCGTGAGCTTCATCGCGGGCGCGGCCATCTCCACGGCCGCTTCCGGGCTCTCATACTTTGCGCCGTCCACGATGTCCGCCCAATGAATCAGTTCCTCCACCGGCGCCGTATCGAATCCATACCGCGTCCTGGCGATGTGCGCCAGAAAGCTGGTGCACGAGGTGTAGTTGGGATCGAAGAATTTTCGCGCTCCGCAACCCGGATCGCGCTGGCAAGCCAGAAAGTTTTCGTGGTCTTCCGGCGTCAGGAATGCCGACTGGTGGTGATCGAACCACCAGGTGATGCGCGGCGATGCCGAGTATTTGAAGTCGACAATCGCATTCTCGTCGCCGGTGAATTCGCTCTCGTCGAACAGGGCGCCGGCGCGGTGAACCAGCCCGTGATACTCGTAGCTCGCGTCCCGGGTGACGCACTCCTGATGGAAGCGCGTGAACAGCGAGGCTGAGCAAGCTCCGTCAAAGCACTTGTCGTGATAAAAGACGCGAACCTGCATCACTGGGGGAGTCCTCCTCAAGCCAACGCCGGAATAACCGGAACTGTTCAGCATCAAGGGCGGGGCCAATTGTGTCAAGCTGAGCCGGATCACGCAGACTCACAACTTGAAGCTAATGGGAGCGCCTCCCCCCTCGCCGTGGGCCGCGTCACAAGCGGCAATCTCGGCCATCGTTTACCCTCAAAAGAGTCTCCCTGCATGACTACGGCCGCTGCTCAAGCTCGCTATCCGCTCACCCAGGGCGTTAACCCGTGGCTGGTCACCGTCTCGGTCATGTTGCCGACCTTCATGGAGGTGCTGGACACCGCCATCGCTTCGGTGGCGCTGCCTTATATCGCCGGCTCGCTCTCGGCCTCCAACTCCGAAGCCACATGGGTACTCACCAGCTACCTGGTGGCCAATGCGGTCATTTTGCCCGCCTCGAATTGGTTTGCACGGCGATTTGGCCGCAAGCGCTTCCTGCTGACCTGCGTAATCCTCTTCACCGTCGCCTCGTTCTTCTGCGGAGCGGCCCCATCGCTGGCGGTTATCCTCCTGGCCCGAGTCCTGCAGGGCGCGGGCGGCGGCGCTCTCCAGCCCTTGTCGCAATCCATTCTGCTCGAGAGCTTCTCCCTTCGGGATCGCTCCAAAGCGATGGCCGCCTATGGCCTGGGCATTGTTTGTGCTCCAGTCCTGGGCCCCACACTGGGCGGATGGCTCACTGACACGTTTAGCTGGCGCTACGCCTTCTACATCAACATTCCCGTCGGGATTCTAGCTGTCATCATGATCAGCCGCTTCGTCCACGACCCGCCTTACATCAAGAATGCCAAGGTGGGCGCCTTTGACAACATAGGCTTCGGCCTGTTGATTGTCTGGACCGGTTGCCTGCAGATTGTTCTCGATAAGGGCCAGGAAGACGATTGGTTCGGCGCCATCTGGGTTCGCTGGGCGGTGGCGGCGCTCATCGTCGCGCTCTTGCTGTGGATCTGGCACTCCTGGGCCCATCCCAAAGGCCTGGTCGATCTGCACATCCTCAAGGATCCCAACTTCCGAACCGGCTGCCTGATGATTGCCATGCTCGGCATGTGCATCTACATCACCATCGCCATCCTGCCGCTTTACTATCAGGAGATTCTCGGCTACACCGCATTCACCGCTGGCCTCGTCGTCTTTCCACGTGGCGTGGGCTCCTTTATAGGCTCGCCCATCATTGGCATTCTCGGTTCGCGCATCGACAACCGCAAGCTTCTCTGTGCCGGATTCCTCGGCTTCGCCGTCTGCGCTTTTATCTTCGGCGAGGTCAACCTCGACATCGGTCCCTACACATTGCTCTTTCCCATCACGCTCACCGGTTTTGCGCTCAGCTTTGTCTTTGTGCCGTTGGCCACTTTGTCCACGCGCACCATCTCCCGGAACGACATGGGAAATGCCACTGGACTCTTTAATATGCTGCGCAACATCGGCGGCTCGATCGGCATCTCCATGGCCACCACCGCTATCATTCGCCGCGCCGCCCTCCACCAAACCGACCTGGGCGCGAACCTCTCTCCCAGCTCCGCCGTGCTGCAGCAGAAGTCCGCCATCATCGCCACGTACCTGGGCCACCGTATCGGCCCGGCAAACGCGCGCCCCGGCTCCTACGGCTTGATTTACGGATTGATGCAACAGCAGGCCGCCCAGCTCGCCTACGTCGATGTATTCCGCTGGACCGCCATCCTCGCCCTCATCTGCGCCGCCTGCGCCTGGCTCTTCACCAAGCCGCCCGCACACACTGAGGCCCCGCCCGGCGCGCACTGAGATAGTTGGGCTACGTGTCCACTCGCCGCCGCAATGTTTGCAGCGCCAAATCGGAATGCGCGCAAGAACCGGCTCCTGTATCCGGACCCCGCCGCGAGCTTCATCTCGGCGACCGATCCCAAAGAATCCGCAAGGGCCGTACCAAGTAATAGAGGCCTCCGAGCCACTTGGGCAGCGCGACGAACGCCCGATCTCGTTCGTTCGGCCGCAACAGCTCACCCGACAGGAATAGCCCTGTCCGATCCCAAGAACTAAACAGCTGAATGTTGTAAGGTACCAATCCATCCGGCAAGCTTCCCGGCGCTTCGAAAAGGCAGTCTTCGAAGTGACGCGCCAACCCGTTCGCAAAATGGTCCGACTCGAAACAGCGCAGAACCTTCTCGGGAACCTCGCAGCCGGTTAGCCGCTTCGCGAGCAAGACGCCAAGAGCCGTGCAGCGCCAAAGCCCCGCACGCCGAGCCTCGCGGAAAACCATACGCCAATCTAGGGACGGATGAGCTGAAAGCAGGTGTCCGAGGTCGCAGATCCAGAGCAGTCGCGTCCAGAGATGTTTGCTCCCATGCATGGAGAGCAGGATGAGAAGAAGCTCAGGAGCGATATCGGGAACCTCGGCACCGGCGAGAGAGGTTACGCGCCGATAAGGGTTGACCCAATCCATTCCGAGATTCCGGCGGAACTTCGGCTGCACCAGATCAAACCGCCAACGAAGCTCGGTCACCATTCCGTCTCGGGGTCTTTCAAAGTGGCATTCAAACCCATCTGGATTCGCGGGCAGGCCGTCGGGCCCCATTGGTGTTTGAAGCTCATAGCCTCTTTCGAGCAAGAGGGAACAGGCCCGCGAAAGGTCGCCAACACCGATCAGGATGTCAAGATCACCGGCTTGCCGCAGCGCTGTGTCGCCATAGACGCTCTTTGCCAGCACAACTCCCTTGAATGGAATGGCCTGAATATTCTCGCGTTCAAAAGAATTGAGCAATTCGATCAGTTCGACGGTGTTGGTCATACTGATGACCAGATTTCTCTGATATGCGGATTGAAGGCGCTCGAAAGCATCCGCTGGAATTTTCGCACCGCTTTTTGCGAGATACACGAACAGGAATGGGAGAACGCGATGCTCGCCCGCCAGTTGAAGGAGCGAGTCCCAGTCGGTCACTTTCCCGGCAAGCTCAGCGATCTCAGGCCTGGAGTCGTTGCCCCGGCAACGGGCCAGCGCGCGGAGCAAGGCGTAATCTGCGCGTTCGTTATTCGTCATTGGTCCTCGGCCCCCTAACACAAACGTGGGAGCACGGAAGCTCCGGAGACTGCCGCGAGTCCCTCCGGTTATGGCCAGTCGGGTCCACATCAGAATCAATCGGTTATAGAAGGTGCTCAGAGAGTCGGGCGCAGGTGCCGCTGGCGGCCCTCTATGGCTCGATTTGGCCCACATGGCACCAAACGATTCTGATCCGTTTTCTTGGCCGGCCCGTCCCCGACTTCGATGACCGTTCTACCACAACGGTACCGAATCTCGAAGATTACCGAAGGTCGAGTCTCCATTACCGCGGAGATAGACACCCGGATTTCCTCAGGAGGAATCGAACTAAAGCATGTGTATATTGGTGAGAACCGCTGCTTTGGTTGTTCCACCCACCTTACATAAAAAAGGGGTCCTTATGCAGATAGAACGGGTCGACTCAAATGCATATGTCGAAAATAAATTGCCCGATGGATCACGCATGATCGTCGACGCAGACAACGAGAAAATTTACGCATTGAACGCAACTGCGGGTGCAGCATGGGACGCATGTTCTGTCCCGACCACGCTGTCCGCACTCACGGAAAGCATGAAGCTCGCAGTGGGATCCAATGTCAGCGAAGAAGTGGCCGAGCAGGCTGTCCTCGAACTCCAGGATCAAAAGCTGGTCGCGATCTCAGGATCTACATGGCGGCCGTCGCGGCGCCAGATCATCATGGGGTTGGGAGCAGTCGCCGTGCCCGTGGTCGCTTCACTCACCGTTGGCCAGCAGCGTCTGCATGCCGAGCAGGCAAGGTCGGGAGGCAGCACTTCCTCATGGCCCAAACCGAAATGCGACAACTGGTGGTGCAAGACCAGTTAGGACTATTGGGGGTCTCCTCACCCGTTCAATCCTTACTCCTATCCCTCCGCGCTGGAAGCGTCTGGCGTGGAGGGGTAATTCCCATTGATGGGTTTATAAACCGCACCACAAGAGATTTTCTTTCCTGCCTCATATTGGCTTTCAAGAAGCGAATGTCGCTTTTCGTCGCTTTCTCCCTTTTCTCTCTGCATTACGATGGATCTCTGGACGACTATTCCAGTGGAAACCCAGCATCCCCTGATCAGTTCTGACGCAGACGGCTTTATGGTGAGCGCCTTTGGCTGCCATTTTCGCGTGAATCTCTGCCTGGATGCGCGCGCCGATCTCGAGCGCTTCATTTATCCAACCTTGGCCCGGAGTCGCGAGACGTCACATTCTCCTACGGTTTCGATTCGAGTTGACCGCGTTGACCAGGGATTTCAACTGTCGGTTGATAGCGTGGCAGTCACCACCGCTCCTGAGCCCCTGGACCTGGTCGTCGATCTGGTTCGAGTCCTGGATGAAACCGTAATTCAACGACAATCGGCCTTCTATGCAATTCATGCGGGTGTGGTGGAATGGAAAGGCCGTGCGTTGATCCTGCCCGGCGGTACTCACTCCGGGAAGTCCACGCTGGTTGCCGAGCTTCTTCGCCAAGGCGCCACCTACTTTTCCGACGAATATGCCTTGGTCGACAATGAGGGAATCGCGCACCCCTATCCCCGCCCGCTCCTCGTGCGCAGAGGTTCTCCGCAGCAGTTTCCCGTACTTGCAGAAGAGTGCAACGCAAAGACTGGAAAAGATCCAGCGCCGGTTGGATGGATTGTCGCCGTCGTCTACGATCCGGCAGGCCGTTGGCAAATGAATCCTCTGCCGCAGAGTATGGCGCTCATCCATCTTCTTCAGAACACGCCCCATGCGCTGGCGGAGTCGCCTTCGATCATGGGGGCGTTTGAGCGCGCCGTGGTCGGCGCACATTGCTATGCGGGAACTCGGCTGGAAGCTGGAGAAGCAGCGACCGAAATTCTTCGATTGGCCGACAGCTCCCTGTGAAAACCTGGATTACGCCCCCAGCACCACAAACGTCTTCTTCCCTTCGTTCCACTCCTCAATCCGCCCGCTCAAAATGTCGTAATACCACCCGTGCACCGTCAGCCGTCCCTCGGACATCGCATTCCGCACCGGCATCTGTGCCTGCAGGTTCTTGAGCTGCGCCACAACATTGCCGCGGATCAACGACGCCAGTTCAGCGCTTTCGCCGTCAGCCGGGTTGAGCGGCTGACGATATGCGAACGCCGCCTCCACATGATCTAGCCACCGCCGCGCCTTGGGTAAATTCTCCAGACTCTTCCGGTCCAGCGCGGCTTTCAACGCGCCGCAGTCCGAGTGCCCGCACACAATCACGTGCCGCACCTTCAGCACCTGCACGGCATATTCGATCGTCGCGGTCACGCCGTCGACGTCGTGGCTCGTCACCGGAATCACGTTGCCGATGCTGCGCGAGATGAACAAGTCTCCCGGCTCGGTCCCGAGAATCAGGTCCGGCAGCACGCGCGAGTCCGCGCAGGTAATGAACAGCCACTCCGGCGACTGCCCCTCTGATAACAGGTGAAAGTGGCTCTTCCTCGCCGGAAACACCTCAGCGAGAAACTTCTTGTGTCCTTCAATCAGCCTTTGCATTTTTGCCCTGCCGCTCCATTGTCGCCTCTGGCGAATTCTTCCGCTCCTTCATCCGCATCCTGGAGCGCGCGTCACTTGCCTTTCGACAGGCTATCGTATGCTGCCGATCTTTATCCTCCTGGCGGGCCTCGGCGCTCTATTCTTGATAAGAGGATTCTCCTCCCATGCATCGCCTTCAAAGGTCTTCGAGTCTTGCAATCCTGTCGACTCTCCTGCTTGGTTCCTGGGCACTTCGTGCGCCGGCTCAGGCCGCCGACCAAGCCCCCAGCCAAGCCCCAAATCAGGAAGTCGACAACCTCTCGCCCGACCTGCGCTCGCGCGTCGATCTCATCGCCGCGCAAGTGCTGGAGGCCACTGGCGTTCCCTCAGCCTCAATTGCCGTCGTCCAGCACCGCAATCTTGTCTACACCCACGCCTATGGGAACGCACACCTCGCCTCGGATTCCACTCCCGCCGTACCCGCCACGCCCGAGATGCGCTACTCCATCGGGTCCATATCGAAGCAATTCGCCGCGGCCGCCATCCTCATGCTTCAGGAAGAAGGCAAGCTCTCGATTGACGATCCCGTCGGTAAATACATTCCCGGCCTCACGCGCGGCAACGAAGTGACCATCCGCCAGGTTCTCTCACACACCTCCGGCTACCAGGATTACTGGCCAGAGGACTATGTCATGACTCCTTTGCTCAAGCCCACCAACCCGCAGCAAATCCTCGACACCTGGGCCAAAAAGCCTCTCGACTTCGATCCCGGAACCCAGTGGCAATACTCGAACACAAACTATGTCGTTGCCGGCCGCATCGTCGAGATTGTTTCGGGAGAACCGTTGATGCAATTTCTCACGCAGCACATCTTTGGCCCGCTCGGGATGAGTTCGGTGAGCGATTCCGATCAGAGCCCGATCGAGCCGCCCGCTGCGCAGGGCTATTATCGCCATGCGCTGGGCCCGCTGCGCCCCGCTCCCGACGAAGGCCGCGGCTGGATGTTCGCCGCCGGTGAGCTCGCCATGACCGCTCACGACCTCGCTCTCTGGGATGAAAGCCTTCTCACGCAATCGATCCTTAAACCAGAGAGCTACAAAGAAATGTTCACTGAGATCAAGTTGAAAAACGGAAAGGGCACCGAATACGGCCTCGGTGTCGAAGTGCGCGATCGCGGCGGCCATCGCTCCATTGAGCACTCAGGCGAGGTCTCCGGCTTCGTCTCCGACAATGAGGTTCTCATCGATGACGGCGCTGCTGTCGTCGTCCTGACCAATCAAGACGCTGTCAGCGCGGCATCCACGATCGCCACTCTCGCCGCCCCGCTTATCGCCGGCTATCCGCTCAGCGCTTCCGAGCAGCAAGCACTCGACATCTACCGCGGTCTGCAGCAAGGCCGTATCGACCGCCCGCTCCTTGCACCCAACCTCAGCGACTACTTCACGTCGCAAGCCGTCGCCGACTTCCAGTCCAGTCTCGCGCCGCTTGGCGAGCCGCTGAGTCTGCGCCAAACCGGCGAAGAACTCCGCGGCGGAATGACCTTCCGCGCATTTGACATCGTCTATCCCGGGCGCCGGCTCCGTCTCACCACCTACACTTACCCCGACGGCAAGCTCGAGCAGTACCTGATTGCGCCAACCGATTAGCGCTACAGATCGCGTTCTCCGGCCATGCGCGTAGTTAGTGTCTCAGGAGTGAACTCCGGATGTGGTCTCATCGTCCATCCTTCACGCTTACATTGCAGTGTGCGAGTCGCATCATTTGGCTCTATGACCGGCTTCTTCGCAGAACACCGGGTCGGCTGCTGGAAGCGCCAAATTCACTCACCTCGTGCCATGCTATCCGCAGCGGAAACAGCGTCCTCGATGCAGTGTTCGTCGAACCGATCGCTCAACCCACGCGAGCATCGGTGCTCATCTGCCATGGAATTGGCGAACTTGCGACGCAGTGGTTTCCCATCCAGAGCTTCTTCGCAGATGCCGGAATTTCGTCCCTCGTGTTCGACTATTCCGGTTACGGCCGCAGCACCGGACGTCCCACCTGGACCCAATGCGAGCAGGACGGGATCTCCGCCTTCGAACTTCTCAAACGCTTGGCGCCGTCCGGCCCCGTCACGCTTCTCGGATTCTCGCTCGGGACCGGCGTTGTTCCGGCAATCGTCAGTCGAGTCAATGCGAGCCGACTGGTCCTCTGTGCTGGCTTCTCATCATTCCGCGCTGCAGCTCACGCCGCTGGCATCCCATCATTTCTTTCCCCGCTTGTCCCGCCCATCTGGGATGCGGCGGCAAACTTGCCCAGCTGCAAACTGCCAGTCCTGGTCGTCCATTCAACAGCAGACGGGCTCTTCCCCGTCAAAATGGCCTACGACATCGTCTCCTCGTGTGGTGAAAACGCCGAGTTGCTGCTCGTGCATGGGATCGGCCACAAGGAGCCCTTCTACAGACCAGACCTCTCGTACTGGGGACCCATCATCGCGTGGATTGGCAAATAGTCTGGCACCTCACTCCAACATGACCGCGGGCGGGGCCGGAGACCTGTACAAGGTGTGTACCCCGCTGCTGCGAGCTACGACCCGCCCCGCTCTGGTTTCGACTCGTCGTGGGAATCGCGATTCGCATAATCATCGTCCGGTCGACTCTTGCTGTTTTCGCGCTCTTCCAGTTCCCGGCGCTTTCGTTGCTCTTCGCGCTCCTCGCGTCCGTCAGCCATCATCTTCCCTCTATTTCAGTTTAGTAACTTCCGACAAATCGCGAGAAGCACCGCCCGCCTCGCGCGCTGACCCACCAATCCACTCGTCCAAAGGTCTGCCGTCCGCAGGACCCTCCGGTAAACTTGAGTCTGACCATGTTTGAGAACCTAACCGACAAACTACAGCGTGTCTTCAAGAACCTTCGCGGCCAGGGCACGCTCACGGAAGAGAACATCGCTGAAGCCCTGCGCGAAATCCGCGTTGCCCTCCTTGAGGCCGACGTCAACCTCAACGTCGTCACCGACCTCATCGAGCATATCCGCCAGAAGGCCGTCGGCACTGAAGTCCTGACCGCGCTCTCGCCTTCCGAGCAGGTCGTCAAGATCGTTCGCGACGAGCTGATCGCCCTCCTCGGCCGCGACACGGCGCGATTCAACTTCGCCTCCAAGCCGCCGACGGTTATTCTCATGGCCGGCCTGCAAGGCTCCGGCAAAACCACCACTTCAGGCAAGCTCGCCGCATGGCTCAAAAAGGGTGGTCACCGTCCCATGCTCGTCTCGGTCGACGTCTATCGCCCCGCCGCGCGCGAACAGCTCAAAATCGTTGCCAAGCAGGTCGAGACGCGCCTCTACGAAGGCGACCAGAAGGGCGAGCCGGCCGGAACCGCACTTGTCGAGCGCCTGGCGAAAGAAGCCCGACGCGAAGCCGTTATCATGGGCTGCGACACGCTCATCGTCGACACTGCCGGTCGACTCCACATCGACGAAGATTTAATGGCCGAGATGGAGAGCCTCAAGAAGCTTCTCTCGCCCCAGGAGATCCTCTTCGTCGCCGACGCCATGACCGGCCAGGACGCCGTCAACTCCGCTCAGGATTTTCACTCCCGCCTCTCGCTCACTGGCGTCGTCCTTACCAAGATGGACGGCGACGCCCGCGGCGGTGCGGCCCTCTCCATCCGCCACGTCACCGGCCAGCCCATCAAGTTCATTGGCGTCGGCGAGAAGCCCGACGCCTTCGAGCCTTTTCATCCGGACCGCATCGTCGGCCGCATTCTCGGCATGGGCGACATGCTCTCGCTCATCGAGAAAGCTGAATCCACGCTCGACCGCAAGAAGTCCGAAGAGCTCGCCAAGAAAGCTCTCCTTGGCGATGGCTTCTCGCTCGAAGACTTCCGCGACCAGCTCCAGCAGATCAAAAAGCTCGGCTCGATGGAGAGCATTTTGAAGATGCTGCCCTCTGTCGGCCCGTTTGCAGGCATGCAGCAGGCCGTCGGCCAGATTGACGAGAAGCAGTTTGTCCGCCTCGAAGCCATCATCAATTCCATGACGCCCAAGGAGCGCCGCAATCACGACATCATCTCCGGCACGCGCCGCAAGCGCATCGCAGCCGGCTCGGGCACCAGCGTGCAGGAGGTGAACCAGCTCCTCCGCCAGTACGCCCAGATGGCCAAGATGTTCAAGCAGGTCGGCCGGGGCGGACTGGCCAAGAGCATGATGCGCGGCGGGTTGGCAGGAATGGGCGCCAAGCAGCGGTTTGGGCGATAGGAGGACCATCATTTGTGGTGGGCCCTCATTTGCGTGGCTGTAATAGGTATCTTCTGGCTAGGAGAGATCGCCGCTGAGAGTAGGCGCAGGAGAAATAGACCTCGATGTACTAAACATTCCCTCGAACTCCCGTGCGCCTTCTGCGAACTCGAATCGTTGAGAGCGGAGAAGATCATAGACGAACAGACCCGATCTTCGATCAGCCGCGAGTATTGGTCGATTCCTCAGGACGAACGCCATCGGCTCAGATTATTGGCCGAAGACCATATCGAGAAGAGTCATATTCCGACAGTGGCAGGTTCAATTGAGGTTGCAGTGGTCAATATGTGGCGACGTTCCAAACGGTCGCAGATTAGTTGATTACCATGCTTAATAAGGCTAGGTTCAAGTGGCACCCATGACCGCCCTCCAGGACCAACTCGACGAGATTACACAGAACACGCGCAACCTCGTCCAGCCTGAGCGCATGGCCGTGAGCGAGCGAGCCGTCGCCGAGCTCTTCGCCTCCGGCATCGAAGACAAGATCCTGCCCGTCGGCGCCATCGCCCCCGAATTCACCCTCCCTGACGCCTCCGGCCGGCCCGTCCGCTCGGCCGACCTGCTCGCCCTCGGGCCTCTTGTCCTGAACTTCTTTCGCGGCCGCTGGTGCGCCTACTGCGTCACGGAGCTTGAGGCCTGGCGCGACCTCTATCCATCCCTCCGCGAGTCCGGTGCACTGCTCGCCGCCATTGGCCCGCAAACCGCCCGCCAGAGCGACTTCATGGCCGGTCAGCACGGTCTGCCCTTTCCCGTCCTCACCGACTCCGGCTGCGCCTTGGCGGAGCAATTCGGCCTGGCCTACACCATCCCTGCCTATCACCGCGATTACTACCGCTCCATCCTGGTCAACATCCCCTTCGTCAACGGAACCGAAAAACAGGGGGGCGATCAATCCTGGCGCCTGATCCTGCCCGCCACGTACGTCCTCGCTCGAGATCGCCGCGTCCTCTACGCCCGGGCCTACGCCGACTTCCGGGTCCGCCCCGAGCCGGAAGAAGCCCTGGCGGCTGCCCAGGCGGCCGTCAAACTGTAAGGCTCCTCTTACCAACGCCCTGGTCCAAAACCAGAAAAAGCCCAAAGTTGCATCCCAACTGAGGAAAACCGCATCATATAAGTTGACAACGAGACACTCAATCTGAGATGCTAACTCGTCAGATTGACCCCAAAGGCAGGAACACAAACATGGCTAAAATGATCGGTATCGACCTCGGCACGACGAACTCGTGCGTCGCCGTCATGGAAGGCGGCGAACCAAAAGTCATTCCAAATGAGGAGGGTGCGCGAACTACCCCCTCCATTGTCGCCTTCACCAAGAGTGGTGAGCGGCTGGTAGGCCAAGTGGCCAAGCGTCAGGCCATTACCAACCCTGAGAACACAATTTTCTCCATCAAGCGTTTCATGGGCCGTCGCTACAACGAAGTGACGGACGAGATGAAGATGGTCCCCTTCAAGGTGGTCCAGCAGGGCGACCATGTGGGCGTCATTGCGCAGGGCAAGGAGTACACTCCGCCCGAAATCTCCGCCATGATCCTGCAGAAGCTCAAGAAGAGTGCAGAAGCCTATCTCGGCGAGACCGTCAGCGAGGCCGTGATCACCGTACCGGCCTACTTCAATGACGCCCAGCGCCAGGCCACCAAGGACGCGGGCAGAATTGCCGGCCTCGACGTCAAGCGCATCGTCAACGAGCCCACTGCAGCAGCGCTGGCTTACGGCCTCGACAAAAAGAAGGACGAGACCATCGCCGTCTACGACTTTGGCGGCGGCACGTTCGACATCTCCATCCTCGAAGTCGGCGAGGGCGTTATTGAGGTGAAATCGACCAATGGCGACACCCACCTTGGCGGCGACAACCTCGATCAGCGCATCGTCGAATGGCTTATCAGCGAGTTCAAAGCCGAGCATGGCCTCGACCTTACCTCAAAGGGCAACGAGATGGCCCTGCAGCGCCTGAAGGACGCCGCGGAAAAGGCCAAGATCGAGCTCTCGACCACGGTCGAAACCGAGATCAACCTGCCTTTCATCACCGCCGATGCCTCCGGCCCCAAGCATCTGGTCCGCAAGCTCACGCGTGCCAAGCTGGAGCAGTTGGTCGAGGATCTCATTGAGCGCTCTGTAGAGCCCTGCAAGAAAGCAATGGCCGACGCCGGCATTACCACCGCCCAGATCAACGAAGTCGTTTTGGTCGGCGGCCAGACGCGTATGCCTCGCATTCAGGAGCTGGTCAAAAAGCTCTTCGGTAAAGAGCCGCACCGCGGCGTCAATCCCGATGAGGTGGTCGCCATCGGCGCCGCCGTGCAGGCAGGCGTGCTCACCGGCGACGTCAAGGATCTTCTGCTTCTCGACGTCACTCCGCTCACTCTTTCGATCGAAACGCTGGGCGGCGTGGCTACACCGATGATCCCGCGCAACACGACCATCCCAACCAAGAAGACTGAGACCTTTTCCACGGCGGCCGACTCGCAGACCGAAGTCGAGGTCCACGTCCTACAGGGCGAGAGGCCCATGGCGGCACAGAACCGCACATTGGGCAAGTTCAAGCTCGGCGGCATCATGCCCGCGCCACGTGGTATTCCGCAAATCGAAGTCACTTTCGACATCGATGCCAACGGAATCCTCAACGTGACCGCGAAAGACAACGCCACCGGCAAGGACACGCGCATCACCATCACCTCGAGCTCGGGCCTTTCGAAAGAAGAGATCGACAAGATGGCCAAGGAAGCCGAAGCCCACGCGTCTGAAGATAAAGAGCAGCGCGAGGCGATCGAAGCTCGCAACGCCCTCGATGGACTCGTCTACAACATCGAGAAAATGCTCAAGGACGCGGGCGAAAAAGTGCAGGCAGCCGACAAGACCGAAGTTGAGTCAGCCCTGGCCGACGCGAAAAAGACGCTCGAAGGCTCGTCTTCGACCTCTGAACTGAAGTCTGCGCATGAAAAGCTCACCCTCGCCAGCCATAAACTGGCCGAGGCCATGTACAAGGCCAGCTCCGCACAAGCAGGGTCTGCGGCCGGCGGATCCTCGGACGGCGCCACGGGTGGCCCGGCAGCAGGCGAAGCCAAGAAGGAAGGCGAGGTCATCGATGCCGAGTACGTGGACGTCGACGACAAGAAATAAGCCTGCGCCCGCACGACAATGGGTGCTCCAGGTCTCGCATTTACGGACCTGGGATGGCACAAACTGGAACATTCGGGGTGGGCGATCGCACGTCGTCCACCCCTGCTTCTTATGATGGAAGACGGAATCAAGTTTTGAGTTGGGCCCGATTGGACTTCGCCGATGAACACTCCGGGCCGCTGGCAAATCGCATGCAACATAACGCACCACGCCGGATTGAAGCGCACCTGAGATAAGAAAATATCCATGGCCACAACCGCCAACAAAGACTATTACGCAACGCTCGGCGTCAAAAAGACGGCCACGCCGGAAGAGATTCGCAAGGCCTTCCGCAAAGCTGCGCGTAAATACCACCCGGACGTGAATCCCGGCGACAAGCGCGCCGAAGAAAAGTTCAAGGAGATCTCCGAGGCCAACGACGTGCTCTCGGACGAAAAAAAGCGCAAGGTTTACGACCAGGTTGGCTTCTACTCCGACCAGATCGATCCCGCGCAGGCCGAGGCCTACGCACGCCAGCAGCGCTCCGGCGGCCAGCCTCCTGTTGATTTCGGCGGCTTCGACTTTTCCGATTTCGCCGGTGGGGCAGGAGCCCAGCATGGCTTTGGGGTTGGCGGCTCGGGCAGCTTCAAGGACATTTTTTCCGGCATCTTCGGTGGCGCGCAGCAGCGCAGGCAGCCGCGCGGACCGCAGCCGGGCACCGATCTTGAGTACCAGGCCACAGTCGACTTTTGGACCGCCATCCGCGGTGGTCAGGCGCGCATCCAGATCAATCGCCAGGAGACTTGTCCCACATGCCATGGCCAGGCGCGCGTCGGCGGCAATGCGGAGTGCCCCGAGTGCCACGGCACCGGCCAGGTCACGCAGATGGGTGGCAACATGAAGTTCAACATCACTTGCCCGCGCTGCAATGGCACCGGCCACATCTCGCACGACTGCTCTACTTGCCACGGCGAAGGCACTGTCGCCCGCACTGAAACCGTCGAATTCCGCATCAAGGCCGGCACGCGCGACGGCCAGCGCATCCGCCTGCAGGGCAAAGGCAACGCAGGCGTGAACGGTGGCCCCGCCGGCGATCTCTTCCTCATCGTGCGCACCGGCTCGAATCCGGTCTTCACGCGCGTGGGCGACGACATTCAGATCACTGTTCCCATCACCGTGGCCGAGGCTGCTCTCGGCGCCAAGGTCGAAGTGCCGACCATCGACGGCCGCACCCAGACTCAAGATTCCACCCGGCACGCAGAGCGGGCAAAAGCTGCGCATGAGGGAGCGCGGCGTTGAAAGCGCGTCGCATCCCGGCCAGCGCGGCGATGAAATCGTCACCGTCGAGGTCGCCGTGCCTCACCTGAAGGATGAGCGCAGTCGCGAGATCATGCGCGAGTTCGCCAAGCTGAATCCGGACGATCCCCGCAAGGCGCTTTTCGACAAGCTGTAAGATTCACGCGGAAGCAACCATAGGCCATAGTTTGGATCGGCCAGGCTGATTGGAGAAAGTGCGATGGCCACAAAACGCAAATCCAAAGGCGCCTACATGATTTCGTCGGTCGCCGAGATGTACGAAATCCATCCCCAGACTCTGCGCCTATACGAGCGCGAAGGACTGCTCAAACCCTCCCGCACCGAGGGCAATACGCGGCTCTACACCGATGAGGTATCTGGAGCGGCTCGAGTTCATCCTCAATCTCGCTCGCGACCTCGGCGTCAACATCGCGGGGATCGCTATCATTCTGCAGATGCGCGAGCGCATGGAAGAGATGAACCGGCAGATGCAGGGTTTCGTCGAGTATGTTCGGAACGAGATGCTCGCCCGATTCCAGCAGGCCGCAACCGGCTCAGCTGCGGCCATCGTTCCGATCCGCAAGCCTGTAGCTTCGCCCGTACGTCCCGCGGGAACGCGCAAGCCGTAGCGGGCCCGTTTTCTACTCGGTTAACTTGCGCAGCCGCCCCTCGGGCAGCAACTCGTACGGGTCGCCACGGTAGCGCAATCGTCTTGTGGCCAGGTAGCTCCTCACCCAGAAAATGAATCCCATCAAATCGCGCAGCGGGTAGAGCCATGCCTTGCGCGCTGCTGCGCTGTCGTGCACCACGAAGCTACTTACCAGCATGCACAAGAGAACCCGATCCAGGATCGTGAATGCAAGCAACCCCACTCCCCATGCCCAATGCCCAGCGAGTGCCAGCCCAATCCACGCCAGCAAGCCAAAAGGAACCGCGTAAGTCAGCACCTCTCCCAGGTGCCCCATCGGCCGCGAAAAGCGAGTGCTTGTCGCCCATCCCTGCTGATGCGCGATGCTGCTCTTGAACGCCGCATTCAGTACGTGGTGTTCGACAACATAATCCGACAGCACCACGATCTCGCCGGCTGCGGCGGTCCAATTGCCCAACACAAAGTCATCGGCGTAATACTGGGCCACCTTCTCGAAGCCGCCGATCTTTTCCACGGTGCTCTGGCGCATCACCATCGAGGGACCCAGTGCGAACTTCATCCCCTCCAGCATGTTCGCCACCAGCACGCCCGAGGTCATTTCCACGCTCATGCCCATCGCCTCCAGCCGCGCCCAAAGTCCATGCCGCGTGCAGCCGCGATAAAGACTGGTAACCATGCCTACTCGCGGATCGCGCATCGGCTGCACAACTGCGCGCAGGTAATCCGGCGTCACGCGCACGTCGCTGTCCGCCGTTACCAGGATCGGATAAAGCGCTTCGCGGCGCATGATCTCCAGCGAAAAGGTCCGCGCATTCGGCCACGGCGGTTCCCCGCAGGCTAGGATGCGCGCCTTCACGTGCGGATACCGAGCCATCACCCGGCGCGCTGCGGCCAAGCCCAGGTCGTTCTCCTGGCGCGCGCAAAATAAAATTTCAAACTCCGGATAATCCTGCTCGAAAAAGCTGGCCAGATTCCGTTCCAGGTCGGGCTCGTTGCCGTGCACGGCTTTCAGCACGCTCACGGGCGGCAGGAATACCGCCTGGTTCACATCCCCCCCGCCGCGCCGGAAGCGCATCACTCCCGCGACCACCATCAGGCTGTAAATTGTCGAGGTGACGATGCCGAAGATGCCGAACCCAATCAGGCAGTCATCAGCGATCCGGGCGACGTTCATGGTCGAAAGGTTCTCACTTCACGGGCCGGTCCGTCCACAGCGTCTTGTCGGCCAGCGTTTGAACTTCATACAGCCGCCCTGCCAGCACCGTCTCAACGTTCGCCCGATCCGGATCTTCGGCGAAAATCCATTTGCGTTCGCCCGTCCCCCATATCGCTGCCAGTTTCGCAGGGCTCAGGAAAATGTCCGGCGCATCGGGATAGCACGATCCCCACAGAAGCGTGGTCCCTTCGCTGTTCTGCCCGCACCGCGGCAGCACCAGCATCGCCGGCCTTCCCCGGAAGAAGTCGTTCGTGTAAAAGATGACCGATGATCCCGACGACTGCTCGCCGTAAATGATCAGGATGTCGTTCGGCGTGCCGTCGCTCATGATCGTGTCGGCCATCGGCCTTGAGCTCAGCATGGGCTCAAATCGCGCAAACGCGATATGCGCGGCCACAAAGAACACCGTCATCGTCAACGCCATGCTCACGGTGGCTGCAAGGTGCTTCTTCCTGAGCCGCAGCAACCATCCCGGCATCGGTCCAAACAGCAAAGTGATCGCCGCCAATCCTGCAGGCAGCCGCAGCGCCGCGAACGACTCGCCGGTCAAATCGAACAAGTGCGACATAGACAGCGTGTAGTCGCCCACGCCGCGATGCGCCAGCACCGTTCCAATGTCTGCCACGTACGGCAAATTGCGCGAGGTCCACAGTCCCCACGCCAGAGCCGCAGCGGCCGCCACACCGATCGCCGCAAACACCGCCTGTGCACCGGTTAGCCAGGCTATCGAGAGCGTTGGCTTGCCGCCTTTTACGCCGTCGTTCTCTTCAACGTCCGCTATCACCCCAGCAATCAACATCACAAGCGGCGGCCACACCGGAAACGTGTAGTATTCCTGGTTCGTCGAAATCGAAAAGAAGATCAGGGTCCACGCCGAGAACAGACTCAACAGCCAGATTGTCCTTGTGCGGAATTTGATCCGCCGAACGTAGCTGCCCACGTCTTCGCGCATGGCGTGATCGAGATAAAAATCTACAGTGTCGCCTGAATCATGCCGCAGGTGCTTAAGCCAGGTGCGCCGCGTCTTCCAGGCCATTGCAGCCAAGGCGCCCAGAAAAAGACTCCAGGGGAAAATCCAGATCAGTTCGCCCAGCCAATACCAAAGTGCCGGCATTTTGTTGTAGTCGTGCGGGTAGCGCAGGTTAAAGAATCGCAGAACGTGTTCGTTGATGAAGTA
Organism: uncultured Acidobacteriaceae bacterium; assembly: GCA_963800025.1. Classification (GTDB taxonomy): domain Bacteria; phylum Acidobacteriota; class Terriglobia; order Terriglobales; family Acidobacteriaceae; genus Telmatobacter. The sequence continues at coordinate 270,789 of CAWCZK010000005.1, forward strand.
TTGGTAGAAGAATCCGTGCACATTCCCGATTGTGGGGTGGTTGCCCACTGGGTGTCCCTGGTCGTGATTGATGATGCCGCAAGCAATGTGCCACGGTGCTGCGATCGCCAAAAACAAAAGAAATCCCGAAACCGGCTTCAGCGCCTTCCACCGTCGCCATTGCCCGGTCAGGAGCAGATACGGGATTGCCGCGCCTCCAAAAAACACCGGCGCAATCAAGCCCTTCGTCATCAGCGCCAGCGCCACTCCCGCCCACGCCCAATACATCATCGCCGGACGGTTATCTTCAAGGCTGACGATGAGCGCGTACAAGGCGATCAGCAGAAACAGTGAGAGGATCGACTCAGGAATGATGAAGCGCGTAAACAAAAATGCGCCTACCGACGTCAGCACGCCCAGCCCGGCGTAGAAACCGGCGCGTTCGCCCCACGCCCGCCGCCCCCATAGCCACGCGAGCCAGGTGAGCCCCAGCATTGCGAGCGCATTGGGCAGGTGCGTGGCGAACGTGTTCTCGCCGAACACCTTGTACGTCCCTGCCACAAGCCAATAGGGCAACGGCGGTTTTTCAATATAACGGATGCCGTCGGTTTTCGCGGTGATCAGGTCGCCGCTCTCGGCAATGTGCTGCGCCGCCTGCGCGTGCGATGCATCCACGTCGTCCAGCAGCGGCGGAGAGAACAACGACGCGAAATAAATCGCGCCCCACAGGACAACAAACACCAGCCACGCCGTGCGCGTGGAGATAGCGGCTTGCGGGCGATCGATTGTCCTCACTGTGTTCATCGTTGTCATGGTGGTTGCTGCGTGCTGCTTCGGTCTGCCCGGCGCCAGGGTACTGGTAATGCGGCGCCGTGAAAAGAAAAGAGGTTTCAGTCTCGCAGCATCACGGCCGAGTTCCCCTGAAACCCGATGGCGCCTCGGTCGAATCCCTATCAGGATAACAGCCGCGTTTCTCCGGCGTTTCACAGTGCAAGGCACACGGGCGCTCTAGCGGGGCATATTTGACTGCCCACGTCGAGTTTGCAGACCCTCTTCGCTCAGTGTTTGATTGTGAACCGGAAATTGCCCCGGAGCCTCAGCCGCGTCATGCCGCCGGGATCGTGAGCTGGGAAGTTCTCTTCGTGTTGGCGAATGGAATCCGGTGAGTCCCAGGGACGATCAGTTTCCCGGCGCGAAGCAGCACGCGGCAATCGGATTCGGGGATTGCCGGGCTGTACAGAAATCCTTGCACTTCTTCACAGTTTTGCTTTCTGAAGTAGTTAAGCTGCTCCGACGTTTCCACGCCCTCCGCCACACAAGCCAGGCCAAGATCGCGGCCTAAGTTGATGATGCTTCGCACCACCGCCTCGGCAGTCGGCTCTGAAGCGATGTCACGCAGGAACGAGCGATCGATCTTAATGCGGTCGATGGGAAACCGTCTCAAATACGACAACGACGACCATCCGGTGCCGAAATCATCGAGTGACAGGCTTACTCCGAGCCGTTTCAGCGCTCGCATGATCTTGATCGTCGTCTCCGAGTCATCGAGCATCAGGGATTCCGTCAGCTCCACTCCAACCACTTCGGATCCAGGCCGGATTCGGATAGTGCGCGCGTTACGCTGCTTGCAATATTGCTCCGGTAGAACTGCGTTGACGAGAGATTCACCATCATGCGTATGGGCGGGAGTCCAGCCTTCTGCCACGCCGCGTTTTGCAGGCACGCGGTTCTCAGCACCCAGTTCCCAACGTCGGTCATCAAACCCAGTTCTTCCAGCCTGCGGAACAAACAGGTTGGGGAAGATCATTCCTTGTTCCGGATGGCGCCAGCGCAGCAAGGCCTCCACGCCCGTAATGCCGCCCGAATCTGTTGCCACCAGCGGTTGGTAATAAAGCACAAACTCTTCTCGCGCCAGGGCGTGCTGCAGATCAAATTCCAGCTTCTGCCGGCGTCGCGTCGCATCCGTAAGTTCCGCCGTGAAAAAGGAATAATTGCCGCGCCCACCGTTCTTCGCCTCGTACATCGCTGTGTCCGCAGCTTGCAGTAAGTCCCGTGGGTTCTCTCCGTCCGAAGGGTATTCGCAAATGCCGATGCTGGCGCCGATCTGAATTCCATGTCCTTCAATCTCAAAGGACTCTGTTAATGCGCTCAACACCTTGCTCGCCACACGCTCGATATCCTGATCGTTCTCCACCAGCGGAAGGCCGATCACAAACTCGTCTCCGCCGAGGCGCGCCACGATGTCGCTTTCGCGCAGGCAATTCCTCAGTCGCACCGCCACAGCCTCAAGCAGACGATCGCCGATATGGTGCCCGAATGAATCGTTCACGCTCTTGAAACGGTCCAGATCCAGCATCAGGACGGCGACCCTCTTGCCGTTCCGGCCCGCCAGGGCGATTGCATGGCCAAGCAAATCCTCGAGAAGCGACCGATTCGGCAGCCCTGTCAGCGCGTCGTGAAGCGCCATGTAGCGGATGCGCAACTCTGCCTGCTTCCGGTCGGTAATGTCCCTCGAAATCCCCATCGTGCCCAGGATCCGGCCATGCCGGTCCTTCAGAGGCACCTTCGTCGTCAACACCCACGACTCGTGCCCATCAGGCCAGGTTTCTTTCTCTTCCATTCCCATAATCCCGCGGCCGGTTTCAATGATTTTCCGTTCGTCTTCGAGGGCCCGGCAGGCGTGCTCGGGCGTGAACATGTCGGAATCCGCTTTTGCCGTGGCTTCCGCGGGGTCGCTTAGTCCAAAACTATTGGCCAGCGCCCGATTGATGCGCAGAAAGCGGCTGTTGCAGTCCTTGAAATAAACGTGGTCAGGGATGTGTTCGAGGGAATGCGCTCAGAAAGTCGCGGTCTGTGCTGTATTCCCGGTCCGCCAGTTCGCGCAGAATCAATAGACCGGCCACCACAGCCAACAGAAACACGGTCAGTCCGATTGCCGCGACTCCCGGACGTGAGTGGAGGGAATCGCGCGCTACCGGTGAACGTGCCGGCGTTGAGGCGATCAGCAAAACCGTCACCATGCATCCCAGCAGCATCGCCGCCAGAGCGATCACAGTGCCCGGAATTGCAGGGAATCGCTTGAAAAACTTCATCTTGACCCATTACGACATAGTTTGAGTTCTGAGCACACGGTATTTCAGAATCGCGCGCACCCTCCATCCCTAAATCGATTTTCCAAATACCACTTTCCGGTGAGGCAAAGACCCACCTTTGTCATAGGTGTCCATGTGCACGGACCAATCCGGCGCGCACGTCCCAGCCCCGGCCGGGCTCGGTCAAGCGGGCGGCGTCACTGTCCACAGACTTCAATCGCCCGGCAAGGCTTTAACATGCACCAAGGAGAACCCTCTTGCTGGTTTGGAAGGCATTTCTCATCGCGTTCAGCGTGCTTCTGCCGCTGATCAACCCGCTCGGCTCCGCGCTGGTCTTTCTCGGCCTCGTCGGCGACGCGCCGCCCAGCGTCCTTCGCTCTCTCGCGCGCCGCATTGCCATCAACAACATCATCTTCCTCGGGGTTTTTGAGGTGACGGGCGCGGCCATTCTCAATTTCTTCGGAATCTCTCTGCCCATCGTTCAGCTTTCCGGCGGCATCGTCGTCGCCGCCATGGGTTGGGCAGTGCTGAACGAGCGCAACGCCGGCGTAGACACTCGCAAGAAGCAGGAAGAGACTGGAAAAGGCAGCGAGCCCGACACCAGTCATCTTGAAGAAAGCGTCTTCTACCCCTTCACCTTTCCCATCACTTCAGGGCCGGGCACCCTCGTAGGATTGCTCACCGTCACCGCGCACATCTCGGACAAGAATCTTGCCCACAATCTCCTGGCGCATCTCGGAGTGTTTCTTTCCGTGGTTGTCCTCAGCGTGCTGGTTTATTTCTGCTACGCCAACGCCCCCAAGATCACCAGGAAAATCCCGCCCTCCACTGCCCACGGAATCCTGCGCGTAATCGCCTTCATTCTGCTCTGCATCGGTATCCAGATTGCATGGAACGGCCTGTCGGCCCTCCTTGCCACCGTCATTAAACCGTAGCTCTGGATTCTTTTTGACCCCTGCAACCAATCTCCGCTGTTGCCGCTTGTGGAACTCGCGTCAACAACCGCGCGACGCCTTCGTGTATCTTGGCGATGGGTCGATTCCATCGCTTCGGAGCGCATTTAAAAAATCATGCCGACATTCGCCGCCATCGACATCGGTTCCAACTCCTGCAGACTCAAGATCGCCCGCGTCCATGCGCATCGACTCAAAACAGTTGCGGAAGATCGCGAGGTCACGCGCCTCGGTGGCAGCGTATTTGATACCGGCCTCATCTCGCCTGAGGCCATGGCGGCCACTTTGCGCGCGCTCAAGCGTTTTCAGCGCTCCGTGCAGGCTCACGGCGTCGACCGCATTCGCGTGGTGGCTACTGCGGCCATGCGTGACGCCCGCAACTCGGCTGCCTTTCAGGCCTGGGTCAAGGCCGAGACCGGCTGGAACATGGAGATCATCTCCGGCCTCGAGGAAGGCCGCCTCATCCATCTCGGAGTCACCGGCGCCGAACCGGGAGCCGGTGGCCGCGTGCTGCTTCTCGATCTCGGCGGCGGAAGCTGCGAGATCACGCTCTCTGAGCACAAGCGCATCAAGGAGACGGTCAGTCTGCCGCTCGGGGCAGTCCGGTTAACCGAGCAATTTCTCTCCGACGATCCTGCTCCGCGCGATGGTCTGGTGCGCATGCGGCAGTTGATTGCGCGCGAGCTGCGTCGCGCGCATCGCAGAATTCAGCCCGGCCGCGCGCCTTTAGTGATTGCCACCTCGGGCACAGCTGCGGCGCTCTCCGCCGCTTATGCTCAAGGCGCAAAGAATGGCAAGCCGGGGGCGAAGAAGGCTGGCAAGTCCCTCGCCAAATCCGGTTCCGACCGCGCCGAAGATCGCTCCGCCATTCTGGCCGGAATGGTGCCTGCGCGCTCCGTACGTAAACTTGCCGGCAAGCTGGCCAAGATGTCGCTCCCGCAGCGCGAGGCCGTGCCCGGCATTGGCCCGCGCCGCGCTGAAATCATCGTCGCCGGCGCAGAGGTCTACTCTGAAATCCTTGAGAGTTTCGGGCTGAAAGGCTTTCGCTACTCGCCCCTCGGCCTGCGCGACGGCATTCTGGCGCAGATGCTTGCCGAACAGGATGCACGCGCGAAAGCACACCGCGAGTTCGAGCATGAGCGCTGGGAGAGCGTGCTATCCACGGCGCGCCGCTACGGCGTCGATCCCCGCCAGGCCGATCCCGTGCGCGCCCATACCGTCCAGCTTTTTCGCGAGCTCAAGTCCATGCACGAGCTTCCCACGGAATACGAGAGGCTGGCTCGCTGCGGCCGCCATGCTCCGCGATACAGGAAAGTTCATTAACCACCAGGGCCATCACCGGCACACGCAATACATCATCTCCAGCTCTGAAATTTATGGATATACGCAGTTGCAGCGCACTCTCGTCTCGGCCATTGCGCGCTACCTGGGCAAAAGCCGTCCTCAGCCTGGCGATCGCGCTCTGCGCAACATTCCCGCCGACGAGCACAAGAACGTCAATCGCGCCGTGGTCCTGCTGCGCCTCGCGATAGCCTTGAATCAGGATCGCGCCTCGGACGTTTTGCGCGTCACCACGCGGGTCTACCCGAAGAGAGTCTTGCTGGAGTTGCGCCCTGGGCGCACCGGCGCCGAGCTGGAATTGTGGTCTTTGCGCAAAGAAGCCGGCTACTTCCGCGAAGTCTTCGGACGCGAGCTTTTCGTCACGCTCGCGTAAATGATCCGAGCCGTGCGTGGATCCAGAAGCCACTGCAGCCGTGGCGGATGACGCTCCATGTCGACCCGCGCAATCGAGCCTTTGCGCATCCGGATCGATGCGCCGCCGTTGCCGCTGATCATGCGGCCGAGGAACTGAAACATGTTCGGGTTGTGCCCAACGGCTAGAACCCCCTCGCGGCCGGCGTATTTCGCCAACATGTTCTGGAAATCGGCGAAACTCGCGTTCAATCCGAGGCCTGGGCTGATCTCGACCTTCCCCTCAAAGCCCAATTCGGTGCCGACGAGCTGCGCTGTTTGCATGGCACGCTTAAGAGAGCTTGAAACGATGGTGTCTATGGGCGCTTTGAGGGCGCCGAGAACCCGCGCCATGAGCATGCATTGCTGCTTTCCTTCCTTAACGAGGCCTCGCTTTAGATCGAGAATGGGGTTCTCGCGATTGGTGCCGGCATCTGCGTGGCGCATCAGATAAAGGATCATGGGGATGGATTCGGTGGGGATGAATCAGGCCGTGCCGAATTCCTACACCCCCATTTTAACAGGTTTGTAACATTCGGCCGCGCACTGAATCGACGCAGGCCCGTCCTGCCAACGCAATTTCATTCAACTCGAGTTCAGTTTCGGCTTAATGAACAACGTGAAAAGTACGTTTCCACCGAGTGTCTGAGAAGAAGTGCACCAGCACATGACCGATCCATGCGAACTGGTGACCGAATCCCGCTTGTCCAAGTTGTGCCTCTGTGGCCTCGAACGACCAGTAGTTGAACAGCGGACGGCCGACGATGTTGGCACGCGGCACGAAGCCCCAGTAGCGCGAGTCCAGGCTGTTGTGCCGGTTGTCGCCCATCATGAAGTACATCCCCGGCGGCACAACCAGGTCGCCGCCCTGTATGTAATTTGGGAAGGCAATGTCCCACGACTCGGTCGAGTCGGACATCTCGGACGGGGGAACCGCGGGGAAATCGTCGAGGAACTCATTGAAGTTATCGGTCGTCGTCGGCTGCGCAAATCCCGCAAACTGTGCGACACCATTCACAATCACAATGCCATTGCGCAGATGAATATGATCACCCGGTACGCCAAGCAATCTCTTCACGAGGGGGGTGTACTTCGGTGTCCCATCGGCGTCTGTCGAATCAATACCAGGCTGATAGACGGGCTTGAGGAACACCACTACATCGCCGCGCCGCGGCTCGCGATAATGCACCAGTGGCTCAATCCATTTGGCCTGCGGTTCCAGCGTTATGTGATCGACAACCAGGTGATCGCCAATCAGCAGTGTGTTCTCCATTGAACCTGACGGAATGAGGTAGTTCTGAGCTATGAAGGTCAGAATAAACAGGCCCACTACGAGAACGGAGCAGATGCTGGCCAGTGCCTCGAAAGGGGTTTCCTCTCGTTTGGGGTTGCCGGAATCGCCGCGCATCGCTGACTCAGGAGAATTCTTCTTCGTTCGATTCATCCAAAGGCTCCGAAGGGGAAATCCCTATTGCACCCGCACCGTCGTGCTCGCCTCAACGTCGCTCGACGAATTGCCGACCATCACGCTTACCGGCTCCGCTTCCACGCGGAAGCCCGGCAGCTTCTGGTCCCACCACGCCAGTTGCGAGGCCTTCAGCGGAATCTCCACCGTCTTTGTCTCGTTGGGTTGAATCGTGACGCGCTTGAACCCCTCCAACTCTTCTCGCGGCCGCTCCACCTTTGAGGCCAGATGCTTCACATACATCTGCACCACCGCGTCGCCCGCGCGGCTGCCCGTGTTCGTGACGTCCACGCTCACCGTAACGGTGCCATCCTTTGCCAAAGTCGGAGAGCTGGTTCGCATGTTCGAATATTTGAACGTCGTGTAGCTCAGGCCGTAGCCGAACGGAAACAGCGGCTCGCCCTTGAAGTACATGTACGTGTAGCCGTCGCGGATGTTGTAGTCCATGCTCGGCGGAAGCTGATCGGCCGACTTCGGCCACGTTCTCACCAGGTGGCCGCCAGGGTTGTACTCGCCGAACAGAACCTTGGCCAGCGCGGTTCCTTCATCCTGCGAAGCGTGGGCCATCGTCAGGATCGCAGGAACATTCGCCGCGCTCCAGTTGATCGCGAAAGGAAAACTCGAAATCAGCAGCACGATAGTTTTCGGATTCTTGATCAGGACCTGTTTCGCAATCTGCTCCTGCGCCAGGTCGATGCTCTCCCGGTCCCGGCCTTCGCGCCCGTCGCTTGGAACGGTGCAGGGAAGCGTGATGCCTCCGCCGTTACCTGGCGAGCTGTACCAGGCATGCGCCTCGTCACCGCAGGTTGGATCGTTGCCGATCACTACCACGGCCACATCGGATTCGCTCGCCGCCTTCATGGCATCGTCCTCGCCTGCCTGTGTGTCATAAGCGGCGTAGTTTACCTTCACATCCGGCCCCACCAGATCTTTGATCCCTTGCAACGGCGTCACTGCGTAGGGTGGCGTGCCACCATACCAGTCCCAATGGACTGAATCGGCAAGCGGGCCGATCACCGCAATTGACTTGATCTTGCTCTTGTCGAGCGGCAGAATGTTGTTCTGGTTCTTCAGCAACACTACAGACTCGAGCGCCAACTGCTTCGAAACATCACGATCCTTGTCGGAGTTCCATGGCTCGGGCGAGTCTTTGACCTTCGAGTAGGGCACCATCTCCGGCGGGTCCAGCAATCCGAGCTTGATCGTGACGTCGAACTTCGGCTTCAGCAGCGCATCGATCTCCGCCTCCGTGATCTCTCCGTCCTTCAACGCCGCCTTCGTTTCGTCTTTATACCTGTCGAGGAACTGGTTGATCCCGGCCTTCAGACATGCCACCACCGCTGCCTTCTGGTTGGGATAAAGATGGCGCGGATCCACCAGTAGCGTGACCGCTCCGCCGTCGCTCGAAATCACGTCGACGCCCCACTGGTCACGGACAATGCTCTTGAGAATCGGATTGACAGCCATCGGCGTGCCATTCCACGCGTTATACGACGCCATCACCCCCTTGGCGCCACCATCCAGGAAGCCCATCCGGAACGGCACAGAGTAGTACTCCCAGAACAGCCGCTCGTCGAAGTTCGAGGATGAGCTGTTCCGATTGTTCTCGTTTTCGTTTGCCAAAAAATGCTTCAGCAGCGCCGCGGCTTGCCAATATTTCGGATCGTCGCCCTGGAGTCCCTTGATAAAAGCCACGGCCATCGTCCCATTGAAGAACGGATCCTCGCCGTATACTTCCTCGCTGCGGCCCCATCGCGGATCGCGCCCCAAATCCGACTGGGGCCCCCACAACATCAGGATCTGGCGATCGTACTTCGCCGTCTGTGTGATGAAGCGCGCCTCGTAACCTTCCACGCCTCCCGCCTCGCGCACCAGGTCCGGATCCCACGATGCGCCTATCCCCGGCGGCTGCGGAAACTGCGTCGTCGTGATCGGTTCCCTCGTACCCCGTTTCTCGCGCTGCACCACCCCATGGATTCCTTCGGAGTTGCCGTAGCTCATCACGCCCAGCCGTGGCACACCCGTATTCGTGCCCAGACAATCGATCTTCTCGTCGATGGTCATCAGGGAGAGCAGATTGTCGATCCGCTTTTCCATGGGGAGCGATGGATCGTTGAATGGATAGGTTTGTTTTTGCGCCATCGCGACGGTGGAACAGCACGAGAATAGGCACAACACAGCCTGCGAGATGATTTGTTTTCATGAGAGGGTCCCTTGAGGTTCAATCGTTGAGGAATTCGAATTCAAAATCAGCGCCATTCTACGCCCCTCGGTCTACTTCTTGCTGCGCCACGTCTCGCTCACCAGCAGTCCGCATATCCGCGTGCGTCGCTCCGTCAGCACAAATCCGGCCTCGCACATTGCGGCATGATGGTTGGGCAGGCTGCGGATTTCGAGTCCGGTTAGAAACCCGAACGCCCAATAAAGCAGCCAGACCAGAGGGCGCGCGACAAGCCGGCCAAACAATCCCTCTGGAACCGCGAACTCCGACACGATCCACACGGCAGAAGGTGAGATAGCGCCCCGCAACCTCGCGGCCAGGTCGTAACACTCGTCTGTCGTCAGGCAGTCGAGGAAGAAGTGCGTGGCCACCAGATCGTACCGCGCGTGTTCAGGAATCCATTCGCGTACGTCGGCACAATGAGGAGTGACCCGGCGTCCGTTCAGTCCGGCCCTGTGAAGCAATGCATCGAGCATTGCTGGGCTAGCGTCCACGGCGTCGATTCGAACCTCAGAATTCACGCCGAGCAACTCCGCGGTAAAGCGTCCATCGCCGTCGCCGAGGACAAGCGCGTGGCCCGCCGACCCAAGCTGAGAAAGAAACGCCGTGCGGCACAGTGAAAGCAGCGGACCAAACGTCAGAAGCTCCATCCAGCGGTAGAGCTTCGCCAGACGATCGAAGTTTGGGGCCCGCCTCGCCAATGTGAATTCCGTGGATTCGAGTCCAACGAATTCCGAATTGGCCGTCGTATTCATCGTAGAAAAAGCACAAGCGGCGTCAGCAAAACCAAATCGGCGGCGGCGCGCAGAGCAAGCGGCGTCAGCCGCGTTCGCATGCGATCAAGCAACGCCAGCAGGAATGCACTCGCTGCGCCCGCCGTGAGCAGATCCGCCGAGCGCGGCTGCGAAAGGTCAGCAACCATCGCCAGCAGCAGCCCTGCAAATGCAACGAGCAGCGCTGCGAAGAGATTCGGCCCTTGCCCCATCAGTGACCCGAAGAACCACCGCTTAACCTGGTCGCCCCGTTCTTCGCTGTCCTCGCCGTTTGCTTCCCACCTGGCGATCAAGCTGCAATTGAGCCACGCGAGCCCGGCGAAATAGACCGCCGGGATCCAGAACCACAAACTGGAATGTTCGAGCGGCCCCAAGGTGTGCTGGCGCGTCCACGCCGGCAAGATGCAGCCCGCTGTAAACACCGCCGCAACGAGCATCTCTTTGCTCAGAGGGCTTCGAAGCAAGTGCCGGCCTCGCTGCACGCGGGGCGCCGCATGAACGCCCGAAAAGTAAACCAGCGCAGCAGCGGCCAGAATCATGCCTCGCTCGCGCACAATGATAGGCAGCAAAGTCACCGCCATCACCCCCGCGGCGCACGCGGCGGCCACGGCCAGCGGCGCCAATAACCGCCGATGCCGCCAATGAAAGAAGTGGCGTTCGCGCAGTCCCGGCTGAATCGATCCCGACGACGAATGGAGGCCCGTGCGCACGTCCAGCAGTCGATCGCAGACATAGGCACACCAAGCCGTCAGCGCCAGGACCATCAAGACTTGATCCCCAAGGCGAATCCCGACCGCCCATGCGATTGCCAGCGACCAGACCACGGCGACGGTAGGTGCGTCCAGGCTGGCCAAATGCCACAAGGCCACTGGACGCGGAGCATCGACCAGCCGGATTGTGTTCGTGCGACGGTCTGAAGTCCGGGCATGAATCTTGTCCCGAACCGGCAACTGGGCGAAGGGAAGCGGCACTGCTTCAATTTTAGGAGGTTCGGCATCTCCAGCCTCACTGTGCCTCGCCCCGGGCCCGCCTCTCCGCAACCCCGCCCGTCCCGCTGGCTCACCCCTTATTCCGCTCGGCTGGCTCGGCACCGGGAAAACGAATGGCAAAAAACCACGCGGTCCCTCCCCACCCGTCCCCTTACTAAAGTGTGGGTTAACTCAGCTTGATCCTGCGCGTTCAAGGCTAAGATGATCGTTGAGGTTGGGTCTATGATCGAAACTATGAGCCGTGCGGCAATCAGTCGCGACTGGGTCGGGAGTTATGCCGCCGACAGGTTTCCCCTCATTCAATGGCTCGGTGGCTCGCAAGCAACCGGTGTCTTTCTCACCGAGTTGAGCGAGAATTCGCAAAAGGCCGTCATCAAATTAATCCCCGAAGATGATCGGGATGCCGCCGCCCGCGCCGCCGCATGGGAGACTGCAGCCACCCTTTCCCACCCCAATCTAATGAAGGTCTATACGCACGGCCGCTGTGAAATTGACGGCGTTCCCTGCTTCTACGTCGTCACAGAATATGCCGACGAGGTTCTTGCGGAGATCCTTAAGGAGCGACCGCTCTCGCCTGAAGAGACTCGCGAAATGCTCGGGCCGGCTCTGGCAGCGCTCGCTTATTTGCACGACAAGGGTCTCGTCCACGGTCGCCTCAACCCCTCGAACATCATGGCCGCCGGCGACAGCCTCAAGCTCACCACTTACGGCGTTTGTCCCGTGGGCGCGGCCGTCATATCCAGGCCAAGCCGAACCGTCTGCGATGCTCCAGAGACCGAAAACGGGTTGATTGTTCCTGCCTCGGATATTTGGTCTCTCGGTGCCACTCTTGTCGAAGTCCTCACCAAGTACCCGCCGGTTTGGAATCGCGCCAAAGCCGCCGACCCAACGGTGCCCCAGTCGATGCCCGAGCCGTTCGCGACCTTCGCGCGGAAATGCCTGCGTTCCGATCCTGCCCGTCGCATCACCATCAGCGAAATCACCGCGCGTCTTGATCCGTCAAAAGCGTCTCCGGAGCCGGAAACAAAGGAGGCCGTGGCACCGCATGCGAAACGCCGCGTCGCTGTGCTGCTTGCTGTCGCAGCTGTGCTGCTGGTCGCGATCGCAATCTGGAAAATCCTCTCGCATCGTGACCAGTCAACATCGCCGGCTCCGCAAGCCCAAACCACCCCTGCTGCCACTCCGGCTCAAACTCCGGCTGAAACCTCGGCACAAGCTCCTGAGCAAACTCCAGCGCCGTCATCGGCGCCGGCCGTAAACTCAACTCCTCCTCAGGCTCCAGCGCCCGTCACCGCATCTGTCCCGGCGGCCGCGCCGCCGCCGCAAGAAGCCCAGCCTAAAGTCGACCAGACTTCCGAGCCCAGCGCCACAACCGTCAACCCCGCAATCGTGAATCAGATTCTTCCCGACATTGTGCCTAGCGCAATGAAGACGATCAACGGAACTCTCAGAGTCACGGTGCAGATCGAGGTTGATGCCATTGGCGCCGTCTCCGCTGCCGCGCTCCTATCGCCCGGGCCGAGCAAGTATTTCGCCGGCAAATCGCTCGAGGCTGCCCGCCGCTGGAAGTTCAAGCCGCAGGCTGATGGCCAGGCCGGCCCAAGCACTTGGACGCTGGAGTTTCAATACAAGCAGAACGGAATTCACGTCGTCGCTCAGCAAGCCGCGCCATAGCTGGAGGTTCAGTCGGCCGCCGCGTCACTCTTCTCAGCAGCTTTTACGCGAGGCTTCGCATCGGCCGCGGGAAGCGCGTCCAAGTCCGTCTTTCCTTCCGCCAGTTGCATCAGGAATTCCTGCGCTGAGAAGGGCTGAACGTCCTTCATCAGCTTGCTGGCTCGCATGTAATTACCGTCGGACTGCTGGAGGCGGGCTTTTACGGTGTCAGCCATGTAGGCCGGCAGAATCTCGTCGTGTATGCGCGCCAGCGCCACAGGATCGCGGACCGGAAACACCACCTCGCAGCGCTCGAACAAATTCCGCGGCATCCAATCGGCGGAGCCGATGTAGATCTCGTCGCTGCCGCCGTTGGCAAAGTGATAAATGCGTGAGTGCTCCAGGAATCGCCCGACGATCGATCGCACCCGAATCCTCTCTGACAGGCCTTTCACTCCGGGCCGAAGAATGCACAGCCCGCGGATGATCAAATCGATCTCCACTCCAGCTTGGGACGCCTGGTAAAGCGCCTGGATAATCGAGGGTTCGAGCAGCGCGTTCATCTTGGCCACGATGTGCGCCGGCCGCCCCGCCTGCGCGTGCTCCTGCTCGCGCCGGATGAGGCGCAGGAAACTCTCCGCCATGGTCAGCGGCGCCACGAGCAGCGGACTGTAATCGTCGACCTCGGCGTGAGCCGTCAGGTAGTTGAACACCATATGAACCCGCTCGGCAATCTGCGGATCGCTCGTCAGCAGGCTCAGGTCGGTATAGAAGCGCGCCGTGTCGGGGTTGTAGTTGCCCGTCCCGAGGTGGCAATAGCGGCGAGTCACTCCGTCCTCGTCGTGCCGCACCAGCATGGCCAGCTTGCAGTGCGTCTTCAGGCCCACAACGCCGTGAAAGACCTGCACGCCCGCGTCTTCCATGCTGCGCGCCCAGCGGATGTTCGAGGCCTCGTCAAACCGCGCCATCAGCTCCACAACCACTGTTGCTTCCTTGCTGGCGCCGGCTTCGGTCAGCGCCCGGAACATGGGCGAGTCGTGGCTGGTGCGGTAAAGCGTCTGCTTCATCGTCACCACGGCGGGGTCCTGCGCGCCCTGCTGGATGAAGTCGACCACGGGATCGTAAGCATCGTAAGGATGATGCAGCAGAATATCGTGATGGCGCAGCTCGTCGAAGATCCCCGTCGATTTGCGGCTCAGCAGCAGCGGCTTCGGAGTGAACGGTTGAAACTTCAGGTCGGCCCGTTGCACATCGCCGTAAAAGAACATCAGGCGCGAAAGATTCACCGGGCCCTCGCAGCGAAATACCTGGTCCTCTTCCAGCTCAAAGTTCACCCGCAGCCGCTCCACGATCTCTGAATCGGCGTCGCTCTCAATCTCCAGCCGAACCGCGTCCCCCTTGCGCCGGTTGTGCAGTTCTACGCGGATCGTTTCCAGCAGCGATCGCGCTTCTTCTTCCTCAAAGTAGAGGTTCGAGTTGCGGGTCACGCGGAATGCCGCCGATGCCAGCACTTCGTAGCCGCGATACATGCCACCGAGATGCTGCTCAATCAGGTCCTGCAACAGCAGATAGTCGTGGTGGTTATGGTCGCAGGGCAGCCGGACAAAGCGCGGCAGCGCGCGCGGCACCGTCACCACTCCCAGTACCTGCGGCCCTGAACTGCGCCGTTTGGCGCGCAGCAGCAATGCCAGGCACAGCGCCTTGTTCAGCACGCGCGGAAACGGGTGAGCCGGGTCGATCGAGATCGGCGTCAGCAATGGATCGACTTCGCGTTGGAAATATCCTCGCGCGAATTCACGGGCGTGCTCGCTCAGCTCGTCCCATGCCAGCAGCCGGATCCCGTGTTTGCGCAACTCCGGAAACAGTTGCTTGTTCCAGCAGTGGTATTGTGCTGCTACAAAGCCGTGAATCTCTGCGGTCAGAACGTCAAGCGACTCGTCGGGCCGCAGGCCATCGTAGCCGGGTTCGCGGTATCCGTCTTCAATGCGCTGCATCAGGCCGGCTTGGCGAACCTCGACATATTCGTCCAGATTCGACCCCGTGATGGCGAGGAACTTCACGCGCTCCAGCAACGGGTTGGCAGCGTCTTCGGCCTCCTCCAAAACGCGCCGATTGAACTGCATCCAGGAGTGGTCGCGCCCGTTGAAGAGCTTGATTTTTTTCGTGTTTCTGGCCATTTTCCGGTCCAATCCGCTGTGTTGGCAGTCTAACGCGTTCCGCTGGCGTGCGGCACCCAAACCGGGCTGAGCTGCGTGCCACATTGCCATAACGGGCTTAGTCCCATCGATTCCGAAGACGGAAACGCTCCGGAGGCCCAAGCGCCCCACAAAGCCATCCATACAGGACCGAGCCCCTCTGCGGCGTTAAACAGAGAAGAAAACCGCTGGAGGAGGCGGCTCTGCTCCGCACGCCAAACCGGCCCACCGTTCGCAAACGGCCGCCGTGAGGGCCCTGTTCGATACACTAGATTTAAGAACCGTGTTGTCCTTCAGGCGCATCCATTTGTTGTAGGATTGCCATTTTCGGGCACCGACATTCGCCGTTCATACGCAAGGTCCAAATTGCCAGGGAAATCCATCAAAACCCCGATTCGTTTCAGTGCCGCAGCCTTTGGTTTGGGCGCTTGTCTTGCAGCCCCGGTTGCAATCGCACAGTCGTCGGTTGTTCCGCCGCCCACACTGCCCTCGCCGCCAACGGCGACGGACTTCCAGGGCAGCGTCCCCAAGGGTGAGCCGTCGAGCCAGACCATCGATCTTTCGCTCGACGACGCCATCCAGCGCGGCCTCGAGACAAATCTGGGAATGATTCTGAGTGGGACGCAGACGGCGGGAGCTCGCGCCGCGCGTTTGAGCCAATTGCAATCGCTGCTTCCTGGCATTGACTTCAGCGCCAAGGAAGCGGCCATGCAAACCGATCTGCCGGCCGAAGGGTTGCGCATCCCGGGCTTCCCAAAGATTATCGGGCCGTTTGGCTACACTGACGTTCGCGCTTCGCTCAGCTGGTCCGTGGTCGACCTCCAGTCGCTGCACAACTATCTCGCCGCCCGGCACAACTTTGCCGCTGCGCAGTTATCGGCCCAGGACGCGCGCGATATGGTTGTGCTGACCGTCGGCAATGCTTACCTGTTGGTCCTGGCTGATCAGACCAACGTCAGCAGCGTTCAGGCGCAGGTTTCAACCGCAAAGGTTTCGCTCGATCAGGCCGTCGATAATCATCAGGCCGGCACGGCGCCCTTGCTCGATGAGCTGCGCGCCCGCGTCGATTACCAGTCTCTCGAACAGCAGTTGATCGCCGCACAGGATTCGCTCGAAAAGGATAAGCTCGCCCTCGCGCGCACCATCGGTCTTCCCCTGGCGCAGAGCTTCAATCTGACCGACACAGCGCCCTACGCGCCGTTCGATCAGCTCGATGCCAACGCGCTCATCCAGCAGGCGAAGACAAATCGCAAGGACCTTGCCGCGCTGGTCGAAGAAACCGCAGCCGCGACTGACCAGCGCAAAGCCGCGACCGCCGCGCGTTTTCCCGTCGTCGCCGCCGCCGCCGACTATGGCGACATCGGCACCACGCTGGCTCACTCGCACGGCACTGTGGATGCGACAGGCTCATTGAGCGTGCCCATATTTGACGAATTTGCCTTGCGCGGCCAGGCCCAGCAGGCACAAGCTCAACTCGATACGGCAAAGGCCCAGTTGAATGACAAGAACGCCCAGGTTGAAGCCGACGTTCGCGATGCGCTTCTTGACATCGCATCGGCGCAGCAGCAGGTTGAAGTCGCGCGGTCCAGCAGAGACTTGGCCGCTGAGGCTCTCAAGGAAGCGCAGGAGCGCTACGCCAACGGCGTCAGCGATAACCTTGCCGTAAGCCAGGCGCAGCAATCCGTGGCGCAGGCCGATAGTCAATATGTGGTCAGCCTCTACCGCGATAATGTTGCCAAGCTCAGCCTTGCCCGCGCGCTCGGAGACGGCCAGAATTACCAGAAGTATTTAGGAGGGAAGTGAACGTGGCGGATCCAACCCCAACCCCTGAACTGAATCAGTCGCCTGCCGAAACGGAGATTGAAGCTCCGCGGTCCCGCCGCAGGGGCATCATCATCGTCGCCGTCGCGGTGGCGGTGCTCGTCGCCCTTGCCATCTGGTGGCACTCCACGTTCAGCGAGGATACTGACGATGCGCAGATCAACGGCCATCTCATCCAGGTCAGCGCGCGCGTTGGCGGCCAGGTCCTCAAAGTCGATGTGGAAGAGAACCAGACCGTGAAGGCAGGCGACCCTATCGTCGAGCTCGACCCGCGCGATTATCAGATAGCCGTCGAGAACGCTGAGGCCGCGCTGGCCAGCGCCAAAGCCGCCGCCTCCGCCGCCCGCGTCAATGTGCCCATCATCACCACCAACACGGGCAGTAATCTCCGCTCGGCAAATGCCGATGTTACCGGCGCGCTGGCCAGCGTTGCCCAGGCCGAGCAACAACTGGTTGCGGCGCACGCCGCCGTCGCCCAGGCAGAGGCTAACAATACCAAGGCGCAGTCGGATCTTGAACGCTATAAGCCGCTCGTCGCCAAGGATGTCATCAGCAAGCAACAATTCGACGCGGCTGTTGCCGCCGCCGATGCGGCAAAGGCCGCGCTGGCCAGTGCGCGCGCCAACGAGCAGGCTGCTGCCGATGGCGTTCGCATTGCACACGAGCGCGTGTCGGAGGCGCAGGCGCAACAGAAGTATGCCGAGACCGGACCGCAGCAGGTTGCCGCGCAGGATGCCAAAGCCAAGCAAGCGGACGCCCAGGTCCAGCAGGCTCAAGCCCAGCTGGATCAGGCCAAGCTCAATTTGAGTTACTGCAGGATCGTCGCCCCAGAGGACGGCATCATCACCCGCAAGAGCGTCGAAATAGACCAGAACATTGCTCCCGGTCAGAACCTTCTCACGCTGGTTTCGCTGGACGATCTCTGGGTGACTGCCAACTTCAAGGAGACCCAGCTCAGGCACATGAAGGCTCTTCAGGACGTGACGATCCACGTCGACGCCACCGGCAAAGACTATAAGGGGCGCGTCACGCAGATCGGCGGAGCCACCGGCTCGGTCCTTTCGCTCTTCCCGCCGGAAAACGCCACCGGCAACTACGTAAAAGTCGTTCAACGTTTGCCGGTGCGTATCGACTTTACCGACCTGGCCCACGAAGACCCGAACCACCAGCTGCGCCCTGGATTGTCGGTCGAGCCCAAAGTGTGCGTGAAATGACAACGGCGCGATTGCGCAGAAATTCAGGACCACTGCGTCTTAAGCACAGGTCCAAAACACGTCTGCCGGTTGGCGAGCCACGGCGCTCATAACTCTCGGTGACGCTGCATGTGTTCTAGCAGTGCGCCGCCGGGCTCAGCGACAGCGCAGAGCCCGGTCAGCTATTCACATTTCATTCGGTGCCGGAGCTACGCCAATGAGTTGCTGACGTTACTGAACACGCTATTGACGGCCTGCGCGACAGGCTTGACGCCAGTCACGCACGCAAGCGCAATGAAGGCGATCAGTAATGCATATTCGACCAGATCCTGACCCTGTTCGCTCTTCCCCAAATTCTGGAGCTGGATATACACCTTTAACAGCAAGTTATTCATATGATCCTCTCTCGTCGTCGGATTTACAGATTGGCTAAGACGCGGCCGTGATTTGGGGGAATTGGCTGATTGAATCTTCAATGGCTTTAACCTCCGCGTCAACGTGGCTTCGGTGACGTCGAAGCGGTTACCTTTGCCCATCCATGAAAACTATGGCGTCTCGAAGATGTCACTTCGGCACGACGGATGAAGTGGAGCAAAAGGTAGTGAAATGAAGGGGTTAAGGGGTGAATGCCGACGGGTTGAAAATGAACAGGCCGCCTGTTGATTCTAAAGGAGTTGTTTGGCGCAAATCCGACGTAATTCGAGACATATTTTCAACATTTCCGAAGATCGTTTGTTGATTCTAAACGAGTTAAATGGCGAAAGCTTGGCGAAAAGCGAGAATTTTTTTATTTAATTAATTTTCGCTGTCTGGCGCTGGGAGTTTTGTGGCGGCTTGGATGGCCTTTGCCGGCGGCGGTGATGGACGTCATGATCGTGAATGCCATGAAGAATCCCCTTTCATCTTCAAGGCTACAGATTTGGGCGAATTAATCGGCAAACTTCGGGCAGGGAATTTTGCGAGTGGATTCAGTGGGTTAGGGGTGATTTGCGGATGGGAGGGGTTGACAGGACGCGTCGCCGCGCACACCCAAAGCCTCAACCGCCGGGGGAACGTCACCCGTCGAGTCTGTTGATCAACTAGTTGTTTCCGGGTTTCCGGTCATTCAGTCGGCAATACGCGTCTTCACCCAATTTGAAAGACACTCTCACGCTGCGTCTGATTTTTCCTCAGGTTCCACCGATGTATCGGCCCGATCGACGTTTTTTCCGAAATGCTCTAATCTCCACGATTCACATTGGTGGCGCAGCTCGGCTGAATCCAGGTCCGCCTCCCAAGTGGAAGCGGCGATTGTCGAGTAGCACCTGGTGCAGATGGAGTCTATTCCTCCATCTGGGTTGGACCGTCGCACGAATTCAGGCAAAGAAGACGTCATGCCGACCTCCCATGCACAAAGTCTCTACCCTACAAATTCCATACGTAGAGGTAATCGTCATCCGCCGCGGTGCCCACAGACTTGCCAATTTTTCGCGTGGCGCGGCTGAGAGCCGAGCGCACGTTCGTCTTGGTGTCTGTCAACTCGTCCAGCGGAATCTTTAGCGCTTTGCCCCCGTCCAGACCCTCGAGGTCATTCAGGATTCGGGTCACGATATCTCTGTGTTTGCCGCGCCGGCCGGTGGGTACATCCCCTCGCGCCGTGGTCTTGAACGTCCGGGCCTTGTTCTGAGGCATAAATCAGATCCTCAAACGATATCGCTAACGAGACGCTAACGAGAAGTTATAGCTACGCTAACGAATACATCAGATATAGCACGAATGAAGATTAAGTCAACTATTATTTTCGATCTTAGAAATTCTGTAAGTTGTTTTTTAAGAGCAGGTTAAAGGGGAGGCAAAGAAAAAGTCCCCGTATCTGTGGATTCGGCCTACGGTTGATCCAGGGTGCAGAGTGAAACAGAAAATCAGGCAGTTTGAAGTTGTGCCGGTGTCGGTCGCGATGCAAAAGGCCCACCTTCTTGAGAAAGATCATCCAGGCGCGAAAGCTCCTAACAGGCGTCGCAGGACCATCGCGAATGAATCCCGCAAGGCTTCCCGACCTACCCAAGGAAATGATTGGAAAAAGTAATGCAAAGAATCTTCGTTGTGGACGATGAGCAAGTGATTGCCGATACCCTGTCCGCAATTCTCAAGGGCTCCGGCTATGACGCGATCGCGTTCTACAACGCCGAAACTGCGCTCACCGCATGCGAGCACCAGCGGCCTGATTTCGTCATCACAGACGTTTCCATGCCTGGGATGAATGGTATCGAAATGGGCATCGAGATCCGGAGCCGCTTCCCCGAATGCGGAGTTCTTCTCTTCTCGGGACATGCGGGAACGTCGGTATTTCTTGAAACGGCAAAAGAAAGAGGCTGTAGTTTCGATGTGCTTACTAAGCCAGTACATCCGAAAGAACTGCTGGCCAAACTCGAGAGCGCCATTCGGCGGCCGACTGAATCAGAAATTAGCCTCGACGACCCGGACGCTATCGCGGTCTGAGCATTCGGAAGTCCACCGCGATCCGTTCTGTCGACCAGGTTGATCGTGCACTTGATGACACATTCGGGCAGCGCCGCGCCGGCAGGTGCGATAAACGATTTCGGAAGTCTAGCAATTTCGCATCGCTTTGACTTGCCGCGCCCACGTAGACGCCGATTCGGAAGTAAGCGACGGTCCTTTCGCCCACCGCCCATCATCCCCCGTTGTTTACTATCCGCTGTTCAACCTCCTCCGGTTTAGACTGATCCTCAGCACACCCATGAAGGACTCGATCCACGTTTCGAAAGAGAACTACCTCAAGGCCATTCTTGAAGCCGAGGCAGAAGGCCGCCAGGTGATTCCCGCCATGCTTGCGCATTGGCTTGAGGTATCCGCGCCGGCTGTGACGATGGCGCTCAAGCGCCTGAAGCGCGATGGATGCGTGAAGGTGGGCGAGGACGGCATCGTGCGCCTCACCGCGGCAGGCCGCGAAGTGGCCTATCACACCGCGCTGCGCCATCACCTCATCGAGCGCATGCTGAGCGAGGTCTTCGGCATGGAGTGGCACGAGATTCACGAGGAAGCGGAGCGGCTGGAGCACGCGGTTTCGCCTGCATTCGAGGCCAAGCTCAAGGAGAAGCTCGGCGAAGGCGGCGCCTGCCCGCACGGGAACTCCGTTCTTCCCTTAAACCCGGCCGAACGGAAAAAGAGAGGGGAGATACAGCTCTCCCAAGCCGCCGCCGGCAAGCGCTACACCGTGATCAGCCTCCAGGAGCGCGACCCAAAGCTGCTGGAGTTCCTGCACGCCTCCGGCATCGGGCCCGGCAAGAGCCTTCGCGTCGTGAGCCAGAATTACGACCAAACCGTTTTGATTGATTTACCTACAGGAAACACGATTCTGGGGCGGCCGGCCGCGGAGGCTGTCTGGTTGCGTCCGGAGCGTTCATAGTAATTTAATCTAAAAGAAAACATTAACTACGCTTAATAAGTTGTGCCATACTGGAGTTGAGTGGCGCTGATGCCTCTCAAAGCGAATGCCGCATTGTGACGGTCGCGCGCTGCCCGAATTCTCCCGGACGGAGCCAATGGAGCATGCACCGCGTTCGCGTTGGCCCGTTCTGCAAATGTTCACGTAAAGCCAAAAGACTTCTGTACCCAGCGTTGCCGAGGAATACCAGGCCAGTGAACGCCAGCACAAAAATCGGTCCAGATCCTCCCGTCGCAGCGGACGAACTTGTCGTCACGCATGAGGACATCGATCGCGCATACGACCGCTCGCGCGTGAGCGCAGCGCGGCGCTCGCTGGGGCTGCGCGCGCATGTGTCGCTGCTTTGGCTTTTGGTGGGGCCGGGCATCCTGGTGATGCTGGGCGAGAACGACGGCCCCAGCATGCTTTCCTACGCCGCGACCGGCGCGAAGTTCGGCATTGGCTTCTTCCTTCCGTTCGTGGTGCTCACTTTTGTGATGGCGCTGGTAGTGCAGGAGATGACGGTGCGGCTGGGCGCAGCCACGCATCGCGGCCACGCCGAGCTGATCTTCGAGCGGTTCGGCCCCTTCTGGGGCTGGTTCTCGGTGATCGATCTCAGCGTGGGCAACTTTCTCACGCTGGTTACCGAATTCATTGCGATCCGCGCCGGGTTCGGCTACTTCGGCGTGCCGCCATGGGCCGCGGTTCTGGTGGCGCTCGTGGTGCTTTTTTCCGCGCTGCTGAGCCACCGCTACTGGACATGGGAGCGTGTGACTCTGGCGGCCGCGGCCTGCAACCTGATTTTCGTGCCCGTGGCCCTGATGGCGCACCCGCAGTGGGGCGCAATCGGACACGCCATGCTCACATGGACGCCTTTGCCCCACGCGAACCAGGAGACTTTGCTGATCCTGCTCTCGGACATCGGAGCCACTGTCACGCCATGGATGCTGTTCTTCCAGCAGAGCGCCACCGTGGACAAGGGCTTGACGACAAAAGACATTCGATTCGGGCGCATCGACACTGTGTTGGGCGCGGGCCTGGCTGCGCTGGCTGCGCTCGGCGCAATCATCGCCACCGCGCCGCTGTTTGGCCATATTGGCGCGGCCAATTTTGAAGCCGCGCAGTTTGCACAGGCGCTGGAGCCGATCGTGGGGCATATCGGCGCGTCGCTGTTTGCCCTGGGCATGATCGAGGCCGGCATCGTTGCCTCCATCACCATCTCCACGTCGTCGGCCTACGCATTCGGCGAGGTTGCGCGCCGCCCGCACAGCCTGAATCTTCCGGTGAATCAGGGCAAGTCGTTTTACGCTGTGCTCTGCCTTTGTGCAGCGGTCGCAGCGGCCATCGTGCTGATTCCGAACCTGCCTCTCACCTTCGTGGTGCTGGTCGTGAATGTGGTGGCCGTTCTCGCCATGCCGCCGGCTCTGGTGTTTCTTTATCTGCTCGTCAACGACCCGCAAATCATGGGCGGCGTGCGCAGCCCTCGGTGGGCCAATGCGCTGGCGGCCGCTGTGGTCGTGTTGCTGACCGCCGCAGGCGTCCTCTATGGAATCAGCGTCGTCTTCCCACAGGCATTCGCGTGGCTGGGGAGTTAAGGGGAACAGATGGAAGAGACGAAACACATTTCGGAAGAAGAAGTTGACTGGGTTCTCGAAAACCTGGAACAGGATCAACTCGTTCAGAAGAAATCCGCACCTGTTCCCCGCCGGCAATTGCGCGGCGGAGAGTTGGTGCTGGTATGGGCCCTGCGCATTTACCTGATCTTCATGATGGTCGTCGTCTTCTGGCAGGCATGGATGGCTGTGCGGTAAGCGGACGCAGCTGCAGAACGCGCGGTCTTCGCGCGGGCCGCGATGGGCCGGCGATTTTCCCACACTTCCCCGATCGCCTGGAGGTTCATACGAAGTACAAAAGATCAACCCGAGGTCTCCTGGCCGTTTCGTTCCTGTTAACTTTGGTTAACAGCGGGCGGCTCGTTGCCCAGAGCGGCACATCGAGCGCGATCGCGGGGACGGTGCGCGACTCGTCTGGCGCGACGGTTGCCAACGCCGAAGTCACAGCGACCGAGGTGGAAACGAAGGCGGTGCGCGCGCAGCGCACGGACCAGAACGGACTGTTTCTATTCTCCCAACTCAATCCGGGGATTTACTCCGTGACCGTTGAGGCGAACGGCTTCGCAACCGCGACTTCGCAGCGGGTTGTGGTGGAGGTGGGTCACACCATCACGTTGAACTTCGGTCTCATATTGCCGATTGCGGCGCAGACGGTAGAAGTGACGGCGCAGCAGGCGCTCGTGAGCCTGGAGAATCCGAATACATCGACCACGCTTGAGGCGAAGACGATCGCCAAGCTGCCGAACCCCGGGCAGGATCTGACCTTCATCGCGCAGTTTGCGCCGGGCGCGTTGATGAACACGGCCGGCTCGTCGAACGACGCCAAAGCTCCGGGCGGTTACGGCAACGTGGAGTTTAACGGGCTGCCGGCGACCTCAAACGGATACATTCTCGATGGTTTCGACAGCAACGATCCCTGGCTCGGCCTGAACATCGGGCTCTCGACGAATCTTGTCATCGGCCTCGACGCGGTCGATCAGGCGACCGTGAACACCAACTCCTACTCCGTCGATCAGGGGCGCTACGGCGCCTCGCAGGTGAACTACTTCACCAAGGCGGGGACAAACGCGTTTCACGGAGACCTCTATGAAATCTGGAATGGCTCCTTATTCAATGCGGAGGATTATTTTCTGCATGCCAATGACACCGCAGGCGAGGTGGCACAGAAACCGCGGTCGAATGTGAACGAGTTCGGCGTGAGTGTGGGCGGACCGATCCGCAAAGACAAGCTTTTCTTTTTCGCACATTACGAAGGCGTGCGCATTGCGCTTCCGCTGGTGACGCAGATTGTTGTGCCGTCCGAAGCCTACCAGCAATACGTGCTAAGCCAGTTGCCGCTCGGCGGGGTCGACCCGACGACAGGCACCGCGCTTCCGGCCGAGCCCGCAGAAGTTCCGTTCTACGCAGCGATGTTCAAGCTCTATCGCAGCACCGCGGGCACGGCGATTCCGGTGAGTTCATGCCCGCTGGACGCGAGCGGCGCGCTCCTTGCGGGAATGCAAACGAGCGGCAATCTTTTCAACGGAAGCGGCTGCGCCAACCAGCGCCAGGAGTCGATGACCAACGATGACGACGAGAATCTGATCGTGGCCAAGATCGACCAGACGATCGACGCCAACAATAGCGTCTGGTACCGTTTCCAGCAGGATACGGGGCTGCAGGCCGCATTCACCGATCCGATAAACTCGATCTTCAACTCTTATTCTCCGCAGCCCCAACGCACGCTGGTGGTGGGCTACACGCACGTGTTCCGTTCAAACCTTGTCAATCAATTCAATCCCGGGGCAAGTTGGTATTCAAGCATCTTCGAGCCGAACAATTACGGACAGGTCGAGCAGACGTTTCCCATAGTGGTGACTTCGGGGAGCAATGACGCGCCCTTCACAACAATTGGCGGCAACGACAACACCTATCCCCAGGGGCGCAAGGTAACGCAATGGCAGATCAATGACAACCTTGACTGGACGAGGGGCAAACACAGCTTCCGGTTCGGCGTGAACACGCGGCGCATCGATGTAAGCGACTATGACCTGGGCGAAGGAACCGTTCCCACCGCGGTCTACGACGACCTGGCGGAGTTCACTTACGGCGCGGCCTATACCGAGAGCACGACCTTCCCAATCGCACTCAAGGAGCGCGTCGCGGCCGGGAACGTTGATGCCTATGCCATGGATACATGGAAGCCCACGACTCGTGCCACCGTGACAGCGGGATTCCGCGCGACGTGGAACACCGATCCTGTGAATCAACAGCGCCTGTTTGCGCGACCCGCGGGCTCGTTTCTGGATCTCTCCCACGATGCAAGCCAGCCGCTCGACGCGGCGATCGAAACAAAAGTGCGAAGTCTCTTTCCGGCGATGCCGCTGATTATGTGGCAGCCACGTTTTTCGGTGGCTTATCAAATTGCACGTGAGACGGTGGTACACGCTGGGTTTGGCGTCTTCAACGACATCATTCCGGCGCAGATTGCCGACCTCGCCGCCACGAACGCGCCCTATGCGCCAACCTTTGTCGGCGGTCTCGGCGGACAGGTGGGAGGAGTGGGGCTGGCGCCGGGCGTACCGAACAGCGCCAGCGATGCGGCAGCGAACGCTAACCGGCGGTTTCAGGCGGTGTTTACGAGCGGCGCTGCACCCTGTGCGGGGATTGCCTCGGGCGCAGGGGCCTGCCCGCTGGCAGTCAGCCTGAATACTTTCCCGACAGGCACGCTGAAGACGCCGTACTACTACCAGTACAACTTCGGGATCGAACATCAACTGGCAGCGCACAGTTCTGTGCGCATCGATTATGTCGGCACTCGCGGTCTCCATGAGCCGTTTCTTGAGGGACTGAATGGTTACCAGACGGTTTGTGCGGGATGTTTTGCGCCCTACGCTTACCAGCAGCCGCCCGATCAGCGGTTCGGCAATGTAAACGAGTTTCGCACCGATGCCGGCAGTTCCTATTCCGGCTTGCAAGCCAGCGTGGACGAACATTTGAGTTTCTTGACGCTGCGCGCTAACTATACGCTGAGCCATTGCCTGGACGAGGTTTCAAACGGCGGACTGCTCTCGTTCTCGGCACAGGGAATCCTCTCGCCGCTCCCGGGAGAAATCGAGCAGCAATATGGCAACTGCGACTACGACGTGCGGCAAAACATATCGGCGTTCGGGGTGGCACAGATACCGTATCCGCGAAAAAATGCACTTCTTCGGGAGATCTTCGGCGGCTGGTCGCTTTCTGAGACGGCCTTCTTCCATACTGGCTTGCCGTTCAGCGTCCTGAGCCAACCGTACACGGCGAACGGAAAAGGGGTCTTCCAAGCGAGCGGGCCACAGTTTGCGCGGCGAGCTACTGGTGAGCCGCTTTATCGCAAAACAGCGTTCCCCGGAGTGACAGTGGCCGGAACCCGCCAGTGGCTCAACCCCGATGCCTTTGTTTCGGTTGTCGATCCCACCACCGGGGAGTGTGCCGGTGGCGATTCGGAAGCTGATTGCCAATTCGGCGACGCCGGCCGCAACACGGTGCGCGGGCCGCACTTTGCGGACTCTGACATTTACCTGTCGCGCAAGTTTCCGCACCGGGAGGGGTCTTCGTTCCGATTCGATGTGCAATTGTTTAACGCCTTCAACCACCCCAATTTTGCGCTACCCGGCAACGTGGAGGCCGGCGTCCCGGGCGAGTACGTCCCCCCCAAGTTCGGCACCTTGGAAAGTACGATCTCGCCTCCGACGGGGTTGCTCGGGGTGGGATTGGGAGGGGACAGCTCGCCCCGAATGGTCGCGTTTGAGGGTCGGATCGAGTTCTGAGAATGGCGGCCATTGAGCTGCCTGGGATGCGCTTGAGAATGGTGCGGACCGGGACCTCGGTCGGCGGTCTGGCCCAATCTGGTCCCTTTGCGACCCATCACACAGAGTGGTTATTGCGGGCCTTTTGGGGGCCGTGGTCCAATATCAGTACTTCTTTCGGCTCGGTCTCTCAAATCAAAGGAATGGGACCTGCTTGATGGGCGACGTGATTCAACTCGAGGCAAGTGATCCTGCCACTTCCGCCGGCTCCCAGACAGGCGTGGCCGATAGGGTCTATAAGGTGATTCCTCCAGCCGGAGGTGCAACCCAGGAGGACCTCTACGGGTTCCGCACGGTCATGACTCAGCCCGCGCCCGTTGACGATCCGGAAGCTGAGGCGAAGGAAGCCAAATCCAAACGGGCATTGGCCGTCTTCCCGATCCTTTTCATCCTGGTGCTCGGAGCGCTTGCCGCCCTCGTCATCCCCAAGCTGACGAAATCGAAGGCCCCGCCGCTTTATGTCGACCTTGGAACCCGCCGCTTCGATTCCGCGGGTCTGGGGGCACGGCTGATCGCGCGCTGGGAAGGAAGCAGCGGCTACCAGCTTTACATCGATCCGCTTGACCCGCAGCAGACCGCAGGCTTTCACGCCGTAACGGTGAATCCACCTCACCCCGTTTCGGTTGTTATCCGCCTTCTGGACAAAACAGGCGCTGTCGCCTGCCAGAAGGAAGTTGTGCTTCCCACTCCCGCGCCACCGGCGGGTTCTTCAGGCTCATCTTCTTCAGACGCTTCGCAGGCTCTGCTGCCGATGCAGACTACCACCGGAGACACCGTGCAGAATATTGCGGGTCCCGACGGACAAATCGCGGAGATGACCGTTACCGGCGGCCTCCCGTGCTCCATGACGCAGTATCAGAGTCTTGCCGCTTGGCAGTTCTTCACCAACTTTCCTACGCTCGACGAACAGGCTGAGTGGCTGAGCCACCACAAGCTCGGCGATGCCGCAAAGAACCGAAGTGGTCATGGCTCGGAGGGCGGTTTCGGGTTCTCGGGCCGCGCGCTCCACCTGCCTGCCGCGATCGACGACGATGACGTGATTGTGGGCGACAACCCATCGCAGGGGACGATCGACACTCAGGGAGGCAGGGTCTTTCTGGTTGGAGTCATCGGAATGAGAAACCGTTCCGCCGAATGGCAGGTGTTTCCCGCCGCAGTTCATTTTCACTGCGATAAGAACGGAGCGTGTTTCCTGACCCGGGTAAACTCGCGCACGACTCTCCAGGCGCGTTTGGTCAGGTAGCGTACCGAAGATCTTCCCTGGCGGTCGTTATCGTGCACATCCTTCTAGTACCATAGGTGCGATGCACGTCCTGTCCGCAGCCGAGATGCAGGCCTGCGATCGCGCCACAACGGAGCGGTTTGGGATTCCGTCGATTCAATTGATGCGGACGGCCTCTTCGGCCGTGGCGGATTTCGTACGCGGGCAGTTTCCGAACGCGCGGCGCGTAACGGTACTTTGCGGGCGCGGCAACAACGGCGGCGACGGCATGATGACGGCTCGGCTCCTGGCCGACGCCGGACTCGCAGTGACTACATTGCTGCTGGGAGCGCCGGAGCAATTGGCGGGCGATGCTGCAGTGGCCTGGACCGAACTGAACAATCCAAAACGCGGAAATGTCCATGTTGTCGCGAACGCCGAGGCGCTGGAAAAGCACACGAATGCGCTCGAAACCGATCTGATTGTGGACGCCGTGCTGGGTACGGGATTTAAACCTCCGATGAAAGGGTTGGCGCTTGCCGCGTGCCGATGGCTCGAGCAGAATCGCGCGGCGGTTCCCGCCCCGATCGTTGCTGTCGACCTGCCTTCCGGCTGGCCGGCCGATGAAACAAGCGCAACTGCATCAGAGCCGGTTTTTCCCGCCGACGCCGTCATCACCTTTACTGCGCCAAAATGTGCGCATGTTTTTGGACAATTGACTCGGCGCTGGGATCAACCCGTCGTGGTCGCGCCGATCGGCTCGCCGGAAGCGGCGATTGTTTCCGCGCTCGAGCTGGAATGGGCCGGCTCGTCGGTAGTCCTGGCGCAGGCTCCGCGCGCGGCGGCCGCAAACAAAGGCAACTTCGGTCATGTGCTCGTGGTCGGCGGTACCTTCGGAACTGCCGGCGGAAAGGCTGGCGCGCCGGCGATGACGGCGCTGGCAGCAATGCGAGCGGGCGCTGGACTGGTGACGGCGGCGGTTCCCGCACCGGCGCTCCCAATCATTTCATCGTTCGCGCCGGAGCTAATGACGTGGCCGCTGGCGGCGACAAGAGTGGGTCAGATCTCCGCGAAGAATCTGGAGAAGAAGCAAGTTGCCTCGTTGACCGCCGGGAAGACCGTACTGGCAATCGGGCCGGGCTTGGGTCAGGGCGCGGAGACGTCAAGATTCGTGGCAGGACTCCTCGGCGCCACAAAGATGCCTGCGGTTATTGACGCGGACGCGCTGAATATTCTTGCCGGGAAGTCGGCCGTGCTCAAACGGCTGGCTAAGGGGCGCTTTCTGGTGTTGACACCCCATCCCGGCGAGATGGCGCGCCTTACCGGGATGACCGTGGCCGAAGTTCAGGCAAATCGGCTCGAAATGGCACGCGACTATGCGCAGCGCATGGGCCTTACACTGGTCCTCAAGGGCGCGCGAACGCTCATTGCCCATCCTGATGGCCGTGTGGCTATCAACACTTCGGGGAATCCGGGCATGGCTAAGGGCGGCAGTGGCGACCTGCTCACAGGGCTGATTGCAGGCCTGTTGGCGCAATATCCGGGGAACGCTGCGCAAGCGGTGGAGGCTGCGGTTTATTTGCATGGGCTTGCCGCGGATCTGGCCGTGCATCAAGGCGACGAGCATACTTTACTGGCCACTGATAGCCTGGCGCAGCTGGCGCGAGCCTTTCAATCTCATGCGCACGATTTTGAAGTGAACGGCAAGAACGGGTATGTTTGGTTGCAGGGGGCATTGCATGTAGCGGACTCAATGCGCATGCAGCAGCCCAAGGATTGCAGTTAAATAGCCTGGTTGAGGTTCAGCAATGACTGAAACCGCAGCACTCGCGGAAGGTAAAACCTACGAGTTCACCACGCAGAGCGGCGCGGACACGGTCGCAGTGGGCCGCAAGCTCGCCGGCCTGCTCAAGCCTCCTCAGTTTCTTTTGCTGCGCGGCGAACTGGGCACCGGCAAGACGACGCTGGTGAAAGGCATTGCGCAGGCGCTGGACGCAGCAGAGCCCGACGAGGTCACCAGTCCAACTTTTACGTTGATCCACGAATTTGACGGTTCGCGCGAGGGCAAGCCCGTCAAGCTTTACCATCTGGATGTCTATCGGCTGGAGAGCGAGCGCCAGCTTGAGACGCTGGGGCTTGACGATCTGCTTACGCCGGATGCGCTCGTCCTGGTGGAGTGGGGCGACAAGTTCAAGAGCATTCGCAAGCGCGCAACGGGTGAGATCGTGATCGCCCCAGAGGGTGGCGATGCGCGGAAGATCACGGTGACGCTGAAGGAATAGCGGGGCTAGCGGAGTCAGCGGAGCTAGTGAGTTAGCAAGTTAGCGAGTCAGCAAACCCATTCGAATGTGCTCCTGGTGGTCGTCCTCCATTCGCATGATCTGATCGAAATCCTTCGAGTGAAAACATGAATCGCATTCCATTTGCGGAAGTGCAGTCGGTGCTGTCAGGTGTCCTGCAGAAGCTCGGATTCGCTCCGGATCGCGCCGATACTTGCGCACGTCTCTTTGCAGAGACCACCCGCGACGGCGTCTACACGCACGGTGTGAACCGCTTTTCGCGATTTGTGACCACGATTCGCAACGGTCGTGTCGATCCCTCGGCGGAGCCGCAAGCGATGGCGCGATTAGGGGCGCTGGAGCGATGGGATGGTCATCGCGGTCCCGGCAATCTGGCAGCACTGGCCGCGATGGAGCGCGCAATCGCTTTGGGGCGCGAACACGGCGTGGGATGCGTGGCACTGGGCAATACCAACCACTGGATGCGAGGGGGTACCTACGGCTGGCAGGCTGCCGAGGCTGGGATGATTGGCATCTGCTGGACCAACACCATGCCCAACTTGCCGCCATGGGGCGGAGCGGAGCGCATCATTGGGAACAATCCGCTGATCATCGCCGTTCCGCGCGCGAATGGGCCCGTGGTGCTCGATATGGCCATGTCGCAGTTCTCCTATGGGGCTCTGGAGAGCTACCGCAAGCGTGGCGAAATGCTGCCCGTGGATGGCGGCTTCGATTCAGAGGGCAAGCTGACACGCGATCCCGGAGCGATCGAGAAATCGTGGCGACCGCTGCCGGCGGGCTATTGGAAAGGGTCGGGGCTGGCCATCGTGCTGGATATGATCGCCGCCATGATGACGCTGGGCAGGGCGACACATCAAATCTCTTCCGTCGCGGTTGAGGAGACCGCGATCTCGCAAATGTTTCTGGCGCTCAACCCAGGAGCGTTCGGGTCGCCGCAGGAAGCCGAGCGGATCGCCGATGGGATTGTTGAATCGCTGCACAACTGCGCGCCGGCCAAGCCCGGAGGACGGGTTCGCTATCCCGGCGAAGAGACGTTGCGGCTTCGAGAGGAAAACACGCGGCTGGGGCTGCCGGTTGAGCCGGAGGTCTGGGCGGAAATCGTGGGACTAGGAAATAGGGACTAGCGAAGCATCGACAAATACGCTGCGGACTTATTGGGACTAGTGTTTGTTTGCAAGATAGAAAAGGCACGCGTACCAAAGCGGCGCGGTTGTGAGAAAAGCCGAGATCCACATCCCGGCGCGGAACATCCATTTACCTCGCTGTCGAGCGGCGATTGGATCGGCTTTCCGGGTTCCAAGCTCCACCATCCAACCCGCTGTGTAGCAAAGATTCGCCATTACTGCATAAAAAATGATGCCCAGGAAGAGGCCCATCGGCTCTTCGGCATCCTCGCCCGGTGGAATCACCTTGCCCATCAGGACCTCAAACCCAATAATTGAGGCGATTCCAATGACGAGCAAGAGGAAGTTATAAAGCAGCCTACGCCACTCCCACCAACAGACAATTTGCCAGGATGAGAGGACAACTTCCTTTTCTTCATCCATCGAAAGACCCTGTTCTCAATACCCCATGATGTTGTAGCCGCAATCAACGTAGATCACTTCACCTGTGACGGCGCTGGCCAGCTCGCTCGCAAGATAGAGCGCCGTTCCACCGACCTCCAGCTGATCGACATTGCGGTGCAGGGGCGCGCGCTCCGCATGCGATTTCATCATTTCGCCCAATGCGCCCACGCCGCGCGCCGCCAGCGTTTTAATTGGGCCCGCGGAAATAGCGTTGACGCGAATGTTCTTGGCGCCGAGGCTCGAAGGCGAGGTAACGCACGGCCGACTCGAGCGAGGCCTTGGCGAGGGCCATGACGTTGTAGTGAGGCACAACTTTCTCGGCAGCGTAGTAGGTGAGGGTGATGATGCTGCCGCCCTCGGCCATCAGCGGGACCGCACCGCGGCTGACGGCGATCAGTGAATAGACGCTCACGTCGTGCGCGATGCGAAAGCCTTCGCGGCTGGTGTTGATGAACTCGCCTCTGAGATCCTCCGCAGGCGCGTAGGCGATGGCGTGCACCAGAATATCGAGCTTGCCGTACTTCTCCTTCAATGCGGCAAACAGCGCCACGATCTCGTGGTCGTTCGAGACGTCGCACTGGAAGCCGCTGGCGCCGGAGAGATCGTTGATCAGGTCCTCGGCCTCGGCCTTCATGCGCTCGTTCTGGTAGCAGATGGCCAGGGTGGCGCCGGCCTCGTGAAGCTTCTGGGCGATGCCCCAGGCAATAGAGCGCTTGTTGGCCAGCCCGAAGACCACGGCTGTCTTGCCTGCCAAATTGATCATGCGATGAGAGTGCCTCCAGTTTTCTAGTCCAAAAAGGGGAACAGTGGAACTGCGAAATTCAGAATACCAGAGCGAAATTCATGTCCGGACGCAGCGCAGGCATTAGCCGCCGAGATCGATCAGTTCGACATGCCCTACCGGGCGCCCGAGGAACCGCGGGCCCAGGCGCTCGAATTTCTCTACGGAGTCAGTGGCGAAGCAGCGGACCTCGGTTTCGTGCGGGGTTCCGCCCAGAGTCGACCTTGCCTGGCCATTGATGAGTTCCACGGCGGCCTGCGCCACGGCCTCTGCGGAATCGATCACCTTTGCGCCCGGCCGCACGGCGCTCTCAAAGAGGGGCCGCAGGAGCGGGTAGTGCGTGCAACCCAGCACCAGCGTATCGGAATTCATATTGCGAGACGTGGCCTCGGCGCGAAGCTCGTTCAAATAGATCTCAATCACCTCGGCCGTCACCGGGTGATCGGTCCAGCCTTCTTCCACCAGCGGTACCAGCAGTGGGCACGCCTTTTCGATGGTGCGCAGGCCGAGAGCCGCGCAGGCGGTTGTATAGGCGTGGCTGCGCACGGTGGCTTCAGTGGCGACCACGAATACATCGCCAGATTGCGAGGCGGCTCGAGCAGCGGCGGCACCGGGCTCAATGACGCCCAACACGGGAACAGAAACTGCATCCTGAATGGCGTCGAGCGCCAATGCGCTGGCGGTGTTGCAGGCAATCACAAGAAACTCCGCACCCTGCTCGCCAACAAGAAACTGCGCGCTTTGGGCGGCGTAGCGCGCGATGGTGCGTCGGGACTTGGAGCCATAGGGCAGCCGCGCCGTATCGCCAAGGAATGCGAACCGTGCACCGGGAAGCCGTTCGATGAGCGAGCGCAGCACGGTCAATCCGCCAAAGCCGGAATCAAAAACGCCGATGGTTGGTGCCATGTCTTTCAGAGTAGCCTGAGCCGGGTGCATCGAGGCGCCTAATGTCTCGCGCACCCGACTCTCCTCATTGTTGAATCTTTCTGAGATACGCGTTCAGCTCCTCGTCCGCGGGCGGGGGTGTACACGTTCCGGGCCGCTCATAGAGACAGACTCCCTCCCAGCACTGTGTTTGCCCGAATCCAGATGGAAGCCCGGGTGAATCAGCCGGCGCGATCAGCGCATTGATTGCTGGAGCATCCTTCGCGAGTTGCCCGGCGCTTTGCAGCGGAATGATGGGCACATCGCGATGGAGATGTGTATATCCTCCGGACTCCCACCAGATCGCGCGGTAGATTCCCACTCCGCATACCTCGGAATCGCGACTGAGACGATCGAAGGCGCCCACGCCCCAGCGGGTTTTGTACCAGTCGGCGCATTTCGCGGCGAGGAGCGCCGAGGAGGCAAAGAAGAAGACGACGCTGATGGCGACGACCCATCGCGGATTCTCGAGAAATCGCATTCCGCGCCTGATCTCATGCAGCAGGTCGACGATACCCAGTGCGGCCAACGTGATGGCCGGGGCAAGGATCGGGTAGATGAAGCGAATCTCTTTGTGCGGAATCACGCTGTGTGAAACCACTACGATGGCGCAAAAAATGGCCAGAAAGGGACTTCGCCGGGCGCCGTGGAACAGAAGCAGGACCGTCGGCCCCAGCAATACCAGGAGCACCAGCGCATACCAGTACCAGGGTTGAACCAGCGTGAGTTCCTTGCCCGGCCCGCTCACCACGTTCTCTTTATAGTAGAGAATGAACGACTGCCACGGATAGGACCATGTCATCCAATCTACGGCCCCGAATAAAAGCACGGGAACCGTTGCTCCCGCCGCGACTGCTGGGATTCGGGTGCGCCAGCGAGGGTAACAAAAGGAAATCATCGCAAACAGAAGCGCAGGAAGTAATTGCATACGCAGGCAGGCAGCTAACGCGCACAGAAACCCTGCAAGGAAAAGCCGCTTGCGCTCGCCGAGCTTCTCGCCGTAGACGCCAAGATAGAGCCCGGGCAACAGAACATGTGCGGCGACCACTTCATAGAGTGCTTTGGGCGCAAAGTAGACGAACCCGAAGAAAAAGGAGCAAGCGAGGGCCGCGATGATCGCTGCAGGCATGCCGCTGGCGCGCTTTGCCCATGCATAGCCGAACCAGATCGTGACGAGAGAAATCAGCGAGAGAACGACTGCCGTTCCGACCACATAGCGGGATGAAGCCGCGCCCATCCAGGCGGTTGCGCGCATGACTCCGGCGAGAAATGTGGGAAAAACCCACGAGCGAATCCCCAGCCGCCACTCCCATGAGATGACGCCATAGCCAAAGACCAGCCGGTGCGCCGGCTCGAGAGTCTGAAAAATCTCGTCCGGAAAGAAGATGTTGGGCGAGCCCATCGCAAGGCCAATCCGGAGCGCAAATGCCGATCCCAACAGCACAGACCACGCGAAAACTTTCTTTACATGCGTCACTGCGGGCCACCTCCGGCTGCCGCAGTGTTCTCGTTGGTCAAGTAAGTGCGCGTCAAATCAGCGTGACCCGCGAGGCTGGCCCGCGGCTGTCCATCGACCAGAAATCGCACTTCGGTCACGCGCGGCAGATTCGCGTTGAGCGTGGAGCAGATCGAAAGCACGGTGAGCGATTCGGTCTCGAGGCCTGAAGGATGGCCGGCGACGAATGCGCCCGTCAGGTTCACCACCGCAAGCTCCGGACTGTCGGTCGTCTCGCTTCCACGCGCGTCGGCGATAGGCACGAGAAAAACCTCTGCGATCGAGTTTGCACCGCCGGGGACGGGATGCGTGGACTCGGGAGCAGCATAGAGATCAAGCAACTTGCCCAACACAGCCCGCGCCCGGGCCTCGGGATTCTGCGGCAAGGGCAGGGTGAAAATGCGAGGCTGGACGGAGTTATCAGCATCGTTTGCCACCATGAGGGTGGCTTGCTCGGCCGGAGCCACCTGCGGCGCCTGGGTCGGAGCCGAATCTTCGCCCCGGAGGAGCCGGTCGTGAGCGCGGCGCAACTGGTTCCAGAGCAATATGCCCATGATGGCGGAGGCCGCGAGCAGAATAACGAAGAGAACGGTCTGGTGGCGAGGAATCACGGCTGGTGGTCCTCTCGCGATTGCGATCGCCACTCAACCAGTGCCGCGGCAAGCGCGTCCGCCACACGCGCCTGGTAGTCCGCATCGTCGAGGCTCGCCGGTCCCTGCTCATCGGACGACCGATCGGGCGCGATCTCAATGGCAACGGCCGGACAAGTCATGCTGTCGATCGCGGGAAGTGCGGTGCGTCCCAGGGTGACAGGCACATTGGCATGGGAAAGGGCCGAGTTCACCAGGCCGGCGAGGGAGATGCTGCGCATGACCCAGGCTGCCTGAGCCGTCTTCCACGGCAGAAAGCGCGCATCAGATCGCGCGTTTTGGGCCGGCGCAAGCGAAGAAACAAACAGGTGCACGCCGGCGCCGCTCGTCGCAGCGTGCAGGCTCATGCAGGCTTGGGGACTGGCGTGGTCGGCAATGTCGGCGCGGCGGTCCGAATCCACGGCAGTGTCGGAATCGCGGGTGGCGACCACCGTGAAACCTCTCGCGGCGAGAAGGGAGCGGAGCCGAATGCTGAAGGCTAACGTGAACGCCTTCTCAGTCTCGCTGCCGAGGCGAGCGCCCGAATCATCACCGCCGTGCGCCGCGTCGAGAACCACCACAAAGCGCGGAGAAGCAGGAGGAGCTTGAGCCCACGCCAGACTGCACGCCGTGAGGGCAAGGAGGGGGAGGATCGTGCGACGCAAAGAATGAAATGCAGGTCCTTCGACTCCGTTAGGCCGAAATCCCGGCCCAACTTCGCTCAGGATGACACTCTTAAAGGAAGGCTCAGGGTGACAGCCGATTTTCGGAAATGCAGGTCGTTCGACTTCCGCGCGCTGCGCGCTCGGTCGACTAGGATGACCCGGCAAATCCTCAGTCGATGGCATAGATAGCCAGGCCGCTGAGCAGCTTGGGAAAAAAGTCCGTAGACTTTTGTGGCATCACTTCTCCAGCGAACGCAACTTCCTTCAATTGCTCCATCGTCACCGGTTTGGTGAGGAACGCGATATCGGCCTCGCCGCTACGTACCTGCTCCACCGCTTCGTGGGCGTCGCGGAGATAGCGCAGGTTGGTCTGCTCGCGCACTTTTTCGGCATCCAGGCCCAGCAAGCGCTCGAATACGACGGAGTGCAACTGAGTCAGATCCAGCTGCCGCTGACGCTCGGGCACGCGGGACAGGGCTGCGGCCATGGCATCTGGCCTGGCGCGCAGAAGGAATGCGCCGGCAACGGTGACGGCGACGAAGGCCGTTCCCGTTTCGCGTGATAACTCGTCAATCAATGAAGCAGCCTCGAACGGCGGCAACGGTTTGACCTCAAAGTACGCCTCGGCCGCATTGAAGAACGGGGTGGCGAAAAAGCCGTTGAGGCCGTACACGACCCGGTGAGTCGGCAAGATCACCAGTCCGTCCGAATCCATGTTGACAAAGGTCATCATGGCAGCTGCCGCGGGGAACTCGGGCTGCGGCAACTGCTGTGAACTCGAGCCGCCTTTGCCAGGGCCAGTGCCTTGGTGCTCTTTGGAATACTTCAGCGCCGTCTCGTAGCGGTGGTGACCGTCGGCGATAATGAGTTTCTTGTCGCTCATGGCTGTCACCAGCAGGCGGATGGCCGCCGGATTGTTCACCCGCCAGAGCCTGTGCTGGACGCCGTATTCGTCAGTGACTTCGGCGTCGGCGGCGTCATTGCCATCGTAGAGAATCTTCTCCACGCTGCCGGCCGGATCAGAATAAAGCATGAAGATCTGGCCGAAATGTGCCTGAGTGGCTTTGAGCAGGTTGAGCCGGTCGCTCTTGGGCTTCGAGAGGGTTTGTTCGTGGCGGAAGACGACCTGGTCGGCATATTCCTGGAGCTTGCCGAGTGCGATAAATCCGCGCCGTTCCTTTTCGACTTCGGTTCCGGGAACCTTGAAACGCTGGGCGTATGCAAACACGCATGGCTCGTTTTCCTGGACCAAAATGCCCTGCTCGCGCCAGGCGCGAAAATCCTGTGCCGCCCGCGTATAGACGTTTTCACCCCTCTCTGCGTCAAATAGTTCAGGCAGTCCCAGAATGATTCGAACAAGGTTGAATGGGCTGCGCTGGTAGTACGCCTGCTGCATGGCCGGGGTGATCTTGTCGTAGGGTTGGGTGACCACATCTTCCAGGCGAACCGAAGAGGGATTGTAGCGCCAGGCACGAAAAGGATAGATACGAGCCATGAGGAAGGTCTTACTCTCCGCGAATCAGTGGAATTTGGGCGCCGCTTATGCCGTACCGCTTGTTGAAATGTGCGGGTCGGCCAAGCTCGATTGTATCGCAGCGCTCGACTGCGCCCGTCGGGATGAACTCCGGTCCGTGGGTCGCGGGAGTGACAATCTACTGACAGCAGCGGCGCGCCGATAATGGTAATATCGCCTTCAACTCTCTGTGGTGCCTCATGAGGATGCCTCCCCAGCACGCGACTCCAAAAGGGGCAGGCCAGCTTGCCCTCTTTTGCCGCTGTGCCCCGTTTCACCCTTATGTCTTGATGGGAGTGTTGGCAGCGGTAGTCTGCCTCGCGCAGCTACGCGGGCAGGAAGATCAACTGAATAAAGTGCACGTCGAGCCGCCGTCGGCCTCCACCGCGCCTGCGAGCGAGCCCAAGGGAGCAGAGGCAGCGCCCGAAACAGGCCCGGCAGCGCTCCACATTCATCCCGGCTCGTTTATCCGCATGAACGTGGATATGGTGTTGGTCCCGGTCACCGTAACCGACCCCTTGAACCGGCTGGTGACGGGTTTGGAAAAAGAGGATTTCCAGGTTTACGAAAACAACGGCGAGGAGAAGATCGCCAGTTTCGCAAGTGAAGATGCCCCGGTTACCATCGGCATTATCTTCGACCTCTCCGGTTCCATGTCTTCCAAGCTGGTTCGCGCTCGCGATGCAATCTTGCAGTTCATCAAAACGGCAAATCCCCAGGACGAGTTCTTCATCATCGGATTCAACGACCGCCCGGAACTGATTGAGGACTTCACCAGTTCCGTCGACGACATTCAGGCGCGGTTGGCCACAGTTCAGGCTGGCCACCGGACGGCGCTCCTGGATGCGATCTACTACGGTATCGCCAAGATGAAGGAAGCCCACCACGAACGGAAAGCTTTGCTGGTGGTTTCTGACGGCGGCGATAACCGCTCTCGCTACACCGAGGGCGAGGTGCGAGCAGCAGTGCGCGAAGCCGACGTGGAGATCTATTCCATCGGCATCTTCGATCCCTACGCACCCACCCCCGAGGAGCGCACCGGGCCGCAGCTTCTTGACGACATCAGTTCTGCAACAGGTGGGCGGCTATTCCGCGTCGACGACGTGGACGAAATGAGCGATATTGCCGAAAAAATCTCCACCGAACTCCGCAACCAGTATGTGATCGGCTACAAACCTGCTGACCTGACTCGTGACGGCAAGTGGCGTAAAGTGAAGGTGAAGGTGAATCCGCCCCCCGGCCTTCCTCCGCTGACGGTTTATGCTCGCACCGGCTACTATGCGCCTCTCCAATAACGGAATTCTGGTTTTCTTTCTTTTCGCCGCCGCGCTTGCTATACCCGCGCAGCAGCCCCCGCAACCGCCAGCCGCGACGCAGGCGAATCCGCCACTTACAGTCGATACCGATCCGGTGCGCTCGCCTGACGCAGTGACCCCGGCCCCCTCCTCTGGCTCACTGAAAAAAGAAGGCGAGGGTTATCTGCTCCATACCGATGTGGAAGAGGTCGTGCTCAATGCTACCGTCCTCAACGGGACAGATCTGGTACAAAACCTCACCAAGGACGATTTCACCGTTTACGAAGACGGAGTCAAGCAAACGCTGATCAGCTTCCAGCACACCGATCTGCCTGTTTCGATGGGGCTCGTAGTCGACAACTCCGGGTCCATGTACCGCAAGCGGCCTTCGGTGAATAAGTCCGCTCTCGATCTTGTCGAGGCATCGAACCCGCAGGACGAAGCTTTTGTTGTGAACTTTTCCGACGAAGCATTTATCGATTGCGACTTCACTTCAAATATCAACAAGCTGCGCGACGGGCTATCGCACATCGATTCTCGCGGCGGCACTGCGCTCTACGACGCCGTTGTGGCCTCGGCAGACAAGCTGGTGGCCGACGCGAAGAGGCCCAAGCAGGTTCTTGTCCTGATCACTGACGGAGAGGACAACGCGTCAAGTCAGAACCTGGAGCAGACCATTGCGCGCGTGCAACAGCTCTCCGGACCGGTGATTTATTCGATTGGCCTGCTCTTCGGAGACGAGATGAGCCGCGCCGAAGTACGCAACGCGAGGCGTGCGCTTACCTTGCTCTCGACGGAGACGGGCGGTATGGCTTTCTTTCCCAAGTCCATCGATCAGGTGGATCAGATCGCTGCCGAAGTAGCGCGCGACATCCGCAGCCAGTACACACTGGGCTACCACTCGACAAAGCCGACAACCGTCCCGGGTTTCAGGCGCGTGGAAGTGACGGCACAGTCCAAGGGGTTGGGCAAGCTCACAGTGCGCACCCGAACCGGCTACTTCCCGACTGTGCGCACGGCCAGGCAGTCCGTGTCGGTTGCAAGGTAGATCGCACAATGACTGACGATATCGATCTAAGGGCCGGACTCGAGCAAATCGCTCGCCTCAAGGCGATGGGTGAAAAAGCCTACGAGGATATGTATGAGGCGCACAACTCGAGCGATGCGACGGCGCTCTACAGCGATGCCAAGGAGTGTTATTACGACGCCATCGGGCTGGCCAATCGCCTCGGGCAAAAGGGAGAGGCCGAGGCGCTGCATGCCCGCCTGGCCCACATCAAAGCGGTCTTCCGCAGTCAATTCACGTAGCGTCTCGTGGCGTCTGCAGGGGCTATCCCGTCGTTTCTTTCTCAATTCCTCGCGGGCCCTCGATTCCGCAAGCTCATAGCCGGTCGCAGTCTAGCAGTCGGTAATGCAATTCAGGGTGCGCATATCGTCATCCGGTGGATTCGCTGGCCGCACTCATCGCTTTACGCGATAAGCTATTAGCTAAACGCCAGGAGCGAACAGCTGACATATGTCCGCATACAAGTACTCGACCCTTGCCGTCCACGCCGGACAGCATCCTGACCCTCTAACAGGCGCTGTGAATGTGCCCGTCTATCTGTCGTCGACTTTCGAACTCACCGGTATCGGCAGTGATCGCGGATGGGACTACTCGCGCGCTGGTAATCCCACTCGCGACCGCCTGGAAACCGCGTTGGCTACCTTGGAAGGAGGAACGAGCGGGCACGCATTCACCACCGGGATGGCCGCCATTTCTGCGTTGGTAGCGATGCTCCGCGCGGGCGATCACATCGTTTGCTCCCGCGACGTCTATGCCGGTACCGTCCGGCTTTTCGATCAGATCGTAAGCGGCTATGGCATAGAGATCGAGTATGTGGACACAAGCAATCTTGCGGCTGTGGAAGCGGCGATCAAGCCGAGCACGAAGCTCGTGCACATTGAGACGCCGAGCAATCCGTTGATGGTGCTGACGGATATTGCCGGCGTGGCGAAGATCGCGCACGCCCACGGTGTCGAAGTGAGCGTCGACAATACTTTTCTTTCGCCCGCGCTGCAGCGGCCGCTCGAGCTCGGAGCCGACATCGTGATGCACTCGACTACGAAGTACCTCAACGGCCACTCCGACGGCTTGGGTGGAGCGCTGATCGGCTCAAAACCCGAGCACAAGGAGCGTTTTCTGCTCGTCCAGAAGGCGGCGGGTGGCGTGATGTCTCCTTTTGAATGCTTCCTGGTTCTTCGCGGCATCAAGACGCTACCGCTGCGCATCCAGCAGCATGAGGCAAACGGCCGTGCAGTGGCGGAATTTCTCTCCGGCCATCCAAAGGTGAGCAAGCTTGCATATCCCGGGCTGAAGACGCATCCGCAGTACGATCTGGCGGTGAAACAGCAGATGGGCTTTGGATCCATGATGAGTTTCGAGCTCAAATCGCGCGAGGAAGCGGCACGATTCCTCACGGCGATCAAGATCTTCCTCAACGCGGAATCCCTCGGCGGCGTCGAATCGCTGGCGTCGCACTCGGCCACCACCACGCATGGCTCTGTGAGCGAAGAAGTGCGCCGGTCCATGGGGATCAACGAGGGGCGAATTCGGCTCTCGATCGGCATCGAGGACAAGGAAGACCTGATCGCTGACCTCGATCAGGCGCTTGCCGCGGTCTGAGGTAACGTCGTGTCTTTCGGTCAGCTGATTCTCGCCATCGACACCTGCGGGCCGACGGGATCGGTGGCGCTGGGCAGGCTCGCAGGCCGCGACCTTGAGATTCTCGGCCAAAAAGAACTCGCAGGGCAGACGTTCTCCGCAACGCTCGTGGCTGCAGTGGCCGAGTTGCTCCATTCGGCGAGGGCGGAGCTACGAGAACTCGGCGGAATTGTGGTCGTAAACGGGCCAGGAAGCTTTACCGGGGTCCGCGTCGGACTGAGCGCGGTAAAGGGCCTGGCCGAAGGGACAGAGATTCCAGTCGTCGCACTCTCGCGGCTTGAAGTCCTTTCGCGCAAATCGGGCGTGCCGTCGTCCGCGCTCAATGCGCATCGGGGCGAGGTCTTCCTCAGGCTGGAGCGCATCGGGTCCGCCGCGAGCGAGATTCTCGCCGGCCCTCGCGAACTTGCAGCCGTCGATCCCGCGCCCGTTCGTGTTGCGGTTTGCGACGATGAAGCAGCCGCAATCCTGGCTGCGGCATGGCCGAGCACGCAATTGGTCGCAGCGCCTGCGCCTTTCGCTGCGGACGCGCTCCGTCCCGGCGAAGCTCGCCTGATCGCCGGCGCTGTTGTGGACCTGGCTCTCCTCGATGGCCACTATCTTCGCCGCTCAGATGCTGAGATCTTCGGCATTGACGCCGAGGCCAAATCCGTCGCGGCGAGGTCTTAGGGTGGCGAATCTCTCTGCGGAAGAAGCGCGGGTCCGGCGCATGACCACTGCTGACGTGCCTCGGGTGATGGAGATCGCCGCGAGTTTGCCCCAGGCGCCGCACTGGCCGCAATCAGCTTATCTGGACGCATTGAATCCCGAATCGACTCCTCGCCGCGTCGCCTTGGTCGTCGCCGGGCCACAGCCAGGCCGTGTTGAGGGTTTTGCCGTGGCCAGTCTCTTGCCGCCACATGCTGAACTCGAATCAATTGCCGTGGCGGCTGGAAGCCAGCAAAAAGGCTTGGGCAGCTTGCTCTTCAATAGCCTGGTCAACGACCTTCAAAGGGCAGGCGTGATCGAGATCACCCTTGAGGTGCGGGCGACAAACCACGGCGCAATTGCGTTCTACCGCTCGGCGGGCTTCAGCCAAACCGGATTGCGGCGGGCCTACTATGCTGATCCTATTGAGGATGCGGTTCTCATGGGCGCGCATTTTTCCTGAGCCTCCCGTGGCAAGTCGCCGGCATCGTCCGACTCGATATTCACAGGCCTCAGTTACCTTTATCGGATTTCCGACTTGCCGATTCACCCGAAACGGCGATATATGTAAATGTTCTAAGAAAAACGGTGGCCAGGTACCGTTTAACCAAACCGCCGAACCGGAGGTGCTTGATGGACGAAGTACAAGGTTCCATGCTGAGCGAAGAGATCGATCGCCTGCACGCAGAACATCGCCGCTACGCTCAGCGTTTGGAAGAGTTGCTTCAAAAGCCGTACCTTTCCGAAGACGAACAACTTGAAGAAGTGCGCTTGAAGAAGCTCAAGCTGCATGCCAAGGATCTGATTTTCGCGCTCGAGCGCCGCGTTCCTGCCGTGGCGTAAGTTCCGAGGGTTTAGGCTTTTGCGGCTCGCTTGCCGGGCGGTTGCGCCTGGCATCGTGATTGGTTCGTCTCTGCCTAAGTGATCCCTTGGTGCAATGGGTTCATCTCCATAACCACCGTATAATCGTTGGGAACCATGGTTCGCGACGGTTACATCTACGGTTTGAGCCTGCTGGCAGTGGCAGCCGCGCTCGGTTGGATTACCGGGGGGTGGATTTGGAGCACGGTACCAGTTCTGCTCGCCGCGTTTTTCCTTTGGTTCTTTCGCGATCCTCCACGCACGATTCCCGTCGGCGACGGCTTGATCGTTTCGCCCGGCGATGGCCTCGTTACTGAAACTACCTCCATTTCGACTCCCGAAGGTTCGCGACAGCGGATCAGCATCTTCCTGAGTGTTTTCGATGTCCATGTGAACCGCGCACCCATCGGCGGCGTCCTGAGCCGCGTGCGCTATCAGAAAGGCCAGTTTCTCAATGCGATGAACCCCGCTTCGGCCGAGCGCAACGAACAAAACACCGTCACCGTTCGCGGCCAGGGTGCAGACGGAGGATGTGAAGTCACCTTCAAGCAGATCGCAGGGCTCCTGGCGCGGCGCATTGTCTTTCGCTGCAATGAAGGCCAATCGGTCGAGCGTGGACAGCGGGTAGGCCTCATCAAGTTCGGATCCAGAGTCGATGTTGTGATTCCATCGAGCGCGGTTTTGCGGGTCAAGGTCGGAGACAGAGTTAAGGGGGGCGCCAGCGTACTGGCTGCGATGCCCCATGGAGAGAGCGCGTGAATTCCTTTGATTTTCCCGGAAAGGGCAAACCGCATCCGCGTATACGACGGGGCATGTACCTGCTGCCCTCTTTGTTCACGGCCGGGAGCCTTGGCGCCGGTTATTTCTCCGTCACCCAAACCATCGCCGCCCTCGACGGTAGCGGC
Source organism: uncultured Acidobacteriaceae bacterium (assembly GCA_963800025.1). Classification (GTDB taxonomy): domain Bacteria; phylum Acidobacteriota; class Terriglobia; order Terriglobales; family Acidobacteriaceae; genus Telmatobacter. Next base: position 315,243 of record CAWCZK010000005.1, read on the forward strand.
CAGGCGCACGCGCATTTGGATTGGGCCGCCATCGCCATCCTCTTCGCCATTCCCTTTGACGCTCTCGATGGCCGCATTGCGCGCCTGACCAACACCGCCAGCGACTTCGGCCGGGAACTGGATTCGTTGGCTGACGTCATCACGTTCGGTATGGCGCCAAGCATTCTGGCGTATGTCTGGGGATTCCATTTCCTTCCTGATTCGATGAATCCGCAGTTGCGACAACACTTGATGCAGGCCGGCGCTTTCATCTGCTTTCTTTTTCTTCTAAGCGGAGCCTCACGGCTGGCGCGCTTCAACATCAGCCCTGACGCGCAGCCGCGCAATCCGGGCCGCGACGACAGAAAGTACTTCGTCGGGATGCCCATCCCCGCGGCGGCGGGCCTGCTGGCAGCCACCGTCCACTTCTTCAATGCTTATCCTGTCGAATATGGGTGGGTCGCTGTTCCCTGGCTCATTCTTGTCGGACTGACGGCATTTTTGATGGTCAGCACCTGGCGGTTCTGGTCGGCCAAGGAGATCAATTTTTCCCGTCGTCACCCCTTCCAGCTGTTAGTGCTCCTGGCATTGATCGCATACATTGCGCTACGGTACTCGAATGTGGTCACGTTCCCGGTAGCACTGGCATATATGTTCTCGGGGATTTGGGCCCGCGCGGCGTATGGCTGGTCAAGGCGACGGCGCAGACGTCCGAATCATCTTCCAGTTCCGTCGCCTGAGGCGCCAGAGCCGGGATCATCGAGACCTTAATCAAACACTACGGCACGAAAAAGGATTTCTGTGTACAGAATTGCCATCGCGGGCGCTTCGACCCTTTTGGGCCGGGAGTTGAAAGAGGTTCTTTCCGAATCGCCGCTTGATTCGGCCAGCTTTGCTCTGCTCGATGCGGAAGATGCACAGGGCCAACTTGACCAGGTAGGAGACGAGGTTACCTTCATTCAGGCCATAGGCCCCGATGCCTTCGACCGGGCGGATTTCACATTCTTCTGCGGCAGCGAGAGTCTCACGCGGCGCCATTGGCAACAGGCCCTGCGCTCGGGGTCGACAGTCCTGGATCTGTCAGCGGCATTGGATCGGGAGCCCGGGGTGGTAATTCGAGCGCCATGGCTCGGCTCCGAAGCGGCCGTCGATCTTTTCACGCCGGCGGTGGTTCCTGCGCATCCGGCTGTCATCGCACTTGCACTGCTGCTTCAACGGCTGCAACAAGCCGTACCGGTGCGCTTTGCTGCCGCCACCGTGCTGGAGCCGGCCAGCGACTTCGGCCGGGCTGCCATGGACGAGCTGCATCAGCAGACCGTCAGCCTGCTCAGCTTCCAGTCGCTGCCGCGGGCCGTTTACGACGCTCAAGCGGCATACAACTTGCTCGCGGGCATGGGAGAAAGCTCAAAGGTGAGCTTCCTCGAGGTAGAAGCTCGCATTCGCCGTCATTACGAGGTGCTGACTGGCGGTCGCGGCCCTTCATTGGCGGTGCAGGTGATTCATGCGCCGGTTTTCCATGGCTACACGTTTTCCATCGCAGTGGAGTTGGAGCGGCCAGTGGAGATTGTCGCTGTTGAAGAGGCCTTGACTGGCGAGCATGTCGAACTGGTGCTGGAAGACACCGATTCGCCGTCGAACCTGGCCGCCACGGGACAGAATGACATTCTGGTCCGAATGCGTCCGGAGCCATTCGGTCGCAACACCAATCTGGTTTCGCGCCTATGGCTTTGGGTTGCGGCCGATAACCTGCGCCTGAATGCCCAGAATGCCGTTCTTTGTGCGCTCGATCTGCGCTGCATTCGCCCCCAGGGAACCGTGCAGTAGGTAAGACAAGTTGCTGATTCTTACATTTGAAAGAATGTCTTATCTGTGGTAGCATGTAAGACATGAGGGCTCTCAAGCATTCACCCCAACATCCGCTTTACGCCACGGTGGGCTCGAAGGGGCAGTTTGTCATTCCCGCCCCGATTCGGGAGGCTCTCGGGATCGAGCCCGGAACTCGGATCGCGATTCGATGCGAAGGCTCGCGCGTGATTCTCGATCCTGAAACCATGGCGGCCAAGCTGCGCTTGATTGACGATATGCACGGATCCACCGCCGGCCATGGATCCGGAACCGATCTTTTGCCTCGAGGAGCGTCGCCTTGAGCGCGAACGGGAGTTGGCGGAAGAAGGCTGGTAAGGCCGCGCATGACCCATTACGTGCTTGACTCCTCAGCTTTGATTCGCTACGTAGACGGTGAGCCGGGCGGCGATCGGGTCAAAGAAATCCTGAAAGAGTGTGTGAAGCGGCAAGTTGACGCGTCGGTTTCGGCTGTCCAATGGGGCGAGATCGCGGGGAACATTCGCAAACGAATGGGTGCGTCGCACGAAGAGCGCATCTTAAGCAGCCTCTTGCCGAGCGAGGTGAGAATCGTTGCAGCAAACGGCGAGAGGGCGGTGCGTGCGGCTGAACTGCGCGTCGATCACAAGCTTGGCCATGCCGATTGCTTCGCTCTGGAGCTTGTTCTGGATTCGCCGGATCACACGCTGGTGACCGCGGATTTCGGATTCAAATCTGTAGACAAGCTCGCCCGGATCGAATTTCTTCCCGCAAAATAGCCGTTTAGTCGACGAATTGCCGCCGTTCGTTGCTTTGCTTCCACAACTGCACAATGTAGCTGTCCGTCATTCCGGCAATGTAGTCGGCAACCGTGCGGGCCAAGCCCTCGGTGGGAACCTGCGCCTGATGGTCGGCAGGCATCATTTCAGGGGCAGCCATGAGAGCGGCGAATAGCTCGGCAATGATGGCTTGCGCGCGCTCGTGCTCCTGCTCCTGTTCCGCGGTGTTGTAGAGATTCGCATAAAGGAACTTCTTGACAGCGGCACGTTCAGTTTCCATTTGCGCACTGAGTGCCGCGAGCCTTTGCGGGGCGCTCCGAACTTCGTCAAGAGTGGTCGCGCCAAGCGCATGGACGCGAACACGAACCTCGTCGATCAAGTCGGTAACCCAGGCATTCAAAAGCTGCCTGAGCGCCTCGTAAACCGCGAGCCGGGGCGGAGCAGCGGGGAAGTTCCTGCGTGCGGCGTCGTGAAAGCCTCGGAACAGAGGCGCGCTATCGCGAACCTGATCAAGGGCTAGAATCCCGGAATCCAGCCCATCGTCGAGATCGGCGGTGAGGTAAGCGATCTCGTCTGCCAAGTCGATCAGCTGTGCCTCGAGCGGCGGGTAGCGGTCAAGAAAGTACTCAGCCAGCTCGGGATGGTCTTGGGCGGAATAGTCACGCGAATGTTTCACGATGCCTTCGCGAACGGCGAGGGTAAGATTGAGGCCGCGAAAAGCCGGATAGCGCTCCTCAAACCAGGTAACGATGCGCAATGCGTGGAGGTTGTGATCGAAGCCGAGACCGTGCTCGCGGAGAGCTTGATCGAGCGCTTTCTCGCCGGCATGGCCGAAGGGAGGATGCCCGATGTCGTGTGCCAGGGCCAGGGCCTCCGCCAGTTCCACATTGAGACCCAGAGCACCAGCCACTGTACGCGAGATCTGCGCAACTTCGAGGGTATGCGTAAGGCGGCTACGGAAGTGGTCGGACAGCCCCTCGGCGGGCAGGCGAGTGAAGACCTGTGTTTTCCCGGCCAGGCGGCGAAAGGCGCGCGAGTGCAAGACTCGTGCGGCATCGCGCGCAAACGGGGTGCGATAGGGGTGCGGCGGCTGGGGATGGGTTCTGCGCGCCAAGGCGCTGTCTGCGCTCCCGACGACCGCGATTCCCGAAGGCAACGCGACGGCAGATTCAGTCTTGAGCGCAATCATCTCGTCCGGCCCTCTCTGCGCAACCGCGAATTTCGCGGTTCAATTCTGGTTATACCGCAGGAGGGGACAGTGCAGGGCAGGGAGGGCGTTGCTGCGATGGGAATCGCCAGGCCCTGGAGGCGGGGTCTCCCAATACGCCCGGGCACCCGCGAATGGACAACGCCAACTCGGCGGGAGTACTATCCGGCCGGAATTTTCTGAGGGTCTGGCGCAAGTGCAAACCGTGTACGCCAGTCAAAACAGTCTTTCGGGCCTCAAGAGGAGGGAGCAATGAAACCGAGCAAGCAGATGGCGCTGGCGCTGACCGCGCTGGCATTGTTGTCGATCGCGGGTTGCGGGGCAAGGCACTCGCCAAAAGAAGTTTATTACCTGGTTGCAACCAATGTCTCGCTGCCTTACTGGGAGACGGCGATCGCCGGATTCAAGGCGGCGGCCGCGCAATACGACGTGACAGCGAGGGTCGCTGGACCTGACAAGTACGATCCTCAGGGTGAACTGGCGGAGTTTCAAAAGGCAGTTGCGGCCAAACCGGCGGGGATTCTGGTTTCAGTTTCCGATGTTGCGGTGATGCAACCGGGAATCGACGCGGCCATAAGCGCCGGCATTCCGGTGATCACCATGGACTCCGACGCCGCGAACAGCCACAGGCTCTACTTCATCGGCACCAACAATCTTGAAGCAGGGCGTTTGGGCGGCCGGAGGATCGTGGAAAAGCTGGGCGGTAAAGGCAACGTAGTTTTCTTTACGCTTGCCGGCCAGCCTAATACGGAAGAGCGGCTGAAGGGATTTAAGGACGTCTTCGCAATGCAGCCGGGCATCAAAATCGTTGAAGTGATTGACATCAAGGGAGACGCAGATGTGGCCTTCGACCGAACCCAAGCGCTGATGGCCCAGACCGGCGCGAAGAAGATCGACGCATTTGTGTGCCTTGACTCAGCGTCAGGCAAGCCGGCCGCCGACGCGATCAAACGGACGGGTGACACCAGCCGCGAACTGGTGGCATGGGACGTGAATCCCGATACGCTGCAAGGCATCAAGGATGGAGTCATCGATGCGACAATTGTGCAGAAGCCGTTCACCATGGGCTACATTGGCCTGAAGGCCCTGGACGAGGTCTTTCACGATCCGCCCTCGCAACTCAACAAGGACTATAGTGCCGACGCGTTCGCGCCCTACCCTGTCTTCGTCGATACGGGCACGTCACTGGTGGACAAGGGTAATGTGGATGTTTACCTGGCCGCGGCGGCGGCGCACGGGCAGTAGCCGGTGACCTGGGAGTTGCCTAGCGGCACGCGGCGTTCGCCGAAGAGGACGCCGCGTCTCCCCTTGATCCTGCCTGGTTCCGTGCCATCAATCTGAATCGGGCGCTGTGATCGTGGCCGGATTTATTCCGGTTTGGCCTGACCAACGGCGCTGTCCTCTTTGGCCAGCCTGACGCGTGCGCCTTCCAGCTTTTTCTGCACCTTCTCCACGTCGCCCGGCTCTATGTCGGCGGCAGATGACTTTGCGAATTCATCGAGCGAAAGCTGCCACTGTGCCGCAGCCAGCCGGATGCGGCCGGTCTTTTCGTAGAGGTCGCCCAGGTGCATGTGCACTGTGGGATCGGTCTGGTCGCGATTGACGGCCTGCCGCAGGTTGTCCTCCGCCAGCTCGTACTCGCCCATCTTGAAATAGACCCAACCCAGCGAATCGAGGTACGCGCCATTCCCGGGCTCGATATCGACGGCCTGGCGAATCATTTTGAGAGCTTCCGGCAGCTTCACGCCTTTATCCGCCCACATATAACCGAGATAATTCAGGGTCATCGCGTTGTCAGGATCCAGGCTCAACGCCTGGCGGAAGAATTGCTCGGCCTGATCCAGGTGCTTCTGACGCTCGGCACACTCGCCGCGGAGAAAGAACAAGTAGGTTCGGTCATCCTTCTTGGTCGCCAGCGGATCTGCCTTATCCAGCGCATCCTCTGCGTCCTTCCAGCGGTGCAGACGAACGTTCATCTGCGCCAGCGCAAACCAAACCCCACGCTGCTGGTCAGGAGTCGCTCCTTCAAGCAGGCTTTTTGCCATAGCCAGCCCTTCATCAGGATGATCCTGGTCGGCGAGTTCCCCGGCAAGCATCAGCTTCAGGTCGCGGTCCTGGGGATTGGCGGCAACAGCCTTGCGGGAGACCGCGATCGCCTTGTCAAACTGATGAGCCGTGCGGTACGCGTCCACTTGACCCTGGTAGCCACGCGCTGCATAACTTTCACCCATATCGATCATCTTCTGGTACGCAGCGACTGCCGGATCGGTCTTGTTCTCCTCGAGATAAACAGCCCCAAGGCGTTCCAGAAAGATAGCCCGGTTGCTTTTCTCATCTTCCTTGTACGCGCCATTGGCGTGCGAAGTGGCGTCGACCATTTCCTGGTAGGTTTGAATGGCGTCATCGAAGCGGCCTAGAATGTCGAGGAGCAGCCCTTCATTGAAGCCCGCCTCCAATGAAGTCGGATCGATTTTTCGCGCTTTGCGAATTGTGGCCAGCGCGTCTTCGTATTTGCCCTGGCGTCGTTGAATCTCGCCGATGTGGACCAGAGCCTCGGTGTTTTCCGGGTCGGCCTCGGCAAGCGCCTGATACTCCTTGAGGGCCTCATCGAGTTCGTCGGCGCTGAGAAGAGCGGCGGCAAGGGCATCCATCGTCTGCAGGTCGCCAGGCTCCAGATCCTCAGCGCGTTGATAGGCGGCGATGGCGTCCTTGGGCTGCTTTAGCTGGTCGTACAGGGCACCCAGGGTAAATTCCATCTTCGGCGTTCGACCACTCACGGGAACCGCCTCAATGGCCTTTACGGCATGTGGTAAGTCGCCACTTTCTGCATACAGCCGCGCCAGGTTCAGAACCACCTCTTCTGACTCCGGTTCAATAGCCTGCGCAGTCTTGAATTCGGCCTCTGCCTTTTCCGGCAGATGTTTAACCGTATAAAGCTGCCCCAGGACCATGTGGTCTTCCACGCTTCTGGGCTGAAGCGCAACAATCTTCTCGAATTCGGCAATTGCCTGGTCGAGCACGTTGCCGGAGCTCACCGACGATGCGCCGCCGTTTGCGCCCTCGCCCAGTTGCCTCAGGTAAATGCGCCCCAAAAGCCGGTGCGCGTCGATATCGTCAGGATGGGACTTCAGCAGCGTGCGCGCCGTCGTCTCGGCATCGTGCACGCGGTCGGCGCGGAAGTAAAGCCCCGCCAAATCGTCGCTCAGCTCGGCGGAATCGGGATCGGCATCGAGGGCAAGCTTGTACTGTTCGATAGCCTGGTTCAGTTCATCGGTACGCCCTTCGGAGATGGCGTCATCCTCATAAACGCTGGCCAATGCCAAGTGATAGTAAGCCTGGGCGCGGTCAGGTTCTGTCATCGCTGCTTTATCGGGCGTTATTGCCGGTTTCGAACCAGCATCGGCCTTTGCAGTTTCCAATGGCGCGGCCTTGGTCGGGGTCACCGGGCTGGTCACCGGCGAATTCTGCGCCCGGGCGAACCCGAGTGGCAGCAAAAAGAGAATCGCGACGGCATACTTGGGCGCGACACGAAGCGGGAGTTTTCTCATCATGAAGGGAATTCCATAGGTTCTTAGCCGCAAATCAGGCAAGAAAGACACGGCACAGGCAGCGGATACTCAAGCGAACCTGCCTACCAGTAAGACGATTTTACCTGTCATTCGTCGCAAATGCGCGGCAGATTGCGGGATTTCCTGAAACTAAAGGGTCACAACGCGGGCAGACAACTCCCCCGCCGATTCTGTGCCCGTCTCTAAGGCTTCTCAGTGCCGGAAATGTCTGATTCCGGTCAAGACCATGGCCAGACCCAATTTGTCCGCCGCGGCAATGACTTCCTCGTCCCGAACCGACCCGCCCGGCTGAATGACCGCGGTCGCTCCTGCCTGGGCAACAGCCTCGAGGCCGTCCGGGAAGGGAAAGAATGCGTCGGAGGCGGCAACACAGTTTTTCAGTGGCAGCACAGCCTTCATGGCGCCGAATTTGGCGGCGTCCACACGGCTCATCTGTCCTGCACCCACGCCCAGCGTCTGGCCGTCGCGCGCGTAAACGATGGCGTTCGATTTGACGTGCTTGCATACACGCCATGCAAAGAGCAGGCTGCGCAATTCGTCGGCTGAGGGTGGACGCCATGTGACCACCTTCAGTTCCGACTCTGTCACGCGGCCGGTGTCGGCGTCCTGCAATAGGAGCCCTCCGGAGACATGCTTGACCACCGGGCCCGGTTCGGCGGCGCGAACCTCCACAAGGCGCAGGTTCTTCTTTGCGGCAAAGCGTTCGCGGGCTTCAGGTGAGAAACCCGGCGCCGCGATCGCCTCGACGAAGAGCTTGGCGATCTCCTCGGCGGCGTTCGCGTCCACTTCGCGGTTGATGCCGATGACTCCGCCGAAGGCAGAGACCGGATCACAGGCCAGCGCTTTTTGGTAAGCCTCAAGAATCGTCACGCCGGTGGCAGCTCCGCAGGGGTTGGTGTGTTTGACGATGATGACGGCGGGTTCTTCAAACTCCTGCGCCAGCTCCCAGCATGCGTCCAAATCGACAAGGTTGTTAAAGCTCAGTTCCTTGCCCTGCAACTGCGTTGCGCCAGCGATGCCGCGGCCGGAGCCGTCGGCATAAAGCGCGGCGCGCTGATGCGGGTTTTCTCCGTAACGCAGCGCCTGAGCCAGTGGAAGATTGATGCGCAAGGTGGAAGGAAGAGAAGCGAGATCAGGCGCTGCGGGAGAAGCAGGAAGCGGAGCCTCGGCAATCCGCTCCAGGGTGTTCGCAATAGCCGCGTCGTAGGCAGCGGTGAGCGCGAAGGCCTGCTTTGCCAGCCGCCAGCGTGTGGCGCGAGTAAGCGCACCGCCATTGGCTTTCAGCTCTTCGACCAGGGCCGCGTAGTCCGACACGCGGGTCACGATCGCAACATCCTCAAAATTCTTTGCTGCGGATCGTACCATCGAAGGCCCGCCAATATCGATGTTTTCGATGAGGTGCCCAAAGCCAACACCCGGCTGCGCCGCGGTCTTCTCGAAAGCGTAGAGATTCACCACCACCATGTCGATGGGCTCGATGCCGTGAGCCGCCACTGCGGCTTCGTGCTCCGCATTGCCGCGAATGTAAAGCAGGCCCCCGTGCACGCGCGGATGCAGCGTCTTCACCCGGCCATCGAGCATTTCCGGGAAACCCGTCAGCTCGCCGATGTCCTTGACCGCCAGACCGGCCTCGCGCAGCGCTTTTGCCGTCCCCCCGGTCGAAACCAGTTCCACACCAAAACCCTTGAGCACCTGCGCAAATTCAACCAGTCCGCTTTTGTCGGTCACACTCAGCAGCGCGCGGCGAATGGGCTTCGCGCCAATTTGGTTTGCGGCAGTATCACGTGTATCGAATTCCGAGCTCAAAACGCCACTCCTGATTGTCAAAATCCGCCGCGGCCCGCATGCTACTTCGGCACGGGCCGCCGCGGGCAGATCAAATTCCAGACTACATCGCTGCGGCGAGCCGAATGTCGAAGCGTGGAACCAGGCTGTGGATGGCGGTTCGTATTGCACTTCGCCCGCTGGAAACCCTGGGCAGGCGTTTACATAGGAATGCTTTAGAGTGATGGTATGGGAAGTTATTCCTCGACGCCCCCGCCGGAGATTCTGCCTCCCTCGATTGAGACCGCGCCGCCGCAACGGCGACGGCGTCCCGCATGGGCGGAATCGCCTGCTACCTATCTCCTCGTCGGCATCAATTGCGCCGTGTTTGTGGCCATGGTGGCGCGCGGCTGCAGCGTGTGGATGCCGACCCTCGATCAATTAATGGTTTGGGGCGCCGACAGACCCAACAATGTGCTGGTTTACGGGGAATGGTGGCGCATTGTTACCGCGATGTTTGTACATGTGGGCATTCTTCACCTGGCTACAAACATGTGGTGCCTGTGGAACCTTGGATTGCTTGCCGAGCCTCTGATGGGATCGTTCGGTTTGTTCGCTGCCTACATCCTCACCGGCGCTGCCGGGAATTTGCTTTCCACCTTCTACAACTGGGTACGGCCGATTCACGATGCATCAGGAGCGGCCTATTTTCAGGCCGGGGCGGGAGCGTCTGGCGCGGTCTTTGGCATTGCCGGCGCGCTTATCGTGCTGCTGAAGTCAAGAATGTTGCCGGTGCCGCCGCAGGAAGTGCGAAAACTGCGCAAGTCCGTGATTTACTTTGCCGCCATCAATCTCGTGATCGGTCTCTCGATCAACTTCGGCAGCGGCTTTACCGGCGTGGAAGTCGACAACTCGGCGCACATCGGCGGTTTCCTGTGCGGGCTGCTTTTCGCGGCTCCGATGGTGCCGCGCATTGGCTCGCCGCGCAGTGATTTCCAGTTCAAACTAAGGCTGACGGTCGCGCTGGTGGTGTTGCTTCTCGTGCTATTCGGGTTTTATGTGGCCCATATACCGCCGCCGCAGAGTTGAGGCCGGCTCAACTACCGCACCGCCGTCGCAGAGAATTTCTTCACCATGGCCAAAAGCAGCTTTCGGTCGCTCTCATTCAGATTCGTCGAGTAGCGGCGAAGCTGGGTGAGGAAACGCAACTCGTCGTCGGAGAGATTCTGCGTATTCATCTGCCGGGACAGGGTGTCGCTGGCAAAGAATTGCGCGATGGGCAGGTCGAGCGCGTGCGCGATTTTGGCCAGCGTGTCCAGCGAGGGCACGGTATGGCCATTCTCCACGCGCGAGAGATAGCAGCGTAATAGTCCGGTTTTCTTTTCGATATCCCCCTGCGACAATCCTTTTTGCAGGCGGTAGGCGCGAATCGTGGTCCCGATCTTTATGCTCATTGGGCGTCCTTGTGTGCCACGTTTACTTACGTGGCAGCTATCAGAAAACTATTAACTTGAGAGTTAACATGGTGCGCCCGGGGATTGCAAGTGCAAATCTCTTCTTGGGGTTCAATTGATCAACCGCAGGTCACGTCCTTTCGGCCCGGGCTTCGGCTTCGTAAACCTTCACGCGGCAAGGCTCGTCAGACTGAATACTGATAAGAGAGGTCGGGAAACCCAATGTGGCAGGCAGCAATGAGGCGTGCGAGTGCGGCGGGGTATGTTTTCGCCGCATGCGTGATCGCATGGCCGCAGCCTCCTGCGACGCAAACTCCGGCGGAACAAACTCCTTCAACCATCGCTGCACCGGCCGGATCGTCATCGCCCGAAACCGTCACCGGCGGCAAACTGCGTGGCGTAGTCAAGAGCGGCACCATCCCGCTGCCGGGCGTCACTGTCACTGCGCAGAACACCCTCACCGGCAAACGCTATTCCACGACCACCGACATTACCGGCTCGTGGCAGTTGAATATTCCGCAAAATGGCCGTTATGTCATCCGCACTCAATTCGCGGCGTTCGCTCAAGGATCTCAGGAAGCCGTTTTGAATGCTTCCACGCACGACCAGACCGTGAACTTCGAGCTGATTCTTGCTTCGCGGCAAGCTGAGATCGATCGGCAACTGGCTCAACAAGTCGCCCGCCAGGGCGGCGGCGAGCAAATCGTTCAGCAGATGGCGGGCACTGCGACTGAGAACATGAGCCTGCTGAATGCGCTGAGCTCCGACACAGACACAACCGCCGGCTCGGACCGGAGCCAGCGGCACTGCTTTGCCCTCAATCGCCGGCAACTCCGATTTCAGTGAGGAGTCCGTTGCGATTAGCGGGCAGGCGGGCCAGGTGAGCGCGCTGGCTGGCCTCGATCCCGATCGTATTCGCGATGCGGCGCTATCGATTCAAGCGCAAGGCGGCCTCAATGGACAAGGTGGTCAAACCGGCCAGGGCGGACTGTTTGGCGGCTACGGGGGCGGCGGAGGCTTTGGTGGTGCATTTGGAGGGGGTGGCTTCGGCGGCGGGGGATTCGGTGGTGGGGCCGGAGGATTCGGCGGAAGAGGGGGCGGGGCAGGGGGCGGACGCGGGAACTTCCGCAACTTCAATCCCGGACAGCCGCACGGGGCCATTGCCTGGAACGGCACGAATTCGGCCATCAATGCGCTTCCGTTTTCGCTTCTCGGGCAGCCGCAGATGCAGCCGCCCAATGGATCGAATCGCTTCACGCTCTCTTTGATGAGCGCACCGTATCTTCCGCACCTGACCAAGCCCAGCGGCAAGGACACAGTCTTTCTCACTCTTTCCGGCACGCGCCAATCAACGCCCCACGATTTTTATGCGACAGTTCCCACCGATGCGGAACGCACGGGCGATTTCTCGGCCGCCGGATTGCCGCCGATCTACGATCCCGTCACCGGCCAGCAATTCACCTACAACGCCACGCCCAACGTGATTCCGCCAACGGGAATTCCGGGCCAGTCCATCTCTCCGCAGGCGATGGCGCTTCTCAACTATTTCCCCGCACCGAATCTGCCAGCTGGAAGCACCATCAACGGCTACAACTATCACCTGCTGACCACTGGCCAATCGAATTCCACGCAAGCCGGCATCCGCTATAACCGCAGCCTCGGAGCGAATGCCACGCAGCCCGGCGGGCGCGGCGGATTCGGGGGCGGAGGACGCCGCAACGGTTCGGCGAATCAGGGCCTTCGCCAAAGTATCAATCTCAATTACAACTGGTCCCACTCCGCTTCCGACCTGGTGAACCTGTTCCCGGACCTGGGCGGCAAGAGCGCTTCCAGCTCTTATTCTTTGCAGGCGGGCTACACAGTGGGCTACCACCGATTCACCAGCATCTCGAATGTCAATTGGAATCGCAGCAACAGCCACACCACGAACTTCTTTACTGACACCACCAACAATCCTGCGGCGGCCGCCAGCCTGACTATTCCGAACAACGTACCGCTCAACTACGGTGTTCCCGACGTTTCGCTCAGCAACGGCATCCAGGGTCTGAGCGAAACGCAGCCGAGTTTTTCCATCGCGCAGACCATCTCATTCACTGAAGTCCTGAGCTGGATTCACGGCAAGCACAACATGCGCTTCGGCGGCGACTACCGCCGCGTACACCATGACTTCCTCGCCGGATCCAATGCCACCGGGGATTTTGCCTTTACAGGATTGTTTACAGAGGATGCCGCGCAGGACCCGGCTACCGGCTCTTCCATCGCCGATTTTCTGCTCGGATTGCCGCAGTCTACGACGCTCAACTCCTCGCTGGCGAAAAGCTATTTGCGCGACAACGTGGTTGACGCCTACGCCATGGACGACTGGCGGATGCTGCCTTCATTCACTTTGAATTACGGTGTGCGCTGGGAGTTCTTCGCGCCTTACACCGAAAAATACGGGCACCTGGCCGACATAGCCACCAATCCCGATGGCGGATTCTCAAGCGAGGCCGAGCAGACTGCCGGGATGAATGGGTTGCCCGATTCGCTCGTCCTTCCCTGGCACAAAGCATTCCAGCCCCGCGTCGGCCTTGCCTGGCGCGTGCCGAAGATCAAGCAGACCGTCGTGCGTGCCGGGTTTGGCACCAACTACACGGTAGGCGAGTACGGGGGCTTTGCTTCGACCATGGCGCACCAGCCGCCCTTCACGGACCTGCAATCGAATAAGGAGGCTGTGGGGAACACACCGTCGACGGCCTGCGCGCAGACTTTGCCACTGACGTGCTTCGCCCTGTTCAACAGCACAGGTTTGCCACCTTTTCCCGCACCGAACCCCATCGGCAATTACGCGCTCGATCCCCATTATGGCTTGCCCTACGTGATGGCGTGGAATCTCGACATTCAGAAGACGCTGCCCTGGGGCATCGTGATGAACATCGGCTATAACGGAGCGCGATCCAATCATCTTGACGTGAAGCTCGCGCCGCGGGCGCTGCCATCCAGTCCGGGCACCGATCCCACAGGGTTGCTGTTCACCTACGACGAGGCTGCGGCGTATTACAAGATGAATGCCGGCACCGTCCGCGTGAACAAGCGGCTGTCTCACGGCGTGTCACTGGGCGCGAACTATCAATACGGTCATGCCATCGACGATGCTACGTCGGTCAACGGAAGTGGCGGCTCCCTGGTGCAGGATTGGCAGAATCCGGCCGCGGAGGAGGGCCACTCGGTCCTCGATATCCGCCACCAGGTGAACGGCACTTATCTCTTGGAGCTGCCATTCGGGCCCGACAAATACTGGATTACGACGGGAGTGGGGTCGCACATCCTTGAAGGGTTTTCCATGTCCGGCAGCTTCAATTTCGCCACCGGATCCTGGCTGTCCCCCGGATTCGAGCCCACCGCGCAAGGCGTGGAGTGCGGCAACACAAGCGCGCTCCGGCCAAATCTGACAGGACAATCTGTAACCGCCGGCGGCGGTTCGCTGCGGAAGTGGTTCAACACCGCGGCCTACTCGGCGCCCGGCAATACGCCGGGATTCTGCGATTACTTCGGCAGCGCGCCCCGCAACTCGATTGAAGGGCCAGGTACAGTCTCGAATAACATTTCGCTGTCAAAGACCGTGAGCATGGGCGAAACACGCACTCTTGAGATGCGCGCCAACATCACCAACGTCTTTAATACGGTGCAGTACTCGGGCGTGAACACCACGTATGGCGCGCCGCAATTCGGCCAGGTGACTTCAGTCGGTCAAATGCGGCAATTTCAGTTCATGGCCAGATTCAGGTTTTGAAGTGCAGCGGAGCCAGCGGTGTTAGCGGAGATAGCGGAGTTGGAAAAGCAAGAGCCGAAAAGATCGGGCGGGCTGGAGTGAGATGAGCGGAGTGATCCAAAAAATCGGGGTCGTGCTCGGCTTGCTGGCGTTTGGGTCTCCGGGAGCGCGCCCTGTCTCCGCGCAAGGTTCCGCGCAGGTTTCAAGTACGCCGCAGGGCGGCTTCACGCTCAAAGCAAACGCCGAGCTTGTGCTCACCAACGTAGTGGCGCGCGACGCCAAAACCGGCGAGCTCGTGAAAGGACTAAAGCAGAGCGACTTCAAGATTTTTGAAAACGGAAAGGAGCAGCAGATCGACACTTTCGACTTCGAGAGTGTGGATATGGCCACACCGCTCAGGGAGGCCACGGTGAGCGGGCTTGCCGCCGGCCCCACCGGCAGCAAGGCCGTGGTGGTCGCCAAACCAGAAGAATTGCGCAACCACCGCTTGATTGTCATGTTCTTCGACCTGACTTCAATGCAGCCCGAAGACCTGGAGCGCTGCGTGGATGCGGCGCGAGCGTTTCTTAAGACCAGGATGCAGCCGGCCGATCTCGTGGCTCTGGTCTCGCTCGGCGACACCCTGAACGTCGACCAGGATTTTACCGCCGACAAAAACGCGCTCATGAACGAAGTTGGCGCCTATAACGGCACCGAGGGCCAGGGATTTGCGCAGGGCGCAAACTCCAATTCGAACCAGGTGGAAGATACGACCGCGTACACGCCCGACGAGAGCGAATACAACGATCTGAACACCGACCGCGAGCTTTTTGCGTTGCGCGCGATCTCGCAATCGCTCTCAAAAATCAATGAAAAGAAGTCGCTGCTCTACTTCTCCGGCGGTATCTCGCGCGACGGCATTGAGAACGAAGCTTCGCTACGGTCTGCGATCAACGCGGCGGTGCGCGCCGACCTGGCCATCTACAGCGTGGACACGCGTGGGTTGCAGGCTGTGACCCCGCTGGGTGATGCTTCGACCGGCAGTTTGCGCGGGCAGAGCGGATTCAATGGCGGTGCGCTCGCCAACAACATGAACCAGAACTTTGCGACGCAGGAGGTGATGGCAACACTATCGAGCGACACCGGCGGCAAAGCATTCTTCGATTCGAATGACTTTGCGCCGGCTTTTGCGCAGGTGCAAAAAGATAATTCGGCCTACTACGCCATTGGATTCCACTCCACGAATCCTGCGCGCGACGGCAAGTACCGCAAGCTGACGGTGAAGATCGACCGGCCAGGTATCAAACTCGAATACCGGCCCGGCTACTATGCGCCCGCGGACTTCAGGCACTCCGGCAAGGAGGACCGCGAGCAGGAACTCCAGGATCAACTGGCCAGCGATCTGCCGGCCACCGACATGGCGGTCTATATGAACGCCATGTACTTCCGTCTCGACGAAAACCGATTCTACATGCCGGTTTCCCTCGTCGTGCCCGGCTCGCAGATCCCGTTTGTCAAAGGTGGCGACAAAGACAAGGCCACGCTCGACATTATCGGAGCGGTGATCGATGAATCTCAGCGGCCGGTGGGGAGAGTGCGCGATACGGTCAAGCTCAATCTTGATCCGGCGCTTCAGGCGCGACAGAAGAACATCCAGTACACAACCAGCTTTAACCTGCCACCGGGCAAATATCAGCTCAAGTTCGTGGTTCGCGAAAACCAGACTGGACGGATGGGTTCGTTCATTGCAGACGTTACGCTACCGGATCTTAGGAAGGCTCCGTTGAAGATGAGTTCCATCGTGCTGGCATCGCAGCGCGGGCCAAGCAAGAAAGACGACCCCCTGGTACGAAACGGCGAAGAATACGTGCCGAACATCAGCCACGTTTTTCGCCAGGACCAGCACATGTATCTTCTCTACGAAATCTACGATCCGGCCCACGATAAAGCCGCCGAAGGAGCGCCGAAGGAGTCCAAATCAGCGGTCGATCTGCTCAGCAGTCTGGAACTCATCCAGGGATCGGCAAAAGTCTACGAAACGCCAATCGTACAAGCCAAGTCGATCAACGTCGAAGGGCGCAATGCCGTTTCGATTGAGCTCGATGTGCCTTTGAATGGGCTCACGCCGGGTCAATACGTTTGCCAGTTAAACGTGATTGACGACGCTGCAGGCAGCTTTGCCTTTCCGCGCTTTGCAATTCTGGTGCGCGGACCGGCGGCGCCACCAGGCGCGCCGCCCGCAGTCCAATCGTCGTCATCTGGCGAGGCTCAGTAAGACTGCCCCTTGTCCCATCCATTTCGCGATGCCACGCGGAATGGATGGCGTTACGCGCGCTTCAGCAGCCGGAGAATGGCCACCAGAATGATCGCGCCGCCTAAAGCGATCAACGTGCTGTAAAGGAATCCGCCGTGCGCGTCCAGGCCCAGGTGATCGGCGATAAAGCCGCCTACCAAAGCGCCGGCAATGCCCAGAAGGATGTCCACGAAGAAGCCGTAGCCGGAGCCCTTCATGATCTTGCCCGTGAGCCAGCCTGCTACCAGGTCGACCAGAATCCACATGAGAATTCCCATCTTTCCCTCCTCGATCTTGAGAATCTGTTCGTTTTGAGCTGAGCCGGAGGTTTTGGGAAACCTCCGCAACGCGAAAGTAAGGCTCTGCTTCCGCAAGTCTGGATTTATAACACCGCCGCGTTACACTCAGCCAGCAGGAAATTTCATTGCGGCACTACCGGCTGCTACTCGGCTTTCATCGGCTCGGATTTCGGGGCTGAATTCCCGGGAAAAGGGCAATGACGGCAGCTTGACCCGCAGCACGTCCCGCGCTTGAGGTGGTACGCGGCGGTGAAAACGAGATTCACCCCTTCGAAGTAGTAGTCTTCGGGTGCGAGCCCTGGCTGGGCGAGCGGCGCGGGAGTGGGTGTGTCTCGATCCACCTTCGTATTCTCTCGTAAATCCGCAGCATTTCGTCAGCGAATGTTTAGGCGCGCCCAGTAAAATCGAATCATGGCACTTACCGCGCAAGATCGCGCCCGCAAAATCAAAATCATCCTATTCGATGTGGATGGCGTTTGGACCGACGGCACCATCTGGTTGGTGCCCGGTTCTGCGCAGAGCGGAGTTCTGGAAGAACTCCGCGGCAAAGACAATATCGGCTTCGGCGTGCAATCGACCACCATGGTCGAGGCCAAAGGCTACAGCGCGCACGACGGCACGGCGATTTCGCTGGCGCGCCTCGGTGGGCTGAAGTGCGGCGTGATTACCAAGCGCATTAGTGAGACCGTGGCCACTCGCGCCCGCGATCTCAAACTTGAATTCGTCTACCAGGGTTGCGCCTTCAAGATGAAGGCGATTCGCGAAATTATCGCCCGGGAAGGCGTGGCGCTTGACGAGATCTGCTATGTGGGCGATGACGTAATCGACCTGCCGGCGATGCGTGAAGTGGGCTTCGCGGTGGCCGTTGCTAATGCGCGCGAACGCGTGAAAGCCGAAGCGCACTTCGTGACGCCGAACGGTGGCGGCTATGGCGCGGCGCGCGACGCGGTTGAGTTCATTCTGGAAGCCAAGGGCGTTTTGGACCAGTGCATCAACGCCTACATCGACGAACGCAACCCCATTCCGCCCTCGATGGATATCGGAAAAGGCGTTTAGCTCGAATCGCCGCTTCTCACGCTCCCAGTGCGCGATCCACCAGCTTCCGCAGCGCGGCTGCATCCACGGGCGCACGCACCTTGGCATCGTTATCAAAATACACATAAACATCCCGCGCATCGCGACGAGCCGCTGGTTTATTGCTGGCTCGATCCCCCTCCGGTGATTCTTTTCCGCGCGACCACGCAACCACGCGCGCGGCCCATTGCGAAAGTGCTTTGGGTCCGTAGCCGCTGGTGTAGATTTCCTTGCTTCCGTGCAGCCGGCAGTAAACAAAGTCGGCTGTCACGTCCATCAGGCGCGGCCACTCCACCGCGTCGGCCACAACCAAGGCAAGTTTGTACTTGCGCAGCAGGCGGATAAATTCTTCGTTCACAAAACTCTGGTTGCGGATCTCGATGGCGTGACGCAACCGGCCGTTTCTTTCAGTCTCGGTCCATGCCCGCTTCTTCATCCGATCGTCGTGCCTGCCTGCAAGTTGAGCTGCCGCGTCCAGTGTTTTCGGCAGAAGCCGAAAGAACCGATCGAAGCGCTCTGGGTCAAATTCAAAATTCGGCGGAAATTGCCACAAGAACGGGCCGAGTTTAGAGCCAAGCCGCAACAATCCCTGCGCAAAGAAATTGGCGAGAGGAGTTTCGATCTCCCGCAGCCGGCGCATATGCGTGATGAATCGGGACCCCTTGATCGAGAATTCGAAATCCTCAGGAGTTTCATTGCGCCATCGCGCGAAGCTTGTTGGCGTTTGAAGGGAATAGAAAGACCCGTTCAGTTCGATGGTGTCGAATCGCCGCGAAGCAAACTCGAGCTCGCGGCGATGCGCCAGCTTCTCCGGATAAAAGGTGCCGCGCCAGGGGCCATAGCGCCATCCCGAGATTCCGATCCTCACCTTGCCTTCACTGCCCATCGCACGAGTTCGGATGACGTGAAATGAGTCATGGTTGTTTACGACCCTTTGCGCTCGTTCTCGGTGCCCCTGGTTGGAGGCACAACGCAGCGGCGCTGGTCTAGTGACTGCATTACACTTTTTGAAAGAGATGCTCTGCGTGATCGCCCACGTCGATAGGAACGGCGCATCGGTTCGGAGTCTGACCTTCAGGTATCGCCGGATCATGGAACTACACCCCAAACGCGCCGTCGTTCTGCTGAGTGGAGGTCTCGACTCGGCGACGGTTCTTGCTGTCGCCAAAAGCGAAGGCTATGAGGCATACGCACTCTCGTTTTCCTATGGCCAGCGGCACGCATGGGAACTTGAGGCTGCAAAGCGCGTCGCCGCGTCAGTTGGCGTCGCAGAGCACCGCACAGTGGCTTTCGACCTGCGCGCCTTCGGAGGCTCGGCTCTCACCGACGACATCGCGGTTCCGAAAGGCCGGACGACTCAGGAAATGTCCGGCAGCATCCCGATTACGTATGTACCCGCGCGCAATACGATCTTTCTCGCCTTTGCATTGGCTTGGGCCGAGGTGCTGGGCGCTAACGATGTTTATTTGGGCGTCAATGCGCTCGACTATTCCGGCTACCCCGATTGCCGGCCTGAATACATCGCTGCATTCGAGAAAATGGCTAACCTGGCGACCAAGACGGGCGTGGAGGGCCGTCAGGCGCTCAAGATTCATACCCCGCTTATCGCGCTTTCCAAAGCGGAGATTATCCGCCTGGGGAGCGGCCTGGGCGTCGATTACGGGTTGACCAGCAGTTGCTACGATCCCTCGCCCACGGGAGTACCGTGCGGCCAATGTGACTCCTGCCTTTTGAGGCAAAAGGGTTTTCGGGAAAATGGGATCGAAGACCCGCTGATGAAGACTAGGCGCTAGCCCCTAGCTTCTAGCCTCTAGCTTTTTCGGGGCGGAGTTGACGACGTTGCGATCTGCAAAATGAGCTGGAAGCTAGGAGCTAGCAGCGGGAAGCTGTCTTTATGAGTTACGCAGTCAAAGAATCTTCTATACGCTTCAGGGTGAGGGCGCCCAGACGGGCCGGCCGGCAGTCTTTTGCCGATTTGCCGGATGCAATCTCTGGTCGGGACGCGAGCAGGATCGTGCCTCAGCCATCTGCAAATTCTGTGACACGGATTTTGCCGACACCAACGGACGTGGCGGAGGAAGCTTCGCCTCGGCTAAAGCTCTCGCGGCGGCCGTCCATCGGCAATGGCCGGCAAACGCCGAACTCGGAAAGCGCCTCGTGGTTTGTACGGGCGGCGAACCTCTTTTGCAGATTGATAAAGATTTGATCGACGCACTGCACGCCCTTCATTTTGAGATTGCGGTCGAGACCAACGGAACCATCCCGGCCCCGGCAGGCCTCGATTGGATTTGCGTCAGTCCCAAGGCCGGCGCAGGTTTCAAGCAGCGAAGCGGCGACGAACTGAAGCTGGTTTACCCACAGGCTGGCGCGGAACCGAAGGATTTTGAGCAGATGCCGTTTCGCCATTTTTTCCTGCAACCCATGGACGGGCCTGCTCGCGAAGAGAACACGGCGCTGGCGCTCAAGTACTGCCTGGAACATCCTCGCTGGCGGCTCAGCCTGCAGACACACAAGATTCTGGGAATCCCGTAGGAACAGGGACCGGGGGACCAAGGGACCAAGGCCGCGACCTCGGCGGCTCAATGAAACTGGATACTCGATGAACCGCCGGCATGTCAGAATCTAGCGGCTCCTGTTTTCTTGTTCCCTGGTTCCCTGGGTCCCTTGTTCCCAGCGTTTCTCCGCTTCAGCCAGCCATCCTCGCCGCAGCTTCTCCGGAGGAATGCTGGAAAGATAAGGCTTGATGTCGAGGACCGGTGTACCGTCGAGCATGTCTACGCCGCGCACATGCAGCGACGAACCTTCCCGCTGCAGCAATTCGACAACGGTCAGGCCGATCGGGTTTGGCCGGCGCGGTGACCGCGTGGCAAACACTCCGTGAGGCCGGCCCTGATCCGTGGGTGGATGCGCGATAAGATCGAATCCATCGGCGCGGTCGAACTGCCAAAGGACGAACAGGTGCGAGAAGCCGTCGATGTCAGTCAGCCCCGCCTCGAACTCACGCACGACCTCGATAACGCCTTCGGCATCGTGCCGCGCGCCAATCCCTTTGGGAATCGCTGAGGATTCGCGGTAAGGACTATGAACAAAGCCAATTGGATGGGCGGAAAACATTGCCACATGCCTCCAATCCTTATCCTAAGCCGGAGAGACCGAATCGAAAGATCGGGGCAATGAATCCAGGCTTGATAATCTCTCAGCACAGGAGATGAATTCGATGCAGGCTGCCGTCGTCAATGTTCCCGGCCAGGCGCCGAAGTATCAATCGTTCCCCGAACCCTCGGCTCAAGATGGCGAAGTGCTCGTGAAGGTGCGCGCGGCGGGATTGCATCCCATCGTGAAGGCTCTGGCGAGCGGCTCGCACTACGCGAGCGCCGGTGCCGGACAAGGACCGGCCGTGCCGGGTGTGGATGGCGTCGGCGTTCTCGATGACGGTCAGCGCGTTTACTTCGGATTAGTGCGTAAGCCGTGGGGAACGATGGCTGAGCTTGCGGCCGCGCCGCGGCAGATGTGCATTCCCATTCCCGACGGGCTCGACGATGTGGAGGCTGCGGCGATTGCAAACCCCGGCATGTCCTCGTGGGTCATGCTGAAAGAACGGGCCGGCCTTGCGCCGGGAGAGACAGTCCTCATTCTTGGTGCGACCGGCGTCGCCGGGCAGCTTGCCATTCAGACTGCGCGGATTCTCGGCGCCAAGCGCGTGATTGGCGCGGGGCGCAATGTCGAAGCCTTGGCCGGGGCGGATCTGGACGCCGTGATCCCGCTCGGCCAGCCGGACGATGCGGTGCGCGATGCCTTTGCCGCTGAAGCGGCCAAGGGCATCGATCTGGTCGTTGATTATCTCTGGGGCCGGCCCACGGAGTTGCTGCTGGAGGCCCTCGCAAAGGGCTTCAAAGTCGAGGCCACGCACAGAACGCGGCTCGTGGAGGTGGGTACCAGTGCGGGCCCGACGATCACCCTGCCAGGCGCGATTCTGCGGAGCATCGACTTGACCCTGTTGGGGAGCGGCTTTGGCGCGGCCCGGCTGGACCGGATCCTCGCCGAGCTTCCCGGCTTCTTCAAGTTGGCGGCGGCCGGAACACTGAAGGTCGCTGCCGAGCCGATCCCACTGGCCGAAGTTGAGACGGCGTGGGAACGCGAGTCAAAGGGGCGCAGGATCGTCTTCACACCATAATCATCCAGAAGCCTGTTGACACAATCAACAAACATTTCATAGCTCGGAAATTCCCTGCGAGCGCGTCCGGGAGCGTCCGGGAACACTGGAGGCGGTCCCGGTGTCTAACACGGTAGGCACATGGGTCAGAATGCGGTACGCATGGAGAGATGAATCCATGGCCGAAGACGGCTTCTCGGGCTAAACGGCTTAGAGAAGAAAGTACGCGGCCTCGAATAACCATTCAGGCCGGGGATGGCGTGATGAGCGAACGTGCAGCCTATGGCTGATATGCGGTAACGTGGGAGGACACGGAATTGCAGGCGGACCTCACCATGGGCAATCTTGCCAGTGCGTTGTCGTTCCAATCGGATGAGGCGGCTCTCGTCGAGGAATTGAGGGCCGGATCCGAGGAAGCGTTCGCTTGGCTGATCACGCGGTATCACCAGCCCATCTATTCATTGTTGGTGCGAACAGTGCACAACTCCGCCGATGCCGCCGATCTTACCCAGGAAGTTTTCGTGAAAGTCTTCCGCGGGATTCGCGGATTTCACGGTGAGTCTTCGTTGCGAACCTGGATCTACCGCATTGCCTTGCGCGAGGCGTCGAACCAGCGGCGCTGGTGGGTCAGGCATCAGCAGCAGGACGTCCCCATGGAGCAGGAAATGGCGCAGGGAGATTGCGGAACGCCGACGCAGTTGAAGGATACTCTGGTGGATCCTACGGAATCGCCCTACGAAATGGCCCTGCATGAGGAGAACCGCCAACGGGTGGAGCGGGCGCTACGCCAGGTGCCCGAGCCGTTCCGCACCACGGTGATCCTGCGCGACATCGAAGGATTCGTCTACGAGGAAGTGGCGGCCATACAAGGGGTCAATTTGGGAACCGTGAAGTCGCGGTTGGCACGTGGGCGTGTCTGTCTAAAGGCACTGTTGACTGCCGCGCGGCCGGAATCGCGGTCCACAGCGCTGGCGGGGATGAAAATCTCCCTGAGAGAGGAGGCGCGATGAACGGCTGCAATGAAGCGCGAAATGGCTTGGCGGAATATCTGGACGGCCGGTTAAGCGGACGCGAAATGCAGGAGATCGACGCGCATCTTCGGGAGTGCCTCGAATGTGCGCGCGAGTTGAAATCTATGCGTGAATTGCAGGCTTCGCTGGCCAGCCTGGGGCCGGTGCCCGAGCCCGCGGACCTGCCATTGCGGATTCGTGTCGCCGTGAGCCAGGAAAGGGCGCGCAACCGTCGCAGCATCTTTACAGGCTGGGGTCTGGCGTGGAAAAACACCCTGGGGCCGTTCCTGTTGCAGGCGGGCGCTGGATTCGCCAGTGCGGTCCTTCTGTTGGGAACCATTGTAGTTTTGGTGACTGTGTTTGCTCAGCCCGAAGCGGCCCAGGCTACACCCGACGAGCCGTTGGGCGACGCGACTGCCCCTCGCCTGATGTATTTCTCGAATGCGCAGGGTAACAATGACGCCAGCGCCATCTCCAACCCGGTTGTCGTTGAGGCGTACGTCAACGATCTGGGCGAGGTCTACGACTATCGCATCGTCTCCGGGCCCACAGACCCCGTCACCCGCTCACAGGTGGAGAATCTGCTCTTGTTCAGCCGCTTTGAACCTGCCCGCTTCTTCGGGCAGCCCGTTCGCGGCCTTGCGGTGCTGTCATTCTCCGGCGTTTCCGTGCGCGGATAATGCGGCGGCTGTCGTTTGACCCCCTCGTGCGGTCTAACTAGACTTGACGCAGGGTTCCTTCATGATTCGTCGATCGCATGTTTCCGCATTTATATTCGCCGCAGTTTTCTGCCTGCTGACCGGATTGATCCCCTCGCTCGCTCAGGCTCAATCGTCCAGTAGCTCCAGCCAAAGTTCCTCTTCAGGCCAGATCTACGCGCGCGAAAAAGCGCCTTCGCTCATCGATCCGGCCGGGCCAACCATCTCGCTGATCAGTTCTGAGCCGGTGTTCATCATGGCTGCGGCGCTGAACGCCTGCGGCTACGACGAGGGTCTGGAAGACAGTGCCCCCATCAGGAAGCACGTCCGGGATGAGATCAATCAAGCGCTCGCGCAAAGCGAAGACGCCCGTACCAAGCGTGATGCGCTCTGCCTTTACATTACACAGCACCGGATGACCGGTTCGGAGCGCGACATCTCGCAATACATCTCGCTCTCGCTTTACTTGACCCCGCCCCCGGAACTTGAAGTCACGGCGGACCTGACGGAGATGCCGCCCGATTCCACTCAGGTCGTCGAGATCCTGCCCGCGCTCCGCGCGTTTGCAGCAGCGGTCGACCTGCATGGTATTTGGCTGGCCTCGCACCACGCCTACGACGACGAGATTGACAAGCTGCATGATCCCATCTCGCGGATGATTGTCAGTGCCAACCTCTATCTCAAGATGCCGGCCTCCACTTACGATGGGCGCAGGTTCATCGTGGTGATTGAACCCCAGCTGTCGCCTTCGGTGGTGAACGCTCGCATCTACGGCACTGACTACGTGGTTGTCGTTTCCCCGGTCGATGGCAAGATTCCCATGATCGACGTGCGCCACACGTACCTGCACTACGTCATCGATCCATTGCTTTACCAGCGGTCCGACGCCATCGACCGCGAGCAGCCGATCCTCAAGGAGGTTCGCGACGCGCCCCTCGATTTCCGCTTCCGCTCCGATACCGTCGCGTTGACCATCGAGTGCTTGATCAAGGCCATTGAAGCGCGCACCATGGATACGGGAATCCCCGAGTACATCATTCCCGCGAACGTGGACCGTTCGCAGTTGCCGCGGTTCGAGCATGAGCGTGAACTCTACCAGCAGAAGGTGGATGCGGCGAAATTGGCCGCCGTCGCGCATGATATGCGGCAGGGATATGTGCTGACGCAGTACTTTTATGAACAGCTTTTGCAGTTTGAAAAAGATCCTTCCAGCCTGAAAGATACGATCGGCGAGATGGTGTACGGCATGGATGTCGACCACGAGGTACACCGCGCGCGCCAGACCGAATTCGACAAAGAGGGCGACGAGGATGTCCTGCAGCACAGCAAGCCGCGCCCATTGACCGGACTCGATCTGGCCGAGGCAAAGCTGGCCAGCGGAGATGTTCCCGCGGCCTCCGCCATGGCGCAAAAGGTGCTGGCTGACCAGACCGATACCATCCAGTCCACGGCCGACGCGGCTCGCGCCCACTTCATCATGGCCCGCGTGGATTTGCTGACCGGCCATCCGGATGCGGCGGTCGAAGACTTCCAGAAGACCCTTGCGATGAGCAAGGAGCAGCGGCTGCTTGCCTGGTCGCATATCTACCTTGGCCGGATGCTCGACCTGGAATGCAAGCGCGACGAAGCTTTGGCCGAATACAAGGAAGCATTGGCTGTACGCGACGGCCAACTCGATACCCGTCTGGCTGCGGAACGCGGTATAAAAGCTGCCTACGTGCAAAGGGGTCATGAGCGTGACTGTGATGACGAAACAGGGGACGCGCCTGCAACTTCACCGCAGCTCCCTGCGCCCGGCACTCCACCCGTCGCGCAGGAATCCGGAGGCCCAGGAGTCCAGACGCCTGTGGCCCAACCCCGGGATGGCGCACCGAAGCCGCAGTGATCCTCCAGCGGCGGCTCTGCGATTTCCTGCGACCCCGAGAATTGCACCGAACCCCTTCAGTTTCGCGCTTCATTCTCACCCCCCATAACTACGCGTCAAAAGCATCTAATACAGTAAGCAACGGTAAGCATCGAGGCAGGAGTGAAGGCAGATCTCAAAGAACTTGAAGCTGCGCTGGGGCACGAATTCTCGGACCCGGAGCTGCTGGTGCGTGCACTCACCCATCGTTCTCTTGCCCACCAGATTGCGCAAGCGAATGCGGGCAAGAAATCTCCGCCAGCCGACAATGAGCGCCTTGAATATTTAGGTGACGCCGTTTTGGGGCTTGTCGTGGCGGAAACGCTGTTCACTCTGCACCCGGAGTGGCGCGAAGGCGAACTGACGCGCATTCGTTCCGGTTTGGTCAGCCGGCAACACATGGCACAGGTGGCCGAGGCCATTGGCTTGGGCAGGCACCTGCGTCTGAGCAGGGGCGAAGAGAGCAGCGGACTGCGCCGCAGGAGCACCGTGCTTTCGAATACCATGGAAGCTGTGATGGGCGCGCTGTTTCTCGATGGAGGTCTTGAACCCGTTCGGTTTTTCGTCCGCGGCAGGGTCATGGGCGAAGCGGCTGAACGTCTGGCTCTCGAATTGCGCTCTGGACAGGCATTGGGAAACTACAAGTCCGCACTCCAGGAGCGCATGCAGGCGGCACGCGCCGGAGCGCCGGTTTATCGGTTGAAGAGCGAGAGCGGTCCGGATCATCACAAGCGTTTTCTCGTCGAGGTGCGGATGAAAGGAGAAGACGGGCAGAAAGGGAAGCCGCTGGCTCGTGGCACCGGACGCACCAAGAAGCACGCTGAACAGGATGCAGCACGTCGAGCGCTCATTCTGTTGGCAAACGAAGCCGATCGCGGCAAAGCCCACGGGTTGCCGATCTCCGGCTTCGATAATCTGGCCGGCTCCGGGGACGAGGAGAAACGCGCGCGATGAGCACTTCTGTTGAGGCCCCCAGTCCTCTTCTGCGTCGGTGGGCACACATTCACCCGCATCTGCCGACGTTGCCGCAGGCGCTGGCCTCGCTCTTGCAAACCATCGTCGTGGCGTTATTTGTGCTCACCTTTCTGCTGCAACCTTTCCTCATTCCCTCTGAAAGCATGGAGCGCACGCTGCTGGTGGGAGATTTTCTTCTTTTCAATAAGCAGATCTATGCCCCAGCCGGCCGCGTCGCCAGTTGGCTTTTGCCTTATCGGCAAGTTCAGCGAGGCGACATCATTGTCTTTCACCACTCCCAGCCGCCCATGCTCATCAAGAGAGTAATTGGAATTCCCGGCGACAGATTGCGAATCACAAAGGGACAGGTCTTTGTGAACGGCTCGCCTCTCAATGAGCCTTATGCGGCCTTCGAGCCCGCACCCTACAGCCCTGCTCGGGATAACTTTCCCGGCGATATTATGGGTGATCCCGATTTTCGAATGCAGGTCGATCCTGATTGGTGGCGTCAGGTCGAGAGCCTGGCACTGAATGGTGAACTTGTGGTGCCCCAGGGCGAATACTTCGTCCTGGGCGACAACCGCAATCACAGCCTGGACTCCCGCTTCTGGGGCTTCGTGCCTCGGCAGGCCATCATCGCCCGTCCCCTGGTGATTTATTTTTCGCTTTCGCGGCCCTCCTCCACCGACGTGCAGATCGCTCAAGCCAGTCCGCAACAGGGCGTCGATGATAAACTCGGACACGAATCTGATCTCGCCGAACGTATCGCGGGATTTGCCCGCTGGCGGCGCATCTTCCACGTTGTGCGCTGATTCGGCACTGCACTCAAGTCACGACTCCGGAGCAATTCCGCAAAGAGCAGCTGAATGACGAAGAACAGGACCCGAAGCACCAAAGAGTCTCCCCAGAATCGTCCGGAACCGGCGCCCGAGCCTGCCCAGGTGGAAGAAACACCATTTGAAGCGGTAGCCAGCATTTGTTCGGTGCTGGTGGTCGGGTTGTTCATCCTCACATTCATCGCACAGAACTTCGTCATCCCATCGGGGTCGATGGAGAACACGCTTCTCGTCGGCGATCACCTGGTGGTGGATCGCATCACGCTGGCTCCGCCGGCAAAGTGGATGCCGCTGGTGCACTACCGCGAGCCGCGTCACGGCGACATCGTCGTCTTCATCAAGCCTTCTCCCGAGCCGGAGCTTGACGCCGACGGCAAGCCGCAATACTTCTTTCTGGTCAAGCGCCTCATCGGCGTGCCTGGCGACCATATCCATCTGCACGACGGCATCGTGATCCTGAACGGAGTGGCGCAACCGCAGCCCTACGCGCAACCCACAACGGCCGATAATTTCCAGGAGTTTCTCGACGAATTTCCCTCGGTCCCGCCCTATCCGCAGCCAGGCGGCGCAACCGAGAGTTGGGCCGTTGACTTCCCCAATCACGTTGTCGACGGCGATCTGGTGGTCCCTCCCGGCATGTATTTCATGATGGGCGACAATCGCCATGACAGTCTCGATTCGCGCTTTTGGGGATTTGTGCCCCGGCAGAATATCGTTGGCCGGCCGTTATTCAATTACTGGTCGTTCATCACACCGGACTCCGTGTACAACCAGACTGGAATCGGCCCGCGCCTGGCCTGGATGGGCCACGTCGTGCTGCACTTCTTCACAGAAACCCGTTGGAGCCGCACATTCCACCGGACGCGGTGAACGAAGCGGGTTCTGACCGCGTTGGCGACTGAATCTTCTGCGCTCATCTTGAGCGCACCCTTGCTCTTGGATTGAGCCAATTCTTCTAGAATCGATGCAGACAATGAAAGACAGTGCTGGCGGCAACGAACGAGCGCGTCGCTGGTTGCGGATTGCCCTCGCAGCCATCGCCGTTTTGGTGCTTGTATTCGTCGTGCCTCCGCTCATCAGCGTCAGTGCTTACAAGAATCAGATCACGCAGCTCATCGCGCAGTCGCTTGGAAGGCCGGTTCGCCTTTCGTCGGTTCAGGTTAAGATTCTGCCTTGGCCGGGCTTCGAGATCTCCGATTTGAGCGTCGCGGAAGATCCCGCCTACGGCGCCGAGCCGGTGCTCCATGCCAACAAGGTCGCTGCTTCGATCCGGCTGCTCGCGCTGCTTCGTGGCCACGTCGAAATTGGCAAGATCAGCGTAGACGAAGCCAGTCTCAACCTGGTGCGCGCAGGGCCGGGTCATTGGAATCTCGACTCGATCTTTCGCACTGCTGCCGCGCAGACTGCCTCAACATCGAGCGCGCGCCGGACAGCGCCACTCCCCTATCTTGAGGCCACGGACTCCCGCATCAATTTTAAGAACGGAGTGGAGAAGCTGCCGTTTTCACTGGTCAATGCCGATCTGTCACTGTGGCAGGAAAATCCCGGCGAATGGCGCATCCGTTTGCGCGGCCAACCCGCTCGGACTGACGTGAGCCTGCACCTTGAGGAAACTGGGGTGGTGCGAATCGAGGCCAGTATTCTGCGCGCAGCTGCACTGCGCCAAATGCCCCTTCATTTGGACCTCGACTGGCGGGAGGCCCAACTTGGCCAGCTTGCCCGGCTCGTCACCGGCTCCGATCCCGGTTGGCGCGGTGACCTCACCGGCGAGTTGCACCTTGACGGGACTGCCGACGCTGCGCAGATTACGATGCGGCTTCGCGCTTCCGGCGTCCATCGCGCCGAGTTCACTCCGGTAGCGCCCCTGGACTTCGACGCTCGTTGCGGCCTTCTGTACCACTACGCGAAGCGGAGCATAGAGAATTTGACCTGCGATTCGCCCCTCGGCGACGGGCAGGTCCATGTCGCCGGAGAAAAACCGGGCGAAGATTCCCCACCGCGCTTTTCGGTCGAGCTGGATCGCATTCCTGTTACCGCGGGCCTCGATGCGCTGCGCACGCTCCGCAGCGGCCTGGCACCCGATCTCGAGGCGAGAGGCACTGTCAGTGGAAAGATCGTCTACGATGCCCGCGCGCAGGCAAACGCCGCCTCCGACCAACCCGGTCCTGGAGCGAAGCCAGGACCGAACCGCGGAGCCAAGTTCAGCGCCGAGCATGCCGGTCCACTCACCGGCAGCTTGACGGTCGAGGGCCTGATCCTGACCGGCAATAGCCTTAGCTGGCCCATTCAGGCGCCAAAGTTCACCTTGGAACCTGCAGCGATCGAACCGGCACCCCCTATGCCATTGGCTCGAGCAGATCAAACAGGAGAGGAGAATCCGGCCCAGGCCCTGTCTGGGTACGTTGCCCTCCCTGCAGGCGGGGCTGTTCCCCTCGTCTTGAATATGCGTTTTGCGCTTTCCGGCTATCAGGTTACGGCGCGCGGCCAGGCGAGCTTCGAGCGCGCCAGAGAACTCGCCCGAGTGACCGGCATTCCGGGGACGGACGCGCTTGCTGCCTTTGCCGGAGAACCCATTTCGGTGGATCTGGTCGCAGAGGGGCCTTGGATGCCCAATGAGGAGATTGCATCCGAGAATGCTTTGCCGGCCGATCTCGCGCCGGTGGACGTCGCAGAGCCGTCGGCGACGAACTCCTCTGGGGGTATCCCTAAGGCCGACGGTGGCGATACTTTGACCGGAACGGTCACCATGCATAACGCCAATTGGCAGGCTGATTATCTGGCCAACCACGTTGTCGTCAATGACGCGACACTTCATATCGGAAACCGGGAGCTTCGCTGGGATCCGGTGGAGTTTACCTATGGCCCTCTGAAAGGCACGGCGAGCCTGATGCTCCCTGCTGCCTGCGTGCCCAAACAAGCTCCGCAGCAAACCTGCCCGGCCCAGTTCCAGATGCAGTTTGCCAATCTCGATGCATCGGCATTCGAGAGCGCGCTTCTGGGCGCGCGGGCAAAAGGCACGCTTCTCTCAGACCTTATCGACCGCATCCATCCCTCATCGGCGCCGCCTTGGCCGCCGCTTGAGGGAACCGTCAATGCAGGGTCGCTGGTTCTTGGGCCGGTCACACTCCAAGGTGTCTCGGCGTCTTTGCGAACGGTGCCCACTGGCGTCGAGATCACCGGCTTCGATGCCGCTCTTTTCGGTGGCGAAGTGCATCTCGCAGGGACCCTCATCAAACCGGCCAACGATCAGGACAAACCAAACTTCTCACTCGAGGGCGAATTTCAAAACATCAATGCCTCAGACGTGGGCCGCTTGCTGGGTCTGCGCTGGGCAGGCGGAGATCTGAACGGCAACGGGAATCTCGAATTATCGGGTTACACCGAAGCGGATTTGGCCGCGTCGGCCAAAGGCGATTTGCACTTCGAATGCGGGCAAGGAAGTATCTCAAATGCAAATCCCCCCGTCGTTGACAGCGCAATCAAGTCGGTACCGATCCCTGCTGCCCTGGCTCGTTTCGACAGCTGGTCTGGCGAAGCGGCCATTGCGAATGGAACGATCCGGTTGGGCCAGAACACAGCAATCGTTGGCTCCCGGAAGCAATCTGTCGATGCCACCATTACATTCGGCAACCAACCCCGGCTCACCTTTCTCCCGCAGAAGCCTGCGCACGCCGGAACGCGCAAGTAAGGCCGCTTCAATCTAAGATCAATTCATGGCCCCATCGGCTCCTTCCCCCGTGCGTATTTTTTGCAGAGCGGTTCTCTTTGACATGGACGGGATTCTCATTTCATCCATCGGCTCTGTCGAGCGGAGTTGGACCAAATGGGCTCTTCTGCGCGGTGTCGATCCCGCGCTGGCGCGTGAGACTGCGCACGGGCGGCGAGCCGTCGAGACCATCGCCAAACTTCGCCCCGACCTCGACAACAACGCAGAGTTGACGGTGATTGAGGACTTTGAAGTCGAAGACAATGAAGGCCTTACAGTTTTGCCGGGCGTTCTGGATCTGCTCGCCGCGCTCCCTGCGAATCGATGGACAGTCGTCACCAGCGCCACCGAGCGGCTGGCACGGCTTCGTTTGGCAGCCGGCGGCATTCCTGTACCAGCCAAATTGGTGACCGCCGACCAGGTCACGCGCGGCAAACCCCATCCCCAGCCGTTTCTGACGGGGGCTGCGTTGCTTGGCGCAGAGCCAGCGGAGTGTGTTGTCTTTGAAGACTCGTCTTCCGGTGCGGAGGCAGGTCGAGCGGCAGGTTGTACCGTTGTCGCAACCACTTTTTCCCATCCGGCTGAGTCACTTGATGCGGCGCACTACCTGGTGCGCGATCTAACGGGCGTGCAGGCCGAATCCGCGGGAAACCAGATCCACTTAAAGTTCAGTCCACTCGCTGGACCAGCGAAGAAGACCTGAAGGCTGGTAGCTGAGGACTAAAAGCTGGCCTATTCGTTCGCTTCTATCTTTCGTCCATGCGTATCTTGAACGGGGCGCGTATTCATCTTGAAGAGACCGGCAAAAGTGCGCATTTGGCTGCGGCTGATGCTCAAGTCCTGCTCGAAGACAAACCAGCGCACTCCCTCTGCACATGGCGGGGTCAGCTCCGATCCGATGTAGGTCCAATAACCGCGGTCCTCGGGTAAGAGCCCCCCGGCGCTCACCATATCGGTATCCTTCGCACTCGTTCCAGCCTTGGTTGGCAAATGATCCCAAAGCATCGCCAGCAGTGCGTTGGGGAAGCCTCGGTCCTGATCGAGGCGGACAGCCACGATTGCCTTCTTGCCGTCATCGCTGTGATACACCATGTCGATCTCCATATCGCTGAGCTTGCCTTTGACCGGGTGCTCGCTCGGATGATGGAAGTCGAGCTCGATTAGCTGGTAACGCACTCCATCCGCGACCATGGCGCTTCCTGGATCAACGTGGACAACAATCCCGCGCCCCGTGTTTTCAAGCGTCACGGGTCCAGCGATGAAGTGAAATTCGAGGGGCTGGAGCGATTTGTTCAAACGTGCGCCGCGTATGTCGATTGGCGACTGCTCGTGTCCTTTAGAGCAGGCTGCGTAGGCCGGGTCGAGCTTGCCCCAGACGAGCGGGCCGGTCTTCCCTTCGTAGGTCCAATTCGCTCCGTTTTGTGCGGCACAGAAGGTAGCAAAACCAAACACGAAAACCACAGGGATAGAAAGACGCATGGGTATCTCCGCTAAGAATGGACGTTCGAGCACCCCGGAGAATTCTAAGTCATCGCCGAGGCAACGTAAAAAGCAATGGGACCCGCGAGCTGCGGATCCCATCTTGAAACAGAGCGGGTCAACGGAATATCAGATTTCTTAGTGTGCTTTGGCCGTCGCGCCCAATCCAGCCTGCTCAGCTAATTGCGCCGCTTTGCCCGTGGCTTCCCATGTAAACTCCGGCTCGGTTCGGCCGAAGTGGCCATATGCCGCCGTCTTTTGGTAGATTGGACGGCGCAGGTTCAGGTGCTCAATGATTGCCTTGGGCGTTAACGAGAAGTTCTTGCGGATCAGCTCGGTGAGCTTCGCCTCGCTCAGCTTTCCGGTGCCAAAGGTCTCTATCAGCACGCTGACGGGCTCGGCCACGCCAATCGCATAAGCCAGCTGAACCTCAGCGCGACTGGCTAATCCGGCGGCGACAATGTTCTTGGCGATGTGGCGAGCCATGTAGGCTGCCGACCGATCGACTTTGGTCGGATCTTTGCCGCTGAATGCGCCGCCGCCATGGCGTCCCATGCCGCCGTAGGTGTCCACAATAATCTTGCGGCCGGTCAGGCCGGTGTCGCCCATCGGGCCGCCGATCACAAACCTTCCCGTCGGATTGATGTGGTACTTGGTGTGTTCATCGAGCCATTTCGAAGGCAGAACAGCCTGAATCACGTGCTTGAGGATGTCGGCATGCAGTTCGTCGTTGCTTACTGATTCGGAGTGCTGGCTGCTGATGACGACGGCATCGATCCGCGCCGGCTTTCCGTCCTCGCCGTATTCCACCGTCACCTGGCTTTTGCCGTCGGGGCGAAGGTAAGGGAGTTTGCCGTTCTTGCGCACCGCGCTCAACTGCCGGCAGAGTTTGTGCGCCAGCGAGATGGCTGCGGGCATCAACTCAGGCGTCTCGTCCGATGCATAGCCGAACATCATGCCCTGGTCGCCGGCGCCGCCGGTGTCCACTCCTTGCGCGATATCGCCAGACTGCTTGTTGATGCTCGAGATCACTGCGCACGTATTGGAATCGAAACCATAAAGCGCGTTGTCGTACCCGATGGAAGCAATCACCCCGCGCACAAGGTTTTGGAAATCAACGTAGGCCTTGGTTGTGATCTCGCCGGCGATGACGACGAGGCCGGTTGCCGTCAGCGTTTCTGCCGCCACGCGGCTGTAGGGATCCTGCTCCAGGCAGGCATCGAGAATGGCGTCGGAGACCTGGTCGGCAATCTTGTCCGGGTGGCCTTCCGTAACGGATTCAGAGGTAAACAAGAAACGGTCGCTCAACTTCAAAGCTCCTTCCCATGACGGGATTCAACGTTTTGGCCGTCGCGTGGCCATCTGGTTCGAAACAGGGTCCTCAACGAACGGACCTCATTCACAGAGGCAGATCTGCGGCCCATGTATTTGGATGCGCCTGCATCCGCGGTTCAAGCCGGGTGTCACACCACTCTATGGTAATTCTGGTGGGCGGCTGGGGGCAAAGACATACAGCGTACGGCAAGCAATGCGCCTCCAACTGCGGATTGGGGCCCCCAACCGGGGTAATCGCCTAAATCATGGAGACAAGGCGGCTCACTAGACCTCGAGTCGAGGAAATGGCGCTGCGAAATCCGAGGGACACTCCGTGAATCGGCAGGAAGGATCGCCACCATCCTACCCGCACGCCATAGTAGCGGACGGTCAGGAATGCGGCCCCTGCCACCACCAAAAGCAAGAGGATAGCGCCAATCCAGCGCAAACGGACCTCGACTGCTTCTCGGCGCAATAACCGCGCCTTGCCCACATTCGAAGCGAACGTTGTCCACCCGGCATCTTCGTCCGCAATCGTCCCCATGGTGTTGTAAGCCTGAAGAAAGCGCTCAGTCCAGTCTTGTGGATCAACACCAATGGCGCCGGCGTATCCGCGCACGATCCCCTTGCTCAGAATGCCACCCGGAAGCTGGCGAAACTTCTCCTGCTCCAGCGCAATCAGGTGACGTTGGCTGATCTTGGTGACCGCCGAAATGTCTTCCAGCGCAAAGCCGCGTGCTAAACGTTCCTTGCGCAGGTCTTCTCCGAAACTTCCCATCGGCGACCGAGCGGGGGTCATCGACCCCAAGCGGAAATTTATCCTCACGATAAACCGGGATCGGCGCGCGGTCAAAAGCAATCGGCGTCAAAGTCCTCTATTTTTACGGGTTTGAATACACTTTTGTAACAGTGCAAGATTGGGAATCGGCGCGTGCCGACTGTTCGTGCGGGTGTCCCAAAGGCTGTTAACCTTGTTAACGAAGGTTTCGGGGTGCCCCGCATCCCGCCGAACCCCGCATCAACATGAATAAACTCAT
The DNA here is from genome assembly GCA_963800025.1 of uncultured Acidobacteriaceae bacterium. Classification (GTDB taxonomy): domain Bacteria; phylum Acidobacteriota; class Terriglobia; order Terriglobales; family Acidobacteriaceae; genus Telmatobacter. Next base: position 350,302 of record CAWCZK010000005.1, read on the forward strand.
CTTTGCCAATCTCTTGCACCGCCCGTTGCGCTCCATCATCAGCGTCCTGGCTGTGGCCATTGAAGTCATCATGATTCTGTCGATCGTGGCCATTTTCATGGGGATGCTGAACGACCAGAAGGAGCGGACGAACGGCATCGGCGCCGACCTGATGATGCGGCCCAGTCACGCCAGCATCATGAATGGAATCAGCGGCGCGCCCATACCGATCAAGGATGAGAAAGCCATCACGCCCCTGCCGCATGTTGCCGTGGTCTCTCCTGCAATCACTCAATTCAACACGTCGTCCGACGACTTCGGAGTGATCTACGGCATTGACTACGAGACCTTCAACGCACTCCGTCCATTCGTGTTCTTGAGCGGCGGCCCGTTCCAGGGACCGAACGATGTCATCGTCGACGATGTCTTCGCCGGCAAAGTGCATCACGTCGGAGACACCATCAATGTGCTGGACCATCGCTTCAAGATTTCGGGCATCGTGGAGTCAGGTAAGGGCGGCCGCAAGATGATCCCGATCAGCACCATGGGCGACCTGATTGGAGCGCCGGACAGGGCGTCGTTGTTCTATATCAAGGCCGACAATCCCGGCAACGACCAAACCATCATCCAGGAGATTCACAACGTCCGGGGCCTTGAAGATTTCCCCGTGCAGTCGATGGAGGAATGGCTTTCAATGATGACGCCGCAGAATCTTCCTGGCTTCAATCAGGCACTCGGAATTGTGACCGGAATCGCTGTCATTATCGGTTTCCTGGTCATCTTCCAATCCATGTACACGGCAGTCCTCGAGCGGACCCGCGAAATCGGCATTCTCAAGTCGATGGGAGCATCGAAAATCGTCATCGTAAGCGTGGTGCTGAGAGAATGCGCGGTATTGGCGATTGCCGGCGTCATACTGGGCATTGCAGGGACGTACGGCGTGAGCCTTCTGATGGGCCACTTCTTCCCCACCACGCATTTTGAAATCACCGGCGGGTGGATCGAGCGTGCTGCTTTGATTGCCTTCACCGGTTCCATCTGCGGTGCGCTTTATCCCGCCTGGATGGCCGCGCGCAAGGATCCGATCGACGCGCTGGCATACGAATAGAACATCGGCAGAATGGACGACAGATGAACGACACGGCGGCGCAACTTACATCTATCGACGACATCCGCGCCGCCGCTCTGCGCATTGCGCCCATCGCCATGAAGACGCCGCTGGTGCGCGCGGCATTTCCCGGTATATCTGGCTATGGCACCGGCAGAGAAATCCGGCTCAAGGCGGAAAGTCTCCAGCCGATCGGGGCCTTTAAAATCCGCGGCGCCTCCAACAAGATTCTCCAACTCACCCCTGAGCAAATCGCCCGCGGAGTCATTACCTATTCAAGCGGCAACCATGCGCAGGGAGTGGCCTATGCGGCGCGCGAGGTTGGCGCGAAGGCGGTGATTGTCATGCCATCGAATGCACCGGCAATCAAGCGTGCGGCCACGCTGGCCCTTGGCGCCGAGGTCGTTGACGTCGGCCTGGCTTCCAGCGAGCGCCTTGCCGTGGCCGAGGAACTTGTTCGAAAGCACGGCTACGTCGTGATTCCTCCCTACGACGATGAGCAGATCATCGCGGGGCAGGGAACGTGCGGGTTGGAGATCATGCAGGAAATGCCGGACGTGGACCTGGTGGTTTCGCCGGTTTCTGGCGGCGGCTTGCTCAGCGGAATCGCCACTGCTGTGAAACATCTCAACTCCAAAACCATGGTCTTCGGCATTGAACCGGAACTGGCCGGCGACACCGCAGCGAGTTTTCGCGCCGGCAATATCGTGACCTGGCCGGCCGAGCTCACCAGCCGGACCATCGCAGATGGACTACGCACCCAGAGCGTCGGCGTTCGCAACTTCGCCCACATTCAGGCTTTCGTTGACGGCATCATTACTGTGACGGAAGCCGAAATTCGCGCTGCCATGCGTGCCATCGTTGCAGCCACCCGCTTAGTCCCCGAGCCCAGCGGCGCCGTAGCGACCGCTGCGCTCCTCTTTCATGCGAACCAACTGCCCAACTATCGGAGGGCCGTGGCCGTGGTAAGCGGCGGGAACGTCGATCCTGCGATGCTGGCCGAAGTGCTCACGGAAGATGCGCCGTAACGTCGTTCAACTATGATCTTGGATACGATGAACTCACGGATTTACGTGCTTCATGCTCTCCTGCTTGGGGCAATGTTCGGCAGCGTAGTTTTGCCCGCCCATGCCGACAAAAAGCCGCAGCAGGATGTGAAACCCATGGCTGGGCCACGGGCTACGGTCCTCAGCGTCACCTGGGTTTATATTTCGCCCGACACTGGCTCGGAGAAAGTCACCAAGGAGCAAATTGGCCGCGAAATGGTGGTCGTGGAAAAGAGCGGCTCCTGGATGAAAGTCTTTGTGAATACCGACTTCGAAGAGCAGCACAACGATCGGGATACGCCGATGGTTGGCGAAGACCAGGCGCCACCGCCGATAACCGGCTGGATGGAGGCCAAAGGAATCGTCGAAGACTCCACTCCTAATGGAGATCAGATTCTGATGGGCGCAGCCGCCAATCAGGAAGCGCTGGCTTCAAATCCGCGTGGCCCCGCCAACGCCGCTGAAAGCGCGCGGTTGCTTTATCGCCGCGTCGCCGAGATGTTCCCCAACTCGCCCCTCGCGCCGGAAGCTGCGTGGCGAGCCGCCGACATTCAGTGGCAGGTGGAAAAAGCTGACACGGCGAGTTTGCCCTCGGCCAAAGAACGGGACCCGGTGTACCGCCAAACCATGGACGAAGACCCATTGCGGAGGGTGATCAAGTACTATCCCCGCAGTCGTTGGGCAGCATTTGCAGCCTTCGACCTGATCGACAACAAGCTCTGCGGTGAGTGGGAAGGTTCAACCCAATGCCCAGAGAAAGAAGCCGGCCTCTACCTCAAATACGCGGACGAATACCCTGACGGTCCACGCACCGCACAAGCGCTTTATGAGGCTGTCTATCGATTCGCCGTTCTTAAGGATATGTACGACGCAAACGGGGACGACAAGAAAAGCGAAAACGCTCACAACCAGGCGCGGTCCATTGCCGCGCAATTAAAAGCCCATTTTGCCGACTCGGACTTCTCCTTGCGAGCCGCTGCGCTGGTGTACAAATTGGATGAAGGGGTTCCAGTCTACGGCATCGAACGGGATTAGCTGCTTAAGGCCTCCCGGACCCGCTGCCGGACGCACCATACGGAAAGCCAGGAGGCTCCTTGAGCCCATACATTCTGTCCATTCTTTTGGGAATTGTGGAAGGTTTGACCGAATTCTTACCGGTCAGTTCGACAGCGCATCTCCGGATTGCCGAAGCTTTGATGAAGATCCCGCTTGGCGAATCGGCCTGTTCCGTGGGCAACGCGGCCTGTCTCCAGGACGTCGCGTACTGGAATATGTACACAATCGTCATCCAGGTGGGCGCAATCATGGCGCTATGCCTGCTTTTCCTGGAGCGAATCATCAACTTCCTCCGCACCTTTCCTCGCGGCGAAAGCGGCGACCGCACCTGGTTCAGCCACCCCATTTCACTCACTCTTATCGCCTTTGTTTGCACCTCCATTCCTGCTCTCCTTTCGCGGAAATGGAGTGAAAAGAACCTGGATAGCCTGAACGCCATCGCCATCGCGTTGCTCGTCGGCGGAATCGTGATGTGGATCATCGACGCCTGGAGCGAACGTCATGAGGCAAGTACGACTCACGTTGAGGAAATGACCCTGCCACAGGCCGTCTGGATCGGTCTTTGTCAGACGCTGTCTGCAGTTTTCCCCGGCACATCTCGTTCCATGTCAACCATCGCCGCCGGACAGGTGGTGGGTCTCGATCGGCCCTCGGCCCTTGAATTCAGCTTCCTGCTCTCGATTCCCACGATGATCGCCGCAACCGGGTGGGATCTTATCAAAGAGGTTCATCCCAGCAAGGCTGCAGGCGCCGCCGCCGCTGCTGCGCACGTTGTCATGAACTCTCAACGCTGGATTGTGCTGATCATTGGCACGGTCGTCTCCTTCATCGTGGCTCTGGGTGTCGTCGAGTGGTTCCTTCATTGGGTTCGCAAGCACGGCTTTACCATGTTCGCCATCTACCGGATTTTGCTGGGCGGGGCGCTGCTGATTTGGGGCGCGAGGTTGATCGCGCGTTAGCTACGCCGAATTGAGATCCGATGCGCACCTTCGTTCGCCACTACATAGCTCCTCTGGCCCGCAGGCACCGTTGGACGTCTATTTGCGAGATTGGCTCTCGTACCGGAACGAGCGCCGACCATCTGCTCAATCTGCCCCTGACCAGCTACACCATCATCGACCCGTGCATCGATCAGGATCTCGGCGCGAAGTATGCAGGCGACCCCAGGGTCCAGGTCATCAAGAGCAACAGCTTGGACGCGCTGAACTCGACCCAGTCCATCGGTCCGGCATCGGGCTTCGACTGCGTCCTCATCGACGGCGACCACAACTGGTACACCGTGTTCAATGAGCTGCGTCTCATTCGTGAGCGGGCTATGGTGCGGGCTGGAGGATTCATCTTCCTCCACGATGTTGACTGGCCCTACGGCCGTCGCGATCTGTACTACCAGCCGCTGACAATTCCAGCCGAGTTTCGGCATCCATATGCGCAAAAGGGAATGATCCGCGGCCAAAACGCACTCGCCGAAGTCGGCGGTCTGAACCGCACTTACCTGAATGCATTGCAGGAGGGTGGACCCCAAAACGGCGTCCTCACCGCGATTGAGGATTTCATTGCCCAATACCCACGAGATTATCGATTCTTCCGCATCCATTACCAATACGGTTTAGGCGTTTTGCAGTTCTGTCCCGACGGTGTGGTTGATGCCGCGCCCTTCAGGGAGTTGAAGATAAAGGCGCTCTTTTTCAGCCCCCTCTCGCGTCTCTCCCGCGCTCTCAAATTCGCTTTCAAGAAGGAGCCGGACGCATAAACCCATCCGGGCGGACCGGATTTCGATCAAGAAAGCATTCCGTCAAACCACAGGTTGATGCCCAAGGTTCCCCCTGCCGCCCTTCGGCCCGGTTTTGAACCTCCGGACGCCGATAATAGAGATTGCTCTGGGACGAATTGCCTGGTTCCTTGCCCGCCGATAAAACTTACCCGGCAGCAGGAAGATGGTAACGCCCTCATCATGAAGCCCATCCGCATTGTTCTGTCGCCGACGCGCAGCCGCCCCGTGAACATTTTTCTCGGGATGGTCCTGTTGCTGGTCTCGCTTCTTCTTTTCCTCGCTCTGGCGACGTACCACGCCTCGGACCCCTCCCTGAATACAGCCACGGACTCTGCTGTGGCCCGCAATTGGGTCGGTCTTTTGGGTGCTTATCTGAGCGACATTCTGCTGCAATCGCTCGGCTTGACGGCTTTCGTGCTGCCCCTGTGGCTGGGCGGCGTGGGCTGGACATGGATGAGATCCCGGCCCGGCGGTTCGCCGATCCTCCGCTGGATGGGAACCATTCTCGCCCTGGTCTTTCTGCCCGCCGTCTTTGGACTCCTTCCGTGGCATTGGCGTTGGCTGCACATGGTTCCGGTGGAAGGCGTGGTCGGCCGGATGGTAGCCGGGCTGTTGGTGGTTTATCTGAACATTCAGGGCGCCTGGCTGGTCTCCGTTGCGTTGGCCGCTTGCGGACTCTACTTCGCGTCGGCGATCAGCTTCTGGGTCATCCGCGAAAGCGTCGCGGAACGTTGGGCCCAGATTTGCTCTTTGCGCGATCGCTGGCGCAACCGGCGCGAGGAGCGAGCAGAAATGCGCGCTGAAAGCGAGACTCTGCGCGTTAAAAGGAATGAGCCCGTACCGTTTCCTAAGCTTGTCACTGCGGAAGGGCCAGAAGAGGAATCAGAGCCTCCCGCCCGCTGGTCGAGCCGCTTCCTGTCGTTCTTCAAGCGCCGGCGCTCACCGCAGCAAGATCCGCTCGATGAAATTCCCGCCTATCAACGCAAGGATTTGCCGCAGGAACCGGTTGAAGCTGCGGCTACGTCGATTCCAATCACGCCTCGCCGACCGAGTATCTGGGAGCGCGTCCAACCAGAATCTGTAACAGCCGCGGCCGCACCTGCAGCAGTTCCGGCACCGGTCCAGCCCATGCAGGTTCAACCGCTCGCACCGAAGCCGGTGAACCCATGGCCCGCCGCGACTCCAGAGCCGCCTCAGGATCCGCCTCAACCCCATTCCGGGGAGATTGCAATTCACAATCGCGCTGACGCCGAACTGCGTACGGTTACGATCGCGCCCAAAAACATGAGCGGCTTCAAGCTCCCGTCAAGTACGCTGCTGAGTGCCGGGGAGGCCCCGCAATCTGTTCGGGAAGACGAGCTTCGCGAAGAAGCCAAAGTCCTGGTGGAGAAATGTGCCGAGTTCGATGTGCGTGGCCAGGTCGTGCAGATCAATCCTGGTCCCATGGTGACCACTTTTGAATTCAAGCCGGAGGCCGGCGTCAAATACTCGCGCGTCACGGGGTTGGCGGACGACCTTTGCCTGGCTATGCGCGCCGAAAGCATACTCATCGAGCGCATGCCCGGCAAGAGCACGGTTGGCATTCAGGTGCCTAACCACGAGCGTGAAACCATCCACCTGCGCGACGTCATCGAAAGCGAAACCTTCATCAAAGCGCGCTCGCGCCTCACTCTCTCAATGGGCAAGGATATCAACGGCCGAATTGTTACCGCCGACTTGGCCTCCATGCCGCATATTCTTATCGCTGGATCGACAGGCTCGGGCAAATCAGTGGCCATCAACGCCATGATCATGAGCCTGCTTTACCGCACCACGCCTCACCAGGTGAGGCTTATTCTGGTCGATCCCAAGCGCGTCGAGCTGGGCATGTATGAGGGCATTCCGCATCTCTTTACGCCCATCATCACCGAGCCCAAGCTCGCCGCCAACGCTCTGCGCAACGCGGTGCGCGAGATGGAGCGCAGGCTGAAACTCCTAGCCAGCCGCAGCGTGCGCCACATCGACCAGTACAACAAACTCTTTGAGGGCTCAATGCCTTCGCTCTTTGACGAGGGTCAGCAGGAAGAACCGCTCCCCTACATCGTCATCATCATCGACGAACTGGCCGATTTGATGATGCTCGATCGCGCCAACGTCGAGGAATCAGTCACCCGTCTCGCGCAAATGGCGCGCGCCGTAGGCATTCACCTCATCCTTGCTACCCAGCGGCCCAGCGTCGACGTCATCACAGGCCTCATCAAAGCCAACGTTCCCACCCGCATCAGTTTTCGCCTTGCAACCAAGGTTGACTCGCGCACCATCCTTGACACCAACGGGGCTGAGGCTCTGCTGGGCCGTGGCGACATGCTCTTTTTGCCGCCGGGCACAAGCCGCCTGATGCGCCTGCATGCTCCCTACGTCAGCGAGAAAGAGACGGCCGCCGTGGTCGATTTCTGGAAGTCGCAAGGCACCGCGGAATACGTCGAAGGCTTCCTCGAGTCGCCCAAGGATGAGCACAAAGCCATGGACGGCGAAAATGGAGACGCAAATGAAGACGATCCGATGTTCGACGACGCGGTTCGCCTGGTCTTCGAGTTCGGCAAGGCCTCCACGTCGCTGCTGCAGCGCCGCCTCCGAATCGGTTACGGCCGCGCCGCGCACCTGATTGATCTGATGGAGCGTGACGGCCTGGTCGGCGCAGCCGACGGTCCGCGTCCCCGCGAGCTCCTGAAGGCTCCCGGCTGGCTGCACGAAATCGCGGTCGGCAACGACTAATCCACCGAAAAACCCAAATTTGCGCTTGATCCAGCATTGGCGCGCAGCAATTGCGGCGTGCTAAACTTCGTCTTGGAAAACGCTTACTCAATCAGTGCAGGCAGGATCCTTTGGGGCATCGCCGCTATTCGCAGGAACTCTTTGTGCGAATAGCATCCCCTAACGGCGTACCCTGCTTGACAAGGGTTCGAGTAAAGCAATTTACTTAGGGGCGGTCGTCTAACAGCGTCTGTTGACGAATTCTCGCCGATTCGGGTGATGTTCATGATCGGGTTCGTTCCAGTCCCCACCAACACGGGACTTTTCGAGCTCCTTGCCGGCTTTGCTTGCTTTCAACGCGCAACCCCTGGCGCACCTGAGCACGCTCGACATCATTGTCATCGCTCTTTACTTCGCCATGGTCCTCTGGATCGGCTTCTATCTGAAGGGCCGTTCCAATACCAGCGAAGAGTTTTTCATGGCCGGGCGGGAAATGACCGCCTGGATCGCCGGCTTGAGCTTTGTTTCCGCCAATCTGGGCTCGTTGGAGCTGATGGGCTGGGCCGGCTCGACCTACCAATACGGCATCCTGGCCGTGAACTGGTATTGGATCGGCGCCATTCCCGCCATGCTCTTCCTCGGCCTGGTCATGATGCCCTTCTATTACGTGTCGAAAACGCACTCGGTCCCGGGCTATCTCGATCTCCGCTACGGCGGTCACGCGCGTAGTGTGGCGGCCATCGCGTTCGCTCTGGAGATGATTCTGATGAGCGGCGTGAACATGTTTGCCATGGCCGTGGTCATGAAGGTCGTGCTCGGCTGGAGCATCACCTTCAGCATCGTGATCTCAGCGGTCGCGGTCACCATCTACGTCGCCTTGGGCGGGTTGCGTTCGGCCATCTTCAACGAAGTCCTGCAATTTGTGCTCATCTGGGGCGGCGCGCTCCTGGTGCCTATTCTGGGCCTGGTGCAAGCCGGCGGCTGGGAAGGCCTCAAGGCCAAAATCCTCGTCAATCTTCAAGGAACGTTTCCGCATCCTGACAGCTACCTCCATGTCTGGCGCGACACTGGTACGTTCGCTGCCAATCCCATGGGTGTCCACTGGACCGGGATTGTCTTTGGCCTTGGCTTCGCCATCAGTTTTGGTTACTGGACGACCGACTTTTTGGTGGTGCAGCGCGTGCTGGCCGCTCACAACCTGCGCGCAGCTCGCATGGCTCCCATCATCGGCTCGTTCTTCAAGATGGCCGTTCCATTCATCGTCATTCTGCCCGGCCTGTTGGGTCTTGTGCTGCTGCAAAACCCCGACGGCAGCCGGACGCAACTGATTCCCCAGGACACATGGTCGGCCTGCGTACCGATGTCTCCCGAATGTGCACCCCTGTTGAAGAAAACCTCGCTGTCGCCGGCGGTTCAGCAGGATGTCCTCGATCAGAAATCGGGACCACAGTCGGATTTGCACAGTTATAACGAAGTGCTTCCCCTCATGATGGTTCGCTACCTCGGCCCCGGCCTGCTGGGCCTGGGCATCACCGCGCTGATTGCCGGCTTTATGAGCGGCATGGCCGGGAACGTAAGTGCCTTCTCGACGGTCTGGACCTACGACATCTACAAACCACTCATTAACAAGCGAGGTTCCGACAGTCACTACGTCACGGTTGGCCGGCTGTCGATCGTCATCGGTGTCGCCATTTCCATCGGGGCTGGCTACCTGGTGCAGCATGCGCACGGAATCATGGACTATGTCCAGGCCCTGTTCTCGATCTTCATTGCCCCGCTTCTGGCTGTGATCCTGTTCGGCATGTTTTGGAAGCGCGCGACTCGGTTGTCGGGATTTCTCGGGCTGTTGCTGGGGATCGTGTTCTCGGCGGGTCTGTTCGAATGGGTCCACTTGAACCCTTCTAACCTGAAATACGTGGCCCTGTCGGAAGCCGCCAAGCCAATGGCCGAGAACGTCTTCCGCGCATTATGGGCCTTCCTTTTTTCAGCAATCTTGATTATTGTTGTCAGCTTGTTCACCAAGCCACGTCCCGTAGCGGAATTGGATGGTCTGGTTTACGGCGCGACCAAGCTGCCGGTGGAAGAGGTTGTGCCGTACTACAAGCGGGAGTGGTTCTGGGCGAGTGTTGCGCTCGCGATCTTTATCGCGCTCAACGTCATATTCTGGTAAGGGAATTCGCTCACGGCCCGGCAAGAGAACACGGATAGGATTAGGGAAGGAAAAGAGACGAATGAATCAATCTGGAATTCCAATCTGGTTTTTCATTGGTGTTCTGTTGCTGATTTACGGCGCCATGATATTCGGCTACGGCGTCTTTGAGTGGACGACGGGAAACTATGCTCCCGGAGTGCAGTTGACCAACCTGCATACGCCGGTTTGGTGGGGCGCTGTTCTGGCAGCGCTGGGTTTGCTTTATGTCGTCAAATTTCGTCCCGGACGCGTGCAAAAGTAGGCGCGGACCGGGCTTCATAGGACTTTTTGAGGAACGTTCGTAAAGGAGCACGAAAATGGCAGCGCAACGCAAGATGACGTTTGGAATCGTAGTGGGTAATCGCGGCTTTTTCCCTGGCCATTTGGCCAAGACCGGCCGGGAAGAAATTATTGCTGTTTTGCAGGCTGCGGGAGCGCAGGCCATCGTGCTCAGCCCTGAGGAATCAAGACACGGCGCGGTCGAAACCTATGCCGAATCGCAGCGGTGCGCCGAGCTCTTCAAAAAGCATGCAGATGAGATCGACGGCATCATCGTCACGCTGCCCAATTTCGGCGAAGAGCGTGGCATTGTCGACGCCATCCGCCTATCCGGCCTCAAGGTTCCGGTTCTGGTGCAGGCCACACCCGACAGTTCAGACAACATGACCATCGCCGTTCGGCGCGACAGTTTCTGCGGCAAGATGAGCGCCTGCAACAACATGATGCAGTTCGGCATTCCGTATTCGCTCTCCACGCTGCACACTGAGACGCTCAGTTCTCCCGAATTCAAGGCTGACCTCGAGTGGTTCTCCCAGGTTTGCCGGATCGTAAAAGGCCTCAAGAATCTCAGGATCGGCTCCATTGGCGCTCGCCCGGCGGCGTTCAATACCGTGCGCTACTCCGAACGCATCCTCGAAACCGCCGGCATTTCCGTCGAGCCCATAGATCTCTCCGAGATCTTCGGCCGCATCAACCGCATGAAGGACAACGATGATGCCGCGCAAGGCAAGCTTGCAGCCATCAAGAAATACGTTACGACCGCTGGTATCCCCGATGCCGCGCTGCTCAAGATGGCCAAGCTGGGTGCGGTCGTCGACGGTTGGATGAAACAGACCAACTGCACCATCAGCGCCGTGCAGTGCTGGACCTCGATGGAAGAGTTCTTCGGCGTGGTCCCATGCACCATCATGAGCATGATGAGCAATGAGCTGATTCCTTCGGCATGCGAAGTCGACGTACCCGGCACGCTCAGCATGTATATGATGGCGCTGGCCTCGGGCACACCTTCGGCACTGCTCGACTGGAACAACAACTACGGCGCGGATCCCAACAAGTGCGTCTGCTTCCACTGCTCCAACCTGCCCAAGCACTTCTTCAAGGAAGTCAGAATGGATTTCCAGCAGATCATCGCCGGAACGGTGGGCAAGGAGAATACCTACGGCACTTGTGAGGGTGTCATCAAGCCCGGCGCCATGAGCTACGCGCGCTTTTCCACCGACGATCGCCGCGGCGTGATTCGCGGTTATACCGGCGCGGGCCGTTTCACCGACGATCCCCTCGAAACCTTCGGCGGAGCCGGCGTCGCCGAAATTCCGCAGTTGCAGAAGCTCCTCAAGTACATCTGCCGCGAGGGTTTTGAGCACCACGTGGCCGCCAACTTCAGCGACGTCTCGAAAGCCGTGCATGAGGCCGCGCGCTACCTCGGCTGGGAAAGCCACTACCATCCAGCGTTGGAAGACTAGGGAGCAACGCAATTCTGCCCGCAACAAGAAAGGCGCCGCAAGGGGCCTTTCGTTTATCGAGGGCGGTGGGTGCCCCCGGTCCCGATTCTGAGACCGGGGACCCCATCGATAAACGATTGCGTTGTCATCCTGAGCGAAGTTTGGCGCGTTTTCTGCGCCAAACGCAGTCGAAGGACCTGCATTTCGGCCACATAATCGAGCCACGAATTAACGACTCAGGGCACCGGGTTCGTTCCGCTGCTCCACCGGCTCCAGCGTCAGTCGCGCGACCAGCACGACAAGAGCCGCCCACAACAAGTCAGCGCCCAGCAAATGCGCGATCTGTAGCCAAACCGGAGCCAGGAACACGACATCGAGAATGCCCAGCGCATACTGAACGGCAAGCAGAATCAGAACCAGCGCGGAGAGCCCGCGATTATCCCAATGTGTTGATCGCCTTGCGGCGCGCACGAGCAGCCAAACCAGGAAAATACTGGCCACAACTGCGACCGTGGGATGCGTCCAGCGCCAACGAACGAGCCATTCGCTGGTTGCGGAAAAATCCTGCGAGATGCTTCGCCGAGTGAGCTCGCAGGGAAGAGCGTATCGCCCAGCGCGGCCAGCGATCCAGTTACGCCAACAATGAGCACCACGAGGATCGAAGCGATTGCGCCGAAGGGCGCTCTTAAGCGAATTGTTCCGCGCAGGTAACCGGTGCGGCGGCTCAACAGATGCGCAGTCAGCGTCAGGGCAGCCAGCAGCAACAACGTGTTGGTCAGGTGCAATGCCAGGTAGGGCGCGCGCAGCGGCGATTGGCTTTGCGCGGTGAGTCCCAGCTTGACGAGAAAGGCTCCCAGCGCCGCTTCAATCATTGTGAACGCCACGGCGGCAACTGCGGCAATGCGCGCCAGGTGGCCCCGCGCGGTACGCGCAAATGTCCACCAAAGAAGGGCCACGACCGAGAAAAACGACAGCCCGCTCGTAATGCGGTGCGTAAACTCGATCATCGTATCGATTCGCGCCGAGTGTTGCATCACCGTGCCGTTGCAGAGCGGCCAATGGTCGCCGCAGCCGGCCCCAGAGCCCGTGGCGCGCACCAGCCCGCCCCACAGAATCACAGCGATGAAATACGCCAGTACGCCCCACGCGAATCGCCGCAGGGCGAGCGATGGAAGTGGCCGTGTTTGTGCGGGCGCGGCAGCGACGGTCATGGATGACTCCGGTACGAACTCACCAGTGTAGAACAAGAGACCGTAAAGGATCGATTGAAATATCTTCCAGATGAGGCGTACAATATGTCTTACATCGAGGTAAGACACATGGCGCATATGGCAACCGTCAGTTCAAAAGGACAACTCGTAATTCCCGCCGAGCTGCGAAAGAAATATCGGCTCAAATCTGGAACCAGAGTCGCGGTGCACGAAAAGAACGGTGAAATCAGGATCAGCCCGAACCCATATAACGCGCTCCTTGCTCTCCGTGGCAAATATGCGAAATTTCCGCTCGAGGACGACCTTATCAAAGACCGCCGAAAGATGGATAAGCGGATGGAAGGACAGTGATTGAAATGAAGGGGTACGTTCTGGATGCTAATGCTGTAATTCGCTATTTAGCCGCAGGACCGGGAATCGAAACTCTCGATCGAGTTTTCGCGCAGGCACAGCGAGGCGAGGCCGCGGTGACAATTTCTGTGGTTAACCGCGGTGAAGCTCTTTACGTTCTGGCTAAGAGAGTCGGAATGCTTGCGGCCATCGAAGCGTTCCGCACTCTCGGACATTTCATCGAGTCTGTCGACGCGAACGAGCAGTTTGCAACGGAAGCGGCCACTCTGAAGTTTAGCTACAAACTGGGATACGCGGACTGTTTTGCGGCAACACTTGCCATTCGAAGAGGTTCGACCTTGGTGACATCGGATCCGGATTTCGCGAAGCTTGGAAAGCTGGTAAAGGTCCTTAGCCTACCAAGGCATAAGATTTGACCACGCCGTAAGCCGGCGGCATGTCGCGCGTTTTTCTCACTGCCTCAGCAGCCGCACCACGTGATTCACAATCATCAGGTCTTCGAGAGGCGGGATCACGCGAACGGTCACTGGCGAATCTTCGGCCGAGATGATCGCCGGCCCGCGAACGTTGTTGCGTTTTGCATCCACCACAATGCCCAGCGCTCCCAGGCCCGCGCAGATTTCCGCTCGCGAGGCAATATCGTTCTCGCCGATGCCGCCGGTAAACACCAGCATGTCCAGGCCGTTCAGTTCTGCCACATAACTGCCGATCCACCGCGCAATGGTCCAACAGAATTTGTCGACGGCCAGCCGTGCTTTCTGGTTTCCCGCCCCGATCGCCTCGCGCAGATCGCGCATGTCATTCGATAGTTCGCTCATCCCCAGCAAACCGGACTTCTTGCTGACAACGGTCTCAAGCTTCTCAGCCGCTTCTGCCGTGTTCGGAGTCGTCTCCGCAATCTTTTTCAGGATGAAAATCAAAACTCCCGGATCGATGTCTCCGGTTCGTGAACCGCTGATAATGCCGCCCGATGGCGTCAGTCCCATCGATGTGTCGAGGCACCGGCCGTTGCGAATTGCAGAGATCGAAGCGCCATTGCCCAGATGAGCCACAATCAGTTTTTCGGGAACGTTTGGCTGCAACTGATAAATGATCGACTCGTAGGAAATGCCGTGGTACCCGTAGCGCCGCACTCCCATCGCCACATACTCCTCGAGGATGGGCATGCGCACAGCGACCTCTGGCAGCGTGCGGTGAAAGTACGTGTCGAGCACGGCAAAATTCGGAATGCCGGGAAACAGCCGCAGCGCCTCGCGCATGATGTAAACCGCGATAGGGGTGTGCAGAGGCGCAAGCGCAGCATAACTTTCGATCTCGTCGATGAGCGCCGGCGTAATGCGCTGATTCTCGCGGATCGTGGGCCCTCCGCAAACCACGCGGTGTCCAATGGCCGCCGGTGCGGGAATCTCGCCGGAGTTGAGCGCGTCAACCACCAGCTTGAACGCAACGGAGCGATTCGGCAGCGCGGGCGTCTGGTCCACGAGCTTCTTGCCTGCCGCGTCCTTGATCCAGAATTTGCCTAGGTCCGTGCCGATGCCATCGACCGCGCCTTCAACGAGCCGCTTCCTCTCGTCGCTCGAGGCTTCATATAACGAAAATTTGATGGAAGAGGAACCGCTGTTCAACACCAGAATAGGCAAGGAGGTCATGGTCCAGAAACCTTTCGACGGATCATTGGCGAGTGATCAAGTTTGAGAAGGCACGGCCCGGTTTTATCAAGCCGCCGGTCGTTCACCTCGCACACTTGGATGCACTGAGATCATCACGAAGCTCGGAAGTGCGCTCGAATTCCAGCCTACCAGCCGCGCCATTAGCCAATGCGTGACTTCAGTCACACATTCATTGCGCACCGGCTCCTGTCCGTTCAAGTGACAAGCCGCGATGCGCGCAGCGCAAAAGCCGAGAGCGCTGTGGCGCATCCTACCTAGAAGAAACGCTTCAACTTCAGAATCTGCGATTCAAATCCATACCACAGAGCCGTCGCGACCAGTGTGCACATCGCCAGGCGGAACCCTACGACCGCAAGATTTCCTGCGATGCCATAGCGGTCCATCGCTCGATCGAACCATCCGAAGTAGATGAAAACTGAAATGTGAGTCATGTAGAGGCCATAACTGATTCGCCCGTAGAAGGCCAGCGGTCCTCGCCGCATCAGCGCATTGACGGGATTGCGGGCGCCCGTGGACGCGATCGCCGCAACCATCGCGCCGGCAAAGCCGACTGCCAGCGCCGAATCCAGAAACGCTGTTCCGCCTGCGATGGTGGCCGCTGCCGCGATACCCAGCACAAATGCGACGAGGCCGATCCAGAGCCACGCGCGGCGGCTAAGCTTGACCGTGTAGAACCCGAGTGCAAGCAAACTTCCCAGCGCGATTCCGTCCAGATGGATCAGGGTATTCGTGGGCGTCATCCAATGCAGATTCGCATGGCGAATGATCGGCGACGCAACCAGCGCAGCCACCAACACCGTCGCCAGCATCCAGGGCCGACGCAGCCAACGTACCACGGGCGCCCACACAAAGTAATACTGCTCTTCGATAGCCAGCGCCCACGAGGGGCCGAGCGCCGGTGGCAGGGTGAGGTGAAACAGGTTCTGCACGCAAAGAATATAAGCCAGCCAGGGCGCGGTCTCGATCGCATGCCAGACGCTGCCGCCCACAAACCATGGCGCGTTCAGGTAAACAACCGTCAGAACGAGCAGATACACGGGCCACACGCGCAGCGCGCGGCGCGCATGGAACTTATGAAAGTAATGCGGCTGGTCCCGCGTCCCCAGCAGAATGCATGTGATCAGGAAACCGCTGAGAGTAAAAAAGAGAATGACTCCCGCCCATCCCCAAAGGCTGGCGTAGTAGAAGGGCGTCCCTTCCAGGCGCGGATGACAGTGGTAAAGAACCACCGCCAGAATCGCCAGACCGCGCAGCCCGTCGAGTTCCGGAAGGTATGTGGGAAGCCATGTTGGGCGTTGCATGGGCAAGGTCGTCGGCCGGATGGTCACCGAATCAGCACAAGTTCATCCCGCCGCCAACTGACGCGCTCGTTCCGTTGCGCGCATCACGGCCTTGATCAGCGTTACGCGCAACCCGCCTTCTTCCAACTCCAGGATGCCGTCGATCGTGCATCCTGCGGGCGTGGTCACGGCGTCCTTGAGCAGAGCCGGGTGGTAACCGGTCTCGAGCACCATTTTGGCAGCGCCGTATGCCGTTTGCGCGGCCAGTTGCGTTGCGATGTCGCGCGGCAGCCCTACTTTCACGCCGGCTTCGGCCAGCGCTTCAATGATGATGTAGACGTACGCCGGGCCGGAACCTGACAGCCCGGTCACCGCATCCATGTGTTTCTCGTCCACAAGCACCGTGCGGCCCACGGTCTCAAACAGCCGCTGGGCCAACGCCATCTGCGCATCGCTGACAAAACGCCCACGGCACAGAGCAGCAGCGCCGGCGCCCAGAGCCGAAGGTGTGTTCGGCATCGCGCGCACAACGGCAATCTCTATCCCAGATGCTTCCTCAATGGCGCGCGTCTTCACTGACGCCGCGAAAGAAACCAGCATTTTTCCTTTGCTGAGCGCCGGCTTGATTTCCGTAATCAAATCCGGAACCTGGAATGGCTTTACTCCCACCAGAATCAGGTCCGACTGCCGGACAGCCTCGAGGTTGTTGGTACTCACGTCCACGCCCCATTGCGTGCTCAGTGCAAGGGCGCGCTCGGCATGGCCCACAGTAGCGTGAATCCGGTCGGCGGCAAACAGATTCTCTTTCAGAAATGCCTGCAACAGAATGCCACCCATTTTTCCCGCGCCCAGAACCGCCACGCGGACCTTGGGCAACTGCGCAGGAATTTGCGGAGCCTCGACGGCGATCTCGGCCATTGTTTCTGTTTCCTTCCCTTTGAAGAATTCCGGCGTCTTCGGCGCTCGCAGCGCACGGCGCTGCCTGCATCTCAAGAATACTCGCGTCAGGCGCGAATCGTTGTCCCACCGCCGGAATCGACACTTTTCCTGGCAACTCCGGGATGTTGCTCAATTACTTTCCGGCCGAACCTGCGCTTTATGCGAACTCTCGCCCGGTTGCCGAGCGCACTCACCTACTGGCTCAGTATGGCTTCGTTCAACAAGAAATCCTTCAGGGCGTTCGCCATCTTGTCGTTACGATCCGCTGCCGGCCAACTGGCATCCCAAACCACGTAACCGCCAGGCAGCGAAAGAAACTTCTGGCCGCTGACCACCGCCGACACTGTCGTTACTACCCATGCGTCAGACTCCAGGATGTAGGGCGGCGCAGTTTCATTCCCCGGCGCGGGATTGCGCAATTCGGAGACGTGCTCGCCCATGTGCAGCACGGCTCTCGTCAGTGAATCTCCCTGCAGGCGATCCGGGTTGAACGTGCAATTGAAAAGAACGCCGTCAGGCGAATCCCTGGTCCCTAAATCCTCATCTTTTGGCGAAGCCTCGTTCGCTATTCCATTTGCGGCATATACACCTGTCGCTTGATCGCCATGCTTTCCATACACTGCCGCGGCCTTTTCCGCCGCGTCCTTGGGAGGGCCTGCGGCAAGCTTGTCGGCGGTTTTCTGTGCTGCAGTAATGGCGCCATTCAGGTCCATTCCGTTCGGGGCACCGTACATATCGGCTCCGCTCCCCCCTCCCGCAGCTCCTTCTTTGGTCTCCTCGTCGTTCTTCGAGTAATCGACCTCTTTCGGCGTCACGTCTGAAACTGACTCCAGCACGAGGCGCGCCGGATAGGCATTCATGTTCCCAAAACCGCCAAACCCCACAATCTTGCCCGCAGCGTCCCGTTGCAGCGTCGCGTCGGCCACGCTATCCAGTCTGCCCACCAGCGTCGCCGTCACCTCGTAGCGAGTGCAGCCCAGGCACATGTCCGCGCCCTTCTCGTGTTTTTGCGCCAGCAGGGAATCGAATTGCTTAAAGTCCTTGCTCTTGTCCAGCGTAACTGCCGCACGCGTTGCGGGCGTGAACTTTCCGGCGAAGTTCCGCGCCGGCTGGATTACCAGCATGGCTGCGGTACCGCTTTGCCCTTCGTCCCCGGCGGATAAGCCAGCCAGATCGCATTGACCGGGTATCCGCAGTTGGAGTCCACCGAGTCCTTGATCACAAATTCGTCAAATCCGGCTACTACCGTGCCCTTGATGCGCACAATTTGCCCGTTCAACGTCTGCGGCTTCTTCACCACGTCGCATACCGTCGTATCCACCGGCGCCGCAGCCTGCGCATAAAGGTCACCGCCGAATCCCAGAATCATGCAAGCCAGAATCAAACCATGCTTCATAGACTTTCTCCATCCACTCGAAGTCGCAACGGCATTGAATTTCCAAGCGGCGCTGGTGGGCAACGGTGCTCAATTTCTGGTTACCGCGAGCCGGCGCCGGCGTGGAGTTTGACAGCAGCACCTACAGAGGTAGGCGCGAACTCGAAAGAATATCACGCCGGCACTTTCTTCCCTCAGTGCGCTTGCAAACGGGTAATGGCGCAGCCCGGAAGGCGCGAAGTGATTGCGGGTGTTGGTCCGTCAGGTTCGGCGCTTCCGGGCGATATCGGCGTTGATCGGGACCTACCGAAGCAAGACGTGTTCTCACCACAGCGGGGCGCCTGCCGTGTGGATAAAGCACCATCACGAATCATAAGGTCTGTTTACCCGGTCCTCACGTCCGGGTTGGCTATAATCCGCCCGGAACGCCGAAATTGTCTAGATCTGGCGCGAAAGGTGCGCCCGCTGTGGCAACAGTTGGGCCGAAATTCCTGGTTACCGTTTACTCGGAGATTACCTAAGTGAGAGACCGCGGACGCCGCATGTGACGCGGGGATCATAAGCGGGCTAAGATCGTCAATAAGCAATTCAAATCTCCATTTGTCCACGACCTGCCTGATGCCGGTTTGGAGGCGAGATGGTCAATGGCCAAAGAGTGAGCGGGATGTGCCGATTGCAACTTTTAGCCCGCCGTAGAGCGGTCGAGTTCGTTCTTCCCCTCGTGATGCTGGCGAGCGGGATTCTGGGCGCTCAGGAATATAGTTTTCGCAGCCTTGGAACCGCGGAAGGGCTGAATAACCTCGCGATCCTGAATATCTATCAGGACCGCGCCGGCTTTCTTTGGGTGAGTACAGAAGACGGCATTTTTCGATTCGACGGAGATCGCTTTGAAGCCTTTGCAGCGGACCAGGGCATTCCGTCGAATTCCGGCATGGCCTTTGGCGAGGCACCCGATGGGGCCCTCCTTACCGGTGGAGACGTTGGACTCTACCGTCTTTCGGGCAACCACTTTGCAAAGCTTGCCGCCGGTTTCAACACCATCAATTGGGCTCAGGGGATCGAATCGGATGGGAAAGGCCACACCTATCTTGGCACCGATGCGGGGCTTGTCGAACTGTACTCCCAACCAGGGCAGGCTCAATATGGCATGCGGAAGTTCGCTCAGCCCGCTGGGACATCCGGGCCGGCTGCCTATGGAATCCTGATCGATGGCAGTGTTCTTTGGTATGGCTGCGGACTGCAACTGTGCCGAATGGACTCCCATGGCACTCAGGTTTTTGGACGAGAAAACGGACTGCCGGATCGGGAGCTACAGGTCATTCTGAAGGACGGCACGGGAAACCTCTGGGTGCGCGCGCGCGGTGCGGGCGTGTTTGAATGGCCCGCCGGCAAGTCAAAATTCGAAAGCCCGAAATTGCCCTTTTCACCTGAAAACATCGGCGGCGTTCCCGCAGTGGATGACGATGGCCGGATTATGCTTACCACTCCCGAGGGGTTGTTGATTGGGGACAAGAAAGGATGGCAGATGGTCGGCCGTTCGGCTGGGCTCCGCGGGACGGTCTACTCAGCCTTCGAAGATAGGCAACATTCCCTGTGGGTTGGATTGGGCGGTCGTGGGCTGGCGCAGTGGTTGGGCTACAGGGAGTGGGAGAGCTACTCCGCCGAAAGCGGACTCGACAGCGACGTTGTTTTCAGGATCCTCCCGCAGGACGATGGGTCAATCCTTGTGGGCACGCAGGTGGGCCTGTTTCGCGGAGAGCAACACCAGTTCGGCATGTCATTCAAAAGTGTTCCCGGATTGAGCGGTTTTGAAGTACACAGCCTGAGAAGGTCTCCCAATGGGGACGTTTGGATGGGAACCGACGACCGAGGATTGGCGCGAATCGATGCGCGTACTGGGAGGGCGGAGTGGTTTGGCGAAAGACAGGGATTCACTGATCGGGCGGTGTACAAGATGCACTTCGATCGCCAACAGCGGCTTTGGGCAGCTACTGAAGCCGGCCTCTTTATGGCGATGCCCCCGTACAGGAGATTCAATCGAATCACTGAATTGCCTTCAACGCGGATGTGGGCCATTACCGAAGGCAAAGAAGGCACGGTTTGGGCAGGGGGCGAGGGCGGCCTTTATGAATGGACGGCAGGCAAATGGAAGAACTTCACGCGCGCCGATGGCCTGAGCAACACGGAAGTGCTTTCGCTCGGTACCGGACCGGATGGCGCAGTTTGGGTCGGCTACAGCTACGGAGGCGGTATCGATCGTGTCCGTCGGCAAGGCAGCGGCATTGCAGTGGAAAAGGGCGTTCAGAGGAGCGGCAGCAACGGGATCATCTATTTCCTCGATTTCGACCATTTGGGACGGCTATGGGTGGGTACGGAGCGCGGCGTGGACATTTGGGATGGCGCTCGCTGGAGCCACTACGACATGAGCGATGGCCTCGTTTGGAACGACTGCAACCTGAATGCATTCGCCGAACAGCCAGACGGGACAGTTTGGATTGGAACGAGCGGCGGACTCGCGCGTTTCCGGCCGATCCGGCGAGACGTTCCCGATACTCCGCCCACGGTTGTTTTCACCAGGCTTGTGAATGGACAAACGGATGTTTCCGGACTCGTCAATCCATCTTTTGGCAACAACGCGAGTTCTCTGATTGCAAGGTATTCCACGCTGAATGCATTGAGTGGAAACAAGCTGACCTTCCGCTACCGGCTGGTTGGCGCCACTTCAAACTGGACAGAGACGACTCAACGGGAACTGCAATTCGCTAATCTTGCGCCGGGAGAATACCGGCTGGAAGTAGATGCACGTGACAACGATGGGACATGGAGCGGGCACAGCGCGGAATTCGCATTCAGGATTCTGACTCCATGGTATTCGACGTGGTGGTTTATCAGCCTGTGTGTTGTAGCCGTTCTGTCTGGGTTCGCGGGTGTGCTCATTCTTCGCTTTTTCGGTGCACTGAAAAGAGAAAGCGCGCTAAGGCAAGAGGTTGCAAAGAAGACCGCAGATCTGCAGAGCGCAAATAAAAACCTGTCGGTCCTGTCGTCTACCGATCCGTTGACCGGGTTGGCGAACAAGCGGGTATTCAGTCAGATTCTGAGTTGGGAATGCGCCCGCGTGAAGAGAATGAATTCAGTCACATCGCTTTTGATCATCGATGTCGATCAATTCAAGGCCCTCAACGATTCAGAAGGCCACCTCAAAGGCGATGAGTGCCTGGTGGCATTAAGCGGGGAGCTGACACGGGTATCCCGGCGCAGACTCGATCTGGCCGCGCGCTACGGCGGCGAGGAATTTGCAATGATTCTTCCTTTAACCAAATCGGTCGACGCGGAGCGCGTTGCGGAGACGGTCAGGCAGGCAATCATCGATCTCCAAATCACGCATCCCGCATCGAAGGTTGCCCCCTACCTGACTGTCAGCGTCGGTGTGGCAACCGCGACACCGGAGTGGTGTTGCACTCCCGAAGCTCTTTTAGCTGCCGCCGACCGGGCACTCTATGCGGCAAAAGAGGGCGGACGGAATCGAGTTTGCGTGGCCAAGCAGGAAATCTCCGTTGAGGAGACTGTGGAGCGCTCGACCCTCGATCTGGTCTGATATCGAACCTATTTGAATATGTGCCCCGTCAAAGGCCCCCCAACACCAAACTGATCCCCGGCCTCCTGATCACTGACCATTGCTCGCTGTTTTTTGCGACGCGATCCAGCCGTCGACGCGCTGCTCGAGCACGTCGAGAGGCAGGGCGCCGGAGTCGATGACCTGATCGTGGAAGGCGCGAATGTCGAATTTGTCGCCGAGAGCCTTTTTCGCGCGGTCGCGAAGTTCCAGAATCTTGAGCTGGCCGATCTTGTAGGCCAAAGCCTGGCTGGGCCACGCAATGTAACGATCGACCTCGGACTGGATGCTGGGCTCGTCGATGTTCGAGTGATCGCGGAAATACTGTACCATCTGGTCGCGGGTCCAGCCCTGGGAGTGGACGCCGGTGTCGACGACGAGGCGGATGGCGCGCCAGACTTCGTTCTCCAGGCGGCCATAATCGGAGTAAGGGTCCTGGTAGAGGCCGACATCCTTGCCCAGATGCTCGGAATAGAATGCCCAGCCTTCGACGTAAGCGGTGTATCCCTCGAACTTGCGGAATTCGGGGATGCCGGTCAGCTCTTGCGCGATGGAGATCTGGAGATGATGGCCTGGAATTCCCTCGTGATAGGCGATGGACTCGACACTGTAGAGGTTGCGATGGGTCGCATCATACGTGTTGATGAATAGTCGCCCAGGGCGCGAGCCGTCTGGCGTGCCCTCTTCGTAATAGGCGGGCGGCGCGTTCCCGGCAAGGTAGCCGGGGACCGTGGCGACTTCAAGCGGGGCCTTGGGCAGGGTGCCGAAGAGCTGCGGCAAGCGGGCCTGCATGGGACCGATATAGCCTTTGTAGGCTGCGATGAGCGCATCAGCCGATGCCGGGTGCTCATTGGGATTGGTCTTGAGACTGGCGCGGAAGCTGGCCAGATCCTTGAAGCCGAGCTTCTGGGCGATCGCCAGCATTTCAGCCTCGTCCTTGCCGACTTGGTCGAGACCGATCTGGTGAATCGCGGCAGGGGTCAGATTGGTGGTCGTGGTGCGCTTGATGAGGAACTGGTAATAGCGGGCACCGTCGGGCAGATCATCGATGCCGGGCTTGTCGCGTCCGGCGGGGATGTGGCTGACCTGAAGAAACCGCGCGAAGCGCACGTATGCCGGCAGAACTTCTTTCGCAATGGCATCGAGCATTTCGCTCTTGATGCGGGCCTGTTCCGCGGGCGAAATCGAAGCGGGGAAGTTCTTGAGCGGAAGCGCGAAGGGGGAATCTTCGGGCTTTTGGCCGGCGAGTTGCTTCACCTGTTCGAGCGTTTTCTGGAGCAGGTATTTAGGCGGCACGCGATGATCGTCCATGCCAATGGACATGTTGGCCGTGACCTGATCGAAGGCGTGGGGAATGGCATGCAGGCGCGCGATCCAGTCGTCGTAGTCCTTGGCGGTTTTGAAGCTGAGCTCAGCCACCAGTCTCGGGTAGGCGGCGTAGATGCCATCCATCTGGTTGACGGGCATCTCCCACTCCTTGAACTCGGCGCCCTCCTGGTCCAGATCGAATTCGCGCAGGAGAAGATCCTGGCTGATCTTCTCCTGGTCGGTAAAGCCCGTCGGATCGATGGCGGCGAGGCGCAGCTCGAATCTCTGCTCGCGCGCCAGCTCGTCGTTGACGGCGGCGACGGAGTAGTCGCTGATCTGGTCGTTGTAGCGCAGATCGCCGATTTCGGAGGCGAACTCGGGATCGTGCTTGAGACGGTCTTCCCAGTAGTCGTGAAAGAGGTCGTTGAGGGCCTGGCGCCGGTCGGCAAGCGAAGCGGGAGCTGCGGGACCGGGCGTGAGCTGAGCGCGGAGCGCGGGAATGAAGGCGGCGAGCGAGGCCAAGGCGGCGAGTGCGAGAAGACCGGTTTTTTTCAAGACAGAGGTTCCTTTGCGGGGCTTTTAGCCTTTTGACGAGTGTAGAGCAGAAAGGCAGCGGGGCAGCGAGTCAGCAAGTCAGCGGGTTAGCAAGTCAACGAGTCAGCGGGCGGGCGAGGCGGGCGTTGGAGTGGGGTGGTTTGGGCTGGACGGGGTTTGGTGGGGGGAAACTGACTTGCAGGGACTGATCGGGATTTCGGTGAGTGATTTGACGATCTACCGCTCGTCCACCCGCGCGATCCCTCTCTGACCCGGCGGGCAGGCACAAGTCACCATAGGCGACTTTACGTCAAAGGTACCCAGAGGAGTTGCCATCATTGCACGCCCCGCCACGAGCCTGCCAAGAGGATTGCCGAGGCAGAGACTGTTCGTGACAACGATACTTCTCGCCGGTCTTTTCTGGACGAATTCTGCCGGGCAGAGTAGCATAAGGCCACCTTCCCCCCGCAATTCTTCCCTGGAGGCATGTTTTGAAAGCCGATCGATCGACCTCAGCGACCTTTGTGTCGTATTTCAACATCCGTCACAACTGGACCCACCTGGCGCGCCGACCCAGGTTCCAAGAACCCGTGATTGACGGGGTGCGGGCGATTGCCGTGCTATGGGTGGTTGCTCTGCACGTGTTCTTCTTCCATTTGTGGATCTTCCCTGCCCAGGCCACGTTCGTGTTCACCAACCCGGTGACCGGGTGGCTGGTGAACGGCCTGCTGGGGGTGGATCTCTTTTTTGTGATCAGCGGATTCCTGATCGGCTCGATCCTCTTTGGCGAATTCAAGGAGTCTGGCGGAATCGTGTTCTCGCGTTTCTACGTGCGCCGTTTTCTGCGCCTGATCCCGGTGTACACAGCGGTGATGCTGCTGGGACTCTACTTCCTGCGCGAGATTCCGGGGATGCCGAGAGGGATGAACGCCGAGAACTTCTGGGCCAATATCCTCTACGTCAACGATTTTCTGCCAGTGGCAAAGCAGTACCTGGGATGGTGCTGGTCGCTGGCTATTGAAGAGCAGTTCTACCTGTTGCTCCCGGCCTGCATTCTGGTCTTCATGCGCGCGGGAAATGGCCGCAGGCGCATTCTTCTCGCGCTGATGGGCCTCTCGCTGGCCATCCGCTACACAGTGATTCATTTCTCCGGCATTGTGCCGCCTTACCGGCTTGTGGCGCTCTCACCGCAATGGGACAGATGGTTCGACGTGGTGTACGACAAGCCGTGGATGCGGTTCGGGGGGCTGCTGGCGGGGGCGACCGGCGCTTATCTGAACGCGTTTTTTGCGCCGCAGATGAAAAGCTTCTTCGCGAAGACGGCTCGGGTAACGGTGATTTCAACTGTGTGCATCGCAGTGATGGTACACATTGCCTACACGTCGATGGGTTCGGTGTTCTTCGACAGGATTCCGTACCTGGCGCGGGAGCTTTGGTGGACATGCGTGCACGATGCCTTTTCGCTCTCCGCGATCTTCCTGATTCTCGCCGCGATGCACACGCCGCGTTTGCTCGGCGGATTACTGGCGCGATTCCTGTCGTGGAAGGGCTTTTATCCGGTGGCGCAGATTTCCTATTCCGTATACCTGGTGCACGAGATGATCTTCATGTGGCTCTTCCCTAGGCTGGCGCCGTTTTTCGCGCCGCGCCTGGGCCCATTCGGCGCAATGGCTGCTGCGGGGACAATCGGCCTGGTAATTGTTTTTGGTCTTGCATCGTTGCTTTACGTGGTCATTGAGCGGCCCTGCATGCGCATGCGCACTCATCCGGCGATTCTCGGGCTGATCCAATTCTTCCAGAGCCGGAGTGTTGCAATGCAACCGGAAGAGGCGTGACAGAACGGTGGCCTGGTCCCTCGTTTTTGGGGACCGGGGAGGGATGCCGACGTTGCCTGCCCTGACTGTGGATGGGCCCTCGGCCCACTCAAGGAGATGATTACGCCAACTATCCTCTAATCACCATTCGGGACCGGCGCTGCAAGCGCGAAACATCAGCCCGCTGCCACGCTTAGGTAGCTCGCCGGTGTTGCAAGCGGCCTGTGCCGACGCCGGAACTGATGCACCCGAAGGCACGCTGATTTGCAGAACCTGGTGGGCTTCGGATAATTCTCACAATGAAATTCTTTTCACTCCTCGCTCTAGCGCTCGGCTCCTTCACAGCAGTGGCGCAGATTCCCGCAGCCCTCACGACCGATCCGCCGGCAAGCAGAACGAGCCCGGCAACCATGGGCGACCTGGCGATCTCCAGCCACGGAGCGATGATGAACGGCATCATCTATGTCGCCGAAGGTGCGGGACCGCACCCGACCGTAATCCTCCTGCACGGATTTCCGGGCGGTGAGTTGAATCTCGACCTGGCGCAGTCCATCCGCCGCGCGGGATGGAACGTTCTTTCCTTCCACTACCGCGGGTCGTGGGGAAGTCAGGGAGCTTTCTCATTCGGCAACGCCATCGAAGACACGCAGGCCGTACTGGCTTGGGCCCGCGATTCGCAGAACGCGAAGAAGTATCGCATTGATTCCGACCGAATCGTCCTTATCGGCCACAGTATGGGTGGATTCATGGCGGCGGCTGTCGGACGCGACCCCAGGGTGATCGGAGTGGCCATGCTCACCGCCTGGAATATCGGCGCCGATGCCCGGAAGGCGAACGATCCGGCGAAGGTGAAGAGCCAAATCCAGTCCGTTATTCTGCCGCTCTCCGGCTGCACCGCAGACGGGCTGTATGCCGAGGTACAGGCGCACAAAGAAGATTGGGACTACAACCTCTTCATTCCCCAACTGAAGATGCACCCGGTGCTGGTGATCTCTGCCGACGATAACTTCCATGACGACAACGATGCCTTTGTTTCCGCAATGAAAGCCGCGGGGGCAACGCGCATCACTAGCATCCACCTTCCGACCGATCATCTTTTTGACGATCATCGCATTGCACTTCAGATCGCGGTATTGAACTGGTTAGGCAGCTTGAAACGCTGAGAGAGCTGCACGCAGTCCGATACTTGTCAGGCGTCAAATCGCCAATGCGCCCACCGACTCGGATAGTTCCTCGAACATCGGCGGAATCCATCGCCCAGTGTCCCGTCAACTTGACGGGAAACGGGCTAGCCTGACAAGTGCTTCTGGTTGTCCGTTGCTGCCAACAGGCCAAGTCACTCATCGAGCCCGCTTTTCATGCTGAATCAGGACCGGGTTCCCCGTCCAAGGACACCATTTCTGCGCGAACTCCCAAGCCCAAGAAGGAGCGAGTCTGGCTAACTAAGACAACTGGCGCGCGATAGAGGGGTCCTTGATTTTCGTATCGCTCGCGAGCAGGAACGCCTTGCTGAGAACCAGGCCAAGAATGCGGTCGCCCTCAAACGGTAATGGCAGATTCGCCGCCGTATCGCCCGGACCGTGCACGATACATAGATAGCGGCTGCCCGGCTCGATGAGCACATTGGCGCTGCCGATGTGGATGCGGTACTCGTGCAGATCCCCGCGAACCACAAGGAATCGGCCATCGAGCCGGCACCGGTCTCGAATGGCCAGTTTTGGCAGCAGACTTTCAAGAACCGTTCTCCGGTTCTCTGACGCTGTGTTTAAATCGCCGAATGCAAATCGCTGCCAATAGTCGAGATGCGGATCGTCCGCGTGATCACGATTCCAGGCGGGGTCCGTACCGATGCTTGTGACGCCGACGAACAGGTCGCAGTCACGCATCACCTCGGAGAAGACCAACGCGGGGATCTCCTCGAGGCGAAGTGCCGCCGCTCGGCGAAGTCCAACAAACTTTCTCGGCAACCGCATCCCGAAGGGTCCGTTTTGCGCGTTATTCGGCTCGGCGGCCTTGAGCGGAACGAAATCAACGCGGCCCGTGCCGATGGCCAGATAGATTCCATGCGCGCTGGTGGATTCATCGTCGCCATCCTCAGCCTCTGGAAAATCCACGTCGAACCTCGCTACCAGGTTGTACTGGCTGAGTTCCAGGGAGGGCGTGTTGTGCGAGTCCCAGGAGCCCATGGCTTTGAACTTCCAGCCGCGTTCCCGGCATAGCGAGACGAACTGGTGCTGGCGAATGATGTGCGAGGCAAAGCGATTGGAATAGGTCCCGGTCTCGCGTTCGGCATCGGTGAGGAGGTAGACCTCGCGATGGGCCTGCTTGAAGGGCTGGCGCACCTCATGATCCTCAAGCCAGCAGCGCCAGCTCAGGATTGTCTGGACATCGGATCGAATGGGGTGCCACATCCGCACACGGGATTGCGAGGATGGCTCGACGGCACGGCTCGCCCAATCCACCAGGCCGCCTTTCCATGGGATGGCGATTTGCGTCACTCCGCCATCTTCAAACTCCCAGAGGATGCGAGTCGCGAAATGGGCGACTACCGGATGGTCCAGATACCACTGCTTCCAACGCTCGATCGAGCAAGTGCCCTGCGAGAGCAGTTGACGTTCCAGCCTGAACCGCTGCGCTGCCAGTCTGGCCTTCGAGCTCTTTCAGGCTGCGATTCAAATCCTTGAGGAGTTCCGGGTGATCTTCTTTCACTTTTGCAGGAACGGTTTTCAGAGCCTTGTCTTCGTGGCGCCAGCTAAGGGATGCTCCTTCACGGCCAATTGCCAGCCGTGCCTGGAATTCTCCGGCCTGCTCGATTCGGACGCCATCCGCATCGAGGCCAAAGGTTGGGACGGCCATTGCTTCAAGGTCATCGCGCGATACATGATTCCGGGCGGCCGCCTCGTTCATGGCTTTTTCGATCAGCCTGCGGGCCACGTCGTATTTGACCCTGCCCGCCAGGCGGCTCAATTGCGACACACCTGCAAGACCCGGCATGGCGGCCAGCGCATTCACGCAGGCATTGCCCACCCGATGCGAAACGGCGCCGATCATCGGTATCTTCCGAAAACAGCCGAATGCGAAGTCCGCGATATCTGGTGCGATGGACACATCGCCGAGCGCGCCAAGCACCCATATGAATCCTTTCTGGTAATCCGCCTCCGCCTCGGGAGTCTGGATTGCTGTTTCTCCCGGAGTTGGCCCCAACGCCAGCCAACGACGAGCCGCGTCCAGAACCTCCGTTGTTCCAATTCGCGAGGTCAGATTCACTGCTTCGCTCTGCCACTTCTTCGACGCCGTACTCTGGGTGAGCGATCGAGCGTGAAGCAGAAGCGCATGCCAATCGAACTTCTTTTCAGAATCTGCGACTTCCTGGAAAACGGTTCGGCTCCACGCACCGGCGGGAACAACAGGCTTTTCCTTGGGGCCGCCGAGAAGCACGTCGATTCGCTCGTGGATATCCTTCATCTCGGGCTCGCCGTGATAGCGAGTGACGCAGCCACGCAACCGAGATAGCGCCGTAGCCAGGGCGGGGGTTCTGGGAACGCCATCGATTGCCGACAGGATTGGTTTGAACGGAAACGGCAGGTTCGGCTTTGAGGCCAATTCCACCAGCCGGACCGCCTCGAGAGAATTCAATTCCACGCCGCTGCGCAGAACTGCGCCCGCAATCACTTTCAAGGCGATCTTGAAATGAATCACCTGACTGTCGATGATCCCGTTGAGCGCCTCAAAGACGAAGGCTACGCGCACCTCCGACGGCTCGGCTTTCAGCCGGCTCACGGGTGCCTCCGCCAGCTTGAGCACGTCTCGCTCCCGGCTGACGAACGGGTGGGATCCGAAGATGCCGACCAGTTCGATCATCCAGTCGGTTGCGTTCGGGGGAGCTACGGGCGCGGGAAATTGGGAACGCATGATCCGCAGCAGCGCTTCGGGATCAACCGCCATTTCATCCTCCGACGAGCGGGACCAGCTTGATGAAGTCGATCTCCGAATTCTCTTTAAGATCGAACTGTTCGTCCAGTTCGGTCACTTGCTTTCCATCGACAAGCACAAGAAAACCGTTCCTTTCGAAACTGAAGTACGCACGGCGGCACTGCGCTTCCCAATCGAGGGGCCGCTTGGTCTTCAGCCGGAATCCGTTGAGAATCTGCTCCGATTCTTCCGGCTGCACTAACCCTTGAAAGATCTCCGGGAGCGTCTGGTTGTAGCGGTTCACCTCTTGGTGGAGGCGGTCCCGGATCAAATCGCGAAGCGTCACCGGACCCGCGTCCAGCCGAATCTTGCCGGCTGCTGTCCGCTCGCCGTGAAGAGGTGCGTCGAAGATCAAGATCGCCATGAGCCTCCCCAATTCAGCACAAGACTTATGCGGAAGACAGCGCCGCAGATCGACCCAGCATTTGCGGGCCGGCCCTAAGTCCGCCTGGAATTGGAATCCATCTTACCGCAAAGACATGTTGCGAAATCGGTAGGGATGAGTCAGCCAGTATGCAGCAACGGGCCGATACACTCACCTGGCCGACCGGAGGTGGTGGTGAATGTGCGTTCAGAGACCTGGGGCAGCCGCCGGTGGAAGACGGTGGGCAGTGAACGGTGAACGACGGGCAGGCGCGCGCGTGTCCGGTGCACTTCTGCTGGGGGCCCAATGGCGAGGCACACAGGGCGGCGGCCATACGGAGAAATGCCCAGCTTTTCGCATTGCTCGGGGGCGTCAGGCGATATAGTAGCCTGCAAGGGCGGCTGGCATACGATTCGACTCATGGTGAGGCCGGTTTCGCTCAATTCCCCTTCGACTGATACCAACGCACGGCGTCATCGCTCAGCACGAAGGCCAGGTCTTATCATCCGCACTCAAGGCATATTCCGGTAAGAATTCACTCGCGATTGAGCGAAGGAAAGCTGAGGGTCAGTATGGAAGGTTTCTATACGGTTCAGTTCATCGGCGTGCAAGGCTGGGGCACGGGTGTCGTGGTCTATATCGGTGGCCATGTGTTTGGCGGCGACAGCGCGATGATGTTTACGGGGACGTACGACCGGCAGGGCAATGCCGTGACGGTTCGGATCCACGCGAAGCAGATTGCGCCGGGATTGATGAACACGATGGGCCGTGACGAATTCGATCTGGATCTGGCGGGAGTGGTGGACGGAAACAAGATCAAGCTTGCCGGCAACATACCCGGAACCGAGTTGCGGTTGAAGGCAAACCTCACGAAGCAGTGCGAGCTGCCGGCGCGGGGTTAGGCGACGCGCGCCGAGAATTGCGCAGGGTGCCCGGAGCGGCCCGCTGACCTGTGCACGAAAGCGGTGGCCGACCGGCTAACGAGAAAAGACCGTTGCAGCGATGAGTGATCCAAATTCAAGCGCGGGGCCATCGCGCGATCCTGACGGAACCTGGGGCAGGACTGTCGAAACATCACCTGCTTTGAATGAGCCAAAACGCGGAGCGTTCGCGACTCGTCGGTTGGCGCTGGCCGTGGCAGGCTTGGGTTTGTTGCTCTATTTGCTGTACACGCACATATGGATGATCGTTCCTTTGGCGTTTGTGAGCGTGCCCGTGCTGGGGTATTACGGCGTGAGGCTGCGCCAAAGGTGGGCGAGGATTCTGTGCTGGATTGCTCTCGCAGCGATTCTGTCGACGGCCGGGGTGTTGATCTGGCTGGTGATGCATATTTCTATTTTCTAGTTTGCGAAGCGGGCCGCGGTTTTAATCCTGGGCCGGTCGTTCGTGCGCGAACGTGTGACGCGCCATCCAGTCTCTTGAAAAAAGAGAGGCCAAATACAGGCAGCCTCGATCGGCGGCCGGTGGGCGGCGGGCATCTCTTCAGAAGTCGTGGGGATGGTCGTGGAGGGTGGAAGCGGCGACGGTTCGATCGGCGGCCGGGGGCGGCGAAGCCGTTGAGTCATTGGCTTCGGTCTGGGCGCGGAGGCGGGCTACGGTTTGCCAGTTGTCCTTGCGCGGCTGATCGGAAAACCACTGCGGCAGCGGCATGAGGAGAAAGCGGCTGAGAGTTTCGGCGTGCGGCTCGTAGAGCGCGCGCATCTGGCGCAGGCGCTCGCGGGAGGATTCGTCGTAGCAGAGATGGATGCCGCTTGCGGTGAGCATGTCGTAGAGCTCGCGGCAGCGCGCGGGCGGTAGGCGGTCAGGCGCGTCGGGTACGGGGCGGAGATTGAAGATCTGCGAGAGGTCGACGAGCGCGTGGCGGGCCATGGCGAAGGTGAGCTGGGCCTGGCGTGCCTCAAGTCCGCGAACGCCTGCGATAAGAAGCGATGAAGTGTCGAGGATGGCGGTGAGGGCGCTGAGCCAACTTTGGTTGTTGTGCTGGGAGCGGAAATAGCAGAGCTGCGGGTAGGAGATATGGCTCTCGAGGAGCTCGGCGGACCAGCGTTCCCATTCAACAAGCAGAGTGGAGAGGGACTGTGCGGCGCTGTCGGAGGAGTGGCGGCGCATGAGCTCGGCGGCGGTGGGCGGCGAGCCGGCGCGGGCGTCGAGAAGGGCGATGGAGACCTCGCGGCGGGAGAAGGCGCCATAGAGGACGGGGAAATATCCCATGACCATGGCGAGGAAGCCGAAGCCCATTCCGCTTTGGAGAATCAGAAGGAAGCGGGCGAGGGGACTGTGCGGCGTGACGTCGCCGAGGCCGAGGGTGAAGATGGTGGTGCCGCTGATGTAAAGGTCGGTGTGGAAGTTGGAGGGATGCGTGGGATCGTTGAAGGGACTGCCCATGGCGAAATAGATGAAGGCGAAGCCGAGAACCATGGCGGCGGCCCAGACGGCGAGAAGAAGAATGAGCGAGAGAGGACCGTAGTAGCTGAGGACGGTTTCGCGCTTGCGGGGATTGGGGAGACGGCGAGCGAAAAATCCCCAGGGGTTCCAGGTGGCGATGTAGAAGAGGCGGGTGAGGCGGAAGCGTCCGGTGGCGCGGCGGGGCAGGATGATGGTCTGGAAGGCGTCAAAAAGCACGATCGAGACGCAGAGGATGCCGGCAACCAGAGCGAAGGGGCGCATGGGAACTCCGTGAGCGAGGGGCCGACGGTGGCTGGGAGGAACGGCGGCCGCTGGTTGGATTGTAGAAGACCGTGCACGGCGTGCAGTGAACGGGCCACGGAAGGCAGCCGAGAGGCGGCAGTTCACCCAACCCGCCGGCGAGTGGTGAGGTGGAACGCGTTTTCGATCCGGCCCAACCAATGAAGTCCACTGCCCGAAGAAAACTTTCTTTCCGGCAGAATCGTCGTTAAGCTGTAAGTTCGTTGCGATTGCCGAGAGATTCAACGCAAGGCTCAAAAGGCAAAGAAAAAGCTTGCCTGCGAGGATTGCGCGTGGTTAGAGTTGTGAAGCGTTATTCCCCCCAAGAACAATCGACAGCGGAGAGAGCGAAACGAAGCAAGTAGGCGAGCTCCCTATTCCCGGCGTTGGAATCGATGACGGGTCGTGTGCAGGAGTGCTGTACGCGCGGCTTGGGGTTTACCTGCGGCACTGAAACAGCGCTCAAGCATGTTTGCGGATAAGCAGAGATGAGAGACGGCAGAGCCGGAGAAAGGGTTCAGTCCATGAAAAACAGCATGCGAAGCGGGTGGGCGGCGGCGGTCTTAGCGCTGGTTTGCCTGGGGTTGGCGGGATGCGGGAACAATGTGAAGGGCCACACGTACGCAGCCGCAGACGGATCGATAACGATCGTATTCGGATCGGGCGGAATTGCGAACATGACGATGGGTCCGATCCCAGTGAGCTGCACGTACGCGCAAAGCGGCAAGCAGGTGAACCTGACGTGCGGCGGGCAGACGGAGATTCTGACGGTCGGCGATGGGACATTGGATGGACAGCAGCAAACGGTGGGACATTTGACGAAGGTGAAATGAGAAAACGGAGTCAACACGCAGCCGGCCCGGAGGCCGGCGAACGAGCAAGTTGACAGGTTGTTCACGAAAGGTTCAAAACGGTCCGGCGATGCCTTGAATTATTCGCGATCGGGCCCTATAGAAGTCTTTACTTGTGGCGCGGAAAGATGCTACTTTGATCAGCATCCCCCCGCCTTGAAAGACAGGAGAATAGTCATGCATTGTCCACGCTGCGGCACGGAGTCGCAACCCGGGAACAGATTCTGCAAGAGACTGCGGAGCGTCGCTTGACGCAGCAGCCGGAGCGCCAGCCGTGGCGGCAGCCCCGCCAGCCGCTCCGCCTCCGCCCCCACCGCCGGTCGCGGCGGCCTATGCCGGTCCGGCCGCAGGCGGATATGCCGTACCGCCTGCATCTCCGCCGCCGCCGGGCATGGTGCCGATGATGTACCAGGCGTACCCGGGCGGACCGCAACAGGTGTATTACGTGCCCGCGCCAGGAAAGCAGGCACATGCCGGAGCGGGGGTAATGGGAGACCTCACGGCGAAGATCCGGCAGTTGGCATCGACCGACAAGCTGGAGGGCTTCAGCTTCAAAGAGATTTTCAAAGAGACGTTCAAGAAGCACGGGGCAGACGCGGTGGAAGAGTACCTTGGGGTCGGCTCGCCGCGGTCGACACCGCCATTGGAGATGGTTGACACGAACTGGCCGAAACCGTGGATGTTCTTCCGCGTGCTGGCCGGACTGGCGGTTGCGTACGCAGCAATTTACGCGCTGTACGTCTACACCGGGAATGAAAAGCCGATGATCGCGATCATGGTGCTGGCAACGTTTGCCGTACCGATGGCGACGCTGACGTTCCTGTGGGAGATGAATACGCCGCGCAACGTCTCGGTTATCGAGGTGATCAAGTTATTCGTCGCCGGCGGCGGAATTGCGGTGGTGTTGATTACGCTGGGTTACATTACTCCGCTGTTCAGCGCCGGCGCGTTCTACCAGGCGGGCATCCTTGAGGAAAGCTCGAAGCTGCTGGCCGTGATCCTGGTGACGTGGGGTGCTCGCGGCGCGCGGTACCCGTACCAACTGAACGGAATCCTTTTCGGTGCGACGGTGGGCGCGGCTTTTGCGTGCTCCGAGACGCTGGGCTACGGAATGGATGCATTTGCCCCGGGTTTGGTCAAGTTCGTTCAGAGCGGAGGGCTCGCCCAGATCTTCGCAGGACTTCCGCAGGGGGCCTCAGTGGGATGGGGAATCATCCTGATGCCGGTGATGAAGGCCACGCTGATGGAACTGAATGTGCGCGCAATTCTATCGCCGTTCGGACATATTGTGTGGACGGGGATCGCGGCGGGCGCATTCTGGCGGGTCAAGGGTGACAGACCGGCGAGCTTCGCAATGCTGATCGATGGCCGGTTCCTTCGGGCCTTCATCATCCCCGTCGTGTTGCACGCGATTTGGGACTCACCGCTGGCAGCGGGAAGCAGCAACCTGGCGCTCTCGTACACAGGAATGGGCGTGGTTGCGGTGATTTCGTGGTACGTGATGTTCACCATGATCCAGCAGGGTCTGCACCAGGTGAGGGACATGCAGAAGGCGCAACTGGAACACACCCTGCAGCATGTTCAAGCGACGCTGGGCCTGGGAACCGTACGGCCACCCATGCCTCCGGGGCCCGTGGCTGTGACGCCAATTGCATAAAAAGCCGGAACCGGTTGCATCCATCCGGTGTTGAAGGGGCACGATTTTGGCCGTGCCGTGAACGGCGCATAAACATTGGGTCTCTAGCCCCTGCGGAAAGTTTCTTCATCGTCTCAGACCGTTGATGCAAACAGCTCCGGAGACGAAGGGCCGTGGTCAGGAACGAGTCAGGAGTGAAAGTGTATGGCGACATTCTGCAGTAAGTGCGGCGCGCAATTGGAAGGCAATGAACGCTTCTGCGTGAAGTGTGGAAACGATTTGACAGGAGCAGCAGCCGCTCCGGCGGCGCCTTCGGCGCCAGTGGCGGGTTATGCTGCGCCGGCGGCGGGCTATGCTGCACCGGCAGCAGGCTATGCGGCGCCCGCGGCGGTGCCGTTTGTGGCTCCGGCTCCGGGACGGGTTCCGATGTCGACGGTATTGCCGCCGCCGGCTCCGGCGCACAAGAGCGGGATGCTGTGGCTGGTGATTATCGCCGCTCTCGCGTTGGGCGGCTGGTACTACTACAAGCACACCCCGCAAAGTGTGACGCCGCCGGCGACAGCTCCGGGTCAACAGCCGGGCACTCAGCCTCAGCCGGCACCCCAGCCAGCGCCAGAGCCAGCGGGTGGTCCTGGACAGCAGCCCGGGGGCGGGCCGGGACAACAGCCACAACAGCAACCTGGCGGCGCGCCGGGGCAACCGCCGGTACAGCAGCCGGGAGGCGGTCCGGGAGGGAACCCGGGACAACCGCCGGCTCAGCCGCCGGCTCAGCCGGGTGGCAATCCGGGGCAAGGACCGGGCGGAACTCCGGGGGGCGGCGGGAACAACGCGGCACTGGTGCAACAGCAGCAGTTTGCCGGTCGATGGGTGCCTCAGAACGGGAATGTCGAGGTAGAAGACGCGCAGTGGCGCAATGCTTCGAATGTCAATATCCAGTCGGCGACGCTGATGTGTGTGCAGTACGCCCCGACGGGAGTTGTGATTTTTCAAACCACCACGGTGCTGAACGGGCCAACTGCTCCGGGGGCGACGTCGAGTTTCCCACCGTTTGCCATGGGAGCGATTCAGCAAGGTATGGCAAAGGTGCAATGCGGCATTGTGGGCGTGACACCGGCGCAGTGATGCGTGAAGGGCAGGGGAGTTAGCGGAGCCAGCAACGTTGCCGAAACGGACCCAAGACGCGGAGCGGAGTCCGATGGCAAGGCTTACCGGCGCGGTTTACCTTGCGTATTTCGTGACGGCGATCCTTCAACCGCATGCACCGGAAGTAGTGGGCAAAACGGGCAACATACTGGGATATGCGCTCTATGCGATCGTGGCACTGCTTTTTTATAACCTGTTCAAGCCGGTGAACAGGAATGTTTCACTTTTGGCGGCGGTGGTAAGCCTGGCCGGATGCGCGGTGGGGTTCCTTGACGCCTTTCATATACTGGCTTCACCCGTTAACATACTGTTTTTCTTCGGGCCGTATTGTTTTTTGATCGGGTATTTGATTCTCGGATCCAGGTTCTTGCCGCACATTCTGGGCGCACTCTTGATGCTGGCCGGATTAGGGTGGCTGGTATTCCCGATTCCCGCGGTCGCAAAGCATATGGCGATCGCCATCGAAACGCTGGGCCTGGCAGCCGAGGGATTGTTGATGCTGTGGCTGCTGGCGATGGGAGTGAATGTGAAGCAGTGGCAGCGGCAGGCATCGGCGGCCGGGGATTAGGGAATAGCAAATAGGGAATAGGGAGTAGGCAGTAGGGAATAGACAATAGAAACAGGGATCGACATTCGAGGGAGAGAGAGTATGGCGGCATTTTGCAGCAAGTGTGGCGCACATGTGGAAGAAAACGAGCGGTTCTGCCCGAAGTGCGGAAACGATGTGACAGGGGGAGCGTCAGCCCCGGCAGTTGCGCCGGTAGCGACAGCACCGGTTCCCGTGGCGCAGCCAGTGGCGCCTCCACCACCGGTGTATGCGGCGCCACCTCCGCCTCCGCAAGCCTATCCGCCAGCACCGCAAGGTTATCCGGCACCGCCTCCAGCTGGCTACGGAGCGCCGGGACCGATTCCGGTGATGGTGCCTCCGGTAGAGGGGGCGAAGAAGAACAACACACTGTGGGTGGTGATCGCGATCGCGGCCGCGGTGGGCGGATGGTATTACTACCAGAATCACCAACCAACGACGGCGACAACTCCGACGGCGCCGCAGACCGCGCCGCAACCCGGTGGTGCGCCGCCGCAGCCGGCGACGCCCGCGCAGCCGGGCGGCCCGGGTCCAGGCGGACCGAATGCAGCGCTGGTCCAACAGCAGCAGTGGAGCAGCACAGAAGCGCCGGCCAATGGATATGTCCAGGTCCAGAACGGGAAATGGGTGAACGGCTCGCAGGTCGCCATTACGTCCGCGGTGCTGGAGTGCGACCAGTACGACGCGAACCAGGCAGTTCTGGCGCAGAATCAAACCAATTTGACGCTGAGCAACCCGCCGCTCACTCCGGGGGGCAACGCGACGTTCCAGAATTTCAACGCGGGGCAGATCGTGCAGAACGTGAACTCGGTGAACTGCGGCATCGTCGACGTGACGCCGGCTCAGTGATCAGAGAACAGAGAACAGAGGAACGGGGCACGATCAACCACGATGCGGTGCCCGCGGAACCTTGAGGTTGCGTCTCGCGTACCAAGGGTGGTGCGCCAAAAGGCGCATGAATCCTATCCTCTGAGCAAGGATGGGATTGAATACGCGGATCGCAAAACGAGCGAGTGTGCGAACGCCGGCGGACCTGATAGCCAGGATCGCCGGCGTTTTTTTATGCGTTGAACAAGCAAATCATGTTGGGGTTCAGGCGGGCGGCTGATTTTGAGCGGCTCCGCTGACCGAAACCTGCGCGCGGGATTTGCGATAGACATTGGCGACGGCGAGGGTCCACAGGGGGATGAATTCCACTCCGGGGATGAGCTTGGCGGCAAAGGAGGGCAGGAACTCCCAGTGAAAGCCGAGGAGCCAGGTGAGCAGGCCGCCGACACAGAGGTCGATGACATCGTCGGGCGGAGATGCGCCGCCCTCGAGGACGAAGGGAAAGACGGCAATCTGCAGGATGTCGGCGAGAATCGCGACGATCATGGCGATGCGCAGACGCGGACCTGCGGAGACTTTGACGGTGCCGGGATTGAGGTCAGTGGGGTCGGGCATCGGTCACATTTATAGGGTAGCGCGGCGAGGCAGGGAACAGGGAATAGGGAATAGGGAGTAGAAAAGCACGAGCAGGCCGCCTGATTGAGTCGCGAGGGAATGTTGATGAAAAAAGAGCGGACGGATTGCGGCCCCAAGCCAGGCACCCCGCTAAGATTTTGCCAACCGGTCGCTTCGCGTCTCGGCTGGGCGTGAGTGCAACAGCACTCCAGGTGACGATCCCGTCTGGCAGGCAATTCCTCCGGCACACATGCAGAACTTTCCTGCGGTGGTCTGCGTATCGACTCGCAGGAGAAAGCCTTGAAATTACTTCGCCTTGTTTCTATCGCCATGCTGAGTGTGTGTACTTTGGCACACGGACAATCTTCCGACAAACCCATTACTCTTTCCGATGCGCAGAAGCCTGCTGCCGGGCCCGTTGCCAGTTCCGATGCGCAGAAATCTTTTGACCTGCTGAAGACTCTAGCGGGGACTTGGAAAGGCGCGATAACGACGGACAATCCCGCTATGGGTACTGACCAGTTGATCCCGCTTTCCATCCGCGTTGCATCGCGCGGAAACGCGTTGATTCACGAACTGAGCACACCCGGCCCCGAGCTCACCGTTTTCTATCTCGATAATGATCAGCTAACGTTGATTCACTACTGCGACTTCGGCAACAGGCCGCATATGGTGGCTCGGCCCTCATCGGATGGGAAGACCGTGGAGTTCGATCTGGTGGATGCCCCCGGGAGCAACCAGGTGGGGCATGTGAGCCACTGGGTGGTTACCGTCATCGATGCGAACCATCACACTGAAGACTGGACTTTTCTGTTCGCGGACGGCAAGCTTGTGCACGCTCGCGCGGATTTCAAACGGGTGCAGTAGTATCTCAATCTCGAAACGTCCATGGTGGAGGGCTGATACCTCTGTTCGAAGCATCAGGGTGAGATTCTCGGTAATCTTTACTCTGCCCCGGGGGGGCCCAATCCGGACTTTCCAAGATCATTATCCCGCTCGCAAAAAGTCACGGCCTCATGCTTCTTCAGCAGTGAGGCCGTGCCGGTTTTGAGCCCAGGTTTGAAACGAGCGCTAGATCGTCGGGCTCGGGCGCATGAGCACCGACTGCGCAACGATGTTGGGTGTAGTCCCAGTTGTGGGCGCGAACAGCCAACCATTCACGGAGACGAAGTCATCGGTTGCCAGGCCGCTGAAACTCTCGGGGTTGAAGCCGGTGTAAGCGGTTTGGCCGGTGGTGACCACGTTAAACGAGAATCCTGTGGCGTTGGGTACGGGCCAGGGTGCGAACCACGGACCGCCGGCAGCGCCGAGGGTGAAACTCGTCGCGCCGGAATCGATTGCGGTGATGGTTCCGGTGACCTGGCTCGGCTCGAGCTCGATGGCCGACGCGGTGAATGCGACCGATGCCGGAGGTCCCCAGACGCCCGAAGCAGGTCCAGCGCCCGTGCTGGTCAATGAGCCCGGCGTGACGGTGACCCGGATCGTTTGCCCGACGGTCAGATCGTTGGAGGTTGCGAACGTGTAGCCGGAGGGAATTGTGAACCCGCCATTGTCGATGGAGAAGGTGGTTGGGGTGTTGCCCAATCCGGCCGACCAGACCGCGACCGAGGCAATGCCGCCCAAGGGCAGGCCGGCGGTGGCGGCGGGATTCTGGTGGAGGATGACCTTGAGGAGGGTTTCGCCGGTAGGCAGCGGGAGCGGTGGAATGGCAACAATCGTTCCTTCGATCGTCTGCGCGCTGGCTTGCTGCACATAGGTCACCTGGCTGACTGTGGGCAGGCCGGTGGCAACATTGCTCGATATCTGCACTTGAACAATCTGGCCCTGAGCCACGCACTGAATGCTGGGTGTGGTGCAGGCGGTCGAAGGGAAGTTGTTGAAGGCCGTGCTGCTGGTGGCTTCAACGAACAGCGACCCGCCCCACGGAAGCGCGAGCTCGATCTCGCCATTGCTGGGGACGACTTCAGTCACCGTACCGGTGACGAAACCGAGTTGCGCCGGGGTGGGCACAGGCGGAAGCTCGGAGACGGTTACGCCATTGGCCGCGGCCAGATTCACCGAGAGATCGGATTGAATGACGGTGTTGAGATGGAAATCGATCAGGAATCCCAGTGGCGAGGTCGTGCTGACGGTGACCGGGAAGGGCGCCGATGAGAAGGTGAGCGATGAGGAGTTGTCAATCGTTGGCGTGAGCGTGCAGATTGCGCCGACCGCGCACGAGCTGCCGAGGGACGCGTCGGACTGGTTGAAGATGACCAGTTGCGGGTTGGCAAAAGTGAGGCTCAGACTGTTGTAGGTTCCGGCGGTCACATTTGCCGTGTTAAGAAAAGCCGAGAGTCCCTGCAACTGCGTTACGTCGATTTGCATGGGCGTGCTGTTGCTGAGGAGCGAGACGGCCGGGCCTGTTGTGGGTGTGAGCGTGGCATTGGTCAGGCTCACTTGGAAGAAGAGAACCGACACGCCGGCCGGCGGATCGTCGGTCATGGAAAGTGAGACGGCTCCGCGCGGGGCGATGGGGCAGGAGCAGGTGATGGTGGAGCCGGAGCCGCATCCCGACAGCACAAAGGCCAGTAAGGCGGGAATGAATAGGAAGGGCAGAGACTTACGCATCGTGATTCCTCCTGATTCAAGAGAGGCCAGGGCAACTTTGCGTCAGTGTTTTCCGGGATACACGGGCGACGCGGCAGTTTGA
This sequence comes from uncultured Acidobacteriaceae bacterium, assembly GCA_963800025.1. Taxonomy (GTDB): domain Bacteria; phylum Acidobacteriota; class Terriglobia; order Terriglobales; family Acidobacteriaceae; genus Telmatobacter. The sequence goes on from CAWCZK010000005.1 coordinate 391,374, forward strand.
ACCGGCTTGGCCCGGTTCAGCCAGATCGCCGCGCCGTTCGGTGACTACCCGACCGCGAGAAAATGCACAAAGCGCCCTTAGATATGTCTGGTCCCTCATGATAGACGAATTCTCCGAGCGGAGGTTGCGGAACGAAGTGACTTTAGTGCCCGGAGGGCCGGCGCAATGGCGCGCCACCCGCCGGGCATGAACCCTTACTCGTAGCGAAGAGCTTCGATGGGGTCGAGGTTGGCCGCGCGGATGGCGGGAATCATGCCGCTGACAAGGCCGGTGATGACGAGGATGACGGTGGCGACGATGAGAGAGGCCGGCGAAATAATGAGGCGGATATCGGCCGACGTCGCGTTTTTGGCGATGGCGCTGTAGAAAGTGATGCGTCCGACCGCAATGGACACGATGCAGGCAAGGGCAATGCCGCCTACGCCGCCGACACCGGTGATGGCCAGGGCTTCAGCAAGAAATTGGATGAGGATGTGACGGCGGCGCGCGCCGAGAGCCTTTTCGACGCCGATCTCGCGGGTGCGCTGCTGGACGGAGACCAGCATGATGTTCATGAGGCCGATGCCGGCGATACCGAGAGTGAGCGCGCCCACCAGGGAGAGAAGGATCTGGAGGGCCATGGAAAGAATCTCGAACTGGTGGAGCTGGGATCGGAGATTGGCGATGTGAACGGCGTCTTTATCGGTGGGGCGGAAGTGATGGGCGTCGGCAAGAGTGTTGCGGATGGTGGTTTCGATTTTCTGATAGTCGCCGTGATAGCCGATCCAGACGCCGCCGATGTAGTGGATGTCTTTCAGATCGCCCATGGTGTTGAAGGGAATATAGACGGTGTCGTTGATGTTGTCGTTCGACTCCTGCATTTTGGGCTGGAGAACGCCGACGACCGTAAAATCTTCGCCATTGATGCGGACCGATTGCCCCACAGCCCATTCGCCGGAGAAGAGCTTGGTCTTGGCATCGGAGCCCAGGACACAGACGTGTGCGCGTTGGTCGTCTTCGGCGCCATTGAAGAAGCGGCCGTCTTCGGGAGTGAGCTTGATGATGTCCGCGTAGGAGGGGCGAGAGCCAATGACTGTCCAGGTGTAGGTGTGCAGGTCGTTCTCGACGGGCTCATCCTGAAACTGCATGGGCGAGATGTGGACGATCTCAGGGAGGGCAGCGGTGATGCGGTCGACGTCATCGAGAGTGAGACGGACCTGGACGCCGGCTTTATCGCCGCCGGCCTGCTGGCTGGTCTTGCCGGGAAAGATGCCGATGGTGTTGGTGCCCCATTCGGCAAAGATGGTTTCAATGGCGTGCGAGAAGCCGTTGCCGTAGGCCAGGAGCAGCACGACCGTGGCGATGCCCCAGGCCATGCCGATGGTGGTGATGGCGGTGCGGCGGCGATTGAAGAGCATCGCCTCCCAGGCCTGAGCGAGAATGTCTCTGAGCATGATTTAGCTCCCAGCTTCTAGCTGCTGGCTCCTAGCTTCCCCTTGCACTGAGCCAGCATCTTTGCGTTCATTCATGCGGGTTGTTTTTCGTGCTTTTCATTCGGCCTTTACAGTCCGATCTTCTAACGACGAGCTAGAAGCTAAAAGCTAGTAGCTAATAGCTGTTTTTCACTCCTTGCGAAGGGCTTCAATGGGATCAAGTGCGGCGGCTTTGCTGGCGGGATAGAGCCCGGCAGCGATGCCGCACAGGATAAGTGTGCCGAGAGCCAGCGCCGCGGACCAGGGCACGATTCGCGGCGGATCGAAGCCGGGAATCTTGTCGGTGAGCACGGCCTGGAGCAGATGCATGAAGATCCAGGAAACCGCAATGCCGATGAGGCCGCTGATAGCGGTGAGCAGAAGGCCTTCCCAGAAGAACTGTGCGATGATGCTGCGTTTCGTGGCGCCGACTGCCTTCATGACGCCGATCTCGCGGGTGCGCTCGCTGACCGAAACCAGCATGATATTGATGATGCCCACGGCGCCGAGGGCGAGAGTTACAACGCCGACGCTGCCGAGGAAGATATCCATGGCGGTGAAGATGGCGCCAATGATATTGGATTCGGTAATGGTGTCAAACTCGTTGAAGGCGTCGGAGAGCGACGGGTCGAAGCCGTGACGCTGGGCGATGACGCGATGCACGGCGATATCGGCCGCGGTGTTGTCGTTTTTCCTTGTGGGGTTGTACTGGATGGAGTTGACCGCGTCCTGGGGAATGTTGTCGCCCTTCAGCGGGAAATACTCCTGCATGGTGGTGATGGGGATGTACATTTTTTCGTCGTCGTAGGTGTTGTTGCCGCGGCCCACTTTCTCGCCGACACCGATGACGGTGAAATCGATTCCATTGATGGAAATGATTTGGCCGATCATGGGGTGGCCCTGAAAGAGAATCTGCGCGGATTTTTGCGCGACGAAGACGACGCGGCGCCTCTGAAGGACGTCCTGTTCATCGATAAAGCGGCCGGCGGCGATGGGAAGAAAACGGACGACCGTGTAACTGGGCTGATTTCCGCCCAGATGGGCCGAAGTGTTGCTCCACTGGCTCACTTCATAGAGGTCGGAACGGGCCAGCTCGGCGGTGACGTTTTTGACTTCGGGCAAGCGGCCAATGGCCTCCTCGTCGCCGAGGGTGAGTTCATACGGGCGCATGCCGGTATGCTGGTTGGGCAACGCGGGGATGGTGCCGTTCATGAGCATCACAACGTCATGCCCGAATTGCGAGAGCTGCTTGCGCTGGCCTTCACGGAAGCCTTCGCCGAGGCCCACAAGGACGAGCAGCGAGCCCACTCCCCATGCAATACCGAACATGGTGAGGAAACTGCGCAGCTTGTTGGCCATAATGGCGCGGAAGACCTGCCCGAGAGTGTCAGAGAAGCTGCGCATGAGAGTGAGACGGCGCAAGGCCGTCTTTGCTTATCCTTAACTATGAAGAATACGACGAGGATAGCGGCGAGGTTCCCTTAAGAGGCGAACCGCCACATTCGAAAGGCGTCGTCGTGGCCCTCGGCCGGCTCGTTTGGGCCCAGTTGCGAGTAATTTGCGTCAACGTGGAACCGTGATGCGGCGCCGTGCGTAGTAAATGCCAGCGGATTACAACGCTGATTGGTCACCGTCTCAATCTTTTGGGCAAATCTTATTCGGGCAGCGCCTGCTGGTTTCAGCGGGCCGCGTGCGCCGGTTTTATTCAGGCATCGACCGCCGAGAGCCACCGCTCTCCGGCGGAATCAACTCTCGGGTCAAATTCGGGGAGGACAGCGTGGCAGCGTCGCGTAAAAACAGAAAACTGTGGATTGTAGTGGGCTCGTTGGGCGCCGTCGTGGTGCTGATTGTGGGCATCGGCATTGTCCGTATCGCGAAGGGTGATCCGATCGACCCCAACCGGCTGGCCAAGGTCACGCGTGGCGACGTCGCCAAGTCCGTGGTGGCGACAGGCGACATTCAACCGATCACGAAGGTCGAGGTGAAGAGCAAGGCATCGGGAATCGTAGAAAAGCTTTACGTGGACATTAACGACCGGGTGCACAAGGGCCAGGAGCTGGCGCAACTGGACCAGCAGGAGATCGAAGCGCAAGTTGATGCGGCGCGCGCGCAGCTGGCCAGCGCAGAAGCCAATGTGGTCACTTACGAAGCCAACATTGAACAGGACAAGGTGAATGCCGCGGCTCCGGACTTGTCCATGTACAAGGCAACGCTGGACCGGAACATGGAGATGAACAAGGAGGGGATCGTGAGCCGGCAAGCGCTGGACGACGCGAACCGCGACTACCTTGCGGAACTGACAAAGCGCGACTCGGCAAAGGCGCAGATCGGCGTGGACACGGCGAAGCTGAAGCAGGCCCGGGCGCAGGTGCAGCAGAGCCAGGCGAGTTTGAAGCAACTGGAGGAGCAGCTCGTATACGACGATTGTTGCGCCGATGGATGGCGTGATTTTATCCCGCGACGTTGAAATGGGCGATGCGGTCAGTTCGATCCTGGTGCTGGGGTCAACGGCCACCCTGGTGATGACCGAGGGCGACACTTCGGAGGTCTACGTGCAGGGCAAGGTGGACGAGGCGGACATCGCGCACGTCTACATGGGCCAGCCCGCCCGCATCAAGGTGGAGAGCTTCAACGGCCGGCTGTTTTACGGAAAAGTGACGAAGATTGCGCCGATGGGCGTGGAAAAAGACAACGTGACGACGTTCGAGGTGCGCGTGTCGATCAACAATCCCGGCGGCGAGCTGAAGGCCAACATGACGGCCAACGCCGAGATCATGCTGGATGAGCACAAGGGCGTGCTGACGGTGCCGGAAAACGCGGTGATCTACGACAACAAGCAGAATGCGTCCGTCGAGCTTCCCGACAGCCATCAGAAAGAGGGATTCCGGAAGGTTCGCGGTGAAGGTTGGGTTGTCAAACGGGTCGGTGACGGAGATTGTGAGCGGCGTGAACGAAGGGCAGCAAGTGGTGCTGCAACAATAAAGCAGCGGCGCTAGCGGTGTTAGCGGAGCTGGACGGAAGACAGCGGAGTTAGACGCCTCATCCGATAAGAGCGGGTGGGGCGTTTTGTTTTTTGCGATTGAGGGGAGCGCGATCCCAGGTCTTCCGCCGCGGCGGACGAGAGGCTGGGACGCCCGTTTTTTGTGCGGAGCTGAAAATCGCAAGGATCAGCGGGCGAGGAAGTTTTCGTTGGCGAGGATGCGATAGAGCGTGGAGCGGCTGATGGCGAGCTGGCGGGCGGTGCGCAGCTTATTGCCGCGGTTGAGGTCGAGGACGTACTGAACATGCTGGCGGATGACGGCGTCGAGCGAGAGGTCGGCGGCGCGGGCGGTGGAGTGCGGGTCGAACGGCGGCACGGAGCCGGAAGAGGGGTTGGCCCACGGATTGAACGTGGGACGGATGAGAGAATTGGCGGCGAACGGGGCATCGAATTGTGGATTCTGTGAAGACTCGAGGCCGTCGGGAAGGGCGAGGTCGGAGGCGCGGATGACGCCGTTGTCGGCCTGGAGAAGAGCATTTTCAAGGATGCCGGCGAGTTCGCGCACGTTGCCGGGCCAGGCATGCTGCAGGAGGCGGGCGAGAGTCCCGGGCCCGAGGACGACGGGGCGCTGCTGATAGCGGGCGCAGATGCGGTCGAGCAGAAACTGGGCGAGCGGGGCGATGTCTTCGCGGCGCTGGCGAAGCGGAGGGATGGCGAAGCGAATGGTGCTGAGGCGAAAAGCGAGGTCGGGAAGAAGCAGTCCCTGACCGGCCATC
>CAWCZK010000006.1:0-2377716 GCA_963800025.1 uncultured Acidobacteriaceae bacterium
TCGCCGCAAGCGAATACCTATTCACGTCATCGCAACAGGCTCATCAGCCCTCGGTGTTGCAACTGGATCCCGTGAAAGTCTCGCAGGGCGCTTCGAACGGTTGACCTTGAGCCATTGGCCGGCAGCTTCTCTGGCTGACACATTCAATTTTGCTCGTCGAGAGGCTGCGCTCAGCGTTGCCCGATTTGGATCGTATCCCGGAGCATTCGAATTGGAGAAGGACCCAGCACGCTGGCGCGCTTACTTGCGCGACGCCATCATTGAGCCCGCAATTGGGCGCGATGTGCTGGCGCTGGGCGCCGTCCGGCGCCCGGCGCTGCTGCGACAGGTTTTTGCAGTTGCTACCGGATCGCCGGCGCAAATCGTCTCCCTCCAAAAAATGCAAGGGCTGTTGCAGGACAAAGGAGCCTCTCGAAACCATCACCCATTATTTGGCTCTGCTGCATGATGCATATTTGGTCGCAGCCCTTGAGAAGCATTCAACCTCGGCACATCGGCGTCGTTCATCTCCTCCGAAGCTCGTGACGTTGAATAACGGCCTTATTTCCGCTATGCATCCCGATGGCGCTCCCGATCGTGCTCGGGAGCCCGAGCGTTTTGGTCGCTGGGTTGAGAATGCCTGTCTGGCATTCGGTATCAATCAGGGGCAACAGGTCACATATTGGAGAGAAGAACCGCTGGAAGTTGATGCAGTATTTCAAGGCAGTTGGGGAAAATGGGCGGTCGAGGTGAAGACAAGTAAATACAGCGTTCAGGAGCTTCGGGGGCTACTGGAGTTCAGCCGACGCTATCCAGCATTTGCTCCGCTCGTGATCACTGCCCCAGGCGATGAAGCCGCGGCCCAACGACACGGAATTCGTAGCCTCAACTGGGAGGATTTCCTTATTTACGGTCCTCAAGGAAACCAATCTTGAGGAAAGGGTTGTTCTCTAAGGTATAGGTTTCGGCACAGCCCCATTGACAAGTTGCGGCTATTGATTTTGTGGGGTTTAGGCGGCTGGTTTCTCGAAGCTTTTTGGCACAGGGCTTGCGAGCGGCTTTTTCTCGCAGAGGACGCGGCGGACAGTGGTTCGCGAGACGCGGTGCGCCTTTGCGAGTTGGCCCAGGCTCTGACCGCGCTGCCGATCTCGGAGGATCGCATCGCGGTCGAGCATGAGTGCGGGGCGGCCGATAGCGCGGCCCTCGAGCTTGGCTCGCCTCATGCCGGCGCGAACTCGTTCAACGATCAAGCCGCGTTCAAGTTCAGCAACGGCGCCGATGATGACCGTGACGGCGCGGCCCAGCGGCCCGCCGGTGTCGATCTGCTCGCGGAAGCTGATGAACTCGATGTTCAGCCGGCGCAACTCGTCGAGGAGCTCGAGGAAATGGCGGACACTCCTTGCGACCCTGTCCGAAGCCCAGACCATGAGCACATCGAAGCGGCCGCGGCGTGCATCGGCCATCATCTGGTCGAGCCCGGGACGGCGCACCCTTGTACCGCTGACCTGGTCGGAGTAGCGCAGCACGATCTCGAGACCGCGCTGGCTGGCCATCTGTTCGAGATCAAGCACCTGGGTCTGCAGGTTCTGATCGACAGTGCTGGTTCTGACGTAAACCGCGGCGCGCTTCATGAAGTCGAGGATAGCACACATATCTAAGATAGGTAAGACGTGCAAGGCATGCCCCTGATCCTGAGCCAGACTTCGATCGCCATGGGAACGGCGATCGCTGTCGGCTTACAGGTCACAGTGCCCGCCGGCAGCGCACAGGAGTTCACGAACTGGAGCCTGACTTCAGGTCCTTTCTTCGCGATCACGGCAGGTGGCAGCACAACGATCCCGGCGTCGACCGCGGGCCTGATGGTTTCGATGCCTGGCTACGTGAACCGCCAGGACCAGCAGCTGCCGTGCAACCAGCGGCTGCTGCCTCTGAATCGCAGCCTGGCGACGCCTGCGGGGTTCGTGATCGGCGAGTACTGCTGGAGGGAGTACCTCACCGATGGAACCAGGTCCCTCCCGGGTCGGCGCATATAAAATTTCGCGCGCGGGCGGGAGCCAGCTCCGGACCTCAGTCGGGTGCGGACTGGGGCTTTGGGGACCACGATCAGAAGGGGTAAACTGTGCGGTCCGGCTCTGGCTCTCAGGGTTTTCTTGCTCTGTGCGGTTCTTGCCAGGTGCTGAGTGTGTGGAGCTGGGGATACATATATATAGATGGCTGGGTGATCTTCTCAGGTCTTTGGGTAACTCAGTCAGCAGGTTTAGTATCTTGAAAAGAGGCTCGATCGGCTTCAGCTGAAACTGTTCTCAGGCGCCGCGCCCGTCAGCCCCGTCAACGGGCTGATCCGGCGCTTCAATCCGGGTAACGAGACACGTGTTACTTCGGAATGGTCTGCCCCGAAAACACCCTCAAAACCTCTGGCACGATTTATCCCTCCCCAGGCCGGGACCTTATAGGGTTCCGAGGTACACCAATGAGTTATTTACCAGCTAAGTGGCACTTTTGGCCCTCAAGGGCATGACCTAGTAAACACGCTAGCCGCTTGAAACTACACGTCTTGGTCAGACAGTAGGACGTGCCGAAATTGGCCGGGGCCAACTTCAGCCGTTACGCTGAACAGGCAGACCTATCGCTAAAGGTGACCACAAAGATCGCAGGCAAGATCAAGTTAAAGTGATCGTCTACGTTCTTTCTTTCCACGGCTCGGGCCGACTGCAAATTGACTCGCGCCTCGGCGCAGGTTTCTCAATAAATCTCGAAAATTCGCAAGACGAGCACTTGCTCTCGAGTTTTCGGCAATCGACCTCAGGGAGTGCTGTTAGGCAGTTCCTGCGGCCACGGCTGTAATGCTATCGGGGTATCGAACCTGCAAGTGGCGTTTCCGTCCACATCGTGCAGGATCTGCGCCGCCGCCGTATTTATTATTATCCGCCTAACATACAATGAGCCGCCGTTCTCCTGTATCCATTCACATTTCTACAGCCCAACAGAGTTTCCCATCTTGTGCAAATGCCGCCTGAATCGGGAAGATGGATTTTGCAGATCCATCAGTCGCTTCCCGAGAGTATTCCGCTTCGGATCGCGGTGGCCACCGCTTCAGTGCGATCGGAGACCTTAAGCTTATCCATAATATTGTTGACGTGGTGACGAACCGTGTTGTCGCTGATATTCAAGCTTCCCGCAATTTCTTTATTGGTTGAACCGTCCGCCAGTAGTTCGAGAATTGACAACTCGCGTCCCGTCAAATCGGCGCGTAACATCCGATTCGCAAGCCTGGCAGAGATCCTGCGCGGAATGTAGCGTTCTCCCGCATCGACCGCTGTAATCGCCGCAACCATCTCCGACTCAACCGTGTCCTTGAGTAAATAACCCTGGGCGCCTGCACGAATAGAACGATAAATATCTTCTTCTTTCTCAAAGCTGGTCAAGACGATAACCGCTGGAGGCGACTGGATACTCTTCAATGCATGTAATACAGCGAGTCCATCCATTCCCGGCATCCGCAAATCCAGCAACATCACGTGAGGGCAATTCCGCTTGAGAATAGCGAGCGCTTCCTCTCCGCTCGCCGCCGATCCTGTTACTTCAAATCCAGGTTGAGTGCTGAGCATACTGGTCAAGCCAGCACATACAACGGTGTAGGTACCCGAAGCGCTTGTCGTTGCTTCGTGCTTGACTCCGGTTTGGGTCTCGACAATCGCAACCATCGCATTCGGTACCACGCTTCCGGACTGATCGCTTACCGTTCCCGTAATTGTGCCTGTGGCGCCTTGGTTTGGGAGTGGGGGTGGGCTTTGAGGATTCCTTCGCGCCCTGGGGAACCAAATTCACCGGGATCACGGGTGCGCCGAGCGGCGTCTTCATGAACTACCGAATTCCTTACTCGAGGAGTATTCGGGTGACCGCTGAACTCCCAGCTGGAGTTCCTCGCGACACCGTCTTCTGGTGGATCGTCAGGGGAATTGAGAATCTCCCTCTGGAGATTCTCCGGTATAGAAATGCCGGCCCGTGCACGGCTAAGGCTGCACAAAAGAGAGGATCATCAGGTGCAGCCGCTCGACGAGTTTGACCTGTGCAACATTGCGGGCGGCGGCATGGTGTTCATGGTGGCCATGGCTGCAAAGAGCACGAACCTGGAATTCATGGAAGGCCAGATGCGGGCTCATTTCGGCAATGATCCGACGCCGCAATTTCTCTCCTCGGGCCTCGAGGACTATTTCCTGGGGACTTACTACTTCAATCGCGGGCTCTATCACTTCGATCAAGCCGGCCTGACGCACAAGAACGAGGAAGACCATTCTTTTTCCGCCTATCGGTTTCACGACCTCGATCCGATCGTTTTCTCCGACCGGATCCGACTCTCTTGCCGTTGCGGCGAAAAGAGAGGCGATGAAGTGTTCGGCACAACAGGGCACCCGCAGCCAGCAACGTTCACCACCTATGTGTGGACGTATGAGTGGTGAAGAGAGTGGCGTTGGGCTCGCCCAAGAAACGATCGAGACCGATTCCGAGACGTGGCAGATTTCCGGGCCCTACGCAAAGACCAGCCGCCCGTGCGCAGCACCACGGTTCCGCGCGGCGCCGATCAACGCGACTGCTGCTCCTCTTCGAGATACTCGATGTATCCGAGCAGCGCGCCCCAATGATAGAAACGATCGCTATGGTAGACGTCGTCGCCTGAACCCGTTATCCCGTTGTAGTTCTCATGGACGTGGCGATTCTCGGTCCACTCCTTAAGAAAGAGTTGATACGACTTGTCCGCGAACTGACGGCGCACGGAAGAATCGTTATAGTTCCGCAGCCCGAGGTACACCAAATAATTCGTGGGACCCCAGATTCGGCCTCGCCAATAGTCCTGATCCCTGAATGCGGGATCACTTCGGCTGATCGTGGGCATGATCCACTGGCCCCAGAACTCGTCGGGGTTGAGCAGATGGTTTTCGACCATCGTTCTGGCCTGTGCCGGAGTGGCGGCCTTCGCGAGCATTGGGTAGAAATTAGTCGGCGACAGACGCGTATTCAATTCGCCTGTCTGTAGATTCCTGTTCAGGAACATCCCGATCTTTGGATCCCAGAGAGTGGCGAGCCTTGCGCGGTAGCGATCTGCCCGCTCGCGCAATTCGCGAGCCTCAGCGGATTTGTTCAGCACGTCGGCAATCTGTGCAAGCGCGTCACAATCGGTGATGTAGAGGCTCGTCATGCCTACATCGGCATATTCAAGAAGGTGGGTCTTTGGGTTGTAGAACGTGCCATCGTACATCGGACTGTTGTCCATGCCGGACTCATAAATCGCGCCCTGCCACGTGCCGCGGGCCTTGTCATCGGGGTTTGGGGGAGGAGCGTCGGGATTGCTACCGAGGACAATGAAGCCTTGCATCTGCCGGTGCTGATCCCACCAGCGATTCCAGCGCAGCAGCGGTTCGAAGGCATCCGCGAGGAACCATCGATCATGGAACGTGCGATACAGTCCGAGCACGGTAATCGACCCCACAGGCGGCTCGGAACGGTCAGATTCTTTCCACCCGCCGGCGCGAGCAGAATTTGGGACGTACCCCAGCGGCGTTTCCTCGCGCAGAACCTCAAGAGCGTTGGCGTACGCAAGGTCACGGTCACCGATGGATGCCAGCGTTGCGGCAAAGAAGTTATCCCAATCGAAGATTACGTATCCGCCCCGGGAAATTGACCAGATGCGCGAGACCGGTGAAATGACGCGCCGGTCCTCCGGCTCGTAGACCGTGTCCCAGCCGAGAGTCGTCTGGATGGCATCAACGATGGGCTTGCTCGTGGATTGATCACCGAGCGATCGCTGGTAAGTCAGATACTGGCGATCGATAATTTGTTGAATCTCGGCAATGCTGTGGGCTCGACCGGTACTCAGGCCGACTGGCTTCGTCAAGTCCATGGTGAAGTACGGAGCAGCGACCGGGATGTAGGCAAACCGGGATTCAGAATCAAGATCGCAGGCGCAATGAATTGCGATAGAGCCGGAGGAACTGTGAGTACGAATGACGTCTCCCTCGCGAACCGCTGTTCCACGGCGGTTCCAAAGAAAATTGACCGAGAAAACCAAGCTGGGTGGCAAAGGAGGCGATTGACTCGAAGGCACCGGAGTGACGAGAAGCACCAGATCGTCTCCATCGTGCGCAGATTGTACGCGCCAGCTATGACCATCCCAGTCGACGCGGAGGTCCGTATAACTGCCGTCCCACGCGTGAGGTCCCGGGGTAACAACTTCCGCCCCAGGTTCGAGCCGGCCAATCAGTGCATCGCCCAGATAGGAGTCGCCCCACTCGCTGGTATTGTTCTTAAGGCCGACATGAATCGCGAGCCCGTCGGGCAGAAGGACATGCGTGGTAACGCTGTGAACATCCCAGGTATTCCACCCGCGAGCTAGATGCTGTTGGACCCTTTCATACTGCTCTGAACGCGATCCCGCATTGTCTTGACCCGGCGCGAAATGCGTCAAAAGCGCAGAACTGTTTTGGGAATAGGCCATCGTGCTAAACAACGCCGAGAAAGCGCACATAGCATAAAAGCGCGCGTGAATGAGCCTCTTTATTCCACGTATCACCCGCATTCCTCCCCAGTTATTCGCCGGACTGTATAAGCTCATTCCTTGGCAATTGGTCTCACTTCGTTTCGACACTAGATAAGCTCCCGTCAAAGAATCAGGCACCGCCCACGAGACGCAGTGAATTGCATGGCAATGAGGGAAGCTAAAGGTAACCGGGCGGTCGACCCGGCCGCATCAACTTCATCATCCACATGCGTTTCGAGGATCAGATGCCAATCACGTCTGGTCAGCCCTCTTAGGGCAATCCACCCAGGATGACGGCATCTGCAATTTTGTGAGAGATACATCGCCCACCTGAATCTCAAAGCCTTGGCGGTAATGCAGGCAATCGAAAATCAAGAAAACGGTTTCTTTCAATCGGGGAGAATGTAGTTGTGCGCGACGTTTGTTGTCAAGTGATTTCTGGAAGGGGGGTTATCTTGTGACCGCCAACCGGCGATCATTCCCGGGCCGATCAAACTGTACGGCCTGGCTCAACGCTAGGCGCGGTGCCATCCTCATGGACTGAACCGGCCGGAATTGTTCCTCTAGACCGAACCAAACCCTCGACACATACCCCCTAAGACTCCATGGCGGTCGCGATTTTATTACGAATCAGCCCAATTCCGGTTGGCGCGCGGCCTGTTCTTTTCCTCGACCACGAAGCGGAGCGCGTTCGTCCGGACTTTGCCTGGACGATCTGGTGCGTTTCGTGTACAAGGAAGTTCTACCGCAATCCGTCCGCGAGAGAGCAGATGAAACCTGGGATATTGGGTCCATGGGCGCTGATTGTATTTCCTGCGTATCTCGGCGCGATCATTCTGATCAGCATCATTTCTCGCCGTCGATCTCCGACCTCAAACGAATATCTGAACGCCTCTCGATCTTTGCCCACCTGGGCTGCGGCTCTCTCGTTTCTCGCATACAACTGCGGCTCGATCGAGATCATCGGCATGAGTGCGATGGCGGCCCAGTACGGGGTTCAGGCACTGCACTTCTATTGGATAGGCGGAGTCCCGGGTATGGTTTTTATGGGGATCGTAGTTCTGCCTCTCTACATGAAGACTGGAGCGCGAAGCCTTCCTGAATACCTGGGAATACGATTCGGACCTAACGTTCGGTTGTTGAATGCCTGCTTATCGATGGCCAGTACGGCGGCATTTTCTGGAGTCGCCCTGTATGCGATGGCCCACGTACTGCACTTAATCTTGGGTTGGAGCCTGCCAACTGGAGCCCTTGCTTCCGCGCTATTTGTCCTCATTTATATTGCCCTTGGTGGCTTTCGTGCGACCGTCTTCACTTCGGTATTTCAGTTCTTTGTGATGATCGTTGGCATTGCTCCGCTGCTCTTCCTGACGGTACATTTCACAGCAACGAGTTTCGCCTTGAGGTCTGACCGATGGCATCTCTGGCGGACCCTGAATCCTGTCTCTCCGATGGCGCCCCTTGACCGCATGGGAGTGGCGCTGGGACTAGGATTTGTCATCAGCTTCTCCTACTGGTGTACCGACTTCGTGATGATTCAACGGGCTCTTACGGCCCGCACTGTTGAAGCTGCACGGAGAGTGCCGCTCCTGGCTGGGTTCGGCAAACTGGGGATTGCCTTACTGGTAGTGCTGCCTGGTGCGGCTGCGCCGAGCCTCTGCTGAGCGGGACACCCGTTTCATCATTTGATGAGACAATGCCCGCGCTTATGTATCTTGTCTTTGGACCGGCGCTCCTCGCCCTGGGTATCGCTGCGCTGCTCGCGGGCCTGATGGCAGGACTAGCCGGCAACATCTCGGGTTTTTCGGCACTCTGGACTGAAGAGGTTTATCGGAGTCGCCTCAAGCCAGGGCAAAGCGAAAAGCATTATGTTCATGTTGGGCGAATCTCTGTTATAGCCTGCGTTCTCCTCGCTCTTCTGGGAGCTTATGCGAGTTTCTGTTTCCACGACCTGATGGAATTTCTCCAGTTGATTCTTGCGCTTTTCTACCCCCCGACGTTTGTTGTTATTCTCGTTGGCATAACGAGCAAGCGTCTTCGGTCACCTGGCGCAATTGCAGGTATTTTAGGTGGTATGCTCTCAGGGCTGGCTCTGCAAGTGAGTTTCTGGGCGGGCTGGGTGCACTTCGGAAGTCAGATGAACGCGAATTTCTACACGGCTTTGCTAAGCTTCTTTGTGTCGCTCGCCATCTGCACTGTCAGCGCCGCATTGGAAAACCTGGATCCAAGTTTCTCGAATACAAGAATTGGGCTCAAAAGCCTTTTTTTTGTGATCCGTCCTACCGCTGCGCTTATCGTTTTGAGCACGATCTTGCTCGGTCTTTGTGTGTATTTGAATGTGCTCTGGTGGTGAATCGACAACTAGCCGCGGATTTCAATGCCTTCATCGCTGCCCCATTCAAACTAATGCTGAGCGGCAGTTCTTCCGATTCGCAAGCCATCGCTCTCGGAAGAATTCATTGCGTTCTTTTGCGGGCCTGTTGATTGGCGGACCACAAGCTGCGTTTTGACGCGAATCGGGCCGGGCCGCGACCGCTCGGATTCGTGAGTCAATCGCATGAGACCCTCAAAGGCCGCAGCGGCCAGATCCGCTCGAGACATGCGAACGGTCGAGAGTGGAGGGTGTGCGAACTCCGCGAGATGGATATCATCGAAACCGATGACAGACATCTCGGTCGGAACATTCATTGCCCGTTCCGAAAGAACCCGCAACGCTCCAACCGCCATAAGATCGTTTGAAGATACGATTGCCGTCGGACGATCTTTCAGGCCTAAGAAATGGCTAACAGCAGCCGCTCCCGCTTCAAATGTGTGATCGCCCTCGAAGATCGGCGTATCTTCGGATCTCAATCCGATCTTTTGTGCCGATTCGAAGAATGCGTCGCGGCGCAACTTATTTGTAAGGTGTCGGATCGGGCCGCTGATGAATCCGATCCGCCGGTGGCCGAGAAGAGCCAAATGCTGAATAGCCTGATTGATTCCACAACGATAGTCGATTTCCAGGGCCAGAGACGCGGATGCACCAACTGAGGCATCGACGGTGACCAGAGGAATGTGGTGAGCGATCAATTCGTTCAGATAGTCAGTTTCGGCACGGAAGGTCATTACCGCGACGCCTTCTACACGGCGTTGAATGAGCCTGCGGATAAAACGCTTGGCATGCTCATCGTTGCGGATGACGGATCCCAGCATGATTTCAAAATCGTTTTTCTCTGCGAGCTCTTCAAAGCACTGCACCAGCTCTGGGTAGAATGGATTCGTAATTTCCGAAATGATGAGCCCCAGCACTCGGCTGCGGCCTGAGCCCAGCGCACGCGCTTGGGGATTGGGCATATAGCCGACTTCCCGGATGGCCTCGCGCACCCGCTTCGCCAGCGCTCGATCCACCGTTGTCTGGCCGTTCACGACTCGCGACACTGTCGCTGGGGAAACCCTCGCGTGCCGGGCAACCGCACGAATCCCAGTATCATTGCCCCGTCCCGTTATTTTCTTCGAATCTTTCGAAGCCATCCCACCAAGTTACCTCATCGCAAACTCACTGGACCTCGCCAGAGAAAGTGTTTCTGAAACCGCTTTCACAACAAGCATAAGCTATATCGCATCTGTCATGGAAAAGCAATCCGG
Organism: uncultured Acidobacteriaceae bacterium; assembly: GCA_963800025.1. Classification (GTDB taxonomy): domain Bacteria; phylum Acidobacteriota; class Terriglobia; order Terriglobales; family Acidobacteriaceae; genus Telmatobacter. Next base: position 10,139 of record CAWCZK010000006.1, read on the forward strand.
TTAGGCCGACGTTTCATGCTGTGGCTGAGCGTAGCTTTCTTCTCCACGGTGACCGGTCCTCGCGGCTCTCATCCGGCACCTCACTGGCCAGATAAGGCAACATAATTCCTTCCCGGGGGGCGGAAACTGCGCGCCTGGACGCCTTCTTTGTAACAGCGTAAGCGTAGCAAAATGAGTTGCATACTAGAGTGGTGAAGAGGCCAAGTCGCCACTCATGCCCGCAATGAGATCAGCACAAGAAGAAAAGCCTTGACAATCGCCGCGGGGCTCGGCTATAACCCTCGGTGCTAGAGAAACCGTTTTCTGGGAAACGCTTTCTCGGAATCTCACTACTTCAAATCATGGCAAAAGAACGGATTTTGGAGGCAAAGAATGAAAGCGAATAGCAAATCTCTCCTGGGACGAATTGCGCTTGTCCTGATCATAGTGACTGCAGGGACTTTAGCAACCCAACGCAGCCTCGGGTCAGGTGGATACCGCCACTTTGCAGGGCACGGTGACAGACCCGCAGGGCGCAGTCATTCCCCAGGCGCAGATCACAATCACGAATACCGCCACCGGAGTGGTCAGGACGACAACCGCGAATGAAACCGGGGATTTTTCTGCGGTGGGCCTGGTCCCGGGAACGTACTCCGTGCGAGTGGAGCACCAGGGTTTCAAGGTCGCCGACTTAAAGGGGATCGTACTTAGCGTCGGCGCTCGTGAATCGCTCCCGATCCGCCTGGCGGTCGGCACCTCCAACGAGACCGTCACGGTAGAGGGAGGCGACATTGAGTTGCTGACTACATCGCCCTCCGTGTCTACGGTCGTCAACCAGGATGAAGTCGCCAACATGCCATTGAATGGCCGGAGCTTCACAGACCTCATGCTCATGGTGCCGGGTGTCACAACTGTCAGCCCGCAGCTCGGGGAAGACGTAGGGCAGAGCAGCAAGGAAAACGGTGTAACGCAAATCCAGGTCAACGCTGATACAGGTTACTCCAACTCGTACACGATCGATGGTGTCAGCGCAAATATTGGAGCAGGCAATAACGGAGGATTCCTGGGTGTAGGTGGAAGTGGAGGCCTACCTGCTCAAACGATTCTCGGAACGACACAGAGCTTGGTGCCTGTGGACGATTTGCAAGAGTTCCGTGTTGAAACCAACGGTTACGCCGCCGAATATGGCGGGTACTCCGGGGGCCAATTCGTCTTTGTTACGCGTTCCGGCACCAACCAGTTTCATGGCAGCGCATCCGACTATCTGAGAAACACAGTGTTTGACGCCAATGACTGGTTCAATAACTACTACTCGGAGCCTCGGCAGCCACTGCATCAGAACGATTTCTCCGGCGCGTTTGGGGGACCGGTTTGGATCCCTCGCATTTACGACGGGCGAAAGAAAACGTTCTTCTTTGCCAACTACGAAGGGCTGCGGGCCAACCTTCCTATCGCCGCATACCAGCAGTACACTCCCGATGCCGCACTCGTAGCCGCGACGACGGGAGTGATTCACGCGTTCCTGGCGTCGCTACCCAAGCCAACCCCCGGCGGTCAGGATTATGGCGACGGCCTGGCTTCCTACGTAACCGGCTATCCATCGCCCAATAGTCTGAACACATACAACGTGCGAGTGGATCAGGTGCTCTCCGATAAGGAGGTCTTGTTCGCGAGGTTCAGTAATACACAGTCGAGCCTGGTTGGTCACTATTACGGTGGGGCCGAACCGCTCGAACAAAATACAAGAACCTATACGGTTGGCCTTACCAGTTCGTTTACGACGCACATTACCAATCAGCTGAGAGCAAATTTCTCTACCAATACGGGCAAGCAGGCGGGATATCAGACTCAGCAACCCGGGCAGCCGTCGTTTGACGCCATCACCGCGAACGGATATCCGGCAAGCATTCCTGAGGTCTACGCCTCGCTCGGCTATTATCCATCTGTCGGCTCCATCTGGGCTGTTGACTACCGCGGGATCAACGCAGCTCGTCAATTCGACCTTCCGGACAACATCACGTTCGCCATCGGGAATCACCAGGTGAAGGCCGGGATGGATTTTCGCCGCCTGACTTCAACCGCGCTGCCCGAGAGTCCGCTCGAAGGTGCCGAGTGGTATTCGAGTGCAACGCTGATCGCAAACGTTTCTGATTACATCTTCAACTACTCCTATGCCCCGACTTTTCCTTCAATCCTCAACTTCGCAGTATATGCAGAAGATGAATGGCACGCATCGCGCCGCCTGACCCTCTCCTATGGATTGCGCTGGGACCTTACGCCTCCGCCGACCGAGCGCCGCGGCGGAATGCCCTATACACTTCTCAACCAGGACAATCTCTCCGCTCTGGCACTTGGCTCGCCTTCCAAGCCATACAACACCTACTATTTCGACTTCGCGCCTCGCATGGGTGCCACATATCTCCTGAGGTCCAAACCGGGTTTCGAGACACAAATTCGCGGCGGAGCCGGCGTTTTTTATGACGCTGCATCCAATCAGGGAAATACGTTGTTAGGGCTCAATTCACCTGGTTTCAGTTCAGCCGAAAGCCTGTGCCCCTATTCGTACTGTAATGTCGTCGGTGACTTCGGTCTCCCACTTCCCCAACAGTACCTCTACGTTCCAATTCAATATCCACCGGCACCGCCATTCACCGGAACTTACTACGCGATATCTCCTCACTTTACAAATCCGTACACGATCCAGACCAATGTAGCAATCCAACAGGATCTCGGTAAGAACAACGCGTTAACAATCGACTATATTGGAGCCTTCTACCGAAAGGGAATCGAGTACCGCGATTACTATGTGACTCCCGAGAACCCCAATTTCCAATTCGTCGAATTTGAGGCCAATGGGCTTCGCACCGCGTACAATGCGGGCCAGGCAATCTTTCAACATCGAATCAGTAGTGGTCTCTTCGCATACGCCGGGTACACCTGGTCGCATGCTCTAACTCAGAACCAGATCAATCTGTTTTCACCTTACGAGAAGGGGAACTCCGGGTCGGATCTAAGGAACAACTTCAACGCGTTTGTCACTTGGGAAATTCCGAACCATTTAACGGCTCCAGTGGCCGATGCCATCCTCTCGCACTGGGGAATGGATGTACGCTTTATGGCACGCGGCGGATTCCCAATCATCCTTTATGGCCAGAGCGTCTCGGACGCGACAGCCGGCGGGGAAAACGAATCTCCAGGACTCAATTATGTGCCCGGCAAGGCGATCTATCTTTACAGCAACCAAATTCCGGGCGGAAAGCAGCTAAATCCAGCCGCGTTCACGCCGGCGCCTATCGGGCAGGATGGCTCAGTGCCTCTGAATCATTTCCGCGGTTTTGGATTGAGTCAATGGAATCTGGCGATCCGTCGGGACTTTCCGATCTATGAGAACCTGCACCTCCAGTTCCGCGCCGAATCATTCAACTTGTTCAATCATCCGGCATTCGGATACATCGACAGCACTTTGTCTGACGTGACCTTCGGACAAGCTGAGAATACGCTCGCGGGCGCCTTGACCACGGGTAACACCGGGGGTGAATTTCAAAGCGGCGGTCCGCGAAATCTGCAGTTTGCGCTCAAACTCCTGTTTTAACGAAAACTCCCGGGAGATTTAAATCGGCTCTTCCCAGTGGCGGGTTGGACAGCGAAAACGCGGTTCAACTCGCCTCGAGGAGAAAATCAGATAAGAAAGGCTCGCTGCAGCAGGAGCTTCGGGTCAGGCATCGCAAGTTAGAGGCAGCTATGCGGTCCTTTGCATTTGTTCGCTCGATGGGAGTTCTTGCCGCTTGTATCGTTGTGAGCTTCGGTTTAATGCCCACAGCGCTTTGTGCAGCTTCTTCCAAGAAGGGTGTCGGCGAGTATAGACAACCCGTCGGAGCAAAGACTCTCTCCGAGTTAGATGTGTCCTGGTACTACGACTGGCAGCCAACAACTGACGTTGCCGGGGTGTCCGCCGATGTCCAGTTTGTTCCGATGATCTGGGGGACGAAAAACCTGAATGCGGCGGACCTGCAGGCCGCAAAAGCATCCGGAGCAGACACATTGCTTGGCTTTAACGAACCGAACGAAAAAACTCAGTCGAATATGACGGTGCAGCAGGCCCTCGACGCCTGGCCGCAGCTTGAGGCACTGAATATGAGGCTGGGCAGTCCTGCAACCGGCACGGGAGACGATGTGAGGCCCGACGGATGGCTGGCTCGTTTTATGGCCGGGGCGAAGACCCGAAGTTATCGGGTTGACTTCGTGTGCATTCATCCCTACCAGACCAGCTTCGACCCGGATCAGGCCACGAAGGACCTGATCACGGAAGTTACGACTGTACATGATCTGTACCACCTTCCCATCTGGGTTACCGAATACGCAATGGCGCGCTGGGGGCCGACCCAGCTGACGCCCGACTACGCAGCGCAGGCGAGGTTTGCTACAGAATCTGCGGCGGCCCTCGACGAGCTGCCCTTCGTGGAACGCTACGCCTGGTATGGGGACCTGATCAATCAGCCGACGTTCTCGCTGTACAACCCAGATGGCACACCTACGCCGGTAGGTGCGGCCTGGCAAGCAGCACCTGCTGAAGCTGAAGTGCACTACTTCAACAACGGTCTAGCCATGACTCCGCCGATGGGCTGGTCAAGCTGGGACAACTATCGCACAGTGGTCAACGAAGAGGACATCCGTAAAGCTGCAGACGCAATGGCCACAACTGGTCTGAAGGACGCCGGATACCAATACGTAGATATCGATGCAGGGTGGTTCTTCAACACGAGGGACGAGACCGGAAACATGATTGCTGACAAGACTAGATTCCCGAATGGGATGAAGACTCTTGCAGATTACATCCACAGTAAAGGACTGAAAGCCGGCATCTACACAGACGTTGGAGAGAAAGGCTGTGGCCAGGGCGGCAGTTCTCCAGCTTACTATGATCGCGATGCGAAACTCTTCGCCGAGTGGGGCTACGATCTGGTGAAAGTTGATTCGTGTGGGGCTCCGAAAGACACTGCGAACATGCGATCACTCTACGGGAAGTTCAGCGAAGCGATATTAGGGGCTCCGCGGAAAATGGTTTTCAGCATCTGCAGCCAGGGGGAAGGAGAGCCGTGGCTCTGGGGTCCACAGATCGGTAACTATTGGCGCATAGGTCATGATGTTGACTACTATAACTGGACGAATCCCCAGGATAACTACCTTTGGGAAGGTGTCCTGTACGAAATCGATAGAGCCGCCTCGCATCCTGAAATCTCTGGCCCTGGACACTGGAACGACCCTGACATGCTGCCGTTGGGAGGCGTCAAGGATTCGCCGGGGAAGATTCAGCCTGGCGGCCGTTTCCTCACACCCGAGGAAGAGAAAAGTACGTTCAGCATGTGGGCGATGCTGGCCGCACCATTGATTCTCGGGGCAAATCTGACGGACATTCCAAAGAGTACCTTGGCGATCGCGCTCAATCAGGAAGTCATCGCGGTGGACCAGGATCCAGACGGAAAGCCGGCCACGCTCATCGATGAGCAAGGTCCAGGTCTGCAAGTCTGGGAAAGGCCCTTGCACTCCGAGCATGAACAGAAGCAAGCTGTCCTGCTCTTCAACCGCACATCGTTCACTGCAAAGATCACCTATACCCCGCCCGCAGGGTCCGACTTCACGGGGTTCCACGCACGGGATCTCTGGACACATACGGGCCTTGGGGATTCCCTTAAGACCTATACAGCCACAATTCCATCGCACGGAGTCGTAATGCTTTTGATTACGGCCCCTTGAGAGCAATGAACGCTCAATCCGGATTTACGGCCCCAGAAGTTTCTTCAGGAAACGCAGCAAGAGCAAAATGATGATAGAGACGAAATGCATACAAGTTTATTGGGATTGCGGTGGCGATAATTGAGTTGGCCGGCTGTGGCGGAGGCGCCTCCCAAACCACTTCGCCCACACAACCCACTTTGACTAAAAGAATGCTGAACTACACAACGCTTTGGGGAACATCCTCGTTTCCAGGTGACACGCTGCAGCAGTCCATCACTTCGATGGGCAATCAAATTGTTTATTTCGATCAGGAATACGAACCCAACTACGCCGGCAACGTCACTCTTGCATCAGGATCGACTTTCATCCCCATGATCTACGGATTGTCTGACGTTAACAACGCCGAACTTAATGCCGCGAAGACCTACGGCAACACGATGATGACGTTCAACGAGCCAGACTGCAATAACATTACCGTCGCGCAAGCTCTAGCCGCATGGCCGGCCCTTGAGGCCACCGGCATGACCTTAAGCGCGCCAGCTACCTGCGGAGATGCCTCTGATCCCAATGGTTGGCTCGCTCAGTTCATGGCGGGGGCCAACGCGGCAGGGTACAAAGTCGGATTCATTGTTGTCCATTATTACCCCGGAAACATTAACTATTCCGAGGCCAACCTTAACAATCCTGAGGCCAACGCGACCGCCACGATCAACAACCTGATGGCTGTCCACAACCTTTACCCCAACTATCCAATTTGGCTCGGAGAAACCGCGCTCACATACAACACTCTCGCGACCCACGAGCAGCAAGAAGCCTATATGAAAGCCCTTTTGCCTCAGCTTGAGGCAATGCCCTCATGGCTTGTGCATTATAGCTGGTGGACGACCTACTTCTGGGAGTTTGGAGACTGGGGCCTGAACTTGACGGACCAATATGGCAACATCAACCCGCTCGGGCAGATTTATAACTCGCTTGGAGCGTATGACCCGCCTCCGCAGTTGGTTGTGAATGGAGGATTTGAAACTGGCGACTTCACAGCCTGGACAACGCAGACCAGCAATGGCGGCGAGGCGGGGGTCAGTTCCTCGGATGCTTATAGCGGCGACTATGGGGCATGGCTGGGTGGAGGTCAAGCTCAGATTTCCCAAACTGTCACTGGTCTGACGTCCAACACCACCTATACCATGAACGCCGATTCTTATATCTGGACCAGCGATGGCGGGCAAGCATCAATTGCAATCTTGAATTATGGCGGAATCGCACTTTCAAACGCCATCACCGCAAACAGTTGGAATCAGCTGACAGGCTACCAGACTATTCAATTCACCACATGCTCCGCATGCACTTCGGCTCAAGTCTCGATAACTGTAAATGATCCGAGCACTTGGGTATTCGTGGACAATGTTTCCATTCGCGCTCTGACCGAGTAGCAGGTTTGATGTCGACAGAAAGGTAACCCATGATTCACAAAGGATGTGGCTTCTTCTTCGCAGCATGTATGTTATCCGCCACTGTGAGCGTTGCAGCCCAGAGGCCCGCGCTGCCGGATGCTCTGTCCCGGTTTGCAGCAGGGGTCGATATATCTGAAGTCAGGACGCTCCAGGAACAGGGCACAGTCTATCGGGTGAATGGAAATGCACAAGATCCGTTCCAGATTCTCCATCATTCCGGCATCAACTGGGTTCGGATCCGTCTCTTTGTTCACCCGGACGGGAAGGGGCCGCGCACGAACGACCTGCCCTACGCTTTGGCCGAGGCTGAAGCGGCTAAACGGAACCATCTTCGGGTTCTGCTGGACATGCATTTTTCGGATTCATGGGCAGACCCAGGCCAGCAGCACAAGCCGGCAGCCTGGGCAAACCTCAGTTTTGCGGATCTCGTGCAACAGGTAAGAAGCTACACCGCCGACACATTTCGAGCTTTCGCAGACGCCAACGTAACGCCCGATATGGTGGAGATTGGCAATGAGATCACGAACGGCTTTCTGTGGCCTGAAGGCCAACTAACCTGGAACGGTCAGGATGAGGAAGGATGGCAGCGGCTTTCAGATCTTTTGAAGGCAAGCGAGGAAGGAGTCCTTCAAGGCACTGGATCCAAGACAAAACCCTTGATCATGATTCATCTTGATCGGGGTGGCGACACAGCGAAGAGCAGGTCGTTCTTCGATCATATTCTTGCTCGCGGCGTCCATTTTGACGTGATCGGTCTATCTGACTATCCGTGGTGGCAAGGCACCCTGCAACAATTATCGGCTAATTTAGCCGCGCTGGCGATGACATATCAAAAGCCAATCATTGTTGTGGAGACGGGCTTTCCCTGGTCGCCTCAGAGCTTCACGGTTGATGGCAAAACCTATACAGGCGCTGCCGCGGAGGAGAATGTGCTTCACTTTCCCCCGACACCGGCGGGGCAAGCGGACTATCTGAGAAAGCTAATCAGCATCGTCCGTTCGACCCCCGATGGGCTTGGTGTGGGTGTGTTTTATTGGGCAGGAATGTGGGTACAAAACAAAAACTGGGATGCGCCGGAATGGTCGGGAGATTGGGAACTTCGAGCACTGTTCGATAAAAACGGAGAGGCCTTGCCAGCACTGTTTGCTCTTGGTGCAGCCGGGAAACTACGAACGCACCAATGAGTCCTGGTTAGCAACGGCTCATGGGAAGTTGTCCGCCTTGAAAGGGTCAAAGTCGACAATTGGTGATCCAAAGAAGTTTGTAAGGAAGGAAAGCGGTCGAGATGTTTAAATTCCGACATGTTTTTACTTGCTGTATCATCGCTCTGGCCACAGGCCTGAGTCCTGCGACCCCGGCGCAAGTTATCGATCCACAGCAAGGAGTCTCTGCCATCGAAGGCACCAAGTCCTGCAGAGGTCCCCGATTTTCCAACTGTGCTTTATGGGGCCGCCTATTACAGCGAGTACATGCCCTACGACCGGCTTGATAAGGATGTTGCCCTGATGAAGGCGGCTGGTCTCAACGTGGTCCGGATGGGAGAGTCCACGTGGAGTCTTTGGGAGCCCGCGGACGGCCAATTCGACTACTCCTGGATGGACCGCGTAGTGGACGCCATGGGCAAGGCTGGAATCAAGGTAATCCTCGGGACCCCCACTTACTCAATTCCCGCATGGTTGGCCCACGAACATCCTGAGATTTTGGCCGAGTATCTCGGCGGAGGCAAGGCCTACTACGGCATGCGCCAGAACATGGACACCGATTCGCCGGCTTACCGCTTCTACGCCGGGCGCCTCATTCGCCATATTGTTGCGCACTACAAAGACAACTCCACCGTGATCGGCTGGCAGATCGACAATGAGACTTCCAGCTACGGCGCGGCCAATCCTGATGTCTTCATCGGCTTCCAACATTATCTTGAGAATAAATTCGTCACGCCCGAGGCGCTGAGCAAGGCTTGGTTCCTCAACTATTGGGGTCAGAACATTTACACTTGGGAGGACCTGCCCACCCGAGATGGCGCGCAAAGCACGGGCTACAAACTCGAATGGACGCGCTGGAGCCAGATGCGGGTAACTGACTTTCTCAGATGGCAGGCCGGGTTGGTGCGTGAATACGCCGGCCCAGACCAATTTGTGACTACTGACTTCGGTGGCGTAATGCGCCACGATGTGAATGAAAATTCCATCGCTTCGTTCCTAAACATTCCCGCCGTAAACGTCTATCACGGAACGCAAGATCACTTTGATGGGTCGACACAATCTATCCAGGAAGACTTTACACGCTCACTCAAACACTCGAACTTCCTTATCACAGAAACCAACGCGCAGACCACAGGATGGAGCTCGGCCTTCCAGTTTCCTCCCTACGACGGTCAACTCCGTGAGGATGTCTATACTCATCTCTCGAACGGCGCCGATATGGTCGAATACTGGCATTGGGCCTCGATTCCGGCCAACCAGGAAACCTATTGGAAAGGTGTCTTGTCGCACGACCTTGAGCCGAATCGTGCCTATGCTGAGGTCAGTCGCACGGCGCACGAGTTGCAAAAGATTGGACCACATCTGGTTGGGCTGAAGATTCACAACCAGGTTGCGATTCTATGGAGTCGCGATTCAGCCAATGCGATCGACTTCATGCCTTTTACGTCCAATGCACCTAAACCGTGGAGCGCCGGCGAACCAACGGCAAACTATGACTCCCTGGTCCAACAGATTCACCATTCCCTCTATGAATTGAATGTCGGATCGGATTTCGTTTTTCCGACCACCACGGACTTCTCAGCCTACAAACTGCTTATCGTTCCCGCGCTCTACATTTCCGACGATGCTCTGCTTGAAAGAATTTCGGACTATGTAAAGGCGGGCGGTCACGTTGTCATGACCTTCAAGAGCGGATTCGCCAACGAGAACTCCGCTGTTCGTTGGGTCCGCGCCCCCGGTCCTTTACGCGAAGCGGCCGGCATCAGCTATCAGGAGTTCTCAAACCTGGAACACCCGCTTGCTCTCAAAGACGATCCATTTGGCGCAGGAGTCAATAACCAAGTGATGTATTGGGCTGAGTTCATCATGCCCGAGCACGCGAAAGTGTTGGCCTACTACGATCATCCATTCTTCGGGCGTTGGCCGGCGATAACAGAAAACGACTTTGGCGCCGGAAGCTTGCTCTATGAGGGAACTTATTCCTCGGAGGCTCTTCAAACCGCGATATTGCGCAAAGAGATCGAGAAATTGGGCTTAGCCGGTCCCGATCAGCAGCTGCCAGCTGCGGTGCACGTCCAGCATGGCGTCAACCGATTGGGGAAGCAACTGCACTACTACTTCAACTATTCAGCTGCTGAAGTGCAGGTGCCCTATGCCTATGCCGCTGGCACCAATCTGCTCGACGGAAGCACCGTAGGCAAAGGGGACGTTCTCACGCTCGCGCCGTGGGACTTGGCGATCGTCGAGGAGTAGCATAACCGTTCTTGCTGGGCGGAACAGCAGGGACGCGGGAGAGACCAATTAAGCAGCGCTTTTAATGATGCATGTGATTCAAAGCATGCGAGCCCGATGCTCTATAACCCTGAATTTGTCTCTATGCTTTTGACGACGAGGCCGATTATTCAAGATCGACAGGAGAAATGATGGTACAGCCTTACACACTCATTCTCGCCAGGCGCGCACTGCTTGCAATTGCGGCCGCGAGCGTTCTTGTGATCACTCCGGTCTCTCTCGCCCAAACGAACGCGACTAACAGAGCGGCGAATGCAGCTTCGCAGAACAGAGAAGTCGGCGCCCTCAATGAAGGCGCCGACCTTGTCCTCAACAGAAACAACGCGACAATCGTATTAGAGCCATACAGCTCGAATATCATCCGAGTTACGCTCAGCGTTAACAAAGCCTCGGTCACTGCAGCTCCTGGGTATGGCTTTATTGCCAAACCCTCCGACAAAGGGTGGAGTCACGAGCAAGATCCCGATGGGGATGATGTCATTCGATCCAGTCGCCTAGTGGTAAGAGTTGCACCCGACTCTATCCCTTCGCCGCATGAGATGCCGCGTAACGCCATTTACCAGCGCTTGCTCGACCAGTTCTTTGGCGTCGACCGGCCGGACAATAATGTCCGCAATGACCTAATAACAATCGCCATGCCCGATGGCTCACCCCTCGTGACGCTGTGGCGTTGGTCTATGTACCCAAACCCTCCTATTTCGGGAAGCGATATAACAGCTGCTCATAAACAGCTCGACCCCGGATACAGGGTCTCTGCAACCTTTGATTCACCTCTTAACGAACATTATTATGGCCTTGGCGAGCATCAGCAGGGAGGTCTCGATCTCCGCGATCGCCATATCTCCTGCTGGCATGAATACTGGGCAGTGGGCGGTGAAAGCGTTTGTGTGCCGTTCATGGTGTCAAGCCGCGGCTACGGCTTCCTTTGGGATAATCCGTCAAAGACGACCGTCGATTTAGGGTTAAATCAAGAAAATGTGTGGTCGTCGCAAGTTGGAGACCGTGTTTCCTTCTTCATTATCGTCGGGCCCAGGACAGACGACATCTACGAAGGTTATCGACAGCTGACCGGGGTCACGCACCTTCTTCCCAAAGCTGCCTATGGCTATATTCAGAGCAAATGTATCTATCCAAACCAAGAGCAGCTCATGCAGGTTGCGCAAGGATACCGAAACAGGGATCTGCCCATGGATGTGCCGGTCGTCGACTTTCTGCACGAAACAAAAGAGGGCGACATGGATCTCGACCCTACACGGTGGCCGGATCCTGCCAAGATGAACCAGCAGCTTCATTCAATGGGAATGAAGACGATGATAAGTGTCTGGCCACATTTCGCTACTGACTCTGAGTATTACAAAATGTTAAAGCAGAACGGATGGTTCATGCAAAAGGCTGATGGGTCGCCTGATCAGTCGGATTGGGAGAATTCATTTGGTCCCGATATTGACACGACAAACCCTGATGCAGCGAAGTGGTACTGGAGCATAATTAAGGATAACTATATTGATAAAGACGGTTTTAGCTACATCTGGCTTGACGAGACGGAACCTGATATTGATCCGGAACACGACTTCTTCTCTATAGGTTCCGGAGATCGATTCTACAATGTGTATCCCCTGTTCCACACGGCGGCGATCTATAACGGATTCCGCGAAGATTTCGGCGATAGCCGCAGAGTGATGACGTTGGCTCGAGCCGCGTATCTCGGAGCCCAGCGTAATGGAACGGTCTTTTGGTCTAGTGACATCCTGTCGTCGTGGGACATGCTGAGGCGTTCCGTCACCGCCGGCCTGAACTTTACCGCCAGCGGTATCCCGTATTGGGATACCGATATTGGGGGTTATAAGAGGCGACTCATTTACTTCGACTACCACCCACTCCATAAGCCGCTGGTCAGCCCTGAGGGTGCTCAGAATGTAGTCGACGATTACTCGGATTTCCCGGAGTTGTACGCGCGCTGGTTCGAATGGGCTACTTTTCAACCGGTGATGCGAGCACACGGCGAAAGAAAGGAAAATGAGGTATGGTCATTCGGAGATCAGGCTACGCCTATTCTCGAGAAGTATCTGCGGCTTCGTTATCAGCTCATACCGTACACTTACTCGCTCGCATACAAAACCTACCAGACCGGAGCCCCATTCATGCGCGCTTTGTTCATGGACTTCCCGCATGATGTCAAGGTTGCCAACATATCCGATGAATACATGTTCGGCCCAGCGCTCCTGGTTGCGCCGGTAACCGACCAGGGCGCTACCAGCCGAGAAGTGTATTTGCCGAGTGGTTCCGACTGGTATAACTACTGGACGAATGAGCGGCTTCATGGAGGACAGACCGTGAATGTGGCTGCGCAGATTGACACGATCCCTCTCTTTGTTCGTGCTGGGTCGATTGTGCCTGTTGGAACCTCGATTCTAAGTACGGATCAACCTCAGGCGATTGCCAATGTAGTGGTTTATCCAGGAGCAGACGCCGACTTTACGCTCTTTGCGGACGATGGGGATACTTACGCATATGAAAAGGGGAAGTGTTCGATTACGCAACTTCATTGGGATGAGAAAAGCCAACGGCTCAGTCGCACCGGCGCTCCGGCCTGGAGTGGCTCAGACGCTGCCGTTGTAAAAGTGATCAGCCCAAAGATCATGAAATGAAACTAAGTGCAGGTCAAGCTGGTCTGAGGCGCTGGCGTTTCGATTGAGGCAAAGACCTGCCGGAAACCGAAAGGCGCCCGAAAAAGTTCTTGTTTGTGGAAAGCTGCGCCTTCTATGCATATGTGTCAAAGCAAGAAGCCTTCTCGATGAATTTGCGCGACGTGGCACCGACAGCGCAGGAAGTGTGCGCGAGTTGCCAATCGAAGTTCAAGCTGCGCAGGCGACAAAGAATTCTGGAGTGCGGGAGTATTAAATGAATCGACGAAGCTTTCTTCGATCATTTCGAGGAGCCGCTGCAGCGGGTATCGTGTCATCTCATATCAACACTTCTTTAGCCCACGAAGTAGGAACTGAAGAGAGGAAAACGGAGCCAACCGTCTTTGTGAGCCCTCATTGCATTAATGGAAAAGTGGCTCGCATTTTCATGCCTCCAAATGAACCGCCATTACCACAGAGTGCCGAATTCCGTGGATTGCGGTTTACTGGAAGGCAGCGTGATTATCTTCAAAAGGGCATTCAATGGGGTTGCGATACCTGGTACCCGAGTTGGGCCGACGACGACAAACTGTACTCCAGTTGTACCGATGGAACATTGTATGGCAGCGATGGCAAGAAAATTGAAATTTGGTCTGGATGGAGTCGTGGCTCGGGTGGGTATTATATGGATCTTGGCGGGGGCCCCGCGGATGCTGCCGGTACCACCGGAAATGCAGTGCTGACCGGAGATGATCCTTTTTACCTGACGATCACTCCTCTCCGACCGTTTCGACACCCTAGTCCACGATATGAGGGATATTATCCGTGCGGAAATCTCGCATATCGTGGCGTGTGGTATTACGGTGGTTACTACTGCCATCGTTGGCTGAATAAAAATAGTGTTCCGATAACCTACGAACTGGGAGGATTTGGAGGCTTTCGGATATCGACCGATCAAGGACAAAGCTGGCAAGACACACCTCATAACGATGAGCGCCCGCTATTCCCTGAAACAGGGCGATGCTCGGGAGGCGCGCCTATCAGGATGGGGACTCCGCATTTCGTGGATTTTGGGCGGAGTCTCGAATACTCCCCAGATGGATACGCGTATCTTGCAGGTCACGGAACATACGATCCCGATGGAATAGCGAACTGGTGCAGCGGTGATGCCATATCGCTGGCACGAGTTCAACCGTCAATCGGTTCAATGAACGACCCGACTGCCTGGGAGTTCTATGGAGGCAACGGTAGTGATGGTGTTCCGATCTGGACAAATGACTTCGCGCGCATCCAACCCATCATTCGCTGGCCTGGTGGGGCGGGGTGCATAAATATTACCTATCATCCAGTTCTGAAGCGGTACTTCGCTTTCATTTGCGGAGGCTGGTATGACGGAGACTCAGGCACTTACAACCTTTGGATAGTTGAGGCCAAAACCTTGACCGGGCCGTGGTTCACAGTGTCGGTGCTCCGAGGCAACTTTGGCGGTCAGGGATATTTTGTATGTATGCCGAGCAAGTTCAATCACGGTGATTCACGAAATATCATTCTCTTTTACTCTTCAAATTGGTCGCTTGATCGATCAGGCATCCCAACAATCATCGACTCCAACGGACCTTCAGGAGCGTACTCCTTGTGTGTCGCCGAATTCGAACTCCTGTAGGCTCGTCTGCTGGGGAGTTGGACTTCCCAGTGCATTATCTCAAAGAATCGCAGCCAGTTATTCCTCGGCGGACGGCACATCGACGATGCTCACCTTCACTTTTTCACAACCGGTCTCATCTCCAGGCCAAGCGGCCGGAAGTGTAAACCTTCACCCCTACGGGAGCCATCAAATTGAAGAGACTTGTTCGCTTCAGGTATTGCGCAGTGTTGCCGATCATTTTTCTACCGGCGATTCATTTTATGTTTGCCCAGCGGCCAGAGGTAATGGAATTACAGAACGGCTGGATGCTTGCATCGACAGCCCGCATCCAGGATTCCGGCGCAACAATCTCCCAATCGTCGTATAAACCTGTCAACTGGCACAAAGTTCGCCGGATGCCGGCGACTGTCCTTGACGTCCTCCAAGAGGACGGAACATATCCGAATCTCTATTATGGAATGAACCTCGCTACGGAGGTGCCACAGGATCTGTGGAAACAGGATTGGTGGTATCGCACGAGCTTCAAGGTGTCCCCAGGGAACAGGACCTTCTGGATCGATTTCCCAGGCATTAACTACCGTGCAGAAATCTGGCTAAACGGGAGATTGGTTGCTGATAACAAACAAGTCATCGGCATGTATGTTGATCATATGTTTAATGTGACTGGGTTCATTCGCCCGGGCCGGGAAAACGCACTGGCTGTCAAGATAACCCCAGAACGTCTTATTCAGAATGTGAATGGAATCGAGCTGGCGGACAGCTGGTTCGATGCACTTAACTGGAAGTATCTAGGGTATCACGGGCCGCTGGATATACGCAGACTGGAAGGCGAAAATGGAAGTATCCCCGGTCTCACGGCGAGCTATGAGGCGCCAGCTGGCCGCCCGAAAAGTGCCGTTGTGAGCGCTAAGGCAACTATCGCGGCTGCCACGACCGAAGAAGTAACCTATGCGGCCACAGTCACCGCCGGTGGTGCGCCGGTGACGGCAGGAACTGTTACCTTCCTGCAGGGCGGATCCATCCTTGGGACCGCAGAGGTCAACCCGGATGGTATGGCGACTCTGGTAGTGAAAGGCCCCTATCAGGATCAGGGCATTTCCTACGTCCCGGATCGCAATGCCGGGATATGGAAGCCCGTCTCGCTCTATATTACGGGGCGAGTGAAGCTTTCCGATGCTTATGTTGAAACCGATCTTCCACTTCCAGATACTGCCCCCGCCAAGCTGAACGTGTACGTGGAGGCGACAAACGGCTCATCGTACTCTGTACAGGGAAATCTGGAAGGAGAAATTACCCGTATTGGCAAACCGGATATCCGAATCTCGCAGCGCGTGTCCCTGGCGAAGGGAGAAACTCGGGAAATAGTATTTGCGCCAGACGATTTCCCTCAACTTGTGGTTCGCAACCCGGATTTGTGGTGGCCTTATACGCTTGGCAAGCCCGCCTTATATGACCTTCATCTTAAGTTTGTAACAAATAGCCAAGTATCCGATACAGAATCGGTCCGCTTCGGAATCCGCAAAGTTACACAGCATCGTGATCAGGACGAGCAGTTCCCTGATGTTGGTAAAGGTGGGAACTTTTACCTCCAAGTGAACGGAAAGGATTTCATGGTTCGGGGAGGCTATTATATGCCCGATCTTCTTTATCGCTACGATCCGGGCCGTGAGGCGGCGGAGATACGATATGCAAAAGACCTAGGATTGAATATGCTCCGTTGGGAGGGAAAGATTCCGGAAGATCACATGATCGGTTTGGCAGATGAGGCTGGAATCCCTCTCATGCTTGGTTGGATGTGCTGTAACGAATGGGAGCAGTGGACCCAGTGGAGCACTGAGGACTACCGGGTGGCACAAGAAAGTCTTCGCTCACAAATTCTGATGTTACGCGCCCATCCGGCTGTATTTGTCTGGGCGAATGGCAGCGATGGCCGGCCGCCTACACCCGTTCGCGATGCTTACCATCGCATTTTGACTGATTTGCATTGGCAGAATGCAATTGTTGACACTGTCTCTTCCTTTGCATCAGACGCGAACGGGAGACATTTGTGGGATGGAATACATATGCAGGGTCCTTATACATGGCGCCCTCCCTCGTACTGGTTTTCTGATCGTTATGCCGCCACACGCGGATCTTGCGCCGAGCAAGGCGACAATGAGAACGTCCCTCTAATCGAAGGTCTCAAGAAGTTCATCCCGGAGAATAACTTGTGGCCAATTAATGAATTGTGGTCTTTCCATGCCGGTGCCCATCATGACAACAATGAGCTCCTGACTGCCCAGCTTGCGTTGAGCCGGAGGTATGGGCAATCTAAAAGCGCAGAGGACTTTGCGCGGAAGGCACAGCTCGGACTTTATGAAGATACGCGCGCCCAGTTTGAGGACTTTTCAGCGAATGGATGGGCCAACCACAAAATGACGATCTACTTTATGATGAGAGCCCCTTGGCCAACATTTTATGGTCACCTTTATGACGACTACTTGCAGCCGGGAGGCGCCTACTACGGAGCCAAGGCTGGACTGAGGCCCCTATCGGTGGTGTTTGATTATTACGCTACTGGCAACCATAGTAAGGCAAACATCCGCGTGGTGAACCAGACAGTCAGAAACCCTTCCGGCTTGCGTGTGCGTGTTCGCATCTACGATTTACTGGGTCAAGTACGTTATGACCAAACCAAAGACAACATCTCTGCAGACGCCCAGGGGGTTGCGCTGGCGATGACCTTACCTGTAATTCCTAACTTGACTCCGGTCTATTTTGTTCGTTGCGAGCTGTTTGAGGGCTCGAAGGCGAAAATAGTTGACAACGTTTATTGGCAGTCTACGACACTCGATGATCTTGGCAGTCCGTCGAATGACAATCCTTTTGAATTGCAGATGGCGAGTTGGGCCGACATGACGGCTTTGAACTCGATGCCGCCCGTTCCGTTGGAGGTGAGCGCGGAACAAACCGCGGCTGGCGGGGAGAGCCAAGTGACCATCCGGCTGCGCAACCGCAGCAGTCATATCGCATTCTTTGAGCGTGCCGAGATCACTTCGACTCGCGGCGGCGACGAAATTCTTCCTATCGAATACGACGACAATTACGTCACGGTCTTTCCGGGCGAGACAGTCGAAATTCACGGAAATACCGCGCATGCAGCAGGTTCTGCAACCTGGATCAAACTTGAAGGATATAACACGGTAGAGGAAACAGCGCCAATTCAGCCGACGAGATGATGTGATTTGCTATGTATTGAGATAAATCAACCGAATCAGGTTGAAGGGATTCTCTTTCCTAAGTGTTCGCAATGTTTCATTTAGGGATCGGATTGCTTTCGGGCAGGCTCTATCGCCGAGAATCGGGAACCGACACATCGGTCCCGGCGTTAACGCCACAAGGCTTTCCGCCGCACAGCGATTCCGTGATTCCCCGACCTTCGGTAACCGTGTAGATGCGGTCCACTGCCGGTAACTTGATGGTTTCTTTCACGCCTGACGGCCAGTGAATCTCCGCGATTCCAGCATCGGCGGCGTCTCCGAGGCCAAAATGAACACGCATATCGTTGGAGGAAAGATAGCTGCCGCCACTCAGAACATCTTCCCGCTGGCGGATTCCACCAGCATTGAGGTACACAGTCACCTCCGACCCCCTGGTCCCGAACCAGGTCTCCAGCTCCCGACAACATTCTTGCGCTCAGCACACTCACTGCAAGCCTGTGCCGCGTGACCCTTTGGCTATCAGCACGGTTGGGTGCACGATGATGCATGGAAACGAAATCCAGCAACACCTATGTCCCTTTCTTCGAGCTTCCACTGGAAGTCCACTTCCTCTACTGGCTGGGCGCCACGTGCGCACTGCATGAACTAGGCTCCTGGTCCCCTACCACCGAAAATTTCACTGCGGCGCTTGCCTGCATCTGGGATGGAGAGCAATTGACTCCCGCGGACGCAGCAGATTTTCCGCGCATGTCGAAGCGTCTGATTCCTCTTCTTGCCAGATTCGCACCGAGACCCGAACCTCCAATCTTCAGGACCAGGAGAACGCGCAGGAATCGTTGTGCGTAGTTCGACCACAATCACCGTTACTTCAGAGCGGGTATTGCGGCCACGTGATACCCGCTTTCTATTTCTCGAGGCTCAGCCATTTCCGCGTATACTGCCAACGTGTCTAAGACACCTGATAAACGCCGGCGCGGCGACCTAGAGCTGTTCGTCCTCGCTCTGATTGATGACGGAGTTTCAACGCCGTACGAGTTGCAGCGGGCCGCCGGCCTTTCTCCCGGTGCAACAATTCCGGTGTTGCGCCGGTTGCTCGAAGGCGGCTCCGTACGCGTGGGGAAGGCGGGCCCTCGCGGCCGCATGTCCTATGGACTTACCGCGGCCGGTCGTCAAAGGCTGAAGGTCGGTTGGAAAGACTTGATCGACATCGGGCCGGGCAGCGACCTCGATGCCAATCTGCGCGGGGCACTGCTGGCGTTCTTTATCGGCGGCAGCCGTCGCTTGGCTGTCGAGTTTCTCCGCACGTCTGGAGCGCGGAAGTTGGAATCGCATGAGTCAATTTACGTGCCAACAAACTTGGGATCGGGCTCGCGCCTCGCGGCCGAATATGGCAGGTTGCGCGCTGTCTCGGCCAGGGCTCTTTTCAAGGCAGAGGTTGCTGCAGCCAAAGCCGTGGCTCGAAGCTTTCCTCACAGCGCTCTTCCTCGGCAGAGGCTAAGCGTGAAGAAGCAGAAAGCCTAGGAGCTTCACGCGAGCTGTGCCAAAAGGCCTTTGATGCCTATCTTTTATTTGGGTGGTATTGCCATCAGATGCAGGCCTGTCTGAGACCTCAGAAAGGGACGCATGTCAGTCTCAAATGGTCCCCAGCCTGGGAATAAGGGGCGCATTCTCCAATGCGCCCCGATTTCCTTACGCCGCTTTGGGGAGCTGGAACCTATCGGCACCGACCTCCTTTTCACGTAGCCATGCTGCGATCCTGATGGGGTCGAAGCGAATCGTCCCGTCAAGATACACGTAGGGAACGGTTCCTCGATGAACCTTCTCGTACAGTGCAGACTTGCTGATGTTTAGGAGTTGTCGTGTCTGGATTACAGAGAGGTACCCAGGCATTAGTTCAATTCTATCGGCGAGGCATTGCACCTTCGCCGTCGATATTTCTTGGTTCAATTTCCTTTCGAGTCTGCCTGCGTTTCACAGGCGGGTTAAATTCTCAGCCAGTGCCCCGAAATCTCATCAGCTCCGCCGTGGAGCGTCCAAGGCGGAAATGCGCCTCTACCTACCTTAGCCTACCCCTGTTTGTCGAATCACCCAAAATGCCGTGTTAATACAAAATCGCCTCACAAGGGCATCCAGGCCGGAAAATACGGAAAGTTAAAGACGAGTTGGAATTGCTATAAGCTATTGATAGAAAGCAACTTAATAGATTAAACGGTTCACTTTCAAAGACATGCCAGATTCCATGGCGGAGAGAGGGGGATTCAGATCCCCGATAGAGATCTTGGCCCTATAATGGCTAAGCCGCCCGCGCTCATTGCGCCGAGCGAAGATCGCCCGCGACATTCAGCGATGTGCTTTAGAAGTGCTCGCGCCGTCGGGCACTATGATAGCCTCATCCTTCCTACAAATACCTGACAATAAATATCTTAAGATTCTCTATAAGATGCAGCTACGCGGAAAATTTCACCTTACGCGCAAATTCATGATGGAACTTTCACTTTATGCTGTCTCTTTGTTTCACCTTATTAGGTTGCAGTCCTCGTAAGTGATTGAAAGTGATTGCAGGGAACCTTCAGGTTACGGGTAAGCCCACATCGACCGCGCCTTGAAAGGGCACGACTGGTAGGTCGGGGATTTATCCCCGACTGCCGCAAGAGCCGCGTAAACACTGGGCTTTAGCCCCTGGGGGATGCTCCCGACCGATTCGACGGGACTTCTGCAACAAGGCCCCGCACTTCGTTTGTCATCCCGAGGAGCAAGCGACGAGGGATTCTGCGGTTGCCTTTCGCGATCTCCACCTACCGCAGAAAATCGCGCGCCCTAACGGAGGGAGCAGGAGCCTTCAGGCTCCGGAATCCTGCCCAACCACCTCGCGGGCTTCAGCCTCGGCGCGTTGCATCGGCTCCGTCGTCAGATTTCGGTAAGAACTTATTCCACACACAAAATTGAGAAGTGCAAACTCCAAGGCAAATTGCCGCAGAACCGGAGTCGTTGCCGTGTCCCCTTTATCCCGCACCTTCGCGGGATGAGTGGGAAACCTCGAGCCCATCCCGCCGATCCTTCATCGGGCACCGAGAACACGTCTGCTATCCTTCTCACGTCGCCACCAACAGTCTTTCCGCATGACCCGGTCGTGTTTCCGATGGAGGCTCCGATGAAAATGTTCGCTGCCGCATTGTGCGCTTTCGGCATCGCCGCACTCTCTCTGCCCGCGCTTCATGCGCAGGCGCAGAGCAAAGGGCCCGATTTTCGCGTCGAGATTCTTCGTGGCAACAAAGGCCCCACCTACACCATCACAAACCTCAGTGCCAAACCGGTCGAAGCTCTGGTTTTAGAAGTTTCCTCTTCTTCGCAACCGGCACGGAAGGTAACAAGGGCCTGGGACTCGATCCTGGAAGGCCTTCATCCCATCGAACCGGGCGCCGGCCTTTCGCGGCCTGTCTATGAGTTGGCGTTTGGCCCTTCGCCCGACAAAATCAAAGTCGTCGCAGCAGTCTGGACTGACGGCAAAACATTCGGCGCTCCCGCATCGGTCAACCTCATCCTCAACAAGCGCGCCACGCGCGCTTCCGAATACGAACACGCTGCCGGTATTTTGCAGCAGGGTCTCAGCCAGAATTGGACTCGCGATCAATATGAGCAGGCATTCCGCGACCAGCCGGACACTGGCGCTGTCTACTCCGTCCGCACCGCGCTTTCAGCAGCCCTCCAAACCGCTCAAACGCCCCAGGACTTCACCCGCACCATGCGATTCCTGCTCACGAGCTTTCAACAGTCTGTCGAAGCAGCTCCGCCAGGTGAAACCCATCTAGACGGCTGCCCCCGGTCCCTCGCACTCGGGGCCGGGGATCGCACTCTCCCCGGATCGGTCATCCTGAGCGAAGGTCGCTCGCCGCGGCGAGCGACCGCAGCCGAAGGACCCGCATTTGTTCCGTCCCCGAGGAGCAGCGCGGCGAGAGATCTGCGGTTGCTCTCCCCAGCCCCAAAGAGGTGTCATCCCGAGGAGCAAGCGACGAGGGGTCTGCGGTTGCTTTTCCTTTGCGCCCAAAACGAATGGGGGTGCCCCGTCCAAGCTCCGCTTGGGCGGGAAGCAAGAGCCCCAATCCGCCCACCCGAAACAAGCAACCAAGAACCCGGGGTGCCCCCGATCTCGATTTTGCGACCCGGGGAAGCCGTGATTGCGCCGAGTGACCTCCCTGCATTGTCAACCCTCACCGCGAACATTTCCCCCGCATCCCACCGATTTTGTTCGCCAAACTTCGGCCATAATACACTTGCCGCACAGATCGCGCCGGGTGGACAATTCGGCATGCGCAAAATCAACCTCTGGCTACTTTTCTTCAGTGGCATTTCGGCATTGGGGGGGCTGGCCTGCATCCTCGAATGGCTCGGAATCAAGCCAAAGGATTTGGCCATGAGCCAGTCAATCCCAGTGCCACATGTCCTATGGCTTCTGCTCGCTCTCACTTTGTTCGCGATAGCTATTGGCTCTGCTATTTGGTCTGGCATTGTTCAGCGTCGCCAAATCGAGCAGCTTCGCAATGCGGCGGCGATGCCGCCTCCAATTGGGCGGGAGAATGTCTTAGCGACAACCTCTCCTATCGCCGTTGAGGCGCCTCAGTACAGACTCAAAATTCATTCCGCATCGTACGGCTCTGGCAATACCTTCAAGCCGGTTGACCAATACCTACGCAAGCACGCTACCGATGCCTTGTCTGCGCGAATTGATGCGAATCTCTTCGACGCCTATGATCCAACGCCAGGCGACGAGAAGGATTTGACTGTTGTCTATTCCTTCGAAGATGAGAAGAAGCATACGATACAAAGACACGAAAAAGATTGGTTGGCTTTGCCCGAAGACCCTGAGTTTTGCTTTTCGGCACTCCAAAGACGAGCGATCAAGCTGGCAAGATTGTTGAGAAAGTTGATTGTCGAGAACCCCGCTCCGCCGCAACTAACACACGCGGCTTCAGAGAAGGAAACCACCGCGTATATGGTGAAATACGCCGAGTGGCATAAGAAACTCAGCTATTGCTATGAGAGTGATTTTGCGGACCAAGTACTCAAGCTAAGAAGTACAATTGGGCGGCAGAATCCGAATCTAGCATCTCGTATAACCCCAATTCCGGGCGCATTTCCGCCACCCAACAGATTCGAAGAGTTGGCAAAAGTGCTTTGGGATTTGGCTTGGGATATCGAGGAAATACAGAGTGGCAAGACCGGAGTTTGACACCCCGGGGACAGACGGGAAGTTCACCCTCAATCCATCATCCGCCAATGACACTCCCCCGCGTTTCGCCCAGTGATTGCCAACGCTGAAAGGTTCACCCTAGCTGCCGTCAAGCCCCTACGTGCCGACACGCTGACCTGCCGAATCGCTAACTCGCTCACCCCAAAGCCCTTCCTCGCGCAGAATATTTCCCACCAAGTTTGCCGATCATTTCCCCTTTTAGGCGCATACTTGTGTCGAGAATCACGAACAGAGCGCGGCGAAGACTCGCCGCGTTCGCTTTTTGGGCCTCAAACCGCGGCCGCGGATCAGTCGACCCGCAACAAGCATTGTTTTCAGGAACTTGGGATTTAATCATCTGAAAACGAAGACTTTGGCAGGGAACCGTGCCCGTAACCTCCATGCCGCCAGGAAATTGCGCACATAGGTAGGGCGGGGGGGAGGGGGGTACCCCCTCCGACGGCCCCAGGGCCAAACGGACGTTTGCAGCCCGCTCCCCGCTCAGGCCGCCGGCGGCGAAAAGTTAGCGCGGCCGGACCCGTGGACCCTCGGCAATTTGCATCCAATATAGAAGGCGTTTCCACGAGTTCGCTCACGACTATGATCCTCAAGTCTTTGCTGAAAAGGCATTCCGTGCCAAGGGCGATGTTCGCCGTTCTCCTGCTCGCCGGATGGGGCGGAGCGGTTTTGTCTGCGCAGGCAGACTGTCTACCCGGCGGCGCAAACGCCGTCAGCGAATCCCGCGGGGGCCGGCGCTGCCGAGATGAACGATCCGACGAGGCCGGAGATCCAGCCGCCGCTCAATGTGGACCGGGACCCCGTTCCGTCGCCGGATATCGAGGCGCCCCCTTCCAACACTGCCGCGCAGCCTGGCGAACCGAATGCGCCGGGCTCCGCGAATGCGCCGAACCGGACCCCGGGTTCGCCGGCGAATCAAGTAGCAGGGAATCAGGGCAGCGGAATCGAGAGGCAGCAGAATGGCATGTACATTCTGCATGCGAATGTGGACGAGGTTCTGCTGAACTGCGCGGTGATGGACGCGAAGGGCCAGCCGGTTCCGGATCTGGGCCCGCAGAATTTTCGCGTCTGGGAAGATGGAGTTCCGCAGACCGTGAATGCGGCGCAATATCTCGATGTGCCTGTATCCATGGGCATCCTGATCGACGACTCGGGCTCGATGCGCGACAAGCGGGGGATTGTGAATGCGGCGGCATACCACTTGCTGATGGCTTCCAATCCAGCGGATGAGGCATTCGTGGTTAACTTCGCGGAGCGGCCGTATCTCGACCAGGGATTTACAACGGACCGAGTGGCGCTGAGCCGCGGAATGTCGCGATTCGATCCGGCAGGCACGACCGCTTTGTACGACGCGGTCGCAGCCTCAGCAGACGAACTGGCGAAGCACGGAAAAAATCGCAAGCAGGTGCTGCTGATCATCACCGATGGAGCAGACAACGCATCGAGGCTCAACCTGGAACAGGCGATCCGCCGCGTTCAAGGCCGGGCTGGGCCGGTTGTGTATTCGATTGGGCTGCTCTTTGATGACGAGCCGCAGGAATCGGAGCAAGCTAGGAATGACCTGGAGCGGCTGTCGGACGAAACCGGCGGCGTGGCGTACTTCGCGCGGTCCATGGCGGACGTCAACAGCATTGCGGCAGAGGTGGCGAGAGACATTCGCGAGCAATACGTGGTTGATTACCACTCATCGAAGCCATTCACACAGGGCGGCTACCGCTCGGTGAGGGTCGAGGCATTTTCTCCGCATGATGGCCCCCTGGTGGTGAGGACGAAGCGAGGATATTACCCGAAAACGGAAGAGAGCGCCGAACCGATTGCGGCGCAGCAGACGAAGCCTGTGCAGGACGGGGAGCAGTAAGCCGGTTTGTCGATTGTTAGACATGCTGACCATTTCGCATCAGGCGCTCTCTAACAAGGACGAAGGCGATTTGTAATAAGGGCACGGCTTTAGCCGGGCCAAAAGCAATGCAAGATGATCCTGGGCTTTAGCCCCTGCGTACGGATGCAGCAAGGGCCTGATCTTGAGCCAACGGCATTGAGTGCAGGCTGGCGGCGTGGACGCCGCCAGTACAGCCGGCCAGAGGCCGGCGCTACGAGAGCCGACCAAGGCTGGCACTACAACAAACGGGAGCCGCACGGAGGCTGGCGCAGCAACAAGCGAGAGTCCGGCCGGAAACCGGCGTTGCGCCGATGGACCGATGGGCGGTCGGCCGATCAATCGAGGCGAAAGTCCACGTCAATCACCATCTGGACCGAGACGGAACGGCCTTCATACTTGGCCGGCCGGAACCGGTATTGCTTGACGGCGGCAATGGCTTCTTCGTCCAGTCCCATGCCGAGATGACGGACCACGCGGACATCCTGCGGGAAGCCTTGCGAGTCGACGATGAGTTGAACGGCGACAACTCCCTGATAATTCTGGCTTCTGGCTTCCGCGGTGAACTGGGGTTGAACGGAGTGAATGACCTCGGGAGCGCTGACGCCGCCCCCCACGCTCATGACTCCGCCACCGAAGCCGCGGTCGCTACCCGGTCCTTGCCCCGCGCCCTGGCCCGAGCCAACACCCGCGCCAAGTCCGATGCCGAAACCATTGGGTCCGCCTTGACCCTGCGAAGCCATCGCCACCTGCTGGGATTGCGGAGCGCCGAGCTTCGGCATGGGATTGTCCTGAGGCATTCGCACAGGGGCGGCGGGTTGAAGCAGCAACTTCGGAGTGTTGATCTTCGGGGGCTCGAGCGGAATGACCGGTGTTCTCGCGACCACTTTCGGCAGGGATCCGCGGACTGGAGCGACTAGTTGATGCGCACCACCGCCACCCCCTCCACCCCGTGCCTTGACGACCGGCAGGACCGGCGGCGGGGGCGGATCGTAAAGAGTGAACTGAATGGGCGCAACTGTCTGTACGGTATCCACAACAGGATTGTGAACCGCCATGGCGAGCCACAAGATGCCGGCGATGAATGCGACATGCAAACAAACCGAGAGAACAGTGGAGGCGCGGGAGCGGCGGTGAATGCGCTGATCGAGGCCGAGGAACATTGTATTGCCGCGCGGCACAAGCGAGGCACGACCGCGCGCGGGAAGTGGTTGAGTCACGACTTGAGGCTGCGCGAAAGCGGCGTCGCGGATTTCCAAGGCCTCCAAGGCAGCGGATGAACGGCTATATGGAAATTGCACGTGCGAGCTGCCGCGGGATGAATTGGCCGAGCGGCTCGAACGCGATGCAGGTCCCTGGAGTTTCAATATCAGATTTCCCATAATCTTCAACCTTTGGCCTGTTGCCACGAGGAGCAATCCCTCATGGTTCGTTCAATCGATAAGCCGGATTCGCTTCATCTATATGTCCGGCCCTTTGGTCATTCCTCTAACACTTCAGTTACAGTACTTTCATTTGCCGGCTTACCAGATGCCTTTATCGCTGCCGGTAATCCTCTGCGCCGCCATGGCCGCGGTGCCAAGCAACGGCAGCAGACTCAAGCGCGCGCAATTTTGCAGTTCTCCGCGGCTCAGCACATGCGCCATTTCGGAACCATAAAGCCGGGCTGAGTGCGGCATGAGCGGAACGCGCAAGAAGCCCTTATCGTAGAAAATCTCGCGGCCACGGAAGCGCGCCGCATCGAGCACAAAGTGCGGCAAGGCGAGGGGAGTGCCGCGATAGCCCTTCACATAGTCCGAAACGATCGCGAGATAAGTCGCGACTCCTTCCCAGATGCCGGCGGACTCGGCCAGTATGCTCAACTCGTGGTAATCGATGAGTCCGGCGTCGGCGATGGTGGCGGTGTCGAGGATGTCGCAAAGACGAATATTGAAATGCCGATACATGCGCTGCAGGGTGGAGATCATCAGCCGGTCAGGCACGGAGGGAACGGTGAACCGGTAGCCGCCGGCGTCAATTTGCCAGGCGCGCGTTGCCAAAGAAGAAGCGATCGCCACTTGCTCTCCGGTCTGCCCCAGGCGCCCGATGTGAATTTCGATTGGTTCGGCCAGGCCGGGGACAAGAAAGTTCCACTTATTGGCGAGATGATCGCCCCAGCTTCGCGGCGCGAGACGGGCGTTGAAACATTCGGTCATCAGCAGGAAGACTTCATTGGGCTGGGCGGCGGTGAACAGATCCATGTCGCTGCCAAAGTCCGGCCAATGATCGAGAGTTTTCATGACCATCACCGCAAATCCGCGCTTCTGAAATGCGGCACACACTTCATGCAGGTACTTGACGGCCACCGCGATGCGCGTTTTCTCAGTTGAAAGAGCGCTATCGGCTAACTTGAACCAGTCGAGATTGTGTTCCTTCCGCGCGATTTTGAGAAACATCTCGAGCCAGCGAACATCGACATGATTCAAATGGGCCAGGACGAGAATGTCTTCGAACTCATCGCGAGAAGACATGAGCGCAGGAACATCCGGCACTGGAGCCGAGCGGACGCCGTCGCTCTCCGGCTGCAACAGGAGCCGCGAAAGATAAATCAGTGAACCGACCGGTGGAAATGCAGTAACGCTTGAACTCATTGTTTAGATCCTTTATCAATCAGGGTTGGTCCTGTGGTGCAACGGGCGGCGGCGTATCGGTCGTGGAAGGCTGCTGCGGCGGTGCGTTCGATTCTCCCGCGGCCGCGCCTCGAGGCGTGAGCTCGATTGAGCCTGGCTGACCGCGTCGCTCGCGACTGTAAACATCGAGAGCGTCATCCACTTTGAGCCGGCTTTGCGTGGCTACCCGCGACAATGCCTGACCCTTTACCGAGGGGTTCGTGGCGAGTCCGACCGGGAAGCCGGAGCCGTAGGCCTGACCAGCCTTCTGATAGAAGAACTGCGCGGACTCGAGATCGCCATCGCGCTCGGCTACGTACCCGCGGTTGTTCAGAGTGAAGGCATTGGTGGGATCGAGAGCGTAGGCCTGCATGAAATCGCGCTTCGCCGTGGGCCAGTCGTTTTCATTCGCGGCAAAAACTCCCTGCTCACTGAGCAGAGAGGCTTGGGTTGCGCTTGAACCATTCTCCTGGGACTGGCCTTCGAGCCGCATGACGTTGGCCTCGGCCATCTGGCTGACGGTTTTTCCCTGCCATGATCGGTTCTGCGTGACGGCGACAGGGTCGGAAGAACGAGAGTAGGCGGCCGAAGTGTAATACTTCATCGCGCCGCCGAGATCTCCGATTGCCTCATCGGCGACACCGAGGTTGTTGAGCGTGAACGGATCTCGAGGATCGAGCGCCAGGGCCTGCTGAAGTAGACCGACGGCTTCAAAGTTTCGACCTTCCGACAACAGATTGACTGCCTCGAGGTTCAGCCGATTGATCCGCATGGGGACATCCTGAAGGCCGCTAAATGCAGCCTGCATGGGCTGGCCCTGGAGGCGCTTTACGCTGCTCAAATCGATATTCGCGTTGCTTCCTTGCTCGGCGGCGAGCTTGTAGAACTTGTTGGCGCGGTCCAATTGCCCTTCTAATTCAGAAATGTAGCCGAGGTTATTCAATGTAAATGGGTCGGAAGGATCGAAAAGATACGCCTTGTAGAAAAAATTTGCCGCGGTTGCATAGTCGTGCTTTTGAACCGCGATCACGCCTTGCCGGTTAAGGCGTTGAACGAGTGTCAGGCTGCTGTGTCTGGGGATGGTAATGGTGATTGTGTCTCGCGCCCACGCGGCGTGAAGGCCCGGGCCGAGGAGCGCGGCGAGTGTTAACGCGGTTTTGCACGAGATGAAACGCATTGTTCCTCTCATACTTGCTGCGGAAATAAACCCCGAGCAGCCTGCGAGCGTTCATGGTGACACGCTTGGTTAGATGCGAGCGGTTCACCCCCGTTGCCTTTGAAATGGACCAGCGAGGCCACCGGAGAGGATGACGGATCATCTAAATTCAATAGACTATTGAGATTTTGCCCTAAGAACGGTGGAACGATATGAAGAGGATTTGCGGAGTGTTGATGCTCTGCGGCGCAGCGTTGGTGTTTGCGGCCGCAAGCGCCCGATCACAACGGCTCGTGGACTCGCAACCGGCCACAGCGCCGGACAATCTTTCCAGCGATTTAACATCGCTTCCGCCACTCCCCCCTGGAAAGACCACCATCCTGGGAGGTCAGATTCGGAATTTTGACCCAGTACGGGATCAATTCTCGCTCCAGATTTATGGCCAGCGGCAGATGAAGATTCTTTTCGACGAACGCACTCAGGTTTATCGCGATGGGGTAAGGATTCCGGTGCGCGAACTGGGCCCCGAAGAACACGCTTCTGTTCAGACGACTCTGGATGGAGACAAGGTATTCGCGGTGAGTATTCATATTCTGACGGGAACGCCAGAGGGCGAATGCGACGGACGGGTTGTGAGGTACGACCGGAATACGGGAGAGCTGACGGTGGCTTCGTCCATGTCTCCCGAGCCGATCCGATTGTTTGTTCCGGCAAATGCCGGCATTGCGCGCGTTGGCGAACCGGAGTTTACAGCGCAGGCTTCGGGGTTGTCGGATTTGGTGCCGGGGAGTCTCGTCTCTGCCTCGTTTGAATCGGGCGCCGCGCACCGCAATGTCGCCGCGGAAATCAAAGTCCTGGCGGTTCCAGGCGCGGTGTTTGAATTCAGCGGAAATATCTCCTATCTCGACACGCATACGGGAATCATGGTCGTGGTGGACCCGCGCGACGGAAAGAGCTATGAAATCCGCTTTGATTCCGCCCGCTTGCCTAGCAGCGATTCCCTCCGCCCCGAGGCGAATGTAACTGTGACGGCGACTTACGACGGGAGCCAATACGCGGCGAACGCGATCACGATCAACTAGTGTGCAGCGAAGATCGGCGCCGCGCAAGGTTTTTTACCAGCGAGAAATGGTGAGGTTGTCGAGGTAGACCGCGCTGGAAGACCAGCCTGGGGCGATGCTGTCCACCTGGAAATTGGTGAGAAGCGTCGGTCCCCAGCCAAGGGCGAACGCGGAGGGAACGGTGGCGTTGATCTGTTGCTGGTTTCCATCGAGCCATACCGATTGATACGTGACATCGCCGTAGGCATCGCGCGAATAGCTTACCTGCACGTGATGCCAGACATACTGCGACCAGTTTTGCACGTTGCAAGCGGCGCTTGACTGTACCCAGTGATCAACGGGCGCGTTGGGCGTGCCCGCATTTTCGGTGTAATCCCATGTGCCATTCCAGCCATCGCATTGGAAGCCGAAGATCACGGTATAGCCGTTCACCACCTGGTTCATATCCATCTCCAGGTTGGCTATGGAGCCGGAAGAATTGGTGAGGTAAACCCAGCCGTCGTAGACGAAATTGGTGGATGTAGTGTCGTCGCCGAAGTTGGCGTAGTAGAGTTCGCCGCCGTAATAACTGTACGTGGTATAGAACTCGAGGGCATTGCCAGTTATCGATGGAGAACCTGCCATCGCCATGGCACCCGTCGCAACGCCGGCCGTACCGGGATCGTCGACGGAGATCCAGTCGCCCAAGGCCTGAATATTGCTAACGCTGACGGCATTCGAAGGAACGTACGGTCCACTTCCACCGGAAGGCGCAGTGGTGGAACTGCCACTTGAGGCTGAGCCGGACCCAGATACCGTGATGTCCACATCGGTATCGCAGGCCGCGCCCTGATTGCCCCAGGACTTGACGTGAAGCACGTGCGCCCCAGCGCCAGCGGTGACGGAGGCGGCCACGGAGGTGCTGTACACGACCGCGGTCGAAGTGCTGCCGTCGAGTGAATAGCCCATGGCGCTGACGCTTTGCGAAGAACAGGAAGGCGATGTGGCATCCAGCGCGAAGGTCGACGAAACTGTGGAGCCCTGCGTGGGTTCGCTGACACTCACGCCGCCGGCCGGGGCTGCGGAACCCTCAATATTCAGCGCGACATCCGTATCGCAACCTGCGCCCTGGTTACCCCAGGATTTTACGTGCAGCGTCTGCGCACCGCTGGGCGCGGTGACAGAACCATTCATTGAATTTGCATACACGAAGGCGGTAGCGCCGGAATCGAACGAATAGCCCATCGCAGTAACGGGCTGCAATGAGCAGGTGAGCGAGCTTGCGATGAGGGTGAAAGTGGAAGAAACGGGAGCATCGTTGCCGGGAGACGAAACGGACACCCCATCGACAGTGACGGCCACGTCAGTATCGCAAGCGGAGCCAGCATTACCCCAGGCCTTCACGTGTAACGTGTGCGCGCCGACCGGGGCGGTGACGGAGGAATAGATAGAGGTGCTGTAGACGAAAGTGTTGTTACTACTGCTATCGAGCGAGAAGCCCATAGCGCTCACCGGTTGACCGGAGCATGTGCTGTCATAAGCGGAAAGGGAAAACTGCGACCCGACTACAGCGCCGTTGGCGGGGTAGTTGACAATGACCTGGGCCCGCGCTGCAAGAGAGCACAGTGCCACCGCGACGGAAATGAAGAAGAATCTCTTTTGCAAGCTCATTCGTATCTATCCCTTTAGTGAGTTTGGTTTGCCTTCGTGAATCCGATCAGGCGAATCCGATTTCGCCGCTCAGCAACCAATTCCGCAAGTCGCGCATCTATCCATGCAGCAGGATTCCCGGGATCCGCAACCCCGCGGGTGACTAGCCAACCGGGCAGGCCCAGCAAAATGCGCGAATGAAATTTCACAAAACCGCCTTAGCGGGGAGTTTGCAGTCTCCCTTGGGGTGGCGAGCTGGGACGCAGTTCTCCCGCAGTTTTTTCTAAACTTTCTCTCGGATGGATTCGTGGGCGGCTTGAGCTGCGAGGCGGCCAGCACCCCGTCAACTTCTTCTCAGCAACCTCTTCGCGTGCAGCTTGGCGAGGCAGAGGTCTTGCGCTCCACTTGGGCTAAGCCTTTTTCCGGGCTCATCGCGAAAGGCGATCAGTTGCTGAGGAAGGAGCACGCGCATGATTGCGTCAATTGCTTCTTCCTGATGATCCCTGCCGGACTCCCGCAGGCAACAATAAAGGAAGTACTAAGGAATAATAACCAATCTGTTTGTCATGTCACGCGAGTTTTTCGTGTGATGTTCACAGCTTGCGCGAATCCGATCCGATCCTGTAAAAGCTTTTTCCGCTCAGATCAAAATGTCGATGCTGCCAGGAATCATCGGACTCCGAACTCGAGTATTCAAGTGAGAACAGATAACCGATGTTCGTTTCCACAAGGAAACGAGGGCTGTCAGCGAAAAAGCTGATCGGTTCCCGCTTTCGATTCTCATGATTATTCGGAATCAGTCAGCGTGCGGTGATGAAAGTCACTCTACTTCAGGCCATAGACGTCGATCTCGCCCCGGGGATT
Source organism: uncultured Acidobacteriaceae bacterium (assembly GCA_963800025.1). Classification (GTDB taxonomy): domain Bacteria; phylum Acidobacteriota; class Terriglobia; order Terriglobales; family Acidobacteriaceae; genus Telmatobacter. The sequence continues at coordinate 42,747 of CAWCZK010000006.1, forward strand.
GGAAGCGGTCGTCAAGTCGGTGCCTGTGGAGATATATACTTTGCCATTTGCGACTACGGGAGAGGTGAATTTGATGCCGTAGCCGGGCGTGTCGCCGCTGTTCGCGGTGCTGCTGTAAAGTTGAGCCGGGTAATTCGACGCGTCATACGCAACCAGCGAGGCGCTGGTTGGCGCGACGTTGCCTGCATTCTGAAGCGGATTTCCCTGGTTGATGTACCACACGATGCCGTCATTCGTGCCATTCGCGGAAATGAACGGCGTGGTGCCGTGTGTTCCCTCGTTCTGGAAATCCGATGTATCGCTTTGTGCGCTGAGGGTGCTTGCGTAGTTAAACTGCCTCACACCTCCCGGTGCGCTTGTTGAGGTTGGCGTAACGCCCAGATAAACGGCGCCGTTGAAATAAGCGGTCGAGCCGAAAATCTCATACGAGGCGATATTCGCGATGTTCGTGCCGGTGCTGTCCTGGCAAGTCTGCTGGTACGTGCCGCCATTGGCGATGCCCGCGCCCCACACCTGCTCCTGGAGCGCTCCCGTGTCGTTCGACGATTCGTGCCCGAGGTCGGTGCTGTCGACCAGGTACATCGTTCCTGTCTTGCCTCCCGCAATCAGGGTCGTACTGCCGGGGATCAGCAAGAGGCCCCCGGAAGCCAGGTCCGCGTCGAAGCAATCCATGAACTGGTAGATGGCCGGAGTGAAATAGTCGATAGGCTGCATGGTGCCGTTGGCTCCGGAGACCGGTGTCCGCCCGAACTTCAGGACCGAATCGCCCCAGGCGGTTTGACCGTCCCAGGGGCCATTTCCAGTCGTGACATATACATTCCCTTCGCTGTCGGCCACCGGACCGACCCCGCCCATCCAAATGCCGCCAGCGCTGCCGAAGGTGCCCTCTCCGTTCAATTTCGGGCTGGCATTGAACACTCCGACCTGGGCGAGAGTCGTCGTGTTGTATGCCAGAAGCCAACCGCTATGGCAGCCGCCGAAGCCGATGTACACATTGCCATTGGCCAACAATAAAGCGGCGCGTTGCAGGCACGATGTATTCAGCGTCTCCACTCCATCGACAGAGTCCGAATTGGTTGCCGGCACCGAAGCATTGATGGTCACCGGTCCACCGAACTTCTGCGCGCCAGTGGTGACGTCAAGCGCGCTCAACCGGAATGTGCCTCCGGAAGAACTCGATTCCTCTGTTGAAACCACATACAAAGTTCCGGAGGACGGATCGATCACCGGCGTGGAAGTGACTCCCACGTACGGCAAGATCGCGTCATCCGCGAGCGGAGTCTCTCCCGTCTGGAGGAGCGAAACCTTCCATAACGGAGTTCCACCTCCACAAGTGTCGGCATCGTACGCGTACACACTGTCATTTTCAGTGGCCACATAGAGCACGTTGTGCCTGGCGCCGTTGATTGTCTGGCCGGAGAGAATCAAGGGCTCGCCGTACACGTAGCCATCGACGGGGCAGGAAAAGAGTTTGCCAAAAGTTGCAGGAGCCACATTCGCAGTCGTCAGAACTGTCTCCTGGTCGTTCAATCCGCTTCGGTTCGTATCCACATGAAACGTGGTGATATTTGTCTTGCCGCTCACCGTCACGGTTGCAGTGGTGCTTCCCTTCACACTGTTCAGCGCGGCTGAGATTGTCGTTGTGCCCCCGCCTTGCCCGGTGGCCAGACCACCCGATGAGATTGTCGCCACCGGCGTATTCGATGAACTCCAGGTGACGCTCGAGGTCACATTCGCCGTGGTGTTGTTGCTGTATGTTGCGGTTGCGGTGAATTGCTGCGTGGATCCGTTCGCGAAACTTGGATTCGAAGGAGTAACCGCAATGGAAGTCGGACTAGACGCAACAACGGTCAACGTCGCGCTGCCCGCTTGCCCGCTGAGCGTGGCCGAAATCGTTGTGCTGCCCGGCGAATCAGCTGCTGCCAGGCCGGCTGCATTAACCGTGGCCACGGTGGTGTTTGTAGACGCCCATGTGGCCGATGCCGTGACATTACCGGTCGAGCCGTTGCTGTAAGTCGCGGTGGCGGTGAACTGCTGGGTTGCACCGGCGGAAATGCTCGCTGTTGCAGGCGAGACCGCGATCGCAGTGATCGTCACGGCCGGTGCGGCTACGGTGAGTGTCGCGCTTGCCGTGAATCCATCGGCTGCCGCTTTGATGGTTGTCGAGCCGGCCGCCACGCCTGTTGCCAATCCAGCCAAACTCACCGTCGCCACAGATGTGTTTGACGAAGTCCATGTCACGCCTGAAGCAAGCGCGCCTGTTGTGCCATCGCTGTAAGTGGCATTGGTCGTGAATTGCTGATTTGCACCGGCGGAAATGCTTGCTGTGGTGGGCGAGATCGCGATGGAAGTGATCGTCACGGCCGGCGCGGCCACAGTGAGTGTTGCGGTTGCGGTAAATCCATCGGCTGTTGCTTTGATGGTTGTCGAACCGCCCGCTACACCTGTTGCCAGCCCAGTGGAACTAACTGTCGCGGCCGCAGTATTCGACGAGCTCCAATTAACACCCGAAGACAACGGGCCCGTGGTGCCGTTACTGTAAGTGGCGCTGGCGGTGAACTGCTGCGACGCACCCGAGGGGATGCTCGCCGTTGTGGGCGAAACCGAAACCGAGGTTACTGTCGGCGTCGGGGTCGGAGATCCGCAACCGGTAACCGATATCAACGCAGTAGTCAGAGCGAGAGAACCGAGCGTAACGCAGCAGCGCAAGGAATTCATGTTGGCCTTGAAAGATGTCGAAGGTTTTCCTTAGCGACGGGCTGAATCCCCTCAATATCTATGGTGAATAGTGTTCAGTATTTCTGGGTGGTCCGAAGGAACACACCTCTATGAATGATTCAGGTGCGAGAACGCAAAGACGGGTTGCACATCCGGTTGAGAATTGGGAGCGCCCGAAACAGTGCTATCGAACGAGGAAATAATTGCGAAATGTAACTCGATCTATCTGAATAAGTTCGCCGTCTTGCGGCGAAGGAACATCCTTCGCATTATTCGTTTTTTCAAACTATTAGGTTCGTGCTTTCGGTGCGCAGCGTGAATTCCGCACATCCTACTTGCACTCCCAGCTTGACTCCTTCGGAGTCTCGTCGTGTGGATGCCGGTTGTTGCGTCATTTCCTCTCAGCTTATTCACGATCATTCCAGGCAGGTTGTGAAACAGAGGTCGCAGAAAGCGCGCCCAATTTAGTTGCCGTCAATACGACTCCGTGATCGATGTCACATCGAGAATCTCAGATTGTCGAGTAAGGTGTTTCGCAGTCAACCTATAACACCTTCTCGACGCGGAGTTATCGCGGGGCAACGTGGCCAAAGCCCGTGCAGTGATTTGCGATTCCGAGCGCCGGGAAGGAATGAACAAGTACTTTCGTAATGATCTAGATACAACTTTCGAGCAAGCGAATGTAATGCGCATTGCTGCTACGATCCTTTCACCTCGGTACTTAAAGTAACAGCGCCAAGCTGCCGCAAATACATGTTCGCGTTAGCTTGATGCGGCAAGAAGGAACGACGCATACGCGCCGACGGGCGTGGTGTGCGCGCAGATAGATCGCAATGAACGCGCCAACCTGCAGCCGCGAACTATCGGCGTAAGCGCTGGCCGATTCGGCAGGGGAGTCGATGAAGGACCCTCGTTCACAGCTTCTTTTAGGGCTCTTGAGCCTCTCTTTGTTTTGTCTATCTGCTTGCTCGGCAGGTATTGTGAATGCCGGAGCCGCGCCCGCGGGCTCCGGTTCTTCGGGGTCAGGTTCAAACAGTTCGGGGTCAGGTTCGTCAGGATCGGGGTCGGCGGGCTCGGGATCAACTGGGTCAAGCTCAAGCGGTTCCGGATCAGGTTCATCCGGGTCTGGGTCGACAGGATCGGGATCAGGTTCAGGCGGTTCCGGCGGTTCGAGTTCAGGAGGCTCGGGGTCCTCAGGATCAGGAGCAACCGGGTCGGGATCGGGCGGTTCGGGTTCAGGCTCTTCAGGCTCCGGCGCGAATGGATCGGGGCCGGTTGTTCCTTCTGACGCTGTCAGCGTCAGCGGCATCCAGGCGTTGAATGGCTGGATCGCCCTTGATGATCCCGGAACCGATGGCTCCGCGAACGGTGCGATGGCGATGGTTGGTTCTCCATCGCTCAGTGGCAATGCGCTCGAGTTCGATACCACCTACACGTATTACGGCGGCGAACTCTACTACGTCTCGTTCGGCGACGACACCACGTCGAGCAATTTTGTTTACGACGGCTGGATTTATCTCGATAACTCCTCCGGATCCATCGCTAACCTGGAGATGGATATGAACCAGGTGATGCCGAACGGAGAAACCGTGATCTTCGGCTTCCAATGCGACGGATGGAATGAAACTTGGGATTATACCGAAAATATGGGCACGGCCGCGGCACCAATCGATCACTGGGTAAATTCGGGCGCGGCCTGCAATCCACAAGCATGGGCCCAGAACACCTGGCATCACGTCCAAGTCAGCTATTCGCGGGATGACGACGGCAATGTTACCTATCAATCGGTGTGGCTCGATGGAAACCAGCAGCAGATCAATGCGACAGTGCCTTCTGCGTTTGCGCTGGGCTGGGCGCCCACGCTGCTGACCAACTTTCAGGTGGACAGCAACGTCCCTAGCACGTCTTCCAGCACTGTCTATCTCGACAACCTCACCATTTCACGCTGGTGAACCGCCGGTTGTGGAGATTGTGGCCGTTGCCGGCGCGGACTGATCGGATCGAGTAATCCAGAAGCTGCAGGGCCAGACATTTTTGCCATCGAGAGAAGGCGCGAACAATCTTAGATCAGAGGGCATTCTGCTGAAACTGCCTTCCCACCCCGGGAATGCTTCGCGCAGCACCTCGGGATGAAACTGCTGCATTGCGCTGCCCGCCCAAACCACATTAAACGCCGAATTGAACGAGAGGAATGCCTCGAGCAAGTACTGTTCTCCCCAGAAGCAGAGATTTCTCTTTACGAACTTCTCGGGGTAATCGAGAGGGGTGAAGATATCGTGGAAGTGGATGAGCACGCCGGGCGCGATCCTCGGGAGTATGCCGAGCAATTCGTAGAGAACATCGCTGTCCATCGACACGACATGGCTTGAATCGATGAAGAGAATGTCGCCTGCCTTGAGAGAAAGAAATAAATCGAAGGGCGCATCCTGCACTTTTGCAGGAATAAGCTGCGTGAGGCCGGGGAGACCTTGCTTGAGATAAGAAGCCGGGTAGGGTTCAATAGCGAACAGCTCACCAGGAAAACCTTCGGCGGCGTTCCTGCGCATGGCGGCCGCATTGACGAGCGTCGTGTTGCCGCTGCCGACCTCGATTACGCGCTTTGGCTTACGCTGGCGGACAAAGGCATATGCGATTTCAGCATCGACGCGCTCGAAAAACCCATTGTTGAAATGGAACTGAGGGCCATGGCCGTTGACGGGCACGGGGGTTTCGGAAAAACCGCATTCCTTGATGTAGGGAAGAAGCTCAGACCTCAACAGATCGATCTGATCCTGGAGACGGAAATTAATTGCGGCGCAAGGGCGGCACGCGTGCCAGTCTTTACTGTCAAAAGATTTTATGCTGGGAACGGGAAAGTAGAAATGCTGCGGGGTGACGCTAACGCCAAGCCCATCCTGCACAAATTGAAACAACGTTGAGAGAGTCACCCTGACGCTGGGCTTACGCATTAGACTAGTCAACGCAAGTACCTCACCTATAAAAAGTCGATAAACGCAGACACGGTTCGAGCGCGGCCGGATGCCCGCCCTACAAGGTAAGGTGCTGAATGAGGGGCAAAGGTTGTCAGAGAATAGAGAACCCGGCCACACCATTGGTTAAAAGCTTGAGAATGCAATGATGACCCAAGTGGGCGATTACCGATAAGGGATCACGCGAATGCGCGCCATCATGCCGCTGTCCATGTGCTCGCCGATGTGACAGTGATAGATGAAATCTCCGGGCTCGGCGAACGGAATCCTCACCACGACGGTTGGAACCTTGCAGCGCCCGCTTCTCCACGTCGCCACCGTACCGTCGCAGGTGGCTCCTCCATTGGGGAGCGAAACGTTATCCATCAGTTCGCCAGCGTCGCCCGGAGGCGCGTTCCGCGGCAGCACGTAGAATTTGGCCTGGTGTATGTGGAAGTTATGCGCCTCGCCGGAAACATTGACAAGCTCCCACTCCTCCGTGACAGGTTTGTTGCCGGGACCGAGCGGCAAACAAACGCTCGTCAATGAGGGATCGAAGGCGGCTATGTCACGAAATGTGCCCGGCACCGGTTGGTCATTCTCATCGACCTCCTCCAACCCGAGTCCGTATCCGTTCTTGTTCGAGGCAGGGACTCCGAAGAAGATGCGCCGACGATGACCGGTCGGCAGTGCAGCGCACGCGTGCGGAGTTATCGAATCCTGTGATTCGCGAGGGCGCATTGGCGCGTTGGCGAGCTGCGCGCCGTCCTGTCCGCCATTTTCAGTCAACTTCGCCCCGGTAGCGGGCCGGACCGAAACGGCTCGAACGTGGAGCAGGACAGGGACGGCAGGCGGTTCTCCCGCTGCGATGTGGGCGAGATTTACCTGAGGCCAACGGTCGCCCGCCGGGCCGGTGGTGACCATCTCCGTAAGCAGCGTGGCGGAATGCGATTGCGGAGCAACCCAGATTTCGGCGCGCGCGCTCGGGAACAACACAAGATGCGTGGCGCAAACCGGTTGCGCATAAAATGAAAGCGCATGAGCGTGCGCAGAATCCCCTGACGAAGCTGGAGCCGAATCGTTCATCGCAGCGCCCGGGCAGGGAGCTGCGTCCACTGCAGTTCCTTCACCGACGGCAGTGGTTCCGGGAGGGGGAGCCAATGCACTGCCATCCAGCGACACTACTTGAAATGGGATCGCAGCGTTCGTCTGATCGTCGCGGAGAAGCAGGTCGTATGTACGGCTTGCGCCGGCATTCAGGAAGCGCCACAACTCCCCGGATCCAGAAGGCGCCGGCAACTGCGGAAAAACTTCTCCATTGACGGTGAAAAACCAGAGCCCGCCAGTATAGTCTGCGCCGGTACTGCCGACATGATGCATTCCAGGAAATGCATGTCCGGCGGGAAGCCGAAAATCGCCGTCGCCACCTGAACTGTTGCGCCCCTGGCAGTAGCCATTCCGTTGCACATATGCCAGGTCGATCGCCGCGCAAAATGCGGAGTCTTCCTGATCGACGACGCGGCTGTCACCCATAACCTGCATGTCTTTCAGAACGAAAAACCGTTCCGGAATGGCTGCGCCATTGGGTGCGGAGGCATAGTCTGTGACGCGACCGATGGTGATGACTCCGGAGAGGCCCTCAGAGAGCTGATTAATGTTCAGCCCGTGCACATGGGGATGAAACCAGTAAATGCCCGATGGGTGATTGGGCGGAATGTAGATGTCATATTGAATGGGCTTGTCTGTCGCTGTGTGGCCAGGCATGACCATGGGCGGCAGCTTGCCCGCGGGATATCCCAGGACAAAGACATAGTCGCCGTAGGTCGGATTTTTCGCATCCGCTTTTCTCGGCTCAACAACCAGTCCATGGGTATGAATATTCACGGGGTTTGCATCCAGCATTCCGTTCATCATGGCGTCGCTGCCGTGCGCATAAATGGCGTCAGCCGGGACGGGCGGCAATCGATTGATGAGCCGCATGCGCAGATGATCACCCGCATAAAGCTGCAGGCGAATGCCTCCGTAAGGTGCGAATGTTTGCGAACCGGCGGGACAGCTATCATTCCGCGCCACAGCTCTCGGGCAGATTTCGAAAACCCAGGCCACCGGACGCCGGTCGCCGAGCGCGATCGTCGCCGGTTCAGCGATCACCAGGAGATCCAGCAGGTGATTCGAGCTGGTCAAGACCGGCAGTCTGCGCCGCAGCCGGATCGATCGCAGGTGAATCCGCATGAGCCGCGATCGTCGTGCCGTAGCCGCTCGTCGAGCCGCAAGATCCCAGGCATATAAAACCCGCCACGGCCGACACGGCACACTTCAGCTTCATGTGGTTAGAGAACATAGATGCAACGGCGCCGTGGACGGTTGTCCCAGTGAGCCGAGGCAGCGTCTGCCAGGTTCTCCCGCATCAAACAGGTTGTTGAAAAAGCAAAGACGGTCAGCCGGTAAAAGGGCGCGCTGCAGAATCCCTTTAAAAACCCGGACTGACGTTGCGCAGCCGGTGATGGTTCGCGGAATTCAGTTTTCGCATACCGACTCTGCCGTGCTCCGTAACCTCACGATGTTTCGCAGCAAGTTGCATTCGCCCTTGCCTCAAGATCAGGTTCGGAGTTGTCATGCGCATAGCGAAGTTGGTCCTCTCTCTCGGCTGTCTAAGCATCGTCACCTTTGTCCTTGCCGGTTGCGGAGCGCTCACAACGAACGGTTATACCAGCACGCTGGGGGTCGCCGCGGTCACGCCTGCGAGCGGGGCCAAGGGCGTCGCCATCACCTCAGCCGTTACGGCCTCGTTCAACATAGCCGTGAGTCCGTCGACAGTCACGACATCGACCTTCACGCTGACAGCGCAGGGAGGACCGGCCGTGGCTGGAACCGTCAGCTATAACAGCGGCAACCTCACGGCGACGTTTACGCCGAGCAGTCCCCTGGCCTATAGCACGACTTATACAGCGACGATCACAACCGGCGTGCAAAGCACGGCAGGAACCGCTCTGGCTTCGAATTCCATCTGGTCATTTACAACCGCAGCCGCTCCGGCGCCGACTGTTACGACGGTGACACCGGCAAGCGGAGCCACCGGTGTTGCCATCTCGTCGACGGTTACGGCAACCTTCAGCGAGGCCATGGACGCCTCGACCCTTACCAGCTCGACGTTTACGCTGACGCCAGCGGGCGGATCGGCAGTGACGGCGAACGTCACCTACTCAGGAAACGTGGCGACTCTTACGCCATCCGCGCCGCTCACGAACAACACGATCTACACGGCCACGATTACAACCGGAGCGCAAAGCTCTCAGGGAAGCGCACTGGCCGCGAACTACACGTGGTCATTCACGACCGCGGCGGCTGCTCTGGCGACGTCGATCAATCACATCATCTTCATTGCGCAGGAGAACCGTTCGTTCGATCACTATTTCGGCGCCTTACGCCAATACTGGGCGCAGAACGGTTATCCAGATCAGTCGTTCGACGGGTTGCCGCAGTTCAACCCCACAACAGGAGCTCCGCCACTGGCCGGTCCGGCTCCAACGAACCCTGGCTGCAATGCGAACCAGCCACCGCCGGCCGACTGCGCATACGACACGAGCAATCCCATTACTTCCTACCATCTTGTCACGCAATGTATCGAAAACCCGAGCCCGGCATGGAACGAAGGGCACGTTGATTGGGACTATTACGATCTCACGGGTCAAAGCCCGGCCACGCTCAGCGGATTCGTATACTCCGCGGCGCACGATGCCCGCTTCAACGATCCGCCCTACTATGACACCAACGGTCTGCGGGCCATGGGCTACTACGATGGCACGGACCTGAACTATTACTACTGGATGGCGTCGAACTTTGGCACGTCGGACCGGTTCTTCAACCCGACCTTGACGCGCACCCAGCCAAACCGGGAGTACCTGGTCGCGGGCACGTCGGGCGGGTACGCTTATCCCGAGGGAACCGATGCGAACGATTCGGCGCAACTGAGCCAGACCACGATCTTTCAGGAACTGCAGAGTGCGGGCATCGAGCTGGAAGATTTATGTCGATCCCACCAATAGCGGTTGCACGGGACCTCCGTATCAGGCATCGTGCCTGATCCAACTGAGTTACATCAACGACTTTACATTTGCCAACACGATCGTGTCGCAGTATCCAAATAACATCGCGCCGGTGTCGCAGTACTTCACCGATTTGCAGAATGGAACACTGCCCCAGGTGGCGCAGTTCGAGCCCGCCACGGATGCGGGGTTCGATGAGCACCCCTCGGTCGACGACTCATCGCCGTCGGACGTTCAATTGGGAGGCTCAATACGTGGAGTCGTTGGTCAACGGCCTCATGCAGAGCCCGTACTGGAAGGATTCGGCCTTCATTCTTACCTTCGACGAAAACGGAGGCCTTTACGACCATGTTTCGCCACAGCCGGCGGTGAGCCCGGACGGCATCAAGCCGGTGGACCTGCTGCCAGGCGATATCTGCACCACGAGCACCGGGCCAACCTGCGATTTCGTCTACACCGGATACCGGGTTCCACTAATCATGATTTCGCCCTATGCGAAGAAGAACTACGTGGACCACACCGTTGCGGACACCACGGCGATTCTGAAGTTGATTGAAACGCGCTTCAATCTGCCGGCCCTGACCAAGCGCGACGCAGCGCAGCCGGATATGACGGCGTTCTTCAACTTCACCTCGCCGCCATGGATGACTCCACCTACACCGCCCGCGCAAACGACCAGCGGCGCGTGTTATGTGAATTCATTGCCGTGATCGAGGGCGGGCAAAGCGGAGGCCGTCCCGAAAGCGCGCATTCTGGAAAGGCGCCGTCTATCTGCGCATCGAACCGATGACCCGTCTCATCGTCAACGCTGATGACTTTGGCCAAACCACGGGAATCAACCGCGCCGTCCTGGAACTTCACGAGGCGGGCGCGCTCACCAGCGCCACGATCATGGCACGCGCCGAGGCTACCGATCAAGCGATCGAAATTGCGCTTGCCACGCCAACCCTGGGCGTGGGCTGCCACATCGTTCTTACCGACGGAGAGCCGGTTCTTCCGCCCTCGCGGATTCCCTCGCTGCTCGCGAGATCAAGCGGTCTGCTTATCCCAGCGCTCAGCGGGTTTGCCGGACGCCTGTTGACCGGCGGCATCCGCGCCGAAGAAATTGAGGCCGAAGCGGCGGCCCAGATCCAAGCCCTGCAGTCACGCGGCGTTCGCGTCACCCACGTCGACACTCATAAACACACACACATGTTTCCCCGCGTGCTGCGCCCCGTTCTCCGCGCAGCGCGCGCGTGCGGCATTCACTCAATTCGCAATCCATTCGAGCCGGCCTGGGCCATTCGCGCCACGGCCGGCACCGGCATCGTCCGCGCCGCGCAGGTGAGCGTTCTCCGCACGCTCGAGTCCACCTGGCGGAGAATCCTTGCCGATGAGGGCTTTGCGACGACCAGCGGCACCATTGGCGTATGTAGCACCGGCGCACTCGACACCGTGACTCTCCGCCGCCTTCTCAACCGGATTCCAGCCGGTACTTGGGAACTGGTTACGCATCCGGGCTACAATGACGCAGATCTCGCCCGCGTTCGGACTCGTCTCCGCGCCTCGCGAGATATTGAACGCAAGGCTCTTCCGGTTCTGCGCGAGTTTCCCGCCCTCCATCTTATGACCTACAACAAACTGACACCGCAAAAATGATGCTGCCTCTGCAACACCCAGATTCGGCAGCGTGCGGTTTTAGGCGAACAATTGCTTGGAGAAGCCGCGTTCCATGCAGCGCAGCCGCCAACGCGGAGTCACGCATCTTGGAACGGCTTGATCGGTCTAGTCCAGATATCCGGCAGTCGCGGTCCCGATTGGCGCGAGTCACGCCGCCAAATCGTCGCGAGGGGAAGCAGCGGGTACTTTCAATGGATCGGGCGAAGGGCGCTCTTCAAAGAAGTTCAGGCTGAGCTTGGCAGTCTCCCGGAAAGGAACGGGGCCAAGAGCAGGATGTCCGTAGGCGCCGCGAAGATCGTTCCAGCGAATCTCAAACAGCTCCAACAATGTGGCACAGCCATCAGCGAATGGGCGAAAATGAGAGTTGCTGTAATCGTGCACCAGGCGCAAATCGACTTCCTCAACGCGCAAGCCGCGCGTGAGCGCGACGTGGAGTAACTCGCTATCGTATCCCCACCCATCCAGGTTGAGCATCGGAAAAATACGCGTGGCGGCGTCCAACGTGAGGGTTTTCAGGCCACACTGTGTGTCTTTAAAAGGTAGTGCAAGGACGTGACTTGCGACCAGATTGTAGATCCGGCTGGCGACGCGCCGGTGGAACGGCTGCGCACAACGAGTTTCGAAAGGTGCGAGCCATCGCGAACCGATGGCTATGTCTGCCCCATCTTTCAGGGCCACGAGAAGAGAGAGAACTTCGCGGACCGAGTCTTGCAGATCCGCATCGCAAAGGATGACAATTTCGCCGGTCGCGTGGCTTACCCCGTGACGGATGGCAGACTCCCTTGCCCCGGTGCGGAAGGCGCAAAACGCAGATGCGGCAACGAGGGGTATGAAAAGCTCGCGCGATGTCTGCGGTAGTGTCTGTTGATCCGTCGTCCACAACGATGATCTCGCCCTCTCCGAGATGAGAAGCGGAAAGATCGGCGATCGCCTTCAGCGTGGGCGCAAGTCGAGCTGCTTCGTTGTAAGCGGGGATCACAAAACTGAAACTAAGTCGCGACATGGGCACTCCTGGAAGTTGAACTCGGCAGATCTGGGACGGGAGATCTCGTGACTAGCCCGTCTTCCTTTCCCGTACCATGTCGTGAATTGGCATTGTAGAAACACCGTTATGCTGCAGTTGCCTCGCCTTCCGGCGCGGTGGGAAATGGTTTTGATTCGTCGAGCAGACGCTTGAATTCAGCCACGTACGATGCAACGATGCGCGGCATTGTCGACTGAACGGCGACCTGATAGTTCTGCTCGGACATGCGGGCCTGGCGGGCAGGATCGTGAGCGAGCGCGATCAGGCGCGTGGCGAGGTCAGCCGAGTCGCCCGGCTTATAGGTATCGATAGCGAGACCTTCCTCTTCGGCCAGGCGCACAAAATCGTCTACTTCGGCAGCCACGATCGGCAGGCCAAAGCGCGCCGCGATATGGGCCACCCCGCTGGGTCCGCCGGAGGAAAGATAGGGCATGATTGCAACGTGAGCCGTGCGAAAGGCTTCATCGAGCTGGTCCTCATCCAGATACCCGAGGAACTTGATACGGGGATGGGCGCCCCATTTTTCCTTGAGACCAGCCAGATATCCCGGACGATTTGGATGATCGCATCCGGCGATCAGCAGGGAAGCATTCGGAACCGCTGAAAGCACTGCGGAAAGGGCTTCGAGCGGCGTCTCAAGGCGCTTATAGCGACCCCACTTGCCAAAGGCGAGCATCCGGAATTCGCTCGGCGGACGTGATGTCAGATCTGGCGGATGCGGCCTGCCGAGGGTTCCATGCGGGCGAACGCCAATGTTTCTTGCGCCGTAATCCTGCTGCAGGATGCGCTGGTAACGCTCCAGCAGCACAGACACAGAGTCGGCGCGGAGGAGCAACCGTGTCGCGAAGGAGCCGGCAAAACGATAAATGCGAGGAAAGGAAATATCTGCGTGATGCAAGTCGCAGAGATCCATCAGGTGGTGCAACGTGACATGCGTCCTGAATCCGGCAGCGCGCACAAGTTCGGGCGTGCAAAGACCTGCAAATGCGGCGATGGGGTTGGCGCCAAATGTCGAATACACAAGGTTGAACCAAACGACGTCGGGGCGAATTTCACGCACCGCAGTCAGAATGCGGACGGCATTGCCCACAGCGCCCACGCGCCAGCAGCGGCGTACGGTAAAGCCCGGCAATTCGGACCGACTAGGCTGCTCAGGCGCATATTCGTCACCCAGAATTGTGAAATCGACATCCTGACGGCGGAGCTCATCGGCAAGATGGAAGCCGTATTCGCTGAGATGGTGGCGGCTGGGAGGAAAAGTTGTGATCAGGCAAACTCGCATTTAAGCCCCTGTAGACCAAAAATCCTTATCGGCCGGTCACCCGGGTCTAGAGCGTTTCAAGATAATCAATGAAAATGTTGGTAGAACAACCATTAACTAGCACGAAGAACTCGACTTCTACTCTGGTCGTCCCTTCATTACGATGCGTTGAAAAGTTACGGGGGTTGTTCCCGTGTGGAGAATTCAGGCAGTGGGACGCCGCTATCCGAACCTGTTCAGGGCGCGGAATCGGAAGGCTGCAGCTAAACAGGGCTTCGCTCGCTTAGCGCGTCCAGCGGGAATCGCGGTTGGAACGACGCCTTGTTATCGCGCAACAATCTCTTGCACTTGTTCAATTCGAACCAGCGAAGATAGTTGGTGACAACCTGGGTTATGTTCATTTCGACGCCCGCGGCGAAATTCTGCATGGCCATCGCATCCTCGAGTTTCGGAGACCGCAGAACTGCGGCGAGCTGCTCGGCGAGATCGCCGGCATCCCCGACTTTATAAAACCGCATCGCCAGATCTTCGTTTTCCGCCATGGCGCGGAAATCCGGAATGCCCGCACTTACGATGGGGACGCCGAACTCGCACGCTTGATGAGCCGGCCCGCTTGAGCCGGTCGCGGAATCATAGGGCAGCACCACAATGGATGCTGTTTGAAATAGCTCCGGAACGGCTTCTTCGGGAATGTAACCGCGGAATTCCACGGGCAAACCCGGAGGCAGGGACGCGCGAATCGATTCCCAATAGCCAGGCTTGGTGTAATGATTGGCGCCGGCAACGATCAATTTTGCGCGCGGGGCCTTCTTTAGAAGCAGGGGGAAGGCTTCCATCAGAGTCTCGAGGCGTTTATAGGTTCCCCAATGACCGAAGGCCAATATGCGTTGATCGGGATTGCCGCGTTTCGAAAAATCAGGCGGGTCGAGAACCGGCGCAAATGTTCCGTGCGTGCCCAAAAGCACGTTCTGGGCGCGATACTTGGTCAACAATGTCCGGTAATAGCCCGGTAGCAGCACAGAAACCGAATTTGCGCGCAACAGCGTTTTGGTAGCCATCTCCGCGCCGATGCGGAAGAGGCGTTCAAGGCGCACTCCTGTCGCGGAGAAGTCCACATGCTCGATGATGTGATGCAGAGTTACATGCGTGTAGAAGCCCGCGGCTCGAGTCAGCGCCGGAGCCGATAGACCCGCAAAAGCGGTAACCGGCTTGTCGGGAGTCGCGAAGGTCGAGAAGACAAGGTGGAACCAGACGACATCGGGTTTTAACTTGCGGATCGTGTTCAACAGCCGAGCGGGATTAGAAAGGCTGCCGAACTTCCAGCAGCGAATGACGTCGAATCCCTTTAGTTCCGGGAGCTCATTGGCCGCGATAGTCTTGCCATTCTCGTCGGTTACGAAGTCATAATTGCTGAGTTCGTCGGCAAGAATCGTCAACTCCACGTTGCGATGGTTCCGGAGTTCGTTGGCAATGTAAAACGCATACTCGTTCAACTGACGGCCGCTGGGAGGGAAAGCAGCAACTAGACAGATTTTCATTTTATAAGCCTCTAAAAAATTGAGATCTCTGCGTAAGGTCTAAACGTTTGATTCTGCGCGCCCGGAAAATTGAAGAAGGTTTCCTGCTGAACGCCCGCCGTAAAGCGGATGGGATACTGCAGCGTGAGGGGTCTAGAATTTGTCGAACTGTCGTCGAAGACGCGATGCAGCGGCCGTGAATAAGAGAGGGAAATCCCATTCTGCGTCGCGTCGTAAATATGGAATCCTCTGACACTTGAATAAGCGCTGGAGAATTGCAGATCCCAGTTACGCCTGGGGACGAAATCGACGCTTCCCGCGGGGCGGAGATTCTGCGAAATACCCCAGTGCGATTGATAGATCCGCCATGAGCGCACATCTTCAGCAAGGGCTTTCATGTCGAGCCGCGGCGAGAACCTGTGTTCGAAACCTACGTAAGAAGACGTGAAGTAATATTCGATGTACGCCTTCTTAAATAGCAGATCGTCCACTCCATAACCGGTCAGCAGCGCTGTCTTGCCCCACGGCGAACCCACGCGGAAGTCGAGTTTGGCAGCAAGTTCGCGAGAGTACTGTCCGCTCTGAGTGAACGGGCCTGCTTCACGCATCAGAAACCCTGTGGCCGAGATTACGTTCAAGAAGGAACTGGTGGACATATAGCTATAAACGCGAAAGAGATTCTGATCCATGTCGTACGGATCCAGGGTGTCGCGGCGTATGGTTTCCTGAGCTCCGGTGTTGAACGTCATCACGTTGTCGCCGAGGTGGATGGTGGGGTTCAGGGAAAAATTGAATGTGGAGTCAGTGGTATTGCGGTCGAGAACAGAGTTGGTTGCAGGCAACGAAATCAATCCCCGGGCATTGCGTACCTGAAAGAAACCGCCCGGCGCGATAGCATTGACGGCCGGAAAATGAAGATGAAATGCGTTGGTCCACATGGTTTGGATCGACGAGCGTGGCGGCGGCAACTGTGCAGTGTCAGTGCTTGGCACAGCAAAGGTTGCGAGTGTTTTAGAGTCGAGGACGTAGACCGTGGAATCTTCGAAGATGGGCTGGACGGAGAGATCGGAGAGCACACTCAGATGCGGATTGACTCGCAGACCTTCGTTGGCTCCGGCTGCGAGCATTCCTCGCTCTGCGGTTTGGTCGTCGCCGGCTCCATTGTTGGCCTGGGCAAAGGCAGTAAGCGCCTGCGGATTCTGATGCTCCTGACTGTAGACGTTGGCTTCGGCAAGCAGGTACTGATAGTTCTGGGCCTCGTCCGCAGGATCAGGGATAGCCGCCAGTTCTGCCTTGGCCTTGAGTGTTTCGCCTAAAGCGAGATCGTCGTTGGCCAGAGCAATGCGCACCTCTGCGTCCGACGCGCCCGCAGCCTTGGCGCGTGCGAGATAATCCTTCGACAGATCGTATTGATGCATGGAGCTGAGCAGATTTGCGGCTTCAACGTACTGAGGCCCGCTCGGCGGCACCGTTTCTCCCGCCTGTGCTTCCATCCATCCCAACGCAATCTGCCGCTGGGCATCGTCTTGATGTCCGCGCTGGTTCATAATCTCTGCGATGGCCAGCCGCACACTGATGCGATCGCTGCCGGCCGCAATGAGCGCCCTCTGAAACCTTTCCATTGCGGCGTTCTGATCGCCCAGCGTACTTAGAGCCTCGCCTGTTGAGATCAGGATTTCGCTCAATTCCGATCCGGAATCGTCTATGTGATCGGGTCCCAGTGTCCGTGCAGGCTGTGCGACGGCATGCTGCTCTGCCAGGCGAACGTTCAGGTACGTCTTCTCGCGGTCCTGCAGGCTGGCATACGAGCGCGCGAGCCAGGCGTAGATCTGCGGATTATCGGGAGAGAACTTCTCCGCCACTTCCAATTCAGCGATTGCGTCGTGGTAGCGATTCTCTGCAAAATACGTATTTCCCAAGCCGATGTGAAGCGAGCCGTCGTTTGGAGCAAACTTCAATGCCACTTGATATTCGCGGGCGGCCATTGTGAGCATATCCATGCGGCCGTAGGCGGTGGCCCGGATTACATGCAGACCGAGTGAATCACCGGAGTAGCGTTCTGCCAGATTGGCTTGCCTGAGAGCTGCATCGGGCTTTCGCAATGCGAGGTCTGCGTAGGCAAGTCCCAGATGCGCCTCACCGTTGTCCGGCTCCAGTTTGAGAGCGGCTTCAAAATCTGCCGCCGCCGGCTGGGACTGACGAAGGTCGTTCTCCACAAATCCGCGGTTCACATAGGCAGTCACTGCGTCGGGTTTGCGGTCAATTGTTTCAGTAAAGTCGGCAACGGCTCGTTCATCGAGTCCACGTTTTTTATGAACGTAGCCGGCAAGCAGAGGAATATCTGCCTCTTTGGGCAAAACGTTCCAGTATTTAGAGGTAAGGGCAAGAAGGTCGTCGTATTGCCCGAGAAGGAACATATCGTATCCCAGATAAACGACGACTTCGCGATCGTCGGGCAGCGCCTTGATCGCTTTCTCGGCTACGTCTTCCGATTCCTGATACCTGCCTGACAGGCGCAGATATCTCTCAGTTTCGCGCAAGATCTTAGGCTCGTCTTTCATGGAATCAGAGACCCGGCTCAGCCATTGGCCAGCGAGAGGAAGATTATGCGCCTCAATTCCCGCATTGATGCCTCCAGCTACTACGAGGCCATTTTGCGGATCCAACTCATATCCTTTGCTGTAGGCGGCCTGCGCTTTGGAAAATTCCCGGCGAGCCGTGAAAAGATCGCCCAGGGCGAGATAGGCCACATGGGACGAAGGGTCGATTTTTGCTAAATGCTCAAAATATCTTTCCGCCTCCTCATCATGGCCGGCTGCGCGTGAAGCATAACCCAAAGACGTCAGCGCTAAGCGATTATCGGCATCGCCGGCGAGGATTTGCTTATAAACGGCAATTGCCTCGTCGGTACGGTTGAGTTTCATCAGGATGTCGCCATCGAGCTGCAAATTACCGCGATCATGGTTGATTGCGAGGGCCTCATTGACATCGGCGAGCGCTCCCTCGGGGTCGCCAGCGGCGAGTTTGATCGACGAGCGAAGGCGCAGGAACTCTTCTCTATCGGGCCCGGAGCCATCGACGGCGTTGATTTCAGCCTGTGACGCGGCCAGTTGACTGCGTGCGTCGGCGTCATTGCCCAGGCTGCGATCGAGAGCCTCGAGATCCATGTGGAGTTGGATGCCGTAAAGCTGCCCTTCGGCTGGATGCTCGGGCAAACTGGCCAAAGCGGCCGTGTAATCCTTAAGGGCGTCGCGATCTCGATCCTCGATTTCCGCAACCTCGCCTTGAAGTGCGTGCAGCCGGTAATAGTTGGGATCGAGCGCTGAAGCGCGCTTGAGGAACGAATTTGCTTCAGCAATCGAACCGATGACAATCTCAGCCTGCGCAGCCGATAGCTGGAGAGTCATATCCTTTGGATCCTCGTTGGCTGCGCGGGCAAAGAATCTGGCAGACTCAGAGGGTTTTCCGGCAAGTTGGTAGGTGTAAGCCAGCTCGGCGGTTACATCGGGTTTTGGATTGCGAATGGATTGCAGCACAGCGATCGCCTGGGCAAAGTTCCCGGTGTCGCGATAGAAACCCGCCATGGCGCGCTGAATTTCGGGGTTATTCGGCGCACGATGCTCAGCGAGTTCGAGATAGCGGCTCGCGAGGTCGGGCTGTTTCGTCTGCTGGTAAGAGAGTGCGAGCAGCAATTCCACGCGCGCATCCGGATGAATCTTCTCCGCGCGGTCCAGCCAATCGATTGCGCCGGTGTAGTCCTTCGACCGCATGGACATCTCACCAAGCATCGCCAGATCGCCGGTGCGGTCAGGACTGGATGCAACCACTTGTTTCAGAATCCGTTCGGCCTCGGCGGTCCGCCCCGTCAAGCTGTAAACCTGCGCCAATCCCGATTGGCCATCGAGCGAGGAGGGATCGAGATGAAGTCCGTGAGAATAGGCGTCGACCGCCTGTTGATACTCACCGTCAAGTCGCGCTGCATAGCCGAGCAGAAACCATAACTGCGGATCGTTGGGCGCGGCCTGGACGGCACGCCTGGCATAGTCAAGTGCGAGCGCGTGGTTGCCGTGCCGCAGAGCATTTTCCGCGGCGCGGCCGAGGCGGGCGTTTTGAATATTTGAGCCCCATCCGAGATTCTGGCTCTGCGTTTGCGCATGGTTTTTTGGGGCGGAACCGTTCTGCGAGGGAGATGCGGTGGAAGCACCCGGCCCCACTTGATAGGTTTGCGCGTGACCAACGACTGCAAATGCAGCGGAAACGCATACCAATGCGACCTTCAAAGGTCCAAGTCTAGCAAGCAAAGTGAGTCACCACAGTCCAGAATTCAATTGCTCACTTTGATGCCCTCAAAATTGGTGCTGTTGCCTTTTCCGCGCCCCAGCTCATGCGGCCATACTTAAGACGATGAAATAAAGCTTAATAGAAGCAACCTCCGTTGCACATTTGCCAATCGAAGAGATGGAATAGTTTTTAGCTTCCTCACTTGTCTCATTCGGGATGAGGGTTTGCCGTGAACCATCGAATCACGGCTGATGTTTTGAGTTCGTACCTTGCGTTAAACGCCCTTCGAGAGCCAACTGTGCAGAAATCTCAGCCCATTGAATGCTTGTCGCGGCCGATACCGCTCACCGTGGCCCTCATGGCTGCGCTGGCGGTTCATCTGCCACTGCTCCTGATGAAGTTGCCGCTGCAGTCCTACGACACTAACTTTCATATCTTCTTCTCGTCGCATTACGTTCACCACTGGTTCGATCCATGGAATACGAAATGGTTTGCGGGGTTTAGCCAAGCCACGTATCCGCCGATGCCGCATTACTGGATCGCACTGCTTTCACGGGTGATGGGTTTGGAACTGGCTTACATGGCCGTTCAAATGGCCGCCATTCTGCTTCTGGTGGTGGGTGTGTACCGGTTTTCGCTGCTCTGGGTGAGCCCGCGAGCAGCTTCGATTGCCGCGTTGGCAAGTGTTTTTCTCGGCTCCGAGAGTTTTCTGGTTTACAACGCCGGGCAGTTGCCAACCACACTGGCTGCGGCGCTCTATCTGATCGCTCTGCCTTGTCTCTATGAATGGTTGCGCTATGCCGATTGGCGGGCGTTTATCAAGGCCACTGTGCTTTTTATTGCAGCGGCGGCGGGCCATCACCTCACGCTTTTATTCGGATCTTTCATTTTTGCGTTGCCGGTGGTGGCGCTTGCTTTGCTCGACCGCCGCCGCGAGGGTGAGCCGGTTTCAGCGGGTTCCATTCTTGGCCGCACCGTCGGAATCGTATTCGTGGTAAGCGTGGCGCTCGCAGTTGTGCTGCTTCCGTTCTGGCTCTCGCTGCTGCATCATCCGATCAACCAAACCACGATTCCCCATGCCAGCCGAGCGAATTTCATCCTCAGTCCCCAGTGGGGCCTGAATTACTTCATCCTTCCCTACGGGGCTTTGATTCTGGCGATTCCTTTCATCTTCATGCGCGGCGCGAGCGTAGTTCGACTTCGCCCGCTGCTGATTGGGTTCTGGCTGACATTTATTTTCGGCCTGGGAGGAACCACGCCACTCGGGCACTGGCTGCTGGGGCATGCGTTCGAGGTGCTCACCATGGAGCGCTTCAGTTACTGGGCAGGCTTGCTCGCGCTTCCGTTTGTCGGATTGTTGACGATGGAGCTGGTGGACAGATATCGCTACTGGGCGGTGACTGCTCTGGCGATTCTGGCGGCATGGACCTGCGGAATGGGAGTTGCGTGGGGCACTTATCGAATCACGAATGCACGGGATGTCAACGTCGAGGTAGTGGCGGATTGGCTGAATCGCGGTGGCCACGACCAATATCGTTACTTCACTTTGGGATTCGGCAACAGTATCTCGAAACTCGCTGTGCTGACTAATGCGAGCAGCGTGGACGGTGAGTGGTATACGGGACGCCTGCTGCCGGAACTGACCCGCTACGGCGGCGCATCGCTCACGCAAGCAAAGTACTTCGGCACTGCGGGCCTTGAATCCCTTCGCGCGATCATGATGCACGCGGACAAATACGGCTTGAAATGGATTTTCTCGAACGATCCCTACTATGACCCGCTGTTGTCGTTTGCAGGTTGGCGCCCGGTCGACTATCTCGATGACAAGACCATCACGGTATGGGCCAAAGATGGCGTGCCACCGGCCACGCCGGTCAACGTGGCGCAGAGACCCCCGCACTGGCAGGGCGTGCTGTGGGGCACCTTGCCATTCGGAAGCAGTGTTCTGGCAATTCTGGTCTTCCTGATTCCGGAAAGAAGACGCCGGGAGATCGTGGCAGAAGATTCCGTGGCTGAAGACGAAGTGAGTACCCGGAGGGTGGCGTCGTGAAAAAGGGTGGACTACTCGCGCTTTCTCTGGCCGTCGCAACTGTGGTTCTTATTGTGATCGGATGTGTGTGGCCGGTGGAGGCCGCGAAGCCTTTCATCGTCCGGAAAAATGTGCTTACCTCCTCTTCGACTCCGGAAGAAGCGGTCCAGAACCTGGGCCAAGATATTCAAGCCCACGATTTACAAAGGGCTTATGACAGCTTCGCCAATAAAAGCCAGTTTACGGAGCAGCAATTTGAACTGGACCTGACCGGGTACACAACGAACCTGCGCACGTATGCGACGCTGGATCACTTCAGTGTGTGGCCGCTCCACGCAACGGCGGATGAGGCGGATGTGAAGCTGGAACTGGATTGGGCGACGGTGGTCGGCACTGCAGTCGACACCCGCGATTTGCACGTGGTGAGAAACGGGGACCACTGGAATGTGAATTGGCCGTTCACCAAGCAGCCCGTTGTTCCGCCGCAGGTGATCCCCGTAAATTATCTTCGCTGGGACGTGATTTACCGCGGCGCGGGAGACGACTGGGGAGCGCAGGACGTGGATGCGCCATCGGTCCGGATCGTGGACATGCATCCAGTGCAGCGTGCTGACGGCGTCCTTGTCATGGGAGAACTGATCAACGATGACGTGGTGCCCGCGTACGTCTCCGTGACGGCGACCTTGCAGGCGAAGGACAAATCGGCGATCGCGACCGAAGGTTCGTTCGACATGATCTCTCACGTTCTATTGCCAAAACAGGTGACTCCATTCCTTATCCAGTTCCCCGATGCGCAGCTATCTGACGTTGACAGCATCAACATGAAGCCATTCGCGATTCTGGTGCCGGCGTCAGCCGATCCCGTTATCGAGATCGATAACCAAAAAATCAATCCAGCGCCGAATGCTTCATTGACTGGGCAGCTCGTCAATCAAAGCGGACAAGTGGTGAACGTAGCCCACGTGATGGGAACTCTCTACGACAAGACCGGGCAGTTGGTATGGGTTGCGGACCAATACGTTGACAGCGCGCTATTGCCGCAGACTCCGGTCGCTTTCAATATACCGATCCCCGAGGACATCGCGAAAAACGTCAGCAGCGAGCGCACTGTTGTTTCGACATTCAGCTTTGGAGGGGCGCTGTGAAGGCAACGTTCCCGCTCCTGCTCGGAAGTGTGATCCTGGCGGTGATGCAGCCGGCGCACGCCCAGGACAAAACTCTCAACGTGCCCAAGTGCATCGAAGCAGGAAGCGCGTTCACAATTCAGGAAGCCGGCAGCGGAGAAGCGACCTTATACATTGTGGGGCCCGGCCAGGTGCTGAAGCGGACGGTGCAGTTAGGAACTCCGACGTATTTCCCTGCAGGATCGCTCTACAATGCGGGCCATTACGCGGTCATCCTGGCACAAGCCGGCGGAACAAGTCATCAATCACTCGATGTGACGCCGGTCAGCACCCCGGCAAGCCTGAGCTTTCTTGCCAAGCCGTCGCGCCTTCCCGTAGGTTTGCACGACGGTATCACGGGCGCGGTTTACGTTTTCGACGTTTATCACAACTTGATTGCCGGTCCCACTCCCGTGTCGTTTGAATTGACCAGCCCATCCGGCGCCACGCAAAAGCAATTGGTCAGCACCCGTGCGGGAGCAGCCTGGACAGAGATGGACTCGACGAGCGAGCAAGGGAGCAGCAAGTTCGTGGCGCGAGCTGGGGACGTATCGAGCACCAGCATCGTTCGCCAGGTGCCGGGCGATCCCTGCGATTTGAAGGTGAGCGCGCAGCCTTCGGGACAGGAGCTTGATCTCCAGACCGCTCCGGTGCGGGATTGCAATGGAAACGCAGTGCCGGATGGAACGATTGTCACGTTCACTGAGACTTATCCCGGGGGACAATCCACGGTGGACGTACCGCTGAAGCGCGACATTGCCGAAGTGAAGATGCCGGCTCGCGACGGAGCAACATTCACGGTAGCGAGCGGAGTTGTTTTGGGCAATCAGATCCGGTGGGGGAAGTGACCATGCTGAGAAGTTCCGCATTGGTATGCGTGGGCATCATCCTGGCGACTGGCATGGTTACCGCCCAGCCTGAGGTGACTGTTGACACTTCCCAACTCAAGGGGCCGCGAGCTTTGGAAGATCAGACCAAAGCAGCCGCAATCCGCGATTATCTTGAGTCGTGGCAGGCAATGGACGAAGCGTTTCAGCAAGGCCAGCCGAGCCTTCTCGAAGAGGACTTTATCGGCACGGCCAGGGACAAGCTTGCTGATGCGATCGACGAACAGGGAAAGGCGGGAATCGAGACGCGTTATCAGGATCGCGCCCACCATATTCAGTTTCTCTTCTATTCGCCGGAGGGGCTATCGATTGAGTTGATCGACGACGCAGAATATGACGTGCAGGTTCTCGATCATGGCAAGGCGGTATCGACCGTGCCGACCACCGCACGCTACATCGTTGTTCTTACTCCCGCTGAAGTTCGATGGAAAGTAAGGGTCATGCAGGCAGCTTCGAAATAGAACGCCGGTCAAAGGGACCGAAAGTCCGAGGACGTCAATTGAAGATGGACGGCTGGAGACAGTTTGGGCAGAGCACGCGAAATCGCCGTTACAGCCGCTACCGAGGAGTCGAGAATGATTTCCATAGTCGTGCCCGTCTACAACGAAGAAGAACTCATCGTCCATTTTCATGAGGCTATATCCTGTGCTTTGCTGGGCATCGCCGAGGAATGGGAAGTTGTGTATGTCAACGATGGTTCGACCGATTCGACCCTCGAACTTCTGAAGGGCCTGCAGGCGCTCGATCCTCATGTTGTGGTGGTGGAGCTTTCCCGCAATTGGGGGCAGGTGGGAGCGATCTTCGCCGGCCTCCGCACGGCGAGTGGGCAGGCCGTGATCCTGATGGATGCCGATTTTCAGGATCCGCCGGAGGTTGTTCCGCAGCTCATCGATGCGTGGCGAGGCGGCGCCGAGGTCGTGATCGCTGTGCGCAGAAGCCGCCAGGAGCGGCGAAAGATTCTGGCGTTTCTCTTCCCGCTCTTTTATCGGGTGTTGGGAGCCATCTCCGATTATCCGATGTCGCTCAATGCCGGCCTGTTCGGGCTGATGGATCGTAAAGCGATCGACTCAATCCTGGCGATGGGCGAAGAGAATCCTTACCTGCCTGGACTGCGAGCCTGGGTTGGGTATCGCAACGCGATCGTTTACTATGACCGCCAGGATCGGCTCAGCGGTGACGGCAAACTGTCGTTCATGAGCCGAATCAAGTACGCCACAGACGCGATTATGAGCTTCAGTTACAAGCCGATGCGGCTCAGCTTTGTGCTGTCCGGCCTGTCAACCTGCGTGGCGTTTTTTCTTGGCGTGGGGGCGTTGATTTCTTCGAGTCCGATCAGAGCGGCAGCGCTTGGCATCGAATGTGCCGTATTTCTGATGGGCGCGTTGTTGCTTTTAACGGTGGGCGTGTTGGGCGAATACTTGATCCGAATCTTCGATCAAGTGCGCGGCCGGCCTCTCTCACTGATCAGTCAAGTTCACCGCGCGACCGGTGAATTGGCGGCTCAATCGGGCGCTATCTCCATCCAAAACGGGAGTTATGCAGCGCAGCCAGAAGCTTATTCAGATAAGAAAAACAGCTTCGCTGCATAAGGTCGTGGGCAATAAGTGCGAGTGAAGCTTTCTTATCTCAGGCAGCGATCGATGCTTCCGCCAGGCGTTGCACAAATCACTGGCCCGTCCCGATAGAGTTGGAGCCGGCACTCTTTGCGCTGTCAGTGGCTGCCGGAGCGTTGCAGGTGGGAAGCCCTCGCTCGATCGCCGATCCCTCCTCATAGTCGTTCCACGTTTCAATCAACATGAACGGAATCGGTTGATCCGCGGGAAAGACTCTGCGCCAAAGATTGAAGGTATCTTGATATGTTTGGCCGCAGCGCGCGGCAATTTGGCGATTGAGCCCCCAGGAAGCCTTACTATCGTTGAATTGCGCCCAGGCACCGCCCACGATCATCTTGTCAGGGTATTTATCGCGCATCGTTTGGTAAAAACGGGTCAGGGATTCTTCCCCCCAATTGCCGCCATCGGCAGCCCAACCTTTAGGACCGATGTAGAACCAGGGATAAAAGCCGTCGAACGCATTGGCGTCAGGGCCGGGAGGCGCTTCATAAATAAGCAGCGGCGCAGGGTTCCAGGAGCTGACGGAGGTGCGAACTTTGCTCCAGTCAGTGTGCAGCCCCTTAGGAAAAATGAAAATGACGGGGCGTCCCTGATATGTCAGGTAAGCTTCGTGGCCGGGTGAGCCGGGCGAGAGGTAGGCGTCGTGGAACATCTTGAAATCCGCGATCGCTTCATCTGTTGCTCCCACAGCCTCATTGGATTCGTCGTACATCATTGCGACGTGAAATTTGTTTTTGGCGGCCAACTTCTGCATCAGCGAGTAGCTCTGATCGATAAACGGCTCGCGGTCGCCATACCAATCAACGACGAATCCTGAGATTCCCATCGCCTGGGCTCGGCGAATCTGATTCTTGATCACCGCCGGATCCTGGGAGCTGTAACCCACTGCGATGTGCGAGGGATGCCCAAACCACGCCTCGTAAACCGCGAGGACCTCAGGCGATTTGCCGACCGCCCTATATTTCAACGGCGTCATTTGGCTGGATCCGGGGCTGGAACACCCGTGCAGTAACAGAATCAGTAGTGTGGCGCCTATGCGATGGAACATGGTCTCAATGGATTAGAAGCACGAGACGAAGGTAGGGTTTGTCGCATGGGCCGCGCAAAACCCACTGGCTTGCCGGACTGAGCAGCCAGAAGTTGCTTTTTGGCATCGGACTAGATATTACGGTGTGCCTGCTCGCTTCAATATACCCTTCTGGCGCGGCGAACGGCAGCGCCAGTAACGCGGAGACGGTCTATCTAAATGGCAAGAACATTACACTCCCGAATTGTCTCGGGAACCATGGTATTGCTGATTGGGTCGGGCCTCGCGACGATCCTCAGCCTGGCCTACAACGTTGTCATTGGCTGGTATCTCGGCCCTAAGAGTTTCGGCCATGCCACGGTCGTCTACTCGCTCCTCGTTCTACTTTCCGCCGTCTCGTTTGCATTTCAGATCGTTACCGCGAAGGTGGCCGCGCAGCAGCCATCGGCGCAGACGAAGGCCGATGTTTATCGATACTTCCATCGCAGTGCGATCGGATGCGGGTTCTCGATTGCGCTGGTCCTGTTTCTTTTTCGGCAAGGGATCACGGCTTATCTCAATCTACCCGATTCCAGCCTGATCGCAATGCTCGCAGTTGCGGCCGGTTTCTACATCCCATTGGGAGCCCGCCGCGGCTACGATCTGGGCAGTTACAAATTCCATCGCCTGGCGATGAGCCTCGTGATCGAAGGGGCGGTCCGGCTCGGAGGTTCATACGGTCTTGTTGTGGCGGGCTACGGCGTGCGCGGGGTTGTCGCGGCCAACGCTGTGGCGATGGTTGCCTCCTATTTCGCCATGACCCAACGTTTGCCGGGACCTGCGTCCCATCCGGTTCGCTTTTGGAATGGCACTCGTGAAATAGGCCAGGCGTTGCTCTTCTACTCCGGCCAGATGATTATCAACAACTGTGACCTAGTCGTGGTGAAACATATCTTTCCGGCGCGGGAGGCCGGACTTTACGCGGCCGTTGGACTCGTCGGCCGGGTCATATTCGTTCTGTCTGCAGCCGTCGTCAATTCCACATTCCCAATTGTGGCAGGCACTCCCGCCGAGGAGCGAAAAGACCTGCGCTTGATCGGCACGCCGCTTTTGCTGGTGCTGGGCATTGGCTCTTGCGTCGCCCTTGCGATGTGGATTGCGCCTCCCAGTCTATGGACGACCATCCTCGGGCCAGGATTTCAAATCGCAGGAAAGTACGATATTCCCTACCTTGCGGCGCTCTACGCTCTGAAGACAGTCGTCTATTCGATCAGTGCAGTGGTCATCACGTTCGAGATGGCCCACAAGATTGCGAACACGAGCTGGATTCAACTGCTTTTCAGCGGCGCGTTGATCGCGGGAATCTACCAATTCCATTCATCGCTTCACGAAGTCATCATGGTTCAGCTGGCGGTGCTGTCGGTTCTCTTCGTTGTTGTGGCAATCACATTTCTCGTTGACGCCCTGGCTACATCGAAAGCCCAGCCAATGGAGCCAAATCGTTGTCCGGTAAGCCTGTTGTGGCCGGCGACAGAAAATGAAGTGATTGCCGAATTCCTGAACAGCGACTTGAACCATCCCGATTTTCGCGACCTAGATAAGGCGCAAGGACATCAATCCGAGCCCAGCCATCATCATGCGGATGCGATTGCAAGACGCCACGCGCTTTTGGTCGCCAAGCGCCGTTCGCTCTGGGAAGAACTGCCCAGCAACACCGAATGGCATGAGGTGAAAGTCAATGAAGATGCTCTTGACCTTATCAGAGTGTTTCCACGGTCCCACTGGCGAAAGCTGGCACGCGGTAATTATTCGGTGGTCCGGATTACAGAGGCCTTACGTAGCGGCCAACACCTTCTTGACGAGCGGTTTTTATCGAAGATTGCGGCCCTCGGAGAGCAACTGTCACAACGAGAAGGTGAATTCGGCACTGTGATCCTGCTCGGCGTTCATGAGCGCGGTCCTCTTACAGTTCTGGATGGGAATCATCGACTGGTGGCGGCATTACTGTCTTCGCCAGACGGACTTTCGAAACTTCGATTTATGTGCGGCTTTTCGCCGCGAATGACTGAATGCTGCTGGTATAACACGAACCCATCCACCTTGCTTCGCTACGCGAAGCACATATTGGTGAGGGCGGTTCGCGATCCCCGCGCGGAACTCGAGCGCATCTTTGGCGATTACAGCGAACTAACACCGAATTCCGTAAAACCTGCTCAGCTGGGAAGTACGCCAGCAGGTCCGCTGACCCGTTTAGCCGGCTCCAATGATGCTCGACCTTAACACCGAGTTAGGAACAGAAGCTAAATAAACTAGGAGAGCGTACATGGCGATCAGGCGATTAGTAACCATTGAGCAGCTTCCAGAAATTACCAGCGAGGAACAAGGCCGGCGGTTTCTGGGGAGGATACAGGATCGGATGAGCGATAGACGCCCCGGCCTCGTGCTTGACTGCTCCGGCTTGAGTCGAATGGACAAGCCAGTTCTCCATTTACTTCTGTCGTGCCTGGAAGAAGCCATGAAACGTAATGGGGACGCCAGGCTCGTGGCCGTATCTCCTTCGGCTCAGGCAACGCTTAAGTTGATCGGAGCGGACCGCCTGTTTCAGATTTTCGCTTCGAACGCCGACGCGGTGAATAGCTTTCATCAGCCCTCCGCTGGTTTTCCCATGGTCGATTACTCACGGGAAGCGGATGGACAGGTTTCTGAGAATGCGGCCTGAATCACGATCGTTGCCAACTTGGGCAGAAAGTGTATGTGGATTCGGACGATGAGCTTGAGAATCGCTGGATGGCTGACAGAAAAACTGACCAGTGCTTGTCTGGTGCTGGTGCTGACCGCACCAACTGCCAAAGCTGCTGCGACGCCATGCCAGGATACAACTTCAGCGCGCCAGGTGCAGGGCGGCCCTTTCAGCGGAGCGCAGGCAGCCGGAGAAGGCAGCGGGAATGGGAAGCAGATTGTGGATTCTGCGCAGTCTGATACAGCGCTTCCAGATGCGCCGGAGGTTGCACAGTCCTCCAGCCCAGGCTCGAACGGAAATGGTGGAAACTCGCAGCCCAGCCAGGACCAACAACAGACCAGCCATGATCAACAACAGAATGGAGCAGCGCCCCCTGTCGGCACCGCTGCGGCCCCGGAAGTGAAGGGCACGGGGGTTTCAGGATCACGAGTGAGCGGGGCGGCGATTGCGCCGGCAAAGCAACGACGCGTGCGCATTTTCATGATCAGGGTGGCCGTGGTCGTGGCGGCTTGCGCCGCCGTTGGCACGGTAGCGGCACTGTCGCATGCGACGCCCAGCCAGCCGCGTTAACGGATCCACTTGGCTTTGCCGAGGTGCGACGGTGACATATGACGCGCTCAGATGAGGGAAGCAATCAGACTCTATTCGTCAGCTTTTCCGGAATGGATGGGGCCGGGAAGAGCACGCAAATCCGACGATTCCGCGCCAAGATGGAGCAAGCCGGCCTGCCCTGCTCGCTGGTGAGCTTCTGGGACGACGTGGCCCGGTTCAAGGGCCTTCGCGAGGGAGCTTCGCACGTGATCTTCAAGGGAGACCGGGGTGTTGGAACTCCGTCGGCACCGATCACGCGAAGGGACAAGAATGTCCGCTCATGGATGATGACCTTGATTCGTCTTTTCATCTACTTCGCGGATGCTGTTTCGACTCGATTGCTGATGCGGCGATTGGCGCGGTCGAACGCAAAAGTCGTGATCTTCGATCGATTTATTTACGACGAGCTGGCGAATCTCAATCTGGAGAATGCGGCCATTCGGGCGTA
Source organism: uncultured Acidobacteriaceae bacterium (assembly GCA_963800025.1). Classification (GTDB taxonomy): domain Bacteria; phylum Acidobacteriota; class Terriglobia; order Terriglobales; family Acidobacteriaceae; genus Telmatobacter. Next base: position 72,678 of record CAWCZK010000006.1, read on the forward strand.
CGCACGCATGGTTGCCGGGTTTGTTCCCGGGCCCGATATCAGTTTTCTGCTCGATGCCGATCCGGCGCAGGCGCGTGCGCGCAAGCCTGAATACCCGCTCGATTTTCTGCAATTCAGCCGGAGGTCGTATTTTGCGCTGAACGAACTCATCGGCACGATGACGATGATCGCGGCCTTGCCGGCAGAAGAAGTAGAGCGGGAGATTTCGAAACGCGCCGAATCTGCACTTTTCGTCGCACGGACTCGATGCGGAAGCGATCGAGGCCAGTATCTCGTGGAAAGCGCAAGATGATGCGGAAGAAGCTGCGGACTCGTGCAGAGAAATTTCGGAAGGGATTCATCGGCGATCAAGAGAGGACACCGCTATGGTTGTGAGATTTGGCAGGGCGCAAAACACGGTGGGATTTCTGATTGTACTTTGGGCAACGATGCAGGCTGCCAGCGCCTTCGCCGCTTCGTGCATCACGCAATCGCAGATGACAGCGGCTGATCGCGACAGGCTTGCGAGCGATGCGCGCACCGTGCTCACGCAGATACAGACGGATAATACGCAGGCTCTGCGCAATGGTGTGATTCCTTCCCTGGCTGCGAATTTCGACGGGATTGCCAGTTCGGTGAGCCATCTGCAGCCCCTTGTGCAGCCTGCAACGATTACGGTGGATCAACTTTACTTACTCGACGATTCGGACAATTCCAACGGCGCGACGTCGACGGAAGCCACGCCGGTCGATTTCTTTTGCGGATCGCCCGTGGTGGCCCTTAGTTTTCCCGCTCTTCCAGCGGGAATGTACGCATTGGCCATGGTTCACGCGACAGGTGTTCCGCGTCCACAACAAATTTCCCTCATCTTGTCGAAGGCCGCAGACGGCCGGTGGCTGCTCGCGGGCCTGATTGTGAAGCCGATGACAGAAGGCGGCCACGACGGATTGTGGTATTGGACCACGGCCCGCAGATATGCACAAACGAAGATGAGCTGGGATGCGTGGTTTTACTATCGCATCGCGACAAACCTTCTCGATCCGCTGGACTTTCTATCGAGCCCAAACCTCGAAAAGCTACAGCATGAGGCAGATCAGATTCGACCAACCGACTTACCGGGGAAGACTGCAATGACCTTCTATGCGCAGGGCCAGTTGATTACAGTGAGCGCGATTGGCACTTCGACGGAGTTGGGAGGGTTGGACCTCGACGTCCACTATGCGCCTGACTCGACGCAGGCAGCGCAATTGCGCGATCCGATTGCCGCACGCGGGCAGGTGACGGCGGTCATGTCGGCTCTGTTGAAGATGCACCCGGAGCTTCAGTCAGCATTCCACGGCATCTGGGTGCATGCGGATCAGGGAACATCCACGCTCTTCGCGCTGGAGCTGCCGATGAACCAGATAGCGGGCGGAGAGGCTTCGCCGGCTCGTACTTCGTACACGGTCTCGCCCTAGGCGACGCTTGAGCATGGCTCGCCTGGCGCAGCCAGCTTTAGTCGCAATCGGGGCATATTGAGGGAAGTAATGCGCAAGCCACTCAGGATCTTTGTGGTCGACGATGAGGACGTCATCGCCTCAAGCCTGGCGATGATCCTCCGCTATCAGGGCGGCTTCCAAGCCAGATCGTTCACAAGCCCGTTCGAAGCCTTGCAGTCTGCGCAGGTTGATGCTCCCGATCTCTTGATTTCCGACGTGCTTATGCCGGAACTATCCGGCATCGAATTGGCGATTCAGCTAAGCGATTGCTGTCCCGATTGCAAAGTGCTGTTATTCTCCGGCAAAGCAGCCGGAGCCCAACTCCTCGAGTCCGCAAGAAAAATGGGTTACAGGTTCGAGCTACTTTTGAAGCCGGTGCACCCGGCAGATTTGATGGCGAGGACTCAAGAGATAACTGAAGGCGTCGAAGTGCCCCTCACTTCAGTATCTCGGAAGAGCGCAGCCGACCTCGGCTGGGGAACGCTGATGTGACAAACGCCAACCCTTACCGGCTGGGCTGATACTGCTGCGCCTGCATCGGCGCACTTGCCGAAGATGTTTGGACAAAGGGACCTTGCAACGCCAGTGCGAACACGAGCGCTATGAGGAGCAGGCAGGAGACGAAAGTGAAATCGCGCATCATTGCTCGCATGAAACATACCTCTGGGCGGCGGGGCACTCGAACTTGCAAGTTCGATGACGGAAAAGAACGCCGAGATGCCTGCGCTTGCCGGAAGGTGGCGAACAACCAATCCGTCGCCAAAGGCTTCTAACAGGATCAATGAGTAAGTGCGCAAATCGGGCTGGTTAAAGCCGAGTCAACGTCGCTGCGGATAAGGAAAGGTTTCTAAGAGTCGGCGCTTTCGTAGCATGCGAATTCGTTTTGATTTAACGCACGAGTATGATCCAGCGGGCGAAGCTGGATGGTTGCCGACCGGTTTCGCCGGAGTCGAATATTATGTCAAATATCAGTGTTGTACTTGCGGACGATCAACCGCTCTCGCTGATCGGAATGCGGAGTGCCGTTGCCAACCAGGGCGATATTCGCGTTCTTGCCGAATGCCAGGATCCGCAATGCCTAGCGGAAGCCGTGCGCCATCGGCCTCCCAACGTTCTGCTTGTCAATGCGGCGCTTCTGCACGACGAGTTTGGAGCGCTCCGGCAGCTGGTCTCCCAAAGTGAAAGGACACACGTCATTTTGCTAACGAGCCACAAGGATCGAGAATTCCTCGACGGCGCGATGCGATGCGGAGCCAAGGGCGTCATCCAAACGGAGTGCGAAGTAGAGAAGATTCCTTCGGCGATCAGAAAGGTGACCAGGGGAGGCGTCTGGCTTGAGCGAGCCGCTGCCTAGCTTCGCCGATTGGGCACCATCCAGTTCCCGACGCGATCCACTTAGTGGCCGACCGCTCCGTTCCGGCAAACCTCGCGAACATCCTCGATGTGACCAATCTCGCGCGGATCTCAATGGACACCGCTGAGACCAAGAGTTGTGAACCTCACGTGGTCGATGTGTTTTCTAGTTGCTAGCCGGGGTTAGTTGAAACTTTCGCGCCGGCGGACTGAGAACGTGGTATGACTTTCCTATGCGGCTGCCCTTGGAAAAATTTTGTGTCTGGTGCGTGCTCGCACTGATCCCGACGGCGGGGATCACGGCCGAAGCGCAGGAAACCGTGGAGATCGATGCACAAGGTCCGCGGACACCGTTTCCCCACTTTTGGGAACAGATGTTTGGCTCGGGGCGCGCGATACTGAGTTTGCGCGAGAGCTATCGAGACGACCTGCGCGCGGTGAAACAAGTCACGGATTTCCGGTACGTGCGATTCCACGCCATCCTTCACGACGAGGTCGGCGTATATAACGAGGACGAGCACGGCAATCCAGTTTATAACTTCGCATATGTAGACCAGATCTACGACGGGCTGCTAAAAAACGGTGTTCGTCCCTGCGTGGAGATCAGTTTCATGCCGCGCAAGCTGGCGTTCAACCCCGATGCGCTGCATCCATTCTGGTACAAGCCGAATGTATCTCCGCCGAAGAGCATGGACCGATGGGATGACCTTATGCGGCAGTTGGCGCAGCACCTTGTCGATCGCTATGGAATCGACGAAGTGTCGAAGTGGTATTTCGAAGTATGGAACGAACCCAATATTGATTTCTGGAATGGAATTCCGCGCGAGCGATCGTACTTCGATCTTTACGCCCACACCGCGCACGCACTGAAAAGCGTAAGCCCACGGTTGCGCGTGGGAGGGCCTGCGACCGCGGCAGCGGCTTGGATCAGCGATTTTCTCCGGTTCACGGCCGCAAATCATGTCCCCGTCGACTTTGTGTCAACGCATGCCTATGCGGACGACACGGTAGAGAATCTGTTTGGAACCACAGAGCAGATTCCGATGGACGAGCGGGTCTGCCGAGCCGCGGAAAAAGTGCGCGACGAGATCAAGTCTTCGGCCACTCCCGATCTTCCGCTCTTCATAACGGAATGGAATGTGCAGGGAATGATGGAAGCGCGGGACACGATCTTTATGGGGCCTGCGCTGGCGGATACGGTGCGCCAATGTGACGGCCTGACGGAGATGATGTCGTTCTGGACGTTCTCGGATGTTTTCGAGGAATCGGGACCGATTCCCAAACCGTTCCTTGGGGATTTCGGATTGCGGGCCGAGGGGGGCATCAACAAACCCAGCTATTACGCCTTCCAATTACTGCATGAGTTGGGCAGCGAACGGCTTACGAATCCAGCAACCGATGTGATCGCCACGCTGAGCGCGAACGGTGAAGTCGAGGTAGCGGCGTGGAACCTCGTCGATCCGGGTCAGCCGCCGTCGGAGAAAACGATCGATCTGATCTTCCGGCACATGCCGCCGAATGCAGACGTAAGCATCCAGGAACTCAATGCGAGTCATGGCAACGTTCTGGCCGCATACGCCGCGATGGGAAAGCCGCCGAGTCCGACGCCCGACCAGGTGAAGGAGCTCAACCGTGAAACCGCTCTGCCGCTGCCTTCACAAGCGACCCTCAATGCCGGAAGGCTCGAGATCAAGCTGACGACCAATGCTCTCGCATTGATTAAAGTGCAGCCGTAGCGGCGTGAGAGACTTCGGGCTGGGCGGCCTTCGCGGAGAAATGAATCGGAGCCAGATCTTTAAGCCGGGCCTTGAGCACGGCCCGGTTGGCGGGAATCTCCTGCAGCAACAAATCTGTAGCCTGGATCATAGGATGCGCGTGGAACCATTGCTGGACGACGTTATTGCGCAGTAGATTGGCGATGGCCAGCAGCGACATGCCGAGGTGATGAGCCATCCACTCCCGCACCAGAACCGGTTTGCGCGAAGAGATTGAGTAGTCGGCTGCCTCATAGAATCCGTAGGGACCCACCCAGCCCCGGGACTGCATGCCGCGAAGGTTTCGCAGAGCCTCATCCGGATCGACGGTAAGCGCGAGGAAAGTGGAATAAGGTGAAATGACGGGTCCAGCCGCAGCCTCGGGCCACAGGGACACGCTGGGCAGGCCGTAGGCAAAGTAGTGGTAATCGCCGCGGTCGTTCTTTCTTGACGATGCGGATTCCGAAACGCCCCAGGGAATGCCGAGCGAGCGGCCGAAGGCACGTTGCACGTAGACGCAGGCATCCTGCGTGCGCTCGATCAGCGTGCCTGGGTAGCTGCGCATCCACAGCGCCGGCATAAGGTATTCGAACATCGTGCCGGACCATGAAAGAAGCAGAAAACGGCCCTGAACGCGCGTATGGTCGCGGCCCAGCTTGCCCCAGCTCTGTTGGAGAAGATCGCCGCGAGCGATGGCGAGAAATGTGGCGATTCGCGCTTCGGATGCAATCAAGTCATAGCATGCTTCGTGCCGCTTTTTCTTACCCATTTCGTAGCCAATCGAGAGGATTTGACGGTAAGGGTCAACGAGGAAGCCGAACTCCGTGTCTTCTCCCAGGCGCTCGGCAGCGCGTCCGATGTAGCGCAGATCCTCGCAGAGCGCGCGCAGATTGTCGGTCGCGATCGAGAGCATTTCATTGAAACGCCCGGCAAGCTCGTGAAGCGAGGGATCGCGTGGCGAGGATTCGACCGCGCCGGTCAACATCGAATGCAATTCAACTGCAAAGCTCAGGGCGCGATCCGGATTGAATTCGGCCGGACTTTCGCCCGGGTTCGATTGAATCCGCAGAAGCAACGGAGCGAATTCGGGAAGCAGCCAGGGCAAGTATTGTCGGAGGAGAATAAGGACGGCGCTGACACGGTTCAGCGTCTCTTCAATCCACCAGGTGTCACGATTTTGTTGGCGCGCGGATGCGGCGGCCGCGGCCAGCGCGGCTTGCGCACTTTCGAGCCATGGAATCCAATCGGTAATTCCTGCCGAAGTGTCCGGTATGTTGATCCGCGCAAGCTCATCGGGCAGATGCTTTGCCTTTCGTAACAGACAAAGGTGTGCGCGGATTCCGGCATAGATCTCGGGGCGGAGGAGGGGCTTATTGGCCAGAGCGCGTGCGCCCGTATGGAGGGTATAAAGCGAAGCGACGAAGTTGCCACTGTCAACAGAGGAGACGAAGGGAGATTTGTCGAGCGGGGCCAGCGTCTCAGTGTCGTACCAGTTATAGAGATGGCCACGAAATTTTTCCATTCGCTCGATGGTTTGAAGTGTTTTGCCGGTGAGAGCGGCAAACTCAGGAGCGGTAAGGAATCCCAGCTCGCAAGCGACCTGGCGCGTATTGAGCAGCAAACCAATGTTGGTAGGCGAAACACGTGGCGCTTCACGGCGGTCCTTTTCCACCACGTTGTCGGGTATCAGGAAGTTGTGGCGCTCGCCGCCGAATTCGCGGAAGTAACGCCAGATGAGCAGCGCATGCGCAAGCAGAAAGTCGCGTTCTTTGCGGTCGATAGGTCGCCGGCTGCTTGGCGGGCGATTGAGCCAGATGGTAATGGGATTGGCAAGCGCCCATAACAGGAGGACGGGCGCAGCACAAAGAATGGCCCAGCGCTGCGCGGCGAAAAGCCAGATGAGCGCGCCCAGGCTCATCGCTACAAGCGGCGTGGCGGCGAGGTACCAGTCAACATGCGGACGCGCTGACGACTGCAATTCGTCTTGTGCGGCACTTTCCCATTCCAACAGGCGCTCGCCGGTGATGAACCGCCGGACCAGCGATCGAATGATGGCGTCGAAGGCAAGCAATGTCTCGTGCGGCAAGAAGACAAGACGAACCATAATCACGAGAACCGCGCGCTGAAAACCCGAAATCGCCTCGCCGACCTGTCCATGCCGCTCACCGATGAAAGCCCGAGCGAGCGCAAATGCAAGCTGAGCGATGGCGGGAAAGAACAACAGCAGCAGGGTGGCGATGGTCCAATAGAGCGGCCCGCCCGGCAAACGCAGCCAGCCAGCGATAAAGAGTGCGAAGATGGATGGCTCGACCAGCGAACGGCGCAGGTTATCGAGGATTTTCCAGCGAGAAATGCCGGAGATGGGATTGGCAACTCGTCGGCCTGACTCTTCCGGAACGCGCGAGAACATCCACTGTGCGATTTGCCAGTCGCCGCGGACCCAGCGGTGTTTGCGGCGCATGTAGGCGCTGGTTTGCGAGGGGTAATCTTCGACGAGCTCGATGTCCGTGGCAAGGCTGGCGCGCGCGTATGCACCCTCAATCAGGTCGTGGCTGAGGAGGGAATTGCGGGGAAATCGCCGGTTGAGCACCTGGTGAAGAGTCTCGACCTCATAGATTCCTTTCCCGGTGAAAATGCCCTCGCCAAAGAGATCCTGATAGGCGTCGGAGACGGCGCGAGTATAAAGATCGAGACCACCCTGGCCCGTGTTGACCGCAGCGAGGCGTGAGCGCATGGTGGCTTGAACGGAAATCGCGATGCGGGGCTGCAAGATTCCAAAGCCGGAAGTGACGATGCGGCGCACGGGATCGACGACGGCTTGATTGAGAGGGTGGGCAATGGCGCCAATCAGTCGCGCCGCAGTGCCGCGGGGAGGTTGCGTGTCGCTGTCGAGTGTGAGGACGTAGCGAATGCCTTGAAGGGCCTCGATGGGACCAGTTTTGATCGGGAATGCGTCAAATTCACCCGCGAGGAGCTTGTTCAGGTCGAGGAGCTTGCCGCGCTTGCGTTCCCAGCCCATCCATACGCCCTGCCGAGTGTTGTAAACACGGTGACGATGCAGGAGAAGAAAGACTCCATTGCGGGGTGATTGATACTTCTCGTTTAGCTCCGTTATAAGCTGCGAGGCGAGATCGACAAACGGATGAGAGTCCTTTTCGTGAGGGTTGCTCACGGAATCCGGCAAGTCAGTGAGGAGTGCAAAGTGAAGGTTGCGATCGCGATTGGCCAGGAAGCGGACCTCAAGGTCGTTGACGAGCTTGCGTACCTGCTTCTCGTCGATCAACAGAGAGGGAACCGCTACGAGAGTGGCCAACTGGGGCGGAATGCCTTCGCTGAGATCCAGTTTCGGCAGCGCCTCGGGATCGAAGAGAGCCGTGATCGCCGTGTTGACCAGGTCTACGGCATCCTGCGTTGCGGGAAGCAGGAGGAAAAGAACAATCGATGCCAGACCCAGTAGCCCCGAGACGGCAGGCAGAACCGGGAACAAAGCGGCGGCGATGAACAGCAATGTTAAGAGCTGAATGCCGGTGAGGAAGAAATCTTCTCCATTGTTGCGCACGAATGCGCGCGCGCGCCAGGCAAGACACGGATGAAAGCCGACACGGGAAGCGAGCAGGGGAAATCCATTGCCTATAAGGTAGTAGCCGACATGAGCGCGGCGAAGATGCACGCGCGGATCGGTTGATTCCGCTTTGTTTCCTTCGATAGCGAGCTCAAGCGCAGCCTGCGCTACCTGCGATTCAGTGCAATCGGACCGTTGGGCGACAATCGCGATGCGCTTGCGATAGAGCTCGCGGGTTTCAAAATCCATCTGTGCAAAGATCCTGCAGGATCCTGGCGGAGAAATTCATCGAAGACGATGAGAGGTTCAATGAGAAAGACCCAGTCTGCGTTGCTGATGGATTGCAGGCTTTTGATATGAGCCAACAGCAAAGGAACGGAGACCTTATCGCGCGAGCGGAGAACATCCCAGGCTTCCTTCAGAATCATTTCCAGCAAAGTGAATTTGAGAAGCGTGCCCACACTCCAGAGCTCGTCAACATTCAGCGGCTCATGCGACTGGACGGCCTGGATGAACTCGTGGAAGGTCGATGCCGAGAAAGTTCCTTCGACCGTCTCCAGGTAGAGCCGGGCGACAGTAGCTACGCGGGGCTCGTCTTCCTTTGGACCGAGAATGATACGTGGGAGCCGGCTCAGTTTCTCGCGCTTATCGGAAACGTCACTTATCGCGGATCGGAACATTCGGTGACCCGCAGCAAGCTCGAGGAGCGCGGATCTTCGGGCCGCTAATTGCGGATCGATCGGCACCTCTGCCAGGGATTGGCGGGCAAGCAGGGCTTCCAGTTTCGTGAGCGACTGGCGAGCGGCTTGCACACGCCTTTGCAAAGATCCGTCTGCCCGAGGCCGAGGAATCACTTCCCACGCGGCAGCCTGATCGGCCGCGCTGCGCAGGCGGGCAATGGTCCCGCTATCGAGCGTTTCGCTGTCGAGCCGCTCCTGCTGGCCGGAAATGGAGGCGATTTTAGTCATCGATAACTCGCGGCTTGCATTTCAAACATGTTTGCGTAGCGGCCGCCCAGCGCGACGAGCTGCTCGTGGCGTCCTTCTTCGACGAGACGGCCCGCTTCGAGGACAACAATGCGGTCAGCCATGCGCACGGTTGAGAAACGGTGCGAAATCAGAAGTGCCATTTTGCCGGAGGTGAGCTCAGCGAATCGCTCGAAAACTTCAAACTCACTGCGCGCATCGAGCGAAGCGGTGGGTTCATCGAGGATGAGCAGCTGCGCATCGCGCAGGTAGGCTCGCGCCAAAGCGAACTTTTGCCATTCGCCGCCGGAAAGGTCGACGCCGCTTTCGAAGCGCCGGCCCAGCATCTGATCGTAGCGACCGGGAAGTTTCGCAACAACCTCGCTGGCCAGGCTTTTCTCGGCCGCATAATCGATCTCTTGCATCGCATGTTCCAATTCGACCCGGCCCACGGCGATGTTTTCGCGGGCGGTCATTTCGTAACGCATGAAGTCCTGGAAAATGACGCCGATCTCCGCATGCAGATCGGCCAGGTCGTACTCGCGCAGATCGACGTTGTCGAGCAGGATGCGTCCTTCGGTGGGATCGTAGAGCCTGGTAATCAACTTGACGATGGTCGTCTTGCCTTGACCGTTCTCGCCGATCAACGCCACGCGCTCCCCGGGACGAAGCGTGAAATTGAATTGATCGAGGACGCGGCGAGTGGTTCCGGGATAGGCAAAGGACACGTTCTGAAATTCAAACCCGAGCTTGATCGGGCGGGGCAGGGATAATCCGCCGGGCCGCGACTTCACGGCCGGCTCCATGGCAAAGAATGCCAGAAGATCGGTGAGGAACAGGGCCTGGTCGGCCACACCGGAAGCGGTCGAGAACGCCTGCTGGATGTTGCTCATGGCCTGCATGATTGCCGTGGTGATGACGGTCAGATCGCCAACCGTATAGCGGCCCTCGATGGTGCGGTAAATGCTGAGTATGTAGGCGGAGTAATAGCCAAGCTGTCCGAGGATGGCGAGCAAGCCTCCCCAGAAAAGCCTGCGCCGATTGAGCGCCACATTCTGCTCGTAGATGGTCTTTGAGAGCCCGGTGAATCGTTCGGTGAGGTAGTTGCTCAGGTTGAAGAGCTTGAGCTCCTTCGCGGCCTCCTTGCTGCCGCCTACCTGGCGCAGGTAATCCATTTGGCGGCGCAGAGGCGTTTGCCGGAAGTTCTTGGCATAGGTGAGGAATGCAAAGTGGCTCTCGCCGAGGAACGCGGGAATGACGCCGGCGACGAGCAGGAACAGCAGGAGCGGCGAATACCAGATGAGCAGCGCAGAAAAGGCGAGGGCCGTGACAGACTGCTGAATCAGGCGGCCCATTTGCTGGATCATGGCCAGCCGGTCGGTGGCCTGGACGCGCGCGCGCTCAAGGCGGTCGTAGAATACCGGATCTTCATAGACGGTAACGTCGAGAGCTGCGGCCTTGCGCATGACTTCAACGCTCACGTGATGCGTATACCGGTCCGCAAGAAGGTTATCGAGAAAGTCGACCGCACGCGAAAGGATGCCGATGGTGACGGCAAGCGCCAATTCCGCTCCGACCAGATACCAGAAGTATGAGGGCAAGGGCTGATGGAACCGGATTCGGTTGACGCCGTCAATGATTTTGCCGCCGATGACACCGATGCCCACGGGCAAGAAGGCGACGACGACGCGGATTGCGATGTTCCAGAAAACAACCGCTGGACCGGACTCCCAAACAAAATGGAGCACCGGCGGAATGTTCTTGAGCGCGGCAACGCGATCGGACCAAGCGCCATGGCTTGTTTGGGGTCGGCCGCCAGCGTGCGATGGTGAATCGCCTGGAGACTTTTCGAATTGCGTTGGTGCGGGCATCGTACGCATCTCGGTGTCACTGCCTGACGCGGACATTGGCCACAGGCGGAACAAGCTTTGAGATCGTGAACCAAGGTGCTGACGGCAAAGAATTCTTCTGACGGTCCGTCGGAGGCGGTGTCACAGTTTTCTATGGCTGATAGGATGCGACGGCCTTAAAAGATGTTGTTCCTGCGTGTCTGAGGGCGCAAATTGTCCCTGCGACCGGCCCGCAGAGGGCGATGCGGCTCGCCTTATTGGAATGGCATCGGCCCCGGCTGGTAGGGCTTGAAACCAGCCTTCTCCATGCCCCGCTGAGCTTCCGGGTTTCGCATAAATGTGTCCCAGACAAAATCCGAGCGCAGGTTTTCGGCCATCAGCATGGTGATTCCTGTGTCGATGCCGATCACGTCGGTGTCGTACCAGCCGGTCAAGGGATTGAAGGCGTCGACGAAGCCGTACCGGCACCAGGCTTTCGGATACCTGTCGTGCATGTTGCGAAGAACACGCATGGTTGAAATGGGCAGAAACGGCAACGAGCCGCCGGTCGCGGCCGGCACGACGGTTCCATCGATCGGACCCATTGCTGGCGGACCGCCCCAGACCACATAACCCCGCGGAGAATCGGACGCGGTTATGCCCCAAAGATCGTTGCTATAGTCGGAGAACTGCGAGTGAAGCTCCGTGCAAAAGCGCCGGTGCACTTCAGTGGCGATCACGGAGTTTTCGAAGTAGTCGGCAAAGCGGTCTCGCTTGTCGCGAAAGTCGAACCAGGCCTGGGAGTACTGATGCACGAAGAGCGGGGCAAAAGAGCCGATATAGCGCAGCCCATCGTACTCAAAGATGGTCCGTTTCCACGCCACCCATGCGTCGCTCTCCAGCGGATAGGACTGGGAGCCCATGCCGAGGAGATACATCATCATCAACTCGCTGTAGAGGTCCCATCGAGAGGGGATGAATCCTAATTCCGGAGTCCACCCCATGGACAGAAGGCTGGTATCTTCAGAGAGCCAATTCCATTGCACGCGATCGAAGATGGCACGCGCGAGGTTGTCAATATCCTTGTCCTGAAAATACTGCCGGCAGGTGAGCACCCCGCAAAGGAGGATGGCGGTGTCGACCGAGGAAACCTCAGAATCCCAGATGCGCTCACCCGTATTCATATTCGCGAAGTGAAAGAAAAAGCCGCGATGGGTGGGGAGCTTGTGCCACAGAAACGACAGCGTCTGAACCACACGCAGCCGCGCCATGGGATAGCTTATGAAACCGCGTTTCTCGCCGATGCAGATGGCGGTAAGGCCAAACCCGGTTGAAGCAATGCTGGCGCTTAGGCTGGTGTCATTGATCCGGACGTTGCATCGATCCTTAATCAGCCCCGTTTGAGGATTTGCCTGCTCCCAGAAGAAAAGAAAGTTAGCGTGCTCAAGCTGGTCAAGAAACTGATCATCGGCGGCGGAGATGGGGCTGGAAGGAGGCGGGGAGGCCGGATGCGTATCGTGGTGTTGTGATTGCCGTTGCGTGCTTAGCTGGCCTGCAGAAGCCAAAGAAAACGCCCGCGAGAGCGGAAGGCCAAGCGAAATCGACGACAACTGGTGCAGCAATCTCCGGCGAGACTTTGAGCATCCTTCGAGAGCGATGGCCTTTTTGATTGCTGTCTCATTCATCGTTTCGATTTCGATGCACCATATTGCGACGCCCGCAACGTCTATTCCTCATGGGCGAGCCTTGCCCCGGGAGCCATAAGTTGGATGCACGAAAGAGCCGGAAAGTAATCATCGAAGGGGATCAATACGCGGATTGATCGTGTCTGACAAAGCGGGGAGAAGGCGACCGATGTCCCGAAAATCCATTGCGATATGGATCGCTATCTCTGCAGGCGTGGTTGCCGTGCTTATCGGGCTTGGAGTCCGCCACTGGAGGCCGCACTGGTCGATCATTCAGGGCGCCGTGATTCGCCGCGATACCGATCCGCGCAAACAGTCGCCGATCGAGGGTGTCTCGGTGATCGCCACTGCCGGAAGACTGCGCCGCAGCACTGAATCGGATGCGTCCGGGTACTTTAGAATCGCGTTTCCGGGGACGGTGTTGCCGGGGCAGACGGTGGTTCTGAGCTTTCAACAGAACGGATTCAAACCGCTTGAGCTTGAAGACACCATTCGATTTCGATCGTCGCTTCGACAGCTATTGATTGCAGCAATGGAGCCCGTTGCCGCGCAAAGCAGCGGCAACTCGGGGCGTCCGCCTTCTGTCGTGTCGAACATCAGGGTGAGATATACGGTGAACTCTCAAAACGAGGAGAATATCGGGAGCGCGGCAAAGACATTTCAGGTAGTCAATCGCGGCAATGTCCCCTGCCGTCACGAGAACCTGTGCTCTCCCGATGGGTACTGGAAAGCCGCCAGAGGATCGATCAACCTGGATGCCGGCGAGGGAAACGAGTTCCGGGATGCAAGAGCATCCTGCATTGCCGGCCCGTGCCCGTTTACAAAAATTGACACGAGCGGATTTGCCAACGGCGGCCGCGCGATCAAAGTCTCAGCGCTGGATTGGTCCGATACGGCAACCTTCCTGCTGGAGGCCGAGGTGTTTCACACGGCCGTGGTTTCTAAAGTGCGTGAATCGTATCCCGTTGTTTTTGGACGATCGCTCAGCTTTACCCTTCCCGGGAGCGCGGAAGGAGTGAGTCTCGAGGCCGAGGCTGGACGGCGTCGAGATGGTGTTCCCCCTCGGCCCCGATCTTTATTTGAGTTGGGCAAGTTGCTCCGTCAGGACCAGTCCCGATCGAGAAAGGTCGACTGTCTACCAATGCGAACTGAAGTCTGATTACCGGTTCTGATGCGAGGCCGCCGGATTTGCGGCCGGCTCAATTGCGCGAAGGCGGACTTGGCTCAATGCGGCTTGGCTAAAGAGCAGCGACAACCACGCGAGCGGCGGTCAGCCTGCCGAAGACGGCGCTTATCCATTTCCGAAAACGGGGACAGATGCGCCGTGAATGACGCGAGAGCGGTCACCGGCAAGGAAAAGCACGACCTCGGCGATGTCTTCGGCTTTGGGCCATTTGGAAAAGTCGGCGTTCGGCATGGCTTTGCGATTGGCTTCGGTGTCAATGATGCTGGGCAAGATAGAGTTGGCCCGAACGCCTGTGCCGATGAGGTCAGCGGCGAGCGACTCGATGAGGGCGACGGCTGCGGCCTTGGTGGATGTATACGCTGAAGCACCGGCGGCGTGATCCCAGGCCGCTTTGGACGCGATGTTGACGATGGCGCCGCTCTTGCGGGCAAGCATAGGAGGCACCGCAGCTTTGGCCAAGGCGTAGGTGGCGCGGAGATTCAAGTCGATCATGCGCGTGAAGACTTCGGGATCGAGTTGCCAGAGCGGAGTGCCGCCCGCATAGCCGCCGACTGTGTTGACGAGCACATCAAGGCGATTCCATTGAGACAGGATCTGCTTGACGAGTTCGTTTGTTTGAGCGGGATCGGTGACATCGAAGTTGAAGCCCAAGAGGCGGGTCGCATGATCCGCTGCGGCCGATTTGACGGCGTGGAATTCATTTTCGTGCCGGAACGTGACTGCTACCTGAGCGCCCTGACCGAGAAAGGCGAGGCTGACAGCGCGGCCAAGTCCGCCGGTGCCGCCGGCAACGAGGACAACTTTTCCAGAAAATTCGGAAGCCATTGTCAGTTCTCCTTAGGGGGATTTTCGACGGCCGTTCGCAATCAGTATCCCATGAGGACGGACGATGGCGTTTGGAACTGTGGACGCCAGCGCGCCCACTCCGATGAGCAAGAACAGCATGCGCCATCCCCAGTGCACCAGCACCGCCGTCGTTTGCGCTTCTGGTGCGGCGTGTTGAGCCGGTGAATTGGGAAGCGGCGTATGCAGGCCAGCGACGCTCAGAAGATTCGAAGTCTCAGCGGATGGAGGCGCGGGCCTCAAGCTTGCGGATGGATCTGAGCATTTCAGCGAGGCTTGCTTTGCCAATTTCCCGCTCAAATTCATTTTGCATGCGGTCGAGGGCTGCGATCACGCGAAGGGCGCAGCGCTTGCCGTGGGGCTTGAGCGTGAGGAGATAGGCACGTGCGTCCTGGGGATCGATTTTGCGCTGTAAAAGCCCCTTTGCTTCAAGTGACGAGATACAGTGGCTGAGGTTGCCGCGGGTGGTAGAGAAGGTCTCGGCGAGTTGAGAGGGTTTGACCTGGCGAGGCGCCTCGAAGAAAAGTGCGGCAAGAACGAGAGCTTCAAGGAAGCCGAGATTATCGGCCGCGAGCACTCGGGCGGTCAGAGCCTCAAAACGGCGCGCCGCGCGGTTGACCTCGAACATGGGGCTTTCGCGGAGAAAAGCATTGATGCGCATAGGCGAGCGGTGTTAGCGGTGTTAGCGGAGCCAGCGGGGTTAGTTTAGCAGTTCAACTATTCACGATGATACAAAATTGTTGTTGAATGGCAGCGCTGCGGGGGTCATGCTTGCGTTGGGTTGGTCCATGGATCGTATGCACTTGAGACAAGTCATTGGGATAGTGGGATTTTTGGCGCTGGCGGCAGCTCGGCAAACCGGGCTCGCGCAGAATGCGGCGAGTGAGACTGCGCAGAACGCTCCCGCTGCGTCCGCAGCGCCGGCTGCGACGATGAAGGGGAATTCGGAGACCATGGTGGTGCTGGGGACGGCGACGCCGGTGCCGTTGGCCGAGTCGCAACGATCGGTGGAGATTCTGCCGGTGAAGGGGCAGGCGCTGGCAGCAGAGTCGCCGCAGGATTTGTTGCGCCAGGATTCTTCGGTATTTCTCGAGGAGCGAGGCGCGGGCGGTGGACAGGCGGACCTGGTGCTGCGCGGCGGCAGCTTTGAGCAGACGCTGGTGCTGCTGAACGGATTCCGCATCAACGACGCGCAGACTTCTCACCACAATCTCGATATTCCGGTTCCACTGGAGGCGATGGATTCGATCCAGGTGCTGGAAGGAGCGGGCTCAACTTTGCATGGCGTGGACGCGTTGAGCGGGGTCGTGGATTTTTTGACGGCGGCGCCGGATCACGATTCTCTCTTCGTGCGTGGCGGCGAAGGCAGTTTGGAATCGAATGAGGAGACGCTGATGGCCGGAGCGACGCATGGGCGCTGGAGCGGCCGGGCAACTGCGGAGCGGAATTTTTCAACCGGATTTGTGGCTACGCCTGAATTTACGGCTCCAACCTACACGACTGCCTGCAGTATGCAGTTGATGGTGCGGGTGTGCGAGGACGATCGGGATTATCGCAACGAAGATGCGTCAGCGGAAAGCTGGATGGGAACGCGGCTCGGCGTCTCAGACCTGCTGTTTGCGACCAGCGATCGTTCATTCGGCGCGAATCAGTTTTATGGTGAATACAACTCGTGGGAGCGGACCAAGGGCTGGTTTGCCTCAGGGCGGCAGGAGCTCGGCAGCCACGCGACGGCGGCGTTCGCTTATCGGCGGCATACAGACGAGTTCGCGCTGTGGCGCAACGACCCGGCGGCGTATGAAAACAACCATATTGACGGCTCATGGCAGGGCACGCTGCGCGGCGCATTTTCAATCCGCGGCCAATCGGCGCTTTTGGCGGGCCTGGAAGCGAACGGCGACAGCATCAACAGCTTCAACTTCTCCAATCTCAACGCTTCCGGCGAGGTTCAAGTCTCGCCCGCACTCGGCATCCACGCGCGCAATTACGGCGCGGGGTATGTGGATGTTGACCTGCGGCCGGCGGAGAAGCGATGGAGCTTGTCGGCGGGAGCACGCGAAGAGATTTTCTCTGGAGGGGCGCGGGCGGTGTTTTCTCCAGAACTGGCGGGGAGTTTTCGCGTGGCGAAGAGCCTGAAGCTGCGCGCCACCGGCGGCTATGGATTCAGGATTCCGACGTACACCGATCTCTACTACTCCGATCCGTCGACGCTGGGAAATGCGAGTTTAAAACCGGAGTCGGCGTGGACCGGGGACGGGGGCGCGGACTGGACGCCGTCGGCGAAACTCATGCTCTCGGCAACGGGATTCTATTCGCAGCAACACGACACGATCGACTATGTGAAGAGCGCGACACCGAATCCGTATCTTCCGGCGGGCTGCCCGGCGAACATCTGGTGCGCGGACAACCTGAACGGGTTGCATTTTGCTGGAGTGGAGACGAGCTTTACATGGATTCCAAAGAAATCGCAGACGGTGCGGATTGAATGGACCGCTTTACACGGGGCGCAGACCGCGCTGCACGGACTTGAGTCGGAATACGTGTTCAACTATCCGGTCGAAAACATCCATGCATCATGGACCTGGACGATGGGACATCAGATCGTCTTGACGAACGCGGTGCAGCTTGCGCAGCGATATCAACAGACGGTGTACCCAGTGTGGAATGCGACACTGACACGCGATGCCTGGAAGGTGAGGCCGTATTTGCGGCTCATGAATGCGAGCAATACTGGCTACCAGGAAATCACAGGCGTGAACATGCCGCCGCGGACGATCATGGGCGGGATTGCGGTGCAGGTGGGCCGATAGAGATCGCCGGCCGAGGAATTTTGTTGCCCCAGGCATCCATGATTCTGTTAAATTGATGGCGTACCTCGGCAGCCCGCGTCGCAAGCCAATCAGCGGGCCCTACCTGCTTTCTCCAAGCTCTTGAGAGATTGTGGATGGAGGCGTTCAAGAGCGCACCGGGAAGGTGTGCCTCCGCTTCTGTCACGCAAAGCCTTCCCTTGCCTAAACGCTATTCAACGCAAAGGAGATGAGCCATGAGCCAAGCTGAAAATCACCACAAAATCAATTACATCGAGTTCGCGGCGACAGATGTGGCGCGAGCGAAGCAGTTTTATTCGAGTGCCTTTGGATGGAAATTCGAAGACTGGGGACCGGACTACATCAGCTTCAACGCGGCGAATGCCGGAGTTCACGGCGGGTTTCGCACGGCTAAGCCGGGAGAGAGTAGTGGCGATGCTGCTCCGCTGATCGTGCTTTACTCCACGGATTTGAAGGCGACGGAGAAGGCGATTGTGGAGGCCGGCGGTGCGATCGTGGTGCCGACATTCGAATATCCCGGCGGCAGGCGTTTCCATTTTTCAGACGGCGTGGGAAACGTGCTGGCAGTGTGGTCGGAGTGAAGAAGAAAGGGATCAGGGGTCAGGGATCAGGGAACAGGGAATAGTGGCTCCGCATCTTGTGCAGATATGAAAGGCGCAGGTGTGCGGAGCCACAAAGTTGCAGGCGATCAGGCCAGGTTCTTCTTCAGAAATTCGAGTGAGCGTCGGCGAGCCTCTTTGGCCGCGGCGGCGTTGTAGCTTGGGCGCGGGTCGCAGTTGAAGGCGTGGCCAGCGTCGTACCAGAAAATTTCAACTTCAGGGTGCGCGGCGTGAACTTTCTCGACTTCGGCAGCGGGAATGTGCGTGTCTTCGCGGCCGAAGTGAAGCATGACCGGACAGGAGGGTTCCTCGCCTGCATAGTTGCCGATGCGGCCGCCGTAGTAGCCCACCGCCGCAGCCGGGTGAAGGCGCGTGGCGGAGAGCCACGCGATGGTGCCACCGAGGCAATAGCCAATGACGCCGACTTTCTTGTGCGTGGCGCCGGCGGCAAAATCGATAGCGGCGGCGACGTCGACGATTGCTTTGTCCATATCGAATTTTGGAAAAAGGCTCATCGCGGTTTTCATGCTTTCGGGATCGTAGCCAAGATCGATCCCGGGACTGATGCGGTCAAAGAGCGCGGGGGCAACGGCGAGGAAGCCGTCGCGCGCCCAGCCGTCGGCAACGGAGCGGATGTGGGCGTTGACACCGAAGATCTCCTGCACGACAACCAGCCCGGCGATTGGTTCGCCGGCGGGATGGGCAACATACGCGTCGAAGGAGTGGCCGTCGGCAGCACGCAGAGTTACAGAATCACCCATTGAGGGAACCTCCAGTAGCGGTCTCAGTATCGCCGCGGCGAGGCGTGCCGATCAAGCGCATCGAGCGAGGCAGGCGTGCGATCCCAGGTCTGAAAATCCAGACCTCCGCCCCACGGACGTGGACCTGTCCGCGCGGACCCCTGCTTGGGGCACCCGCGAGCCTGGCTCAGGACGATAGGGCACTCATGCGGCAGATATCAGAAAGATGACCTAGTTTATGTGTGATGGAAGCTGGCGCGGCTTGCGCGGGCCGAGATCCTCGCGCACCAGCGTGAGACCGAGGAGGAGGCGCTCAAAGCTATCGGAAAGACGGGCGAACAGGGGTGCTTCTTCCTCGTATTCGAACAGGTTGAATTGGCTGACGATGAAGTAGCTGCGCTTGCCGGCGCGGATGAGCTCTTCGATACTCGCACGGGGGCTGGGTTGGCGGCGGCGGAGACGGCGGCTGGAGCCGGTGCCCTCAGGGTACATGCCGGCGACAAAGAGCGCGTAGTCGCCGATGTATTTGCGCAACGCTCGCTCGGCATCGAACGAAGCAGCGGAACCATGGACGGGATCGGCGGCGCGTTCCATCTCTTCGAGTTGTTCGATGGGGTGGCCGTTCTCGTCGCGCAGGCTGTAGAGCTTGTCGGCCTGGGAGAACTCGCAGAGGATGCGGGCAACGTAGAGGGTCAAGTCAGGATCGTTGAGGCCGAGTTTGCCTTCGTAGCTGTTGCGGACGATCTGCTGGAAGAAGGGTTCGAGCGGATGGGGCTGAGCCTGCATACACACCTCCCTTGCGAGACTCGCAGTGAAGCGGTTCTCACCTTGCCGAAGCGGCTGTGCGCGTGCAGCCGGGTTCGCTGCCAATAGCCGCTGCTATTCCATTTGATGCTGCGCGGGGAAGATTCCGGCAGCGGCTGGATTCATAAATCTTTAACACTGAGCTTATCGGAAGAGTTGTGTTTGGCAAGAGGGCGGGCCAACTTTGTTGGCAGAGAAGAGGTTCGATTGCGAACGGCCTGGCAGGGCATTGCAGATGGAAGGGCGACCGCAACCCACCCTAGCCACAAAAACAAACGCGCGGCGAGGGTGGGGCACCCAGTTCTCCTGTATTTACACAGTGGCTTGGCTACCCACCCTAGCCGCAAAAGCAAACGCGCGGCGAGGGTGGGGCGCCCAGTTCCCTTGTATTTACACAGTGGCCGGGGCACGCTGTTCCAATTCGGCGAGGCGCTTGGCGAGCAGTGATTCGAGCTTGACCAGCGCGGCGGAGAAGCCCTCAATGCCTTCCTTTAGTTTGTCGCTGGCCATACGGTCCGCAGCATGCATGCGGTCAAAGGTGGCTTTGTCGACAGCGATTCTTTCAATGGCCAGGCCCTTTGCATTTGCAGGATCAAGTTTGCGCGGCAGATCGCCCTGGGTGGATTCGAGCTCCGCGAGCAGTTGCGGCGAAATGGTGAGCAGGTCGCAACCGGCGAGCTCGGTGATTTCGCCGATGTTGCGGAAGCTTGCGCCCATGACGACGGTCTTGTAACCGAATTTCTTGAAGTAGTTGTAGATGCGCGTAACCGACTGCACCCCGGGATCCTCGGCGCCCTGGAAGTCCTTGCCGGTGTCTTTCTTGTACCAGTCGAGAATGCGGCCGACGAAGGGCGAGATGAGGGTGACGCCTGCATCGGCTGCGGCGATGGCCTGGTGGATGCCGAAGAGAAGCGTCAGATTGCAGTGGATGCCATCTTTCTCGAGAACTTCAGCGGCGCGGATACCCTCCCACGTGGACGCGATCTTGATGAGGACTCGCTCGCGGCCGATGCCTGCATTGCGATACATCTCGATGATGTCGCGCGCCATCTGGATGGTCTTTTCCGTGTCGTAGGAGAGGCGCGCGTCCACTTCAGTGGAGACGCGGCCGGGGATGATGGCGAGGATCTTTTTGCCGAAGGCCACAGCCAGCCGCTTGAAAGCGAGGTTGGCTACGTCCTTATCGCTGGCGCCGTCGCCCAGTTCTTTGTGCGCCTGGGTCAGCACGTCGTCGACGATTGGCTGGTAATGCGGCATCTGCGCGGCGGCGGTGATGAGCGAGGGGTTCGTGGTCGCGTCCTGGGGATGGAACTTTTCCATCGCCTCCATGTCGCCGGTGTCGGCCACAACGACGGTGAATTTACGCAACTGTTCCAGTAGATTCGGCATGATTCCTCCAGCGGGGAAGCGGGGATTCGACTCGGTTCCTACGCGACCAGTGTACCGCTTATTCGTTAAGATGCGCTGAACGCGGGGTGGGTGCGCTGTTTTGCTCTACTCCGCTTCGACGGTATTGGCGAGGACACCGAGGCCGGGAATGGAGACTTCGACGCGATCGCCGGGCGAGAGCGGAGCAATGCCGGAAGGCGTTCCGGTGAGCAAAAGGTCGCCGGGCTCGAGGGTGAAGATGGATGTGATCCAGGCGAGAAGCTCGCGGAGCGAAAAGATGAAGTCGAGCGTGGAACCTTGCTGGCGGCGCTCGCCGTTCAGGTGCGTTTCGATGGTGAGTCCGGCGTCGAGGTCGAGCTCGTCGCTGACGATGGGGCCGACGGGACAGAAAGTGTCGAATCCCTTGGCGCGGGTCCACTGATCGTCTTTCTTTTGCAGGTCGCGAGCGGTGACATCGTTGGCGAGCGTGAAGCCGCGCACGACGTCGCGCCAATTGTCACTGGGCTTGAGGTTGCGTGCGCGACGGCCGATGACGACGGCGAGCTCGCCTTCATAATCGACGCGTTGAGAGATTGCAGGCATGCGGATGACGCCGCCGGGCGCGAGCACCGATGAGGGCGGCTTGAGAAAGATCAGGGGTTCGGTCGGCATTTCGTTGCCGAGTTCGCGGACGTGCGCGCGATAGTTGCGGCCGACGCAGACAATTTTGGACGGCGTGACGGGGGGAAGGAGCTGAGCGGCAGAGAGCGGCATGGGCTGAAACCCGAGGGCTGCGGGGCGTCCATGCTTGAGGCGAAATGCGAGATCTTCCTCGGGAGGCTCGACCAGGTCTGCGATCCACATATCGCCGTTACGGTCTTCGACTGAGCCATAGTGTGTGGCGCCATTCAACCAAAAGCGGCAGTACTTCATGCGGCGGCTCCCTCCAGCGGAAATCCAAGGTTCCGGCTGCTCTGCATACTTTTCGGCCCCTCACGAGCGCGATTTGAATCAAGTTGTTTATTTACAATGACTTGGAGAAATGGCAGACGGGACGTGTTTTCGAGCTCACTCGTGTTGATTTTAAAAGGGTTGTTGAGCACGAATGCGACGAAATTCGGCGTATTTTGTCGAAGGTTTCGAAGTCGGTTTGTTGATTCTAAATGAGTTAGATGGCGAAATTTAAGCGAAACGTGGAAAATATTTTTTTTATTTAATTTCCGCAAGCAGAACAACGCGTTTAGCGGAACCTGCGCAGGCCGAGACGCGAGCCTGGAATCGAGATGTCGCGGATGGTCTCTCATACAACTTCAAGAATAGCGAATCGCGAGAAATAATCGGCAAACTTGGCGAAGAAATCTTAACTATTCTTCTCAACGGTTTGCGCGGGAAATGGACAGGGCAGGGGCTTGACAGCGAGGGCCGCGGGGGCCAGATCCAGAGAAATTCTGCTACTGAGAGCTTAATCGAGAACTACGAACGGAGAATCACACTTGACAAGGCCCGAAAATCCACTACCATTTGGTTGTGGATCGTTTGGGTACAACATTTGCGGCTCTGTCTGATCCAACGCGGCGGGCGATGATCGAACGACTGTCACATGGGCCTGCGACAGTGCATGGATTGACGGAACCGTTTGCCCTCTCGCAGCAGATGATTTCAAAACATATTGCGACGCTGGTGCGGGCGCGGATTGTGATCAAGACCCGGCGTGGACGAGAGAGTGTGTGCACGCTCCGGCCAGCGGCGATAAAGAAAGTGAGCGACTGGGCGGTTTATTATCGCCGATTCTGGGAAGAGAGTTTCGACAAGCTGGATGTGGTTGTGAAGCAAATGAAAAAAACGGAGGTCAGAGATGACAAGAACAGTGAATGAGACGGACCGGATGGTTGTGACAAGAGTTTTTGATGCACCGCGCGAGCTTGTTTGGAAGGCGTGGACAGAGCCGGAGTACGTGATGCAGTGGTGGGGGCCGAAGGGATTTACCGCGCCTTTTTGCAAGATGGATTTTCGCGTGGGAGGAAAATCTCTCTGCTGCATGAGAGCGCCGGATGGGCAGGAGTTCTGGAATGCGGTGGAATACCACGAGATTGTTCCGCAAGAGAAGATTGTTTCCTTGATGTACTTTGCGGACTCGGAGGGAAACAGGGTTGAGCCAGAGGCATATGGAATAGAACATGAGGCGATCGACGGCGCGTACGACGTTACCATTTTTGAGGATCTCGGGAACGGCCAGACGAAACTCACCTTCATTGGGAATGAACCCATGGTGAGCGCAAAGAATAGCGGTCAATTGGAGGGCTGGAACCAGATACTCGATAAGGTTGCCGCAGTTATTGCGGGGCTGGCGCAGGCCGAGGCGTGACTGCGGTATCGAGACGGGGCGGAAGGTCTTTCATACAACGTCAAGAACAGCGAATCGCAAGAAAGAGTCGGCAAACCTGGCGAGGAAATCCCAATTCGTCTTCTCGATGGTTTGCGCTGGAGATGCACAGGGCTGGGGCTTGACAACGAGCGCAGGCTGGGGCGTGTTTCTCGGGGAGGCAATCGACCGGTTGCGGGAGACAGGTCCGCTACACTCAAAGCAAACTGAAAGTGGGGCGCAAAAAACTTGAAAGGGAATTGGGCAGCGCAGGGTAGACGGTGCGCCGTGACAACGGGACTTGTTTTGGCTCTCGCCCTGCACGGCGCTCGAAGGTCGAAAGCCCAGGACGTAAGCTGGCCTGCCTATGGCGGTGCTGACGGCGATCACTACTCGCGCCTCAGCCAGATCAATCGTGCGAACGTGCATCGGCTGAGGCAGGCGTGGTTGTTCGACACCGGTGAGAAGGGCAACATCGAGACCAACCCGATTGTCATTGGCCACACGCTTTACGCAACCACGCCCAGCCAGAAAGTTATCGCCCTCGATGCCGAGACCGGCAAGATCAAATGGAGGTTTGACTCCGGCATTGTTTCAGGGCAGCCCTCTCGCGGTGTCGCCTACTGGACCGACGGCAGGGACGAACGCATCCTGGCCGGCGTGATGAACTACCTTTATTGCCTCGACGCCAGGACCGGCAGACCGATCCCGAGCTTCGGTGAGAATGGCCGCATCGATTTGCGAAAGGGCCTGCGCGAGCCATGGGCACAGCAGTCCATCGCCTTGACCACCCCGGGCAGCATTTACAAGGACCTGATCATCGTGGGCGGTCGCGACCCTGAGACGCATCCCGCGCCTCCTGGCGACGTTCGCGCCTACGATGTGCATACGGGCGCGCTGCGCTGGGTGTTCCACACCATTCCACGCCCCGGCGAGCCGGGATACGAAACATGGCCGCCCGACGCATGGAGGACAGCGGGCGCCGCCAACAACTGGGCGGGCATGACCGTCGATACAAAGCGCGGCATCGTTTACGCGCCTACCGGCTCGGCGGTCATGGACTTTTACGGCGGCGACCGGATTGGCGACGATCTCTACGCCAACACGATCCTCGCTCTTGATGCCGAGACGGGGAAACTCCTCTGGCATTTCCAGGGCGTGCATCACGACATTTGGGATCGCGACTTTCCGGCGGCACCCGCCCTCTACACCGTGGAAAAGAACGGCCGGTCGATTCCTGCGCTGGCGCAGATCACAAAACAGGCCTACGTCTATCTTTTTAACCGCGTGACCGGCGAGCCGCTCTTCCCGATCGAGGAGCATCCGTTTCCAGCGAGCACTGTTCCGGGCGAAAAGACTTCGCCGACGCAGCCGGTGCCAACTACTCCGGCTCCGTTCGGTCGCCAGCAACTCACTGCGGAGATGCTTACCAACCGCACTCCGGAAGCGCATGCATGGGCTGTGAACGAGTTCAGCAAGCTGCGGAGCGACGGTCAGTTCTATCCATTCGCCGTCGGCCAGCAGACGGTGATCTTTCCCGGCTTCGATGGCGGCGGCGAATGGAACGGCCCGGCGCTCGATCCTGCGAGCGACACGCTCTTCGTCGGCTCGACGGAAATGGCATGGCTTGGCGGACTCGATCGAGTTACGCCCGGCGGAAGTGCCGGTGAGCAGATCTACCGCCAACAGTGCTCCATTTGCCACGGCGCCAACCGCGCGGGCTCGCCGCCGACGTTTCCTTCGCTCGTCGACGTGGAAAAGCGTATCGGTTCGGAGAAGGTCACGGACAACATTCACAACGGCACGGGGCGCATGCCGTCCTTCCCCAATCTCGATGATGTGCAGATTGCCGCACTCCTCGACTACCTTCGCACTCCTGTCGCCAGCACCGCGGAAGTAGCAGCACCGCCAGCCGCACGCGCTGAAGGCACAGACGCAGCCGGAGCACAGGTCTACGCGGTCCGTTGCGCCGACTGTCACGGAGAACACCTCGAAGGCAGCCGCAAACATTTTCCGATGCTCATCGGCGTCGCCGCTCGCTTGAATGAAGCCCAGGTGCGGGCGCTCATCCACGACGGGAAAGGGAAAATGCCGGCCATGGACGACATTCCGGACGCCGATGTGGCTTCGCTTCTTCGCTTCCTCGGCATCGGCGCAACCGCTGCCGCAACATCTGCTGCGCCCGACTATACCTTCACGGGCTACCGCAAGTTCCTCGATCCTGACGGCTACCCGGCGATCGCTCCGCCCTGGGGCACACTGAACGCCATCGATCTCAAAACCGGAAAGTATCTTTGGAAGATTCCGCTCGGCGAATACCCCGAGCTGGCAGCCAAGGGCATGAGAAACACGGGATCCGAGATGTACGGCGGCCCCATTGTTACGGCTGGCGGCGTGCTCTTCATTGGCGCAACTGTCTACGACCGGAAATTCCGCGCCTTCGACACGCGCAGCGGCAAACTGCTCTGGGAGACGGTGCTGCCGTTTGCCGGAATTGCAACTCCATCCACCTATATGGTCGGCGGCAGGCAGTACGTGGTTATCGCAGCAAGCGGAGGCCGCGATCCGAAAGGCCCGGTCGGAGGCGAGTACGTGGCCTTTGCGCTGCCTCGCTGAAAGTTTCACCGATCAATTCGCGGGCGGCAGATCACACTTTTTCGGGTGCTGTCCGGGTAGCCGTTGCGGCCGCAATTCGATGCTCTTCGTGGGCGGATTGAAAGGCGCGGCGCCCCGAGGATCAATAGAGAGCTATGGGCCGGGCACGGTGTCGGAGGCTTCGGCAGAGTGAGGGCTCTCCAGGCCCTGCTGATCGACGGCGGTGACGGCGTATGTGTAGGTGTGGCCGGGCTGCACGTTCGAGTCATGGTAGCCGGGACCGACGACGGGCTGCGCGGTAGAGATGCGCCGCCAGGTGGCGCTTGCGCCGGAATCACGACGATAGACGATGTAGCCGGCGAGATCGGCCTCGGTGCCGGGGAACCAACTGAGGTCGATGGCTGGGCCGGAGCCGTTTTCACCCGCGGTCGCCACTGCTTCAAGCCCCTTAGGTGCGCTGGGAGGAAATATATTGACCGCATCAATGCGCAGAGGGGCGGAGAGCGGCGAGGCGAGTTCGAGTGTTGAGCTGCCGACGGCGACGCGGGCGACACGCTGGGCCCGGTATTCATAGGTTTCGCCGAAACGGATGTTCTTGTCGAGGGCGCGATCGGAAGTGGCGGAGGGTTCGACAAGGAGTGTTTGCTCGAGTGGTTCGGGCGGCTGTGCCAACGGACCCTGATTCGGATTTTTGACGGGGGGCGAGAGAAGCTTGCGCACGAGACGGACGGCGACGTGTGCCGACCCGGGCAGCGAATCGTTGGGGGCGGGCGCCCAGCGCAGGAGTACGCCGTTTCTGCGCAACTCCGCAGTGAGGTTCTCGATCGCGGGAGGGGCTTCGCCGGCGAGAACCTCAGCGCTGTTCGAGAGCCCAGCGGAACGGTCCTTGCGATTGATGACTTCGACGAAGTACGTGAGCACGCGCGGCGGGCCGGCAGCGAGTGGGGCGGGCAAAGTGTCAGAAAAAGTGGCGGCGGCTCCGGGAGCGAATTGAAGCGTAGCCGCGATGGAGCAGGTTGACGCGCTGGTTTGATTGCGGCAAATGCGGACGGCGACGTTGCCTTTGAGCAGGACTTTGTCGGTGGTCTTCGTGGGCATGGTCCAGGCGAGCGCGACCTGAGGGCCGGTGCGGACGGCGGAGAGATTTGTAACAGGAACGGGAAGGTTGAGGGATGGCGGCAGAGGGGCGCCGGGCATTCCGCAGCCGGCGAGGGCGAGCGCGGAGACGAATGCAGCGGTCAATTTAGCCAGATGCGTTGCGGGCCACAAGCGCGCGCGCGAGTTTCTTACCGATTGCATGGCGCTTTCAGTCTAAAGGAGTGGCGCAGCGGCGGGCCACGCGCGGCTCAATGCGGAAGGAAAATCCCTCAGGGGCTGAAGCCCCGGCTTATTTTGCGGCGCTATTGGCCCGGCTAAAGCCGTGCCCTTGTTACAAAGCGTCCCAATACGAGATTTTCCGCACCCCATGAATTCCACTTTCAATTGTTGGCCCGATCTGCGGGCTGAAGCCCGTGCCCTTGAACTAAAGCCCGAACCTTTCAGACTGACCCGCCGCCGGAAGGGTCACTGCATTGGTGCGAGGCGCGGAATGCGATTGACTGCGCAAGTAGCGCTTGGGAAGATTGAGTGTCGAGCAGACCAACCTATATATGATGCGGAACCGGCATACGCTGCGGAGCCGGCGCGGCGGCGGAATTCGCAGGGCCGGAGATATGAAACCTGCGGTAAGCCGCTGACCGCGGCAAGCCTATCCCAGCCGGGTGGGCTCGGGAACAAGGAAAGAGGGAGACTCGTGTCATTTTTTCGCGATTATCTACGGGAGCACAAAGTTCTGCACGATCCCAGGTTCGACGAGACGGACGAGGATTTTCTTGTGCAGGCACTTTTGCAGGCACGGATGAAGCGGTCGACAAAGAATATCGTGATCAGGGCGGGATTTTTCGGCAAGAGGGATTTGGAGCGCGAGCTGAAGACGCCCGAGGCTCAGGAAGCTTTGCAATTTGTGGCGGGGTTTCTAGGTTGCACGGTCAAGACGCCGATCCCGTATGGGCGGGAGATGGAAAGATTCAAGGCGTACTTCATGCCGGGTTTTGCCAGCAGCAGTTTGAAACACGAGCAACTGCGGCGGGGCTTGCGAGAGAGCTTTTTTGACGCGACCGTGGAGAGCCTGGAGACAACCGAAACGGTGGACGCGCTTTTCGATATGGCCGAGCTGAAAAAGACGCCGCGATAGGCAGGCGGCGAGTGCGGGCGAGGGCCCTTCGGCGGCGTCACGAAATGCGGGTCCTTCGAATTCGTTTGGCTCAAAAGCGCTAAACGTTGCTCAGGATGACCGCATCATTTATGTTGCGAACGTCAGGGACGCTACCCTGGCCTGGACTCGCTCGGTATGACCAGCTGCTTTTTGCGGATCAAAGCTTGCGGAGATTGGCGAACTTTTCCAT
Source organism: uncultured Acidobacteriaceae bacterium (assembly GCA_963800025.1). Taxonomy (GTDB): domain Bacteria; phylum Acidobacteriota; class Terriglobia; order Terriglobales; family Acidobacteriaceae; genus Telmatobacter. Next base: position 101,052 of record CAWCZK010000006.1, read on the forward strand.
CAGCTTCTTCATGCCGTGTCGGACGAAGAGCACGGTGAGCTTGGCGTCTTCGCCGTCGCCCTCGCGCAGAAGCACGGTTCCCTCACCATATTTTGAGTGCATCACGCGCTGGCCTTTTTTAAGGCCGGATGCGCCGTTAGTTTCCGGGAGGTCCATTGCTGGACGGGAACCGCTCCCAGGTCCCCAACTGCGAGGGTTCTCTGCCCCACGGACGTGGACCTGTCCGTGGGGACCCCGGACCTGGGGCACCCCTTTAGCGAGGGGGCCGGATTTTGCGCCGAAGAAGCGGGCGATATTGCTCTCCGACGTTCCCGGCGGCGCTTGCGCGCTTTTATCTCTTGGAGTGAATCTGCGGCTGGGTAAGGAAGCCGGCGTGACGGCGTGGGGAGTTTCCTGGCTCTCGTCTTCGTAATTGAAATGCGAACGCTCGGAGCCGGAAGCGTTGCCGAAGCGGCGGCCTGAATTGTATGAGGACGGGTAGGCGGGCGTGGACCAGGCTGGATTTCTGCTGCCGAGATTCTCGATCAGCTGCGGAGGAACTTCTTCAAGGAAGCGCGAAGGGACGCTGGCCTCGGGCACGTCGGCACCGTAGCGGCGGCGATAGTGCGCGCGGGTGAGGATGAGCGTATCCATGGCGCGGGTCATGCCGACGTAGCAGAGACGGCGCTCTTCTTCGAGTCTCTTCGGGGTTGTTGAGAGTGCGCGAGTGCGGGAAGAGGCCCTCCTCAAGTCCGGCGAGAAAGACGAGCGGAAACTCGAGGCCCTTGGCGGCGTGGAGCGTCATCAGCGTGACGCGGGCGTTGGGATCGAATTTGTCGGTGTCAGAAGCGAGAGCGGCGTGGTCAAGGAATTCGGCGAGAGTTTCTCCGCGCTCCTCGGCATCGTGCGCGGCGTTGGCGAGCTCCTTCAGGTTTTCAATGCGGCTGAAGGCTTCGGGCGTGCCTTCGGTTTCGAGGGCTTTGATGTAGCCGGAGCGGTCGATGATGAAGCGGATGAGCTCGGGGAGGGTGGCGGAGTCGCCGGGAGTGCGGAACCCTTCGGGTCGTTCTGGCTTTGGAGCAGATTCGTGGACGTCGGCCGGTCCCTCAGGGGCTAAAGCCCCAGTATTTTCTGAGGAGGTCTGTTCGGCACGACTGAAGTCGTGCCCTGATACTTCTTGCCCCTCTGAGATTTCGGTGAGTCTGCCGGGATCGGGAGAGAAGTGGCTGGCATCGAGAAGATGCATCTGGTCCGGATCTTCATCGAGTTGACCGTCTGAGATTGGGACTTCAGAGGGTGTCGCAGCGGCTCCGAATCCGAAACCGGTGTCTGTGTCGTCCGCGCGGGACTCTGCCACGTCGGCGGCGAGCTTGCCGGCGAAGTCGGGATCCATCATGGCCTGCGCGTCGAGAATGAGCTGCCGGAAAGATTCAAGGGCCATGAGTGCGCGCGTGGGGATGAGGCGGTTTTTGATCGCGGCAGCAGCGGCGTCCCACGTGGACGAATTGGTTTCAAGAGCGAGGCGCTCGATGGTTTCGAGCGTGGTTTTGCCGATGCCGCGCGGCGGCGTGTTGATGACGCGCTGAAGGGCCATGGAGTCGTGAGGGTTGCGTATGAGGCGGAGGTAGGAGAGCAGATCCTTGATCTCGGCGCGCTCGTAAAAGCTGAATCCGCCGACCATGGTGTATCCGATGTTGGAGCGGCGGAGAGCTTCTTCAACGAGGCGCGACTGCGAATTCGTTCGATATAGAACCGCCACCGCTCCGCGGTCTTGCGTTTCGGACGATTCTTGTGCCTGGCGAAAGAACGCCTGAATCTTGTCGGCGATGAAGAGGGCTTCATTTTCTCCGTCGGGAGCTTCGTAGTATCCGATGAGCGAGCCACCCTGGCGCTCGGTCCAGAGCTTCTTGCCCTTGCGGCGAACGTTGTTGGCGACGACGGCGCCGGCGGCTTCCAAAATAATCTGTGTTGACCGGTAGTTCTGCTCAAGGCGAACAATGCGGGCGTTGGGAAAATCTTTTTCGAATTCGAGGATGTTGCGAATGTCGGCGCCGCGCCAGGAGTAGATGCTTTGATCCTCGTCGCCGACGGCGCAGACGTTCTTGTGCTCGCCGGCCAGAAGCTTCATGAGCTCGTATTGCGGGCGGTTCGTGTCCTGGTATTCGTCGACCAATACATATTGATAGCGGCGCTGGTAGCGCTCGCGCACTTCGGCGGAGGCTTTGAGCAGGCGGACGGCTTCGAGAAGCAGGTCGTCGAAGTCGACGGCGTTGTTCTTGCGGAGCTCGTCCTGATAGGCGCGAAAGATGTGGGCGACGCGCTCGCTGGTCGGGTCTTTGGAGCCGAGGAAAAAATCCTGCGGATCGACCATGTGATTTTTGGCCCAGGAAATGCGGCTCTGCACGGTGCGCGGGGTGAGCTGCTTGGTGTCGAGGCCCATGCGCTTCATGATCTGCTTGACGAGGGCCGACTGATCGTTCTCGTCGAAGATGGTGAAGGCGCGAGTGAGGCCTTGGCCGTTGACTTTCAGGGCTTCGACGTCGCGGCGAAGGATGCGCACGCAGAAGGAATGGAAGGTGGCGATGAGAGGCTTGGCGAGCGAGGAGTGGCCGAGAAGCTCGTTGACGCGCTCGCCCATTTCGCCGGCGGCCTTGTTGGTGAAGGTGACGGCGAGGATGGAGTCGGGCGCAACGTTTTTTTCCTGGATGAGCCAGGCGATGCGATGCGTGATGACGCGGGTTTTGCCGGAGCCGGCGCCAGCGAGGATGAGCAGGGGGCCTTCGGCGGCTTCGACGGCGGCGCGTTGTTCGGGATTGAGATCGGCGAGAAGCGGATGCAAAGCGTGAATTCCTGGGGGGACAGGGGTCCTGAGTCTAGTGTAACGGTGGACGGTGAGCCGTGGACGGTGGGCGGGTATGGCGTGGGCGACTGAGAGGAAGGGATTGCGTCGATAGGTGACGGATAACGGTGCCGTCCCTACGGGATTACCGATCTCTATTGCGGCCGCATTCCCCACGCTGAAGCGCGGGGCTAACGAACGCTGCGCCTACGGCGCGGGTGCTTCCTAAGAACTTCAGTTCGAGCTTTCCCAAGTCTCAGAAGCGAGACCTGGGGCACCTAGCGGGAATCACGGCTGAGAAAGCCCTGCAACTGTTCGTACGTAGAATTTCCAAGTGTACTTATAACCTGATTTCCAGTCGTCCCGTCCTCTATCGGGAATGACACCGGGTTCCCAAGCGTAGTAGCTGTAGGTGCCCGGAGGCAGTGAGACTGATACTGTTGAGCCTGCCTCGATCGAGTAGGATGATTGTTCGATCTTGAGGCTCAACACCCTGTCCGTTGCATTTTCGACGGAGACTTCAGGTGGGTCATCTGAACCGACGTACTCTTCAGTTAGTTTGGCCGCTTGTTCGGGGTGCTGTGTCAATTGGATCTTCACATCGTCCTGATTCACCCACCCCTCCTTGCCTGAGCGAACGTCGATCACATCGAGCCATCCATTTGTCGGAGTCCGATCAACCAAGACCAAAATGTCATCTGCCGCGATGTTTCTTATAACTTTTCCGTTTGGATCCGTGAAGTCCATGAGCGAAACCCGGGAGTACACGGGCAAAGCTATGTCCACTCCGAGGTCGCGATGTGGTCGAGGCTTTATTGGTTTTGGACTTGAGGAATTCGGCGGGGTTGTCGTGTTTGCTGGTTCGTCCCCGCCTGGGTTCTCTTGATTGGTTTGGACCGGGGAGCTTGCCTCAGGTAACTGCTGCTCTGGCGCCTGGGGGGATTCTGCAGACGACGTATTTGGTATTTGGCTCTGGGTTTCTCGGTCAGGTTGCAGCTTTGAAGGTCTGGTCTCCCAGATGACTATCGACGTCATTGCGATTGCAAAGGCCAGAATTGCCCAAGCGGGCTTGCTTAACCGGAAGCTCAAACTTCGGCCGAGTTCTTGACCAACCTTCTGCCACCCTTCGACCTTCTTGGGAGCGACGCGCTCCGTGGGTTCGCTCGAACCCGGTCGAATTGGTTGATTGGGGCGCCCAGTATATCCAGACATCTGGACAATTGGAAGCACCCCGCCGCAGCCGGTGCAGACCATCAGGAAGCCGGCGTGTTCGGCCCCGACGTGGTGTATCCTTCCGCACTTTGGGCAGCAGGCGTCGATCATCACATTCCTCAGAATCAGTCGCGATTGCTGGGCTTTGCTGATTGGGAATCTTAGCACTCTTAAGTGCGATTAAGTGCATTGAAAACCTCCGATTGAAGGTGGACTAGTTGCATTTCTGGGGTCGATTCGCTACCATAAGTGCATACGCGCAGGGAGTTCCCTGCGCTGTCAACTGCACCACGGCTTTTGGCTCCGGCAAGGAGTCCCGTTAAGGCGGGCTGGCAAAAGCGGTGGGAGACGAGGGAACATGGCCACTGGCAAGAATATTGTGAAGGCGCGCGCCGCTGTGAACAAGCCGGCGTATCCGCTGCCTGAAGCAGTGAATCTCCTGAAGCAAGTGAAATATGCGAAGTTCGACGAGACCGTCGATCTGACGATGCGTCTTGGCGTGGATACGCGCCACGCGGACCAGATGGTTCGCGGCACCGTTGTGCTGCCGCACGGGCTGGGCAAGACCAAGACCGTGGCCGTGATTGCTACCGGCGACCGGCAGAAAGAAGCAACCGAAGCGGGCGCGGACTTTGTGGGCGGCGAGGAGATGGTGGAGAAGATCCAGAAAGAAAACTGGACCGCCTTTGACGCGCTGATTGCGACGCCCGACATGATGAAGGTTGTGGGCCGGCTGGGCAAGGTGCTGGGACCGAAGGGCCTGATGCCGAATCCCAAGACCGGAACCGTGACGATGGATGTGGGCGCGGCGGTGAAAGAGATCAAGGCCGGCAAGGTGGAATTTCGCGCCGACAAGACCAGCCTGGTGCACGTGCCGGTGGGCAAGCTGAGTTTCGAGCCGCAAAAGCTGATCGACAATGCGACGACGGTGATTACATCGATTGTGCGGGCGAAGCCTTCGGCGGCGAAGGGCAAGTACATCAAGAGCGTGACGCTGAGCTCGACCATGGGACCTGGGGTGCCGCTGGATTCAGCTGTGGCGGATGCGGCAGTGAAGAAGTAGGCCAGTGATCAGTGGACGGTGATTAGTGATCAGTGGTGCATCGGGTCAGCTGGCAAATTGCCTGACATTGAGTTTGGCAAAGTGGATTTGAATGGACGCCTTTCAAGGGCGAAGAAAGGGTTGGCGAACTGGAGAAGATTGGGGTCTGGGAATCACTGACCACTGATCACTGTTCACTGACCACTGTGCGGAGCACAAAATGGCGATTTCGAAAGCGAAAAAAGCGGAGAAGGTGAAGGTGCTGGCCACGGAGCTGGCTTCATCGACTACCGCAATTGTAGGCACGTTCAGCAAGCTGACCGTGGCCAAGGATTACGAGCTGCGCAAGGTGATTCGCGAGGCGGGCGGGAAGTACCGCGTGGTGAAGAACAAGCTGGCCGCGATTTCTGGCTCGGGCACGCAGGTTGAAGAAGCCCTGAAGGGTTTGAAGGGCGTGAACTCGGTGGCGTTTACCGCGGGCGATCCGGTGGCGCTGGCCAAGGTGTTCGCCAAGTGGGCAGGCGAGAACGCAGCGGAGTTTCACTTCAAGCTGGGCATCGTGGACGGCAAGCTGCTGAGCGTGGACGACGTAAAGGCTCTGGCGACGATGCCGGGCAAGGAAGAGATCTTCTCGAAGCTGCTCTTCCTGATCAATGCGCCGGCACAGAGGCTGGCGACGGTGATCAATGCCACGGGCCGCGATTTGGCTGTGGTGATTGGGCAGGGAGTGGAGAAGGGCAAGTTTGGCGGCGAGGGAGCTGCTGCATAAGCCAATGGCCAATAGCCCGTAGCTGAATCATGCAACAACATGCTACCGGCTGCAGGCTGAAGTTCAGGTTTTGGCTGCAAGCGAGTTTGAGAGTGCGCAAGTCTGGCGCAGCGGAAACTCTCGAGTTTGCGGGGCGGCCGGGGAAAGACGAATTCAAACGGATTTAATTGGAGAGAGAACATGGCGGATATCGCGCAGTTGGAAGAGCAAATCGTAAGCCTGAGCCTGCTGGAAGCGGCGGCTCTGGTGAAGAAGCTGGAAGAGCGGCTTGGGGTTTCGGCGGCGGCAGCGGCACCGGTGATGGTTGCCGGCGGCGCGGCGGCGGGCGGAGCAGCCCCGGCGGCAGAGGAAAAGACCGAATTCCAGGTCATCCTGAAGGATGCCGGCGCCAATAAGATCAACACCATCAAGGCTGTACGCGAAGTGACTTCGCTCGGCCTGAAGGAAGCCAAGGACCTGGTTGACGGGGCTCCGAAGGCGATCAAGGAGAACGCGACCAAGGACGAGGCCGAGGCCATCAAGAAGAAGTTTGAAGGCGTCGCGACGGTCGAAATCAAGTAACCGGCCACGGAAGCGGGCCCAAGTCAATGGAACGGCATGGGACTTGCATGCGCCGCAGGGACGCGCTATGATAGAGGGTGCGCGTCTCGGCGGTTCCGCCTAGTTAGCCTATAGGCAGAGCAGCCAGGCGGCGCGAAATGCGGAGCGTGGTGGTCACGCAAGCATCTGCGGCTCAGGGCGGTGAAAGATGAGAGCAGATGTTTCGGATTAAGTTCTTTTGAGTCAGCGGTTTTCCCAGGGTCAGGCGGGGTGGCCGTTGACGGTGGTCGGGCAGCGGGATATTCGCGGCGGATGCGGATTTTGCGATCGGCGAGGGCAATGGAAGAAAATTCGATAGGGGGCACAGGCGAACAGCTGCGCTCGTGAGGCATTGCGTCCTTACGGGCTTTTCGTGTCTCCCGGTGTGCTGCGGAGAAAAGTTTCTGGGCTCCGCCAGCCATATGCGCACAACTTCTCTTTACGGTTTTTCCCGAAGTTCCGGGTTCAGCCGTTGTGCCCGCATCTTCCAATTGTGCGCAGTCTAGCGCACCTGCTCGAAGCACGCAACACCGACCACGCGTTTTTGACCGAACTCTCACCGAACCCGCCTGACAAGGGTTCTATCCGGCGACCGGAATCGATTTCCGGGCTGCCGGGCAACTGAAGGGCGGGCGATCATCGCCCACGCCCACGCACTATCGGCTTCTTACGGAATAACGGAACCACACGGGCGCTCACGAGACTCAGGCGCCCGGCCGGTCGAGCCACGAATCGAGTGGCGGCGCCGGAACGACGAGGCTCAGGAGTGAACATGCCCAACGAGATGCGCGCGATTCGCAGCCGGCTCGATTTTTCAAAGATCCCAACCGCAACCCAGATTCCCAACCTGATTGAAGTGCAGCGCCGCAGCTATGAGCGGTTCCTGCAGATGGACAAGCTGCCGAACGAGCGCGACGACAGCGGCTTGCAGTCGGTGTTTGTATCGGTTTTTCCGATCATGGATTTCCGCGGCATCTCGCAACTGGATTTCGTGGACTTCTCAATCGGCAACTGGGAGTGCAAGTGCGGCCACCTGAAGGGGCTGCATCACCTGCGCACGGCCTGCGTGCATTGCGGGGCGATGGTGATTACGGATCCGTTCATGTCGAGCGACGTGCTTTGCCAGAAGTGCGGCACCTACAACAAGAACACGCCGGACTTCTGCAATAAGTGCGGCGATCCCGTGAGCCTGCAACTGAAGTACGACCAGCAGGAGTGCGAGGAGCGGGGCATGACGTTCAGTGCGCCGTTGAAGGTGACGGTGCGCCTGACCATTTACGACAAGGACGCGGAGACCGGCAACAAGACGATCCGCGACATCAAGGAACAGGAAGTGTTTTTCGGCGACATTCCGCTGATGACGCCGAATGGAACATTCATTGTGAACGGCACGGAGCGCGTGATTGTTTCGCAGCTGCACCGGTCGCCCGGCGTGTTCTTTGAGACCGCCAACAACCGGACGTATTTCCTGGGCAAGATCATTCCCTATCGCGGATCGTGGGTGGAGTTCGAATACGACCAGAAGAACACGCTTTATGTGCGCATCGACCGCAAGCGCAAGTTCCTGGGGACGATTTTCCTTCGCGCGCTGGGACTGCGCTCGGACGAAGAGATTCTGAAAACCTTCTACACGGTCGACCGGCTGCACAAGGACGATGGCAAGCTGATGTGGGAAGTGCAGCAGGACGCCGCCAAGGGCACGCACCTTGTGGGCGCCAAGCCGGCACACGCCATCAAGCACGGTGGTGAGGAGATTGCGCACGCGGGACGCAAGATCACCGCGCATGCGCTGAAGGCGCTGCGTGGCGCAAACATCCAGAAGGTGGAAGTGGAAGCGGCAGAGCTGGATGGCGCGCTTACGGCCGCGGACGTGGTGGACACGAACACGGGCGAAGTGATTGTCGAGGCCAACGTTGAGTTGACGGCCGATCGGCTGCACAAGGTGATGGCTTCGGGCGCTTCGAGCTTCGAAGTGTTTTTCCCTGACCGCGACGACGTAGGCAACATTATTTCGAACACCCTGAAGCGCGATTCGGTGCACAAGCCGGAAGAGGCGCTGATCGAGATCTACCGGAAACTGCGGCCGGGCGACCCGCCGACACTGGATACGGCGACGGCGCTGTTCGAGGGCATGTTCTTCGATCCGCGCAAGTACGATTTTTCGCGCGTGGGCCGGCTGAAGTTCAACATCAAGCTCTACGAGAACCAGGACGCGACGCATCTGGATCACCGGACGCTGACCGCGGAGGACTTCTACGCGACCATCCGCTACCTGCTGAAGCTGCGCAAGAACATCGGCGTGGTGGACGACATCGATCACCTGGGCAACCGCCGCGTGCGCGCGGTGGGCGAGCTGATGGAGAACCAGTTCCGCATCGGCCTGGTGCGCATGGAGCGCGCCATCAAGGAAAAGATGAGCGTGTATCAGGAGCTGAACACGGCGATGCCGCACGACCTGATCAACGCCAAGCCGGTGATGGCGGCCATCCGCGAGTTCTTCGGCTCGTCGCAGCTTTCGCAGTTCATGGACCAGACCAATCCGCTGTCGGAGATCACGCACAAGCGGCGCCTTTCGGCGCTTGGGCCGGGAGGGTTGAGCCGGGAGCGCGCCGGATTCGAAGTGCGCGACGTGCACCCGACGCACTACGGACGCATTTGCCCGATCGAGACGCCGGAAGGCCCGAACATCGGACTGATCAGCTCGCTGAGCTGCTTTGCGCGCATCAACGAATACGGATTCATCGAGTCGCCTTACCGCAAGGTGAAGGACTCGAAGATTCTGGATTTCGTGGAGATTGTGAATGCCGGCGAAAGCGGATTGCGCGTGGGCGACCACATCGAAAAGGACGAGGCGCACAAGCTGAATGCGAAGTTGAAGAAGGAAGGCAAGCGTCCTATTGACTCGATTCCTTTCAGCTTCTACCTGTCGGCTTGGGAAGAGGACAAACACACCATCGCGCAGGCCAACATCGAGTTCGACGCCAACGGCGTGATCACGGAAGATCTGGTGAACGCGCGCCGGCTGGGGAACTTTGTGCTGGTGAACCGCGCCGAAGTGGACTATATCGACGTGAGCCCGAAGCAACTGGTGTCGGTAGCCGCGTCGCTGGTGCCGTTCCTGGAGCATGACGACGCGAACCGCGCGCTGATGGGCGCGAACATGCAACGGCAGTCGGTTCCGTTGCTGGCTGCAGAAGCGCCGCTGGTGGGCACGGGCATGGAAGGCGTGACCGCGCGCGATTCAGGGGCGGTGATCCTGGCCAAGCGCAACGGCATCGTGGACTCGGTGGACTCGGAACGGATTATCGTGCGCGTGGAAGGCGAGCATCATCCGATGCAGCTTTCGCGCGAGGTTGGATCCGACATTTATCAGCTCATCAAGTTCAAGCGGTCAAACCAGAACACCTGCATCAACCAGAAGCCGGTTGTCAGGCAGGGCGATCGTGTGATCAAGGGCCAGGTGATTGCAGACGGGCCGTGCACGGAGCAAGGCGAGCTGGCGCTGGGACGCAATGTGCTGGTGGCCTTTATGCCGTGGCGCGGGTACAACTTCGAGGACGCGATCCTGATCAGTGAGCAACTGGTGCGCGAGGACTATTACACCTCGGTGCACATCGAGGAGTTCGAGATCGAGGCGCGCGACACGAAGCTGGGACCGGAAGAGATCACGCGCGACATTCCCAACGTAAGCGAGCACGCGCTGCGCGACTTGGACGAGAGCGGAGTGATCCGCATCGGCGCCCAGATTGGGCACGGCGACATTCTGGTGGGCAAGGTGACGCCGAAGGGCGAAACCCAGCTTACGCCGGAAGAGAAGCTGCTGCGCGCGATCTTCGGCGAAAAGGCCGGCGACGTGCGCGACGCATCGCTCACTTGCCCCCCGGGCATTGAGGGCACAGTGGTCGATGTTCGGATCTTCAGCCGCAAGGGGCAGGAGAAGGACGAGCGCGCCAAGCTGATCGAGGCCGAATACGTGGCCAAACTGGAAAAGAACCTGGGCGACGAGATCCGCATTCTGACCGATGAACGCTTGAAGCGGCTCGAAGCGATCCTGGGCGCGAAGGAAGTGCTGGCCGACCTGCACGATGAGCGCACCAACAAGCGCCTGCTGACCAAGGGCGTGCTGCTTGACCGCGACACGATCGAGCGCATCTCGACAAAGAATCTCAAGAGAATTCGTTACGCCGACAAGGATCCGCGGGTGAACGAGCAGATCGACGAGATCGAAGAGATGACGTCGCGGCAGATCGAAGTGCTGCGCAAGATTACGAACGAGAAGGTGGCCAAGCTGCAAAAGGGCGATGAGCTGCCTCCGGGCGTGATCAAGCTGGTGAAGGTATACGTGGCCATGAAGCGCAAGCTGAGCGTGGGCGACAAGATGGCCGGCCGTCACGGGAACAAGGGCGTGATTTCGCGCATTCTTCCGGTGGAAGACATGCCGTACTTGCCCGATGGAACGCCGGTGGAGATTGTGCTGAATCCGCTGGGCGTGCCATCCCGTATGAACGTGGGGCAGATCCTTGAGACGCACCTGGGATGGGCCGCGCATGAGCTGGGCAAGAAGGTTGCAAAGCTGCTGCAGGAGAACTCCGAGGCCGCGTATGCGCGCGAGATGGCGAAGAAAGAGTTTGCCGGAACCGCGGTGCTGGGACAGCTTCTTGAGTTGGATGACGAGATGCTGATCCGCGTGATGCAGGGCATGAGCAAGGGCATCTGGTTCGGAACGGCAGTATTCGACGGCGCGCAGGAGAGCGAAATCAAGGCTCTGCTGGCGTCGGCGGGCTTGCCGTCATCGGGCAAGACGATGCTCTTCGACGGCCTGACGGGCGACCAGTTCGAACAGCCGGTGACAGTGGGCTACATTTACATGCTCAAGCTGTCGCACCTGGTCGATGACAAGATTCACGCACGGTCGATCGGTCCGTACTCGCTGATCACGCAACAGCCTCTGGGCGGAAAGGCGCAGTTCGGCGGGCAGCGCTTCGGCGAGATGGAAGTGTGGGCTCTCGAAGCCTACGGCGCCGCGTACATCCTGCAAGAACTGCTGACCGCGAAGTCCGACGACGTTTATGGCCGCACCAAGCTTTACGAGGCCATCGTCAAGGGCGAAGCGGCGATCGAGCCAGGCGTGCCGGAGTCGTTCAATGTATTGATCCGCGAGCTGCAATCGCTCTGCCTTGACGTGGAGTTGATCAAGCGCGCGGACCTGATCAAGAAGCTGCCGGCTCCGGAAGTGGCGGCGGTGGCGGATTAAATGCAGCCTCTAGCTGCTAGCCACTAGCTTTTAGCTCCGATTTGCTACCATTCACTTTTGCGGCCTTCGACGAGCATGAGAAAAGTTAGCGGCTAGAAGCTGGAAGCTAGAAGCTGAATTTCAGGGTCCTTCTTGAAAGCGGTAAACGCCGCTACCCGGGAAGGAAGGATCCCAAAGGAATCCCGGGAAAAATGCAGTACCGCGGCGGGTCAGAGAAAACTCGCCAGGGAGGGTCGCCTTGTTCCGTTCGAACCCGTTTGAGCTTACCAGCCCCATTACCGACTTCGACGCCATCCGCATCATGCTGGCCAGCCCGGAAAAAATCCGCAGCTGGTCGCACGGGGAAGTTACCAAGCCGGAGACCATCAACTACCGCACCTTCAAGCCGGAGCGCGACGGCCTGTTCTGCGCGCGCATTTTCGGGCCGGTGACGGACTGGGAGTGCCTGTGCGGCAAGTACAAGCGCATGAAGCACCGCGGCGTGATCTGCGACAAGTGCGGCGTGGAAGTGACGGTGAGCAAGGTGCGCCGCGAGCGCATGGGCCACATTGAGTCGGCGTCGCCGTGCTCGCATGTTTGGTTCTTCAAGGGCCTGCCCTCGCGCATTGGCCACCTGCTGGATATTTCGCTGCGCGATCTTGAGGGCATTCTCTACTTCGAATCGTATGTTGTGATCGATCCGGGCGACGCGCCGGTGCGCGAGCGCGAGATCATCAAGGACGAGACCAAGTTCCGCGAGGCTCGACCAGCAGTTCCGGCCCTCGGGCTTCAAGGCCATGATGGGCGCCGAAGCCATTAAGGAATTGCTCAAGCGCGTAAGCATCGATGAGCTGGGAGTGGAACTGCGCGAGCGGATGAAGACCGAGACCTCTGCGCAGAAGAAGATCAAGTTTGCCAAGCGCCTGAAGGTGGTTGAGGCGTTCCGCAAGTCGAGCAACAAGCCGCAATGGATGATTCTCGACGTGCTGCCGGTCATTCCCCCAGAGTTGCGCCCGCTGGTGCCGCTGGATGGTGGCCGGTTTGCCACGTCGGATTTGAACGATTTGTATCGTCGCGTGATCAACCGCAACAACCGTTTGAAGAAGCTGATGGACCTGCACGCGCCGGAAGTGATTGTGCGCAACGAGAAGCGCATGCTGCAGGAAGCGGTGGACGCGCTGTTTGATAACGGCCGCCGCGGCCGCGTGCTGCGGGGCGCGAACAATCGCCCGCTGAAGTCATTGAGCGACACGCTCAAGGGCAAGCAGGGCCGTTTCCGGCAGAACCTGCTGGGCAAGCGCGTGGATTATTCAGGCCGCTCGGTGATCGTGGTCGGTCCGGAATTAAAGCTGCACCAGTGCGGGTTGCCGAAGAAGATGGCGCTCGAACTGTTCAAGCCGTTCATCTATCACCGGCTGGAGCAGACCGGCCAGTGCACGACCATCAAGCAAGCCAAGGAAATGGTGGAGATGCAGGAGCCGGTTGTATGGGACATTCTTGAGGAAGTGATCAAGGATCATCCGGTGCTGTTGAACCGCGCTCCTACGTTGCACAGGCTGGGCATTCAGGCTTTTGAGCCGGTGCTGGTGGAAGGCAAGGCGATCAAGATTCACCCGCTGGTCTGCACCGCATTCAACGCGGACTTTGACGGCGACCAGATGGCGGTGCACATTCCGCTGTCGCCCGAGGCGCAGATTGAAGCCAGCGTGCTGATGCTGGCCTCGCACAATATTCTGTCGCCGGCCAGCGGACAGCCGATCACCGTGCCGACGCAGGACATGGTGCTGGGGCTCTACTACCTGACCAAGGCCAAGAAGGGCGCCAAGGGCGAAGGCCGCGTTTTCTCGAACACCGACGAGATCCTGATGGCGCTCGAAGCCGGCGAGGTGGAGACACTTTCGCCGATCCGCGTGCGCTATACGGGCAAGGTGCTCGACATGGCCAACGCTTACGACGATCAGGATCTGACGCACACCGAACCGGTGGATTTCGACAAGGAGTATCTGTCGACCACGGTTGGCCGCGTGATTCTGAACGACGCGCTGCCCCCGGGGATGCCTTTCGTGAACGGACTGATGAAGAAGAAGGGCATCGGGCAACTGGTCAACTATTGCAACCAGAACCTCGGGCTCGAGGTGACGGTCGGGATGCTCGATCGCATCAAGTCCCTGGGCTTCCAGTTCGCCACGCGGTCGGGTCTCTCCGTGGGCCTGGACGACATGGTGATCCCGGCGAGCAAATACAGCACGGTCGACGCCGCCGACAAGAAGGTGATCGAAGTCCAGAAGCAGTACATGGACGGCGCCATCACGAACGGCGAACGGTCGAACAAAGTGATCCAGATGTGGTCGGCGGTGACGGACCAGGTTGCCGACGAGATGTTCTCGAACATGAAGAAGGCGGACGACGAAGGGGCCATGAATCCGATTTACATCATGGCCGATTCCGGCGCCCGCGGATCGAAGCAGCAGATTCGCCAGTTGAGCGGCATGCGCGGACTGATGGCCAAGCCTTCGGGCGAGGTCATTGAGACGCCGATTACCGCGAACTTCCGCGAAGGGCTGACGGTGCTCGAGTACTTCATCTCGACGCACGGCGCTCGCAAGGGCCTGGCCGATACGGCGCTGAAGACGGCCGACTCGGGCTACCTGACGCGGCGTCTGGTTGACGTGGCGCAGGACGTGATCGTGACTGAGCAGGATTGCGGGACGCTCGAAGGCATTTACGTCGGATCAATCGTGGAGTCCGGCGAGATCATCGAGCCGTTGCGCGACCGCATCATTGGCCGCGTTTCTCTGGAAAGGATCAAGGACTACGACGGCAACGTTGTGGTGGAAGTGAACCAACCGATCGACGAAGACATCGCTTCGGCGATTCAAGGCGCGGGCGTGGAACGGGTGAAGATCCGCTCCGTGCTCACGTGCGAATCGCGTCGCGGCGTTTGCGCATTGTGCTACGGGCGCAACCTTGGCTCCGGCCGCATGGTCGAGCTGGGCGAAACCTGCGGCGTGATTGCGGCGCAGTCCATCGGCGAACCGGGAACGCAGCTGACGATGCGTACGTTCCACGTGGGCGGCACGGCCAGCCGCGTGCAGGACAAGTCGCGCCTCGACGCCAAGAACAACGGCTTCGTGCGCTTCATCAACCTGAACACGGTGGAGAGCAAGGAAGGCGAGCTGGTGGCGATGAACCGCTCCGGATCATTGGCCATTGTGGACGACCGTGGCCGCGAAAAAGAGCGCTACCAGGTGGTCTACGGCGCACGCCTCCGCGTCCGCGAGGGTGCGGCGGTGAAGCTGGGCCAAGTGCTGGCTGAATGGGATCCTTACACCTACGCCATTCTGACCGAGATCGGCGGCCCGGTGCAGTTCAAGGATCTGCAGGAAGGCATCACGCTGAACGAAGAAGTAGACGAAGTGACCGGCCTTTCGCGCCTGGTGGTTGCCGACTCGCCCGATGAGAAGCGGCAGCCTGCCATCGCCATCAAGGGCTCCAAGAGCAGCAAGCGCTATTTGCTGCCTCGCGGCGCTCACCTGATGGTGCAGGATGGAGACGAAGTTGGTCCGGGAGACGTGCTGGCCAAGATTCCCAAGGAGAGCACGCGCACCAAGGACATCACGGGCGGTTTGCCGCGCGTGGTGGAACTCTTTGAGGCGCGCAAGCCGCGCGAGACCGCGATCATCAGCGAAATCGATGGCGTGGTCCGGTTCGGCGAGGTCTCGAAGGGACAGCGCAAGATTTACGTGACGGCCGACAACGGAGACGAGAAGGAATACTCGGTGCCGCGCGGCATTCACGTGAACGTGCAGGAAGGCGAGCGGCTTCGCGCCGGCGATCCGCTGATGGACGGGCCCCTGAACCCGCACGACATTCTTGCCGTGCTGGGCGAGAAGGAGCTGCAGGCTTACCTGGTGAACGAAATCCAGGAAGTCTACCGGCTGCAGGGCGTGGCGATCAGCGACAAGCACATCGAAGTGATTGTGCGGCAGATGCTGCGCTGGGTGCGCATCGATGAAGTGGGCGACTCGAGCTTCCTGCTCGAACAGCAGGTCGATCGGTTCCGCTTCCGGGAAGAAATCGAACGTGTGCTCGCCAACGGAGGCCGTCCGCCGATCGGACGTCCGCTGCTGCTGGGCATCACCAAGGCGTCGCTCTCGACCGACAGCTTCATCTCGGCGGCGAGCTTCCAGGAAACGACACGCGTGCTCACCGAAGCCAGCATCAACGGCGCGATCGACAACCTGCGCGGGTTGAAGGAGAACGTGATCGTGGGACGGTTGATTCCCGCGGGCACGGGCCTGGAATACTACCGCAACGTTCAGCTTTCACCGGAGGCTCGAAGAGGCCGCGGCTCGCGTGCAGCAGGAAGTGCATGCCGAGATCGAAGCCGCCGAGCGCGAGCTGGAACTGATGCGGCAGGAAGGCGAAGCCGAGGAGATGGCGGCGGAGTAGCACCTCCACCCCAGGAAACAACGATCGTTTCCCGGGGACCCCGGCTGCGGTGCGGCAGCCCTTTGGAGTAGATTCTCAACTTTGCAGGAGGCCCGGCCAAAAGCCGGGCCTTTTTATGCGCATTTCCGGGAGGGGGCGGATCAGACGGATTCCGGCCCTATGGACCTATATCGGCATGGGGAGACGAACAATGAATGATGCGTGAGGAAATCGTGGCTGGCCAAAGGTTTGCAGGATTGCGGCGGCGCAGCGTCAGGAATGGGCATTAGGCGCGAGTTGATCTTCGTTTAGTTCTCCGCCGGTGCGGACATTGCCCACTCGCGTCTGCTTGGCCACATACATCGCGCTGTCGGCCCCGCGCAGCAAGCCGTCGGCGGTATCGGCGTCTTCGGGATAGAGAGCGACGCCAAAGCTCGCCGTGCCCTGAAGGAGAAAACCGTCTCCGATGAAGGGTTCGTCGAAGCAGCTTTCGAGGCGCGCACGTATTTCTTCAACCTCGTCGCGGTTTCGTACTTCGGAAACCAGCACCGCAAACTCGTCGCCACCCAAACGGGCCAGAACGTCGGAGGGGCGCAATTGGCGCTTCATGCGCCGCGAGACTTCCCGCAGGTACAGGTCGCCGACGAGGTGCCCATGCTGGTCGTTCACCTGCTTGAATTTGTTCAGGTCGATGTAGATCAATCCAAAGATTCCGGCGGTCTCGCGCGCGGTCTGAATCATTGCGCCGAGGGCTTTTTCCATGGCGAAGCGGTTTTGCACGTCGGTTAAGAGGTCGAACTCCGAGCGGTGCACAAGGTCGGAGTAGAGGCGCGAAGTTTCGATGGCCAAGGTGGCCAGCTTCTGCGGCCATGGCCAAGGCCGCTTTCTCCGTGGCATCGGGAGTGGTACGGGCGTCAAAAGCGGCGAAGATGGAGCCCAGGGCCGGGCCGGTGCGGCCAGGGATGGGATTCTCAACGATGCGGAGAGACAAAGACTTAAGGTCGCCCGGCCGGTTGCCCAGGGTGGCTCCGTCCGCAACCCGGCACCAGCAAGGCGCGCCATTCAGCCGAACGGAAACGAGCTCGGTGATCCGCTCCAGAATTTCGGCCAGAGGCTTGGAATGGTTGATGTCTTCCAGGACCTTGCTGCGACGGCGTTCGACGTAGGCAAGGGAGCCGATGCGGCGCCGGTTCTTGCGTTCCATGTACAACGCGCGAATGCCAAGGGCGAGGACCATCGCCAGCAAGAGGCCAACAATCGTGATCAGGTGGCTCACATTCAGCCACGGTGGTTGGGCGACGATAACGATGTCGTCAAAGTTGCGCATCAGGATATTGAAGGGTACCTCGCCGTTGAAGGGGTTTGGATCTTCCAACATGCAGATGCCGGTGACGCGGATGAGTGTGCCGACTGGAATCTCGCGCAAAGGTGCGAGGTGGAATGAGCTTGCCGTGCCTGGATGGCGGATGATGGCGGAGATCAGGTGACCGTCGGAGTCGAGCACATACTCGTCCTGTGTGGCCTGACGGACTTCGGTTACCACCCGCCCCTCGACTGAAACCAAGTCGAAGCCGTGACTATGGCCATCGTTACCGCCGATGGCCAGTTGACGCCAGGTGAAGAGCGAGGGAGTGACCGGCGCCCGCGTGGATGTTTCGTGTATTTCGCCGTGGTTCAGGGTGAGGAAGCCATTCTCGACGGCCGGGAAACCAATCACGTCCACGACATCGCCCACCTGAAGAAAGTTCCGGCTGTCGGTGTTGATCCACAGGCTTTTGGGGCCGTCCTGAAGCACCAGCGCGGTGCCGAACTGGTAGTAGGTGATGGTTCCACGCACATGCATCCGCTGCGATAAGTCGTTCGAGCGATATCCAGCGACGATGCGGTCCATTGGTGTGACCGGAAGCATCCATGGATCGGAACTGGGACGTTTCAGAATCTTGACCCCGGCCAGCGACTGAACGTGGAGCACGACGCCGGTCATCTGCATCTTGTTGTCAAAGTGACCGGAGACTGCGCCGGTGATCTGGACTTCAGCGTCGAGCAATCCTTTGAGGGCGCTTTCATCGTCGCTATTGACGATCGCCTCTACCGGGCCGCCATCAACGAGCATGCGAAGGTAAGTGTAGCCCTTCGTCGATGGGTCGTCGGGCTCGAGGTCGGCGGACTGGATCACGGCGCGCATGGTGACCAGCTTGCAATCGGTGTCAGCACGGATCATCTGCTCGAAGCTGGGCTGCAAGGGTTTGGGCAACGGATGGCGACCGAGAAGCGCGATTTTGTCGCTTATTACAAAGGGCCGAAAGCTTTCCCGCATGGTTCCGCGCACCTGGATGCGATCTCCTGGAGCAAGCTTCAGGTTTGTGGTGGCAAGAACAAAGATCGCATCGTCGCCATCCTGGACAAAGAGGTCATTATCGGACCCCCGGAAGTAGGTGACGGTGGCTTCGAAGGCGGCAGGCGGATGCTTGGCGGCGTCTTGGTTAGAGATGGTGGCTGCGGCGTGCAGCGTAATCGGGGGCGCAGGCGCAGGTGAGGCCGCAGAAGCCGCAGTGACTGCTGCGAGGCCGAAGGCAACCGGGAAAACAATGCGTGTTGTAAGTGCAAGCTTCACTTTGCTGTCGCGTTCTTTCTGCGCTCGCAAACGTGTTGTCGTTGTAATGGACACCTGCCACATCCAGTGTCGGCGGACGAACCGGGAGACGGCACAATGGGAAGTAAGCTGATGAAATGTCTAGAAGTTATGTTACCCGCGCGGGAGCAATTTGGAATAGCACTTTCGGTGAGTCAGTGTTTGGATTTGACGCATTCTATTCCCATCGTTTGGTCGCGGTGAGCGTGACGCCGGCTTGGGAGCTGGAACAAGGGTCGCCGCGGGGTTCTACACTCATTGCAGGCACTTAAAGCAGAAAAAGGTCGATTTCAGTGAATATGGCAAAGAAACTGCGAGTTGGCATTCTTTTCGGCGGGCGGAGCGGCGAGCACGAGGTGTCGTTACTATCGGCGGCCTCGGTACTGGGGGCGATCGACCGCGACAAGTTCGACGTAACGCCCATTGGAATCACCAAGGAGGGGCGCTGGCTTGCCGCTGCCGACGCGCGCGGCTTGCTGCA
The DNA here is from genome assembly GCA_963800025.1 of uncultured Acidobacteriaceae bacterium. Lineage (GTDB taxonomy): Bacteria > Acidobacteriota > Terriglobia > Terriglobales > Acidobacteriaceae > Telmatobacter. The sequence continues at coordinate 120,249 of CAWCZK010000006.1, forward strand.
TGGCGATGCCGGCACAGTGGGCCGGCGGCTCCGCGCAGGCGATCCCGAGGCGACGCCGGGGGCGAGGCTGCTGCACGAAGGCATTCCCACGCTGCTGGCGCCGGAACCCGCTTCCCAGGGAGTGGCCGAGAGAGCGCTTGATGTTGTTTTTCCGGTGCTGCACGGCACTTTTGGCGAGGACGGCACAATCCAGGGCCTGTTCGAGCTGGCGGGTGTTGCCTATGTGGGATCGGGCGTTCTGGGCTCGGCCGCGGGGATGGACAAGGACGTAATGAAGCGGCTATTCGCCCAGGCGGGGCTACCGATCGTAAAACATGCCACGCTACTGCGTGCGGACTGGGAAAAGGCGCCGCGCAAGGCAATCTCGACGGTGGAGAAGGCGCTCAAGTATCCGGTGTTCGTGAAGCCGGCGAACCTTGGCTCGTCGGTGGGCATCAGTAAGGCTCATGACCGCGCGGAACTGGGGCCTGCGTTGACGCTGGCTGCAAAATACGACCGCAAGCTAATCGTGGAGCAGGGCGTGGGCGGCAAGGCTACGCGAGGCAGTGCGGTTGCGCGGGCGAGGGAGTTTGAGGTTGCCGTGCTGGGCAACGACAACCCGAAGGCCAGCGTCGTAGGGGAAATCATTCCCGGCAAGGAGTTTTACGACTACGAGGCGAAGTACCTGTCGGAGGGTTCAGTGCCGGTGATTCCGGCGAAGATTTCGCGGGAACAGAGCAAGAGGATTCGGGAGATGGCCGTGGCAGCATTCAAGGCGTGCGATCTTTCGGGCCTGGCGCGGGTGGACTTTCTGATGGAAGCCGGCGGCAAAGAGCGCATCTGGGTGAACGAAGTAAACACCATGCCCGGCTTTACGCAAATCAGCATGTACCCGAAACTTTGGGAGGCATCGGGGCTGAAGTACAAGGACCTGATCACGCAGTTGATCGAACTGGCGCTGGAGCGGCAGGCGGAGAAGAACAAGACGACGTACAGCAGGGAAGAATGAAAGAGCAGGGAATAGGGAACAGGGAACAGGCAGACGGTGTCTAATTGGAAAGATGTTGCTGACGGTTTGTTGGCTTCTCGACTTATCCGAATTTGAGGGACGAATGTCATGACATTGCTCGATGCTCCGCAGTACGACGCCGCGCGATCGAAGCGTAACAAACTGATCATGCAATTGAGCGTGGCGGCGTTTTTCGTGCTGCTCGTGGTGTATTGGCTGGCGGCCAGCCGGCCGGTTGACTGGCCATGGCACTGGCAGCGCTATCTGTTCGGGCGCGCCACGGTGAACAAGTTCATGGGCGCGCTGGAGGCCAACGATCTGGCGAAGGCCTACGGAATCTGGGTCCACGACGCGAATTGGCAGCAGCATCCGCAACAGTACTCGACTTATCCCTTCAAGCGTTTCCAGGACGACTGGGGACCGACGAGCCCGGACAACGACTATGGCCCGATCCGCAGCCACACCATCGCGCTCGCAGGGCCGTACGGCAACGGCTTGCTCGTGGCTGTGCTCATCAACGGGCGCAAGAGCGATGCGCTGAACCTGGACTACGATCCCAAGACCGGGCAGCTAAGCTTCGCGCCGCCGGGAGTGAGCTTGTACCTGGGGCCGTAAAGGCAGGGAACAGGGATCAGAACTCGTGAATACGAATTGACTGAGGGCCATTCCGGATGAAAGGCCGTAACGGTTGGTTTCGAAGGCCGATGACAGTCTTTCTATTGGCGCAGGGCTGCATCCTGCACGCTGCGCCTCCGCGACCGACTGTGAAGCTCGCGCAAGGCGAGGCCGCAGGAAAGTGGATCATGGATGGCACGCAGAAGGCTTTCCTCGGGCTTCCATACGCTGCAGCTCCCATCGGCGAACTCCGGTGGAGACCTCCGCAGCAGCCGTCCGCGTGGAAAGGAGTGCGCGACGCCACCACGTTCGCGGGCCGCTGCGAACAGTGGCAGGTCTGGAATGATTACGTCTTTCTCGACTCCGGCCCGACTGAGGACTGTCTATTCCTTAATGTCTATGCACCGGCGACTGCGAATCGAGCCAGCAAGCTCCCCGTCATGGTCTGGATCCACGGAGGCGGTTTTATTGCCGGCGCAGGATCCGAACCGCGCTACACGAACTCGGCGCTTGTATCGAAGGGCGTCATCCTGGTCACGATCAATTATCGGCTCGGCGTGTTCGGCTTCCTGGCCAGCGAGGATCTCGCCCGGGAATCGGGAGGCCATGCCGGCAATTACGGCCTGATGGATATGGAATCAGCGTTGCGATGGGTGAAGGCAAACATCGGAGCCTTCGGTGGCGACGCCGCCAATGTTACCGTCTTCGGAGAAAGCGCCGGATCATTTGCCGTGAGTGCGCTGATGGCTGCTCCGGAGGCACGCGGACTTTTCGAGAGAGCCATTGGTGAGAGCGGTGCATTCTTCGGCGGCGCCCTCCCCATGCTTTCCCTTGCCGAGCGCGCTCAGCGCGATCAGGCCTGGGTCGATTCGCTGGGGGCAAAAAACCTGGCGGAGCTGCGAAACATGCCTGCCGATAAGCTGCTCGAAGCCGCGCGAAACAATCCCTCCATCTATTTTTCACCTGTCATCGATGGAAAACTCCTCAAGGAGCCGGTTCCCGATACTTTTGCTGCAGGCCGGGAGGCCCACATACCGGTCGTCATCGGCTGGAACCGCGACGAGCGAGCCGGCACGCTTTCAAAGGACATGACAGCAACAAAGTGGATGGCCTTTGCCGCGGAGCATTATGGCAAGCAGGCCCGCGAGTTCCTCGCTGCGTTTCCAGCCGATAGCGATGACCAGGCAATACGGTCAGCAGACCAGTACACGACGGACAACTTCATCGCGCTTGGTGCGTGGAGGTGGGTCGAGGCTCAGGCCGCGACGGGGCATTCGCCGGTCTATCGTTATCGATTCGATCGTCCCGCGCCGCCGGAAGTAAATCATCCGCAGGGCAAATATGCTTTCCACTCCGATGAACTCGAGTATGTCTTCGGCACTCTCGACGTTCGCCGCGGAGCCACCTGGCAGCCGGAAGACCGCAAGTTGAGCCAGCAGATGATGAGTTATTGGACGAACTTCGCCCGTACCGGCAATCCCAATGGTGAAGGTCTCCCATATTGGCCTCGCTACGACAGGGACAAGGAATTGATTCACCTCGATAGTCCAATTGCCACCACTGGAGACACGAACCGCCCGCAGTTCGACTTTCTTGTCGGGAATGACGCAACATCGCACTGACGCACCCCAACCGAATCGCCGGAACTCGCGACTTTGCGGAGGGATGAGCGCGACATGACGATCCGCATTTTGAATGGCGGCAAGAACATGCCGGCATTCGCGGTGATTCTGTGCCCATGTCAGGTGTCGAACCTGGTTGCGCATCCTGAAACGCGCATGACGCACGCTGGACCCGAAATCACACAAGCGGGATGAGACGCAATCCGCGAGAGGCATCCTCTCGGAGTGCAATGGCCTCTTACGTGATAGGCGCATGTTTATTGCGGATCGGGTCGATTCATGAATTCATCTCCTGTGGTCGCTGTCACCGGCGCATCTGCCGGATTGGGCAGGGCGATCGCCCACGCTTTTGCCAAACGAGGCGCGAAGATCGGGCTTATCGCACGCAATCCGGAGGCGCTCGCCGCCGCCCAGCGCGAATGCGAAGAGCTTGGAGGCAGTGCGGTCTATATTCCTACAGACGTCTCCGACGCGAACGCAGTGGAACACGCCGCAGCGGTTATCGAGGAACAACTGGGTCCGATCGACATCTGGGTGAATGACGCAATGGTGAGCGTTTTCTCCCCGGTGAAAGAGATGGAAGCCTCCGATTACAAGCGGGTCACCGATGTTCTTTATCTGGGATTCGTCTACGGAACGCAAGCTGCGCTGCGGCGCATGTTGCCGCGCGATCGCGGCACGATCATCCAGATTGGATCGGCTTTGAGTTATCGCTCCATTCCGCTTCAGTCCGCGTACTGCGGCGCCAAGCATGCGATTAATGGATTCACCGATTCGCTGCGCTGCGAACTCTATCACGACAAGAGTAACGTGCATCTGACTACCGTGCAGATGCCGGCAATGAACACAACGCAGTTCAACTGGGTGAAGAATCGGATGCCGAACAATGCGCAGCCCGTGCCGCCGATCTTCGAGCCCGAGCTGGCGGCCGAGGTGGTGGTAGCCGCGGGCCTGGCGAAGAACCCACGCCGCGAATACTGGGTCGGTTCGCCGACGGTGAACGCAATCGTAGCTCAGCGCATTTTCCCGGGTCTTCTTGACAGATATCTCGGCAAGACGGGATACAAGTCGCAACAGATTGCGAATGAGCCACGCGATCCGGACGCACCGAACAACCTGTACAACTACGTTCCGGGCGAACACGGCGCGCGGGGTAAATTCGATGACCGGTCGAAACGGAGCAGCGCGGAAGTATTTGTCGTGCTGCATCAGCCATGGTTCGCATGGGCGGCGGCTTTATCCCTGGTCGGCACCGGCGCAGTGGTGCTGGGATTGCGAAGCCGGCGATGAGAAACTCCTCTCCGGCTGAGAGCACGAGCGGCTCGAACTGGGCGCTGGCACTTGCCACGTGTGCGGCTCTCGCAACGTTGATCCCGGTAGCCGCTCATCAGGCCGGTGCGATCGATCACCTGCCCGACCCGCCAGGATCGGTTTTCGCCTCCGATCGAATTACCGAGTCGAAGTCCGCGTATCCGCTGGGCATACTTGATGGCGTCCTGGGACTGACGAGTTACGGCGCGACCCTTGGGCTGGTTTACCTTGCCGCGAGTAGTCCCAAAGCCCGGAAGCTACTGGCCGTCAAACTGCTCGGCGACGGGTCTGTCGCCGCCTTGAATGTGGTGCGTCAACTGGCCTCGTTTCGCAAGCTTTGTTCGTGGTGCACGGCAACAGCGGTGTGTACCGCGGCGATGGTGATCGCGGGCCGGAAGATCATTGCCAGCGAACTGGAGGCGGGAAAAGCACGGCTTTCCGGAGCGGGAGTGCTCAAGGATTGTTAGCGTGAAGCCGCGAGTCGAACTATGAGACAGGAATATTCCATCAGCGGAGGTTCGATCGGATTTTATACGGTGCCTACAGATGCGCCGGAGGCCGACGGCACTTTCTCGTGGAACAGCACTTCGATGGTGCTGGTGCAACTGGAGTGTGGCAGCACGCGGGCGCTCGGTTACACCTATGCCGATGCAGGCACGGCAGCCGCAGCGAGAAAGCTTCTCGATGAAGTCGTCTTGCAGTCCGACCCGTTCTGCCACGCCGCCACATTGCAAAAGATGCTACGGAGCATTCGCAATCTCGGTGAAACCGGGATCGCAATGATGGCCGTATCCGCAATCGACAACGCGATCTGGGATCTTCGCGCGCGCCTGCTTGATCTTCCTCTCGTATCTCTGCTGGGACAGGCTCGCACTGGCATTCCTGTTTACGGCAGCGGCGGTTTCACTTCCTACTCCGATCGCCAACTCTCCGAGCAGCTCGGCGGCTGGGCATCGAACAAATTCGCCAGCGTCAAGATGAAGGTAGGCACGCATCCCGACCTGGATCCCGCCCGCGTCAAGACCGCTCGCAAGGCCATCGGTGACGGTTGCAACCTTTTTGTCGATGCCAATGGCGCATACACGGTCGCGCAGGCGATCGAACTCGCGCACCGATTTGCGGAGCAGCATGTACGCTGGTTTGAAGAGCCGGTCAGCTCCGATCATCTCGTCGGACTCAACCAGGTGCGCGAGCGCGCTCCGCTGGGTATGGATATAGCCGCCGGCGAATACGGCTACACGGCGTGGTACTTCCGCGCGATGCTCGATGCGCAAGCGGTCACGGTTCTGCAGGCCGATTGCACGCGCTGCGGCGGCATCAGCGGCTTTCTGGATGCGGCGGCGCTTTGCTGGGCGCATAATGTGCCGCTCTCATCGCATTGCGGGCCAAGCATGCATCTGCATGTTTGCTGCGCCGTGCCGAGGGCGGTGCATATGGAGTTTTTTCACGATCACGCGCGCATCGAGCGCATGTTTTTTGAAGGATTCTGCGAACCGGTTGACGGTTGCATGATTCCCGACCTCTCGCGCGCCGGGATGGGACTCGAGGTCAAAGAGAAAGATGCGGCGCGCTATCGAGCGTAGCCGGGCAAGTTGCACCTGAGCGCTCCGTTGCGGCGTTCCAATGACACGAAGTCAGGAGTGAAAAATGGCCAAACAAGTTTCAGGATCTGATCGTTGAACGGCTCATCGAGTGGGGCGTGGATACCATCTTCGGGTTTCCCGGAGACGGCGTGGATGGTTTCTTCGAGTCGCTGCGCACCCATCAGGACAAGCTTCGCTTCATCCAGGTGCGGCATGAAGAAGCTGCGGCCTTCGCCGCTGTCGGCTACGCGAAGTACACCGGGCGCCTCGGGGTGTGCTGCGCGACGTCGGGGCCCGGTGGAATTCACCTTCTCAACGGGCTCTATGACGCGAAGTGCGATCTGCAGCCGGTGCTGGCCATTACGGGGCACACTTTTCATGACCTCATCGGAATGGATTACCAGCAGGACGTCGATCTGGACAAGCTTTACATGGACGTTTCTGTGTTCAACGAGCGCGTGATGGGCCCGGCTCACGCGGTGAATGTTGTCGACATGGCCGTGCGCACGGCCTACGGGCGTCGCGGTGTCGCGCACATCTGCATTCCCAAGGATATTCAGGAGTGGCCCGTCTCCGACAAAATGCGCAGCAACGCCAACATCGCAGGGCATAGCGGCGACTGGGCCACGCCTTCGACTGCGCGGCCCGCGGATACTCTTCTTCGCAAGGCAGCTTCGATCATTAACGATGGCTCGCGGGTCACGATCATGGTGGGGCGCGGCGCTCTGGGCGCGCGTGAAGAAGTGGCTCAATTGGCCGATACCGTCGGCGGGCCGGTGGTGAAGGCTCTGCTCGGCAAGGCGGTTCTTCCCGATCGCAGCCCCTACACCACAGGTGGTCTGGGCCTGCTCGGCACAGCGCCGTCGGTTGACGCCATGGAGGAATGCGACACGCTCATTCTCATTGGCACCAGTTATCCGTATATGGAGTTCCTTCCCAAGCCGGGGCAGGCAAAGTGCGTGCAGATTGAGCTGGACCCGACGCGGATCGGCCTGCGCCACCAGGTCGACGCCGCACTGGTCGGCGACGCGAAGACGATTCTGCAGGCTCTGCTGCCGCTGCTGAAGAGGAAGAACAACAAGTTCCTCAAGAAGGCGCAAGAGCGGATGGAGACCTGGAATGAGCTGATGGAGGAGCGCGGCACACGCAAGGACATGCCGATGAAGCCGCAGGTCGTGACGCACACGCTCAATCGCCTGCTGGACGACGATGCCATCGTCTCAGCGGACAGCGGCACCATCGCAACGTGGACCGCGCGCTACATCGAAATGCGCGGTTCGATGCAATTCTCGCTCTCTGGCTCGCTCGCCACCATGGCCAACGGTCTGCCCTACAGCATCGGCGCGGCGATCGCATATCCCGGGCGCCAGGTTGTCTGCGTGGTTGGCGACGGCGGACTGACCATGCTCATGGGCGAGCTCGCCACGCTGGTGAAATACAAGCTGCGCGTTACGGTGATCGTCATTAAGAACAACGTTCTGGGGCAAATCAAGTGGGAGCAGATGATTCTCGAGGGCAATCCGGAATATGGCGTAGAACTTGAACCCATTGATTTCGCCATGGTGGCCAAGGCGTGCGGGGTGCGCGGATACAACATCGACCGGCCTGAGGATGCCGAAAGCGTTCTACGGCGGGCTCTCAGCAACGATGGACCCACTCTGGTGCAGGCCGTCGTCGATCCGAACGAGCCACCCATGCCCGGCAAGGCGACTACAGAGCAGGCCTACAAGTTTGCCAAGGCGCTGGTTCGCGGTCAAAAGGACGCAATGAAGATCGTCAAGACCGTCGTCGAAGATCGAATCCGCGAGGTGGTCTAAGCGCAGATGGAAACTCTCGAAAGATCGATCGGCGATGCGGCGCGCGACGCCGAAACCGCCGCGAATTTCATTCGCGAAGGCCGGTTTCAGAGAAGTCTGGCCCTGTTGACCGCCGGCACCAGCGTCGTTAGCGGCCTCGAAGTGGCGTACGAGCACTATCGGGGAAGCTACAGCCGGCGCGTGATGTACACGCCGGTGATCCTGAGCGCGGTGCTTGGTGTGACTGCGATTGCCGGTTTCTTCAGCCGCCGGGCGGCGCGCAGTTTGATGCGCCTGGCCGCCTCAATCATGCTCGTCGATGCCGGCGTGGGTTTCTATTTTCATATTCGCGGCATCCATCGCAAACCCGGCGGATGGCGATTGCCGATGACCAACATGATTATGGGGCCGCCGATCTTTGCGCCGCTTCTGTTTGGGACCAGCGCCTACCTCGGGCTGATTGCTTCGTACCTGCAGCGCGAGGATGGGAAACAGCTCACATCGGGCGAGGGCGGCAGCACCGACCGCTGGCTGGCGCAGATTCTGCCTCCACGGGCCGGACGCGACCTTATCTCAACCGAGCAGGATATTCGCGAAGGCAAATTTCAGCGCCAGGTGGCAATCGTCGCGGGCGTCAGCGCGCTGCTCAGCGGATTTGAAGCCTACTACTCGCACTACAAGAACAACTTTCGCTACAAGGTCCAATGGAGCCCGGTGATTCTCGCACCCTTGCTGGCTGCCGCGGCGTTTTTGTCGGTCAAGAAGCGCAGAGTGGCCGCGACGGCTTTGCCGGCGCTCTCCGCAGTGGCCTGCGCGGACGCCGCGGTCGGCTTTTATTACCACGCGCGCGGCGTGCTTCGCCGGCCCAGCGGACGCAAGCATCTGCTCTACAACATCATGTACGGGCCGCCCATCTTTGCCCCGTTGCTCTTCGGAGCCGCGGGCATGCTGGGAATGCTGGCCAGCCTGTTGCGGCGCAAGAAAGGATGAGGCCGCTCGGCATTGTCAATTCTCGGGAGACTGCATGAACCCTAACGACGCTCCAGACCCGGCACTGCTCCCTCGCGATCCCGCCACGGGAGAGCCTCTGCCTCAAACGCCGCAGCCCGGATATTATCCGGGCTTTCACACTCTGTCGCAGAAGGCATTCTGGGACGAGGCCACGCGCGAAGTGGTCGTCATGCGCGTGGAGCAGACTCCCTCGACGCGCTATTTCACGGCGGTCCAAGCGAAGTTCTGGCGAGCGGTCTTCGATCATCTCATTCCGCAGCATGATCGCACGCCAGAGCACCGCATCCCGATCGTCGAGCCTCTTGATGCGCGGCTCTATCGGAACCAGGGAATCGGGTATCGCTTCGAGACAATGCCTCCGGACCGCGACGCGTACCGCCTGGGAGAAGAGGCGATCAACCTCGAAGCGAGGCAGCGTTACGGAGGGGATTTCATCGATCTTCCGCAACGCCAGCAGGAGATTGTTCTCCAGGCGATTCACAACAAGAAGCCCACAGCCGGGGCGGCCATCTGGAAGCAGATGTCTATCGCGCGCTTCTGGCAGCTCGTCATGCAGGATGCAATCGAGGGCTACTACTCGCATCCCTGGGCATGGGACGAAATTGGATTTGGCGGCCCGGCCTATCCTCGCGCCTACACACGCCTCGAGCGCGGCGAGCCTGAACCGTGGGAAGTCGAGCCGCGTCGCTACGAATGGGATGCGCCAGCTTATGCCGTCTCAGACACAACCGAACCAACGGATCACCTCCATTTGGAGTCCGACCAAAGCGGCTAAAGCCGCCCGGAGTTTCATGAAGAAGCCAATCCTTGGCCAGTTTGAGAATCGGAAGGCCGGCGTCCACATGCTCGGGCCGCTGCAGACGATTCATCTACCCATGCGCCGTTTTTCTGAGAACGACGAGGTCGACTACGTGATCGTTGGTTGCGGTGCGGCAGGAGGAGTGCTGCTTCAGCGGCTCGCCCGCTCAGGCTTTCGGGTGGTAGCGCTTGAAGCCGGCCCCTTCTGGGACACCGAGCGCGACTGGGTCTCCGACGAATCCGGATCGCACCAGCTCTATTGGGAAGACCCACGCGTCACGGGCGGGAATAACCCTCTGGCGTTGGGCGCCAACAACTGTGGCCGCGGAGTAGGGGGCGGCTCGGTGCACTGGGCCGCGTTCACGCCGCGCCTCCATCCATCCGACTTCGAGATCTACACCCGCGACGGCGTCGGCGTAGACTGGCCTATCTCCTACGAAAATCTGCGGCCCTACTACGAACAACTCGAACTGGAGATGCCGGTCGCCGGACCGGCTTATTATCCCTGGGGACATCCTCATGGTTATCCGTACGGCCCCCACCCAATGGGCGGCGTAGGCAATGCGCTTATCAAAGGCTGCTCGGCGCTCAACATTCCCGTCTCCATCGGAGGCCCGGTTGCAATCCTTTCGGGCTCGCACGGAGATCGCCCGCACTGCATCTATCGCGGCTTCTGCATTCAGGGCTGCAAGGTTGGGGCGAAAGCAAGCACTCTCGTCACCCACGTTCCAGATGCGCTGGAGAGTGGCGCCGAGATTCGCGATCTCTGCATGGCTTCGCGCATTGAGCTCGGCAGTAATCGGCGCGTGACGGGCGTGCATTATTTCGATAACAACGGCACGCCTCATTATCAAAAAGCGAAAGCCGTGATTATCGCCGGCTACTCCATCGAAACGCCGCGTCTTCTGCTGAACTCTGCTTGTGCCGGTTTTGAACGGGGACTGGCGAATTCCAGCGGGGCTGTAGGCCGCTATCTGATGGCCCAGGCGGGCAATGTTGTCCTTGGCCGCTTCGACCAGCCGGTGCGCATGTACAAGGCTCCGCCTGCGCACGCGCTGACAGAGGAGTTCTACGAAACGAATCCCAGGAACGATTTCGCGCGGGGCTTTGCCATTCAAACTGTCGGACCGCTTCCCATCGCATTCGGCAAGCAAATGGTAGCCGCGAAGAAAGCCTGGGGCTGGGGCCTGCGCCGCGAAATGATGGACTACAACCACTGGGCCACCTTCGGCCTACTCGGCGAGATTCTTCCCTGGGCGGATAACCGTGTGACCCTCGCCGACGAGACCGACCGCTTCGGTTTGCGTGTGGCGCACGTCACCTTCAATCTCCATGACAACGATAAGAAACTTATCAAAGGCGCGAAAGAGAAAACCATGGAGGTGATGCACGCCGCCGGCGCAACAGAGGTCGTTCAGGAAGCGCGTTACGCGCACCTTGTCGGCGCCGCTCGCATGGGCTCGGACCCCGGGTCTTCGGTCGTAGACAAATTCGGACGCACGCACGACATCGCCAATTTATTCGTCTGCGACGGCTCGATCCTTCCCACCCAAGGGTCGGCGAATCCCGGCCTCACCATCCAGGCTCTCGCCGCGCGCACGGCGGACTACCTCATCTCGCAAGGAGATGCAATTTTCACGAGCGACAAGCGCGACATGACCGAGCCGCCGCTGCGCCCCCAACTCGCGCCTCCTGGAACCTACGGCAGAGGAACGCCCCGCCTTACGTAATTACGCACCGCTGGTTGGTGGCAAAGCCGTCGGGGCTGCAAAGCTCCGGAACATGCGCGAACAACGCGCTGAAATCTGAGGGGTCGACAACACCTGGATTTCCATGGAAGGCAACGCGATTTCCTGCTGCCCGTTCGGGGGACATGCCGGGCGTCAGCGGCATTCGAAGCTGTTGGCGTTTTCAGTGTTGCCCTGGCCCTTGTATTGGGCGTGCGTTGGGTACGGGCATAGCGGCCGGCTGCGGCCGGGGAAGGCCTTTCCCGTAGCGGTGACGGACCGGGGCGCGACGCCCTTCTCAACCCAGTTGGAAAGCGCGCCGAGCAGATCGAACTGATCCAGCGATGGCCCGCCGGCGCAGTGACTCATTCCGGGCACGAAATAAAATTGGCTCCATTTTGAGACGGCATCGTCGCCGCCGTTTGCCGCGGTCATATCTTTGAAGTAATCAAAGGTATCGAGGGGCGAGAACCACGGATCGCTGTCGCCATGGAAGAAGATCAGCTTGCCGCCGTGAGCAGCGAAGGTGGACAGGTTGGTGGCTGTTGAATCGACGAGGGGCTGAACGTCCTTGAGCGCCTCGGAATCGACATCGACTTCAGTGGCAGTGGGCGGTGGTCCGAAGATGCCGGGACCGGGAACGAGAATTCCCCTGATGCCGTTGGTCGCCGCGATACCTGAGTCATAGAGGAAGCCTGGGTAGACTTGAATGCCGCGCGAAGTCTTTGGGCCGTCGAAGGCCTTTTTGATGGCGGCGGCTTTTTCGGGCGCGAGACAGGAAGTGGTCTGGCCGGGTTTGCAGGCCAGCGACTCGGGGTCGAAATGGCAGGCGAGCGGATCGGAGATGAGGCCGTCAGCAACGCCGTCAATGGCGTCGCATTGCTTCATCAGGGCATCCATGACGAGCTTGCGATCGTCATCGGTGATGGCTTGCGTAATGATGGGCTTGCCGCTAGGATCTTTGGGCGCGATCTGGTTGAATGCCGCGGGAATCCATTGGCCGATGGCGAGATTGGAACGGCCGGTCCGCATCGCCGGATCGCCGACGATGATTCCGTCGAATTCCGTGGGGAAGCGCTGGGAGAGGACCATGCCTTCACGGCCCCCTGTTGAGCAGCCGGTGAAGTAGGAATATGCCGCGGCTTTGCCGTAATACCGGGCGACAATCTGCTTGGCGAGGGCGGCAACCTCGGCGTTGGCCTGATAGGCAAAGTCGAGGTCGGCCTGCTGGTCCTTCTCGAAGCTAAAGTCGAAGGAGCCGTTGCTCTTGTGGCCCGTGTCGGTGCTGACCACGGCGTAGCCGCGCATGAGTGCCGGCTTGTCGCCTGAAGCGGTAAGGCCAAGCGGTTGAAGGACGATTCCGTTTGAACCTCCGCCGCCCTGCATCAGGAAATCGCCGTTCCACTGGTCAGGCATGGCGAGGGCGAACTGAATGCCGAATTCCTCGCCGCCGACGCCTTTGCGGCGATTGATGACTCCCTCAACGCGGCAATATGCAGGGAGTACGAGCGTTTGCGGGGGGTTACTGTAGGGCAGCGGCGTGGTGCTGCCCGCGGCAATGGACGCGGCTTTAGTAATCTCGACGCCGGGGGCTTTGAAGTTGGACAAATCGGCGCAGGAATTGGGCTGCTGAGACCAGGCGCAGGGGGCCAACAAAAGGGCGGACACAATGGCCGCCGGCAGGAGACGGGTGTTCATGGTGCCTCATTCATGGAGCCGTCACAGCATGGAGATGCCGGCGGTGCGGTAGATTTCGGTGATGTAGCGGAGGTCGCGGAGTCCCTCCTCGCCCGGAGTTTTGGGCTCGAGGTTGTTCTGGACGCAGTTGGAGAAGTGATTGGCCTGGGTGGTGAACTGATATGGGTTTTTCTGCGGGTTGGCTTCGTCAATCACCGTGGGCGGAACACGCGGCGCGGTGAAGTACTCCGCGTGCAGACGGAGGCCGTCGTAATTGAATGCGGGGTCGGCGCCGATCCAGCCCCGGGCGCCATGAACCTTGAAGAACCCGCCCATAAAGCCGCCGTACGTTGTGGCGCAGGAGGCCACGATGCCGGAGGGGAATTTCATCGTCCAAGAGAGATTTTCCTCGACTGAATCGAAGCGGCCGTCCTTGTCGATGACGGAGGAGAAAGCGGCGAAACTCACAGGCTCTTCGCCCGTGAGATAGCGTGTGGCGTTGAGGGAGTAGATGCCGACGTCCATCAGTGGGCCGCCGCCGGAGAGTTTCTTATCCAGACGCCATTCGCCAGCGCTTTCATTGAAGCCGAAAGCGGTTTCGATGGCCTGGACCTGGCCGATGGCGCCGGTGCGAATGAGGTCGACAGCCTTGAGGTTGGTGGGCTCATAGTGGCAGCGGTAGGCGACCATGAGCTTGACACCGGCGGATTTGCAGGCGGCGATCATTTTTTCGCATTCGGCCACGTTGATGGCCATGGGCTTTTCGCAAAGAACGTGCTTGCCGGCCTTGGCCGCGCGAATGGTGAAGTCGGCATGCATGGAGTTGGGCAGCGCGACGTAGACCGCGTCGACAGCTTTGTTGGAAATGATGGAATCGAAGTTGTCGTAGGTGTAGATGGAGGATTCGGGCACGCCGTAATCGGCGGCGATGCGGAGAGCCTTGTCGCGATGGCCGCTCACGAGCGCGGTGACTTTGGAATTGGTGGAATTGCGGACGCCGGCCATGAAGATATCGGCGATGCGGCCGAGCCCAATGATGGCGTAGCCGGTTTGGCGGCCGGTAGTTTGGGCAAAAAGCGGGGGGGCGAAGCGCGCGGCGAGGCCAAGCGCGCCAAGTGAAGCGAATTCGCGGCGGGTTAATGACATGAGGAACACTATAAACCTCCAAATCAGCGGCACCCAGAGAAACCTGATTTTTCAGCCATTTAGGGTATTGAGTGCTTCGAAACCCATCGGTGATTCACGCGGTTTGAGCTCGCCCTGGCGCGCTCCTGATCGGAAGGTCGATGGGGAGGAGCGTTCAGTCAAGCCCGGATCGGACGGGAGGAGAAATGGCCGCCGAGTCTTGCTGCCAGACTTCGACTTCACGTATAAAAGACTTAAAGCCCCGCAGAACTTCTGGTTTATCGAAAGCTGTTCGGTCATCTCCGGACGGGCAGGCCCCGGCAAACGTGTATCGTTTATCCAATTGATTCGTTCATAACGCCACCCGACGGCGAGAAATAAGGGAGACGCATGAAACAGGGCAAATCGAGCATCGCAAAGCCATTGACGACAAACAAGCATTTGATCCGTTGGGTGGAAAAGATGGCGGAGCTGACGCGGCCGGCTTCCATCCACTGGGTGGACGGAACCCAGGAGGAAAACGACTGGCTGTGCGACGAGCTGGTGGCGGCGGGAACGTTCACGCGGCTTAACCAGGAAAAGTGGCCGGGTTGTTTTTATGCGCGCTCCGACCCGCGCGATGTAGCGCGCGTGGAAGATCGTACGTTCATCTGCTCTCTTTCAAAGGACAATGCCGGGCCGACCAACAACTGGGTTGAGCCGTTCGAAATGCGCAAGAAGCTCAAAGAGCTTTTCAACGGCTGCATGCGCGGGCGGACGATGTATGTGCTGGCCTTCAGCATGGGACCGGTGGGATCGCCGATGTCGCGTATCGGAGTCGAGCTGACGGATTCTCCGTACGTTGTGGTGAACATGCGCATCATGACACGGATCGGGCTGCCGGTGCTTGAGGAGATCGACAAGGGCGCGGTGCGCGTGGTGCCGTGTATGCACTCGGTGGGCATGCCGCTCGCCGCCGGGCAGAAGGACGTGCCATGGCCGTGCAACGACGAGAAATACATCGTGCATTTTCCCGAGGTGCGCGAGATCTGGAGTTATGGGTCAGGGTACGGCGGGAACGCGCTGCTGGGGAAAAAATGCTTTGCCTTGCGCATCGCCTCGAACATTGCGCGCGACGAGGGATGGATGGCCGAGCACATGCTGATTGTGGGCGTGGAGTCGCCGCAGGGCGAGAAAACGTATGTGGCGGCGGCGTTTCCTTCGGCGTGCGGCAAGACAAACTTCGCCATGCTGGTGCCGCCGAAAGCGCTCAACGGATGGAAGGTGACAACGGTTGGCGACGACATTGCGTGGATCAAGCCTGACGCGAACGGGCAACTCCGCGCCATCAACCCCGAGCGGGGATTTTTTGGCGTGGCGCCGGGCACGAGCGAGAAGACGAATCGCAACGCGATGGCGACGCTGAGGCGGAACACGATTTTCACCAACGTGGCGCTTACGCCCGACGGAGGCGTGTGGTGGGAGGGGATGACGGACGAGCCGCCGGCTGAGTGCATGGACTGGCGCGGCGAGCGCTGGACTCCGGAGATCGCAAAACAGACCGGCGCCAAGGCAGCGCATCCGAATGGGCGATTCACTGCACCGGCTTCGCAGTGCCCGTCGATCGACGCGGCATGGGAGGATCCTGAGGGCGTGCCAATTGGCGCATTCGTATTTGGCGGCAGGCGGTCGACAACGATGCCGCTGGTTTACCAGGCTTTTAATTGGAGCGCCGGCGTTTACGTGGGCGCGACCATGGGATCGGAGACGACGGCGGCGGCCAGCGGCGCGGTGGGCCTGGTGAGGCGCGATCCCATGGCGATGCTGCCGTTCTGCGGCTATCACATGGGTGACTACTTCCGGCACTGGATCAAGATGCAGCGCTCACTGAGCACGACGCCGCGCATCTTCAACGTGAACTGGTTCCGCAAGGGCCAGGACGGCAAATTTCTGTGGCCGGGTTTCAGCGAAAACATGCGCGTGCTGAAGTGGATTGTGGACCGCGTGCACGGACGCGCGCAGGGCAAGGAGACGCCCATCGGCTGGACGCCCTATTACGACGATATGGAATGGGCCGGACTCGACATTTCGCGCGAGGATTTCGACGAGATGCAGAAAGTGGATCGCGCAGCGTGGCGCAAGGAACTGATCGGGCACGAAGAGTCGTTTATCGACGTGCACGACCATCTGCCGCCGGAGATGGTGTACGAGAGGGAACTGCTGATTTGCAGGATGTGAAAAGCCAGGGAATAGGGAATAGGGAATAGCGGAGTGCGGGCGAGGACGCCCGCACGACAGCCGGCGAGGGCGCCGGCGCTACTCTGAAAGGCGTTCTACGAACGGGCTGAAGCCGAGCCGGCGGAAGAAATCGACAACAAGTGAAACGGTTTCGTCGCCGGTGAAGGACGCGGCGCGTAAGATGAGCTCCGCACGGGCCAGTTGGGGCATCGTGTCCATTGGAGCCGCGGAGGCAAGCGATTGCGGCGTGGCGGCGATGGCGATGCATTTCTCGCGCCGGTTGGTGCAACTGGCCAGGTCGCCGATCGACTGTTGAAGAGTGGGCGTGGCGACGACCGTGTGCGGCGGCGCCATGCGATCGACAAGCCATAGGATTTCAAGCTTGGATTCAAGCTCGTCTGGAACGCAGTCGATGACCAGATCGGCTTCGCGGACCGCATCTTCAATGGAGCCGACAAACGCGACGGCAGGGAGGGCCTCGGGGCTGAGTTCCTGGCGGATGGACTCGCGCGCGTGGTGAAGATTTGAGGGCATGACGTCCTCAAGGAGGACGCGATAACCGGCGCGGGCCGCTCCCAACGCGAGCCTACGGCCAAGGGGCCCGGCTCCGATGATGGCGACGGTGATCACGGCCTGGAGCGAACCAGAGAAGTCACTTGAGGGCCGCGGCCACTTCCTCGACGCTGGGGCGCGACTTGAGCAGATGCTCGGCGACCTTGGCGCGCTCGTCGGCAGAGAGCGTCGGCGCTAGTGCAAGCACCCGGCGCAGGGTCACGGCAACATCGTCAATGTAGTTCATCAGGCGGATAGCTTCTCCAGAAAGCGGCATGTTTTTCCTCTAAAGTGAGTTCCGCTTCTATTGTAGGGTGCGAGGCGGCGTGGCGTGAAACTGCGCTGAGGCGAACCTGCGGGGACCATGAACAGGGCTCAATAAGCACGTCAGGACCGATACAACAACCAGCGATCCGCGCTACGGGTGCTGCTCGACGGCAATTTCGAAAGTGGCCGTGTAGCCGGAAGCTGCGATGCCGAGAAGATTGGTGGCGACTCCGGGGAGCGATACGGGAACGAACGTGACCGAGCCATCAATGGCCGATGTTGCGGTTGCGGATTGCGTGGCCAGCAGCGCCCCCTGGGCGCAAATGGTGTGCGGCGAGCAGGGCGGCGACCAGGCGTAGAGCGCCTGATAGAGCGCAACCGTGCCGCCCGCCATGGGGTTGCCATCCATATCGAGGAGGCGGAGGGCGATCTGGCTGGGCGTGCCCGAAGCCGCGAGAACCTGGCTGGCTCCGGAGATCGGCACGAGCAGTGCGTATTCCGGACGCGCGCCGTAAGCCGAAAAAGATGTGCATTGGCTGGTGCCGTTGAGGCAGGCATTGATGCTGACGATTTGACCCTCGGCGAGCGGCCCGACGGTGAGAGCCTCAGTGGCGATGCCCGCGGAGTTGGTCATCGCGGCTATCGGACCCTGGGCCGCGATGCCGCCACCCGCGGGAGTTTGCCAGGCGACCGACTGGCCGGCGAGCGGCATGCCGCTGGAAAGGACGAGGGCCTGCACGATCCAGGTAAATGTGGTTCCGGCGGCGAGCGCAAGCCGCGGCGTGAGAGAGGAAACCGCGGGCGCAGATCCGCCGCCGAATTGCGCCTCAACGCTGGAGCCGTTGGTGAGCGAGGCGGTGACGATGGACCACGTTCCGTCGTTCGCGGTGACGTTCATGGAGGCGCGGCCATCGCCAGTGGTGGTCACTGAACAGATTGTCAGGCCACAGGCTAGCCTGGCCGTGCCGGAAGTGACGGCGTAAATGACGGTGACGCCGCCAACCGGCGTGAGCGCGGGGGAGAGCGCCGTGACAGTGAATGGGATGGGCACGCCGATCGGAACGGTGTTCGAGGGCGCAGTGACAAGGCTGAGCGCATCGCCGGTGCCGGAATCGTAACTGATGCCTCCGGGAATGATGGCTGCCGCATAAAGAGTGGGAAGGTCGTGGACTTCAACATCGACGGAGCCGCTGACACCGGAAGCCGCGGGCGGCGCGATGGCGGTGATCTGGCTGGGCGAGACGCTGGTGACGAGCGCGGGCTGGCCCCCGACGAGAACCGTGTCGGCGAGACGGAAGCCCGAGCCACTGATGGTGATGGGACCGCCGGAAGCAGGCAGGTGGGTGGGTGTGACCGTGTCAGCGTAAAGCAGCCAGCCGTCGTAGGCGTAGTCGGGGCGACCGTCCCCGCGCAGGTCGGCAATGCCGATGCGCACGACGTCATCGGCGTTCGAGGCCACTCGGAGCCAGGTTTCGCCGGTGGCGAGACCGTTGAGGCCGGGTGCGGCGCCGATGGGTGTTGCGCCGGCGGGGTCGAACGCGTCCCATACGCCGATGGTGGGCATGGCCTTGGAGTTGGACGGCGCGCCGGTTTCGTCGAGGGCCTCGGTGACGACAGTGAAAATGCGATTACCGCGGACCGGGAACGTGAACCAGTCTGTCTGGCCGATCTGGCTCAAGCGCCCGCACCACATGCCGCCGGTGGGCATGGGGCGTGGCGCCAAGACAGAAGCGATGGCGTCATTGAAGTCCGCGACGGGCGAATCGGATGCGGTGACGGTGAGTGTTTGCGTGCTGCCCGACGAAAGATTGGCGAGAGTGATCGAGTTCAACGTGCCGGAGGGCGAGACCTGACCCTGCGTGTAAGGGCCAACAGAGTTTTCCAGAATATACAGCGGATCGATGGCCTCGAAGGTGACTTGATAGTTCGCTGACGCTACGCCCGGCGGGAGCGGAATGCCGCTCAGGTCGAAGGAGCCCTGCAGCGCGGGATCGTTCGATCCCCACATCGTAAGCAGGTTGCCGCCGGCATCGTTGAATCCTGTGACGGGGTTGCCATGATTGCCGCTGAAGAGTGCGCCGGTTACCGCGGTGACGGTGTATTGATAGAGGGGATTGCCGTTCGAGTCGAGAGGGCGCGCCACCACGTTGACGCCCTGCATACCATAGCCGGTGCGGAAGCTGACGTTGCCCTCTATGGAAACGGTGTTAGCCGCGGTGAGTTGTTTGCCGGGAAAATTGGCCAGGTTCGCGATGGTGATGGGGTAAATGCGGTTGAGCGCGGCGATGTCGTCGTAGCGCAGCGAGGAGGGGTCAGGGATGCATGCGCCGCCACTCGAGCCACATGCGCCGCTGAGCGGCTCCATGATAGGCCAGCCTTGCTCACCTCCGTTTTCTCCATTGGTGGCTGCGCCGGGATTGACCTGCGCGTAGTCGAGGCCGAGCAGGCGGCCAAAAGCGCGCTCGAGTTCAAAGCTCATCATCTGGAGCATGGCGGAGCTTGTGGCGCACAGGCCGTTGAGAAGGATGACTGCGTGAGCGATGGTTGCGTCGGGTTTGAAATTATCGATCCAGACGTAGACGGCGTTGTTCTGGCAGGCATCGGGCTGGCTGGCGGTGGCGCCGAAGACGGTGTTGATGACGGAGCCGTCGGCGTCGTAAATGACGGCGAGCGGATAGTTGGTGGCCGCGGGAGTTACGTCGGCTGGCGCGGTGATTTGGCCGGACGAATTCACCGCGATGTTCGAGTTGTTTACGTCTTCATTGAGCGGGCCTTCGTCGGTGAGCGTGACGCCGGCGGTGGGAACTGCGCTCCACAGGGCGGCTGCGGAATCGACCATCGCCTTGGCCTGCTGATTGTCGACAAGACTCGAAAGCGGGCCCTGGTCGACGAAGTAGTTCACCTGGCCGCCGACCCAGTGGACAGGTTGGCCGACGACGGCGGGATTGAAGAAGCTGGTTCCGGCGACATATTTCGGTCCGCCGGCACGGGCGAAAGCCGGAGCGAGTAGCAGCAGGGCGAGCGGGAACGCGACGCGGCGATAACGCGCCGAGCGGAATGCGCCGGCATTTGCGAACGCGGAGGTAGCGATGGGCACGTGGACTCCCGGATGCGGGGATGGGAGCATGTGCAAATCCAAAGGATTTCGGCGAATCTTAACGGTTTCTCATGCGGCAAATGGGTGGCGGGATGGGCGGCCGAGTCCGACGCGTTGCCCATGTCATCTGATAGGGGAGGGGAGCCAGCCGAAAAGTTGGGCGAGGATTCGAGGGGCTTCCGTCTACAATCGATTCGGGTAAACCCATGACAGACATACGCGAAACCGTGATCCTTGGCTCCGGCTGCGCCGGATTGACGGCGGCGCTTTACACCGCGCGCGCCGGGCTCAAACCGCTGGTATTGGAAGGCCACGAACCGGGCGGCCAACTCTCGATTACAACACTGGTCGAAAACTTTCCCGGATGGCCCGACGGAATCCAGGGGCCGGAGCTGATTGGCAACATCAAGAAGCAGGCCGCGCGGTTTGGCGCGGAGTACCAGCATGCGCACCTGGAAGCAGTGGAGGCGGGCGCGCATCCCATCAAGCTGCGCACATCGGCCGGTGAGCTGCACGCGAGAACGCTGATCGTGGCTTCGGGAGCGAGCGCACGCTGGCTGGGACTGCCCAGCGAGCAGGCTCTGATCGGGCACGGCGTGTCAAGCTGCGCCACCTGCGACGGATTCTTTTTCCGCGACAAGGACATTGCGGTGATTGGCGGGGGCGACTCGGCGATGGAGGAAGCGATTTTTCTTACGCGTTTTGCTTCAAAGGTGACGCTGCTGCACCGGCGCGACGCTTTTCGCGCTTCGAAGATCATGCTGGAGCGCGCCATGGCGCATCCCAAGATCGAGCTGCGAACGAACACGATTGTTGAAGAAGTGCTGGGCGTAGATGAGCAGGAAGTGAAGGGACTGCGCTTGCGCGACGTGAAAAGCGGCCAGCAGGACGAGCTGAAGGTGAGCGGTATGTTCCTGGGCATCGGACACGTGCCGAACACAAAGGCGTTTGTGGGGCAGATCGATTTGGACGATGAGGGATACATCAAGACGACAAACAATGTTTTTACGACGCGCAACGGCGCTGTTGTGGCAGGCGTGTTTGCGTGCGGCGATGTGCAGGACCGGCGTTACCGGCAGGCGATTACCGCGGCCGGCTCGGGATGCATGGCAGCGCTCGAGGTGGAGAAGTACCTCGAGGAGCACGCGCATTGACACCGGACTAGAACTGGTGAAACGCGAAGAAGGCCGCGGCAACCAGGAAGCCTCCGGCAACGGCGTGATTCCAGCGCAAGTGCGAGCCAAAATAGTACGTCGCGAAAACGCCGAAGACCGTGAGCGTGATGATCTCCTGGATCACTTTGAGCTGGACGGGAGTGAAGCGGCCATAGCCGATGCGGTTGGCGGGAACCTGGAAGCAATACTCAAAGAAGGCGATCGACCAGCTGACGACAATGACCTTCCAGAGTGGCTGCGATTCATATTTCAGGTGACCGTACCAGGCAATGGTCATGAAGATGTTGGAGCAGATGAGAAGAACGATGGTCCACATTCTTTTATTAGATACACGAGCAGCGGCAAGTGTTGTGGACGCCGCGTGGGCACAAACGATTTTTTCGGCGAGGGCGCAGTGACGGCGCTGAGCGAGAATCTGGAACGGCTCGAAGAGTCGATCGGGGCAGCTTGCCGGGCGGCGGGGCGCGCGCGCAGCGAAGTTGAGCTGATGGCGGTATCGAAGACCTTTCCGGCCGAAGCCGTTGCGGAGGCAGCGGCGCTGGGGCTCACGCTGTTTGGCGAGAATCGCGTTCAGGAGTTCAGCTCAAAAGTATTGCGCGCAGCCGAGACCGGAACGTGGGCGGTGGGCGAGAGACTGCGCTTTCATTTGATCGGGCATTTGCAGTCGAACAAGGCGGCGAAGGCGGCCGAGATCTTCGACGGGGTGGATTCGCTGGATTCAGTGCGGCTGGCGGAGCGATTGAACGACGCGGCCGGAAAAACGGGAAAGCGCCTGCCGGTGTTGATTGAGGTGAAGCTGAGCACGGAAGCGACGAAGAGCGGGGTAGATCCGGAGTCGGAGGAAGCCGCGCAGCTTTTGGAGCGCCTGCCGGATCTGCTGGACCTTGAAGCGCGCGGGCTGATGACAATTGCTCCGTGGGGCGCGCCGGAAGATGTGACGCGGGCGTGCTTTCGCAGTTTGAGGACGTGGCGCGACCGGTGGGCCGCGGCGCATCCGAATCTGAAGCTCGATGTGCTGTCGATGGGGATGAGTGGAGATTTTGCGCTGGCGATTGCCGAGGGCGCGACGCGCATACGTATTGGCACTGGGTTGTTTGGCAAGCGCACGTCACCGGCGGCGAGGCTGGGGCAGGAACCGGAGCTCGACTGATGCTGCGCGCGGTGGCGGAGGGCGTGACGCTCGCGGTGCGTGCGCAACCGGGCGCGAAGAGGACCGCAATTATTGGGATTTACGGTGAAGGGACGGCGGCTCAACTGAAAATTGCCGTGAAGGCGCAGCCGATTGAGGGCCGCGCGAATGAGGCTTTGATTGCGTTTCTTGCTGGAGTTTTCAGCTTGCAGAAGAATGCGGTCGAGCTCCGGTCGGGCGAATTGTCGCGCAGCAAGGTTTTCCTGTTGCAGGGAGTGACGCTGGCGCGAGCGACGGCGGCACTGGCGCAGCAGATCGACCTCTGATTTATTTCTTTGCGGCCGACTGCCGGGCGAGCTCATTTAAGAATGCCCGCTCGCGATCTGCGATATAGGCCTTGTATCCGCCGGGGTCGATAAAGGCGCTTTTGTCGCCGGCCTTCCAGCGCGGATATTTTTCGACGAGATCGAAGTAGGAGCCGTGCGCCCCAAGAAAGATGTCGCAGGGCAATTTTGTGAGGAGGGCAAAGCCGCGCTTGTAGTCCGAGGCGATTTGCGGATAGGCCTTGTTGCCGACGAGTTTGTAGCCCGGATTGACGTTCGGGCTGCCGACGATGACCACATGCAGGATGCGGCCATTCTCCGTTTCGTCGAGCGTCCAGGTTGTGGTTCCCCTGGTGTGGCCGGCGGTGAGATGCGCGATGAGGACGACGCCACCGAGCGAAACTGTGCTGCCGTCGTGAAGAACGCGATCAACGTGCGCGGGCGGATAGTAGTGCGCTTTTTCGGCGCCGTATTGAAAGTCGGCTCTGCCGCCGGACTCGACGACCGCAACATCGCCATCCATGACGTAGTATTTAGCGCCGGTGAGGCGAATGATTTGCTCGCTGCCGGCGCAGTGATCGTCATGGGCGTGACTGATGAGGAGGATTTTGATGTCGCCGAAGTGGAAACCGAGCGACTCGATACTTTTTCTAATCAACGGTACCGAGGCTTGAAAGCTCGAATTGATGAGAATGAGCCCGCGCGGCGTGGCGATGAGATAAGAACCTAGGTCCTGGCTGCCGACGTAATAGAGATTTCCGGCGACGCGGAAGGCGGGAAATGGGGTCATCTGCGCGGGATCGCTCTGGGCAGCGAGCTCGACGGCGGAGGCGAAGAGCGTGAATAGCACGAGGCGCAGAGCGAAATGAACGGCCTTCATTGAGCTTCTCGATCTTCGATTTGTTTGGCGAGCGTTTCAATCGCGCGCTCGAGGTGAACACCGCGCGAGCCTTTGACGAGCACAACGTCGCCTGGACGTAGATTCTCGACGAGCCACTGACCGGCAGCGCCGGCATCGCGGAGAAACACAGCCGGTACGCCGCCGGCGCATGCGGCGGTAGCGAGGTGTTCCGCGTTGCCCTTCACTGCGACGACGAGATCAAGGCCGGCTTCAGCGGCGGCGCGGCCGCAATCGATGTGGAGCGCCGGCCCGTGCTCCCCCAGTTCAAGCATCTCGCCCGCTATGAGGATGCGGCGGCCAGTAGCAGGGCGCGCAGCGAGGGTGCGGATCATGGAGCGCAGCGCTTCGGGGTTGGAGTTGTAACTGTCATTGAGAATCGTTGCGCCGGCAATCTCGATAACCTGGCCGCGCTTGTCACCGGGGGCGAGTGAAGCGATTGCGGCGGTAGCGGCGTCGAGGTCGACACCAGCTTCAAGTGCGACGGCCAAACCCGCCACAGCGTTCGAGGCGTTGTGCGCTCCAAGCAATTGGAGAGTGAAGCCGGTTTCGCGCTCATGAGCGCGAATGCGGACGTGCAAGCCATCGCGATCCTCGATTGAGGAGAGGATTTGCGGGTCAGCGCAGGGACCGGCGCCAAAGTAAACGACACGGCCGGAGAAATCGCGGCCAAACTGGGCGGCATAAGCGTCGTCGCAGTTGAGGAAGGCAATGCCGTTTGCAGGAAGGGATTCAACGAGCTCAAATTTGGCGCGCGCAATACCCGCCTGTCCGTCGGCAAAGTTTTCAATGTGCGCGGAGCCAATGTTGGTGATCACGCCCCAGTCGGGCGCGGCGATCCGCGCGAGCGCGGCAATCTCGCCGGAGTGGTTCATCCCCATCTCAACAACGGCAAATTCGTGCTCGGGCATCAGGCGCAGAAGCTGCAGGGGCAGACCAAAGTTGTTATTGAGATTGCCCTTCGACTTGAGGACGTTGAACTTTGCGCCGAGCGCGGCAGCGACGGCCTCCTTGGTCGTGGTCTTTCCGGCCGAGCCGGTGATGGCTACGACGCGGCGACCCCACCGGCGGCGCACATGGTGGGCGAGCGCCTGCATGGCAGCGAGCGGATCCTCCGCGATGAGAAGCGGATGGCTGAGGGCGGCATCGGGCAGGGAAGAGGCACGCGCGCGTGAGACTACGGCGGCGACGGCGCCACGTTCAAAGGCCGCCGCAACAAAATCATGGCCATCGTGCCGCTCACCGCGAACGGCGAAAAACAGCTCGCCTGACGCGACCGTGCGCGAGTCAATGGAATAGCCGGCAGCGACCAGCGCGCCGGCATCATCCACGCTGGCCGGCGCCTCGAGCACGGCCCCGGCGCCCATCGCCGCTTCTGCAAGAGTGAGATTCATTGCCCTTCACGATAGCCCAATTCGGCAAGGATGGAAAGCGCGACCTGGGCGTCGTCAAAGGGTATGATGCGGCCCGCAAGAATCTGTTCTTTCTCGTGGCCCTTTCCGGCGATGAGAACCACGTCGCCAGGCTTTGCGGCCTCGAGAGCGAGGCGAATGGCCGCGGCGCGATCGACTTCGATCGTGTATGCGACCCCGGTTGACTGGAGGCCCGGCTCGATTTCGGCGAGGATCGATGCCGGATCTTCGGAGCGGGGATTGTCGCTGGTGGCAACGACGAAATCGCTGCCTTCGCCCGCTGCCTGACCCATTTTAGGGCGCTTGGTGCGGTCGCGATCGCCGCCGCAGCCGAAGAGCGTAATGACGCGCGCCCCTGAGGCAGCGGTGATCTGGCGGGCGAGCGCGGTCAGATTGCGGAGCGCGTCGTCGGTGTGCGCGTAGTCGACAATCACAGTGAATGGCTGGCCTGCATCGACCGGCTGGAAGCGCCCGGGAACGGGCTTGAGCGATCGAACAGCGCCGGCGAGATGCGAGAAGGAAACACCGCGCGCGTGGGCAGCGGTGAATGCCGCGAGAAGATTGAGGACGTTGACTTCGCCCGCCAAACGCGAGGAGAGGCAGGCCGAGCCGGCTGGAGTTTCGAGTTGGATTGTCGCGCCGGAGGGCGTGAGCGCGTAGTTCGAGGCGCGCCATTCGCCCTGCTTGATTCCGTACATGCGAATTTCAGCGCCGGCGGCGCGAGCGGCCGCTGCGAGCTCTTCAGCACGTGGATCGAGCGCATTGATCACCGCGACACGCGGAGCCGGATACACCGTTCCATCGAAGAGCAGGCGTTTGGCTGCGAAATAGTTCTCCATTGTCTGGTGGTAATCGAGATGGTCGCGCGTGAAGTTGGTGAAGACCGCAACGTCAAACGGAATTCCGATCATGCGCCCTTGGTCGAGGGCGTGGCTCGAGACCTCGGTGACAAGCTCTTCCGCTCCGCGCGCCACGCCTTCGGCCATCAATTCAAAGAGATCGCGCGACTCGGGCGTGGTGTGGATCGAGGGGCGTGTCTCGCCGGCGACGTGAAACTCAATGGTTCCTACCAAAACGCTGGAACGCGCGGCAGAGTTGAGGAGCGACTCGGTGAGGAATGCCGTGGTGGTCTTGCCGTTTGTGCCCGTGATTCCCGTGGCGGCGAGGGAACGCTCGGGATGGCCGAAGAAATGCGGCGGAGGCCTGGGCGAGCGCGCGGCGGCCGTGCTCGACATGAAGAAGCGAAACTTCGGGTCGATAGACCGTGAGATGGTCGAAGGCCTGCGCGGAATCGGTGATGATGCCGAGAGCACCGGCAGCGATCGCCTTGTCAACGAAACGATTACCGTCGGTCGAACCGCCCTTCATGGCCACAAAAACGGCGCCCGGCCGCACGCGGCGCGAGTCGTATTCGACGCCGGTGATGTTCGCAGTGGAGCGGCCGGCCGAGCCGATGGATGCAACTTCGGAGATCAAATCGTTCCAGTTCATCTCGAAGTTGATTGTAGATTGTTGTGGGGTAGGGGAGCCGGGAGGGTGAGGCGATCCACGGCGAACGTCACGGGTACTCGCCGACGAATTCTTCGATGCCGTTCATCAGAACCTTGCGGCCGCCGTCGACGGCGGCGGTTCGTTCGGCGGCTTCAAGGAGCGCAGAGAGTGATTGCTTCATCAGATCGTACTGCTCTTCCGCCTCCGCCTCCGAATCGAAAAATCGGGTGTGCATCATCCAGCCGTAGATGCCGCAGGTGATGGAGAAGGGAGCGACGCTGGCCGCGCGTTCCAGCGTGATGCGTGCGCCCAGCAGATGCTCTTCGTCGCGGACCACAGTACCCTCCTCAGAGCCGGGAAGGCCGAGGGTTGCGCCGTCGTCGAATGGACTCCAGGA
This sequence comes from uncultured Acidobacteriaceae bacterium, assembly GCA_963800025.1. GTDB lineage: Bacteria > Acidobacteriota > Terriglobia > Terriglobales > Acidobacteriaceae > Telmatobacter. The sequence goes on from CAWCZK010000006.1 coordinate 147,460, forward strand.
AGAACCCGTCACACAGTGAGGGTAACGCAGTTTGCCGGTAGAAGATCAGCGAGCGCAGCGGACAACGATTTTGGTGCCGGGAGGGACCATGGCGCCGGGGGCCGGGGCCTGCTCGCGCGCAATGCCGTCGCCCATGATCTCGACCTGGAGTCCTGCGGTGCCGGCTTGCTCAATGATTTCGCGAATCGGCAGGCCCACCAGGGAGGGCACGCGCAGTTTTCCTGCGTCAGCGATGACCACGGTATTCGCGGAAGACGATGGAGCAGATTCGGTATGCGACGGGGCGGGCGTGCTGGGGGAGGGCCCGGAAGCTGCGTTGGTTTGGGGATGTGCGGTGGGAGTCGAGGCCTGTGGCGACCTGGAGTTAGAGGGGGAAGCTGCACTGGCTGTCGAAGAAGGCGAAGCGCGGAGCGGATCGTCGCTGGGCAAATCGTTGGCGGCGTCGAAGAGGGCCTGGATGTCTTCTTGCTGCGGCGGAGCATCGTCTTCGGTGATAGGCGCGTCTTTCTTTGAGGCCATGTCGGCGGGGCGAAGATCGATGTCGTGCTGCACGCCCAGATATTCGAGGACCTGCTGCGCTACCTCAGCAAAGACCGGCGCAGAGACCTCGGCGCCATAATACAGCCCCTTGGGCGAATCGAGGACTACAGCCACCGAGATGACGGGAGAGTTGACCGGCGCGAAGCCTGCAAACGATGCGATGTGCATGGTCTTCGAATAGGTGTGCGTGACGGGATCAATCTTCTGCGCGGTGCCTGTCTTGCCGCCCGAGGAGTAACCATCGAGTTGCGCTGACTTGCCAGTGCCGAACAGAACAACGCCTTCCATCATCTTGCGCATCTGAGCGGCGGCGAGCGAGCTGATAGCGCGATGCGCTCCGGGTGGAAGTTGGCTGGGAAGATCTTCACCCACTCTGACCGGATTGGCTACGAATTGCGCCACCTGCGGTGCGGCAGCCTTTTGGTTGGGGCTTGCCGAACTCGATTGGTCCTGCATGAGAATGTGCGGCGGCAGATAGGTTCCACCGTTGGCGATGGTTGAGACCATGGAAGCAAGTTGCAGCGGTGTAACGGCAACTTCCTGTCCGATGGCGACGTAACCGATCGACGCCGGCTGCCATCGCGCGAGCGGGCGAAGCAGGCCACGTGTTTCGCCGGGAAGCTCAATGCTGGTTCGCGACCCAAAGCCGAGGCTGCGGATGTACTGGTACATTTTGTCGGGGCCGACCCGCAGCGCGAGCTTGATGGCACAAACGTCGCTGGAGTGAGCAAGAGCATCGGCTACCGTTATGGTGCCAAGGCCGCGGTCGCTTTTGTCGTCGTGGATCACCTGACCGGCAACGGTAATCTGCCCACCGGAGCAATCGATCATGTCGTCGGGCTTGGCGACGTTCTGATCCATGGCAGCGGAGTAAGTGACGAGCTTGAAGACGGAGCCCGGCTCATAGACATCGCTGACCGCGTGATCGCGGAGCATATCGAGGGTGGCGTGGCGAGCCTGGTTGGGATTGAAAGTAGGACGAATGGCGAGGGCCAGGATTTGGCCGGTATGCACATCCTGCACGACGACCGTGCCGTTGAGCGCCTGCGTCTTCTGCATGGCATGATCGAGTGCTTGCTCGGCTATGAATTGAATGTTCTCGTCGACAGTAAGAACGAGATTCTGCCCGGGCTCGGGGTCGCGCTCGCTGGAGCCGAGAACTTTACGGCGGGCGTCGACCGCCGTGTACATGAGACCGGGTGCGCCGTGTAATTCGCTGTCAAATTTCTCTTCCAGACCGCCAAGGCCGTTGTCGTCGCTTCCGACATAGCCCAGCACTTGCGCCGCGAGTCTGATTGTCGGGGTAGAAGCGGGCAAATTCCTGCTGGAAAAAAATGCCCTTGATGTTCAGAGCCTTCACGGCGGCCGCGACTTGCGGCGTAACACGCCGCGCGATCCAGGCGAAGTTATGGCCGTCGTTGAGCCGCTCGGCGATTTGCGCTTCGGTGGTGAGCGCGTCTTCAGGATCGGTGTGGACCAAAGAAGCAAGAGTGCGCGCAGTGGCTTGCTTGTCGGCAATCTGGGAGGGATCGGCGTAGATCGAGGGGACGAGGACGGTCATCGCCAGCTCGCGCAGATTGCGGTCATAGAGAACGCCGCGGCGGGGAGCGACCTGAAAGGTGCGCTGCTGCTGTTTTTCAGCGCGCTCCACGAAGTCCCGATGACGAACGATTTGCAACCAGAAGAGCCGGCCCGAGATGGCGCAGACCCAGACCAGAAAGAACAGACAAATCACGAAAAAGCGCGCCCGCTTGAGGGGCACGCCTTTAGGTGTTTGAGTACGGCTGCGGATGGCTTGGGCGGCTGCCGACATTTCTTTTGAGTCCGGTGGATCTGGGTCTATTGGGCCGCGGGGGCCGGCGGAGCAACCTGCGCGAGAGTGGGAGCGCCGGAGGCGGGCCGCGTATCGGAGAAGATCTCCTGGCCGGGCTGCGGTTCGGCGAGACCAAGCTGGCGGGCCATCTGGTCAATGCGGCCAGGCTGCGTCAGCTCGGCTTCGCTCAGGTGCAATTGGCGATTCTCCTCGCGCAGCTGGGCGAGCGTTTGCTTTTCGGTTTCGACGTGATAGCTGCTCTCAATAGCATAGAAATGCTGCAGGCCATAAATCATGATGAGAGAGAAGAGCACGGCCACGGCGGCGGAAAAGACCCGCATCTCGCGCACGCGGACGGGGTCAGAGGCCTTCACGAGGCGTGTGTTGTCAAAGTGCTTGGCAAAGTAGTACTCCGGCATGCGCACGCGGCGGCGAAGCTGCATCTGCTGCGCCATCATTGCGGCGTTATGCTCGGCGATTTGCGCGCCCAAGCCTCTGCCAGTCTCAAAGTAGGTTGTTACACATGCCGCCATCTTCGTTCTCCTCGCTCTGCCGGCCTATTGCCGTTCCGCTGCTCTCAGCTTGGCGCTGCGCGAACGCGGGTTGCGGTTGATCTCGTCTTCCGTCGCAGTCACAGGCTTTCTGGTTAAAACCTTCCAGATCCCCTTCTGCGCGCCTTCCCGGATGCTGTCTTTCGCGATGCGATCTTCTAAAGAATGAAAGCTGATGACTACGAGCCGTCCGGAGGACTTAAGCAATTTTGGTGCGGCCTCAAACAAAGCCCGAATTTCCTGCAATTCCTGATTAACAAAGATGCGCAAAGCTTGAAAGGTTCTGGTTGCCGGGTGAATGTATTTCATTGGCGGGACGGCTGAGGCTACGATTCTGGCTAATTGCGCCGTTGACGTAACCGGCCGCCCCCGCACAATGGCTCTGGCGACTGTCCGCGACCTCCTTTCCTCACCGTATTCGTAAATGAGATTGGCCAGCTCGCGCTCGCCCATCTCATTCACCACTTGTTCGGCGGTCGGCCCGGATCGCGTATCCATACGCATGTCCAGCGGTCCGTCCGCCTGAAAACTAAACCCTCTGCGCGCCTCATCGAAGTGCAGGCTGCTTGCTCCGAAGTCGGCCAGCAAGCCATCAACTGAGTGCTGCGCAACGTGCTTGGCGATGGTGCTGAATGCTTCGCCGATCAAACTCACTTGCGGCGCCTCGCTGCCCAGCTCTTCAGAAACTGCCAAGAGCCGCATTCTGGCCAACTCGAGCGCCTCGGGATCGCGGTCAAATCCGATGAAATGCCCCGCGGATCCCAATTGCCTGACGATGCCCTCGGCATGTCCCGCCAGGCCCAGCGTGCAGTCGACGTAAGTACCGCCGGTTTGCACGCGGATAAAATCCATTACTTCTTGAAAAAGAACCGGCACATGGCGTGCTTTTTGCTGCGTCATGCGAGCCCCCCTGAGGGGCTTACGATCTGCTCCCCTCGGCCAGAATCCCGCCTACCTGCCTGCGATCGTCCGAAGTCAGATTGCTGGTGGGCAAATCCTGTTCAAATGCCGAGCGGTTGACTACTTCGAGATGGGTGATCTTGCCCATGACGGCGAGATCGCCTTCCAGCCGGGCCGTGGAGCGCAGGATCTGCGGAAGCATGATCCGACCCTGGGCGTCCATCTTTACCTGCTGGCCGTAATAGCTGGTCAAATCCAGGTACCTCATGACCGAGTCGTTCATCGTGCTGTGCTTTGCCAATTGGGCTTCAATCTTTTCCCACTCGCCAAGCGGCCAAATCTGGGCCCGCTTGCCGTCTTCGCTGGTCACGTAGAGGTCGGTCACATTGGCCGCATCCAGCAACTGCTTGAAGGGGACCGGGAGCTTGAGCCGCCCGTTCTCCTCGACCTTTGCTGGATGGTTGCCGCGAAACATGTGCCGTCCTCGTGTGTCTTTCGCGGCGAACCTTGCTGCCGTACCGCGAACTGAATTCTCTGAACCTTTGTTCCGGGTTAGCCAAAGTGGTTCCCCAAATTGACTGGCTTCCGGATTTGCGATTCCCAGCGGGGAATCGGAGTAAACTTAGGAGGAAAGAGGAGTTATGGATCTGATCCATAGGACTCCATCTAGCTCCAAAATGTTCCATCTCGGTCGATAGTACCCCTGAATTTCGCCTCCGCCAAGTGAAAAAACGGTGGAAAGCGCTGAAAAATCAGGCTCTCTTCGGGAAAGTCGACTAATAGAGCAAAAAAATTGAGGCACCACAAGATGTGGGGTTTACTGCTGTGATCCCCCATCTGGACAGGTCCCGCGGACTGTGGTAGGAGAACAAAAAGCGAAACAATAGATATCGGAGACTAGAGATCAGAGACTAGAGACCGGCGAGCAGCCGGCAGGCAGCACTCGGCCGAACAGAGAAATAGAGAAAAGCCCAAGGCTCTAGGAGTTGACGGCGGTATCTCCGGCCAGCGCGCTTTCAAGCGCTTCCCGGACGGCGTTCTTGACCTTGCCGCTCACGATCCAGAAATTCAAGAGAAACCAGAGCGCGTGGCTGAGCAAGTTTCCCAAGTTGCCCGTCGCCAGCTTCGTCCGAATCGCATTGAGCCGTTGCACGATGAGGTTGGCGATTGTGTCCAACTGTGCGGGAGCGATTGTGGTGCGCGCGGGCAGCGGGACTTCAGCGGCCGCTTTGCCGCAGAGCGGGATCAGCGGCATCCAGACGTTTCCCTGGGGCAATCCGGGATTCGGACTGGGGCAGTCAACCAGGAACTGAGCCTTGATTTGATCGGCGTAGGGCCCGGCGGCCGCGAGCGCCTCATCGATGATGGGATTGGTGGCCACGACAGCAAAGTGCTCGCGCAGGAACTGCTGGCAGTTTCTGCGGCCAAGCAGGAAATCATGTTTCCGGAAATCGCGGCACAGGAAGCCGCCGAAGGCCCCGAGCGAGCCGCATTGCAGGGCCGGTTTGCCTGCTCCGACAGAGTCCGGGTCGGAGGGGGCAATCGCAAAGCGGCTGAAGGAAGCTCCGCCCGTCAGTTCCGCCAAGCTCTCGCCCAGAAAGCGCGATTGCGAGAGAGTGACGTTGAAGAAGCTCATGAGGATGGCCCAGATTCCCTGGTGCTCTGCGGGCACGTAGGGTCCGGAGAAGTTGCTGTCTCCCATGGGAAATGGAGCGATCGTGAGGACGGCGGCATTTGCCTGTTCGGGCGAAGAGGGATTGGAGGCCTGATTCAACTCATTGGCGAGATAGTGATCAGCCAGCGCAAATGGCGAGTTGTCGGTGACGCCCCCGTCGACGTTTAGGGTTTGTATGGAGGCGCCGATTCCGGGAGGAAATGCGGGTTGAAGTTGGTTGGAACTGGAGCTTAGCGGCTCCCAGCCTGGAATCTGATAATCGGCGACATCGCGTGTCAGAACTCGCGAGGCGAGGGCGACGGGTACGGCCCCAGTGGCCTTTGCCGCTTCCTGGAGCAGGGGCCACGCTCCCTGGCCCGGCTGGCCGGCCGGAAGAGGCTTGGCAAGAGGTGAAACCGGCGAGCCCGGCGATGTGCCATGGGTGACTTGAAACTGCAACCGGTCTCCGTAGTAGGAAACAAACTCCTCCGCCGAGGTAGCGCCCGTGTAGAGCCCGTAAGGAGTTCCGCGCGCATTGGTCAGAGTGAGAAAGAGGTTCAGGTTGTCCGCAATGTAGGGCCGCGGAGATGCAGCGGCGGGCGTGAGCGCATAGGCTGCAATCTCGTCGATGATGGTGCAGTCGAGCAGAGAAAGCAGCGGGCCATCGCCGGCCACATCGTTGGTTTCGAGTAGCCGGGAGATGTCGATCTTGTTGACCCAGCTCTCGTAGAAGGTGTTGGTCGTGTTCTGCTCGTCACCCGTTTGAATGTGTTGGAAGGGCTGCTGGACCATGACGGATGCGATTGCCGCGCACATGCCGCCGGCGGAAGCTCCGGTGAAGACGTCGATTTGCACGTCGTGGAGCGGTGCGACGGGCGGAACGGGCCCTGCTACTGGATTCGCCAGATAGGCCTTGAAGGCCGCCTTCGTGGATTCCCATTCCTCCAGAGCTTCCATGAGGAAATCGAGCACTCCAGCGGTATAGGCTCCCGCGGAAACGGCGCCTGCCATATTGATGCCGAGCCTGAATTTTGCCATGAGTCACCTGCCGTGAGCCGGATGATTGTGCGGGTGCGGCAGCCATGGACGCGCAGGATCAGAAGAATCCGGTCCCGGATGGAATTGCACCCGATGGATTCGAAACACCGCACGGAGAATTCAATACGATCAGGACAGAAGATGGTTTGGTTTCGACTGAGACTGGATGCTACCACAAGGAGATTGAGGAAAATCAACTTCAATCCCGTTCAAGGAGGTGCCCAGAGTCACTTCACGAGGGCTTTGGCGCGCTGACGGGCGCGGGCGAGGACGAGATCCAGCAGATAGAGGAAGACCAGGATGTTGATGGCGAATAGTCCCAGGTGAATCCAGGTGACATGGCGATAGATTTCGAAGAACTCCCAGGGAAGGAACGAAGCGGTGATGGCGAGAGTGAGGAACTCGCCCCATGCTTTTTCAAGATAAAGGCCGATGCCTTCAGCCATGGTGAGGGCCGCGTAGCAAAAGGCGAAGAGGCCGATGCGGCGCAAGAGTGGGTCGTTGACAAGGGATGCTTTCTCAAGGATGAAGCTGACGAGGCGTGACTCTGGATTGAAGCGCAGATGACGGGCGAAAAGGTCGATTTCGTCGGCGAGGTCTTTATGCAGGAGGCGATGAGCGCCTATGCCGATGGCGATGAAGAACAGCGCGTGCAGGAATTTATAGAACGCGATGAGGAGCAGAAGACGATTGTGGCGCTTGCCGCTGGATCGGGATTTTGATGATGAGCGGGGCATGAGGGCGCAATGGGCGCTTGAATCAAGGGTAAATGATGGGGCAGTGGCCTGCCCCGACCGTGGATCCAATGGCTGCACCGGGTTCACCCAATTGGCTTAATAGATCCAGATTGGTTTAAGGTCCGCCTAGTGCGCAGAGGTATCTTGCGTTAAGCAGCAGTTCCGCGATTTGCTCATGGCCAGTGAGCCTGGCAATGTCCTCAGCCGTTTTGCCGTTATGCGCCTTCATGCTCGGGTCGGCATGGCCAGTGACCAACGCTTGCACGACCTGCATATATCCGCTTCGCGCCGCCGCCATCAGTGCTGTCGTGCCCTCTTGATCTGCCGCATTCACGTCAGCGTTCGCAGCGATAAGCGCCCAAACTACCTTCAGGTGCCCGCTCTGAGCCGCCTTCATCAATGCCGTGCCCCACTCGCCCCTCCCCGCGTTCAAATCAGGATGAGCGTCCAGCAATGCTCCAACAACGTCGAGGTGACCTTGTTCAGACGCAAGCATTAACGCCGTAGGCATTGCAAAGCCCTGTTTCGCGTTCACATCAGCATCGGCTCTCAAAAGCTCTTGCACCACGTCCAAATGGCCTGCCCGTGACGCGGCCATCAATGCGGTCGTGCCGTCCCTGCCCATCTCGTTGATATTCCCGCCGTCGGCGAGCAATGCCTTCACTACGTCCAGGTGATCAGCTGCCGCCGCCGCCTTTAGCGGCGTATCACCATAGTCGGTCATGTCCGTTGGATTCGCGCCATTCTCCAGCAGGAACTGTACGACGTCCACATGGCCATGGCCAGCGGCATCGATCAAAGCTGTGTCGCCGTTATCGCCTTTGGCAGAAACGTCAGCCTGCGCCGCAATCAATGCGCGCACGACATCCAATCGGCCCTCGCTGGAGGCTCCCATCAGCGCGGACACGCCCATTGTGCTTCTGTAGTTCACGTCTGCATCCGCGGCGATTAAGGCCTTCACCACTGCGACATTCGAAGCCGCGAACAATGCCGATGGATTGCCATAGATACCCCTGGCATTGGCGTCTGCGTGGGCGGCAAGCAGAGCTTGAACGATATCTAGTTGTCCGCCTGCAGACGCATATATGAGTGCCGTTTCCCTTGAGACCCCATCTTTAGCATTTACGTCAGCGTGCGCCGCGATCAACACTTTAACTACGTCGAGGTGGCCGGCCTTCGAAGCTTCGATGAGCGCCGTCGTGCCCCCGTCAAGATTGCCGTTCAGATTGGAGTTCACGTCGACGTGGGCCCTGAGCAATGCCAACACGCGCGGCAAATCACCCTTCTGTGCTGCACGGATAAGATCATCGCCCGGAGTGTCAGGCACCTTCGCCGGGACAGGTTTCGGGGCTTGGGTGTTACCGCCACCGTTATCGTCCGACAGGAGCTTACCGCTCTGTACGTCGTAAACTTGATCGTCGCCTACGTCCGATCCGTGGACCGTTCCAGAGACGACTTCCACCTTCTTCCCGCCGTCGACAAACTTCCAACTCCAGATCATCAGTCCCGGACTGATGGTATGGAGAACCTTTTTGTCCCGGAATACGACTACGCTCAGCGGAATGGAATAGGACGTACAACAGTTCTCGACATTGATCGTCCAGCCGAGCGTTTGTCGATCCTCTGCCAACTGGACATCTGCGAATCCAACATCATTAAAGACGGTTTCCTTCTCGGTACTCGCCTCGAGCGGCGGCAGAGTCTCCACAATTTCCGTTCCGTCGTCGTAAACAACGTGCAATGGTCCGGTTTCATATCCAGAATCTTCTATCGGGTTCCCGATAAAAAACCTCGTGATCTCCGCCTTACTCGGGGCGCCCTGCGCCTTCTTCTGCGGCCCAGCGGATTGTCCTGACACCCCAACAGATAGGCAAGTTATGGCCAGTATAGTGACGATCCTTTCTCTGAACGCGCGATACTTCAATCTCGCCTCCATCGGTGAAGTGCATCGCCGAACCCTGTATGGACGGTGGTGTTCCTTATATTCTTGCAGCTCTCAGAATATGAACGATGACAACCTTGGTTCTGAGCGCGTATCGTCGCCCACCCGGGAGTTATATATCGGTCGACAAAATCCTCACCCGCACCGAGGCTGCCTCACCCGGGGGTTCACCAATCCGGTGTCAATAGATCCATGCCCAGATATCTACCTCATCTTCAACATTCCAAATGAAATATAAGCTTCCCCAAGTTTGCCGGTAATTTGCTCTGATTGCGCTATTCTGCTCTCGCGACTCCATAAAAGGGCGCCCTGAGCTGCATGTCTGGCTCGCGGGGTTTCATAAACCCCGTTTTTGCAGGAATTTGGGACTCAGGTTCTTGAAGAGGCAGAACTTGCTCTGGAACCGCCCCGGCAACCGCTTTCGAACGAGCAATTTGCCGAAAACACCCGGGGGGAAGGGGGAACCTAGGAGGGTAAATGCCGAGCGGATCTCCTACGAAATAAACCGGGAGCATCCCTGAAACCGCGGCCGCTCACTTTTTCAGGTGCAACAGCGAGTTCCGATCCAGCGGTTCGCCGTCCAGGATGATGGACGTAATCCGGCGCGCATTCCAGATGTTCGTTGTCGGGTCGGAGTCGAGCACCAGGATGTCGGCGCGGCGGCCGGGAGCGATGAGTCCAAGCTCATTCCAGCCGAACTGGAGAGAATAATTATTGCTGGCGGCGGCTAGAGCCTCGCGCGGAGAGAGGCCGAGACGGACGAGCAACTCAAGCTCGGTATGCAGCGAGACGCCGGGCATGGTGCCCATGGCATCCGCGCCAGAGCCGGCGAGGTAATGAGGGAAAGCGGAGAAGAGGGTCTGGTTGATGCGCCAGAGACGAAGAGCGGCCTGGCCGGCCTTTTTTTGTTCATCCGCCTCCATCCAACGCTGCGCGCTCGCGGGAAGGTGGCGGGACCATGTGGGGAGCGGGAACATCATTTCGCCGGTTGAGGGATCGGTCGGATGGAACATGCGGCCGGGATCGAGAAGCGCCGCAGCCGGTTCCTGCCAGAGATCGCGATGACTGGGCAGCTCGACATAGTAGAGGCTGAACTCGGGCATGAGCGCGGCATGATGCGTGGCGAGAAAGTGGGCGTAGTCGCGCAGGCGGGCGTCAGTGGGCGGGATGCGCTCCGAGTAATCGTAGGCAGTGTCGGCGGAGGGCCCGTCGGGGTCGTCAACGAGTGGGCGCTGGAGGCTCGTCGGGAATGACGCCTAGATCGTAGTGGTCCATGCCAACTAGAGCGTCGACGCCGGATTCATCGCCGACGCGGTACGGCGTTGAGACAAACTGGCCGTAGGTGGCAAGACCCATCTCATGAGCGCGTGCGATGATCCATTGCGAGTTGGCGGCAGTGAGATGGGCGGTGAGGAGGAGCACGCGTGTGCCATTGCGAGCGGTGTCGACCATCTGGCGAGCCGTGTCCTGCGGGGTAAGCTCGACAGGATGCGCGCCCTGGCGGAGCTTGGAAACCCACTCCGGCTGCCGCGCCAGAAGGCTCCAGTCGTCGGTGACGCCGATCGAGTCAATGGGATAAATGTGCGGGCTGGGCTGCGCATTGGTATCGATGAAGCCGCGTTCAGGGTCCGCGCGGGCGACGACGGTGGTCACGCCCATGTAGAGATTGGCATTGGCCTGTGCCTGGGAGTTCATGCCGGCGAAGCCATCGATAAGTCCCGGGATCAGGAATTTGCCGGTGCAGTCGATAATGCGGGCGTCTTTGGGAATGGGGATTTGGTCAGGCAGGCCGACATCGGTAATTTTTCCATCGCGGATGACGACAATGGAGCCTGGAATGTCGCGGGCGGAGTCGCCCCAACCCGTCAGGTCGACGACAGTGCCGCCGGCAAGAACCAGCGGGAGGGGCGGTGCGCCTGGCTCCGGCTGTGATTGGGCCGGCGCCGAGGCCAGAGTGCAACCGATCACAACGAGACCCGGGAAAAAGCGGAACAGGCGCATGGGTAGGTCGATCTGAAGAGAATTGTCGCATAAGGGAGGTCGAGCGGTGAGCGGTGAACGGTGAGCAGGGGATTGGGGTTAGCGAGGGTTCATCCGCGCAACGGGGCGAGAGCGGGTGAGCGCAGCAGCGGCGGCGACGATGAGGATAGGAAAACACTGGACGGTATAGCGCGGTTCAGGGTTTTCCATGGCGCCGAGGAGGATGAACCGCAGGATGAGATAGGAGCCGAGCATCAACGGCCAGGGAACGCGGCGGCGAATGAAGCCCCACGTGGCAGCGGCGACGTAGAAGAGATTGAGGAGGCCGAGGAAGATGGCCCATGCGGAATCGGCTGGGTGCTCGCTCCAGCGCCACCAGAAAACATCGAGGCCATACTCGAGCGTTCGGGGGCGGAGCAGCATGTCGGCGTCGCGCAAGATGGGCAGGGCGACGTAATAACGGAACGGATGGTCGTGAATGCGCTGCTCGGCGAGCGCCGCGAAACGTGCGCCGAGCCAAGGCGGTAGCGTTTCGGTCTGATTGTAGAGGGCAATGAGGTCGAAAGTTTGCTGACGCTGTTGTGGAGAGTCGAAGGCGCGCGAGGGAATGTCGGCGAGGTCGATATTGTCTCCAGGGAAGTTCCAGCAGACGTTGGCGGTGTTCACGTATTCAATGGTCCAGGTGCGCAGCCAGCGGCGCGCGCCCGCGATGGAGAGCTCGCCGGGATCCGCGTATCGCGGGGCCAGCGGCTGGAAGATGTGAAAGACCTCCCAATTGCGCACCGTCCAGGGAACCAGCGGCAGCATACCGACGATGCAGAAGATAGACGTAGCAGCGATGCTGCGGCGCAGGGCGGCGTGCACAGGCTGCGCGCCGACACGTTTGCGCAGCGTATAGAAAAACAAGCCGAGCGCAATGGCCGCGAAGAGGAAGATACCGTCGGGTCGAAGCAATGTGCCGAGAGCCGCAGCGCAGCCGGCGAGGATCAACGCGCGTAGATCGCGCGTGCCAGAGGTTTCGGCCGCGAGGGCGCGCCCGGCCGCATAGATGCCCAGAGAGATGGCGAAGACCGAGAAGCACTCGGTCATGGCGATGGCGGAATAAACCGCAGTGAAAGGGCAGAGCATGGCAAGCGCGAGCGTGACTTCGGCTGCGCGATCGGATAAGTGGCGGCGCGCGAAGGCCGCGAGCAACAAGCTGGAGATGAGATCGACAGCGGTCTGAATAAGAAAAACGGCGGTGAACCAGGTATTCGGCCAGACGCGCGCGAAAAGGGACTCGAACGAAGCAAGGAAAATGGGATAGCCGGGGAGCCGGTAAGTTGAAGGGCCGAGGTCGTTGCCGGTTCCCGTGCCGTAGATGCCGTAGTGAAAGAGATTGTGGCCCATCTGCAGATAGTCGAACGTGTCGTCGTCGACGGGGCGCGGAAAGTAGACAAAAGCAAGACGCAGGATGAGGCCCGCAGCGAGCCATAGAAGCCATCGGCGTGGCCATTGGAACCTGCGAAGGCTGGAGAGCATGATTGCAGGATACAAGAATGGAGAACGCCGGGCGGTGACCGTTGGACGGTGGACAGGGAAAAGTCGGGTTAGCAGAATCAGCTTGCGACGAGGGTGGGACGGCGGCGGCGCGTGAGCAGCGGCAGAATCTGGGCCAGAGCTGCTTCAGCGGTGAGCCCGTAGCGGACGCGCAGCGCATCAACTTTGCCGTGCTCGATGAACTGGTCGGGCCAGCCGACGCGGACCACGGGAACGGCCAAGCCCATTTCGTCGAGAGCCTCAACGACGGCGGTCCCGAAGCCGCCCATCTTCACGTGATCTTCAAAAGTGACAAATGCTGCTACGCGGCCGGCGTAGCGGGCGAGGACCTCGCGGTCCAGCGGCTTGATGAAGCGAGGATTGATGACGGCGGCGGAGTAGCCGTCGCGGTCAAGAAGCCCGGCAAGCGCCTGCGCCAGCGAGATCATGGGGCCGAGGCCCAGGATTGCAACGTCGGAGCCATCGGAGAGGACTTCTGCCTTGCCGATGGGAAGCGATTGCGGTTCCGCTTTGCGGACGACGCCGGCAACCGCGCCGCGCGGGTAGCGGATAGCGCTGGGGCCGGGAAGCTCGATGGCTGTTTTGAGCATGTCGGCCAGCTCGTCTTCGTCTTTCGGCGACATGAGAACGATGTCGGGAATTCCGCGCAGGTAGGCGATATCGAAAAGCCCGTGATGCGTGGGACCATCGTCTCCGGAGAGACCGGCGCGATCCATGCAGAACAGGACGGGCAGCTTTTGCAGGCAGACGTCGTGGACGATGGGATCGAATGCGCGCTGCAGGAATGTGGAGTAGATGGCGCAGACCGGGCGGTAGCCGCGCGTGGCCATGCCTGCGGCAAAAACGACGGCGTGTTCCTCGGCGATGCCGACGTCGAAGTAGCGATTGGGATGGCGAGGCCGAAAGAGATCGAGACCGGTGCCATTGGGCATGGCTGCTGTGATGGCGACGATGCGCGGATCTTTTGCGGCGAGATCGGCCAGGGTATTGGCAAAAACTTCAGCGTATGTCGCTGAGCCGTCGGGCGTCTTACCGGTCTCAGGATCGTAAGGACCGAGGCCGTGGAACTTCTTTTGACCTTCGAGGGCAGGCTGAAAACCCCGGCCTTTTTGCGTGAGTACGTGGAGCAGAACGGGATGGTCAAGGGTTCTGAGGAACTTAAAGCTCTCGATCAGCAGCGGCAAATTGTGGCCGTCAATGGGTCCGAAGTATTCCAGTCCAAACTCCTCAAATAGAATGGAGGGCCACAACATGCTCTTGGCGGCTTCTTCGGCGCGGCGAACAACTTTGATCGCGGTCTTGCCGCCGATGCGCTCGATGAGACGCGTCGCCCGGTCATGCAGATGCTGGTAGTGCTCGTTGGTCACGATGCGGTGGAAATAGCGCGCCACGGCGCCCACGTTGCGGTCGATGGACCACTCGTTGTCGTTGAGGACAACGATCATGCGCTTGGTATGGGCGGCGATGTTATTGAGCGCTTCGAATGTGATTCCGTTGGTGAAAGCGGCGTCGCCTGCGACCGCGATGACATGCTCGTGACCGCCGGCGAGATCGCGAGCAACTGCCATGCCCAGGGCTGCCGATAAAGCGGTTCCAGCGTGACCGGCACCGTAGCAGTCGTGCTCGCTCTCGGTGCGCAACATGAAGCCGTTAAGGCCGCCGGGCTGGCGGATGGTCGAGAACCGATCGAGACGGCCAGTCAGGATCTTGTGGATGTAGGCCTGATGGCTGACGTCGAAGAGGATCTTGTCTTCGGGGGTGGAGAAAACGGCATGCAGAGCCAGCGTGAGCTCGACGACGCCAAGGTTGGGACCGAGATGTCCCCCTGTTTTGGAGAGGGTCTGGACGAGGAAGCCGCGGATTTCTTCCGCCAGCGACACCATCTGCTCATCATTCAATTGCTTCAGGTCGGCGGGAGAATGGATGGTCTCAAGAAGTGTCGCCATTTCATTCCTTCCCCCGGGGGAGGACCGGGAAAATCCAGGGAAGAACTCAACCTGCCGCGCGCGCCTCCTGACCCGGAGACTCGACCTCATGACTGGACCGACAGTGTGTCAGCCAGCCCCTAGTATACCTTCGCGGCAGAACGCGGCTTTGATGGATTAGACGCGAGAAAGAGCGCGGGGTCTCGCGGTTCGAGGGGGGATCGGCGAGGGCAACTGCGAAAACGAAAACGTCTATACTGAAACGTCGCTGGGAGGTACAGGAGCGGGATGCGTACATGGGCTACTCTGCTGCTTCTTTGGGGATTTGCATGGCCGGCAATGGCAGAAAAAAGCCTGTCCATTGAGCAGATGGAGGAGACGCTCCTCAAGCTCCACGGGAAGCCCGATGGGAAGGTGGCTGGTGAGCTTGAGGGTGTACAGCTCACGGAGCGGGTGAGCCCGACACGACTGGAGCGCTGGGAGGCGGATTTTCCCGGCAAGCGGACACGCGAAGAGCTGATGAAGCTGGCCGATCTGACGGCTTTTTTGACTCCACCTGCAAGCGATGTACTCCGCGATCCGCCGCCGGACAAGGAAACCCAGGAGCGCATGGTATCGCTGGCCGTGGAGTACGTTGGGTTTGCGACGGCGCAGCTTCCGGACTTCTATGCGACACGCGAAACGACACACTTCGAAGACTCGCTTACGCACCGCGCGGACTACAACTATGCGCCTTCAATGAGGATGAGTGAGCACCCGACGAGTTCGGCGCTTCCGGTGGCAACTGCGGCGAGCGCCACGGAACATCGGGGACTGCACAGCACGGGCGAATTCAGCATGGCGGTCACTTACCGTGGGGGCCACGAGGTGATTAGCGAGGACAGGGAAAAGCGCACGAACGAAGAGGAATCAGCCCTGGGACTGACCTCAAGCGGCGAGTTTGGGCCGCTTCTCTCCGCTGTCATCAGCGACGTTGCACACACTGGAGTGGCCTGGGCGCGATGGGAGCAAGGGAACGGTGAGCCGGCAGCGGTATTTCGTTATGCGGTGCCGGCAAACGAGTCGCATTTCCGGCTGGAAACGACCGTGGACGGTAAGGAGGAGGCGCTCTTTCCCGCGTATCACGGGGAGATTGAGATCGATCCGGAAACAGGCGAGATCCTGCGCCTGAGCGAAGTGGCTGACCCCGCGGGCCCGGATGCGCCAATCGGAGCGGCAATCGCGGTGGACTACGCGCCGGTGAAAATCGGAAGTAAGAGCTACGTCTGCCCGGTGAAAGGCGTGGCGTTCTCCATGGTCCGCGTTCCGGCCCCTGGCGTGACGGATGCTTCGCAATTCCCGGTGCGAACGAATCTGAACGATATAGAGTTCACGAACTATCACGAAATTGGCTCCTAGGTGCGGATCCCGGCGCATGCAAGCCCCGGCGACGAGAATGGCGCAGCGCCTGCCAATGCTCCGGGCGCCGGAACTTCAGAGAGCCCTGCGACGGCCAGCGCGCCGGCTGAGCCGCGGACTCCAGCGACATGGCTTCCGCCAGGATCGGATCGCTTGGGATCCCGGTCGAGGTTCCCGCGACGGCGGCAAACACCTCTTCGAATTGATTGCAGAAAGCGCGCCCGCCCAAGCACTTTCGGAATCCGACGCGTCCAACAGAAATTCATCATATTGCCGATGCCCGCCTGTGACGCGTGTACCTGCCGGCATGTTGCGATGAGTTGTAGGATGGGCGCATAGGCTTCAAGTTCGAAGGAGGATGGGAACGTGTTCGAGCTGCGGAATTTTCTTTCATCTTTGATTTTGGTTGCCGGATTGGCGGGAGCGGGATCGTGCTCGGGTCATGCACAATTGCTGGAGCCTGCCGCCCCATCGCAGACACCCAATCCTTTGACCGACTCGACCGTTAAGCCGGGCAAGATAGAGCTTTACGATTTGGAGGCGCGCTTTGCCAAGGATGTGCTGGAGCGCGGAGGCCAGGGATTCGCGTCGTGGTTTGCCGACGATGGTGTGGCGCTGGGAAATGGAGTTGCACCGTTGATCGGGAAAGTGGCCATTGCCAAATCCGCGAACTGGTCGCCCAAGGACTATCAGCTCACCTGGACTCCGACCGACGCGATGATGGGACCCTCAGGCGATATGGGCTACACCTGGGGCCATTTTGAAGGGCGCAGCAAAGACGCGAACGGAAATCCCGTGCTAACAAGTGGAAGGTATATCACAATGTGGCGCAAAGAGCCCGACGGGAACTGGAAAGTGGTTTTGGACGCGGGCGCCAACGACCCGCCAGCGGCCGGCGACTGCTGCAAACTGCCGAGTCAGTGAACGGTGGACGGTGAACAGTGGAAAGAGCACAGAGCACAGAGCACAGAGAACAGAGAGCAGAGAGCAGAGAACAGAGAACGCCGGACGGCAAAGGCCACTCAGCGGACGGGAGTCGGTGCTTGATCTGTTGCGCAGTGTGACGAACGGCGCATAGTAACAACGGAAAAGTGTCCATAGTAATCAAGAAGTTGATCGAGTGGTGCGCGAAAACGCGGGTACTTGAGTTGTACAGCTTTTTCCTTCAACTCACCGGATAGTGGAAGAGCCAAGTTTGTCAATCTCTTCGATACTTGCTGGAAGAGCAAGCTCCAGGTACGTGTATCTATATGGGTGCTACGGTCGGTTCGCACGGGGTAGAGAACCAGGGGGGGTCGGTGCGCCCGGAGATAGGAATCTTCGATCGCAACGCCGATCCCGCGCTCGACGAGCTCGTTGAGCTCGCGGCAGTGTTGTGCGACGCGGACTACGGCTACATCGGCTGGATGGATTTCAGCCGGCTCTGGTTCAAGGCGCGATTTGGTTTCAAGGCCACGGACCAGCCGCGCGCCAGCACCGCATGCCAATGGGTGCTGGAGACGGGCGAGCCGATGCTGATTGCTGACGCAAGCCATGATCCGCACTTTCCGCCCGAGGGCATCCCGCTGCCAGGGGCGAGTCCGTGCCTATCCTACGCGGCGGTGCCGCTGTTCAGCAGCGACGAACACATCATCGGCTCGATGGCGGTACTGTCGCAGAAGGCGGACCAATTCAAGCCGGAACATTTGACCCTGCTAGAGATTCTGGGCCGCCAGGCGGTGACGCGGCTTGAGTTGTATAACCGGATCCGCCTTCAGGAGCAGGCGCAGCGGCAGCGGCAGCGTACGGAGCGCGCGTTGGCCATCGAGCGCTGTTTTGTTGCCGCGACGCTGGACTCGATTCCCGCGCTTGTGACGGTGCTGGATACAGCGGGGCGCGTGGTGCGCATGAATTATCCCTGTGCGCAACTGACAGGACTGAGCCTTGCGCATGCAGTGGGGCGGCCGTTTGTGGATGAGTTTCTTGAGACCGAGGACCGCGGATGGGCAGCGGGCAAATTGCGCGAAGCGTCCGCCGGGCAAGCATCGGGCCCGCATGAAACGTTGTGGCGTGCGGCCGGGGGCGAAGGCAGGCGAGTGAGCTGGACGTTGCGGCCGCTGCTGGGGCCGAGCGGAGAGATCCAGTACCTGATTGTGAGCGGGCAGGACGTAACCGACCAGCGGGAGATGGAAAATACCCTGCTCAAGAGCGAGGCCCGCTACCGCGAAGTCGTGGAGAACAGCCTTGGCTTCGTGTTTACGTGCTCGATGGAGGGGCGGCTGACCTCGCTGAACGCCTTTACAGCAGAGACGCTCGGATATCGCGCCGAAGCGCTGGTGGGTCGCATGCTGACGGAACTGATGGACGCGGAGGGTGCAGCGGCTTTCCAGGATTGCCTGAACGCGCTGGAGAGCGCCGAGGAGTGGCAGGGTGCTTTGCCGCTGCGGCGGAGCGACGGCGTCTACCGGCGGATTGCGGTGCGCAGCCGGCGCATGCAACTGCCGGGCGAGCGGCCGTTCGTGCTGAATCACGGCATGGACGTGACTGAGCAGTATGAAGCCGAAGAGGCGCTGCGCATGGCAACGCGGCAGCGCGAGCTGATTCTGGAAGCGGTGGACGACGGCATTTTCGGTGTGGACCTTTACGGCAAGGTGACGTTTATCAACGAGGCCGGGGCCAGATTGCTGGGATACGAGGCCAATCAGCTCGTAGGGCGCGATCTGCATGAGATGATCCATCACAGCCATGCCGACGGAGCTCCGTATTCGCGGTCGACGAGCCCGATTTTGCAGGCGCTGCGGCGTTGCGAGCCGATCCGCATGCGGGACGAAGTGTTCTGGCGCCAGGACGGGACAGCGATTCCCGTCGAATACAGCGCTACGCCTCTGCTTGAGGAGGGCCAGGTTTGCGGCATGGTTGTGGCGTTCCAGGATGTGAGCGAGCGGCGGCGCCTCGAGCGGATGAAAGACGAGTTCATCTCCACAGTGAGCCACGAGCTGAAGACGCCGCTGACCTCGCTGCGTGCGTCACTGGGACTGATTCAGAGCGGCACGCTGGACAAGCGGCCCGAGAAACAGCGCCAGATGATCGAGATGGCAATTGGAAACTGCGACCGGCTGGTGCGGCTGGTCAACGACATTCTGGATTTCGACCGCGGAGAAAAGGGGAGACTACCACTGAATCGCGAGGCGGTGGATCCAATGACTCTGCTGCGGCGGTCGGCCGACGTGGCGCATAACGCGGCGACGCAGGGACGCATCGAATTTCGCTTTGAGGGCAATGCCGCGCCCGTTTTCGCCGACGCGGATCGCGTGTTGCAGGTGCTGAACGAGCTGGTGGGCAATGCCATCAAGTTCTCCGCGCCCGGCACAGCCATCCGGCTCGCGGCGTGGGATGTGGATGGAGTTGCGCCGGACGCCGGCGCATTGGAACGGGGCGCAGTGTGCTTCATGGTCGAAGACCAGGGACGCGGCATCCCTCCGGAAAAGCTGGATCGCATCTTCGATCGCTTTGAGCAGGGCGACGCGTCGGACTCACGCGCTCTGGGCGGAACGGGGCTCGGACTAGCGCTCTGCCGCAGCATTGTCGAGCAACATGGCGGCCGCATCTGGGCGGAGAGCGAAGTTGGCAAAGGAAGCAGATTCCTGTTTACGCTGCCGGCGGCAACAGGAACAGTGGCCAGCTAGAGCGAATCGCCTGGCCTCCTCAAACCCGTTAAACACTGGCCTCACTCTCCCGTGAGACACTGGCATCGGCGGCGCTCCCCGCTCCAAATCCGCAGCCGCCGGTTCATTCCTTATGGGTGCATACACAAGCTTTCTGAATTTGTTGTTTGGCAAGCCTCTGCCTACTACGGCGGCGCGCGCCGAGTGCATCGGGCCTCTGGCGGGTATCCCTGTGTTCGGGCTCGACGCGTTGAGCTCCGCGGCGTACGGGCCGGAAGCGGCGCTGACATTGCTGATTCCGCTGGGCCTGATGGGCGTGAAGTACATCGTGCCGGTGAGCTTTGCCATCGTGATCCTGCTGACCATTGTTTATTTCAGCTACCGGCAGACGATCGAGGCCTATCCGCGCGGAGGCGGCTCATACACAGTTGCCAGCCAGAACCTGGGCGAGGGCGCGGGGTTGCTTGCGGCGGCGGCGCTGATGATCGACTATGTGCTCACCGCATCGGTGGGCATCTCGGCGGGCGTGGGCGCGCTCATCTCAGCGGTGCCCAGCCTGCAGCCGCACACGCTGGAGATTTGTCTGGTTGTGCTGGCGCTCCTCACCCTTGTGAACATGCGTGGAGTGCACGACACCGGCGTGGTGTTCATGATTCCGACGTACTTGTTTACGGCAACGCTGCTGATCGTGATTGCGGTGGGCGGATGGCAGGTGGTGCATGCGGCCGGGCATCCCATGCCTGTGACACGGTTGCCGGCGATTCCAGCAGCCACGCAGATGTTGAGCTGGTGGCTGATCCTGAAGGTCTTTTCTTCTGGTTGCACGGCGATGACGGGCGTGGAGGCGGTGAGCAACGGCGTAATGGCCTTCCGCGAGCCCACGCGCAAGAACGCCAAGACGACGCTGACCATCATCATCGCGCTACTGATTGTTTTGCTGGCCGGCATCGCGCTGCTGTGCCGCGCCTACGGCATCGCGGCAACCGATCCCGGCAAGGCGGGGTACGAGAGCGTTCTCTCGATGCTCACGCGCGCGGTGATGGGGCATGGGTGGTTTTACTACCTGACCATCGCCTCGGTGCTGCTGGTGCTGGCGTTGAGCGCGAATACGGCGTTCGCCGATTTTCCCAGGCTGACCCGCGCCATCGCGATCGACAACTACATGCCTCACGTCTTTCTGATACGCGGGCGGCGGCTGCTGTACTCATGGGGTATCTACGTGCTGGTCGCGCTGACGGCGCTGCTCCTGATCCTTTTTGGCGGCGTCACGGACCGGCTGATTCCGCTCTACGCGATCGGCGCGTTCATGGCCTTCACGCTGTCACAGACCGGGATGGTGATGCACTGGAAGCGCCAGGGCGGCGCCACCAGGAACATGATCGTGAATGGGGTGGGCGCGCTAGCGACGGGAATCACCACAATCGTGGTGCTGGTGGCCAAGTTCGCCGAGGGCGCGTGGATCACGGCCCTCCTGGTCGTGATGATGATCCTTTTCATGCGCGCTGTGAACCGGCACTATGTGCGCGTAAATCGCGAGATCGATCTGGACCGGCCCTTCATTCCCGCTGAAGTCACCGAGCCCATCGTGGTGGTGCCGGTGGATCGATGGAGCCGCATCAGCGAGAAGGCGCTGTCGTTCGCGCTCTCGATGTCCTGCGATATTCACTGCGTGCATGTGGAAACCAGCGACGTGCCCGATTCCTTTTGCGATACATGGGAGAAGGACGTTGTGGCGCCGCTCAAGGCCGCCGGCCGTTGTATTCCCAAGCTGGTGAAGCTCAAGTCGCCCTTTCGCTACGTTCTTTACCCAATCGTGGATTATGTGCTGAGCGTGGAGCGCGAGCGCGCGAACTGTAAGGTGTGTGTATTGGTTCCCGAGTTGGTGGTACGCCATTGGTGGGAAGGAATGCTGCACAACCGGCGGTCGGACCTGCTGAAAGTGATCCTGCTGATGCGCGGCAACCGGCGCATCGTGGTGATCAATATCCCCTGGTACCTCGAGAAGGGATGATCCGCGTCGCGATCCGGCGCACCCTTTCGGTTCGAATGCAGTCAAAGATTGAAACACTCCCGCCGCAGCCGGGCTTCTTGAAAGGCGGGGGGAGAGGATAGTCTAGAGGGGTACCGGAAACCAGCTAGGAAGTCCGTCCCGGAGCCGAAGTCCGGATGCGGAAAGGTTTGCTTGTCCGCGGTACCGATTGAGGAGATTTTCAAGTTGAAGAGGACGCTACTGTTCTTGCTTTTAGCCGCGGTTCCGGCTGTGCTCATGCCGCAACGAGCAATTGGCCAGGTGAACCCGGAGGCGGCGCCAGCCCCCGAGCAGGCCTCACCACTCAAGTACGAAGTATTTGCGGGCCTGGCCTATACGCGCATGAGGCAGGTGCCCGTTTCATACAGCGGATTGGTGGGCGGGAAAGTTTCCGTTGCCCGCGATTGGGGAAAGTATTTCCAGCTCATAGCATCGGGGGACTACTACAAAATAGGGACTGGTCACTCCGACATACCGAATAAAGGCAACCCTTCGATCTATACGTTCCTGGTTGGACCTGCACTCCACGCGACGCTCTATGGGAACCTCAGCGGATTGGTATTCGGCGAAATCGGCGGAGAGCATACCGGCGGCGAAAGCATCACGCCCAGCATCTCCTTTGCAGGCGGTTTTGGCGGAGGGTTGGCCTATAACCTGAGCCGCAATTGGGCCGTGCAACTGACCGGCGACCGTGTCGCCGCATCGTTCTCGCTGCCAAACAATAATCCCGACCTCGCTAACTCCTCAAGCCGCACCTGGAACGTGCGCGGGACGTTTGGCGTGGTGTGCCGCTTCTAGGAACCCGCCGTCTCGACGGATTCGCCTGCGAGGGCAGACTTTCCCTCGGCCATCCGCGCGGCAAGCCTCATGGCAGCCTTCATATTCGTGGGGTCGGCCTGGTTGCGGCCGGCAATGTCGAATGCCGTGCCGTGATCGACAGAAGTGCGGATGATCGGTAAGCCGAGCGAGACATTCACGCCGCCTTCGAAATCAATCAACTTCATGGGAATGTGGCCCTGGTCGTGATACATGGCGACGATGAGGTCGAACTCGCCGCGCAAAGCGCGAACAAAGATCGTGTCGGGCGAGTGAGGGCCGGAGCAATCGACTCCGAGAGCACGCGCTTCCGCGATCGCCGGGACAATGATTTGGGCATCCTGCCGGCCGAAGAGACCATGCTCGCCGGCATGTGGGTTGAGGCCGCAGACAGCGATGCGCGGCGCGCTGCGGCGCAGCCAAAACAGCGCATCGTTGCCAAGCTGGATGGTGCGGACGATGTGAGCGCGATCGAGATGGCAGGCCTGCTCAAGAGAAATGTGCGTGCTGACGTGGACCGTTGCCAGTTTCTCGGAGTAAAGCAACATGCGCGGCTCAGGCGCGCCGGTCAACTCGGCAATGTACTCGGTGTGGCCTGAAAAAGCCTGGCCGGATAGAGTGACCGCTTCCTTATTCAGAGGGGCGGTGACCATGGCGTCGGCCTCGCCTTTCATGCACAGCTCGGCGGCGCGCCGCACGTAAGCCACGGCGGCGAGACCGTAATGGGCGCGGAGCCGGCCGAATTCGACAACATGATCGGAGGCAAGCGTGCCGGTCTCGATCAGCGAGCAGTGCAAGCTGCGAGGGTCAATTCCGCTGACGCGTTGAGCGGCGCTGAGAACGGCCGAATCGGCGATGAGCAGCCATTGCGCCAGCGAGGAGACATTTTGATCCTGCAAGGCCTTGAGGACGATTTCGGCGCCGATGCCGGCCGGATCTCCAATGCTGATGGCAATGCGAGGAAGTCCGGTCATGCGCGGCCTCTTAGCGCGTCGAGAATCTCGTTGAACGCTGCCGGCGAACCAAAGCCGCCAGATTTGGTGACGACGGTGCACCCATGCGCATCGCCTCCCTGCACCGTGCCCCAGGGAATGCCGGATGCCAGCTCACCCAGGAGAATAAAGGAGTGGGCGCCGAGAGCGCGAACAGCAAGCTGCGCTGTTTCGCCGCCAGTGAGAATCAGGGCCTGCGGCGCATGGGAACGAAATGCCGAGCGAATGCGCGCGGCGGCATTGAAAGCCAGGCCGAGGCTTAAAACGCGGACGCCCTCTCGTTTCGCCCCGTGCAGCTCCCTGAGTTGGAGTTTGGTGACGGGATGCGACGTCCCCGCGATCAGCAACGTGCGCGCCGCGGGAGGGACAAGCGCCATCATGGGACGCGCGGGGATCAGTCCGGCCAGCGCCTGCGCCAGCCCGGCAGAGCCCGCGTAAAGCAGGCCCGGCACGCCGTCTGCCGCGCGAGCCAGAGCATCGAGATCGGATTGGCTCGCGCTGTCGCAGATCAGAAGAGTTTTGCCGGCATCGAGGGCAGGCACAAGCTCGCGAGCGTGCCCAACGTGGAAGATGTGGCGGCGGACCAAAAGCGGGAACAGGCGCTCAAGACGAACGTGCGAGTGCTGGCCCGCAGCGTCGTCGATGTCCAAGGTTCCTTCTCGAACGGTGCGGCCCGCGGCAGGAAAAGCGGGAGCGAAGAGGACGGCGCGGGTTCCGAGCGCGTGGTGAGCGGCGAGCACTTCAGCGCCGAGGGGACCGCGCGCGGCGGAGTCGACCTTTTTGTAGAAAAGCGAATTGGGATCGCCGCCAAGAGCGGTGCAGGCGAGAGAAACTGCGTGAGCGGCGCGGCGGGCTGAAACAGAGCGCGAGTTGGTGTTGAATGCCTGCACCGGCTCCGGGGTCGAAAACTCAACGCTCGTGCCGAACCACACCCGAACCGAACGTCCACTTCGGAGGAATGCCGCACCGGCATCGCAGGCGCCGGTAAGATCGTCGGCGAGTAGAACAATGCGGCCGGCGTACGGATCGGCGAACGACGGTGGAACGAAGTCCGGGATGCGGGCCTCGGTAGGCATGGGGATGGCCTCGCTCTTTTCCAAGAGTATAGGACCCTCTTCGATGTTGGGGAGCGCTCAAAACCGTCAGGTGGTTACCTTGGGCAGCGACGGAATCCAGGCAAGCGGACCCACGCGGGCAAAGAGATGCGGCATTGTGTGAATCGCTACGAGCGAATCAACGCGCCTGCGCCGCTGGACAAGACCACGCCGCTTCCGAGAAAGTGGAGGAGATGAATCGCCGGACGTTTTGTCTTTCCGCCGCAGCTGCCACTCTTGCCGCAAATCGCGCCAAGACATTTGCGGCGGTCGCTGCTCAGGTTCCCGCACATGGACCGCTGATCACGCTGAGCGAGATCGAGGCGATCGACCGCGAAAGGATTCTGCGCGCGGCCAGCGAGTATTTGACGGCGCCGCCGATCACCATCACGGCATCGTCTTCGCCGCGCAGCAAAGGCGGCAAACATGATTATTTTTCCGAGGCGGACTACTGGTGGCCGGACCCGAAGAATCCCGGAGGCCCGTACATCGAGCGCGACGGCTACTCCGATCCGCAGAACTTCAACGACCATCGACTGGCCCTGATCCGGCTGAGCCTGATTGTGCCGGCGCTGACGGCGGCATGGCTCATGACGCAAGACAAGCGCTATGCCACGGCTGCGGCCGCTCACCTGCGCGCATGGTTTCTCGCGCCTGAAACACGCATGAACCCGTCGCTCGACTACGCACAGGCAGTGTGGGGACATTCGTCCGGACGAAGCTACGGCATCATCGACACGCTTCACCTGGTGGAGGTGACGCGCGCCGCGCGGCATCTGGAGGCGACGCAGGCCATGACGGCGGCCGAGTTCGCCGGCGTGCGCGAGTGGTTCACGGAGTATTTGCTGTGGATGCGCGTCTCGGCCAACGGGCAGGAAGAAGAAGCGGCCAAAAACAACCACGGAACGTGCTGGACGGTGCAGTTGGCGGCGTTTGCGGCCTACATCGGCAACGAGAACGCGATCATGTTCTGCCGCGAACGATTCCGCAATCATCATTTGCCCGAACAGATGGCGGACGATGGAAGCTTTCCTCTGGAACTCAAGCGCAGCAAGCCCTACAACTACTCGCTCTTCAATCTCGACATGCTGGCGATGGTTTGCGTGATTGCGTCTGCTTCCGGCATGGCGGCAAACGGGGCGACGAACAACCTGTGGCAGTTCGCGCTCCCCAACGGCAATCTCTACAGGAAGGCTGTCGACTTCATGTTTCCCTACATCGAGGACAAGAGCAAGTGGCCCTACCCGCACGATGTTGAATACTTCGACGACCTGCCCAATCGGCGGCCCAGCCTTTTGTTCGCCGGGCTGGCATATCGCGAGCCAAAGTACATCGCTCTTTGGCGCACATTGCCGCCCGATCCGAAAACGCCTGAGATCGTGCGGAACTTTCCCATTCGCCAGCCGGTGCTTTGGTTGCGGCCGGCGTAGCCGGCGGCCGACCGGGCAGCAAGGAACAGGGAGACCGAGGAAAAAGTGAGCGAAAAATATCGGGCCCTTCCCGGGAGAAGGGCCCATGTGCCTCGTTTGTCTGTGCGTGCTAATTCACGGTTACGGTGAAGGTCTGGGACTGGGTCGAGGAGATCGCTGGGCTGCCCGTAGCCGTCACCGTAAAGGTGTAGCTTCCCGCAGTGGTGCCGGGGATGGTTGTGGTTCCGCCTCCACCGCTGCCCCCTCCGCAGGCTGCCAGACCGCCGAGCATCATCAGCAGCACCACCATGCCCAGCATGGCGCGCCAGGCCTTGCGCCGCGCCGGGATGCCGAAGAAGACCAGCAGGGCCAGCAGCGCGCCACCACCCGCGCCCGCCAGATTGTTGCCGGCAGATCTCTTGACAGCATCGGATTCAATCGTGGTTGGGGTAGTGCTCACCGCGAGCGTGGCGCTGCCGGATGTGGTTGTGGCGCTCAGCGTGATCGTTCCGCTGGGTGAGCAACTGGGCAGGTTGACCGCGCCACTGGGCGAACTCGTGAGCGTGCAACTCAGGGAGACAGTGCCGGCGTAGCCGCCGCTGGCGGTGACGCTTGCGGTTGCATTAGCGGTTGCTCCCGGCGTAATTCCCGCGGGTGAAGTGATGGCGGCCAGCGCAAATGTCCCGGTGGATGTGGTTGTTCCTGAGACCGTGAACGTGGTGCTGGCGCCGGCGACGGCATAGTTGGAGTCGCCGCTATAGGTGACCGTCACAGTGACGGTGCCGGGAGTGGTAAATGTGTTGGCAGGAATGGTGAAGGTTGTGGTTCCTGCGGAAAGAGCCTGCGTGGAGTTGTAGTCGTCCTCGTTCGTTTGCAGAATGACGCTGCCGGTGGGCGTGGCGACGTGGCCGGAGACGGTGACGGAGACGGTCAGGCCCTGGCTTTCGGTAATGGAGGTGACGCCGTTCAGGCCGATCGCCACTGCGGCGGTGTTGGCTCCGGTAGTGACGCCGGAAGCCGCGGTCCAGCCGTTGATGACGTTGGCGATATTCAGCGAGCCGAGACCGCTGGCCTGGTTATACCCGATGCCTGCGCTGAAGCCGGTGAGGGTGCCGACTACATCGCCGCTGTTGACAATGGTGCAATTCGGCGAGGCGCTCGCGTGCTCTTCCGGGCCCGCTACCCAGGCGCCGTTGCCGGCGTACTCTGCGCCGCCTTCGATCACGGAGCTGGTTGGAGCGCAAGGCATCGCATTGGTGCCCTGATCGATGCTGTTGAAGTAGCAGCCGGCGCCCGGAGGGCCCTCAGCGCTGCACTCGGAATAGGTCTGCTTGGTCGCAAGCGCGTAGAGCTCCGCGTTGGGGTTGCCCTGCGCGCCACCGGCCTTCTGGTTGATGAGGGCCATCACACCGGCCATTTCCGGTGTGGCGACTGAGGTTCCGCCGACTTCTTCGGCGCCGCCGGTACTGGTGCTCGTCCCGTTGACCACGCTGCCAGTTACGCTCACATTTGTGCAGGACGCGCCGTCGTTGGAGACGCAGATCAACGTGGCGCTGTCGAGGGCGCCGTCCCCGGCAAAGAAGCTGACGTCGGGCAGGTCGCGCACGCCGTCAGCAGGAATGCCGGTCACGCCGGTCTGCCAGCTTGGCTTGGGCCAGCCGTTGTTCACCAGGGTGAGGTTGTCGTATGCCGATCCGGTGCTGGTGGCGCCGGCGGTGCATGCGGGGCTGTCGGAGGTGTCTGCATTATTGACGACGCAGTTGCTGGCGCCGCCGGAGCCGCCTACTGTTTCCACGAAAGGCGCAAGCATTTCTCCAGGTTCGGTAAGGGTGGAGGTATCCTCGTAGATTTGCGCATAATTCTCGTAGGCGTAATTGCACGCTTCCTCTGGAGTTGAGATAGTGCCAAAGTTCAAGCCGTTCGCGGCGAAGTAGGAAGCGATGCTTTCCAGAAACGCCGAGTTAAGCGGGTTCTCACACGTGTCGTTCCATGGCGTCTCAGGCACATAGCCCTGGGCTGAAGCCTCAGTGGTGCTGCTGTTGCTCGTGCTCCAGTAGGTGGATGCGTTGGAGCTGGAGCAGCCCTGAATATACCCGGCGTTGGAGCCGCTCTGGATGACCGTGGGCTGGCACCAGCCGAAATCGGTGCCGCCGACGGCCGTGTCGTAGGGTGAGGACGCAAAACCACTGACGGTCGTACCGAGCTGTGCCTCGTAGGGGTAGTCATTTCCATTCTGGCCCTGGTCGCAAGTGGCGGAGCCAGAGTCGCCGGTGGCGACAAAAACAGCGATGCCTGCGGCCGCGGCGGTCTGCCAGAGATTGTTGTAGGCAACATTGGAGGCAGTGCCGTTGAACAGTTCGCACTCCCCGTAACTCAGGCTGAGGATGTGCGAGCCGTAGACTGCCGTGCCGGAGACGGAGGAATTGTCAATCGCCCATTGCGCGCCATCGAAGAGGGGATCGTTTGTGGGCTCGGTCTGGCTGTTGTAGGCGTCGGTGACCAGCACAATCTGCGCGCCGGGAGCCACGGCGCCCGACCATTCCACGTCGAGCGAATTCTCGTCGAGGTCGCCTTCATTGCACGGATTGGTGCCGCCGGTGCAGATGCCGGGGTCGCCGTCGGGGCCGTGCGCAATCACAGGAGTTGTGCCCGCGGGCAAGCCGAAGGCGCTCTTGAAGCTGGAGACGTCGGTGAGATCGATGTCGCTTGTGCCGATGATGGTGATGATCTGGCCGGAGCCGTTGGCGCTGGCGGGCCAACCCGAAGGCAGGCTGTAAATCTTGGCGAAGTCATAGGGCGCCACGTCTTCTTCGATAACGCCGTTGCTGTTACTGAAAGGAAAGTAGAAGTCGGGATGAGCCAGAGACGTGGAATTGGCTGAGGCAGCGGGAGCCGGCGCACCCAGGGCTCCGCGGTTGAATGCGACGCCGGATGAGGCCTGCTGACCAATGGCGGGCCACGCCTGCTGCTTGACCCAGCCATGGGCGTCGGGATTGAACTCGACCTTGCTGCCCAGGTGATGCAGCGGATGGGGCAGGAAGTTGTGAAGGCCCTTGATGCCGGCAACAACCGGCGCCAAGGCAGCCGGGATTTGCGCATCGGTGATATTGGCGATGTGCATTTTGCCGTTGACCGACAGGTTGTGGATTTGGGTATGGAAGACGCTCTCAACCTGGCCGGCGGTGCCGCGGAACTGGATCGTCATGCCGTCAGCCCCAATATTGGTGACTGCGAAACCGTGGCTGCCAAGCCAGCTGGAGAGGGCAGAGATATCGGCCTGGGCGGGGCCGAATTCCTGCTGGATCTGCTGGGGCGTGCGCCACTGGTGGAAGTTCGGCGAACTCTGGTCATACTGGCTGGCCACGAATGCGTTGAACGCGGCTTGCTCGTCGGCGCTGCGGCTGAGCACGAGGGTAAGGCCGGTCATGGGAAGATCGGCGCTCACCTGGCCGCGGTCAGTGGCGCCCATCGCGCTGGGGTTGAAGCTGCCGCGGAGCGTCACCAACTGGTTCTCGTCGATCGGATTGACGATGCGGGCGTTGGGCGCAGCGTTCTGCGCCATCGAGGCGGCGGAACAGAGGAAGACACTGGCCAAAACGCACAAGGGAAGCGAGCGTACATTGATCCTATTGATCATGGGGGCGATCCTGGAACCTTTCTTGAGAGAACCCTGGAAATACCGAAGAGTTTTCGCGGCTTGTAGAAAATGAGTTGGAGTGGGCGACGAGAAAAACAGCGAACCGGCGGATTCGTTGGAACAAGCCGGGGGAGATGGTCGAAAACATCATCATAATCGGACGCGCGGTATACGAATTGCAGAATGCGCCGGTGCGGGTTGCATTCCTTGCCCGGCGCTGCGCTTTTGGAACCGCACCGCCTGCCTTTTGAATGCCAACCTCGCAATCGGTCATCGTCGCGGAGCCGGCATCTCACACCGAGTGTGGAGAAGCAAGATGCCGCCCGCAAGGAATAAAACCCGGAAAACTCGTTCAGTTAGACGGGGCCCGGATCGGAAGGTTGAAGGACTTTGGGCGGATGAGATCGGGACAACGCGATTTGGGTGGCCTGGCGGGCGAGGATCAGGGCCAATGCGAGAGAGATATGGAACACTGGAATGGAAAGGCGTTACGCGGGACTGACAGGGGCGTCCGGTCTGCGCAATGGTCGAGCGGAGTGCGTGAGTTGCAATAGACAATAGATTTCCTATGGTATATTATTCAGTTTTCCGGTTGGTTCCTTAATATGCCTCGAGCGGCTTTTACATGCGTTCCTGCGGCTTGTTGGGCCAGCAAAGGGCAGTATCGCAGAAAGCCTGCAGCGGACCGGTTCGGGTAACGGGGAGGGGGACTCCATTGGAATTGGACAGACAGGAAATTGCCTTCGCGGCGCTCGATAACTTCCGCATTGAGATCCCGTCCTGGGGGTTCGCCAACACTGGCACGCGCTTTGGCAAGTTTGTGCAGCCCGCGGCGGCACACACCATTGAAGAGAAATTCGCGGACGCGGCTGAGGTCAATCGACTCACAGGAGCAACGCCAACGCTGGCGCTGCACGTACTTTGGGATCTGCCTTCCGGCGCGGGCGATGTGCCCGAAGTGAAGCAGCTCGAGAAACACTTCGGCATTCGCTCGGGATCGATCAATCCCAATCTTTTTGAGCATCAGGAATACAAATTCGGTTCGTTGTGCAATCCTTCCGCGGCCATTCGCGAGCAGGCGCTGGAGCACCTGCTGGCATCGATCGAGATTGCGAAAGCGCTCGATTCACGCGACATTTCGTTGTGGATGGCCGATGGATCGAATTACCCCGGCACGCAGAGCATGCGCAAGCGCATCGGCTGGCTGGAGGAGGCGTTGCGGATGGCGCACCGTCAACTGGCACCCGAGCAACGTTTGTTAGTGGAGTACAAACCCTTTGAGCCGGCTTTCTATCACACCGATATTGCCGATTGGGGCATGGCCAGCCACCTGGCGCGGCAGGCCGGTCCACAGGCGCGCGTCCTGGTCGATACCGGCCACCACTACACCGCGCAGAACATCGAGCAGATTGTTGCGTGGCTGCTGCACACCGGAATGCTGGGCGGATTCCACTTCAATGACCGGCGCTATGCCGACGATGACCTCACGCTGGGCTCCATCGATCCTTATCAGATCTTCCGCATCTTTCATGAAATCCACTGCGCGGAGTCCGAAGGGCTGCCCCACGCAGTGGCCTACATGATCGACCAGAGCCACAATCTGAAGGGTAAAATCGAAGCCATGATCCAGACCGTATTGACGGCGCAGGAACTGTATTTGAAGGCCGCGCTCGTCGATCGCAAAAAGCTGGCCGAATCGCAGCAATCGTGCGAGCTGGTCGCCGCAGAAGAGCTTTATCGCGGCGCTTTCTGGTACGACGTGCGTCCGCTGACGCGCGCGTGGCGCGAGGCCCGCGGTCTGCCCGCAGACCCGCTGGCAGCGCTTCGCTCAAGCGGCTATGTGGAGCGCGTAGCGCGTGAGCGGGCAAACCGCAGCCTGGCCGTGAGCAGCTATGCATGAGCCGGCCGGCGCCCGGCGAGCGAGCGTCGATATGTTTCAATAGGGGTGTCCCAAAAAGGGGTTCGCTTGGCCAAGGCGAAAATCAAAAGGTTGTACCTGATTCCGATTCTCTCCAAGGCGCTCGACGTGATTGAGCTGCTGGAGCAGGATCATACGACCTTGACGCTCGAAGACATCTACCAGCGGACCGAGATTTCCAAGACCAGCGTCTATCGTATTTTGAAGACGCTCGTGCATCGCGGCTATCTGGCGCAGACGCCGGCCGGGCGATATCGTCTGGTGTCGCGGCCCCGGCGGTTGCGCTTTGGTTTCGCCGTGCAGAGCGCGGAGATGCCGTTCAGCGAGGCAGTGGCGCAGAGCGCGACCGCGGCAGCCGCTGCTGCCGGCGTGGAACTGATCGTTCTGGACAATCGCTACGATCCGGACGTGGCCGTGCGCAATGCCGAGGAGTTTGTCGCCAAGCGGGTTGACCTGGTGTTGGAATTCCAGGTAGAGGAAGCGGCGGCGCCGCGGGTGGCGCACATCTTCAAGAAGGCCGAAATTCCCATGGTGGCGATCGATGTGCCCCACCCGAACGCGACGTACTTTGGAGTGGATAATTTCGAGGTTGGATACGAGGCCGCGGCGATCCTCGCCCGATACGCGCAGCGGCAATGGAAGGGGAAGGTGGAGAGGGTAGTGGGCGTGGGCTTCAGAGAAGCTGGCAGCTTTGTGCAGCATCGCATAACCGGCGCCTTTGACGGAATCCGCGAGCGGTTCAACGAGCTGCCCCCGGATCGATTTGTGCAGATTGAAGGAAGAGGCATGCGCGAAGCCAGCCACCGGGCGATGAGCGCGTATCTCCATGAAAGAAAGGGCCGGGAGCTGACGCTGGCGCCGCGGTGAACGATACCAGTGCGCTGGGCGTTCTGGATGCAGTGCGCGAGGTTGGCCAGGAAGGAAACTTTGCCATCGTGGGCCAGGATTGCATTCCCGAAGTGCTGGAAGAGATGCGCAGGCAACCGAGCGCGATTGTCGGCTCCATCTCGCACGAGGTGGAGACCTACGGGCCGCGTTTAATTCAGCTGGGCATTTCGATTCTGCGCGGGTACACCGTGCCTCCTTATAATTACGTGCACCACCGCGCCGTATCGGCGGAGACCCTGAATGAGATCGAGAAGGGGAAACGGCCGCCTGAGAAGATCCCTGCGCCTGCTGTGGCAGGCGGCTAGAGCCCCGGAATCCCGTTCGAAAACGGATGATCGCCCGCTGCCGGCTGTATCATGGAATGGAGTTCGGTTCTTCCCCTATTCGAGTACCCCTTATGACAATGGCTACGACAGCTTCTTCTGTACTGCGTTTTCTCGAGGATCGCTGGGATCCCGCTGTGGCGGCTGGTCTCGATGAGCCTGAGCTTCTCCGTTACCGCTCAAATCTGCTGGGTTCAGATCTGCGCATCACCAACTTTGCCGGAGGAAATACCAGCTCGAAGATCATGGAACTGGATCCGCTGACCGGCAATCCTGTGGAAGTGCTGTGGGTGAAAGGATCGGGCGGCGACCTTGGCAGCATCAAGCGCACGGGATTCGCCACGCTTTACCAGGAAAAACTGCTGGCGCTGGAGCGCCTTTATAAAGGCGTCGAGTTCGAAGATCAGATCGCGGACATGTATCCGCTGTGCGCCTTCCGCAACAATCCAGTTGCCGCATCCATTGACACTCCTCTGCATGGATTTCTCCCCTTTCCGCACGTCGATCACTTGCATCCCGATTGGGCAATCGCACTGGCCGCGAGCGCCAACGGCAAATCGAAGATGGAGGAATTCAATCGCGAGTTCGGCCACTCGCTGGTGTGGCTGCCGTGGCAGCGCCCCGGATTTGAGTTGGCGATGATGATAAAGCGGATCGTCCAGGAGAACCCAGGTTGCGACGGAATCGTGCTCGGTGGCCATGGGCTCTTCACCTGGGGCCAGACGCAACGGGAGTGCTATCTGAACACGCTGCATATGATCGACAGCATCGGCCAGTTCATCGAGCGTCATGGACAAGCGAAGGGAAAGGTGCGCTTCGGCGGCGAGGCGGTACCGGCGCGTGAGGACCGCCGCGAACTTGCGATCCAGATTGCGCCGTTCCTTCGCGGGCGGATCAGCGCCAGGCAGCGTTTCATCAGCAACTTCTGTGACGCGCCTGACGTGCTGCAGTTTGTCGACTCCGCGCACGGCAAGGCTCTGGCCTTTCTGGGAACCAGTTGTCCCGATCACTTTATCCGCACCAAAATCCGGCCTATGTTTGTGAGCTGGGGCGCAAACGACGGCATTGAGGCGCTGAAGACACAGATCGACTGCGCGCTGGCTGAATACCTCGACCAGTATCGCCACTACTATCGCACGTTTGCCAAGCCGGATTCACCGGCGATACGGGACGCCAGCCCCGCCGTGGTGCTGATCCCTGGGTTGGGGATGTTCAGCTTTGGCAAAGACAAAACCGAGGCGCGCATCACGGGCGAGTTTTACGTGAATGCCATTCATGTGATGGAAGGCGCAAGCCTGCTGGGCGATGGTGCCGTGAGTGGGACCGTGCCACAGTGTCCGCCGGGAATGGATCCGGCGAGCTTTAAGGTCTTCGACAATTATGTTGCGTTGCCGGCCGCGGAAGCGTTCCGCATCGAGTATTGGGCGATGGAGGAAGCAAAAATTCGCCGCCGGCCGCCGGAAAAAGAGCTGAGCCGGCGCATCGCCCTGGTAGTGGGCGGAGCCAGCGGCATTGGGCGCGAAGTGGCTCGGCTGGCTGCCTCGCGCGGCGCTCACGTATTTGTCGCCGACCGCAACGAAGAAGGTTCGGCACGCGTTGCCGGCGAAATTGCTTCGATCACATCGCCAGAGTTCACTGGCTACGCCGGCGTCGACATCCGCAGCCGCGAATCGATTCGCAAGATGTTGGGCGAGGCTGCGCTGGCCTTCGGCGGCATCGACATTCTCATCAATACCGCGGCGCTGTTTCCGTCCACGGCAACCGGCGAGATCGCCGACGAAATGTGGTCCGACACCCTCGCAGTGAACGTGACCGCGAACTACCTGCTCGCCGACGAAGCAGCAAAACTGTTTGAAGAGCAGGGACTCCACGGGAACATCGTCTTCACCAGTTCTGCGAACGCGGTGGTGGCCAAACGCGGCAGCGAGGCTTACGACGTGAGCAAGGCCGCGCTTTCGCACCTGATTCGCGAGTTGGCCGTAAGCATGGCGCCCAATGTGCGCGTGAACGGCATCAGTCCAGCCACAGTGGTCAAGGGATCCACGATGTTTCCGCGCGATCGCGTGCGCGCGTCGCTGCGCAAGTACAATATTCCTTTCCAGGAATCGTTCAGTGACGACGAGCCTCCGCAGCCGCCTGGCATCGTTCTACGCCGAGCGCACGTTGACGCACAAGGC
Source organism: uncultured Acidobacteriaceae bacterium (assembly GCA_963800025.1). Classification (GTDB taxonomy): domain Bacteria; phylum Acidobacteriota; class Terriglobia; order Terriglobales; family Acidobacteriaceae; genus Telmatobacter. The sequence goes on from CAWCZK010000006.1 coordinate 182,404, forward strand.
GATCGGTGGATCCGATTGCGCCGAGGCCATTCTCTTTCTGGCCAGCCCCCGTGCGCGTTGCACCACGGGCCACGTCATTCCCGTGGATGGCGGCCTGACCGAAGCGTTTGTGCGCTGAGAGGACCGGAGTTTCGCACTTGCCATGCAAGAAGCAGCGCGCGTTGCCATCGATTTAGGCGCAGAAAGCTGCCGCGTTTCCCTGCTTCGCTGGACCAGCAGCCGCCCGGGGTCCCCTCGGACAGGTCCTGGTCCGCGGGGTGACGGTCCAAGCATCGAAGTCATTCATCGCATTCCGAATGGGCCCGTGCGCCGCGGCGATTCCCTGTGCTGGCCGCTCACCCAGATTTTAGCCGGACTTGAAGAGGGTTTGCGCAAAGCTGCCGTCGCGGCTCCCGAGGGCATTGCATCCATCGGCGTCGATAGCTGGTCGGTGGACTACGTGCGCCTGGCGCCTGATGGCGCGATGCTGCGCGAGCCGTTTTGCTATCGCGACGAGCGCACGACGGCGGCCAAGGAAGCAACGGACCGGATCGTTCCCTCCCTGGAGTTGTACCAGCGCACCGGAACCTATCCGCTGAAGATCAACACCGTGTACCAGCTGCTTGCTGATTCAGCCGCCGGCCCTGACGGGAAAAACCAGCAAATCGACAATCGAGCGCCGTGGGTGATGCTTCCGGAGTTTGTTCTCTACTGGCTGAGCGGCCGTCGCGTGGCCGAGTATACGAATGCCACCCACACCGGGCTGGTAAATCTTAAAACCGGAAGATGGGATGCGGAGCTTTTCGAGTTGCTAGGCCTGTCGCTCGAAGCCGCGCCGGAGATCGTTCCGACGGGCACGCTTCTCGGTCCGATGGTGGGAAAATTGGCGCAACTCGACGTCTTCCGCGCCACGCAGATCATCGCGCCGGCCACGCACGACACGGCAAGCGCCATTGCCGGCATCCCCACCGATCTGAGCTCGGCTGCTTACATCAGTTCGGGCACGTGGTCGCTCGTTGGAGCCGTCATCGAAAACCCGGTGACGACGAAGCACGCCTTTGACGCTGGCTATACCAATATCGGCGCGGCGGCCGGCGAATTCCTGTTTCACTCGCTCATCAACAGCATGTGGGTGCTCAAGCAGTGCATGGATGCATGGGCGGCGCAGGGGCGCCCTTGGCCTGTAGAGAATCTCGTCCAGGAGGCTGCCGCATGCAGTGCTGCCGGCGGCGTGCTCGATATGGATGCCGAGACGCTGATGCTCGACAACGATATGCCGCAGCGTATCAATAACGAGGCTCACGCGCCTGGGCTTCGATGCGATTCCCGATGTGGCCGGAAACGAGCCGTTGTTTGCGCGGACGATCTTTGAGAGCCTGGCGCGGAGATATGCTTCGGCGATTGCAAATCTTGAGAAAATGCTCGGCCGGAAGCTCGAGCGCATTCACATGATCGGCGGCGCCACGCGCAACAAACTGCTTGTCTCGCTGACCGAGCAGCGGACCGGGTTGCCGGTCGAGATTGGCGAGACGGAAAGCGCGACTGTGGGCAACCTGGCTGTGCAACTGGCGGCGAGCGAGGCCGCAGGCGAACGCGTCACACCCGCGACCATGCGCGCGTGGGCAACGCGGCTTTGCCGGAAATAGCGGTTCGGCGCAATCGACAAAGGGAGAATTGCGATGGGGCAATCTGACAAAAAGGTTGCAGAATTTCATCGCGCGGTGCGGGCGGCGCTCCGGCCGATGAAGAATGCCGAGCGAGCCGCGGGCATGCGCGCCTACATGCGCAATCAGTTTGAGTATCTGGGTGTGTCGACGCCCGATCATCGCGCTGCCGTCGCGCCGCTGATCAAGAGCTTTTCGCCGGCGGATCGAGAAGAACTGCGCATGGCCGCTGAGGGGCTGTGGCAGATGCGCGAGCGGGAATACCAATATGTCGCGCTTGGGTTGCTCGCGCGCTACCAGAAAACGCTGACCCTTGCAGACCTTTCCTGGCTGCTGGATTTGGTGCAGCAGAAATCGTGGTGGGATACGGTTGACTCGCTGGTGAAGGCGATTGGCGGGGTTGTGCAGCGTGCGGGAGCGAAGGGCAAGCGGGCCATGGACGCGGCAGTGAAGCATGACAACTTCTGGGTGCGGCGGATCGCGATGCTGCACCAGCTCGGGCTGCGCGATGAGGTCGATACGAAAAGGCTGTTTCGCTATGCGGAGTTCCTGGCGGCGGAAAAAGAGTTCTTCATCCGCAAGGCGATCGGATGGGCGCTGCGCGATTACGCATGGCACGACTGGCGCGCCGTGGACAAATTCCTGAAGTCGACGCGCGCTGAATTTGCCGGGCTCACGGTGCGCGAGGCGAGGAAGAACTTTGAAACGCTCAAGCGCGGCCGTTGATCGTTAGATTAGAGAACTTTTTAGTAACGGGATCGTAGAAAGCCTGCCAATAACACGTCCAGCCGTCCATCACCACATAGAGTTGATTCTTCCAGGCCTGAGGCGGGGGATCGTCACAAAATGCGTTGACGTAAATCAACTTCTTCCGATGGACGGTCGCACCGATGTATTGGCGGTAGTAGCGGTCTGGAGTCTCGATGTGACGCGTTGACTTCCAGCCGGTTTCAGCTATTGCGGAAACCTGCGAAAGATTTGCTTCGAGCCCCTCGATATCAGCCTGAGATGGCATCCAGCTTCCAAGTCGAGTACCGTTACTGAACAGCCGAAAGGAACCTACCTTTCCAGCACTCTGAGGGAGAACAATGTAGCGCTGATCTCGCTGCCCAACTGCGACTGAAGCAAGCGAGAGCAGAAGCCATCGAGCTATTAGCTTCCGTGATGACATCGCAATTACTTCCTTGGTTCGCGAGTATACGCCTGTCGATGACGTTCCCGTCCGGCCCTTGACGCAGCCTCGGCGGACGTCGTAGTTTGTGCTTACACGGGAAAGGAGGTTGATCCAGCCTATGAAGATTGATTTACCAAGTTGTACGGTACGTGAGGTGACTGAGGCCTAGGGCATCGCGCCCAAGACTCAGGTAAGTCCAGGCGGAGGACTCTCCGTCATGGCTCTGGCACTCGCGGAAGCGCGATGGCCTTAGTCCAATCCCAACAGTCCACCGGCAGCGGCCTGGGAGCCAAAAGTTCTCAGGCCGTTGTTGTCTAAGAGCAGGGACCAAGGGAACAAGGGAACAAAATGGCAGGGGGATTTCAATGGAACAGAATTTCGAAAACACGATCGCGCTGCTTGAGCGGACGCCGGCGGCTCTGGACGCGCTGTTGCGCGGATTGCCGGACGCGTGGACGGAGGCCACTGAGGGCGGGAACACATGGAGTGTGCGTACAGTGGTCGCGCATCTGATCCACGAGGAGGACGAAAACTGGATTCCGCGCGCGCGAATGATTCTGGAATCCGGCGAGGGAAAGACCTTTGCACCGTTCAATCGGGAAGGGCACCTGCACTACAGCCAGGGCAAGACGCTGGACCAACTGCTCGATGAATTCGCGCTCGCACGGGCAAAGGGGTTGGAGGATTTGCGCGCCCTCAAACTGACTGCGGAGGATCTGCGGCGGCGAGGACGCCATCCTTCGTTTGGCAGTGTGACGCTGTCACAGCTGCTGGCGACGTGGGCAGCGCATGACCTGACGCACCTGCACCAGATTTCGCGCATTATGGCGTTCCAATATCGCGAAGCGGTTGGTCCCTGGTTGCGATTCCTGGGCGTGATGCAGTGCAGCGGGCACAGCGCCAGCGCATAAAGCGCGCATCGATGCCGTAAAATCAGGCTAAAGATGAAATGTCCTTATTGCGGTTTCGGGCAGGATCGGGTGGTCGACTCGCGCGAAAGCAAAGAGGCTGACTCGATCAGGCGACGGCGGGAATGCGAGAAGTGCAACCGGCGCTTCACCACCTATGAGCGCATCGACGAGATTCCCTACATGGTGGTGAAGAAGGACGGCCGGCGGGAGCGCTTCGACCGGCAAAAGGTACTGAGCGGGCTGCTCCGCGCATGCGAAAAGCGGCCGGTCTCTTCGAGCCAACTTGAAAATGTCGTCGACGCCGCGGAGACATTTCTGATCGATGCGCCGGAGCGTGAACGAACGACGGCCGAGGTCGGCGAACTCATCATGCAGCACCTCAAGGGGCTTGATACGGTCGCCTACATTCGTTTTGCCTCGGTCTATCGCGACTTCAAGGATGTGCGCGAGTTCAAAGAAGAGCTTGAGGGGCTGCTGGCGAGCCACGGGAAGAAAAAGAGCTAAAAGCTATGGCAGAGAAGAAGACACACAAAGTTACATTGATCCCAGGTGACGGAATCGGGCCCGAAGTCACGCAGGCTGTGGTGCGCATTCTTGAGGCCACCGGTGTGAAGTTCGAGTGGGAACGATTTGCGGCTGGTGCGGAGGCCTTCGAGATCCACGGCGAATACATTCCCGCGGCGCTTTACGAATCCATCGAGCGCAATCGCGTGGCGCTTAAAGGCCCGGTGACGACCCCCATCGGCGGCGGATTCAAAAGCATCAACGTTACGCTGCGCAAGAAGTTCGATCTCTTCGCCAACCTGCGCCCCATTCGTAATCTGCCCGGCCTCGATACCAAATATCCCGGCGTGGATCTTGTCATCGTGCGCGAAAACACCGAGGGCGAGTACGTTGGCCTCGAGCACGAAGTGGTTCCGGGAGTGGTCGAGAGCATCAAGGTCATTACCGAAAAAGGATCGACGCGCATCGCGCGGTTTGCGTTCGAGTATGCGCGCAAGCATTCGCGCAAAAAGATCCACGCCATTCACAAGGCGAACATCATGAAGCTGTCGGACGGCCTTTTTCTGCGTTGCGCCCGTCAGGTGTCCGAAGGATTCCCCGACATCACGTACGGCGAGCACCTGATCGACAACACCTGCATGCAGCTGGTGATGAATCCCTACCAGTACGACACGCTGCTGCTCGAGAATCTCTACGGCGACATTGTGAGCGACCTGTGCGCGGGCCTGGTCGGGGGCCTCGGCCTCGCGCCCGGCGCGAACCTTGGCGTGGAGTGCGCGATCTTCGAGGCGGTGCACGGCTCGGCGCCCGACATCGCGGGCAAGGACGTCGCCAATCCCACAGCGTTGCTGCAATCGGCAATCCTGATGCTGCGGCACCTCGACGAGTCGTCCGCGGCGGACAAGGCGCAAAGGGCGCTCGAAACCGTTTATTCGGAGCGAAGAACGCTCACGCGCGATGTGGGCGGAACGGCGGGGACAACGCAGTTTACCGACGCAGTACTGGCGGCGATGGCGTAGGTCTTTGGCTTCTACGGCCAGACTCTGCCTCTTGTACACTGGATAGAGTCAAGGCCATGAAAAACAAGTACCCAATCGGCATTCTGGGCGCGACCGGTATGGTCGGCCAACGCTATATTCAACTGCTCGCGGAGCATCCCTGGTTCGAGATCGCGTGGCTTGCGGCCAGCGACCGCTCGAGCGGCAAACCGTACGGCGAAGCCGCCAAGTGGCGGCTCGACACCGCTCTGCCGGAACGCATCGCAAAGATGGTAGTCTCGCCGGCTGAACCCGACAACGCGCCGAAGATCATCTTCGCCAGCGTGGATACGGCCATTGCGCGCGACGTGGAGCCGAAGTTTGCCGCAGCCGGCTGCGCCGTCATCTCGAATTCGAGCGCCTTCCGCATGGCTCCCAACGTGCCACTGGTGCTGCCGGAAGTGAATGCCAGCCACCTCGAGATGATTGAAGAGCAGCCATCGCGGAAGGAGTCGGGCGGCTACATCGTCACCAATTCGAATTGCTCGGCGATGGGGCTGGTGCTGGCGCTCAAGCCGATCGAGGAGCGCTTTGGCATCGAGCAGATTTTTGTGACCACGATGCAGGCGGTCTCCGGCGCGGGTTATCCCGGCGTTGCGTCGATGGACATTCTGGACAATGTGATTCCGTTCATCGGCAGCGAAGAAGAAAAGATGGAGACAGAGACGCTCAAGCTGCTGGGCAAGCTCGAGGGCCACGCGGTGACGCCACTCAACGCCAAGATGACCGCGCACTGCAACCGCGTTGCGGTGGTCGACGGGCACACGGAGTGCGTGTCAATCAAGCTGGGGAAGAAACTGGGACGCGAGGTCAGGCATGAAGACATTCTGGCGGCATGGCAGGAGTTCCGTCCGCTTGCAGGTCTCGGCTTGCCGTCCGCGCCTGATCAGCCAATCGAGTGGACAGATCAGAATGATCGCCCGCAACCGCGCCTCGATCGCGGCCGCGGCAGGGGCATGACGGTGACCGTGGGACGGCTGCGTCCGTGCAATGTGTTGGATTGGAAGTTTGTGTTGCTCTCGCATAACACCGTGCGCGGCGCGGCAGGAGCGACGATTTTGAACGCTGAGATGCTGGCCAGCCTAGGGAAGCTAGATCCTGCGCCTGTGGCGGCGGCGCGCGCGTAGGAAATAATTGCCGAGGCACCGGCGGGCAAGACGCAGACGAAGAGTGGGATGCAGGAAATGAATCTGGTCGTGATGAAGTTTGGCGGCACGTCGGTTGAGGATCCGGCGGCCATTGGGCGTACCGCGGCAATTGTGGCCGGGCGCGCGGCTAACGGCAAGAGCCCCGTGGTGGTTGTCAGCGCCATGGCCAAGGTGACCGACCAGTTGCTGCGTGCGGCTGCGGCAGCGGCGCAAGGCGACCGCACCGGCGCTCTGGCCATCAATTCGCGGCTCAGGGCGCGTCATCGCGACACGGCATGCGCACTGGTGAAAGAGCAGGCAACAGTCGCCAGACTCAGTCAGACCATCGACGATGAGTTCGACGCGCTCGACGAAGTGCTGCGCGGCGTGTCCGCGATCCTGGAACTGACACCACGCATCTCCGATCTGATTGTGAGCCACGGCGAACGTCTTTCCAGCCGCATCGTGACTGCGGCCTTCCGCGAGCGCGGCGTCAACGCCGAGCACGTGGATGCGCGCGAGATCATCATCACCGACTCCGAGTTTCAAAAGGCTGCGCCACTCGACGACGTCATCGAGAAGCGCGCGCCGGAGAAATTGATGCCGCTCATCGCGCAGGGCAAGGTTCCCGTGATGGGCGGGTTCATTGCATCAAACGAAGCTGGATTGACGACGACGCTGGGCCGGGGCGGCTCCGACTATACAGGCGCTCTCGTGGGCGGCGCGCTGAACGCAGAGACCATTGAGATCTGGACCGACGTGGACGGGATCATGACTGCCGATCCGCGTGTGTGCCCCGATGCGCTGCGCGTGAGGGTGATCAGCTTTGAAGAAGCGGCGGAGTTGGCCTACTTCGGCGCCAAGGTTCTGCATCCTGCCACAATTCTGCCGGCGGTGAAGAAAAACATTCCCGTCCTCGTGCTGAACAGCCGCAACCCGGGCTGCGAAGGCACGCGCATCATCTCGGTGGCGCCGCACTGCAATAGCCCCTTCAAATCGATTGCGGTGAAGAGGAAGTTGACCATCATCGACATTGTGGCCAGCCGCATGCTCATGACGCACGGCTATCTGAGCAAAATGTTTGCGGTTTTCGACAAGCACAAGTGTCCGGTGGACATGGTTTCAACCAGCGAGGTGAGTATTTCGCTCACCGTCGATTCGAACGCGAGCCTGCCCGAAATCTCCGCCGACCTAGGCAAAATGGCGGATGTGAAACTCGAGGGGAAAAAGGCCCTGGTGTGCATGGTGGGCGAGGACATTCGCGGGCAGAACGGCATCGCCGCGCAGGTCTTCAACGCCATCCGCCACGTCAACGTGCGCATGATTTCGCAGGGAGCGAGCGAAATTAACATGAGCTTCATGATTGAAGAGGACGACGCCGACGAAGCGGTGCGGTCGTTGCACGCGGCGTTCTTCAAGGAGCCGGATCCCGCAATCTTCGACGTAGAAGCGAGAAAACAGCTTCTAGCTTCCAGCTCCTAGCTTTTTCGCGCGGCAGCCAAGGTAATCAAAGGCCGCGGCGGATTCGGCGGGAGCAACGACCAAAGGCTTATTGCCAATTGTTTGAGCTAGTAGCTAGCAGCTAGGAGCTGAATTTCATGCTGATTCTTGTTCTGGGTAAGGGAAAGACCGGCTCACTTGTGGCCGAGGTGGCGCGGGAGCGCGGCCACGGCGTGCGCGCGCTCGATATCGACGAAAATGCGCGCGCGTCGGCTCTGACGGCTCCGAATCTGGCCGGCGTCGACGTGGTGGTGGACTTCACATCGCCCGAGGCCGCCGTGGAGAACATGCGCGCAGTGCTCTCGCTTGGTTGCCGCATCGTTGTCGGCACGACTGGCTGGTACTCCAGGGTCGCTGAGATGAAGGCGCTTGCCCTTCAGCGCGGCGGCGGACTTTTGTACGGCACCAATTTTTCCATCGGCGTGCAGAAGCTTTTTCAACTGACCGCAGAGTTGGCCAAGCTCGAAGGCTACAAGTTCACCATCGACGAGACGCACCACGTGACCAAGCTTGATGCGCCGTCGGGCACAGCCCTCACGCTGAAAGAAATCATTTTGTCAGCTCAGCCGGGAATCGATGTTCCCGTCGAGTCGCACCGCGTGGGAGACGCCAAGGGCGAACACATCGTGCGCGCCGTCAGCGACTGCGATGTACTGGAACTGCGTCACGACGCACACTCGCGGCGCGGGTTCGCGCTGGGCGCTGTGCGCGGCGCCGAATGGCTCTGCGGCAAGCATGGCGCCTGGGAGTTCCGCGAGATCTTTGATCAGTTATAAAGTGCCGGCTCGTCATGCTCCCTCCCAAATAGCTCGCTGGTCGGATGCAGCGGCTGACGCCAGATTTCCACATGGAATGTGGCCACTCTGCGTCGCGGATTCCGCGCCCATGCGAGCTCCTGACCATATTTCCTGCTCCGTGCCGTTATAAACTTGACCTGTCATGGAAACGATAGGTTGTGGTACCGCAATTGTGACGCCGTTCAGGGCGGATGGATCGGTTGACGAGCCGGCGCTTTGGTCGCTGGTTAACTGGCAGATTGAATCGGGAGTCGATTTCATCGTCGCGTGCGGATCGACCGGAGAAGCGGCGACGCTGGACGAAGAAGAATGGCTGCACGCAGTGCGCCTTGTCATCGATGCGGCCGCAGGGCGCGTACCGGTGTGGGCAGGCTGCACGCACAACTCAACGCGTGTGCTGGTTCGCTTGGCAGCGCATCTAAAGCGCATTCCGGGCGTTGCGGCAGTGCTCTCGGCGAACCCCTACTACAACAAGCCCACGCAGGAGGGCCAGTTCCAGCACTTTCTTGCCTTGGCGCGCGAAGTCGACCCCCTGCCGGTTTGCGTGTACAACGTGCCGGGCCGCACGGCCGCGAACCTGGAGCCTGAGACCGTCGCGCGGTTGGCCGCGGCGGCGAGGAACATTGAGGCCATCAAAGAAGCGAGCGGGAAACTGACCCAGTTTGCCGAGCTCGCTCACATCATGCCGCGAGGTTTCAAGATTTTTTCCGGCGATGACAACCTGGCGCTGGCCGCGATCGCCGTCGGCGCGCACGGCCTCATCAGCGTGGCGTCGAACGAGGCGCCGACCGAAGTGGCGCGCATGATCCGCGCCGCGCTCGACAACAACTGGGACGAAGCGCGCGAGCTGGAGCGCCGTTTCTCGCGTCTCTTTGAGGCCAACTTCTGGGAGTCGAATCCGGCGCCGGTAAAGACCGTTCTCAGTCTGATGGGGAAATGCGGCGACCAACTGCGACTACCTCTGGTGCCTCCCACCGCGGCTACGCGTGCCAAACTGGAGCGGTTGGCGGGAGAGCTTGGGCTGCTGAAGCACGCGCCGATTCCAGAAGGCGTGCGTTCAGAAGTGTTCTGAAACGGGCCACGCAATCCATGACTAAGTAAGATCGACTAAGTTCCGCCGGGACATCGGCTGTTACCGAGGTAACTGGGACAATTACCCGGTTTTGAGAGCTGTTGAAACTTTTTTTGCATCCTGCCACAACTTCGTTGAATCGCGTGGTGTCTACTGGTTTGGTAGCAGGAAGTTGCCCAAGGCTCCTCACCTGCAACTGCAGTTAAATTTTGGCGATGGCTCCGTGCGAGCGCGCCGTGGAACGACTTACTTTTCCCCGTTTAGATTTGTCGAGTCCTCGCAGGTGTATCTTTGGATTCATCCCGCATAGGCTCGCAGTCTGGACGGCGTTCCTCGGAGTGAGGCCAGCAAGACGAGCTCACTCAGCGCGCGTTCACTTTAAGGCATGGCGGCCCGCAGAAAGCGACGTATCCTATATGTCCCCCAAGACATGCAATACGCTTTTGAGGCTAGCGCTGGTTCCAATCGCCGCTGCCGTGCTGGCGGTCGCGGGCTGCACCAGCTCCCTTTCCACTACTACAACCCAATCAGGTGGATCCTCGGTATCCGCATTCGTCGTCGGCACCGATGCTCCTCTGGCATCGGTCATCTCTTTTCAGACAACGATTACAAGCATCACGGCAAACCCGGCGACCGGCACCCCCGTGTGCCTCATCAGCAGTTGCACAACCGGGGTATCCGTTGACTTCGCACGTTTCAACGGACTGCAAACGCTGCTGGACGATACAGATGTTCCGCAGGGCACATACAACAGCATAACCATCACCCTGGGCACAAGCACGATTGGCTATCTGAACACCACCGGCAGTGGCGCACCCACCATCCAAACCATCACACCGGTAACTTACAATCCGTCCAACGTGGTAACCGTGACGCTGGCCAACCCCCTGGTGGTGGCGCCCGCGGGCGGCGAGCCAGTGGGCCTGCGCCTTGACTTCGATTTGGCTAAATCGATCCAGTTGACCAATGGTGCGGTCAATGGGACTGTCAACCCGACATTCGATATCAGCACCGTGACCCGGACCGACACTCACGCTCACATCGACGAGTTGGTCGGAGGCGTGGTGACGGTGCCTTCAGGCACCTCCGAACCGAGCTCCTTCGTCATCGAGGGACCACACGGCAGGAACTTCACCATCGATACAACTTCGTCCACGAAGTGGGAGGGCGATGCCAGCCTGAGTTCCCTGATCGCCGACGGCACCTCCGCCATCGTGGAGGTTGCGGGGCAGATGGATCCGGCTGCCCAAACCCTGGATGCCGACGAAGTGGCAATTATCTCGGATAAGGGCTTCTACGCCACAGGGCAAGTCACGTACGTTACGCCTTCCACTGGCGCGGCCACGGGCTTCGACCTTTATGTACGAGAACTGGAGCCCACCAACACGGGCCTGACGCTCGGCCAGATAGCGGACGTCAGTTTGAGCAACAACCCGAAATTCTTCATCTACTCCCTGAACAATCCGTTCACGCAGTTCCTCTTCAACTCCAGTTCGCTGGTGGCTGGGCAGGACGTCGCTATGGGCGGACCGGCAAGCGGCGCAGCCAGTGCGTCCGACGTGACTGTCGATCGCATCCACTTGCGCAACTGGGGCTTTAACGGCACCGTTGTCGCGGGTAGCGAGAACTCCTCGCAGGGCACCTTCCAGATGCAGGTGAACGGCTTTGCCGGGGTGCTGATCCCGACACCCGTCACAGTCTACCTGGGCGGCAACTGCGACTTCCGCTACGGCTTTGGCGCATTCAACGACCTGACCGATGGCGCCAACATTCGCGTCGTGGGACTGTTGCTCAAGAATCCAACCAACGGCAACCTGGTGCTGTGGGCGCGTCACATCGACGGTTTGGAATTCACCGACATGACGACCGCAGCCTGGCAGTAAGATAAGCGTACGATCAACGAACGCCGGGGCTGGCACCATGCCAGCTCCGGCGTTTTTCTTTTACGCGATAATTCCGCTAGAGCAAATCGGCGATAGGCGGAAACGTGAGCAGCAGGCTCAAGAAGAGCAGGACGAATGCTGCAACGGTGACGCGGCCCACTTCGACATTCCGCCGCGACCAGAGCCAGTGGAGCAACACCCAGGAGGCCAACCAGACAACGATCGCGCAGGTTGTCACTCCGGACAGCGGGCCAGTGGGCCTGTAGAAGTTCATCAGGGTCTTGATCGCGGCGGATTTGTCTGCAGCGATGGCGAAGGCCGCAATCGCGAGCGAGCCGATGCCGGCTGCAAGCACGGCCGCAGCGCCCGCGCCATTCGGGTTCAGCTTTGCCTGCGGAGAACTGGCCGCGGTTTGAGCGCTCATTTCGGGCCTCCCTGGACGATGGTGATCGTTGGGCCGCCCATAACTGGCGCATTCTTGTTGAGCATGGCGCCGAAGAAGCCCGCGATGCCCGCGGCGAGAAGCGAGATCCAGACAAAGCCAAGCACCGCGGCGCGAAGCTCTGGATGAATTCTGAGACTGCGGCGATATTGAGAAAAGACCGCGGCTGCCATGGTGATAGAGATCGGCACGAGCCATGCCACGTGCTCCTTCCACTCCATGCCGATGGAGTGCCAGGCAGCAGTGGACGGGCTCGACATCAGCAAACGCTGCGGAAACTCGGCGAGGCTTGCCGTTCCCGGCGGAGGCACAGCGCGATACCACGGATAGATGACATAGGCGCCGGTGAGGACGGTTAACCAGGCGAGCACGGCCATTGCGACGAGGTAGATCCGCATGAAGCGCTCGTCTTCAATTCTGATCTCCGGCCCGAGCGGCGAGCTGTACCGGCGGTAGAGCTCGACAAGCGCGCCGGAACAAGCCATGAGGTAGAGCGCGCCGAAGCCCATCCCGTGGATCATCGTCCAGAGACCGCGTACCGAAATCTCCATGTAAGCCCTCCTTTCCGCATGCGAATGTCGTAATCGCGTTCTGTCAGAGCCCGCTTCAGTCCGGCGGCGCCGGAAAAAGCAGACCAGCCCCTGTCGCCTTCTTGTCGTCCGGCGCGTCGCTCTTCGCATCCTTGCCCCACGTCCAATACATACCCACGTAAGCGTAGTTCTCGGTTTGCCCGGCGACCGAGTGGCCATAGCAGAACAGAAACTGCTCGTTGGTATTGCGCTTGAAGTGGTAGTAGCCTCCGACATCGATCATGGTGGAGGATTGGGTCTGCGCCGCTGCGATGCCCTCGGCGCCGTGCGCAAAGACCTCTGCGCCGAGTTCCAACTGCTCGCTGAGTTCTCGCTTGATCAGCCAGCCGGTGTAGGGAAAGTTGCGAAAGCCGGTTTGCGGCACCACCTGGTAGCCTCCGCCGCCATCAAACAGCCACTTGCCTTCGTTTTTTTGCAGCCAGATGGGCAGCTTGTACCATACCTTTCCCACGCCGAGCCCTTTGTTGTAGTTTCCCGAGGGCATCTCGAACATGGTGAAGCTGCCGATTTGCGGAAAGTGCTTCGTCTCCTTAATCCACGCCAACTTCACTCCTAGTTCCATGTCCGTGAGTCCAAAAGCATCAGGCCCTTCTCCGCTCGGCGCATATACAGGATGATTCAACGGGGCTGCCACGCCGAAGGGAAGAATGGCGTGAAGTTGAACGCGCGGAATAGCGCCCCAATTGAACTCGAACGCAGGACCTGCCGAATCGAGCTCCACGGGAGTGCCGTCGACGCCGCCGAAAATGTAGAACTCGTAGTGATGGAGATTAACGGGAACAGGATCGTCGGTTTGATAGGGCGGACCCTGCGCGCCGGCTCGCAAAACGGCGAGCGCGCACAACAAGAAGAACAGGATCCTGAGGGTGCCGGGGAGTTTCATCGACATGCCGGGTGAGAGCCCGCAAATGACCTCGTTGAGAGGCAATGTTAGAGCTTGAGGGCCGTCACGGTCTATGCGAGCCCTTGGAATTCATCGCGCTTTCATCTTGCGGTGTTCGAGATGCCGGTATATTCTGACTGCCCAGCGCTCGAATTCTGGAATCCCGGCCAATCCTGACGATCGGCCTCTGAGCGACCTTGATGTTTACCGTTGACGGCGTACGAAAGTTTCATTTCTGGACGCACGACTGCCTTAGCCTCGTGCTCGATCACCTGTCCACGATCCCCGCAAGCGACTATGGTAAGGAAGTTCCGGGCTTCGGATTTCCTACTCTTTGCCAACAGGTGATTCACGTTTTCAACTGCGAAGGATTCTGGGTCCACGCGATCCAGGGACTGCGATTCAGCGACCGGAATCCAAGCGACTGCCCCACCGTCGCCGAGGCGCGACTCTTGCAGCGCGAAATCGGTGAACAGACTCTGGCCTATTTGTCAGGCCTCACGAATGAGAGGCTGAACAGCGATACGGAGCTTCGTTTTCCCAGGGGAGACATTGCAGTTCGCACTCCGGCGTTCATTCTTCATCACGTCCTGACCCATGCGTTTCACCACAAGGGGCAGATCGTGGCCATGTGCCGCGTGCTCGGGTATCCCGCGCCCGATACGGATCTGAGTCGATTCTGAATGAAGTGCGGCCTGGGCGCAGGCAAACGCCTGCAACACTTGCCTCGCGACCGAATGACTTTGCTTAACGGCGGTGGTTTCCGCCGCCGGAATGGCTCATCTTCGGCGCTTTCTCGTGCCCGCCTCCGAAGCTCTGGTGTCCTCCGCCAAAACTCTTCGGCGCCTTGTAGGAGAACTTTGGCGCGCGCTCGGAGAATGATCTTGACTCTCCGCCACCGAAGGGATGGAATCCGCCGGAGCGCTCATTCCGCGCCATGGTGTTGCCGTAGTTCTCATACGAGCGGCTCAAGTATCCGCGAGAGTAGTTTTGCTGAGGCGCGCGATAGGCTTGCGAAGGATTGGAATAACCGAAGCTCGGCCTCGTCGCATAGTTCTGCGGCCCGTTGTATCCATAGTTGGACCGGCCGCTGTAGCCGTATCTCGAGCCTGGATTGCTATAACTCCGCGGCCCGGTTTCGTATCCGCGATTCATATAAGTCTGCGCTCGGTTAGGGTACGTTTGCGGGCGGTAACCGTAGTTCTGCTCCGGCATGCGGTTATAGTCCTGCTGCGAAGGCAACGCCGCGTGGGTATAGCTGTAGTTCTGTCGTGGTGCGGCACGCGCGTAGTCTTGTGCGGAGCGGCTGTAGGATTGCGCGCCTCGCTCGCCGGCATTGTTGGGCCATCCGCCGCGCTGGTCTCTGCCACCGCGGTCATATCCCTGGCGGCCGCCATTCGCGTAATATGAGTTTCCGCGCGCGCTCCACGAACGACCGCGACCGTAAGCGCGTGGTCCGCCACGCGGCAAACCCCAATCGGCCACTTCGCGGCTGTGCGTGTAATAGCCGGAATGGTCAAAGAGAATCGCGTGACCCAGCCAGTCAAGGCCCCACGCCAGCCAGCCAAAGGGCATGCGATCGAAAGCTCCCAGCGCAAAGCTGAGCCCGTACTGAATCGGAATGCCGCCAAAGAAATTGCCCAGCGCTCCGACGAACGAGAACCCGGGATAGGGCGCGATGGGCGGTCCGTAAACAACCCACGGATTGTAGGTGGGCACATACACCACTTGCGGATTTGTCGGAGCCAGGTCGATGTAGCCCTGGTCGTTGGTCACTTCTTCCTGCGGGGTCGATTGCAGATTGCCGGCCTGCTCGGCGCGGTCGCGCAGCACCTGAACGGTCTGCATCACGTCCTGCGGCTGGTTGTAATAAGCATTCCCCAGGTTTGTGGTCCACTGCAGATCGTGATTCATCAGGTCCAGCACGTCAGGAAACGCCGTGAGCGCCTTTACACTCGGGTCCCAGCCGCTTTGCGCATTGGCGCCGGCGGCAATCTGATCGGGTGAGCCGTAGCCCTCCGCACGCATTTGCTGCACCCACTGGTCGGCGATGGCCACCTCGGCTGGGTATGTTGACGCGGCAAGAATCTGCGCCAGCAGCGAGTCTGGATAAAGCGCGATCGGCGCCAGGAGTTGTTCGAGATCCTGCGCGCTCAACGACTGTGCCGGCGCGGGAGCCTGGCTCTGGTCTTGCTGATCGTAGGGCGGTGCCTGGTTCTGGTCCGCATAGGATTGCGGCGGATATGGCTGCTGCGGAGCGGAGTATTGCGGCGCATACTGCGGCGTCTGGTCGGCATACTGCGTCTGCGGCGCGTACTGCGGCTGCTGGTCAGGAGGCGGCGCGTATTGCGGCTGCTGATCGGGATAGCCTTGCGGAGGTGGCGCATACTGCGGCTGCTGGACCGGCTGCTGCGCGGTATTGTTTTGCGGCGCGGGCTGCGGATACTGCTGCGTAGACTGGCCGTTCGGATTGATGCCGTCGGGTCCGTAGTACGGCACGCCGGGATGTGGTTTCTGGCCGATGGCGCTGGCTGCAAAAGCAAGCGACGCGACTGCAAGCCCTGCGCAGGGAATCAACCACATCGCGCTCGTTCTCCGTGGCGCGGACGCGCTGAGAGAGATCGATTGAAAATGCGGCTGGTTCAGATGCGCTGGAGCCGAGGCGAAGGAAGAATCACGCAGATTCGTTGGGAGTTCCATGGTCCCTCTCAGTCCATTCCGAGCTAGTGCAAATGCCGGATCCCATTCGTGCATGGAAATGGAATCCGGCAGCCCGGGGGGAGGGCTTACACAAAGGAACCCTGATTGAGAGGATTAGTTTCGTGCGCGGGAGAATGGTCTGCTGGTGGTCATTGGCAGGTCTGACAGGAACGTGCCCAGCGTCAAGGCGTGCCGCCTGTCAGCTCGCTAACTCTTTCTTTACCAGCTCGCTCACCAGGCGCCCATCGGCGCGCAGACTCGCCGCCTGCAGCTTGCCCTGGACGGCCTTCATTGCCGGGCCCATCTCCTTCACCGTGGGCTTGTGCCCCAAGGTTCCCGTAAGCTCGCCAATCGTCTCCGCCACCAGCTTCGCCAAACCCGCTTCATCGAGCGCCTTGGGCAGAAACTCCTCGATAACCACGATTTCGGCCTGCTCCTTGGCCACAAGGTCGGGCCGGTTGCCCTTGGCGAATTGATCGATCGAGTCGCGCCGCTGCTTGATCATCGTCGCCAGAGCCTGCTCACTCTCGGCCTGGGTCAGCGCCTCGCGCTTTTCAATCGCCTTGTTTTTCAGCGCGTTCTTGATCAGACGCAGCGTCTGGGTCCGCTCCGCGTCGTGCGCCTTCATGGCGGCGACAATCTGTTGACTTACAAGGGCTTCAAGTTCGCCTGCGTCGGTCATTTGGTCTTCCTCAATTGCAGATTCTAATTGAGCAGGCACGCGCACGAATCCGCAGCCCACTGGATCCGCGCCGTACCGGCGCTGCCGGCCGGAGCGAATTCTCTGGATCGAAAAGTCTACGGTCCATGCGATGCGCGAGCCTCGCCAACGATGCCGGCTCGCACGATTTTCGATTTTGCATGGCGAAATCGATTTATCCCTAGGCGCGGAACATTTCAGGCGCCGCCGCATTTATACGAGTGCGAGAGGTGAATGACCATGAAGCACTGGAGAATGATGATCGCGGCTGGGGGGTTGGGATTGCTTGCGTTGCCTGCGTTCGGCGCCGACGCTCCCAACCCGGCCGCGCCTGCCAACCCTGCGCGCCCGGGCACGGTGAACTACATCGAGGGCGCTGCATCTGTCGACGGAAGCCCCATAAACAACCGCAGCGTGGGAAACATCGCGCTCAGCCCTGGCGACGAACTCGCCACCGGCGCCGGCAAGGCTGAGATTCTGCTCACGCCGGGAGTTTTTCTGCGCGTTGACGATCAAAGCGCGGTGAAAATGATTTCTCCTGACCTGACTCAGACGCAGGTCGAGCTGGAAAAGGGCCGGGCAGCGGTGGAAGTCGACCAGATCTTTCCGCAGAACATGATCCAGATCGTCGATAACGGCGTGACTACGCAGTTGATGAAAACTGGCTACTACGAGTTCGATGCCAACCAGCCTGAGGCCATGGTTTTCGATGGCCGCGCGGAGGTGCAATTGGCCGGCAACAAGTGGGAGACGGTGAAAAGTCACCATGAACTCGCGCTCGTGGCGGACGGCGCGCACGAAAAGACCGCGGACTTCAACGCGCATCCGGACCACGACGATCTCTATAACTGGAGCAGCCTGCGCTCGCATTACCTGGCCGAGGCTAACAACCAGATCGCCGGTGAGTACGCCTATGGGCCCGGATTCAATCCCGGATGGTATTGGGATCCGTACATGTGGGGCTATACCTACCTCGGTTGGGATCCGTTCTTCAGCCCGTTCGGCTGGGGATTCTATCCGTGGGGCGGCTTCTACGGCGGTTGGGGCTTCCATGGCCGCGGCTTCTATGGTGGGCACGGCTACTACGGCGGTCACGGATTTGAGGGCGGGGGGCACGTGGTATCTGGTGGGTTCCATGGAGGTAGTGGATTCCATGGTGGCGGATTCGGCGGAGGCTTCCACGGCGGCGGCGGAGGAGGACGGCGGTAACACCCGCTCGCGCTGATTCACGAATGTGGCCGGATCGCGAGATCCGGCCATTTCTTTGCTATTTAGTCTGATTTCCACATCCCTAATAACCACAAAAACCACAAAATTGTGTATTATGTGATTGCCGGCCTACTTAAATGCCGGCCCACAGCGAGGGACAAAAATGATTCGTAAGACTCGCCTTTTTACTCCCGGCCCAACGCCGCTTCTTCCCGCAGCTCAGTTCGCCATGGCCGCGGCTGACATGCATCACAGAACCGCGGAGTTCCGCGCGCTCTTTCAAAAAGTTCTCGCGCAGCTCAAGGTGTTCGTCGGAACAAAGAACGATGTGCTGCTTCTGGCCTGCTCCGGTACCGGCGCAATGGAAGCTTCGGTCTCGAACCTGACATCGCCCGGCGACAAGGTGCTCGTTCTCACCGCCGGCAAATTCGGCGAGCGCTGGACGGGCCTCGCGAAAGCTTTCGGCTGCGTGCCTGACGTGGTCACCGCTCCTTACGGACAAACCTTTGACCTGGCCGCAGTCCGTGCCGCGCTCAAGCCTGAGCACAAGGTCATTTACATGCAGGCCACTGAAACGTCGACGGCAGTTCGCCACGACGTGGAAGCGATTGCCAAGTTACGCGACGAGCTTGCGCCGAATACGCTCCTTGTGGTCGACGGCATCACCGGCCTCGGCACCACGCACTTCGACGTCGACGGATGGGGCATCGATGTGATCATCGGCGGCTCGCAAAAGGCCGTGATGATTCCTCCTGGCCTCGCCTATTTGAGCGTGAGCGATCGCGCCTGGGCGGCCATGGAGACCACCAAGAATCCGCGCTACTACTTTGACCTGCGCAAGGAACGCAAGAACGCGGTCAAGGGCGAAAGCGCCTACACTCCGGCCGTTGCTCTGGTCGCCGCGCTGGGCGCTGCACTCGATTACATCGCCGGGCAGGCGGGCGGCGATCTTGAAAAGGGCCGCATTGCGCTGATCGACAATGCGCAGGTGAATGCCGAAGCCACTCGCGATGGCCTTGTCGCGCTCGGCTTCACGCTCTTCGCGCCCACCGCTCCGGCAGCCGCTGCCACTGCCGTTGCGGTGCCCGAGGGCATGGACTCTGGCGTGGTCGTCAAGGCGCTCAAGGCGAAGTTCGCGTTGGTAGCTGCCAACGGCCAGGGCGAGATGCAGGGAAAGATCTTTCGTGTCGCGCATCTTGGCTTCTTTGACTATCTCGATACCATCGCGCTGCTTGGCGCCATGGAGCACATCGCCAAGGACAACCTCGGATTGCCCGTGAAGTTCGGCCAGGCCGTCGCCGCGGCGCAGGAAGTGTATGCGAAAGCAGTGAAGCAATAGCGGAGTTCGCGTTGCTAGCCGCGCTCCGCGCGTGCTGGCGGGTTAGCACAAACGTCGGACGTGGTTTTCAAAGCTCCGCTAGCTCCGCTAACACCGCTAGCTCCGCTGGCTCGCGGAAGAGGGTTCATGACAGAGCTTAGTTTCGGAGAAAAGCTGCTCATCGCGCGCAAGCAGCTCGATCTCTATCAATACGAGATGGCGGAGCGGCTGGGAGTGCATCCCAACTCGCTCACCAAATACGAGCGCGGCGAGGGCAAGCCGCACGCAGCCGTGGTGCGCATGTTTGACTTGCTCTGCGAACAGCAGGGCATTCGCTTTGACGAGTACACAAGCGCGTCCGCCGCGGCGGACAAGGGAGCAGCCATGAAGGTCGTACTGGCGGAAAAAGTTTCTCCGGCCACTTTAGCCGTTTTTGCAGGCGAGCCGGGATGGGAAGTCAAGACACACGATCAGTTGCCTGACGGCTTGCCCGCCGCGCTGGTCGATGCCGACGCGCTCGTGGTCCGCAGCGCGGTGCAGGTAGACGATGCGCTGCTGGAGCACGCGCCCAAATTGCGCGTGATTGGCCGCGCCGGCGTAGGCGTGGACAACATTGATGCCGAGGCCGCAACCCGACGCGGCATCGTGGTCATGAACACGCCGGGAGCCAACGCCGTAGCTGTTGCCGAGCTGACCATCGGACTGATGATCGCGCTGGCGCGCAAAATTCCCTCAGCCAATGCCACCATGCACGCCGGCAAGTGGGAGAAGAAAAATCTGCAGGGCACCGAGTTGCGCGGCAAAACCCTCGGCATTCTGGGCCTCGGCCGCATCGGCCTTGAAGTAGCCAAGCGCGCCCGTGGTTTCGGCATGGAGATCATCGGAACCGATCCATTTGTCTCCGCATCGCTCGCCCGCGAAAACGGTATTTCCCTGGTTTCGGTCGAAGATCTTTTTAGAAATTCGGATTTTCTCACGCTGCATGTGGGCCTCACGCCGCAGACGCACGGCGTCATCAATGCCAAAACCATCGCCACCATGAAGAAAGGCGTCCGCATCGTCAACTGCGCGCGCGGTGAGCTGGTTGTCGATGCCGATCTGGCTGCCGCGCTCAAGAGCGGGCAAGTAGCGGGTGCGGCGCTCGACGTATTCGCAGTCGAGCCGCCCAGGGACTCGCCCTACTTTGAGCTCGATAACGCGATTCTTTCGCCGCACGTCGCTGGATCCACGGCCGAGGCACAAGAGGCCGTCGGCATCCAGATCGCGCATCAGGTGTGCGAATACCTCAAGCAGGGCGTTGTGCAGAACGCGGTCAACGTTCCATCACTCAGCCGTGAGGAGTACGTGCAACTTGCTCCCTACATCGACCTCGCCGGGCGGCTTGGATCGTTTCTGGCCCAGGCGGGCAAAGGCGGCGGTAAATCCGGCATCGACTCGATTCATATTGTCTATGGCGGTGCGCTCACCGAAGCCAAAACCGAACTGGTGCGCAACGCTGCCATCGCCGGCCTGCTGCAAGGATCCGAGAATGTGAATCGCATCAACGCGGCTGCTGTCGCTGCGGAACGCGGCATTCGCGTGCACGAAGAGAAGGAAGAGAGCCATCGCGGCGGCGCGGCCACGGTGCTCACACTCGTGCTGCACACCGCGCAGGGCGAGAGCCGCGCCAGCGCCACGGTGATTCACGGCGAGCAGCCGCGCCTGTTGGCTTTCGACGGCATCGACGTCGAAGCTCCGCTCGAGGGCACTCTAGTCGTGTGCCGCAACCTCGACGTGCCTGGTGTCATCGGGCGCATCGGCACCATCCTGGGCGAGCAGGGAGTGAACATCGCCAACTTCGCGCTCGGACGCGAGCGGATGGGTGCGCGACGCGGCGGAGAACTTGTGAAAGCGCTGGCCGTTGTTCAGGTCGACGAACCGGTCGCCGAGTCGGCGCTTGAAGCACTGAAGGTGATTGAGGCGCTGCTCGAAGCGCGCCTGGTCAAGCTGCCCGACGGCAAGTGACCTTCGCAATCTTTCCGATTAACGAGCCATCGCATCTGGCGCAGTGGCTCTATTTCGTCGGATCGGCCACGCGTCCAAGGAACAGCATGCTGCCGGATTTTCTGTCGAGCAGGATGAACAGGAACGGATGATCGGCGCGGAAGACGATCGGCGGAGGCGCGGGGAACTCCTGGCGCATGGCCGTCGCGCGCATCACGATGGAAGTGGCTGCCGCGGCTTCGGTACCCTTTTCGTTCACATCGATATAGGCCTTGTGGATGGCCGCCGAGATACTGAAGTCCGGCTTGCCCGTCATGCCCGAGAAATCTGCCGAGCCGCTGAAAGCCTGCTCCATGCCCATCGCGCTCAGCGTGCTGCTCAGCTCAAATTGCTGCGTCATGGTAAAGCTCGGCAGCGTCAGAATGACCTTGTCCACGGGTTCCAGTTTCTGAATCCAATCGCCTGCAACTCCCGAAGTGAACGATTGTTCCAGCGCGGCGAGGCCGTCTGTATCTTTCGGAAGCAGAACCACCATCGAAATCTCATTGCCGGCGTAAGGCAGCTCCAGCGCCTGGAACGTTCCGCCATCGAAGTAACTGTAGCTGCCGGTGCGATGCATCATCGGCGTCATCACCCATTGCGTGGCGGAGAGATGAAACTCTTCCTTCTGCGTAGCTTCGGCGTCGAACGGATTCTGCCAGTCGCCCTTGAAGTAGATGGCATTGGTGAGCACAAGGCGTGTCGATGAGTTAAGCACTCCCGGGCCCAGCAGGTCCTTGATCTTGTCGTTGGTCTGCTTTTCGACCCACGCGTTGATGGTCGTGCGCACGCTGTCGGGCGAAATCTTGAAGTTGACGCGGTGAAAGCCTGCGCCGTAATCGGATTGCACAAGTTTGAGGTAGCTCTCCTCAAAGTTCGAACCCTGCTGCGCCCAAAGCGCATCGGCCACGTGCAGTTCATAGCCCTTGTGCTGCGCGTTCATCGCAGCGAGCAGAGCGCCCATTGCCGGGTGCAGCCGATCCGGCGGCAGCGTGAAGTGGAAAACGTGCTGCATCTCCGTTGCTGTCTGGCCACGCGCGCCGGCGTAGGCCATTCCAAACGCGGTCGAGATGCTCTCCGGTGAAAAGAAAAGATTGCCCGGCTGCTTCGAGAGCTGCGCGTAGAGGTCGACGGCGAAGGCGTTGCTGCCATTCACCGCCTCCGTCCGGTCAGCTGCGTCAGAGGTCGGCGGCGCGGCAAGAGCCGTATGGCTGCCCAGGACCACGAGAAGTGAGCAAAGCAAGGACTTCATCGAACCCTCCCGGACTGGCGTGCTTCGATTCACCAGCTAAACCCAGAACGCAGCCCGAGGCCTTTCTTGCACCGGAAATCGCAGCCAATCGAGTGCGGAACGGAAGGCGCGCACTGTGCGCGGCTATCCCATTACGCCTTTGTGCCCCAGCCAGGAGCGCAGACAAGAGACCTGGCCCAGATGGTAGGTCTCGTGGATGGCCATGAAGTTGACGATGCCACCGATCTTTCCATCGAGGCTTGGAGGACCCTGCGTTGCTGCCTGCGCCAGCAGATCGCCGGAGACGCTCTCGAGTGCGGTGTCAAGCGCCGAGCCGGATTCGCGCCATGCGTCAAGCAGCGCCAAGGGCGCAGGGTATGCGGAGTCATTCATCAGCTTTTTGCCGCGGCCAAAATTTTCCAGCGCCGGCAGCGACCATTCTGTGCCGACGAAGTGCAGCATCCGGCCCCGGCAATAAGCCATGTGTCCAACGATCCATGCGATATGGTTCGTGCTCTCGCCCGGACGCTTGAGCCACTCCTCGGGCGAAAGATCCGCGACCATCTTCACCAGGTTCTCTGAGTTGAAGCGATAATTGCCAGCGGCCGAAGCAATAACCTGAGGGACCGGCATGATTTCTCCTTCTCGCGGCTTGATATTACGCGCGGCTCAGATATGCGCCTTCGCTCGTGTCCACGCGGATCTTTTCGCCCTCATTGATGAACGGTGGAACCTGGACCACGAGACCGGTTTCGGTCCTGGCGGGTTTGGTCACGCTCGAGGCCGTTGCCGACTTGAGTCCCGGCTCGGTTTCCACCACCTGCAGGTCCACGGTCTGCGGCAGCTCGATTCCCACCGGCATCCCGTCAAAGTAACTCACCTTGATTTGCAGATTCGGCGTAAGGTACTCGACGGCATCGCCGAGCGTGGCGCTCTTCAGAACGGTCTGCTCGTAATCAACAGGATTCATGAAGTAGTAGTCGTCGCCGTCGGCGTAGAGGAATTCCATGGAAACCTCGTCCACCACCACCTTTTCGATGGCGTCGGCGGAACGGAAGCGGTGCTCGAACATGGCGCCCGATTTAAGGTTGCGCAGTTTCGCCTGGATGAAGGCGCGAAGATTGCCGGGCGTACGATGCTCGACCTTGAAAACCGTGTGAAGCTGGTCGTTATGCTTGATGATCATGCCCGGGCGTAATTGAGTGGCGGGAATCGCCATAGAGGTTGGAGCTCCTTGCTTGTTTTGCGCGCAATGCGCAAAGAATATGACCTTTGGCCTACTTCCAATTGTAGCCGAGGAGAGGCGTTGGAACGTGCCGCCGAACCCAATTGGAGAGGCTTTGGGACGCTTTGGGACGCCGGTCCCCGCGCATCAACGAACCAGCGGTATCAGCGAAGATGCGGCTGCAACCAAAGCGTCATCACCAGTGGACAAACAGCAAGATAAAATGTCGGTGGGCCGATGATTGGCTGGAGCCGCCGCGGAATCGCCGGGACGTTGAGCGGGTGCGCGAAGGGAAGCGCCCACCGCCTATAGCGGCAATTGTGAAATGGGGCAAGGGAAAGCAGGGAAAGCATGCCAGATCAAGTATCAATCTGTGTGATCGGGTCAGGATACGTAGGCCTGGTGGCGGCGGCCTGTTTTGCAGACATGGGTCACAGGGTCGTTTGTGTCGACAACGATGAGGCTCGGGTAAAGCAGCTCTGCGAGGGCGGCGTGCCCATCTTCGAGGAGCATTTGCCTGACCTGCTGCGAAAGCACGGCGGCAGCAAAGTGGTCTTTACCTCGCAACTCGCCGAGGCCGTTGAACAGAGTGAAGCCGTATTCATCGCCGTAGGCACACCGCAGGGCGATGGCGGCGCCGCGGACTTGTCGTATGTTGAGGCGGTGGTGGCAGAAATCGCGCGCGCCATCAAGAGCTATAAGGTAATCGTGGAGAAGAGCACGGTTCCGGTTTACACCAACGACTGGATACGCCGCGTGCTGCACCGGCACGGAGTGGATCAGGAAAAGTTTGATGTTGTATCCAATCCCGAGTTCCTGCGCGAAGGCACGGCGGTGGTTGATTTTCTGCATCCCGACCGCATCGTGGTGGGGGCCGGCAATGATCGCGCAGCGAGCATGCTGCGGCGCATCTATGAGCCACTCACGGGCGGAGCCTACTACGAGCAGCCGGGAGCCATAGCTGGAGCGTGCAGCAAAGCGCACCCTGCGCGGTTGCTGGTTACTTCAACGCAGAGCGCGGAGATCATCAAGCACGCGTCAAATGCGTTTCTGGCCATGAAGATCTCCTTCATCAACGCCGTCGCGAACCTGGCTGAGGCAGTGGACGCGGACATCGAAGACATCTCCGCCGGGATCGGTCTGGATAGCCGCATTGGTTCCAAATTCCTGCGCGCGGGTCTGGGGTATGGAGGATCCTGCTTCCCCAAGGATGTGGCCGCATTCCATTGGGTGGCACAGGAGCGGGGCGTCAATCTTCAACTACTTGAAGAAGTTCGCAAAATCAACGATACGCAACTGGATGTGTTCTTCAACAAGGTGCGTTCCGCGCTTTGGACGCTTCGCGGCAAGCACCTGGCTGCGCTGGGCCTGGCTTTCAAGGGCGATACCGACGACATTCGCGATTCACCAGCGATCGCCATCATCAAGCAATTGCTGCAGGCAGGCGCCATTGTCACCGCCTACGATCCGGCGGCGATGGAGCGCGCGAAGGAGGCACTGCCGCCCGCCGCAAACATGAAGTATGCACACGACGTATACGAGGCGGCGAAGGATGCCGACGCGGCTCTGATCCTGACAGACTGGAAGGAATTTGCCGCGATCGACTTGGCGCGCTTGAATCGTGCGCTGCGTTTCCCCATCGTCATCGATGGCCGCAACCTGTATAAACCCCAGGAGATGCAGAGAAACGGCTTCACCTACGTGAGCGTGGGAAGGCAGGCAACCTACCACGCGCAGGAAGGTAAGCCGCGCAAATCGCCAGTGTAAATGGAAGTCTTAAGCGTACCCCGCGGTAAACCGATTTCCGTTTTAGCTCTCAGTTCCGGAGTATTAAGTCTTGGCTACAGCGGTCCCACGATTGCGACATCCTGAGCCACAATTGCCGAGTGGATTTTTCGCCGTCGGGGTCCCTGGCGAAAGGTCTTTGTCGCTGGGGTGAAGGTAAAATCCACCTTGCAAATCGTTAGAAAGGGCACGTTAATTGGGGAACCGCTCTAAGTCCGCTCTCGTAACCGGCGCCGCTGGATTTCTCGGCTCTCACCTCACCGACCGCCTGCTCGGCGAAGGCTACCTGGTCATCGGCGTCGACAACTTGAGCACGGGAGACCAGGGAAACATCGCGCATCTCGCCAACGATTCGCGCTTTCGTTTTGAGCAGCGCGATATTTGCGCGGCCTTCGATCCGGGACACGTCGATTATGTTTTCAACCTGGCGTCACCGGCCAGCCCTCCGGAGTATCTGCGCCTGGGCATTGAAACGCTCCGCGTTGGCTCGCTGGGAGTTGAAAACACGCTGCGGATTGCAGAACGGTATGGCGCGGGATTCCTCCAGGCATCGACCTCAGAATGCTACGGCGATCCTCTGGAGCATCCCCAGCCGGAAACCTATTGGGGCAACGTAAATCCCGTGGGCCCTCGCTCGGTGTACGACGAAGGCAAGCGTTTTGGCGAAGCCATGGTGATGGCATATCACCGCTCGCGCGGCGTCGATACACGCATGGTGCGCATCTTCAACACCTACGGCCCACGTCTTCACCCCGGCGACGGCCGGGTCATCTCGAACTTTATGATGCAGGCGTTGCGCGGCGAGCCGCTGACGATTTACGGCGATGGCAGCCAGACGCGCAGTTTCTGCTATGTCGACGATTTAATCGAGGGGATCGTCCGCCTGTCGCGCAGTCAGGAGCATCTCCCCGTCAATCTCGGCAATCCCGAAGAGTTCACGATCCTCGAATGTGCCAAGACAGTTCTGGAAATAACGGCATCGAAGAGCGAGTTGAGTTACGTCGAGTTGCCGGTGGACGATCCCATGCGCCGCAGGCCCGACATTACCAAGGCCCGCACGCTGCTGGGCTGGGAGCCGCGTATCGGCCTGAAGGAAGGCCTGACGAAATCGCTCGATTTCTTCACGAGCAAAATTGCATCCTGACGCTGAAGCTCATCGAACAAATGCAATGTCATCCTGAGCGAGGTCGCCGCGGCGACCTAGTCGAAGGACCTGCATTTCGGCTACATAATCTTGTAACAGATGAACGACGCGGGGCTATCCCATAAAGCTCCCAGCGCCGCGAACCATCATTACCGGGGCGGCTCGTACGGTTCCGCGCGCAGCAGATTGCCGAGAATGGCACGCTCGTCCGGACTGAACTGGCTTTGGTAACGCGCCGAGTTGAGCACCGTATCGCGTTGATCGAGGGGCACAGAGCGCAGATCCTGAAACGCGCGCTTGACCACGGCCTGTCGATCGGCTGGGAGCGCCATAAAGCTGCGTCCCGCCTGCCGAACCTGCATCTGCTCCTGCGGCGACATGCGTTCCAGCATCTCGCTGCGCGCAAGTCGGCGCTCGCGCTGTTGTTCTGGCAGCTGATTCAGTTGATGCAGCTGCTGCACCAGGCGTTGCTGCGTAGCTGGCGGCAATCGGTTGAAGCTGGGGTCGCTCCGCAGCAAACGTTCCTGATCCTGGGGCGCCATGCCCTGATGCCGATTGAGCCAGTCGCCTAAATGCCCCGGAGGTGCGGCGCCGGGATACATGTTTCCCTGGCGATTTGCATCAGGATAAGCCGGACGGGCATAGTTCGGCGCCGGAGTGCCTGGACGGCCGCCATAAGCCGGATATGCGGGCGCTTGCCGTTGCGGCGCGTTATATTGCGGCGCCGGCTGATACGGCCTTTGCTGATTCTGGTAAGGCCGCTGTTGCGGCTGGTACGGCCTTTGTTGATTCTGGTACGGTCGCCGCTGATTCAGATTTGGCCGCTGATTCTGGGGTCGATTCTGCCGGCGTTGCATTTGGGCAAATCGGAACTGCCCCTGCGAAGCCCTGCGATCCAATCCGCGCTGGCCCGGCGCGGTGACAACGCTCAGGCAAAGGAACAGGACTGCCCCGGCAATTGCCGCCGGACGCAATCTTTCCGCGTTTGAAGTCCTGTTCACGAGTCGTTCTCCGAGCCGGCGCCTCCGGCGCGAGGCTCCCGGCAAGACCGAAATGGTTATGCTTCAATCTCCATTCTGGTTGTTGGTGAGCGCTTCCATCTGATCCAGCACCTGCGCATTGCTATCCAGAGTTTGCAGGTCATGCACCACAGCAGCATTTTGAGCAGCGGGTTGCGCGGGCTGCATCCAGTCTGTCACGCCCAGGTAGGTACCGCCGCCCACAAGCAACAGGACCGTAAGCGCTACGGCCGCCAACGGACGCGCGTGCAATCCCGGACCATAAGCCACAGTTGCGCGCAGCCGCGCGATGGCGCCGGCCAGCCAGCCGGCCGGCGGGGCCTCGCGCTCTTCACGCATCCGGGCGCCAAGCCGCGTAAGGAAATAAGGGCTGGGCGCGGGAGCCTCCCAGGCATCCAGCATCTGCATGGTCGCCTTCAGCTCCTTCAAGCTCGCCCTGGCAACGCTCACATTCCGCAACATGCGCTTGAACCTTGGCAGAGGCAGGGCCGGGATCGAGCAGCATTCCCGCCAGCTCAGCATCCATCCCCGCGCAATTTGTTTTCAACTGTTTCATGATCTCCACCCCATGTTTCCGCCGGTCGATTCCCGATTCTGAGGCTCCGGCTTCTTTTCACTCATGCCTTCAAACAAAATCCTTCAGCTTGTCCCGCAGAGTCTGGTAAGCGCGAAACAGCAACGATTTGGTTGCCGATTCGCTCAATTTGAGCACATCCCCGATCTGCCGGTAATCCATCCCCTGGTACTTGTGCATCAACACGGCCATCCGCTGCCTCTCGGGCAGCGCCATCACGTGCCGCCGAATCGCGGCCATGCGCTCATCGCGCAACAGCTGCTGCTCCGCCGTCGGCTCATCGTCAGCCACATCGGGAGTCGTGCCGCTCTCCTCGTCCGGCTGATCCAGATACACCGTTTGCGCCGACCGTTCATGCCGGGTGTCCCGCGCATGATTGACCGCCAGGTTGGTCGCAATCCGGTAGAGCCACGTCGTAAATCTGGCTTCGGCCCGGTAGCTGCTTCTGGCACGATAGACGCGAAGAAACACTTCCTGCGCCAGCTCTTCGGCAACGGCCTGGTTCCCGACCATCCGGTAGAGGAAATGAATCATCGGCCGTTGATATTTTGCTGCCAGGTAATTAAAACCGGCTTCGTCGCCTTCGGCCACCCGCAGCATAATGGCTGCGTCGCTCTTGGGATCCAGTTCGTCCCTCAGAGCCGCACGAGTCTCCCCCGGCCTGAGAGCCGCTCCCGTACCCAACGCCGGACCGTTAAGGACCATCGTTGCCATATCTTCTGGAACCCCATCCGAGCCGGAAGGTTGCGCTCCGTAAGCGGTTTCCTCGCCCGGATTTCCGTCCTCGGGGCCCTCTTCGGCCGCCCCCGGTTGCGCGTTCTGAGCCAGGGCGTCGGCCCGGGCCAGGCCGGAAGGTATTCGGGAGCCGCCACTGCCCGAAATCGGCCGCAGCCCCGCTTCCCCGTCAATCGGGAGCTCGCTCTCCCGGCGAATTGAACGTGCTCTCCAGAGCATGGCTCACTTGGCTCCGGGCCCTCCACGCTCTCCACGGTGAAACTGCTGCCGGTAACCGTGTGCGGTTTGGCCGTAAAGCCCTGCTGGTGTTACTCTACCCTACGGGATCGGCTTTTGCGCGGCTCCCTTTTGCGCGGACCTGAAACGGTTCGGCGAAAGCAATCCGTCGCGAAAATGACCCTCCGGCCGGGTCTTTTTGGCTCCGTGTTTCACGGCGGTCACCGGGCCGGGCGAAATCCTTCCATTGCCTTTTCCGGGCGCTTAACTCAGCGGTAGAGTGTCACCTTCACACGGTGGAAGTCGTAGGTTCGAATCCTACAGCGCCCACCATCCTTCGCCAAGCGAATGCGGTCGCGCCGGCTCGGCCGGCCAGAGTTTTAGCGCGGGCGGCAACTTTCGCGAAGGCAAACCCGGCTCCGCCCTAGTTCGCCTGCTTGTAGAACGCCTCACCATCCAGGGTGATCGTTGTCTGGTTCACCCAGATCACACTCCAGCGAATGTGCCCAGGCTGGAGAGGCATCGGGTACTGGAGATCCAGAATCCCGCCTTTGGCCGAGGGCGTTTCCCATTTGCAGGTGCCGGACCATTTCGCCTTCCCATTGACCAGGAAGCCGCAGACACCGTTCTGCTCAACCACCAGGCCATTGGTCTTGTTGATATTGAGCCAGTTCCCGATCGGCGGGGCCGAGGCCTGCGCCCTGGCAGTCTGGCTGTTCATCGCGCCCAGCGTGCATGCAATTGCCAGGCAAAGTGTACTCAGAGTGACGGACGTGCGAACGCTTTTCATTCTCTCGAATTGCCTCCATTGCGTCGGTTGGAACCTAGATGATTGAGGGGGGTGATGTGAATGTACCACGACAAGGCGACCGACTCCACCCGGGTGATCCCCCGGTGCACCCCAACGGAGCGAAGGGGACGACTGACCCGCCATAAGCCCACCAGATTTGTTGTCATCCCGAACGCAGTGAGGGATCTGCGGTTGCTTTTCAGGAACTCATTCGGTCAGACGCCCAGTGAGCCTGTCACGGAGGGTGCCACGCCCTAACGTTTTTGACCATTCAATTCAGCACAGCACGGGCGCCCCGACTCGGTTAGGACGGGAACCGCTGGTCTCAACCGTCACAAGAACTCGAGGCCAAACGGGACGCCCCTTCGAGACCCGCCGTGACTCGCACCCTCATTTCCGCCTGTCAAGAGTCCGCTCCCCGCCTTAAGGCCTCAGCACCTGATCCAACTCCTTCCCGTTCCATCTCTTGCGCCCTCGCGAATAAATCTCCCAAGTTTGCCGATTAAATCGGCCAAATCGGTAGTCTTGAAGATACATGCGAAATCATCTGCAACATTTCGAATCCAGAGTCGCGCCGCTGCCTGCGCGAGCTCCGCTAACCTCGCCAGCTCCGCTGACCCCGCTGTCCTATCCGCGGAAAATAATTAAATAAAAAAACTGAGTATATTTCGCTTAATCTTCGCCAGATAACCCGTTTAGAATCAACAAACCGCTTCCAAGGCAATCGTCAAAACGGGCCAATTTACGCCGGATTTATGACAAACAAATCCTTTAGAATCAATACGCAGTCGGCCCGGTTGCAACCTGCGCATTCCTGCACCTTAACTGTCTCATTCCTCGACTCTTGTCTCATTTCTCGCTGTTTCAATCTTCACTCATGCGCTTTTCCCCGTGGCCCCGAATCCACGATCCGCGAATCACGGTCCACGACCGGCACTCTACCGGCCACCGATCACCCTCCACCGTCCACCGTATTTGGGTTCGCTCACCGGTTCAGATATATTTGGCACGCAGCGTTTTTGTGCGCGATCGCAACCTGAATCCGGCATGCGCTGATCCGCGCTGGGCCGATTCGATTGCGCCTGCGTGCTCGAACTCGAAGGTAAAGAGGTAACTTGTGAAGCGAACTGTTCACGTTCTTGCATTCATCATTGCTATGGCGCTGGCCCTTCCGGCCATCGCAAAGGGAGAAACGAAGATGGCGGTTTTTGGAACGATGCCGGACGGAGTTTCCGTCCCGATCTACACGCTGACCAGCGCGCAGATCGAAGTAAGAGTCACAGCGTATGGAGCGCATCTGGTGAGCGTCAAGGCTCCGGATCGCTCTGGGAAAATGGCGGATGTTGTGCTTGGATACGATTCGCTTGCAGGCTACCTGGCCGATAACAAGACGTACCTGGGCGCCATCGTCGGGCGCTACGGAAACCGGATCGCCGGCGGGAAATTCACGCTCGACGGAAAGACCTATCAGATTCCGCTCAATGACGGGCCCAACGCGCTGCACGGCGGACCCAAGGGATTCAATCAGTACGTCTGGAAGTCGAAAGAGATTCCCGGCGGCGTCGAGTTCACGCTGGTCAGTCCCGACGGCGACATGGGATTTCCTGGAACGCTGACCACGACGGTGCGGTATACGCTCAAAGGCAACACTCTGCAGATCGATTACACCGCGACCACCGACAAGCCCACGGTGATCAACGTGACGAATCACGCGTACTTCAACTTGCACGGCGACGACCAGGGCAACATCCTTGACCAGAAGCTGGAAATTGCCGCTGACCGCTACACGCCTGTCGACAAGACTCTGATCCCGACTGGCGAACTGGCTCCGGTGGCCGGCACGCCGCTCGACTTTACCAAGCCTGAAGTCATTGGCGCGCGCATTGGCGATGACAACCAGCAACTGAAGATTGCCGGCGGCTACGACCACAATTGGGTGCTCAAAGGCAAGCTCGGCACGCTGCACCTCGCCGCCATCGTCACCGATCCCGTGAGTGGCCGCAAGCTGACCGTGGAAACGACAGAGCCGGGCGTACAGTTCTACTCCGGTAACTTTCTGGACGGATCCTTCACCGGCCGTCATGGAGTGAAGTACACCAAGCACTCCGGCCTGTGCCTCGAAACACAGCACTTTCCGGATTCGCCAAACCATCCGGATTTTCCGACGACGACTTTGAACCCTGGCCAAACCATGCACTCGACCACGACGCTCACGTTTGGCGTTGTGAAATAGAACGGCTTCTCTTGTCCTGAGGAATTGGGGTGCCCCGTCCAAGCTTCGCTTGGGCGGGATTGCACGGGTTCAAACTTTGCACGAAAGAGCTAGAAGCTGAAAGCTAAGAGCTGAGATCTTTGAACCATCCCAGGCCCGCCGAGGTGTTGCCGGCCGGAACGTACTCGCACCCGATCCAGCCTTCATAACCGAGCTGATCGATCAATTCAAACAAGTACGAATAACGCACCTCGCCCGTGTCGGGCTCGTGGCGCTCCGGCACTCCTGCAATCTGGAAGTGGCCTATCCGCGTCGTCCGCGGATCGGCAAGATATTTCCGAATTCGCATCGCCAGGTCTCCTTCTTCCACCTGGCAATGAAACAGGTCCATCAGGATTTTGAGATTCGGCGCCCCGATCTCTGCCGCGATTGCATGCGCTTCTTCCTGCCGATTCAGGAAAAAGCCGGGAATATTGCGCTGTGCAATCGGCTCAATCAGCAATTCCACGCCTGCGGCTTGCGCCTGCTCCGCAGCCCAGGCCAGATTCGCCGTGTACACACCCAGTAAATGTGCACGATCCGCGCCCTTGGGCGCAACGCCAGCCATCGCGTGGATCCTCGAGCTTCCCAACGCAAGACCATACTCCAAAGCCAGTAAAAAACCGTCGCGGAATTCCCGCTCGCGTCCAGGCAACGCCGCAATGC
This sequence comes from uncultured Acidobacteriaceae bacterium, assembly GCA_963800025.1. Lineage (GTDB taxonomy): Bacteria > Acidobacteriota > Terriglobia > Terriglobales > Acidobacteriaceae > Telmatobacter. The sequence continues at coordinate 215,552 of CAWCZK010000006.1, forward strand.
CGCGCTCGCCGGCCTTCCAATCGCCGGGAGGTGAATTGAAGAGAACCTGGCGCAGGCCGTGCTCCTTGAGTTGCGCGGCCAGCGTCGCCGCCGGATATTCATATGGGAAGAGATACTCGACAGCCGTGAAGCCATCGGCCGCCGCGGCGGCAAAGCGCTCGAGAAAGCTGTGCTCCGTGTACATCATGGTCAGGTTGGCGGCAAAGCGAGGCATCGCAATCTCTCCGTCCATGTTCAGCAAAACTTCTGCGTGTGAAAGCTCGTAAAGCAGTGTACTGCTTCGCTCCGCTGCGTGCGGAATTCCGTTCGTGCATGATCTGCGCGCAGTAGGCGTCCGCCGCGTTTTTCAGAAATCTCCGCCGATCCATAGCGAGCATGGGGATAACCATGACCTCCGTTGCAATCGAGCTCGATGAATAACGTCGGAAAGAGCGGGCACTACTTGCCGTGGGCGCTTAGCTCGTCCAGCACTTTCTTCAGATCGTCGAGTTTTTGCCCTGCCTCAGCCAGCTTGCCCTCCGAGGTCAAGCGCTGGTAGTCGGCGAAGTCCTGGCTTGCCTGGCTAATGAGCGCGCTCTGGCTCTGAGCGGGATGCGCCGAGCTCCCGGGCACCGTTGCTCCGGTCCCATTGCCTGTCCCGGACGTCGCCTGCGGAGCTTCGCCGTTCGAGAGCGTCGGCGCCTCTGAACCGAACAGCGAGCTTAGCGCGGCTTCAAAGGTCGGTCCATACGCTAATCGATCCTGTAGCGCCAGCACCACCAGCCGAAGCTCCGGCATTGGGCTCTGCGCGGCTTGAAGATAGATTGGCTCGGCGTAAAGCAGCGCCTGTCCGCACGGAATCACCAGAAGGTTGCCGCGGATCACATGCGAGCCTTGCTGATTCCATAGCGTCAACTGGCCTGACAGTTGAGCATTCTGGTCGATGCGAGCTTCAATCTGCTGCGGGCCGTCGACGAGGCGCGTCTTGGGAAAATCGAAGACCACAGCTTTGCCGTAATTGGCGCCGTCACTGCGCGCGGCGATCCAGCCGATCAGGTTGTTGCGGTTGACTGGAGTGAACGGCAGAATCTCAACGAATTCCAAGCCGCCGGATTCTCCCGGCAGCGTCATCAGCACAAAATTAGGGTGCATCTCCTGCGAGGATTGCTCGCCCTGGCTGGAACTAATTTGCGAGGCCACGCTCCACTGATCTTCGCGGTTATAAAACACTTCAGGATCGGTCATGTGGTAAAGACCATACATATCCGCCTGGATGCTTAAGAGCGTCTCAGGATAGCGAACGTGCGCGCGCAGCCACGCGGGCATGGTGGACGCATCCTTGAACAATCCCGGGAAGATTCCTCGCCACGCAGCCAGAATGGGATCTTGGTTGTCGAACACGTAGAAGGTGACTGTGCCGTCGTACGCGTCTACCACAGCCTTCACGCTGTTGCGAATGTAGTTGACGGGCTGGTTTTCCAAATTGACCGGCACAGAGTATGGATAGGTGGCAGAAGAAGTAAACGCGTCAACGATCCAGGAAAGACGTCCGTCCGCGCCCACAACAATATAGGGATCGTGATCGAAAGTCAGGAACGGAGCCAGTGTAGATACGCGCAACAGAACATTGCGCCGCATCAGCAGGCGGCTTTGCGGCGTGATGTCGTCGCTGAATGGAACTTTGGTCAAATCGCCGCGATCGAATGCCAGCAGCGCCCGGCGCAGGAAGCCTCCCATCTCAATGCCGCCAGTGCCGTCGTAGAAGGAGAGATTGTTGCTCTGACCCTGCGGATAGTTGAATTCCTGCTGATGTGTCTTTACGTAAACATCTGTGTCGGTCAACTCGCCAAAGTAAATCTCAGGGCGTGTCACCTGGATTCCCGGCACTGTGCTTTGCACCGGCATATTGCTCAGATAGAGAACCGGCAGGCCTTCTGAAGAGAAGCCGTTCACCGGATTCATCGTGATGCCGTAACCGTGTGTGTAGATGAGCTTGTCGTTGATCCAGTTGCGGCTGCTCTCAGGCAGCTTGTCCACGTTCAGCTCGCGCACCGCGAGCATCACCTGGCGCAGTGAGCCGTTGATTTGGTAGCGGTCAATGTCGATGTCGGGGAAATCGTAGTAGGTGCGGATCTCCTGCACCTGGCGCAGCGTGTCCTGCAGCGCGCTCACATCCCAGAGCCGGATGTTGTCGAGCGTAGCCTGATTGTGCTCGGGATCGACTGCGGTGACCGTGGTTTCGGCGGGAAACTCGCGCTGCGCAAAACTATCCAGGCCATATGCCTGTCGCGTCATGGCGATGTTGTAGGCGATGTAAGGCTTCTCGCGGTCGAGCTGGTTGGGCTTGACGATGAACGTATTGACGTACCACCCGGCGAGGCCGGCCACGATGTAGCAGACGATTGCGGGAGCGATCCCCGCAAGGATCCAGCGCGCCCGTGGCTGCATAACTCCCGCGGCGACGGCAATCACCGCGCCTAGCGCCAAGGCAACGCTGATAAACAACATCCCGACGAGAGTGATGTGCGCATCGGTGTATGTCACTCCATCGAAGATGGTGTGCTCGTCGAAGAGCAGATCGAAGCGGCCGACATACTCTCGGATGGCCAACGCAAAAAGCAGAAAGCCGCCGGCGATCGAGACTCCGCGCAAGGGCAGGGAAGCGGCACCGCCAAAGCGGCCGCCGAGTGCGCGCCCTCCACCCGCTGCGATAAGGAACAGCACGGCAAGGACGCACACGATTACCGCCAATGTGAGCAGCCATCCCGCCATCATTTCCCAGGCGGGAAGCGTGAAGAGATAAAAGTTGAGCGGCCGGCCAAAGATGGGATCGGTGACAGTTGCGACGCGCGGCGCGTACCGGTAAAGGGCGAGCGTTGGCCACTGGGCCTCCATCGCAAAACCGGTTACCAGCGAAATCACCAGCGCGGAAACGATGGCGATGGCGCGCAGCGATTTCTTGATTGGCAGCTCGATTGGCCGCCCGCCAAAGAAGATGGTGTGCGTGTCAGGCAGATCGGCTGCATGGCTGTGGCGCAATGCGAAAAACGCGGCGAGCAAAATGCAGAAGGTCAGCGCCGCGAATACCGCGAAGGTTCCCCATTCAAGGCCAAAGCTCTTCCAGAAAACGCTCGCATAGCCGAGCGATCCGAACCAGAGCAGGTCAACCCAATAGGAGACGGCGGTCCGGCCGCCTACGAAGATGAGGATGACGACGGCGAGGAGGAGATAAATCACCAGGCGCGGGCTCTGCCGTTTTCCGCGCGGAGGCCAATCAATCGTTTCGGGCATTTTTCACCCCACTCAGGCGAATCGTACGCGCTGAGTTACCCAAGAATTGTACGCGGTCCAGTAGGGTGGCTGCTGCGAGCCGCGGCAGCCATGTCCGAATCAGATCAGACTCGTTGCGCCCGGTGATACTCAGCTCTTTCACGATCTTGCCCACGTCCTGCGAGTGATCGCGATGAGCGATCAGCAGCGCGTCTTCGGTATCCACGATTACCAGGTTCTCCACGCCAACCAGCGCAACAAATTTCTTCGGGCTGAAGATGTAATTGTCGCTGGCTTCGATGGAGATGTGCCCGGTAGTGTCGGCCACGTTGCCTTCGGCATCGCCGCGCAGACGGGTCTCGACCTGGTATTCGTAGAGCGAAGCCCACGACCCGAGGTCGTTCCAGTTAAACTCTGCGGGAATGCAATACAGATGGGAAAGATGTTCGCCTTTTGCCGATCGCGGCTCCAGCACGGCGTAGTCAACGGAAATGTTTTCGCATTTGGGATACACGGTGCGGAAAACCTCGTCGAACTGCGGTGTTCCCCAGGCTGCGGCAATAGCCTCAAGCAGCGGAGCCGTCTCCGGCACATGCTCGCGCACGGCGTTGGCCAGCGTCCGCGCCGACCACAGAAACATGCCCGAGTTCCAGTAGTAATTTCCCGCCGCAACAAACTCTTCGGCGCGGTTCTGGTTGGGTTTCTCAATGAAGCGCCGCACATGCAGCGCTTGGTCGTCCTTGGTCAGGTCGCCGGTTTCAATGTAGCCATAGCCGGTTTCGGCGCGGAAGGGCTCAATGCCCAGCACCACGATGTTCTCGCCCGCCGCGGCCACCGCGATGCCCTTTTGCAGCACCTTCAAAAACCGCGGCTCGTCGGCAATGACGTGATCCGAGGGAAATATTCCCAGCACCGCGTCGGGATTTTCGCGCTCGATAAGAAATGCGGCCAGGCCGCATGCCGGCGCCGTATTGCGCGCCACCGGCTCCTGCACAATCTGCCCGGCGGGTAGCCCGGGCAACTGATCGGCGATCTCGTGAGCCAAATACTCGTTCGTAATGACCCAGGTCTTGTCCAGCCCGGCGAGCGGCTTAAGCCGCTCAACGGTCTGCTGGATCATGGAGCGTTCCCCGTCCAGGGCCAAAACCTGCTTGGCGTGCGCGCGCCGCGAACGCGGCCAGAACCGCGTACCGCTTCCCCCGGCCAGAATCACGGGTCGAAAATCGATTAGGTCTTTCATTCGAACAACCATCGTACTCGACAAAGATAACGTTTGCACAGAGAGGAACGAATAATTTCGCCTTTTGCCGTCCTGCGCCTGGCGCCTTTGCCATATTAAGGGAAGCGCTTGGCCCGTTCGCTCCGCTCCGGCCCATTCCAGATCTTTCGCTTCGCATACGGCATCGTCCCATTTCGTCTGCACTTCCCCGTCAATCCCCGCGATTTGCTCGGTCTGCGCCGGCGCCGCAACTGGCGTAATCTATCTGGAATGCCCTTCCTGCGTCAGGGTTCCATCCATCTCGGCCGTATTGCGGGTATCGATCTCTACCTGCACTGGTCCTGGTTTGTTGTCGCGGTCATCGAGATCGGCAGCCGCCAGGGCCGTTACAGCTCGCTCACATGGAGCGCTCTTGAATACCTGGCGCTGTTCGTCATCGTGCTCCTCCACGAGTTCGGCCACTCCCTCGCCTGCCGCCAAGTAGGCGGAACTGTCGATCGCATCATGCTTTGGCCCTTGGGCGGCGTTGCCTTCGTCAATCCGCCGCAACGGCCCGGAGCCACGCTTTGGAGCCTCGCTGCGGGGCCGCTGGTTAATGTGGCGCTTCTGCCCGTTTTCGGTGGCGCATATCTTGCCGCGGACGCACTGGGGTGGGCGATCTCCTTCCCCGACGTCTATCACTTGCTCCAGTGGGTTCTGCTGATCGACGTCATCCTGTTCGTCTTCAACATTCTGCCCATCTACCCGCTCGATGGCGGCCAGATTCTTCGCTCCCTGCTCTGGTTCTTCATGGGTCGCGCTCGCAGCCTCTACGTGGCTACGATTCTCGGATTTGTGGGCGCGGCGGGGTTGGTCGGTCTGGCCCTTTGGATGCATTCCACCTGGTCATTGCTCATTGCCGCCTACATCCTGCTCAACTGCTGGGGCGGATTCAAGAGCGCCCGTAACATGATCCTGCTGGAGAAACTGCCGCGGCGCGAAGGTTTTGCCTGCCCCAGTTGCGGCGTTCACCCTCCGGTCGGCGCACTTTGGAAATGCGCGCAATGCACGCAGCCCTTTGACACTTTCCAGTCGAATGCCGTTTGCCCGCTTTGCGGCGCTCAGTTTCCCAACACCATGTGCGGCGAATGCCAGAAGATGCATCCGATCAGCGAGTGGGCGGCTGCAGCAAGCGCAAGGCAGAGCGCGGCTATCAGCGGATCTTTCGTGAATCGCTAGCGTCCCATCTCTTAAATAGGTACACGCAAAGGCCAGTCATCCTGAGCGGAGTTTGCCGCGCTTTTTGCGGCAAACGGAGTCGAAGGACCTGCATTTTGCATTGTTCACAATGGGTCAACGGATTTCTTGGGCGCCTGACCCTGACCCCTGTTCTACTTCAGACCCGTCAGGAACTCGCCCATCCGCCGCGTGCCCTCGTCGATGTTCTCCCGCGTGACAGGATACGAAATGCGGATGTGCTCACTCGTGCCGAACGCCTCGCCCGGCACCGTAACGACATGGCCTTCATGTAAGAGCCGCGTGGCCAGCTCCGTCGCGGTGCGGATGCCGCCCTTGCCCAGGTACGCCCCGATATTGGGGTACACGTAGAACGCGCCCTCGGGCTTGGTGCAGGTAACGCCGGGAATTTTGGCGAGCGCGGCCAGCATATAGTCGCGCAGCTCGATGAATTCGGCGCGAAACTCCGCCACGCACTCCTGCGAGCCGGTCAGCGCGGCAATTGCCGCCTTCTGCACAAAGCTGGTCGCATTCGACGTCGATTGCGACTGCAGCTTGCTAAGGTTGGCGGCGACTTTCTTTTCGGCAAGCGCGAATCCCGCTCGCCAGCCGGTCATCGAGTAAGTCTTTGAAAGCGATCCGAGAATCACCAGGTGATCTTTGGCCCAGGTGAACGAGCCGCCAGAAACCGGCTTGCCGGCGTAATTCAGGTAGACGTAGCACTCGTCCAAGAGCAAAAAAATACCACGGTCGTGCGCAAGGTGGACGATCCGCTCCAGATCCTCTGCCGAAACCACCGAGCCTGCGGGATTTGACGGCGAATTGAGGATGATGGCCTTGGTCCGTGGAGTAATTGCCCGCTCAATCGCATCGGCGGTGATGCGGAAGCTTTTCGGCCTCGCTGGTTTCGAGGTAGACAACTTTTCCGCCCGCGTACTGAATGATGTCCTTGAAGCTTACCCAATAGGGAACAGGCAGAATTACCTCGTCGCCGTGATCCACCAGCACTTGGATGGTGTTGAACAGCGCCAGCTTGCCGCCGGAAGTAAAAACGGCCTCATCGATCGTGTAATCAGAGCCAAAGTCGCACGCGTGCCGCTCCACAATCGCCTTGCGCACGTCGGGAATTCCCGGCACCACGGTGTAGCGCGTGAAGTTGGCCTCAATCGCGGCGATCGCCGCGTCCTTGATGTGCCGCGGAGTGGCAAAGTGAGGCTCGCCGGCCCCAAAATCCACCAGGTTCGCGCCTTGTGCGCGCAGTTTAGCCGCTTCGGCGGCCACGGCCATGGTCGCGGAAACTTCGATGCGCCCAATGCGGTCGGCAAATACTTTTGCGGGAGCTGTAACGGTCATATCTCTTCCATCTTGACAGATTTCGTAGTACGCGCAAAGTTCAGGCTGTGGATGCGGCGGTCTCAGCCGCCGTTCTTGATCCGCGCGCGCAGTTTCTTCACCACATTCGGCGGTACCAGGCCGCTGATATCGCCGCCGAAACTGAACACTTCCTTCACCATGCGTGAGCTTACAAACGAGTAGCGCCCGGCGGGCTGAAGGAAAACCGTCTCCACGTCCGGCGCGAGACGCCGATTCATCAGGGCCGTTTGAAACTCGTGTTCGTAGTCGGAGATCGCGCGAATGCCGCGCAGTACCGCCGATGCGCCGACCTTGCGCGCGAATTCAACCATCAACCCGTCAAATGTGGCCACAGAGACGTTGCCCAGCGGCTCGGTCGCCTCTTCGAGCATCTGCACGCGCTCTTCAACGGTGAACAACGGATTCTTGACCGGGTTGACGAGGATGGCGACCGTGAGATGGTCAAAGAGCTTAGATCCGCGCTCGATCAGGTCCACATGGCCGTTCGTCGGCGGGTCGAATGTGCCGGGATAGAGAGCTTTGACGGGCATTTGGGCTCCAAGTGAATTCTACGGCAGAGGACGCAAAGAGCCGCGAACAATGAACAGTGAACGGCGGACTGTAGACAGTGGACAGCAGAGCAGACTGCAAACAGAGGACAGCAAACGCGAGATGGCAGAGCATAGCCGCGGTGCGCACGTAACTCCTTTTAGGAGAGAAGCTTGCGGTCGATAAAACGGGGCGTCATTTTTGAGGACGTTTTGCTGAATCTAGACGAGTTCTTTCGCCAAAACTCGGCGAATTGAGTGAGGGTTGACATGGGAGATCAAGGGTCAACCCGTCGACCCGGCAAGAATGTCCAAAACCGAGATGAGCGATTCAACTGGAATGGCCAGTTGAATGATGGATGCGTTGCAATCGAAAACGGAACCGTTCACAGCCGAAGATTGCGCATATATTCGGCGTCGATGCGCAGCGCCTGCATGGGATCGATGTCAAACTCTTCCTGTTCGATGAAGTACTGCCTGAGCCCGGTGGCAGCGCGCATGATGGGCGCGTAGTCAATCTTGCCGCGCCCCATTTCAACGGAGTGCATTTGTCCGTCGGCGCCCGGGATCATGTCCTTCACATGCATCAGTGGGAAGCGTTCAGGAGTCTTGCTCAGGTAGTCGACCGGATTGTGTCCCGACGCGTAGACCCAGCCGCAATCCATTTCGAAGACGACGAATTTGGGATCAGTGAGCCGCAGCAATTCGTCGTAGACCAATACGCCATCGATCACGGCGAACTCGGGCACATGATTGTGCACGCCTAACGTGATTCCCGCTGATTTGGTTTTTTCACCAATACGGTTAAACTCGTCGGCAATCCAGCGCCAATCGTCGAGCGTTGTCGATCCTTTCGCTGCAGGATCGCGATGCACGCCTCCCGACCAGGAGCAGACCATGTACTTGAGTCCTATGGTGTGGCCGTAGTCAAGCCATTGGTCGAGTTGCGTCTCAAGCACGCTTAAGGGATGGTGAGTGCTGATGCAGCGCAGGCCCGCTGCATCCATGGCATGGCGAAAATCCGCGGCCGAGCGATCGAAGTAGCCCGCTGCTTCAACCACCGTGTAGCCTGCCGACCGCACCAGGGCCAACGTGCCGTCGAAATCCTTGGGCAGTAGATTGCGCACGCTATAGAGTTGCAGGCCGATGGGCATCCGCAGCCGCTTGGCCTCGAGGTGCGAGGCGGCGGCACATGCGGCAACCGCAACAGTCGCTTTCAGGAAACTTCTGCGTGACGTGCTCATGTGCATCTCCCCGAGAGAATCGAGTCTCAGCCTTTGATGGTTTTGGTGTCAGCGTCCCAGGATGCCGCGCTGCGATGGAAATAAGAGTAGTTGGCCATGTGCGAGGCGATGGCCGCATGGTTCCCGAAGATTTCGTCCTCCACAACGGGCTGGCGCGTGTCCACGGCGTTGAAGAAGTTTGCAAGATGGTCAGCAGTATCGTCATAGCCCGGCGTAGCCGAATAGGTTTCCACTTCCGCGAGAGCGGGCGGCAGGGCCGGGTGCTTGTTATTCCAGTCATCCAGGTATTGTTTCTTCGCAGCAGCGGTCCATCCGTTCAACGAATAGCCCTCAGGCTGCGGGCGCGTATCCTGCGGCGCGACGGTGAGCGTGTTGCCGTTGATGGTCATGGTGGCTTCTTTGCCGTAGAAGATGATCGGCTCACCCTGCGCGCTGTTCTGGTTGCAGTGCAGATTCAGGGTTACGCCGTCGTATTCGTAGAGTGTCGCCAGCAGGTCGGGAAAGTCGCGCCCATCCTTGAAATAGGTGAGGCTGCCGATTGACTGCGCGCGCGCGGGCGCCGCATTGATCCCGCTTACGCACTGGATTCCCGACAGCAAATGCACATAAAGATCACCGGCCACGCCTTCGCCGTAATCCGCGAAACATCGCCAGCGGAAGAACCGCACCGCATCGAATGGGCGCTCCGGGGCATCTCGCAGAAACGCCTTCCAATCGATGTTTTGCTCGCTCGCGTCAGGAGGGATGGGATAGACCCATGCGCCGGAGGGAGAGTTGCGGTCGGAATGACCTTCGATGTAGGTGACCGGGCCCAGCCGGCCTGACGCATAAATCTCCTGCGCTTTCCTGTAGACGATGTTGCTCACGCGTTGACTGCCGGCCTGGAAGATGCGCTTGTTTGCCTTCACGGCTTCCACCATGGCATACCCGTCGGCCACGTTGTGTGACATCGGTTTCTCGCAATAGACATCCTTGCCCGCCGCGAGGCAGTCGACAACGATGGCCCTGTGCAGATGATCGGAGACCGCGACGATCACTGCATCAATATCTGTGCGGTCGAGGAGCGGTCGGTAGTCGCCGCTGGTAGGCACGTCTGCGCCGTACGCCTCAAGTCCGGCTTTCCGATGCATGTCGTAGAGGTCGGCGGTGGCCACTAGTTCGCCGGTGGGCACCTTGCGCGCGGAGCGCAGCAGGTCGCATCCGCGAATCCCGGTCCCGATGGAGGCAAAGCGGATCTTGCGCCCGCTCCGGCTCGCGGCGGCTTCGAGCGCTGGAGGTTGAAGAATGGTCGCCTTGGCTGCCACGCCTGCGACAGCCGCACCCGCGCCGAGCCGCGCAAATTCTCGCCTCGTAAATACTGGAGTTTTCACTGGAATCGTCTCTTCGAAAACGGTTTCACGCAATTGTAGCGCTCTAACGCAGCGCGGATTGGATGGCCAGGTTCAAGCCCACCATCAAGACAGCCTGAGCCGGGGATCACCAACAGGGCCTTTTTCAGCCGCAGGGGGTCGCAGCCGGCGATGGCGCCGATGACGCGCGAGCTGACTGCGAGGCCAACCCAGCCGCAGGTGATGACGAAGCCGAGCGCAGTGCTGGTCATGCGCGGGAATGCGTCGCCGACGATGGCCAGCGTTGTGGGAAAAACGGGCGCCATGGAAAGTCCGGCGAGAAAGACAAGCGCGAATGCGGCTGCCGGTCGAATCGTTCGCAGCATCAGGAAAGTCGTAACAGCCATCGCGCCAGATGCGACGAGAGTAACGGTGATTGGCAGTACGCGGATAAGAATGGGCGTGACGCCGACGCGGCCGATGAGCAGGCCGAGCGCAAATCCGAGCGAGAGGATATTGAGAGCGCGCGATTCTGGAACGCCCTGGGCGATCAGATGTCGAGGAAGCCAATTCCATATTCCGACTTCGCAGGACACGTAGAGGAAAAGAAAGAGACCGAGCATGAAGAGGAGTGGCCGGTCGAGGACAGGGGCCGCGTCCGCAAGTGTGAAGCGGCTGGCGCTGGTGGGTGATGGCATTTTCGTAACAGCCTGGATCACCAGCGTGACGACAGTAAGGGATGCGACGGTGTAGCAAAGGCGGACCCAGTTTCGCCCAAAGAGATTGGCGGAGAGGAAGGGGGTCGCCAATCCGCCGAGGCCGAAGAACAGGTTGACCAGGTTCAGCGCGATTCCGCGGTGCGCTTCGCTTACATCGCTGACCAGTGCATTTGCGCCGGTCACCACGATTCCTCCGCCGACGCCGAGCAGGAACAAGAGGACCAGGATGCTGCGGTAACCTTGCGAGCGTGGAAGCGCATAAAGTGCAATGGCGATGAACGCAAGGCCGAGAATGAGACCGATCTTCTTGCCTTCGCTATCCAGCAGTGGACCCACGCCGACCGAGGCAATGATCAGCCCGAGGGCCTGCGCAAAAGCTATGGTGCCATTCTGGGTCGGCGTTAGATGGAAACGGTCGGACAGGTCGGGCAGAATGGTGCCCAGCATGGCGGCAATCATTCCATAGACAAAAATGGCGACGATGGCAGCGAAGATCAACACAGGCGCCTCGAGAACCAACGCGGAATTGGCCGCGTTCGCTTTGTGTGCGGGCGAAGACGACGCTAGCTCTTTTTTCCGCGAACAACTTCTTTGGCTTCGGCAGCGCCGCCGGCCGGGGCGTCGGGGACATCGGCCTTGGCCGCGCCAATTCCCAGTTGCTTGCGCAGCGCGGCGTCAATTTTGGCGTAGATGTCCTTGTTCTCCTTGAGGAAGCTGCGGGTGTTCTCCCGTCCCTGTCCGATGCGCTCGCCGCCAAAGCTGTACCAGGCGCCGCTCTTCTCCACAATGTTGTGCGTGACGGCCAGGTCGAGCACGTCGCCCTCGCGGCTGATGCCCTCGCCGTAGAGAATGTCGAATTCGGCCTCGCGGAAGGGCGCGGCCACCTTGTTCTTGACGATCTTGACTTTGGTGCGCGAGCCGACCACGGTGTCGCCTTCTTTGACGGCGGCGATGCGGCGGATGTCGATGCGAACAGAAGAATAGAATTTCAGCGCGCGGCCGCCGGTGGTGGTTTCCGGGTTGCCGAACATGACGCCAATCTTTTCGCGGATCTGATTAATAAAAATGAGAGCAGTGCGGGATTTAGAAACCGTGCCGGTAAGCTTGCGCAGCGCCTGCGACATGAGCCGCGCCTGCAGGCCCATGTGCGAGTCGCCCATTTCGCCGTCGAGCTCAGCCTTGGGCACAAGCGCGGCCACCGAATCGACCACGAGCACATCAATGGCGCCGGACCGTACAAGAGCTTCAGTGATTTCGAGCGCCTGCTCTCCGCTGTCGGGCTGTGAAACAAGCAGGTTGTCTACATCGACACCGAGCTTCTTGGCGTAGCCGGGATCGAGCGCATGTTCGGCGTCGACAAATGCGGCCAGCCCGCCGTTCCGCTGCGCCTCGGCGATGATCTGCAAGGTAATGGTGGTTTTGCCTGAAGACTCCGGACCGAACACCTCCGTAACCCGGCCCCGCGGAACGCCACCCACTCCGAGCGCAGCGTCGAAGCTGATCGAGCCGGTGGAAATGACGGCAATCGGCAGCAGCGCCTCACGGGACCCGAGGCGCACAATCGACCCCTTCCCGAACTGTTTTTCAATCTGTGCTAGGGCAAGTTCTACCGCTTTGGCGCGGTCGTCGACGATGGCCATTGGGAGGGCTCCTCAAAAAAGTGCTCGCCCGCCAGGTCTCATGCTGTCTTCGTGATGCTTTTCAGGCAGGAAACGGCGAGAGGCTTCATTGGATTTCCAACGGATTGTAGCAGGATGAGACATTGAAGAAAAGGAGAAAATAGCGAAGAAAGAGAGAAAACTCAAGGAGCTGGCCGGGAGCTGTGCGGGCAGTCACAAGACATTGAATGTTGGTGACGTTCGACCGCGGGTTTAAATCGCTGGCCGGGCCAGAGATCCGCGGGAATCTGCTGGTTCTGGAATAGCGCCGGGCTCAGACGGTATAAGCGCCGACCCGGGTTTCCTTGGCCGTTAGGGCGTCGCACTTGCGATCCAGCACTTCGTACTCGCCATCGTGATCTTTGCGAAAGGCTCGAAAGGCCTGTTCGCTGCTCCAGCGGTCGATGGTCAGGTAATTCCCGGGAACGTAGGCGTCGCGGAGCAGTTCGGTTCCCAAATACTCGGGCGACGTGCGGAACAGTTGCGCCCAGGCTCCATCGGCCCCATAAGCAGCCTCAAATCCGGCCACTTTGTCCTCAGCAATCTCAAACTGCCAGACCACAACAAACATGCGAACCTCAATCTTCTCACTATGGTAGCGCAACAGGATTCGCGGCTGTCTTGGACTGCCTGGGCCACGTTGGCACACCGACCGCAGTGCATCTCAAATGATGGTATTCCGTCTCTCTATCGAGCGCATACTGATCATAGGTCAGTGTATGAAGGAGTAACCTTCCCCTTAGGCCTCCTTTTGCCGCTCTGCCCGCTCGACATTTGATAAGGGTTTTTGACGAGGCTTCCCGAACCATGGTCTATGACTCGGTTGCCGCATCAAATGCGGCAATCATGTTGGTTCCGGACGCGCCGGGCTTGTTCGCCGCGAACTCCAGCGCCGGCGATGCAAACTGAAAAGATTGAATGGAAAAGATTGATCCAGGATTCAAAACCAGGATTCAATGTGAGGGAACTATGAAAGCTCGCTACCCAGGCATCCGCGTTACCGCCAACGGGAATCAACTCGTCAGCTACCACACTGAAACGCGCATTGCCGACGCCGGCGTGTTCTACCCCATCACTCCCTCCACTGAAGGCGGCGAGCTGTTTCAGCAGGCCTATGCAGAAGGCAAGCTGAACGTGTTTGGCAGCAACACGATTGCGATTGAGACTGAAGGCGAGCACGCGGCTCAGGGCGGAGCCATTGCGCACTCGGTTTGCGGCAAGCGGGTGGTTAACTTCACTTCCGGCCAGGGAGTGGTCTACGGCGTCGAGCAGTATTACCACGCGCCGGGCAAGGCTTCGACTATGGTGCTGGAAGTCGGCGCGCGCGCGCTCACCAAGCACGCGCTTAATGTCCACTGCGGTCACGACGATATTTATGGAGCGCTCGACACTGGATGGATCATGCTCTTCGGCAAGGACGCGCAGCAGGCCGCAGACCAGGCGCTGATTCTGCGCCGCGTCACCGAGCTCTCGCTCACGCCGGGCATGAATATCATGGACGGCTTCCTAACCACGCACCTGGAGCGCACGTTTTACAAGCATGAATCCGAGCTGATCCGCGAGTTTCTCGGCTCGCCCGACGACATTATCGACTGTCCCACCGAGGCGCAGCGCGTCCTGTTTGGGCCCACCCGCCGCCGCGTTCCCAAGATGATGGATCTCGCCAATCCCATCCTGCTCGGGCCGGTTCAGAACCAGGAACACTACATGCAGGGCATCGTGGCGCGGCGCAACAACTTTGCCGAGCCGATTCTTACCTTCCTCGAGGCCGCCTACAAGGATTTTGGCGAGCTCACGGGCCGTCGCTATGGGCTCGTCACCGAATACAAAACCAGCGATGCGGACACGGTTTTCGTTTCGCTTGGCTCGGCGGCGGAGAACATCGAGGCTGCGGTCGATTACCTGCGCCAGACGCGCAATTCGAGCGTCGGTTCCGTCCATGTCAACGTGATTCGCCCCTTCCCCGAGGCCGCTCTCGTCGCAGCACTCAAGGGCAAAAAGAACGTCATCATTCTGGAACGCACCGACGAAGCGCTTTCCGGAGACAATCCGCTGGGCCGCGACATCCGCACCGCATTCTCAAAGGCATTGCAGGGAACGGAGGGATTGCCTTCGATCACGCTGGCCGACGTTCCGCGCTTCATCGGCGGCAGCTACGGCCTGGGCTCGCGCGACTTCCGCCCCGAGCACATTATTGGCGCCTACGAATTCGCCACTGCCGGCCGGGCGCGCAAAGACGGCAAGACCGCAGCCGACGGAATCAACTTCATTGTCCTCGGCATCGACCACCCTTATTCGGTTGTCGCCGATGAGACTCCTTCGCTGTTGCCCGAGGGTGCCGTGGCAGTGCGCTTCCACTCCATCGGCGGATGGGGAGCAATCACCACCGGCAAAAACCTTGGCGCCATTCTCGGCGACCTGAACGATCTGCTCTTTGAGCGCGACGGCCTGAGAGACGATCTTGGCAATCCCAAGGAAGTCATTCACGTCAGCGCCAATCCCAAGTACGGTTCCGAGAAAAAGGGCGCGCCCACCAGCTACTTCATGGTCGCAGCCAAAGACCGTATTCGCGTCAATTGCGACCTTCGCCACGTGACCGTTGTTCTGTGTTGCGACCCCAAGGCCTTCACGCACACCAATCCGCTCGACGGCATGCAGGAGGGCGGCTCGCTCGTCTGGGAGTCGGATGTAGACGGCGAGAGAGCCTGGCAGAATCTGCCCATCTGGGCCCGCCAGCAAATCATCAAGAAAAAGATTCGCGTGTTCACGCTGCCCGGTTTTGAAATCGCGCGCAAAGCCACCGACCGCGCCGATCTGCAATTGCGCATGCAGGGCAACGCGTTTCTTGGCGCATTTTTCGCCGTCAGCCCCATGCTCGAGGAATTCGGCATCACGCAGGAGCAATATCGCGACGTTGTCTACAAGCAATACGTGAAGAAGTTCGGCAAGCTGGGCGACGCGGTTGTGAAGTCGAATATGGAAGTCATGATTCAGGGCTTCGAGCGCGTGAAAGAGATCGCCATTGGCGACGTCGCCGCAGCCGACCACTCCAGCCTTCGCGGCCAAGCTTTGCTGCCGATTCTGGCGCAAGCGCCGGCTTTTGTCGAAGTAGGAGCCAGCGCCGTAGCTTCGATGCGCCGCTCCACGCCGCCTCCCGCCGGACAGGCGCCCCGCACACCTATCTCTTCGATTAATGTTTTTGACGCCGAGTTCCGCTCGCAGTATGGC
The DNA here is from genome assembly GCA_963800025.1 of uncultured Acidobacteriaceae bacterium. Taxonomy (GTDB): domain Bacteria; phylum Acidobacteriota; class Terriglobia; order Terriglobales; family Acidobacteriaceae; genus Telmatobacter. The sequence continues at coordinate 231,313 of CAWCZK010000006.1, forward strand.
TACAACCAGCCGGCCACACCGCTTTCCGCAATGGGCGTGATTGCCGCAGCCACCGGCGACACGGCCTCAAAGTACGTCGCGCGCCGCGAGACGCCGCTCTACATTGCGGAGAATTGCACGCAATGCATGGAGTGCATCTCGGTCTGTCCGGATACGGCCCTCCCTAACTGCTCGCAGGATCTGGGCACAATTCTCGGCACAGCAGTCACGCGCTACGTTGCCGATCCCGACGAGCGCCGGAAAATGATCGACAAGCTGCCTGAAATCGAAAAGCTCACGCGCCAGCGCATGCTTGCGGACTTGAAGGCCGGCACGCCGCTTCCGGCAATCATTCGCGAGGTAACGGAGAGCGTGAACGGATTCTCGTCCGAAGCCAAGGCACAGTTTTTCTCGATCATCGAGAAAGTTCCGATGGCCTACCAGAAGGTGAACGCCATCTTCTCATCGCCAGAGCGCAAGACGCCTGGCTCCGGCGGCATCTTCTCCATCTTTGTGAGCGACCTGTGCAAGGGTTGCGCGGCTTGCGTCACAGCCTGCGGCGATCACCAGGCGCTCAAGATGGTGCAGGAAACCGAAGAAGTCAACGCCGAGCACGAAACCGGCACGGCATTCCTCGACCTGCTGCCTGACACCGCGCAAAAGTACCTGGGCCTCTATAACAGCGCCAATCCGGCAGACTCGAAGACGGCCACGCTGCGCAACATGCTGATGGTGCGGACCAACTACGACGCACTGGTTGCCGGCGACGGCGCCTGTGCGGGCTGCGGCGAAAAGAGCGTCCTGCGCTCCATTGCCGCCGTCACTGAAGCGTATATGCGCCCGGTTTACCACGCCAAGAGCGACCGCTTCATTGCCAAGGCAGGCGAGTTGGAAAAATCCGGCGCGGCAAAGCTTGCAGCCATCAAGGAAAGCTGCCCGGAGGATTACGCAAGGCTGCGCCAGGCCATCGCGCACCTGGTGATGGGCCTCGGCGGCGAAGACACCAAAGACACCAAGGCCCGCATCGCGGCCTACGAAGCGGAGCACGGCGAAATTACCGATGCGCAGTTGGTCGAGGCCATCGCCGCTGTGCTCTTGACCGAGGCTTTCAATCACAAGAACCTGCAGCCCATTGACGGACGGCTCGCCAACGGCATGAGTGTCATGGCGATGGCCGCGCACACCGGTTGCAACACTGTCTACGGTTCCACCGCGCCGAACAATCCTCATCCTTATCCGTGGATGAATTCGCTCTTCCAGGACGGCGTGACGGTCGGCTGGCTCATGGGCGAGAGCTTCATCGTCGACCACTCGCGCCGCTCCGTGCTTCCCGAGCGGCTGGCAGATATTGTGCTGACACGTGAAGTGGGATCTCCGGCGGATAACAACTTGTCCGTGGGGTCTGAAGCGAAGTGGTTCAGCGCCGAAGAGTACTACCATTTCACGCACTTTACCGACGCGCTCATGACCGACCAGGAGATCGTGGAGCTGCCCAAGGTCTGGGTGGTGGGCGGCGACGGAGGCATCGGCGACATCGGCTACCAAAACACCTCGAAAGTCATGCTGCAGAATCGTCCGAACGTCAAGGTGCTGATGCTCGACACGCAGGTCTACTCGAACACCGGCGGCCAGAACTCCGATTCGACGCCCATGCTCGGCGGCAACGACATGAACGTCTTCGGCTCGGCAACGCAGGGCAAGAACACCGAGAAGAAAACGGTGGCTGAAACCTTCCTCGCCGGCCACGGCTCGCCGTTTGTTGCGCAGGTTTCCATGGCCAACGCCCCCAAGCTCTACCGTGCCATTCTTGACGGTCTGGAGTATCGCGGAACGATGTTCCTGCAGTGTTTCACCACTTGCCAGCCGGAACACGGCGTGGCCGATGACATGGCGCTCTTCCAGGCGCAACGCGTGCGCGACTCGCGCGGCGCTCCGGAGTTCGTTTTCAACCCGCGCATGGGCGAAACCTACCAGGAGGCGCTGGACATCAAGGGCAATCCGTCCATTGATCTCGACTGGTATGAGACGAAGTCCAAGGCGACGAACGAGCCATATCGCTACACCGTTGCGCACTGGTGCGCCACTGAAGCGCGCTTCCGCAACCATCTGAAGAAAATCAAACCCGAGCAGGCGGCAACGATGGTGCCGCTCGACAACATGCTCGTCCGCATCACGCAGCAGGATGTCGTCTACCGCTACTACCTACTGCCGGAGCACCGCAGCTACATTCCCGACTTCGGCGTTTTTATCTTCGTTCCAGACGAGAGCGGCAAGAACACCTACTATGCGCTCTCGCGCCAGCTGGTCATGTTCTGCGTGGAACGGCGCAAAGCCTGGCGGATGCTGCAATCGAAGGCCGGCATCGTCAATCGCGAGTACCAGGCGCAGAAGGCCATTCTCGCCGACCTGGACGCAGGCAAAATCTCAAAGGACGAATTCTTTGCCCACGCCCACGAGATCATGGCCGAGCGGCTGGGAAAACCGGTATTAGCGAAGGCATAGGCCGCAACTAAGACTTAAACAGCGAAGCGCGGACCCAAGGGTCCGCGCTTTTGCTTTATCATGTCCCTGGCTCCAACATCAGGTGCAAGAACATGGTGGTTCCAGCTCGAAACGTGGCACTTTGTCTTTGATCGGGCGAATGGCTATTGCGAATATTGCGGACAAGATCTTTTAATCTCGCGTGCAGCATACGCGTCTGCGCAGGTCGATCACGTTCTTGGTCGTGCTGTCGGCGGCACGCATAACCCAGAAAACCTTCGGCTCGCGTGTTCGCAATGCAATTCCTCGCTGTCAAAATACAACCATCTGAAGACCTTCGAGGAGCGAAAGGCCCTTGTGATGCGGAAGATAAACGAAAGCCACCAACGAAATTACGACGAGAAGTGCTCAAAGCTTAGAGGCCTAATAGCGACGAACTCTTATGGTGTTCCCGAAATTCGTTGAAAAGCAACCGCAGATCCTTCGACTCCGCTTGCCGCGGAAACGCGGCAACCTCCGCTCAGGATGACAGGTCTGCGTGGCACGAAGCTTTGATCGTGTGACTTTCAAAGTCGGATCAGGGTACATAGAGATCGACGTACTCGTTCACTGGCATCGCGTCGAGGAGTGCAGGATCGAGCGAGACCTCGAGAATCCGCCGCTGCTGCGCGTCGTTGAATCGGCGCCGCAAATTGGTCTTGAACTTCTCGACGAGCAACGGCATTCCTTCTTCGCGGCGGCGGCGGTGGCCGATGGGATACTCAACAACTTCCTCCCGCACGGAGCCGTCGTCGAGAACGGCACGAAGTGCGTTGGCAATCGAGCGCTTATCGGGGTCGTGGTAGTCGCGCGTGAACTGCGGCTCTTCGACGCAAGTGATTCGTTCGCGGAGCGCGTCGATGCGAGGATCCGATGCAACATTGTCTTCGTAGTCCGCAGCCGTCAATCTGCCGAACAGGAGTGGAATCGCAACCATATACTGCACGCAATGGTCGCGATCTGCCGGATTCGCGAGCGGACCTTTTTTGTCAATGATGCGCAAACAGGCCTCGTGAGTTTTGAGGATAATTCTGCGAATGTCTGCGGCCGATTTGCCCGCCGCATCGAGTTGTGCGCGCAGTTTCATCGCCGCTTCAACGGCCGTCTGCGCATGAAACTCGGCAGGGTAGCTGATTTTGAAGAGCACGTTTTCCATCACGTACGAGCCATAAGGCCGCTGGAATTTGAACTCCTGCCCGCGAAACGAAACATCGTAAAAACCCCACGTCTTCGCGGTAAGCGCCGAGGGATAGCCCATCTCGCCCGCGCGGGCCATCAGCGCCAGCCGCACCGCGCGGCTTGTCGCATCGCCTGCGGCCCAGCTTTTACGCGACCCGGTGTTGGGCGCGTGGCGATAGGTGCGCAGGCTTTGCCCATCAACCCATGCGAGCGAGAGCGCATTGATCGTTTGCTCGCGACTGAGGTCAAGAAGTTGGCAAACAACGGCAGTTGATGCCACCTTGACCAGAATGACATGATCCAGGCCCACTTTGTTGAATGAGTTCTCGAGCGCGATGCAGCCCTGGATCTCGTGTGCCTTGATCATCGCCGTCAACACATCGCGCATGGTCAGCGGCGGCCGGGCCGACGCAATGGCCTCGCGACACAACCAATCGGCCGTGGCCAGAATTCCGCCGAGGTTATCGCTCGGATGTCCCCACTCCGCGGCCAGCCACGTGTCGTTGAAGTCGAGCCAGCGGATGATTGTCCCAATATTGAAGGCCGCTTGCACGGGATCGAGTTGGAAGCTCGTGCCGGGAACGCGCGCGCCATGGGGGACAATCGTTCCCGGCACGATCGGTCCCAGCAGTTTTGTGCACGCCGGATATTCGAGCGCTTCAAGGCCGCAGCCCAGCGTGTCGATCAGACAGTAACGGGCAGTGGAGTAGGCGAGATCGCTCGTAATCTCGTAACCGAGAGCGTAGTCGGCAATGTCGCACAGAACTTGATCGGGCGCGGGGCGGGTGCTGGAGTTGTGCGTAGACAAGTCGCGTTCCTTGTTGTTCCGTGCCGGCAGTGACCTTTCGAAAAGCAACCGCAGATCCTTCGACTTCGTCCCGGCACGCCGCGACTCCGCTCAGGATGACAGATCAATGATTCAGTGAGCTTCGAGGCAAGCCATTAAGTTCGCCGATCGATGGACACGAACTTCAGGTTCTCCGGCCCAGTATAGATGGCCGACGGCCGAATGATCTTTCCGTCCTGGCGCTGCTCGATGACGTGCGCGCACCAGCCGGCAGTTCGCGCCATGACAAAAAGCGGCGTAAACAGGTCGATCGGAATGCCCATCAAATGATAGGCGACTGCCGAATACCAATCGAGATTGGGAAACATCCGCTTGGCGTCCTGCATGGTGTTTTCAATCTGCTCGGCGACCGAGAAAAGGCGCTGGCCGTCGGCGTCGACCGCCAGCTTGCGCGCCTGTGCTTTGATGATGCTGCTGCGCGGATCGCTGATCGTGTACACAGGGTGGCCGAACCCTATAATCACTTCGCGCTGATCGACGCGGCGGCGAATGTCTGCCTCGGCCTCGCCGGGCGTCGCATAGCGTTGTTGAATTTCGAGGGCGACCTCGTTGGCGCCGCCGTGCTTCGGCCCCTTGAGCGCGCCGATGGCGCCTACGATGCAGGAATAGATGTCGGAGCCCGTCCCGGCGATGACGCGCGCGGTAAATGTGGATGCGTTGAACTCGTGCTCCGCGTAGAGGATGAGCGAGACCTGCATGGCGTGAATCCACGCCTTGCCGGGCGGCCGGCCATGCAGCAAATGGAGAAAATGCGCCGCCAGCGGCTCGCTGTCGGCGTCGACCGCAATGCGCTTTCCGTTCCGCGCAAAGTGGTGCCAGTAAAGAAGCATCGACCCCAACGAGGCCAGCAGGGCATCCGCGATCTGGCGTGCTCCGGCGACGTTGTGGTCATCCGCCTCAGGTCGCAAGCAGCCGAGCACGGAAACGCCGGTGCGCAGCACGTCCATGGGATGCGCATGCGACGGAAGCTGCTCGAGCGCGTCCTTGAGCTGGTCAGGCAAGCTGCGCAGACTGAGAAGTCGGTTCTTGTAGGCGGCGAGCTCCGCTGCATTGGGCAGCTTGCCGTGAATGAGCAGGTGCGCGGCCTCGGCAAATTCGCAGTGCTCGGCCAGATCGGCAATGTCATATCCGCGATAGTGCAGGTCGTTGCCGCTCTGGCCGACGGTACAGATGGCGGTTTCGCCCGCAACGGTCCCGGAAAGCGCGACCGATTTCTTCGGCTTAAAGGCGCTCGCCTCTTGAACGCTCATGGTTTGACCCCCGGAGAGCATTAACGTAACGAATCAATAGGAGAAGTGTCTACTCCGCTTTCTTGTCCTTCGCGAAAAGTTCATCCAGCTTCCGCTCGTAGGCGTGGTAATCCAGGTAGCGATACAGCTCGTCGCGGGTTTGCATCATTGGCAGCACACTCTTCTGCGTACCCTCCGCGCGAATCGCCTCATAGACCTTGAGCGCGGCGGCATTCATCGCGCGATACGCGGCACAGCAATAAAGGATGATGTCAACGCCCGCCGCTGCCAGCTCTTTGCGCGTGAAGAGCGGCGTCTTTCCGAACTCCGTAATGTTGGCGAGGATGGGCACGCCCACCGCCTTGCGAAACGCCGTGTACATTGAAGCTTCGGTCACTGCCTCGGCAAAAATCATGTCAGCCCCGGCAGCCACATATGCCTGCGCGCGCTCAATCGCTCGCGCCAAACCTTCGCTCGCGAGCGCATCCGTGCGCGCCATGATGACAAACTGAGGATCGGCGCGCGCATCCACCGCCGACTTGATGCGATCGGCCATCTCTCCGGCCGGTACCAATTCCTTGCCCGGCCGGTGGCCGCAGCGCTTGGCGCTCACCTGGTCCTCAATATGCACCGCCGCCGCGCCGGCTTTGATCATTTGTCGAATCGTGCGCGCGATGTTGAGGGCGCCGCCCCAGCCGGTATCAATATCGACCAGAAGCGGCATCGCGCAGGCGTCGGTGATGCGCCGAACGTCGGTCAACACATCTTCCATGGTGCTGATGCCGAGGTCCGGAATGCCTAGCGAATTGGCAGCTACACCGCCGCCGGAAAGATAAATCGCGCGGAACCCCGTGGCCTCGGCGAGCTTAGCCGTGTAGGCGTTGATCGCGCCCGCCACCTGCAACGGCTTCTCCGTCTTGAGCGCCGCGCGAAAGCGCCCTCCCGCCGAAATATCGTTCAATCCGCCCGCCATTTCGCTTCCTTTGGCGCATCATAGCAGGGTTTTCACACGGGTTGCTTTCGCAACGCAGGCGCGCGGTGCGACAATCATTCCGTCGGAGCCTTCTCTTGGAGTGCGAGGCTCTACCTGGAGGAAAAACAGCCCAATGAAGCACACATTGATCTGCACATGTTTACTGTTTGCCGCAACTGCGCTTATGGCCCAGCAAAAGGCGCCCCTGAGCCCGCCGGCGACAGCATCGGGGACGATCGGCGGAAAGACGATTACGATCACCTACAGCTCACCGCGCGTCAGAGGCCGCGAAGGCAAGATCTATACCAAAGACGGGCTGATCGCCACGAGTGGCGGATCGCAGTATCCGATTTGGCGCGCCGGCGCGAACGCCGCCACTACACTGAAAACCGACGCCGATCTGACCATCGGCAACCTCAGTGTTCCTGCAGGCACCTACACCCTGTTCGTCGACATCTCCGACCCCGCGCATTGGGTCTTGATCGTGAACAAGAAGACCGGCGAGTGGGGACTTGCCCATGACGCCGGTCAGGATCTGGGCAAGACGGCGATGACGATGGCAGTGCCTCCGTCGATGGTCGAGGATCTGACCTACACGATCACGGATAACGGTGGCGGCAAGGGCACGCTGACTCTTGCCTGGGAGAATGTGAGCGCATCGGTGCCGATTCAGGTGCATTGAGAGCCGTTTGGCTCGTTACTTCCGGCATTCAACAGGGGCGGCCAGTTCGCAGTGGATTTGCCGCCCTACCGATACAATGGAGAAAGTGGTTATTTCCCGCCGAGAGGTTAAAGCACTTGCCGTTGTATCCCTACCGCTGCACAAAGTGCGGCCATCGATTCGAGAAAATCCAAAATTTCGGTGCCGATCCGGAAAAAGTCTGTTCCCAATGCGGTGGAGCTTTGGAGCGGATTCTCACCGCGCCGGGGTTGAGCTTCAAGGGCGCTGGCTGGTACGTGAACGACTACGCGGCAAAGGGGAACTCGTCGAGCACCGATTCCGATTCCAAGGCTGAAAGCAAGCCGGATGGAAAGCCGGATTCAAAATCAGAGACAAAGCCGGACGCAAAACCCGAGACCAAGGCCCCCGCCACCGACAAGAGCAGTGCTACCACCGCCCCTTCGACGCCGGCCGCGGTGCCCAAGTCGACTACAAGCTGATCGCGGGCGGCGTCATGGCTCCATCCCGGCTGCACTCTTCAGGCTGAGGAGTCCGCACAAGGTTCAGCCCTGGAACGCTACCATAATTCCTGAAGATGCCTCTGCTCGATCCAATTCCGTCGCCGGTAGAGCACGCCGACCTCACCGCGCTTGAGTGGCATCCGCTTTTGGCGCTTGTGGCCGGCTTTGCGGCAGCGCCCGTCGGCCGCGAGGCCATTCTTGGTTTGCACCCCTCAACCGACGAGGGATGGATTGCGCGCCAGCATCTGCTTGCCGCGGAAGTGCGCCTGATTCTCGAAGAGCAGGTATCGGTTCCGCTCGGGGGCCTCTTCGATCCGACGCAGTTGACCGCGAAGGCGCAGATTGCAGGCGCGGCCCTCGAGGCCGCCGAATTGCAGAGCGTTGCGCGGCTGGCCAACGACGTGGCCTCCTGGCAGGGCCTCGTGCATGAACCGCCGGCGCGGCTTGCCAGTAAGTTGCCGGGGCTGTCGGAGTTGTCGGCACCGCTCACCACGAGCTTGCGGCCGCTGGCGGAGTCCATCGAGCGCAAGATTCAACCCGACGGCTCGCTTGCCGACGACGCTTCGCCGGAATTAGGTCGCATTCGCCGCGAGCAGGAGCGGCAGCAGCGAGTGATTGAGGAGAGCCTGCGCGCGGCGCTGCGCAAGTTGTCGGCGGAAAACGCCACGCAGGACGACGTGATTACGATTCGCGGCGAGCGCTTTGTGATTCCTGTGCGAGCCGGGCTCAAGCGGCGCGTCACCGGCGTGATTCACGGCGCGAGCTCCTCGGGACAAACGGTTTATGTTGAGCCGCTTGAAACCATCGAGCAGAACAACGAGCTGGTGCGGCTCATCGAGGAAGAACAGGCGGAGATTCACCGCATCTTCATCGCGCTCACGCGCCAGGTGGCTGGCTACGCGCTTAGTTTGGTCGAGGGAGCGCGGGTGCTGGCTTTGGTCGATAGCCTTTTGGCAAGAGCGCGCTTTGCGCGCGACTTCGACGCCGTGGTTCCAACCTTTGGACCGGAATTGTTGTCGATCGAACAAGGCCGCCATCCGCTGCTCGAAAAGCGTTTGCGGGCGAATGGCGGGAAATCAGTCCCGCTCAATCTGGAGCTGACGGCAAATGAGCGCCAACTCATTATCAGCGGCCCGAATACTGGCGGCAAGACGGTGGCGCTCAAGACGACGGCGCTCCTGGCGATGATGGCGCAAGCCGGAATTCCCGTACCCGCCGCAAGCGCCAGCTTTCCGGTATTCACCGCGTTTCTGGCCGACATTGGCGACGCGCAATCGATCGAGGCAGCGCTCTCCACTTTCTCCGCGCACATCACCAATCTCGACCGGCTCTCGCGGCTTGCCGATGCACGCTCCCTGGTGCTGCTCGACGAGCTTGGTTCGTCAACGGATCCGGAAGAAGGCGCGGCGCTGGCCGTGGCCGTGGCGCACCATTTCCTCAAGGCCGGTGCATGGTCGCTGATCTCAACGCATCACACCTCGCTCAAGGTTTACGCGGCCAATACGCCTGGTGTGCGCAACGCCGCAGCCGGCGTGGATGAGCGCACGCTGGTTCCCAACTATCAGTTTCATCTTGGCGTGCCTGGCGCTTCGGCCGGAATCCAGACGGCTGAGCGACTGGGGCTGAATGGAGCGATCATTGCGGCGGCGCGGGAGCGGCTGGGCTCGCAACAGGCCGATATCGCGCGCTTCCTGGACAAATTGCACAGCGAACTGGCGGAACTCGAAGTGGAGCGGAAGGCAGCGCGCGAGCAGCAGTACGGGCTCAACCAGGAACGGAAACGGCTGGAGCGTGAGGGCGATGTCGAGGTACGCAATCGCGTGCGCGAGCTTGAGGCAAAGCTGGCCTCGCTGCTCAAGGATTTCGAGTTTCAGATGCGCGAAAATGTGCGGGCGGTTGAAGACCGCGCAGCCCAGCAAAAGCTCTCGAAGGAAGCCGAGCGGCGCATCACCCGTATGCGGCGCGAGTTTCAGGAGAGCTTTAATCAGGCGGTCGTTGCGCACCGGACCGGGGCCGATCAAGGCGACACGAACGCGCAACCGCATCTGCTGCGCCACATCGCGCCGGGCGACAAAGTTTTGCTCAAGTCGATGGGCAAAGTTGCCATCGTGCAGCGCGAAGTCGAGAAAGATCTATTCGAGGTCGCTCTTGGTCCCCTCAAGATGCGCGTCAAGCGTGATGAGTGCTCCGCGGTCTCCGACCCTTCTGGTCTTGGACCTGATTCCGGCAAGGGAAGAGCCGACCCGCTTGCCGCGGCCAGAAAGCAAAAGGGCGTGCACGTGACCGTGACGAGCGCAAACACAGACGCGTTGCGCGCGGAGATTAATCTGATCGGCCGAACAGTGGATGAAGCGACCGACGAGTTGGAAAAGTATCTTGACCACGCCTTTCTCGCCGGACTGCCGCGCGTGCGCGTGATCCATGGCCATGGCGCCGGAATTCTACGCCGCGGGGTGCGTGAGTTCCTGAAAAGCCATCCGCATGTGGCCGGGATCGAAGAAGCTCCGCAGAACGAAGGCGGCCAGGGCGCGACACTGGTGGAGTTGAGGCAGTAGGACGGCGTGCCAACTTCTGTGCGGTCCCACCCTAAACGCACAAGATGCGTTTAGGATGGGGCGCCCCCTTTCCGTGAGAAACTGATCAAATGTGGAAGTTCGCGCAGGCCATGACAAACGCCGTAGTTGCCGCTTTCCACGGACTCCAGAAATAAAGGAACGAGCCGACGAACTCGACCGCGAGCAGCGCCGTCGCGCCGATGACGAAGGAGCGCACCAGGCGGCCGCGCCACCAGTCCCACGCCGCCATGAGGACGACAAGCAGCAGGTTCCCGTAGAAAACGTAGAAGAACCATGGAATTGCCGAGTGAGGTTCGTTAGGCCAGAGCCATTCGGTAAATCGCGCGAAACCCGGGTCGGCGAGCGCCACCGTGGACAGAATCATCATTCTGCGGTGCGCGGCAGGGTTATTGCGCAGCGTAATGCCCCACGCGAGAAGAGGCAGAAACCCACCGATATCGACTAGGTTCACCACGAGAAATGACGGATCGAAGTACTCGGTGTTCAGAGTCGATATCTGCGCCGCAATCGCTGCCCATGGGCCAAGCACGGCCATCAGAAAGGCCCAGGAAGCAACGAACCATCCGAATCGCCGGTGAAATGAGACGCGATCGCCCAGCACCGTGAGCACCTGCACGGTGAGCAGAACCAGCCACATGGTGAACACGAAGGCGTGTACCCAAATCACTTTGGGCGGCGGGGGCAGCTGCTTGAGGAAGCCGGGAAAATCCACGCCGAAGCCGGCAATCATTCCCACCCAAAGGATGCCAAGCCAGACGGCGGAAGGGATGCGATCTTCGCGGGCGCTCCAGGTGCCGCGGACATGCAACACGTTTCTTGAGGGCTGCACTGCAGACGCAGTTGCCATGCTGGCCTCCTGGGGGAATGTATCAGGGTCAGACTGCCAGAGAGACGCGGCTCCGTCAATGAGAATGTAACAGGGGTTATGCTGCAGGGGTGGTGGGACTCTGTGAGTGCGATCCCACCCTCAACGCTCAATTGCCCATTGCAAAAGGACCTGCCTGTGGGGACGCCGATATGCGTTCGGATCGGCATCCCAGTTCGGGGATTGGCGTTCGTTTACGCCATCGCCTCACGCCCCATGGGCTCGAAGACCAATTGGCTCGACTTGCGGTCCGCGTCGATGCGCACGTGCGCGCCATGCAGCACCTCGCCATCGAGGATTTTGATGGCGAGTGGATCCTGCACCATGCGCTGTAGCGCACGCTTGAGCGGCCGCGCGCCGTAGGCAGCATCTGAGCCCGCAGCTAGAATCAGTTGCCGCGCCGGCTCGGTCAATTCGATCGAAATTGCGCGATCTTCAAGCAGCTTGCGAACCTCGTTCAGGCGCAGGTCGAGAATCTGGCTCAATTGTGCATTGCCCAGCGGCCGGTAAATCACGATATCGTCCACGCGGTTCAGGAACTCCGGCCTGAAGTGCTCACGCAACACGCGCATCACGCTCTCGCGCGCCATATCGAAGTCGTGCTCGGTCTTGAGTTTTTCGCCTGCAAGCATGGCCGCGCCCAGGTTCGACGTCATGATCAACACCGTGTTTTTGAAGTCCACGGTGCGGCCCTTGGCGTCGGTCAATCGTCCGTCGTCCATCACCTGGAGCAAGATGTTGAAGACATCCGGGTGCGCCTTTTCGATTTCGTCGAACAGGATCACCGCGTAAGGGCGGCGATGAATCGCCTCGGTCAACTGCCCGCCTTCGTCATAGCCCACGTATCCCGGCGGCGCGCCGATCAGACGAGCCACGGCGTGCTTCTCCATGTACTCACTCATATCGATGCGCACAAGCGCCTGCTCATCGTCAAATAGAAACTCGGCAAGCGCACGCGCCGTCTCGGTCTTGCCCACGCCCGTTGGCCCGAGGAAAATGAACGAACCAATGGGCCGCTTGGGATCGCTCAAGCCCGCGCGCGAACGGCGAATGGCGTTGGCCACAATCGCAAGCGCATCGTCCTGCCCGACCACGCGTTCGCGCAGCCGGTCTTCCATCTGGACAAGCTTCTTTACTTCGCCCTCCAGCATGCGCGAGACGGGAATGCCCGTCCATTTGCTTACGATCTTGGCAATATCTTCCTCGTCGACTTCTTCCTTGAGCATGCGCGCCGCGCCTGTCTTGCCGTCTTGCGCGGCGTCAAGCTTCTTCAGTTCCGCTTCGAGCTTAGGCAGTTCGCCATACTGAATTTGCGCGGCACGATCGAGCTGTCCCTTCCGAGTCTGCTCCTCGGCTTCGAAGCGCAACGCCTCGATTTTCTTCTTGGTTTCAGAGATGCGCGTGATTGCCTCGCGCTCTTTTGTCCAGCGCGCGCGCAGCGCAGTAATTTTTTCTTTGGCCTCGGATAAAGCACGTTCAACTTCCGACAATCGCTCCTTGCTGGCCGCGTCGGTTTCGCGCTTGAGCGCCGCGCGCTCGATCTCGAGCGACGTTGACTGGCGCTCGAGCTGGTCAATCTCGGTCGGCACGGAGCCGATCTGAATAGCCAGCGAAGCCGCCGCCTCATCCACGAGGTCGATTGCCTTGTCGGGCAGGAAGCGGTCGCTGATGTAGCGATGCGAAAGCGTGGCCGCGGCCACGATCGCCGCGTCCTTGATGCGCACATTGTGGTGCGACTCGTAGCGTTCTTTCAGGCCGCGCAGAATGGCAATCGTATCCTCGACGTTCGGCTCGCCGACGTAGACGATCTGAAAGCGGCGCTCGAGTGCCTTGTCCTTTTCGATGTATTTGCGGTATTCGTTCAGCGTGGTTGCGCCGATGGCCCGCAGCTCACCGCGCGCCAGCGCCGGCTTGAGCATATTGCTTGCGTCGATGGCGCCCTCCGCCGCGCCTGCTCCAACGAGCGTGTGCAGCTCGTCGATGAAGAGCACGATCTGGCCATTCGATTCTTCGATTTCCTTGAGTACTGCCTTCAGCCGGTCCTCGAATTCGCCGCGATATTTTGCGCCCGCGAGCATCGAGCCGAGATCGAGCGCGATGACACGCTTGTCGCGGAGGCCCTCGGGCACATCGCCCGAAACGATGCGGCGCGCGAGGCCTTCGACGATGGCAGTTTTTCCAACGCCGGGCTCGCCGATTAGGACGGGATTGTTCTTTGTACGGCGGCTGAGTACCTGGACGACGCGGCGAATTTCCTCGTCGCGGCCGATGACGGGGTCGAGCTTTCCGCGGCGAGCGAGTTCCGTCAAATCCTTGGCGTATTTTTCGAGCGCCTGGAATTTCTCTTCCGGATTCTGGTCGGTCACGCGCTGCGATCCGCGCACGGCGGTGAGCGCCTGCAGAATGGCCTCATGCGTGGCGCCGGCGGCGACCAGCACGTCGCGCGCGGGATCACCCTTCAAATGCGCGATGCCGAGCAACAAGTGCTCAGTCGAAACGTATTCGTCCTTGAAGTTCTGGGCCTCGCGAAAGGCCTGTTCGAGCACCTTGTTCACGGCCTGGCTGAGGCCGGGCTGTGAGGCGACTCCGGCCACGCGTGGCAGCTTCTGCTCGATACTGCGCAGGTCGCTCTCCAAATGCTCAATGGGCACACCGATCTTTTCGAGCACGGCAGGCACTACGCCTTCGCGGTCCTCAATGAGAGCCAGCAGCAGATGCACAGGCTGCAGCTCTGGATTGGTGAGCTCCGCGGCGCGCGACTGCGCCTCCTGGATCGCCTGTTGCGTCTTGACCGTCAATTTTTCCCAACGAATGGCCATTGGTTGATGCCTCAGTGGTGAATTTGTCTTGCAAGGGTTCAGGTTTCAGGTGTCAGTGCTCAGAAAAACGGGATCAGCCGATGCCCCTTGTCGAGCGCCGTGGCACCGAACCCGCTCTTTGGCAAGCATAGTACGCGGCGCGACGAGAGGACGACTGATCCCTGACCTGGTCCCTGAAACCGGTTGTTTACGCCGCCAACGTGTGGTTTATGTTCACCTTGATCTGCTTCGGCTGCGCTTCGGGCTTCTTTTTGAGCTCGAGCTTCAGCACGCCGGCGTTGTAGCTGGCCGCAACGGCCTCGGTGTCAACGGTTGTCGGCAGCGTGAACGCACGATAGAAGCTGCCATAGCGACGCTCGATGCGATGAAAGTTCTCTTCCTTCTCTTCCTTCTCGAACTTGCGCTCTCCCTTGACGGTCAGCGTGTTGTTTTCCACGCTCACATCCAGGTCCTTCTCTTCGATGCCCGGCACTTCGAGCTTCAGGACAACCTTCTTTTCGTCCTCGTAAACGTCGACCGCCGGCACAAAGCTGGCCGTGGTCATCGGACTTTCGCCTTCATTCAGATCGCGGAATAGCGAGTTCATGCGATTCTGCAGAGCCACAACTTCACGGAACGGGTCCCAACGAGTGATTGCCATGATGAATTCCTCCAGATGGATCGGAAATTTGTAGGTGGGGCTGGCGCTTGGCGCCCGGCCACTCAACCTATCTGATGAAACTATAGCACAAATGATTCATAAAATTTGAGTGTAGTACGCTAATATTTTTAAGAATGGAACAAATATTTTATTTATCAATGATTTACAGTTGAAAGTGAAACTTGCCAAGCTCAAGCCGGCGCGCGATTCAGCGACGTGTTCCCCGGTGGCATGCCCTCGGAGCCGGCCGAAAGCAGCTTCAGCGTCAGCACCGTGATGTCGTCCTCCTGGCCAAAGGCTTGCGCGGCTTGTGCGATGGATTCGGCGGACTGCTTGCTGATGGCGGCCGTGCGTTCGAAGCCGAAGAGTTCGCCGTGCGGATTCTGGGCTTCGACTACGCCATCTGAGACCAGCAGCATCGGCTTGCCCGGGTCCAAATGAAAGGGAAAGGATGGAAATGAAATGTCCGGCAGGGCACCGAGCGGAAAGGCGCCCTCCATTGCAAGCTCCTTGCCATCGATGTACGGCGGAAGATGTCCGGCGTTTGCGAACTCAACGCTCCCATCGCGATCGATCCTCATGGCCAGGCAGGTGACCAGGCCGCGGCCTTGCAGGCGCTCATTCAGCAGAGCCAGGATTGCGCCGGGGTCGGATGTGAACTTGAATGCGGTGCGAATGGCGCCAACGATCAGGGCGGACAGCATGCCCGCTTTCAGGCCCTTGCCCGCGACATCTCCTACGACGATCAAAGTGCTTCCGTTACGGGGGTCGGGCAGGACCTGGAAGAAATCGCCGCCCACCTCACGGGAGGGAACATAGACGCTCTGAATGGCGAGGTCGGGCGTGTCCGGCAGCTTCTCCGGGATGAGGTACTGCTGAATCTCGCGCGCGGAGGCCATCTCCCCGGCCAGAACTGCGCGTTCCCGCGCGGTTCGTTTCTGGTCAAGAAGAAGCAGTCCCAAAAGGAGGACGACGACGCAAAGCGAAGCAAACAACTCTGCACTAACCATGAAGGAGGCAAATTTGGAAATTCCCCCGCTGAAGGTGGCTGCGCCCGAGACGAAAAAGACCATCATGAAAGCGCCCCATGCGAGGCACAACGCAGCGATAGGAATCATGGGCCGTCGGATTCGTGTATAGGGCCAGAATGCTACAAAGGGCGCGAGGGCGCAGGCAAGACCGGCGTAGGTCTCTGCGCGGCTGGTCCATTCAATGCCCCCGGCCACGGCAATTGACCAGGTTAGCGGTAGAAAGGCGCCGCAAGCGGTGGCTGCGCTGCGCGCAATCTGAAAACCGATCGGGATCCAAAAGAACAGAGGCATGCGCCGTCCGGCCAGCACGAATACGATCCAGGTTCGTGCGACATAAACTGCGGCAACAGCCATAACGTACATGGAAAGGTCCGCCGTGACGGGAGTGCCGGCCAGCGTTGCGCTAAAGAACCTCGCTGTATAGATTGCGGCGAGGCCCAAACAGTAGATAGCGAGGAGGAGCAGATCGTGCCGGGTGCGATCGAAAAGGAACAGCCCGAACACGACAAATCCAAGGACTCCGAGGACCCCAAAGGAAACGGCATAGTTTAGAGAACTTCGGAGGCGCGCCAGAATCTCCGCAGCGTGTAGTGCGTTCAGGATCTGCTGGTCTCCGGCTTGGATTACAAGGAGCGATGCTTCCATGAACCCGGAAAACTCCGGAAACCCATACGTAATTCTGGCGGCGAGCGTTGCGTGCCTGTTGGCGAGAAGCGATTGTGGCGCGGCAAACGAGCGGATTGTATCCATGCTGAAGTTGCCGCTGCGCAATTCGCCGGCTCGGCCAATCAGTCGGCCATCTCCATAGAGTTCATAAGCGGCAGGCATGCTTGCTTGGAGCGCCGGGTGCGGAGTTCCCCAGGACAAGCTCAGGTCCGCATGGCAGCGAATCCAGATGCGAGGCTCGGCGGGGTTTGGTTTCCACTGCGTGTATGGTTGCCAGCCGGATTCGTCGAGATCGGGCACGGCCCATGCGGGATCGTCACCGGCGTGCCAGACGCACTGCTGCGGCGAGACGGTTATCACGGTTTGCGCAGAGAGTGCGCCGGGCAGCGCAACGGAGAGAATCAAGGGCGCGACAACGAGCAAACCCGCAGCCGAAGTCTGACGAAAGGGAAGAGCGGGCATGAGGAGAGGATACGATGATGCAATCGGGCGCGAAAGTGATTTCTTTGGCTCGTTGAGCGGACGGCGAGGTGAGGATTTCAGTCACGCCGCGGACTGCGCGCGTGGCCCGCTCGAATACAATCCGCTTCATGCACTTTCTTGGATGGGTGGCGATGATCAACTGGCGATGGGTGTGGCTGGTTGTCGCCACTTTCCTTGCCGGGGTGCTCAATGCCGTGGCCGGAGGCGGCTCATTCCTGTCGTTTCCGGCGCTGTTGAGCATGAAGATTCTGCCCGTGCAGGCCAATACCACAAATACGGTGGCAATCTGGCCGGGGCAGTTGACTTCGGTTGCCGCGTACTGGCCCGACGTGCGCAAGAACGTGCGTGCCGCGATTTTGATGGGATCGGCAGGATTGATCGGCGGCACTGCCGGATCGATCGTCCTGCTGAACACGCCGCAGACTACCTTCCTGCACCTTGTACCGTGGCTGCTTCTGGTCGCCGCTTCGATCTTCGCCGTGAGCGGGCCTGTTTCACGCCGGTTGGAGCGGATGAAGCGTGCGCGCCGGGAACGCGCATCCGCAGGACCGGTGCGCGAGGCTCGCCCCCGCCACTTGGCGCTGTTTCTTTCGGCCATCGTCGTCAGCTTTTATGTGGGCTACTTCGGCGCCGGCGCGGGCTTCGTCTTCATGACGCTGCTGGGGCTTTACGGCTTTGAAGACATCCATGTCATCAATGCGTTGAAGGTGGTGGCCAATCTCCTGGCCAACGGCATCGCCTTCGTCATCTTTATTGCAGATGGCCAGGTTGTCTGGCGTTACTGTGTGGCTGCAATGATCGCGGCAGCCCTCGGCGGCTACGTCTCAGCGAGCATGGCCAGGCGCGTTCCGCAGCCGGTGCTGCGCGCACTCGTGGTTGTGATCGGGCTGGGCATGGCGGCGTGGTTCTTCTGGAAAAACCATTGACGGCGGCGAGCGAGGGGCGGGAAGCCTGAGGTGCCAGTCGGCATCAAGGAAGAAGTGAGCGCCGGCACATACCGCTCCTCGCGTGACGGCTATTTTGAGAAGGGCGCGGGACAAAGTGGTGCGCCGGAAAGAACGATGCCGAAATGCCCGCACGCTGGGTGACGGAACTGATTGGATTGCTTGCCGGATTCTGCACCACGCTGTCGCTGGTGCCGCAGCTTCACCGGATGTGGCGCTCGAAGAGCGCGCACGATCTGTCGTTGGCAATGTTCTTCGTATTCGGCGTCGGCGTTGTGCTCTGGCTGCTCTATGGCATCAGCATCCGATCGTTGGCCGTAATCTCAACAAACAGCGTCAGTCTTGTGCTGGTCGTCGTGATCTATTCCCTGGCGCTGCATTATGAACACTCAGGTTCGGTTCGACGCTGACGTTCGCCGGCCACCGACCCTGATCCCTGAAACCGGACCCCTGTAAACTGAAACTATGAGTCACGAGGGCATCCGCTTCGCCACAAAAGACGAGCAGGCACGCGACAAGCAGGCGAGCCAGCCGCTGCCGCGCATCGCCATCACGCCGGAAAAAGTGCGCGTGCTGATGACCGAGGGCAAAGGCCTTGAGATCGATTGGGCCGACGGGCACAAGAGCGCGTGGGGTTTTGCTTGGCTGCGCGATGCCTGCCCCTGCGCCACCTGCGTGGACGAGCGCGCGCAGGAGGGTCGCAAACTGGGCCAGCCGAAGCCCAAACCGGCCGCGCTGCTACCCATGTACACGCCTCCGCCGAAACCGGCGAGCGCACAGGCGGTGGGCCGCTACGCCATCCAGTTCAATTGGGCTGACGGCCATTCCGGCGGAATCTATTCGTGGGAATACCTGCGGCGCGTGTGCCAGTGCCAAGAGTGCACGTTTGGCGAAGCGGAGACGACGGGGACGCCGAACTGAGAAAGACAGTGGTCAGGGATCAGGGGTCAGAGAACAGATAACAGATAACGGAGGAAAGTGGTCAACGCCAATTTTCCACCCTCAACCAGCCGCGCCACTTGCCACACCCCGGCCGGAACCATCAGTGGTCAGATGGAGGGGTGGCGCCCACTCGGGCACGACCTTAGGTCCAGAAGCTGCGACGTCATTCGCACTCGTGTATTGGGCGTTGTATTCTTGCCCAATCTGACGCTTTGGAGCCGCTTATGAGGTT
Source organism: uncultured Acidobacteriaceae bacterium (assembly GCA_963800025.1). GTDB lineage: Bacteria > Acidobacteriota > Terriglobia > Terriglobales > Acidobacteriaceae > Telmatobacter. Next base: position 250,420 of record CAWCZK010000006.1, read on the forward strand.
CCTCCAGCCACAAACAGTTCGCTTCGCTCTTTTCTCCGTGCTTGTTGTCACGCTGCATGCCCAACAGAAGTCTGATTCATCGACCCACACGGTGCGAATGGTTTCCGTTGAGAATGGTGTCAGCCTGGAGGTGCTCGATTGGGGCGGCAGTGGCCGACCGCTGGTTCTGTTAGCGGGTCTGGGCGACACCGCTCACGTGTTCGACCAGTTCGCGCCGAAGCTCACCGCCGAATATCACGTCTATGGCATCACTCGCCGCGGCCGCGGTGCTTCCAGCAGGCCGGAACCTGACGTGACGAACTACACCGCCGACAGACTGGGTGAAGATGTGCTAGCCGTCGTCGATGCGCTGCATCTCAACAAGCCTGTAATCGCCGGACACTCCATCGCGGGTCAGGAGCTCAGCTACATTGGATTGCATCATCCGGAAAAAGTCGCCGGACTCATTTACATCGAGGCAGGTTATCCGTACGCACTCTACGATGAGGCGAATGGCGAGTTGGAACTGGATGCCATTGAATTGCGGAACGAGCTGGGCCAGTTCACCAATGGATATTCCATGGAGCCGGTGAAAGACTACGGCAGTCTGATCGCCAATCTGGAGCGGGTTGAAAAAGAAGTTCGAGAGCACCAGCAGGGTATGGGAAACCTGCCTCCCACACCAGTAAGCCCACGGATGACCCAAGATCTCTTCGCCATCATGGAGGGCCGGGAGAGGTTCACCACGATTCATGCGCCTGCCCTCGTGATCTTTGCTGACGAAGACAGTGCCGCAACCGGAGATGATCCGCAATCCCGTGCCAGCGCCGCGAGGCAGGCGTTCGAGAAGCGCACCAAAGAGGCGCAGTACGCAGCTTTCGCGCGGCAAGTCCTTCAGCCCGTTTGGTTCGGATTCAGCATGGGACTCATTATGTCTTCCGTTCCAATGAAGCCGATGTCCTGCGTGAAATAAATGCATTTATCGCCTCGCTACCGCCGGCAATTTAGTTTGCTGAGACCGTTTTTGGGGAACGTCGTTCGGTCCTGACCGGAACCGGTGTACACACTTCAAATGTTCTTTGGGACCTTGGATCGGCTCCGGTCGAATCACCGGCTGTCCGGAAGGAACGCCTTCTCGCGGGCCGCGCGCGGGAAAAAAGGCAACCGCAGAATTTTTCGACTCCGTCCCGCTCTAGCTGGACTCCGCTCAAGATGACAAGCAGATTCTTGCCGGGCGACAGCACAGTGCTTTCCGCGCAGATGACAAGCGGGTTTTTGCCCCGCGACAAGGCAGTGCTTTCCACTCAAGATCACAGGCGGGTTTTTGCCCCGCCTCAAGACTTTCCCCTCAAGATGACAAACTGAACTTGCCTACTACTGATGATCGGCCATCTTTTACAATCACGCCATGAAGATTGGATTTCTAGGCCTGGGCAAGATGGGCACACCGATGGCGCGGCATTTGATTGCTGCCGGCCATGAGTTGCGCGTTTGGAACCGCAGCGAAGGCAAGACGGAGCCTCTGCTCCGCGAGGGCGCGATTGCGGCGGGAACGCCGGCCGAAGCGGAGCTGGGCGCGGACGCCGTGATCACGATGCTGTTTGACGACGCGGCGAACGAAGAGGTGATTTTTGGCTCGAACGGGTTGATGGATGCGCTCTCGCCGGGCACGCTGCACATCTCGTGCAGCACCATCAGTGTGGCGCTCAGCGAGCGCCTGACGCAGGAGCACGCGCGACGCAATCACGAATTCGTGGCCGCGCCGGTTTTTGGACGTCCCAATATTGCCGAACAGGGCAAGCTTTGGGTTGTGATGGCAGGCGTAGACCAGGCTGTTGCGAAAGCTCGTCCGCTGATCGAGACATTCTCGCGCGGCATTTCCGTTGTGGGCACTGAACCGCCCCAGGCGCATGCAGTAAAACTCGGCGGCAACTTCCTCATCAGCGCCATGCTCTATTCGCTGAGCGAGGCGTTTGTCTTTGCGGACGGGCAGGGAATCGAGCCGTCGGTTTTCTTTGAGGCGGTGAACAGCGCGCTGTTTCAATCGCCGTTTTACGCGGCATACAGCAGAATCATGCTGAATCCGCCGGAACAGCCTGGAGCGACGGTGCTGCTGGGCGAGAAGGATACGCGGCTGCTTCGCGAAGCCGCCGCCAGCCGTGGGACGCGTGTGAAGCTGGCCGACACGCTGGCTGAAATTTTCGCGCGGGCCAAGGCTGCCGGCCTGAGCCGGGAGGATTGGGCCTTGGGGATGTACCGTATGTCACAGCAGGGGAGCAAAACGCGCACGTAGGATGGGGAGCACATGAGGCTGAAGGGAAAAATCGCCTTCATCACCGGAGCCAGCGCCGGCATCGGCGCGGCAACTGCTTTGGCTTTCGCAGCCGAGGGCGCGCGCTTGCTACTCGCGGCGCGCCGCGCCAGCAAACTTGCCGACGTGGCGTCGAAAGCTGTCGCCCGGGGCGCTGAGGTAGTGCACTCCATTGACCTCGACGTCCGTAATCGCCACGCCGTGCAGCGTGCCGTCGACGATCTTCCTCCGGAATGGGCCGAAATCGATGTCCTGGTGAACAATGCCGGTCTCAGCCGCGGAATGGAGAAGCTCTACACCGGCAAAATAGAAGACTGGGAAGAGATGATCGACACCAACATCAAGGGAATGCTGTACGTTGCGCGTGCGGTAGTCCCTGGAATGGTTGTGCGCCGCCGTGGCCACGTCGTCACGCTCGGCTCCATGGCCGGAGAGATCGTTTATCCGAATGGCGCTGTGTATTGCGGCACCAAAGCCGCGGCGCGCGCCATCAACGACGGACTGCGCGAGGACCTTCTGGGCACGCCGGTGCGTGTGACTAGTGTGGATCCGGGCCTGGTAGAGACGGATTTCAGCCTGGTCCGGTTCCACGGCGATGCCGGCCGCGCGGCCAAGGTTTACAAAGGCATCGAGCCGCTTACGGCGGAAGATATTGCGGATGTGATTCTGTGGGCCGTCACACGGCCTGCGCACGTGAACATCGCGCGCGTCTCGCTTACTTCAATTCATCAGGCCAATACGCTGCTCATCCACCGAGATCAATAGGCGTGAGCCGCAGCGGAAGGGCGGATCCCATGGATCGCGATCCGGGATGCCGGATCGCCTAGCCGATAGAATGGATCTGCGCCTCGATCTGGGCCAATGCGGCCTCAAGAGCGGCGCGGCGACCGGGATTCGAAGTCTTCTGCGAAAGAATATTCTCACGTTGCAGATTCAGACCCTGAAGTTGACGATCTCGCGCTGCGCGGACCACTTCTGCCGCGCGCCGGGCCTCTTCACTCACGTGGCCGTCACCGGCTTTCGCAACAGGACTCTCTAAGGCGTTTGCCATCTGCTCCTCCACCGATTTACTTTCCCATCCACGGGCCATATCTTCATTCTACGGGCGCTCGGCGTCGTGGCGTCCCGCAGAATGACGAAATGGAATCAGAAAGACCGAGAGGCTTCTCATGCGTGCCTGGCAACTTTCCGCTTTTGGCGTTGATTCTTTGGAGTTTGTTGAGTGCCCCACTCCTGCGCCGGGTCCCGGCGAAGTGCTGGTGGGAATCCGCGCGGTCTCACTCAACTATCGCGATCTGATGGTGGTGAAGGGTTTTTACAACCCCAAAATGAAGCTGCCGCGCATTCCATGTTCCGACGGCGCGGGCGAAGTGGTAGCAGTCGGAGCCGATGTGACGGCGTGGAAGCCGGGCGACCGCGTAGCCGGCATCTTTATGCAGAACTGGCTGGAAGGCACCCTGACAGCGGCGAGATCTCGCGGCGCGCTGGGCGGCGACGTCGACGGCATGCTGACCGACTTTATCGTGCTCAAGGAGCCGGGATTGGTCGCAATTCCCGATCATCTCAGCTTTCAGGAAGCGGCCACACTGCCTTGCGCGGCAGTGACGGCATGGAACGCATTGGCCGCGGGGGAACTCAAGCCGGGGTCAACAGTCCTCGTTCAGGGCACGGGAGGTGTCTCGATCTTCGCGCTGCAGTTTGCGCGGCTAGGGGGTGCGCGGGTCCTGGGCATCAGTTCGAGCTACGAAAAGCTGGAGCGCGCCAGCGCCATGGGCCTGGATGCGGGGCTGAATTATCGCGACAATCCCGATTGGGACCGCTGGGCACTCGACCAGACGGGCGGCGAAGGCGTGGACCTGGTGATCGAGGTGGGCGGCGGAGGCACGCTTGTACGCTCTCTGAGGGCGATCAGGCCGGGCGGAACGGTGGCCCAGGTGGGCGTGCTCACCCAGTCCACTGACCCGTTCCCGATTCCTCTTGTTCTCCACAAAACAGCGCGCATCCACGGCATTTACGTGGGCTCGCGCAAGGATTTTGTGGAGATGAACCGCGCCATTGCGCTGGCCGAGCTGCGGCCTGTGGGTGAAGAGTTCGACTGGCGCCAGGCGCGCGAGGCGCTGGAACGAATGGAACAAGCCGCCCACTTTGGCAAGCTCGTGCTTTCGGTCAACTGATGGGTTGGCCGTGCCCGCTGCGTTAGATTGGACTTGTGACCGTGCACGAAAAGATGCTGGCAGTAGCCATTGAAGAGGCGCGTCTCGGCCTGAACGAAGGTGGTGTTCCCGTGGGCGCGGCGATGTTTACGCAAACGGGCGAACTGCTCAGCCGAGGCCGCAATCGCCGCGTGCAGCAGGGCGATCCCAGTATCCACGGCGAGACGGACGCTTTTCGGCGCGCCGGCCGCCAGAAGAACTACCGAAACCTCGTGATGGTCACGACACTCGCGCCCTGCTGGTACTGCAGCGGCCTCGTTCGTCAGTTCCGCATCGGCACGCTGGTGGTGGGTGAGAGCCGCACCTTTGCCGGAGGGCTTGACTGGCTGCGGGAGAACGGCGTGAACGTGATCGATCTCGACAATCGCGAGTGCCGCGAGTTGATGGAGACTTTTATTGCAAGGCATCCAGAGATATGGAACGAAGACATTGGCGAAGAATAAAAAGTCAACCATTAGCTATTAGCTCTTTCGGTGCTGAAGAAACATCTAAGACTTGGGTCATGCTGCTTCGGGGCCCAAAGCTACGAGCTAACAGCTAAAAGATGCATTTGAGGGTGAATCATGCTGGGCCGAGAAACGAAATTGAATTTGCGCGGCTACTCGATCATTGATGGTCAGAGCTCAGAAACCACTGGCGCGGCTTTTAACGGAGTTAATCCCGCCACGGGTGCCAGCCTGGAGCCTGTTTACCACTGCGCCTCGCTTGCCGATGTGGATCGCGCTGCCAATCTGGCAGCGGAAGCTTTCGTCACCTACCGCAAGCTTTCCGGCCGCGAGAAGGCCCGCTTCCTGCGCAGCATTGCCGACGGGATTGAGGCCATTGTGCCGGAGCTTGTGGAACGCGCTAATGGAGAGACCGCTCTGCCTGAGGCGCGCCTGAAAGGCGAGTCCGCGCGCACCATCAACCAGCTTCGCCTGTTTGCGCAAGTGGTTGAAGAAGGCTCATGGGTGAACGCACGCATTGATCCGGCGCAGCCCGATCGCAAGCCGCTGCCACGCTCCGACATTCGCTCGATGATGATTGGGCTAGGGCCCGTTGCGGTCTTTGGCGCCAGCAACTTTCCCCTCGCGTTTTCTGTCGCCGGCGGGGATACGGCTGCCGCCTTTGCTGCCGGAAATCCGGTGATCGTGAAGGCTCACCACGCTCATCCGGGTACCAGCGAGATCGTAGGCCATGTCATCGCGCGGAGCGTACGCGAGTGCGGCTTGCCGACCGGCGTTTTCGCGCTGCTTTTCGGCGCCGGCTCTGAAATTGGCGCCGCGCTCGTCGACCACCCCAAGGTGAAGGCTGTCGGATTTACGGGTTCGCTCTCGGCCGGCAAAGCGCTCATGCAGCGCGCGGTCGCCCGGCCCGAGCCCATTCCCTGCTTTATGGAGATGAGCAGCGTCAATCCGCTCTTTGTGCTGCCCGAAGCTCTACACACGCGCGGAGCGCAGATAGCCGCCGGCCTCTTTGGCTCGTTCACTCTCGGCGTCGGCCAGTTCTGCACCAAGCCGGGCCTGGTTTACTTGCCGCGCAACGCCGAAGCCGATGCGTTGGTCGCCGAGGTCAAGGGGCTCGTGGAAAAAGGCTCCCCCGCGCCGATGCTCACTGGTGGAATCTCAAAGAGCTATCGTTCCGGCATTGCCAGCCGTCAGGCGCACGCCCAAGTGAGTACCGTCGCTCAGGCCTCAACGAATGGCGTGGGCGATTACTACGCCGCGCCGGTCCTGCTGGAAATCGACGCCGAGGATCTACGCGGCAATCCGGACCTTGCGACCGAAGTCTTTGGCCCCAGCGCACTGGTGATTCGCTACGACAGCCGCGAACAGCTGATGGAACTGGCCGGCGCAATCGAAGGCCAACTTACGGCTACGCTGCACGGCACAGATGCCGATCTCGCCGCGTTTGCCGATCTCGTGGCTATTCTCGAGCGCAAAGCGGGCAGGCTCATCGTGAACGGATTTCCCACCGGCGTTGAAGTTTGCCACGCCATGGTGCACGGCGGTCCGTACCCGGCTACAAGCGACAGCCGCGCCACCTCGGTAGGCACGTACTCGATCTATCGTTTCGTCCGTCCAGTTTGTTACCAGGATCTCCCTCAGGCGTCGCTGCCCGAGGAGCTGAAAGACGCAAATCCTCTTGGGATCATGCGGCTCGTCGATGGTCAGCTTACGCGGGACGCGGTTCCGCTCCGGGCTTAGGAGTTTTCAGGAAGAAGATCATCCCTCCGGACACAACCAGAAGGATTGACATGGCTAAGTAGCCGGAGCGAGCGCTTCCTGTGACGGCCTGCAGCCAGCCAACCAGCCACGATCCGGCGAATCCGCCGAGGGCGCCAAAGCTGTTCACCAGCGCAGTAACTTCGCCCGCTACATTGCGCGGCAGCATCTCCGGCATGATGGCCCAGAAAGGGCCGTAGGGCGCGTACATCGTGCCGCCCGCAATCACCAGGCAGGCGTAGGCCAGCCAGAAATTCTGTCCAGCCGTTGCAAAGCTGCAAAACAGCGCCACACCCGAGAGGATGAGAAATGGCCAAACGAACAGCGTGCGGCGGAGCACACGATCGGAAAAAGTCGCGACGAGGAGCATCAGCACCACGGCCAAAAGAAACGGCGCCGCGCTGAGAAGGCCAACCTGCTCGATGCCGCGCGCCGATCCGGAGCGAATCATCGCCGGAATCCGGATCACAAGGCCATACACGCCGAAGCTCCAGCAGAAGTACTGAAAGCAGAGGACCAACACGCCCGGCACACGAAGCGCCTCACGGAGATTTGCGTGCCGGGGTAGGGAAGACTGTTCCAGCGCGAGCGTTTCAGCGAGGTGCTGGCTGCTTTCCGGTGGAAGCCATGGAACGTCCAGCGGCCGGTCCCGCGCCACAACAATCCATACAAAAGCCCACAGCACCGAAGGAATGCCTTCGAGGACAAACGTTATCTGCCAGCCGACGGCTCGAATCAAGTATCCGGTTGCGGCTGCCATCCAGGTCACGGTCACCGGGTTGCCGAGAATCAGGATGGCGTTGGCTCGGGAGCGCTCCGAGCGCGTGAACCAGTTGGTCAGCAGGATGAGCATCGAGGGAAAGATGAGGCTCTCCGCGACGCCGAGCAACAGCCGATCCACCACCAGCAGCCAGTAGTTGTGGATGATCCCGGTCAGTCCGGAAAAAATTCCCCAACTAATGAGGGCGAAGAAGACGAGCCGCGTCGCGCTTTTGCGGATGGCGTAGGCTGCAGCTGGAACCTGAAAGAGAAAATAGCCGAGAAAGAAAACCGAACCGAGAAAGGCCGCGCGAGATTCGGTGATGTTCAGCGATTTTGCCAGGCCGGCTGCTGCGCCGAATCCGAAGTTGGACCGGCCCAGGTAGGCAAGGCTGTAGGTCACGAAGACTACCGGCATCAGGTACAGCCAGCGCCGGCGCAGGCCTGCCTGAACTCTCCCGGCATGTGCTTGCGCCGATTTGCGTGAACCGAGGTCGGGCACATCACTTTATAGCACCCCGCTCTCCGCCTGCTCCAACCAGAGACAAGCCCGCGCAAACTATACTGGTCTGCGGAAAGAGGCTTCCCATCCTGACGATTCAACTCAGCTCCGTACTGGAAACAGACGACAATAGCCTCCTTCGCGTGAACACACGTGCGCCGGGCCCATCGGGGGCGCTGCCGCTCTCTCCCGAGATGCTTCTCACCGAGCCCTCCGGCAATCTTTTCGGCCTGACGCAAAACGCCGGTATGGGATGGGAGCCGAATCGCCTTCTCGATCCCGAGTTCCTGATCCTAAGCACGCATGGCGGTCTGCGCGCCGAAAACGGCGAAGCCATCGCGCTTGGCTTTCACACTGGCCACTGGGAAGTCGGCCTGCTGGTTGCCGAGGCCGCGCGCGAGCTGAAAGCCCTGCGTGCCACGCCCTTTGCGGGGGCGTGCACCGATCCCTGCGATGGCCGCACGCAGGGCACCACGGGCATGATGGACTCGTTGCCGTACCGGAATGACGCCGCAATTGTGCTGCGCCGCCTGATGCGCTCGCTGCCCACCGGCAAAGGCGTGATGGGCGTGGCTACCTGCGATAAGGGCCTGCCCGCGATGATGATGGCGCTCGCTTCTTCGGGGAAAAAGCCCGCTGTGCTTGTGCCCGGAGGCGTCACGCTGCTGCCGGAAGCGGGCGAGGATGCAGGTAAGGTGCAAACGATCGGCGCGCGATTTGCCCAGAACCAGATCACGCTTGAATATGCCGCTGAGGTAGGGTGCCGCGCTTGCGCCTCGCCCGGTGGTGGCTGCCAGTTTCTCGGCACAGCGGCCACATCGCAGGTTGTTGGCGAAGCACTCGGACTCTCGCTGCCGCACACTGCGCTTGCGCCTTCGGGCCAGCCGGTGTGGCTTGATGCCGCTCGCCGCTCTGCAGGCGCCCTGCTGCGCCTTCACCAGCTCGGCCTGGGCGTGCGCGACATTCTCACGCCCGCGGCCCTGCGCAACGCGATGGTCCTGCATGCGGCGTTCGGCGGATCGACGAATCTTCTTATCCATGTTCCAGCCATCGCGCACGCCGCAGGCCTTCCGCGTCCCACAGTGGCCGATTGGGTTGAAGTCAATCGTCAGGTTCCGCGCCTCGTGGATGCGCTGCCCAATGGACCAAAGGGTTTCGCAACCGTGCAGGTGTTTCTTGCCGGTGGCGTACCCGAAGCGATGCTGGAGCTGCGAGCCGCCGGGCTGATCGACACCAGCGTCAAAACCGTCACAGGCGAAACACTCGACGAGTCTCTCGACTGGTGGCGAGACGAGCTCGCGACGCAAAGCGCTGCGCCAAAGGCTGCAGGAAATCGACGGGATCGAGCCTGACGACGTGATCATGTCGCGCGATCGCGCGCGTGCCCGCGGGCTCACCTCTACCGTCTGCTTCCCAATAGGCAATCTTGCGCCGGACGGATCGGTGATCAAGTGCACTGCGATCGATTCGTCTTTGGTCGGCAAGGATAATGTCTATCGCCACACCGGCCCCGCGCGCGTCTTCGTCACCGAGTCGGCGGCCATCGAGGCCATCAAGGCCGGCCAGATTTCAGAGGGCGACGTGATGGTGCTCATTTGCAGCGGGCCGGCAGGAGCCGGGATGCAGGAGATTTACCAGATCACTTCGGCACTGAAGCAATTGCCGCACTGCAAGCACGTGGCCGTGTTGACCGATGCGCGTTTCAGCGGCGTTTCGACTGGGGCCTGCATCGGCCACATTTCTCCTGAAGCGCTTGCCGGCGGCCCCATAGGCAAGGTGCGCGAGGGCGACCAGATCGAAATCGTCATCGATCGCTCGCGGCTGGAGGGTTCCGTCCATCTTGTGGGAGAGACCGGCGAAATGTTTTCCGGCGAAGTGGGCGCGCAACGGCTAAGCGCCCGCTCCCCCCGTCCGGATCTCGCGCCGCATCCTGAAATGCCAGCCGACACGCGGCTTTGGGCCGCGCTGGTCACGGCAAGCGGCGGCGTCTGGGGCGGTTGCGTTTACGATGTGGATCAAATTGTCTCTCGATTGGAGAGGAAAGCGTGAAGCTATACAGGACCTGCAACGGAAATTACGTGGAAGACGGCGGTAAACATTTTCGCGTCCCCGAGCCGAACTGGGACGCTCTTATCGCGCATGAAAATCTCAGCGCGTACCTCCGCTCCATCGTCGCCGCCGGAAAACAAGCCGCGGGCTTCGACCCCGCGCACCTCGAAGCGCCGATCGGCAGCCAGGAAGTCTGGGCCGCCGGTGTTACCTACTTTCGCAGCCGCAGCGCGCGAATGGCCGAGTCAAAAGACGCGGGTGGGGGCGATTTCTACGACCGTGTTTATTCGGCGGAGCGTCCCGAGCTGTTTTTCAAAGCCACGCCGAGCCGTGTCGCGGGGCCCGGCAGCAGCGTGCGCATTCGCGCCGATGCCACGTGGTCGGTTCCGGAACCGGAGCTGACCCTGCTTATCAACCCGCGCGGCAAGATCATTGGCTATACCGTCGGCAACGACATGAGCTCGCGCGACATCGAGGGAGAAAATCCGCTCTATCTTCCTCAGGCCAAGGTCTACGACCGCAGTTGCGCGCTGGGCCCGTGCATTCTGGTCAGCAGCGATCCGCTCCCCGCCACAACGCCCATTCGCATCGAAATCCTGCGCGGCGGCAGTGCGGCTTTCTCCGGCGCCACAACTCTCACGGAGCTCAAGCGCGCCCCGGCCGACCTGGCCGCCTACCTGTTTCGCGAAAACACCTTCCCGTACGGCGCATTCCTGATGACCGGAACCGGCATCGTTCCGCCCGACGACTTTACCCTGGCGCCGAGCGACAAGATTCGCATCACCATCGACCCCATTGGCCTGCTTGAGAATGAAGTGCTGCGGGGCAGACTCGACCCATCAGCCTGACCTCAACCGATCGCGGTGCCCAAAAGATCGCTGCAAGGAGACGATTGACCGACCAGCATTCGCCTTCAGTCCGGAATTCGCCGCGGTACTCCGGCATTCCGCGCCGTCGCTGGCGCATCGCCTGGCTGCTGGGCATCGGCGTCCTCGTCAACTTTTTTGATCGCGTCAATCTCTCTGTCTCGCACGATTCGCTGATCGCTGCATTCGGAATCTCCGACGTCGTCTTCGGTTATCTTTCCAGTGCCTACAACTGGACTTACGCTCTTTGCCAGTTGCCCATTGGCGTTTTCCTCGATAAGCTCGGCGTCCGCCGTGTAGGCCGCATCGGCACATTCATCTGGAGCGCCGCCTCATTCGCCGCAGCCGCTGCGCCCAATCTCAACGCCTTTTTTGGCGCGCGCCTCTTGCTCGGTGTGGGTGAATCACCCACTTTCCCCGCCAACGGCAAGGCCGTCGGCATTTGGTTCCCCCAGCGCGAGCGCAGCCTCGCCACCTCGCTCAACGACGCTGCTGCCAAGTTTGCTTCGGCCATCGGAGTTCCTGTCATCGGCATCGTCCTCATCCACGCTGGATGGCGCTGGAGCTTCGCCTTCACGGGCGCGATCAGTTTTGCCTACTTCCTTCTCTTCTGGCGCGTCTACCGCGACCCCAGCGAAGATCCCGAGCTGACTGAAGCCGAGCGCCTGCACATCGAAGACCGCAAAATCGAAAACCGCCGCACCGACGATCGCCATGCCTCGTCCGACGGGCCCAGCCTCAGCGGGGAACACTCAACCCCGCTCAGCCGACTCCTCGCCCAGCCCAAGGTCCTTGGTCTTGCCATCGGGTTTGGCTCGTATAACTACGTCTTCTTCCTGCTGCTTTATTGGCTGCCGGCGTACCTGTCCTCGGCGCTCCACATCGATCTTCTGCACTCGTTTCTTTACACCAGCTTGCCATGGCTTCTCGCGACCGGAACAGATCTCATAATCGGCGGTTTCCTCGTCGACTTCCTTGTCCAGCGCGGTTGGAATCAGAGCGTTGTCCGCCGGACCGTGCTCATCGGCGGCACGGCGTTTGGACTGGGTATTCTGGGCGCGGCCCACGCGCAAAGTGCTTCGCAGGCCCTCGCATGGATTACCGTTTCGCTCGGCGGTCTTGCCGCGGCCGCACCCGTAGCCTGGTCGCTGCCCTCGTTCATCGCCCGTCGGCCGGACGTGGGCAAAGTGGGCGGGATCATCAATTTCGCCGGCCAGATTTCGGGCATCGCGGCATCCATCCTCACCGGCTACCTGGTCTCCGCGCTGCACTCCTACGCCGTCGCGTTTGTCGTAGCCGCTGCCTACCTGGCGATCGGCATCGCGGCATATCTCGTTCTGCTGGGCTCGATCGAGCCTCCGCCGATCGCTTCTGAAGCCGAGTGACCGGTTCACTCGGCCTCAACTCGCGCTGGGCCTCGCAGCCTTTTCCCCCCGCTGCTCGTCCAACACCTCAGCCTTAGACCGCTTCGGGAACATTACCAATGTGTGTTACGGTTCAGGTGCACCTGCGGAAATTTGTTCTCCTGTAACGTCGCTTGGTGCAAAATAGTCGGATGGGAGATCGAACCTAGTGCCCCGGATTCACTTTCATCAGCAACTCGCAGAGGCTCAAGGACAAGCTTCTCGCCATGGCGGCGCTTGCGCAGCAGGCGGTCGAATCGGCCGTAGAGGCATACACCCGACGCGATAAGGGCCTCTGCAAGTTCGTCAAGCAGAACGAGCGCGCCATTGACACCGCGCAGCGCGAGCTCGATGAGATGGCATATGACCTGCTGGCCAAGCAGCAGCCCATGGCTATCGACCTGCGCTTCATCCTTGCCGTCATCAAGATTAACGGCGACCTGGAGCGCATCGGCGATCAGTCGATGAGCATCTCGCGTCGCACCAAGGAAATCCTCGCCATCGACGACGTTGAGCTGCCGGTGGATTTTTCCGCGATGGGCGATTTTGCCGGGCAAATGATCCGCAACGCCCTTCAGGCGCTCCTCGATGGCGACGCGCGCCTTGCCGATTCCGTCCGCGAGATGGACGACGAAATCGACCGCATGAACCGCCGCGCCCACAGCGACCTGCTCAAGCTGATTGAAGAGAAGCCGCAGTATACGCAGCAGGCCATGAACGGCATCCTTGTGGCCAAGAATCTCGAGCGGATCGCTGACCACTCGTCGAACATCGCAACCGACGTGATCTTCTGGATTCGCGGCGCCGATGTCCGCCACCAGCTCAGCATGGCGATGGATTGAGAAAGGCAGCCTTCAGCTATTAGCTTTTAGCCGTTAGCTCATTTTGCTGGAACATAAAACAAGGGCCTCGGGATTCGCTCCCGGGGCCCCTGGATTTTGAGCGCCAACTTCCTCAGGTTAGACGCCAATCACGGCGCAAAGCTCCTTCACCGCTTCGGCGCTCTTCTTGAGCGCCGCGTCTTCCTCAGGCGTCAGCTTGATCTCGATGATCTGTTCCAGGCCCGCCGCACCCAATTTGCACGGCACGCCGATGTAGTAGCCGTTGATGCCGTACTCGCCCTCGAGGTACGCAGCGCAAGGAAGAATTTTCTTTTTGTCCTTCAGAATCGCCTCCACCATTTCGGTTGCGGCCGCCGACGGAGCGTAGTAGGCGCTGCCCGTTTTCAGGTGCTTCACGATCTCGGCGCCTCCATCGCGGGTGCGCTGCACAAGCTGTTCAAGCCGGTCGGGGGCAATGAGCTCCGTAATCGGAATGCCGGCTACCGTCGAGTAACGCGCCAGCGGGACCATCGTGTCGCCATGGCCGCCCAGAACGAAGGCGGTCACATTCTCCACGCTTACGTTCAACTCAGCGGCAATAAAACTGCGGAACCTGGCAGAATCCAGCACGCCGGCCATGCCGATGACCCGTTCGCGATTGAAACCCGCCTGACGATAGGCGGCTTGCGCCATCGCGTCCAGCGGATTCGAAACGATGATGAGAATGCACTCCGGCGACTGGGCCACCACCTTCGAAACCACGTCCGACATAATTTTGAAGTTGGTGTTGAGCAGATCGTCGCGGCTCATTCCCGGCTTGCGCGGAATTCCCGCGGTGATCACCACAATGTCGGAGTTCGCGGTGGCCGTGTAATCGTTGGCGCCCACAATGGCTACGTCGCGCTTCTCGATCGGCATGGCCTCGAGCAGGTCCAGAGCCTTGCCTTGAGGCACGCCTTCGACCACGTCAATCAGTGCCACATCGGCCAATTCCTTGGCCGCAATCCAGTGCGCGGTAGTTGCGCCCACGTTGCCGGCGCCAACAATGCTTACTTTTTTACGCATCTCTATTCTCCTGTTGTTTTTGCTAACCCAATCGGCCGGCCTTTACGTGGCTTCACATTGAAAGCACAGCCCGAAACCGTCCGGATCGCTCAAATACATTTGCTTCATTCCATAGGGCGCCACTGTGGGCGGTTGCCTGATCGCGACTCCCTTCGCAACAAATTCGGCGTAAGCTCCGTCCACATCAGGGCAGCCGAAAAAAAGGCAAACGTCGCGATGGCGGCGCTCGCGCAGATATTCTTCGAGCGGCGGCCGCTCTTCATCGAATTCGTACGCGGTGTTCAGCATAAGCTCTGCCTTGCCCAGCCGGAGCCGACACCAGTGGAAGCGATCCTTATCGCCGCCCCGGTGTGGCGATGTGCTCGCGATCTCGAAACCCAGCTTGTCGCGATAGAAGCGGATCGAGGCAGGCATATCGTAAACCTCGAAGTAAGGACACACGCTGTCGATTTCAATCGCCATTCCTTGCTCCCAGGTAGCGCAAACCGCGCAAGCTCCATTGCCGTACGTGAAGCGCGGCTTGCTGCGCGGAGTTGGCTTTCTTCACATATTCCCAATGATCCGCGTGGCGAATTCGCTGGTTCCCACTTTCGTTGCGCCCTGAAGCTGCCGCTCGAAATCGTAGGTGACCGATTTCTGCTGGATGGTCTTTTCCATCGCGCTCTCGATCATCTTTGCCGCTTCCTTCCAGCCGATGAAGTCGAGGAGCATGACGCCCGACAGAATCACTGATCCCGGATTGATCACGTCCTTATCGGCATATTTGGGCGCAGTTCCATGCGTGGCCTCGAACACAGCGTAGCCGTCGCCGATGTTCGCGCCGGGCGCGATGCCGAGTCCGCCAACCTGCGCGGCGGCCGCGTCGGAGATGTAGTCTCCGTTGAGATTCGAAGTGGCCAGGATGCTGTAATCCTCGGGCCGGATGATGATCTGCTGGAAGATCGAATCGGCGATGCGGTCGTTGATCAGCACTTTCTGCTTCCATGCGCCGTTCCCGTGACTTTTGCCGATCGAATCGAGCACGCCCTTGACTTCGGCGTAAAGCGACTCGCGGAAGGCGGGCGACCCAAATTCCACGCCAGGCTCAATCAGCGCTGCATTTTCTTCAATCGAAATGTCGGGCTTTGATTCCACGTTGCCGAGGATCCAGCTCTCACGCTCCGTGACCGTCTGGTCGCGAAATTCCTGTGTTGCTACTTCGTAGCCCCACTCGCGGAACGCGCCCTCAGTGAATTTTTGAATGTTTCCCTTGTGGACGAGGGTCACTGTTTTGCGCCCGGATTCGAGCGCGTGGCGGATGGCGTAGCGCACCAGTCTCTTGGTGCCGAAAATCGAGATCGGCTTGATGCCGACTCCTGAATCGGTGCGCACTCTTTTCTTGGTTTTGGACAAGAGGTCGTCATTGAGGAAAGAGATCAGCCGCGCCGCATCCTCGCTGCCCTCTTTGAACTCGATGCCGGCATAAACATCCTCGGTGTTCTCGCGAAAGATCACGATGTCGAGTTTTTCCGGGTGCTTTACCGGGCTGGGCACGCCCTGGTAATACTTCACTGGCCGGACGCACGCATAGAGGTCGAGAATCTGGCGCAAAGCCACGTTGAGCGAGCGAATGCCGCCACCGACAGGCGTGGTCAGCGGACCCTTGATGGAGACGCGCAGGTCGCGGGCAGCGTTTACCGAGTCGTCGGGCAGCCAGTTATTGAACTGCCGGAAGGCTTTTTCGCCGGCATAAATCTCGAACCACCGGATCGCTCGTTTGCCGCCGTAGGCTTTTTCCACGGCGGCATCAAAAACCCGCTGCGATGCTTTCCAGATGTCGCGCCCCGTGCCATCGCCCTCGATAAAGGGAATGATGGGGTGGTCCGGCACGGAAAACTTACCGTTCTTGTACTCGATTGGCTCGCCCGTCTTGGGCAGTTCCAGCCCGTTATACGTGCTTTGCATGATGGTGTGGGATTTCCCTTCCAGAAAGGTCCAAAGTTGGTTCGTCCAATGTTGAGGCTACCATCTGCAATTCAGCAGTGGCAATGGCGGCGCGACCGTGGCGCATTCATCGTCGTCGCCGGTTTCGCTCAGTGCGTCTGCGGCGGCCCGGTCTCTCCGAACATCACGCGCAGCACATCGATGTTCTTCGCGTAGCCGCTATGCGCCTCGGTAGGCGACTCGATCAGCCCGAACCAGCGTGTCGCATTCTTCACGTAGAGATTTACGACCTCCACGTCGCCAATCCTGGGCACACGGTAAGTAATCACGTCGCTGGGGTCGCTCCACGCCACCACCTGAACCTTCTCCCGGACCGTCGCGTCGCTGGGATGCAGACCCGCCTGAAAGCTTGTCTGATAGCCTTTCCATCTGTTGACGAGCGATCTGAAGTTCTCAGCCGGCGAGGTCGGAACCATCGGCGCGGGCGCCAGGCCGCGCGACTTCGTTGCGCTCTCTGTTGATTCGGCCGCACTCTCAAGATTCGTGATTTCCAGCATCTCAAGCTGATTGGCGAAAAAGTACATCAACGAGGATCGCTCGAAGATGTAGCGGATCGCGTTCTCTTCAGCCGTCTTTCTAGCCGCATCCGCCGGCGATAGGTTCTCGTCGGAAGTCGAGGAAAACTCCGGGTTGAGCGTGTTGAAGAGCAAGTAGCTGCCCAGGCTGTGGGTTACGCCGATGAATTCCTGGTCCAGCACATTGTCCCGGCTCAGCTGCGATTTCCAGTCGTACTTTCCTATCCCACCGCTGCCGCTCGGATCGGCCTCCGCCGCGTTGGGATCGAACGCCGCAGATTTAGCCATCAACTGCCGCACTCCGTCGCGCAGAATGCCGCCGAGCGGTCCCACTGCCATCAGCACGTCCGAAAGCCCCCAGTCGACGAGCCCGGCCTTCAATTCGCGGTTCAACAAAACGCCTCGCGGCCTGATCTTCTCAAGCCTCGTCGCCTCATCGGCCGTTATCCAGGGATAAAAACGCCCACTTCCGTCAGGGTCCTGCGCGGATCGATCAGAGCAAACCTGCAACAGATACTTGTCCGGCCCCGATAGATGCGCCTCGGCGGCGATGACGCGGCGGCACTTCAAAGCCAGTACGAGCGGCCACCAGTTAATCTCATCCACTACCAGGACGGCGGAATGTCCCCTGAGACGCACCACCCAGTGCACAACGAATGGCGCTGCCGCGTGCCACTCTTCCGGGTTGTTCCAGACCGGGGTGCCCAGGTAAGCAAGCGTCGGAGGCTCAACGTTGCTTGAGAATTCACCCTTATCCGCGTACTCCGTGCCCTCATTCTTCCAGTCGCTGACCGCGCAGAGCTTCAACTCGGTACAGATCGAGTCGCGCAACATTTTCGAATCGCCCGCTCCGACCTCATCGATCCCGTGCACATAGAGAACATGCACCGGATGCTTGTCGGCAGAGTCGAGAGCATCGGCGACGCTGGTCAGGGTTTTGAGGGATCCATTTGTATCCTCGACGACCTTGGCGCGAGCGAATGCGCCGCCTTCTGCAACTACCAGGGCGAGCATGAAAAGCGGTAACCTGCAACTTTGCATGGATCGATTACTCGGGAGGGGGCTAGCAAGAATATAGCATCGCCGTTTTCTTGTTCCAACGTCCGCAGTGCGCCGGATGCGTGGCGCTCTTCTTCGAAGTTGTGATCTTTCCAGCCGGTGTCAGTGGCTCCCGCCGCCCGAAGTGCCTGTGTCGTACCGCGGAATGCCAAAATGCCCCTGTAAATGAAGCATATCGATGGGGCTTAGAACTCCCGCGATCGTCGCCAGCGTCAGACTCTTGGGGCTCTCCACCAGCACTACCCCGCCGCGAACGTTGGCGCCGTCCATCACCAGCCAGACGTCGGTGATGTCGCTGTGGCCTGCGCCTCCCAAATTGGTTGAACTCAGGACGTGCTTCCATCCGCGCAGATGGTAGGCTTCGCGAATTGCCTCAACCTGCGAAGGATCGGCCTGGCCGTCATCGGCAAAACGCAGCACATGCACGCTGACACCGTCGAGTTTGGCCACCGTCTGCCTTAAGTCGGCGTCGGAATCCGGCATGAGCCCGGCCGCCGCAGCCAGCATCGTACGGTCCAGCGTGAAGTTCTCCTTCGCCACCGCCTGTCCGCTCAATTCAGAAAGAGCCGGTGGGCTCCATTCCAGAATCGCCTGACTCAAGCCTGCGCGGGGTGAGGGAGCGCCTTCCGGACCGTTGGCCGGATCTGGCGGCATCGGCGCCCCGGGAGTTTGCGCCATCGCGCAACCGCAGCCAAGGACCACGCTCAAGACAGGGATTCCCAACCAAACCAACCGTCGCTTCATGCCTATTAAACGCGGTACCTGCCGGAAAGTTGCTGTCTGCGGGCTCTGCCCAAAGATCCAGGGGCATGTCCGGCGCTCCGGTGCCGGTCCCGTCCAAAGTCGGGTGCGTAACGCCGGAAGCTCTGCACGATGAACCTCCAATGAAAATGTTCGAAACTCTGTTCGCACCCGCCAGGATGCGATAGACTCATGCGGGAACGTAAAAAACGGTCTCACCTTTTTCATCTACGGAGGGCACATCGAAATTGGGAAAAAGAATGGTCCCAAAGAAGCTTTTCTTCACCAAAGGCGTCGGCAAACACAAGGAACGGCTGACCTCCTTCGAGCTTGCCCTTCGCGACGCAGGCATCGCTTCGCAGAACCTGGTTCGCGTGTCCTCGATCTTTCCGCCGCAGTGCAAAATGATCACACGCAAGGAAGGTCTCAAATACCTGGATGACGGCGAAGTTGTTTTCGCGGTGATCGCGGAAAACTCTTCGCGCGAGCCCCATCGCCTGCTGGCCTCGAGCATCGGCGTCGCCATCCCTGCCGACCGCAACACCTACGGATATCTAAGCGAGCACCACAGCTACGGTGAAACCGATGACCAGGCCGGCGAATACGCCGAGGAGTTGGCCGCCGAAATGCTCGCCACCACGCTCGATGTCGAATTCGACCCCGACAAGAGCTGGGACGAGAAGAAGGAGATCTACCGCATCTCCAACAAAATTGTCCGCACCAGCAACATTACGCAGTCGGCCGTAGGCGATAAGCGAGGCAAATGGACAACCACCATCGCCGCCGCGGTCCTGATCCTCGACGAATAAGCACTGCTTGCGGCAGACCTTTGGATAAGATCGGACGCGGGCGAAGAGCGATCGGGTCGACGATTCAGAGGACACTAGAACCGGTCTCATAAACCATTTTTGTCAACTCGCTCGGATCATGGGACCCGCCTTGTTGTCGGGTCCCACACTTGCGCACAGTGCGGCAGAGGGATTTATGAGACCGGTTGTAGGCCAATTCCGGACGCCGGTGTTGGCCTTGTTGCATCGGCAACATTCTTTGTAGCGAGGCTCGATTAAAGACGCATGACGAAAGCGCACAAATTTACGGTTGCCCTCGTGCAGATGCGCATGGGCGCGGACCCCGAGGCGAATTTTTCGGCAGCGCTCGGCCACATCCGCCAGGCCGCCAAACTCGGTGCGCAAGTCGTCTGCCTGCCTGAGCTTTTCCGCACGCAATATTTCTGCCAGCGCGAAGAGCTCGCGCTCTTTAACCTTTCGGAGGAGATTCCAGGCTCGTCAA
The DNA here is from genome assembly GCA_963800025.1 of uncultured Acidobacteriaceae bacterium. Lineage (GTDB taxonomy): Bacteria > Acidobacteriota > Terriglobia > Terriglobales > Acidobacteriaceae > Telmatobacter. The sequence goes on from CAWCZK010000006.1 coordinate 270,180, forward strand.
CTGCCAGACTGGGCGAGGTTGCTCGCGAATCCGGCGTCGCAGTCGTGGCGTCGCTCTTTGAGCGCCGCGCACCGGGCCTTTACCACAACACAGCCGTAACGTTTGATGCCGACGGCGAGATCGCGGGCGTCTATCGCAAGATGCACATTCCCGACGATCCGCTCTATTACGAAAAGTATTACTTCGCGCCCGGCGATCTCGGCTTTCAAGCCGTCGACACTGCTGCCGGCCGCGTCGGCACGCTCGTCTGCTGGGATCAGTGGTATCCCGAGGGTGCGCGGCTTACGGCGTTACAGGGAGCCGAAGTGCTTTTTTATCCCACAGCTATCGGCTGGCACCCAGCAGAGAAGGAAGAGTTCGGCGCTGCGCAATACGATGCGTGGAACACTATCCAACGCGCGCACGCCATCGCCAACGGAGTCTACGTGGCTGCCGTTAATCGTGTGGGCCCAGAGCACGGTGACATTTTGGGCAATCGGGCTCCCGGCCCGGGGCTTGAGTTCTGGGGCGGCAGCTTCCTCGCCGACCCCTTCGGCCGCATCATTGCCAAGGCCAGCCACGATGCCGAAGAAATCATCCTCGGCGAAATCGATCGTTCGCTGATTGAAGAAACGCGCCGCAACTGGCCGTTTCTCCGCGACCGCCGCGTCGACGCCTACGCGCCCATTACGCAACGCTTCATCGGTCCCGCGCGCCCGCGACCAAATCAAACAGCCGCCGCGCACAAAGAGCACAAGTAGCCATGCCCGGTCGATCTTCCGCAAAAACTCCCCGATCCCTTGGCTACCGCATGCCCGCCGAGTGGGAGCCGCACGAAGCCACATGGCTGGCATGGCCGCACAATCCCGAGGACTGGCCGGGAAAGTTTTCGGCGATTCCGTGGCTTTATGCGGAGATCGTGCGCCTGCTTGCCGAGCGCGAGCTGGTGCATCTGATTGTCGAAGACGCGGCGATGGAGCGGCGGGTGAGAAGCATGCTCGAGCGCTCGGGCGTGAATCTTGGACGTGTGCATTTCCACCGTTGGCCCACAGACCGCGGATGGACGCGCGATTCGGGGCCGATTTTCATTCGCAACGCCGATGGCAAAGTCGGGCTTACAAATTGGCGTTTCAACGGCTGGGCCAAGTATGACGATTGGCGACTCGACGATAAACTGCCCGGCCGCGTGCAGAAGCTGCTGGGTGTGCCGGAATGGGAGCCGACGGTCACTGACAAGAAAGGTGCGGACCGCCGAGTGGTGCTGGAGGGCGGGTCGATTGACGTCAACGGCGCGGGATCGCTGCTCACCACCGAAGAATGCCTTCTGAGCGAGGTGCAACAGCGCAACCCGGGCGTCAGCCGCGCGCAGCTCGAGCAAGTTTTCCATGACTATCTTGGCATCGAGCAAGCCATCTGGCTCGGTCGCGGCATCGTCGGAGACGATACGCACGGCCACATTGACGACATTGCGCGCTTTGTTGCGCCGACTACCATCGTTGCTGCCGTCGAGCCGGACACGCGCGACCCCAACCACGCGCCGCTGGCTGAGAACCTCGCGCGCCTCAAATCCGCGCGCACCCTCGAGGGCAAGCAGTTCACAGTCGTTGAGCTGCCGATGCCGCGCCCCGTCATCTTCCGCGGCCAGCGCCTGCCGGCCAGCTACGCCAACTTTTACCTCGCCAACGGCCTCGTCCTGGTGCCCACGTTCCACGATCCCAATGACCGCGTTGCGCTCAACACGCTGGCCGACCTCTTCCCCGGCCGCGAAGTGATCGGCGTCCACAGCGTCGATTTGATCTGGGGCCTTGGCGCACTGCACTGCATGACGCAACAGCAGCCGGCGGCCGTACCATCGAAGGCATGATCGACGATCGCCAAGCCATGCAGGCCGCCTTGCTTGAGGCGCGTCTGGCAGCCGACGCCGGCGAAGTGCCGATCGGCGCAGTTGTCGTGCATAATGGCGCAATCATTTCCCGGGGTCAGAACCGCGTCCTGCGCGACATGGATCCAACCGCCCACGCTGAAATCGTAGTTTTGCGCGGAGCGGCCACGGCCCTCGGCAACTACCGCCTCGCCGGCTGCACCCTCTACGTCACGCTTGAGCCGTGCGCCATGTGCGCCGGGGCCATGATCCATGCACGGTTGGACCGCCTGGTGTATGGCGCGGCCGATCCAAAGGCCGGAGCATGCGGATCGGTGCTGCCGGTGTTGAACCATCCGCAGCTTAACCATCAGATGCAGGTGGAGCAGGGAATTGGCGCGGATGAATCGGCGGAGTTGCTGCGCGGATTTTTTCGCGAGCGGAGATGATGGGTCAGAATGAAATCGCAATCCCTCAGGGGCTAAAGCCCTATTCATTCTGCTGAATGTATTGGCCCGGCTAAAGCCGTGCCCTTGTTACAAGGCCCCTTCGATTGAGTCCCTTCCGCAGCTTGTGAAGCCCTCTGTGTAAGCGCCGCGAGCGGTAGGGCTCAAGCCGGGCCCTTTCAAAGGGATTTATTTGGGCACTTCTATCCCCGCGTAAGCGCGCGAATCCGTTCCGCCTCCGCTGGCCATTTTGCCGCCAGCTCCTGGTAACTCCCGCCGCGATAGTCAGCAAAATCGAAGCCAGGCGTCACCGTGCAGCCGAGCAGCGCCACTTTGCCGCCATGAACCAATCGCGTCCCCTGCCACACGCCCGCCGGAACAATGATTTGCGGCCTTTGTCCTTTCCGTAAATCTGGTCCAAGGGTTAGAAGCGCGGAGCGCCCGTCGGGATTTAGCTGCAACATTTCCACCGGGTCACCAAGATAGAAATGGAAAATCTCATCCGACTTGAGCACGTGCATCTCCGAGAACGCTCCAGCCTCGAGCAGGTAATAAATCGCCGTGCCCTGCGGCCGCCGCCCTCGCAGCAGCTCCACGCCGCCTGCGGAGGTGTACGTCCGGCGAAACCACCCGCCCTCCACCGGGTGCGGCTCAAGGTTTAAAAGCGACTTAATCTCGTCCGCGGTCATCGAATCTCCTAGGTGCTTCTGATCACAGATCGTAGCATCGCGATTTGAGTAGAATGCCTTTATGAATGTGCAGGTCTACACGACCTCATGGTGCCGCGACTGCCGCTCGGCCAAGCAGTTTCTCGAAGCGCACGGCATCGCCTACACGGAGATCAATGTCGACGCCGACCCCGCTGCCTCCGCCGAGGTCCTGAGCCGTGTGGGCAAGCGCGCCGTTCCGCAACTGGTGATCGATGGCGAGTGGTTCCAGCCCTACAAGCCCGGCCGCGGCCTGCTCGTCGACGAACTCTGCATCCGCCTCGGAATTCCTCGCGGGTAAGCCCTTATCCCTCGTACAATTAAAGGTTGGAGGAGGCACTGAAGATGGCGCTGAGTCGTGTATTCAGCGGCTTGATTCGCTCACCGAATTCCGTACGCGTGGCCGATAGGGAGCTAAAAGCTGACGGCTGAGAGCCAGGAGTCTGAATTTTGATTGATCGCTACACGCGCCCGGCAATGGGCGCAATTTGGACGGACGAGAACAAATACCGCTGCTGGCTCCGGGTAGAAGCGGCGGCGAGCGCGGTTCTGGCCGAAGACGGCGTGATTCCAGCCGCTGCCGCTGAAGCCATCGCCACCAAAGCCACAGTCTCCGCCGCCCGCGTGCTCGAGATCGAATCCGAGGTCAAGCACGACGTCATCGCGTTTACGACCGCGGTCGCGGAGTCGCTCAAAGCCCAGGGCCTCGACGCCGCGTCACGCTGGCTGCACTACGGCCTCACGTCGAACGACATCGTTGACACCGCCCAGGCCCTGCAGATCAAAGAAGCCTCCAGGCTCCTCACTGACGGCATCGCCGCTCTCATGGCCGTCCTCAAGCGCCGCGCCATCGAGTTCAAGCACACGCCGACAATCGGCCGCACCCACGGCATCCATGCCGAGCCCACGACCTTCGGCCTCAAGCTGCTCAACTGGTTCGCCGAAATGGAGCGCAACGCCGCCCGCTTTGCCGCCGCAGCCGAAGACATGCGCGTGGGCAAGCTCTCCGGCGCCGTCGGCACCTTCGGCCACTTGAAGCCAGAGCATGAAGAGCGGATCTGTGCGCGCCTCGGTCTCAAGCCTGCGCCCGTCTCCACGCAGGTCATCCAGCGCGATCGCCACGCTGCCTACATCACCACGCTCGCCATTATCGGCAGCACGCTGGACAAGATTGCCGTCGAAATTCGCCACTTGCAGCGCACCGAAGTGCGCGAGGCGCAGGAGTACTTCAGCGAAAAGCAGAAGGGCTCCTCGGCCATGCCGCATAAAAAGAATCCCATCACTTCCGAGCAAATCAGTGGCCTGGCGCGGGTCTTGCGCGGCAACGCGCAGGCGGCCATGGAGAACATTCCGCTCTGGCATGAGCGCGATATTTCTCATTCATCCGTGGAGCGGGTGATTTTTCCAGATTCGACAATTTTGGCGGATTACCTGCTGGCCAAGACGGCTGACCTGATTGATCGGCTGCTGGTTTTTCCCGAGCGCATGAAGAAGAATCTCGAATCGACCGGCGGACTGATTTTTTCGGGGCAATTGCTGCTCGATCTGGCCGAGGCAGGCATGTTGCGGGAGGATGCGTATAGGCTCGTCCAGTCGCATGCCATGCGCGCATGGAAAGAGGATTTGAATTTTCGCGACGAAGTGGGACGAGACCCGAAAATTGCGGCGTTGCTTTCATCCGAAAAGTTAGACAAAACCTTCGATTACACGCGGCAGCTCGGGAATGTGGAGGCGATCTTTAAGCGGGTGCTAGGAAGCTGACATGTCAGGCGCACATCTCACTCTCGCCATCACCGGCGCATCCGGCGCCATCCTCGCCCGCGAGGCGCTTCGCGCTTTTGAAGCCGACGATCGCGTCGTCCGCGTCCACTTTGTCGCGTCGGAGAATTCGCTCCGCGTTCTGGCCGAAGAACTGCGAATTTCAGGGCGGACGAATCTGCTGAAGAAACTGCTCGGCGCGACACCGAAGAAGATCGTCCAACTTGCCGACTCCGATATCGGCGCTTCCATCGCCAGCGGCAGTCACCCTTCCGGCGGCATGATTGTCCTGCCCTGTTCCATGGGTACACTGGCGTCCATCGCGCTTGGCCTTGCCGACTCGCTCATCGCTCGCGCTGCCGACGTCACGCTCAAGGAGCGCCGGCCTCTTCTGCTTTGCGTCCGCGAAACGCCCTTCAATCGCATTCACCTGCGCAACATGACGCTGGCCGCCGAGGCCGGAGCGACCATCTTCCCCTGCATCCCGGCTTTCTATAACCATCCCGAAGGCTCAGAAGAGATGGCGCGGCAGTTTGCATTCCGTGTGCTGGCGCATGTGGGCCTGTCGCAGCCGGGGGCCTACGTGTGGAAGGCTGAGGAGTAGTCGGGCCGCATCTGCATTTTTCGCCGTTCCGGCTGTTTCCGCGTATCATTCCAGTGAAGTTCCCCAAGGAGGCGTTGGTATGCGGAAGCTGTTGGCTGAGCTTTGTCTCTTCGCGATTCCCATGATTTCGGCCGCGCAATCCGGGCCATCGTCCTGGGCAAATCTGACCACTCTGCATCCGGGCCAGAAAATCCAGATCGTCGAATCAAACTCGACAAAACACTCCGGAACATTCGAAAGCTTTTCCGACTCCGCAATCTCGATCCGCGATTCGAGGGGCGAAGCAAGCATTCAAAGGCAAGACGTCAAAACCGTAAAACTGATGGAGAATGGACACCGGATGCGCAACCTTCTGATCGGCGCCGGGGTCGGAGCCGGTGCAGGCGCGGGAATCGCAGCAGCCGCCTGGGAATCGCACGGGTATTTGCGCGGCAAAGGAACCGGGGCCGCACTCGGAGCTGGGCTGGGCGGGCTGGCGGGCCTGATCGCCGGAACATTGATCCCGTCCCACGAAACCGTCTATTGGGCAAGCGCGCATTAGGCGGCGGGCGCGCTAGCGTACACACTTTGCGGGATGAAATTCATTTGACAGGCCGCCATGCCGCCCGTGATACTGCCTGCATGTCGTTTTCATGGGTATACGGAATTGCGGCGATGGCCATGTGCATGTGTATGGTCCGCGGACCGCTCCGTCCGGCTCTTGAACGGCCAACGCGCTAAGCGCAACCGATTCTGAGTAAAACGGCCCGGTCCCGAATAGGATGCGGGCCTTTTTCATTGGTGCTGCCCTTTAGAATGGATCGGTCCGCAGTCGCCCCGCTTTCCCCGAATCGTCAAAGTCACGAAACCGAAGGAGATCATCATGCCGGAACCAAAACCCCAGCAGCTCGCCACGCAGGCCGTCCACGCCGGCCAGTCGCCCGACCCCACCACCGGCTCGCGCGCCGTGCCGATCTACCAAACCACCTCTTATCTCTTCCAGGACGCGGACCATGCGGGCCGCCTCTTCGCGCTTCAGGAGTTCGGCAACATTTACACGCGCATCATGAACCCGACCACCGACGTCTTTGAGAAGCGTGTCGCTGCCCTCGAAGGCGGCGCTGCGGCTCTCGCGACGGCTTCGGGCCAGGCGGCGGAGACGCTCGCCATTACCACACTCGCCAATGCCGGCGATGAGATTGTTTCCACTACGTCCCTCTACGGCGGAACCTATAACCTGTTCCACTACACGCTGCCCAAGCTTGGCATCAAGGTCAAGTTCGTTGACGCCGATGATTTTGACGGCTTGCGCGCCCTTATCAACGACAAAACTCGCGCCGTCTACACCGAGACTCTCGGCAATCCCAAGCTCGATATTGCCGATATTGAGCAACTCGCTGCTATCGCCCACGAGAACAAGCTCCCGTTGGTCATCGACAACACGTCGGCCTCGCCGGCTCTTGTCCGGCCGATCGAATGGGGCGCCGATATCGTTGTCAATTCGGCAACCAAATTCCTCGGCGGCCACGGCACGGCCATCGGCGGCGTCATTGTGGACGCAGGCAAATTCGACTGGGCAGCCTCCGGCCGTTTCAAGGACTTTACCGAGCCCGATCCCTCCTACCACGGCCTCAAATACAGCGAGGCCTTTGGACCGCTGGCGTTCATCCTCAAGGCGCGCGTGCAGGGACTGCGCGATACCGGCGCGGCGCTTTCACCCTTTAACGCGTTTCTGCTGCTGCAGGGCATTGAGACACTGCACTTGCGCATGGAGCGCCACTCGCAGAACGCTCTGGCCGTCGCCAAACACCTGGCCGAGCATCCCGGCGTTGACTGGGTCAACTATCCCGGCCTCTCGTCCAGCCCTTACTACGCGCGGACCAAGAGATACCTGCCCAACGGCGCCGGGGCGCTCGTCACCTTCGGCATCAAGGCTGGATCTGCGGGGGGCGGCTACGACGCAGGCAAAAAGCTCATCAACACGCTCGAACTGTTTTCACTGCTCGCCAATATCGGCGATGCCAAGTCTCTGGTGATTCACCCCGCCTCCACGACGCATCAACAGTTGTCGACGGAGGAGCAGGCGGCCACGGGCGTTACGCCGGAGATGGTGCGGCTGTCCGTCGGTATTGAAGACATTCGCGACATCCTCGGCGACCTCGATCAGGCGATCGAGGCTGCCAATGGCCACAAGTTTGCCGGCTCAACCCGGGCCGTTGCGGCAAAATAGGAATGGCAACCAAAAACTCTGAGCTGACACCTGATGACCGACAGTTACAGCCGTAGCGGCGCTTCGCCGCCATCGAAAACCGTAGAGCCTACCTACGAAGGCGACTTCGTCCTGGACGGCTCCCTGCCGCTCGAGTGCGGGCGTCCCCTCATCTGTCCCACGCTGCATTACGCCGTCTACGGCCGGCTGAATGCGGCGAAGGACAATGCCGTACTTGTATGCCACGCACTCTCGGGCTCGGCTCTGGTCGGCTCCTGGTGGCCCGAGATCTTTGCTCCCGGCGCGGTCCTCTCGCTGGAGCACGATTTCGTCATCTGCATCAACATGCTGGGCTCCTGTTACGGCTCCACGGGGCCCGGGTCCGTTAATCCCGAAACAGGCGAAATCTACGGACCCGACTTTCCTCTGGTCGGCGTTCGCGACAACGTTCGTGCGCAGGCGCGCCTCCTCGACTCGCTCGGCGTCCGCCGCCTCCGCCTGGTCTTGGGCGGCTCCATCGGCGGCATGCAGGCGCTGGACTGGACCATCCTCCATCCCGACCGCGTCGATCGCGCGCTCATTATTGGCGTCACCCCGCTATCCGCCATGGGGCTGGCCCTCAACCACCTCCAGCGCCAGGCCATTCAGCACGATCCCGAGTGGGCCGGCGGACGGTATCTGCCCCAGCGCCCGCCCCGCAATGGGTTGGCCCTGGCCCGTCAGATCGCCATGATCAGCTACAAATCCGCGCCGCTGTTCGATGAGCGCTTCGGCCGCAATCCCAACCGCAGCGGCGAAGATCCGTGGGCTGCAAACGGCCATGGCAGCGGCCTTATCGGCGAGCGTTTCGACATTGCCGGGTACCTCGACCTGCAGGGAAGGCGCTTTGTTGAGCGCTTCGATGCCAACGCCTACCTCGCCATCCTGCGCGCCATGGATACCTGGGATCCGCTGCGTGGTTACACCTCGCCGCAGGAGGCTTTTGGCCGCATCAAGGCGCGCCTCAGCTTTATTGGCATCAACTCCGACTGGCTCTTTCCCGCTGAAGATGTTCGCCGCTTTGCCGAATCCATTCGCGCGGCCGGCGCTCATGCCGACTACCGCGAAATGAAGAGCGCTCATGGCCACGACGCGTTTCTCGCCGAACAGGTTGAGCTCGTTCGCCTGCTGCAGTAGGCCTTGCCTCCCCCTCCGAATCACGAGTCCCGCACGGGCTTTCCCCGGTCCGGTGCCCCGGGTTACCGGCGTGCAGCGGGGTCTGCGCCCACCATTGCACTTTGCTTGTCAGAGGGATGTTGGCTTTCTATAATCCTCGTACGCAGCATTGCTTGCCGTGATATCTTTGAAATCGTTGCCACGGCACTCGATCGCCGCCCACGACGGTCGCCCTTTTGCTGGCGAATGAGTGATTCTTGATTTCCATTTCGGCATTTCCCAGGAGCACTGCATGAACAAGTTAGTCTTTGCATCTGCGATGGCATTGGCAAGCATGAGCCTTGTTTCCACGCCAGCACTGCGAGCTCAGGATTCCGGCCAAATCAGCCTTCCACCGGATCAATTCAACTCCTATCAGAACGCGATGACGCAGACTGACCCTGGTCAGAAGGCGGCCGCGCTTGAAGGCTTTCTGCAGGCCTATCCACAGAGCCCGGTGAAAACCACCGTTCTCGATAACCTGATCGACGTCTACAACCAGCTCAACCAGCCGGCGAAAGCCATTGATGCCGCGACCCGGCTGCTTCAGGTCGATCCGAACAACATGAAGGCCATTTTCGCCTCGGTCTATTTGAAGAAACAACAGTGCAGTTCGACGCTCGATCCCTCCGGCGTCACGACCGATCCGCAGACTTGCGACGATTCTGCCGCCTTGGCGCAGAAAGGGCTTACGGTTGCCAAGCCCGCTGGCACCTCTGCTGACGACTGGGCCAAATTGACTGCGGCTGCTTATCCGCTTTTCCACTCGGCGATCGCCTTTGATGACGCGGTTTCAAAGAAGGACTTTTCCGGCGCTATCAAGGAATACACCGCCGAGTTGATGCTCTATCCTCCGGCCGCGTGCACCCAGCCCGGCCAATGCCTTGCCGATACGTTGCAGTTGGCCCAGGCCTACGCAAAGCCGGGACCGGACAAGGATGAAATCAAGGCCGTCTGGTTCTACGCACGCGCCTGGGATTTCGCGCCCGCCGCTTATAAGGCCCAGATCGAGCCGCAGCTTGACTATTGGTACAAGCGCTATCATGGCACGCTCGACGGCGATGCCGCCATCACCCAGCAGATCAATGCCATCAAGACCCAGGCGCAGGCCACGCTGTTTCCGCCCGCCGGATTCACCATCGCGCCCGCTCCCACTCCTGCGGACCTCGCTCATCACGCTTATACCAGCGGCGATCCCAAGGCCTTGAGCCTCGAGGACAAGGAGTACATTCTGGCCAATGGATCGGATGCCGACGCCACCGGCCTTTGGGCTCTCTTGAAAGGCCAGCCGACGCCGGTTCCAGGCATTGTCATCTCCGATCCCGCATCGGAACTGCACATCACCGTCACAATGGCAGCCTCGGTCAAGCCTAAGGAGTTTGTCGTCAAGCTCACGAATCCTGTCGCTTGCACGGCTGTTCCGCCGCCACCCTCTGAGCTCAAGGTTGCCGACGCTCAGGCCTACATTCTGGCCAACGGCGTAAAGGCTGATACCGACGCCATGGGTGACGCGCTCACCGATAGTCCGGCGCACATCCGCAAGATCGCCATCGAACCTTCGGTTGGCACGATCAATGTGGCGGTTACGCAGGACGCCAAGGACGCCCACACCGCCGACTTCACCGTCAACCTCAAGGACCCGCTTTCCTGCAAGCTCGCTCCTGCCCCCGGCTCCGCGCTTGGGTTGCAGCCTGCGACTGAGTTGGACGGCACCTACGACACCTACACACATACCGCGGCGGCTGGAGCAACTGCGGCGTCAGCGCAAATCGTGCTGACCGACGGATTCCTGCAGCCGGAAAAGAAGGCCGGCCCGGTGCACCACACCGCACCAAAGCCTTCGCCCGCGCATCACGCGCAGTAACTTCGGGCGCCGGTCTCGCGCCGGCGATCGCGGTCTGCGCAGCATTTGATCCTGGGACTATCAAGGGCAGTTCGCTTCGGCGGGCTGCCCTTTTTATGGTTTCTTGCACTCGCAGAACCCAACCCCTCAGCTTCGGTGCTCTATGGATTGGCTGCCGGAGCCGTGGAAAAATCCCGGCTCAGGCCGAGTTTCGTGGCAGCTTCGTCGAGCTTGGTCTGAGTAAAGAAGAACTTATGATCTGGGTTGGAATTCGGATAAAACCGGATGACGATCTCTGGTTTTCCACCGACTCACTTCTGCCGTCGTGAAACGGATACCCCAGGATCTTGCAATAAATGAAGGGAGCCTTCGTTGCCTGTGGGATTTCCTGTATCTCCGACGATAGCGAACACGCTTTTGCGCGTGCGCTTCGATCCGCTGCCCCGACCTTCTCAATCGATGCTGCTCGGAGCAGGCTGCTGAAAAGGTGTGCTCTCTCCATCAGCGAGCGGCGGATGCGCCGGATCCAGCATTGGCGAGAGCCACTGGGTCGCTGGGATCGCCGATCTCTCCGGAAGCTGAGACGTAGGCAATGCGATAGCGCACCTGCGTAATTCCCGCGGGAGGGTAGTCGGATGCCGTCGTTCCGTCGATCGGCCCCGCGATGCGAATCCAGCCGGCAGTAGGAGCATCCTGGCGCTCGATCACAACGCCTAGGCCCGCCGGGGCTTTCGCGAATTGCAGTGTGACGCTCGGCGATGGCTGGCTCACCGCTTTGAGCACCGGCCCTGCGGGCTTGGGTATCGTTACCGTCCCGACCCGAACGATGACGGGATCGGTGACGTCGCTGCGGTTTCCGGCGGCATCAACGGCTGCCAAGCGATAAAAATACGTATTGCCGGGACTGACGTAGAGATCCTGATATTCGCGCGCGCTGCCTGGTAACGGATCACCCAGCACAACGCCCTGATCGGCGGTGTTGCCAGAGCGCAGGACGAGAAACTGTGCGGTGCGCTCCTCGGGCATGGCCGGTGCAAACGTCAACACCACCTTGCCGCCCGCCCCGGATGCGCTCGTGATCGTAGGCTCACCGGGCAGTGAACGATCCGCCAAGGTGACTTCGACCACATTGCTCGGCGGCCCCTCGGCATTGTCGAGCGCAACAGCGAGAACGCGGTACTCGAATGTGGTTCCCGATGCTGTGCCGATGTAGTCGTCGTAGAGAGGCTCGGGAATAGCGAGCGAGTTCAGTCGGACCCAGTTTGTCGTCGCTGCCGCGCCCGGACCGGGAGATGCCGCGGCGCTGCGCTCCACAAAATAACCGGCCACGGGAAAACTGACAGGCGTCCAGGTAAGCCGAACGCGAGTCTGGCCCGCATCGGCAGCAAGACCGGCGATGGCAGGTGGCGCGCCGGGATTCGTCGGGATGGCGCTGGCGGCGAATGACGGCGGGCCAAGATCGCCGCGCGGGCCAACGGCGCGCACACGATAGTAGTAGGTTGTACCTCCGCGCAGGTTATCGTCTTCATACTGGCCCGCGCCAGGTGGCAACGCCTGCGTCATCAGCGTCTCCCAGGGTCCGTTCGGCATGAACGATCGTTCGACCACGTAGCCGGCGAGGTTGGGCTTCTGTCCCGCAGTCCAGGTCACCGCAATTTTTCCCGGCGATCCCGCCGCCTGCACCAATGCCGGTGGCGCGAGCGCGCGGAAGTCCGGGAAGAAGATGCGAATCGAGGAAGGCTGGCTCTGACGGCCGAACGAGTCCACGGTGTAGATCTTGTAGGCCACGGTTGTGTTCGGTGGCGCACTGCGGTCCACCACCAACGGGAGCTTCGGATTCCATTGCGTGCCGACAACAAACGGCTTCACGCTGATGGAGCTTCCGTTCCGCTCAACCACACACGAAATGGCGGGCAGCGCGCGATTCTCCGGTGGAGAATTCCAGGAAAGTGAGACACCGTTCTCATCCACCTTGGCCTGCACTCCATCAGGCGAAGGAGGGAGCGCCGTGGCCTGCGATGAGTCGACCGGCTGCGAGACCAGCTTGAGGCCAGTGGGGTTGCCCTGGGCGCCAAGGCCCTGGATGGTGTAGGTGCGCGCACCGGGCGGTACGTTGGCCAGAGTCGCATAGAGACCTAGAGCACGGGCAAAATTCAGTTCGCTGAGGGCGCGCAATCCGAGCAGGTTGATGAAGTTCTGCTGCTGCTTCTCGTTGGCCTGCGGCTTGCCCAGCACATCGGGCAACCGCTTGATGGTGTCGGCGTCTTCAATCGGCAACGCGGCGAGAGCCGATGTATCGCCCATCGCCACGTGCGGGATCAGCGTGTTTCCCGAAGAGTCGGAGACGCTCCAGCCGCCAGCCGGCCATTGTTGCGCCGGAGGAAACCACAACAACTGAATGTTCCCGTGGCCATCCGAAACGGCGAAAGCAGCGCCGCTGTTCTGCTGCGCCGCGCAGATCAAAGGCGCGAACAGCAGAGTTCCGATGGCAGCGAGCTTGCCGAAGACTCTCTTCATAGATGCACCGAGAACGAAACGCTGCCCAATGGCCAGGGCAGGCCAAGCGAAGCGCTGGCATTAATATCGAGCGGCAACGCCTCAGCGTGAATCTGCGCGTTTACCCAATCGGAGACACACACGCCCGACACGCACACGCCCGCGCTTGCATTGGCCGAAAAGTCGCCGGAGATGTGCGGCTGCGGCGTGATCGTGACGCCCGCGTCGACGTCGCCTTTCACATAAGCAGACGCCACCGAGTTATCGCCGACTTCGAGATCGATGCTGATTCCGCCTCCCAAGGAGAGTGCCTGGTCCGAGAGCATCAAGTACATGTCGGCATTGGAGACGAGGAGGTGACCCTGAATCCGCGGGCCCTCTTTCTTGCCTGCATCGATGTGCCACGGTCCGTTGCCAAAGTGCATATCGACGGCGGCGTCGTTGGCGCTACTGCCCAAGCTGAGCGAGGCCAGGCCGTCCATGAAGTTGAGTTGCCCCCACAAGCGCCCGTCGAAGTTTCCGCCCGCGTATTGGAAGTATCCCTGGAAATCGCCGTTGCCAGTATCGGCCACTTTGAGCAGCCAGGCGTGGAAGTCCATGCGCGCGCCCGCATCCTGGCCGCTGGCTTTGATGGTGAGATCACCGTCGATCGTGTAAGTGAAATGGTCGGGCATGCCCACTCGCATGCCGGCGTAAAAGAGGAACGAGTTGTCGTAGACGGGGCTGGCTGCGTTCAGGTCGCCCGTATCGGTAAACGCGTTTAGAGGGAAGTTATGACCCATGCCGCCGGAGATTGAATAGAGATTCATCACCGGAACAGGAACATCAACAATAGGAATTCCCTCGTCGCCGAGGCCGATGATGGCGCGCGCCAGCCAATAGTCGTGTCCATTGCCGTAGCCGAGGCGGAACTGCCCCGTGACCGGCGGTCCGCCCATCTCGCTCAAATCCACCGTGCCGCTGTAATCGGTTGTGCCGCTGCCGTTTCCGCCGCCGCTGTAAACGGGGTGTACTTTGGCGTCGGAGCTTGACTGGCCGGAGGGATAAGGAACATCGATGGTGAATGGCGAGTTGGTCGGGCCCTGCTGGGTAATGTTGGTACCGGACTCGTCCATCTCGTAGTTCACCTGCATGGGCGCGGCCGCCATCACTTCAGACAAGTGAACGTGGGTGCTGAACAGCGCGGTAAAGATCTGGCTGCCGGTGGTGGGCACGGTGATGTGTGCGGAGACAAGATCGACGGGCGTGTGGCCGAGCTTGGAACTGCCGCCGAGTGGGACATCGAGCGAACTGGCTTCATTGGTGAGGTAGGCGTGGCCATTCATGCCAAAGTAGAACGGCGTGATGGGAATCGTCGCGAAGGTATTGCCTTCGGCATTGAAGGTGTAGGTGGTTGAGGTCTGCACGGCCCAGCTCAGGCCCTGCACCTGGGTGAATACCAGGTTCTTCGCGGTAAATGAAATGTTTCCGTATGTCTTGGTGACCGACGGCGCGCCTGTAGGGAATGTGATGGTGGCTTGCTTACCCCCACCTGATTGCAGATGGCCATCGCCGGTGATGTGCGTATCAAGCCAAGGGACATAGATGTCCATGCCGTGATACGTGGCGCTGAAGTCGCCCTGGCCGGGCGCAGCCGTGGCCTCAAGCGAAGCAAAGCTCACGGTGCCATCTTCGAGCGGCGCTGTAAAGGGCTGCGTCGTGAGAAGGTGTCCGCAGAGGTTGTGGCCGACGATTCCCCAGTCATTGACGTTGAACTGGAAAGAGGAAGACTGAACCAGCCCCATGGTGTAAGGGATGAGCGTGAGCGAGGGGAAGCGCACGCCGACCCAGTCGCCACCACTAAGGCCGCCGCAAAGCGGGCCGCCTGCGTCGCCGCTCGAGTGGCTCATGTCAATGCGCACGTTGTTGGACTGCATCTGGAAGCCGCTCCAGCCGATGAGCGTCTCCGGCATGGAGAGGCCCTCCTTGATCCAGTCGCCGTTGGCGTGGAGTTCAGAAGTCACTCCGCTCCATGAAACAGGCACTTCGCCCGGCTCACGCAGCGTGTCGTCGGCCAGGCTCAGGCTCATGGTTGCGTCCACTTCTCCCTGTGCCGCGCCTCCCTGGCCCGAGGTGTGGCCCTGAATGCGATCGATGGTCCCCTTGACTCCTGGCGCGCTGGCCAGCAGCGTAATGCCGGGCGAAACATCGATGGTTCCCGAGGTGACGGTAAGTCCATCGGGAACATTCCAGTTGGTGAAGCTGATGGGAATGGGTGGATAGGTGTCGTACCCGTCGCCCGACGCAGCGCTCGCCTGGTTGGCAAGATGAATGACCAGATTGCCGGAGCCCGAGTATTGCGTGCCCTGTTGCGTGATGTGGCCTTGAATGTCTGCGATCTCGAATGCGCCGCCGCTGGTGACGGGAAAGAGGAATTTACACGGCTTCGACGGATCCGATTGAACGACTTCGTAGTGGCGGACATTCGATGCCACATACGAATCGGCCGCAAATTTGATTTTGGCGTTCCTGACCAGGTTCTCGAGCGGCGCATTGACATACTGCACGGCTCCCAGGCCGCCGGCGCTCTGGTTTGAGCTGGAGAGGATGCCGACCTTGAGCGGAGGCAGATTACTGCCTGCAGGCGCTGAGAGCGTGTTCAGCAGTGACTGCGCCTGCGACACGGCTTCCGGATCGATGCTGTTGCCGCTGCTCGCCGTGATTTTACTTAGCGTCTCGCGCACGCCGATCGAAAGATTAGGCAGCGTGGGCTGAGGCGCGATTACGGCCTCAACGCTCACGGAGTGCATACCCAGCGTCTTGGTAAGGAGCGGGGAGGGCGTGACAAAGTCCGGGCTGTAGGGTGGGCTTTCCGACACAATAATCGGCGGCTCGACCTGCCCCGGCTGCGGATGGGCGATCATCTTGCGCTGCTGCGAGGGGCCCAGCGCAAATGTCTGCTGCATGGTGTCGCCGTCCACGTGCCAAGTGACCTGCACCTCGCCTTCGCCATAGTACCCAATCACTGACTGCGCCACGGCTGCATCGTCGCAGGTGCTGCATGTGGCGTCGGCGGTCACATTGCCACCGCCCGGACGCAGGGGCTCGATGCCGATCTTCGGTTTGCCCGGTGAAGGCGCCTGCGATGGCATGGGCGCTTCGACATGCAAGGTCGCGGGCGCGCTTTGACTGCTCGAATTGCCGAGCGCGGCGGCGGGCTGCAGATGGTTGGCGATTTTGTACTGTTGATTGTCGTGGCCGGGGAAGTCCGGATCGGCAATGGTTTTCAAGTGCAGCGGCCCATCTGCAGCCTGGTCTTCCGGCACGGTAAGGGTTCTATTGGCGCAGAAGATCATGTAGGCGCGGGAAGTGATTGCTGAAAGATCGGGGCCCGGCGGCGGGCTTGAGCTTGAAGACGCGTTGCCGTTCTTCGAGAGGACAGGCGTCGATGCGTCTGCGAGGACGCTTTGAAATGCATTGCCGACAGAGCCCTGGGAATTGGCGCCGCCGCTGCTATTGAGTGAAACCAGCTTGCCCACTGTCGCAGCCTGCAGAAAAGGCGATCCTCCCGGCCCATCGACGCTGGCCCCGAGCAGCGACGCATTCACGTGCTGCGCGTCTGCCTCGGAGAGCTGGAAAACGCGGATGATGTAACTGGTGGGGTTGTTGTAAGCATGAACATAGATGCCCTCGGACAGCAATGTCTTGGTCGACTGGGAGTTCGGAGCCGGCAGGTTCATGGTTTCGCCCCGGTTCCAATTGGTCATGCTCGAGTCGTTGGGGACCGCTGTAATCTTCTGCACGGTTCCGTCGCCCCAGTCGATGAATAGATTGTCGAATGCCAATTGCCCGACTTGCCCGAAGAGCTGACCGGATTTCTTGGAACCTGGCACATCGATCAAATTGGGATTGGTTGCGTAGGGCGAGTTGGTGAGATCAAAGTTGCCGGTCACCACGAAACGATCGCCGGCATAGAAGTTGGGATCGCCGCCGCTTAAGTCGATATCCAGCGCGTTCAGCCCATTGCCAAAACCGCTTGCCGGACAGGACATTCCCGTGGGCGCGGCGGGCCGGTCGAGCGGCCAGCGATCCGAAACTTCGACTTCAATATCGGTCGTCTGCGGCTGGGCCGGCTGCTGGTTCACTTGTGTAGCCGGATTCTGGCTGTTCACTGTGGGTTTCTGTGCTGTCGATTGCGTGCTGCCCGATTTCGCCGGAGGATTTGCCGCTTGTGGTGCAACGCCATTTGTGTTGTAGGTGTGATAGCCAACCACTTCCCATTGCAGATCGCCTTCGGCGAGTTGCGGGCTGGAGCTTGATGGCGCAGGAGGTTTAAAGATCATGACGCCATTAACGACTGTGGGAGTTGGGGTGCTGTGCGACGAATAATGGAAGCCGGCCGGGGCCATCTTGAACTTCGACGGCTCCAGCGCCGAAGCAAGAAACGCGGCGTCTGGAACGAAATAGTTCGGAACCTTCATCGCCGTCGTCTGATTGCCGCCCAAAACCAAAATCGGAATGCCGTTGATGCGCTGGGAGGCGAGCAGGGTGACACCGTCCTTCAGGTAAATGTTAAGCACGTAATAGTCCGCGATGCCGGGGTTCTGCTCGTGCCACGAGAACTGAACGCTGTCATCGAGCACGGGTATCCCGTAGTGCTCTTCGATCTCTCCCTCGTATTGATCGCCCCATTTGGGTGTGTCGAGGACGATCTTGCCCATCGTAAATTTCTGCAACGTGATCGGCGTGATCTTGAGCGACGGCGGCGGGCCCTGGGTGACCGTCTGCGGAATCACATCAAGCATGCGCGGGCCCGTCACCTGCTGATGTTCCGGCGTTTCGAGGGTAATATCGCGCCCGCCGGGCAGCGCTGTGGCCAGCGCGCTCACCGTCACGTGAATCTCTGTGCTGTTCACGTACCGCGCCGGCCCCGCGGCGAACACCGCAGCCGGCACTCCCGCGCCCACGCTGAAGGTTGCTTGAATGCCCGGCACGAAGTTTGTACCTTCAATGGCGATGTCCACATTCTGCGCCCCTGCCGTGATCTGGCTCGGAACCAGGCGAAGAATCTGCATGGGAGCGGCCTGTGGGTTGGGTAAGGCGGGGGTGACGGTGAAGGTATTCGGCGCGGGCGTGTGATAGTTGCCGGAGAGCAGCGTTACCGACCGCGGACCCAACGGCGCATTCGCGGCAATCGTGATTTGCGTTTGTACCTGGTTTGCATTCACCAGGTTGCTGTGCCCAATCGTCAGGCCCGCCGAGGGGATAAGCTGCAGACTCTCATTCGCAACAAAGTTGGCGCCGGAGAGTGTGAGCACAACCGTTGTTCCCTGCTTGCCCGAAAGCGGCGACATTTCCTTGATCGTTGGCGCAGGCGCTCCGCAGGTCGCTGCGAATGCGCCATTGGGGCAAGTCGGCGGTTGCTGCGGCGCCGCGACCACGTTGAATGGAGTCGCCGAGATTAGATCGTGATCCGCGTCCTGGATTGTGACTCGGTAGCTGCCAATCGCTGCGGTTGAGGCGATCTGCACCTGGGCGGCAATCTGCGTAGCCGAAACCATAGAAATGCTGCTCACGGTCAAGCCCTGCGACGGCGTGAAGAGCAGCTTGAGCTGACGCGAGGTAAAGTTCGATCCAGTAAATGTCAGCGTGACAGTCGTTCCCTGCGCTCCTTGCGTGGGGCTGTACGACGTGAGTAAAGGATTGCCCCGTGGGGCGAATTGGCCCACTGCGCGACTTGCCAACGCGATCGCAAAGGCGGCGAGCAACACGCCAGTCATCGACCTGGAGCGCAGCCTCGCGCTTTGCACCCGTTCCAAACACGTTTTGGCTCGCGCCCCTTGCATGCATTCTTCTCAGAAAGTCTTCTTGTGTCCCCACGCGAAGGTCCAGATGGCTACAAGCTGCGTTGTGGCCGTGTCGACGTGGTTCACGTTGTCGTGATTCTGGTTGTAACTGCCCTGTGCGGAGAGCGTGCTGGTATTCAGCCAACCGGGAAGTGTCCATGCCAGCCGCCCACCGTACTGGCCGCTAAGCGTGTTGCTGGTAAATGTGCCGCTCGCCAGTTGCGACTCGGCCTGCACAATGCTAACGAGCGGAGAAATCTGAAGTCCCGGCCTCTTCCAGGCCAGTGAGGGTTGCACGGACACGCTGATGTTGCGCGTATCGCCAATCACCACCGGATCTGCGGCAACCCAACTGACATTGACTTGCGAATTGCATTGGAAAAAGCCCTTCGTAACCAGATTCGCACCGGCGGAAATCGATGAAGTGATCGCTACGGCGCTGGGCTGAATGTTGTTTCTAAGCCAGTCCCGCGTGCCTCCAACATTGAGCGAGACCATGCCCACCTGGTGGCTCACGTTGAGGTTGCCGGAAATGTCGCGCTGGTCGGCGCTTCCATTTTGCGAAGGCGGCTGGCCCTGCAGCGCCGGTGGAACATTGCCAGTCTTGGTGATCGATTGCGTCGAGCCCACGCTCAAGTTAGTCTTCGCGCCGAGGGGCTTTGACCAGGTTTCCGTCACTGTATTCAAGTCGAGTTCGACCGCTGTGGCTGACTGAACGTTGTTCTGCAAAAAGCTATACGTGGCTCCAAACGTTCCCGCTTTCGTAGGCGCGCTTGCCGACGCATCCACTCCGCGCAGATCGGGATTGCTCGACTGCGTCAGGCTCGGATTGGCGGGGTTACCGAAATTCGTGCTGAGATCGCGGAAGTCCGCGCTGAGCGCGACTTTGCCTGCAGACCCCGAGATCCCGGTCCTCCACGCGCGGCCGAATAGCGTCTTTACTGTCGGATCGGAGAGATTCGCATCATCGTAGCTCCACGCGTATTCCGATTGCCATTGCCAGCTCTTGGGGAGGTGGAACGTCAGCAGGCCGCCGTAGACATCCCCGCGCGAAGCCTGTGCGACCGGGTTGGGCACGACGATTGGATTGCCCTGTGAGTCGTACTCCACAATGGTGGGCGCGCCGATGTCGCGCGCGCTGAGCCACATCAAGCGGAACTCCGCCCACTTCGGGAGCGGTGCCTGCCAACTTGCGCCCAGCAGTCGCTGATGGAACGTGATTCCCGCGCCGCCGCCCAGTGCCTCGTCGCTGGTGTTGGTATAGAAGCCGAGCTTGCCGCCAGGAGTGGTGAGCGTGGCTTCCACTCCCTGGCGCGGCGTTGCCGCTGTCACAAATTGCGCGTCAGTGTATAAAACCGGCGAAACGATGCCGAAGCGCACCCCCAAGCCCCAGTGTTCGCCCTTGCGTTCAAATTGTGCGATGTAGTCATTCACGCGCCCAACGCTCGAGCGCATGGCCGCGGGGTTCAGCACCGAGTCGAGCAATCCGCTTCCGTTCACCGACGGTTGCCATGGGCTGCCTTGGAAAACCATGCGATCCGAGAGTGTCAGATCGTTCGAGTCCGGGGGATTGGAGCCCGAAGCCCATTGCGTCGTAGAACCGATTTGCATGTCGATTTCGCCGCCGAATTTCTGCTTTGGCGGTGCAGCCTTCGCCGGCGCGTGCTGGTGTGTGAACGAAGCTCCAAGCGCGGTAGACGAAGTCGGCGTTGGCGCTGCTTCAGCATCGGTGCCCGGCTGGAAAGGCGTTGGGCTCGGCGTTGCGGGCGTCGCTGCCGGCGCAGACACGGTGAACTTCCACCCCGATGCCTCGTTGCCGACCGTCAGGCTTACGTCGTGCTCGCCGTTCGACAGCGGAAGCTGGGGGGTGTACGCCACCTGCGTTTGGCTGACTTGCGCAAGCGATGTAATGTCGATGTCGTCCATTGCCAGGCTCACGTCCGCGGGATTCACCGGCGCCTGGAATTGAACGCTGATCGCGGGCTCGGTCTGGCTCACGCTGCTGTTCGGCGCCGGCGCTTCTTTCGCAATCTGCGACGAGAGATCGAAGAATCCGCGCCTGCGCAGTGTGGTGAGAGAAACGAATTCGACATTTAAGCTTCTTGTTGGTTGCCTCATCCGCGCCGACGGAGGCGAGGGAAGGCGCGGCGCGACAAATCGTTGCTCCGGTCCCGAAAACAGAAAATCGCCCCAATGCGAATACACATCCACGCGCGAAAAGTAGGTTTGACCGGGAATGATGAGGCCTTCCACCGCGTGCAGATCCAACGTTCCCTTGTCCGTCAGATAGCGCCGCAAGACCCTGTTGCCCTCAGCGTCGCTGCTCAGTGTGACTAGATAAAATGCACCCGGGTTCGCAGGGTTCCAATCGAGCGACATGCGCCCGGCGGCCGATTGTGTCAAAACTGGATTCACCGGGGCCAGGGCGCCTTGCGCCAGGCGCGCGATGGGCCGCATCGGCAGCGGTTTGCGCGTTGCTCCGGCGCTGTCTACGGCGCGAACCGTCCAGTAAAGATTGCCTTCGGGTAGCCGGCGCCACACTTCAGCGGGAACCTGCCAGTGATTGTCGTCAGCGTTATGCCAATTCGAGATGGACGAGAAATAGGGCTGTGTCGAGAATCCAACCTGGTAGCGCACCGCACCGGGAACCGGCGCCCACAGCAGTGCTGGCGGCTCAGACTCGGAGTACGCTGCTCCATACGCCGGCGTCAGAAGCTCTTCAAGTTGCCATCCCGCGGGATTGACGACGACCGTTACCGGCCGCGTCGCAATCTGGCTCGGCTGCTGCATGCGCAGCTGCACGGTATGCCCGCCCAGGAACCATGTGGGCAGCGGCTGCCTGGTCCTGACTGTGATGCTTTGTCCGGCGACCAGGTTCACGGCAAACTGCTCGACAACCCGGTTATCCCAGAGCCACTGGCCGATGATCGTGCCCGTTCCCGCACCCGACATCACCGCCTCTGCATACAACTCGCCGCCAAGTGAAACCACTGTCCCGTCGCGCGGATGAAGCAATGCAAGATTGAGCACCGACACCGGCGCGCCAATGGATTTGAACGAACTGATCTGCAATGGCTGAGTCGTCCCGCTGCCCGCTGCGGCCGGGCCAATCGGCGTTGCCGTGGAAGTTCCGTCGGCGTTCAGCACGTCGATCGCGCGCAGTCCCACAGTTGCGCCGGGGCTAAAGCTCACGGTTGCAGTCATCAGGGCAGTGGAGATCCGATTCACGGTCAACACCGCAATGTCCGTGGCTTGCGTATGGCCGTTGGAGTTGGCAAGGCTCGGAAGCTGCGGTGAGATGACCACCATCGCGCCGGGCCTGAAGTTAGCGCCTTGAAGCGTGAGCTGCAATCGGCCTTCTCCCTGGACCGCAAGCCCAGGGGCTGCACTGGTCAACACCGGTGGCGGCCCCGCCGCCGCGTTCACGATCAGCGGAAGCGGTCCTGATGTGCCTCCGGCCGCGGTCAATGAAGGATTGAAGACGGTGATTTCATCGGTGCCCTGGGTCGCAATGTCTGTGACCAGAATCGCCGCGGTAATTTGCGTCGCGCTTACGAATGCGGTGGTCCGCGCCACTCCATTCACCTGCACCACTGACCCGGCGAAGAATCCCGTGCCGTTAACGGTGAGCGTGAATCCCGGGCCGCCAGCCGTCACACTGGACGGAACGATGGAAGTAATCGTGGGGACGCCCTGCCCATGCGCCGCCACACTAGCGGCAACACCGAGCAGCACTGTCCACAGCAACCGACCACGTCGCGCGCCGGGGAAGCAATTCGGCTGTCGCTGCAATTCAGGAACGAGGAGGGTACGCACGTATCTTCCTTCCATGAAGCCGGCGAGCCTTACCCGAGGGGAATTCCTACATTTACCTGCGGTGGCAGGCAGGATAACTTGGGGATTTGACAGAAATCAAGTTAAAAATGGCATTGCGCATTTCCATTTTCGGTACTTCCGGTCAAATTGTCTGCCTGCGATTACACACACGAAAGCTGCGGCACAGTCGGCCCGGAGATCGACGCAGGAGGAATGAGTTCTGCCCTATTTGTCGCCTTCCGGAAGTCACATCTCAGTAAACAGGCCATGAAAGGAATTCGGCAAGTTCTACGAACCCGATCCACCTGGACGTGCAACCGGCTGCAGGAAAAGTGAATTCCCAAGCTGAACGCGGTTGAAACCATGTGGACACTTGGGCGACTTTTCGTTCACGTGGAGAGTCCCTCGCTGGAAATCAGTGAACACGGGAGCGTCTTCTCCGCTGGCAATCCGTGGATCGGACAGAGATTACTCCCCTGAGCGAAGGTTAGTCGGCTCTCAGTTGGGCGCGAAGAAACTCCGCACTGCGCGAAGCAAACTGTTCCGGGCTGACGTCTTTGTCCGCCCAAAGCACTCCAGGACCAGATTGTTCGTCAGGAGAGAATCCAAACCCCTCGACAACCAGGTAGCCGTCATAGTCAGTCCTTCGCAGTGCCGCAACGATCGTGCGAAAATCGACGTGCCCTCGTCCTAAAATTCCTCGATCATTTTCGCTTGCGTGAATGTGTTTCAAATATGGGCCCAAAAGTTCTATTGCCTTGGAGATTTCGCGTTCTTCGATATTGGCATGAAAAGTATCGATCGTCACACCGATTCTTGGGTGATCCACTCTTTCGCACAACTTCTTCGCTTCTTCCGCTGTGCGAATAAAGAACGTTTCTGAGCGATTCACAGGCTCGATCGACAGGTCTACTTCACAACGATCCAACGCATCACTCACATTCTTGAATGATTCGATTGCGCGCGCCCACTCTTCATCGGTGGGCCGATGATTGGGGAAATAGCCAATCGGCGCGTAAAGCGGACCGCCAATCAATCGGGCGCCCAATTGTGAAGTTGCTTCGATGCACCGAGTGAGGTGTTGAACTGATTTCTCGCGAACGTTTACGTCCGGACTGATCGGATTGATTCCTGGCGGCAGGATGGCGCAGACAGTCAGTTCCACATCGACTGCTTCGAACGCGCGCCGGATTTGAGTGATCGGCAGATCATCGGGCTCAAACATCGCAATTTCAAATGCTTCAAAGCCCAGATCTTTGGCAATGGTTGCGAGTCGCAGGTGGCGTTCTTCAAATTTGGACGTCCACGCGAACCCGCTAATTCCCAACTTCATCTCCACTCCTCGAATTCGGCAGTTTGATGCGCGATGCCTTGATTGAGCGAGCGGAGAGTACGCCGGCCTCCGCTCTCAAGAGAACGCCGGTGCTTGAGCCGAGAGTAGGATACACTCCGTGCGCAGAAAGCTCGCCATCGTCGAGTGCTTCCAACCGAGGCGATTCTTCCTCATTTCAGGCTCGCACCAAACGCCGCTGCAACTCCTCAAGTGTCTGTCCTTTGGTTTCGGGATAGAAGAAGAGCACGGTGAGAAACTGGACAACGGTCATGACCGCAAAGAATTTAAATGGGGCGCTACGTCCGAGGCTGACGACCAGCACCGGGAACTCGAGAGCGATGATGGTGTTCATGATCCAGTGGCTGGCGTTCCCGACACCTTGGCCTTTGGAGCGTACGTGGTTGGGAAAGACCTCGCTGATATAGACCCAGATGACCGCACCCTGCGAGAGTGCGAAAAACGCAATGTACGCGACAAACAGCCACACCAGCGCACCTGGGTGCGCGTTGGTTGCGAAGAGCCATGAAACCGCACCCAGACAGACTGGCAGTTCCCGCCGCGCCGATCAGCAGCAGTGTTTTCCGTCCCAGCTTGTCAATCACGCTCATACCCACAACGGTGAAAATGAGGTTGGTAAAACCGATGGCGATGGCCTGTTTATCGCCGGAGAGTTGAGAGAAGCCCGCCGAGGAAAAGATGCTCGGAAGGTAATAGAGAATTGCATTGATACCAGCCAACTGGTTATAGGCACCAATACTGATAGCGAGAAACAGCGGGTAACGGTATTTCCAGCGGAAGACCGGCTCACGGGCCGAAGCGTGTTCCTCTGACAAGGCGGAACGTATGTCGGCAAGCTCGCCTTCCGGATCCGGCTCGCCCATCATCTTGAGCACCGCAAGTGCTTCATCCATGCGGCCCTTAGAAGCTGACCAGCGCGGACTGCGCGGAATGCCGAACAGCAGGACCAGGAAGCCGAGGGCCGGAAGCGCGGCAACGCCTACCTGCACCCGCCACTCGATTGCGCCCAGATTCGCAAGGCGGATGAGATAGTTGGAGGTGTAAGCCAATAAGATACCGAAAACGACGTTAAACTGGAAGGCGCCGACCAGGCGCCCGCGCCACTTGGCCGGCGCGAGCTCTGCAATATAGACCGGGCCCAACACAGATGAGGCGCCGATACCCAGCCCGCCCAGAAACCGAAAGGCCATGAGCGATGACCAATTCAAAGCCAGCGCGCAGCCCAGAGCCGAGACGATGTAGAGAACGGCAGTAATGCGCAGCGTCTCGCGTCCTCCAACTTTCTGACCTGTGACGCCCGCACTGAGCGCGCCCACCACGGTGCCGATGAGCGCAATAGCAACGGTCCAGCCTTTGCCCTGCGGGGTCAGATGGTAGAGGTGAACCAGCGCATCGATGGCGCCCGAGATGACCACCGTATCAAAACCAAAGAGGAGGCCGCCCAGCGCCCCGGTGAGCGTCGCTTTCATCAAATTTAAATTGGGTCGCATCGCGATTGCCTCTGTGCAGCTTGATTCGAGAGTTCCTGCGCAACCTAAGAGCACCTTTCCCGATCCGGGGTCTATTTGCTCAGACGATCATGAAGTGAGCCGATCGGAACTGATGGGCGACAATTGCCAGACCGACAGCACTTTGATATCCGTTGTCTTTCCCGCCCATTTCAAACTCATGGCCGGCGCACGGTCTCCCGGATAATTGAAACGTTTGGTGCATGCCGCCTGCTTGCTCAGAAAGACCTCGATCACTGAACCGTCGACGTAGAGATGAATCTCCAAATTCTCTTTCTCGCCTTGAGGAACCGAGATCACCTGGGAATCGACCCAAATCTGACTCGAACGGAGCGGATCGTACTTCAGCGTGATCCACGGGGCGCCATTGCCAGTGGAATCGCCAAGGGACAATTCGAATGGGGCCGCAGGCTTCTGGACCGAACAAAGTACTTCGCCGCAACACTGCTCCAGGCGCAATGCACCAATCTGGCGCTGGTTCTGTTCCTCATTCGGCGTGACTTGAATCCTCTGTTGACTTTTTCTGAGTTGATCGACAGCCGGAGAGATGTCAACTCTGAGCTGACCGTTTTCATCAAGCGTCAGCACGCGCGGCAAAGACATCATGCCCGCCCAACCGGCGGCCTTGTATTCTTCCACCGGACGCGTCTCTTGTATCCATCCCCACAAAATGCGGTTCCCAGCCCTGTCCAGCTGCGTCTTGGGGGCGTAATAAGATCCCCAATCGAGCGTGCCCATCTTTTCAGGGTGAAAAATCATCTCCTTCTGATCGAAAACCCCTGTTTGCCAGCGTGCTTTGCCCTGTGTGGAGTAAATGAGGACATGCTTGCGGCCTAGCGCGAACAGATCGGGGCATTCCCACATATCCCCGGAATCAACCGGGTTTGACGCGCCTTTTTCGTTGCCTGTTCCGCCAGCTGCCACATGAAGAAACTCCCAGGTGCGCAGGTCGTTTGAACGGTAAAGAAGAATTGCGCCGCCCTGATGCAGAATCCCTGATCCCACGACCATGTACCATCGATCTTCCTGACGCCATGGCGATGGGTCTCGAAACCCGGTCACCCGCATCCCGGCCGGCGGAGCCGCGACAACCGGTTGAGCGCGCTTCGTAAATGTGAGGAGAGAGGAGTCATCGGCCACAGCGAGACATTGAGCTTCACGAAGGCTGTGAATACCATCTTTGATCGTCGCCTCATCTTCGGGAGCGGAGCGAACACCGGTATAAAGAAGAACCACTCTTCCGTCCTGAATGACCGCGGTGCCGCTAAAGCACCCGTCCGCGTCTGGTCCGCCAGGCGTGGGAGCAAGCGCTACGGGCAAATGCCGCCAGTGGATCATGTCCTGGCTGATTGCGTGGCCCCAGTGCATGTCGCCCCATACGGCGCCGTTGGGATTGTACTGGTAGAACATGTGGTAATGACCGTGGAAGTAGATCGGGCCGTTTGGATCGTTCATCCAGTTGGCGGCTGGCAGCAGATGGTATTGCGGCCTCCGCGGATCGAGTGCCACTTTCTTCACCCGCTCGTCCGCTGGGGCCGGAGCCGCCTTCGCTATCCGTGTGAAGCCCGGAGGCAGGGCAGAAACCGCGGCGGTGCCCATCATTCCAGCAAGAAACCTGCGTCGCAAAATCACTTTGTCTGCTCCTGTCAAAACGGCATGAGCCATGCAAATGTCATGCATCTTATCATTCGGTTATGCATGCAGTGCAAGGCTGAGCCGGACGGGTCTCAGCCTCGCGGTTAAAAGCAACAGAGAATGCAATGTAGATGAAAGCGTCTTTAGAAGCTGACTCGCAACGCAAACTGAACGGTGCGCGGCAGATTCGTCTGGTGGCCCACTTGACCGAATCCCGGTGTCCCGGCAATGGTGTTCGGCTCAGCGAACTGGGCGTGGTTGAAGAGGTCAAATATCTCAGCACTGAACTTGAGCTTTGCAGCCTCGGTAAGATTGAAGAGTTTATTAACAGACATATCGAAGTTGTCTTCACCCTCCGATCTCATCCCCGGATCGACACGGGGCTCGTTACCGAATGCCCAGTGGTCCGGTTGCGTAAAGCAGCCTGTATTGAACCACTCGTTGGCGCGAGCCGCGCTGTGCGGAGATCCCGGCGCGCTCTTCGAACATCCGGCCGTGTAATTGGGCCTGATATTGCCGGCTCCGAACTGGCTGAGGCCGTTGCCCTGCGCCAACAGCGCCAGCGGCAGGCCGCTGCGGAAGGTCGTGATGCCGTCCACGCGCCATCCACCCACCACCGCGTTGGCTGCGCCATTCACATGGGATAGGAATTCTTCCCCACGTCCAAAGGGCAGATCGAGCCCATAGTTGATGACCAGGTTGTTGGCAAGATCCTGCTGGCTGAGCGATTTCTCAGCCTTGAGGTTATCGTTGTCCTGCACCACCCCGAGACCGCCTTGACCGTCTTGGAAAGAGCTCGTGTTGTCGGTATTGCTGAGCAACTTGCTCCAGGTGTAGGCGCCCTGCAATATGCCGGCATGGGCGAAGTGCCGGATGTAAGTAGCCTGCAGAGCGTGGTAGGTAGAATCGCCATCGCGAGGTACAACCTGGGACACGCTCTCATACTGTGGGTGGGGTTCAAGCAGGTATCCTTCCGCAATAGTCGGCTGCCCAGCAGTGAGGCCGGACGGCAGAATTCCGTAGAAGGGATTCGGCACCTGCGTAAGCAGCGCATTGCCCAACGAGTCGTAACTGTCGGGGAGTTGATTGATGTTCAATCCGGTACCCGTGAATCCTCCGGAAAGAATCAGGTGGGTTCCCTTTGAACCGGCATAGGCCAAAGTAGCAGTGGATTTGCTGTCGATTGATCGCTCGAGCGCCAGGTTCCACTGTTGCGAGTAGCCGTAAGCCTGGTGAGGGACGCGGCCTCCGATACCCTGTCCGAGCGCCGCGTTCAGTCCGGCCTGAGTGCGGCCTGTAGGCAGATTGATGCCATTCGGCAATGGGTTGTCCACCGTGGCCAGCAGCGATTGTCCGGGTGTGTTGCTGATACCGGTTCCAGCCGAATTGATGGGGCTATTGCCCGGTGAATCTGCAGTCATCTCAGCCGGGAAATACGAGATGCCGTAGCCTGAGCGAATGACCGTCTTGGGGTCAAAGCGATAGGCAACACCCAGCCGGGGCGAGTAGAGCAACCAATGGAGAGCCTCTTCTCTGCGGGGACCATACGCTGAACTGTCGACAAAGGCCAACTGTCCAGTCAGTGGCACGCTTGAGCCGGTGACGGGATTAGTGATGGAATTGAGGCCCCCGATGGTAACTGGCGCGTCCGGTTGAAGAATTGAGTCGAGATTATTCTCTTCCGAGTAGGAACCGGGCTGCTCCCAGCGCAGGCCGGCGACTACGGTCAGCTTCTGAGTCATCTGGTAGGTATCCTCGACGAAAAGCCCGTAATTGTGCAGGAAAGCGTGCCATGTTCCCACCGAGCTGATGCCCGTGCTGGATGGAATGCCGAGTAGGAACGATGCCAGGCCATTGCCGGTTGTCGGGTCTGTTGGCGAGGAAGCGGTAAAGAAGGTAGTGGCGCCCATGCCCAGACCCTGGCTGTTGTGATAGTTCTCCCACAGTACCTGGCGCCAGTTGCCGCCGGCTTTGATGGTGTGCTTGCCCCGGATTTTGGTCAAGCTTCCGCTGATGCCCCACACGTTATTGTTCCAGTAGAGTTGCGAGAGCTCGGCGCCGATGCTATAGCCTTGAATGCCCAGTCCCGGGAGCAAGCCTTCTTTCTTCTCGCTCTCCGCTTGAATGGTTCCATAGGCCGGGCTGATCGAAGACATATCGAACCCGTCGGACAGCGGATACTGGAAGTTGTAGTTCTCGAGATAGGACAGGCGCAACTCGGCGATGGTGGTGGGGCTGAAGACGTGGCTATCGCCCACTACCGCTTCCTGGGTGTAGTTCCCTGTTGGACCAGCGCCGGTCTTGGTACCGAAAGGATCGCTGTCGCCGTTGTGCGGGTTCCAGAAAGTGTAGCGCGCGAACACATTGTCTTTGCCAAGGCTGGCGTCAATACGGGCGTTGTACTGGTCCTGATAACCCTCGATGGGCGCTGAAGCATAGAAGTTAGTCGTGTAAGGAGTCTGCGTCACTCGCGATTCATCTGGGGTCTCCAGTTTGGCGATCGTTAACGCGGTGGGGTCAATATAGGTGAGCTTGTTGCCGGGCAACGCTTGTCCTGGCGTGCATCCATACGATCCGACCGCGGGGCAATAGACGGTTTGCGGATCACCGGAAAAATCTCCGTTCAGTTCGGCGGTAGTGGGCACCGTGGCGGAAATCGGGCTGGCCGAAATCAGCGATTCATGTTCCCACGAGAAGAAGAAGAACAGCTTGTTCTTGAGAGCCGGTCCGCCGATGTTTACGCCGTACTGATTTTGATGCAGAGGCGACTTGCCCAAACCCTCGTGGTTGCTGAACCAGTCGTTGGCATCCAGGTCTGTATTGCGAACATATTCGTAGGCATTGCCATGGAACTTGTTGGTCCCGCTCTTGGTGGAGATTTGCACCACTCCGCCGCCGTAGCCACCAAACTCAGCGCTCACGTCATTGGTTGAAACCCGGAACTCCTGGACAGCGTCCTGGGTGGGCACAAGAGTGTTGACGTTGTTCTCGGCGATGTTGGATCCGACGCCGTCGATGAAGAACAAGCTCTGGCCGCTGAATGCGCCGCCGATTTGATAGTTGCCGTAGGCAATTGCCTGTGTCTGTCCGCCAGCCTGGAAGTTACCGCTGCCGCCATTGGCCATGGTACTGCCCTGGGTACCACCGCCGGGGGTTACGCCGGGCACAAAATCGAGCAGGTTATTTACGTTGCGACCGTTCAGAGGAGCCTCGACCACCTGCTGACCTTCGATCACCCCGGAAAGCGAGGCGCTGTCGGTTTGCAGATCGGGCGGAGCACTGGTCACCGTAATTGTCTCCGACTGCGTTCCCACAGCCAGGGCCAAGTCTACGCGCACGGTGCCCCCGATCTGAACATCTACGGCATTGCTTTCTACCTCTTTGAAACCGCCATGGGAAGCAGTGACGCTGTATGTTCCGGGAGTCAGGTTCACAAATGTGTAGTTCCCGCTGCTTCCCGTCGTGGTGGTCTGGGCGCTGTCGGTCCCATTGTTCTTTAGAGTGACCTTCGCGCCCACAACGCTGGCGCCGCTCGGATCGACAACCGTTCCCACGACAGTCCCGTAACTGGTTTGAGCGTGCGCACCTACCGTGGAGACGTTGCAACTGAACAACAGCAGCAGGATCATAGCTGCGTGCATGCCCAGGGAGCGGAGCAGCCCAGCCGCCCGGGAGTCCAACGTCAGGTTTCTTTGCCTCATCTTCATAAAGCCTCCTGGTTCCTTTTTCAGTTTTCCAATCCCCGTGCCGCTCATCCTTAAGCTTTGGCAGGGTAATGATGAATTCGCTGGGTTGTCCGGATGCTGGTTTGGTTGGCCGTGAACCAGCAAGCACCCCCTGGGATCCTCAGAGAGATCGGTTAAAAGGATCATGCCGCGATCTGTCTCCTGCGGTTCAGTAGGCCAGAACTTCGGATCCGAGAGTTCTCGGTCTACCAGATCCATATCAAATGCTAGACATCATACATGATATTTGTCAATAAAAATGTTTGACATATTCGATATTTGTCTGCTAACTTGTATTTACAAGTTTAGAGTTTGTTGAAGAATAATAATTTAGTAACTCGGAAAGATACGAGGTTTCCAGGCCGGATCCACGGTTTATGGTCAGCCGTGCAAAGGTTGACGCAAAGCTGGTAGACAAATTGTGAGGCAAAGGCAATACTGATCACTCTCGACTCAGGTGAGGTAGCATGGCAGCCAATCTCGAATTCGAATCTATTGATGGAGCGCCCAAGTACAAACAGATCTACACGCGGCTGCGTTCCGCGTTGGCCAATCGCGAATTCGCCCCAGGCGACAAGTTGCCGAGCGAAAACGAATTGGTCGAACAATTTGGTGCCAGCCGTCCGACCGTGAGCCGCGCTTTGGCGCAGGCTGGAAAATGAAGGGCTTGTCGAGCGAAAAGCCGGTTCTGGCACGTTCGTTCGAGCGAAGGAGTCGCAGGAGAGCCTAGTATTCGGCCTTCTGATCCCCGATCTTGGGGTGACGGAGATTTTCGAACCGATCTGCCGCGGTATTTCAATTGAACGCACCGGACCTTCGCACGATTTATTATGGGGATCTACTCTTTCTCCCGGCGCCTCAGTCGAAGACCAAGCTCAGCAGCTTTGCGAATACTACCTGCAGAAAAGAGTCGCAGGCGTCTTTTTCGCTCCGTTGGAACTGACGGCGAGCAACGACGAAATCAATCGGCGTATTACCAGCGCCATTGATGAAGCAAAAATCCCGATCATTCTTCTGGATCGCGATCTCTGCGCATTTCCGAGACGTAGCAAGTATGACGTCGTCGGAATCGATAACCGCCGCGCGGGGTTCACGATCACAAATCATCTCCTGGAATGCGGCACTCGCCGCATCGTCTTTTTTGCCCGTCCACACTCTGCTCCTACGGTTGCGATGAGGACTGCGGGTTGCCTCGACGCGATACGCGAATTTGCTGATCGCGGAGCTGTGGGATGGACCGGTTTTGGAGACCCGAGTGATGTTTCTTTGATACGGGCCATCATCTCCCGGCATCATCCTGATGCTTTCGTTTGCGCGAACGATTACACCGCAGCTCGCTTGCTCGCTTCACTGACCACGCTCGGCATTCAAGTGCCTGCACAGATTAAAGTGACAGGCTTTGATGACCTGAGGTACGCAAGTCTACTGCAAACACCATTGACCACGATTCATCAACCTTGCCTGGAACTCGGTTCTGCTGCCTTAGGAGCGATGTTTGCGCGAATCGCAAATGCGGCCATGCCGGCTCGCGATTACCTTCTCGACTTCAAACTCGTCGTCCGACAGTCTAGTGGATCGCCGAATTCTGACGAGCCAGAGAATCAATCCTTGCTCAACATCGCTGAAGAAGAATGATTTGCACTGATGATTTAATTGCTTGGCAGGTGATCAAAAGCCGAGAAACAGGAAGGTGTTTTGGCGATGCAGATCCTCAGCATTGGTGAAGTGCTCTGGGATGTCTTCGGCGAAAAGGAGTTCCTAGGAGGGGCTCCGCTAAACTTTTCGGCCGCGGCGAAGCGGTTGGGAGACTCAGTCGCGTTGCTGACCGCGATAGGCACAGACGCACGTGGGATTCCTACTCTTGAGAAAATGGACCAGCTCGGTCTGACGACCGAGTTCGTTCAGACAATACCGGGGCGGCCCACGGGAACCGCAATTGTATCCACCGATGGCAGCGGAAACGCGACTTTCACAATTGATCGACCGGCGGCGTTTGACTGTCTCCGCGTCGACGATTCTCTCCTGGTTCGAGTTGCGAAACTAAAGCCTGATTGGAATCTACTTCGGTACTCTTGCAATGGCAGACGCTCATATGGAGAAGGCGCTCCAGCGTCTGGTGAAAGGTTGTTCAACTGCTCGCCGCTTTTACGATGTGAACCTGCGCACCGGCCACTGGGCCCTGGCGCTGGTCGAGAGGCTTTCAGCCATCGCGGATGTAATGAAGCTAAACAAAGATGAGGCTGAACTTCTCCATGCGCTGAAGTGGGGAAACGACGGCTTTATTCTGGAACACTTTTGCCGTCGTTGGGCTACCACTTATCAAATCTCAACAATTTGCATAACACTCGGTAGTGAGGGATGCGCGATTTTCGCCGACGACGTGCTGCGTGCATTCAGAGGCTTTAATGTGGATGTCGTCGACACCGTTGGCGCAGGCGACGCATTCGCAGCATGCCTGCTCCATGGCCTTCATCATGGTTGGCCACTGGAGCGGATCGCGTCCCTTGCTAACGCGGTTGGTGCTATCGTCGCCAGCCGCGCGGGAGCTACACCTTCGTGGTCGGTTGAAGAATGTCTACGGTTGATTGCAGCATCTCCTTCCATGCGCGGTGCCGATCAGCCATGAGTCAATTATCTTCGGATTTCATTTTTATTGAGATGATTGGTACCCGAAAGTCCTTGTGCCAAGCTCCGCCTCGAAGCCTTCAGGCCGGAACTACTTTACGAACTACCGTAATGAGCCTACCCCTGTTTGTCGAATCACCCAAAATGCCGTGTCAATACATTCGGCTCGTCTTAATGAAAAATCGCGCTACAGAGGCATGCAGGCTGGAATATATGGAGAATTAAGGATTGATTGGAATGCAACAACATATTGATATCAAATAACTTATTAAGATAAACGGTTGGAAGCCAACAACATGTAAGACTCTATGGCGGAGAGACTGGGATTCTCGGGAACAACGCATAAAACAGTAGTAAATGCGCGATTTCCAAGCCGTTGTCATGCGGTTGTCATGCGAAAATGGCCGTAGGTGCTTGAAAAGCATGGCAACGACAATGAGAGAGCGCTCCGTCATCGTAACGCTGCGCGTGAAGGTGGACGGGAAATGGAGGCGGCTGCCCGCCGCCTACGGACGCAACGGGCGCATTCGACCAGGGTACGCGCAGGTGGGAGCTAAGCAGGTCGAGTTTGCCAATCCCGCTTATGAGCTTCGCCTCTACGAGGAACGCCAGGCGAAATACATACCGTTCAAAGGCAGTGCGGCGGATGTTGACGCCGAGCGCAAGAAGTTGGAGAAGACCCCAAGCAAGACGGCAGCAAAGAACGCCGCCGAAAGTGCCGGTGGAGTGTTTGTCGACAAAGAGGACCGTCAGACACTCGCCCGGACTGCTGCTGCATACATCCGAGACGCCCAGCAGCGCGGCGCAATGGAAGCCGCGGACCAGGCCCGGCTGGTGAATGAAGAGTTCAGGAAACTACTCAACAAAAAGACCTACGTCGACGAGATCACGCGCGACGACATTTTCAGGTTTCATACCGCGCTCCGCAAGCGCGGTTGTTCCGATCGGACAGTCGCCAACAAACACCAGCGCCTGACATCATGGCTTCGCTTTGCCGGCATTGACAAGACCATCTTGCCGCCAGTCCCGAAGTTTGAAGATGCACTTCCGACGATCTACACCAGCGACGAAATCAGCACAATCCTGGCAGAGGCCGGTCCGCACATGAAGGTGGCGATCCAACTGGCTCTTAAGTGCGGATTGCGAGATCAGGAGTTGATGCACCTGGAGTTTTCGGACATCAGCTTTACCGAAAAGACTCTCAGAGTGCAAGGGAAGCCGCGGTGGAACTTCCGCGTAAAGACGCACGAGCAGAGGTTTGTGCCAGTCCCCGATGACGTCTTGAATGAGTTGAAGATGTGGAAGAAGATGCGCGAAGGAAATTCGCTTATTCTCGGGACCAAGAATGGAAATCCGAACACGAAGTTGTTGTTTGCCCTCAAGACGCTTGCCCGCCGGGCCAAGTTGAACTGCGGCAGATGCGAGGGTTGCAAGTCGAAACGGCGTGAATGCGAATCGTTCACCCTGCACAAATTCCGTCGGACATACATCACCACCCTGCTTCGAAATGGAATCGACCTGAGAACCGTCCAAGCATACGCGGGTCACAAAGACATCGGGAGCACAATGCGCTACTTGCGGCCGGCTAGCGCCAAAGAAGCGCAAAGCAAATTGAACGCCGTTCAGTGGTAGAGAGCCGCGGGTCGGAAACCCTAGCAAGGCGGCCTTGCCACTATGATCCACATTGCTAAGACCCGTTGAGTGCCCGGCCCAGCTTCAAAGATTTGAATCCTTTCACCGTGGCTTTCATCCAACCTTCTAGCCGGAAGTCATCCCGGCAACGTTTGGGGTGTCCCCACCCTCTGCTCGGGGACAAAAAGCAAGCGCCCTCACCAACCGCCGAGGGCAACAGGTAAGAGGCGAGGAGTTTGGCCGGTAGGCCGAAAACTCATCCGCCGGCTGCTAAGGCCGGTCACCAGCTACAGGCTTGTTTCGGGTAGGACCTTCAGGGTCTGAGAACCGAGACGACGGGAACCAAGCCCGTGTACCACCCAGGTAAGAGGTTCAGCGCCGGCCAGCGGACCGGGGTTGAGCCCGCCGTCACTCTGCGGTCATGAGCAGTGATCCCAATTCAAGGAAAAATCATGTGGAAGACCCAAGGGATCGTTGCGCCTTTTGAGACCTGCGACCTGGCAACGAGAATTGAACATTGGCCCCACGCCTTGAAGGCGCTTGAGTTTGCAGATCTGCTCGGCTGGGGCAAGACGGCGGTGTATGACTTGGTGAAGCGCGGCGCGATTCCGCACTACCGCTTTGAAGGTTCTATCCGCTTCGATCCTGCAACAACCGCGGCGTGGCTCCGTGACCGAGAAGTTGCGTTCCCGACAAGGAAGGCAGCGTGAGCCGTATGAGATGAGCAGCGGTGGCGGAGAGACAAAAAGTCATCATCCAGCTTCAAGTTAAGCGGATGATTACCGAGGGCAACATCGAGACCTTCGGAGCCCGCGTGACGGCAGTCAGCAGGTGCGACACCACGTTCAACTGCCGGGAGGGATGCACAGACGTCTCTCCCGGCCGCAACGATTGCTACGCCGAAACCCGGGACGGCAGGCATCTGACCGGGCCCGTTAACCGAAGAAAGGAGTACCAGAGATGGAGAAAGTAATCAAGACCAAGTTTGACAATTTGTCAAACTTAGCAATCACGCTACTCCACATTGAGAGGGAGTGCGCTGATTCAATGGATGGGGCGTCGATTAACACAACCGCACTTCAGCAAGCACGGAGTTCCGTGGCCACCTTGGCCGCCGCTTACAAACAGAATCGGTACAATTTCGGGCGGGCATTGCGGCATTACCAACAACACTTCAAAAAGCAAAGAGGATGGATTGCC
Source organism: uncultured Acidobacteriaceae bacterium (assembly GCA_963800025.1). Taxonomy (GTDB): domain Bacteria; phylum Acidobacteriota; class Terriglobia; order Terriglobales; family Acidobacteriaceae; genus Telmatobacter. The sequence continues at coordinate 306,573 of CAWCZK010000006.1, forward strand.
GCCGCCGATGTCATCGCGAAAGCAATTGGCCGCGAAGTGCGCACCATCTATCGTCTAATCGAAGGCTACGAAAGTGCTGAGGCTCTTTCACCTCTCGTTCTCGTAGAGATGCAGGAACAAGGTATCGATCCTGGCGCTGCCAAGAACTCTGATATCGTTCGTGAGCTCCAGACGATACCGCAACCGACCGTCCGCGAGGATGTGAAGGCTGTCGTTGCTCAGGCGAAGCGGAAGCACGCTGAGCAGAAAAGAGAGAAGAGGAATTCGGCGACCCGGATCAACTGTACCCTCGAACAATTCTCAGAGCAAATCGAGAAGAAGTTCCACACCCGGTATCGCGATGCGTCGAAGGAGCAGCGCTTGTCTGAAGTACGATATATCTTCGGCCATGTGCTCGATTCTCTTGGGATCGACCTTAACGAATGGGAACAGATTGTTAGGGAAGGGGCATCTGCTGAGAGCAAGTTGAGAAAGGCCGCATAGCTCTCGGGTCCAATGTAGTCGTATTGGATCGACGACCGGCACGCCCGATAACCTCCTGAGCAACGGGCGTGCACGACCTTTTAGATACCACGAACGGGAGAATTGATTACTTCTCACCACGTGATGGCATATACCTGTTCCGAGCCTTTTGGCACACGACCACGAGTGTTTCAGGGTTTGAGCTTCCGTGGGTTGTGCCGATGGTTAATGGCTGATGCAGAGGGAAATGACTTGGCCATGGCCATCGCAGCTCTGGCTTGTGCTTTAACGAGGGCTGTTGCGGACGCTGCACGGAGACGACTGTAGTGGTGGGCGAGAGGCTGTGGCGCTCCATGACGATCTGGTTCTGTGACTCTGTCCAGTAAATCCACCCTTCTAGCGGCTGATTTGCGAAGAAAGTCAGCAGCTAATCGCCGGCTCCCGCCGACGAAGAGCGCAAGCAACGCCACACGCAGATCGGCATCGAGGTCGCTGCCCGGCCCGATGTCGATCAAGTCTTTCCAACCGACCTTCAGCCTTTGACGACCGGCCGCGGTAAGTCCATAGGACATGCGGCCGCGAGGGCCCGCCTTCCCCACGCGTACGGAGCCGCCTTCGAGCAACCGGCGCAACACCGGAATTGTTGCACCGGGAGAAAGGCCGGCGGCCCGCTGCAACTCGTACGGCGTTGAAACTCCGTCATCAATCAGAGCGAGGACGAACAGACTCTAGGTCGCCGCGCCGGCGTTTATCAGGTGTCTTAGACACGTTGGCAGTATACGCGGAAATGGCTGAGCCTCGAGAAATAGAAAGCGGGTATCACGTGGCCGCAATACCCGCTCTGAAGTAACGGTGATTGTGGTCGAACTACGCACAACGATTCCTGCGCGTTCTCCTGGTCCTGAAGATTGGAGGTTCGGGTCTCGGTGCGAATCTGGCAAGAAGAGGAATCAGACGCTTCGACATGCGCGGAAAATCTGCTGCGTCCGCGGGAGTCAATTGCTCTCCATCCCAGATGCAGGCAAGCGCCGCAGTGAAATTTTCGGTGGTAGGGGACCAGGAGCCTAGTTCATGCAGTGCGCACGTGGCGCCCAGCCAGTAGAGGAAGTGGACTTCCAGTGGAAGCTCGAAGAAAGGGACATAGGTGTTGCTGGATTTCGTTTCCATGCATCATCGTGCACCCAACCGTGCTGATAGCCAAAGGGTCACGCGGCACAGGCTTGCAGTGAGTGTGCTGAGCGCAAGAATGTTGTCGGAGCTGGAGACCTGGTTCGGGACCAGGGGGTCGGAGGTTCGAATCCTCTCTCCCCGACCATTCTTTCTCTCACATTCAAAAGAGACTTAAGCGGCTTTTTTCGCTTCGTCTTTTTGCTTCATTTTCGGTACATTCGGTCCAACTGAAGACAATTCAAAGCCGAAACTGCACTTTTTGCCCAAATCCTGCGGAACTTCACGTCTTCTTTGATCTTGTCGTCGAGATCGGACACGCTCTCATCTTCGTGCCCCATCCAGTACTTCCGAAGCCCCTCTGGACATTGGGTTCGATTGCGCAGGTGCGTGTTCCTGAAGCGCCGGAACGCGTGATGAGGCGCCGGAATACCTCGCCCAGGTAACCGCCTCAAGGCCCGCGTACAGCGCCTTGCGACGGCATTTGGGAATGAAAACCACATGGTATTCCAGTGCTCGCCGTTCTTAGGCCTGAAGTAGGCTTTCAAAAATTGTCAAAAGAAAGCATTGACATCTTCTTATTAGTTCTATAGACTTCGTTTAATTTTTTAATAATGCTTTCGATCTTATCTATTTTGGAGAATCGAAAGCTAGAATCGGAAGCAATCGCAATCAGCGCTCGTTCTGCAGGATTGCAACCGGTTCCGCAATGAAAATCGGCGTCTCCGAGGGTGGCGGGCAGGCCGAAACGGCACATTCAGCACCGGGCAGCATACCCACCATGAACAACAAAATCAATCTTTTGATCCCTGACCGGTGGCTCCAAGCTCGGTCACGTTTCAGATAAAGGAGACAGTGATGAGGATGAAGACGAAATTTCAGGCTTGCCTTCTGACCATTTCGATGATGGTGCTTTTTGGTACCGTCCTCTATGGTCAGGATTCTTCGTTCACAGGGCATGTGACCGACATAACGGGGGCAGCCATTCCAAAAGCAGCCATCATAGTTCACAACGAAGGAACCAACGTGGACATCACAACCCAGACAAACGGGAACGGCGATTACACGGTTCCCTACCTGGTGCCTGGCTCCTACACGGTAAGCGCAACAGCACCGGGTTTCAGCCCGGAGGTAAAGACTGCCATCCCGCTTGAATCCGCGAAGACGGCAACTGAGGATTTTACGCTGAAGGTCGGCGCAACCACAGAAAAGGTTGTAGTTGAATCGGCCCCCCTGCTACTCGATCCTGGCAAAGCCGACCTCAGCGACACGATTAGCGTCGAGGAAGTAGATGATCTGCCCATCAACGGGCGAGACCCCGACATGTTGATGGAGTTGGCGCCAGCCACAAACGCCTGGGCAGCTACCTGGTCCCAGCGGCCTTTCGACCAACCCGAAGCCTTCATGATGGTCAGCGGTGGTGGCAGCGACTATAACTGGAGCGGAGACAACGCGATCACGCTGGACGGTACGCCGAACACACAGGCGGGGACTGGGCCAGGATACGACAGTTCGTATAAATTGCCGGTTGACGTCGTTGCCGAAGTAAAAGTCAGCAGTACACCATACGATGCTTCCTACGGCAAGGGGACGGGCGCCGCGCTGGACGAGACGCTGAAGTCGGGCACCAACCAGTTCCACGGCGATGTGTACTTTTACGCCAAGCGTCCCTGGCTCGATGCGAACACCTGGGTAAATGACTACTATCGCGCTACTCTACCCCCGTCCCAAGCCTCAGAATTTTCGCTCTCGCCCTACACTCAGAACGACTATGGAACCGAGATCAACGGTCCGGTCGTGATTCCGAAACTCTACAACGGAAAAGACAAAACGTTCTATCTCCTTGCGTTCGAGAATTGGCACGATAACGCACCAGGCACAGACGTGTCTTCCGTGCCGGACCCCACCTGGTTCACTGGCGACTTCAGCAATCTGACCAATATGCAAAATGGCGTACCGACCCACGTGACCCTTTACGATCCCACGACGATCCACCAGAATGCCGCCGGGGTCTGGGTCCGCGCCCCGTACGGGTGCCCTCCCACCAGCGACATCACCACGTGTGCCGGAACCAACATCATTCCCGGGGCCGATATCAACCCTATAGCGGTCAATTACCTTTCCCTGTACGCTAAACCGAATACCACTGCGCCCGCCGGCTACAATTTTTACGATAACAACCTTGCTGTCTATGCTGCGAGCCCGGATATCTACCGTAACTGGCTGGTGAAACTGGACCACAACTTCTCCAGCAGGGACCGCGGATCGGCACGCTGGGGCTTCTGGGAGCGGGGCCAATCGGGACTGCAAGGCGGCGTTCTTCCGTCGTCGCCGGCTTGCTGCTGGGCTACCTTCGAAAGGTCGCAAAACTTCGCTGTGGACTGGGTTCACACCTTCAGTTCGACACTGGTCCTTGACTCGCGCGCCACAGCCAACACCTTCCATTTTGGGTTTCCGGGCGTGGAGCCGGGTTTTGACTATGCCAGCTTGGGGTGGTCTTCCTCGGTGGCAGCTCTTCTTCAGCCGCACAGTTATTCCAGCTTGCCATGGGTTATGCCGGGAAATTTCACCTGTATCCCGTGCGGCGGTGGGCCAGGCGGGAGTACTGCAAACTTCTTGGGAATCAACCCAAGTCTGACCTGGGTAAAAGGCAAGCAAACCTTCAAGGCCGGGATAGATCTTCGGTTTAATCAGACCGCCGCAACTTACGCAGACGAGGTTCCTTCGCTTTCCACGGGTGGTAACTGGACTCAGCAAAATTACTCTCAGAGCGATCCGTTGAGTGGTAGCCCAATAGCCGACTTCCTCCTGGGCGACCTTAGCAGTGGCTCTATTAACCGGCAGGTACTACCTTTCTTCTCCACCCATTACTACGCCTACTACCTCCAGGACGATTGGAAGTTCACTTCGAAACTCACGCTGAACCTGGGTATCCGGTGGGATATTGACCCGAGCTATGTGGAGCGGCACAACTACATGAACTACGCTTGGGACACTACCGATACGAACCCGATCAGTTCGCAGTTATCGAATGGCTTGGCCGTGCTAGGTGGACCAACTTGGGTGGGCGTTAACGGCAATCCGCGCACCCTTTATGCAACCAACTGGGGAGACTTTCAGCCCCGCATTGGCGCAGCGTATGCGCTCAATGACAAGACGGTTCTGCGCGGCGGTTTTGGAGAGTGGTACAACAGCTCCCAGGCCGGGAACCAGGCCATGGGCTTCAACAATACGACCAATTTGACCTATTCTGGTGATGGGGGGAAAACCCCCTACAACACTCTCAGCAACCCTTTCCCGGTCATTTACCAACCGATTGGCTCAAGTCAGGGATTGGAAACGCAGGTTGGTAACTCCGCGAGCTACACGAACCCTCACTATCACATCCCACATTCGTGGAATTACACCTTTGGTATTGAGCGCGCTTTCACCCAACACGACACCTTAAGCGTCAATTACGTCGGAAACAGAGGGGAAGGTCTCAACACCTGGGAAGATATCAATCGCGAGTCTTTGTCTTCTATCGAGAGTTGCAATCTCGACATGGGAGCCACTTCAGCCGCTTTCAACAACTGCATCAACGCAGCGCCGGTAAATCCCTTCTACAATATTCCCGCTTTCGCCGGGTCAGGACTAGGCGCCTCGCCGACGCTCCAAGGTAATGCGCAACAACTCACCAGGCCCGAGCCTGAATGGGGCGATATCTATGAAAACAACATGAATGCAGGACATTCATGGTACAACTCGCTGCAAGTCACAGCGGAACACAAATGGAAGAATTCACTCACTACACACGCCACCTATGCCTGGCAAAAGGAGATGGAGGCGGGTGGTTGGAAGGATGTGAATTATCGCATTCCAATCAGAAGCATCTATTCCTGGAACGTCCCGCACCGCGTCACCATCGCGAGCACCTATCAATTACCCGTCGGAAGGGGGCACATGGTGCTGGATAACGCCAACCGTCTAGTGGACGGAGCGGTCGGCGGCTGGGAACTTGGTGGTGTTTATATTTTTCAGAGTGGCCAGCCGTGGCCTATTCCTGGTGGCCTGAATCAAATCGGCCCCGCATACGTAAAGCCACATACGGACCCAAGCACAGGGCTTATCGTCGGCGTCAAGGCTTGCATTCTTCAGTGGCAGCAGGATCCTACAACCGGCAACTGGTCCGACAATCTGTTGCCGCTGAACTACGCAACGGATTGCTCGCAGCCCGACTTCCAGGTGATTCCACCGTGGGGACAGACTACAAACACCGTTTATTCGGGAGTTAAAGAGTTCGATAATTCGTCGTTCGATATGAACATGATGAAGAACTTCTCAATCTACGAGCGGATGAAACTCGAGCTCCGCTTCGAAATGTTAAACGCATTTAATCACCCGATTTGGGGCAGCAGCTTTCAGGGCGCCTTCTACGACTCGGGATATGGGGATGCCACCTTCGGAAGCTTCAACAAACTGAACGGGCAGCTCAATAATCCTCGCACCTGCCAGATCGCCGCCACGTTGAAATGGTAACCCGCTTTACCCAACAAACCCGCCTCGCCCACCAGCAACAGCGTGTGCGAGGCGGTTCAACCTCATCTGCGCACGGTTATTGAGCCGGTTGCGGTCAGGCTCCTTCTTCACGTGAGAGGAGATTTCAGAGTGCATCGGATGACGACCGTCGGACTCGCACATCGCCCGTCAGCTATTTGGTAATTCAAAGCCAAGGCACAGTCTCTGCTGCTTCGCTGCGGATGCCAGATTCAAGAAGAAACACTTCGATCTTGAAGAACCTCGCATCGCGGTTATACATCGATCGGTTGACTCCAGGACTTTTGCCAGTCTAGCCACACCGCTGGAATCAGATGGTTTCATCGAAAGGTAATACGAATGAGCGCAACCAGACGAATGGTCCTCAAGTGTGGCGCCGCGGCCATGGCAGCCACACAGGCGGGACCGCTGTCCGCAGCGTGGCTCGCCTTCAAGGATGCCGCCCTTCTGGACGCATCCGGTCGATCCGCCGTTGAAGTAGATCCGGGACTGTTTTCCGTAGCGGGTTTCTATCCTGTGCCAGGTGGACCACGACAGGTATTCAACTTCAATCCCGGTTGGCGGTTCCTAAAAAGCGATGCTAACGGGGCCGAGCAGATCGATTTCGACGACGCCCGTTGGGGACCAGCCAATCTGCCCCACGGCCTTGAAATCCTTGGCGAGAACGCCAGCGGAAACCGCAATTACCAGGGGCCGGCCTGGTATCGCAAGCGCGTGGCATACCAGCCTGCCGCTTCATCAAGAACCTTCATTTATCTTGAAGCAGCGATGGGCAAGAGCATCGTCTGGGTGAACGGGCAAAAGGTGGCTGAACACTTCGGAGGTTATCTTCCGATCGCCGCCGATATCACCGATGCACTCCATCTGAGCAAGGACGGCAATCATATCTTTGCCGTGCGCGTGGATAACTCCGACGATCCAACTTACCCGCCTGGCAAGCCGCAAGGGGACCTGGATTTCACTTACATGGGTGGCATCTATCGAGATGCCTTTCTGATCGAAACTGCCCCAGTGCATATTACATTCCCTGAAATCAGTCGCCGCGTTGCAGGGGGCGGCGTGTTTGTGGGCATCAAGCAGATTGAAGGCATTCATGCCCAGCTTGAAGTGCGCACGGAAGTCGCAAATACGCGGCAGGAGTCCACTCGAGTTACTGTCAGGACCACGCTTGAAGATGCCAGTGGACAAGAATTACTCAAGCAGGAGGATTCTGTCTTGCTTGCTCCCGGCGCAAGCGAAGAATTGCGTCAGTCTCTCAGCGTCGAAGGCGCGCATCTCTGGACCCCGAACGATCCCTATCTTCACTTCATCCGCAGCGAGGTGATTGAGTACGGCGTTGTTGTCGATAGGTTCAGAACCCGGTTTGGAATTCGACTCTATGAGATGCGCGGCCGCGAGGGACTGTTCATCAACGGCAAATACATTGATTACAAGCTTAGCGGCGCCAATCGGCATCAGGATTATGTTTATGTGGGCAATGCGCTGCCGAAATCAGGACAGTGGCAGGATGCGCATCTGCTGCGGGAGGGAGGTTGCACCATTGTGCGCGCGGCGCACGAACCCATGGCGCCGGCCTTCTTAGACGCATGCGATCAGCTCGGGCTTCTCATTACCGGGGTCAATCCCGGCTGGCAGTTTTATAACGCCAAGGATCCGCGTTTTCGAGAGCGTCTGATTGACGATACGCGCCAACTCGTTCGCCGTGACCGCAATCGTCCCTCGGTTCTGCTGTGGGAGACGGCGATCAATGAAACTCCTGATCAGTCCATTGAAGCGGTGCATCAACTGCACCTGACAGCACACGCGGAGTATCCATTCCCCGGACTCTATACGGTAACCGACCGAGATATCGCAAGGCCCGCGGGCCTTGACTTCTATTACTACGCCGATGCATCCGATCCCGTCTCCAGTTTTGTGCGGGAATACGGAGACGGCGGCGAGGTAGACAACTTCTATTCGCAGAATGCCGAAGTGCGCGTGAAGCGCGAATGGGGCGAGCACGCGATGCTTAATCAACTGCGGATTCGGGCGGCCGATCTGGCAGGCGTGTTCAGCGCGCCCCGGCAGCAAATAGGCTCTGCATTGTGGGCGGGAATCGACCACCAGCGCGGCTATCATCCTGACCCTTTCTGGGGCGGCCTGTTGAATATCTTCCGTATTCCGCGCTATTCGTACTTCCTTTTCAAGAGCCAGTACGATCCCCGTCTGGTGGTGCGTGGCATCGAGACCGGCCCCATGGTCTTCATCGCAAACGAGTTGACGCAGGTTTCAGAAGCCGACGTGATTGTACTAAGCAACTGCGAGCAGGTCCGCCTCAGCTGGATGGAAAAAGTGATTGCTACGCAAGCACCCGACCCGGGTTACCGCAACATGCCGCACCCGCCCACCACGTTCAAGGATGTTTTCAACTTTCAGGTAATGAAGAATGAGCATGATCGCACCGAAGGCCCCTTCCCGCAATTGATCGCAGAGGGATTAATCGGGGGGAAGGTTGTGTGCAGACAGGCCAAGGCTTATGCGGAACGCACTACGGGAGTGAAGTTGAGCCTGCAATACCGTGCCCTGCCTCTGACCGCTGATGGATCGGATTTCGTTCCGTTGATTGCCAGCATTGTGGATCAGAAAGGAGTTCTCAAGGTTCTCGCTTCGGAATGCGTTTTTTTTGAAATGGAAGGTCCGGCAGACATCATTGGTGGCCCATTCAATCAGGGAAATCCGATGGATACTGAATTCGGCCTTGCCGTTGCTCTGATCCGTGCCCGCACCACCCCGGGCAAGATCCGCGTGAAGGCCTACGTGAACGGACTGGCACCGGGAGAGATTTCAATCGAGTCGGTGGCGCCCGCGCTCCCGCTTTGCTTTGACAAGGATTATGTGGCCAATTCGGTCGCAACCACTCCAGGTTTGCCGGCCTTTATCGTTCAGCCGACTTCAGCTTCCAGAGATCCCATAGAAGAGTTGCAGCGCAAGGTCAATAGCCTTGAACTTCAGTTGACTGACAAGGAGCAGCAGTTGATGGATATGAAAGGTAAGATGAAGCCGCAGTAGTAACAATGGCTACATTCCCTTCTATATGGGCTGAACTCCTTCTTGACAACCGCGGATATCGCTCAAATGTCCGATAGCAAGAACAATGGGGAACGAATACTATCCGATGGATATTGAATCAATGAGGAATACACATGCGTAGATGCACTCTTCTCCTTGCAATCGTCGTCGCCGTTGTATTTCAGTGTTCTGCTTCGTACGCGGATGCGCAGCCCACGGGCATAGCGGTCACGCCGCCAATGGGTTGGAACAGCTGGAATTACTTCGCTGAAAAAGTAGATGACAAAGGCATCCGCGCAGCCGCCGATCAGATCGTGGCAACTGGAATGAAGGACGCCGGTTATATTTACGTGAATATCGACGATACCTGGGAAGGCAAGCGGGATGCAAGCGGCGTGCTTCACTCGAACAGCAAGTTTCCTGATATGAAAGCGCTTGCCGATTATATCCACTCCAAAGGCCTGAAGATCGGCATCTACTCTTCGCCGGGCCCAACTACCTGCGGCGGATACGAGGGCTCGTATGGACACGAAGAGCAGGACGCTCAGCTCTATGCATCGTGGGGCATCGACTACCTCAAATACGATCTTTGCAGCTTCCGCGATGTGATGTCGAAGCAAGCCCCTGACGAGCCTGAAAAGCAGATGCAACTGATGCAGGATGCATATTCCAAGATGGATAAAGCCCTGAAAGCCACCGGCAGGCCTATTGTCTATTCATTCTGCCAGTACGGTTTCGATGCGGTGTGGGAATGGGGGCCTCAGGCGGGCGCAAACATGTGGCGCACTACCTACGATATCGGTCCCAAGTGGGACCGGATCTATACCATTATTGGCCAGCAGGCAGGGCTCGCGCAGTATGCCAGCCCCGGCCACTGGAACGATCCAGACATGCTTGAGGTGGGCAATGGCGATCTGACGCTGGCGGAGAATCGATCTCACTTTTCGATGTGGGCTATGCTTGCCGCGCCTTTGCTCGCGGGTAATGATTTACCCAACATGAAGCCGGAGATCAAGGCTATCCTTACCAATCGCGAAGTGATCGGCATCAATCAGGACCCGCTCGGCAGGCAGGCTATCCGAGCATATACCGAAGGTGCAGTTGAAGTGTGGACGCGGCCCCTTGCAGGCGGCTCCCTCGCGATTGCCATCCTCAATGCCGGCGACGAAACGCGCTATGCAACCCACCCTTTTCACCTGAATCTTGCCAAACTGGGTTTGAAAGGGCCACAGAGAGGCAAAGACCTGTGGAGCGGCAAGGCGATCACCCTGGTGGATGGACAGCCGATCGAGTTGGACGGGCACGATATCCTGCTGGTCCGTATCGATGCGCCTGGCAGGGCGCACGCCATGCCTTAAACAGCCTGAACACTGCTTTGGCGAGTCTTCAAGATTATGCTGTCCCCTCTTGCAAGCTCACCGTATTCAAAGGTATTTCTTTTTTCATCCTAAAGGAGATGTGGCCGTGATCAATGCCAGTCGTTATTTCGGAGTTGCCCTTCTTTCTGCTTTGTGCCTCACCGCCGGCAATGCGCAAGCTCAGACGAATGTTGCCGCCGGCAAACACGCGACGCTCGCGGTTCAGGATACGGAAACGCCGACGCAGCGGAATGCGCGCATGGCCTGGTGGCGCGAAGCCCGTTTCGGAATGTTCATCCACTGGGGTCTTTACTCAATTCCCGCAGGAAGCTGGAATGGGAAAGAGTTCGACGGCCTCGGCGAGTGGCTTATGAACGACGCGTCGATTCCGGTTGCGGACTATCGTGCTCTCGCCTCCCAGTTCAACCCCACCGGATTCAACGCGCATGACATTGTTGCCCTGGCCAAGTCCGCAGGCATGAAGTACATCGTGATTACGGCCAAGCATCATGATGGATTCGCCATGTTCGACTCCAAAGCGGACCAGTTCAACATTGTTGCGGCAACACCCTTCCACCGCGATCCGCTCAAGGAACTGGCCGAGGAGTGCCACAAGCAGGGAATCAAGCTGGGCTTCTACTATTCGCAGGATCAGGACTGGACTACGCCCGGAGCGAGCGCACTCCCGGATGGCGATCACAAGCCGCCGACCTATCATTGGGACAAGGCACAGGACGGTGACTTTGATGACTATCTGCACAATAAGTCGATTCCGCAACTAAAAGAGCTGCTCTCCAACTACGGCGATTTTCCCTCAGTGCTCTGGTTCGATACGAACACCGTCAATATGACGCCCGCGCGCGCGGCCGAAATCGTCCAGTTGCTGAATCAACACCCGAATCTCATCTGGAACAACCGGCTGGGCGGAGGCTATAGCGGCGACACGGAGACTCCCGAGCAGTACATTCCAGCGCAGGGATTTCCCGAACGTGACTGGGAGTCGTGCATGACGATCAACGATACCTGGGGCTACAAGGCGCACGACACCGATTTCAAGTCGACCGAGACACTCTTGCGCAATCTGATCGATATCGCAAGCAAGGGCGGCAACTATCTTCTCAACATCGGTCCGGACTCTCACGGTATCGTTCCTCAACCCGAGGTGGAGCGGTTGCAGGAAATGGGCAAGTGGCTGGCAGTGAACGGCGAAGCCATCTACGGCACGCAGCCGACGCTCTTCGGAGCCGAAGCCGGAGCCTTCAGCACCACAGAGAAGGAAGAAGATGGAAAGCCGAAGTTCATTCCCACATGGAACTGGCGCTCCACCACGAAGGCGAACGAAATCTACATCGAAATCTTCTCCTGGCCCCAAGGCAACTTCCACCTCGATAAACTGCCGCGCAAGGTCAGGAGCGCGTATCTGCTGGCAGACCCAGCCCACAAGCCGCTGAAAATCACCAAGGTTGGGCAAGGTATAGACATTCAACTGCCGGATGCCGCACTCGACCCAATCGCAACGGTCCTTGTACTGAACACGAAATAGCGATTGAACAACGTACGCAGTTCAGCATGTACAGCATGTTGGCCGCCTCGCTGATCGTCGGATGCGAAGTTCGCAACATCGACGATTACTCGCTTCAGACGCTGCTGAACCGCGAAGTGATTGCCATCGATCAGGATCCTCTGGGTGTCGCTGCTTGGAGGGTTGGGAAGTTGGACGATATTGAGATATGGAAGCGTCCTCTGGATATCGTGATGGCGGCAACCCGACGGGAAGATCACAAACCAGCCGCGCTAAGGGATCAACACGATAGCTCGAATCTCACTCGCATGTCTTCCGGGCGCTTCGATCTATGCATGCGGTTGAAAGAATCCAGCAGCAGTGAGGGAGCACTTATGAGAAGACTCGTCCTAGTTCTTAGCCCACTACTTACATTGTTTGGCTTTCTATCCAGCGGACGCCTGGCAGCCCAGCAGGTAGTCAATATTGAAGGCCTAGACACCAGCAAGATCAGCCAGACACTGGAACGACCGAGAACCACTGGTTCGCATTCAGCCATATCCATTGCTGGGACCATTTTTCAGAGCAGCATTCAGACCCGTGCAAAGAGCCGTCTATACATTCAGCTTGACGGAAAAGCCCAAAGTTTCTCGGCACTGGGAGGGATCCCCGATAGCGCCCGAACAAGCCTTGTTGATTTTCGCGGAGTGGTTGGCCCGGTGGAATTCCTGATCTACGGCGACCGTAAACTGCTGGTGCACAGCGGGGCCATCAAGCAGGGAGATCCCGCAGTTCCGCTTCAAGCAAGCCTGGCGGGCGTTCACGAATTGGAATTGGCCGTCGATGGCCCGGACGGAGCCTTTGCCAATTGGGTGAAGGCGCAGATCACATACACTGGGCGCACTCCGCAAACGGTGTTTCCACCAGAGGAGCGGAATGTCGTCCGTGTCTCGCAGCAGCCTTCGGAGCCACGCATCAATGGCGCGATGGTCGTCGGAATCCGGCCCGGTACGCCTCTGCTCTACACCATCGCCGCAACCGGCAAACACCCAATGCAATTTGAGGCAAAACAGTTGCCTGCGGGATTGCGCCTGGATCCAAGCAGCGGCATTATCACCGGATCGCTGTCCAATAACGCCAAGTACAACGTAATACTCAGCGCAAAGAACGCCTTCGGTCATGCGGAGCGGACCTTACAGATCGTTGTTGGAGACAAGATCGCCCTGACGCCTATTATGGGATGGAATTCATGGAACGTAACAGAGGGTTTGATCAGCGAGACTGTTCTTGAGGAGACGGCTGACGCGATGGTCGCGGACGGCCTGCGTGACGTTGGATACCAATACCTCGATCTGGACGATCAGTGGGTGGTAAGTCGCGATGACGCGGGACGGCCGGTTGTAGACCGAGTCCGATTTCCGCATGGCCTCCATGCTGTAGCCGATTACCTTCATGCTCGCGGTTTCAAACTAGGCATCTATTCCACTCCCAGTGCCACCACTTGTGGAGGCTACCCCGGAACCTTGGGGTACGAGCAAATCGATGTATCGACGTGGACATCCTGGGGAATTGACCTGTTGAAATACGACGCCTGCAGCGAGATGGACGATCACCAGCAGCTTGAACGGTATGCGCGCATGGGAGATCTGCTGGAAAAATCTGGCCGCTCGATCGTTTACAGCCTCAGCGGGCCGCCGGCAAAGATCGGCGAGCCAGTCAAGGCGCAGTTGTGGCGCACAGCTGGTGACATCCGGGATGCCTGGCACCTGCAATCCGGCGACGGCATCATTGACTGCTTCGACTGGCAATTTGCCCACAAGGACGTCGATTATGGAAATGTCGATGTGATAAAGTTCCAGCACCCCGGCGCATGGAATGACCCAGACCTGCTGGTGGTTGGCATTTACGGCAAGGGAGCTTCGGCGGACGATCACGGAGCCAAGGGCGCCACTGACGTTGAGTACCGCACCCAAATGAGTCTGTGGGCCATGCTTAGTGCACCTCTTTTGGTCACTGCCGATCTACGCATCATCAGTCCTGCGGCTCTTGAAATGCTCACAAATCCAGAAGTCATCGACATTGACCAGGATGCACTCGGACGCGAACCCACCCTGGCTTCTCAGCAGGGTGAACCACAGTCTTGGCCGACAGAACAGAATAGCTCATCTCCCGACCTGCCAAAAACACTGCACTCGGCAGAAGAAGTCTGGTCAAAGGATCTGGCGGATGGCTCGAAGGCGCTGGCATTGCTGAACCGCAGTGAACAAACTGCCACGATCACAGCAAGCTGGAGCGATCTAGGTCTTTCTTCACCGCAGCGGGTCCGCGATCTTTGGCAACGTAAAGATATTGGAGTGTTGAAGGATCGATTCTCATCAACTGTTCCAGCGCATGGAACGGTTCTCATCCGGATTTGGCCCGCGAGATGACTTCAAGCCGGGCTCTTGAGCGTTTGTTGCGGTGCTTAAGGCACCATTGGCAATTGAACTTTAATGATCGGGATTGCTTATGCAGAACGACCGAATTGGTCCAGAGTACTTTTGGAATAAGGCCGACTACTCCTCGAACGTGAAGTCATCGGCAACAGAATCAGTCGCAACGCCCTTCGCAAAAATGCGACCGCCTATCCGACCAATGTCTCGCAGCAGGCGCACGGCGTGATTTTGGTGCATGGCGATGGCGCCATCGAGAATCGCAACATCGAGATTACCGGGAGCACCTTCGAAGAGAACTATTGCCCTTTTACCACGAACATCCGGTGGGTTGACGGAGTGCTCATCGACAAGAATATTGTCAATGCACCAGGCCCCGCGCCGCTTTCCAGTCCGGGATACATCATCGACCTCCACAAATGCCGCAACGTTACCCTCAAGGGCAACTTGTACAGCAGGCCGGGCCCATGCCGATTGATGCTGCTTCAAGTGAGACTTCTTCTTCATATACATCGGCGATCTTTTGGTCTCATCCGATTTGCCGAGTGTGGATGATGAGCTTCTTACCGGCCGTGAGATCGACTTGCTCTCTCAAGGTGAGCACCAGACAATCTGCGGCAAACGCGTGATCGGCCGCAATCTCCGCTCCATCCAGCGCCACATGCACAACCGCAGACCTTTTCACCTTTAAACTGACCGACTTCAAAGGCACACTGCCCCACTTGACAGCGATTTCAGCTTTTGTCTCTCCTTCCGCGATCTTTTGCGAAAAGCTGCCCCATCCCTCTGCGCCAGTAAATGCACACCGGAAATCCTGTCCAGAGATTCGAGGAGCAAAGCCAATATGCATCTTGGGACCGTGATATTCAAACCCGCAGGCGGCCAGATAGACACCATAACTTGCCATGCTGCGCGCGTAGTGATCGCCGCATTCGATTTCGTTCCACGGGTTCCTGCGTTTTGCATGATAGCGTTCGTGCACCGCACGGGTGACGGCAAAACCCATTTCGGGCATTCCTTCCCAGATCATGTGTCCGGCGGCCTGGTACTCGAATCCATTCATGCATTCATTGAAATAGCCGGCTGCCCAATCCGGCCCCTTCCCCTTTGCGTGGTCGTAGTTCCAATCGCTTTGCGGAAAGGTGCACATCAGGAGCCCCGGTTCGCCCGCCATGGCATACCAGCGGCCTGGTTTATGCGCCTCGCGATAGGGGCCGACATCCGGTGTCAAGTTGTAACGATATAGGGCCTTCAGCGCTGATTTCGTCTCCTTCTCCGGAAAGATTCTTGGCAGCGCAACTTGGAATGCCCAGCTTTGGCCCATCACCTGATCAACTTCGCAGCCAGTTCCGGAGTTGATTGCATCAAGGTGTCTCGGGTCGATGTGATTGATGAAATACTCGCCATTGTAAAGTTGCTCAACAATGTTTGTCCGGCCCGCAACCAGGATGGCATGGCAACGGCTGGCGAAAGAATTGTCACCCATCTCTTCCGCCATCTGTTCCGCAGCTGCAAGAGCCGCCAGATAGAGTCCGCTCAACCAGGAAACCTTGCCATACCAATCCGTATCGAGGGTATTGTGCTGGTTGCTTTCAATCAGTCCGTCGCCATTCTCGTCCTTGTCGATCAGCCATTGCATGGCAAGCTTCATCTTGGGCCAGTTACGACGGAGGAAGCGTCCGTCGGCCGATATCTGGTGCTCGCGCAGTGCGCGAAGCACGTAGCCCGCCTGGGCATCAATTGCGGGAATCTCGTTGAACTCGCCGCGAAAATGAATTGATCCATCGGGCATCTGTGCCAAGCCAAAGTCCACTCGTTCGCGCACATCTCTTTCTAGTTCAGGAAAAAGCCGCGCGATTGCATGTGCATACTGATAAACATGGCCGCAGGTTCCCTGACAATTGCCCACACCTTCCCATCCATAAAAACGTCCATTGCCAAGCCTAAAGCAAGTCGAAGTGGCCAGAATCGAAGTGTTCAGAAATGTCCTGTCCAGAAACCACCAGGGCAGACTGGAGTCGTACCAGGTATCGCGCCAGAGACGCGTTTGCGCATTGAGCCTCTCAAAGTCGGCCGTAACATATTCGGCGACATGCGCTGCTGAAGTGAATTTAGTTGCATAATGACGACCGCAATTCTCGAAGGAGTCCTTGATAGAGAGATTCGGAAAGTGCCATCCAATAAGGAAAGTCACTTGTCTTGATTCGCCCGGCTCGATCGTCAGCTTGCGGCCCAGCTTGCCGATCAGCCTTTCCGAGAAGGTCGCTGTAGCATCGCCGCTGCTCTCTTCGGCAGGCGCGCCGAGGAGCGCCAAGCACATGGTGCCATAGTCAGAGAACTCTTCCAACTTCTTCTTTGCTTCAGCACTGCCGCCGAATTGCTTCTCTGCTGAATACACAAGCTGCGTATGCCCGTTCCCATGACGGACTGTATTGCGCAGAAGGCCAGCCTCCTGACGATGGTAAAGGCAGACACCGTTCTCCAGTTCACCGCGGAGCACTGCCGTGACCGGCGTATCAGTGTGATTGTGCAGAGTGAACTGCATGACGGTCACGGGCAGGCTCGAATCGTCGGTATTTAGCGGGATGAACGGAGAGAAGGCCTCCAGTCTCACCTTGAGTGGAAGACTGTTATCTATATAGTCAATCGTGGCGATAGGATACTCGCCGCGAAAACTGACCTCTTCAACCTCGGACTGATCAAGCGATACAGTGCGTTCGTCGAAGTGAAGTGTGAACCTCTGTTCAAGCGTAGGCTTTGCAGTCAATGGATTTGAGTAATGGCAACCTTCGCGATCCGGAGTGTAGATGTACTGGTTGAAGATGTCCCAATGCCACAGGCGGCCATCGCCGCCCAGATAGAGTTGCCCTGCGCAAAGCCCACCGACAGGCATGCCGATGTACTTTATTTCGCCCCGCGACTTAGTATAGTGATCCGGGACTCCGCGGGCTAAGAGCGAATTCGTCCACTCTGGAGAAAACTTATCATCGAGTGGCAGAAACTTGCCGACATCTTCCGCCGCCGCACAAAAACCAAAGCCAGTATGCAAAGGGCTGAAGGCCATCGATGCAGCGCCGGCACCCGCTACCCACAGAAATTTGCGACGGCCACGGTCAAGACGTGTGTCGCCTTGGAACTGCTCATAGGCATTCGATGCGTCTTCCGTTTTCATCACGCCACCAACTCATTCTTCTGCAAAAATCAAGACGTTTATCTGGGAACAATCGTTGCCGGATCAAATAGCCGTTATATTCACAACTCATACGTTCATGTCTACATTTTATAAGTCGTCGGTTGAAGAGTTCTGGTGGTTCCAAAGATCTTTTCGCCGCGCTGTTCCCCACAGCGGCAGGCTAGGCGGATTCCGTCTGAAAACGCCAAAGTTTCTTCATCATGGAAACGATAGGCCGAAAAGGAATTGTTCGTGTCGTCTTTGTGAGTCAGCCCGGCCTCGGTGAAGTGGTATGATCTGCCCCGTTTTTCTCAGCCGTTTATAGCTGGAGTTTCTCGACGTTGAGCGGACTGATGGGACCGCCTGTCAGACTTCGTCGGATGGCACCTCGAACGTAATCAACTCTGTGCGGAATCCACGGGTTCGAAATGCTCCATAGGTTATGCCAAATACCATCCACAATGTTCCGAGCACAAATGCCGGTTTGCTGAGGTGAGCCCAGATGACGCCGCAAATCAGGAAACCAAGAAGGGGCATGATAAATCCACCAATGCTTCTGCTCCTCTTGCTCCGCCAGTGATGGACCAAAGCTGCGGCGTTTACCCCCATGAAGGCGATAAAGGCGCCGAAATTTAAAGTCTCGGCACCAATTTCGTAGGCGCCGCCGCCCAATCTGTCGGAGAAGAATTGAAGACCCCCAGCTCCTGCGAGTGCAAAGGCACCTACCAGCAAAATGTTGTTCCGCGGTATGCGGTGTTCAGGGTCGATCACTCCAAAGAATGCTCTTGGAATCGCATTTCCTCGCCCCATGCCGTAGAGAAGCCGGCCGGCCGCAAGCTGCGAGCCCATACCTGAGCCCATGTTCGCTATCAGTAGTGTGAAATTGATGATCTGAAAGAGAATCGCACCGCCCGCCTCACGCGAGAGCACGGCGAATGCCGACTCCACTTGGTCGTTTGGGAACGGCCGCGAGCCCCAGATCAGTTGCGCCGAATATACTTCGAGTCCAGACAGCAGGCCGGTAATCAGGCACACCAATACAGTGGCGAGCATGATATTGCGTCGCGGATTCTCGACTTCCTCCGATAGTGTGGATACTGCATCGAAGCCGATGTAAGTAAGCACCGCAACGGACGTGCCTGCAAATATACTTCTGGGATTAAAGGTATCCGGTTGATAAAAAGGATGAGTAAAGAAAGCAGCTTCATGGTGAACGCCCCAAACCGTGTGGATCACCGCACCGATGAATACGATCACGACGATCAGCATTCCCGCACAAAGGATCTCATTCACTTTTGCCGAAGTTCTGATCCCGCGCATATTTGCAAACGTAAAGAAACCGGCGAAGACGATAATCCAGGCATAGTAGGATGAGCCCGGAAGAATGTTCATCGCAGCCTTTGCGGAGAAGGCCGTGCAAATAAGAGGATTCAGAAGATAGTCCATGACCATCCCCCACCCGACGATGTAACCCAGAACCGCGTGCAACTCCTGCCCCACGTAGGTGTACGCTGAACCGGCACTGGGATATACACGCGCCATTTGGCCATAGCTGAAAGCCGTAAATAGCATGGCAATCATTGCCACCAAAATTGTGGTGACGACGTGGCCGTGCGCCTTGTTGCTGATCACACCGTAAATTCCCATAGGTGCGGTGGGCTGGACGATCACCATGCCGATGATCAACAGGTTCCAGAGACCAAGCGTGCGATTCAGGCGCACCGTAGCCGGGACAGCGGCGACGGTGGAACAATCTTGCTGGCTTGTCTGGGTCAAGATTCGCCTCAAAACGAATACAACTCAAGTTGCATGTTGACTAAGGCTAACTTAAGACCGGAATTCTCGATGGATATACGTTTGACGAGAAACAGTTTTTTCGGCCACTCTTCGCTCAGCCTTGCAGACAGTAAATTTCGCCTCAGCGAGGCGGTATCGAGTGAATGGTAAAGTCCTTGACGACCCGGTTGATGATGCCGTTCGGGCTGGGGTTGTCCGGATTCAATCCAATGCGCAAACTCGAATGATAACCCAATAATTGCGGGATCACAATTTCGTAAGGTGTCCGAAGGCTATCATCCAACCCTGGTGCCACTGCCGGAATGACTTCGTCAAACAACTCTCCGGCCTCAACTGGATCAGCAATGCTAACCAGGTATCCAATCCCTTTTGTACGGAGTTCGTTGATCAAATCAGATTCATACAGGCGGCGGATCGGGTCACTGGACAACAAACACAAGACCAGCGTATCCGCTTTCACGAACGACATGGGACCATGCCGAAGTCCCAGGTAGGTTTCTGTAAGAACCGGAAAACGGCCGGCACACATTTCGAGAGTCTTGAGTCCGGCTTCACGAGCCCAGCCATACAATGGAGCAGACGCCAAAACCAGAACACGTTCATGTATCCGACCGGATGCTTTTTGACAGGCCAGATCGATCGCGGGCAAGAGTTCGTCCGCACGCTCACTGTACGCGTTGACGGTGTCATAATTAGAGTCTGTTCGCGCCAGGGCTATTCCCGCGAGCACCAGATTTGAAAACGCGCTGGTCATGACCAGGCTGAGGTCATTAGTGCGGGGATCGAGGACAATGAGGTCATCAATCTCCGCCTGCGCCAAAGCACCGTCTTGATTGCAGACAATCGCCAGTTGAAAGATGTCGGGGCGCAGTGCGCGAACTAGTCCGACCGCGGCGGCACTCTCAGGGCTGTCGCCGGACCGCGCCAGAGACACGACGACATCTATATCGATCAGGTAGCGCTCCGCATCAACCAGCAAATCGGTTGTCGGAACTGCAAGCGCTCTGGGCCATGCCGCAGCCACTGCATTTGCGGCGTAAGCCGAGGTTCCAGCTCCGGTTAAAAGAACACGAGCGTTCCTCAGCTTGGATTGCAGCGAGGACCGTCCAGACGCAGATTGAACACGGGCTTGGGTCGTCTTCCAAAGAGACGGCTGGCGATAGATCTCTTCCAGGGTGTGCATCGAAGTGAATTCCTCTTGCTTATATGCGCGGAACTTTAGCTCTTCTGACATATGACATCCATTTCACACAACCTGAATTCAATCCCATTCAAGGTAACTCCGGGCCGCCAGTGCAGTTACGCTGCACCGGTGGCCTGAATGGATTTTTCAAAATGTGGGTCTGCTTTCGATCCGACGCTTAGGTCAGAACGTGAGCTTTAGTCCCGCCTGAACCACACGTGGCGGAATCGGCCCGATCCCTGTGATCTGTCCAAAGTTGGGATCCGTTGGCGAGTTGTCCGGCTGCCCAAAGTTTGGATGATTGAAGGCGTTGAACATCTCCCAACGGAATTGCAGTTTGTATCTTTCCTCGAAGAATTGCCAGTTCTTTGAAAGCGCCAAGTCCGCGGAATTGATCCCGGGGCCCTTGAGGAAGTTCTTGCCGGTGTTGCCAAAAGTTCCTGGAGTGTTGGGCACAAAGGCATTCGGGTTGAAGTAGTTGTTGAGCCATTGCGATTTGCTTCCCTTGTGAACATTCCACGGCTGCCCCGGCACAGAATTGGCACGATCTCCAAACTGCAAGGCACCGGAGTTGTTGTTTCCATCTCCACCCGCAATCGAAAATGGGTAGCCTGACTGGAAAGTCCAAATTCCACTGATCTCCCATCCCGAGGCCGCCTGCTTCAACAATTGATTGTGTTGACTGAGCTGGGGCGTGACATAGACAAAATTGTTAGCTGAGATCAGAGGTGAGTTGAGATCGGAAATGCCTCGGTTGAATCCAAGGTCAAATGGATCGGGAAGCGTACTGTGAAAGGTGATGTTTCCCGACGAACTAATATCAATATTCTTCGACCATGTGAACGCAGAGTGGAAAGAGAAACCCCTCGAGAATTTCTTGTCCACAGTGGCTTGTAGTGCACTGTACGAGGCGACTCCAAGGCTGGTCAATTGGGTGATATTCGAAAAGTTTTGCAGGGCTCGATTACCGCCCAGCGAGTATATCCCCGGATTTTGATCGATGTCGAGTGTCTGATGATACGAGTGGCTTCCCACATAAGCAGCTTGCGCGATGAAAGTATTGCTAAACTCTCGTTGCACTGAGACATTCCAGGAGTTTGTGATCGGCACGCGGAAATTTTGCGCAAACACGGCGGGAATGCTGATGGGGGTGAGGAAAAGCGCTTGGCTAGCCGGGACGTTCGTGTTTTGGGCGAACGTGGAAGAAGTAAAAGGACTCTTTCCGCCGGTAATGGAGAATCCCGCCCATGGATTCTGGAACGAGATCGGACTGCTGGGAGAGCCATTCAGGGCGAAGAAGGGTGCGAAAGGCGCAATTCCGACGACAGAGTTGAAGTAAGAAGTGGAGATAGGAGCCACAAAGACTCCGAAGCCGCCGCGGAATACCGTTTTGGCTCCAATCGGCTGCCAGGCAATTCCGACTCTGGGCTCAAAGTAGTCGCTACTTGATGGTCTCAGAGACGATGTCAGTCCATCGTCACCGGGAAAGATCAGGCCGACGGGGACCTGAGGATAGCGAGTGCTTTGAACCCCGGGATCCCATGCGGCGCCGCTGTCAACCGACACCGCAGCCCAATCCGGTTCCCAGCGCAGACCGGCTGTTATCGTCACATCTTTTCTCACCTTGTACTGATCCTCAGCAAAGAGCGCAAATTGCCATCCTCTGACCGGTGAATTCTGGAATGCTCCCTGGTTCATGTAGGCGACGTCTCCCAAAAGGAAGTCGGCATTCCCATACCCGGTGTAGGAGCCATTGAAGCCGATCTGCGCCTGCCCGGGGTAGTCGGTCGTCGTGTTGTCCCAATGATGAGCCAACTGGCCGCCAATGGTTATCAGTTGATTTCCGAGGGTTTTGCTGAAGTTATCTTCCAGCCACCAGGTGGTTCTCATGTTTCCATTCGGCTCCGCAAATGTTACGTACCAGCCGTTCGCATTGAGCCCCTCGATGAAACAACCCGGAGGATCAGCTACATTGATGTACCGGGAAAGGCATACAGCGTCGCCGTTGATGTCGGGCAACTGGCTTCCACTGGTGACGTACATATTGATCCATGCCGCTGTCAGTGTATTGGCTACGGTCGTCGATGGAAGCCATGTGTGGCCCACGACCTCGTTGTAGTACTTTCCGGCATTTGCCAGTGAATCAGCAACCATGTTGCCTTTGATGTTTGCAGCGGGATAATTGAACTGCTGGATGAAATTTCGGACGAAGAGCCGCTGCGATTGAGAAATAGTGTAGTCGAGGCGCGCCGTGCCTTCGTTGTAGCTGCTATCTACTGTCGGCCCCCGGAATGTGACTTCGCCGGTCGAAGGGTCCTGCCCCAGCGGAAGCGCGGTCGTTGCGATTGCAACTGCTCCCGTGCTAAATAAAGATGGATCCACCTGATTGGGAACGCCGTTTACGGTTTGGAATGGGGCCGAGAGGGTAGAAGGTAGGGCGCTGAAATCTCCCTTCAACATGGCCGCAGTCGGCGTGAAAGTCGTCTCCGTTCCTGACGCAAGACTTTGCCGAGTCGCCTGATAGTTGGCAAACAGGAACAGTTTGTTCTTAAGGATCGGTCCTCCGGCAAATCCTCCGAACTGGTTACGCTTCAGGTTGTCGACGGCGCCGGAGAACCAGTTGCTGGCGTTCAGATCCCCGTTGCGCACAAACTCAAATACGCCGCCATGGAACTGGTTGGTGCCGGATTTGGTCTCCAGGCTGATGACGGCTCCAGGCGCGAAGCCATACTGGGCGCCGAAGTTGTTGGTGATCGCGCGAAACTCCTGAGTCGAATCCGCGTTGGGAAAGGGCGCGGCCAGAAGCAGGTAAATGTCCATATTCGGCACGCCATCCAGCAGGGCGTAGGTGCTGCCCTGTTGTCCTCCCCCCGAAGATGCCCCCATCTCATTGCTGAAGCTGTCAGAGGTCTGGTTGTAGCCGGAAGCAGTCCGCAACACATTGGTCACGCCAGGAGCAAGAAATACCAGATTGGAAGGATCGCGGCCATTGAGGGGCAGTTCCTTGATCGTCGACTCGTCGACCAGGCTGCTCACCGACGCGTCGGTTGTGTTCAGTGTGAGCGCGCTTGCCTCCACGGTCACCGACTGCTCAGTGCTGCCCACCTTCATGTCGACCGGCAGATTCTTTGCATCGCCAACATCGAGGTGAATACCGCTGAGCTCGGTGGCGGCAAAGCCTTCTTTGCTGACCGTCAGCTTGTATTCGCCCGGAAGAACGTCGGGCATGGCAAAATTGCCATCGTTATTCGTTCTGGCAACGTTCACAATTCCGGTCTGCGTATTGGTAAGCGTTACGTTGGCGCCAACAATGCTATAGCCTGAGGAGTCCTGCACATGACCGGAAACTGATGCCGTCGACTGCCCCATCGCGTGCGCGACAAGCAGGATCGACAACGTGGTTAATGCGAGCAAGCGCATTACCGCCGCCGCTGGATTAGGTTGCAACATTTGGTCCTCCGAAAATTCCGCCGGTTCGCGTTTAGCGACGGGTCGTTGCCCAAGAATTCGATCTGCCAAGGATCTCCAGGAGAATGTTCGTCAGGACACCGCATTCGTGTGAATCGGCAGCTCTCAACAGAACCAAAACTCAGATGTTGTGATTCCCTTCGATACGATTCCTACAATCGTCCATCTCCGGCGATACAAAAGCATATCAGAAACATATCGAAAGCTTATGTGCATTTTCCGAAACTGTCAATACTTTTTTCTTGACAAATATCAAAAGCTGAATTCAGATGTGAAGCATTCGGAAGACGGAGCCGGGGCCCAAGAAGTCACGTGCCCTTCAGGTTGGCTCGGTCCGGTGGGAGGATGATGCTCAAGCACGCCAAATCCGGAATTGTGCTTTGTATCTGCTGGATTTGTTTTGCTTTTACCTCCATGGCTGCTTCGGACCCGCCCGTTTGGAATTGGCCAAAAACTGGAAACTGGCCTCGGCTCAGAACGTGGGTGCCGGGGGCGATGCTGTTTCGCTTCTCGACTTTGACACAGCGAATTGGCATTCAGTCGTTCATATGCCGACGACGGTCCTCGAAGCGCTCGAAGAGGACGGCACTTATCCCGATCTTTATTACGGCATGAACCTGCTCAACAATGTTCCCCAGGACCTCTACCTGCAGGATTGGTGGTATCGGACGACGTTCGATGCACCTGCCGGAAAGGCCCTTTATCAACTCGAATTCCCAGGGATCAACTATCGCGCTGAGATTTGGTTGAATGGCAACCTGGTGGCCGATAGCCAGCAGGTGGTGGGCATGTACGTCGCTCATCAGTTCGATGTCACGCGATGGATCAAGCCAGGAGAACCAAATGTCCTGGCGGTAAAGGTGACGCCGGAACGTTTGGTGGAAGATGTAAACGGAATTGAGTTGGCAGACAGTTGGCTTGACTGGATAAACGGGAAATACCTTGGCTATCACGATCCGAAGAAGCCCGGCGAGCACGGTGTGTCCTTTGTTCCAGACCGCAACGCCGGTATCTTTAAGCCCGTATACCTGCGCACATCGGGCGCGGTCACCGTGAGCCATGCGATGGTCACCACTGAACTTCCCTTGCCGCAGCTTACATCGGCTCGACTGACGGTATTTGCCGAACTCCATAATGCATCCCCACAACCAGTTAGCGGCGTCTTGCGCGGCACGATCTCACGCCCTGGCAAGCCGTTCGTCCAGTTCGCGCAGCATCTCACGCTTGCCGCCGGTGAGGATCGAGAGGTGAGTTTTACACCAAAACGGTATTCTCAGCTTATTGTTCAGAACCCCGATCTTTGGTGGCCTTATACGATGGGCAAACCCAATCTATATAACCTTGATTTGGAATTCAGACGGAACACTGAAGTCTCTGATAGCACGCACATCCGGTTCGGGATCCGTACCATAACGCAAGGCCGCGATCAGGACGAACAGTTCCCGAGCAAAGGGAGAGGCGGCAATTTCTACCTGCAGGTGAATGGGAAGAATTTTCTTGCTCGCGGCGCCGTTTACACCCCGGATCTTCTCTTTGCATACAGTTCAGATAGGGATGCCACGATCATTCACTATGTGAAAGATCTTGGCTTGAATATGCTGCGCTGGGAGCTGAAGATCGCAAGCGAGCACATGGTTGAATTGGCGGATCAGGAAGGCGTTCCGGTGATGATGGGCTGGATGTGTTGCAACCAATGGGAGCACTGGGACCAGTGGAGCGACGAGGACCATCGCGTGGCTTCTGAGAGTCTGCACTCGCAGATTCTCATGCTTCGTTCACATGCATCGGCGGTCCTATGGTCCAATGGCAGCGATGGTTTGCCGCCTCCGCCGGTGCGCAACGAATACCATCGGATTTTGACTAGTCTGCACTGGCAGAACGCGATCGTCGATACGGCTTCGAACGGCTACCCGGATGCAAACGGCAATCGGACCTGGGATGGGATTCTCATGGATGGGCCTTACACCTGGCGGCCACCATCGTATTGGTTCAACGATAAATACTCTACGACACGGGGTTCCTGCGCAGAGCAGGGAGACAATGAACATATACCGCCTTTTGAATCGTTGAAGAAGTTCATTCCGGCTGACAAGCTTTGGCCTATCAACGAAACTTGGTATTTCCACGCGGGAACCAACGACGGAAACAGCACTCTGGAAAGTATCCGGGAGGCCATCGATCGGCGTTACGGGTCCTCGTCGAGCGCGGAGGAGTTTGCGCGGAAAGCTCAGCTGGCACACTACGAAAACACGCGAGCTCAATTTGAAGACTTTGCCGCTAATGGTTGGGCAAACCACAAAATGTCCTTATATTGGATGCTCGATAATCACTGGCCGTCCTTTTTTGGTCATATCTTCGACTATTATCTGAAGCCTGGCGGCGCATACTACGGAGCTAAGAAGGGTCTGCGGCCTCTTTCAGTTGTGTTTGACTACTACGCCACCGGAGATCACAGTCGCGCGAACTTCACAGTGGTGAATCAGACGCCTCAGGAGCACGATGGCCTCCGCGTCCGCGTTAGGATTTACGACCTTGACGGCAAGGTTCGCGAAGACCGGACTGTTGCGAATATCCGAGTAGCATCGGGGGCAACGGCAAAGGTTCTCACTTTAATGCGCTCAAAGGACCGCACTCCGGTCTATTTTGTGCGATGCGAACTGTTCGATCGATCCGGAAAGCTGCTGGTTGATAACGTCTATTGGCAATCCACAACGCTGGATGATCTAGGCGACCCGTCGAATGACGATATGTTTCGATTGAAGATGGCAAGTTGGGCGGATATGACAGCCCTTAATTCGATGAAGCCCGTCCAATTGGGCATCAGCGCTACAAAAAGAGAACTCAACGGCGAGACTCAGGTATCGATCAGTTTGAACAACTCGACGAACAGAATTGCCTTTTTCGAACGCGCCGAGATTACTTCAACTCGAGGCGGTGACGAAATCCTTCCGATTGAATACGACGACAATTACGTCACCGTATTTCCGGGTGAGAAGGTCGAGATTCATGGCCGCATCCAACGGTCTTTAGGCGTTGCGTCCTGGGTCACCCTGGAAGGCTACAACACAGCGGTCGAATTGGCGCCGATTTCTGTGCCACGTGTCAGTCGGCTTGGAGACAGGCGTTAGGGCGCTTTTTACGAAGGCAAGAGTAATTGATCAAAACTTCGACAGCCAGTGAAAACACGAAGCTGCCGACGAGACAATGCGCATTCTTGTTGACCTTAACGAGGCAAAGCGCTGACTTGGAACGAACTATGGATGCAACATCAGAATCATACGAGTCCTGGCGGCCTGAGATTGCGATCGTGGGCGAACTCAACCCGGATCTGATTGCTTTTGGACTGCCCCCCGATTTGCCTGAAGAACGCGAGATCCTCGCCACGGGTTTCACCCTGACGTTGGGAAGTTCCGCGGCAATTCTTGCACACAATCTCTCGTTGCTTGGCAGCAAGGTCACATTCACCTCACGAATCGGCATCGATTCGTTCGGAGAGATGTGCTGCAACTGGCTCAATGATGCAGGCGTCGAGTTGAGCCACGTCGTCCGCGCCGCAGGAGGAAGCAATACTGGGATTACTATCATTCTGCCCCTCACGACAACTCGCCGCATTCTCACTTATCCCGGCACGATGTTCGAAATGAGCATTGAGGATTTGGACATCGACTATCTATCCAAAGCCCGGCACTTTCATCTATCGGCGCTTTACATGTATCCCAAACTTTCCCGGGATATTCCGGATCTTTTCAAGGAGATGAAGCGCCGCGGTCTGACGACCTCTCTTGATCCCAATGACGATCCACAGGACAAGTGGGAGGGCGTGCTGAAGGACGTGCTGCCACATCTGGATCTGCTGTTCTGCAATGAACGCGAGGTGGCGAGAATTGCTAAGGCTGAACCGGCAGCAGAGATCGTCTCAGCGAAAGTGCCGCTTCTGGTTGTCAAGCGCGGAGCACATGGGGCATCGGCATACTTTGAAGGCAAAAGAATCGATGTCCCGGCAATCGAAGTTGATGTTGCAGATGCAGTTGGCGCCGGCGATTCATTTGGCGCCGGCTTTCTTCATCAATGGACGCGTCAGGCATCCATTGAGAGGTGTCTGAAGTATGGGAATATCTGCGGAGCCCTGTCTGTCACGCGTCCTGGAGGCACATTGGCGTTTCTCGACTCTCTTCATCGTGAGAGTTTTATTCGTCATCACTGGTCACAAGAGGAGTTATTGCAATCTGCCGCAGGTTAGCTTGACGCACAGGCCAGCGCAGAGCAGAGGTTTTTCACTTGATCCTGGGAGGATGCGAAGTTTCAAAGTCAGCTTAACTTGATAAAGCTGAAGTTAGGTCTCGCTTGTTGAAGCGAACCAATGCGATTGAAAGTCGTTCGATTCCAAAGAGTCCACTCTGTGCGTGCACGTGTCCCGGGATTGCATGAGAGTCGAAACCGGCCCCACGCATCAACATCCCAGAGTCGGCGGAGGTGATTTCAAGATGGTGGAACTAATGCAGAGTATGGATAAACGCACGGTCCACCACCGGGGCCTAGCCGACATGTGCGGTCTGCTGGGGGCAAACAGAGTGGGATCTGCACGGGCATCTACTCAGTGTGCTCGGCGAACCGCCTGGTGCTTGAGGCTGCGTTTGCGCAGTCTGCCAAGGATCGGAGCCCGATCTTAATTGAGGCAACCTGCAACCAGGTTAATCAAGAAGGGGGCTACACGGGACTCACGCCCGCTCAGTTCCGGGACTTTGTCTGTGACATTGCTAATGACTTGAATCTCTCCAAAGAGCGATTGATTCTTGGCGGAGATCACCTTGGGCCGAATCCGTGGCGAGCGCAGCGGGCGGCAGTTGCCATGGAGAAGGCTTGCGCAATGGTGTCCTCCTATGTCAGCGCAGGTTACAGTAAGATCCACCTTGACGCTAGCATGTCTTGTGCAGACGATCCGCCGGTCCTCGCCGGCGAACAGATTGCTGAGCGTGCAGCAATTCTCTGTCAAGCCGCGGAAACCGCGGCGACTGCATCTGAATTGAGGCCGGTCTACGTTATCGGAACGGAGGTGCCAACTCCAGGCGGGGCGCAGGAAGAATCGGAAATCGCAGTCACCACGACGGAAAGCCTGCAAGGCACATTGGACGCACATCGAATGGCGTTCCTGCGTAGGCACCTGTCCGCTGCCTGGGACCGCATCATTGGCGTCGTCGTGCAGCCTGGTGTTGAATTTGGGGACGCGACCGTCGTCGACTATCAGCCGGATCTGGCGTCAAAGCTGTCGCAGTTTGTTGTTGGGCAGCCGCGCATCGTATTTGAGGCCCACTCCACTGACTATCAGACTGCAAGGTCCCTGCGAAACCTGGTTCGTGATCACTTTGCCATTCTCAAAGTTGGCCCGGAGCTGACATTTGTAATGCGAGAGGCAATTTTCGGCTTGGCGAAGATTGAGGAAGAATGGGTCGCAGAGAAAAAGCGATCAGGGATTCGTGCCGTAATCGAACGCGTCATGCTCGAACACCCCGAGAACTGGAAGCTCTACTATCACGGCAATGAAGACTATGTGCGGATTGCGAGAGTCTACAGCCTGAGCGACCGCATCCGCTACTATTGGCCCCATCGAGAGGTAGCTAAGTTCCTTGACAGGCTTTCAGAGAATCTGCGAGAGAATCCCGCTCCATTGACCCTCATCTCGCAGTATCTGCCGCTACAGGCAGAAGCAATCCGTGCCGGTACGATAGAGAACGACCCGCGAGCGATCATTCACCACAAAATTCACCAGTCTATGGTGCGCTATGCCACGGCATGCGGCTTTATGAATCGAGAATATATACCGTAAAGGGCACGAACCTCGCTAGGTTTTGTTCAGCAACACCGGAGAAAGTCTAATGAAACGCCTTTCAATATTCGCATTTCTAATTGCTATGTTCTGCATGCAATTGCGCCATCTCGACGCACAAGCGAACGGCTTGGCTAAGACGCCGCCAATGGGTTGGAGCAGCTGGAACAGTTTTGGCTGCAACGTAACCGATGCCGATATCCGGGCCGCTGCCGACGCCATGGTGTCCAGCGGCATGAAGGGCGCCGGATATACCTATGTCAATCTCGACGATTGCTGGGAGGGAAAGCGCGATGCCAAAGGGAACATCCAGGGCAATGAGCGATTTCCTGACATGAAATTATTGGCTGACTACGTTCATGCAAAGGGGCTGAAGATCGGCATTTATTCTTCCCCTGGGCCAAAAACGTGTGGCGGGTTTCCTGGAAGCTATCAACATGAGGAGCAGGATGCCAGAACCTATGCAGCCTGGGGCATCGACTTTCTTAAGTACGATATGTGCAGCGCCAGAGGGATGTTCAAGAATGAGGAGTGGCCCGGCGTTTACAAGAAAATGGGAGATGCTCTTCTGAGCACCGGGAGGCCCATCGTGTACAGCCTGAGCCACGGCGACAACCAGCGCATATGGACCTGGGCTCCTTGGACAGGCGCAAATCTTTGGCGAATCGGGACGGATATCGCGGCAGATCCTGAGGTCATTGAGCGCTTTGCGTTCCTTGAAGCGGGCCTCGAACGTTTCGCCGGGCCGGGCCATTGGAACGACCCCGACATGCTTGAAGTAGGAAATGGAAAGCTCACCCTCGACGAAGATCGTCAGCATTTCGGGTTGTGGTGTCTGCTTGCCGCTCCCCTGATCGCCGGAAACAATCTATCCACCATGTCTCCGGAGGTTCGCGAAATTCTCACAAACCGCGAAGCGATTGAGGTGGATCAGGATACGGTGGGCATTCAGGGAAAATCGGTTTGGCAGGAAGGCCCGCTCAGCGTCTGGGTCAAGCCCCTGGCCGACGGAAGCAAGGCTGTTGGCCTTGTGAATATGGGCGAATCTCCCAACGAGGTTCAGTTTTTCTTCAGAGACGCTGGATTACCAGACTGGGCTGACCTCCGCGATCTCTTCGCACACAAGGAATTGGGCATCGTGCATAACACGTTTAAAGCGACCGTGCCCACACGTGGAATCATCTTGCTGCTGGCGCGCCCCGCTGCGGGCCAAAGCAGTCATGCACATGACGAAACATCTCACGCCGCATTTTAGACCAATTCCCGACTAGATCTAATGGCATGGACGGGTTAAGTCCTTCCTATGTTCGAGCTTCGAGAGTTCCGTGTTGACGAGCGTTTGAAAAGGATTCCAGCCATCATACCTTTCATATTTGATGACGATCTTAATCATTTCCTTTCGTTTCGGTATAGAATGGCGGTAAACATTGCAAGCGAAAGGGGTTGAATTTGAAAAGTAGTAAGTCTTCTCTGCCCGATGGAACAACTCAATCCCACGAGATCGAAGATGTCGAAATAGAACAGCCAACAGATGGAATGATGGCTGAGGACCGAAGAACTCAGATCCTGCAAATCGTCCGCAGCGCGGGGCGCGCTCGAGTGATCGAGTTGGCCAGCCAATTCAATATTTCAACAGTCACAATCCGCAATGATCTGAATGAATTGCACAGGCGCGGCTTGGTAGTTCGATCCCATGGAGGAGCGATTTTACCTGGAGTTATTCTTCGAGAGCCCCCTGTATTCGAGCGTGAAAAAGAAAATGCCGATCAAAAGCGTCGTATCGGGAAGATGGCAGCGACGCTCATATCAGACCACGAGACGATCGTGCTGGATTCCGGCACCACAACCCTTGAAATCGCGCGCGAGATTAAGAAGAAGCAGGGCCTGCAGGTCATTACCAACGGGATCAACATCGCGGCCGAATTACTCGATGCCCGAGACGTCGCTGTGTTCATGGTTGGGGGCACACTACGCAAAGAATCGGCTTCCACCAGCGGACGCCTCGCCGAGGAGGCATTTCTGCAATTCTCCGCAGACAAGCTTTTCCTGAGTGGCAGCGGATGCGATCTCGAGTTTGGCATCAGTGGCGCAAACCTGGAGGAGTCGATGGTCACGAAGGCCATGATTCGAGTGGCGCGAGAAATTATCCTCGTTGCGGATGCGAGCAAATTCTCAAAACGCAGCATGTCTCGTATCGCTTCGTTTTCAGAGATCGATACGATCATCAGCGTTAACGATCTCGGCGCAGATATCCAGGCACAGTTGCGCTCGCTTGGTTGCAACCTGATCCTGGTGTAGCGTCCGCGCAATCCTCCGGACGCATCGGTTTGACTGGTTTCGTTCTGGCTTGTCGAGAGCCTTCGCAAGAGTTCGGCGCCTCGAAATGGGCCTCTGCAGTGTTTCGGTTCTGCTTGGTCGGCCAAGCTGCCGAGCGCCATTATCACAAGCAGAGGCGGAGGCAAGGCGATTGAAAAACATTACTGTGCGGTTCGAACGGGTCGACCTGAGAGATGCAAAGTACGCCGCAGGTACACTTCCGGCGACTTTCGTTGCGTGATTTCGTGGGACGAATCAAGTGTTGTTTCAAACCGCTAGCGGCATTGATGGGTCGAGTCTGACACCTGCCAGCGAAATAGAGGCGCCGATGTAATGCTCGGCAATTCCCTCCGCCCCGACCATTACAAACTATTGAGATTTCGTGCGACGGGTCCGCTTCCGGTCACGCATCTGGTCTATTCCCCTACAGCACTGCAGTCGATTCTGTAGCTGTTGCCACCTCTTAGAACTGCCAAGTGAATTTCCAGCGAGCGTTCCAGGATCGGCCACTGGTAGGCAAGCTTCGGGAGCGAGGTTTGCCGCGGCGCCAGGCGGTGGTGGTAGTGAACGTCGTCTTGGAATGCATGATTAAGGCCCTGCGTCGTGGCAAGGAAGTGGAGTTTCCGTTGGGGTGGTTGACGCGTGAACGCCGTCATTTCAGCGATTACTGGGATGATGTCGATGACTGGCCGGCGAACCGCCAGGGTTACACGGTGGAATGGTACTTGGACGAAGCGGGGGTCCGGCTTGTGTACCCGGGGGCGCCAAATCAGCGCCGGAGCGGCGGCCGAAGAAGGACAGGCTAACGCAGCAAGAGCGGTGCATTCTGACTGGTAAATAAGTTGCGATGTCAGGAGAAGCGGCCGCGAACCGGGATACTAGGGCGAGGCCTGCGAGCCCGAAAGTGTGCTTTAGCTGGTAAATAACTCATTGGTGTACCTCGGAACCCTATAGGGTTCCGGCCTCGGGAGGGATAAATCGTGCCAGAGGTTTTGAGGGTGTTTTTGGGGCAGACCATTCCGAAGTAACACGTGTCTCGTTACCCGGTTTCGAGCGCCGGATCAGCCCTTCACGGGGCTGACGGGCGCGGCGCCTGAGAACAGTTTCAGCTGAAGCCGACTGAGCTTCTTTTCAAGATCTAAACCCGCTGACTGAGTTACCCAAAGACCTGAGAAGATCACCCAGCCATCTATATAGATGTCCCGCAGTTCCACACACTCAGCACCTGGCAAGAACTGCACAGAGCAAGAAAACCCTGAGAGCCAGAGCTCCCAGCAGAGCAGGGCCGCATAGTTTACCCCTTCTGATCGTGGTCCCCAAAGCCCCAGTCCGCACCCGACTGAGGTCCGGAGCTGGCTCCCGCCCGCGCGCGAAATTTTATATGCGCCGACCCGGGAGGGACCTGGTTCCATCGGTGAGGTACTCCCTCCAGCAGTACTCGCCGATCACGAACCCCGCAGGCGTCGCCAGGCTGCGATTCAGAGGCAGCAGCCGCTGGTTGCACGGCAGCTGCTGGTCCTGGCGGTTCACGTAGCCAGGCATCGAAACCATCAGGCCCGCGGTCGACGCCGGGATCGTTGTGCTGCCACCTGCCGTGATCGCGAAGAAAGGACCTGAAGTCAGGCTCCAGTTCGTGAACTCCTGTGCGCTGCCGGCGGGCACTGTGACCTGTAAGCCGACAGCGATCGCCGTTCCCATGGCGATCGAAGTCTGGCTCAGGATCAGGGGCATGCCTTGCACGTCTTACCTATCTTAGATATGTGTGCTATCCTCGACTTCATGAAGCGCGCCGCGGTTTACGTCAGAACCAGCACTGTCGATCAGAACCTGCAGACCCAGGTGCTTGATCTCGAACAGATGGCCAGCCAGCGCGGTCTCGAGATCGTGCTGCGCTACTCCGACCAGGTCAGCGGTACAAGGGTGCGCCGTCCCGGGCTCGACCAGATGATGGCCGATGCACGCCGCGGCCGCTTCGATGTGCTCATGGTCTGGGCTTCGGACAGGGTCGCAAGGAGTGTCCGCCATTTCCTCGAGCTCCTCGACGAGTTGCGCCGGCTGAACATCGAGTTCATCAGCTTCCGCGAGCAGATCGACACCGGCGGGCCGCTGGGCCGCGCCGTCACGGTCATCATCGGCGCCGTTGCTGAACTTGAACGCGGCTTGATCGTTGAACGAGTTCGCGCCGGCATGAGGCGAGCCAAGCTCGAGGGCCGCGCTATCGGCCGCCCCGCACTCATGCTCGACCGCGATGCGATCCTCCGAGATCGGCAGCGCGGTCAGAGCCTGGGCCAACTCGCAAAGGCGCACCGCGTCTCGCGAACCACTGTCCGCCGCGTCCTCTGCGAGAAAAAGCCGCTCGCAAGCCCTGTGCCAAAAAGCTTCGAGAAACCAGCCGCCTAAACCCCACAAAATCAATAGCCGCAACTTGTCAATGGGGCTGTGCCGAAACCTATACCTTCTGTTACGGGCCAACCACGCTAAAGGGCCGAGGGCTGCCGACCACTTTAGAGAAGACTAGCCGACTTTTCGTTACCGATCCGGTTTGCAGGCCGACGCCCGCTCTGATAGTCGACGGAGTTATCATGAGCCGTGAAGATTCACCAGCAAGGCACTATCTACAATGCTTACCAGCAATCGTTCCCTGTGGTGTTGGACTTGGACGCCACAGACGATGGCCATCTGTCTGGCTTCGCCAATTTCTACGGAGGGAATCTGCGACCAGCTGGTTTTCCGGTCGGAGAGAAGTTCTCGGTCCTTACTGACGATCCAAGAGGCGGTATCGTCGCGAACTTTATTCACCTGACCATCAAGTTTGTCCATCCTCAAACCGCACAAGTGACTGGATACATCGATGGTAGCCGTGCGCAGTTCCAGAACATTACCACGGTCGCGAACATTCAGGCTGAACTGGACGACCGCTTCGCTCGGATGGCAATCGAAGAAGCCAAGAAGAGCACGCCGGAAGATGACCAGCCACGTCCCAAGGTCGGGGCAGTCGCAGTGAAACAAGGTCAACTGCTAGGGAAAGACTGCCGTACTGCTGTGATGTCAAACGGTAAGATGAATGGTCAACACGCAGAATTCCGTCTTAGCACTATGCTAAGTGGTGCTGATCTTGACGGTGCGACCATCTACACAACGCTTGAACCGTGCTTGAATCGTGGCGACCCTAAGGTGTCGTGTGTGGACAGGTTGATTTCAGTGAAGGTCGCTCGAGTTGTCATCGGTGCGCTCGATCCTGACCGCCGCGGGAACGGGCTACGAAAACTCGCTCACTCACCGAGCATCGAGGTATCGTTGTTCCCTGCGCATCTTCGATCAGATGCACGGCTGTTGATTCAGGATTGGAACGAATACAGCGAAAAGCAGCAGAAAAAGTCAGTCACCAATCCAGAACGGGATGCCCTGCGTGAGCGCATCCTCGAACAAAAAGGCAAGGAAGTGATATGGCTGAACAAAAAGAGCGACACCCACGGTTCAGGAACAATCGTGGACTGCGATGATGAAGTCGCAGTGCTGCGTTGCGGCACCGCCGGCCCATTCACGTACTCCCTGTCTGAGCTTGAGACCAGCAAACAGTTCGTGCACGGAAGGATTCAATTCGCATTGGTGTTCAAGGACAGGTAAGCTAATTCCAGATTGTCTCAGTTCCTCAAGCGTCGATGCGTTCTTTGAGCTAAGCACTCAGTTTCTGACGATATTTACAGGTCAGATTGCAGCTCAATTTCGAATCGTCCAGTCCCGGTAATCCGTGCTGTTTCTGGTATCTTTCCGAATCGGGAGGCCAATGCCGTTCTCAGCTGTGATGTCAGTCTCAAGCTAAAGTTCAAGTCCAGCGACATGACGCCCACAAATCTATCGCTTATGACGCAGCCAACCGCCTGCGTGTAGGCAGTCGATGAAATCTCCATAGGCAGATTAAAATTACCGAGGCCAGGCAAATTCATTTGCGTCCCTAAGGGGGTAGTAGTGATAGCCCAGTTTTGGAAAATGCTCGGGTACTCAGCATTAGTGGAGATGTAATCGGATGCGGTGTAGAAGTCATATTCATCTGCAATGCCAAGCATTCTATTGAAATCCCAAGGCCCCGAAGCCACCTTTGCCATTTTCAAATGACCAACAATTCGCCCGTCATCTCCACGAATTACATAACCTCCTATCACCGGCAAGACCATTCCGTCCAGTGAAGCAGCTTCTAAGAACGGATGGTTTCCGACATGTTCCTCGTAAGTGACCGTTCCACCGATCACGCGCAACCGGGAGGCTAGTCCTATCCCAAGCGGCATGCCCGGATCGACCAGGGTGAGTCTCGCCCTTTTTTTGAAGGCGTCGGGCCCCAGCACGTTCAGAAGCCGAAGAAACACGCCGTCCCCATCCTCGTAGTTCCATTTGAGCGCGGGTTCTGTCAGCTTCGATGTTTCGTACAGATGAAAAGTACGGCCATTCGTGACTAGGAAATAAGTGGCTGCAATCTCGGGGTGGCTTGCATATGTGTGAGTTTGCTCGACATCGTCCCGTGAGATCGGTACGTCGGGTGCTTTCGCTTCTGCCACCCAGCGTCCAAAGGAGACAACATCGCAAATGTAATCTGCTCTCCCGGCGAGTGGCGGATCTTTTTTCGGATTCTTGCGTCCCAAGAAGGCCTTATCGTATCGAAGGGGCTTTTCCGTAATGATGTTGGCATCGGTGCCCTGTTGATACCCGAGACGTTCAATGAGTGGCCTCACGATAGTCTCCCGGACGTCAGTTTCGTTCATGGTGTCGAATCTGCGTTCCTGTGCCATGGAACTCCCAGAGCTAATACCACGATCCCTACCCATGATAGAGCTATTGCGAGGCCACGTTGATCCGGCAAAGCCGCCGACATCTCACCCAGCAACTCTGATCGCGGTCAGAGCGAACGCAGCTGGTTTCCGGCCATCTGCAGCGCGCGTATCATCTGTCGAGTACAGGCCAATGCACTCACTGAATCCAGCTCACCAGGATTCAATCGAGCTGTATAGTGCCGGTAACCAAGGGCTTTACTTTGTTTTGGCCACATCCCTGTGTGGGCCAGACCATACTTATCGCGCGACAGACACACTACTCCCGCTCTTCTTCAAGCGCGCCCGCGACCTCGTAGGAGGCTTCGACATGTTCTTTCAACTCCTTCACCACTTCCATGCCGGGGAATGCTCTCAGAAGACTGCCGAGGATACTGTTCATCACCTTGAATGCCGGTTTCGCCCAGGCGAGCAGCTTGTTCACGACCCTTTGTCCCAAGCTTTCTTTTCCTGTGAGGGGTTGGTCAAAGATGCGGTCGATAGGGTCCAAGTAGAAATTCAGCGAAGTCTCCTTCATGCGCAGCATCGGTCCGGTGAGACCCGCCCTTTCCAGTTGACGGCGCAATCTGCTTGGCTTGTCTGAAGCGGACTGGACGCGAATTGCTTCCTCCAGCAAACGACGGATCGCCTGAGCCAGGTTGTCCGCGGCATGTGGCCAAGTTCGCACGAACTGCGCTCGGAGTTCTGGATCGATAATTCCGTGGTCGCGGTTGATCAAGTTCCCGAGGCTTGAGCCGATGCGAGCCAGCATCTTAGCCAGACGTGTGAAATCGTTGCTTAATGGATCGTTTTCATCGCCGTCGCCTCCCCGGGGGCCATGGCGGCCGCCCCATCCGGAACCGTGGCTTCGCCGTTTGGTGGCGCCGCCAGGCGAATCCAGCACATTTGTTTCTCCCGTCATGCATCCTCCCTTTCCCCAGCGGCGACGCGCGCAGCCGTCCCAACTGTCAAGATACATGAGTCCGCAAACGCCTCCGGTTCTCGCGTTCGCGAAACGCAGCCTAGTGATTAAAAGCGCCGTATTCGAGACGGATACCTCCGCGGGTACATTCAGGTTCCAAGACGCGCAGCAGTGACTTTCCTTACCGTGAATCGTCAACTGCTGAAAACAGGCCAAATCACTCATCCAGCATAGTTGGCCTGGGGTTTTAGAGGATCAGTACCCGAAAACGCCGCAGGATCGAGTAATCTTCCCAGCAGCCCTCGGCCCTTTAGCGTGGTTGGCCCGTAACAGAAGGTATAGGTTTCGGCACAGCCCCATTGACAAGTTGCGGCTATTGATTTTGTGGGGTTTAGGCGGCTGGTTTCTCGAAGCTTTTTGGCACAGGGCTTGCGAGCGGCTTTTTCTCGCAGAGGACGCGGCGGACAGTGGTTCGCGAGACGCGGTGCGCCTTTGCGAGTTGGCCCAGGCTCTGACCGCGCTGCCGATCTCGGAGGATCGCATCGCGGTCGAGCATGAGTGCGGGGCGGCCGATAGCGCGGCCCTCGAGCTGGCTCGCCTCATGCCGGCGCGAACTCGTTCAACGATCAAGCCGCGCTCAAGTTCAGCAACGGCGCCGATGATGACCGTGACGGCGCGGCCCAGCGGCCCGCCGGTGTCGATCTGCTCGCGGAAGCTGATGAACTCGATGTTCAGCCGGCGCAACTCGTCGAGGAGCTCGAGGAAATGGCGGACACTCCTTGCGACCCTGTCCGAAGCCCAGACCATGAGCACATCGAAGCGGCCGCGGCGTGCATCGGCCATCATCTGGTCGAGCCCGGGACGGCGCACCCTTGTACCGCTGACCTGGTCGGAGTAGCGCAGCACGATCTCGAGACCGCGCTGGCTGGCCATCTGTTCGAGATCAAGCACCTGGGTCTGCAGGTTCTGATCGACAGTGCTGGTTCTGACGTAAACCGCGGCGCGCTTCATGAAGTCGAGGATAGCACACATATCTAAGATAGGTAAGACGTGCAAGGCATGCCCCTGATCCTGAGCCAGACTTCGATCGCCATGGGAACGGCGATCGCTGTCGGCTTACAGGTCACAGTGCCTGCCGGCAGCGCACAGGAGTTCACGAACTGGAGCCTGACCTCGGGTTCGTTCTTCGCGATCACAGCCGGAGGCAGCACAACGATCCCAGCGTCGACTGCGGGCCTGATGGTTTCGATGCCTGGCTACGTGAACCGCCAGGACCAGCAGCTGCCGTGCAACCAGCGGCTGCTGTCTCTGAATCGCAGCCTGGCGACGCCTGCAGGGTTCGTGATCGGCGAGTACTGCTGGAGGGAGTGCCTCACCGATGGAACCAGGTCCCTCCCGGGCCGGCGCATATAAAATTTCGCGCGCGGGCGGGAGCCAGCTCCGGACCTCAGTCGGGTGCGGACTGGGGCTTTGGGGACCACGATCAGAAGGGGTAAACTATGCGGCCCTGCTCTGCTGGGAGCTCTGGCTCTCAGGGTTTTCTTGCTCTGTGCAGTTCTTGCCAGGTGCTGAGTGTGTGGAACTGCGGGACATCTATATAGATGGCTGGGTGATCTTCTCAGGTCTTTGGGTAACTCAGTCAGCGGGTTTAGATCTTGAAAAGAAGCTCAGTCGGCTTCAGCTGAAACTGTTCTCAGGCGCCGCGCCCGTCAGCCCCGTGAAGGGCTGATCCGGCGCTCGAAACCGGGTAACGAGACACGTGTTACTTCGGAATGGTCTGCCCCAAAAACACCCTCAAAACCTCTGGCACGATTTATCCCTCCCGAGGCCGGAACCCTATAGGGTTCCGAGGTACACCAATGAGTTATTTACCAGCTAAAGCACACTTTCGGGCTCGCAGGCCTCGCCCTAGTATCCCGGTTCGCGGCCGCTTCTCCTGACATCGCAACTTATTTACCAGTCAGAATGCACCGCTCTTGCTGCGTTAGCCTGTCCTTCTTCGGCCGCCGCTCCGGCGCTGATTTGGCGCCCCCGGGTACACAAGCCGGACCCCCGCTTCGTCCAAGTACCATTCCACCGTGTAACCCTGGCGGTTCGCCGGCCAGTCATCGACATCATCCCAGTAATCGCTGAAATGACGGCGTTCACGCGTCAACCACCCCAACGGAAACTCAACGTCCTCACCGCGCGCCAGTGCCTTGCTCATCTCCCTAAACACGAAG
The DNA here is from genome assembly GCA_963800025.1 of uncultured Acidobacteriaceae bacterium. Lineage (GTDB taxonomy): Bacteria > Acidobacteriota > Terriglobia > Terriglobales > Acidobacteriaceae > Telmatobacter. The sequence goes on from CAWCZK010000006.1 coordinate 346,783, forward strand.
TCCAGAATCCGCACCGCCTGTCGACGTGAATAGCCCCGCTCCTGCAGCTTCTCTACCAGGTACGCGCGGCCGAGATTGCGTGGCTTTCTCTCCATGGAAGTTGCCGGCTCCAAGAACCCTCATTTTCAATCTCAGAGGCCGGCTCAATTCGTGTCGGAGGTCACAGGGCAACCAAAGTCTCTTCCACTTTGATCCATGCAACCCTGGCCTCCACGGTGGCTGCACACTCCTGCACACCTTTAGACCTAGGTTCACATTCTCGGCGCAGCAAAGTTCACAACAGGTTTCCGGGGCACTTGTCCGAGATGCCGACTATACGCTCCGGTGGCTCGCGTTCCATTTTCCGAGAGTGATTTGACGATTAGAAGTCTCGACACAGACCATTTGTTCTTCAGTCGCATGATCCATAGAAAACTGCCCGGCGCTCAAGGTGAAAATGTCTATTGCTCCAGCCGTCGATCATTGGGGCAGACGGATTGATAGGCGCGCAATGCCCGGTTGAGCGGGAGCGCCATTGACTCGCTTGCGGATTTCGGCGAACAGTGCCGCATAGTCGGGATCATGCGTAAGAGCCTTCGCCCAAGGACAATCCTGCATTGTGATGAGCAGGATCGAGTGGCGGTTAAGGGATGCTGTAAAGTATGGCAGGGCCTTCTTTGGGTACCCTAGCAGCATGAGGTTCTGGCCCAGACTGTAGCCCGTGTCTTCGCCGTGATCGAAGGCTGCCTGTAGAACTTTGGCGCGGGCTTGCAGTAAGCCGGTTCTGCCGTGTTGCATCCACCCCTCGGCTACAGCCCTCGCAAGTGTTGCGTCCTCTGGGTTTCCCGTGACTGCCGCGAAGTGTTGTGCCTCCGCAATATACGCTGGAAAGTTTCCAGCTCCAAAATCGAGCTCTCGGAGGAACTGTGCGGGAGACGCGAGCGTCGGCTGGGTCTGCTCAATCTCCTTCAGCGCCTTCACACCGGCTCCGAAGTTCCCGAAGTCTGCGTGGAAATATGCAGCGTCGGCAGCGATAGCTGCAGACCCTGGATTCAGGCGTTGCGCCTGATCAATCTGGCTGAGGCATTCGGCGCCGTCATTCCTGATTTGAAGCGTACTGGCATACCACTCGCGAGTCAGTGCTGAGTTTGGATCCAATACGAGTGCGCGGCGAAACTCGGCGTCTGAACCGGTAATATCCCAGTTCCAATAAAAAAGGGCAAAAGCTTTGGCGGCATGGGCGTCAGCGAGATCGGGATTCAGCGCGATGGCACGATCCGCGGCGTCGACTGCCCGCGTAAGTGAGTCACCCAGATCGGCGCGGCCAAACTGGGGCAGCAGGTCGTAGGTCTCTGCTAATCCGGCATATGCTTCTGCATAGCCAGGATCTTTCACGATGGCCTGAGTGTACGCATCCAGAGCCCTTGGGAGGCTGTCGGTCGTGCGCAGATTCCAGAAGTAGCGCCCGCGCAAATAGAACCGCTCTGCGTCTGGATTGGGAACATGTCGCCATGTCTTCAACGTTCCCAATTTCACGGCCCGGGTCGCAGCGGCTGTACGGTGGTTCTCGACTACCCAGAGCAGCGCAGCGAACGAAATCAGAAACGCGTAACCGGCCAGCGTCCACGCTTGCCAGCGGCGGGCTGAAACTCGCTCGGACTGGGGTTTGCCGGCAGAGGTCGTGTGAAATCGGCCAACGTCTGGCGGCGGTAAGTTGTCTTCTCTGGCATTCCGCAGATGAAGCGCGGCATCGCTTGTCACTTGGGTAGACTTTGCATCTTGCTCTTTTTTCCCCGAATCGAATCTCTTTGATTCGAGCCAAGCGTCGAGCTCAGAGGTATAGGCAAATACTGTGCTGCCTTTCTTTCCCGGAGCACGGTACACGGGTAGCTCGCGCTCTTGTTCATAGCGCCTGACGGTGCGCATATTGCACCCAAAATATGCCGCGATTGTTTTCCAGCCTGAGAGTACCCGTGGCTGGTGTTGAGCAGAGTCCGCGCTCTCTATGGAAGAGTTCATCTCGCTGCCACATGCATGGTTTCTGCCCGAATGGAGGATCCGGGATGCTCAATCGAGGGAGGGAACCAGTATACGACACGAGACTTTGCCCAATCATCGAAATGGGGAGCCGTAATGCCCTAAAGTGTCCACTGTCCTGTCCTCATTTGTCCCTCCATCGGCCATTCGGAATCGGCTACGCTCTCTACTCTGGAAGCCAATTGGGTAAGTCCTGCTTGGTTTTACTCTAACTATTTGTAAAACAATTAGTTGGCTTGCGCAGGTCAGTTCGCAGTACGAGAACGCCATGGCCTGCCCGAGGAGCACTTCCCAGTCCCAAGATGAAAGGGGAACATCCATGAGCCGTCGAGTGTCTTTCCACACCATGGTCTTCGGGAATTCCATTCGCGCCGCCATTCGGATGGCAGAGGGGGTGCGCCGCGCCGCCCCTGTGCTGCTTCTCGTTGGAACCCTTTTCGTCGGGGCAGCGGTATGGCTGACGACCTCTGCGAGAGCCAATCACTGGGTTTGGAAGGGCTGGGAGAGGATGTTTGGTCCTGCATCGATCAACAGCGGGGCGCCGCACGTTCTCGCACAGCTTGGCAGGAGCGGAAACTACACGATTACCGCGATTGACGAGCCGAGCGCAGGCACGAGTGCGATGGAAGGAACGCTGGTCACTGCCGTCAATGCTTCCGGAGCCATGACAGGCGGATACTCAGCCGCGGTCGGTATCGTTCACGGGTTTGTAGACGCCAACGGCACATTTACATCATTCGATGCGCCCAACGCCGGATCGAGCCCGCAGCCGGGATATTTTCAAGGAACCTTGGGCACCGGGATCGACACGGCGGGAGATGTGGCGGGCGTTTACGCCGACAGCAACAACGCTTATCACGGCTTCTTGCGCTCGGCGACCGGCACCATCACCGTTCTCGACGATCCCAACGCGCCAACGTCAACTTCGAGCCGTGGAACGTTCCCAATGGGCATCGACGACAGCGGCCAGATCGTCGGCTTTTACACGACGGGCACCTATAACACTGCTTCCCTCTACCACGGTTTTTTGTACTCCGTTGCCAGCAAAACCTTCACAGAGATCGACGACCCGAATGCGGGGACCGGCGAGTATGACAACAACAACAAGGAAGGTACCGTACCGACAGCCATCAACGCCTCGGGCGTAGTCACCGGATATTACACTGATTCGGCCGGCACCAACCATGGATTTATCTATTCGGCCGGAAACTACACTTCGTTCGATGCTCCGGGCGCAGCCGCTACGGGGCATAGTGGCCTCTCCTCCGGGACCGTCCCGGTGAGCATTGATACCAATGGGGACATCGTCGGCTCCTACACCGATTCGAACCAGGTGCGGCACGGCTTCATCCTTCCCGCAGGCGCCACGAGGGCTACCTCATTCGATGCCCCCGGCGCCGATACCACGACCACAAGTGGAAGCATTGGCGGAACATTCCCCACCCGCATCGATCCCACTGGTACCTACGTTACGGGAATGTACACCGATTCTTCCAGTCTTGGACATGGTTTTGCCTACTATCTGCCTCTGACCACAGGCAGCTCATTTATCACTTTCACCCCTCCCAACGAAACCACGTCCACCAGCGGTATACCCATTCAGGGCGCCGTTCTTGGCGTGAACGCATCGGGAACCGTAGTCGGTTTCTACCTAGATAGCGGCGAGGTTGCGCACGGGTTTGTCTACACGACGACCGCAATCCCGACGCCGCCGCCGACCTTCAGTCCGGCGCAAGGGACCTACGGTTCGACGCAAACCGTCACCATTTCGGATGCCAACCCGACCGCGACGATATACTACACCACCGACGGCTCGACGCCATCGCCGGGGCAAGGGACTACGGCCCAGTACACCGGCCCGCTCATGGTTTCCGCAACGGAGACCATCGAAGCCATCGCCGCGGCCAGCGGATACGCGAATAGCTCTGTCGCCACGGCGACTTACGTACTGAACCTACCCGGCAGGACGCCCGCACCGACGCCGCAGTTCTCGCCGGGCGGCGGCACATACGCTACGGCCCAGACGGTTACCATCACCGATTCGGCCTCCGGCGCGTCAATTTACTACACACTTGATGGCAGTGTGCCGACTCAGGTGTCCACCCCATACACGACCCCGGTCGCCGTCTCGACTTCGTCAGTACTGCAGGCCATCGCAATCGCCCCGAATTACGCGCCGAGCGACATCGCCTCCGCGAGCTATCAGATCACAGGCACAAATTCGCCGCGGTACGTCTATAACTATGCAGGAAGTGGGCAGCCGGGCTACAACGGCGACGGAATCCTCGCCACCCAGGCCGACCTGGGCGGGCTCTCCTTCGCCACAGCGATGGACAGCGCGGGGAATCTCTACATCGCGGACTCGTATAACAACCGCATTCGCATGGTCAGCGCCTCGACCGGCCTGATCAGCACGATCGCCGGAACCGGGACGGCCGGCTATAGCGGCGACAACGGCCAGGCTACCTCTGCGAAGCTCAATTCTCCGGACGGCGTGGCTGTATATTCCGGCAATCTCTACATCGCCGATAGCGGCAACGGCCTCATTCGCGTGGTCAATTTGACGAGCAAGGTGATCACTACTTACTCGGGTGTTGTCGTTTCGGGGGTGCCGAAACCTGGTTGCGCGGCAGGCGCAGCTGGGGTTGGTGCGATGGTCTTTCCACGAGGCGTCGCCTTCGACGGTTCGGGCAATCTATATGCAGCCGACGAGGTATGCGAGGTGGTCTGGAAGGTTGCAGCGGGAACGCAAGCGGTCACCGTCTTCGCCGGAGAAATCGAAAAGTATGGATACAACGGCGATGAGATTCCCGCGACCAGCGCGGAGCTCGCAAACCCCTGGTCCGTGGCGCTGGATTCGTCCGGAAACGTCTACATCGCGGATTTCGGGAACGAACGCGTGCGCGAGGTCCTGGTCGGCTCGGGCGATGAGATTGTCACAGTTGCCGGCAATGGTTCGTATAGCCTGAGCGGCGATGGAGGATTGGCGACACAAGCGGGAATTGCTTCGCCATGGACCATCGCAGTGGACTCCGCAAAGAACCTCTACCTCAGTAGCTTCTTCTCCATTCGTTTCGTGTCGGCCGCGGCGGGCATCATCTCCACCCTCGCCGGTGGCAGCAGTGGTACCACCATCAGCGACGATGGCGCGCCGCCAAGTGAGAACGCGGTCTATGCTTCTTCGCTCTTCGCCGGCGCAAACGGAAACCTCTACTTCTTTGACGGGTACCGCAACCGGTTGCGGATGGTGAGCGCGCCGGCGCCGGCGCCAACCACGACCGCTGCAACTCCGGTCATTAGCCTGAGCAGCGGGACCTACGCGTCTCCGCAGACGGTCACGCTCTCCGATGCCACACCGGGGGCGACCATCTACTTCACGCTGGACGGTTCCACGCCCACGGGAACCTCCCCCATGTACCACGGATCGCTGGTCATCACCGGCACTTCCACGCTGAACGCGATCGCGCTGGCGCCGGGTTATCTGTTCAGCGAGCCGGCCATCGCCGCCTACACCATCACGCCGGCGCCATCGACAGTGATCTCCACCATCGGCACCTCGGAGAGCATCGACGGTCTCGCTAACGAAGGATGCTTTGGAGGCGTGGCTCTGGATAAGGCAAACGATATCTACGTGACCGACCCGTGCCTCCAGACGGTTTATGAAATCTCCGCGTCCACGGGGAAGGCCACACTTTTTGCGGGCAACGGCCAGTCTGGCGGCGCCGGAGACGGCGGTCCGGCGATCAATGCCGAGATCGCGATCACGGGCTCCTCCGGTATCGCGCTGGATTCGCTGGGAAATGTCTATATTGCGGATACCTATAACAACCGGGTGCGGGTTATCAATGCCCAAACCGGAGTGATTACCACGTTCGCGGGAACTGAAGTCGCCGGCTACAGCGGCGACGGCGGAGCCGCGACAAGCGCGAAGCTCAATGAACCTGAAGGCCTCGCTTTCGATGCCCAGGGCAACTTATATATCGCCGATTCAAATAACGATATTGTCCGAATGGTCAGTGCGCAGACCGGAGACATCAGCACGGTGGCCGGAACTCCGCAAAGTGACGGATATTCGGGTGACGGCGGGCTGGCGACCTCTGCCGCCCTCGAAGCCCCGCAGGCAGTTGCTCTGGATTCCGCGGGCAATCTCTACATTGGAGATCTTGGGTACAGAATCCGTGAGGTCGCCAAGAGCACGGGAGCAATCGCAACCATTGCGGGTAATGGTGATTATGGTGCGACCGGGGACGGAGGATCTGCCCTGAACGCCCAGATCGTGCCGGGATTCATGGTGACCGATGCCCAGGGTAATTTGTATCTCTCGGACGTCGGTGCGGGCGTGCGCGAGATCTCCGCCACGACCGGGAACATCAGCACCGTCGTGGGAGACGGTTACGAGGCATACTGGGGCGATGATGGACCGCCGACCAACGCGGCGCTGTTTTTCCCGGCCGGCATTGCCTTCGACTCCGCAGGGGACTTGATCGTCGCGGATTCGGATAACGAGAATATTCGCGAGGTTGCTCCTGCCGTAGCCACGCCGACGTTCTCGCCTGCAGCAGGAAGTTACACCGGCACGCAGACGGTGAATATCAGCGATGCGACGACAGGGGCCAAGATTTATTACACGACGAACGGAGACACACCGACAACGAGTTCGACCGTCTATAGCGAGCCAATCACGGTCTCTTCGACAGAAACCATCCAGGCGATTGCCGTTCTCGGTTACAACACCAGCGGGTTGGGCTCCGCGGCATACACCATCAACGGCGTGCAGCAAGTGGCCACGCCGACGTTCTTGCCCGTGGCCGGAACCTACACCTCCGCGCAGACGGTGACCATCAGCGACGCCACGGCCGGCGCGACGATCTACTACACCACCAATGGAACCACTCCGACGACAAACTCGACGGTGTACACGAGCCCAATCACAGTTTCTTCGTCGGAGACCATCGAAGCCATCGCGGCGGCCAGCGGCTATAGCAATAGCGCAGTGGCATCGGCCGCATACACAATCAACATTCCGGTCGCAGCCACGCCGACTTTCTTGCCGGTAGCAGGCACCTACACCTCTGCGCAGACGGTGACCATCAGCGACGCCACGACCGGCGCGACGATCTACTACACCACCAATGGAACCACTCCGACGACAAACTCGACGGTGTACACGAGCCCAATCACAGTTTCTTCGTCGGAGACCATTGAAGCCATCGCGGCGGCCAGCGGCTATAGCAATAGCGCAGTGGCATCGGCCGCATACACAATCAACATTCCGGTCGCAGCCACGCCGACATTCTTGCCGGTAGCCGGAACATATACTTCAGCGCAGACCGTGACCATCAGCGACGCCACGACCGGCGCGACAATTTACTACACCACAAACGGAACCACTCCCACGACCAGCTCGGCCGTCTACAACGGACCGATCACAGTCTCCTCCTCGGAGACCATCGAGGCCATCGCGATTGCGACTGGCTACACCAACAGCGCCGTCGCTTCGGCAACCTACACGATCAACATTCCGGTCGCAGCCATTCCGACATTCTCACCCGCCGCAGGTAACTATACGTCCGCCCAGTCGGTGGCGATCTACGATACCACGACCGGTGCGACGATCTATTACACGACCGACGGAACCACGCCGACAACAGGCTCCACGGTCTATTCCGGTTCCAACCCCATCGCGGTTAACTCGTCGGAGACGATTAAGGCTATTGCGGTCGCCGGCGGGTATACCAACAGTGCGGTTGGGAGTGCCGCGTATACAATCTCCGGAAGCTTCAGCGCGCCGGGCGGCTCCTCGTCCGAATCGATTTCGATTCAGCCGGGAGCCGAAACGGGGAACACCGCGACCATCAGCGTTGTTGCACTCAATGGCTTTTCCGGGACGGTGAACCTGACCTGCGCGATCACTCCCACAGCGGCAAATGATCCGCCCACGTGCTCGCTTTCTCCGACGTCAGTCACGTTGAGTGGAACAACCGCGCAATCATCTACTCTCACCGTGAATACGACCGCCGCGACAAGCTCTTATAACCAGCCGCTCTTCTGGCGGCGGGCTGGGGGAGTCGCATTTGCGCTGGTCCTGTTCTTTGCCATGCCCCGCAGGCGGCGCAACTGGCTCACCATGGTTATTCTGCTGGCGATCGTTGTCGCGGGAGGTGCGATGGGATGCGGCGGGAAAAGCAGCAAGAGTGGCGGCAACTCGGGAACCAGCGCCGGCACTTACACCGTGACTGTAACTGGAACGTCGGGCAGTAATTCGGCCACGATCACAACGGTGACACTGACCGTCCAATGACGGTCAAAGAGGGCGCGGGGGGTGCATGGGGCCAGCAAGGAACTCCTGGAAAGAGACAATACTTCGCGTGAGGGGGCTCATTGACAACGATTCTGAATCAGTATTTGTCTTCCGCACGTGGCCGTAAAACCGGCTTCTCGGAAAAGTGACACAGAAACTTGTTGCAGTTCCAAAAACGAAAATGGCGGCACACATGTGGCACACGTGGCCACCGCTTAGGATTGGTTTTCCGCGTCCGATTACGAAAGGGAGACTGACGCGGGTTCAGTGCCGCAGCCGTTGTCATGCACTCCGACCGTTGTCATGCAAAAAGCGCCCCAGGAGCCTAATTGAACGGAAAAATGCGGCCAGGCCGGCCAATTCGGAAATGCTCTAAGGTGCTCATTTTCTTTCATTTGCTAATGAAATGACGGAAATATGGAAAGTCCTGGCGGAGAGACTTGGATTCTCCTCAAGCCATCAAAAACCCCAATAAAATCGCATATTTCATTGCCGTGTTATGGTAATGTTATGGTTTTTCGCGTGAAAGATCATGGCAAATAGGAAAGTCGTCCTCATGCGTCGCGTAAAAACCCAGGACGGATGGGGACATTATCCCGCAGCCTATTCTGCAAACGGCCGCGTCAAGCCCGGCGCTGTCATCATCGATGGGAAGGAAGTAAGGCATTCGACTGGCTACTACGAGCTGCGCACCTATGACGGGCCTAAGCCGGTCTACGAATCACTCAAGGGCGCAACACCGGCAGAGGCCGAATACAAGCGGAAGAAGAAGGCCGCGGAGTTATCTGCTCGGGTAATCGCCAAAAAAGCGGGTGTCCAGGTGGTTCCAGTTGATCCTCAGCGCAAGACGCTCGCTGACGACCTGAAGCTGTTCCTCGCCAAAACACTGGATAGGGGATCCAACGAGGCCGCTGAGGTGTACGAGCGCGCCTGCAACGAATTCCTTGAAGTGACCGGCCGGCAGTTCGCTGACGAGATCGTGCCGGAAGACTTGACCATGTTCAATAAGGCACTGGCCGCCCGTGGCATGAGCAAGAGAACGGTAAGCAACCGGCATTCAAATGTGAAGGCATTTTTGCTATTCCTTGGTCATAACGCGAAGTCATTGCCCAAGCCGCCGAAGTTTGACAAGACGATCCCCGAAATTTACAGCGACCAGGAGTTAAAAGCGCTGTTCGAGGCTGTGACTTCTTCGAGAGAGAATTTGCTGTTTCGCTTTCTCTTGCAGACGGGCGCGCGTGAACAGGAAGCGATGTATTCCGAATGGAGTGATCTGGATACTGAAACAAATACCATCTGGCTTCACTCAAAGCCAGAGTGGAATTTCAGAATGAAAGACTTTGAAGAACGGTCCGTTCCGATTGCTCCCGACCTGATGAAGCGGCTGATGGCCTACAAGAAAATCCGGACCGGACGCAGTTCGCTAATCTTCGACAAGAACGGCGAGCCGGATGGACACATGTTGAGAACGCTCAAGCAAAAGGTCTCGGCCGCTGGCTTGAACTGCGGTCAATGCGATAAATGCAAAGGGAAGGGAAGCGAATGCGAACGCTGGTTTCTGCACAAATTCCGAGCTACGTACTGCACCAAGCTGCTTCGTACCAATAAGCTGGACATTCGGACCGTCCAACAAATGATGGGACACGGTGATTTGGCGTCGACAATGAGGTATCTGCGCCCGGCCGAGAACCTGCAAACGCAGGCAGTCATCAACAGTATGACCTGGATGTAGGAAAGAGAGTACCCGGCGCTGCAGTCGCCGGGCCTCTGTTATGCCGCTTTCTCGTGATCGGCCAGCCAAGCCAAGACCTTAATAGGGTCAAAGGCGACTGATCCGTCTTCGAAGCGGTAATGTGGAATCCGGTCGCGTTTCGCCAGATCGTATAGATGCTTTGTCGTCCAGGGCATCCTGGCGGCGATGGCATCTGCCCGAACCAGCATGGGTAAAACCTCAGCTGGTTCTTTTCGTTTAGCTGTATACGACATTATTGAAAGCAATCCCCAACTTGCTGGATTGCCGGTTGGCCCACGTTTGGGCCACCTGCAGCATATCGCTGCAGGCCGGCTTGAAACTGTGATAAGCGTTGCATCAGTCAGCCGCGACCACCATAATCAAAAACCCTGAGAGCCAGTGATCGCGGCGATCCGATCGCAGAACAAGGAACGTCAGCTTCCTAGTTTCTTCGCCCCCGCGCTTCGTTGCCTAAGTCGTATTTATCTCGTTTACCTGATTGATAATAATAACGTTAAATCAAAGTCAAAGTCGATCTCATGAGTGAGCATATTAAGCGATTTTAGTGGTTTTTCGGCTTTTTGACGCCTCTAATGACAGTAAATCTGACAGTAAGTCCTATTTCTCAAGTTTGCAGGACGCCGCACCACAATGCAGATGCTTGCATAACTCATTTATAATGATGTTGATAATGGCATTACCGATTTCGAATAAGGTTGCACCTGATAGCAGGAAAGTCCGGTACAAAGTATCACCATAAGTATCACAAGTGTGCCCTGAAAATAGGGCGACTCTCCGCACGCTGCAAGGTTCCAGATCCTCGGCCGAGCGGATCTTGCCCAGAAATTACGTTCCATTGAAGAATTCCCGTCCATCTCGCCATTAGTCTGGCACTTCCTGCCGACCTCTGAAATCCATATCGTCGGTTTGCCGTCGGAGGCGAGCCAGGCTTTGCAGTTAGGATCAGAGACTGCCCATAAAAAGCACCGCGCAATGAAGGCTCAGCATCTCCCGTTTTGAGCGCCTAGCCTTGCCCGTCGTCGCGAAGGGCAATTCGGCCTTTTTGAACAGCCAAGAGCATTATTTCTTTGACCGCCTGGCTCATCCACTCGGCAATTCACCTCTTGACGCGAGGATGTGTGACGGTCATTCCCGCATTATCCATTCGAATTGGGTACTCTTCTATCGGCGAGAGGAGAAACGAAGCAACTTGGAAAACACGAAGATCAATTGGGCCGATAACACTTTCAATCCATGGATGGGTTGCACGAAGGTCTCTCAGGGATGCGCTCACTGCTATGCAGAACGCATGGATTCGCGGCAACTTCAGGGCAAGGAGAGGCATTGGGGAAAGGGTGTCCCTCGCAAAATCCAGGCTGAATCCTACTGGAAACAGGCGTTCACTTGGAACCGGAAGGCTGCACGGAAAGGCGAACGAACTCTCGTATTCTGTGCTTCCACAGACTGACTGGGCAGATCCGGAGGCACCGGCTGGAATGCGCGATCGACTTTGGGAGACCATTCGGCAAACTCCCCATCTTAGTTGGCTGCTCCTGACAAAGCGCCCAGAAAACATTCGGAAGTATCTGCCCGCCGATTGGGGTACGGGGTACCTCAACGTCTGGCTCGGAGTTTCCGCTGAGGACAAAAAGAAAGGGGTGCGGCGAATCATGCTCCTTAAAACGATCCCGGCCACGATCAGGTTTGTGAGCTTCGAGCCTTTATTGGAGGACCTCGGCGAATTGGACCTCACGGGAATTCATTGGGCGATCATCGGTGGTGAGACCGGGCCTAATGCACGCAGTATGGACGCGCATTGGGCAAAATCAATCCTTGCTCAATGCAGGAAGCAGAAGGTTGCCGCATGGGTGAAGCAATTGGGGCGCTACCCGAAACTCAATGGCACCCCGCTTCGGCTCGTTGACGATGACGGCGAGTGGGACCGCAAGGGCGAGAATATTCACAATTGGCCGCGAAGCCTGAAGGAATTAAGCATCCGGCGCCACCCAAAGCTGCCTGGCGGGGCGGGATCAAACGGTCACTCACGGTAGGCCGATGCAAGTTGATGGGATAGTGCAAGGCAGCCTTGAGCGGCCTTTGCAGTTCCTCAAGTCACCTTGCAAAACCTAAGCATCGATCGATTCTGGAGTACTGAAACTCTCTAGATCCAGTGAATTGCGATCCCGGCTCACTTTGTCTCCTTAAAGATGAGTAATTGACAAATATCTGGTGATCCGGGAAAAACTGGGAGTCGGAACCGCAGTATCTTCCCTTTTTTATATCGAATGCAGGAAAGGGATGCGACTTAAGAGCGGTGAACACGCGATCGCGCGATGAAGGCGATAGCGTCCATTATCACGCACAAAGTAGGGCGCGAGCTCGCATCAGGTGTCCGACGCATTTGGCCGAGAAGCCGGCTTACTCTCTGGAAACTCCAGATTCCCTGCTGTCTTGTCAACGCGCGATCTTTCCCTGCGTTGACCTCAAGAACAACTCGCTGTTGTTGGAGCCATGAATGCTCGAGTGACAACTGATACATGGTTGACTCTGCGCCGATTGGATGTGCTCTGGCACAGCAGGCAGGGCCGTTGTAGGGTTGAACGACGGCAAGTGGCATTGCAGGCAGATTGTGTTCACATCGGCTTGAATCAGCAGCTTGTGATTTGGTCCTCCGTGCAGGAAGTGGCAAGAACTACAACCTTCAGCCTGGACCGCAGGGTGCTCATAAACGAAGGGACCGGCTGTAACGGTATGGCATTTGGTGCAAACCATTAACTGCCATCGAGCAGAAGGAAGCGTATTCTCGCCAAGGACGCCATGCACATCGTGGCAATCTGTGCAGTCGATCAAACCTTCTTCTACCTTGTGGTGAGAGGTCATGGAGAATTGTGGCTTGACGTCGATGTGGCACTGGAAGCAGAGTTCTGGTTGCGGCATCTTGAGCAGATGCTTCGGCGCGCCCGGAGCATGGATGGCGTGGCAGCCGATGCAGCTAATATTTCCCTTGCCGTGGGCCGAATGCTCGAAGTTTCCAGCCCTGCCATGGCATGCCTGACATTTTTCATCCATCTGTTTGGCCGTGGCCGTGGATGGATCGAAGATCGTGGTAGCTTTGCCGCTATCCACGTGTGTTTCGCCGGGGCCATGACAGCTTTCACAGGTCACGCCATTACCGCCATGCGTCATCGCCGCCCCCCTGTCCGGATTTTCAACAAAGTGCTGCACGACCTCCTTGTGGCACGTCGCGCAGGCGGCTGCGCCCTCAAAGTTGTTTGAGACCGGCTGATTGGCCGGGCGAGCCGTCGGGCTTGGCATCGTCTCGCTGAGCCGCTACTGCTGTTGCGCAAAGCATCGCCGCACCCAGAAACAACATGAGACAGCTTTGAGGGCTGGGTCCTTTTTCCATGACAGCACCCTTGAGCCTCCGCAGCATTGGATTGCCGCTTGATCCTGCGCTTTGCTTCGAGCGTGTCATTGAATTATTTCGGCTCTGGCTTTTGTTCTCCACTCGGCTGGAGCTGCCCGGGAGGTCTTTCGACAAGCGGCTCGATGAGAAATGGCTCGGGACTTACCTGACCGCGATGGCAGGTACCACAGGTGACAGGCACGCCGGAGCCCTTGACCTTGGCGATGTAGTTGGCATTGATCTCGGCGGTCATGGTGTACATGAGGCGCGCGATCGCCTTCATCGGCTTGGAATCATCCGCAAACTTGAGACGCGGACGCCCGTCCGGGCCAACGGCGTCAAGATCTTCGGTGTGGCAGGAATCGCAACGAACACCAAGAGAATGTGCCCACTGCTCCATAATGTCGTGGACCTGTTCCCCTGTCAGATTTTGGGGCAACACTTTCAGGTTTGTGGGCTTGGGAAACGAGCGGGGCGAAGCAAGTGGCGGGCTTCCCGCGTCACTTTTCGGGCCTTGTGGAGCTTGAGTCTGTGAAGCTGCCAGGAAGAAACCCGTCGCTAACAACGCGACGGCGAGAGCCGATCGAGATGCTGACGATTGCTGCAAGAGGCGAGCCTCCGCGATAAGGGCGTTTGCCTTTACTGAAACTTCCGAAACATGAATAACATTCGAGTAATCTGTGGTCCGGGCGCAACGGCTCACTGTCAGAAATCCAGTATCTATTTGAACGCATAAACCGTCCCTGCCGGCTGATATGGGGGATCGGCTACAGCACGCGTATAAGCGATAAGCGCCCGAATATCCGCCGCACTTAGGGTATTTCCGTAGGGCGGCATCAATGCGGAGCGATTCAGTGCCGGTCCGCCGTGCACGATGATCGAAGTGAGATCGGCATCGCTGATCTTGTTCAAAGTGTCGCCTTCAGTAAAGGGGTGCGGCTTAACCGCAAGGTTGTCGTAGTTCGAAACGCGCTCCGGCGACGACTCCGGATCGTGGCAACGGTTGCAATACTTGTCGGCGAGGATCGACCCTAATTTCTGCTGGTAGTCAAGCGCCGTTTCTACGACTTCAAGAGTTACCGGGTGGGACTTACCTGGTGTGACCACGCTGAGTTGGTATCGCCCCGCGGATGCGCCCAAGGTGACCGAAGTGGTTGCTTGTCCACTGGAATCTGTTAGAACGGCTGCACGGTCGAAGCTGACACCGGCAGGGCCGTGAAACTCAACCAGTGCTCCGGTAACGGCAGTCCCCTGATCGTCATTGACCTGAACGACCAGTGGATCATTTAGCGCAGTCCCCTTAACACCGATCTGATGGCCGCCGCTTGACTCGACGATCGCAGTTCCGGTGGCTGTCGCCTTTAATTCGGACGCAGGCGGAACACTTCGTCTGCAGCCGACGAAAACAGACAGAGCGATTAGGATCATCCATGTGAGAGGCCGGAACGTCTTGTATGAAGCGAATTGCCTTGTCATTGCTTCGTTCCCCGTCCGCCTGGACCTTTCAGGGACGCCAAGAAAGCCGTCACAGCGCGGGCGTCATCATCGCTCAGGTTTTGGTTGGGCTCTATCGTGCCGGGCCTGAGCGCCTGCGGATTCTTGAGCCATGCGTAAATCCAAGCCGCCGTTAGTCGCGAGCCAACTTGAGTCAGAGTCGGACCAATATATCCTTTGTCAGTTTTGGTGTCGATGATGTGGCACGCCTGACAAGCGTACTTTGAATAAAACAACTGCCGGCCATGTTCCACTGTCTCTGCAGTATTTATTGAGGGGAGCGTGAAATCCGGATCAATCGACGGCGATTGATACGCAGCGAGAATGTAGTTCGTCAATTCCTTGTTTTCGTTATCGCTGAGATTGAATCGAGGCATGCGCCGAATAAGGGCCGGGCGCAGCGTGTTGGGATTCTTCAGGAAGCTAAAAAGCCACTGCTGCTGAACCGCGCTCCCTTCCGACGACAGGTCCGGCGCCATATCGCCGCCCCTTCCGTTGATGCGGTGGCAACTAAGACAGGCAAGCTCGGTCATCAGCTTTCCCGCCTGTCCTGCCGGCTGATAGCTTGTTTCCCGGGTTTCTGCGACGCGCAAATCGTCTGGCATCGATCGGCTCCGGCTCGTTTGCGCAAGCAGTGCAGTGGTTAAGGCATCTGATTGAGCAACGGTCAAAGTGAATTGCGGCATTTTGACGCTTGCGCCGAATGCTCGCGGCTGACGAATCTTCGCCGCGATGTAACTGGAGAGTGTATGCTCCATCCCCGGCAGAAAAAGGATCTGCGCAAGCGGCTTGCTTGCGATCGTACTGAGTTCCGGAGCGAAATCCTCGGGTTTCTGGACCCCATTGATTTCGTGGCACGCCGCGCAACCCAGCTCGACAATGAGCTTTCTCCCGTGGGCAACCTGCGTCGCATTCCACGGGTCCAAATGAACATTCGCACCGTAATCTGGATCCGACTTATTCTGCAAATATCCGGCCAGAATCGTAAGCTGCTTTGACGTGAAGCGGTAATGAGGCATCGGTGTTGTCGCATCGTAAGTGCGGGGATTCTCAGCCACGCCAACAGCCATTCGGGCTTTGCCTTGTTGCCGATTCGTGTCAGCTCGGGGCCTAGGTTGCCGCCTACGAGGTTACCCGCAGCGTTTTGAACGGCGTGGCAGGATGAGCAGAATGACTCACCATACAGGCTCGGGCCGGCTGATAGGTCGGCGCCTTTTGCGGACTTGACGTCGAGCTTGGCGCTATCGCCGGGCAGCGGCATGCTGGTGCTCATCAAATACGCCGATATGTCGTCCGCATCCGCGTCGCTGAGCTTGAAGTCGGGCATCGTAGTCGATGCTGAATACGCCTGGGGATCCTTGAGCCAGCTAAAGATCCACTCACGCGTCGTTTTGTCGGCAATGTGAGCGAGCGATGGAGGATGGTCTGTGGCCACCACTTTAGTGCCGTCGGGGAGCGTAATAGCGTGGCAGTGTACGCAACCGGAGCGCCTCAGCATGCTTCTGCCAAGGTTGAGTTGAGGTGTTCCCGGCAATTGATCCTGGTGGCATTGGCCGCAGCCAGACTCAATATAACGCGCCGGAATAATTGGCTCCTCGCCGGCCCGCTCGCTCGAGTGCGCCTCGGAGACCGTGGTGGCCGCACCTTGGCCGCCGTGGCAAATCACGCAACCAAACCCATCCAATGAATGCGGAATAGCCGGGTGTTTGGTGAAGGGCTGCTGATGGACGTCGGCAAGACCAGCTTCATTCAATCCGAGGTGGCACGTAGTACAACGATCGACAACGCCCAAATCCGGCAGCCAGATCTGATGGATGCCTGGCTTGAAGCGGCGTCGCAGGCTGACTGCATCTCCGCGATCGCGAATTAGACTCAGGTACTGCCGTTGATAGCGATGCCACTCGCTGAAGTGTTCTTTTGCCGGCGCGATCGCAAGAGCAATCAGCAGAACAAAGCTGACAACGCCGAAGGCTCGGACCGGATCGCCGAAGATTGCCGTCCATGCCGAGGAGAGGATTCTTTTTATTCGCATCACTTAACTCCTCCAGGGCCACACCCACGACCATCCTGGGCCGCGGAAGAATGTGCCAACAGCAGTGAGCACAATCAGTTCAAAAAGAAACCACGTCATGATCCAGTAGGCGAATGGCTTCGAGGCAAGATAACGCCGCAGGCGCGAAGGCGATTCGGGAGTGCTGTACGCCGCAATGATCATGCCTAGGGCAACGATCACAGTCGGCGCGACGGCCACGTAGACATGGAACAGCAGGAGAAAGATCAGCATTCCCGCGGTGGCGAGATAGAAGATCAGTAACCGCCGTGCCCGGTCCTTCAGAAACATTCCGCTGGCTTCAATGTTGATGTTGAAATACGGAATAACAACCAATGAGACGATCAATAGCGTGGGCGCCAATACTCCCGCCACGACCGGCGGGAAGTAGTGCAGAAGCTCCTGCAGGCCGAGGAAATACCATGGTGCTTTTGCGGGGTTCGGCGTATGCGTGGGATCGGCGATTCCCTCCAGTGGGGCGTTGAAGAAGAGCGAGAAGACGACAAGCAGAATCGCAAGCAACTCGATCGCAAGTGCCGCCCGGAAGAGCACTTCCGGAAAGGTTTGCACCTGATCTTCCCGAGCGACCTTCACCTGCGCTGATGTGCGGCGCGTGACGAAAACAACCCTTGTTGGAGAGCGCCGCTGGTCCGAGTCGATACCGGCGACAAAATCCTTTGGAGTACTCATTTCACCTCCTGTGCGGGCTCTATGCCGTCACTGGCTGGAGGCACTTTCGGCTCCGATTGCTGCACGTAAAGACCGCCGTCTTTGCGAATGCGCCAAAAATGCACTGCGATGAAGAGAACTGCAGCGATGGGCAGAACGACGCAATGCAACACATAAAAGCGCAACAAAGCATTCGCATTTACCTGGTTGCCACCCAATAGCAGAAAGTGAATCTTGTTCCCCACCAGCGGCACCGCGGAAGAGAGATTTGAACCAACGGTGATGGCCCAGAAGGCAAGCTGGTCCCAGGGAAGCAGGTACCCCGTGTAACTCAGGAGGAGCGTAATAAGCAGCAGGACGATACCGACGACCCAGTTGAATTCGCGCGGTGCCCGATACGCGCCCCGATAAAAAACCTTGAACATGTGCGCGAAAACGAGAAACACCATAAGTTGCGCCGACCAGCGATGCAAATTCCTCAGAAAGAGTCCTGACGACACGACAAACTGCAGGTCCTTCATGTCGGCGTATGCCTGCGGTACGGACGGGTGATAGTAAAGCATGAGCAGAATGCCGGTGATCACCAAAATCAGAAAGGTGCCAAACGTCAGCGTGCCCAAAAACCATGTTGCGCTGAATCGCACCATGCGCTTGCGCACTTTGGTGGCAAACAAGTGAAGGAAGATATTCTGCTGGATCGCTAATGCCCGGTGAAGCGTACTGTTGCCCGTGCCACTGCGGAATACCGATCGCCATATCCGGCTCCCGCGCACTTTCTCGATGGTCTGCTCGGCATTCAAAGGCATGCTCATATCCTCAGATATTGCAGTGGAGGAATGTTTGTGGAACGATCAACCAAGAGATCGCCGTCGTCACTCACCCAAGTCTTTAGCCATGGAAGTGGCTTGGGCGCAGGGCCTTCGATCTTCTCGCCCGTTCGCGTGAATTTGCTGCCATGGCAGGGGCACACGATAATTCCAAGGTCCTGGTTCCATGCGGTGAGGCAGCCCAGATGGGTGCATATCTCGCTGAGTGCAAAGAAACCTTCGTCCGCTCGAACCACATAGATTGCGGAATTGACGTCCATGGTCACCGAATTGACTGCGAAGTCGTCGGGCTTACCGAGGTTGACAATCGCTGAGGGCTCAAAGAGGACATTAGGTGAAAGAAACTCGTAGGTGAACACAATTGTGCCGGCGGCGGCGATGCCCAACGACCCAAGTCCAATCTTGGTAAAAAAGGCTCTTCGATCGAACTCCGTTGGGAGTTTCTGCGTCACAGCTAGTGATTCGTCGGGCATGCGTTACCTCTTTGGCGCGTCCGTCAACGCCGGTCTGGGCCTCAGTGGACGGTCGATGGATTCCACGGAAATCAAGCCCGTTGGATCTGCGGATACAAGATTGAAGGACTCCATGGTGATAGTGCCTGCGGGACACCGTGCCGCGCACAAGCCGCAACGGATGCAGCGCGACTCGTCTTTCAGCATTGCCGACCCGGCGATCAATCCCAGCTCATCTGCCTTGATGTCATCCAACTCCAAACCGAGCAGTTGCCGGACTTCCGCGAGTTGCCCGGTTGTCGCTTCGTCGAAGGAGATGCGGTCGAGCGAGACAAGCTCCAGGCAGTTCTCGGGGCAGACGTCAACACAGCCGCCGCAAAGAATACATTCAGTGCCGTCTTCCGGTATGCCTTCGAAGACTGTGTTCACCCAACAGTGCAGGCATCGCTTCGCTTCCGCCATTGCGGTCTCGGCGTCGTAGCCGATTTCCACTTCAGTCACCCCGGTGCGTCGATTGAGAGGCAGCATGGGAATCTGGGGGCGTGTTAGGTCCAAAAGATTCAGTGGCATGCCATGACGCTCAAGCACCTCGACTTCCACAATCGGTTCCGGGTGACTGATCCCACGTAGAAATTCATCGATGCCTACCGCCGCCCGCTTGCCGTCGGCAACGCTGTCGATAATCAACCGCGGACCGAACACACAGTCGCCGCCAGCGAAGACACCAACAGCAGACGTCATCAGCGTTTGGGGGTTGATGGCGATCAGTCCGCGCGGTGAAACATCCACTCCATCTTCGGGAGTAATGAACGCCAGATTGGGTGCTTGGCCGATTGCCATGATGATTGTGTCGCAATCAAGCCGTGTCTCACTGTTCTCATAGAAAGTTGGATTGAACCGGTGGTTCGCATCGAACACCGACTTGGTTTTGACCACCTCAAGTGCAACGGCTCGCCCCTGCTCACCGATAATCTGCTTCGGACCAAAACCGGGATGGATGATGATGCCCTCTTCTTCTGCCTCCTCAATCTCTTCCAGCGCAGCCGGCATCTCGGTGCGATTTTCCAGGCAGACCAGATGCACTTCCTGTGCACCAAGTCGCAAGGCGGAGAGCGAGACATCCATCATCTCGCGGGCAGCAACTGCATCGAGGCTTCCTTGGGACGGCTCGAAGTTCTCGACACCGCCTAGATGCTGGCGCAGTACCTCGCGCGCTGCGGATCGGGCCACATCCATAGCCACGTTGCCACCGCCGATGACGAGAACCTTCTTACCAATGGTGAATCGGTAACCGAGATTCACATTAAGGAGGAAATCGATTCCCTTGTAAACGCCGTCAAGGTTGACGCCTGGGATGGTGAGATCCCGGCTGCGGTGCGCACCGACCGCAATCAGAACCGCATCGAAGTCCCGCCGCAGTTCGGAAATCTTGAAGTCCCGGCCTGCAGCATGGCTCAGTTTTAATGTGATGTCTCCTGTCGAAAGAATCTCGCGCACTTGTGCTTCCACTACATCGCGAGGCAAACGGTATTCAGGCAGGCCGAGATAAAGCATTCCGCCTGCCACTTGAGATGCTTCGAAGATGGTGACGGCGTAGCCCATCAAGGCAAGATCGTGAGCCGCAGAGAGCCCCACCGGCCCCGCGCCCACGATCGCGACGCGAAACGGGAGTTTAGCCTGCGCGCGTCCGGCATTCACATTGATGGGGTGCCGCGACTCCGGGCCGTATTGCTCGGTGAGGAATCGCTTGAGAGCACGGATCGCGATTGGCTTATCGATCTCACCGCGACGGCACGCCGTCTCGCAGGGATGAGCGCAGACGCGCCCACAAATGCTGGCAAGCGGATTGGGCTCGCGCGCATAGCGATATGCTTCTTCAAATTCGCCCTCCGCAATCAACTCAACATAGCGGCCGGCGTTGGTGTGCGCTGGGCAAGCCATCATGCAGGGGAAATTGGTGTTGAGCCAATCTCTGTCTACCTTCTTTTCGACGAAGCGTCGCTGCATGGATGGTCTTCCCCTGTGAGTCGGAAAGGGCGGAGCGGCAAAAGACCATGCCTCCGCCCAGGGACTTACTTTGTCAGCGTGAAATCTGCCGCTGTATCTCCAGAAACTTTCACTGGAAAGGATTTGCTCTTTGCTCCTTCGTGCCACACGGTTACGTTGTAGGCGCCGTCGGGCACATTCTCGATCTTGAATTCTCCGGAATTGTCTGTCTCTGCGAAGTACGGTGTAGGCGAAACAATCAAAAAGGCCGACATGTCCGGGTGGACGTTGCAAAGAAGAGGCACGATCCCAGGGTTATCGAATTTAAAGATCTGCCGCTGGCCTTGCGGCCAGGTGCCCAGGTTGTGTCCAAGCTTCTTGTCGCCGTTGATTGAGGGCCAAAAGACGTTGTGCGCAACGCTGTCGCTGTTGAGGAATTCAACCGTGGTGCCCTTCTGGATGACCACGATGTGCGGCACGAACATCAGCCCCTTCTGATTAATCGTGATGTGTTGCGCGGGAGCGGGGAAGTCTTTTCCGGCGATAGCTTCCACGTAGACGACGGATTCACCTTTGACTCCGGAAACCTTGCCGTGAATCGTGCCGGCAAAGGCCGCCGAGCCAAACGCGCTCATTGCAGTGAGCATTGCAATTGCGATGGGTTTCATAGATTCTCCTGATTGTTAAGAACGAGAGTCGTTGACGACATTGCAGACTTTGCAACTGCCATCAGAAAAGAAATCGCGCGAGCAAATAGACGGTGTCGTTATCGCCGGCGGCGCGTCCTGCCCCGTCATAGTTAGCGGCTGCGCCGTTAAACCGGGTGTAGACGGTGTACTGAACGGCTAGGTCAAGGTTCTGCATCGGCCACACGGAGAAGTTTGTTGTGAACCCAGTACTTCTGGGATTGCCGTTCGCACTGCCTGTGAGGGCCGCTTGAGAGTAGAAGAGGGGATCTGTCGTTCCGTCGGTCAAAAACCATCCGAACGCACCTGAGTACCGATTCCCAATGTGGTATTCGGCGTTGGCGTTACTGGCATTCAGATGATGCGGACCTGGATTCGCTGCTTCGTTTGCGACACTCGCGACCAGCGCGGAGTTTTCCCGAACATACGTGCCCCGCAGCGAAAGAACATCCTTGCCGAAGGTGCGGTCATACTGGATATCCGGGCCAAAGTCCGTATAGCCGTCTTGTGGCCCGGTGATCAACTGAGGCGTTGATTTAACATGCATTCCATAGAAGCCGACTTCCAGATTGGCCGTTCGCCCGGTTTGCTGCAGCGCCAAACGCCAATATGGGGCTACGCCGCGGATGTTGTAGGAATACCCCTGCCCTGTTGTGGGCTGAGAACTGCCGACGTGATTACTGCGATAAATAGTCCCAGCGAAATACACGTGCTGGTCCCACATGGTGTAGGCGCCGATCCCCGCCACGTCCTGAGCCAGAAGTCCGTTAATCACGGGCGCCGCAATAGGAGTTGGGGCCGAACTTGAAGCAATGAATGGATACCCCCATGCAGGAGTGCTGTTCCAGAGATCTTCCAAGGTCGGGTTGTTGTTCAAAGTGAGACCATAGTCCAACTCTTTGTTGGCCACTTGTTTCTTGCTGGCATAGCGAATATCGGTGTTGTCCATACTGAAGTGATTGTTTTGTATTTCATACGTCATCTGGAGAAAACTGCCGATATGCGAGGCCCAGGCTCCGGCGAGGAAAAGTGAGATGTCCTGTGGAAACTCAAAGTTCCAATTCTGGGTTGTTGGCTGCGGAGTCTTCGTGCCTGTCGTCGAGGTCTCGAGAAATGCACTCAGCGGTAGAGAAGCAAGAATGTCAAGACCTGAGTGCCGCTTGTCGGATGAAGAAGTGATGCTGGTGTTCTGTGACTTATCTGTGAAAGCCAAGAGCTTGAAGAGTCGCCCGGCCGAGTTCAGTTCTGGCGGTGTTGTATGGCACCCACTGCAAGGCAAACCGGTCTGGCGAGCATAGCTGGGTAATGCCGTTGCGCTGGGAGCCAAACCCCAGAAAGCAGAAATAGATGCAACCACACAAGCTGAGAACTTACGAGTCATGAATCCTCCCCCTGAGAATCGTTATCGGGCCTCATGTTCATACCGTGTTTCTCTTGCGCTTACGCAAAACGCGTTTCTCTCAACCTGCTGGCAAGGTCATCGAGTGGGGAAGGCCCAAGCTGTGGGTGTTGCTATACCGGCGCGAAGATCGGAAATCTCGATGCACGAGGTTAGAAGCGATATGGGGACAGATGCCGACAAAACCGCCAACACACATGTGAAGGCACCGAAGAGCCGGTTGCTAATCATGGGCAGGCCTCAGTGATTCAAATCACAGCCCGAGAACTTGTTTAGAGTGAGATTGTGAGCTAGCTCACGCTGCCACAGATGTGATGGCGGTCACAATACACGGCTGCTCGGCCACCAGGGGAGGTGGCGGGGGAGAGCTAGCAGGCCTATAATCTGGCCACGGTGCGGTTCACTTCCCATGTTGCTTTCCATCCCAATTACTCCTTCAGTTGCCCCAATTGCGGAAAGCACATGGAGGTGATTATTGACTTTAGTAAAGTGGGCGAGAAGCGAGACGCGAAGATATTCCTGAAGTGCCTGCCGCCGGGTGGCTGTGGATGGTCTGGGGAGCTTTCCATGTCTCAGGGTGCTCCGATCCCGGGGCCTTCGAGCGAATAGACGCGATAAGGCAAGCGCTTCTTGATTTTTGACCTCGGCTTCTTGAATGTTTTTCTGGAGCGGAGCAGATTTCCGGGCGGATGTTCGCCAATTCCGACATTACTCGAAAATGGGATCTGTCAGGATGGCCGACCAACCAACCGGAGCAGATAAGGCGAGGTCGAGTCGGAGCTAGGAGCACGGTTGGAGTGTTTTTGTCAGTTCAGTATGCGGAGCAGCCGGCCCCTTCGACCGGAATCGGCAGCGGCGCCCCATTGAGCGCTGAAACTCTCTGCGGAGCGCAGCAGGCTTTGCCGAGTCGCACCAGATCCGACTGCATTGCTTTCTCTTCCCTAACAACCGCGAGTGTTTCGCGAAGGATCCCTGGCTGCGCCGCCATGTGAAGGTAAAACGATCCTGTAGTGCATCCATTTGCCTTCGCGGCGGGCGGCCACAACGCCCGCACGTCGCAGATAAGCGAGATGGCGTGAAATCTTGGGTTGGCTCTGCCCAAGGATCTCGACGAAATAGCAAACGCACACTTCCTTGCCGTTCATCAGGTTCAACAACCTTAGACGCGTGCGATCGGCGAGGGCAGCAAACAGCAGCGCCAAGTCGTAGTTTTTTGGGGAGAGACTCACGCCCTCATTATATACGCCTTGACAGATGCGTCCAGAAGAGAATACATTCGCTTTAGCGTATACGAGGAGACGTAATCATGGAATCGACTGCGAGCGTTCAGGAACAGGTCAAGGAAAAGTACGGAAGCGCAGCCCGCGCTGTGGCGCAATCCGGCAGTGTGCAGGCATGTTGCGACCCGGGCCTTCGGTGTTGCGATCCGGTGACCACAAACCTCTACAGCGCGAATCAAACTGGGACCATTCCGGAAAAAGCGGTGCAGGCATCGCTCGGGTGCGGTAACCCGACCGCGCTGACCGATCTTCGGCCCGGAGAAACTGTACTCGATCTTGGCTCCGGTGGCGGGATCGACGTGCTGCTGTCTGCGAACCGCGTCGGCCCAACCGGCAAAGCATACGGCCTGGACATGACGGACGATATGCTGGCGCTTGCACGTGAAAATCAAAGGCAGGCGGGCGTCACTAACGTCGAATTCCTTAAAGGCGAAATCGAGAACATCCCTCTGCCCGACAATTCTGTCGATGTCGTCATCTCGAACTGCGTCATCAATCTCTCGGCCGACAAAGATCGTGTTCTGCGTGAAGCGTTCCGTGTCCTGAAGCCCGGCGGGCGGTTCGCAGTCTCCGATGTGGTTGTTCGCGGCAGCGTGCCTGAAGTAGTGCGCAAGAGCATGTTGCTCTGGGTTGGATGCATTGCAGGCGCGCTCGAAGAGAGCGACTACATCGCCAAACTGAGAGGTGCCGGATTCGACGAGGCTACCGTCGAGCCCACTCGCATCTACAACGTCGAGGATGCCCGGCAGTTCCTCAGCGAGGCAGGCGTTGACGTGGACGCGATTGCTCCCCAGGTGAATGACAAGTTCTTCAGCGCCTTCATCAGGGCTGACAAACCCAGAACCGCCTGCTGCGGGCCTGATTGCTGCACGCCTGCTCTCGCGGGAGCAAAGGACTAAGGATCATGGCCGATCATTACAACGTTCTGTTCCTCTGCACCGGAAACTCTGCGCGCTCGATCATGGCCGAAGCCATCCTTAACCACAAGGGCCGGGGTAAGTTCACGGCATACAGCGCGGGAAGCCATCCGACCGGACAACCACGGCCGGAAGCACTGCGGCAGATTGAATCAGCGGGACTCCTGACAGCGGGTCTGCGCAGCAAATCG
The DNA here is from genome assembly GCA_963800025.1 of uncultured Acidobacteriaceae bacterium. Classification (GTDB taxonomy): domain Bacteria; phylum Acidobacteriota; class Terriglobia; order Terriglobales; family Acidobacteriaceae; genus Telmatobacter. The sequence goes on from CAWCZK010000006.1 coordinate 372,189, forward strand.
TGGAGCGAGTTCGCAGGGCCGGAAGCCCCGAAGCTCGACTTTGTTTTTACAGTGTGCGACAACGCCGCGAAGGAACAGTGCCCATACTGGCCGGGGCAGCCGATGACGGCGCACTGGGGTGTGCCCGATCCGGCGGCAGTCAAGGGCACTCCGGACGAAATCGCCCGCGCCTTTCGTGATGCCTTCACTGTGCTTGACCGTAGGATCGGGCTGTTTCTTTCGCTGCCTCTCGCGTCGCTTGAGGGCATGGCCATCCAGCGGGAAATCGACCAGATAGGCCGCTTGTAGGAGGCATTGGTGAAAGAGAGTCGGTTATCTTTTCTGGATCGCTATCTCACGGGATGGATCTTCGCCGCCATGGCGTTCGGCGTTGCTCTTGGGTGGTTTGCTCCCGAGGTCGTGCCCTTCCTGAACCGCTTCAGCGTCGGCTCAACTTCAATCCCAATCGCAGCGGGGCTGATCCTGATGATTTACCCACCTTTCACGCGGGTCCGATACGAAGAACTGCACGAGGTCTTCCGCAATAAGCGGGTGCTCGGCCTTTCGCTAGTTCAGAACTGGCTGATCGGCCCGGTTCTCATGTTCGCACTGGCAGTGGTGTTCCTCCGTGGCTACCCGGAATATATGGCCGGTCTCATAATGATCGGTCTCGCGCGGTGCATTGCAATGGTCATCATGTGGAACGAACTGGCGAAGGGCGACACACAATACGCAGCCGGACTGGTCGCGTTCAATTCGCTGTTCCAGGTCTTCTCTTACTCTGTTTACGCGTGGGTATTCATCACGGTGCTGCCCGGCTGGTTTGGCCTGCGCGGAGCCGTTGTGAACATCTCCATCGGCGAGATCGCAAAGAGCGTTTTTATCTATCTGGGCATCCCGTTCCTCGCTGGGTTCCTGACGCGTACAGTGCTGGTTCGTGCCAGGGGCCTCGAATGGTACGACCGGAATTTAGTGCCCCGAATCGCGCCGATTACGCTGGTCGCTCTGTTGTTCACTATCGTGGTGATGTTTTCTCTCAAAGGCAGTTACATCGTGCGTTTGCCACTGGATGTTCTGAGGATCGCCGTGCCGCTCTTGATCTACTTCGTGGTGATGTTCCTGGTGTCGTTTTACATGGGTCGGAAGCTTGGGGCCGACTACTCGAAGACGGCAACGCTCTCGTTCACAGCAGCCTCAAACAACTTCGAACTGGCGATCGCTGTTGCCGTGTCAGTGTTCGGCATCAACTCGGGGGCTGCGTTCGCTGCCGTGATCGGCCCTCTTGTTGAAGTGCCTGTGATGATCGCGCTTGTGAATCTAGCACTATACTTCCAGCGACGGTACTTCATGAATTCGGAACCGGGAACACTTGAGAGCGTTTGCATTTCTAGTACGCCCTGAATTGGACGGTCCAATTTCGGCCGTGTCAGGCAACTCTACCTCACGTCCGATCTTTGCGCGAACCAAGACAACCGCCAAACCGCCAGGGAGCGAATCGACTTTGGTTCACTGCACGGTGGGGCCGATAGCTGCCTTCTGTTTCCCCCAGTTGAAGTATCGGCCGAGAATGACTTTGACGATGAGGTGATCCGTTGTTGCGGTGGCACCCCACCCGGCGCCAAAGTTGATTTCCCATTTTGGAGAAACGAAGAGGTTGACGACCGGGAAAAACTGCTGCTGTTGATTGTGCAAATTTACGAAGTGTCCAAACTCTCCCCAATAGCCGTAGTATTCAATGCCAAAGTTGAACACCGGCCTCGGCTGGTAGGTGATCGCCACGGCGGGACCGAAGGTCACGCCATGTGGCGACACATCGCGGTAGTAGTAGTTCACCACGGACTGAGGGGTTCCCGGCGGCAATGAAGTGGGATGGATGCCCCAATTCATGGTTGTGTTGACGGACCCGTACCACTTGCCAATGGTTTTGTCGACGATTGGCATGATCTGCCAGGACCACGTCGGATTGGCATAAGCGGCTCGCGCATAGCCAATCTCGTTGGACAGGCTTACTCCCACCGGCCAGTGCCAACTGAGCGGGATCCGCACGCGAGGGCGAATATGGTCGCCTACCCACTGAATGCCTGTACCGTTATGCTCCTCGGTAAAGACATAGAAGCCCACCTCTGACCAGTCATTGATGCCTTGCGTAAACTCGACCGTCTCGTGCTCCTCCCCTTGTGTCGGCAGCACTCCGAATTGAGTCGTCGTGCTGCCTTCTACGGTGTAGTTGCTGTGCAACTCGACCAGAAGAATGCCGGGCGCTTGAGTCTCCGAAGGATAGACCTGGATTTCGTAATTCTCCTGGGAAGACAATCGGCGAATGGGAAGACAGAGAAATGCGAACACGGCGAGTGCCGACAAGACGCGATTTGGATTGATTACAAACTGCATTTCATTCCCTGGCGCCCTTCTCAACAGTTGAAGAGCATCGTGGATCCCGAGCCCCGATCGCTCTGCCGACAGCAGTGAAAAAGCGCGTTGCCAGATTGCGTGCGATGAAGCTGACTTCCATTCGAAATCTAAACGAGATTCAGTCTTGATGCCGGCGGCGATGTACGACATATCGCCCAATCATCCAACCAACAGCGCTGCCTACCACGACGTCGGATGGAAAGTGCTGTCGTCCGAGCACTCGTGTGGCGCTTACTCCCGTTGCCAGGCCATATGCAGCAATTTGAGTCATTGGGCCATCGTACTCGGAAGCAATCACCGCAGCTGAAGACCACGCAATGAAGCTATGCGTAGAAGGAAAAGAGGAGTCCAACCCGACGCTGGTTTGAAAGAACTTGCCCCGGGAGCCATCCACGTCGGGCCGCTCGCGCAGCGAGACGAGCTTCAGCACCTCGTCCACGGCCAGGCTGTCGACCATCGCTTCCCCGCCGAGGATTCCGGTCTCAGTTGCGTGGTCATTGTGGTGAATGTGGCCCAAAGCGTAGATGATCATGGGCGCGGCGACAAATCCCCCGGTGAGCCCGTTCGAAGCCGTAACTGCCTGATTGTTGAGCGATGGATTGATCGGCACTTCATCGGCCATCACTTGGTGATCGGTGGTCACTACGGCAGTCGTCGCCAGCACTAGCAGCACCGGTCCTAATGCATTGGAATCATTCAGGCGCGCCGGGCTGGTCCAGATTGCCAACTGGTCGGAGAGAATGTGCCGGGGCGTGCTCGCTATCGTGACTTCGTCGCTCGAATGGCCCTGCGGCTGTGGCGCATCAGGGATCGTGTCGCTCGTTCCTTGCGCAACGGCAACGCTGGCGTTAGCGAAGGCCAGCAACAGCGTAAGAACAATCGATCGCACCGGTATGAGCGCACCCTTCCCACGATATTACGATTCCCGTGGTCGTTAGATGCCGATCGGAAGAACAAAACGTGGAAGATGAACGAAACGTCATTTCTGTCCTTGCTCGGCCAGGGGAAGCGCTCCTTAAATGCTTGCAAGTTTTATTCCCACGGTGCGCCGAGAGAAAACTTCTTCTGCACCAACTCCGCGAATGCTCTAAGAGCTACAACACATGGCGAATCGGCACCTCACTATTTGTGGCGGCCGCGGCTCGATGCTTCAACTTTCATGCATCCTGCTTCACGAATGAAATTTTAGTCATCTAGTCTTCGTTTTGATGCCAAATGGACCACTGAAGGGGCATCCATAGTGATTCGATGACCGCAGTACACGCGAGTTTTTGAGTGTCGAAGCCGTTCCGCCTCATCCGCAATCGGGCCGGTTTTCCAGCTACTTCGCAACGTTCTCCAACCAACCCTTGCGAATGCCAATTCCCTGTATTAGAACCAGCGCTCCATCGGCAAACGCCACCATAAGCCAGCCAGATTCGAGCGTGCTTGCGAGTACCTGTGAAATCACGAAGACCGCTACGCTCGTGCGCGTGAATGCGGTAAGCAGCCAGACCATCTCGAGCCTTCGCATGTATCCATTGCAGGCGACCACATACGCGCCGTAGAGATACGCAAGACCCACCGCGAGCAAGAACGCTCCGACGAATGAGAGGTAAACCATTGCGGCCTCGGGTGCGTGCAGTCGCACGAGGCGCAGTGTGAACGCTGGAGCGATAAGAAGCAGGGAGCCGGTTGTGGCGTCCGAGGTCCCTGCAAGCAGTTGGTAAGCAAGAAGCATTGAACGATTCATGCGGTCTTCTCCAGTTCGAATACTTCGGCAACGGCGTCACACTCGCGCAACGGTGCCGCACATTTGGCAAATGATGAGGCCTAGGCGCTGATGAACCTTGAGCATTTCTGTGCGTTTGTTCAGCTCGGCCTGGAGCTTGGGATTTCCTTGGGTCTGCCGGGGCGTGAAGCTTAGATCGGAGAGCGATGGTTCCTGCGAGGATGAGGAGGCAGGCGAGGGCGCGCCGGGAGGCTCGGGCTGCGAGCCTGGGGCTTGTTGTTGAGCGGCAGATTGGTGCGCAGGTTTCTGTTGCAGGGCTTGAGCTGTAGCGGTGCATTGCCCGGCGGCCAGAGCTGAGATGAAAAGTGAAAGAGTGAGAGTTCCCGCCCGCAGGCTGAGCGAAAGCATACCAGGATTAATTGATGATTTTTGCTTTCTTCGACCGATATGGATGTCCCTAGGTTGAATGAGTGTCGCTGCATGCCTGCGTGAAGTGGTGTCCATGCTGAAGATGAGACTGGCGGCTTCCCGCGAGGGAGAGCAGATCGAAACGCGTTTCTCAATGACATTTCATTCATTTCAAACGATAGACAAGCTAAATGACCTGATCGAAACGCTGAGATGACAATGTCGTCATTTTGACTTCATTGGCACGAGATTCAGTGACGGAATCGAGTCTGATGTGTCTGTAAAGGTGTCGCATCAATGCACTAAGATTGCGTCATGCGCCTATTGCTAGTGGAAGACGAAATCGATATACAAGGTTTCCTTCGGCGCTCGCTTCAGGAAGCGGGATACGAAGTGGAAGTTGCCCCAGACGCGAAAACCGCCGAGCAACTTGCAGTCGAAAGCCGTTTTGACATTCTGGTCGTCGATCTTGGATTGCCGGACCGGGATGGAATCAGTTTGATTCTGCGCCTGCGCGAACTGGGCCTGAAGGCGCCAGTGCTGATTCTCTCGGCTCGGCGTTCGGTGGATGATCGCGTGCGCGGCCTTGAACAGGGTGGCGATGACTACCTCACCAAGCCCTTCGCGTTGGCAGAACTACTGGCACGGTTGCGAAACCTGCTGAAACGCAACAACCCGCAACCGAGCGAGGCAACGCGCCTACGTGTGCTCGATCTGGAGCTGGACCTGCTGAGGAGAGAGGCTACCCGCGGAGGGCAACCTCTGCAACTAACGCAGCAGGAGTTTGTGCTCCTGGAATATCTGTGCAGGAATGCGGGACGCGTAGTGACGCGCTCGATGATTCTTGACCAGGTTTGGGGGATGCGTATTCAGCCAGACACGAACGTAGTGGACGTGCATATCTATAGGCTGCGCGGCAAGGTAGATGGCGCCGGACAGCAGCCGCTGATCAGAACGATGCGAGGCGTGGGATATGTCTTTAATGACCGATAAGCCGCCACTGCGCAGCGCAGCATGGCGCATCTCCTTCCTGGCTACGATTGCGTTCGCGTGTGGCACTCTGGTCATCTTTGTGTTTCTCCACCAATTTGTGTCCAACGATATACAGCGTCGGAGTGATGCGTGGCTTTCCGGTGAGGTTGGAGTACTCGGAGACGTCGCGGGGCGGACTCCAAGGAATGCGCTCTATCGTCGTGTGGTGGGCGAGATCGCGGGAGCTCGCAGCGCGCGAAGTGCCAAACAAATCGGCTTCAGCGGGTAGCGACAACAATTCGGTCTTCTTTCTACAAGCGAGCGCTGACGGACTCCCGCAACTTTGGGTCGGTGCGGGAGATGGACAGTCTAACCTTGAAGCGATTAAGACAACTAAATTCGTGCCAGATAAGCCAACGGATGTGCACGTACAAGGATTCCCGGTTCCATTCAGAGTGGCCTGCCTGCAGATGGGCGATGGCAGTCATATTTATCTTGGGCTTTCCGAGCGGGATGAGTCTGCGGGTGCTGGGGAAAATGCGCCTCAGGTTCCTTCTGTTGTGGCTTCTTGTCGTATTGTTGGGATTCGGCATTGTGTTCCTTACCACGCGTCGTATGCTCAGCCATGTCCGCAAGATCACTGAGGCGGCTTCGAAGATAGGCCACTCGGATTTGAGCGAGCGGGTGCCGACGACACATCGCAACGACGAGGTTAGTCAACTGGCCCACACACTGAATCGCATGCTCGATCGTATCGAAAGTTCAATGCATCAGCTCCACACCATCACCGATGCGTTGGCACACGACCTGCGGAGTCCGCTGACAGCAATTCGCGGAAAACTTGAGATGTCGTTGGCGGCCACGAACGGCGAAGAGAGTGCAGAGCCAATCGTCTCGGCCATCGAAGAACTCGACCAACTCACGGATTTTCTTAACAAGTCACTGGATGTTGCCGAAGCCCGCGCCGATGCGCTCCGCCTTACAGCCACTGAAATCAATCTGAACCGGCTTCTCGAGACAATGGTCGATCTCTACGAACCGTCGATGGCGGAAAAGGGATTGCACATTCGCTTGAGCAACGAGAAAGGAATCATCGTTCTCGGCGATGAAGGCCTCGTTCATCGTATGATCGCCAATCTGCTTGATAACGAACTGAAACACCTCGTCCCTCCATCGACTGTAAGTATCTCTTTGCGATCTAGAGACGAAACGGCAGACATGGTCTTCGAAGATGACGGCAACGGGTTCGATCCCGACGTACTGGAGAATCTCTTCATTCGCCGTGTAAAAGGAAAGACATCGGCCGGGCACGGTCTCGGGCTCGCTTTTGTCGATGCCGTCGCGCGAGCTCACGGCGGCACGGTTGAAGTCGTGAACCGCGATGCCGGCGGCGGTCGAATTACGGTAAGCATGCCTCTGGCCCGAGAAAGAATGCGACATCAATTGGCCGTTACGGCTCAAGCGGGCTGAGAATTGGCGCTCCTGCTTCGCACATCATCACTGCCATCCCAGTCGAAGGAGAATAATGGCAACTTCCGCGCGGCTCGCGCCCAGCGTTGGTCGCTTCAGATTCAAAACCGCTCTCTGGATCTTCCTCGGACTTACGACGCTGTTTGTCTTCATTACTTCTGAAGTACTTCTGGTCGCAGACTATCCGATGTATCACCGCTACCGCCTTCAAGTCATCGCTGACCGCGGACTCCTGATTCCACACACGCTCTGCGGAGTCACCGCCCTTCTGGCCGGGCCTCTCCAGTTCTCCTCGCGATTTCGACTGCGCTACTTGAGTTTCCACCGCGTTCTCGGCCGAATCTACGTCATCTGTGTGTTTGTCGGTGCGTTCACAGGGATTGCCCTCGCAGCCGGTCGTCCCGGTTTGCCAGGAACCACCATGCAGGCCGCCGCTTGGATCGTCTGCACTACTGCAGCGTTCCTCACTGCGCGTAACCGCCAAATCACACAGCATCGACAGTGGATGGCCCGGTCCTATTCCGTCACGTTCACTTTTGTGTCGAGCCGCGTGCTCAATCTCTGGCCCCGCTACTGGAGCCATCTTGGCGATGCATTCGCAGCAGTTGGCGTAATCGCCTTCACGCTTGTTTCGCTGCTTGTCGTCGACATTGGCCTCAACTGGCGCGAACTCACGACGCGTCGCGCGTGAGCGCGGACAGGCGGCCATGAGATTTTCAGGGTATCGTAATCAAAGTGAGCGATACTCATCTCATCTTTTAGACATCGTTCTGCAAATGTCTATTTCGGAAAACTCGTCCCCTCCAGTTCCGAGCTGATCACGGGACCGAAGCCACCGAGCTGTCCAACCACCCTCATCACGGCGGGTTTCTCACCCTCGAGAACCCACACCATCACGTCTTTCGGCTGAAGGCCCATCAGCGTCGCAATCATCCCCAGAAAGCCACCCAACTCCGGATGGATGCGAAACACCGTCGCCTCAAGCGTCTGTCCCGCTTTTTGAAAAGGTCGCTCGCCCTCGGGTGAGATAAGGATCCGAATCAGCCTTCCCCCGAAGACTGGCGCGAGTATCCCAACCCGGAATGGCGCCGTGTTAGGCGGCACATTCAGCAGCAAGGTTCCGACGAAACCATTCGCCAAGTCATCCGGCAGGTCAATGTGCATGCTCTCCACGCGTATCTTGCCATTCTGCTCCACTGTCCGGCTCGTCGCTGTGCGCGTCGCGGCATCCACACTAAAGTCGACCGGCGTAGCAAAGAATGGCCCGTTCTGTATGTGATGGTTACGTATGAGCCGAAATGTGCCTTGCTGTCTGAACGTCGTGGTCTCATCGTCAATCGATCCGTCAGAAAACCGATAGGTCAGGCGCATCGTCACTTCATCGCCTTGTACGCTCTCTGTAAACTCAACCCGGGCGATGATCTTTCCGGTCTCGGAGCGCGCGACCATCGACGCGCGCCGAGGAAGTTGAAGATGTGTCACTGGAATCTGTTCTGCCTGTGCTGCTGCCGCCAACGTTGTTATTGAGAAAAAGGCTGCTTTAACGAACCTACTTCGATCCATCCAATACCTCGGTCTAGCGATCAGCCGGATGAAATGCAATTGCGGAATAAATGGCCAACGACAAGAATCGGCGTTTCACTTCCACCGCGCAGGCCGCAATCATGCGCAATAAGGCCTCCCGGGAGTTTTAGAGTTAGACGTGGCATGCATGTCTTGTGGAAGCTGGTCCACGATGAGACGACATCAAGCAACAGTAGGATTTCCCGCTAAGTGTGATGTTATGTGTCAATCAATGATCTTATTGGCCAATTTGGCAAGATGACAAAGAGTTCATAGATTGAGTAAATAGCTCACCACTCACTCCCCCTTCGGTCAAACTCTCACGGGTTTGCTTTTGATTTCTAATCGCACTGCGGTATGAAGGAAGCATTCTGTGGGGTCGACATGGATAACGTCATGCTCAAGCTACAAATATCAACACTCAAAGCGATCGTGGCGCTGTGCCACGTGACTGGCGATTTGCTGCGGGAGACGTTTGAGTACGACTGCCTGGAACCAAACGAGAGGCGCGGCGTCTTTGTCCGGTGGTGTCAGGTCAGGCAAAACAGTGACATGGCTAAGGCCGCCCTCGAACGCTCACTCGATTTGAAAACGCACCAGCCCACACCCCGAGAGGCTGGGGCACGGGAGTCCCGCCGTTTCTCGCGCAAACAAGCCACGCTCGCAACGTGATAAACTCCCGCGCGTAAGCTTTGGATTTCAAACCGTACCGGAATCCAAATGAAGCATTTGTAATGAAGCCTTTGGCAAGTAACAGAGATTTGGAGCGATACAATTGAGAGCATCGGAACCCGAAAAGGAGACTCTAGTTAGAACGCCTTATCTGGATCAAATTCCTATTCAAAATGAAGTTTTCGTCATAGGTGGAGGCGTGGCAGGGTGTGCCGCTTCCATTGTGCTCGCTCGCAAAGGGCGGAGCGTCACTTTGATCGAACGCGAGCCCACACCGAGACATAAAGTCTGCGGGGAGTTTCTGAGCGGGGAGGCGCTTGAGGATTTGCACGCGCTCGGTGTGGATATGGCCGCGCTTGGCGCGGTACCCATCGACTTTGTTCGCCTGGCTGCAGCGAAGCGTGCAGCGGAGGCTCCATTACCTTTTCCCGCGGCTTCGCTCACGCGCAAGGCGCTTGATACTGCGCTCATCACGGAAGCTATTACCGCGGGAGTCAACGTGCGGCTCGGCTGCAGTGTGCAGGCGCTCGTTCGCACGATAAACAACACCTGGCGAGCCACGCTCGACGACGGCAGCACCTGGGAGGCTCCAACGGTTTTTCTCGCCACCGGCAAGCATGATCTGCGAGGCTACGCGCGGCCGGAAGATCCGCAGCGATGGGTCGGCTTCAAAATGTATTTCCGCCTCGTTCGCAGGCAGGCCCTTGAGCTGGAGCGCGCTTCTGAGTTGATGCTCTATCCCGGAGGGTATGGCGGAATTCAACCAGTTGAAGACGGCAATGCCAACCTCTGTTGGGTCATTCAACAGCGGTACCTTACGCGCGCGGGCCACCGTTGGGAAAACCTGCTTGCGAAGATGCAGCAGGATTGTCCGCATCTCGCAATGAGGCTTGCCGGCGCGGAGCCGTTGCTCGCCAAGCCGATCGCAATTACGCATATCCCCTACGGCTTCATCCGCCGCACAACGGAGCAAGGTCTTTATTGCATCGGCGATCAGGCGGCTGTCATCCCCTCGTTCACCGGTGATGGCATATCCATCGCGTTGCATACTGCGCGTTTTGCAGTCGCTGCCTATCTTGCAGGCGAGGCGGCGCCGCTCTTCCAGGTAAAGTTGCGGTCAGGATTGCTGACCCAAATGCGCCTTGCCGAATTCGCGGCCGACGGCTTGAATAACGCATTTGCGCGCGCTGTCTTGCCGTTTTGCTTAAGAGTATGGCCCGGCGTAATGCGTGTGACAGCAAAGCTGACACGCGTTGCCCAACATGCCTCTTTTGTTGCTCATGCTGCCGCCGGCTAGAACGGAGGCCAATTCCTCAGAGGTCCTCAGCCCTAATATCCAGGCCCCTCCAGGAGACATGTAATGAAACACTTTGCAATGTTTGCAGTCGCTGCGATCCTCGGTCCTGGCGCGCTCGCCCAGCGTCAGACCTTCGTCGTGAATCCCGATGCCAGCGAGGTCAGGATCACGTTGAATACAACTCACGAAGTCGTGAACGGCACATTTCACGTCCAGCATGGATCGATTGAGTTTGATCGCAGCAATTCCAAAATGACTGGTTTTATTGTGATCCTCGCCGGCAGCGGCAAGACCGGCAATGACAGCCGCGACAAAAAGATGTACAGGGATATCCTCGATATCGACCAGTACAAAACTGTTTCCTTTGAGCCGACGGCCTATTCCGGCACAATAGCGCCTTCAGGCGATTCGGAGATCCAGGTTAAGGGAATCTTCACTCTGCTGGGCACGCCGCATGAAATCATGGTCCCCATCCAGGTACATCTTGATGGTGGCAGCGCAATTGCCCAGGCCCACTTTGTGGTGCCTTACGTCCAATGGGGACTAAAGAATCCAAGTTTCATGATTTGGAAAGCGGATAATGATGTCGCGATCGATCTCAATCTTGTTGGCACGGTCTTAAGGTAGCCAACGGTTTTTGTCGCAATTGGTCTGATGGCTTGTGACCAACTGAGGGTGTCGGATTGCAATGCAGACATGACGGAGGTCAATTCGTAGTCAGGATTGTGTCTCGCCATGCCATCCGTACCGTGAGCGCCTTATCGTCATTGAGCTGTTCGGGGCGAGGCACGGGCCACCTGTCAATAACAGGTTAAGCAACAGCCGGGCTTGGTTTTGGCCATGGCGGTGCTTTGTCACTGAGGAGGTCAATGATCCACTTGTCTGTAAAGTCGGCATCTCGGACAAGTGCCCCTGAAACCTGTTATGAAGGTTGCTGCCCCCAGAGACGAACGATAATGGAAGTTTTGGTCACCATTCGCCGTATTGCCCTATTTGAGATCGATTACTGGCGCTTGCTTCGAGAGCCGAAAGGCGCATCGCAAGATCTTGGAGCGTTTCTCACGGCCGCTTGTCAGCGCGTTACGCAGGTTGTTTTCCATGCAGGATGAAGGTCGCTCGCGGCACAATTCGCGCGGCGGAGGGAACTTGGGGCCGGTGTTAGTGATTTTGGTGTACAGGGGGACAGGTGTCTGGATTTCGGGGCAAATCCACGCGATTGGGTCGTGTTGGTTAATACTAGAGCGGGGCCCGAACGGCCGAAACGGGTGAAAAGTCGCAAGAAAAGGTAGTGGAAATGTGATCCACTACCTTTCCGTGCAGGATTTCCGTGTTGCTACGCAGGGCTCGAGTTTTAGGGCTATAGCGGGGACAGAATGGGGTGCAAGAGGGGGCCGTCGCGCCCCCGGCGCAGCGGCCCGGGGCGGGAAAAAAGGGACGCGGCGGCCGAAGAAGAGAAGCATCGAATCAAGCTCCATATCAACCTCCATACCAGGCCAAAAAAGATCAGAGTCATATATATAGAAGAGAAGAAGCCAAGGCCTGTCAGACTCATCGCCGGCCAGACTCGAAGCAAATCTCGCCGACAACACAAGCAAAACAAACACCATCAGGCAACGATCAGACAGTCCTGCCGGACACGACACTGGCTCTACCCGGATGCTCCAGAGGCGCCCGGAAGAAAGCGCTCGTGCCCGAGAGCGGGCTCGAGCTTGCCTGCGTTGCGTAGAACAAGAGAGCCGAGCAGGCTGCGCTCGGGCTGATAGGAGCGCCGGATCGGTAGCGGAGCCGGGCCTGGCGCGCATGCGCGAGAGTTTTAGTGTCAGGCAGGACGGAGAGACCTGGTTGTACTCCCGTGAATAGGGAGCCACATCGCCCAGGATGCGCAGCTTGTGGATGTCGGGATAGTCCTCCGGGCTGAGCCCTTTCAGTTCCGGATGCAGCGCCTCGTAGCCGGCGCCAGGCAGGCGAGCATAGCCGTCGTCGATGCCGACGTAGGGATCACCGACCTTGAAGTTGGTCATGTAATCGTCGCCGGGTAGCCACGATGGCATGGTGTTGGGGATTTCGTTGGCCTGGGGCTCGAAGCTGGCGCGCTGGATGAAACGGCGCAGAGGTTCTGAATAGCCGAAGTGTTCCTTGAGAGAAGGAGAAGGACCTAGACCTGCACCTAGTTCCCGTTCGTAATAACGACGGGAGATGTCCGATCTGGGGCTTTGATAGCACGATGCACACTTACATACTCATCATGGAGTCAAATTTACGTAGTTGTTGGCCCTTGACAGTGTGGGCCGACAGGAGCATAAGTATATGAGCACAACCTTGAAAATGTCCGCATCCCTTCCGTCTTCCTATCTAGAGCGCCAGAGCGCGGGCCGGTTGTTCGGCCACCTCATCTCTGCAACCCGTGAGACTGTCGGGCTCTCCATCGTAGAAGCTGCCCGCTTGTCCGGCATGGAATGCAGCGAGTGGATGGCCATCGAGGAGGGTTCTGTGCCCCAGGACGCCAGCCGGTTGCGGGCCATGGCCGATGCGATGCAGGTCAGCTTCGATCAGATCGGCACGCTGGTTCTGGTCTGCGGGGCGGCCTGGGAGTAGTCATCGGGGCGCGCCCCCCTGGCGCGCCGTACTTATAGCCGGATAATCTCATCTCTGGATAGAGAGGAGGTGAGTCCGATCGTCACAGTCAACAACGAGGAAATGAAACGCATGAATTTGAACGTTCCTGTCAAGTTGCACAATGCCTTCAAGGCGGCGACGGCCGTCCGAGGCCAGAACATGACCGACGAGTTGCTGAAGTTCATCCGCGGCTACGTCGATAAGCACTCATCGAAACCAACAAGGCGGCGCAAATGAAGCGTGCCGCTCTATATATGAGGGTCTCCACGGTCGATCAGCACCCGGAGACCCAGCTCCTCGACCTGCGCCAGATGGCCGCCCAGCGCGGCCTTGAGATCACGCAGGAATATACGGACAGGATCTCCGGCGTCAAAGCCAAGCGGCCGGGCCTCGATCAGATGATGACCGACGCCCGCCGCGGACGCTTCGATGTGGTCCTGGTCTGGGCTTCGGACCGGATCGCCCGCTCGGTCAAGCACTTCCTTGAAGTGCTCGACGAGCTGAACCGGCTGGGCATCGAGTACATCTCGCTCAGAGAAAACATCGACACCGGTGGGCCGCTCGGCCGGGCCATCATCGTGATCGTCGCAGCGATCGCGGAGCTGGAACGCTCTCTGATCATCGAACGGGTGCGCGCCGGCATGCGGCGCGCCCGGCTCGACGGCACGCACATCGGACGCAATCCCTTAACCCTGGACCATGAAGCCATCCGGCGTGAACGCTGCCAGGGACAGAGCCTGCGGAAGATCGCAAAAGGCCATCGCATCTCGGCGGCTACCGTACAACGTGTGCTTCGGAAGCACCCGGGTCCGATCCCCGTCCAGGATCTCCAAAAATCAGCCTGAATGGCGCCAACTAAACCTGTAACAAAAGGGCTCGAAAAACCCACCCTGTAAACCACACAAAACACATGGCCGGATCTCGTCGATCCGGCCGTGTCAAAAGGTGTACCTTCGGAAACAGGACACTACAGAGATACCAACAACTCGCAGCTGCCTCGGCATCTTAGTGACGACGAGCCGACATTTCAGTACTAATCCTCCGCTCGACGAGTGAGTTGGCGGTTTACCACTCGCCGAAGAAATCGTAGCGAGTCCAATGGCAATGATCGCTTGTCCGAGTAGCTGGCTATACGGTCAAGGTGGATTGGATTTGCCAATATTGGCACTGGGACTTTCGGGTACCAATCATCTCAATAAAATTGAAATCCAAAAGATATGTTGACTCATGGCTGATCTGCGCCGCGCGTGGAAGGAGATGCTGCAATCAATTGTAGACATTCTTCAACCGACCACGAAGGTGTAGCGCCCGTGCGGCTGGCGACGATAGCACCAGCCGCGTTAGCAAGGGACGCAATTTGGTCCAGTGGCCAACCACGATGAAGGCCATGGAGCAAGCAGGCTGCGAATGCGTCGCCTGCGCCAACGGTGTCGACGACATCCACATTAAAGCCGCTAAATGCATGGAGCATGTCGTCGGCGAAAATCGCGCATCCATCGCCACCGAGTGTTATGCAGATGGTTTCGATTTGATAAGTGGAAGCCCAACGGCGGCAAAAGCTTTCCAGGGTGAACCCGTCGTTTCCCCACTTCAGCGCATGGAGAAGTTCAGCCTCATCTTTGTTTAGCTTGATTACATCCGCAATGGCTGAAAGCCTCTCGACCAGCGCCAGGGTCCAGTGGCCGGTGCGCAGGTTCACATCGTAAAAGCGGCGAGCAGTTGAGCAACCTTTCACCAGTTGCTGGAGCGCCTGCTCCAAATGAGTGACTGCCATTGCAAGGGTACCGAAGTAGATCCAATCTGGCTGTAATTTCGCGGCTCGATCCAGGAGAGAATCGTCGATGCGGAGACAGTCAAACGCCGCCGGTCGATCGATTGTGAAGGTCGCGTTTCCGCTACCGTCGGTAGATACAATCGCGGTTCCCGTGGGGCGCCCCTGTAGTGTTTGAACGAACTCGGTCGTAAGGCCGAGGTTACCCATATCCTGGAGAGCACGCGTTCCGCGTGGATCTGCGCCTACCGCCGAAAGGAGCGCAGCTCGAGTCTCCCAGCCGTTCAGCCGCGGCCGAAAAGTTGAGAGGCGCGCCACCAAGGAACTCTCCCTCCTCGAATACGTCCCATAAGATTTCCCCGACACTAAGAATGCGCAAGATGAATTCCTTTCGACGAGGGCCGAAAATCAGCATCAACATGCTTGCAAATCGTATAGTCTGATGTCAATAATCTGTCTAGCCTGATCTGACATAGAAAACCGCTCGAATCCTTCTCCAACGAGCGAATTTCATGAATTGGTCTTTAACGCGACTGCCATAGAATCGAGCATGTAATCGCAATGAAAAGAACAATGGAACGCATCAAGAAGATGAAAGACGTATTGGATCGTGCCGAAGGGACTGATCTGCCAAAGTATCAACTCATTTCCCAGAGCCTCAAAGAAGGGATACTTTCTGGCGAATATGCTCATGGAGCCCGACTGCCCAGCGAAAATGATTTAGTACGCCGATTCGGCGTTTCGCGGATGACCATTGTTAAAGCCATCAAAGAGCTTCAACAACTCGGATTGGTCATAAGGCGTCCTGGTTCTGGAACTTACGTAAGATCCACAGAGGTGGAAACTGGCCGCCTTTTTGGCCTGCTTATTCCCGAACTAGGACAGACGGAGATTTTTGAGCCAATTTGCCAGGGGATGGCGAATTTCCCTCTCGGCAGCCAGCACTCTCTGCTATGGGGCAATTCGGTGGGACTCAATCAGCCGAAGGAGCAAGCTGCCGAAGAACTCTGTCAGAAATACATTTCACAGAAGGTTTCAGGAGTGTTCTTTGCACCCCTGGAGTTGACGCCAGCAATGGACGAGGTAAATCAAAGAATTACGGCGGCGCTTGATCGAGCCAAGATACAGGTCATCCTGCTAGACCGCTGTTTCTACCCCTATCCGTCTCGCAGCAAATACGACTTGGTCGGCATTGACAATCGGCGCGCTGCGTATGTCGCTGTGGAACACCTCTTCCGCTGCGGAGCCCGTAAAATTGCTTTTCTAGGCAAGCGCCTCTCCGCTTCCACCGTGGATGCTCGGATCGCAGGCTACCGCGAAGCTCTGCTTGCTCATGGCTATCCTCGCGATGAGGACCTCGTTTTTCGCCTAGACCCCAACGAGACCCAGCAAATTCGTTCCATCCTGGATCGTTATCGGCCAGATGCCTTCCTATGCGCCAATGATCTCACCGCCGCTAACTTGATGAAGACCCTCGTTGAATTCGGGGTAAAGATTCCCGAGGAAATCCGCCTCGTTGGTATTGATGACGTCAAGTACGCCAGCCTCCTCCCAATCCCGCTTACGACCCAGCATCAGCCCTGCCTTGATATCGGTCGAGTGGCGGTTTCTGCCATGATCGACCGCATCGAGAATCCCGACCTTCCAACGCGCGATATTTTGCTGAGCTGCCGTCTGATCGTCCGAAAATCGAGCGGTGCCCAGCCCAACTGAGGGGAAACGGGTACAAAGTCGACTCTCTTGGGCGGCTATCGCCACCCATGCTCCAACTTGGCTTCCCAAATCAGCATATACAACTATTTGAATGCAGACTACTAATTAGACTTGACAGTGAGTATACAGAAATCCTATAAAAAATCCGTCCGCGAGGGTATCGCCCTCGGATTTCCCCCCCAACGCAAGTGGTTGAGGTTTGTTACCAACTGATCGACCCGATCGTTGACGACACTGTCAAGCTTCCATCTCGAAGACAAAGAATCCGCTGGGAGGTCGCATGAATACTCCGTTGAGTTTTAGAAATCTCTGCATGGGGAGAGTAAAGTTCGATGTCATGGGAACGCATAGCTTGGTGTTATGCAGGTACGCGTTACTGCTCGTATTTTTGCTTGGCGGAGAGACCCTGAACGTGATCAGCCACGCGCAGACAAGCTATGGATCGGTAGTGGGAACGATTACCGATCCGAGCGGCGCCAGCGTCGTCGGCGCGAAAGTCACTCTAAAGAACAACGGGACCGACAGCACCCAGACCACCACCACGGGGAGCAGCGGGAACTACACATTCGCGAACCTGACTCCTGGAACGTACAGCGTTACTGCCTCGCGTAGCGGATTTAAGGCTGTTGAGAGCAATTCCATCGATGTTCAAATCGGCGGAGCCACGCGCGCGGATATCGCTCTCCAAGTCGGCAATGACACGCAAACCATCACGGTCAATGCCTCGGCGGCACAACTGCAAGCCGACAGCCCAACTCTCGGTGGAGTCATCGAGGGCAGTCAGGTTGTTGAGGCACCGCTGAATGGCCGGAACGTGAATAACTTACTCGATTTCATTCCAGGGGTTGTGCCGGGAGGGGGAACACAAGGCAGCACGATGTCGAACTGGGGAGGGATTTCTAACTCCCAGGCAGCTGGACAAACGCAGTGCCTTGCCTACGGCAACTACCAAATAGGCGGGGCATTCAGCGGTCAGAGCCTTTTCTTTGTGGACGGCGTCGAATCCAACATCTCCGAAAACAACGTGAACACACTCGTTCCCACTCAAGACGCGGTCCAGGAGTTTCGTGTAGCGACCAACGACGTCAGCGCCGAATTCGGCGGCTATGGCGGTGGTGTCATTCAGATTTCGACCAAAAGCGGCACCAACGTCTTCCACGGGAGCGCTTATGAGTATGTGCGCAACAACGATCTCGATGCCAATGACTGGTTCAGCAACCACGAAGGTCTAGGCAACGCGCCGTTGCACCAGAATCAGTACGGTGCGAACCTCGGTGGTCCAGCGTGGAAAAACAAGCTTTTTTTCTTCTTCTCATGGGAACACGAATCCCTCGTCTCAGCAGTTCCGACTTCAGCAACGGTCCCCACCACCGCTGAGCTGGCTGGCGATTTCTCAAGTGATCCGCAAACAATTTATTGTCCCGCGGTCGGCAACTACGCCTGCACACCAGGGCAGCCGTTTCCAGGCAACAAGCTAACGTATATTGACCCGACTGCCCAGGCAATCGCCGAATTAGAGACCCCCAAAGAGTCCCGGGTTGCACAGACGCCGTTTACCACCAACATCTTTGCGAACGCCCCCATCGAAGGCTTCCAGGATCAGTACAACGCGCGCATCGATGCGAATCTTGGCAAGGACAATGTCTTTGCCAGATATACATTCTGGAACCCGCACAACGGCGATAGCGATCCCTTTGGCACCCTGACCGGAGCGGGACCTACGGGCAACTACACCCAGGAAGCAGTGCTGGGCGATAGCCATACCTTCAATCCCACGACATTGGCTGATCTCCGCCTCTCCTATATCGAAAACTACAATTTTCAATACCCTTTGTCCGATGGCTTTAATATGTCGAAAATCGGGCCGGCATATGGAGCCATCCAATCGGAGAGCGAAAACCACGAGGGGCTTCTCCCAGGACTCGGAATTCAAGGCTACGGCATCGGCGCCGAGGCTCTCGCAGCTCTATTGGAACAACAACGTCTGGGCAGTCAACGGAAGCATCACCAAAATCCTGGGCAAACACACCATCAAAACCGGGGGGATCTGGAGACAGGTGCTTTGGGAGAACTACCACAACAGCCAGGGACTCAACATTTATGCATCTCCATTCTTTACTGCTTCATCGGCGACCGATGACACAACGGGCAATGCGCTCGCCTCGTTCCTATTAGGCATCCCATCGGGTACCAGCATTGATTCAGTAGGCACTTGGCACGCATTCCTCCACACCTACGGGCTGTTTGTAGAAGACACGTATCAGACAACCTCGAAGTTAACTGCGACAGTTGGTCTCCGCTGGGAACAGCCTGGAGCCTACTCAGAAGAAAACAATCTGAATACGATCCTCCAACCCAATGTTCCAGTCACGATTGGCAGCCTGAGTTCCATCCCTAATCCTGTGACCGGAAGCCCCGAACCGCTGACCGGCAGGCTGGCTTTCGTGGACAGTCCGCAATACCCTTCGAGACGCGATGAGGCTCTTCACTGGCGGTTGTTCTCGCCGCGGTTGGGGCTCGCTTATCGCTTTGATCCGAAGAGCGTGATCCGTTCCGGTTACGGCATCTCTTACTTTCCAGCTGAACTAACCCAGGACTCTCCAAATTCAAGCCCGATCAACGCCGCAGGAACAAGTGTTGTTAACACGGTTGGGCAACCGCTGCTGGCAACTGTGGCCAACCCCTTGCCCAATGGCATCAATCAGCCCACCGGCAGGACGCAGGCGGGAATCGATGCCACACTTGGCCAGGGAATTCAGGGACGGCTACCTGAGCAAGCCTATGCCTACTCGCAACAATGGAACTTCACAGTTGAGCGCGCACTCGATGACAAATCTACCGCAACGCTGGCCTATGCGGGTTCAAAGGGCACTCACCTCGAGATTACGAATACTTTCACATTTTCCAGTTTCAATCTGAATCAGTTACCCGACAGCTACGATTCAATGGGTGCTGCGCTCCTGACGCAGGTATCCAACCCGTTCTATGGGGTTCTTCCAGCCGGAACTACGTTGGGTACACCCACAATCGCCGAGGGCTATCTTCTATTGCCCCATCCGCAATACCCAGGGGGTGTCATCCAGATTGTGCCACGTTATGGTTCTTCAACCTATCACGCGTTACAGGCGAGCTACATCCGTCACTTCAGCCACGCTGGAGTTCTGCAAGCAGCGTACACGTGGGGCAAACTCCTCAGCGATACCGACGGTACGAGCGCTTGCCTTGACAACGACTGCGGCGTCGGAGTCGTGCAGGACTTTACGAATCTCAAAGCTGAGAAATCGGTAAGCCTGCAGGACATTGCAAATAATCTGGTAATTAACTACGGTCTTGAAATTCCAATCGGCCATGGAGAGACCTATCTGTCGGGGATAAATGGTTTGACCAACGCCTTCATTGGGGGCTGGCGATTGAATGGCATAACCATTTTTCGCAGCGGCAGTCCGATTGCGATGATTGCGGCCGGCAACGGGCTGAGCATGTTCGACGCCGGTTCGATTCGGCCGGATTATACGGCGGGTTGCTCCAAGAGCGCGCCGGGATCCCCGCACAGTTCGGCACGCGCGGACAAGTGGTTCAACACATCCTGCTTTACACAGCCTGGGTTCTTTTCGTTCGGTAACGAGCCACGCGTCGATCCAGAATTGAAGTCGCAGGGAGAAGCCAACTTCGATGCCTCAATCAGCAAGTTCTTCAACGTTACTGAGAAAGCGAAGATTGACTTCAGCGCGGAGGTCTTCGATCTCTTCAACCATGCTCAATTTGCGCAGCCGAATAGTTACCTTTTCTCTCCTGGATTTGGTCAGGTCGTCCAGCAGTCCAATATCCCGCGGACGATCCAATTGGCGCTGAGACTGAGTTTCTGATGCGCTTCCGGACCGACTAAATCAACCAGGACTTGCTGTGCGGGGCTGGGCCTTATCGGGCTCAGCCTCACGCAGCATGCATCGCTGGATGATATGGCACATTGGATCGCCGAGTGCAATGCTCTTCCATCATAAGCAACAAGAAAATCGTCGCATATTCATTTTCGGCCTGGCGGGTACGGCCGCCGTTTCGCTGGCTCCGGGATTCTGGCACATGGCGACGGCGAAATCTCCAAGGCGATAGAACTTTGGCCCATATCTGAAGCACATTCGCGCAAGCGAAAAGTGATCTGCGTTTCAGGCTCTGTATGGCCGTAGTCCTTAGTTAGGGACGTAGGTACGTGTTGTTGCTCGACACGGGCCACGCCGTCAAGACTTCGCGAGAAGAATGATCGAGGAATTTTAGGACGAGGGCACGTCGATTTTCGCACGATCATTGCGGCGCTGTGAAGGACCGGCTATGACGACTACCTGGTTGTCGAGGGTTTGGATTCTCTCCTGACGAACAATCTGGTCCCGGAGTGCTTTGGGCGGACAAAGACGTCAGCCCGGAACAGTTTGCTTCGCGCAGTGCAGAGTTTCTCCGCGCCCAACTGAGCGATCATTAGCCAACTAACCAGACGGAATCAGGATGGGACAGCCATTAGTCCTTAAAAATGCCGAAGGTCCGAGAGTGCCATTGAGCGCAATTCGCTGCACCCATCCACTCGAGCGAGTAGTCGACTTTCCTGACAAGTTGCCGTTGGTTCAGCTGTCGCATTCAGCGCAAATCACTCATCCAGCATAGTTGGCTCGGGTTTTATCGGATCAGTACCCGAAAACGCCGCAGGATTCAGGAATCATTTGAGCAGCTGCGAGTTGTTGGTATCTCTGTAGTGTCCTGTTTCCGAAGGTACACCTTTTGACACGGCCGGATCGACGAGATCCGGCCATGTGTTTTGTGTGGTTTACAGGGTGGGTTTTTCGAGCCCTTTTGTTACAGGTTTAGTTGGCGCCATTCAGGCTGATTTTTGGAGATCCTGGACGGGGATCGGACCCGGGTGCTTCCGAAGCACACGTTGTACGGTAGCCGCCGAGATGCGATGGCCTTTTGCGATCTTCCGCAGGCTCTGTCCCTGGCAGCGTTCACGCCGGATGGCTTCATGGTCCAGGGTTAAGGGATTGCGTCCGATGTGCGTGCCGTCGAGCCGGGCGCGCCGCATGCCGGCGCGCACCCGTTCGATGATCAGAGAGCGTTCCAGCTCCGCGATCGCTGCGACGATCACGATGATGGCCCGGCCGAGCGGCCCACCGGTGTCGATGTTTTCTCTGAGCGAGATGTACTCGATGCCCAGCCGGTTCAGCTCGTCGAGCACTTCAAGGAAGTGCTTGACCGAGCGGGCGATCCGGTCCGAAGCCCAGACCAGGACCACATCGAAGCGTCCGCGGCGGGCGTCGGTCATCATCTGATCGAGGCCCGGCCGCTTGGCTTTGACGCCGGAGATCCTGTCCGTATATTCCTGCGTGATCTCAAGGCCGCGCTGGGCGGCCATCTGGCGCAGGTCGAGGAGCTGGGTCTCCGGGTGCTGATCGACCGTGGAGACCCTCATATATAGAGCGGCACGCTTCATTTGCGCCGCCTTGTTGGTTTCGATGAGTGCTTATCGACGTAGCCGCGGATGAACTTCAGCAACTCGTCGGTCATGTTCTGGCCTCGGACGGCCGTCGCCGCCTTGAAGGCATTGTGCAACTTGACAGGAACGTTCAAATTCATGCGTTTCATTTCCTCGTTGTTGACTGTGACGATCGGACTCACCTCCTCTCTATCCAGAGATGAGATTATCCGGCTATAAGTACGGCGCGCCAGGGGGGCGCGCCCCGATGACTACTCCCAGGCCGCCCCGCAGACCAGAACCAGCGTGCCGATCTGATCGAAGCTGACCTGCATCGCATCGGCCATGGCCCGCAACCGGCTGGCGTCCTGGGGCACAGAACCCTCCTCGATGGCCATCCACTCGCTGCATTCCATGCCGGACAAGCGGGCAGCTTCTACGATGGAGAGCCCGACAGTCTCACGGGTTGCAGAGATGAGGTGGCCGAACAACCGGCCCGCGCTCTGGCGCTCTAGATAGGAAGACGGAAGGGATGCGGACATTTTCAAGGTTGTGCTCATATACTTATGCTCCTGTCGGCCCACACTGTCAAGGGCCAACAACTACGTAAATTTGACTCCATGATGAGTATGTAAGTGTGCATCGTGCTATCAAAGCCCCAGATCGGACATCTCCCGTCGTTATTACGAACGGGAACTAGGTGCAGGTCTAGGTCCTTCTCCTTCTCTCAAGGAACACTTCGGCTATTCAGAACCTCTGCGCCGTTTCATCCAGCGCGCCAGCTTCGAGCCCCAGGCCAACGAAATCCCCAACACCATGCCATCGTGGCTACCCGGCGACGATTACATGACCAACTTCAAGGTCGGTGATCCCTACGTCGGCATCGACGACGGCTATGCTCGCCTGCCTGGCGCCGGCTACGAGGCGCTGCATCCGGAACTGAAAGGGCTCAGCCCGGAGGACTATCCCGACATCCACAAGCTGCGCATCCTGGGCGATGTGGCTCCCTATTCACGGGAGTACAACCAGGTCTCTCCGTCCTGCCTGACACTAAAACTCTCGCGCATGCGCGCCAGGCCCGGCTCCGCTACCGATCCGGCGCTCCTATCAGCCCGAGCGCAGCCTGCTCGGCTCTCTTGTTCTACGCAACGCAGGCAAGCTCGAGCCCGCTCTCGGGCACGAGCGCTTTCTTCCGGGCGCCTCTGGAGACTCCGGGTAGAGCCAGTGTCGTGTCCGGCAGGACTGTCTGATCGTTGCCTGATGGTGTTTGTTTTGCTTGTGTTGTCGGCGAGATTTGCTTCGAGTCTGGCCGGCGATGAGTCTGACAGGCCTTGGCTTCTTCTCTTCTATATATATGACTCTGATCTTTTTTGGCCTGGTATGGAGGTTGATATGGAGCTTGATTCGATGCTTCTCTTCTTCGGCCGCCGCGTCCCTTTTTTCCCGCCCCGGGCCGCTGCGCCGGGGGCGCGACGGCCCCCTCTTGCACCCCATTCTGTCCCCGCTATAGCCCTAAAACTCGAGCCCTGCGTAGCAACACGGAAATCCTGCACGGAAAGGTAGTGGATCACATTTCCACTACCTTTTCTTGCGACTTTTCACCCGTTTCGGCCGTTCGGGCCCCGCTCTAGTATTAACCAACACGACCCAATCGCGTATTTAGGGTAACCAAGAAGGAAATTTGCTGCTCTCCGTCCCCTTCTTCCCCCGCCGCGCCCTCAAGCCCCGTTCGCAGCACCAAATCTCAACCGAAAACTCCCCGCGCAACACCAGAATCTCAACAAAAACCACTGCGCAACGGCTACAAACCATTTCAATCGTTGCGCACTCATGTCCTCTTCACCTGCGCAACGGCTGCAACCTCCTAAATCGTTGCGCACTAAGACAGCCAGCAGGCGCGCAATGCGCAACGGCTCCCCAGACCGTTTCCCACCCGCGCAACGCCTTCAATACACCACAATCGTAGCGCACTGGGACAGCAAAAAAGTGCGCAACGGCGTCCAAATCGACGAAAACGCTGCGCAATGACCGGACAGACAGTGCGCAACACCCCTGAAAATGAATCTCATCACCGCGCAATGGGTCCGATCGCGGTGAGCAACGCCAGGCTCAGTCGCGGGTCCCTGACATTGGGACCTTACAATATTGATGAGAGGTCAATTCAACTCCCCATGGAAAGTAGATTATTCGATGCCTGATCTCTCTCATGGCTCCATAGCCCTGCTCGACTCAAAATGGAACGATCTCCACGACCTGGATCGCGCTCAGGCGATAAAAGCCATCCTTTGTCCTGACATCTCGATTAATCAGATCGCGCGCGAACTCAAGCGCAGCTCCGCTCTCTTGCGCCATCTACTCGTGTGTCTTGAAGCATCAGCCGAAGACCAGGAACTTGCCCGGCAAGGCCTGATGTCCACAAACAAGCTAGCGAAACGCGGGCTGGCTGCCAGAAAGCAACGCGAAGAACCATCCCCTGAGGTTGTTAAAGCTCAGCGAGAGGAATCGACCCGCGTAGCAGTCGACCTTATCTGCGACTGGATTGAAGCGGAAGGTCTAAACGGCCATCACGGTGAGGCAGTCATCAAAGGTGCATCCGACCGGATCGTCGTAGTCCAGCGAAATCCAAACCTTCCTGCGGTTCCCAAGAAGGTAGGCATCCTTCCTGAAGTTCTCATTCGGCGCCACAGACCGAAACAACCTCCTGATGGAGGAGTTGCTCGCATCAATTGGTACGTTCTATGGCTAGCGCGATGGGCCTATTCCACATTCGAAGATCCCGTGGTAAGAGAGGACGCCCTGAAGCAGGCACTCAAACGGCAGGATGAAAGACAGCTTCGCAAGCCCTCCCAAAGAGACTGACCGGTGATGTCCACCTCCGCCCAATGAGCGCTGGTATCCCCGATTCAGGGTCAATCCGCAGACCTCCGGTGGAACAGCAGATGCTGAACCCCGTCAGTCACCCATCACCCGATTTGCCCAATAAATCCAATCCTAGGCAGCGCCCACGTGTGCCACGCGTGGCCGCATTTTTCGCTTTAGGAGAGAATATGGCCCGTAAAACTAGCCAGAAGTGAGTTCTGGGGCGATGGCCTATCATCAGTTACAAATCTGAGCGCCTTGCAACGGGACTGTGGAGCGGTAGTTTTTGTCAGCCAAGGACGCCCCAGTGGCTGTGAAATAAGACTTCCAGAAGCTCCTCACTGTAGGTGTCTGATCTCCGCCGACGACAAAAACGCAAGCCCCGCCGAAGCTTGGCAGATTGCCCAGTTTCCGTTGTTTTTCTATCCATCCCGCAGGCGGCATGTGACTCTGACCTTGCATCTCGATCCCGTTAGCAGACTGGAGCATGTCAGAAAGCAGGAGAATCACCCGTGAGCGATTGCCACCGTCCCCGGCAAATTCACCGATATCTTTCAACGTGGCGAACAGATCGGTGCGGAGCACGGGTTGCCTGTCGCTGCTATCGAAATAGTGAGGCGTGATGTCGTTGATGGCATCAATCGTAGCTGCAAGGCGATCTCTGTCGTCCTGAGCGACAAAATCCGCGTTCGCGGGGGTGGGCATTGTCTGCGACCAATGCTTAGCGCCGTCGTGCGAACCGTTGTAATGCACTTGTTGTAGGACGATCTGATCGCCGAGGCAGAGGTTTTGAACCGTCGCCTTGAGAAACTCCTTGTCTTGTGCGAGCGTTTCCTCATTCCGGCTCGAGGAGATATCGACAACAACCAAATATTGACGCGTGACCGCGCACTTTAAATCGGTTCCGGCCGGCGCAGGGTTGGCGATCCACGCACCGGCTTCCGAATGAGTGGTGCCATCGGAGACTGCCGATGCGACCGGCGATACTGCGGCTGCTGGCGAAGCAGGAGCATGCTTGCAGCCGCTCAAAGGAACTGCGATTGCGGCTGAGGCGAGAACGCCAAAGCCGGTTAGTAATGGGACGTACGGGAACTTTGTCATGCCGCGACTCCTTTCGGGCTTACTAATGAATATTCGTTTTGGTTCACCTCTTCGAATTCGTTCAGGTTTACTTTTGCGTCTCCGTTCAGACTGGCCATGTGCAGGGATTCAATGTGCGTCCGAACTACCCGGAACTCGGTTTCGAGCGCGCCGAGGCGATCATTCATACCCGCTGGTTGAATCGTTTCGTTTTCATCCACCAAAGGAAGTTCGAGTTTCACCAGAGGCCCAAAGCCTTTCACTTGTTGCACGTTGACGCCGCGATGGGTCGCGTTGGTGCTGCGGAATAGCGGGATGATGCTTTCGAGCCTGGCAGCCTTTGCTTCCCAGCCGTGAAATGGCTTTGCCCTCGACAGAAAATCAGCTTCGGACAGCGCCGCCTGAACTGAGGCGATCAGTCTTCCAACCCCTTCACGCTGCAATTTTGCCTCTTCGTGGAGCCGGATCAGCTCTTTCTTTTTACCCGAGAAAGTGGTTTCGGAATCGGCCCACTGCGACACCTTGCCCGAACTCACCAAGTAAGCGCCAACGGCGGCACAGAGGACCAAAGCCGTGTTGAGCAACAATATGGGGAAATTCATTATTGAGATACGAGTGGCGTAGTCGAAGTCCTTGGTGCGCTGGTCAAGACGCTTGTCTGCGTCGCCGAGCTTGACCTGTGAATCTACAAGCCCGTCGTCATCGCTTGCGGCCTTGGCCTCCATGAGCTGTTTCGTATACATTTGGACCTCGGCCTTGGTCACCTCAAGACGCGCGGTGGCGCTCGCCTGCAGTTCGCTCCGCGAAATAAACAGGAACGAAAGACAGAGAATCATGGCCACGCAACTACAGATAAGCGCGACCCACATTTGCTGGCGCTGCGGGTGGAGCTCTTCGGCGATGGAAGGATCGGTCTTGGAAGGGAGTGCAAACAGGCGGCGCAGCGAGAAACCGCACACGTGACCCGAAAAGACGAGGATCATAATAACGACAAAGGCTAGGATCGTGACATCAGGCGAGAAGATCACCCTTTCCCAGACCCGGTATACACCGGCCCAGGAGCCAAACTTCTCAGACTGCTGAAGTATGTGCCTCCAGAAGTCCTCCGTGCCCGCATCCTGAGGAAGCAACTCACGGAAGACGGGCACGTTTGCCACCCAATCGCCGACCATTAGCATCCCGATGATGGCCACGTAAAACCAATGTTTCATGAGGCGCTCGTATCCAGCACGCGGGAAAGACTCCTCGGCCACGCTCGACGGGCGCGTGGTCGCCTCAAGGCGCGCAATCCGAGCCAGGGTCTGTTCGAGCTCATGGACGGCGTTCTTGAGCAGCTCCATCCTCTCGCCGGCGGTGATGCAAGCCGAAAGTATTGCGTCGCCGATCCTTTCGTGTAGGACTCTTATCCAGTCGCTGAATACCTTTTTCGAGCGCTCGCGGATTACCGTCTCGGCCGCCAGCCTCCTTTCCTGCAGGAATATCGATGCTGGGAAGCGATTTGTCTCCTTCTTCGCGTGCTTCCTTCTCAGCGTACGATTCGATTTCCGAGGCCCCATAGCCGAAGCCGATGTCAACATTGCGAACGATGACGCGCATGCCGGAGCCGAATGCACGGTCGCCAGGGGTATCGGTGCGGACGGTCCGCCGCGAGCTGTCAGCGGCCGTATCTTCCCCGAAATCGAAGCAAGTAGAGTTGGTGTCTGAGTCGTCTGCGGATATAACAGAAGTGGCAGGGTCCAATTGCGACACTGCGGAAATGTCGTGGTCGTCCTCATTCTTGAGCCGACCAGCGCCGCCAAGGATACTTTTCAAAAGCACAGATATTGCCATATCGCCCTCCTAGAGTTGAATTCTTGAACGAGACTGCTGTCTCGGTTGCGTGATTGGTTTCTGTTTATTGCCGGTGGCTGACGCTCGGCCGATCATCATGTGGGCTGTTCTGTCTGCTTTCCTTATCATCGAATCCTCCAGATCCTAAACCCAATGCACTTTGCTCCTGGCAGTTCGTTTTCAAATTCAGCAGCCGTTGCAATATTCATTTGTCGCCGCCTCACCAACTGCCTAAGAGCTGCTCTGGCGTTCTCGACTTCTTTACGTGTCTCGAGCGGGACAAAAACGGCCTGGCTGCTCTCGGGCACCATCTGCTTCAAACATTCAATTAGCTCTCCCCAATTGGAGGATCCATTACGCCTCTTCCTTGGGAACTCGGCGTTCTGTAACTGGAATTTCATGAGAACTCCTCTCTGGCCTTTAGGGAACCTGTTCGATTAGCGGTCCCACTTCGCATTCGCTGCATACGTTTTGCGGTCCCACCGCCAATATGCTCCGCGTTCGCTTTGGCGTCCTTAGAGTCTTCTGTTTTGCGGCATAAATGGTGCTAGAATAGCGCTAACTCTTGCCTTAAGAGGGACTTAAAGTGTTGAAACGATATAGGTTCGGCGTTTTTTGCCTCGATCTCAACCTAAGGTCCTTGAACACAGAAGATGGCCAACCCATCGAGCTCACGCCAAAGGCGATGGCCGTTCTCACGTATTTAATCGAGAATCGGAATCGAGTTGTGACCAAGGAAGAGCTCCTGGCCGGGGTGTGGCCCGGAACTTCGGTCAATGATGGCAATGTCCATGTCAACATCAGCAACATTCGCGACGCGTTGGAGCAACATGGAGGCAGGAATTTCATCAAGACGATTTCCACGCAGGGTTACCACTTCTCAGAACCCGTGGAGGAATCGTCCCCTGAATCGAGTACGCCGGTTTCTGAAACAGAATCATCGCGTGGAACAAAGGCTGGGAAAAGTCGTCTACGCCGTAGAGTTTGGCCGAGGGTTTTGGGTGTCGCGGCGCTGCTGACGCTTGTGCTCGGCTGCTTGGGAATGTACAAGTACGAGCAATATGTCCGTTCGCCGCGACATATCGCGTCGATTTTCCTCATTAATGCGATCCGTACCCATAACGCCGGTCATGATCAAGAGAGCATCGAACTCGCTCGCAAGGCGATTGCCGCCGATCCATCCTTGATACGAGCCTACCTGCTGGCGGCATGGTGGGAATCGCTAAATACAGTCGATGATAGAACTAATCAAACCGATGAAATCTTGGATCAATTGAAGAACCAGAAGAGCGCTCCATCACAGACACAAATCCAAATGGAAGAGGGAATGCGCTCTGACAATCATGGCGACATTGCGGAAGCGATGAGGTACTTCCGCGAAGCAACTGTCTTATCACCTGGAGACATTGACGCCTGGCGAATGTACGGGTTCGAGCTTTACTCCCACGAACTCAACTTTGATAAAGCCGCCGATGCGTTTCGCGCCTGTCTTTCGATAGAACCTCATGATACCGACTGCGTGGTTGGGCTACTCCAGGCGCAAAACGCCTTGAACCAATTCGACAACTCAATTAAATTCTTCGATGCGCTTCCTGAAGACGTGAAACAGACACCCTATGTATTAGAAGAGTTCGGCTTTGCGCAACTGGGCCAGGAGCACTACAACTTGGCCATGGATGCATTCGAGCGTGAAGACCATTTTGGGCAGTCTGAGAATGAGGCTTCGGCCACCGACGGTTCCATCAATGGAAGAATTCAAGCGATGCTTCTGTCTGGGGTTGACCCAGGTGTCGTCGCCGGATACATAGAGAATGAAATTCATAATTACAATGGGCCAGCAGAACAGAAGGCTAACTGGGAAATCGATCTGGCATCTGTCGATGCAACTTCTGGGCGCGAAGGTGAGGGCAGGGAGCATATTTCCAGTGCATTGGCTATCTCAGACAGCTGGCAAGAATCTCAGAAAATCGACACGGCATTGGTTGATGTAGACTACGCATTGCGACTTCTCGCTATGTGCCGTGATTTCGAAGACGCGACGGAAACAGCAGACCTGTATTCCACCTCCGATGAGAGTGAACGCGCCGCGACGAAGCTTTTTATAGAAGGGATGCGCGAGATGGCTTCACCGCGCTCAACACAAGGCGCGGTGAGAGCTTTCGAGCAGGCATATGAAACTCACGCTAACCCGCTATATGACTTTTACCTCGGTCAGGAGCTTCTAAGTATTGGTGATTCCAATGGAGCAGAACAAGCACTACATCGATTCCTTGACCATCGCGGAGAATTCCAAGAGGGCTATATTGGTCTCGCGCTCTTAATTCCCCGAGCGGAGAAGGAACTGGCCACGATTAAGGACTAGTTCTTCTCTTCACGAGCCCGCGCCATTCCACAAAATTTGCTAGCGTCTGTTTTCTGATCCGCGATAGCGGAACGACCAGCGCGAGGCGCTGACCGGTCATGAGCAGGCCGAATGCGTGGAATCGCACCAGACCTCCAAATTTCCCAGTTCGGATGTGTTGTGAGCGCGCCGCTCCATGCTAATAACGTCCCGCGCGGGCCGTGGTCAAAGCCCTCAGGAGACGACCACAATCAAGCGTCTCTATCCAATACCTCTGCGGCTGCGCTCTGATTAATTCGCTGGAAGACTTCTTGAGCTAGATAGTCTTGTGCAACCGAACGGAACTGCTTGTCGCTCATCACGCGACGGAAGATCTCGTCATTTCCGTCCATTCGCTGGATGAACAAGTCATCGAGTATCCGACCGAAGAAGTCTGAGAAGTTGCCCAAACTGTTCGCCTTTGCCGCTTCGACGATCTTGTCGTCGCGTTCTGCCGTGGCGCGCACCTGATCGAAGAAGAGCTGATCGGCCGCGGTGAAGTCGGTGCCGAAGCGTTCATTGAGCTGGTCGACAAGCGTGGAAAGCGGAACGACTTTATCAGTTTGCGCTCCGGTGCCTACGTCTGTTGGCCCTTTGAGGGGATCGGCTTCACCTTGCGAAAGGTCGATCGTGCCATCGCTCACCTGTTGCAGGCGGAAAAACTTCAATGCCACGTCATCGTCGAGCGTGAATTTGGCACCGTCGCCGGGTTGAGGCAACTTTGCTATTAGATTGCGCACGAAAGCGTAAAGACGTTCCAACTCCTCGTCGAAATACGGGAGGATTTGTGACAGGAAGCCATACAAATTGCGAAAGGTTACGAGCAGGCCCCGGAAGTCCTCTCGTTCCGTCTCTGCACGCTCCTTGAAGCGGGCGACACATCGATCCAGAACGGCATTCATCAGTCTGTGATCCTGGCCGCTCGGATCGCGGCGTGCTTTGAACCAGATTCCGGCGAATTCCGCCACATCCTGCGGTGTAAAAATAGCGGGCATTAGCAGTTTATTGTGCAGCTCGTTGAGCTTCTGCGGATCGACATTTTCTCCGACTGGAGTCGCCTCGTAATAAGGCTTAAACGATTTGAAGATGTCGTCTTCCTCGTTACGGAAGTCGAGGACGAAGGTGCGCGTCTTGCCGGGGGCCGTGCGGTTGAGGCGCGAGAGAGTCTGAACTGCCTGTACCCCCGCCAACCTCTTCACAACATACATAGATTGCAACAAGGGCTGATCAAATCCAGTTTGATATTTCTCGGCGACAATAAGCACGCGGTATTCCTCACCGGAGAAACGCTCGGGGAGCTCACGTTCCGACAGGCCGTTGTTCATCCCCACTTCGGTGAAGGTAGAGCCTGGCTGATCCGGATCCTGAACTGTCCCGGAGAAAGCGACCAAGGCGCGAATGCCGATGTAGCCCTTTTCCTTTATGTAGCGATCGAACGCCTGCTTGTACTTGACCGCTGAGAGGCGTGACGCGGTGACTACCATCGCCTTCGCTCGCCCGCCCAGCTCGTGCATCACCTTCAAACGAAAATGCTCGATGATCACCTGCACGACTTGTTCAATGTTGACGGGGTGCAGCTCCAGAAATTGCCCTAGCGCCTTCGCCGCCGCCTTTTTCGGCACCTCGGGATCATTCTCGATCTGCTTGATCAGGCCGAAAAAGCGCTTATAGGTCGTGTAGTTTTGAAGGACGTCAAGGATAAATCCTTCTTCGATCGCCTGCCGCATTGAATAAAGATGGAAAGGCGAGGCACCCGATGGGCCCGGCTCGTCGAATACCGCCTTCGTTTTGAACTTCGGCGTGGCAGTGAAAGCGAAGAAGCTGAGATTTGGCTGGCGCGCTCGACTCATCATCTCCTTCTTGATAGCGGCCCTGGCCTCCTCAGACAGTTCTTCGTCTTCCTCATCGCTGAGCTGCGCGGCGATAGCGTCGGCAATGCCGTCCTTGTTCAGAATGCCCTTGAGCGCCGCGACCGTCTCGCCGGATTGCGAACTATGTGCCTCGTCAACTATTACGGCGAAACGCTTTCCGGCGGTATTCACCTCCACCGCTTCGCCCTTCTTCTCCAGTGTGCGGATCGCCTGGCTGATGAACGGGAATTTTTGAATTGTCGAGATGATAATCGGAGTCCCGCCTGCCAGCGCCTTGGCAAGCTGCTGCGTATTCTCCTCGATCTTCTCGACCACGCCGGTCTTGTGCTCAAACTGGTAAACAGTGTTCTGCAACTGCTGGTCAAGCACACGCCGGTCGGTGATGACAATGACCGAATCGAATACCTTGGCATCGGCGGCGTCATGCAGGCTAGCTAGCCGATGCGCGAGCCACGCGATACTATTCGACTTGCCCGAGCCGGCGGAATGCTGAATTAGGTAGTTGCGCCCCGGCCCATGCTCCCGCGCGTGAGCGACGAGCTTCCGCACGGAATCGAGCTGGTGGTAACGCGGAAAGATCATCGCCTCTTTCCGCACTGTGCGTTTGCCGGTCGGAGTATCAACGGTGCGTTCGGTGACTTCCAGATGCATGAAGCGCTGGAGAATGTCCAGCAGGCTGTCGGCGCACAGCACTTCATCCCAGAGATAGTGCGTCTTCCAATTGCCCTCCACAGGCGGGTTACCAGCGCCAAGGTTGTGCCCACGATTGAAAGGTAGAAAGACAGTCTCAGTGCCCTTCAGCTCGGTGGTCATCCACGCCTCGTCAGGATCGACGGCGAAGTGAACCAGCGCGCGTTCCTTGAAGCGGAATAAGGGATCACGCCCGTCGCGGTCATTCATGTACTGCTTACAGGCATCCTCGGCACGCTGCCCGGTGAGCGGATTCTTAAGCTCTGCGGTAACGACCGGCAGCCCATTGACGCTCAGCACCACGTCAATGATGCACTTGCGCGGTGTTCCATCCGGCTTTTTGAGCACATTGGATGTGAAGCACACCTGCCGCGTGATGGTCAGACGGTTCGCGGCATATCGTGCAGCGCTTTCCGGGTTCATGCTCGAATTTGGCCGAAAATAGGCGAGACGGAGTTCCTTGCCATAGCACTTGAAGCCATGGCGCAGCACCCCCAGTGCGCCCTTACTCACCAGCTCTTTGGTCAGACTGTCGATGATGGTGTCGCCAGTGCGGTCCTTGAGCATCGACTCCAACTGCTCCCAGCGCGCGGACTGACTGGCGCGGATGAAGCCGATCACATCGTCCGGAAAGAGAGCGACGGCAGGATCGTAGTCATTGGGTGAGCGCATTTCATAGCGGTCACCGCTAACCAAGCCATATTCGATTGCGGATTCGAAAGCTAGTTCGGTATGGCCAGGCATTAGCGCAACTCCTCGATCTGACCGGTGACGGCGGCGGTGATGAGGGCAGAGCGGTATTCATTCAACACTCGAAGACTCTTCATTATTTGATCTTCAGCGATCAGCAAAGTCGCCGATTTCGCATCCAGCCAGTTGACAATCGATTTCTGTTCGCTAGCAGGAGGGCAAGCTAAACGTTGAGCCTTTACTGTTGCTCCAGTCATCAATGGCTGTGCGTTGACGGTGGCCAGCGTGTTGAGGTCCAGTAGCCTAAGTTGATACACCAAGTAGGCTGAATCGAAATCTCGGACACTCGAAACTGCCAAAGCGTTATCAGTGATCCAAGCCTCACCGGAAACTTTGTGAACGTTCCCGCACAGAGCGCCAACTCGACCGATGACAAGAGTTACGCCCTCCGAGTTGCATTTGTTCGTATAACCCATGATTCCGTTTCCGCCGATCACGGGGACCACATACTCCGGTGACTCTTCAGCGCTCATCTGCTCACTGGTGAGCCCATCTCCCGACCGAATGCGAATGAACCAACGAAGAGGCCTGATTTCCCAGTGGGCGGGGATTTGGCCGAGCCAGTGAATTCCGCTGTCCTTCATTGGCGCGGCGGGGTCCAGGCCTTGGGTGACAGCATGGGTGATGAGCGCCTGCCGCTTCTCCGCGAGCCGGTCCAGCAGCGCCTGCTTCTTAGCTATCAACCCATCGATCTGCGCGGACTTTTGGTTCAAGAAAGTAGCGATGCGGCGCTGTGTTCCAATGGCTGGGAGCGGAATCCTGATGTCAACCAGCTGACTCGCGTTGATAGCTGGATAGCTGACGCCGACGGAGCGCGAGACCACCTCGCCGACGAACTCTTCAGACTTCGCCGCCCAGCCAGCGTAGTCTGCATCTAGCACATCCTTGGGACGGATCACGCAGAATCCGGTAGAAGCGATCAGATTGTCCGGCGCGTCCCGTACGGCTGCGATGGCTTTCAGGTAGGTTCGGACAGTGGAGACTAAAATGTCGCCACTTCGAACCCTGCGTCGGGCACGGGAAGGCGCCTGATGGAACAACATAGGTGTGGACCGTTCAATCCCGCCAACAAGCGCCACATCGGAGAATATCCACATAGTCGATGGACTCGAGCTCGTCTGTGCTTTCCGGCAACACCTCGTCGTTATATGAGGCGCAGAATTTCAGACGCTTTGACGGCCAGGGAGCCTCAGAAAAGACCGCGGCGCTCATGTCGTTAGCCCCTTAAGCGAGCTCTGCGATCTCACCTTCCAACTTCGTAATGTCCGCCTCAATCGTGGCCAGCGGGCGCGGCGGCTTGTAGACGTAGAAATGCCGATTAATTGGGATTTCGTAGCCCACCTTCGTCTTCGTGTAATCCACCCAGGCATCGGGCACATGGGGCAGCACTTCTGCCGCGATGTACGCGTCGATTGCTGGGCGCATTGCTTCTACCAACTCGTCATTGGGCTGATCTGGACCGAAGCCGATGGGCAGAGGTAGCGCGTTGCCGCGTGGGAGGGGGATATTCTCGGTGTCGCGAAGCTCGCTGTCAGGCTCCGGATCCCCATCTGCGTCGCGGCAGATTTCCGCCTTTAAATCGCGCTCACCCAGCGCGGCGAAAATGGCCTTCTTGATCGGTGTGGACAGCTTCAGCTTCGCGCGTCCGGCGGCAGCATCCAGGTCTGCCGCGAACCGCTCGCGATCCAGGTAGCGGCCCTTGCCGGAGAGCGTCTTAAGAAGCGTTCGAATCGCATCCTGCAGGGCGCGACCTTCCTCTTCTTCGGCTTTCATTGCCTTGGCGTCCTTGCGTTTCTTTGACACCGCAAGCCCGGCAAAAGCCGATTGATCGTCGAGCCGAGCAATGCGCTCTTTGGTTGCCTCGAAATTAAGGCGCAGAGGCCGTTCAACCGTCACCTTGAGAAAACCAAATTCACGATTCTCGAAGATACGGCTGACGACTCGCTTCTCGGGCTTTCCGTCGATCGGCACCGTTTCCCGCTCGCCATTTCGAAAATTCCCATAGATTTCGGTTAGCCGAGCAATTTGCGGTTCGCTTAGTTCGTTGCGTTTGTTGTTGAGACTCTTCTTCATCTTCTGAAAGAAGCGAGTGCCGTCGATCAACTGCACCTTGCCGCGCCGCTCCCGCGGCTTGCGATTGGTGACCAGCCAGATGTAAGTGAAGATGCCAGTGTTATAGAAGAGCTGGTCTGGCAGGGCGACAATCGTGTCGAGCCAGTCGTTCTCGATGATCCAGCGGCGAATGTTGGACGGACCGGAACCCGCATCGCCGCTGAAGAGGGGAGAGCCATTAAAGATGATGGCAATCTTCGATCCTTCGCCTTTCCTCTCCGGCGGGTCCTTCATTTTCGAGATCATGTGCTGTAGGAAAAGCAGGGACCCATCGTTGATCGCGGGTAGCCCCGCGCCGAATCGGCCGGAAAAGCCGAGCTCATCGGCTTCCTTTTCGACTACCTTCTGTTGATCCTTCCACTCCACGCCAAACGGGGGATTGGCGAGCATGTAATGGAATTCCTTGCCGGGAAACCCATCGCGAGTCTTGCCATCGCCGAGCGTGTCGCCGAGGACTATCTGGTCGGTTTCTTCATCCTTGATGAGCATGTCTGAGCAGCAGATCGCCCAGCTTTCGTCGTTGTACTCCTGCCCATAGAGGCCCAGATTGGCCTTCTTGTTGCCGGCGCGAATCGTTGCCTCGGAGACTGATAACATGCCGCCTGTACCGCAGGCAGGGTCGTAAATCTCACGGTAGACGCCCGGCTTGTAGACATCTTCCTCCCCCGTATAAACGAGGTGAGTCATCAGCCGGATCACCTCGCGCGGCGTGAAGTGATCGCCGGCCTCTTCGTTCGCCTGCTCGTTAAACTTCATGACAAGGTGTTCGAAGATATAGCCCATCTCGATGTTGCTGATCCGGTCCGGGTGCAGGTCAATGCCGGCCATTGCCTTAACGATCACGAACAAGCGGTTGCTCGAATCAAGCTTTTCGATCTGGTCCCCGAACTTGAACTTCTCAAAGATGCGCCGAGCCGTTTCGGAGAAACCATTGATGTAGGCGACGAGATTGGGCGCGATGTTCTCGCTGTCGCCCAGCAATTTTTGGAACGTGAAGGGACTGATGTTGTAGAGGGGCTGCTTGCGGTCAAAGTTGACAATCTTCGTGAGAAGCCGCGGCAATGCTTTCTCCGGCGTGTGCGCAGCTTTGAGCCGTTTATGCTCCTTGAGTACCGCGTCCTTGGTGGGCTCAAGGACGGAATCGAGGCGGCGCAATACGATCATCGGCAGCATGACCAGCCGATACTGCGGCGGGCGGTAGGGCCCGCGCAGCCGGTTGGCAATCTCCCAGATCTTGTCGGTTATTTCCTTGTGGCGTTCGGTTAGCAAAGTGCCTCCATTGTAATGGTGGGGGCAAGCTCTCGACGCCTTTTAATGCACAGGCACCTGGGGTTGCCCAGTGGAAAGAATCCGGAGATGGCAGGCACGGAGCAGCCAATTGGTGAGATTTACGAGAGAACGCGATTTAGGCCTGGGCAGCCTACACACTCTATGTTTTTCGTCGTATGCGGAAGGCCTGGCTAGTGCGTGTTGAAGTCGTTGTGGGGTGTCTTCAGGACGAGCGTGCAGTAGATTTCGAGCAACGCCTGTGCGTTCTGGTCGGTCTCTTCGACAAACCGGTAATCCATTTCCCTGATGCGTGCCTTCGCAGTTTTGAAGGCAGCACTGAACTCTGGATTAAGCATGAGGCCTTTCCGGCTCTCATCCCCAGCCTTGTAGCTGGCCGTCATTCTGCCAGTCGCTTCGCGAGCTAGTTTAAAGGCGAAAGAGGCCATTCGGTGCGTTGCGCCCGGATTGCAATGGCGTCCATAGCGCGCACGCATCTTGTTTGATCTGCCGACGTATAAATGAACTCCGCCCTCGCTGAAGAGATAAACGCCTTGCTTCGGCATGTTTTTAGGCAACATGCCGCCCCTGAAGGGAGGCATGGCAATGAGGCGTTCGAATTGGGGATGCAGGCTCTCTAGTAATCTGCTAAACGCTGGATCCATAGCGGCGGAAGGGCAATCCTTTTATTGCCCGGCTAGCATAATGGAGCGTGCTCAGTCTGAGCAAGATGGACTGTAAGATTTGGATTACAAAGACGGTGACGGGAGGTCGTGAAATGAGACTCGCGGGGATAACGTCGGCCGGTGGAGCGTTAGTCACCGGACTGGTCGCAGCCTGGTATTGGTACCGGTCAAGCAGGATTCAGGTTGAACCGATCTGGCCTCAGGGTGCTTTGGGGCTTGTAGAGCCCGGAGAACGCGCGGATGCAGAAGCGGGATGGATCGGAGGGACACTTGCGGCGAATTCGAAGTCGGCAGAATTGAACGCGAAAGCTGCAATCTGGACTGCTTGCTCCGTGCTGCTCGCGGGACTGTCGAGCATTTTATCGGCGTTATGAAGTTGAAAATTCAGACTAATTAAGTTTCATGAAAGGAGTTTTCCTCGAAGGGGCTGATGGATCCTGGAGGCTTCAGTCTGAAAGGGCCTTAAGCGCGGCAACGATGATCGCCTGCCGTGCATTGAAGAATTGTTCGAATGAGTCGAAATTGTATTCGGGTAAGTTGGGTATTGAGTGCCGCTTCCTAAACCCTTCGTCTCTCGACTGTATCCACACGTCAAACGGTGTCGCATTCTTCGACAGGTTTTCCGAATCTCTCAGCAATTCAAGATTCGCAAGGACGTTGTACTTCGACATGTAAGACACCACTTTCACGTCGTCGTACCCGCGTTTTTTCAAGCCGCGAACGCTGAATTCGGATTGGGGAAAGATGTGATCTTCGTGAATGATGGAATCGCGCCAGTCTCGGTCGGGGTATAGAAGCGACAAAATCAGATTCGTGTAGCGACCCTGGTATTGGTTGCTGAGAATCCGTTCAATTTCGCTATCGTCAAACTGGGGCTTGATCGTAAGCGATGCGTACAGAGAATCCGCCGGAAAGGGAGAGTCGGCGGCTGTGGCGAGCAACAACTCTCTCAGCCTTGTGAGCGTCGTGTCCAACGAGCTTCCGAAGGCGTTCTTAAGTGTGACGAAAATAAACCATCTGCGGATCGCGATCTGTGCGTCGGCATCTTCGGCCTTTGATGATGTATCGAACGAGAAGTTCCCGCGCTTCATCAGGTAGAAAGCGATCGGTAATAATGCAGAGGGAGCCACAATGTTCTTGTCGTTGAACCCGAAGCGGGATATAAGCCGCACGGTCAGCGATAAAGAATCCTTTATTTTTTCCCAATTTTCTTCAATGATGCGGAGGTTCTTTCTCGTGAAGTTCTTAACTTTGTATTGAATCGGCAGGTTCTCGCTAAGATACAAGCTGGCCTTCAGCACGAAATCCTTGCCAAAGCTGTAGCCGTTGCCGATTTCGTTGAGAGCGCCTGTAAAGTTATTTATCTCACTTCGCGCATCCAGTTTCTCCCATTTTGCCGTAGCGGTGGCCAGCAGAAGGTCAGAGTACTCAAGCGGTTGCCCCGCGGAGTTGGCTCGAACGAACACCTGCAGAACTTTATCGTAATCCTGGGACCGCTCCTCATAGTAGTTCCCTACGAGAGTCGTATGGATGCGATTGTGAAGGCGCCCGATCAGCTTGTTTGCATTTTCACGCTGTTCCTCGGTGAGGCCCGCCAGATCCGGCTTCATATCCGATTTAGCATCTTCAGCATCTTCAAAATCGAGAATCCTGCCGACCTGATACCACAATTGAGGTACATCGCCATTTGTCCCCGCACCCTCCCGAAATGCGAAGCCATAGGTCAGTTCCTCGGGATTGTCGTCATTGGGCAGCGGCACCTTCAATAAATTCAAGTAGAGCTGGGTCTGTCTCCAGCGGTAGTAAAAGTGGCGGTATGACCCGCGAAGACCTATGAAGAGAGACGTGATGCGCTGCTGGCCATCCAGGACAAGGGTGATGTCCTTCGTAATCCCCGCCATGTTTGCGGGTGGGTTATGGGGGGAATCACAATCGAATTGCCGAATGAACTCATACACCGGCCATTCGTCCTTGTTCTCCTGCTTCAATCGCCAAAAGAGGAAGGATCCGACTGGGAAGTCGGCCATGATTGAGTCGAACAGGCGCTCAATACGATCAGTACCCCAGACGAATTCCCGCTGGATGGCTGGCAAATATATATCGTGGTTCACCTGCCGAATGATGTCGCTAACTCGAATCGGAGTGTATTCCATATACCCTCTTGAAGGTCAGTGCAGGCGTTGCCTGAGCGTACGCAGGTTCACGATGGCAGAAGCTGTTTCTAAAGTATAGAGGGCCCGCGCCCGTGTGAGCGACGTGGGCAAACTGCATCGATGGAGACAGAAGTGCGACTACTGATCCGGCATCAGCCACCCCAGGCAGCACGATTGCGAGTTTCGCGATGTCGAACTTCTGAAGGTGTGCAGGAAGTGTGCTGATCAAATGGAGGGCCATTGAGAATCGGTCGATTCATCCTAACCGCCTGATCGGGCCGTGCTTAATGTCCAGCAAGGCCTTTTGAAACACTTCAAGTTGAAGTCCATTGGGACGCGCGGATTTGCGCCGTACGTGCCGGAATTCGCGAACTTTGGCCGCCTCGACAATCCAAGCGCTCGACCGACTCCAAGACTGCAGGAAGCGGCAAAATCGCGATCGAGTGCATTTGAATGGCTGCATAATAAGGCCCCAAGGAGGGCCGCTTATCTCGGAAAAGCCGTGTTATGGTAATTTTCAAATGTTATGGTTTTTCGTCGGAATCAGGGGAATTGGAAGGTATTAAAGTGACGCATGTGACTACAGTGATTGCGTATAAATCTAATTTAATGTGCATATTACAAGTAGAATCAAAAACTTGTACTAAATGCTGGCGGAGAGACTGGGATTCGAACCCAGGTTAGAGTTTCCCCTAAACACGCTTTCCAAGCGTGCGCCTTCAGCCACTCGGCCATCTCTCCGATCATGCGGGCTGACTGTCTGAGTTTACCATCTCTAACGCGTTTGCTCTGCGCTTAACCCGGGGGCCGATTCGGCTCCGCGCGAGACGGCACTGCAGCATTTCCTGAAAGCGTATACAGCCCTGCACGGGGTGGTTTATAGTGCCATGTTGACAGCCGCTTTATCATCTCAACGTATCCGCGCCGGGCATCCATCGGAAAGAGGTTGACATGTCTCCCATTTCTCGCCGCACTCTGCTCTCATCCGGATTGGCTCTCTCAACCTCGTCCCTGCTGGCCCGTGCGGGCTGGGCGCGCGCCGCGGCCTTTATGGCTACCGATGCGAGCCCCGCTGGCGGCCCGGCCGCGCTTGGACCGCGCGAGAAATTGGTTTTCGACGCTGGCTGGAGGTTCAAGTTCGGCAACGGCACCGACCCGGCTCGGGACTTCGGATTTGGAACCGGCCAGGACGACTTCTCTAAAACCGGAGACTTCAAGATCGCAAAGGCGGGCTACGACGACTCCAAATGGCGATCGCTGAATCTGCCTCACGACTGGGCGGTCGAGCTGCCGTTCGTTTGGGATGACACTCTGGCGTCGCATGGATTCAAGCCGCTGGGGCGGCGGTATCCGGAGACAAGCGTGGGGTGGTACCGGCGCGAGTTCGACATTCCGGCGAGCGACGCCGGCCGCCGCATCGCGGTCGAGTTCGACGGTGCATTTCGCGACGTGCTCGTCTTCGTGAATGGGTGCTTCATCGGCCGCAATGATAACGGCTATGCGCCGTTCCGCTTCGACATTACCGACTTTATCGCGGTGGGAGCGAAGAACTGCATCGTGGTGCGCGTGGACGCCAGCTTTGGCGATGGGTGGTTTTACGAGGGTGCTGGAATCTACCGGCACGTGTGGCTGACGAAGACTGATGCGCTGCACCTGGGTAAGTGGGAGAGCTACGTGCGTAGCCAGGTTCAAGGCGACTCCGCAATCCTCACCTTCGGCACAACGGTCATGAATCGAGGGACCAAGAGCGAGACATTTCAGGTTTCGTGGGAGGTTCACGATCCACAAGGCAATCGCGTTGCGC
The DNA here is from genome assembly GCA_963800025.1 of uncultured Acidobacteriaceae bacterium. Classification (GTDB taxonomy): domain Bacteria; phylum Acidobacteriota; class Terriglobia; order Terriglobales; family Acidobacteriaceae; genus Telmatobacter. Next base: position 413,712 of record CAWCZK010000006.1, read on the forward strand.
AGTCGCAGTTCGACGAAAAGACGGTCGATCCCGACGCAAACGTCGAATTAGAAGAGACAGGGAAATCCATCGCGAGCCCGGCTCTATGGTCCGTCGATACGCCTAACCTGTACACCGCCGTTGTGACGGTTAGAACTGCCGACAGAGTCCGCGACACCGAGCGCATCACGTTTGGCGTGCGCACGGTCCGCTTCGATGCCGATCATGGGTTCTTCCTGAATGGGAAATCGATGAAGATCCAGGGAACCTGCAACCATCAGGACCACGCCGGAGTGGGCGCGGCGCTGCCCGATCGGTTGCAGGCATTCCGCATCGGGGTGCTGCAGGAGATGGGCTGCAATGCAATTCGCACATCGCACAACATGCCCACGCCGGAGCTGGTTGAAGCCTGCGACCGCATGGGCGTGATGATGATGTGCGAAACGCGCCAGATGAGCTCGAGCCCCGAAGGCCTCGCGCAGCTTGAGGTCATGATCAAGCGCTACCGCAACTCGCCCTCGATCATCATCTGGTCCATCGGCAATGAGGAGTGGCATCTGCAGAACGATCAGGCCGAGGAAGGCGCGAAGATCGCGGCAACGATGGTTGAGCGCTGCCACGAGCTCGACCCAACGCGCGTGGTGGGTGCGGCGGTGAATGGAGACAACGAGAAAGGGCTCTCCGATTCGCTCGACATTGTGGGCTTCAACTACGAGCTCGAAGTATCCCGATGCATTTCACAAGGAGCATCCCACGCGGCCCATTTACGGATCGGAGACGGCAAGCACGATTTCGCAACGCGGCTGCTACCGGACCGATCCGCTACGCAACTCGCTCAGCGCCTACGACGTGAACCACACCGAATGGAGCCAGCTTGCCGAGGAGTGGTGGACGTTCTATGCCACGCGCGAGTGGGAAGCGGGTGGCTTTGCTTGGACCGGCTTCGATTACCGCGGTGAGCCAACGCCTTATGGCTGGCCGTCGATCAATTCGAACTTCGGCATCGTCGATATGTGCGGATTCCCCAAGGACAACTTCTTCTACTACAAAGCGTGGTGGACCAAAGAGCCGGTGCTGCATCTGTTTCCGCACTGGACGTGGGAGGGCAGGGAAGGCGAGGAGATTTCGGTGTGGGTTCACTCGAACCTCGATGAGGTGGAGGTCTTTTTGAACGGCAAAAGCCGGGGCCGGCAGAAAGTTCCGCGGCTCGGGCACGTCGAGTGGAAAGTACGCTACGAGCAGGGCGCGATTGAAGCGCAAGGTTGGAAGGACGGCAAACTCGTGCTCACGGAAAAGCGTGAGACGACAGGACCGATTGCGGCTGTTCGGTTGACGGCTGACCGGACGACGATCAGCGCCGATGGGCAGGATGTCGTGGTGCTGACAATCGATGCGCTCGACGGCGCGGGCCGCGCGCTGCCCACAGCGCAAAACCTGATCGAATTCAAGATCACCGGCGAAGGTGCGCTGATCGGCGTCGGCAACGGCGATCCCAACTGCCATGAGAGCGATAAGGAGCCACGCCGCTCGCTTTTCAACGGTCTCGCGCAGGCGATCGTGCAATCGACCAAAACGCCGGGGACGATCACGATTGAGGCAAGCACCATGGTGCGCGATAACACAGTCGCACCAGCCACAGTCACGGTCACGACCAAGCCCGTGAACCCGCGACCCTCGGTGACTTAAAGCGGGCCAGCCTCCCGAGGCGATGCGCGCCGTTCTTTGCGGTTGCCTCGGCTACCGCTGTGTGGCGGGATGTGCAAAACGGCCGAGATGTGCAGGCGTGTGCAAGAGATCGAATGTCGGGCGGCAATCGAACCTGTGGCCGTTCGATGTCATCTCACCCTTCATGAAGTTCCTCTCTCCCGTCTTCCATGTTCTGTTTCACATCGGATATCTCGGGCCCTTCCTGATGGGGATTCTGGATTCTTCGTTCCTGGTGCTCCCATTCGGCAACGATTTCCTGGTGATTGCAATGGTCACTCGCCATCCCGGCGGCGTGCCATGGTACGTGATTTCAGCCGCGGCCGGATCGACTTTCGGGGCGTTCATATTGGCGGCGGTCTCAAAGAAGCTTGGCGAGGAGGGTATTCGCAAGATCTTCGGACGATCGCGATTCGACAAGCTGAGGAAGCGGGTCGGCTCGCGATCGGGTTTCGCCGTCGCACTGGCCGGACTCGCTCCGCCGCCCTTCCCTTTTACTGTCGTGATTGCCGCGGTTGCCGCCGTGGGCTATCCGCGTTGGAAAATACTGGTCACCAATTTCTTCGCGCGCGGCGTGCGCTTCACCATCCTCTCGCTGTTGGCTTTGAAATTCGGTCGAGAGATCGTGGGTATCGCCAAATCCCGCCCGTTTGAGATCTCGATGATGATCTTCATCATTCTTTGCTTCGTAGCCAGCGGATTCTCGGTGGCACATTGGTTGCGTCACCCGCGGAGTGGGTCGGCTGCCGCTCGTGCGGCCGATTGAGGCTGTCCGCGGGCCTGCATCAATGCTGATTTCAATCAGCTCAAAGCTGTGCGTAGCTCAAACATGGCGAGGGGTTCGCTTCCAGAAACCCCTCCTTAGATCATCGCCCGCTCTTTTACCTTCAAGTATTGGTTCAGCACCGCCGAGGTGAGCTGTGCGGGATCGAGATCGAGAGTGAGCGCACCCTGGTCGCGCAGCCGTGCCAGCAGCAACTCGCGCCGCGTCGTCAACTCCTGCGCGGCGGATGCGCGGAACATTTCTTCAACAGTGTTTGGTCGCGCATTGGCGATCGCTACAACATCGGGCTGCGCCATCGCGACAAACAAAAGCACGTGGCGATGAAGCAACTGCATCGCGCCATCAATGACTTCTGGGCGCATGGCGGTTTCCGCCAGATCAGTGATCCAGAGAATGAGAGCCCGGCGCGGTTGCCAGCGATTCAGAGTGGCCGTGGCGCGCAGATGGTCGGCTTCACTCAATTCGGCGCGAGCCTGCGCGAGCGCTTCCACAATTTGGCGCAGATGCGCGTTGCCGCGGCCGGGAAGGACGCGCTGCTGAACATTCTGTCCATAGACGAGCAGGCCTACGCGATCGCCGGAAAAAAGCGCCAGTTGCGCCAGCGCGACGGCGGTTGAGCAGGCGTAGTCGAGCTTGGAGTGGCCGCGGCGATCCTGATTCCCCCCGTCGTCGAGGATTCTGCCGCGCAGCAGCCTGCCGGCGTCGAGCACGATCCAGACTGCCTGGCTGCGCTCGGTCTGGTAGCGGCGCGTAATCAACTGCCCGCGGCGCGCGGTCGCCGTCCAGCAAACGTCGCGCAGATCATCTCCTTCGAGATATTCGCGGAGGCTTTCAAAGTCGCGACCCAGGCCGCGCTCGCGCGCGCGACGCAACTGGAGGTCAATCTGGCGGCCACGGGCAAGGTAGATCTCCTGGTCCTCGCCCTGGCGCAGCGCCGGATAAACACGTGCTGGTTGTTCCAGCGGCGCCATGGCCCAGCGCTCCACGAGCCCGAGCGGCGACGCGTAGCGAATGTAAACCGCTCCGGTGCGAACATCGCCGCGCTCGCGCGGCTCGATTTTGTATCGCAGCGCTGCGCGCACACGGGGAAAGGCGCGAAGAAAGTGTGTGGCCGGCGCGGCCACCAACGCGTCGGGCAAGTCGTCAACCAGGTGGCACTCGAGAATGGTCTCGGCGCTCTGATCAACGGCGAGTTGGATTTCGGTTTCGCTGTCGAGCGCCGGCGTGTTGCTCCAGGAGCGTTCGATCGTAATCTGTTGCGGGAGCGGCAACCGCAGACCATCAAGCACGGCCGCAAGCAGCACCAGGGCGTCCCAGACGAGCATTCCGTATGCCCATGTCGCCCGGAAGAATCCGGGAAGCGCGAGCAGAAGTCCGGCGGCAAGCAGCCAGATGGTCCGCGACGTGAGGCCAAACGCGAAGCGGCCGCGCGGCTCGCATGCGGTGCGAACCGGTTCGGGATGGAGGGACGGCGAATTCATCCTCGCGGCACCGCGACCGCGGCAACAACATCGTTAAGCACGCGATCCGAATCAAAGCCCTCGAGCTCCGCTTCAGGCTTGAGGATAATGCGATGGCGCAGCACAGGCAGAACAGCGCGCTTCACGTCGTCGGGAATGATGTAGTCGCGGTCTTCAAAGGCCGCAAAGGCCTGCGCCACGCGCAGCAGGCAGATGGCGGCGCGGGGGCTAGCGCCAAGCGCCAGCATCGGCCACTCGCGCGTGCGGCGAACGAGATCCAGAATGTAGCCGTAAAGATCGTTCTCCACGCGAATCGCGCGAATCTCATCGCGAGCCGCAGCCAGAAGTTGTGCAGACAGCGGCTGAATCTTCGCGTTTTCGAACAGGTTTCCCTGGGTGGCGCCGTGATGACGCTCGAGCATCAGCCGTTCGTCGTCCGGAGCCGGGTAGCCCACTTTGATTTTGAGCAGAAAGCGATCAAGCTGCGCCTCGGGCAACGGATAGGTGCCTTCAAAGTCGATGGGATTCTCGGTTGCGAATACGGTGAACCACGGCGGGAGCGGGCGCTGCACGCCGTCACTTGTTACCTGGCGCTCTTCCATGCATTCCAGCAGCGCGGCCTGCGTGCGCGGAGGCATGCGGTTGATCTCGTCCACCAGAAGCAGATCGGTGAAGACCGGTCCGGCGTGAAAAGCAAATGTGTCGGTGCCGGGCCGAAACATTGTCGTGCCCAGAATGTCGGCCGGCATCAGGTCCGGCGTGCCCTGCACGCGCTGGAACCCGAGGCCAAGCAGGCGGCCAACGGATTTGACGATCAGCGTTTTGGCAATCCCGGGCACGCCTTCGAGCAGCGCGTGACCCTGCGTCAACACTGCGACCAGAACCTCGCCGATCACTTCGCTTTGTCCCGCGATCACGCGCCCCAACTCCGTGCGCGATGCGGCCAGCAATTGCTGAGTCGCCTGCAATGCTCCGCTAGCCGTCTGCGAGCCCTGCTCCAGATTCGTTTCCTCGGTCATTCCGGTCTCCTTGCTTTCTGCATCGTTGTTTTTTGTCTTTCGCGCAGGCTCGTTCTCTCCACATTCCATCTTCATCGATGAGCCGGGCCTGCGCGCGCCGTCGCGGTCAGCAATTCGCTGTGCCGGTTCAGCGCCTGCACCAGCGCCAGCGCGCTTTTGGGCGTCAGCTTGTCGTCAGTCGTGGCCCCTTCGCAATCGGCTAGATCCTTTTCCATCTCCGGCGGAGCCTGCGGGAAGCGGCGGCGCAATGCCTTCGCCAGCTCCTCCGCATTCATCTTTGCGCTCTTTAACCCGCACAAATCGCCCATGCGGCGGCGGAAGCGTTCATAAGCCAGCTCAACCGCAGTGGCTGAGGCCCGCGCCTCCCCATAGAGCGAGCCCAGCGCTTCAAGGAATTCGACGGGCGTGGCGCGCACCGGAGCGGGAAGATCGCGCACCGGTCCACGCCTGCGGCTAAAGCTGAAGAGGATCAGCAACCCGATTGCAACCAGCGCGCCCCTCAGAAGCCAAATCGCCGGTCCGCTCGCATAGAACCACTCCGTGCGGGTCTCGCCGTGCAGCGACTCATCCCAATAGATGTGATGTCCCTCGCGGGAGCCAAGCGCGTTCAGAAACAGATTCAGATTATTGGCGCGACTGATGGTGCTGTTCTCGAGCGGCGTTGAACTGGCCCACCAAATCACCTCGCCTTTGCCTTCGGAATACTCCACAACCGCCGGCGTACCTGCGCAGTTGTATTGCACGCGATCGAGCGGGTGGTCGAATCCCCAAGTGGCTTCGGGAACCATCCACACTTCGCCAGAGCCGGCCAGCGGATCGAGCCCTTGCGCCGTGAGCTGGCACGCCACTTGAAACTGCGACGGTGGTTGAGCGTCGCCGTCGGGCGCAATCATTCCACCGGACCAGCCGGTGACCAGAACCCGGCCGCCCTTGGCAACGATGTCGCGCACTGCCTTCAGATCTTCAGCAGCGACGTCGGCCTCATCGGGGTCGGCGAAAATCACAACGGTTTGGCCGTCGGCGCGTTCGGCCAGGTCGCTCAACGGCTGCTCCCACCGTTGCACGTTGTAGCCGCTTGCCTGCAGCATTTCATAGGCTGCGCGCGCGCCGTGTTTGCCAGTCAGATAGGAGTTGGGCACGGTGTTGTCGTCGTCATTCTCATTGCGCGAAAAGAATGCGGTCAAAAATGCGAGAAAGAGAACCGTGATCAGGCAGCCGATGAGCAGCCTGCGGTCCTTCGCGTCGAGTGAAGGGAAAACCTTCATTCCGCCACCACTCCAAGTGCTTCGGCCTGTTCCTTGGCGGCGTTAAAGTCGGCGGCCTGCGCTGAGCGGCCCCCGTACCACGTCCGCTCGAAACTCCGGGTAAGCGCGGTGAGACTCGTTTTGCGCGGGTCTGTGCCCGCTACTAACGCAAGATATTCGCGTGGAGTGCGCGCGCGGTCGGCCGGCCACATTCGCTTCGACTCCAAACGCGCGATTGCCGCCCAATAAAGGAAGTGAATGGCTTCTCGCCACTGCCCCTGTGCCGCCACCTCCTGTGCATCGCGGAGCCACAGTTGCCATTCGCGCGCGGAGGGCGCACCCGTGGCGAGCTCGATTTCTGGGACCACGCGGAGACGGGCGCGCCGCTCAATGCGAAGGAGAAACCAGACCAGCGCGGTGCAGATGGCTGCGAGCAGCAGGATACGGAGCAGCCACACGATCCACGGCGCATGCGAGCCAAAGCGGACCAGCCCGGCAAAGAATTTATCGAGCAGGTTGTCAAACCATTCGCGAAGGCGATCCATACGCGACACTTGCGTCACCCCTTGATAGGCGCGTTGCGACAGGATGGCGTTCAGGGATTTTCGCTCGTCGCTGTAGTTGGTGGTTGAAGCGGCGGGTGCGCCTGCTTGCGTTGCGTCGTCCTGTAGGCGCCGGCGCGCGGCGCTCAACAGAGAATCAAGCGAGACGGGCTTGTTGTTGGGGTGGGGAATCGCGCCAAAGACCGTCTTCTGTTTTGCCACGTCCTTATTCGCGGCCCGCGCCAACACGGAGCGCAGCCAGTCATAGCGCACCTCGCGCGTCTGCGAAGGCACGGCGGCGAAACCGTGAACGCGATTGTTAGGGCCGATTTGCGCCGGATCGCACGCTGGAAAACTGGCTTGTGCCGCGGCGGCTGCCGACCGCTGCGACTGGCATGCGGCGACGATCGCGCCGAGATCCTGGAGGTGCTGCTGGTATTCGGCCACCGTTACATCGCGCCATCCTGCGTTGGATGTGAACGCCTGGGCGCGCCCGGGCATTGGCCCGGCGGCGAGGTAGGCGAGTAGCGCGAGAGCTGCCGCGGAACGCGCAGCTGCTTGCCGCCAATCTGATCTCGGCCACCCCAGGTTCATCGTTCTTCCACGGTATCAGGAGGCGCAACCTGCGCTGAAATACCCGTTGCCGGAGCAGCCTCCGCGTGGAGTGTGGGCTGCGAAAGTCCTGCCTGTTGCATCATCCACTCGATGTCGAACCCTTCCTTGCGAACGCACTGGTCATAATAGAAAAGCACAAGGGCGATCGCGGAGATGGGCGCGAGCAGCACCTGCAACAGGAAATCGAGGATCAATCTGACAATTTCCGCAATTACAGCGGCTGTCGACGAGTAGCCCGCTCCATTTCCTGCTGAAGTGGATATGGCGATGATGATTAGGAAGGGAATGGCGGCGACCATCGACAGGGCAAAGCTGATCGCCATCACCAGCAGGTACATCACAAAGATTCTTCCGCGCGTGCCCTGGCTCAGCTTCCAGGCACGCTTCAGTGATTCCCACGCGGGCTTTTGCTCCACGACGCAGACGGCAAGGCCAATTGAGTATCCCAGCACGAGCCAGACGACAACGAAGAAGGCCGCAGAGATGATAACGAAAATCACAAACCCAATGGCCGCTCCGGTCCCCACGCCGGCCCCTGATCGCGCTGCAAGATAGATGAGAGGAACTGCCACGGCGGCCGCAATGGCGGCTGGAATAAGTCCCACAACGATTCCCTGCAGAATAATGAGCCACAGATAGCGCCAGAACCCAGGCCGAACACTCTTGAATGCGCCGCGGATAGTGATTTTCTCGCCGCGATGGGTGCTCGCGGCTGCCTGGGTAAGCCCCGCGGAAGAGAAAACAGCCGCGGCAACGTAGACTGGCACCGCGATCAAAGCGACGAGAACGACGAGTACGACGGCGGCAGGATTGGCCAGGTTGGTGGCCCTCAATCCCAACGCTGCGGCCCCAATCAATCCTCCCAGGGCCGTAAGAGCCAGGACCGTACCGATGGGCAATGCCGCCACGCCCGCGAAGAGCCAGAAGTTGCGGCGATAAATCTGCGCCGTGCGATCGAGAATCTCCCCGAGGGTAGAGGGCCGAAATGTCTCGCTCATGAGAATCCTCGCTGGCTCAGGAACTCTGCGGCGCCGGCAATTCAGTTTGCGGTGAAAGTCCCGCGGCCTGCATCATCCACTCGATGTCGAAGCCTTCCTTGCGAATGCGCTGATCGTAATAAAACAGCGTGAGGCCGGTGGAGTAAATCGGTCCAATCAATGCGTTGGTCAGGAAACTTCCGATTTGCGCCACAACCATCCACATCATTGGCAGCGGCTGGCCGGGATGTTTTAAAGCGAGGGCGATCATGGGGAATCCGAATAGAATGCCCAGCACAACGCGCACCGCGTAAACCAGGATGCCGAGGACGAAGATGCGTCCGCGCGAGCCAAGGCTGAGCTCGATGCTGCGCTTGATTGCGCCCGACGCCGGCAATTCTTCCACGACGCAGGCCGGCACCGCCAACGAGTAGCGCAGCGTCATCCACACACCGTACAGCAGAGCCAACAGGAAGAACGGCATGAGGACGAGCATGCCGATGCCAGCAGCTAGGATGGCGCCGGGGTTTTGCTGAGCTGCGCCCTGAACCGCCGTTGGGTTCGCCAGGAAACCGTGAGGAAGGACCGCAAAAGCAATGCCAATGAACGCAATATAAAGGGCGGCAAAAGGCGCCCACGCGCGGAATGCAGTGATGGTCATCAGCCACAAATAGGTCCTGATCCGCGGCAGGACGCTCTTCGCGGCAGCACGAATCGTCGCGGGCTTGTTCAGGTACACCCAGGCGACTGCCCGGTTGTTGGCGGCGATCGAAAGCCCGGCCAGCATCAGCACCACCAGTGCTTCGATCACAGCCACCGCGGCCGTTCCCCATTGCCAATGCGCCATCAAATTGGGATATCCAAGCAGAACGAGCGAACGCAGATATAAAAGCTGCACGGCGAGCATGACAACGGCAAAGATGGAAGAAATTCCGGCAAAAAGCAGGAAATGAGTCCGGTAGAGTTCGGCGGTCCGGTCAAGAATCTCGCCAAGGGTCATCGGCCTGAGCTGCGTGTTCATAGAAACCTCTGTGCCGCCGTCGTCTCATTACGGCGGTGGAGCGCCGTTGCGTCGAGGGCACTCGCGGATAGTGGCGCCAGGAAAAACGCTCGGCCCAGGCTCCTGATTTTGGTTGCAGAAAAACGATGGCGTGAACGCTTGCAGGGATCGTAGCACAGGGCCGAGATTCCGGGTCAGCGATTTCTCGATCTTCGGCCGGGCGCCTCTTCGTGAGAACTCTGAACGACTTGCTCTCAGCACCGCCGGCAACCCTTGCGCCACATCCCCCAACCCAGCCAACTCTAACGCCAGAGGTTGAATCGGACTCAGTAGGTTGTTCGCAGGTCGCGCGAAAGATAAATGCGAAAAATAAATTAGATATTTTCTATAGGAGCGCTGTTATGCGCCCACCGACATGTTCCAGTGTGACCGGATCGCTGCTCGCGGTTGTCCTTATTCTCTTGACCGGCTGCGCAAGCACCAAACCAAACACCACTGGGTCATCCGGGGGGTCGGGTGGCTCATCCGGTCAGGGCGGCGGTTCCTCAACACCGTTTACTGTTACATCGGCCACGCCGCCATCGGGCGCCACAAATGTAGCGCTGAACTCGATCATTGAGTTCAATTTCTCTTCGGAGGCCAATGCGTCCACCGTAAACGGGACGGACATTCAGTTGACCAATCCGAAGCCCGTGACGGGCACAGTATCTTACGATTCAGGCAGGGATATTGCCTCCTTCACGCCATCCGCTTCTCTGGCAGCCAACACCACCTACACGATCACCGTGACCGGAGTGACCAGTTCCACGGGCGTCGCTGTCACACCGTTTACATCCACTTTCACCACCGCTTCGTCCTCATCGGGCCCGCCGGCCCCGATGCAATACCAGGCGCCGCTGATAAGTGCCGCCAACAGCGCCTATTTCGGACAGGTATCCGTTGACATGTCAGGCAATGTCACCGCTCAACTCAAGGGAGCGACGGCAAGCGAGACGTTCATGCTCCAATTCTGCCTGATCGAGCCTAAAGAAAATCAACCCAACTGCTTCTCCATTGGCACAATGACCACCGACGGCAACGGCAACGGCAATGTGACGGCGATGTTCCCGAAGCCGGGAAGCTGGGCGGGTGACTTCCAGTTGAACTCGGGATCTACGGAAGTGTATTCGACCGGAATTACTCCGGCGGAATTCGACACCACGGCGGTCTACATGTCCACATTGCAGCCCCAGAGCACTGTCGATGGAGGCATTCTTAACAGCGGAGATCCGCAGGCGTCACTCACCACCGGAACTATCACATACTCGGCCACGGCTGGGCCGTATGGGTCGTTTACCTTCACACTCACAGGGGCGCCGTCGAGCGCTACGTTCAACGCTGCGGAGGGCCCTCTCTTCAGGGGCGGCACAAACAACTACGAGCTGGAGAATAGCCAGGGGCAGGGAAACTTTCAGAGCGATAGTCAGGGCAATCTGACCGTTACCGTGCAGACGGCTGGAGAGGGCGGCGACATCTTATCCATCGGCCCCGTGAATCCCCAGCCGCAGCCGCCAAGCCTGCAGGGCTACGTCGGTGGCTTCTCAGTGCCCGCCCCGTAAACGAAAACGCCCAGGTTCGACGATTCAAGGTATTGCTCTCTTGAAAAATTTAGGCATTTCTGGTAACTAATCCATTAGTTGTTCGTCTATTGAGTGTCAAGGCGCTGGGCTTTGACAAATCTTCATATTTGGAATCAATAAGTTAGCGATGCCGCCAAGAAAATCCAATACGCTCACCGAAGCCGAATTGAGGCTGATGAAGATCCTCTGGCGGCGTGGCGAGTCGGCCGTTACCGACCTGGTTGAAGCCCTGCCGGAAGGCGAACAACTGGCCTACAACTCTGTGCTTACCACCGTCCGTATCCTGGAGCAAAAGGGATATGTCGAGCATCGACAGCAGGGGCGGGCCTTTGTTTACTGGCCATGCATCAAAGAGAACGAGGCGAGCCGCTCTGAAGTGCGCAACGTGATGAATCGCTTTTTTGGGAACTCGCGCGAGAAGCTGCTGCTAAGTCTGTTGGGCGACGAAGGAATCTCCACCGAGGAACTGGACCGATTGAGAGAAGCGATCCGCGCCGCGGCGCCCGACACGAAGCGAGGCGAGAGATAATCATGCCTTTGGTCCAAAGGTCGGGTTCGGTTCTAGCGGGGCTTGTCGAGTGGGGCAGCGCGGCATTCGCTGGTTTTGCCCACTCCGCCGCGACGGCGGCCGTGGCGGCGTTCTGGCAGGACGCGTTGGTTGCCCTTGCAGTGGTTCTCTGCCTGCAGCTTGTTCTTTGCATCTCCGCGGCGCATCGGTTTGCGGCTTGGGCCGTGGGATTTGCAGTCGCTGCCTTGTTGCCGTTTTTAACATTTCTCGAAAGCTCCGGCGCAGTGATCCCTGCAATGCCGGTCGGCGGAGCGGCATCAAGGCCTCTGCTCGAGTTGGACGGCCGGTGGGGATTCGCGATCGCCGCTTTGTGGCTGGCCGCTTCAATGTTTCGCGCTGCGGAGATGGTCTTTCATTCGCTGCGACTGCGCAGACTGTGGCGCGGCGCGACGCCCGTTGAATTGGAGGGCAATCTTCGCTCGCTGCTTGGCTCTGGTTTCATTGCGCGGCGCATCGAGATTTGCACAACTCCCGACCTTGACCGGCCGAGCGTCATCGGCTTTTTTGCGCCACGGATTCTTATACCCGATTGGCTCTATTCACAGCTTACTCCGGGAGAACTTGAGCAGGTGGTTCTGCATGAAGCCGAGCATCTGCGCCGCCGCGACGATTGGACGAATCTGCTGCAGAAATTTGCACTCGTTCTATTTCCCTTGAATCCGGCGCTGGTCTGGATGGAACGGCGCCTTTGCCGCGAGCGCGAGATGGCGTGCGATGAGGGAGTGGTTGAGAGGACGCGGGCTCCGCGTACCTACGCCGCGTGCCTTACGTCGCTTGCCGAACGTGGACTTCAACACCGTGAATTCGAGCGGCGGCAATTGCTGCGCCGCGCGCAGGCGCTTTCGCTTGGTGCATTCGAGCGCCGGCCGGAACTCGTTTCCCGGGTAGACAGCATCCTTCGGCGCAAGAAGACGGTTCATCCGCTGGCGGCTGGCGCTCTGGTTGGCATGCTGGGATGCGGCCTGGTCATTGGCGCTGTTGAACTGTCGCGCAGCCCGCAGCTGGTCGCATTTGTGGCCGCGCCGAAGCCGGACCCGCAGATCGCTGCTATGGCGCCGCCGGATGCTCGGCATGTCTCACGGCTCTCCGATGATCGAATGAGTGAGCCCGGCGCGACTGGCGCCGACTCTGTTTTCCGTCCTTCGGCGCGTTACCGCGCTTTTGAGACGAAGTCGGTTGTCCCTGCAACGCACAGCGCGGAAACGCCCGCTGCCATTCGTCTGCGGCGCAGCGGCGAGGCTCCTGAAACGGCGATGACTGAGCGTGGGGCCGCGCCGCACCAGATGTTGATAAAGGCAGAAAAATCGACGCTCGCGGGGCCTTCCTCACAGAGCCAGGAATTGATTGTGCTCACTACCTGGGAAGAAGTGGAGACTTCTCCGCGGCGTACCAGAGAGGTTGCTGACTATGAAACCGGCTCTGGCGCGCAGACGCAAAGCGAAGGCACAACCGGTGAGCGAAGCACAGTCCCAGCCCCGCAGATTTCCGTTGCACGGCTGATTTTGCTCGTGGTTCCAGCTAATGCCGCGACGGGCTCACCGGCAGTCGCAAACTCTACCACCCCGCCGGCGCACACGACAAATTCACGTTCCCATCGGCCAGTCGCGTCGGCATTTGACGGCGGCTGGCTGTTCTTCCAACTTTAAACACGCAATTCAACACCCATGGAGATGAAGCAATGTCTATGACAACTAATTCATTAGTAGCAATGGTAAAGAAGCTCGCAGTCCCTGCGGGCATCCTTGCTACGGTTCTGTTTTCGCTGGCGTTCTTTTTCGACCACAGCAGAGCGCACGCCGCAGCGGCCGGCCCCCTCGACGAAAGCAGCGTATCGTCGCTGATTGCGCTCGATAATGCGGTCGAAGCGGTTGCCTCGCGCGTCACACCCGCGGTCGTCAACGTTGCGGTTACGTCGCGCGTTTCCCAGGACGATCAAAACACTGAGAATGGCGGACAGGGGCCTGGCGGCTTCAATCCCCAGGATTTGCCACCCGGATTCCGGCAGTTCTTCTTTGGACCCGGCGGCCAGCAGATGAAGCCGCAGCCCCAGTTTGAACACGGCATCGGCAGTGGCGTGATTCTTACGTCCGACGGCTACATCGTCACCAACGACCACGTGGTCGATGGCGCCACGCAGATACGCGTCACGTTGAACGATCGCCGCGTCTTTACCGCCAAGCTCATCGGCGTCGACAAACTCAACGACTTGGCGGTCATCAAAATCGACGCTCATGATCTGACCAGCGTGCCTTGGGGCGACTCGACGAAAGTGAAGCCAGGCGAAACCGTGCTGGCCTTCGGCAATCCCTTCGGCAACTTTCCCTTTACCGTCACTCGCGGCATCATCAGCGGCCTCGATCGCCCCAATCCTTACCGTGACGACCCGCGCAAGCCGGGCGCCTTTATCCAGACCGATGCGGCCATCAATCCCGGCAACTCCGGCGGCCCGCTGGTGAATGCCTACGGCGAAGTCATTGGCATCAACACATTCATCATCTCGGGCAGCGGATCATTTGCCGGCGCGGGCTTCGCGATTCCGTCGCAGATCGCTCAGGCAACGGCGCAGTCCATTATCAAGAACGGCAGCGTGCACCACGGCTACCTGGGCATCAGCATGAACGACGTCACGCCCGACAACTCGAGCTTCTTCAACCTGCCTGACGCAACAGGAGCCATTGTCAGCCAGGTCACGCCGGATTCGCCAGCCAGCAAAGCCGGCTTGGAAAGCGGCGACGTGCTGCGTGAGGTCAACGGCAAGCAGATCCCGAATGGCAGCATGCTTCAAGTTACGGTGAGCGAGATGACGCCGGGAACCCCAATCACGTTGGGAATCCTGCGCGATGGTAAGCCGCAAACGCTGCACCTTACCGTGGGCGAATTCCACAACACAAATGAGGAGGCGAGCAACGACGGGCAAAGCAGTCAGCAGCGAGGCCGCCTAGGACTCAGCGTCGCCAACCTCACTCCCGATCTGCGCCAGCAATTCAATGTGCCCGACCAAGTAAAGGGCGCGGTGATTGAGTCGGTGCGCCCGGGCAGCGCGGCTGAAGACGCGGGCCTGACGCCCGGCGATGTAATTCTCGGAGTCGACCGTCATCCGGTCGAGGATGCGGACAGCTGCGTGAATCTGATTCACTCCGTGCCGCCGGGAAAAGACGTCCTGCTTCTGGTTTGGGCCAACGGCGGCCAGAGCTATCTGGTCGTGCATCCGGATCAGAATCCGCAAAACGGCGAGTAACGTTTGGCGCAAGGCGTTCGGCGAGCCGCGATTCGTATGACAACGATGACGGCGCTGCTCGACGCCGTCATCCGTCCCCAACGACAGAAGTTCGTCGTTGGGGATTTCAATTTCTCGCGCGAATTCTGCAACAAAGCGAAGCCTTCAATCGTCTCCTACAATGCATTGCCTGCAGCAATTTGAAGTTCGGCGGGAGAATGCCGGGACCGTTGTCCCAATGCTTCACGGTGAGGTGGAACGAGGAGCCGATTTCGTGAGGCAGAGGTAAAAGGCCGTAGCTGCCAGACGGCTCGAAAAGTCGGGGCCTGCTTCGGGGGGAGGAGACTCCGATTTAGAGACCGGGGACAACAAAGTGCCTCACTCGCGAGTCGGGGGACATAACGAGTGAGGCACAATGTTTTAGAGCAGAGAGCAAGGGAACGCGTGCAGGAGCAATTTGCGCAGTGCGCGGCCGTAGTTGAGGATCGTTCGCCAGAGCGATCCGGCCGTGGACGCGACCTGAAAGACGCGGTGGCCCGGGCTACCACTTCGTCAGTTGCGTGAGCTGAATCAGATTGCCGCAGGTGTCATTGACCATCGTGATTTTAGAGGCGGTAACATCGGTGGGCGGCATGGTGAATTCCGCGCCGCGCGCTTTCATCCGGTCGTAATCGGCCTGCACATCATCGGTGAAGAACATGGCTGCGGGCTGGTTTTGCTGGAACAGCGCCTGCTGATATGCCTTGGCAGCGGGATTGTTGTTCAGCGCTAACTGCAACTCCGTGCCGTCGAGCTCCTCGGCAGAGGCAACGGTGAGCCAGCGGTAGGGGCCGTTGCTGAAGTCGGATTTCTTTTTGAAGCCGAGCACTTCTGTATAGAAGCGCAGAGCCTTTTCTTGATCGTCGACAAATACGCTGGTCAGTTTGATCTTCATGGGGTTCCTCTCTGAGTTGTGGAGTGTTGAGTGTTTTCTGCTTGCTTGCGCGCTCAAGCCGCACTGGTGCTTCTCGCGGGAATGAGGAATGCAATGGTGCGACTTTGGGGTCGCAGCGCCCACGATGCCACGGTAAATCCGGCGATGACGAGCGGAGCGATGACGTGAAAAGCCTCGCCGGTGCCGCCCACTGCAGCCCAGGATGCGGCTGCGCCTGTCAGGTCGAAGAAGATTCCCGCATACGCCCATTCCTTGAGTCGCGGAAAGCGCGGCAGGAGAATGGTGATGGCCCCGAGTACCTTCCAAACGCCCAGATCGGTCACAAAGTACGCCGGGTAGCCAAGAACGTGCACAAAGCCATCGACATTTTGTTGTAAGTGCGCCACCTGGGCTGCACCGCCGCTTCCGATCGAAACGGCTACCAGGACGGTCGTCGCCCAATAGAGAATTGATTTTGTTTTCATCGTTTGTCTCCCCTTTCGAGCACGCGCTCCAGACCATCGAAGAATTTCTTCCAGCCGTATCTTGCACCGTTGTAATTCGGCAGCTGGTCGGGGCGGAATCCGGATTGCTCCATGCGCAAGTGCGTGCCGCCCTCGGCCGGAGTGAGGGTCCACTCGACAACCCATTCGTAACCGGCGCCGACGACCCAGTTATACATAAGCCGTTTCTGAGGCTCGACGACGAGCACCTCGCATTTGATGGTGCCATTCCAGTTGTTCCTGGGTTCGGTGTGGAACTGGAATTTGCCGCCAACAACAGGCGCGAAATCGTTAGGCAACATCCACTGTGCCAGCGTCGGGCTCTCAGTGAGCGCACGCCACAGTTTTTCCGGCGGATGCGAGAAAACGCGCTCCACAACGAGTGAGCCAGGGCTTTGGGCGACCGTGCTCATGGTTCCATCCTTTTCAAGACTTCTTCCAGCCGATCAAAGCGCTCACGCCAGAACGCGCCGTATTGATCGAGCCAATTGACTATTGGCGCGAGCGACGCCGGCTGTGCTTTATAGTGAGTTTCGCGTCCCTCGCGACGATGGCGCACAAGCTTGGCGCGCCTGAGAACGGTCAAATGCTTTGAAACAGCCGGCTGCGAAACGCCCGCGTATCGCGTCAATGCGTGAACAGTTTGTTCGCCCTGGCGTGTCAGCTCCTCAAAGATGGCCCTGCGAGTGGGGTCGGCGAGAGCGCGGAAGACGTGATTGGTGCTGGCATGCGTCACGAGTTAAACCATAGCCAAATGGTTATGATTTGTCAAGAGGGGCGGAACGAAATTTTAAATCGAGGCCTTTCGCATAGGGCGCGGTGCATTCAGGTGAAGTCGTGCTGCGTTGAAGTGCTATTGAATTGAATGTGGTTTAATGAGTCACGCTCGATCCCCATCTCGAAGGAGGTTGCATGCCTACTATCAAAACGAAAGACGGTGTTGAGATTTTCTACAAGGACTGGGGAAGTGGCCAGCCCATTGTCTTCAGCCACGGATGGCCGCTATCGGCCGACGACTGGGACACGCAGATGCTCTTTTTCTTGCAAAAAGGCTACCGTGTGATTGCCCACGACCGGCGCGGCCATGGACGCTCCAGTCAAACAGCCGATGGGCACGATCTGGATCACTACGCCGACGACCTGGCAGCCGTGACGGCGCATCTCGATTTGAAAAACGCGATTCACGTGGGCCACTCGACCGGCGGCGGCGAGGTGACGCGCTATTTGGCGCGCCATGGCGAGAGCCGCGTGGCCAAGGCCGCGCTGATCAGCGCGGTGCCGCCGCTGATGTTGAAGACGGCGGCCAATCCGCTGGGACTTCCCAAGGAAGTATTCGATGGACTGCAGGCGCAACTGGCAGCCAATCGCGCACAATTCTATCGCGACCTGCCTGCAGGACCCTTCTACGGATTCAACCGGCCGGGAGTGAAGCCGCTGGAGGGCAACATTCAAAACTGGTGGCGCCAGGGGATGATGGGCGGCGCCAAGGCCCATTATGACGGAATTGTGGCCTTCTCGCAGACCGATTTCACCGAGGACTTGAAGAAGATCACCGTTCCGGTTCTAGTGATGCACAGCGAAGACGATCAGATCGTTCCCTACGTCGCGTCCGGGCCTCTGGCTGCGAAGCTGCTAAGGAATGGAACGCTGAAAACGTACAAGGATTTCCCGCACGGAATGATCACCACGCAAGCAGACACGATCAACGCCGATCTGCTGGCGTTCTTGAAGAGCTAAGCGGTTTTCGTTGCGGGCGTCTGTCTCAGCTCAGCGGTGTAGTGTGCCTGGTTCGCGAAGCTTCTGCTGAGGCTAGCGGCTTTCGCGTGCCGCGCCGGATTGGCGGCGGTTCTTGAGCCACTTGGCGAGGCCGAGGGCAAGGAGCATCAGCCCGAAGGGTATGCACATGAGAGCGACGATCAGTGCGAACCATCCGGCATTCGTGCTGGCGCCAAGGCGCGAGTAGCCTCCGAGCACTGTGACCAGCAGAAGCACGCAGAGCAAACCCGTTCCGACCATCGAGCCACCCCATTGGAGAAGCTGGTGCGTCCCGTCGTTTTTCGAGATTTGCCCAGGATTGATGAGGCGGTCAGGCATGGCGGGATCGACGCCATAGATAGATTCCGAGAAGGAGTGCGGAGTATCCGGGTAAACCTGGGAACGCGGCAACAAGCAAACCAAAGCTCGCGCCGCTTGGGCCCCAGCCTTCTTTCGGCCCGATCGCACTACTGAGAAAGAAGAACAATGCGAGCAACAGCAGTCCCGTGCCCAGGGCCACGAGTATTCTTCCCGCAATTGCCATAACCGAATTCTATCCTAGCGCCAGTCGCAGCATTGTATAGGTGATAACGCCGGTGACAGAGACGTAGAGCCAGATGGGAAACGTCCAGCGCGCGATGCGGCGGTGCTGGGGGATGCGGCCGGAGAGCGAAAAGAAAAACGTAACGAGGACGAGTGGCAGAGCGACGACCGCGAGAACTATGTGACTGGTGAGCAGTGAGAGATAAAACGTGCGGTAGTCGGCGTGGACGGGATAGCGGACGTCGCCATGCAACGCGTGGTGGGCAATATAGCCCACGAGAAACAGCGTTGAAAAGATAAAGGCCGTGATCATCGAAGCCCTGTGTTGCTTGATTTTGTGCGCGCGGACGAAGGTGTAGCCAATGAGGAGCGCGGTGGCGGCGAGCCCGTTAAAGACCGCGTTCATGGCGGGCAGGAAGGCGTATTGAGAGCTTGAGGCCGCAGCAGGATGAATGTAGATGAGCCAAAACAGGAAGAGCGAAGCCGCGGCGCTGATGACGATGATGGTGGCGATAGCGGGGCCGGTCGAGGAGCGCTGAGCGGAGGTGGGTGCGGCGATGTTCATACGCGCTAGCCTTTCGCGCGGGCGCAAAGCATGAGCGTGGTGAAGAGGAGCGGCAGATAAATGACGCTCACTTTGAGCAGATCTCGCGCCAGCTTGCGGCTCTCATCTTCAGACTTAGCGCGAAGGATGCGGGCGAAGCGAATGGTGTAAGCGAGATAGACGAGACCCAGCGGAACGGCGGCGAAGGCGTAGGCCGCGCTGGTCACGCCAAGCCACCAGGGGGCAAGCGAGACGGGAATCATGATCACGGCATAGAAGAGGGCTTCGACGACGGTGGACCAGCCGTCAGGCTGGACGACAGGCAACATGCGAATGCCGGCGCGGGCGTAGTCGTCGCGGTACAACCATGCAATCGACATGAAATGCGGGAACTGCCAGACGAAGAGAATGGCGAACAGGGCGACGCCGGGCCACTCGATGCGGCCGCGAGCCGCGGTCCAGCCGAGCAGTGGGCCCATGGCTCCTGGAAATGCGCCGATGAAGGTGGCCATGCTGGTGACGCGCTTGAGCGGCGTATAGATGGCGACGTAAGTGAAGGCCGTAAGGAGTGCAAGCGAGACGGTGAGCAGGTTGGTGCGCAGTGCAAGCCAGATCGCGCCGAGGGCGACAGTGGCGAGGCCGCCGAGAATTCCGACCGATAGCGGCCATCGACCGGATGCGAGAGGACGATCGGCTGTTCGCTTCATGCGCGCGTCGGAGGTACGTTCGAGGGCCTGGTTGAGAGCGCCCGCGCCGGCGGAGAGGAGGCCGATGCCGAGCAGCGTATCGAGAAGGCCGCGCTGCAAAGTGGAAATGCCGGACTGCATCGAGCCGAGATAGAAGCCGCCCCAGCCGGTGACGAGGACGAGGCCAACGACCTTGACCTTGAAGAATTCGCGCAGGTCGTGGATGAGGGTAGCGGTAACGCCGGGAGCGGGGGCATGCAGAGCGTGCGGCGCGGGATTGACGGCGAGATCGGAGGGCGAAGCGGCTTGGGAGGCAGTGGTCATGAGGATGAGGAATGATGGCGACGGTATAGAAGGGCGAACCCCGCCCCAGCGAAGCTTGGACGGGGCACCCGCCTTTGCTTCGATGATAGCAAGCCAAGGGGCAGCGGAGTTAGCGGCGACAAACCGGCTCCCGTTTGTTGCGTTCGGCTCGAGTTTACGCATCAGAACTGGCAGAGGAAGGCGACGTACGGTGCCCTGCGGTAACTCTCCAACGTGGCATCGCTGGTACCTCGGCGGTGGCCGGTTTGGGGGAGTGCTGCAGATCGCCTGCGTCTTGTAAAATAGACGTTAACCGGATGATGCAAACCCCTTCAGTGGCTGCTCCCCAGGCATCCCGTGCAGCGCGGGACCCGGAGTCGCGGGTGGGCGGATTCGACGCCGATAAATCTCCGGTGATTCAAGTTCAGGGCCTGAGCAAGACTTACCAGACGGCGCGTGGCGCGCTGCATCTATTCCAGGATCTGAACCTCGAGGTTGCGGCCGGCGAAATGGTTGCGATTGTCGGCCAATCGGGCGCGGGAAAGAGCACACTTTTACACATTCTGGGTGCGCTTGATGCGCCTTCCACGGGAACTGTATACTGCGCCTCAACCAACGTGGCCAAGCTCAGCGCGAAAGAGGCGGCAGCGTTTCGAAATCGCGAGATTGGATACGTGTGGCAGTTTCATTATCTGCTGCCGGAGTTTTCCGCGCTGGAGAATGTGGCGATGCCACTCTTGGCGCGGAATATGCGGAAAGTCGATGCGCTTAAGACTGCGGAGAAATGGCTGAGCGAAGTGGGATTGGAAGATCGTGGCGACCATCGGCCGGGGGAGCTTTCAGGAGGCGAACAGCAGCGGGTGGCGCTGGCACGAGCGTTGGTTTGCAGTCCGCGTCTGTTGCTGGCCGATGAGCCGACGGGCGATCTGGACGGTGTGACGGCGGGCCGTGTTTTCGATCTGATTGAACGTCTGCATGGGAGTCACGGACTGACATCAATTGTGGTAACGCACAACATGGAGTTAGCGATGCGATGCCGGCGGACGCTGAAGCTCGAAAACGGAAGGCTGATCCAGGTCACTGACGCGGGGCAAAATGCACCGCAAGCTGGACTTATTCGTTAGAAAAAGCAGCACTTTTGCTCTGGTTTGAGTCTTATAGGTACGGGCCTGGAAAGCGCTTTTTCTAGTCCAGGTTTCTGAGAGGTCGGGGTGGGAGTCGGCGGGCGGCGTGAGAGCCGGCTGATGCAGAGTTCGGTCGGAGCACGAGACCATCCAAAAGAGCTGTTCGGAGCACGGCGATATCTTTCGAGAGGCTCCGGCGGCGAAGCAACGGAAGGGTGAGCGCGGGTTGGGCTGAGGCCGGGAAATCACCGGACAGCCACGGCAAGTGAGCACCTGGGACAAACCCCGGGAACGGGGCCCCGAAAACGGGGGGGAGCACATCATGTTCGAGCGGTATACGGAGAAGGCGCGGCGCGTGATCTTCTTCGCGCGGTACGAGGCCAGCCAATTCGGCTCGCCTTACATCGAGACCGAGCATTTACTGCTGGGGCTTCTACGCGAAGACAAGGCATTGACCAACCGCTTCCTGCGTTCGCACGCCTCAGTGGAGTCGATCCGGAAGCAAATTGAAGCGCACACCACCATCCGCGAGAAGGTATCGACCAGCGTCGACCTGCCGCTTTCGAACGAATGCAAGCGGGTGCTGGCCTATGCCGCGGAGGAAGCCGAACGGCTGGGACACAAACACATTGGAACGGAACATCTGCTGCTGGGACTGCTGAGGGAAGAGAAGTGCTTTGCCTCCGAGATTCTGCAGGAGCGCGGACTGAAGCTGACGCAGATTCGCGACGAGTTGGCGCGCGTAACGCAGGAGAAGGCTCCGCCGCAGCAGCGGCAGCGTGAATCAAGCCTGCTGGCGGAGTTCAGCCGCGACCTGACGCAGGCCGCGATGGACGGACAACTCGATCCGCTGGTTGGGCGCGAGGGCGAGCTGGAACGTTCGATACAGATTCTGTGCCGGCGCACCAAAAACAATCCGGTGCTGATTGGCGAGCCCGGCGTGGGCAAGACAGCGATCGTCGAGGGCCTTGCGCAGAAGATCGCTGACGGCGAAGTGCCGAGTTTTCTTGCCGACAAGCGCGTGCTGGCACTGGACCTGTCGCTGATTGTGGCGGGCACGAAGTACCGCGGCCAGTTCGAGGAGCGGCTGAAGACCATCATGAAAGAGCTGATGGAGAGCCAAAACTCGATTGTGTTCATTGACGAGCTGCACACGCTAGTGGGCGCTGGATCGGCTGAAGGGTCGCTGGATGCAGCGAACATCCTCAAGCCGGCTCTGTCGCGCGGAGAGATTCAGTGCATCGGCGCCACGACTCCGGCCGAGTACCGCAAGTCCATCGAGAAGGATCGCTCGCTGGAACGGCGCTTCCAGGCCGTGAAGGTGCCGCCGCCGAACGAGGCTGAGGCAATCAAGATCATCATGGGCATCAAGGACCGCTATGAGAAGTTTCACGCGGTCAGCTATACCGATGCGGCCGTGGAGTTCGCCGTCTCGCACTCGAATCGCTACATTCCCGATCGCTTCTTGCCCGACAAGGCCATTGATCTGATCGATGAGGCAGGGGCTCGCGTGAAACTGCGCCAGACCTCGCTGCCGGAAGAGATCACCGAGGTACAGAAGCGAATCAAGTTCATCGTGCACCGCATGGATTCGGCGATTGCGAATCACGAGTTTGAGAAGGCGCGATTCTATTCCGACGAAGAACGCAAGGAGCGCGAGAACCTGCGCGCGCTTCGCGACAAGTACCACCTTGACGATTCGGCGGCAGGCATTGTGGGCCGCGAGGACATCGAGGACGTGGTGAGCCGTTGGACGGGCGTGCCCGTGACCAGCATCAAGGAAGAAGAAACGCAGAAGCTGCTGCGCGTGGAAGAAGAGTGCACAAGCGCGTGATCTCTCAAGAGAAGGCGATCTCAGCGTTGGCGCGCGCCATTCGGCGGTCAAGAGCGGGATTGAAGTCACCGCACAGGCCGATCGGCTCGTTCCTTTTCCTCGGACCCACGGGCGTGGGCAAAACGGAAATGGCGCGCACGTTGGCCAATTTCCTCTTCGGGTCAGACAAAGCGCTCATCCGCTTCGATATGTCGGAGTTCATGGAGAAGCATTCGGTGTCGAAGCTGATCGGCTCGCCTCCGGGATACGTGGGCTACGAGGAGGGCGGGCAGTTGACCGAGCGTGTGAAGCGCTCGCCGTACTCGGTTGTGCTGCTCGACGAAATCGAGAAGGCGCATCCGGATGTGTTCAACATTCTGTTGCAGGTGTTTGAGGATGGGCAATTGACCGACGGCCTGGGTAACACCGTCGACTTCAAGAACACCATCGTCATCATGACTTCGAACATCGGCGCGCGGCACCTGCAGAAGAAGCAGGGCCTCGGCTTCCAGAGCGAGCGGGAAGACATCGTCAGCGAGAAGGTCGAGGAACTGGTGAGGAACGAGGTGAAGAAGACCTTCAACCCCGAGTTCCTGAACCGGCTTGACGAGGTGATTCTCTTCCAGTCGCTCAACGATGCGGACCTGATCCAGATCGTCGAGTTGCTGGTGCAGCAGTTGAACGCAAACCTGGCGCAGAAGTCGATCACGATTTCAGTGAACGACGACGCGAAGAAGTGGATTCTCGACAAGACGCTGGTCGATCGCAGCTACGGCGCACGGCCGTTGCGGCGTGCGTTGCAGCGGTATATCGAAGATCCGCTCTCCGAGGCGCTGATCGCCGGACAGATTCAGGATCGGCCGGCGTTCCTCGAGGTCTATCTCGACCAAAACCAGCTGTTCTATCGGCCGGTAAGCGCAGATGAGACGGTTGGCGATGAGAAGGCGGCGGGTGTGCTGCTGTTCAGCAACTGATCGGTTCCGGAGCCAGAAGAAAACCCTCGGCGAAACTGCCGGGGGTTTTTGTTGTCTGCATACGCGTCAAAGCTCGGCGCTCATCGCCGCTTAACCCCTTCCATTTACACTAGAAAGCGGAGATACCTGTGTTTTTCGACAAGTGGTTAGCCAAAATCTTCGGTACAGCGAATGAGCGGGCCATCAAGCGCCTAACGCCGATTGTGGGCCAAGTCAGTGCGCTGGAGCCGGAGACAAAGAAGCTCTCGGATGAAGAGCTGAAAGCAAAGACGGCCGAGTTCAAGGCGCGGATTGCGGCAAGACTCGAAGGAATTACCGACAAAGAAGAAATCAGGGCTGCCGAGAAAGAAGCGCTCGACGAGATTCTTCCCGAGGCCTTCGCGGTGGTGCGCGAAGCGGGCTGGCGCGCCGTGCAGATGCGGCACTTCGACGTGCAGCTGATCGGCGGAATGGTGCTGCACCAGGGCAAGATTTCGGAGATGAAGACGGGCGAAGGCAAAACGCTGGTCGCCACGCTTGCCTGCTATCTGAACGCGCTGGCAGGCCACGGCGTTCACGTGGTGACGGTGAACGACTACCTGGCCAAGCGCGATGCGGAGTGGATGGGCAAGATCTACGAGTTCCTCGGTCTGACGGTTGGCGTCATCGTTCATGACCTGGACGACAATCAGCGCCGCGCCGCCTACGCCGCCGACATTACTTACGGCACAAACAACGAGTTCGGATTCGACTACCTGCGCGACAACATGAAGTTTGACATCAAGGATTGCGTGCAGCGCGGTCATTATTACGCCATCGTGGACGAAGTGGACTCGATTCTGATCGACGAAGCGCGGACGCCGCTCATCATTTCAGGGCCAACGGAGCAGACGACAGACAAATACGCGCGCGTGCGGCACATCATTCCGCAACTGGAGATGGGCGAAGAGGTGGAATGGAGTGATACGCAACGGCAGCAGGAGTTGGGCATCCGACTCGCCGAGGGCGAAAAATACATGAGCGGCGATTATTTCGTCGACGAAAAAAGCCGGCAGATCGGCGTGACGGATTCCGGGTGGGAGACGATCGAGAAGGCACTGGGCATCGGAAACATTGCCGACGCCGAGAACTGGGAACTGAAGCACTACGTGGAGACGGCGATCAAGGCGCACGCGCTTTATAAGCGCGACGTGGATTACGTAGTGAAAGACGGCGAAGTCATTATCGTGGACACGTTCACGGGACGGCTGATGCCGGGGCGGCGCTGGAGCGATGGATTGCACCAGTCGATCGAGGCAAAGGAAGGCGTTAACATCCGCAAGGAAGACCAGACTCTGGCCACGATCACTTTTCAGAATTACTTCCGGCTCTATCAAAAACTGAGCGGCATGACGGGAACCGCGGAAACGGAAGCAGCCGAGTTCGAGAAGATTTACAAGCTCGAGATCGTGGTGATTCCGACGAACAAGCCGCTGCTTCGGTTGGAAAACCCGGATGTCGTGTTCCGCACCGAGAAGGAAAAATACAAGGCTGTTGCTGAGAATATTGCGGAGCTGCACGCAAAAGGGCAGCCTGCGCTGGTGGGTACCGTATCCATCGAGAAATCGGAGCGGCTCTCGGCGATCCTGCAGAAAAAAGGCGTTAAGCATGTGGTGCTGAATGCTAAGTTCCACGAGCGTGAAGCGGAGATCGTGGCGCAGGCGGGCCGGTCGGGGATGGTGACCATCGCCACCAACATGGCCGGGCGCGGCACCGATATTCTGCTGGGCGGCAACGCGGAGTTCATGACGCGGCAGGAACTGGTGAAGAAGAGCAAGGCGCGGGCGATCAGTGTTGCGGAAGGCGCGATCAACCCCATGGCGCCGGCAGGATTCCAGCGCTTTTACTACCAGGGACAGGAATTCGAAGTCTCCGAGGGCGATTGGGCGGAGGCGAACGCGTCGCACGCGGCCGCGGCCCAAGCAGAGCATGATGCAGTGATCGCAGCCGGGGGTTTGTTCATCCTGGGCACGGAGCGACACGAATCGCGGCGCATTGACAACCAGCTGCGTGGCCGCGCCGGGCGTCAGGGCGATCCTGGCGAGTCGCGATTTTATCTTTCGCTCGAGGATGACCTGATCCGCATCTTTGCGCGCGGATTTGCCGGCACCGTGATGCAGAAGGTGATGGTCGAGGACGAGGCGATCGAGTCGCGCATGATCACCAAGCGCATTGAAGGCGCGCAGAAAGCGGTCGAGGCGCAGAACTTCGAAGCCCGCAAGCACCTGCTGGAATACGACGACGTGATGAACAAGCAGCGCGAGGCGGTCTACGGCCTTCGCCTGCAACTGCTGGAAGGCGTCGAGCAGCGCGAGTTGATTCTGGAAGATTATGTCGGTGGAATCCTGAGCGCGCTTCTGGATGAATTTGCCGGCGAGCGCGTGCGGCAGGATCAGTGGGATCTCAAGGGCCTGAGCGAGAAACTCGTCGACCATTTCGGATTCAACCTTGCCGCGTCGGGCATCAAACCCGAGACGCTAAGCCGGCACGAGCTGGGTGAGGAGATCTTTGCCAAGCTGAGCGAAGGATACGAGGCGAAGGAGAAAATTCTGGGCGCGGCCACGATGCGCCACCACGAGCGGATGGTGATGCTGAGTGTGATCGACGGGCTGTGGAAAGATCACCTGCTCTCGATGGATCACCTGAAGGAGGGAATCAATCTGCGCGGCTATGCGCAGCGCGATCCGCTCGTTGAATACAAGCGCGAGTCGTTCGACATGTTCGAGGCGATGATGCTGAAGTTCCAGGAAGACACGGTGCGGTTCCTGTTCCGGATGCAGATCTTGGGGCCTGACGGCCAGCCGATGGATGCGGCTCCGCGGCCGCGTGGAACAGTGCCCAAAGCTCCGCCAGTCGCCAGCGCCGCCCAGCCGTTCACCGGCGATGGCGCGCCGCGGGAGATTTCGATCCCCACGCGTGCGCCTTCGACGACCATCGACGAACTGGAGAAGGAGTTCCACCGCAAAAAGGAGAGGGAACTCGCCGTGGCCAGCAGGCAAGGCGGCGGAGATGGCAGCGAGACTGCGCAGCGGCGGACGGGCGAGAAGGTGGGCCGCAACGATCCATGCCCGTGCGGAAGCGGCAAGAAATACAAGAAGTGCCACGGGGCGTGAGAGCAGCCAGTGGGCAATAGCCAATAGCCAGTAGAAAATCATACCCTCGGCGCTAATCGAAACGGCGAACGATCGTTTCCGCCGCCGCGGGAAGGGACTTTCTGCTGGCTATGGGCGATTCGCTACTGGCTGCTTTTTTCAGCGAAGGAAGCTGAAGAAGCCTCTTTTTTCGTTCTTTTCAGCCAGCAGACCGGCGGCTGATTTGGCCATTTGGCGGATGGTTTGCGAAATGGTGGAATCGACCATGACCATGGGAGTCGCGGTTTCGCGAGTTCTGCGTGCGGCGGCATAGTCGTCGGGAATCCTCCAATTAGCTGACCGGGTCAGGGCCTTGGTGATCTGAGCTTCGTCAAAGAGCGAATCGCTGGTCTTAAACCGATTGATCACGATCTGCAGGTTTTCATCGCGCTTAGCGAAATGCTTAATGATCATGCGGTTGGCGGTGCGCATTTCAGAAATGCCGACCTGGGTAACGAGGAATATGGTTGAAGTTCCCTCAAACAACTTCGAGTCCATCAGATCCAGCCTCGAACCGATGTCGACCACGACATAATCGTAGATTTCGCGCGTGACCGTGACGAGCTTGTCGACGGCCTCCTTGGTAGCCTGCACGTCGGACAGATCCGTGGGCGCGGGAAGAACCGAAAGTCCCGAGCCTGTGCTTGGAGACCAGGGTGGAGAGCAGACTGGCATCCACGCGGTTGGGGTTTTCAAGAGCCGTAACAACCGAATACTCGGTGATGATGCCGAGGTTGATGGCCACATCCCCGAGCGGCAAACCGAGATCGATGAGAAGCGTGGTGCTGTCGCTCTCCTGGGCCAGCGCGAGGGCAAAATTCGACGCCAGCGTAGTCACTCCACAGCCACCTTTTGAGCCGAGGAAGACAAACAATCTACCGATTTTCTTGCCATCGTCGCGTGGCGGGGGCGTCGCGCGCGGGGCTGCAGCGCGCGTGAGTGCGGCAGACACTTCATTAGGATCAAGGGGCAGAGTAAAGAACTCGCGGACACCGGCGCGCATGAACTGGACGGCGCGCTTCATATCGGCGTTTGCCGTGTAGGCCATGACGTAGGCGCGTCCGCTGGCGCAGAGGCTTTCGACGAGAGCGAATGCGTAATCCGGCTCGCTGTCCACGTCGATGATGACGACTTCGTAAGCCTGGGCGAGGCGCTTGGGAAGGTCCTCAAGCCTGGGCGGGAAAGACGAAAATTCGTGCAGCTTTAGGCCGGGATGCTTGGAGACAGCACTGGCAACAACTTTGCGGCGTTGTTCGTCCGGTCCGAGAAGCGCGACGTTCAGGTTAGTCACATCCGGGATGGCAGTATCCTTCGAGGCTTGCAGCATACCAAACAAACAACTCCAAAGGTCTATATTAAGCGATCTCATTGCAGATATGGGACTTGCTATGACGCTTTCGGGGGAGTGCGCAAGGATGGACGCGGCAGGAATTCCCTAAGCGACTGATTGAAATGGGGTAACGGAAACGGGGCACCGGTTGGGAGCCAGGATAGCCGGATCAGGCAACGCGGACCGAGCGGGCGGCGAGGGCCAGCGCTTGGCTTCCTATTCCGCGGAAGCGGCGACGGCAGAAAAGGTGAGGTCTTCGACGTCGCTACGGTGCTCACTGCGCCACTGGTCAAAGAGGCGGCCGTAGCTGAGTGCGATGTAGCGGGAAGGATCGACGCCCAGACGAAGGGCCACGCGGTCAATCCACTCGGAAGAGCCTTCGAGCTCGGCGTAGTTGCCGATGGGTGTTTCATCGATGACGCAGTGGCCCTGGCCGTCGGTCCACTCGGTACGCCATTTTTCATAGCGGAACGCGGTAACGAGGCCGAGAGAGAGAAAGAGTCGGCAAGGGCGCCGCCATGCGCAACCGTGGTTTCGGTTTCAACACGGTGCTTGTGTCGATCGCGGTCGGGTTGACCGAGTCCGCCGGCTGCAGGGCCGGGAAGGCGCTTGTGAGTCAGCGTCCAATGGCCGGCGTAGCTGCGGATGCGGAGGATTTCGGTTCGGGCGCGCATCTGGCGATCGGGCGTGTCGTAGAGGGTGTTGCTTTCGAAGCTGCGCGGGGTTTCCAGGCTAAAGCCGGCGGATTGCAGCCGATCGGCGAGAGCGGCGAGATCGCCCACGCGGAATTTGATCTCGGTTTCGATGGGCATGGTTCAAGGTGAGTATAAGGCGCTGACGCGCGGCCGTGAATCGTGATTCGTGAATCATTGCTCAGGCAGGCGTCAGCTTGAGGAGTGTGGGCTGGCGGGGAGGCAGTGAAGGCGGCGAGAATAGAAGAGTGAAGACGCTGCGGCTCAAGGTTGACGCGGACCGTTTGGAGACGCCCGAAGCGCGCGAGGCGATGGAGCGCGCGGCGGAGATTCTGCGCGGCGGAGGCCTGGTGGCGCTGCCGACGGAAACCGTGTATGGGCTGGGAGCGAATGCGCTAGACCGCGAGGCAGTTGAGAAAATCTTTGCGGCGAAGAGCCGGCCGAAGTGGGATCCGATCATCGTGCATGTCGCGTCGCAGGCGATGCTCGACGAGTTACTTGAGGCGGTTCCGGAAGCGGCGCAACGCCTGATGGACGCGTTCTGGCCGGGGCCGCTAACCCTGCTGCTCAAGCGGACGCGTGCGGTGCCCGACGCAGTCACTGCTGGACGGCCGTTGGTGGGCGTTCGGATGCCGGCGCACCCCGTGGCGCTTGCATTGATCCGACTCGCGGGAGTTCCGGTGGCAGCGCCGAGTGCAAATCGCTTTGGGCACGTGAGCCCGACGACGGCCCAGCACGTGCTCGACGATTTGGATGGGCGCATCGACGCGGTCCTTGACGCGGGCCCTACGGTGCGAGGCGTGGAATCGACGGTGCTTGACCCAGCCACGAGCCCCATGACGATCTACAGGCCCGGCGCGGTGACGGCGGAACAGATTACGGAGATCGCGGGACCGGTGGGGGAATTCATGAGCCGCGAGCCGTTGCGCGAGACGCCGAGGGAGGCGATGCCTTCGCCCGGGGTGGGACTGAAGCACTATGCGCCGCGTGCGCGGCTGGTGCTGGTGGAGGGACCAGGCGAGGAAATGAGTGCGCGCATGGCCGCGGCAGCGAAAGCTGAGCTCGAGGAGCGCGTGGGCGTGATGTTGCCGGAAGGGATGATGAGGCCAAAGGAAATCAAGCCGGCGCAGGTTTATCCATGGGGAAAATGGGACGCGCCGGAGACGCTCGCACAGGAGCTCTACGCCGGACTGCGGGCGCTCGATGCCGCGGGATGCACAGTGATCTTGTGCCCGCTGCCGCCGCAAGAGGGGATTGGAGTGGCGATTCGAGACCGGCTGTTAAAGGCAGGGAGTAGGGAGTAGCCAATAGGGAATAGGGATTGGAGGATTGCGATCGGCTTCTCGGAGATTCGACGCCCGGGGCAAATTGAAAGCGCGCAATTCCATTAGCAGTGTATCGGTGTCTTTCTATTGCCTACTGGCTACTCCCTATTCTCTGCCTTTACCCGTTGTCTCCGAGCTTGTACATGTACTTGATGGCGGATTTGAAGATGAGCGTCTTGGTGCGGCCGCGGACCTTGAGTGAATTGCGATCGTACCATTCGATACAGCCATCCACGCGCTCGCCGTCTTCAAGCACAATGACCATCGGTGTCTGCGACTGAATCTGCTTCTGCAGATAGAAAAGCTCGGCGTGGCGATTGAGCGCGCCGCTCTCGACGGTTTGCGCGGGAAAACGGAAAGGAAGCGGGGCAGGTAGATTTTTTCTTTTGCGCGCCGGGAGGCTGGCTGGGCTCGAGGACGTGCGATGCGGGCAAAATCGATGGCGTACTCATGGGGAAGGACCCTCCGCGAAGAACGAAAGCCGAAAACTCAAACATCCGCAGGCACAAACCGCCCGGGAAAGTGCATCAAGCAGCCGGCCGATACTGCGCCGGCCTGTAATCATGACCCGAAGACCCGACTATCACGGCGAAAACAGAAGGCAATCCTGCGTGATCGGGATATACGATTCCCGAGGTCGCTGCACTCAGTAGGAGAGGCTCGTTACTCAAAAAGATGCGTGGCGCGAATTGGGGGTTGCACTCTTATTCTGCGGCCATTCCGACCGAGCGTCAAGCGGAGAAGCAGTGAACAGTGGTCAGTGGTCAGTGATCAGCGATCAGGCGACTTGGACGGCAAGCAGCGGTTAGAGCGCGGTGTTTGCGGCGAGGCTGACGGCCATGGCGTCAAGTGAGAGCGAGCGCAGCAGGTTGCGGCGCATGCCTTGTTCCGCCTGGACGAGAGCGCGGGCGGCGGCGTCAATCCAGTCGATGGTGAGGCCTTCGGAGAGGCGGGATAGCTCGGCGGCGATGTCGATGTTGCGGATGAGCGACGGCGTGCCGGCCACGTTCAGAAGCAAGTCTTCAACGAGGCTGGAGAGAGCGCGAAGAAGATTGACGGTCTTCTCCTGGCCGTCCGCGCCGGCGCGATAGCTTTCAGTAGCGTGGAAGAGAGCCGAGTAGTCTGGTTCCCGGATTGCGGTGCGGAGAATGACGAGCGCGTCTTCGCGGCTTGTGAGGTATGCGGCCAGATCGAGCGAAAGAGCGCGGCCGACTGCGCCCATTGCCAAGCGGGCGACAAGCGATCGGTCATGGGGTTTGAGCTCGGGGCGGCGGCGGGCGAGGAGAGATTCGAGCTCGGCGGCCGGAATCGCGCCGAGACGGTGAATGAGCGCGCGGGAACGAATCGTAGGCAGCAGCTCCTGCGGGTTCTCGGTGAGCAGGATGAGCGATGTGTGATCGGGCGGCTCTTCGAGCAGCTTGAGCAGGCTGTTGGCTGCTTCTTTCATGAAGGCGGAGGACGTGAAGATGGTGAATGCGCGCTTGGCTTCGGCGGGCTGGCGGTAGTAGGCGACGTGAATGGCCTGGCGGACCTGGCCAAGCTTGATCATGAGCTGCGGCGGGTCGGGCGGAATGACGAGCACGTCAGGATGCGTCTGGATGAAGATGCGCGTCTCGCGCTTGTCGGTTTCACGCAGATCGTCGCGGGCGGCGACGGCTTCATCGACCAATGTTTCAAGATCCGCTGAGGCGGCGATGCGGACGCAGTTGGAGCAGCGGCCGCAAAAGTCGGGCAGGCCGTCTGATTCGGCCGGTTCCAGGCAGTTGACGGCCTGGGCGAGCATAAGGGCGAGGGTGTATTTGCCCGCGCCGCGCGGGCCGGCCAGGATCATGGAGTGAGGAAAGCGACCGGAGCGAATGCTCTCACGCAGGTGCGTGACGGTTGCCGCGTTGCCGAGGAAGTCCTGGAATCCCACGAATTGAGAGTAACAGTGGACGGGGGGACGGTGCGCGGTGGACGTGAACGGTGGTCGGCGAACGGTGGACGGTGCGGGCGATCGAGGCGCGGAGGCGTCAAGCAGAGGGCCATGTGAATCAAGTGCAATAAAATGAGATAGTTATGGAGAGAAAACGGATCAACGCGGAATTGACCAAGCAGCAACTGATTCTAAAGGAGTTGTTTGCCTTAGATACGACGTAATTCGATGCATTTTCCGGCTTCCCAGAACACTGATCTGTTGATTCTAAACGAGTTAAATGGAGAAGATTTAGCGAAAAGTGTCCAATTTTTTATTGAATTATTTTTCGTGCTTTCCTGCAGTGAAGATTTTGGGTTTGGGTCTGGAGATGGACGGCCAAAAGGAGCGCAGTCGAGCGAACTCCAAGCGATCACGAAGACGCACAACTCGCAGCGTCCTGGGGGGGTGGCAACGGTTGCGCGTAATGGCTGGTTGGCAGGTTGGCTCATATAAGACCAGTTTAGCCAAACGGCGGAAATAATCGGCAAACTTCACAGAGATCAGAGATGAGGGGTCAGAGATCAGAAAAGGAACGAGTTAGGGGAGAGTAGCGGTTGAAGTTGAGGCTGCGATGGGCTTGACAGCTTCGAGCAAGCCGCAAATTTCTCAGAAGGGCTGTCAATGACACTTGACAGGTCGCACAGACTTGGTGTAATGTTTCCTTGTCATTTTGTAAAGGAGACTTACTATGTTCTGCTCCTCCAATCGTCCCGAAGAACGACGCTTTGTGCGCGCCTGCTGGATGAGCGCCGCACTGGTTGCGCCGATCGTATTGGGCGCCGCCGCCGCGTTTCGCTTTTACCATTTGCACGGAATTGCGGCCTACGTTGTGGCTGTTCTGCCCACGCTTCCGATTCTCTGGGTACTGGTGGAGTTGGGCAGGTTCCTGGCGGTAGAGAAGGACGAGTTCCAGCGCAACATTCTCGTTCAGTGTGTGCTGGGCGGCACCGGAGGAACCCTGGCCACGACGACAATCTGGGGATATCTGGAAGACTTTGCTCACGCGCCGCACCTCGATCTGATCTGGGTCTATCCGATCTTCTGGCTGTTCGTGGTGGCGTCGTATCCGCTGGTAAGGCTGAGGTACCGATGAAGAACCGGCTGAAAGTTTTGCGGGCGGAGAGGAACTGGTCGCAGGGCGATCTGGCGCAGCGGCTCGAGGTGTCGCGGCAGAGTGTGAATGCGATCGAGACGGGGAAGTTCGATCCCAGTTTGCCGCTGGCGTTCAAGCTGGCGCGGCTGTTTGGGTTGCGGATTGAAGAGATCTTTGAAGACGGCGAGCCAGCAAGTTAGCAAGCTAGCGGAAAGGCCCCATGACGGGGCCTTTTCTGTTAGCGGGTTCGCGGGTTTGTGCGATCTCAGGTCTCAGAGTCGAGACCTGGCACCCAGTTGCGTGGTGAATGAGGATCGCAAAAAGCAAATGCGGGTCCTTCGACTCGGTCGCCGTGGCGACCTCGCTCAGCGACTGTGTGGATTGTCAAGGGTGGGTTTTGTGCTCTGGCGGAGTTAGCGAGTTAGCAAGTTAGCGAAATGGCCCCGGAGCTGGGCTTTTTATTCTTTGCGAAGACGCGCATCAGGCGGTCCGAGCAACGCCCTCCTGTAATCTCTTGAATCTACGAGAGTAATCGCACACCTTTTGTATTGAGGCAAGAGTAACCCACGGGCAGGGTACCAACAGGCTCCGGTCTGACCTGAATCCGCCATTGTTGCGCTTTGCAAAGCGAAGTACCTCTATAACGTGGCGTCCTCACACTCGATAGCAGGCCGCGACAAATGCCAGACCGGATTAAGAGATCAAAAAGGGGATTCGTCACCGTGCAATACGCCACGGCGAACTGCACTTGAAAGCATGGGCTCTCGCGACACCAACTCTTAATCCGGTGAAGCAAGGTGTTTATGCAGGATCAGCCGGAGAACGGACTCGCCGCTCGTGCAACAGTCATGACGACGGCAGTACTCGGGGTCATCACAGGCCTCCTGCTGGGATGTGTGCTGGCGATACCTCTGGCCGAAAATCATCTGAAAACCTACATGGAACGAGTGGCGAGCTCAAGATGATGCCTCGCTTAAGGAGGCGCGCTCTGTTCTGAACACCATGCAGCATTCCGCTGGTCCAGCTTGTTCAGAGGCGGAGCTGAGCAATCTTAGAGAACTGGTTTTTCGCTCGAATTATTTGAAGGCTGCAGGACGGATTCAACGAGGAAGGATTGAGTGCTCGACAACCGCAGGCCGGCCTGCGCGGCCGTTCGGTAGTTTCAAAGCGGGGCGAGCTCAGGCCGATGGGACCGTAATCTTTAGCAATCTCGCTCCTGCCGAAGATCAAAACGTAAAGCGGACAGGGATTGAACTCGGCAACGCATTCGTCGTCTTTGGCGCACATTTGCCAGAACCCGACAGCCAGATGCCGATTCGACTGGCAATCGGTCCGTACCAGGCAGGGACCCAGACAACATCCAATGAAGTTTCGCCCGAACCGTCTTCTAACCAGGCGACCAGCGATGTGGCGCTAAGGGGAGGCTCGATCGTGGCCAGTCAATGTTCGCCGCTTATGTCACGCTGCGTCGTAGCATCGGTGGGCGTTGACGACGCAAGGCGCGGGGAATTCATTGCGATCGGCAGCACGACCATCGCGTGCGGGATCGCCGGCATTTTCATTGGAATTATGCTCTGCGGCTATCACCGCCGCAGCATTTCAATCGATCAGCAGTTTAAGCGCGCAGTCGCGCACGAGCAGCTTCACCTTGCTTATCAACCAATCGTCAACCTGGCGAGTGGAAAAATTGTTGGCGCCGAGGCGCTGGCGCGCTGGACCAGGCCGGATGGTGTTTCCGTCAGCCCGAGCGAATTCATCAGGACAGCGGAGCAGCATGGTTTCATCGGCTCGGTTACCAATCTGGTTTTGCGGCGTGCGCTGAAGGAGTTCCGCGAAGTGCTCAACAGGTTGCCCGACTTCCGGCTGAACATCAATGTCGCAGCCGCGGACCTGGTCGATCCCCGGTTTCTGCCCATGATTGAAGCAGCGGTCCTTGAGGCCCGCGTGCGGCCCAGCAGCATCACCCTGGAGGTGACAGAAACATCCGCCGCAGATCGCGAAGAGGCGCTGGAGTCGATCCGTTTGCTGCGCCGCATGGGCTTCGGCATTTCCATTGACGATTTCGGAACCGGTTATTCGAACCTTTCCTATCTGTTGTACCTCTCCGTCGATTCGATCAAGATCGACAAGGCCTTCACGCGGGCCATTGGAACGGACGCGGTGACGGTCGCAATCCTTCCGCAGATCATCGCCATGGCGCGAAACCTGAATCTTGCCGTGGTGGTGGAAGGAATCGAGTCGCCGAGCCAGGCTGACTATTTCTCTACCGACAATCTGAAGATTTACGGCCAAGGCTGGCTCTATGGACGCCCTGTACCCGCGAGCGAATTCTTCGGCTTGCTGGGCGTCATCGTTGATCAGCCAAGTGTCGCCACCATCCCCGAAGCCGCAGGAATCCCGAGCCTGGCCTAAGGTAATGCGCGGGGACGAAGGCGCGATTGTTCTGCAGGCGAGAAGAATTTATCGTTATGAGCTCAGGCGGGTGAGATAGACTTGCCGTGGTCAGGCTTCCCCAGAGCACCGCTGACTAAATCACGACAGGAGAAAGAAAATGAGCTCAAGAGGTTGGAGTGTCTTCACAGGTCTGTGTGGGGTTGCGGTATTCGCGCTGAGCGCCATTCCATCGGGCGCGCAGGCGACGGAGGTCAAAGAGAAACCGGCGATGTACTCGTACGTTGCCGACTGGCAGATCCCGCGCGCGCATTGGGCAGACATGGACGCGGTGAACAGCGGCGACAAGGCGATTATGGACAAAGCGATGGGCGACGGCACGCTGGTGGGCTACGGCAGCGATGCCAACGAGGTGCACACGCCGGACGGCTCGACACACGACTCGTGGTGGTCATCGATGTCCATGGCGGGGCTGCTGAAGGTGCTGGATCAACTGAGGGCGAACAACGCCAATTCTCCAGCGCTCGGGAGCGCGACAAAACACTGGGACACGGTACTCGTAAGCCGCTATTACAACTGGAAGCCGGGCGCTTATACGGGCGCATACGTAAACGTGGCAATGTACCAGTTGAAAGCGGATGCACCGGACGATGCGGTGAGCACGCTGAGCAAAAGCGTGGTTGTGCCGGCGATGGAAAAGCTGCTGGCTGACGGGACGATTCTGGAATACGAGGTCGACACCGAGGCCATCCACACCGATGCTCCTGGGCTGATTGCGATTGTCTACGTGACGCCGCAGCCGGAGGGTGTGGATATTGCACGGGCGGCGATCAGAGGATCACAGAGGGACAACCCGCTCATCGGACCGGCATTCGGAGCTTTCATCGATTTCAGCCAGCATCGTGATGAGCTGCTGAAGGGGAGCGGCACGTACAAGTAGAAGCAGCGGAGCTGGCGAGTTAGCGAAAAGGCCCCGGAGCGGGGCCTTTTCTGTCTGAGAGGGTTGGCGGGCTCGTGCGATCCCAGGCCCCATCCGCCGCGGCGACCTCAGGATGACAAAGCTGGGGAGGGTGGGGCTTGTGCTACCCACCCAAGCGAAGCTTGGATCCACCCCACAGGCGAGGACCTGTCTGTGGGGACCCCGGGGATGGGGCACCCCAGTTTTTGCGGTGGATCAACCTCACGAAAAACAACCGCAGATCCTTCGGTCGCCGCGGCGATCTCAGGATGACAAAGCTGGGAGGGTGGGGTTTGTGCTACCCCACCCAAGCGAAGCTTGGATCCACCCCACAGACGAGGACCTGTCTGTGGGGACCCCGGGGATGGGGCACCCTAGTTTTATTGTGATGCGCGGTTACTTGCCGGTGTAGATGACGTGCCAGATGGAGCGCGAGCCGTCGTCAGAGACGAAGAGCGAGCCATCGGGAGCGACTGCAACGCCGACGGGACGGCCCCAGACATCGCCGTCGGCGCCGCCCACGGTGAAGCCGGTGAGGAAGTCTTCGTATTCGCCGGTGGCGTGGCCATCGTGCATGGGCAGGCGGATGACTTCATAGCCGGCGCGCTGGGCGCGGTTCCAGGAGCCGTGTTCGGCGGCGAAGCCGTCACCTTTGTATTCGGCGGGAAACTGCGAGCCTTCGTAGAAGGTGAGTTCAAGCGAAGCGAAGTGCGGTTCGAGGAGAATGTCGGGCGTGAGGACCTTGGACTTGAGTTCGGGGTGCTTGCCCTCGAGGCGGGGATCCGAGTGGCCGCCCATGTAGAACCAGGGCCAGCCGTAGAAGCCGTGCTCCTGCACGTGGGTGATGTAGTCGGGAACGAGGTTGTTGCCGATGGCGTCGCGCTCGTTGGTGGAGCACCAGAGCTGGCCGGTGGTGGGGTTGATGGCCTCGCCGACGCAGTTGCGAATTCCCCAGGCGTAGACTTCGACGAACTTGCCTTCGGGAGTGAACTCGAGGACGTCGGCGCGATGGAATTCCTCAGGATGAGTGTCCGGATCGTCAACGTTGGAGTGTGAGCCGACGGAGGCGAAGAGCTTTGTGCCGTCCAGTGAAAAGCGAAGATCGCGGGTCCAGTGACCTCCGCCGCGAAGACGGCCGCCGCCGGGCAGGTCGGCGAGGCTTTCCATGGGGCCGGTGGCTGTGAGATCGCCGTTGTGGTAGGGGAAGCGCACGATCTCATCGGTGTCGCCGATGTAAACCCACTTGGGGTTGGGGCCGAGCGGGTAAAAAGCGATGCCGAAGGGCTGGTGGAGGCCGGTGGCGAAGACCGACACTTGCTTCGGCTTGCCGTCCGCATCGACTCCGCGGAAGATTTTGATTTTGCCCGCCTCGCTTTCAGCGAGGAAGAGATCGCCGTTGGGTGCGAAGCGAATGAGGCGCGGATTCTCGAGATCGGTGGCGTAGAGCTCGACCTTGAAACCCTTGGGAGCGATGGGCCAGGCATTGGCGGGGCGAGGAACGACGTTGGCGCCGTTGTCGACGGATTGCTCGGGCATGGGCTCGGGCAGGTCGGCTACGGTGAGATGACGGCGCGTGCCGGGGGATTCGTGAGCCGCGTCAGTGAATGCGGCCTGGCCGGTGAGAACGGCCGGCTTGGCGGCGGAATTGGCGGAGTCCGCTGCGGGCCCAGAGGCCGCAACGGCGTTGAGAGTGGACGCGAGGACTGCAAGGCCGATGACGGCCGAAGCGGTGAGCAGACGGTGGGGATGATTCATGAGACCTCTCTCGGGGATGAATTGCGGGAAGTGCGGATCGACCAGAAAAACCCAACGATCATTCTTACAGATGCGGCGGAGGCGCGGCGGGGTTCCAGAATGCGAATGCTATTCCGTTATGAAGAATCACCGTTCAGTTACGCGGAGTGCGGCGCAGGCATCATCGCTTTGACGCTGCCCGTTCGCGAGGCGCCCGGGCTGGAACTGAAGGCCAATGTGCTTCGGGAACCCAATGGCCCTTTTCCAGGCGCGCGCCGACCTGTTGCCCGCAACGCGCACAGGGGTGAAGAAGCCACTGGGCCCGATCGACGTTGGCGAGAAGTAACGCGATCGTCTCGTCGCTAAAAAAGCCATCGCACGGTTTCACCGGAATCGGCATAGGAGATTCTCCGCCTCTCGCTTCAATCAGTTTATGCGCCGGCGCCAGCGGACCCCATACGATAGCCAGGGGTCGAGTCGGCCAGTAGCCGGCAGCCAGTAACGAAAAGCAACCGCAGATCCCTTCGCTCCTCCCGCCCCGGAGGCGCTACCCCATCATAGCTTCGCAATTCAGGCACCCCAAACCGCTCCGCTCAGGATGACACTTCAATCGACACTGGACAGTGAGCTCATTGAACGAGAAGGCTGCCCGTGAGGGGCGTGTTGCTGGAAGATGGTCCGACGAGGATCTGGTAGGCGCCAGCCGCAAGATTCCAAGTTTCGTTGGCTTCGTTGAAGGTTTGCAACACGCGCGGATCAATCGAGACGGTAACGGTTTGCGATTTGCCGGGAGCGAGCGCGATGCGCGCGAAGCCGGCGAGGCGCCGCCATTGCTCGTCTGAGCCCTTGGGGAGGGTTGCGTAAACTTGCGCGACTTCAGTGCCCGCGCGCGTGCCGGTGTTGCGCACGGTGAAGCGGGCGGTGCGGGCGGCTGAGTCCACGCTCGAGGCCGGAATAGGCGAACGTGGTGTAGGACAAGCCGAAGCCAAAGGGGAAGAGCGGCGTTTTGTGCTCGGTCTGATACCACTTGTAGCCGACTTCGGCGCCTTCGGTGTAGTTGACGGAATAGCTCGCGGTTGGCGTATCCGGGTTGACGGGGTCGGCGCCATGCGCGCGAATATGCGGCGGCAGGGCGGGAATGACGGGATGGGGAAGATCATCAACGCTCTTTGGAAAGCTGATGGCCAGCTTGCCGGATGGATTGACGTCGCCGACGAGCACATTGGCGAGAGCCTTGTGTCCCGCGCTGCCGGCGAACCATGCTTCGACGACGCCGGAGACTTTGTCGAGCCAGGGCATGGTGACGGCGGTTCCGGTTTCGAGGACGACGACGGTGCGCGGATTGGCCGCGGCCACCTGCTCGATCAATGCATCCTGATTGTCGGAGAGCGAGAGATTGGGCAGGTCCATGCCTTCCGACTCCCACTGATAGGCGAAGACGATGGCGAGATCGGAATTGCGAGCCAGGTTTGCGGCGGAAGCGGGATCGGCGCCGGAATCAAAAGTGATTTTCGTGTGCGGCAGCTTATCGCGCAGCGCCGCCAGCGGAGAGGTGGGGAACCAGATGTGCTCCTGCCAGCGGGATGCGCCTTTGCCGGGAGGCATGATGGCGTTGCCGCCGGGCGGGTCAACCTGTGCCGAACCTCCGCCGGAGATCATGCCGACGTCCGCGTGGCCGCCGATGATGGCGATGGAATGAATACGCGCAGGGAGAATGGGAAGCACGGCGTTGCGATTCTTCAAAAGAACGATGCTGTTTTCTTCAACGTGCTGGGCGACATCCAATCCCTTCTGCACATCGACAACGCTTTTTTGCGGTGGATCGTCGACGATGCCGGAGAGGAATTCCGCATAAAGAACGCGGCGCGCGTGGTCGTCGATCTCTGACATGGGCACACGACCGGCGACGACCGCGTCCTTCAAGCTGGCGCCGAAATACTTGCTCATGGGTTGTTCCTGGTCAAGACCGGCAGCGGACGCTTTCTCGGTGGAGTGGGTTCCGCCCCAGTCAGAGTCAACGAAGCCCTTGAAGCCCCACTGGCCTTTCAGCACATCGTGAAGGAGGTAGGAGTTTTCGCATGCATAATCGCCGTTGACACGGTTATAGGAGCACATCACAGCGGCGGGATTGGCGATGGAGATACCGATGTGAAACGCGAGCAGATCGGACTCCTGCATGCCGCGTTTGGAGATGATGGCGTTGACGAAGTTGCGGCCCGTTTCCTGGTCGTTCATGGCGTAGTGCTTGATATCGCCGACGACGTGCTGGGCCTGTTCGCACTTCATCAGATTGCCGACGATGGTTCCGGCGAGGAGCGGATCTTCTCCGGCGTACTCGAAGGTGCGGCCGTCGCGAGGCTCACGAGCGAGGTCGACTCCACCACCGAGGGTCATGTTGAAGCCCTGCGCGCGGAGCTCGCTGCCGATGACGGCACCGTAGTCGCATGCGGATTCGGTATCCCAGCTTGACGCCGCTCCGAGGCTGGAAGGCAATGCGGTCGAGTAGCGTCCGTTGGCGCCCGAGTCGCGGACGCCGTAGGCCGCGTCAGACATGACGAGCCCCGGAATTCCAAGACGCTTGACGCCCTCGACGTATCCGGCGCCACCGTTGGCGAGATCGGTGAGCGGCGTCTGCCAATTGGGGGTGTGGGCCATTCCATTGCCGTGGAGGAGGGCGATCTTCTCATCGAGCGTGAGCTGCTTGAGGACCAGGTCGGCGCGATCTTCGGGGGAGAGCTGGGGATTCATCCACGGACGGGTTG
The DNA here is from genome assembly GCA_963800025.1 of uncultured Acidobacteriaceae bacterium. Classification (GTDB taxonomy): domain Bacteria; phylum Acidobacteriota; class Terriglobia; order Terriglobales; family Acidobacteriaceae; genus Telmatobacter. The sequence goes on from CAWCZK010000006.1 coordinate 454,989, forward strand.
AATCGGACCGGCCGGCATCAGTAGCCTGTGCATTCAGAGCACTCACGCCGGAGAGGAGGGCTATGCCCGCAAAGAGCAAGAGAAGCTTGAAACCAGGCATGCGATCCTGCATATGTCTCCAAAGTGGCCCCGTGATCGAGCGCAGACGAAGCCTAATATCGATCCCGCCGGAAGCTTGAAGCAGCCGTCTGACGAGCGCTCATTGATGATACAGAATCGAGCCCCTTGCGGGTATGCGGCGTCTCGTCGCGGGAGATACCGCGGAAGGCAAACCCAGTTCCGGCAGCCGCAAGCAGCGGAAGGCCTGTTGGGCCGGACGCAAGCAGACGTGGAGCGAAAGTTAACTGGCCGGGAGCGAGGCTCGACCGCCGGTTGGCAATGTTTCTGTTGGCGGTGCTATTGTGTTGTCTAATCATGATCTCCTAAAGGGCACCGTTCGCAGCCGCGCGGGACCGGTGCCGGTTTTGGGCCCTGACTGCATCAAGCAACTGCGCCGCGGGCATTGAGGCAGAGAGTATTCGCGATGTCTCGGCTGAGCGATTTGAAACGTGCGCTGCAGAGGCTGGGTAAACCGGAGCAGCCGCGCGCTGAACGATGGCCCGGAAGGGGCCTTTCGGCTCTTTATGGCACTGACTCCGCCATGAAGCCTGCCGCCATTAAGGACATCAGCGCCTCCGGCATCTACCTGTTGACACAGGAGCGTTTCCTTGTGGATCAGGCCGTCAAGCTCATCCTCCGCTTGGATGGCGAACCGGAGGAAAACTCGGAACTACAGGTATCGATGCAAACCCGTGCCGCATGGCAGGGGGGGGACGGCGTCGCGCTTGAGTTCGTTCTGCCTCCGGGCATGAATTCCGATTTGTGCGGAGTGCTGGTGCACGAAATCGTGAGTTTTACCGATCGCGATCAAGTGATGGAGGTTTTTCGTAATTTCCGGACGGTTCTTTTTTTGTATCGCCTCTGCGAATCCCAGGCTCACGAAGCGATTCTTCTGCTCGATGGGCAACTTGACTCGGGCCGCACCGCAACGCTGTTCAAAATAGCATTCGCCGCGGAGAACCTGCTGGCCGCAAAGCCCGATGCCAGCCGCATGCGCGCCCATCCAAAGCTGGTGGCAAACATCCTTCGCGACGGATCCTGGGCTCCGGATGAAGAGACGCTGAAGCTGTGGGTGGGCCTTCTCGCGTCTTCGTGCTCGGTTGATGCGCCGGACGACAGCAATCAAATCTTTGTCGACTTGCTCGTCCACATCACAACAACCGAGGCCAGGATCCTGCTCTACGCATGCGAGCGGGCTTTAAGCTCGACGCCAAGGCCTGAAGAATGCCGCTTCCGCGCCCATTGTTATCAGCCCGACGGAGATGGTTAAATTAACCGGCGTGCACGACCCCACCAGGAATGCTACCGATCTCGCCTATTTACATAACCTGGGATTGATCGAGCACCTTTTCGACTTCACGTCGTATCGTGACATCGAGAGCTTCGATATCACGCCCAGCAGGCTGGGCCTGGAACTCTATAAACATTGCCACGGCGATTCGGAAAAAATAGATCCGCAACTGGTCGCGTCGGCACGAGAGCATCTGGCCGTCTTCTTCCCGCCGCCCATCCCCAGCGTCTTCGAAGACTTCATTCCGCTGGAGCCGAATAAGCCTACTGAAAAGTAGGGTCCGGGGCCGGGGTGCAGGAATGGTTGCGTCGATTGTCTGGGGCGGTAAAGAAACTTCCCTCAGGGGCTAAAGCCCTCGGTCGTTCAGCGGATTTGAGTGGCACGAGTGAACTCGTGCCCTTTCAAGACAGCTAGCTGAAAAGAGTTCTTTACCAAACCGTAAAAGCCCCCCCTTTCAAAATCGGATTTATGCGGCCCGTTCCAAAGACCTGAGTCGTTGATTTGTTGCGCAATTTTGCGGACGAAATGCAGGTCCTTCGACTACGTTTGTCGCGAAGAACGCGCCAAACTTCGCTCAGGATGACCCCGCGTTCGTTTAATGAACTTCAGACTCAGGACACTAGCGAATATGGACAAAGGGATTGCTGGGAGTGGGACCTCACCCTACATGTGCGTGAGGGTGCTGGCGGAGATGGTGCCGGTGACGACGACGCGCTCGCCGTGCTGGGTCACTTCGGTGGTCTGGAGCAACTCCTTCAGGGCGTTGTTGGCGCCGGCATTGGAGGTTGGCTGGCTGACGGCGCGGGCGAGCGTAACCAGCGTGGACAGATCGGCGGCCTGGCTGGCGGCTTTGTCCTCGCTTGGGGCGATCTCTTCAACCTTGAAGCGCAGCGCGGCAAGAGTGCCGGGAACAGGGAGCGCGGGCGCGACGCTGGCGATGATTGTGGAGTCTTCTTCGAGAGGAAGGGCGAGGCCAAAAACGTGAATGGCGCCGCTCTCGGAGAAGGGCAGGCCAATTTGGCCGACCCCCCAAACCAGCGAGAGCAGGGGCACATCGTGGTAGTGGCGCTCGAGGAGCGAGGAGCCGGAAAAGGGAAGCGCGGCGGCGCGATGGCGGTCGAGCATGGAGTGGATCTGCTCGGCGGTGGGAGTGTTGGAGATGGCAACGGCGTCGTAGCCGATTTGCGCGATGCGGACCGTGCGGTTCTGGGAAGTGATGTTGTAGATGGTGTGACCGAGGTAGGTTTCACGCGAGGTGGCGTGAGCGTCGAGCCATGCGTTGAAGCGCGGGCCGGTAATTCTGCCTACGAGGACCATGGAATAGGCGACGGGTCCGTTGGGGCCGTTGGGGTCGGGCATGCGGTGGAGGGCGATGGCCACCTGATCGAGGTCGCGCTCGGGGTCGATGCCGATGTCGTCAACGAACTCCTGGTACTCGGGTACGCGGTTGGGCGGCTGGAATTTATCGTGAGCGAGCGCACGTATGGCTTTGAGGTTGACGTAGATAATGCCGTCAGACTCCGGGAGCAGGCGCGCGGCCTCGGGCGGCGCCTTGGAGCGCAGGAAAATGGCAAGGGCCAGCGCCAGCAGGACCGCGGCGACGATAAGAAGCGTTTTACGGGTGCGTCGGCTCATTCTGAGCGGCTTCAAAAAACCTCAGAGATAACCGTAACATCCCCGGACTACTGTGTGGGTGCGCCGGCTGGGCCGCCTATATCGTGTACCGCTTTCTTTGAATTGAGGGGCTTGAGTTTTGAGATGTCGTTTTGCCCCTGTTCCGGCGTGACCGAAACCAGCCGGAAACCCGCCCCTCCTGCCAAAAGGCCATTTATATGTCCACCGCTTTCAAGCAGGAAGTAGTAGTCCTTGCCCGGCTCCAGGCTGATCGTCACGCTGGCCTTTTTGTCATCGCTCGAGAAGGTGTGAGATCCGGGCGGTATGGTGACATCCAAGTAATTTCCACTGCTTGTAAAGCGGCCAAGCAGGATTCCGTCGCAATATGCCGGGGCCGCCTCCCCCACGGTTTCGAAATGCTTATAGCGATAGATGTGGACAACTGGCTTCGGCTGTTGGGCCGTGAGCACGGAACAGAGCGGCAGAAACAAGCATGCGAAAAGGGTTTTGCGCATGGGCTTTTCCTTATCTTTCGAAGGGTAAAAATGCTCAAGGTAAGGCAACATCATCATCCGCCCCGGGGAGCCATCCTTGCAAGAACTTTCTGCGAGCCTCCATTTCGGCTCACCGCCTCGTGGCCGCGGCGCCTGCGATCGGTTATTGTGGCGAATTTGCCGGTGCGGTCTCCGTTGGAGGTGCCGCCGCAGGTGCAGGTGCGGCACTTGAAGCAGGCGCGGGAGTGCAGCAGGAACCGGAGCGGGCGCGGGTGCAGGGTCGAGATCTGCGCTTAGGTGAATACTGCCGCCAGTGACGCTCAGTTTGCGGACCCAATCCGCGAAGCCTTTTTTCTGGACAGTGATCTCGTGGTTTCCAGGCGCGACCGGGACAGTGGAAGGTGTGTTTCCGACAAAAGCGCCGTCGATCACGATGTCAGCGCCCGAGGGAGTGGATTCAATTGCGAGTAAGGCTGCCGCGGTAGGCACGACAGGGGCTGGGACCGTCAGAGCCTGGGGGCTCTCATGTGAAGCCGGAGTGGGGAGTCACCTGATTGGCTGGTCTTCCTGATTTCTTTAACTATTTCGGCGGTGTGCTCTTTGTTGTCATCGTCTAGGAGATGGAGTTTTCTGCCCTCGACGTAGTATTTGACCGTTCCATTGACGGCGACGTGTGCACCCTTGGACCAGCGCCACCTGATGTGCTCTGACGTGATGTAAATGGTGTCGTCTCCTTCTATCACGAGGTTGTCATACACCTTATACACAGGTACAGAGTAACCGGAGGACGAGGTGCTCCTAGTTCCCTGATAGCTGCCGCCGATCTGCGTGTTCGTGGAGTCGCCGTACGAGGTGCTGTTTGCGGTTCCGCTCACGCTGCCATTTTCCGTTGTCTGGGAGGAGGAATTATTGATCATGCCTGCAAAGTAGCGTGCTCGATCTTCGTCGAGTACTTTGCCGATGCTCCATCGATGGTCCGCGGGCTTAGCTGCGGCGGCGAGCAACGAACAAGTGGCCAAGAGCAGGACTGTAGGAAAGCCTTTGCGCATGAGGCTTCTCCTTAAGTTTCCGAACGGGAAAAATGACTAAGAAAATGCACCAAAATGATCTAACGAGAGGACAGATTAGGCAAGAAGTTTTGATTGAAGGTATTTGGGCACGGCACGGGGCGGACGACGTGCGTCCGAAGCACTGTGGACAGCGCGGACTGCGTCGCCCCGCGATTGGTTACTGCGGCGAAGTTGCCGGTGCGGTCTCCGTTGGAGGTGCTGCCGCAGGTGCAGGTGCGGCACTTGAAGCAGGCGCGGGAGCTGCAGCAGGAACCGGAGCGGGCGCGGGTGCAGGGTCGAGATACTGCGCTTAGGTGAATACTGCCGCCAGTGACGCTCAGTTTGCGGGTCCAATCCGCGAAGCCTTTTTTCTGGACCGTGATCTCGTGGTTTCCAACAGCGACAGGAACGGTGGAGGGTGTGTTGCCGACAAATGCGCCGTCGATTTCGATGTCCGCGCCTGGTGGGGCGGAGTCGACGACGATTGAGGCCTGCGCAACCTGGGGCGGAGCCGGTGCCGGGGCTGGCGCGACGCCGAAGTTCGCCATGTTCAGATGCATGTCGCCTTCAACGAAGGCGGTGATCTCGGTCCCCTGCGGGATTGTGATGTCTTTGCCTTTCATGAAGAGAAACAACGGCGCAGCAGGGAAAAAAACGATCGAAGTCGCGACCATGGCGCCGGTCATTGCGCCAACATGGCCACCGCCTTTGTTATCCTGGGTGGCGCGCAGCGCAACCTTTTCCTGATCGGCAAGGCGTGCGTAGCTAATATTCATATTCAGTTTGCCGGCCCTGCCCATGCTCTTCTTGGCGTTGCATTCGGTGACGGTTCCGATCGCCGTAGCTCCTTTGGGAAGGACAACGACGTCATCAACCTTGATCTCTTCCACGACCTCGAAGGGGATTTCCTGACCAACTTTGGCATCCGCCGAGGAGATCGTTTGGCTGAGGCGCAGCTTTACAGGTGTTCCATCGAGAAGAGTGTGGGGCTGTGGTGGGCCTGTAAGGGTCGCTACTGCAGGGGCCGGAGCCGCAGGCGTGGAAGGAGCATTGACGGGTACTTGCTGAGCCGGAAGCAGCGAACAGAGTGTCAGGGACAAAAGCGAAAGAAAGTACTTACGCATACAGCTTCTCCTTGTCTTTCAAAACCATAAAACTGACACAAGGGAAGCACCTGAATGATGCGCCGAATCTTCGAATTGCGCAATAGCGCTCTTGTTTATCGAGTCGGCGGCCAAGTGGCCGCAGAGCCGAAGACGCTAGTTGACGATGGCGAAGGTGAAGATTTTGCCGGAGCTGGCTGGGGTTTTGGGCGAGGATGCGTCCTGCGGCTCGAGGAAACCAAACTCGCCGTCGCCTAGTCCGTTGTTGAGAACGATCTGGTAGGCGCCGGGGGCGATTTGCGTGCTGGAGAAATCGATCTCGTCGCGGATAGAACCGGAGGAGGACTCGTGTATGAGTCCGCCGGCGACGGATTGAAATTGCCGGTTATTGCCGGCAACGTGAAGGCGAACGAGCTCGTAATCGCTGGCGGTGCGTCCCTGGGGCACGTGGAGGATGAACGTAATGGGCGTGCTGACGACGAGGCGGCTGCGCATGCCGCCGACGAGTCCGTTCAGGTCCTCTTTCACCAGGCCTGCAGAGGCCACGTGCTTCACCAATCCTCCCGACTGAAAGATGACGACTTCAGAAGGAAGAGGCTGCCAGTTGCCGCCGCTGTCTTTGTAATAAGCGCCGATGTTCTCGACGCCGGGCGGAAGCGTGGCAGCGGGCGCGGAAGCATTGGGGGAGGACGGCGCGGCGGAATCGGTCGAGGCGGGTGCGGACTTGGTGACGAGAGCGGCAATCACTTTGCTGCTGACCCCGGCCTGCTTGAGCGCGATGAGGGCGTCGGGAGATGTGTCATAGGCGCCAGGGGACGCATTGATCGTGGCGATAATGACGTCGTCGGAAAGCTGCGCGTTGACCATCTTGACGATGGATTCATTGCTCAGCGCCTGCTCCTGCTGGGCAAGGAGGAACGGCACCTGCTGGGCCACCAGGAACGGGCAAAACGCCAGAAATAGAACCGCGCAAACAGCCTTGCGCATAGAAGCCTCTCCTTGAAAGCCGGGATCGGGAACTTGAAGCAGGAATCCATGAAAATGATCCCCTGAGCCGCGGGTCATTCGCAATACAACTCTGGAGGGTTGAACATTTTGGGCATCCGGAGTTGCACTGCCTTGCGGCGACGGGGACGGGGCTCGGGATGAGGCTGTTTTTGGGTGCTCGGGCGCGGTTTTCAGAGCGCTCGCGCGTTTGCTCGCGCTGCTGCGGTGTGCTAACCTTGTGTTCTGTGCCGTGTACGCGGAAAGCTGGAGTGTGTCCGCGCACGAATCGGCCTCCGGACGGGTTTCCGGGTGGGTAAAGAGCTGGCGTAGCTCAGCTGGTAGAGCATCTGATTTGTAATCAGAGGGTCGGGGGTTCAAATCCCTTCGCCAGCTCCACAAGAAGCCGGAACGGGAGACGAAAGCGGCAAGAGTTGACCGGCGTGCAGGATATTCAAGACGCTGGAACTCAACTCCTCGGAGAATCCACTTCAGGCGATGAATCGCGAAGTTCCGGAGAGTATCCGGAGGTTGCGGCGTGCGCGGAAGACGGTGGGGAAGTTCGGCGTCAGCGGAGTTAGCGGCGCTGGTGGAGTTGGAGAAGACTGGATCGACCCCGCCCTAGCGAAGCTAGGACGGGGCACCCAGAGCGGTGGAAAGTTTGGGCACAGGTGGCCGAGCGGTTAATGGCAGCAGACTGTAAATCTGCCGCTCCTTGCGAGCTACGGAGGTTCGAATCCTCCCCTGTGCACCATGAAAAACAGGGATCAGTGATCAGGGGTCAGTGATCAGTGAAGAGCGCCGAAACGGATTTGGATCGGAAGTTTTGGTTGGCGCTGGGAATGTTTGCGGTTTTGGCGGTTGTAGTTTGGCTGACGATGGGCTCGGGTTCGGTGCTCGTGTTTGGCAGGCCGGTGGAGTTGAAGTTGATTCCGCTGATCGTGATTGGCGGATTGGTTTTGAGAACGGTTTTAGCCCGGAAGGCGGAGAAGATTCGCCGAGAGGCAGCCAGTAGGGAGTAGCCAATAGCCAGTAGCTCCGAAATCGGCGAGTCGATTGATCGCGGCTGCCGACGGCAGAATGGGAGCAATGGCTTCGAGCTGCGAACTACTGGGTTAGAGTTTGCGGGCTGATGTAGCTCAGTTGGTAGAGCACTCCCTTGGTAAGGGAGAGGTCACCAGTTCAATCCTGGTCATCAGCTCCAGAAGTTCAGCTTTTAGCTACTAGCTCCTAGCTTCTAGCTTGTGTGTTGGCGGGACCGGCCGTCGAGGCTTGAAGCGGCAGGATGAAGCCAGAAGCTGATGGCTGGAAGCTAAAGGCTTGTTTTACGGGCGGGAGTAACTCAGTGGTAGAGTCACAGCCTTCCAAGCTGTTGGTCGCGGGTTCGATCCCCGTCTCCCGCTCCAAGAAACGCAGGGATCAGGGATCAGTGGTCAGTGATCAGATGGTCCGGTGAATGGACGAGCGGTTGAGGCAGGAGCGATCTGAAAGCTGAAGGCTGATTTGAGGTTTTGACCATGTTTGAGCAGGCGGCGATTGCGGTCACGGATGAGCAAGGATATGCGAAGCTGCACGAGCTGATCGATGCAGCGTTTGACGCGCGCGACGTGGAAGTCTTCCTGAACCGGGTAAGCAAGGCCAAGCTGCGGGTCAGGGATTATGAAGGGATTCTGGAACGCGGGCTGCTGGGCAAGGAAGCGATTGGGCTGTACAAGGGATTGCCGGTCTCGGACCAGGCGCTGACCCGCGAACGGTATTTGCGGCTGGTGGAAGCGGTGCCGCTCGAGTTGAGGCAGAGGTATTTGAAGGTGTACGCGTACTACTGAGAAAGACAGTGGTCGGTGATCAGTGATCGGTGGTCAGCGAGTGAAGAGGTGGAACCGAGGGCTGAGGCTGGCAGGCGCAAGAACAAACTGAGCGCTGATCACTGACCACTGAGCACTGGTTTTAGGGTTTTGGGACTGGAGCCGGACCGCCGGCGTCCCGAGGAGCAACGAGCAGTAGAAGCGAAAGGATTTCTTGTTAGGGTCTGCGGCGAAGCGATGCAGTGAAGTTGGCGCGACCACCAGGGAGCGGCAACATTACGAAGAGGTTGCAGGGCCACCGAATAACGAGAAATTCCAGATGAAAGGGATTTGGGAGCTATATGGCGAAGGAAAAGTTTGATCGTTCGAAGCCGCACGTGAACGTGGGGACGATCGGGCACATCGATCACGGCAAGACGACGTTGACGGCGGCGATCACCAAGGTATTGCAGAAGCACAACCCGAAGAACGTGTATCGCTCGTTCGACTCGATTGACAACGCGCCGGAAGAGCGGGAGCGCGGCATCACGATCGCGACGGCGCACGTGGAGTACGAGACGGCCAACCGGCACTACGCGCACGTGGATTGTCCGGGCCACGCCGACTACATCAAGAACATGATCACCGGCGCGGCGCAGATGGACGGCGCGATTCTGGTGGTTGCGGCGACCGACGGCCCGATGCCGCAGACCAAGGAACACGTGTTGCTGGCGCGGCAGGTGGGCGTGCCCTGCATCGTGGTGTTTCTGAACAAGTGCGATGCGGTCGAAGACGAAGAACTGACCGACCTGGTGGAGATGGAAGTTCGCGAGCTGTTGTCGAAGTACCAGTTCCCGGGCGACGACGTGCCGGTGATTCGCGGGTCGGCTTTGGGCGCCTTGAACGGCGAGGCGAAGTGGGAAGCGAAGATCGACGAGCTGATGGAGGCGGTGGACAAGTACGTGCCGCGGCCTGACCGCGCGGTCGACCTGCCTTTCCTGATGCCGATCGAGGATATCTTCTCGATCTCCGGACGTGGCACCGTGGTCACGGGCAGGATCGAGCGCGGCAAGGTGAAGGTGGGCGAGGACGTCGAGATCGTCGGCTTCCGCGAGACGCGCAAGACGGTCTGCACGGGCGTGGAGATGTTCAAGAAGCAGCTGGACGAAGGTCTGGCTGGCGACAACGCCGGGATCCTGCTGCGCGGCACGCCGAAGGAAGACGTGGAGCGCGGGATGGTGCTGGCCAAGCCTGCGTCGATTACGCCGCACACGCACTTCAAGAGCACGGTGTACGTGCTGTCGAAGGAAGAGGGCGGCCGTCATACGCCGTTCTTCAAGGGCTACCGGCCGCAGTTCTACTTCCGCACGACGGACGTGACGGGAGTGGCGGAGTTGCCGGCGGGCGTGGAGATGGTGATGCCGGGCGACAACGTGGAGCTGACGATCGATCTGATTACGCCGGTGGCCATGGAGAAGGGCCTGCGCTTCGCGATTCGCGAAGGCGGCAGGACCGTGGGCGCGGGAACGATCTCGGAAATCATCAAGTAAGTGGACAGAGAACAGGGAGAAGAGAGCAGAGATAGCTGGCTTGAGTACGAATCGAACTGATCTCTTTTCTCTGATCTCTAACGAAGGGACTGAGCAATGCGGGAAATCATTACGATGGAATGCACCGAGTGCAAGGAGCGGAACTACTCGACGACGAAGAACAAGAAGACCGTAACGGGCCGTCTTGAGTTGAAGAAGTTCTGCAAGCGCTGCCGCAAGCACCAGGTGCACAAAGAGTCGAAGTAAAGCGGCTTCTAGCTGCTAGCTTCCAGCTCCTAGCTCCGGCATCGGGAAATCGAGATCTGAGTTCTCCCGAAGCCAGGCTGGAAGCTAGAGGCTAGAAGCTAAGAGCTGCATGCAGGGGCGTAAGCTCAACGGCTAAACTGCCGGTCTCCAAAACCGGACTTGGGGGTTCGAATCCCTCCGCCCCTGCCAGAGAAACGGTGAACGGTGGTCAGTGGTCAGAACGGCAGCGGCCGGGAAGCTGATTTGGCTTCCGCCGGCAGGATGAAACGGATCACCGAACACGGTCAACTGATCACCAGAAGGAAGCACAGCATGGCGACAAAGACGGCAATGGAAAAAGGCGCAGAGCGGTCGGCGAAAAAGCAGGAGCCAGGAGCTTTGGCTGAGTTTGGCGGGGGCGCATTGGGCAAGTGGACGGAGTTCACAACCTTTCTGCGCGACGTGCGCGCGGAGATGCGCAAGGTGGTGTGGCCCCAGTGGAAGGAAGTTCGGGTGACGACGGGAGTGGTGATCGTTACGACCTTCCTGTTTGCGCTGTACTTCTTTGTTGTGGACGGCATCTTCAAGGTTGCGGTGTATGGACTGCTGGGCCGGCTGGGTGGAATGCAGTAGCCGGGCGGCACAGAATCGAGAGTGGAATGAAGGAAGACTTGGAGCAATCCGCAGCGACGGGTTCCGCAGAAGCGGAAACGGTGACGGCTGAGACGGCGGAAGTGGCAGAACCGCAGGCACCGGCAATAGAAGCCGGCGCGGCGGAGCCGGAGACACCTGCGGCAGCGGCGGCAGCGCCGGAACCGGTGAAGAACGAGAACTTCCGGTGGTACATTCTGCATGCTTACTCGGGGTTTGAGCGCAAGGTGCGCGAATCGATCGAGAGCCGCGTGCAGGCCTTTGGATTGAAGGAGCGCGTGGGGCGCGTGATGATTCCCACCGAGCCGGTGACGGAGATCGTCAACGGCAAGAAGCGTACGGTGGAGCGCGTGTTCTTGCCCGGCTACGTGCTGGTGGAGATGGACCTCGATAACGAGCTTTGGCACGTGCTGAAGGACACGCCGAAAGTGACGGGGTTCCTGGGCACCGGCGACAAGCCCGTGGCGCTGAGCGAGGAAGAAGTGAGCTCGATTCTCTTCCGCTCGGAGACGACCAAAGACAAGCCGCGGATGAAGATCAAATTTGAGAAGAGCGAACAGGTGCGCATCACGGATGGGCCGTTCGCGAACTTCAACGGCGTGGTGGACGAAGTGAACGAAGATCGCGAGACACTGAAGGTGATGGTGACGATCTTCGGGCGTTCAACGCCGGTCGAACTGGAGTTCGGCAAAGTAGAAAAGATTGAGTAACTGCAGCTTTCAGCTATTAGCTTCTAGCTTCTAGCCAGAGCGTCGGCCTAGCAGACACTGGTTTGAAGCGAACGCTGGATCGGCAGTACCAAAAATTGAAAAGATGAACGAGCTAGCGGCTGGAAGCTAGGAGCTGGTAGCTGGTTCCGAAGGAACAGAAAATGGCACCTCCGAAGAAAATTACCGGCTACGTGAAACTGCAGATTGAAGCCGGCAAAGCGACGCCCGCGCCCCCGGTTGGCCCCGCGCTGGGCCAGGCGCAGGTCAACATTATGGAGTTCTGCAAGCAGTTCAACGCCAAGACGCAGAACAAGGAGATGGCCGGGCTGATTATTCCGGTTGTCATCACGGTTTACGGCGACCGCACGTTCAGCTTTATTACCAAGACTCCGCCGGCGGCGGTGCTGCTGAAGAAGGCGGCGGGCATCGAGAAGGGATCGGGCACGCCCAACAAGGAAAAGAAGGGCAAAGTGACCGAGAAGCAGGTGCGCGAGATCGCCACGCAGAAGATGCCGGATTTGAATGCGGCGTCGATCGATGCGGCGGTGAAGAGCATCAAGGGAACTGCGCGGTCGATGGGGATTGAAGTGGTCGGCTAAAGGAAATTCGATTGCTCGACGAGGAGCCGGCGCTAAGTCGCCGGCTTTTTGTTTCTGGCTCTCAGCCCGAGGAAGTCCCCTGACTCGATTGCTCAGCGGTTTTTGCTAATTTGATCAATTCCTGCATAAGCCGGAATGCTGCCGCAATCACAGGTCCTCCGCGCGGATCCCCGAGATAGGTCCTTAAGTGGCCCTTGCCCAAAATGCAGACCGCTCGGCGCGAGCAGATTGATCCGTGCCTGCCCGGGTGGTGGGGCCGGGGGCCGACTGCCTTTCCATGGTCCGACTGCCTTGATGGTGTCGGCGCCGGCTCGCAGCAAATTGTCAATGATGGAATCGAGCGAACTGTTAGGACACTCCCAAACAATGCCGGCTCCGCTGAAATTGTAATAACGCGCATGGTGGTCGGCCCAGGCCGCAATCAAATCGAGACCTTTCTCCATGCCGACTTCAACCACAACGCCAAGAAGTTGCTTCTCCTTTTCGCTGGGCGGACCAATGCCCAATTCACGCAGGAATTGCCACGCCTGAAGGTATTGCCGCGATTCCAGGTCCGGCAATTCGAGAACATGGCGCAAGGCTTCCGCTGCGGCTTGCGCGTCGCCGGATCCGAAGAGTCGCTTCGCGCGCAGAAGTGAAATCCAGGGTTCTCTTGCCGCCACGCCCGATGCCAGAGGAAAGGGAGGCCATTGCGAAAACGGTAGGTCGCCAAAAAGCGTGTCTCGCATTGGATATGGAATCTTCTCAGGCTGGACATTCGTTTCGCCGGACATGATGACCTCTCGTGAGAAAGGTCAAGGATATCAGGCGTCGGCATGACAATTGCCCACGCTCAGGCGGCCTGTTTCCGCTCAGCGGGCGAGAGCCAGCGGTCGAAATATTTCATCAACGAATCGACCGATGCCTGGGTTCCGCGAAAGCCGATGTACGCGTCGGGACGGATGAGAGTGATGGATGGCTTGACGCCAAAGCACTCAGCAAATGGTTTGCCTGCCTCGCCGGCGGGCGCGGAGATCTCAACGACATCGATGATTTGCAACCACGGGAGTTCCGTCCAGGGGAGTTGCGGCCAGGGCGAAGAAGATCGATTGAGCCTGGCGCGAGTTTCGGTGGAGTCAGCGAAATTCGCCAGCAGGAGCGTGAAGCGCGAGGGGTTGAGTAGAGAGAACAATCTCCGCGATTCACCGGTTGCGCCCGCTGACGGGGCCGAGCGATTTGGCTGAGTGGGCGGTGCATCCGCAGACGCTGCCTGAGTGTCCAATGGGTCCGTTTGTGGGGCCGCGGAAAGAGCCTGCAGACCCGAAGGGGTCACGCGAATCTCCAGATCGGGCACCCGGTCGCCGGCGACGAGATTGCCATCGCCAAAATTATCGTCGGAAAGCGGGCTGTTCCGGTAGTTGAGAGAGACCTGGCTGATGTGGCTGGTGGCGCTTTTCTGGACAAAGTCGGCGTTGGCGAACAGGGGCGCCAAGTGGATAAAGAAGGTCCGCAAGATCGACGGGCCGCCGGTGAGGTTGGTCATGCCTTCGGTGCCCGTGAGAATAGAGCGCATGACGGGCAAGCGGTCTTGTTCGTAGGTGTCGAGCAACTTTTCGGGGGCAATGCCACGCATGACGAACGCGAGCTTCCATCCGAGGTTCATGGCGTCCTGAATGCCGGTGTTCATGCCCTGCGCGCCCGCGGGCGAGTGAATATGGGCGGCATCCCCAGCCAGGAAGATGCGGCCGACACGCATGGTTTTGACCATGCGGCTGTTGATATGGAAGAAGGAACTCCACGTGAGTCTGATGCAGCCGGGCAGGGATGTGCGATCGCTGGTCGTAGATGGTCTGGAGCTCTTCAAGAGTGGGAGCGGCGCGCAAGTCGCCGGCAGTGGAACCGGCCGATGGCGCGGCGGCCTGCGCGGGGAAGGCATCAGACGGATCGCTATCGATCGGAGGTGCTGCGGTCGAATTCGCTGCATTCGGATTGCCTGCGACGAGGCGATATTGGCTGCCGCCCATGGGGAACAATCCGAGGACACCTTTTTCGGACGAAAAGATGTGGAAGCTGGAGTTGGACAGATCGCCGCTAAGGTGCACATCACCGAGCATGAAGGTTTCATCGAGAGTTTTGCCTTCGAATTCGAGCCCGAGCGTGCTGCGGATGATGCTGTGCGCGCCCTCCGCATCGATCACGTAAGCCGGGCGCAATTCTTCCATTGAGCCATCGTTGTGCTCGAGTGTCGTAGTGACACCCGAGGAATCCTGACCGAAGGCAATCATCTTGACTCCCCATTCGATGGCCCCTCCTTCAGCCTCAAGGGCCTCGCGAAGGATGCGGTCGGTTTCATTTTGCGAGAGGAAGAGGAGATAGTTGTACGAACTCGGGATTCTCGTGAAGTCGACATGGACGAGAAGTTTTCCATCGCCGTAGATGTCGCCGCCGGTTGCATGGTGGCCGATGCGGGTGAGGTCATCTGCGAGGCCGCGCAATTGAAATTCTTCGAGGGTGCGCGCCTGGATGCCGACCGCGCGCGAAGTAACGTCGGGGCCTTCCTTTTCGTCGATGATCCTGACCGGAATGCCGAGACGACGGAGCTCAAGGGCGGCGGTGATACCGGTAGGGCCGCCTCCTGCAATCAAAACAAACGGATCGAGATTCCTGGGCATAGCGATTTTCCCTCCGCGGGGCGCCTTGACGCACACAGGCTTAGATGTGAAATTGCGGGCGGGTTCTGCATGGCCGGCCGGCAGATTCGCGAGATTGTTATGAAATGTTGGCCGGGAAGGGATTTGCAGGAGCGTTTACAGGCGCAGGCCCCGCGAGTTCGAGGCCCACGATTTCGATTTCGAGGCCGCCGAAGTCGGGATGGTCGTTTTCGCGGATGCGGTAGGCGAGATCGATGCGGCTGCCTTCGGCGAGACGAAGCTCCATGGCGCGCTGGGCAAGATTCCAGCCGACGGCGCGAATGGAGCTGACGGGCACGGCAGAAGCAGGCAGCGATGTCGAGGCGGCGCAGTCCAGAGCGGAGGACTCTTGTGCGAGCTCGAGGCGGAGATGTTGCGCTTTCATGATGCGAGGCGGGGCCAGCAGGCGCGCGGAGCGGGCGATGAAGATGGGCTCGGGGTTACCGTGGCCGAGCGGCTCGAGCTTGCGCAGCCATCCGGCGAGAACCGGAGTGATGCGATCGAGCGGCAATTCGGCGTGAATGCGCAGAAAGCGCTCCGGCTCGCGTGCGGCCAGGTGCAGGTTGGCGTAGTCGCGCAGGCGGCGCTTGAGGTCTGGAAGTTTTTCGGCAGGAAGAGCGAAGCCGACAGCGAAAGCGTGACCGCCGAAGCGGGTGAAGAGGTCGGCGCAGGACTCGAGGGCGGCGAGAAGCGGGAAGCCGTCGACCGAGCGGCCGGAGCCGTGGGCGATACCTTCCTCAACGCTGATGACGAGGGCCGGCTTGGCGGTGCGCTCGACGACGCGCGAGGCGAAGATGCCGATGACGCCGCGATGCCATCCGTCGCCGTCGATGACGAGGAGGCGGTCGGCTGCGATTTCGGCGTCCGAGCACAGACGGGCGTCGATGATGGTGAGCGCGGCAGCTTCAACGTCGCGTCGCTCGCGGTTTAACCTTTCCAATTTGTTGGCCAGGTCTGCCGCACACAGTGCATCGCGCGTGGAGAAGAGCTCGATGACGTCGGAGGCGACGTCCATGCGGCCGGCGGCGTTGATGCGCGGGGCGAGGCGAAAGGCGACATCGAATCCGGTAAGTTGCTTCGAGGCAGGATCGAGCGCAGCAGCGGCAAAGAGCGCACGGAGACCGGCGCCGATGGGGCGGCGGAGCTCGCGCAGGCCGAGGGCGGCGATGGTGCGGTTTTCGCCGTGGAGCGGCACGGCGTCGGCAATGGTGGCAATGGCCGCCATCTTGAGAAAGCTGGGCAGGGTTTTTTCGCGCAGGCGAGCGGGGTCGCGGCGAACCGGTTCGGACTTGTCGAGACGGGACTGATCGAGACAGGATGTTTCGAGACAGGATCTCTCGAGCAGCGCCTGGGCGAGCTTGAGGGCGATGGCCGCGCCGCAAAGGCTTTTTTCAGGGTACGGACAGCCAGGCTGATTCGGATTGAGGATGGCAAGGGCGACGGGAAGCGCGTCGTTTGCGGCAGTTAAATGATGATCGGTGATGATGAGGTCGAGGCCGAGGCGGCGAGCGGTTTCAGCCTCAGCGAAGGAGCGCATGCCGGTATCGACGGTGACGACGACGCGGACCCCTTCTGCGTATGCGGATTCGAGAACGCTCGATTGCATGCCGTAGCCATCACGCAGGCGATGAGGGACGTGGAACCGGACGAGATTGTTTCCGGGACCGGCAAGCATTTCGATGGCGGTTTTCAGAAGGACGACGGCGACGGTCCCATCGACATCGTAGTCGCCATAGAGGAGAATCGGCTCGCGTGCGGCGATGGCGCGTTCGAGGCGATCAACGGCGGCGGACATGCCGAGCATGAGAAATGGATCGTGGAGGTGCGCGGGCTCGGGGTTGAGGAAAGCAAAGGCCTCGGCGGCTGTGTTGATGCCACGCGCGACGAGCAACTCGGCCAGGACAAGGGGCAGGCGTGCTTCGCGGGCCAGAGCGGCGGATTGTTCAGGGTGCGGCTCGGCAAGGAGCCAGCGCTGGGGTGGCAGGGAGCGATGGGAAGCGTTGCGAGGCGTCGATCCGGCTGTTGTGGCTAAAACTGGTTGCATCTAAGAGTCGGTGCGATGAAAAAGCGTCTCTCAGGGGCTAAAGCCCCGGTGATTGTTTGAGCATTTACGGTACGGCTGAAGCCGTGCCCCTTCAAGAACTCGATTCACGCAGCAGGGTTCAGCACGACCACCGAGGCTTACTCATCCTCGTCGTCGCGGGAGTGAGCGTCGTCGATGACGATATCGTGGAAGCTCTCGATGTTTTCAAGCAGCGACTGATAGCGCTCGTACCACTCGGTGGTGGTTTCGTGGAGAAAGACGATGCCCTGGTAGATGAAGCCGAGCTGAATGTAGCCCAACATGCCGGAATACTTGCGCAGCCACTTGGCCTCGACCAGCTCAGCGGCTTCCTCGTCGGGGAAGTTCATCTCGCCGGCTTCCTCGATGAGGGCGTCGAGCTCTTCGCGATCCAGTGTCATTTCGCTGAAGGTGACGAAGGGAGCGCCCACGTGCTTGGCCATCTCCACAAAGTCTTTCCACGCGTCGGGATCGCCGCGGCCTTCCCAGAGGACGGAGGGAATGTCGTCCGTGACGTAACCGGGGAGGCGATGGAGGCCATGACCCTCAATAAAGGCCACCATGTCGTCTTTCAGCGAGAGGAGGTTATCTGTGCTCATCTTCAGACACCTATTCTCGCAGATGGGGGTGGGCGGGGATCAGGAAAACTTTTTTGCATCGGCGCGGGCGGGGCGCGACTTGCGCGACGGGAGGGGCAAAGTTGTTACTCTTGAAAGGATTGAGGAGGATAGCCGCTTGCCCTTATTTGAACATCATGTCTTCGTCTGCCACAACGTGCGCCCCGCCGATGCACCGCGACCCTCGTGCACAAAGGATGGAAAGAGCGAACTGCACACAAGGCTCAGCCAACTGAGCAAAGATGCCGGCCTGGCGGAGAAAGTGAGGATCAACAAGTCCTTGTGCCTGGACCAGTGCGAGCACGGGCCGACCGTGGTGGTGTATCCGGAGGCCGTGTGGTACGGGAATGTGCAGCCGGAAGACGCGGAGGAGATCGTGAAGGAGCACCTTGTGGGCGGGCGGCCGGTGGAGCGGCTGCGGATCGCCGATAAATGCGTCAACACGAAGACGTGTCCGCACAGGAGCTGAGTGCGGTGGACAGTGCCCGGTGAACGGTGGACGGGGAACGGTAGACGGTGGGCGGCGGGCGGTGGATGATGCACGGGGAACGGTGTACAGGAGGGCAGCGGAGTTAGCGGCGCTGGCGGGGGTTAGCGGGTTAGAAACATAGAAGGAAGACGACAGGCTGAGGGGCTGAGAGCGCAGGACGAGATCGACGATGAAGCGAAGAGAGTTCATCAAGCTGGCGGGTGCGGCATCGGCAGCAAGCGTCGCGCGTGGCGCGATGGCGCAGTCGGGCCGGGGCTGTTTGATCAAGATCGATGCCCGCGATCCTGTAGCCAGCGCACCACCCGTGCTGTGGGCGGCGGAACAACTTCGCGCGGCGCTGGCAGCGAAGGGTGCGCTGTGCCGGGTTGTCAAGGGCGGTGAGAAGCTTCTTGGCGCGGCATTCTATGTGTTGGTCAATTCAGAGGAACCGACATCCGCCGGAATGACGCCGGCCGCCAGCGCGCCACGATTGCCGATGTGGAAGGGCGAGCGGGAATGTTTTGCGTTGACGCCCATCCGGTATGCGGGAGTGCAGGCGACGATTGTTTCCGGCAGCGATGTGCTCGGGTATGTTTACGGGCTGCTGGAGTTGGCGGAGCGGGTGCGATTTGGCGCCGATGTGAGAACGGCGCTGCACGTGGCGCAGCAGGTGCTCGGGAACTCGGCCAACGAGGTTCGCAGCGTTGGCCGTTATTTTTGCAGCGAGGTCGAGGACAAGCCATGGCTTTACGATCGGGAGTTCTGGCTGGGCTACCTGGATTTGCTGGTTACGAGCCGGTTCAATCGTTTCTGCCTCGCTTTTGGGCTGGAGTATGACTTTCCGAAGGGCGTGACCAGCGACTACCTGCATTTTCCGTATCCATATCTATTGAATGTTCCGGGGTACAACGTGTGCGTGATGCAATTGGCTGCGCCGGACGGAACGCGGTTGCCTGCGCCGGTGGAGTTGAGCGATCACGAACGACAAATGAATCTGGACGCGCTCAAGTTTATTGCGGCGCAGGCGGCGGCGCGCGGGCTGCACTTCCAATTGGGGATTTGGACGCACGCGTACCAGTGGACCGACAGCCCGCACGCGTATCACAACATTGAAGGACTGACCAAGGAGACACACGCGGCCTATTGCCGCGACGCGCTGGCGATGCTGCTGAAGCAATGCCCTGAAATTGAAGGGCTGACGCTGCGCGTGCATGGTGAGAGCGGGATTCCCGAGGGCAGCTACGAGTTCTGGAAGACTCTGTTCCAGGCGATTCAGGGTTGCGGGCGAACGGTCGAGATCGATATGCACGCCAAGGGCGTGGACGAAAAAATGATCGACATTGCCAACGCGACTGGAATGCCGGTGAAGCTGGGAGCGAAGTATTCGGCTGAGCACCAAAGCCTGGGCTACCAGCAGGCAGACATTCGCGCGCTGGAGATTCCAAAGGGAAATGTCGAGGCCGAAGCGGGGCCTTTCAGCCTGAGTTCGGGCTCGCGCTCGTTTACGCGATACGGGTATGCGGATTTTCTGAAAGCGGGAAGCAAATACAAGTTGCTGTTTCGGCTGTGGCCCGGCACACAGCGGCATTTGTTGAGCGCCGATCCTGAGATGGCGGCGGCGTATGGAAGAACCGCGCATTTTTGCGGAGCTGTTGGACTGGATTTGATGGAGCCGCTGACCTTCAAGGGGAGGGAAGGATCGGGGCACGCGGGCGGGCGATGCGCGTATGCCGATGCCAGCCTGAATCCGGCGGCCGATTGGGAGAAGTTTGAGCTTTACTACCGGGTCTGGGGCCACAGGCTTTACGATCCGGACGCAAACCCGGAGGCTTGGCGCAGGTGGTTGCGCAAGGGATTTGGCGCGGGTGCAATCGCCGTGGAGACAGCCGTGGCGAATGCGAGCCGGATTTTGCCGCTCCTGACGTCGGCGCATTTGCCATCGGCTTCGAATCACGCATATTGGCCGGAGTTGTACACGAATATGCCGGTCGTTCGGGGCGGCGCGCCCTCGCCATACGACGATACGCCGCAGCCGAAGAGTTTTGGAACGGTGAGCCCGCTGGATCCGCAACTGTTCTCCACCATCGATGAACACGCGACCGACGAAATGGGCGGCGCCGCGAATCCGAAGTATTCGCCGATCGAAGTGGCGCAGTGGATGGAGGACTGCGCGACGGCGGCGGCAACGGCGCTGGATCAGGCGCGCCGCGTGACTGTTACACGCAGGTCACCGGCATTTCGACGGATCGAGGCGGACGTGGAGATCCAGATCGCATTGGGATGGTTCTTTGCGTCGAAGCTGCGTAGCGGCGTGTTATATGCGGTTTTTGAGCAATCGGAAGAGA
Organism: uncultured Acidobacteriaceae bacterium; assembly: GCA_963800025.1. Taxonomy (GTDB): domain Bacteria; phylum Acidobacteriota; class Terriglobia; order Terriglobales; family Acidobacteriaceae; genus Telmatobacter. Next base: position 475,304 of record CAWCZK010000006.1, read on the forward strand.
TGACAGCGGGACGGAAGGCAATTGACGCATACGGAATGGCACGAGAGGCCTGGGCCGATATGGCCACGCACGCCGCGAATGTCTACATGAAAGATGTTTCCTATGGAAGCACGCCGATGCGGCGCGGACACTGGAGCGATCGGCTGGCCGCCATCGACAAGGACCTTGTGTCGATGACAGAGCGCGTGAAGAGCGTGGGGCAGCCGGATGTGGCGAGCGAGAACACGCGGCGCGCGACTGTAGAAGCGACGGGCAGGCCGGGACGGCCTGTTTTGGAGTGCAATCATTATCCTCCGGCAAGCTTTGAGCCGGGCGCGCCCTTGGCGCTTTCGGTGATTGCGCTGGTGCCAGATGAAGTGGTGGCGGTTCGTCTGCACTACCGGCATGTGGACCAGGCGGAACGGTGGAAGCGGATGGAGATGCAGGGAAACGGGGGAAGTTTCACGGCAGCGATTCCGGCCGACTACACGAAATCCGAATTCTCGCTGGAATACTACTTCGATCTGGCCGGGAAAAGCGGAGCGACGCGGCTGGAGCCGGTATTCAATGAGACGCTCTCGAATCAGCCTTACTACACGGTGATGCGGAGGGGGCTGTAAACAATGCGCATTATGCCAGTTATCGGGTGTACAGGCGCGGGCCCGATGCGGTATCCTGACGTTTAACCCATGATTTTTTCTCGCGACTACATTGGGTACCTCACCCGCCGCACGGTCAAGCACCTGATCGACGCCAAGATGATCACCACCAGTGACCTGAAGGTGACGGAAGAGCGCGTGAACGCAGCCATGCTCGAGGAGCTCGCGCTCGAGGACCGCATCAATGAAGAAGTCCGCGTGATCCTGGACGCCTACTCCGAAGAGATGCGCAAGAGCGGCGCGCAGTATGCCGAGATGTTCAAGAAGGTGAAGGGCGAGCTGACCAAGAAATACAAGGCGGTGTTATGAGGATCAGCCGCGACAAGCTGAACAAGCTGGCCCACACTGTGGCGGACACGCTGGCCGAAGTTGACCAGGTTGGGTTCCTGGAGGATCGCAACACGATCCGCCAGGAGGCGCGGAAAGAGCTGGAGCTGCTGCTGACCGAGGAAGCGAAGATCGACATGATGGCTCGGCAGAAGATCGCCAACCAGCGCAAGATTATCCAGGAAGGCTCGCAGGAGTGGGACATCCTGTACCGCAAATACTACAACGACGAAGTGCGCAAGCTGGGGATGAGAGAAGGCGCTGCCCGATTGGATGGATGCGGGATTTTTGTTAAAGTAAAGAAGTGGCCTGCGTCCGCAGGCTGACTCCGCACAATGCGTGGCGCTATCGTCTAGGGGTTAGGACGTGAGATTCTCAATCTTAAAACCCGGGTTCGATTCCCGGTAGCGCTACCAGAGTTTTGACGCTAAAGCCCGCTAATTCAGCGGGCTTTTCCTTTGGCCTGAAAACATCATAACGCGTGCTAACCGTAAGAAACGTGAATTCTGTGGCACATCCTGTGGCACAGTCCAGTTCCGCTTGCCGATCTGTTGCGATGGTGAGAGAGCGAGAGAGGGCGTGTGAGTCCGATACCGTCTCCGGTGTTCTAAATGCTGCAAACCCCTCCTCAATACCGCCGAAAAAGCATGCGTAGCTGCACCACGTGGACCTGACCGAGCCGCCGCGGAAACTGCCTGAATCCGGTTGCGCATAAGGGTTTGGGGTCAACGCACGCGGAGAACTGCGGGAGCATTCTCGGCGTAGTCAGACGCAGCAGAAAGTAGGCCCCTTGTAACCGCTCCGGTCTGGTGGGATGGTGAGGACGTGGAGGGAACGACGCGGCGAGAGACTTGGAACAGTACGCACAGGACGCTCTAGCGGATTTGGTAACCGATGCCCGCAAGGGATTCATGGATGCCGCCGACGCAATTAGCGCAATCGAGGACGTAGAACCGGAGTTTGACGGTGATTCCTATTGCCCGTACTACAGCTAACAAGATGACGTTGTAAACGAATATGAGCGGGACTTTGGCAGCGACGCAGAAGACCTGATACAGACCAATGCGGTGCAGCACATCTTCGAGGCCGAAGTGTTCCTCAATGACCTCGACCCGAACGCTGTTCGTGTTGAGTTGTATGCCAACGCGATCAGCGGCGGCACTCCGATCCAACAGGAAATGACGCGCGTCCGCCAATTGACAGGCGCTGACAGTGGCCACGCTTGTGTCGCCCAGGTGCCCGCGACACGGCCGGTCACTGACTATACTCCGCGAGTGATACCGCGCTGCGATGGGGTTCGAGTCCCCCTGGAAAACGCACGAATCCTGTGGCAGCGATGATCCCGCTGAGAAAAGGAAACGCGGGCATCGGAGAGCACGGCTAACCCTGGCGTTGTCAGCGATCACCGGTTAGCGCCCGCCAGCCGAAATCGTGAAGTCGCACTTCCTGGCCTTTTCGTATCCCAATGCGATCATCTCGGCTGCCCGGTAGAACTCCATCGTCCCACAAGAGTTCCTTGCGATCTCGATGACTGTGTCTGCTGGATAAGCGGCCAGCTTCTGGCGGGCTATGGCGCTCTGCATAGCGTCGAACGCCTGCGTGGCGATTTCGTACGCTCCCCAATCCCGATTGCCGCCGCTTGGCGTTGATGGTTGGAGGCGCCCGATGAAGCGGTTGATCTTTTCACGGAAAGGGGCCGAAGGGGGCTCCGGGGCGGGACTCACGTCAGCCGATCCACTCGGACACTCCGCAGGCCCGTTGAGATTCACGGCTATCGTTATGTCGGTGTCATCGCAAGAAGTCGGCGCGATGGGAAGAGGATTGAGAATCCCTCCATCGACAAGATCAACGTCCCTCAACTTGAACGGAGTGAAGAATAGAGGTATCGCGAATGAGGCGCGCATGGCATCGAAGAGACTGCCCGACCGAATCCAGACCTCTTTCTGCCCTCTCAAATCCGTGGCGACGGCCGTAAAAGCAATCGGAAGGTCCTCGATTAATTTCTCCCCCACCAAGCCGATCAAAGTGTTAACGAGTCTCTCGCCTCTCACCAGTCCGCTCTTCTCCCACGAAAGATCGAGTAGCGTGACGATGTCGGCTTTCGTCAAATTACGGACCCATTGCTCATACACATCCAGTTTCCCGGCAGCGTATATGCCCCCAATGACTGCGCCAATCGAGCAGCCGACTATCGACTTGATTTTGAAATCACTTTCTTCGAGCCAATGAATGACGCCAATGTGCGCCAGACCTCGAGCGCCGCCGCTCCCCAGAACCAGGGAGACAGTCTTCCTGTTTTCCGTCGACATTTTTCCACCGCATGCCTTTAACTGGTCATTCCCTTCTGCAATAACACCCACTTCCGCCGAGTCGGGCTCGTATTACGTGCGATCATGAGGAGACGGCGGGAGCATCATCTAGTAAAGGAAGTTTCCTTTCCTTTGCCATCACACTCCCACCGGTTCAAGCGGGGCGGTGCGTTCTGAATCGATATCGAACGGAACACGGTCATGCCTGCAGATGAATTTCACCGCGGGCCGGGCAGTCATTGGGCCGGAAGGAAGGCCGCCACCAGGCATTACCCACTGGCCCGCCATCACAAATTGCTTCAATCCCGGCAGCGTATTGGGTAGAGGTTTGAAACTGTCGCCGGGCGCAACCAGCCATCCCTCCATCGTCCCATTCCAGTTGCCCGTGTAGCGGAAGACAGTTGCTGGAGTCGACACATCGATGGTCTCGATCGCTCCGCGCACTCCGGGAATGCGCTTCTCCAAAATGCCGATGACGCTGCCAGCGATGCGCTGCTTCTCTGCGTGATATGCAGTGAGGTTGTCGCGCCGCAGGTCTGCCCAGTATTTGAAATTTCGAGTAGAAAGCATGCTTGTGACCGAGGTTTTGCCGGGCGGGGCGAAGCTTGGATCGAAATGGAAGAATCGGAAGCCGACGACGGCAAGTTCGGTGCCAGGGTCTACCAACATGGGGGACTCAAGAATCCGCGTCAACATTGGAGGCTGGTCTCGCAGATCGAGCGCCACGCCAAGAGAAACTTGAAGATACGAAGCGAAGAGCTCTTCTCGACGTACCTGTTCCGAGTGGCCTCGTCGGCGTATTTGCCACCCAGGAGATCGAAGATGGTGGCGTGGCCATCGGCGGCTGAGATCACCCAATCGGCCATAATGGTCTCGCCGCCTGCCAATTGCACGCCCACCGCAGTGTCATGCTCAACCAAAATGCGCTCGACTTTAGATTTGAATCGTATCTTCCCGCCTAAGCTGGCAATCTTGTCCGTGATCAGGCGGATTATTGCCTGCGATCCCCCGATGCAATAGCCCGCGTTACCATTGTTCATCCAGGCCAGTGAAAGAACCATTGCGATGGCGGACATCTTCCCAATGTCCCCGCTGGAAAAGAAGCTTTTCAGTAGCGGATCGACGAAGCGAGCACCATACTCTTTCCCGTTGATCTTCGAAAGCTTGCCGAGTAACGGAAAGACGGGTAAATCCCTGAGCATGTTTAACCAGTTGTCGGTCAAGCCTCCAGAAGGGTCAAGCATTCTGAACTTGCCGAGGCTGCGTATCGAATGCGTAAAGTCGCGAATCGCAACGCCGTCCTGCGGAGCGCGCCGCAGCAGTTCCGCCTCCAGGCGATCGGCGTCTGTGTAAATGCTCAGACTGTCGCCGCCTTCGGTTTCAATTCGGACGAACTCCTCCGGATTAACAAAGGTCAGCTTTTCGATATCGAAAAGCTCTTGCCAATGAGAGTGAAAGTCCCCGTTCGGACTGGAGCCAACCAACCAGTGCAGGCAGGTCTCGAAAGTGTAAGGGCCGCGGCGCCAACTCATCGCAAGGCCGCCTGCCATGTCGTGCATTTCCAGCACCTCAACTTCGTAGCCGCACTTCAGCGCGTACACTGCGGCACTAAGTCCTGCGATGCCGCCGCCAATGATGACGATTTTCCTGCCATTCTGCTTCATAGTCTGCACCCTCAGCTACGCGCCTCGTTGGCGTAGCCTGTTCCGTAGAAATGCTCGTGAATGGGCGACTGCGAGAATTGTGAGGAAACTTGCCGCAGTGAGGATTCGGCTTGAGCCCACGTTGCGCACGCAACCCTGCGCCGGATTCTGACGCCGGCCTCGCGAATTGCGCTGTGACACAAGGCACATATTTCGTTCGAGTGCACCTGCAGCGGCTAGATCGTCGAACGGAGATTGGCGGCGAGGGATACCTTGATCGACTTACTGTGTGATATGGAACACACCGACGGCCGCCGAGATCGCAGGGAGGAGACCCCGACGCTGACATACAATTGAGAGCATGATCGAGACTCTCTATAGAACCGAAACACCAGAAAAGGGAAGCTCAGAGTGCTACGTGCTAGTTCTCGCTGCCCGTCCGGCGAGCGGGGGTAAGGTCTACGTGTTCATGGAGGAGCACGGACGGTGGGATGACGACTTGGGGCGCTTCCGTTACGAAATCACTTCGATCAGCACCGAGACCGATTTGACTTACCAGGATGCCCAAGCGATGTACAACTCCGCGAAGACAAAGCTTGCCCGCGTCGGCTTCATTCACGTATTTGCTCCCGAATATAGCCGTAAGATGCCACACGTAGATCAACTGAGCGAGCTACAGGCGGTCAGCGCGTAACGCCTACTACCTGTTCCTCACACAATCTGAACGCTCACCTTCGACGAGGTGAACTTGCCGGGTGGGCGCTTGCCCCTTTTCACACTTACAGCTGATCCCGTTCACTGCGCGCTGCCAACCTGACCAGTCTGAGGCCAACTAGGAAGAACCAGAAGGGATAAAGCGGGCCGGCGATAACCAGAAGAATCACGCCAGAGACCGGCAGGAAAAGCCCACCGACGATGTGGGCCAGATCGAACCCGTGCATAACGATTCCCAACCAGGCAGTGACCTTGGTGAAGACTGCGCCGCGCAACATCACCGCCGAGATCAGCACAGCGCCGCATTGGAGAAGCACTCCGCCGAGGATGGCGCCGTTGAGTGCCAAATGTCGGCGGCCATAATCGCTTCACCGGCAGCCAACAGTTGGTTTCGTGCAGTGTCGCTGGTTGCGGCAGCAAACTTGTCGCTGAGTTGCACCATGGAAAGAGCCGTTGGCGTGGCGAGAACTAGCGTTACACCGGCGAAGGCCAGAACGGTGGCAAGCAGGGAATTGGCGCGATCGCTCTTGCGCAATGCCACGAAGAGGCCAAGAAACAATAGGTAGTAGAGCGGAAGTGTAACGACGGTTGGCAGGTCGAGGCGCAACGGGCCCACCGCCCGGTGGTGTTGGAGCAGATCGAAAGCTGTCTGGCAGAGCCGGGCTGTCCGCCCAGAAGAACCATCTGGGCCATTGTCGCCAGCGAATAAATGAGAAGAAGCATGGCAGCGATTCCACCAATGCGGCAGAGGCCGGCGAGATGGTCGCATTCCTTGTGGGTTTCATTTTCGGATGCATGCTCTGGAGTCATGGTTTTGATCCTTCGAGGTGCAGGCGGAAGAAGGCTATGATGCGGCGGCGGGCGTCGATTGTGGCGGGTTCGTTGTAGCCGACGGCCTTGAATCGCAGCACTTTCAGGAACCCAAAGCCCCGATGATTGTTCATGAAGGAGTGGCCGGCGTCTGAATACTCCTTTACATCGTGTGGGACGAGGGCGCGCTTGAGGGCCGCCGCCAACTGATCGGCTACCCCCTGCTCCCATTTGGCCAGGCGACCATAGCTACCTACAACCGGGCAGGCAGCCTTGAGGAAATCGTCGACATCTTTAGGAAGCGGGCCGCCGTAGTTGATGCTAGCGGCGCCGAAACCGTGCCCGGAGGCGAGCAGGAGGGCGAACCCGCCACCCATACAGAAGCCGACAACGCCAATTCTTCCAGTGCAACCGGGTTGCGCGAGGAGCCAACTTTGCGCGGCCTCGACGTCGTCGAAGGCAGGACCCGCGCGGGCAATCATGTCGCGGATGACCTGACGAATGCAGACGAGCCGACCGCCTTTGTAGTAAAGGTCGGGAGAAACTGCAAGGAAGCCGGCCTCGGCGAGCCAGTTCGCTTGGTTGCGATGGTCTTGGCTCATGCCAAGGACGTCGTGCAGAACGACGACACCAGGGACGGGGATGGTTGATGCGGGGACAGCTAACCAGGCAGGCATTTGGCCCCGCGGAGTAGGGATGAGGACGTTGGGCATGATCGTTCTCCCACGCCGGACGGCGGTCGCGCTGCCGACAGCCGATTCTACTCCGAGATTTGGTTGCCGGGCAGTGATAAGCTGGGCGGGTTCTGGCTTCTTTTCTTAGGTGTGCCGGCGGTAGCGCGGGAGTGGTACGCGGAGATGCTGCGCGGCGCAAGTCACCTCGTTCGCGTACGGTGTCGTCCATGCACAATCTCCCTTCCAGGCAGGTGATCCTCCTGCGCAATGGTCAACCCGACATGCCTGCCTTGCGCGCACTGCTTGAGAAGTCCACTTCAATACTTGAGCCGTACCAGCTCCCGCCTGGCGATCCACGGCGGTCGCGACCGCCTGGCTTCATTCAATGAATGCCAATTCACAGATGTGTAATGGATATTTGCGAAAAAATCGATGTGGATTTGCGCAAGGTGCTGGATGCGGCGGGACTGGTCGAGTCCTAACTGAGGAGCCGACATGGGTTTGACGCACAACCGCAAGTGCACTGAAACCGCCGCGGAGATTTGTACTACTTTGTAGAGATTGTTGCCGATCCTGCAATCGCGTCTGCCGTCAAGTCTCTTCCTGATTCCGATTCGTATGGTTATACACCGTTATTCAGACTGATTCGTGACATTTTGCTCGAAGAGATTGTGGCGTTCAAGGATGAGGCATTCGCGGTTGAGAAGGAATGGCGAATCGTCGTCAGACCCCGAGAAATAATCAAGAAAGGCACGGACGATGGAGGAAAGGCGCATATCCCTGTGATGTTTCGCACAATGGACGGGCAGTTGATTCCATTCGTGCGCTTGATCCCTACGGAGACTAAGGGAAAGTTCCCCTTAGTCTCTGTCCGATTTGGACCGACAAAAGAGGAGAGAACCTCATGGTTGGCTATTCGTCTCTTGTTGCACCAGAATGAGTACGATTTCGTGAAAACCGTCGAAGGATCAAAGATTCCCGTCCGATACTGAGCTTGGCGTAAAGATAGCGTTGATCGTCATGGTTTCCTCAGCTTAGCGTGCTGCTCGTCGTTCAATTTCAGATAGAACCCGCCGTGGCTAAAGCCAAGTCCACGACCCCCGATGCCAGAACGCATCCGCCCGCCGCCCAAGCCGGAGTAGTGAGGGACCGAGTCTTACAGCCTGTGTACCACGGTGTATACCACCAACTGCGCGAATTGCCGTTAGTGGACGCTAGGACGGATTTGGAGAAAAAGCAAAGCCCGCTCAAATAGCGGGCTTTAGCGGATGTTTTCTGGTAGCGCTACTGGGAATCGTCTTGCGCCCGCCCCGGATTTCTCATCATTAATGGAAAAATCGCAGATCGTCAATAGCGTGCGCACAAATGATCGATTTTCGGAAATCCAGTATCAATGGGAACTTTTGAGGTGGTTTCTCACGAAATGTAGTCCCCACAATGACCGCCCGACTGAACGGTGACAAGCTCCACCGTCACTTTTTGCTGGCCGCCGCCGCGATAAGTCCTTAGGCATTCCGCCATCGTCGCAAACGTCCGAAGCGTCTTCGATGCTCGATTGACGTTGGAAAGCACCCGGAACCTAAAGTGAGGCACATTGTCCAGCACCAGCGGCGCAAATGTCCCCCTGCGGCTGCGCTCGGCTCGAGCCACAAACGGTCAGACCGAAGCATAGGCCGGCGCGCAGCGTGAGATAGAAACCCCGATTAAGTCGCGCAAGGCCAACGGAGGACCTGGCGATCATTGATTTCGGCGTCGAAGTCAGTAACCTACAGGTCGTTACTAAAGAAGACACGACTTCATCGCCAAACAAGCAAGCTTGTCATACATTTGTCTCCTGCTTTTGTTCTGCGATTAACAGTCGACTGCTAGATTGACACCACCCGAAAAACCGTATCGGTGCCGTTCTCTGAGATCACTGATCATACATTCCGTCTATGATCCGGTCCCGCAGATGGACTCAGAGTACGGTGAGTGCCCTTAAGTAGCCCCTTGATTATGGGACTAATGGGGGCGAAGCCTGCACCAAAATAACTTCTGAGGCGCGGCGTAAGTGCCTGGGCAAATTGAAATCCGGTCTTTGTGTGTCTTTGCCGCACGTTGATTCACTGTAAAAGCCAAGCATCAACCAACACTTCCTGACCAAAGCCAGAATTAAATATGACCGTCCTCAAACCTCGGTCGCGTATGATCAGCATCCGGCTGTCCGAAGAAGAGTATCTTGCTCTAAGGGAATTATGCACTGCGACAGGTGCGCGGAGCGTATCGGATCTCACGCGCGAGGCCATGCGTGAGCTTTTCAATGGCTCGGCCAGAGATGAGACGCTTGGCAATCGGATGGACGTGTTTTGCGATCGAATTTGCAATCTTGGCCGGAAGATCAAAGAACTCGAGGGGCGAGTCGCGTCTTCAAAATCTGAGTTGGAAAGCTAAATGGCGAGCAGACATTGTTCAAATGTCAGGGCATTAAGCCTCTTGGCCATCGGAATCTCATCTTGCAGCCGTACCCAAGGATTCATGATATGAGGAACTTAGTAATCGCGCTCCTGACCATCGCCGCTGCCGGTCTAGTTTCAGCGCAACGGCAGCCGATTCCATCGGATATAGGTGGCGGGGCAACATCCTTGAACGAGTCCTCCAATCTCCCCGTTGAGCAGATTGGCAAGGACGATCTAATCGGTATTACGGTATACGATTCGCCCGAACTGACCCGTACCATTCGCGTAGACTCCGAGGGTGAGATTCATTTGCCGATGCTCCGGAAGCCAATCCGGGCTGCCGGATTGTATCCGGCCGATCTCGAGATGCCATCAAGACTGCCCTGGTTGAAGAACAGGTACTCGTAGACCCGATAGTAACGGTATCCGTTGTGGAGTATCGCAGCCGTCCTATTTCCGTTGTCGGGGCAGTCAAGAATCCGGTGACATTTCAGGCCGCGGGCGTTGTGACGCTGCTTGACGCCATCTCACAGGCAGGAGGCCTGGGAGAACATGCGGGAACGGAGATCCTGGTCAGCCGTCCGCATTTGAGTGAAGACGGCAAATCAACAGCCCTGATCCAGCGAATTCCAGTGCGTGGCCTTTTTGACGCCGTCGATCCTTCATTGAATTTGAAATTGTACGGTGGTGAGATAATCCGTGTCCCGGAAGCAGGGCAAATCTTTGTATTAGGGGACGTCAAGCGTCCCGGTGCATTTTTCATCACTGATGGACCTGAGTACAGTGTTCTAAAAGCGCTGGCTCTCTCGGAAGGGTTGGACCACTTTTCAGGACACACGGCTTACATCTATCGCACAGAAGGTGGGGGCAGCGGAACGAACGAGATCCCAATCGAATTGAAGAAGATCCCTCAATCACAAATCGCCCGACATTCCGCTCATGGCAAATGATATCCTCTACATCCCTGAGGCGACTGGCCGCAAGGCAGCGCTCACCGCACTTGACCGAACGGTCCTTGTAGGCGCAGGCCTCGGCGCAGCTTTGATTTATTACGCCCATTAAGTCACTTTTCTCAAAATCAATGCCTGAACAATCGAAACCGTCAGTTGACAACCCTTCGGGACCGCCGTACGGTCTCACGATTCCGACAAGCAATCGCCCAGTTCCCCTCGTGCAGGAATTCGAGCCGGAGCCCCCAAGGGCTCCGCTGTTGCACTATTTTGGAATTCTGCGGCGGCATCTTTGGAAGATCAGCGCATTCGTGGCGGCGTGTTTGCTGGCAACATATGCGATTTCCTCGTTATTAAAACCGATCTACGAATCGACAGTGACGATCGACGTCGACCTCGATGCTCCATCGGAAGTCGTTGGCCAAGGCTCGACGCCGTCTACAGCCAGCAATGACGCGGATGAGTTCCTCGCCACCCAAATGAAACTCATCCAATCAGATGCTGTTCTCCGTCCAGTGGCCGAGCAGTATCACTTGCAGGATTACCAAGGTCAGCCGGAAGACCGAACCTTCGACGAAGCGCAAAGGACCGCCCGGGCTCCGGTGACCTTGAACGGCCTCAAGATCACACGTCCTCCAGATACCTATCTATTGCTCATTAGTTATCGTTCTCCGGACTCGGACCTCGCTGCAAACGTCGCTAATTCGGTTGCAAACTCGTACCTCGCACACACATATGACATCCGAATACGATCGTCCGCCAGCATATCATCCTTCATGGTTAAGCAGACTGATGAACTGAAGGCAAAGATGGAGAAGTCCAGTCTCGCCCTCGCGCAGTTTGAGAACGATCTGGACGTCATCAACCCCGATGAGAAGACGAACATTCTTTCGGCACAGCTCCTGCAACTAAATACCGAGTACACGGCCGCTCAAGCCGATAGGATCAGCAAGGAAGCTTCCTGGAATGCCCTCAAATCGGGTTCCGTTGAGGCGGCGGAAGTCTCCTCGCAGGGTCAATCGCTTGCCAAACTTAACGATACCCTGAATCAGGCACGCCAACGATTCGCGGAGATAAAGACCACTTACGGTCCAACACACCCGGAGTATCGCAAAGCTGCTTCCGAACTGGCGGAATTGGAAAAGCAGTTTGAAGACACACGCCGCAACGTGAGCGCACAAATTGCGGCACAGTACCAGGAGAGTCAAAATCACGAGCAGATGCTGCAAAAAGCTGTCAAGGAGACGAAAGCGGAATGGGATCGTCTTAACACGAGCTCTTTCGAGTACCAACAGCTGAAACAGGAAGCCGATGCAGACAAGGCACTCTACGACGAGTTGATTAAGAAGATTCGCGAAGCGAATATCAATGCCGGGTTCCAAAACAACAATATCGAGATCGCGGACGTCGCGCGCCCGTCATTGAAACCGGTTTCCCCTAACATCCTTGGCAATCTCATGCTGGCGTTCTTAATCTCGAGTGTTACGGCGGGCGCGTCGGCGATATTGCTGGATCGATTTGATACAACGCTCCGGGAACCAGTCGAGGCGAGTTGGTTCCTCGGAACGGATGTTATCGGAACGTTACCGCTGAATCAAAATGCTTCTTTACTTCCGAAAGCCGCTAGTTTTGAACCAGAAGACAGGACACTAGCCAAAACCAGATTATTCTCCAGCAAAGCTGATGATCGCCGTGACGGTAACAATAACTCGACTTTGTGCTTGAAAGAGGCTGTGCGAACGATTCGCAACACAATCCTGATATCGGACTTTGAACAGCGTTTGCACTCAATCATGCTCACAAGTGCCGAGCGGGGAGAGGGGAAGACGACGCTTGCGGCATTGCTGGGGGTTGCCAATGCTGCTCGTGGCAAGAAAACGCTCCTGGTTGACGCCAACCTGAGGCATCCTGACCTGCATACAAGATTTGGATTGACTGCTCAAAAGGGATTGGCCAACGTCCTGAGCGGCGAACTGGCCTGGCAGGATGTTGTGCTGGCGGTGGAAGGCAGGCCGAACCTGAGCCTCCTCCCATCAGGGCCTGGTTCTGATCCTGCATTCGATCTGATTGGCCAGCAGCTGGCGAAGCTCCTCGAAGAATTCGCCGAGAGTTATAGTCTTGTGATTCTGGATGCGCCCCCTCTTCCGCTCTATTCGGAATGTCTTCAGTTGGCCACTGCTGCGGATGGAGTGCTTGTTGTGAGCCGAGCCGGAAAGACCAAACGCAAGGCGGTCGCATCCGTGGTTTCTACGCTTCACCGGCTTCGCGCCAACCTAATTGGCGTGGTTTTGAATCAGGTGTCCTCAAAAACCTCCAGTGGGGCCTATACGAAGATGGGAAACTACCGCCGCAGTGACTTGAAATCGGAATAATCGATTGAGCGACTGCTTCTAATGCTCAAATCTCTGTCCCCGTGCGCTCTTGTCAGACTGCTTGAATATGCGCGTCGATTTGAGAGACTCGGGTTCAACCGGCGTGCTGCTCGGCTCGGCAGTGGGCGGAGCACCTGAGCATATGTTCCGCGAGTATCACTCCAAGTCGAACCAGAAGCCTCGGACGAATCAATCGCGGAAATTTTGCTTCATCTTTATAACGAGCGTTCGGCCCTGGATCGACTGCGTAGTATGACGCGGTTCTTCAGGGCACAGCAACGATATCTTTTGACTTCACATATTAGAGATGGCCGCCGGTCAGCAAACAATTCGTGACAACATGCTCGAGGAGGGGGCGCTTGCGTCTGCGAGCCGCGCGACGGCGCAGCACCGAACGAGCAGACTCTTTTCCGCCTGGATTACGTCTATCCCGTCAAAGGGCGTAACCCTCTTCGTTCAGATCATAGCTATCCCTACTGTGTACCGCGCCGTTGGGCCGGCGCAGTTCGCTGCATATGCCGCGGTCACCTCCGTAGTCACCGTTCTTAGCTTCCTGAATATAGGAATGGGTGGAGCGCTCGTTACGCCACTGGCCCAGGCTGCCGCTGACCATGATCACGAGCGAGAGGCGAATCTCCTCTTTACGACACTCATCCCCATTGGCGCGATCGCCGGCATCGCGCTTTGCATCACTTTGCCGCTGCTCTTGTTACTTCCATTAAAGCTGCTCTTCGGCCTCGCAGCCGCAACGATCCCTCCGCAAGCGCTTCGCACGGCCGCGGTACTTGCCTGCATCGGAACGCTGGTGGCTGTTCCACTCTCGGTGACTGACAACGTTCGCCAGGCCTATCAGGAGATGCATATCATCAACCTGATCGGAATCGCATACAACGTGGTCTTCGGCGCCGGGCTCCTGCTCACCGCCTGGCTTTCGCCGACGCTGCCGGCGTTCGTGGGGGTCATGGTGTTTACGCCGCTGTTGTTTCGCATTGTGAATGGAGCGCTGCTCGCCCGCGCTCGGCCATACCTCCTCAACCTGCCCGCCGGTTGGGGATCGTGGGCCTTGATGCGGCGCCTCGCAAGAGACGGTCTAAGTTACATGAGCGCGGCGTCCATCGTGAATATCCTCCTTTATCAGTGGCCGATCTACTATATGGCTCGCGTTCGCCCCGCGCAGGAAAGCTCCCTCTTCGCCGTATATTTGCAACTGATTCTCCTGGCGCTGTCCTTCGGTGCGAGTTTCGCGCTACCGCTATGGTCAGCAATGGCAGACGCGAAAGCTCGAGCGGACAATAGATGGATCGTCGAATCAGTTCGGCGCGCTCAACAGGCGTCCCTTGGCTTTGGTGCGTGCATTCTGCTGGCCTTCGGCCTGGGCATGAATGTTCTGCTGCGGCTCTGGCTGCACCGCCCCATCCACATCACGTCCATCGCCTGTTGGCTGGCCGGAGCATATTTCCTGCTGGCCTTATGGGAACAGGTGCACTGGCCAATCGTTCTTGGCCTGGGGAAGATCAGAGTCGCATCGAACCTTGTCTTTCTGCGAGTCATCTTGTTCGCGCCCTTTGTTCCCCTGGCGGTCCGTTACGGCCAATCCGGAGTGATGGCACTGCTCTGTGCCTCCGGCGCGCTGACCACCGCGTGGGGCTACCCGCGAATCATGTCCCGCGCGCTTGAAGATGTGGGCGTCAGCGCTCGCCGAACAGCCGTCTAAGACTCGATAACTACGGCTGAAAAGGAGATTTTGGCTAAGACATGGAAGGATTCAGTTATGAATTCAACGGCGCTGATTCTTTTCCCAGTCACTCACATTTGTTTCCTACCGTGTCAGCTTTGCTGAAGCAGGTTCCGGCCGGGGCGACGGTGCTCGACGTGGGGTGCGGCAACGGGAGCTTTCTTTCTCGTTTTCAGAACAGAGGATGGAAGCTCTACGGTGCGGATTTTTCACCGACAGGCGTAGAGATAGCGCGGAAAAGCTTTCCGGGGATCGATTTCTTCCTGGCTGACGCTTCGGCGCCGATGCGACACGTGTTCGAACGCGTGGGGCCGTTTGACGTAATTATCAGCACGGAGGTAATTGAGCACCTTTACGATCCAAGGGGTTTGCTGCGGAACGCGTACTCCCTGCTAAAGCCGGGAGGAATCCTCATCCTCAGTACGCCCTATCATGGATACCTGAAGAACCTGGTGCTTGCTATTACGGGTAAGATGGACCGGCATTTTACGGTGCTTTGGGATCACGGTCACATCAAGTTCTGGTCGCGAAAAACATTATCTGGCGCCATGATCGAGGCAGGATTCGAAAATATTCAATTCGCTGGAAGCGGGCGCCTCCCATACCTATGGATGAGTATGGTTTTGCGAGGGACCAAACCTTAGGACATGATCTGGATTTGTTTTGCCGTCCTGATTCTCACAATCGCGCTCTCGGCCCTGTCCCTTCGGAGCCGCCGTGGAGACGCTCTTGGGCTTCCTTTGGTTGCCATCGGTTCATTTGCCTTCCTGTATGTGGTGGAACCGATCGCGATTATCGAGGATGGCGTCATCAATGTGTATTTGACGGAGCAGCAGACAATCAAAGCGATCCTGATTCCCGCTGTTATGCTCGCCTGCTTTATTTGGGGTTGGATGTCTCTGCGCCAGGAAGTACAAGGCAACCAAAAGCCGGCCTGGAACGGCAGACGGATGTGGATTTTTGGATTTGCGACGGCGCTGGCCGGGCTGGTTCTCGACCTGGTCTTTCTGAATCGCTCAGGGGGCATCCTATACTCTTTCAGCCAGGCGCACGGCGGCGCCATGGCGTACGTGGACAACACTGCTTATCTCTATAACGGCCCATGGTGGATGCTCAGCGGGTCTGTCATGATGATCCTTGGCTGCTCGAAACCTGGAACGACTGGATGGAAACGGTTAGTGCCGCTTGCGTTCCTGGCACTGCTTCTCGTGTCTTCGGTTCTTACCGGAGCCCGTGGCATGCTTTTTTCAACGGTTGCATCGGGACTGGTGAGCTACTCACTTGTCCGCCGGAGAGTCGTGCCGCTGAGCCGGGCCTTTGCGGCTCTCGCGATCCTTGGGTTTGGTGTGCTCTTGGTGCTTGGCTATAGGGGCGTTCTCCACCTTGGTGAGCAAAGTCAGGCGACACCTACCCTCGCAGCAGCGCTCGAGACATCGACAGGGGCGAGCGAAACAGTTCTGGCGCACCGGTTGACAGGCCAGGAATTCATCTATCATGCTGCGGTCCTGGATACCGTTGACCGGACGGGGAAGCTCGATTACGGTCTTGATTGGATTTACTTTCTCGCGATCAATCCAATCCCCAAACTTGTGTGGCCAGGGAAGCACTATCCTGACTCGCCCGGCGTAACCGGAGATGACATTCACGAGCACACTGGCGCGACCGTTGCCTTCGGGTCGGCAACCGGACTTGTCGCGGACCTTTACAGAGAGTTCGGATTGATTGCCGCGCCGGTTTTGTATTTGTTTGGCAGGTTCGCTCGAAAGCTGCTCGTTTCGGCCCGTCGTCTCGAATTGCCTCTGTCGGCGTGTGCCTATGTAATGCTCTATGCCCTCAGTCTGAACCTCTTTGCTCAAGATGTTCGGGGCGTTTTAGTCCCTTTCTTCTTTTCTCTGGCTCCTATGGTCCTGTTTACGTGGTTTGCAGGCCAGAGGCGGCAGCTTGCTTATTCGACGAATACACACATAACCTGGCAAAAGCCCCAAAGTACCCCTCAGACGCAAATCTCATAACTGCGAGATGCAGTGTGCCTTGTCGTTCATTCTCGCGCGAACCAGGGCGCTAAAGCAGCTGTATGTGGGCAAATAATCTTCTCGCGCGTTGCGCTCAGTCTTTCTGTCGAGGGCGGTCTGGTGAGGCCGCCGGTGGTAGATGAAAAGATGAAGCGGGCACCTAAGGTCATAGTTGCGCAGCTTGGGGCGCGCGAGCATTATGCGCCGGCGGCGATGTTGGCGCAAGACGGGTGTCTTGAAATGCTCATCACCGACCTGTGGAATCCAGTTGCAATAGACTTGCCAACATGGTTATCAGGCCACGTTCCAAGGCCCGTATCCGCGTTCTGGGCCCGGAGACGCTCAGATATACCTTCCTGTAAAGTCCGGTCGTTTGGACTTCGCTCTTTCGGATGGCGGCTTCGGCAGGCCCGTGCACGCAGCTTAATCGCAAAGCAACTGTCGTCGGACATGACCGACGCAGCATTTGCCAACGCTGTTGTTCGATACCTCGACGAGGTGGACCACGACATTTTTTTTGGCTACTCCGGTGCGAGCTTAGAAGCAATACGGTACGAGCGAAAAAACGGTCGGAGGACACTAGTCGATCAGATCGACGTATCGCGAAAGGGAAAACGCATACTCATCGAAGAGGAGGCAAGGCACCCGGACCTTTCACTCGACTTTGGGAAAGCTCCGGAGTCCTATTTCAGGCGCCGCGAAGAAGAATGTGTGGAAGCGGATGTTGTGATGGTTAACTCAAACTGGTGCAGGGACGCGATGGTCGAGCAAGGAGTCTCTGCAGAGAAGATCAGAATCGTTCCGCTATGCTTTACTCCTGATGCGAATATTCGCCGTTCTGATCGCCAGCGAGTTCTCCGTGTCCTCTGGCTTGGGGGCCTCTCTCTCTTGAAGGGAATCGCATATGCGCTTGAGGCGGCGGCCTTGCTCTCGAATCGTCCGATTGAGTTCACGTTCGCCGGTCCATTGGCTGTTCGGCGGTCCGGGCTTCGATTCCCGTCAAACGTCCGCTACGTGGGCGTAGTTCCGCGCTCGAACGTTTCTCGCCTGTATATGCAGAATGACGTCTTCCTATTGCCGACTTTATCGGACGGATTTGCAATCACCCAGGTGGAGGCAATGGCGTACGGCCTTCCGGTGATCGCTACGCGGAACTGCGGTGACGTAGTTGAAGACGGAGTGAGTGGTTTTCACATTCAGCCGCGCGACTCGGAAGCAATCAAAGATGCGATCGACGTATTCCTGGATCGAGAGGTTCTCGAATCAATGACCATCGCTGCGCGAAGAAGGGCAGAAGACTTTCTCCCCGAGCGCGTGTCGCCTCTATTTCTTAGCGCAGTTCGTAGCTCCGCCTGACACCTCGCCTTAGGAAAGAATTTATTGAAGCACATCGCTCTGTGCACGTTGGAGGAGTAAGGGAACTCCCCTGATCGCTCAGTCTCGCCTCAGTGCATGCAAATTGACGGGACTCTTCGTCATGGCCTCTACAGCAATCATTCATAACCACCCAATCCACTACAAGCACCTTCTCTTCTGCGAGCTTGCAAAAAAGGGATTGGACTTCGAGGTGCTGTTCACCGCCGCGTCGAGTAGCGACCGCATTGAGACGCCCCTTCCCGAACGTCATCAGTATTTCTATTCGATCGGCTATTCCGGGCCTTATGAGCAAGCTCCGAAATGGAACACAGCGCGTTCTGTGTGGCGAGCATTGAATCGTATCCGCCCGCGTGTGGTAATCATCAGCGGGTGGTACGATGTCGCGGGCTGGACGGCGTGGTTCTGGGCAAACCTCAACGGGGCAGGCAGCATTCTCTGGGCCGAGTCGAACGCCTTCGACCTTCCGCGCCGCTCGTGGAGAGAGCTTCCCAAGCGCTTATTCGTAAACAGATGTAATAGTGCCCATGTCTTTGGAACGCTGAACCGCGATTACCTTCAGCAGTTGGGGATGGCGCGGAGCAGGATTTATACCGGGCAGGCAATTGTCAATACCGCGCTTTTCCTGAATGCTCCGGCAACGCAAATCTCAAAGCCGGAGTCCATCACGCTGCTTTACTGCGGCCGGTTTTCGCCAGAGAAGAATCTTCCCATGCTCTTGCGGGCTTTCGCGAGTCTCGGGCAGAACGCCGAACGACCGCGGATGACTCTGAAGTTGATCGGATATGGGCCCCTTGAGGACTCCCTGCGTCAACTCGCAAATGAACTCGGAATAGCGGGATTGGTGGATTTCGCCGGAAAGGTACGCCAAACCGAACTGCCGCAGCTCTTCAGAGCCGCCGACGCGCTCGTCCTTCCCAGCACCCGCGAGACATGGGGCCTTGTCGTCAATGAGGCCATGCTGTCAGGATTGCCGGTGGCCGTTTCGGATCGGTGCGGATGCGCCGCCGATCTGGTGAGGCCAGACACGGGCTGGACTTTCTCTCCTTTTGATGAGCCCGGACTCACGCAACTGCTTGTGCGAATTGCGGCTACGCCTAGAGATGATCTTAAGAAGATGGGTCTGGCGGCGCAATTGATTGCTGCGAATTACAGTCCTGAGAATTGTGCGGAAATCGTGATGAAGTCGGTAGAGGAACTTCTTGGAACAACCGGACAGTCTGCCATCCTTGCAAGCGCGCAAGGATCCACGAACTGAGATCAAATGCCGGATTCGCAAGCGAGGCTGACCTTTCTCGCTGCTTCGATTTCACGCGCTGGCGGCGGCGTATTAGCTGTATTGCGCAAGCTGACTATCGCAATCAAGAGAGAAAATCGGTATTTGCTTTCAGTGGTGCACCCGGGGCTTGGAAACAGATCGCGACCAACCGCCAAGTGGATTGCCAGCAAGAGCGCTTGAAAACTGTCGAATGGAGCACTCTTGGCGGGCCGGCCGCAAATCCGCCATGTAATGCAATGCGCCAGTTTTGACGACGTGGAAAATTCACAAGAGTGACACGGAAATGAATCATGTGGTTTGGCTGGCCAACAGCATTACACAGCACCACAGGGCGAGGGCAGATGCGTTTGCACAGGTTTGGCCCGAGCAGTTCACAGTTTTGGAGTTGTTCAATAAGGATCCTTTTCGGGTGTTGCACGCAGAGACCTGCCGAACGGCGTCGGTAAGGTCGCTGCTTCCAGGCACGGAGATCCAAGAGTTAGGGCAAGCTGCGCTGCGAAGGGCTGTTGCGCAGTTTCTGGAGAAACTCGGCCCGAGTGTATGCTGCTTGAATGGTTGGGGCTCGCCAGGAACGATAGCCATGCTGAATTGGGCAACTGAACATGATGTTCCGTGCGTATTGACGTCCGAGACGAACGAGCACGATTCAACTCACGCGTGGTGGAAGGAAGAGATGAAGCGCCAGTTTGTGGCGCAATGTGGTGCCGCGATAGTCGGTGGCAGATGGCATCGAGATCATCTGATTCAACTGGGCATGCCTCCTGAGACTATTTTTGACGGCTACGATGTGGTGGATAACGATCATTTTCAGGCAGGCGCAGAGAGCGCGAGGCGGAACAGTGCCCAATTTCGGAGATCGCTGAACCTGCCAGATGATTACTTCCTCGCGTGCGCACGACTCGAGCCAAAGAAGAATCTTCGTCGTCTTATCGAAGCCTACGCCACGTATGTGCAGCGCGCGGGACCCAGCTCGTGGCAGTTGGTGATTGTCGGTGATGGCCCGTCGCGCAGCGAACTGGAGTCGGTTGTGCTGGGTTTAGATCTCAAAGACAAAGTCTTGTTTAAAGGCCCAGCGGGATATCAGAAGCTCCCCGGAATCTATGGTCTGGCAAGGGGATTCGTACATGCGAGTTCGGCAGAGCAGTGGGGCTTGGTCGTCAATGAGGCAATGGCTGCAGGCTTACCGGTACTCGTCTCGGAAAGGTGTGGGTGCGTCTCTGAGTTGGTGAAGAACGGGGTCAACGGGTTCACATTCAATCCCTGGGAGACAAAAGAGATCGCACAGAAGATGCTCTTGACTCACCAGGACAGCTCGCTTTTGCAGCGGATGGGGCGAGAAAGCGCAGCCATGATCAATGACTGGGGTCCGGAACGATTTGCTCGAAACCTTCGGCAAGCCATTGAGTGTGCATTGAATCGTGGGCCAATCAAGCAGAGACTGATTTCGAGAACAGAGGTGCGGCTGATGGCTGCCCAGTGACGGCGGATGATGAAACTCGGCTACCGCAAGCACACAAGCATCCAGGGGCCAAGCTCAAATGCAGCATATGCAATCCCGGCTGACTTTTCTCGCCGCTTCGATTTCGCGTTCTGCCGGCGGCGTATTCGACGCATTGCGCAACCTGGCCATTGCCATCAAGGCAGAGAATCGGTATTCGGTTTCAGTGGTAGCACCCCGGGATTCCGAAACGGATCACGACCAATTGTTATGGGATGACGTCGAAACGACATCCTTCCCGGTTCAAGGCCTACGCGCATTCGGCTATGCGCCCGGTCTTGCCGGTGCTTTGGAGCTGAGCGATCCCGATATACTCCACGTTCATGGACTGTGGATGTACCCATCTGTCGCGGCGATCCATTGGTCACGCGACGATAGGCCCTATGTCTTGAGCCCGCACGGCATGCTCGACCCTTGGGCATTGAACAATTCCCGCTTGAAAAAACGAATAAGCGCCGTGCTTTACGAGAACCGCCATTTACGTGGCGCCGCCTGCCTGCACGCATTGAATCGCGCCGAAGCAGAAGCGATTCGCGCGTATGGGCTCAGGAATCCTGTCTGCATTATCCCCAACGGCGTCGAGTTACCGGCGAACACGCAACCCAGGAGCCCGCAGCCCATCCGCACACTTCTTTATCTTGGAAGGCTGCACCCCAAAAAAGGCCTTCCTAAGCTGATTGAGGCGTGGTCACTCGTTCAAAAGGAAGCGAATGAATCTGACTGGCGCCTTGCAATCGCAGGTTGGGATCAGAACAATCATCAAGCGGATCTTGAGGCTCTAACCGCAAAACTTCAAGTAGGTTCCAGCATCAGGTTCGTGGGATCACAGTTTGGCGAAGCCAAAATCGCCAGCTTCAACAGCGCGTCTGCATTTATTCTTCCGAGTCTGAGCGAAGGCTTGCCGATGACGGTGCTCGAAGCCTGGTCGTGGCGTTTGCCTGTTTTGATGACTCCCAAGTGCAACCTTCCTGAAGGCGCTGCGGCTGGCGCAGCTATCATGATGGAGCCCGACGCTGAAAGCATTTCGGCGGCTTTGCGTCGCCTGTTTTCAATGAACGACTTCGAACGCGAGAGCATGGGCATGAGCGGCCGTTGCCTGGTCGAGGAGCGCTTCCAATGGCCGCGCATCGGCCACCAGATGGCTGACGTGTATGACTGGATGCTGGGCGGACCCCGTCCGACGACGGTAGATATCTGGGATTGATCAGTTGATCAAGTGGAGACTCCTCGCATCTACCAAAATCGACTGAGCATCCGAAACCGCGCCGCACGAGCGTTGTGGGCGTTTGTATGGTGCACACTGTATCGGCTCTCGCCCCATCCGCTGTTTTGGTGGAGGCGTCTCCTCCTTCGCAGCTTTGGCGCAAGAATTGGCAACCAAGCCCATCCCTATCCGCGTTGCCGCATTTGGGCGCCGTGGAACTTGACGATGGGGGCTCACGCTTGCCTAGCGGACGACGTGGACTGCTATTCCGTTGACCAGGTCATTCTTGGCGAATTTTCCACGGTATCGCAACAAGTTATGCTTTGCACCGCGACGCATAACTACAACGACCCTGAGTTCAGGCTTGTGACTCGACCCGTCGTGATCGGCCCGCGCGCGTGGATCGGTGCTCGGGCGTTTGTCGGACCGGGCGTTACCGTCGGCGAAGGCGCTGTGGTGGGTGCCGCATCGGCGGTTTTCCACAGCGTGGAGCCGTGGACCGTTGTCGGCGGAAACCCAGCGCGGCTGCTGAAGCAGCGCATTCTTTCAAAACAGACCGACGAATTGGGCCAAGCAGATCTGCCAAATTCATGAACGCCCTTACTCATTGCCCCAGAATCGCGGCGATTGTCCTCACAAGGAACGAAGAGCGTGACCTGCCTGACTGCCTTCGAAGCCTTCAAGGCGTGGCTGCAGAAGTGTATGTGATTGACTCCGGAAGCACCGACGGCACGCTGCAAATCGCACGCGAATTCGGCGCAATTCTGCTTTGTCATCCTTTCGAGAGCCATTCACGACAGATCAACTGGGCACTGGAAAACATTTCCGCGAAAACTGACTGGATTCTTCGTATTGATGCGGACGAGCGCGTGCACCCGAAACTGGCGGCCGAATTGCTTAGAATCGTTCCTCGGCTTCCGCAAGAGATCACAGGGATCGTGATACCTCGCCGGATTCACTTTATCGGCCGTGAATTGCGCTTCGGAGGCACTTACCCCATCTGGCTTCTTCGTCTTTGGCGAAATGGTGTTGGACGTTGTGAAGACCGCTGGATGGATGAGAAGGTTGCGCTGAATTGCGGGCGGGTCGTGAAGGTTGGTGGCGACTTGATTCACGAGATTCCCAAGGACCTGACGGAGTGGACCTCTAAGCACAACGGGTATTCCACCCGGGAATGCGTCGACCTCTTGTCTCCCGATTCGAATGTACCGTTTGACGACGCGGCTAGCTCAATTCGCAGGATGAAGAATTCCATTTATCTTCGCCTACCGCTGTTTTATCGCGCATTTGCATATTGGTTATACAGATACTTCTTTATGCTTGGATTTCTCGACGGCAAGGCCGGCTTGATCTATCACTTTTTGCAAGGCTTCTGGTATCGGTTCCTCGTTGACGCCAAGCTCTACGAATTCTCTGCCAGGCAATTCCACCGTCCGAACTGCGGCTCAGTTCCATGCGAATCCACAACCAATTCAAATATCTCTGAATTGACGAGTCGATGACCTCTCTCTCATTCGTCTGTAACCGGCTGAGCCTTAATCTATCAACTTCCGGGGTCAAGCCTCATGCGCATTGCACTTCTCAACCAGTTCTTCTGGCCTGACGCTGTAGCCACCGGCCAGATTCTCACTGGCCTCGCCCGATCGCTATCGCGGGAACATGAGGTCACAGCGATATGTGGGGGTTCAGGTGCGAAAG
Source organism: uncultured Acidobacteriaceae bacterium (assembly GCA_963800025.1). Taxonomy (GTDB): domain Bacteria; phylum Acidobacteriota; class Terriglobia; order Terriglobales; family Acidobacteriaceae; genus Telmatobacter. The sequence goes on from CAWCZK010000006.1 coordinate 498,976, forward strand.
GAGTTAGCTCAGGTCCCGGCCTCGGACAAAATGTCTCCATCGTCCGCACGCGAAACATTGGTTTCGGCCACAGCACTCCGGTGCGCCTCGCATCCTACATTTCGTATCTGGTCGGTACCATCTGGCATGGCTTTCGTATGCCCCGCCCCGGGTGTTATGTCACCCTGACCACGCCGCCCGTCCTGCCCGTCATCGGTTCTATTTTCAGCACCCTCCGTAGCGCCCGCCACGTCATCTGGGAGATGGACGTTTATCCAGACGTTGCCACCGACATCGGTTATTTGAGAAAAGGCGGAATCGTAGATCGCGTCACAGGTACTATCCTCGATTGGTCTCGCCGGCGAGCTGCCGCGATTATCGTGCTCGGCGACGATATGAAGCGTCGCCTCGTGGCCCGAGGCATCCCAGAATCCAAAATCCACGTGGCCGAGAACTGGGCCGACGGCGTTGAAATAATCCCGCACCCCTTTCCGAGTGGGCCCCTCGTCATCCACTACTCAGGCAACCTAGGGCTCGCGCATGAGATCGACACCATCACCGCGGTGATTAGCAGCCTGCGCAACCATCCTGATTTTCAATTCATCTTTGTCGGAGGCGGTCCACGACGGCATGCGCTTGAGGAATTTTGTCGCACTGAAGGCATCCACAACGTCGATTTCAGGCCCTACTGCACGCGGGAGCAACTAGGCCACAGCCTTGGGGAAGGCCATCTTGGCCTTGTCACCCAGTTGCCTCAGACCATGGGCTCGGTAGTTCCCAGCAAAGTCTACGGCATCATGGCGGCAGGCCGTCCCCTGCTCTACATCGGGCCGGACGGCTCGACGCCCGATTGCCACATACGCCGTTTCAACTGCGGCTGGCACATCCAGCCCGGCGATACCGACGGTCTGAAGAACCTACTGTTTAGTCTCAGTGAAAACCGGGATCTCCTTTCAGAGGCTGGTGCCCGAGCTCGAACTGCTTTTGAGAATAACTTCGACCTCCCTATCGGCGCCGATCGAATTCTAAGAATACTCGGTGCGGAATACCATTGCGGTGAACCTGAACTCGAAAAGGTCGAGTTTGTCGTAAGCGGTTGATCATGTATTCTGTCTTCTTTCTCGGTCTCGCTTCGCTCGCTCTCTCGCTGTTCCTGACACCCTTGGTACGAAACCAGGCGTTGCGTCTTGGCGTGGTGGACCACCCTGACGGCCATCGCAAGATTCACACAGTACCTATCCCTCACCTAGGTGGAATCGCCGTCCTTGCCGCTGCGGTTGGCGCTTATGTCTTGCTGTTGCTCTTTAGGCTGGGCGCCGGCGTTGTGATCTGGTCTGGAGTGCCATTCGCGGTTCGCCTGCTGCCTGCCGTTTTCGTCATTTTCTGTGTTGGACTTGCTGACGATATATTTGGTCTTCGGCCCTGGCATAAGCTTGCCGGTCAGATCGTCGCTGCCATGCTCGCGTGGGCTGGCGGTATCCGCATAGGTGACATCGCTGGTCATCCCTTCTCTGTCACTCTCAGCTTTGTTGTTACGCTGACCTGGATTGTCGCATGTTCAAACGCGGTTAACCTCATCGACGGCGTCGACGGCCTCGCGGCAGGCATCGGCCTGTTCGCCACGATTACCACTCTGATCGCTGCGCTGCTTCACCACAACATCAACTTGCTCTATGCCGCTGTGCCGCTTGCGGGAGCCTTATTGGGCTTTCTCCGCTTCAACTTTAGCCCGGCTTCCATTTTTCTCGGCGATTGCGGCAGCCTGACCCTTGGACTCCTACTCGGATGCTTCGGAATCGCGTGGAGCGAGAAGTCCACTACGCTGCTCAGCTTGAGCGCACCACTTCTGATGCTTTCTGTGCCGCTCCTTGATGCTGGCCTTTCCATTGCTCGCCGCTTCCTCCGCCAGCAGCCCATTTTTCAGGCTGACCGCGCCCATATCCACCACAAGCTGTTAGCCCGAGGACTCACACCACGGCGCGTCGTGTTCGTCCTCTACGGATTCTGTCTGCTTGCTGCAGCCTCATCCCTCATACTCATAGGGGCACGCGCGCAGTATCATGGCTTTGTTATCGTGTTCGTATGTCTCGCTGCTTGGTTCGGTCTGCAACACCTTGGTTATCACGAATTCGGCGTTGCCAGAAGATTGGTTTTCGGCGGAGCCTTCCGCCGTTTGCTCAATGCGCAACTATCGCTTATCAAGTTCGAGCAGGAACTCTCGGCAAGCACAACGCTTGAAAGGAGCTGCGAGGTGCTTTGCCGTGAATACCTGCAATTCGGGTTTTCTGGGATCCAGCTTCGCCTTGATGACTTAGTCCGCCAGCAGGGGTTTACTGCAGGCTGGCATGTCCGAATCGATTTCCCTGGCCGCGGCTATATTAATCTGACGCGCGGATCCGGTTCGACATGGGGCTCAGCGGCGATGCTTTTCGTCGATTGCGTTTCGCGCGCATTTGCTTCGAAATTGAACGAATTGGAAGCAATCCAGTTTGAGCCGGCTTTGTATGCCGAGGGCGACTAGTTCTCGCTTGCGGCTTTGTAATAGATACTTACCAGTATTCTCGGGCCTAAGCAGCTTCTACCCGTCGCTGAATCTGCCGAAATCTCGCCGCCTTCTAGACAGCAGTCTTGCCTCACTGCGCAGCTGCTTCCAATCCGGAAGCGCTCGCTGCCACCAAACGGGCTGTAGGTTTGTCTGGACTACCTTGTGACGGTCTAAACATATCTTTGGGTTTTCTTGGCGGAGAATCGGCTAACTGTCTATTACTGAAATCTACGACTGAGTTCAGTAAAATCAACACCGGAGAGAAAGTTCTGACACTGAGCTGATAGCTCTTGATAAATGACTTCCTTCGGCGCCTCGACGTGAGGCTGCTCCACCCAGAAGGAGATTGGAACCATACGTATTCCCCGCGTGGCGAAATCCATCGTGTTCGTAGAACTGAAATGCATACTTGATTCGTATCCAAAGGAAGACACGCACGACGACGGTGTACAGAAGATATTTCCGGCTAATCTGTCGGTGACCCCATCGTTATAAAGCCCCATATCGAAGGGAACTGGTTGTCCCCGGGCGGTAAGGAAGCTCTTGGTCGCGCGTATCTCCGGTGTTTCCCCGCGAGTCGCCCAGCTTCCATGCACACTATGCGGGCTCGGCATTAGCCATATATTCAGGATGACCTCGCCGGGTGCAGCCGACCTATAGGCCGCGGATTCCAGTATGGTGTTTTCCACAAATTGCTCTTGCCACGCCCGAACCAGACTATAGTTGCCAAGTTGCTTCGGCATGCGATCGTCTAACTCCCCCGGGGTAACTTCACCATTCCGGATCGACGCCACTAAGCTTTCCCGGTTGATTTGAATTGCACGCGTCCCGGGAACGACGACGATGAACACGAGGATGGCAAAAGCTGCAGCCTTCCAATAGGTGATCCGGTGCTTTCCGGCGCCCACTGCGGCATGGGCCGTGGAGAAATCGGTCTTGAGGATTGGTTTGTCTTCTTTCCTGAATCCGGCGTAGAGAAAAAGCACCACCGCCACCAGGAACAGGAAGCCACCAATCGCGTAGTCAGCCTGCTTCGCTATTGATTCAAGAACAGGGTGACCCAATGCGATCCGATAATAGAGGACCAGGGCACAGAGCCTGATCAGATTGAAGAGATGGCCCAGGAACACCGCACCAGAGACATACAGAAACCATCGCAAAATTGAGACGCGTTTCAGATAGCCGATCACCAGGGCTCCATATCCCAGCGTCACGGCGCCACGCATGCCATCGCATCCGGGAGCGATGAACATTCCGAAATCCGGTGTGAACATCAGCTTCAGCAACTCCGGACTCGTGGGCGAGAAGCCAATCAGGGTAGCGAAAGAACGCGCGATATGCGCCGCAAGGCTCTGAAGTGGAAGGTCCAATAAATAGACAACCGCGGATGGCACGGGCTGCGCACACCAAAGCAACGCCAAGGGGAACCATGCCTGGGCCCAAACGCGCGTTCCCGCAAAGAGCAAGATGATACCGCTGGCATAAAGATAAAGAGGAAACGCATAGGGAAGAAGGTGAACATTGAGGGGTCCCGTGCCCAAGGAGAGGATCAGGTTCTGCGAGGATAGGATTGGGAAGAAGGCGAGCGCCACCAGCAGCAGCCCCCACCAGGTTCCTCGCAGTTCCCACTTTCTTTGTCGCCATACTCGCAACACCAGCAGGACACTGGTCGGTACAATCAGCATTCCGATCGACCGCAACGGGTCAGTCGTCCAGATGTCCCAGAGGAAAATAAACTGCGGAGACAATCCCAGTGAGCCCAAGGCAACCAGCAAGGCAAGGCAACACCAAAGAAACAAATCGCGATCGACAACTTTCTGCGAATCGACTCCGAGGCGAGTCCCCGGTGTCACGACAGAAGACGCGGAGGACAATCTCGTCTTAGCAGAGACGGAACTTGAACTGATGCTCACATTCATAGCGGCACTTTCCAATCCCTGTCATAGGGAAAAGCTCTTGTAAACTGCGGATGAGCCGAATTACGAAACCCCCAAAGTGTCCGTTTCCCGTTCACAAAGGACAAGAACAATCTATTTACATATCTCAGCCTTGATCCTCACGGTTACGACACTGCGCCAGTTTAATCGAACAATCTTCAGGACTGCGCATGTTCCGTGGACTCAAATGAGAATTCATTGAAAAATAACCGGATAGCATTGGTGAGCTGCATGCTGCGGTTGGGGTGCGAGCCTTCCTTCATACTGAGGAGTCCTTGACTCAATACCCGGTTGTCTTCCTTTGTTCGTCGTGCAAAATCCGCCGGGTGGTGCGCGGTCGAGGGATTGCAGGCGCTTTTTTCACATGGTAAGGTGTGGTCTGGTGCCGGTTTGCTAGTACAGCGGCGGCCCGATTCGAGAGGCGCATGTGGGCCATCTTGATTGACATGCCCGCGACTGAGGTGGAACCGTTGTAGCGTCTCATTCACCTAGGCCGATAAGGAGAACCAGCGTGAAGAAACTTTCAAGTATCATTCGTTTGGTGCTGTTCGCGCTTACGGCGACAGTGCCGCTCTACGCCAAGGCTACGACGGAATGCAAAGGCTGCGTCGCGTCACCCGAAAATTCGACTGCCGTGCTTGGCCTCGTTTTATGTATGGCTTGCTTCGGCTTTGTGCAATTCCGAAAGCGATTTGGCGCTAGCATCAAGTAATCAATCTAGCGAAACGGGCCCATTCTCCTGCAAAGAAAAGACGAAGCGAAACCGCTCATCGAGTGCTGGCGGCAAGAATACTATGGGAGTCTTCTTCCCAGGGCTCTCAATGACAGGACACCAAGCGAATTCGCGAGTAGGTACGCGGCTAGCTGCGTACCCACTGCAACCTAAACCCGTCGAAGACTAACACTCCGCTTGGTGCTAAAAACCTGGTCCGATCGAACTGCGCAAACACTAACAATCTCATGCCTACAAATCATTGGGCAGTCCACAAGAAGACGGACCCTGACGCAAATTTGAGCTATAGCGGTATTCTGCAGGCGGAGAATCGCCATGGGCTGATTCTCTGAAGGCCGAGCTTCTCGGAGCCAACGGGCGGGCCGAGCGCAATGCGGCGATTCTGGGACAGGTTCCGGACGACGGAAGGATCACAGTGGGCGGCAACAAGGGTTTTCACGCCCAGGGGGTCGGTCCCGAATGCCGGCAGATGAATGGGACGCCGCACGTGGCGCGGAACACTGCCCCGGGCAGGTGGCGGCGCCATCGACGCGCGTAACACAGTGGCGCGCCCGTTACGCCGTCAGCCAAAAAGAAGCGCAAGCGGACGGAAGAGTGCTTCGGGTAGAGCTGAAGGGCACCGCTCTGCCGCGCAGGCCCAAACATCGCCGATCGTTCCCAAGTTGCCCGTATGCTTTTGCCGGCAGGTGCTGCCGTTCTAGTTTGCGGCGCGTCCTTGCCAATCGGCTCTCCCACACCTGCCCACCGAAATCGCAGCAAATGAATTCGAGACTCCGGATTTTGGCTGTCGGCTGTACCCAGAGCGTGATGTGAGAATCTCGAGTTTTTCGCGGGGGTACAAGTGTTTCCCGAGGTCGTTTGTTTGTCGATCGTTGATTTAATGGTTGTGTAATACGTGCGTAATGATCCGCCCTGTGGCGTGTGGTATAGGTCAGATGTAACCCGCAAAGTGCGTTATTCGAGGCAAAGTAAGGTGTGTATCTCTCACGCTTATCTCAAATAATTTCTGCGCGGGTGGTTGAAATGCATTTCCGCAGTCCGTCTTATTAATGGCAAGTCGCGATATCCCCGAATCTGGGCCGAGGATCTTCAAGCAATGAGTTGCGTGCTGGCTAACACCAGCAACAAGACTCGGGCCGGTGAAGTTGGATCCACCGATGGGCCAAATTGTGAATGAGGAGAAAACCATGAAGAGCATGAAGTACCTTCTCGCTGTCGGCATTCTGCTGATCGCTGCCGCGCCTCTTACCCTGCATGCCCAGTCTGGCTGTGAGGATTCACCCGAGAACCCAACCGCAGTCCTTGCTCTCTTGGGATCTGTCGCCGCGTTCGGTATGCATCTTCATCGTCGCATTTCGGCCGGCAGAGCAACCCGGAAGGAAAATCGCTAACCCTGATCTATTTGGCACAGCTCGAGTTGCTCATAGGCGGTTTGGCAATGACGGCGGTGTCGCAATCACTCCGCGTACTTGAATAATCAAAGCACCCCCCTATCTTCATTCACTGAACCGGTTCAACGAATCTCCGGCTGAGTTGAACAACGGGCGTTCTTGCCCGTTGTTCAATCCGGAGGATGACGGGGAATTGTGCCCAAGCATGTTGAAGGTGGCGACCGTGGACATTTCTCGTGACGCCGGCTTGCTAGGCAATGGAAAAAGTAATCCGGGGTTTACATTCTCCTCGGAAGCGTCGGGGACTCATGCGCTGCTGGAAGCTCAACTTCCGAATCAGCAGAAGGAGATTATCCGTCTCTACGATGACCTTCGCCCTTCGCTCTACGCTTACCTGTGCGCCTTGGGCCTGATTGGGTCGGAAGCTGAAGAAGTGATTCAGGAAGGATTCTTTCGTCTGGTGCGAGATCTTTCCACTGGAAACGAAGTGGGGAATCTTCGAGGATGGTTGTTCCGCGTCGCGCATAATCTTGCCATGGATGTATACCGGACCATGGATCGAGTTGGCATATTGGACAGTGAGGACGATTCGCCGTTTCTGAAGGAGCAAGTTGACCCTGGCCCCGATCCTGAAGAAGCATATTTCCAAAAGGAAAAACGAAGGCGCGTGAATTCCGCCATTCAGAATCTGACCTGCCAGCAACGAAATTGCCTTTTGCTTCGGTCTGAAGGGATGTCCTACTACGACATCGGTATGACTCTCAGCATTAGCACACAGCGTGCGGCTTTTTTGGTTCAGCGGAGCCTAGCGCATCTGGCTGACCTTTGCGAGTGATGGACTGCGAAATTCGGGCAACTGGAGCGTGGGGCGATGGATGTTGTCGCAAACCGTGGACGCTCATTTCGCGAGATCTGCCGCGGGCAGGTGACCAACGCGAGTTCTTCTTAGTCCGCTCAAGCGAAGACCGTTTTTAGCTGACTGCCCACTCCCAGCCAGGACCATGCGCAGGTCGATGCGTTGGGAAGCCCAGAAACAGAAGACGAAATAGCCCCGGATCTGCGATGCAGCGCGATGCCTCAAAGCACCTGCCGACTGCGCATGGAATGTTGCATGTTTGTAAATCCTCGAAGCCTTTTAACCTACTTTGCGAGTTCGCATGCTAAGCTCTGGCGCAGGTCTCCCAAGCTGTGGCCGATGAGTCGCTTTTTCACCATTGCCGGTCGTGTGCTCGACGCAAGTGCACTCGCCCGGATGCACTTGCTTGCAGGATGCTCGGGACTCGGTCCGCTGCGATGAGGGTCGAACGGGGCTGCCCGGTGAGACTAGACACGACTGAAGCATGTTCTCGACGAAATTAACTTTTGAAGGCATCGCTTCTTCCTGCGGCGCCAAAACGATCGTACCGGAACTGGTGGGACCAGTGAGCGCGCAGCGTGTAAGTGAATGGTGCGAGCTCAGGTCAATTGTCGGAACAGCACACTAGAAGGGAAGATAACGGACCGTAATAAGATGCTGAACTCACGTGTTCGACATTTGCCTCAGAAGCTGGGTGACCATCCAGAGTGTGGAGTAACTTGTTCCTTGTGCGCGTGCAGAGAGGTGCGCGATGAAGCCGAATCGATCGGCTTTGGCGATGGCGCAGCAAGACCAAATGCGGCATTCATGTCGGATCGTTTGCTCCTGCTTTTCGCTCTCGTCTTCATTCTCGCCGTATCAGGCTGCGCCGGCGGTTCCAATATCAAGGCCGGAGCTATTTCCGTCACCGATCCCACCGGAGCGACTTCGGGCCAACTCTCCTCTCTCTCGGCCGGATCAGTTGTCCAGGTGAACATGATTCCCGTTGGCGATACGGCCGGCGCCGGTGTCAACTGGACTGTTACCTGCGGTGGCAGCCCCGTCACTGGCAGCATCACTGGCGGTGCCTGCGGCACTTTCGTGCCAACGCACACTCCCGATGGCGTTGCCTCCTCATTTACGGCGCCTTCCATCATTCCCATTGGAAACACAGTGACGATTACGGCCGCCGTCGCGAGTAACCCGTCGGCAGCCAGCAGCATAACGCTTACGGTTGTTGCGCCATCTCTCTCCCTGTCCTTTGTCTCACCACCTTCCACCATCGATCTGGGTGGGAGGGCCACTTTCCAAGTGAGGCTTTTGAACGGCATTGCAACCGACAGCATCCAATGGACTGCGACGTGTGGGTGGAGTCCATGCGGGTCCTTTAGCCCGGCCGTCACGCAAGATGACAACTCGGTGACTTATGTGGCTCCTACATCGATGCCGTCTGCCGGGAACACGATTCAAATCAAAGCTACGCTGCAAAGCAATACGACCATAAATGCCAATACGAGTCTGACGATTGTGCCTGTCTCCATCAGTGTTGCGCCAAGCAGCTACATCGTTCAGACATCAGGTGCGGCGAATTTCGCGGCTACGCTGACCAATGATCCTCTTGCCCGAGGAACAGACTGGACGATAAGCTGCAACAGCCCCGGAAATTGTGGCTCGTTTTCAGGTTCGCCGACGGCTCACACGGCAAGCGGAACGGCTGTGCAATACACCGCTCCCACCGCGATTCCCAGCGGGAGTACTGTCACGATCACCGCTAAGTCGACGACCCAGGCGACTCAATCGGCCACGGCTGCCGTAACCATCACGGCGACTGCTCCGATCAACATCGCCATGACGGGCGTTCCAGCAGCAACAGTAGCTGCGGGATCGCAGACAACACTGACTGCAACAGTGACCAACGATGTTAGTCCGTCTTACGGGGTGAACTGGGCAGCCAGTTGCAGCAATCCGGGAAATTGCGGGAGTTTCATGCCGGCGTTTTCCCCTGGCAACGGGAGCGGCAGCTACGCGGCCAGCACGAGCTATACGGCGCCCGCCGCCGTTCCCGGTAATGGCGTCGTGACGATTACTGCGTCTTCTGCTGCTCCGGCGACAACGCCCACCAACCCTGCTACGGCCATAACAACTGTTACGCAGGCGCCAACGATTGCTTTTTCCCAAACGCCACCTTCATCCCTGACCGCGGCTACCAAGGCGCAGATGAGGGCTACGGTAACCAACGATATCGCGCCCGGTGGGGTTACGTGGACGTTGCAGTGCGGCAGGACAGTGGCAGGCGAATGCGGCGCTATCTTGCCGTATCAGACGGCGAGCGGCCAGACGGCGACTTATACTGCTCCGCCTGTGACTACGGCTGGCACAACAGTGACGATCAAGGCCACCTCGACAGCCGACCCAAGCGTAAGCGTCTCGTCGGAAATTGTAATTACTCCTGCAACCGCACTTTCGATCGCGTTCGTTACTCTAATTCCATCACAGTTGCAGCAGGCCGCCACCGTGAATGTAAGCGCGACGGTGAGCAATGATACCCAAAACGAGGGCGTGGACTGGCAGTTGTGCGCGAATGATTGCGGCTATTTCGTCATCAAGCCAGCGATACCGGCGATCCCCGCCACAGCGACGACGCCCCTTCAACCCGCAGTTCCCGAAGTGACGGCGATCTCGGTGCAGGCCTGGCCAAATGGTCTCCCCATTCCATACACCGCGCCGATTACGCCGCCATCAGGCGGGGTGACGATCATCGCAGCCGCTCACGCCAACCCAACTATATCCACTCAATCAACCATAGCGATCACTTCTGCTGGCACGGGGCCGGCGCTGAATGGGACCGTGATGGCGGGCTCGCAACCCGTGGCTGGGGCTTTGGTGCAATTGCTTGAAGCGGGAACGACTGGCTATGCCTCGGCAGCTACTGCCCTGGTCGCGCCGGGGAGTACTTCCACCGTCGTTACCAACAGCAACGGTAACTTTACAATTCCCGCCGGCTACAGCTGCGCGCAGTCCAGTAGCCAGGTCTACGTTGTGGCGACCGGAGGTTTCGTCGGTACCAACGCACCGAATACCGATCTCGCGATGATGACAGCGCTGGGGCCGTGCGGTAACCTCAATTCCCAGACGTTCGTTGTCAATGAGGTGACGACAGTGGCGTCGGCCTGGCCGCTGGCGCCCTTCGCGGCCAACGATCCGCTCACCGGGAATAGCAGCTATTACTATCTCGGTTCCAGCAGCAGCGATAGTGCAGGAATTGCGGATGCCTTCGCCACGGTGAATAACCTCGTGGATATTTCGACCGGGCAGGCGCGATATTTTGTGCCGGCCGGCAACGCCTCCGTGCCATACGCCGAGATCAATACCCTGGCGGACAGCCTGAATGCCTGCACATCGACTTCAGGGGGAAGCGAAGGGGATGGGAGCGCCTGCGGCAATCTTCTCAGAGATGGCGACCCGTTCAGCCTCAATAGCGTCCTGCCCAATCCGACTCATCCGAATGACACTCTCCAGGTGGCGTTCAATTTCGCCCAACATCCGGCGGGCGGATTTGAATACGCCATCACTCTGCCAGCCGTCCCTTCCGGCCTAGTCTCTCCTGCTTCGCCGTTTCAGCCGATCCTCAGCGCGCAGCCCAACGATTATTCCATCTCTCTGAACTACACGGGGGGTGGAGGGCTATCGCCCTCCAGCGTCGCCAGGTATTTCGCGATCGATTCATCAGACAATCTCTGGATCACCGACAGCAACGCCGGCAGCGTCAGCGAGTGGAACAATCAGGGTGCCGCGCTTTCCCAGGCAGGATTCCCCGCCGGCAGCGGACCGATGGCGATCGATGCTTCCGGGAATATCTGGATCTCTGGAAATAAGACATTGACTGAATTGACGAGCCTCGGCGCCGCCTATCCTTGGAGTCCTTACACGGGCATCGCCGGCGGCGGTGCCGACCTGGCTTTCGACGCGGCGGGCAATTTGTGGATCGGGGACGGTGCTGGCGTGGCCGAGTTCACCGATCTTGGCATCGAGCTTTCCCCGACTAGCGACTATGTCAATAACGGAGTGACCGGCATTGGGCCTGTCGTTGTCGATAGTTCCGACAATGTCTGGGTCGGGGGCGCTAATGTGGCGGAGTTGAGCGACACGAGCGGACAACTGATCGCCAATGCGACACCCGCCGAACTGAACGGCTCCGCACAGATCGCTGCCGACGGTTCCGGCCGTGTCTGGGTTCCCAATGGGAATGATGGAGAGGGATTGTGCGTTGTGAAGCCTGCCAATACGATCCCGCCTTACCAGTACAGTTGCCCGCAAGGGGGTGACACAGGCGGCGTCCCCACCATCAACTACCCGCAAGGCGTGGCCGTCGATGGGGCGGGCTACGGGTGGATTGCCAATGCGGGCGGCACAAATCCAGACGGCTCCGTCACCGCTCCGAACTTGACTGAAATCGATGGCAGTTCACTCGGTGAGAATGCGGGCTTTCAGTCCCCAAGCCTTTCCGCTGGAACGGAAAGAGTGGCAGTGGATCGGGCGGGGAACGTCTGGGTCCTGCTTGCAAACAACACGATCACTGAATTCGTGGGCGTCGCCACGCCAGCAGTTACTCCGATTGCGCTGGGCGTGAAGAACAAAAAGCTGGGAGCAAAACCATGATGAAAGATCGCTTGGGATTTCTATCCCATTCAAACCATAACTACTGTCTTGGGAAAAGGGTGATGAATTCATTTACCCGTCTTCTTCAAAATCGCATGACCGCGCATCCGTCTGGCATGCGCCTCCTGGTGTCGCTGCCGCTGCTCGTTTCCGCATTACTACTTGTATCGGGTTGTACATCGAGCACTTCCGGGCGTCCGCTGGTGGGAGCGATCACCTTCACCGACGCGGAGGGCAATAGTAAGTCGCCGCTGACGGCGCTTACAGCGGGGCAGGGCACTTATATGGACGTTGCCATCACTGATGACAAGGCGCTCCTGGGAGCAGATTGGAGCGTTACCTGCAAAAGCGCGTTGCCGCCGGGGACACCGCTACCTCCCGGGGAGACAGAGGACACATCCTGCGGTATTTTTGCACCGCAGCACACCATGAGCGGTCCGATACCGAGTTACGCCACGAGCGGCGCAGGTTACGTGACCTTTTACACCGCTCCGGCGTCTCCGCCGAAGGGCGGCACGGTTACCATCTATGCCGCCTCGACTTCCGACCCATCCCGATACTCGAGCGTGACGATCACCATCAATCAATAGCGATGTGAGTTGAGGCGGAATTTCGTATTGCCGGACCTGGATGCCGATCTCATCCCCACTCCAAGGAGCAGATCGTGATACCCGCCCTCCTCGATTTGAGGTTTCCTCTTTTTTGAGATGTTTCTGAATTTGACCAAAGGAGCTTCGATGATTTTCGTTAAGAAGAAGTTATTTGGTGTGCTGCTGCTCGGTGCTTGCTTCACCTATGCGCAGAACTCCACGAACCAGCAGGCGGCCTCGAAGTCCGCGAAAGCGAGACCGACAACGCAGAGACAGCTGGAACAGCTGAACGATAAGTTCGATGAGCTGACCGGGAAGTACGATGATCTTCAGCACCATTTTGACACATTGCAAAGGCAGCTGGACGCGCGCGACGCCGAGTTAGAACAGGCGCGAAAGGACGCCGCTGCCGCGCAAGCAGCGGCGGCTAAGGCAGAAGCGGACGCCACCGCGCAGCAGCAGGTGTTCACGGAGAACCAGGCAGCCGTTTCGACGCTCCAGAGCACTGTAAGCGACCTGAAGACTAACCAGACGTCGCTGGCGGTCACGATTTCCGACGAGAGCACGAATATCAAGAAGGCGATCAACGATCCTGAGGTTCTTCATTTCAAGGGAGTTGATTTAAGACCCGGCGGATTCCTCGCTGGCGAGACAGTGGATCGGCAGCGCGGCACAGGTTCCGACGTCAATACGCCATTCAATTCCATTCCCTTCAGCGGACAGACGGCGGCCCTTCTTTCCGAATTCAACGCCAGCGGCCGTCAGTCGCGTGTTTCGTTGCTTGCCGAAGGCAAGCTGCTTAATTCCACTTTGCGTGGCTACTACGAATCCGATTTTCTCTCCGCCGGTGTCACTTCCAACGACAACCAGAGCAACAGCTACACCATGCGCCAACGGCAGATGTGGGGTGGGGCGTCGACGGCGAGCGGCTGGAATCTCACTGTCGGACAAATGTGGTCGCTTGCCACAGAATTCCGCCATGGCATGGCGAACCTCTCCGAAGCCATTCCACTCACGATCGACGCGCAGTATAACGCCGGGTTCACGTGGGAACGCCAATTCGGCGCTCGGGTAGTCAAGAATCTTGGACAGAAGATGTGGATCGGCGCCGCGGTGGAAGAAGCTCAGACGCTGAACATCGGCGGACACAACCTGCCCACGATCGCCTACCAGCAGGCTGGCACCACCGGCGGTCTATATAACTCCACGGCGAATTACAGCTTCAACTACGCACCAGATTTGATTGCCAAGATCGCCTATGAACCGAGCTGGGGACACTTCGAAGTCTTTGGTATCGGACGACTGTTCCGCGACAGAGTTTTCCCCAACGGTCCGCCGCCGCCAAGCGCGCCCCAACCGCCGACGACTTCCGCGCTGGGCGCCTTCACCGCGAAAACCGGGGGAGGTGGGGCCGGCGTCAATGGGCGCGTCTCTATCCTGGATCGGAAGCTGGATGTGGGCGCGCACATTCTCGCCGGCAATGGGATCGGACGTTATAGCAGCAGCACGCTGCCCGATGCAACAGCTCATCCCGACGGCTCGCTCGAGTTGCTGGTAGGCGGATCCGCTCTCGGGTCTCTTGAGTATCACGCTACGCCGCGCTTCGATCTTTATGCCTACTACGGGGGAGAGTACGCCAAGCGCGCTTTCTACCCGACTAAGTACACAAACACCACGAATGGCCAGCCGATTCTGGCGGGATACGGTGCACCTACAAACGACGTCTCCGGATGCTACGTTGAGACGCTGCCGTCCGGAGGGCTTGCGAGCGGCCCAAGTTCCAGCACTTGTAGCGCTGACACCCGTAACATCCAGGAGGGAACGCTGGGTTATTGGTTCCGCTTCTACAAAGGAGTGCACGGTACCTTCCAGCAAGGCATCCAGTATTCCTATGTTGTGCGGCATACGTGGGAAGGCACCGGACCTATCACCGGTCTTGGGTTCTCGCCAAAGGCTATCGACAACATGTGGTTTACTTCGTTCCGCTACTTTTTGCCGCAGTAGGCCGGGACCCATGACGATGCGCGAAAACAACGCGAGGTTAGGAAAAGGGATGCTCCGATCGATTGTTCGATACTTGTTCCCCATCTGTCTATTCGTGCTTTTTGGCGGTACTTTTGCCTTTGCGCAGACGGGGCGCATCTCCGGAACCGTCACGGACCCGGATGGAAACGCGATTCAGGGAGCGACCGTTCAGGTTGTCAACCAGGCTACCAATGCCAAAACGGAAGCGACGTCTGGTGCCGATGGCACCTACACCATACAGTTTCTTCCGGCGGGAAGTTACCAGGTGAATATCACCTCCCCCGGATTTAACTCCACGACAAGCCCGTTAATTACTCTCGCACAGGGCCAGGCATCGGTGTTCAACACTAAGCTCGTTATTGAAGGTGCGTCGCCGGAGACTGTAACGGTGACCGGCGAAACCGACACCACGACGGTAGATTTGAGTAAGGCGGAGATATCGACCACTTTGCCCGAAGTCGAGGTGAAGAGCTTTGGCTTGAATGGGCGCAACATTGAGGGATTGTTGGCCAACTCTCCCGGAGTAAGCGACCAGACAGGTCAGGACGAAAAGAAGGTGGGCATTGCCGGAAGCGCCAAGTTCAGCGTCAATGGCGGGCGCGTTGAATACAACACATTCGAGGTCGATGGCAGCGATGTGCTGAATACCAGCATCAATGCCAGCCGTGGGCAGGGTGAGCCGCTCATGGTTTACCCGAGCATCGACGCCATTGAGGAGACGAAGGTTCTCACTTCGAATTACAGCGCCCTCTACGGCAAGAGTGCTTCGGGAAGCATCCTGATGACGACCAAATCGGGGACGGACAAGTTTCATGGCAGTGCGTACGGGTTCGTCCGCAACGAGATACTTAACGCCCGCAACTATTTCGACCAGCCCAATGCGGAGCCTCTCGGCTATATGGGCAAATTGAAATACCGGACTCCGCTCTATCGCCGCCTGGACTTCGGTGGAACCATTGGCGGGCCGCTCTTTATCCCTCATGTCTACGACAAAGCCAAATCGAAAACCGTTTTTTTCTTTTCCGAGGAAATACGACGCGAAAAGACGCCAGTCGACTACAACCAGGCAGTACCGACAATGGCTGAACGCGGCCAAGGAACAGAAAACCCAGGCATCGCCGATTTCAGCGACGTATGCCCAGCGATTGTCCTCCCCGGTGGAACGGCTAACTCCACCAGCACTCCAGATTGTCCAAGGGCCGGGGGCGCGTCCTATCTCCAGCCGATCGTAACCCAGAGCTATATAAGCCAGGGCATCCTCAGCACCGGCATTATCCCAGAGCCGAATGCGGTCAGCGGCTGCAACACCACCAACCCGACACCCTTCTTCCGGTGCTATGTAGCATCTATCTCACCGCCTACGCACTGGCGGGAAGAACTACTCCGCCTCGATCACACTCTGACCAACACAGAGGTCCTCTCATTTCGTTACATCCACGATTCCTGGGACACGGTGACGTTGACTCCGCAATGGGGCATTGTTCAAAACAGTTTCCCCACGGTGGAAAACAGCCTCAGTGGCCCGGGTCAGGACATGGTGCTTAAGCTCACGCAGTCTCTGCCCCATGATTTCCTGAATACGATTGATGCTTCTTACGCAGTGCAGCATATCGCGCTTGCGCCTCAGGCTCGGACCCGGTCTCAGTTCGCTGTACCGAACAGGCGGAGCTGCAATTCTGGACAATGCGTCGCAGGGCAACATTAGTTCAACCAACAATCCCTATGCGACTGCCGCAACCACTATCAGTGGCACTTCGTGCAGCCTGGTGACCGGGCAAACGGATTCTAACGGCACCCAAACACTGAACGAATGCCCCATGGGCTACATCTTCAATAATGGCTTCGGCGGAAACAAAATGCCGGGTTTAATTTTTCAGGGAACCAACGGCGCTTACGGCGGCCACGGTTTCGCGGCCGATACCGGTTACGCGCCCTGGAACCAATCCAACCCCACTTTTACGCTTCGAGACGACGCCAGCAAGACCATAAGAAGGAAGCATAACTTGCAATTTGGCGCGCAGGGAGTCTACGTGCAGCAGAACGAGCTCAGCGCGGTGACCGGCGCAAACTCCGGCGATCTGCAGGGGCTGCTGACCTTCAGCAACCAGCAGTCGAGGTATACATCCGGCAATGCCTTCGCCGATTTCCTCGCTGGACCTGGTGTCGAGCCGCTGAGCAATCAGACAGGCGTCAGGACCGCCGGACTGACACAGACCGGGATTAAGAGCTTTACGCAGGACAGCGCGCAAGGGAAGTACTACACCCGCTACAGGGTCGGAGAGTTCTACCTCCAGGACGACTGGCAGATTCTGCCGCATTTGACTCTGAACGCAGGATTCCGCGCCAGTCTTTTTGGAGGATGGTACAACGCTAAAAACTCGGCTTACAACTGGAGACCGGAATCCTATAACCCGTCGGTCGGAGGGGCTATTCAGGTTGACCCGAATTATGGTTATCTCGTCACGACGGCTACGGGAACTCCCGTTCCACTGGATTTAGTCCATCAACCGGCCATCACCAACGGCCTCGTGCAATGCGGTGTGAACGGTGTTCCTTCCGGATGCATGAGCAATTCGATCTTCCAGCCCTCTCCGCGCTTCGGATTCGCATGGGATCCATCTGGTGACGGAAAAACTGCGATCCGCGGCGGCTATGGCCTGTTCTGGGAACATGGCACCGGCTACGAAGCCAACGTGGGATCGCTGATCGGGAGCGCACCCCTGGTCTTGAGCGAAACGCAGTCGAATATCCCGCAAAATAACGGCATCAGCACTAATAACGGAACCGTCGGTGCCTACAACACCATCGGCTTCACCTGCGGGGAGAATGTGAACCCCGCGCAGGGGGCCACGCAGTGCGGTACCTTGGTGCCGCCGGGTACGGGTGGCACAACATATCCGCTGAACGTGACTTCTGTGCCCACCAAGGCCGTGTACACCAATACCCAGCAGTGGAGTCTCAGCATACAGCGGGAGCTCAAGAAAGATCTAATTGCGCAGGTCGCGTATGTCGGCACGAAAGGCACGCACCTGACCGCTGTGCGCGACCTGAACCAACTGCCTCCGCTTAGCCCTGGGTTAAATCCCTTCCTGCCGGGCCAGCCGGTGACCGCATCGGTGTGCGCCAGCGGAGCCAACAACGGCTACTTCTCCACCTTGGGCGAAAACCCCAGCGGCCCTCTGCCTCCGGGAGGCATCGCCAGTTCGCCGGTCATTGTGCCGGGGTCCGCTGGGTACACCAACATGGTTGTGGCCTGCACGGGGAATCCCGGGTTCGCGGCATCCGGTATTCCTCTGGGTATCAGTGCCGACAATGTGCGGCCCTATCCGGGTTTTAGCAACATCATTTCGATCAATAATATTGCCGACTCCGAGTACAACGCGTTGCAGGCTACGCTCCGGCGTGCGACGGGGCCATTGACACTTGGCATCGCCTATACTTACAGCCATTCGCTCGATGATTCCTCGGACCGCTCGTCGGCGAACTTTGCCAATTCGCTCGATATCCACTCGAACCACGCAAGCTCGGATTTCGATCAGCGCCAGCTGTTGAATGTCAACTATATCTACGATCTCCCTTTTATAAAGTTGCTCGAAGGCTTCACTCATCCGTTGGCCAGCGGAAACGACTCCGCAAGCGATTCCTCTTGGACGCCCAGCCCCACTGCGAAAACATGGCTTGACGGCTGGCAACTGAGCGGGATCACGGTCTTCGAGACAGGAACTCCCTTCAGCGTAGTCAACCTCGGAGGCGGCGACGGCACCGGCACTCAGGACAATGCGGGCGTGGGTGACGGCCTTGGTATTGGCTCTTATGCAGATCGTATGCCGGGCGCGAATGCGCATGGACAAAGGCCATATGTGCCGATCGGCGGTCAGAACATTGGCCCGCTGCTTCTTAATTCCGGAGCATTCACCGCGCCGCAAGGATTGACCTTCGGCAACTCGGGACGCAATTTCCTTCGCAATCCGTCGCGCACTAATTTCAATATGACGCTGCTCAAGCATTTCAAGCCCTTTGGCGAGAAAGCCGACATCGAGTTCCGCGTCGAGGGCTTCAATGTTTTTAATCACACCCAGTTCCGCATATACGATCCTTCGCATCCGGGAAACAGCGGTAACAACGTGATTAATTGTTATGGCGACATCACCACGCAGTATTCCGCCGGAGCGTCCGGCTGCCTCACCGGCAACTCCTTTCTCCATCCGGTGGACGCGCACGATCCCCGCATCCTGCAACTCGCTCTGAGGATGTCCTACTAGGAAGAGCTATGACATTGATTGAGATACCTACGATCGCATGCGCGCGGAAGAAGGCCACATTGAAAATCATTGCGTCTTCCGTATTGCTTATTTTGGGAGCGGTCATTTCCGGATGTTCCACGGGATTGAACTCGACCACTACCTCATCCAAACAACCCGACCCTCCGCAGACCTACATGGCTACCTTCCTCGTCGGAGACGAAGGGAATGTAGGCAAATCGGGATATGCCGTCTTCGGTTACCAGTTTGACGACACGGCGCAGACCGCCTCGAAGTCCACTTACTATGTCGGAGACATATATGGGGCATACCAAGAAGGGGAACGAACCTACTTCGCCGGAACGTCGACGAATGTGGCGCGCGGCCTGCTCTCGCTCGACCAGACGTACAGTTTCACAAGCCCTGCCTACCTGCCTATGACGGGCAACAGTTGGGCCATTGAGTTGCCCAAGCAGGCCGGCGGGCTTGCGCAGATTCAAGGCGGTCCCGTTGAGCCAATGGTGGCAGCGACAAGCTGCCCCGACTTCAAAACACCCCAGACTTATCAGTTTCTCACGCTTCCAGCTCCCTTTCCGCCAGGGTTCGCCCAAGCATATGCCTGGGATCCTACTTCAGAGACGGTTTACGGCAGCGTGGATATCGGCGGCAGCGGCAGTACCATCACCTTTAGCAACATCCAGCAGTACACGCTGCCGAACTTCCCTGTGACCAATGCCGATGGCTCCCTTGGCCTGGGCGCTCCCGCCGCTCCGGTGACGCCATTCAACGTCACTTCGTCTCAGACCGGGACCTGCGCGCCGACGTACTACGGCAACACGACGATGGTTCCCGGGAATCTCTCGATCACCGATCCCAATCCGGGCAGCCCTACGCCGCCGGTGTCGATGGTCGGTATCGGGCCCACGGGTCTGCTGGTCGCAAGCAATGCGGCCAATGGAGAAAGTGCCCCGAGCGCCGCTTCTCAGACTTATTACCAGAACCTGCTCGGGGCCGGCACGGGGGCAATCGGACTTCCCAAACCCTCCAGCGCAGTCAGCACCTCGGCTCTGGTCGGCGTGCAGTATATCGGCTTCCTCTACGGCAGCGGAGCCTATAGAGGGACCGGCGTCAATGGCCCATCCACATACGTCGCCTCCTTCGGCTTCGCCACTCCGCCGCCGGGTTGCAGTTCCGTCGCCCCGCAAACCCCCACCATGATCTACGGCGGCGACTTCTGGCCCACCCACGACCCGGGCTCGCCGTCAACACAAACGAACGGCGTCCCGACAAATTGCGATCTCGCCATCGATCTCGGCACGCCGGACAGCAACGGCTTCTATTCCGCAGCCACGATCTGGCTGGGTACTAAAGCCGCAGAAAACAGATCCATCGCGGGCGGAATATGCAACACCCTGGAGGCGTGTGCCTATAGCGTCCCGGCAATTGCCATCGCCGGTCAGCTAAACGGCACGAACGCCATCTTTGTGTCAGGTCTCGACGACGATGGCATTCCTAACCAGGCGTTGGGAATTTATCTCTTTCAGTCCAATTAGATTGAAAAGGAGAAAACTGAAACGCGTTGGATCATTGCGCATGACGAATGTCATACGCTGTTGCCGCAGTTTCAAACACATTTCTCTGTTTTCGACTTAGGACGTTAGATAGCGCTGGATTGCGCGGTTTCGGGAGAAGTAAACGCGCGCGTAGTTACAAAGCAATCGCCGCAGCGATCTCACGCGATTTACATATGACATACGTCTTACAAGGTTTGCATTGGCTGTGACTAAGAACGCTCGCAAATCACGCGAATTTAATTGAAGCGTAATGCATCGCCTATCGTTTGACTTTATATAGGTAGGTGCATAGCGAGTGGAGCATTTGATCGTGCTCTGTTCAGTGCCGCCAGATTCACGATCTTTCAATCTCTTTCTGAAAATCTCAACAAAATCGTCGTAATGGGAGTTGAAGGTTGCAGGCACCAACCGTCATTCTTCCAGGAATAGTTGCCAAGCGAACCGATCTCTTCGGATAGCCTTGCGGCGCGACCCGCTGTCTTCGCTGCGTTACGAAATCAAGCTTGCTTTAAGGAGATTTCTATGTCACGTTTTTGTGCGGTTAAGTCAACGGCCTGCGGCAGGGCTCCCAGTCGGCGAGTGCTGTCAGGTCTGGCAATTCTACTTGGCGCTTCCGGCCTGGCGTTGCTCACCGGTTGCGGCGCCACTATGAACTTGGCGGCTGGTTCGCCGAGCTCCGGGTCGACGGGCGCCGCCATTACGGGTAAAGTGTACGGCGGGCAGGCGCCGGTTGTCGGCGCAACCGTCACCCTCTATGCGGCAGGTACCGCCGGCTACGGCTCCGCGCCAACCGCAATACCCGGCGCAACAACCACCACCGGCGCCGGCGGCAGTTTCACCATCCCTAGTTATACCTGCCCTGCTGCGCCTGGAGATCTGACCTTCCTGCTGGCCACGGGCGGCAATCCCGGCTCCGGGACAAATGCCCAGCTCGTACAAATGGCGGCGCTGGGATCATGCAACGCCACCGGCTTCACGAGCCAGTTCGTCTTCATGGACGAGGTGACGACGGTCGCTTCTGCGTATGCGATGGCGCAGTTCATCAGCTACACCCCCAACCAAGTCGGCGTATTCCCGACATCGTCGCCTGCGGTCGGACAAGTTCCTTACATCGGCATTCCCACCAGCAGCTGCCCGACTTCAACCGCAACCACACCGCCCTGGTTGAGCACTGGCGCAAAAACTTGCAACTATCTTGGCCTCCAGAATGCCATGGCGACAGTTCAAAACCTGGTTTGCTACGCCAATGGTGTGGCACCGCCGGATTCGATCCCATACAACTACTACATCGGTGGCACAGGTACAGCTCCCGCCAATTGCGATACGGGGACTGGCGACACCAGCGCGGGCCACACCGGCTACGCACCTTCGTCACGCATCAATACCATTGCCAACGCCTTGTCGGCCTGCGTCAATTCGACCAGCGGCAGCGGCAGCTCGCCCAGCGCCAATTGCGCCGCCCTGTTCGCAGCCGTAACGCCCAGCGCGAATGGAAGCCCACAAACCAGTGCTGCGGCACCGTCCGACACCCTCCAGGCCGTAAGCTTTCTCGCCCAGTACCCCCAACTCAACTCGACGAACGGCCCAGCGCTGATAGAACTGGTTCCCGCCGTTGGCGCGCCGTTCTCAACCCCGGCCTCGATGAAAGCGGCGCCGAACGACTGGACACTCGCATTAGGCTACACCGGCGGCGGATTCGGCAACGCGGGTGCTATCTCGACTACCGCCAACGGCCTTGCGATTGACCAGCAGGGCAATCTCTGGGCCGCCAGCGCGGCTGATAATGGCACCACCAACAACGGCGCCATCGTCGAATTCAACAACCAGGGCACTCCCCAGTCGCCAGCCACGACATCCACAACTGCCTGGGGCGGTTTCGCGAATCCCGGCAATGCCGGCCCGGCGAATGCACCATTTCAACCCGCAGTCGCCGTCAATGGGAACGTCTATTTCGTTAACACCGGTGCAAGCACTCTGGCTGGGATCACCAATAGCGGCGGCTCGTTACTGTCCCCCGTCACACTGAACCAATCCCCAGTCGGTTCGTATCCCCTGGGAGTCGCCCTCGACCCCTCGGGCAATATCTGGGTCGAAGGAGTACCGACCGCCGGTAGCGGAGCGGGTGTGCAGGAATACAGCAACACCGGCTCGGCCTTGTCTTCGCATTATGAGAACGATGGTGCTGCGGGAGTCGGGTACAACAGTTTAGCTCTCGTTAATCCCGGAAATGCTTGGGCCACCAATCCATCAACGCAGTCGATCTGGTTTGATACGGTTAGTGGCGACTACCAACTGAGTACCACAGGTACTGTGGACCATTTCTTCTCGGGGAGCGCCAACGAAGGCCAGTTGTCTGCCAATTCGGCCGGCGACGTCTACGGTTGCAACTTCGCCCATATCTACGAGGATGAACCGCCCTCGACTGTTGTGACCGTCTCCACTACCAACGGCTGCAATACGGGATCCTCGTTCGCTCCCAACGCCTTCGATGGGGCCGGGAACCTCTGGGAGCCGGTCGTCTCGGGCGGCGTAACGGGCACGATCGGACATTTGGACGAGACAATTGCAACTGGCGGCAATGCTGGAAGCGTCCTTTCGCCGGCGAAGTACGGGTACCAGGGGATCGGATCTCCGGCCAGCCCCACAGGCGATGGCGAACCAAACGTACTCCTGCTCACGCAGGGCACGACCAACGACTCAAGCATAGCTGGAACGGCTGTGGATGGCTCGGGCAACGTCTGGGTGCTGAATGGCGTCGCGCTACCGGGCACAGCAAACCACCAGTTGGTCGAGTTTGTCGGTCTGGGTGCGCCAACGGTCACGCCTACTGTACTTGCAGTGCAATACAACACGTTTACCACGCTGCCGTAACGGCAGGCTGGCTTCCGTCAACTTCTCCGGAGCGGCGCTCAACCGAACTGCCGTTGAGCGCCGCCTCACAGGAAAAACCCGCGGGCCTTCGCAGCCTGCCTCACAAATGGAGCGGAGTCGTTATGATGATCAAGAAGAATCTTTTGTGGATCCTGATCGCAGCCGGAATTGCAGCCGCGCAATCGGGCGTGGTAACCAGTTCCAACGCACAAACCGTCAATGCCGGAATCGGTTCGTCAGCCCTCACCTTGCAGTTGGGCCAGGCGGCTAGCAGCGCCACTCCGGCCGGCCTAGGCCTCGAGTGTGTTTGGAGCGCCGGCGCACTTCTGCCCGCCACATTGGGTGGAACCGACATTCCTTTACCTGGTACTGCTCCTGGTGGCACTTATGGGGCCAACACCGCGTACGGGACAGTTGCCATCGATCCTAATAACGGCACCAACTACGAGAGCGGCACTTCCTGGGTGGCCTGGAATCCAGGGACGTCCTCGGACTGCTCTTCCGTTTCTACCAGCAGCCCCGTCTACGCATATCTGCAAACGGACTCTGTCGTCGGCAACCGTTGCCTCTTCAATTCTTGCGCCATTGTGATCGTTCCCAATCCCAATGCATGCGGGAAGAAGATTTGGTCGGCTTGCGTAGCTCCCACTGCGACTCCGGCGTATGGACAGGAAGTGAGTACGCTCCCCACAACGATAACTAACGACTTTGAGCAATCCGCCAACCAGGTAGTCGATTTTGCCGGAACGGATATCCGTCCGGAAGACGCGCAATTTGCTACACAGCGGATCGTCGCCCCTTGTTCTTCAATCGCGGGCACCCAGTATGACGGCCTGGGTTATACTGCCGGGCCTGGCAATGCAATCCACGGCCTGTACGATGACACAAAGAACTCGAATTTCTTCAATATAGTCAACTGGACCCTTCCATCCTCGTACAGCGTCTTTCGAGTCGGTGCAGACCCGATTATCGTCGCGGTCAACCAGACCGACGGAACCGCAAAGGGTGCAGGTGCAAATGGTTTTGCCAACACGTATATTACCAACATCGATAGCGACACTCTGGCGCAAATCCTGGATGGGACCCTCTATCAAACGGAGGATGTTTCCAGCCAAACGACCGGAAATCAGCCGATCACGGTCTTTATCCGCGAGCCCCTGTCGGGCACCTACAACACCATGGAATTCAACGTGCCGAACACCACATTTAACCAGACTTCGCAGGATTTCGGGGCGACCCAGCAAGGGACTCAGCAAGACTGCGGCGGTGTCATTACAGGCACCGGGACCGGAAACCCGATGAACATCTCAACCGGGACAGCTGCACCCCACGGCGCGCGACAGCGCGCGATCGGCACCGGCGACGAGCTCGCGATACTCTTCGGCCAAACCCAAATTACACCGACACCCCCGGCCGGTGCACTTCTCGGTTATGGATTCTGGAGCACTGCGAACTTCGCGGGCGCCTACACGGGGCAGGCGAACTATAACACCAACGCCAGGTACCTGACGGTGGATGGCGTTGACCCTCTGTTCAACGGATATGGCCCCTATTCAGTAAGCGGACTCTCCTCCGCACCCTCAACCCTTGGACCCTGCTCCTATAGCTCGGGTACGGTGACTTGCCCGGCGGGTACGATTCCGTCGCAAGGCAATGCCGGCGTCGCAGATGTCACCCTGACGAATGTCGCCGACGGCAGCTATCCCATCTGGTCCTTCGTTCGCCTGGTCGCCATCGGCACCAGCGGCAATGGTTACAACGCGGCGAGCGCCCTCGCAGGTGTGGGCCCGAACTTCGTGAGCTTCGGTTCGCCGACAGGCCTCCCGGACTTTGTGCCGACAACGGCGGTCTCTGGTGCACCGACTCTTTCCGTGGTGCGCTCGCACTTCACGCCTCCCAGTGCCTCGGGTGCCGCGACGGTTACTTGCGGCGTAGTGGCGAATGGCACTGCCGTCGGTCTTCCCGGAGGTGGTAATACCACTGTGAAAGGCGTACACGAGCCGGAGTGCGGCGGTGACGTGGGCGGCGAAGTGCTGACCATTCAGGGGGACATAGACTACATTGAGGCCTACCAGGCCAAGGCCTTGACCTCCAAGGATACGGGTCAAGTCAATCTGCGCCGCTAGACGCTGGCGGCCCGTTTGGGCTAGCTGAAAAACGTGAAGATGGTTTTGTGGGCAGGCCGCGCTAACCAGCGTGACCTGCCCCTTTGTTTATCCCGGCTTATGACCTGAGCTTCATCTTGCAGTAACACTCATGCTTTAGCTTTCTGCCTGTTGCAGTTCTACGCCTAGAGACAATCATGATCCCTAAATCCCTCACCTTTTTGCCGTTTCTGCTCCTGACCATCGCAGCAGCTTCGCTTTGCGGGCAGCAGGCTCAGTCACCAGCCGATGCCAATGCAGCGGCGCCACTCGCGGCGTTATCAGCACCCGTGCCTCCCGCGGCAGATGCTGCTTCCAAGTCCCCTCGAAAGAGCGAAGACTGGTCGGTGCTGCCACTCGAGGGCAGCGGGCTGGATCTCTCGCACCCTGGCGCGATGCAGATTGCCAAGTGGGACAAAGGAGACGCTACCGAGGAGTTGCTGCGGGCGGAGTGGCGGCACCTCGATCCGATCGACATGTACGTCGTGCGTCCCAAAGGTGTGGAGAAGCCGCCTGTCATTATTTATCTCTACGACTATACCAACGACACCGAGCGTTTTCGCAATGAAAGCTGGTGCAGGCAGGTGACGAAGGGTGGCTTTGCCGCGGTGGGCTTCGTTTCCGCGGTAAGCGAAGACCGTGTTCACATGCCGCGCCCTCTCAGAGAGTGGTTTGTCAGCGAACTTCCGGAGTCGCTTGGGGCCAGCACGCACGACGTGCAGATGATCCTCAATTATCTCGCCGCGCGCGGGGATATGGACATGAGCCGGGTCGGCATGTTCGGTCAAGGCTCCGGAGCTTCGATCGCCGTGCTCGCCGCCGCGGCCGATCCGCGGATCAAGACGATCGACTTGTTCAATCCCTGGGGCGACTGGGCGGATTGGATCAAAGAGTCTCCCGTCATCCCCGAAAACGAGCGGGCGAATTATCTCAAGCCCGAATTTCTCGCCAGGGTGGCAAAACTCGATCCGGTGATTTACCTGCCGCAGCTTGAATCGCGGAAGGTGCGGATCGTATACATTCTCGACGACGACACAACGCCGAAAGCAGCGCGCGAAGCAATGCTGGCGGCGGCGCCGAAAACGGCCACTGTCGCTCGCTTCAAGGATACGGGCGAGCATGCGAAGACGTTTCATATAGATGGGCTGACCGGGTGGATGAGGACTCAGTTGCAACCCGGGCAGCCGCAAACTCCTGCGCAGCCAAAAGCCGATCAGGCGGCCGGAGTAGCCAGAAACCGGCCCTGATTCTTTCTTGATGAGTTTACCCTCGCTGGCTGCGAGGAGTAGCGCTGTCAAAACGCTGACGGATATCGCGGTCCGCCATATCCCCCGCCAGAAGGATCGAAAACATGCGGGTCTCTTCCAACATTCTGCTTTTGTCACTCAGCCTGTCCATAGCGGGTTGCGGGTCTCCGGGAATTGGCAGTCTGTCCGGAGGCGGTGGTTCCAAAACGCAGGGAGCGACGATCGAGGGTAACGTTTACGGAGGCCAGCAGCCGATTTCCGGGACGAAGGTGTATCTTTTCGCGGCCGGGACAGGCGGCTATGCCTCGGCGCCCACGTCCCTGTTGACTACCTCCGGCGGCTATGTGACTACCAACTCCAGCGGCGGCTTCAGCATTACAGGCGATTGGACGTGCCCTGCCGCGCCCGGCGACCAGGTTTTTGTACTGGCCACTGGCGGCAATCCGGGCAACAGCGGCGGGCAGGCAAATCCAAACATTGCGCTGATGGCGGCGCTAGGTTCGTGCGCAAATCTGAACTCCTCGAGTTTCATCTGGGTCAACGAAGTGACGACTGCTGCTTCAGCGTATGCGCTGGCGCCATTCATGGGCTATACGCAAAGCAATCCGGCCGCGGGAACCGCGCCCAATCTTGGTGTTCCCACAAGCGGCCCATCCTGTGATGCTGCCGCCAAGTGGCTGAGCACGGGCACTAAGACATGCGATTACATCGGCATGAAGAACGCCTTCGGCACAGTGAGCAGTCTCGTCAGCCCGTCCAATGGCACAGCGTTGACGGGTACGGCGACCGACAGTGCTCCGCAGATACGATTGAACACGCTGGCAGACATCCTGACCGCGTGCGTAAACTCGGCGGGGGGCATCGCGGGAGATGGCACCAACTGCGGCACCCTCTTCGAAGCTGCGACGCCCGCCTCGTCCGGCGTGGCGCCAAGCGATACGCTGCAAGCGATCCTCAATCTGGCGCACAACCAAGGACCTTCGGCAACGGTCAGCGCCAGCCTGTTCGGCCTTTCGGCTCCTACAGCGCCCTTCCAGCCTTCGCTCTCGGCCGCGCCTGTCGATTGGACGTTGCCCATTACGTTGAGCGGCGGCGGTCTGGACGGGCCGACGGCGTTGGGCATCGACTCCGCGGGAAATGTGTGGGCCGCGGACTATTACGGAGGACTCTCCGCCTTCGAGCCTGGGGGCTTGCCTGTGTTCTCTGTTATTACCGGCTACGGCCTCTATCAGTCTTTTGGTCTGGCGATCGATGGTAACAATGACGTGTGGGTCGCGAACCAGGACACCCCCGGCGTCAATGGCAATCTCGGCACTGTTTCGGAATTCACGAACAGCGGCCACCCGTTATCGGGCTCGCTTGGCTACTATGCGGGTGGTATTGATTATCCTGAAGCGCTGGCGGCAGACACAGACGGTTCCATCTGGGTCGCCGATTCCGGAGATTCCTCCGTTACCCATCTTTCCAGCAGCGGAGCCGTCTTGGCTGACTTGACTTCGACAGACATCCATTTTCCCTCTGCGATTGCGGTGGATGCGAACAACAACGTGTGGTTAGGAAGCGGCAGTGCCGCTACAATCACAAAAGTCTCCGGCGGTGGAACCCAATTCGCGCAATTCACCTGTTGCGATAACCCCGACGGACTGGCGATTGACCAGAGTGGAAACGTCTGGGCGGCTAACTATGCCAGCAGCAGCGTTAGCGAACTGTCGAACGCGGGTTCGGTCATCTCCTCGGGCTATACGGGAGGAGGGCTCGACCAACCGGTCGGCATCGCCGTGGATGGTAGTGGTACGGTGTGGGTCGCCAATTATCGCGGAGGGTCATTCACCGAGCTCGCTGGCGCTACCGCCGCCACGCCCGGTGCGGCTCTGTCTCCCTCTACGGGTTTCGGAACCGCTGCGAATCTGGTTGACCCCTATGGCCTTGCTATCGACGCCAGCGGCAACTTGTGGATCTCGAATTTCGACAGTACGTCATCCCAGGGCCAGCAGGGGACGTTGACGGAGTTTGTGGGTCTCGCCACCCCGGTTAATACGCCGGTGGTTGGCCCAGCAAGGATTCCGTAGTAGAGAAGATGCAACGGATTTGCCGCAATATGACGACTGCGCAGCAAACCAAGAGATCTGCTAGCACGGTTGCAGCGATGCACGAGTAAGCACACTTGTCACGATTGGCGTGGAGTGGTGCCCGATGACATCCTTGCACGTGATTTGCCCGCTTTCATTCGAGACGGGTGACGTTAGCGGCGGAGGCCGGTTTGGCCGGTATGCCTACTCGATTTGGCGAAGGCCTGGTAGGCGATGATGTAGTCCTTGTCGCCCTCGACGGTCAATACTAAGCCATCCACATCTCCACCGCATTCGGGCTCGTTGATTCCTTTGATTGCGCCTCCGTCGTTAACGGCGGTGCCATTCGATATAACGCCGCAAGGAACGATGACGCCGGGCGGCTGGAAGTGCGAGCGCACTACAGTCGCGCTTGCGATCGGCACAAAGTCCGGCTGTGATGTGGCGGCGCCGAAAGTTACGAAACTCTGGGTCGCAGTGGTCAGGGAGTTCGCTGCGGTGCATGCCGCCGACGTTCCACGGCCCGTGCATACTAAGCGCAGGAACGACCAGATGGGATAGCTACCGTCGGCGACGTTTGCCAATGTGACGCTTCCGACGCCGCCGTTGCCTGGTGTCGGAATCGTGCCGGCTGGACAGGTGCCGCTTGCACATGGGCCCGCTGAGCCAGGATAGGGTCCGTAGGAATTCAGGAGCGGGTCAACCCCGTCCACCGTCAGGTACCTGGCGTTGGTGTTGTAAGGCGAACTGCCGCTGTATGCGTTCTTGAAGTTCTGCGTGCTCCAGAAGGCATAACCAAGAATGGCGCCGACGGGGGGTGAGCCGATGCTGCTTGCGCCGAAAAGCACGTTGAGCATCTCGCTGGTGCCGATGACGCGGCTGCGGTAGCCGGCTTCTGTCGCGATGTGCATAGGGTTCGAATTCACGCTGGTCCCTGAGCAATTAATCTGCGTCGCTTGCTGGCTCTCGCCCACGTCCTGCGATGTCTGGTTGTCCATATTATTGGGGACGTTATACTCCATCGTGCTGTACGTGCCTGAAACCGGTTCGCGGATGAGGACAGTAATTCCCTCGCTGCCTGTGGTGATTCCCGAGACATCCTCGGTCTTTGAGAGGGTCCCATCCAGGAAGTCCGCTAGGACGGAGCTTTCGATATTGGTAATTGCTCTGTTGGCGAAGCCGTTAGCATCCGTTTCATTGACCGCTACCACAATTGGGGCCGCGCCTAGACGATAGACGGTGTACGAAGATGGAAGGCTGAAGGTGGCTATGTTGAGCAGGGAGGTGCTGAACTCGCTTTGGACGCTGGATGACGAAGTATATCCCAGTCCGAGGTACGGGCTGCCGGGAGCCACGAAGGTGCCGCAAGGCGTAAGCGCACGCAGTGTGGCAAACATTGCATCTTCCGGACGGATATCCGTCCCGGCTACATCGACTGCCAAGCCGGTGCCCCAAGCGGACGCTATGCTTGCGGGGAGATTGCACACTTCTTCGTTTGGTGTGGACCCGTCAGGCGTACAGGGGGTTGCGAAAATAGCATTCTGTGTCACCCCACCGGATGCATTGTTGATAATGACACAGCCGTTGAAGAGGCATCGAATGCCGGCGACAGAGTCGGTCTGGAGATAGGAGTAAATCATCGGAGAGGTGCCGGGATTCGCGCAAGAGTTCCCGCCGTCAGCTGTGTCGATGTTCCAGGCAATCCAGGATGATCCGTTCTCTGGCTGGCCCGTGGAAGGGTCGGTCGCGACGAGAGCGCCGCTGCCTCCGGTCCAGAGGCACTGGTAGTTTGATCCGGAGATTTGTGTTTGAAATTCCTCTGCTGCAGCTTGTCCCGTCTCGAGGTAAAGAGCCGACGAGCCGATCGCGTTGAAGACAACACCCGAGGTTTGCACTGTCGTGCCTGTTCCAGACAGGGGCACGGTCTGCGGACTCCCGGATGCGTCGTCCGAAACGAGTAGTGATGCACTGCGCGCACCGGTCACTGTCGGCGTGAAGGTTACATTGATGGCGCAGCTCCCGTTCGCTGCAATACTGCTGCCGCAATTGTTAGTCTGAGCGAAGTCGCCGGGGTTGCTGCCGCCGACGTTGATCTCCCATATCGTCAGCGCTTCTGTTCCGGTGTTGGTCAGGGTCACGCTTTGCGCGGCACTTGTTGTCCCCACGGCCTGGTTGGCAAATGACAGGTTCGCCGGTAGGAATGTGATGTTGTATTGGTTTGTTCCCACCCCCGTTTCGACCGTGTACAGGGCACCGCCCGTGGAACTTGGGTGGCCATTCTGCGCGGGATAACCTCCAAGGTAAAGATAGCTTCCATTAGCAACAATCATCGCAAAGCTATTGCCGGGAGACCCAAGCATGGTCCCAAGCAAAGTCGGCACGGCAATGTTGGTTACGTCGACAACCTCCACTCCGTATCCCGGGGGATTCTCGGAGTTGCTGCACCCAACAAATACTGTCGTATCCTGGAAAGCAACCATGTTTTCATTGAATGGATGAATACAAACATTCGGATCGAGAGCTACGGTATATACCGCTGGGCTTGATGGAATTGAAAAGTCGATAGCATCAAGCTGATTAGCGTCGCCAATCGATGCCGCAACTGTTGTGCCTTGCACCGCAATGTTTTGAGGTGAATGACCGACTGCAGCACAAGCAAGCGGAGCTGCAGGAATCGGACCGCTCACAAGGTTGTAGGCGCATACAGCGGAAGAATAAGACCCGGGTGGATTGTTGTCGGCTTCGGAGGGCTCACTTGCGTACAACATCTGTCCCGATACGGCTAATGATGCTGGATTGGTCATATTCTGAGCAGTTATTACGCCTACCTCTGTGGGAGACGTAGGATTGGCAATACTTACCACGTCGATAAAACCAGTTGAACCATTGTTAGGACATGGAGCATAAAGATAATCTCCAGCAAGCACTAACCCGCCAAACAAACCTCCATAAGCAGCGCAAGCGGTAGTAACCGACCCAACTGACGTCAGTGAGTATGGATTGCCGGCATCAAAAACCTGCACAACGCTGCTTTGCCAGTACGACACGTAAACATACTGTCCCTGAACCGCAATTCCATTCATCCACAGGTGTGATCCAGCCGTTTCGCTTATTATCGTTGGCGCTTCGGCTGATGAAACATCAATCAGTTCGAGATTCGAATTACCATCTGAAGTGTCTTGTTCCGTAACATAAATGATATTTCCTTGTAAAACCCCTCTATACAATGCCGGATACAGTGTTGGTCCTTGAGGCGCGACCTGCAAGACGTTGAGAATCGGAGGGGAGGAGTAAGAGGCCTGCGCGAGGAGAGTAGGGGCGATAACAAATGCTGCAGAGGTGTAGGCAACGCAACGCAGCAAGTAATGGTGGCTCAGGTGATTCATATTGCATCTCCGCACGGCAATACCGTTCAGCGGCCAGGCTGGAAGGTTCCCCAGTGTGTCCCGACCATAGAGCGAGTTCCGCCACCGGCTTGACAGACAATTTGGTTTGAGCATACTCGCCAAACCTGGCGGGATTCTGTAAATACTTTGGAAATTCCTGACCGCATTCCCGTCGATGAAACTCCGAAATCGCCCAAGCCATTACTTCGAATTTAGAGGGATTCGACTCGAAGTGGGAAATCGAATGATCCGGTGGCGTGGCCGGCAAATTCTGTACCGTAGTGATGAGGCAGATTGGCCTGGAGGGAGCATGGGAGGGCAGAGCCGAGAAGTATGGTCCGGAGCAGATCGAGGATCTGATTCGGTAGGTTCGGAATCGCGTCAAGGACGCGGCGCGCGCGCCAAAGTCTTCTTCTTTATTACCTTCGCCCAACGGAGGACTCGAAACGTGTTATGCAGGAACCAGCCAGCCGCAAATCGAGCCGAGAATGAGGTTCGTTAAGCCGGTTGATGCCCCCGAGGTCTTACTGGAATTTCTGACTGAGCCCGGTAAGATCGACGCCCCCAAGGAAGCGTTGAGCATCCGCCCACAGGACCCTATAAGTAGTTTCCTTGGGGCTGTCCGAATGGACCGTCTTAACCTGAAACAAAATCGGAACCGCACGTCTTCCTTGCCTAGGGAGATCGACCCGATCTGCAACGCCAATATGCACTCCATTTTCATTATGTGTACGCGACGGCAAACAGGATAAGGGCGTGCAGTATGCATTACCCGCAAGAGTGTCAGTGATTCCATCGCTATAAAAAGCAGTGTCAAAGGAAACGGTTCGACCACGGGCCATGGGGAAGGTGCTGCTGCCACGCATTTCAGGCTCGTCGCCCTGAATCGATAGGCTATCATGCACATTGTGGGGAATCGGAAGCAACCAAACACAGATGGAAATCTCATTCAATCCAGGCGATGTATAGGCAGCACACTCGAGAGCGTTCGTGTGGCCGAGCTGTTGCTGCCAAGCACGACCTAAGTCATAATCGCCAAGCTGCTTTGGCATAAGGTCATTAAGTTGCTCCGGTGTAAGGTTACCAATGCGTTCAGACTCGGCTTGACTTTCTTGAAGGTCTCGAATTGCTTGTATACCAGGGACGGCAAAAATGAGCGTCAAAATCGCCAAGCCGCCGATTTTCCAGTAATTGAGCCGCGGCTTTTCAGCACTTGCAGGAACTCGTGGCTTCGGGAGAGTGGCCACCGGACCTTTGTGGTCTTGTTTCCTGGCAATGACCCAGAAAAATAAGGCCGCCACTGCCAGGAACAAGCAACCGCCAATCGCGTAATCGACCTGCTTAGCTGCAAGTTCAAGCGCACGGTGCCCGAGTGCGATCCGATAATAGAGGACCAAAGCGCAAAGCCGAAGAAAATTGAAAAGATAGCCCAGAAGCAGTGCTCCTGAAACATATAAGAACCATCTTGGAATCGAAACTCGTTTCAAATACCCCGCAATCAGTGCAACATATCCCATGGTGATAGCGCCTCGCAGACCGTCGCATCCGGGAGCGATGAACATTCCGAAATCCGGTGTGAACATCAGCTTCAGCAGTTCCGGGTTTGTCGGGACGAAACCAATAAGTGAAGCAAATGAGCGTGCGGAATGGGCGGCCAGGCTCTGAAGAGGCAGGTCCACAAAGGAAACAACAGCCTGCGGCAGCGGTTGCGAAAAGATAAGCAGCGCTACCGGGAACAGTGTCTGCCGCATGACACGCGTTCCCCCAAGGAACAAGACGACTCCGCAAACGTAAAGCGGCAGCGATAGCACACTGGGTAGAAGATTGAGGCTCAGGCGTCCGACAATCCAATAGCATGCCAGCTGGTCACCGAATGCGCTTAAAAGGAGGGCGAGTGCCACCGGGAGCAAACCCCACCACGTGCCTTGAAGTTCCCAGTCCATTTGCCGCCAGGCACGCAGGACCAGGACAAGGCCGGCAAGAAAGATGAACACTCCAATCGACCGCAATGGATCGCGTGTCCAAATTTCCCACAGATTTATGAATGTCTTGGAAAGGCCCAGGAAACCGAAAGCAACCAGCAAGGCTAAGCCGCACCAATAGGAAAGGACTTGGCGATTGGTAGATCGTGGACGATGAAATCGGCGGCTCGCCTTCGCTGCAGTGGAAGACCGTGAGGAAGGCAACGCCGGATTGGCAACAGCCGTAGGTGAGCTATTGCCGGCACTCATTGAGATAACTCCGAGTCGGTATCGCCCACCCACTGATCGTTAGAAATCCGCTTGAATGATCGCCCGAACGCCATCTTTCGGTGTGATTCGGGGGCAATGTGATGTGCATAGATGATGGCCTGCGCATTTTCACGGCGATTTCGAATCTTTTTTAGCCCAAATCCGGCGTTCCGCGTGATTGTAGCTAAGGGCGACATAAGACGAATAAGAATGCGCGCTCAGTGTTGAGATCGACTGAGTAGAACGTCAATGCATTGAAGAACAATGGGAATCTTCGGAGACGTTCTGATTCAGGCTACCACATCCTCCGGAGGACTTTCCGTGTGACTCGCCGTGTAGTTGCGCTTGAGCAACCGGTTCGCAAGCCACCACTGCACCAAAGCTCCGGCATCGTTCATTCCGGCAGGCAAAGGGTCAAAGAGCCCGTTTCTGCCTTGCATCTTGCCGAGATATGACCGCCGCGCGGGGACGGAGATTTGCAAAAAACTCTGCTCGTTCGTACGCGCCGCGCACCGGGGGCGAAAATTCGGGCTCCTGGTCTCCAATATGCGGATTCTGGCTGGGCTATATGTGAGAAATGAACCTACTTGGTGGGGTCTTTCGCTGTACTTTACAAAGAATTCATGTTTAGCCCTCGCGCCTCGGGTTAGCATTGTTTTTCCCTTGTTCCAACTTATCGCCGTTTTCGGCCAGGCCAGGTTCTGATTTGTTCTATGAACATTCAATTAGCAAGGGGCGCAGAGTGGGATCCAAATTACGACCTGAGCACCTCGTTCCTCCGCCGAACCCCGCTCTCGAAGCTTCGCAACAGGACCAGGCTGCGACGGACGATGAAAATCCTGACGCGATCGCCTCAGCGCCATTGCGGCTAGTCCAAATTTGCCTGCGGTTCATTTCGGGCGCCGCCCGATTTCCGGAGCGCAAGCGTCCCGGCGTGCTCGCCTACGACGTCGATGAAGTTCCTCCAGCGTCGTTCACCTTTGCATTGGCCTTTCAGCATGTGTTGGCTATGTCGATCGGCTGGATATACGTAATTGTTGCTGTCAACTCCATCGGTGGCAGCCCCATTGACGCGCAGAACCTCCTTCGAATCTCGATGCTCGCGTCCGGTGTCGCCACCATCCTGCAGGCACGCGGAGGTCTGCTCGGATCAGGATACCTGTGTCCAGCGTCGTGCAGCCTTACGTATCTTGCCCCCACGATCCTTGCCGGCAAGATGGGAGGATTCCCGCTTATCTTCGGCATGACCGCCATCAACGGTCTGTTTACCGCTGGGCTCTCCCGATTCCTCCGCTTTCTCAGAATTCTCTTCCCGCCGGATGTAACGGGCTTGATTGTTTCTATCGTCGGCATCCAGCTCGTAGCGATTGGCTGTCCCATGCTGCTGGGCCGCTCGCAGTCCCATCCTGGCGCCTCCCCGCAAGCTGCCCTCCTGGGATTCATCACGCTCGTTGCCTTGATCGCCCCAACTGTCTGGAGCAAGGGTAAATTGAAGCTATTCCCCATCTTCATTGGGCTTGCCGTCGGTTACATTGCTGCCATTGCGATGGGAATGCTCTCATGGGCGGATATTCAGGCCCAGTGGTCGCAGCCATTCATCGGCGTTCCACACCGTGTAGCCTCTGGAATGGCGTTTCGTCCCGCGCTCCTCATTCCATTTCTCGTCATTGGCATTGCCGCTACGCTGAAGACAGTTGGTGACATCACCTTGTGCCAGAAGATGAACGATGCCAATTGGGAACGTACCGACTTAGGATCTGTCAGTGGCGGAGTTATGGCCAATTCACTGGGAACCATTTTCTCTGGGTTGCTCGGCGGTGTTGCCCAAAACAACGCCTCATCCTCCCTTGGTCTCGAGCTTGCAACGGGTGTCACAAGTCGCGCCATTGCTCTCCCTGCTGGCCTGATCGTCATTACGTTGGCGTTCATTCCCGGGCTTGCATCCATGTTCGCGATCATGCCTGCTCCCATCATGGGTGCGGAACTCATTTACTCCACCTGCTTCCTCATGCTGGGCGGGCTCCAGTTAATGACTGCCCGAATGCTCGATGCTCGCCGCATTTTCGCCGTCGGCATTGCTCTTGCCTTTGGCCTCAGCGTCGAAATTGCTCCCGAGCTCTACCGGAGTGTACCCGATCTCCTTCAGCCTATCTTTGCATCGTCGACGGCGCTGGCCACAGTCATTGCTGTCGCGCTGGGTCTGTTGTTCAGGCTCGGTCTCCACAAAACGAGTTCCATCCAGCTTCACGCCGGTGAAAACAACCTCGACGCAATCAATCGATTCATGGAGGAGCAAGGAGCAGCGTGGGGAATGCGCCAAGCGGTAGTTTCCCGCGCCTCCGATGCCATCTACGAGTTCATCACCAACTCGGGCAACCTGCAGCTCTGCTCCGACCTGTTCACCGTCACTGCCCAATTTGATGAGTTCCACCTTGACCTCGAAATCGACTACGATGGACCGCCCATCGAGCTCTCTGACCGCATGCCCACCATGGAAGAGCTAGCCAATGGGACTGGCGTCGCAATGATGGCGCAGTACATCATTCGTGCCTCGGCGGATCATGTCCGCGTCAAGCCACGCGGAGCGCATTCGGCCGTATTCCTCCATTTCGAGCACTGATCGCCGACGAACCAGCCTCTTGCGGGCACCCGTTGGCCACGCCCGGCAACTTCGCCCGCGATCTCGAAGTTCTGCATGAGCTGCGATGCAGCGTCGTAGCGCACATTTGGGATCGCTGCGTCCTCGCTGGGCGCGTAGTTTTGCTCCGACTCAGTCTTGAACGTCCGTTTCTTGCTCCTGCCAAGGTCGGCCAGCTTTGTAACCGCAAGTAGGAAGATAAGTAGTGTCGAGTGAACTCCGTTTGAACACCGTCAAGGATTCTGCCAAGCAGATTTTCGAATATCCCGTATTTCCAATCGCCAGAATGAAGCACGAGAATCCGCCATGTTCTTTGTTCTCAATTTACGTCCAACTTCCCAAGCTGAATGTCGCCGGTTCGATCCCGTTCTCCCGCTATGCGTTGCTTTCTTAGGTGACAACAAAAAGCCATTCTGAGATATGCTCCCAATTCCACGCGCTAGTGGTGGAGGCTTTTTGAAAATAGATTGCTTTTGTACTGCCGGGATACCAATTCGCACCAGCGGCAGCGTTGAGTGTTCAAGTCTTTGTGGCAAGATGATGATGGATTCGCGCAAGGTGCTGGATTGGGCGGGACTATCGGAGCCAACCTGAAGACCAGCATTGACTGGATGGTACGGGCTGACGTTCGTTTACTTGGCTCAGATTGTTGTACTACTTTGTACTACATTCCGCGAAAAACCACCTGAAAATTTCCCATTGATACTGGAATTTCGAAATTCCCCTATCTGAGTGTGAGCTCTTGACTCAGCGCAGTTTTTCCATTAATGATGAGAAATCCGGGGCGGGCGAAAGACGATTCCCGGTAGCGCTACCAAGATATTCAAGACGGCCGGTGCGATGGAGGTCTCTCGCTTCGCTCGAGATTTCGCCAGCAGGCTCACGCTGCGCTCACGCCTGCCATCGGCTCAAGTTCGATTCCCGGTAGCGCTACCAGAGCAGGATGGCCAGAATCGCTCGATTACGCTTTCCGGTCAGAGTTTGTCCATCGGGCACCTGCCAGAGCGCCGCCGCTTGGCCTGCCGTAAGCCAGTTGCCCAGTCGAGAGCTCAGCTAGCACAATCGTCTCGCCCTTGCGGTCGAATTCCAGACGCGAATCCGCATTCTGCGCCTGCGAGCAAACAGAAGTAAGGGCAATTCCAGAAACGAGCGCAAGAACCGTAAGGAGCCTTCGCATAAAAGGGAATCTCCTTCTCCAATATCAATAAACGGCGACAGAAACTCGGAGCACTTCGGGTTCAAAACCGAAGTTGAGTCCCCAATCCGTTTGATCGCCATTCAGGATTCGCATGAATTTGAAAGCACCGTTTTCGTACACGCCCTCTTCAACGCGAAGGAATTGCCGATGCTGCCATTTGCCGTCGATCAGCGCGGAAGGCGTCTGTCCAACTCCCGCCACGATGGTTCCCGATTTCCTCTGCTGCTCGGTGCCGGCCGGCCGGAAATCGACGCGGCAAGCGTATCCGGTGACCAGAAACTGATTGTCCTTGAGTTGCGCGACCAGGGCTCGGCCGATGGGCTCGGGGTTTCCTTTGTCGGGGCCCCTGCCGCCAGTGCCGTAGGAAACCAGCGCATCCCAGTTGCCAAAGTGAAGTACCTGTGAAGGTTCGCTTTCGACTTCCGCTGTCGCCTGCAGTTTGCCCTCGAAATTCAGTAGGGCAATATCACGCATCATGGGGGCGATGAGCCGGTAGTTCTGCGCCGTAGGCTCAAGAAATGCATTCTGCGCATCCTCGTCGCCGGGTTGGGCAGGACGGTTTCGCGTGTAATCCAGGCCGAAGGGTGAGTAGCCGACGGCCTGATGGGCGAGGGCGGAAAAAAGGAAACGGGCCTCATGAACGGCGCCGCTCGTCTCGGGGATGAACAAGGCGTTGTCGGGGCGATGATAGAGATCGATCACTTTGAGATAAGCTGCGGTGTTGGACAGATATATATCGGGCGCGAGGATATCGATCGCTGGCGCCTCTGCCTTCCAGATCGGCAGCACGTTGTCAGTGGGCCCCCCGCTCTCGTAGGTGCCGGGAGCTCCTGGTTTGAGCGGATCGCGCAATGCGGCATTGACATAAAGCGGCAGAGGGTAGACGGCCTTGCCCGCGGCCGCTACCTGCCCCACGTACCTGGCAATCGCCCAGGCATGGAAGTTCACTTCCGCCTCAGGGCCAAAAACCTGCTCCCAACTCGCGCCAGGCGAGGCTTGCGTCTGGCCCATGGCTTTCAGGACTTCGGCAGGGACCGGACCGTCGAAGAGCTTGTTCGCCTCTGGAGAGTAATCGCGCACAGTTCCCCAAGTGCCGGTTTCGTTCTCCACCTGTACCATCAGCACCGTTCTTTCCGAATCTGCATCCTTGAGGTGCCGCATGAAGGCGGTGAAGGCCCGCTTGTCCGCTTCGAGCGATGCGGTCGCGAAGGGAGAGGGTGAGTCGACCAGTTCTCCGTTCTTGTTGATCACGTGGGAGTAGCGCTCGGGCTCGAGCTTCATCCATTCCGGCATGTAGTGCTGGCTGCCATTCTTCCAGGTTCCGAACCACAGCAGGACCAGATGGACGTGATGCTCGCGCGCCTGAGCGAGGATCGTGTCCACTTCCGAGTAATCGAACTGTCCCGGCTGTGGCTCGAACTGTTCCCAGTAGATTGGAGTTTCGAGGGTGTTGGCATGAAGGTATTCGATGGCGGACCACACCTTGGGCAGCGTGGCCGGCCAGTCGCTCGAGTTGTTTGATTGCGCGCCCAGCATCACGAAGGGCGCACCGTCGACGAACAGGGCATAACGCCCGTCGTTTTCTACAAGGTGAGGAGTTGGTTGTTCCTTCCCCTGCGCGTGCAAGGCCAGCCCAATACTCGATGCCGCCAATAGGGTCGCAATGATGGAGCTTTTCATCGTCTTCAATCTTCAATTCCTCCGCAATCTGCATCCGAGCTTGGCAAAATGTTTGCACTCGGAAAGATTATCCGGCGTTTTTGCCAATCGCGCATGCGACAGATCAAGCCGGCAATGGAGAATCCAAGGTAACATCGGAATCAACTTAAGGAACGCGGTAGAGCTGGACGCGCACAATCGTCCCTGGATTCAGCACCAGGATCTCTCCCTGCGCATCGTCGTCGCCTTCGATCCAACGGGTAAGTTCCCATTGTCCATCCACAAACTTTCCTTGCTGGACAACGCCGAGCCCGGCATTGGGGGGCCCGGGCGTGTTCGGCGTAAAGTCCACTCGCATGCCTCCGCCGCCAAAATAGTACTCATCCGGCCCAGTTGAAATCACAACCGCGGCTGCTTCCAGGGGCGTCACAGGCCCAGCTCCCCGGTCGGGCTCACTCCATTGCGACGCCGCTACACCTCCCTTGGGCTGCGGGCCCAGGCGCGTGATCCGGCCGGTGTAGGTAAACGTGAGGGTGTAATTACCGAGTTTGATCTGTTTGGGCGGATCACCCTGGACCATGCGCACCGCGGTCATGGTATCGGTTCCCTGACGGGCCAGGATCATCGGCGCCATCTCGTTAAGCATTTCGTACGTGCTTGCGAAGTCAGGCGGAATAGGCCTCCCGCCGTCCACACCGAAAGGAGAATACCCAATAGCGTTGTACCGGCCGACCGCCATGATGACATTAGCGGCACTGGTTCCCGACTCGGGAATGAAGAGCGGATCCCCGTTCTGGGTCCACCTTTCGCAGATGACATCGAAATACGGCAAGTAGAGATCGGGGGCGAGGATATCAATGCTCGGAGCTCCGGCTCGCCAAATGTCGTGCACCTCGGGTAGCGGACCGCCGCTGGGAAAAGTACCCGGCCATGCTTCGTTGGGCTGTTGCTCCCAGCCGTTCACATACATGGGAATGTCGTAGGCCGACTTACCCGCCTCAACCACCGCGTTCACGTAGCGCGCATAGTTCCAGGCCATGAAGAACTCATCCGAGGCCCAGTGCAGTTGCGTCCAACCGATTTCATGTTCGTACTCGCCCATGGGCGGGCTCCTGGTCTCGATCGGAAGTTCGAAGCCGGCCGGCTTGCCGGGACCGAAAACCTCTTCCCAGGTACCGGAAGATTTATAGCCGTTCGCCTCCCAGTCCGCGCGAAAGTCCGGCATCAGGTGATCTTTGTGCGCTTCCAGGTAGTTCATTAATTGTGCCGGCACGGCGCTCTCATAGGCGCGGTTCGCCGCAGGAGACCGGTCGCGCGAATCGCGCAGAACGCCCACTTCGTTTTCTACCTGCATCATTAATACGGTGTGCTGGGCGCCGTCCACTTCCTTGATGTGCGCCATCAGGGCCTTGAACGCAGCCGCGTCCGCGTCCCGCGTGGCGTCGCCGAATGTGCTAAGCAGCTCCACCGGACCGGAGATCGAGACGGTACTGCCATCGTTAATCTGAATGCGCGGAAAGCGGGTATAGTCCTTCTTTACCCAGTAGGGCGCAAAGCTGGAGGTGCCGTTCTTCCAGGCGCCAAACCACAGGAAGACGATGTGCATGTGGTTCTCTCTGGCCTTGTCGATCACGCCATCCACCTGGGTATAGTTGAAGTGCCCTTCTTCGGGTTCAAATTGCGCCCAGGAGACGCCAACGAGCGCCGTATTCAGGTGATCGGCAACAAGCATGGGCCAGATCGGCTCCATCATCGGCAGACTGGTCGCCGCATTGTTGGTTAGCTCTCCTGCCAGAGCCAGATACGGCTTGCCGTCCACGATCAGCTGAGTGGCGTCGCCTTGTTTGCGCAAGTGCGGCACGCCATTCTC
The DNA here is from genome assembly GCA_963800025.1 of uncultured Acidobacteriaceae bacterium. Classification (GTDB taxonomy): domain Bacteria; phylum Acidobacteriota; class Terriglobia; order Terriglobales; family Acidobacteriaceae; genus Telmatobacter. Next base: position 540,798 of record CAWCZK010000006.1, read on the forward strand.
CGCTTGCGCATGGGCCGAAATCGTGGAAGCGACAACACACACCAGCGAGCCCAGTCCGGACATCGCACTCATCTTCATTCGCATAGGTCACTCCTGTTTGATTCCTGAACACAGCCAGCCGTCATGCGCGGCGCCTCCCGTTCGTTTTCTTCCTGCCGATGTTACTCAAGGTGGTGACGCTGCGGCCGGGAGAGGGATTATCGACAGTTGATATAGAGGTAATTGGTCTCGGAGTCGTTTCCGACCACAAGGTCCGGTTTCCCAGGCTATGCCTCCCCCCATACCACCTTGTCCGGGCTGTGCAGGCTGCTGAGTCTGGCCCGATGCATGCATAGAAAGGGAGATCAAAAATGCGCTGCACATCAATTCGCGAGTATGCAAGAGAACTTCTCCATTCGTTCCTCTTCAACACTGTGCTTGAATCGCATCATTGTCGCGGGCAGAATCGTCAATGCTGATTCTCTTCCGGCACGTTACCAAGTATAGGTTGCGATGACACGGGGCGGTCCGGCCACCAAATCAGCTACCGTGATTTGCAGGAGGATTTCAAGATTGTGGTTCTGCCAGTCAGCGAGACCCAGCGAGCCGTTTTTTCAGGTAGCGCGAAAAAGGAAACGAACTCGCCGGCAAGGAACGACGCTAACGAAACAACCATCGAATTCCCCATTTTCTCTTAGGCAAGAGCCCTTTCCGACTCAAAAGCTTTGCGCCAAACGTTGATTACAAAAATGTAATCTGGAGATTTTACTGTAAATACACCGTTTGTTACTTGCGAGTCCTATGATCAGGGATCAAACTGCCCAGCAGTTTCGGGAGTAGACTGTGACGGAGGCGGGAAGCTCTTTCACAAGCTTGATTTTGGAGCCTGAAGACCGGTTTCGTGGCCGGCAGGTCGAATTGGGCTCGATCGAAAGATGGCAGTCGAGCGGAGTCTCGATAGTGCCGTGGTGATCACAAAAAGGAGCCGTGTGGTGAACGCATTCGTTCGTAAAGGTGTGGTTGTGGTCGGGCTGGGGTTTCTTCTTCCCGGATGCCGGGCACTTTGGGGCGCGGACACGCAGATCGTGTTGTCGCGCCAAGGCAGGGTTGTTGTGCTGGAGCCGTACGCCCCCAATATTATTCGAATCACTTTGAGCTCCGAAACGACTCCAGCGATTGCGGGCGCTGGGTATGGATTCGTAGGTGCGCCGTCGATGACCGGCTGGGTCCACGAGCAGGATTCCGGAGGATACGAGGTCATTCGTTCGGGGCGAATGGTCATTCGTGTTGCTCCAGAGAACCTCCCTGCTCCTCGCGCTATGCAGCTCGACGCGTTGAATCAGTCGCTGAGAGAGCACTATTTCGGCGGCGGTCCTGGTATAAACGGACCATTCAATGACACGATCTCTATCACCACTGCGTCCGGCAAACCGCTTCTGACGATGCGCAACTGGTTCATGATGCCCAATAGGCCGGCAGCGGGCTCCGGAAGTGCGGAGAGCGGGCAGAAGGACGATTCCGGCTACCATGTTTCAGCAGTCTTCGATTCTCCGGCCGATGAACACTACTACGGGCTGGGCCAACACCAACAGGGTTTTCTCGACCTCCGTGACCATCGCATTCAGTGCTGGCATGAGTACAACGCCATCGGTGGTGAGACCGTCTGTATTCCCTTCATGGTGTCGAGCCGCGACTACGGTCTGATCTGGGACAACCCCTCGAAAACCACGATCGACCTGGGTTTCAACCTGCAGAATGTTTGGTCATCCGAGGTTGGAGATCGTGTTTCCTTTTTCGTGATCGCGGGTGGTAACAGCGACGAGATCTACGAAGGCTATCGCCAGCTCACTGGCATCGCCCCCATGTTGCCGAAGGCTACATACGGCTACATCCAAAGCAAAGCCATTTATCCGACCCAGGACCAGCTCATGGCCGTTGCGAAGGGATATCGCGACCGTAACCTGCCGCTCGATGTGCTTGTGGTGGATTTCCTGAACATGACGAAACAAGGCGAGTTGGATCTCGACCCGGTTCGATGGCCCGATCCCGACGCGATGAACAAACAGCTGCATTCAATGGGCATCAAGACGCTGCTGAGTGTGTGGCCGCATTTCGCTCCGGGCACGCGGTATTACGACATGCTAAAGCAGAAAGGTTGGCTCGTTCACACCGCGGACGGCACTCCGGACTTTGGCGGCTTTAAAGACGTAATCGGTCCCAACATCGACACAACCAACCCGGACGCCGCCCGGTGGTGGTGGGAGGCGATCAGGGATCGCTATGTGAAGCCATACGGCTTCGATTACATCTGGCTCGATGAAACGGAGCCAGACATCGATCCGGCCAAGGACTTTTTCTATGTCGGCTCGGGGGCCCGGTATTACAACGTCTATCCCTTGTTTCACACAGCATCGGTTTACGAGGGCTTCCGTCGCGATTTCGGGGACAGCAGGAGGGTCATGATTCTCGCCCGTGCCGCGTATCTTGGGGCGCAACGAAACGGCACGGTCTTTTGGTCGAGTGATATCAGGTCAACCTGGGATATGTTGAAGCGTTCAATCCCGGCGGGATTGGGCTTCACCGCCTCCGGCATGCCGTATTGGGACACAGACATTGCGGGTTTCTTTTCACCAAGTATTCCGTCCACGTACCACGCGGAACATTCACCTTTGATTGACCCTTCAGACGCCCAGGGAAACGTCGACAATTACGAAGATTATCCTGAGCTGTTTGTACGGTGGTTCGAATGGGGCGCTTTCCAGCCAGTAATGAGGGCCCACGGAGAGCGAGAGCACAATGAGGTTTGGTCGTATGGCAAACAGGCCGAGCCCATCCTCGAGAAGTATCTGCGCTTGCGCTATAAGCTTCTGCCCTACATCTACTCCCTCGGATTCCATACGTACCAGACAGGCGCGCCGTATACGCGTGCGCTGTTCATGGATTTTCCGGACGACCCGAATGTAGCAGATATTGGGGACGAGTACATGTTCGGACCGGCGTTTCTCGTTGCGCCGGTAACCGACCAGGGGGCTACCAGCCGCAAGGTCTATCTGCCCGCCGGAACCGTCTGGTACAACTACTGGACAAACGAACGGTTGACAGGCGGCCAGACCGTTGAAGTGTCGGCGCCAATCGACACCATTCCGCTCTTTATCCGTGCAGGTTCGATTGTTCCTCTCGGGAACGAGATCCTTAGCGCCGGGGAGCCGCAGACAATTGCTTGCGTGCTTATTTATCCAGGCGCCGATGGTGACTTCACTGTCTACAACGACGATGGACAGACGTACGCATACGAGAAGGGAAACTCTAAAATCACACGCTTGCATTGGAACGATGCGGCCAGGCAACTGACGCACGAAGGGCCAGAAGCCTGGACCGGGTCCGATGCGGGCATTGTCAAGATTGTGGGACGCTGAGCGATCCCCATCACGAAGTGCCCTGACACTCAACGCTGTCAAATGCAAACGGAGCGAATGTGAAGAAGGAGACCAACGCGAAACATTGACCAAGTCAGTCACAAACTTTATGCTGCCGTCGACGGCGCAGCCACGCCGGTGCGAGCCGAGCGCACTATCCGCAAAAGCCATATAGATGCGAGACTAGAAACAACTGGGCCTCAAGCCCAGGTTCCCCGCGAACTTTGAACTGCGCCTGAGCGCTGTTGTACACTCCCTTTGATGAAATCCGCTGTTCTCTGCACGCTCGTTCTTGTCGCATCCGCCGCGCTTGTCGCAGCCCAGGAAGCCAAACCCAAACCCGAGGAGACGGAAGTCTGGGAGCCCGTCCCGTCTGCCATCACACCCGGTGCTACCTGCGGCGCGCCTCCTTCTGACGCCATCATCCTCTTCGATGGCAAGAATGAGGACGAATGGGTTTCCGCGCAGGACCACACGCCGGCAAAATGGATCGTCGCCCACGGCCTGCTCACCGTCGTCAAACGCACCGGCAGCATCGAGACCCGGCGCACCTTCAAGGACTACCAGCTCCACGTCGAGTGGCGCGTTCCCGCCAATATCACCGGGTCTGGCCAGGGCCGCGGCAACAGCGGCGTCTTCCTCGCCTCGACCGGCCCAGGCGACGCCGGCTACGAACTCCAGGTCCTCGACCCGTGGAACAATCCCACCTACGTGAACGGCATGGCCGGCAGCCTGTACAAGCAGGCCATTCCACTCGTCAACCCTGGCCGCAAGCCAGGCGAGTGGCAGACCTACGACGTGGTGTGGACCGCGCCCATCTTTAACGACGACGGTTCACTGAAAACGCCCGCCTACGCCACCGTCTTCTTCAACGGCGTCCTGGTCGAAAACCACTTCGCGCTCAAGGGCCAGACCCTCTACATCGGTCAGCCGTTCTACAAGAAGTACGACCGCGCGCCCATCAAGCTCCAGGCCCACGGCGACAAGAGCGAACCGCTCAGCTTCCGCAACATCTGGGTCCGCGAGCTTCCGTGAAGACGGTGATCAGTGGACAATGATCAGTGGGCTTCGGCCAACCACATTTGCTGCCCCTCGAAAGCTGCTGAGCAGCGTACTCCTAGCTCCTTCGAGCCAAGCAGATTCCCATACAGCGACGCGATCGCCTCGTCGGACGCGCTCATTTATGCGCGGTAAAGTAAGGTAACCTCTGAGAGCGGCAAGTCGAGATTATGAGGTTCTTGACCGGGCCGTAGATCACTTCTCTGGCGGACCGACAACAATGAATGTGTAGAGCGGTCACGGCTGGGCAAGCAGCTGTTTGATAGTTGAAGAAATCAGGCCATACCACTCGGCTACTCCGTTCGCGCCCAGTTTGCCGTTCCGGTCGGGCGATAAAGGGATTCGCAGCATCCGCGGCAGGGGAATATGCGCGGGTTGGCTTTGGCGCGCCAAGCCGAACAGATTGAAAAGACCAAAGAACCGCTTGTCGACGAGTAGGATTCCGGAAAAGGTGGCCTATGGCCACTAATTGCAAGACTGTATTGCACTTAATTGCCTAATAACTGAGCCTAATAAGGCAGTTGTAACGTTACAGTGGCGTATCGAGACTTCCGCTGGCAGCCGCCGGTCGGCGAACCTCTCCTTCAACGGCGGCTAGTGTGACCGGTTCGGTAGCCGATGGGGTCTAAGGGTTCACCTTTCTGTTCAGGCATCCGCTGTCGACATTCCCGGCTTCCCCGGAGATCATATGACTCAACCGCACACCGCAGGTGCACGCCCCGGTGCGAGTGGTCGCTGCGCTTTGGTATCGCAGGTGGGTATTGGGAAATCCAGGAACTCACTCGCCTCGGCGATTCTTTCCGTCGTGCTCCTGATGGTACCCGGCGCGCTGGATCACTCTTTGGCACATTCGCAGGTAAGCTCTCAACCCGCGGCGCAGACCACGCGTGCGCCGTCTGGCGCCGTGGTCAGCTACCTCAAGCTGCCGCTTCGGTTCGAAGCCAACCGCGGCCAGACGGATAAGCGGGTCCGTTTCATTTCTCGCGGCCTGGGCTACAACGTATTCCTCACATCACGGGAGGCGGTGCTGGTTCTGGCCGCTCCGATCGCGAATCAAGGTCAAAAAAGAGGTGAGCGATTGCCGTCGGAGGCAACCGCATCGCCCAGAACGCCGCCGGCAGTTGTGCGGCTCGATTTGACGGGTGCCAACAGCCACCCCGCGATCACGCCAGAAGACCTGCTACCGGCAAGGTCGAATTACTTCATCGGCAATGATCCGAGCAAGTGGCGCACCGGAGTTCCGAGTTACGCAAAGGTTCGCTACCTCGACGTCTATCCGGGCATTGACCTCATCTACTACGGCAACCAGCGCCGGCTGGAGCACGATTTTGTGGTCGCGCCGGGCGCCGACCCTGGCCGAATAACTTTGCATCTCCGCGGAGTGAGTAAGTTGCGCATTGACGGCGGCGACCTGGTGATACGCACAGCCCAGGGCGAGTTACGACTGCTCAAGCCGGAGATTTACCAGGAGTCGCAGGGCTCGCGCCAGAGTGTCTCCGGCGGGTATGTTCTTAGAGGCGGAAATCGCATTGGGTTCAAAGTGGCAGGGTTCGACCGCAGCCGGCCGCTCGTGATCGATCCAGTATTGAGCTACTCCACTTTTCTGGGCGGCGATTACTCCGATCAAGCGTTTGGCATCGCGCTGGATTCCGGTGGCAACGCCTATGTGACTGGCGTAACGTTTTCTAGCGATTTCCCCGTCACCTCCGGCGTCTTCCAGACCACCCTTCTTGCCAACATTGATGGCTGTAGCAACGGTGAAAAGGTTGTTGACAGCGGGCAGGGCAACGCGTTCGTGACCAAGCTGAACTCCACCGGCACCGCCCTGGTCTACTCGACTTACGTCGGCGGCACGTGTGCAGACGCGGCGAACGCTATCGCCGTAGATTCCAGCGGCAACGCCTATATAACCGGCGTAACGGGTTCCACCAATTTCCCCACGACGTCTGGCGCCTTCCAAACCAGCAAAGCCAGCACCCACTACAACGCGTTCGTGACAGAGCTGAACCCCACCGGCACCGCCCTGATCTACTCCACCTACCTTGGAGGCAACGTCATCGATGAGGGCAACGGCATTGCCGTAGATTCCAGCGGCAACTCCTATGTGACTGGCGAAACGTATTCCACCACCTTTCCCACAACCTCCGGCGCCTTTCAGACAAGCATTCCCAACAGCAATGACTATCCAAGTGCTTTTGTAAGTAAGTTCAACCCCACCGGCACCGCGCTTGTTTACTCTACTTATCTGGGCGGTAACGATGGCGATGAGGCATTCGCCATCGCCGTAGATTCGAGCGACAACGCTTATGTGACCGGCGTAACGGATTCCACCAATTTCCCCACTACCTCCGGCGCCTTACGGACGACCCTTGGCAGCAGCAATGGCAATGCCTTCGTGACTAAGCTCAACTCCACCGGGACCGCCCTCCTCTACTCCACCTACCTGGGCGGTAGCGGGGGCGACAATGGGAACGGCATCGCCGTAGATTCCAGCGGCAACGCATATGTAACCGGCCTAACGAGTTCTACCGATTTTCCTACTAGCGCAGGCGCCTTCCAAACTGCCCTTGCCGGCACTGGAAACGCCTTCGTCACCAAGCTGAATCCCACCGGAGCTGCGCCGCTCTACTCCACCTACCTGGGCGCCAGCGGCGGCGCTTCGGGATACAGCATCGCCGTGGATTCCAGCGGCAACGCCTACGTAACTGGGATGACTTCTTCCACCGTTTTCCCAACTACCTCCGGCGCCATTCAGACAACCCTGGGTACCATCGATGGCAATGCCTTTGTGACTGAACTGAATTCCACCGGTTCCGGTCTGGTCTATTCCACCTACCTGGGCGGCAGCGGAAACGTCAGCGCTGGCTATGGAGACGCCGGGTTTGGCATTGCCGTGGACTCCAGCGGCAACGCCTACGTGACGGGCCAAACGGCCTCCGCTAATTTTCCCGTCACCCCTGGCGCCTTCCAAACTGTCCAATCCCCTCTCGGCAATTCCGGCAAGTTATACGCTGCCTTTGTGGCCGAGATCGTCCCCTCAAGTTTAACTAACCAGACGATCACAGTCACAACGGCGGCCCCGGCGAGCGCCGCTGACGGTAGCTCGTTCATGGTGGCCGCGACGGCAAGCTCGGACTTGCCCGTCAGCATCGCAGCCAGCGGAGCTTGCTCGGGCACTGGCACGGGGTCCGCGACGATCACGATGACTGCCGCAACCGGCACCTGCACGGTGACCTACAGCCAGGCAGGCAATAGCACATATGCTGCTGCGCCCACTGTCACCAGCATGACAGCGGCGACCGCAGCAACATTGACGAGCCAAACGATCACGGTCACCACGGCGGCCCCGGCGAGCGCCGCTGACGGTAGCTCGTTCATGGTGGCCGCGACGGCAAGCTCGGACTTGCCCGTGAGCATCGCAGCTAGCGGAGCATGCTCGGGCACTGGCACGGGGTCCGCGACGATCACGATGACTGCTGCAACCGGCACATGCACGGTGACGTACTCCCAGGCGGGCAACAGCACTTACGCCGCTGCGCCCAACGTCACCAGCATGACAGCGGCGACCGCAGCAACATTGACGAGCCAGACGATCACGGTCACAACGGCGGCCCCGGCGAGCGCCGCCGATGGTAGTTCGTTCATGGTGGCCGCGACGGCAAGCTCGGACTTGCCCGTGAGCATCGCAGCTAGCGGAGCTTGCTCGGGCACTGGCACGGGGTCCGCGACGATCACGATGACTGCTGCAACCGGCACATGCACGGTAACGTACTCCCAGGCGGGCAACAGCACTTACGCCGCTGCGCCCAACGTTACCAGCTCTACTCAGGCAACAAATGCGGTCACCGCGCCGACCTTCACGCTCGAGCTCGACAACTGGAGCGCAGACCGTTCAGCCTGGCGCATCGGCGCAATACACCATCACCGCCGCAGCGCAAAACGGAACCTTCTCAGGGTCAATTACTTTCACGGCTAATGGTCTGCCGAGCGGCGCGACTGCCACATTCAATCCCAGCTCCATCACCCCCGGCAACACATCGGCGTCTACACAACTTACCATCCAGACTGCGGCAACGACAGCAAGGCTGGATCGGCACGCCGCCAGTTGGCCACTGGCCGCGGCAACATTGCCGCTGCTGGGCTTGTGCTTTACCGGATCGCGACGACGGCGCTGGTTGACGCTATCCTTGCTGCTGTTAGCGTCGCTCGGAGCAATCACTACGCTGAGCGGGTGCGGTGGAGGGTTCGGCCTCGCCAATAGCTTACCGCCGCAGAGTTACACCATCACCGTAACGGGAACCAGCGGTGCCGAACAGCAAACTACCACGGTGCAACTCACAGTGGAGTAAAGGAGACCCCATGCGGCTCAGAAGCAATCACATCATCATTCTGTCGTTGACCATGGCCGCGGTCTCCACTTCGGCGGTTAAAGCGCAGAGCCCGGCCGCACAGCCCGCGGCCGTGAGCAACATGCCATCGCGCGCCGAACTCGCCCTCGGCTACACCTACCTGCACAGCAACGCACCTCCGGGCGGCTGCGGCTGCTTCAACATGAACGGAGGCAGCGCTGCCTTCGCCTGGACTCTTAAGCAGGGAAACTGGGCGATGGTAGGCGACGTTGTCTCCACTCATTCGAGTGGCATTTCCGCCGCGGGATACGGACTGACTCTCACTGCTTTCACCGGCGGCGTGCGCTATCTGCTACCGGCGGGCCATTCTTCGCTTCATCCCTTCGGCCAGGTCCTGGCCGGCGTGGCGCACTCCAGCGGAACACTTGTGCAAGGACCGCAATCCGCAACCACCAATTCGGGCGCAGCCTTTGCGGGTAACTTCGGTGGAGGCCTTGACCTGCACCTTAACCCCCGCTTCTCCGCGCGCCTCTTTGAAGCCGACTACCTGCTGACGACTTTCGACAACGGAAGCAATGATCATCAGAACAATCTGCGCATCAGCGCAGGGGTCGTAATTCATTTTTGATAAAAACGGGCGAGGTAGCCGGTTACTCGCCGGGGCCGCTGAATCGATACACTGAAGGAATCGACCGAGCAGAAGCAAGAGTTACAAGGAAACCCGTCAACTGGACAGAATTCTCGTTTAGAAGTCCTTCACGCCGCTCGCCTATCGGCTGAGCGCGAAATAGCCGCTACGCGCCTGAAGTTTCAGTCTCTGGCCTGCGTTCAACTTCACCTTCAAGAGATGAAAGCTTCCGTTGGCTTTCAAATTGGCAGGTTTGAGCCCGAGAAGGCAGGTGGACTCGGGCGGCTTCGCCAGTTGCTGAAAACCTCCGTAGAGATCGTTCGTGCACATTCTCAGGGACGCAGGTTAAGCGGGGGCTATTGCCGTCATCGGGACGGCGGTCTTAGGATGAGGGTTGCTGTTGTCACGTGGAGACGGAGTGAGCGTGGAATAATTGACGACGGAACCGTTGATGAATGTCCATGCGAATCGAGTCCTCCAGCTTTAGCCAACCGATCATCGGCCAAAACCGCAACCTTCATTTCGTGCTCTGAGCGGTCCATCTCCGCAAGGAAGATACCCACTTCAGATTCAGCGAGGAATTATGAAATCTATCATGATGCATTTGGGAATTGCCGCGATGCTGTGCTGCAACTGGAGTATTCAAGCTCAGCAGAAACCGGCGTATCTTGATCCATCCCTGCCGCCTGAGCAACGCGCAGCTGACCTTGTGGGCCGCATGACGCTTGAAGAAAAGGCTTCTCAATTGGTAAATGGCGCCCGCGCCATTCCGCGGCTTGACATTCCGGCTTACAACTGGTGGAGCGAGGCGCTTCACGGAGTGATCGACAACGGCGTAACCGAATTCCCTGAGCCGATTGGTTTGGCCGCAACCTTCGACGGGCCTCAGATTCACGCCATGGCGACTGACATTGGAATCGAGGGGCGCATCAAGCATGTCCAGGATGTAAATGCGGGGCACGCAGGCATCATGGGAGGTCTCGACTTCTGGGCGCCCAATCTGAACCTCTTTCGCGATCCCCGCTGGGGCCGCGGCCAGGAGACCTACGGGGAGGATCCGTTCCTTATTGGCCGGATGGGTGTTGCATTCGTAACCGGTATGCAGGGCGATGACCCCGAGTACTACCGTGTGATCTCAACGCCCAAACACTTCGATGTGCACAGCGGTCCGGAGCCCACGCGCCACTTCGCGGACGTGGATGTGAGCAAGCACGACGAAGTCGATACGTATGAACCGGGTTTCCGCGCCGCGATCGTCGAAGGCAAAGCCGGATCGGTGATGTGCGCATACAACGCCATCAATGGCGAGCCGGCCTGTGCCAACCAATACCTGCTTCAGGACCAGCTTCGTGGCCAATGGGGCTTCGAGGGATATGTTGTCTCTGACTGCGGAGCGGTCCGCGATATCTTCTCCGGCCACCGTTACCGGGCAACGCTGCCCCAGGCCGCGGCCATTTCGGTCATTCGCGGAATGGACAATGAATGTTTTGGGGCTAGTAAGAACCTCGACGATTACGATTACAAACCGTACCTGGAGGCTGTGCAGCAGGGTTATCTCCCCGAAAGCGCGATGGACACAGCGCTCGTCCGCCTCTTCACCGCGCGGATTAAACTCGGCATGTTCGATCCCCCGGAGATGGTCCCCTATTCCAGGATCGATGAAAAGGAGCTCGACAGCCCCGAGCACCGCGATCTGGCCCGCAAGATTGCCGACGAGTCGATGGTGCTTCTGAAGAACGATGGCACGCTGCCACTTAAAACCAGTGGCATCAAGATTGCCCTGATCGGACCTCTCGCCAATCAAACCAGAGTTCTGCTCGGCAACTACAACGGCGCTCCCACACATACCGTTTCCATTGCCGAAGGCCTGCGCAAGGAGTTTGCCGGCGCCACGATTCAATACATTCCGGGAACGCAGTTCTTGAGCCGGGACGCGGACCCTGTTCCCGCCTCGGCGCTGTCGGTGGGCGGAAAACCGGGCCTCAAGGCCAGCTACTCAAAACTCGACATGAGCGACATCAACGACCCGGAAGCGATGAAGCCGCTCGCAGAGCGCACAGAACCCACGCTCAATGTCTCTGCTCAGCCATTGCCTTCTGAGGTCGCCAACGTTCGCCCGCTCAGTATTCGCTGGGAGGGCGAGATTACCGCACCGGAGACGGGCGACTACAATCTTGGCCTGAAGGCCAACGGCTTCTTCCATTTGCAGCTGAATGGCAAAGGTGTAACCTCCGCTTTCGACGGTAATCCCAACGAGGCCAAGCTGGGACGAGTGCATCTCGAAGCCGGCAAGCCCGCTGTTCTGCGTGTGCAGTACTCTCCCATGGGTGACGCAGCTCCCAGCGCCACACTGGTCTGGTCGAAGCTCGATTTGAAGCCGCAGCCCGCGGCCATTGCCGCGGCCAGGGGCGCCGATGTGGTGGTAGCCGTTCTTGGCATCACCAGCGAGCTGGAAGGCGAGGAGATGCAGGTGAACGAGGCCGGCTTCCAGGGCGGCGATCGCACCAGCATCGATCTGCCCCAGCCAGAGGAAGACCTTCTCGAAGCCCTGGTCGCCACAGGCAAACCTGTTGTTCTCGTGCTCACCAACGGCAGCGCGCTCGCGGTCAACTGGGCCAGCGAACACGTCAACGCCATCGTCGATGCGTGGTATCCAGGCGAAGAGGGCGGGACCGCAGTGGCGGAAACGCTTTCGGGAAGAAACAATCCCGCGGGCCGCCTGCCCGTCACCTTCTACACCGGCGTCGATCAGCTTCCGTCCTTCGAAGATTACTCGATGAAGAATCGCACCTATCGATACTTCAAAGGCAAGCCGCTTTATCCATTCGGCTACGGTCTGAGTTACACCACGTTTTCTTACAGCGATCTTTCTCTCCCCTCCAGCCCCGTTGCTGCCGGGCAGCCCATGACCGCTGAAGTCAAGGTGACGAACACGGGCAAGGTTGCCGGCGACGAAGTGGCGCAGCTCTATCTCAGCTTCCCTGATGTCGCGGGCGCGCCGATTCGCGCATTGCGCGGCTTTGCGCGCGTGCACCTCGATCCTGGCCAGTCGCAAACGGTGCACTTTGACCTGAAGCCACGCGACCTGAGCATGGTTACAGAAGCGGGTGAGCTCGATCGTCCCGGAAGGCAAGTACTCTGTGTCGATAGGCGGCGGACAACCCAAAACCGGCGCCGTGACGGTCGAAGGGACCTTCGAAATGAATGGCTCCGTCGTGTTGCCTGAATAGCTGTCGCGAGGCTCAGGCCACGGGGCTGGAGGGGAGAGAAAGATCGCTATAAGAAAACGTTTAATGCAGTCTGTGGTATAAAGAAATTGTGCCAGCCACGATGAAAGATATCGCGCGCGACCTCGGCGTGTCTGTGGTCACGGTTTCAAAGGTGCTCCGCAACCATGAGGACATCAGCGAAGCTACCCGGAAGCGGGTTCTGGATCGCGTGAAGGAGCTGGACTACACCCCAAATCTAGCTGCACGGGGTTTAGTCACCGGAAAGACTTATCTGGTTGGCCTAGTGGTACCCGACCTCTTACATCCGTTCTTTGCGCAAGTCGCAAAGTCCCTTTCCAGGGTCCTTCTGAAGAAGGGTTACTGCCTTACGATTTCTACCTCTGAAGAAGATGCCGAACTGGAAAAGAATGAGGTCAACCGGCTGCTGGGCCGCCGGCTCGACGCGCTCGTCATCGCATCTTCGTCGACTGACCCGTCGGGACTCGAGCGGGTCCAAAAGCAAGGGATTCCGTTGGTCTTGATAGACCGCAGTTTCACGGGGCTGGACGCGAACTACGTTGGCACCGACGACGAGGCGATTGGATTTTTGGCCACGGAACATCTGATTGAAGTCGGGTGCAAGAGGATTGCGCACTTGCGCGGGCCTGACAACAGCCCCGGCGCCGGACGTCTTAAGGGCTATCAAAATGCCCTGGCCAAACACGACTTGAAGGCGCTTTCGGGTTATGTGACGTTGCCCCGGCTCGTGGATGTGCAAAGCAGGGAAAGTGGTGCGGAATTGATGCGGCAACTGCTGGCACTGAATCCTCGTCCCGATGGAGTCTTTTGCTATAACGATCCCATGGCAATTGGAGCCATTCACGCCATTCTCGATGCAGGTCTCAGAGTGCCGGCCGACATCGCAGTCATCGGGTCCGGGAACCTGCATTACGACACCGAACTCCGCATCCCTCTGTCGAGCATTGACCAACAGACCGATATGATCGGCGAGCGCGCTGGCCGTTTGACCTTGTCGTTGTTGGAATCAAAGGCTCATCCGCGTAACAAATCCATCATCATTCAGCCTCAACTTGTAGTTCGAGCTTCGACGGATAAGAAAGCGGGGATCGGACCGGCAGCAGCGTCATTGAAATCGACCGCGGAAACGAACAGGCATGCATGATACCCGGGGTCGTGCGGGTCATTGCCGGGCTGCCTGAGCTGCCATCAATCCATCGCACGGCATGCGCGAGCGTTGAGCGAAGGGCGGAGACGGCAATGCGTTCTTCGGGCCGGTTCCTTGGCGCGCGAGATCTTCGGCCGGGATGAGGTTTCATCCCGTGGAACTCGAGGCGAAAATGACTTCGGGAGATTGCGCAGTATGCTGAAATCAGGAATCTTAAACCCAAAGATCAACATGTTGCTCGGCATGGTCCGTCATACCAACTTGCTGGTGATTGCCGACCGGGCGTTTCCTTATTGGAAGGAAGTCGAGACCGTCGATATTTCCCTCGTAGATGACATCCCTCGAGTGCTCGATGTATTAGCAGCTATTCGCGGCAACTTCAATGTCGCCCGGGCTTTCATGGCCCAGGAGTTCAACGAGGTGAATAGCCCCGAAACGATTTTGCAGTTCAAGTCCTCGTTGGCCGGCGTCGCTCTCGAATTCGAGCCACACATCGACCTTAAGAAACGCGTGCCGCATGCCATCGGCATCGTTCGAACCGGTCACACGATTCAATATGCGAATCTTGTTCTCGAGTCCGGCTAAGCTTCAGCCACGCGATGGCTGACTAGAATCACGATCCTTTGCATAGGTGCGACCGGGCGATAAGGCCGCTCATTGCCCTCCACGATCGCTGTCGGCTCACGCCGAATTATGGCCCAGACCTGATTATATGCATTTACAACAACGATACCTTTAGCGTATACTCCTCCAGGCAAAGATTGGAAAAACGCAATTCGATCTCGTAGAGACCCGGAGTCCGATTGGGCTCCGTCTCGTGTTTCCGGTTTTATGCCTGCACCGCAGCAGAGGTGGCCAAGAGGAGAAAAAATGCAACAGCAAGGCGGTTTCGGTATCTCGTCCGGACATTCTGTTGATCCGATGCTGGTGCCTCAGAGGACTCTCTCCAGCGGGGCGACCATGCCGGCCATTGGCCTGGGAACCTTCGGATCCGATCATGTCTCCGCGGTTGAGATCGCCGAAGTGGTGAAGGGCGCTGCCGCGGCCGGTTACCGGCATTTCGATTGCGCTTCGGTTTACGGCAATGAGGCCGAGATCGGTTTGTCGTTGCAGGAGATTCTTCGCGGCGGAATCAGGCGCGAAGATCTCTGGGTCACTTCGAAGCTTTGGAACAACATGCACGGGGAGGATGACGTCGTCGCCTCCTGCCGTCAATCGCTCGCCGATCTGCGCCTCGACTACCTTGATCTTTACCTGGTGCATTGGCCGTTCCCGAATTTTCATCCCCCCGGCTGCGACGTTACCTCGCGCTCGCCTGACGCCAGGCCATACATCCACGCGAACTACATGAAGACCTGGCGCAAGATGGAAGAACTGGTGGACAAAGGCCTGGTGCGGCACATCGGCACCTCGAACATGACGATCCCCAAATTGAGACTTGTTCTGCGCGACGCCCGCATCAAGCCGGCGGTGAACGAGATGGAGCTGCACCCGCACTTCCAGCAGCCGGAGCTTTTCCGGTTTGTGCTCGACAACGGAATGCAGCCTGTGGGCTACTGCCCCATCGGCTCACCCGGCCGGCCAGACCGCGACCGCACTCCCGACGACACCGCACCGACCCAGGATCCAGTCATCGTGCGCATCGCAGAGCGCCATGGCATTTCGCCGGCAGTGGTGTGCATCAAGTGGGCGGTGCAACGCGGGCAAACACCCATTCCGTTCTCCGTCCATCATTACCGCGCCAATCTTGAGGGCGTCGTCGGCGATCCGTTCACCGACGAGGAAATGCGCTCCATCGCCGCTATCGATCGCAACTGCCGCTTGATCAAAGGCCAGGTCTTCCTGTGGAAAGAGGGCCAGACCTGGGAAGATCTTTGGGACGTAAACGGAGAAATCACGCCGCCGTAAACCGCGTGAGGCCTGGGTACCCCAGGCCAGATCGCGTTCCGAGCGTTTAGGGTGGAAAGCACAGATAGAAAGCAGCCGGGGAGCAATCCAAATGAAAGCCACGATGATCGCAGCGTTCTTGCCAGGGGATTCGACCGTTGAGATGCGCACGGTGCCGGTGCCGGAGCCGGCCCATGGGGAAGTCCTGTTGCGAGTGAAGGCATCCACGATCTGCGGTTCCGACATTCGCTGCATTTATCACGAACACCTGGGCAAAGGTCCGGAAGGCTATCAGGGCGTGATTGCGGGGCATGAGCCCGCGGGCCAGATCGTTGCCACAGGCCCGGGGTGCCGTCGCTTCAAGGAAGGCGACCGCGTGATTGTTTATCACATCTCCGGTTGCGGCGTCTGCAATGACTGCCGGCGCGGCTACATGATCTCCTGCACCAGCGAAAAATACCGCCGCGCTTACGGCTGGCAGCGCGACGGAGGCATGGCAGAGTACATGGTGGCCGAGGAAAAGGACCTCATCGCCTTGCCCGATGAACTCTCTTACGGCGATGGCGCGCAGGTTGCCTGCGGATTCGGCACCGTCTACGAAGGACTGGAAAAGATCGGCATCAACGGCAATCACGCCGTGCTCATCACCGGCCTGGGACCGGTGGGCCTGGCAACAGGTGCGCTTTGCCGCAAGCTGGGTGCGCAAAAAATCATTGGCATCGACGTCGTTCCCGAGCGCATGGAGATTGCGCTCAAGCTCGGCCTCTGCGACGATGTCCTTGCCTCAGGCCCCGGCAATGTGGCCGAAGTGAAAGACCTCACTGGCGGCATGGGTGTGGAGCGCGCCGTCGACTGCTCGGCGAACGACGCCGCGCGAGCCACCGCGATTCGCGCCACGCGCAAGTGGGGCAGGATTGTCTTTCTCGGCGAAGGCGGGCGCGTCGAATTCAATCCCTCGCCTGATATGATTCACGATCAAAAGACACTCTATGGCTCGTGGGTCACATCCACCTGGCTGATGGAAGAACTCGTGGAGCGGCTGGTGCGGTGGAAGCTGCATCCAGCGGAAATCATCACGCATCGGTTCCCGCTCGAGCGCGCCGGCGAAGCCTACGCGCTGATGGCCTCGGGGAAATGTGGCAAGGTGGCTGTGTGCGGAGATGAAGAGCTGAAATGAGCCGAGATCGAGGACTGCATCCATGACCGTTGCGCCGGGGATTACGAGGCCTCACTGGAAAGGCCAATTGAAGGCGTTTCTGCCGCTTTTCGGCCATCGCAACTGGATCGTAGTTGCGGATTCCGCATATCCGGCGCAGTCCAGGCCCGGCATCGACACCGTCGTTTCTGGCGCCGGACAGATCGAAGTGGCTCAAACCGTGCTCCGCGCCATCGAAGCGGCGAAACATGTGCGCGCCAACATTTATCTCGATCAGGAATTGCAATTTGTGGCAGAGGACGATGCTCCGGGCGTGACGCGCTATCGAACTCAACTCGCAAAGATGCTTAGACAAGCGGAGACAATCACACTGCCCCACGACAAGATCATTGCCAGGCTCGACCAGACGGCCCAGGTATTCCGCGTCCTCATCATCAAGACCAGCCTCGCAATTCCCTACACGTCCATTTTCTTCGAACTCGACTGCGGTTATTGGGGCAGCAAGGCTGAACAGCGTTTACGGCGAGCGATGGCTGCTTCCGCCGCTAAGTAGGGCGGACAGCCGCGGCGAGCGCTGCCGCGCCTCGTGCATTTCATGTTCCTGGAGGGAGAATTCATCTTGAGCATCTCTGCCGGACCGGTTGGGCAAGGCAATTCGCCTACGCCGAACCATAACGAAGATATTGAAGCCCAGTTGATTCCAGCAGGACGGTTGTTGCCGTTCCTCGCGGTTACAGTGCTGTTCTTTTTGTGGGCGATTCCCAACAATCTGAACGACATCCTGATCCGGCAATTCATGAAGTCGTTCAATATCAACCGGTCGAGCGCCGCCGGAGTGCAGATCTGGTTCTATTTAGGCTACTTTCTGCTGGCCATTCCGGCTGGACAGTTGATGCGGCGCTTCGGCTACAAGATGGGCATTGTGACCGGGCTTTGCCTGCTGGGCAGCGGGTGCCTCTTGTTTTATCCGGCAGCGCAGGCGGGGCTGTATGTGTTCTTCCTTGTGGCGCAGTTTGTCATCGCGAGTGGATTGTCGTTTCTGGAGACGGGGTCCAATTCATTTATTGCACAACTCGGGCCGGCAGGGTCGAGCGAGCGCCGCCTGAATCTTTCACAGGCCTTCAATCCTTTGGGGTCCATCAGCGCAGGCCTGATCGGGACCATATTCATTTTCTCCGGCGTGAAGCTGAGCGACGCGCAAGTTGCAGCCATGCAGGCGGCCGGAACCTACCAGGCTTACTTGCATTCCGAGACTCTGCGCGTGGTGACGCCGTACGTCGTTTTGGGCTGCGTTGCTTTTTTCTGGGCCTTCCTGATCCTGATGACGAAATTCCCGGACCTCGGCAGCGAGGACGTTTCAGAGAGTGCATCCACCGGAGGCATGCATGTGCGGCTCTGGCAGCCGCACTTTGTTTTTGCGGTGCTGGCGCAATTTCTCTACGTGGGCGCGCAGGTGGGCACGTGGAGTTATTTCATTCCATACGTCGAATCGGCCACCGGAGTGGGCGACAAGGCTGCAGGCTACATGCTGACCGGCACATTGGCCGCGTTCGCCGTGGGGCGATTCAGTTCGGCATGGCTCATGAGGCACTTTCACGCACGGCTGATGCTGGTCGTCTACTCAGTCATCAATGTCATCTTGTGCCTGGTTGCCGTCGTCCACCCCAGGCTGGGTGGGCGTGGGCTGTCTGCTCACGACGAGCCTATTCATGTCGATCATGTTCCCGACCATCTTTGCACTTGGCTTGAAGGGCATGGGCGAGAAAACCAAGACCGCCGGATCATTCCTGGTGATGGCGATTCTGGGAGGCGCCGCGCTGACGAAGTTGATGGGGATGCTTCCGCTCCAATCCGCCTATCTTGTCCCCGTGGTCTGTTATATCGGTGTTGCTCTGTACGCGTGGCTGTTCGCCGAGACGAAGGCGGGCGAAGCGTTGAGCTAAGGAGTAGTGAGTTCACAATCAGGCAAGTTAGCGAGTAAGTGAGTCGACCGGCAGCGAAGCCGCCGGCATTTCCGTACTGCATATCACGAAAAACTGCTTCAAGATTTCTCATCGATATTGGATTTTCGTGAATCGCTCCTTTGGGCGCGACCTCTTGACTCGCTGAAGTTCTTCCATTCATGATGAGAGTTCAGGGTCGACTGGCGAGTAACGATTCCCAGTCGCGCTACGAAGAGACCTGAAGGCAACGCCCGCTCCTTGAGCGGGCTTTTTGATCGGCGGGAACGTTTAAGAGCGCGTATTCCCTCAAAGCGAAAATTGCAAGGCATTCGGTGGCGCGGATCAGACTCCGCGGGACGAACAAGACTATAGCATCGGGAGACCTTATGAAGAAGAACATACTCTTGTTGTTTCTGTTTCTCGGCGCAGTTGAATTTGCGATTCCTGCTGCGCTGGCCCGGGGTGAAGTCACACCGCAGCGAATTGTAATTACAGCTCAGCGGTTCGTTTTCAAGCCGGGCGAGGTCACCGTGAAGGTCGGACAGCCTGTTGAACTTGTGCTGAAAAGTCTCGATGTCAGCCATGGGCTTCACATTCCGGACCTCGGCATCAACTTGAAGGTAAAGGCCGGCCAAACGGCCGAAGTGACATTTACTCCGAGCAGGATCGGCGACTTCGCCGGCCGTTGTTCTGTTTACTGCGGTTCCGGCCACGGTTCGATGACCTTCGTGTTGCACGTGGTGGCCTAGCCAGGTAAAAGGCCAACGCTGACTTTCGAACAGACGATGAGAAATTGAAGAATCAGGCGCCCGACACGCAGGGCGGCTTGAGGAGTAGGAGACTTTTTGTCGCTGAGGGGCGTCGCATGAACTAGAATGTCCTGAGTCCCCCCGGAGGCCCTTATGAACCATGCGCACACGCGCGCGTTGGCGATCTTTCTGAGCCTTCCGGCTCTCACAGTTTTTGCGCAGGCTCCTGCCACGTCTTCGGACTTTACGACAGCCGAACTCAATGTGACTCCTTCGCCGGCGGCGAGCTCGGAGGTGAGCTTTCCCGCGGGAACCTCCGTTGTGGACTTCGATATCTGGCCGACCGGCGCTGATGCGGTGATTCTGACGCACGACAAAGCGGGCAACCATGTGGTGAGCTGGCACGCGGGCGACACGAACACCGTCCTGTTGCTCGATTTACCCGCGACCTTCAGCGCCGCATCCCTTACCATTCATCCCATGGGCCAGCGCTTCTTTGTCGAGGGGAAAACCGGTCCGCAATCCCAGATCCTTGCCGTCGACAATGTGAATGGAAGCTGGACCGAGCACGCCATCTATCAAACCTCAGCCGACACGCGCCGCCTTCTTGTGGGGCCGAGGCCCTTCGAAACCGGCTACAACGACACAACCAACCAGGCAATCGAGAGTTACCGGATTTTCTTCGCCGAGCGGCTGCCGAGCGGCGTGTACTCCACGCGCTCGATTACCGAAGACGGCCAGAGGGAATACCAGGTGATCGGGCCACAATCCACGTATGTAAAGATTCCCGATGAAGGCGAAGACCCGACGCCGAACTTCGTCCCCACTGCGCTGCCGGAGTCTTTTCACCCGGACGGACATTTGCTGATCTGGGAAGACGGCAGCGGTTGTTTTGAGCAGACTGGCCTATGCGGGCCAGAATTGGGATAAGCCATCGCAGATCGCCGGCAAACCCTGCGGTGGATCGCTCACCGTTACGCCAAACGGGGCCGCGCTTTTGCATTGGAAGAGCGGCGTGCCGGGCGTAGCCGTGATCGGCGACCACGGCAGCACAACTTCAACGCAGGCCCAGAGCTACCAGTTCATTTCCACGCCCTCCTCGGTTCCCGACGGGAAGGGAATCATCGGGTTGGTGGAAAAGGCGGGCGCGCAGGCGCTGGCGTATGTGCCGATTCAAGTTCCATTGGCCGATGTGATCAATGCGTGGATGTTTACCCAGAGTACTGCCGACGGCAACAGTTATACCGGCAATGGCGGCATGCTTCGCACCACCGGCGATGACCAGATGTACGAGCTCTACGACTCGGAGTCGTACGCCTGCGGCCACTTCGATA
This sequence comes from uncultured Acidobacteriaceae bacterium, assembly GCA_963800025.1. Lineage (GTDB taxonomy): Bacteria > Acidobacteriota > Terriglobia > Terriglobales > Acidobacteriaceae > Telmatobacter. The sequence continues at coordinate 561,693 of CAWCZK010000006.1, forward strand.
GCGCGACGCCAACGCGGCCTTACCTCGTGACCACCGATATTTTCTGGGAACTTGTGGCCTCGGCCTACGAGGGCACATTCATCGTGGAAGAGCGCCAGCAGGCGATGCCCGCATTCTGGGCATTTGTCACCGCGGCGCGCCAGTCGCTCGACGCGAGCGCACCCAAATCCACTTGGGCCGTCGCCTTCGATGCCGTGGCGGATTCGCAAAGTGCGACGAACTCATCCGACACGGAGGCGTTGCACATTCAACAAGCGCAAGGAAAATATAATTCGCCTGTTTTTGGCCAGCCGTTCGACTTTACCGAGCTCACACCACGCGGTTACTACACTGCGACGCCGGATACGGCGGAGTATTTCAAAGCCGTCCATTACCTCACGACTGCTGCGGCGGCTATCGACGCGACTCCCTTGAATTCGCTGCCCGAAGATGTGAAAGCGAAGGCAATGCAGTGGATCGCGGCTTACAGCGCTTACATCGCGCCGAGTCGCTCGGCTCTCGTGTGGAGCACCGGGACTTTCGTTCCGCCCGCGTTTGCGCTTCATCCCGTCATCAGCCCGCAGATCTTTCCTCTCTCGTGGGGCTTTGACAACGAGGTGCTGCTCTCGACCGTTTACCATTCCGATTGGCCCGCAGCGGAGCAGATCACCGGCCCCAAAGGCCCTCGCGGCTTGCCCTCGGGTCTCGATCTTGCGGCGGCCCTGGGCAGCGGCTACGCCCGTTCGTTGTTGAAGACCGATCTTGCGTCGTATCCCGCGCTGGGCCCGGCGCTCGATGCGCTTGAAGGACGCGCGCCGAAAAATGCGGCGACGACGGACCTTTACGACGCGTGGATCAGCGCGCTCGCGGTGCAGTGGGCCGATGACGCAATGTTTCCCGGCACATCGCAAGACGCGCTCTGGAATGCGAAGCGGATTCAGACGGGTCTGGCATCCTGGGCTACGCTGCGCCATGCCACCGTGCTGGTCAACGAGAGATCCACGGCGGAGTGCGGCGAGGGCGGCTTTGAGGCAATTGTCCTGCGCCCGCCAAGAGGCTACGTGGAACCTGATCCGAAGACTTTCGAAGCCATTGCATCGATCTTCGACCAGATGGAGCAGGTGGTCGCGAAGTCCGCGAACTTTACCGGGAACCTGCCCCAGGACCCATCGGAGGCAGCGGACTCTTCCGACGACAATGGAGACTCATCCAACGGTCCGACTGCACAGCCCCTTCAGGCCGGCATCATCCGGCGCCTGCAGGCAACCGCAAGCAAGACGCGGCTGTTTGAATCCATGGCGCAGAAGGAATTGCAAAATCAGCCGCTGTCCGATAGCGATTATGACGAAATCCTGCATGTGGGTGCGGTTGCTGAGCACGACTTCCTCGTCTACAACAGTCTTGCCAGCGCAGACCTCGCGCTCTCCACACCTAACCCGATCATGAAGATTGCCGATGTGGCGGGCGGAGGCGCAGTGCCGTATCTCGAAGCTGCTGTCGGACGACCGCTCGAGTGGGACCAGGTGGTTCCTTACTTTGGCCGCCGCGAGATCGTGAAGGGCAGTGTCTATTCCTATTACGAGTTCCCCTCGTCTGCGCCGCTCACCGATCTCGCGTGGGCCGGCAAGCCTGCCAACCCGGACGCCGATCCGACGAATCCGTCGCCGGCGGACAAAGCCGTCTCCGGTAAGGTCGAAGTGCAGGCGCATCCAGCTTGGATCAGCTCTTTCATCTCCAGGGAGAGCCTGGCATGCCCGGCAGAACCGCCCTTCTAACCGTTGCCGCCGCTGCCTTTCTCATTGCGCCGGCGGCGATGGCTCAGCAAGCCCCCGGCGATTTTCGCATGCTCTTCACGGGCGACGTGATGATGTCGCGCCTGGTGAAGATTGAGATGGAGCAGCGGAGAACAAGCCCGTGGGCCGGCTTTTCCGGCCTCTTTCACAGTGCGAGTTTTGTCGGTGGTAATTTTGAGGGCGCACTTGGCGATCCGGCAAAATGCGCTCCGGAAAACAAGCTTTGCTTTGCCGTACCCGACTCCGCGGCTGAGACGATGCACCAGGCGGGATTCAGCCTGGTGAGCGCGGAGAACAACCACTCCGGCGACCTGGGGCATCCGGGCCGAATCGAAACGCGCGAAGCATTCCGCCAGAGCGGATTGCCGGCGCTCGACTTCGACAGCTCTCCGCAGTTTTTTCGCTTCGGCGAGCTGACGGTTGGCTTTATCGCGGTGACGACGATCAAGGCCGCCGATGGGCGCGTGCAGCAGGTACCTTCTGTTGAGCTGGCACAGAAGCTGCGGCTGGCTCGGCAGTTGGCGAGCCTGGTCGTGGTGTCGATTCATTGGGGCAATGAACTGCAGGATTGGCCAACCGATGCGCAGCAGCAAGAGGCGCGATGGCTGGTCGAGCACGGAGCGGACTTGATCGTGGGTCATCATCCCCATGTCGTCCAGGCTCCCGCATGTGTCGAGGGAAGGCCGGTCTACTTTTCGCTCGGCAATCATCTTTTCGACCAGAAGTACGCTGAGACCAAGGATGGGCTGATCGCCGATTGCAGCGTTCATGCGGACCGCCTGGTCTGCGGCGCGCTCAGCACGCATACGGACGTGACCACGGCTTATCCCAGACTCGTGGGCAGAAACGCAGCTGCAGACCGGGCACTTGCAGGCTGTTCGCCGGAACTTGGAAAGGGCGCGGAAATCGATGGGGTCACCATCCGGCCCGAGCCATGGTCTCCCGAGAAGCCAGTGGATGGGATGATTCTCGATGGCTACCGGGAGGGGAAGTTGGAATGGCAATCGCGCCGCCAGGCGCTGGTTTCGCTGCAACTGACCACGTCGATGGCAGCCGATCCCTTGCTGCTCTCTTTGGAACGACATAATTCCTCAATTGACGATGAGGTAGGTTTGCGACCCTATGTCTACTCCCTAGGTCCGCATGGACTGATCGCGCGATGGCGTGGCTCCGCCCTGGCGTGGCCGCTGATCGATGCATTGGAGACGAACGACGGAGTCCTGTGCGCGCTTCATCGGGGCGATTCTTTCCTCATGCCGGATCCCGCTACGAAGAAAACCCGCATTGCCGCTTATCGATGGAACGGATTCGGTTTCAGCGGAATCGAAACCCCTCCGGAATGCGAGGCCATCTTTCGCCAGGCGGCGCAGTAGAGTCTGTTCCCGCGTTGAGTTCCACAACGAGTCTGGCAGGACCAGCGCTTCGAATTCGGCCCTGCGTGAATGATGATAACTATATGGGTAATAGCTCATTTCAAAACAGATGAAGTTACTGGTGATTGAACTCACTTTTTGCGATAAAAAAGTGGGACCGATTCACAAATGTTTTGCAATTGTCAAACAATTTGGCTTGCGTCGGTATAAGTCGAGTGCTATATTCCCAATCAATTCCCCAGCATGATTGAGGTCGAGCGAAGCGCATTTCGCTTCTATGCGAAATTGTGCGTGTTCGATTTCGAAGAGCCTCGAGACCACGGCAAAGCACTGTGGCGCGGCAGGCAGCAGCTTTCCTATTTCTCCCAAGACTGCAACCCGGGTTTGGTACTTAGAGGGGCGAAGCCTGCCCGCGAGACTCCAATCACCAATGAGTATGGTCTCCCCAAGATAATCCACGCCTTGCGCAACGCCTTCCATTCCATTCATTTATGGCAGTTCTGATGCCTCGCGAACGTTCGATCAGTATCAGGCTCTCCCGTGAGGAGTTCTCCGCTTTGGAAAGACACTGTGTTGCCAGTGGAGCGCGGAGTATTTCGGATCTGGCGCGCAACGCAATCTGCAGTCTCTTGAATCGTGCCCATGAAGAGAGCGCTTTGACTGTGACCGTGCATGAACATTCGGCGCTGGTGAAAAGTTTGCAAGGGAAAATTGAACAACTGACCGCGGAGATCGGATTACTGAAAACCCGCAAACAATCGGGCCGGATCGATACGCTGGAAAGCGATCGGAAGATTTCTGACGAAACAGTGAACGAGAAGTGACAGCGGGACCGGTGAAGAAATCATGGTGAATCGTGGCGGAACGTCGAGCGGCATACCGGACGCGATGAAGATGGGAAGAAACAGAATGCAGAGCGACCTCCCAGAGCTTCACATCCAATTCGCGTCCAGCCGTCTCCGGCATATCTTGTCAGGCGTAATCGTGTGCGCGCTCGTCGGAAGATGCGCGATCGCGCAAGCCGGTGCTCAAGCTCCTTATCAGCAGGCACAGAATCTCGATCAACAGAGTGGATTGGGTAGCAATTCTGAGGCCTGCTATCTTGGCGGCTCGGGGCCAGTCCCTGGCTCGGCCATCCGCGCCGCGGGAATGGCCGTGCCGCAATCGGCGCTTTCGCAAATGCAGGCGGCGGATGGCGGGTACGCGCAGCAGGCGAACGCGAACGCGACGGATCAACCGGCTACGGGACAAACATCCGCTCAAATGCAGGTAGCGATGTCTGCCGATGAGATCAGCTCGATCCTTCAACAAAACCCCGACGTCCTGTCCGGCGTCAAAACGTTCCTGGCGCAGGGATTTGGAGTCGATCCTTCGATCATCTCCGACGACGGGGTCTACAACTGCGTCCGGCAGGACGCGAACTTTCGCATCGAATTAACCGCAGAGTCTCAAGGACCAGGGCTACTCTGCGAATCAACAAGAGACAAATCCTATGGGCCGAGTTCGGAGCGAGACGCTGCCTGCAAATCGTGGAAGGCAGCAAGTCTCGCCGGTGGGGCTGAATTCAAGAAATCCGGCGCAGTCCGAGGAGCAGCCGAGTGAAGTGCTCGAGCGTCAGCCGATACCGTATTCAAACTTACCCTCCTTGATCGAGCTCTATTCGCAGGTTGTGCCGGCGAACGGCAAGCTGCGGCGATTCGGAAGCGAGACCTTCCAGTTCGGGACCGGAAATGCGAACCAGCTTCCGATGGACCTTCCCGCCGGGCCGGACTATGTTCTTGGCCCCGGGGACAGCGTCGTGGTGAACATGTGGGGCGTTCAATCCGGCCGGCTGGAGCGGATGATCGATCGCCAGGGCCAGGTCGCACTACCCGAGGCAGGCACCGTGACCGTGAACGGGCTGACGATGAGCCAGGCGCAAAGCGCGATTCAAATGGCGCTGGGGACACAATTTCAGAATGAGCGCGTGGAGTTATCGCTGGGCAAAGTCCGGACGGTTCGGGTCTACGTTGTGGGCGACGTGCAGCGGCCGGGGGCCTACGACGTGAGTTCGCTGTCGACGGCCTTGAACGCGCTCTATGCCGCAGGAGGTCCCACCGCTCGCGGATCCCTCCGCACTTTGAAGCACTACCGCGGCCAGCAACTGATTCGTGAAATCGATTTGTACGATCTGCTGCTGGATGGTGTTCGGTCGGACCTGGAGCGCCTGCTGCCTGGCGATACGATCCTGGTCCCGACCGTGGGGCCGCAGGTTACGATAACAGGAATGGTGCGCAGGCCGGCAATTTACGAGCTCAAGGGTGAGCAGAATCTCCATGAGATTTTGACGCTGGCCGGCGGACTTCTTGTATCTGCGAGCCTGGAGGAGATTCGCGTGGAGCGGGTTGAGGCCCATGACAGGCGCACCACACTAAGCGTGCGCGTTCCTGACGGCACAGAGGGAAGCCTCGCGGAAATGACCGCATTTCATGTGCAGGATGGCGACAACGTAACCGTGGCTCCCATCCTTCCTTATGACAACGAAGTCGTGTACCTCGACGGCCATGTCTTCAGGCCTGGACCCCACGCATGGCATGAGGGCATGACGGTGAGTGACCTGCTCCACTCCTACAAGGACGTGATGCCTGAGCCGGCACGCTACGCCGAGGTGATCCGCCTCGATCCGCCGGATCTCCGGCCCGAGACGATCAGCTTCGATCTCTCGGAATTGTTGATTGGCAATGATCCGATCACGCTTCAGCCGTTCGATGTCGTTCGCGTGTATGGGCGATACGAGATTGACCCGCCGAAGGTGTCGATCCAGGGTGAAGTGAATCGGCCGGGCGAATACCCGATGTCGGAAGGGATGACCGTTGCCGGACTGGTGCGCATGGCCGGCGGCTTCCGGCGCGGCGCCTATCGCAAGGAAGCCGACCTGAGCAGCTACGTGATCGAGAATGAGGAAAAGGTCCTCGTGAAGCATAGTGTCGTCGATATTGCCAAGGCGCTGGATGGCGATAAAAGCGCGGATATCGCGCTGCAGCCCGGGGACGTGGTCGGCATACGGCAGATGACCGGATGGCAGGACATTGGAGCGTCGGTCACGATCGAAGGGGAAGTGAGATTTCCAGGAACCTATGGGATCGAAGAAGGCGAGCGCCTGAGCTCGGTTCTGGAGCGCGCCGGAGGGCTTCGTGACGATGCGTACCCCGCGGGCGCTGTTCTGGAGCGGGTTGCCGTGAGGCAAATGGAGGAGAATAACCGGCAGGAGATGATTCGCCGGATTGAAACCACGATGCCGACGGTGACGGCGGGGCTTTCGACGCCGCAGGATCAGCAAAACATGTTGCAGACGATGCAGCAGCAGCAACAGCAGGTGCTGGCGAGCTTGCGCAGTCACGTTTCATCCGGCCGTTTGGTGATCAAGATCTCGCCGCAATTGAGCCAATGGGAAAAGACGCCCGCAGATGTAGCTATGCGCGCCGGCGACAGGTTGAGCATTCCCAAACGCCCCGACTTTGTCCTTGTCAGCGGGCAGGTGTACAACGCGACGGGAATTACTTTCAAGCCCGGCAAGGATGCCAGGTGGTACCTGCGCCAGGCGGGCGGCGTGACGCGCGACGGCGACAAAAGAAACATCTTTATCGTCCACGCCGACGGCTCGGTTGTGGGATCGCAGGGAAGCACCCTGTTCGGCAACAGCGTTCTCGATCTCCGCCTGCATCCCGGCGACTCCGTTGTTGTGCCGGAGAAGGTTATGGGTGGTTCGCAGATATGGCGCAACCTGATCGGTACCGCTCAGATCATGTCGTCGGTGGCCCTGACCGGGGCGGTGGCAGGGGCGTTCTAAGCGGGTTTTGTGCAGTTATCATGTCCGGCATTGAAGGAAAGGATCTATGTCAAAGAATCGTGCATTGGTATTGGGCGCAGGGGGATTTATCGGAAGCCATATGGTCCAGCGGCTTAAGCGCGAAGGATACTGGGTTCGCGGCGTAGATTTGAAGCGCCCGGAGTTTGGTCCCACCGCAGCCGATGACTTTATCGTTGCCGACCTGCGCGACGCGGAAACATGGGACCAGGCGGTGGATTCCGGAATCGACGAGGCTTACCAATTTGCCGCCGACATGGGCGGCGCCGGTTACATCTTCACCGGCGATCACGATGCCCATGTCATGCACAACTCGGCGATGATTAACTTGCACATGGCCGATTTTGCGGCGAAGCGCAGCATCAAGAAGGTGTTTTTCTCGTCGTCAGCATGCATGTACCCTGCCTATAACCAGACCGACCCCGCCAATCCGAATTGCGTCGAATCCAGCGCCTATCCGGCCGAGCCCGATAGCGAATATGGCTGGGAAAAACTGTTCAGCGAGCGTTTGTATTTCGCGTTTCACAGGAATTGTGGCCTCGACGTGCGCGTAGCCCGCTTTCACAATATTTTTGGTCCCCAGGGAACATGGACCGGAGGGCGCGAGAAGGCTCCGGCCGCTCTATGTCGCAAGGTCGCCGAACAGCGCGATGGAGGAGAAATCGAAATCTGGGGTGACGGCGAGCAGACGCGGTCCTTCCTCTATATTGACGAATGTATCGAGGCGGTTCGCCGCCTCATGAATTCAACTACGTTTCGGGGTCCGGTCAATATCGGATCGGAAGAGATGGTGACCATCAATGAAATGGCCCTCATGCTGATGGATATCGCGGGCAAGAAGCTCGGAATCCGTCACATTGACGGGCCCCTGGGCGTGCGCGGCCGAAACTCCGACAACACGCTGATCCGCAGGGAGCTGGGCTGGGCGCCGAGCCAGCCGCTCAAGGTTGGATTGGCTTTGACGTACTCATGGATCGCAGAGCAAGTCGAAGGTGCCCGCCTTGTCGCACCCGTCGCCGAAGTGCCTGCGGCAAATTAGCGCATTGCGCGGCGATGGGAATCCACATTCGCCCGCATCGGGCCCGGCCGGAATTGCGGCCCTGGGAACCCACGCAAAACGAGAAAGCAATAACTCTCGATGAACGCCACTACAGAAACGGTTGATTTAACCGAAATCGACAGCAGCGGGACAGTACCGCCCTATCTGGCTTTGCTGAATCTGCTTTGGGATCGCCGCGGATTCCTGGGCAAGTCCGCTGCCATCGGTTTGGTTGTTTCTGCCTTGATTGCATTCACCATTCCCCGGCGATATACAACGACGGTGCGATTGATGCCGCCGGAACCATTGTCGGCTTCTTCGTCAACTCTGGCAGCGTTTGCTGCCAACAATCTGCCTTCAGCGCTCGTCAATCAGGCCGGCAGCTTGTTGGGAACAAAGACTCCGGGCGCCCTGTTTGTTGGCATCCTCGGCAGCGACTCGGTTGAGGACGATCTGATTAATCAGTTCGATCTGCGCAAGGAATATCACCGGAAGACGTATGCGGATGCACGCAAAAAGCTCGCCAGCCTTTCGAGCTTCGAAGAGGATAAGAAGGACGGAATCATCACAATCAGTGTCACCGACACTGACCCCGGTCGCGCACGCGACCTGGCTGAGGCATACATTTCCGAGCTGAATAAGCTTGTTGCCCAAATGAGCACATCCTCGGCCAGGCGCGAACGCGTCTTTCTTGAAGACCGCCTCAAATCGGTCAAGCTGGACCTGGATGCGGCTTCGCTCGATCTGGGAAAGTTTTCCAGTCACAATGCAACCCTTGATCCGGAATCTCAAGGGCGTGCCGCCCTCGATTCCACGGGCCGCCTGGAGAGTGAATTGGCTCTGGCCGAGACCGAGTTGCAGGGGCTTCGTGCGTCATATAGCGAAGACAATTACCGCGTGCAGTCAGCAGAAGCTCGTACCAGCGAGCTGCGTGCCCAATTGCAAAAGATGAGCGGAACCGGCGATGAAGACGGCACGGCTCTGAGGCCAGGCGAACTTTACCCGCCGGTTAGAAAGCTACCGCTGCTGGATACGACCTATATGGATCTTTATCGCAAGGTCAAGATCGAGGAAGGCCTGTACGAGATGCTCAGCAAGCAGTACGAGGTCGCCAAGGTTGAAGAAGCCAAGGCCATTCCCACGGTCGCGGTGCTCGATCCGCCCAGAGTGCCGGAGAAGAAGTCCTTTCCGCCCAGGCTGGCCCTGATGATCGCAGGATGCTTCCTGGCAGCGGTTCTCGCCGCGGCGTGGATATGGACGGAAGATACCTATTCCCGGCTGAGCGACAGCGATCCGCGCCGGCAATTCCTCACCCGCATGTGGAGAGGAATGGCAGCGAGCTTTTCGCGGCCGGGTGCTGCCGGCAATAAATCTCAATGAGCGCAGACTGGGATCGCCAGGGCAGCCACCCGGCGCAAAACGGCAGGGCGCGAACACCGTCTACGCTTTCCTCATTTTCAATGAGCACTGTCCCTTTCAGCATCGCCGTAGTTGGATCGCAAAGGAGCCGGTATCTCCCGTGGGCCCTCGGGACAGCCGCCGCCCTGCTGGTTGGCGTCTCCGCCGCCGTTCCCTGGACCATGGCCCTTTGGGCGGGCGTCGCCGTTTTCACGTTCGCATTCCTTGAGAACGAAGCCTTCATCCTTGCATTCATGTTCCTGTTTCCGGTGGACATGATTGCGACGCATGGCGCGATGAGTGATTTTGGTCTAGCCGCGCGGGCTCTGGTTGCGGCGGGCATGCTCTCGGGCCGGCTTTGCCGCGGGCAACTTCATATCAAGGAACTACTGCGGCCCACACTCACACGCACGTCGCTGCTCTTTCTCGGCGCCGTGGTGGTATCGGCGATTTTCTGCACATCCGGGGAGAACCGGGCCGCATTCCGGGGCGTCTATTTTATCGCCACGTACGTCGCATTTTATCTCGCCATCTTGGCATGGGCGGACACCAGGGAAAAGCTGCGGAAAACACTTTTCACGCTGATGCTCTCCGCCGTCTTTGTATGCCTGTTCGCTTTCTACCAATGGATCGCAGGAGGCTATACATCGCTTTGGCTTATGCTCTACGGACGGAGCGGTGACGTTGAGGATTGGGTACAGAGACCGCCGTCGGTCTTGCAGTCGTACGGGGCGCTTGGCGCTTATATCAACCTGATTTTGGGGTTTGCGCTTGCGTGCTTCTTCTTGAGCCCGGAGCGGAAATGGAGACGCCTTAGCGGACTTTTATTGGGTGTCGGAGTCGTCGCTCTGCTCCTGACGCAGACGCGTGGGGAATACATGGGATTCGTGGCCCTGCTCTTAGTCGCGGTATGGTTTTTCGCACGGAGCTTGCGGTCGCGAATTCTCTTTTCCATCTTGCTTCTTGCGGTAATAAGTGCCGCGACGATCGTCGCACTCAGAATCAATCCCACGCGTTTCAACGTTCAAGGGGATTCCAACCTCCTCGGGCGCCTTGTTCTCTGGAATGCGGCGTGGCAGCTCTTTCAGTCTTCACCGATTCATGGAGTCGGATTCGGGACATTCATGCTGATTGTGGATCGCTACGTGCCGCAACTCCCGCAGATGGCGCTTAGGGTGGAGGTTCACAACGTCTACTTTGAGCTCTTGGCGGAGACTGGCTTGCTCGGGTTTATTACGTTTTGCGTATTCCTCTGCTCCGTGTGGCGTTACGGCTTCAGCCAGCGCTCTTCCGGCGATTGGCTGCACCGTTCATTGGTATTTGCAGTTCTGGCATCGGTCGTGGGAACGATGGTCGATAGTTTCGCGAATCACAATATCTTCTGGGCGGCACAGGTGGGATCGCTGTTTTGGATGTTAGCGGCGCTGTTGGCGGCGAGCAAGCGAGACAACCACGGCAGCCGGGAAACCTGTTCCGCGGTCGTGTGGGCAGACCCAATATACAAAGCTGGCTGGCCGGGAAAAGAGGGCGCCGTTGAACCGCTATGAGAGCTTGGTGAAGGAGGTTATTTCGCGGTCCAAGGACGCCGAATCTCCCATGGTCGGATTGGGCACAGCTGCAGAAGAGGCCGAATACAGGAGCATGCTTTGGGAATCCTACGTCAGGACCATCGGGGACGTCGACCAGCTTTGGGCGGATGGTGATCGCGGGGCCAAGAAACTTCTGGAGATCGGGAGCTTTCTCGGCACTGTCAGCTTTTCTCTGAAACAACTGGGCTACGATGTGACGGCGTTGGACATTCCGGAATTTCACGCGGTCGAGCGGTCACAGACGACCTATCGGCAAAACGGTGTTGACTACTTCGGCGTGAATCTGCGAGACGGAAAACTACCGTTTGGAGATTCAGCTTTTGATGCGGTGATTGCCTGCGAAGTGTTCGAACATTTCAATTTCAACCCTCTTCCTGTTTTGGCGGAGATCAGCAGGGTTCTGAAGGACGGAGGCTGGCTTTACCTAGCGATGCCGAACCAGGCCCACCTGCGGAGCAGGATCAAGGCAATGCTTGGCAAGTCCGTCCGAGATCCAATCACCATGTATTTCAAGCAGACTGGACCGGAAGGAAAACAAGATCGTAGCGATCCATTGGAGAGAGTACACGCTCGCCGAAACCGTTGAGATGGTACGCTCCATGGGTTTTGAGGCGACGAAAAAATACTACTTTAGCGAGCGCACCATGTTTAAATCCAGCGGGACAGGCTTACTAAGGGAGATTTACACTCTTTGCAAGACTGTAGCTCTCGCGGTGCCGTCCTTTAAAAGGTCGCTGGTGGTCATTGCAAGGAAGACCCACGCGCCATCGCACGATTTCTGGTTCACAGAATCAAATTCCTAAAACCTTCAGTGTTGATCAGCTACAAATTGAGGGTCTGAGGGCCGCCCACGGGGCAACACGATGGCCTCGAAATGCTGAGCGCGCCGAGCTTTAGTCAGTTAAGGCTGAAAAGGGCAGTTGTGACCGGGTGCGTGTGTGACGTCGTCTCTGCCGAACGATTCACCGTCTCCATAGAGGAATGGATTGATGGCTAGGTTGCGTAGTTCCGTCGGTTCCTTTTGCCTTGGGCTCGGGTTCCACGTCGCAATGCGCGTGGAGACGCAGGAAGTACTTTCGCTCATACAAAAGCTGAGGCCGTTTGATTGTGGCAAGGAATTAATTCGTGTCGGAGGCCCCGGAGACGGCGGTTACCTGATTCCGAACGATCTGGAAGGAGTCGAATACTGTTTCTCGCCTGGGGTGGGAGGGAATTGCGCCTTCGAGAATCAACTGGCAAACCTGGGAATTAAGTCGTTCATGGCGGATTATTCGGTTGATGGGCCCCCCGTTTCCAGGCCGGAATTCACCTTCGATAAGAAGTTTGTCGGCGCATACGACAGCGAGCGCTTTATGACGATGGCCTTTTGGAAAGAAAAGTACCTGAAGGATTATGCAGGTGAGTTGGTCTTGGAAATGGATGTCGAGGGTTCTGAGTACGGGGTCATCCTAAACATGCCCGATGCCCTGCTTTACCAATTCAGAATTATGGCGATAGAGTTCCACGATCTCGATCTCCTTTTCGAACGGTCTGCGTTTCCATTGATATCTTCCTGTTTCGAGAAAATTCTCCGTAATTTCTGTGTCGTACATATTCATCCCAACAACTGCCGGCCACCCGTAAAATGCGGCAAAATAGAAATCCCGCGGGTACTGGAGTTTACTTTCTTAAATAGACGGCGTGTGGCATCAACAAGGCCGCGAAGCGATTTTCCCCACAAACTGGATTTCGAAAGCGAGCAGCGGCCGCCCTTACCTCTACCAGCGTGCTGGTACTCGCCAAGCAATGGCGGGGAGCCGAAGTACGGCCCGATCGCAGGTACGTCTCGATAATGACAGGAATTCTCCAAAAGCTGAATGATGGACGCGGAGTCACAGCGTCCACGGCCACAGCAATGGTTGCGCGCCTTGCCTCGGCAGGTGTCGTCATCATCGCGATGCCCATCGCTCTCCACTCCCTGGGCGCAGAAAGGTTCGGCGCGTTTCTACTGCTCTTCGGGGTAATTAACTGGATGATTCTTGGCAATTTCGGAGTGAACTCCGCGCTGGGCCGGCTGATTGCATCCGGGGATATCGAGGCGAATCGGATTTCCGAAATGCTGGGCTCGGCCGTGGCGTATGCCGCCGTTACCGCCGGAGCCACCGCGCTCGTCGTGAGCGGGGCGTTTCTCCTCTGGATGAAAATGGCTGGACCGCGCGTGCGACTTCCTGAACATGAGTTGCTCGTGGCGGGATTCACGATGGTTGCCCTTTCATTCATGCAATTAGTTCTGCAGACCTTTGAGGGCGTGCAGATAGGCAATCTCGAAATCTACGTTACCAACCTGATGCGGATTACGGGCAGCGTATTCACATTCATTTGTTTATTAGTATTGCCGCGGTTCTGGCCGTCAATCACGGTGTTCGTTATCGCATTGAGTGGTGGGACGCTGGTGGGTTCGGCAGCAAACGCCGCATTGGTTCTGAGAAAGACGGGAATCACCTTTATCCATCTCCATCGGAACCTGAACCGGCTACGGCCTCTAGCGGTTTCGGGGTTGGCGTTTCTCCTGCTCGGCGCTGCAGGGCTACTGCAGACACAAATGCCGGTAGTGATCCTGGCCACGATGCGGGGTCCGGAAGCGGCGGTTGACTACGGCTTATTCGTCCGCCTGCTGTTTGTAATGATGAGTGTGCTTAGCATGGTAACCGTGCCTCTATGGCCTGCCATCATGGACGCACGGAGTTCGGGTAGCAACGAGTGGGTGCGGCGGAGCACTTGGTTGTCGGGCTGGCTGGTGATTGGCGTGGGAGCGCTGTGCATGATTGTGCTCGCCCCCTTTGGCGGCAAAGTCATCTCGCTTTGGACTGGCCGCAGACTGACCGAACCGCTCATTTTCCAGGTAGCTTTCGCGGTCTATTTTCTGCAAATTGCGTGGTCTCACTATTGGTGCATTATTCTCGTCGGGTTCGGTCGGGAACGATTTGCCGCACTGGTGCATATAGGAGAGGGACTTCTTATAGCCATGACCGGCGCGGCCTTGACGTCACGCTCGGGAGCGACGGGAACAATCCTGGGCGCGGTGTGCGCTTTAGCTTGCGTGAGCAACTGGATCCTGCCGGTTGTTGCCGTGCGGGCCCTTCGCGCACTTCGCGCCTCCCACGCGCAATTGCCCGGCGCAAATCAGGTTGCGGTGCACGATCACTATGCTGAGGGTGTGTTCAACAAGGCCCTGAGCGAGGAAATCCCCAGCTCAATCTGATCCGGATCGCCCGGAAGAAAAATGGCATACAACCCACTCGTCAGTATCGTGACTCCAAGCTTCAACCAGGCGAAGTTCATTGAGGAGACGCTGCGCTCCGTAGAACTCCAGGAGTACCGGCCGATCCATCAGATTGTGATCGACGGCGGGTCCACGGACGGCACAGTGGAGCTGTTGCGGGACTGGGAAGCGAGAGATCATGGCCCCGGCTATTCGATTGAGTGGATTTCGGAGCGCGATCGCGGTCACGCGGATGCATTGAATAAAGGTTTCGATCGGGTCAAGGGCGAGATCGTCGGCTGGCTCAATTCTGACGACGTTTATTTCGACCGCTTGGTTATTTCTACTTCCGTCGCGGCGCTGGTCAAGCATCCCGAGGTCGATGTTGTCCACGGAGAAGTTGCGATGATCTCTGAAGACAGCGGTTTACAAATGATCTGGTGCATGCCGCCGTTCGGCTTTGACCGAATCGTGCGCCAATATATATTCCCACAGCCGACGGTGTTCTTCCGGCGGTGTGTAACGGATCGTCATCGGCTTGATCCAACATTGCGGGTAGCCATCGACCACGCCTACTGGCTGCAAATCGGCAGGGAGCATCGGTTCCTCAAGATCAACCGCATCCAGGCAGGAGACCGCGATCACGGCGCCCGCATCTCCCAGGTCGACAAAACCAAGCTCGCCGCAACAGGTCGCTCTCTCTCTGCGGCGTATTTGGCGGGCAAGGAATCCAGCCGTTTTGCCCTCTTATCGGATCTTGGTTGGAAGGCTCTGATGCGAATCGCAGGACTGCTTCATGCAATTCGTCTTGTCGTACGAGGTTCGACAAGCGCCGCGCGTCCTGCGTTCCCGCTCTGGATCGACAGCTTTCCCAAGATCCTTCAGCGTCAGCTCATGATGCGTATCAATCCTCGCAAGGACATCGGCCGTCGACCGGCCCAACCGTGGCGTTTTTATGCCCAGGATTAAAATACCTCTGCCCATCCCAGATGAGTTTCAGGGCCATTCGTCGGCCACGTCGACCTCCTTGAAGGCATTCGTCTGGAACGCCGGGATTTATGCCGGGGATCTTCGCAATTCACTCCTGAATATGGCGGGACATTTTCCCACCAGGGTGTTAAGGGCAAATATCTATAGGCTCTTTGGAATGAAAGTATGCAAGAGAGTCAGAATTGAAGCCGGTTGCATCATCCTGGGCGGCCCCAAAAGAATCATCATCGGCCAAGGCAGCGTGATCAATCGATGCGTCGTCCTGGATGGTCGTTTCCCGCTGACAATTGGCGCCTTCGTGAGTATCTCTTTTCAAGCTGTAATTCTGACTCTTGAGCATGACTTGTTTGCGCCCGATTTCCGCGCCGTCGGAGACTCCGGTCACGATTGGAGACCGGGTTTTCATCGGAGCTCGCGCAATTATTCTGCCTGGAATCGATATCGGCGAGGGAGCAGCCGTTGCCGCTGGGGCCGTGGTAACAAAAGATGTTCCCCCGTACGCCATTGTCGGAGGGGCGCCTGCACGACCCATTGGCTCTCGTCCCAACAATCTTACCTATCGGTTCTAAGCTCCAGAGCGGTGCAGAAAACGTGCGTGCAATTCAGAGTATGTCTGGCAAGGTTGGATGAAGCCAGCGAAACAGCAAAGCGCGTGATTCCGCTGCCGGGAAAACTGATGAAGTTCTCCAGAGTGCGCCCGTTCGGGAACAAGCCATTTATATTCACCGGCGCGCGTCTAAAGCTTGGCCGCACCGACGCTGCGGATGTAATTTTTCTCCTCGAAACTCATCTGCGACCTGCAGAGTAAGCCAAAGGCGGTCCGTTTGTGCCAGATGTTCTGGAAGCGCGTATCGAGCGCGAACGAGAGTTTCATAATAGCCTCGAAAGAATCCCTTTAAGTCTCCGCGCTCTTCGGATGTTCTCCGAGGTGTTTTACGAAAAGAGTGAGAAGGGAATTCTTTGGGCACAAGTGTGGCCGACGTGCGACCTGCGTGGCAAGACCGCTTTGGACTACGGTTGTGGCTCGGGCGGATTCAGCTTCCTGTTGGCGCAGCGGGGCGCGCATGTGCGAGGCGTGGACGTATCTGAGTATCAGGTTTCCTGCGGACAAGCCGAGGCTCAGCGCGCCGGGTTAGACGTGGAGTTGACGGTTGGCGACGCACATCGCACCGGGTATCCGGACCGGACTTTTGATTACGTGTTCGGGAATGGAATTCTCCATCATCTTGACCTTCCGCGCGCTTACCGCGAGATCGCTCGAATCCTGAAGCCCGATGGAATTGCCTATTTCACCGAGCCTATGATTCATCATCCGCTTTTGTGGTTTCTCCGTTGGGCAACTCCCAACCTTCGTTCCAAAGACGAGCGGCCCATGACCGTGAAGGATATCGAGAGCGCGGCCGGCTTCGGACTTCATCCTGTCTGCCGCTTTCATTACCTGACTGCCGTAGCGGCGACGCCGTTCCGGATCTTTGGACTCTCGGTCGCTAACGCCGTTCTTCATTGCCTTGATCGCATCGACCAGATGCTTTTCCGCATTTTCCCGTCTCTCAGGGAATATGCCTGGTACACCGTGATCGAGTTCAGCAAGCAAGCACCGCGGGCCGGCCTGGAAAAATCGCACCGCGGACCGTTCTCACAACTGAACTCCTGAATTGCCATGCGAATCCTGCTTGTAACCCACTTCCTTCCGTACCCTCCAAGCGATGGTGGAAGAATCGGGTATTACAACCCCATCAAGTATCTATCAGCACGCCATGAAATCATCCTGCTGTCACTGGCGCGGCCAGACGATGGCGCGAACATCTCTGCACTTCGGTCGATGTGTGCCGATGTGATCACTTCGGATGATCGCGGGTGGACCGCCCGAAGCCTAATGCGCGGCGTCTTCGGCTCGCCGCCCGGGACAGCCGGAAAATATTCCTCAAATGAGTTTCGCGAAGCGTTTGAGCGCGCCACGAAGAGATACCGTCCCGACATCATCGAACTCGAACATCTGAATACAGCCTGGCTCCTGGCCCATTGCGATCGCAGCTGTCCCGTAATCCTTCGCGAACATAACATCGAGTTCAAGGTCTGGGAGCGGCAAGCGGAACATATCGCTAACCCTGTGGCGCGAATTGCCTTGAATCTGCAAGCTGGGCGGGTAAGAAAGTTCGAAGCAGAAATGGCCGCTCGCTTCGATCACTGCGTCACGGTGAGCGAAGCAGACAAGAATTACCTTCAAGAGGTTTCCCCGCAGGCCGCGATCACCGCGATTCCTTCGGGAGTCGATGCTGAATACTTTTGCCCCATGCCGGAAGTAAAGGAAGTGCCATTCTCCATGGTGATGACCGGGAGCTTCGCGTGGCGGCCGAAGCAGCATAATTTGCGGATAGTGTTGTCGGAGATATTCCCGCGGATTCGAGCCCTTCTTCCCGAGGCGAGCCTCACGATCGTGGGCAAGGGAGTTCCCCCGCATCTGAAGCAATTGGCGCAGAAACATGGCGTTACCGTTACGGGTGCTGTGCCGGACGTTCGTCCTTATATCTCTTCCGCGTCGCTCATTCTCAACTATCTTGAGAGCGGCGGGGGCATCGCGCTGAAAGTTCTTGAGGCTATGGCCATGCGTAAACCCGTACTTACGAACGCTCTCGGTGTGGAGGGAATTTCTTTGCGTCCTGGCCGCGATGCCGAAGTGGTGAACTCCATCAGCGACTTCGCCGTCGCCGCCCAGCGGTTGCTGGTCGACAGCGACCAGCGCAGAGCCCTCGCCGAGAACGGCTGCGCTCTCGTGAAAGAAGAGTACTCATGGCATAAATTGGCAGGGCGGTTCGAAGCGCTCTATGAGCAGTCGTTGTCTGAGAGCAGCACATCAGCAATGAAGCAGGCATTTGCGACATAGGCGTTCTGGAGCCGGAAAACAACAGCTACCCCGGCGATCTTTTGTGCGCGAAGCTTCGCCGAAACATCTCATTGTTGGAATTAAGCCGCCGTTGAGTGCCGCTCGACTAACTGTAGACCTGAATTCCATACCTAAAGCTCGAATCATGGACCATTAAGCGAGAGAGTGTGCGAATCCTATACGTTGTTCCCTTTGTCCCGTGGCCGGCGAGGGTGCGTAGTCATAACCTGATTCCGCGGCTTGCGCAGAGACATAGCATCGATCTGATCTGCGCTGTCCAATCCGGGACCGATCTCGATCGGCTTAAGGCCATGCAAGATGTCTGTTCAACCGTCCGTTACGGGACATTCAGCTTGCCCGGTGCGCTGGCGCGATGTGCGCTTGCGCTGCCGACCCGCACCCCGTTGCGGATCGCATATGTTTCTTCGAGATCAATGCGCGCCGCGGTAAAGAACGCGATGACGATGCATCGCCCGGACGTGATCTATTGCGAACGCTGGCGCGCGCTGCAGTATATTCCTCAAGACTGTGATGTCCCGATTGTTTGCGATCCAACCGATTCGATGCTCCTCTACAACCGTCGCGCACGGACCCTGGGCCGCTGGTGGGAAAAACTCGCTGCGGCGGAGGAGGCATTCAAGTTCCGGAAATACGAGCCGCGGCTCGCAAGACAGGTAGATGCGGCCGTGTATTGCTCGAGCGTCGATCTTGATGCAATTCGCCAGCTGGCACGCGATGCCAATTTGGCCGTGATCGGAAATGGCGTAGACACGCGAAAATACCACGTCAAGAATCCCAACGAAGAACAACGCGGTTTGCTTGTCTTCACCGGCAGTTTTACTTATTCGCCGAACCGATGGGCTGCCGAATGGTTTCTCGAACACGTGTTTCCGCTGGTGCTCAGGGCTGTCCCAGGCGCGCGATTGTCGATTGTTGGCAATCAGGCACAGCGGCATCTGTCGCGATGGCGGGATTCGAAAGCCGTGGAGATTCACGATTTTGTTCCGGACCTGCGTCCGTTTATTGCCGCCGCAACGGTGTCGATAGCGCCGATTCAGGTTGGGGTCGGCGTCACAAACAAGGTCCTCGAGGCGTTTGCCACGGGAACCGCCGTGGTGGCGACCTCCGTTGCATGTGGGGACCTCCCTGTACGCGACGGCGAGCACTTACTGCTCGCAAATGACCCAATCGCGTTTGCAAACGCCACCGTCCGGCTGCTCGAGGATGCTTCATTGCGCGAGAGAATCACGGCGGCCGCGCGACGTGCGGTCGAACAGGAATATGAATGGGATGTGATTGTCGAAAAGCTTGAGGATCTGCTGAAGAATGTGGCCGAGAAACGACTGCGACGGCCGGCCAAAGTTAGTCAGGAAGTAATTCCGAATGCGGTTAGTAAATTGTTGACGAGGTGAGGCCCATGCGTCTGGATGCTCTGAAGGTGAAGATCTTCGCCGATGGCGCGGATTTCAAAAGTATCGTTGAGTTTTCGTTGAATCCGCTGATCAAGGGGTTCACCACGAATCCAACATTGATGCGCAAAGCCGGGGTGAACGACTATGCGGCCTTCGCGCGCGAGGTGTTGCTCGCGATCCCCGACAAGCCGATTTCGTTTGAAGTGTTTGCAGACGACTTCAGCGAAATGGAAGCGCAGGCACTTGATATCTCCAGCTGGGGCCCGCAGGTGATCGTGAAAATACCCGTGACGAATTCCAGGGGAGCGAGCTCCGCGTCACTCATTCGACGTCTGGCGCGAAGGCAGGTGCGAATGAATGTCACGGCTTTGATGACGCTGGACCAGGTGAAAGTCGCCGCCGCGTGTCTTGCAGATGGGCCATCGGCTTACATCTCTGTGTTTGCTGGCCGCATGGCCGATACCGGTCGCGATCCTGTTCCGATGATGGCCGAGGCCGTGTGCGTTCTGGCAGATCACCCACATCTTGAACTGATATGGGCCAGTCCCCGGGAAGTCCTCAATATCTTCCAGGCCGATGCGATTGGCTGCCACGTGATTACCGTTACGAACGACTTACTCAAGAAACTGTCGCTTGTGGGTAAGTCCCTGGAGGACTATTCGCTGGAGACGGTTCAGATGTTTTACCGCGATGCAGTAAAGGCGGGATATACGCTGAAAACCAATCGTGTGCCGGCAGAGCTCAGCTTGCGATCGTCCGCGGAGGTCGTGGAGGAGGGGTATTACGTTTCATAGAGCCGCTCCGGAAAAAGCAGCCGGCGAGCGGCAACCCGATGAAAGCCAAACGATGAGCCCAATCTCAAGTGTTCTGCCTTCATCGAGAGAGATTAGGGAAGAGCGGACGGGTCCGCGCATCCTTTCTCTCGCTGCCTTGAAGTGGTGCGAGACATGGTCCCGGGTCATCACCGATGTTCTGGCGCTTTTGGCGGCTCAAGAAATGACCATCGCGGCGACCGGAGGCCGGTTGTCTGGAGTCCGGCCGGAATCGATCGCCGGCAACGGTCTGTTGCTGCTGCTCTTGGCTGTGGGCGCCTTGCAGCTGCTCGACCGCCGCCAGTCCGCCCTGCTCAAACGACCCGAACAGGAGCTGGCAAGTGTCGTCAAGGCTCTGTCCGCCATCTTCGCATTCGCGTATGTTGGGACGTTTCTGTTTTCGAAGGGTGCACTGTTCCGGCACGGCGCCATAGTGTGGTTTGTCTGCGCATTGCCATCCGTCCTGATGGGCCGTTTCATTGTCCGCGCCGCATACGTCAAACTCTGGAAGGCCGGATACGCGCGAAAGCGTGTCGTGATGATCGGTGCCGGTGAGGGGTTGCGGGAGTTTCAGCGCCACCTCGCGATTCAGCGATTTGGCGGATACCAGGTGCTCGGCTCGATTCAGACCCGCGACAGCGACGCTGATAGAGTTCCGAGGCATGATTGGCCCGTCTTGGGTCAATTGGATGACTGGCGGGCAATCTTGGAGTGCACGCGAGCCAATGTTGTCGTAATCGATCTTGACGAAGCGACAAATCCAAACAGCCTGATGACCGAGATTATTCAAGCCTGCCGGCAACTTGGGATTGAGGTTGAGTCTGTCGAGTCGACTATTCCGCGAGCATGGCGATGTTTGTGAGGTTGATCCCTACAGCGGAGGCATCCGCTTGAGCGCTGATGCGGCGTGGTCCGCAGTGCTGCAACGAAGCTGCAAGGTCTTGCTCGACTTCGCGATTGGGTCGATTGGCAGCATTGTCACAGTATTGATTGCCCCGGTCATCTGGGGACTTATCTACCTCGAAGACCGCGGGCCGCTCTTTCACAGGCGAGAATTCGTGGGATCTGACGGTCGCATCCATTACTATCTCAAATTCCGCACGATGGTCCGGGATGCCGACGCGGTGATCCACCGCAATCCAGAGATGCAAAGACGGTTCGCGGAAAATCACAAGCTGTCAGAGGATCCGCGCGTTCTGAAGGTCGGGCGAACACTCAGAAAATTCAGCATCGACGAGTTTCCGCAATTTTTCAGCGTGCTCACCGGCCAATTGACATTCGTCGGTCCCAGGGTCATCTCCTTCGCCGAAACAAAACGCTACGGAAAACTGATGGAAAAGCGCCTGACTGTCAAACCGGGCCTCACGGGGTACTGGCAAGTCAACGGGCGTCAGGCTACCACCTACGAAGATCGGATGAGGATGGACATGTTCTACATCGACCACTGGTCGATCTGGTTGGATTTGATCATTATCGGAAAGACCATCTGCGGTTTCTTCTCGCAGGAAGGCGCAGTTTAACTGTTTTTTATGTGGGAGCCAAAATCATGAGAATACTGGTAACCGGCGGAGCTGGATTTATCGCCTCACATGTGGCCGACGGCTATATCGAGCAGGGGCACGATGTTGCGATTATTGATGATTTGTCCCGCGGTTCGGAGAGCAACCTGAATCCTGAGGCGAGGTTCTATCGCGGCGATATCCTCGATCGGGCTTTTCTCGAGAGAGTGTTTCAGCGGGAGCAGCCCGAGATCATTAACCATCACGCTGCTCAGATGGACGTCAGGCGCGGCGTACGAGAACCGGTTTTCGACGCATCGGTAAACATCCTTGGCTCCATCAATCTATTGGAACTGGCAGTGCAGTACAGGCTTCGGCGATTCATCTATATCGCCAGCGCCGGCGCCGGCTATGGCGAACCGGCAACGGAACCGGTTGGAGAAGACTGCCCCATCAATCCCATCACTCCGTACGGAATCAGCAAGCATACCATCGAACACTATCTCTTCACGTTTTCATTTCTGTACGGTCTCCCGTATGTTGTTCTCCGCTACGGAAATGTATATGGACCCCGCCAGAGTTCAAAGGGAGACGCCGGAGTCTTCGCGATTTTCTGCGAGCAGATGCTTGCGGGCATCCAGCCGGTCATTTATGGCGACGGCACGAAGTATCGCGATTATGTCTACATTGAAGATGCGGTACGCGCGAATATAGCCGCCCTCGCACTCGGCGGGGGAGAGAAGTTCAACATCGGCAGTGGCGAGGCCACTACGGACTACGAGGTCTTTGCGGCGATTCGTGATTTGCTGGGGAAAAACATCGAGCCGCGATACGCGTCAGCCCGCCCGGGCGAGATCGACAAGATTACACTCGACATTTCGAAGGCATCGCGTCTTCTTCACTGGAAACCAGAAATACCACTCGCTTTAGGAGCGAAGCGGACGGTCGAGTTCTTCGCGTCCCGCGCGCAAGCGCCAGTCCACGAGGAAGTGCGGGCGTGACGGTTCGAGGGAAGGTGGCGCTCATTGTCGGGGCTTCGGGGACGATCGGCAGTGCGATCGCCCACGAGTTCGCGCGCGACGGTGCGACGGTCGCTTTGGCGTCTCGATCGTCATCGCTATCCGGTCTGGTCGCCGAGATTGGATCAACTGGCGCCCGCTGCATGCAGGTTGAAATGGACGTTACGTGTCCGGATACGATTTCACGGGCGATTGGCGCAGTCGAAAAGGAAATCGGGTCCGTAGAGATCCTGGTCAACGCTTCCGGGAGTTACGGTCCAATAGGACCGGTGGAGCAGAATGATCCTGCGCACTGGGCGCGCACTGTCGACATCAACATAACCGGTGCCTTCAACGTTGTGCACGCGATTCTGCCTTCCATGTTGAAGAATCGTGCCGGACGTATCATTCATTTCTCGGGCGGCGGCGGTGCCTACGGGCGTCCGTTCTTCTCAGCGTACAGCGCGTGCAAAGCAGCGATCGTGCGATTCACGGAAATGCATCGCGATGGAGTTGAAAGACAAGAACATCTATATAAACGCGATCGCACCCGGTCCGGTGAAGAGCGCAATGTGGGACGAATTGCGCGCTGCCGGTTCGCTGGCTGGTGAAGACGCGCTGCGCGCGTTGAATGAAATGGATGCCACGGGAGGAGTTTCCGCACAGCGTGCAGCCCGCCTTGCGCTGATGCTGGCTGGTACTCCCATCCCTATAACGGGAAAGTTAATCAGTGCTGTCTGGGACGATTGGGAACACCTGGATCAGAACTTCACATCGCTCCTCGACTCCGACACTTGGACACTTAGACGCGTATCGCCAGGAGCAAAATGATCGGGATCGCATTGATTGGAGCGGGGCGGATCGGTCAGATCCGTGCACGCGTTCTAAATGAAGCAAAGTCGGCCGAGCTCCTGGCAGTAGCCGATGCCAACATTGCCGCTGCGGCAAGGGTTGCCTCGCCGGCGCGAGCCAGAAGCTTCAGTGACTGGCGAGAATGTATCTCTGCGCCGGGCGTTGATGCCGTGATTGTGGCTACGCCAACCATGCTTCATGCCGAGATCGCATCCGCAGCCCTGGCGGCGGGCAAGCATGTTCTCTGCGAGAAACCGCTGGCGCGAAACGTGGCCGAAGCTGAACGGATCGTTGACGCGGCGCGCGCCTCGGGTAAAGTGCTCAAGACCGGCTTCAACTATCGCCACCTCCCGCACATTCGCAAAGCGAAGGAGCTTGTTGAGGGTGGCGAACTGGGTGAGCTTTCCTTCATGCGCTGCCATTTTGGCCATGGCGGCAGGCCTGGCTTCGAGAAGGAGTGGCACACTGATCCCGAGGCTTCCGGCGGCGGCGTGCTTCTGGAGCAGGGCATCCATGTGATGGATTTGATCCGCTACCTCCTGGGAGAGCCGGTTCGCGTGCTTGGACAAAGAAGCAATTTCTTCTGGAACCTTCGCGAAGTGGAGGACAACTGCTTCTGCCTGTTCGAAACCAAAAACCGTCAGATCGCCCAGGTCCACGTTAGTTGGACGCAATGGATTAACTCCTTCCGGCTAGACCTCTACGGCCGGAACGGATATCTGCAGTCCGCAAGGCCGGGACGGGCATTATGGCCCGCCGGCAATAACCTGGGCGAAACGGAATGACGATCACTCTCGGCCTTGTGAGCAGCACTTGACCTTCGAACCCGGCAACGACTGGCGGGACGAATGGAGAGAGTTTCTAGCGGCCGTCACGGAACATCGAACTCCACAGGGAAGCGGGCACGACGGGCTCCGAGGCTCAACGCATGATCGAAATGACATACAAAAGCGCTGCGGTCGGCAGTTGGATGGCAATCGCCGAAGATCAGGATGCCCAGCCGTGATTATGACGCGCACGCCATATCGAGTAACTTTGGGTGGCGGAGGAACGGACTTGCCCTCTTTTTACCAGGAGTATGGCGGATTTGTTCTTGCTGTTGCCATCGATAAATACATGTACCTCAACGTGAATGCTCCGATTGTGGACGATATGATTCGAGTTCGATACAGCCAGACTGAACTCGTGCGTCACGCGGATGAAGTACAGCACACGCTGGCGAGGGAGGCGATGAGATTCTTCGGTTTCGAAACTGGTCTCGAAATCGTCTCCATCGCAGATATTCCCGCCGGCACTGGACTTGGATCATCAAGCTGTTATCTCGTTGGCCTGCTCAAAGCCTTGCACGGGTTGTCGCAGGATCCGGTGAGAACTCAGGAGTCTGGCGGAGGAAGCGTGCGCAATCGAACTCGATATTCTGAAGAAGCCGATTGGCAAGCAGGATCAATACATGGCCGCTTTCGGCGGTTTGACCCAACTGGATATCGCGAAAAACGGAACCGTCAAAGCAACTCGGCTGGCGCTGCCCTTCGAGATCATCGAGGAGGTCGAGAATAACATGCTTCTCTTCTATACCGGAGAGGTGCGGGATGCCAATACGATCCTGTCAAGCCAGGATAGCGCGACCAGGAAAAGCGACGCTGAGGTTGTGAGTAGTCTTCGGGAAATCAAAGACATGGGATTTGAAATCCGCGACTGCATTTGCAGGGGCAATCTGACGCGATTCGGCGAGTTAATGGACCTCCATTGGCAGACAAAGAAGCGTCTCGCCAAGGGAATCAGCAATCCCCGCATCGATGGATGGTATGAACTCGCCAAGCGCAACGGCGCAATCGGCGGAAAGATTACCGGTGCCGGCGGAGGCGGATTCCTTACTCTTTATTGCGAAGGCCCAAAGGCTATTCTGCGAGAAGCAATGCGACGCGCAGGTTTGCGCGAGCTTAATTTCCGTTTTGAATTCGAAGGCAGCAAAGTCATTTTCGACATCGTTTCTCGCGACGGACGTCTGGCTCATATGAGGCGGCTGGAGAAATCCGCCAGCCCGGCGACGGTAGAAGTGTAATTAGAAAGTCACTCCGGCTATCCGTGACGACCACACTCAAGAAGGCAATTTTCCTGGACCGCGATGGAGTCATCAACTCCTATGTCTACAACCCTGACTTCGGGACGGTCGACTCGCCGAGCAATCCGGATGAATTCCACATTGCCGATGGAGTTCCGCAAGCGATTTCGGCGTTTCACGACATGGGGTTTCTTGTTGTTGTTGTGTCGAATCAACCGGGAATCGCCAAAAGAAAGTTTACCGAGGAAATCCTGAATGCCGTTACCGCCAAGATGATTGAAGGGTGCGACGGCGCAATTGATGCCGTGTATTACTGCCTGCATCATCCCCAGGCTATTCACCCCGAGTATCTGCTCAACTGTACATGCCGCAAACCCAAACCCGGACTGCTGCTGAAGGCAGCCGAAGAAATGAACATCGATCTTTCCGAGTCTGTCATGATCGGGGATGGCCTCACCGATGTGGTCGCGGGGCAGAGCGCCGGTTCACGCGCAATTCTTTTGAGTCCGAGAAAATGCTACCTCTGCGATCAGATGGCGGAGCATGGTGTGACGCCGGACTTCATCGCAACCACTCTCGCGGATTCTGTCTCAATCGTAAGGGCCTTGCGGCCGAAATTGAGCGCGCAAGCTCAAGGAGCGCATATTGATGAGTTATGCTCAGACGTATATTCAGGAAGCCATCGAAAGTCTGCATGATCTCGACGAAAATGGAATCGAGCGAATGGCCGAACTGCTCGAGGAAACACGCGTTCATGGCGGGCGCGTGTTTTTTCTGGGCGTGGGAGGAGGAGCCGGAAACGCTTCTCACGCAGTGTGCGATTTTCGAAAGATAGCAGATATTGAGGCGTACGCGCCGAGCGACAATGTCTCGGAGCTGACGGCCCGAATCAATGACGATGGCTGGGATTCCGTATACATCAATTGGCTGCGCGGCAGCAGGTTGCGAGCCGTCGACCTGATTTTCGTATTCTCCGTTGGCGGCGGAGACGCAGAGCGCAACATCAGCGCAAATCTTGTGCGTGCTCTGCAATACGCAAAGCAGGTCGGATCTAAAATCTGCGGCGTGGTCGGTCGAGACGGCGGATATACCGCCAAGGTCGCGGATGCCTGCGTGATTGTAAAGGTGCCGAACCCCGCCACCGTAACACCGCATACCGAGTCATTTCAGGCTCTGGTTTGGCACCTGCTGGTTTCCCATCCCCGGCTGAAGGCGTCGGAGATGAAATGGGAGTCAGTGAAAGCGTAATGCCGGCGTCTCCTCAACTCCGCATTGTTTCACCGGTAAAGTCGGTGGTAATTCCCGCCGCCGGACGGGGGACGAGGCTTCTTCCAGCAACGAAGGCAGTTCGCAAAGAGCTTCTTCCTGTGGGGCGAAAACCGCTGATTCTGTATGCAGTGGAAGAAGCTGCGGCAAGCGGAATCGATCACATAATCTTCGTCTGCTCCCCATCCGACTCGAGTTTACAAAGATTCTTCGAGCGGGATATACAGGCTGGAACACTTTTTGGATGCACATGGTTGCGAGGACGAAGCCGAAAAACTGCGCGCGATGTGCAGCGGGCTAAGGTTCTCGTTCGTCATCCAGAGCGCCCCGCTCGGTCTTGCCGACGCGATCCGATGCGCACGAGCCGGCGATAAAGGACCAGGCATTCGGGGTCATCTTGCCCGACGCCTTGATTTTCGCGCAGAGTCCGTGCATCGCTCAATTGGCCGAATGCTACCGCCGACAGAAGGGAACCGTGATTGCAATGCGCCTGGTTCGGCGATGCGAGACTCCCCGTTACGGAATTCTGGTTGTGGGCCCGGAGAGAGCCGAGGGAGATGTTCGAGCGCTTCGTGTGAGCTCGATGGTCGAGAAACCATCGCCGCAATCCGCGCCCTCCTTATATGGCGTTTTCGGAAGATACGTGCTCACGCCCGATGTGTTCGATGCAATTGACAAAACCCGGCTCGACCCATCGGGCGAGTTTCAATTGACCGATGCGCTCAACACATACTGCGCTTTGAACCCCGTCTACGGTTATCTCTTTGAGGGAAAGCACATCGACGCCGGCAACTGGCGTGGATTTATCGAAGCGACGATTGAGTGCGTGGCGGCCGATGTTGAACTGGCGCCCATTCTTTCTGGCTACACCGAGGCGAGTTCACGGCCGCACACCAGCTAGAACGCCCAATCAGCAGCGGGACTTCATCTGTAACATGGCTGACCCAAAAGGCGTCGGCCACCGCGACCGTCATTCGCGTCCACTTTGCCGAATTCAAGACCAGGGCAACCCCTAGCCTGGGTCCTGATTCTTCTCGGCGAATTGAACCCACCTAAGTGCATCGCCGCGGATTCTACTTTATGGAATCTCAACCCGTGTGGAGCTACATTGTTCGGACCAGTTAGAAACTGGATGGGCCAAAGCAACAGAGCGCAGTCCCGGCTGCCCAGGTTGAGGGTCTTTGATTTTGGAATGAACCACTTCATCCGGAATCTTGGAGACGCGCTGACGCCCTATGTTCTGGCAGGGCTTGGTTTTGAATGCGCCGACATTCATGTGGACGATAAAGATGTGATCAATTCAGGCAGATGCCTCTTGACCATGGGCTCATTCCTCTCTGGCGATTGCTTGCGGCTCCTTGAATTTCCGCTGGATATATGGGGATCCGGTTGGAAGGGAAAAGAACGGATGGATCTGGTTCAACCCGATATGCGAGTCCATGCTGTCAGGGGCCCCCTCACTGCCAAGGGTCTTGGCCTGCCAGTGAGCATTCCCCTCGGAGATCCGGCCTTGTTGATCCCATTTCTATTTCCGAAACCCGTCGTGTCCCATAACAAATCAATCGTGATTCGGCATATTTTCAGATTTAATTCGCAAACTGCTGCGCGATGCGCGGAAGCAAGTGGATGCGATGAATCGAAGACGAGCAGGACTTACGTTGAACCCAGGCTGAAATTCTTGAAGTCCATCGATCTGAATGGATTCTTGGCAGATGTTTGGTATTGGAAGAAATACCAAAGGGCGGGAGTCAGCAGCATCCAGAGTTTAATTCATCAAATTGCCGGTGCCTCCTTCGTGCTTACCGGCAGCCTGCACTGCGCCATTCTGGCTCAGGCTTATGGGATTCCCTGGTCCGCGTACACAGATGGTTTTGTCGATGTGCCGCCTAAATGGGAGGACTGGGGGGCCTATCTCGGCGTTGATATCGGCTTCGCGCGGACTCTCGATGAGGGATGGGAGTGGTGGAGAGAAACCGGACGCTTCGGGCAGACAAGAAGCCTTCAGCCCCTGATTGAGGCATTCCCTCATCTGGATGCTTCACCGCGAGCGCAGTGTCTCGCTACAACGATCGATTCGATGCCCCAGTTTGCATTCCCGCGGATTTGATCTTGAACACTGGACATCTCATCGTCGGTTTTCCTGGCGGATAGCGATCCAGTCAAAGCAACGGATAAATAAAGAGTCTGAAGAAACCAAGGGCCACACACTGCAAAACATGCGGTGTGTGGCCTTTTTTCGTCGGCGCCACCGCGTAGCGTCAAGCGATTTCGTAGGGATGCCGTTGATGCCGGGAGAGCAGGCTGGCGGCAATATCGTCGCCTTGGATCATCTCGGTTTTCGGATCCCAGTACACACGGTGCTGCACTTTCATCGCGATCCAGTGCAGCAGGCAAGTGGAACAGGCTCGGTGGCCAATCTCGGCCGGGGCCACAGGCGCCTTTCGTGAATGGATGCAGTCGAGCCAGTTTCCGTGCTGATCGTCGGAGGTGTAGGGATGCCAGCCATCGGGACCAATCACGGAATCGAAAATCGCCGGATCGCTCGCGCGCAGCGGAACGATCGGGACCGCCGGGGCTCCCGAAGCGGTAGGCGTTGCCATCTGATCGCGGCAAACGAAGATCCAGCCCTTGTCGCCAATCCACTTGATGCCGTTTTCAAAGTCGCCGGAGATCGTCATCACTACGCCATTCTCATAACGGCCGTAGGTTTTAAATGGGCCGTGGACATTCCAGAGACCTTCCGTTGGAAACTCGGCATGGCCCCAGATTTCGACAGGACCGGTGAGTTCGGTATCCATTCCCCAGTGGGCGGTGTCAACATGATGCGCGCCCCACCCGGTAATCATGCCCGCGCCAAACTGTTCCATGCGCAGCCATCCGGGGCGGTCGAATCCCTTTTGCGGCATCACGCGGTCAACTGTGTAGGGCACTTCGGGTGTTGAGCCGAGCCACGCATCGTAGTTAAATCCTTCGGGCACCGGCATGGGCTGCGGATTTCCGCCAGCTGGATCGCCGGGAAGGCCGATCTCGACGCGTTGCACGGTACCGATGCGGCCATTGCGCACCAGCTCCACGGCGCGCGCAAATTGCTTCCACGAGCGCTGTTGCGATCCCACCTGGAGAATCTGCCTGCTGGCCTTCACGTGATCGGCCATGATGCGTCCTTCCCTGATGGTGAGCGACGCCGGCTTCTGGAGATAGACGTCCTTGCCGGCGGCAACAGCGGCGACGGCCAGCCTCGCATGCTGATGGTCAGGGGTTGAGATCATGACGGCATCGATCTCATGGTTCGCCAGCAGTTCTTTGTAATCGGAGTAGCCCTTCGTGCCGGTATAGGGCTTGCCCAGCTTCTTCGTATAAGCGTCATTCACGAATTGCTTGCCGAGTTCGACACGTTCCGCGCTGAGATCGCAGACGGCCACAATGCGGTTGTCGCGGCCAGCAACGCCGGTGAATTGCAGCACCCCCGGCATGTCGTGGCCACGCGAGATGCGGCCCGCGCCGATGGCCCCTATATTGATGCGGTTTGAAGGCGCGGTTGCGCCGAACACCGAACTCGGAACGATGGCAGGAAATCCGGCGGCAATCGCTCCGGCGAAAGAACTTTGGATGAATCCTCGTCTCGTCGCAATCATGAGTTTGTCTCCTGAGCTTTAAACGAGCAGCGGACTTAATCTACACCATCGGAGTGCGAGCTGTCCCGTGCGCGCAATGCCCTCAGTGGTAGCATCATAGGTGACCGATGCAAACAAAAAAGCTGCAGATCATTCCCCTGGGCGGCCTGGGCGAGTTCGGCATGAACTGCCTGGCCGTGCGCTGGGAAGACGACATTATTGTGATCGACGCGGGACTGATGTTTCCCGAGACAGAGCTGCTGGGCGTCGACATTGTGGTTCCCGACATCACCTACCTGATTGAGAACAAAAAGCACGTTCGGGCCATCGTTCTGACACACGGCCACGAAGATCACATCGGCGGGCTGCCGTGGATTCTGAACGAGCTGAAAGTCCCCGTGTACGCCACGGAATTCACGCTGGCCTATGTTGAAGACAAGCTGGAAGAACACCAGCCTGCTCGATGAGATCGAGCTGATCGAGATTGAGCCAAAGAGAAAGTTCACCATCGGGCCGTTCACCATTGAGCCCATCCGCGTCACACATTCGCTGGTCGATTGCGTGGCGCTGGCAATCGAAACGCCGGTGGGCATCATTATCCATACCGGCGATTTCAAAATCGACCTGGCGCCGCTCGACGACAAGGCCTTCGATCTGCACACCTTTGCCGAGTACGGCAAGCGGGGCGTGCTGGCGCTGTTTCAGGACTCGACCAACGTGGAGCGGCCCGGCTACACGCCCAGCGAGCGCGCGGTCATTCCCAGGCTCGACGAGATTCTCACCCAAGCCAGGAAAAAACTCTTCTTCAGTTGCTTCTCGTCGTCCATCTATCGCATCCGCATCGCCATGGAGCTCGCCCGCAAGCATGGGCGCAAGGTGGCCGTGGTGGGCCGGTCGATGGTAGAGAGCACGGAGATTGCGCAGGATCTCGGTTACATCGAGATTCCGCCGGGGCTGATGATCAATCCCGGACAGATTCGCGACTTTCCGCCGGAAAAGATGATGATTTTGATCAGCGGGACACAGGGCGAGCCGCTGAGCGCGCTGAGCCGCGCGGCGGTCGATAACCACAAACACGCCAAGATCGATCCGGGCGACACGGTGGTGCTGAGCTCAAGGATCATTCCAGGGAACGAGAAGGGCATTTTCAGAGTCATCGATCACCTGAGCCGGCGCGAAGCAAACGTCATCTACGACGACGGGCAGCACGGCCTCATCCATGTAAGCGGGCACGGCAGCCAGGAAGAAATGCGGCTGCTCATCAATCTGGTGCGGCCGAAATTCTTCATCCCGGTTCACGGCGATTATCGTTTTCTGCGGCAGCATGCTCGATTGGCCCTGGAGACCGGCGCGGTAGATCATGCCATTGTGATCGAGGATGGCGACGTGCTGGAGCTGGACAAGGACGACGCGCGCAAACTGGACAAGGTGACCGCGGGCCGCATTCTGATCGACTCCGGATCGTCGATCGATGTTGTCGAGGATCTGGTGATTCGCGACCGGCGCATCTTGTCGGAAGACGGTGTTGTGCTGGCCGTCCTCGCCATCAACAGAAAGACCGGCAAGGTTGAGCGCGAGCCGGAAGTACTGATGCGCGGATTCGGCGGCGCGGATATTACGGACCAGGCGCGCGAAACGGTTCTAAAAACGCTGGACGGATTGACGCCGGAGCAGAAGTCCGACTACGGCATGGTGAATGAACGCGTGCGCGTAGAACTGAAGCGGCTGATCCAGAAGAGCACCGGCCGCCGGCCGATGATCATGCCGGTGATCCTGGAAATCTGAAGCGCACAGAACCAGCCCGTCCCAACCACAGATGTGTCATCCCGAGTCGCCGCGGCGACCGAGAGCCTGTCCTGAGCGAGTCCGCCTGGCGGACGAGTCGAACGGGGATCTGCGGTTGCCTTCCGCGATTTTCATCAACCGCAAAACCGGGGTGCCCCATCCTCGGCGCGCTTTTGCTCTTGCGCCTAGGGTGGGATGGCACGAAGATCAATCCTTCGCTGTCATCCCGAGCGAAGTCGAGGGATCTGCGGCTGCTCTTCGCGACCTTCACCCATCACAAAAAATGGGTGCCCCCGGTCCCTCGCTCCTGGGGACCGGGGATCGCGCAAACTCAAACTGACGAGTTTGTATCAGGGCACGACTGGTAGGTCGGGGATTCATCCCCGACTGCCGCAAACCCACCCCAAGAATCTCGACAAGCAAAGTACGGCCCAGCGAGCCAACCCCGCTGGGCCGATGAAAGCTCAAAAACTCCCTTGGCAAATGCCCAATTTGACTCCGGCTTTAGCCCCTGCGGAGGGAAGCAGGGGTCGCCGAAGGCGGTAGGTCCAAAATGTGCCGGCGCCAGGAATAGAATTGGCAGAGTGAAGCCATTCCACAGGACAAAGAACGGGACAATTCTGCTCGGGGACTCGCTCGAATACATGGCTAGCCTCCAACCCGAGTCGCTGAACCTCATTATGACTAGCCCACCATTCGGACTGGTTCGCAAGAAGGACTACGGCAACGTGGAGAGCCATGAATACGTTGACTGGTTCGAGCGCTTTGCGGAACAGTTCAAGCGCCTACTCAAACCATCCGGATCCCTGGTAATCGATATTGGTGGCGCATGGATACCCGGCCAGCCTACCCGATCTCTGTACCATTTCGAACTCGTTATCATGCTCTGCCGGAAGTTTGGGTTTTATCTAGCCCAGGAGTTCTATTGGTGGAACCCTTCCAAGCTCCCTAGCCCGGCAGAGTGGGTGACAGTCCGGCGCATTCGCGCGAAGGACGCGGTGAACTGCGTTTGGTGGCTCTCCCCGACTCCGTGGCCGAAGGCGAGTAACCGGCGCGTTCTAGCTCCCTACAGCGACGCAATGAAGGGGCTCCTCAAGAACGGATACAAGGCTAAACTCCGACCGAGCGGTCACGATATCAGCGACAAGTTTTCCAAAGATAACGGCGCGGCAATCGCTCCGAATCTCATAGCCATTCCGAACACAGAAAGCAATTCCTACTACTTGAGATATTGCACGGAGCACGGCATCAAGCCCCATCCCGCACGTTTCCCTGCCGCTTTGCCCGAGTTTTTCATTCGGATGCTCACCAACGAAGGCGACAACGTCTTAGATCCTTTCGCCGGGAGTTGTGTGACCGGCGAAGTATGCGAACGGCTGAGGCGCAAATGGACCTGCGTCGAGCTTCGGGAAGACTACCTTAAGGGCGCTCTAGGCCGCTTTGAACGACGGTCGGAACCGATACAGGATTCCATGTTCGACATGGGCGGCACAGACATCACATACAAAATCCACCATCCCGGTCTAATGTGGAACGGACATGAAGACCCGTTGCGAGAAGACGGGGGAAAGACGCGGACACCCAATGCCGAGACTACCGTCAAACGAACTCGTAGCCGTAGTCGCTAACGCAATTCGGGAATCTGGTTATGAAGGCCAACTGTCATCTCCAATCGGAGCCAATCCCCGCCGGTTCGTCGTCGCGACGCCTACGGGAAGCATCGCCATTTACGTTTACATTTGGACACTCACGTTCGGCGGGAGGGTAACCCTGCCGAACGAATACCGCATCCAGATGACCGGCGTCGCTTCCCCCCTTCCGATCCCCGATCCTAGAGCGACCATCCTCATAGGTTATGAACCCACCCGTCAACTGTTCGCGGGTTTCGACCTTGAACGACACAGGATATTCAC
Organism: uncultured Acidobacteriaceae bacterium; assembly: GCA_963800025.1. Classification (GTDB taxonomy): domain Bacteria; phylum Acidobacteriota; class Terriglobia; order Terriglobales; family Acidobacteriaceae; genus Telmatobacter. The sequence goes on from CAWCZK010000006.1 coordinate 596,039, forward strand.
CGCAGGTTCCCCGTCCGTCCAGATCGACGTGACCGAAGTCCAGCGCGCGGAAACCGAGGGCTTGAGTTTTCATCGGAAGGACAACAACGAGATAGCGATAGGCATCCGTCCCGACATGTTCATGGCCTATTGCCTCAACGCCACACTCCTGCATCGCTACGGAAGGGACGCGAATGTCCTAAGGCTGCTCAACCAGATCACTCGACTCCAGCAGCAACCACCCGAACAAGAGATCGAAGCTCTGCCCACGCCCCGCCAGCGGGTCGTCCATGAAGTGAGCCGCCTTAGCCGCCTTGCCAGTTTCCGTCGCCAAGTTCTATTTGCCTACGGCAACCGTTGCGCCGTGACACGCGTCCAGCTTCGCCTGGTGGACGCGGCTCACATTCTCCCCGTTGGAGCCGCTGGAAGCGCGGATCACGTGAGAAACGGAATCGCACTTTCGCCGACGTACCATAGGGCATTCGACGCGGGACTCATCTACCTTGACGAGAATCACAATATGCGGATGAACGAACGACAACTTCAGGTGTTGCGAGGGGCGAACCTAGCGGGCGGGGTCGACGCCTTCCGCGCGCCACTAGAGCAACAGATATTCCTGCCGCCAGACCCCAATCAACGCCCCACAGGGGAATTCATTCGCCGTGGAAACCGCATCCGGCAAATCGCAGTTTAGCGAGTTCACTCGCTTGCCTTGGGGGACGCATAAAGGGGGTGGCCCACGTCTCGCACGGCTGATTCAACGTTGAACTAGGCTGCCCCGGGTTTCAGTTTCGAGACCTGGGATATCACGATCCCTCACGGCCGCCGACTACTCCTCAAGAAACGCCGATGTCGCTGCAAAATGCACGCCGATCCCGCCCCGTCAGCCCCGGCCAACTCCGCTAACCTCGAATCTTCTTTGTCAACCCCACGCAGCCCCTGATTCTTACCCATCCCCCTCATTCCAAACGGAATATAAACTTTCCCAAGTTTGCCGATTAATTCCACCGTTTCGCTAGTCTTGTCTTAGTTGGGTGTTCCTCCTTCTGAAAAAGCAGATGGGCGGCTCATGGGTGCTGGCGGGGATTACAGCATCCGTAGCCGCCCATCCTTTTTCCCGGCGATTTCACCCCAAAACGGCTCGAAAGAGCAAAAAAGTCACTCATAAGTCCTTATTTTTGAAGACTTTGACCATCTAACTCCAATGTTTTCAAGCATTTAGAGCAATTGGTCGAGGGTACATGTGGTTCATTCAAAAGCACTTAGCTCCGAAAAGGGGTGGGAGGGGGAAGGGTATGTATCTGGCATGTCGGCATATCAAGCACGGAGGCGAAAGGTGCAAGTCGCCCGCCTTGCGGAACCACGCCTTTTGCTACTATCACGCTCGACAGCATTCAAACACCAAACGTGGCTTCGCGGACAACTTCGAGCTTCCCATCCCCGAGGATTCCGTCGCCATTCAGGAATCTCTCGGCAGGCTCTTCCAGGCCATTCTCAGCTCCAGCCTCGACTCGAAAAAGACCGCCCACTCCTTTGGGGTCTTCAGATCGCCTCAAACAACCTCGCCCACAAGCCGAAAAAGGACCCGAATACGGTCCCCTCTGTCACCCGCACCAAAGACGGCGTCGAACTCGCTCCCGTGCTCAATGTCTGCGATCCAATTACCGAGTGCAGGAGATGTAAAAATGCCGAAACCTGCGACCGCTTCTTCGATTTCGAGGGGTTCTTGGGGCTCAGGAAGAAAGACGCCGCTGGGGACGACGAGGATAAACCCAAGCGCCCAACCCTTGAAGTCGACGCGAAGGGAGAATTTGTTTATAAGAACTCGCAGGGAGAAACGATCGACAGGCTGACCTTCCTGCAATTAGATATAGACGCCATGAATGCACTCGACCATGAAGACGAAGACGACGAGGACGACGAGATGGACGGCAGAGATGTCCTCGAAGCGCTGCGGACTGCCAGGCAATTGGACAAAACATTCGAAAGGGAAGAGTGACCCGGCCTGTCAGTCAAGCCGTGATCAACATTTTTATCGGATTTGAGCGGCATCCGCACATGTGCGCCGCGCGCAGCTTCTAGCTGCCCGGCGGGTTGTGAAAATTCGGAATCTTCTTTTTTGCGAAATGCAGCGCTTGCAGTCCTTCGAGGTTCAATCTTGCTTCGGCTTTCAGATTCAACAGGCCGGCGGCATTGAACTCGTACTTTTCTCCATCGGGCGCAGTCGCGATATAGAGATCGGCGTCACGGCCGGACGGATCGACTGTCACAGGGATGCCTTGCGCCTTCAACTCCGCGATCGCGGCGGCGACTTCCTTATCCATCATCTCTCCGGGTCTCACACAGGTCCAAACGAGGAAGCCCGGCTCATCACCGGGCTCTCTGCTACGAAGTTAACACGAGCGGATCATTCGTTGCCGTTCTTTGCGGAGGCCGAGCGGCTGATGCGCAGGCAGTCTCCTCGCGGAATTGCGGCGCGGTCCCGCCGTCAATTGCCACTCGTCGAGTGCTTGTCCGGCTTGACTTCGAGCTCATCGACAACCTGCTGCACGTTGGGCACCTTCTTGGCCAACTTTTCAGCTTCCGCTCTCTGGTCGTCGGTCTTCACCGATCCTTTCAGAACCAGCGTGCCATTCTTTGAAGAACCGCTGATGCTCTGATCGTCAAGGTTTCGATGTGCCTTGATCGCAGCTTTGAAGTTGTCTTCGATCGCGTCGTCGGTGTCTGACGCAACGGCTCCGGCGTTTGGAACGTCGGGAGGACGGACTCCGATTTCGTCAACAATCGTGTAGTCGGGCGCAGCCTGCTTGGCCACGCTCTCGGCCTGGGCCTTCCTGTCCTGAGAGTCGAGATTTCCGCTGAGAGTCATCACGCCTTTATCCCGATCCTGTGAGACACTGACTGCATTTAGATTATTGTTTTTGAGCGAGTCAGTGACGGCGCTCTTCTCGTCGGGATAGGTGCGGTGACAACCCACGGAGACGAGCGCGCCTGCGAGCAATGCTGAGGCGCCGATCACGACCACGCGGTCGGAAAATGTACGTTTCATTGAGTTCTCCTCTGCAACCACAAGAAGTTCGGTTCGCACACGACCTGAGATGTGGCACATCCGATTCGGGTTGTCCTCGGGCTTCGGTCGCCGGCGCGACTGATGTTTAGAGAGAGGCTTCGGCTTCCATCGTCCGGCGCGACCGGATCGGAATTCAGGAGGATGAAGATGGGTCAATGGCCGTGCCGTTCCACCCTTCGGTCGCCACGGCGACCGAAGGATGGGTCACTCAGGTTTTGCAGTGGAAGTGGATGCTCAGGCTTTCGGAGTCATGCTGGGACGGCGACCGATCCCACTGGCTCGATCCGCTTGTGGTGAATCATCGCCACGGCGTCAGAGAAAACCGGATCGATAGCAGCGCAGGCAGGAAGATTCTGTGGTGCCGCGGAAACTCGCTTTGCCGCAGGGCAGGGCAGGGAACGCATGACGATAAAGAAATCGCCGACACCGAGGCGGGCATTGCCTTCGAAGTCGAGGAAGCCGATTTTATTTTCCTTGCAGATGGCCTGCGCGTGCGGTGAAAGAGAGGGCGCGATGAGAACGGGGATGACATCGGGCACAGGACGCGCGGCGGGAGCCTGCATTCCGCCGATCATCGCGCGCAGGCGGGCGGGCTCGCAATGGCTATGGGCCTGGCAGGCCAGCGTATGGCTGTGACCGCAAATGCTGACGCGCGCAAAGATTGAGGCAAAGCCGCAGCCCGGCTGCGATTCATGCCATAGGTCAATCAGCTTGACGGTGGAAAAGCGTCCGAGCAAAGCCCGCAGTGCATCGGCAGCGCGCGCTTCGAATTCAGTCGATACTGTGCCCGTCTTCATTGGTTTCTCCCATTTCGTACAGCAGTGGAGCCGAGGATTCCTTGTTTGCGGGGCCGAGAGTAAAAGAATTGTCGCCCGAAGGAATCATGGCCAGGGGAACCGGCGCGCGGCCGTTGCCGTTCCGTTGCTTTGACTCGAGCCAAAGGCACAAGCGAGGATCATGAATCTCCGGCTTGTCGTGCCAAAAGCCCGGAGACAGACCGCACTCGATGAGCAGGTGGTCGAGCCGGAGTTCAATTTGCGTTACGCGCTTGGAAAAATAACGCCGCACGTTGCCGGCGCCGACATACAGCCCGGTGACGCGGTGACCATTGCATTGTGAAGTGACGACCATCGAACTCCTCCGCCCGGTCAAATGTCCGTTGAGTCCGCTCTCAATTGAAAGCCCGCGCGGGATTCCAAAAGAAACCGCATGTTGCAGCGAGAACCGGCAAAAACCCACGAGGCCGGGAAAACAGTTCAACGATGCAGGAGCACAAGATGCAAAGAAGATGCATGGGTGCAGCCCTGCAATCACTTTGATCGGCGAAAAGACCCGAGGAGGACTTGCTACCTAAGCGCAGCGACCAGCGCGATGGTTGACGGCGGGAGAAATCGCCGATCCGGAAGGTATTCGAAGAAGGGCCAGGATGAAATCCGACGTGCGCTGAGCGGCCATCCTGCCCGCCTGCGTCTCTTCCCTCAATCCTTGTGGAAATCTTGGACCTATTCCTGATCCGTGTCAAGGCGTTTCGATGAAGGTTGAGAGAAGATTGCGCGGATCGCTGTGGAAAAGTAGATTTGATGGAATCATTAGCAGCGCAACGGATTTTCTTTGCGTCTCGATGATTCGAACGATTCCACAATTCACCTGACTTGCGAGGCGGCTCGCAGGGTGGCTTTTTCACGATGAAAAAGCCACTCGACGATTGCAAATGTGGCTGCAGTAATCGAAGGACCGTCTTAGCGGGCGCGCGACGAGGGTTCGTCGGAGAAGATTTGTCCGTCGCGGATGTGGACGACGCGGTGCGCATACTGGGCGATGTCGGCCTCGTGCGTGACGAGGACAATGGTGTTGCCCTTGGCGTGGAGTTGATCGAACAGGGACATTATTTCGATGCCGGTCTTGGAATCGAGGTTGCCGGTTGGTTCGTCGGCCAGGATGATCGAGGGGTTGTTGACCAAGGCGCGCGCGACGGCGACGCGCTGCCGCTGACCACCGGACAGCTCGTTCGGTTTGTGCATCATGCGCGATTCAAGGCCCACGTCGGTAAGGGTTTGCCGTGCGCGAGCAAGCCGCTCCGCGGCCGGGGTGCCGTTGTAGATCAGGGGCAGCTCCACATTGTGCAGTGAAGAAGCACGGGCCAGAAGATTGAACGTCTGGAAAACAAATCCGATCTCCTTGTTGCGAATGCGGGCCAGCTGGTCGTCATCGAGATCGCTGACCAGCTGTCCGTTCAGCCAGTATTGGCCCTTGGAGGGCGTGTCGAGACATCCGATCAGATTCATCAGCGTTGACTTGCCCGAACCGGAAGGGCCCATGATGGCGACATACTCATTGCGGCGGATGCGGAGCGAAACGCCGCGCAGGGCATGGACCTGCTGTTCGGAGCCCATGTCATAGGTGCGCCAGAGGTTCTCGACGACAATGATGTCGTTCGCATCCACGACCTTGGTCTCCGGAAGTTCTTCGATGCCGATACTGTTCAGAGCCATCTAAAACTTATCCTCATTCAGAATTCGGTTGCCGTTTCCTGGCGAATCACGGACGTCAATTGGAACTGGTGGAACTGCTTGAACTGTCGCCGGTTGTCAATGGCGCGGATTTGTCGCGCTTGAGCAATGCACCACCCTTGAGGTCGCGCAAGGTTTTGTAGGGTCCAGTAACGATCTCTTCGCCGTTGCTCAGGCCGGAGAGAACTTCGATGTCAGTGGCTCCGGTGATGCCCGTGGTGACGGGAACAAACTTGGCGCGCAGCCGGCCGTGGTCATCTTTTTGGGCGAGGAAGACTCCCTGCACGGGGTTGGACTTGGGCGGGTTGGACGCGGCCTGCACGGAGCCGGTTTTGGTATTGTCGCTGGCCGGATCGTGCATGGTGAGGGCCTGGATAGGCAGCGCGAGCACGCCGGTTTTGTGCGCGGTGGTGATTTTGGCGGTGCAGCTGAGTCCGGGACGAAGTTCGTCGGACGGATTGTCGAGCGTGACCACGACCTTGAAGTCCTTGGCTTCTTCGGTGCCGGAGGTGGACTGCGATGTGGCCACGCCGGTGGAGCGCAGCAACGCCTGATCACCAACCTCGGTAACGTGGCCCTTGAATGTCTTGTTGGGCAATGCGTCGACCGTGACTTCAGCGGGCTGGCCGAGCTGGACATTGACGATGTCAGTCTCATCTACCTTCACCTCGGCGGTCACGACGCTCATGTCCGCGAGAGTCATCAGCGTGGAGCCTTCGGAGCTTTGAATTCCGGTAATCACCGACTCTCCTTCGCGGATTGGCTCGTCGGTCACGATGCCGTCGAAGGGCGCGACAGCGATGGTGCGGTTGAGCAGATCCTGATTTACCTTCAGATCCGCTTCCTGGGTATGCAGGCGGCCGCGCGCCGAATCGGTGTTGGCTTTCGCCTGGTTAAGTTGGGCCTCGGCCTGGGCCACGTCAGCGACATCAAGATCGTAGGCAGCCTTGGCGGCGTCGTACTGCTGCTTGGAGTCGATACCGTCTTTGAACAGAGCCTGGGCGCGATTCCAGTCGAGCTGTTTTTGTTCGAGGTCGGCCTGCGCATGCTCCACGTTCGCCTGAGCGGTTTTTTCCGCGGCGATGTAGGCTGCGATATCGGTCTTCGCCGACGCGATGGCGGCTTCCTGGCCGTTGACGTTGGCTTCCTGTTGAACGTTTTCGATCTGGGCCAGGATCTGGCCCTCTTTCACTCGATCGCCTTCCTTGGCGTAGAGATGTGTGACGCGCCCCATAGCGGTGGCGCCCACGACCACATAGTTCTTTGGCTTGATCTGTCCGGTGCCGCTGACGATCGTGGAGAGATCCTCGCGCGTGAGGGTCGCGGTATAAACCTTGGTATAGCCGGATTGCTGCCTGATAACCATGAAGGCGACAAGGCCGGCAGCGACGAGCACAGCTAGAACGATAAGAAGGATTCTCTTCATGAGCGTATGAAATCCCTGTTTTTTTCTACATTCAAGTGTACGTGATCGAGCGTCAGAAGGTTCCCTGAGGCTTGGGTCGCGCAAATTCACAAATGGATGCAGATTCCGCTGGCCGATGGAAAGGTGCGAATGAATCTCAGCCAGTGAAGGTTCCTGGGCGCAGGTCAGGCATTCGGCGCACGGCGGAGACAAGCCCACTGATTTGACGACAGGGGGCTTTTCAGGCGAGCCGGGGAGTGGCGGAAGAGGCCACATTTTCGCCCGGGTTTGCCCATAAATGTTGACAATGTCGCCTCTTGGACGTCCAAGGGGCAAGCGACCCTGCAGGGAACCTTGCCCGACGGCAATAGTAGCCGTAAAATGAAGAGATTGCAGGAGTCTTGAAGGCAATGATGTTTCCTAGCCGCCGTCTTCTCACTACCCTTGTTGGTTTGGGCCTGATTTGGATCCCCGCGAGCGCGCTCCAGGCGCAGAGCAACACCCCTCCTGCTGCCGATCCCCAGGCGACCGCGCCTGATGCTCAGGGCCAGACCGCCGATCCGCTCAACCGGCAGCTCTCCGATAAGGAGCGGTACAAGGCTCAGCGCGAACTGCGGCAGGAGTTGAAGGGTCCTTATAAGACATGGCTGAACGAGGAAGTTCCCTACATCATCAGCGACGATGAACGCAAGGCGTTCCTGAGTCTGGCGAACGATGAGGAACGCGAAGCGTTCATTGAGAATTTCTGGCAGCGCCGCAACCCGAATCCCGATTCCCCTGAGAACGAGTTCCGCGAAGAGCACTACCGGAGGATTCAGTACGCCAACGACCATTTTGCGGCGGGCAAGCCGGGATGGAAGACCGACCGCGGCCGCATCTACATCATGTGGGGCCCGCCGGACTCGATCGACTCCCATCCTTCAGGCGGTATGTATGAGCGGCCCATGGATGAAGGCGGCGGCGAGACCTCGACGTTTCCCTTCGAAACCTGGCACTACCGGTACCTCGAGGGCATCGGAGAAAACATCGACCTCGAGTTTGTTGACACCTGCCAGTGCGGCGATTACCACTTCACCATCGACCGAAGCGAGAAAGACGCTCTCAAAATGGTGCCCGGCGCCGGCCTTACCCAGTACGAGGAGATGAACAAGAAAGGCAAGCAAGACCGGTTCCAGGGCAACGGTCTGGAACAGCTCGGTAACGGGCCGATGGGCACAAACGACCAGGCCAAGGAATTCGACCGGATTGAGTTGGCAGCCAAGCTGTTTGCGCCGCCGCCCATCAAGTTCGGCGATCTTGACGCAGCGCTGGACGCCTTTAGCTCTACGCACAAAATGATGAGCGGGCCGCCGTTCCCATTCGATGTGCGCACCGATTTCGTGAAGGTGACTGACAGCATGGATATGGTGCCGATCACCATCCAGCTGAATAACCGCGATATCACGTTCGTGACCAAGGACGGAGTCTCGAAGGGTGTGGTGAACATCCTGGGCAAAGTAACCACGATCATGCACAAGACGGTGCAGACCTTTGAGGACACGGTCGAGGTCGAACAGCCGTCGGAATTGCTTGAAAAGAGTCTGGATCGGAAATCGCTTTATTGGAAGGCGCTTCCCTTGCAACCCGGCCTGTACCGCCTGGACATTGCGATCAAGGATGTCAACAATCCGGATCACATTGGAATCTTCGGAAGAGCCCTTAACGTTCCGACCTACGCGGACGACAAAATCGGGGCCTCGTCGCTGATTCTGGCAGACGAGATGAATACGGTCTCGTCGCGACAGATCGGGAGCGGGAACTTCATCATCAGCAACACGTTTATCCGTCCGCGCGTGGCGACAGGAATGGCCGCTCCGGTCAGCTTCAAGCGCACGCAGGATCTGAATTTCTGGATGCAATTTTATAACCTCGGAATTGACGAGGCGACCAAGAGTAACTCTGCGACGGTTACCTACCAGATTGCAGATTCCACGGGAACCGTAATTTTCCAGAAGCAACTGGATTCAAAGGATTTAGGCGCCCATAGCGACCAGTTGACAGTGGAGAAAGCCCTCCCTATTGCCGGCCTGGAGCCCGGAAAATACAGCGTGACCGTGAAAATCGTTGATGCGATCTCAAAACAAGAGATTGCGCAATCGGCTCCTTTTATCGTCGAATAGGAATCAACCCGTGCATACGCCAGCTGAACCAGAGAATTCGGGAGCTAGCACGGTTGGTCATTTGAGGAAAACTGCCAGGGACGCGATGGGATCTCCGATCTGCTGATGAAGCGAAGTGCCCATCTCGCCGGTTTAGCCGTGCTGATCGTGTTTGGTGCCGCGCCTCTGTTTGGTGCAGCGTCAGCGACGGTGTCGGGCCTCGTCCGCGATTCGGCAGGTGTACCGCAAATCGGCGCCGAAGTCCAGCTCCTTCGTCCCGACTTGAGCGTGGTGACCAGCGTCTATACCGACAGCGCGGGCCGCTTTGTCATCTCGTCGCTTGTGCCGGGCAGTTATGCTCTGAAGGCGATGGGCCCATACTTCCTGCCGGCCCTGAGGGAAGGCGTCAGAGTTCGCGGCGCGGTTGTCGTCAATCTCACATTAAACACGCTCTATGAAGTCATCCAGTGGCTGCCGGCGCGGCCGCGCGCAGGCGAATCGTCAAAGGACGATTGGGCCTGGACATTGCGCTCCGCGGCGAATCGGCCGCTGCTGCGCTGGCTTCAGGATGGGCCGCTGGTCGTGGTTTCAGACGGCTCGGGAGCCAGGCCGAAACTGAAGGCTCGCCTGATGGCGACCGGCCAAGCTGGAACCTTTGGCGAAAGCGGCGAGCGCTTCTCGACGACCGTGGAAGATACGCCTGCCGACAGCCGTGAATTGCTGGCGCGTGTTGATTTTGCTCCGGGTACCGATGGCAGCATGGAATCGATGCTGGGCTTCCGCCAGGATCTGGGGATGGCGGGCTCGGTGCAGTCGGTTGCCGCGGTCACCGTGTCGCCGGAGATCGAGGGAGCAGGAGATCAAGGTCTGGATGAAGCTGCGGTGCGCAGCTTCGAGACGATGGAATTCGGGCCCGACATGGATGCCGAGGTGGGTTCCACGGCGGTGATTGGCCGGGTGGGAGGAAACAGTCCGAGCACGGCCACCGCGATGCTTCCGTTTGTGAATGTCGAGTGGCGGCATGGCGCCAATGGGATTCGCTACCGGCTGGCCACGATGACGCAGGATCACATCGCTGGCGAGGATGACTCCGAATCTTCGGCCTGGCTGCCGGCCATGGCGATGCGCGGCAGCGCTTTGGCTATCGAGCATGGAATGCATCAGGAGATCGGATGGGAACGGCAGACCGATGCTTCAGGCGTTTCTGTTCTGGTTTACTCCGATCGTGTCGACAATCCCGTGCTTCAAGCGCTGGGCCGCTTTGCTCAGAATGGTTCTGCTGCGGACGCTGCGGCGCTGTTCGATCCGGCGAGCGATCTGCTGCGCGTTGCCGGGCCCTCCTTTTCCTCTTCGGGTGTGGAGGCCAGCGCGGAGCGCCGCTTGGCGGGGAGCAACCGCATACGCGTGAGCTATGCAAGTGGCGCCGCGCTGGTGATGCCCGCTTCGACGCAGCCCGCTCCTCTCGCGCAGCTCCTGGCCTCGGCCCATCCAAGGCGAGCACAGACGTATACGCTCGCGCTCTCAGGCACGCTGGATGGCACCCGTACTCGCTGGAACGCGAGTTACCGCTGGCAGCCGGATGGCGCGGTCACGGAAATTGCACCCTTTGCCGAGAATGCGTCTTCGCCTTTCCTGAACATTCGCGTGAACCAGCCTATTCACGTCACACGCGACGGATCGGGCGGCCTGGAAGCGCTGCTCGAAGTCAGGAACCTGCTTGCCGAGGGATATCATCCCTACATTCTCAGTGACGGCTCGCTGCTTCTTTTCGCGGACGATCAGCGCAGCCTTCGCGCCGGCCTGGCATTCACCTTCTAAACTCTCTCAAGTACGTTCCGGCAAGATTGATGATTCGCAGGTGCGGAGGCGCCGCGTTCTCCTTCAATTTGAGTGCTCCGATCAAGAATCTGAGAAAAGCGCGGCTTCGCGGGATTTTTGTCATTCCCAATATCGTTGACAAATGAGGAGACTTCGAACATGAAGCCCAATGAACCCAGCCGTACTGCGCTGATGATCGGTCGCCAACGAGCCGCTCACCAGGTGCTCGATCAAGGCTCAATCCTCTATGACCCATTTGCTATGAAGATTCTTTGCGAAGACGAAAAGGACGTGCTTCAATTTGCCAACAAGCATCCCGTGGCCAGCATCGGACGCCTGGTCACCAACGCACGAAGCCGGATTGCGGAAGATGCTTTGTCAAGCGCTGTTGAAAGAGGGGTTCGGCAGGTCATCATCCTTGGCGCTGGACTCGACACTTTCGCTCTCCGGAACCCATACGGCTCAGCAGAGATCCGTATCTATGAGGTCGACCACCCGGGGACGCAGACATGGAAACGCCAGCTCTTGGCCGAAGCTCAAATCGAACTTCCGAAGCGGCTGATTTTCGTGCCAGTCGATTTCGAGCAGGACGACCTCGGAGAGAAGCTCGCCACCGCAGGGGTTCAGCCGAACTCTCCCGCGTTTTTCACTTGGCTCGGAGTTGTGCCCTATCTGACACGGGACGCCATCGGCCGCACTCTCGACTACATGTCGTCATCGCAGAACTCGGAGGTCGTGTTCGATTACATTGAGCCGCCGGAGGCATCTCAGAAGAGCTAAGGCAAATGGAAAAGGCACGGGCCGAAATGCTTGAAAAGACTGGCGAGCGTTCGGAAAGCCGTTTTGAGCCGGCTGACATTGCAGCTATTCTTCATTCGCACGGGTTGTGCGTCATCGAAGACATCAGCTTCCAGGAGATCGCGGCCAGGTTCGGCCGGGCCGTTCAAGGACTCGCGCCTGGGCACGCCGGCGTTCATGTTGTCCACGCTAAGCGCTAGCGGCAATGAAAACAGAATTCGCCGCTATTCGGAATGCCGCTCAAAACATGCTAAGAACTATCTTTAGTGATGTAGCTCGCCTTCGATAGAGTACATTTGGTTTTGGATCCGTATAGGACTCGAGGAACCAAGTGACCCAATCACGATTCAGCAGACGCGATGCGTTGAAGTCAGGCCTGGCGGCGACGGCATTGGCCTCGCTGCCGGATCTCGCAATGGGAGAAGGACCTTCCCCGGCGCGCAAGGGCAGGATTCACCAGGCGGTCTGCCAGTGGTGCTACAAAGACATTCCGCTCGACCGGCTTTGCGCCTATGGAGCAGAGATCGGCTTGAAGGGCATCGACCTCCTGCAACCGGAGGAATACGATATACCGCGACGGTATGGGTTGATTTGCACCCTGGCTTATGCGGGAGCAGGCACGATTCCGGATGCGCTCAACCGCACAGAGAATCACGCAACGATTGAAGCGAACTTGCGCACCAACATTCCGCTGGCAGCCAAAGCCGGCGTTCCTGCTGTCATCACTTTCTCAGGAAACCGGCGCGGAATGTCGGACGATGAAGGCGCGCGAAACACGATTGCCGGGCTGAACCGCGTGAAGAAAATCGCCGAAGACAACGGGGTCGTCATCTGCATGGAGCTGTTGAACAGCAAGGTGAATCATCCCGACTACATGTGCGACCACACGGCATGGGGCGTGCGCGTAATGCAGGAGGTGAATTCGCTCAACGTGAGATTGCTTTACGACATCTACCACATGCAAATCATGGAAGGCGACCTGATCGCGACGATCACGGCGAATCTTGAGTGGATTGCGCACTTCCACACGGGCGGCGTGCCCGGACGCCACGAGCTCGACGATACCCAGGAGGTGCAATGGGATGGAGTCATGCGAGCCATCGCCAATGCAGGATTCAATGGATACGTGGCGCACGAATTCGTTCCAGTACGCGATCCGCTCGCAGGCCTGCGAGAGGCTGTGGATCTGTGTGACGTTTAGAAGGTTCGGTTCTTGCGCGGCGGCAAAAGGATGAAGAGCCGCGCCAGGATGCGGTCAACCCAACGATGCCAGTTTCATTCCGCGAAGCAATGAATCTACAATGGGGTCCTTATGAAAAATCGCCGGTTGGCCCTTGCTTTTCTGGTTTGCGCCGTATGCTCGCTGCGTTGCGGTATTCACGCGCAGGCTCCCGCCGATGCGCCAACGAATCTTGCTACCCAAGCCGATCCGTTGCTCAGTGGATTTCTTGACCCGCCCAACGGAGCGCGGCCGCGCGTGTGGTGGCACTGGATGAATGGAAACATTTCGAACCAGGGAATCGGGCTCGATCTGGAGTGGATGCATCGCATTGGCCTGGGCGGCGTGACCATCTTTGAAGGCTCCATCAATACGCCGCAGGTGGTTCCGAATCGACTGATCTACATGACGCCGGAGTGGAAGGACGCATTCAAAACTGCGGTGACCACGGCGCGTAGCATGGGCATGGAAGTTGCCATCGCCAGTTCGCCGGGTTGGAGCGAAACCGGCGGGCCCTGGGTACCTGCGGCGCAAGGGATGAAGAAGATGGTGTGGAGTGCGACGCGCATTGAAGGCGGCCGGCCCTTCAGCGGCAAGCTGCCGCATCCCCCGGAGGTCGACGGGGTTTTCCAGAACTTCGAGGTTCCCGGCAGACGCGCCGCGGATGGAACCATCGTGACCCCTCCGAGGTTTTATGCCGACTCCTCAGTCGTTGCGTACAAGATCCCCGACGGCGACGAGACGCAGACAGAACTGAACCCGCGGGTGACTTCGAGCGCTGGAACAGTGAACGCGGCTGCGCTGTCAGACGGCGATGTGAATACCGTGGCGCTCGATTTGCCCGAGAGTGAAGCGGGCAGGGAAGCGTGGATCCAGTTCGATTACGGCCATCCGCAGACGATCCAGGCCGTGACGCTGGCCAGCCTGAACGATGCCATCAGCGTTTTCGATCACGAGAGCGATGCCGCCCCGCCGATCATCGAGTCGAGCGATGACAGCGTGACATTCAGGAAGGTGGCTGACATTCCTTTCAGCAGCCTGATTGAGCGCACGGTTTCGTTCGACGCGGTGACCGCGCGTGTTTTTCGCGTGGTTTTCCCCGCGCAGCCGGCCAGCACTGGCGGGCGTGACCACAAGATTACGGAACTGGTACTGGAGAGCGGCGCACGTGTGAACGAATGGGAAAAGCGCGCAGGATATGCCAGCGCGCGAGATTTCTTCGCTATCCGCGATCCGGAAGTTGCGCCGAAGTTCATCGTGGCGCAGGACGACGTGATCGATTTGACTGGGAAGATGCAACCCGATGGATCGCTCAACTGGACACCGCCGAACGGGAACTGGATGGTTCTTCGCATTGGTTACTCGCTTACCGGCCATGTAAATGGCCCGGCTCCGGCGGAGGCGACGGGCCTGGAAGTGGACAAGCTGAACCGCGAGTATGTAAAGAACTATCTCGACGGCTATCTCAAGATGTATTCGGGTGTGGTGCCGATGGGGTCCTCGGGAGTTTCGTTCCTGCTTACCGACAGCATCGAGGCCGGACCGCAAAACTGGACGGATAACATCCTGGATGAGTTCAAGCAGCGGCGCGGCTACGACGCGCGTCCTTGGCTGCCGGCACTTACAGGTGTAGTTATCAAGAGCACTGCGGATACAGATCGTTTCCTGTGGGATTTTCGGCGCACCCTCAGCCAGTTGCTCGCGGAAAACCATTACGGCGAAATTGCCGACGACTTACACAGCCATGGCATGAGTTATTACAGCGAAGCGCTTGAATATCATCGTCCCTCTCTGGGCGATGACATGGAGATGCGCAGCAAGGCGGATGTTCCCATGGGGGCGATGTGGACCTGGGCGAACAGCCCGGAGCCGGACGTGGATTATTTGTCGGACCTTCGCGGAGCCGCGTCGATCGCTCACATCTACGGACAGAATCTGGTTGGCGCGGAGTCCATGACGTCGCGCGGGCCGGCGTGGTCGTTTTCGCCGAACAATTTGAAAAAGGTTGCGGACCTGGAGTTCGCGCTCGGCGTCAACCGCTTCGAGATTCATGAATCCACTCATCAACCGGCGCCCGACCTGGCGCCAGGGCTGACGCTGGGGCCCTTTGGGCTCTGGTTCAATCGCAACGACACATGGGCCGAGGACGCCAAGCCGTGGATCGACTATCTTGCGCGCTGTTCTTACATGCTGCAGCAGGGACATTACGCTGCGGACGTTGCGTATTTCTACGGCGAGGAGGGGCCGCTGACCGCAGTCTTCGGATGGAAGGGAGTTGAAGACGCGCCGGATGGATATGGCTTCGACTTTGTGAACAGCGACGTGATTTTGCACGAGCTATCGTTCAAGGACGGCCGGCTGGTAACTCCAGGTGGGACGAGTTATCGAGTTCTTTATCTGGGCGGGCGGAGCCAGCGCATGACTCTGCCGGTGTTGCGCCGGATTCATGAACTGGTAGCGCAGGGCGCGGTGCTGGTTGGCAACCGGCCCACGGATTCGCCGAGCCTCGCCGACGATGAGAAGGAGGTCCAGCGCGTGGCGGATCAAATATGGGGAAGCAGGTCCGCGACAGGGCAAACCATGCGCAAAGTTGGCAATGGCCGAGTGTATAGGGGGATGAGCGCGAATGAGGTTCTGATGGCCCTTGGCGAGGCGCGCGATTGGGAGTACTCGAAGCCGGACGCAGACACGAACCTGATGTTTGTGCACCGCAAGCTCGATAATGGCGACGTTTACTTCGTCGACAACCGCAAAGATCGCGCGGAAAAAGTCGACGCGACATTCCGCGCGGAAGGGAAGGCGCCGGAGTTATGGGATCCGGCAACCGGCAAAACACAGCCGGTTTCGTATCGCATAGCGGATGGCCGCACGACGGTCCCGCTGCAGCTTGATCCGTATGGGACAACGTTCGTTGTCTTTCGAGTGCCGGCCGCGAAAAACAGTTTGGAATTGCCCGAGCCCAAGGAGACTGTGATCGACAGCCTGGACGAGGCGCTCAACCACGACTGGAGCGTCAGCTTCGAGCCGGGCAAAGGCATTTCGGATCCGATCATGTTCAACCAGCTTATGTCCTGGACGGAGCTTGCGATTCCGCAATCGGACCAAGCCTTGAAGTACTACTCGGGCACGGCCACTTACTCGAAGACGATCGACGTTCCGGCAAACGATATTGCTAAGGGCGCGCATCTCTGGCTGGATCTTGGAGACGCGCGTGAGATGGCCGGCGTGAAAGTAAATGATGTGGACCTGGGGATTCTTTGGAAGAGGCCGTTCAGGGTCGACGTGACGAGCGCGATCAAGCCGGGTGAGAATCGCATTGAGGTGAAGGTGACGAATCTATGGGTCAATCGCATGATCGGCGATCAGCAGCCATGGGCGATGAAGAAGTATGCCTTTGCCGATTTCATGCCGTATAAAGCGGATTCGCCGCTGCTTCCGTCGGGGTTGCTGGGTCCGGTGCACTTGATTTCGGCGACCGTGCCATAGCTCGTTTTTCAAGTCTTCAGCGCGAGAATGACAGGGGCTGAAGCCCCGCTCATTGGGTCGAGCTATCGGCCCGGCTAAAGCCGTGCCCTTGTTACAAAGCTCCGCGCATTGTTCGCAATGGGTAAAGGCATGCCCTTCTTGCGAGGCGGAGATCTGAACCGCGCGTCCAGCACGGCTGGATAGACGACAGAGATTCCGCCGCGGGGCAGAGTTCACATTTCGCGCAAAGTCTACTGAACGGTCAGGCTGACGGTTGTTGATTCGCTTGTCGATCCCGATACTGCGGTTACTGTGATGGTGTAGGCACCGCTCGTGGTTCCGGAGTTGCCACCGCCGCCGCCACCACCGCCGGTATTGCTGCCGCCTCCGCAAGCCACGAGGCCGGCCCCGATCGCAACGAACAAGGCGACGACAGTCAGCATGTTGCGCAATCCTCGCCGGCGCGAAGGAATCCAGAGCAGCGCGACGCAAGCGAGCACTACCCCGCTTGTGCCGTACCAGCGTGCGGCGGGATTTACCGGCCGTTGATTCGCCGCAGCAGTCGCAGGCGTGGTGATGATCGTCAGCGTCGCGGTGCCGGCGTTCGATCCGGAGAGCGCCACTTGCGCATTGGAAGGAGTCCAGCTAAATGTCGGCAGATCCGTCGCACCGACGGGGCTGTTCGTAACCACTGCACTCAGCGTGACTGTGCCTGAGAATCCGCCTGACGAAGGAGTTACGGTGATGGTGGATGTATTGCCGGTGCTGGAGCCCTTGGCAAGCGTTACCGCGGTGCCGCTGATCGTGTATCCAGACGTAGCGGTGGTCACGAAACTCTGGATGCTTCCCTGCGTCGTGCCGGCACTATTCTGCGCCACCACCTGAAAGTAGTACATGGTATTCGCGTTGAGGCTGGTGGCTGTGGCATTGATATTCACGGCTGCGCTTCCAGAGCCAAGATCCTGCGATACCGACTGGCTTGCTCCGCTCAAGTTGCTGCTGGTTCCGTAGAGGAACCAGGCGTGCGTGTCCGAGCCATTCGGGGTGACCTGTCCATTCAAAGTGGCCAGGTTTGCCGCGATGGATGTGGCGCTGGACGTTGTTACGGTGGGCAGTACCGTTGCCGGAACCACAGTGAGCGTTACCGCGCCACTCGCCAGGCCATAGTCGGTGGTATCAACGGGAGTAAACGACGCAGTAAGTCCGAAGTTGCCGGCCGCCGAAAAGATCGTTCCAGCGGCGGGGCTGTAGGTGAACGTGCCAGGCACATTCGCCGTGGCGTCCAATTGTGTTGCGCCGAGCACGGTTCCTGTTGGGACTGCCGCCGGCGTGGCCCAGGTTACGACAGGCGTCGCGCGGTTGACTGTGAGCGTGACAGATGCCACGGCGCTGCTGTAGTCCGTCGAATCGGTGGGCGTAAAGACTACCGTGAGCGTGTGCTGGCCGCCCGTGAAGACAGTGCCCGCCGCGGGCGAATAGACGAATGAACCGGCGACGCTGGCCGTGGCGTCAAGCTGCGTTGCGCTTAACGCCGTGCCATACGTGATGGCGGCGGGTGTTGCCCACGTGATGGTAGGTACGGGTTTGGGCGCGGTTACGGTGATGGTCGTCGATCCGGTTGCGTCGCTGTAATCCGGGGAATCCGATGTGTATGACGCTGTGACCGTGTCAGTTCCCAGTGCAAGGGCGCCGCTGGGAATCACAATGTAGACGCTGTTGCTGTCGGGGCCCGGAATGTCGAGCGGAGTGATGGCTGAAGCATAGGAACCGCTGGTGAGTGTCACCGTTCCAGTAGGGGGAGTGCCGCCGGTTCCGGTCACGGTGATCATGATCGACGCCGATTGAGTCGTCGTCACCGTGGGCTGCGCGAGAAGCGTGACGGCTGGCGCCGGCTTGGACGAAGTGGTGCTGGTATACGCGTTTATAAATTGCGCGACGTCGAGCGAGCCGAGGCCCGTGACTTCGCCGTATCCGCCGTTCTGCCCTAATTGGTAGCCCGCCTGGCCGCCCGTGAGGCCGGTTGGCCCGGGAGCGCTGTTATTGCACATGCTCGGCGTCGCGGTGGAACAGTTCGACACGCCGCTGGAGACAACCGACACTTGATGAAATGCCGCCGGAGTGCCGGCCGCCATGGAGTAGAGCGACGGGTTCAGGTTGCCCTGCGGGGAACCCGATTGCTGATCGATGAGCGCGGCCACGCCGGCCATTCCAGGCGCAGAAGCGGATGTGCCCGAAAACACAACGAAGGGAGTTCCGTCGGCCCCGGTGACGCAACTGCCGTCTCCGGCTGCGAAACATCCAAGGTAGCCGTCGTGGGCAGAGGCGGAAAATGCGACGTCGGGGGTGTAGCGCCCTGCGCGTGCCGAGGGCACGCCCGTTCCGGTTTGCCAGCTTGGCGTGGCGATGTAACTGCTTACGCCTCCGCCCGATGCTGCGACCTGCGGAGTCGATTCGGAAGTGAGCGGTTCGTTCCATGCGCCTTCGGGAATATAGCTGATAGCCGACGCAAGATTCGTGCCGTTTGTCGATCTCCAGTAGGTAGACGGATTGGCGGAGTCGTTAAACTCGGTTCCACCCACGCAGGTAGCAAAGCTCGACGAGCAAATGTAATTGGGGCTGTTTGGATAGGGGCTGGCCGGAGGAGCGACGAAGGCGCTGTCGCACCCTGAGGCGCCGGAATCCCCTGAAGAGACAAAAACAGAGATTCCTTCGGCAGCAGCCTGCTGAAAGAGTGAGTCCCAATCGTTCACACCCGAAGGTCCCCCCTCAAGCTCGCAGGCGCCAAAGCTGATGGTCACGACCTGAACCGGGGGCGGGCTGGTTTGGATGAAGTACTGCGCGTCATCGTAGATGCCGCCGCTGGCTGCAGAGGCGACCGCCAGCAACAACGTTGCGCCGGGAGCCACGCTGCCCGCGCGCATCACGTCGAGCGTTGCTTCTCCCTGGTCATCCACCAGATCGCAGGAATTGCCGCAGTTTGGCGGCGATGTATAGGCAGGACCCGGATCGACCCCGCCGAATGCTGTAGGGACAATCTCGGTGGGGTTCGGGAATGTGGAACCCGTGAGGCTCTTGAAGTAGTTGAAGTCGTTCGCATCCGTGCGCGCTTCGGCCACAATGCCGATTGACGTTCCGGCGCCGGTGATACCAGCCGGCAGATCGTAGATCGTCGCAAAATCTCCGGGAGCAATAAAGTAATAGGTTGTGGCGCCATCGGGAATGGTTAAATCAGGCTGGTTGGAAATCATCGGCGTCGAGAAGTGCGCTGGGCGCTCCTCGATGCTGAAAAGCCCGCGAACGGACCGGAGGGCAGGCGCCAGGGCCGCGGGAATCATGGGATCGGACGCTGCGGAGATGAGCTCTTTGCCGTTGACCTTGTAGTAATGGAATTCTGTTCCGAAGGCCCGGCCCACGTTGGCCGCGGTTCCGCTGAATCCAACGAAGAGGCGGCTCGGCGACACCCAATTGACCTGCAGCCCGTAGGACTGGAGCCACGCGGTGATGACGGCGATGTCGTTGCCGGAGAGGCCAAAGCGCTCGCCAATTTCATTCGGAGTGAGCCAGTGGTGATATTGCGGTGACGCGGGGTTCTGCTGATCGCGAAGCAACTGCTCGAACGCCTGTTCCTGTTGAGAAGAGCGCGCAAGCGCGAGCGCGATGTTGCTCATGGGGAGTTCGGTGGGAACGGCTCCGGCGTCGTTGGCAGCAACTGCCCACTGTGGATGCTGATTGGCCAGCGGCTGCACTTGCGCCGTATCAAGGACGCGCGGCAGCCGATCCGGCGTCTGTGCGCCGGCCGAGTTTGCCGCCAACACGATGGTTGCAAGTGAAAGTAGAAGCGCGAGTTGCAGCTGATTGCGCGGAGTCATCGTGGTTGGACGCCTCCTCCACCGGGAAGCCAGGAAATGCGGTTGATTCCGATTGCGCAGCGGGCCGGACACACCCGTGCGCGCATCTCTTGAGGGCTGCGACAATTGTCGGCTGTGTGCGGCAGGAATTCAATAACAAATCAGTGTTATATCGAGAGTTAGCGGCGGAATATCGAATTCCGCTTGCATCTTGCAAGGGAAATTCGGAAAAATGGCGAAGCGGCGTTTTCGATCCTCGTTCCCCGGCCGCAACGCCGAAAACAAATCTGAAACGCCGCAGTAAGCGGGAGGTCAACATGAGTGGTGTGCGAGTCCTTGTCGGAACGCACAAGGGCGCGTTCGTTCTCAACTCTGACGGCAAACGAAAAGACTGGGCCGTAAGCGGGCCGTTTTTCGCCGGCTGGGAGATCTACCACATGAAGGGGTCGCCGGTCGATCCCAACCGAATCTACGCGTCGCAGACCAGCGGCTGGTTCGGGCAACTCATCCAGCGCTCGGACGATGGCGGCAAGACCTGGCACCAGCCGGGATTGGCCGATGAAGCGATACCCGCTCCGGGACCGCCGGCTGCGCTGCCCAACAGGTTCGCGTACGATACGTCGCCCGAAACGGGAAAGCCGCTGACGACCCATCAGTGGTACGACGGAACGCAGCATCCGTGGGAGTTCAAGCGCGTGTGGCACATCGAGCCCTCGCTCACCGATGCAGACACGGTCTACGCGGGTGTGGAGGACGCGGCGCTGTTCCGCTCGACCGACGGAGGCGAGAACTGGAAGGAGCTTTCGGGCCTGCGCGGGCACGGCACCGGTTCCAGGTGGCAGCCGGGCGCGGGCGGCATGGGATTGCACACCATCCTTCTCGACCCCACCGATCCAAAGCGAATCTACATTGCCATCTCGGCTGCCGGCGCGTTCCGCACCGACGATGGCGGCGCCAGGTGGAAGCCCATCAACAAGGGGCTGGTGTCGAACTTCATGCCCGATCCCAAGGCCGAGGTCGGTCACTGCGTGCACCACGTGGCCATGCACCCCTCGCGCCCCAATGTGCTGTTTATGCAGAAGCACTGGGACGTGATGCGCACCGACGATGCGGGCGAGAACTGGCGCGAGGTCAGCGGCAACCTGCCAACCGACTTTGGATTCGCGATCGACGTGCACGCGCACGAGCCGGAGACACTGTATGTGGTGCCGATCAAGAGCGACTCCGAGCATTACCCGCTCGATGGCAAGCTGCGCGTCTACCGCAGCCGCACCGGCGGCAACGAATGGGAACCGCTGGCGAAGGGCTTGCCGGAAAAAGACTGCTATGTGAACGTGCTTCGCGACGCCATGGCCGTCGATACGCTTGACGATTGCGGTATCTACTTCGGCACCACGGGCGGCCAGGTGTACGCATCGTCCGACGCAGGCGATAGCTGGGCGCCGATCGTGCGCGATTCGCCGGCTGTGTTGTCGGTGGAAGTGCAGACGCTGAATTGAAAGATAGTGGTCAGTGATCACCGACCACCGACCCCTGACCACCGACCCCTGATCACTGACCACTCACACATGACCGAGACCTCCGAGAAGAAAACCATCCGCGTCGCGCTTCCATTTCATCTGCGTAATCTGGCGCGTGTCGAGGGCGATGTCGCGCTCGATGTGGCCGCTCCGGTCACGATTCGTGCCGTGCTCGACGCGCTTGAAATGCGCTATCCCACGCTGCGCGGGACGATTCGCGAATATGAAACCGGCAAACGCCGCGCGTTTCTGCGCTTCTTTGCCTGCGAAGAGGATTGGTCGCTCGAATCCGTCGACAAGCCCCTGCCCGAGGCGGTCGCGAGCGGAAAAGAGCCGTTCCTGATCCTCGGTGCGATCGCAGGAGGCTAGATCCGCTATGAATGAGCCGCCAGATATTTTGTCAGCGGGTCCCAATAGCGCATGTGCCAACCGGGATCGAGGTGGTCAAAGTCGCCTTGAGGAAAGCCTGTGTGGTCGAGCACGAGAGTTGTCATCGGTCCCTGAAACAGCGCTGGATGGGTGGTTTGACCTGTTCCTGCCAATATACATTTTGGCACCCTACCGGTTCACTAGCGCGTCATCGCTTCTCCCTTCTGAGGTTCCTCAACGAACGTGCCGGGGGTTCTCGATGAAGCTGAGAAACTCATGGCCCTATCATGCCGTCTCAGGTGCCGAAGTTTAGAGGGCCGTCCCTAAGCGCTCATCCTCCCACACGGTCGTCGTCCAGAACACGCGGTTGCTGTCTTAAGAAGCGCCAGGGGATGCACCCTTGGCGCTTCCTATCTGGGAGATGCTGCGCTGTGCGTGGTGCATGAACAGCGGCACAAACCAGAATGCGCGAACTCGAAATCTTGTGGTGCTGACGAATGGCATCAGTGCCTCCTTCGTGTGTTTTGACTGCGGCACTCCGACTATTTGCTTGCAAAGTAACCGGGCCCGTCGAGGTCTGCGAGCAGCCCTGGATGCGTGGGCTCCCAACCCAGTTCCTTACGGGTGCGATCGCTGGAGGATGGGTTGTCGGTTGCAGCGAATTCACCAAACCAACTGAACGCCTTGCCCGCTTCCTTGGCGGAGATGGACTCAACCGGGATGTTCAATTGACGGCCAATGATCTCGGCGATGGAACGGAACGGGATGCCTTCATCGGCCACACCGTGATAGCGGGTGCCGGCAACACCCTTTTCCAATGCAAGCCGGAAAAGCCTCGCTGCATCGCGGCGATGCACGGCTGGCCAACGATTTTGACCGTCATCAACGTAAGCAAAGCTGCCCTTCTTGCGGGCGATGGCAATCAACTGGGGTACCAGTCCGGTGTCGCCGTCGCCGTGCACGGAAGGAGCGAGCCGAATCATCGTGGCGCGCACTCCAAGTGACGCCAGAGCCTCCACATTCTCCTCGGTCTTTGCGCGGGCGATGCCGGGGGAGAGAGGATCAGGCTCATCGTCTTCCGTCGCCGGCTTTGCTGCACGGAAGCCGACGTGCGAGAGGCCCATGGTGCCGAAGGTTGTAACCAGCGGGCGACCCGAGCCTTTGAGAGCAGCGCCAAAGGTATCGATAGCGAGCCGATCTGCTTCCGAGGCGACCTTCATAAAGCGCCTGGCGATACCCGTGGGCAAGCCACCAAAGATCACCGCCATACGCTTCCAGAAGGGAATTTGCGAAGGTCCATGCATAAAGGCGAGGTGAATCACGCCGTCAGCCGCGGCTGCTGCCTCGCGCAGACTCTCCATATCATCGAGATTGCCGAGAATCGGCTGGATTCCCTTAGCGGACAACTTCTTCGCCGCCTCCTCCGACCGCGCCAGCGCAGTGACGGAATGTCCCGCGGCCATTAATTCTTCCGTGACTGCCGATCCGATAAAACCTGTTGCACCCGTAACGAATACTCGCATTGGACCTCTCCTTTTTTGTGCCCGACCGGTTTTAGTCTGTGGTCCGATGGGCTGTTTCCCGTGCACTGAAAGCAACTTTAGAGCCGTGGCTCTGGACTGTATATACTTGGAAGTCCACTTGTGATTATTAGGAGTCCAAATGGATCCGTTGTCGCAAATCATCGGGCTTCTCAAGCCGCAAGCGGTCTTTTGGCGCGTCGTTGAGGCACACAATGCGTGGACTATCAGCTTTTCGCCCACTAACATCGTGGTCTTTGGCCAAGTAATCCAGGGGATCTGCCACATCGAACGCGAAGACGGCATCACACTCGATCTCGAGGCTGGTGACTTTCTGCTGATGGCGGCGCCGCCCAACTGGACGATGGCAGCCTTCGGTGGGGCAATCACTGCCATCGATTTTGGGGCTGTGATCGAAGACCCGTGCATTCTCCTTTCGTCGGCGCCCGCCAATCAAATTACGCGCTTCATGGCGGGAAACTTCGCATTCTCATCCGCCAATCGCGATCTGGTTTCCACCCTCATGCTTCCAATCGTCCATATACGGAGCAACGACGTTGCCGCGTCGCGGTTGCGCGCCCTGCTCGCGACCTTGGGAGAAGAGGCAACGACCGAGCGCCCGGGCCGTTCGCTTGTGCTCGATCGCCTTTTGGAACTTGTCCTCATTGAAGCCCTGCGCTTCCAACCCTCAGAGATTGGGGGCTGCGGAAGCAGCTTGTTGTCTGGCCTGACCGATCCACGCATCGGCAATGCGCTTCGCATAATGCATGCGGACCCGAAGCAGGCGTGGACCCTGAGTACGCTTGCACGGAAGGTAGGGATGTCCCGATCCGCCTTCGCATCCCGCTTTTTGCAGCTTGTCGGCGTACCTCCCATCGAGTATCTGGCCACTTGGCGGATGAGGCTTGCGAAGAGCGCGCTGGCATCCTCGAAAGCGTCGATGATCGACATCGCCGAACTTGTCGGATATCAGTCGGTGAGCGCCTTCAGTACAGCATTCAAGCGCGAGACCGGACTCTCGCCCACCCTTTATGTGCGATCTCTTCAGGAGGCAAACTGAGGATTGGAAAACGAACATTACTCCTCGGACGCTTGCCTGGGCCGGGAGGAATTCCCGCCGCGCGCTGAATGCTATTCACTGTCCGAACCGGCTTAGCATCGGTCGGCTTGATGGAAGCTTTTGGTGAAGCTTCATGTTCACCTTTCGCGGGTCTCGGTCGCGTCAAATTGCACATTCCGCGCGGTTTGCCGCCAGCCGCCACGATGGCGCTGGAGCGATGGCCCATGGCCTCCGGCCCCCTCGCTGCGTTCTTCTTTCCCGGTCACAGCATCAGCGCACTTCGCCGGGCTACAACAGGCCGTTTTGCTTGAGCCATTGAATCGAGAATGAATCGCCCGCGGCGGCGGCCGCGCGATACCATTCGATGGCCATGGTTCGATTGGCCTGAACGGCCTGGCCATTCAGATCCATGGTGGCGACGAGCCTCATGGCAATCGCGCTTCCGGCTGCGGCGCCTTTGAGACCCCACGCCAGCGCCTGCTGGTAGTTGGTGGCCATGCCATGGCCATAGAAGTACATGAAGCCGATGTTGGCCATGGCACTCGCGCTCCCGGCCCCTTGCCCGGCGGCAGATTTCAGGTACCAGGCCATGGCCTGCTGATAATTCACCGCGACGCCCGTGCCGTAATCGTAGGTAACGCCCACGTTGAACATCCCCACGTACGATCCGCCGGCCGCGGCTTTCTCGTACCACGTCAACGCCTGCTGCAGGTTCTTGGTGACGCCCCAGCCGTTCAACCAGAGGAAGCCGATTTCGTTCATGGCAACAGCGTCGCCGGCAGCAGCGGCCTTCTGATACCAGTTCATCGCCTGCTGATAATCCCTGGTTACGCCGAGCCCGTAAGCGTAATCCTCGCCGAGCATCGTCATCGCCCATGCCGCTCCGGTATTGGCGGCCGCCAGATAGGCGGAGTTGATTTGCTGGTAGTTGGGCGGCGCAACTCCGGCAGGCAGAATCGAGCCCGCGCGCCGCCAGACGATGGCCTGCCCTGCCGCATTCGTGCAGTAGCCGGTGAAATCATCGGCGAATGTATAGGTCCCGGAGTTATCGGGGGCAGCTGCGGCGGCGGTCCATTTTCCGTTGGCTGCGGAAAAGCTTCCGCTTCCCGCGGGCGTGCTGCCGTTGGGCGAAACGGTGTAATTCTTATACCCGCTGCCGTCGTGGACCGAGTCGACGATCACCATCTGGCCGTTCACTTCAAAGTTGGTCTGCCACACACCGTAGAACTTTGCAGTGTCGTCGGCGGCCTGCGCGCGCTTTGCGCAACTTGCCGCGAGCACACATGCCGCGACCACCATGGCGATCGTGATTTTTGTCCGCAGCTTTTGCGTCATCGTCGCTCCTTTTTTAGCGCGCTGGCGCGTTCGTCGGCCCAGCGGCGCATTCTGTTCGACTCTTCGCTTTTGTAGTGCCGGTGGTACGTTCGCTTCGTCCTATCGGCATGGGTCCGGGAAGCCCGGGAGGGGAACCGGGGGCAGATGGGACGATTCCCATTATTGCGCTGCCGACAATTCCGCACAAAGAAAACCGATCAGCCGTCTGGTCAACGCCCGGGCCGTCTCTCAGCGTTCTTCTTTGCCGGGGCGGAGCATGAGAGCGCGGATGGCTTCGCGGGGATCCTTTCCCTCGTTGAGAATCAGCTCCATTTGCTCCGTGATGGGCATCTCAATGCCGTGCTTGCGCGCGAGGCCGAGAGCAGCATGCGTGGTGCGCACGCCTTCAGCCACTTTGCCGCCGAGCGAGTCCAGGATCTCGGGAAGCTTGCGGCCATGGCCAAGCTGTTCTCCGACCGTGCGATTGCGGCTGAGCGAGCCGGTGCAGGTAAGGACCAGGTCGCCGATTCCGGAGAGCCCGGCGAGGGTCTCGCGGCGGCCGCCGCAGGCTTCGGCGAGGCGCGTCATCTCGGCAATGCCGCGCGTGATGAGCGCGGCTGTGGAGTTATAGCCGAGGCCCACACCCACGGCAATACCTGCCGCGATGGCGACGACGTTTTTGAGCGCGCCGCCCAGCTCGACCCCAATGACGTCAGTGGAGGTATAGAGGCGGAGGGTTTCCGACGAGAATTCCTGCTGGATGAGAGCAGCGACCTCCGGATCGCTGAAGGCAATGGTGAGGGCGGTGGGTTGGCCCTGCGCCACTTCCTGCGCGAAGCTGGGGCCGGAGAGCGCGCCGATAGGGAGCAGAAGTCCCGCCGGTTCGAGTATTTCGGAGAGAACCTTGGTCATGCGATAAAGGGTGCGGTCCTCAAGCCCCTTGGTAGCGCTGACGACAAACTGCCCGCCGCGCATGTGAGAGCGTATGCGCAGCAGCGTGGGGCGGAGAAACTCCGAAGGAATGGCGGAGATGAGAATATCGGCGGTGGTGATGGCCGCGCGGTCGCCGGTCACAGTCACGCCGGGCGGGATGGGAAAGCCGGGAAGGAATTGCGTGTTCTCTCCCGCGTCGAGTATCTGAAGGGCGAGCTCGGGAGTGTGGGCCCAGAGCGAGAGCTGGTGGCCGCCGCGGCGGTGGAGAGAGAGCGCGATAGCGGTTCCCCAAGCGCCGGAACCTAAGATGGCAATGCGGCTCATGCTGTCTTGTGAGCTCCGATTCGGGATTCAGTGCCGGCAATGAGGCGCCGGATATTGGGGTAGTGTTTGACGATGATGAGCAGCGAGACGAGAGCGGCGGCTACGAAGAAAAAGGGCGGCCGAGAACCCTTGACGAGCAACCAGGCAAAGATTGGAAAGCTGAAGGCGCCGGCGATGGAGGAGACGGAAACGTAGCGGCTGAGAGCCAGGACTACGGCGAAGACGCCAATGGCGGCCAAAGCGGCGATTGGCGACACAACGAGAAAGACTCCAAAACCCGTTGCCACGCCTTTGCCGCCGCGAAACCTGAGCCAGACGGGAAACATGTGGCCGAGCACGGCGCACAGTGCGGCGAATGCCTCGGCGGAGCGCAGGGGAACGGAAGGCATCCAAAGCGATGCGAGATAGCCTCCGAGCCAGACTGCCGCGCAGCCCTTGAGGACGTCGAGGGCAAAAGTGGCTGCTCCGAGCCCCGTGCCGCCGGCGCGCATCACGTTGGTGGCGCCGATGTTGCCGCTGCCCTTGGAACGGATGTCCTGGCGGCGGAAGATGCGAAAGAGCACGTATCCCACGGGGATGGACCCGAGCAGATAAGCGGCGATGGCGATCCCAGCGAACGGCACAACGATTGAGTTTAGCAGGTGAGGGCACTCCATTTGGACGCGCTGTCGCGCCCTATGGGTTGCGTGTGAGCCGGGCATTCCATTGATGTAAGGTGCGACGGTCAGACCAGATCCTCCGCAAGAACCGGGCCAGTTTTTCCTATCTTGTTGCCGTTCGTCGCCGGCAGACACCTGGCCTGCGCCGCTCCTCTGTCCGGAACGAGAAAAACCGGCTTCCGCTCCGATCCTTCGGTTGCTGAAAGTCTCCGGACTAATACATCGATTTGCGGGCGCTGCGAACCTCGGCAGCGAGAACTTCAAGCAGCTTGAGAGACAGGGCGGGATCCGTTTGCATCAATGCGGTCAGATCGGCATTGCTGACAAAGGTGACTTTGGCTCCGGCCCGAGCGATGGCGCTGAGCGTGTAGGGCTGATTGCTGATGGCGCCGGGGAGGCCGAGGATGGACCCGGGCTTGGCTTGCACAGCGAAGAGGGAATGGCCATCGGGCGACATCATGCTGAGCGTGACCGTGCCGTCGTGAAGGATGAAAACGCCCACCGAGGGCTCGTCCTGGCGGAAAAGCACTCCGTCAGACGCGCAGGGAACCGGAGTAGAGCGCCCGCTGAGTGAGCGAAGTAGAACCGGGTCAGCGAGAAACGCATCGGGGTCAAGCTGCACGTGAGGGACATCCAGCGGAGTAGATTTCTTCATGACGATGCTCCGAAGGGGGAATATCGAATCCATCATTTCATTAACTGGGTCCCAGAAATTGTGATAGGGATCACGTTCTCTAGGTTAACAAAGCGGTGGAATTGCAGAGTGACCGGCGCTTGCGGCACGTTTCGGGCGCCGAAGACGGGCTAGGAGCCGCGGGCTCTAGACTGGAGCAGGGAATCGATTACGATGGCGGGCATTTTGGGCAAGATCGGCACCACGCTGGAGATGATCAAGTGGGAGCACTCGATTTTTGCGCTGCCATTTGCCGTGACGGCCATGCTGCTGGCTGCCGGCGGATGGCCGGGCTGGCGGACCTTGGCCTGGATCGTAGTGGCTATGGTGGCGGCGCGGTCTGCGGCCATGGCGTTCAATCGCTGGGCCGACGCGGAGCTTGACGCCGAGAACCCCCGGACCCGGAATCGGGCGATACCTGCCGGACTGCTTTCCAAGCGATTTGTGCTGGGGTTTACCTGCGTAGCCATCGCGGTGTTTCTGGCGGCCGCGGCGGAGTTGAACCGCCTGGCGCTGGAGCTGGCGCCGGTGGCGCTGGCGGTACTGCTTGGCTACAGCTACCTGAAGCGGCTCACGCGGTGGTCACACCTGGGACTGGGATTGGCGCTTGGCCTCGCGCCTTCTGCGGCGTGGATTGCCGTTCGCGGCAGCCTGGACCCGCGCATCCTGGTGCTGACCGCTGCAGTGACGTTGTGGGCCGGCGGATTTGATGTGTTGTATTCCTGCCAGGACTACGAACACGATCGCGCGGCTGGATTGCACAGCCTGCCGCAGGCGAGTGGGGTGACCGTGGCGTTCTGGACAGCGCGGTTGATGCACCTTGCGATGCTCGGACTGCTGGTATGGTTTGGGTTTCTTTTTGGTTTTGGACTGGCAGGCTGGATGGGGATTTGCGCGGTCGGTTTGCTGCTGGCTTACGAGCACTCGATCGTTTCGCCGCGCGACCTGCGCCGGCTGAATGCCGCGTTCTTCACCATGAACGGGGTGATTGCGATGGTGTTTCTGGGATTTGTGACGGCGGATTTGTGGATGAGACGGTAGAGCAGCGGAGTTGGCGCAGACAGCGAAGCTAGAAAAGCAGGGAAGCAACAGCGAAGCTCAAAAAAGCAGAGAGCAGGCCTTTGCAGTTGCTATGATTGCACGCATGAAAGCACCGCATCTTCTCCTTGCGAGCGTTGTTTGCTATGTGGGTCTCGCAGCGGCTCCGATGATGCTCGCGCAGGCTGCGCCCGTCGCCAAGCCGGCTCTATCCGCCGCCGTCATGGTGCCGTTCGTTGGCTGCGCCTCCGATGGGATGGCCGGTCCACAGGCAGCGCCCACCGGGCAAAGCCTCGCCGTCCAAATCCCCGCAGCGATGGCGCAACGGCTCGCCTATTACAAAGCGGAATACGGTCCAGGCGCTCTTGCTCCCCGAGGCTGGAATTGTTTTTCCAACTACGGCTCCGATGGGAGCAATCTGTTCGTGAACTCCGACCCGATTGACACGAGCGAGTTGTCTTCGATGGACTGGAAAGGATTTACCGGGCAGGTCGTTGAGGTTTCGGAGATGGATGGCGGAACGAGTGGAAGGTTTGAAGTCGCAAAGATCACCGCGCGCGTGTTTCCTGCGTACAAGACCTTCGCGCAAAACGTGATTGCGGAGGGCATCGAACCGGCCAGCGATTTTCCCTTCGGTCCTTATCCGGGCGACAAGCTGACTTATCGCGGCAAGAATACTGTTGAGTTCGTGACTCCGGCCAACGCGCAGGGGCTGGGAACGGATTCGCGCCTGCAGGCGAATGCAAGCCCGATTGATGGGGTTGCGATCATCGCCGGAGCGGATACTGACCTGGTGCAATTGTCCGCGCGGGTTCCGGCGAACGACAGCGACCTGATTCCGGCGATGGTGGCGCAGACGGAGAAAGAAGCCGCTGCGGACACGTCGCAATGACGCAGGACGAGTTGGCATCCAGAATAAAATTGAGTTTGGTGGGCGCAGAAAGGCTCGCGATGTTGGCGAAGGAAGAGACTGCATGAAGATCGCAATCCAGGGAGAGCCGGGCTCGTTCAGCCACGAAGCGGCGCTGAAGCTCGTGCCGGATGCGGAGATTCTTCCGTGCGCGCTCTCGGCGGAAGTGTTTGCCGCGCTCGACTCGGGCGCTGCCGACGCGGCCGCGATCCCCATTGAAAACAGCCTGGCCGGCTCGGTCCTCGAGCATTTCGACCTGCTCTTGCACCACGACGTCAGGGTAGTGCGGGAGACGTTGATTCGCATCCGGCACAATCTGATCGCCGTCACCGGCACAATGATGGGTGAAATCGAGCGCGTCTATTCGCATGCCGTGGCGCTGGCGCAGTGCCGGCGTTTCCTTGCCGATCATCCGCAGATGAAGGCCGTTGCTTTCTACGACACCGCGGGAAGCGTGAAGCAACTGGTGAGTACGCGCGACACGAACTCGGCGGCCATCGCGAGTGAGCGGGCGGCCGCTTATTATGGCGCGGAGATTCTTGCCCGCGGCATCGAGGACGATGCGGAGAACTACACGCGATTTTTTCTGGTGCGGCGCGCCGGCGAGGCGGAGACCGATGCCGAGTCAAACAAAATGAGTATCGCGTTTTCTCTCGAAGATCGTCCCGGCGCGCTGGTCGCCGCGCTGGTAGAGTTGTCGGCCATCTTCACCAACATGACCAAGATTGAGTCCCGCCCCATCCGGGGCAAGCCGTGGGAGTACATCTTTTATGTCGATTGCCAGATCCGCTCGGCCGAGGAGGGCACGCGCGCGATCAACGCTCTCGCCCCGCACTGCGTGATGGTGAAGGAGTTAGGGCGTTACCGCGAGGCGCTTGGATCGGAGAATGCCGGCGCTGCGTGAACATCGCCCGGATTCAAAAGCAAAAAGGGGATCGGCAGTGGCCGGTCCCCTTTCTGAAATTTGCGAGCGAATTTCTTAGAAGTGATAGGCAACGCCGACCAGGGGCTCGGACATGTTCCACCACTCGTTCGTGGTGAAGTTGTAGCCGCTTGCTCCCACTCCAAAGGTCGGTACCTTCGAGACCAGACCGCGATACTCCACACGGATATCGAAACTGGGGCTGACCTCGTAGGCGAAGCCCGCGCCGTACATGGCGCCGACTGCCGTCTGTTGGTGGGCGTCGAGGGTCTTGGTTCCCGAGTTCAGGATGGGCAGGAAGATGATTGCCGCCGGACCGGCTTCGACAAAGGGATTGAAGTTCTTGAAAACGAAGGAGCGCACGTAAGCTCCCGAGATCTCCTGTGTGCGAGTGAGAATGCCGATACCGCCTGGAAACTGGGGACCGAAATACGTGATCTTGTTCTCGTAAGTAAGGCCATAGTTGCCTTCAAGCGCGCTTGTGGGCGTCAGCATGAAACGATAGCTGGCCAACCCGCCGTAGGCGGTGGTGGAGTGGACTTGAATGTCGGTGGATGAAGCCTTGTATGGCTCGATCAGCGCCGATCCGCTCAAGCTGAAGTCCTGGCGGCTTTCCTGGGCGCGGACTGCGGGCACGCAGACGGCCAGCAGACAGACAAAAAAAGCAAGCTTCTTCATTCGATCCTGATCCTCTTGGATTGCACAGCCATGTGGAGCGGCCACGCACGTGCCGGTTTCCACACACTGATCCGGCGCACCGGAAGCCCCGTGCCCCGCTCTCAGCATTGTAAATGGCCGGAGCGGGTGGGGACGGTTATCCAATTGAAAACGCCGAAAGAGTAAGCATCTGGAACCTTAGACGCGCGAGGGACAAAGAGGAGAGGGAACAGGGGACCAAGGGGACAAGGCACCAAGGGAACAAGTGAACAAGGGGCCAAAAAGCTCATGCTCTCAGCTTCTTCATCAACGCGATTAGCATCCGGCTGACGTCCGCAGACAGCCTCTCAACCATCTCAGCCTCTTTGTTCGGGCAAAACCCCAAGTTTGTGGCGATGATGAGTTGCGTTTGCACCTCGCAAAGGGATCCCCTCGCATAACCTAAGGACTGCAAATACTCACCTTTTGTCGATCTTCCGTATCCTTCGGCGATGTTGCTCGCAATCGACACCGACGCGCGTCGAACTTGATTCGTTAGGCCGAATCGTTCGGATGACGGGAACGAAGCGCTGAGACGATAGATTTCGGTCGTCAATTGGACAGAACGCTGCCAAACGACTAGCTCTTTAAAGGACGCACCCACGCTCACCTCTTTCTCGACGGTTGTCGAACAGGTTTCCATCCAGCATAGAGCGGATTTGTAGTTGCCGATGTGATCAACGCTACCGCCAAGCCTTGGTCCCTTGGTCCCTCGGACCCTTGGTGCCTGGCCTTTCATCCCGCCCGCTCAACATGGTAATAAAAAGGCGGTCCCTGCTCTTTAGCCATGGTTCTCAACGTGTTCAGAAAGGCCTTTGCGGCGTAGGAGAGTGCGGCCTGGCGGCGGTGAACGAGGCGCAGAACGCGGCGCACGTCGAGCTCGTCAACTTTTACGCGCACCAGGTCGCCGGTTTCGAGCTCACGCGCCACCGTCAGGTGAGGCACGAGCGCCACGCCATTCCCAATGGCCACAAAACGCTTGATGGCCTCGATCGTGGGGAGCTCGATGCCCATATTCAGTGGCGTGCGGTAGCGCTGGAAGGTCTCAATGACCTTGCGGCGCAGCGGCGAGGCCACATTGTGCGCGATGAAGTTTTCATGGCCCAGATCACGAATGGAGACACGCCCCGCGCGAGCCAGCGGATGATGCGGGCTGACGATGAAGGCCAGGCTGTCGCCGTAGACGGCAATGCTGCGAACCTGCACGGGATCGGGTTTGAAGGAGATGACGCCGAGTTCGAAGGTGCGCAGAGTCAGTTCTTCGGGAATGTGCGAGGCCAGCATGCGTTGCACAGTCACGCCCACATGGGGAAACTCGCGGCGAAAGGCGTCGACGGCAGGCAGAAGGTACATGCAGGTGTACTCGTTGGCGGCCAGTTGCAAGTGGCCGCGCTCAAGGCTTTTCAGCTCGTCGAGGGCGCTGGATGCCTCGCGGTGCAGCGCCAGCAGGCGCAGAGCATAGTCGCGCAGCAAAGTGCCGGCGGCGGTGAGCGAGCCATCGCGCGACGTGCGGTCGAACAACGTTTCGCCCACCGCGCCCTCCAGCTTGCGAATCACCTGGCTCACGGCGGGCTGGGTGCGATGCAGGCGCTGGGCGGCGCGGGAGAAACTGCGTTCCTCGGCCACGGCGAGGAAAGTTTCAAGCTGGCTGAGCTCCATGGGCACTACTCCGATTGAAGAAGTGAAACAGCGAAGAAGCAAAAAGAGCCAACGAGTAAATCAGCCAGGCCTCGAGCGGCCCGAAAGTGGAAGATCGGATCGCCACACGGCCACTTGCGTTATCTTCTTCACTTGCTCTCTCCTTCACTCTATAATGATTACTTATCGGTATCAAAAGAATTATAACTTTGCGTTATAGAGTGTCCGTAGGCGACAATGGAAGAACTGGACAAGGCCGGTCTTCCCCGGCAGTGAAACAGCAGGCAAAACCATGAGTACTGATCAGGTTGTATTCTTCGACACCACCCTGCGCGACGGCGAGCAGTCGCCGGGCTGCAGCATGACCACGCAGGAAAAGCTCACCATGGCCCACGCCCTTGAGGATTTGGGAGTGGACATCATCGAAGCCGGCTTTGCCATGGCTTCAGAGGGCGATTTTGCCGCGATTGCGACCATCACGCAGGCCATTCGGAAGCCGCGCATTGCATCGCTGGCCCGGGCAAAGACCGAAGACATCGAGATGGCGGCGCGGGCGTTGCAGTTTGCCGACCGGGCGCGCATTCATGTGTTTCTGGCGACCAGCGACCTGCATCTTGAATACAAGTTGAAGATGAGCCGCGCGGAAGCGCTGGAGACTTGCGGCGAGTCGGTCAGGCTTGCGCGCTCGTTGTGCGACGATGTGGAGTTTTCTCCCGAGGACGCGACGCGCTCGGATCGCGATTTTCTGGTGGAGATGGTGCGCGTTGCCGTGGAGGCGGGCGCGACAACTATCAACATGCCGGACACCGTGGGCTACGTGACGCCCGAGGAGTACGGCCAGATGTTCCGCGAAGTGCGTGAGCGCGTTCCCGCGATCAATGCCCAGGGCGTTGTGCTTTCAGCTCATTGCCACGATGATCTGGGACTGGCAGTGGCGAATTCGCTGGCGGCGATCCAGGCCGGCGCGCGCCAGGTGGAGTGCACCATCAACGGCATTGGCGAGCGCGCCGGAAACGCTGCGCTCGAAGAGATTGCGACGGCGCTGTACGTGCGTGGCGATCATTTCGGCTTGTCGACCGCGATCAAGCTCGACCAGCTTTATCCAACCAGCGAAGTGCTGGGCCAGCTCATCACCTTCAAGCCCTCCCCAAACAAGGCAGTTGTCGGCGCCAACGCATTCGCGCACGAGTCGGGCATCCACCAGCACGGCATGTTGGCCAACCCCCTCTGCTACGAGATCATGACGCCGCAACTTGTGGGCGTTGCCCGGACGCATCTGGTGCTGGGGAAACATTCGGGGCGCGCGGCGCTGCGTCACAGGCTGGAGCAACTCGGCTTCACCGTCAGCCGCGAGGAGTTGCAGCACGTCTATTACCGGTTTGTGGCGCTGGCCGACCGCAAAAAGAACATCTACGATCAGGACCTGATTGGGCTGCTGCCGGACAATATTCGCGAACGGCGCACGGAGCCTGTCTCGGAATTGGATTGAATGCGGATTCGGCCTCTGATCTCTGTTCTCTGATCTCTAAGAAGGAAGAAATGAAGCTGAAGATTCTTGTAACGGCTGGTGACGGCATCGGCCCCGAAGTGACGAACGAAGCGGTTGCCGTGTTGAAGGACACGGCCGCGCTGGGCGGGCATGATTTCGTGTTCGACGAGAAGCGCATTGGCGGCGTGGCGATTGTGCAGGATGGGACCCCGCTGCCCAAAGACACGCTCGAGGCTGCGCTTGCGTCGGATGCGGTTCTGCTGGGCGCGGTTGGCGGCAACGAGTTCAACTCACTCGCGCCAGACAAGCGGCCTGAGGGCGGGTTGCTGCAGATTCGCGCGGCGCTGGGCGGATTTGCAAACCTGCGCCCGTGTTTCTCATTCAAGGAGCTCACAGTCAACAGTCCTTTGCGACCGGAGGTGATCGAAGGTACCGATATTCTTTTTGTGCGCGAGTTGCTGGGCGGAGCGTATTTCGGCAAGCCGCGTGAGTGGAATAAGGAAAAGGGCGTCGGCTACAACACCATGATTTACACCCGGGACGAGGTTGTCCGCGTGGCGAAGATCGCGTTTGAGCTGGCCGCGAAGCGCCGCAAGAAGCTGACCAGCGTGGACAAGGCCAACGTGCTCGAGGTTTCGCAACTTTGGCGCGCGACGGTGAACGAGGTGGGCAAGGATTTTCCGGGC
The DNA here is from genome assembly GCA_963800025.1 of uncultured Acidobacteriaceae bacterium. Classification (GTDB taxonomy): domain Bacteria; phylum Acidobacteriota; class Terriglobia; order Terriglobales; family Acidobacteriaceae; genus Telmatobacter. The sequence goes on from CAWCZK010000006.1 coordinate 632,040, forward strand.
GTGATGCTGGAGCATCAGTATGTAGACGCGATGGCCATGCACATTATGAATCGCCCGCGCGACTTTGACGTTGTGCTGACGGAGAATCTGTTTGGCGACATTCTGAGCGACGAGGCGGGCGTGATTACCGGCTCGCTTGGCATGCTGCCCTCGGCGACGATTGGCGGTAAGGTCAATTTATATGAGCCGGTGCATGGATCGGCGCCGGATATTGCGGGCAAAGGATTGGCGAACCCGCTGGGTGCGATTCTGACCGGGGCGCTGATTCTGCGGCATTCGGGCGGACTGGAAGACGAGGCGGCTGCGATTGAATCTTCCGTGCGCAAGGTGCTTGAGCAGGGTTTCCGCACTCCGGACCTGGCGCGCGGCAATACGCAGGGAGTGACGGTGCTCTCGACGAGGGAAATGGGCGCGAAGGTCAGAGTGACGGTGAAAGAGCAGCTTCTAGCTGCTAGCCGCTAGCTTCCAGCTCATTGTGCTGGAGCAGACGCTGACCGTAAATGCGCAAATGGATGAATGGGATGTGTGCGAAGTCAAGAAAGATCGGTTCGCAGAACAGGGCTAGAGGCTGGGAGCTAGAAGCTAGGAGCTAGGAGTTGTTTTTGATGAGTAGCGAAGCGAAGACATTATTTGAGAAGGTTTGGGAGCAGCATGTGGTGGTTGAGCCGAAGGGCGAACCCACGCTGCTTTATATCGACTTGCATTTGGTGCACGAAGTGACCTCGCCGCAGGCGTTCGAGGGGCTGCGGCTTGCGGGACGCAAAGTGCGCAGGCCCGATCGGACGATTGCCACGGTGGATCACAACGTGCCGACGACGATCGAAGGCCGGCTGAATATTGTGGATCAGATTTCGGCCAAGCAGATTGCCACGCTGCGCAAGAACTGCGCTGATTTCGGGGTCGAGCTCTATGATGTGAACTCGCGCGAGCAGGGAATCGTGCACGTGATTGGGCCGGAACTGGGATTGACCAAGCCAGGCATGACGATCGTGTGCGGCGACTCTCATACTTCGACGCACGGCGCGTTCGGCGCGCTGGCATTTGGCATCGGCACCAGCGAAGTGGAGCACGTGCTGGCGACGCAGACGCTGCCGCAGTCAAAGCCGCAGACCTTCCGCATCGCAGTCGAAGGCAAGCTGCCGCTCGGCGTTACCGCAAAGGACATAATTCTGGCCATCATCGGCAAGATCGGAACAGACGGCGCGACGGGCTGCGTGATCGAGTACGCAGGGTCCGCGATTCGCGCGCTCTCGATGGAAGGCCGGATGACGATTTGCAACATGAGCATCGAGGCAGGCGCGCGCGCGGGCATGATCGCACCGGATGAAACAACGTTTGCGTATTTGAAGGGTCGGCAGTTCTCGCCGAAGAGCGCGGAGTGGGACAAAGCAGTCGCCGAATGGAAGAAGTTGCCGTCCGATCCCGGCGCGAAGTTCGATCGCGAACTGGTGATCGACGCGGCGACACTGGTGCCCTATGTGAGCTGGGGAACGAGCCCCGGCATGGTGGCTCCGGTGGTGTCCAATGTGCCCGATCCGGCAAACGCCGCAAACGAAACCGACCGCAAATCGTTTGAGCGGGCGCTCGAATATATGGATCTGAAGGCGGGAACGCCGTTTGAGCAGATCGCGATCGACCGCGTGTTCATCGGATCGTGCACCAACGGGCGCATCGAGGATCTGCGCGCTGCGGCAAAGATTGCCGCGGGCCACAAAGTTTCGACGCACGTGAGCGCGATGGTGGTTCCGGGCTCGCAGCTGGTGAAGGCGCAGGCCGAGAAAGAAGGCCTCGATCGCATCTTCCGCGAAGCGGGATTCGATTGGCGCGAGCCGGGCTGCTCCATGTGCCTGGGCATGAATCCCGACATTCTTTCGCCGGGCGAGCGCTGCGCTTCAACGAGCAATCGTAACTTTGAAGGGCGGCAGGGACGCGGCGGCCGTACGCACCTGGTTTCGCCGGAGATGGCCGCGGCAGCCGCAATCGCCGGGCATTTTGTGGACATTCGCAAGTGGCGCGTCAACGAGGAGGTAGAGGCTTAATGGAACCGTTTCGCACCTTGACCGCGCTGGCTGCGCCGCTCGATCGCGCCAACGTCGATACTGACCAGATTATTCCCAAGCAGTTTTTGAAGCGCATCGAGCGCACAGGCTACGGCGATTTTCTGTTCTTCGACTGGCGGCAATCTGCCAGCGGCGAGCCGATTGCCGATTTCGTTCTGAACGATCCGCGCTATAAGGCCGCAAAAATCCTTGTTGCGGGCAAGAACTTTGGCTGCGGATCGAGCCGCGAGCACGCCGCGTGGGCGCTGAGCGACTACGGATTCCGCGTGGTGATTGCGCCGACATTTGCTGACATTTTTTTCTCGAATGCCGGCAAGAACGGGATCGTTTTGGCGCGGCTGTCTGAGGGCGAGGTTGATACTCTCCTCCAAAACGCCAAGAAAATCCCGAACTATCAGCTCACGGTTTCGCTTGAGGCGCAGACGGTGACCGATGGTCGCGGATTCTCGGCGAAGTTTGAGATCGATCCCTTCCGCAAGTTCTGCCTGCTCGAAGGGCTCGACGATATCGGCTTGACCCTTCGGCACGCCGAGGCGCTGGACACGTTTGAAACGAAGCACAACGAAGCCGGCTGGCTGAAGGCGAAGTAAGACAGCTTCTAGCTGCTAGCTTCTAGCCGCTAGCTGATTTTGGTGGAGCAGACTGTGTGGGCGTTAGGTGAGAAATGCCGAGGGTAGTTGAAGACGTCAGGCGTAGCACGAGCAAGCTAGGAGCTAGAGGCTAGAAGCTAGGGGCTAGCGATGAACGAAGTGAAGAGCCAATGACCATTGAAGGCAAGCGACAAAGCATTCCGTTGACCGAAGGACCAAGCCGCGCGGCGGCGCGGTCGTATCTGCGCGGTTCAGGTTTCAAGAAGGACGATCTGCACAAGCCGATCATCGGCGTCGCAAATACGTGGACCGAGATCGGCACCTGCAACGTTCACCTGCGCGAGATTGCGGAGGCGCTCAAGGAAGGTATTCGCGAGGCGGGCGGTACGCCGATGGAGTTCAACACCATCACCATCTCCGACGGGATCACGATGGGCACGCAGGGCATGAAGGCCTCGCTGGTGAGCCGCGAAGTGATCGCCGATTCCATTGAACTGGTCGCACGCGGCAATCTTTTCGATGGCCTTGTCGGCATCGGCGGGTGCGACAAGAATATGCCGGGCATCATTATGGCTCTCTGCCGGCTGGATATTCCGGGCATGATGCTTTACGGCGGGTCCATTGCTCCAGGAAAACTAAACGGGCCTGACGGCAAGAAAATCGACATCACGATCCAGAACGTTTTTGAAGGCATTGGTTCGCACGCCGCAGGGCGGATCGACGATGCGGGTCTTGAAGCTCTCGAGGCAAATGCCTGTCCCGGCGCAGGCGCATGCGGCGGCCAATTCACCGCCAATACAATGGCGATGAGCGCGGAGATTCTGGGCATTGCGCCGATTGAGCTTTCGGGTGTTCCGGCCACCGCACCGAACAAACTTGAAGCGACGCGCGAGGCCGGCCGCATTTTAATGGACGCCGTACGCGCGAATCGCAAGCCTTCCCAGATCATCACCCGCAAATCCCTTGAAAACACCATTGCCAGCGTGGCCGCGAGCGGCGGCTCGACGAATGCCGTGTTGCATCTGCTCGCCATCGCGCGTGAAATGGGAATCGAGCTCAGCATCGACGATTTTGACGCCATCTCAGCGCGCACGCCCTACATCTGCTCTCTCACGCCCGCCGGTAAGTATGTGGCATCGGATTACCAGGCTGCGGGTGGATCGCGGTTGCTGGCGAAGCGCATGATCGATGCGGGCCATGCCGACGGATCGGCGCTGACCGTGAGCGGCAAAACGCTTGCCGAAGAAGCTGCGACGGCGAAAGAAACTCCGGGGCAGGATGTGATCGCTACTTTCGAAAAGCCCATCAAGCCCAACGGTGGCCTGGTGATTTTAAAAGGCAACCTCGCGCCCGAAGGTTGCGTGATGAAGATTGCCGCGGCAGGCAAGTATGAGCATCGCGGGCCGGCGCGTGTGTTTGATTCGGAAGAAGATTGCTTCAAGGTTGTGCAGGCCGGCGGCATCAAGCCCGGCGACGTGGTGGTGATTCGCTATGAAGGGCCGAAGGGCGGTCCGGGTATGCGCGAGATGCTGCAGGTGACGGCGGCCATCAGCTCGAACGCGGAGTTAAGCGCGCAGGTGGCGTTGCTCACCGATGGGCGATTCAGCGGTGCGACGCGCGGATTCACGGCGGGCCATGTTGCCCCGGAGGCATTTGTGGGCGGCCCGATTGCGGCGGTGCGCGAAGGTGACATCATCTCCTTCGACATTGCCAAGCGGAAACTCGACGTGGAGATCAGCAAGGAAGAGATGGCGGCGCGGCTCAAAGACTTTAAGCCGCCTGCTCTGCGCTGGCCGAAGGGCGTGTTCAGGAAATATGTGGATCGGGTCAAGTCGGCGTCTGAAGGAGCAACGACTTAAAGACAGGAACAGAAATCAGGGGTCAGAGATCGGAACGGCCAGCAGCATCATCGCTCAAGGAGTTCAAATGGCACACAAGGGAAACGCGACGACGAAAGCGCACGATGGGAACGGGAGCACGGTCGCAGCGAATGCGACCAAGCCGGCAGCGAGCGCGGCGGACACCCATGCCCAACTGAAACCACCGGCACGGCTCACAGGCGCGGAGATCATCTGGGCCACGCTGGTCGGCGAAGGCGTCGACACGGTCTTCGGATATCCCGGCGGCACGATTCTTCCGGCTTACGACGCATTGCGCAAGTTCCCTGTGCGGCACGTGCTGGTGCGCCACGAGCAAGGTGCGGCGCACATGGCCGATGGCTATGCGCGCGCCACGGGCAAGGTCGGCGTTGCCATCGCCACCAGTGGGCCTGGCTCGACGAATCTCGTCACGGGCATTGCCACCGCGATGCTGGATTCAATTCCGATCGTCTGCATCACTGCCAACGTGTCGAGCAAGCTGCTGGGCTCGGACGCGTTTCAGGAAGTGGACATTACTGGCATCACGCTGCCGGTGACCAAGCACAATTTTCTGGTGAACAAGGCCGAGGATATCGCGCCGACGATTCGCCACGCATTTCAGATTGCGCGCTCCGGGCGTCCCGGCCCGGTGCTGGTCGACATCACAAAAGATGCGGAGCAAGTGTCGGCGGAGTTCGATTTCGAAGCCGCCAAGCCGAAGCCGTATCGTCCGCATCCCATGTTGCATGTGGACGACGCGGGCCTGGCGGAAGCGGCGGAGCTGATTCGCAACGCGAAGCGGCCGGTGATTCTTGCCGGGCACGGCGTGATGGAGTCGGGCGCGATGGAGCAGGTTCGCACGCTGGCTGAGCGCGCGCAGATTCCAGTGGGCCTCACGCTGCTGGGACTTGGAGGATTCCCCGCATCGCATCCGCTTTGCCTGGGCATGATGGGTATGCACGGTGAGTCGTGGGTGAATCACGCCATTCAGGAAGCGGATTTGCTGATCGCGTGCGGCATGCGCTTTGACGATCGCGTGACGGGCAAGCTGACGGAGTACGCGCTAAAGGCCAAAAAGATTCACATCGAAGTGGATCCGGCGGAGATCAACAAGAACGTGAAGGTGGATGTGGCGCTGGTGGGCGATCTGCGCGAAGTGCTGGAGCAGTTGCTGCCGCGCATTTCCGGCCGCGATGGCGCAGCGTGGCTGAAGAGTATCGACGCCAGCAAGGGCGCTGTGTCGGTGCACGACATCAAAAACCTGCCCGACTCCGGCCACCTGTACGCCGCGCACGTGATCCACGACCTGTGGCGTATGACCGGCGGCGATGCCATCATCGTTACCGACGTGGGCCAGCACCAGATGTGGGAAGCGCAGTATTACAAGCATGAGCAGCCGCGCACGCTGATTACGAGCGGCGGCCTCGGCACGATGGGATTCGCATTGCCCGCGGCGATCGGCGCCAAGGTGGCGTGCCCGGAAAAAGAAGTATGGGTTGTAGTCGGCGACGGCGGCTTCCAGATGACCGCGGCGGAACTGGCCACCATCGTCCAGGAGAAAATCAAGATCAACATCGCCGTGATCAACAACGGGTATCTCGGTATGGTGCGCCAGTGGCAGGAGTTTTTCTACGAGCGTAACTACGAATCCACGCCACTGGTGAGCCCGGACTTTGTGAAACTGGCCGATGCGCACGGAATTCCGGGATGCGCGGTGCGCAAGCGCAGTGAGGTCGAGGCTGCGGTGCAATCGGCGCGCTCGGCTGCAGGCGCGTACCTTTTGAATTTCCTGGTCGAGAAGGAAGATTCGGTGTACCCGATGATTCCCGCCGGGAGCGCACTGCATGAGATGATTCGCCGTCCCGATCACGATCCGCTGGAAGAGAAAGCGGACGACTAGCTGAAAGCGAACATCGAAGTCATGAGGCGATGGGAAGAGAATCTGACGATGAAACGTAGAATTCATCAATCTAGCCGCTTGGCGGCGGGCGTGCTGTTCGCGATGCTATTCGTGCTTCTTGGCACAGCGCACGGAAAGTCGTCTGGCTCCGACGAAATTCAGATTCGCTCGGTCCTCGACGAGTATCGCCTGTCTGTCGATACCCTCGATCCCGCCCTGATCTCCGAGGTTTGGTCAAGCGATTTGCCCGTCTCGTTTATTCATCCGCTGGGAACGGACGAGAATCTCGATCAGATTAAGGCTGACATCTTCGGCAAGGTCATGGGGATGTTCTCCAAACGCGATTTGAATTTCGATACCACCGCCATTCACTTGAACGGCGATTCTGCCTGGATTGAAATCACGTGGACGTTTCATGCAGTCTGGAAGGATACGGGCGAACCGCTCACCACACAAGGCCGTGAAACGCAGGTGATGGTGCGCGAAAAGGGTGCTTGGCGGCTGGTTCATGTTCATTATTCCGGGCTGCCCACGACGATTGTTCGCAAGGGAGTCTGACCTCAATTGATGTCGCAAGCTCCGGTGAATGCGCGATCGCTGCGAGCCCGGAATTTAGCGAAGCAGAAGCCGCACAGAAAGGAACCATTTACCGCGATGTTGCATACTTTCGTTGCATACGTTGAAGATCGTCCGGGCGTGCTGACGCGCGTGGCGTCGCTGTTCCGGCGCCTGAACATCAACATCAATTCGCTCACCGTGGGGCGCAGTGAGCGGCCGGGCCTGTCGCGGCTTACGCTGGTGTGCGAGGCGTCGTCAGAAGCCGGTGACCGCATCCGCGCCAGCCTATTTAAGCTTGAGAATGTCGTCGACGTGGACGACATTGCGCAGGCGCCGTCGGTGACGCGCGAGCTGGCGTTGATCAAAGTGTCGGCGACACCGCGCAACCGTGCGCAGATATTCGACCTGGCCGAGGTCTTCCGCGCGCGCATCGTCGATCTTACGTCCGAGTCGCTGATGATCGAGATGACCGGCGTGGAGAGCAAGATTGAAGGGCTCATCGAGGTCCTGCGCGAAGACGAGGGACGGATCCTCGAGATTTGCCGCAGCGGAAAAATGACCATGCGGCGCGGCCATCACGTGAGCAGCGTGGTCAAGGCGATGGGCGTGGTCGAAGGCGATGGTGCGGAGGCAGAAGAACAGCCGGAAGAAGCGCCGGCGGACGAAGCTGTCTAGTCAACGTCCGGAGCCGAAAAAAGGCTGCGAAGCCCGCATTGAATTCCAAACAGACATTGAATTCCAAACCAGCAAAGGAAGAATCAGAAAAATCATGGCGAAGACTTATTACGACAACAATGCCGACCTCACTCTGATCCAGGCAAAGAAGGTGGCCATCATTGGCTACGGCTCGCAAGGGCATGCGCATGCCCTCAACCTGAAAGATTCAGGCGTGCAGGTGAAGGTGGGCCTGGCGCCGAATTCAAAATCGATTGCCAAGGCGCAGAAGGCGGGTCTCGAAGTGACCACTGTCGCCGAGGCCACAAAATGGGCCGACGTCATCATGGTGCTTGTGCCGGACCAAACGGCGGCCAAATTATATGCCGAGGAGATCGGGCCGAATCTGACCGCGGGCAAGCTGCTCATGTTTGCGCACGGCTTCAACATTCACTTCAAGACCATCGTGCCCGCCGCGGGCATTGACGTGGGCATGGCCGCGCCCAAGGCGCCTGGCCATCGCGTGCGCGAAGTATTCATTGAGGGCGGCGGCGTGCCGGGACTCATCGCTGTCCACCAGGACGCGACAGGCAATGCGCACGCTCTCTCTCTCAGCTATCTCAAGGGCATTGGCTGCACGCGCGCAGGGGCACTGGAAACGACGTTCAAGGAAGAGACGGAGACCGATCTTTTCGGCGAGCAGGCGGTGCTGTGCGGCGGCGTGAGCGCGCTCATCAAGGCCGGGTACGAAACTCTCGTCGAGGCCGGCTATCAGCCCGAGAGCGCCTACTTCGAGTGCCTGCACGAGTTGAAGCTGATCGTCGATTTGATTTATCGCGGCGGCCTCGCCTACATGCGCTACTCGATTTCCGACACCGCTGAATACGGCGACTATGTTTCCGGACCGCGCGTCATCGGCGCCGAAAGCAAGAAGGCGATGAAGCAGATTCTGGCCGAGATTCAGGACGGGACGTTCGCGAAGAAGTTTCTTGCCGACCAAAATTCCGGCAAGAAGGAATTCATGGCGTTCCGCGAAGCGGAAGCGAAGCATCCGGTCGAAATTGTCGGCAAGAAACTGCGCGCTCAGATGCCGTTCTTAGATCCAGTCACGGTTGAAGAAGTGGCGAAGACGCGGTAGGCCTTCAAACCATCCTCAAAGACGCCGGACGGCCCAGCCGTTCGGCGTTTTCCTTGTCCGCCGGAACGCCCCGTTTGCAACTGGTATTCGCATTCCCGACTCTTCGCATCATCTCGCCGTCGGCCGATCCCCTAAGCCTGTAGAATCAAGCTGAAATCCTCCTCACCCGGCCCTCGGAGGCTCCTTGCTTTACTGGCTGCTCTACGAAAAGCTGTTTCCGTTCTTTCACCCGTTCCGGATCTTCCGCTACCTGACTTTTCGCACCGCGTTTGCCTCGCTCACTGCGCTGCTCATCGCGCTTTTCATCGGGCCTTACGTGATTCAGAAGCTCCGCGAATTCCAAATCGGCCAGTTTGTGCGCGAGGACGGCCCCCAGTCGCACCTGAAAAAAACAGGGACGCCGACCATGGGCGGCGTGCTGATCGTGATTGCCATTCTGCTGCCGACGGTGCTGTGGTCCGACCCGGCAAATCCGCTGGTGTGGGTGGTCGTTTTTTCCACGCTGGCCTATGGCGCCATCGGTTTTGCTGACGACTACATCAAAGTGGTTCAACGGCGCAGCCTGGGTCTGACGCCGCGCGCCAAGCTGCTGTGGCAGGGGCTGGCCGGCGTGATTGTCGCTATAGCGCTCGTCGTACTGAATCAGTTCGATGTCTTTTCCACGCGGCTCTCCGTCCCATTCATCAAGAGCCTGCGCCCCGATCTGTTGTGGCATCACTGGCCGGCGACGCTTCCGCACATGGCGCTTTTCGCATTTGTGCCGTTTGTCCTGTGGGTGGTTCTTTGGCTGGTCGGCACATCGAATGCCGTCAACCTGACCGACGGCCTGGACGGCCTGGCTATTGGCTGCACTATCATTGCGGCCGGCGCGCTCGCCGTGCTCACCTATATCAGCGGCCACGTAGTCTTTGCAGACTACCTCGAGTTGCAGCGCATGCCCATGGTGGGCGAGCTGACAGTCTTTTGCGGGTCGATGGTGGGCGCGTCAATCGGCTTTCTCTGGTACAACGCGCACCCGGCGGAGATTTTCATGGGCGACGTGGGCTCGCTGGCGCTGGGCGGGGCTATCGGCACCGTGGCCATCATCATCCGCCAGGAACTGCTGCTGCCCTTCATTGGCGGTATCTTCATCCTGGAAGCGGTCTCGGTCATCCTGCAGGTGGGCAGCTACAAGCTGCGCAAAAAGCGCATCTTCAAAATGGCGCCGCTGCACCACCATTTCGAGCAGTTGGGCTGGAGCGAGTCGAAGGTGATCGCGCGCTTCTGGATCGGTGCCCTGGTGTTTGCATTGTTTGCACTCACTACACTGAAATTGCGCTAGCAGGCGCGCGCGCCGCATCCCCAGCGGTGCACAATAAAGCTATTGCGCCGGCCGTTAGGAATCGATGATGGAATTAAAGGGCAAAAAGGTTCTGGTTGTGGGCCTGGGGAAGTCGGGACTGGCCGCGGCGCTGTTTTTGCGCCGCAAAGGCGCGCAGGTCACGGTCTCCGATATTCGATCGGCCGAGTCGCTGGCCAAGGAGATTCCCGCGCTGCTCGAAGAAGGGATTATGGTGGAGGCCGGCGGGCACGGCCTCTTGACCTTCCGGCGCCAGGACCTGATTGTGGTGAGCCCAGGCGTACCGTTGAATACGCCAGAGCTGGTGCAGGCCCGGAACTTCGGCCGCCCGGTGATCGGTGAACTGGAGCTGGCGGCAAGATTCCTCAAAGGCAAGATTCTGGCCATCACCGGCTCGAACGGCAAGACGACGACCACGGTGCTCACCGGCGAGATCCTGAAGGAGTCCGGCTACCCGACTCTCGTCGCCGGAAACATTGGCGTGCCGGTGGTGGGCCTGATTGACGAGAGCACAGACGACACCTGGTCGGTGCTGGAAGTTTCGAGCTTTCAACTGGAGAGCACGGAAGAATTCCACCCCAAGATCGCCGTCATTCTGAACATCACGCCCGATCATCTTGACCGGCATGGAACCTTCGAGAACTATGCGCTGGCCAAGGAGCGCATTTTCGCCGTGCAGGACGCAAATGATTGCGTGGTGCTGAACGCGGACAATCCCCGCACCGCCGAAGCCGAGGCACGCTCGCACGCGCCGGTTTACTGGTTCTCAGCCAAACACGAAGTGAGCCGTGGCGCGTGGGCGCAAAACGGAAGCGTGGTCTACCGCGCGGCGCAAGGTGCGGCGACGGAGACGGTTATGCCGCTCGCGAAGATTCCGCTCAAAGGCGAGCACAACGTTGAAAACGTGCTGGCGGCGGTGTGCGCAGCGCGGCTGGCAGGCGCGTCTTCGGCCGTGGTTGCGCGGGCTATTGAGATTTTCCGCGCCGTCGAGCATCGGCTGGAGTACGTCGCCACCATTAATTGCGTCGACTTCTACAACGACTCCAAGGCTACAAATGTGGATGCCACCGCAAAGGCCGTGGCTTCGTTCCCCGGCGGCATTCATCTGATTCTGGGAGGCAAGGACAAGGGCTCGGACTACACGACACTTGCGCCGCTGCTGCGCGAGCGGGTGCGCGCGGTGTATACCATTGGCGCGGCAGCAGCCAAAATCGAGTCGCACCTGCGCGGCGTGGTTCCGATTCACGCGTGCACTACCCTGGCCAACGCGGTGAGCGCGGCGGCGCGGGCCGCGCGGCCAGACGAAGTGGTGCTGCTGGCGCCAGCCTGTTCAAGCTTCGATCAGTTTGAGAATTACGAAGAGCGCGGGCGGGTTTTCAAGCAGCTTGTCGCGGACCAAAAAGATTGGATATCGAAGCAGGACGAATAGGCGCCGTGGGCGCGTTTTGCTTGAGGGCACGAGATTACGTCGAGCGGGGAGGCGGATCAGAGCCTCACAACGATTCGGGGGCGAGTCAAGGGAAACATGGCAAAGCGGGTTGGCGTTGACAAATGGCTGTTCTTCACCACGCTGGTGCTGGTGGTCGCCGGGCTGGTGATGGTCTTCTCGGCTTCGGCTGTCGTCGACCAGGAAAAGTACCACTCGGCTTACACTTTCATCTTCACACAGGCGGTGTGGGCCGCGGTAGGCGTGCTGGCCATGCTGGTGCTCATGCACCTGGACGTGAGCCGCTACAAGTCGCCGCGGTTTATCTATCCGGCGCTCTCCATCACGACGATTCTGCTGGTTCTGGTTTTTCTCATGCCCGGCTCGCACCACACCCATCGCTGGATTCGCTTTGGAAATTTTTTTACGCTTCAGCCATCGGAGATCGCCAAGCCTGTGCTGGTGCTGTTTCTGGCGTGGTTTCTGCACACACGCCTGGGCGCAATGCGCGACTGGAAGCAAACGCTCATTCCGGCGGGGCTCATTCCCGCGTTATTCATCGTTCTGGTGGCGGCGCAGCCTGACCTGGGCACGGCGCTCGTGCTGGCGGGCGTGGCCGCAATGATTCTTGTGCTGGCGGGGATGGAGTGGAAGATCCTGCTAGGCGTGGTCGCGGCCGCACTGCCCGCGCTGGCGGCGCTTTTGCTCATGGTGCCCTGGCGGCGGGCGCGCATGCTCGTCTTTCTCAATCCCGAATCGGATCCTCAGGGCGCGGGGTACCACATCTATCAGTCTTTGATCGCCGTGGGCACAGGCGGGCTCACCGGCCGCGGATATATGGAAGGGATGCAGAAACTGTTTTACCTGCCCGAGGCCGCGACCGACTTTATCTTTGCCAACATTGCCGAGGAACTTGGCTTTATCGGCGCCATGCTGATTGTGCTGCTGTTTGCCATCTTCGGCGCGCGCGGTTTACGCACCGCCTTCCGCTGCAACGATCCTTTTGCGCGCCTGGTGGCATTCGGCATCACCATCACGATTCTGCTTCAGGCGTTTTTCAACATCAGCGTGGTTCTATCGCTCGTTCCCAACAAAGGCATTCCCCTGCCGCTGATCTCCCATGGAGGCACTTCGCTGTTCTGCACGCTGGCCAGCATTGGAATTCTGCTGAACATCAGCCGGCAGGCGGAATGAAGCAGGGAATAGGGATTAGGGAGCAGGGTTTCGATGGCACCGATGCACCGGGAGTTGATGATCTTCTTTGTGCTCCCCGTCGTCTACTCCATCGGCTTCTTCGGTTGGTGCTACCTCGCGGAGAGGAAGCCTGTCTTTTCGAAGCGCAATTCGAGATCGATATTAACGGTGATCTGCGGCCATACAACCGTTCTCCTGATTCTCGTAATGATGGCGCAAATTGGGTCCAAGGTATATCCGTCGTTGCCAGCCTGGCTGACCGACGAGACATTTCGATTGCGTGGAGGGAACCACTCCGTTTTCGAAATCCTTTGTATCGTCTCGGTGCTGCTGATCGGAGCGGCAGAGACGCGATGGATCTATATTGACCACGTCTTAGACAAGCCAGAATCGACGGGCGGCCTATCTTGAAGGCGTCGCGGATTCGGTGCCGCACGAAAACCACAAAAGGTAAACTTCCCCTATGCAATTCGCGAAGAAGCTGCGCGAGCGCGTTCGCAGCGGAGAAATTACATCGAGTGTTCGCATCTGGATGAGTCCACGCGTGCGCGCCGGCGGACGATACCGAATGGGGGAGGGAGAGATCGAGGTCGACTCGATTGAGCCCATTGGCTTCCCTGACATCACCCCGGAACTCGCGCGCGAGTCGGGATTCCTGGGGGTGCTTGACTTGCTCAAGACGGCAAAGCACGGGCGCGGCGAGAAAGTCTACTTGGTCCGTTTTCACTACCTGCCGCCGCGACGGGCAAAAGCGTCCCGAAAGCCATCTCTAAATAAAACTCCGCAGATCCGCCGCTGACCGTGCCCACCGAGTGATCCTGGGCCGCGCCGACTCAGCCGCAGGGGCGATACACTGACCAAAGACAAACTGCGATGCATGAATTCTAAATTGCGCATCTTGATTGCCGGCGGAGGAACGGGCGGGCACATCATTCCTGCCCTGGCCGTGGCGCGCGCTCTCGTCGAGCGGCACTCGGCTGAGATTCTTCTCGTCGGTACGGCGCGGGGTCTCGAGTCGCGCCTTGTTCCCGAGGCAGGATTTCCGCTCAAGCTGATTGACGTGGGTCCGCTCAAAAGCGTTTCGCTCATGACGCGACTTCGCACGCTGGCCGGTTTGCCGCGCTCCATCGGCGACTGCAAGCGGCTGATGCGCGAGTTCCGGCCCGGCGCCGTGCTCGGCGTAGGCGGCTACGCATCCGGCCCGGCGATGGTGGCCGCCTTGCGGCTCAAGATTCCGGCCATGGCGTATGAACCCAACGCCATGCCCGGCCTCGCCAACCGGCTGGTGGGCAAGCGCGTGCAGGCCGCAGCCATCAATTTTCCCGCGGCCGCAAAATGGTTCCGCAACGCCGAAGTCACCGGTGTTCCTGTGAGGCAGGAATTCTTTTCGCTCAGAGCGCCCGCGGGTGCGCCGCATCTGCTCGTCTTCGGCGGCTCGCAGGGCGCCAGGCTCTTCAACACACATTTGCCGCACGTCATCAAGTCTCTGCTTGAATCGGTACCCGGTCTGACCGTCCTGCACCAGAGCGGAGAGCGGAACTTTGAATCTACTCATGCCGCTTACCTGGCCTCTGGGGCCGACCCCTTGCGCTGGGTGGTGCGGCCGTTCGTCGACAAAATGGCAGAGGAGTTTGCCCGCGCGCACCTGATTATGTCGCGCAGCGGTGCCACTACCGTGGCCGAGGAGGCTGCGGCAGGCAAGCCCGCACTGCTGGTTCCGTTTGCCGCCGCAACCGATGAGCACCAGCGGCGCAACGCCGAGGCCATGGTGGCCGCCGGCGCGGCCGTCATGCTCGAGGAAAAAGATCTCGGGACTTCCGACAAGCTGCTCTGGATTCTCGCCGGCTTATTCGCCGATCCCGCGCGGCTGGCCGAGATGGCCACCGCCGCGCGCACGCAGGCGCATCCCGGCGCGGCGGAGCGCATCGCGGATCGGCTCGCGGAACTCGCGGGGAAGCAAGTCCGCAAGTCAGCGAGTTAGCCAATTAGCCGCGCTGCCCCAATGTGCCGCGGACTCTGCGATTAGCGACTGACCGCACAAATAAAAAGCCCGCCTGCGGAAGCAAGCGGGCTTTTATTATGAGCGGAACTTCATCGTCCGCCTTAAGCCGGTATTACCGGTGACCGCCGCCACCATGGCCGCCGCCACCGCCGTGGAACCCGCCACCACCTCCGCCGTGGAAGCCGCCGCCGCTATAAGCGTGCGCTACACCACCGCCGCTGTAGGCGTGTCCGCCGCCGGTGTAACCGCGTCCGACGCCACCTGCGTAGCCGCGTCCTGCGTAGCCGCGTGCGCCGTAGCCGTATCCGCCGCGGTATCCGTAACCGCCGCGATAGCCATAACCGCCCCAGCCGCGCCGTCCCCACCCGTACCATGGTCCAGCGCCGATGAAGACGCCGCCGTAGAACCAGCTAGGTCCGTAATATCCATAGGGGGCGCAGGCATATGGATAATAAGGGTAGTAGCCCCACGCGCAGTCCGGGGGACCGTAATAGCCGCCGTAGTATCCGGGATCGACCACTGCCGGACCGACGCCGATTCCTACTCCGATCTGGGCGCTCGCCGGAACAGCGGCGAACGGAAGAACAACAAGCGCAGCCAACACAACCAACCAGAGCTTCTTCATGAAATCCTCCTCGTGCTGCCCGTCCTTGCCTTTCCCGGATCGAGCCCCGGAGCCGCCTCCGGTTTCAGCACCTTCCGGCCTCTATCGTTTGATCTTGTGGCCGGCCTTCAACTCTATAAACAGCGTTTTCGCCAATTTGTTGCGGTCCGGTAAAAGCATGCGCCGTCCCGCTCGAAAACGCAAGAAAACTTGGGGTGACGCCGCATGATCTCCTGAGCGCCCCGGTGCGGTTTTGCCCCACCTTATAGGGCGCTTCAAATCGCCAAAACGACCAAAAAAACGGCCCCTCCGGTTTGGAGAGGCCGCTACAACGGTTCCTGAGTTACTGTGGCCCGAAGCCCTTGCACTCCAGTGGATCTCTCATCAAGAAAGAGCCACCTTGCACGACGTCGGAAATGGCTTCAACAACTCAGGAACCGGTCTGCAGGCAGCAGAAGGCGGAGCTACCTGCGAAAACCACCCCGGTAAAAGCCGCCGCGATAGAACCCGGGCCCGCGCCCAAAGACCACTCCGCCGCGGATGACAGGGCCACCGACGGGGACCCCGACGAAGTTCCAGTAGCCCGGGACCCAGTAGCCGTTATTCCAATAGCCGTCGACCCACACATATCCCGGTCCGGGGCATGCCGGAATGGCGACTGCGCGTGCGCCGACATAAAATCCGATTCGAGCCTGCCTGTGCGGGCGCTGCGGTCATGGCCAGCGCTCCCACTGCCAATGCTGCTCCCAACATCCACTTCTTCATGCTGCCCATAATCCCTCCATTCTGCGCGGACCGCTTTCGAAGTCCGGCTCGGTTCGCCACCACCCAGGAGCTTGCTTGTTGCTGCTCCTTTTGGCTTGCCGTTCTGCACATGTCAAACACCGGCGCGCGAGAAGGTTGCGGAGCGCGACGAAAATAAAGGTGCGCAACTTTTCGGCGGATTCGTGTTCATGGCCCGCGCTTTTTTGCCGATAAACGCGCTTTGTGCGCCGCCGCGATATTCTGAAGTTCGGCCAGATTTGCCGCCTTTACGAGCCGGCGCCTCTCGTTCCGCCTGGCTCGTTGTTGCCTCATCAAAAGGAGAATCAAATGTCCCACGCCCATGGCACATTCACCGTCGACATTCATCCGCTTTCGCCCGCGCCGGCTGAAGGCCTCGGCCGCTTTTCCATCAACAAGACGATCCACGGCGACCTGGAAGCAACAACCATCGGCGAAATGTTTACCGGCGGCGATCCCAAACAGGGCGCGGCGGGATACGTGGCCATTGAATTTGTCATCGGCAAGCTCAACGGCAAACACGGAAGCTTCGCGCTGCAGCACTTTGCGACGATCGATGGAAAAGGCCCCGGCATGCAGGTGATCGCGGTGCCGGGATCGGGTACGGGCGAGCTCAAAGGCATCGAGGGCGCATTCACCATCCGTGCCGAGAATGGCCAGCATTTCTACGAATTCGAGTACGAGCTGCCAGAGTAACAACAGTGCTCAGTGATCAGTCGTCAGGTTCTTCGCGATGCAATTCGCGTCCGTGATCGCCGACCGCTCCAAAGTGCAAGGCGAGAGTAAACCTTGTCGGATTCCGCCTCCTGCATCGATGTGCGCTGACCCGTTGCCGTAGGCTACTGCTCTCTGACCACTGACCACCGATCACTGATCACTGTCTGTCTGCTACCCTGAACCTTCACCCCCATGTTTGCTACCTCGCAGCACGCGCACTTCATCGGGATCGGCGGCATCGGCATGAGCGGCATTGCCGAGATCATGCTGAACCTGGGCATCACGGTCTCGGGTTCCGATCTGAAGCGCAGCGCAGTGACTGACCGCCTGGCGCAACTGGGCGCGACGATCTACGAAGGTCACAATGCGGCCAACGTCACCGGCGCAACGGTTGTGGTCACCAGTTCCGCGGTGCACGCCAACAACCCCGAAGTGATCGAGGCGCACGCCAAAAAGATTCCCGTGATTCAGCGCGCGGAGATGCTTGCCGAGCTGATGCGGCTCAAGTATGGCATCGCCATTGCAGGGATGCACGGCAAGACCACGACCACATCGATGGTGGCAGCGGTGCTTGCGGCGGGCGGTCTCGATCCCACCGTGGTTGTCGGCGGGCGCGTGGATGCGCTTGGCTCGAATGCGCGCCTCGGCACCACGCAGTATCTTGTGGCCGAGGCCGACGAGAGCGACCGCTCGTTCCTGAAGCTCTCGCCGATTCTCGCGGTCGTCACGAATCTTGATCGCGAGCATATGGATTGCTACCACGACATGGCTGACGTGGAGCGCGCTTTTGTGGACTTCATGGACCGCGTGCCGTTTTACGGAGCGGTGACGGCCTGCATCGACAACGCGCTGCTCAAGGGAATCCTGCCGCGCGTGCGCCGCCGCGTTTTCACCTATGGAGTGGCGGCAGAGGCCGACTATCGTTTGGAGTTGGTTGATTCCCGAGAAAAGCCAGGCGAATCAGGGCAATTTCGCGGCACGGGATCGGGGCAGGCGTTAGAGCAGGGAATCGGCTTCTCGCGTTTTCAGGTGCACACCGCCGCAGGTCCGCTTGGTCCGTTCGAGTTGCACGTTCCCGGGCGCCACAACATTCTGAACGCCACGGCGGCCGTTGCCATTGCGCGACAACTCGGAGTGTCGCCCGGGAAGATTGCGGAGGGGCTCGCTAAATTCCGCGGTGTCGACCGGCGCTTCCATAAGCGCGGCGAGTCGGGTGGGGTCGCCGTGGTCGACGACTACGGCCACCATCCCACCGAAATTCGCGCCACGCTGGCCGCAGCGCGCGAATGCTGTCGCGGCCGCATTCATGTTGTCTTCCAACCGCACCGGTACTCGCGAACTCTTGACCTTTTGGAGGAGTTCGCCGGTGCGTTTCAAGACGCCGATACCGTGATTGTCCTGCCCATTTATGCAGCGAGCGAAGAGCCCATTCCCGGTGTGACTGCCGAGCGGCTCGCCCAGCGCATTCAAGGTCCACGCGTTGAGTTTGCACCGGAGTTCGCGAACGCCGTGAGCATGGTCGCTGCCAACGCGCAAGACGGCGATATGATCCTGACACTCGGCGCAGGCAGCGTGAGCCAGCTCGCGCCGCAGATCCTCGCCGCGCTGGAAGAAACGCGATAGCATCCGCCATTCTTCGATCGCTCTCTGGCTTTCTTCTCGGTTCCATCCCTCTTGCGTACCGCGTTTTCCACTTCCACCCGTAACCCCACGGATACCCCTGTTCATCTCACTGAAAACTCACATCACAGCGCGGGCTATAGTGAAATCTGGCGACTCTCACGACCCGCTCAGCCGTGACGAATCAAGGAAATAACACAAACCGGCCCACCTTGTGGGAGGACGACCCGCCCGCCGAGATTCGTTCGCGGCGCACGCGGGACGACTCACCCCTGGAGGGACGTTTCCGGCCGGGCGCGGCAGGCAGGCGAGGGCCGGGCATGCCGCTCGAGTTCGACGATCCGGATGGCGACGGTGTTCTGCGTCCCGCGGCAGATCGGTTCGGAAAATCAAAGCGCCCCTGGTGGCGGCCGGCGGGCAGCGTGGGCCGCGTGTTTCTTGCGGCCGGTGCGCTTGTCGTGCTCGGCGGGTTCACGACCGCGATCCTGATGATTCGCCATACGCTCGAACGCGACCCGCGCTTTCGCATCGCAGGCAGCGAAGACATTCAGGCCACGGGCCTCACCGAGGTGAGCCGCGCGCAGATGATGCCTGTCTTCGGCGAAGACATGGGCCGCAACATCTTCTTCGTTCCCATTGATGCGCGGCGCAAACAGCTTGAGCAGATTCCGTGGGTCGAGCGGGCCACGGTGATGCGCGTGCTGCCCGACCAGATTCGCGTGGCGGTGGTGGAGCGGCAGCCGGTTGCGTTTACGCGGCATCGCGAAGAGATCGGGCTCGTCGACGCCAACGGCGTTCTGCTGAACATGGCGCCGGAATCCATGGCCAAACATCATTACTCCTTTCCTGTGTTGACGGGGATCGACGCCGGCGATTCGGCTGACTCTCGCAAGGAGCGGATGGACGTCTACATGCGCATGATGGCCGAGCTGGACGCCGACGGCAAGCATAACTCCGAGCAGATCTCGGAGATTGACCTTACCGATCCCGAAGATGCGCGGGTGCTGATGCCGGAGCAGGGCGCAGACATTCTCGCGCACTTTGGCGAGGATCATTTCCTTGAGCGCTACGAGCGCTACCAGGCGCACATTGCGGAGTGGCGCCAGCAATATCCGCATCTCGCGGCCGTGGATCTGCGCTACGACAATCAGGTGGTGCTGGAGATGGCCTCCGGCAAAGAGACCGCCGAGACTTCGAGTGGCGGAGCCGGAACGCCAATGAATCTGCCGGGCGCCGCATCCGGAGGCGCGTCACCGGCCGCTGGATCAGCGCCAAAGAGCTCATCAGCAAAGAACTCGCCCTCGAAGAATTCGCCGGGAAAGAGTCTGACCGCGAAGAAGAGCAAGCCTGCTCCAAACAAAAAGCATGCGGCCCCGCCCAAGCGCGCAGCCAACGAGAAAACATCGAAGCGGACGACTCTTGAAGATGCACAGAGGCGCGCTTCCACAACCCGTCCGGCAGCGACTGCCTCGGGAGGCAATTCGCACTCCCAGAAGCCGTCGCCGGGGACCGTGGCGCAGGGCGGGTGAGCGATGGGCCAGAAGCAGGAAAACCTGATCGTAGTGCTCGACATCGGCAGCGCGTGGACGCGCGTTCTGGCCGCCGATGTGAACGAGAACGTGTTGCGCTATCGCGGCCACGGTGTGGCGCCGTCAGCGGGAATGCGCAAGGGATTGATTGCGGAGCTGGCGCCCGCGGCGAAAGTAGTGCGCGCGGCCAATGAGCAGGCTGAGCGCGTGGCCCGAGCCAACATCGACGAGTGCGTGGTGGGCGTGGGCGGCCCGCATGTTCGCGGCGTGAACACCAACGGCGGATTCCAGTTGAGCCGCGGCATGCGCGAGATCACGGGCGAGGACGTCCGTTCCGCAATTGGCCGCGCCCGCGCCATCGAGCTGCCCGCTGACCGCGAAATCCTGCACCTGCTGCCGCGGCAGTTCATCCTCGATGAGCAGGCCGGCATCTTCGATCCCGTGGGCATGGTCGGCGCGCGGCTTGAAGTTGAGCTGCACATCGCCACCTGTGGCGGCAGCGCGCTGCAAAGCACGGTTACCTGCGCCAACCGCGCGGGGCTTGAGGTGTCGGAGGCGGTGCTCGAGTCGCTGGCCGCAGCCGAGTGCACGCTCTCGGCCGACGAGCGCGAGCTGGGCGTATGCGTCATGGATATTGGCGCGCATTCCACCGACCTCGCGGTCTTTTTCGAGGGCGCTGTAGCCTACACCGCGTCGGTCGCCATCGGCGGAGCACACTTTACCAACGATCTTGCCATCGGATTGCAATTGCCGGTGGCGCAAGCCGAAGAGCTCAAGCGGCAGTATGGCAATGCAGTGGTCACCGCGGTTCCGCAGGCTGGCGGAAGTGGAAATCACCACGCCGCAGGGCGCTCCGGCCACGTTGCCCCTGCGCACCATGGCGGAGATTCTGGAGCCGCGCGCGCGTGAGCTCATGCACTACGTGAAAGAGAGCCTGCGCTACGGCGGAGTGGTGGATGCGCTGGGCGCCGGGTGCGTGCTCACCGGCGGAGGATCCATGTTGCCAGGCATGCTCGACGTGGCCGAGAGCCAGTTGCGCGCACCTGCCCGCGCGGGTTTGCCCGTGCGCTTGTCGCATATGCCGCAGGACCTGAACCATCCGGCCTGGGCGGTAGGCATCGGAATGGTTCTCTACGCGCATCGCACCCGAATGACCCGCGCGGCAGAGGACAGCAAGAGCAGTTTGCGCGACAGGTTGCGCGCCATGTTCGCGGCAAGTTTCTAAAGACAGCAAGCAGGGTTCAGGTGTCAGGGATCAGAAAACGGCGACGGAGCGAGGTCGATGACGGTGAAGAAACAGATAAAAATCGAGGAGAGCGTGGCCCCCATGGAACAGTCAATCAGTGAAGCCGGCGAGATGCGTATCCAATTCCACGACGAAGTAGTGCGCGGAGCCCGCATCAAGGTGGTGGGAGTGGGCGGTGGCGGCTCAAACGCCGTGAACCGCATGATCCAGGCCCACATGGAAGGCGTGGAGTTTGTTGCCGCCAATACCGACGTGCAGGCGCTCAAGCTGTCCGATGCTCCGATCAAGCTGCAACTTGGCGTGCGCCTCACCTCGGGCCTGGGAGCGGGCTCCAATCCCGACGTTGGCCGCCGCGCGGCTCTCGAAGATTCCGAAAAAATCATCGAGGCGCTGGAAGGCGCCGACATGGTGTTCGTTACCGCCGGCCTGGGCGGAGGCACGGGCACCGGCGCCGCGCCGGTCATCGCGTCGCTGGCCAGCGAGATGGGCATCCTCACCGTCGCCGTCGTAACCAAGCCGTTTGCATTCGAAGGCAAGCGCCGCCTGATGCAGGCCGAGCGCGGCCTCAAGGAGCTCATCGACAGCGTGGACACCATGATCGTGATTCCCAACGAGAAGCTGCTCGCCGTCGCCAAGGACGCGGGTTTCTTTGAAAGTTTCCGCATCGCCGACGACGTGCTACGCCAGGGCGTGCAGGGCATCAGCGATATCATCACCATTCCCGGCATCATCAATCGCGACTTTGCCGACGTGAAGACCACGATGGCAGGCATGGGCCAGGCGGTGATGGGCACGGCGGTGCGCTCGGGAGCGAATCGCGCCATTGAAGCGGCGCAGGCGGCCATGGCGTCGCCGTTGCTTGAGGCTGGAGCCATCGACGGCGCGCGCGGCATCCTCATCAACATTACCGGCTCGAGCTCGCTTAAACTTTCCGAGGTGAACGAAGCTTCGTCGCTTATTCAGTCGTCGGCGCATGAAGACGCCAACATCATCTTTGGCGCGGTGCTGGACGAAAAGATGGGCGAAGAGGTCAAGATCACCGTCATCGCCACCGGCTTCCGCGACCAGATGCCGGAACGGCGCGCGCGCATGCTGAATGTTGAGGAGACACCGGTGGTTTCGGTGCCGATCGTATCCTCCGGCAACTGGATGCGCGAAACCCATCCGGAACCCGCTGCTCAGCCGCCGCGCTTTATGAGCGAGGAAGACGATGCGGAGGCGGAAAGCGCAGAAGAGGGGTTTTTCTTTGCCGCGGCTGCGCCGGGAGTGGCCACGACAGTGACGGTTTCAACGCAGGCGAATGAGGTTGCCGGTCAGAGAAACGATTTTGCGAGCGACGATGGGAATACAGCGCCGAGTGGATCGCAATTCGCAGGCAGCGAAACTGAATCGGAAATCGATCTTCAGCGCCGCGATTTTGCCGGGGACTTTGCTGGAACTCCGCGCGGCGCCGCCGAACCCGGTGCCGAGGCCGCTTCAGCCCTCTTCGCGGGCCCGGCTGAGCAACCCGAGCGCGACCTGGACGTTCCCACGTTTCTGCGCCGGCTGAAGTTCTAAACACCCGTCGAATCAGCAGTTCAGGCCGCAGGGTGTTATCGGGAAAGGTTCCAAATCGGGCGAGGAAAGGGTAGAATAAACAGAACGCCCCGAAAGTTGTATGGGTTGCGAAGCCGGATCAAGGGAAACTACTGTCTCCTGGGCAGGGTTTAGGAGTAGAGGGAACCTGATCGGCGCCAGATCTTTCGATCTGAGCAGGCGGATTGTCGCACTCCAGTGGTGCCGGACCGGGCAGAAGAAAAGTGGCATCACAAGTGAATCGAACGAAGTGCGGCGCCCGCGGGCGGACGCGCGGCAAGGGATCCAAACTTTGAGGGGTTGTTGACCGGATGAAGCAGTTCCGAGTTGCGCCTATACATATTGTCTTTTTACTCTTCGTCGCCGGTGCCGTCAGCGCCGCGGCGCTCGACGCTCCGCAAACTCTGCATCACACCAAATCCAGGACCGAGTCGCACGTTGCTGCGGCGCATCATGCCTCAACCCACAGGACCACGGCTTCTGCTTCGCGCGTCTCCACATCGCGCACGGCAACTGTTCACAGAATGTATGCGAGCCGTTCAGGGGCTCGAGTCGCCGCAAGAACGACAACCGCCAGCCGCCTCACAGCCGCGGCGGGAGCGCATATGCACAGCGCGTCCTATCGCCGGATTCATCATTATTACGAGCGCTTCACGGCCAGTTCGTTTGTGAGCGGCGCGGTTGGCGCGGGCGACGTCACCACGGGCGAAGATCCAGTCGTGCGCCAGGCGGCCATCGATGCGCTGGGCGATATGAACGGTACCGCGGTGGTGATCAATCCCGCCAACGGCCGCATTCTGGCCATGGTCAACCAGAAGCTTGCGCTTTCGCCGGGCGCAGAGCCCTGTTCTACCATCAAACTCACAGTGGCGCTGGCGGCGCTGTCAGAGTCGCTGGTCACGAGCGACACCATGGTGCAGCTCGCCGGCTTCCGCATGAATATGACGCAGGCGCTGGCCAAGAGCAACAATCTTTATTTCGAGGAACTGGGCCGTGAGCTGGGCTTTGAGCGCGTGCGTCATTACGCCACGCAATTCGGCCTCGGCGAACTGGCCGGCTACAACATCCCCGGCGAGGAGTTGGGCGTATATCCCGATCAGGCAATTCCCGAGTCCGAGGGCGGTGTCGCCCGCATGTGCAGCTTCGGGCAAGGCGTCTCCGTCACTCCCTTGCAACTGGGTGCGCTGGTGGCCGCCATTGCCAATGGTGGAACGCTCTACTACCTGCAGCATCCGACCACGCCGGAAGAGATTGCCTCGTTTGAACCCCGCATCAAGCGCACCCTCGATATCGCGCGTTACATTCCGGATCTCGAAGACGGTATGGCCGGCGCGGTTGAGTATGGAACCGCCCGCCGGCTACGCGCAAACTTCCGCGAGCTGCCTATCTTTGGCAAGACCGGAACCTGCTCAAACGATGGAACGCGTTACGGCTGGTTTGCTGCCTACTCCGAATCGCCTCAGGGCGGCCTGGTTACAGTTTTCTTCCTGGAAGGCGGCAGAGCCACATTTGGCCCGCGTGCAGCCGAGTTGACGGGCGCGTTTTACGCTAACCTCTGGGACCACGACTACTTCGGAGAGAAAAGCCAGGAGGCGATCTCCGCGCCAAATCAGGCGCCGGCGGCCATGTCAGGAACGTCTGCGGCTGCCGATTCCGCTGCTCCCAGGCAGTAGCGCGATAGCCGTCCCAAATTCCAATCGCAATCAAGCTACCTTCGGGTGGCTTTTTTTTGGCTCATCCCGTCACTGGGATTTATTCTGTCCGAAGCATGAACGCCGTCCACTGGGTGGTCGCCGGCATCGGCGACATTGCGCGCAAGCGCGTCATTCCGGCCATTCAATCCGAGCCGCGCAGCCGGCTCTACGGCTTTGTCACTCGCGACGCCGGCAAAGCCGCCGCCTTCCCCGGCGCGAAGACGTGGCCCAGCCTTGAAGAGGCCGTCGCTGACCCGGCCGTCGATGCCGTCTACATCGCTCTGCCCGTGGCGTTCCACGCAATCGCGGCCATATCCGCGTTGCGCGCCGGAAAACACGTGCTCTGCGAGAAACCCATGGCGATGAATTTTGCTGAGGCGGAGCAGATGGTTGCCGCGGGCCACGCGGCGAGTCTTAGTTCAGGCTGCCTCTTCGGCGTCTCGTATTACCGCAGACTGTATCCGAAGCTGCGCCGCGCCAAGCAACTCATCGCGGAGGGCGCCATCGGCCGCCCTCTGATTGCCGAAGCCAACTGCCATAGCTGGCTTGAGATTGCAGGTCGCGAATGGCTCGCCGATCCCGCGCTCTCCGGCGGCGGCCCGCTTTACGACATTGCTTCGCATCGCATTGACGCCATGAACTTTCTCTTCGGCAAACCGGACCGCGCATGCGGACTGCTGTCAAACGCGGTCCATCGCATTGCTGTCGAAGACTCCGCGACCGTGCTCATGCAGTTTTCCGGCGGTGTGCATGGGGTGGTGGACGTGCGCTGGAACGCGCATGTGTCCCGCGATCAATTCCGCATCATCGGCGAGAACGGCGAGATCAATCTCGATCCCCTCAACGCGCCGGAACTCTGCATTGACGGCCGCACGGAATTGCTGCCACCGCACGCCAACCTGCACTACCCGATCATCGAGAATTTTGTCGACGCCATTCTGGCTCATGATCCTGCGCTCGTGGCCTGCCCGGCAGAGCAGGCTGCCTGGGTCGACTGGGTCATTGAACAGGTGGTTTCGGCGCAAGTGCGCCACTCCTGAGGGCCGACCGTAGCTTTTCCTGATTCTTCTGAAACGAACTGCATTTAGATTCATCTCATAAGGCGAGGCCGCTCTTCCCGTCCGCATCGAACCTGCGGAGCCGGTGGCTTGATTCTCCGTTACACGTTCTCTCGGATCGATTTATGGCGCTGCCGACCGACATTCTATTGCTGTACGGATACCTGCTCATCTTTGCCTGGGTGCTGATTGAGCAGCTCGGTATCCCCCTGCCTTCGGTACCGGTGCTGCTGGCCGCGGGAGCGCTTTCGGCGCAAAAGCAAATCAGCTTTCCTCTGGCACTTGCTGTGGCTGTAGCGGCATCGCTCACTGCCGACAGCACGTGGTTCTTTGTCGGGCGTAGCCAGGGACATCGTGTTCTGCGCCTGCTCTGCAAGCTTTCTCTTGAGCCGACAACTTGCGTTCGCCGCACGCAGGATTCGTTTGGCCGCCGCGGCGGCACCATGCTGATGTTTGCCAAGTTCGTTCCTGGCCTTTCCACGCTGGCTCCGCCCGTCGCCGGGCAGAACGGCATGAGCTTTGGCGCGTTCCTGTTGTATGACGGCATCGGTTCGGCGTTTTGGGTTGGCGTTACGATGGTCTGCGGCCGTTTCTTCGGCGACATCATCAAGCGCAATCCCAGCGTGCTCAACTGGGTGGGCCGCTTCTCGGGCGCGCTGCTGATTCTGGGCGTCGTGGCGTTCTTTATTGGGCGCCTGGTTCGCCGCCGCATGGTGCTCAGGGAACTCGTCGCCTCGCGACTTGAGCCTGCGGAGTTGAAAGAGCAACTCGACGCAGGCGAGCCGGTCTATATCATCGACCTGCGCCATCCCCTTGAACTGGTGCCCGACCCATTCACGCTGCCCGGAGCTGTGCACTTTTCCCCCGACGCCCTAGCCGCGCGCCACAATGAGATTCCGCGCGACCGCGATGTAGTTCTCTATTGCACCTGCCCCAGCGAAGCCACTTCAGCCAAGGTTGCCCTGCAATTGCACAAGCTGGGTATTGAGCGCGTGCGCCCGCTGCGCGGCGGCTTCGATGAGTGGAAACGCCTCGGATATCCGCTGGACGCGATTCCGCCGTTCAAGACACTGGTTCCTTCTATTGAGCCCGCCAGGTAAAGAACTCACGCCAGTGTGGCAATGAGGGTAGCGATTTTGGCTCCAATCGGCGAGCCAATTCCGCTGCATGGGTCAGGCCCGACGGCCGCGTTGTAAAACCCGTTGCCGCCCACCGTGATGTCGTTGAAAGCCTTCTGATTCTTCCAGAGCGTCGGCGTCACAAAACCGAGCTTGGTTCCAAATGCCGCGAACAGCCCGGCATACAGCGGCGCCACAGCGCTCGTCCCTCCGACCACAGTCGCTGACCCGTGCACAAAGACGTTGTATCCCGTGTTGGGATCGGCATTCGCGGACACATCCGGCACCATCCGCCCCTTGCCGTATTGCGTGTTGGCGGGGGCGACCGGCGCGCCGATCTGAAAACTCTGCACGGGAAAAACGGTCGAGTACCCGCCGCCCGTTCCCTCGCCGTCGGTTTTGCCCGCATTGTCGTTCCAAACCGTCTCCTGGGTTGCCGTTTTCGATGTCCCGCCGCAGCCTACCGCATGCGGGCACGACGAGGGACAATCCACATTCGCCGGCGTAGGGCCGCCGTCGCTCGAGTCATTGTCGCCCGACGCGGCAAAGACCACCATGCCTCCGGCAACAGCAGCCTGCGCGATCGTCTCCATCTGCTGCGCCGCTGTCGCGCCCCAGTTTGCTTCGTCCGCGCCCCATGAGATGGAGCACACATCGCATCCGTCGGATGCGGCTTTCTGGACGGCTGTGCCGATGTCCTGCGACCAGTAGACGCGAATGGTTGCGGCCTTGCCTGTCGCTGCGTAATACGCCGCTCCCGAAACCTCAATATCGAGCGCAACCTCGTAGTCGTCGTCGCCCGCCGAGCCGCTCTGGCCGGGCGTATTCTTCGTGCCGTCCACTGAAACGTCGGTCACGGCCGGCGTGGGCTGGCCGAGAGACTGAAAGAACGCGTCAATGTCTGAAGCGACCCAGCCGCCGCCCAGCTCCACGATTGCAATTACGCCGCCCCCGGCCATGCCTGTGGGCCAATTGTAGGCGGCACAAAGATCGGGGACGTTCCACGCGGTGGCGGCAGCGGCTCTTGGGTCCTTGGGCAATTTGTAGTAAGGCTTGTTGTGGTATTTGCGGGATTCGGCGTGGGTGCGGGAAGCGTTCATGGGGGAGATCTCCTCTGATCAGGACCAGCGTTCATGGCGAGCATCGCATAGTTTGATGCGGGTGGCAAAGCCGCAGCCCGATCCCCCGGCTCTGCTGCCGATCTCTGATCTCTGTTCTCTGATCTCTACTCCCTGCCGTACCATGGTTGAGGAACGGTCACGACCGTTCGGAGCACGACTTTGGCCTACGACGATCTGCGCGACTGGATCAAGACCCTTGAGAAGCACGGCGAACTCAAGCGCATCCGCGAAGAAGTTTCTCCGGAGCTCGAAATCACCGAGATCACCGACCGCGTGTCGAAGGCCGGCGGTCCGGCGCTGCTGTTCGAGAACGTGAAAGGCCATCCGGGCCACAAGGTCCTCATCAATCAGTTTGGTTCGGAGAAGCGCATGGCCCTGGCGCTCGGGGTCGATCGACTCGATGAGATCGCCGAACGCATCACGGGGCTGATGAACGTGAAGGCTCCCGAAGGTTTGTTCGACAAATTGAAGATGCTGCCCCAGTTGGGCGCGCTCACCAGCGCATTTCCCAAGACCGTGAGCGCCAAAGACGCGCCGTGCAAGGAAATGATCCGGCGCGAGAAGTTCGATCTCAATTATTTTCCGATTCTCAAATGCTGGCCGCTCGACGGCGGCCGTTTCATCACCCTGCCATGCGTGCACACGCGCGACCCGCGTACCGGCAAGCGCAACATCGGCATGTACCGCATGCAGGTCTACGACGGCCAGACCACGGGGATGCACTGGCAGCGGCAGAAGGTCGCCGCCGAGCACTATCGCGAGGCGCTGCGCAACGCTGCCGCAATGCACTCGTCCGAAAGTCCGCTCCATGCAATGGTGGCGATGATGGCCCAGACAGCTGGCGGTGCAGTCAGCATTCCCGACGGCCCTTTGGCCGGCACGCCGCAGGTTTCACTTGGAAAGTTGAAAGGCTCGCGGCTTGAAGTGGCTGTGGCCATCGGCACCGATCCCGCGACGACGTTCGCCGCCATCGTTCCCGCTCCGCCCGAAGTTGAGGAGTTCTTGATTGCCGGATTCCTGCGCGGCAAGCCGGTCGAGATCGTCAAGTGCGAAACCGTCGACCTTGAAGTGCCTGCCAACGCAGAAATCATTCTTGAAGGCTACGTGGAGCTGGGCGAGCTGCGCGCCGAAGGCCCTTTCGGCGATCACACCGGCTTCTACACGCTAGAAGATGAATATCCGGTCTTCCATCTCACCTGCGTCACGCATCGCAAGGATCCCATCTACGCAGCGACCATCGTCGGCAAGCCGCCCATGGAAGACGCGTGGATGGGCAAAGCCGTCGAGCGCATCTTTTTGCCGGCGATGAAGATGACCATCCCCGAGCTGGTCGACATCCATCTGCCCGTCGAGGCAGTTTTTCACAACCTGATGATTGTCTCCATCAGGAAGAGCTATCCCGGCCAGGCGCGCAAGGTGATGAACGCCATCTGGTCGCTCGGCCAGGCCATGTTCACCAAATGCATCATCGTGGTCGACGAGGATTGCGATGTGCAGAACGTCGGCGAAGTGGTTCTGCGCGTGGCCAACAACATCGATCCCGAGCGCGACATTCAGTTCACCCTTGGCCCTGTCGATTCGCTCGACCATGCGAGCCGCCTGCCCAACTACGGATCGAAGATGGGGGTCGACGCCACGCGCAAGTGGAAGGCCGAGGGATTCAACCGCCCATGGCCGGCAATGATCGAGATGGACCGCGCGACGAAGGCAAAAGTCGACGCGATGTGGGCGAAGCTGGGGTTGTGATGTGTCTTGCGCGTCAGGCCCGCTCCTTGGAAATCAACACGGACAGGGGAAAATCTGCATGGATCCATCGCAAATTGATGCGCTGATTCTCTCTGAGGCTGGGGAACGATGGATGAAGGTCGCCAAGATGATTGGCGTAGTTGTTGAGGCTTTTGGGCGCGACTTACCATTCGGAGATGAGGGCTGCGAGATAGTCTCTCGACGGATTGAAGTCCTTGTTCGTGACGGCCTCTTGGAAGCGCAGGGCGACATTAGGAAATGGCGCTTCAGCGAGATTCGGCTAAGAGCAAAGTGACGGACGGCCGCAGTCGGCCGCTTAACTCCGAGCATGAGACACTGAAAGATGAATAACCCCACACAAACTCCCATCCTCACTGAACGCCTTACACGCGCCGTGGACTACGTGCGCGTGCTTCACACGGAAACCCGCAAGGGAACCAAAATCCCCTACATGGCCCACTTGTTAGGAGTGGCCTCGCTGGTGATGGGCGAAGCCGGCGGCGCAGTTCCCGTCACCGAAGACATGATCATCGCGGCTATCCTGCATGACACGGTCGAAGACCACGGCGGCCGGCGCCGCCTCGACGACGTGCGCAAGGAGTTCGGCAAGCACGTTGCCGACATGGTCGAGGGCCTCTCCGACACCCTCGCCGAAGATCACGACAAGAAAGAAGGCTGGGAAGAGCGCAAGAATGCGTACCTCGCACGCCTGCGCACGGAGCCGGAAGACGTGCTGGTCATCTCCGTCGCCGACAAACTCTACAACGCGAAAACGATTCTCGACGACCTCAAGGAAATCGGCCCCGCCGTCTGGGACCGCTTCAAGCGCGGCCCCAAGGAACAGCTCTGGTACTTTCATGCGCTTCTCGAAATCTTCGAGCCGCGCCTCAAGAGCCGGATGGTCGGCGAACTGAAGCGCATCGTCGACGAGATTTCGTACCTGGTCGCAACCGGATGGCCCGGAGAAAACGCCCCGCCGGAGCCGCACGCAAGCTGAACCAAAATCGCCATGAAGAACCCGGCCCGTGCCGTCCAGCCGCCCGTCTCGCCTGTGCTACGCTTCCTTTGTGTATCGTCCGCGCATCCATCAGACTTTCCGATTGCTCTTCGGGCTGGGTCTTCTCGCGTCGTTGACCGCGGCCGCACAGCAGCCGCCTCCGAGCCAAACCGTCATCAAAGACCCGGCCGAATACAACGCCTACATGGCTGCTGTCGGCACGCAGGATGCGACCTCGCGGGCCGAATCGCTTGAGGCCTTCGTCCAGCAGTACCCGAAGACCGCGGTCCTGACCGATGCGCTCGAGGAGGAGATGGCGGCGTGGCAGGCGGCCGGCGATTCGAAACAAGTGATGAAGGTAGCTAAGCGCCTGCTCGCGGCAGATCAGGGCAACATTCGCGCCCTGGGCATTGTGGTGGCTCTCGACCGCGTGAGCGCGGCCGCCGGCGACAATGCCGCTCTGAACGAGATGTGCCAGTACGCTTCGGGTGGAATGCTCTCGGTGCCGATGTGGCGCCAGCCCGCAAATATGGCGCCGGCTGACTATGTGGCGCTGAGCAAGCTGCTCAACGATATTTTTATCGGTGCGGAAGGCTACTGCGCGGTCCAGGAGAAAAACTATTCGCAGGCCAGAGAATGGCTCCAGCGTGCCTTGAAGATCGATCCCACGAATGTACAGGACACCTACCAACTGGCCGTCGCGGACCTGGAGTCTTCGCCGGTCGATGCCGATGGCTTCTGGTACTGTGCGCGCGGCATCCATCTGGCGCAGAGCGCCGCCATTCCGCAGGACGCGGGCGGCATGACAGCGTACTGCAAAGCCAAGTACACCAAGGTCCACGGCACCGACGACGGATGGGATGCTCTGCTGGCGAGCGTTGCGGATCAAGAGGCGCCCCCGCCGGATTTTGCGGCGAAGATCAAGCCTGCATCCGCCGTGCAAAAGTAGCAGTTCCTCCATCCCGTTTTTTTGTTGTCATCCTGAGCGAAGATCGCTCGCCGCGGCGAGCGATCGGAGTCGAAGGACCTGCATTTCGTTTCTCTCTGCCGCTTCAACATCAGCCGCCAACCCGCCCTCTCATCCCCTAGTTCCCTCGTTCCCTTGGTCCCTTGGTCCCTGTCCTTCTGCTATATCTAAATTCATGCGGTTTCTCCACCCCAGGCGCCTCATTTCTCTTGCCGCGGCGCTGATCTTCACCCTTCCTCTTGGCGCGCAGCAAACTTCGGGCACCTTCCGCTGGATCGATTTTCACGATCCCAAAGATCAGAACATCGTTGCCTGGATCACGCGTTCGCTCACGGTGGAGAAATGGACAGCGATCCGCGAAATCGGCGTGGTCTACGATGCGGCGCTGGTCGTCACCGCCGATCGGCCCGGCCCGCAATCGACGCCCGGCGATGACTCCTTCACAATCTGGAATGTCTCTCTCACCAGCCACGTGGTGGCTCCGCTGCTGTCCGGCGTCAACCTGCGCTGGTTCGATTGGCAGCATTTTCGGGCGGACGCGCCCGAAGAGCTCACGATTCTCTACGACAATTGCCACGACTGCGCGGCGAGCACGTACTTTACGGCTCTTTATTACGACATTGCGCACCATATGTGGACGGCGCGCTGGTTGCGCGGCGGCCAGGGAGTCCTTGTCTGGAATGCAACGGGACCGAGCCCATCAAGCGGCATCGAATGGACGCAGGTTTACGCCGTGATGGCCGAACCCGACGGCCATGCGTTTCTTGCGACCTGGAATCACTTTGAATATGGCAAGCTGAAGCCGCCCAGCAACACGGTCTTCCGCTATGATGTCGATCCTTTCAGCGGCCTGGAGCGCACGGTTGAGCTCACGCGCGGCGACGCCGATGCGATGGAGATGCGTCTCTGCCGCGGGCAAACGACCGTCCAGGGCCTGGAACGCGGACAGGACTCCCAAGTCTGCCAGCAAATGCTGAATGCGCAACCGCAACGTAAGCCTGTGACCACTCCGCCGGCCAACAATCGCGGCAAGTCCGCTCCGCCCGCTGTCCGTCATTGAGACCCACGGAGAGTGATCCATTCAGATCAGCATTGCCTCCCGCTCCTCGCTTAGCATCCAAGGCTGAGTGGGGGTAAAATGGCGCGCTCTTTTAAACTTGACAGGTTTCTGCTGCTTCCTTTGGCTATCGCGCTTTCGACTGTTGGCTGCCATAAAGATCAAGCCGCGGCTCAACCGGATAACAACCAGGCGAGTACGCAGGATCAAGGTTCCGATCCGGCAGCGGCCAATCTGCCGCCCACGCCAGATAACTCAAGCGCCTCGGAACCCGACCAGAGCAATGTGTCGTATCCGTCGCAGGATCAGTCGTCTTATGATCCGGGCTACGGAGAGCAGCCGGAATACACCGCAAACCAGCCGCCCCCGCCATTGCCCGACTACGACCAGCCGCCCGATCCCGGCGACGACTATATCTGGACACCTGGCTACTGGGCATGGGCTCCAGAGGGTTATTACTGGGTTCCGGGCGCATGGGTTGAGGCGCCGTACGAGGGCGCACTCTGGACCCCCGGCTACTGGGGCTACTGGAATCACTCTTACCGGTATTATCCCGGCTATTGGGGACAGTACACCGGCTACTACGGCGGCGTCGACTACGGCTTCGGCTACACCGGCTATGGTTACCACGGCGGCTACTGGGGCGGAGGTCACTTCAACTACAACCGCTCGGTCAACAACGTCAACACCTCGGTGGTGCACTACGTTTACAACCGCCCCGTCCCGAGAGATTCGAACGGCTCTCGCGTGAGCTATAACGGCGGCTCAGGTGGTCTGCATGTTCCGGCGCGGCCGGCGGAGCGTGTGGCCATGCGGCAGCCGCATACTGCGCCAATGCGAGCACAACTCGAGAATCAGCGCACTGCCAGCACCGACCGCGCCCAGTTTGCCGCTGCGAATCATGGCTGCCCGTCGAATGTGACCGTTAAACAGCCACTCGCGGCCGATCGCAATGTGAAAACTCCACCGGCTTTGCGAGCCACAAATCGAGAGGTCGAGCAGCGACAACAGCAGCATCAAGCGGTCCCGCAACCCGGCCAACGCCCGGCAACTCCAGAGTCGCCGCAACGCCAGGCAGTCCCTCAGCCGGAGCAACGCCATGCGGCTCCGCAACCAGAGTCGCGGCAGACAAGTCCGCGGCCGCAACGCGAAGCGCGGCCACAGCGGCAAGCGGCTCCGCAACCAGAACAGCGCCACGCTCCTCCACAGCGGCAGGCTGCCCCAGAACCGCAACGTCAGGCGCCGCCGCAGCGCCAAGCGGCTCCGCAACCGGAACAGCGCCAGGCTCCTCCACAACGGCAGGCAGTCCCGGAACCGCAGCGTCAAGCGCCGCCGCAACGCGAAGCGACACCACAGCCGGAACGCCAAGCGGCGCCGCCCCGGCAAGCAGTCCCGCCACCGGACCAGCGCCACGCGGCTCCGAAAGGCAAAGACGACCAGCCCAAGTAGCAGCAGCGTTTCGCAGATCGGCAGAGGATTCCGCGGTTCGGCTCGCAGTGCGCCACTAAATGCTCCAATGCGTGTTCTTTCATCCATGGGCGATAGCCGGGGGTCAGAGGAGCGCGTTAGACTGGGTGACCATGGGCTGCGTTCTATTCATTGGAGGGTAAGATGAAGCGAATTCCTCGATTTGCCATTGCGTTGTCGATTGTCGTTGCGGCCGCACTCTGCATCTCCGTTTGCCTCAGCGGCAGCGGTTCCCCCACTTCCTCGGTCTTTGCTGCGGTCGCGGCCGCTCAAGACCAGGCACCCCCGGATCAAAATCCGGCAGACCAGGGGCCCGATCCCGCGGCGGCAAACATGGCGCCCAGTGGCCCTTCCTATACAACTGAAGCTCCTCCGCCCGACCAGTCGGCTGCGCCGGGCCAGGCTCCCGATGATTCAGGCTACGCCGAGATGCCGACAGAACAGGCAACAGAGCCTCCACCGCCGCTTCCCGATTACGATCAGCCGCCGGCGCCCGGCGACGGATACATCTGGACACCCGGCTACTGGGCCTGGGGCCCGGGCGGCTATTACTGGGTCCCCGGAGCATGGGTTGAGCCACCCTACACCGCCGCACTTTGGACGCCGGGCTATTGGGGCTTCTATGGCGGCCGGTATCTTTTCTATCCCGGTCACTGGGGCCTGCACATCGGCTTCTATGGCGGCATCAACTACGGTTTCGGCTACATCGGCCTCGGTTACGAAGGCGGCTACTGGAACGGCGGCCACTTCTTCTATAACCGCGCCTACAACAACATCAACGTGCGTGTCGTCCACAACACGTACAACTATCGCGCTGCAAATCCCGGATCCTACAATCGCGGCGGCAACAACAATCCTCGCGTCAGCTACCGCGGCGGATCGGGCGTTCAGGCCCGGCCGCAGCCGGCAGAGCGGGAGGCGGCACACGAGCCCACTGCCCCGCGCATGAACACGCAAGTACAGCATGCGCAGACTTACAGTGCGGTGCACGGGCAATACGCGTCTCAGAATCACGGGCAGCCCGCGACACCGGCCGTCAGCAGGCCCATTCCGGCGGACCACAGCTCGCGGACCCCTGCTTCACACGGTTCAAGCGGCGGCGGTAAGGGCGGCCATCGCTAAAGCCGCGGGGCTCGGATAGCCTCGCCAAAAGCATCGCATCGCGCACCTTAGGCCATTCAAACCCAGGGGTGCGCGGTGCGAAGTTTTCCTTTACTTTGGTTTTTTGAATTCGGCGCGATTCAAAATCGTCCGCAGCCTCAATCTGCCGTCTTCACGTCGATCGCTACCAGATTGCGCACCCAGCGCGCGGGGCGCTTTTCTCCGGTAGCCACCAACTTCAGCGGTCCGTCAGCCAACAGCGGCTTGCCGTTCTCGGTGTCGGCCACGAGCACCGTGGCGTCGTGCACATCGGGCGTGACTTCGCCGATCGAATACACCGCTTCGTAGCCGTCTGAACCCTCGGCCACAACAAAAAGCCGCAGTTGCTTGCCGCGCGGCTTGTCGCTCACTCCCAACGGGGTGAGCAACGCGATGACCGGCACGCCGGTGTAGGTCTCGTCGGCTTTAGTGTGCTCATTGTGGACGGTGACCGTCGTGTGCGGAAGCGCGGCCAGTGTCGCCGCTGTCCATGTTGCCGACTTCCCATCAAAAGTGATCTGCAGCGGACCGGTCCGGAGGCGCGGGCTTGTGCATCTCATCCATCCCGCCCATGGGCATCGGCAGACTGGTTCTGCGCATGAGTCAGCGTTGCCGCGAAAACGGCAAGAAAAGCGAACATAGCGAGTGGAGATTTCATAGGAATCTAAGTCAACACTCCTTGCTTCGAATTCTTATGGCTTGTTCTGTTGGTTCTTCCGTATGCAGCCAGAATAAGAGGCTAGAAAACGGTCGCGCAATTGGCGGTATTCCTCGATAGTCTGAAATTTTCGGCTTTGGGGCTCCTGATTGAGCAAATAAATGGTGGTTACCACATGAGACTGAATCGTCGAAGAGGAGATAAACGCCAAGTACGCCGCCCTCCAGCTTCTCCCGGTCCAAGCCGTGAGCCTCAAAACCATTCAGCGGCTTCGTTAACGAAGAGTTCACGATGTTGCCGTGCGCGATATACTGAAAATTATCGAGCAAGAACTGTTTCAGTTGTGCATAGTTCGTTGAGGGCAGTAACTCGGCCTTCACATTTGCGTAGAAGTCGGTGTCCGGATATGCAAACATCACGCGAACGCCTGCTTTCATATCGATTCTGCGCGGGCCGCTGTCCGTGTCCACGTCGCGCGATGTAATGCCGGGTGCGAGTGGGTCAGTCTCTACGATCTGGAGTCCATCTGAGAACTGGCAGCTCGCATAAGGAATCAAAGCAGAGGAACCCGGATCGGATTGGGCGGCGAATAAAGGGCTCAAGCCCGCGAGGAGCCCAAAGGCGAAGACGGCGAGAATCGATTTTACGCAAAGTCTTCCCATAAATACGGCCTCGCGGAACATCGTATACTAACGCCATGTCGATTGTGCGCAACGCCGCCGGCATTGCCAAGGGCATGAGCATCACGCTGCGCGAGATGTTTGCGCCCACCGAGGTGGAGAATTACCCCGACGGCAAGGGCCCCAATCGCGGCGCGGTCCTGGAGCAGCGCTTCCGCGGAGCTCACGTGCTCCAGCGCGACGAGAACGGCTTGGAAAAGTGCGTGGCATGTTTTCTCTGCGCGGCGGCTTGCCCGGCTAATTGCATCTACATCGAGGCCGCGGAAAACACAGCCGAAGTCCGCATCTCCTCATCGGAACGCTACGCCCAGGTCTACAACATTGACTACAACCGCTGCATTTTTTGCGGCTACTGTGTCGAGGCTTGCCCCACTGACGCTATTACGCACGGCCATGGCTTCGAACTTGCCACGCTGAACGCCACCAATCTCGTCATGCGCAAGGAAGACATGCTGGTGCCGGTAACGGCTCTCACGGCGAAGTGAGCCGGAGTCGCCGGTTACTTTCTTCGGTCCTCGACCGCTTCCGATTTGAAACTTGTTTGCGCCCGCTCCTGGCTAAAGTCTGCAACTTTCGTTCGTACCTCGCTCGTAATCTGCCATTTCCTCATGCTGTGGAGCAAAATGCTGTCATCACGGTCAGCGTTGGAGTGGTCACCTCCCCTGAAGCGGGCGCCGATCTCGATACACTGATGCGTCATGCCGACGAAGCCATGTACGCGGCGAAAGTGAAGGGCAAGAATAGTTTTCAGGTGTACCGGCCCATGTCTTCGGCCGCCGGCGGCGGGATGCCGCTCTCCCGCCCGTCCAATGTTCCGCTGGCCACCGGCGGCGCTTGAGTTCTGCGTATAACCCCGCACCTGCCGGCAGCCGACTCGCAGCGGTTCCACAATCGCTATGCCCCCGCCCCGTTATCGCCGAGTGGCTTTTCCATAACGAAGAAGCCACCCTGCAAGGCCGCCGCAAAGGGCACGTAAGTTGTGGAACCGCTCCGGCGCATCTCCGCGGTTTCCCGCTTTTCCTTCCAGTCGAGTGCGCCGTTTTACGGCTTGACGATGGTCTGCAGCCGAGGATCCTTCCACAGACTCGCGAACTCCTTATCCGTGTAGACGTCGCTCATCTGCGGATAGTGGCCATTTTTGGCGCGGCGCAGGTAGTCCAGCGCGCCGTCCACATTGCCTCTGCGCGCATAAAGCTTCGCGATCAGAAAATTGGTACGCGCAGTCTGCTCGGGCGTTCTCAGTTGCGCGATCACTCCGCCGTTTTCCAGGTCGAAGACGTCGGGATCGAGTTCCATCGCTCTCGCATATTCGTTTGTAGCGCGGTCAATCTGGTTCAGGCCCACCCACGCCTCGGCCATGTTGACGTGGTAGGAAGCGTTGGCTTCGTCCAGCTCCAGAGCCTGCCTCAACTCCGAAAGTGCGGCCTTGTACTTCTTCTGAATGCACATCAGCGCACCCAGATTATTCAGCGCGTTGGAGTTGTGCGGATCGGTCTTGATGGCGTCCTGAAAGCTCTTGCGCGCTGCGCCGTACTCCTTCAGCGACAGCTCGGCAATTCCCAGTTTGTTATAGAGGTCGGCATTTGAGCCGCCGGCGCGCAGAGCCCGCTGATAATAAGCGACGGCCGACGGATAGTCTTCGCGCGCGCGGGCGATGTCGCCCTTCTGCTCGGCGGCGGATGCCGTCTCCAGACTGATTCCTTTGGGCAGGTCCCGCAGCGGAGCGCGCCAGCCGAACGCGGCGGCGGAAGGCAGGAGGCTCATTGCGGCGATGATGCTTGCAAGCTTCTTCATGGTGTACCTCTTTCTCGATCCGGAGCAATTTCAGGGAGGGCTGCGTGCATCGCTTGTCCCCGGAACGTGAGTTCGATATTGAGTAAAGATCAACCGGCTCCGGTGTACAACGCTATACCTGCTACCTGCCCGTGGCGGTTGGGCTACGGCGGCTAGCGTGGCCCTCAAGGCGCTGTGATTCAATGGCTTGGGATTGAAGTGAAAGGTTGTTTCGAAACCCTTCTTGAACAGCGCCGCCGGGGTTACACGCCGTTACACACCACCCCCCAACCCCACGGACACCGTTAAAGCCTTCCCAAACGACAAAGCCGCGCTAACATAACAATCGTTGCGACGATCCATCATGGTTCGCGAGGCGGCGGTAGATGACCGTGGAATCCCCTGAAACGATCGAACTCGCCGAGCAGCGGGAAGAACTGAAAACGGTTCTCGAGTCCAGGGGCTTTGTCCGGGCCCCCACGCTGGCGAACCTTCTCTCCTATCTGTGTGAGAAGCTTTTTGCCGGCGAGGCGAACCAGATCAAGGAATACTCGATCGCAGTGGAAGCGTTCCGACGCGGAGATTCGTTCGATCAGGATTCGGATTCCATCGTTCGCGTCGAGGCCAACCGCCTGCGCCGCCGCCTTGCCGAGTACTACCAGGGCGAAGGCGCGCGCAATCCGCTCCAAATATCCATTCCTCTGGGGCAGTATGTTCCCAGGTTCGAGCGCAGGGCCGCTGCGGACGAAGGTCAGCCGGCCGAAACGCCGGCCCCACCGCTCACCGCAGCCGCCGGACCGGCTGGGCACTCGCCGCATCGGGCTGTCGCCTTCGCGTGGCACGTGGGGTGGGTCGCGGGCGCTGTTTTCCTCGCATTCGCGTTGTGGTACGCATGGCATCTGTTGCATCGGCAGAAACCCGCGCAGCCCGAAGGCGAGCAAACGCCGCTCGCCGGGCTGACCTTCGAACCGCCGCTCGGCCCGCCGGGAGGAGAAGAGATCCGCATTCTTGCGGGCTCCGGAAGGAGCTTCGTTGACCACGCCGACAAGATGTGGACCGCCGACGAGGGTTTCACCGGAGGCACGGCGGTCAAGAGCCCCGATCAGCACATTGCCCGCACGCTCAACCCCGACTTTTATCGCACCAGCAGGCAGGGGCAGTTCCGCTACGACATACCCTTGCGCAAGGGCATCTACGAACTACACCTTCACTTTGCCGAAACTGTCTATGGCCCCGAGTCTTCAGGCGCAGGAGGAGAAGGCAGCCGGATTATGACCGTGCGCGCCAACGGCGTTCCGCTGCTGCGCGATTTCGACGTGGTGGCCGACGCTGGCGCGAGTTCTACCGCCGACGTGAAGGTGTTTACCGACATCTCGCCGGCTGCGGACGGCAAGCTGCATCTGGAGTTTTCCGCCGAGAATGGAGAACAGGCAACTCTGTCTGCCATCGAGATACTGCCTGGAGAGCGCGGACACATTCGTCCCATTCGCATACTGGCGAGAGAAACCCCTTACTACTCCAATGACAGCCACTGGTGGAGTCCCGACGACTATTTTGAAGGCGGGCAGTTGGCCGCATATACCGCGCCGGTGAAGGGAACTGACGATCCCGAGCTGTTCGAGACCGAGCGCTGGGGCAATTTTTCTTATGCCCTGCCTGTCACGCCCGGAAAGTACGTAGTGACGTTGTATTTTGCCGCGCGCCATGGCAACTGGGATGAGCCGTCCTCCGACGCATTTGAAGGCAAGCCGACCGTCGCGCATGTCTTCAACGTCTTTTGCAACGGCCAGACGCTCCTCTCTGCTTTCGACCTGGCGAAGGAAGCACACGACTCCGACGTCGTGGTCAGGAGATTCGCTGGATTGGAGCCCAACGCCCAGG
Organism: uncultured Acidobacteriaceae bacterium; assembly: GCA_963800025.1. Lineage (GTDB taxonomy): Bacteria > Acidobacteriota > Terriglobia > Terriglobales > Acidobacteriaceae > Telmatobacter. The sequence goes on from CAWCZK010000006.1 coordinate 672,191, forward strand.
GCAAGCTGCTTCTGAATTTTGTTCCGGTCCAGGGCTACGCCACCGTCACCGGAATTGAAGTGCTGCCGGAGTGAAGGCCGGTTGCGGCGCTGAAAACTGCTCTCTGATCTCTGTCCTCTGTCCTCTGTACTCTGTTTCTCACCCCGCCGCGGCCAGCAGTCCTCGCTTGCGCAACTCCGTCATCACGCGCTCCACTTTCCAGTCCAGCGCTCCCGTTCCATCTACGACCAAATCTGCGTTCGCCGCCGATGGCCGCACATAAGCCACGCTCGTCGGTCTCACCGTTCGATCGTACTGCGCGCGCACCAGCTCCGGCGTGCGGCCGCGCTCTTCGATATCGCGCTTCAGTCGCCGCTCAAAACAGAGCGCGTCGGGCGCGTCTACATACACGCGCAAGTGGTAGTTGGGCAGCAGTTCGCGGTAGTAGAGCGCAAAGATCCCCTCGACAATGAGGAACGGCCCGGCGGTGACGCGCTGGCTCTGCCCGGGAACGCGCGTGTATGTTGCAAAGTCGTAGATGGGGCGATCGATGCTTTCTCCGCGCGCCAGCGCCGCCACGTCTCGCGCCAGCAGCGGAACTTCAATCAACGCCGGGTCGTCGAAGTTCTTCTCCACGCGCTCGGCCAGCGGAAGATCCCCGAGGTCAAGGTAGTAATCGTCGAGATGAAAACGCAGACCCCCAAGCGTGCGCGCCAGTTCGTTGGCTAAAGTGGTTTTGCCGGAACCCGAGCAGCCGGCAATGCCCAGCACGACGGGCGGAAAGGGCAGGCGCGGTAGTTGCCCGGCCGACCCGCTGCCGGCCGCCACGCTCGGCGGGATGGTTGGCGCTTCGGGCGCGTTGCGATCGGATGTCTCGTGGTCTGTTGCCGGGTTTGGCTCCGCCTGACCCATGCCCGTGCTCACTTTTCCAGGCTGACTGTCTCGGCGATCCTCGGCGCCACGCGTTTCAGCAGATCGGCGAGCCGTTTCTCCACCCAACGGCCAGTCTCGCCAACCTCTTCGTGGCTCAGCGGCTTGGTGCCCAGCCCCGCAGCCAGGTTCGTGACGCACGAGATTCCCAGCACTTCAATCCCCATGTGCCGCGCCACAATCGTTTCGGGAACCGTGGACATGCCTACCAGACTTGCGCCCAGCGTGCGAAAGGCGCGGATCTCCGCGGGCGTCTCAAAGCTCGGCCCCGGCGTGGCCAGATACACGCCCTCTTCCAGCGAGAATCCGTCTTCATGCGCTTCTTCTTTCGCCAGCGCGCGCAGATGCCAGCTGTAAGCCTCGCTCATGTCGAGGAACCGTTGTCCTGAGCCGGGGTGAATCGCAAATCGCGGCTCGTTCGGCCCGTTGAGAGGGTTCCAGCCCATCAGGTTAATGTGGTCGCTTAACAGCACCAGTTCGCCCACGTGCAGGCCGGAATGGATACCTCCTGCCGCGTTGGTAAGCACCACGGCGCGAATGCCGAGCATGCCCAGCACGCGCATGGGAAACGTGACCTCAAGCGGCGTGTAGCCCTCGTATGAATGAACACGCCCCTGCATGGTGATCACCGGCGCGCCGCCGAGCAAGCCCGCGACCATGCGGCCCGAATGGCCTTCCACGGTGGACTGTGGGAAGTGAGGAATCTCGCTGTAGAGAACGATGGTTGGATTCTCGACGGCTTCAGCCGCCGCGCCGAGTCCCGAGCCCAGCACGACGCCGACGTGAGCAACAAACGAGCCCAGCCGCTCCTTTACGAAAGCAGCTGCTTCTGCGACCTGGTCGTAGTAAGTCATCTTGATAACCTGGCTGAACGCTTCCGAGTATTCTACACACCATTTTGTGCGGCTGCGCCTGTGCAAAGGTGGGCCATAAGCAGGCCGTGAGGAGGGAGACGGCCATCACATTTCGCCGCTTTTGACCGGCGGTATAATGCCGTCCGGCCGGAGTGGGATAACTCCTCGTATGGGCCCGTCACGCCCGCTCAGGCAAACGATTGGAGTGTTCGCGATGACCATGCAATGCGTTGAGCACGAGTTGGTTCTGGCGCGGCGAATGCAGCGCCTGGGCACGGAAACAGCCTTTGAGGTGCTAAGCAAGGCGAAGGCTCTCGAGCGGCAGGGCAGGAACATTGTGCATCTGGAGATCGGCGAGCCGGACTTCGACACGCCGCAGCCCATCGTGGAAGCGGCTGTGGACGCTTTGCGCGGCGGTTGGACGCACTATGTGCCTTCCGCAGGCTTGCCCGAATTGCGCGAGGCCATTGCTGCCTATGTCAGCCGCACGCGCGGCGTGGCCGTTGCGTCCGACGAAGTTGTCGTGGTTCCCGGCGGCAAGCCCATCATCTTCTACGTCATGCTGGCGCTTATCGACGAGGGCGACGAAGTCCTCTGCCCCGACCCCGGTTTTCCCATTTACGAGTCGATGATTCGTTACGCCGGCGGCACGCCCGTGTCCATTCCCCTGCGCGAAGAGCGCGACTTTGCGATGGACGTGGACGAAATGGCGCGGCTGATTACGCCCCGCACCAGATTGATCATCCTCAACTCGCCGCAAAACCCCACCGGTGGAGTGCTCAGCCGCCGCGATATCGAGCGCACAGCCGCGATCGTCGGCGATCGCAACATCATGATCCTCAGCGACGAAATCTACAGCCGGCTGCAATTTGAAGGTGAGCCTTTCTCCATCATGAGTGTGCCGGGCATGCAGGAGCGGACCATCCTGCTCGATGGCTTCTCCAAGACCTATGCCATGACCGGCTGGCGCATCGGTTACGGCGTCATGCGCGCCGATCTCGCTGCCCAGATCGCGCGCCTGGCCACGAACTGCAACTCCTGCACAGCGGCCTTCACGCAGCGCGCTGCATTCGCTGCGCTCACGGGCGACCAATCCAGCGTGGCCACAATGCGCGCGGAGTTCGAGCGCCGCAGCCGCGCATTTGTCGAAGGCCTTAACCGCATAAAAGGCTTCAGCGCGCACATGCCCAAGGGCGCGTTTTACGTCTTTGCCAACATCACCGGCACCGGATGGCCTTCAAAGCGCCTCGCCGACGAGTTGCTGGCTCAGGCCGGCGTAGCGGCTCTTTCGGGAACTGCCTTCGGATCCTGCGGCGAGGGTTACCTGCGGTTCAGCGTGGCCAACTCAATGGAGAACCTGATGAAAGCGCTCGAGCGCATCGACGCGTGGACAAAGGCAAATTTGTAGCGGCAGGAAAAAGAGTTCGACTTGAAGCGCGAAGGAGAACGGCAATGGCGCTGAGGGATTCAAAAACCGGCTTGGTCAACAGGGAATATTCCGTCGCGGAACTGTGCGATGCCGCGTGTCTCATGCGCGGTTACAACCTGGTCGCGCTCTGCGCGGCAGGCTCCGGCCACGCTGGAGGCACGCTCTCCATCATGGATCTCGCCGCCGCGCTCTATCTGCGCGCGGCCGACCACGATCCACAGAATCCCGATTGGACCGATCGCGACCGCATCGTCTGGTCGGCTGGCCATAAAGCGCCCGCGCTCTACGTGTCTCTCGGCATGGCCGGCTTCTGTCCGCTCGGCGACATAGTCACGCTGCGCAAGCTCGGCTCGCCCTTTCAGGGGCATCCCCACTGGCTCAGGCTCCACGGCGTCGAAGTCTCCACCGGCTCTCTCGGGCAGGGGCTCAGCATCGCCGTGGGAATGGCGCTGGCCGCGCGCATGGCCCACCGCTCTAACAAAATCTTCTGCCTCATGGGTGACGGCGAGCAGCAGGAGGGCCAGGTGTGGGAAGCGGCGATGGAGGCTGGACACTTTCATCTCGACAACATCATCGCCGTGATTGATTGCAACCGCCTGCAAATTGACGGCTGGGTCAAGGACGTGATGCAGGTGGAACCGCTCGCCGAAAAGTACGCGGCCTTCGGCTGGAAGGTGCTGCGCGTCGATGGCCACGACATGACGCAGATTGTCGACGCTTTCGAGCAGGCGCGTGCGGTCACCGGCAGCCCGGTCGTCATCCTCGCCGACACGGTCAAAGGCAAGGGCGTCAGCTTTATGGAGAATAAGCCCGGCTGGCATGGCAAAGCGCCGAATCGCGACGAACTGGAAAGAGCGCTCGGTGAACTTGGCGTGGCCGATCGCATTCCTATCGGGGACCTGCTCGCCAGGGCGAAAAGCTGGCAGGCCGCAGCCACGCGCGCTCTCGAATCGAGAATGCCGCGCTTCTCGCGCAACTTTTGGTGGAACGCCGATCCCGCGTCAATGCAGGTCACCATGGAACCCACGCGCAAGGGCTTCGGCCGCGCGCTTGCCGATTGCGGCGGCGACGAGCGCGTCGTCTGCATCGGTCTCGATATCTCCGGCTCCATCACCATTGCCGATTTCTACTCGGGGCACCCGGAACGCGCCAGCCGCTGGATCTCGATGGGCATCGCCGAGCAGTCCGCCACAGCAGCCGCTGCGGGCCTTGCGCGCGAGGGCAAGCTGCCGGTCCTCGGCTCCTATGCCACATTTTCCGCCGCGCGCAATCTCGATCAGATCCGCGTCTCTATCTGCTATTCGAATCTCAATGTTCTGATCGCCGGTGCGCATGCGGGCGTCTCCGTCGGCCCCGATGGCGCCACGCACCAGGCGCTCGAAGATCTTTTCGCCATGCTCGGCCTTCCTCACATGTCCGTCGTCGTGCCCTGCGACGCCATGGAAACGCGCAAGGCCACGCAGCATCTTCTTCTTGAACACGTCGGGCCCAAGTACATCCGCTTCGCGCGTGAAGCCACGCCCATCGTCACGGAAGAATCAACGCCGTTCGTCTTCGGAAAAGCGAACGTTATCCGGCTGCGCGGCGAGAAAGCTGAATTTGTGAATGCCTTTGAGACGCGCCTGGCCGAGGATTGCGCCGACGAACACGAAGATTTCAGTATCGTCGCCTGCGGACCCATGGTGCCTGAAGCCATGCGCGCGGCCTGGATTCTGAAGCGCGACTTCGGCTACGAAACACGTATCCTCAACCTGCATACGCTCAAGCCCATCGACAGGGAAGCGATCGTTCGCGCGGCCGCCGAAACCGGCGTCATCGTCACTGCTGAAGAGCATCAGGTCGGCGCACTCGCCGGCCGCGTCAGCACCATTCTCACGGCCAGCCGCGAGCTCTACGGCATGCCCATCATTACCGCTGCCATCGGCGTGAAGGACCGCTTCGGCGACTCCGGCGCGCCATGGGAGCTGGTCAAGGAGCTCGAAGTCAGTGCCGAGCACATCGCCGAAACCGCGCTGGAGCTCATGTCTATCAAGCGGCAGCACGCCATGCACCTCGTTTCCGCCTGACCAATTCGCTCTCGCCTGCTCGCCCTCAACATCCAGCGACCCGCGGCAGCTCGATCGGAGTATCATCCTGCGATGAACGAAATCGAAACAAATTCTCTTCCGGAGAATGCCTACAAGCCCCTTAAAGCCGGCGAAGTTTACGCGCCGATCATTCAGGCCCAGATGCATGCGCCGGAACTGACGGCGCGCGCCATCTTGTGGGGCCTGTTTCTCTGCATCGTGTTTACCACTGCTTCAGCGTACTCAACGCTGAAGGTAGGTCAGGGCATGGAGGCGTCGATTCCCATCTCGATCCTCGCCATTGGCCTGGCCCGTGCGTACAAGCGCCGCTCCAGTCTGCTCGAGAATGTCATCATCACCGGCATGGGCGGAGCGTCGGCGGCCGTCGTGGCCGGTGCGGTCTTCACCCTGCCTGCGCTCTACATTCTTCACCTCAATCCCCATCCCACCCAGATCGTCTTCATTTGCCTCGCAGGCGGCTGTCTCGGCGTTCTTTTCGTCATCCCCTTGCGCCGCTACTTTGTGCGCGAGATGCACGGCCTGTTTCCTTTTCCTGAAGCCACGGCCATCACCGAAGTGCTCGTCACAGGCGAACGCGGCGGCTCGCAGGCCAAGCTGCTGCTGCAGGCAACCGTGATTGCAGGGCTCTACGACTTCTTCGTGACCACCTTTCACGTTTGGCAGGAGTATCTGAACCTGCAGTTCATTCCGCTCCTGCGTACACTCGCCGATCGCGGCCGCATGGTCCTGAACTTCGATGCCATTGGATTCATTCTCGGCCTGGGCTACGTGATGGGCTTGCGAACCGCTCTCATCTTCTGCGCCGGCGGCGTGATGGCCAACCTGGTTATGGTTCCGCTGATCTGGTTCCTCGGCAGCCATATGAATATCACGGTCTATCCCGCAACCATGCCCGTTGCCGATATGACCGCGGCGCAAATTTACGGCAACTACGTGCGCTTTATCGGAGTCGGCGCCATCGCCACGGCGGGCCTGATCGGCGTCGTCAAGTCATTGCGCGTGATTGCCGGCTCCTTCGGCATCGCTCTGCGCGCATTTCGTCTGCGCGGGGGTGATCAATCGGAGCGCACCGATCGCGACATTCCGGTTCTCGCCATTCTGCTTGGCATCGTGGTCAGCGCCATTGCGGTCGCCATCTTCTTCGGCCGCCTTCAGGTTTCATTTACGATCCTCGCCTTGGGTCTTGCGCTGGTGTTGGTCTTCTCCTTCTTTTTTGCTTCCGTGGCGGCCAACGCCATCGCCACAACGGCAAACAACCCGGCATCGGGCATGACCATGCTCACCTTGATCATCTCTTCGGTCGTGCTTCTGCGATTCGGTCTTTCAGGAACCACCGGCATGTTTTTCGTCATGGCCATTGCCGGCATGGTGTGCACAGCTCTGTGTGTCTCCGGCCAGTTCATCACCGATCTCAAAACCGGCTACTGGCTGGGTTCGACGCCGGCGGCGCAGGAGAAAGTGAAGTTTCTCGGTGTGATCGCTGCGGCGGCCGCGGCCGGCCTCACCATCGTGCTGCTGGCCCATACTTTTCAATTTGGAGAAGCCGCGCCTGGCGACTTGCGGCCTGTTCTCGCCGCGCCGCAAGCTTCCATCATGAAGGCTCTGGCAGTAGGATTCCTGAGCCGCCAGCCGGTCGCCTATCTTCTCTTTGGCATTGGAGCCCTGATTACGCTGGTCATGGAAATGCTTGGCACCTCTTCGCTTGTCTTCGCGCTCGGCATTTACCTTCCCCTGAGCCTGACCACGCCTATTCTCGCCGGCGGTTTCCTGTCGCATCTCGTCAACCGCCGTTCCGAGAAAACCGGCGGCGAGCCTGGCCATCGAATTCGCGAGCGCGGAATTATCCTGGCTTCGGGCCTGATGGCCGGTGGCGCGCTGGGTGGCGTTTTGGGCGCGGCCTTGCGGCTGTTCCCGGGATTTCGCGAAAATCTGATTCAGACGCCTTTCTATTCCCGGGACCTCGTTTCGCAATCCGTTTCCGCGCTGCTTTTTATCGGTCTGTGTCTCTACGTCTGGCTCGGCGCCTCAAAAACACAAAAGGAGAAGTCATGAACCAACTTGAGTTGAGCATTGCCGGCGCGATCCTCGGTATCGATACGCTTTGGGGCGGCGACGTGATGTGCGCTTCGGGCACGGGACGCTTCATCGCCGACAGCTGGTTCTCCGATGAGCCGCTGCCCGCGGCCTACACGCATCCCGCCGCTGCGCTCCTGCGCCAGTCAGGCGGCGTCGCTGCCAAAACCATCGATCGCGAAGCCATCGCAGCCTACCTGCGCGATGTGGACGTTCCCGCCGCGATTTCCGGCGTTCGCCAGGAGGCCGCCGCATGCAGCGAGCTGCGGCGAGACTATCTCAACGGCATGGCGCTCAGCCTCGACGTCATGTGGGACCTGGCCATGGAGGTTCTCGGCAAGGGCGATCCCGTTCCCTATGCGCGCGCCGTCGATGCTTCCACGGGAAGGCCGCCCGAGCCCTCCCGGCCTGAGAAAAAGCGGGAGCGAGTAGCCGAGTTGCTGGGCCGCGGAGGATACCCATCTTCGCAGGCCGGCGGACTCCTGGCCGCGGTGGACGCATGGCGCCGCGATCGCGTCACCCCCATGGCATCGGTGCGCGCTCTGGGCCAGGCCGTGATCGCGCATTTTGACAATCTCAGCGCCAGCAACCTGCTCAAGTTTCTTCCCCCTGAACTCGCGCGAGTGCCGCGCGCGAACATCGATTTCCTGCCCATCAAGGACGCGTGGTTCTCCGGCTCCATGAACTACATTGGCCGCGCGCGAAACGCCGACCGTACTCCGCAATACGAAGCCAGCTATGAGATCAATGCTTCGCTGCAGATTTCGTATCCGGAGTTTGAGCAGCTCGTCAGCCACGAGGTTGTGCCGGGACACGTGACCACTTTCGCTTACCTGCAGGATCTGTACGTGCGCGGAAAGGCGGGCTTCGAGGCCTCCATCCTCACCATGAACACGCGCGCCGCCACGCTGTTTGAAGGCATCGCCAACAATGCCATCCTCATCGCGCATGGCGTCACCGAAGTGGACCAATTGCCCGATGACGACCTACAGATCGGCGTGCTCCTGGCCCTGTTGCAGGACGATGCCAAGAACCAGTCCTCCTATATGACTTGGGGCGAGCGGAGACAACAGGCAGAAGTGGCCGCCACGCTTCGCAGCGATTTTCTGGTCACCGAAGAGCGCGCGGACAAACTGTCCGGCGCATGGGGCCGGCATCCCTTGCTGGGCCGCATGTATCTGCCCTCCTACCGCTCCGGCACGGAACGAGTGGCGCAACTCCGGCGCACGTATCCCGCCGACCGGGTGCTCAAGGCGCTTTACGGATGCAACGGCCTCGTCGACATTGAAACCATCGAACAGGTTCTGCAAGGCTAGTGTCCTGCCTCTGAAGTTCACATCACGATTGCTCTGTCATCTTGAGCGGAGTTTGGCCGCTTTTTGGCCAAACGGAGTCGAAAGATCTGCGGTTACTTTTTTGTGATTGATGCCACGAACTTGGGAGACACCACCCGTGTGGTAGTTTTCTAATGTGTCCACCGCCAATCCTCCGGCCACCGGCCAACTTGAGCCTGATCAGCCGGGTTCGAAGCCGAAGTTTACCGCGTGGCACGCCGGCACGGCGCTGCTCCTCGCCTTGGGCTACTCCGGCTACTACTTCTGCCGTTCCGATCTCTCCGTCGTGCTGCCCGATCTGATCCACGATATGGCGCGCCACGGCATGACGCCCAATGCCGCCGAGGTGCGGCTGGGTTTCATCGCTTCGGTCGGCACCATCGCATACGCGTTCGGCAAATTCTTCTCCGGCGCCCTGGCCGATACCGGCGGCGGCAAGCGAAGCTTTCTCGGCGGAATGGCCGGATCGATCGTGTTCACCATCGTCTTTGCCATGAGCGGCAGCTTTCCCCTCTTCACCATGGCATGGATCGGCAATCGCCTGTTCCAGTCGCAGGGATGGGCCGGGCTGGTCCGCGTTTCCTCGCGCTGGTTCTCCTACTCCACCTACGGCAGCGTCATGGCCGTCGTCAGCCTTAGCTTTCTGTTCGGCGATGCCGGCTGCCGATGGATGATGAGCGAGCTCATGGCGCACGGCGTCGGCTGGCGCGGCGTGTTCTTCTTTGCCTCCGGCGCGCTCGCGGTTCTGATGGTCACGTGCCTCCTGCTCCTGCGCGAGTCCCCCGAGCAGCGCGGCCTGCCCCGGCCTGAAGTGAATCCGCGCAACGTGTACGCGCGCGAAGATGCAAACGGCGGAACGGCAGCCGCCAGCGAGCGCGTGAACTTCGCCGCGATTTTGAAGCCGCTGCTCACCAGCTTTCCGTTCTGGATGGTCTGCGTCCTGGCCTTCGGCGCGACCCTGCTGCGCGAGACCTTCAACCTCTGGATGCCCACCTACTTCGTGCAGTTTGCCGGGCTCTCGCCGAGCGTGGCGGCCAGCCGCAGCGCGCTGTTTCCGTTGTGCGGCGGCGTCTCCGTTCTGCTCGGCGGATTCCTGAGCGACAAGCTCGGCCCCAACGGCCGCAACGTTCTTGTCGTCGCGGGCATGTCGGCCTGCACCGTTTGCCTGGTCCTCATGGGCCGGATCCCTTCGCCCGCCGGCCTGTGGGCGCCGTCGATCCTGGTCGGCCTGGTCGGCTTCACGCTGCTCGGCCCGTACTCGTATCTGGCGGGCGCCATGTCTCTCGATTTCGGCGGCGAGAAGGGAAGCGCCACGGCCGCCGGCATCATCGACGGCTTCGGCTACATGGCCGGATGGCTCTCGGGCGATACCATCGCGCGCATCGCCGTTGCGTGGGGTTGGCGGACTGCGTTCCTCTCGCTGGCAGTGGTTTCGCTGCTCACGGCGCTCGTTGCAGTGGTGCTGGCGGCGCACCAAAGAGCATTGGTCAGGGGTCAGTGATCAGGGCCACAAGTTCCGGCGAAATAATCGGTAAACCTGGGAAGATCCATTTGCGGGGCGTAAGAGGCGGATTGAGAATTGGCTAGGGGCGAGGTGGAGGGGGATTTTGGGGTGGCGGGCTCTTGACAGAGAAAAGGGCGGCGGCGACTGAGACGGGTTTCCGCGGCCGTTATAGCGAATCGAGTCTCTTCCGACAGTGCCAGAGAATCAAGCGTCTAACTTCGTCTTGCGGCTTTTGAGGCCTAGAGTGCAGGTGCTTGTTCCATGGCATCTAGGACGTCGGGGCAAGCGCCGCTAAATTCGGCCGATGCCGGGCCAATATGTGTCGCTCGGAGGGGTCTTGCGGCAAGCAGTGTCCCCACTCCGCACAGAAACAGCGCTATACCCAGCCACACGGCGAGCGTATTCGCCGCATCGTTCCCAACGTAAGTCGCCATTGCGACAGGCAGTGGGATACAAGCGACCAACATCAGCCAACCCGTCCAGATTCGCTGCTTTCGGATCCTTTTGTGCATCGCGCAAAGCGGCACCGCGATAGTTACTTTTTTCGCGACAATCAACGAAACAATCAAATAGAGGAGGGGGCTGATTAAGAGGAGAAACAGCGCGGGATGATGCCAATTGAAGGTCAGATCCAACCAAGGTTCACTGGGCGCGGCGCCGCATTTTATACATCGGTTCGGCAGGAGGCCACCTGGCGGAACTACGAAAAGGCTTCCTTTCGCTTGAGTGTTGGAATATGAAGTGCCAACGTTAGGGAATTTCGCGCCTCTTGATTCTGAGGACTCCTGCAGTACGATGGGGGGCTGTGTCTCACGCGACGGTAAGGAGGTTTCCTGGATGGGCACTGACTTAACGTCAGGCTGGCCCATGCTCAAAGAACTCTGTCGCCGCTCCTCAATGGTGTATTTGTGAAACGCAAAGGCACCTCGGGTTGCGTTAAGAATGGCAAGAAGCAGCAAAACGCTTATAACACCGAATGTGCTCGGAGCGTTTCTGAGCTTGTCAACAATCTCGGCGGCCCAAAGCGCCAGGCCAATCACAGCCCATACTCGCGAGTTTTTCCACAGGCGCCACGCGATGATTGCGAATAGAGCGCCATCCACCAAGACCCAGGCATCGTAGTGCCCGGCTACGCTTTCGCTTGTCGAAAGCGAGTAAAGCCCGATTGCGAGGTTGTCGATGACAATGAAGATGTACACCCAGAATCCCACTTTGATGGCTTTCCTAGCGGACGCCTTATCCGGGAACCCTGGCCAAATCCACCCGAGAATACCTCCGCGATTCGCTTGCCGAGAATGCTCTAAACAGGCTGTCTCGCTGGCGCGGCCCGTTGACCAAGCAGCTGTGCCCCCCACCTGAGCGGCATTCCAGGAGACAGACGTTTCTGTGCTTTCGGAGATCGAATGGGTGTGCAAGTGTGTCGGCTCTCGCGCCACGTCTGCACGCAGCGGACTGCCGCACGCATTGCAGAACTGGTGCTCGGGGTTGACTCTGGTGCCACACTTACCGCAGTAGGCGGATGCGCCGGCAACTACCGATCCAACTTCAGAAGCACCGCCCCCGGGCGCAATCTGATAGGTTCCAACGGAAAGAGGGGCCGGGGCGAAGCCGGTCGGTGCCCCGCACCGCACACAGAACTTCGCTACCGCAGGAAGCGCGCAGGCGCAACTCGGGCAGTACATAAAGTAATTACTCCCAGCAGAACGCTGGTGGAATTGTAGCGCAGGCGCGCCTATCATACCTTCAAGCAGCTATGGCGCATTGCATTTACTGTGGGACAAAGAACCCTGCCGGTTCCGCGTTCTGCCTTGCTTGCGGGCAGACACTCTATCAGGAACCTCAGCCCGCAGTGTCGGCCGCCCCAAAGGGGGCTGCCCGATGGCTTCTTCCATTGGGCGTCGCCGCTAGTGCGATAGCTCTGATCTTGGTAGCGTATTCCTTACGGTGGTCGGGTTCCAATGCAAACCGGGGAAGCGGTCCCCCCCCGACCGCAGCGATCCTCACAATCATCGGCTTCGACGCTTCTGGCAACCAGGAGGACCAAGGCAGTGGGTTCATTCTGACAAGCGAAGGCCTAGCGGTGACGAATTACCATGTGCTCAACGGGGCTGTGAGTGCGACTGCAGAGTGTTGCTCGGGCCGGAAGTTCGAGGTCGCTTCGATCGAGGGGCTCGACACCGAAAAAGACCTCGTCGTGTTCCAGCTACACGAACTAGGCCAAACCGGGTTGCCTCACGACCTGCCCTCCCTTTCGCTCGACAGTCTGGGAACATTTCGGTAGGCGAGAAGGTCATCGCAATCGGAAGCCCCCAAGGATTCGAGAACACCGTTAGCGATGGGATTATCAGCGCGATTCGAAGCGATCACGTCGCTAGATATTTGCAGATCACAGTCTCCCATCTCGCCCGGATCTTCGGGGGGCCCGGTTCTCAACGAGAGCGGTCAGGTGATCGGCATCGCAACGATGCAGGCAACGACCGGGCAAAACCTAAACTTCGCTATCAGTTCGGAGTATCTTAAGCCGCTCCTTGGCGAGCGCCTCGAATACACCCTTCTACAGATCCAGCCGGCGCCGCCAACACGAAATGCCGCGAGCGAATTGACTTCAAGCGACACAAAAGGGACAGACGGGGCGCAGGACCAGCAGCTGGGGCCATTTGTGGGACAATTCGCGGGCACTGTGCACAATGACACTGCGGACCTGTCCGCCACGTTCGCGATTTTTGTGCAGGATACGAGTGGTGACCTAAGCGGATGCCTCGCAGTCCTACCCCCCCTAGGTGGGAGCGGATCGATTGCGGGGTCTGAATCGGGCCCGGACGTTTCATTTGTGGCCACTAGCAACGGGACGAAGATTACGTTCACCGGGGAGCGGACTGAGGATTCAATCGCTGGAACATATGTCGTCGAAAAAGACGCCGGGGGTGAAGAAGCGGGCAAGTTCTACGCGAAGCGGGCAAAGATTCTTGAAGGATAACTCCCAGATCGATCCTGCGAACTGCCCGACAGACGCCGATCTTCAATCGACAAAATGAGCACCGGCTAGCCGGTGCAAGACCCGTTGATTGGGAAACCTGAACCCGGGGACAGACGGGAACCGCGGGGACAGACGGAATGTTCCCATCAACCGCCGCGAAGAACCCATCAAAACCCCCGCCTCTCATTTCGCTGTCAAGAGTCCGCCCACCAAAAGAACGATTCCATCCGCGCCTAACCGCTTCCCGCTCTATCGCTTGCCTGCCGCAAATAAACCTCTCCAGGTTTGCCGATCATTTCGCCGAAATCTGTAGCCTTGTAGATGAAAGGGGATTCTTCATGGCATGCGCAATCATCTCCGTCATCACCGCCGCGCGCGAGCCCCAAACCATGTCAGGCGGCTCCGCCAAAGCGGCAGACGCGCCCGCAAAAAAGCGCGGAAAATAATTAAATAAAAAATTTGGTCGTTTTTCGCCAAATATTCGCCATCTAACTCGTTTAGAATCAATAAACCGCTCTCCGGAAAAGCCGAAAAAAGCCCGCAATTTCGCCGATTTTATGTCAAACAAAGTCTTTAGAATCAACGCGCGGCCTGCCGAAATGCAGTCAGTGCGCATTCACTCCCCAACGGACTCATTTCATGACTCTTGTCTCCAATCTCCCTACGATTTGTCATCCTGAGCGGAGGTCGCCCGTCGCGGCGGACGACCTCGGGTCAGGATGACGGATTCGGTGGAGATGGTGCACGGGAACAATCCGGATTCCTGGGGTGTCTAACCAACAAGCGGGTTAACTCCGGCCCTGCGAATTCCCCAGGAGGCTCGACCGATGAAGTTCCTGATCCTTTGCACAGGACTGGCGATTGCCCTGACCACTGCAACAGCGTTCGCGGCCGATCTTAACGGCACCTGGTCCGGCGAGATGCCGGGCCAGAACGGTGGCACGTTTCACATCTCCTACACCTTCAAACAGGATGGCGCGAAGCTGACCGGGTTTGCGAAATCCCCGCAAGGCGACGAGATCCAGATTGCCGACGGCAAGATTGATGGCGACAGATTCTCCTTCAGTCTCGACGTCAACGGCACCACCATTTTGCATAAGGGCACCATCAGCGGAGACACCATCAAGCTCAACACAGATTCTGACGATGCCGGGTATCACGGCGGCGATGTTACGCTCACGCGAGACCCTCCTCAGTGAAATACTTCGCACGCTCCGTCGCCGAACCTTCTCAAGAGCGGCTCAATCTACTCCTGAACAGGCACCTGGCTCCGGATCTTGAAGTGCACCAGGATCGACGCGTGGCCGGCGGGGCATCCCAGCAGCAGGCTTCTTCCTTTTCCCTTGAACGAGTAGGAAATATGTGCGATTCCACTCGGATCGATGCTTTTGACAACGGGAGGAGACGCATCGCGGATCTTTACCGTATCCACGAGCTCGGCTTCGGCCGATAGGAGCTGTTCGTGCAGGGCGGGATCGAGAGCGATCGGAACCTCGAAATCATCTGCGGAATTCGTGCCGCTGCAGGTTACGTTGAGCCCGGGGACCTTGTTGTCCTTGTCTGTTTCGACCACTTGGATGATGGGGTTTGCGTGGTAGATTCTGGCGAAGAAAGCATACGCGTCGGCTGATCGGCTCGCCGGCCTGACGATATCGACATGGTCTGCCGCAATCTTCTGCGGGGCCGCATCCGCGTCGCAGCCGTACGTTGCGCTGTAGTAGGTAACCACTCGAGTATGCGCCCCCAGGTATCGGCCGATGCCGGCGCCGGCAGCCGTGTCGAACGCTTCATAGGCACAGTAGCGATGAATCCTCGCGACTGCCTGCGTGCTTCGCCATTTCTGTTCAAGGTCCATCAGGAAGGTGTTGTCGTTGCTGTCGCTCAGATCGGTCAGCAGCGGATCGCGGTCGTAGATTTTAGCCAGATTGGCGACAAACGATCCCTCATGCGGTGTGGCGTACGAAACAATGAACGGGACGCGCGCCGCGTCGTCAGGGTGGTTGAGCAGCATCTCTTCTGTGAGAATTCCGCCCAGGCTGTGGGCGATGAACACAACCTCGCTGTGCTGCCAGACCTTCTGGCGATTGAGCCCCTGCCAAAGAATCTCGGAGAGTTGCACCGTCGACAATTGGCCATCGATCGTCGGCGTTGGATATTCGGCAACCACGACATCCGATTTTTGAAAATGAGGATCGGTCTGGATCAGTTGCGGCCAATAAGCGCCATTCGATGCGCGCCATGTGTCGCGATTACCGTGAATGCCGTGGACAAAAACGATGACCCGCGGTTTGAGATTGTCAGCCCTGGCGGAGAGGCAGCCGGAACCGGCAACAATGTGGCTCAGGAACAGCGCACAAACGGCGACGGCAGCTTTGCGCATGACAGGCTTCTTCCCCTTTGCCGGGCACACAGAATTGGACGATGCTGATTCAAGACTAGCGCCTTTTGGCGGGTCAATGAAGTTCCGGGATTGAGCGCGAGCCGCATGATGGGAGGCGGGAAACCGCTGCCGGATTCAAAGCGCCCTGATGACACGCAAAGCTATCAAATCAAAGGCCGGTTCAGTTCGTAGTTCGCGGCGCGGGTTTTCCCGAGATTCTTTTCGGGCCGCCCCTGCATCTAACTGCATAGACTCCTCCACCGGGGCCGTCCTTATTCAAAAAAGAGGCATGATTTTGCCAGCTCGTCGTCCCACTACGCCCGAAACTCTGGAATCCCTTCGCGCCACTCTCCAGACGCTGGAGCAGACCAACGATCCGACGCAGGAATCATTTCACGAGCTGAAGCGCATCCTCCTGGCCCGCATTGCCGACCTCGAGGTCGCCCAGGCTCTTGAGGCCCAGGCCATCGAGGCCACTGCTGCTCCGGTTGAGACTGCCCCCGAGCCTGCCGATCTGGTCCCTCCGCCAACGGCAGTCGATGAAAACAAACCCGGCCAGCCAACCAGCGGCGCCAATTTGGAAAAGCTCGACTAGCTCGGCCACACCGAGACGTTGCTTGCCAGGCTGCGTAGCATCGCGGCTTGAGCCTGCACGTGCGCCGCACATGATGACAGATTTGGTGATGACGGACCGGGGCGTCCCCACGATGCCCCTCGCGCTGGATGAGCGCAAGGACTTTATAGCGGTAAGGTGCTCTTTAGGAAATCCATTTTCTTTCCTACGATTCCCCCTGAAATGGAATCGAAGATCGATCCTAGCTTTTCGTTAATGCGTGGGTCCTGCGCGCCGTTGATGGTCACGTTCATGCCGTTTCGAGAAAGATCGTTGACGGTCAGGATATGCATGTTTCGTCTCTCGGGGGTCGGCACGTTCGCCCCGTTCACGACTTTCATGACCTGGTCGATTTGTATCACGCGCTGCAATTCGAGCCGCGCCAGCGGCGGCGTTGTCCTGTTCCACATAAATGTCGTGGCATTGATCGACGTCCACTCAATTTTGCCCTCTGAGGTCGCCTTCAGCAGCTCATCGACGTAGGCCAGCAACCCATCGATTTCGGTCTCGGACATTTTGAACTCCGTTTTTTATTGAGCGAGGGGAATTTGTCTTCGACTCCATAGTAGACGTACTCGGCGGTGAGCGGCTAAGTTTCGCCGCGGACGGCCCATCAGCACGGCTCAACGCGTGTCGCTTCAATAAACCGCCCACAACTAAGCAAATTGCTGAAGTTTCAGAATGAAAGCCGCTGTTTTTCTGATTTATCAGTCCGGTCCGCGCCAGGATTTCGCGACATGAGACAGGGGGCTTGAACTCCAGCTGAGCAGGTCTAAGATTAAATAAGGACCAATTTAGTCGGATATTAGGTAAACCGGCAGGCCGTTCGCGCCGGATCTGTTTTTTCAGGTGATTTGGATCACTGCCGGAGTCGGACTTATTTGGTCGGATATATCAGGAGCCAAACGGCTCCAAGCCCCGATCGGACTCGATCCTCGAGCCAGGGAGCGGGGGCCACGTGGCGAGTTTTGTGGAGGTCTTCCCTTGAAGGGCCGGGTTTCATTCGTCCTCATTCTGATTCTGGCCGGAGCGCTCGGACTGCGCGCGCAACAAGCGACCGGTTTCCGCGTGAGCGGGCTGGTACATGACGCCACCGGCTCGGTGCTGCCGGGGGCCGAGGTCGATCTGCGGCTGCCCGGAACCGGCACGCCGCTTTCTGAAGCGACGGACGGGCAGGGACACTTTGAGATCGTCGTTACCGAAGCGGGTATCTACGCGATCGAGGTGAAGACGCCCGGGTTTGAGCTTTTTCACGGCCAGGCAGTGGTGAGCGCGGCCGCGCCGGAGGCGAATATCGACGTGACGCTGGCTGTGAGCGGCGATGCGGAAACGGTGGAGGTGACGGCGAATGCTTTGGCGGCTGAGACGACGAGCACGCAACTGGGCCAGACGCTGGGATCGAAAAAAATGGAGAGCGTACCGCTGAACGGGAGGAGTTTTACCGACTTGATGGCGGTGCAGCCGGGGATTGTGCCGGTGAACACGGCGCAGCCTGGCGCGGTGGTGATGACGGGCGTGGCGACGACGCCGCCCTCGGGCGATGCGAATCCCGGGAACCTGTCGATCAGCGGCCAGCGCGAGGATTCAAACGGGTTCCGCGTGAACGGCGCCGATGTGGAAGAAGACGTGAACATGGGTACTTCGATCGTTCCGAATCTGGACGCGATCGACAGCTTTCAGGTTCTGACTTCGAACTTCGACGCGGAGTATGGGAACTCAAGCGGCGGCCAGGTTCTGGTGACGACGAAGAGCGGAACCGACAAATTGCATGGCAGCGCATTTGAGTTCCTGCGTAACACGGCGCTCGATGCGCGCAATTATTTTTCGTCGGACCGGGCGGCGTACCGGCAAAACCAGTTTGGCGCTGCCGTGGGCGGTCCTGGTCTTTTGGCGGGCCTGCACTGGTTCGCTGACTACCAGGGAACGCGGTTGACGGAAGGAATCGACACCGGCGACATTGCGGTGCCATCCGAGGCCGAGCGCGGCGGAGATTTTAGCCAGGTTCCGCTGACGGGCAGCGTGAACGGAAATGCGTGGGCGGCGCAGTTGTCAGGGGAGTTGGGGCGGACGGTGACGGCGGGCGAGCCTTACGCGCAGGTGTTTCCCACGGGGCAGATTCCGCAGGCGATCTGGAGCGCGCCGGCGAAGTATTTGCTGGCGTCGATTCCCGCGCCAAACGCCGGCGATGCGGTGTTTGCGACGGCGAGCGCGGCCGAAACTTTAGAGGACGATAAGGGCGGGCTGCGCGCGGACTGGAGCCGCGGGGCGAGCACGCTCACTGGCTATTACTTCGTCGACCAGTATTCGCTCGATAATCCGTATCCGACTGGAACCGGCGGCGCGAATGTGCCGGGATTCGATGCGACCTCGAACGGAAGAGCGCAGCTGGTGAGCCTGGAGCACACCATGACTTTTGGCTCGACGATGCTGAACGAAGCGCACCTGAGCTATATGCGCAACGCGAATGCCGTGGGCCAGCCGCGTGGCGGCGTAGGCCCGACCCTGGCCGAGCAGGGATTCGCGGGGTCGGCGGCAAATGGAATTGACCCGCTGAAGCCGTCGACCGAGGGGATTGAGAATGTCGCCTTCAACGACTTCACCATTGGCGTGGACACGACGGCGCTGGTGCAGACCGAGAACATCTTTGAGGGCGCGGAAGCTTTCTCGCGCATCGTCGGCAAGCACGGGCTGAAATTTGGCGGCGAGCTGCATGAGGACCAGATCAACACGCATCCCGATGTGGTGTTCAACGGGAGTTTTGGATTCAACGGCTCGGAGACCGGCGTGGACTTTGCCGATTTCCTCCTTGGAGTGGCTTCGAGCTACACGCAGGGGCAGGCAGAGAGTTTCTATAACCGCAACGTCTACGCATCGGCATTTGCGCAGGACAGTTGGAAGGCGAGCAACCGACTGACCGTGAACTACGGCGTGCGCTGGGATCGCATCCGGCCGTGGGACGAAAAGTTCAACCAACTGCAAACGCTGGTGAAGGGCGAGCAGTCGCAGGTATTTCCAGGTGCGCCGCAGGGACTGGTGTTTCCCGGCGATTCGGGCGTGCCGGATTCCTTGGCGCCGCCGCGGAACGATTTTGCGCCGCGTGTGGGAATTGCGTACGGCCCTGGCGCTGCGCGTGGCAGACTTTTGGATAAGATGCTTGGCTCGCCGGGCACAACCAGCATTCGCCTCGGGTATGGAATGTATTACACGGCGTACGAGGGTTTGTCTGCGGGAATCATGAGCGCGAATCCGCCATATGGGTACACGTACACCTCGGCCGCGCCACCGCTGTTCGCATCGCCGTTCGCAGTGGCGGCAACGGGGGCGAGTGCCGGGCAGCGGTTCCCGTTGCCGCATGTGGCGTATGGAGCCACCCGCGCGAATCCGAATGCGAATGTGAACTGGAGCCAGTTCGAGCCGCTGGTTGGGATTCCGGCCGTCGATCCGAACGACGTGACTCCCTACGCGCAGCACTGGATGGCGAGCGTCGAGCGGCGGTTTGGCGCGGGCACGCTGGCCACAGTCAGCTATGTGGGAACGTCGTCGCATCATCTGCTGGTGCTTGAAGAAGCGAACCCGGCCGATCCTGCGCTGTGTTTGAGTTTGGGCGCGGCGTGCGGGCCGTTTAACGAGCAGGCGGCGCGGACGGAGTTCGGACCGCAGTTCGGCAGCGTTGAGCTTCAGCGGACCATCGCGAACGCAAACTACAACGCGCTCGAAGCGACGCTCAACCATCGCTCGCACGGCTTGGATCTGCTGGCCAGCTACACATATTCCAAGTCGATCGATCAATCGGCGGGATTACCGGAGCCGGTGAATCCGATTGATCCATCGCTCAGCCGCGGATTGTCGGCCTTCGACATGCGGCAGAACTTCGTCGCGTCATTCCACTACCAAATTCCAAAACCCAAAAACGCGGAGCGCCTGCTCCATGCAGTGGCCGACGGATGGGCGGTTGCGGGGATCGCGCGCTTTACGACGGGGCTGCCGGTGACGCTGCTTAATAACAACGACACCTCGCTGCTGGGAACGATTCCCAACGGCATCAACAACAATGGAGTGGACACGCCGCAGTGGAGCGGCAACTCGCTCTCCCTGAACAAGAATCCGCGAGGCGGCGCGGCGGTCTTTGACGCCAGCCAGTTTAGCCTGCCGGCGCTGGGAACCATGGGCAATGCACGGAGGCGGTTCTTCTCGGGGCCCGGCATGGAGAACCTCGACGCCACGCTCTCACGAGAGGTCCTCCTGGGCGAGGGCCGCAGCTTCGAGTTCCGCGCAGAGGCCTTTAACGCCTTCAACCACGCACAGTTCTTTGGGCCGGCCACGGTGGAAGGCAATGTCTCCAGCGGAACATTCGGCGATGCGGTGAGTGCGATGCCGCCGCGGCTCATGCAGGTTGCGTTGCGATTCAAGTTCTAATCGGTGCACAGTGATCAGTAAGTCAGCGATGTGCGGGCGGGGACGCCGACGCAACAACCGGCGGGCCGCCGGCGCTGCAAGTAGGCGACGAGGATCGAGAGCGGCCGGCTTCCGTTTCGTGGTTCGGCCGGCCCGGTTTGCGCGCGGCACCCAATCGATTTATGGTTATCTGGCTCTAGAAATCGGGAGGGAAATGCGATGCAAAACCGATTCTTGCTTGTTGCGCTTGTTGCTGGCTCTTTGATGACCGCCGTCATCGCCACCGCTGCTGCTCAAAATGCGCCGGCCCGGCCGAAGATTACGGGCATCTCGCACTTGGCCGTGTACACGTCGGACGCGGCGGCCACCGAGCACTTCTTTACCGTGAGCGTGGGCGCGGTGAAAGCGACGGACCCCGAAAATCCGCAGGGCCTGCGCTACATGCTGAGCGCGACGCAGTTTGTCGAGGTGCTGCCGCTGCCTGCCGGAGCGGGCATCAACCGGATGGATCACGTGGGCCTGAATACGGAGAGCGCCGAGGGGATGCGGAAGTATCTTGCGGCCAGGGGATGGAAGACGCCGGCGAAGGTCGAGCGCGGCAAGGACGGCAGCCGGTGCTTTAGCGTGCTCGATCCCGAGGGCAATACTATTCAATTTGTTCAGCCGCCGGCGAACCCCAAGCCGGTCGACGCGCCCAACGCGATTGGGCACCACATCATCCATGTGGGTTTCCTCGTGCACGACCGCGCGACGGAGGACAAGTTTTATCGCGACCTGCTGGACTTTAAGCCCTACTGGTGGGGCGGGCGCGACGGCAAAACCGAGTGGGTGAGCCAGCAGGTTCCTGACGCGCATGACTGGATTGAGTACATGGTTTCGGGCGGCCCGGGCACGGGCATTCCGGCGGACATGTCGCAACAGACGCTGGGCGTGCTGGACCATTTCTCGATTGGAGTGGCGTCGGTTCCCGATGCGTATAAAGTGCTGGTGAGCACGGACAGGCTGATGGGCCGCCATGACCAGGCGCCCAAGATCGGGCTCGACGGCAAATACCAGTTCAATATGTACGATCCCGATGGGACGCGCGTGGAGGTGATGAATTTCCATGCGACGGAAAAGCCGTGCTGCTCGCCGTTTACCGCGGAAGATCCGGCAGAGTAAGAAAGCAGGGAACAGGGAACAGAAAAACGCGAATTCAGGAGCGCTGCCTGATGATTACCAGCATTCACACGCTGATCTATTCCGATGATGCTCCGGCAACGCGCGCATTCCTTCGCGACGTCCTCGGCTGGCCTTACGTTGAGGACGTGGCGGGCGGAGGCTCGGGTTGGCTGATCTTCAAAACCGGGCCGAGTGAAATGGGAGTACACCCGACCCACAGCGTCCACGACGGGAAGACGTACGAATCGCCGCGGCACCATATGATCTGCCTGATGTGCGACGACATCGCGCGCACGATCGCTGAGCTGAAGGGCAAAGGAGCGGAGTTCCACGGCGAAGTTCAAGACCACGGGTGGGGACTTGTGGCGATGATGGCCGTGCCTGGCGCGGACGACATGATGCTTTACGAGCCGAGGCATCAGCTGGCGTATAACCTTTGACCGGTTGAAAGGGCGACGAGCTCGTTCCCGCCCTCATGCCGGGCAAGGAATACGCTGCCGGGAATACCACGTTCTCGCGTCAAATACCGGCTTACGGTATACTGTTTGAGGCCTGAAGGGCAGGGAAATCCCTGCAAAATGAGGCCCGCGGCGAGCGACCGGCTGGCCGAATTCGAGCAAAAACCGAGAAAACAATGCCAAAGTTGAAGACCCATTCAGGCGCGGCCAAGCGCTTCAGCAAGACTGGGACCGGAAAGATCAAGCGGGGCCAGACGAAGACGCGGCACATCCTGACATCGAAGCCGCAAAAGAGCAAGCGGAAGCTGGGAAAGCAGAAGCTGGTTTCCGACGGCGACTACTTGAAGGTCGCGCGCATGATTCCCTACGCCTGACCACTGCGTGGGGCAGCCTTTTGGATCAGGGCTGTGCCACTCATGCAGATGGGCCGTTGCATTGGCCCCCGCCAGGTGCGAAGCGTTCGCAGCCGGCGAGAGATCAGGCTTAACGAGAGCGAGTGAAGAGGTTGACAGCCGCCGCATCCAAATGCGCCGGCCTCCTGCCTCCAGCCGCGTAACCAGAGCAGCCGAGCTTGAGATCGGCGCGCTTGAATTGGATTCCCAGGCGCTCCGCAACTGGCGGAAGCGGATGAGCGGGATCCAAAAAAGGAGAAGGAAATGCCCCGTGTAAAACGCAGTACAAAGAGGAACGACCGCCGCAAGAAGATTCTGAAGCGAGCGAGCGGTTATTTCCTCACCAAATCGAAGCTCTACCAGGCGGCCCAGGAAGCCGTGGAGCGCGGCCTGAAGTTTGCCTACAAGGGCCGGCGCGAAAAGAAACGGCAGTTCCGCTCGCTGTGGATTGTGCGCATTGCCGCGGCCTGCAAGCTGAACGGGACGAGCTATTCGCAGTTCATCAGCGGGCTGAAGAAGGCCGGCGTGGAACTGGACCGCAAGATTCTGGCCGACATTGCCGTGCACGACGCGGCCGGGTTTACTAAGCTCGTAGAGCAGGCCAAAGCGGCGCAGCCGCCGAAGGCAAAGGCAGAGAAGCCCAAGGCAGCGAAGCCGGCAAAGGCCAAGGTTGCGTAACAACGATATATGACTGGCGGAAATGCGGCCCGGGGTTCGATGAGGACTCCGGGCTGCGGTGCGTTTGGGTGTTCGTATTCCCTTGAGGCGGCATTGTTGCAGGGAATTGGTAAGGACAAAGCTCTGAGGTGTGCGCGAAAGCGCACGCGGCTGCCCACGCGACGATTCGACAATCCCGAGACCTCCGGTGCGCCTCAGCGCGCGTCTGCTGCATGCAATGCTTTATCCTGAACATTCGACATGACGAACGAAGCGATACCTGATCTACCGGAATATAGCGAGGCCGCGCTCGCGAAGGCGTTTGCCGCGCTTGAGAGCGAGGCGCGCGAAGACGCTGCTGCGCTCGATGGTGAGGCTTTCCGGCTCAAGTGGGTTGGCCGCAAGCAGGGCCGGCTGAATGAAGTTTCAGACCGTTGGCTTAAGGCTGCTCCCGCGCCCGCGAAGAAGGCCGTGGGCCAGCGATTCAAAGTTCTGAAGGAACTGGTCGAGGAGTTGATTGAGACCGCGATCAGCGGCGGCCCCAGCGATGCGGCGCTGAAGGCCGAGGCCATCGATATTACGCTGCCAGGAACGCGGCGGCTGATGGGCGCAGAGCACCCGATTACCCGCACGATGAACGAGATTGTGCAGGTGTTCGCGGCGCTGGGCTATTCGGTCGGCGTGGGGCCTGAGGTCGAGACCGACTACTACAACTTCGAGTGCATGAATTTTCCTCCGGGGCATCCGGCGCGCGACACGCAGGACACGCTGGTGGTCGCGGGGCAGGAGCGCAGGCCGCTGCGCGACCGGTTGCTCTTGCGCACGCACACCTCGCCGGTGCAGATGCGGACCATGGAATTGCAGCCGCCGCCAGTGCGCATTGTGATCCCAGGTAAGGTGCACCGCAACGACGCAGCTGACGCAACGCACTCGCCGATCTTTCATCAAGTGGAAGGGCTGTGCGTTGACCGGAACATCACCTTCAGCGACCTCAAAGGAACGCTCGACCATGCGATGAAGGCGCTCTTCGGATCGGCAGTGAAGACGCGATTCTTTCCCTCGTTTTTTCCCTTCACGGAGCCGAGCGCCGATGTGCAGATCAGTTGCATCTTTTGCGGCGGCAAGGGTTGCCGCAAGTGCAAGCAGTCGGGATGGATTGAGCTGCTGGGCTGCGGCATGGTCGATCCCGCTGTCTTCGCGTTCGCCGCAGAAAAGCAGCCGGCTTACGACGCGAAGCAGATTTCGGGATTCGCGTTCGGCATGGGTGTGGAACGCATCGCGATGATGAAATACGGCATCAGCGAGATCGGGCAGTTTTTCGCCGGAGATATGCGGTTCCTGGGGCAGTTCGTTTGACGGCGGAGCTAGCGGTGCTTGCGGAGTTAGCGGAGCTAGAAGAGGAGTAGCGAAGCAATGGCACGGCCAAAGGACTATCGAGATCTGATTGTGTGGCAGAAAGCTATGGTCTTGGCGCGAAGTGCATATTCGGCGACCACGGGGCTTCCGAAGAGCGAAGCATACGGCTTGCTTTCCCAGATTCGCCGAGCCGCTGTTTCCATCCCCAGCAACATTGCGGAAGGTCACGGCAGACTCACTGACTCCCAATTCCGCCACTTCCTCGGCAATGCCAGGGGTTCGGTTTACGAACTTCGTACTCAAATTGAACTCGCGGGAGATCTTGGGTTTGTCGATAAGGAGTTGCTGTCCTCTCTGATGGAACAAACTGCAGACGTGACTCGGCTGATCAACGGGCTGATTGCCGTGCTCCATACGGAAACTAGTGATAGACGCCTCGCTAGCTCCGCGAGCCCCGCTGACTCCGCAAGCTCCGCACGGAGAAGGCTGCACTAATGAAAATACTGACCAAATGGCTTCGCGCGTATCTGACCGGACTCGCTGTTGACGACGCGCAGTTGGCTGAGGACCTGACTCTGCGCGGGATTGCAGTGGAGGGGGTCTACCCGCTCGGCGAGGGCAATGGCTCGCTTTACGAAATGGACATCACCACCAATCGCGTGGACGCGATGAACCATTACGGCATCGCGCGCGAGGCGGCGGCGATCTATGGGCTGAAGCTGGCAGCGCTCGATTTCGCGCTGCCCGCAGCGAGGCCGGCGAAGACGACGTTCCCGGTCAAAATCGAAGCGGAAGATGCATGCGGGCGATTCACGGCGCGAGTGCTCCGCGACGTGACGATTGGAAGTTCGCGCGATTGGTTTGCAAGTGCAGAGGTTGCGACCTACTTCGCGCTACTCGAGCAAAAGATGATTTCAAACGCCGTGGACGCGACGAACTTTGCTTGGCTCGCAATGGGCCAGCCGACCCACGCTTTTGATCTGGACAAGGTCGAAGGCGGAATCATTGTCCGTCGGGCGCGAAAAGGCGAGCGGCTCAAGACGCTGGACGGCGTCGATCGCGCGCTCGATGCGGACGATCTGGTCGTGGCGGATCACAAGAAGGTAGTCGGCCTGGCGGGCGTGATGGGTGGCTGGGACACGATGATTACGCCGGAGACGAAGAATGTTCTGGTCGAGGCGGCGTGGTTCGATCCAGTTGCAGTTCGCCAAACTGCGCGGCGGCACGGATTGCACACCGATGCCAGCCACAGGTTCGAGCGTGGTGCGGACTTTAATGCGGCGCCGGTGGCATCGACAATTGTGAGCGCGATTCTGCTGGCGAACGGCGGATGGATGGACGGCGATCTGGTGGATGTGCGCGTGGTGGCTCAGGAAGAGCGCACGGCGCGGCGCAGGCCGATTCAGATCGCGCTGAGCGAAGTGGTCCGGATTCTGGGCGCGACAGAAGACGCAGCGGGAATTACTGCCTCAACCGTCGAAGGAGTGTTGACGGCTCTCGGGTGCGCGCTGGCCTCGGCACAGCGGCCGAGCTCCGGTGAAGTGTCGTGGAGTGTGACGCTGCCGAGTTGGCGGCTGGACCTGGAGCGCGAGATCGACCTCATCGAAGAGGTCGCGCGCGTTTACGGATACAACCGATTCGCCAATACGCTTCCCGCGTTTGGTGGGGGCGTGCGCGCGTTGCCATGGGCTGAGAAAGAAGCAGCAGTGCGCGCGACATTGCTCGCCGCTGGATTCCATGAGGCCATCGGGAGTCTCGTTCTGCTCGGCGGCCGAGGGGGCGCTCACGGCGGCTCAGCCGGGGCAGGTGGTTCCGCTGGGCAATCCGCTGAGCGAAGAGGCGGGTGTGCTGCGGCCTTCGCTCGTGCCTGGAATGCTGGCCATGATTGTTGGCAACCTGAATCGCGATGTAAACGACGTGCGGCTGTTCGAGCTGGGCACAGTGTTTGGTGGCACGACAGAAAAGGTTGAGGAGAGGCCGGCGCTGGCGTTCGGAGCTGTCGGCAGCTTGCCAGAAGAGAGCGCGTTGCACGCGCCTCGGGCTTTCGAATTTCACGACGTAAAGGGCGTGGTTGAGCAGGTCCTCGAGCGCTTCGAGATGCGCGCGATGTATTTCGATCGGTTTCCCGCAGAGGCGGGAATCACGCCGCGTTGGCTGCACCCGTATCGCGCGGCGCGCGTAGTGGCTGACGGAGTGACGGT
Organism: uncultured Acidobacteriaceae bacterium; assembly: GCA_963800025.1. Classification (GTDB taxonomy): domain Bacteria; phylum Acidobacteriota; class Terriglobia; order Terriglobales; family Acidobacteriaceae; genus Telmatobacter. Next base: position 698,971 of record CAWCZK010000006.1, read on the forward strand.
GGGCTGGTTCGGGCAACTCGATCCGCGCGAGGCGGCGTCGCGAAAGATCAAGAATGCGGTGCTGATCGGCGAGATCTATCTCGACCGGCTTTACAAGTTGCCGCTGCGCAAGCCCGTGGCGCGCGACATCTCGCGCTACCAGCCGGTGCGCCGCGATTTTTCCCTCGTTTTGGACGAGAACATTGCATGGGAAACGATTGATCGCGCGATGGCTGAGCTGAAGATTCCGGAACTCGTGGAATGGCGCGTGCGCGAGGTGTTCCGCGACGCGCGGCTGGGCAAGGGCGAGTACGCGCTGCTGTTGGGCGCGACCTTCCAGGCGCAGGACAGGACGCTGCGCGAGGAGGAACTGCAGAGCTTTCAGGCGCGCGTGGTTGAAGCCGTCGCCAAGGCGGGGGCGCGGCTGCGAGTTTGAGCGCGCGAAAGCAGATTGAAGCACGGTGCAGCGCCGGCCCATCCCTCCTGGAACCGCTGTATACTCGAACGCGAACGGGTTGATTTTGAGGTCGAAACCATGTCGGAATCGGAGGCGGCTGTGGAACAACACAGCGAGGAGCAACAACAGGCGGGACGCGAGGAACCGGTCGCGCTGGCGGTAAGCGCGGACGATTTTTCTGCGCTCGAAGAGCGAGTGCGGCGCGCCGTTGAAGTAGTGAAGCGGGAGCGGCAGGCGCGTTCCGTGGCGGAAGCGCGAGTTGCAGAACTGGAATCGCGAGCGGCTGAAGCTGAGGCTCGCGCGGCGCAAGCAGAGTCGCAGTTGCAGGCGCAATCGCCGATTGTGGAGCGGTTGGAAAGCGAAATGAGCGCATTGCGCAGCGAACGCGACCAGGTGAGGCAACGTGTAGAACGGTTGCTGGCGCAGCTTGATGCGCTGGAATTGTGAGGCGGTGATGGGCGAACAGACGCACAACGACCCGGCTCAAGCGAATCCGGCACGCAAGAATCCCAGCGAGTACGTGACGGTGGAGATTTACGACCAGCTCTACCATCTTTCGGGGCAGGATCCGGTGCATATTCGCGAGCTGGCGGCGGTGGTCGATGCCAAGATGCGCGCGGTGGCCGCGCATGGGCGGACGGCCGATTCGCTGCGCGTGGCTGTCCTGGCGGCGCTGAATCTCGCCGATGAGGTTTCGCAGGCCACTTCCGCCGATTTGCAACTGGGCCACGCCCGCGCCAACAGCCTGCGCATGCTGCTGGACGAAGTGCTGGAGGGCGACTAGCGGAGTCAGCAGTGCTGGCGGAGTGGGCAATTGAGCCGCGATGAGGGGCTGATGGCTTTCGACTGGAGCTCCGGCGCACTGGCGGAAGGGCTCGATTGCTACAAGACCCAAAAGTATTTTGAAGCGCACGAACATTGGGAGAGCGTCTGGCTCACGTGCGGGGAGCCGGAGAAGACGTTTCTGCAGGCGCTGATTCAGGTCACGGCGGCATTCCATCATTTGCAGCGGAAAAACACGCGAGGCGCGGCATCGCTTATGCGCAGAGCTTTGCGGCGGCTGGAGGCGTTCCCCGAATCCTACGGCGGCATCGACGTTGCGGCCGTTTGCGAGAGCGTGCGCGAGTGGTTGGGTGCGCTCGATCGAGAAGAGCCGTCGCCGAAGCTCTCGATTCCGCGGATTCGATAGGCGAACCCAAAGAAAGTCGACACGCTTTCACATTTCTCAGGATCGAGTATCTCAGAACCACGCTGGAATAGGAGTGAATCTGCGAAGGATTTGTGTTGCAGGCTTTCCGGGTGTCCGGGGTTGGGATCAGTCGAGGTTAGCAATGCCGCAACTGAACCTTCACCCCGGCCCACGTATTTGAAGAGATTAGCAACGTCTGGGAAAATTGCGATACCGCTTTTGTGTTAATTCCGCATGGACCGGGGTGCTTCCCTCGCCGGTCTTTGAAACCGCGCGAGGGAAGCTCCTCTTTTCGCTTGTTCTACTTCGCGGCAAGCTGGCGCAGAACGTATTGCAGGATGCCGCCGTGCTCGTAGTACTCGATCTCCTGCGGCGTGTCGATGCGGATGCGGGCTTCGAATATCTTGACTTCACCATCCGAATTCGTCGCGCGGACGGAGATCGATCGCGGGTCCGAAATAACACTCTGGCCAATGTATTTTTTCTCACCTTGGCCGGGGGCTGCAGAGATGGTCATTATTTTCTGACCGGTCCGAAGTGCTTCGAGTCTCACAGCGAGATCTGGAATGTCGTAGACCTCTTCGCCGGTGAGGCCGAGTGATTCGGCATTCTGGCCTGCTTCAAATTGCAGCGGCAAAATGCCCATGCCGACAAGATTCGACCGGTGAATGCGCTCGAAGCTCTCGGCAATCACGGCGCGGACGCCCAGGAGCTTTGGTCCCTTGGCGGCCCAGTCGCGCGAGGAGCCGGAGCCGTATTCTTTTCCGGCCAGAATAATGAGTGGCGTGCCGCGCTCGGCGTACTTCACGCTGGCGTCGAAGATGGACATTTGTTCACCTTCAGGAAGCAGGCGCGTGACACCGCCTTCGGTTCCGGGCGCGAGCTTGTTGCGCAGGCGCACGTTGGCGAAGGTGCCGCGTACCATGACCTCATGATTGCCGCGGCGCGAGCCGTAGGAATTGAAATCGGCGGCCTTGACGCCATGTTCGCTCAGATATTTTCCGGCGGGGCCGTTGGTCTTGATGGAGCCGGCGGGCGAGATGTGGTCCGTGGTCACGGAGTCGCCGAGAACGGCGAGAACGCGCGCGCCGGCGATGTCGGTGACAGGGGCGGGTGTCATCGTCATCCCATCGAAGTACGGAGCTTGGCGAATGTAGGTTGAGTCGGGCTCCCATTGGTACACGTCGCCAGTAGGGAAGCTGAGACCCTGCCAACTGGCGTCGCCGTCGGTCACGGTGGCGTATTCCTTGCGGAAGCCTTCGCTTGAAACAGCGCGCTCAATGGCGGCAGAGACCTCTGCCTGCGTGGGCCAGATATCGCGCAGATAAACGGGCGTGCCGGTTGAATCTTTGCCCAATGGGTCGGCGTCGAAGTTGTGGCCGATCTTGCCGGCGAGCGCGTAGGCCACGACGAGCGGCGGAGACATTAAGTAATTTGCGCGGACGTCAACGTTGACGCGGCCTTCGAAGTTACGGTTGCCGCTGAGCACGCTGACGGCGACGAGACCGTGCTCCTCGATGGATTGCGTTACGTCGGCGGGTAGCGGTCCGCTGTTGCCGATGCAGGTGGTGCACCCGTAGCCGACGACGTTGAACCGCAGCTTGTTGAGATAGGGCAGCAGGCCGGCCTTTTGGTAGTAGTCCGTGACGACGCGCGAGCCCGGCGCGAGCGAGGTCTTGACCCACGGCGGCACGGTGAGGCCTTTTTCGACGGCCTTCTTTGCGAGCAGGCCGGCGGCGATCATCACAGATGGGTTGGATGTGTTGGTGCAACTCGTGATGGCGGCGATGACGACTGAGCCGTGATCGAGATACCGGTCGGGATCGATATTGAAACGCTCTTTTACCGTTGTCGTGACGTGTGCCGCGACGGGTTGTGCGGCGGAGGATCTGTCGGGCCCCTCGTTGTCTTCCACGGCGACAGCGGTGTCGGTGACCGTATCGCCCGCCGCGGCGGGCCATGCGGCTGCGGTGCGCGAGCCGAGCGGCTTGGCCGTGGGCGCGAGCAGCGACGGCAGTTGCTGGGCGAAACTGGCGGCGGCGTCTTTGAGCAGCACGCGGTCCTGAGGACGTTTGGGTCCGGCAACGCTTGGCTCGACGCTGGCGAGATCGAGCTCGAGGGTCTGCGAGTATTCAGCCTCGGGCGCACCGGCACTGTGGAAGAGCCCCTGCTCCTTGTAGTAGGCCTCGACGAGTGCGATTTGTTCTTCGCTGCGGCCCGTGAGGCGCAGGTAGCGCAGAGTTTCCGCGTCGACGGGGAATATGCCGCAGGTTGCACCATACTCGGGAGCCATGTTGCCGATGGTGGCGCGATCGGCGAGCGGGAGCTCCGCGATGCCGGGGCCGTAGAACTCAACAAATTTGCCGACGACACCAAGCTTGCGCAGTGCCTGCGTGACGGTGAGGACGAGATCGGTGGCCGTGGCGCCTTCGCGTAGTTTGCCGGTGAGCTTGTAGCCGACAACCTGCGGGATGAGCATGCTGACTGGTTGGCCGAGCATGGCGGCTTCAGCCTCGATGCCGCCCACGCCCCAGCCGAGAACGCCGAGGCCGTTGATCATGGTGGTGTGGGAGTCGGTGCCGACGAGAGTATCGGGATAGGCTGTCAGTTGGCCGTCGATTTCCGTGGTGAAAACGACTCGCGCGAGATATTCAAGATTCACCTGGTGGCAGATTCCCATGCCCGGCGGGACGGCGGAAAAATTGCGAAACGCAGACTGGCCCCACTTGAGGAACGCGTAGCGCTCGCGATTGCGCTGGAATTCGAGCAGTGAGTTGGCCTCGTAGGCCGCGGGCGTGCCGTATTCATCCACCTGAACGGAATGGTCGATGACCAGCTCGGCGGGCGCGAGTGGATTGACGCGCTCGGGATCGCCGCCCAGAGTCTTGATGGCGTCGCGCATGGCGGCTAGATCGACGACCGCGGGAACGCCGGTGAAGTCCTGCATCAGGACGCGAGCCGGCATGTAGGCGATTTCGCGGCTGGGTTCGGCTTTCGCGTCCCAGCGCGCGAGGAATTCGATGTCGGAGGCGGTGACGTTGACTCCGTCCTCGCGGCGCAGCAGATTTTCCAGGAGGATCTTGAGGCTGAAGGGAAGGCGCGCAAGATTGAAGCCGTGGGCGCTGAGGGCAGGGAGGCGATAAATCGTGTAAGAGCGGCCGCCGGAAGTGAGCACGGCGCGGCTATTGAAGCTGTTCATCGGGAGATCCTTTCAGCGGAGCTGGCGGTGTTAGCGGAGCTCGCGGAGTTAGAGAACCAAGCGGGGGTTAGCGGAGTTTTTCGTCGCAGGAGTTTCGGACATTTCCAAACGAGGCGCTGCCCATGCGGACGAAATTCTCGACGGAAATAGATTACTCAGCGCGGATGGTCAGCGTCCACGATCGGGACGGCCGCGGCGGAAGCGGCGGAGGAGGGGCGAGCCGGCAATGTTGAGACGGCGGCGCATAGCTACAAGAAGATTTTAGCGCGAACTCGGGTTGCAGTGGAAGCGGAAACTGCGGCCGTTGCCCGGGCCTGCGCGGATCAGGCCGTGAGCGAGGCAGTAAGGCGGACGCCTAAAGCATGCATAACCTTTAGCGCAGTTCCGAGCTCTGGATTGCCCGTTTCGCTGAGGGCACGATAAAGAGATTCGCGGGTAACGCCAGTCTCGCGCGCCAGCCGGGCCATCCCCCCGCGCGCTCGAGCCACGGCGCCCAGCGCCTTGGCGATAGACCGTGGGTCATCGCTTTCCAGCGCCTCTGTCAGATAGGCGGCAATCGTCTCCGCGTCTGTGAGGAACTCGAGCTGCATCGTACGGCTTGGTCTTGATTGTCATCGCGTCACTCCGATTCGGCCCATTGCGCCACGAGCGCCTTCGCCCGCCTGATGTCGCTCGCTTGTGTGCTTTTATCACCACCGCAGAGCAAGAGGATCCACAACTGTCCTCGCTGGATGTAATAGACCCTGTAGCCGGGACCAAAATCGATCTTCATCTCGACAACACCAGCGCCGACGCTTTTCGTTTTACCGGGGTTCCCATCCTCCAGCCGATCGATCCTCGCGAGAATCTTCGCGCGACCTTGCTTGTCCCGCAAGCCGTTCAACCACGAAGCGAATTCCTCAGTGCGACGAACTTGCACAGGACCCGATCAATTCGATTCTCATAGAGTGTAACCCATAGATTACGTCAGTGCAAGGGCTGCGTCAGGCGATTCTGCAATTTCAATCGAACTCCTCTCGCAGATTGCGAGGGTGTTTTCGAGACTGGAGGTGGGAGTGGCATCTTACTTCTATACTTGAATTTGCGATGTTCTTCGCGGCGAGGTATCCCCTGCATTGAAGTATTGGGTTGGCATTGAAGGGCTGTTTGCGCGTCTTTTTGCCTGGCTCAGGCGACGCATGCCCAACGAGCGGCAGCGGTTGCTGGCCCTCACCATTTTGGCCGGCGGACTGTGCGGTCTGGCTGCGGTAGCTTTCCACATCACATGCTTCTGGTTATACGCACTGCTCATCGATCGGGCCACGGCCGCGCCGGGCCACTCATGGATTTGGTGGACGATTCTGACGCCCGCACTGGGCGGACTGATTGCCGGCGTCGGGCTGACCTATTGGGTACCGGCGGCGGCGGGCAGCGGCATTCCCCAGGTCAAGACGGCCTTCACTCTTCGCTTTGGCGCGATCACGCTGAAAGAGACACTGGGCAAGTTCGTTTTGTGCACGCTGCAGTTGGGCACTGGAGCGAGCCTCGGCGTAGAAGGCCCCACGGTGCAGATTTGCGCCGGAGTGAGCAGCTTTCTTTCGCGCATTGCGCGGCTCAGCCCGGTAAACAGCCGGCGCATGACGTCAGTCGGCATGGCGGCTGGCATCGCCGCTGCGTTCAACGCGCCGATTGCCGCCGTGACATTCACCCTGGAAGAACTGATCGGCTCGCTCGACCAGACCATGCTCTCGGGCGTGATTGTGGCGGCGGCGCTGGCAGGCGTCGTGGAGCACAGCATTCTGGGTTCAAACCCCATTTTTCATGTGCCGCGGCTGCAAACGTACACCCTGGCCAAGTCCTCGTCGCTGGTTTGGTACGCGTTGCTCGGCCTGCTGGCCGCGATCGTGTCAGTGGCGTTTACTGATTCGCTGCTTTGGGTTCGGGCGTGGTTCAAAAGGCTCCAGCATGTTCCCAGGTGGATTCAACCGGCAATCGGCGCAGCAGCCACGGGCGCCCTGGGAGTGGTGGCGATCCAGTTTTTTCATGTGAACGGCATTGCGGGCAATCCGTACGGAACGCTTACGCAGGCGCTGCTCGGCAGCCTGCCAGTGACGGCGATGGCGGTCTTGTGCGTTTTGAAGCTGGCCGCTACGGTGACGTCGTATTCGAGCGGCGGATCGGGCGGAATCTTTGCACCCGCGCTCTTCATGGGCGGAATGCTGGGCGGGGCCGTCGGCTATCTTGACGTGACCGTGTTCCACCATCCGGCCGATTCGATCGGAGCCTTCGCCGTTGTGGGCATGGGAGCGGTTTTTGCGGGAATCGTACGCGCGCCCATGACGTCAATCCTCATTATTTTTGAAATGACCAGCGGATATGGCCTGGTGGTGCCGCTGATGATCGCCAACATGAGCGCATTTGCGCTGGCGCGCTACTGGCGGCACACGCCGGTCTATGAGGCGCTGCTGGAGCAGGATGGAATCTACCTCAATGCCAAGCGCAAGCCATACGATCCGGACGCCGGCGGTGCAGTGCCGGACGACGGGCCGAACGAGGAATTTCCGATGGCCGAGTAGAAGCGTGAAGTGCAAAGGTTCGCCGGCAGCGCGGTTATCGCGGTTCCGTGTTGTAGAGGAAGTAGGCGCGCAGCTCAAGGTAGGGCCCGTGAAACTCGCGGGGCAGATTGGGATAGCTGGATCCGCTGATTGCACCCCAGGCTGCGCGGTCCAGGCCGGTGTCGCCGGAACGGCCTACCAGTTGCATATCGGTGACCTGGCCGTTGGGCAGAACCTTGAACTGAATTGCCACCACGCCCTGCTTGAGGATGGGCGGATTCACTTCATCGGGAATGAGCGGATCCCAGGTTTGCTGTGTGATAAAGTGCCAGCGCTGAAGCCAGTTGCTGAAGTCGACGCCTTGCGTGTCAGAGAGAACCTGGACGCCGCCGGTGCCCGCGCCGGGGTGCATTGAGAGCCCGCCTGAAGGCGCGTCATAACCGGGCTGGCCATGGTTGTGCATGGCGTTCTCCATGTCGCGGCGTAGCTGGTCGGCCGGATTCTGCGCGGCCACGGCAAAGTTGGGCCGGGCAGGAACGGGAGACGGCCGCGGCGCTTCAACAGGTGATTGCGACTGCGGATTGGGCGGAAGGGGCTGCGAGGCCTCAGGCTTTGGCTGTTCGGGCGCTGGCTGTTCCGGCGCAGGCGGCTGCGGCTTGGGCGGCGCTTCGCGATTTACCTCGTCAAGCGTTTTCTTGTCGATGAGCGGATGAGTGAGCGGCTTGGGCGCGACTTTGGGCCGGGTCTCGCGCAGAGCATCGGGCGGCAAATCGAGATAGGAAAGATCCTTGCGCTTATTGATCGCGTCGAACGGGTCGATGACCTTCGGCACTTTGAAGATATACGTCGGAATCCAGGTGATGGCGGAAAAGAAAAGGATGTGGGCGAGCAGCGCGAGCCAGAATCCCTCGCGCAGGCGTGACCAGCGCCGCTCGTCCTCGAGCTCGCCGATCATCTCCAGCAATTCGTGTGTATCGTAATCAACCCAGCGCGATCCGCGAAGAGCGCCGGGACCGGAACCGTTGGTCTCCAGCGGACCCTTCGGGTTCAAGGGGAGGCCGAGGAATCCGCCTGGGACCTTCATCTCCGGGGCGGAGCTTTCCCCTTCCGGGGTCGGCTCGGCTGGTCCCTTGGGCTCGGTCTCTTCGGTTGGCGCTTGGCTCGTGGGCATTCAGTGTTCAGGAGCGTCTGAAGGCGCACACAGACCCCTGGCTCCCGTTCTTGGATCCTTCCTATCTATTCTCTCATTCCCCTGAAATCTTTGCGCAGCGGAGCGCCCCGTACAATGGTTCTTGTTGAATTGACGCAGGATGGACCGGAAAGGGACAGAGTTTGAAGCAGTTTTTTGCGCGCGTGGCGGCGGAGTGGAAGCTGGTGCTTCTGCCGGCGCTGTTGAAGTGGGGAATCCTGGGCGTGGGCGCAGTCGCGGTGCTGGATTCCTCGAGCATCCCCGTCCCCATGGACGCGATTCTGGCCATCTATGTGTGGAACGACAAGCGCCACTTCTGGCTCTATTGCTTGATGGCGGCTGCGGGATCGGCGATCGGGGGCCTTTTGCCGTACTGGCTGGGACGAGCGGGCGGCGAGCTCTTCCTGCTCAAGCGCGTGAATCGCGCGAAATTCGAACGCATGCGGGACCGATTTGAGCGCCAGGAGTTTCTGGCGGTGATGATTCCTTCGATGATGCCGCCGCCGGCGCCGTGGAAGATGTTCATCTTTGCGTCAGGCGTGTTCGAGATGCGCGTTCCCGATTTTCTAGCGGCCGTATTTGTGGGCCGAATGTTGCGCTGGCTTGCGCTGTCGCTGCTGGTCCTGAAGCTGGGCCCGAGCGCGGTGGACCTGGTGGCGCGCCATGCTGTGCCCTTGGTTTTGGTTGTGAGCGCGCTGGCGGTGGCCGGATTCGCGTGGTGGTGGATCAAGAAGAAGCGCAGCGGGAAGCTGATGGAAGAGTGAGCGGTCAGCGGGTATTTTCTAGTTTGCGCTGACTTCGGCGCGAGCTTTTTCAAAAACTTCGACGAACTCCCGATAGCGGCTCGCCATTTCATCGACCGCTTGCTGGCGCGAAATCTTCTGGTCGCGCAGATCGACCAGCGGCTGCCAGAAATCCGTTCGGCCGACGGCGAATCCGATGAAGCCCGGAACGCTGGCGGCCGTCCTCAACCACTCCAACACTTTTTGATCGTCTTCTCCGCGGCCAAGAATGATGCAGCCGACAGCGGCTCTTCCGCCGGCTTTCGCGGTCGCGACGATCTTCTCGGCGTCTTCGCGACGGTCGAGTCCTTCGACCTTCCACACGTCAGGCTCAACGCCGGCGTTCTGCAACTCCTGGATGGCCCCGACCATGAGCGCGGGGCGAATTTCGCGGTCGTACGCTTTTTTATTGCCGTTGACCTTTTCAAGCTGGGCTTTTTCGGCCGGCACGAGCAGCTCAAACATGAACAAGCTGCGATTGGCCTGCTGAAGATAATCTGACAGCCGCTTGAGGCGCGCCGCCTGGACGCGGTTCAACTCCGCATCGCCCTCGGGGTTGTAGCGGACCAAAACTTTGCAGAACGTCGGATGAATGAACTCAATGTGCTCGGCGAATTGCTCGCCGTATTCGAAGTCGAACTCTTCCTGGCCGCTTTTTTCTGCGGGGCACGCAAAAGTGAACCCCTTGGCCGCGGCGTCGCGCAGGATGGCCAGGCCAAACTGTTCGTCGACCAGAATTCCTGCTTTCTCTTTGGGTACGCCATTGGCGACGGCCTGCTGAAAGCCGTCGTAGATCACCTGCTTGGCAGCGGCGATCTGCGCGGTTTGCTCGGCGTTGAGCGCGCCTTTCCAGCCGAACATTCCCGTTTCAAACGAGCCGCGATGGTCAAAGGGAAGGATGTAAAGCGGCTTTTGGTAACCACGAGGGTTCATAAACCACCCTTTTGGATTTGCCTCTTGCACGCTTGCTTCGATTGCGCCGGGCGGGTTTCTCGATATCCGCTCGGTGCAAGAACCTCGGATAGACGATCAGATGCGCGAAGACAGGTTCTGTTGCACCCATCTGCTGCGAATTCATTGCTGTGAATCTCGCGATCCGATCCTGCTATTTGTTGATCAGTGCTTCCTGGGCGCGGTTCGGATTCGTCCGCCGCACCAGAGCTGGCACCCCGAGGGCCACGCCGAGAACAATCGCGGTTGCGGCGAGGTCGTTGCGATAAAACGGCAAGCCGGCGACGTAGCAGGCTCCGAGTCCGGCGAGAGTTTGCGCATACATCGCTCTTCCGGCCCCTGCCCACACGCCGAAGTTGGAAACCAGGAAGAATCCGGTCGGCCCAATCAGAGTGGCTGCGATTCCGCGCGCGAGGGTGGTTTTCCGGCTAAGAAGAATGGAGCCGAGCGCCATGGCCGCCACATACCAGGTCCACGTGATTCCATAGCTCTGCCAATGGAACGCGGAGTGGTAGGTGTAGGTGGTTAAGCAAAAGTCGCTGAGCATGAAGACCGCAAGGGGCGCCAGCATCTCGCGCCATGAGCGGCGCGCGCCAAAATAGAGCAGCGAACCGGTGACGGCCGTGAAGTTCAAGAGCGGCAAATGGCCCGCAACCAGATAGCGCGAAAACACACCAAGCAACACGAGCAGGTAAGCAACCATGACCACCTCATTGGAATGAGCCGAAGAGTCTCGGCCGGAAACGGGGGTCCCGGAAATCAGGGGACTTCATCTATTCTGGGGTCCACGGGCGGCGCGGTCAACCCAAAGCGTTCCACGAGGTAAAGAAATTTTTGCGTGGGAACAAATTTTCTACCGTTCTTCGCGTCATTCATGGCTTCGCCCCCGTTTTCACGGCCGTCGACGATGTAGACCCAGCCGGTCAGGGGCGAGCGCCCGATCGCCGCCACCGAATCGCCGCGGGTGCCGAGGAAACGGTAGTCGAAGCGCAGGTCGGTAAATTCGACCGTGGTCCAGGTGCGGTTGGGCATGAGCCGGGGTGGATCCATGCCGGGCGCAGGCTCCTGGCCCACATCGCGGACAACGGCCCACGTTCCCCAATCCAGATACACCTTTCCCAACGGAGTTCGCTTGGCGGCTTCGACCGCCGTCGTATCGGCCGGCTTGTAGAGCACGTCGCCGTGAGAATCGCTGTCGATGGAGCCGGTCCATGTATCGACTTCAGCGGTCTGGTAAAAGTCAGGGGTCTCGAGGATCGCGTGCCAGCGGAAGGGATTCACCGGGTATGGTTCGGCCGCCGTGCGGTTCACTGGCTCGGAGGCTAGATTGGTATTGCCAAGCATCGCCAGCGCCTGCGCGTGCTCGGACCAGCGCACGCAGCCCAGGACTAGCATTGCGATCAGAGCGAAGATAGCCCATCCCTGGCCGCGGAATTGCGTGCGTCGCGCGCCAATTTCGCGATCGGCGAGACCGAGCAGCCAGGGAACGACGAACGCCAGAAAGAAGATCCCGTAGAGAATCGGCTCAACAATGAACATGAAGCTGCCGGCGTACCAGTGAGGATTGAGCGGAAAAAACGGACGGACGCCGTAGTTGTTGGTCCAGTCCAGCAGGATATGACTGAGCGCGGCGATGCAGGCGGTGAGATAGAGCCAGCCCCAGTGAACCCCCGCGTCGTTGGTCATCCTGAGCGCAGGTCGCCGCGGCGACCGAGTCGAAGGATCTGCAGTTGCTTTTTCGGCATGCGCGGCATCGGTCGCCGTATCCCGGCGTCTGTTGCGTCCCCGCCACCGGTCGAACAGCCACACCGCCCCCACCACGACGCCCGCAACCACCGGCACCGCCCAGAAGGTGTGCGTGATGCCGCGATGATGCTTGAGCTCGTCGACCGGTCCCCGGAGTCCCCAGAGGATGTCGAGGTCGGCGGCCTCGGCCGCGAGCACAGCCGCGAGCGTAGCGTAGGCCGTCTTGCGGTTGAGACCCGCGCGGCCCAAACATGCGCCGGTAAGGAAATGAGTGACTGGCTCCATGAATCGATGGGCTCCGTTACGCCCACTCACCCTTGCGCATCAGCGGCTCGGCAACACCCGAAGCTGTGATCCCGTCGATGTCGAGTTCGGCCGAGCCGATCATCCAATCGACATGAATCAGGCTTGTGTTCGCGCCTTTTGCGGCGAGCTCCTCGGGCGAAAGCTTGTCTCCGTTGATCAGGCACGAGGAATACGACTGGCCGAGCGCAATGTGCGATGCGGCATTTTCGTCGTAAAGCGTGTGGAGGAAGACGAGGCCACTTTGCGCGATGGGCGAAGAGTGAGGAACAAGCGCAACCTCGCCGAGGCGGCGCGCGCCCTCGTCGGAGTCAATGAGTTTTTCCAGCACCTCCTGGCCTCGCGTCGCGTGTGCCTCAACAATGCGGCCGTGCTCAAAGCGGACCTGAATGCCTTCGATCATCGTGCCTAGATGCGATAACGGCTTGGTGGCGGTGACGATGCCGTCGGCGCGGTCCTTGTGCGGAGTGGTGAAGACTTCTTCCGTAGGCATGTTGGGGATGCAGTAGTTGCCGTTGCCTGCGGTGGTGCCGCCGCCGAGCCACTCGTGGTCGTCGGCGAGGCCGAGACGAAAGTCGATGCCGGGACCGCGATATTGGAGGGCCGAATAGCGCTTTTCGTTCAGGAAGGCCGAACGCTTGTGCAGATCCGCGTCGTGCGCCTTCCATGCGCTCACCGGATCGGCCGAGTTGAGGCGCGTGGTGTAAAAAATCGCATCCCAGAGTTTGGCCATTGCCTCATCCGGCGGGTCGTTGGGGAATACGGCCGCGGCCCATGCAGGAGTGGCGGCGCCAACGATCGTCCAGTTGATGTCGTGGCGCGTGATGAACTCGAGCGCGCCGCGATAGGCCTGGGAGAGGGCGCGATTGGCGCGGCCTACCTTGTCAGGATCCTCGTTCGAAAGCAGGCTGGGATTGGCTCCCGCGACGGCGAGGCGCGCGGAGCCGTTCTTGAAGGCTTCAGCCATGCCGTCGTAGAGCCACTTGGCTGCGTGGTCGAAGCTCGCGTCGGGCGCGTGATGGTAACGCAGCAGCGTGGACTCATCGTCGGCAAGGAGCGTGGTGACGAGCGTGGCTCCGGCGCGATAGGCGTGCTCGGTAATGCGGCGAGCCAGCGGCAGCGTGTCAACCGACGCGGTCATGACGAGCTCTTGTCCGGGCTTGAGGCCGAGGCCGACGTTCACAGCGACGGAAGCGAGTTGATCGAGATTCTCGGCGTGCGTGCGGATTTGCGGGGCAATTGCTGTGGGCGTCATTGGTTGTGGGTTCTCCAGGATTTCATCCGCCATAGCGAGCCGGTGACTTGCTGCGGCACGGCGGAAAGTTATCTCCCCATTCTAGGGCCTCCTCGCCGGAGTCCCCGACGACAGGGCTTCGTCGTCGGAGTGGGTCGCCGCCACTGTTGAATTCACCTACAATAGATGCTTGGCTTTCGAGGAGCCCATACTGCCATGTTGCCTACCGTCATAAGCCTGCAAATCAGGAAAGTTTCAACCGCAGGAATTGCCGTATTGATGGGTGTTGTTGGAGCCGCAGCTTGCAGCGCGCAGACAGAAAAGGGAGCCGGCACTTTCGGACCGGGCAATCCGTTTTACGCGCCCAGCACGCTACCTTTTCATGCGCCGCCCTTCGACAAGATCGAGGACAGCGATTACCAGGCGGCGATTGACGCAGGGATGGCGCAGGAACTGAAGGAAGTGGATGCGATCGCCAACAACCCTGCTGCGCCTACCTTCGAAAACACGCTTGTGGCGCTGGAGAAGGCCGGTCAGTTGTACGACCGCGCGTGGAATGCGTTCAACCTGGTGAGCCAGGCCAATACCGATCCGGAGCTCGAGAAGATTCAGGACTACGAGGCGCCGCGCACGGCTGCGCTGGCAGACGCGATCAATCTGAACACAAAACTGTTTGCGCGCATCAAGACGATTTACGACCAGCGCGCATCTCTTGGGCTCGATGCCGAATCGTCGCGCCTAGTGGAATACCAGTACCAGGAGTTTGTCAAGGCGGGGGCGAATCTTTCGGATTCGGATAAAGACAAACTGAAAAAGCTCGACGAGGAAGATTCGACGCTCGAGAACACTTTTATGACCAAGCTGCTGGCTGCGACGGCGGCGGCCTCATACTCGACGACGGATCGCAATCTGCTGGCCGGGTTGAGCGAAGGGCAGATGGCTGCGGCCGCGGAAGAGGCCAAGACCCACAAAGTGCAGGGCTGGGTTTTGCCGCTGCAGAACACCACGCAGCAGCCCGACCTCACATTCCTGAGCGACCGCGATACGCGACACGCAATCTTTGAGAATTCCTGGAACCGGGCGGAGCGCGGCGACGCGAACGATACGCAGGCGACCCTAGCGCGGCTGGCGCAGCTTCGAGCGCAAAAAGCGGCTCTGCTTGGCTACCCGAATTACGCGGCGTGGACCTTGACTGACCAGATGGCCAAGACCCCGGAAGCGGCGATCCATTTTCTGGATGCGCTGGTTCCGGCCACGACGGCCAAGGCTGCGAGCGAAGAGAAAGATATTCAGTCGTTGATCGATTCCCAAGGCGGAGGGTTCACCGTCGAGCCGTGGGACTGGGAGTTCTATGCCGAGCAGGTGCGCAAAGCGAAGTACGATTACGACCAGTCGCAGGTCAAGCCGTACTTCGAGCTGAACAACGTGCTTGAGAAGGGCGTGTTTTACGCGGCGCACGAGCTCTACGGGCTCACGTTCAAGGAACGTAAGGATCTGCCGGTGTGGCAAGCGGATGTACGCGCGTTCGAGGTCTATGATGCCGACGGCAAGCCGCTGGCGCTGTGGTACTGCGACTACTTCAAGCGTGACAACAAGAATGGCGGTGCTTGGGAAGACTCGCTGGTGGGCCAGTCGAAGCTGCTGGGTACTCTGCCTGTCGTCTACAACGTGGCCAACTTCGAGAAGCCCGCTCCGAGACAACCCGCGCTGCTCAGCTTCGACGACGTGACCACGATGTTTCACGAATTCGGCCACGCGCTGCACGCGATGTTTGCCGACACCGAGTATCCCAGCTTGTCGGGTACGGCGGTGCCGCGCGATTTTGTCGAGTTTCCTTCGCAGTTCAACGAGCATTGGGCAAGCAATCCCACGGTATTTGCAAACTACGCGCGCCACTACAAAACCGGCGAGCCCATGCCGGGCGATCTCTACGCAAAGATCGTGAAGGCCAGGACATTCAATCAGGGCTATGACTTTACCGAGATCCTTGCGGCATCGGAGCTCGATCTGGAGTGGCACACGCTGCCGGCGAGCGCGCCGCTTGAGAATCCCGACACGTTTGAGCAAGAGGCGCTCGAGAAGAAGCATTTGGCGATCAGTTATGTCCCGCCGCGTTACCGTTCGAGCTATTTTCTGCACATTTGGAATGAAGGCTACCAGGCCGGCTACTACGCCTACACGTGGAGCGAAATGCTCGACGACAATGCTTACCAGTGGTTTGAGGATCACGGCGGCTTGACGCGCGCCAATGGCGACCGCTTCCGGCGCATGGTTCTTTCGCGCGGCAACACCGAAGACCTCGAGAAAATGTATGACGCGTGGCTGGGCGGGGAGCCGACTATTGAGCCATTGCTCAAGAACCGCGGGCTGAAGTGAGCGGAGTCAGCAGAGTTCGCGGGTCGTAAGCGATTCTGTGTTCGAGAAGACCCCACCCTGGCCGGAAAAACAAAGGCCCTGCGAGGGTGGGGGCAGCCGCTTTCACGGGTCACTATAATTCGTAGCTATGGCCGAGACGAGCGCCCAAAAGAAAATTGAGAAACTGCGCGAGGAGCTGCGGCGCCACGAGCATCTGTATTACGTTCTGGACGCGCCGGAGATTTCAGACGCCGAATACGACGCGCAGATGAACGAGCTGAAGAAGCTCGAGGCCGCGCATCCCGATCTGGTGACTCCGGACTCGCCGACGCAGCGCGTGGGCGGCAAGCCGGCCGAGGGCTTCAAAAAAGCGCAGCACTCGCGGCCGATGCTCTCGCTGGACAATGCTTATTCCGCCGAAGAGCTGGCCGATTGGGACCGGCGCGTGCGCGAATTGGCCGGCAAGCTGCCGGTGGAATACACGGCCGAGCTGAAGCTCGACGGGCTGAGCGTCGCGCTTACTTACGAAGCGGACGGCGCCAGCGCGCGGCTCGCCATGGGCCTGACGCGCGGCGATGGCCAAACCGGCGAAGACGTCACTTCAAATATCCGGACCATTCGCAGCATTCCGCTTTCGATTTCCGCCGAAAAACTGAAAAGGGCCGGAATTCCCCAGGGATTTGAAGTGCGCGGCGAAGTGGTCATGCCGGCGGCGGCGTTTGTGCAGATGAACGAAGAGCGCGAGCGCGAAGGCCTGCCCGCGTTCGTAAATCCGCGCAACTCCGCCGCAGGCACTCTGCGCACGCTCGATTCTTCCATCGTGGCCAAGCGGCGGCTGGTGTTCTTCGCATACTTTCTGCTGGTCGACGGAGAGTATTTCGCCGCCGGGCAAACGGCTACGCTCGACGCGCTGACCAAGCTCGGCTTTCGCGTGAATCCGCATCGTGAGCGGGTAAACAATGTCGATGGGATGATGAAGTTCATCGACAACGCGGAGAGCAGACGGGCGACGCTCGGTTACGAAATCGACGGCGTAGTGCTGAAGGTGGATGCGCACAGCACGCAGCAGCGGCTCGGGTACACGGGCCGCGCGCCACGCTGGGCCATAGCCTACAAATTCACCGCGCGGTCGGCGGTCAGCAAACTGGAAGACATCATGATCACGGTTGGCCGCACCGGCAAGCTCACGCCGACGGCCATGCTGACGCCCACCTTTGTCGGAGGCGTCACGGTGAGCCGCGCCACCCTGCACAACGCAGATTTTATTCTCGGCCTTGGACTGAAGATTGGGGACTACGTACGTGTGGAACGCGGCGGCGACGTGATTCCCAAAATCGTCGAGGTTGTAGAAGACAAAGATCACCCCCGCGGGAAACGAACATTCGAATTCCCGTCGAAATGCCCTGAGTGCGGAAGCAAGGTGGTGCGCGCGGAGGGCGAGGCGGACTGGCGCTGCGTGAATGCGGACTGCCCGGCCAAGCTGCGCGAGAGCCTGTTGCACTTTGGCAGCCGAGGCGTGATGAACATCGAAGGGTTGGGCGATGCGGCCGTGCAGCAATTGCTCGACCGTGGGCTCGTGCACAGCGTAGCCGATCTCTATTCGCTGACCGAGGAGCAACTTGTTGGCCTGGAGCGCTTCGCGGAGAAGTCGGCGCGGACGCTGCTAGCGGAGATTGAACGATCGAAGCGCGCGGGCTTGGCGCGGGCGCTGATGGGGCTGGGCATCCGTTTTGTGGGCGAGCGCACGGCGGAGCTGCTGGCGCAGGAGTTCGGTTCGATCGAAGCGCTGATGGAGGCTTCCGCCGAGGAACTGGAGCGCGTGGAAGAAGTCGGCCCGCGGATCTCGCAGGCGATCCTGGAGTTTTTTGCCGACAAGGAAAACCGCAACCTGGTGAAGCGGCTTGAAGATGCCGGCGTGGATATGACGGCAGAGAAGAAGCAGCGCTCTACGCAGCTTTCCGGCCTGACCTTTGTGCTGACGGGAACGCTGCCAAAGATGACGCGCGAGGAAGCGAAGGAAAAGATCGAGGCGGCCGGCGGAAAGACAGCCGGCTCCGTAAGCAAGAAGACGAGCTATGTAGTGGCCGGAGAAGAAGCCGGGTCGAAGCTCGACAAGGCACGCGAGCTCAAGATTCCGGTGATCGACGAAGAGGGGCTGTTGGCTCTGCTCGCCGGCAAGCCGACCCAAAAATAAACGCCGGCACGATGTTCAGTCGCGGGACCGAACGGCGTCGTGCGCGTGAGCCGGTTTTGTCACGAGCAGCGGAAGTAGCGCCAAAAGAGCCAGGATCAGGTCAAAACTCATCCAGCATTCCTTTCTGCGATCCGGAAAAAGACAATCAGGCATTGGAGGCGCGACGGCTGGCGGCGTCGGGAGGCTTCCCCATGGCGCGCAGCTCGCGCTCGCGTTCGCGTTCCCATGCTTCAGCGCGCCAGTTGCGCGAGGCGTAGCGCGGCGATTGTTCTGGAGCCGGAACGTACTCCCCGGAATGCGGGCGCGGCGGCACCAGCTCTGGATGAGGCCGATAGGCAGGCAGTGGCACAAGCGGCAGGGGCTTGGCGGGTGCGGGCGGCGGGACTTCGGAGTGGAGCGCATACGCGGACACCGTCGGAACGGGCGCAGGCGGCGCGATGATGCGCGCCGATGACTCCGGCTCTATGTTCGCCATGACAGGGTTGGCTGTATCGGCGTAGGCCGCACCGGAGGTGAGGCTAACGTCGCAGGCGCCCGGCAGTCCGGGGGCGAGATCCTCCACCGGCTCGTCGACTGGGCGCTGCGTGCGCACGGCGATGGCCTTCGCCATGAATTCATCCACCAGCTTGTGCAGGCAGGTTTGCCCGCAGAGATGCTTCGAGCCGGGGCGCAACTTGTGGCGCGAACTCCAGCCGCTGATGCGCAACTCTCCGCCTTGCTCGTAAGCCACAAACCAATGGTTGGTTTGCCGCTTCTCCGAGGCGCAGATATCGCACGATATTGCCTGGCGGATCACCTCGAATCCCTCATTCCACAGGAAGATTTGCCTGGATGCCCTGAAGCAGCCACGTCTAGTTCATCGTGCAGCGAGGAGAAATGCATGAGGAAACGAGTTTGCGAGTGCGGGACTGAATCAATGTGAAACAGAAGGGCGGGCACTCGTCCTGAATCGGGAAATTCGACTCGAGAAAATCGGAGGCACCAACTGAAAGAGCGTGGCGATGGCCACGCTCTCTCAAAGAGTCTCTCACCCCGCTCATGTTGCGCCGCGCTATCTACTGCCCGGTGGCGAAATAGCCCTTTTTTGCGCGCACCGTGTAGCGACGGTCATAACAGTAGAGGTAAATCGTCCGGTAAGCACCATCGGCCTTGAAGTCGGCGGGAGTATAGACGAGCGCATACTGGCTGCGTAGTTCTTCTTCGATGTCTTTGAAGCTCGTGGCCATCTCTTCCACCGAGGGTGGAAAGAAGACTTCGCCGCCGGTTTGCTCGGCCAGTGCCTGCAGGACTTTGTCGCCCTCTCCGCGGCTCGGCGTCCAGTTGGTGCTGATGGCGTAGATGATGGTCTCGGCGCGCTCACATTCTTTGACGGCTTCAGGAAGGTAGACACGGCTCTGGTTGTCTTCGCCGTCAGAGATGAGAATGATGGCCTTGCGCACCGGCTCAGGGCCGCGCGAAGTACCGAGCTTGTCGCGGCAGGCCACATAAACGGCGTCAAAGAGCGCGGTGCCGCCGCCGGGCGACAACTTGTTAATGCCGGTTTCAAGAGCGTCCTGATCGTTGGTCCAATCCGCGGTCACGGTCGGAGTAACGTCGAAGCCCATGACGAAGGCTCGATCGTTCTTTGATCTGAGTACATCGAGTAGAAATTCGGTGGCCGATTGCTGCTCGAACTGGAACCGGGAGCGGATGGAGGTGCTGGCGTCAATGACGATGCCGACCCGCAGCGGCAGGTTGATCTGCTGGTGAAAGGAGTTAACTTTTTCCGGCGCCTTCTGATCGTCGAGCAGGGCGAAATCGTTCTGGCCAAGGTTGGGAACGTAGTGGCCGTGCTTGTCGGAGACTGTGAAGATGAGGCTGACCTCGTTGACGCCGACATGGAGGGTTGGCGCACCGGAGTCTGTGTTCGATCCGGTCTCCGGTGCCGCCTGCGCATCGGTTTGCGCCGCCGGCTGAGTGGGCGGCTGAGCCGCAGGTTGCGCCGCCGGTTGAGCGGGCGATTGAGCGGCCGGCTGAGAGGGTCCACCCCCTGTGGCCGGCGTGGCCTGCACGGCAAATGCAACCGCGGAACAAAGCGCCACAGTCAGGGCAAGCGAAGAGAAACGCCCGAGCCGCGCCGGGGCGGCAGACTTAGGCGTCGAATGCTGTGTGTTCATCGCTTCCTATTCTAACAATCGCCATGCTCGCTTGTTTGGAAATGGGGATTGACCTTTCGGGTACTTTCGTCAGCGGCGGCTCGCGGCGAAAATCTTGAGCTTTAGACGGACTCGAGGTGGCTGAGGAAAGCCGTCAATTCCTCGGGCAGCGGCGCATCAAGCTCAAGCGGCTTGCTGGTGATCGGTTGCGTGAATTCAAGCTTTGCGGAGTGAAGAAAGTTGCGCCCGAGCCGCAGACGTTCCGCATCGGGTTTTTTGCCGGAGGAGGGAGCGCTCCCGGCAGCGGTTTGCTCGGTCAACTGCGCTGCGCCGCCGTAAAGCGTGTCGCCTACCACGGGATGACCCATGGAAGCCATGTGCACGCGGATCTGATGCGTGCGACCGGTTTCAATGCGCACCTTGACCAGCGTGAATTTGCCGAAACGGGTGCTCAGGCGCCGCACAACTTCATAATGAGAGATTGCGGTGCGGGCATTTTCGCTGGGCCGAGTGGTCATGCGGGTGCGGCGGATGGGATCGCGGCTGACCGCCGCGCTGATGGTGCCCTTATCACGTTGAAGTGCCCCGTGAACCAGCGCGATGTAGGTTTTTTTAACATTGCGGCCCGCGAACATCGCGCCGAGAGCGGCATGAGCGCGGTCATTTTTTGCGACGATGATCAGGCCGCTGGTGCTTTTATCGAGCCGGTGAACAATGCCTGGACGCAGGTCACCTCCCGTGGACGAAAGGGCCTGGAAGCGGTGAAGCAGGGCATTGACAAGGGTTCCGCTGCTGCGCGCGTCGAATCCATGACCCACCGCGGCGCTACTTTGGCCCGCGCCCGCGTGCACCATCATGCCCGCCGGCTTGTTCACCACGGCCAGATCGGCGTCTTCGTAAACAATGTCGAGGGGAATCGCCTCCGCGACGGCTTTCAGCGGCGCGGGGTGCGGATCGCCGGTTACGACGATCTGCTCGCCTCCGCGCAACTTAAGCGAAGCCTTCACATGTTCGCCGTTCACCAGCACATCGCCCTGGTCAAGGAGCAGTCTGCACGCGCGAGCGGCTCACACCTTCGAGTTGTGCGGCGAGAAACGCATCGAGCCGTTGGCCTTTGGCCTCGGCAGGCACGGCGACGGTGCGGACGGCACTCACGCCGCCGCCGGGACTCATGCTGTGCCTCGGCTGTCGCTCACCTGCTGAGATTGCGAATCGTGTTCATGCGCGGCTTGGCGCTCACGCAACATGCTTTTCCTCTCGCGGAGCCACAGCGCGCCGGCGAGCACCAGAACGATGGCGGCGATCTGCGGGCCGTCGATGGCGCCATCGAAGAGGGAACCACGGCCCACCCAGTCGCGCCAGATCTCCGTCAGGTAAATGGCCACGCCGGCTCCCATCAACCACAGTCCGGCTACGTCGCCGGGGCGGCGTTCAAGGGGCAGCCACACCCAAAGCAGAACGGCCAGCGCAAGAAATGCCAGCGCGGCGTAGGCCTGCACCGGATGCAGCGGAACGCCGAGCGGCGTGCCGCTCCAGATGGCGGCCATCGGATTCGAGTAGATAATGGCCCAGCCCACTTGAGGTCCGGCGTCGGTGCCGTAGCCGGAGCCGGCGGCCAGCGCGCCAAGCTGTTCGAATGCTAGAGCCGCAGCAAGCGGCGGGGCGAGGGCGTCCGTCGTGGCGCGGAAGGGAAGTTTGTTGCGGCGAGCGTACCATGCGGCGCAACCCGCGCCCGCCAGCGCGCCCACGCCTGCCAGCAGCGGATGATGCACCATCGCCAGGCCAAGCAGCCACGCGGGGTGATTGCGGAGTGCCGTGAAATTTGCGGCAACAAGCAACAGCCGCGTAGCGGCTAGCGCGGCAAAAAGGCTGAGGATCGAGAGATTCCAGACTTTGCCTGCGTCCACATGCACGATGCGCGCGGTGCGCTGCGCCAGCGCGAGCGCCACAAGCACACCGAATGCGGTGATCGCGCCGTAGGACGGGATCAGGATTGAGCCGGCGTGGAAAAGGACGGGATGCACGTACAGACAGGATAAGGCAGCGGAGTTAGCGGGGCTAGCGGAGTTGGCGGAGCTAGTGAGAGAGCGCGTTCGCGGTGAGCGTGGGTTGTCCGCAACCCTCTGGCTTGAAAACCCGAGCCGTTGACGCTGGATTGTTGTGCAATTTGGCCGCCGGGCGGATGGGCCGTGGGACGAGAACGCCGCCGCAGTTGGGGCAGAGACCGCCAAGTCTCGAGTGCGCGCACTCGCGGCAGAAAGTGCACTCGAAGCTGCAGATCATCGCGAGCCGGGAATCGGGCGGCAGGTCGCGATTGCAGCACTCGCAGTTGGGGCGCAACTCAAGCATGGGAAATGGCGGGCAGGCGGAGGAAAGTAGAAGCCGACCCGCTGGGCCGTGGGTAATGCGCCGGTGAACCCGTCCTAAGACGGTGGAGCTCTCCGCGGTTCGTTAGGCATTCCGGACTGGCGGACACTGCACACGGAACCGATTGTCGAGTCGAGCCCCTGTTCATTGAATGTTGGTTCAACCAGCGTTGACTACCCACCTGCTTTGCAGGCCGGTTTCTAATGCGGATAGTACGGTGCATCGGGTGGAATTGCAAGTCTTGTGCGGGACAGGCTGGCTGTGCTACGTTCCTTGGCCGTGCCAAAGTGGCATAGCTGCCCGAAACTGCACACGCGCTTAATCTCCCCCGGAACCGGCCTGGGCAGGCGCAGGAGCCGTATTGCTGTTCTGCTCCTCGACGGCGTGCGCGATCATCTTCTTCAGTTTGCGTTCAATGTCGGCGTCGCCCACGTGCTGATCTTCAAGCACGCCATCGGCATCGATGGAAAATGTGGCCGGGATTGCCTTCACGTCAAACTGGGTTGCAATCGGGCCGGTCCATTTTCCATCGCGGTACTGCAGCCAGGTCATGTTGTTCTTGCTGACGAAGTCCTTCCATTTCGCCTCGTCGCTGTCCAGGCTCACACTGAGCACGACAAAGGGCTCGCCCTGGAACTTCTGCGCGACATCGCGAAGGTGTGGCAATGCCTCGCGGCACGGTCCGCACCATGTGGCCCAGAAATCGATGAGCACGACCTTGCCGGCAAGCCCATCCATGGAGATGTGGCGGCCGTCAATCGTAGTCAGGGCGAAAGGCGGTGCCATTCTGGCGCGCGCCAGTTCGGGGCGCTCCACATACCGCGCCGCGCGTTCGCGAAGGGCCGAATCGGTTCCGGCCTGCGAGAGAAAGGCGCTGAACTCCGCGCGCGCAGCGTCGTCCTGGTGGAGATGCGAAAGCGACGTGCCCAGGGCGAAGTGCGCGAGTGTGAACGCAGGTTGGAGCGATAGCGCAGCCTTGAACTCGTCGCAGCTTTGGGTGAAGAGCTGGTCCTTCTTTTCGTCGTTGGCTTCGCGCTGCAAGGCGACCCCGAGCCGGAAGTGAGCTGCTGCGCGGTCCGCATCGTTCTGCGCCAGCGGCAGCAAGTCCTGCGCGACGCTAACAGCGTCTTTGTAGGCGCCAGTCTTCATGGCGAGGCTGTAGGCACGGTTCAGGCACTCTGTGCAATGGCCGCCGTCCTGCTTGTTGGCCTTGCGATAGTTATCGAGCGCTGCGCCCAGATTGCCATGCTTCTCCCAGTCGACAGCGCCCAAAAAAGTCTTGCGCGCCTTGGGATCCGTGGGTTCATCCGGCTTGGGCTGATCGGGTGCGGCGTGAGCCGCGGCGCTGGCAAACAAAAGCGCCATCGCAACAGGGAGAAATCTTTGCGCGACTCTTTGGACCAACATTGGCGAAGCAACCCTCCGGGCCAGGCGAGACATGCCGATACCCTCCGTCAATCCATCAACAGTTGGGAACGACAGAATCTTACACCCGAAATCGAGGAGGATTGGGAGGTCGGCTCGTCCCATCGGCTCCGCGTTCGCGCGATTGCCTGTCAAGCGGGCTTTGGCGGCTGTTCCACTGGCGCCTGCCTTGTCTCGAAGAAACTGGGTGTTGCCGTAAATCATTGAAAACTGGATAGAGCCGATTGATCCGGCGCGGCGCCGATAGTAACCAAAAATCCGAAACCAAAGACTTGCCGTCAAGCCCCGAAGAAACGTAACGGAGTTGTAATCAAGTGACTAGAATCACTGGGATGGGGAACGATCGGTTCTATGATCGGCGGTAATTGATGCAGCTCACTCGGGGCAGATGAACAAAGGAAGCTCAAGACGGGATGACGCGCTGAAACTGCGTCTGGGCCGCCGGCTGTGCATCGGCGTGTCGGTGGGGATTGTCGCGGCGGCCGGCGCATGGATCTTTGCCGGGCTCGTCGGTTGCGGAGGATCCATCATTCCCTCTCCATCTCCGCCCGTCCCCGTGAGCACTGTGTCTCCCATTCCCGGTTCGCCCATTCAACACATCGTCGTGATCATGCAGGAGAACCGCAGCTTCGACAATCTCTTTAACGGTTATCCCGGCGCCGACACGGTGCAGGGTGGGATGAACGGCGGTGAGTTGGTTCCGCTCAAGCCGGTTTCGCTGGGCGACTCGCGTGACCTGACCCACTCGCACATGCGGTGGCTGAAGGATTATGACAACGGACAGATGGATGGCTTCGAGCAGGACGGCTCGCTGCTGCCCTATTCGTATGTTCCCAGGAGTGACGTGGAAGAATACTGGTCGCTGGCTCAGAACTATGTGCTTGGCGACCACATGTTCCAGTCCAATACCGGGCCCAGCTTTGTGGCGCACCAGTATATGATCGCTGGGCAATCGGGAGACGTGGCCGAGAATCCGACGGGCTCGGTGTGGGGCTGCGATGCGGCTCCGGGAACGACGGCTGCACTCATTGGACCGAATGATACGGAGCTGCCCGGCGTGTATCCCTGCTTCGATTACCAGACTACCGCCGATCTGCTGGACCGGAAGGGCGTGACGTGGCGGTATTACGCTCCCGGAAAAGGCGATAACTTTTTTCTCGTTTCGGCCTACCAGGCCATTCGGCACATTCGTTTTGGCAAAGACTGGGATCAGAACGTGATCTCTCCATCGCGCCGCGTTCTGGTCGACATCAAAGCGGGCGAGCTGGCGCAGGTAACCTGGATTGTGCCGGATTTTGCGCACTCCGACCATCCGGGATCGGGGAACGAAGGTCCGGCGTGGATCGCCGCGATCGTCAATGCCATCGGCAACAGTCCATATTGGAATTCGACCGCGATCTTTATTTCATGGGACGACTGGGGCGGCTGGTACGATCATGTGTCCCCAACGAAGGTGGACGAGATGGGGCCGGGATTCCGGGTTCCGCTGCTCATCGTTTCGCCATATTCCAAGCACGGCTATGTCACGCACCATTTTCATGAGGCGAGCGGCTTCATCGCGTTCATCGAGCATAACTTCGATCTGGGCACCCTGGGCGCGCGCGATGCGGGGACCGATGCATTCAGCGATTGTTTTGATTACACGCAAACACCACCGGCGTTCACGGCGATTCACACCAAGATTACGGCGGAACAGATCATGCGCGAAGTGGACACCGGCCCGCCGGACGACGACTAAGATCCAGTGATAAGAAATCAGGTTTGAGTGGGCTGGCGCAAAACCTGAGCGAAAGGCGAGGATCGATTACTGCTCGTCCAATCGCCCGCACCTCGAATCCCGCTCACCAAGTTTTCCACGGCTTTTCATTCAGTATTCATTTTCCGCTGCTAGCGTCAGTCGCGGAAGTCGATTCGGTCATTCTCCACGAATCCAATTCACATTCCCCACGATCCGGGAGGTTCCCCTATGAATACTCGTGTGTTCAATGGCGCAGCTGTGCGCCGTTTTGCTTCAGGCTGCTCGGTTATGGTCGCGGCAGCTCTCGCGACAGCAGTGGCGTCAGGGCCATTTGCCGTCACATTGAATGCTCAGGATTATGGTCATGGCTTCGGTTATGGTTCTGGCTACAGCGGCGGTTTCGGCCACGGTCATTCCGAATTCCGCGGTTTTGTCCCAGGCAGCATCGTATTGAGCGGCACCGTTTACACGGGAAACGCGGACACGGTCATTCCGGGTGAAGTGTTGCCGTTTGGATGTTTAAACACCGGTACGGCGACGAACCCGACTCCCGCCACTGTGAACGTCCCGCTGCTGCCCGCCGACCAAACGAAAACCGCGACTACGACGGCGGTCATCGTCACCTGCGGTTATGCCAGCGATAACGGTGAAGCGCCAAATCTTCACGACACGCACAACGTGTGGAACAATGCCAACACGGACGGCAACTTCGGCGTCTCCTCGCCCATCGTGCTGTGGGATTTGAGCCCCGACGGCTTCCCGCTCGGCGTCCTTCACGTGCCTAGCAATGAGATTGTGACCAGCTTCAGCTCCAAGTCCGAGCTGGCTTTGAATCGCTCGGCGGATGGCAAGAGCCTGACCTTCATGGGCTACCGCGGCGGACCCGGTTGCCCGGCGCTGACACTGGATACGACGACCAACATTCTCACCGAGGGCACCAATGTCGGGCCCGTATCGCCGACGGCGGCCAATCTTCTAGATGTTTCGGCTTCGAATACTCCGGGGCTCTGCGACCCAACCAATCCCGCGGTGGCCAGCTATGCCGGCGCAAACAATCCCACCGCCTACTATCGTTCAGTTGCTGAAGTCGACGCCTTTGGACGCATTTCTTATACCGACGGCGATGCCTATAGCGGCGACAACTCCCGCGCTGTGATTGAGGCGGACAACGGGCTCTACTATTCGGTCGGCAACGACAACAACGGCGGCTTGAGCAAGAAGCAAGTGCCGGAGACACAGCCTCGGATTCGATCTGTCGCACTCGACCGGCGCGGAACTGTACTATCCGGGCGCTGCGCCGCTTGTGCCGCCCGCCAACAACATGATTTCCTATTTCATCAGCGTAGCGGGAGACAAGCCGGGCAAGGATACAAACTTCCGCGGCGAGACGATCTTCAATGACACGCTCTACGTCGCCAAGGGCAGTGGCGGCAACGGCATCAACACGGTCTATCAACTCGGCACTCCGGGCGTTCTGCCGACGACCGGCAACGCTCCCGCCGGCGGCCTGAACGACGAGCCTTACACGATTCTTCCCGGATTCCCCACCTCCGCCTCCACGACGGCAAGTCCGGGCGGCTACTATCCTTTCGGACTCTGGTTCGCCAACGATAGCACTTTGTACGTTTGCAACGAGGGCGATCTGGTCTACACGCCGGATCAGGTGATCAACGGACAGACGAACGTCGCCGACTCGGGCACGCTGGCGACGGCGGGCCTGCAAAAGTGGGTTCTCACCTCGGGAACCTGGGTGCTCCAATACACCATCCAGAACGGGCTCAATCTTGGCGTACCGTATAGCGTCCGGGACTATCCCGCCTCAATCGAGCCTGCAACCGGCGGCTGCCGCAACATTACCGGTGTCGTGAACCGCGACGGCACGGCGACGATTTATGCCATCACCTCCACGATCAGCCTGAACGGCGACAACGGAGCCGACCCGAACAAGCTGGTGAAAGTGACCGATCCGATCAGTGCGACAAAGCTGGCAACCAAAGGCTACTTCGACACCTTTGAAACGGTTCGTTCGGCCCGGACGGCGAGGCATTCCGCGGTGTCGCGCTGGCGCCGGAAGACAGCAGATACTAACCAATAGCGAATTCGACAAACGGACAAGGCTCCCCGAATTCTCGCGGGGAGCCTTGTTCTTTGCTGGTTGAATTCGCTGGCCGGCGCCAGCGCAGTGTGCGGGTCTGGAGACCCGCACGACAGCCGGTCTGGAGACCGGCGCTACAAGAATCATGGAGCCCTTGGCCCGAGGCGGCAGAGACCGGCGCTACAAAAGGGCGTCCGCTCGGTGAACTTCCTATTGCCCCGGCGTGTGACCGATGAACTTGTCGGCCCATTGGATGAACCACTTCATATTCGGTGCATCAGTGTGGCCGCCGTCATCCTGGCGCCACGCAAGCTGGCCGTCGAGCAATCCTTCGTTCACTGCGGGCATCTTCGTGGTTTTGTAGTCGTCGCCTGCAAAGTCGGTTTCGTTGTCGCCGAGCAACGCAAACACGCGGCTGGCGTCAACCGTAGCCATCCAACTGCCCTGGTGATCGAGCCAATGCGCATCGCCTTTTTCCGGGATCCCGTAGCTGATGAAGGTAAGCCGCGGCGCGCACAAAGCAATCAACTCATTCGAGTCGACGGGAAGATCGCCGGGATTCATGCTGCCGAAAGTCGCGTCGGAAGCGTCGTACTTGATGAAGTTGCCGTCAAGCCAGTAGTACTCTCCGGTGGCAAGATTCTCCACACCCTCGCCGTAGTTGCGGCGCAGCAGCGTGGCCCCGCCTTTGCCCGACGATCCGACCAGCACCATGGCGAAGCGAGGATTGAAGGCCATCGTCACCAGCGCGGCCTTGCCGTAGCGCGAGACGCCTTCAATGCCGACGTGTTTGGCGTCGACGGCCGAATCGGTCTCGAGATAATCCAGGCCCCGGTCAGCGCCCCAGGCCCACGCGCGTAGAGCACCCCAGTCGTCCGGCTTGCGCGGCTGGCCTTTGTTCACGAGGCCGATGATGCCGCGCGTGAGACCATCGGCGTTGTCAGCCTGCACGCTTGCGGGGTCAAAGCGGACGAATCCCCAGCCGGCAGCTACCAGTTCCCATTCGTTAGGAGGATCGCCATCGGCGTTCAACTGCGGAGGCTGAAAGAACGGGCTCTCCCTGAGCGGCTCCCACGCCGGATGCTTTGCAAAGATGTCCTTGAGCGATGGGTCCTGCTGGATGAGCACAGCCTTCCACGCCGCGTTGATCTGGTCGAGCTCCTCGCCGCGCGGCTCGTTGGGATTGGGAAATCCCGCGCGCGTGAACTCCATGAGCACGGGAACGGGCCCACTGGCGTTCGCCGGCGTAACAACCGTCATATGAATCTTCACGCTGATCGCGGAACAGCCTGAGTTATCCACTTCGCCGATCAGGTCCTTGGCAATCACCGGCGTAAAGCCGATCATCTCGTGGTCGACTGCGGTCACGGTCCAGGTCACCGTGGGGACGTTGGAGGGTACGAAGCCGTAGACGTATTTCGATTCCATCTCGACGATCTGAGGGCGGCGATCCTTCCACCACTGGTCCGGCATGGTCACCTTCCGGCCGTCATTCATGGTGAGCGGGTCGGGAACATTGGGATAGGGATTGGCCTTCGATTCGTCGTAGTTGGCGTGGTTCGGAGCGTTTTCGTTCCCGCTCCAGCCCGGGCGAAGCGTCTTGATGCCCAGCTGATCCATCATGTTCTGGCGATCCTGGTCGGCGGTAAAGGTGACCGGAGTACAGGGAGTTTGCGCCAGGAGCGTCGAGGCGGCGGCGAATGTGAGGGCGGAAATGACTGATTTGAGACAGAAATGCATGAGCACGCTCCGGAATAAAAACGCTTGCGGCGATTTTCAGAGGTCCGAATTTCTTCGAGGATCATACTAAATCATCATGAGACAGAGCGGCGGAATCACACTCATGGCAAGTTGCTGGCGATCGCAACCTGCGCGCTGGCTGAGAAGAGTGCAGCAAAGGCAGATTCCCGAGCCGCAAACGCGCTGTCGGCCAACGATATGCGCATCCGCCCAACTCCGATGAGGAGCACGATGTGGGCGTGAAACCGGGCTAGCTGATCTCAAGTGCGAAGTTTGAGGCTGAAACCGCAGGAATCGGTGCC
The DNA here is from genome assembly GCA_963800025.1 of uncultured Acidobacteriaceae bacterium. GTDB lineage: Bacteria > Acidobacteriota > Terriglobia > Terriglobales > Acidobacteriaceae > Telmatobacter. The sequence goes on from CAWCZK010000006.1 coordinate 728,885, forward strand.
TTTCTTTGCTGCGATAATTATTTGAAATAAATAGAGTTAAGCGTTAATCGGCGTGGCAGTCAATTCGCGTGGCAGAATAATGCAAGGTGAGGATATAGTATTAGGAGCCAGTTTTCCACAGGGTCCGGCAAGCCGCGATTCCCCCAAGCGCGCGCAGGAGATGCGGTCCTCCATGAGTGCAGACAGGTTTTGCGCCTACAACCTCACACGCCAGCGTCTTGTGGCGCCCGACGTGGAGGCCGCGGACGGCACAACGAGCCAGTCCGAAGATCGCCTGCGGGAAGTGGAGCCTGACGAACAAAGTGCGCTGTGGATTCTTCCCTACAGAGAGTTTTCATCTTCAAGCGTGTGCGTTCCCCTCGATCTGGTGCTCCTCGATGACGACAGAGTCGTTCTGGACACTGTTGAGTTCTTCCCCATGAATTCTGTTGGCGCCGCGAGCGCGCAAGCCAAAAGCCTTCTTGTTTTGGCGGCAGACTCGGTGGCGCGGCGAGGAATCATGGCCGGTGACCAGTTGGCCATCTCCGCTCCCGAAGAGATGATGCTGAATTTTCGGGGAGCGCCCAAGAACGGTAAACATCTGCCCGAAACCGCGCCAGTGATCCTCTGGCCGAAAAACGGCACGAGGGCCAAAGAGAAGCCAGATCTGACACCGGGCAAACGGGCAGATAAAGCGGACGACGTGGAGCCGGAGGTTCCAAGTCAAGGCGCGGCGCCAAAGGCCGCCCTGGTGTCGCCTGAGAAAGAAAAAGAGGCGTTCGCATCGATTGAAACGGCTGAGAGCGCGCTTGCAGAAGTTGCGACCGAGTTACAGATTCAGGAAGAGCCTATGGTCGCGACGAGTGGGAGCGGCGAGAGCACGCCATCGCAAGCTGCCGGAGAGTTTCCGCACGAATACGAGCCAGTCACCGTGATGGACGTGCGCAGTCAGGCCGCTCCGATTCCGGTCCAGGCGGAGTTGGCAAGGGAAGATGCGCCGGCGCACGAGCCGCCGGTCGTCGCGAGCGCGCCCAGGTGGGTGAGGCCGCGCAGACGGGTGAGGCCGCCGGAGACTGCCGCAAAGACGCCGATCGAGAATACGCCGATGGTTCGATCGGGCGACCGAAACGATGGCACGCAGACCCAGCCCGCCGCAGAGTTGCGTCGCAAGGTCGAGCCAACGCCCACTGCCATCACCCACGAACTACGCCCGGTGAACGCGCCGCCGATTCCGGTGCAGTTGCCTGGTTCGAATGATGTACCGGCACGGCCGGATCGGCCAAGGCATTGGAAGAACGACGAAACTCCGAAGAACCCGCTTTTGCGCATGCTGAAACGCAAGAGTCAAGATCCGCGAAGCGCGCCGCGGGAATCCCTTCCCGAACTCGTCGCCTATTTCTTCACGGGTGGAACTCCCGTGCCGAGCGCGGTTCGCGATATAAGCACGACGGGGCTGTACCTCGTCACCCACGAACGCTGGTGGAAGGACACAGTCGTTCAAATGACATTGACCGACCGCAACCGGCCGGCGAACGGGAGATCGATGTCCCTGTACGCGAAAGCAGTTCGCTTGGGAAGCGATGGTGTCGGCTTCCGTTTCATTCTGGAAGAGGATCGTCGCAGCAAAGGCAGAGTCATCGAGCTGTACGCCCCGACGAATGGCATCGACAGAATGCAAGTGGGACGATTCATGCGGCACTTCAAGGCTACAAATCCTGCGGCGCAATAGCGCAGAGCGATGACCGCGGCGCATGGCGCATCTGTCGCATTCTCGCTGAAAATCGAAGCCGGCTGCGCCGGTTCATGAGTTGCTCTATCCCGAAGCCATTGTGCTCGCTTGGCGCTTTCTTGATGAAAGAGCATTTCGTCGGTTGCGGACTTGGGTACGGCATTTGTGGAACCGCTATCAGCAACGCGATTCACCGCGCAGATCATGGTAAAACAACGACTATGAGACCTGCACGGAAATCCACGGCAGTTTTTGGATTGGTTTTACTGGCGACCTGCGCGCTGGCCGAAAAGGGCGCAGCTAAAGGCGGCGCTTGGGTGGAGAGTTGGGGCGCTTCGCAGCAGATCCCCGAGCCGCAGAACGCGCTGCCCACGGAAGATTTGCGCGATGCGACCTTGCGGCAGATTGTTCATTTGTCGCTGGGCGGCTCGGCGCTGCGCGTGCATTTGTCGAATGCATTCGGCACTCAGCCGCTGCACTTCACCTCGGTGCATGTGGCGCACGCAGTCTCGCCCAAGGCTGCGGCGATCGATCCCGCAAGCGATCATGCGCTCACATTCGCCGGCAAGCCGGACGTGACCATTCCGCCGGGCGCGGAGTACGTATCCGATCCGCTCGAAATTCCGGTGGCGCCGCTGTCAGATATTGCCGTGTCGTTTCATCTGGACGAGCCGCCTGAGCCGGAAACCGGGCATCCGGGCTCGCGATCCACTTCCTATTACGAGCATGGCGATGCAATTGGCGCAACGGACTTGCCCGACGCAAAACATGTCGATCACTGGTACCAGCTCACCGGAATCGACGTCGAGACCTCATCCGAAGCGGGGGCGATCGTGGCTCTGGGAGACTCGATCACCGACGGCCACGCCGCAACGACAAATGGGAATGACCGCTGGCCCGACGTATTGGCCGCGCGCCTGCAGGAGGAGAAAAAGACGCGCGACATCGGCGTGTCGAACCAGGGAATCGGCGGCAATCATCTGCTGACGGACGGGCTGGGTCCAAATGTGCTCGCGCGCTTTGATCGCGACGTGCTGGCGCCGGCTGGCGTGCGCTGGGTGATTGTCTTCGAGGGCGTCAACGACCTGGGCGGACTGGCGCGCAATGGTGAAGTTCCCGCCGATCAGCATACGGCTCTGGTGGAGAACGTGATTGCAGCCTACGAGCAGATCGTCGCGCGGGCTCACGCGCACGGGCTGCGGGTTTATGGCGCCACGATCACGCCGTACACGGGATCGGGCTACTACCATCCCGGAGCGTGGAGTGAGGCCGACAGGGAAGCCGTGAACACGTGGATTCGCGCCGCCGGGCACTTCGACGCGGTGATCGATTTCGATGCCGTCATGCGCGACCCCGAGCATCCTGATCACATGCTGCCCGCGCTCGATTGCGGCGACCATCTGCATCCGAACCCGGCGGGCTACAAGGCGATGGGAGATGCGATCCCGCTGAATTTATTTGAGAGGTGAGCGGCGTCGCATTGTCTGGCGTCGGCAGGTGGCCCCCCTGAAGTTCTTGGCCCTCAAGTCAGCACGACATGGGGTGCCCCGTCCTAACTTGTTAGGGCGGGAAGCACCGAAACCTGGGGACAGACGGGACGTTCCCGCATTTTTCTGAAGCAACTCGCCGACCGTCAGGGCTGCGGCTCAGTATTTCGCGGCGAGCGATCTTGCGGCTTCTGAGAATTCCGGTTTCTGCGCCGGAGCAGGGCGGGCTTTGCGCTTCTTGCCCGCGGGAGCGCTCTGTGCGGTCGCGGAGGCGTACCCATGCGCGCCGGCGGTGTCGCCCATAACGTGCAGGCGCAGGAAGTTGGTTGAACCCGATTTGGTGCGCGTGCCTGCCACGATGGCGATGACCTCGCGCGGACGAACGTAGCCGCCCTTTTCCAGCAGCTTCTCGGCACATTCCACCATGGCTTCGTTGGTGCTCACCTTCGGACAGCGGATGGGGGTGGTGCCCCACAGCAGGTTGAGACGGTTGACCGTGACCTCAACCGGGCTGAGCGCGAAAATCGGCGCGGTGGGGTGGTACTTGGAGAGCTGGCGCGCGGTTGTACCCGACTCCGTGAAGAGCGCGATACCGCGCAGATCCAGATCGTCGGCGGCGTGGGCCGTTGCCTCGCAGATGGTTTCGGCAATCGAAAGGCGGCTGCGGCGTTCACGCGGCGCGATCTCAAGGTTTTCGCGCATGTGCTGTTCTGTTTCCGTCACAATGCGAGCCATCATCTCCACCGACTCGACAGGATACTTACCCACGGCTGATTCGCCGGAGAGCATCACAGCGTCTGTGCCGTCGTAGATGGCGTTGGCGACATCGGAGACCTCGGCGCGCGTGGGCCGCGGGTTTTCAATCATTGATTCCAGCATTTGCGTCGCGGTGATCACCGGCTTGAAGTACTCCGCGGCGCGACGAATGATGTACTTCTGCAATGCGGGAACTTTTTCCGGCGGCACTTCAACGCCCAGGTCGCCGCGCGCCACCATGATGCCGTCGGCCACCTGCAGAATTGCGTCGAGATGTTCCACAGCCTGCGGCTTTTCCAGTTTGGCGATGATCCAGGTATTGGCGCCGTGCGCGGCCACGCGATTGCGCACCAGGCTCACATCTTCGGCGGTTCGCACGAAGGAAACGGCGATGGCGTCAACTCCGTGATTCAACGCAAACTCCAGATCCTCGGAATCCTTGTCAGTGAGCGAGGGCGTGCGCACCAGGACGCCGGGAAGATTGATGCCCTTGCTTTCGCCCAGCATGCCGCCGTTGACGATGTCGCACACCACGTCGTCGCCGGAAACCTCGTGTACCCGGAGCTCGATGAGGCCGTCGGAAAGAAGAATGCGCGAGCCTTGCTCAACGTTTTCAGCCAGCGTTTTGAATGTGGTGCCAACCAGAGACGAGGTGCCCGGCACATCGCGCGGCGTGATGGTGATTTTGTGGCCGGCCTTTAGAAGCACAGGCTGATGATCCTTGAGCAGCGCCGTGCGAATCTTGGGTCCTTGCAGGTCGGCCAGAATACAAAGTGGTTTTTTCTCTTCCTGGCTCACCTTGCGGATTTTCTGAATGACCGCGATCTTTCGCTCGTGAGTGCTGTGCGAAAAATTCAGGCGCACGACATCGACACCGGCATGAATCAGCGCGCGAATGACAGGTTCTGTGTTCGAAGCTGGGCCCAGCGTCGCGACAATCTTCGCCCGGCGCTGCGAGGGGGATTCGGTCAAACTCAGGTCAGTAAAGGACATGGGGCAGCTCCAGACACGATTCTTGTGAGTCGAAAGTGTTTTTTCAGCGGATCAAAGGGAGCAAGGGGACGTGGCTGAATCTATTGTAACTGGCCGGGCAGCGGAGTTACCGCAGCTCGCCGTATCAGTGGAGCAAGGAGGAAAGACGGTTTGGAAAATTTGAATGAACCCAGGGCGGCAGAACTGGGTGGACGCTAGCGGGAAAGGTGAGCCGGCTCTCGTGTCGAAGCGTCCGCGGTTTGATTCTGACGATCCCAATAGAGAGCGCCGTTCAGCTCCGCGCCAAGCAGAACGCTGAACGAAGTGATGTAAAGCCACACGAGAGTCGCGATTCCAGCGGCGAACGATCCGTAGAGCCGCGTGTAATTGGCCACGCTGGTGACGTACCAGCCGTACGCGAGCGTGGCCGGGAACCAGATGATGGTGCCCGCGATTGCCCCGGGAGCCACCAGCAGCCAATGCTCGGTCCTGCGCGTGCCGAAATGATAGAGAGCACTGAGAACGGCCACGATGGCGGAAAAGCTGACTGCCCAACGAACCGTGCGCCAGAACAGGATGAGAAATGGGCGCAGCTCGATGCCCCGACCGTCCAATCATCCAATGCTCGATCTGGTGGCCGAAGACGATCAGGATTGAGGCCAGTGACAACGGGATGAGCACGATGAACACCAGCAGCAGTGCGCGAGCGCGCCGGCCCCAGAAGGTCCAGCTCTCCGGTGGCAGCCGGTAGGCGCGGCGGAACCCTTCCATGAGCGACAGCATCACCCCCAGGCCTGCGAAAAGGCTGAGACAAGTGGCGGAGAGTATCAACTGGCCCGAATGAAACTGATGGGCAAGAATGGACGACTGCACGAGATCGAGAGTGTCTGCGGGCAGGAATTGTTCGAGAACGGTGCGCGTTTCGCCCACCAGCGACGGGCCTTCTTCAACCTGCGCCACCAGCGTGGTGATGACCAGGAGGGCGGGGAAGAACATCAGCATTCCGGAATAGGCCGCCGCTTTCGCCGTGTTTACCACGTCGTGGAGAAAGGCTTGAATCAGCGCTTCCCGAATTCTGGCCAAATAGTTGCTCATCGGCGTTACAAGCCAGAGTAGAGCATTCGCGGGGTCTGCGGCGAAACAAAAGCAGGGAAAACGAAAGAGGGAACAAGGAACAGCAGGTCAACGGGCCGCCGGGCGTCTCGCGGAACCGGAAGCCGAAGCGGCCGTCAATCTGAATTCGGATCGGAATGCGCGAGGCGTCAGCGGTCGGTGCAGGAGTAGCACGGATCGATGGATGCCTGGATCAGCGGCGTATCGGCGAGACGCGCTCCACGCACCATCCAGCGCACCGCGGGCATGTTCGCGTAGGTGGGCGTGCGCACGTGAACGCGCGCGGGATTGCGCGAGTTCTCCTTCCAGCTCACGCTGTACATCACTTCGCCGCGCGGCGCTTCGACGCGGCTGGTGGCCGTGCCGGTGGCGAAGACGAGCTTTTCCGGCGCCGACGAAATCTCGCCGGGCGCCATCCGCGCCAGTGCCTGGCGAATGATGTTGCAGCTCTCGATGATTTCCAGTGCGCGGACGAACAGCCGGGCGCGCACGTCGCCGGCCTGCTCAACGGGCACTTCAAATTTCATTTCCGCGTAAGCGGCGTAGGGCGCGTCTCGCCGCAGGTCTTGCGGAATACCCGAGGCGCGGGCCGTGGGGCCGACCACGGCGCAGGAAACAGCTTTCTCGTGCGTGAGCACGCCGATTCCGGCGCAGCGCGAGCGCGCAGTGGAACTCGTGGTGAAGATGGGAATCACGGTGCGCATCATTTCGCGCTCCAGTTCGTCGATCATGGGCACCAGCGCGAGAGGGTCTTCAATGTCGCGATTGACGCCGCCCACGTGGTTCATGGAGTAGTTGACGCGGTTGCCGGAGATGGCCTGCAACACGTCCATCACTTTTTCGCGCAGCGCGAAGCAGGTCATAAACATGGTTTTGAAGCCCATGAGCTTGGCGGCAATGCCGGCCCACAGAACGTGCGAGTGCAGGCGCTCGAGTTCGGCCATCGCCACGCGAATGTATTGCGCCCGCGGCGGAGCTTCAACACCGGCCAGCTTCTCCATGGCCTGGCACAGCGTGAGCGTGTGGATGAAAGAGCAGATGCCGCATACGCGCTCCATGAGCGCGATCACCTGAACATAGTTGCGCGTCTCGGCCAGATGCTCGATGCCGCGGAAGTTGAAGCCGATGTTGAGCTCGGCATCCTTCACGGTTTCGCCTTCGCAGATCATGTCGAGCTTGTACGGTTCTTCAAGTCCGGGATGGTAGGGACCCATGGGGATCTTGTAGCTCATTTTGCGACCTCCTTTTGTCCACACATGCCTGAAGCGGGATCGCCCTGCGCCGGGGCAACGCGCAGATTCACGCCGGGCTTGTCGCCCTCGCGCAGCATCAGCGGCTCGTACACACGGCCCGTAAAAACGATCGCGAACCCCTCGTAAACTTCGCGTTCGATCCAGTCCGCAGCCTCGACGATGTCCACGATGCTCTCTGTCGTTTTGCCGTCGATCTGAAATGGAATGCCGAGCAGGCGGCCATCGAGGTCCCAGTGGTATTCGAGCCGGAATCCCGCGTCACCGGGCAGTTCGTAGGCGGTGATGGTGATGAAGCGCGCCCCAGCGGCACTCATGGCCCACGCCGCATCGCGGACGCGCGCCGTGCCAGGATTCAGCCAATAGGCGCCGCGGCTTTCAACCCAAGGCTCGGCGGTTCCCAGCTTTTCGCGAATGGTATCGAGATTGGTATCGATTGCGGTCATTGTGCGCCTCCAGTTGCGGTGCTCGGCACGGCTGCGCTCGCCGGCGCTACGGGTGAAACGGCCGGCGCAGGTTTTGGCGCGGGCGGCCTTCGCGCCACGGTGTAGGACTTCTTGAGCTCGCCCTGCGTCGTATAAACCGGCGGCACCGCTTCCTGCTGCGAGAGCGCATGCTCGGCGTGGCCTTCCTTGAGCGCGTGTTCCGTGCAGCCTTCAACGCAGCGCCCGCAAAAAGTGCACTGGCCGGGGTTGTAGCTCCAGGTGAACTCGCCTTTGCCGGCCTTGAACTCGATGGCGCGCGAGGTACAGCGGAATCGGCAAACCGCGCAGCCGGTGCAGAGTGCGGCATCGAACTGCACCAGTCCGCGGAAATGCGGAGTGACGCGCGGGTGCGCGGGGAAGAGCAGGGTCTGGTAGCCGCGCCGCAGATTCTTCCAGAGCATGATAAGAATGTTCATGACCGGAACCTCATGAAGATTGCGGATGACACGGCAAGAACCGCGAAGATGAGCGTGCACTGCCAGTAGAAGCGGACGCTGGAGTCGATGGCGAGGCGCGCCGTGGCCGCGGCAAGCGCCGAAAGCAGAATCACAACGACAAACGAAAGGGCGACGAAGATGCAGGCCGCGAGCCACGCGCCGCCCCATGGGACGGCAATGTGCGGAGCGACGAGCGTGGCGACGAGGCCCGTGCCCGCCACCCATTCCAGGCCGTGCGAGAGCTCCCACATGGCCAGCTCGGGTCCTGCGTACTCGGTCATTGGGCCGGAGTAGATTTCCTGCTCCGCGTTGGGCAGCGAAAAGGGATTGATGTGCAGCTTGGCGGGCAGGCAGACGAGAATCGCCAGCACACCAAGCCAGTGCAGCGGGGTGAAGGGCGCCGCGGCCAGCGCTTCCAGCCGGAACGTGTGTTGCGAAGCGGCGATGGAGACAATGGCGAGCAGAAAGACGATGTTGTAGGAGACGCTCAGCGCCGCCTCGCGTGCCGAGCCGATCTCGCCGAAGATCGAACGCGACGAGAAACCGGCGGCGATGATGCAGATCGACGGCAGCTCGAGAAGCGCCAGCAGCAGGATTAGGTCACCTTCGAAACCGCCCGAGGACGGCAGCACCGGAAGCAGCCCGACGGCTCCGGCAGCAGCCGAAACCGCAATCAACGGCCACGCGCGCATCAGCATCCCGGCTATGCCCGGCCGCGGCGGTGTGCTCTTGCCCAGCAGCTTGACGAAATCCCAGAACGGCTGCATGAACGGCGGACCGACGCGCTCCTGCATCAGCGCTACCGATTTGCGCTCCACCCAAAGGAAGAACCACGCGGCGGGCACGGCAAAGAGCAGCCCCGGAAAGATGAGCAGCCGCGCGAGTGCGGTGAGGAGGTTCATGGATTTACCTCCTCGGTGGTTTCGGCGCCGATTGCGACGGCTGGCTGCAACGCGTTGTTTCCGCGTTCGGCCAGAATCTGCGCGGCTTTGGCAACCCCGGCAATGATGGCGTCAGGGCGCGGCGGGCACCCGGGCACGAACACATCGACCGCCAGATGCTTGTCGAGCGGCCCGTCGAGCGTGCGGCTGTCAATAAATACGTTGGTCGTTGCCGGGCACGAGCCTATGGCGATGACGGCCTTGGGCCCAAGCACCTGGTCGTAAACGGTTTTGACTGCGCCCACGGCCTTGCGCGTAACCGGGCCGGTGACGCAGAGAATGTCGGCGTGGCGTGGGCTGCCTTCGAGGCGCACGCCCAACTGCTCGGCGTCGTAGCGCGGCGAGAGCGCGGCAACAATCTCAATGTCGCATCCGTTGCAACTGCCGGAGTTCATGTGAAAGAGCCACGGGCTGCGGCGGCGCGCGGTGCACATGAGTCGTTTCCAGAGATTCATGGCCGCACCCCCATCAACATTTGCCATCCATGCGGCCAGACGCCCGCGGCGACCAGGATGACAGCCAGCACAACGATCGCGGCCTTGATGGCGAACGGCTCGCGCATTTTTATTGCATCCGCGCTGCCGCCCGCACTCGCCTGCGAGGCCGCATTGTCCAGCGGCGGTCCCCACCAGTTTCGCGAAAGCGCCAACGCATAAGCGATGAGCGCGAAGATCGACGAAAGAATGAGAAGAACGAGTGGCCACACACCGATTTCGAGCGCGGTCGAGTAAAGTCGCCAGCGGCCAATGAAGCCGAGCGTCGGCGGGACGCCGAGCATAGCCAGCATGCCAAAGAGAAAACCAAATGCGCTCACGGGGTAGCGTGAGGCAAGGGCGATGGGTTCAGTTTCAAGTTCGCCGGCGGCCTCAGGTCCGGCCAGGCAGATAAAGAGCAGCGCCTTGGCCACGGCGTGCGTCGCTGCGGCAGCCAATGCACCCTGCGCTCCAATGACGCTCATCGAGGCGGCGCCAAGAAGCAGGAAGCCAACGTCTTCGGCGGTCGAAAGGACCAGCAGGCGCTTGAGGCTGCGCTGAGTAAGCATCAGCAACGATGCGATGAGCGAGGTTCCCACCGCAACTGAAACCCACAGCGCCTGAGGCGTGAGCACGAATGGAGAAGCTTGCGCGGCGGCGCAGAACTCGCCGAAAGCGGCCATGTCCACCACCGCGATAATCGCGCCCAGGGCAAGCGCGGGAATTTCGTCGGCCAGTTTCAGCAGCCAGAAGAACAGCGGAATGGCGGCCAGCTTGACGCAAACGCTGGTGAAGAGCAACGCGCGTGCCCATTCCAGAGCGCCGCCATCCGCCAGGACCTCGCTGGCGATCATCGCTCCGGCGGAGCAGAGAACCACGGCCAGGTAGGTCAATTTTGCAGCTTTCGAACGCGCGGTGCGCCAGACCAGCACGACCGTCAGCAGTGCGGCAAGCTCGAGCAGACCCAGGCGCCACCAGGGACTTACAACGAGGAGGCCGTCGACCGTCAGCGCGCCGGCCAGCAAAATCTCCGGCACGAGCTTTCGTCCGGCGGCGCTCGCCAGGGCCGCAATCAGCAGCGCGCAGGCTGCGACTGCGATAGCGAGGATCAGCATCAGCGGGATCTGCTCAGAAGGCAACGGCGCCAGGCGGCTCGGCACGGCGAATCCAGGAAAAATCCAGCGAGCCAGAACAAAAGCTACCGCGGCGAATGCGACAACGAGAGTCGCCGCGCGGCGTTCCATCCACGCGAACACCTGGTCGAGCCCCTGCGAAGCTGCCTGCAATCCACTCCAAAACCAGAGATAAACGCGATCGACATTCGACCAGCGGAAGAACGAGCCCCAATGCGCCTGGAAAATCTCAGAAAAATCGCCGGCAGTCAGCCGGCCCTGATCGCTCAGCGGCTCTCCGCCGGTAAAGATTCCACCGCCGGCCCCAGCCATGGCCGCGCCTTGAGCCGCAACCGGACGCCCGGCGTAGGCAACCACATAAATGGCTCCGCCAATGACAAGCGATACCAATGCCAGCACGAGCCCACCCGTCGACGAAAAACTGCCCGCGTCGGCCGAGAGCCCGAGCCACGTGACGTGCACGCCGGCGCCAAGGCCAAGCGTCAGGAGAATCGGATTGAGAAAATAGTTGACGGCCAATTGCGGCGCTACGCCAAGCACCACGCTGCCCGCGGCGAGAAAGCCCATGCCCCACACCATTGTGGGCGGCGACTCGTGCGCGTCTTTTGTTCGTTCGGTTGTGGGCCCCAGGAACACCGCGCTGGTTGCCTTGGCGCCAAGAAATACGGTGCCCAGGCTTGCAGCCCATGCCACCATCGCGGGCACAGCCCAGCCGGCCTGCAGCGCCGCGGCGTAGAGCATCCACTTGCTGGCAAAGCCGCTCATCAGCGGAATACCCATCATGCTGCCCACGCCAATCAGCCAGGACAATGTTGTCCGCGGCATCTTCGAGGCCAGGCCGCCGAGCTGGTTCATGTCGCGCGTGCCGGTTGCGTGCTGCACACTGCCCGCCGTCAAAAACAGTCCGCCCTTGAAGAACGCGTGATTCAGGCAGTGCAGCAACCCGGCGGTAATCGCAAGCGGCGTTCCGATGCCCAGCCCCATCATCATGTAGCCGATCTGGCTCACGGTCGAAAACGCCAGCATGCGCTTCAGGTCGCTCTGCACCATGGCGTACATCACACCCACGGCCATGGTTACGGTGCCGATCCATACCAAGGGGCTGCCCCACGCAGTGGCGCCAAAGCTGTACATGCGCGCGGCCAGATAGACGCCGGAAGTGACATAACAGGCCGAGTGCAGCAGCGCGCTCACCGGAGTCGGCGCCGCCATGGCTTCGGGAATCCACGTGTGCAGCGGAACCTGCACGCTCTTGGCCACCAGTGCCACGAGCATCAATGCGAAGATGCCGCCCGTGAAGCTGCGCGTCACATTTGGGTCGGTCCACAAGGCGCTGCCCGCGCGGTGGTAGAGGATGAGAATCGCGGCCAGCAATCCATAGCCCGCAATATGCGTCATCAGTAGAACCTTGCGTGCGCCGTTGACCGCTTCGCGATTGGTGTACCAGAAGCCCACCAGCGTGAATGAGCACAGCCCAACCAGCTCCCAGCAGAGATAAAAGATGAACAGGTTGGCACTGTAGACCAATGCAATAAAGCCGCCGATGAAGACGAGCATGATGGCGTAGAAACGCGTTGCCGACTTGTCGTGCGCCATGTAGCCGATCGAATAGAGCAGCACTAGGCCGCCGATGCATGCTCCCATGAAAGCGAAGAGCACACTGAGCGCGTCGACGTGGAGAACGAAGGCCAGCGGCCCATCCCACGGCAGCGGTTTCAGGTCAATCGCCTGGCCGCCGCGAACCCATGGCGCGATTCCGGCGATGGCGACGAGAGCGGGCAAGCAGCTCAAAAAAGCAAGGATGCCCTTGATCCTCGCCGAGCAGAGCCGCGCCACCAGAATCTGCACAACGGCGCCCGCGAGGAGCGAGCACGGAGCCATCAATATGAGGGTTGCCGCATCCATGCCTACATGTTGAGCGCGCTACCGTTAGGGTTGATGTGACCGCGCACACAGGGAGGAAAATCGGACCATCGAAGTCTGGTATTTCATACCATAAGGTGGGAAATTTTCCGCTCAGCGCGCCGGGGATCGTTTTTGCGCTGCGAGCAGCCACTCCGCCAGTGCAACTCCCCTCGTCCTCAAGCCGCGAACAGCTACAATTCTGCGGGAGCCGATCAGCCATGAAATGCAACGTGAACGTGTTTTTCCGCGTCTTCCTTATCCTGATTCTTTTTGCTGGGATCTCTCGTGATACGCCGGCACAGGGCAACAGCGCTTCGCCGTCATTTCCAGTGGCAGCTTCGCGTTTCGCGCCGGGACAACCAGCTCCTCCTGCGCCCTCGGCCAGCTACCGCGCCGTCCAGGAGCGCCTGGCGCGAGGCTGGAACACCTGGGATACAAACAGTGTCACGACGCAAGTCCTGCTTCCAGAAGGCCTGGCAATCTCTATCGGCCTCAAGCGCAACACCGCGTCGAATACCGACGCGTTTCTCGGCAGCGTGCTCATTGGCCGCCTGCAAGCCGACGCCGAGCAGGTAACGCCTGGCCCGCACGCATGGGACGGCAGCTACACCGATCTGAGCGTGTCATGGAAGGGTCACCGCTGGCGGATCCAGAGCGCGCATGATGCAGCGGACCTGGTCATCCTGGCCACTCCCGAGCCATCCACGCCTATCTCCGCACTGCCTCCAACGCTCGTGGTTTCGGTCAATTTTCTCTGGAACCGGCCGGGCACCGCGCTGCGCCGCGCAGACTCGATTGAAACTCACGGCGCTTCCGGTTCCGTGCCTGTCTATTGCACCTGCAATCCACCCGCCGCGGCCGCCCAGAGCAGCGACTACGCCGACGTTCCCGTCGCCGGGCCCTATTTCGCAGTCGATTTCACAGCGCCCGTGGGCATCGCAACGGGACGACGTCGCACACTCGCCGAGATTCAAGCCATCGTCGAGCGCCAGCACCAGGCGTTTGAGCAGTCGATCCAATCAGCCGGCGCCGCCGCGCCCATCCGCGATGCCATTGAAACCACTCTCGGCTGGGACACCATCTACGACCCCGACAAGCAGCGCGTGATCTCTCCGGTGAGCCGCATCTGGAATCAGAGCTGGGGCGGCTACGTGCTCTTCGACTGGGATACTTTTTTCGCCGGCACGCTGGCCTCCATCGGCGACCGCGACCTGGCCTACGCCAACGCCATGGAGATTCTGCGCGAGGAGACACCTGGAGGCTTCGTTCCCAACGAAACACGCCCCGGCGGCTGGAAGAGCTTCGATCACTCCGAGCCGCCCGTCGGCGCCATCACGGTGCTGGGCCTCTACCAACGGTTTCATGACCGTTGGTTTCTTGCCGATACTTTCGCGCCGCTGCTGAGTTGGAATCGCTGGTGGGATCAGCATCGCCAGACTCAGGGTTACCTGGCGTGGGGCGACGACGCCACAACCGCCTTCACCGATACCGACGACGGCTATCGAGAGACTCGCCAGGATGCGATCTACGAATCGGGTCTGGACAATAGTCCCATGTACGACAGCGCGGTCTACGATCCCAAAACGCATCTACTGGAAATTGCCGACGTCGGGCTGATGAGCCTTTATATCGCCGACTGCGACGCACTGGCGCAGATCGCCGACGCGCTGGGGAAATCCGCCGAGGCGCGCGAGCTGCGCGATCGCTCTGCGCGGTACCGGAAGAGCCTCGAAACACTCTGGAGCGAGCAGGACGGCATCTTTCTCAACAAAGACCTGCGCACCGGCCAATTCAGCCGCCGCTTGTCGCCCACCAACTTTTATCCGCTGCTGGCGCGCACGGCCACACCATCCCAGGCGCAGACCATGATCCAGAAGCACTTGCTCAATCCCAACGAGTTCTGGGGTCAATGGGTCATTCCGGCGATCGCGCGCAACGACCCCGCATTTGCCGACCAGAACTATTGGCGCGGCCGCATCTGGGGCCCGATGAACTATCTCGTCTACCTCGGCCTGCGCAACTACGACGACCCAGGCGTGCGCCGCGAATTCGCGCAGAAGTCCTACGATCTGTTTCTCAAAGAATGGAAGGAAAAAGGGCACGTCCACGAGAATTACAACGCCATCACTGGCAGCGGCGACGATGTGACCAGCAGCGACCGCTTCTATCACTGGGGCGCACTGCTCGGCTACGTGGAGTATATGGAGCAGGACGAACCCGTGACGGACGTGTCGCCATCACGCTGACCTCGTGTCTGTGATCAAGTTTTAGCAGGTGGGGGGTAGAACGAGATAGGCCGCATCGGGCTACAATGCGGCGGAGGCATTTCGGCCAATGAATTTGTCGACAAAAGTGCGTTGTATTGCGGTGTTCCTGGTATTGTCGTCAATCTTTTTCTGTTCGCGGAGTGCAACGGGCCAGATGCCCGTCAGCGAGTCGCAACGCGTCGCCGCGCAATTGCCTGCGCAACAGCGTACGGTCGTCGAGCGTCTGCTGAGCCTGGGGGATCTGCCTGTCGGCACCTGGAAGATGCACGCGGGCGACCTGGCGCACGGTGAAGCCGTTAATTTGGACGAGAGTGGCTGGCAGCCGATCGCGGTCACGGCCAAAGCGCCGAACGATGCGGTCTGGTTCCGGCAAACGATTGAGATTCCCCCGACGCTGAACGGCTACGACCTTAGCGGCGTACGCATCTGGTTCCAGTTCCATGCCGAAGCCAACGGTCCGATGCCGCAGATGATTTACTTCAACGGTCGGCGTGCGGCCATGGGCGAAGACCTCGAACCGATCGTGCTCGAGGACGACGCACGGCCGGGCGATAAGGTCGTCATCGCAATCAAGCTGCTGCACACCATTGATGTGAAGACATTCCGCGGGGCGACGCTGAAGATCGATTTTGCAAGCGGGCGGCCGAATCCGGAAGACCTGGCGCAGGAGTTTCTGTCGGCATCGGTGCTGTTGCCGAGTCTGGCGCCCGGGGACCAGAGCAAGCTGGACACATTAAAGGACGCCATCTCCGCCGTCGACATCTCCGCGCTTGACGCTGCGCAGGCCGCCGCCGGTGCCGCACCCACAGCAAATGGAGCTGTAGCGCCGGACTCCAGTCCGGCTGTCGTGCGAGAGCCTGCCCTGAGCGGAGCCGAAGGGTCCTCGCCCGCACACTCCGACTCGCGTGCGCAAGCCCAGGCGAAGTTCGACGCCAGCCTGAGAGCCGCGCAAACCCGGCTCGAGCCGCTGCGCCCACTGCTGGAGACTGCGGCCTTCCACCTCACCGGTAACTCGCACATTGACGCGGCGTGGCTGTGGCCGTGGACCGAAACCGTCGATGTCGTTCGGCGAACTTTTGGCACCGCGCTGCAGCTGATGAACGAATACCCCGGCTACACCTACACGCAATCGGCTGCCGCCTACAACGAATGGATGGCCGAGAAGTATCCCTCGATGAATGCCGAAATCAAGAAGCGTATTCAGGAGGGCCGCTGGGAAATCGTCGGCGGCATGTGGGTTGAGCCGGACTTGAACATGCCCGACGGCGAATCGCTGGTGCGCCAGCTGCTCGTGGGCAAGCGCTGGTACAAGCAGGCTTATGGCGTGGACGTGCGCATCGGCTGGAATCCCGATTCGTTCGGCTACAACTGGCAACTGCCGCAGATCTACAAGAAGAGCGGCGTCGACTACTTCGTCACCCAAAAGATGAGTTGGAACGACACCAACAAACTGCCGTTTAAGCTCTTCTGGTGGCAGTCGCCTGACGGGTCGAAGGTGCTCACTTATTTCCCCGACGGCTACGGCAATGACGACCTGCGCCCGCTGCACCTGGGCGACGATCTTGCCGCCGCGCGCCAGCTCGCGCCCGGAATGACGGAGCTGGAAGATCTCTACGGCGTCGGCGATCACGGCGGCGGACCCACGCGCGCCATACTCGACGAGGGATTCCACTGGGCCGCGCCTTCGCCTGAGTCGGTTGCGGCCAATGGCGGCGCGCCGGTTGCCCCGAAATTCGAATTCGGCACGGCGCAGAGTTTTTTCTCGGCCATTGAAAAACAGATCGCTCCCTCGAGCCCGGTATGGAACTATCAATCGATTGCGAAGGGTTACCCCACGCCGCCTGAAGTGCAGGGAAAGGTTTCGATCCCGACGTGGGATTCGGAGCTTTACTTCGAGTATCACCGCGGCGTCTACACCACGCAGGCCAACCACAAGCACAACATGCGGACCGCGGAAGAGGAGATGCTCAACGCGGAGAAATGGTCGTCGCTTGCTTGGCTCGACGGTGCGAAGTATCCCGCGGACCAGCTAACCGAAGACTGGAAGAAGGTTTTGTTCAACCAGTTCCACGATCTCGCCGCCGGTTCCGGCATCGCAGTGATTTACCAAGACGCACAGAAGGACTACGACTGGGTGCGCATGTCGACGGATGAGATTTCGAGCGGTGCGCTGGAGACGGTCGCGGACAGAATTGAGACTCGCACGGCACCGGGCCTCGAAATTCCAGTAATCGTGTACAACTCGTTGGGTTGGTCAAGGTCAGGCGATGTTCACGTCAAGATCCAGCTTCCCGTTGTCAAAACAGCTGAGTTTTTTGTTTCCGACGGTCCAGCGAAATCGAACCCCGAGGCTCCGACAAGACTCCAGCACCTAATTGATTCGAAGATCGACGACCAGACCGGAATGGCTGAGGTCGCTTTCCACGTTTCGGACGTTCCCGCACTGGGCTACAAGGTAATTCGGTTACACCTGGCGACTGGCATTCCGAGCGTAGAGCCGAGCACGCGCAGCGACGGTAATCAGGCGACCGTGGGGATCGCGGACGATCGCTTAGTAGTGAGCGTTGATCGAACGACAGGTTGCATCAGGAGCATCATCGAAAAAGGATCGGGCTTTGAAGACCTCGCAACGAGTGCATGCGGCAACCAGCTTCAATTCTTCACGGACACGCCAAAGCAATATGACGCGTGGAACATCGATCCCGGAACGCTGGATGTTCCGCCGGTGACCATCGACAAAGCCGACTCGGTTGAACTCGTCGGCGAAAGCACCGCGGCTCCGGCCATTCGCGTTACACGTCACTGGCAGGATTCGAAGTTCATACAGACGATCAGCCTGAAAGGCGACATCGTCGACATCGACAACGACATCGACTGGCACGAGAAGCACATCCTTCTCAAGGCCGCATTCCCGCTGGCCGTGACGAGCGACTTCGCAACCTATGAAATTCCTTACGGAACCATCGAGCGGCCGACCACGCGGAACAACTCCTGGGAAAAAGCGCAGTTCGAGGTTCCGGCAATGCGCTGGGCCGACCTGAGCGGACAAGGCCCCGACGGAAAAGTTCATGGCCTGAGTATTCTCAATCAGGACAAATATGGCTACGACGCGGCGGGCAACGTGCTGCGCATTACGCTGCTGCGCTCGCCCACATGGCCCGATCCCGACGCCGACCAGGGCGAGCATCATTTCCACTACGCGCTCTATCCGCACGCAGGCACTTGGAAGGATGCGCTCACCGTGCGCCACGGATGGGAATACGACTATCCGCTGCAGGCCATCGTGACCACACCCCATCCCGGCTCTCTGCCACCGGAGCATTCATTCGCATCGGTCGAGCCGGACAACGTCGTCCTCACCGCCGTCAAAAAAGCCGAAGATGCAAACGGGCTGATCTTCCGCGTGTACGAGTGGGCAGGGAAGGAGACGACAGCCGAGTTCCATATACCGCCGGGCGCAACCGCCGCAACCGTCACCAATCTCATGGAGCAACCCGAAGGCGACCCGCTGAAGATCGACCACGACACAGTTAGCGTGCCGATCCATCCCTATGAGATTTTGACGATTCGTGTTGATTATCCCAAGGCAGGGAATAGCCAGTAGGGAATTGGAATAGCTGTCAGCCTTCAGCCCTCAGCCTTCATCCAATCCAGGCGGGGGAGAGGAACTTCGGTTCTTCCGCGGTCAAGCTGAGGGCTGACGGCTGATGGCTGGTATTCTGGAACAGCAAGGAGCCAGAGCCATGCACATCACTTCCCCTTTTTTTGTCGTCCCTGTCATCATCGCCGTCTTTGTCGCCTCGATCCTGTTTGCCACCAGCAGCAAGGAAGACGGCTCAACACACTGAGCGCGTGGGCACCTGGGGCCTTATTCGGTCGAGCATTCGGCTGCGGTGCCCAGAACCGTAGCGCCGGTCTGGAGACCGGCGCTACGGCTTGCAACTAGGCCAGTCTGGAGCCCGGGCGCTCCATGGGGATTGCATGCCCCCTGCTTCCTCCCGGAACCTTTTGCCGTCCGGCGGCGTATAACGTCCCAAGAGGGCGATATTCATGACTTGGACGTCAACGCGGAACTCCCCACGAAAGTTGGCACGGAACTCGACACTCCAATTGGTGCGGAACTCCCTACGCCGGTTAGAACAGAACTCGACTCTCCAGTTCGTGCAGAGCGAGATGCTCAACACCGGCAGCATCATCGCCTGCCTGGTCGCCTGTTTGGTTCTCGCGGCCGGAATCGCGGGGTGCCGAGTGCAGGTGGACAAAGGCCCCAACGGCGAGGACAAGAAGGTCCAGGTGGACACGCCTTTCGGCGGCATTCACGTGAACACCGATGAGACGTCTGCGGCCGACCTCGGGCTGCCCGCCTATCCGGGTGCGGACCTCGTAAAAAACAAAGACAACGACAAATCCGCAGACATTCACATGGGCTTCGGCGAGTGGGAGTTGCGCGTGAAGGTCGTCAACTACTCGACTTCCGACAGCCAGGACAAAGTCGTCGCGTTTTACAAGAAGGCGCTTACCCGCTACGGTGACGTGATCACCTGCGAAGGCAATACGCCGGTGGGCACGCCAACCGCGACCTCCGAGGGGTTGACCTGCGCCGACGACAAGGGCAATACCAACACAGTGCAGGTTGACCGTGGGGACTACGGCTCGGGCAAAGATAGCCTGGAGCTGAAAGCCGGATCGAAGCGCCACCAGCACATTGTCGGATTCGAGAGCTCGGCGCCCGGCCATACGCGGTTTGCTCTTGTCGCACTCGATCTGCCGGCAGCGGCCGTCGGAGAATCCGACAAGAGCGAGTGAAAAAATGGCCTGAAGCCTGCGGATTCGGAGGAATCCTCTGTTTCCATTCGCCGCGGCGATCACAACACGCCGGTGCTGCCACTTCGCAGCGATCCCTGGTTTCCCATACGGGCGCGGGGCGACCCTCCATTCGGCTAACTGTCGTTTTCGCCTGCGAACAGGAGTGCAGAATGATTGAAGGACGACCCTGCTGATTTGCGAATTTCATGCGTCCGGCATTTTCAACGGTTTGAACAGATGGGCAGGCGAGTTGTAGGATGATGGTCTCTCAATCCTCGGGGGGCGGTTTTCCATGATCACTTTGCGGCGTGTTTTGTACGGTTCCGCGGTTTTGGTTGCAGCGTTCTTTTCCGGCCTGATTCAATTGCAGGCGCAGACTCAGGGACGGCTGCTGCGCTTTCCTGACATTCACGGAAGCCAGATCGTGTTCAGTTACGGCGGCGACCTGTGGCTGACGACAACCGATGGCGGCGTGGCGCGCCGGATTACGACGAGCCCGGGTCTCGAGTGTTTCCCCATTTTTCACCGGACGGCAAATGGATCGCCTTTACGGGCCAGTACGATGGCAACTTCAACGTGTACATCGTTCCCGCTGCCGGCGGCCAGCCCAAGCAACTGACGTTCGTACCCGATATCGGCGAGGTTCCCGAGCGAATGGGGCCGAATAACGAAGTGATCGCGTGGACGCCGGATTCAAAACGCATTGTGTTTCTTTCGCGCCGCGATTCGTTCAACGAGTGGTTCGGGCATCTGTGGACAGTGAGCGTCGATGGAGGGTTGCCGGAGCGGCTGCCCATCGACCGGGGCGGGCTGCTGGCCTTCAACGCCGATGGCAGCGAGATGATTTACAACCGCATCTTTCGCAATTTCCGCACCTGGAAGCGCTACACCGGCGGGATGGCGCAGAAGCTTTCGCGATGGAACTTCAAAACCCACGCCTACGAGCAGCTGACCGACGACGATTGGACCGACACCTTCCCGATGTGGAGTGGCGACACGGTTTATTTTGTGTCGGACCGCGGAGAAGGGCATTTGTTGAATCTCTACTCGATGGACCTGAAGTCGCGCGCGGTGAAGCAACTGACGCACTACACAGACTATGACGTGGAGTGGCCGAGCCTGAGCGGGGACCAGATCGTTTACCAGCACGGAGGTTGGCTGTGCCTGTTCGATACCAGGACGGAAAAGACGCGCCAGCTGGAGATTGAGGTGGACGGCGACGCCAACGAGGCGCGTGCACATTGGGCCTCGACCGCGAAGCTGATCGACTCCGCGGACCTTTCTCCCGACGGCAAGCGGGCGGTCCTCACGGCGCGAGGCGATGTTTACACGGTGCCGGCCGAGCATGGCGCGACGCGGAACCTGACCCAGTCACCGGGGATTCGCGAGCAGAATGTAGCCTGGTCCCCGGATGGCCGCTGGATTGCCTACGAAAGCGATGCCACCGGAGAGCAGGCGATCTATATCCGGCCGCAGGATGGGATGGGACCGGAGCAGCAGATCACGACCGGAGGGCCGGAATTTCTAATGCCGCCGGTGTGGTCGCCCGACAGCACCAAGCTGGCCTATGCCGACAGCTCGCTCCATTTGTATTACGTCGACATTCACGATAAGAAGCCGGTGCTCGTGGATACGGCCAAATACGACGAATTCCACAACTACTCGTGGTCCCCTGATTCGAAGTGGATCGCCTATGACAAGGTGCCGGAAAACCACTATCCCCTGATCGAGCTGTACTCGCTGGACGCGAAGAGCATCACCGATGCAACGACGGATTTTTATCCTTCGTTCAATCCGGTGTTCGATCCCGGCGGGAATTATCTCTACTTCATCTCGATGCGGACGTTCAATGAGGTGCTGGGCCCCATCGATGACGAATTCGCGAATCCGCAGGCGGAGAAGGTGTATGCAATTACCCTGCGCGCGGACGAGGTCTCGCCGTTTGCGCCGCAGAGCGACGAAGCTGCGGTGAAGAAGCCGGATGAAGCTCCCGCTCCCGCCGCGCCGGCGAAGGCGCCGGAGCCTGCTCCGGGCGCGAAAGGCGCCGAGCCCGCTGCCGGTGCGAAAATCGCGGATCATCCTGCCGCCGGCGAGAAGCCCGAAGACGAGGCCAAAAAGAAAGAACCGTTCCGCATCGACCTCGATGGAATCCAGAGCCGGATTGTTGCGATGCCCATTCCGCCGGGAAATCTGGACAACCTGGCCGCGGCCGATGGGTTCGTTTACTACGCGGCAAATCCAACGGATGGCTTTTCAGGACCGTTACCGGGGTTGACGGCGGAGATTCACGTTTTCGATCTGGACAAGCGCAAGGATCAAGTCCTGCTGAGTGGGGCGGGGCAGTTCTCTCTTTCGTTTGACGGCAAAAAATTGCTCTACGCCGAACTGCCAGACAAGTTGGGCATCATCGATGCCGCGCCGGCCGGTTCGGAGCATCACGTTGGCGATGGAGCGCTTAACCTCGCGGAAGTGCGCGCGGACATCGATCCGCAATCCGAATGGAAGGAAATGTTCGACGAGGCGTGGCGTCAGGAACGCACGTTTTTCTTTGAAAAATCCATGAACGGCGTGGACTGGAAGGCGGAGCGCGCGAAGTATGAGCCGCTGTTGCCCTACGTAGCCGATCGCTACGACCTGACTTACGTCATCGGGGAGATGTTCAGCGATCTTTCGAACTCGCACATGTATGTGGGCGGGGGCGATTATCCTGACCTGCATCCCGTCAATGTGGGGATGCTGGGAGCGGATTTTGCGCTCGATGCGGCAAGCGGACGCTACAAGATTGCGCATATTCTGCCGGGCGCCAACTGGGAACAGACGCTGCGGTCTCCGTTGACGCAGCCGGGCGTGAATGTGCATCAGGGCGACTATCTGCTCGCCATCAACGGGCGCCAACTGAATGCGCCGCAGAATCCCTATGAGGGTTTTGTGAACACCGCCGGCGAAAACGTTACGCTGACAGTGAATTCCAAGCCCACGATGGAGGGCTCGCACGACGTAGTCGTGCAGCCATTAGGAAACGAATTCAAATTGCGGGAACTGGATTGGATCGAATCGAACCGCGAGAAAGTGGATAAGCTGAGCGGCGGCAAGATCGGCTACGTCTACCTGCCCGACATGGGGCCGTCGGGGCTGAACGAGTTTGTGCGCCAGTACTACCCGCAGATTCGCAAGCAGGCCATCATCTTCGACGTGCGCTATAACGGCGGCGGAAATGTCGACCAGATCATCCTGGAAAAGTTGCGCCGGATTCTGTCCGGCATGCAATCGGCGCGCAACTGGGCTCCGAACACGATCCCGGACGATGTGTTCAACGGCTACATGGCGTGCGTGACCAACCACTACGCGGCTTCAGACGGCGACTTCTTCACCTACTTTTTCAAGTTTTACAAGCTGGGCCCCGTAATCGGCACGCGGACGTGGGGCGGGGTGCGCGGCATTCGCGGCGAAGTCCCCTTGATGGACGGCGGATACGTCACGCGCTCGGAGTTTTCGCTCTACGGGCTCAACAGCCAGTGGTTAATTGAAAATCATGGCGTCGCGCCCGACATCGAGGTTGAAGATAATCCCGATCAGCTCGCGGCCGGACATGATCCGCAGATCGAAAAGGCCGTTGACTACCTGATGAAGGAAATTCAGGAGCATCCCAAGGTGCTGCCGCCGGCGCCGCCCGATCTTCCTGCATATCCGAGCGGGCCGGGAATGTAGCCCGAACCAGGGAAGCCCGCCCCCGGGCGATTGCGATGTTCAGTCTTCGCGTGGGCGGGCTGCCCGCTGCACTTCACGCGTTGCAACTCCGATGCCCCGGACGCAGCGCATGAATTGTGTGCAAAAACCTTATCCGCGCATTTATCGACTGTAATAGCTGTGCGCAGCGACAAGGAAAGCGAACCAGCCCGGAATTCCGGCCGGATTTTGCAATGCCCGGGGTGACTCCCATCACAGCGCAGCCCACTCCTAAAGCCCAGACTAATAGCGGCTTGAAGGGTGTTCGGAGCATCTGGAGGAGCGACCCGTGATGGAACGATCGGAGCCGGTGCAGGTCCTTTAATGGATGTGCAGCGGCAGCTCAGAATGACCTGGAGCGAGGAAGCCCAGCGCAAGCGCATGAGCGCGGCGCAGGCGCTCAAAGCCGTACCCTCCGGCGCTCGTGTCTGGATCCAGTCGGGTTGCGGAACGCCTTCCGTTCTTGTGGACGCGCTGGTGGCGCGCGCCGCCGAACTCCGCGACGTAGAAATCATTCACATGAAAACGCTGGGGGCGGCCGACTACACGCGCCCCGAGTACGCTGGGCACTTCCGGCATCGCGGCCTGTTCCTTGGCGATAACGTGCGCGAAGCGGTTTGCAATGGCCGTGCCGACTACACCCCCATTTTCTTGAGCGAGATCGAAGGCCTTTTCGAGAGCGGCGCTCTGCCGCTCGACGTCGTCCTCATGCAGGTTTCCCCGCCCGACGCGCACGGCTTCGTGAGCCTGGGCACGACGGTTGATTGCACGCTGACCGCGGTTCGCAACGCGAAAATCGTGATTGCCGAAGTGAACCAGCAAATGCCGCGCACGCATGGCGACACCACAATTCACGTGAGCCACATCTCTTCCATCGTGGAGACGGACCGGCCATTACTCGAGCTCGACGCAGAACCGTGCACCGAGCTGCACATGCGCGTGGCGCGCAATGTTGCGGCGCTCGTTCCCGACGGCGCCACGCTTCAGACGGGAATTGGCGGAATTTCTGAAGCGGTTCTGCATTGCCTCACTGACAAGCGCGACCTGGGCATTCACACAGAGATGTGTCCCGACGGCGTGATCGAACTGATGGAGTCGGGCGTCATCAACGGCGAACGCAAGACGCTCCACCGCGGCAAAGCCGTGGTGGCCTTTGCCTTGGGCACGCAGCGGCTTTTCGATTTTATCCGCGAGAATCCCAGCTTCGAATTTCGCTCCATCAGTTACACCAACGATCCGTTTGTGGTGGCGCAGAACGATCGCATGGTAGCGATCAACGGCGCGCTTCAGGTGGATATGACGGGGCAGGTGTGCGCAGATTCGCTGGGCACGCGGCCTTATAGCGGGTTCGGCGGCCAAATCGACTTCATTCGCGGCGCCGCGCGGTCCAAAGGCGGCGTGCCGATCATCGCGTTGCCTTCAACGGCGCGCGGCGGAACCGTTTCGCGCATTGTGCCGGTGCTCGAGCCGGGCGCGGGAGTAGTTACTTCGCGCGCCGACGTGCACTACGTCGTCACCGAGCACGGAATCGCGTATCTGCACGGAAAAACGTTGCGCGAGCGCGCCGAAGCGCTGATTTCCATTGCCGATCCGCGCTTCAGGGCTGAGCTTGAGGATTTTGCGGTGCGCTCGCACTATATGGAGCGGAAAGCGACCCCGGTATTTGCCTGAGCAACGGGGTTGGGAGGGTGGCAGAGTGAGCGCGATGACGGAGGGAAACATGCCGGATCAGAAACGCGATCGGGGCCAATTGCACATTGACGAGCAGGAGTGCAAGGGATGCGGTCTGTGCATTGAGGCCTGCCCGCCCAGGGTGATCGCGATGAGCGAGCGGCTGAATCACTATGGCTACCGTACCGCATTGTATGCAGGCGCAGGCTGCACAGGTTGCGGAATCTGCTTCATGGTCTGCCCGGAGCCGGGGGCGATTACGGTTTACCGGCTGGTGAGCGCGCATGAAGTTGAGGCGCGAGCGGCAAAGGCTGCAGCGGAAGGAGCGAGCGCATGCGCAAGCAACTGATGAAGGGCAACGAGGCCATCGTCAAGAGCGCCATTCTTGCCGGATGCCGCGCGTTTTACGGCTATCCCATCACGCCGGCGAGCGAGATAGCCGAGGCCGCGGCGGAGTTCATGCCGAAAACCGGCGGCATCTATTTGCAGGCGGAGAGCGAGGTTGCGGCCATCAATATGTTGTACGGCGCGGCGTCGGCGGGCGTGCGCGCGATGACGGCGTCGAGCGGACCCGGCATCAGCCTGATGCAGGAAGGCATCAGCTACATGGCCGGCGCGGAGTTGCCTTGCGTCATCGCCGACATTACGCGCGGTGGCCCGGGTCTCGGCAACATCGGAGCCGAGCAGGGCGACTACCACCAGGTGGTGAAGGGCGGCGGCCATGGTAATTATCGGACCATCGTGCTCGCGCCGCACTCCGTGCAGGAGATGGCCGACCTGACTGCTTCGGCCTTCGATCTGGCTGACCGCTACCGCAATCCGGTGGTGATTCTCGCCGACGGATTTATCGGGCAGATGATGGAGCCGGTGGAGTTTGCGCAAACGGCTACGGCGACGCGCCTGCCGGACTGGGCCGTTGCCGGCACTGCCGCATCGCGCGGCAATCTGATCACCTCGCTGGAGCTGGATTTCGACAAGTTGGAGAAACACGTCCGCGCACTTGAGGCCAAATACAAGATCGCCGAGCAGCACGAAACCCGTGCGGAAGAGTGGATGACAGCCGACGCTGAGATCGTGCTCGTTGGTTACGGCATTGTCGGCCGCATTTTGAAAGCTGTGACCGCGGAGGCTCGCGCTGCCGGGATTAAAGTGGGCGTGCTGCGCCCCATCACGCTCTATCCATTTCCCGTGGTGCAGTTCCAGCGCCTGGCCTTCAGCGCGCGCGTTTTCGCGGTGGTCGAGATGAGCACGGGCCAGTTGATCGAGGACGTGAAGCTTGCGCTCAACGGCTCGCGTCCGGTCGAGTTTTTAAACCGCGTCGGCGGCAATGTGCCGTCGCACGAGGAAGTGCTGGCGTTGGTTCGCGAACTGGCGCGCCGTGGTGGTCTCATGCAGCCGGCTCGAGAAGAGGAGCGTTTGGCAAATGTCTACTGAATCGACGGCGGAGTACGAAGTCGCGCAAGGCAGGGCCGCGTCCTTCTACGAGTGCTACGAACGCAAGGAAGACCTTCAACACCAGACGCACTTCTGCCCTGGTTGCGGCCACGGCACCGTGCACAAGATGATCGCCAAAGCCATCGATGATCTGGGCGTGCAGGATCGCACCGTCATGGTCGGTCCTGTCGGCTGCGGGGTCTTCACCTATTACTACTTTGACGTGGGCAATGTGCAGTCTGCGCACGGCCGCGCGCCGGCGGTGGCCACGGCCATCAAGCGCAGCCGTCCCGAGAGCATCGTCATCAGCTACCAGGGCGACGGCGATCTGTCGGCGATCGGATCGGCGGAGATTCTGCATGCGGCCAATCGCGGAGAGAACATTACCGTTTTTTTTGTAAACAACGCCATCTACAGCATGACCGGCGGCCAGGCTGCGCCCACCACGCTGCTGGGAATGAAGAGCACCACGACTCCAAACGGACGCACCGCGGCGACCGAAGGCTATCCGCTCCATGTGAGCGAGCTGCTGAGCACGCTCCAGGCGCCCGCGTACATTGAGCGCGTGGCCCTGGGCGATAACAAGCAAATTGCCCAGGCGTCGCGAGCCATCAAGCGCGGGCTTGAAAATCAGGTGCGCGGACTGGGATTTTCGCTGATTGAAGTGCTTTCGCCCTGCCCGACCATTTGGAAGCTCACGCCCGTCGAAGCGCAGCATTGGGTACACGTTGTGATGGAAAAAGAGTTTCCGCTCGGTGTCTTCTGTGACCGGACGAAAGAGCGGATTAAGGCGTCAGATCTGAGGCCAGTGACGCCGCAACCTGCGCTCGATGAGCTGCCGCGCATTCTCGGGGTTGCCGAGAATGATTTACCTGAAGGCAACGCGGCAGCCCTCGCGGGCGACAAGGAGATCGATCTCGAAGTGCGCATTGCCGGCTTCGGCGGGCAGGGCGTCCTGCTCCTTGGCGAGGTTCTGGCTGAGGCCGGTCTCGACGCCGGACTCGAAGTCTCATGGCTGCCCTCGTATGGCCCTGAGATGCGCTCCGGAACATCGAACTGCCACGTACGGCTCTCGCGCCAGGCCATCGACTCGCCGCTGGTCACTTCGCCCAACGTGCTGGTGGCGATGAACGAGCCCTCGCTGCGCAAGTTCGATAAGAGCGTGCGCAGCGGCGGATGGGTGATCTACAACGGCCAGGAGTTTCCGGCCGATTGCGTGCGCGACGGCGTGCATGTGCTTGCTCTCCCGTTCACTGAGCTGGCCGACGAGCTGGGCGATAAGCGAGCGGCCAACATGGTGATGCTGGGCGCGCTGCTGGAAATTGCAGGCGTGCTGCCACAGGCGAGCATTGACGACGCGTTGCGCCGCCTGGTCAAAAATTCACGCTGGGTGGAACTGGACGAGCGCGCCCTGGCGCGGGGAAGGGAACTGTACCGGGAGGCGCTTGTGGAGGTGTGACGTGAAGGCGGATGCCGATCCCAACCTGATTGTGTACTTCGGCGGGCAATATATGCCCATGCGCGATGCGCGCATCGGAATCCTGACCCACGCATTGCACTACGGAACCGGCGTATTCGAGGGCATTCGCGCGTATTGGAACGAGGCTTCGCGCGAGCTTTATGTTCTGCGGCCCACGGAGCACTATCAACGCTGGAAGCAGAACTGCGGAATCCTGCACATCGATGTGCCGCTCACCGCCGAAGAGCTATGCGCAATCACCGCCGAGCTGGCGTGGCGCAACGCCTTCAACACCGACCTTTATATCCGGCCATTGGCCTACAAGAGCGCGGAACGCATCGGAGTGGCCCTCGACGACCAGGACAGCTTCTTCATCGCCGCCGTTCCTTACGGCGAATATCTGCACAGCGGAAACGGCCTGCATGCCGGTGTGAGTTCCTGGCGGCGAATCGAGGACAATGCGATTCCGCCCCGCGCCAAGATTTGCGGCGCCTACGCCAACAGCGCGCTGGCCGGCGACGAGGCGCGCCGCTCGGGATTCGACGAGGCCATTTTGCTGAACGAGAGCGGCCATGTAACGGAAGGATCAACCTGCAATCTTTTCATGGTTCGCAAAGGGCGGCTGATCACGCCTGCCGTGGCCGACAACATTCTTGAAGGCATTACCCGCGACTCCATCATCGAACTTGCCGCGCGCGAGCTGGGCCTCGAAACCGTCGAGCGGCCCATCGCGCGCAGTGAACTTTATGTATGCGACGAGCTGTTCCTGACCGGAACGGCGGTGGGCCTGGCGCCGGTGGTGCGCGTCGATCATCGCCCGGTTGCGAACGGGTCCATCGGCGCAGTCACGCGCCGGTTGCGGCAGCTGTACTTTGACGCTACGCACGGAAATTTGCCCGCTTACCGCAAATGGCTGCTCCCGGTGTACGCAGGCGGCCGGCAGGCGGAGCAGAACGCGGCGCGGATTGCGGAAACAAGCTTGGCCTGAGCGAATGCCGGCGACGCTTGAGTGCGCCGGATGTCATGCCCAGGCAAGGAGGTGGCATCAATGCCAACAGCAGTAGCGATTCAAGCAAATCCCTATGACGTGGCCATGGAGAACTTCGACACCGCGGCAAACGCCATGGGACTGGAACAAAACACGCGCGAGATGATCAAGTATCCCGAGCGCATGCTGACGGTGGGCGTGCCGGTGCGCATGGACGACGGACACATCCACCGTTTTGTGGGCTATCGCGTGCAGCATAGCTCGGTACGCGGGCCGGCCAAGGGCGGAATCCGCTTCCATCCGCAAGTCACGCTCGACGAAGTGAAGGCGCTGGCTACGTGGATGACGTGGAAGTGCGCCGTTGTCAACATCCCCTTCGGCGGAGCCAAAGGCGGCATCACCTGCGATCCGAAATCCATGTCGCAGGGCGAGCTGGAGCGGATGACGCGCCGCTACACCAGTGCAATTCTGCCCATCATCGGGCCGGAGCAGGATATTCCCGCGCCCGACGTCTACACCAACTCGCAGACCATGGCCTGGATCATGGATACATACAGCATGACCAAGGGTTATGCGATTCCCGGTGTGGTGACGGGCAAGCCCATCAGCCTGGGCGGATCGCTGGGCCGCAACGAGGCCACGGGCCGCGGTGTGTTTTCGACCATCGAGTCCGCTTGCGAGCACCTGCACATTTCGCTCAAGGGAGCGACTGTCGCGGTGCAGGGCTTCGGCAACGCCGGCTCAATCGCCGCGCAGTTGCTCTACGAAGCGGGCGCAAAAATCATCGCTGTCAGCGACTCGACGGGTTGCGTCTATAACCGGAACGGCCTGAATATACCCGAACTGATTCACATGAAATCGCTCTGCGGCCATGTGGATGGGTTCCCGGAGAGCGAGCCGATCCTGCCGCACGAGCTGCTCGCCATGCCCTGCGACATCCTGGTGCCTGCCGCCCTTGAAAATGCCATACAGGCTGAGAATGCAGGCGCGGTGCGTGCGCGTATCGTCGCCGAAGCCGCCAATGGGCCTCTTACGCCCGCTGCCGACAGAATTCTCGAGAGCAAAGACATCTTTGTAATCCCGGATATTCTGTGCAACGCGGGCGGTGTCACCGTCTCCTACTTCGAGTGGGTGCAGGATGAACAGCACCTCTTCTGGGAGGCCCGGGACATTTACAAGCGCCTCGATCACGTGATGAAGACAGCCTTCCGCGACGTGCTCAAGATTCATCTGGAGCGGAAGGTTCCCATGCGCATCGCCGCCAACATGCTCGGCATCGGCCGTGTCGCCGAGGCCGTGCAGATTCGCGGCATTTACCCGTAACCGGCTTTCGACCGTTCTCCCTGTTCCCAACTTTTCTCCGCTGCGGGCTTTCGCGGCGGAGAAAGGTCGGGAAACCCATCGTCCGGCCATTCTCCCGGCGCGAGCCCTCGCCCATCATCTCCATCGCCAAACCACCTGTCGCCACTTGCCGCCTTCACGGTTTACATTACGTTCATCAAAGGTTCGTTAGATAGCCGTGGGGCTTTCTCAATGGGATTCGGGATTCATCGAGCATTTTCCGGTTTCGCCGTCTGCTTTGGCTCGATCGCGCTTTCGGCGCAAACCGTCCAAACCAATCCGGCTATCGACCTGCCCTCGAGCAAGCAACTGATCGGCGAAGTCCCCGGCCATCCGCAGCGCATCAACAGCGAGCCCATCTCGATGGCTGTTTCGCCCGATGGCCGCTACGTGGTGACAGTGAACGCAGGCTATGGAACCTTCGAATCGAAGTATGACCAATCGTTCTCGGTTCTCGACACCGCGACCGGCACGGTCACCGATTTTCCTGATGCGCGGACCTTCTATCGCGCGCACCAGACGCTCTATTCGGGTCTCGCGTTCAACCGCGACGGCAGCCGCATCTACGCCAGCATGGCTTCGCTCAGCGATGCGAAAGGCAACAGCAGAGACGATGTGGGCAGCGGTATCGCGGTCAACACGTTCTCCGCAGGCAAGATCGCGTCCGAGCGGATAATTCATCTTCCGAGTGCGCCCCTTCCGCCAGGAAGAACGACGCGCCTTCCCGAAGGAATCGACAGCCACGAGAGCGTGCCCTATCCTGCCGCGATTGCGGTCCTGGGCGAAGGGGATCATGAAAAGCTGCTCGTTGCCGAAAATCTCTCCGATGATGTCGTCCTGCTTGACGCCGCAACGGGCGCGATCGAGAAGCGGTTCGATCTCTCCGAGAGTGATGCAGTGCCCTCGACCTACCCCGTCGCTCTAGCCGTCACCAGCGATAACAAGCGCGCGTTTGTCGCGCTGTGGAACGCTTCGGAGATCGTTGAGCTTGACTTGGCGCGCGGCACGGTGGCCCGCAAGCTCGCGCTGCTTAAGCCCCGCAGCCCTATCGCTCCGGGAACGCATCCATGTGCCTTCGCGTTCTCGCCCGATAAAAAAATGCTCTACGTCGCGCTCGCCGATCGTGACGCCGTCGCCGCCGTGAATATCGGCGCGGGACAATTCGCCGTCAAGGGCTACTTCGATACGCGCCTGCCGGGGCAGAGCTATTTCGGCGCAGAGCCGGTGGCTCTGGTCATCAACCCCGACGGCACCCGGCTTTATGTCGCCAACATGGCCACCGATGCGGTCGCCGTGATCGACCCACGCAAGTTAACGCCTAAGGCCGCGAAGGCAGGAATGGTCGAGCCAGACGGATTCATTCCCACCGAGTGGATGCCGATGTCGATGGCGTATGTCGCGACGCCCTCCGGCGGTAAGCTTTACGTCGCGACCGACAAGGGCAAGGGAACCGGCCCGAACAACTTCCCTCAGAAGATCGCCGATGCGCAGCCGCATCAACGCAGGGGCAGCAGCACCTATATTCCGACTTTGCTTTACGGCTCACTGGCCGCGATCGATGTGTCCGAGATCGACAGCCACCTGGCAGACTGGACATCGATCGTTCTGGCTTCGAACCGCATGAAAGCGGCGCAGGAGCAGATCGCATTTGCCGGCGGCGGCCACCGCATTCGTCACGTCATCTACATCATTAAGGAAAACCGCACCTACGATCAGATCCTCGGCGATCTTGGGCAGAACGGCAAGCAAGTGGGCAACGGCGACCCGAACCTCGCGATGTATGGGCAGGCCGTAACTCCCAACGAACACAAGCTCGCGCTCCAGTTCGGCGTGCTCGACAACTTCTTCGATTCAGGCGAAGTCTCCGGCGACGGCCACGTTTGGTCGACCGCAGCTATCGGCTCCGATTACCTCGAGAAGACCTGGCAGCAGAACTACCGTGGTGAGCAGCGCCCATACGATTACGAAGGCGTCGTGGCCGACGGGTATCCGCTGCTGCAAAAGATTCCTGACGTGAATGAGCCGGCCAGCGGCTATTTGTGGGGCGATCTGGCCGCGCACGGCAAAACGTACTACCACTTCGGCGAATACATATCGTCGACGTTTTGCGACCAGCCGGCGGTTGCCGACGCCACGCTGGGCGCCATGCAGGCCGGTCCAGTCTGTGCGCACAAGGCGTTTGCGCCGGGCGAGGCGCTGCCTGCCGAGTGGGGAGGCGGAGTGAACAAGTGGCCGTGGCCCATTCCACGGCTGGCATCCAACATCGCCACTAAGCCCGAGCTGGTGGGCCATTTTGCACCAGAGGCGCCGGACTTCGAGCTCATGGTCCCCGACCAGATTCGCGTGGAGATTTTTCTGCGCCACCTCAAGCAGTGGGTTGCCGATCGCGAGCATGGCCACGACACCATGCCTGAGTTCGTCATGCTGCGCCTCCCCAATGACCACACCTACGGAACGCGGCCCGGGGGGCCGACACCGAAGTCCAGCGTCGCCGACAACGATCTTGCCGTCGGACGCGCCGTGGAGGCCATTTCGCACTCACCTTATTGGGACGACACGGCTTTTTTTGTCCTCGAGGACGACGCGCAAAACGGCGCCGACCACGTTGACGCGCATCGCAGCATCGCCCTCGTCATCAGCAAATACTCGCCGCACGGGCCCAGCGGCGCGCCATTCGTCGATAACCGCTTTTACTCCACCGTAAGCGTCGTCCGCACCATCGAAGCGTTGCTCGGCCTGCCGCCGATGAACAACAACGACGCGTTCTGTTCGATGATCGAGCTCGCTCTTCACAGGGCCTGGTGATCAGGCGCCCTACACGGCCGACTACACAAACCGCGACAACGGGCTGATTTACACCGCGAATCCAAAGAACGCGGCGGGAGCAAAGGCCAGCATGAAAATGGATTTCAGCCACGCCGACCGCGCGCCGGCCGAAAAACTCAACGTGATTCTCTGGAAGAACGCCATGGGCTCGGCGCCCGTGCCGCCCATGCTCAGAGCCCGCGCGAAGAAGGCGGCCGGCGACGATGATTAGGCCGGCTGGACCCCTCCTTCAGCCAACGGTTCACCTGATGGGATAAATGGGGCAAAAAGCCGCCTGAATGGCGCTTGCAGGCGCCAACTGCTTCGCCAAAACCTACCCCAAACTGGTAGCTTGAAAGAGGGGTAAATTCTTTCCCGCAATGACTTCAAGTCCTTACTTTTCATTGGCAGTTTTGTTCGCAGCGGCACTGGGTTTTGGCCTCGCTCCGCTGGGGCTGGCCTGGTTATGGGCCCGGGTCTATTCGCCGGCCAAGCCCAACGCGGTCAAGAACGCCATTTACGAGTGCGGCCTGGAGTCGAAGGGCGACGCGTGGATGCAGTTTCGCTCGGCGTATTACCTCTACGGCATTATTTTTCTCATCTTCGACGTGGAAGCCGTTTTTCTGCTGCCGTTCGCGGTGGCGTTTACAGGCCTGGGCGCGGCGGCCTGCGCTGCCATGCTGGTGTTTGTGCTCCTGCTCGTGGAGGGGCTGGCGTGGGCATGGGCAAAAGGTGTGCTCACGTGGCATTGAAAAATGCAGTGATCGGTGAACAGTTGTCGGTGGTCAGCTTTTTTGAAGCGAGCGCGAACGAATATGGCATCGGCAACGCCCTTTCTGACCACTGATAACTGACAACTGGAGCGAAGCGACCAATGGCGGTTGATCAACAACTCAAGATCGAGCTAGGCAAGCAGGGCATCTTCGTCACCACGATCGAGGATCTCTACAACTGGGGTCGCCGCAACTCGGTGTGGCCCATGCAGTTCGGCTTGGCGTGCTGCGCCATCGAGATGATTGCCACGACGATGGCTCGCTACGATCTGGCGCGATTCGGAGCCGAGGTGTTCCGGCCGTCGCCACGGCAGGCCGATCTGATGATCGTCTCCGGCACGGTGACCAAGAAGATGGCGCCGCAGGTGGTGCGCCTCTACAACCAGATGGCCGAGCCGCGCTACGTGATCGCCATGGGCGCGTGCGCCATCTCCGGCGGTCCGTTCAAGCAAGGCTACAACGTGCTCAAGGGCATTGATCGTTACATTCCGGTCGACGTGCACATTCCCGGCTGCCCGCCGCGTCCTGAAGCGCTGATCCAGGCATTCATGACGCTGCAAAAGAAAATCGACGGCCAGCCGTTGACCGGCGAGGGCAGACCGCGCCATCTCGACGCGAGCGCGCAGGGCGAGTTTCCGGTGCCCGAGCAGGGCGAGCATGATCTGGAACCAACCTCGAACCCGGGAGTTTGGCCGGTGCCGATCACGATCAGGTAAATGTAGAGAAGAGAAAACAGAGAATTGAGTGGCAAGATCCCGGCGGCAGTGATGAAGCGGCTAGGAGCTAGAGGCTGGAAGCTAGGAGCTGATTTTGAAGTCAGTAGAAGAGATCAAGGCGGCGATTGAGGCGGCGGTTACCGGCGCAGGCGTGGAGTTTGTGCCGAATCCAGGCCCCTCCGCGCAGCACTCGCTGCGCCTCGCGCCCGAGTCCGCCGTCGCCGTCGCAATATTTCTTCGCGACGATCCGGAACTCGCCTTCGATTTTCTCTCCAACGTCTCCGGCGTCGACTGGCCCGACAAAGAAGTGTCGGAAAAAGTAAAGGTGACGCGCACGGTGACCAAGACCGTTGACGGTCCCGATGGGCAAAAAGTTGACCAGCCAGTTGAAGA
Source organism: uncultured Acidobacteriaceae bacterium (assembly GCA_963800025.1). GTDB lineage: Bacteria > Acidobacteriota > Terriglobia > Terriglobales > Acidobacteriaceae > Telmatobacter. The sequence continues at coordinate 763,924 of CAWCZK010000006.1, forward strand.
GACGGTCGAAGAAACGCGCAAGCGCGTTGAGCCCGGTTGCCTTGAAGCGGTCTACCATCTTTATTCGGTCTCGAAAAAGCACGGCCCGCTCGTGATTCGCATGCGCACGGTAAATCGGCACGACCAGGTCGAGCTCCCGTCGCTCACACCCGTTTGGCGATCGGCGGAGTTTCAGGAGCGCGAGGTCTTTGATCTCTACGGCATTGTGTTTACGAGCCACCCCGATCTGCGCCGCATTTTGATGTGGCCGGAATTTAAGGATTTTCCGATGCGCAAGGATTACGTGGAGCCCGACGACTTTGAGTATGAGCCCACCCCCCACGACGAGGTTCTGAAGCGCGCGGAGGAGCATAAAGGCAGGGAACAGGCAACAGAGATTTGAGACGAGGAAGCCGCTGCAAAATGAGCGTCATGGAAACCAATGCGGAGAAGGTTGCAGGCTGGAATCGGCCGCCGGTCATCGAGCCGGACGGCGAGGGCGAGCTGCTCGAAGTCGCCATGGGGCCGCACCATCCTTCGACGCACGGCGTCTTTCGCATGGACGTGGCGCTCGACGGCGAACGCGTCGTCCGCCTCAAGCCCGTCTTCGGCTACCTGCACCGCAATCACGAAAAGATCGCCGAAGGCGCTTCGTATCTGGCTTCGATGCCTTACACCGACCGCCTCGATTACTTCTGCTCCCTCACCAACAACTGGGCCTACGCGCTGGCGGTGGAGAAGCTCGTCGGCCAGCCGGTTCCCGAACGCGCCGAATACATTCGCGTCATCCTCGCCGAGCTCACGCGCATTCAGAATCACGCCTCCTCCATCGGCTTCCTTATTCAGGAGATGGGCGCCAGCGGCACGCCGCTGATGTACGCCTTCAAGGAGCGCGAGAAGATCCTCGATCTCTTTGAGTCCCTCACTGGCTCGCGCATGATGTGCAACTACATGCGCTTCGGCGGCTGCCGTGTGGATGTTTCCGCGTCGTGGCTCGACGCAACGCGCAAAGTCGTCGCAGGCCTGCCTGCGTTCGTCGACGAATTCGAGGCTCTGCTCTCATCGAACGAAATCCTCATGGCGCGCTGTCAGGGTGTGGGCATTCTGCGCCCGGAGCTTGCCGTCAACGCCGGAGTCTCCGGTCCCATGCTGCGCGCGTCGGGAGTGAACTACGACATTCGCAAAGTCGACAGCTATGGCATCTATGATCGCTTCCAGTTCCGCATTCCGCTGGGCGACCACGGCGACATCTATGACCGCTACATGGTGCGCGTGCTCGAGATGCGCGAGTCGATCAGGATTCTCGAGCAGGCGATCAAGAGATCTTCCCGCCGGCCCCATCATGGACGCGAAGGCCAAGATTCGCGGCTTCCGCCCCAAGCCGGGCGAGGCGTACGGCCGCATTGAAGCGCCCAAGGGCGAACTTGGCTTTTATCTCATCAGCGACGGCGGGCCGAATCCCTATCGTTATCGTGTGCGTCCGCCCAGCCTCATCAACCTGACGATTCTGGAAGACATGTGCCTGGGGCACAATGTCGCCGACGTGGTACTGATCTTTGGCAGCGTGGATATTGTCCTCGGAGAAGTGGACCGGTAGAGATGTTGACGTGGAGACCGGTTCAGGTCGAAACGCAGCGGCAACGGTTAGGAGGTCGAGATGAAGATCGTGAACGCTATGAAAGCTCTCTTCGTAATCTGCTTCACGCTCGGCGCGGCAATGAGCGCGCGCGCGGCGGGCACCTACAATCTAACGTGCGATGCGGCAAATGGCGCCAAAATCAACCTTTCACTCACCGGATTCACCTTTAAGGTGACCAGTTCCGGATCGATGGCAGGCGAGCCAACTGGGGCCGCCGCGAGTTCCGGAAGAGCCGGCAATGCCAGCTTCGAGCTCACCATTCGCTTTGGTCTCGGCAAGGACTACGAAACGTTTTTGTCGATGGCGCAAGACGGTGAGAACTTGAAGGAGCTGCAAGCTGACGGATGGCGATAGCGGCGGATCGGCCGCCTCGGATAGTTGGACGCAGAATGCCGTGACCAAAGGAAAGAGTAAGAACAAGAACACGGAGCCCGCGCCTGCATCCACTGGAGGCGCTCTTGAATGGATCCTGACGAATGCACGGGTGACCAGCGTGACGGCGACGGGAAATGAAAATGCCTCGGGGACGCCTGAAGGATCGATGCAGGCGACGCTTGAGGCGCAGACGTTCTCCTTTGCCGATTGACATGCGATTAGACGAACTGTGAACTGTGAACTGGAGTAAATGCTTTGCTGGGTGATGGAATTCTGAAAGGGATGGCGGAGACGGCGCGGAACTTCTTCGGAAGCTACGTCTCCAAAGAGCGCCTCACGACGGTGGAGTATCCGGAACATCGGATTCCCACCGCCGAAAACGCGCGCGTCTTTCCCTTTCTCGTCTACGACGGCTCCGACTGGGAGGCCGGCTTGCGCTGCGTTGCCTGCCAGATCTGCGAGAAAGAGTGCCCGCCCAAGTGCATCTACATTGAAAAGAGTGTCGACAAAAAGCCGGATTACGTGGGCAAGCCGCAGTTTTATCCCGCGCGCTTCGACATCGATATCTCCGTCTGCATGAGCTGCCAGATCTGCGTTGAAGTTTGCCCGTTCGAGGCTATCAAGATGGACACGCAATTTGAGCTGGCCACCGATGATCGCTTCGCCGGTCTGCTCGAAGATCGCGAGAAACTGGCCAAGTCAAACGCGTATTACCACTCCATCCATCCGACGGAGGCCGCTGAAGTGGATGCGCGCCTCGCGGAGGAAAAAGCCAAGGCGGAAGCGAAGGCCAAAGCTGCGGCCGAAGCTGCCGCCGCCAAAGCCGCCGCAGCCACCGCTGCCGCTGCGACCAGCCCGGCACCGTCCGCTGCTCCGCCTGCGAAAAAAGAAGGAGGAAGCTAGGCAATGTCGGCGAATTCCTTCTTCGCAAATCTCGATCAGGTTTTTATCCTCTTGCGCAATTGGCTGGTGGGATTTCTGCCCGCTGCTCTGCAGCCCGCTGCGGCAGTTCTGCTCGGCGTTATCGCCATTGTCTGCGTCTTTCCCGGTCTCTTCGCGCTGACGACGGTTTTCGAGCGCAAGGGCCTGGGGCGCATCCAGAACCGGATTGGCCCCAATCGCGTCGGGCCCTACGGCCTTTTCCAGCCGGTCGCCGACGGCATTAAATCGCTTACCAAGGAAGACATTGTTCCGCTCAGCGCCAACGCCGCGGTGCATTTTCTTGCGCCGCTCGCGTTGGTGGTCACGGTATTCATGGGCTTCGCCGTCCTGCCCATGGGTCGCAACATGGTCCTCGTCGACATGGACTCGGGCCTGCTCTTCTTTTTCGCCATGGGCGCGGCTACGGAGCTTTCAGTTTTCATGGCTGGCTGGTCCAGCCGCAACAAATATTCGCTGCTCGGCGCAATGCGCGCCGTGGCGCAGATGATCAGCTATGAAGTTGTGCTGCTGCTTTCAAGCGTTGCCGTCGTCATGATTACCGGCTCGCTTTCGTTGCCCAGGATCGTCGCGGCTCAGAACACGTACACCGGTATCTTTCCGCACTGGTACATCTTCACGCCTTGGGGTCTGGCGGGTTTTCTCATGTACGCCATCGCCGCTACGGCTGAAACCAATCGCTCGCCGTTCGATCTGCCTGAAGGCGAATCGGAGCTTGTTGCCGGCTACCATACGGAATACTCCGGCTTCAAATTCGCGCTCTTCTTTCTCGGCGAATATCTCGCCATGTTCTCTATCTCCGGCCTCGGAACTACGCTCTTTCTCGGCGGATGGTCGGCGCCGCTTTCATTCCTCCAGTTCATTCCGTCGTGGATCTGGTTTTTCGGCAAAGTGATGATGTCGATCTTCGTTTTTATCTGGATGCGCGGCACGTTGCCCCGCCTGCGCCAGGATCAGCTGATGAACTTTGCCTGGAAATTTGTTTTGCCCTACACCCTGCTCAATCTGTTGGTAACGGCGCTATGGCGCTTCATGGGCGAAGGCTGGCAGCGCTGGGTGGTCTGCACCGTCATTCTCGCGGGGGCCTACATCGTCATGGGCCGGCTGGGCATGCGCGGCGAGCACTTTGGCCGCAGGAGCTACCGCTATGCTGAGTGAGGCACTGGATAAGGAGTCTGGGGTGCAAGGTTTCGTGTACGCTCCGTCCGCTCAAGAAAGCATTGTCATCCTGAGCGAACGAAGTCCGCAGGACGAAGGGAGTCGAAGGATCTGCGGTTGCTTTTCGGCTGCGAGGTCTGCCTCGGCTTCTTCGCGAAAGGGATTGATCGCATGAATCCCATCTTCTATCTGCTTGCAGCCGTCACGCTGGCCGGTGGCCTGGCCGCCGTGCTGCTCAAGCATCTGGTCCACTGCGCGCTCGCCGTCACGGTGGCCTTCGCCGGACTGGCCCTGCTATTCCTCCAGCTCGATGCGCAGTTTGCGGGCTTCGCGCAGATCCTGGTTTACATCGGCGCTGTCGCCATTTTGATCGTCTTCGCCATCCTGCTCACGCGCGGTTCCGATCTCCCGAAAGACGGTGTCTTTAGCAAGACGTGGTTCCTGGGTTTGATCATCGCTGCCGCTGTCTTTGCCGTTATCGGATGGTCAGTACTCGCCAGCGTAAGTGCGATTCCCCAGCAGAATGCCGTTCCTTCCGTCACCGTGTACGACATCGGCAACGCGCTTGTGGGCCGTTACGTGCTGCCGCTTGAAATTCTGGCTCTGCTGCTCACTGCCGCCACCATCGGCGCGGTCATCGTGGCCATGCACGAGAAAGCGAGGCCCAGATGACGACGCCCCTCGCCGGCTATCTTCTCGTTGCAGCCATGCTCTTCGCCATCGGCCTTGGCGGCGCGCTCGTTCGGCGCAACGCCATTCTCGTTCTCATTGGAATCGAGCTCATGCTCAACGCGGCCAATTTGAACCTCATCGCTTTCTGGCGCTATGGCCCGCATCCCGAGCCGCTGACCGGCATGATGTTCGCCATTTTCTCCATCGCCGTGGCCGCGGCTGAAGCAGCGGTGGGCCTGGGCCTGGTCATCGCCATCTATCGCCACACCAACACCACCGAACTCGACAAGATCGACAGGATGAAGGGGTGAACGCTTGATTCAGCAATCCGCTTCCTTCGTTCCGCAGTTCGCCGCGTCGTCGATCACGCGCCTTTTGTGGCTCATTCCCGCCGTGCCAATGCTTGCCTCCGGAGTTATTGCACTCCTCAAGCAGCCGCGCCGCCAAACTGCTTCCGTGCTGGCGACGGGCTCCCTCGGGTTTTCGCTTTTCCTGTCGCTGATCGCATTTGTACACGTTGTCGGCGGCTGGGCTCACGGTACGGCGGTGCGAGAAACGGTGAACTTCGCGTGGTTCCACTTCGGCGCCGCGCGCGTCGACCTCGGCTGGGTTCTCGATCCACTTGCAGCCATCATGCTCGTGATGGTCAGCTTTGTTGGCCTGCTCATCTTTATCTACTCCCTCGGCTACATGGCGCACGACGAGAACTTCACCCGCTTCTTCTGTTTCCTCTCGCTCTTTGCCGGAGCCATGCTGGGCGTGGTCATCTCGAACAGCCTGCTGCTTCTCTTTATGTGCTGGGAGATCGTTGGCCTCACGTCGTATCTCCTTATTGGCTTCTGGTACCAGAAGCCTTCGGCCGCGGCCGCTGCAAAAAAAGCCTTCGTCACCACACGCGTCGGCGACATTTTCTTTTTCCTCGGCATTGTCTGGCTGTTTTCCTCGACCGGCACGCTGCTTTTGTATAACAACGGAATCGGTTCGATCGAGCCCCTTTCGCTGGCCATCCTGACCACGCAGCACGCGGGCCTCGGCCTCAGCGCCGCCGGCGCCATCGCCCTGCTCATCTTTGCTGGAGCCGTGGGCAAGAGCGGCCAGCTCCCGCTGCATGTCTGGCTGCCCGACGCCATGGAAGGCCCAACGCCGGTCTCGGCGCTCATTCACGCGGCCACCATGGTTGCAGCCGGCGTCTATCTTGTCGCGCGCGTTTACCCCCTCATGTCGGCTGGCATCCCGCTCACTGCGTCGGGGAATCCAGAAGGCACCACCGTCGCTCTCACCGTCGTCACGTGGGTTGGCGCGGCCACAGCAGTCTTTGCCGCGCTCATCGCCATCGCGCAAAACGACATCAAGCGCATCCTCGCCTACTCCACTGTCTCGCAACTCGGCTACATGATGGCTGGCCTCGGCCTCGGTGGTGTCGCCGTCGGCATGTTCCACCTCATCACGCATGCATTTTTTAAAGCGCTGCTCTTCCTCGGCGCGGGCTCCGTGATTCACGGCTGTCACGAAGAGCAGGATATTCGCCGCATGGGCGGCCTCAAGGTCGACATGCCGCTCACCTTCATCACGTACACCATCGGCATGCTGGCGCTGTGCGGATTTCCAATCTTCTTCTCCGGCTTCTGGTCGAAAGACGGAATTCTGGAAGCCGCGCAACATTGGAGTGTCGCAAAGGGCCCATTCTATCTGCTCGTTTTCGGTGCGCTGCTCACCGCCTTTTATATGATGCGCCAGGTCTGCTACGTATTCCTCGGTTACTGGCGCGGACACGGAACAGCGCACGAGAGCCCGAGAATCATGACCGCGCCGCTCGCCATTCTGGCTTTCTTCGCCATTGCGCTCGGCTTCGTCGGAACTCCAGCGTGGCCGTGGTTCCACGCATTTCTCGAAGGCCGGCCAGCCACCTTCAGTTGGCGCGGATTCGCAGAGCCGGGCCTTGGCCTGCTCATGCTTACTTCGTCATTGGTGGTTTTTCTCGGCCTCGGCCTCGGCTGGCGGCTCTATGGCAACAAATCGCCCCAGCCTGAGGAGCCTGACGCGCTCGAGAAATCCGCGCCGCAGCTCTGGGGCCCCCTTCGCGACCGCCTCTACGTTGACGAATTCTACGGCGTCACCGTGATTGCCTTCTATAAGTGGTGGGCTAGCGTGGCCGATTGGCTCGACCGTCGCGTGTGGGGCGGCATTGTCGCTCTCGTCGCGTGGCTCTTTGCGCTCTGGGCGCAGCTCAATCGACTGCTCGACATCAACTGGGTCGATGGCGGCTTTGACAAAACCTGTGAGGAACTTTCAGAAGGCGGCGGCTTGCTGGCGAGCATCGAGAGCGGCCGCGTGCAGAACTACTTGCGCATCCTGGCCGTGGCCGTCGTCGCACTCGTTGTCATTCTTTTCTGGAGCAGCCGGCCATGAACGCACTTGCCAGCGGCTTTCCGATTCTCACGGTCCTCACCGTGCTGCCTCTCATCGGCGCGGCAATCGCGCTCTTCGCCGGTAGACACGCGCGCGGCACCGCGCTCATCACATCGCTCGCCTGCCTTGCCCTGTCACTTGTCGTTTGGATCAGCCTGCCGGCCAACGGAATGATCGGCCTCGTCGAACTGCACAGTTGGGCGCCTTCGCTCGGCATCGAGTATCACCTTGGCGTCGACGGCCTCGGCGCCCTCATGCTCTTGCTTTCCGCCATCGTCACGCTCATGTCGGTCGACGCCTCGCACCGCGTGCACCACATGCCGGGCCTCTTCTACGGCCTCATCCTGATCCTCGAGTCGGGCCTTTTCGGCTCCTTCACCGCGCTCAATTTCTTTCATTGGTTTTTGTTCTGGGAACTGAGCCTCATCCCCGCATTCTTCCTCATCAAATTGTGGGGCGGACCGCGTCGCGGCCCGGCGGCCACGCAATTTTTTGTCTACACCATGGCTGGCTCCGTGGCGCTGCTGCTCTCATTTCTCGCCGTGTTTCTTTCGACGGGAACGAAATACACGCCGGGCACGATGGATTTCGGCACTCTGACAGCCATGGCCGCATCCGGCGCGCTCACGCAAATGGTCACGGCGCATCTGGGCGCGGTCATGCCCTGGCTTGCCATCGGCGTACTTGCCGGCTTCGCGGTCAAGGTGCCGATCGTGCCTTTCCACACCTGGCTGCCTGCAGCGTATGCCGAGGCGCCCTCGCCCGTCACCATGCTGCTCACCGGCGCCATGTCGAAGATGGGCGTCTACGGCCTGCTGCGCATCGCGCTGCCCATCTTCGGCGTGCAGATCGCCGCCATGCGCACGCCGCTGCTCGTTCTCGCCGTCATCACCGTTGTCATGGGCGCGTGGGCCGCTGCCGCGCAAAAAGATTTGAAGCGCGTCTTTGCCTACTCGTCGGTCAATCACCTGGGCTATTGCCTGCTCGCGATCTTCGCGCTGGCCGTTCCGGTTTCCGGCGCAGCGCAGTTGGCCAGCCAGGCCGCCGCACTCAACGGTGTCATTTTGCAGATGTTCAATCACGGCATCACCGCGGCCGCGATCTTCTGGTTTATCGCCATGATTCAATTCCGCACCGGTGGCCTGCGCGGCATCGACGATTTCGGAGGCCTGCGCAAGCCCGCGCCTGTCTTCGCCGGCCTCATGGGCATCGTGCTGTTTTCTTCGCTTGGTCTGCCCGGCCTCAACAGTTTTGTCAGCGAGTTCCTCATCTTCCGCGGTACTTTTCCACTCGCATGGGTTGCGGCCACCGTTTCAATTCTCGGTTTGCTCGTAACGGCGATCGTGATCCTCACCGTCATTCAGAAAGTCTTCACCGGCCCGGTCCCCGAGCGCTGGGCCAACTTTCCCGATCTGCATCACAGCGAGCGCATCGCACTCGCACCCGTAATCGGACTTATGTTCCTCGTCGGGCTTGCGCCGCGGTTGATCCTCGATACGATCAACCCCACGGTCGTGAACCTGCTTTCGCGTTGGAGATTTTAGAGAATGGCGTGGGCCATCTACATCTCGTTTGCCGGCGCGCTCATCTCGGCGCTGCTGCCCAAATCCAGGCCCTCGCTGGCGCGCTGGTGGGCGCTCGCCGTTTCCGTGGCCGGCCTCGTGATTGGCCTTGCGGGCTATGCCGCCGCCATGGGCCAGGGGCGCCAGGTCTTTGTTGATGCGCTCTGGGTGCCCTCGATGGGCATCCACTACCTGCTTGTCGCCGACGGCATCAGCCGCGTGCTCGTGCTCCTCACCGGAATCGCTTCTGTCGCCGGCGTCCTCTTCAGTTGGAACATCGAGCTCCGCATCAACCAGTTCTTCGCGTTTTATCTCGCGCTCATCGGCGGCGTCTACGGCGTCTTCCTCAGCGGTGACCTTTTTCTACTCTTCGTCTTTTACGAAATCGCCATCGTTCCCAAGTACTTCCTCATCTCCATCTGGGGTTCCACGCGCCGCGAATACGGCGCCATGAAGCTTGCGCTCTACTCCTTCGTCGGCTCGGCCATGGTCCTCATTGGCCTGCTCGCGGCCTACACCATGGCAGGTAGCCACTCCACTACCCTCGGCTATCTCGCGCACGCGGGCCTGCCCGTCAGCTTCCAGTTGTGGTGTTTCCCGCTCGTCTTTATCGGCTTCGCAATCCTCGCCGGCATGTGGCCGTTCCACACCTGGGCGCCTACCGGCCACGTTGCCGCGCCTACTGCCGCTTCCATGCTGCTTGCCGGCGTCGTCATGAAGCTCGGCGCGTACGGCTGCCTCCGCGTCGGCATCGGCCTCTTTCCGCACGGGCTCGATCCATGGGGATTCTCGTTTATCGGCATCGGTTCCTGGCGCGACGTCTTTGCCTGGCTCGCGGTCATCGGAATCGTCTACGGCGCGCTCGTCGCCCTGGCGCAGACCGACTTTAAATTCGTCATCGGCTACTCCAGCGTCAGCCACATGGGTTTTGTGCTCCTCGGCCTTATGACGCTCAACCAGATCGGCGTCGATGGCGCGGTCCTTCAGATGTTCTCGCACGGCGTCATCGCCGGCCTCCTGTTCGCCATTGTCGGCCGCATCGTCTACGATCGCACGCACACGCGCCAATTCGCTGAACTCGAGCCCATGCACCTCTCGCGACGGCTACCCTTCGCCGCGTGGGCTTTTGTCTTTGCCGGTGTAGCGTCCATGGGCCTGCCCGGCTTTTCTGGATTCGTTGCCGAGCTGCAAGTCCTCGTCGGCGCGTGGCAAGTGAATCCCTGGTGGACCGCTGCTTCCGGCATCGGCATTATCGTTGGAGTCGCCTACATCTGGCGCGCTCTGCAAAAGGCTTTCTTCAGCGACGCGCTGCCCACCCCGCACGAGCTCGAGTCCGAACATCTGCACAAATTCGCGCCCATCACCTGGCCGGAGTATGCCGGCGTCGCGCTGCTCGGCATTTCCACGCTCGTCGTCGGCCTTTACCCCCGCATTCTTCTCGATCAAATTGAGCCGGCCGTGAAGGCGCTGCTCGCGGGAGGCGCGCAATGAGCTATCTCGATCTCTTCGGCTCTACGCTTCCTGAAACAGTTCTTGAAATTGCAGCGCTCGCTGTGCTGATCTTCGATCTCGGCGCCCTGCGCAAAGCAGCCAACTCAACGCGCGTCGCTGTTGCCGCGCTCATTGGCGTTGCTGGTTGTGGTTTGTCTTTGTGGACAGTCTCGTTTGCGGGTCCGTTCAGTGTTGGAGACGAGCTCCTGCTGGCCTCCGGAGGATCTACGGGCGTTGCGCAAGCCGCCATCCTCATCCTGACTGCGCTCACGCTCTTGCTGCTTATCGACTCCAACTTCACGCGCAATCCAGGCGAGTACGTTTCCGTTGTTTTGATGGCGGCCGCGGGTGGGCTGATCATCTCTGCCGCGCAGGATCTCCTCGTCATCTTCATCGGCCTCGAGCTGCTGTCGCTCGGTCTCTATATCCTCACTGCATTCAATAAGCAGTCCGAAAAAAGCGCCGAGGCAGCCATCAAGTATTACCTCTTTGGCGGAATGTCGGCAGCGTTCCTGCTCTTCGGCTTCAGCTATCTCTATGGGCTCTCGGGCTCCACCAGCCTGCCCAAAGTCGTGCTCGGAACCTATATAGCGTCGGCCAATGGAGGCGCGCCGCTCCTCTATATCGCGCTGGTCATGATCGCCGCCGGCCTCGGCTTCAAAATTGCGGCGGTGCCGTTCCACCTCTGGGCGCCCGACACCTACGAAGGCGCGCCCGCTCCCGCCGCTGCGTTTATCGCTTCGGTCTCCAAGGTCGCGAGCTTCGCCCTGCTCATCTCCATCGGATATGCCATTCACCGGTGGATGACCATGCTGCACATGGCTGGCCGCGCCACGTTCATCACACACTCAGCCGGCGCTCCGCTCCCGCACTCCACGCCGAGCATCGTCACGACATGGCCCATGATTCTCATGGACCTGTCAGTCCTCTCGATGATCTTCGGCAACCTGGCAGCTCTTGCGCAGTCGAGCGTGCGCCGCCTGCTTGCCTATTCCGCCATCGCCCATGCCGGCTACATTTTGCTCGGCCTTGCGTTCTTCTCCTGGACCGACGCGAGCGCGCAGGCCATCCTCTACTACATCGTTACCTACGGGCTCACGACCATCGGCGCATTTGGCGTGGTCGGCGTCGTCGAGCGCGCCACCGGGAGCGACAAGCTCGACTCGTTCCTCGGCCTGCACAAGCGCAACCCGGTTCTTGCCGCAGTGCTGCTTGTGCTCTTTCTCTCGCTCGCCGGAATTCCGCCGCTCGTCGGCTTCTGGGCCAAATTCAACCTCTTTGCCACCGTGCTCAACGCCGGTTTCAGCGGCTTCAAAGGGCCTTTGACATCCCTGCCGGCCGAGCAACTCACGCTCGTCGCCCTCGCCATCGCGTTCAGCGCCGTTTCCCTCTACTACTATCTGCAGGTGCTCAAGCGCGCTTACGTCATGCCGGCCAGCGACAGTTCGCACCTTCGCGTACACCCGGTTACGCTCTTCGTGCTGATTGCCATCGCCGCCGCCGTGCTCGTGCTCGGCTGCTTCCCGGCCCTGTTGCAGAACTGGATCGCCGCGTTCTATCCGGCAATGTAGCGCGAGTTCCGCTCCCAAACAGAACGCCGCCCGCAGCTCGATTCGCTCCGGACGGCTGTTTTCCCCCTCATTCTACGTTGTGCTTGGCGGTTAACCCCGCTAGCACCGCTGCCTCTCAATACTTCACAATCGCCGCAAACGAATCCGGCTTGAGGCTTGCGCCGCCCACCAGCGCGCCGTCAATCTCTTCTTGGCCGATCAGTGCGGTTGCATTGTCCGGCTTCACACTGCCGCCGTAAAGAATTCGCATCGCAGCAGCCGCATCGGCGCCCAGAAGCTTGGCCACTTCCGCGCGAATGATGCGATGCGCGTCGGCGGCGATCTCCGGCGTGGCCGTTTTGCCGGTGCCAATCGCCCACACAGGCTCGTACGCAATCACGATCGGCTTCGCAGCCTCAGGCGTAATGCCCGCGAAAGCGCCCGTCACCTGCGTCTTCAGCACGCTGGCGGTCTTTCCGGCTTCGCGCTCTTCCAGCACCTCGCCCACGCAAACGATCGGCACCACGCCGTGCTTCAGCGCCGTGTGCAGCTTCTTGTTCACAATCTCGTCGGTCTCGGCAAAATATTGCCGCCGCTCGGAGTGCCCAATCAGCGTATGCGTTCCGCCCACGGCCTTCAATTGCAGCACCGAGGTCTCGCCCGTGTAAGCGCCCTCCTCGGCAAAATGAATGTTCTGCGCCCCCACGGCCACGTTTGAACCCTTGCAACCCTCAACCACGGTTGGCAACAGCACAGGAGAAGGGAACAACGCGATCTCGTCGCGCGTGTGCCAGGCAACGAGCGGCAAAAAAGCATCGACAAAAGCCTTCGCTTCGTCGGGCGTCTTGTACATCTTCCAATTGGCGGCAATCAGTGCTTTACGCGGCATTTTCCTCGTCCTCTGCTGAAAAGGTTTTGAAACTCAATTTTAGAGGATCAATCCGCACCGGCGGGTGACGGCGGGCACAGAGAGAAAACAGTTATGATCCATCGAAGAAAGGAAGCCAGACCAGCCGGTCATTTTGAAGTGTACATTCAGTAGGCCGGGGATTCATCCCCGGCATCTGGGCCAGCCAATTGGACGCGGGCTTTAGCCCCTGAGGGAGAATGGATCCAACCCGACCCGCTGCTCACGCCAGCATTACGAGCCCGACCCCAATACCGATGTCAAATCGTCAGGCACCGTGCCCTTCAGGAAAGCCGCCCGGTGATCGGGATCTCCGAGGTCCATCGAGAAATGGCGCCAGACGCCGTCCTGAAGCACGCCCATCTTCCACGGCCCTGAGACCGAATCGGAGAACTGCCAGATGATGTGGTAGCCATCCTCGTTCGTGAACCCTTCGCCGTCGGCTTGAATGATCGCATCTCCGCGTTCCCAAAGTGCCGCGCGCAGCGCGTGAAGTGCGCTGCTTCCTTCTTCGGTCTCCGCGCCTTGCAGATGCTGAAACGCATAGACCGTTTTCACCGACGCCAGGTAATTCTCCAGCCATTGGACGCCGCTCTTCGGCCGGCAATCCTGCAAATCCTCGATGAAGTCCGCAATCTCGTCCTCGCCGATCGAACCCAACGCGACAGGATTCCGCTCAACCAGCGCGACTTCGACCTCATCGACTCCTGAGAGCAGAAGAGTGTTCCATCCCTCTTCGTCGCCTTCCTCGATCGTTAGCCGGAACTCGGGATGGTTCGCGCGAATCAAATGCGCAAGTTCCTCGAAGGAAGGGAACTCTTCATCTTTCGACAGAACTCGTGTGTAATACGCCATGGTTCTCGTCTCAGTTTCCAGTCTATTCATTCTCCCGGAATCGCCGGGCACAAAGTGGCCGTAGCCGGGAACCCGGAGATGTGCTAGCATATGACCATGGTCTGTGACCATGGGAGGATCGCTATGAAAACCACCGTCCCCGCTGGCGAATTCAAGGCCAAGTGCTTGAAGCTCATCGATGAAGTTGCCGAAAAGCGCAAGCCGCTCGTTATAACGAAACGCGGAAAACCGGTGGCGGAGGTCATCCCCATTCCCTCCCAAGGCGACCTCGTGGGTTCCATGCGCGGGAGCGTCATTTGGGAAGGCGATATTATTTCGCCAATTGACGTGGAGTGGGAGGCAATGAAGTGACTCCGAAGGACCCCGCCCGATCCGGGCTGCTCTTACTCGACACGCACGCACTGGTCTGGTCGGTCGAAGAACGACCTAGGCTGGGCAGCGCAGCAAAGCGAGCAATTAACATCGCCGCGCGGCTCAACCAGATTGCGGTGAGCGCGATCTCGCCATGGGAAGTCGCCCTGTTGGTCTCAAAAGGAAGGCTGAACCTGAGCACGGATGTGATGGTTTGGGTGCGCGAAGCGCTGGCAAAGCCAGGAGTCAATTTGCTTCCCCTGGAACCGGAGATTGCCGTCGCCAGCACCCGCCTGCCCTTCGAAATGCATGCAGACCCCGCCGACCGCATCATCGTTGCCACCGCCCGCCACCTCGGCGCGACGCTGGCAACGGCGGACAAGGCGCTGCTTGACCTCGCAAAGAAGGGCTATTTTCGCGCAATGGACGCGGCTCAGTAGAGATTCACGAGGAGAGTCATATGGCCAATCCAAATCTAAATGCTGAAGAGTTGAAGCTGGCTCATCGATTCTTGAATGAGATTCGCGGAAAGCTGGACGCTTTAGCGGCTGGCGACGCCAATCTGCTATTCGCATATCGCCGGAAAATCTACAAAAAGCTTATCTACCTAGAACGCGGAAAGCCGATGACACGGCGAAAGATTAAGTTGCAGAAATTCGACCACCAAAGTGGAAAATGTGCTCATTGCAATCTTGAGATGAAAATCAGTTATTCTGAGCTCGATCGCAAGAATGCCATTGAAGGATATACAGTTCAGAACACCGAGCTTGTCCACGCGGAGTGCCATCGCGCTCGGCAAGCGGCAAAGGGCTATACGTGATGTCTGATTCCAAACAAGCAATCGCATCCGGCATTCTCCGCCGGATGCGATTTTCTGATTACAGACCCCTGACCTCTGCCCCTTGTCTTACTTGTCCGTCAGCGCTTCCACGCCCGGCAACTTCTTGCCTTCAAGAAACTCCAGGCTTGCCCCGCCGCCGGTCGAGATGTGCGTGATCTGGTCGGCCACGCCAGCCTGGTTGATCGCGCTCACCGAGTCGCCGCCGCCGATGATCGACGTCGCCGTCCGATTTGCCGCAACGGCCCTCGCGATGGCGTTCGTCCCCACGGCAAAACGCGGAAACTCAAAAACACCCGCCGGCCCGTTCCACACGATCGTTTTCGCCGTCTCAATCACGTCTTCGATCGCCTTGATTGTCTTCGGCCCAATGTCGAGCCCCTGCCAATCGGCCGGGAAATCCACCGCACAGTCCCACACCTGCGTCTTGGCGTCCGCCGCAAAGTTGTCAGCGAGAATATTATCGACAGGCAACAACAGCTTGACGCCCATGGCCTTCGCCTTGTCGAGCGCCTCTTTCGCCATCTCGATCTTGTCTTCTTCGACGAGGCTCTTGCCCGTCTTCACGCCCAGCGCGCGCTGGAAGGTGTACGCCATGCCTCCCACGATCACGAGCGTGTCCACTTTATCGAGCAGGTTCTGGATCACGTCGATCTTGCCTGAGATCTTCGAGCCGCCAATAATCGCCACAAACGGCTTCTCCGGATTCTCGAGCGCCTTGCCGAGATAGGTGATCTCTTTCTCCATGAGCAAACCGGCCACGGCGGGTTTCAAATAGTGCGTAATTCCCTCTGTTGACGCGTGCGCCCTGTGCGCCGAGCCGAATGCGTCGTTCACATACACTTCGGCCAGCGCGGCCAATTGCTTGGCGAAGGCCGGATCATTCGCCTCTTCTTCCGCGTGGAAGCGCAGGTTCTCGAGCAGCAGCACCTGCCCCGACTCAAGCTGCCGCGCCATCTCTTCGGCAATCTCGCCCACGCAATCCGGCGAAAAAGCCACGTTGATGCCTTCGCCCAGTTTTTTGTCGAGCAGTTCACGGAGCCGCGTCACCACGGGCTTGAGCGAATACTTCGCATTCGGCTTGCCCTTGGGCCTGCCCAGGTGCGAAGCCAGAATCACCTTCGCTTTTTTTCGCAGCGCGTATTCGATGGTTGGCAGCGTCGCCACAATGCGCGTGTCGTCGGTAATGGTCGTGCCGTCCTCGGTGAGTGGAACGTTGAAATCGACGCGGATAAACAGCCGCTTGTTGGTCAGTTCGATGTCTTGAATCGACAGCTTGGCCATGGGAGAATGCCTTTCATGGGAATCAGTGGTCAGTGGTCGGTGATCAGTGGTCGGCGACCAAGAAACTGAAGGAACCGAAGATCGCGAAGGAGTGTTCAGCGCCAGCGGACAGAGGTCGGAGTTTCGGATCCCTGTCCACTGATCACTGACAACTGCTCTTACAGCCCCTTCTTGGCCAGGAAGCCAATCAGGTCGACGACGCGGTTCGAGTAGCCCCACTCGTTGTCATACCAGCTCAGCACCTTCACGCTCTGGCCCACCACCTTGGTCAGCGGCGCGTCCACAATCGAGCTGCGCCTGTCGCCCTTGAAGTCCGAGCTGACCAGCAGGTTCGAGTCGACTCCCAGAATGCCCTTCAGCTTTCCTTCGGACGCGGCCTTGAAGGCAGCGTTCAAGGCATCCACGGTCGTCGGCTTTTCGGCGATGTAGGTCAGGTCGACGATCGAGACGTTCGGCGTTGGGACGCGAATGGCAAAGCCGTCCAGCTTGCCTGCCGTCTCTGGGATCACCAGCTTGAGCGCCTTGGCTGCGCCGGTCGAGCTGGGAATCATGTTCAATGCGGCGGCGCGGGCGCGGCGCAGGTCCTTGTGCGGAAAGTCGAGAATGACCTGGTCGTTGGTGTAGCTATGAATGGTGGTCATGATGCCGGAGACGAGGCCCGTTGTTTCAAGAATCACCTTGACGACCGGCGCCAGGCAATTGGTGGTGCAGCTGGCGTTGGAAATGATGTTGTGCTTCGCGGGATCATACTTCTCCTCGTTCACACCCAGCACAATGGTGATGTCTTCGTTGGTGGCCGGAGCCGAGATGATGACCTTCTTCACGGTCGCGCCCAGGTGCGCCTTGGCCTTCTCCGCGTCCGTAAAGTGGCCGGTCGATTCGATCACCACCTGCGCGCCCACGTCTGCCCAGGGCAGCTTGGCGGGATCACGCTCGGCCCATACCTTGATCTTCTTTCCATCGACCGAGATAAAATCCTCGCCCGACGCGATCTCGTTCGGCAGATTTCCCAGGATCGAGTCGTACTTCAGCAGGTGAGCCAGCGTTGCCGGGCTGGTCAAATCGTTGACGGCGACAAAATCGATGTCCTTATTGCCAAGCGCGGCCCGCAAAACGTTGCGTCCGATGCGGCCGAAGCCGTTGATTCCAACCTTTACTGCCATTTTTCGTTTCTCCTTCGTGGTCTTTGGGTCATGGATGTTCAAAACTCGTAGCGTGCGGCGTCTGATGTGGGCCTCAAATCGGATTCCACCAAACCCTTGATCGTATCATTGCGGGCTCGGTGGAAAAATGAAAGCGCGACGGCCTTCTACACACGATTCCCTACCGTTAGGATGGTGTTCCCGCGGCGGAACTGTATGTGACGGAGTGCACACGATTTGCAGCGACCTCGCCGAGTATGGTATTCGGGGGTAAGCAAAGGCTTTCGGCAAGGATTGATAGCAGCATGAGAAGACGCTCCAGACGCGGTCCTAATACTTCAGAATCCACAGGCAAAATCGGGCAGGAACTCCCATCGAATCAACCGGCTCCGCTGGTGCCGTTCTACCCTGATGAAGTGCCGGCGCGCGCGCAACAGCGGCCCCAAGAGGCCCATCAGCCGGCTTCGGCGCGCCCGCAATCGCCATCGCGGCAACCGGCGCCCGCCCGCCAAGACCGGCCCGCTCGACCAGAGTGGAACGTCCCGCCCGGCTCGTCCGCCCGCCTCGAAGTCGAGACCCAGCCCGAAATGCCGGCAAAGCCCAAACTTGCTCCCGGTCCCGAGTCGCCCCAGGCGCCCAAAGGATTCGTCGTGCTGGCCATCGGCCTGCCCGGCTCCGGCAAAACTACATGGTTCGGACGCCGTGGCATCACGCCGCTCTCATCGATCTCCTGCGCAATATTCTTTTTGACGATGTTGAGGAGCAGCGCTACCAGGGCCTCGTCTTTTCCACGCTGCGCTCGCTCTTGCGCGCACGCCTCATCGCCCGCATGCCGGCCAACTATGTTGACGCCACCAATCTCTCCATCCACGAGCGCCGCCAGTGGATCAAGATGGCCAAAAGCTTCGGCTACGAAGTGCAGGCGGTCTTTTTCGACGTACCTCTCGAAGTATGCCTCGACCGCAACCGCCAGCGCGACCGCTCCGTCAGCGAAGACGTGATGCGCAAGATGGCCGAAAAGCTCAAGCCGCCGGTCTTCGAAGAGGGCTTCGAGAAGATCACCGTGGTGCGCGTGAAGAGCGCGGGATAGCCGCACCCGATAATGTGGTTTTCAAATGCATAGAGCTGGGTGCCCCGGGTGCCTTGCATTTGGGCACCCGGGATACCACAAAGGTTCAGCCGGGTGCCCCATTCTAAAACTTCACGCGCAGCGAGAAGTTTTAGGGTGGGAACCACACTCGCGCCTCCGCCGAACGGCCTTATTCTTGACTGTGGTTGCAGGGATGTCAGAAAGGGTCGGAGTATGTACCTCGCAATCGTGATTATGTCGATGTTCGTGCTGCCGGTTACTTCGATGGGACTGGAGCACGTCCACTCACACGGCGCGGCTTCGTGGATGATGCTGGCCGGTAAATGGTTCGTGTTCTGGGGCGCCGGGGTTAGGTGGGCAGGAGCCGGAATTCGCCAATGCTTTCAGCCGCAATTCACCGCCCGGGGAATCTTTCGCATGAAGACCGACGAGGCGTTCCCGATTATCCGCGAGCACGGTATCGGAAATCTCGCGGTCGGCACGGCGGGATTTGTGTCGTTATGGGTTCCCAGCTTTAATGTGCCGGTGGCTCTGATTGCCGCGGTCGCTTACGGCGCATGGGGCGTGCTCCACGCCGCGTCCAAGGTGCGGAGCACGAACGAGAACATCGCGATGGCGAGCGACTTTTGGCTCGCCGCAGTTCTCGCCGCCTATCTGGTCCACATTTGGGCGTGACCATGCCAGGGGTGCCCCATCCTAGCTTCGCTAGGGTGGGGTAGCACGAACACTTCCCTTGACGTTGTCATCCTGAGGTGGCCGCGGCGACCGAAAGCCTGCCCTGAGCGAAGGCCGCGAAAGCGATCGAAGTCGAACGGGGCTCTGCAGTTGCACTTCGCAATCTCAATCCACCGCGAACCAGGGGTGCGCCATCCTAGCTTCGCTAGGGTGGGGTAGTACAAACACTTCCCTTGACATCGTCATACCGAGGTGGCCGCGGCGACCGAAAGCCTGCCCTGTGCGAAGGTCGCGAAAGCGATCGAAGTCGAACGGGGCTCTGCAGTTGCACTTCGCAATCTCAATCCCCCGCGAACCAGGGGTGCCCCATCCTAGCTTCGCTAGGGTGGGGTAGCACGAACACTTCCCTTGACGTTCTCATCCTGAGGCGGCCGCGGCGACCGAAAGCCTGCCCTGTGCGGAGATCGCGAAAACGACCAAAGTCGAACGGGGACCTGCCCTGAGAGCAGCCCACGCACTTGTAGCGCCGGTCTCCTAGCCCGGAGTCCCCAACGACAGGTCTTCGTCGCTGGGGTGGCAGACCGGCTGTCGTGCGGGCGTCCTCGCCCGCACACGCGGGAGCAGACTCAGGCCATTTTCATAGTCTGGGGCGACGCAAAACGCCATGGATGTGCGATTGCCTTTGGCGATATTCGCTTCCAGAAAAAGCGTAGTTTCCGAATTGCCGGCCTTACGGCCAAGTGGACGGGGCTTGTAAACACATGCCGACTTTGCGTTACTGATCGATAACCTGGAAATACTCCCCAGGTTTCCCCCCCCGCGTTTCCCGGGATTTGTCAGAGGGCTTGATGGAGGCGCCCCTAGCCGGTCGTAAAATGTAGCCAATACCGTGAAGCTATCCGACTATGTGCTCGAAGAATTAGGGAGTATGGTGGTGGGGGACGAGGACCATTTTCCTTACCGCAGCAGCTACCGGATTACCCAGTTTTTCGAAAGCATCGGACTACCTTTCAAACACGACGGTTCCACCCGCAGAATCTGGGCGAAGGAGCGCCTAGCGGAGCTAAATTCGGGAGTGTCCAGGTCGCCTGACCTCCCGTCGAATGATCTGTGCAAAGTGATATCCAGGCTCTTTGACCCCGACGATTTCGCGCGCGCGAATAAGAGGATCGAAGGGGAGCGCCGTAATCGTCCTCCCGCGGATGTAAATTCAGCTCTCGCCAAGTTCAATGAGGTTGTTAAGCGCCACGGCATCGTCGCTTATGTGGATGGCAAAACCGGAAGAGCTTTCGTGAAGAGCACGGGTGCTGGCGTTAGCTCGGAAGACTTTCTAGGGCAGGTGCGGCCGCTTTCGTCGGAAGAAATTGCTCAAAGGGAGAAGCTGGCCAGTTTCCTCACTCGGGTAAGCGAAGATGAATTTATCGAGAAGGTGCTCGTCCCGCTATTCCAACGACTTCAATTCCGGCGCGTGAGCCCGACAGGCCACAAGGACAAGTCGCTCGAATTTGGGAAAGACCTCTGGATGAAGTTCCAACTCCCGACGGGCCATTGGCTTTACTTTTCCGCGCAAGTCAAGAAAGACAAGATCGATTCGAACAACGCGAGCGGCCTGAAAAATGTATCGAGCATTCTGAATCAAGCTCGCATGGCATTTGACCATCCAATTTTCGACCCAGAAGAGAATCGCAAGGTCTTGCTCGACCACCTGTTCATCATCTCGGCAGGCGAGATCACAAAAGCGGCCAAACACTGGCTAGCGGAACAGCTCGATGCCAGCCAGCGTCGGCAGATCACCTTCATGGACCGCGACGAGCTACTCGACCATGCTGCGAAGATCCTTCTCGACCTGAGAATTGAGGAACCGTTCGGGCAGGCGGTGGAATTGAGCGACGATGACATTCCATTCTGAAGGACAGAACCATGGCCATCGACAATCCGTACGACCAAATTGATCAACAATATCCAAAAGAGGCGGAGGGGGTTGTCACCGCGCTCACAAGAACGCTGGAATCGGCGAACGATCTTGGCGTTCCGTTTCCTCATGGCGTCGGCGGGTTGTTGGCGTTCATGAACTCCAAAACGATAAATGCACGACTTGAGCGGGCGCATGCATTCATCGATCAGCTTGTGGCCGACATGCTGACCGTTCAGGGCTCTGTTGCAACGATGCGGACAGAAATGGATGAAGTTCAGGGAGCCATGCGCATTTCCGTGGAGTACGATGTTGACCAATTCGACGATAAGAAACGCGAACGCTATATTTCGGCTATTACGCATTCAATTTCGTCGGAGACAAAGGTTACAGATCTGGTGAGTTTCATTCAGGACATCGAAAAGCTCGGTGAGCGCGACGTCATCGGTCTCAAGGTCCTCAATTCCGTCATGAACCGGAACGGCGATTGGCAAGATCCTCCCGGCCCTCCTGCACTGAATGTGCCTCGACTTCATCCCAATACTTTCAACACGCGCGCGCAAGAACTTGTCGTGACGATGGCGCGGGCGCTGGGTAACCCGAATGCCGATGATACTCATCCTTTCAGCCGTGAAGAAGGGCTACAGGTCTGCCTTCGGCTACAAGGCTTCGGTCTGGCACATATTGTCAGCGGCGACGCCCGCGAGGTCCCGATTGCAAACTACTGTGCGAGGCCGACGACGAGAGGCATGATGCTTCTGAGATTGCTCGGGGAGCCCGTGGCGAATTGGAACCGCTATTTCGGTCCCGACGGCGCGCTGTAAAGATCGCACATGAGAAATCGTTCACCGCGATCGGTTTGAACTAGAACAGCGGGATAAGCCCTCGAAAGCGCCTCAGCATTCGCTGATTTCTACTGAGGTATTTTCCGCGCGAAAGAAAAGTCGGCAATGCAGAGGTTGACAGAGCTGAGAGATCGACTGAATGGCCGATTCGCTGCCTTAAACTTCGGCTATGAGCACTTCCCCCTCACCCACCCCTTACACCGAACCCTGGCTCCGCGGCACCCACACCGACGTTCCCGCCGCCGCCCGCGCCGTCCTGCACGCGCTTGAGCTCGCACTCGACGACCTGACCAAGTGGACCGCCGGCCTCACCGGCGCCGAAGTCCATTCCCAGCCTCTCGGCCTCACGTCGATCGCGTTCCACCTGCGCCATATCGCGCGGTCCACCGATCGCATCCTCACCTACGCCGAGGGCGGCAAGCTCTCCCTGGAACAGCTTGCCGCGCTCAAAACCGAACTGGATAGTGAAGGGAAGCAGGAATCCCTGGCCGAACTGCTTGCCGCGGTCGAAGTCGCATTCAGCGACGCCGCCGGCCGCATTCGCGTCCTCGCCACTGCCGACCTCAACACGCCGCGGTTTGTCGGCCGCAAGCAGTTGCCCACATCGATCGGCGGAGCGATGATCCACGTGGCCGATCACACGCTGCGTCACACCGGCCAGGTTGTTACCACGGCGAAGGCGATCAAGGCAATGCGCGGTTGAGCCGTGTCAAGCCCCCTCGCCCAAAATAGACTTGCCCGCCTCTCCCAAGTCCTTTATTCTCTGGTCCCTAATTCTTGTTCCATGTCTTTCAAAGTTTGCCGGTAATTACTCACGTCTGGCGCATAATCGTCACGGAATGGCAAAACAGCTCAGGTGCCGTACGCCCGGTCACGCGATTTCCGCCCCCGCGCACGAGCGGACCAGTATGCTCGCGTCGGCTTTGACGAATCCCCGGCAACGCTGGGGTCTAAGTCCTTTAAAAGGGGATACTTGAACTCATTCCCTTTAGAATCATAGGGTTACAGAGTCTTGTCGTTGACTCAAATTATTGAAGGTAAAAGACTTAAGTGCAAAAAATGACCCACCCTCCCCCGGGGGGCTAAAAGATACAAATCATCCAGTTCGAGCTACTTTGGGTCGGCCGAGGCGTCCGACAGCTCAGGAGCAGCCGCCAGGTCGTTGCCCGTATTGATCTGCGTCGGCGGCAGCAGCCGGTAACCGTCGCGCGTTCTGATGCGATATTTCTCCGTGCCCGGCCCAACCAGCTTGACGCTGATCGATCGCCAGCCACGATTCGGATTCGCCTGCGGATAGTAGCTGACTGAATACAGGTGGCTCAGATCGCTCTGGATAGAGTTGAAGGCCTCTTTTTCCTTGCGCCAATTTCCGGCAAAGTAGGCTTTGCCGCCGGTAGCCCGGCTCATGCGCTCAAACGCGGCAGCAGAAACCGGATCGTCCTGCGCCAGCCGCGTGCTCACGATGTAGATAATGGTGCCCGTGTCCTGCGCCAGCTCCGCCACGTCCTCGGGAGGAACCGAGCTGGCGTCGTCTGGCCCGTTCGAGAAGACCACGATCGCCTTGCGTCCCGTCAGCGCGGCTGCATCCTTCACCGTCATCAGCAGGCTGTTATATAGCGCGGCGTCGTCGCCCGCCACCGCGCTGCGTACTCCGTTCACCACGCGGTAACGATCCGCGGTGAGCATCGTCGCGCGCGAAAGATCGCGGCTGTACGAATAGAAAGCGATGTGGCTCGCGTTATCCATGGAGCGCACAAAATCGGAGATCGCATCCTGCGCATACACAAATCCCCGGTACATGTAGTTGCTGGTGTCGAACAGAATGAAGATGTTTGCTCCGGTCATTACCGAAGCCATTGCGGCCGCCGAGATCCGGTTAGGAGCTTCGCTTGGAGTAGGAGCTGCAGCTGGAGCCGCGCCGCCGGCTTCGCTCGGGCTGGGCGATTCGTGGTTCTCCCCGGGGCGGATCGCAGGCCCGTTGCCTTCCTCGAACGTGGCAATCCGCTGCGGAATCTTGTCTTCGGTAATCTCGAAATTTTCGGGCTTGAGGCCGCTGATGTAGTTTCCCTTGCTGTCAGTCACGGCAACATTCAATTGCACCAGGTTCACGGTGACGCGCAAGTGCGTCGCCTCGTCCTGAGCCGCAAAACGCGGCTCGCCACCAACGAGAAGCAGCGCGCTGAATCCCATGCCAATGCTTACGATGGTTCTGTTTCCCTTCAACATCGCTAGTCACCCCCGTTCGCTCTCTCGCTGCTTGCAACCGTCACCCCAGCGGAGCGGATCGTAATCTTGCCCTTCAGAAACTCCTCCCCGGTTTGATCCATGGCCCGCTGCAAAGCCGGCCAATCGTCGATGCTGGTTGCCGACAGATTCGCAACCATCTGCCGGGTCAGCGTCGGAATCAACACATTGAGTGCCGCCGGATCGTAGCCCTTTTCGTCTGCCAGCCGAGCCCAATACAAGTTGCCTGACTCCCACGACTCGCCGAACAACCGGCTTGCCGTGCCTCCGGAAACCGGGAACGGCCCTGCTTCCAGCAGATCGCAGGCGTTCGTATCTGCGAGTGTCAGGTGCGGGACGCCGAAGTCTCTCGCGATCTTCTCCGCCGAAGTCTCCGCGGGATTCTTGCGTGCGAGCCCGTCAAGTTCGCCATTGGCCGGGCCCCAGGTTGCGATCTGGTTCGGATATTTCTTGCGGAACTCCGACTCCAGATAAAACGTGTCTGTAGGAAGCAACTTCGCAATCATGCTCTCCGCGCTTTCCTCGTGTTCGAGCGCATGCGCCAACTCATCCGTGCGGCCCCAGCCCATGCGATCGCTGAAGACAGCGACAACCTTCTCTCGCAACTCCGGATTGTCCACTGAGTCCCGCAGTAGCTCTTCTCCGGCGCGCTGGTAAAGATTCACGGCATGCAATTCGTTGCGGCTCACTCCCCACCACCTGGGCAGCGTCGCGTTCACCAGCAGCTGCGGCACAGTTTCGCGCCAGATCAGCGCCTGCACCTTTTCCGGAGAGATGAAATCCTCCTCGGTCATCGCCAGCACGTAAGGCAAATCCGCGAGCGATCCAATCAGGTATGCGCCCCCGCCGGCCGTCGCGCCAATGCCAATCAGCGATGGCGTGGCCCATATCTCATTGATGCCCTGAATTGAAGTCGCCGAGAAATCGTGCGAGCGCACGAACAGCGGATTGCTGTGCAGAACCTGCGCTCCTGGCGGCTCGTAGTAGGCGTAGTTCAGTCCAACCAGCGTGTCGCGCAGAAACGGCGCTAATTTTGCGCGCGCGGCTTCCAACTGCGCCGGTGATCCCGGATCCTTGATCACCTTGGTCAAATCCGTGCGTACCTGCAACTCCGCGTGACGGCTGACGTAGACCGCAGGCGACCACGACACTCGCTCGCCTTCGGTGAAGATGGGCCGCGGCAGTTCGAACTCGCGCAGGGTCCCGGCGAGAGGAAGCAGGCTGTCACCCACTTTGGCTCCTTTGGCCATCTCGCCCAGCCCGTCGTAGAGCCCGAAAAGCGTATCCAGCGAGGCCAGCCGCTGATCGCCGAGCACCGCGCGCATTCGCTGCGCCAACTCTTCGTGAATCTGGATCGCCTCGGGGCTGTTTTGCGCCGGTCCCGCTAGCAGGTCAACGACCTTATCCTCGGTTATGTCCCCCTGAACGCCCGCAGCCGCGACAATGACCTGGAGAGATTTGCGTGCCACGTCAAAAAGCTGCGTCGACGACGAAACTCCTTCAAAGGGGTGAACCGTGCTCTGCCATGAGGAATTTAGGTCGCCCTCGGCGATCTGGTGCTGCCGCGCCAGAATCTGCCAGATCCCCACCTCGGCCTGAAAGGCGCCCAGCGTATTGGATCGCAGCGTTGGATTTGAAATGCCTGCGATGCGATCTGCAGTGGAGATGAAGTCACGGATGGACGCATCTTTGAGTCGGGGAATTCGACAAAGATCGGATACCAGTCGCAAAGATCGGGATACTTGGCAGCCAGTAGATGCGCGGTTTCGTTCGATAATCGCTGATCCGCTGGTCGGGCGCCGTCGATTGCGCCCAGATCCAGATAAACCTGCGTGGGCCCGCCAGTGGTTTCAAGGTTGGAAAAGGCCACCAGGGCGTCTAATAAACCCTCAGCGTCGTTCACAGAGTGGAAGCGCCGGTTCCATTCGCGGGAGTGCTGAAGCTTTTGCTCCGACGCGATAGCCTCCTGCCAAACGCCCAGGCTTCCCGGAATCAACGGCTCACCTGCCGCATCCCATTGCAGTCGAGTGAAAAGCCTTAGAAGCGTGGAGTTCCGCACGAACACGCTACTTGCCGCGTCAACGTTGGGGGTCCCGGCCCGGTATGCCGCGTACAGGTCCTTGAGCCGGTTTCCCTGCGTCAGACGCGCCTGCTGCTCGGGGCTCACGCGCGCCAGCGCATCGAAATAGGCTGCGAGCCAACCCTGATCCTTGGCCAGCAGGCGGATGACGAAATTGCCGGGGGAATGCGAACTCTCGCCCACCAGTTCCTCCCATGCGTGCGTCGCCGCTTCTCCTCCGGGCAAGACCACGGATCCGGAACGAATGCAGAGCCGGCTCCCGTAAAAGTCGAGCACGGGGGCATAGAAGAGCAGCCGCTTCAGTCCGGGCGATTGAAACAGGGCGCGCCGGGTCTCGGGATCGAGCTTTGTGAACGCGGTGTAAAGGCGATCAGCATTCTGATCGTTCAGCAATAAATCGAGCAGCGTCTGGCCGGCTCGCTGCTTTGCCGGAATCAGCGCCAGCCAGTCCTCTTCGTGAAACAGGATCGGAACGCGTGTCGCCGGATATGGATACGAAAAAGGAGTGCCCTGTTGGAGCGACTGCTCCAGACGGGTCAAGGGAAACCCCGAATCCATGGTCAGAAACGCGCGCTCCGCATTGGAGGTGATCAATGTCGCGCCGTCGTGGCCGCAACCAGCCTCAAACTGATAGCCCAGAACCTGAATCAACGCCTCCGCGTCGCCGCAACCGTTGACGCGAATTGAGCCATTCGCGACGGCCAGGGGTTGCAGCTCGGCGCGCCTGCTCCACATACCGGTCTTCCAGCACCAGGTATTCCGTTTTCTTCCCCAATTGGTGGCCGTAAAGGAACCCATTGTGAGCCAGCTGGGGGAGCACGTCAGCGGGCGTGCTCTCCTGGCTGATGCCGGCCATGCGCAGGAAGGAACGCAGTGGGCCCGGAATCGTGATGGTTTCCTCAGGCTGCGCCACCGACGGTTCATCGCGGTCCGTCGCAGGTCCTGAAGAGGCTGGTCCGGCGGCCAGCGCCAGGCGGCAGGCTCCGAATACGGCAAATGCCATGGCAAAAACAACTGGGAGACGATGCGGCAGTTTCATCGCGTTACCCCTTCCCATCCCTGGTCATCGATCCCCACAAGAGATCGCTTTAGGGAACAATCTGCACGCGAAGCGGGAAAACAGTGAACGTCCTGTTGCAAGGTAGTAAAACAGAAAATGGCCCACTTCCCGGCCTGTTCCCCCCCTTTCCATTTCTCCGTGCAGGAACATTGCGTATGATGGGCGGCGCCGCCAAATGCGATGCCCCGCCGCTCAAAAAAGCGCCGAAGTTCTTCATCGAAAGAGTTCGCAACTACAAAACCGAGGGAAAGGGATGCCGGAAAAGGATCGCCTCTTTCGGGCGAACTCTTCGCGTGTAGCTGAGCGTAGCAGTCTATCGCAAGGAGGGAAAGTCTTTTCTTTGTAATTTTTCCCCTCATCAAAAACACCCATTCGGCATGTCAACCGGGGAGGAAGATGAAGGCCGCCGCGACCGGCCTCCTCATTAGCAAAGGAGGGCACTCGGCATCGCGGTCAAGCGCGCGGACCGCAGCGGACGCAGCCACTGCACCCATCTTGTGTGCAACTTGGCGCTTGTTGGCGGCTCATCCGATCCGGCCAGCGGAACCCCCTCTGACTCCTTAGTTCTTAAGAAAATCGCTTTTCCGGTTGCCTCGCGCGCGTCGAGCCGCTACACTGGTGTGCTGTCCGCGTAGGGGTGGTTTCGGTCGATTCGTTCTGGACAGAAACCGTTTCTTTCGAGTTGGCTTTCTGGTCGAACCGCGAAGCTCGCTCGAACGACCCGGCTGCACAAGAGACAGGCAATTCGAGAATAGGGACCTCGCAGCGATCGCGGCCGGGATCTCCGGCGAAAGAAGAGGCAGCAATGACTGAGAAGCTCTCCTTCAGTGAGAAAACCGGTTACGCCCTGGGCGACATGGCCGCCAACTTCGTCTTCCAGGCCCTGCTGGCCTTGCAGTTGGACTTCTACACCCACACCTTTGGCCTTTCCGCGGCGCAGGCAGGAACGCTCTTCCTCGTCGTCGGCCTGGGCGTCGCCTGCCTGAATCCGGTAATGGGCGTGATTGCCGACCGCACAAGTACACGATGGGGCAAGTTTCGCCCTTGGCTGCTGTGGACCTCGCTGCCCTTCGGCATCATCTGCGTTCTGACTTTCACGACGCCGAGCATCAGTCCGGGTGCCAAAGTCGTCTATGCGTGGGCTACGTACATTTTGCTCAGGGTGATCTACACCATGAACAATGTGCCCTATGCCACCCTGAACGCGGTCATGACTTCGGACCCTGACGAGCGCAACAGCATCTCCACCTACCGTCAGGTCGCCGCCAACTCCGCGGGCTTCATTGTGGCCAGCCTCGCCATCCCGATGGTTCGCTTCTTCGGGCACGGCAACGATGCGCTCGGCTATCAGCTCACCATGGGACTGCTCTCGGTCCTCAGCATCATCTTCTTCATCATTGCCTTCCTCACCACGAAAGAACGCATCCAGCCGGATCCGCAACAGAAATCCGATCTCGGCCAGGATCTTTCCGATCTCTTCAGAAATCGTCCCTGGGTGGTGCTCTTCCTGGCCACGCTGTTTTATTTCGCAGCCATCGTGATCCGCGGAAACGTGATGCTGCCCTACGCGCGCTATCTCGCCGGCAACCTGGGCCTCTTCTCGTGGCTCAATGGCTTCGGGCTCGCCGCGCTGATCGCCGGAGTCACCTGCTCAACGGCCATCTCCAAACGTGTGGGCAAACGCCAGCTTTTTATTGCCAGCATGTTTCTGACCGGTGCTTTCGCGGCGGCGCTGCTGATGATTTCGCCTCAAGCAACGATCCTGATTGTCGCGACAGAAGTGCTGCGCCAGTTTTCCTATGGCATGTCCGGACCGATCATCTGGTCGATGATGGGCGACGTGGCCGACTACGGCGAGTGGCGGACAGGCCGCCGCGCCAGCGGCACGGTGACGGCCGCGGTCGTCTTTGCCCTCTGGGCAGGGCTGGCATTGGGCGGCTTCGTTGCTGGGCAGCTCTTTTCGCTTTACGGCTTTATTTCGCAGGCTGCTACTCAAACCGCGCGAGCACAGTCCGGGATCCTGCTAACCGCGAGCGTTTATGCCGGTTTGGCGTTCTTCGCCGCGGGCGCTTGCATGTTTTTCTATCCCATCACCCGCGAAGTCAACCAGAAAATTGCCAATGAGCTGACGGAGCGGCGCAAGGGATTCGCTGCTCATAAACCCTGAGAAGGCTTATGATTGGTTCGGCAAGGATTCAAGCAGGAGAAATCATGCAGGCCAAGTTGCGCTGGGGTGTGCGTTCTGTCGCATTGCCACTTCTCATCGCCGCATGCACCGCCACCGCCGTGCATGCCCCCACTTCGTTGAAACAGGCCTTCAAGGGCGACTTCGTCATTGGTGCGGCCATTAACGAGGCACAGATCACCGGGAAGGATGTGACCGGCGACGCTCTTATCGAGTCGCAGTTCAACACGATCTCGCCGGAAAACGTTCTCAAGTGGGAGCGCGTTCATCCTCAGCCGGGCCAATATACCTTTGATCTTGCCGACCAGTATGTCGATTTTGGCCAAAAACACCACATGTTCATCGTCGGCCACAATCTGGTCTGGCACAGTCAGGTTCCGGACTGGGTCTTTCACGACGACAAGGGTAACCTCCTTACGCGCGACGCCCTTCTCGCACGCATGAAGGAACATATCGACACGGTCGTCGGCCGCTACAAGGGGCGAATTAATAGCTGGGACGTCGTGAATGAAGCGCTGAACGACGATGGCACCCTGCGCCAGTCGCTCTGGTACAAAATCATCGGCCCGGACTTCATCGAGAAGGCTTTCCAATACGCGCATCAGGCCGATCCCCACGCGGAACTGGTCTACAACGACTACAACCTGGAGAATGGGCCCAAACGCGACGGTGCGATCGCGCTCGTCAGGAAGTTGCGTTCGGACGGTGTCTACATTACGGGCGTCGGCATTCAGGGCCACGACCATTTGGATTGGCCCACCGCGCAGCAGGAAGACGAAACCATCTCGGCATTCCAGGCAGCCGGGATCACAGTTTCAATCACCGAGTTCGACATCACCGTGCTGCCCAACGCCGGTCAGCAGCATACCGCTGACGTCAATCTGAAGGTTCAGCAGGACCCCGCGCTGAATCCCTACACCAACGGGCTGCCCGATTCAGTCCAGCAGGAGTTGGCCAAACGCTATGCTGATTTGTTCGGCGTGTTTATGAAACATCCCGGCGAGGTTGAGCGCGTGACTTTCTGGGGCGTGAACGATGGCGATTCCTGGCTGAACAATTGGCCTGTTCCCGGGCGCACAAATTATCCGCTGCTCTTCGACCGTAACGGCCAGCCCAAGCCGGCTTACGATGCGGTTCTTCGCGTCGCAGCCGAATCCAGAACGCACTGAACAATGCGACCTGACTCGTAACGCCGCCCTCCGGCCTTGCTGGCGGGGTCCGCGCCGCCGGCGATGTTACGCGCCGAACTCACATAAGCCGGCCACGGCATCCGCCGACCCGTCGCGCAGCCACCCATCCAATTGGGCAGGCTCTTTGAGCTGTTGACCGCGGACCCGCGAAACAATGACATACTCGCATGCCATTTGCGGAAGAGCTGTCATGTCTCCCCAGAGTTTTTCGAACTGCGCCACGGGATAAATGTCTTCCTGCCCTTTGCCCCAGCGTTTCTTCACGTCCTTCAGTGTGATGTAGGTGGGTATGCGCGCAGCCATGGCGCGGATCGAAGTGGCCACCTTTTCCCGGTCGCCCAAATCGCCTCTGTTCAACCCGAAAACCTTAAGCAGCGCGTCAATGTCGATCCAGAACGTATTCGAGTTGTAGTAGGAAAGCGCAAATTCCATCTCTTCCGACGGCAGCGCCATGCCCTCCACCAACCGTACGCGTCCATCGACCGAAGCAAGTCCTCCGCCGCGGTCCTCAATGCGCCGCGTGACGATCTCCGCCGTCATTGTCGCCTTGCTCGCGATGTGCCGGCCCAGAATTCCCGGATCGAGGACAGCGCCCACCGTATCCACATTGTGGACCATCAAAGAACGCAGTTGCGGCCTTGCCTCCAGCATCTTTTGGAGCACGCCGCTCAACAACAGATTCGGTACCTCATACCAATGCCCCACCGGATGCAGGCACTGGAGAGGAAGATTGTCGGTATAACTTGCCGCCTCGCCCATTTGAAGTGCCCAGGCCACCAGCGCCGAGCGAACGCTGTCGCGCACCTTCTGCGCCTGCGCATCCAGCAGCTGCTGCGGCGTATCTTCCCATGCAAAGCGCAGATCCCGTACCGTCGGAATCAGTCGCAGCCCCACGCTCTGGCCGGCCGATAGATACAACGGGCCCGTATATCCGTATGCATCTCGCGCCGCAGGAGTTCCTCGATCGGTCCATGCGTCAGATAGCTCGTCGTGATCGCGTGCGGCACTTCAGTCCCGTAGCGCGTGCTTGTGCGGCGGCTCTTGGCTAGGTGAACTTCAAGGAACGTGCGGTGTGTTCCGGAGAACTTGCAGAAGGGGCTCAGCGCTTTTACCACTCCGGCGCCATGCGTCCATCGGCTGCCCGCGCCGCCACTCAGCGTGACCACCGCGACTGCGCCCGCTGCGAGCGCCTCCTCACCCAGCTTGCGGAGTTTTGTGTCCACTTCTCCCCGGGCATCGAAGAGATTCTCCGGCGCAACATCTTCAATCTGCATCGACGTCGGCAGCCGGTTCTGCGCAACTCCAATATGCCCGGCCCGCAATTCCGCCTGGATCCGCTCATGCTGAAGGGGATCGAAGCCGTTCGCTTTCAGAAGCGACTCCAAAGTCTCCGCTTGCTCGTCGCCGCCGTTGGCGCGAGGCAAGAGCCTGTCGAGCAATCCGCGCGTGCGGTCGCGTGCGCCAGGCACGTCATGCGAGAGGGCGCTGAAACGCTCCAGGTCGCCGCGCTCGCATGCCGATAGCAGCCGCTGATCCTTGCGCAACAGAACAGGCAGCACAATGTTGTAGTAGCCATCGGGCAGAATCGCGTCTCGGCCCGTCTTCGAGCTCGGCGATCGTTCCGTGCTCATTGATGGAGAAGTCATAGACAACCGGTCTCATGGCGAAGGCCACGCCGCCGGCAAGCTTTCCGCTTACCTCGCGCATCAAATCGCCGAGCCGTCGCTGCGCCTCCGGCTTCCGTTTGGGATCGAAAATGAATCCCATCCCGCCGCCCGACATTCCGCCCAGCATCCAGAATCCCCAGAACGCATCGCCAAACTCCGCCCGTACCTCGCGGATCAGCGTCTCCGTATACAAATTGCTTGCCCACGGAATGATGTTCTGGATCGGCCCGTCGAAGTTGCGCTGCGTGGCGCCGCCAATCGCCCGGACATCACCCTCGCGCAGATCTTCGAGGATCTCGTCCAGAACTTTGCAAGCAGCCTGGCGCGCCGCCCACTCCGCGTCGGAGCGCAGCAAATATCTTTCCGCCACCATCTCCAGGATCGGCCCCACATCCTGGGCCATGCCGCCATGCACCAGTACCAGGCTCTCCTGTAGCCGCCGGCGCGTCTCCGCGCTCACTTCCTGCTCGCCGAGAATGCGATGATTCGGCAACAATCTGCCGCGGCTCACGCCAAACTCCGGATCGCCCTCGCTGGCCGCCGCGCCCTCAATCACTTTGATCCCCGGCCAAACACCCCCCGAATCCTGCCACCCTCCGCCCGACCCGCCCAGCCATTCGCCGAGAATGGCGCGCGCCGCCACCACGCGACGCTCCTCTTCCTCAAGCGGTCCGGCGAGCGACCTCGCCTGTCCTGTCGCGCGCATGCACAACGCGATCAGTGACGCCAGCAGTGTGGTTGATACCGCCAGCCGCGATCCCTTGGGAATGTTGTTCACCTGGCTGACAATCTCGATGCCAAGCCCTTCGCGTCCGGTCAGCCGCGCCAGGACCAAAGCCAGCGGCTGCCCGGAGCCTTCCATCCCTGGCGGCACAATGCCCGACGCGATCACCGCCGCTTTCAGCAGTCCCAGATAATCGCGGCCAAAGTCGAAGAGCTCCTGTTGGTCGCTGATCTCGGCAGTCGTGTCCAGATCGACGCTCGCCAGCCGGATCACGGGTCGGTCGATCACGCGCAGATAGGTTTCCACGGGAGGCTTCGGCGCCTGCACATTGACCCCATGAATCGCCAGATCGATTGAAACGTTGAGCACGCGCGCCATCTCCGGCAGATCCATGCCCAGAAAAAAGATGTCGCTCCATCCGCTGTGGCTCAGGTCCATGCGCACAGGCGTGGCCTCGTGCAGAATCGGAAACGGATCGCCGTTCGTGCGCTGGAGAAGCTCCGGCCGCAGACGCAGCGCATAATCGGCCGGGTGACCCGTGCGGAACATCCACTGATTGCCCCGCACCGAACGCACGCTGCGCCGCACCTGGTCGGCAAGTGTCTGGAACGCGAGTCCGCGATACGCCGCGGCCAGTGCGCTTGCAAGGCCGTCGCTCAGCCCATCGCGTTTTTCGGCGGCCAGAAAGATGCCGATCGCCTCTTCAAATCTTCTGTTCAAGAATTTCTCGTATCCATCAAAGGGAATCAGCGCCTTGTCCGTCGCAAATACGTTCTTGCGTCTCGGCAGATGAAAGCGATAGATGGCGTAGAGGAAAAAAAGAGCACGCACGCGCTCGTAAAGATTTTCGTTCGAGTGCCTGAGCAGCTCCAGGTCTTTCAGCTCGGCAAGAATCTGCTCGGTCGAAGCGGTTCGGCAAAAATCATCGAGGGAGCGATTGCGAATCTCGGCGTCGGTCGCGGTGATCGTCGTCCACAGTCCGCTCACGCGCCCTCTCCCTTCGCGGAGAGCGCCTCGCGCGCGGCCATCACGTTCACGAGTTGGGCCAGGACGTTCTCTCTGTCCTGTCCGTTGAGGGCCAACGCGAGCTGTGCGGTAAATAATCCATATTTCACGCCCACATCGAATCGCTGGCCCATCTGGATCATCGCCAGGTACTGCTCGCGCTCAGCCAGCACCGCCAACGCCGCGGACAGGCTCACGCGTCCCGCGCCCATCATGCCCGACAGAATCTCAAAAATCACCGGCGTGAGCACGTGCATCCCGTAGAAGCAAAGATATTGCCCGCTGCGCAGCCCGGGAACGATCAAATGTTGTTCCGCTTCCGTCGGTGTCGGCTTCTCGCGCACCGTCTCCACGCGGTACAACCCC
This sequence comes from uncultured Acidobacteriaceae bacterium, assembly GCA_963800025.1. Taxonomy (GTDB): domain Bacteria; phylum Acidobacteriota; class Terriglobia; order Terriglobales; family Acidobacteriaceae; genus Telmatobacter. The sequence goes on from CAWCZK010000006.1 coordinate 798,118, forward strand.
GGCTTGCCCGGCACCGGCTGCCCGCCAACCGTTCCATAAAAGGGAAGCAGGCTTTCCCGCGTCACCTGCACCGCTGAGATGGCGCAGCCCTCGGCCGCCGCCGCTTCCACCAACCGCTTCGCGCTGCCGCTCGCTTCCTGCCCAACATAAATATGATCGCCAACGAAATGCAGAAACGGCTCATCTTTCACATAGGCTTTGGCGCTGAACACCGCCTGCGCGTAGCCGCGAGCTTCCGCCTGCGTGACGAATGTGAGCCGCGCGCCATCGTCGGCGAGCAATCGCGCGTAGGGTTCCTCATCGCCCGGCCACACCACGATGCACACATCGGTGATTCCCGCGCGCACCGCTTCCCGCACCACCAGACTGAGCACGGATCGCTCCACGCCCTGCTGATCAAACAGAGTTTGCATGGGCAGGTTACGCTGGTTCTTACCCGCAGCGGTAATGACAGCCTTTCTGATTTGCATGGGTATCATTCTAGCGCGGAGGACACACCGGTAGTTTGTTCTTTGGGAGATACCGAAATTGTCCTTGGCTGTGCGCGCACTCTGCTCGTAACAGCCCTATCCCACCGCCTGCACCGAGCCTTTGCCAGACAGCTTTTCCACGCGTTCCACCCAGCCGCGGTCAGCCGCCACGCTCATCCCTTCGGGTTCCAGGATCACCGCGAATTCGCCGTTCTTTTCGAGTTGCAGCAGAACCTTTCCCGGACCCGGCGCATCCGCAGCGGCGCTTCTCAATTGCGACAGAATGTCTTCCGTCACGCGATCCAGATTAATCCGGATCCTCACACCGCTCGGCAGCTTCACCTGGACTTCTTCAAGGGCCTGCACCTGGCTCACCGCGATCTTGGGCGCGGCATCTTCTTCGCCCATGAGCTGCCCGCGCACCAGCACCGGCGCCTCAATCTTCAGCTGCTGCGCGAGCCGCTCGTAGTCGCGCGCAAAACAGATCAGCTCCATTTTGCCGGTGGCATCTTCAAGGGCGCCCTGCGCGTACATCCGCTGATCGCGCCGGCTCTTCTTTGGAGTCAAGCCATGAATGATCCCCGCCACTTGAATTTCGTCCGCCGCGTCTGCCTGCCCGCCCCAGCGCCGTTCCGCCGACTTGCGCTCCAGCGCCTCGGCCACCGTGATCACCCCGGTCAGGTTCCGCAGCTTCTCTGCATATTTATCTAGCGGATGCCCTGACACGAAGAATCCCAGAACCTCTTTTTCGTTTGCCAGCCGCTCGCCCTCTTCCCAATCGGCAGCAGCCGGCAGCGTATCGGCGTCGCGCCCGCGTGCTGGAGTTTCGTCGAACAGTCCGAACAATCCGCTCTGTCCCTGCTCCGCATCGCGCTGCGACTTCTGCGCCCGCTCCATCGCCTTGTCGACGGCTGCCATCAACTGCCCGCGCGTGCCCAGCGCGTCCAGCGCTCCCGCCTTGATCAGCGATTCGATCACGCGCTTGTTCATCAGGCGCAGATCCACTTTCTCGCAGAACTCCCAGAAGCTCTTGAACCGCCCGCCGGCTTCCGCGCGCGCCTTCAGAATCGAATCAATCGCGTTGCCGCCCACATTCTTCACCGCGGCCAGCCCGAAGCGAATCGCTTCGCCGTGCGGCGTGAACTGCGCGCCTGAAACCTGCACATCGGGCGGCTCCACGCGTATGCCCATCTCGCGGCACTCGCCGATGTACTTCACCACGCTGTCGGGCTTCGACGTTTCCGACGTCAGCAGCGCCGCCATGAACTCCACCGGGTAGTGCGTCTTCAAATACGCCGTCTGGTAGGCCACCAGCGCGTATGCCGCCGAATGCGACTTGTTGAATCCGTACCCTGAGAACTTCTCCATTTGGTCGAAGATTTCGCTGACTGCGGATTTTGGATGACCCAGCTTCGCCGCGCCGGTCATAAAGCGTTCCCGCTGTTTGGCCATCGCCTTCGGATCTTTTTTGCCCATTGCGCGTCGCAACAAATCAGCTTCGCCCAGCGAGTAGCTCGCCAGCACATTGGCGATCCGCATCACCTGTTCCTGGTAAACGATCACGCCCAGCGAATCCTTGAGGATCGCCTCAAGCTCCGGCAGCATGAATTCAACCTTGCGCCGCCCCCATTTGCGTTCGACAAAGTCGTCGATCATGTCCATCGGTCCGGGCCGGTAGAGCGCGTTCAACGCTGTCAAGTCCTCCACCGTGTCCGGTTTGTAGCGCCGCAAAATGTCGCGCATCCCGGCCGACTCAAACTGAAATACTCCCGACGTCAGTGCCGTGTGAAACACGCGCTTGAATGTCTCCGGATCGTCCATCGGCAGCAGGTCGATGTCCAGCTTTTCCTCGCGCGTCTGCTCAATCAGCTTCATGCAATCGGTAATCACCGTCAGCGTGGTCAGGCCCAGGAAGTCCATCTTCAGCAGGCCCATTTTTTCCACGGCCTTCATGTCGTAAGCCGTAACCACTTCGTCGTTCTTGGTTCGGTTCAGCGGCACCAGCTCCGTCAGCGGCCGCGGCGCAATCACCACCGCAGACGCGTGCACGCCCGCGCCGCGGACCAGGCCCTCCAGCTTTTTTGCCGTGTCAATCAGCTCGCGTACCTGCTTGTCGTTGTCGTAGGCCTTGCGCAGATCCGGCGAGTCCTTCAGCGCCTGGTCCAGCGTCACGCCGATCGTTGCCGGTACGAGTTTCGCGATCCGGTCCACGTCGCCGTAAGGCATATCGAGCGCGCGCCCGCAATCCTTGATCGCTGCCTTGGCCGCCATCGTATTGAACGTGATGATCTGCGCCACCTGCTCGCGCCCGTATTTGCGTGTCACATATTCAATCACTTCGCCGCGCCGGTTCATGCAGAAATCCACGTCGATATCGGGCATCGTCACGCGCTCCGGATTCAGGAACCGCTCGAAGAGCAGCACATTCTGCAACGGATCGATATTCGTGATCTCCATCGCGTACGCCACCAGCGACCCCGTCGCCGAGCCGCGTCCCGGGCCCACGGGAATGCCATGATCGCGCGCGTACTTGATGAAGTCCCACACGATCAGAAAATATCCCGCGTAATTCATGCGCTTGATGATGTCGATTTCGAAACTCAAACGCGATTCGTACTCGTCCGGTGTAGCGCGCCGCACTCCGCGCAGCTCCAGTTGCCGCACCGCGGTCTCCATCCGCTTGCGCAGCCCCGCCCGGCACACTTCCTCGAAGTAGCTGTTGGCCGTGTGTCCGTCGGGCACTGCGAAGTCCGGAAATGGATTGTCTATCTTGTGAAGCTTGAAGTTGCAGCGCTCGGCAATCTCCATGGTTCGCGCAACCGCCGCCGGCGAATCCCTGAACACCTGCGCCATCTCGTCCGCGCTCTTCACGAAAAACTGGTCGCTGTCGAACTTGAATCGATTGGCGTCGTGAATCTTTGATCCAGTCTGCACGCACAGCATCACTTCGTGCGCATGGCTGTCTTCGCCGCAAAGGTAATGCGAGTCATTGGTCGCCACCAGTGGAATCCCCAGCTCCCGCTCCAGCCGGTCGAATTCGGGGCGAATCCTTCTCTCGTCTTCCAGCCCCTGGTCCTGAATTTCGAGGAAGAAGTTTCCCTTGCCGAAGATGTCCTCGTATTGCTGCGCGATTGCTTTGGCCTTCAGATACCGGTCCGCCGCGTCCATCTTCTCGTCGCAGAGCGTCTCGCACAATTCGCCGCTCAGGCAACCCGACAGGCAGATAAGCCCCTTCGCATGTTCCGCCAGATACTTCTTGCTCACGCGCGGCTTGCGGTAAAACCCGTGCAGGCTCGCCTCCGACGTCAGGCGGATCAGGTTCTGATAGCCCTCTTCGTTCTCGGCCAGCACCAGCAGATGGTTGTATTGGTCGTTCGTGGTCTCCGCGCGATGATCCTCGGCCTTGCACACGTAAAGCTCGCACCCCAGGATCGGCTTGATGCCCTTTTCCTTGGCCGCATCGAAAAAGTGCACGGCGCCGTAGATATTTCCGTGGTCCGTCATGGCGACAGACCTTTGCCCGAGCGCCGCCACGCGATCCACAAGCTTGGTTACGTCGCAGGCGCCATCCAGCAGCGAATATTCCGTATGCAGATGCAGATGAGTGAATTCAGACATGACTAGACTTGATTCTAGTCGTCTGTCTGTTTCGGTGGATGAGGCGCGATCCGTTCAATTTGGAGCTCTGGGTGAGGAAAACAGGGACGATTCATTCGGATCATTCAGGATAGCCGCAATGCGGGCCGCCAAGCCCAGCCAAACCTCGCCGGCCGCCACGCCCTTCGTTAAGGTCAGAGGGCCGTCGCGCCCGGCCCACATTTCCGCGGCACTGATTCAGCGCATTGTCACCGTCGCCGCATGCCCGGCTCTTGGTTTTGAAAGTTAAGGCATCGCCCTGAGGAGCGCAGGGCTCAACGCTCCCGTTTAGGCCGAGCCGCCGCCTACACGTCGGTCGCGTCGCCTTTGCAGTTGGGATGGCCGCACTCACAAACCACCTCGGTTTGATCTGCGGTGCCCTCACAATGGGCGCTGCAATATTTTGACCCGCTGTCGGCAACACAGCTACATGCTGGATTCGCGCATTTCTTGTCATTCGCCATCTGTCTATCTCCTTGGTCCGCGCGCTAACCTATGATCCGTTAGGCGAGACAAATGTTTAGGTGCGATAAAGCGCAAAATCGACGCCTGCCTCTCCCGGAATTTCATCGATTTTTCTGTTGCCAGCACTTCGCCTTCCTCTGTATGGTGACCTGCGGAGGAATTCCCGATGACAAGAAGCAAGTTTCTAGTGGGCTCCATTCTTTGCGTGACGAGTTTTGCCGGCGGCATGCTTGTCGCCCAGGGAGGCCGGCACCCCAACCTCAGGGCGGCACAGGACCTGATTAACCAGGCCTTCGATCGCATCACTGCTGCGCAGCAGGCTAATGAGTGGGATATGGGCGGCCATGCTGCCCGCGCCAAGGAATTGCTCGGCCAGGCAAAAGAGCAAATCAGGCTCGCAGCCGAAGCGGCCAACCGCCACTAAGCGGCGTGCTCGGACCGGCTCGAAGTTGGCAGAGCGGTCTCCATCTAAGTGTGAATAAGCTCCTTCGCGCCCCCGGCAATGCATTTGCTTGGGACTCGGGGGAGCGTTTCCAATTTTTCCGGTGCGAAAGGAACTCAAGTCCCCGCTCATCCTCGACATTGACGCGCGGAGCTACTCTCACTCCTTCGAGCAGATTCGGGACTGAGTGCCGGGGCTAGAAGAAATTGCTGCTTGCGATGTTTTTGCTTGCCAGCTCTCCAGCGCCTCCTGTAATAGTCGCCGCAGGAGGTTTTCCCATGACAAGAAGCAAAGTGATTTCGGGCTCCGTAGTTGCCTTGGCAATCTTTGCGGGAGGCGTGTTGGTTGGCCAAACTATCGTGACCCCGTCGGCTCCGCCAAGGGTCACGTTGGGCGCAAATTACCCTAACCTGCGAGCGGCGCAGAGCGCCATCGTCCAGGCATGGAATGCCGCGACCGTGGTCGAGAGAGAATATCCAAACAATCCTACGATCATCTCCGATATCAATACGGTAGGGAGATATCTCAACCAGGCAAACGATGGGCTCATACAGACCGCCAAAGACGAAAACGGCCGCTAGGCTCAAATCCGGCGAAGGCTGGCACTCTTGGGTCGGGCGACGCGCGCCTTGCGCCGCCCCGGTCCGCCGTTCGCGCGCGCTCTGCCTCCTTCGCCTTTGTCGATATCGGGAAAGCACGACACGGCGAACCAGGTATTCAACCCCCGTCAGCCCTGTCGTTTCGACCCACCCATTGGTATACTTAAAGATGTGACCACTTCCCTCGTTGAATCCGTTCCCCATCACGGCTCCAATGGCGCTGTCCCTGGCAAAAAGAAGGTTTTGCTGCTTAAACCGCGTGGCTTCTGCGCCGGCGTGGTGCGCGCCATCGACGTTGTGAAGATCGCCCTTGAAACCTTCGGCGCGCCCATCTACGTGCGCCGCGAGATAGTACATAACCGTTATGTTGTGAACGAATTAGCGGAAAAGGGCGCCATTTTTGTCCACGACATCGACGACGTGCCCGACGGCCAGCGCGTCATCTATAGCGCCCACGGCGTTTCACCCGCCGTCCGCGAACGGAGCAAAGGGCGCAATCTCAAGGTGATTGACGCTACTTGCCCCTTGGTCACGAAAGTCCATTTTGAAGCCGTCAAGTTTGCCCGGGAGGGCTACTCGCTGGTGCTTATCGGCCACAGAGACCACGATGAAATCGAAGGCACGCTCGGGGAAGCGCCCGATGTAACCCATGTGGTTTCAAACGTTGCCGAAGTCGAAGCTCTCGAATTACCCAATCCCGACCGCGTGGCGTACCTCACCCAAACCACTCTTTCGCTCGATGAGGCTCGCGACATTATCCACGCGCTCAAGATCAAGTTTCCGCATATCGTAGGGCCCCACTCGCAGGACATCTGCTACGCCACGGAAAACCGTCAGGTGGCCGTGCGCAACGTGGCCCACAATGCCGACCTCGTCCTTGTCGTCGGCTCCACAAACAGTTCCAACTCCAACCGTCTTGTGGAAGTTTCCCGCAACCTCGGCACCATCGGGTATCTCATCGATAACTCCCAGGCGATCGATCCCAAATGGCTTGCCGGCGTCGAAAACGTCGCAGTCACCGCCGGCGCTTCGGCCCCTGAAATCCTGGTCGAAGACGTGGTCAACTACTTGCGGCAAAACGGCTTCGAGAACGTCGAAGAGGTTGAGGTGATGCCGGAGAATGTGCGCTTCGGGTTACCTCCTGAAATCGTGCAAGCCATCGGAAGCGCGGGCGGCGCAGAGCCTGTCCCTGTAAGGTGACCGAATTTGCGGCGCAACTATTCGCGGCGCATCCAACAGGCACGCGGCATGACGATGCGCAAACCGCAGAAGCCTCCTAACTGCATTTCGTGTTTCAGTTGAGGGCTCGGATTTTCGAGAATTCATGACACCTGAGCAGCCAAAATCGCCCACCGCGGCCCCTCATTTTGCGCAGCCTCATCTTGCCCAGCCCAGGTTTGGCAGAATCGACGCGGACCTGGCCGACGTCGAGTCTGCCATCTCCGGTGCGCGCGAGTTTCTCTTCTCGCTTCAGCATCCTGACGGCTACTGGTGCAGCGAGCTTGAGGCCGACTCGATGCTCGAGGCCGACTACATTTTCCTGCACACGATTCTCGAAAGCGGCGACCCCGGACGGCTCAAGCGCGCCTGTACGGAGATGATGCGCTACCAGAACGAAGACGGCAGTTGGAGCATCTACCCCGGCGGCCCGGGCAACATCTCGCTCTCGGTCAAGTGCTATTCCGCTGCCAAGCTGATGGGCATCGGTCCTGAAGACCCGCGGCTCGCAAAATGCCGCAAGTGGGTGCTGGCTCATGGCGGCGTCACCGCATGCAATACCTTCACAAAAATGTATCTCTGCGCTCTGGGCGAGTATGACTACGACGCGGTCCCCGCCATTCCGCCGGAGATTGTTCTCTTTCCCAAGTGGTTTTACTTCAATATCTACGAAATCTCGGCCTGGTCGCGCTCCATTCTTGTGCCGTTGGCCATCATGTACGCCAAAAAGCCGTACAAGAAGATTCCGCCGGAGCAGGGAATCGATGAGCTGTTCGTGGGCGGCCGCGCCAACTCCATCCTTCGCCTGCGCATCGATCGCAAGCACCTCATCTCCTGGCGCAATTTCTTCCTCATTCTCGACCGTCTCATGCACTGGTCTGAAATGGTGCACCTGCGCCCGCTGCGCAAGCACGCGATGAAGCGCGCCGAGAAGTGGATGCTCGAACGCCTCGAAATGACCGACGGCCTGGGCGCCATCTATCCCGCCATGCTCAACGCCATCGTCGCCCTGCGCTGCCTTGGTTATAGCGAAGACGATCCCCAGGTCATCCGCGCCCGCGACGAGTTTGAGAAACTGGGCATCGAGCAGCCCGCCACTCCCGAAATGCCCGAGCCCACCTTCCGCATGACGCCCTGCATGAGCCCGGTTTGGGATACCGCGCAGGCAGTTTACGCTCTGGGCGAAGCCGGCGTGCCCCGCAACGATCCGCGCATGATCAAGGCCGTCGACTGGATGCTCGCCAAAGAAGTCCGCCACAAGGGCGACTGGGCCGTGAAAGTTCCGAAGACCGAGCCCGGCGGCTGGTACTTCGAGTTCAACAACGAGTTTTATCCCGACACCGACGACACTGCCCAGGTTCTCCTTGCCCTGAGCAAGGTCGACAATCCTCGCGAACGCTATCAGCACCAGGTTGCGCAGCGGGCCATCGAGTGGGAGTTTGCCATGCAGTGCCGCAACGGCGGCTGGGGCAGCTTCGACAAAGACAACACCAAGATGATCTTCCAGTACATCCCCTTCGCGGATCACAACGCCATGCTCGATCCGCCATCGGTCGATATCACTGGGCGCATGCTCGAGATGCTGGCCGTCTACGGCTACACCCGTGAAGACAAGCGGATCCAGCGCGCCATCAAGTTCATCTTCGACGAGCAGGAGCCGGACGGAAGCTGGTTCGGCCGCTGGGGCGTCAACTATCTTTATGGAACATTCCTTGTGCTGCGCGGCCTCGATGCTATCGGCGTCGATCATCTTGAGCCGCAGATTCAGCAGGCCGCGGAGTGGATTCGCATGGTGCAGAATCCCGACGGCGGCTGGGGCGAGACCTGCGGCAGTTACGACGATCCCGATCTGCGCGGCATTGGCACCAGCACGCCCTCGCAAACCGCATGGGCGCTGCTCGGGCTTCTCGCCGCCGGCGACGATCGATCCGACTCCATTGCCAAGGGTGTTCGTTGGCTGCTTCAACACCAGCGTCCCGATGGCGACTGGGACGAGTCCATGGGCGAGGGGCCCACGCGCCAGGCCATCATTACCGGCACCGGATTTCCCAAGGTTTTCTATCTGGCGTATACGATGTACCGCCAGTACTTTCCGCTGATGGCGCTCACTGCCTACAAGCGGGCGATGGAGCGGAACAACGGCCACTAGCCGCGGAAGCGCGTTTCAAGTTCGGATTTGTAACTGGGGCACGGCTTTATAGCTTTGAAATAAGGCCACAGCTTCAAAGCTTTGTAACAAGGGCACGGCTTTAGCCGGGCCGAAAAGGACAGTAAACATCAGGGGCTTTAGCCCCGTACGTAAATCCGGAGGGAGCAGGGGCCTTCAGGCTCCTGAACTCGCCCCCGTAAGAAGACGAGGGGCTTTAGCCCCGGATGCAAGATTGGGGCTTCCGCCCCTGAGGGAAATCGCTGATGGCAGTTCCAATCTCACAGATGGCGACGGTTGCCAGCTACGTACTGAAGAAGCGCATCTCCGGCGAAAAGCGCTATCCGCTTGTGCTCATGCTCGAGCCGCTCTTCCGCTGCAATCTGGCCTGCGCCGGCTGCGGCAAGGTGCAGTACCCGCCGCACATCCTTAAGAAGCAGCTCACGCCCGAGCAATGCTTTGCCGCGGTCGAGGAATGCGGCGCCCCCATGGTCTCGATCCCCGGCGGCGAGCCGCTTCTGCATCCGCAGATCGTTGAAATCGTCAACGGCCTCATTGCGCGCAAGAAATACATCTACCTTTGCACCAACGCGCTCGAATTAAAGCGCCGCCTGCCGGAATTCACCCCTTCGAAGTACCTCACCTTCTCCGTGCACCTCGACGGCCAGCGCGAAGACCACGACTTTTCTGTCTGCCGCGAGGGCGGCTGGGACATCGCCATCGAAGGCATCAAGGAGGCCGTCAAGCGCGGCTTCCGCGTGACCCCCAACTCCACATTCTTCGACGGCACGGACCCCAATCATGTCCGAGCCCACTTCGATGAAATGATGGCCATCGGCGTCGAGGGCATTGTCCTCTCGCCCGGCTACAGCTACGACAAGGCTCCCGACCAGAAACACTTCATGGGCCGCGCCCGCGTCAGGCGCCTGTTCCGCGCCATTCTTTCCAATCGCAAGAAGTCGTGGAAGTTCAACATGTCGCCCTTGTTCCTCGAGTTCCTGATGGGCGACCGCAACTACGATTGCACTCCGTGGGGCTCTCCGGCCTATAACATCTTCGGCTGGCAGCGTCCCTGCTACCTTCTGCAGGATGGCTACACCGAAACCTTCAAGGAGCTGATGGAGACGACCAGGTGGGAGGAATACGGCGTCGGCAGCGGCAATCCCAAGTGCGCCAACTGTATGGTCAGTTGTGGCTACGAGCCCTCGGCGGTTCTCGAGGGCTTCGGCTCGCTCAAGGGCTTCCTGGCCATGGTCAGGGGGACCTTCTCGCTCTACCCCGATCAGCACGCGCTCAACCTGCTCAATGAGCCCATGCCGTCCGGCCCGTCGTCGCTGGTGACGATTCAGGAACCGGAGCGCGAACTGGCTAAATTGTGATCGGTCCCACTGAATGCAGACTCGTGGGAGACTAACTCCGCTAACTCCGCAAGCACCGCTAACTCCGCTGGGGAACCCGCATGACCGCTGAAGTCCAGAAATACACACGCGAACAGATCGAGGCTCTCGAACTGGCTCCGGGTTTCGAGCACGAAGAGCTCGAAGGCTGGATTCCGGAGCTGGCCGGCGACGAGGACGTGAAAAACGCACTCGAGAAGGCCTTCGATTTTCGGGGCGACGTCACCATCACCCTCAAGTCCGGCGAAAAAGTCGAAGCCTATATCTTCAATCGCCATACCGGCGCCACCCTGGCCGAGTCGTGGGTCCAATACTTCGCAACCAACGCGCCCGAAAAAAGAAAGATCGCCTACGACCAGATCGCCGCCCTCAAATTCGGCAAGGACCGCGCCGCGGGCAAGCACTGGGAAGACTGGGTGAAGGCTTACAACGAGAAGAAGGCCGCCGGCGAGAAGAACATCGGCCTGGTGCCTGACGAGCTGGAGTAGGTCGCCGATCTAGGCGCAGCAGGCGATGGATGGGTCTATGATGGTCGTCCTCGAAAAGATCGCCGCAATCATCCTTGTCACCACGCTGGCGGGATACATCCTATATTTGCGATATTTCGCGCCGGGAAGAATCTTGAGAAGCTTCCTTGAGAGTGTGATGAAGAAGACCGAATAACTTCCGAATCACACCAGCAGCTTGGCCTTGTTGCCCAGTACCGCCGCAACGGGGAAGGCGTTCTTGTCGAAGGAGACAAAGGTCTCCCCGCCCGCCCACTGTCCCTCGTAGGCCATCACGCCATCGGCAAACTCGCCGCCCGCATTCATCACGGTCATTCCCGCCTCGACCGCCGGGCGATTGATCTCGACATTGCCGGCATCGAGAAGCGCGCGCAGCGCGGCAGTTATATCCTCGCGCCCAATTTTGTAAACATTGCGCAGCGCCGATACAAACTCGCAGATCGCTGTGAGTGAAACTACGATCACTTCGGCGTCCCGCAGAAGGCTGGCCGCGGCCCGGGCCTGGCGCGCGTTATCGCGCACCGCTGCGCGGATCAAGACATTACTGTCGACGATCGCCTTCATCGCATTCCCGCCCATCCGCGCCCCGTGGCCTTCGCAATGTCGCCGATCGCCGCTGTCTTCCGCGTCTTTCCGTCGAGCACTCCAATGAAATTTTCGATGCTGGCGGTCTTGCGCGCCACTCCAATCATTCCTTTTCCGCCCGGCATCAGCTCGAGATCGATCTTCTCGCCCGGCTTTACGCCCAGGTGGCGCAGTACATCTTTTCGAAAAGTGACCTGCCCTCGCGCCGTAACCGTCAATGTTGCCATCGCAATTCCCTCGAATTTCAGGCCATAGCGTCATTGTAATGCGATTTCGCATGAAAAGGTGGCAAGAATTGCACAAAAGTAATAAGGCAACCTTGCATGAATCAGTAAGGCGAAAGTGCATTCAAAGTAATGCAAAGCATCATTATTTGGTAAGGCAAAAACGCAGTACAAAATAAGGTAAAAAGGCATGAATGAATAATGCAGATATGCAGGATGCATCAGTCGACAAAAATGAGCGCGACATTCACGGCGATTTGGCGCTCGTCGCGGCGACTCCCGGAATTCCTCGCCCCGCCGCTTAAAATAGAACTGGCTCCCGCGTGAACTCAGCGAACACCGCAATCCCCGCTAGCTCCGCTAACGCCGCTGACCTGCTATGAAGATACTTTCCTCACCGGCACTACGGGTTTTGTCGGCCACCATGTGGCCAAAGCTCTGGCTTCCGAAGGCGCCGATCTCCGCTTCCTCACCCGCAAAACCTCGAACCTCGCCAACCTCGAAGGCATCAAGGGAGAGACTTTTACCGGTGACCTCACGGATCCTGAACCCATCAAAAAGGCGCTCTCCGGCATCGATGCTATCGTTCACGTCGCCGCCGACTACCGGCTCTGGATTCCCGATCCTGCTGCCATGTACCGCTCGAACGTCGACGGCACGCGCGAACTGCTCCGCCTGGCCCGCGAAGCCGGAGTGAAGCGCTTCGTCTACACGTCATCCGTAGCCACCATGCACTTCCGCACCGACGGCATCGTCATCAACGAGGACACGCCTGTCTCGCTCGCCGACATGGTCGGCCACTACAAGCGCTCCAAATTCCTCGCCGAGCAGGAAGCGGTCAAAGCCGCACAAAACGGCCAACAGGTGATCATCCTTAATCCCACAACCCCCATCGGCTCCAACGACCTGAAGCCGACGCCCACCGGCCGCATCTTCGTCGATTTTCTCAATGGCAAATTCCCCGCCTACGTGGACACAGGTATGAACCTCGTCGATGTCTCCGAAGTCGCTCGCGCCCACGTGCTCGCCCTCACGAAGGGCACACCGGGCCGCCGCTACATTCTCGGTGGCGAAAACCTCACCCTCAAGCAGATTCTCGACAAGATGTCGGCCATCACCGGCATCCCTTCGCCCACCGTCAAAATCCCCTTTGCCGTCGCCGCCACCTACGCGTTTTTCGAAGAAATCATCACTGGCCGCATCCGCGGCAAGGAGCCTCGCGCGACACTCGAAGAAGTCCGCATGGGCCGCAAGAAGATGTACGCCTCTTCCGCGCGCGCTCAGCAGGAGCTTGGCTTCGCGGTCAAGCCCGTCTACCCCGCTATGCGCGCCGCCATCGACTGGTTCCGCGCAAATGGGTATACGTCATTGGCGAGTAAGAAGGAGGGGAATTGATCTTCCAGATCCCGCGCATGTCAAAGCCGATCGATCGTCTCAACTATGGATTGATCTCCATGGTCTTTCTCTATTCCGTGATGGCGGCTGCAGGGCATAGCTCCTCCAAACCACATTGGCTGCTTGTCGCCAACTGGATTCTGGTGCCTCCTTCGTTCCTGCTGGGGTCTTTGTGCACGATAGGGCGCTTGAGGGATCTGGGCTGGGCTGGGTGGTTAACACCGGCGCTTTCGTTGCCGTGGGTCGTGATGATTTGGGCGGCCTGGCGACAAGAACTCCTATCCTTCGGCATTGCGGCTCTCGTCATGATCGGTGTTCAATTGTTCCTTGTCTTGTTGCCTTCACGTGCTGGCAATGAAAACGAGCCACTCGCATGACCCGCGTCGCCATCATCGCCGCCTTTCCCGGCGAGCTCAAACCGCTGGTGCGCAGTGGTTTCGTGCCAACGGCTACGCGCCAAAGTGAAGGAAAGTGAGAACGCCATGGGTCTCAGTCGCGTGATTTCCAAAAGCAGACAACCAGCCAGCCGCTGGCTGTTCGTGTTCTTGCTCATCGTATCCTGGAATCTCTTTGGCGATCTGGCGCAAAGCGTCTCGACTCACTCCCACGTGGAACTTTGGTATTCAGCCGTCATGATTGCGATTTACATACCATGTCTTCTGTTGTATGCAATGCGTCTGGCATGGGAGCGCTCACTGAGCTTGCTTTGGACGGTCCCAATCGCTGCGCTTTACGTTGCCGAAGTACTGTTGGCGGCTCGAGGAGACGAGGGACCGGTGCGTTTGCTGGCGCTGATCGCCATTGTGGCGCAGACTGCCTCTTGCGATCATGAAACCAAAACGGGAAATGGGAGACCGAGCGTCGGGGCCGGAGCGGGGCGAGAATTCATGACGCGCGTCGCCATCATTGCCGCCTTTCCCGGCGAGCTCAAGCCGCTCGTCCGCAACTGGCCCAACTCGACCCGCGACGGCACGCGCTTCTGGGCGCAGCGCACGGAAGAAGAAGAATGGATCGCCGCCTGCGCCGGCGCAGGCCAGTCCGCCGCCACGCGCGCCTTTGCCGGCATTGAAAACGGCGGCCCCATCGATCTCGTCTTCTCCATCGGCTGGGCCGGAGCGCTTCGCGCTGAAATCGCTCCCGGCACGGCCCACAATGTCGCCGGAGTCATCGACGTTCGCACCGGTGAGCGCTTCAACTGCGATGCCGGCGCCGGAAAACTCTGGCTTGCCACAAGCCCAAAGGTGGCCCCATATACCGAAAAGCGCCGCCTCACTTCCGCCTACAACGCCGCACTTGTCGACATGGAAGCCGCCGCTGTCGCACGCCTCGCCGCCATGCGCGGGATTCCGTTTTACTGCATCAAGGGGGTCAGCGACGCCCTCACCGACCGCCTGCCCGACTTCAACCGATTTCTCTCGCCCGCCGGCCAATTCCAGCTCGCGCGGTTTACTCTTTTTGGCATGCTTCGCCCCTGGTACTGGCCCTCGCTCATCCGAATGGGCGAAAATAGTAAAAAGGCTTCCCAAAGCATCGCGGAGTCGCTGCTCGGCTTTCTCGACGAACGAGGTCACATCGAAGAATAGATGGCTACCCAAATCTCCACTCCCAGACTGCGCATCGATACAAAAATCCCCGCCACGATGCGCGCTGTTGTCTACCGTGGCATCAACGACATGCGCCTCGAGACCGTCCCCGTCCCGCGCATCGGCCCCGGAGAGCTGCTCATCAAGATTGCCACCTGCGGCGTCTGCGGCACCGATCTCAAAAAGATCCACATGGGCTCGCACTCCGCGCCCCGCATCTTCGGACATGAGATGGCCGGTGTGATCGCCGAAGTCGGCGCCGGGGTTACAAAATTCGCCGTCGGCGATCGCGTTATGAGCTTCCACCACGTTCCCTGCGGCGAGTGCTACTACTGCCGCAAGAACACGCCCGCGCAGTGCCCGCTCTACAAGAAAACCGGTGCAACCGCCGGCTTCGAGCCTTCGGGCGGTGGATTCGCCGAGTACGTTCGCGTCATGGACTTTGTCGTCAACAACGGCGGCGTGGTCCCGATCCCCGACGGCGTGCCTTTCGAGCAGGCTGCCTTCGTCGAGCCGCTCAACACCGTCCTCAAAGGCGTCAAACTGCTCAACCTCGCCCCGGATGACACCGTCCTCGTCATCGGCCAGGGACCCATCGGCCTGATGCACGCGGCTCTTTCCAAGAAAATCGGCGCGCGCGTGCTCACTTCCGATCTTTTTGCGGAGCGCCATGCGATCGCTGCGCGCTTCGGGCTCACCGATCCCATCCACGCCGGAACGGAAAACGTTGTCGAGCGGGTATTGGCTGAAACCGACGGCCGCGGCGCCGACGCTGTCATCGTCGCCGTCGGCGGCAACGCGCTCATTCGCACAGCAATGGATGCGGTTCGCCCCGGCGGAAAAGTCATGCTCTTTGCCCAGACGCAACACGGCGAAGCCACATTCGATCCCGCCGCGGTCTGTGTCGACGAAAAGACCCTTCTCGGCTCGTACTCGTCCTCGTTCCCGATTCTGGACGAGGTAACGAGCCTGGTCTTCGACGGCTACCGTAACGGCTTCGACCTCACCCAATTGATCTCGCACCGCTTCCCATTTGAGGAAGCGGCCGCGGCCATTGAAATCGCCTCGCACCCCCAGCCCGGCTCAATGAAGATTATGATGGAGCCTGTGCCGGGGGCTGGGGCCGAGTAAGGGAAATCGAGGAACTGATGGCCAGCACGGTGAAAGACGCGATCCTCCGTGGCCGCAAGACCGTCAAGAACGTTGTTGAAGGGGGCCGCAAGAAAGTCGAGGACGTCGTCGAGGGCGGCTTGAACACCGCCGAGACGCTTGTCGAAGCGGGTCTCGATACGGTCGAAACCGTTGTCGTCAAGGGCCGCAAGACGGTTGAGACTGTTGTCCATCATGGGCGCAAGACAGTCGAGAATGCCCTTCTTTCCGGACGCGTCACCATGCGCGCTGCTGTCCTCCACGGCCGCGAAGACGTTCGCATCGAGCAGGTTCCCATTCCCAAGGCCGCGGTGGGCGAGCTGGTTGTCCGTGTTGGCGCGGCTCTTACTTGCGGCACCGATCTCAAGGTCTTTCGCCGCGGCTATCACGCGCGCATGATTGTTCCTCCGGCCCTCTTCGGCCACGAGCAGGCCGGAACCGTTGTCGAAGCCGGCGATGGCGTCACCGAGTTTTCTCCCGGCGACCGCGTCGTCGCGCTCAATTCCGCCCCTTGCGGGCAGTGCTTCTTCTGCCTGCGCGGCCAGGAGAATCTGTGCGACGATCTGATCTTCAACAACGGCGCTTATGCCGAGTTCATCAAGATTCCCGCCCGCATCGTCGCCAAAAACACGCTTGTTATTCCGGAGAACGTGGCCCTCGAACACGCTGCGCTCACCGAGCCGTTGGCCTGCGCCGTCCATGGATTTGAGGACTCCCATCCGCGTAAGGGCGATGTCGTTGCCATTATTGGCGGAGGGCCGCTTGGTCTCATGATCCTTCACGTTGCCGCGCTGGCCGGCTTTGAAACCATCGCCATCGTCAAACACGATGGTCAGGTTGATGCTGCGCGGCAGCTCGGGGCCACTCACGTTGTGCAGGCCGCTACGGTGCGCAAGGCCATTCGCGAAACGCGCGCTCTCACCCCCAAAGATCGCGGCGTCGACATCGCCATTGAGGCAGTGGGCACGCCTGAAACCTGGCAGGAGGCCGTCGAGCTGGTGCGCAAGGGCGGCACAGTTAACTTCTTCGGCGGATGCGCGGCCAACACCCAGGTCACTCTCGATACAAACCGCATCCACTATAGCGACATCACTCTGCGTGCCACGTTCCATCACACGCCCGCCATCTGCCGCAGGGCTCTGGAGCTCATCGCGAGCGGTCGCTTCCAGGCTGGCGCATTCATCACGGGCCGCGCGCATCTCTACGAACTGAATCGCGTCTTTGAGAAGCTGATGAACCGCTCCTCCGAGATCAAGACCGCGATCGTGCCATAAGCTCCACCCGATCGTTCCACTTGCGCACCGTCAGCATGAGCCGCGCTATCCTGCGGATTCCGTGCCTTCCAGCCGGAACTTCGGAGATAAGCAAAGCGTCCTTATTCGACAGGCGCTGACGCCCTTGAGCGGTAGCGAGGCTTCTTCATCAGATAGCCAATCGGGATGAGGCAGACGGTGAGGATGACGAGAGCATGGATGGTGTCGATATACGCGAGCACATTCGCCTGCTGCACCATCATGTCGTAGGTGTGAGCCATCGCGCGCGTGGCAGCTCCGGTCGGCGAGTAGCCGTGGGTCTCGAGCATGCTGCTGAATCCATGATCGAGAGTGCGATAGTTGGCTGAACCCGGAAAGACGTTCGCGGCAAGGTAATTCTGATGCACCTGCGCGCGGCGCACGAGCATGGTGCTGATGAACGAGATTCCAAGGCTGCCGCCGATATTGCGCGCCAAGGCAGTCAGTCCGGAGACCTCGTTGTTTTTCTCCTGCGGAATCCCCACATACGACATGACGCTGATCGGAACAAAAAGGAACGGCATGCCAATCACCATGATGATGCGCCAACTGGCCGCGTCCCAGAAGCTGATGCCGAGGTAGAGGCTGGAGATACGCCAGATTCCGAAACTCACCCAGGCGAATCCGAAGCAGATCATGGCGCGTGGATCGATCTTTTGCCCGAGGAATCCCACGATCGGCAAAAGAACAATGAGCATCAAGCCGCCCAGCGACAGCACCATTCCGGCCTCGGTCGCTGTGTAGCCCATGATTTCCTGAAGGAATTGCGGAATCATCACCGTCGTGGCGTACAACGACGCCCCGATCACCATCATCACCAGCTGGGTCATGGTGAAGTTGCGGCTGCGGTAGAGCGACAGGTCGATGACGGGGTGCGCAGTGGTGAGCTCGCGCCACAGAAACGCGATGAGGCCCGCGCCTGCAAGGATGGCGCAGGTCACGATGAAGTGCGAGCCGAACCAGTCTTTTTCCTGGCCTTTATCGAGCATGATTTGCAGAGCGCCAATCGTCAGGGCGAGCAGGCCGAGACCGATTCCGTCCACGCTTCCGAGTTTCTTCCGCACCTCCTTGAGGTAAGGCGGGTCCTCCACGATGCGGCTGGTGAGAAGAATGGAGAGAATGCCGACGGGGATATTGAGGAAGAAAATCCAGCGCCACGTATAGTTGTCGGTGATCCAGCCGCCGATGGTCGGCCCAACTGCCGGTGCCACGACCACGGCCATTCCGTAAATGGCAAAGGCAACGCTGCGTTTGTTCGGAGCGAATGTATCGGCCAGGATCGCGCGCTCGCTGGGTTGTAGGCCTCCGCCGGCCGCGCCCTGAAAGATGCGGAAGATGACAAGCATTGCCAGCGAGTTCGCCAGGCCGCAACAAAAGGAAAAGAAGGTAAAGGCAACAACGCAGCTCATGTAGAAGCGCTTGCGCCCGATGCGGTTGGCGATCCAGCCGCTGATGGGAAGAATGATGGCGTTTGAGACCAGATAGGAGGTCAGGATCCACGTCGCCTCGTCGTAACTGGCGCCAAGCGATCCGGCAATGTGCGGCAGGGCAACGTTCGCAATCGAGGAATCCAGCGCTTCCATGAACGTGGCGAGCGTGACGGTGAAAGCGACGACCCAGGGATTGAATCGTGGTTTCCACGTCTCGTCAAAATGAAATTCGCTGTCAGCGTCCCGTGTTTTCGCTGGGTAGGCCGCGGTCGGCTGCGCCATTCACGCTCCCTGAACAAGTTTTTCGTGCGCTGCGATTCCCGAGCCGGGAACGGCAGGAAAGATTCAAGCGAAAGCCGGATATTTTCTGCTCTACGCTGGGGAAGAGCCGAGGAAAAGTAAACCGCAAGCAGTCCTGCTGACAGGATAAAACAACGATCTGGGGCGCGGAGGCGAATGCCCGGGTTCTCGCTCTCTGACATTCCAACGGCGAACTCATCGCGCGCGGCTGGGGAGCTCGGTACGCAGATTTTGATAGCAGCAAAGCGCCTTTCAGTCCTTCCTCAACCAGTTTTCTTGACCTCCGTCCAAAACCAAGCGAGCACTGTTGCGTCCAAAGGCAATGCTTGCAGCCGGTCGGGCGAAAGCCCGCATCCAACTGGCGTAATTCGGAGGCGCGATCAGCGAATAACGAATGAAAACCACCCCTCCCCCCTTCTGCCGGCCGCTTGGCCGATTTGCAGTTTCTGTCGCCATCGTTGGCGTCGTTCTCGTCTTCAGCATTCCAGGCCGGGCTTCGCTGGGCGGCAAAGTCGATTCCATCCAGGCAGACACGGCGCACATGGGCGCAACGGTCAACCAGATCAGCACCAACAACGTTGAGGTTCACCAACTGCAGTCGCCCACCGGCACCGTGGTCAATGAATACCTTTCCTCGTCTGGAACAGTATTTGCCGTCACCTGGCAAGGCCCGTTCATGCCGGACATGCAGCAGATTCTCGGTTCTTATTTTCAGCAGTACTCCACGGCGCTCTCATCCCAGCCCCGGCAATATGGGCACCATCCGCTCAACATCAAGCAGGCGGGTCTTGTAGTCCAGACGGGCGGACACATGCGCGCGCATTGGGGCCGGGTCTTTGTGCCGGCTCTGGTCCCAGAGGGAGTCAATGCAGAGCAGCTTCAATAAATAACTTTTTGCGGGAGCATTTTGTGCAGAAATTTACTGTTTCGATTTTTCTGGCCGGCGCTTTTTTGATTGCCGGCTGCGGCGGTAGCAGCACGACCAGTTCCAAGACCACCACCACGACCGGCGGAAGCGGCTCGACCACGGACAATGTCATGTCCATCGCAGTGAACGGCGGACCCTCAGTTGGTCAAATCGACGGAGGCATCTATCCCAACGGCGCCTTTGCCAGTGCCACCATCTGCGCGCCCGGCAGCACCACCAACTGTGTCACGGTAAACGGACTCCTCGTTGACACTGGCTCGACCGGGCTCCGAGTGCTGCAGTCGGCCGTTTCGTCGTTGAACCTGCCGGCCGTCAACGCCTCCAATGGTTCTGCGGCCTACGACTGTGTCTCCTTCGTAGACGACTCGTATCTGTGGGGTCCCGTGCAGCAAGCCGACGTGACCCTGGGCGGCGAAACTGCGAGCAAGCTGCCGCTTCAGATCATCAGCGCCAGCACCGATGTACCCACCAGTTGCTCCAATGGGAGCACCATGAATGACAACACCCTCGCGTCTCTCGGCGCCAACGGCCTATTGGGCGTCGGTACCGAACCCACGGATTGTTTTTACCAGGGGGCCAGCGTCTGCAGCCCCAGCTACGGTCTTTCCAGCCCGCCTTATCCCGCGTATTACACCTGCTCGGGAACCACGTGCAGTCCCGCATTTGTTGCCACAAGCGACCAGGTCACTAATCCCGTTGTCGAGTTTCCCACGGACAATAACGGCGTGATCGTGGAGCTGCCTGCAGTCTCAGGTAGCGCCGCCACTGTTTCTGGTTCGCTCGTTTTCGGCATCGGCACGGAATCGAACAACCAGCTTCCTTCGAGCGCCACGATCTTCACCCTAACCTGCGACGATTTCACCACCACATTCGGCGGCCAGACTTACGGAATTACCAATCCCACCACCTGCGCGGGCCCCGGCAGCTTCATTGATAGCGGCAGCAACGGATTGTATTTCCCGAACGCGACCGATCTTCCAACCTGCCCCACGAATACCGCGGCAGGCGATCTGTCGTCGTTCTATTGCCCAGCGTCGACCGACAACTTATCCGCCACGATGGAAGGCGCCAGCGGTACGTCGAAAAGCACCAGCTTCAGCGTGCAGAATGCAGAGTCGCTTTTTACCAGCCCGGCCACGGAATCGGACGCGGCCCTGAGCGGCCTGGCCGGCGCCAATCCGTCGGGCTACGGATTCGATTGGGGTCTGCCGTTCTTCTACGGAGTCAATTTGTACAGTTCGATCGACGGTCAAAGCACGCCCAGTGGCACACCTGCGGCTCCGTGGTGGGCGCACTGACGTCCCCCGACCGTGTAGCGGTGGAATAATGTTGGTAGAGCACGAATCTTCCATGACCACTGCTGCAACCCAGCCTCCTTCCGACGAGTTGATCGCACGCGGCTGGAGTGCGCTTCCCGTGGCCTATCGCATTCCTGACGTCGCGCCCACACTCGATCAGGCCCGCGAATACTGCCGCCATCTGGCAGAAACGCACTACGAGAACTTCCATGTGGCAACGTGGTTCCTGCCCGCCGCGCTGCGGCCCCATTTCCATTCCATCTACGCCTATTGCCGCATCTCCGACGATCTCGGCGATGAAGTTCCCGACAAATCCGCGGCATTGGCGCTCCTGGACCTGTGGGGCAGGGAACTGGACTCCTGCTACGAGGGCCGCGCGCGCCATCCTGTTTTTGTTGCGCTGGCCGAAACCATCCGCGCCTGCGGGATTCCCAAAGAGCCATTCGCCGATCTGCTCGTTGCTTTTCGTCAGGACCAGACTGTCACCCGCTACGCCACCATGGATGATGTGCTCGGGTACTGCCACTACTCCGCTAATCCCGTGGGCCGTCTTGTGCTCTACGCCTGCGGAGAAGTGAGCGAAGAAAACTTCCGTCTATCCGACGCAACCTGCTCCGCTCTTCAACTGGCAAACTTCTGGCAGGACGTGCGCGTTGATTTCTTGAAGGGCCGCGTTTATATTCCGCAGGACGATATGCATCGCTTCGGCGTTACCGATGAAACCATCGCCAACGGCGTCGCTACTCCGGAGTTTCGTGCGCTTCTTCATCATGAGGTCGACTTCGCGCGCACACTTTTCAATCAAGGCCTGCCGCTCATCGGCAGGGTGAATCGCGACCTCGCTCTCGACCTCGATCTCTTCAGCCGCGGTGGCCTTGAGATCCTGCGTGCTATCGAAAGCCGTGGCTACGACGTGCTCAGCGCGCGGCCGGCCATCTCCAAATCAACCAAGTTCTCGCTCGCCGCTCGCGCGATCGCCGGCAAGGTTCTCCCATTTTTGCGCCTTGGTCCTCGATCGCCAGGAAATTTTGCTTGACGCCGAAAGCTCCATTGCGCGACCCCGTTCTGGCTGGCGCCTACGCAGTCTGCCGCGGTATCGCCAAGCGTCAAGCCAAGAACTTTTACTACGCCTTCCTCGCCCTTCCCCTCCATCGCCGCAACGCCATTTGCGCCATCTACGCCTTTATGCGCCAGGCCGACGACCTCGCCGACGATGAATCCATTCCTCGCGACGCGCGCAGGCGCCGTTTGGATCTTTGGCTCGCGGCCTGGCACGATGCGTCGACCGGCGCTCCCACCGCCGATCCGGTCTTTCTCGCTGTCCGCGACGCAACAACGCGCTTTGCGATTCCACTCTCGCTGCTCGATGAGCTCGTCGCAGGCGTCACACTGGACCTTGATCACGCCGCCGACGGCCTGCCGGAGACCTACGAAACCTTCGCCGATCTTTACCAATACTGCTATCTGGTCGCATCGGTTGTCGGCTTGGTATGCATCCGCATCTTCGGATACAAAGACCTGCGCGCGGAAAAACTCGCCGAAGAAACCGGAATTGCCTTCCAGCTCACCAACATACTCCGCGACGTTGCCGAAGATGCGGCCCGCAACCGCGTCTATCTGCCGCTAAAGAACGTTGCGTCTCACGGCGTCTCGGTCGATGGGATCCTTCATCACCCGCCCGCCACGCCGCCCACGCCCAGCGAGCGAGAGCTCTTCGCCGCCATCGCACGCCTGGCCGAACATTACTACGGCCGCGCCAGGTTTCTCCTGCCCCTCATCGAGCCCGCCAGCCGTCCCGCTCTCTGGGTTCTCGTTTCGATCTACCACGCGCTCTTGAAGCGCATTGAACGGGCCAAGTTTGACGTCTTTACCCGACGCGCCTCTGTGCCCCTGTGGCAGAAGCTCTCGATCCTCGCCGTAGGCCTGATTTGGACAGTCTGGGCGCGCATCTTCGGTTAGTAGCCCGCAGGCGTCGTGATCTGTTTTCGTGCGTCCGTTCTCGCTAAAATACCGCGGTGTCATCCTGAGCGGAGCGCTTTTGGGGCCCCATGATCGCCGAGCGATCGTGGGGCAAGCGGAGTCGAAGGATCTGCTTCTGCTTTTATATCTGTGAGAGCACGATTCGCCCCTCTCTGCGTTACCCTGTTTCGGGGTACCCTCGATGCGGCTTCGCTCCCTCGCGCGCCTGTTTCCCGTCCTTTTGTTTGCCCTCGGGACGGCTCTCGTCCCGCATGCCTCAAAAGGGCAGGGAACCAGCTTCAGTCCCGCGCTGCCTCTCACGCATATCGACAACGGACCCAACTCCGACTGGGCCCAGCGGCAGCATTATGTCATCCTGGTTTCGCTCGACGGATTCCGCTGGGACTACGCAAAGCGCGACAACGCCACGCATCTTCTTGCTCTTGGCCGGCGCGGCGTCTCGGCTCCCGATGGCATGATTCCCAGCTATCCCTCTCTCACATTCCCCAACCACTTCACCATCGTCACCGGTCTCTATCCGGAGCACCACGGAATCGTCGCCAACAGTTTCCTGGATCCGGCAACCGGCGCGCGCTATTCCTACTCCGATTCGAAGGTCACTTCTGAAGGTTCCTGGTATAGCGGCGTTCCCTTGTGGAGTCTCGCCGAGAGCAAGGGAATGCGCACGGTCCTGTCTCCTTTGGGTCGCTTGCGAAGCCAAAATCGCCGGCTTCCAACCCACTTGGTACGCGCATTACGACAACAGCGAGTCAACGTCCGAGTCGCAACAGGCGCGCATCGACGACACCGTCGCCCTGCTTCACCTTCCTGCCGCCGATCGTCCCCACTTCATCGCCATCTATTTTTCCGAGCCCGACCACTCGGGCCACGAGTTCGGCCCCGACGCGCCCGAAACTCGCGCGGCCGCCCTCAAAATGGACGCAATTGTCGGCAAGCTTGAATCCGCACTCAAATCTACCGGCCTGCCCATCGACCTCGTCATCGTCAGCGATCATGGCATGATCAAGTCCCAGGGCGATTGGATCGACCTCGATCAATTCACCGATCTCAACGGATTCGATACTGTTGGCTCGCTTCTCTATGGCAAGACCGAAGACGATCGCGCCCACGTTTACAACCAGCTCAAGCGTGTCTCGTCGCAGTTCGTCGTCTATCGGCTCAAGAATGTTCCACCCGATCTCAATTTCAATCAGAATCCGCGCGAAGGCGATCCCGTCGTCATCGCCACTGGTCCCTATGCCATTCGACCTCACGCTCCCGCCGCCGGACAGCCGTCTCATCCGCCCACGATCGGCATGCACGGCTTCGATCCGCACATCATGCCCGAGATGAAGGCGATCTTCTTCGCCGCTGGTCCAGACCTCATCGCCGGAAAAACCGTCGCACCCTTCGAAAACGTCAATCTGTATCCTTGGCTTGCTCACATGCTCGGTCTCGACGTGCCCAAGTCTGATGGCAGCCTCAATATTCTTTCTGGAACTCTGCGCGATCACGGCGTCGTGCCCGAAAGCGCGGCTGAATCAAAATAACGGAGGCGCTGTAGTGAGCATTGTTCTCGGCATCGACGGCGGCGGCACGCGCACCCGCGCCTCCATTGTCGACGGCGACCGCACTCTCGCTTTCGCTGAATCCGGCTCCATCAAGCGCCTGCGCGTCGGCGCCGAGGCTGCCGAAGCCAATCTGCGCGCGCTGCTAAAAGACGTCTACACCCAGGCCGGCGTCACGCAAGTCCGCGCGGCATCCTGCGGCGTAGCCAGCGCGACAATGCCGGGAATCACCGAGTGGATCACCGCCGTCTTCAACGATTTTTCCGTCGCGCGCTCCGAGGTCGTCGGCGACCACATTATCGCGCTCGACGCCGCCTTCCAAGGAGGTCCCGGAATTCTTCAGATCGCCGGAACCGGCACCAACACCATCGGACGCGCGCCCGACGGCGCATTCGAAACCGTCGGCGGATGGAGCTCACGCCTCGGCGACGAAGGCTCCGGCTACTGGATCGGTCTCCACGCTATCCGCCGCGCGCTCAATGCCTACGATCGCGATGAGCCAACGCAAATTTTGAAAAAAGTTGGAGAAATTTGGGGCACGCCCACTCTCGACCAGCTCATTAACGTCGGGGATGGCACGCCCGCGCCCGACTTTGCCGCGCTCGCACCCGCCATCAACGAACTTGCCGAGTCAGGTGATCCCATTGCCGTCGCCGTTCTCCATCAGGCCGCCGCAGACCTGGTTTCCAACGTGCTCCTTGTTCGCTCCAAGCTCCGCCGCAAGCACTCGATTGAAGGCGAAGTCCCCGTTGCATGGACCGGCAGCGTGATCGGAAAAATGTCCATCGTCCGCGAAGCATTCTTCAGCGGCCTTCGCGCCACCGCACCAACTATGCCCGTCGGAACCACTGAAACCGTCGCTCTTAACGGCGCAATCTGGCGCGCCCGCCGCCTCGCCGAGCAAGCAAATTAATTCATCTCCCTAGTGTGTTCAATGCTTGGAATGTTCGCGACAAGAATAGTGTGCGGCCAGAAGCGAGACATCGTCACTGACCACTGACCCCTGATCACTGATCGCTTCTTTACCGATACTTCCGCAGCACGCCCAGCACCCGCCCCTGGATCGCCACCTGCGCTGCAGGAACATAAATCGGTTCCATTTCCAGGTTTGCCGGCTGCAGGCGGACCACATTGCCTTCCGGGTAGAAGCGCTTCAGCGTCGTCTCCGCTCCGTGCACCAGCGCCACCACGATCTCGCCATTCCGCGCAGTCTTGGTCCGCTCCACTAAAACATAGTCACCATTGATGATGTGCTCGTCGCGCATGGAGTCGCCCCGCACCTCCAGCGCAAACACATCGCGGTTGCCCACCACGTCGGCCAGAGAGATCGTCTCCGAGGCTTCCATCGCCTCCACCGGCGAGCCGGCGGCGATGCGGCCCGCCAGCGGCAACTTCAAGCTGGAGCGGGTTTTAGTCCCCGGGGGCAGCACGTCAATCGACCGGCTGCGGTTGTGCACCCGGTCCAGCATGCCCTTCTTTTCGAGGTTGGTAATGTGCTTGTGGACGGTGGCTAGGCTCTTCAGGCTCATGCCGCGCGCAATCTCTTCAAACGAAGGCGAATAGCCATTGCGGCTGACAAACGCCTCCAGAAAATCCAGCACTTCTTTCTGTCTTCGTGTAACGGCCATGCGCGCATTATAGCGAATAAAAAGCGAACCGCAACAATCTTTTCGCCACTTGTTTACTTCTTTTGGACACCGCGTCCGGCAGGGGCCCGATCATTTCTGAGCCGAGCCGGAGCGGCCCAACTCGCTTGAAATGTTCAGCTTCATGCGACCGGGAACCCGCGAAATGTTCAAGGATCCTTGAACAAAACCGCGGAAATGTTCGAAGATCCTGTTCCAAAAAGCTGCCTGACGGCCCAGGAAATTACACGAAACAGGGGTAAAGGTTCGCTTGGAATTGAACGTCTCGAGCGAAAGGTCCGCATTTAATTTCACATTTGGGGTGGTTCAGTGCGCTTAGGCCGCTTTCCGGGCTCTGAACAGGGTTCATCGGGGCAATTCTCGGCGCGATTTTGCGCGCTGGGTTGCGCCGACCCCCTCCGGCGCTCAGCCCCTTTTGGCCTCCCCTCGAACCCGCAAGGTTCCTCGATGAGGGCTGGGGGCTTAAGGCGGAAAGCAGACCGCTGCCGGCCGAGTTTAAGCCCCCTGCGCTCTGAAATTCGGGACCTGCGCGTGGCAGCTAGTCCAGCAGCACCACATTCAACAGAGATTTGTGCACCTGGATGCGTCCGTCGTAGCTGATGAATCCAAGCTTGCGAAACCGATTCATGAAGAAGCTGACGCGGGAGCGCGTGGTGCCGATCATATCCGCGAGTGTTTCCTGCGTGATGGGAGGAATGAAGGTTTCCGGCTCGCCCGGCTTGCCGAACTCCGCCATTAAGAGCAGAATCCGGGCCAACCGCTTTTCGCTGGAGTTGAAAAGATGATCGACAAGGTCGGCCTGGATGCGCATGCTGCGAATCAGCAGAAACTTCAGGAACAGATCGGAGAATTCGTGCTCCTCGTGCATGACGCGAATCATCTCTTCCCGGCTGATCTTGAGAGCAGTGCATGTGTTGACCGCGGTCGCCGTGGACAATCGCAGGCCCGGCACCGCTGCGAGCGCGCCCTCTCCCACGAACTCATCTGCGGTGAGCAGCGCGATCGTGGCTTCCTTGCCGGCTTTTGATACGACCGTGAGCCGGGCGCGGCCCTTTTGAAGGTAGAAGACTGAATCGGCCGCATCGCCTTGCGAGAAGAAGACCTCCCCGTTCATGAGCCGCACAACTTTTCGGCCCAGTCCGGCATTGGCCAGAAACTCGGCCGCATCGAAAGGCGGTTTTTCATGCGCAATCATCGATAAGACCTCCCCGAGCGAGCTCGGTCGATCGGCCGCCCCTGGCAGGGAGAGCACTATTGCTCAGACGTAGCCCTTCATTCTCTCTAAGGTAAGGATATCTCGTGCGCCCCAAGCCCCGGTTTCAGAAGGGCTCTCCGCACAGGTAGAAAAGGTGAGTTGTTTATGAGGAAATTCATTACGCTAGTGGCGTTGTTCGGCATGGGCCTGGCGATTGCCACCGCAGAAGAGAATCGCGAAGATGTGCAGAATCGGCTCGACAACGCGACGTTGGTGTTGCACCAGGTCATGAGCGCGCCGGACCGAGGCATTCCCCAGGAGGTGCTGGAGCACGCCAAGTGCGTCGCCGTTGTACCGCACATGATCAAGGGCGGCCTGGTGTTCGGCGCCGAGAACGGCAAGGGCGTCGTCACGTGCCGCACAGAGAACGGCTGGAGCGCGCCGGCATTCTTTGTCATCACCGGCGGAAGCTGGGGAGCACAGATCGGCGTTGAAGGCGTGGATCTGGTCATGGTTTTCCAGGGCGACAGAGGGATGCAGCGCCTGGAAGATGCCAAATTCCAGCTCGGTGCTGACGCCTCAGCGGCAGCCGGCCCCGTTGGCCGCCATGCCACAGCAGATACCGATTGGAAGCTGAACACCGAAATCCTCACCTACTCGCGCGCCAAAGGCCTGTTCGCCGGACTGACCCTGACCGGGGCCGATGTTCGCCGCGACAACGATTCCATGAATGCTTTCTATCGTCGCGACGTCTCCACACACAGCGTGCTTCGCGGCGAAGTAGCCACCCCTCGCTCCGCCGATCGATTTATCGATGCCGTCAGAGATGCCAAGGCTCAGGCGATTGCATCCAAGTAAACGTTGTTTCGAACGTATCGTTTGCGCCTGGGTCGGGTGACCCGTCTCAGGCGTACGCGATCAGGAGAGGTACAAAATATGCTTTGGGCGATCTTTGCGATTCTGCTGATTCTCTGGCTCCTCGGCTTCACCCTCCACATTGCCGGGGGCCTTATTCACATCCTGCTGGTCCTGGCGGTGATCGTACTGATCATTAATCTGGTCTCCGGACGCCGCTCGGTTTTATAGCGAATTCACCTGCGCAGAGGGGGCCGACAGCGTGAGGCTGGAAGCCACATGAGTCGTGGTTTCTCTTCTTCCTGATGCCTGACTTCGGCCCTCCCCCGCACCTCCGCCGATTCCCCGTTATCCTCTGGCCCTTGGCTGAACTCGCGCGCGGCCCTTGCGGCGATGATTCGGCACATGTGAGCCCGATTGCTCAGACACCCGCCCCGCACGAGACTAGATTCAAAGTTGTAAGGGCGGATGAAAGCCGGTCCCCGAGCAAGCACCGGATTCACAAACGTTCTCAATCCCCTTATGTAGGCTGCTGTTGCCGGGTTTGACGTAACGGCTCCAATGCATCCCACCTGACCCGGAACCGCAGATGCAGACACCTTAAAGGAGGGTCTCCTATGCAAGGAATCAAAACTCTATTCGCTTCAGCAGCACTTCTCACCGGACTCGCACTTGCGCCCGCCGCCCAGGCTCAACTTGTCATCGACATCGGCGGTCCGCCGCCAAACTGCTCCTATGGCTATTACGGCTACGCGCCCTACGCCTGCGCGCCCATGGGCTACTACGGGCCGGGCTACTTCTACAACGGGATCTTTCTCGGCATGGGTCCCTGGGGCGGATGGGGCTATAGCCACGGTTGGGGCAGCCATCGTTTTGTCAGCGAAGGCGGCGGACGCTATCACGGCGGACCGAGCCATGTAGCCTACCACTCCAGCGGCGCGCGGCCCAACCCAAGCCACTCCACACCATCGCGCTCCAGCGCACCCCGCGCATCGCATGCCGCGCCCTCCCACGCAGCATCGCGCGCACCGGCTGCGCACGCGGCTCCCAGCGGCGGATCGCACGGCGGCGGCGGACATGACGACGGCGGAAAGCGCTAACCTGTAGCCCTCCCCGGCTCGGCGCGTGCTCTTTATCGGCACGCGCCGAATTTGTGCGAGCTCCGCTTAAAATCAATCCATGATCCTCGAGACATTTCCCGTCGGTCCGCTGGCCTGCAACTGCACGATTCTGGGCGACGAGGCGACGCATGAGGCCATCGTCATCGATCCCGGCGACGACGTGAGCCGCATCGCCAAGCGCCTGACCGAGCAAGGCCTGAAGCTGAAGCAGATCCTGGTGACGCATGGGCACATTGATCACGTGGGCGGAGCGCTGAAGCTGAAGCGCCTGACCGGCGCGCCGATCTACCTGAACGAAAACGACCTGCCGCAGATTGAGATGATGGACACGCAGGCGGCATGGCTCGGCCTGCTCACCGCGCCTGAAACTGCTCCGCCCGATGAAGGATTGAACGATGGCCAGCTTGTGGGCCTGGAGCATTACCCCGCCCATGTGCTGCACACGCCGGGACACACGCAGGGGTCAATCTGCCTGCACTTTGCTCCCCTGAATCTGCTGATTGCGGGGGACACGCTGTTTGCCGGTAGCATCGGCCGCACCGACCTGCCCGGCGGGGACTTTGACCAGATCATGGCTTCGCTGCGCACGCGGCTGCTCGCCCTGCCCGACGAAACGCGCGTGCTGCCCGGCCACGGTCCCGGCACGACCATCGGCCAGGAGCGGCGGTCAAACCCCTTCCTGCAAGCGCGCGGCCATTAGCGGCAAACCCGGCCGAACGGCCGGAGACCCGCAAAAGTGGCAGGAAATTCATCCGAATTGCAAAGGCATTTTATTCAGCGAGATAGTCCGACTAGTTCAACAGATGGTTCTTGTGGTCAGCTCTTTTTGTTACGTCCGTGATTCGTTCCCAAGTAGTTAATCAGAGTGGCAACTCCGTTACTGAATTCCGCCTCCCCGGCGAGCAGGCTCACGACCAGCCAGCCGCTTTCGGCCATCCCGAAAAAGTAGCCCGGATGAACCCATACGCCACGCTCGAGCAGCGCCAGAACCGTGTGCTCGTCGGGCGCGATGGCCGGAATTCGCAGCACTGCGTACCAACCGCCTTCGACCTCCAGCCGCTGCACGGCTTCGACGGTCCCGACGGCTTGATCGAGCACGGCCAGGTTCGCGGCGACGCGCCGGCGAATCTGTGCCTGGAGGTTTGCGCGGCTCTCAAGCCATGCAGGAAGCGCGAGCCTGCACGGGCGCGTTCATGGAGAGGAACGTGTCGGCAATGACTTCGAGGCGCGCGAGCGCCTGATCGCGCTCGGGGCAGGTGGCGACGATCCAGGCGGCCTTCATCTGCGGCAGAGCGGCAATCTTGCTGAGTCCGCTGACGACGTAGACGGGAACGCCGTCGAGAATCGGGTTGCTGGAGGCCCGGGCAAAGGTCTCGGCTCGGGCGCCGAAGCTGTAGTCCAAAAACACCTCGTCGACGATGAGCGAAAGGCGGAACTCGCGGCAGAGATGAGCGAGCTGCTCTGCTTCCCACGGCTTGGTGAAGTGGCCGGTGGGATTGTTGGGATGCACGAGGACGATGGCCCGCGTTTGCGGAGTGACGGCGCGGCGAACGCCCTCGACATCGATCTGCCAGCCGTTCTCGTAGACCAGAGGCGCGGCGCGGAGGCGAACGTCGTCGAGGGCGGCGAGGAAGTCGAAGAGCGGATAGCTCGGCTGCGGGATGAGAATCTCGTCGCCCGGATCGCACAGCAGCCGGAAGAGAAAGCTGTAGGCCTCGCTGGTGCTGGTGGTGAGGACGATCTGCCCGGGTGTGAGGGTGACGGCGTGCGCGCGGTAGTAGGCACAGACCGCCTCGCGCGCCGAGAGAAGCCCCTGGGGCTGGGGATCGTAGTGGAGCGCCTGCGGGTTGGTGAGCGCATCGAGCAGGGATGCGGATAGGTGAAGCCGCATCGCGTGGGATTGGAGGCGGTAAGGTCGGCGATGGGCAGGCCGGATGCGAGGCGCTCGCGGTGCGCGCGGGCCAGCGCGCTTTCTTCGAGGTTCCAGTTGGTGCGTTCAGAAAAATGCATGCAGCGGGCTCCGCGGAGGGTCATTTTCGTCCCCGCCATCGCCAGCCATATTTCTTTCGCCCGCAAAAGCGGGCTGGCGGCGTCTTTCTGATTCAAACCCCAGTCTCACGACTGGGGCTACCGTATTGCGCCCACCCAGAGGGTACCCGGCGGGCTTCAAGGTGGCGATCGTAGACAATGAAATGAGCGCCTGTTGCAACGATACATCGTGATCCAAAAAAGAAGGCGGGCGTCGGCAGAATGAACTTGGCGAGGTGACGTTGGCTCTGCGCGCTGTGATCTTTGACTATGGGAGAGTATTGACCGGGCCCCCTGACTCCGCGGCGCATGCCGAGTTGCTGCGCCTCACCGCGCTGTCAGCGGATCGGCTTGAAACCTTTTATTGGGCGGATCGGCCCGCGTTCGACGCGGGGCGGCTGACCGGCCCTGGCTTCTGGCGAAAGCTAGCAAATGATGCGGGGCTTAGCCTGAGCGAATCGACAATCGAAGAACTAACCCTGCGGGATGCGCGGATGTGGACTCGCG
The DNA here is from genome assembly GCA_963800025.1 of uncultured Acidobacteriaceae bacterium. Taxonomy (GTDB): domain Bacteria; phylum Acidobacteriota; class Terriglobia; order Terriglobales; family Acidobacteriaceae; genus Telmatobacter. Next base: position 830,060 of record CAWCZK010000006.1, read on the forward strand.
CCGACCCGGCGATGCTGGACTGGCAACTCGCGTTGAAGCGGCGAGGATTGCTGACGGCCATCGTTTCGAATATGGGAGATTCGGTCCATGAGCACATGGTGCGCGAACTCGACTGGCTTTCGCGATTCGATGTGCTGGTGTGGAGCTATCAACTGGGTGTAGTGAAGCCGGACCGGGAGATCTATCGCTATGCGCTGGAGCGGCTGGGAACGCAGCCCGGGGAGACGCTGTTCATCGACGATAAAGCTGAGAACGTTGAAACCGCCGTGGCAATGGGGATGAAGGGAATGATTTTCTCGGACGTGGAAAAGCTGCGCGTGGACATTGTGGAGTCGGGCCTTGATCGCGAACTGCCGTTGCCGTGAGCGGCGCTGGCCGGCGTCAGTTGCCCACGATGCGCTGTTTGCTGCCGATATGGTAGGTGAGGCCCATGGTGGCGTTCATCACGTCGAGGCCGGGATTGACGGGAACGATGAAGGCGTCGGAAAAATGATAATCGCCAAAGAGACCAAGGCGCAGATCGAAGCGTTCATTGATCCGGACCTGAAGCCCGACGGACGATTGCAGCGTGAGGTTCTCATACGTGGTCCTGTTTGAAAGCGGTTTTTGCGAAAACACGAGCACGCCGCCCTTCGCCATCAGGTAGGGCTTGATGGCCTTGCCGTCTCTCCACAGCCAGCGAATTCCGAGGGGAGCGATCTCGATGCCGGGCACCGTCTTGCGCGCTGCCGTAAGGGTGTTGCCCCAAATGTCCATCTCTTTCGGCTGGTTCAGGAGAACCATGGGCTGGATTTCGGCAACCCAATCGACACGTGAACCCAGCAAATGACCCCAGGTGTGGCGATCGTACTCAATGCCGACGTCGTATAGCTTGCAATTCTCACCGGAAGCGAAGATGCGGTAGTTCCCGTAGGAGACCAATCCTTCGACGGTGATCTCGCGCTCCGGCGGCAGTTTGATAGGTGGGGCGGCGGGAGCAACGAAAGGCGCAGACAGCGGGCTGCTGGCGGGCGAGGAGTCCTGAGCCGATGCCGGGATATCGAGGACCATGCAGAGCGCGACGAAGCCGCACAGAAGGGCAACGCCTGAATTCACGGCAGTACGGCGGCTAAACGCCAAGGCGTGAATAGAGCCGCACCCTCGATACCGCATGAAGAAGGAACCTCTTGGTGGTGATTTGCTGGACGAAAACCGGAGCACGGAAAAGTGACGTTGCCGCCAGTTTAGAGGTGGGATGCAATCTTTACAAGGCGCGAATACCTGAACGGCTCATCCTGGTAACTTCGCCAAGCCGCTGAGGCCGGCAACAACTGCCAGTCAAGGAATGATGGCCAAACCACGGCGGCGAGGGTCGCTTTGATTGGGCCGTCCAGAGCTACGATGCCATTCCCAGGCCTACCAGATTCGCTGCGGCGATGATGATGAGAATTCCCGCCCAAAGCAAGCGGATGGGCCTTTTGCGCACGCCAGCCCATTCGCCAAGGGCCAGGCCCACGAGGCCGCCGCAGAGTACATAGATGCTCATGTGCAGCATCCAGTTCACATAGCCGAGGCGCTGCGGAATGTTGGCTGCACCCCACGCGTAAAAGAAGAACTGCAAGTACCACATGACGCCGCCGGCCGCGGCCAGCGATGCGTTTTTGGCGAGCGTTGCGCGCGGCTGGGCAAGATCGGCGCGGAGAGAAAGTTCTTTCTTGAAGGCCAGCCGGAAAAAGCAGTAGCTCATGTTGATGACCGCGCCGCCGCCCATGATGAGCACGTAACTGGGCAGCGCGGCGTAGAGCGGGTTGACGCCCAAGTGTTGCGCTGCCGCGGCGATGGGCCTGGCAGCGTCGATGGCGAAGGACATGCCCGATGAAAATATCCCGCACAGGACGGCGAGCGCGAGACCAAGCTTGACGTTGAACTCGCGCACCTCGGCGCCGAGTTCGATCTCTTTCTGGTGGCCGGCATAGGAGACGACCGCGACGCCGATGAGCGCTACCAAAACTCCGGCCATCGTGAGCAGGCCGCTGCGCGTCGAGAAGAGCATTGCTGCCTGGCCGTGTATGAGGGGTGGGACCAATGTTCCGACGATGAGCGTGACGCCGATGGCGACGCCAATACCCAGCGACATTCCGAGATGGCGCATGGTGAGTCCGTAGCTGACGTTACCGACGCCCCACATGGCGCCGAAGAGCGCGACCCTGAGCATGAGGGCTGAATCGAGCGAGGCGTAGAAACCGTGAAAGCTCGGCAGGAGAAGATAGCTAACACTGATCGGCAAGAGAATCCATGAAAAGAATCCGGCGATGGCCCAGGTCGTTTCCCACGACCACCTTCGTACCTTTTCAATGGGCGCATAGAAGGAAGCGGCGCAGGCCGCCCCGATGATGTGCCATCCGATTCCTGCCAGGATCGCTGTCGGCATTCGATCTCCATTTCTGTTTGCGGCGAGCGGTTAAGGAAAGAGCCCGCGAGCAATTCCAAACCTACCTGCTAGATATGCGCCTTGTACAGCCAGAGAAACTGGCGGTGGGCCCAATTCGGGTGCGTTCCTGGCGGGGGATTCCGAGGTTCACGACACGTCGGTGCTCACGACGGTCTCAATTTGTACGCTGAATGTGTAACTGCCGGGCGCAAGTCCAAAGCCCGTTTGACCGTCGCGGATTGCCGGGGCGGCTTGCGGATTTCCGATTAATGCCGCACCTTGCAATTTATATCTCGCCGCTTGGGCTGCGCTTAGCGGCAACCATCCCGCTGTGTTGGCGGGAGTGGTTACGTGCCACTCGGCTGTTCCGTTCGTCACCGTCCAGTCGGAGTGAATCGTGCCGTAGACGGAGCCATAGTCGAAGGACAGATGACCGAGGCGGGCGTCAAAAACGGGGTGCAGCACCACGGTGTGAAAGCCCGCATCGAGTGGCGTCGAGTCGATTCCAGCCGCGTAGCGATAGATCCACTCCGCCACCGCTCCATAGGCGTAGTGGTTGTAGGAGTTCATGCTTGGATCGGTGCGCATCTGGTCACCGTTCCATCGCTCCCACATCGTTGTCCCGCCATGCTCGACCATGTAGCCCCATGACGGATAGCGCGTATTCAGCAAGAGCGTGTAGGCCAGGTCCGTGTAGCCGGCCTTCGTAAGCTCCTCAAGAAGGTAAGGTGTGCCCAGGAAGCCCGTGCCGAGCAGATTCTGATTGGCTTCGATTTTGTCTACCAGCCGCCTGGCTGCCGCCGCGCGAAGCGAATCTGGCAAGAGATTCATGTGCAGAGCGAGAACGTACCCGGTTTGCGTGTCTCCGCCGGAGCTTTTTGCGTCGGGATTATTAATCACACCGAACGGCGACGGACTGTTGTCTGCGCCGGCGACGAATCCGTCAGCATGCACGAACTGCTGTTCGAAGGCAGCGCGGATCTTTTCGAACAGATCGGCATATTTTCGCTCATCTTCTGCGCGCCCTGTGGCATGGGCCATCTGGCGCATCAGTGTCACGTCGTAGGCCCAATAGGCGGTGGCGATCAATGTGTAATCGGTTTTGCCCTCCGGCGCGAGCCAGTCGCCGAACGGGATTCCCGATTGGTTCTTCCACAGGCCGCCGGGATTCGCCGCGGCGATGGCGTCGACATATTTCGTCATCGCGCCCCAGTTCTGCTCGATGATCGTCGTGTTGCCGGTCTGGAGCCACGAGGTCCAGGGAACGATCACGCCCGCATCGCTCCAGCCGGCGGCAAATCCGGCATTCGGCTGCGCCGTGCCCGGCGAGTAGATTCCGTAGTATGGCGTGCCGACCTGGGTTCCGCGAATGTCTGCGGCAAACTTGCGGGAAAACGCTGCCAAGTCCATGTTGTAGCCGGCCGTGCGCCAGAATACCTGCGCGTCGCCCATCCAGCCCAGACGCTCATCGCGCTGCGGACAATCGGTGGGCACGCCGACAAAGTTCGATCGCTGGCCCCAGAGGATGTTGCTCCAGAGCTGGTTGATCATGGCGTTGCCGGTCTCTAGCTTCGCCGTGAAGGGAGCATCGGTGTGGATGACGAGGCCGGTCACCGCGTCTTTGGCGGGCGCGTGCAAAAGGCCAGTGAGTTCGGCGTAGCGGAAACCGTGGAAGGTGAACTGGGGCGTGAAGACATCATTCGATCCATCAAGGATGAAGTGGTCGGTTGCCTTCGCCGTGCGCAGATTGTCGGTGTAGATTGTGCCATCGGGATTGAGGACTTCGGCAAATCGTACGCGAACATCGGTGCCGGCTGGGCCATTCACACTCAATTCTTCAACGCCGGCGAAATTCTGTCCGAAGTCGTAAATGTAGACACCTGGCTTGGGTTCGGCCAGCGACACAGGGTTCAATGTGCGCTCGACGCGAATCGGCTCAAAGCTCTGCGCAACGATTTCTGCCGGCTTGGGATCGATTACGATCGCCAGAGGCCATCTGTCTGCGATGACGCTGTTGACGAAAGCTCCCAGTGTCCGAAAAGCTTGTCGAGCATCCTGGGCCTCGCCGTCATAGATACTCGGAATGAAGGATGTGTGAGGTGTTTGCCTGCCAGCTCGCGTCCGTCGCCACCCAGTCCACGCTGCCGTCTGTATGCTCAATGCGCAACCCGGCGCGTAACGCAGGCGGCGTCACGCCGTAATTATTGGGCTGCTGGAACCACTCGAGTGGAGTCTCGTACCAGCCGGGCGCGAGGAGAGCGCCGATGACGTTCTCGCCGGCAGCGACTTGCGCGGTGACGTCGTACGCCTGGTAGACAACGCGCTCGCGATAGTCCGTCCATCCCGGCGCGAGAACCTGGTCGCCCACTCGCTTGCCATTCAGGAATAATTCGTAGGCACCGAGTGCGGTGGCGTAGAGCCGCGCCGATTTTACCGGAGAGCGAATTGTGAAATCGTGGCGCAGCGCTTTGACCGAGTCGGGAATCCACGGGTGACCGAGCGCTTGAGCACCGCCCCCTGAAAGAGGACTCCATGCGATCGCAGATTTCCACTCCGAGTCATCGAAGTTCTTCTCTTGCCATCCCGCGGCGGCGTGGATTGAGGTCTTCCAATCAGTCCCGCTCGAGAAGCTGGCCCATGTTCCATCGGCATATTCGACAACCAATGTGGCAATCACCGGCGGCGCGTCGTCGGTTGCCATGCCGTTGGGATTGACGACGTAGTGCAGCGCTTCAATGGCGACGGCGTTCGCGCCGGAGCTCACGTGGGCCGTGACATCGGCGCGCACAAACTTCTTCCATGGCATCTGCTTGTAAGGTGGGAGCGGATCTTCGGCGAGCACCTGCGTGCCATTGATCCAGGCTGAGACCGTGTCCTGACCGGTTGCGTAGAGCGCGGCGAAGCGCAACGGTTTGGCGAGCGTTATTGTGGCGCGGTAGTCGAAATGCTGCTCGGCCCCGTTTCCGACCGCCGGTGTCTTCGCATCGGGGTTCGCGATCCACGCTGCCTGCGCCTGGCGCACGGTGGCTTCCTCTGGGGTCTCATAACCAATCCATTGCGCGTGCCACGCGCTCTGTGCCATCAGGCCAGTTTCCCACCAGCTCGGCTCGCTGGGATGATATAGATTGCCCGTCGCATCCCACAGTTTCACGCCCCAGTAGTAGCGCGTCGAAGGTAGCAACGGCGGTCCGGTGTAGGGAACATCGATCGATTGGCCGGATTCGACGCGGCCACTGTCCCAAACGTCGGGCCTGCCAGCGAGAAGGCGATCGATACTCGAAGCGACCAGCAGCTGATAGGCAGTTTGCCTTGCGCCAGGAGCGCGGTCCCGCACTTGCCACGAAAAACGCGGCGCGGGATCATCGACACCGAGAGGTGTCTTGAGATTGTCGACCTGCAATGCGGCAGGCCCCACATTCTTTGAGGGTTGCTGCGCTGGGAATGTCGTCACGGCTGCGCTGACAACAAATCCGCAAAGAACCTGCAGCAACACCACATTTTTCATAAGGAAGAATTTCCCAAACGGAACAACCTTATGAAATCGTAACCCTGCTTGTCAATCGCATCGACCACGACAGTTACACTCACTGAATGGCTCTGCGTCTTTATGCCGCCACCACCAGCGCGGGCAAGTTGCGCGACTTTCGTACGGCTGCGAATGCATACTCGGTGAGCATCGAGCCGCTGCCGGGGATCGAAGAGATCTTGCCGCCGGAGGAAGATGGCGACACTTTCCTGGCGAATGCGGCGACAAAGGCGGTTTACTATTCGCGTTTCGCGCCGGGGGAATTGGTGGTTGCGGACGATTCGGGGTTGGAGGTCGATGCTCTTGGGGGCGCGCCCGGCGTGCGCTCGGCGCGATTCGCGGCGGATACGGGTCTGGTGGACTCGCCCGACGCCAACGACAACACCGACGTGTGGAACAACATTCTGCTGCTGCAAAAGATGGAGGCGTTTCCGGCGGAGTTGCGGACGGCCCGCTACCACTGCACGCTGGTGGCCGCGCGCGAGGGCGAGGTGGTTCAAGTGGCCGATGGAACGGTGGAGGGGACGATTCTGGAAGCGCCTCGCGGGACGGGCGGATTTGGTTACGATCCGTTGTTCTACCTGCCGCAGCTTGGCAAGACGATGGCGGAGATCGATCTTGAAACAAAGCTTTCGCTCAGCCATCGCGGGCGGGCGATTGCGGAGTTGCTGCGGATCATTTCGACGTGAGTCCGCATCTGGAAAATTTCCGGGCCTAAAAGGCCTGATCGGCGATTGCGGATTTCAGGGGCCTGAAGGCCCTTGCTCCCTCCCTGGTTCTTGCGATTCCAGGTCCCAGGATTGGGATCTGGGCACGCGCCGTCGAACTAACCATCCACTGCTCCTCTCAAAAATCCGAAAGCGCGGAGCGCGCCTTGACGGACCTAACGTCGGCCTCGAATAATGCGTGTGGATCAAAGCGCGAGTTTCCGTCCCTCAATCTAAGACGAAGGCTGCTTCAGCCCACACCAGCACCACTCGGGAGCTAACTTCTCCATGGCAACCGTTCAACCCGCCGCGCCGCCACCAGCGCATAGCGTCCGCCGCGGCGTGGAGCCATTACGCGCCGGCGAGGGCACGAGTTTTATCTGGCATAAGCTGCACTCGCTGCTGGGCATCGTTCCCATCGGAGCGTTTCTCCTTGAGCATCTGCTCTCGAATTTTGAAGCGCTGAAGGGGCCGATCGCCTACGGCGAGCAGGTGAAGTTTCTCAACGGGCTGCCCTTGGTCCGCGTGCTGGAGTGGGTCTTTATCTTTCTACCCATCCTGTATCACGGGATCTATGGCGTCTACATTTGGCTCCGTGGCAAATCGAACATCGTGTATTACCCGTGGTCGGGGAACTGGATGTACCTGGCGCAGCGCTACACCGGCCTGATCGCATTTGCCTATATCGGTTATCACGTGGCGACGCAGCGCTTCATGGGAGCGAGCCTGCCTGAAAATCCCGGCATGGCTTTCGCCAAGGTGCAGCACGAGCTTGCCAATCCATGGATTCTTGCGGTTTACGTGATTGCGATGATCGCCGTGTGCTGGCACTTTGCCTACGGCGTTTGGCTGTTTGCCGCCAAGTGGGGCATCACGCCGGGAGAGACCGCACGACGCCGGTTCGGTTACATCTGCATCGCGCTGGGGGTGCTTCTTGCCGGCATGGGACTGGCCAGCATCTGGGCGTTTGTCGGACCGAAGTATCAGAATGCTCCAGATAATGTACCGCTTGCGTACCAGAGAACAGAGATTAGAGAGCAGAGATCAGTTGCCGCGGTGGAACGTGGAGAACTTGTGGTCAAAATCGGAGATGCCGTCGATTCGTCAGCAGAGATTTGCTGATTCCTATTCTCTGCTCTCTGCTCTCTGATCTCTGAAAGGAACGACATGGCAGCACCCAAGATTATCGTGGTTGGCGGAGGGTTGGCGGGGCTTGCGGCCGTCATCAAGATCGCCGAGGCCGGCGGCAATGTGGATTTGTTCTCCATTGTGCCGGTGAAGCGCTCGCACTCGGTCTGCGCGCAGGGGGGCATTAACGCCGCCAAGAATCTGAAGGGCGAGGGCGACACCACCGCGCAACACTTCGACGACACGATCTATGGCGGAGACTTTCTGGCCAACCAGACGCCGGTGAAGGCCATGTGCGAGGCAGCGCCGGCGATCATCGATCTGCTCGACCGCATGGGTGTGCCCTTCAATCGCACGCCCGAGGGGCTGCTCGACTTCCGGCGATTCGGCGGCACGCTCTACCATCGCACGGCGTTTGCGGGGGCTACCACGGGGCAACAACTGCTCTACGCGCTCGATGAGCAGGTCCGCCGCTACGAGGCCGAGGGCAAGGTACACAAGTTTGAGGGATGGGAGTTTCTCTCGGCGATCATCGATGGGAAGGGAAACGCGCGCGGCATCGTCGCCATGAACCTGCGCACGATGGCGCTCCGCGCTTTTACTGCCGACGCCGTGATTCTTGCTACCGGAGGGATTGGCGCGATCTTCGGCAAGAGCACCAACTCGGTGGTGTGCACGGGGTCGGCGCAGTCAGCGATCTTCCAGCAGGGCGCGTACTACGCCAACGGCGAGTTCATCCAGGTGCATCCGACGTGCATTCCCGGCGAGGATAAGCTGCGGCTCATGTCGGAGTCTGCGCGCGGCGAAGGCGGGCGCGTGTGGGTTCCGCGGACGCCGGGCGACAAGCGGGCGTTCAAGGCGATTCCCGAAGCGGAGCGGTTCTACTTCCTCGAGGAGTGGTATCCGAAGTACGGCAACCTTGTGCCGCGCGATGTGGCGACGCGTGCGATTCACAAAGTGGTGTTTGAGATGGGGCTCGGCCTCGATGGCCAGCCGATGGTGTACCTCGACCTGACGCACATTGACCGCGAGACGCTGCACTACAAACTGGGCGGCATTCTGGAGATCTACGAGAAGTTCGTGGGTGTCGATCCGTGCGTGGAGCCGATGAAGATCTTCCCGGGGATGCATTACACCATGGGCGGGCTTTGGGTGGACTTCAACCAGATGACCAACGTGCCGGGAATCTTTGCCGCGGGCGAATGCGAGTACCAGTATCACGGCGCCAACCGGCTGGGCGCGAACTCGCTCGTGAGTTGCATCTTCGGAGGATTCCGTGCGGGACCAAATGCGATGCAGTATGCAAAGAGCGTGCCGGCAGTGGAAGGCGATGGTGGAGCTGCGGCGGAAGTGGCGCGGCAGGCGGAGATCAATCAAAAACTGATCAGCAATGAAGGCGGCGAGAATCCCTTCAAGCTGTGGCGCGAGCTGGGCGAGACGATGACGGAGCACGCGACGGTGATCCGCTACAACAAGGATCTGAAAGAGGCCGACGAAAAGGTTGTGGAGCTGCTGGAGCGCTACAAGCGCGTGAACCTGAGCGACAAGAGCCAATGGGCGAATACGAGCTTTGCCTTCGCGCGGCAATTGAAGAACATGCTGGAGATCTCGCGGACGGTTACGCAGGGCGCGATTCTGCGCAACGAGTCGCGCGGCGCGCATTACAAGCCGGACTTTCCTGACCGCAATGACGAGCAGTTCCTGAAGACGACGAAGGCCAGCTTCACGGGCAGAGTGGAAGGACCGAAGTTCGAGTACGAGGAAGTGGATACGCAGTTCATCAAGCCGCGGCCAAGAAAGTACTGACGCGGGCACAGTGAGCATAAGGTGCGGGCGAGGACGCCCGCACGACAGCCGGTCTGGAGACCGGCGCTACAACAGGGCGCGGCCGAGAAAGTACTGACGCGGGCAAAGTGAGCATAAGATGCGGGCGAGGACGCCCGCACGACAGCCGGCGAGGACGCCGGCGCTACAAAAAGGCGCGACCGAGACGGTACGAGGCGGCGAAGTAGAGATTTGCGTGGGTCTGGAGACCGGCGCTACGCGGGATCGAGAAGACCGGCGTTGTAAGCGAGAGCGAAGAGCTGAGCAGTAGAAAGGGATCATGGCGACGAGGACAGTCACTTTCGAAATCAAGCGCCAGGCCAGCCCTGAGGCGGCGGCGGTGTGGGAGCGGTTTGAGCTGGAGTGGCGGCCGGGGATGAACGTCGTGTCGGCGATGATGGAGATTGCGCGGAATCCGGTGACTGCCGATGGCAAACCGACGACGCCGATCGCCTACGATTCCAATTGCCTCGAAGAGATCTGCGGGTCATGCGCGATGCGCATCAACGGCAAGGCGCGCATGGCGTGTTCATCGCTGGTCGACAGTCTGGAGCAGCCGATCAAGGTTGAGCCGCTGACGAAATTTCCGCTGGTGCGGGATTTGCAGGTTGACCGGTCGGTTTTGTTTGAGAATCTGATGCGCGTGAAGGCGTGGGTTCCGGTGGACGGCACGTACGATCTCGGCTCGGGGCCGCGCGTGTATCCGCAGGAGCAGGAAGCGAACTATCCGCTCTCAAACTGCATCTCCTGCACCTGCTGCATGGAGGTTTGCCCGCAGTTCAACGATGTGACGGGCTTCGTGGGCGCGGCGACCATAGCGCAGGTGAAGCTGTTCAACAATCATCCCACTGGCAAAGTGTTTAAAGAAGAAAGACTGCGCGCACTGGCCGGCGACGGCGGCATCCAGGAGTGCGGCTTTGCGCAGAACTGCGTCGAGGTCTGCCCCAAACAGATTCCCCTGACCAACGCGATCAGCGACGTGGGCCGCGACGTGGTGGCGCAGAAAGTGAAAGACTGGCTGAAGAGTCGAAGAGCAGCGGAGTTAGCGGCGCCAGCGTAGTTCCTGGCCGTGTGGCCAGTCTCAAATTCTCTCCCTAACGAAACGACCATTTAGGTTTGCCTCCCCCAAACCAGTTCGAACGTCGAGAACCACACCAACACGAAACAACAACCACCAAGGGGGTCTCATCATGAGAATCGGTCATATGGTTTGGGGCGTCGCGCTCGCCGCGGCACTCTCCGTGACACTTGTTGCCCAACAAGCGCCGGTCGGTTATCACAGTATTTCCTGCGTCCGGGTCAAGCCCGGGCAATCCGCCGCGTTTCACGCTCTTCTTGACGGAGACTACCACAAGGTTGAGCAGGCCCGAGTTGACTCGGGAGCGGTTTCAACCTGGATCGCGCTCCGCACGGTCATCCCTGCTGGGACCGATGCAGGGTGCGACTACGTCCTCGTCAGCTTCTTCCCCGGTCTGCCGCCTGCGCCTCTCGGTGACGACGAAATGACGGCCGTTCTGCAAAAAGCCGGCGTCAGCTCCACGCTGCAGCAATGGCATGATCGCCTTTCCGCAGTGGCCGAGCTGGTCTCGAACAACATCACCCAATATCAGGTGCTGGTAGGTGGATCGAAGAAGGGTGATTACCTGGTTTTCAACTCCATGAAGGCAGCCGACCGGGGCGAGTGCGTGGCCGCGCAAAAGAGGCTCTGGCAGCCGTTCGCCGAGGAAGGGGTGAAAGAAGGCGTGCAGGATGGCTGGGCCCTAAACATTCAAAGAATTCCCGATGGCACCAAGGATCTGAACCTCATGAGCACGGTCGACATCTACCCGAGCTGGGACGCGATGATCAACTACTTCGGGCCCGACTTCCTCACCCGCTGGAAGAAGGCTCATCCCGAGATGACCCCCAGCGATGCCTTTTCGCAGATCGACAATGTATGCACCATCGAACATACCATCACATACAAGGTTGAAGAACAGATTGGTCCAAAGCAGTAGGATCCGCTTCGCGTAAAGCAGCGCTTAGGCCGCCCAGACAACGGGCGGCCTTTGTTCCTCCCGCCAGCCTGGCAACGCGGCTTACCATCGCACGGCTACTGCCAACGCCGACAAAAAATCACAGCTTAGTGGCCCCTGAATCGACTCATGCAGCGCTGCGCGGCCTGCAAAGCGCATCCAACTACTCAGTGCCATCTCATTCCCGGAGGAAATTGCCTTGAAAGACAGACCGGCTGCAGAAGGTTCCAAGACGACCACTCATGAGAATTCGGAGAAGATCACGCGCGAAAAGCTGATTGATTTGTTGAACGAGGACCTGTCGCGCGAATACCAGGCGATCATCGCGTACGTTGTGTACTCTCAGGTGCTGAAGGGCGCCCAGTATATGAATATCGCGGCCGAGCTTGCGGTGCATGCCAAGGAAGAGTTGAACCACGCTTTGATCATCGCCGATCAAATCGATTACCTGGGCGGCATGCCCGCGGTTCAGCCGAAGCCGGTGAGGACTTCAGAGAAGGCGACAGACATGTTGCAGTTCGATCTGGACAACGAGACCGAGACGATTCGCAATTACCGCCGGCGCGTACGCCAATGCGAGGAACTGGGCGAGTTCGCGATGAGCGAGCAGATCCGGCAGATTCTGGTGAACGAGCAGGATCACCAGATTGCGCTGGCGACGGCCTTGGGCAGGGATGTGCCGAAGAACAGCGATTAGCGATTCGAGGTTCATAGCCAGCAGGCAGTGGTCATTGAGTAGCGATTTGAGATGGGCGGTTGTGTCCCTTGCGGAGTGACTGCACACGGCAACCCGGTCGGGCCTTTGCAGTTTGACCGATTGGAAGTTGTCCCGGCCGCCCCCACACATCTGGCAACGGCCGCACTTGTCGCCGTGAATACCCGCGGACGCGAGCGCGCCTATTTCAACTTGGAAGCGTGGAAGGAAATGCGGACGTAGCCGGCGCGTTCGATGGCGACGGGCGGCTGCGTCGGATCCCCTGTGCCCCATTCGAGGTGATGAGGCTGGAACAGATTCTGCCCGACGCCCTCGATGAGGAAGTTCGAGCCGAGCGGGCGGGAGAGATGAACGTCGGCGGTTTGATAGGCGGGGACCTTTTGCGCCGGCAGAGCGCTGATGAAGCGATACGTCTGGTCGAACGCGAATTTGCAGGGAAGGTCGATCATGGATTGCAAGACGACCTGATGTTTTGGCGACGATCCGTCATAGGTGCTGACCGAACCTGAGTCGCTGGGACTGGATGTGGCGCCGGCCGCTGCAAAGTCCGAGTCGAGGTACGAGTACGAAAGATTGAGTCGCCACGCAGACAAGATCGCCACCTGTGGAGCGATCTCAAATCCGGAGGCGGAGCCGCTGATCTGGTTGGTGTATTGAATGGTATAGGTAGTTACGCCATCCGAGCTTGTGATCATGTAGGGTGAGAAGCTTTGCAGCTGGCCGTATTGATTCCAGAATCCCGACACATCGAGGAACAGGTGCTTATTCACGGTTCCGCGGTAGCCTAATTCGTAACCAAGGACGTCTTCCGATTTGAATTTGTGGTTGCCGAGGAGCTGGATCACCAGCGTTGGCGAAATCCCCTGTAACACGAAATCCTCTTCAATGTCGGAGGGAGTGGTGACCGAACGCGTAATGCCGCCCCAGAATGCCTGCTGATCGTTCAAAGCCCAGAGCAGGCGGCCCGAAGGCAGTACGTCGAAGCCGGTATAGTTGTTCTGCTGGAGCTTGGCGCCTACGGTCAGTTCCACTGTTTTTCCGAGGCGCATTTCATCTTGCAGGAAACCGGTGTAGATGTGATCGGTTGCTTTGGGCGGGACGAGACCTTCGCCGGCAACTTCAGAGATGACGTTGTAGGGGCTCCAGCGAAGACCTGCGCCGACCGAGATCAGATGCGCGGCACCGGGCTTGAAGCGATCGACGAAATCGAGGTCCATGGTGTCGCGGGTCTCGCCGATGAAGGCGTGGGTACGAAGCGTGCGATCAAAATACGCTTGCGCAACCAGCCCCGTGCCGTCTGCCTGGACGGTTTCATATCGGAAGTTGAGGTCGCCGCCGGATGTCTGGTCGTTACTTACAGTGGTGCCGACGATGTGAGGCGAAGATCCTTTGTAGAGATCGCCCTCGAGCATCATGCCCGCCACGCCTTTATCGCGATCGACCCTGAACCCGAGTCGCTCCTCATGCCAGGTGTCGTCGTTGACGCCGTCGGTATGGTATTCGTGGGCGCGCTCGAAGCCGCGTCCAAACACGCGGAAGTTGGTATCGCCCGAGCAGGCGCCAATCTGCAGATCGTCGATCGTATGGTCCATGTTGCCGGCCAGTGCCGACGCCTGCACGCCTTTGGAATCGGCAGCCTTCGTGGTGATGATGTTGATGACGCCGTTGGCCGAGTTGGGTCCCCAAATGGTTCCGGCGGGCCCACGAATCACTTCAATGCGATCGATATTCTCGATGGGCAGGTCCTGCACATCCCAATAAACGCCGGCAAAAAGCGGGGTGTAGACGTTTCTTCCGTCGATGAGCACCAGAACCGACTTGGAGAAATTGTTCTGGAGCCCGCGGATACTGACGGCCCAGGTCGTCGAGCTAAGGCGTCCGACCTCTACGCCCGGGGCCAGACGCAAGGCGTCGGGAATTGTGGTGACGCCGGAGCGGATGATCTCATCGCGCGTAATGACGTAGAGAGCTGCCGGGGTGTCGTGCAGAGGAGCAGGCGCCTTGCTGAAGGTGGTGACTTCGACCTCGCCCAATTGCTCGAGGGTCATTTGCTTGAGGTCTTGCTGAGAGCCATTGGAGGCCATCTGTGTCTGGCCGCCGCCGTCCTGCAACGCGGCCGCAGTGCCTGCCGCCGCAAGCAAAACGGCCAAAAGCACCATTTCGATGACCCGATGGAGCTGCCGATGAGGCGTGAAGAAACCGGAGGCGCGCGAGAAGGCGCAGCCTTTCAAATCCATCTCCACACGCTCAATCAATCCGCAACCTCGCAGGTCGTGGCATTTGGGGCCGTATCAGGGAGTCCGTGGAGGAGGGACGCCGGTGGGTGCTGAAGCTCGTACTAGACAGTTTGATGCGAGCTAGTTGTGCGTGGGTTGCCCCTGAGTTGGATTTTCGGCCGCGCCGGTGGCGGGCGGCTTGTAGGGAAGTGTAAAGCTGAACCTTGCGCCCTGATCGACGGTCGCTTCGGCCCAGACCTTGCCGCCGTGCCGCGTGACGATGCGCTGCACGGTCGCCAGGCCCACTCCGGTTCCGGGGAAGTCGACGTGGGAATGCAGGCGCTGGAACGGCCGGAAAAGCCGATCGGCATAGTTGGGGTTGAATCCCACGCCATTGTCCTGGATGAAGAAGACGATTTCGTCTGCAGCCTCGCGGAAGCCAAACTCAATTTTGGCCGGGTTGCGCTTGGAAGAATATTTCCACGCGTTTCTGACGAGATTCTCGAGCACCAGCAGAATAAGGCCTTCATCGGCGATGGCGTGGGCTCCCGGGCTCACGGTGATCTCCACCTGCCGGTCGCCTTTCTCTGCCATCAAGGGCTCGAGGATCGACTGCACCATGTGGGTGATGTCGAGTGAACGGTAATGCAAGGGCGAACTGGCGGCCCTAGAGAGGTTCAGGAGGTCGTTGATCAACGTCGACATCCTTCGAGAGCCGTCCATGAGCTTGACTGCCAGCTTTGCGGAATCGCCGTCGGGCGGGATCTCGGGGGAGTTCTGCAGCAGAAAACCGAGATTCGTAATTTGCTGAAGCGGACCGCGAAGATCGTGGGCCACGGAATAGGAAAACGCCTCGAGCTCCTGATTGGCGGCCTGGAGCTCCGCCGTGCGCTCCTGAACTTTTTCCTCGAGCACGCGGCGCGATTCCTCAAGAGCAAAGTCGCGCTGCTGGATCTGCTCGAGCATTTCATTGAAGGAAGTGATGAGCAGCGAGATCTCGTCGGCGCCGCCGGGCGACTCAGCGCGGATGGCGTAATTCTTTTCGCGGGAAACGACCACCGCCGTTTGTGCCAGAGCGGTGAGCGGACTGGAAATCAGTCTTCGGATCGTAGTGGTGGCCACGAGCGCGACAAGGAAGCAGATGATGAGGATGCCGGCCGACAGGAGCCCGAACTCGCGCACGCGGTAAGCCAGGTCGGTGGTTTCCGCGAGGATATACACGGAACCGATCACCTGTCCCTGCGATTCAATCTGGCGTCCGAATAGAATTTGCTCGTCTCCGTGGGACCAAGTACCAGACACTTCCCCATGCTGAAGGCGCGGAGCCAGATTCATGCCGCGGGAGTTACCACGCGAGAAAGAGGCGAAAGGCTGCTGGTCGGCGGTGTATACAACGGCTGCCAGTACGTGCGGCGAACCGCGCAAAGCGGAAAGCGTGCTTTGCGCAGCTTGCGGATCATCGAAGAGCAGCGGGGCGACGCAGTTGGAGCCGATGATCTGCGCCTCGGTATCCAAATCCGACTTGAGAGCCTGACGCAAACTGTACAGGTCGTACATGAGGAATGAAACATAGGCGAGCAGCAAGGCAACTCCGCAGACGACAAGATTCATGCGAGTGAGCTTGCCGGCAATGGACTGGTTATTCCAGGGCTTCATTGCTGCACCTCGCCGGAGCGGTTGCCTGAGACCGAGGCGGCAACTCTTAACAGATCGGAGCTGAGGACGAGATGGGTGCGTCTGACGGGGTCAAGATTGACGGAGAAGCGGACGTGGTCCGAGACGAGCAGGAACTGAATCATGCCTCCGCGCTTGAGGAAATCGGGAGTATCGCTGACGGTGAGCGTGTCGGAGTCGCGAAAGGCAGCGAGGTCCTGGTCCATGCGCTTTTCTTCAGAGGCTCCCAGATATGCGATGGCACACGTTTGCGAATCGGGCTTCTGAAGCCGGATAACGCGCACCGGATGGCCGTCAATTTGCTCTCCGGCCGTGATATCGTCGAGCGCGCGTCCAAACGGATCTTCGCCGATGACGCAGATATTGAAATCGTTGCGGCTTGCCACCGAGCCCGGCGAAACACGCAAGAACTTGCCGAAATTGAGCAGGTATGCGGCCTTTACCGTGTACTCTGACGGCCTGGATTGAGCGGGAAGCAGGTTCGGAGAAAACAAGAACGCCCATAACAGGGCGACGAAGAACGGAAGGCCGCTAACGCAGGGTGAAAGCCGGCGGCGATGGATCTGGTGGGCCATGATCCAGCTGGATGAGATTTGGCGAGCCTCGAGAACGAGAGGGAACGACGAGGCACGCTGCATCGGCGCACCGAATCGGCTTCCAGTTTGGGTTTCAGCGACTCTCAACGCCTGTTGACCTCGACAGCGGAATGGGGAACCCGACGCGGACGAAATCGACTAACGATCTATCTCCGCCTTGGCTGGGCGGCGCCAGGGGCGATTCATTTGCAAAGGCTCTCAGCAGATTTTGGTGTGCGACGGATCGTCAATCAGAACCCGCTTACGCTCGGGGTCGTCGCTCATTTTTATGGACCTCGTTCAGCTGCCGGGGCCAATGTGGAAGGTATTGAATTCGCAGCCATAAGTCAAGGGAAGCGCGTTCCGGTCGGGCGGCCGGTTGCAAAGAGGAACCCAAGATACCTGAAGAAACCGGCCTGGAACCTGTCGCGCCCGGGCTATTTCAGGGTGCTTGATTCCCCATCCGGGCTGTCGCCACACTTGTCTCTCCCAAAAAACTGGCCGTCAGAGCATTTGCGCAAACGGCATCAGTCTGCGTCCCAGCTTTTTGGGACGTTGACATAGGAGCGATCGAGGGCGGCGACGGACGGGCAACCGAGCAGCCGCAAGGTGCGGTCGACGTCGACGCGAAGAATTTCGATGGCGCGATCGACTCCTGCTTCTCCGGCAGCGGCGAGGCCATAGGCATAGGCGCGTCCGCAGAGGACAGCGCGTGCGCCGAGGCAGAGAGCTTTGACGATGTCGGCGCCGCGACGAATGCCCCCATCCATGAGGACTTCAGTCTGGCTGCCGACGGCCTTGACGACTTCAGGCAACGCGCGCAGGGAAGATTGAACGCAGTCGAGCTGGCGGCCGCCGTGGTTGGAGACGGAAATGGCCGCAGCGCCTTCATCCACGGCGCGGCGCGCGTCGTCGGCGGTGAGGACGCCCTTGACGACGATAGGGCCGCGCCAGGCTTCGCGAATCCAGGCGAGATCGCTCCAGGTAACGGCGGATTCGGCGAGGGCAACGGCGACATCGATAAGCGGCATGGGGCCTTTGCCCGGGATGACGACGTTGGGAAGCGGCTGAATGCCTCCGTCGCGGAGAAAGCCGATGAGCCAGCCGGGGCACGAGAGGATTTGCGGAAGATAGGGGATTTTCTGGAACGGGCTGCCGCTGACGAGTTCCTTCATGCCGTTGCGGAAGTCGCGTTCGCGCATCCCGGAGACGGTGGTGTCGATGGTGACGACGAGTGCCGAGAAGCCGGCGGTGCGGGCGCGATCGATTGCGGCTTCGGCGGCGCCGCGGCCACCCATCAGGTAGAGCTGATAGAAGACAGGGCCGGTGGAGGCGGCTTTTACGTTTTCAAGTTTGTGGCCGGAGATGGTGGAGAGGATATAGGCGGTGCCGGCTTTTCCGGCAGCGCGGGCAGCGCCCACTTCGCCCACCGGGTGCATGAGGCGGCTGTAGCCCACGGGAGCGAGCAGGAATGGAAGGGCGAGATCGAAGCCGAGAACGCGCGTGCGCAGCGGGCAATCGGCGAAGGCGACGGCGTGGCGCGGGCGGAAGGTGATGTCTTCATAGACTCGGCAATTTTCGCGCAGGGTGACTTCGCCTTCCGCGCCGCCATCGAGATAGTCGAAGACGGAGCTGGGCACGCGCCGCTTGGCAATGGCTCGGAGATCTCCGATGCTGACGACACGCGGAGAGGCGACGGAACGGGAGGATGCAGGCATGACAGATTGTTATATCAAAAAGACAGGGACCAAGGGACCGAGGGAACAAGGGACGCAGGGAACAAGGGAACCGAGAACAGAGAACAGAGAACAGAGAACAGGGACCAGGGACCAGGGACCAGGGACCAGGGACCAGGGATGTAGGGAACTTAGTCGCCGAATTCGAGGTCGTCGAAGCGGCGCCACTTATAGATGGCGATTGAGACGATCCAACTGAGGGCGAAGAGGCCGACGATGAAGTAGCCGAGGGTTCCGAAGCTGGAGTTGAGGCGGAGAATGGCCAGGAAGAAGCTGCCGGTGAGATGCGGCTGAGAGGCCAGGAGTCCGAGGGCCTCAATGCCGCCGACGACGAGAGCGACGACAACTGAGACGAAGGTGATGGTGAGGTTGTAGTAGAGCTTGCGGACGGGCTTGATGAAGGCCCAGCCGTAAGCGCCGAGCATAAGGATGTTGTCCGTGGTGTCGATGAGGGACATGCCGGCGGCGAACAGGATGGGGAAGACGAGGATGGAGCCGAGCGGAAGGCCGCGCGAGGCTTCGGCGGCGGAGATGCCGAGGAGACCGATCTCGGTTGCGGTGTCGAAGCCAAGGCCGAAGAGGACGCCGAGCGGGTACATGTGCCAACTACGGCGGATGATGGCGAACATGGGCCGGAAAATGCGGGCGAGAAATCCGCGGTTGGCGAGGAGGAGATCGAAGTCTTCATCGACGTAGCGCGCGCCGGCGCGGACGCGAACAAAGGCGCGATAGATGGAGACGAGGACGACGATGTTGACGATGGCGATGGCGAAGAGGAAGAGCGAAGAGACCAGAGTGCCGACCATGCCGCCAATGTCGCGGGCCGCGCCGATGTTATGAGAAAGGGCGCGGTGCTGGAGGGCGAGAGCGGCCGCGGCGATGAGAACCGAGCCGATGACGACGATGGTGGAGTGGCCGAGCGAGAACATGAGGCCGACGGCGACGGGGCGCTTGCCTTCCTGCATGAGCTTGCGCGTGACGTTATCGATGGCGGCGATGTGGTCGGCGTCGACGGCGTGGCGGAGGCCAAAGCTGTAGGCGAGCAGCGCGGTGCCGAGCAAAAGGGGATAGTGACGGAAGGCGAGGACCGCCCAGAGCCAAGCGCCGACGTTGAAGATGAAGAGCAGACCGTAGATGCCGATGACTTTGCCGCGCAGATTTCCGGCCGCGTCGTCGAAGAGAGAGAACAGGCGGGGGCGCGGCGCTCGGGCCGGGCGAGCGGGCGGCGAGGCGAGCGGGTTGGAATGGCTCTTCATCAGGCTCTTAAGACAATATTACGATTTTTGGATTCGTGCGAATGTGACGGGGATTACAGAAGACAGGGAACAGGGATCAGGGATCAGAGGTCAGGGGTCAGGGGTCAGGAGTCAGGGAACAGGGATCAGGGATCAGGTTTCGTGCTGGGCGGAGAGGGGTGGTGTCCCAGGACCCAAACGCGGGACCGGGGGCACCCGGCGAGGTCCGGAACACCCGATGATCCGACCCCTGCGGCAAGAACAAAAGCGTGGCGAGGGCGGGGCGCCCGGCAAGTGCGGGCCAGCGGCCCGCACGACAGTCGGCCGGGAGGACGGCGCTACAAAAAACAGTCAGGCACTAGAGCATCTTGTTGTCGGCGGTGGGGAGAGCGGCGTCGGCGGCGGCACGGCTCCAGCCGATGCGGATGTCGCGGACGTCGTGAAGAGCGAATGCGCCGTCTCCGCTGGCGGATGAAGCGCGGGGCGCGGTGATGGCGAAGAAGTCGGCGCGGTTTACATCCTGAAGGTAAAACGCGGGGCGGGCGTCGGGCGTGGCGTTGGCGATTTCGACGTGACTCATCTCGAGATTGCGCATGTGCCGGAGGAAAAACCCCGAAGACGGCACCTGGCCAAACATGCTGGGCTCGGGATAGCCGTCTTCTTTTTCTGGTGGCTGGAGCAGCGCGGCGTCGGATGTTGCGCCGCCGACGGTCTCGACAAAAATGTTCGAGAGCTTGACGTCTTCGATGGCGTTGGAGGGGATTCCGCTGAGAATGGAGCTGACGCGCATGGGGGCGTTGTGGCAGTCGAGATTCGAGACCAAAATGCGCTTGAGCGTTCCCACCCTGGTGGTGTCTTTGGGGCCGCGAAGACGCGAGCCGAGACGCATGAAGAGGGGTCCCGAGATGATGTCGCGCATCGTGGTGTTGGAGATGGTGATGTCTTCGAGGAGCGCGCCGTCGACGGTTTCGAGAGCATAGCCCTGGCAGCCTTCGAAGACGCATCCGGTGATGGTGATGTTGATGAAGCCGCCGTTGGATTCGGTGCCGCACTTGATGCGGCCGGTACCGTATGGGCGACCGCCTTCAGGGAATTTCTTCCACGTGCCGTCGATCACTGTGCCGAGTTGATAACAACCGGTGACGAAACAGTTCGCAATGGTGACGTTGCGGGTAGCGCGCGCATAGCCGAGCGCATAGCTCGACTTGGGACAGATGCCGTCGTCCCATGGCGAGTTGACGGTGCAGTTGGAAACGCGCACGTTTTGGCAGCAATCGATGTCCATGCCGTCGCGGTCGGTGTCGATGCGGAGATTGTCGATGGTCAGGTTGTCGACTCCGGTGAGGAGCAGGCCGAAGTGGCCGCCTTTGAGGAGGGAGAAATCGCGGAGCAGAACGTTGCGACAGTTCTTGAGGGCGATGGCCTTGTTGCCGACGCCGGGCTGCTCGGCCTGGTACATCGGATAGTCACCGCGGGCCATGCGCGCTGGATTTGGCGGAGCGGGAGGTTGCGCGGAGCCGGAAGGTGTGGGCGCACCGGCAGGCCGCTCGGGGCCGAAGCCACGAAGTCCGGCTTGTTGCCCCCGGCCGGGGCCGGCGCCGAAGCTCAGGCCTTTTCCATAAATGAGGCCCGCGCCGGTGATCGAGAAGTCGTGGATGTCTTCGCCCCAGATCAGCGAGTTGTGCCAGTGGTTGTGGCCGTAGTCCTGGTAGGCATCCCATGCGGTATTTGGCTCGGCCGGGTCATATGTGCCGCCGTTGTAGCCGGTGGTTTGGCCGGGAAGCGGCGATTCGGCGGCGAGGATGGTCGCACCCTGATCGAGATGGAGATGCACGTTGCTCTTGAGATGGATGGAGAAACAGAGATAGATGCCGGCGGGAAAGAAGACCGTGCCTCCGCCAGCGGATGCAGCAGCGTCGATGGCGCGATTGACGGCGGGCGTGTCAACGGCTTTGCCGTCGCCGACAGCTCCGAATTGGCGGACGCTAAAGATTGGCGCTGCTGGGGAAGTAGAGTCGGGGTTTGACTGGCTCGGCTGGGCAGCGAACGAGATTGCGGGGAAGGCGGCGCCGGCAACGCCAAGCGAGCCGACTCGGAGAAGATCGCGGCGATTGGAATTGAATGTGGTCATGGGGTCCTTTTCAAATGCGAAACAATTTTAATCCGTCAAGCGGAAACGTGGGGAGACCCAAAGAACTTTAGTGCGCGACGAGGCCGACGAAGAACGGGACGTAGGCGAGCAGCGTGACGGCGATTCCAGCGAGGGCCGCGAGCGCGAGCGAATGGAAAAAGACGAAGCGGAGGATGGAGCCTTCCTGGCCGTAGCTTTGCGTTGCAGTGCTGGCGACGACGACGCTGGGAGCGGCGATCATCTTGCCCATGACGCCGCCGGCGGCATTTGCCGAGGCCATGAGCGTGGGTGAAACGCCGATCTGGCGGGCGGTGAGGGTTTGCAGGCTTCCGAAAAGAACATTGGACGCGGTGTCAGAACCGCTGCTGGCGGTGCCGATCCATCCAATGAGAGTTCCAAAAAACGGATAAAAAACGCCGGTTCGTGCGAAGGCCAGGCCGAGCGTGGCGTCGAGTCCGCAATAGCGCGTGATGTAACCGAGCGCCAACATGGCGGCAATGGTGACGATGGTGTAGCGAATGTTGAAGATGGTGCGTGCGAAGGCCGCGGCGAGAGCGCGCGGACCAACACCCATGAGGAAACCGGCGAGGATCGAGGCGAAAAAGATTCCGGTGCCGGTGGCGGAGAGCCAGTTGAGATTGAACACAGCGGCTTCGGCGGTGGGTGCGGGAACGACGGGTGGTACGCGTTCGATGGCCTTGTTGAGACCGACGACGGCGAATTTGATTGTGGTGTGCACGTCAAGCCCGTTTGAGATGACCGGCAGGCCCCAAAGCAGAACGACAAGGCTCAGGACGAGCCAGGGAAGCCATGCCTTGAAGATGGCTGCGCCGGTGTGTCCGTGATGGCGGCGGGCGTGACCGGTGATGTCGGTGAGGTCGACACTGAGCGTGCGGCGCGGCTGCCAGAAGCGCAGAAACGCGATGAACGCGACGATGGTGGCGGCTGCGGAGGCGACGGCGATGAGGGAAGGGTTCGAATAAGCGGCCATCAGGTATTGGGTGGCAGAGAAGGTGACGCCGGAGACGAGGATGGCCGGCCAGATTTCGATCATCGCGCCGAAGCCGGCGAAGGCCCAGATGAGCCAGAAGGGAATCAGCACATCGAAGGGTACGAGGATGGTGGCGGTGGTGCGCGTGAGGGAATGAAGATCGATGCCGGTGACGCCATGCAACGCGACGATCGGAATGCACATGCCTCCGAATGCGACCGGCGCGGTGTTTGCGAGCAGCGCGAGGCCGGCGGCCTGCAGGGGACGGAAGCCGAGACTGATGAGGATGGCCGCGCAGACGGCGACGGGCGTGCCGAATCCTGAAGTTCCTTCAAAAAACGATCCGAGGGCGAAGGCGATGAGGAGCAGTTGCAGGCGGCTGTCGGCCGTGATGCCGGTGAGGCTTTCCTGGAGGGTGCGAAAGCGGCCGGTTTTGACGGTGAGGTCGTAGAGGAAGATGACCGGAAGAATAATCCAGACGATGGGAAAGATGCCGTAACCCGCGCCGTAGGCGGCGGTGGTGAAGGCGAGCCGCGCAGGCATGTGGAAGACGAGGATGGCGGCGAGAAGAGCGGTGACGAGGCCAGCAAGCGCGGCGGCGTGCGCCTTAAGGCGCAGGATGGCGATGGCGCCGAGAAGAATGACGATGGGCAGCGCAGCGACGAGGGTGGAAAGCAGAAAGCTGCCGGTGGGGTTATAGCCCTGCGTCCAGTGGAGAGTTGCGGGATTGGTTTTGAGAAGGTAAATGACGGCGGCAATGAGAGCCAGGAAGGCAAGCGCCTCAAGGGTGAGAAAAAGAGCGCGCGGTTTGTGAGAGAGCGGCTTGCTCGGCGCGGGCGGGGCAGAAGGCATGAATCCTCGCGGGATCTCAGAATCTTAACGCTCGCGGATGGTTGCCGCGATCAACGAGATGCATTTTGCTCCACCATAAGAGGCAACTTCGTACACGGCGACGAGCGTAATCACGACCAGAGTCAGGAGGATGATTTGCAAAGCGCCTGAAGCCGGATGGGCCATGTCTCGATCGAATCGGTTGGCCTGGTAGGCGAGAAAGGCATCGCGGCCGAGCGCGTGCCACTTTGCCTCGTCCCGTGTAATTGCCTGGCCCGAGAGCACGCCCAGTGCGACGGCAAAGAAGAGCTTCAAAGCGTACAGGGATTTCATGGAGAAGGTTATACCAGATGCGGCAGCGCGGGCTCTCGCAGGGCCTCGCGTGCACTTTACGAGAATGCAGACGATAGAACGGGAGAAGGCGCTTCCATTCTTACGGCTTCCACCTCGCGACGGACGGTGAGGACAGTGATGTCATCCTGCTGGCCGAAGGACTTGGCGGCTTCTGCGAGGTAGACGGCCGACTCCTGGCTGAATTGACGAACACGGTCGAAGCCGAAGAGTTCGCCATTGGGATGGCGCGCCTCGACCACTCCGTCGGAGAGCATCAGAACGCGGTCGCCGGGATGAAGGAAGAAGCGCGACTCGTCATATGTGATCTCGCCGAGGACGCCGAGCGGGAGGCTGCCAGGCAGGTTGATTTCCTGGCTGTTGAGATAAGGGGGTAGATGACCGGCGTTGGCGATGACCATTTCGCCATTGGAACCGAACCAGAGAGCCTGGCAGGTGGTGAAGCTGTCGGTTCCGGAGAGAACCCGGTTGAGTCCCTGCAGAATTTTGGAGGGGCTTTCGTCCTGCATCCTGCGCAACGCACCCATGATCAAGGAAACGTTCATCGCTGCTTTGAGGCCGTGGCCGGCGACGTCGCCGATCACCACGAGGAGACCGTTGCGGACCATGGTCTGCACGTGGAAGAAATCGCCGCCGACTTCGCTGGCGGGGCTGTAGACGGAATCGACTTCGAAGCCGGGCGTGGCGAGCTTTTCCTGGGGGATGAGGAGTTCCTGCACGCCGCGGGCGGCAGCCAGCTCATTGGTGGCATGCTCCTTGTCGCGCTGCACGCGCCGGTAGCGGAAGAAAACAATGAGGACGATGACGAGAATGCCCGCGTAGCCGCCCACCGTTGAGA
Organism: uncultured Acidobacteriaceae bacterium; assembly: GCA_963800025.1. Lineage (GTDB taxonomy): Bacteria > Acidobacteriota > Terriglobia > Terriglobales > Acidobacteriaceae > Telmatobacter. Next base: position 854,963 of record CAWCZK010000006.1, read on the forward strand.
AGTGAATGGGGATGGGGCCGGCCTGGAAAGTGAGCGGTGAAGTGTAGGAAGAGCCGGGGCCGCCGTTCATGGCGTTGCCGATGACAGTGTCGACGATGGCCACGACACTGAATCCCATGGGAACGAGAAAGAGTCCGGCCTCAAAGTTGCGGCGCACGGCCGCGGCGATGAGGGTGCCGAAGACGAAGATGCACCAGCCGATCATCCAGAGGCCGGAGGCGATGAAAATGGCGGCGAAATAGGGGAAGGCCCCGGCGTGGAAGAGAAACAGAAGTGCGGGTCCGATGCCCAGCAAAACCGGCGCGCCGAAACGGAGAGCGCGAATGTACCAACGCCGCTTGAGAGAGAGAAAGGCGACGAGGAATTCGAAGAAGAGATAGGCGGAGATGACCAGGAGCTGGAGAACGAGCGTGGCGCAGAAAAATGCGCTCATGCGCGCGGAGCTTCCCGCCAATTCAATAAAGCCGATGGGCGCCGCGGCAAGCTCGTGCAGGGCCAGCCAGAGGTATTCAGGGTGACCTTTCTCAGAGAAGTACAGCGCGAAGAGAAAGAGGGCCAGCACACCCAGAAGAACGGAGTAGATGAGATTCAGCAGGCGTTCGAAGAGCGTGCGATCGGACCAGAGATTGAGCTCGCGCCCGAGGTCGCTGGGGTTGCCGAGAGAAATCGTGTGGTTGGCGAAGAAGCCAGTGTAGGCATCCTTGCCGAATGCAGAGTAGATGACGCGCACGACCACGGTGAGCGAAGTTACGGAGGGATCCAGGTTCAAGTTGTAGAGGCGGGAGATGGGCTCATACTCGTCGGGCGCATCTCCGTGCGGGCCCTCGGGCTGAACCTGCTGGCCGTTCACAAAGAGTGTAGGGCTGAGCCCCGGTGAGCCGAGTTCGAGCGAGGTGCCGTGCGAGACGGGAAGCTCGATGAGGAGAGCCAGTGGCCCGTGATGGGCAGCGAGCTGGATGTGCATGCGAAACCAGGCATAGCGGCGCCCGGGAGTTGCCGGCGCAGCAGCCGGGCCTTTGGCGGGTGCTGGAGCGAGGGCATCCTCGTCGGGCACATCGCCGATGGACGGCAGGGCATCGCGAATGGCCCAGTCAGAGTCATTGAAGCTGGGCGAAGACGCGGTGAGGTCGGAGGTGATGCCAACGCGCCAGTTCTTGTCGAGGACGACGGGAGAGCCAATGCCGGTGGCGTCAAAGGGGGCAGAGGACGGGGATGGGGCGGGGAGCTTGTGCCGGGCGTGGCTTTGAGGCTTGGGCGCAACCGCGGGAGCGGCTGGATTCGCGGACGGGGACGCGGCCTGAGCGGCCAGGATGACAGCCCCGCAGACGGCAAACCAAACCGATGCCAGAACCCTTCGCAGCAAAGCGCCTCCCAGCGGTTTTCTTCACTTTACTGGAAAGGCGGGGAGCAAGGGAACCAAAGGAATGGGGGACGAGGCAACAAGGGAGCAAGATGGAGGGCGGCTCATTGAAAACAGAGGCCAAATGCCGGCGCTGGAGGTTGGGGCACCAGGCGCAAAAAAAGCCCCTTTGCCTTTGGTGCCCAAGTGGAACATACTTGCGTCTAAGTGATAGAGCGAAGCGGGTCCGTGTGCGGTGGTGCGGTGCACGGTGGTGGAGGTGAGGTCAATGGTGGCAGTGGATCGCATGGGATATAGAACGGCGGTTCTGGCAGGATTTGCATTGGCCCTGACCGTTGGAGTCTGGGGGCAGACGACTGCGCCTGCGGCCGGCAGTTCCCCGAGCAGCGCGACACCGGCGCCACCCGCGGCCCAGGCTCCGGCGAGCACGCCGGCCAGCGCGCAGACAAACCAGTCCGCAGCCCCGGCCGCAAGCCCAACCGCATCGACAACGGCGCAACCGGCTCCCGGCACGACCCCGGTTGGCGGAGACGCACCGGCTCCAGCCAGGCAGCCGGATGCTGGAACGGCGTCGACTCCCGCCGACAGCGGAACGGCAACCGCGGATAGCAGCGCGCAACTGGCCCCCTGCGAGACGAAGAAGAGCGACGAAAAGAAAGACAAGAAGAAGGATAAAGACGTAAAGGACGATGATCCCGAGCCGGGCACCACGCCTGTGGGCGGTGATTGCGCCGGGCCTGTGGATGTGAATAAGGTGATCGATCCCGGCAGTCAGATGATCCCGATCAAGCCGGGAAGCATCGAGGATGTAAGCGCGGTCGGCAACCGCACCATTGGCGGGCGAGGGCTGGGCAACTGGTACTCGACCGACGGCGAGATCAAGATGGGCAAACAGTTCGCCGACGAGATTGAGAAGAGCACGAAGTTCATCACCGATCCGGTGGTGGATGAGTACGTGAACCGGATCGGGCAGAATATCGTGAAGAATTCCGACTGCAAGGTGCCGTTCACGATCAAGGTGATCGATTCGGACGAGATCAACGCCATGGCGCTGCCGGGCGGCTTCTTCTACGTGAACTCGGGGCTGATTCTGGCGGCGGATGAGGAAGCGGAGCTGGCCGGAGTCATGGCGCACGAGACGGCTCACGTGTGCGCGCACCACGCTGCGCGGGAGATGACGCGCATGAATTATGCGCAGATCGGCATGGTTCCGCTGATGATCCTGCTTCCTTATGACTGGACCGGGTATGGGATCTATGAAGCGGCGCAACTGGCGATACCGATCACGTTCCTGCAATTCTCGCGCGACTTTGAGGCGCAGGCCGATTATCTCGGTGTGCAGTACATGTACCGGTCAGGCTACGATCCGCAGGCATTCATCACTTTTTTTGAGAAGGTTCAGGCACTCGAGAAGCGCAAGCCGGGGCTGGTGGCCAAGGCTTTCAGCGACCACCCACAGACTCCGGACCGGATTCTGCATACACAGGAAGAGATTGCGCGCATTCTGCCGGCCAAGGACGATTATCTTGTCACCACTTCGGAGTTCGAAGACGTGAAGGCGCGGCTGGCGCGGATCGAGGACAAGCGGCGGCTGCTGGACACCAAGAACGGCGCGAAACCGTCGTTGCGCAGAGCCAGCACGACGACAGATGGCACCGGCAACTCTGGAAATTCAACTTCGCAGTCCGGCAGCAGTTCCGGTGATTCGACTGACGGACCGCCAACGCTGCACCGCCGAGACGATCAGAACTGAGAAGACGGGGTTCAGGTTTCAGGGATCAGGGGTCAAGACAGAGCGGCTCTCCGAAAGGGAAGCCGTTCTGCTTTTTGTGCGCCGATCAGCATTTGCCGGCTGCGGGCGGAGATGAGCTTGGCTATACTTGGGTCGTGCTCTTGCCATGAAGAAAATTGCAGCGATCGCGGCTGTCTGTGTGCTCATTCTGTTGTTGACGAAGATCGCCAACCAGACTCCTCCCGAGCCGCCATCCGGATACACCTTCTGGATGTATGCGCAGCATGTGGTGGAGTGCACTCCTCAAGACATCACTCTGGTGGACGAGCACCTGACCGAGACACGTTTCATAAAGGACACGAGCTGGCCCGACTGCTCGGCGTTTCAGAAAGGCGCTGTGCTGGACTTCCACTTGTCGCGCGGCGAGCAGACGAAGTTCCTTAGCGATGAGAAGACGGCCTGGTGGCGGAAGGAAATGTGAGAAAGGCAGGGAACAGGGGAACGAGGGACCAAGGGAACGAGGGAACAATCCGGCTACACGAGTTCCAGGCGAAGCTCGCGTCCAACGGCGACGGCCGCCTTGCGCAACGTGCTTAAAGTGACGGCGTCGTACTCCGGATCGAGCAATCGGGCAAGAGCCGCGCGGCTCGTATGCATCCGGCGGGCCATCTCAGCTTTGGTGATCTGTTTTTCTTTCATGGAGGCTTCGACCTGCCGAGCGAGGACACGTTTGAGGGCCTTTGCCGTTACTTCCTCGTAGATGCCTTCCTCACGGAGCCAGCTATCGAACGATGAGCCAACGTTGCGTTTCTTCATAGACCCTCTTTTTTGCGTTTGATTGCAAGTTCAAAATCGTTTTGCGGTATCTTCTGTGTCTTTTTGATAAAGCCGTGAAGCAAAAGAAGCTGCTGATCTGCGATGCAGAAAATGACTCGCGCGATTCGGCCGCGCGGCAAACTACTGCGAACCTCCCATAAATCCTTGCCCAACGAGCGCACAAGTGGCAGTCCGAGCGGCCACGAAAACTCGACATCCTTTATGTCTTCGCCAATCACCCTGCGATCTTCCGGTTCTAGGCCCTTCAGCCATTCGCGTACCGGCTCACGACCCGCGTTAGAGCGGTAAAAACGAGCGGGCAGTCTCTTAGGTTCTAGCACCGAGACATAGTGTATCAATTTTGGTACTCTTCGTCCAGTACGCTACAGCAGCAGGGGGCTGCCGCGGGGGCCAAGAAAGCCCGGACCATCTGCTTCAAGGGCGCTACGGGTTGGGGGTCCATTTCGTGGAGAGCGCAACAGGATGGGGTTTTCCACAAGCAGGAGCGGCGCGGAGGAATAGGCGAAACCCCTTTAAATTCCTGTAACTTACGGAAATTCCTTGAATGAACCGATCAGGTCGGGTTAAATACAGAAGTACCGGCCTCTTTTGCCGCAAGAATTCCGCTCCGCATTCTTTTCTTTGGAAGGCCATTATGCGCAACGCCGCTGTCCGCTCCAACCTGCTGGTTCCCGAGATTCGCGAGGTCATGGACATTCGCCAGGCCTCGAATTACCTTGGCATCTCCGCAGACACTCTCTACAAATACGCATCGGATGGATTTGTGCCGGCGTTCAAGCTGGGGAACCGGTGGCGCTTCAAGCGTTCGCGGCTGGATGAGTGGATGGATCGGCAGAGTGATCTGCAAGCGGGCGAAGTGGACGCAAGCAAGAAGAAGCCGGTGCAGTCGGCATTTTAAGGAAGCGGCCGTTGACCGAAGCCCTTAACCGCGAGCTTTTGGACCCCGCGTTCCTGGTGCGAACCGTTTAGATTCCTATCTTAAGTCGCGTCCGGTTTTGTTTCGAGGTCAGGCGTGCCGCTGAAGATTTCGAGGGTGACCCCGAGATCGCGGTCGGTGTCGAGGTAAGCAACCTTGACGCCTTCGAACTCCCCGCTGAGAACCAATTCATTCCCCCGTTTGGCCTCCGTTGCGACCATTTTGTCGAAATCTTGTGCAGCTACAGCGATGTGGTGCACGCCTCCGCCTTTCTCGGCAAGGAAACGCGCGTAGACGCTCTCTTTATCGAGCGGCTCGATCAGTTCCCACTGCAATTGGCCTACCATGGCGACCGCGAGGCGCCAAGAGCGCTTGACCGGTTTGCCGTACTCGCGCAGATCCTGCGCGTTACCTGGGTTGAATTCGAAGATCTGCCACGGGCCGATGCCATATTCGTCGACGTACTTCCTCATCGTCGCTTCCAAGTCGCGTACCACAATCCCGATCTGTGTCGTCTGGGTAAAGGCCGGCTTGAGCATTGGCATTTCTCCTGCGCCCAACATCGCACTGCTTGTCATCTTCGTCAAGCTCCCAGATTTTGATTGCAGGCCGTCTCCTAAAAGATTGAGATAATGGAGTCAGTACGCGATTCGCGGAGGCGGCAAATGAATGTAATGGATCTTGTAGGAAGCACGCCGCTGGTCGAGTTGCATCGCGTGAATCCCAACCCGGAGGTGCGCCTGTTCGGAAAGGTCGAGGGCAACAACCCCAGCTCTTCGGTAAAGGATCGCGCGGCAAAGTTCATGATCGAAGGCGCGGAAAAGCGCGGCGAACTGAAGCCCGGAGTGCGCATCATCGAGCCGACCAGCGGCAACACCGGAATTGCCTTGGCGATGATTGCGGCGGTGAAGGGTTTCGCGATTGAGCTGGTGATGCCCGAAAGCTCAACGGCGGAACGCGTGGCGACGATGGAGGCCTTCGGCGCCAAAGTCACCCTGACTTCTGCCGATAGAGGAATGGAAGGCGCGATCGATTACGCGCGGGAACAAGTGGCGAAGGGTGGAGTGGTGATGCTGAACCAGTTCGGCAATCCCGACAACTGGCGCGCGCACTATGAGACAACCGGACCTGAAATATGGCGCGACACAAAAGGAACGATCACTCATTTCGTATCAGCGATGGGAACCACCGGGACCATCATGGGCACTTCAAGGTTCCTGAAGGAACAGAATCCGAAGGTGCGGATTGTCGGCGTGCAACCGTCTGAGGGTGCGAAGATCGCGGGGATTCGCAGGTGGCCTAAAGAATACCTGCCGGCCATCTTTGAGCCACACCGCGTGGATGTGACCCTGGACGTGACGCAGGATGAGGCGGAGACGATGACGCGCAGGCTGGCGCTGGAAGAAGGCGTTTTCGCAGGCGTTTCGTCGGGAGGGGCTTGCGCGGCGGCTTGCCGACTGGCGGGCACGCTCGACTCGGGGGTCGTCGTGTTCATCCTGTGCGACCAGGGCGACCGGTATCTTTCGAGCGACCTGTTCTCAAAGACCGTTGCGGAAGGCCGCAGAAAGGGAAGCGACTGATGGCGGGTAGCACTCGGATCACGCTGGTGCAGGCGGGACCGGCGAAGTTCACGGCGACGAACGCCGCGGGCGCCACGGGAGTGATGGACGGGCCGGCGGATCTGGGTGGCGAGAATGCGGGATTCCGCCCGATGGAGACCTTGCTGTCGGCCCTGGCCGGTTGCAGCGCGATGGACGTGCTGCACATTATGAAGAAACAGCGCCAGAACCTGGAGCGCCTGGAGGTAGAAGTGGAGGGGGAACGGGCGGATGCGGTTCCGGCTGTATTCACCAGGATCCACTTGCGGTTTAAAGGGTATGGCCCTATCGAACTTGAGAAGTTACAGAAGGCCGTAGAGTTGTCGATCGAGAAGTACTGCTCGGTGTCCAGGATGCTGCAGCCGACGGTCGAGATTACGGCCGAGGGCGTGCTGGGGCAGATCCCGAGCGCCGACATCGCACTTGGCATCCAACTCAATTGCCTAAGTTTCATGGGCTCGGGTCGTTCGCGACAAGCCCAGGCCATATTGCCGCGGGGGGAAGTCTTGCCCTGAGGCCGGGGCGAATGGATTGGCATCGAATCCAAATGGTCAAGCCGCAGCGTACTAAGGTTGACGTCCCGCGCGGCCGGCTCAAAAAAAGAAGCCGCCTACAAGGAGAAAGCCCATGCGTATCAAGGGTTTATGGATCGCCGTCATCGCCGCCGTCTGGTCTGCATCGAGCTGCGCGGCTCATGCTGCCAGTCTTCAGCCCGGGGCAACCGCTCCCAACTTCACGCTTCCGTCGCAGGAAAACACGCCTGTCTCGCTATCGGACTTTAAGGGCAAGTGGGTGGTACTTTACTTTTACCCCAAAGATATGTCGCCGGGATGCAGCATGGAGGCACATAATTTCCAGCGCGATCAGGCCAAGTACGAAGCCGACCATGCGGTGGTACTGGGCGTGAGCCTGGACTCGGTGAAGAGCCACGAGACCTTTTGCACGAAAGATTCACTCAGCTTCAAGCTGCTGGCCGATCCCGGTCGCAAGGTCGTCGATGCTTACGGAGTGCCGGTAATGTTCACGCCGATCGGCAGGCTGGCGCAACGGGATACTTTTCTCATCTCCCCCCAAGGGAAGATCGTCAAGGTTTGGAAGGTCGGCGATATCAAGAGGCACAGCGAGGAGGTTCTTGCAGCCATCGCGGAAGAAGAGAAGTAGGCCGAGGGGGTCCGCAGGCCGGTTTCGCCGGAACGCAGCGACCCGCTCGTTCATCTAAGCTGGAAGAGACAGTGTTGATGGCTCGGGATTGCTCTCGAGACCGTCGTCGGAGAGACTAGACAACAGTGGAGCGTGCGCTTTGGCGATTACCCGAGAAAACCTGCAAATTGCGAACCAGCCTCCCGGAATGATTTCCGTTCGCGCCGGTCTCAAGAAGCGCCTCGACAATACCTTCCTGATTGGTTTTCCGCTGGCCGGATCGCTGGCCAGCATCTTCTGGTTTCGCACGCACCCCATCCACTGGGTTGAGGTCATTACCTTCGCTGTCGGCTACTTCATTGTTGGCATGGGCACAGGCGTCGGCTTCCACCGTTATTTCTCGCATAAAAGCTTTGAGACGGCGCCGTGGGTGGCGTATATGCTGGGCGCATTCGGCTCCATGTCGTTTCAGAGCTCACTGCTGACCTGGACGACCGATCACCGGCGCCATCACGCCCACACTGACAACTGCGGTGACAACCACAGCCCGTTCGTCGACGGCCACTGCGACCATGAGAACTCGCTCAGGGGTCTGTTCCACGCGCACATTGGGTGGATGTTCGACGACACCAGCACCGATGTGAATGTCTATGGCCGCGATCTTGTCCGCGATCCGGTCATCCGGTTCTACGCGCGCACGCATTACGTGTGGCCGGTTGTGTCCGTGGCTGTTCCCTGGCTCATTGGCTATGCTTTTGGCGGGATAACCGATGCGTGGGGCTGCTTCTTCGCGGCCTGCCTGCGAACCGTGCTCTTTCAGCACTCTGTTTGGGCAGTCAACTCTCTGGGCCACACTTTTGGCTACGAGAACTACAACATGAAGAACAACAGCAAGAACAATAAGATTCTTGCGTGGCTCACCTTCGGCGACGGCTACCACAACAATCATCATCGCTATCCGCGGTCGGCCTTCCACGGAATGTTCAAGCACGAGACGGATCCTGAATGGCCTGATTATTCTCGGCCTCAGGAAAGTCGGACTCGCCCGCAACATTCTTTTCGCCGATGGCTACCTGGGGGATAAGGCTCCTGTGCTTCCCGCTGAGGCTCGCAGCGAGATGCCGGTTGCCGCGAAGTATCCGCCGGCGACGGACGCGACAGCCAGCAGCTAGGAACGCCTTCCAAAGAAGCCGGCCGTGATAAAACTGAGCGCGTGGACCACTTTCGCCGCATGGGCGCGTTGCGCCGCAGGTTGACTCGCGCCGGCCTACCCGGACTCCTGGTTACACACCTTCCCGACGTTCGCTATCTTTGCGGATTCACCGGTTCCAGCGCGGGCCTGGCGGTGACTCGCCGCGGCGCGCGTCTTTTCACCGACGGGCGCTACACGGCGCAGGCAAACGAAGAGGTCAAGGCGGCACAAGTTGAAATTGCATCCGGTTCGCCGGCCGTGGCGGCGACGCGGTGGCTGGCAGCGCAACAGGGCGTGGCGATGGCCGGATTCGACCCGGCGAAAACGTCGGTCGCCGAATTAGCGCGCTGGAAAAGTGAACTGCCGAGCCGCCTGCGCAAAGGATTCTTTCAGGCTTTGCCGGCGTCACTGGTCGAGATGCTGCGCTCAGTGAAAGACGGAGACGAACTTGCGCTGATGGCCGAAGCGGCGCTTACGGGTTGCAAGCTGTTTGAACACATTTTAGGCGTGCTAAGGCCGGGAATTGCCGAAGTTGAAGTGGCTGCGGAGCTGGAGTACCGGGCGCGGATGCTGGGCGCCGAGGGCATGTCATTCGAAACCATCGTGGCGGCGGGTTTGCGGTCGGCGATGCCGCATGGCCGTGCGACGACGGCGAGCCTGCCGCGGCGCGGGTTCGTGACCATGGACTTCGGTATAATCCACAAGGGTTACTGTTCGGATATGACGCGAACCGTCTTCCTGGGTAAGCCAAGACCTGAGGAGCGGAAAGCCTACGAGGCGGTGCTGGAAGCGCAGGGGAATGCGGTCAATGCCGTAGTGCCGGGTGCGAGCTGCGCGGAGGTGGACGAGGCAGCCCGGAGCGTGTTGCGCAGGGAGGGATTGGCCGAAGCGTTCAGCCATTCAACGGGGCACGGCGTTGGCCTGGAGATTCACGAGCCTCCCCGTATAGGCGCCGGGCAAACGACGCGGTTGCAGCCGGGCATGGTGATTACCATCGAGCCGGGCATTTATTTGGCAGGCAAGTTCGGGATTCGGATCGAGGATATGGTGGCCGTAACGCGCAGCGGTGGGCAGGTGCTGACGCCGGCGCCCAAAGCGCTGATTGAGCTTTGAAGCAGGTTGGTTAGGCTGAGGGAATCGGATTGAAGGAACGAATGAAGCAACAAGATATTGAGGATCTGCGACAACTGATTGAGTTCCTGAAGTCGCACGGCGTGTCCGAGTTCGACGTGGACCGCGGCGACATGAAGCTTCGGCTGAAATTCAATCCAGTGGAGAGCGGGCCGGCAGGGCTGAGCGATCTGGCGCGGCTGCTGCAGTCGGCGCCGCAGAGCGTGGCTCAGGCCGCCGCAGCGACTGCGCAGGCGGGATCAGCTTCAGGAGCGGCCGCAGGGGAGCCAGCCGCAAATGCGGATGCCGGGCTGCACATGGTGAAGTCGCCCATCGTCGGCACGTTTTATGGTTCACCGTCACCCGGCGCCGCGCCCTTTGTTGCCCCGGGCGACCACGTGGAGAAGGGCCAGGTAATCGCCATCATCGAAGCCATGAAGCTGATGAACGAGATCGAGGCGGATGTGTCGGGCGAGGTGGTCAAGTGCCTGGTTGCGAACGGACAGGCGATTGAGTTTGGGCAACCACTGTTCACGATTCGCGCAGCGTAGCTGTGCGGAGCGGGGTTAGCGGAGCGCAGCGGTGAGGTGGTTCATTCGAAAAGCAACCGCAGATCCTTCGACTCCGTCCGCCACGGCGGACTCCGCTCAGGATGACAAGCTTCCATTAGTGCGCACTTCCTGAAGATGAAACGAACCCCGCGAGGCAAGCTGAGACCGCTCGCCATGCTCTAAAGGAACTGAATGTTTCGTAAGGTACTGGTTGCCAATCGAGGTGAGATCGCGCTGCGCGTGCTGAATGCGTGCCGGGAGATGGGCATTCGCACGGTTGCCGTATACAGCGAGGCCGACCGCAATTCGCTCCATGTCAAGTTCGCCGACGAAGCGATCTGCATTGGGCCGCCGCGCGCCGCAGACAGTTACCTGAACGTGCCGGCGGTCATTTCAGCAGCGGAGATTGCCGATGTGGAGGCGATCCATCCGGGATATGGGTTGCTGAGTGAGAATGCGAATTTTGCCGAGGTCTGTCGCGCATCGAATATCAAGTTCATTGGGCCGCCGCCGGAGGTAACGCGGCTGATGGGCGAAAAGGAAAAAGCGCGGCAGGCGATGAAGAAGGCAAAGGTGCCGATTCTGCCGGGATCGGACGGGATCCTGGCGACTGCGGAAGAAGCGCGCGCGTGGGCCGAGAAGGTTGGATACCCGGTCATCCTGAAGGCCAAGGCAGGCGGTGGCGGGCGCGGGATGAGGATCGTGCGCGAGGCCGAGGACTTGCCCAATTTGTTTCACGCGGCCTTTACCGAAGCGGCGAACGCGTTTGGCAACGGCGAGCTCTACATGGAGAAGTTCATCGAGAATCCCCGGCACATCGAGTTCCAGGTGCTGGCCGACGAACATGGCAATGTGGCTTCGCTGTTTGAGCGTGAATGCTCGATTCAGAGGCGGCACCAGAAGCTGATTGAAGAAGCGCCGAGCCTGCAGGTGACGCCGAAGCTACGCGAGGAGATCGGCCGGACACTTTGCAAATGCATGGGTGAAATCGGCTATCAGAACGCGGGAACGGTGGAGTTCCTGATGGACAAGAGTCATCAGCTTTACTTCATCGAGATGAATACGCGCATCCAGGTGGAGCATCCGGTGACGGAGGCGATTACCGGGGTGGACATGGTGAAGGCGCAACTGCGGATCGCGGCCGGAGAAAAGCTGGAAGCGATTATGCCGGCGAAGCTGGAGATACGCGGGCACGCGATCGAGTGCCGCATCAACGCGGAACATCCGCATAAGTTCACGCCTTCGGCGGGAAAGATCACGGTGTTCAACGTGCCGGGCGGCAACGGAATTCGTGTAGACACGGCGCTCTATGCCGAGGGCGTGATTCCGCCGTACTACGACTCGCTGATCGCCAAGTTGATTGCATACGGGGTCGATCGCGAAGAGGCCATGGCACGGATGCGCCGGGCGCTGAGCCAGTTCATCGTGCAGGGAATCGATACGTCGATTTCGCTGCACGCGGCGATCTTTCGGGATGAGGCGTTCAAAGCGGGGGATTTCGATACCGGGTATATGGATCGCCTCCTTGCAGCGCGGGCCGAAGCGGAGAAGAAGACGGCGTAGAGTGGCGCATGCGCAAAGCACATTCGGTATTTCCGGCAACATTCTGATTCAAAATAAGTAAAAGATAACGTCAACATGCGTCGCGCGGATGGTTCTGCTCCGTGAGTGCTCATGTCTGTGGAAAAGATTATCGCTTTTTCTTCGCCCATTCATGCGGAAATCGGCTATGCTGTTTTGGCAATGAGGAGGATTCACAAATGGATGCGCAGAAAGCACTGATTGAGGAGTTCGATCGCGAGACGGCGAAAACACAGAAGATGCTGGACGCGATTCCGGCCGACGCCGATTGGAATTTCAAACCTCATCCCAAGTCGATGAGCCTGGGCCGGCTGGCGGGTCATTTGACCGACTTTGTCGGTGACTGGGGAAATCACACGCTCACCAAGGACAAGGTGGAATTCGCCGCGGATCACAAGTGGGAACCATATACGCCGGCCAGCAAGGCCGAGCTGCTCGAGAGGTTCGACGAAAAACTGGCGGAGACGCGACCGGCGCTGGTGGCAACCACCGGAGATACGTGGGACCGGAATTGGAAGTTTGTGTTCGGTGGGCACGCCTGGATCGACGACACCCGGTACAACGTGTTTCGCGAAACTGTTTTGAACCACATGATTCATCATCGCGGGCAATTGACGGTCTATTTGCGGCTGATTGGCGCCAAAGTTCCTGGGATCTATGGGCCCAGCGCGGACGAGATGTGAGAAAGACAGTTCACGGTTCGCAGTTCATAGTTCGTAGTTCATCGTTCAACACTCAAAGCCCGTGAAGACCCGATCCGCGGTTGGGGAACCGACAGCGCGATACGCGAGTTCTATAAACTAAGAACTACGAACTAAGAACTGTGAACTTGAGTATGTCCTTATCCTTTCCGAAGGTCTATCCGATTCTGGATGCGGGCGTGATTCCGCAGGCTGGGCGCGCAGAGTTTTTGCAGCGGCTGGGCGGGGAACTGGCGGAGGCGGGCGTAACGCTGCTCGAGTATCGGAACAAAACAGGCAGGGACGCCGATCTTCTGGCCGATGCGGCGATTCTTCGCATCGCGCTTCCTCCGGGAACCGTGAAGCTGATTCTCGATGACCGGGTCGATCTGGTGGACGAGACGGGATTTGACGGCGTCCATGTGGATGCGGGCGACGCGACGCCTGCTGAGGCTCGGCGGCGGCTGGGGCCGGACAGGATCGTTGGCACATTTGGCGGGAGCGAAGCGCTGCTCTCGGGAATTCTGAAGGAGCCGGCAGACTATCTTTCGATTGGGCCGATTTTTCCCACGAAAACCAAGGACACGGCGAAGACGCCGATCGGTGCGGCGGGAGTGCGACGATTGCGCCAGCAGGCGGGACCGAAAGTGGTGCTCGTCGCGGTGGGCGGAGTGACGCTGGAGACGGCTCCCGAGATTCTCGCCGCTGGAGCGAGCGTAGTCGGTGTGTCAGCGGCGATCTTTCGCGCGAAGGATCCGGCCGCCGAGTTTCGGCGCTGGACGGCTCTGCTCGAATAGGATACTTCTCGCATTCGAATCGCGCTGCCCGAAAATAAGACAGTGCTGTCCGGATTTGAGACAGCGACCTGCGTTGATTTGGGGCAGCTTTGGCCGGAAATTGGCCAGCTTTGGCCGAGTTCGAGACTCGAGGCGCCTCAAAACGCGACAATTCTCATGAGAAAATGCGGAGAAGTTCGTGCGCGTAGCAAAGAGGAGGGAATGAATGCTTTTGATTGTCGGTACTGTGCGGCTTCCTGCTGAACAGCTGAACGCGGCACGCGCCATCATGGGCGAGATGGTCGCGGCCAGCAGGGCTGAAGCCGGATGCCTTGAGTATTCCTATGCCGAGGACGTGATTGATCGCGGCCTGATCCATATCACGGAGCGCTGGGAAAATCGGAAGGCGCTCGAGGAGCACTTCAAGTCCCCTCACCTGAAAGAGTGGCGAGCAGCGTGGCCTTCCATCGGCATGGGCGAGCGGAACCTGCGCATGTATGAGGTTGGTGAGCCGCTGCCCATCTGAAATCCGCAAAACCGGTGCTGCCGTATCGTATGATTGCGTAACGAGTTCCGGCGGATTCCTTTTTGCCTCAGCTCCATCCATTCGCCACGGAGGAAATCGATCCTTGTTCTCGAATTTGCTACGCGTTAAACCCATGTCGATGCTCACCGAGGAAGCCGGTGAGCAGGGCGAGCACACGCTGAAGCGCTCGCTGGGTGCGGTGAACCTGGTGACGCTGGGCATCGGTGCCGTAATCGGCGCGGGAATTTTTGTGCTGACAGGGCAGGCTGCGGCGCTCTACGCGGGTCCGGCCGTGGCGCTGAGCTTTGTGCTGGCGGGAATCACGTGCGCTTTTGCCGGGCTTTGCTACTCGGAGTTTGCGTCGATTATTCCGATTGCCGGGTCGGCATATACCTATGGCTACGCCACGCTGGGCGAATTTGTGGCGTGGATTATCGGCTGGGACCTGGTGCTGGAGTATGCCTTCGGCGCATCGACCGTGGCGTCGGGCTGGTCAGGCTATTTCAACAGCTTGCTGGAACAATTCGGGATCTATATTCCGCCACAGCTGATGGCTTCGACGGGGACGCATCTGGTCTTTTACGAGCACCAATGGATGCCGGTGGCATCGCTGCCGCCGGGGATGAGCGACGCGGGGCTGCCGCATGCGACTGCGGCGTTTAATTTGCTGGCTATGGCGATAGTCATGGTGATCACGGTGATCCTCGTGATCGGGATCAAGGAGTCGGCCAATTTCAATTCCACGATTGTGTTCATCAAGCTGAGCGTGGTCGGGATCTTTCTGGTAGTGGGCGGATACTATCTGATTCGCCACCCCGAATTGGCGAAGCTGAATTGGCATCCTTTCATTCCGCCCAAGGATGCGGACGGGAATTTCGGCTGGGGCGGCATTTCGAAGGGCGCGTCACGCATTTTCTTCGCGTACATCGGCTTCGACGCCGTATCGACCGCGGCCCAGGAGGCGAAGAAGCCGCAACGCGACATGCCCATCGGCATACTCGGATCGCTGCTAATCTGCACCATCCTCTACATCATGGTATCGATGGTGCTGACCGGTCTGGTGAGCTACAAGACGCTGAATGTGGGCGCTCCGGTGGCCTTGGGGATCGACGCGACGGGCGTGAGCTGGGGCGCGCTACTGGTGAAGATCGGCGCCGTCTTCGGGCTGGCCACGGTGATGCTGGTGATGCTGCTGGGTCAGACGCGCGTGTTCTATTCCATGTCGAAAGACGGACTGCTGTGGAAGTGGGCGTCCGCTGTTCATCCTAGATTCCGCACGCCGTGGATCACCACAATCGTGTTTGGGATTTTTGCGGCCGTGTTTCCCGCATTTTTGCCCATTGGCAGGCTCGCCGACCTGGTGAACATCGGGACACTGCTGGCATTCACCATCGTTTGCGCGGGAGTGTGGGTGCTGCGCGTTCGGCATCCAGAACTGCACCGGCCCTTCAAAACGCCGTTTGTGCCGCTGGTGCCTATTCTGGGCATGGCGTCGGCGCTCTTCCTGATGTCGCGGCTGGCGGCAATCACGTGGGAGGTCATGATTGGCTGGCTGATCTTCGGGCTGATTATTTATTTCGGTTACTCCGTGAAGCACAGCAAGGTGCAAAAGCTCCGGAATGCGCAGGTAGCGGACTGAGCGAGGAAGCTTCGGAGCAAAAGCGACGGCCTCCCACAAAAGGGAGGCCGTTTTGTTTGAGGGATGATGGACTTGACTCTCGGGTCACAGTAAACTAGTCTAAGTGGACTAAGTTCAACAGGGAGATGCCATGCGGACCATCAACATTCACGCTGCCAAGACGCATCTCTCGCGGCTGATCGAAGAGGTTGCGGCGGGAGAGCCCTTTGTCATCGCCAAAGCCGGAAAGCCGATGGCGCGGGTGATTCCCATCAGCACCATGAACAAGAAGCCGAAGAAGCGAATCGGTTTTATGAAAGGGATGTACACGTTGCCCGACAACTTCGAAGAGGTCGACAAGAAGTTGGATAAAGAAATCGAGAAGTTGTTCTATGGCAAGACCCTGAAATGAAGTTCCTCCTGGACACCCACTTCGTCCTCTGGCTGCCGATTGGCGGCCGGGGAATCAGGCGAACCGCTCGTGCTCTCCTGGAGAATTCCGACAACGAGTTTCTTTTCAGCGCGGCGAGCGTATGGGAGATTGCGCTGAAGCGGGCGCGTTACCGGGGTTCTTTCGCTTTCGACCCACGGGAAATTCGCGGGCAGATGATTGAAAACGGGTACGAAGAACTGTCTGTGTCGGGAAACCATGTGCTCGGAGTGGAGGCGTTGCCTCCCATACACAAAGATCCCTTCGACAGGCTGCTGATTGCGCAGGCCATTGTCGAAGGGATCACTCTGCTCACAGTGGACGCGACGGTTGCCCGCTACCCGGGTCCCATCCGAAAAGTGTGATGGTTGTCTATGCTGTGGTCTTGGCGCAGTAGGTGTCGAAGGCGCGCATCAATTCTAGCGCAATGTCTTGAGCGGTCGATTGCTCGATGACGGAGCGCTGCATGAGGTAGACGAGCTTTCCATCGCGCATGATGGCGACGGAAGGCGAACTGGGCGGATGGCCCTCAAAGTAGCTGCGTGCGCGCTCAGTGGCCTCGCGATCCTGGCCAGCGAAGACGGTGATCTTGCGATCGGGCTGGTTGGCGGAGTTGGTGAGAGCAAGGCGGATGCCGGGACGGGCTTTGCCGGCCGCACAGCCGCAAATGGAGTTGACGACGACGAGGGTGGTTCCGGGCTCGGCCAGGGCCGCGTCCACTTCTTCGGCGGTCCGGGTTTCCTTGATTCCGGCGCGCACGAGTTCCTCGCGCATGGGAATCACCATCAGTTCTGGATACATGTTCGCCTCCGGCAGAGGAAGCTGCCTGTAGCTATTCTACGTGTTTGTAACGCTTGTGGCCAATGGCCCCACGCGCAGCCAAATGACCACGGTTTACTCGGCTGGTGCGCAGCCGCGATTATGCTCGATGTTTTCGATCTGAAGCAGTTCGCCGGTGCGCTGCTCGGTCAACATGGTGCCAAAGGCCGCCTGGTTGCCGCCGGGAAAGGCAGTGACCATGAAACCGGTCCATGCGTCGCGCAAGGCAATCCAGGCACGTTCCTCAGCCCGAAGTTTTTCCTCGCTTGCCGGAGCGTTGGGCGGATCGCCGGGAGCAGTTTTGGTGAGACAGGGAGATGAGACGACGGCGCGGAAGGCCTGGTTGAGGCGCAGATCGGTTTCCTCGAATTCGTCCTGTGTGGGTACGCGGTTGTGCTGCTGGTTGCTCAACTCGAAGGAGAGTTGCTGTTCGGTCATGCGCACGAATTCCTGATTCTGATCATTGGGCTCAGACTCCGCATGTGCTGCGGCGTAGGCGCGAATCGCGGCGTCAACCGGCTTGACGGCGGCGTCGAGCTGATCGGCCGACATGGCTGTGACGAACTGAGCGAGCAGGGGTTCGATGGACTCCTCCTCCATGCAGCCACGGTTGCGCTCGATGTTCTGAATTTGCTCCAGCTGACCGATGCGTTGTTGATTGAGCATTGTGCCCAGCGAGGCCTGATTCGATCCAGGAAAGGCCGATGCCAGGAACGTGGTCCATGTGTCACGCATGGCGATCCACGCCTGCTGTTCAGCGCGAAGCTTCTCTTCGCTCACCGGAGCGTCCGACGGATCGCCAGGGATGGTCTTGGTCAAACAGGGTGACGAGACCACGGCACGGAAGACCAGATTGAGGCGCAGATCGCCGGCCTGGAACTGATTCTGAGCGAAGGCGGAGTTGTGTTGCCGCATATTCAGGTCGGCGGTCAATTGCTGCTGCGTCATGCGCACGAAATCCTGGTTGCGGTCGCCGGGCTCGGATTCGGCATGGGCTTTGGCGTAGGCGGCGATCGCTGCGTCGATGGGCTTGGCAGCGGCGTCGAGCTGATCTGGAGACATTCCGGTGACGTAGCGGGCGAGCAGCGGCGCAATCGACTCCACCGGAAGGCAACCGCGGTTACGCTCGTTGTTCAGGTAGCGGCGCAGCTCGGACTCGCGTTCGTTGGTGATGGTCATCCCAAAAGTGGCGGGGTCGCCGCCGGGAAAGAGCTTCTTGAGAAACGCAACCCAGGCGTCGCGCAGCCCCAGCCACGCGGTTTGCTCCTCGCGCAGTCCGTCCGCGCTCGTGGGAGCCGAAGGCGGATCGCCGGGCCCCGGCTTCCCGATGCAAGGCGACGTGACCACCTCACGGAAGGTTTCGTTCATGCGCAGATCGGCTTCGGCTACCTGCTGCTGCCCATGCAAAAGGTCGAGCTGTTGCATCGTGCGCAGAGTCCCCGAAAGCCTCGAGCGCAACTGCCCGGCAAAGGCCACGCTATCGTCTTTGGGCGCGGCGGAGGCGTGCGCTTTGGTGAGTGCGCCGATGGCGGATTCAACCGGCTGAAGCGCGGCGCTGAGCTCGTCGGGCGACATCCCGGATACTTGTTTCTCAATCAGGGGCTCGAGTTGGGCGGGATAGACGGGGTGCATGAGGCCGTGGTCGGAAACCAGCCGATAACCATCGGGAATTGCAAACCAATCCGGGCCCGGATCACCGAGCTTCAACTCCGTGACCTCCAGCTTCTGTGTGCCGTTGCGCGGATCAATCCTGGTGACAGAAAGATCGAATTGAAGTTGCGGTGAGTACCACAATTCCTTGGTGACCACCACGGGCTTGTCATTACCGAATGCGCCGGGATTGAAGGTGCGCGTCTCGCGCGTACCGATTACTTCGAGGCCGTCGATGGTTTTCTTGCCGAGATCGTCGCGCGTGAGGACCGAAGTGCCGTCGCTCGATGGGCCAACGGGCTCATCGGCAGGGTGCCGCGAGGGATCAAAAAACGCCTGGCGGCAGATGCGCTGCTCGGGGTAGCAGTTGGTCACCATGTTGGTCTTGGGGTCGTAAACCAGGGTGCGGATGAGCGGCGGATCGAGATCCGAATCGGCCGCGACCAGTTGGCGTGACTCGCGGCGTGTACGCCCCGTGCTGTCGCGCGCGACGAGCGTGTAGTATTTCTGGTCGACCACGGTGCCATCAGGCAATTGACGGTGGATCCGGACCTCGATTTTGGCATGGAATGGCTGGCCCGGCACGAGTGGGATATAGAGGCCTTCGACGTGGCCGGTGATGCCGCTGTCGGGATCGGACGGCTGCACGGTCATCAGCGCGCTGGTCGAGCCGCCGGCGAGTTGCCCGGCAACGCCGGGCTCGAGCGAAGTTGACCCGGAAGACGAAGATGAACTCTGGGCGGCAAGTGCGGCGGAAACCAGGCAAAAAGCAAGCGGCAAGAGCCGCAAATGAGCGCAGCGCATAAAGACGCCCCCTCAAACAATCGATTGCAGTATACAGAATGGTTAGACGCGGAGGTGCGCATTGTGCATCTTCCTGTAATCTGGACGCTTGAAGATTACAAAGGACATTTCGTTGGCGGCATTCACCACTCTTGGCATCGGGGGGCCGGCGCGGTGGTTTGCGGTGGCGGAGACAGAGGCCGATGTTGCGGAAGCCAGCGACTGGACGCGAGAGCGAGGCGTGCCGCTTTTTGTGCTGGGGGGCGGCAGCAATGTGCTGGTTTCCGACGAGGGATTTTCGGGGCTGGTGCTGCATGTGGGGTTGAAGGGGATCGAGCGGGATGGGGAGCAATTTCGCGTTGGCGCGGGCGAGGAGTGGGACCACTGCGTGGGGCAGACTCTTGGAGCAAATTGTGCCGGAATGGAGTGCCTGGCCGGAATTCCGGGGACCGTGGGCGGAACGCCGGTGCAGAACGTGGGCGCTTACGGGCAGGAGGCGGCTTCGATCATCGAGCGGGTGCGCGCGTTTGATTTGGTTGATCGCAGATTTGTCGAGTTCACCAATGCGGAATGCGGATTTGGGTATCGGCGCAGCCGGTTCAACTCGGCGGATCAAGGCCGGTACATCGTGACGCGCGTCGACTACCGGCTGCGGCAGGGCGGCGCACCGCTGCTTGAGTATCACGACCTGAAGGCGCATTTTGCGAGTTCGGTGAAGGCGCCCACGTTGGCAGAAACGGCGGAAGCGGTGCGGAGCATCCGGCGAAGCAAAGGAATGCTGCTGGTGGAGGGCGATCCGGATTGCCGCAGCGTGGGGAGTTTCTTCAAGAACCCGGTGATAACAGAGGAAACGGCGGAACGCGTACGGAAAGCGGCGGCAGCGACGGGAGTGCCTGTGCGGATTTTTCCCGCAGACGGTGGGCTGCAAAAGATTCCCGCGGCGTGGCTGATTGAACAGGCGGGATTCGCGAAGGGTTACATGCTTGGAGCTGCGGGGATTTCGTCGCGGCACACGCTGGCTCTCGTGAATCGCGGTGGCGCGACGGCCAGGGAGATGCTGGCGCTGGCGGAGAAAATTTCCGGCGCAGTTGAAGCGCGGTTCGGAATTCGGCTCGAACGCGAACCGGAACTGGTGGGGTTCGCATAGAACGGCGCGTCTTTCGCGGGCGGAAATCCGGGGCTTTGGCGTAGAATCCAACTTGTTCCCGATGAGGTTGAAGAGAGCCTACTGTTATGCGGCTGGTTGTTCCTTCTTTTGTGCGCTTGGTTCGGCAGCAGGTTGTTTATATTGCAGTTTCCCTTGTTCTCGGCGCTGTGTTCTGGGCGATCGGCCTCCCCATCAATCCGTGGACGGTTCTGTTGTACACGTTGTGCACCGGGAATCTGCTTTCCTTTGGAATCGATCAGGTGGAATTCCTTTTTTCGGGCAGGCCGTTTCCGTACAATTGGCTGATCTTTCTGCCCACCTTGCTTGTTTTGACCTTTCCGGTTTACCTGATTTCGAGCGTCGTTGTGTGGCTGATTTCTCCGCCCGGCCCGCAAACTCTTTCCCATTTGCTCCTGACCGGATGGAAGTTTCCCTTCCTGGTCACATTGATCTTCGGATTCGTTTCGTTTCTTCATCAGACGACAAAGGACCGGCTGGAGGCGCGCAACCGGGAACTTGAGAAATCGGTAAGACAGGGAGCCGCGCAACTGGAAATGCAGGAAGAGGAGATGCAGCGCGCGAGCGAGATTCAGCGGTCGCTGCTGCCGAAAGAGATTCCTCAACTTGCCGGATTTGAAGTGGCGGGAGCGTGGCGGTCCGGCGCGCACCGTGAGCGGCGACTACTACGACGTGTTCAAGCTGGACGATCATAGGCTGGGCCTGTGCATTGCCGACGTGGTGGGGAAGGGCGTGTCGGCAGCGCTGATGATGGCCAATGTGCAGGCCGCCGTGCGGGCCTATGCAGGCAGCGCCGAGAGTCCAGCGCAACTTTGCGCCAAGGTGAACAGCCTGCTCTGCGAGAACCTGGCGACTGGCAAGTTCGTGACATTTCTCTATGGCGTGCTGAACAACGAAACGCGGTCGCTCGAATACTGCAATGCCGGCCAGGTTTGCCCGATCCTGGTTTCGCAAGGCGCTACCCAGTCTCCGGACCATGGCGGCGCTGTGCTCGGGGTTTTCCCTGGATGGGCTTATGAGAACGCGAGAATCGAGTTTCGTGCGGGCGACCGGCTGCTGCTGGTGACCGATGGCATTACCGAAGCCAGCGGCGAGGACGAAGATGAGTTCGGCGAGGAGAAACTGGCCGCGGCAGCTCTCGCGGAAAGCAAGCGCACGGCTGCGGAGATGAGCAATGCGCTTCTCAACCAGGTGTCGGCGTTCTGCAACGCGCACTTTCAGGATGATGCAACGCTGCTGGTGATTGCGGCGAAGTAATCGGTACGTTAGTGCGATGGAGTTTGCAGGCGGCCGAGGAGACGTTCGCGTTCCAATTTGAGCACTTCGGCGGCCGGGCCGAGAGCGGCGAGCCGGCCGTCACGCAGCAGCAGAACTTCTGCTGAAGTGGCCAGGGCATCCGTGGCATCGTGAGTAGCCACGACGGACTGCACTTTGTTTTCGCGCAGCCAGTTTTGCAGGCGGACAAGAAGCGCATCGCTGGCGACGCCGTCAAGGGCGGAAAAAGGCTCATCGAGAAGCAGCAGACGGGGGGCGGGCGCAAGCGCACGGGCCAGGGCGACGCGTTGCGCCTGGCCGCCGGAGAGATCCTGTGGGCGGCGGGCGGCGAAATCGGCGGCGTCAACAAGGTCCAACATCTCGCTCACGCGGCGTGCACGCGCGGCGCGATCGAGACTTCGCAGGCCATAGGCCACGTTGGCCGCAACGGTGAGGTGAGGGAAGAGCGCGGGCTGTTGCGAGACCAGCGAAGTTTGGCGTTGGCCGGGCGGGATGCGAAACCCCGTGGCAGTTTCAGTGAGCGCGCGGCCATCGAGGGCAATGCTGCCGCTGATCGGATGGTCGAGACCTGCGAGCAAACGGAGCAGCGTGCTCTTGCCGGCCCCTGATGGACCGAAGATGACGGTCCAATCGGAGGCGAACGTGCATTCCACATGAAAGTGGAAGCTGCCGCGGCGCGAGTCGAGCGAGAAGCTAAGCACGGCGCATCGCTCCGCGGTTTCGAGTTTGCACTCCCTGCTTTTGGGTTTTGGAGTAGATAAGCGCAAGAGCGACAACGCTTACACCAAGGAGCAAAAGAGCGGTGTGGCCGGCGGCGGCATAGTCGAAACTCTCCACCTGGTCATAAAGAACGATAGACAGCGTGCGCGTGGCGCCGGGAATATCGCCGCCGAGCATGAGGACGACGCCAAATTCGCCGATGGTATGAAGAAAGCTGAGCACGATGGCTGCGAGAAACGAACGGCGAGCGAGTGGAATGAAAATGGTGGTGACGAGGCGCAATGGGCCGGCGCCGAGAAGGCGCGCGGCGTCGACGAAAGCGGTGTCAACAGAGCCGAAGCCTGCGACCAGAGGCTGCACCGCAAAGGGAAGACTGTAAATGACGGAGCCGACAACGAGGCCATCGAAGGAGAATGCCAGCGGATGGCCCAGCAGAGCGGCGATGCCGCGGCCAAATGCTGTGCGAGGTCCCAGAAGGACGAGCAGAAAGAAGCCGAGAACGGTGGGCGGCAAGACCATGGGCAGCGAAGAAAGGGCTTCAACGGCGGCGAGCCAGCGCCCGCGGCCAAGAACGATGAGGGCCGCGAGTGGCACGGCGATGGCGAGGAGAATCGCAGTGGTGACGGCGGCGAGACGAAGCGAGAGAGCGAATGCTTGCCAGTCCATTGTGGTCATTTCACCGGCGTCAGCCCGGATCTGGCGAATTCCGCCTGCACCGCGGGCGAAAGCAGGAAATCGAGCAACTTGTGCGCCGCGTCGCGCTGTTTGGTGTTGCCGATGATGACGGCGCCCTGCTCGATGGGCGGGTATAGGTCGCGAGGGATGACGAAGTAGGAGCCGTCGGCCGAGAGGCGCGGCGTAAGCGCCGAAGTGAGCGAGATGAGGCCGGCATCGGCGTTGGCGGAGTCGGCAAACTGCGCGGCCTGGGCGATGTTTTCGGCAGTCACGAGACGAGGCTTGAGAGCGTCGTAAAACTTCAGGCTCTGGAGCGCGGCGACGGCGGCTCGGCCATAGGGCGCGCGGTCAGGATTGGCGATGGCCAGGCGCTTCAGACGCTGATCGCGAAGAAGATCGAGCGACGGCGCGGGCAAGTGCGAGTCTTTCCTCTCCCACAGGACGAGCGTGCCACGCGCATAGGTGACTTGGGAGGTTGGATCGGCGAAGCCGGCGTCGATGAGGCGCTTGGGAAAACTGAGATCGGCGGAGAGGAAAATATCGAAGGGAGCGCCGTTCTCAATCTGCGTGGTGAGCGTGGCGGAGGATTGATATGTGGCCTCGGCATGAATTCCGGTGTTTTTCTCGAATTGGACGAGGATAGGAGGAAGGACAGGCTCCAGATCGGCGGCGGCGGCCACGCGGAGAGGCGTTTGCGCGCACAGTGGCGT
The DNA here is from genome assembly GCA_963800025.1 of uncultured Acidobacteriaceae bacterium. Classification (GTDB taxonomy): domain Bacteria; phylum Acidobacteriota; class Terriglobia; order Terriglobales; family Acidobacteriaceae; genus Telmatobacter. Next base: position 878,807 of record CAWCZK010000006.1, read on the forward strand.
GAGTAAAAGCAGCGCGAACAGAGCAGCTAAAAACGGCTTCGACATGGTCGCGAGCAGCCTTCCATCCACAGCTTGAATCGCCGTACACCTGCTAGGCTAACACTTAGATATGAGCGACAATCTACACCAGTTGCGCTGTTTTGGATGCGGCAGCCGAATCGCGGGCGCGGATGCACGGGCGGACTTTCGCTGCGCAACTTGCGGCGACCTGTTTGAGGTCGAGTATCCCGGCTGGGGCCAGCGCGGAGGGAACGACCGGCCCAATCCGGGCGCGCTGAAGTGGCTGTGGCGGGAACGCCGCTGCTCGGGCGAGGCGCTGAACCAGTCTGGGGTGTGGCGATACAGGGAACTGCTGCCGATTCTGGACAGTTTCGGCGATGCGGTATCGCTGCGCGAGGGGAATGTTCCGCTCTATCATCTGCGGCGTTCGGCAAAGGCTCTCGGAATCGATCAGCTCTATGCCAAGCACCAGGGAATGAATCCGACGGGCTCGTTCAAAGACACGGGCATGACGGCGGCGCTGAGCGTTGCCAAGGAGCGGGGATTCACGTGGGTCGCGTGCGCTTCGACGGGAAATACGTCGGCATCCATGGCTGCTTATGCCGCGCGCGCGGGAATGCGCAGCCTGGTTTTGATCCCGGAAGGAAAGATTGCGTGGGGCAAGCTTTCGCAGGCGATGGACTACGGGGCTGTGACCTGCCAGGTGAAGACCGACTTCGACGGTTGCCTGCGCCTGCTGACGGAGATTGTGAAGACCGCGCCGATCTATCTGCTGAATTCGGTGAATCCCTATCGGCTCGAAGGGCAGAAGACGCCGGCTATTGAAATTGCGGAAGCCATGGACTGGAATGTGCCCGACCATCTGATTGTTCCGGGAGGCAACCTGGGCAACAGCTCGGCGCTGGGCAAGGGATTCCGCGAGATGCGCGAACTCGGGCTGATCGCGCGGCTACCGAAGATCAGCGTGATCCAGGCAGCGGGAGCCAACCCACTGGTGCGGAGTTTGAAAGTGAGCCGTGGCGCGGTGCTCGAGCCCGTGGAGGCGAACACGCGGGCGACGGCCATCCGCATTGGAAACCCGGCATCGTGGCGCAAGTCGGCACGTGTGATTCAGGAGAGCGGGGGATGGTGCCTGGACGCGACTGAGGCCGAGATCGCGATTGCCAAAGCGGAGATCGGGGCCGAGGGGCTGGGATGCGAGCCGGCTTCTGCGGTGACGCTCGCGGGCTTTAAAAAGCTGCGCGCGCAGGGCGTAATCCGCACCGGCGAGACCGTGGTGCTGGTGCTCACGGGCCATGCGCTGAAGGATGCGGATTACACGATCGATTTCCATCGCGGAACGTTGTTGACGGATGAAGAGAAGATCGGTTCGGAGCACGCGATAGAAGCGCTGCGTCGCGATGCGGTCACGGTAGAAGCCACGCCGGCTGCGGTGCTGGCCGCGATTGAGGGCGAGGCGATTGGGGGCGAGATTTGACGAACGGCCCACCGATCGATTTGGGCAAGCCAGATGCGCTTCGACTCCGCTTGCCCGCAACTTCGGCAAATCTCGGGCCGGGATTCGACGCGGTGGCCGTGGCGCTGGATTTCTTTCTGGAGATCGAAGCCGAGCCGGCGCACGCATTCTCACTCACTGCCAGTGGACGCGACGCCGAGCGCTGCGCGCGGCTTGAAGACAATCTGATTCTCGAAACCTACAAGCAAATCATGCGCAGCAACAAACGCGCGATCGTTCCCCTGGCGATCCGGATGGCGAACGGAATTCCGCTGGGAATGGGATGCGGATCGTCTGCGGCGGCTCGGTTGGCGGCGATCGCTCTGGCGGCGAACTTCGGCAGGCTGCAGTGGAATACGGCGCAGATTCTCGAAGAGGCGTACAAACTCGAGGGACATCCGGATAACGTGGCGGCGTGCTGGCTGGGCGGCTTTGTGACCGCAGTGTGCGAAGGGACCAGGGTGCACGCAGCGCGGGTTGAGCCGCCGCCGGAATGGCGCGCGATTGTTGCGCTCCCGGAGGAACCTCTTTCCACCAGCAAAGCGCGCGCGGTGCTGCCGTCGAGTTTTCCGCTTGAAGATGTGATCGCGAATCTGCAATCGGTGGCTGTGCTGGGGCTCGCATTCGCGCAAGCGCGGGGAGATCTTTTGCGCCTGGCGATGCGCGATCGTATTCATCAGCCCCATCGCGCGGACCTCTGCCCGCTGCTGCCGGCTCTCTTGCCGCTCGTGGGAGAGCAGGGAATTCTGGGCGTCGCGCTGAGCGGCGCGGGACCTGCCGTGCTAGTGATTGTCGACTGCGAGGAGAGCCTGGCGGGTGCTCGAAAAGCGGTGCAGAATCGCATGGCTGCAGAGCTTCTGATTTGCCGGTTTTCCGGAGTTGGCGCCTTCCAAACGATTGAAAACATGTGATTTTGCGGGATTGGTATCGTTTTCCGCGAGGAAGCCGTTGCGTTATGAATAAGTTACGGTGGTTGCTCAGGTGAATAGTCATCAAAAATCTGATTACTTCGCCTATTACTGAAGTTTGCTTGCTATTTATCGATTGAACACCTACATTCGCTCCGTGGGCAGTTCTGGGGGAGGGCTGCTCTAGCGCCTGTGATCCTTAATGGATCCGGGCGCTTTTACTTTGTGCTCAAACGATTCCGCAGACGACGAGAGTCTTGGCAGCGGCGAAGAAACTGAGGCCGCGCTCTTCAAGAACAAATCGAGTAAATTGATTTGCGCCACGGTTCACAGCGGCGGCGGCGTCTGCGACTTTGCGCGCACTTCCGCATCAGATGGATATACGGTTTCCTGTACAATGAACGGGTGCGGGTCCGCAAGGAGGATCATGGCTGGAGTGGGCGTTTTAGAAGTGAACGATGCGAACTTTGACCAGGAAGTGCTGAAGAGCGAGCAGCCTGTTCTGGTGGATTTTTGGGCAGTCTGGTGCGGGCCATGCAAGGCGATTGCACCCATCGTGGACGGTGTGGCGGAGGCGTACGCGGGCAAACTCAAGGTAGCCAAGGTGAATGTGGATCAGAACGGCGCGACACCATCGCGCTACGGGATTCGCGGCATTCCAACGCTGCTCTTCTTCAAGGGCGGCAAGATTGCGGACCAGGTGGTGGGCTACGTTGCCCAGGACGTAATCGAAGAGAAGGTCAAGAAGCTCATCGCGTAGACAATTCTGTTGAGAGAAAAAGCCTGGCCAAGTGCCGGGCTTTTTCTGTGTCCGGAACGTTCGTTCGATGTTTCGGCGGAATTGTTACATGCCGCGGCGGAATTGAATGATGCGACGGCGGTCGCGCTTGGAAGGCCGCCGATCGGGGAGTCGGACATACTGCTCCATTGCCTTGCGCTCTTCCGCGAGATGCAAGCGGGCTTCGCGGCTCGCGTCCGACTCTCGATAAAGAGTCTGGGCGACTGTTGCGGGGCCGCGCACGGCGCTGACCGCCAAGACTTCGACCTCGAAAATGCCGCGCTCGTTTTCGATGCGCAGCTTGTCTCCAGCATGGACATCGCGAGCAGGCTTGGCGCGCAAGCCGTTCGATTGAATACGGCCCATGTCGCAGGCGCGCGAGGCCACGGCACGCGTTTTAAAGAAACGCGCAGCCCAAAGCCACTTGTCGATGCGCACACCGTCCATCGCAAACCCGAGAACAGAGCAAAACAAGAATGTATCAGGAATGGTTCAGGATTTTTGATCTGCTTTCCAGAGATAGAGATGGCTGGAATCGCTCGAAGTGGCGACGGTCACGCCTTTTCGGTGCGTGGCGCGATTGAGGGCCGCACGGATGTTCGCTTTGCTATCGGGTAATGCGGAAAGCGGTACTTTGAGGGCGTTTCCTGCGGGCAGCTTTTCAAGTTGATTCAAAAGGAGCGTAACGATGCGCTTGTGTTTGCCGGCGCGGCCTTTGGGGACTTTATCCTGCTGAACCGATTGAAATTTCATTAGAACAGACCCGTTTTTCGGCGTCGCCGGCGAAATGCTCCTTAACCAACCTGAGATGCAGAAGTTTGCGCAGTGTATGCCTGCCGAGCGCGCTCAAGCTCTTCAAGCCGTGAGGTTTGCGTATCGCAGCGTATTTGCCGGCGGGACTCGCCCGTATTGCAAGCGTATTGAAATGCTATTGGCAGGGTAAAAATATCCTAACCGTGTAAAAAATCCAGAGATTCCTTTTGGGGAAAATCATGATTCGTCATGTTAAGCTCGTGCAAGGATAAGAGGTTTCGATCAAACAGTGACGAATGGCACGATGGTTGCTGAGTAGGGATCGAGGCTTCGACATAACTATGAGCGGAACACGAAACACCCCTATCGTGCCTGTCGGCGAAGCTCTATCCTTCCACGGTTTCAATTTTCGCCCCCGGGTTTTAGTGGTCGATGACGAAACATCGATCGCAGACACCACTGCAACCATCCTTTCCATGAGCGGCTATGAAGCAACAGCCGCATACGATGGGAACGATGCACTTGAAGCTGCCTTGCTTACGCCTCCGCACCTGGTGATTACCGACGTAGTTCTGCCTGGGATGAACGGGATTGAGCTCGCGATCACGCTCCAACGCGTTTTTCCCGATTGCCAGATTTTGCTTTTCTCGGGCCAGGCGTCAACGGTCGATTTGCTGGCTGCGGCAGGAGCAGCAGCACGTCGTTTCACATTGCTCAGCAAGCCTGTTCCACCAGAGCGCTTGCTGGCAACAGTGAAAGAGAAGCTGCGTCCGGTGGCGCGCCAATCGATCTCTTCAAGCACGAACTAGGGCAGCTTCGTTTACCCGAGCGATGCACAGGCGTCGACGAGTGCGTCAGTGCCGCGTGCCCGGTTTTGCGTGCACCTGCGCCTCGATTGCGTCGAGACGTGTGTCGTCGATGGCCGAGATGACAAAGGGATCGGCAGTGGGAATCACCGGCATCTTGAAATCAAGCGTCCACGTCTCGCCGGGATTGAGGTCGCGTGCGTAGGTGACAATGCCGATGGGCGTCGTGGGGCCGGCGTTCAGGTGGGTCACCCCGAGAACGTAGTCGCGATTCGGCTCGCTCCAGTTTTTGCGGATCGTAAAACTCCGATCGGCATAGCCCGCCGGAAAACTGTAGAGGTCGCGGTTGAAGCGGTAGAAGTTTGCATCGTCGAAATTGTTCGTCCAGCCGGGATTGAAAGCCTCGCTCGCCTGGCTATTGCCGGCTTGAGCTTTCGGCGCGTCGGGGTCGCTGTAGCGAACGCCGGAGGCGAAGACGGCGCGGCTCGGCGCTCGAGCCGTGTTTGTGATGTCGACGCGGATAAAGTCCACCTGGGGTTCGTAGATGTTGGATTCAATGTCGAAGCCAGGCATAAACGGAAACTTGGCTTGCTGCCGGGCGCGGACAATGGCGCTCTTGTCGATCTTGCCGGCGAAGATGGAGAAGCGGTAGCTGATGCCATCGCGCACAAATGCGTAGTGAACGATGGGCAGGCCGCCTTGCTCGAAAAGTTGACCGCCGGCGCTGGTGGGCTGGAGATCGGAACCGCAGAAAAACATCAGCTCTTCAAAGCCCGTCCGCAGGTAGCCGCTGGACGTAATCTCAGTCGTGTTTTCGAAGCCCGCGACGCCAATTTCGCCGGTTGTTTGATTGAACCAGGAAGATGGCTGGTTGGCCTGATCGGCGGCGGGGGAGGCGGTCTGCGCGCGCAGCGAGACGGCAAGAATAACTGCGAAAATGCCCGCCAGCAGGAAGCCGGTCTTGCGAATTCTGAAAAGCATTGAAGGATACATCCGTTGAGTTCCCTACGTCTCCGCGCCGTGACCCATTGGCGTGACGGCAATCACGGGCAACGAGATTCGAGCGGGCCTAGACTTCATCATCGCAGGCGCATCGGGGCCCGGCAAGGTTGGATGCTCCGCAGACGTCAAGCTGGTTTGCCGCAGCCTCGACTAGCCGCGGCGAATAGCCATCCGACCTGGGCGGTTCCCGCGGCGAATGCCGTTGACCGTGAGGGAGGGATTGCTCAATGAACGCTGCCTGTCAAAAATGCGCTGCGCACCTTGAGGCGGCATGGATGTTCTGCCCGCATTGCGGAGCAACGAACGCGCGAGATCCCGTTCATCCGTCACACGATCAGGTTCAACACGAAAAGCCGCCCGTGAAGAGCGCGTTCGGCGGCCTTCTGTTGGGGCTGGTGGCTGCGCCGGTGCTGATCATCGGGGGCGGCATGATCTGCCTGACAGGGCTGGGCGTGTTTCTTGGCGTTCCGATGATCATTGCAGGAGTCTGCGCGCCGCTGCTGGGACCGCTAATGGGGATCAACGCCCTGAAAGGGAAGTGCCCGTGGTGCGGCTCGTCGGTAGGCAGCGTCGCGCTCTTCGATCGCTTCTCGTGCCCCGCGTGCAGCAAGCGCATTGTGGTGCGGAAGAGTGAACTCGTTCGGGCGGGGTAGAGGGTAAAGCGCCGGACACCTTCGCCAATTGCCTGGATGGGCGAATCCGCTCGCTTGGATCGCGCGCGGTCCTGCCGAACTGGGTCCTTCAGTATTAGAAGAAGCCGGGCTATTCAGTACCAGAATTTGAAGTCGGGCCAGTCGGCGGAGTAAGGCCGCTTGCGGTGGCGAAGCCAGAAGTAGTGCAGGTGCTCGAAGTCCATAATCCAGGGCGCATCGAAGGGACCCAGATCGATGACTGCGGCGTAGGTGCCGGTGTAATCTTCGCGGTTGTTTCCCAACGTCAGCATTGATTCGCCCGTGTAGCCGTTCCAGCCCCAGTAGAAATAGTTTTGATGGCCACTGATGGCGGTGGGCAAGCCGTATTTGGGGCCCAGCACGTTCACCGCGCTGGCCTCGCCGTAGTTGCCGCAAATGATACCGGTCTGAGCCCGCTCATCGGGCGGCAGCGCGTTGTAGCGGGCGGCGAATCCCTGGACCATCTGCGGCCAGCCGAAGCGATCGGAAAGAATTTGGGGCAGTGGGCTGGTGAACTTTTCTTGCCTGGCATCAGCGCCGGGAAAATGGGAGACGTAAGCGTGGTATTTCGCCGGAGGAAGCACGGTGAGCACGATGGGAGCTGAGATGAAGCACAGCGCGACCGCGAGCAGGGCGGTGTAGCCCACAATGACCCAGCGGAGGCGCGGGAGGTGACTACGGGCAGCCGCGCCAGCGGCGAAAAGCACTGGATAAACGGGCGCCAAATAGTAGTCCTTGGCGTGCATTGCCATCAGCAAAACCAGGAAGACCAGATAAGTGAGCGCGGCGAATCGCCAGGGTCGAGCTCTGCGCGCAAGGGCAAGCCATGCCAGGCCGCCAATCCACAAGGGAGCGGAGCCCGCAAACAGCATGTTGACCTGCCGCAGCACAAACGCGAGTGGCGGCAACTTGATGTTCTTGTCGGAGTGGGCAATGTTGTTGAGCAACTCATATGTAGGGAAGTGATGAACCCACTGCCAGATAAGGTTAGGGAGAGCGAGCAGAATCAGAAGCGCAACACCGGCTGCGCACCAGCGCGACCACAAAATGCGTCGCTGCGGCGTAAGTAGCACACCCACAAGAAGCGCCAGGAGGAAGAAGACGGTGGAATGCTTGTTCTCAATGCCGAGACCGGCCAGCAATCCGAAGACGAGCCACGCGTGGGGACTTGCGCTGCCGTCTGCGATGCGCAGCAGCACAAGCATCGATCCCATCCAGAAACAGGGTTCGAAGGAATTCATGGAGAGGAAATTCGAGGTCCCGAGAAGGACCGGCGCCGCCAGGACGGCGGTCATCGCTAATACCTGCGCGCTGCGCTTGCCGTCCATTTGCCAGGTGAGCAAGCCGGTGAGCGAAACCAGCGCGCCTGCCGCTGCGAAGCTGAAGATACGAATGCCGGTGGGCGAGAGGCCAAAAAGTGTTTCGGCGAGGCGGGCCTGCACGGCAACGAGCGGAGGCTGATCGACGTAGCCCCAGGCCAGATGATGACCACATACCAGGTAATAGAGCTCATCGCGAAAAAAGCCATATCCGAGATGACTGCCCCAGAGTGAGCTGACGAAGTGGATGAGGAACGTAAGCGTGGCAAAGAGCGCGGCGAGAATCAGTGTTGGACGGAGGGGGCCTCGTGCGGGGACGGCGGGACTGGCATCTTGCATGGGGTAAAACTCCAATGCAGCGGCTCTCGCGATATTACTCCGCTCTTTTGAATGCATTATCGCGCCGGAAGCTCGGCATGGAAGTGCTGCCAGATGGTATCGGCGGTTTTGCGATTGACGACCGCGGCGAGCGATTCGGCCGTGGCTTGCTGCACATCGCGAAGGCTGCCGAAATGCGTGAGCAAGCGCTGACGGGTTTGCGCGCCCACGCCGGGAATGTTCAGAAGCTCGGAGTCTCTATCTCGCATCGCGCGGCGCTGGCGATGGTAGCCGACAGCGAAGCGATGGCTTTCGTCGCGAATGAGCTGGACCAGATGCAGCACCGGCGAGCGGCGGTCGAGGACGATGGGTTCGCTTTCATTGCCGTAGACGTAAATGACTTCTTCGCGCTTGGCGATCGAGGCTAGCGGCTGCGAAGTGAAGCCGAGGGATTCCAGGGCTTCGGCTGCGGCGTGAAGCTGGCCGAGGCCGCCGTCAATGAGGATGAGCGACGGCATGGTTGTTGGCTCTTTGCTTTTGGCGGGTTTTTCCTCGGAGACCAAAGATTCGAGGTCTTCGGCGCGACCGGCCGAGGACTGGTTCTGCCGCCCCTCCGGGGCTTGCGGCAGAATTTGCGAATTCAACCCATGGCTCGCGCCCTGGGCTGTCTTCTCACCGCCCCTCCGGGGCGAAGAGTCGTTGGCTGCGCCATCGCGAATGCGGCGGTAGCGGCGCTCGACCACCTCGCGCATTGAAGCAAAATCGTCAACGCCGGCGACAGTTTTCACTTTGAATTTGCGATAGGCAGACTTGTTCATCTTGCCGTCTTCCCAGACCACGAGCGAGGCCACGGTTTCCGCACCCTGGATGTGCGAGATGTCGAAGCATTCAATGCGGCGGGGAAGCTCGGGGAGCATGAGCGCGTCGGCGAGCGCCTCCTGAATGGCCTTGCGCGACGGTTCGAGCACGCGGAAGCGTTGCGTGTAAGACTGGTGCGCATTCTGCCCGGCGAGATCGACGAGGGACTTTTTGTCGCCTCGCTGGGGCACGGCGATCTCGATCTTGTGTCCGGCGCGCTCGCTGAGAAGCGCGGCCAGCGTTTCGCGGTCATCGAAGCCAACGGGAACGAGGATCGAGCGCGGGACGTACTGCTGGTCAATGTAGAGCTGCTTGAGCAGGGCAGAAAAGACGTGTCCGGCGTTGAAGGTTGATTCATCCGGTTTCGTGCTATCCCACGTCCCAGAATCGGGACGTGGGGCACCCCTCTTTTCTTGCTGATCCCTGACCCCTGACCCCTGGTCCCTGTCTTCGATGGCTTCCACCAGGCTCAGCAGATCTTCCCAGAAGAATTCGCGCCGATCGACAATTTTGCCGTTGCGCATGTGGAAGAGATTCACGGCAAGGCTGCCGTCTTCAAAGTGATAGCCAAAGACGTCGGCGTCATCATCGAGCTCGGCGGTGGCGATGCGCTGCTTCTCCTGGAGCTGGTGCACAGTGGAAAGCTGGTCGCGCAGGCGCGCCGCAGCCTCGAACTGTTCGGACTCGGCGGCGGCCATCATGCGCGCGGTGAGAGTCCGCTCCAGCTCGGCGTGGCGGCCTTCGAGAAACAGTTGCGCATCGCGAACGGCCTGCTTGTAGATTTCGGGGGTGGTGAGGTCTTCGACGCAGGGTCCGAGGCAGCGATGAATGTAGTACTGAAGGCAGGCACGCGGGTGGTACCGGGAGAGATCGACCTTGCAGCTGGGAAGGAGAAAACTGCGATGGATGAGCTCGACTACGCGATAGGCGAGATTGCCGGGGAAGTACGGGCCATAATAGGCCGAGCCATCCTTGCGCAGGCGGCGCGTGACGAAAACCTTGGGGAATCGGTCTGCGAGCGTGAGCTTGACGTAGGGATAGGTCTTGTCATCCCGCAGCAAAATGTTGAAGCGTGGCTTGCGCTGCTTGATGAGATTGTTTTCGAGCGCCAGGGCCTCATGCTCGTTGGCGACGAGAATGTAGTCGATGTCCACGGCTTCGCGCATGAGCGAGCCGGTCTTTGCATTGGCTTGCGAGGCCTCAAGCAGATACGAACGCACGCGCGAGCGAAGGTTGTTGGCCTTGCCCACATAGATGACTTCGCCCTCGGCGTTCTTGTAGAGGTAGACGCCGGGCTGCGTGGGCAGCGTGCGAATTTTCTCGTAGAGATCCATGATGAGGGCAGGCGTTCAGTGCGGCCGGTCTTATTTCTAGAATAACGAGAATTGCGACGGCACGTTTGCCCCGGATCAGCGCAGACGCGGATGGGGCGGCTGGGGGTGAAGATTGGGCAAACCTTACCGGAAAGCGTAAAAATTACATGGTTTTGCAGGGTGTAAAACTCGCGCAGATTTGTCGATATCTTCATCTTCTTCAACGAGTTGCATCACACGGATCGATTGGATGGCGGCGTGCAATTGGATAGACAGAAAAGAGTGCTTTCCGGCGGAAGAGCGCGAAACGCGCCGGCAATGACTGGAGAGGTGAGGAGCGATGAAAATGCAGCGATTTGGATTTGCGTTGACGGCAGCGGCGTTGATGGCGTTTGGAGTGGCGGGATGCGCCACAAAGAATTATGTGCGGACTCAAACAACTCCGCTGATCGATCACACCGACCAGCTGGAGCAGAAGACAGCAGACAATAACCGTCAGATTCATGACGTAAACGATCGCGCGATGGCGGGCATCGCCAAGGCGCAAGGCACGGCGGAAACGGCGCAAACCAATGCCCAGAACGCCAGCCAGGCCGCGAGCGCCGCGGACGCGGCTGCCAACGATGTGGCGCATCGCGCCGACTCGCTGGACAGCGTGGTGAAGGGGCTGGATAACTACAAGCAGGTGGCATCGGTTTCCGTGACCTTCGGGTTCGACAAGGCCATGCTGACGGCCGATGACAAGTCGCAACTGGACAACTTTGCCGGCTCGCTGGGTTCTGCGAAGAGCTACATTCTTGAAGTGACGGGCGGGACGGATTCAGTTGGTTCTGCGCAATACAACTACGACCTTAGCCAGCGCCGCGCGGATGCGGTGGTGCAATATCTGGCCGCGAAGTACGGCATCGCGCCGCATCGTTTCTATCTAATCGGCATCGGCAAAGATCAATACGTGGCCGACAACAAGACCGCCGAAGGGCGCAAGCAGAATCGGCGCGTGCAGGTGCAGTTGCTCTCGAATATGAGCGGCACCGAAGCACAGAGCCAGGCTCCAACCACAACCGGCCAGTCCAGCGCTCCGGCCGGACAGGTCTCCTCCTCACCGGTTCCCGAATAAGGTGTAAACGCGGTTCCCCTGATCTGTTGTTTTGCAAAAGGGCAGGCCCAAACGGTCTGCCCTTTCTGTTTGAAAGGGGTGAGCTAGTGTCCTGTCTCCAAAGTCCCTTGTGAAACAGTCGAAGGACAAAAGCAGATCCTTCGACTCACCACCCAAACTGAAAGACGTTTGGGGCCCCTTTCGCTCAGGATGACGGCCTTTTTTAAAAGAAGTTTTGGAGACAGGACATTAGGAGCTGGTTGCAGAAATCTGTTTCACATGCTCCGCGCGGACATCGTTGGCGGTGAAGAGGCGCAGGAACGGGACGTGTTTCTGGGCCTGCCAGAAGGAACCGTCGTTCAAGGGGCGGGCGTTTGCCGCGGCCTCAACAGCGGGCCGGCCGGCGGCCTCTTCGCGCTCGACGATGCAAACTACCGCGACCACTATCATGCCGGCTTCCTGCGCAGCTTCAATGGCGGCGATGGTGGAGGCGCCGGTGGTGCAGACGTCGTCGACGATCACCACGCGCGCGCCTTCGCGATAGAATCCCTCGATACGACGCCCGGTGCCGTGAGCCTTTTCGGCTTTGCGGACGAGGAAACCGTGCAGCAGCGGCGCGTTTCGGTGTGTTTGCGCGCGCCACGCGCTGGCGGTCGCAACGTTAGAAACGATGGGATCGGCTCCCATGGTCAGTCCGCCGACAGCCTCGGCGTTGATCTTGTTGGCCTCAAGCAAATCGAGGATGGCGTGCCCCGTGAGCCGGCCGCCTTCGGCATGGAGAGTCGTGGTTCGGCAGTCAATGTAATAGTCGCTCGTGCCGCCGGACGAGAGCTTGAATTGGCCGAGTTTGAAGCTCGTGCGGGCGAGGAGCGAGAGAAGCTGTTGGGCGTGGGTAGGCGTGGGCATTAAGAAGATTGTAAAAGAACAGCTTCTAGCTTCTAGCCACTAGCTCCCAGCTAAGGGCCAGGATTTCAAAGCTAGAGGCTAGGAGCCGGCAGCTAGAGGCTGCTTTCTCACATTTTGTCGAAGTGGCGGAAGCCGCTGGTCCCAATGAGCGCTAGCGAGAAGATGATGAAGTTGTAGCAGGCGTGGACCAGAGTGCTGGCGGCGAGAGACCGGGTTTTAAGGCGCACCGTGCAGAGAACCAGGCTGACCGCAATGAGCAGGAGAAACGGTCCCAGCGAATGGCCCTGCTGTTCGACGTGGAGCAGCGCGAAGGGAAGGCTGGTGAGAACCGAGGCCACGGCCATGGCCGGAAGCGACCACTCCGGGTGGCCGTTGGCGTCGAGCGGAGGCGCGGGCTGGTGCTTCACTTGCTCGACGATCCAATCCCATGCCGTGCACAGCGAGGGCAGAAGAAAGCCGCGGAAGAACATCTCCTCAAAAAAAGGCGCAAGCGTGGTGCCGAAGGCGAACATCAGCCACGCGGCTCCCGGAGCGCTGAACATTTTGTCGATCGGAGCGTTTTTGGGGCCGGGCAGAAAGACTTCGTCGAGTCCGGCCAGCCCAACGCAGCCAAGCGCCGTTGCGGCCAGCCACCCGAATCTCTTGATGGCCACTGCGCCTCGCCATTGCAATCCTGCGAAGAAAGGCTCGTGCCAAACAACCGGAAAGATGAGGAAGGCGAGCCCAAAAGTGATGACGTAGAGAATGGCCTCGCTGCCAAGCATGAGCGGCACGTTTGTGGCTGCCGCGCGGGCGAGAGCGTTCGGGCCAATATGCAGGAAGTACGACGCGAGAGCGAACACTACGCCCGTGCAAAGGAAGCCAACTCCAAGCAGGAGCGCCAGCAGGGACAGGTGGCCAAGATGCGGGATGCGCGCGGCCGGGCGAACTGGAGGTTGCGCGAAGGACTGGAAGAGCTGCGGCTCGAAGCTGGGCGGAGGAGTGGGCGCCGCGCTTGGCTCCGGGCTGCCGTGGGCATAGGACACGAAGAGCGAATCTGGCGTGGGCGAGTCGGGAACGTCGGACGTGAATTCGCCGGGCGCAGGCGTGTCGGGTTGTCCGTCGGCGATGTTGTGCGCCGGGTTTGGCACGCCGCTCGCGGCTTCGTCCCCAGGTGCGTTCTCGGGCGCAGGAATGAGCGCAGGCTCGCGCGCTTCGTCTTCAGGGAGCTTGGTCATTGGCCTGCCGGTTTCTTCTCGCGGCGAATGGTTCGCGCCGAGCGGTTATGTCGCGTTGGTTTGCCGTTTTTTCCCGGTTCTGGCCGGCCATCAGTGCCGTTCGGCGCCGGTGCATTGGCGTTCGCGCTGTCGTCCTTCAAATTCGACGCCAGAAGCAGGTCGTCTTCCGCTTCGGCGGGCGCGAGACGGCCGTTCGCCGACGTGTAATAGCGCTTGAGGAACTGACCGGTATAGGAGCCGGGCGTGGCAGCAATCCTGGCGGGGCGGCCTTCGCCGACGATGTGGCCGCCGTCTTCGCCGCCCTCGGGCCCCAGATCGATCACCCAGTCCGCGTTCCGAATCACATCGAGATTGTGCTCGATGATGATGACCGAATTGCCGAGATCGACCAGCCGGTGCAGGACCTCAAGCAGCTTGCGCACGTCGTCGAAGTGCAGGCCGGTGGTGGGCTCGTCGAGCAGGTAGAGGGTCTTGCCGGTCTGGCGCTTGGAGAGCTCGCGAGCCAGCTTCATGCGTTGCGCCTCGCCGCCGGATAGTGTGGTCGCGCTTTGGCCGAGGTGCACGTAGCCGAGACCGACGTCGACGAGAGTTTGCAGCTTCTGCCGCACCTGTGGCACATCGGCGAGCAACGGCAGCGCGTCTTCAATGGTCAGATCGAGAACGTCGGCGATGGAGTGGCCGTGGAATTTCACGGCCAGCGTCTCCTGGTTGTAGCGGCGCCCATTGCAGACTTCGCACTGCACGTAGACGTCGGGCATGAAGTTCATCTCGATGCGGCGCTGGCCGTCGCCCTGGCAGGCCTCGCAGCGGCCGCCGGGAACGTTGAAGCTGAAGCGGCCGGGCTTGTAGCCGCGCTCGCGCGCCTCGGGCAGCATGGCAAACAGGTCGCGGATGGGCGAAAAGACCTGGGTGTAGGTTGCCGGGTTGGAGCGCGGCGTGCGCCCGATGGGCGACTGATCGATGCGAATGACTTTGTCGATCTGTTCCGCGCCTGTCAGGCTCATCGTGCGCGCCCGGCTCCTCGCGCGAGCCGTAGAGGTTTTTGGCGAGCGAGCGATAGAGAATGTCGTTGACCAGCGTGCTTTTGCCGCTGCCGCTGACGCCAGTGACGACGGTCATGAGGCCGAGCGGAATGCGGAGGTTGAGGTCATGCAGATTGTGCTCGCGCGCGCCGGTAATGGAGAGCCATTTTCCGGTGAGGGGGCGCGGTTTTGACCGCTGCAGCATGGTCTCGGCGCCGCTCAGATAACGGCCAGTGAGCGACGCGGGCGTGGCCATGATCTGCTCTGGAGTGCCTTCGGCAACGATGTTGCCTCCCAATCGCCCCGCGCCCGGGCCCAGATCAAGCACAAAATCGGCGTGGCGGATGGTCTCTTCGTCGTGCTCGACAACGAGTACCGTGTTGCCGAGGTCGCGAAGCCTTTCGAGCGCCTCGATCAAGCGGTTGTTGTCGCGCTGATGCAGGCCGATGGAGGGCTCGTCGAGGACGTAGAGAACGCCGCGCAGGCGCGAGCCGATCTGCGTGGCGAGGCGGATGCGCTGGCCCTCTCCGCCGGAAAGCGTGGCGGCGCTGCGGTCGAGTGAAAGATAGTTGAGGCCGACAGCGCAAAGGAATTCCAGGCGCTCGGCTATCTCGCGGCGGATGCGCTCGGCGACCAGCGCTTCGCGCTCGGTGAACTTGAGGTTGATGGCCGCCGAGAGAGCCCTATTGAGCGGCAGCGCGGTGAAGTCGGCAATGGAGAGGCCGCCGATTTTGACGGCAAGGGACTCGGGACGCAGGCGCTTGCCGCGGCAGGCAGGGCAGGGCGCGGCCGACATGAAGCTCATCATGTACTCGCGATAGCCCTCGCTGCGCGCTTCTTCCACGTTGTCGCGCAGGTAAGCGAGGATGCCGTGAAATCCGGTGCGGGGCCCTTCGCCTTTGGGCGGCCCGTAGACAAGGATGTGCTGCTGTTTCGGCGGCAGATCTTCGAAAGGCACCTTGAGGTCGATCTTGTAGCGATCGGCGGCGAGTTGAATGAGCTTGATCAAGTACTGCGACGAGGAGCCGGGACCGAGCCCGCCATCAAGGAGTGGCTTTGACCAGTCGGTAATGACTTTGGCGGGATCGAAATCGTAGAGCGAACCGAGGCCGTGGCAATTGGGGCAGGCGCCGAAGGTCGAGTTGAATGAAAAACTGCGCGGCTCGAGCTTGGGCACGTCGAGGCCGCAATCGGGGCAGGCCATGGAGGAGGAAAACAACTGCTCGTCGCCGGCGCTGAAGCCGACCAGAACGAGTCCGTTGGCGAGCTGGAGGGCCTTGGCGACAGCCTGCTCGAGACGTTTTTCGATCGAAGGCTTCGAGTTCTGGAGAGCTCCGCGCCACCTACCCGCGCAGGGGGCTTTGCCGTTGCCGAAGCTGGATCACCCTCTGCTTTCAACAGCACGCGGTCAACGATGGCTTCGATGGTGTGGTTCTTGCGTTTGTCGAGAGCGGGCGGCTCAGACAGGTCGGTCACCTCGCCGTCGATGCGTGCGCGAAATCCTTGCTGGTCAAGCTGATCCAGCAAATCTTTAAACTCTCCCTTTCGCCCTCTGACGATCGGCGCCATCACCGTGGCGCGCTCGCCTCGGCCCAATTCCAGGATGCGCTGGACGATTTGATCGGCAGTCTGGCGTGAAATGGGCCGGCCGCAGTTGGGGCAGTGCGGCGTGCCAACCGAGGCGTAGAGAAGGCGGAGATAATCGTAGATTTCAGTGATGGTTCCGACCGTGGATCGCGGGCTGCGGCTGGTGGTCTTCTGCTCGATGGAGATGGCCGGGCTCAGCCCCTCGATGGAATCCACATCGGGCCGCTCGATCTGATCGAGAAACTGGCGCGCATAGGCTGAGAGCGTTTCAACGTAGCGGCGCTGACCCTCGGCATAGATGGTGTCAAAGGCCAGCGAGCTCTTGCCGGAGCCGGAGAGGCCAGTGACCACCGTGAGGGCATTGCGGGGAATGCGCACGTTGATGTCGCGCAGGTTGTGCTGGCGCGCCCCCCGCACCGAGATGTGAGTAATGGCCATGATTGGAAACTTTGAAGGCGGCGGTACTTTGGTGTTTCAAGCAGTGCCAAAGATCATTTGAAGACAAAGCTCTAGAGGTATTCTATTTGCCAACAGAAATGAGGGTCAACGCGGCCCAAATTCTGCGACAATCGCAAAGATGCATGCGCGGCGGAAGGGTTTTGAACTTCAAGCCGCGCCGCACGCGCTGCCGCTGACGATCGCAAGCTTCCGATGGAATGGCACGAGGCAATTTGAATGGCGGACTTGTTCAATCTGGCGATGTTGATTTCGGCCACCGTTGGCGCCATGGCCTTTGGCATTCTCACCGCATACGCTGTCTTGCGGGTGGTCTTTGCGTTGATGCGCCCGCGGAAGGCGCGTACACAGGTGAAGTCGCAAACTGAAGCCGCGCGCATTTCTTAGAAACACAGCTTTCAGCCTTCGGCGATGAGCTTTCAGTAATACCACCAATTCAAGAGCCGACCTGAGGCATTCTGGTTGATGTTCGGTCAGTTCTGCGGGTTCTGCTGTTCGCTTTGCTGCTGGGCACTCTGTTGCTGGCGTTGCCGCTCCTGAATCTCCTGCATGATTTGCTGCGGAGTGCGCATGGGAACCGGAGGCGCGGCGCCGTTTGGACCGGGCTGCGGCGGCTCCTGCTCAGGCTGAGGCTCCTGTGGCTCCTGGTCGGCATCGGTTTCGTCATTGCTGGGCTGGATAGCGGCTCTATTTGCAGGGTTCTGAACACTTGCGCTTCCAGACCGTTCTGTCAGCACAATCCGGCGGGGCGTGCCCTCGCCGCGATCGCCTACCATCAGGACGTCGTATCCCGAGCCATCGAGAAGCTGCGAAATGACATCGCGCGCCGGTCCGGGGCCGTAGGTCCCGAAGACTCGCTGATCGGCGTCCATGCCTTCCACCTTGACGCCGGTTTCTATGGAAACCTCCTTCAGGATTTGCTCGAGGCTCGAATTGGACGCGACGACGAGCAGTCCGCGGCTGTCAAAGACGACGGATGCCGCGCCGGGGAGATCGTTGGCCGGCCAGTTCGGTGGGGGAGGCGCAACCGGAGCAGGCGGCAGAGCCGGCTGAGGCGCAGGCGTGGCAGCGGAGGGCTTTTTGCGCGGATGAACGTGCTTCTGTGCGGGGACGGGGTTCGCGGCGGGAGCTGGACTGGTTTGAGCCGAAGCCAGGGGGGAATCAACGAGCACGCCAGAGGCAAGCATCAACACGGCCCACGCCGCCGGCAGAGCGAAGGCCAATCGGAGCGGCTTGCGACCTGGCTGCCCGAGCGAGTTGCGTTGGCAACGGGATTCCGCTTGCTTCAATGGCAGTGAATGCATCGGAATCGCCTCCCTTCAGGCTATTTTCGAGTCTATCCAGAAGCAGCTCGCGGCCCACCGAGCGCTCGTGCGACCGCGGCGCTCCGCCGCTGCTCTACTGTACTAGACTAGCAGTGGCCGTTGGCCGCTCGAAAAGTTCCCTCGGAGAGGGACCTTCAGGCAGGGAGGATGCAGCCGCGAATGCGCATCGCATTATTTTTCTTGGGTTCCGTCATCGCTCTGGCGCCAATCGCAAGCCATGCGACGAGTTGCACTGCGCAGGCTGAACTGAGTTCGCTCGACCGCGATGCGCTGTCCGCGGCCTCGGGCCGCGTGGGCACCGCCGTATTGGCGCAGGATTTGGACGCGCTGCAGGCCAATTTGCTGCCGCAGGAGGCCTCGGAATGGGATGGCATTCGCGCCACGGTGGAACAAGCTGCGCCGCTCGTCAAAGGTGGGAATTTCAAGTTGCGCGACGTGTATCTACTGGACGCATCTGACCAGACCGCGACCCAGGACACGCAGTTTTTCTGCTCCAATGCCAACGGATCGCTGACCGTGACCATCACCATGAATGCGCTGCCTCCGGGGCGATACGCGGCGATTCTTGCCGATGCGGCGGGCGCGCCTCTGGCCGGCCAGATGGGGATGGTTCTGGCGTGGGACAGTGCCGCCACGCAGTGGAAGCTCGCCGGGTTGACGGTGCGGACGGGCACCTTCGACGGGCATGACGGTGTTTGGTATTGGACGCGCGCTCGCGAGCTGGCCAAGACGGATCCGTGGAGCGCATGGTTCAGCTACGATGCTGCGCGCTACCTGCTGCTGCCCGTGGACTTTCTCACTTCGCCGAATCTGCAAAAGCTGCACCAGGAACAGTCGCTGATTTCGCCCTCGCCCGAGAGCCAGCTTCCATTGTCGATACCGGATGGCGACCGCACATGGAAGATTGACGATGTGGGGCTGGATGCCGTGCTGCACGAACCCGACCTGGGTGTGGCATACGAGTCAGTGGGCGTTACAGACCCGGCGGCGCTGCGCACAGAAGCGACAGCGGTGATGAGCGCGTTTCTCAAAGCGCATCCCGACATTCGCGCCAACTTTCACGGGTTGTGGGCCTATGCGGAGAAGGATGGCAAGCGCACGCCGGTGATGGAGCTGCCGATGAAGGAAATACCGTAGAGGCAGGGAATCGCGAGTCGCCAGTAGGGAGTAGAACGGATTGGCTGGAATCATCGATCTACGTTCAGACACTGTAACCAAACCGACGCTCGAGATGCGCGCGGCAATGGCGGCGGCCGAAGTTGGCGACGACGTTTACGGCGAGGACCCCACGGTGAACTTGCTGGAGCGGCGCGCGGCGGAGACGTTTGGCCGCGAGGCGGCGCTCTTTGTTCCCACCGGCACCATGGGCAACCAGATTGCGATTCGCGCGCTGACGCAGCCCGGCCAGGAAGTGATTGCAGAGTCGCGCGCTCACATTCTGGATTACGAGATGGCGACAACGGCGGTCTTTTCCGGCTGCCTGATCCGCGCGGTGCCTACTGAGAACGGCATTCTGACATGGAAGCACATTGAGCCGGCGATCAACCCATATGGAGGGTTCCGCGCGGCGACGGGACTGATCGAGATTGAGAACACCGCCAACCTTGCAGGCGGCGTCTGCACGCGCGTGGAACTGCTTGAGGAGATCTGGGCTGGGGCAAAGACGCACAAGCTTCCGCTGCACCTCGACGGCGCGCGCATTTTCAATGCAGCGGTGGCGCTGGGCGTGGATGTGAAGGCATTGACGCGCGGCTTCGACACGGTGATGTTTAGTTTGTCCAAAGGATTGGGCGCGCCGGTGGGATCGATGCTGGTGGGCTCTGCCGCATTGATGGCAAAGGCGCGCGTCTACCGGAAAGCATTAGGCGGCGGCATGAGGCAGGCGGGCATTCTGGCCGCGGCCGGATTGATCGCGCTTGAAGACGGTCCGAGACATCTGCAGGAAGACCACGCCAACGCACGCCTCCTGGCCGAGGCGCTGGCGCATACCGAGGGCGCGACGATCGATCTCGCTTCGGTTGAAACCAACATCGTCATTTTCCGCCTTGCGGCAGGGAAGGGCGCGGGAGAGCTTGCAGCGCGGCTCAAGAAGCGCGGAGTTCTGGTGGGTGCATTCGGGCCAGACGCAGTGCGCGTGGTAACGCATCGCGACGTGAGCCGGAAAGATTGCATCGATGCGGCCGAGGCGATTACAGAAGAGATTGCCTCCATCCCGCTGTCATCCTAAGCGACCGAACACGTAGCACGACTCCCCTTCGTCCGCGGTGCGGTCTCAGGGTCGCTCAGGATGACAACATTCGATTTGAGCGCAAAATCAGAACGGCCAGCGCGATGTGAGTGGGCCGCGTGCGATCGAGCGATCCCAGGTCCCTCCGCCGCGGCGGACGAGGGACCTGGGGCACCCAGCAATTTGCTTAAAACAAATTCCAGAGCGACTGATTGTAGACAGAGTGATGGAACTGCACTTCAGAGGACTTGACGATGGTCCCCAACTCGCGCGGAGAGCGATTGGCGGCAGCCTCTTTCAAATCGGCGTAACGGCCCTGCACGTCGGAGCCGAGCACTTCGGCGATCCACTTCGATGATTTGAAGTCCTTGATCGCCTGCTGAATATTGTCGGGCAGATAACGGCCACCGCCGCGCAGGTCCTTGGTCTTTGCGATCTGACCGTCGAGGCCGGTCTTGAAAATGCCATAGAGCGACAGGTAGGGGTTGGCGTCGGGCGCGACCGCGCGAACTTCTGTACGCATGGAACGGTGATTGCCGATGGGCACGCGGACCATGGCGCCGCGATCCACAGCCGAAGCGCGAATCTGATTGGGCGCTTCGAAGTGCGGATCCAGTCGCCGGTACGCATTGACGCTGGAATTGAAGACCAGGCAGAGATCGAGCGCATGCGTCAGGATGCGATCGAGGAAGTCCCAGCCGAATTTCGAGAGCTGCTCTTCTCCCTTTTCGTCCCAGAACAGATTCGTTTTGCCTTTGGAGACGGAGACGTTGGTGTGCATGCCGCTGCCGTTTACGCCCACAATCGGCTTGGGCAGGAAGCAAGCCGTGAATCCCATGTTGTTGGCGATCTGACGGCAGAGTAGCTTGTAGAGCTGGATCTGGTCGGCCGCAGCCACTACCTCGGCATAGCTGAAGTTGATTTCGAACTGGCTGGGCGCGACTTCCGGGTGGTCTTTTTCGTTCTGGAAGCCCATGGCGCGCTGCACTTCGGCGGCGGTGTCGATGAACTGGCGAAGCGGATCGAGCGGCATGACGTGGTAGTAGCCGCCGGTGTTGATGAATTCAAACTTGCCCGTCTCGTGGTACTTCTGCTCTGCATCCTTCCCTGCAAACAGAAAACCCTCGATCTCGGCGGAAGCATTGAGGGTGTAATTCTTATCCTTGAATAACTTGTCGGAGTAGTTCTTGAGGACGCCGCGCAAGTCGCCTGAATAGGGCGTGCCGTCCTTGTCGATGACATTGCCAAAAACCAGCACCTTGCCGTTGCCGAATACGTCGGCGGGCACCCAGTAGAAAGCGCTCCAGTCGATGCCCAGACGGAGGTCGCTCTCTTTTTGCGCCGTGAATCCGCGAATCGACGATCCGTCGAAGGTCAGGTTCTCGTAAGAGCCGAGCAGGAATTTCTTGTCATAGTCGAGCAGGTGCAGACGCCCCTCGAGATCCGAGAAAAGCACCGTGACGGCCTTGATGCGCTTCTCATCTGTGAGGTACTTCAAGCGTTTGTCGCGGACCTCACCGGCCGGCACGCGCTTGGTGCGGTCGCTCTTGGCTTGCAGGTTCAGCGTTTCCAGTTCTTCATAAGGCAAAGCAAGAAAATTCCGGTACTCGTGGGACATGAAGCTCCTTTCATGCTGGCGCAGGATCAAGGTGGATTGACGAAAATCCCGGCGCAAACAGCATAAAGAATCCGCGAGGAATCGTGGATCTTAAAGTGTGGAAAACCCGCTCAGCGGGCGCGCGAGATGAGGACCATGATGAGGAGGATCACTACTGGAATCAGCGCCAGGCCGGAATAATAGAGGATCTTGCGGGAAAGCTGAGATTTGCGTTTTTGCCAATGAAGCAGTTCGGGACGCTCCTCGATCCCCACCTGATCGGGATGCTCGAGGTCGTGGATAAACTCCTTGGCGCTGGAGTACCGATTCTTGGGATCCCGCTCCAGAGCGCGGTACAGGATCTCCTGCAGACTGGGGGGAGACCGAAGGATCGGCGACGCGCGGGGGAAGGGGATGATTCAACAAGCGGTCGTTCATGGCGGCCATCGGCGTGGGCCCGGAGAAGGGCAGCTTGCCGGTGAGCATCTCGTAAAGAATCACGCCCATGGAATAGAGATCGGTGCGGCCGTCTCCGCGCTTGCCCTTCACCTGTTCCGGAGCGATGTAATTGGGCGTGCCGAGCATGGTGGTGAAGTTGGCATAAGTGAGGCGTCGTGCAGCGGTGTCACCGGCGATGCCGAAATCGATAAGCTTGATGTGATCGTCTTCATCAACCATGATGTTTTCGGGTTTCAGGTCGCGGTGGACGACGCCGTTCGAGTGAATATAGTCGAGGGCCTTCAAAACTTCGATGGCGATGCGGATGGCGCGTTCCTGGGGAAGGCGGCCTTCATCGAGAATCTCGCGCAGCAGGCGCCCCGGGCACCATTCCATCACCATGTAAATGCGGGAGCGGCGATCGTCGGCGAAGACGCGCATGACGTTGGGATGATTGAGGCGTTCGCCGATCGCCGATTCGCGTTTGAAGCGGTCGGAGAGAATCGGATCGGCTTCCATGTCGGGGTGAGGGATCTTGAGAGCGACCGTGCGGCCATCGCGCGTGTCCGTGGCGCGAAAGATCGTGGCCATGCCGCTTTTGGCGATGGGCTTGTCGATGCAATAGGAATCCAGCTGCGTTCCCGGCTCAAGAACATCGAAATAACTCATTCGCGACCTGCACTCCTATTGTGCTTTCTCTACTCTATCGGGTGAACGGCCGGAAGAAATAAGGAATCTGTAAGGCAGGAACAAAGAGGCAAACGATCGTTTGCAGTGCCAACGGTTCTTGCGCATCAGATCGGCTCAAATCGGGAGCCTGTAGGGCCGGCCGCGATACATGCCGACCTGTTCCACCGAGCGCACGCGAATCACCTGCGCGGTGGTGTTGTCGCCGCCGTCGATCTCAACCGCATGTGCGACAAGCTCGCGCGCAAGTTCGTCGGCGCTTTTTTTCTGGGAAACGATGCGGGCGATCGTAGCTTCGTCAGTTTCGTCGTGCAGGCCATCCGTCGAGAGCACCAGCACGTCGCCTGGTTGCAGGCTGAGCGCCGTCGTGTCGGGTGAGACAAACATCTCCGGTCCGATCGATCGAATAAGAATGTGGCGCGAATCAGAGGAGGCAACCTCGCCCGTGGAGATCAGGCCCATCTTGCGCTGCTCGTTGACCCATGTGTGGTCCTGCGTCACCTGGCGGGCCTGGCCGTTGCGAACCAGGTAGCAGCGAGAATCGCCAACATGCGAAACCACGGCCTGATCGTAGCGCAGCGCACAGGCTACGAGGGTGGTGGCCATGTTCTTGCCGCGGTACGCGGGCTCAAGCCGGTGGTCGTGCACGGCGGAATTTGCATTTTGGATCAGTTTGGGCAGCAGGCTGATGAGCATCGATCCCGGCTGCGCCTTGGCAAACTGGTCAGTCATCACCGAGACGGCGGTGGCCGATGCAACTTCGCCCAGATCCATGCCGCCTACACCGTCCGCAACCACAAAGAGAAAGCCGTGGGAGCGCGCCTGCTGGCGCGAGGACGGGACAAATGACCCCATGGCGTCTTCATTGTTGGTCCGGACTTTGCCGAAGTCGCTTGCCTGGCCGAACTGTACGTCTAACATTTGCGCCGCCGCGTAAAGCATCCCGCGCAGTGACAAAGGGGAGATGCCGTTCTTTAAGAGGTAACAGGAAACAGGGCTGAAAACAATGATGGGTGGTTCTCCCTTCCCAGCCTCAACGATCGAGGCCGGGAAGAGAATCCACCCTGATTTTTAACCTTGTTGAATTGTTGACTTAGACGGCGTTTTTCGAGGACAACAGGACAGCTTTGCCCGTTGTCTTTGAAGATCGCAGGAAGTAAATCGCTCCATAGATGCCCCATATCGCCGAGATTCCCAGAGCTGTAAGCGGCTCCATCTTGGTGCCCAGGTTGAAGAATGGACCAGCCACGTAAAACGCCATGCAAGTGAGGTTCGCGATCAGCCCGAATGCGGGGATGAGCGTGTGCCGAACGAGTTTGTGATCGGGGCGCTTGTGGTACGCCACGAGGCACAGGAGGCAACTGAGCCCGTAGAGAATGAAGGTGCCGAAGTTGGATGTCAGCGTCATGGCCAGCAGCGAGTTCGGCAGCTTGGCCAGGGTGTCGTGCGGCAGATAGCCCCAACTGGAGAAGATGCCGTGCGGCAGAGCAGCGATGGCGGCGTCTGTGGGCGCTCCGGCATCGCCAAACATCAGCGAGATGGAGATGATGCCGATGACCGCCGAGATCCAGGCCAGCGTCCAGATGGATTTGTGGGGAGACAGGGTTTTTGAGTGCAGCATTCCGAAGTGCTCGGGAACTTCTTCGTCCTTGCCCATGGCGTAAGTTACGCGGGCGCCGGTGTTCATGCAGGCCAGCGTGGTGCCGATGAGGGCGAAGAAGACCGTGATGGCCTCGGCCAGCATGAAGTATCTGCCGTGACCCTGGCCGAGCAGCTGATCGCCGACAATAATCATCATGTCGCCGATCGGCGCGGCTGAAGTGGTCGCGCTTTGCATGCTATACCCCGAGTTGAGGAAGTAATTGGCACAGAAATACTCAAACAGATAGCAGAACAAACCTTGAATCAGCAGCGATGCGATGACGGCGATGGGAATATGCTTGGTCGGATTTTTTGCCTCGCCTCCCATCGAGGTGACCGATTCGAAACCGACGAGAATGAGGATGGCTACCGTGGACTGAATGAAAACCCAACTCCATTTGTGGACGCCGATCACCGAAGCTGCGCTGGGGTGAGCAAGGAAGTTGCCGCTGGAGTCGGTGGGCTGATAGCTGATGGTGAACGGAACCGGCTTGCCGGCCGAGTCGAGCAGGGGCAGCGGCGTGCCGCTCGAGTCGCGCATGATGGAGCCGTCTTTGGCCGTTGCGAACTGGTAGGTGAAGGTCTCCTGGGTTTGCGTGTCGTACTGGAAGGCCGGTGTGCCCTCCGGATGGTTGGCGCGATATCCGAGAGCCAGGACGCTGAAGACGATCAGAGCGGAAATCTGAATCACGTTCATGGCGATATTGACCGCCGATGAGGCGCCGGCGCCCTTGGAGGCGATCCAGGCGACGAAGAACGAGAAAACCACCGCGACGAGCGCCATGAAGAGCGGTCCGGGATTGGAACCACTCATGAAGGTGGGAAAGAGGAAGCCAACGACGTAACCGACGAAGACGCCGGTGACGGCGACCATCACGCCGGGATACACCCAGTAGTAGAGGTGCGAGGCCCAGCCGACCACGAACTTGGCGATGCGGGCATACTTGAAGGCTGAGTCCTTGGAGAGCATGGCCTGTTCCGCGTAGTAGTAGCTGGAGCCGGTGCCGGGGTAAAGCTTGGAGATCTCGGCGTAGGACACTGCGGTTGCCAAACAGAGCAAGAGAGAGACGAAGATGCCCAGCCACATGGACGGAGCAGTGGATGGCTGACCCGCAACACCCGTTGTCGCCTGGATGTAGAACGTGAGCCATAGGAAGGCGCCGGGGGCAATGAGCGCCATTGCATTTGCGGTCAGCTGGGTTAGGCCCAGGGAGGCCTGCATCTGAGGTGCTTTCTGATCTGCCATGAGCATTCTCCTGAGATTTGAAGTTCGTTGCGCGGCTCCCGGAAGGTGACCCCCGGGAATTCATTAACTGCAAATGGGCGTCGCGCTCGTCCGAAGTGGGATCATGCGGAGCAGCGACGCGGCGTGCTGCGGGACCTGCCGGTGAGCCTGGTTAGGCTTCGGCCGGCCCCGGTTCAATGACGGTGAAGCGAGTCTATCGGTCGCCCCATCAGGACCATATAAAGTCCCGTCAGGACGAAATCAGGAAACGCGCTTTTAGCGATGTGGCCCGAAGAAGGCGATGAAGGCCACGGTGATGGTCTGCTGCTGGTCAGTGAACTGGTCAGCCAGCTTGTCGAAGTACTTCAGGTTCGATTTGTCGATGCGATACTCAACCCGCATGAGCGCGCCTTCCACCCACTTGTACTCATAGGTGAAGGTGCCCTCATAGAGGGTGTTTCCTGTTGGAGAGGTACCCGTCTGAGCACCATTCGCATCGTCAAACCACTCGAAGCGGCCGGCGATGGCGTTCTTGGCAGACGCCTGTTCGTGGAATGCGCCGGCGATGCCGTACCACTTATTCAACTTGTTGTCGCCGCACAACGACTCCTCACCGCAGTTATAGGTGGCGTCCTGATTCTGGCCGTAATCGAAATTGATGTAGGCGTTGAATTTTCCAGGAGGCGTGAGCAGCAGCGTAGTATCGAACAGGTTGCGCAGGCCGCTGGCGGTGTTGGGATTCTCGGGACCAACCAGATAATTGAAATCCCAGGTGTATTTCGGCTTCACAAGAGCGCTGGTAAACGCTCCGGAGATGCCGCCGTTCGACTTGGAGACGTTGTTCCAGCCATTGAAAAGCTGAAATCCAATGGTCTCGGTCTTCGAAACCGGCATCGAAGTGCGCGCGCCGAAGTGCCAGTAGGGAATGGCGTTCACAAAGAGCAGGGAACGCGAGTAATTCCAGTTGTCCTTGGCCTCGATGACTTCAGCGCCGGCCGAAGTAACCCATTTGCCGAAGTCCAACTCGAAGCCCTTGGCCTTGGGCGGCGCAATGCTTAGAAACGCCTGTTCGAGGAAAGGAAGCTGGGACGCGACATAGGTAGTTGATGTCGTGTTTGATGTAGCGTTGTTGATCAGGTCGTTGGTGCGGCCGTAGATAAAGTCAACGTGCGCGCCAACCGGATCGGGACTGTGGTTCAGCGTCAGCTTGGCCGCGCTCAACTCGAACTGGTCGGTTTTGTCGTTGAAGTTGTAAAGCTGGTTGAGCTGGTCGAAGTCGCCCATCGAAGTATTCGGACGGTTGAAGTTGAAGCTGTAGTAGCCGTCAACGAATCCGCTCAGATCCATCGGCCCCACGCTCCATGTAGGAGCGGCAGGAGCTGCTGCCGGCGCAGGGGCGGGGGCAGGGGCCTGTGCTGCCGGTGCAGCTGCAGGCGCCGCTGCTGGAGCGGCATCAGGCGCGGGTGTTTGCGCACCTGCGGTGAGGGCGATCGCCATTGCGGCTCCGGCGATTAATCTGACTGATCGAAGGATTGCAGTTCGGTTCGATTGCATCGACACGATACCTCCAAGAAAAGATTTGTGCATGATGGGAATGAACGACCGAGAAACTCATGGCGCGCCTCTGCAAAACCCCTCGAGCGCCGGAAGCAGGCGTCTAGAAAAGGCGATGCTTGGGCACAGTTAAGGCTTGGATCGCCGGCTCTCATGGCCGACAACCACGTTGTGGTGAAAGGCGCCGTAGGTTGGGTGAAACGAACTATAACCAGTAACGCAAATGAAGCATAAAGAATCTATGAAGATGAGCAAAAGATTCTTCATATCGCGTGTCGCGCGGCGAAATCATTGAAAAGTCAGCTAGAAAGCGCGGTCGGTTCCCGCAACTTGGCGCAAGGCGGATGAGGAAATCTGGACAATAATCCGGCGCGCCGCGGGCGTGCACGCCGGATCCGGTGAAGAGCAAGCGAAGAACCTGATAAAATTTTATTTCCCTTGCCAGAGCTTGCCGGTGTCTGGGCGCTTTCGGCGGCCGCGCGGATTTCCGATTGATTCTCTGCTTGAATGCGCGTTGCAGACGCAGCTATCCGAGTCTATGCACCGCGCGGATTGCTGGACCCAGAGTTTTGAACCAGGAAGGTGTGTGCCCGGTTGTCACAAAGCAATCCAGGCAGATCGGTCGTCTTGTTTGGCCGTCCCCGCGGTTCCGGCTTGCGCGTGCTTCTGTTCACTTTGGAGTGCGCTCTGGGAGTGGTGGCCGTAATCCTCGTGGCGGCCCTCACGCATTGGTCGCCAAGTCTGCTGCCGGTAGCCGCACTGCTCTATTTGCTCATCGTGGTCCCGACGGCGTTGCTGTGCGGGTTCTGGCAAGCTGTGATCGTTTCCCTCTCGGCTGTGGTGGCGCAGAGCTGGTTCACGGCCAAGCAGCCCGAGCTTGCCATCGCGGCCAACCCGACCGCTTCAGTTACCTTGATCGTCTTTGTGCTCGTGGCGCTCACGGTGAGCCGGTTGTCGTCGCGAGTAACCAATCACGCGCGGGAGGCCGAGTCCCGCGGCGGGCAGATGGAAGACCTTTACGAATTCACGCGGCGGACCCTGCAGATGGACCTTCACGTGGAACCGGGCCCGCAACTGGCCGAGCTGGTGCACGAGATTTTCAACCTTGAGGCAGTTGCAGTTTTCGATGCCGATCTGCACGACGTCTACACGGCGGGTTTCTGGAATGTGGATCCGCAGGAGATGGCGCAGAACGTCTACTACTTTGAGACCGCGGATGACGATCCGGAGAGTGGAATCGGGCGCAGAGTGGTGCGGCTTGGGACGGTGCCTGTCGGCAGCCTTGTCGTGCGAGGAGAAACAAGCCCGCTGACCAACAACGCGATTGCTTCGCTCATTGCCATCACCTTTGATCGATATCGCGCCTTCGCCAATGAAAGCCGCATTGAGACCGAGCGCCGCACGGAGCAGCTTCGCGCCACGGTGCTCGACAGTCTGGCGCATGCGTACAAAACCCCGCTCACGGCCATTCGCGCTGCTTCAACTGGGCTGGGCGAGATGGGCCGTCTTTCCCCGGGCCAGGCGGACCTTGTAGGACTGATCGACGAGCAGACCACGCTGCTGGGAGACCTGACCAATCGCCTGCTGACCACTGCGCGGCTCGATGCCGGGGAAGTTGCCATTCACGTCACGCAGGTCAGTGTGGGGACGCTTATTGAAGAGGTTTTAGCCGCGCTCAAGGACCGGCTGGCGAGCATGAAGGTTGCCATCGAAATCGAGGACGAGAGCCTGGCTTTGAGTTGCGATCAGCAGTTGATGACCATGCTGCTGACCCAGTACATTGACAACGCATGCAAATACTCCAACTTTGGAAGCACTGTCACCATCCGGGTGCTGATCTCGGCTGGAGAAGCCATTTTTTCCGTGCACAGCTTTGGGCCGGTGATCCCCATGGCAGACCGGGAGCGAATCTTTGACCGCTACTATCGTTCGTCGACGTATGCAGACCGCGCTCCAGGCACGGGGATCGGGCTGTCGGTGGCCAAGCGCGCGGCGCAGATTCACGGCGGCTACGTGTGGGTCACAAGCGATGAAGAAGAGGGAACCACGTTTTTCGCCGCCATTCCGCTGACAATAGAGAGGGAGAGCTCATCATGATGCAGTCTTCGATCCGCATTCTCGTGGTCGACGATGAACCGGCCATTCGCCGCGCGCTGCGGCCGCCGCTCGTGGAGCTTGGATTTCAGGTGGCTGAGGCCTCGCGGGGCGAGGAGGCACTGCAGGCGCTGCGCTCCGCGCCTCACGACGTTGTGCTTCTTGACATCAATATGCCCGGCATCGGAGGCATTGAAACGCTCAAGCGGATCCGCAGCTTTGCCCCGCGGCTTCCAGTGCTGATGCTCACGGTCCGCGATGACGAGGAAGACAAAGTGGAGGCGCTGGAGTTGGGCGCCGACGACTACGTGACCAAGCCGTTCAGCACCCGGGAGCTGATCGCGCGGATCCGCTCAGCGGTGCGCCGCGTGCGCGCTCCGGCTCGGCCTGAGGATGCGCCCATGGAGATCGGTGAGATTCGATTAGAGCCCGCCAAGCGGCTGGTGACCAAGCGCGGCGCAGCGGTGCGGCTCACGCGCAAGGAGTTCGACATCCTCTACTGCCTGATGAGCCGTGCTGGACGCGTGGTGACTTATGCCAAGCTTCTGACTGCGGTGTGGGGCGCGGAAAGCCGCGAAGAAGTGGAGTACCTGCGCACCTTCGTCCGGCAGTTGCGCAAGAAGATTGAAGACGATCCATCGCATCCGCTCTATCTGCTCACAGACGTGTATGTGGGCTATCGCTTCGCCGATCCGCAGATGTTTCAGGAGGAGTCTGCCGATTCCAGCCCATCGCCAGAGGGCGAACCTGCGCCTGCGGATGAGCACGAACCGAAGGACACGTTTTGAAGCCGGCGCGCTAATTGCGCCTTGCCTTGATGTTTCGCATCACAAATGCGAATTCTCTATTCGTCGTAGTGCAGCAGGCTGAAGACGTCGTATTCCGAGAAGCGCTCGCGGCCCTTCAGAAAATCGAGCTCGACGGCGAAGCCCAGCCCTGCGATCACGCCGCCGAGCTGCTTCACCAACTTAATTGTGGCTTCCATGGTGCCGCCGGTGGCGAGCAGATCGTCGACGAGCACCACGCTTTGTCCCGGAGCGATGGCGTCCATGTGGATCTCCAGCGTGTCCGTTCCGTATTCAAGGTCGTAGGTGACGCGAGCCACTGGCGCAGGCAGTTTTCTTGGCTTTCGCACGGGAACAAAGCCGGCGTTGAGACGATAAGCCAGTGCGGGGCCGAAGATGAAGCCGCGGGCCTCGATGCCCAGAATCAGGTCGATATGTCGCCCGATGTAATGCGCGGCCATCGCGTCAATTAACTGCGCGAATCCCGTCTTGTCCTTGAGCAGCGTGGTGATGTCGTAAAAGAGAATCCCCGGCTTGGGAAAGTCCGGCACGGTGCGGACAAGCTTCTTGAGATCTTCCACGTTGACGGGCTTTGCTATTTCCGGCATGGCTGTGCTTGACTCCATTCCTCAGCGATCGGTTGTCGGTTATCAGTTATCAGTCTATAAGACTGGCAACAGGGAACAGCCAGTAGCCAATAGCCAATAGAAAATAGCGAGCTACGCCGGGCCAACTGCTTTTGACAGTCAATAACCAGTCAGCATGAGAGCATGGGAGCCAAAAGCTGATGTCCAGCGACAGGCTTTTCTACCGGCTATTGGCTACTCGCTGTTGCCTGTTCCCTATCCCCTGGTCCCTGCTTCTTTCACCACGCGCCGTCGATGTGGAAGGAGTCAAGGCCTTCGGCTTCGCTTTCGGCCAGCGTGTGCTCGACGACATGGTCGACTCGCGCGCCGCGCGGACCTCGGTGAAGGCTCGCGCGAAGTTCGTCGAGATTGCCGGCGTCGCCCGCAGCCAGGACCTCGACTTCGCCCTCCTCGGTATTACGCACCCACCCGCGCAGTTCCAGCTCGCTGGCCTCGCGCTGCACGAACCAGCGGAAGCCTACACCCTGCACGCGACCCTGAATGAGGAAATGAACGACCATCAGCTTTGACCTTTGCCAGTGTTGCAGATGCGCGCGAGGCGGCGCAAGCGGCGGCCGGGTTCGATGGAAACACGCGGGCCGGCACCCCTCTAACCGCGTCCGGGACGCGCCGCGCTACACTGGAACTCACCATGGTCTTCGTTCTCGACAACTACGACTCGTTCACCTACAACCTGGTCCAGTACCTGGGTGAGTTGGGTGCGGAAGTTGTCGTGCGGCGCAACGACGAGGTGACCCCGCAAGAAGTCGAGGCCATGAAGCCGGAGCGGATTCTGCTTTCGCCCGGGCCGTGTACGCCACATGAGGCGGGCATTCTGGTGCCGTTGATCAGGCACATGGCGGGTTCGCCGCGGCGAACGCCGATTCTTGGCGTTTGCCTGGGCCACCAGGCCATCGGAGAAGCCTTCGGCGGCAAGGTGATTCGCGCGCAGACGCTGATGCACGGCAAAACCAGCGCGGTGGAGCATGACGGAAAAGGTATTTTCGCGGGGCTGCCCACGCCGTTAACCTGCACGCGGTACCATTCGCTCATCGTGGAAGAAAAGTCGCTGCCGGCCGAGCTCGCCGTCACGGCTCGGACTTCAGAATTGAATGGTTCAGGCAGGGTCATTATGGGCGTGCGTCATCGCAGCCTGCCGGTCGAAGGCGTTCAATTCCATCCTGAGAGCGTGCTCACCCAGGGCGGCCACGAGATGATCCGCAACTTTCTGGACATGTAGCCGATGCACGCGACGACCAACGCTCGTTCAAACACCGCGTCTTTGGGATCGAATCGGCGGATCGACTTGAGGCTGATCCTGCTGCCGGCGATCTTCGTGGTATCTCCGTGGGCGCACGGGAGCCATGCCCAAAGTCCGGCTGCGTCGCCGCCGGCCGCGACACAAACTGCGCCCGCCACGGGGCCGGTAACGCCGGGAGCCGCAGACGCGGGAACCTCACAGCCGATATCCGCATCCGCCGGCGCTCCCACGTTCGCCACTCCGCCGGTCGCCATCGTTCCGCTCGACAAATCCATCCCGGGTGCGGCGTTGTCGGTTGCAGGGCCGCTGCAGGCGTGGAACGGCCGCGCGTACATCACCGGCAGCGGTACCATCACCGCGGGCGATACGACCGCTCAGGTGGCGCTGCCGTATCGCGGAACCATGCGTGTCTGTTCATCGAGCACGGTGAAGCTTGCATCCGGCGCGAGCGCCCGTACGGGCGATGTGCCGGGACTGCTGGTCGCGCTCGATCGCGGCGCGGTAGAGATGAGTTTTGCGGCGAGCAACGCGCGTGAGCAAAATGCCGATACGCTGCTGACGCCTTACTTCCGCATTATGATCGGCGGTCCCAATGCGGCAGATGTCAGTGTGCGGATGGGCGACGTTGGCGACACCTGCGTGGATAACGCCGGACCGAATGCGCCCTACGTCGTGGTGACCAGCGTCTTCGAAGGCGGACTCTATCGCGTGCAGCCAGGACAGCGCGTGATGTTCGAGCATGGCAGCCTGCAGCAGGTCGTCGACCAGGAAAAGGAGCCGTGCGGCTGTCCTCCGCCGGCCAAGTCCGAGGCCAACGAGTTTCCCCTCGCGCAGAGCGAAGGACTCTCGCCCAAGTCGCCTCCCGCCGCCGCAAACACAGCGGCTGGTTCTGGCCAGGCAGCAACCACTCTCGTTTACAAGAGCAGCCAAGCTCCGCCGCAACCAGTCGCGATCCCGGCGCCGGCCGCTTCGCCGGGAACCACGGCGCCTGCGGCTCCGGCATCAGGCGCGCAGAAGAAGCCCGGATTCTTCCGCAAGATCGGGCGATTCTTCAAGCGCATCTTCGGCGCGGAAGGTTAAAGCAGCCAATAGCGAGTAGCCAATAGGCAATAGCCATTGGTCAGTCGTCGGAACGGCGCGTTTGCGGCGGCGCGTAGCTACGAGCACGACGAATGGGATCGAATTCAGAATTGATCATGGATTCAACTCGGCAACCGGGCAGGGAACGCGGCGAATGACCTCGCCGGGCCGAGTCATCTGAAACTTGTAAGTGCATTGCACGTTTGCATTGCCAAGCGTTGCGCCCTGATAGACGTATACGGTCCGCGTCTCCGGCTGATAAACCAGCAGTGAGCTCGCTTCATTCACTCCCGCGAGCTGGAATTGCACGCCCATTCCGGCGTCGCTGCTTGACGCCCTGACGATGCGGCCCGCGCCCAGCCAGAATCCGAGAGCCAGCAGGCCCGCCACCGCCAAACCGTTTCTGACCCAGTTCCAGAGTTTCTCCATTGCGTCCGCCTCCTGTGGATGTCTTTCTCGAAGGACGCGCAAAGGTTGGCTGCCGCTCGGGGATTGAAGCACGGAGCGGCGTCAAGACGGCTCCCAAGAAGTCCGGGTTCCAGCGCGGGTCGGGCTATTCTCAGGGCGAATCTTCGGCACGGATTGGGTCAAAAACTCAACTACTGAGCCGTGCCGTCGGTGGTGATTCGTGCGGTCGAACCGAAGCGGTGATAGTCAGTGAAGCTGACCTCATTGATTTGCTCAACCTCCATCTCACTCATATCTCCGCTGGCTTGAGACTTCGTCAAGGAGATCGCGAGGCTGCGAACAGGGCAGATATAGCTCTTGCCGTCCATTTCGACGGGCCCGTATTGCACCAAAATGGCAGCGCGCATGATCGGGTCGGAAGGCTTGAGATCCGACTCGATCGTGACGCGCAAAATGGCGCCACTGGCTGGATCGAGATACAGGTTCCCGTGGTAACTGGGCGTTCCGCGGTAAGAGTCGGATTCTGAACTGGCGGATTTGGCGTCGATACCGTAGGCGACGGCGCCACCGGTATCCTGGGAGGCCCTCACGCAGCAGTAATTCACCCAATAGTGGGAAGCAGCAGCAGGGACCTCGTAGTGATAGACGGCGACCGGGCCTGCAGCAGACTGTTCCCAGTGGCTCCATTTCAAGACGCCCTTGGAAGCATCAGCGAAGATGATTCCCAAAGCCGGGCCAAACTCACCGATCGAGACAAGACCCGCAGGCGAGGGCTCATTCTTGGGCTTGGCGGCAGAGGAACCCGGCTGACGATCCAGGACCTCCTGTCCGTTGCGATAGGTGATGTGGGTGCTGAAGGTTCCCGCGGGATGCAGATCAGTGTGCGGAGCCCAACCGCTATGAGTCACCGACAGCGGGATGTCATTGTAGCTTTCGGTGGTGCGCGTTGCCAGAAAATCCGGCATCCGGTGTAGAGTGACTCCCACAAAATTGATAGCGGATTTCATCATGGTCCGCTGCGCGGCAACATCCGGCGGGGCTTTTTCGAGGATCTCGCCAGTCGGCGGCTCAAGAAACGCCGAGGAATCGGCCAGCAATTTCAAAGCGAGGGCGGTCTTCGGGCCGGGCTTGAATTCCTCCGTAATGCGGTCCAAGGTAGGCTGAGTCAACTGTTCGGTCAATTCCAGAGAGTTGAGCTGCTGCGCGCGATCTCCATCGTTGTTGCCGGCCGCTTGCTGCGCGGCCAGCGTCTGCTTCAATTGGTCGATAGTCACAGAATGCACGGCTGCTTCGCACGGAGTTATGATTGCCAACCACAGGATTAGAAGAATCAGCTTTCGCATCTTCCCACCTCGGCTATCCAGTCTACATCTTCCTCGCCCGTTCAATCGCACGCATCACGGCCTGTGCCTTGTTGAGCGATTCCTGATGCTCGGTTTCCGGCACGGAGTCGGCGACGATGCCGGCGCCGGCCTGCACCGAGCCCTTGCCGTTTACGCGCAGCATGGAGCGGATGGCGATGCAGGAATCGAGGTTACCCGAGAAATCGGCGTAGAGGACCGCGCCGCCATAGGTGCCACGCCGCGAGGGCTCGAGTTCTTCGATGATCTCCATGGCGCGGACTTTGGGCGCTCCGGAGAGCGTGCCGGCGGGGAAACAGGCGCGGAGCGCGTCGACGGCCGTCAGCTCAGGGCGCAGCTTGCCTTCAATCGCGCTCACGATATGCATGATGTGGCTGTAGCGCTCGACGAACATCAGCTTGTCGACCTTCACGCTGCCGAAGCGGCTCACGCGGCCCACATCGTTGCGGCCCAGATCGACGAGCATCACGTGCTCGGCGCGCTCTTTCTCGTCGTGCAACATCTCCTCGGCCAGCGCGTTGTCATCGGCCTCGGTTGCGCCGCGGGGGCGCGAGCCCGCAATCGGCCGGTACTCAACTTTTCCCTTGTGAACGCGCACCAGCAACTCGGGCGACGAGCCCGCCAGCTCCAGGGGCAGGTGGTCCTCGGGGCTTTTTGATCCCTTGGACGAGTGTTTCGATGAGGAAGCCGTCGCCGCTCCCAACGGGCTATCGGGCGAGAAGCGCAGGAAAAACATATACGGGCTCGGATTGACGGTGCGCAGCGCGCGGTAGACCTGGAAACTGTCCACACCGGTGTCGACGTCAAAGCGCTGCGAAACCACCACCTGAAATGCGTCGCCGGCGCGAATGTATTCCTTGGCGCGCTCCACCGCGGCCATGTATTCCTTCTTCGCAACGCGGTGCTTCACTCTCAGCTTCGAGGAAGAACGCGGCCTTTTCCTGTCGAGGTCCGGGAGCGGCTGCGCCAGCCGTGTTTCCAGACGGTCCAGACGCTTCAGGCCCCGATCGTAGGCTGCGGCGGCGTTGCCCTTCGACACATCCACCGTAACCACGAGCATGATCTCCTTGCGCACGTGATCGAATGCCAGCACCTCGTCGAAGAAGAGCAAGCAGGCGTCGGGAACGTGGAGTTCGTCTTTGGCCAGCGTGGGCAGCCGCTCGATCTGGCGCACCGCGTCATAAGCGAGGTAGCCTACGGCGCCGGCGGTGAATGGGGGCAGTCCCTTCAAGCGCGCGGGCTTGTGCCCGCTGAGCGCATCGCGCAAAACGGCAAAAATGTCGCCGTCAATTTGCGTGGTCTTGCGGCCCTCGGTAATGGTGACCTCGCGCCCCCGTGCCACAATGCGCTTGAACGGTGTGAGCCCGATGAATGTGTAGCGGCCCACCTGCTCGCCGCCCTCAACCGACTCCAGCAAAAAGCACTCGCGCTCCGCCCACGCCGCGCGCAGAAAGGCCGATACCGGGGTTTCCAGGTCGGCCATCAGGGTGCGGCACACGGGAACAAGAGTGTGCGTCCGGGCGAAGTCCAGGAACTCTTTGCGGCTGGGTTGGGCGGAACGCTCGTAGGCTTTCACAGCCTAAGTGTAACTGCTGCTGCGCGGTGTGCGCAGTGCAGGGTTCCGGTCTGGTCCGGGCCGGCGAGGGCTCCCAGTCCGCCCTCGGACGACTGTCGAATCCTGTGTTCCAGCCGCTTGACGGGCGACCGGAGGTGGCCTAGACTCACTGAGGTTTGGGCCAGCAGGCGACCGCACGCAAGCTGAACCTGCCCGGGCAAACAAACCGAGAGAGCCGCGCGAGTTCGGCAGGCCGGCCACGAGAAACCAGAGGAAGGCCGTTGCTTCGACTGTATTCTTGAGAAGCGAAGCTTGATTCCGAATCCGAAGAGCGGCGAGATAGGGAGACCAGATATGGCAACCGGAAATACCAGCGTCACGTTGGACCAGGAGATCAATCCGTGGGCGGCGCAAAGCGCGCGCTTCGACTTTGCAGCGCGCAAGCTGAATCTCGATGAGGGTTTGTGGAAGGTGCTGCGCTCGCCGTCGCGTGAGGTCATCGTTCACTTTCCCGTCGCCCTCGACAACGGCATGATCGACATGTTCACCGGCTTCCGCGTGCAGCACTCCATGGCGCGCGGGCCGTGCAAGGGCGGAATTCGCTACGCGCCCGATGTGACGCTGGACGAAGTACGCGCGCTCGCCAGTTGGATGACGTGGAAGTGCGCGGTCGTCAATATTCCCTTTGGCGGGGCCAAAGGCGGCGTCATCTGCGATCCCCACAGCATGAGCAAAGGCGAGCTGGAGCGCATGACGCGGCGCTACACCTCGGAAATCATCGAGTTCATCGGCCCTGAAAAGGATGTTCCCGCGCCTGACGTGAACACCAACGAGCAGACCATGGCGTGGATCATGGATACCTACTCCATGCACATGCGCCAGACGGAGACCAGCGTAGTGACCGGCAAGCCATTGAACATTGGCGGTTCGCAGGGGCGCGTTGAAGCCACGGGCCGCGGAGTCATGGTGGTATGCACCGAGAGCTTGCGCCAGCTGGGCATGGATGTTGAAGGCTGCCGTGTCGTCATCCAGGGATTTGGAAACGTGGGATCGAACGCCGCGCGGCTGATGCAGGAGCAGGGATACAAGATTGTGGGCATCGCGGAGCGGGACGGCGGCTTGTATAACTCCACCGGCATCGATATTCATCAACTGCTCGAATACAAATACCGCAACAACACGATTCTCGGATTCCGCGGCGCCGAAGCCATGCCCAGCGAAGAGGCTGATTCTCGCGGATTGCGAAATTCTGATTCCCGCGGCGACCGAGAACGTGATCACGAGCCGCAATGCCGACAAGGTGAAAGCGCGCATCATTGTGGAGGGCGCCAACGGGCCCACCACCGCCGTGGCGGACGAGATCCTGTCTGAGAAACGGATCTTCATTGTCCCCGACATCCTGGCCAACGCCGGCGGAGTAACAGCCAGCTATTTTGAATGGGTGCAGGACCGGCAGGGATTCTTCTGGAAGGAATCGATTGTGAACGAACAACTGGAAGGCATCCTGCGCGCGAGCTTTGACGATGTTGTACGCTATGCCGATGCGCACGATGTGAACAACCGCATCGCGGCCTACATGCTGGCCATCGATCGCGTGGCGTACACCATCAAGCAGCGCGGTTTCTACGCCTAGCGGAAGAGCCGTCAAAGTTGCGGAAAATGTGGCGGGAAAAGCGCGAAGAGCTTTTCCCGCTTCTTTTTTCGAGAGTACAACCAAATTTGCGCGCCGTGCATCCCTGTGCCCCGGAGAGTAGGCGCCTGACCGCAAGCCGCCCCGCCGAGGAAACCCATCAGCGCAAATTGAGGCTGCTTCCGATCTAGGTCTCTGCGCCTGGATGCGGCAGCGGAAATAGATTCCCCGGATATTTATTTGGTGCGCTCTGCCGCAGACTTCTCTCCGCTGCTGCAGCTTCAATCTGGCTATTGATCTCAGCTCCGAGCAGCAGCATGAGTCCGGTGATATAGAACCACATCAGGAGAATAATGACCGCTCCGAGCGACCCGTAAGTGATCGTGTAGTTGTTGAAGAAGTGCAGGTAGATGCGGAAGCCGAGAGAAGATAGCAACCAACCGACGATTCCGATCGTCCCGCCAGGCGTCAGCCAGTGCCAGCGTCGCGTCTTGCAATCGGGCGCCCAATAGTAAAGGATGGCAAATGTCAAGGCCAGCAAGGCGCTGGCAATCACCCAGCTCGCCAGCCGGACGACATTCGCCATCGCATAGCGAATCAGCAGATCCGGAACGCGAAGTTCTGTCAGCCTCACGAAATAATCGCCGAGCAGCATGGAACCCAGGCCAACACTTACGATGCCGGTGAGCAGGATTGTCAACCCGATCGCCTGAATCCGCGCCACGATAAAGGAACGCGAATCCTGAATCTTGTACACCGCGTTCATTGTGTCCTGGATGGCCGAGATCCCAACCGAAGCCGACCACACCGCGGCAATCAATCCATAAGTCACTCTGCCGCTCGTTGCCGCCGCAGTGGTCTCGTTGAACGTGCTCAATACCGTTCCCAAAGCAGAGGTTGGAATCACGACCGCGAGATAATCCAGCAGTTTGTCGTAGAACCGAAATGCCGACCGGGCCATCAGGCCGAGAATCGAGCCGGCGCACAGCAGCGTGGGAAACAACGCGAACAGAAAATAGAATCCCAATTCGGCTGCGTGACCGAAGACCCGATCCTCAATCAAAGACCTCCAGGTGTTTGCCGCGATCTGTGTCAGCCGGGCTCCCTGAAGATTCCATAGGGATTCAGGCGGCGAAACAGAGACGCGCTCCCAGATTCGCCTCTCCTGGCGGTTCAACAGCGGATCGATGATGGGCTTTTGCGGGGTCATGGGACACCGATGCGATCGAGGTTGCGATGCACAGTTGCCTTAGATGCCCGATCAGTTCGCTTCGATTGCTCGCTCACGGACCGGCCCGTCGATCGTCGGCCCGGCCGGAGTTTGCGAAAGGAAGTGCAGGCAACGCGGGCCGCTCTGGCCGCCTGAACGCACGGTTAATTGATGGAGCAAACGCCTCCTATCGCCGCGCATCCAAAAGACACATGGTGTCACCAACTGGAGCCGCCCGCAGGATCGCTTCGCTTAGCAAGCGAATCGCCTGGCGGCTTTGGCTGTGGCCTTGCATCGCGATTCTTGTTCCTCCTTTGGCGGAGCTCGGAGCGCAGGTTCCGCAGGACTCCAACCTTCCGCCGGCGGACCAGATCTTGGCTTCCTATGAAGGCCAGAAGGTGATCGCTGTCGACATCGCGGGACGCCCGGACCTTGAAGCTTCACAATTCTCTTCGGCCATCGCGCA
Organism: uncultured Acidobacteriaceae bacterium; assembly: GCA_963800025.1. GTDB lineage: Bacteria > Acidobacteriota > Terriglobia > Terriglobales > Acidobacteriaceae > Telmatobacter. The sequence goes on from CAWCZK010000006.1 coordinate 918,482, forward strand.
ACAGGGAGGGCAGCCTTTTGACAGCCTGAAGGTCAACGCCGTCGCCGCCGCAGTGAAAGCCGCCGGACATTTTCGAAACGTCCGCGTGCAGGTGGAACCGGACGCAGATGGAGTACGCGTCTCGTTCGTCATTGAGCCTGCTGTTTATTACGGCATCTTCGAGTTTCCAGGAGCGGAGAGGTTTCCCTATTCCCGCCTCGTGCAGGTCGCCAACTACCAAAGCCAATCGCCTTACGATGCTTCGAAGATCGAGCGCGACCGCCAGTTGCTGGTGAAGTTCTTTGAGCAGGAGGGGTATTTCACGGTCCAGGTCACAACAGAACTTCAGGTCGACCAGCAGCATGGAATCGTCAATGTTTTGTTCCATTGCAATCTCGGCCGGCCGGCGAAATTCGGTGACATTGACATTCAGGGTCTTCCCGCTCCCGGCTCCGCGGATCTGGAGCATCGCCTCACCACTCTGTTAGCGCGGCTTCGCGGAGCGGCAATTCGCAAAGGCAAGTCCTACCACCACTCTTCGCTGAATAACGCCACAAAATTTATTGAAGCTCGCTTGCAGAAAGAGGGGTTCCTCAGCGCGCAAGTAAAACTGGCGGGCGCCGAGTATCACGCCGACACGAATCGCGCCGACATCCATTTCAACGTGAAGGCCGGCCCCAAAACAACTGTCGAAGTTGCCGGCGCCCATCTTTGGCCGTGGACCAGGAAGTCCCTGCTGCCTGAGTACCAGGGCGTGGGCGTGGACGAGGAGACCGTGCAGGAAGGGGAGCAGGCGCTGGTTTCGTACTACCAAAAGAAGGGCTACTTCGATGTGAAGGTCACTTCAGAAATGAAGAAGGGTGACGACACGCGCACCGTGGTCTATCACGTGAGCAGGGAAAAGAAGCATACCGTCACCGCCGTTCGCATGACCGGTGAATCCGGGCTGAAGGCGGCTGAGCCTCGAGCCGCACATTGCCGTCCAAAAGAAGCATCTCTTATCGCACGGTGAATTCAGCGACCAGCTTGTCCGCGCCAGCGTGAAGAATCTCACCGCGGTTTACCAATCGCAGGGTTTTAGCAGCGTGCAGGTTACTTCTTCAGTCGTCCATCGGAACGGCGACATCCAGGTGGTATTTCATATTACCGAAGGTCCGCGCGACATCGTGAATGCACTCTCGATCGAAGGCGCTAATACGTTTCCTCAATCGCAGTTCGCGCCCAATGGGTTGAAGGTCTCGGCCGGCCAGCCCTACTCGCAGGCCAATGTGGAAGCCGACCGCGCTTTCATCGTTGCCAACTACTTGAAAGCCGGCTATCTCACTTCGAGTTTTCGCGAAACTGCGACCCGGGTTTCCAAAGACGATCCTCACCGTATTAATGTCGTTTACCACATTTACGAAGGCCCACGCGTATTTACCGGCGACACGCTGACGCTGGGCCGTGTGCACACGCAACAACGCCTGATCAATAGCGATATCTCGTCCATCAAACCCGATGAGCCGCTTACAGAAACGTCTCTGCTGCAGGCAGACAGCAAATTGTACGACCACACGGGCGTCTTCGATTGGGCCGAAGTCGATCCCAAAACCGATATCACGACGCAGACCAGCGAAGATGTTCTGGTCAAAGTGCACGAGGCCAAGCGCAATGAGTTCACGTACACTTTTGGCGCCGAGGTCATCAACCGCGGCGGTAGCGTCCCCAGCGGAACCATTGCGCTGCCCAATCTTCCCCCGCTCGGCCTGCCCTCCAATTTCAAAATCAGCCAGGAAACCTTCTATGGTCCGCGCGGATCGGTGCAGTACACGCGCAACAACCTGCGCGGCAAGGATGAGCAGCTTTCCATGACGGCGTTCGCCGGCCGCCTCGATCAGCGAGCGGCGATCTATTATATTGACCCCAACTTTCGATGGACGTCATGGAAATCCACCGTGTCGGCGTCGTTTGAGCGCGACCAGGAGAATCCGATCTTCTCCTCGCAGGAAGAAATCGCCAGTTACCAGATTCAGCGGTACATTGACAGTGCAAGAAAAGATCTCTTCTACGTCAAATACAGCTACGGCAAAACCGATCTTACGCGAATTGAAATACCAGCCCTGGTGCCCACCGCGGATGAGCACGTCCGCCTCTCCGGTTTCGGAGCCAACCTGACCCGCGACACGCGCGACAGCGTGATCGATGAGCACAGAGGGATGCTCGAATCTCTTGAGACCGATCTCTACTCAAGCAAACTCGGCGGCAGCGTAGATTTTGCAAAACTCACATCGCAGCTCGCGGCCTATAAAGAAAAGTTCCACCACATTGTCTGGGCGGGCAGCATCCGCGTGGGTTTGGCGCAACCCTATGCCGGCAGCCGCGTTCCGCTGAGCGAATCTTTCTTCACCGGGGGCGGAGACTCGTTGCGCGGCTTTCCGCTCGATGGCGCAGGACCTCAGCGCAATATTTATGTCTGCAGTTCCGGGCAGTCGGCCCCAAACTGTCCGCAGATCAATGTGCCAAGCGGTGGCAATGAATTATTGGTCATCAACCTCGAGCCTCGTATCCCGTTGCCCATCAAGAAGGGGCTCAGTATCGTTCCCTTTTACGACGGAGGAAATGTCTTTCCCCGGATCGGCTTTCACGACTTCACTTCGCTCTATTCCAATAGTGTCGGCATCGGCCTGCGCTATGCAACACCCGTCGGCCCCATCCGCATTGACGTCGGGCATAACCTCAACCCGGTTCCCGGCGTCAGTTCAACGCAATACTTCATCACCGTTGGCCAGGCATTCTGAGGAGACCAGCCATGGACCAGGAATCGCCGTCTTCCGCTCCCTCCGAACGCCGTCCCTGGCTCAGCGATCGCAGGCTGCTCGCCGTCGTCAAGGCACTTGCCGTGTTTATCGTCTTGCCGATCGTCATCGGCGCTATTGCTCTCTCCACCATCATCAACAGCTCTAGCGGGCACGCGTATCTCCTTCGCCTCATCCAGCGTGAAGCCGCGGAGAGCCTCGGCGTCGGCGTGCACCTGCAAAACTTCACCTTGCATCTTTCCTCACTCAGCGTCGATCTCTACGGCCTCGCCGTCGATGGAGCCGGCTCGCATCCCGCTCCTCCCTTGCTTCAGGTTCAGCATGCCGAGGCTGGCGTTCGCATCGTCTCTGTCTTCGGCGGCAAATGGTACTTTGACAGCATTCGCATCGACGACCCGGTCGTGCAGGTTTTCGTAGACAAGAACGGCGTCTCCAATCTTCCCACCTTCAAGAGCAGCGGCAAGAGCAGCAACACCAGCATCTTCGACCTCGGCATCCGTCATGCGGTTCTTGCCAACGGCGTTGTCCTTTACAACGACCGGCCCAGCGCGCTCGCAGTCGATCTGCGCGATGTCGAGCTTGACGCCACCTACAACAGTTTTCTCAAAAAGTATTCCGGCACGCTCTCCTACTCTGAGGGGCGCCTCGATTATGCGGGGACACAGGCTCCTCCCCACGCCTTGAGCATTCAATTCGATGCCACGCCAACCGTGCTCCATCTCTCGCCGGCAAAGATCCAAAGCGGCTATTCGCAGCTCGTCCTCACCGCTACACTTGAGAATTACAGCGCGCCGATCGTCCACGCCCAGTACAACTGCACTGTAGACGGCCGGCAACTCGCAACTATCCTCCGCAATCCGTCCATCCCCGCCGGTCTCGTTCTTGTCTCAGGCACCGCGCAATATCAAGCGGCCGCTGGCCGCACAGTTGTTCAGAGTCTGGCCGTAAACGGCGACCTCAAAAGCGCCAGGCTTATCGCCGGAACTCCCGCACTCCGCACCGAAATCACAAATATTGCCGCCCATTATTCGCTTATCAATGGCGACGCGACGCTTCGCGATTTTCGCGCCAACCTTCTTAGTGGAGTCGTAACAGCCCAGGGAACGATGAAGAGCATCGGCGGCGATTCGCATTCGCAGTTTAATGCCGCTTTGCGCGGAGTCTCGCTGGCAGGCTTAAGCCACATAACGAATTCTTCCCCATCATCGCGGCCAGCGGTCACCGGCGTCCTGAATGCGACCGCCACGGCCTCCTGGGGAAAGACATTCGCCGACCTCGTTGCTCATGCCGACGCAAACATCAGCGGCAGCCTCGTCAGGCAGAACGCTGAGCCTGTTGCGGTAGATGCCTCTGAGCAAACTGATGCCGCCAGTGCCGCGCCAACGGGTCCAGTGCCCATCCAGGGCGCCGTGCACGCCACATACTCAGGAAGCACTGAACAGCTCGCTCTGGAAAGGAGCTACTTCCGCACGCCCCAAACCACGCTGAATCTAAATGGAACCGTCAGCAAGTCCTCGAGCCTCGCGATCCAGCTCGACGCCAACGATCTTCGCGAAGTCGAAGCCATTGCCGATCTTTTTCGCTCCCCCGCGCCGGGCCAGACGTTGCAGCCCCTCGGCCTCGCCGGAACCGCCACATTCAGCGGCTTCGTCCGCGGCTCAACGGCAGCGCCGCATCTTACCGGCCAGCTCAACGCGCAGAATCTTCACTTCGGCGGATCATCCTGGAAGCTGCTCCGGACCACGGTCGATGCCAGCCCTTCAAGCGTGAGCCTCGAAAACGCGGAACTCGATCCCGCTTCGCATGGCCGCCTCACGTTTAATGCCGGCGCTCAACTAAGTAAGTGGTCTTTCTCCAGGACAAATCCCATCCATGCTCAGCTCAACGCCTCCGGCCTTGACATAGCGGAACTTACCAAGCTGGCCGGACAGGATATTCCCGTCGCGGGCACGCTATCCGCAAACATCGATATGCGCGGTTCCGTGATGGCCCCTGAAGGAAATGGTTCCGTAACATTGACCAAGGCTGAGGTCTACGGCGAGCCCCTCTCTTCGACGCATATCTCTTTCGCGGGCAGCGGGAACCAGGCCAATGCGAAGCTAGCTATCTCCGCTCCAGCAGGGAATATCAATGCCAACTTGACGATCAGTCCCAATAGCAGGACTTACTCAGCCCAGCTAACTTCCTCCGGCATCCATCTCGACAAGTTACAAGGTCTCGGGACTCTCGGCGGCCAGCTCAGCGGCGTCGTCAGCATCAGCGCCAAAGGCCAGGGCACGTTCGACAATCCGCAACTCGATGCCACTGTGCAGATTCCCAGCCTCGTCATCCAGCAGCAAGCGACTATCTCCGGCATTCATCTTGAAGCCAACGTCGCCGATCACCAGGCCACCGTCCAGCTCACCTCTTCCGCGGTTGGCGCCTCCATCAAGGGCAATGCAAAAGTAGCGCTCACCGGCGATTACCCTGCCGATGCCACTCTCGACACTGAAAACTTCCAGCTGGGCCCCGTGCTCGCGCTCTACGCGCCCGGTGATTCCGACGGCATCACGGGACAAACGGAGCTTCATGCCACTCTCCACGGCCCGCTCAAAAACAAGCAGCAGCTTGAGGCGCATCTCACTGTCCCCACGCTCTGGCTTGCATACGGCAATACTGTGCAGCTATCCGCCGCGTCTCCCATTCACGTCGACTACCGCGGGGGCATCATCACCATCCAGCGCTCTTCCATCACCGGAACGAATACCAATCTGCAATTCCAGGGAACCATCCCAACCTCGGGCGGAGCACCGATGTCTGTTCTGCTGCTCGGCTCCGTCGATCTTCAACTTGTCCATCTCTTCGATCCCGACCTGCGCACCTCCGGTCAAGTCAAATTCAACGTGAATTCCTACGGCGCGGGTGCGAACGCTGGATTCGGCGGCAACATCGACCTGGTGGATGCGTCGCTGTCTTCCCCCGACCTGCCTGTGGCACTCCAGCACTGCGACGGCTCATTCGCGCTCAGCAACAACCGCATCAGCGTCACTCAATTTAAAGGCGACATCGGCGGAGGCACGCTCACCGCGCAGGGTGGGGTTGCGCTGCGTCCATCCATCCAATTTGATTTCGGCGTCGCCGCGCGCGATGTCCGCATGCTTTATCCGCAGGGCATGCGCGAGTCCATTAACGCTAATCTCCGCATGACCGGCACAACCGAGAGCGCGGTACTCGGCGGCAACGTGAACCTGACGGATGTTTCCTTTACCAGTGCATTCGACCTCAATAGCTTCATCGATCAACTCTCCGGCGGCGTTGAGTCGCCGCCCTCGCAGGGTTTCAGCAACAATATCGCGCTCAATCTCATGGTGCGGTCTTCAAACAACATGTCCCTGGTAAGCCGCACGCTCAGCGTGGATGGATCGGCCAACCTTCAGGTTCGCGGCACGGTTTCGCAGCCTGTCATCCTGGGCCGCGCCGATCTCTCCGGCGGCGACATCATTCTGAATGGCACCCGCTTTGTGCTCAACGGCGGCACCATTCAGTTCGTCAACCCCTCGGTCACCGAGCCCGTGGTGAATCTCACCGCCTCCACAACCATTCAGCAGTACAACATCAACCTTCGGTTCCTTGGTCCGGTCGATCAGATGCGTACGCAATACACTTCCGATCCGTCGCTGCCGGCAGCAGATATCATCCATCTCCTGGCTTTTGGCCAAACCACTGAGGCCAGCGCCGCTGCGGCAACGCCCGCCACCCAGACCGCCGAAACCCTCGTCGCGAACCAGGTTTCAAGCCAGGTTACGGGCCGCTTATCGAAAATTGCAGGAATTTCTCAGCTCTCCATCAACCCTGTACTGGCCGGCAGCAATTCGCAGGGTCCTGCCGGTGCGAATATCACGGTGCAGCAGCGCGTCACAAGCAATCTCTTCGTTACCTTTTCCAGCAACGTTTCAACCACACAGGGGCAGACCATTCAGGGGCAGTATCAGATCTCGCCCCGCGTGGCTCTCAGCGTTACGCGCGATCCCAATGGAGGCGTCGCTGTGGACACACAAATCAAGAAGCAATGGTGAGGCCGCGCGCCGAGCCTGTCGGTGCGATAACGGCTCAGCTCCGGGCTCCGGTCACTTCGCGCTGCGATAGATCTCCGAGCCGGCAAGCAGAAACGCGCCGACGCCGTAGGCATAGCTCGTCGTTTCCCCGTACGCGCCGGGCTCGGCTCCGACGGGTTGAATGCATCCGAGGCGGCCATCGGCATAGACGTGTGCGAGCATGCCCGCCCATGCTTTTTCCACGGCGGGCCAATACGTGGTGCGATCAAGTACGCCCTCGTTGACGCCATAAGCCATGGCGTAAGTGATGAATGCGCTGCCGGAGATTTCGGGCAGCGGATACGCGTCCGCGTCGAGCAGGCCGGGACGCCACAGGCCGTCGGGCCCTTGAATTGAGAGCATCTCGGCCGCCATCTCCTTGAGCAGGGCGATGTACCTGGGGCGCAGCGGTGAGTCGGGGGGCAGCTCTTTGAGTACGCGCACGATTCCGCCCATGACCCAACCGTTGCCGCGCGACCAGAACAGCGGCTCTCCATTTTTCTCCCGCTTGTCCAGATAGGATGCATCGCGGAAATAGAGATGCTTCGACCGGTCGTAGAGCAGCGAGGTTGTGACGTCCCATTCGTGGTCCATGTACGCGAGATACTTTTGATCGCCTGTTGCCGCAGCCATGTCGGCGTAGACGGGAGGCGCCATGAACAGCGCGTCGCACCACCACCAGAGCGGGCGATTTGGATCGAGGGAGTCGGGCGTCGCGATTTGTGCATCGAGGCGCGCGCGCAATGGCGCCATCATCGTTTGGTCGCGATGAAGGAAGTATTGCTCCATGTACATCTGACCGATGGCCAGATCGTCAGCGTGAAGGGTGCGTGGGCCCGGCTGCCAGTTGAGTCTGCTTGGCGATGTGCAGCATCGCCTTTTTGTATCTGTCGCCCGCGACCTTGTCCGGAACGGCCATGAATCCGGCGTAGAGCGCGGCCCACGTCCAATCGACTTGCGGCTCTCGTGGGAGGCGCCCGAATTGCCAGTCGGCAACAAGCTTGATGGCCTTGGCGAGGTCGCGCCTGTCGAGCTTGGGAGAAAGTTTTTGTGCCAGCGGTCCAGGCGTTGTCAGCGTGTCACCGGGAGGGGCGACTGGAGCATGTTCCTGCGCTCCGGCTAAGGCAGCACCCGCGAGCAGTGGAAGAAAACCAATAGAGGCCAGGATCATGGAGGGGAACGTGCGATTTCTGCGCGAACGGAATGTGGAGGTGGACATGAGACTCTCCGGCCAGGTCGATTGCAATGGCCGGAATGATTGTAGGACGCGGAGGCCGTGCGGGTCATTTGAGGCGCCGACCGATTTTAATCTGGCGCAACTTCCGTCTTAGCCGGCGAGACAAACAGCAAACTGCGGTCCGGATAGAATTGGATCCAGCCGGCAATTTTTCTGTACAGGTAAAGTCATCTCCACTCGCTGCACCGTTTACCTCGACGGTCGTCGCGGTGCAGCCGCGCTGGCGAGTGCGTGGCAAGCGCGCTTATAGTTGAAGTAACCGCTTCGATCTTCGCCGTGCCGGTACCGATGGACTTCAGCGATTTTCAACGATTTTTGGGTTGAAATCGATCGCCTTGAGAATCATGTATTGATTTCAAAGGATTTACAGTGAATCTGCCCAACTCCATCACCATGACGCGGATCATCATGATCCCGTTGTTCCTGTGGATCCTGTCGCCACATTTTCCCTGGGCTGGGTCGAGCGGGACGCAGGAGATACTGGCATCGATTCTCTTTGTGCTGGCGTCCATCACGGATGGGCTGGACGGTTATCTCGCGCGCAAACGCGGCCAGATCACCACCATGGGCATGTTGCTCGATCCCCTGGCCGACAAGATCATGGTGACTGCGGCCTTTGTCGCCCTGGTCGCATACAACCCGGAAGTGGTTAAAGTCTGGATCGTGGTGGTCATCGTCGGGCGCGAGTTTCTCATCTCCGGCCTTCGATCGATCGCAGCGTCGGAAGGGTTCACAATCTCGGCCAGCGAGTTGGGCAAGCTGAAGACCGTGGTCCAGATCGTCTCCGTGGTCTCAGCAGTCTTGGCGCATCGCTGGCATCATTGGCAGATCGGCGTGCTCACGATCCCTGTGTACTGGTACGCCGTCGCGGCCATCTACTTTGCTGCATTGGTCGCAACCATCTCGGCCGTCGACTACTTCATCGGCTTCTGGAAGCAGATCGACCACGCCTCCAAAGACCGCCGCAAGGCCTCGGTACTTTCGCGCGGCAAGAGCGTGCGGATCTCGTAGATGCAGTGGTCAGTGATCAGTGGTCAGTGGTCAGTGGTCAGTGGTCAGCGGCCAGTGGTCAGTGTGCGGGGTGCTGAGGCGGAGAGAGAAGAGCCAAGAGATCAGAGAAAAGAAATCATAGAACCGATCACTGCCCACCGATCATTGCTCCTGCGCTACTGGCACGGCGATCTCGATCTCAATTTGCGGTGGGGACAGGAGAGTGTTGTGAACCAGGCAATGGTGCACGCTGCGCATCATTCCTTCGTTTTGCTCGGCGGTGAGCGCAACAGGGCTCGTGACGACTACGCGAAAGTTGCCCAGCCTCGCCGGCTTGAGCAGCTTTTCCGCAATCACTGAAACTTCGAGCCCGCTTTTTGCCAGGTTGCGCGACCGCAGATATTCTGCCGCATAAAACGCCGCGCACGAGCCCAGTGACGCGAGCAAAAACTCCGGCGGGGTCATGCCGCAATCCGTCCCGCCATTTTCCGCCGGCTGATCGCACGCGATGTGGTGCGACCGAGCCTGAATTTCGAACTTTACGCCTTCAATTTGACTGACTTTAACTTCCATAAAGCCCTCGCTTCCTATCACAAGGAAGCCCTGAACAAGGTGATCTGTTACAGGCTAGCGAGGATTTTTGTTGAAAGATGTGACGGCTGACGCCCGAGAAGGATCGATGCCGGATCTACCGGGACGGGTCGCCCGAGGGGCGCAAGAGGCTAGTCGGCAGCTGCGGTTTCAGCCATGGCGGCGGCTACTATGGCGCGAATGGAATCAATCACCAGGTCGGGTTCGTCGAGGTGAATCCAGTGCTCGCTGTTGCGTGCGAAGACCTGTTGCGCCGAGTCTGCGATGCGGTTAAGGTCATCCTTCGAAAGAGGAGTCGTATTGGCAGGGGTCAGCACGGTAACGGGAATATCGCGGATCGGCGCCGCCCCATCCATTTCCATCACCGTTTCTGGGATCGAAGATATGTGGCTGCGAATGCCGGCATAGAACCCGGGGCGCGACCAGTGCGCAGCGACAGCCGGCCACACTTCACGCGGCATCTTTCTCACTTCGGTTTTGATCCGCGTCAAGACGTGCTTTTTTTGCGCGCCCGCCGCTCCCACGATCTGGTCGGAGAGATGGCTTGCGCGGCAGAACAACAAGCTCACCAACATGCGCGCCAGCCCGCAAGACGCAACGGGCATGGCGAAGCGGATCAGCTTGTGGCCCAAATCGATTTGAGATTGTTTTGACGGATCGAATGGCGGCCATTGATTGCAGCGCATGGGGTCGATGAGGACCACACCGACGACCTCATCGGGATAAAGCGCGGCGTAGCGACGCATCACGAGCCCGCCAAACGAGTGCCCAACGAGGATGAAAGGCGGCTTGAGCCCGGCTTGGCGCACCATCTGGTGCAGCTCCATGGAGATATTGCTGGGAATGCGGGATGTACGGCAGCGGCTGCTCCATCCCAGGCCGCTGCGGTCGTATGAGACCGTTCGTGCTGACTTGGAAATTGTTTCCTGAATCCCTCGCCAGTTGAGGTGTGTGGCGCCAAAGCCCGCTTCAAACAGAACCGTCGGCTCGCCCGCACCCATCTCATGAAAATAGAGTTTGGATCCGTCCCCAATGGTTACCCAGCGTCCTGAGGATGTAAATCGGCGCCGATCGCGCCGGCCGCCAATCCATTGATAGAGCACACCGGTCGCGAGCACAACTGCGGCGAAAGCGGCGATCCAAAGAACGGTGTGCATGATTCTCCTAAAACTTTGTCAGCGCGGCCGGACTGAAGTCCGCAGCCGTGAGTTTCGCCTTGGCGCTGCCCCGGTCGAAGATCAGCAAAGTCGACCCGGCCCGCCCGCGGGTTTTCACTTCAAGCTGGTGCGCGAACCAGTGGCCTTCTTCCTGGCGCACACCATATGATGTGAATTCTTTCACGGCGCCGGTGTCTTTGAGGGTTTTTTCCGCATAGACAGGGAAGCCGATCGTGGGATCGATCCAGGTCTTCACTTCCGCGTAGTGTGTTCGAAATTCCGCGCCCGGCGTGCTCTTGACTACGTCGCAATTGCGCGCCCCGAACTTCACCATGCCCTCTGATTGTTGATTCGGCCAGAAGTATTGCTGCTCCAGGAAGTCCTCGTAATTGAATCCCGGACCGAGCAGATCGTCGTTCCATTTCTCAAAAGGCAGCAGGTGCGCCGATGCATCGCCCGGATCGGAGATGCGAATGGTATTGGCGCCGTTGGTAGGCATCACCAGGAGAATATGCCGGCGCATCTCGCGATGGGTTCCGGACGGCTGTCCGAGATCGACAAACATGCGCAACTCTCCCGGGAACCAGTGCGTCTTGATGGTGATCGGATAGCTCACGCGCGCGCCACTCGGGTCGATCGCGATCAAATGGCCGCTGACGCGGAAATCGGCATTCTGGATTTGTTTTCGAGCGGTGGCGAGAAGATCGTTGATATTGGCGGTTTGAGCCCACAATGCCGGAGCGAGAACGGCTATCCACGCCGCACGGACGGCCCTCATGCTTCGATCCTGCCGTCGCGGATGCGAATGTGGCGCGGCGCGCTCAGTGCGATGTCGTTCTCATGGGTTACGATCACCAGCGTCATGCCGCGCTGCTCCCGGATGCCGCGCAAAATCTCCATGATGTGGCCGGTATTCACGCTGTCCAGGTTGCCCGTGGGCTCGTCGGCCAGAAGAATGGCCGGGTCGTTGGCCAGGGCGCGGGCGATGGCCACGCGCTGCCGTTCGCCGGCTGAGAGTTCGTTCGGATAGTGCTGCATCCGATCCTTCAGGCCCATCTCTTCGAGCAGGGCCGACGCGCGCTCCACGCGGTGGTTGGCGCGGCCGTTCAGCGCCAGCATGGCCACCTGCACATTTTCAACCGCGCGCAATGTGGGCAGCAAGTGAAATGCCTGGAAGATGAATCCGACCTGGCGGGAACGAAAGTCGTCCAGGTTCACCTCGGTGCCCAGCGGCGATCCGCGGAAGAGAACCTGGCCGCTGCTCGGCGAATCAAGGCCGCCCAGCATATGCAGCAGGGTGGATTTACCGCTGCCGCTGGCTCCGCTGATGGTCACGTACTCGCCGGCCTCGATGGTGATGTCGACTCCGCGCAAAGCCACGACGCGCCCGTCGTCGTAGCTCTTCATCAATCCCCGGGCTTCAAGAATCGGGCTACTCATAGCGCAATGCCTCCACAGGCGAGAGCCGCGATCCTCGCCACGCGGGGTACGCTCCTGCTACGAGCCCCGATCCGATGGCGATCAGCAGCGACTCAACCAGATGAACTGGCGAGATGGACATCGAAACCACGCTCGCGGTCTGCGGCATCACGGAGAGAATCCACAGAGCGCCCAGTCCCGCAAGGATTCCGAGCAGGCCACCGGCAAGGCCGAGGACTCCCGCCTCCGTGAGAATCAGCAGAATCACGTGCCGTCCTTTCCAGCCGAGCGCGCGCAGAACGCCGATCTCGCGCGTGCGCTCGAATACCGACATAGCCATGGTGTTGGCAATGCCCACGATGCCGATGAGCAGGGCGATGGACGACGTACCCCAGGCCACCGCGTGGGCCATATCGACGATCTGATTATTGGATGCACGTTCCGAGGCAGCCTCGGCGCGAATCCCGGGCTCCAGCGCGTCTATCTCTGCCTGCACCTGGGCCACATAGTGCTCATACGATTCGCCGGCCGGAGTGGGACGAAGCCGCACGTGAAATGCGGTCACTTTTCCCTGGCGGCTGGAAATGTTCTGCATTTGATCGAGCGGCATGATCACTGCGCCCGTTTCCAGTGCCGTGCCCCCGTGAAAAATGCCCGTGATCGTGAAGGTCTCGCCCAGAATGGTGAGAGTATCGCCGATTTTCTTGTTCAGATTCTGAGCCAGCAGATCGCCCAGCACGACCTCGGCCTGTCCGGCGTGGAAGGAGCGCCCCGATGTGAACTGGAGAGAACCGATCTCGTACGAATCGGCCGGCCATCCGTAGACCAGCGCATTCACATCCGGCGTCAGGTCGATCAGATTGAATACCAGCGGCGCAACCGCCGCCACCTCTGGAATCGCCTTGATTTTCGCGCCCAGCGACTCATCGAGCGAGCTGTTGAACAAGCTCGATTGCAGGACGGCAATATCGGTGCCCGAGGCTCTGGTAGAGCCGCAGCCATTCGTGTTCAAACGAGCGCGAGAACCCCACTAATGCCACGAATGCCCCGATACCCATCGTAATCCCACAGAGAGTGAGCAGGGTTCTGAGGCGCCGGCGCCGGAGATTCTTCCAGGCGAATCCGGTAAACGAGAGCTGAGACGCCATGGCCTTGGGAGATTTCCTTATCTACACGGATGTCAGGGGGGTCCGTATGCGTAGTCTATCGGGCCATTGGCCTTCTGTCCATTTCCGATTCGGCTCGCAGGGGAAGATCGAATCCCCGCAGTCAACCCTGCGATTCGGCACGCGGGAACCAGCGCGCACTTCCGCCTCGACACTTCTGATAGGGAAGAGAGAAACCAGGATCGCGGGCCGGCGAAAAGCAAGGACGACAGCGATCACCGCGCCTGAAGCCGCGACGGTGCTCTCCCGTCCACGTCCCGAATCAACCACGGTGAATAAAGATACCGCCGCGGCTCAATCAGCAAGCCAGTCCGCGTTCCTGGGCAAGATTAGCGCCCGCGTCCCCCGCCCCCCGTTCCCTTGCGCGCCGTGTAGCAATCGCGGCAATAAACCGGGCGATCCCCACGCGGCTCAAAAGGAACGGTCGTAGGCTGGCCACAACCCGAACAAATCACAGGTGTTCCCTGCGAAGGAGTCGAACGGTGGCCGGATCCCCCTTGATCGGCCTTCTTTGCCTGGCGGCAAGGCTTACAACGCTTGGGTGTCGAGTAACCGCGTTCCTGAAAAAACTGCTGATCGGCAGAGCTGAAGGTAAATTCCTGCCCACAGTCGCTGCACGTAATTTGCATGTCTCCGGCCATAAGACTCCTTGTGAGGGGATTGTACAGCCACGACCATGTTTTTTCTGCAAGGATTCTTTTTGACAGGGCAAAAAATGGCGGCCGGCCAGCTCCGTTGGGCTGCAAACGCCTGCGGCGGGACCTGCAAAGATCCCCGGGGCTAGCCACGATATAGTTTCTCCAGTGGCATTTCTGTCATTTCCAGCCGCTCGACCGCAGCTCCGAGCCCGCTCGTGAAGATCGATGAAGAAGGCACCCAATCCGGAGTTCGAGGCCGACTGCATCCAGCGGATTTTGGCCGGGGAAAAGCAGCTTTTTCACGATTTGATTCGCCCCTGCGAGCGGCCTATCTTCTTTCTCCTGATGTCTATCCTGCGCAACGAGGCCGACGCCGAAGATGCGGCGCAGGAAGCCATTGTGAAGATCTACCGCAACCTGCACCTGTTCCGCGGGGAGTCGCAATTCCGCACCTGGGCGCTTTCCATTGCGCGCAATGAGGGCCTGGGCCGTCTGCGCAAGGCCGAAACGCGCCGGGAGGATTCACTGGACGCGCTTACGGATGACCAGACCGGCGACTTTACGCCGGCCATCCTGACCAGTTGGCGCGAGGTTCCGAACCAGGCACTGGAGCAAAAGGAGCTGGCGGCCGCGCTCAGGCAGGCCATCGACGGTCTGCCGGAGATTTACCGTAACGTCGTGCTGCTCAGAGACATCGAAGAGATGGACGTCCGCGAGACCGCCGCCGCGCTCGGCATCACCGAGGGAGCCGTGAAGGTACGCCTTCACCGGGCGCGGGCACTCTTGCAGCGCAGTTTGGCGCCACGGTTGAAAGGGATTGCACCCCGTCGGCCAGGTTTGTTTGGATGGGCCAGGGGCAGGGCACGATGAGAATCGACTGCAAACACGTCTGGCAGCACATCTCCGCCTACATCGACGGCGAGGTGGACGCTGAGCTGCGCGCCGAAATCGACAAGCATCTGGAGACGTGCGAAATCTGCTCGGCGGTTCTTGACTCCACGCGCAATGTTGTCGTGCTCGTCGCAGACGATCGCGTCTTCGAGTTGCCCGCCGGATTCAGCGAGCGGCTGCACGAGCGGCTGGAGGAGGAGCTCGCAGCCCGGGGATCGTGACTTCCCCACGGCTGCGGCATCCCTTGCCATCACCGCAAGACCATCAAGCTGTTGCAAGGCGCACACGCTAGTGTTGCGGGGGAGTCGTCGTCGGTGGATTTTTGCCCTGTCCGCCCGAGTCGCCGGATCCGTTGGGGTGGTTTCCGCTGTTGCTGTTCCCATTATGATTCCCATTGTTCTTGCCCGATCCATTTGAGTTGCCGTTGCCGCCGCCCGGCGAATTGTTCCCCTGGCCTGATCCGTTTCCTTGACCCTGCCCGGAACCGGATCCTTGTCCACCTTGGCCCGAACCCTGACCTCCCTGACCGGAGCCCTGTCCTCCCGAACCCTGACCACCCTGTCCCGAACCTTGCCCACCCGATCCGCCCGATCCCGAACCGCCGGATCCAGATCCGCCGCTGCCGCCACTTCCTCCCCCCGATTGTGCCGCGGCTGGATTTGCGGTCGTTAGACACATCCATAGCCCGGCGAGCGCTGCAACTTTAAGGAACTCTCCCACGATACTTGCCCGAAATCTACGCATAATTATTTTCCTCCATGAGCAATCACGCCCGTTTGAGAGCATTCGATGCAAGGCGGCTCAACGGTGATCGCTCAGCGAAAGTTCTTATCGAGAGCTTTCCTGAAGTGGCATTGAAAAGGATTACATCGCGAAAAACGCAGGGAAACAGTGGCCGGAAAGAATCTCAGAATGCCGACGCGCCGTGATTCACGATCGGATGCGTAAAGACCTCAAGACCCACCAGAACCAGCGTGGCGATCGACAAGGCGATCTGCAGCCGCTCTGACCAGCGCTGCTTCTTCGTAATCGGCTGCCTGCGCCATTGCGACTCGGGCCGCGCGCGCAGGTGCCAGACCCACGCCAGCACAGCCAGGTTGACCACCGCACCAATGACTGCGATCGAAAGCATGGGGATCCGAATGGCATCGCGATGAAACGAAAGCAGCGGCGCAGCAATGCTGCCGGCGGCAAGGGCCGCAACTCCAATTCCCACGCGAATGCCGTTGATGGTCAGAATTGCCGTGCACAAGCTCTGCAACAGCGCCATCACCATCGCCGTGCCCGACACTGCTGACAATCCCTTTGTGCTTTGCAATCGGCCTCCCGAATCTGCGGGCGCGCAGAATAGCCCAATCTGCCACGGGCTCAAACAGAGTAGCGCAGCGGGCTGCCATCGGTGAATTTCCGAAGGAATTAATATCAATCATAGAATTGAAGGAGCCCGATTTCGACGGCCCGATCGTCCAACTTAACGCGAAAGATCGGCACGCGCCTTTCCCCTTGCGATTGCAGAAAAGGCGCCAGGGTGAGTTGAAGTTGAGTCATGGGCGAGCATCCTTGGGCTCGTGCGGAAAAGACGCGCCGCGCAGGAAGGGAATTGGCATGGCATTTACCGGAAATCTTCTTTGTGGAAGGGAGACGAAGCTCTTCGATCCACGGAATGGCTCTTCAGCCAAGGGCACGGAAGTACTCGATGCGAGCGTGGTCAGGCGTGGCGGCCAGTGGTGGATGTATCTCGCCGGCCAGATCGGCGGACAGGGCGCCACGCAGCTCTTCAGTGCTTCGCTGGACCAAGGCGCGAGCCTCTCAGCGCTGGGCTGGAAGCTCACCCGGGACGATGCGGGCGAACTGGCGCCTCTTGCAGCACAGAGTGTAAGCCGCGCATGGGACGGCAATGGCGGTCGGCATTGCCCCTCTTACGTAAAAGGATGGGACCCAAGCAAGCGAAAGTATGTGGAGCGAATTTACTACGCGGGAGCGGCAGATCACCTGTGGGGACCTTATACGATAGGCTTCCTGGAATGGAACGGGGAGGCGTGGATCGACCAACCTGCCCCGGTATTTACCGCGACTGAAACGTGGGAACATGGAAGCGTGTTCGAGCCGAACCTGATCTATCACGGCGGCAAGTGGAAGATGTGGTATGTCGCGGGGTCAAACCACGAGAACTATTTGGTGCAGGGCTATGCTGAGAGCGACGATGGACTGACCGGATGGACTCAACCCACCATTTTCGCCTCTCCTGAAATGAAGATGTTCGATTTCTGCGTCCGCGGGCGAGCCGGTTCATTTGACGCGGTCTTCGCCCGCGTGGGCGCGGGCCCGGAGACAGGCCTATGGTGGTGCCGCGCGGAAACGCCCTCGGGAATCCTGACCGAATGGGATCAGCCGATCCAGATCATGACCGGGGAGGATCGCGGCTGGCACAGTGGTCCGTGGAAACCCACGTTCGAATTCGACGTTGAGAATGCTGACCTTGCATTCGTATTCTTCGACGGATCCTACCGAACCAGCGACCCGGGTCCATTTCCGTTCGCCTTTACTCTCGGTTGCCTTGAAATCGAACTGCCGATAGCAAGCGCGAAGGGGCAACGCACAATCGAACCCCAAAAGTGATAAATTCATTCTGCCGCGCGGTTTTTCCCTGTAACCTTTTTTCGCGCAGGCACTCCAAGGTTGCGTACCACCAATTCTGCGGGATGGACGAACTGGAGCGGTTCAGCAATTTTTGCCGCTCTCACCACCCTGCTTTCCCTAACCCGCGGTGAAACTCCGCGCCATCCCCATACGAGGTCAAAACGCCATGAAGAACCAGTTCAATGCCATGCTCCTCACTGCTGCGCTCACCGGTCTCGCCGGCGGAAGCGCAGTCGCGGCCCACGCGGCCACCCAAGCCACACCGCAGGCCAACCAGCTCAGGGCTGCCAAGGCCGGCCTTCGCTACACCAGCTTCGACCAGGACACCACCAAGCACTCCTGTAAAGGCAAGAATGACTGTAAAGGCCAGGGCGGCTGCAAGTCCGGCGACAACGGTTGCTCGGGCAAGAACAGCTGCAAGGGCAAGGGCGGATGCGCCACCGACGGCTCCGCGATGCCAGGCCGCGTCTAAGAACAATTCTCAGTTGTCAGCGATGAAACAGTGGTCGGTTGTCGGTGGTCGGCTTACGGTGCAAACAGTCTTTTGCGCCGGTTGATTTTGTAGGCCGCTCGTCGCTGACAACTGATCACTGTTCACCGTCCACTGTTCACCATGTCCACCGTCCACCGACCATTCTCTCTTCCCTCTATGCCCGGCAATCGATTCAATGCGTATCAGGACCACGGCGTCGGCATCGGCCTGCGCATTCCTCACTACGAGCACATTTTCTCGCGCAAACCGGTCGTCGACTGGTTTGAAATCATCTCGGAAAATTACATGATCGATGCGGGCCGTCCGCTGGCCACGCTCGATCGCATTCTGGAGCAATACAGGGTCGTCCAGCACGGCGTGTCGATGTACTTTGGCTCGGTGACCGCGCCCGATCCGGAGCACCTGAAGCGGCTCAAACAATTAGTCCGGCGCACGAGGACTCCGTGGCTGAGCGATCATCTCTGCTGGGGCTCGGTGGACGGAACCTACACCCACGATCTGCTTCCGCTGCCCTACACCTGGGAAGCGGTAAAACGAACCGTTGACCGCGTGCGCATGGTGCAGGACTATCTTGAGATTCCCGTGGCCGTCGAGAATGTGAGCTCCTATGCCGCGTTCACGGGATCCGAGATGACGGAGTGGGAGTTTTTGACCGAAGTGGTGGAGCGCGCCGACTGCGGCATTCTCTTCGATGTGAATAACGTCTATGTCTCGGCCATGAACCACGAGTTCAACCCCATGGACTACGTGAATGCCGTGCCCGCGCATCGCGTGGCGCAGATTCACATCGCCGGCCATTCGAAATACGAAAAGTACATTCTCGATACGCACGATCACCCGGTCATCGATCCGGTTTGGCAGCTCTATGCGCGCGCCATTGAGCGTTGCGGCCCTACGCCCACGCTGCTCGAGTGGGACGACCACATTCCCAGCTTCGACGAGGTTCACGCGGAAGCCAGGAAGGCCGAGCGCTATCTGAAGCTGTCTCCGAAGTCTGCAGCGGCCTCCACCGGATTCGAATCTCCAAACGATTTCATCCCGAGCGGAGCGAGCCCTGAACCGAGTCAAGTGGGAGCGAAGGCGAGGGAACTGCAATTGCATTCTGCCCAGCTCGCGGAGGCTGCAAAGTGACCACGAATGCAATGAATCTGGAACAGCTCCAGCGCGAGATGGCCGCCGCAGTCATGCAGCCGCTCACGAAACATGACACCATGCGCGCAACCGCGCAGGACGGGCGCCCGATGACCGAAGTCGCGGCCTCATTCATCGCGCCCAACTCGCGGCTCACGGCGTTCGAGCGGCTCGAGATCTACAACCGGCAGTATTGGTTTCGCGTGCTCGGCGCATTGGCCGAGGATTTTCCGGCCCTTCGCGCTCTGGTAGGCGAGCAACGCTTTGAAGCGCTCAGCATTGCCTATCTCACCGAGCATCCCAGCCGCTCATTCACTCTGCGCAACCTGGGATCGAAACTTCCCGAGTGGCTCGCCGCGCATCCCGGGCACGCTGGCCGCCGTCATCGTCTTGCGGTCGATTTGGCGCGAATCGAATGGGCGTGTGTTGAAGCCTTCGACGCGCCCGAGCGCGATCCGCTCACACAACGTCAGATTGCAGCGCTTCAAGGCGAATCGAAACTTGCCTTGCAGCCCTGCCTGCAGTTGGTGCCGCTCAGCTACCCCGCCGATGACCTGGTGCTGGAATTGCACAAACGCGAGAAACGCCAGACCAGTGAAGCCGGGATCGCACACGAAGATTCCGGCGGGGATATTGAGATTCCAACGCTCCGGCCCAGGCCCACGTGGCTCGCTGTGCACCGTGTCGATCTCTCCGTTTATTACCGGCGGATCGAGCGCGAAGAGTTTCAAACCCTCGTCGCTCTGCGCGACGGCCGCTCGCTCGGCGAAGCGATCGAGGCTGGTTTTGACGGCTCGCGCATCGCGCTGCGCCGCCGCCCCAAGCGCGTGCAACAATGGTTTGGCAGTTGGGCCGAGCTCGGCTGGATCTGCGCACAGTAACCCTGGGTCTTCATCTCTGAATCCAACGCAGTTGCAAGGAGAATTATGTCCGCTCTTGTACGAACCGCAACCGTCGCATACGGCGGCATGCGCGCATTTCTGAAAAAACTCGAGAGCCCGTTGCTGCTCGCCATCCGCCTCTATTGGGGCTGGCAGTTCGCAACCGATGGCTGGGGCAAGCTGCACAACCTCAACCGCGTCGGCCTGTACTTTGAATCATTGAACCTGCCCATGCCGCATCAGACAGCACTCTTTGTCTCGGTTGTAGAGTTTGCCGGCGGCATCCTCCTCGCTGTCGGGTTGTTGACGCGCCTCACCGCGCTGGTGCTCTTCGTCAATATGACCGTCGCCTTCTGGACGGCTGAAAAGCCAGCCTTCCTTGGGGTTCTTTCCAATCCCGATCGATTTCAGGGCGCCGATGCTTATAACTACTGGTTCGCCGCGCTGCTCATCATGATTCTGGGTCCGGGACTGTTCGCCCTCGACACGCCGCTCAGCCTTCGCGTCTCGCGGCCGGCCATGGCCGCCAAATCTGCGCTATCATCGGTCAGATCAATCTTTAAATAATCATTGGCTTCGAACAGCATTTGGCTCTAAGCAAGGTTCGGCCCCCATGCGTATCGTCTACCTGCTCTCGTCGCTCGGCGTGGGCGGGGCGGAAAAGCAGGCGCTGGCCATCGCGGACCGCATGGCCGCGCGCGGTCACACCGTCCGGCTGCTGGTGCTCCTGCCGCCCCTTGCAGCAGAGTGGCCTACCACGATTCCGACGCTTTACCTCAACCTGCGCAAGAATCCCTGGACCATGCTTGATGGTTTCAGGCGCGCGCATGCATTCCTTCGCGACTTTCGCCCCGATCTGGTCCACGGCCACGGCTATCACGCCAACATTTTTGCGCGCCTCCTTCGGCTGGCCACTCCGCCATTCGTCGCGCTTTCCACCGTGCATAACGTGTACGAGGGCGGGCGGCATCGCATGCTCGCCTATCGCGTCACGGACAGATTAAGCAGGCACACCGTCGCAGTGAGCCAGGCCGCCGCCAATCGCTTCATTCGGCTCGGCGCGGTGCCGCGTCGCAAGTGCTCGGTGATTCTCAACGGCATCGACGTTCATGAATTCGCTCCCGAGGGAGCGAGCGGTGCGCGGATTCGGGAGGAATTGGGTGTTTCCGCTGCGGCGGAAGAAGCCGAGTTTGTCTGGCTCGCCGTCGGCCGGCTGGTCCCGAACAAAGACTATCCAAATCTTTTGCGCGCCTTTGCCGAAGCAAGCTCCGGACGCGCCGATGCTCGTTTGTGGATCGCGGGCGATGCCCCGGTGGGCCAGATCGCTGCGTTGCAGCAAATCGTGAGCGAACTCGAAATCAGGGACTCCGTCCGCTGGCTGGGCCTGCGCCGCGACATGCCGGCGCTCCTCGGTGCCGCAGACGCCTTTGTCTCCGGTTCCGCGTGGGAGGGAATGCCGCTCGCCGTGGGCGAAGCGATGGCCATGGCGAAACCCGTCGTCGCGACAGACGTTGGCGGCGTGCGCGAACTGGTCGGAGACGCCGGCGTCATCGTTCCGGCCAAAGATTCAGAAGCGCTTGCCGACGCCATGACCGCAACGATGAAGAAGAACAGGGAAGTGCTCGCCGCTACTGGCCGCGCCGCACGACAGCGCATCGCGGATCACTTCAGCATGGACGCGGCCGCAGGCCGGTGGCTCGCCCTCTACGAACAGCTGATTCGTGAACGGTGAGCGGCGAACGGTGGACAAGGAACAGCAAACTTCGATCATCGCCCTCTACCGCTCACCGTCCACCGCTCACCGCCCACCGTTTCTAAAATTGGAACGCTGCCTGGAAAAAGATGCGCCGCGCCGCCGAACTGGTGGAGAAGATGCTGCCTGCCAGGCCATCCGACTTGCCGAACTGCGGACCCGGCCCGTAAAGCCCCGTGCTCGGATTGAATGTCGGCTGAATGCCTCCCACCGGCGTGCCCAGGTCGATGTCGTTGAACAAATTCAGAGCCTGGACGTTGAAGTTTAGCGAATACTTTTTGTTGTTCGCGTTTGCGCCGCCGCCGAAACCGCCGCGTCCACCGCCGCCTCCGCCAAACGGTCCACCGCCAAAGCCGCCGCCGAAGCCGCCACCGCCGCCGCGCCCGCCGCCCGGAGGCGGTCCACCCCCGGGAGGCCCGCCTTGCGGGCCGCCAGCCGAGGGCACCTTGGGGCCAATCCCGAATGTCCGCCCCACGCGCAGATTCACGGCAACCGACGATGGGCTGTTGCCCAGCGAAATGGGAATAATGCTCTCTCCCGCTCCGGGCACAAGGTTCAGTGTTCCGAAGCTTGTATCCACCACGTTGCTTGTGGTCGCAGGCGCGCTCGTATACGAAGGCCGGCTGTTGAAGAAATTGTCGCCAGTCAGGTCGTAGGGCGAGGTGATGTTGTAGGGCCGTCCCGCCTGCGCAATGAGGAATGGATTGAAGGTGATTCCCCACGGTCCGGTGTAATTGCCCATCAGGAAAAGCCATTGCGGCCGGATAAACGACGCGCGCCCGTAATCCTGGCGCAAATCGTACGAGTTCGACGGATTCGATCCCGCGCCGCCGTCCGAGTTCGCCCAGCTGCCCGCATAAAAACCCAGCACGCTCAGTTTGGGAGAGAGGCGGGTGTTGATGTTCACAATCACCTGGTTTTCGTTCAAAACGGCCTCGGGGAAATATTGATCCACGATGCCTTCGGATGGATTCGGCCGGGTTGCCGTTATCGTCGGCGAGCCGCCGGAGTTATACGTGTAATCGCCGGGCAGATAGGCGTTGGAATCGCGGACCACGAGCTGGTGGAATCCGGAGGTGTGCATGTAGGTAAACGTCACCGTTGCCGCCTTGCTCAACTGGCGCTCAACACTCACGCCAAGCTGCGCAAGATAAGGAGAGCGGTAGGTGGGCGAGATCGCGTAGATCGCCGAGGTGCGCGCGTTACCCGAGCCGCATGAAGCCAAGCCGCCGCTGATCGAGCTCAGGCTCGTTCCGTCAAAGCAGGTGGGATCGGTGATGATGAATTGCTTCTGGCTATTGGCGCTGCCGTTCAGCTCCTCCAGGTCCATCAGATTGTTCGTGGCGAAGCGGTCGTAAAAGAGGCCAAAGCCGCCGCGCAGCACGGTCTTGGGCGTCGAGCCCTTCTTGTGGCCGTCGAGAGCGTACGCGAACGCCACCCGCGGAGCCCAGTCGCTGTGGTCTGCGATATGGTTCTGCCCCTCCCAGCGCAACCCTCCGGAAAGCGTGAGGAGCTTGTTCACCGTCCAGTCGTCCTGGAAGAAGAGCGCCGCGTTGAAGACATTTCCTTGAAACGCAAAGGGTCCGGTCGTGTACGTGAGCTTGGTCGGCAAGCACCCACCCGCAGTGTTCGCAGGGCAGTTGGTGCCGAGCGGCTGGTTGTTCGCCCAGTTGTTCCAGGTATTCACAAAGGCCGTGATGGACGGAAAGGTAAAGCCGCCGTTGAAGTTCGCGTCCGTCGACTGCGCCTCGCGGTCGTCGCGCAGCCATGCGCCCATCTTGATCGCCTGCTTGCCCTCGCTGAGCGTCAGGTAGTTCTGGAGCTCGAAGTGATCGGTGTGCGACGAAGAGGTCTGGCCCGAGCTGCCGCCGGAGGAGAACACCCTTGGCACGCTCATGCTGGGCGCGTCGCCGGCCGGCCCATAGCCGGGCGCGGAACTTACCGGAGTCGAGGACGAATTGGCGCGACGGTACTCGAAGCGCGTCTCGTCAACCATCTTGTCGCTGATCACCTGCGTGTCGTCGAGTCTGAACCGTATGTTCTGTCGAATCGCTGTTGCTTGAAGTCGAAGGCAGCGACGTTGAGCTCAAAGAGCCTTTCACGTTGTTGAGGTAATACTGGTAGCGCAGCGTCAACGTGTTCTTCTGCCCCAGCTGGAGATCGACGCGCGGCGAGATCTCAAGATGGTTCGCTGGGCTGAAGAGACTTCCTGAAACCGCGCCGGGGCTGATGGCCCACATGTCGCTGGTTCCGTCGTACACCGGGCCGTTCGGAATATAAAACACGTTGTCGGTCTGCGTGTCCCGCTGCTCCACGCTGAAGAAGAACGAAGCCCACTTCGACATCGCGCCGCTCACCGAGCCGTTGTATTGAAAGCTGTAATAGGAAGGCAGCTCCGCCGTAAACGGGTTGCCGGTGTTGAAGACGTTGTCGTTTCCCTGGCCAAAGACTCGCCCGTGCAGCTTGTCGGTGCCCGGCTTGGTGAGAATCTCGATGCGTCCGTATCCAATCTTGTCGAATTCCGCTGAAAATGGATTTTGGTTGATGCGAATCTCGCGGATGGCCGACTTGGGTGGCAGTTGGCCGCCTGTGAAACCGTCAATATAAATCTGGCCTCCGTTGGGACCTGCCGAAGGACCGGCCAATGCCGTCAACTCGCTCGACAGGCTCATCGGGATCGTCTGAAAGCGCATCGAGGTCGCTGCCTTTGAGCACGATAGAGTCGAGTTGGCGCCGGCTTCCGTGCTCACCGTCGGGCCGCCTTCGTCGGTCACCACAACTTGCTGCTGCGCGGCCTCGATCGCCATCTTGATATCGATGTTCTTCGTCTGCCCTGCGGCCAACGCGATCGGCACAGAGACGAACGGAGCGAAGCCCGCGAAATCCGCTTCAATCACGTAGCTTCCGGCGGGAAGTCCATGCACCTGGTAGCCGCCGGCGGAGTCCGCGGTCGCGCTGCCCACCTTCTTCCCGGCCGCGCTGGTCACGATCACCTGCGCGCCGGGAATCAGCGCGCCTGTGGGATCGAGAATGTGCCCGTGCAGCGTCGCTGCCGGGGCCGGCGTGCCTTGCGGGCCGCTGGCCGGCGCAGGCGTTGGGACTTGCGCCGAAGTGCCGGGGCTGGCCTGATTCGCCGGCGCCGGGTTCGTTGCACCTTGCCCCGCCTGGGCGGCGGGTGCTGCTGAAGGCGCGCCTGCGGGCGCTGCCTGCGCCCGCGCGGCCGCGCCGGAAAAAACCAGGAGAGAACCGACAACCAGAGCAGTCATGGAATGCGATTTTGAAGGCAAAGTTTCCTCGCTTGCGGATGAATGAATGAAAGATGAATTTACTGAGCGCCCGCTTCGGATTCACCCGAACTCAGGCTCCAGCTTGAAAGCAGGTCCTGCGCCTGCGGCGCTTCGAGGAGCGGTTCTACGCCGGCCAGCAGCCGCACCGCGCTCACGCCCGACGCGTCCTGTGTGGCCACGATCATCACCGCCTCGCCCTTCTGCAGGTTGGGAAGCTGGATCACAGGTGCGCGCTCCAGGACGGTTTCCAGATCCATCCGTCCCGCGCCGCCCCCGCCGCTCTGGCTGAAGCTGCGCTGCGCGCCACCACCTGCAGCTCCGTTGCCCGCACCCGCGGCTCCCTGGCCGCCGCCTTGTCCTCCGGCCTGTCCGCTCTTGAGCCGTGCGGCCAGAAATGCGGCAACTGTGTCGTCGAGGCGCCGCATCTGCGCGTCAGCAGAGATGCGAATCGTGACCGGCTTCTTCGTCGCCAGGTCCTTCACCGTCAGGGTTGAAGCGGAAGTGTCTGTGGAGAGAATCGTACCGGCGATGTTGAGGAAGCTGCCGGAGACGATGCCGTCCGCGGCGATCTCTGTTCCATCGCTGTTCTTCGTGCCCCGCGCCCACAACTGGTCGCCGGGCTGGATCGCCGAGATCGGCGCCGGCTGCGCCTGATCGAACCGCACCGAGCCCGGCGCATAGCGCTTGAGCACCGTCGAACTCGTGGTGTGCACAAGGACTTCCTTTGTAACCGCGCCCGCGCGCACGTTCACCTTGATCACGCCGGCGACCGCATCGACGCTTTTGACCAGCCCATGCACTCCCTGGTTCCATTGCTCGGCTTCCGTCTGCTGTTTCTTCGCCACGTCTGCCTGCTTGATGGCGATGATGCGCAGCGCCTGCGGTGTTCCGCCGGTGGCGTTGGGATCGAGGTTCACAAGAACGCGGTCGCCTGTGGCGATGCTCGAGAAGTCGAGAGCCTCAGCCTTGCTCAGGTCGGTCTGTCCCGGCGCAATGCGCTTCAGTTGCGCGGTCGACGGAACCTCAACCGTATTCACCTGGCCCGCGTCGGTCTTCACGGTCAGTGTGTCGCCGTTGATGGCCGTCACTGTGCCCAGGTAGCGCACCACCTGCGTTTGCGCCTGTGCCGCGGTCGCAAAAGCCATAAGGACTGCCGCCCCCATGATTGCCGAGCTCAGGATCGACGTTCCTCGTTTCAAGGTTCCCAATCGCATAAGTTCTTGCTCCTCAACATGAGAACGCCGGCTGAGACGGGTCACACCAGCCCTCATTGGGTAGACGAACCAGCCCGCCAAAAGGTCGAAGCCCGTCCCAGATGCAGGGAACAGGGAACAGGGAACAGGGAATAGGGACTAGGGACCGGCTGGTAGGGCAGAGGGGTTGGCGACCGGATAAAAAGGACCAGACAGTCGGCGGCAGACAGCAAAACAGTGGACGGCGGTCCGCCCCACGCAGGCAAGCTAATAGCCAATAGCCAATAGCCAATAGCCAATAGCGAATAGCCAATAGCCAATAGCCAAAAGCCAATAGCGAATAGCCAATAGCCAAAAGCCAAAAGCCAAAAGCCAAAAGCCAAAAGCCAAAAGCCAAAAGCCAAAAGCCCCTACTCCCTATTCGCCACTCCCTGCCTTATTCCTTCCACGCGCCCAGCAGCCGCCTCACCAGCACCATCTGTCCCAGGTGATAGGCGTTGTGATCGGCGACGAGAATCGCTTCGCGCAGAATCGTCTGGCCGCTGCCGTGCGGAATGCGCGCGTAGAGATCGGTGCGCGGGTTGGCGACCAGATCGCACATGGCTTTGAGATCGCGGCGGAAGGCGCGCGCGCTTTTGTCCCACGCTTTCGCGTCGGGCGGCGCAGACGCTTCAGGCCAGTAGCCGCTGGGCCAGTCGGGAGATTCGTGGCCGGGATCGCGCGAAAATTCCAGAATGTCCCATTGAGCAATGCGCAGATGCTCCAGAATCTCCCACGGCGAGTGTTCCGCGCCCCTGGGCCGCTTGCCGCGGAGGGCTGCGGGTAGGTCCTTGACGGCGGCATCGAAGGTCGCGTGCGCGTGGCCGCCGTGCAGCAGTTCAAGCAAATGTTGGCGCAGCGCCGCGTCGCGGTCCTGCGGCGCAGAAGTCTTCTTTGTTGGCATTCGCATTCTCCGTACGACCGGCGGATTCTTCCCTTGGTCCTCCTAAAAAGCCGCATCTCAGATCGTATGCTTGGGAGATTCCTCGGCGCACGCCTCCGATGCAACAATCTTAAGAGCTAATAGCTGGAAGCCAGCACCGCCCTCTGCGCCGCGAAGATCTCCTTCAGCCCCGTCTCGGCCAGATCGATCAGGCCATTCAGTTGCGCGCGCGAATACGAGCCCTTCTCCGCGGTCGCCTGCGTCTCCACCAAGCCCCCATCGGCCGTCATCACCACGTTCATATCCACCTCGGCCTGAGAGTCCTCCTCATAGCAAAGATCAAGCAGCGTCTCGCCGCCCACGATCCCCACCGATGTCGCGGCGACCAGTTGCTTCATCGGCGAAATCTTCAGGGTTCCGGCCTTGACCAGCGCGTTCAGCGCCAGCGCCAGCGCAACGGCCGCCCCGGTGATGGCCGCCGTGCGCGTGCCGCCGTCGGCCTGGATCACGTCGCAGTCGAGGATGATGGTGCGCTCGCCCAGCGCCTGCATGTCGACGACCGATCGCAGGCTCCTGCCAATCAATCGTTGAATCTCGTGCGTGCGCCCGCCGATTTTGCCGCGTTCGCTCTCGCGCGGGGTGCGGGTCACTGTCGATCGGGGCAGCATCGCGTACTCGGCCGTCACCCATCCGCGCCCCGAGTTCCTGAGCCAGCCGGGCACGCCCTGCTCAATGGTTGCGTTGGTCAGCACGCGCGTGTTGCCGAGCGCGACCAGCACCGAACCCTCGGCAGTCTGCACATAGCCCGGCGTGAGCGTCAGCGGGCGGAGTTGGCCTGCGCCTCTGCCGCCGGGCCGGAGAGAGAGGGCAGCCCCCTTTGTACTTCCTGTTGCATTTCCTGTCGCGTTCATAAACGGATTGTACGAGAGTGGCGCCGGAAGCATGCGGCACTGGAATCCTCGTCCCGTACCGGGAATTGAACGAATTCAAGTTCCGGAAGAGGAATCTTCGATTAAACCATTGCAGCGTATGATCTTCTACCGAGTTTGACTCGCCGGTGCGTTCCATTTCGGGACGGCCGGGCTCAGTCACGCCGTTTCAAGCCGCAAGGCTCCAAAGGCCTATCCCTTCCATCATCACAAACTTAGAAAACCCGTCCGCGTTTGGCACGCCGCGTGTATGAAAACAGGACAAACTCCACCCGCAAACGCAGAAACGGGAACCTGGGCGGGGACACGGCGGCACAACGAACGGCGCGAATCACGAACCACGAATTTCATTCGACGTCTCACGGCAGGAAAGGAACTCTCCCATGCATCCGACAGAAGCATTCCGAGCGACGGGACGAAAACGAGCCGCCACTGCGCGCAAGCAAGTCAGCCCCGAGCGCAGAGAGGTCGGCCTCGCCCCAAAGAGTCTCGATCTGAAAACGAATCGCGCGAATGCCAAGCCGAACGCTCCCGACCGGAAGCGTGTGGAGAAGGTCGTCGAGACCCTCGCCGCGCTGCGCAGTCGCGGAGAGACGCTCGCCGAGGTGGCACACGATGCGCGCAACATGGTCACGGCGCTGGGGCTCTACTGCGATCTGCTGGAGGAGCCCGGCATCCTTGCCACGCCCTTCATGCATTATGGACAGGAACTGCGTCTGGTGGCCGCGGCCAGCCGCCGCCTGGTGGAGAAGATCGTGGCCATCGATGCGCAACGGGAAACCGCCGTTCCGGCCGGCACGGCCTGCGCGACGGTTACGGCCGCCGGTCAAATCCCCGCGCCGGCCCTTGCTCAAACTGCTGCAACAGCGCGTCCTCAAACCCCCGGCTCGCTTTCATGGACCGGCCGGCAAGAATCCGACGAACCCGGACGCACCGCCCCTGGAGCCGCCGGAAACGCGATCTTTGATCAGGGTCCGGGCGGCGACCCGTCCAGCGGGTTCAACGCGGGCATCGCCAGCGCGAGCCATCCAGGTGCAAGCCGGCGATGGGATCTGCTGCCCGCCGCGCCGGTTACGAATCTGGCTGCCGAGCTGCTGGCCAACCGCAATCTGCTTGCCGCTCTTGCCGGGCCCACCATTGCCCTAACCGTTCATGCCGAGGGCGGAGCGCGTCCGGTGCGCCTGACCGGCGAAGATTTGACGCGCGTGCTGGTAAACCTGGTGAAAAACGCCGCGGAGGCCATGCCCTCGGGCGGCCGCGTCCACATCGGCCTGCGCGAAGAGCCTCCCGCGAAGGGCACAGCGGCCTGTCTTCTCGTCACCGTCGAGGATAGCGGCCCTGGAATTCCGCCGGACGCTCTGGAGACGATCTTCACCTCCGGCTACACCTCGCACGGCATGAGTGACAGACTCGCATGGCAACTGGACGCTCAGCCATCGCGGTCTGGGCCTCACCATCACGCGCTCCATCGTGGAAGGCGCAGGAGGACGCATCACCGCCGGGAATCGCGAGCATGGCGGCGCGCGCTTCTGCATGGAGCTGCCGCTGCGCAAGGCAAACTGATGCCGGCGTCCAGATTCCCAGGAAAGAACGTTGCAAAGGTACCACCGGCGCGCATGCCGATCGCATAGACGAGGGGCTGAGTTCTAAAAAACTGAAAGCCCGAATCACGATTCACGAAGCACGAACCACGAGGGCGAATCGGGCTGTCATTCCATCCAGGAGGCGCATACAATGCTGGATACAGTCTTCAACACACGAGAGATGGAGTTCATTCCGCAACTTGCCGAGCCGTCCGTCCGTCTGCACCTGCTGGTGGTAGACGCCGATGCGGCCGTCCGTTCGGCCTGCGCGGAGATCGCCGAGAGCCTCGGTTATGCGGTCGACAGCACGGGCGATCTCGGCCAGGCCAGAAGCCTGCTGCGCGGCCACATCGCCGACATTCTGCTGGTGAACCTGCCCTCGGGCTCGAATGAGGGACTGGAGCTTGTCTCCGAGGTCAAGCTGCTCTATCCCGATACTTCGGTGATCGCCATGACCGCCACCGGCTCGGTGAACGCGGCGGTCGAGGCCATGCGCTGCGGCGCCTCCGACTACCTCACCAAGCCCTTCGCCATGGACGAGCTCTCGACGGTCCTCGACCGCGCCGCGCAGGCCCACATGACCGACACAGCCTCGCGTCAGCTGCGCGAGAGACTGCGCCTGTCGGAAGGGCTGGGTTCGATGATCGGCCGTTCGCCGGAGATGGAGAAGATCTACCGCATCCTCTCCAAAGTCGCCCAGAGCACGCACCCTGTGCTGATCCTGGGCGAAAGCGGCACGGGCAAGGAGCCCGTGGCGCGCACCATCCACGCCTACGGTCCCAACGCGCAGAAACCTTTCCTGCCCGTCGACTGCGGATCGCTGGTGCCGACACTGATCGAAAGCGGCTCTTCGGCTACGTCAAGGGAGCCTTTACCGGGGCCATGCGCGCGAAAGACGGCCTTCTGGTCTCGGCCGAAAGCGGCACCGTCTTTCTCGACGAGATCGGCGAGCTCACGCTCGATCTGCAGGCCAAGCTCCTGCGCGCTCTCCAGGAAAAAGAGGTCCGCCCCGTGGGCGCGACCCATCGCATACCCATCAAGGCGCGCATCGTGGCCGCAACCAACCGCGATCTCGCCACCATGGTCGAGAGGGGCACCTTCCGCAAGGACCTGTTCTACCGTCTCAACGTCGTCAACCTGCGCCTGCCTTCCTTGCGCGACCGACGCGAAGACATTCCACTTCTCGCCGCGCATTTTCTCGACCGCATCAGCCGCGAGCACAACCGCAAGTTCACGCTCTCCGATGAAGCCCTGCGCACCATGATGCGCCACGACTGGCCGGGCAACGTGCGGGAGCTCGAAAACTCTCTTGAACGCGCCACCGCGCTCTCCTCGGGCCCGGTGCTGCATCTCGGCGATCTGCCCACGCAGTTGCAGCAGCAGGGCCTCCAGCAGGACTTCGATGCGCGTCACGCCGGCCGGGGCGATGAAGCCGACGCCTCAGCCGCGCCTGGCGTAAAGCCCCTGGCCGACCTCGAGCGCGACGCGATCCTGGGGGCCATCCGCACACTCAACGGCGACAAGCTGCAGGCAGCCAGGCTCCTCGGCATCGGCAAGACCACGCTCTACCGCAAACTCAAGGAGTACGGCATCGCCGATCCGCTGCTGGAAGAGTAAAGACATAGCTTCTAGCTGCTAGCTTCTAGCTTCCAGCTCCATCCAGCAGCCATCGACAGCCGAAGTCTTCCTCGAAGGCCTTTCTGATCGGGAACATGCCGGAAGATTCCTGCCAACCGCCAGAAGCCAAAAACCGAGCTAGCAGCTAGTAGCTAGAAGCTAGTAGCTAGAAGCTAGAAGCTAGAAGCTAGAAGCTAGTAACCAGGAGCTGAATGATGAGCATCCTTTTAGTCACCGGAATCGAAGGCGCGCGCAACTGCGCCGATGTCGTCGCCAAGCAACTGGGCATGACGGTTGAAGTGGCCGCGGGCCGCCGCGAAGCCCTCGCCTGCCTGCGCAAAGGCGAGTTTCATGCCCTTGTCATCGACGAGACTCTCGCCGAGTGCGATCCCCCGGCCGCCGACCGCATCTGCGAGGCTGCCGGCCTGGCCATTCCGCTGCAGATCAACTTCGCCGTCTCGGGAGCGGCGCGTCTTATCCGCGAGATTCGTTCGGCGCTGCATCGCCGCGAGCGCGAGCAGGCCATGGCTCGCCGCGCCGCTGCTGCCGCGATCGAAGCCGAACTCAAGTCCACCGTGGCCGGGCTCCTGCTGCACTCGCAACTGGCGCTCTCGGGATCTGAAGTCCCAGCCCCGGTCGCCGACCGCCTTCGTGTGGTCGCCGACCTTGCCGGCAGCCTGCGGCAGCAGTTAAGCGCGCCGCTAGCCGCTCGCACCGGAGTTGCCGTCTGAGCAAGTGAAAAAGCGAAGCAGCGAGACTCCGGGTGGCCTCTTCATTCACTCAATCACTTCCTCACTCCTTCACTTATTCACTCTTTCACGACCCGCAAATTGTCCGCCCATTCCTCATCTCCCGCGGCATCGAATACCCTAGAGAGTGCAGAGGAATTCCATGACCGTCATACGCCAGGAAGATTTCATCTCGAGCATTGCGGGCGCGCTGCAGTACATCAGCTACTACCACCCTGAGGACTTCATCCGCTCGCTCGCCGAGGCCTACGAGCGCGAGCAGTCGCCGGCCGCGCGCGATGCCATGGCGCAGATCCTCATCAACAGCCGCATGTGCTTCGAGGGCCATCGCCCTCTCTGCCAGGACACGGGCATCGTCAACGCCTTCATCAAGCTGGGCATGGACGTGCGGTTCGAGGGACCTGCGGGCGGCAACCCTTCGCTCTCACTCCAGGAAATGGTTGACGAGGGCGTCCGCCGCGCCTATCTCGATCCCGACAACAAGCTCCGCCTCTCCTTGCTGTCCGACCCTGCCGGCAAGCGCATCAACACCAAAGACAACACGCCGGCCGTTGTCTCTGTCGAAGTGGTCCCCGGCTCGACGGTTGAAATCACCGTCGCGGCCAAAGGCGGCGGATCTGAAGCAAAATCAAAGTTCGTCATGCTCAATCCCAACGATTCCGTCGTCGACTGGGTTCTGAAAACCGTGCCCACCATGGGAGCTGGCTGGTGCCCGCCGGGAATGCTCGGCATCGGCATCGGCGGGACGGCGGAAAAGGCCATGCTGCTCGCCAAGCAGTCGCTCATGGACCCCATCGATATTCAGGAGCTGATCGCGCGCGGCCCCAAAACGACTGCCGAAAAACTTCGCGTCGAGCTTTACGACAAGGTCAATCGCCTCGGCATCGGCGCGCAGGGGCTCGGCGGCCTCACGACCGTGCTCGATGTGAAGGTAATCGACACACCCTCCCATGCCGTCAATTTGCCCGTCGCCATGATCCCCAACTGCGCCGCCACGCGTCACGCGCACATCGTGCTCGACGGCTCCGGCCCCGTCTTTCTCGATCCGCCGCCGCTCGACGCTTGGCCGAAGCTTGCCTATGACGTGTCGAGCGCGCGTCGCGTCAACCTCGACGCAGTCACGCGCGAGGAGGTCGCCACCTGGAAGCCCGGCGAAGTGATTTTGCTGAGTGGCAAACTGCTCACCGGCCGCGACGCCGCGCACAAGCGCCTGTCCGACATGTTGAACAGAGGCGAAAAGCTTCCCGTCGATCTCCGCGGCCGCTTTATTTATTACGTAGGACCCGTGGATCCGGTACGCAACGAGGTTGTCGGCCCGGCAGGACCGACAACCGCCACGCGCATGGACAAGTACACGCGCCAGATGCTTTCTCAGGCCGGACTGCTGGGCATGGTGGGCAAGGCCGAGCGTGGCCCCGAGGCCATTGAAGCCATCCGCGAGTTCGGCGCCGTGTACCTGATGGCCGTCGGCGGCGCAGCATATTTGGTCTCCAAAGCCATTCGCGGCTCGCGCCTGCTGGCTTTCGGCGACCTGGGCATGGAAGCGATTTACGAATTCGATGTCAAAGACATGCCCGTCACCGTGGCCGTCGATTCAAAGGGAACCAGCGTGCACCAGACGGGCCCCGCCGAATGGCAGCAGCGGATCGCGGGGATTCCGATCCTGCAATAAGCGGCGAGGGGCAGCGCAGCAAGGAACAAATCGTAGACACGGCATCGGCTTTGAAAGGGCACGATATCGCCGCTCTCCCAGCGCAATGTCATCCCGACAGAGCCCGCCGCGGCGGGCGACGAGGGATCCGCGGTTGTCTTTCGGGAGTTCGAGGTGGCGATTCGTCCGAATTGGCGACAATACGACGACAACCCGCTATTTCATCATGAATCGGAATAGCCACGAATAAGCTGATACGCTGCAAGAACTGTGAATTGGCTCATTCTTCTCGCGCTCTGTTCTGCTTTCTCCGTCTCCAACATCTCGGCACAAACACTCGACCGGCATCCGGGTGCCCCAGGTCTCTCCGCCGCAGCGGATGAGACCTGGGATCTGGGCCACACGCAAATACCCATCTGGCCCGGCGCCGCGCCCGACCCGCAGCCGTTCGGGGGACCAGAGACAGCAAAGACAGAGGTCAAGGACCTCGTAGCCGGCAGGCCGTGGACGTACGTCGAAAACGTCACGCAGCCCACGATGACGGTCTATTCGCCGACCGGCACAAACACGGGCGCCGCGGTCGTCGTTTTTCCCGGCGGTGGCTACCAGATTCTGGCCATCGATCTGGAGGGAACCGAGGTCTGTAACTGGCTGACGCAAAAGGGAATCACGTGCGTGTTGCTGAAGTACCGCGTGACGGACGTTGGCCCGTATCCGAAATCCGGCCCCTATCCGGAGTCGC
This sequence comes from uncultured Acidobacteriaceae bacterium, assembly GCA_963800025.1. Lineage (GTDB taxonomy): Bacteria > Acidobacteriota > Terriglobia > Terriglobales > Acidobacteriaceae > Telmatobacter. Next base: position 952,989 of record CAWCZK010000006.1, read on the forward strand.
CGATGGCCCTCGAAGATGCGCAGCGAACGATCCGGCTTGTGCGCGCTCACGCCGCGGAGTGGCACATCGATCCGCACAAGATCGGCGTGCTGGGATTTTCCGCCGGCGGCCACCTGACCGTGGCAACCAGCGTCTCCTTCGACAAGCGGTTATACGCCCCGATTGATGCGGCAGACCAGCTCAGTTGCCGCCCCGATTTTGCCTTGGCCATTTATCCCGGCCATCTCTCCCGCGCGGCGGCGGAGTACGATGCCGGATTCGGCACGAAGAAGTACACCCTTCCTCCGCCCGATGCGCTCGCGGCAGCCGACGACAATCTCGGCCTGAATCCCGACATACATGTCACCAGCGAAACGCCGCCCACTTTTCTCCTGCAGGCAGAGGATGACCATGTCGACACTGTGTACGACTCGCTGTCTTATTACGTTGCTCTCAAGAAAGCCGGGGTCCCGGCGGAGATGCATTTGTACGCGCAGGGCAATCACGCGTTCGGGCCGCGGCCTACGAAGCTGCCCATTACCCGATGGCCTGCATTAGTCGAGACCTGGCTCGCAACCATCGGCATGATTCCAGAGTCCACGCCCGCCGCGCGAACTAATTAGCCTCGCGACCCCGCTGGCTCGCCGACCCGCTGACTTGCTGACCTGATAACACTCGCTAACTCGCTGCTTTCTTCACGCGTGCGTCAGATACCCCATCCCATCCAGCACGCCGCGCATAAAGGCGAAGCTCTCGATCACGCCGGGCATGGGATCGTCGGGGTGAATCTCGTATTCGAGATCGATGAAGCCCTGATAGTCGATCTTGATCAGCGCCTCGAACATCTCGCGGAAGGGCAGGATGCCTTCGCCCACGGGGACCTGGCTCTCCTTGTCTGAAAAGCTGGTCAGGTCCTTCGCGTGCATGTTATAGAGGCGCGGACCGCAGGCGTGAATCGCTTCAACCAGGTTTGTCCCTGCGCGCACGGCGTGTCCCACGTCAATGCAGCAGCCGATGCGCGGGTCCATGTTCCTGATCACCTTCAGCACGTCAAACGGAGAAGGGAAGAGCTTGTCTTCGGGGCCGTGATTGTGGATGGCGAGGCGGATGTCGTATTCCTTCACAAACGGCTCAATCAGCGGGAGCGTATCCGGTGTCGGGTCCCCGGCCACAATCACCTTGATGCCCGCCCTTTTGCAGTACTCGAACTTGGCGCGAATCTCGTCGCTGGAGTTGTTCTGGAAATAGATGGCGCCCGCGGCGTGGAGCTTGATGCCGTTCGCGGCATAGTCGGCCAGCGCCTGTGCTTCCAGCGCGGGATCCATCGGCAGATGGTCCTTCACGTCCTTGCAGTTCAGGTTGTACACGTTCAACTGCTTCATGAAGCCGATCAGTTGCGCGCGAGTAAAGTTGCGAAACGTATAGCTGGCCAGGCCCAGGCTGAGCGGCGAAAACTTTCCTGAAGCTGGAATCGCCTCCGCGCCCGCTGTCGCCGCGCCCATCAGCATAGGCACAATTCCTGTTGCCGCGCAGGCCGCCGTCGCCGCGCCTGTCTGCAAAAATCCCCTGCGAGATAATCCGTTCTTCATCGCTTTAACGCTTTCTGTGTGCCGCAGCGCCTTCACCCGCGCAACGGCTCACGAACGACTGCGAACTGTGAACTAAGAACCGCATCACTGCTTTCCCCACCGGTAAACGAGTCCGCCCGTGAACCCCCGGCTGGCCTGAATCGTCGATCCGAATCCGGTGAAAAAATATTCAGGCGCGAGCTTCAGCGCGAGGTTAGCGGAAACATTCAACTCGCCGATCACGCTGGCGCTCGCGGCAAAAGTGTCGGCATCGGGATAAAGGCCGAGAAGCGTAGGCGGAACGCCATTGGTATCGCCGGAGAAGTTGCCGTGAGCCCATCCGGCCATCGCGCGGCCCGAGATGGCGAACTTCGGCTGCAGATAGAAGCGGTAAACGGGGCCGCCGATCACGTCATACTGGCTGATTGCGGGCCGGGTGTATCGGCCCTGGCTGTACTCGTTCAGCCCCACGTACGCCGTCCCAAAATAGCCGCGGCCGACAAGCGTGTACCCCAGCCGCTCGGTCGAAAACCGCGTCAGTGCCCGTCTCCCACGCGTAGTAGGTTAGCCGCTGCAGCGATGGTCCCGGCGTGAAGCGCAGGTAGCCCATATCCATGTAGGTTTCCCAGCGGTGGTCATAGGCATCGTGAATCGCCGTCGAGCGGCGCTGCTCACGGCGCAGGCGGATCCGCTCCTGCACGCTGATTTCCCCCTGATTTGCCTGAGGGGCTTGCTGGGCGTCGCCGGGAGTCTGGTTCTGAGCCAGCTCCTGGTTTTGAGCGAGATTCAGATCCTGATCGAGCGCAGGGTTGGACGACGAATAACTCGAGCTTTGCGCAAGTACGGCAGGCATCACCGGGAAACTGAGCGCCAACAAAATTGCAAGACGGCGAAAGAAGACCATCGGGTTCGGATTTCCTCCAAGGGTATGACCGGTTTCACCTTTCACCGGGACATCCATTGACCGCAACCGTGAGACCCGCAGCAAAGCGGGGCTCAGAATTTCGGCGAGTCGATTCGGCCGGCTGGTGAAACCGGTCCGAGTGCGAAAGCTGGTGCGTTGACCGGTCCAATTCTGCACTGCGAGCGTCCGCTGCGGCGGAATCGCTCTTCTCAGAATCGTGGTTTCAAGGCGGTCTGGATGCAGCGCTTCCCCCAACTGGTATTAAATCACCTCAGGGGCAGACCGGTAACGGAGCTCGCCCCAAACTCGTCATCGAAATCTTCCGAAACTCGCTGCAGAACCTTTCATGAAGGATGTGCAGTTTAGACGCGTGCCGGCGCGAACCGGCACTCCGCGGCGTGCGCCAGTTTTACCATCAAACTGAGGCCTGTCTGCGATGATAGCCATGGGGGGCGCAAGGAACGATGGGACGCATTTTGCTCGGAATGATTTTGGGTTTGGTTTTGATACCTTTGGCCGTACTGCTTTGGTTTCACTTCGGTCACCCGCCTGTAGCCGTTGCGGATGCGCCGTTCCCGTTCGAGCGGCAGATCGTTTCGATTCCTCTCAAAGTGCGCATCGATCGCGAAATGCCCGGCAATCCGCCGCTTCAGGCTGACGAGGCCACTCTCACTTCCGGGGCCGAGGTTTACGGTGATCAGTGCGCCGTGTGCCACGGCTTCTACGGCAAGCCTTCCAGCCTCGGTTCCAGCATGTATCCAAAAGCTCCGCAGCTTTGGGTGCAGCACAAGGGTTCGAGCGTCGTAGGAGTCAGCGACGACCCTCCCGGCGAGACCTACTGGAAGGTCTATAACGGAATTCGTCTCACGGGTATGCCGCAGTTCAAGGGCACGCTCAGTGAGACCGAAATCTGGCAGGTGACCCTGCTGCTGGCGAACGCGGACAAGCCCCTGCCTCCGGCCGCGCTTCAAATCGTGCGCGGCGAGCTGCCGCCCGATGCAACACCAGCCGCGCCTCCTGCGCCTGTGGCACATTAAGGCGCTCACAATCCACGATTCACGACCAGGAACTCAGAGACATCGTAATGAAACTCACAGATTGGCTGCGCAAAGGCTTCGGCTACGTGCTCCTCAGCATGGGCGTCTCGCGTCCCACTGCCGCGCCCCGGGCACAATCAAAACCCAAGTCCCCTTACAATAAAGAAGGAAGCGTAAAACCCCCAGCCGATGGCGGATAAAGACGACAAGCAAGCTGAACAGGCCGGATCCGCAAACGGATCGCAAAACGGTCCCCCAAAGGGTTCTGTCCAGCCGAAGCGCAAAGCCGACGATGAGGTCGTGGGCAAGGTTTATGACGCGCGCTTGATGCGCCGCCTCGGCCGTTTCGTGCGCCCCTACTGGATGCAGGCGGCCATCGCTTCACTCTCCGTTTCTCTCAAGTCGGTATGCGATGTGGCCGGCCCCATCCTCGTGATGGTCGCCGTCGATCGCTACCTGGCTCCGCAAGCCAGCGACCTCGATCCTTCGAACGCCGTCGCCCACTGGGTCGCCGTCAAGAGCCCATTGGCGCTCGTGCTTCCCCAGGGAGCCGTCGAGGGCATTACCCGCCTGGCCGCCATTTATCTGGCCATGCTGGTGACGGCGTACCTGCTCCAGTTCATCCAGGTTTACCTCATGCAGTGGATCGGGCAGAAAATCATGTTCGATCTGCGCCGCGACATCTTCCGCCACATGCAGCGCATGGACGTCGGCTTCTTCGATATTCACCCCGTGGGCCGGCTCGTCACGCGGCTCACTTCCGACGTCGACGCCGTCAATGACATGTTTACCGAAGGCGTGCTGGCCATCGTCAATGATGCCTTCATGCTCATCATCATGGCCGCGGTCATGCTCGCCATCAGCTGGTGGCTGGCGCTGCTGGCTTTTGCGGTTCTGCCGCTGATTCTCATCGTCACGCGCATCTTCCGCGATCATGTGCGCGAGAGTTATCGCCGCGTGCGCACGGCGATCGCGCGTATCAATAGCTTTACGCAGGAACACATTTCCGGAATGAGCGTCGTCCAGCTCTTCAACCGCGAGGAGCGCGCCTACAAGGACTTTGAAGCCGTCAACCGCCAGCACATGATCGCCTTCAAAGACACGATTTTCGCTTACGCGCTGTATTACCCTGCGGTCGACTTTCTTTCGTCGGTGGCCATCGCGCTCGTCGTCTGGCGTGGCGGCTTCGGAGTCCTTCATCTGCCGCCCACGGTCACCATTGGCGTGCTTATCATGTTTACGCAGTTTTCGCTGCGCTTCTGGCGGCCCATTCAGGACTTGAGCGACAAATACAACATCCTTCAGGCGGCGATGGCAGCCTGCGAGCGCATCTTCAAGCTCATGGATTCGCAGCCCGAGATCGTGAGCCCCGCGCATCCGATCCCCGGCGATGGGTCAAACCGAATTGAATTTGACCACGTATGGTTCACCTACCAGAAATTGACCGACGAGCAGAAAGCCGCCGTCGCGGCGGCGCAGCCCGCCGACAATCCGTCTGCCGCATATGCAGCGATTGATGATGTTGAGTGGATCTTGAAAGACGTCTCCTTCACCATCGATCCGGGCCAAACGGTCGCCATCGTCGGCCATACAGGGGCAGGGAAGACGACGCTCACCAGCCTCATGATGCGTTTCTATGAGGTCACCGCCGGCCGCATTTTGCTCAACGGAGTCGACCTGCGCGATCACGACCTCAACGAACTGCGCCGGCACTTCGCCGTCGTTCTCCAGGATCCATTTCTCTTCTCCGGCACCATCGGCGAAAACATTCGCCTGGGCAACGAGCAGATCGACGACCAGACCATGCGCCGCGCCGCGCGCGACGTCAACGTCCTCGACTTTGTCGACAGCCTGCCGCACGGCTTCGATGAGCCGGTCCGCGAGCGCGGCAGCTCGCTCTCCACAGGCCAAAAGCAGCTCATCAATTTTGCAAGAGCTTTGGCCTACAATCCGCGCATCCTCATCCTCGACGAGGCCACTTCGAGCGTCGACACCGACACAGAGCTGCGCATTCGCAGCGCTCTGGAGCGTATGGTCGAGGGCCGCACCAGCGTGCTCATCGCGCACCGCCTCTCGACAGTTCAACGCGCCGACACCATTCTCGTTATGCACAAAGGCCAGTTGCGCGAGATGGGCTCGCACCAGGAGCTGTTGGCTCAGCGCGGCCTCTACTGGAAGCTTTACCAGCTTCAGTACAAGGATCAGGAAGTCGGCTTGCTTTCGTCGGCACCGCCGGAGCCTTCGCCGGCGATCTAATGAGCGCGAAGCAGGGGGTGCGCCGCGTACTCGTGACGGATTGTGCACCAGAGAAGAACGAACCCGGTGGCCGCGAGAAAGCAATAAGAGAGAGCGTTTGCCACCCACACAGTACCGGTACTTGGTTGATCGCTGCGAAGCCAATGGAAACGGCCCAGCAAGAGGCCCTCGACAAACGCGGACAACAGAAAAGAAGGAACGAGCAGTAATACGAAGGCTATCGGCACGGTCCAAGTGTCCGGATATCCCGGAACCGGCCACGCCGCGGTGAATACTGTCAGGAGTGCCCGAGAACGCAGGCCATCTAAGAAATCTGGGGCCACAAACACCGGGATTACCCAAAGGATCCACAGCAACGGGTATCCTAACAGCAGTGTTATCGCGTTCGATCCAGCCGTAGCAACGATCGTATTCCGCCAACTGGTATGTAGGCGTCCGCGAATGTAAACTGCCTCAATCGCTATCACCGGAACGAGAAAGAGCAGGATAATCGGATAGGCAACAGGCAGCATTGGAACGCCGGCATCCGCGCGTGCCGCAGCCGGACAAAGCAGGACGAGCAAGGCTGTCATAAGGACGCCTGGCCGATTCACAAGTGCTTGCGAAACCCTGGATGGCATTTGCGTGAATCATACACCTGGACTTCGGTCATCAAGGCATCGGGTTCCTGGCTCAGCCCAAGAGGATCATCTCTCGTTCACGATATGATGGAATCAGACGATTCCCCGCGTATCCCATTGCAATTCGGCCGGGACTCTTAAACTGAAGCATCGTGACCACGCCGCCACAAGTCGAGCTCTTTGACACCAGCCTGCGCGACGGACTGCAGCAGCCGGAGCTCGAGATCTCCGTGCCCAACGCTGTCCTTCTCTTGCAGCGCATGGCCGCCTTCGGCTTCCGCTACGCCGAGATCGGATTTGCCGGCGCCAATCAGTTCGTCTCTGACCTCACTTCGGCGCTCGAACCCGTCGACACCGGGGCAATGCGGCTCGCACTCTTCGGCCGTTCGCGCGGACGCGGCACCAAAGTCGAGGATTGGCCCGACGTTCAATTCATCGTCCGCCACAAGCACCGCATTCCCGCCGCCGTCATCGTCGTCAAATCGCGCCTGCTTGACGTGGAGCGCTCGCTCGAAACCACGCTCGAAGAAAATCTGCTCATGGTGCGCGAGACCGTCGACTACTTACAACAGCACGGACTCGAAGTCTTGATCGATCTCGAGCACGCCATGGACGCCAGTTGCGGCCGCTGCGAAAACGGCAATCCCTGCGGCGGCGATTTTGCTCAGCGCAGCCTCGATCACTTTCACCGGCTCGTCGAGCAATGCGTCCGGCAGAGAGTAAGCCGCATCGTCGTCTGCGACACCAACGGCGGCGCAGGCCCCGAGGAAGTCTCGACCGTTATCTCCTCGCTCATTCGCAATTTCCCCGGCGCACACTTCGGCTTTCATGGCCACACCGATCGCGGTCTCGGCATCGCCAACACGCGCGCCGCGATTCTGGCCGGTTCTCGCCACATCCAGGGCACGCTCATCGGCACCGGCGAGCGCTGCGGCAACGTAAACTTGACCACCGTCGTCGGCGCCATGCAGCTGCGCGGCGAAGCCGAGTTCGTTCCGCCTGCTGCATTGGCTGGCCTCACTTCGCTCGCCCACTCTGCCTACGCGGCCTTTGGCCTTGAGCCGCCGCATGGCGCGCCCATCGTCGGTCCCGGCGCATTCGGCACCTGGGCCGGGATGCACGGCTCCAGCGAACGCAAGAATCCCGGCGCGTATCTATGGACCGATCCCGCGCTCGTCGGCGCCAGCCCTGTGATCGGCGTCAATGCGCAGTCGGGCCGCGCCAACATCATGCTGCTTTCGGAGTCGCTCGGCGTTCCGCTCAATTCCGCACAGGCGCAGGCGCTCATCGATTCTAACCAGGCCATGATCGAGGGCGGCGGCTTCACCGCCAGCGAAGTCTCCTTCCGCCTGGCCTGCATGCGCACCCTGGGCACCCTGCGCAATTGGTTCTCCGTCAAGAGCTGGCGCGTTCACGATGAGTCCGACGAGATCGGCGGGCGATACGTTCAGGCTCACATGGTTCTCACCGTCGGCGAGTCCAAAGTGGCCGTCTCGCGCGCGGAGGGCGCCGGTCCCGTTGACGCGCTCACCAAGGCCATGCGGCACGAGCTCGACAAGTACTACCCCGCGCTCGCCGAAATGCGCCTCGGCACGTTCACTGTTGCCGCGCTCGACGTTCGCGCGCACGATTCCGCGGCGCACGTGCGCGTCACCGTCAGCTTTATTGCCGACGGTCACGAACCCTGGGTCACCGCCGGCGTCAGCAGCGATTTGAACGAGGCCGCGCTGATGGCCATCGTCGACGGCTTCCACTACTGGCTTTTGATGCAGAACGGCAACGCCGCCCGCTCCGGCCAATCCGCCGAGCATGCGGCGGCGCAGCCCGTGAGCGGCCTGATTCACTAAAATCCGCCCCGCAATCCACCGCAAGCCGAACAACCATAAAGAATTATCCCCGCATCCCAATTTGCGCGCGGGCTTCCTGCGGTAAAGTCGCCCGTTCACAATGGGGTTCTATCCCCATAATGGGTGATTTTGCTCACTGAACTCGCACGCACATACTCCGACACTAAGGCCAATCCAGCGAAGACTGGTCTCGAGCGTCATGAGAATCGCGGTTTGTGATGTTCGTTTCTTTTCTTCTGATCTGTTGTGATCGGCCCCGTGGGAAATCCCCGGAGGAGGACTGCCGTGTCCACTCAACTTCTACATGCGCCACTTGACCTGGCCGCCATCGGTCCGGCTTCGCGCTACATTCGCGAAACCAGCGTTGAGCCTGCTCAACTATGAGACCGAGGAGCTTGCAGCATTACGCTTCTCCATCATCCTCACCGCGCGGTGGGCGGCTTCAGACAACGAAACACCCGAACGTCGCGCCGAACTGAGCGATGAGTTGGCGCTGCTGCGCCGGCATTATGGCGACAAGATCGACGAAATCGCCATGACCTTCGGCGTCCAGCAGGCCATTGAAACGCAGAATCATGTCGAGCGGGCGGTCATCATGCCGCGTGATGCCAAACCGATCCCGATGAAGATCGGCGAATCTGATTACACTGAGGAAGATTTGGGCCTCTGACATCCGGGTTCTTTTCGAGGGCCTTTCGGCCCTTGAGCCCCGGAAAAGCGTTCGCACGCGCCGCATATCTCATAGAACAAACGACCAAATCGACAAAAATGCGGCCCTCCATGATGAAAGAGCCGCATTCGTTTTCCGTCCTAAATCAAGCCAAACAATTTACTTGGCCGCCAGCGAAGGCCGCGTGTCCAGCGTGCCGTTGGCGTAGCCTTTGGCCATCTCGGTAATCGGAATTGGCTTGTAGTCGCCCGCGTGGCCGGCCTGCCCGAACTCCGTCATGCGTTCGGCCACGACCTTCGCCATCGCCTCGCGCGCCGGCTTCAGGTAGTCACGCGGATCGAACTTCTCCGGCGTCAGCGCGAACACCTTGCGGATCGCTCCCGTAATCGCGAGTCGGTTGTCGGTATCCACGTTGATTTTGCGCACGCCGTTGCGGATGCCGAGCTGAATCTCCTCGACCGGAACGCCCCACGTCGGCTTCAGCTTTCCGCCGTATTCGTTCACGATGTCCTGCAGTTCCTTCGGAACCGACGAGCTGCCATGCATCACCAGGTGGGTGTGCGGCAGCCGCTTGTGAATCGCGATAAGAATGTCCATCTTCAGCACGCTGCCGTCGGGCTTCTTGTTGAACTTGTATGCGCCGTGGCTGGTTCCGATCGCGATGGCCAGCGCGTCCACTCCGGTCCGCTCCGCAAATTCCACCGCCTGGTCGGGATCGGTCACGTGCTCCAGGCCCGTTCCGCCCGCGCCGTGGCCGTCTTCGATTCCGCCCAGCACGCCGATCTCGCCTTCGACCGTCACGCCGCGCTCGTGCGCGTAGTCCACCACGCGCCGCGTCACCTCGACATTTTGATCGAACGTCGACGGCGTCTTTCCATCCTCCAGCAGCGAGCCGTCCATCATCACGCTCGTGTAGCCCAGCTCAATCGCGCTCTTGCACGTTTCAAAGCTGTTGCCGTGATCCTGGTGCATCGCGATTGGAATATCGGGGTTCAGCTCCGCTGCCGCCTGGATGAGCCTGAAGAGGTAAAGGTCTTCGGCAAATTGGCGCGCGCCGCGGCTCGCTTGCACGATCACCGGCGACTTGGTCTGCCTGGCCGCCATCATGATCGCTTGAATCTGTTCCATGTCGTTGACGTTGAATGCGCCGACGCCGTATCCGCCCTTCGCAGCTTCATCGAGGAGCTGCCGCATCGATACAAGAGGCATAGAAATTCTCCTTTGTCTTGGCTTCGGCCGCTTGTCGCTTCACGCAAATCGAATCTGCGCGCACACGTTGATCAGTTCGGCCGTTAGGATTGCTGTCAGTTCCATGGTAGCAGAGGGCTGCGTGGAAAAATCCGGAGCACTGCGCTCTAATCCGGTCCTCGTTCTGAATTGGGCGGTCGCGCAGAATGAAATGGCATTGAAGGGGCACGACTTCAGTCGTGCCAAAAAACCACCTGAATTCGGCGGGCTTCAGCCCCTGAGGGAAGCTTTCTCCCGCACCGATTCAAGTAGCCCTCAGTCGCGTTTCAGTTCTGTTTCTGCTCCGTGGCTTCCCAAAAAAATTCACTGCCTATCGCGTTGCGCTCGCTCAACACGTCCGCCAAAATCAAGAATCCTCGTCCGCAGCGCCTCGAATTGGGCCTTGCTCAACGCCGTCCCCATTCCCGCTCGAAAACTCTTCGCCCGCTTCCGCTCCGACTCGCGCGCCCGCGCCATCAGGACCTGTCGAAACGCCGCCGATCGCTCGCCTTCGGAGAGGAGTGCCTCATACACGTTCAGAATCGGTTCCGCGTGGTGGCAGATCAGGAGAAGATCCGAGCCCACGCGCACGGCCTCCACTCCCGCCTCGCCCATCGGCATAAAGTTCGCCACGCCGCCCATCTCCAGATCGTCGGACATGACGATGCCGCGGTAACCCATGCGTTTCCGGAGCACTTCGCCCACCCAGAAGCTCGACACGCTCGCCGGCCGCTTCTTCTCTTTCGTCAGCGGGAATGCCGCGTGGCTCACCATCACCATCGGCAGCTCGTTGCGCAGCGCGCGATAAGGCTCCAGGTCATGCTGCCACAGCTGTTGCCAGGTGCGGCGAATCTTCGGTGTCTCCAGGTGCGAATCGAGCGTTCCGCCGCCCAGGCCAGGAAAATGCTTTCCGCATCCCGCCACGCCCTGCGCCGCCAGCCCGGCGAGAAAGGGCCGCGCATACGCAACAACCTCCGCCGCTGTTGCGCCCGCAGACCGCGTTCCCAAAACTTTCTGCGAGGCAGGCAGCCCAAGGTCGAATACCGGCGCCAGCGGTGAGTTGAATCCGAACGCCTTCACTGCCCGCGCAATCAGCTCCCCGTGTTCACGGGCCAGATCGATGTGGGTGCCCCAGGTCCGGGTTTTCGGACCTGGGAGAGCGATCCCTTTCATCTCCCATTGCGTCCGCATCGCTCGCGCCACTGCCTCCACCGGCGGAATCGGCGCAAGCGCATCGCGCAGCCGGTCCACCGTTCCGCCTTCCACGTCCACAAACCGCGCGGAGTGTGGCGCGCAGAACTTTGTCGCTTCGGCCAGCAGTGCCCGCGTCTGTTTCGCATCCTCAATGTTCCGGCGAAACAGAATAATCCCCGCCGGCCGCAGAAGCTTGAGCCACGCCCGTTCCAGCGCGGTCAGCTCCGTCCCTTCCACGCCAACCACCAGCAAACTTCCCGCCGCTTCACGTAACCCTGCGTTCATCCGCGCCCCTCAACCTGCCGCACAATGCTTTTGATCCCTGCCCCCTGACCCCTGACACCTGACCCCTATTAGCTACTCCCTGCCTTCTTCAGCTCCTGCTGCAACTCTTCCAGCAGATTCAGCGCCGCCAAAGGCGTCAGCGCGTTCACGTCCGTCTGCTCAATCCGGTCCACAATCTTCTGCGAGAGCGGCGTGAAGATCGTCAACTGCATCGGATCGGGCGCGGTCTCCACTTGCACACTCTGGCGTTCCTGTTTTTCATGCTGCTTGAGCACGTGTTTCGCCCGCTCGATCACCGCTGCGGGCAGTCCAGCCAGCCGTGCCACCTCGATCCCGTAACTCTTGCTCGCCGCGCCCGGCTCGATGTTGTGCAGAAACACGATCCCGCTCGCCGTTTCCTTCACGCCCACACGCAAATTGCGCACGCGCGGCAGCTTCTCCGCCAGCATCGTCAGCTCATGATAGTGCGTAGCGAACAGCGTCCTCGCGCCCACTTCGGCATGCAGGTATTCGACCGTCGCCCACGCCAGCGACAGCCCATCGAACGTCGCCGTCCCTCGGCCCATTTCATCCAGCAGAATCAGCGACCGCTTGGTCGCGGTATTCAGGATGGTTGCCGTTTCCGTCATCTCCACCATGAACGTCGACCGCCCGCGCGCCACATTATCGCTGGCGCCAATCCGCGTATAAATGCGATCGACCAGGCCAAACCGCAAGCTATCGGCGGAGACAAAACTCCCCATCTGCGCCATCAGCACCAGCATCGCCGCCTGCCTTAAGTACGTGCTCTTGCCGCCCATGTTCGGCCCCGTCACCAGCAGCAGGCTCGGTGGTGCTTGCGGCGCTTGCGCGCTCTCATTTTTTGGAGCAGAGCCGTCGTGTGCGCATAGGTAAAGATCGTTCGCAATGAAGCGTCCCTCGCGCATCTCTTCCAGCCACTGCTCAATGACCGGGTGCCGTGCCGCAACCGCTTCAAGCACCGGCTCCTCGGTCAACTTCGGCCGTGCATAGCGCCGCGCCGCAGCCAGATGGGCAAAACACGCCAGCAGATCCGCCTCGGCCACCGCCGCGGAACTCCGCCGAATCCGTCCCGCGCCATCGAGCACGGATTTTCGCAGCTCGGCAAAGATTCGCTTCTCGATTTCGATCGACCGGTCGTGTGCCGAGAGAATCTTTCGCTCGTATTCCTTCAGCTCCGGCGTGGTAAAGCGCTCGGCGTTCACCAGCGTCTGCTTCCGTTCGTAGTCCGCAGGCGCCATCGCCAGGTTGGCCTTCGTGATCTCGATGTAATAGCCGAATACCGAGTTGTAACGAACCTTGAGCGAGCCAATTCCCGTGCGCTGCCGCTCGCGATCCTCGATGGCCGCAATCGCCTGTCGCCCGCTCGTTGAAATCGATCGCAGTTCATCCAGCTCTGCGTCGACTCCCGCCGCAACAGCGCCACCGTCCACCAGCGTCAGAGGTGGCTCGGCCACCAGAGTCTTCACGATGCGCGTGGTCACATCGTCGAGCGTGTCGAGCCTGGCCGGCGACTGCATGCCATCGCGGAGACTTCATCGCATCGAGCGCTGTCTTCACTCCCGGCAGCCGCGCCAAACTCGCTGCCAGGGCGCGCACATCGCGCGGTCCCGCGGAATCGAGCGAAATCCGCGCCAGCAACCGCTCCAGATCCAGAATTCCGCCGAAAGCGCGCCGAATCTCCTCGCGCTTCAGCAAATCACCATGCGATTCGGCAACCGCTTCGTACCGCGCTTCAATCTCCGGCGCGCTGTTCAACGGCCGCAGAATCGTCGCCCGCAGCAGCCGTTTGCCCATGGGCGTCAGGCACGCATCGAGCGCCCTGTAGAGCGTTGCCCGGTCGTCCTGTCCGGAAAAAAGCGGCTCAACTAATTCGAGATTCCGCACCGTCACCTGGTCCAGCTCCAGCGCCGTCGAGTGCTCTTCGAATTTCAGGCTGTCAATGTGCAGCGCATCGTTCTTTTGCGTCGAGCGCACGTAGTGCAATACCGCGCCCGCAGCAATCGCGGCCGGCTCATGCCCATTCAGTCCGAATCCCTCGAGCGACCGCACATTCAACTGCCGCTCCACCAACGGCACCGCGTACTCTGGCGTCCACACCCAGTCTTCAACGCGCGTCCGCGCCGGAATCCTATCCAATAGCGCCGGCGCTTCTGCGCCCGCCGCCATCAATACCTCGCTTGGCGCCGCCAGCAGCAACGCATCAATCGCCAGCGTCCGCGCATGTTCTCCGCGAAACTCCATGGCGCGAAACTCGCCCGTCGAAACGTCCAGCAGCGCCGCCGCGCAAACATGCTCTCGCCGACCTTGACTCGCATCCTCAAACAACGCCGCTAGAAAATTGTTTTGCTCCTGCCCCAACCCCGCATCGAGCGCCGTCCCCGGCGTCAGGACCCGCGTCACCTCACGCTTCACCAGTTTTTTGGTGAGCTTCGGGTCTTCCATCTGGTCGCACAGAGCAATGCGAAAGCCCTTGCGCAACAGCCGAGTCACGTACTGCTCCACAGCGTGATACGGTACGCCGCACATGGGAATGTTGCGTTCCTTGTCGCGCGCCGTCAGCGTCAGTTGCAGCTCCCGGCTGGCCACGGCCGCGTCGTCATAGAAAAGCTCATAAAAATCGCCCATCCTGAAGAAGACCAGCGCATCAGGATTCTGGTGCTTGGCCGCGGCCCACTGCCGCATGAAGGGTGTCAACTCCGGAGCGCCTTTGTCTGCAGGCACATGCTCTACTGGAACCGCAGTGAGTGCAAACTCATCTGCCGCATGGCTCTCGTCCGCGTGAGGAGCGCCTCCGTCGACCACGAAAGGCGGCGTTGTCGCCAATGCGGGGCTCTCGGCCAGGAGTGGGGAGCGCGGAGCGCCGCCTGCGCCGGATTGAAGGTCAACGCGGTTCACTGGCTTTTAGACTATCGCGGCTGTGCCCCAATGGGCAGCGGAGTTCGGTCCCGAAATTCCACCGTTTTTGTCCGCAATCTCGCGCCCGCCTTCCGATCCTCTCCAATCTGCAAAACAAATCTGGACCCCTGTTGCCGTCCGCTTATACAATCGCTCGGTCATCGGACCGGGCGCCTCACCCCGTTTGGGCCCCGATTCAAATCTCAAAACTCAAGCTTCCCAAGGAGGAACATGCTCATGTCCAATGCCAGGCGTTACGCATTTTGCGCGCTCATCGCAACGGCCGCTCTGTTCGCGGCTGCGTCTTCTCGAGCCCAGTCGCCGTTCGACGGCACCTGGAAGACAGACCTTTCAAAAACCCAGTTCAGCCCCAAGCCGCTCACCTTCTACATCAGTGGCGGCTGGTATCACTGCGTCAGTTGCACCCCAGCCTTTGACGTCCAGGCCGACGGGCAGGATCACGCCGTCTCCGGCCAGTCCTATGACACGATGAGCGTCACCGTCGTTGACCCCCACACCATCTCCATCGTCGCCAAAAAGGGAGGCGCCGTCACTTTCGAGCAAACTCGCACCGTCTCCGCCGACGGCAAAACGCTTACGGTGAAATCGACCGGCCACCCCGCAAGCGGCGGTGCGACCACAACGTTTGAAACCATAGGCAAGCGCAGCGGCACGCTGCCTTCCGGGGTGCACGCCACTTCAGGCAACTGGGTCATCCAGAAGCAATCGGGAAGCTCCAACGCCTTGATAACGACGTACAAGACCAACGGCGATGAGCTCACCATGACTTCTCCCACTGGCGAGACCTACACCGCAAAGTTCGATGGCAATGACTATCCCTATCGGGGCGCATACTCCTACGACGCCGTCTCGCTCAAGAAGATCAACGCTCATACCATCGAGGAGATCGACAAGCGAAACGGCAACGCGATCGACGACTCAACCATGACCGTTTCGGCCAATGGCAAGACCATGACCGTCGTTGAAACCAGCAAGCTCTCCGGCCGCGTAACCACTTACGTAGCAACCAAGCAGTAACGCCAACCGCCTCATGATCAAGGACTTGCCAGCCCTTCCGTCCGCCGTGCATCCTCCGGCGGGACGGAAGGCGGCGTCGTGTGCCTTCTTTGTTGCCGTAAGCATAGTGATATGAATAACATACAGCGAACAGAACCGGCAAATCGGCCCGAATCGAAGAGCAGAAATTCGTTGGGTCCGGCACCTGCTCCGATGCCCTGGAAAGGGGCCAAATCGGGTGACGCAAATCACATCAAAGCAGCCCTTTTTCGGGGAAACTGTCATTCTCATATCGAAACTAAAAGGGGCCCCTCGTGACGACAACGGTTCTTCTTCAGAAGCTTCTAACTATTGAACAAGCCATTGGCACTGCAGACAACTGCACACTCCGCCAACTCATCTACGAGGCTGAAAACTGTCTGCTCCAGATCCAGAAAGAGCGGGCGCAGGAGTTCTTCAGGGACTACTGGAGAGGCAGCAAGTCTCGCCTCGATCTTGCCAATCAGGTCGACTAGGCCTGGCCTCGGTTGACCGTAGATCGCGTTCCGGTTCCAATCCGTCCGCCATCCTTCGCCTACGGCAATCCTTCTTGATCCCGCCCGCCTCCAGCTTCAACGAGTGATTAGCATCACAGTTATACTGGATGTTTACGCCTTAACGTAAAACCTGCCATGTATCTGCTTTGGCTACGAGTTGCGGCCATTCTCTATGCCGGCGGATGTGTCGCCGTCTTCCCGGCGGTGCTCTATAACTCCGTCCCCTGGCGGAAGACCTGTGTCCACCTGAGCGGGCTGGCCTTTTTCTTCCATTTTGTCTCCGTCGTTGAAATGCTTGTCCTGGCGCATCGCTGGATGCCGGTCGGCGTCCGCGAGATCGAATCGATCCTCGGCTTCGTTGTCGTCGGATTGTTTTTCCTCGTTTGGTGGCTTTACGACGCCATCTCGCTCGGCCTCTTTGCCCTCCCGGCCACGGTTTTCCTCGTCTTTATCCCCGCTCTCGGCACCAGCGCCTATCGTTTTCCCTCGCAGCGAGTCTGGATGAGCTGGCTCGTCGCCCACATCATTGCTCTGCTGCTTGCCTACGCCGCGCTTGGCTTCAGCTTGCTCTCCTCCATGCTTTATCTGGTGCAGGAGCGCAGAATCAAGGCCAAACCCAGGCTTGGGCAGTCTTCGCGTTTCGCGCCGCTTGACTGGCTGCCGCCGCTCGACACACTCGAGCGTCTGGCTCTGGCCACCCTCGAGTTTGGATTTCCCTGCATGACCGTCGGTTTGCTGATGGGATTCGTTCTGGTGCAGGAAACCGCGATCGGCGCCTCCTATTTCCTCGATCCCAATATCCTGGCCTCGTTCGCCATGTGGATCGTCTACGTCACACTGCTTTTGCTCCGCCGCGGCGTTGGACTGCGTGGTCGAAGGGCAGCCTACGTCTCCGGCGCGGCTCTGGTCGTGATGATGGCCGTCTGGGCCGTCAACTTTTTCAGCCAGGTACACAGGTTCGGTCCCCAATGACGCTCACCCTCATTGGCGTGAACCACAAAACCGCGCCCATCGCGTTGCGCGAGAAAATTGCCATTGGCCGCGACGAACTCGCTGAGACCACGCGCGCTTTGGCCGCCACGCCGGGAGTTACCGAGTGCATGATCGTCTCCACCTGCAACCGCGTGGAGCTGCTCTCGGTCGTTGAAGGCGAAAACGTAGCCGTCACATCGTTTCTTTCGCGCCAATTCGGCATTGATGCCTCCGTTCTCGCGCCTCACCTCTACGAATACCGCGACAAGGAAGCCGTCAGCCATCTCTTCCGCATGGCCGCCAGCCTCGATTCGATGGTCGTCGGCGAGCCGCAGATTCTCGGCCAGGTCAAGGAAGCCTTCGCCGTTGCGCGCGCCGCCGGAACCGTCTCAGGCCAACTGGAGAACCTGTTGCAGAGCGCCTTTGCCGCCGCCAAGAAAGCGCGCAGCGAAACCGGCATCGGCTCCAACTCGGTCTCCATCGCCTCGGTCGCCGTCGATCTGGCCCGCAAGATCTTTGGCTCGCTTGAGGGCCGCACGGTTTTTCTCGTCGGCGCAGGCAAAATGAGCGAGATCGCCGCGCGCCATCTCGTGCAGCAGGGTGCCGGAGCCATCCTGGTCTCGAATCGCACCGCCGAGCGCGCCCGCCGCATGGCCGCGGAGCTTGAGGGCGGAATCATTCCCGAGGTGATTGACTACAGCCAACTCTACGAAGCCGCCAGCCGCGCCGACATCGTCATCAGCTCCACCGGCGCGCCGCATCCCATCTTCCGGCCCGAGCACGGGCAGGCCTTCCTTCACAAGCGCCGCAACCGCCCCATGTTCTTTATCGATATTGCGGTCCCGCGCGACGTCGATCCGCTCATGAACAAGCTCGACGGCATCTTCGTCTACGACATCGACGATCTGCAACAGGTCGCCGCCTCACATATGGAAGAGCGCGGCCGCCAGGCCGTCGATGCTGAAGCTCTCATCGCCTACGAGGTTGAGCGCTTCCATCAGCGCCGGCGCACAGTCAACGTTGCTCCGGCGATCGTGGCTCTCCAAAAGAAGGCCGAAGAGATGCGCGTCGCCGAGATCGAGCGTATTCACAGCCGGCTGGGAACGCTCACTGCCGAGCAGCTTGCCGCTGTTGAAGCGCTCACCCGCGGTCTCGTCAACAAATTTCTCCATCAACCCATGGCGGCGCTCAAGCAGGCCGCGCGCGAAGGCGATTCCGCCAAGCTCGATGCGCTCTGCGAAGAATGGTCGGTTTCGCCCGCCGCTCCCGTCGAGGTACCGCAGGCCGCATCAGGCGGCGAGCCATCATCCGAAACTGAACCGCAACGCGCAATCGAAATCACCAGGACGGAAGCAAAGAAAAGCCTGGAAAGAGTCACATGACGTCGAGTGCCACCGCCCCGCCCCCGGCAAGGAAATTAGCCCGATACTACGACTCTCCGTTTCGCACTGCACCGCCCCATATGGGTGAAAAATGTTACATGAACTATGTTGACCGTTCCGCACCGCACCGCCCCCGGAGGGGGCAAGGAAGTTAGCCCCGGGTGAAGTGAGCTCGCCGCGGCGAGCGAACGTAGCCCGGGGAAAGCAATCCCTAATGAGTCCAGCCCCGTAGGGGCGAAGGAACCTGTAATGCGAGTTCAAGGACGCAAAGACCGATGACACAAACGCCAACGAACGCCGAGGCCCGCCGATGAAGCTCCGCATCGGAAGTCGCGGCTCGCAGCTCGCCCTCTGGCAGGCCAATCACATCGCCGAATTGCTCCGCGTCCAGGGCCACGAAATCGAAATCGAAATCATCAAGACTACCGGCGACCGCCTGCAGGAAGTCACCTTCGCCGAAGTCGGCTCCAAGGGCATGTTCACCAAGGAAATCGAAGAGGCCCTCGCCGCACACCGCATTGATCTTGCCGTGCATTCACTCAAGGATTTGCCCACGGAGCTCCCGACGGGCTTCGCACTTGCGGCCACGCCGCCGCGTGTCGATCCTCGCGACGTCTTTGTCTCCATCAATTACGCCACCCTTGCCGAGCTGCCGCGTGGCGCTCGCGTCGGAACCAGCAGCCAGCGCCGTCGCGCGCAACTGAAGGCCCTGCGCCGCGACATTGACGCCGTCGAGTTTCGCGGCAACGTTGACACGCGCCTGCGCAAGCTCGTCGAAGGCCAGGTCGATGCGATCCTGCTTGCCGCCGCCGGTCTTGATCGCCTTGGCAGAACCGACCACGTCCGCCAGCGCCTTGACCCTGAAAACTTCTGTCCCGCCGCCGGCCAGGGTGCGCTGGGCATTGAGATTCGCAGCGGCGATGTGGAGACCCTCGCCGCCGTGGCCTTTCTCGACCACGCCGACTCGCGTTTTGCCGTCACCGCGGAACGCGCGGCCCTAGCTGCTCTCGGCGGCGGTTGCCAGGTTCCCATCGGTATTCACTGCCGCCCATCGTTTGCTCAGGACATTCCCGCTGCCCCCTGGTGGGAGATCTTTGGCGTCGTCGCTTCGCCCGATTCCGGCAAGATCATCCGCGTTCATCTTCACGCGCCGCGCCAGAACACCGATCCCAATTCGCTGGGACGCGAGGCTGCCGAAGTTTTGCTGGCGGACGGAGCGGGCGTGTTGCTTGCCTCCGCCACCGACATCCCGGGCGGAGCCGCGTAATGAACACGCTGCCCCTCACTGGCCGGCGCATTCTCGTCACGCGCGCCGCGCACCAGGCCGGAAAACTCAGCGAGGGTCTGCGAGCGCTCGGCGCCGAACCGGTCGAAGTTCCGGTCATCGAGATTCAGCCGCCTTCCGAATTCGCGCCACTCGATCGCGCCCTGCGAGAACTTGGCTCCTACGACTGGCTCATCCTCACGAGCGCCAACACTGTCCGCGCGCTCGCCGACCGCGCGGCCCATTTGAGTGTCTCCGTCGAAAACGCCGCCCCGCGGCAGGTGGCGGCCATTGGAGCGGCGACCGCCGAAGCGGCCCGCCTCGCGGGCCTGCCCGTCACGCTGGTTCCGGAATCGTATGTAGCTGAATCGCTGGTCGCTTCAATTCTTCACGGATCACAAGCTGCAACCGCAGACGCTTTGAAAGGGCACGGCTTCAGCCACGCCGAAAACGCTCCGGAATCATCTCCAACCGCAGACGCTTTGAATGGGCACGGCTTCAGCCGTGACGCAGAGTCCCAGGGAAGTCTTCGCGGCAGGCGCGTTCTCATCGCCCGCGCCGCCGTGGCCCGCGACGTCATTCCCGACGCACTGCGCGCCGCCGGTGCAACGGTTGACGTGGTCGATGCCTACCAGAACGTCATGCCTGAATCCGCGCCCGCTCTCTTACGCGACGCTTTACAAGCGGGAATTGACGCCGTCGCCTTCACCAGCTCGTCCAGCGTCGCCCATCTCGCCGACGCTGCGCGCCACGCTGGATTTCCATTCCCCTTCGCCGGCGTCGCGGCTATTTCCATCGGCCCCATCACCAGCAAAACTCTCCGCGACCGCGGCTGGGAGCCGGCGGCCGAAGCCAGTCGATCCGATGTTCCCGGCCTCATCGACGTCGCCCTGCTAGTTTTTTCCGGCAAATAGAGATTCACGAATCCGGGAATGACCGAGCCGCATAGGCGGCCGCCTTTTATCAATGGACGCAGGCTGTCCTTCCGCGCTAAAATGTCGCCAACTTCGAACCGCGTGGTAAGAGGGGAGCGAAATGGGCGACCTGTTTCAGCCGTGGCACCTCATGGTGCTGATGTCCATCTTCGGATGCTTCTTCCTGGTACCGGCAATTTTCTACATCCTTACGCTCCAGGGAGCGCTGAACAGGTGCTCACCAGCGTCCAGGACCATAGAGCCGGGAATGGTCTGGCTGCTGCTCATTCCGTTCCTCAACCTGATTTGGAACTTCTTTGTTGTAATGGGACTCGCGCGATCGCTGGCAAACGAATATGCTCGCCGGGGAATTCCCAGCCCCGACCCCTCGCCCGGACAATCCATCGGCATCGCCATGAGCGTCTGCAGTTGCTGCTGCTTTATCCCTGTTCTGGGAGTGCTCTCAGGGCTGGCTGGCCTGGTGCTGTGGATCGTGTATTGGGTCAAGATTGCTGAGTTTTCGCGGATGCTGGATATTCAGCAATTTGCCGCGCCAATCGCGCGGATGCCTTAGATTCATTTTGCTTTTCTGCGCATTCGTCGTGCCCGATTCAGCGCGCGAAAGAGCGAGCTGCATGGCCTTTACGGTCCACCGCTCACCATCCACGGTTCACGAGTCACGAACCACGTCTAGCTCTGCCACGTTTTGTCCTTCGACCGGCACAGAGGCTCCAAATTGCACTCACGGCATTTGGGATTGCGAGCCACGCACACCTTGCGTCCATGTTGAATCACCTGGTGCGAGAAGCTGATCCACCGGTCGCGCGGCAGCACCTGCATCAGCTCCTGCTCGACTCTTTCCGCCGTGTCGCCCTTCGCGAGTTCGAGCCGCCGCGCAATCCGGAACACATGCGTATCGACCACCACGCCCTCGGCCTTGCCGAAGCTCACGCCCAGAACAACATTCGCCGTCTTGCGCGCCGCGCCGGGAATCGTGATCAGCTCGGCAAGCGTTTGTGGAACCTCGCCGCCGAAATCCGCGATGATCTTCTTCGCCGCGCCCTGGATTGACTTTGCTTTATTGCGGAAGAATCCCGTCGTCCGGATTAGTTCTTCGAGCTCCGGCAAACTCGCCTTGGCCATGGCTTTCGGGGTAGGGAAGCGCCGGAACAATTCCGGCGTGACCATGTTCACGCGCACGTCGGTACACTGCGCCGACAGAATCGTCGCTACCAGAAGCTCCCATGGCGTCTGATGATGGAGCGCGCAAACCGCATCGGGATACGCTTCGTCGAGCGCTTTCAGGATGGCGGAGACGCGCTCCGGGGCGAGCGGGCCGCGGGCCGCCAGCTTTGCAGGAATCTTGTTCGTGGATTTCTTCGGCGATGTTTTCTTGACTGGTTTCTTCGCGGGCATGACTGCGAGTGTAACGCGCAACAGCCGAGCAACTCTACAAAAACAATCTCCGTAAAGTTTGCCATCGGCTCTACTGAATCGAGAGCTTGATGCCCGGCTCGACGACTTCGATTTGCGGCGGTTCAACCGACACCACGTCAATCAGGTGGTTTAGAGATATGAGCTTGTAATGCAAGAGGGGCTCGAAGTGCCCGCCGGTGTCGCGCTCAAGATGCTGTAGAAAATGGGACCGCGAATAGATGCGCAGCAACTTACCCTCGTAAACTTCGTCCTCGTATTTTCCGTTACTCCCAACGAGTTCTTCGGTTACCAGATAAGCGACGTAGAGTTTCCAGAACAAGCGAAAGACTCTTGAGCCTTCCAAATGTTCGATCGGTGCGGCGCCTTGAAGAAGAAACCTAGCCGAGTCAGGCAGGGAGGTCTGCTCTATATGCCCTCTCATTGCTTCGTTGATCGCGGCTTCCTCAACAATGAGCTCAAGCTGATTCATGCCTACATCGCGAATGGAGCGAACGGATAGGTATTGGACCGAGTTAATCTCAACAAAAGCCGAATCCATTGGCAATCCTAACGATGGCTACAGCTTCCCCTCGACCCACTCGGCCAGCTTCTCAACCGGCAGCCGCACTCCAATATAAAACTGCCCGAACAGCGCGTACACCGCGCTCACTTCGTCGAACCGCATCTCGTAGATCAACTTTTTGAAAGTCACCGGATCGTCGGCGAAGAGATCAACGCCCCACTCCCAGTCGTCCATCCCGATGGATCCGGAAATAATCTGCTTCACCTGCTCAGCGTATCGCCGTCCGATCATTCCGTGCTCGTGCATCATGCGCTGCCGCTCCGCAAACGGCACCGTGTACCAATTCACCTGTTCGCCGCGTTTGCGGTCCATGGGATAAAAGCACAGATACTTCGCGTCGGGAATTGCCGGCCACAACCGCGGCTTCATCGCCTCCGCGCCCCGCTCGAGTGACGCCGCAATCTCTGCATTCCACTCCGCCGAAAACGCCTGGAAGCCTTTTGTCGTAGCCGCCTCATACGTTTTGCGGCTCGACTCGTACAACCCCAGCTCCACAACCGACACATACGAATGCCGCAGCTCGAGAAAATCGTAGAGCGGCGTTTGCGCCAGCGCGAGCTCCACCTGATTCAGTTCCTCCAGCGAGTCGCGAAAGTGAATCAGCATCAAATCGCCCTTGTGGCCAAGCTGCGAATACATCGCCGAACGCGCCGGTGCGCCCGCGTCTTTGCGCTCGATCGTTTTCAGCGTCTCCAGCGCTTCAGCAACAATGCTTGCACGTTCGCCGTCCGCGGAGGACTTCCACGCCTTCCAGTCGAAACGGAAAAACTGGTGCAGCACGCTCGCGCCCTCGAGCGTCAACGGTACCGGCGGATGCGAATCGGGTACTTGATCGGTCACTGAGTCTCCCTCGAACACATCTCATCCTAACAAATGCAAATTGCAGACGTGTGCAGCGCTTGTTTCCTCGACTCGCATCTCGTCCAAAGCCCAAAACCGCGGAGCGGCGGATATACTGGAAAGGCTCATGAGTGAAAGATTCCTGGCCTTGCTGGTAGAGTTCGTGACCCGTGTGATCAGCGCCGGGGGCTACGCGGGCATCGTTGGATTGATGGCCATCAACTCGGCCGGAATTCCGCTCCCTTCCGAGCTCATCATGCCGTTCTCCGGCTATCTGGTTTATCTTGGCCGCTTCAATCTCGTCATGGTAGCCGTCATGGGAATGGTCGGCTGCAACATCGGCTCGGCCATCGGCTATTGGATCGGAGCCAGGGGCGGGCGTCCATTCGTCGAGCGCTACGGCAAATGGGTCCTGATGAGCCAGCACGACCTGGACCGCATGGGCTGGTTCTTTGCAAAGTACGGTTCCATCGCCGTTCTTCTCGCGCGCATGATGCCCGTCGTGCAAACCTTTATCTCCATCCCTGCAGGAATCGCCCGCATGCCGCGCCTGCGCTTTCACATCTACACATCAGTGGGTTCAATCATCTGGTACACGTGCCTGGCGTGGGCGGGCATGAAGCTTGGCGAACGGTGGCATACGGATCCGCGCCTCGAACAGATTTTTCATCGCTTTCATCTCGTCGTGGAGATCGCGATTCTGGTCGCGATCGTGTGGTTTGTCTGGTCGCACGTAAGCCGCATGCGTAACGCGGAGGTGGCGTGAGAAAGAGTGACCTGCGCGCCGGCGGAATTGGCCAATCTTTACGGCGGCGTTCAAAGTTCCGCGCAGCGAGCACAAAGATGCAGCACCGCGTGCGAGGTGGGGAAAATGTGCTGGAAGCCCGCGTAGCGGGCGAAAAAAGGTAGCCCCAGGCGCGAGCCTGGGGAAGAGGATGCGAGTTGCAAAGGGAAGCCTCCGAAGGGGGCGTAAGAACCGGTGATCAGCACGTTTGGTTCCGGGCAATTGATCGCATCGAAACTTCAAATTCGAAATCATTCGTAAAGGAAAGTCAGGAGAAGCAATGGCAACGAAGAAAAAAGGGGGCGCGAAAAGCGATGCCCCTTCGTCCGCGGGGCGTAAGACCGCTGCAATGATGATTGAGCCCGCCAAGGGCAAGTTGGGCGTAATGGTCGTTGGACTCGGTGCAGTGGCGACCACAATGATTGCCGGCGTTGAAGCCGTCCGCCGTGGACTCGCCAAGCCGATCGGGTCTCTCACGCAGATGGGCACCATTCGCCTGGGCAAGCGCACCGACAATCACTCGCCGCTCATCAAGGATTTTGTTCCGCTGGCCGATTTGAAAGACATCGTCTTCACCGGGTGGGACATTTTTGAGGACAACGTCTACGAGGCGGCCGCGCACGCTGCGGTACTGCAGCCGGAAACGCTCAAGAAGCTCAAGCCCTATCTCTCCAAAATCAAGCCCATGCCCGCGGTCTTCGATCGCTATTACGTCAAGCGCCTCGACGGAACGCACGTCAAAAAAGGCAAGACCAAACGCGATCTGGCAGATCAGTTGCGCGCCGACATTCGCGCCTTCAAGAAAACCGTCAATCGCGTCGTCATGATCTGGGCCGGTTCAACCGAAATCTTCCTGAAGCCGACAGCCGTCCATCAATCCATCGAGGCCTTCGAAAAAGGGCTCGAGAAGAACGACCCGGGCATTGCGCCCTCGCAGATTTACGCCTACGCCGCGCTCAAGGAGGGCGTGCCCTTCGCCAACGGCGCGCCGAACCTCACCGTTGACGTTCCGGCAATGATCGAGCTCTCAAAGCAGAACGCCGCGCCCATCTGCGGCAAGGACTTTAAAACAGGTCAGACATTTATGAAGACCGTGCTCGCGCCGGCCTTCAAGGCGCGCATGATCGGCGTCAAGGGCTGGTTCTCCACCAACATTCTCGGCAATCGCGACGGCGAAGTGCTCGACGAGCCGCACTCCTTCAAAACCAAAGAAGAGTCGAAGCTCGGCTCGCTCGAATACATCTTCCAGCCCGACCTTTATCCAGATCTCTACTCGGACATCTACCACAAGATTCGCATCAACTACTACCCGCCGCGCGGCGACGAGAAAGAGGCGTGGGACAACATCGACATCTTCGGCTGGCTCGGCTACCCCATGCAGTTGAAGGTGAATTTCCTCTGCCGCGACTCGATCCTTGCTGCGCCCATCGCACTCGACCTCGTGCTCTTTCTCGATCTGGCCAAGCGCACGCCCGAGCTCCGCTCCATCGGCATTCAGGAGTGGCTCAGCTTCTACCTCAAGTCGCCGCAGTCGGCCAAAGGCCTGTATCCGGAGCACGACCTCTTCATTCAATCGATGAAGCTCAAGAACACGCTCCGCCACATCATGGGCGCTGATCTCATCACGCACCTCGGCCTCGAATACTACGACTGAGGCGCAACCGTTTCGCCACCTCGGGGCTGCTTCGGCAGCCCCCAGTTTTGTCATCCTGAGCGACCGAAGCGCAGCGGAGGGAGTCGAAGGATCTGCAGTTGCTTTTTGAATGCTTCGCTCGTCACAGACACCCGCCGTCGGTAGGAGTGTCGTAATCTGAACTGACCATGAAAGACTCCGCGGTTCTCTTGATCGATTGCCCCGACCGGAAGGGGCTTGTCGCGCGCGTCTCCGGCCTGCTCTACGAGAGCGGCGCCAACATTCTCCATGCCGACCAGCACATCGACCACGACCTGGGCCTCTTTTTCATGCGCGTGGAGTGGGGTCTTGCGGACGGCGGGCCTTTGAATGAGGGGCGCGGTGAAACGAAAGTTTCGGACAGGACGGGGTCGTTCGATCTCACGGCCTTCACAGCGGTCTTCACGCCCATCGCCGCCGAGCTCGGCATGAACTGGAAATTGACCTCGAGCCAGCGTCCTCCGCGCGTTGCCCTCTTCTGCTCGCAATACCTGCACTGCATGGCCGATCTGCTGCACCGCTGGCGCACCGGCGAGCTGGCCTGCGAGATTCCGCTCATCGTCTCCAATCATCGCGAAGTAGAAAAGCTGGCTGCGTTCTACGGCGTCCCTTTCGAGCATGTGCCGGTCACGGCGGACACGCGTGCTGACGCCGAGGCCAGGCAGCTCGCTCTCCTATCGCAGCACCAGATCGATCTGGTCGTTCTCGCGCGCTACATGCAGATTCTTTCGCCGCAGTTTGTTTCTCGCTATCCCGCAGCCATCATCAACGTGCATCACTCGTTCCTGCCTGCCTTCACCGGTGCGCGACCGTATCACGCGGCGCACGCGCGCGGCGTCAAGCTCATCGGCGCCACCAGCCACTACGTCACCGAGGTCCTCGACGACGGTCCCATCATCGAGCAGGATGTGGCGCGCATCTCGCATCGCGACCAGGTGGAGGATCTCGTGGCTCGTGGCCGCGACCTCGAGCGCATGGTCCTGTCGCGCGCCGTCCGGTGGCATCTCGACCGCCGCATCCTCTGCTACGGCAACAAAACCGTGGTCTTCGACTAGGGCAGAGAACAGATTGCTTGTTGGAGCTGTCAGATGGCCTGAAGTCTTGCGTCCGAAGCTCACCCCTTAGTTGTGCCGCAACCGATGGATCGCTGGTCTCCAAGCCGGCTGTCGCGCGGGCGTCCGCGCCCGCGCCTCACGCTGTCTTCGAGGAACTGGAGATCCCGCGATCTTTCACTTCCGACGCTCCCGCCCTCGGAGGGGGCAAGGAAGTTAGCCCCGGCTGAAGTGAGCAGCATTTGGCGAACGAAATCCGGGGAAGTCGACCCACCGAGAGTCAGCCCCGTAGGGGCGGAAGCTCCTGCCACACGAATACAGGCCCGTCGAGCGCTCTAACCTGCATAGAATCTGTTGAATACCACAAATTGTTCCGCCAATCCAACGCTTTCTGCTTGCAAAAGCACTCCACCTGCGTTATTTTACTAACCAGTTAGTTAATTATGACTTCACACCCCACTACCGAAGCCCAGGCTGAGCGCTCCGCCGAGACCCGCAGCCGCATCCTCGACGCTGCACTGAGCGAGTTTGCCGCCAACGGTCTGGCTGGAGCGCGCACCGAAACCATTGCCCAAACCGCCGGCGTCAACAAGGCCCTGCTTTACTACTACTTCGAGAGCAAGGAAAAGTTGTACTCTGCCGCCCTCGAAATGGTGGCGGGACGGGTGCGCGATCGTTCGATGGCAGTTTTTCTCCGCGACGCCACTCCTGGCGAGCGCATGCTTCGCGCAGACTCTGGATCATTTTGATCGGATTTTGACGCAACGCGAATTTCAAACCCTTATGCAGCACGAGATGATGCGTCTACATAAGGGCGAATCAGGCGAGCTGCTGATCCTGGTCAAGCGCGTCTTCGCTCCGCTCCACGCCATGTTTCATTCCATGGTTCGCGAAGGCATTGCGTCCGGGGAGCTCATCGAGGCCGATTGGTTGCAGATGGTGCTGACGGCGCTCGGCGGAAACGTCTTCTACTTCCTTAGCGCGCCAATATGGCGTCACATCCTGCCCTTCGAGCCCTTCGCAAAAGACGCTCTCCACGCGCGCCGGGTCGCGCTGGTTGAGTTTTTGGGCAAAGCGATCTTTCAGGACCGGGAACACGGTGCGGAGCTTGCGGCAAAAGTTCTCAACGACATGCCCATGCCCGAGTATACGGAATTCAAGAATTTTGAGGTGAAAGCGAAGTGAGCGCGAGGAATCGAGTCTTTCTCATTTTAGGTTTGCTGACCATCGGATCGCTGATCTGGTATTTCCTTACCACGAATCGCGGCGGCGATCTGCAACTGGTGGGCACCGTCGATGCCAACGAAGTGATTGTGAGCTCCAAGATTCCCGGCCGCATTCAATCGCTGACGGTCGAGGAGGGCGACTCGGTCAAGGCGGGCCAGCTCATTGCCACGATCGAGAGCGACGATCTTGCCGCGGCCACCAAAGCCGCCGAAGCAACTGCCGCCAGCGACGCACAAAAGATGCGCGAAGCCATGGAAACGGAACGCGAAAACAATGGCGAAACATCCAGCGCAACCCTTGCTGCTGAAGCGCAGGTAAAGGCTGCGCAAGCCACTCTGGCGCAGGCCGAGGCTAATCTCGAACACCAGAAAGCGGATACCAGCCGTACCGTCGCGCTCGCCCAGCAGGGAATCATGAGCGCGCAGGCAAAGGACGAAGCTGAGACCAGCCTCCAGGCTGCCGAGGCCGCCGTCAATACGGCGAAAGGGAATCTGACCGCGTCGGAGGCAGATCTTAAGCAGGCGCGCGCGCACGAGCTACTCACCCAGGTCTCCGCCCGCACCGTGGACGAAACACGCGACGCCGAAGAAAACGCCAAATTCCTCGCCGACGAAGCCAAGGTTGACCAGAGCTACGCGCAGGTGGTCTCACCCATCGACGGAAAAGTCGACGTGTGGGCCGCTCGGCAGGGCGAGGTGGTCACCATGGGCGCGCCCATCGTAACCATCATGGATCTTTCGCAAACCTGGGTCTATGCGCCGCTGCCGGAGACGCAGGCTGACAGCGTCGAACTCGGCGATTCGCTGCGCGTCGTGATGCCCAGCGGCGACACGATGTACGGCAAGGTCATCGCCAAGGCTGCCGAAGGCGACTTTGCCACGCAGCGCGACGTGAACAGCATGAAGCGCGACATCAGGACCATCCAGCTCAAGCTTCTGATTCCCAATCCCGGCGAAAAGTTTGTGCCCGGTATGACAGCCTACGTCTACATTCCGAAAGCGAAGTTGGTGAAGCGGTGAGCGCGGCCATCAATCAAAATCCGGCGAACGGCAACGGCGCCGCCCGGCCGGTGGCCATTGCGGTCGAGAACATCTGCAAGCGCTACGGCGACTTTGAAGCAGTCAAGAGCGTCAACTTCAGCGTCACCGAGGGAGAGATCTTCGGCTTGCTCGGTCCGAACGGGGCAGGCAAGAGCACGCTCATCCGCATGATGACCACGCTCATTCCTGTCACCTCGGGCAAAGCCATCGTAGCCGGGCACAACGTGGTGGACGATCCCGACGACGTGCGCCGGGTCATCGGCGTCATTCCCCAGGCCCTGACCAGCGACCAGGATTTGACGCTCGGAGAGAACCTCAGCATCTACGCCAAGCTCTACGGCGTGCCGCACGCTCAACGCGAAAAGAACATTGCCGACGTGCTTGAGGCTGTCGATCTTACCAAGTGGCGCGACGCGCAAACCAAGACGCTGTCGGGCGGCATGCGGCGGCGGCTTGAGATTGCGCGTGGCCTGGTGCACAACCCCAAAATCTTCTTCCTCGACGAGCCCACTACGGGCCTCGATCCCGTTTCGCGCATTGCCGTTTGGGAGATGCTCAACAAGCTCAAGACCACGCGCAACCTGACCATGCTCCTCACCACGCATTACATGGAAGAAGCCGACAAGTTGTGCGACCGCATCGCCATTGTGGATCACGGCACGCTGGTGGCGCTGGGCACTCCGGTGGAGCTCAAAAACAGCGTCGCCGGCGCGAATGTCGTTGAAGTGCATTTCGACCGCGAGACCGAAGAGTGGGAAGGCCGCCTGAAGAACCTGGAAGGCGTAACCAGCGTGCAACCAGAAAGCGCCGGCTTCTATCGCGTGCTCACCACTTCGGGATCAAAGACCACCATGCAGATCGTGGAGCTCGCGGCCAGCCTGGGCGAGACGCTTACTTCCCTCAGCGTGCAGAACACAACCCTCGACGACGTCTTCATTCACTACACAGGCCGCCAACTGCGCGATGAGCAGGTGAAGCCGGTCTTCACCATGCCGCCGCGGCCGGGAGCGCAGCCATGAACAGAATGTTTGCCATCATCGAGCGCGAGATGCGCAAGTTTTTCCGCTCACCCACGCTGATGATCATGTCGCTGATGCTGCCGATTCTCCAACTGATCATCATCGGCAACGCCTTCGGCGGCAAGATTGTCGGCACGCACGTCGCCGTGGTGGACCATGACCATGGGCCGCAGGCAGTCAAAGTGCGCGAGGCCTTTGCTGCCGTTGCCGCCAATATCAAAACTTTCAGCACCATCGATTACCCCAATGAGGTGCAGGCGCGCGAAGATGTGCGCACCGGTAAAATCGACGCCGCGGTCATTATCCCAGCGCAGTACTCGCGCCGCGTCTACGCGCAGGATGCTCCACAGCTGGGCCTTGTTGTTGACAACTCAGACCTGTTCACCTCGGCCACCCTCGAATCCGAGATGCAGTCGCTGGTCGACGCCATGAACTCGCCCGAGGTTCAGGACCGGCTCTCGAAGTCGATCGCCCTCGAGATCGTCGAGCTCTACCCCTACGTCAATTATCTGAAGTATCTTCTGCCCATGACCGTGGCGCTTGCCATGTATATCTCGGTCATGATCGGCGGCGGCATGCTCTACATCGACGACAAGGCCCGCGGCGTGCACGAGGGCTACCTGGTCACCCCGATTACGAAACTCGAGCTGGTTTTCGGATTGAACATCGCCGGCGCCATCAAGGCCACGCTGAGCGGAATATCGATCGGCGTCATCGGCTCGCTCATCGCCGGCCTCGGCGTTGTCTTTCATCCCATCGTCATGTTGCAGATGTTGTGCCTCATCATCGCCGGTTCCATTGCGTTCAACGGCATGATGTTTCTGCTCATGGTCCGTGTCGACGATCCGCTCGTGCCCCGCGCCATGTTCGGCGTGCTCAATGTGCTCCTGTTATATCCGTCGGGCGCCATGTATCCCACAGCATCGTTTCCCAAGTGGATGCAGGCGATGTCCATTATCGATCCCTTCACCTACGCGATTCACGGCTTCAAGGCCATCCTCCTGAAAGACGGCGGCTGGATCGCCATCCGGGGCGACCTCGCGTTTCTCACCATCTTCGGAATCGCCACGTTGCTCATTGCCACGCCGCTCTTCAAGCGCACCCTGTAGGTTTCTGATCGCTTGACTATGGACCCACATGGGCGCCCTATCCTTGCGGCGTTCTTGCCTTTGCCACAAGGGTGGGAACCATGCGATCCGCGCGGATAAGGGGGCGCCACCATGTCGTTTTTATAAAGCCGACAGAATCATTCTGACTTTTCTCTTTCATCACAAGCTGAAGGATTTTCAATTCCCTCGCTGTCATTCGTTTGAGTCTAATGGGTGGTGCGCACGCTGCTGAACCATCCCCCCTTTGCGCATCCGGCTAATTCAGCCAATCAAAATAAACGAGGTCTTTTCCCATGAGTCTGAAATCGCGTCTATCCCTGGTGGCTTCGATCATGGCTGTTGCCACGATGCTGCCCGCAACTGGCGCCCTCGCGCAAAACACGGTCACGCTTGCGAGCGGCGTCACAACGGTTACTCTTGCCGGGAGCTTTGTTTCTGCTCTCGGAAGCCTCGACGTAACCCCCGGAACTGTAAGCCCCACGCTCCTGCGTGACGGCAAAGTCGGCTTTCCCGTCACCGGCGGGGCGGTTGATCTCGACACCGCTCTCGGCCAAATTCTGCACTCGGGCGGCCTCACGCTCACCGCGGGCAAAACCGAGGTTACCCTGCAGAGCTTCATCATTGACACAACCGGCTCCAAACCAGTCATAACGGGTCTGGTCACTGTCAATGGAACGCTTCAGTCGTTTGGCCGGGTACCGCTCTTCGATCTTGCCCTGCCCAGCGGGCTGACGCTACCTCTTAAGCCCGTTTACGACCAGATCAACCTGAAAGGCGTTGGCGTGACTCTTGACGCCACGGCCGCGGGAGCTCTCAACAGCGTCTTCGGCGTAACCGCATTCACGGCTGGATTCAATATTGGAACCGCGGACGTTACATTGCTGCCCCTTCAGGATTCCTGGTATCGATTCAGATTCCTTGGCGGCCCTGATCCATTCCTCGAGAGATAACAAACCCTAGATGCGGGGCATCTTGCACACCGCCGATGCCCCGTGTCTCTCTCGGGCTGTTCCCGTCGAACTTGGATTTATTGTGCCGGCGGCGCCGCTGCCGGCGTGCCCGCATCCGTCTGCTTGGTGAACTGGAAACTGCACGGCCGCCCCAGAATTCCCGCGCCTTCTTCGCGCTTGCCCGTGCCCGAGGTACCGTCGAACTTCGCATCCACGTAGTAGTCGTACTTGTTGCCTTTCATTTGCGTGATGAGTCCCGCTTTTCCCGCCGACACCTTGCCCTTGGCATGGAGCTTCGCCGAGCCGTCCGCTGCGATGGTCCCGTCCATGACCATGTAGCCCGGCCCTCCCTCTTCGCCGTGTTGTCCGTGGTACGTGCCGTTCGTAATCGTGCTCACGAATGTCCAGGTGTAGGCGGGCATGTGCTCGCTCGCATCGCACGACATGTTCGTAGTCCACGTGCCGTCGAATGGGCCGCCCGCAGCCTGAGACCAAAGCAACGCCGGCGCGCAAACCATGGCAAAACACAGCACTTTCCCGATTCTCATGGATGACCTCCAGATGGATTTGAGAATACGCGCAGAGGCTGGGATTCTGGCAAGGAGTTTTTTTGAGGAATTCCTATCGTGCTGGCTGCGCGAGCACCTGCTCGTAATACCGGACGTACTGCGGCACCACTAAGTTTGCGCAGAAGCGCTTTTTCGCATCCTTTCGGGCCGCTTCGCGCATGGCCTCGAGCCGCGCCGGATCGTTCAGCAGGCTCAGCGCGCCCCCGGCCATGCCTTCGACATCGCCAACAGGGAACAGCAGCCCCGTAACTCCGTCGTCAATCAGCTCGGGCACGCCGCCCACCCGCGTGGCGATGGATGGCACGCGGCACGCCATGGCCTCAAGCGCGGCCAGGCCAAACGATTCCAGCTCGCTCGGCATCAGCATCAGGTCGGCAATCGCCAGCAGTTCCGCCACGCGCTCCTGCTTGCCGAGGAAGTGAACGCGCTCGTGAATGCCGAGATCGTGCGCCAGCCATTCGGCGGCTGAACGGTCCGGGCCGTCGCCGACAAGGATCAGTTGCGATGGGTGCTCGCGGGTCACCAACGCAAAGATCTTCACCACGTCGGTCACGCGCTTTACCGGCCTGAAGTTCGAAAGGTGCACCAGCAGCGGCTCATCCGGCTCCGCGTAATGGGCACGGCAGCGTGCGCGCTTCTCCTCATCGGCAATGGGCGCGTAGACATCGCAGTTCACAAAGTTGGTAATGGTCTGGATGGGGTTCGTAACGTCGAAGTCGGCGATCGTCTTCTCGCGCAGGTAATTCGAAATGCTGGTCACGCCGTCGCTTTCCTGTATCGCGTGGCGCGTAATCGGCAAATAACTGCGATCTAGGCCGACCAGCGTAATGTCGGTGCCGTGAAGCGTGGTCACGAAGGGCAACCGGCGGCCGCGCTTCGCAAGCATCTGGCGGGCCAGCAGCGCCGAAACCGAATGAGGAATCGCATAGTGCACGTGGAGCAGATCGAGCGAATTGAACTCGGCCACTTCCGCCATGCGCGAGGCCAGCGCCAGGTCGTACGGAGGGAATTCAAACAGCGGATAGCTCGAGACCGGAACCTCGTGATAAAAGATGCCGTCTTCGCGCCCATTCAATCGGAAGGGCTGCGAATAAGAGATGAAATGGACCTGATGCCCGAGGGAGGCGAGTTCAATGCCCAGCTCGGTGGCCACAACGCCCGAGCCGCCGTAGGTTGGATAACACGTAATCCCGATGCGCATGAGGCCTTCTTAATTTTGGATCGCTTTGCCGCTACGCTTTTGACGCGCGGCAGTAATTGGGGGATGCACAGAGTCACCAAAGCTGCTACTCAGCATGTTAGTGGTTGAGCGCACCCGAAGACAGGCCCGCAAAAGAAATCAGCCTCGATCGCGGGAAACTCCTTGAGCGCTGCCAGCGCTGCGCGCTCCACGTCGCGGGTGCCTCGAAGGGTGGTGCGGACGCGATCGAGATCGGTGTCATTGTACCCGGGATGCGTGACCAGCTCCCACGCGCCTGCCGGCAGGCTCCGCAGCAGCGAACGCAGCGTTTCGCCGTCCAGAATGCCCGTGCCCGCTACTGCGACGGTGCCGCTGGTCGTCACAAAACCTTCTTCCGCGATGATCTGCCGCGATGCAGGCTCCAGCCACCGCAATGCGCCCACTTGTGCCAGGCGCATCCATTGAGCGCGACGCGTCGCACGAGTCGACCAATGCGGCTCAAACGGGTTGCGGACGGCGCGAATACCGGCATTGCGCGCCGCTCTCAACAGCGGCCGCAAAACCTCGCGAAAGACATGCGTGTGCTTGTGCGTGTCCACATGCGTCAGGGGAACGCCGCGTTGCTGCAGGAACGCAATCTGCGCGGACATCTCGGCTTCCATTTCGGCGGTTCGAATCCGGCCTGTAAACAAGCGGCTCAGAAACGCGGCTAGCGAATTCGGAAAATGGCCGGTTTTCCGATCGACGAGTGTGGGAATCTGATCCGGCGGAAGTACCGGTTGGCCATCGACCAGGACAACGTGGCAGCCCACGCCGAGCCTCGGCGAGCGGACGGCGAAATCGATGGCTTCTTCCGTAGCGCCTGCGCGGGCCATCAGCGAGGTGCTGGTGACCAGGCCTGCGGAGTGCAGTTCCAGGATGGCGCGATTCACGCCAGAGGTCAGCCCGAAATCATCGGCGTTGACGATGAGAGCGCCCACCCAGTGAGTTTATCAACTGGCTGCACCGCGTCTTCCGCATCATGAATCCGCTGCTATCATGGGAATATGCCGCACCTGTTTGCGGCGGCGTGGGCGGTTAGCTCAGTTGGTTAGAGCGCCTGCCTTACAAGCAGGAAGTCGGGGGTTCGAGTCCCTCACTGCCCACCATTATTGAGCGAAAGGTCCTTCGCTTCGCTCAGGATTTCGCCCGCGGGCTCAGACGCCCGCGAAACGGCTCAAGTTCGAGTCCCTCACTGCCCACCATCATCCATGAGTGCGATACACCCTCCGGGCCCTTCTCGCATTCGGAGCCAGCATCTCACTTCAGCGACAGACTGAATTTGCCCAGGAGGTACCCGTACTCCGCAACAACGACGGCCTGCGCTCCCGCTGAGACCGCGAATCCCAATTCGTTCGACTTGCGCGTGATAGGAATGTTGAGAGTTGCAGCGCTGTGGTACACCTGCACGAGCTGGATCACATGACTCCCCGGCGGGATCGCGAAAACGACGGTTTCACCAATTTGAATCGTTCGCACATCATAGCCATCGAGAACAATGGTGTTCGTGATTTGACCGAAGAATCCTCCGTAATCAACGACTGCGAAGTTGACCCAGGCGGTCGTGGCGGGCGCCTGAACAGGAATGCCGCCGGCGCTTGGCGCAGATGGGTAGACGGGAGTTTGAGGATCGGGAGAAGATTGGCTGACATCGGCGCCGCACTGGCCGCAAAACATCGCGTCATCTTGAAGCACATGGCCACACTTGGGACAGCGTTTGACCGCCGCTCCGCACTGCGCGCAAAAGCTCGAGCCGTCTTTGAGCGGTTGCCCGCATTTCGTGCAATCTGCCATCAATAACCCTTCGCGTCGTCTTGTGATTTCGATCATCATAAGTGGACGCTCCCGGGGCGTCAACCGATCAGCGGCTGGTTGGGCGACGATTTCGTGTGCCATCGGCGATGATAGGAGTAGCGTTCCTGAACCCGTCGGAGTTGTGAATCCGTTGCAGCCAGACCAGAAAAAGACGGCAATCCCCAAATCGGCAATGGTCGTCGGTGGCGGCGTGGCCGGCATGAGCGCCGCGTGTGCGCTCGCCGAGGCCGGCCTGCGCGTCTCGCTGCTGGAGCGCCGCAGTTACCTCGGCGGCCGGGCCAGTTCCTATCGACACCCCGGCGTCGACGAGGTCATCGACAACTGCCAGCACGTCCTCTTCGGCTGCTGCACCAATCTCATCGGCTTCTACCGGCGCATCGGCGTCGCGGACCGCATCCATTGGACCAGCTCGATGACCATGATCGAGCCCGGCGGCCAACAGACCCGCCTCGCATCTTCCTCTTGGTTGCCCGCTCCGTTGCACGGTCTGCCCAGCCTGCTCGCCGCTAAAGCGTTCACACGCGACGATAAAAAGTCGCTCGCGCGAGCCTTTCGCGCACTCATGCGTCCGGTTCCCGCGGACTCCACCGAGACGCTGGGTGAGTGGCTCAAACGCAACGGTCAAACTCCGGGCGCCATCAATCGCTTCTGGCGTCTGGTGATTGCGAGCGCGCTCAATGGAGATTTGGACCAGATAGCCCTGACCTACGCGGCCAAGGTGATCCGCGAGCTTTTTCTGAATTCAGCCGAAGCCGGCAGCATGGGAATGAGTTCCGTGCCGCTGAGCGAGCTGTATTCCGGCGCGGAACCGTATCTGCGGGAACACGGCGGCGAAATCTTGCTCAGCGCAGGCGTCGACGGTGCGGCTTGGGACGAAGAAACTTCGCAATGGACACTGGCAACGCGCGGGGGAGATCGGCTCGCGGATTTTCTCGTGCTCGCGCTCCCATTTGAAGCCACGGCAAAATTTCTGCCGCTCATGCCGCCGGCCGTTGGCGTTGAGACGCTGGCCTCTCAAATCGCACAGCAGGAGCACGGGCCAATCTGCAGCGTGCATCTCTGGTTTGACCGCGAAATTACGAACCTCGACCACGCCGTCCTGCTCGATCGCCAGATTCACTGGATGTACAACAAGAGCCGGTTGCAGCCGTGGCGCAAAACAAAAGGCACCTACCTGGAGCTGGTCGTCAGCGCCTCGCAGGAGTTTGCGGCGCTCAGCAGGGAAGAGGCCATCGAGCTTTCTGTGCGCGAGCTTGCGGAGTTCTTCCCGGAAGTCGCCGCGGCGAAGCTCGAAAAAGCTGCATTGGTCAAAGAAGTGCGCGCAACGTTCACTGTCCCGCCGGGAATCGATGCTGCGAGACCTTCCGCCGCGTCGCCCTGGCCCAACTGCGTCCTGGCTGGCGACTGGATTCAGACCGGCTGGCCTTCGACGATGGAAAGCGCCGCGCGCAGCGGCCACTTGGCGGCGGAGGCAATCTGCGAGGCCATCGGTGACAGGCGGACGATTCTCGTCGCCGATCTCAAGCCCCGCGGCCCGATGCGCTTTGTTAGCCACTAGCTTTTCGCGCCGGCTCCGGATTTCAATTGAAGTGGTCTCTCACTGTGCCAGAAAATATACGAAAGCATCCCCAGGCACACCGAGGCTAGAAGCTAGCAGCTAGAAGCTGTCTTTCAGTGCGCCAGCAAATAGACCCCAATGCAAACCAGCCCTGCTGAAACCCAGCGGCGGCGGTCAACATTTTCCTTGAGGAAAATTTTGCCGGCAACGGCGTTCGTCACCAGTGTCAGCGACGCGGCAGCCGGCGCCACGAGACTCAAGTTCAGATGATTGAGCGCAAACAGCAGTGAAAAGAACGCGACCGCAAGAAAAAAGACCCCGCCGAAGAACAGCGGGCAGGTGAGAACGGCGCGGATGGCGCCGGCCAACCCCGATCGTGCTCGAATCAGATCCAGGTCGCCGATCGACTTCATCGCAGCAGCCGTGAGCACTTCGCCCGCCGTGGACGTAAGCACAATCGCCGCGATCATGGCCGCAGCCGTCCATGGATTTGTCGTCAGGTTGACCGGCGTCGTTGGAATCGTCATCGCGGCTGCGCCTCCGTAGCCACCGATTGTTCCAACTCCGATGCCGCCGCTTCAGGCCCCGGCCGCTCGGTGAGGGCTGGCCCTTGCGCCACGAAGCCCACTCCGAGAGTGATGAGCACAATGCCTGCCCAGCGCTCGAGAGAGATGGCTTCATGGAGCCAGAATCGCGAAATGAGCGCCACAATCACGTTGCCGAGCGCGGTAGCCGGCAACACAAACGTCAGGTCGGCCCATGAGAGCGCGGTCAGATAGCTGGCAAAGAACCCGATCAGCAGCGCAATGCCCGCGGCGATCCACGGTGTGAAAACCGCCGCGATGAGCGCGCCGGGATGCGCCAGCGAAATGTCGGGCACCGCGGTCATGCCGCGCGCCAGGCAACTGTCGCCAAGGGGGGCGCAGAGCGAAACCAACCCCAGGATCAGGTATTGGCGCGGCAAGAGTTTGTGTTGAACCATCAATCCAGTATCTTGCAGTTTCGCTGTAGAAGGCTAAAAGAAATAGAGGGCAGACGACCGCCTCGGCGGACGCTGCCCTCGACGTTGCGACTCGAAAGTCGGTTTACGCGCCGGCGCCGGCGGGGGCGGCAGGCGTGCCTTGCTGGCTGCGCGCCACCTTCACCATCTTGTTGCGTTGCGCGCGCAGCTTCAGGAACGCCCTGGCTTCCGTGTAGAGGCGTGGCACATCCCGATTCACAATCGCCTTCCACACCACCCGGAAAGCGGCCTTGGGACGGAAGTAGTACTCATCGTAGAAACGGTGCACCATCTCCATCACGTAATCCGTGGGCAGTCCCGGATATTCGATGTGCGCCATCTGGTGCCCGCCGCCGTCTTCCATCTTTTCGTTGGTGATGAATCCGTTGGCCTTGGCATACTCGTAGAATTCTGTACCCGGATAGGCGTGCGCAATCGAAACTTGAATCGTTTCCACGTCGAGCGATTTGGCGAAGTTGATGGTGTTGCGGATGGACTCCTTCGTCTCGCCGGGAAGTCCGAGAATGAAGTCGCCGTGAATCGTCAGGCCGAGGTCGTGGCAGTCTTTGGCGAAGGCCCGCGCGCGCTCCACGGTCGCGCCTTTCTTGATGTTCTTCAGAATCTGCGGATCGCCCGACTCGAATCCGACAATCAGCAGCCGGCAGCCCGCTTCCTTCATCGCCTTCAACGTGTCGTAATCGGTGGTGACGCGCGAAGTGCAGCTCCAGGTCAGGCCCAAAGGCTTCAATTTCTCGCAGAGCTCAATGGTCCGCACCTTCTGGATGTTGAAGGTGTCGTCGTCGAAGAAGAACTCCTTCACGTCGGGGAAGTTCTCCTTCGCCCACTTCATCTCCGCGGCAACATCCTCGGCGGAGCGTTTGCGCCAGGCGTGTCCGCTCAGGGTCTGCGGCCACAGGCAGAATGTGCACTGCGCCGGACAGCCGCGCGTGGAGTAAAGCGCGATGTACGGATGAAGCAGAAAAGGGACGTTGTAGCGCGTAACGTCCAGGTCGCGCTTGTAGATCTTTGTCGCCCACGGCATCGCGTCCAGGTTTTCGATCTGCGGGCGATCGGGGTTGTGGACGATCTTTCCATCTTTCTTGTAACTGATGCCGAGGATCTCGTTGAGCGGCTTGCCCTGCGCAAACTCCACAACGGAAAAGTCGAACTCGCGCCGGCAGATGAAGTCGAGCACCGCACATTCATTCAGGGCGCGTTCGGGATCCGTTGTAACCGGCGGTCCAACAAAGGCGATGCGAAGCGATGGGTTTGCAGCTTTAATGGCCTCGGCGAGGCGCTGGTCGCCTTCCCATCCGACAGTCGAGGTAAAGAGGACCAGGAACTCGTAGTCCTTGCAAATCTTGATCGTTTCCTCGGCGGAGACATGGTGAGGTGGCGCATCGAGCAGCCGCGAACCCTCCAGCAGGCCAGCCGGGTAGGTGAGCCAGACCGGGTACCAGTATGACTCGATCTCGCGAGTCGCAGGCCAGCGCGAACTGGCGCCGCCGTCAAAGTTCTCGAACGAAGGGGGGTTGAGGAAGATTGTTTTCAGGGGCATTGGCATCTCCTTCATTCTACCATTCATGCTGTTTTATTAGACGCATTTGCCTGGAAACACAGAGCCTCAGAGACACACCGGAATCCGGGGTTCGTCGCGCCCTTAACTCTAGCTGAATCAGCGCATATCGGCGAAACAGGGAAGCGCTTGCTGCGCTTTCGAGGGGTTGCTCCGACGGTACCCGCAGGCAATTACTTGGCGTGCAGCTCGTCAAGCCAGTCCTGCATGTGGCCAAGGGCTCGAAGCAGCTCCAGGCGAGCCTTGCTCAAGTCGAGCCCGGAGTCGAGCGCGTCCACGTATTTTTGGCGCTCGTCAATCCGCGCCTGCTGCTCGGCAGTGGGTGAGAGCCTGCGGCGGTGCACCCGGCGTGCCGGTGTTACCGTTCCCCACTTGCAATTCTGCCGTCACGCTTTCGAGTTGCTGTTCGGCAATTTGCTGCTTCAGGCTGGCCACTTCAGCTTCGGCGTCGAGCTCGCGGATGCTCGCGGTCAGCTCGGTGACCTGAACGTCGCTCTGGTTCTGCGCATCCTCGGCTTCAACTTTGGCTCGAAGAGCCTCGGCTGCCGATTCTCGTTCTTTTGCGTGAAGACCCAAATCGAACAAGTGAACGCGGATCGAGAAGCCACTGCTGAAATTGTTCGCTGGAAGATTTTGCCTGTAATAGTCGTTGATGCTGTTGAGCAAGGTCGTGTTCCGGTTGTACTGCGCCCCGAAGCCGATCTCGGGCAGAACCCAAAGGCGTTCTTTGTCTGCCTTGGCAGCGAATTGTTTAGCCAACGCCTGGGACCGAGCCGCGCCGACGGCGTCGATCGGTGCCGGCGCCTCGTCGGCCCTTACAGCCGGAATCTCGGGAATGCTCGCGTGATCCGGAACGACGAATCCGACCGGAAGGCCGGTCAGCACGGCCAGTTGTTTGGCGAGCGTCGCCGAACGCGCCTCAAGGTGCAGCCGGCTGAGCTTGAGCTGCGCGGCCGTCAACCTGACCTGCAGCAGCGAGGCTCAGCGGATCGACGCCGGCTTCAGTCCGCTGCTGCTCGATGGCGACGAGACGATCCGCATGCTGCTGCTGTTCGCCTACTGCTTCAAGCTCGCTGTTCACTGCGTCCATCTCGATGTAAGCGGTCGATGCATCGAGAGCCACTTGCTCCTTTGCGTCCTTCAGTGAAAGCTGGGCCGCATCCAGCCCCGCTCTCGCCGCGCGAACGTATTCAATCTGCGGCAAGCTGAAGACCAGGAACTGCACGCTTCCGTCCCAGATCGTCGGCAGCGAGCCTGTGAAACCAATTTCGCGGAACGCGGGCAAGCCCGAACCAAATGAGATCGCCGGAACGAATGCGTCTTTGGTTTCCGATAACTGAGAGGCAGCCTTGCGCACGTCGGCCTGGGCTTCGAGCACCTTGGTGCTGTTTTTCTGCGCCAGCTCAACCACGGTGGTCAGCGACACCTGTGCCTGGGCAAGAGCCGCCGCACAGGCCAGCGCCAGGGTAGCCGCGGCTTGTGCCGCGTACACCAGCGGTTTGTGACGAATTTTCAGGCGCGCTTTCTGCATGAAGATTTCAAGCCTGGGACGGATTAAACTCTTTCGCCAACTGTGCCGCAATCGCCAATTCCGCCTTTGCGCCCGAAGCGTCGCCAAGCTGCTGCTTCAGGCGCGAAAGCCAAATGTGAGCGATGAACGCCGGTGCTTGCTCGTCGAGCTGCGAGCTCGATAGATAATTCTGCAACATCTGCGCGGCCAGCGAAGGATTCCGCTTGGCCGCAATGAGCACGCCCGCGCCGTCATAAAGGGCAAAGCTCGAAGACTTGTCTTTCGCCACCGCCGCAATGCAGCCCTGAATGGCCGAGTCCACATCGGACCACTGCTGGCGCGATCGGTAGAAGTTGGCCAGGACGCTCCAATAATCGGCTGGCTGCTTTGCGACAGCGACTGCCTGGCGATAGGCGTTCTCGGCGGTGGTGTAGTCCTTCTTGGCCACTGCGATGTCGCCGCGCAACTGTGCCGCCCTGGCGGTGTCGACCTTGTCAAGTTGCTCTGCGATGCCCTCTGCCTTGTCGGTTCCGCCTCCTGCAATCCCGGGCGCCTGCGCATAGTAATCGCCCAGATCCGACAGAGCCGGACCATTTTGCGGATTGAGCTTCACTGCAGCCTGCATCGCAGAAAGTGAACGTTTGGCGATTCCATAAGCCGACAGAAAACTTGCGTGGCCGGCTTGCTGGCCCAGCGCGCGCCCCAGCCACATTGCA
Organism: uncultured Acidobacteriaceae bacterium; assembly: GCA_963800025.1. Classification (GTDB taxonomy): domain Bacteria; phylum Acidobacteriota; class Terriglobia; order Terriglobales; family Acidobacteriaceae; genus Telmatobacter. The sequence continues at coordinate 995,232 of CAWCZK010000006.1, forward strand.
TCGTCGGAATTCTGCTGGTCCAGATTCACCGCCTGCTGGCAATTCGCCGCGGCCTCAGGCCATTGCTTCAGAATGAAGCGCACCCGGCACAGCAGGTTCTGGGCCTGCGCAGCACCCGCGCCCGAAGTGGGCAAGGGCGCGAGCAGAGCGATGGCCTCGTCGGCCTGGCCCGATTGCAGAAAAGTATTGGCCTGGTTCAGTGTCACAGAAGAAATCTGTGCGTGGTCCTGATTCGCCGTCGCCAAGGCCAGGCAAGTCGCTGCGAATGCAAACGCCATCGCAGGTGAACGCATCACTGTTCTTCCTTGATCGGCACGCCCTGCTGCAAGGGCTGCCCGTTGGTTGTACCGATGGCCACCGTGTCGCCCTCGGCCAGCCCGGAAAGAATAGGCACCTGCGTAAGGTTTGGAGGTCCGATCGTGATCGGAACACGCACCAACTCATCGTTCTCGACCTTGAACGCGAAATACTTCCCATTCTGTTCGTGGAGCGCTTCGCGCGGCATGCTCAGAGTGTCGGGCTCGCTTGAGGTCGTCACGGTCAGGGTCACGTTCGTGTCCGGCAGAAGCCCATCTGGCGAACCATCGAAATCGATCAGGGCCTCTCCGACATTGCGCGTCGTGTAAGTGACGACCGCCGAGGGCAGGCGAGAGATGTGCCCGTGCCATTCAACGCCTGGCTTGGCGTCCCAGCGAATCGTGACTGGCTGTCCGACGGCCAGCTTCCCCAGGTCGGGCTCGTCGAAATAACCGCGGACCCGCTCATGGTGCAGATCGGCGATCTCCAGAAGCAGGTTGCCGCCGGCCGAGAACTCTGATGGCGTGGCGTCCATGTTGTAAATGGTGCCTGTGATGGGAGCGCGAATCTCGGTTTGCGATTCGACATGCTGTGCGGCGGCCAGAGCCGCTTGCGCATCCGCCAATGCTGCCTGCGCGCGCGCCAAATCGCCAGGCGAATAACGATGATGCGCACTCTGTTCGGCGGCGTTCAAGCTTGCCTGCGCCGTATCCAGTCGTGCCCGCGCCGCAGCTATTTCGCCCGGTGCGGCGGCGCCTGTGGCGGCCAATTTGTTCAGCGCATCCAGATCGTGCTGGGCCTGATCGCGCGTCAGGCGGTCCTGCGCAATTTCGCCTGCGGAGGCTTGCCGTTCTGCCTGGGTTCCGTTGTTTGTCACTGCATCCAGGGCCGACCGCGCCGGACTCACTGCGCTTTCGGCGCTTGCCACCTGGGCCTTGGCCGCTACATCGTCCAGCGTGACCAGGAGCTTGCCGGCAGGAACCGTATCGCCTACCTGCGCGTACACGGCCTTCACGGTGGTAGCAATCGGACTGTAAAACTGATAGTTGACGACTGGCTCAACGCGGCCATTGGTGCTGATCGTACCGATCAGCATCGCGCGTTCCACGCGTGCCACGCGCACCGGAAGGCGTTCGCGCAAGAAATAGCGCGCCGTGAAAAATACGCCAAGCAGAACAACGATTGCGGCGGCCCAAAGCCACCGGCGGCTTGTTTGTACCCTTGCTTCAGCCATGCAATGAACCAGAGTCAGTATATAAGACTCATTTACATGGGATAAGAAGCAGAAAAATGGCTCCGGAAATCGATCGCACCCGCTTGCTGGTGCTCGTACAATGGTGCTATGGCGGCAAAACCGAGATACACCGACCAACACGCCAAGGCCGGGCTGGACTTTGCCTTTCCGGCCATCGAAACCTGGCAAAATCAGTTTCCCGGTTACGAGATTCAGATCGACGATCCGGAGCTGACCTCGGTTTGCCCCAAGACCGGGCTCCCCGACTTTGGAGTTCTGACCATCCGCTACATGCCGCGCGACCGCTGTCTGGAATTGAAGTCTCTCAAAGAGTACCTCTTCAGTTACCGCAATCTCGGCATCTTTCAAGAGAACATCGTGAACCAGGTCCTGAACGACATCGTGAAGGCGTGCAACCCGGTTTGGGCAGTAGTGAAAGGCGAATTCCGCCCGCGCGGAGGCATCGGGACCACCGTTGAGGCGCGCTGGCCGTGGCCCTCGGCGTAAAACGGGAGCGCCGGTTGGGAGATCGCACGCTGCTGTGATATTCCTGAGTTCTCTTGAGTCTCTGCTTCGCCCGGGAGTTCCTTGCCAGACCTGACTGAGCCTGCCCGCCCCCGCATCAGCCCTGCTTTGGGCACCGTGGCACTGCTCCTCGCGCTCAATCTTCTCAATTACATTGATCGCTACATTCTTGCCGGCGAAGTCTCGCCCATCCAGCACGAGTTCCATGCGAGCGACCAGCAGATGGGCGCGCTGGGCACTGCATTCTTCGTCTTCTACATGATCGCCGCGCCGCTGACCGGTTGGCTGGGCGACCGCTACCGGCGCAAACCGATGATCATTACGGGCGCAGTGCTGTGGAGCGTGGCCACGCTGGCCGCGCTCTGGATTCATAGCTACACCACGCTTTACCTGCGACAGGCCCTGGTGGGGATCGGCGAAGCAACCTTCGGGATCTTTGCACCTGCTGTGCTCAGCGACTTTTATCCCGAGCGCGAGCGCAACAGGGTATTGTCGGTGTTTTATGTCGCGATTCCCGTCGGTGCGGCGCTCGGTTATCTCGCCGGCGGGCAGATCGGATCGCATTGGGGCTGGCGTGCGCCGTTTTTCGTCTGCGCGCTGCCCGGATTTCTTGTTGCGGCGCTGTACGGCTGGATCGGACGCGAGCCGGAGCGGGGAGCAAGCGATCACGTTCAGGCAAACCTGAAGCGGGCCACCGTCTTCGGAATTCTTCGCAACCCCGCTTTCCTGACGGCGACTTTCGGCTTGGCGATGCTGACCTTCGCCATGGGAGGAATTTCGTGGTGGGTGCCGGAGTTTCTGCGCCGATTTGCAGGCATGTCGATGGGTACTGCAAGCCTAACCGTGGGCGCGACGACGGTGATTGACGGGATTGCAGGAACGCTGGTTGGCGGGTGGATTGCGCAGGTGTGGCTGCGCAGGAATCACCGAGCGCTGTATCTCTTGTCGGCTTGGAGTGTTGCGCTGACCCTGCCCTGCGGAGTCATGCTCTTTTTCGGGCCGCACAAATGGGCCGTGCCCGCGCTGTTCGCGGCCGAGTTCTTCCTCTTCCTCAACACCGGCCCGCTCAACACGGCGATCGTCAACTCGGTCTCCGCGCCGGTGCGCGCGACCGCCATTTCCATCAACCTGTTCTGCATTCACTTCTTCGGCGACACGTTTTCGCCGCAGGTCATCGGCGCCGTCAGCGATCGCTCGAATCTCAGCATCGGCCTGGGCGCAACGCTCGTCTTCCTGCTGATCTCATGCACGATTCTCTTCGCAGGCGCACGATTTGCGCCGCCGCTGGAAGAAGCAGGGAACGAGGGAACAAGGGACCGATGAACGCCGCGAGCGCTGCTAGCCCCGCTAGCTCCGCAAACTCCGCTAACTCCGCTAACCCCGCTGACTCGCCGACTTGCTGCCTTGCTATTTGCGTTCCTGATCGCGCGTATTCATGAAGGCGCGGCGCCCGGCCTGCGTGCGAAGGTCCGGATCGCGGACAGGCGCTCGATCCTCATCGGCCGAAAAGCCCCGGGCGAGAAGGGGATTGGGCTTGAACCTGGGCGGCCCGCCGTAGAACTGGCGCGAGTGGCTCAAGACCATTCCGGCGCGGCCATGCATCGGCTGCACGATGCCGCGAATCTCCACGTCGGCATCGCGGTACTTCTTGAGCTCGCCGACTTCGCCGCGATCCTCAGGAGGGCTGACGACCGTAAAGCGGCACTGCTCGTCGGGCGTCTGCGGAGAACAGACGTCAAGGAAGCGCGTGCCGTCGGGAAGTTCCACCACCTCATAAATATGCGCTGAGATGCAGATGTCTTTATTGAGCAGTTTTCCGGCCTGATCGGCGGGCACGCAGGCCTTTTTTTTTGCGGCGAACGAGAGTGGGCCACCCCATAGAACGAAACCTATAAGGGCAAGGAGGAGGGGCCGCATCCAGGAGTCTCCGACGAGTTGGAGACAGCGTAGCCCGGATCAGATCCCGGTGTCAGTGACGGCCGTCGCAAGTGCGAGGCGGAATCGAGCGGGCGCGACTCCTGATCCCTGATCTCTGACACCTGACCACTGTTCTTACCGCGCCCCGACCAATTCGCCGGCCTTCGCGCTCTGCCCGTAGTGGCTCTCGACGTAGTGGTCGAGGATCTGCTTGAACTCCGCCACAATCGTGTCGCCGCGGAGCGTCGTCGACAGCTTGCCGTCCACATACACCGGTGCAACCGGATCCTCGAACGTTCCCGGCAAACTGATGCCGAGATTCGCGTGCTTCGATTCGCCCGGTCCGTTGACGACGCAGCCCATCACGGCGAGCTTGAGCTCCTCCACGCCGGGATACTTCTTGTGCCACTCGGGCATCTGGCTGCGCAGGTAGCTCTGGATCTGCTCGGCGAGCTCCTGGAAGTAGGTGCTCGTGGTGCGGCCGCAACCGGGGCAGCTCGTCACTTGCGGCATAAAGCTGCGGATCCCGAGCGACTGCAGAATCTGTTGGGCGGCCAGCACCTCTTCGGTGCGGTCGCCGTTCGGCTTCGGCGTCAGGCTCACGCGGATCGTGTCGCCAATTCCCTGGAGCAGCAGCGGCGCCAGGCCCGCGGTCGAAGCGATCAGGCCCTTCGAGCCCATTCCGGCTTCGGTCAGTCCCAGATGCAGCGGATAGTCGCAGCGCGCGGCGAGCTTCGAGTAGACGTCGAGCAAGTCCCGAACCCCAGAGACCTTCGCCGACAGGATGATCATGTCGTGGCCGAGCCCGTAGCGCTCGGCGGCAGCGGCAGATTCGAGCGCGCTCGTGATCATTGCCTCAATCATCACATCGCGCGCGGGCTTGGGCTCTGCCAGCTTGCTGTTCTCGTCCATCATGCGCGTCAGCAGCGACTGATCGAGCGATCCCCAATTCACGCCGATGCGGACAGGCTTCTGGTTCTCGACAGCGCACTCCACCATGACGCCGAAGTTCGAATCGTCTTTGCGCCCGATGGAAACATTGCCGGGATTGATGCGGTACTTGGCCAGCGCGCGCGCAGTCGCCGGATATTTCTTGAGCAGGATGTGGCCGTTGTAATGAAAGTCTCCAATGATCGGCACGCGCAGGCCGCGTTTTTCAAGTCCGTCAACGATGTGCGGAACGGCTGCCGCGGCGTCTTCGTTGTTGACCGTGACGCGCACCAGCTCGGAGCCGGCGAGGGCGAGCGCCGCAACCTGCTCAATGGTGCCCTGAACGTCGGCCGTATCGGTGTTGGTCATCGACTGAACGACGACGGGAACTTCCCAGCCGACTCGGACATTGCCGATGCGGACGGTTGGAGTTTTTCTGCGGGCGATCTCTGCCATAGTGACAGTTTACTGAAAAGCAGGGACCGAGGCACAAGGGACCGAGGGAACAAGAAAGCAAGGGACCAAGTGAGCAAGCAGGTCCGCGAGTCAGAGGGGTTAGCGGAGTTAGCGGTGGTAGCGAGTTAGCAAGTTGGCGAGTTGGCAAGTTAGCCAAGGAATGCAGGACTCGGCGCGATGTTTACTGTCTCGATATAGCCCCACCCCCCCACCCCCCACCCCGTTTTGGTGGTTAAAAGCTTTGTTATCAGCTACTTGTACCTTTCACCACTTGCCGCAACTTCTTGATTCCAAAGGAGTTGACTAGCTAAAGTCCTCCATCTAAAGGCAGTTACGGAGCCTTTTCGGGTGGAATCGCACTCTCTGGCTGAAATTTGGAATCGCTCGACAATATCGGCTGCTCTCAGCTCTCTGATCTCTGATCCCTGAACTCAGTATGCGCCGGAGTTGGGTAATGATCGGCAAACTTGGCGGAGATTATTTTGCTGGGGCAGGGGGCAGAAAAGGGAGGATTTAGGGCGGGGATGGAGGGGTTGTTTGGGCGGCGAGGGTATTGACAGCAGCGATACAGGGAGCGTCGGTTGTGGGGAACATTCCGTTTGTCCCCAGGTTTCCCAGTTCTCCGTCTGTTCCCAAGGTTCGAATGATGAGAAGGTGCCGAGTGTGCATCAGGGGTTGGTTAACGCACGGGATTCACGGCGAGATTCGGGGAATAAGGGCGGAGTGAAGACCTCATGGAGATCCCGCTCCGATGGTTCGTTCAACGGCTACGATCTGCTTGAACAAGGTCCAAAGATGGTTGAGTCCGAGCAATGTTGCGAAAAGAACGCAGGCAATAAGGCCGATGGCCCCGCACCATTCGATCGCATAAAAGACTACCAACTGAGGCAGGTTCAATTGAAGTTCGTACATCGTTGTTCTCCGGGGCCTATGGCAAAAACACTTTTCCCGCATTCCTTCTTGTATGCGATGCCTATCAGCCAAAAGATATAGCCATTGACACCAAAGTTGTATTGCTCAAAAGTTGTATCGAATATATTGCGAAGGTACTTATACAAGCATCGCTCGAATGAACAACATCCAACCCGCCGGCATTGAGGCGTACCTCAAGAGGGTCTATCCAACCTCGGGCGGGAGGCCGGGTTTCATTGATTGTTCAAGATCACTTTGTGGGTGCCCCGGTCCCTCGTCCGCCCCGGCGGAGGGACCGGGGAGCCGAGCGGACGGTAGCGCATCCATTCGGGTAGTTGCCAACCTTTCTCGCTGGCTGCACCCTCCGATTCGGTCTCCACGGTTCCGCGTATGCCCGTCTGATGGTGGCGAAAGCTGGACCACACCCAATCTTCTGGCTTCTTAACCAAGCCGCGTTTGACGGGGATTCTTACGCCCCTCCGGGGCTATGGGATCGATGGGGACTTTTATACCCAGGCTTGCGCCATGGGGCTACCGTCTTTTGCCCGCTGCGCGGGCTTTTGGCGGGGCGCATCGAATCCCCATTGACGGCGCCGCGGGGCTAGCGTCTCCTGCCCGCTACGCGGGCAGGTTGGCGGGGCGCGTCGAATCCCCAGGCTTGCGCCGTGGGGCTACCGCATTTTGCCGGCTACGCGGGCTTTTGCGGGGTTGCATCGAATCCCCAGTGCCAGCGGCCGCAGGGCTAGCGTTTTTTTTGGCCGCTACGCGGGCTGGTTGGCGGGGCTCATCGAATCCCAATTGCAGGCGCCGCAGGGCTATCGTCTTTTGCCGGCTACGCGGGCTGGTTGATTCGGCGCACGAGGGGAAGCCGGTGAATAGGAAGCAGAGAGCAAAAAAATGCGAATGACGGAGAGCGCCGTTGGGTTGTTTTGCGCCCAGCCCGCGAAGCGGGCGGCATAGGGTAGCCCCAGTCGTAAGACTGGGGAAGAAGAATGGTTTTGGCGCGTGAGCCCGCTTGAGCGGGCGCAAGAATCACTGCCAAATGTAGCGCTCGTCAAATTCCACACGGTGGTTCTTCAATAAGGCGAGGAATTCATCCTGAAACGAGATCCGCCGATGGTGCTGCGCCTGATCCCGAATGTAACGGATCACGATCGCCCGTCTCGATTCGCTGACGCTGAATGCACCATAACCGCCCTGCCAGGCGAACTTGCGCTGGTTGGGCCACCGCTCCTTCATCCATCGCGACGAGTTGGCTTTCACAACCCGAAGGCAATCGGCCAGGGCGAGGTTGGCCGGCAGGCAAGTGAGGAGATGAATATGATCGCTTGTTCCTCCAATTGCGATGGGCAGAGCGCCGAGTTCCCGCAGGATTCCGCCGAGATAAGCGTGAACGTCGGGGCGAATGGCATCGGTTAGAAGAGGCGCGCGATTGGAGGTGGAAAAGGTGGCGTGGACGAGGAGACTCGTGTAGGTGTGAGCCATTCTTACGCCCCTCCGGGGCTATGGGATCGATGGGGACCTTTATACCCCAGGCTTGCGCCGTGGGGCTACCGTCTTTTGCCCGCTACGCGGGCTGGTTGGCTTGGCGAGCAAGCGGAAGGTAAGCGCGCCGAGATTTCATCGCGGCTTCGCCGGGTACTTTGCTTTTCGGATTCGTGGGTATCGCGCAGAAAACGGCGCTGAAACCTCCGTTAAGCCGCATGAAGGCCGGATTGGCGTGCGCAAGCGCCGTCAACCGTGAAATTAATCGCGACGTTTTGTTCCAAAATGTTCAATAATCCTGGCCCATCTGTCCCGGTTTCGGGGAATTCTCCTGGCCGCCGATCGGCTTTTTGGAACAGAATCCTCGAACATTTGAGGCGTTTTGTTCAAAGATCCTTGAACATTTCGCGGGGTCGAGGTCACACAAAGTTGAACATTTCATGCGGGTTGACCGGGCCGTCGAGGTCTCCGGAAAAATACGGCCCCGGGGCCGTATTCGATCCTGAAAAACACCGCAGGTCCCCATTCGGCTCGTTCGCCGAGGGCGGACTCGCTCAGGGCAGGCTCTCGACTCGGTCGCCGCGGCGACCTCGCTCGGGATGACACGGCAGGGGTGGGTGCGCCGCGTGGCGCTAGATCGGTGCTTCCCAGTCGTCTGACGCGGTCTTGCCGCCGTCGGTCCAGGTGACCTCGATGGCCGGGTAATCGAGAGTGATCATCTCTCTGCCGCCGGCCTTGCGCACGCTGAGGATGACGGCGTTGGTGAGCACGATCTTCCGAGCCGTCTTCGGGCCTCCGGAGGCTCCGTTGAAGTCAATCACCACCTCGCTCAAGGGCTCGTGGGTGCTGAACGCCTGGGCGAACAGAGGCGACGCCTTGTCGATCTCCTTGGTGATGGTGATGGTGGAGTGCATCCGTCTGCCGTTGGAATTCCCGGCCATCGGGGCGTCGCGGACGACGCTGACGACCCGGATCTGGTCGGACATCGCTTCGCCCTTGAACCTTCCTTGCCTGGAGCCCGTGATCGTTATGAATGTGTCGATCGCGGCGTAGGCCGGCACTGCGGACAGCAGCACGGCGGCAGCGGTGGAGAGCACAAACAATCGTCCTGCGGGAACGATACGCATGGGAAACCTCCTTGACCTTTGAAACGATGGGAAGCCATGAAGCCGGAATGCTGGATCGGCGGCTGCGATTTCAGGGGCACCCGATCCCGCGGCGTCAGTATAGCCCCGGGCGGGTACTGCGGTCTTTAGCCGGTGGCGGGCCGTATCTGACTCGACAACGGGCCGGATTGGTGCGGGTGCGCGCTAGAGCTTGCGCTGGAAGCGCAGGACGTGGATGGCGATTCCCCAGACTGTTTCGGTGCGCTGAAGTCCGTCGGCGGTCCACTGATCGGTCTTGTAGAAGCGCTGGGCGCGCAGGTTGTCGACCGGCGTGAAGAGGTATGCGTTCTTGAGGCCAAGCGAAGCCATGTGGGCGCGGGCGGCGGAGACCAGAGCGACGCCGAGGCCGAGGCCCCACGAATTGGGATCGACATAGAGGGCGGTGAGCTCGCCGTGGTTGGGAAGATCGGACTCCTGCGAGGGTCGCGTGGTGGAGAAGCCGTGGATGATTTCGCCATCGGCGGCGACGATGGTGTGGGGGTGGGACGGGCCGGCGTGGGAGAGATCGTATTTCTCGGCGCGGTCCTCGGGGCGGAGCTGGTTGAGATAGCTGGCCGGGAGAAGTCCGGCATAGCCCTGCTGCCAGGCGCGGACGTGCACGCGTGCGATGGCGAGAGCATCGGCTGGAACGGCAGGACGAAGGAGCATGGAGCGAGTATCGCATAGAGGCAGTTCACAGTTCGTAGTTCGCAGTTCACAGTGGTTGTCTCGGCTGCGATCAGGGCAGCCATTCGCTTTCAGGTTGAAGGATGCTGCGGTGCGTGGTTATAGTGGACGGGTTCCCCCTGCTGAGACGGTTTCCCCCAAGACAACGCAGGTTCCCCGAAACGAAATTCAAATTGAGAAAGACCATGAGGAGGTCATTGTGGGCGAGCATCCAACACCGGAAAGAATTATGCAGCTTGGCATGGGATTCATGGCATCGAAGGTGGTGCTGAGCGCAGTGGAGATGGGATTGTTTACCGAGCTGGCGCGAGGGCCCGAGGCGCTGGCGGCGGTGCAGGGAAGGCTGGGATTGCACGCGCGATCGGCGCGAGATTTTCTGGACACGCTGGTGGCGCTGGGATTTCTGGAACGGCGCGATGGGAAGTATGCGAACACTCCAGAGACGGATTTGTTTCTGGACCGGAAGAAGCCGTCGTACATCGGCGGGATTCTGGAGATGGCGAACCAGCGGCTGTATGGGCACTGGGCGCATTTGACGGAGGGGTTGCGAACGGGACTGCCGCAAAATGAAGTGCGCGGCGGAGGGCAGCCGGTTTTTGAGGCACTTTATGCCGATCCGGCGCGGCTGAAGGTGTTTTTGAAAGCGATGAGCGGGATCAGCCATGGAGCGGCGCTGGCCATTGCGGCGAAGTTTCCCTGGAAGGAGTACAAGACCTATTGCGACGTGGGGACGGCACAGGGCGATACGGCGGCGCAGATTGCGTTGGCGAATCCGCATTTGAGCGGGATGGGGTTCGATCTGGCAGAGGTGGGACCGATTTTCGAGGAGTACGTAGGCGAACTGGGGCTGAATGGGCGGCTGAAGTTCAAGGCGGGAAATTTCTTTGAGGAAGCGCTGCCGAAGGTGGATGTGATCGTGATGGGGCATATTCTGCACGATTGGGATTTGCCGACGAAGAAGATGCTGATTGGGAAGGCGTTTGATGCGCTGCCGAAGGGCGGAGCGTACATCGTGTATGAGGCGATCATCGACGATGACCGCAGCAAAAACGCGTTTGGATTGATGATGAGCCTGAATATGCTGATCGAAACGTATGGCGGGTTCGATTACACCGGCGCCGACTGCCAGCAATGGATGAAGGAAGCGGGGTTCAGCCAGACGCGGGTGGAGCATTTGGTGGGACCGGACTCGATGGTGGTGGGGATCAAGTGAAGCAGGGTTCAGGGATCAGGTGTCAGGGATCAGAACAGGCAAAGCGGAGCGAAGCCCAATGCCAAAGCGAGGATTCGCGGGCCCGCTTGCGAGGAATCAGGCGGACGCCCCACGGACGAGAAGGTGTCCGTGGGGCTCTGGCGGCGGTCGGCGGTCTTTAGGCGGGATGTAATTTAATTATTTAAATTTCAATTTTGACGGGCCAGGTCTTCCAGATGTCGGCGCAGTAGTCGCGGATGGCGCGGTCGGAAGAGAATTTGCCGCTGCGCGCAACGTTGAGGATAGACATGTGCGTCCAGTGATCGGTTTCCTGGTAGGCTTGATCGACCTGATCCTGACAATCGATATACGACTGGTAGTCGGCGAAGAGCATGTAGGGGTCGCTCGTTAGCAGGGACTGAACAAGCGGCTCGAACAGGCCGCGGTCGCCGTGCGAGAACTCGCCGCTGGCCATTGAGTCGACGACTTCGCGGAGGTGGGTGTTGGCTTCGTACCAGGCGCGGGGATTGTAGCCCTCGGATTTCTTCTGCTCGACTTCCTGCGCGGTGAGGCCGAAGAGGAAGAAGTTGTCGGCTCCGACTTCTTCGCGGATTTCGATGTTCGCGCCATCGAGCGTGCCGATGGTGAGCGCGCCGTTCATGGCGAATTTCATGTTGCCGGTGCCCGAGGCTTCAAGACCGGCGAGCGAGATCTGCTCCGATAGGTCAGCGGCGGGATAGACGCGATGGCCGAGCTTGACGTTGAAGTTAGGCAGGAAAACGATCTTGAGGCGATCGCGGACCAGCGGGTCGCCGTGCACGACGGCGGCGACGGAGTGAATGAGCTTGATGATGAGCTTGGCCATGCAATAGCCGGGCGCTGCTTTGCCGCCGAAAAGAAATGTTCTGGGCTGCATGTCCACATCGGGATTGTGCTGGATGCGTTTGTAGAGAGTGAGAATGTGAAGCACCTTGAGGTGCTGGCGCTTGTACTCATGCAGGCGCTTGACCAGGGTGTCGAACATGGAGTTGGGATCGACGGCGATGCCAATGTTCTGGTAGATGTAGGCGGCGAGGCGCTGCTTGTTGTGGTGCTTGATGGCGCGCCATTCGCGAGCGAACTCGGGATCGTCGGCAAAAGATTCAAGCTTGCGCAGCTTTTCCAGGTCGTGAATCCAGCTGTGGCCGAGGCGTGACGTGATCAGATGAGCGAGCCGTGGGTTGGCGAGAACCATCCAGCGACGCGGGGTTACTCCATTGGTCTTGTTGCTGAATTTGTCGGGAGTGAGGTCGTGGAAATCGCCGAGCAGGTGCGTTTTGAGCAGCTCGGTATGCAGCGCGGCAACGCCGTTGACCGCGTGGCTGCCAACGACGGCGAGATGAGCCATGCGGACATAGCGATCGCCGCTGTCGTCGATGATGGAAAGACGGCGCACGCGCTCTTCGTCACCGGGAAAGTGGGAACGGACATTTTCAAGGTGGCGGCGATTGATCTCTTCAATGATCTCAAGATGACGCGGGAGCATCGCGCCAAACAGAGGGATGGGCCATTTCTCGAGGGCCTCGGGCATCAGCGTGTGATTGGTGTAAGAGAGCGAGTGGGTGGTGACGCTCCAGGCGGTGTCCCAATCCATGGCGTTTTCGTCGACCAGAAGGCGCATTAATTCGGCGACTGCGATGGCCGGATGCGTGTCGTTCATCTGAATGGTGAAGGTGCGATGCAGATCGGCGAGCGGGCGCTGCGCAGTTTTTTGAATCTTGACGATGTGCTGCAGAGAGCACGAGACGAAGAAGAACTGCTGCTCGAGGCGCAGTTGCTTTCCCTGAAGTTCTTCGTCGTTGGGGTAAAGAATCTTGGAGATGTTTTCAGAATCGACTTTGTCGTGGACGGCGCCAAAGAAGTCGCCGGTGTTGAAACTCTCAAAGTTGAAGGATTCGACGGCCTGCGCGGACCACAGGCGCATGGTGTTCGCGGTGTTGGTGCGGTAGCCGAGGATGGGTGTGTCATTGGGAATGCCGCGCACGAGCTTCTGCGGAATCCACCGGACGCGAAAATGACCGCTGCCGTCGGTGTACTTTTCGGTGTGGCCACCGAATTGAACCTCGAAGGCATCTTCGGGGCGTTCAAGCGCCCACGGATTGCCGAGGCGGAGCCACTTATCGGTCGCTTCAACCTGCCAGCCATCGCGAATTTGCTGATCGAAAATGCCATATTCATAACGGATGCCGTAACCGATGGCGGGAATGTCGAGGGTGGCCATGGAGTCCATGAAGCAAGCGGCCAGGCGGCCAAGGCCGCCGTTACCCAGACCGGGCTCGGCTTCCTGGTCGATGAGCATTTCCAGATCGAGGCCGAGTTTGCGCATGGCTTCGTCGGCTTCGTCGTAGATGCCGAGATTGATGAGGTTATTGGCTAGATGCGGGCCGGTGAGGAATTCGGCCGACAAGTAGCAGACCACGCGAACATCCTGCGCACGATAGTTGAGGACGGTCTGGATCCAGCGCTCGACGAGGCGGTCGCGGACGGTGTGCGCCAGCGCCATGTAAAGGTCATTCACCGTAGCGCGATCGCGGGAGCGGCCCTGCACGAAGAACAAGTTGTCGAGAAAAGAATGCGCAAGGGCGTCGGAGCCTGCGGCGGTCCGTTGGGTTTTCAACGAACCTTCAGAGCCGAGATCGGGGAGAGCGGGAGCGACCATGGAACACCTCGAAATTGTGGATCGGGCCGTGCGAAATTCAGGAAAAACCGGGAATGTCGCAGCGGACGGCGGGCCGATGGAATAAGGAGCCGATGGGATAACGATAGGACCGGCTCAGAGGGCGCAGGATGAAAACTGCGTCAAATCCTTGTGATCTTTTGTGGGCAATCCCATTGTTGTACGGGCCCGTTTTGAAACTGGCGAAATGGACGTGCGGTAATCTGGATCGATGACGGAACTCATGAAGAGTGGAGGGGTTGGCGCGCTAGACGCACAGGCTAATGCCGGCGCGGCGCTGCGCATTCGCGGTCTTAAGAAGGCGTTTACGGATGTGCAGGCGGTGGATGGGATCGACCTTGAGGTGCAGAGGGGCGAGTGCTTCGGGTTGCTGGGACCGAACGGTGCGGGAAAGACAACGACGATTGAGATTTGCGAGGGGTTGACGCCGGCGGATGAGGGAACGGTGGAGCTGCTGGGGCTGAATTGGATCAGCGGCGCCGATGAGCTGCGGCAGCGGATCGGGGTTCAACTTCAGGAGACGCAGTTCCCTGACAAGATGACGGTGGAGGAGGCGCTGCGGCTGTTCCGGAGTTTTTACCGGCGCGGAATCACCGTGGATGAGTCGATCAAAATATCGCAGCTCGAAGAGAAGCGGCGGTCGCGCGTGGGCGGGTTGAGCGGCGGGCAGAAGCAGCGATTGGCGATGGCGACGGCGCTGGTGGGCGACCCGGAGCTGCTGTTTCTGGATGAGCCGACGACGGGGCTGGATCCGCAGGCGCGCAGGCACCTGTGGGATTTGGTGGAGGAGATGAAGCAGGCGGGGCGGACGATTATTTTGACAACGCATTATATGGAGGAAGCGGAACGGCTGTGCGATCGCGTGGCAATTATGGACCACGGCAAGGTGATTGCGATGGGCACACCGAAGGAATTGATTGCGACGGTGGGCGGGGAAGACATTGTGGAGTTTGCGGTGAGCGGTTCCCGGGTCTCAGAATCGAGACCCGGGGCACCCCCAATCGTGGAGCATGCTTTGGTGGACGCGGAAACGCTGAAGAAGATTCAGGGGGTGCAGTCGCACCGGGTGGATGAGAATTTGCACCAGCTTTCGGTGAGCGAGCTGCACACGGCGGTGCCGCGGATTTTTGCGGCGCTCGAAGAGCAGGGGTTGCACTTGAGCGAGTTCAGAACGCACTCAGCCACGCTGGAAGATGTGTTCGTGCGGCTGACGGGAAGGAATTTACGCGATGAGTAGGCTCGAAACCAGCAGCCTTTATCAGCTAACCGCAACCCGGCTGAAGCTGACGTTGCGGGAGCCGGAGGCGATCTTCTGGATTTTCGTCTTTCCCATTCTTCTAGCGATCGGGTTGGGGATTGCCTTCCGCAACAGGCCGGCGGATGTGCTGCCGGTGGGCGCGACGACCGAACAACTGACGCAGGCGCTGGCGGCAGACAAGGGGCTGAAGGCGACGGAGATGGACGAGAGCGCAGGGGCGCACGCGCTCGCGGTGGGGACAATTGTGCTGCTGGCCGAGCAGAGTGGCAACGGGGTGGTGTACCGATACGACAACACGAACCCCGATGCGCGAACGGCGCGGATGATTGCGGACGACGCGATTCAGAAGGCGGACGGGCGCCACGATGCTGTGCCGGCCGCGAATGAACTGGTGCACGAAACAGGCTCGAGATACATCGACTTTGTGGTGCCGGGACTGCTGGGCATGAACCTGATGGGCTCGGCGATGTGGGGGCTGGGGTTTTCGATTGTCGATGGACGCCAGAAGAAGCTGTTGAAGCGGATGGTGGCGTCGCCCATGCCTCGATGGCAATTTCTGGCCGCATATCTTTTGTCGCGGCTGGTGATGCTGGCGATCGAGGTGGTGGTTTTTCTGGGGTTCGCCAAACTTGTGTTTGGTGTGCCGTTCCGCGGGCCGCTCTGGGAACTCGGGCTGCTTTGTGTTTTGGTTTCGCTGGTTTTTTCAGCCCTCGGCCTGCTGGTGGCATCGCGGGCGAAGACGATGGAAGCGGTTAGCGGGCTGATGAACCTGGTGATGCTGCCCATGTGGATTTTGTCGGGAGTGTTTTTCTCGGCGTCGAGATTTCCGGCAATCATTCAACCGCTGGTGCGCGCGCTACCGCTGACTGCTGCGATTGATGCCATGCGTGGAAACATGCTGCAAGGCGTGCCGCTGGCGCACATGATGGCGCAATTGGGAATTCTGCTCTTCTGGTTTGCCGTACCGTTCGCGGTATCGCTCAAGATCTTCAGGTGGCGATGAGAGAGATAGGGAACAGGGATCAGGGATCAGGGAACAGAAAGACAAAAGCAAGGACAGGAATGGAGGCCCTTCGGCGATTGGCGGAGGGCTTTTTTGTGCTTTGCGCAAGATTCAGGCTGAATGTCGCGCCCGGGGAGGTTGTTTTGTCTTTGAGCTTCGCGCGGGAACGGATGGCGCTGCAATTATGATGAATCGGAGAGCCTGCGCCGGCGGCGGGCAAGACACTGGGCCCTGTCGTCGCGCTGGAAAGGAAGATTGGCGAGCCGTGAAGCCAGACATGAGAGTCTCGTTCGCAGGACTGGAGCTGGTGAATCCGGTGATCGCCGCCAGCGGCACCTTTGGATACGGAATTGAGTTTGAGGAGATCGTTTCGCTCGACCAACTGGGCGCGATTGTGACCAAGGGGATTTCGCTGGAGCCGATGGCGGGACACGCGCCGCCGCGCATCGTGCAGACTGCGGCGGGAATGCTGAATGCCATCGGGCTGCAAAATGTGGGCGTGGAAGATTTCATTGAGCGGAAGCTGCCGCCGATGAGCCGGCACCCGAGCTGCAAAGTGATTGTGAATGTGTTCGGGCAAAAGGTGAATGACTATATCGGGGTGATCGACCGGCTGAACGATGCGGAAGGTATTGCCGCGTACGAATTGAACGTGTCGTGCCCCAACGTGCACGAAGGAGGCATGACCTTCGGCTCCGATCCCTATTTGCTGGAAGAGCTGGTTGAACGGACAAAAAGAGTGGCGATACAGCCGCTGATTGTGAAGCTCTCGCCGAACGTGACTTCGATCGGGCACATGGCCCGCGTGTGCGAAGGGGCGGGCGCAGATGCGGTGAGCCTGGTGAACACCTTTCTGGCCATGTCGATCGATGCGAACGAAAGGCGGCCGCGGCTGAGCAATGTAACCGGGGGACTGTCGGGACCGGCGATCAAGCCGATCGCGCTGCGCATGGTGTACGAGGTGGCGCGCGCAGTGACGATTCCGATTTTGGGGATGGGCGGGATTGTGACGCCGGAGGACGCAGTGGAGTTCATGCTGGCCGGGGCGACAGACTGTTCAGGTGGGAACGGCGAACTATGCCGATCCGCGCGCAACGGAGCGGCTGGCAAAGGGAATGGAATCGTGGTGCAAGAGCCACGACGTGGCGAAGGTGAGCACTTTAACCGGGGCGCTAAAGACGGGGTCAAGGAATAGTCAATAGCCAGCAGTCAATAGCCATTAGCTGGTCGCCAAAGAGAGTTAGAGCCGCTTGATGAAGGCGAGTGCCTCAGTCAGTTGCGGGAAGCGGGATTCGTCGGCTTTGAACTCGCGAGAGTGGACACAGCGGCGCATGCCGCGCGTGCGGACCGGATGCTTGAGGTGGAGCATCTCGTGATAGAGCAAATACTCGATGGCGTAGCGAGGGCTGGAGGGACGGTCGAAGACGCGGCTGACGACGATGGTGTTGTGAGCAGCATCGTAGTGGCCGAGCGAGCGCTTGGCATGGTGCTCGCTCCAAGTGAGATCGGGGCGGCCGAGGAGTCCACCGAAGAAGCGCGTATTGAGCGAGTCGAAGACTTCCTCCAGATGGAAGAAGCGGCCCTCGGGGCCGAAGTAGCGCTTGGTGCCGCGCGCGTGGCGGATGAGTTCCGTTTGACGCGTGACGGCGGCCGAGGAGGCAAAGCGCTTGTAGCGCAGGTTGTGGCTCGCGTCGATTGGCTTGCGATAGAGCTTGGCAAGAAGAATGTGTGCGATGGCATGAAGGACGGACTCGGGTGCGCCTTCAAGCAAATCGGAGAGGCTGACGAAGATTGCGCCTTCGCGCAGGCGGATCGTGGTGTTCAGCGAGGTGAAGCGGCGAAAGCGAATGTGAAACGGTGGCACGGGCGCGCGCGGGCGAAGGGCACGATATTCGAACTGGAAGATGGGGGCGAGGTCGGGGGACACGAAAAAAGGATAGCAGGGGAGACGACAGCCAATACGGGGTAGCCAGTAGCCAATAGCGGGATAGCCAATAGCGAGTAGCCAGCAGCGATCGGCAATCGGCCGGTACGTACCTTACTGTCGCAGCCTTCTCATCATGACAACCAGCATTCGTCCGATTTCATCGCACAGGCTCGCCGCCTCCCGGCGTTCCGCTGCCGCGCCGAATCCAAGCCTGTCCGCAATAAAAAGCTGAGTTTGAACCTCGCAATTTGAGCCTCTCGCATGACCAAGGGCCTGCAGATTTTCACCCTTTGTGGCCTTCCCGTACCCTTCCGCAATGTTGCTGGCGATGGAGACCGATGCTCGTCGCAATTGATCCGTGAGACCAAACTGTTCACTTGATGGGAACTTGCTTGTAAGTTTGTATATTGTCAGGCTCAATTCCACATCCTTTTGCCACACGACAAGATCCTTGAACGAAGTCGCCATTGAAGATGCCTCCGTTGAGACTCGCACTGAACACGAGTCGAAGAAGGAATCTATCAGCACCTGTCTAGGTCGTCTGTGATCCCCGCCTCATTTGGCAATCTTGCTTTTGGCGTCTCTCTATTCGGCTACTGGCTAATGGCTACTGCCTATTGGCTATTGACTGTTCTACTTCGGCTCGTAGCGGTCCTGGCCTTTTTCGTCGGGGTGGGCTTTGAAGTAGGCATCCTGGTCGGAAGCGATTTGCCGGGCCTGATCGGAGAGATCGCCGGCGCTATCGAGCGCGTCCTTGAGAGAGAGTTCGAAGCCGGGCTCGCTGGGCACGCCATGCAAAGTCTGCTGCCAGCGCGCGACGCCTTCGGTGAGGGGCTTGAGCGCTTTGCGGAGGTCGGCCTTGCGCTCGGAGTAGACGTCGAGATTATCGCCGAGCTCGTCCATGAGGGCGGAGAAGTTCTGGAGCTCTCCGTTGAGACGCCGGACCCGCGCATCTGTATGCGCGCGTGGGATGAGTCCCTTGATGGTGTCGGAGTAATTGTCGAGAAACTTAATGTACAGGCCGACGCGGGCGACGGGATCGATGCCGGCCTCGGCGATCTGTTCCTGCTGTGCCTCAGTCAGAGGCTCGGGCTTATCTCTCTGCGCGGCGAGCGGCGCAGAGATCAGGATTGAGACGAAAATTACGGTGAGAGCGCGCATGGCAGAAAGACCCCGACGAGTTAATTCAAGCACAGGAACGCAGGTCGTGACATGCGAACCGTGAATCGTGAACAGAAAACAGCGGCCCTGTGCCGCGAATCGCAGACCGAAGATGAAGACATCGAGGTGTTCGGCGTCGGCATCAGGCTTACGCGCGTGAGACGCACGGGGTTTGGCAAGGTTACAAGGTGGGCTAAGCGGCAGCGAGTGCGGCCAATTACTTGCGAAACACCTGCATCAAGGCTGCGTTCTTCGCGTCGGTGACCTGAGCCAGGGTTTGCTCGACGAGCGGACGGTCCTCAATGCTGCTGGCCTGAACCATTTCGCTGAGGCGAAACGCGGTGTGGCTGAGCATGAGTTCGGCGTTCTTGAGGCGCTTGTCGTCATCCTTGACGGAGAGATGGATCTTCCTGGCGATGCGTTGAATTTGCTGCAGCAGGCCAGCCGCCCTGCTTACATCACCCGCCTGATATTGGCGAATGCTCATCTCGGTCATTTGCTGGACGAGCTGAGCGTAGAGGAAGCATTGCTCGCGGGGCTGGGCCTGATTGGCGCGAGCTTCGAGCGCTTCAATTGTCTGCTGATCGGGCAGGGAACGGTCAGGGGAGGCAGCGCTCACAAGGCTGACGTTAAGGCTGACCAGGATAAGCGCGGCGATGGGAAGTACAGTCCGCATAGGGGAACTCCTATACCGCGGTTCTGCCCCAAAATTGACCTTATAGTACGCACATTGCGTAACGAACCGCAAGCACTATGATGCGGGATTTTCATGTGGCGAATAATTCGGGCACTAAAAAGTCGGTGGATTCATGGAAACCCGACAGTGGATGGCTGGGCGGGAAGGACGCCGACGGAAGTCTGGAGGGCATCTGGAGGCTATTTTTCAAGGAGCAGGAGGCGTTTTTTCAAGGAGCAGGAGGCGTTGGCGGGCCTGCCACTCCTGGTTGGGGAGCTTTCCGCCGGCAGCCTCAAGGAAGCGGTGGTAGTAGGCTGCGGCCTGGGTTTTCTGGCGCAGAGAGTCATAAGCGGTAGCCCAAAGAAAGAGGGTTGATGCGTTCTCAGGCAGGTAGCGGGAGCGCATGGCCAGTGCGTGCAGGGTGACATCGGGATGGCCGGTCTTTGAGGCAGTGAAGGCGAGGCCGCTCCAGCCATCGACGTTAGCCGGATCAATTTGCGTGACCTTGCCGAAGATCGCGTAGGCCTGGTCGTCCTGGCCCTGATGGACGAGGTTCTGCGCATGGGAGACAAGCAATTCGGGGTCATCGGGCGATGTGGCGAGGAGATGAAGGAAAAGCTGATCGGAACCGGCGTAGTCGCCCGCGTCGGCAAGGACCGCGGCTAACATGCGCGTAACGGCCGGGTCGGCGGGATGGGCGGCATGGAGCTTTTGCAAGAGCGGAAGCGCTTCGGCTTTATCCTGATCGGCGAGCACGGTGGCCAGCTGAGCGGTAAGCGTGGGATCGTCGGGATGCTTCAGGAGCGCGGCGCGTAGAAAAGTCTCGGCCTCAGGATATCGTTTGGCGGCGATCAGCAGATGAGCAAGGCCAGCGGATGCGGGCGCGGAATCAGGGTCTTTGTCGAGAACACGGCGATAGGCAGCCGCGGCGGCCTCCGGCTGGCCGGTTTTTTCCGCGAGTTGGGCGGCGAGGAGCGTATCCGAGGGAGTCTCGGGCGTGAGTTTGAGAGCTTGAAGAAGGTCATTTGAAGCCGCGGCGGGATCGGAGTCGAGATCGATGCGGGCTAACGCACGCCATGCGCGAGCCTTGAGGGTGGGGTCGGCCAGGCCGGGATCGAGAGTGGTGGCGGCGAGCAGCTCGGGGCGGGCTTCGGCAAACTTGTTTTGGCGCGCAAGGAGCAGGCCGAGCGAGAGGTGTGCCTCGAACGAACTGGGGTCGGCAGCGACGGCGCGTTGGTAGAGAGCGGCGGCATCGTCAAGACGGTTTTGGGCATCGGCAACATAGCCCGCATCAAACAGGGCACGCGCGTCAGTGGAATGAGTTGCCAGGTAGACGTCGAGTTTGGCTTCGGCAGTTTTCCAGTCGGATGCGGCGATCGCAGATTCGGCCGAGGCGACTTCAGCGGGTTGTGGTGTGGGGACCGAGCGTCGGCCGGCGGGAGATAAGCCTGCCGGCGGAGGGGCGGAGCTGGCGGGAAGTGATGGGTTCTGGGCAAAGGCTGTCGTCGGGCCGGGGATCAGCGCCGCAAGAAGAACAAAAAGAGCGAATCGACCCACAAATTGCCTCGCATAAATAGTTTACCGGCTGTCTGAGGCTGAGGGGCCCGCGACGATGCGCACCCTGCCGGTCCGCGCGGGGCGGAAGGGGAAACAACTGCCCGGGAGAATGCAGCATCCAGTTAGACAGTAGGGGCGGCTCGGGGTTACGTTCTTCTACGCGCTTTCATGCTCCGACGATTTATCTTCAGGTGAAAAAATGAAGTTCACCCATATGCAGCATATCCCCCTCGGGTCCGCTTACTTGTGCCCGGATTGCAATTGCATCGGCAACTGCGCCAGCCAATGCCCGGCATGCGCTTCGCCAGTTCTCATGGCACTGGCGAATGTTCTGAATCGCGAGCCCAGGAAAGAAAATGTCGTGTCTTACACGAACGCCTCGCGACACTCGGGGCGGCGGGCGTTTCTCGTGGCCGGGAAGCTGAGGGCGGTTCGCTCGCGCACTCCGGCGCCTACGCCGATCACAATCAAGGCCGGCAGCCGCAGTCATGCGCCGTGGCACACCGCGCAGCGCGACGTTGACGATGGAGTCATCGGAATCGGCGAAGGCGCCGCAGGCTAGGTCAAATCGAAGTTTTTATCAGGCCCTCCCCCAGGGCCAAACTTCTTTTCAAACTCCAATTCCTTTTGGCGGCAACCGGCCCGGGATTCATCGTCTTTTCAAAGAAGAAGCGGATCCATTGAGAGAGGACTTTCAGGGCTGAATCCAGATGCTCGCTTGTTTCGTTCAGAAACAGGGGTTGCAGCACAATTTATAATCAAGAATGGATGGTTGCGTCCTGAGGCTCTCAGAGAGCACTGTGACGCGACCGGAAGTCTTTTGTTCGGTGCCTTCCCTTTGAACGATGCCATCATCATCCGCAATGCGCGGACGCACAACCTGAAAAATCTCTCTTGCGAGATACCGCACGGCAAGCTGACGGTGATCAGCGGCGTGTCGGGCTCAGGCAAGAGTTCGCTGGCTTTCGACACGATCTATGCCGAGGGGCAGCGGAGGTATGTGGAGTCGCTGTCGGCGTATGCGCGGCAGTTCTTGGAGCGCATTGAAAAGCCGGATGTGGACGAGATCGACGGGATGGCTCCGGCTATCGCCATCAAGCAAAAGAACACGACGCGCAATCCGCGGTCGACGGTGGCGACGGCGACGGAGATTTACGACTACCTTCGGCTGCTGTACGCGCGCTGCGGAGAAGTGCATTGCATTTATTGCGATGGGCTGGTGAAGCGCGATTCTGTGGATGAGGCTGTAGAGAAGATTCTTGCGCTGGGCGATGGAACACGGCTGAACGTGCTGTTCCCGGCAATGAGCACGCCTGCGCCAGGAGCGGAGACGGAAGCCAAGGCCGGGAAGGCAGTGGGACGCGCAGCGAAAAGCGCCACGAAGCCGAAGGCTGCGGGCAAAGCCAGCGAGGGGCTGCATGAGGAGTCGGTGAAGGCGCGCCTCGCGGAATTGCGGGCGAACGGATTCAACCGGCTGTGGCAACAGGGAAGGCTGTTTGAGTTCTCAACACCCGAGTCTCTGATCGATCTGAATCTTTCAGCTCCGCTCTTTATTCTTTTGGACCGAATCGTTGTGAGTGCGGAGAACCGCGCGCGGATTGTGGATGCCGTGGAGACGGGATATCGCGAAGCGGGCGAGGTGATTTTTGAGGAGGCTCTCCGCGAAGGAGAGTCGGGCGGGAGACGGCTGCGGTTTTCCGGAGCATATGAGTGCACGAATTGCCATCGGCCGGCACGGGAACCGGAGCCACGCTTGTTCAGCTTTAACAATCCATTTGGTGCTTGCCCGCGGTGCCAGGGATTTGGCAACACCGTGGATTACGACCTGGGGCTGGTGATCCCCGATCAGAGTTTGAGTTTGGCCGGAGGTGCGATCGATCCGTGGAATCGGCCGAAATACAGGCCGTGGTTTGGCGAGTTGCGCAAGCGCGCGGCGGAGCTGGGCGTGCCGCTGGATGTTCCCTGGCGCGAGATGAGCGAAGCGGCGCGGGAGACGGTGCTGCGCGGCAAGCCGGCTGCGGACGGCAAAGAGGGATTTGGCGGTGTGTACGGTTTTTTTGCGCAGCTGGAACGCAAGAAATACAAGCTGCACGTGCGAGTGATGCTGAGCAAGTATCGTGGCTACGCGGAATGTCCGGATTGCCGCGGGCAGCGGTTGCGGGCGGAAGCGCGGGCAGTGCGGATCGCGGGGAAGAATATTTGCCAAGCAACCGCGATGACGATTGCGCAGGCGAAGGAATTCTTTGACGGACTGAAGCTTTCACCGATGCAGGAAGAGATTGCGGGACCGATTTTGCTTGAGGTGCGGCAGCGGCTGGGCTTTCTGGTTGCGGTGGGGCTGGAATATTTGACGCTCGACCGGCTTGCGTCGACTTTGAGCGGCGGCGAGGCGCAACGGATTCAACTGGCGACATCGTTGGGATCGCGGCTGGTGGGAGCGCTGTATGTGCTGGACGAGCCTTCGATCGGATTGCACACGCGCGATACGGCGCGGCTGATTCATATCCTTGAAGAGCTGCGCGATTTGGGAAACACGATTCTAGTGGTGGAGCACGACGCAGACATTTTGCGCGCAGCCGATCATCTGCTCGACCTGGGACCTGGAGCGGGTGAGTTCGGCGGGAAGCTGCTGGCGGAGGGCGTGCTGGCGGAGATTGAAGCCAATCCAGCATCGCTGACTGGGCGCTATTTGAGCGGGAAGATTGCAATCCCGGTGCCCACGCGGCGGCGCGCGCCAGGGCGCGAAAAGCTGGTGCTGCGCGGGGCGCGCGCGAATAATCTGCACGGGCTGGACGTGGAGATTCCGCTGGGAATGCTAGTGGCGGTGACGGGAGTTTCGGGATCAGGCAAGTCGACGCTGGTGCACCAGGTACTTTACCGCGCCGTCGCGCGCGCGCTGGGACAGAGCGACGGAAGCGATCCGTCGGGCGTTTTCACTTCGCTGAGCGGAGTGGAGCGGCTGAACGACGTGGTGTTGGTGGATCAGACGCCGATCGGGAGGACGCCGCGATCAAATCCGATTACCTACATCAAGGGATTTGATCTGGTGCGCGAGCTGTTCGCGGCGCAGCCAGAGGCCAAGCGGCTTTCGCTCACGCCAGGCCATTTTTCGTTCAATGTGCCGGGCGGGCGCTGCAATACGTGCGAAGGCGACGGAACAGTGACGGTGGAGATGCAGTTCCTGGCCGATGTGGAGCTGCCGTGCGAGGACTGCAATGGCACGCGGTACCAGGCGAAGATTCTCGGCGTGCATTACAAGGGCAAGAACATTCATGAAGTGCTGCAGATGACGGTGAAGGAAGCGCTGCGATTCTTTGCAGGCCAGACCCGGCTGGTGGAGAAGCTGGCGGTGCTGGATGAGATCGGGCTGGGCTATTTGCGGCTGGGGCAATCGGCGACGACGCTTTCAGGCGGCGAAGCACAACGCGTGAAGCTGGCCGCGCACTTATCCGCGGTGCGCGCGGTGAACGCGACGGCGAAGCCATCGCAAGCCAGCCGCGTTCTGTACATTCTCGACGAGCCGACAACAGGACTGCACTTCGACGATGTTTCAAAGCTGCTGACGGCGTTTCGCAAGCTGATCGACGGCGGAGGATCGCTGATTGTGATCGAACACAATCTGGACGTGATCAAGAGCGCCGACTGGGTGATTGATTTGGGGCCGGAGGGCGGAGAAGGTGGCGGGCGCATTGTGGCGGAGGGGCCGCCGGAGAAGATCGCGGCGAATCTGCACTCGCACACGGGGAAGTGGCTGGCGCGAGTGCTGTAAAAACAGCCAATAGTGAGTAGCCAATAGCCAATAGACAAGAAGACGGAAGGTGAAGAGATTTCGGCTTTGCGCAGAAACACGGAAAGAGGCGGGATCTTGCGATGGGTCAGGCAGGCGGGGCTGTGTCATTGAACGGTGCGTGGCGCGAGAAGCACCAGCCGTTGCCGTGAAGCCAGCAGGAATCGTCTCTTTGGTGGTTATCGCAACGCAGAGAACGCACGCCGGCGCCATGATCGCGCTTGAGCGTGCGGGCGAGCTCATCGCTGATCATTGGGTCGCGCGCTCCTTCAAAATCGACAAAGAAGACGGAACCGCGGAGTGTAGCTGCGAAGAAACGTTCGCTCTTGCGCGTGAGGGTTGCCATGGCGCCGGGACCACGCGTGGGGGTGAGCGGGAAGAGAAGCTTGCCTTCGGGCTCGAGCGCGGCGAGCCACGAGGCGAGTGGATGCGTTGCGCCGGCGCTGACCACGATTGCGTCGGCCGGCGCGAATGGACCGCGAGCTCCGTCGGCATGAACGACGACTACCTGAGGCCAAGGCTCGAGTGCGATGTGCGCACGGCCGGCGAGGTCGGCGTCGATTTCGACGGCGACAACGCGGCCGCGCGGTCCGACAAGCTCGGCGAGAATGGCCGAGTAATAGCCTGCGCCGCAGCCGAGATGAAGAACGTGTTCGCCGGGATGGAGGTCGAGAAGGCTCAGATGAATCGCCCAGAGGCTAGGCTGGCCATTGTTCAGGCGCTTCGCCGCATCGAGAACGATGAGAGCATCCTGGTAAACGTCGGCCGGGTCCGCGCTTTCAGTGAAAGACTGTTCGCCGCTGGCCTGGATCATCCATGGGCTCGGGCCGACGAAACGTTCGCGGGGAACGGTGGAGAATGCGGCAAGAATGGCGGGAGAGGAGATGCGATTGATGCGGCACAATTCTGCGGCGAAAAAGCGTCGCGCGGATTCAGTCGAAACGGTATCGAGGGGCCGCATGCTGGCTAAGTCTTTCGCGCTTCGGCGATAGCTTTCAGATATGCGCGGGCTGTTTCGGTGATGGTTTCGGGATGTCCGGCATCGATGGCGGCGAGATTGACGAGATCGCTGCCGACTCCGAGAGCGCGAGCACCGGCCTGGATGAAGCTCGCCGCGGTTTGGAGAGTGACGCCGCCGGTTGGGATGAGCCTGAGATGCGGAAAAGGCGCGAGGAGCGATTTCAAATAACTGGCGCCGCCAACGGCAGAACAGGGAAAGATTTTGACGTAGTCAACGCCGGCATTCCATGCCGTGATGGCCTCTGTGGGCGTGAGCGCGCCGGGGCACGAGATTTTGTTGTTGGCTTTCGTCACGCGGATCACTTCGGGATGGAGACTCGGGCTCACGACGAATTCCGCACCTGCGTCGATAGTGGCCTGGGCCTGATCGCCTGTGGTGACGGTGCCGGAGCCGAGAAGAAGCTTCGCTCCGTATTGGTTTTTAAGCTGCTTCAGGAGGTCAAGTGCTCCGGGCACCGTCATGGTGACTTCAACGACAGTGACTCCGCCGGCGATCATGGCGTCGACAACGGCGCGGCCCTGGGCGACGCTTTTGGCGCGGAGAACGGGAATAAGGCCGACGCGCTCGATGAATTGCTGGGTAGTTTCGGACATTCTAAAACCTCAAAAAAGCGGAGTTAGCGGTGTTAGCGGAGCTGGCGGAGTTAGTAAGACGGAGCAAGTTGGCGAACAATTCAGCGGGCGATGCGCGCTGATCCGCCTTTCATGATGCGTTCGACTTCGGCAAGTGTTGCCATGCTGGTGTCGCCTGGAGTCGTCATGGCGAGCGCGCCGTGAGCCACGCCGCACCGGACGGCCCAGTCGATGCCCTTGTTAGCAAGCAAGCCGTAGATGAGGCCTGAGGCGAAGCTGTCACCTCCGCCGACGCGATCGAGAATATCGATGTCGCGCTGCGGAACGTGGATGATCTTGTCTTCATAGAGTGCAATTGCGCCCCAGGCGTTGCGGCTCGCGGAATGAACGGTGCGCAACGTACTGGCGACCAGTTTCAGATTGGGATAAGCGGCGGCCACTTCCCGGAGCATCTCCTCATAACCGGCGATGGGGAGTTCTGCGAAGTCTTCGCTGACGCCTTTGATGGCGATGCCGAGCATGGCGGAGAAATCCTCTTCGTTGCCGAGCAGAACATCGACTTTGCCGACGATCGCTCGGTTGACTTCCTGCGCCTTGGCCTTGCCGCCGATGGATTTCCAGAGCGAGTCGCGGTAGTTGAGATCGTAGGAGATGGGTGTGGAGTATTTGCGCGCGGCTTCCATGGCTTCGGCAGCCACGTCGGCTGTGGAAGCGGAGAGAGCGGCGAAGATGCCGCCGGTGTGCATCCACTTCGTGCCGTTCTCGTTTCCGAAGATCCAGTCCCAATTAAAGTCGCCGGGCTTGACCTGGCTGATGGCAGTATGGCCGCGGTCGGAGCAGCCCGCGGCGGCGCGCACGCCGAAGCCACGCTCAGTGAAGTTAAGACCGTTGCGGACGCTGCGGCCGACGCCATCGTAAGGAACCCAGCGAATAAGCGAAGGATCGACGCCGCCGTGGAGGATAAGGTCCTCAACGAGGCGGCCGACGGGATTGTCGGCAAGCGCGGTGGCGACGGCGACACGCATGCCGAAGCAGCGGCGCAGACCTCGCGCAACGTTGTATTCGCCGCCGCCTTCCCACACTTGAAACTGGCGTGCCGTGTGGATGCGACCTTCGCCGGGATCGAGGCGAAGCATGACTTCGCCGAGGCTGACGCAATCCCAGCGGCGGCTGGACTCGGGAATCGAGAGCGGATTCATGATCAATGAATACTTTAGCTCAACCTGGCGGGAGTGGTCAGTGCGGGGCGTGAGCAGTTGCGTGGCCGGGGGCATCATTTAGGCTAGGTGTGTTTAAGTTTGCGAGTTGATACCGGGGATTGTGCGGCCAGCGGTTGCGAGCCTGACGCTGTTGAGAGCGGCAGGAGGGTGATTTGAAGGGGCAAGAGCTTTTCGAATTGGACGGGCGGGTTGCGGTGATCACCGGCGGGACGACCGGCCTGGGGCGCGAGATCGCGCTGGGTTTTGCCGCGGCTGGCGCGGATGTTGTGGCGAGCTCGCGAGCGGAAGCGCATGTGGATGCGGTGGCCCGGGAGATTGAGGCGTTGGGCCGGCGCACGCTGCGGGTGGCGTGCGATGTCCTGGATCGGGCGTCGATCCAGCGCCTGCACGATGCCGTGATCGCGGCGTTTGGCAAAGTCGACATTCTGGTGAATGCCGCCGGCATGGCGAAGAAAGTGCCGACGCTCGATGAGGGCGAAGAGGAATGGTTGAAGATCATCGATACGAACCTGACGGGAACCATGCGCGCGTGCCAGATTTTCGGCAGGACGATGGTCGCTGCGCATTATGGACGCATTATTAATGTTGCGTCGTCGACAGCATTTCGCGGGTCGTACCAGCTGGCGGCGTATGGCGCAAGCAAGAGCGGCGTGGCCTCGCTGACCAGGACGCTGGCGATCGAGTTGGCCGAGTCAGGCGTGAATGTGAACGCGATTGCGCCGGGAGTGTTTCCGACGGAGATGAGCGCGCCCATGGTGAAGGATACGCAACGCGGCGAAGAACTGCTGATCCGCACGCCGATGCATCGCTTTGGGAAGCCGCGAGAAGTGGTGGGCCCGGCAATTTTTCTAGCGTCGGAGGCGGCGGGGTTCGTGACCGGCGAAGTGCTTGCCGTGGATGGGGGCTATCTGGCGAGTGGAGTGAACGTTTAAGAGCAGCGAATAGGGAGTAGCCAGTAGGGAATAGAAAGCGGTATCGCTGGAAAGGGAAGCGATGACGGAAGGGCGCAAGCTGCGTATGGGGATGGTTGGCGGCGGACCGGGCGCGTTCATTGGCCCTGTGCACCGCATCGCGGCGGAACTGGACGGAAAGATCGAGCTGGTTGCGGGGGCTTTCTCGCAGTCGGCGGAGCGCTCGCGCGAAGCGGGCAAGACTTTCCGCATCGATCCTGCGCGGGCGTATGCGGATTACAGGCAGATGATCGAGGCGGAGAGCAAACGGCCGGATGGAATCGACTTTGTGGCGATCGTGACGCCGAATCATCTGCACCTGCCGGTCGCGATGGCGGCACTGGAGGCGGGGATTCCGGTGATGAGCGACAAGCCGGCGACTGCGACCTATGAAGAGGCGTTGCAGCTGGAGACCACTGTAAACAAAGCTGGGCTGCCGTATGGACTGACGCATACCTACGCGGGCTACCAGATGGTGCGCGAGGCGCGGGCGATGTGTGCTGAGGGCAAACTGGGGAAGCTCCGCAAGGTGGCTGTCGAGTATTTTCAGGGATGGCTGAGCCGGCCGATTGAGAACACCGGCCACAAGCAGGCGGAGTGGCGGAGCGATCCAGCACGAAGCGGCCCGGGAGGCGCCATCGGTGACATTGGTACGCATGCGTTTCACCTGCTTGAGTATGTGAGCGGCCTGGAAGTAACGGAAATGAACGCTACGCTTCGCTCGGTCGTGCCGGGGCGCAAACTCGACGACGATTGCAACGCATTTGTGCGGATGAGCAACGGCGCTGCGGGCACACTGGCGTGTTCGCAGGTGGCGGCCGGCGAAATGAACGAGCTGCTGCTGCGCATTTACAGCGAAGATGGATCGCTTGAGTGGCGGCAGCAGGATCCCAATCGGCTGATCGTGAAAAGCCTCGACGGGCCAGAGGAAACTTATCACGCGGCGACGAGCTATTTAGGCGGAGATGCAAGAGCTGTGGCCAGAACTCCAGCCGGGCATCCAGAGGGGTACCTTGAGGCTTTCGCGGTGCTTTACCGCGAGTTTGCCGATGCGCTGATTGCGTGGAAGCAAGGGAAGGGAAGCTCGTTGCCGGCAACGCTGCCGGGCATTCGCGCGGGTGTGCGTGGAATGCGGTTTATGGAACGCGCGATTGAGAGTAATCGCAGGGAAGGTTGGGTGGAGTTCTAGAACTGCCGCACCAATCGAAGCGGATTGAAGAGACGTCCCTCAGTGGCTAAAGCCGGTGTTTCTGCAGCTTTCTGGGCACGGCTAAAGCCGTGCCCCTTCAAATCTGGATTCGTTGCGTCCAGTTTTAGCGCTTGCGCAGCGCGTAAGGAGGAACAATGCGAACGATCAAGGGACCGGGGATTTTTCTGGCGCAGTTTGCCGGCGATGAGGCGCCCTACAACACGCTCGAGGGCATGGCGAAATGGGCGGCAGGTCACGGCTACGTGGGCATCCAGATTCCGAGCTGGGACCGGAGGCTCTTCGATCTGGAGCGCGCAGCCGAAAGTCAGACCTACTGCGACGAAGTGAAGGGTATTGCGGCACAGGAAGGGCTCGCGGTCACGGAGCTTTCGACGCATCTGCAAGGGCAGCTGGTTGCGAGCCATCCAGCGTTCGACTCGTTGCTCGATGCATTTGCGCCGCCAGAGCTCCATGAAAATCCAAGGGCGCGGACGGCGTGGGCCGTGGAGCAGTTGTGGTGGGCGGCCAAGGCAAGCCACAACCTGGGATTGAATGCGCATGCAACATTTTCAGGCGCGCTGGCGTGGCCGTTCTTCTATCCGTGGCCGCAGCGGCCGGCCGGGCTGATCGGAGAGGCGTTCAAGGAGCTGGGACGCCGCTGGATGCCGATTCTGAATGCATTCGACGATGCAGGAGTGGATGTGTGCTTTGAGCTGCATCCCGGCGAGGATTTGCACGACGGTGCGACCTTCGAGCGCTTTCTCGGAGTGGTGGGAGATCATCCGCGCGCAAACATTTTGTACGATCCGAGCCACATGGTGTTGCAGCAATTGGATTATCTGGCATTCCTCGACCTTTATCACGAACGGGTGCGCGCGTTTCACGTCAAGGACGCGGAGTTCCGGCCGAGCGGACGGTCGGGAGCTTATGGGGGCTACCAGGATTGGATCGACAGGCCGGGAAGATTTCGGTCCACGGGCGATGGGCAGGTCGATTTTCGGCAGGTCTTCAGCAAGATGGCGCAATACGACTATCCGGGATGGGCTGTTGTGGAATGGGAGTGCTGCATCAAGCATCCCGAGCAGGGCGCGGCGGAGGGGGCGAAGTTTGTGCGCGATCAGATCATCCGCGTGACCGATCGGGCGTTCGACGATTTTGCGGGCGGCGACGCTGACGCGGACGGCAATCGGAAGATTCTGGGGTTGTAGAGCAGTTCCGCAATGAGCGAATTAATCCGCGAGGGCCGCGTCGTCTTCCATGGGCGAGGCCGTTCTTCCGGGTGCGACGATGCCGTATTTCACATCGAGAAACTCCTGCAATCCTTCGGGAAGCAGCGCGGCCAATTCCTGCCAGGTCAAGATCTTAAGACGCACACTTAAAGAGGCGCTTTTGACGGCGGCCAGGACCTGAAACCACTCCTCGCGCAGGTCGGGGCGGCGCTCATCATGAATAACGCAGAAACTGCCCTCGGCAGCGTGGGCCGCGAGCACGCTGCGGATGAGCTGATAACCAGCGTAGCCAGGCTCACCGGGTGGGCGAAAAACGGTGTCGACGGGGGAGACGAGGGCAGGATCGGCGACGATGCTTTCGAATTCCTGCGAAGCATTTTCAGGGAATTCGCTGGCACGCAGCCAGCGTGATGTCGCAATTTCCACGCGCGGGAGCCGGTCGCGATCGAAGACTGAATCGAAGTCGCGGTAGGCTTCGACGATGGCGGAAGCGCGGGTCTGGAAGCCCACTTCGGTGAGTTTTGCTTCGACCAGCAAGGAGCCAAAGCGCATATCGACCTCGGTGCGATCGACTTTGCCACGACCTGGGTGGCCGCCGTTGAGCGGAACGCGCGCTTTCCATCCGAAGTCGGGCTTGGCTGCGATTTCCACGCCGAGCATGTCGCGGACCGCGGCGGATTCGGCGACACCCGGCGTGCAGAATACATTCATCAGCAGTGCATCGGAGCTCATGGAGGAATCGAGCTCACGCCAGCGGCGTGTTGAGTCGAGCTGCGGCTTGGGTAGCGAACGCGCAGCCTGGGCGTGGACTTTGTCGAAGCGGCGCATCCAATCGGGGTTTGCGGCGATCGCCTCGTAGGCTGGATCGAAAAAGTTGCCGTGGCGGCCGTTCTCCGGCTCGTATACGATGACCGGCGCGCTGCCGTAACTCTCGACGTGTGCGCGGCCGCGCGCGTAGCTTTGATTGCGCAGCATGAGCTCCTGCCGGAGCTGAGCCGCATTTGACGCCGAAGAGATCACGTCAGGACGGGAATGTCGGCAACGCCCGCCACGCCAAATACGCGGCGATAGCGCTCGGCTTCGATGGGATCGCCCATGGCCTTGGAGTAGTTGTCCGAAAGCTTCACGGCGGGCCTGCCGTCGACCTCGCTGAGTTTGCAAACCAGGCCGACGGGATTGAAGCCGTCATTACCCTGGGGGTTGCAGCCGCGAAAGTCATTCGTAAGCAGAGTGCCCCAGCCGGCGCTGAAGCGGATGCGGCGATCGGGAGTCCAGCGGTCTGGATCGTGAAAATCAGCGGCAGATCGGAAGTCGTCAGGCGAGGCGCCGTTGAGCAACTTCCCGGCGAAGTAGGCATGAAGGCCGAGAATCTGCTCCACATCAAGAGCGTCGCTGGCGATGAGGCGCTTCTGGCGCGGATCGCGAGCATGGCGCTCAAGCCACGCGATGTACTCGTCGCCGGCGACGTAGGCATCTTTGCTGTCGATGCGCTGGCCGGTCCAGTTAGCGACCCAGTCGGGAGCGCCGCGTAAAAACTGAGTCGTTCCGAATGTGTCGGGGAGCAGAATGAGCAGTTCGCCCTGGTAGCTGCGCTGCCACAGTTCAAGCAGGGCGTACTGCGATCTGCGCAACTCCTCGTCGTCGCGGGCGAGGGCGGCCATGGCCATGGGCAGCTCGTGCCCGTTGGTGCCGATGGCTTCAAAGTCGTGCTTGTAGGCGAGGTAGGCGTTGGAAGTGCCGGAAAAGCTTTCGCCGATGGTATCGCGCATGGCGTTGACAACGTACTCGTGCCAGAGGAAGCTGTGCCTGCGGCGCGTGCCGAAGTCGCTGATGCTGAGACTGGGAACGCCGCGGAGGCGCTCCATTTTTTCCCAGAGCCGGGATTTGGCGCGGGCGTAGAGAATGTCGAGCTCGAGTTCGCTCAAAGGCTTGAGGGCCGCGCGCGTCTTCAGTTCGCCGATTTCAGAGAGCGCGTAAATCTCCCACATCGACGTACCGGACCATAGCCCTTCGAACCGAATCTGAAGCTGGCCATCGTGAATGGTGAAGCTCGTAATCGGAGAGTCGAAACTCGTGCTCGAGCCAATCGAGAAAGGCGGGCTCGAAGATGCCGCGGCGTCCAAAGAAGGTGTTGCCCGCAAGCCAGACCAATTCGGATTTGCGGAAGCGCAGGCGGCGCGTGGCATCGAGCTGGTCCCGCAGTTGAGAAACGCTGACCATCTCGCCAAGGCGCATGGACGCGGTTCGATTGACGAGCGTGAATGCGGCACGCGTTTGGGGGAAGTTCTTCCAGATGAACTGGAGCATGAGGAGCTTGTAGAAATCGGTGTCGAGCAGCGAGCGCGTAATGGGATCCATCTCCCAGTTATGGTCATGCGCGCGCCTGGCGAAGTCGATAATCACAATGACTTTACTTTACCCGAGTTGCGGCGGAGGCTGGAAGTGTCCTCAGGCCACACTCGCTCCGCTCGACATCGGGATCAGTAGCTCAGCTCCAGGACATTGACTGAGTAAGGCGCGAAGGTTTGCGTGAACTTTGGACCCGCGACTGCAATTGCGCGCGAGACCGGCTTGACCGCATCAGGGTTCGCGATGGTGTTGGTCGCATTCGGCGTCTTGCCGCTCATGGTGGTGAGCGTGGCACTGTGCCCCGCTTTACCCGCGCCCGCCAGATCAATGGCGAGGGGTTGAGCAGTCGAAGTCGCGTTGACGATTTTGACGAAGAGTTTGTGCGTTTTGTCGTCGCGGGTCGCCGAGGCAAAGACGCGCACGGGAGCGTTCGTGAGTGTCGCGGGCACAATTTCGGTTCCGAGATGCGAGGAGAACATGACCTGCGTCCAGTAGCTCGGCGAACCGTAGCTTGAAAGCGCGTTGTAGCCGATGAGATCGGGCGCCCACTGCATGCCGCCTGGGTTGACGTTGACGAAGAGCGGCGCGTAGCTGGCCATCACGATGAGGTCGCTGTTGCGCTCGAGGCCCGTGAGCCACGCTGCGTCGGCCAGAGCGGCTTCGAGATCAGGCGTCGGATCTCCCTCGCGCGTGGCCCATTCACCGACAAAAATCTTCGGCCCGTTGCGGTCAGCGGCGTCGTAGTGATGCGCCTGGGAAAAAGATTCCTGCGCGGACATGTAGAAGTGCTCGTCCAGAACGTCGGGCTTGATTCCCTTTACAGGAGCGGTAGCGATGATCTGGAGATCGGGATAGCGCTGCTTGATGGCGTGGTAGAACTGCGCGTAGCGGCCGTCGTAGGAGCCGGAGTGGTCGAATTCGTCCTCGTTGCCGACTTCAACATAGTGGAGCGGGAAAGGGGCGGAATGGCCGTCTTTGGCGCGTTCGGCGCCCCATTTGCTGTCGGTGCCGCCGGTAACATACTCAATCTCATCGAGCGCGTCCTGCACGTAAGGCTCGAGCGCGGCGCCGGGATCGACGTGCTCCCCGGCCAGGGAGTAGCCGGCATAGACAGCGAGCACGGGCTGCATCTTGAGATCCTGGCACCACTCGAGGAACTCGAGCAGGCCCATGCCGTCGGTCGAACGATAATGCCACGGGCTCATATGCGTGGGCCGGTCGACCCACGGACCGACGGTCTTCTTCCAGTCAAAACGATCGGCGATGTGATCGCCTTCGAGATAATTGCCGCCGGGAAAGCGCAGGAATTTGGGCTGCATGGCGGCGAGAAGATTCATGATGTCCACACGATTTCCGCCGGGCCGATCGTGGAAGGTGGGGGGAAAGAGCGAGATGAGATTGAGCCAGACCGTTGCCGGTTGCGCGACAGTGAGGATGAGGTGATTGTTCAGTGTGACGGGCACATCGGCGGTCTCGAGGGTGTACTTAAACTGCTTCCATTCGCCGGTGAGGCCGGTGACGGTTGCTGATGCGGCAATCGCTCCCGTTTGATCGTTCTGGAGGGTGATGGTGATTGGAATTCCCGGGCTGTCGGTTTTGGCGTAGAAAGAGCCGGAGTACGCGGTGTGCGGGCGAACGGGAATGCCCCAATACCCATCGTTCTCGACCCCGGCGGGCGAGGCCGCGCTGGCCTTGGTGACCGTGACCCTGAGGCTGCGCGGAATGGCAGCGCTCGGCCCGTCGCTCTCGTCGGCGGAGATGTTGACGATGGAGTCGCCGCGCGCCACCATGGGCCAGAGGCTGAGCGCGTCCCACGAGCGGTTCAGCACGCGGTCCCGTACCAACTCAGCATAGAGACCACCATCGTAGGAGTAGTTAATCTCCTCGGTCATGAGACCGTAGAACGTTGGGCTTACCGACGCGGTGGGGTGGTCCACCTGAATGGTAAGCGAGGGCGCCTGACCAAGCAGGCCGATGGGCATAAGACTCAATGCGAGAATGGCGACGACGGAGATGTGTTTGTTCATGACCTCGCCATCCTACTGCGGAGGCCGCGGTTTGACAATCTGGAAAACGCTTACTAGAAGCAGGGAGTAGCCAATAGCCAATGGGCAGTAGCCAATCGTGAATAGTCGTTAGTGGACTAACTGGTGGGCCCGCACCCGGGATGAAACAACAGGAGCCATGTGGCAACGGCGGTCTTCTGCTTCTTGTTGGCTATTCTCTATTGGCTACTGGCTGTTTTGTCCAACCCATCGGTAGATGGAGCAATCCTCCCATCCGGGCGCAGCATATTCTGCGCCGGGTTGACGCTTGAGGATGGTGCGATCGGCGACGGCATCCGGATGCGAGCGCCTGATGGGGCCGTGAAAAAGCCGCTCGAATTCCGGCTCGCGTCTGAGCACGCTTTCCTGCTCGTTGTTGACATACAAGATGTCCAGTTGTGCAGGGCGTTCGGCGCGGGCCAATCTCCAGGCGCGCACGAGACGGCGCAGCACCGGGGCGCCAAAGGGATTGAAGAGAAAAACCAAGCAGGGGCCGGGAGGGAGCGGAAACTCCAAGGCGTCGCGGCAAAACATGCGCATGGGGACGCGGGTGCGCCCGGCAGCGCGCCAATGGGCAAGATTCCTGCGCGCGATGCGCGCCAGCGTGGGATGCAACTCCACGCCGAGCACGGCGCGAAAGGGATGCTCGGCTGCGAGCAACATGGCGCGGCCCATGCCGGCGCCAAGATCGATAAACGTGTATTCGTCGATGGGGGAGATCGGGCGGCAACGCCGCCAACGCACGATGAGACCCTGAAAAACCGAAGGAGCCACTGCGTAATAGGCCGTAACGTGGCGGTCGTTGCGATGCCCGGAGGCGAGATGACGCCCTGCGACCAGTCCGCTGGTGCGCACGCCGAATTCGAGGTCGAAGGGATGGCGGATCAGGCCGTCTTTTTCGGCCAGTCCGGTCAAGCGGTGTCTGCCCGGGGCGGATTTCCTGGTTCTTCCTTTGCCTGACGCGCCAAGGCTCACGCTTGAACGTTAGCACAGCCAGAGCGGCGAATCCCGACCAGTTGCCTTGAATGACGGTTTGTGCGGATTGACAGGCCGAGATGGCTAGGGATGAGAGGCCGGAACCTTTTCTGCCTCAGATTTTCTCTTGACTCGGAGTGAGCGCGTCTGCAAGACTGCGTGGGCGCCGCGGCTTGCGTTGGAATGAAGCAGCGGCGTTCGCGAATGATGGAGCGAATTCTCTCAGCATGAACGTGGAGGAAACGTGAAGATCTTCCTTGCAGAACTGGTAGGGACATTCATCCTTGTGTTGTTTGGTGTTGGAACGGCGGTCATTGCCGGCGACAAGGTGGGCATTGTGGGTATCGCCGCCGCATTCGGCCTGGCGCAGGTCGCAGCAATCTACGGGATCGGCCCGATCTCAGGCGGCCACGTTAACCCGGCGGTCAGCCTCGGAGTCTGGATTGCCGGTGGAATCAAGTTCGGAGCGCTGATCAAGTACCTGGCCGCGCAGTTCGCCGGCGCGATTCTCGCGGCCTGGCTGCTGCTGATGATCGCAGTCGGCTCAGCGGGATATAGCCTTGCGGCGAACGGGCTCGGCCAGGATGGATGGGGACCCGGCTATCAGGGCGGGTACAACGAACCGTCCGCGATTCTGTTTGAGTTTTTCGCAACCATGATCTTTGTGATTGTGATCCTGGGATCGACACAGAAGAGCGCGCCCACGGGATTTGCCGGGCTGGCTATCGGCGTCACGCTGATGGCGATTCATCTCTTCGGCATTCACATCACGGGCGTCAGTGTGAATCCTGCGCGGAGCCTGGGGCCGGCGATTTTTGCAGGCCCACAAGCGCTGAAACAGTTGTGGCTATTTCTGGTGTTTCCCAGCCTGGGCGGAATTGCGGCGGGATTGTTCTTCCGGACGAAGTTGCTCGCAGCAGATTGAGTTTCAACCACGAAAGAAGCTCGGGGACCAGTCGAAAGGCGGCTGGTTCCCCGAAGTTTGTTAGGGTTGGCGGCCGCGCACGGTGCGATCAGGCGCCCGGCGTGCCAAGGCCGGCTTCGAGCTCCGCGATGTAATCGACCCCCGCTTCGCTCCAGCCGTCGATGTGTGTCCACGGCGCATAGCCGACAGCGTTGCGGTTTGAAGCTACGTTGATCACGTAGCCCTTGCCGCGTGGAGCAGGCACGTTGTTATGCGACTGCTCGCCGGTGATCACGATCAACCGGTCGCAGCCGGCGCGGCTCTCAGCTTCAACGTGACTCAGCGCCTTGCCGAGATTGGCTACTCATGATCCGGTGGATTCATTGTGAAAGGAGGTCATTACACTTTCGCAATGAATCGGAGACGAACATAGTCCGCGGTCCAGTGGCCATCGTGGGCGCGAAGAACCGGCGCGAGGAGGGCGACAGTTTCATTGACCGCGACGTCGCGCAGTTCCTGAGGAAGGCCATCGAGCGCGCCGCGGTAAAAGGTGTTCAGCCAGCCGGTCATGCCGCCGTCATTCAGCGGAGTGGGGCGCGGGAAAAGAGTAATCTTTTCGACCGTGAATCCGTGGCGCTGAAGGCGGCTGCTATAGGCCTCTGAAGTGGGGTAGTAATTGCCGCGTTCGCCGAGATTCGCAAATCCGTGACGAGAAAGAACAGCGGCGAAGGCGACGCGAATGGCGGCAATATTGCCGTGGCCGCCCATCTCCGCAACGAAACGGCCGCCGGGGCGGAGCACGCGATGTACTTGCGCGAGCATCTCATCCTGGCCGCGGACCCAATGCAGCGCGGCGTTAGAGAAAACGGCTTCAAATACGCCGTCCGGATACGGCAGCTTCTCCGCAGATCCTTGATCGGCTTTCACTCCTCTGGAGCGGGCTGCCTTCACCATTGCCGGAGATGAGTCAATGCCAACCACGCTGGCGCCGGAAGCAGCAATCCGCTGCGTCAGCTGGCCGTCTCCGCAGCCGAGATCGAGAATGCGCTCGCCGGATTGGGCGGCCAGCCACTCGAGCACGCCCCCAGCGAGTTCGTGAACAAAGGCCCCGTCGCGGGCGTAGCTTTCAGGATTCCACGTCTGCGGCATAGATTGTCTTTTAGTCTAAGGTATCTTCTTGAAATCGTGGTTACAGCAAGAACTATCGAAGAGACCAGTCGACGCGGGCCGGTTGAAACGGTCGGAGAACATGCAATCCCGCCCTGATCGAGGCACGATCCTTCGCGGTCAAAGTACGGTAACGCGCAGACCGGAGGCACGGGGAACAAACGCGGCGAACTTTCCGTCTTTCATGCGGCCGGATTTTGCGGCTCGCGTGAGGTGAGCTTCGCGGCTCTCGAGCGATGGTGCGTTCAAGGTATCGAGCTCCACCGCGCCAGTTCCGGCAGCGCCGAAATCCAGCTCGAGCGCAAGATCGTTCTCCATATCCTTGTTCAAAACGACGACGGAAGTCTTTCCGCTCGGTAGCCTGACGGCATAGGCCGTGGCGTTGATGCCCGCGGCCTGAAGCTTCGCAGTAAGATCGCTCTGGATCAGAGTGCCACCTGCAAACGAGCCCGCGAAGATGAGGCCATACGCAACCGGCTCCAAAACGAAGGTCGAGCCAAACTCCGCAATCGGCGAGTAATACGCGTGTGGGTGCGTGGCGATCTGCTCCGGTGTCGCGCCCTGATCCTTGAGAACCTGGTCGCCGAACATGACTCCGCCAAGCCCACTCGCGATGATGGGGCCGGTACCGCCGTGGAGATTGATTCCCGAATAGTTGTTGGCGGCGAGGAGGAGCGAATAGTCAGCCGACCAGAGAGCTGCAGCAAAGACGTCGGAGACTCCGGGCTTGCCGCCGCGATAGCAGGTGTTGCCTTCGGTCATACGCACGCGGATTCCCATTTTCGCTGCCGCCGCAGAAGCCGTATCCGCCATGCTCTGGACCCTTGCCATGGCCGCGGGCTTAAGGAGATTGGGGATGTTGACGTCGGGATTCGATGGCGGTCCCCCGAAGTAGTAATGGTGCGTGAGCCTCGTGACGTGTGGAGGGTTTTCCACCGAGGCTCCACGCCTCGGCAATTTGCGGCAGCCAGGAAATGTTTGCGGCGATGTCAGGCATGCCGAAGCTGGCGCGGGGCACGCGGGCAGCAATCGCTCGCGCAAGAGAAAGCCACTCGGTGAGGTAAGTTTGCGCGGACCAGGTTTGAGGATCGCGTAAGTGGCGGCCAAACAAATCAACTTCATTGCCGATCTGGAAATATTGCAATCGCGGGCCGAGTGTCCTGGCGGCAAACTCAGCCTCTTCGGCGGCGCGGGCGGGGGTGTTGGTTCCCATATTGATGCCGTAGAGACAGCTCCAGCCGGTTGCTTCGAGGAATGCGGCCAGGTTCCGAATCGCTTCAGGAGTCACTGCGTAGTAGCTGGCCTTGGGCTCGCCCGCAACCTCGCGAGTGTGGGGGTGCTCCGGCTCTGGAGAGTCGGGGGTGGGTTTCCACCAGCTGAACTCGCTGGTGTTGCCGCCCAGCCGCAGTACGCCCCGCGAGGAAATTCGCTTGAACGCGCGGATCAGGCCGGCATTCCTGGCTGAGAAGAAGTCCGGATTCGCCAGTTCCTCGAGCTCGTAGGAGAGGCCAACGAAATCCTCTGGTATCCGGGGTCCGATCGCCTCGGGCGGAATGATCAGTTTGGCCTGGATCGGCGAAGTGTTTTGTGCGCGAAGTCCGGTAGCGGCGATCGACAGGGCGGTAGTGGCTAGAAACTCACGGCGACTGATTGGATTCATGAAGTTAAACCACCTAAAAGAATGCCGCCACCCATTCTAAACCGGCCGGGCGTTGAGAGGTTTGAATAGGCAACGAAGCGCAGGTGCTCGATCAAGGAGCCGGGTCTTTTGCCCAATGCGGGGAAATCTGAAGGCGGCACGGCGAGGCGTTTCGCGTAGCGATGAACCGGCGATCAGATCGACTGAACTGGCAGGAGAGTGAGGTCGTCGACGAGGCCGACTTCTTTCTGCACGAATGGCTCGCCAAAACGAACGCCGGCAAGGAGGCCGTAGTGCCGGGCCTCAGCAAAGGTGCGCTCGCGAATTTCTTCCTCCGGCACAAAAATTCCGGAGCCGGCAGATTGGTTTGCGTATTGCGAACGGTAGGCCATGAGAGCCAAATGGCGCTGCTCGATAAAGGGCGTAATGTCAACGATGAAGCTGGGGCGCACATCCGCGTAAATGCTGGCGTAGACGATCTTGAAGGGACGGTGCGGTTCTGCGCCGGTGTCGATTTTCTTCAGTCCCGAAAGAAAACAGGCTTCGGCGCCGAGCGTGGCGGTGATGGCGTGGTCGGGATGGCGCGCCTGCCAATAGGGCAGGATGACGACACGAGGGCGGAGCTGACGCAGAATGCGCGCGATGGCGACGCGATTTTCAAGATTGTTGGCGATGGCGCCATCAGGCATATCGAGCGCACGGCGCCAGCCGACTCCAAGGATGGCGAGCTGCCTCTTCGGCTTCCCGGGCGCGCTCATCGGCTGTGCCGCGCGTTCCGGCTTCGCCCCGCGTCAGATCGAGAATCGCGGTGCGCAGGCCACGCGCGGCCATGCGCAGGAGTGTCCCTCCGCAGGTCTGTTCCACATCGTCGCGGTGGGCCGCGATGGCAAGGATATCGGCTCGGAAATCGACCGCCTCTGAAGGCATGGTAGTTAGTAGACGGTATTGTCGGCGTCGGTGACTGCGTCCATGTACGCAACGTCATAGGCCGTGCCGGTCACAGTCACGTACTGGTTATCGATCGAGGAACCGTCGGTGGTGGAGTAGATGTAAACCTGCCCACCCTCGGCCGTGTAGATCTTGTGCAAGCCAGTCACGGCAGCAATACCGGTGGCGTCACCGAGATAAGGTTCGAGCAGGGTAACCGATTTCGTGGATGTGTTGAACATGGTCAGGCAGCCGTAGCCACTGGTGGGATTCGTAGCGTAGCGAACTCCGACCGTGCAGCCCGTCATCCCGATCCAGAGCGTGTTGTCATCGGCTTCGATCATGCGGCTGATCGCGCCTGGTTGGCCATCGCTGATGGCGATGGGGTTGCCGGCGGTATTGTTCGCAAGATTCACAACTGTCAGGTTGCCGGCGTAGAGAGTTTGTCCAAGGATCACTTGCGGCTGCTGGCCTACGACATACATTGTGGCGGAATCGACCAGAGCGTTGCTGGCTCCGCCGGGGATGGGGATATTCACCATCGGCGAGGCGTTCGTGTTGGGACACGAAGACACGGAAGGAAGATTGCAGGGCAGCAGCCCGGACTGTTGGCCCTGAAGAAAGATCAGCGGCGCAATGGGAACGATGGAGATGGATGCGGTGGATCCGCCGCACTCAGGACCGCAGTTCAGGATGTAGGCCGTGCTTCCATCCGCCGAGAAGACGGCTTTGATGGGCCGGTCGAAGACGAGAGGCGCGCCATAGTAGTTGCCGGTTGCGTCGGTGTGGTCGGGGCTTTGCATCTGGAAAAGACACCACGAAGGCGCATTTTGCGGCTCGCAGTCGACGGCAGCTTTGGGCCAGGTGGATGGCCCTCCGGAAAAAGCGATGGATTGCGCTGTCGATAGCTGCCGGGGGTAATAGGCGTAATTGGAGTTCTGGACGAATCCCAGAGCGACAGAGCCCCCCGGATTGACGCTGACGCGGTACACGCCGGGGAGGCTGAAAGGTATGGACGAACCCGACGCCACACCTGCTACCGTGAAATAAGCGGACGTGCGGTTGGCGGCGAAGACGTAGGCCAGGTTGCGGGTGATAAAGATGCTGGACGAATTGCCATACAGCCCGCTGACGGATGCAGTCGTTGTTTTTTCGCTCTGGTAGTTGATTATGGCAAGCGAGCCGTCGCCTGAACCATATACCGCACCGGTTTGTTCTTCCGGCATGTTCTGGATGGAACTGGGCAACGCACCGCCGTACCCGGCAATGGAGAAGGAGCCGGGCTTCCCGTTATAGCCGGAGCGGGTGTCATAATAGGCGTCGACGATCTCAAGTTCTCCCTTGGACAAGCTGCCGGGATTCTGGATAGCGATCATGACGCGGTTTTGCAGGCCACTGGGAGGCAATACGCGACCGCCAAAGTAAATGGTCTTGCCGCAACCGGCCAGCGCGGCGGCAACCACCAGAGCTGCGCCGGCGCTCATGAGAAGACTTCTGTTCTTCAAATTTCCAACCCTCGGTTGATCGCGCGGAAGAATCCGCAACGTCGTCGAATAAATGGCGTTATTGACACACGGAGGGGCATTGGAAAGCGCAAGCCCGAACCGGTTTCCACGCTGGCGATGACTCTCGAAGTATAACAAAGCGGCCCGGTATCCTTGCCTGCCGAACGAGGAGCGAAAAGGGAACGTGGGAGGACAGCCGACGGCCTGTTGGAGTGCGATGCGGAAACTTCTGCGGGACGCCGCGAACAGTCGATACATCCCTGCTGGGGATGCGTTAGCATGACAACAGAATGAGCAGGTTCGCCGAAATCTTTTCTGACCGCCCTGTGCTCGCCGACGGCGCCATGGGGACGGTGCTCGAGGCGCGCGGTGTGTTTACCAACCGCTGCTATGACGAGCTGAACCTTTCGGACCCCCACTTGATCCTTGCCGTGCACGAAGAATACCTGCTTGCGGGTGCGGAGATTCTTGAAACCAATACGTTCGGCGCCAATCGTTTTCGACTGAGCCGGCATGGGTTGGGCGCAAAGGTTGAGGAGATCAATTCGGCGGGGGTGAGACTGGCGCGGCAGGCGGTAGAACGCCTGAAAGAAAAGTCCGCCGCGGCGGACGGGCTGGCGTGGGTCGCCGGCGCGGTGGGGCCCCTCGGAGTACGGCTGGAACCTTTGGGCAAAACAGGACTGGATGAAGCGCGGGCGGCCTTTGCCGAGCAGATTGGCGTGCTCAGGAAAAGTGGCGTCGACCTTCTGATCCTGGAGACGATGCCGGCCTTGAACGAGGCGCGTGAGGCACTGGAAGCGGCGAAGGCTGTGGCCCCGGAACTGCCGGTGCTGGTGATGGTGACGGTGGATGACGAGGGCGAGTGCCTTGACGGTTCTTCTGCAGCGCAGGCGGCAGCGTGGCTGACCGAGTGGGGCGCCGACGCCGTGGGAGTGAATTGCTCGACCGGCCCGGCCACGGTGCTGACAGCGATTGAGGAGATGCGCTCGGCAACGAATCTGCCTTTGGGCGCCATGCCCAATGCCGGAATGCCGCGTGCGGTTGATGGGCGGAATATTTATTTGTGTTCTCCCGAGTACATGGCCAGCTTTGCGCGCAAGGCCATCGCGGCCGGAGCGCAGATAGTTGGCGGTTGCTGCGGCACGACGCCGAATCACATCCGCGCCATGCGGCAGGCCATACGGGCGATCGACGAACAGGCGCACGTGGCGGGGAAAGACGCAGCGCCGGCAGTAAGCAAAGAGACGCCGCCGGCCCCGCTGGCGCAACGTTCGCGTTTTGGCTCCCTGATCGCGGAGGGCAAGTTCGTCACCATGGTGGAGTTCGTTCCGCCACGGGGCATCGATTGCGCGAAGGAGATTGAAGGGGCGGCACTGATGGCGCGCCTGGGCGTGGACGCGATCGATGTATACGATGCGGCGCAGGCATCGGCGCGGATGAGCGGGGAGAGCCTCTGCATCCAGATCCAGCAGCACACGGGAATGGAGACGATTCTTCACTACACCTGCCGCGATCGCAACCTGCTGTCAATCCAGTCGGATCTTCTGGGCGCGTCTTCGATCGGGTTGCGCAACATTCTGTGCGTGACCGGCGATCCGCCTAAGCAGGGAAACTATCCTGATGCGTCCACAGTCTTTGACGTGGACTCCATTGGATTGGTAAACATCGCGCGACGGCTGAATCACGGTCTTGATGTCGGATCGAATTCGATCGGGGCGAGCACGAACTTCACCATCGGCGTGGCGGCTAATCCCGGTGTGCCGGACCTGGAAAATGAACTGAAGCGGTTCGCCTACAAGGTTGAGGCGGGCGCCGAATACGTGATCACGCAGGCAGTTTTCGACCTGCGCCTGCTCGAAGACTTCCTGGAACGAATCAAGAATCTCCTGGGGGACAAGCGCATTCCTGTGATCGCGGGCATCTGGCCCCTGACCAGCCTGCGCAATGCCGAATATATGAAGAACGATCTGCGGGTCGCGATGCCCGAGGAGATTATGCTGCGCATGGCGCAAGCGGATACGCCGGAAGCCGCGCGGGCAGAAGGCATCAAGATCGCTCAGGAGATGCTGGCCGCGGTGCGGCCGTTGGTGCAGGGCGTGCAGGTGAGCGCGCCGTTTGGAAACTATGAAACGGCGGCCGAAGTGATCGCCAGCGCGCTGCCGGCGGGCACCTCGTCCACCTAACACGATTGTTCGAGTGCAAATCGTGCAAT
Source organism: uncultured Acidobacteriaceae bacterium (assembly GCA_963800025.1). Classification (GTDB taxonomy): domain Bacteria; phylum Acidobacteriota; class Terriglobia; order Terriglobales; family Acidobacteriaceae; genus Telmatobacter. Next base: position 1,040,001 of record CAWCZK010000006.1, read on the forward strand.
CGTGTGCCATATTCTCTCTACCTCTGTACTGATTCTCATGAATCTGTGATGGCGAATTCACCCGAGGAGGTGATCGCGGATGGCGGATGACCTCGTTCTTGATGGCCCCCCCGAAGAACTTGATGTTTTCGAGTGCCCCCATTGTGGGCAGACCATTGATACCTCGGCCGACGTATGCAGGTTCTGCGGCGCCAAGGTAGACCACGAGGCGGCGCAGAAGGCAGCGCAGCTTCTTGAAAAGGTCGACCAGGCGTGTAGCGATGCCAGCATTCTTCGGTACACGGCGATGAGCGCGTTCACCGTTTCGGTGTGCACTGCGGTTGCGGTCTTACGCAACCCTCGTTTTATTCAGCATGTCGGGTTTCAGAACATCTTGCTCGGTTATTGCGTGCTCGTCCTCGCCGTGTCGTTGCCGTTTCCCTTCTGGTCTTTGCGCTGGTGGAGCAAAAACGCGCATCTGGCGAGCGATGACAAGGAGTTTCAGACTGACCGCAAAATGGTGCAGGCCGCGGGACGTATCGCGGTCGCCTCATTAGTGACATTTGGCTCGCTCCTGTCCCTTGTTCTCATCCTCAAGACCACCCATGGGTAAGGTCGGCGGTTGATCCACTCGACGGAGACGACCGCAGCGGACGCTTCGGGAGCGCAAGAATGTTCCAATATCCTGCGAGTCCGTATAGGATGGAGCTATTGCCATGCCATCGTTTGAAGAATCGCTCAAGAAGCTGGAATCAATCGTCGAGAAACTTGAAAAAGGCGATCTGGCTCTGGAAGACTCGCTGAAGCTCTTTGAAGAGGGCGTGGGATTGTCAGCTGCCTGCAAGCAGGAGCTGGACGCGGCCGAGGGCAAGGTGCAGATGCTGGTGAAGCAGCGCGACGGATCGGTGAAGCCGGAGCCGTTCCTGACCGACAAATCTTCCTAAGTCGGTTTTTCAAACGCAACCCAGGTTCAAGCAGACGCAGCGATCCTTTTGTGCGAGCCGATCTCTGCGGCGAGCGCGAGCAGTGACTCGTCGTTGCCACGGGCTGCGGCCAATTGCATGCCTCCGTGCGCGCATGGGATTGCGATCGTAGGAACACCCGCCAGACTGAAGGGCGCGGTGTAGCGCAGGAGGCGGGCGCGGGTCTGGCTGTGGTCTGCGCCGACGGCCAGGCGCGCAACCGGAATCGACGGCAGCAGAATAAGCTGGTGTGCGGCGAAGAGCTCGTCCATGCGTGCGCGAAATGCAGCGTGCCGCTGACGCAAGGCCGAAATATCTCCGGAAGCGAAACCGGCGCCCCACTTGAGACGGTCTCGTATAGCGGGTTCGAAACGATCGAAATTGCCGGCGTGTAGACTCGCGGCCTCCGAGGCCTGAATGGGCGCAAAGATTTCCACGGCGTCCGACCACCATTTCGTGTCGATAGTTTGGCCCTCCAGTCCGATCGCCTGGAGAGTCCGGATGACGGCGCGAAAGCTCGCGACTACGTTCGGTTCGCAATCATGGAGAAAGCTATCGTCGACGTACGCGAAGCTGGTGAAGCGGCGGGCCGGAGCGGCTTGTGCCGGCGCAAAGGGGCCGGCAAGAAATGGAGCGTCCCCGAGATCGCGGAAGAGCCAGCCAAAAGTATCGAACGACTCGGCCAGATGAGCGCCGCCTCGCCAATTGCCGCGGCCGAGCGTGGCACGATAACCGGCGAGGCCGCAGAGAGAGGCGGGTGCGCGAACAGAACCGCCTGTGTCCGTGCCGATGGCGGCTACCGCCGACTGCTCCTGCACACTCGCGGCAGCGCCGCTCGATGATCCGCCGGTGAGCGCGCCGGAATCGCGAGGCTGCGCGCAGTCACCATAATCGGGGTTTTCGCCCGTAATTCCGTAGGCCAGCGGGTGGAGATGCGTCTTGCCGACAATCACGGCGCCGGCGGCGCGCAATTGTTCCACGAGCCAGGAATCGTGCGCGGCGTTGCCGTTGAGGTCGCGGTAGAAATGGATTCCACAAGTTGTGGGCGAGCGGGCCAGGTCGAAGCAGTCTTTCACTGAAATCGGCAGGCCCCAGAGTGCAGCGCGACCGTCGCCAAAGGGGCCACCGCCTGAACGAGGCATCGATTCAGCGCGGGAAGCTTCGGCGCGCGTCCATTCGGCGTCCTGCCAAAGATACGTATTACGGCCTGCGTTTCCATCGCTGTTCGCGAGCGCGGCTTCCGCGAGTTGGGAAGGGGTTGTGGTTCCGGCGGCGAGTGCCGTGCGAAGATCGCGGACAGTCCACGAGAGAGCGGTCATCGTTTCATTCTAGAAGCCGCCGGCGGGTGCAACGCCGTTTTCACCAAGACTCCGAACCTGAACAACAGAAGGGCGGCCCATGCAGGCCGCCCTTAGGATGATGCTGCCGGCGCAGATCAGAAATCCAGATGCAACGACATCTGGACCTGACGCGCGCTGCCAATGGTGTGCTTGGTGATGCCCAGGCCGGATGGAGGATTGTAGAGCGGATTTCCTCCCGTGGGTACGTTGTTGAATCCGGCGTTCTGGTTCACGTTGTTCTGGGGAATGTCAAAGCTCGATGTGTTGGTCAGGTTGTAGACATCGAACGTGTAGTGCAGATTAAAGGGTTCCCGAATCATCAGGTCCTTTACCAGAGAGGCGTCGGCTCGGCGCTGCCATGACTGGCGGAAGATGTTTCGTTCGCCGCTGATGAAGTTGGTCTCGTAGGTATCGCCATTGGGAACGCCCATGGTGCCTTGCGGGATGAGCGGAAGTGTGAAGCAACTGGCTTTGAGCGCTGCGCCCTGACCCGTGTTGATGTTGTAGAACGCGCCATTCTGGCCCGTGAGAGCGTTCTTTCTCGTGCATCCCGCAGCCAGAGGAACGATGGGGTTGGTAATGCCATTGAAAGTGCTGTAGTAGATGCTGCCCACTGCACCGGAGTAGTCGATCATGCTGTACGGTTGGCCGCTCTGGATGACGGCGATGCCATGAATCGCCCAGCCGTCCACCACTCTGCCCCCGAGCGTATCTTCACTGGCGAATTTTGGGAATGTGTAGCCGTAGGTGAAGTTAAGAACATGCGTCCGATCGAAATCCGATGAGCCGTATCCGCTGCGCAGATTGTCGGGATTGTTGCCGTTGTAGAACAAACCCATGCCGCTCTGCTCGTCGGTCGCGTGCGAGTAGGTATAGGAAACTCCGGCCGTAACGCCGTGACTCAGCCGTTTTTCAAGATGCGACTCCAACGCGTTATACATCGCGATGCCGGCCGCGGTGTACGCCTCGGACTCCGACGAGTAACCGATATAGGGCACGCGAAGATCCACGTTGCCACCCTCGTAATTATTCAGCATCGTGCCGTAGCTGCAATTGGTCTCCGTCGGATCGTTGACGCATTCGGGGAAATACGTGTTCGGATCGAGCACGGTATAGCCGTAGCTGAAAGACTGCGTGGCAATGCCGCCGGGATGCGTGGGATTGCCTGTCGTTGCGATCTGGGCCTGATTAAAGGGAATCGGAATCACCTGATGGCGGCCGAGATTGCCCACGTAACCGATTTCGATCATTAGGTCGTTGCGCGGCTGGTATTGAAGGTTAAGCGTGAAGTTCATGCTGTAAGGCAGCTTGTTGGCGCGGTTGTAGACACCCAGCGTGTAGGGCTGGCCGCTGTTATTTGCGCCGACCGTACCGTCGATGATCGCCGCAGCATTGGGCAGATAACCTGCAATGTCAGAGGCTTTCGGATTCGAGGGCGGCGCCGATCGCGTCGGACCCCAGGGCGTGGCCAGGTTGTACTGGGAGTTGTCGACAACGCCCGTGATTCCGTTCCCGCCGCAAATTGGGACATAAAACAGGTACAGATAGGTTGGATTGGCTGCGTTGTAGGACGAGCTATAAGGACAATGTTGCTGCGAAACGAAAGGCTCTGTTTGCGACGAACCGAAGGGACCGCCATCGATTTCGCCGGCGGCGTAGCCGGGCGAGAGATAAGTGAACAACTCGCCGCGGTCGTAGTAGAAGCCGCCGCCCGTGCGAACAACAAGTTTTGAATGAAAGATGGCTGGCTGCCAGGCAATGCCGAGGCGAGGCGCGATGCCCCATTGGCGTCCCGTGAGCGTTGTCTTGCTTACTCCCTGCGTTCCGTTCGTGTTATTGCCGGCAATGATAAAACCGGAGCTTGTGATCGTGTCGGATGCCGCCTCGTAGCTATATTGCTTGGGATCGAAATTGAAGATATTGCCATATTTTTCTGTCAACCCGCCGTCCCAGTCGTAGCGCACGCCGAGAGTGACGCTCAGCGTCGGAGTCGCCTGGAATTTGTCCTGAACGAACATGCCAACTTCATTGGCGCGATAATAGCGATCGGCATTGCCCTGCAGAAAGCTTGTTGCTGTAAATAGTTGTGTTGTATAAGGAGTCACCCAGTTATTGGCGTAGGTAACGAAGTCTGGCGTATCCAGATTGCCGGTGCCCGTACGATGATCGCGGGTGTTCAACTGCGTGTAAGAATAACTGGCGCCGAAACTGACCGAGTGCCTGCCTTTGGCCCAGATAGCCGTGCCAGAAGGCATGATGCGGTTCTGGAACATGCCGGTGTTTGCTCCCTGATACTCGGAGTCTGGACCAATGGCCAGCGACGGAAACACCAACCCGTAGAGCGGGCCGCCGGGCGCATCATATTGGTCGCCGACGGCATCATTGATGGTGACTCCGGGAAAATAATTGCCAAACGCCGAGCTCATCCCGATTTGCGAAGGGGTGAAAAGCTGGTCGTTTGTGGCATACGCCTTCTCGCGGAGAATGCCGACGGTCTCAGAAATACTGAGACTGTTTCCGATCGTCTGCACATTGTTGATCGAGCCTACCTGGGAACCCGTATCCATACGCGCGGTAAATCCCGGAACGTTGGAATAGGCGTAGGGCGACGAGTTGGGATCGTGCTGATAGTAATATTTGGCTGCGAGCACGTCTTTGGCGCTGACGTTCCAGTCGAGATCGGCGATCGCCTGATCGGATGTGAATCGTGCCGTGCCGGGCAGAAAAGCATTGTAGGGAGAAAAGACGTTGGGAGTTCCGGGCGCATTCTGGTTCGGGATCAACCATTTCCCCGGTTCGCCGGGCACCGACGGTAAATTGAAAAGCGCAAGGCCGATCGGATTTGAGTTCCAGTTGCCGGGACTGACTGTAACGCCGCTCGTTCCTTCGTTCGTCGTCCAGTTGTTATTCGCAATGTCCGTCAGACCATCGGCGGTACGATTTGTGTCGCTCAATCCCGGCGGCACAATGAGCAGCTCATCGCCGGTTTCCTGGTCTGAAATATGCAGGTGCTGGTAGCTGACGAACCCGAAGAGCTTGTCCTTGATGAGCGGCCCGCCGAAAGTGCCACCCGCTGTATAGCGGTGCAACTGAGGGTTTTTGTATGCGGAGGGGATATTATCGTCCTTCTTGAAGAAGAAGGGTGCGGCATTGAGGAAGTTGGTGCCGCGGTGGCCATAGACCGAGCCGTGGATCTGATTGGTTCCAGACTTCGTGCTCATGTCGATGTGCGCGCCGCTGTCGGACCCTTGTTGCGCGTCGTACATCGAAGCGTTCACACGTACTTCCGCAATCGTCTCAGGAGCGGGTGTCGGAATCGCGTTGCCAATAGCCAGATAAACCGACGAGGCGCTTGGAATCACGCCGCCTGCTGCGTTGTTGGCTTGACCAGTGTTGTTCACGATTCGGAATGAGTCAACCTGGCTGGTGCTCTTGCCATTGAACAGGTTGCTGGCGTCGACGCCATTCAGAAGAAAGGCGTTTGACGTATCGCGCTGTCCGTTGGCCCAGATCGGCGCGTTGCCCAGACCGGAGTTCGCTCCCGTGCCACCCGGTAACTCGGCGTCGACACCAGGGGACAGGATGGCCAGCCCGGTGAAGCTTCCCGTGGGAAGGGGAACGCTGTCGATTTGCTGCTGCTCCATCACGTAACCGTTAGTCGTATCGACGGCGTTCATCAGCGGCGCGGCTTCCACTTCGACAGTCGTGCTCGCCTGGCCGACTTTCAGCGAAACGTTCAATGTAGCCGTGCGGTCCGCTTCGACTGTTATGTGCGATGTTTTCTGCGCCTGGTAACCGTTGGCCGTGTATGTGAGCGTATAGGTGCCGATCGGCAGATTCACGAACGTGTATTCGCCCTGGTCGTTGGTCCTGGTGGCACGAGTCATTGAGGTCTGTTCGTGGGTCAGTGAGACCGTCACATTGGGGATCACACCGCCAGAAGCGTCAGTGACTTCTCCCGTGATTCCGCCCAGCGTTTGTTGAGCGTGAAGAGAACTGGCGCACAGCATCGCGACTGCTGCGATCGCAAGCAGGCCGGAGAAGGAAAAAGAAGACTTACGCATGGAACGCTTCAATGGACTGACCTCGAAATAGAAGTTTCCCCCTGAAACCTGGGGGATTCAATGGCCACTGGAATAGTTTTGAAATCTCGAGTTTCTTGAGCGTTGAATTGCTACGTGGTAGAGTGCTTGCCAACGCGAGCCGCCATGGATGAATCACCTCGCCCGCTCGCGCTGAAGATTAATGAAATGTTAATTGCCGCGGCATAAAGTTCACGTAAGGAATTTTGATGCGAAAAGCAGGATAAGTCACGGCTTTTCCACAACACATCACACGGCTTGGGCTTTTCTTCGCCGCACAACATACCAGGCGAGGCCGACCGTAATGTAGGTGAGATAGAGATAGGGAATTCGCGCGTGAACAACATCTTCGGCGGAATGGAGGTCGAAGATCGCGATCACGAGTATGACGGCAACCGTGAGGACGCTGACGGCCGCGAGCAAATGGGACTGCTGTCCCACTGCGCGCCGCGCGAAGGGAAGCGCCAGGGCGACCAGCGCATACGCGGTGAGAAAGCCAAAGACGGAGAGCGACCCCAGCAAGTCGTACATCGTTGATCCGGTATCGCCGAGGATCGCCATGACAGCGGTCGCCGCGAACATGAGCGCGATGGACAACGCAACGGCAACTCCGGGCGTTCCGTGGCGCGGGCTGGTTCGTTGCAGGGCCGCGGGCAGCAATCCGTCGTGCGCCATACGAAGCAAAACACGCGCGGCAGCGGTGGCGCAGGCCAGCACACAGGCAAACATACTGACAAATGCGCCGCAGTCGATGGCGATGCCCAGGGGCGACACGTGTGCTTTTGCGGCAAGCATGTGCAGAGGGCTGGTGGAACTTGAGAGCGCAGCGGCCTGGCCTCGGAATCCGAGCACCTCAGAGTATGCGCAGAGCATGAAAAATCCACCGGCAAGCAAGGCGCACTGCAGCACCGCGCGCGGAATGGTGCGCAGGGGATCGCGCACCTCGCCGCCCAGCGTGGTTGCGCCTTCGAAGCCGACAAAGCTGAAGATGGAGAGCACGAGAGCAGGCCCGAGGCCATTGAATGAAAGGCCCTTCAGACGGAATTGACTCGTATCGAGCTGAAACCCGATATGCACCGGCAACAGAACGAGCACGATCACGATCAGGCCGAGGGAGACAGCCTCAATCCACAGCATGACTTCAGCGGACAGCTTGACGTCGCGATAAGCAATGAATCCGGCAACGGCGCAAACCACGGCTAGGGTGGGAACGGCAGGCGGCGCCCACTGGAAAAACTGCTGCGAGAGAACGGTCGCATAGTACAGCGCTCCGCCGGCCACCGATGCGCCGGTGGCGACGTAAGCGAGCAGCAATCCCCATGCGGCGGCGACGCCAAATGACGGTGGCAGTGTGTTCGCGGTGTAGGTGTAAAGCGAACCCGGTGACGCGCTCAGGCGCGCAAATCGGCTGATGCAGAACCCGACCAGCAGCATGGAACCGGTGGCCAGAAGATAAACGAACCAGGTTGCGTTCCCGGCGTAGGCGAAGACCAGCGGAATGGTGAGGCATGCAGACGTGCTTGGCGCCATTGCGGAAACGGACTGCGCCAAAGTTTCGATGGGGCCGAGGACAGCCTTCCGCAAGCCGTAGCTTTCCGCTGCGTTGTCCTGCGCAAACACGTTGCGCTCTGTGGTCGTGGTCCCGGTCACGGCTTCGCCCTTTTGTTGAATAAATTAGCGCTCGACGGTGGCCTCGATCGTACCATGCGGCTCGTCGATGGGTACGAAGATGTGGTCGGGATTGTCCTGGCCGAAGTGACTGAGATCGGCCAGAAGATGATGCAGGTTGGGCATGCAAAGATGAATGCGCGCGATCTCAGGAGCAGTGTCCAGCGCGGCCTTGCCCATGTCGAAGAGCGTGTGCTGAACACTCTTGCTATCGTGCGCGGCAAACGTCTTGAGCAGTGCCGCGAGGATCCGTGCGCGAGCTTCAGCATAATCCGGCGCTGCGGCCGCATAGTCCCAGGTAATTGTGGCGCAGGTCCCGAAAATGCGATCGGTGGCCGGCTTGAGCGTTGTCAGCTTGTCGACAACGTAGCCGGTGAAGGCCGATTTCGTGGTTTTAAGGATCGTTAATCCATCTACGCCAGATCGGACGGACCACTCGCGGCCCTGATCCCGCACGGCCCTCACAGTCTGGACTTCCGGGCCGCCGAGTTTGAAGGTAGTGGGTTCAGGCGTGCGGTCAATAGCCATTCGCTCCCAGGCGCGCTCTTCGATCTCGATCGAAACACCGGAGACTTGTGCATTGTTGGCGAGAAAATGATCGCCGAGCTCCATGGCGAAAGCTTCGATGGTTGCTGCTTGAGAGCCGCGCGCCAGGGAGTAGACCGTATTCTTCATCGTGTCGGTCGGCAGCACTTTACTGTTGTCGGCCTTCGTGAAGCTGTTCTCAAAGTCTCCTTCCAGCATCACGTGGACGGTCCACTCGTTGAATTCGTGCCGGTCCTTCAGGCGCGTGATGCGCGAGAGGCGCACGCGGGATTTTCCGTAGCGATTGTCAGTCAGTCTCGCCATTCGTCAGCTTCCTCTGTAGGTTGTGTAACTGTTGTCGCTCAACAGCAGCGGCAAGTGATAGTGCGCATTGCCGTCGCAGGTGAACGTAATCGTAACCTCGGGATAGATACTGGCACGGCTCATCCGCGCGAAATACGGACCGGTGTCGAAAATGAGTCGATACGTTCCGGAGACAGCGTCGCGTGTCAGTTCGCGGCAACGGCCGTCGGCGTCGGTGACGCCGCTTGAAATTTCGATCCAATCGCCGGGCGCGTCGTGTGCGCGTTCGGCAGCGTCGCCGTTTGTGGAGATCTCAATCCATCCGCCTCCCGCAAACTGTTCCAGCCGGACCGAAATCCCAGCGGCCGGCTTGCCCAGTGCTGAATCCAATACGTGAGTTGAAATGGTACTCATTCGACTAACCACTTTCCTAAACGAATTTGCATGATCTGGCGTTGCTGCTCTGCCGCCTCGCGCAACTCGGAATCTCGATCGTTCGCGAGCCGCCGTTTGAGGATGGTGAGCATCTCGGCGGCGCTTTTACCCGTTGCGCAAACAATATACGTGAAGCCAAAGCGTTGTTCATAACGTCGATTGTCTTCCGCGAGCTCGGCCAACACGAGTTCATTGGCCGCGCGGGCCGAGAGTTGCTCCTTGCGGGACCATGCGGCTGATCGCTCCACGGGATCGTGAGACGTGCGTGTGGTAGTAGTTTCGGGCTGGTGCTCACCGATGCGCGGATGACACGCGAACGCCTCGAGCCAATCCGGCTCCTGCATCGTGCTCCACGCGCGGTCGGCGGCCTGGCTCAGTTCCCAGACGCTAGCGATGGGACGCTCCGCGACCATGGCCTGAGCCCATCGCCTTGATCCACAGCAGGCGAGCATCGCGTCCAGCGCAACGGGTTCGTCGGCGGCATTCCACGTGGCAAGCGTTGCATTCATGATTTCGATCCCTCCGGGCGAAGTGAGAGCAGGAATTCGTCAAGGAGATTCGCGGCGACGCGACGACGGTATTCAGCCGTGGAACGAATGTCGTTGATGGGCTTGATTTCGGCCAGCAGCGCGCGGCGTGCGGATTGCCTCGATTCGCGGGTTACGGTTTGACCGAGAAGCGCGGCTTCAGTTTGCCAAAGACGGAGGGGAAAGGGCGCCAGGCTCGCCGCTCCAAGACGAATCTCCTTGATGACGCCGTCCTCAAGCAGAGCGGTTGCACCGAGCGCGACCTTGGCAATAGCCATGGCGCGGCGCGTTCCCACCTTCCTCAGGTATCGAGCGTGATGCGCGAAATGACGCGGCACATGAATCGCATACAGAAGTTCATCGGGCATGAGAACGTTGCGCTTGTAGCCGGTGTAAAAAGCAGAGTAGGGAACCCGGCGGCGGCCGCGCACCGAGATGATCTCAATTTCTGCATCGTAAGCCAGCAACGCGGGGGAAGAATCCGCGGCCGGCGAGCCGTTGACGAGATTGCCGCCGAGCGTGGCACGGCCCTGATTGGCGACGGAGCCAATCCAGCCGGCGGCTTTGGCAAGCAGCGGAAGCTCGGTTGCAAGAACGGCATTCCTGCGCAGGTCGAGAAATGTTGCCGCGGCGCCGATCATTATGCTCTGGGGCGTGACCTCAATGACGCGCAGATCGGGAATGCCCCACAAGCTGACAAGCTTGGGAGAGGCCAGGCGCCCGGAGGAGAATGCTACCATCAATTCCGTGCCACCTGCAATCGGCGTCCATGCTCCGGGTTCCTCGGCGAGCAACTGGAGCACTGCGCCCAGCTCGCCTGGCGCGACCAGATGGTGCTGGTCTGCATTACCGCGCATAGGGTGTCGGCTCCAGGGTTGATTGCGCTGTGCGCTCGGTGTGTTCCGGTGCGATCGCCGCGGCGACCGATTCAAAAATGCGAATGAATCCCGTGCAGCGGCAGAGATTGCCGGCGAGCGCCTCGCGAATCTCAGGCATGCCGGGGTGAGGATTCTGCTCGAGAAGCTGCGCCGAGGCCATCAACATTCCCGGCGTGCAAATGCCGCACTGCGCACCACCGTGCGCTAGAAACGCCTGTTGCAATGGGTGCAGTTCGCCATTGAGCGCAAGGCCTTCAATCGTCTGTATCTCCGCGCCTTCGGCCTGCAATACCGGCACCAGGCAACTATTCACAAGCTCGCCATCCATGCGGACGGAACAGGAGCCGCACTCGCCTTCGCCGCATCCCTCCTTGGTTCCGGTCAAATGCAGATCCTCGCGCAACACGTCGAGCAGGCGCTTTAGCGGCGGGACTCTTAACTGCCTTGTCTCGCCATTGACAACGAATCGAATCGCCGGCCAACGCTGGCTCGAAGTCACACGCAGGTTCTCGCTCATCGCATCGCCATCTCTTCCGCCGGCTGCGACGCAGCAAGACCCGCGTAAAGATCTTCCGGGAGAAGCGGGATCGCGTTGAATGCAACCCCTGTCGCATCGCGAACGGCATTCAGAATCGCGGGCGCCGGGCCGTCATGAGGCAATTCACCAATGCCCTTGGCGCCGAATCCACCATATCGGAACGGAATCTGCTCGAAGTAGACGTGAATCGGCGGGACATCTTCGGCGGTGGGCATGATGTAGTTGGTCATCTGATTGTTGGCCATGCGCCCATCCTGCCAAACGACTTTTTCGTAGAGCGCATAGCCGATGCCCTGCGCGATTCCACCCTCGACCTGACCGGCGGCCATCACGGGATGAATCACCCGGCCCGCTTCCTGCACGGCCCAGAAATCCTCGACTTCAGCGGAGTAGGTGACCGTGTCAACCGCGACTTGCGCCACATAGATCGCCCAGGCATAAGCGCCGTAAGCTTCGCCGTGATACTTCCGATCGTCCCAGACGATTCCTGGCGGCGCTTCATAGCGGCATAAAGACACCACCTCGCCGTGGTCTCTGCGGTAGCGATCGCAGGCGGCGAAGAATTCCTTTTGCGTGTAGCTCGCGCCGAGGCCGGCGTGTTCGCGGAGAACCGCGAGCAGCTGGGAAGCCGCGCGCTCGATGATGCGGCCGACGACCATGGATGTGCGTGAAGCAACCGTGGGGCCGCTGTTGGGGACGACGCCGGTGTCGGGCGGGGCCATCATCACGTCGGCGTAGTCGACTCCGAGAGCCTCTGCGGCAACCTGGGTGAGCACAGTGTTCGTGCCCTGGCCGAACTCAGTGTTTGAGACGAGCACGCGAACTTTGCCCTCAGGCGTGACGTCGATTCCCGCCTGAGAATTCAAGTACACTTCGCCTGAGCCGGTGAAACCCGAGCCATGATAGAAAGCGGCCAGCCCCATGCCGCGCTTGACAAAACTCTTCGGATTCTCGCGGGCAAATTGAGCGCGCTTCGCGTAGTAGTCGCTCTCCTTGAGCGCGCGATCGAGCAGCTGGTCGAGAATGACAGGCTCGCGCATCTCCTGTTCCGTCGCATTGGTGTCGCCTACATGGAGAAAATTCCTGCGACGCAGTTCCACGGGACCAATGCCGAGCGCCGCAGCGATTTCATCCATGTGACGCTCCATCGCGAAGATGGCTTGCGGAGCGCCGAAGCCGCGAAACGCGCCGTATGGAATATAGTTAGTGGCCCATGAGCTTGCGCGCACGCGCACGTTGGGGCACAAGTAGGGGCCGGTGGAGTGAAGGACGGCGCGCGACAGCACCGTGGATGAGAGGGTCGAGTAAGCACCGCCGTCGGTTGCGAGGTCGATCTCAATCGCGAGCAGCTTTCCATCGTGGTCAAGTGCGGTGCGATGGCGCACGCGCGATGGATGGCGTTTCGTCGTCGCGGCGAGATCTTCCATACGGTCGTAGACCATCTTCAGGGGATGGCCGCTCTTCATGGCGAGGAGGGCGGCGTGGCACGCGAGAATCGAGGGGTAGTCTTCCTTGCCGCCGAACGCGCCGCCGGTCTCGGTTTGAATGACGCGAATCTTGTCTTCAGGCAGATCGAAGACCGGACGCAGTGCTTTGAACACGTAATAGGGGCATTGCAGCGAGCCCCAAACCGTGACGCCGCATTCCGCGCTGTATTCGGCGATCATGCCCTGGTTCTCGATATATAGGTGCTCCTGCGCGCCGGTGCGGTACTCGCCCTCGACGATGTGCGCGGCACGAGCCCAGACAGAATCTACATCGCCCTTTTCGAGCAGAAAGCTTTTCAACAGATTATCCGCGCCCCAGACAACCACATCCTGCCGCTCGCTTTCTTCAATGGTGAAGATAGGCGGCAGCGGCTCGTATTCGATCCGCACCGCACCGACCGCCTCGCGCAGTTTGTGCTTGTCAGGGTGCGCGAGGAGCAGGATCGGCTCTTCGCAATGATTCACTTTGCCGTCGGCCAGGCAAGGCTGATCGGCAACGATAAGCTGGATGCAGTTCTCGCCGGGAATATCGGCAGCGGTGACGATCGCGAACTCGGTCCAGTCAACGCGGCGGTCGAAAGTGATGGAGCGGATGAGTCCGCGCGGGATGGAGCTGCGCACCGTGGCGCCGTGCCACATACCTTCGCGTTCGATATCGTCGACGTAGCGCGCGCGGCCCAGCAGCTTGTCCACGCCTTCTTTGCGGGGAACAGGGGCGCCAACGATCCGAGTTGTCGAAGGCGAGCTCATGGTTGCAGAATCCGCTGCTGCCGAACAGGTTGAGGGATAGCATACAACGCGCAGGGGATTTTTGAAATTGCCGTCGCTTATGAAGCGAGCTCCGCGATGGTTCGCGACAGCACATGTACGCCGCCGCCGATCCACTCGGGCGAGGCATACTCGTCGGGTCGATGGCTGACACCGCCGCGGCAGGGAATGAACACCATTGCGACTGGCGCGATGCAGGAGACGAACGACGAGTCATGATAGGCACGGGCCACCATCTTTTTGTAGGTTTTGCCTGCTGCAATGGCGGACCGCTCAAGCGCGGCGAGAATGGCAGGGTCGCATGTGGTTGGCGGATCGGCGTTGATCAGTTCGGTGGTGATTTTCACGCCGCGGCGTTTGCTCACTTCTTCGGACGCCGTTGCGAGTGCAGCCAGGACCCCGTCACGGCGCGCGCCATCGATGTCACGGACGTCCGTGGTGATAAGCACGCGCGAAGGAACGCTGTTGACCGCGCCGGGAAACACGTCGCAGATGCCGACGGTGCCGACGGTGTCAATGGCGCCTGTCGATTTTGCCGCAGTTTCGAGCGCGAGAATCAGCTCGGCAGCAGCGGCTAGCGCGTCCTTGCGACCCGGCATCAGCTTGCCGCCGGCATGGCCGCCTTCGCCTTCAATCACAATGCGCTGGCTGGCAGGGGCGGCGATGTGCGTCACAAGACCGACGTCAAGCCCTTCCTGCTCAAGGATCGGACCTTGCTCAATGTGCAGTTCGACGAATTGGTGAAAACGGCCCCGGGGTGCAGCAACAGAATCAAGCGGGCCGGTGAATCCAGCTTGCGTGCGCCAATCTTCCAGTCCACGACCTTCCTTGTCGCGTAGCGCGATCGCATGCTGGGGAGTGAGCACGCCGGCCATCATGCGGCTTCCCAAACAGCCGATACCGAAGCGCGTCGGTTCTTCCGCAGTAAAAATGACCAATTCGATGGAGCGCCGCGGCCTGAAACCGAGCTTTTGCAAGACGCGAATCGCTTCAAGACCGCCGAGCACCCCCACGCAGCCGTCGTAAAGGCCGGCATTGGGAATGGCATCGATGTGTGAGCCGGTGCCGATGGGCGCGAGCGCAGGATCGGTGCCCTCCCAGCGCGCAAAGGTATTGCCCACGGCGTCTTCGCGAACGGTGAGCCCAGCGCCTTCGCAAAGACCCTTTACATAAGCCCGCGCGCGCAGGTCGGCCTCGCCGAAGACGACGCGCGTCACTACAGGCGGATCCGCTTCAGAGATCTGCCCCAGAGCCATCAGCTCAGCAATCAGTGCATCGACCGTGAGTTGGGGGCGCGACGTTGTCATTCGTCTTCACCCAATGGATGGCGGCGCCAGTCTTTGTAGAGCAGGTATTTTGCCCGGCGCTTGCCGAGCGCGCCAAACCATTGTGGGCAGTAGGCGCGCATCCAGATGAAGTCTCCGGCATACACGGGATACCAGGAGTCGCCGAGGCGATAGATGCCTCCGCCTTCGAGCATCAGCAGGCCATGCTCCATCAAATGGACCTCAACCATGGGGAGCGACGCGCCGGGGTCGTAGGTGAGGGTGTTCATGGCAAAGTCATAGGGCGGGCCGTCGGGCATGAGCGCGCGCACGCGCAGCGCGTCATCTCCCATGATTGAAGCGGGCCGGACTGAGGTTTCGTCACCGATCACTATTTTGGGGGCAGCTGAGCCGGCGTGCCGTTCATAGAGCTTTTCAATCAGCGCCGCGCGGGCGATTCCCGATGCGCGCACCGTGTGCGGCGTACCTTGCGGCAGGTAAGCGAAGCCTCCCGGCTTGAGGATGTGTTTTTTGTTGTCCGCCTTGACTTCAAGCTTGCCATCGAGGACGTAAAGAAACCGCTGTGCCTGCGCCGGGCCGAGTGCGCCGCCGGCAACAAACTCGGCGGTCATTTGCGTGAAGCGCGCGCCGAGCTGCGGCGCGGCGTGAATGATGAACTCCACTCCCTCGGCGCCAGGCAGCGGTGAGCGGATAAATGTGTCCGGGGTCTGCAGCAGATGATCCGGTTTCCGGCTGCTGCGCGTTGATCCAAGTTGATGCACGTTCGACCTCAATCCAGGGGGATGCGAAGAGCGCCTCGTGGAATTCCGATGTTCGATTCTATCCGACCTCTGCGGCCAGCCGCTCCAGAAATTTCCGACCGACAAGGAGCGCGGCCTCAACATCCTCTTCCCGAACCGTTTCGCCGGGATGATGGCTGATCCCGCCAGGGCTTCGCAGAAAGAGCATGGCAGCGGGCACACGGGCAGCCATGACCATTGCGTCGTGTCCGGCGCCGCTGGTCATGCGTTTTTCCGGCTGGCCAGCCGCGGCGATTGCTTCAACCAGGCAGGCCGTCAGCCGCTCATCCATGGGCACGGCGGGCTGGTCCATCTGCTGTGTAGTTTGGAGGCTGAGTCCGCGATGCGTGGCGATGGCCTGCGCTTGCGCTAGAAGAAACTCCACCGCTGTCTTGCGGGCGCGGTCGTCGGCGTGGCGAACATCAAGACTCACACGTGCCGCGCCGGCGATCACGTTAGCGGCGTTGGGCTCGGCGCTGATTTTGCCCACCGTGGCAACCAATCCATCCGTGCCTCGGGCCGCGGCCTCGACCGCGGAGATCCATTGCGCCGCGCCCGCCAGCGCATCATAACGCAGATGCATGGGCGTTGTACCGGCATGGTTGGCCTGTCCGGTGAACTCAAGGCTGAGGCGTGTTTGCCCGGCAATGGCGCTAACGGCCGCGACAGAGAGCCCTTCCGACTCAAGAACCGGGCCTTGCTCGATGTGCATCTCAATGAAGCCGAGGGCGCCGTCGTCGAGGACCGCGTCGCCGATTTGGTTCGGATCGAGCCCGAAATCGCGAATCGCACCGTCGAGGGTGACGCCATCTGCATCTTTGAGAGCCAGCAGGGCCGGATCGAAGCGCCCAGCCACGGCCCGGCTGCCGATAAAAGGGACACCGAATCGGACACCTTCTTCTTCAGAGAATGCGATTACCTCGATGGACAGCGGAAGATTGAGTTCCTGCGCAAGCTGGGCCCACTCCAGAGCGAGCGCGACGCCCAGGACGCCGTCGTAGGCGCCAGCATTGGGTACTGTGTCGATATGCGACCCGAGGATCAGGCGCTTGGCCTGCACTCCAGGCGGCTTCCACAGCCCGCGCAGATTTCCCGCAGCGTCGGCGCGCACCTCCATGCCGATGGATTCCATGCGGCTGCGCAAGAGCGCATGAACTTGGCGCACTGGAGGAGTCAGGAAGCGGCGTGTAATGCAACCCGGCTCTTCGCTCATTTGAGCGATGCGTTTGCATTCTGAAATCGCTCGAAGCGCACGATCCCTCACGAGCGCACCAGCTCTCTGCCGCGTGCGGCTCCCGCAAACTTGCCTTCACGAAAAACCCGCTCACCCCGGAGCCAGGTTTCGACGACGCGTCCGCGAAGCTTCGCGCCGATATAGGGTGAGAGCTTATGACGAAAATGCAGATCATTCGGCGTCACAGTCCACTCGACCCCAGGATCGAAGACGGCAAAATCTGCGTCAGCCTCCGGGTGCAATGGCCCCCTTCTTTTCAGCGAAACCAGCAAGCCGCGCAGGCGCTGCCGCCATCCACTCAGCGATTCGTTCGAGCTTGATGCCGCGCGACTGCATTGCTGTCCACATGACAGGCAACGCCAATCCGAGACTTGCAATTCCGCCCCATGCCTGGTCACATCGACCTTCTTCTCGATGCTTCATGGCAGGCGGGCAAGGGGAGTGGTCCGTGATCACCATCTCAATGAGCCCCTGCTCGAGCGCGCTCCACAAAGCCTCGCGGTTCTGAGCGTCGCGGATCGGCGGCGCACATTTGAATTCCATAGCGCCGTCGGGAATATCCTCGCTGGCGAACCAGAGGTAGTGCGCACATGTCTCCACAGTCACCGGCACACCGCGATCGCGTGCCGAGGCGAGCAGTGGCAACGCCTTTGCGCTGGACAAATGGACGATGTGGATAGGAGTCCTGAATTCCTCTGCAAGCCGAATGAGCAGCGCGATCGCATCCACTTCGGCGGCGTCGGGTCGCGATGCCAGATAGGTTGAGTACTTGCGCCAGTCCGCACCCCTCTCGTTCAGTTTCGTCGTTTCGGCTTCCACTGGGCCGCCGACCTCCGCGTGTGCCAGCAAGGGCAGGCCGGTGCCGCGCAGCCTGGCCAAAGCCAACCGCAACTGCGCCTCATCCACCCATGCGAAGCCATCGATGCCCGAGTGAATCAGGAAGCATTTAAAGCCGGGCACACCTGCGCGCGCCAGCGGCTCAATGGAATTGGCGTTGCCGCGCACCGCGCCGCCCCATGCAGCCCAGTCGACCCACGTTTTTCCCTGCGCAGCTTGGCGCTTTGCTTCCAAAGCCGGCACATCGATTGTTTCGGGAACGCAGTTCAGCGGCATGTCGACAAGCGTGGTCACGCCGCCCGCAGCCGCGGCTTGTGTCGCCGTCTGAAAGCCTTCCCATTCCGTGCGGCCGGGCTCGTTGATATGTACATGAGCATCGACCAGGCCCGGCAGAAGCACGGCGTCTCCAAAGTCGATCCGCTCGACACCCGGAGGAGCTTCATCCCATCCGCAAACCGCCGCAATGCGCTCTCCCTCCACAAGCACCGCCGCGGGCGCGAGACCCGCCGGCGTTAAAACGCGCGTGGAACGCAGTGCTTTTCTCATCTTCTCTGTACTTTCGCTGAATGGGGAGGCCGAGGGCAAGAGCCCCGCACTCGATTTCAGTGAACGGCTTGATGCACCATCCGAGGGACTGGGGCCCGGAAGCTCCGGGAACCGGGACGTACGGCCGCCGCGATCTTATCCGCGCAGCTTGGCCAGCAGATCCTGGGGGTGGACGGGCTTGGCGAGAATGTCGAATTCGTAGCCCTCAGCGCGCGCCTTTTCCAGCAGATCGGCAGTCGCGGCCTGGCCTGAAAACAGCAGAATCTTGATGTTGGGAAGAACTCCGCGGATGCGGATGGCCGCGTCGATCCCGTTCAGGTCGGCCATAATCACATCGGAGATGAGCATGTCCGGTTGGAATGTTTCAGCAAGCTCGAGGGCTTTCTCGCCGGAATAGACCGCGCGAGCGTCAAATCCGCTCTGGTTCAAAATGATGGCCAGCGTATCAGCGATGACGCGCTCGTCGTCGGCAACCAGCACTTTTGGTTTCTTTGTGTTGGACATACTCTCCTAAAGGGGCAGGGAGGGGAACATTTCTTCAAGTCTTCAGTTGTCTTCGATCGAACGCGATTGCAAGCGCAAGCCGGTGTTGGGTTTGCACGACTGCAGGAATGGTACGCTTTACCAGTGTAAAGCACGGCGCGTCTTTTCCGGTAAGACCCACCTTGCCAGCCGGAAACCTGCGCGGTGAGCGCAATGCCCCGGCTGGTTCGGCCCCGCCGTGAATTCATCTGCGATCAAATGCCGGCTTCTATACTGGCGCAAACGAAGTGTAGTTTTGCCTTACAATCCCCCTCCCGGAGCATCGGAAATGCCGGAAACGATTCTTCCCATCGCTACTCCCGAAGTGCCGCCGGCCACGGAAGCGATTATCCGCGCGGAAAAGATCGAGAAATACTACGCGCAGCCCAGCCAGAATCGCATTCAGGTGATTTCGGCAACGGATCTGAGCATTGTGCCCGGAGAAATTCTTGCTCTTCTGGGTCCCTCAGGATCGGGCAAATCGACCATGCTACGCATGTTGACCGGACTCTCGACCCCCACCGCGGGCCAGGTTTACTGGCATGGCGTTCCAATCTCGCAGGCCGAGATTAATGTCTCGATCGTTTTCCAAAGCTTCGCGCTGTTTCCTTGGCTCACGGTTCTTGAGAATGTTGAAGCTCCGCTGCAGGCACGAGGGGTAACGCCGGTTGAGCGCCGCGAACGCAGCATGAAGATGCTTGACGTTGTGGGTCTGGACGGATTCGAAGCCGCCTATCCCAAGGAGCTCTCAGGCGGAAATGCGGCAGCGCGTGGGATTTGCCCGCGCCCTTGTGGTCGAGCCGGAAGTGCTCTTCATGGATGAGCCGTTCTCGGCGCTGGACGTGCTGACGGCGGAGAACCTGCGCAGCGAGCTGCTGGAGCTTTGGGCGAACAAGACCATGCCGACAAAGGCTGTCTTTCTGGTGACGCACAATATCGAAGAAGCCGTGCTGCTTGCCGATCGCATCGTTGTGCTGGGACGCAATCCGGGCCACATTCGGACAGACTTCCAGGTGCAGTTGCCGCAGCCGCGCGACCGCAAATCCGATGCTTTTACGAAATTGGTGGACTACATCTACAAGGTGCTCACGCAGCCGGACATGACGCCGGCCGAGGCGCCGGGCCAGCCGGCGGAGCCCCGCACGCGCGATCAACGGCAGATGCGCTACCAAATGCTGCCCCACGCACGGCCGGGAGGCATTGCCGGATTGCTCGAACTGCTTCTCGATCGCGGCGGGCGCGACGACATATACCGCCTGGCCGACGATCTCGCCTTCGAAATCGACGATTTGCTGCCCATTGTGGAAGCCGCGCAGATGCTGGGCTTCCTCAAAATCGAAGAGGGGGATGCCGCCATTACTCCCAGCGGCGAGGAATTTGCCAACTCCGAAATCCTGCGGCAGAAGGAGCTGTTTCGCAACGCCGCGATCGAAAATGTGCTTTTGCTGCGCCAGATTCGCCGCGCGCTCGACGCGAAGAGCGATCATACCGTTCCCGAGGACTTCTTCCTGGATATGCTTGGCGAACAGTTCAGCGAGGAAGAGTCGCAACTTCAGTTGCAGACCGCAGTGAACTGGGGCCGGTACGCGGAGTTGTTCGACTACGATTCCGGGCGCCGCCGCTTTGTGATGCCCGATGCTCTGGAAGAAGAAATTGTCTCGGCCGGGGACACAAAGTGAACCTCCAGCATCCCCTCGCCCGATCCCTCGTCGTCGCACGGAAAACGCCGTTCCTCGTCGATCTCGGCGTGGCGGCCTGCGCGCTGGCCTTGTTTTTCGCCATCGTCAGCACCGGCGTTTATTGGTTTCAAAAGCCCATCCCCGTCGTGCCGATTTCGAACTCCATCGGCGCACTGCCGATCTATGCGTTTTATTCCATGGTGCGCATGGCGATCGCGTACTTTCTCAGCCTGGCCTTCGCGATCTCCTACGGCTACATCGCGGCCTACAATCCGCGCATCGAGCCGTGGATGGTCGCAGTTCTCGACATTCTGCAGTCCATACCCGTGCTCAGCTTTCTGCCGCCTGTTGTTCTGGCCATGGTGTCGCTCATTCCCGGCCATCAGCTGGGCATTGAGATGGCCGTGATCTTGCTCATCTTCACCGGCCAGGTGTGGAATCTCGCGTTCAGCTTTTACTCCTCGCTCAAGACCATCCCGAGGGAGATGCTGGAAGCGTCGCGTGTCTTTAGATACTCCGGTTGGCAGCGCTTTTGGCAACTGGAGATGCCATTCTCGGCCATTGGCCTGGTTTGGAACTCGATTGTCTCTGTGGCCGGCGGCTGGTTCGCACTGATATTTTGCGAGACGTTCACCATGGGCACGCGGAACTTTCAGTTGCCCGGCCTGGGAAGCTACATCCAATCGGCGACGAATAACGGCGACGTGCACGCCCTGCTGGCGGGCATCGCCACTGTGATTCTCATTGTGGTTGCTACCGATCAACTTGTGTGGCGGCCGCTGATTGCCTGGAGCGACAAATTCAAAATGGAGCAAGTGGAATCGGCCGACCATATCAACTCGCCGATCCTTGAACTCCTGCGGCGATCGCAGATTCTGGAATCGCTGCCGGGGCGCATCTGGGATCGCGTTGAGGAACCGGTTTACCGACACCTGGCGCGGACAAAAGAATGCCGCGTAGTGAAGCCGCTCGATCAGCCGAAATCGGGCAAAGCTCCGCCGGGTCTCTGGGCGGCGGCGGCTGCGGGAGCCGTGGTCGTATGCTGGGCAGCGCTACAGGCCATGCTCATGCTTAGCACTGTGACCTGGCCGGACTTGCGACTTTTGCTTGAGGGCGCGGCGGCGACATTTCTGCGCGTTAATGCATCGCTGCTTATCTCCGCCGCATGGACGATTCCTGTCGGCGTGGCCATCGGCCTGAACCCGCGGCTGGCGCGCATCGTGCAGCCGCTGGCACAGATTCTGGCATCGGTGCCCGCCACTGCGTTCTTTCCCATTCTGCTCATGGGGCTGGTGAAGATCGGCGGCGGGTTGGGCATCGGGTCCATCGCGCTGATGCTGCTCGGAACGCAGTGGTACATCCTATTCAACGTGATCGCAGGAGCCATGGCCATTCCCTCGGATCTGCGCGAGGTATCGTCGCTCTACCGATTCACACGCTGGCAGCGATGGAACCGGCTCATTCTTCCCGGCATCTTTCCCTATCTGATTACGGGGATGGTGACTGCTTCCGGCGGAGCGTGGAACGCTTCGGTGATGGCCGAGTATTCGCATGTGCAGGGCCGGACGCTACAGACGATCGGCCTGGGCGCGCAAATTGACGCGGCCACTGACAGTGGGCGTTTTGCGATGCTGCTGCTGGCCACGATCATGATCTCGCTTATGGTCGTCACCATGAACCGGCTGGTGTGGCGGCGCCTTTACCGTCTCGCAGAGACGCGGTTTAAACTCGAAGGCTAGAAGGCAGCGGAGCTAGCGGGGTTAGCGCAGCTAGCGGAGTTGCTCGCAAAGGAAACAGCTTATGATTCGCGTCGGTCTTATCGGGTTCGGCATGGCCGGGCGCGTCTTTCACGCGCCATTGCTCTCTTCGGTTGAGGGCATCGAGCTGGCCGCGGTCCTGGAGCGCACGTCGAACAACGCGGCTGCGCGTTACCCAGGCATCACGGTGCATCGCTCACTCGAGGCGATGCTTGCCGACAAGTCGCTTCGCCTGCTTGTCGTCGCCACGCCCAACGGAACCCACTATTCTCTTGCGAAGGCAATCCTAAAGGCCGGGAAGAACGTGGTTGTCGACAAGCCGATGACCCTCACTTCAGCCGAAGCCGAGGAGCTGATCGCGCTCTCATGGAAGCACAAAGCCCTCCTCGCACCGTTTCATAACCGCCGTTGGGACAGCGATTTCCTGACGATTCAGAATCTATTGAATGAGGGCCTGCTCGGCCGGCTTGTCTCGTTTGAATCCCGTTTCGACCGCTGGCAGCCGGCGCCATTGACTGGCCGGTTGTGGAAGGAAAGCGTTGATGGCGGCGGAAAGCTTCTCGATCTCGGTCCGCACCTCGTGGACCAGGCGATCGTGCTGTTCGGCAAGCCGGAGGCGGTAAACGCCGACGTTGTCCGAGAAAAGGACGGGCCGGGCGTCAATGACTCCTTCACGATTCGGCTGCGCTATCCCGGCGTGGCCGCCACAGTCGCTGCCAACAGCCTTTCGCTGCCGGCCGCACCGCGTTTCCATCTTCGCGGAACCGGTGGGGGCTACGTCAAGAAGGGAGTCGATCCGCAGGAAGCTGCTCTCAGCAAAATCACGCGCATAGACGATCAAAACTGGGGCCAGGAACCAGCAGCCAATTGGGGTGTGCTGCACGTGGGCATCAATGGCGGCTCGGTAAGCCGCCCTGTGCCTGCTCTACCCGGTAACTACCGTCAGTTCTACGCGGGTATTCGCGACGCGCTCGAGGGTAAAGGGCCGGCTCCTGTTACCGGTGTAGATGGCTGGCGTGTGGCGCGACTGCTCGAGTGGGCCGCGGAAAGCGCGGAGAAGCGCTGCGAAATCGCCTGCGATTGGAGCAACGAGCCCGATTAGCGGATGCCTCGCCGGCGAGCAGTGGCCGCTTATTGCCGGCTCGGCTCTTTTTCAATCAGCGGCACCCAGAAACGGAATCGCGCGCCACCGCCGGGCATACTGGTCGCTTCGATTCCTCCTCCGTGCGCGATAAGGATGGCGCGTGTAATCGCCAGGCCCATGCCCGATCCCTTGCGCCGGCTCATTCCTCGTTTGCCCCTGTAGAACTTTTCATAGATATGCGGCAGATCCGGAGCATCGATGCCCGGACCGTTGTCTTCGACGCAAAACTCCACGCGGTCGTCGCCGCGGTTGCTGCTGAGCGTGACGTGCGAGCCGGGAGGAGTGTGACTGGCCACGTTTTC
Source organism: uncultured Acidobacteriaceae bacterium (assembly GCA_963800025.1). Classification (GTDB taxonomy): domain Bacteria; phylum Acidobacteriota; class Terriglobia; order Terriglobales; family Acidobacteriaceae; genus Telmatobacter. The sequence goes on from CAWCZK010000006.1 coordinate 1,063,579, forward strand.
GAGCAGGTGGCGCAGAACCCTGCCCAACAGATGGGGATCAAACCAGGCAGGCTTGTCAACTTCGGCCGGATCGTCCGCTGCATCGGGCAGAATGGTGACTTTATGCCCGGCCAGGATTTTGCGCGACTCCTCGACGGCCTGATCGAGAAGTGCGCGGGGATGCACGGAAGACATCTTGACCTGGACGACGTTGGCGTCAATTTCGGCCATTTCAACGGCTTCGCCAATCAGTTGATCCAATCGCTGTGCCTCTTCGTTAATCACGCGCATCATTTCCACGCGACCGGGTTCGTCGAGGCCCTCCGTCTCCAACAGAGTAGTGGCTGCCGCGCGAATGGAGGTGAGCGGGGTGCGCAACTCGTGGGTCAGTGAATCGATGAGGGCAGTGCGCAGGCGATCTGCCTCGCGCGCAGCTTCGATGCGCGTTGAAGCGGCGATGGCGATGGAGCGCGCGACAGCAATGGATACCTGAGCCGATACCGCGGCGGCGACTTCAAGCGAAAGCGTATCCGGCCGCCACGCGAGAGCACCGACGGGCTTCAATCCGAGGGCCAGGGCATTGGTCTGGAAGCCTGCAAACGGCGCAATGGTAGGATTCAGTCCCTGGGCAACGGCTTGCATATGCGCACGCAAGCTCGCGGAAACCTCGCCAGTCGAAGAGAAAAACCGGTCGTAGTCGCCGACATAAAGAACCACGCCATCGAGAACGAAAATGCGGCTGATGGCGCCCGGCAAATCGCGCAGAAGGCGATCTGCATCTTCAAACAGCATCATCTCCTGGCTCAGTGAGTACAGCTTTCCCACGTCTTCCTCGCGCTGCTGCGCACGAACGGTCTGCTTTCGCGCGCGCTCCGCAAGCCGAGCCACGACCAGGCAGCTGAGCGCAAACGAAACCATCGCCACCCATTGCTGAGCGCCTTCGATCCTGAAAGTGTGCAAAGGAAGCAGAAAGAAATAGTCGAAGCAGACGGCGCTAAGTAGAGCGGTGTAGACAGAGATGACAATTCCAGCCTGCGTGGCGCCCCAGACCACCAGCACCAGGAACACCATGCCCGCGGTGGTGGAATTGGCGCGGAGCCACACCATCATGAATGTGGCGAATGAAACCGTGGCCGTGGCCGCGATCCAGTGAAGAGCCTGCCTTGCATAGGCGGGTACGCCCATGGTCATCTCCACGGGAATCATACCTGCCCGCGGCGCTCCACTGAAATGCTGCCGGAGATGGTGTAAGCTTCCGATGGACGAAAGAAGCAAAAGATGCCGGGAAGAATTCTGGTTATTGACGACGAACCGCAAATCACACGGGTGCTGCGCGCCGCGCTTTCAGCGCAGGGGTACGACGTTCGAACCGCCAATGAACCCGAAGAAGGATTGCGGGTTTTCCGCGATTGGGCGCCTGACCTGATCATCACCGATTTGATGATGCCGGTCATGAGCGGTGTTGAGGTCTGCCGAGCCATTCGATCGCACGGCACAACGCCGGTGCTGGTTTTATCGGTTCGCGAACACGAACGGTCAAAGGTGGAGGCGCTGGACGCGGGCGCGGACGACTACGTCACCAAGCCCTTCAGCATTCAGGAACTTCTGGCGCGTGTAAGAGCGCATCTTCGCCGCGCTCCCGAGCGCACCACGGCTCCGCTTGAGGCCGGCGACTTTGTGATTGACGCGCGGGCGCACACCATTCTGGTCCAGGGCAAGCCCATTCACCTGACTCCGAAAGAATTCGACTTGCTGTTGCACCTGGCCCGCAACGCCGGCAAGGTGATGACGCATCGCGCACTGCTGACGGCGGTTTGGGGGGCGCAATCCGCGCACCAGCCCGAATACCTTCGCGTCTTCGTGGGCCAACTGCGCAAAAAGCTCGAGGGCGAAACCGGCCGCCAGTACATCCAGACCGAGCCATGGGTTGGCTATCGCTTCGTGCCCGAGGGCTGGACGGGAAACGAAGACTGACCGGAAACGAAGAGTCATTCGCTCTGCCTACCGCGCAACTCGTCTCGCATTGCGAGCGTACCCCTCGGCCGCCGCTGATTTCTGACAGTTTTACGCGTCCAGGAACCGATCCTTACGAAATCTTTAGGGTTTCTTTTCGATTCTCAAAGCTGACAAAGGACAGAATCGGGATGGAGCGAGACCGACGGGGTCGGTTGAAGGCTATGGTGTGCTCTTGAAGCGCGATCAGGCGCCGAGCACATCGACCCGAGCGGGTAATTTCAATGAACCTTGCCCGTGCCGCTCCGGATTGAAAAGGGGATATCCCGCATGCAAGACGCGCTGATGTTGCTTTACACCGTTATTTTCTTCGCCGTGGCGTTTCTCTACGTCAAGGCCTGCGAGAAGTTGAGGTAGCCCATGCACATGGATTGGATCTCTGCCACTGGACTCATCCTTTCGATTCTCCTGATGGTGTATCTAACCGTCGCACTGCTCTACCCGGAGAAATTCTGACATGTCCGCAAACGGCTGGCTGCAATTTGCCATCTACTCTGTGATTCTGCTGCTGTCGGTGCGCCCGGTAGGCATTTACATGTCGCGCGTCGTCGAAGGGGAGCGCACGTGGCTCGACCCGGTGCTTCGCCCATTCGAGCGCATCATCTACAAGCTCTGCGCCATCAAAGCCGACAAGGAGATGACCTGGCGCGAATATGCCTTCGCGCTGCTCGGCTTCTCTGCCGCAGGCATGCTGCTGACCTACGCCATTGAACGCCTGCAGTATTACTTGCCATGGAACCCGCAGCAACTTGCCGGCGTGGGAAGCGACCTGGCGTTCAACACAGCCGCCAGCTTCACGACCAATACCAACTGGCAGTTCTATACGCCCGAATCGACCATGAGCTATCTCACCGAGATGGCTGGCCTTGCGACGCACAACTTCTGGTCGGCGGCCGCAGGCATTGTGGTTGCTGTGGCGCTCATTCGCGGGATCAAGCGGACCAGTTCCGCGACCATTGGCAACTTCTGGGTCGACATGACTCGGACGCTGCTCTACATCCTGACTCCGGCCTGCATCCTATATGCACTGTTGCTGGTGTGGCAGGGTGTTCCACAAAACCTGAGCGGTTACACCGTGGCGCACCCACTCGAGCAGCCCTCGCAAGTGCAAACCATCGGGCAAGGTCCTGTGGCTTCGCAGGAAGCTATCAAGATGCTGGGCACCAATGGCGGCGGCTTCTTCAACGCCAACAGTGCCCACCCTTATGAGAATCCCACGCCGTTTTCGAACTATCTCCAGATTCTGTCGATCTTCGTCATTGGCGCCGGCCTCACATACACGCTGGGCCGCATGACCGGTTCTCGCGGCCACGGCTGGGCAGTTTGCGCCGCAATGTATGTGCTATTCGCGGCGGGCTTTGTCGTCGCTTACTGGGCCGAAGCCCATCCCTACAACATGATTCACGGAGCGCAGCAGATGCGCACCGCGGGCGCGTCTGGCGGCAACATGGAAGGCAAGGAAGTGCGCAACGGCATTGCCGAAAGCGCGCTGTTCGCCACCATCACAACGGATGCGAGTTGCGGCGCGGTGAACAGCATGCATGATAGCTTCACGCCGCTGGGTGGCATGATTCCGCTGGCCAACATCATGCTCGGCGAAGTGGTTTTCGGCGGCGTTGGCGCCGGGATGTACGGCATGTTGGTTTACGTGGTCATCGCTGTCTTTATCGCGGGGCTCATGGTGGGCCGTACGCCGGAATACCTGGGCAAGAAAATCGAATCCTACGACGTGAAGATGGCGATGCTCTACGCGCTGATCTTTCCGCTGATCATTCTCACCTTCGCCGCCATCTTCGTTCTTATCCCGCAGGGCCTTTCGGTAACGAACAATCCTGGGCCGCACGGATTCTCCGAGATTCTCTATTCGTTCGTCTCGGGCGCCGGCAACAACGGCTCCGCGTTTGCGGGTCTTGGAACCAACTGGTGGTACAACATCGCGATGGCCTGGGACATGCTCATCGGCCGCTTCCTGATGATGATTCCCGCGCTCGCCCTCGCAGGTAATCTCGCGCAGAAGAAAAGCGTTCCCCCGTCACCCGGAACTTTCCCGGTGAACACGCCGCTCTTCGCAATCCTGCTCGTTGGCGTGGTCTTGATCATCGGCGCTCTCACATTCTTCCCGGCCTTGAGCCTGGGACCGATTCTGGAACATCTGCTGCTGCAGACCGGCAAAGTTTTTTAACCACCTGCAGACCACTTTGAATTACGAACTACGAACTTCGAACTGAGAACTGAAAAGACTATGGCTGAAAAAACGAGTCTCTGGAACACGCAGATCATGGCCCAGGCCACGCTGGACAGCTTTCGCAAGCTCGATCCGCGCTGGATGGTCAAGAACCCGGTGATGTTCGTCGTCGAAGTGGGCAGCGTGCTCACCACGCTGCTGCTCTTTGAAAACTATCGCCATCACCCGGGGTCGTTTTTCTTCAACCTCCAGATCACGCTGTGGCTCTGGTTCACGGTGCTGTTCGCGAACTTCGCCGAGGCCATGGCTGAAGGGCGCGGCAAGGCGCAGGCAGACACGCTGCGCAAGGCCAAGGGCGAGACCGTCGCCAAGCGCTACAAGGATGACGGCAGCTTTGAAGACGTAGTCAGCGGACTTCTCCGCGCCGGAGACGTGATCTACGTTGAGGCGGGCAGCTACATTGCGGGTGACGGCGAAGTGATTGAGGGCGTGGCATCCGTGGACGAGTCGGCCATCACCGGAGAATCCGCGCCGGTGATCCGCGAGGCCGGTGGCGATCGCTCAGCTGTAACCGGCGGCACCAAAGTTCTTTCGGACTGGATCAAGGTAAAGATCACCTCCAATCCTGGCGAGACTTTTCTTGATCGCATGATCGCGCTGGTCGAAGGCGCGACCCGGCAAAAGACGCCCAACGAGATCGCTCTCAGTATTCTGCTTTCCGGATTGACGATCATCTTTTTGCTGGCCGTGGTCACGCTGCAGCCCTTTGCGATTTATTCCAGCGCGCCACAAACCGTCTTTGTGCTCGTGTCGCTGCTGGTTTGTCTCATTCCCACGACCATCGGCGGACTGCTGTCGGCCATCGGCATTGCCGGCATGGACCGGCTGGTGCAGTACAACGTGCTGGCCATGAGCGGTCGCGCCGTGGAAGCCGCGGGCGACGTAAATACGCTGCTGCTCGACAAGACCGGCACCATCACTCTGGGAAATCGCCAAGCGACGGAGTTCATGACCGCACCAGATGTGAGCCAGGAGCGGCTGGCAAATGCCGCGCAGCTTGCGTCGCTCTCTGATGAAACGCCGGAAGGCCGCTCCATCGTTGTGCTGGCCAAGGAAAAGTACAACCTGCGCGGGCGCGACCTGGCCGGCATTCACGCCGAGTTTGTTCCTTTTACCGCGCAGACCCGCATGAGCGGCGTAAATCTGCCGGGCACGCGTATCCGCAAAGGATCTGTGGACGCGATTGCGCGCTTCCTTGAAGAACAGGGCTCGTCGCTGCCGCAAAAGGTTCGCGACAACGTTGAAGAGATTGCTCGCGCAGGCGGCACGCCGCTCGTCGTTGCAGAAAACGCTTCGGCGCTGGGCGTGATTTATCTCAAGGACATCGTGAAGGGCGGTCTCAAGGATCGCCTGGCGCGCCTGCGCGCCATGGGCATCCGCACCATCATGATTACCGGCGACAATCCGCTGACCGCTGCCGTGATTGCGCGCGAGGCAGGCGTGGACGATTTTCTGGCCGAGGCCAAGCCGAAGGACAAGATGGATCTGATCAAGCGCGAGCAGGGGAAGGGAAAGCTCGTTGCGATGACCGGTGATGGCACCAACGATGCTCCCGCGCTGGCGCAGGCCGATGTGGGCGTGGCCATGAACTCAGGCACGCAGGCTGCCAAGGAAGCCGGCAACATGGTCGATCTCGATTCCAATCCCACCAAGCTCATCGAGATTGTGGAGATCGGCAAGCAATTGCTGATGACGCGCGGCGCGTTGACCACATTCTCGATCGCCAATGACGTGGCCAAGTACTTCGCCATCATTCCCGCCATGTTTGCCGGAGTTTTTCCGGTCCTCGGCGCGCTCAACATCATGTATCTGCATTCGCCGCAGTCGGCAATTCTTTCGGCTGTCATTTTCAATGCGGTGATTATCGTAGCGCTGATTCCGCTGGCGCTGAAGGGCGTGAAGTATGAGCCCAAGGCAGCCGACGTCTTGCTGCGCAACAACCTGCTGATCTACGGCGTCGGGGGCATCATCATCCCGTTCATCGGCATCAAGGCCATCGACATTTGTCTGGTGGCAATGCACCTGGCGTAAGTACGGCCCGCACGAAGGAGAACGAACGTGAATTCTGGTTCAATGGTCGACGAAGAGCTTGGAACTCGTGAAGGACATCACGCACTGCACGTGCAGGAGTCCCCGGTCAAGCATTCGATTTGGGGAACGTCAGTACTCTTCACCCTGGTCACGGCGGTGATCTTCGGACTGGGCTATCCGCTGCTGTTGACGGGTCTGGCGCACATCTTCTTCCCGCGGCAGGCGGCGGGGAGCCTGATCACGCGTAACGGGCAGGTGATCGGTTCCGAACTCATCGCGCAGAGCTTCACCTCCGACAAGTACTTCCATCCGCGTCCGTCAGCGGCGGGCAACGGTTACGACGCCACGTCTTCCGGTGGCACGAACCTGGCGCAGTCAAACGCCAAGCTGCCGCAGCGGATGCAGGCCGACATCGACAAGCTGCATGCCGAGAATCCCAACCAGCCGGTGCCGATTGACGCGGTTACTTACTCGGCATCCGGTCTTGACCCCGACATCACCCCGGATAATGCGTATTTCCAGGCGCCGCGCATCGCGAAGGCGCGCGGGCTGACAGAAGCGGCCGTCCGCAGCCTGATCGATCAGTACACGAAGGGCCGGACGCTCGGTTTCATCGGCGAGCCGCGGGTGAACGTGCTGGACCTGAATCTCGCGCTCGACGGCGCAGCGAAATAGGCAGCGCAGAAGTTTGTACGCAGCGGCTCCCCAAGCCAATTCAAGCGGGATGGCTAACCAGCCTCCCGCTTTTCTTTTGTGCGCGCGACACCGAAGCAAGTTCGCAGGCGAGGCAGTCAAATTGCCGCGATTGGCAACACCGTATTTAGATAGTCCGGCGCCCTTCCATCGCGCGCGCCATCGTCACCTCGTCGGCATATTCAATATCGCTGCCGGCCGGAACGCCGGTCGCGATGCGCGTGATCTTGACCGGAAACCTGCGCAAGGCAGTGGCCAGCCAGTCGGCCGTCGCTTCGCCCTCGAGAGTTGGGCTCGTGGCCAGAATCACCTCGTCCACTTCGCCGCGCTCTGTGCGGCGCACCAGCGTTTCTGCACGCAACTGGTCAGGGCCCACGCCATGAAGCGGCGAGAGTGTGCCGTGCAGCACGTGATAGACGCCCTGGTAGGTTTGCGATCGCTCGACCGCGGCGATGCTGGTGGGCTCCTCGACCACGCAAACCACGCGCTGGTTGCGCGTGGGGCTGGCGCAGTAGGCACAGGGATCGATGTCGGTGACGTTGTTGCAGATGGAACAGAGCCGGAGGCTGTCCTTGAGGCCGCGTACGGCGTCGGCGAGAGCGCCGGCGTCATCGTCGCTTGAACGCAGAATATGGAAAGCGTAGCGCTGTGCGCTCTTGGTGCCCACGCCGGGCAGCTTCTTCAGTTCTTCAATGAGCCGCGCCATCGGCTCGGCATAGCGTGACACGGTGGGAAACTCCCTCAGGGGCTAAAGCCCTGATTCACTTTGCTGGCTTTGTTGGCCCGGCTGAAGCCGTGCCCTTATTACAAAGCGCCCTCATTCGAGTTTCTTCTGCAGCCTCGTTACTCGGGCCCTTTCAAAACACCTATCCGCCGAGCCCTGGAATCTTCAGCCCACCCAGCATTCCCTGAACGCTCGACTTGATCGCTTCATCCGCTTTGCGGCCTGCTTCGTTCACGGCAGAGACGATCAAATCCTCGAGCATTTCCACGTCGGCCTGCGCGCCGCCCAAGCTCGTTACCGCAGATGGATCGATGTGCAGCTTCAGCAGTTCCTTCTTGCCGTTCATGGATGCTGTCACGGCGCCACCGCCGCTTGAAGCTTCCACCACGGTCTCGCCGAGCTTGCGCTGAACCTCCTCCTGCATCTGGTTGGCCTGCGAAAGCATCTCCGAGATTTTGAGAGGGTTGATCATCGTATTTTCCTATTCTCCGCTCATCGTTCCTGGTTGCAACAAGCAACTACAGATCTCTCGATTCGTCCGCCGCGGCGGACTCGACTCCGGATGACGGCTGCGCCGTCACTTCTGGCGTAAATCGACCACGCTGCGGACCTCGGCGTTGAAAATCTCCTGTGCCCGCTTTACTAATGGATGCGCGAGGGCAGCCTCCTGCACGCTGCCTGAGACGATCACTGGCGTGGCAACAGCGGCCGGAGCCGCACCCTCGCCGGCTGAAACGAGGAAACGCGCCGGCGCGCCCATCTTGAGCAACTCCGCCCGGATGAGCTTTTCCGCGGCGGCGTTCACCGTCAGGCTGAGCATCTTTTTTCCCATTCCAGGCACGTCCACGCGGACTGCGGCGCCATCCAATGCCCAAGTGCCCGATCCGAGCAATTGTGCAGCGGTGCTGTGTCCGGCGACGGCCAGCGCGGCCACGACGGCTTCGCGCACCTGCTCAACTCCGAGTTCATTCGGCGTGATGCTCGCAGACTCCGGCGCCTTGGCCAGAGCACCCTCGGTCAAATTGACCGCCGCGCCGTACGGGACACTTTCGCTGGCAGAAACAGGGAAAGGCGCTGCGCGATACATGGACTCAGATGTTCTTGCCGATGAGCGAGCTGCATAAGAATCTTCAACCATTGCTTCCGCTTTGGCAGTGTCGCTTCGCGGTGCACCGGATCCTCTGCTCCAGCCACTGGTCTGGTGCGTGGAAGCTCCGGTCGCCGGCGTTGTCGCCGATGCCGGTCTTGGAGCGCTTCCGGTTGCCCTTTGCGCACCAGGCGCGGGATTCGGGCGCGAGCCCGATCCGCCTGCGACGCCGCTGAGCAGTTCCTCGATGGGCAGAAGCCGCTGCGCGTGAATCAGCTTGAGCACTCCAAGCTCGAGGTGCAGGCGCTGTTCCTGGCGATAGTTCAGGTCGTCGAAGGTGCGCAAGACGATTTGCAGGTTGCGTGTGAGTTCTTCCTCGGTGAAGAGGAGCGCCGTGCGCGCCGCGCGCGAGCGCTCGTCGGCAGAAATCTGCAGCAACTCAGTCTGCTCGCCGCCCAGCTTGGCCATCAGCGCATTGCGCAAATAGCGGACCATCTGCCGCGCCAGCGAAAGCGGGCTGTGCCCCGCATTGACGAGTACGTTGATCTCTTCCATGAGTTCGGCGCTCTGACTTTGAGCAACGGCTTCCATCAGGCGCTCGAAGACGGTGTTGGGCACCGCGCCCATGAGCTCGCGAATCTGCTCTGCGGAGAGTGCGGGATGGCCATCTTGAAGGGGAGCTGATGCGATCGCCTGGTCCATGATGGAGAGCGCGTCGCGCATCGATCCGTCGCCGGCTTCGGCCAGGAGAGCCAGCGCATCGTCTTCGGCCGCCACTTTCTCCTCGGCCGCGATCAGCTTCAACTGCGCCAGAATGTCGTCGAATTTGACCGCGTGAAAGCTGAAGTGCTGGCAGCGCGAGCGAATGGTTTGCGGAATGTTCTCGGGCTCGGTGGTTGCCATCATGAAGATGACGTGCGCCGGCGGCTCCTCCAGCGTCTTGAGCAGCGCGTTGAATGCAGCTTCGGTAATCTGGTGCGCTTCGTCGAGGATGTAGACCTTGAAGCGGTCACGTGACGGTGCGTAGCGCGCCGCATCGCGCAGTTCGCGAATCTCGTCAATGCCGCGGTTTGTGGCCGCGTCAATTTCAATCACGTCGACGGCATTGCCCTGGCGAATCTCGATACATGCATCGCAGGTGCCACACGGCTCCGGTGTCGGGCGCTCCGCCGTGCCCACTTCCGTCCGGCAATTCAACGCCATGGCCAGAATGCGCGCGATGGTGGTTTTGCCAATGCCGCGATGCCCCGAGAAGATATAACCGTGCGCAATGCGGTTCTGCTGGAGCGCATTCAGCAGGGTTCGCGTTACATGGTCCTGGCCGGCCACGTCGGCAAAGCGCTGCGGACGGTATTTTCTGGCCAGAACCTGGTAGCCCATCTGAACTTGCGCTCCTTGTTTGTGCCTCAAACAATGCGAGGCCCAGAGGTGATTGTAGCGGTTCCGGGGGGACCGCAGCGGGGTGGAAATCGCCTCGTGCGCGCGCGTTTTCAATGAATCAACAGATCAACTTCAGCGAAGGCTAGCAACGAGGCTGCCGAGCGGAAAGAAACATGCGGTGTTCATGGAGTGGAGACATCTTCGGGCGGATGAATTCGCCGTGCAAATGTGCGATTCTGATTACGGGTGCGGATAGCGCTGATCATGTTTAGACGCACCGTGGCCGCTTCGTCTGCGTCCAAGGTTGAGAGGGTTGGCAATGAAGTCGCTGTTTGGAGTCGTGCTGTTCGCGAGTCGTTTTCTCGCAGCGGGGCCGCAGGTCCGCGCGCAAGGCAATGGAGACCAATCGGGTTCCGGCCAAAGCCAACCGGCGGCGGGTGGGCAAAACCCCGCTCCAGCGCAACAACCCGCCCAGGCGAAACCGCAGACCAATGCCAATCCATTTCCTGACGACACGAGCTCGGTTCCGGTGATGCCAACCCGGATTTCGCCGGACCTGGCTCCGGGCGACGAAGAGCCGAGCGCGCGCGCTCCGATGCCCGCTGAAGACGGCGATCCAGTGCGCAGCCCGGAAGAGGCAGCGGATGCCGCCGATTCGAGTGACAGTAGCTCGAGTTCGAGCCTGGCCGGGATGGGCGACTTGAATCCGCCGGACGATGATGACAGCGCTCAACCCGGAAAACACAAGAAGAAGGGCGAGGAAGTGGTGCCCGAGCATCATGAGACAGCGGCCGAAGATGAAGATGTGGGCAGCTACTATCTCACGAACAAGGATTGGAAAGGAGCGCTGTCACGCTTTCAATCCGCGCTGGTTCTTGATCCCGACAATCCGGATGTGTATTGGGGATTGGCAGAAGCCGAGCGTCACACGGGCGACTTTGCAGACGCGCGCGCCAACTATAAAAAGGTGATGGAGTACGATCCGGGGAGCCGTCACGCCAAAGAGGCCGCAAAGGCGCTGGCGGATCCGGAGATTGCGAACGCGAAGGCGGATGCGGCAAAGCTGGATGCAGCGGGACAGCCCGCGGCGCAGCCGCAGCAGTAGAGCGGATCCGCGCGATGGCTACAAGCGTGATTCAAGAACGGCTGTATTGGATCCGCCGGTAGTCCCTCAGGGGTTAAAACCCCATTCTGTTGCAGCCTTTTTCGGCCCGGCTAAAGCCGTGCCCTTGTTACAAAGCTCCTTGAGCTTTGCCGCGTTTTCGGTCCGGCTTTGAAGCCGTGCCCTTGATACAGAACAGATTTGTTCAAGACGCTCTAAAAGCCCGCCCAGCGCATATACGCGCGGATGATTGGCTCTCCCCAAAAACTGCTCACGATTCCGCCCACACAGAGAAATGTGCCCAGCGGAAGCTTGGTGAGCATCCAGCTATTTTTATTCTGACGGGCAAATGGCGCGGCGAGCAGAACCAGCGCGACCATCGCGCCGAGCATCACTCCGATGAAGAATGCCAACAACGCCCCCGGCAGGCCCAGCCAAGCGGCCAGCATTGCCATCAGCTTGGCATCGCCAAGGCCGACGCCTTCGCGCCGTCGGAGCAGCCAGTAGAGCCAGCGAGTGACCAGGATGAGTAAGGCGGCGGCGAGGATGCCAAGGAGATAATGAAGAGACCAAATTATTTGCCTTTGTCCTATTCGGCCAACGATAAATCGCAGCCCAACGTAAGCGGTCGCAGCATGCAAAGCAACTCCCAAAACGGCTCCTGGCAAAGTGATCCGATTTGGGAGCCATAAGTTTTCCGCGTCAAGCACCGCCAAGGCCACCAAGAGCCAGTAAAGGATCATTTTTCCGACAACGATCAACAGAACGCCACTGAGAAGGTACGCCGGCGCGGCTGGGTCTTGAAACAAGCCAAGCAGCGGCCTCACGCTAATTGCCCACAACGCCCCTACCGCCAATTCCACCAGCGGATAGCGCCAGCTGATCGATGCCCCGCACGTCCGGCAGCGCCCGCGCAGCGCCAGCCAACTTACCAGCGGCACATTCTCCCACCACTTGAGCGTTCGCCCACAGCTCCTGCAATGCGAGCGAGGATGGACGATGCTCTCGCCTTCGGGCCAGCGGCTCAGGCACACGTTCAGGAAGCTGCCGAAAGCCAGCCCAAGAAGCCCAGCGAGAATCGTTCCCACAATGCGAAGCATGGAAGAGATTGAGTATACGGCGTTTCGCTGCTAAACGACGCACCGATCGCCCACGCCGCTCCGATGGCGCATGCTGCCGGCGATAAAATGGACATGGATGGATCTGCCGCCAGAGAAAACCAGCGCGCCAGAAAAAACCAGCGCGAACGATCACACGCCCGTAACCACCACCGATCCGGCGCGGGCTGCTGCATTGTTTGAGCAGTCTGCGACCATCATGGCTCGGCTGCGCGCTCCCGGCGGCTGCCCGTGGGATCGTGAACAGTCTTTCGATTCCATTCGCAAGTACACCCTTGAAGAGACCTACGAGGTCTTCGACGCCATCGAGCGCCGCGATTTCGACCATCTCGCCGAAGAGCTTGGGGATCTGCTTCTGCAGGTTCTCTTTTATGCCGAGATGGCGGCCAACGAAGGCAGGTTCACCATTGCCGACGTTCTTGACCACTTGAACCGAAAGTTGATCCGCCGCCATCCCCACGTCTTCGGCGAAGAAGCGTCGCGTGCCGCAGGCAACAGGGCCGACGTGGACATTGATACTGCAGGGTCCGCAGCCGGCGTTTTGCGCAACTGGGAAGAGATCAAGGCCGCGGAGAAAGCATTGCATGCAGCAGACGCGCCTTCGGCGCAGAAGCAGCCCGCTTCGCGTCTCGACAGCGTTCTTCGCGCGATGCCCGCTCTGGCCGAAGCCTCGAAGCTCGGCGCCAAGGCGCAGAAATCAGGCTTCGATTGGCCAAGCTGGCGTGAGCTGTTGCCCAAAGTGGCTGAAGAAACCGCGGAGTTGGCGGCTGAAGCTGAAGCTGGCGACCCACGCGTTGAAGCCGAACTGGGCGACTTGCTCTTCACCGTCGTCAATCTCGGACGTCACCTGGGCGTCGACGCTGAGATGGCGCTTCGCAACTGCAACTTCCGCTTCCGCCGGCGATTCAGCGAGATGGAGCGATTATCGTCGCGTCCGCTTGAAGAATTGTCGCCGCCGGAGCTGGAAACGCTTTGGGAGCAGGCAAAGAAGAACCTGGCCGACATCGAGAAGCGCGACTTCGCGTTGCGCAGCCCCGATCTTCCGGCTCAAGCCGCATCGCAGGTGCGGTCGTGATCGAGATTCGCAACTGCCGGGGATTTGACGAAATGGAAGCGTGCGTTCAGCTCCAGATCGAGACCTGGGGCTACGACGAAAGCGACGTCACGGCGCGCAAGACATTCATGCTTGCGCAAAAAATCGGTGGCCAGGTGATTGGCGCTTTTGACAGCGCGCTCGCAGCCGGCCAGCCAGGCGCGCAGGCCAAAGCGCTCGTTGGTTTCGCCATGTCTTTGCCGGGGATCAAGCAGACTGAAAGCGGGCCGCAGCCCTACCTTCATTCGCATATGCTGGCGGTCCGGTCGTCGCACCGGAATCGCGGTCTCGGCGCACAACTCAAATGGGAACAACGACGTGAGGCGCTTTCGCGGAGAATCAAGCACATGGAGTGGACTTTCGACCCGCTGGTGATACCAAACGCTTTCCTCAATATCCACAGGCTGGGCGCCGTCGCGAGCGCCTATCTTGTGGATTTCTATGGTGTATCCTCTTCTCGTCTGCAGGGTGGGCTCCCGACCGACCGGCTTTTGGCGGAATGGGAGCTGGATTCCTCTCGAGTGGAAGCTGCTTTTGCTCAGCGCCCAGCGGCCGCGCAATGCATTGAAGAACACATTTTGGTCCCAGCCCCCATTGACCTTTGGAAGACGAACGAACCAAGCCGTGAAAGGGCCCTTGATGTTCAGCTAGTGAATCGGCGGAAGTTTCAGGATGCTTTCTCGCGGGGACTGGTCGTACTTGGCTTCTCTCGCGATGCGGAAGGAAACGGAATCTTCGAACTGGGCCCCCTAACCCAGTTGCAATCGAATCGTGGTTCTGGTTTTTCTAAGGAATACAAATTTTTATGAGAATTGATGCGATCATTCTGCGTGAACTGCATATGCCGCTGGTGCGTCCTTTTGAGACCAGCTTTGGCGTCACCCGCAACCGGCGGATTGTGCTCGCCGAAGTTCAATCCGAGGGGCTTTCGGGCTGGGGCGAGTGCACAGCCGGCGAGCGTCCGTTCTTTTCCGGCGAGTCGACTGACTCGGCCTGGCAGGTTCTGATTCAGGAACTCGCGCCCATGTTGGCCGTCGAATCCCCTGAACATGGCGGCGATTGCCCGGCCATTTTCCGCGCTGTGCGCGGCAATCCCATGGCCAAGGCCGCTCTTGAGAACGCTATATGGGACCTGGAAGCGCAACGTGAGGGCGTTTCGCTCTCCCGCCTGCTGGGCGGCGTGCGCGAAAGCATTGTTTGCGGCGTCTCCATCGGCATTCAACATTCCATTGACGAGCTGATCTCGATCGTCGAGCATGAATTGGCCGCCGGGTATCAGCGCATCAAGCTCAAATGCAAGCCGGGTTGGGATGTCGAGGTTTTTGAGCGGGTACGCAGCCGCTGGCCCGGCATCTTGCTCAGTTGCGACGCCAACTCGGCCTACCGCCTGCGCGACGAAGACCACCTGGTCTCATTCGACGCATTTGATTTGCTGATGATTGAGCAGCCCCTCTGGCACGACGACTTCTACTTTCATTCCGTGCTGCAAAGGCGCCTGAACACTCCCATCTGTCTCGACGAGTCCATTCGCAATCGCCGCGATGCCCTGGCGGCCATCGAGATGGAATCCTGCAAGATCATCAATGTCAAGCTGGGCCGCGTGGGAGGCTTCTCCGAGGCCATTGCGGTACATAACGCGGCGATGGAGCGCGGAATCCCCCTCTGGTGCGGCGGCATGCTCGAGTCCGGCATTGGTCGCGCACACAACATCGCGCTTTCGACCCTCGAAGGCTTTACGCTGCCCGGCGACGTCTCCGCCTCGGCGCGCTACTTTGTCGACGACATCATTGAGCCCGGAGTCACGGTCTCGGATCAAGGCGAAATTGCGATCCCGGACACACCTGGCAGGGGCTATGAGGTGCGTATGGACCTGGTTGATCGCTTGACGGCGCGCAAAGAAACCATCCGCGAAATGGCGCTGGTAGCGTAGCCGGACCCTCACCTTTGCGCGCACGGCCGACGTGGCCGTGGGCGCATATCCCAGAAGATCTGTGTCGATAATCTTCCATGCGATTCATCCCGACGGGACCCCGAGTCGTTCCTGAGCGTATTGGCTTTCAAGAAAACGAACGCTTCGTCTAAATGGACCGGATCAACACTTCAGGCGGAGACTTTGTGACAGGATGCAAATCTGCGTGACCAACCTCCTTGGCCACAGCCGAGGGACGCCCGGCTGAGAACTACAATCATTGATATTCTTGGTGGACCCGGAAAACCCAACTTCATTCTGGAGGCTTTCGAAATGCATCGACTTTTTGGCGCGGCATCGCCGCTGCTGGCCGCAGGCATCCTATTTGCGGTCCAGGTTGCCGCCGTCTACGCCCAGGCTCCTGCCCCGACTCCGGGAGATTCGGATGATTCGGTCAAGCTCGTGTCGGGGCTCGACAAGGAGTTGATCGACAACTCCGCCGACCCCTGCACCAACTTCGTGCAGTATGCCTGCGGCAACTTCACCAAGTTGTATCCCACTCCCCCCGACCTGCCGGGCTACGACACCCTGTTCAGGATCCAGGTTCACACGCAAATTGTGCTGCACCAATTGCTCGACAAAGTGGCTGAAAAGAGCGCGCAGCATACGCCCGATGAGCAGAAGATCGGCGACTATTACGCCACCTGCATGGACGAGAAAGCAATCGATGACGCCGGGCTTAAACCGTTTCAACCCGAGCTCGATAGGATCTCCGCCCTGACCAACAAAAAGCAGTTGACCGAACTGCTGGCGCATGACCAGTTGATCAATGTGAACGCATTCTTCAGCTACTCCGAGCAGCAGGACTTTGCGGATGCGACCAAGCAGATCGCCGCAGTCGACCAGGGCGGTCTCGGTCTGCCGGAACGCGATTATTACTTTCGCACCGGCGACGCCGCGGAAAAAACGCGTAAGGATTATGTCGCCCACATTGCAACCGTGCTTGGCCTGTTGGGCGAGTCGGCCAACAAAGCCGCCGCGGACGCAGACAAGATCATGGTGCTAGAAACAGCGCTGGCCAAAGTCTCGATGGATGTAACCGATCGGCGCAATCCGCACAATGTTTATCACATGATGCCCGTGACCCAACTGGCGCAGCTCACGCCGGCGATCGACTGGACGCAATTCTTTACCCGCACCGGAGAACCGGGCATCGCCAACCTGAATGTTGCGAATCCCGATTTTTTCAAAGGGCTCCAGGCCATTCTCGATTCAACGGATCTTGAAACCATCAAGACCTACCTGCGGTGGCAACTGGTGACCAGCACTCCGTCCTATGCATTGCCTAAACCCATCTACGATGCGGACTTCGACTTCTTTGGCAAAGAACTGAGCGGAGAGCAAGTAGAAAGGCCGCGCTGGAAGCGCTGTGTTTCTGCAACCGACAACGCGCTTGGCGAGGCCGTCGGCCACGTCTACGTGGACTCGCAGTTCTCTGCTGCACAAAAAGCCTTCACTTCGCAAATGGTCAAAGACATTGAGAACGCCATGGACGGCGAACTCGACAAGCAGGAGTGGATGAGCGCCGAGACCCGCGCCAAGGCTGGGGCGAAGCTCCACATGGTCGCGAATAAAATCGGATATCCCGATCACTGGCGCGACTATTCCAAGCTGACCGTGGTGCGGGGTGACGCGCTGGGGAATGCCTTCAGAGCCGCGGAATTCGAAAGCAAGCGCCAGTTGACCAAGATCGGTAAACCGGTGGACCGCTCGGAGTGGATCACGTCTCCCGCGACGGTGAACGCGTTTTACAACCCCACGATGAATGACATCAACTTTCCCGCGGCGTTTCTGCAGTCTCCAGTTTTCGATCCCAAGGCTACCGACGCGGAGAACTACGGGCATATGGGATTTTTTGTCGGCCACGAGTTGACGCACGGCTTCGACGACCAGGGAAGCCAGTTTGATGGCTATGGAAATCTCAAGGACTGGTGGACTGCGGATGACCGAAAGAAATTCGACGCCATGACAGACTGCGAAGTGCACGAGTACGGCAACTTCGTCGCCGTGGATGACGTGAAGGTGAACGGAAAGCTTACTCTGGGCGAGAACACTGCCGATAACGGCGGCCTTCGTCTCGCCTACATGGCCTTCCTCGCCGATGCGAAGCGGAAGGGCATCGACCTGACCGCGAAGGATGATTCGGGCTACACTCCACAGCAGCAATTCTTCATGGCCTTCGGGCAGGATTGGTGCGGCGGGTGGCGGCCTCAGCTGACACGATTGATCGTGCAGACCGATCCACACTCTCCGGATCCGATCCGCGCGAATGGCGTAGTGCAGAATATGACGCAGTTTGGTCAGGCCTTCGGGTGCAAGGTGGGCCAGCCAATGATGCCCGACAATGCATGCCATGTGTGGTGAGCAGGGCGCACAATTCCTGAGCAGGAGCAGGGCCGCGGAATTCCGCGGCCTTGTCATTCTGCACATCCGGCTCACGCGTTTCTGCTGAGAAACTCGTCCACTTCAGCGCGCATCGGCATCGACGCGGCCGCGCCTTTGCGGGTGACGCAAATCGCCGCCGCGGCGTTGGCGAACCGCGCAGCTGCCCATGGATCGTTGCCCTCAAGCAACGCCACGGCAAATGCCCCATTGAAGCAGTCGCCGGCGGCAACGGTATCGATCGCGTTGACCTGGAACGGCTTCACCCATTCGGCTTTGCCGTCTGCAACGGCAACGTAAGCGCCTTCTCCGCCGCGCTTGAGCACCACACCGCGCAAGCCTTTTGCAAGAAGCCTTTTCGCAATCGCCTCCGCATCAGCCCCCTCGCCGACGTAATGCGCGGCCTCGGTTTCATTGGGTGTGAACCATGCCACCTTGCTCCACACCGCGTTCGGCAAATCCGCTGCAGGCGCGGGATCGAGCATGACGGGCACGCCGGCCTGCGCGCAGAAGTCGAGCGTATAGCTCAGGGTGTCCATGGGAATCTCAAGCTGGCACAAAACCATCCCCGCGGATCGGATGAGGTCGGCATGCTTGCTAACCGTCGCACGATCCATTTTTCCGTTCGCGCCCGGAACCACCACGATTGCGTTACGTCCATCGTCGGCCACATAGATGGGCGCGAGGCCCGACGGCCCTGACACTTGTTCCATGGCCGCAGTATCGACGCCCGCACGTTCGAGACTCGCGATGAGCTCGGGCCCGTAAGCGTCATCGCCCACCTTGGCGACCATCGCCGCCGGATAGCCAAGCCGCGCGGCGGCGACGGCTTGATTTGCTCCTTTGCCGCCTTGATTGGTTTCAAAGCCTGTGCCGATCAGCGTTTGCCCAATCGCCGGAATCCGAGGCGTGCGAGTCACCAGATCCATGGTGATGCTGCCGACGATCACGATTGGCTTGCGTGGGTCATTCATCAGGAAATCTCAATAGAGAGGAGCCAGCGCCACTGCGCCCAGCCCGGCTAAAAAGAAGAGGAACATCAGGACCAGAAATGTTTTGGCCTGTTTTGGAGCGCCGGCAAACTCGTGCCAAACAAAAACACCCCAGCACGCAGAGACCATGGTTGCGCCCTGACCAATGCTATAAGAAACAGCCGGCCCCACAAGATGCGCGCCCGATGCCAGAAAGTTCGCGACGCCGCCCGTCGCCCAGATGGCTCCGCCCAGAGCTCCAGCCATATGCCAGCCAAGAGGCGCGCGCCAGTAACCGGCGCCATCCACCGGCTCTTTCCCGTCCAGAGGCTTCTTCATCAGAAGCCAGTTCGCCGGCACTGCGGAAACCAGCACGCCGATCATAAAAAACATTGTCACGGCGTAGGGCCCTGGAGCCGTCATGCCGGGTTCAGCGTTCAATGCGTGCGCCACGAACGGATAAAAGCAGCCCATGAGCACGCCGCAGGCAAGGCTGATAAAGATGCCGCGCGCGGTGGTTGCTTTGGCCGTAGCTTCGCGCTTGCGGTATGCCGCCGCGTCCAGAACGATGGCCACCACAACCAGAGCGACGCCGCCAAATAACAACAAAGGATTGCCCACTGGCTTGAGAACGTAATTCGAGATCGCGCCGATCACCAGCGCCAGCCCGATCCCGACAGGGAAAGCGACTGCCAGTCCGGCCACGTCGATTGCAGCTACCAGCAGCAGGTTTGCCACGTTGAAGATCGCGCCGCCGGCAATTGCGTAGAGCATCGGTCCCGTCGCTGTTTGCTTCAAATCGGCGAGAAAGGGCGTACCCGTGCTTCCAATGCTGCCCGCAGTCAGTCCCCAAAGGATGGCGCCTGCCACCATACCCAGCACGTAATCCCAATAGAAAAGTTGAAAGCGGTAGCCAGGGCAAAGCTTGAGCGTGTTAGCCCACGATCCCCAGCAGATCATGGTCAGGATTGTGAGGCCGAGCGCTGCAAAGTACGTCTCCGGAAAAAGCATCGAAATTCACTCCGTGCACATGTGAACGCGGGACAAGAATGGAACCATAACACATCGGCGCAGCTATTGTTTAGCGGGCGAGATGGAAGTCAATATTGAGAGATTCCGTCTGTTGGCCGACGATACTCGGGCCTCGCCCCGTCACCTACTGTTTTGCCGCCTTCACCGCCTCCGTCAGCGCCGGAACCACTTCGAATAAATCGCCGACGATTCCGTAGTCCGCCACTTCGAAGACGGGCGCGTCGGGATCCTTGTTAATGGCGACGATGCATTGGGAGCCTTTCATGCCGACCAGGTGCTGAATGGCTCCCGAGATTCCGACCGCAAGATACAGCTTTGGCGCGACCGTCTGGCCTGAGCTTCCCACCTGCCGCTCCATCGGCAGCCATCCGTTATCGCAGATGGGCCGCGAGGCAGCCAGCTCCGCGCCCAGCGCCGCGGCCAGTTCCTGAACGATCGGTAGGTTCTGCGCCTCCTTGATGCCTCGCCCCACGCTCACAATTCGCTGCGCAGAGCCCAGATCGACCGTCTGCTCGGAACCGCGAAACGGCTCGCCGGGATGCGTGCGAATCTGGGCAGCATCGATGGTCGGCATGAACATCGTGATCGGCGCAGCGGCCGGCCGAGCCTCAAGCTCGTCGGCGCGAAAAGCTCCTGCCTGCACGGAAACAAAGCAGGGCCCATCGCCGGAAGGCAGGTAGCTCCCGTTGAGCCGCCCCTGCATGAGTTGCCGTACAAATCTTGGCCCTTCCTCAATCCCCACCACATCTCCGATCAGCACCTGGCCCATACGGCAGGCCAGCGCCGGCACGTAATCGCGCACCTGGTATGTGTGAGAGAAGACCAACCACTTCGTGGCGTCCTGGTTTTGGAGGAGCTGGTGCAAAGCCGCGCAGAATCCATCTGCCGTGTATTGCGCGAGCAGCGGATGCTCCACGCGGATCACCTTGCCGACGGGCCGGGCTGCGGCCTCCGCCGCCAGTGCTTCCGTTTGAGCGCCGATGACAACAGCGGTGATGTTCTCAGCGGGCCCGAGCTGCCGCGCGGCGGCAAGCGCTTCCCAACTGGCTCTCCTGATCCTTCCGCCGCTCTGCTCCAAAACCAAAAGAACACTCATAGGACGCGCGCCTCCGTCTTTAGCTTTTCCACCAACGCCACCGCAGCTTCCTTGGCCGAGCCGGGCAGAATCTGCGTGGACTTTTGCTTTTTCGGCGCGGAGATTTGCTCAAGCAAGACGACCGGTGCCGCATCCACGCCCAGGTCGGCTGCGCTCACCGCGCGCAATTCTTTTGTCTTGGCGCGCTTGATGCCCATCAGCGTGGCGTAGCGCAACTTGTTCCCGCCTGACTGCATGGTCAGCACGGCCGGCGTGGGCACCTCGATCGACTGGAACCATCCTTCTTCGAGCTCGCGCTTCACCTTCAGGCCGGACTCGGTTTTCTCGACGTGAAGAATCATGGTGGCGTGCGGCAGCCCAAGCAGTTCCGCGACGATGACGCCCGTCTGTCCCAGCCCGACGTCTTCCGATTGCAAACCGGTGAGCACAAGGTCTGGATTCTCCTGCTTGATGGCCGCGGCCAGCAGCCTGGCCACGCCCAGCGCATCGCGCTCGTTCAGGTCGTCGCTGACAATGTGGATTGCCCGGTCCGCGCCTTTGGCCAGCGCCTCGCGAATCGTCGAACCGGCTCGCTCCGGCCCGGCGCTCACCACGATCACTTCGCCGCCTGCCTGGTCTTTCAGCAGCAGCGCCTCTTCCAGGGCGTATGCGTCCGGCTCGTTCATCGCCCACTGGAGCTCACGCTCTTCTATCCAGCGTGCGCCTGAGGCAATACGAACCTGCGCATCGCGTTCCGGCACTTGCTTGATGGCTATAACGATTTTCATCTCTTAATTCTCCAGCAGCTCTCGGCGATTACTCCGGAAGCCCCCGCGCCGCCAACTGCGCAATGTCCATCAGTTCCGGCGCGCCTTCCGGCTTTGCCGCGAACGCATCCCGGAACATCGTATTGCAGAAGGGGCATGCCGTGCCCACAACGCTCGCGCCCGTCGCGGCCAGTTCTGCCGCACGCACATGACTCACGCGCTCGCCTTTCTCCTCGCCAAGAAACGCCAGCCCTCCGCCTGCGCCGCAGCAAAAGCTGCGCTCGTGCGAGCGCGGCGCTTCAACAAGCTCTCCTGCCAGCGCCGCAACTTTTCGCGGTTCCTCGTAAACGCCGCGGTACCGCCCCAGATAGCACGGATCGTGGAATACAATCTTTTCTTGGTTTTGGACTGAGGGCAATTGCGATGCAAACCTCGCCAAAAACTCACTATGATGCTCCACCACGGGCGGCGTTCCGTATGCCTTCCAATCCTCCTGAATCGTGCGCACGCAATGCGGACAGATCGAAATGATCTTCCTGGTCTTGGATTGGACTAGTGCCTCAAGGTTCGATTCCGCCAATTGCTGGAAGAGCAGATCGTTGCCCAGCCGGCGCACCGGATCGCCCGTGCAGCGCTCCTTGCGCATTACGCCGAAACTCACGCCGAGGTGCCGCATCACGCGCACCAAAGCCACCACAATCTCGCGGCCGCGGGGGTCGTACGCGCCCATGCAACCGAGCCACAAACAATACTCCTGCGTCCCATCAAAGATGGGCAGCCCATTCTTCTCGACAAACTTGTCGCGCTCCGTGCTGCTCATGCCGAGCGCGTTGCTGCCCCGCTCCAGCGCAAGAAAAAGCTTGGCCCCATGTTCATCGTCCCACGCGCCCGTGTTCACCGCGCCGCGCCGCAACCCCACGATGATGGGTACGTGCTCAATTCCCACTGGGCACTGGAATTCGCACGCTCCACACGTGGTGCACTCAAACGCTGCCTCCTGCGAGTTGTACTTGCCAAGCAGCGGTTCCTCCGACGCGGGGCCGTATTCATTGAGATATCCGCGCAGTCCCAGCACGATTTCTTTCGGGTTGAGCAGCTTGCCGGTGTTGTTGGCCGGGCAATGCTCCATGCAGCGTCCGCACTCCACGCAGGAGTAGGCCTGCAGGCTAACTAGTTGCGTCAGGTCCTTTCCTGCCACCAGCCCAAAGTCTTCGTCGTCCGCAAGCGGAGGAATCTCCGCAAACCCACCGCGTGAAAAGAAAACCGTGAACGGACTTAGGACCAGATGCAGGTGCTTGGTGTGCGGAATGAGCGGCAAAAAAGCGAGCAGCGTGAGCGTGTGTGCCCACCAAAGCGCTTTCGCTGCATCGCCGGTTGAAGGCACGAAGAATGCCGCCAGGTAGGTGATCATCAGCACAAAGATCAGCAGCGCGATCAGTCCGGATTCCCAGGAAACCTCGCCCAGCCATCTTGGCCGCACCACAAATCGCCGCACGAACAGTCCGAAAATGCCCACGGCGCACGCCGCTGCGAACAGGGCCGCAAAATCGAAATAGAACCGTCCTACTCGCCCAGCTGGATCGAGAAACCCCAAGCCGAAAATTGTGGCGCAATGGTTCAGCGTGACCAGCGCAAACGCGCAAAACGCCCAGAAAACCAGCGCATGCGCGATCCCGGCCAGCGGCCGCTCACGAATGACCTTTCCCTGGAGCAGCACCTCCCAAACGAAATCGCGAATGCGCCTGCCGATAGGAAAGAGATGAAAGCCCGGATCCTTTTTCGATCGGAGGATTTTCGCGAGGATCGGCCCGAACCGACGCCAGAAGCCAAGAAGCGACAATACCGCGAGCGCTGCAAACAGGCCTCGCTCCCATGCTGAGAAGGGTTGGGGTTCAGCCAGAGTTGGGAGAAAAGCCGTCATCATCGCAAACAAAAGGACCACAATGGACTCGCGCCGGCCGTCGCATGACGCGGTCCGCGGAGTCATTGGATCGCAATAGTATCCTAGCCTGAACGGGCTGTCGATCGGGCTGAACACCATTCTTTCTTTGGAGCACGAATTTGGCCAGGTATCTTGTCACCGGCGCTGCAGGTTTCATCGGTCGTTCGATTGCCGCCGCCTTGATCAAACGCGGTGACGCAGTCCGTGGCGTCGATAGTTTCATCACCGGCCGACGCGCCAACCTTGCCGGTCTTGAAGCCATGGAGTTCATCGAGGGCGACCTGGCCGACCCGGCGGTCTGCGCCAATGCCTGCGCGGGCGTGGAGGTCGTTTTTCACGAAGCGGCGCTGGCCAGCGTCCCTCGCTCTGTGGCCGATCCCGCCGCGACCAACCGCAATTGCGTCGATGCCACGCTGAATGTACTTGTGGCTGCTCGCGCCGCCGGAGTGCGCCGGGTCGTCTATGCGGGTTCCTCTTCGGTCTACGGCGACACGCCCACGCTGCCCAAGCGCGAAGACATGCTGCCCAACCCCATCAGCCCCTATGCGGTGGCCAAGCTTGCGGGCGAGCACTATTTGAGCGCCTTTACTCGCGTCTACGGGCTTGAAACCGTGACTCTGCGCTACTTCAATGTATTCGGGCCGTTTCAGGACCCCACTTCGCACTACTCAGGTGTATTGGCCATTTTTTGCCGCAAACTGCTCGCCGGCGAGCAAGTCACGATCTTTGGCGATGGTGAGCAGAGCCGGGACTTCACATTTATTGAGAATGTCGTCGCTGCGAACCTCCTGGCCGCATCCGCGCCCGCCGAAAAAGTCTCGGGAAAAATGATGAACGTGGCCACCGGCTCGGCCATCACGCTCAATCAGGTCGTTGAGATTCTCAGTGGAGCTCACCGGTTACAGCGGCAAACCTGCCTATACGGAGCCCCGCTCCGGCGATATCAAGCATTTCTTTGGCCGACATCAGCCGGGCCAGGGAATTGCTGGGCTACAGCCCGCTGGTCGATTTCCGCGAGGGCATCTCCCGCACTGTTGACTGGTACAGCACGGCACGGAGTTAGACTCAAATCGCCGCCGTCCGCCTTTTCCTGGCGACCCACTCATCCTGACGCTCTCTCTTTCTCTGGATTGAGCCGCCGCGCGACGATCGCGCACTCACCATGTGACGGCAATCACGTATGTGCGGCCAAACCGAAATAAGATCATTGACGATCGCTCTGAGATGGACGAAACTGTCAGGGATTTTCCCCAGCATAGCTGTTCGTTCTGAACGCCAGAGCTATCGCATTTGCCCCCAATGCCGTGGGGCAAAGAAGAGGCTCATGACGAGTTTTCGCCGCGGCCCACGGCGTCCGTCATTGTGTTCCTTGCCGAAAAGAGGAATGGAACTGCAGTGACCGGTGACTCCGCGCGCGGCCTGCCGTCATTGAGGTTCTCTTCCGTTGCCGAACACTCTTTCGATTCACGAAATCCCTGTTGCCGAAACCACCGCGAGGGCTCCCGCGAGTCACGTCTCGTCTTCGTCCACTTCACTTCGCGGCCTCGCGCTGGTCATCTGGCGCCGGCGCCGTTTCGTCATCCTCATCGAAGCCACTCTGCTGGTTGCCTGCGTTCTTTATTGCCTCATCGCGCCTAACCAATATGAAGCTACCGGCCGCGTTGAGCTTCGCGCTGCTCCCGTCTCCTCGCTCAGCCTTGATGGCGGCGAGGTGCAGATTCCCACCTCCATACTTTCTGCGCCCATGGCTCTGGAAACGCTGGCCAGCGTGTTGCGCAGCGACCGGCTTGCCTGGCGCGTGATTGTCGCGCTCAAGCTGGCGAGCGCTCCCGGCTTTTGCAGCAACTTTGCCAGCCGCTTTCCCGCCTTCAATCCCGAAAAGCCCACTCCCGGCGCTCAGGCCTGGCTTCTCGATCGCTTCTCGCGCCGCCTTCACGTGGAATCGGTTCCGCGCACGATGCTGGTTGAGATTCGATTTCGCTCGCACGACGCAGCGCTTTCGGCTGCGGTCGTCAACACGCTCATTGCCGCGTACGGCGAGCAGGAAACCGAATCGCAAATTCAAGCCACAGCGCAGGCCTCAGGATGGCTCAATGCGCAGCTCGTCGATTTGAAGACACGCGTTGACCGGGACCAGCAACGCCTGGCGGAGTTTGAAGACCAGCACGGGATTGTGAGTACGCCCGAGATTATGGCCAATGGCCAGCCCGGGGAAACCGAACACAGCTCGGCGTTGCTTCAGATAGATCGAGCTGGGCCGTCAGACTCGTTGCGGCAACGACCGACCGCATCCTTGCCGAAGCCCAGTATCGTGCCGCATCTCAGGGTGACCCGGAAGCCGTCATTGCCTCCGATCCGCATTTGCAGACGGACAACTCGAATTTTGCTACCGCGCTCCTCCAGCAAATTCACGCTCGGCGCAGCGATCTTGAGCAGGAACAGGCCCAGCTCAGTGCGGAGCACGGTCCGGGATTTCCGCGCGTGGTTGAAATTGGCCGCCAACTGCAGGATCTGGATCGGCAAAAGCAGGCCGAGGACGCGAAACTTGTCGACCACTTCCGCTCCAACTGGCAAACGGCTCTCGATCGCGAACAATTGGTGCGCAACAGCCTGGCGCAGGCCACCGATCAGGGCATGAAGCTGAACGATGCGGCAACTCAGTACGCCGTGATGCGCCAGGAAGCGAATGCCAGCCACGACCTGTACCTCCGCGTGGAGGACAAGGCCGAGGAAGCAGGACTCGCTGCCGGTGTGCGCTCATCGAATATTTCCGTGGTTGATTTCGCACGCCAACCGGTGAAGCCTGTTGCTCCTGATCTTCCGCTCTACCTCGCCATCACATTTTTTATGGGGCTTTGGATCGCTCTGGGCGCCGCGCTGTTGCGCGAGTCGCTCGGGCCGCCAGCCGGCCCGTTGTTGCTTATCCTGATTGTGCTGTTTGGCGCCGCGGGGGCGAGCCATGCGCAGGCGCCCACTCCCAATACCTCCGGCTTGCCTTCGGGGGTTGCCAGCTTCCCACAGACGCCGGAGACAAGGAGTGTGCCCAATCCCAAGGACGCGCCTGCCATCTGGAACGATGTGGGTGGCACAGCGCCCGCTTCTGGCGTCCCACAAGCTATGAGCACGCCGTCTTCCGCGCCCATGCCCGCTGCTATTGGCCCCGGAGATTTCCTCGACATCGCCGAATACCACACGCCGGAATTTCATTCGACAGTCCGCGTTTCGACGGCTGGCGTTGTCACGCTTCCTCTGATTGGCGAAGTCAAAATCGCGGGACTGGATGAACAGGCCGCCGCGCGCGCGATTGAAGCGGCGCTCGTGGCCAAAGGCATGCTTTTGCATCCGCTCGTCTCCGTGCTGGTGACCGCCTGGGTCGGCCAGGATGTGAGCGTCCTCGGCGAAGTCACGCGACCCGGAGTGTATCCCTACACCGTCCACCATCGGCTGCTCGATCTGGTGTCGGCTGCGTCTGGTCTTTCGCCCAACGCGGGGCGGCTGGTGAATGTATTTCATCAGGGCGATCCAAAAACTCCTCACGCCGTTGTGCTCGACCCCAGCGGAACCGACACATCTTCCGACCACAATCCCGAGCTCAGCCCCGGCGACACGGTCCAAGTAAGCCGCGCAGGTCTCGTCTACGTCGTCGGCGACGTGATCCGTCCAGGCGGATTTCCGGTCGATCCTGTGCAGGGGCTCACAGTGGTCCAGGCGCTCTCGCTTGCCTGGGGTCCGTCGCAGAATGCGGCCGTCGGCAAGGTGCTTCTGATTCGCGAGCAAAAGGGTGGCCGCACGATGATCGCGCTCAACATCCGGCGCATGCTGCGCGGCCAGGATCCCGATCAACCCGTGCAGGATCGCGACATTCTCTATGTTCCCGATTCTGTCGCAAAGAATCTCGCCAATCGCACGCTGGAGTCTGCCATCCAGTCCGCGATTGGCGTCACCATTTACTCAGCATTGGTCTATTCGCAGCGGTATTAGTGAGGCGATGATGAGAAGAGCCGCGTGGGTCCTGCTTCTCGTCTTCGCATTTACGATTCCGTGGGAATACTCGCTCGATCTCGGCGGGATTCTCGGCAACGCGGCCCGCATCGCAGGCCTGATGGTGCTTCTCGCAGCGGTTCCGGCTCTGCTGCAAGCGGGGCGCATGCGCATTCCTGGCGGCTTTTGGTGGGTGACTCTCGCACTCTTTCTCTGGTTTTGCTGCTCTTATTTCTGGACCATCGATCCTGCCGCGACCCTGGAGAAAATGCGCGGTTATTTCCAGGAAATGATGATCGTGTGGCTCCTGTGGGAGCTTGCCGACACGCCCACCGATCTGCGCTCCATGTTGCGCGCGACCGTCGCGGGCAGTTGGGTACTTGCGCTTCTTACGCTGGCGGCCTTCAGCTCGCCTGAGGCCGTCGCTGCCGGCCAGGTCCGCTTCGCCGCGTACGGTCAGGATCCCAACGAAGTCGCCCGCTTCCTCGATCTCGGTTTTCCGCTGGCGGCACTTCTCGTTCACTGCGAGCGCCGCTGGCTTCCGCGGCTCCTCGCAATTGGATTTTTCCCGCTGGGAATCGTTGCGGTTTTGCTCACCGCCTCGCGCGAAGGTTTTCTGGCCGCCGTCATTGGAATCGCCGGCTCCATCCTCCTCCTCACCGAAGGCCGCGCTCGTCGCGTTATTGCCACTCTATTCGCGCTCCCCCCATTTCTGGCCGCTCTCTGGCTCATCGTTCCTGTGGGGACCCTGGCACGGCTTGCCACCATTCCGCAGCAGATCGAAACCGGCGACCTGAATCAACGCCTGAATATCTGGTCCGCCGGCTGGCGCGCCCTCGCACATGCACCCATCCTCGGCGCAGGAGCGGGCTCTTTCGTTGCCGCCGCACATCTTTCGCCCATTGACACCGCGCACAATACCGCGCTTTCGATTGCCGTCAGCGGAGGCCTTTGCGGGTTGTTCCTGGCCATGGCACTCGTGGTGCTTGCATTTCGGTGCGCGCTCAGGACCGGTGGCTCGCTGCGTCTGGCGCTCATTACTTCGCTGCTTGTCTGGGTTCTTACGACGCTCGTGGCCACAGTGGAAGAGAACCGGACCACATGGCTGCTGCTGGCGATCATTGCTGTTGCGGGCCGCCTCGCATGGGACGATCCCGCCGGGCTCGCTGCGTGCTTCTCTGCGCATCCGCTGCTTCCGGCGACCTCATCCGAACTGCATCTCACCGCACAACCGGAATCACGGGGGGCGACTCCGTAGTTATGTCGACCGACGCGCCCATCGCCGTGCCCTCCCGGAACTTTAGCATCAACCGTTCCATTTTCCGCGCCGCCGTTTCGGTCGGCGCCGCTGGCATCTTCGTCAAAATCCTCGCCACCTTCAAAGAAATCGCAGTGGCCTCCGTCTATGGCCGCTCCGACTCGATGGACGCATTCCTTGCCGCCGCGCTCATCCCCAGCCTTCTCGTCAACCTCATCTCGGAATCGATGAATCAAGCGCTCGTGCCCACGCTGATCCGGGTGAGGGAACAGGAGGGCCACGAACGCGCCCAGCAGCTTTTGTCGAGTTCCATGCTCTGGATGTGCCTCCTCCTGGCTGCCTCCAGCGCCGTCATGGCTCTTGCTGCTCGCGGATTCTTCCCGCTCATCGCCTCGCACTTTGCGCCGGCCAAGCTCACCCTGGCCGTGAATTTGTTCTACGGCCTTTTACCGATTGTTCTCATCACGGGAATTGCAACCAACTGCACTGCCGTCCTCAACACGGTCGATCGATTTGCTGTTCCGGCTCTCGCTCCCGTGGTGATTTCCATTGGCATCATCCTGGGGGCTCTTTTCTATGGGGCTCGCTTTGGCATCTGGGCCATGGTCTGGTCCACGCTGATAGGGTCGCTTCTCCATGCCGGCCTGGTGGCCTGGATGATGCGAAGGCGTGGCTATCGTTTTCGTCTGCGCTGGCACGGGATGGACGAACCCGCCCGTGAGGTAGCTGGGCAATACGGCCCGGTGCTGCTCTCGAGCGTGGTGTCTTCCGGCGGCTTGCTCGTCGATCAGTCGATGGCCGCGATGCTGATTGCCGGCAGCGTCTCTGCCCTGGTGTATGCCAATCGATTCGTTAGCGTGGTGCTCACATTGCTGGCGGGCGCCATCTCCACTGCCATCGTTCCTTACCTGTCGCGCATGATTGCATTCCACGATTGGAACGGCTGCCGCCACACGATTCGCACGTGGGTTCGGCTCACTTCACTTGTCTCTGTGCTCCTCGCGGTTCTGTTGATCGCGGGCGCGCGCCCTCTGGTGCGCGTGGCCCTCGAACACGGCCGCTTTGGGCCGCGGGACACCGCGGTGGTCGCCTCCGTTCTCGCCATGTACGCCATCCAGATTCCATTCTTCGTCGTCAGCCGCGTCTATTACCGCTTCGTGGTCGCCATGCGCCGCACCGACTTGATCCTTTACTGCGGCATGCTCAACCTGGGACTCGACATCGTTCTGAATCTGGTTCTCATGCGCTGGTTTGGCGTGGCTGGAATCGCGCTTGCGACGTCTCTCTGGACTGTCAGTACATTCTTCTATCTCTGGTTTTGGAGCAGGAAACTGCTCGCGCGAGCTTTTGCCGCGGAGGCAACCGCATGATTCCTGCTCCGGCCGAGTACCTTCTGCGCTGCGACGATCTTTGTCCGGCCGCCCCGCGCGAACGCTGGCGGCGTGTGGAAGCTCTGATCGAGGAATTCGGCCTTCAGCCGATCCTCGCCGTGGTTCCGGATAACCGCGATCCCGAGTTGGGCGGCGCCACTCCCGATCCTGCCTTTTGGCAACGCATCCACGCACTGGAAGTGTTGGGGGCCGTGGTTGGGCTGCACGGCTACTGCCATGTTTGCGCGAGCCGCGGCCGCAGTCTGGTGCAGCTTGTCCGCACTTCGGAGTTTGCCGGCGTGGCCGCCGAAACCCAGCGAATGTGGATCAGGGACGGACTGCGGATTTTGCGCGAGCATGGGCTTAACCCAAGAATCTGGGTAGCGCCGCGGCACGGCTTCGATCAAAACACCCTCGACGCGCTTGGCGCGGAGGGTATCGTGCTGCTTTCCGATGGCTTTGCGCGCGTTCCCTTTCTGCGCGGGGGCGCAACCTGGATTCCCCAGCAACTCTGGGGCCCAGTCGACAAGCCGAAGGGTCTCTGGACCATTTGCGTCCACGCCAACACCGCCACGGACAAGGACATTTCAAGCCTGCGCGCATTCCTAATGGTCCACGCGGATCAGTTCACCTCCGTCGATCGCGTTCTGTTTCGCACTCAGCCCACCACCTTGACCCTGGGCGAATACCTCTACGCTGAAGCGGCGCTGTGGCGGCTCAGGGCTTCTCGGGCCGTCAGGCGCGTCCACCATGGGATGCCCTTCTGAGCGAGCAGTGTTTCGTAAAGCCGCTCCCAGCCGTTGAGCACAATGTCGAGGCTGAACTCATTCATCACGCGGCGCCGCGCGCACTCGCCCATCGCGTAGCGATCTTCCAGCGGCATCTGCATCAATCTCGTCATTGCATCTGTCAGGCTGAGCGCATCTGCTGCACGCGCCAGCCAGCCGTTCACGCCGTTGACCACGACTTCCCGAGTTCCCGGCACATCGGTAGCCACTGCCGGCACGCCGCAAGCACCGGCCTCAAGCAGCACCATCGGCAGGCCTTCGTAGCGTGACGACAAAACGAATCCATCCGCGGCTTGCATCCAGCGCTCGACATTTGGCTCGAAGCCGAGAAATCGGACCCGCTGCTGGAGCCCAAGTTGCGCTGCCAGCTTTGCCAATTCCGCCTCCAGCGAGCCCGTGCCCAGAATCGAAAGACATGCCTTTTCAGGCGTCCGCGCCAATGCCCTCAGGAGGGTCGGATAGTCCTTCACAGGCTCCAGCCTGCCCACGGCCATCCAAAGAAACTCGTCTGTCAATCCAAGCCGCCGCCGGGCTGCGGCGCGAGCTTGAATATTCGGAGACCACGCCTCCATTTCGACCCCATTGCCGAGAATGGTCAAATGCTTTTCGGATACCATGCCCGCGACCAGATGCGACACGGCCGTTGCGCGGCTAACGGCGGTCACATGGTCAGGCAACCATCGGCTGAGAACATAGCCCGCTTGCCGGCCCATTTTTCCGGTGCAGGAGCTGTGCAGCGTGTCGATCACAACCGGAACGCCCGCGGCCAGGCGCGACCACCGGCACAGCCATGCGGCATGCGGCAGGTGCGCGTGCAGCACGTTGGGCCGTTCGCGCTTGAGCCAGCGATGAAAGCGAATCCAGCCGCGAGGATCAGCAAGCCCCTTGCGCATCTCAAGGCTCGTGAACGCCACACCGCAGGCTCGAAGCTCCGCGGCCGCAGCGCCCCCATCTCCGTAAAGCGCGACCACGCTTACGCGCCAGCCACGCCGGCGCAGACCCTTGGCCAGCAGCATGGCTTGACGTTCCGCCCCGCCAATGCGGTTCAGGCCGGGAATCGCAATCGCTGCGTGGCTCATGTACGCCTCCACGCATGCGCGTCGATCAACTCCTCATAGGCCTCAATGGCGCGCTCGAAGGCAAACTCATTCGTTTGCCATTTCTTCTCGAATCTCGAGTTCGCGTGTCCGTTGTCGCTCGCGACCCGGAGAGCCCAGCGCGACCATCGCTGTGCAGAAGCCTGCGATCAGGAGGGAAACAACGATCAACGGTAAAGACAGGGCGCACAACATCCCTGTGAGAGCAGAACCAAACCAAGGACGGAACACTGGAATTCTCCAGCGACACTACTGCCGCGTCCCGGGCCGAAACCGGCGCCGGAGACATTCAATGAAGCTTCGTGATGGATTTACCCGAATCAGCGCAGCTGGAACGGCGTGGACCGCGGCGAATGCGGCCTCATCGTGCGCAGGAAACGAGACGACAGCTTTTGAATTGCTTTGGCGGGATGTTTACTCGACGAGTTCCGGCGATGCTCTAAATAAAGAGGGTCCCTAAGATACGGTGGCCCGGCACGCCCGATTTATCTTCGTCTGAGCAAAACTCCCTCGACAACGCGAGAGTGACCCTGGTAACGCTTCCCAGCGCAGGGTGTGGAAAAACTGTACTGAAACTGTACCGAAAGGAAACATCTAATCTGAAAAAATGTCAAGAAGTAAATTTCCACAGGGAAAAGTCAACTGTTAATTACTTTTGTGCAGAGCACTGATTCTGAACGCGAAGCGCTTCGTGCTCGTTTTCCACAGGGGTCTCAGAAGCAGTTTCACCATGCGGGGCGAAGTATGGCTGAGGAAATCGTTGGCCTGCTCGCACGGTCTCAAGCGCTGCGAGGATGGTCGCGGCGAGCGCCTCTGCAGAAACGTCCGGTGCGAGCCACGCGCCAGCGCGGCCCGCAGCAAATCCACCACGCCTCCCGACGCCGGTGTGGCCACGAGCGGCAAACCGGCGGCGGCGGCCTCCAGAAGCGCATTGGGCATGCCTTCGTGACGCGACGGAAGCACAAACAGCGTCGTGTTGGGAAATAACGAATAGGGTGTATCGACTTGGCCGGTAAAGCAGACCGCGTTCTCCAATCCCAGCTCGCGGCAAAGCGACTTCAGAGCTTGCTCTTCGCGACCTGCGCCCACGAGGTTCAGCTTCACGTCCGGAAATCGCTCCCGTACTGTGGGCAGCGCCTTCAGCAGCAGGTCAAAACCCTTCTCTTGGGAAAGCCTTCCCACAGCCAATAGTTGTTGACCCGCGCCGCCAGTTGCCGCGGGCGTCCGCAGCGCCGCGCGAATTCCCGCGAGATCTACTGGATTGGGCAGGACAGCGATCTGCGCCTCGCCGATTCCCGCTGCCCGCGCCAAATCTCTTGCCATGTCTCGCGACTGGCAGATCACCTGATCGGAGTTTCGATAAAGCAATCGATAGAGCAGGCGAGTCAACCGCGGCAGACGTCCGAATGCCATGACAGATGTTGCAGTGGCATTCTGGCGCACCAGCACTGAGGTCCCGGCTGGAAACAGCGGCCGCAGCATCAAGACCAGGAAGCTCACCTCCGCGGCGCCCGTGAGCACAACCTCTGGTCGAAGACGCCATATCAGATGCAAAAGAGGCCATGCGCCGGCACGTGCCCTCCCAGCTCCCAATGGGTGCACTTGAACCCAGCCCGGCAATGATTCTCCGCTTGGGTCCGCTTGCCCCACGAGGCCCAGATGCACCTCGTACTTCTCTTGCGACAAACCACGCGCCAGCAGAGCGATGACGTGTTCGGCTCCGCCGCCGCCCAGGTGCGAAAGAAGCAGCAGGATTCTTGTTCGTCGCGCCATAGGTTTTCCGAGAGGGAAACCATTCTCGCCCAAAGCTGGTCCGTGAAGTGTGCTCGCAGTCACTGAATGTTTTTCTGATTTCACTAATCGTGGTGTTTCAAATTGATCCATTGGCCCTCGAATCCCACCAGAATCTGCCAACCCCTCAAGAACAGGGATCTTTACGCAACGCAGGCGCTCCATGGCAGATTCAGGGACTCGTTTCTTCCATCCATATCCAGCATTCAGCGATCAACCCACCGTGCTCCTCGGCGTGACGACGCAGGAGCTTTGCCTGATTCTCGGAGCGCGCATTCGCGTTCTTCGCCGTGCTGGATTCCGAGTCGTCCTCGTCTCCGGCCCTGGCGAACTGCTCGAGCGCACAGCTTCTCTCACCGGTGTGGAATCGATCGCGCTTCCGATGTGCCGCTCGATCGCTCCTCTGGCCGATCTGGTCGCGCTGGTTCGCCTCTGGTGGATTCTCGGAAACTACAAGCCGGATCTCGTCGAGTTCAGCACACCCAAGGCAGGGCTGCTGGGCATGCTTGCTGCCTCGCTCCGCGGTCTCCCCCGGCGCATCTATATGCTGCGCGGTCTCAAGCTCGAAAGGTCGCGGGGCTTCAAGCGCTGGATTCTGCTAACAGCAGAGCGCTTAGCCTGTTCCTGCGCGCATCAGGTGCTCTGCAACAGCAAAAGTCTCCGCGCCGAGGCGCTGACGCTCGGACTTGCCTCCGCCGCCAAGTTGCTCGTGCTGGGGGAGGGAAGCAGCAACGGTGTTGACATCGTGCGCTTCTCCCCCGGGTGCAGCGCCGTGCGCGACCGGTTCACCATTCCTCGTGATGCGCCCGTCGTGGGTTTTGTAGGCCGCTTGACGCGCGACAAGGGACTACCCGAGTTGATTGAAGCCTTTGACAGAATTCTGCCGGCTGAACCTGCAACGCACCTGCTCCTCGTGGGCTGGTTCGATCGCGCTGAAGATGCGCTCGATTCCGAGTTGCGCCGTCGCATCCTCAACCATCCGCGCATCCATTGCACCGGATTCGTGGCCGACACCGCGCCTTACTACCGGGCCATGGACGTCATGGTTCTTCCAACGTGGCGCGAAGGATTCCCCAACGCGGTTCTGGAGGCCGCAGCCACTGGCATTCCGGTCGTCACCACGGAATCCACCGGCGCCCGCGATGCCGTCGTCGCTGAGGTGACCGGACTCCTCATTCCGCCGGGATACCCTGAGGCCATCCTTGAAGCGGTCGTCAAACTCCTTCGCGATCCGGGGCGCCGTCTCCAAATGGGCCGCGCAGCGCGTGCCTGGGTCGCGGAGCACTACTCCGAGGAACGAGTTCTGGGCTTGACGGCGGAGTACTACCGGAGCCTGCTTGATGCCGAACCGGCCGCGCAGTTTCAGAGCGCGTAGCTCTGGGGCTGTCATCCAAACCGGTTTTCGCAAAACTAGAAGAAAGCGGCACGCAAAGAACGCAGCGCAGGCCGTTCGATTTTCCCCAGCAGGAAAATGTACGCCGCAATGCCGATAACCAGGTAAACCGCCGCGACGCGGAAGACCCATACGTAGGAATGAGTAACCGCAACCAGATACCCAGTCACAATGGGCGCGGCGATTCCCGAGATTTGGTTGGAGAAATTGAGGATTCCCCCAACTTTGCCAACATCGTTGCGGGCCGCAATGAGAGAGGGCAACGACCATCCCACAGGCGCCGCAGCCGAGAGGCCACCGATGGAGATACTGATCCAAATGAGCGCCTGCGTTGTGCTGTGTGTATGTCCTGCGCCAAAGATGCCGAGGCCGAACGCGGTTCCCCCGATGAGAATCGTTCGCCGCACCGCACTTCCGCTCCATCCGCGCTTGATCAGCAGATCCACAAGCCAGCCGCCGATAGCCAGATCCGTGAAGGTCGCGAAGAGCCAGGGCACACTTGTGTAGGCAAACGAATGCATTTGATCGAGGTGAAGGCCGAACAAAAGGTAACTGGGCAGCCAGGTCAGCAGGAGATAGAAAACGTAGTTGTAGGAGCCAAATCCAATGGCGAGCCCAAGCACTTTGCGATCGGCAAGAAGTTGAAGCAGCGGTGAAGCGGGTTCATTGGCAGCCTTGACCTTCTGGGATTCCTGATTCGCTCCCTCAATATGGCGGCGTTCGACTTCGCTGAGGCGAGGCTCATCGTCGGGGTCGCGGTACACCCGCCAGAAACAGAGAAAATAGAGCGCGCTGATAAACCCGGTGAGTGCAAAGCTCCAGCGCCAGCCGGCCTCAATCAGCACGAAGCCCATGAGGGGAATGCCTGCTACCGATGCAAATTTAGCGGCCGCATCGAAGAGCGAGGTCGCGAAGCTGCGCTCATTTTCAGGGAACCATGCGCCGATAGCCTTGGCGTTCGCAGGGAAAGTGGGAGCTTCACCCACGCCCAGAAGGAAGCGGGCAGCAAACAAGCCGCCAATCGAAGGCGTGGCGGCTGCGCCGAAAGTGGCCAGGCTCCAGAGCGCCGTGCCAATTCGGCCGACTCGTTTCACGCCGAATTTGTCGAGGATTACGCCAATCGGCAACTGGAGCGCGGCGTAGGTGATGTTGTAAGCGCCAGAGAGATATCCAAATGCGATGTCGGAAATGCCAAACGAGGCAAGGAGCGCGCCGTGAGCGACCGAGAGGTTGACTCGATCGAAATAGTTGACGAGCACGCCAATGCCCAGCAGCCACGCGATCCGCCATCGGTACATGGGGATCCGTTGTTGCAATGGTTTCGGTTCTCCCGCCAAGACGACCTCTTCGATCTATACCGTCGCTCGAGTCGCGCCCGTTGATATACCGCCGTCCACCAGGAGAATCTGGCCCGTAATATATGCGCTTGCGTCCGAAGCCAGAAAGACCACCGCGCCATCCAGGTCGTTCGGCTGCCCCGGACGTTTCAGCGGGATGCGGTCGG
Organism: uncultured Acidobacteriaceae bacterium; assembly: GCA_963800025.1. Classification (GTDB taxonomy): domain Bacteria; phylum Acidobacteriota; class Terriglobia; order Terriglobales; family Acidobacteriaceae; genus Telmatobacter. Next base: position 1,100,364 of record CAWCZK010000006.1, read on the forward strand.
TGATGTACTCGACCCACTTTTCATTCTCATAGAGGACCGCGTTCTGTTTCGTCCGGAACCAACCCGGCGCCAGGCAGTTCACTGTAATTCCCGACTGCCCCCATTCGTCCGCCAGGCTCATGGTCAGTTGTTTGATTCCGCCGCGGCTGGCGCAATATGGGGCGATTCCCGCGGATCCAAACACGCTGGTGACCGAACCGATATTGATGATGCGCCCGTAGCCGCGCTTCACCATGTTCCGCGCAAACGCCTGTGCAACAAAAAACGATCCCCGCAGATTGGTCTCAAGCACCAGATCCCAATCGCCAGGCGTAATCTCCAACGCGGGCTTCCTCACGTTGCAGCCGGCGTTATTCACGAGAATGTCAATCTTGCCAAAGTGGTTCCACGCGCTTTCGGCCGCGCGTCCGATCGCGTCGACATCGCGCACGTCCAATTCGAGCGGCAGCACTTTTCGCCCCATCCCCTCAATCTCGTCTTGAAAGGTTTTCAGGTCGGGCAGGTGCCGGCTGGTGATCACCAAATCGGCGCCGGCGCGTGCGAGGGCTCGGCCAAGGTATTGGCCCAATCCCCGGCTGGCGCCCGTCACGACCGCAGTCTTGCCGGTCAAATCAAATAATGTCGTGCTCATCGACTTCCTCTCACGGCTCAAGAACAACCTTCATCAGCCCCGGTTCGCGCGCATGCAACCGCTCGAACCATTTGGCTGCGTCGCTTAATGGAGCCACCGCGGAGATCAATGGCTCAACCCGGATCGCGCCTTTCTGCATGAGAGAGATGCACTCCGGATATTCTCCTGCCGAGGCACACGATCCCAGCAGACGCAGCTGGCGGCTGACAACTCTCTGCAGTGGAACCTCCACCCTGGGCGAGACGTTGCCGATCAGCGTCACGGTTCCTCCCGAGCATACACATTCGATCGCGGTGTTCATTGGCTCCTGCGCGCCAACTGCCTCGACAGCGATCTCTGCCCCGCGGCCGTTCGTAACGTCAAGGACTTGCGAAACGATCTCGGACGTCGAGCCGGAAAATGTATCCGTCGCTCCGAGATCCCGCGCCATCTTCAACCGGCTCTCATCCACATCGACCGCGAACACGCGATCGCATCCGTAGTGGCGGAAAGCCTGAAGACTCAAAAGGCCAATCATGCCGACGCCAATCACCACCGCCGTCGAGCCCGGCCTGATTTCAGTGATCTTCGCCGCATGAACCGCGACCGAAACCGCTTCGATCAGAGCCGCGTGTGCGAACGAGAACTCGTCCGGCAGCGCATAAACGATTCGTGCCGGCACGGAAACGAATTCGGCGAAGGCCCCATTGCGCCGGTACTCGCCACAGGAAACTCCCAGCACCTGACGATTCTCGCAAAGGTTCACCGCACCTGCCGCACAAAACCGGCACTCGCCGCATGAGATGGTCGAATCGAAGGTCACGCGGTCGCCGGGCTTGAAATTCTTCACGTCGCGTCCTGCGCTGTGAACGATGCCGGCGGCTTCGTGGCCCATGATCAAGGGCGGAATCCGACGTCCCGTGCTGCCGTCAAAGCCGTGCACATCGCTGCCGCAGATGCCGCACGCCTTGACCCGCACCAACACATCCTCGTCCCCAAACCTCGGGACGGGGACATCCTCCAGCTTCAATTCGTTGTATTTCTCCAGCACCAGCGCTCGCATCCCATGCGCTCCTTCAACCCGTCTCGCCATCAGCGCCAAACAAATCAGCCTGTTCGCCAGCAGGCTTCGCGGTCTCGGCGCGTTTGCGGCCTGCGGCTCCAATCAGGCTCAGCACTTCGAGTGTCTGAATTGCCTGCCGCGGCACATAAATGCGCTGGGTGTTCGAGCGAGTGTCCGGTGGAGTCAGAAGCAATCCCGAGCCGTCAACCAGGCTTCGATCGTTGGCCGCCAAGCCCTCCAGCTCATCGCCGTCCTGCAATGTGAGCCGCATCCACAGCCCCGGCGTGCGTGGCCGAAGCGAAAATCGCTTGCGCACCATCCGCTCAGGGTCTGCCTGGTCCGCCGGACTGGTGGGCAAGGCACGTACAGAGCACATCCACTTCACCTGCTCCCAACCCATCCGAACAACTCTGCCGGTCAGGTCTAGAATCTCGAGCTCAGGTTTCGTCTGCCCGAAATCCGCGGCCGCATACCCCGCCAACCAGTCGCGGGAGAACTTGCGCACAATGACGGGTTTGCGTGCCGAGGCCATCGCTCTGGATTGTCGCACGAGCAGCCGCAAAGCGCTTCTGCCCCTATTGCACGGTCGGGATACCCCGCGGCGCATCAGGATGCAGACCGGCCAGCGTATCGACGCCTGAAAAGTTGCAACGCGTGTGCAACCTTGGCTGGTCTTCCGTCGCGAGTTGTGTTAATGTCTTTGTTTGCAAGTTGTTGTGGTGCCGCGCCATAACGGTAGCAACATCAGTCACTTGGGCAGCGGTCCAGACGGCGGAACAGGTTAGAAAATGCCCGACTACATCTACCTCCTGGAGAACCGGCTCTCGGCTGACCAGCGCAATGCCCTCGCGCAGTTGCGGGCGGTCGCGCGCGAAGCGGGAACCATCCTGTTCCTTACCGGAGACGCCGTTCGCGACCTGACCAGCGGCCACGCTGTCCGCGAGCTTGAGGTCGCCATCCATGGCAATGCCCTTAAGCTCAAGAAGCCATTGGAGAAACTCGGCGGAAAGATTTGGGGCGAGGACGAAGCGTCGCGCAGTCTTTACCTGTGTTTCCCGGGCACCGTACGTGTCAACGTCGTCAGCACTCACCGTATCGAGTATCCCAAACCCGGCAAGCCCGTCTTTTATCCCGCTTCGATCCACGAAGACCTGCGCAGACGCGATTTCACCGTCAATTCCATGGCCATTTCTCTCAACGAGGGTTCGTTTGGCCTCCTGATGGACCCGCTGAACGGCGCCGCGGATATTGAAATGCGCGCCTTGCGTCTCGTCTCCAACTACGGCTTTATTGAAGATCCTTCGCTCCTCATCCGCGCCACACGGCTCCGGGCTCGCTTGGGTTGGGAGATGGATCCAAGAACCCAGGCCCGCTACGACAATGCCAAGAGCGAAGGCGTGATCGAGTTCTTGTCGGACCACTCTCGAAAAGAGGAGCTGGAGCAGATCGGCCACGAAGAAGACGGCCTGAAAGTTTTACGCGCCCTCGAAGCCGAAGGATGGATGAAAGTTCTGTTTCCCGCTTGGACATCCGCGAAAGCCGATGAGGCCAAGCTCAATGCTCTCCATGATCTCGCGGTGCAACTCCTTCTGCAGGGTGTTCACCCGGACATGTCGGCCGCCCAAATGCAACTCCTCACCGCCAAGCTGCCGCCGCGCGATCTGTCGGCACTCAAGAAGTCTCTCTTGCGGCCGGGTTTCGTGGAGGAGTGGAACAAGCTGGACTCGCTGGCCTCGGGATTTGCAAAAACGCTGCTGTCCAAGCAGAACGCCAAGCCCTCGGCATGTTTCAAGTTATTCACGAGCTATGACCCGGAAGCGATTCTATGGCTTGGCTTTACCAGTAAGGACAAAGCCGTTCAGGAGCGCTTCCATAACTTCCTCAAGGTTTGGCCAGAGGCTCATCAGCGCATTCCTTATGTGCTCATGCAGGAGATGCGCATTACCCCCGAATTGCCCATCTTTGAGGAGCTGAAACAAAAGATCTTTCTCGAACTGATCGATGGCAAACTGACCACCCCGGAAGAGATGCGTGCCTTCCTGGAGCCATACTCGCCCCCGGCACCGCCTCCGCAGGTCACCGTCAAGCGTTCGCGCGCGAAGCGAGCCGGAGCCAGGATCAAAGAGGCGGCAATCGAAGAAGAAGAGTTAGAAGACGCCTTGCCGGAAGAGGATCTGGAGATCGGCGGGGACGACGAAGAACTGGATCTCGCGATTCTGCCCAAGGGCGCGCTGGCCGACGGAATCGACGATGAATCGGAAGACGAAGAAGAGGAGCTGGACGGGGAAGAAGAATCGACGTCAGTGAAAAAGCTCGCAGGGAAAAAAGGTCACAAGCCGGCGGCAATCGGCAAGACGCCTGCGGGCGCCAAACCGGCTGCAACTAAGCCCTCTGCGGCCCCCGCGCCGGCAAAACCCGCCCCTGCAAAGGCACAACCTGTTTCTGCATCGAAGAAGCCGGCTCCTGCGCCTGCAAAGCCAGCCACGAAACCGATCGCGAAACCTGCGAAGACAGCCGCCAAGCCGGCTGTGAAGAAACCCGCCGCCAAGACTGCTCACCCAAAACCCAAGGCGAAGCCGGTAGCAAAGCCTGTCAAAAAGGCCCATGCAAAGCCCGCAAAACCGGCCCCGAAGAAGGCCTCTCCCAAGGCTAAAAAGAAACGCTAAGTCGCGTCTTTTCTGAGCGCGGGATTGAACGTCCAAGGGCCCGTTGCGGCCGCGGCGGATTGGCAACCTGTCTTCAGGGCGAGCGTCTAAGCCTGTAACGCCGTGTCGCGCCCGGCCGTTCTTTTGTCATGGCTTTACGCATTGAACGCCGCGCCGAGCTCGATGCACTGCGCGGGCTTTTTCTCGTCTGGATGACGCTGACGCACCTGCCGACGCGCTTCAGCGATTTCGTGAATTCGCCCATCGGATTCGTCTCGTCGGCTGAGGGATTCGTCTTCATCTCGGCTCTCCTGGTCGGACGCCTTTCCATGCGCGAATTCAGTCAGAACGCCACCGGTGTTCGCCTTCGCCTGTGGAAGCGATCGCTCAAAATTTATGGCTACCACCTGGTGATGCTGGCACTGGCGTTCACTGTGGCCGCGGCTTTTGCCCTCGGAACCCACAAGGCCGCCATCAGCAACCTTCTCGATTTCTATCTCGCGCATCCTTTCGTTGCCATTGCCGGCTCAGTTCTGCTGCTGTATTGCCCGCCTCTGCTCGACATACTGCCGATGTATGTCACGTTTCTTTTCTTCACGCCATTGATTCTCTCACTGCGGTCCGCTTAGGTTGGAAGAAAATCCTTCTCGCCAGCGGCGCCGTCTGGTTGCTTGCGCAATTCGGCCTGCGCGATGTGGTCCACAACTGGATCGTCCATCTCACGCATCTTCAGATTCCGGTTCAGGAGACGGGCGCATTCAACCTCTTCGCCTGGCAAGCTATTTGGATCTTGGGCCTCTGGCTCGGGGCGCGATCCGCCTTTGGGGAGCCGATGCTTGATCGCATTCCGAGTTGGATGGTGGCATTCTCGTGCGCCGCATGCCTCTTTTTCATCGGTGTGCGGTACGGCTGGCTGGGCCCGCATCTCACTCAGCCGGCATTCGGCCTTCAGCTCGATAAATGGCAGATCGGTCCGCTTCGCGCCGTCAACCTGGTGGCTTTCTTTGTCGTTCTCTATTCGCTGCGTAGTCACCTGCGTTGGCTCGCAATCGAACCGTTTCTCACTCTTGGCAAGGCCTCGCTCCAGGTGTTTTGCACCCACATCGCCTTTGTGTTCATCGGCCTCGCTTTTCTGGTCCGCGATGTAGGCGATGACGTTGACGCGCCCCTCGAGCAGCTGCACGGCCTCACTGCGATTGCGCTCCTTGCAGTCACCTTTAGCACTCTCATCGCTGTTGCTGTGTATCAGGTCCGCAAGCATCGCGCGGGCAGCGCCAAGACTCCTGGAGAAGGCGGACAGCTGAACGCAATACCCCCACTTTCCGTGCCGTCGGTTCGGGACCAAAATCCTGTTGTCGATTCTTTATCGCTGCGTGATCAGCATCAGGTGGTCGGGCGTCACGCGGCAGGTCCGGTCTTTCGCCGGCGTCCATGCTGTTCCGTCCGAGTACTTCACCGAAATCAGCTCGACCGATACGATTGCCGTTAGCCCCGGCGCCCATACGTCGACTGTGGCTGTGTGGGCGGCGCCCGGGATCAGGAACACAGTCAGTGTCTGCGTCTTAATGTTCGTTTCTTTGCCGGTGCTCACCTGCCCAACCTGTTCTGTTCGGCCCGTCGCGGTCCAGCCGCGTAAATTCACCGTCGCGCTATCGATGGTTCTCTGGTCGGCACTTTTCAGCGTCAAGTGCAGCCCCTGCCCCACACCTTTGGCTCCGTCCACTGGGAGCCGTTCATCTTGCGGCGTATTGACCTGGCCGCGACCAGTCCGGAACTGACCGCCGCCAGTCCTCACGATATTCCCATCCGAAAGATGCGATGCCTCCACGGAAACCGGGCACGGATTCGGTTGCGTGATGGCTTGCCTGGTCGCTATTGCCCGGCCGTCCGGCCCAATGGGGGTCATATTCTCCATGCCGGCAACGCCATAGCTCGTGCTTTGCGCGGCAAGCCCGAGGGGCACTGCCATCAATGCGCATCCAAGAAAACCAGCCAGTTTCACGGCCGGCCTCCTTCCCAGAATCCGCACCCATTGTCCCTCCAACCGGGATTCATGTCCACTTGCCGCCATCCGTCGGGCCTGCCCAAATTCATCAAACGTTTGCATTCTCTTTGCCTGATTGTTTTACTCTGTTCTTGGTTCCCAGCGGTCAACTGATCCCGAGCAACCCAAACGGCCGCGGGACGAGGACTGAGGGTTTTGAGCCAATCCGTATTTGTTCTGGAAGACGACTCCGACATTGCCAGGCTGGTGCAACATCATCTTGAGGCGGCAGGCTTTGAGGCTCGCCTGTTTCATACTCCCACCAATCTCATCCCCGACGCCGAGCGCAAGCCGCCTGCCTTGTTTCTTCTCGACATCATGGTTCCCGGTGGCGATGGTCTCGACGTTTGCCGGCGCCTGCGCAATCACGCCGGGCTTTCCACCATCCCCATCATCTTTCTCACCGCCCGCGCCGGCGAAAACGATCGCGTGCTCGGCCTCGACCTGGGAGCTGACGACTACATCACCAAGCCGTTCTCTACCCGCGAGCTGGTGGCCCGCGTCAAGGCCGTGTTGCGCCGATTCGAGCGGCCGACATCGCCATCCATCATCACCTTTGAAGAGATCATCATTGACGCCGGCGCCATGCAGCTCAAGGTCCGCGGCGAGCTAACCACGACAACTGCTACTGAATTTCGTTTGCTTGACTATCTCGCCCGCCATCCCGGGCGCGTCTTCAGCCGCGATCACCTTCTCGACGCTGTCTGGGGCGACGCGCGCTTTGTTACGCCCCGCTCTGTCGATGTTTACGTGCGCCGTATCCGTGAGAAAATCGAGATCGATCCGGAAAACCCGCGCTACCTCAAAACCGTGCGCGGCGCGGGTTATCGGTTTGAACTGCCGAAGGGCGAGTAATACTGCTTCTAGCCGTTATCCTCTAGCTTCCAGCCAGAAAACACCGGAATCAACCATCGCTTCGAGTCCGGTCGCCTCGCGAAAACGCGATGGAGCTAGAAATAGAGCTAGACGCTAATGGCTAGAAGCTAGAAGCTGCCTTCATGACCTCCAAAGTCTTTGCCCGACTGCTCGGTCTCTTCATCGTCCTTCTCGTGCTCTACACGGTGGCGAGCGCGGTTGTGTTTCGCGCCTTCGCAGACCGCTCGGGCGAGATGACCCTGAGCGCGTACGGCCATGACTTGCTCTTGTCTGCCCTGATCGCTCTTGTCGTGGCTGTTCCCATGGCAGCGTTCGTTTCCCGGCGTTTCTCGGCTCGCTTGCGCCGCGTGGTCACCTTCGCTCGCCGCATTGCCGACGGCGATCTCACCGCTCGCATCAACGCCCTCGACACCGCATCCGGCCCGTTCAGCGGCATTGCCGAACTCTCCTCGATGGAGGCCGCGCTCAATGAAACCGCGGTCCGTCTGGGCAGGGATTTTGCCGAGCTCCAAAGCGGACGCGACGAGCTCGCCGTCATGCTCGACTCCATGCAGGAAGCGGTCGTTGCGATCACTTCTTCGGGCTTTGTCCGCTGGTCCAACTCCGTCATGCAGGGCATTCTCGGGTCGCAAATTGCTCCCGGCCGTCCGCTCGTCCATTTTGTGCGCGATCCTGAGCTGCTGGCCTGCGTGCGCGGCGCGCTCGAGCGCCGCGAACTCTGCGTGGGCCGCGCCAGCCTGCTTGCTCCGGGCCGCGTCTTCGAGGTCAACGCCGCACCGCTGCCCGCGGGCGGCGCGCTGGTCGTGCTCCACGACGTTACCAGCATTGAAGCCGCGCAAAAATCCCGCCGCGAGTTTGTCGCCAACGTGAGCCACGAGCTGCGAACTCCGCTCACTTCCATCCAGGGCTATGTTGAGACGCTCATCGAAGATCCCCACCCCAGCCCCGAAACCACGCTTGAATTCCTGGGTGTCATTCTCAAAAATGCGAGCCGCATGAATCGCCTTACCGAGGATCTGCTCGCACTCGCCAGCGTCGAAAGTCCCGACTACAAGCTCAAGCTGCAGCCCGTCCGCGCGAGTGTGCTGCTTCAGGACGCGATCGACTCAATCGGGGGCATCGTGGTCGACTCAGGCGTCCAACTCCAGTCTGCCGGCGCGCCGGACTCTCTTGTCATGGCCGACCCCGACGCCATGCACCAGGTCTTCGGCAACCTGATGGAGAACGCGCTCAAGTATGCGCAATCGGGAAAGCGCATTTCTGCCGGCGCGCGCCTCTTCGCCTCTGAAGTGCAATTCACCATTCAGGATTTTGGCCCCGGCATCTCTTCCGAGCACCTGGAGCGCATCTTCGAGCGTTTCTATCGTATCGATAAAGCTCGCTCGCGGGAGTCCGGCGGCACCGGCCTCGGTCTCGCCATCGTGAAGCACATCGTGCAGGCTCACGGCGGCCGCATCTGGGCTGAAAGCGAGCTTGGAAAGGGCGCATCGTTCCACTTCACGCTGCCCCTGGCCCCCGCGCCGCAAAGCGCTCCTCAACCCGCGCCTGCGCAACCGACTCACGCCGGCGTTTCTTCCTAGATTGAGGATTTGCAGGATTCGCGCGTTTTGCACTGGCGGAGCCCCTTGTTCCCCGGCCCCTTTTCCTGAATCCTTGTTCTTTTCAACTCTCCGTAACATTGGCCGTTGACAATAAACATCGGCAGGAATTCCAAGAGGGAGCTTATCGTGAAGAAATCATTGCTACTCGTTGCATTGTTCGTGTGCGCGCTGAGCGCGGCTCAAGCCCAGAAAATCACAGCCGCAGGCGCCACTTTCCCGTATCCCATCTATTCCAAGTGGTTCAGTGAATACAGCGCCGCGCATCCCGGCGTCGAGGTCAACTATCAGTCCATCGGCTCCGGCGGCGGCATCAAGCAGGTTTGTTCAGGCGTTGTCGACTTCGGCGCATCCGACATGCCCATGACCGACGATCTGCTCAAGACTTGCGGCGTGAAGCTGGTTCACATTCCCACGGTGCTCGGCGCGGTTGTCCCCATCTTCAACGTGCCCGGCGTCAGCGACCTTCGCTTCAGCCCCGACGTCCTGGCCGATATTTATCTGGCCAAAATCACCACCTGGAACGATCCGCGAATCGCCAAGGACAACCCCGGCGTGAACCTGCCCGGCGACAAGATCATCGTGATCCACCGTTCCGACGGCAGCGGCACGACGTTCATTTTTAGCGACTATCTCAGTAAGGTCAGCCAGGAGTGGGCGAGCGGCCCCAGCAAGGGCACCGCGATCAATTGGCCCACAGGTGTGGGAGGCAAAGGCAATGAAGGCGTGGCGGCGCAGGTGCGCGAGTTTCCAGGCGCCATCGGTTATGTCGAGTTGATTTATGCTCTCCAGAATCACATCAACTTCGGAGCCATCAAGAACGCATCCGGAAACTGGCTCAAGGCTTCGATCGAGGGCGTGACGGCCGCCGCGGCCACCGCCAAGATCCCCGCCGACTACCGCGTCTCCATCACGAACGCGCCGGGCCCTAATGCCTACCCCATCTCCAGCTTCACCTATCTGCTCATCCCCACGCAGCCGAAGAATCCGGCGAATGAAAAGGTCATCAAGGACATGCTGAGCTGGTCCATCAACTCCGGTGAAAGCCAGGTCTCGAGCCTCTCCTACGCGCCGCTCCCTGACAGCCTCAAGCAGAAGGTTCTTCAAACCGTCTACGCCCTGCCGTAACGCACTTCGAGGGGTCCGGCGCCCGCCGGACTCCTCGCCATTCACGGATCTCCGCCTCACAGCCCGCGCCACGCCTTACGATCCACGAATCACGTCCACACTGTTTCTTTCTTTCCCCTGACACCTGACCCCTGAACCCTGCACGCAGTCTTTTGTTACACTCTCCAAGGCCCGGGTGATACGATTGCCCGGATTCCAAAAACTGCGAAATGACTCCTGTCTCTTCAATCGCAACAGTCAACGACCTCTTTGTTCGAATCGCCGGCGCAGGCAATCCCCGGGCAGTCCTCTGGCAGGACGAATTCGGTCATTGGCATCCGATTTCCTCTGACCAGATGTATCAGCGTGTCCGTGCTCTGGCAACGGCGTTTCTCCGGTTTGGCGTGCAGAAGGGTGACCGCATCGTCCTCATCAGCGAGAACCGCTGGGAGTGGGCAGTTACCGATTTCGCCACTCTTGCCGTTGGCGCTGCCGATGTGCCTCTCTATCCCACGCTCACCGGCGAGCAGATCGCGAAGCAGGTGCGCGACGCGGGTTGCCGCGTTGCTGTCGTCTCCACGCGCCAGCAATTCGACAAATTGCAGGCCGTCCGATCACAAACTCAGTTGCAGCACATCGTCATGATGGATTCGCCGGCTCCCGCGGGCGCCATCGCCATGAGCGAGCTGCTGGCCGATTCTGACACCGATGGCGCGGAGCGCGATCCCGTCTTCGACGCGCTCGTTCGATCCGTTGAGCCCGGCGATCTGGCCACGCTCATCTACACTTCGGGAACCACGGGCGAGCCTAAAGGCGTTGCTCTTACCCACGGCAACTTCGCCGCAAACCAGAACTTCGCCGCCCTCGATTTCGGCTTCAATTCCAGCGACGCCTGTATCTCGTTTCTCCCTCTCTCGCACGTTACCGCGCGCGCCCTCGATTACGTGATGTACAACCACGGCGCGCAAGTGGCCTACTGTTCGCAGTTCGACAAGCTTCCGCAGGCCATGAAAGAAGTCCGCCCTACAGTCATCGTCGGCGTGCCTCGCGTCTTTGAGAAGATTCGTCAAGCCGTCGAGCAGAAGGCTTCGCAATCGCCGGTGAAGAAACGATTGCTGGCCGGGGCCATTCATCTTGGCTCGCGCTTCGCTGATACCGTGTATGACGGCCGAAAACCCAGCTCGATGCTCTGGAAACTGGCCGACAAGCTCGTTTTTTCCAAGGTTCGGGAGGCATTCGGAGGGCGCGTGAGAGTATTCGTCTCCGGTGGCGCGCCTCTCGGCATTGACACCGCACGCTGGTTTGCTTCCGCGGGAATCGCTCTTTGGGAAGGCTACGGCCTCACCGAAACCTCGCCCGTCATCGCACTCAATACGCCCCTTCACCATCGCATGGGGACGGTCGGCTTGCCGTTGCCTAATATCGAGCTCAAGTTCGCGGAGGATGGCGAACTGCTCGTGCGCGGTCCCTCGGTCTTCTCCGGTTACTGGCACAAGCCTGCCGCCACCGCCGAGTGTATCGATGCCGATGGATGGTTCCGCACCGGCGACATCGCCCATCTCGATAGCGAAAGTTTTCTCTCCATTACCGACCGTAAGAAGGAGCTGCTGAAAACCTCGGGCGGAAAGCTGGTCGCGCCGCAACCAATCGAGAACAAGCTGAAGAACAGCGTCTTCGTGGCCCAGGCCGCACTCGTTGGCGATCGGCATAAATTCATCTGCGCGCTCATCTCTCCCAACTTCGCCGCGCTGGAAGAGTGGGCCCGCCATCATGGCATTGATGCCTCTTCGCGCGCGGGGCTCGTGGCTGAATCCCGCGTTGTCGCGCTTTACGCCGAGATTGTCCGCGAAGTAAACGGCTCATTGGCCAACTTTGAATCGATCAAGCGCTTCCGCATTGTTGCCGACGAGTGGTCGCAGGAGACCGGCGAACTCACGCCGTCCATGAAGATCAAGCGCCGCGTTCTCACAACCCAATACGCGGCGGAAATCGGCGAACTATACGCCGACGAAGCAACCGCCCGCGGCGAATCGGCTGGTTGATGCCGCCGATGCCTTCGCGCACGACTTTTCGCCTGTGCCACATCCGTTGCAAGGCTCCGAAAAACGGGGCGCCCCATGCTCCCACCGCCAGTGCAGATCCGAATAGGATTACGGCATCGATGCTCAGGCGGCCCTCGCGGGTCCAATAGACATCGGGCGACAAACTCAGCCAGAGGGCGAACTCGTCCAGCGTAAGGGCTGCTCCCACTCCATAACTCACCGCCATAAGCCGCCCCAGGAAGATTGACATCGGCGAGTGCGACCATCCGATGTCGAGCAGCCAGCCATATCCGACAAAAAGCAGAATCAAAATGCCCCACACCAGGTGGTGAATGTGCATTCCGCGCACCACTACCCACTGCAGATGTCCTTCATGATTAGCAATGCGGTGAACCAGAAGCCGCACGCCGGCAAATGTGATGAGGAAAGCCACCGATGCAATGAACATGCGCTGGCGCGGCCGGTCGGGAATCGTGGCGCGGATCAGGTAGCCCAGCCGCGTCAACTGCAGCAGCACCAGCAGCACCACGACGACCAGGCCGACAAATGCGAGCAGGAATCCAGCGCCAGTTTCCGGCATACACCATGGTAGCGCCGGGCTCCGGACCACTGACCACTGGCATAGTGAGGCGCATCACGATTCCCATTGACAGCCCCGCGATACACTGTTTATGGCGTAACAGCCGGTGATCCTCCCCGCCTCCGGTAAGAAACTGTGCACTACGCCTCAAACATCCAGCGCACCGGCCGATACTGAAAACTGTGCGCTGCGAACTGTGAACGACGAACTGCGAACTGTTTTTGAGGAGATTTCACGATGCGAATTGCTTTGTTGACCGGAGGCGGCGACTGCCCCGGATTGAATGCGGTCATTTATGCGGCCGTCAGAAAGGGCATCAATCACTACGGAGACGAGTTCATTGGGTTCCTGAACGGCTGGCGCGGCGTGCTCGACAACAATTTCATTCCGCTCACGCTCGACGCAGTCGACGGCATTCAGTCAGGGGCGGCACGATCCTGCACTCTTCGCGCACCAACGTGAAGAAGATTCCCGGCGGCATCGATAAAGTGCAGGAAGTGCTCAAGGCCAATAAAATCGATGCGCTCATCGCCCTGGGCGGCGACGACACGCAATCGGTAACGCTCTTTTTGAGCGAGAACGGCGTGAAAGCTGTTGGCGTGCCCAAAACCATCGACAACGACATCAGCGGCACCGACCAGACCTTCGGCTTCGACACCGCGGTGATGATTGCCACCGAGGCCGTCGATCGCATTCACACCACGGCAGATTCGCACAACCGCGTGGTCGTGATCGAAGTGATGGGCCGCGACGCGGGCTGGATCGCATACGCATCCGGAGTTGCCGGCGGAGCGCACGTCATTCTCGTTCCGGAAAAAGAAATCGATATCGATCACGTTTGTGCGCTGCTCAAATACAACTACGATCACGGCAAGCATTATGGAGTCGTCGTCGTGGCTGAGGGCTGCCATCTGCCTGAAGTCGGCCAGGTCGTCGGATCGGAGCAAGTCGACTCTTTCGGCCACGTGCGTCTCTCAGGCATTGGCGAAGCTCTTGCCGAGCTCATTGAGAAGAAGACCGGCTATGAAACCCGCTCCGTGAACCTGGGCCACACCCAACGCGGCGGCGTTCCCACGGCCTACGATCGCGTTCTCGGCCAGCGCTACGGCCTGCACGCCATCGACATGGTGCACGAGCAAAAGTGGGGCCGCATCGCCGTAGTTCACGGCCTCGACATCACTGACATTCCCATCAAGGAAGCCATCGCCACCAATCGCCGCCTCGACCAGCGCTTCTTCGACGTGATCGCGGATCTCGAAGCCAAGGTGTAGGCGCGCCGCTTCACTTTCAATCAAGCAGGCCGCTCTCGGGCGGCCTGCGGACTTTTGGACGATCGACCCATCAACGGCAGCCGGAAAACGGCGGCCAATCCATGGCGAGCACGAAAACCTGACCACCGATCACTGTTCACTGCCCATGCTCTATCGGCAATACCAGCCCGGCGACTTTACCCGCCTCTACGCCGTCGAGGAGCTTTGCTTCGACGAGCCCTTCCGCTTCAGCCGCGCTTTGATGCGTAAGTTGATCGCGAATCCGAATTCCGTAACCTGGATCGCCGAAGAGAATTCTGCAGTAGCCGGCTTCACGATCGTCGATTGGGCCATCGTACCTAAAGGCACCATCGCCTACATTCAGACCATCGAGGTGCACCCGGGGTCGCGCCGCCGGGGCATCGCCGCCGAACTACTCAACCACGCGGAAGAGTCAGCACGCGCGGCAGGCGCAACCGCAATCTGGCTGCATGTTGACGTCGAGAACTCCGCCGCTATCCACCTGTATGAGACTCGCGGCTACCTGCGCAAGCGCAGGGAAGAGCACTTCTACGCGCGCCATCGCCCAGCATTCGTCTACGCCAAGCCGCTCTCAGTCGAGGTGGAGCCAAAACCATCGCAGTAGTCACTCGGTTTCTCTGCCGCTAGCGGCCTGAAACTTCGCTAACACCGCTAGCCGACCACTGACCACTGATCACTGAACACTGTTCTTAATGAACGCCGCCACGTTGTCGTGCAGCTGCTTCACGCATTCATCGCGCACATAGACCATGTGCCCCGACTCGTACCAGGCGTAGCTGATGTTCTTCGCCAGCGATTGCGGAATCGGCAGGTGCTTTTCTTCGTACTGTGCGGCAAAGAACGGCGTCGCCAGATCGTAGTAGCCGCCATTCACCAGCACCTTCAGCCGTGGATTGGTCTTCATCGCCTGAGCCAGGTCCGCGCTCACGTTCACTCCGATCGGATTACCGTCATGCTTCCAATTCCATTGCGGCTCGGCCATTTGGATCCGGTTGATACGTTTGGCCGTCACCGTATTTCAAGTCTTTGCGAACGTATTGATTGAACAGTGCCACGTAAGCTGACGAAATCGCGGAGTCCTGCGGATCGTACTCGGCGCCTTCACTCAGCGGATCGAGGTTCGGCCCGGAGAACCGAGTGTCCAGCCGTCCCGTCGTCAAATCATCCGCATCCTGCAGCGTCTTCTCAAACTCCGGGCCGCTCACCCGCAGGTTGGCCTTCAGAATGTAATCCACCGGCAGGCCGGTGTACTCGTGCAGCTTCTCTGCAACCTGCTGCTTTTCGCCGGCGCTCACATCGGTGCCCAGCGCCATCGCATGCGAATATGGCCCCATCGCGAACTCTTCCACATCTTTCAGGAGCGGCTCCAGGGCCGCCGGCTGGTTGGGCAACTTCTTGTGGTACCAAGCCGTCGCTGCGAACGTCGGCAGAGCAAGCTCGTAGGGCAGATCGACGCCGGGATTGTTTGCGGGCTGGTCGATATCGGTTGTGAAATTGAAAATCTGCGACAGCAGGATCACACCGTTGATATCGATGTTCAGCTTATTCTCCAACAAGTTCGACAGCACCGCAGACCGGGTCGTCCCGTAGCTCTCGCCGAAGATGAACTTCGATGAGTTCCATCGTCCGTACTTTGAAAGGAAGCGCTGGATAAACCGCGCATACGCGTTCGCGTCGCCATCCACGCCCCAGAACGCCTTCTGCGGATCTTTTCCGAGCAATTGCCCAAACCCCGTTCCCGGGGCATCCACAAAGACCAGGTCGCTCACGTCGAGCAGGGAATTCGGATTGTCGACCATTGTGTACGGTGCTGCCGGCAAGTGCGTGTCGCCCGCGGTCACCACGTGCTTCGGCCCCAGCGATCCCATGTGCAGCCATACCGTCGAGCTGCCCGGGCCGCCGTTATAGAAGAACGTGATCGGGCGGTCCTCAGCCTTCGCGTCTTTCTTGAAGTACGCCACGTAGAACATTTGCGCTACGGGGGTTGCATCCTTCGCACTTGCGGGCGCGCTCAGTGCGAGCTCGCTTCCCGGCTGCGGCTTGCCGTCCGTTCCAAGCTGTGCATCCTGGTCGTCGGTTGAGCCCACCGTAATCGTTCCCGCGATGGCCATATACGCAATCTGCTGGCCGCCAACCGTGACCGAACCCTGCGTCGTGGAATCAGCAGGCGGAGCCGCTTCAGCGCTTTTTTCTGTTGCTGCGGGCGTTGCAGGCTTGGCAGTTGCCTTAGCGTCCTGTGCACGGACCGAAACACAAAGAACCAAAAGCGCCGCCCCTGTCAGGGCGGCGAAACGGCGGCTGGATGAATGCATTTCTTTTTCTCCGGATGGTACATCGAGCGAAACGTTAGTATAAAGCGCGCAGCCCGGCCGGTTTCTGGAATTTCGCTTCTACCAAATCGCAGAATGATGCGCAGCCCCCACTTCGTCAGCCCCTGATCCCTGGCCACTGTTCACTGATCACTCTCTACTTGCCGCCATCGGCGCTCTTGATAAACGCCGCCACACGGTCGTGGAGCAGCTTGCGGCACTCGTCGCGTATGTACGCCATGTGTCCCGCTTCGTACCAGTCGTATTCGATATTCCCGGTCAGCGACGCGGGAATCGGCAGGTGCTCTTCTTCGTATTCCGCGGCAAAAAACGGCGTTGCCAAATCGTAGTAGCCGTCGTTCACCATCACCTTCAGGCGCGGATTCGTCTTCATTGCTTCGGCCAGGTCTGCGCTCACGTTAAGCCCGATTGCACTCCTGAACGTACCGCCCGGGCCCTGGCGCGTCATGTTCCAACCCACGCCGTCAAACAGCGCGTGCGGCAAGTAAGTCTGCCCCTCGCCATATTTCAGATTCTGCCGCAGGTACAGATTCACCAGCGAAAAGTACGCCGACGAGATCGCCGCGCTCTGGGGATCGTACTCAGACCCCTCGCTCAGCGGATCGAGCGTCGGACCCAGGAAGCGCGTGTCGTACCGGCCTGTCGTCATTCCCTCCGGATCGTCGAATGTCTTCTCGAATTCACTGGCTGTAACTCGCAGATCGGCTTTGATGATGTAGTCGACGGGCAGGCCGGTGTACTCATGCAGCTTCGCGGCTACTTGCTGCTTCTCCGAATCGCTCAAATTGTTCCCTTGAGCCAGCGCATGCATGTATGCGCCCAGCGCGAAATCTTCTACCTCTTTCAGGAAAGGCTCGAGCGCCTGCGGCTGGGGCGACAGTTTCTTGTGGTACCACGCGGTCGCTGCATAGGTGGGCAGAGCGAGTTCGTAGGGCAGGTCCATCCCGGGCCGCGGTGCACCCGTCGCCATGGGAAAGCTGAAAATCTCTCCCA
The DNA here is from genome assembly GCA_963800025.1 of uncultured Acidobacteriaceae bacterium. Lineage (GTDB taxonomy): Bacteria > Acidobacteriota > Terriglobia > Terriglobales > Acidobacteriaceae > Telmatobacter. The sequence continues at coordinate 1,117,544 of CAWCZK010000006.1, forward strand.
GCAGCATCACGCCGTTCAAGTCAATGCTCTTCTCGTTTTCAAGAATGTCTCCCAGCACGGCCGACCGTGTTGTCCCATAACTCTCGCCAAACAGAAACTTCGGAGAGTTCCACCGGTCGTACTTCACCAGAAAACGCGCGATGAACCGCGCAAAGGCCTCTGCATCCTGATCTACGCCCCAGAATGCCTTGCCAGCGTCCTTGCCTGCGAGCCGCCCAAAACCCGTGCCCGGCATGTCGATGAATACTTCGTCGCTCACGTCCAACAAGCTGTCCGCGTTATCGATCAGCCTGTAGGGAGCCCCCGGCAGATGCGTGTCGCCGGCCGTCTCTACATATTTTGGCCCCAGCGATCCCATGTGCAGCCACATCGTCGAGCTGCCCGGGCCGCCGTTGTAGAAAAACGTGATCGGGCGGTTCTCGGCATTCGCGCCCGTCTTGAAATACGCCACGTAAAACATGTGCGCCACGGGTGGCGCATCGGCTGGCTCCTTCGGCGCCGCCAGCGCAAGCTGCGAGCCCGGCAGTGGCTTTCCGTCCGGTCCGAGCTGCGCATCATCGGTGTCGGTCGCGCCCACGGTGAGGGTGCCCGCAATCGCCGTGTACGCGATATGCTGCCCGCCCACATCGATCGCACCCTGCGTGGTCGAGTCCGGCGGCGGCGCAGGCTCTGATGCTTTTGTGCTCTTCGCCGCGGTGCTATCCGCACTGGCAGCGGGTTTATCGTCCTGCGCGCGAAGAGCAGGGGCCGGGATCAGCATCGGCACGGCAAAAACGGCGGTCAGAATGGGAGCAATCAATTTCATCGGAGGGCCTCCAGGGTGAGCAGAACGAGCAGGGCAACAGTATAGAACGCTGTGCAGAGCAGGGAACCGCGAACTCTCAAGTTCGATTGAGTCGCCGACTCAGTTTGCGGCCATATGACCCCTGACCCCTGATTACTGCTTCTCCGTGATCCTCGGCCGCTCTTCCGCCGTCAGCGTCTTCGAGACCGCCTCCACCTCGCGAAAGACGCGCAGCAAATTTCCGCCCAGAATTTTCCGGCAATCTTCCGCCGAGTAGCCGCGAGCCATCAGCGCCGCTGTAATCTTTGGCAAATCGGCAGGAGAGTTCAACCCTTCTGGCAGTTGCCCCTGAATCCCGTCAAAGTCCGATCCCAGACCCACGTGATCCACTCCCGCCACCTTCGCGATATGGTCGATGTGATCGATCAGTAATGAAAATGGCGGCCGCGGAATGCGATCCGCCGCGGCGCGCTGCAGCTTGTCGATCTCCGCCTGCGTGGTCTCTTTCCCCTCGGCTTTATTCTTCGCCTTCAGCGCTTCGATTTCCTTGTTCACCTCCGGCTCTAGCGCCTTCAACGCATTTCGGTAGTCCTGCGACAAGAATGCGGAGTAGAAATTGACCTGCACCACGCCGCCTTTCGATTCCGGTCCGCCGGAGTTTGCGATGGCGCGCAGCATATCGTCCGTCATATTGCGTGGCGCATCGTCGAGCGCCCGCGCGGATGAGTGCGACGCAATCACCGGCGCCCGCGAGATGATCAGTGTGCGAAAGAACGTCCGGTCCGAGACGTGCGAAACGTCCACCATCATCCCCAGCCGGTTCATTTCATACACCACATCCTTGCCGAAATCGCTCAGGCCGTCCTTGGTGTGCGGCACGCTGGCATCGTCCGCGTCGCCGGAGCTGTCGGCCCAGCCATTCGAGTTGGTCCAGGTCAGGGTCATATAGCGCACGCCCAGCGCATAGTATTGGCGCAGCAGCCCGAGCGAGTCCTCGATCGAATGGCCGCCCTCGATCCCCATCAGCGCTGCAATCTTGTGATCCCCATGCGCGCGCTCAATTCCCTCGGGCGAAGTTACCAGCTCCATCTGATCGGAGTGCTTCGCCACCTGCTGTTTCACGGCATCGATCAACTCCAGCGTCCGGCGCGCATACTGGCCCTTGAAGCGCACCGGATCGACCCAGATCGAGAAGAACTCCGCGCCCAGGTTTCCCTTGCGCGCGGTTTCCAGGTTCCAGTCGCCGCCGTTGAGCGGATCGCCGAGGTCGAAATGCTCGTCAAGAAAGCGCTGCGGCGTGTCAGCATGTGTGTCGATGACGATGGCGGAGCGGTGCACCGCGTCGGGCGAGAGCGTTTTGGCTTTGGTCATAGCTGAGGATGGACTGGCTGAGTCTGGCCCCAGGCCAGAGCCGGAATTGCGGAGAAAAGCAATGCAGACACAAGAATGAACCGCATAGGCTTGCGATGAGTCTACATCAGACTGCGCAATGACCGGGCCGGGCAACGTTCGACTTACAGCGCCGCTGTCAGTTGCTATGCTGACTGGAAGAGCTCTTCAAGCGAACGCCGGCACTGAAACCATGTATTCGCCTAAATTCAATCTCGTTCACGATCGCGCCCTGCTCCTCGAAGCCATGCGCGAGCACTCATTTGCCACGCTCTTCGGTCCGCTCTCCGGCGTGCCGGCGGATGAATGCGCCGCTGCGACGCATCTCCCGCTCGTCGTCAAAGATGAGGGTGAGCACGGCCTCATCGAAGGCCATTTCGCCAAGGCCAATACCCATTGGCGTGCTCTTTCCGGCCGCGACACTCTCGTCGTCTTCGCAGGACCGCACAGTTACGTTTCCCCAACCCTCTATGTCGAGGATCTGTCTGTCCCCACCTGGAACTACATCGCCATCCATGCGCGCGGCACTCTATCGCTCGTTGAAGACGATTCCGGCAAGGAGGCTCTGCTCGCCGATCTCATCGCCGCCAATGAGCCCGCTTACCTCGAACATTGGCACGCACTGCCTGACGGTTTTCGCCGCACGATGCTCGCGGGCATCGTCGGCTTTCGCATTCCCATCTCGAGCATCGAAGGCAAATTCAAACTGAGCCAGAATCGCAAGCCCGAGGAGCGCCGCAACGTGCACGACGCCCACGCCACAGGTTCGCCGGACCAGCAGGCCCTCGCGCGCTGGATGGAGCGCCTGTCCGCTGACTTTGCGCCAGCGCCGCAGACGCAGCGTTCATGAGCCCTGCCCTTCACACGTGGATTCGGCCCCGGAGGCACCCATTGGGTGGGGTGCCCGGGCATGGTCGTCGTTACAAAGCTTGATTCATGAAGCACGCCCTAGTTCACGGGCTTCGCTTTGCCGCTTTTCAAGCTGTCGTCGATGATGGAGTTCATCCTCTGCTGATTGCCCTGGATGGTCTGGCCCAGTTGCGAGCCCATCTGGCTCATCTGCTCGTTGAACTTATCCATTTCGCCTTTGAACTTGGCGTTGAACGCCTCGTTGAATTCCTTCATGTCCGTGTTCACCTCGGCCTGGATCACGCGGCGCTGAAGTTCAGAAATCTCGCGTTGCACCTGCTGGAGTTCCTCACGCGAAACGGTGGCGCCCTGCTTGGCCGTCAGCCCAGCCACTGCCGAGTTCAATTCGGCCATCTCCTTTGACAGATCGGGTGCTGGAATACTGGCGGTCGCTTTGCGCGTTTCTTCGCGAGCCTGCCGACCGGCCTCGCGGAGCTGCTGGCCGAGCGCGCGCATTTGCTCGCTTTGATCGTGCACGGCCTTGTCCATCTGCTCGATCTGGCTCACCGTTGCGGGGTCGTCGACGATGAAGTACTTGCCATCGTGACGGAACAGCAGAAAATGTCCGTGGGCGATGGTGCGCGCTTTTTCGACTTGGGCTTCCATTTCACCACGCGTGTTGCCGCAGAATCGTACCGGCGTCCCAGGATCGCCCACGATCGCATAGGCATCGCCATCGGCGAAGCACCGTGCGCGGCCTTCGTAGCCGTTCATGAATGCCATGACCGGAGGGATGGGTGGCACATCAACGTGGACGTCTACGGGCGGAATGGGCGGAATTCGTGGCACGATGAGTTCCATCGTGCTCGGCGGAAGCGGCGGAGTTCCCGGAGTGGACTGACTATCGGCAGAAGGCGCGGGCGGAGCCGGGGCGGGCTCGGGCGTGGGGTTTGCGCTCGGTGAGGATGCTGGAGCCGCTTCCGGTGCAGCGGGAGGCGGCGTTTGAGTCGGACTTGAATCGGCCGATTGTGCCGGGGCGGGATTCGGTTCGCCAGTCACGGCTGAGAAAGATGGCAACTGATCTTTCGAAAGGCTGGCCGTTTGCGAAGGGCTGGCATGTCCTGGTGCAGCGGAAGCCTGCACGCGAAACAGCGTTGTGGCTGTGACGAGCACCGCGGGAACGATAAGAGCGGCAACGAATGTACGGCGGCCGCCGGTGAAGGCTTGCCTGAAGCTGGATTCATTGAGCAGGCGGTCGATGCGATGCGAGAGATTATTTGAGCGAGCCATGGCTACCCCTGTCAGAGTTTGGCGCGGCAGTGCCGCGAATTCGAGTAAGAGCTGTGCGTAGGCGGAGCGGCTGCGCGATTCTTCAAGACCGGCGCGGTCGCTGATGGCTTCGCTCAGTTCGGAGAGCTTGCTCTTGAGCCACCATCCGAGCGGGCTGAACCAGGTGAGGGCAGCGTAAAAGCCGGCGATCAGCTGCATATAGAAATCGCGCTGGCGAACGTGGGAGCCCTCGTGGGCCAGCACAGCGCGCAGTTTTTCCACCGGCCAGTCTGAGTAATCGGCTGGGAGGACGATGCCCGAGCCGATGTTAACCGGAGAACAGATACGGCTGCTCGAGCGCGTTGCAATCATCGAATCGACGTCGCAGAGTTCTGCCGCACCGACGGGCCTGGCCTCGATCCAGAGGCGAATTGACGAGGCAAGGCCAATGAGCCAACGGAGCATGAGCGCGGCGCAGACGGCGAGGTAAAAGAACCAGGCTGCGGTGAGCGGGTCGAGAGGGAAGCTGCGGCTCTTTGGGGTCGCGGACCTTGTCGCCGGCGCGGAGGGTGGCAACGTCTCGGGGGTCTTGCTCCCGATTGCAGGATCGGGCAAGGTCTCAGCTTCCAGAGCGCGCGCATGAGGCAGGGAACTCGTCTCCGGCGCAACAGGAATTGAATCGGGCGCCATTCGGGATGTCAGAATCGGGGCCGCCGCGGCAGGCACAGTGCTTGCTGGAGTGGGCCGGTAGGCAACGGTGCTTGACCAGGAAGGCGCCGGCAGCCGGATCTCGGCCCAGGCGGGGATCCAGTGAGTGAGCATGAGCAGCGGCATAGCAATGCCGGCCAGCAACATCACGCTCCAGGCCGCTTTTTGCGCTCGGACGTTCTTTATGCGCAGCAGGTGCAGGGCGATTCCGAGAATGCACGCAGCCACGAGGGCGCGCAAGACGGCTCCAAACAAGACGGGCAGCGCGAATCGAATCACGGTTTTCCCTCCTTCTTGCGGGCGTTCCTGGCGGCGCCCTTTTCGAAGTCTCTGGTTGCGCCGCTCTCTTCCGCTTGAGCGATGCGCTCCGCCAGACGCTGCAGTTCATTGCGGTCCAGAACCTTGGAGTCGACCATGCCGACGAGCAGCGCCTCCACCGATCCCGCGCAGAACCAGTCCACAATGCGTTTGACGGCCCGGCCGGCTACGCGCTGCCGCGATTCGGCGGGACGATAGATGAACGTGCGGTCCTGAACAGTGTGAGCGACGTAGCCCTTTTCTTCGAGCCTGCGCAATACGGTGCGGATGGTCGAGTCCTTGAGCGGTCGTCCGAGTTCCTCGCGTACCTGTTCTGCGGTGAGCGTTCCTTTGCGCCAAATGGTGAGCAGGATGCTGCGTTCGAGTTCTCCCAATTCGCTGGGGTCGTGGTCGGACTGTGTGTTACGCGTCATAGTGTTACCTAACGTAACACATAAAACGGACCCATTGTCAAGCCTGCAGACAGGATTTCTATCGGCGATGGATGGTGTGGACTTTCAAGGCTTGAAGCGCTTACCTGGCTCCTATACCCCGCCGGCGCCTGCGGCAACCTTGCCGGCAAAATAACCGGACGCCGCTACAGCAGGCAGTTCGTCAGGAAGAAATACCTCGAAGACCGTTCCTGAGCTATTCTGTCGCGGCACTCCCAAAGGCGGCGCGCTGCGGCTGCGCACACGCATCAAGCCGTGATGTTTCAGCACGATCTCCTGGCTGACCCATAAGCCGAGGCCGGTTCCGGTCGCGTCCTTGGTGGTGAAGAAGGCCTCGAAGATGTGTTCGCGCACATCTGGCTCCATGCCTGTGCCGGTATCGGCTATGACAAACCGGACACCGATTTGATCGGGGTTTCTCCAGTCGCGCGAGCGCCGCGTGCGCACCACCAGTCGTCCGCCAGGGGCGCTGGCGTCGATGGCATTGCCTACCAGGTTGGCGAAGACCTGGCGGATCTCGCCGGCAAAACAGAAGAGGGTCAACCCGGGTTCGTACCGGCGCTCGACATGAAGATCGGTGGCATGTATACGGCTTTGATATAGATTGAGCACGGAGTCAATCAGTTCTTCCGCCGGAACCCTGGCAGGCTGGGTTGGCTGGCGGTAGAAGCGCAGGGTCTGTTGCGTGATCTCCGCGATGCGGCGCACTTCGTTGTCGGCCATGGCTACATATTGCTTCGCCGCATCCGGAAGATCGTTGGAACAGCGGAGCAGAAAAAGCAGGTTGGTGATGGCTTCGAGGGGGTTATTGATTTCGTGCGCGATTGAAGCCGCCAGGCGTCCGGTTACAGCGAGCTTTTCACTGCGGCGCAGAGCCTCCTCGCTGCGCTTGCGGTCGCTTGCATCGAGGGCGATGATTCCCACCCAGCGGACCTGATTCGGCGTCGTCCGCACCGGGTAGGCGCTGATCAGCCAGGTCCACGGACGCCGGGGTTTGCCGCCTGAGCCACTCAGTTCAAGATTGCGTACCGGTTCCTCGCGCAAGAAGACTTGTTGCACCGCATTCTCGATTACCGCGGCTACGCTCTCGGGCAGAAAATCGGGCAGAGTGCGACCGAGATGGCGGCTGACAGCGATTCCCGTCAGGTCAGCGAAGATCTGATTGACGCGCACCACGCGGCCATTTGGGTCAACGAACGCCAAACCGATCGGTGCGTTGGCCAGCATCGAGTCAAGCAGCGAAAGCGTGTCATTCAATCCCGCACGCTGCTCCGCCAGTGAGGCAACCATGCGGTTGAATGTTTCAATCAAGTCGCCGATCTCATTTTGCACGCGCACGGGGAGGGGAAATCGGCTGCCGTCTTCCGGCGATGTCATGAGGGCGGTGGTGCCGGAATGCAGTAGCGCCAAAGGCTGTGTGATGGTGCGCCCCATGAGCAGCACCAGGAGCGCCGAAGCCGCGACCCAGATGACACCAAAAATGACCGTGTCGTCCAAGAGCGAACCCAACTGCTGGCGCGCAGCACTGCGATCGAACGTTACAAACGCGTAGCCGCGCAGGCCAGCCCCAGTGTAGATGGGCCGGATCGCCTCCCATCCACCATCGGCGGCCTTGAAGATTGTCGACTGATCGCGCCGGGCGAGGGGAATCTGCGCACCTTCTGCAGCGCTGAGCGCGCCGGCCTCCTGGCGCTTGCTTCTGAAAGTGAGCACTTCTCGCGAGGGGCTGACGATTTTTGCCGACTGCACAATCGGCGCGTCGACCATGGTGCGCACGGCCAGAACCACCCAGTTCGGCCTCTGCTCTTCAAGCGCCTCAGCGGATTGCGTGGCAAGGGCTGTCGACTCATACACCAGCCAGTTTTGAGCCCGTAAATTCGTGCGCCGTATTTGCTGCTCGGCCAGAACGCCGGCGAACAGCCCGATGGAGAGAATCTCCAGCAAAAGCAGACCGGCCAGCATCTGCCAGCGAATGGACCGAGGCCACCAACGCAATTGCATGGATCCGCTCCGAAAGACAGTCAGTAAGCTAACCTAGCGAACTCGCCGCGGTGATCGGATCGCCCACCCCGTCCCGCAGCCGTGCTTTCAAAACAAGCGAATCCGCGATCAGTTTTCCATGAAAGCGGCCATTCTCAATAAAAATCTCGCTGGTGCGCGAACCGGCGACGATCACTCCCGCCAGATAAATGCCCGGCACGTTACTTTCCAGCGTCTCGGGATTGCAAACCGGCAACCGGTCCTCGCCCTCGAAACGTACGCCCATCCGCTCCAGGAACGAAAAATCGGGATGGTAGCCGGTCATGGCAAATACGAAATCATTGGCGAGTATCTCGCGGCCTGCAGGAGTATCCACCACGACCGCGTCGGGCGTGATCTCCACCACCTCGGTGGAAAAGTATGCCTTGACCTCTCCGTCTTTAATGCGGTTTTCGATGTCCGGCTTGATCCAGTACTTCACGCTTGGCGTAATTTCGGGTCCGCGGTAGACGAGCGTGACGCGCGCCCCGCTTCGCCATAGTTCGAGGGCGGCGATGGCAGCGGAGTTCTTGCCGCCGATGACCACCACGTCCGTGCCGTAAAAGGGGTGCGGATCGTGATAGTAGTGGTGCACTTTGCTCAAAGTCTCCCCGGGAATGCCCATCCAGTTGGGCAGGTCATAGTAGCCGGTGGAGACGGCCAGCTTGCGTGCATGCAGCTCGCCGGGCCGGCCGAAACGATCGACAGTGTGGACCACAAAGGCTCCATCGCGCCCCGTCACGCTGTCCACCCGATGGTATTGGCGCACATCCAGATGGTAGTAGGCGGCTACCTGGCGGTAGTACTCGAGCGCCTCGCCACGCGTGGGCTTGGCATTCACGCTGGGGAAGGGGATGCCGCCAATTTCGAGGCGTTCCGAGGTGGTAAAGAAGGTCATGTGCGCGGGGTAGTGAAAGAGGGAGTTGCAGAGACAGCCTTTGTCCACCAGCGCTACGCGAAAGCCCGCCTTCTGCGCCTCGATGGCGGTAGCCAGCCCGGTGGGTCCCGCACCCACGACCAAGAGGTCAAGGCTTGAATCCTTTAACGCAACAGAAGTCTTCTTCGCGTCGGGCAGCTGCTCGCTCATGCTTCTAGATTAGGACATTCGGCAAAGGAGGGGTACGCGAAGGCGGGACAAAGAGAAAAGCTCCAGCCGAAGCTGGAGCTTTTATGCAAGCTGTTGAATGAACCTCAGGCTTCCTACGCGAGAGCGGGCTCAGGTTCCGACATCGGAACTGGCGTCGCGACGATTGCGACAGGCGTCTGCTGCGAGGGCGCATGCATCGGGCGGGTGAGGCGGTGAACAAAGTGGTAAGGCGGCCAAGGACCGGAAAGCTGCATCTGACACTCGCGCAACAGGGCGCTGGTAGTGGCGAACTTGTTCTGGTACCGCTCCACGCATTTACTGTCGATGAGATGCGCAATGTCGAGCATCATCTTGCCGTTATCCATCAGGCGGCAGCTCACTTCCTCGTCGAGAGGCATGAAGAGCCTGTGCATCTGGAAGCTGACGGCGCGAGCCCGGGTCTGCCTTTCGCGTGCCCGAGAAGCATTCTCCCGCAGGTTGCTCAGATATTCACGGCCCACGCCCTCGCCGCTGAATCGCTTTTCAATTTCCCGCCCGCAACAATCGTCGACGAAGATCTTCAGATGCATCTCCGTTTTGCCGCGAAGCTTGTCGATATTGCCTTGGAACTGGCGTTGATTGGAACGAATGGACTTGCGCAGCGACTCATCGTCGTTGAAGACGGTGCCGAAGCGGAAAGGGAGAACTGTGGAATGCTGAAAGCAGTCCGAAATCACCCGCGCGTGGTCAACGCCTGAGCGCTGGTTAAAGCTTTCCTGTGGGTTGTGCTCGCTTACGATAACTGCTAGATCGCTTGCGGGATAAAGGAAAACTTGATTGCCACTGACTCCGAAAACCGATTCCATCGCAACTGGTTTGCGATGGCGGGCTAAAGCTGGAAATGCTTGTTTCTCACCGATGCAGTAGGCATACCATGCCATGACGAGACACTCCGTCCGCGTGCGCCGAAACTATCGGGCGCCGCTGGTTGATGAAGCTCTTTGAACTTGGGAACAACTGCATTCATAGTGGAGGGCTGATTTTTGGTCCGTGGTTGCGGACCCCCCAAACAAACCGGATAGTAGTCTTCTGAAAATACGACTGGCAAGACCCGAGTGCGGAAAGATGGGCGGAGGGTACAGCTTGTGCAAAAGTCGTATTTATCAAAGTGAAATACACATTGACTATATGGAAGTTGTGGTGTAGCTCACCGAAAAGGGCTCATGTGAGACGGTTTGGGCAGCCAATTGCTTAGCGGCAAGCTCTCTGGGTTTGAGCCTCCCACCAGGCTGGCCTTTTACCCCTTGGATTTCCACAGGGGTGCAGAGGAGCGGGACGTCTGTCCTCGCGCTCGCGGGCGTCGGCCACATCTTCGATTCGAGACGGGCAACTCTAGTAAACTCAGCGGCAGAATGTTTAGACCTTCCCGCGTCTTCCATCGCTCCCCGTCTGCACCAACCTTGATCGCAATCCTGGCTATATTTGCTGCCGGAGCGTCTACAACAGGCACTCGCGCTGCGGCGCAGGGCACTCACCTGTGGCAGCAATCGCAAATGGAGGAGTTTGAGAAAGGCACGCCAGCAGGTGTTTCCATCGAGAGCGATGGGCACCTACGCCAGGGACCGGGGCTCACCGAACTCGTGACAACCCCATCGACCTACGTTTGGTCGGTTGTGGTCGACAAGAAGGGAACCGTATTCGCCGGCACGGGATCTCCGGCAACCGTGCTCCGCCTTGGCGCGAAGCCCGGCGATAAGCCGTTCACGCTCTTCGAAACGCGAGACCTCAGTATCCAGGCGCTCGCCATGGGTCCGGATGGTGCGCTCTATGCCGCCACGGTACCGGCAGGCAAAGTTTACAAGCTCAATCCCGATGCGACGACCAAGCAAGACGAATCCAATGCGACGGTCGTATTCGACGCGGCGAAGCCCGATGCCGCCGCCGGCGACGGAAAACCCACCCCGGGTTCCGGCGCCCAATCCCACTACATCTGGGATCTGACCTTCGACTCCGCTGGACGCCTTTACATTGCGACGGGAAATCCCGGAGCTGTTTATCGCGTCGATTTGGGCAGGCCAGGTACAACTCCCGAGTTGTTCTTCAAGAGCGACGAGGCGCACATCCGCACTCTGGCATGGGACGCGAAGGGAAACCTGATTGCCGGCTCCGACGGATCCGGGCTGGTTTACGGGATCGATTCGAATGGCAAAGGCTACGTGCTCTTCGAGGCACCACGACGGGAGATTACTTCTGTCGCGATTGGCGCGAACGGCACGATCTACGCCGCCTGCGTCGGCGACAAGAGCCGCAATCCGCTGCCTCCGCTGCCGGTGCAGGGGACGGCCTCGATTACGATCACGGTGGTTCAGCCGCAGTCTGTGCAAGCGGCCAATGCCAGCGCCTCGGTGCCCGAGGGAACGGAAATCTTCGCGCTTACCGAGGGGCAGGCGCCGCGCTCGTTATGGTCGAGCAAGGACGCGATTGTTTACGCGCTCGCCGCGCGGTCCGATGGTCTGCTTGCATTCAGTGGCAATCGCGGACAAGTCTTTCGCATCCAGGACGACGGCAGCTACGCCGACATCGCCCATTTGCAAGCACAGCAGGGTCTGAGCCTTTCCGCGGGATCGAATGCGGAGCGGATCTTCGTCGGCACGGGCAACATCGGCAAAGTTTTTGAGCTGGGCGCGGCAGAAACGCACGAGTACGCGAGTGACGTTCTGGATGCCGGAGCCTTCGCCCGCTTTGGCCGCGTGGAGATAGAGCCTGGCTCCTCTGGCTATGACATTCTGACGCGCAGCGGAAATGTGGAGCAGCCCGTGCGCGGCTGGAGCGATTGGCAGCCCCTCGCGGATGGCTCCGTCGCCTCCCCCCCGGGCCGCTTTCTGCAGTGGAAGGCGGTGCTGCATGCGGGAGGAATGCTAGGCAGCGTTGGCGTCAACTACCTGCCTGTAAACTCCGCTCCGGTTGTTGACGAGCTGGTGGTGGTACCGGGCGCGCGCATCAATCCCCAGGCAAACTACTCCCAGAATCAAACGGTCAACATCACATTCCCGTCCTCGAACCAGGGTTCGACGATCACGTTTGACGCCAACTCCTCAACGCAGCCATTACAGGCAGCCAAGGATCGCACTGCGGTCACAGTTCGCTGGGCGGCGCATGACGACGATGGCGATTCGCTGATCTACTCGCTTTTCCTGCGCGGCGATGGCGACAGCGCGTGGTGGCCGCTGAAGAAGAAGATCAAGGAGCAGGCGTACAGCTTCGACGCCACGCTGATTCCCGATGGCGGCTACCGCATCAAGGTGGTCGCATCCGACGCTCCTGCTCACTCGCCGGGCGATGCGCTCACGGGCGAGAAGGTCAGCGATCGATTTGTGATTGACACGACGCCGCCGGTCATCAGCAATCTGAAAGCCGAAGCACAGCAGCAGGAACCGTGTGCGGGCCTGGATTGTCCCAGGCCATTCCTCGTGAGCTTTGACGCGGAGGACGCGGCCTCGCCGGTTGCGCGCGCCGAATACTCGATTGACGCCGGGCCCTGGCAGACCATTGATCCGGCGGGCAAGATCTCTGATTCAAAACGCGAGCATTACGAGTTCCGCATCTCGCTCGAAACCGAGAACCAAAAAATGGGCGAGCACCTGATCACTGTGCGCGCCTATGATCGCTACGATAATGTGGGCGTGGCGAAAGCGATCGTTCCCGCGCAAAGGCAGTAAATGAAGCACTAGCCTCTGAACGAGGATGCGCTCGCTGGCGGCGAGGACGCCGCCAGTACAGCCAGCCTGGAGGCCGGCGCTACAAAAAGTCAGGCTGATCGAATGCGATTTGAACTTTATGTGGCGGCGCGATACCTGAGGGCCAAGCGGCGGCAGGCCGTGGTTGGCGTCGTGACCGTCATCTCCATCGTCGGTGTGGCTGCCGGAGTGGCGGCATTGATCATCGCCCTGGCCATCACCAACGGCATGCGGCGCGATTTACAGGACAAGCTGCTCGGATCGAGCGCGCACGTGCAATTAATGCAAATGGAAGGGCGCGGAATCTCTGATTGGCAGGAACTGCTGGCCCGTCTGCGCAAAGTTCCGCACGTCGTTGCTGCGTCTCCCGGCTTGTATGAACAGGTGCTGGTCGCTCGCGGCGCGCGCGATGGGGGCGCAATGATTGAAGGAATCCTGCCCGACGATGAACGTACTGTGAGCGACTTGCTCTCAACGGCCACGCCCGGCGCGGTGCAAGCTCTCGAGCCCCAACCCGAAACGGCATCCCCACAGACCGGAGAGTTGCCGCCGATCGTTCTGGGCAGCGACCTGGCGGAAACCATCGGCGCGTCTATCGGCGATTCCGTGCTCATCATCAGTCCACAGGGCGAGATGACGCCAATGGGCGTGATTCCCAAGTACGTGCGTTTCAGGCTAGCCGGAACTTTTCATTCCGGCTTTTATCAATACGACGCACAGATGGGTTTTCTGCGCCTCGCCGACGCGCAACACCTCTTCGATGAGCCCGATCTGCTTTCCGTGATCAGCTTTAGAGTCGACAATCTTAATCGCGCGCCCGAGATTGCACGCTCCATCGAACAGGCTGCGGGCAAAGGCTATATGACCACCAACTGGACCGAAGAAAATCGCGAGTTGTTTCGCGCGCTCCGGCTGGAGCAGGTGGTCACCTTCATCGTCATCGCGCTTATTGTGATCGTCGCCGCGCTCAACATTCTTATCGCGCTGACCATGATGGTGATGGAGAAAACGCGCGACATTGCGGTGATGATGAGCTTCGGTGTCGATCCGGGGCAAGTGCGGAGGATTTTCCTGTTCCAGGGCCTGCTTATCAGCGTGATTGGTACGGTTCTCGGTCTCGCACTCGGGTATATCGCATCGTGGGCGGGCGGACACTATCAGTTCATCCATCTATCGGCAGACGTCTACTCGATCGATACGCTGCCTTTCGCGCCGCGTTTGCTTGACGGGGTGATTGTGTCGATTGTGTCGATTGGAATTTCGCTTCTGGCGACTGTGTATCCGTCGTCATCGGCCGCGCGCGTGCTGCCAGCCGAGGCGTTGCGGTATGAATAAGGGAATTATTGCGGCGTGATGATCCCGCCCAGCGCGTGCCGACGCGGCAGCACGATACCGCGATGATCCACTTCCGCAGGCGGCCTGCCGGAATCGGGTTCGGGCACAGTCTGCCGCTCGACCAGCGCGCCACCGCAGGCCGGGCACCAGTCCGCCTGCGTCTGTTCTGCGAGAACCGCGTGGCATTGGCTGCAGATTCGTTCCATAGCTAAGAGATTACCGGATTGGCACTCGTTTTGGATGACTTTGCTGGGTTTCAATCGACCGGCCAGTACACTCAATCTATGCACCCACCGCCGCGGCTCATCGCAATCGACGTGGATGGCACGCTACTGCCAACAGGTTCTCAAACGATCAGCGACCGCAATGCAAAGGCGCTGCGAGCGGCGCAAGAGGCAGGCGTCACCGTGGCCATCGCTACGGGCCGCCGGCCGGCTTACACTTTGCCGCTGCTGGCAGGTCTCGGCCTGCGAGCGGATACGCCCCTGATCGCGTCCAATGGTGCAGTGCTCTCGACTCTGGGCGGCGGTGTGATCGATCGCTGCCATATGCCGTCGCGAGTGGCCCGGGGCCTTTGCGCCGTTCTGAGGCCTTTTGGAGCGGTAGTTTTCACTTTCGATCGACCGGGACGCGGCGAGTTGGTGCTCGAAGATATTGATCATGCACATGGACGCATCGCGATGTGGGTTGAGTCGAATCGGAACGCAATCGAAGTGGTCAAGCCGCTGGAGTTGGCCCTGGTTGATGGCGACGATCCTATTCAAGGCATGGCCGCGGGAACGATCTTCGAGATGAAAGAGGCTGAAAAAGCTTTGAAGGCGAGCGAGTGGGCAACGGAATGTGAGGCCGTGCGCACGGAGTATCCGGCACGGGACATTTCGATTCTCGACCTTCTGCCGCCCGGCGTATCGAAAGGATGGGCGCTGGAGCGGCTCGCACTGCGCCTCGGCGTGGATCGCAAGGAGACCATGGCGATCGGCGACAACTGGAACGACGCGGATATGCTGGAGTGGGCAGGGCAGGGAATTGTGATGGCCAATGCGGCACCGGAGCTGCGCGCGCTGGCAAAGATGCGCGGATGGAAGCAGGCGCCGTCGAACGATGACGATGGCGTGGCAGTCGTGATCGAGCGCGCGCTGGCAAAGATGACGCCGGCGGCAATCTGAGAGGCTCATCGATTTGGAAGTGCGACTCACAATGCGCGCAAGAACCACCATCGCAGCGTTGTTTCTGGCGGCGCTTGTTGCCCTGCCGCACACGGCTCGCGCCGGGGAGCGCGTGACGCTCAGCAACGGCTTTGTAGAACAGTGCGATCATCATGCACTGGTCGATGGCCGCATGCGCCTCTACCTGAGCACAGGTGAGGATAGCTACATCGAGTTCGATCCCGCGGAGATCGCATCCTTCGAGCCGGCGCCCGATCCGCCCGCGCCCGGTTTGTCCGATCCCCCGGCGAAGCCTCATGCGCAGGCTCCACTGACTCCGGGCGACCTGCGCGAAATGCTCACGCGAGCCGGAGCCGACCACAATCTCGATGTGGACCTGCTGGCCAGTGTCGTAAAGGCGGAGAGCGATGGCAATACTCGCGCCGTGAGCCGTGCCGGTGCGCAGGGCCTGATGCAACTGATGCCGGGAACCGCTGCCGGGCTAGGGGTGAAGAACAGTTTTGAGCCGAACGAGAATGTGCGCGGCGGGTCGACTTATTTAGACGCGCTTCTTACCAAATATCACGACAATCTTGCGCTCGCGCTGGCCGCATACAACGCAGGCCCCGAAGCCGTCGACAAGTATCACGGCATTCCGCCGTACCGCGAAACGCATGCATATGTCGCCCGCGTGATTCACGAGTTCAATCGCCGCGTTCTGGCTCGCGAAGCGGAGGCCCGGCGCACCGGCACGGCGGCAAACACTCCAGCCGCGCAGCCCACTCCGTAGTTCCATCCCGCGCGCACTTTTTCACAGTTCCTTCACACGGACGCAGCCATTGACTCCGCGGGGACGGGGTGCGAATCTCCATCGTCCGAGTGGCGCGAGCGCGTGAGAACATACTTCTAGACCACGACTGGATGGAGAACGCTTGAAAAAGAGCCAATGGATTCTGGGGTTGGTTGTGCTGGCTGCGTTAGCCGGCCTCTTTGCCTATGAGCAGCATCTGCATCCCTTCAATTGGCACGTTTTTCTTGATGAGTTCCGCAAGGCTCGCTGGACAAAGGTCTGCATCGGCGCCGGGCTGATCTACACGGCTTTTGTCTTTCGTGCGGTGCGCTGGGCATGGCTTCTACGCCCGACCAAGCGGATGCCTCTTTTTTCGTTGCTGGGAACGCAAGTCATGGGCTTCACAGCCGTTGCGCTGATCGGCCGCATTGCGGACCTGGTGCGCCCATACCTGGTTGCGAAAAAGACCGGGTTGCCCATTACGTCGCAGATTGCCGTATACATTGTCGAGCGGCTTTTCGATGCTGGCTCCATGGCGCTTCTCTTCAGCACCGCAATTCTGGCCTCGCCGGCGGGAACGCTGCCGCATCAGGAAGTCTTCAACAGGTTCGGCAAGGGCGGGCTGATCGCCACCGTTGCCGGCGCGCTCTTTCTGGTGGCCGTGCGCCTGTCGGGAAAAGCCGTAGCGGCCTTCTGCGAAAGGATTCTCTCTCCGCTGTCGCACAAACTTGCGCAATCTGCCGGCGACAAGATTCGTGCGTTTCACAGCGGATTAGACACGCTGCGCACCCCTGCGGATTTCGCGGTCACGTTGTCGCTTTCGCTCGTGATGTGGGGAATGATTACGATGGCGTACGTGGAAGGCGTATCAGCCTTCATGCCGGAAGGGCATGGAGAGCCTGCTGGCGAAGTGCCTGGCACTGATGGCAGGTGGCGGGATCGCGAGCATCATTCAGTTGCCGGTCATCGGATGGTTCACGCAGATTGCTGCGCTGGAGGTGATGCTGAGGCCGCTGTTCAGCATGACGCCGGAAACGGCGATGGCCTGCGCCACGACTCTTCTCCTGATTACTTTCCTGGGCATTGCCCCGGTGGGTCTCATCTGGGCGCAATTCGAGCACATCAATCTGCGCAAGGTCACGCTTGAGAGCGAGCACGTGGAAGAACTGATTCCCTCGGCGAAGGAGTCCGATCCGGCGATTGCGCCGTGACGATTCGCCTCGATGGGCATTACGATCGCGCTGAAGTACATTCGCGCCTCTCGCCGGAAGAGTAAATAGCTGAACAGCACAAGCAGAGCGCAATGCACGATCAACTCGCTGCAGCGGATGAAACACACTGATGACGACGTGCGCAGCCATCCATGCCAGCGCCAGCCATCGCGCCCAGTTGTGGCCGCGTAACATGAACGCGCCGGCGATAATCGCAGCCGCTCCAAGCGTGGTGATCCAGGCAAATTCGCTCACCGTGGGCTTGTGCGTCCAAAAATTCCCATAGTGCCCAGCGGTCCCCAGCACGCCGACTGCGATATAAAGCCAGCTGAGACTGGTGATCGCGATGGGGCGTTTTTTTGTCTGAACCTCTGCCACGGAAGTGCCTCCTGAGTTGCTCCTACTTCAAAACGAGGGCGGAGTTCTCGCTTCGGCTGGCTGCGCCGTGCCGCTCGGCGTCTTCGAGTACTGAATCGTCTCTGGCCCCACAGCGCCGCCTGTCATTACCATGCTCATCGCCTGTTCCATGGTCAGGTCGGTCTCGATCACGCGGTCGATGGGGAGTATCTGTAAAAAGGCCGACGTCGGATTGATGGCGTTCGGCACCAGCACCGCTGCCAGAGGCTGGCCGCTCGCGGCGTCGGTCATGGTGCGCGTCAGAAATCCAATGCTCTTCTGGCCGGCGATAGGGAAGTCGATCAGCACCACACGCTGGCTGGAATCTTTCTTGGCCATCATCGTGTCCAGCAGTTGCCGCACGGAAGTGTAGACCTTGGCGACAAACGGCAGCCGCTCCAAGATCGACTCAAACAGACCGAATGCCTGGCGGCCAATCACCAGAGAAGTGACCCGGCCGACGACATAAAGCACAATCAGCGTGAGGAGAACCGCCATCACGGGCTGGATCCACGTGTAGCGGAGCCAGCCCTCGGGCAGTAGCGGAGCAAGCAGGCGCACCGCGGGCAGTCCAGCCTGAGCCAGCTCGTTCAAGAGAAAGCTGAAGATCAGATAGGTAACAAAGAGCGGGCCAATGGTGATGACCCCGGCCAGGATACTTCGCTGCACACTGCGCAGCGTGCGGCTCACATGTGCCTTCACGCGATTCTCCTCGTTTCGAGAATACGCTGGCGACGGCCCTGCCCAGTCTCGGCGGTGGATAAGTCGGAGTTCCCAACGGACGCCAAATGAGCTATATATGAGAATTGTTTCCCGTGAAACGAGAAGGCCTTGCATGAATCAGCACGACAGCATCGAATCCATTGATCGCGGCTCATCGTCTCCCAGATCCGACGCGCAGCAGTCACGCATCATGGGTTCGCCTTTACCCATGGGCTCAGCGCGCCGTCCAATGGGTTCTCCGCCCCCAGGGAACCGCGTGCCTCCTGGCCGAGCTCTGCCCGGATCGACGAGCGAGGAGGAGCCCAGCGGCGCGCAGCGCGCCATGAACTTGTTTCGCACGGTTATGCCCATCGTGCAGCGCCTTCTGCCCCTGCTTGAAGGCAATGTGCTCACCGCCATTTCCAATGTGATGACTCCGCGGCCGCAAGCGCCGCCGGCCCCGCCCAAAGTCGACTTGCGCCCCTTGAGAGCGGCCTCGCTGAACTCCAGACACAGCATCGCGGCTTGCGCGAGCAGGTGATTGAGCAGAACGCTTCGCTCAAGCGCGTTGAAGATCAGTTGGAGATGGTGCGCGAAGCCACAGACCGCAATACTCTCGAGCAGCAGGAGCTACTTGAAGATCTAAAGATATTTTCCAGCAGGGTAAAGGTAGTCGCGGTGATCGGAATCGGCGTTTTGGTGATCGGCATTGTGCTGAACCTGATTCTGTTCCTGCACATTCAGCGCGTTCTGCCGTGAGCATGGGCAACCGAACCCGGTACATGGCACGCATTTGCGATTGAATTGATCGTTAGCGCGGTCTGCGAGCTTGTTTTTGCACTTCTCGAAATGCTCTAAAGCTCGAGCTTGTCGCAATAAAAGGCGAGCGTCCGCTTCACGTCTGTGACGATGAAGCATGGGGAAATTGCTCCAAGGTTGGCAGGGGGCATGTGCGAGAGGTCTCCAGCTTTAGACTCGCGCTACAACTCCAGCACGTTGTCTTCGATCGCCAGCCGGACGTTGCCGTCAGACTTAGCCAGACGCCGTACCGCTTCCGGCTTGTCCACTTTGGCTCTCAACATCACCAGCGCCACAGGCACGCTGCGCCCGGCGCTCTTGATGGTGTCCACGGCTGTCGCGCGGTCAATGTTGCACGCCGACACCAGAATGCGAATACCGCGCTCCACCAATTTTGAATTCTGCATGTGCACGTTGACCATCAGGTTCTCGTACACGTAGCCCAGCCGCGTCATGGCGCCGGTGGTGATCATGTTCAGGATCATTTTCTGCGCGCTGCCGGCCTTCATACGTGTGGATCCCGAGATGACTTCAGCCCCCACATCGGCCACGACGACGATATCCGCTGCTTCAGACAAGGGCGTTGCCTGGTTGCAGGTCACGGCTGCGGTGTGCGCTCCGCGCGCGCGGGCGTAGGCTACGGCCGCGACAACATAAGGCGTGCGGCCGGAAGCCGAGACGCCAACCACAATATCCTTGCGCGTTGGACGGCGGCGCGCGATGTCGCGCTGGCCCAGCTCCTCGGAGTCTTCATTCACTTCGACCGCAGATGCAAGCGCTTTGGGACCGCCGGCCATGATGTATTGCACTTGTCCCGGCGCGGTGGAGTAGGTGGGAGGACACTCTGAAGCATCGAGGGCCGCGATACGTCCGCTGGAACCGGCGCCGACGTAGATCAATCGGCCACCATCCCGCAGGCTGCGCGCAACCTGGTCAATGACTGCGGCGATTTCGGGGATGGCTTTCTTGACTGCCGCTGCGACCTTCGCATCTTCGTGATTGATGATGCGAGCGATCTCCAGCGCGGATTTTGTATCGAGCCCCTGAGAAGCCTCGTTCTGGCTCTCGGTGGTGAGTTGCTGAAGCAGGTTGGCCTGGTCGTTGTGATTCCCGTTCGTTCGGGAGCCGGCCGTTTCCTGCAGCGTTGTCATTGGTAACATCGCGTCAGACCCCAGCATTTATTGTATCTATAAATTCGGTCAAGGCCCTACACAAATTTCGTCCGGCTGAGCCGCCCCGGTAACCTATCGACCCTACTTTTAGAGCGCCTCACGAACCGCGTCGTGAAAAGTAGGGCGCACCTCGCGAATTAGCTGATTCTTTCGATCGGGCCAGGTGCGATTGGTGAGCAAAACGATGGCCACACCCGCGTCCAGATCAATCCAAAGCGACGTGCCGCTGAACCCAAGATGGCCTATCGAATGGCTTGAAAAGTGCTTGCCTGCCGATGAAGCATTCGGCGATGGTGTGTCCCAACCCAGCGCGCGCTCACTACCCACCGGCTCTTGTCGTTGAGTAAATCGATTCAAGAGCTCCGCTCCTTCAGGTTTTGGACCAGGGAACCGGCAAAGCTGAATGGCTTTTGCAAACCGCAAGAGATCGGGGACCTTCGAAAACAGCCCCGAGTGTCCCGCCACTCCCCCCAGCACCCACGCGCTTTCATCCTGCACCTCGCCCTGAATCAGGCGGTGGCGAAACCAGGTATCCACCTCGGTGGGGGGAATCGCGCCGCGCTCGGCCGGGGTAGGGCAGAATCCGGTCGCAAACATGTTCAGCGGATCAAACACCTCACGCGTGAGCCACGAATCCAGCGGTTCGTGCATGAGAGCTTCAAGCGCTTTGCCCAGCAGGATAAAGCCGGGATCGGAGTATTCGGCTCGGGTCCCCGGCGCTGCCTCAAGGGGTAGCGCCAGGCAGGCGCGCATGAGCGCCTCGGCCGTGGATGCATGGCGAAACAGTTCTACATACCCCGGCAGGCCCGAATTGTGCGCAAGAAGGTGACGGAGCGTCACAAAGCGCGCGAGGTCGGCAGGGGCCCGACCCGCCAGGAACGCCGGCAAAATCTCGCCCAGTGGCGTTTCCAGATCAATCTGCCCGCGTTGGACGAGCAGCATTACCGCGGCCGTGGTGCCCACCACTTTCGTGAGACTCGCAATATCAAAGCGGGTCTCTGCGGTGACAGCCGGTGACCTTGCTTCGTAGGTGAATCGGCCCAGCGCATCCTGCAGGACTGTTTCGCCGCCGGCCAGGACTCCAAACGCGCATCCCGGGAAGGCCCGCGCCTCGATGGCCTCTCCCAGTACGCGATAGGCCGAGGCAAACCGGCTTTTCGCCTGGCCCGGGCCGGGAGCGGAACTTTGAGACTCTCGAGGCATCGCTTTCTGGCATGGTAACGCGGCTACGTCCCTCGCGACGTTCGTAGCATCCCTCTTTTAACCCTCAGCACCTGCCAAGTCGAGCTATCCTTGTGTTCGGATGTTTCGTCTATCCAGTTGAACGCGGAGGGTTGGCATGTCAAGGTTGCTGAAAGGCTATCGGGCGGCAATTGTGGCCTCTTTGGTGGCCGCCAGCTTGACCTTTGCGGGGCTCCGTCTGTGTTCGGCCCAATCCCCGGTCCCAACCCAGCCCTCCACGAACGCTCCGGCTCCGGCAACCGTCGAGCAGCCCGCAACGCTGCCAGCTTCGAGTCCCGCAGCCACTCCTGTACCCGCGCAGCCTGCGGCGCCAGCCGACACGGTGACCCCTGCGCCGACTCCGCCGAGCCCGCCAGTCCGGCAGACACTGTCCCGGTTAGAAAAATTTACACTGTGCCCGCAGGAACCAAGGTTCTGCTGGAATTGAGGAGTGCCATCAACACAAAGTCGGCCAAGGCGGGCGACGGCGTCTATCTCTCGTCGACGTTTCCTGTCGTGGTAGGGAATCGGGTCATGATCCCCAACGGTGTTTATGTTCAGGGCGTTGTCGATCGCGTGCAGCGAGGGGGAATGAGGGCCAAGGCGCAACTGGACATGCACTTTACCTCGATCATCTTCCCCAACGGCAGTGTGGTTGAGATTCCGGGCGTTGTAGACAGCGTTCCCGGATCAAGAAACCAGACCGTGAAGGACAATGGCGAAGGAACCATCGAGCAGAATGGCGACAAGGGCCGGAACGCAGGCCGGACCGCAGAAATCGCCCTGCCCACCGGCGCGGGCGTAGGCACGATCGGCGGCGCTGCGTCAGGGCATCCGATTGAAGGAGGTCTCGCGGGACTCGGCGCCGGGCTCGCCACCGTGGGCATCGTTTCGTTGTTCACGCGCAACGCCGACGTGGATATTCCCCGCGGCACTCAGGTTGAGATGGTGTTGCAACGCCCGTTGATTCTGGAGGATGAAAACCTGGCCGGAGTGGGCGATCCAGGAACCGCGCCCGCACTGGTCCCGGCCGCTAACCAGCAGAGACCCATCACCAACCACCGCCCGCGGGTCTTTTGCCCCCCGGGGGGCCTGGGCTGCGAATAGGGCGGTGTAAGCAAGCAGAGGGCTGGCCCTCTCGTATCTAGAGGAGCTTTGCGTCCGGCGCCACGACTCCGGGGCGCATCAGCATACAGCTTCCATTCTGGTCGCACCTGTAGCGGACGTCGGAACGGTATGTCTCCCACGATGTTGCATTTCCAGCCGCGACTGTCGTGCCCAGAACGAAGGTCTTTCCGTCGCTGGTTTGAATGGTCCTTGCAGTCGGGTCGTAGTCCGAAACGGTCAGCTGGCCTTCCGTGTAAAGGCTCGCCTGAGACGACGCATCGAGGCTCCATTGCGCTGGATTCAGTAGGCTTGGCGCGGCGGGCTGAGCGGCCGCTGCATCCTGCCGCTCCGGTTTTGCGGGGGGTGCGAAGGTCATTCTCGCGGCGTGGTATTCCTTGCCTTCCAGCTTGAATGTCGCGGGTTTGAGCGCGTCCGGCGCCTTGTTCAGGGCCACCTCGACTTTGGAAGGCGAGGCTGCAGTCCGAGCGACGTTCGCGCGGGTGGGGTTCAACTTTGCAGGATGCAATTCGACTGAGGGGTTGGAGGACGTATTTGAAGCGAGCTTAGTTGGAGTGAAAATGGGGGCGGCGATGACCGGTTGAGCGGCCTGCGCGGAGCCGGCGTTCATGGCAAGATTGGCCGCGGGTGCAGGGCTGGCTTGAATGGATTCGCTCGGAGTGGCCATTGCCTGATTGCGGGCGTTCACAATCGCGAGCGTGAGTCCGGTCGCGGAGCCCACGGAGACACCAAGTGAGACGCAGAGAATCGGCAGGATAAGCCGGGGAATCGAAAACGATGAAGACGCCGGAAGCCTGGTTCCGGACACGAATGCGACTTGGGGGGAATCGATGAGGGTTACCATGCTCCTCCACGAGGTCTAGCGATGAAATGATGGATTGAGGGTTCCCGGTACAAGAGTCATTAAACGATTCCTTTCCGTACTCAACAATCCACCGAATGGGGCATTACTAAATCGTCATGCGATGGTCTCTTCATTCGAGAGGGTGATCTCAATTCAAAGCCAGGAAAAGTGCGATGCGAATTTCACTCCGAGGCGATCGCACCCATTTCGCACGGCTGCCTTTACTTCCGGGATGCCCTGCAAGTGCAAGATGGCCCGGTTCAGGAGTAATCTGGATTTGTAGAGATGGAAAACGGCTCAACCGACCCCACACTTCCTGAATCAGGCTCAAGCCTTCCGCCAGCTTTGAGGCTGCCGCCGGAGAGCGCGGCATCGCCGGCGATTCACAGCCCCTTGCCCGAGCCCGGAGCAGAGACTTCCGCGTCCGAAGGGCGATCATCCGTGCCGCTCGCGGACAGAACACTCATTGATCCGGCCTCCGGAGAATGGTTGCCCTTGATCCCCGCAGAAAAGTCTGCGACCGAGGAGAAGAAATCCGCGGGCATCATGCTCTGGGTCCGCGATCTGGCTGTTGCCGCGGTCGCCTCAGCCCTCATCATCACTTTCCTCTATCAGCCTGTCCGCGTTGAAGGTACAAGTATGTTGCCCCGCCTCGAGGACAGCGATCGCTTGTTCATCAACAAGTTCGCCTATCATTTCGAGGCAATCAACCGTGGCGACGTCGTGGTCTTTCATTACCCGCGCGACCCTGAGAAGAGCTACATCAAGCGCGTGATCGCACTGCCCGGAGACCAGCTCCGCGTCGACCACGGCCGTGTATTCGTCAATGGCAGAGCGATCCGCGAGCCCTATGTGCCGCCGGAATACCGCGACAACCGCTCCATCGCCGAAATAACTCTGCCGCCCGACGAATACTACATGATGGGCGACCACCGGTCGATTTCCTCCGACAGCCGCGATTTCGGGCCCGTAGAGCGCTCGCTCATCTATGGCAAAGCCGTGTTTATCTACTGGCCGGCTCGCGACGCAGGTATCGTACGCTGATCCGTGGAAAACCGGACCAATTTTGTCCGCATAAACCTGCTAAAATCGATTGAATCCACTCCTCGGAGAGGCGATGCAGGCGATCCTAGCGCTCGAAGACGGGCGCATCTTCCGCGGGCACGGCCACGGACACTCAGGCGAATGTCAGGGCGAAGTCGTTTTTAATACTTCTCTCACCGGTTACCAGGAAATTGCGACCGATCCCTCCTACGCCGGGCAGATTGTCGTCCTCACCAACCCCCAAATTGGCAACTACGGCACCAACCAGGCCGATAATGAGGCAGCGCGGCCTTATATCGAGGGCCTTATCGTTCGCGAGTTCTCCGCGATCAGTTCGAACTGGCGCTCCGAGCAGGTTACGGACGAATACATGGAGCGCTACAGCGTGCCGGTTCTCGCGGAGATCGACACCCGCGCCCTCGTGCGCCACCTGCGCGACCGCGGCGTGATGCGCGGGGTGATTTCCACGACCGAGTCGAACCCGGACGTGCTGGTTGCTAAGGCCAAAGCCATCAGGAAGATGGAGGGAACGGACTTGGCGCGCGTGGTCTCGACCAAGGCCCGCTACGAGTTCGATGACTCCGATCCGCGCAACCAGAGCGGGGATCCGCTACTTTCGTCTCCCACCGCGCTCATCCAAAACGCAAAAGGGCGCGAGCTCCTTAATGTAGTTGCTTATGATTTCGGCATTAAACAAAACATTCTGCGCATGTTAGCGCGGGACGGATGTCGCGTGACCGTGGTTCCGGCCGAGACCACCGCTGAGGATGTGCTCGCCCTCAAGCCAGACGGCGTTTTTCTGTCGAACGGCCCCGGAGATCCGGAACCGGTCGACTATGCCGTCCGGGCGATCCGTAACATGTTGGGCCGCGTGCCGGTTTTTGGCATCTGCCTGGGCCACCAGCTTTGTGGGCTGGCTCTCGGCGGACGCACCTACAAGCTCAAGTTCGGCCACCACGGCGGCAATCACCCAGTGAAAAACAACGCCACGGGCAAAGTGGAGATCACCGCGCACAACCACAACTTCGCTGTCGATCCCGACTCGATCAATGCGAACGAGGTCGAGCTGACGCATGTGGACCTGAATGACCAGACGCTCGAAGGGCTCCGGCACAAGACGCTGCCGCTCTTCAGCGTTCAGTACCACCCTGAAGCCGCTCCCGGCCCGCACGATTCGCATTATCTGTTCCGCGAGTTCCGGCAGATGATGGAGGAGTGGAAGGGATGAGCGGACTTGCACTCAGGAAGGAAATCCTCGATCCGGAAGCGATCCTCATCCCGGAGCTCGATCTCACTTCTTTCTTGCGCGAGCCGCTCTTGTCAGTCCCCCTTGAGCAAACCGAAATTCCTAGGCTTGCCTCGAGACGGTGTCGCGATGAGGTTATTGGAACAGGTACTCCTGCGCATCCCTACGAGCCATTATCTTGTGCACGGGGACGCCCGCCGAATGAGTTCTGTCTCTTCGGAGAGCGCTCATCTTGTGCTGACCTCGCCCCCATACTGGACGCTGAAAAAGTACGACGATGCCGAGGGGCAGCTCGGTCACGTGAATGGTTATGACGCATTTCTTGCGGAACTTGCGACTGTGTGGGGCCGGTGCTTCGACATTCTCGTCCCCGGCGGAAGGCTGGTATGTGTCGTGGGCGATGTGTGTCTTTCGAGACGGCAAAACGACGGGAGGCACACGGTCGTGCCTTTGCATGCCTCGATCCAAGAACTTTGCCGCAAGATCGGCTTCGACAACCTTGCGCCAATCATCTGGCACAAAATTGCGAATGCTGCTTACGAGGTCTCGGGCGGCGGCGGCTTCCTGGGGAAGCCGTATGAACCCAACGCGGTCATCAAGAACGACATAGAGTACATTTTGATGTTTCGAAAACCTGGCGGCTACCGGAAACCGACCTCTGCAAAGCGTCTCCTTTCGATAATCAGTGCTGAGAACTATCAGAGTTGGAACCAGCAGATTTGGTCTGGGCTCACGGGGGCCTCCACAAAGGACCATCCAGCGCCCTACCCAGTCGAGCTAGCCGAACGGCTGATCCGAATGTTCAGCTTTGCCGGGGATGTGGTTGTTGATCCGTTTTCTGGCTCCGGCACAAATGCTATCGCTGCTGCTCGAACAGGGCGTCACAGCATCGGGTATGAGATCAGCAATAGGTACCACCACATGTCCATCTCTCGTTTTCGTCGAGAAACCGGAGGGCTTTTCTGGCAGCCTCAGGTCGTGCAACGGGAGGAGCTATGAGCCTCCAGCCTAAGTGGCAAGACCGGCTGTCCGAGGCGATTCAATTCTTTTGGAAAACCCGCCAACGTCAATCTGACCGGCAAGGAAACCGGACGGGGACTCGCGATTCGGGGAGCAGATCTGCCGTCACGGGAGGCAAGCAGTTAGATGGCTTTGTTGAGCTCTTGAGGGACTTCCTCTGGGACGCTGGACTCGATCGAGCTTGTATTTACACATCTAAGAAGGTCGAACTTCCGGGCTGGTATCGAGCCGAAAAGAAATGGGACCTGCTCATTGTTCGTGAAGGCAATCTGATCGCAGCTATGGAATTCAAGTCTCAAGTCGGCTCCTTTGGCAACAACTTCAACAACCGCACGGAGGAAGCACTGGGGAATGCAGCGGATATTTGGGCGGCATTTCGCGAAGGTGCGTTTTCACCCTCGTTGAGGCCTTGGCTGGGTTATGTAATGGTGCTTGAGGAAGCGAAGAAGTCGCTTAGTCCAGTCGGTGTTCAAGAGCCGCACTTTAAGGTCTTTGAAGAGTTTCGCGGGGCTTCTTATGCCAAGCGATATGAGATTCTGCTCACAAAACTGGTTCGCGAGCGACTGTATGACGGCGCGACATTGATCCTAACGGACAGGCAGACCGGTCGGGATGGGACATACTTCGAGCCTTCACCCGAACTTGGATTCGAAAACTTGCTTGTCTCCCTAAAGGCACGTGCTGTGGCCATCAAAGAGGTCTCCGACTAAACACCATGCCGCGCAGAAATGACATTCAGAAAATCCTGGTGATCGGCTCCGGCCCCATCGTCATCGGCCAGTCGGCTGAGTTCGACTACTCCGGCACGCAGGCCTGCAAGGCCCTCAAGCAGGAGGGCTACGAGGTGGTGCTGGTGAATTCGAACCCCGCCACCATCATGACCGACCCCGAACTGGCCGACCGCACCTACATCGAGCCACTGACGCACGAATACGTCGAGGAGATCGTTCGTATCGAGGCAGAGATGCTCGCCGCGCAGCCAAACGCGGGGAAATTTGCACTCTTGCCGACCGTGGGCGGCCAGACTGCTCTCAATCTCGCCGTCGATCTCGCTGACACCGGCGTTCTCGACCGCTATAACGTAGAGTTGATCGGCGCCAAGCTTGAGGCCATCAAGAAAGCCGAAGACCGGCTGCTCTTCAAGGATGCGATGATCCGCATCGGCCTTGAGGTGCCGCGGTCTGCCCTCGTAAACAACCTGCGCGATGGCCTCGATTTCTCAGCCAAGTTCGGCTTTCCGATTCTCATCCGCCCCAGCTTCACGCTTGGCGGCACCGGCGGCGGCATCGCCTTCAACCGTGAAGAGCTGATGGAGATTCTTGCGCGCGGCCTCGATCTTTCGCCCGTGCATGAGTGCCTGGTGGAAGAAAGCGTGCTCGGCTGGAAGGAGTTCGAGCTCGAGGTGATGCGCGACCTCGCCGACAACGTCATCATTATTTGCTCCATTGAGAACTTTGACCCTATGGGAGTGCATACGGGCGACTCCATTACCGTGGCGCCGGCGCAGACGCTCACCGATCGCGAATACCAGAAGATGCGCGACGCGGCCATTGCGGTGATGCGCGAGATTGGTGTCGAGACCGGCGGATCGAACGTGCAGTTTGCAATAAACCCGCAAGACGGCCGCATGACGGTCATCGAGATGAACCCGCGCGTTTCGCGTTCCTCGGCGCTCGCGTCGAAAGCTACCGGTTTTCCCATCGCCAAGATCGCGGCCAAGCTCGCCGTGGGATACACGCTCGACGAAATCCCCAACGACATCACGCGCAAAACGCCCGCATGCTTCGAGCCAACCATCGATTACGTTGTGGTCAAGATTCCCAAGTGGCAGTTCGAGAAGTTTCCCGGCGCCGACGAAACGCTGGGCCCGCAGATGAAATCGGTCGGCGAAGTAATGGCCATCGGCCGCACCTTCAAAGAGGCGTTGATGAAGGCTTGGCGCGCCCTTGAAACGGGCAAGAAGACCGGCGCCGAAGTGCTGGAGCCGCGCCGCCTGACGCAGATGCTGGTGACGCCGCGGCCTGAGCGCCTCGGCTACATCCGTTACGCGTTCGAGCGCGGTCTCAGCGTGCGTG
Source organism: uncultured Acidobacteriaceae bacterium (assembly GCA_963800025.1). Lineage (GTDB taxonomy): Bacteria > Acidobacteriota > Terriglobia > Terriglobales > Acidobacteriaceae > Telmatobacter. The sequence continues at coordinate 1,146,238 of CAWCZK010000006.1, forward strand.
AAGTTGCGCGCTTCACAAGAATGGATCCCTGGTTCCTGCACCAGATTCGCGAAATCACGCTGGCGCAGATGGCGCTTGCACACACCACTCCAAAAGATATAAGTGCGGAGCACCTTCGCCAGCTTAAGCGCCTCGGCCTGAGCGACGAGCGGATCGCCGCAGAGTGGAAGCTTCCGGGCCACGCGGGCATCCAGCAGGTGAGGGAACTGCGCGAGGGCCAGGGAATTCGCCCCGTCTTCAAACTCGTCGATACGTGCGCCGCCGAATTCGAATCGATGACGCCCTACCTCTACTCCACCTACGAGGAAGAGGACGAAGCGCCGCCGACTTCGAAGCCGAAGATCATCATTCTCGGCTCAGGTCCCAATCGCATCGGCCAGGGGATCGAGTTCGATTACTGCTGCTGTCACGCGGCTTTCGCGCTCAAAGACGACGGCTACGAGACGATCATGGTCAACTGCAATCCTGAAACCGTCTCTACCGACTACGACACCAGCGACCGCCTCTACTTTGAGCCGCTGGTTCTGGAAGATGTGCTGGCCGTCTACAACCATGAGGCGCAATCAGGCGCGAAAATCGGCATGATCGTGCAGTTCGGCGGGCAGACGCCTTTGAACCTGGCGCAGCGCCTGCGCGCCGCAGGCGTGCCCATCATCGGCACGTCGCCGGAATCGATCGACCTGGCTGAGGATCGCAAACAGTTTGGGAAATTGCTTGAGGACTTGAACATTCCGCAGCCGCGCGGAGGCACAGCCACCAGCGTGGAAGAAGCGCTTGCAGTCGGTGAGAAGATCGGCTATCCGGTCCTGGTACGTCCCAGCTACGTGCTCGGCGGTCGCGCGATGGTGATTGCTTACGACGCCGATGCTGTCAGCCGATACATGCGCCAGGCGGTTGAATACTCGCAGGAGCGCCCCGTTCTCATCGATCACTTTCTTGAGAACGCGATCGAAGTCGACGTGGACGCGCTCTGCGACTCGAAGGATGTTCTGATCGCCGGCATCATGCAGCACATTGAAGAAGCCGGCATTCACTCCGGCGACTCGTCGTGCGTTTTGCCGGCCGTTGGCATCAGCGAGTCGACGCTTGAAACTCTGCGCGCCTACACGCGCAAACTGGCGCTCGCGCTCAAGGTGGTCGGCCTCGTCAATTTGCAATTTGCGATTCAGCGCGATGAGCAAGGCAACGACCACGTTTACGTCATCGAAGTGAACCCGCGCGCGTCGCGCACGGTTCCGTATGTCTCTAAAGCCGCCGGCGTGCCGCTCGCGAAAATTGCGGCGCGGCTCATGACCGGCAAGAAATTGTCGGAGCTTCTGCCGGATGAACTCAAATCCGGCAAGGATCTCGGGACCGGCACCTACTATTACGTCAAGTCGCCGGTTTTTCCGTGGTCGAAATTTGCCGGAGTGGATACGGTTCTTGGCCCCGAGATGAAGTCGACCGGCGAAGTGATGGGTGTCGCGCGCACATTCGGCGAGGCATTCGCCAAGGCGCAATTATCCGCGGGACAATTGCTGCCCACCGGCGGCACGGTATTCTTCACCGTCAACGATCACGACAAGCAGGCGGTGATTCCGCTCGCGCGCCGTTATGTCGATCTTGGATTCAAGATTGTCGCAACCGAGGGCACGGCCAGCGTGCTCGAGGGCGCAGGCCTGATCGTCGAGCGCGTTTTCAAGGTCGAGGAGGGTCGGCCTAACGCCGTCGACCTCATCAAGGAAGGCCGCATCCAGCTCATCGTCAACACACCGCGGGGCCAGGACGCAATCTTCGACGAAAAAGCCATTCGCCGCGCCGCCGTTCTCAAGCGAGTTCCCACCATTACCACGCTGGCCGCCGCACAGGCCGCGGCTGAGGGGATCGCCGCCATGCAGAAGCATTCCGTGAACGTCTACGCGCTGCAGGCGATGCATGCAGCGAACGTGCGGTAGGGCGGTCCGCCTACCGGGTGCGCTGCCGGCGCATCGCGAGCCACGCGCCAATCGAGTAGCCGACCAGCGCAGCCGCCGGCCACGTGCCGATAAACGGCCCGTCGTCATCCATCAGGCCGCTTGCGCTGGGCAGGCTGAAAAACGTTCGCGAAAGTTTGTCCATCGCGCCGCATTGGAAGCATCGTCCCGGCCCGGTGGGCAGATCCAGAACGTAAAGGCCCACGATCATCGCCCAGATCAGCCCCAGGAGCCACACAGCGGTCGCCATCTCGCTCGGATGAATCCTGGCGACAATGAAACCCACGATCAGCGGGACGGCGAAGGACAGAAGCAGAATCAAGGTCTGCGAAATGCCCACGGGATTGACGGCGTAGCCGACAAGCATCAGGGCGACCCACGCGGCCAGCGCCAGAAGGGAATGCAGAAAAAAGCCAAGCGCCTGGCCGGCGAGGGTGTGTTCCTTCCGCGTCTTCAGTTCGCTATGCAACGAAGATTCCATGCCCGGCGCCTCTTCCTGGATTGCCGATTCTTCTTGAGCGCGATTTGTTCGCGGTTTGAATTCCAACATACACTGGAGCGGTCCGAGGAGCCAATCAAACCTCGAATTCGCCATTCTCGTCCGCCCGGACCGGACCAAAAGCAAGGGGCGGCAGCAGGGAACTAACCGCTGCGGATTCGCGGCGGGCTCTACAATGAGACCATGCTTCTCGAAGGCATCTTTGCTCCTGTTACCACGCCGTTTTACCCGGACGAGCGCGTTTATTTCAAGAAAATCGAGGCCAACATGGCCCGTTATTCACGCAGCCTGCTGGCGGGGATGGTGGTTCTGGGCTCGACAGGCGAGGCGGTGGCGCTCACCGACGAGGAGACGCGCGACGTTCTCCGCGTCTCCGCCGAAGCGACCGCACCAGAGAAGGTCCTGATTGCCGGAGTGGGCCGCGAAAGCGTGCGCGCGACGCTTGAGCTGGCGGAGACCGCGGCCACCTTGAATTACGACGCAATCCTTGTGCGGCCGCCCAGCTATTATGGCGGGCAAGTTTCGCCAGAAGCGGTTCTTCACTATTTCCGCACCATCGCCGACCGTTCGCCGCTCCCGGTTGTCATCTATTACATCCCCAAGTTCGTCCCATGCGAGATGCCGGTCGAGCTCGTGGCCGAGCTCGCTCGGCACCCGAACATCATCGGCACCAAGGATTCGAGCGGCAATGTGGGCCGGATTCGCGAAACCGTCGTTGCCACCCAGGGCGCGCCCCGGCGAACCGTCCCGGTCACGCAGGTTTTTGAGGCAGCTACGACGCGGATGATGCTGACTCCCCCAAATGATTCCGCCTCGACGTTTGTTCGAGCCAGTGACCTGGCGGGCGGAGCAGCCGTTGCCGCGGCGCCGCCTGCCGTCCCGGTCAAGACCCGCACAAGGGAGGTGGGCTTTCAGGTTCTCACTGGCTCGGAGCGCTCCATCCTCGCAGCGCTCGAGGCCGGCGCTTCGGGCGCCATTGTCGCCTTTGCCACATTCGCCCCGCAGGCGACGCAAGAGGTTTACCTGGCCTGGAAGGACCACGACTTGAAGCTTGCCGAAGAGAAACAAGAGCGCATCCGCTTAGCAGGCGCTGGAATTGTCGGAGCGATGGGGCTGGCGGGAATCAAATACGCGTGCGACTTCAACGGCTACTACGGAGGCCGACCGCGGCCTCCGATTCTGCCGCTCACGAACGAGAAGAGAACCGAAGTTGAACAGCTCCTGGCAGAGATCCGGAACTAGGTTGAAGAGGTAGCTCGTGGACGAAATTCCAAATCTGATCGTCGCCACCGACACTGATGTGCCCGCTGTCGTATCGCTCATCAACCTCGCCTTTCGTGGGCGCGGCCACGAGGTGGGCTGGAGTATCAAAGAGGAGTACATCGAAGGCACTCGCATCACGGAGGATCTTCTCAGAGAAGACATGGCGGCAAAACCCCATGCATCCCTGTTACTGTGGCGCCGCGCGGACAGATCGTTGCTTGGCTGCGTATGGCTGGAGCCGCAACAAACCGGAATCTGGTATCTCGGCTTATTGGCTATCCCACCGGTGCAGCAGAATTCCGGCCTTGGCCGCAGACTGCTTGAAGCGGCGGAAAACTGGGCTGCTGAGCGCGGGGCAACGGAGATCCGGATGACCGTCGTGAACCTTCGTGCGGCTTTGATCGACTGGTACAAGCGGCGCGGCTATGCGCTGACGGGGGAGACGAAACCCTTTCCATACGGAGACAATCGGTTCGGCACGCCAAAGCGCGATGACCTGCATTTCGTTGTGCTGCGAAAGGCGTTCGAACTTTGAGGTCCCGCGTCCCGGCCTCGGCCGAGGCCGCCCCGGTGGAAATCCGGAACTAATCTGCGGATATCGGATGTCTGATAACAGATATTCTGTTAACTCACCTTATCCACAGATGCCGGATTCCTAACCCATTGCTGGTCAATGACCTGCAAGCGCATTTGGCTTTGATCACCTTCCCCGGGGGATCTCTGAATTCTCTGGAGCCTGAAAGTCCGTCTGCGACGAGGCTTCGCGGACGAAGACACGCCCGCGTCTTTCTGCTCTTCTGCTTAGTGATCGAGGGTTTGGCCTAACTACATCTTGTAGCGGCCGAGGTCTTCGTCGTTCAGCCCCTCAAGCCAGCCACGCAGCTGTTCTGCTGTCGGCCCTTCGGGTGGGCCTGTGGTGTTCAGTTTGGCGCTTTCCATCACCTTGCCGGCGACGAAGATCGGGCAGTCGGCGCGCAACGCCAGAGCGATGGCATCGGATGGGCGGGCATCGACGGCAACCTGCTCGCCTCCCTGCCGGAGCCACAAGACCGCATAAAACGTATCGTCTTTAAGCTCTGTAATTACAACGCGTTCCAGCTCGCCATTCAAGTGACGCACGAGATTCCGAGTGAGATCATGCGTCATGGGGCGCGCGGCGGCCATCTTTTCGATTTCCAGGGCGATCGCATTGGCCTCAAAGATGCCCACCCAGATCGGCATCACTGCTTCAGACCCAACGTCCTTCAGCACCACGATCGGCATGTTTGTGGAGGGGTCCATCATCAGGCCGCGAATTCGAACCTCGATCTCGCTGCTATTGGCACCCTGGGCGGTGTTTTGGATTCGTCCAATTGCCCGTTCCTCATCCATCGCGGTTCCTCTTTCCTCGATCGTGATTCGGCTCGTTCCTCGATCAGCCAGCCGCTTCCTGATCCCCGCTGATCCCCCGGTCCCCTGTCTTTTAGACTGCTTCGCCAACCAAACTGTTAGGATACGCTCCCGTGATACGGACTTGCAGGTAGCTCCCCGGCGCCGGAGCGATGGGCTGCGTCCAGGTAATGTTCACCGGTTTATTCTGCGTGCTGCGCGCAGAAATCTGCCCGCGCTGCGCGTTCGCGCCTTCCACCATCACCTCAAGAATATCTCCGATCTGCCTGGAGTAATTGACCCTCTGGATTTCCCGTTGCCTCTCAAGCAGCACTTGAAGCCGCTTGGCCTTCTCCTCTTCAGGCACGGTGTCGATCATGACCAGCGAAGGGGTGTTGGGCCGCGCCGAATATTTGAAAGCGAAGACGCAGTCGTATTCGACTTGGGCCAGCAGATTCATGGTCTCTATGAAGTCGTCATCGGTCTCGCCGGGAAAACCCACGATAATGTCGGTCGAAAGCGAGATCGGCCGCCGCGCAGCCCTGATCCAGGCGATCCGCTCCAGGTACCACTCCGGCGTGTACTCCCGCGCCATCCGCTTCAGGACTTTTGCCGAACCCGACTGAACCGGCAGGTGCACATGGTCGCAGAGCGTAGGCACGCGGTCGATGGCCTCGACAATATCCCGTGTAAAATCCCGCGGATGGCTGGTGGTAAAGCGCACGCGCCGGATGCCGGGAACTTCGCCCACGGCTGCGAGCAATTCGGCGAAGCTTGACTTCCCTTCCGGGTCGCGGTAGCTGTTCACGTTCTGGCCCAGCAGTTGAATCTCTGTATAGCCAAAGTCGGCGATACGGCGCGCTTCGTCGAGCACCGACGACGAACTCCGGCTGCGCTCCTTGCCCCTCGTGTAAGGAACAACGCAATACGAGCAGAACTTGTCGCAACCTTCAATAATGGTGATGTATCCGCGATACGGATTCTGGCGCGCCGTGAATTCGGTCTCAAAGGTTTCGTCGGTCTGGCGGTCGTCGAGGCCGGTGATGCGGTTTTCGCCCGCTTCAAGCCGCGTGAGCATTTCCGGCAGCTTGCGGTAGCTCGCCGATCCGGACACGAGTGACACATAAGGCGCCCGCTCGAAGATCTTTTCGCCTTCCTGTTGCGCCACGCAGCCCAGCACCCCAAAGCGCTTGCCTTGCTTGTGCAGTTTCTTGTAATCGTTCAGGCGATTGAAGACCTTTTGCTCCGCCTTGTCGCGAATAGAGCAGGTGTTGTAAAGGATCAGCCCGGCGGCTTCCTCGGTTTCCACCTGCCTGTATCCCTGCCGGCAAAGTGTGCCAATCACCTTCTCGGAGTCATGGGCATTCATCTGGCAGCCGAACGTCTCCAAATAGAATGTTTTCTCGGTCGCCATAGACCTCTTAGTATACGGGGAATCGATCAGAGCTATGAATAGGGCCCCGTGGCCGGCGTGGACCGGCCGCATCGGGCGGCGCTTTGCCGGCGAAAGCCCGGTCTTTCGGTGCGTCCTGCTTTACTGATGCAATAGCTTGAACGCGTGCGTCCACTCGTTCCTGGTAAACCCCAGAACGCACCACAACATGCACAACGGCTCGATGGCGCGCGCCGACTCTACTTTTCCCATGTCCGCCGTCTCCCAGCCGAACTGTTCGAGGATTTGCGCCGTCACCACCTTGGCCCCATCGTCGTTGCCGCAGATAAACATCGTGGGCTTCCCTGCTTTATATGTCGGATTCACCATCTGCCGGTTGCCCACCGAGTTGAACGCCTTGACGAAGTGCGCTTTGGGAAACTCCCGCTGCAGCCGTTCCATCAGCGAGTCATCCAGCGTGGTGAAGAACTTAAGGACGCCGTTTACGGGCGGCGCGTCGGCGATGGGATTGCACGCGTCCAGAATCAGCTTGCCCTCGAGGTTCGCGCTCCCCGCCATGCGCAAAACATCGCCCGCGACGGACCCTTTTACCGCCAGCGCCAGCACTTCGCCAAATGCCGCAGTCTCACTGAAGCTGCCCACTTGCGCCTTGGGATTGTTGCGTTGCCACTCCGCGAGCTTGGCCTCGTCGCGCGTGCCGATCATGACCTGATGGCCGTGCTTGATGAACCCCTCAGCAAGCACCTTCGCCACATCGCCTGAACCCAAAACTCCAACTTTCATCCTTATGTCTCCTCTCTATTCCGTTGGCTGATCCCTGAGCCCGCTGTGCAGATAGGCGACTACCGCGTCCATCTGTTGCTTCGACATCTGGTAGGCAAACGACGGCATCATTCCCTTGCCCGACCTTAAAACCTGCTCCACTTCCACATCGGTGGCCGGCTCACCATCGGGTAACGTGCTTCTGCTGAAGAGGCTGTGCAGGCTCGGTGGAACCTTCTTCAGATGCAGGTCATTCTCCTCATGGCAGTGAGCGCAACCAACGTTGTAGAGATGCTTTCCCTCGGCCTGTCGCGGCGTTAGTGTCGGCGCCGAGCGGCAGCCTATCACGCCGCAGGCAAAACCTGCCGATAAAAGCAGTGCATGAATTCCTCGAAGCGTCACCTCTTCAATGCCTTCCGCGCGATTCCGCCTCGCGTATGGTTCGCGCCCCGGGAGCGAGGCTCCCCGAGCGAAATTATGATCTCGACTCTGAATTCAAAGACCTCGGGGATCGCAGCCTGACCCCGCCTGCGCTCCTTCAGTCTGAACGTGCGCGCTGATCCGGGTCAAGCACCACGCTGAGACAATCGGGTGACTTCGCACCTCTTCGCGGCGGCCACTGCCTTCGCCGGCCCATTATCCTAGTTTCATGACGCTTCCCACCCTGGACCAAATCCGCGAAGCGCAGTCCCTGGTCTATCAATCGATGCCGGCCACTCCGCAATACAGCTGGCCGCTGATCAACCAGAGGCTCGGCGCGGAAGCCTGGATCAAGCACGAAAACCACACGCCCGTCGGAGCATTCAAGCTGCGCGGCGCCCTGGTTTACGCCACGTGGCTCAAACAAACACAGCCCGGCCTGAAAGGCGTGGTGGCGGCTACGCGCGGCAACTTTGGCCAGGGAGTGGCCATGGCGGCGCGCCTGCTGAGGCTCAAAGCCGTGATCGTGGTGCCGCACGGCAACAGCGCCGAGAAAAACCGCGCCACCGAGGCGCAGGGCGCGGAACTGGTGGAGCACGGCCACGACTTTCAGGAGTCGCTGGAGTACGCCTCGATCCTCGCGCGGGAACGCGGTTACGCCAAGGTCGACTCGTTTCACGAACGCCTGGTCTGGGGCACTGCAACCTATGCGCTGGAACTATTGCAGGCAGCGCCGAAGCTGGACGTCGTCTATGTTCCGATCGGAATGGGCTCGTCGATCTGCGGCATGGTCGCCGCGCGCAATGCTCTCAATCTATCGACCGAGATTGTCGGCGTGACGTCTGCAGCATGTGCTGCGATCGCGCTCAGCTTTAAGCAGCGCAGGCTGGTTGAGTCTCCCGCCGATTCCGAAATCGCCGACGGCCTTGCCTGCCGCAGGCCCAATCAGGATGCGCTCGACATCATCTGGGCGCAGGTTGCGCGCATCGTCGATGTTTCCGACGCCGAGATTGCAGAGGCGATGTGCATTTATTACCAGGACACGCACAACGCTGCCGAAGGCGCCGGCGCCGCGTCCCTCGCCGGAGCGCTCAAGGAGAAATCGACACTTGCGGGGAAACGCGCCGGAATCATCCTCACCGGCGGCAACGTGGACAGCGATCTTTTCGTCGCCGCGCTCAACGGATCTTTCCAGCCAGTGAGCCATGCATGACCGAGCGTCGCGAGCACCTCACTCCTTTTGCACATTCCGCAAGCAATCGCTGCTTCGGCTGCGGGCCCGCGAACCAAACCGGCCTGCGCTTGGATTTTCTTCTTGCCGATGACGGCTCAGTCGTCAGTTTTCCCGTCGTCACCAGCGCTTTTGAAGGACATCCCGGTTACCTGCACGGCGGGGTCATCGCCACGCTGCTCGATGAAGCCATGAGCAAAGCGGTGCGCGCCCGGGGCCGCTCTTCCATGACACGCAAGATGGAAGTCGATTATCTCCGGCCTGTTCCCAGCGAAGCGCCGCTTCGTCTCGAAGGATGCGTGGTGCGCAACGAGCCGCGCAAACATTGGGCAGAGGCGCGCATCCTCGATGAGAAGGGACGCTTGCTCGCCGAGGCCAAGGGGCTGTTTATTGAAGTCTCGCCCCCAAAATGAACGGCGCCAGGAGACCGCCGTTTGCCCCGTGCCGTTCGCTTTGTTTGCAGGCCGGAGTCAAATCTGCTGATCGCTGACCGCCGAGCACCGTTCACTGTTCACTGTTTTAGTGGACCATGTTGATCGTGTCCTGCGTGACCGTGTCGAACGTGGTCACTGATTTCGCGTTCGCTTCAAACGCGCGCTGGGCGATGATCAGATCGGAGAATTCCGTGGAAATATTCACATTCGACGCTTCCAGCGCATCATCCTGCACGGTGGCCAGCCCCGAAGTGCCCGAAGTTCCTATCGCTGCGGTGCCGCTGGCTTGAGTCGTCTGATAGTCCCCATCTCCCAGCAGGTTCAGCCCCTGAGCATTATTTACATTAGCCAGCGCAAGTTGCCCGACGTTCTGCTGCTGCCCGTTCGAGTAGCTCGCCGTCACGGTGCCATCGGAGTTGACGGTGAAGCTTTGATATTGGCCGCTAGCATACCCGTTCTGCGTGGTGGCCGAGACTGCGGATGTGGTGTCGACCTGGCTGATGGTCGGCGTCCCTGCGGCGCCGAGTAGATTCCACTGAATATTGAGCCCCGCCGCTCCGTCAACCAGCACGTTGGTCGCAGCCGGATTGAAGTTGAGCGCGATCGACTGCACATCGCCCGCCGCCGTTCCCACGTTTGATGGGTTGGCCGCTCCGGTGGGCTGCACCTGGATGAGATTCCCGCTTTGATCGAAGGTCATGGTTCCAGTGATCGCCGCCGGCGGTCCATCGGGGGCGACCGCGGAATAATCTGCTGCCGGCAATTGCACGGAGTAGGTCCAAGTGTTGGCCGCGGCTCCCGGCGCATAGGTTACCGTCGCCACGTGCGCTTCGCCCAGTGAATCGTAGACCGTCACCTGTGCGGGAAAGTTGGTGCCTTGAGCCGTCGCCGAGTCAAGATTGGCCGTCATGTTCATGGTCGTTGTGGCTTTGGGCTCCTGCACTGTGCCGACAGGAACATTCACCGGCGCGAGCGGTGCGTTGGTGTTCACCACGCCGTTGACCGCTGGGTATCCCATCACGTTCAAACCGTTGGAAGTAACAAGATCGCCATTCGAGTCCAGCGAGAAATTGCCGGCGCGGGAATACTCGAATCCACCCGATCCATTCCCGACGACAAAGAAACCACTGCCGTTCAACGCGACGTCCGTAGCATTGCCGGTGGAGTTGATGGACCCCTGCGTGAACGCGATCTCATTCGAGGCGACTTTAACGCCCGCGCCCACCTGGATCGGATCGCCCGAGCCGGTTGAACCAATTTGCTGGTAAAACAAATCGGAAAAGTTGGTCGTCTGCGCCTTGAAGGCCGTCGTGTTCATGTTGGAGAGATCATTGGCAATGGTATTTAAGGCGGTAGAATCGGCCTCCAGGCCGGTAAGCGGAATTGAAAAACTTGCCATGGGCTTTCTCCTCTTTGGTCTGATCGGTTTGGCGGGACGCTGCGCCCGGCTTCGTCTTTGCTTCGAGTGAAACTGGCCCGAATCAGTGCCGGGTTTGGCTTGGGCTATGCCGCCCCGTCGCGCCAGGCATGCGAACCAGTCCTATTGCAATGCAATCGGGTTGCCCTTTACCGGCTTCAAATGTGCCCGGCCGTCTAATGCGTGCCCCACTTTCTGCGCTGCGGCATTCGCCGGCGGCGCGCCCAGATTGCCGGGAGCCACGCTGGGCGCGGCCATCTGATTGGAGATCGCGCGGCTCTCCGGAACAGCCGTCGCCGTCGACCTGCTTCCCGAGTGCCCTGCACGCGCCGCTGATGTTGCCGTCAGGGGACTTGTCACCGCTGTTCCGCTGGGAGTTGCCGCAACCTGCGCGGACGAATCGCTGCCTGAGCCGGTGCTTGCGCTGCCAACGTCGCCACTCAGCGTTTGATTGATGTCGATCAGTTGTTCCAGGCTGTTCACCTGCACCAGCTGATTGATGTACTCGTTGGGATCGGTGTCCGCGGTCGGATCCTGGTTCTGCATCTCCGTCACCAGCAGGGTGAGAAAGTCATTCGCCGAGATCGTCGCCGAGCCGCCGCTTGTGTCGTCCGAGCCGCTGGTGCCGTTGGCCTGCGGGGTTGCACTGGTTTGTGGCGTGTTTGTGGTTCCCGCCAGCGCCTGCCCCGCCGTCAATGCATGATTGAAGATTGCTGCCGCTGTTCCCATTTCTCCCCCTGCCTGGCGCTCGATCCCCGCCTATGCCATCACGGAAACATGTGTACCGCGTTCCTCGCGCACGTACGTCTCCGTGTCAAGTCCACCGGACGGCGCTGGAGTCTCCAATTGCCGAAGACGAAGCGCCAGGTTGCGATCCCATCGAAAAAGCCGGCGCCTGATTTTGTTCCCCCTGCTGCCCCGCACTCTGCTGCATTCCCTGCCCCATGCCCTGACCCAGACTCTGATCGGGAGCAGCCATGGTCACCGTCGCTACCGGCATATGGTTTTCCGAGAGGTACTCGCCCAATCCCGCCAGGTGTCCGCTCAGCATCTGCGCTGCTTCCGTTGAACCCGCAACGACCGCTGCGTGAACACTTCCCCCGTTCAAATCCGCGCGCACGCCCACCCAGCCTAGCGCCGGATCTTCGAAGCCCGCCTCGGCCTGGCGGCTTCCAGCATGGATCCAACTCGGCGTGCCAACCGTGGCTCCCGCGTCGAGCGCGGAAAACGTGTCTTGCGCCGCTGCCGGCTCCCCGGCCGAACTGTTGCTGCCAGCCGCTGCGGAGGTCACTACGCCGTGCGCGCCGGTTGGATCGCGGACCATGGCGAAGGTTTCAACTTCGGAAGTTTGCGCGACTACGAGTGATCCGCTCTGCTGTGAGGCCGCGGGGTTCGCAGCTGCAGCAACGTCATGCACATTTTTTGCCAATGGCGTTGGCGCGCTCTCGATTTCAATTTCTGAGCTCGGGCTGTCAGACTCCTGAAGTCTGCGTTGCCCGCCCGTCTGAGGCCCCGCTCGCTTCGCCAGCTCCGCGATGCGCAAGGAATCCTCCAACCGCCGTTTGCTGCTCGTTGACGTCATGCGTCGCGCCGAGGCCCTTAGGCGTACTCGCTGTAGCGACCGCTGCCTTCAAGGCGGATTGAGGAGCCGCGGCTGGTCCTTCCTGCTGGTCTTCCTGCGTCTCGATCGCGGGCGCACCACTCGAATTCATCAAGTGGTTGCTCAGCGGAGTTTGTGCCGCATGTACCGGATGCGGCGCCGCTGTGGCAGACGCATTCGAGGGAGAGCCATTCGCTTTACCGGAGCCATTGATCGCTCTCGACACCGGATGCTCAGCGATCACGGCCCGACCGCCGCCCGCCGCACTTGTGAAATTCGGTGCGGCGGAATTGATCGCATTCGCTGCTTTAGTATTCGCCTCGAACGGAGCTGCCTGCGCTGGATGTAAGGCCGCATCTACCGGGGAGACTCCGATTCCATGCGCCCCTTGTGTGGCTTGTTCGTGCTCTCCCGCATTCGGTGTCGCGCTCTGCCGTCTCTCAATCTTCGAACCGGCCGGCAAATTTCCGTTGCTGCCCGTTGTCTTCGTCGCGCTCCCTGCGGCTGCGCTCTGCGCGACTTGCAAGGCGCCCGGCACCTTTGTCATCGACTGGTTTGCCTGCGTCGAGCCGTTCGCTGGAACAGCCGTGTTTGCTGTCGATACCTTTCGCCCACCGAGTGCGGACCCTGATTGCGCTATCTCGCGTGCAACGAATGCGCGCGCCCCGATGCCTATCGAGTTCTGGCCGCTACTCTCGTCTGTTGCCTCCGTTTCGCCCGATTCCCCTGCAATTCCCTCCGGGGCCTCGCCGCTCGGATGCTCCGCCACTCCCAGCGCATGCAACATCGACTGCCAGCCTGGCTTTGAAGCTTTCTTTACCCTCGATCGGCGCCTCAGTCGCCGCCATGGCGTTCAGCCATGCTGCGCTCGCACCGTTACCCCCTGCCCGAGCGGTGGTTCCGCTCGGCCCTGCGCTGCTGCGATCGTTCGCCGACGCCGCGGCCGGTCGGCCGAAGCTCATGCCCCCGCGAATCCCGGCAGCGACACCAGCCACCGGCCCCGCTACCACACCCAGCCCCGATCCTGCGCCCAACTCCGTGCCAACCGCGACCGTCATGCGAAGGTGGAATGCAGTAGAGGTGCCAAAGTGTTGGGCGGGGGGTTAGGAGACTTTCAAAACCGGAAGATTGATTCCATTTAAGGAAGGCTCTTGCGAGCACTGATTCTTTTTGTTCAAGTTCCCTGCGCCGGCGCACACACCGTTTCGATCAAGCACGAATCTCTGGCCGAGATTCCTTGATCCTTTTCGCGACTACTCACGCTTCCGCCGGCTCAGACTGCACGGCATCAACTCAGTTCAGCGGCGCCGCCCGAACGCTTCGCGCCCCGCAGAAACCAGTCGTCCATCTCACGCTGCGCGCGGCGTTCGGCCACTCGAGCCTCCGCGGCCTCGGTCTTCCGGATCACCGTCTCCACCTGCCGCCGCTCCATTCTTTTCGCGAGGAACTCCACCCGCCGCGCCGCAACCTCGGTTTCCATCTCTGCGATTCTCGGCTTGAGCGCCGCAGCGCGCCGGCGGGCCGCGCGTGACTCCTCCAGGCCCGCGATTCTGTCCGCCGCATCGGTAGAAGCCGCGCTGGCCGTCACGTGCCGGCGACCGCTGCGCTCGCGCTCCCGGGCCGCATCGAGCGCCGCTTCGAGCGCGCGCAAATTGCCGAGCGCCTCCTCAAGCGACGCCTGGCTCAGTTCTTCTTCAAGGGCGCGCACCTCGCACAGTCGTCGCAGGCCGCGCGATACAGTCATCGATCAAACCTCGCTGGCCAGTGCGGCAAGGCGCCGCAGGCTTTCGCCAGACACGACGTGCTCGCGCGCGTCCTGGGTGAGGAGTGCGCGGATGATTGCGCGGGCCCGCAGGGCGCGGTCCAGCTCCGGATCTGCGCCCGCCTTATACGCGCCGATGCGCACCAGATCTTCAGAGCGTGCGTAGACCGCCATGAGCTTCCGCACCAGAGCCGCCTGCTCGCGGTGGTCCTCCCTGGTGACGGCGGGCATCAGCCGGCTGATCGAATCGAGCACCGCAATCGGTGGATACCATCCCTCGGCGGCCAGCGCGCGATCGAGCACCACGTGTCCGTCCAGCAGCGCCCGCACCGCGTCCACGAGCGGATCCTGCTGATCGTCGCCCTCCATTAAAACGGTATAGAACGCCGTAACCGAGCCCGAGCGAAAGCGTCCAGCGCGTTCGATCAATCGCGCCAGCCGCGCGAACACGGAAGGCGTGTAGCCCTTGGCTGTGGGCGGCTCTCCGGCCGCGAGGCCAATCTCCCGCGCCGCCATGGCGAATCGAGTGAGCGAATCGAGCACCAGCAGGACACTCTTCCCCTCGGCCGCAAAGAACTCCGCTACCGTGATCGCCGCCAGCGCGGCGCGGATGCGCAACAGCGGCGACTGATCGGATGTAGAGACCACCACCACCGCGCGCTCCAAGCCCTCAGCCCCGAGAGAGTCGCGCAGGAACTCTCCCACCTCGCGGCCGCGCTCTCCCACCAATCCCACCACGGTGATCTCGGCCTCGGTATTGCGCGTCATCATGCCGATCAGCGTGCTCTTGCCCACGCCCGATCCGCCAAAAATTCCCACCCGCTGCCCGCGTCCCACGGTAAGCAGCGCATCGATCGCGCGAATGCCTGTGCCCAGCGGCTCCTCGATGGGCACGCGATCGAACGGCGAGCGTACTGCGCCATCGAGAGGCAGTGTCGTAAGAAGCTGCGGTGCGCGGCCGCCGTCGATCGGCATCCCCAGCGCATTCAGCACCCGGCCCATCAGCGCGGGGCCAACCTCGATCCGCGGCATCACGCCTTCCGACCACACTGGATCACCGAAGCGGATACCATCAGCCGCGTCGACTGGCATCGACAACACATTCGGCCCGCGAAAACCGACCACCTCGGCAGCGTGCGCGCCTCCGCCCTGATCCTGAATGGTGCAGCATTCGCCCACTGAAACCGGCGGCCCCGCGGACTCGATCGTCTGGCCGACCGATTCGACGACGCTGCCGCGCCAGCGCCACGGCTGCCTGCTCTCGAGCCGCTTGAAGTAGTGATCGAGCAGCGCCGTCATGCCTCAACCTCATTGGGGCCGGATTCCGTAACACGTCCCGCGTTCGGCGCCGCGTGCACCCTGATTGTCTCGACCCCCATGCGATCGAAGAATCCGCGCTCGATCTCCGCAAGCTGCGCGCGCACGCCCAAGTCGACCGCTCCAACCTGGCTCTCGATCCGGCAATCGCCCAGGCACATCCCTTCGCCTGGCAGCACTTGAGGCTTGATTGCCAGGTTCGGCAAGTGCGCAACTGCCTCCCGCCATAATTCCAGTTCCGTCGTGGGCACCATCAATTGCGCTTCGGACGTTGCCGCCAGTTGTCCCAGCGCGACGCGCACCGCTCCCGTCAGCAGCAGCGGATCCATCTGCGCTTCGCGGCGCAGAATCCGCGACGCCACCGCAAGCGCCAGCTTCACGACTTCCTGCTCCACCGCGCTCAGATAGCGCTCGCTCTCCTCCGCGAAGCGCGCAACCAGCGCGCCGAGCTGCTGTTTCTGCCGCTCTGTGTTCGCCGTGAGCGCCGCTGCATGCGCCTCGTGCTCGGCCTGGCGGCCTTCTTCACGACCGCGTGCGCGTCCGCTTTCAAACGATCGTCGCGCCGCTTCAGTTTCATTTTCGTTCGATGCGAGCCCCGCGCCGTCTCCGTGCCCGCTTCGGCTTTGGCTCTGCTCGCAGGCTCCTGCGGCCTCCTCGCCCGCCTCCGCCCAGCCATTCCACTCCGTCACGCTGGCGCCAGGGCAGGCTGGATACTCGAGCACTTCCAGTTCCCCCGCTGCCATCTTGTCTTCGGCCGCCATCGTGAGCTTCAAATCTCCACTTTCAATTCCCTAACCGCTGTCCAGGTCAGGCCAGCATCTCGTCGCCGGTTTCGAGTTTCAGAATCACCTTGCCCTCAGCCTCAAGCCGCCGCGCCAAGTTAAGAATCTCCTGCTGCGCCTGCGCCACCTCGCGCGAGCGCACCGGGCCGAGCACTTCCATATCTTCCTTCAGCATCTCCACCGCGCGCGAGCTCATGGCCTTGAAAATCTGCGCGCGAAGTTCGTCGTTCGCGCCGCGCAAAGCCAGCGCCAGCTGCCGCTTGTCGACCCCGGAAACAATCTCGCGGATGGTCGCCGCCGGAACCGTGATCAGATCCTCAAAGGTGAACATCAGGTTGCGAATGCTCAGCGCCAGCTCTGGCTGGTTCTCTTCGATGGTTTCCAGAATCTTCTTCGATTCCTCGGCGTTGAGGCGGTTCAAAAGATCGGCCACCGCTTTGAAGCCGGAGTAGCTGCGGCGCGCGGTGTCGCCCACGCTTTCCAGGCGGCGATGCAGAATCAGCGCCACCTTCTGCGCCATCTCCGGAGAAAACTGCCGCATCTCCGCGAGGCGCTGGATGGAAACCACCTTGTGCTCCTCGCTCAGGTTGTCGAGCACGGTCGAGGCGCGCCGCGGATCGAGATGCGCCAGCACCAGGGCGATGGTTTGCGGGTGCTCGGAGTCGAGCAGCTTGCCCAGCTGCTGGGGATCGGTGCGCTGCAGCTTGGCCAGGTTCCCCTGCGCCGCCTCCTGCGAGCGCCGAATCAGCGCCATCATGTCATCCGCCCGCTGCTTGCCGAAGGCCTCGACCAGCACACGGCTGGCGTAATCCATGCCCCCGTGCACCATGAAACTCTGCGTGTCCAGTAGCTGCCAGAACTCCTCCAGCACCTCGGCCGAAAGCTCGGGCGTGACGCCGCGCAGATCGGCCAGCTCCTCGGTGATCTGCTGGACATCGTTTTCCGGCAGGCAGCGCAGCACCTCCTTGGCCAGCTCTTCGCCCACCGCAACCAGCAGGATCGCCGCCTTGCGCACACCCGTGAGGCTGGCCCCGGCGCGGTGCCGCGATGCTCCGCTCTCGATTCCCTGCTCCGCCAAGGTCCGTTCCTTCCTCCAACTCCTGTTCCGCGGCTCTCGCCCCGATTCTCGCCCCGCCTCCGTCAACTCCCGCTCGATCCGGCGCCCGCCGGCCGCTACTCCGAGTGGATCCAGCTCTGCAGCAAGCGCGAGCTTTGCGTCGGTTCGCGTTTCAGGTGGCCCTTCACCTGCTCATAGATCTCCTGATTGCGCAACCGCTCCGGATCCATCGGCACCGGTTCGGGCGAGCTCAATGCCGGCGTTTGCGTGGCCGTCAGCTCCCGGCCGGCCGTTTTTTGCGGGCCGCGCACGGCCAATGCGGCGCCCGCATGGCGAATGGCGGGGCGCACGGCAAAGGCCATCACGACAAAAAGTCCGATAAGCAGCGCGAGAGACTTTACCAGCACCGGGGAGTTCTCCGCCGCATCCAGAATCTGCTCGGAAACGCCGGCCGGCGGCTGCCCCTGATTGCCGTCGAAGGCCAGGTCCTGCACCGTTACCACATCGCCTCGCGAGGAATCGAAGCCAACCGCCGCCTGCGCCAGGGCGGTCAGATTGCGCAACTCGTCGGCCGACCGTGGCTGCCAGACGGCGGCATGGTTTTTCGCCGCAGGGGCGATCAGCCGGTCATTGACGACGATTGCGGCGGTCAGCCGGCGCACGCGCCCCGGGTTTTCCACCGTGTGCCGCACGGTTTTCGAAACACCGTAGGTGCTGGATTCGCTCTTTGCGGTCTGGGGTGGCGTGGTTTCGCGTGGATAGACCGGCAAAGCCTGGGTATTGGGTGCATTCGATGCCGTGCCTGGAACTCCAGCCGCCACAGGCTGCGCGCCCGTTGTCTGGTCGGTACGCTGCATGGCAAGAGTTGCCGTCTTGTCCGGATCGTAGACCTCCGACGTTTCATCCGTGGCCGTCTCGTCGTAGTCCAGCGCGACTGAGGCGCGCACATTGCCCGCGCCGGTCACCGGCTCGAGCGTCGCAATGAGCTTGTCTTCGAGCGCCTGTTCGGCGCCCAACCGTATCCCTTCCGGCGTCTTCGGGCCCAGCGGCAGGTTGCCCGACGCATCCACCAGCACAACATGATCCGGTGTCAATCCGTCCACCGCCGACGCGACCAGATTGCGAATCGCCTCCGGCTCGCCGTCGGCCAGCGCGCTGCGGCGCAGCTTGAGCACGACCGAGGCCTTTGCCGGCCGCTCCTCGCTCTGAAAGAGCGAATCGTGCGCCAACACCAGATGTACGCGCGCCGACTGCACGTCGGAGAGCGTCCCCACGGTGTGCTCGAGCTCGCCTTCGAGAGCGCGCTGATAATTCACCTGCTCGTCGAACTCCGATCCCACCCAGTTTGGCTTGTCAAAGATTTCAAAACCCAGCCTGCCACTTTTCACGCCGCCCTTGGCCGCGGTAGCAAGGCGCGCCTTGTCCAGTGCGGCGGCGGGAACCAGAATGCCCGCGCCATCGGGCGAGGGCTCAAACGGGATCTGCGCCTGAGCCAGAGTCACGCCGATCTGGCGCGCGTCGTCCGGGTCGAGATTCATGTAGAGCGTGCGCCAATCCGGGCTCATCGCGTACCAGGTCAGGCCGCCGACCAGCGCCACCAGCACCAGAGCGCTCATCACGGCCCAGCCGCGTTGCGCGGCGGCCATCTGCGCCCAACGCACCTGAACCAAACCCAGAAGCCCCGACAACCTCCCGCCCGTCTGCACCCTTCCCGGCACCGCCGGTGGGGTCTTTTCCAACTGTGTTCCCGTGGCCATGGTTATCAACCCAGCTTCCGGCTACTCGCTTCTAGCCACTCGCTCCGTCCTGCTCTCAACATGAGTCTTCCGCCTGGAACCAAACTCTTTCCTTCATACGCTTCGCCTGAGAACGTCTCATCGCGCTATCCAGCCAGGAGCTGGAGGCCAGAGGCTAGAAGCTGAAAGCTGATTTCAGAATTGCATTCCCATCACGCTCTGATAGGCCTGCACCGCCTTGTTGCGCACGGCCAGCGCCAGTTCAAAGGCCATGTCCGCCTTTTCGGTCGCGATCATTGCCTGATGCACATCCACTCCGGTACCGGTCATCAGACCGCTCACCGCCGCGTTGGCCTCATTCTCGAGCCGGCTCACGTCGCCCACCGCGTCGGTGATCAGATCGGAGAAGGGCGCCGCGGAGGCTGGTCCAGACCTGCCCGCCGAAAATGCGCCGGCCGCGCCGGCGGTTGTTGCACTTGATGCCGCGCTTGCAATCGCGCCAATCGCATTTGTTGCGACGAACATTCCTTCGCGCCTCCGTTCCAGTCCCCCAGCAATACTCCCTGTCGCCTAGCTCTTCGCAATCTCCAGTGCCGACGTGATCATGCTCTTCTCGGCCTGAACGGCCGAGCCATTGAGGCCATATGCACGCGTTGCCCCCATCAGGTCCACCATTTCTGTAAGAGGATTAATGTCGGGATAAGAGACGTAGCCATCCGGTCCGGCGTCGGGATGCCCGGGATCGTAGCGCTTGAGCGGTGGCGACGGGTCCTCGACCACCTGTGAGATGTGTACGCCCGGCGCGACATTCGGCGCTCCGGGCAAAGCGAGCAGCGGAGGCAGCGCCCGCGCGACGCCGCTGCCGGTACTCATCAGGCCGGCACCCGCATTCGCCAGGGGTGGATTGGTGGAATTGTTGATCGAATCATTCATGGAATTGAGAAAGTCCGCATCACCTCCGTTGGCGGCGAAGACTACCTCCTGCCTGCGATAGGGGCCTCCCCGAGCGGTGCGCGTTGTCTCCGCGTTGGCCATGTTGGCCGCCACCACCTCGGCACGCATGCGCTCGGCCTGCATCGCCGATCCCGAAGTCTCCATCATTCCGAACAGATTCATGGGGCGTCCTCCCCTTTCGTGGACCATGGATCGCGTGTAGCGGTTCGTGTGCTGTCGATCGTGAACCGTGGTTTGAGTGCTGCGTTCGCGAATCACGAAACACGCGTCACGACTTGTCGGCGTGGATCGCGTCCATCATGCGCTGGTACTCCTGGCGCAAGAGCGCCACGCCGGTTCTGAACTTCAGTTGCGCCTCTGCCAACTGCAGGCCCTCACGGTCAATCGAGACGTTGTTCCCGTCGGGCCGCGCGACCAGCCCATCCACTTCCGTCACGCGCACCTTGCGCGGCGCGTGCCCACTTCTTGCGTCGTCCATCGCTCCGCGCATCTCGGCTTCAAAATCGATTCCCACGGTGCGGTAGCCGGGCGTGTCAACGTTGGCCATGTTGGCCGCGCTCAGCTTGGCCTCGGCGGCGGACAGATCGAGGTAGCGCGCGATCTGGTCGCTCAATTGCGTTTCAATCTCCATGCTCATCGGAACCTCCTTTCGCATCCCGAATTTCAAAGCGGCCCTTCGCTCCCTAACATTCAAACCATCCCGCCCTGCCGGAGGTCAGTTCACCGAAAGGCCAAAGTCGATTTCGCGCGTGGTCAGCACCGGATTGTCCCCGGCGAGAATCACGCCGCGCTCGAGCACATGTTCCAGCTCGCGCACATTGCCGGGCCAGTCATGCGCGGCCAGTTTCTTGAGCGCTGCCTCGTCCACGTGCTTCCTGGGCGTATCGCGGCCCAGCTTTTCCAGGAAGTGCTCGACCAGCAGAGGCAAATCGTGCGCGTGCTCACCGAGCGCCGGGGTACGAATCAGAAAGACGGCCAGCCGGTAGTAAAGATCGGAGCGGAAGCCGCCCGATTGCGCGTGCAAGGCCAGCGGTCGGTGCGTGGCGGCGACAATACGCACATCCACGCGAACCGTTTCGTTGTCGCCCACACGTTGCAGCTCCCCGCACTCCACAAAACGCAGCAGCTTCGATTGGAGCCCCAGCGGCATCTCGCCGATTTCATCCAGAAACAGCGTGCCTCCATCTGCGGCCTCAATGCGGCCTGTGCGGCCCTGCACAGCGCCGGTGAACGCACCTCGGGTGTGCCCAAAAAGCTCGGCCTCAAGCAGCGATTCAGGAATGGCGGCGCAATTGATTGCGACAAACGGCTTGCGGCTGCGCGACGAGAGCCGATGCAGCGCCTCAGCTACCAGCTCCTTCCCCGAGCCGGTCGGACCCTCGATCAGGACCGGCGTCAAACGCGGCGCCACCAAGCGAATCCGCCGGCTCACCTCGATCATGCAGGGAGCGTTGCCAATCAGCTCCGGGAGGCGCTCCGCCGAGCCCGAATCGGCTGCGGCCGCCGGCCGGATGGGAAAGGTCCTGAGCGCGCTTCCCGCGAACTTTGTTGCGCTTGTCTCAAGCGCCGGCCCCGGCCTGGACAACGACTGCGTGGACGCCTTTTCCGCCTTCGGCAATTCCAGCACGCTGGACGCAGCCGTTACCCCCGCATTCCATGCCGCTCCATCGTTTTCCTGACTGCTGCGCAACGCATAGAGCAGTTCCTGCCGGTAGGGCCCGCGCGGGCTATCGCCGGCATCCGAAGCTCCTGTCGTCACTATGTCGATTCCCGGGAATCCCCCGCGAAAGTCGGAGAGAAACTCGTTCAAGTCGAGATCCGGGAGCCACGAGTCGACAATGAGCGCCTCGGGATGCGCGGTTTCAGCTTCCGCCCATGCCTCCGCCCCGCCCTCGGCCTCGCGAACCTGCCAGCGCAACCCGGTGAGCACCTCGGTGAGCCGCTGGCGAAAGCTCAAGTCCGCGCTCGCCACCAGAGCCGTGCGAGTGCGGACGCGTTGTTGCGGGGGAAGAACGGGAACCGGAAAGGGTTGCATGAATGGGCTCCTTCTAGCCGTCAAAATCGATCCATCAATGTGTAAGGCGGCGGCAACCAAGCGCGTCGCCGAAAGAGTGGCTCAAGCAGCGCTAGTGCGTCGCGGCCGCCGGCGGAGCCGAAGAGACTTCAGCGGGCGGCGCCAATCCGGGCGAGATGGGAAGCCCGCCAGCCGGGGCCGGCATGGCCAGCTCCGCCTCCGGCGGGACAAGGTATCCCCGCCCGCGCACCGTTCGAATCAGGCGGCCCGGCGGCGGATCTTCGAGCTTACGTCGCAGATAGTTCACATACACGTCGACAATATTTGTAGTCTGCGCCGGCTCCATGTTCCACACCGAGTCCAGCAGCTCCACCCGCGACACGCACTCGCCGCGGTTAAGCATCAGGTGCTCCAGAAGCGCAAACTCTTTGTTGGTGAGAACAATCAAGCGTCCCCCGCGCCGCGCCGTGTGTTCCAACCGGTCGAGCTCGAGATCGCCTGCGCGCAGTTCGAGCCGCGTCTCCCTCTTGCGTCGCAGCAGCGCCCGGCAGCGCGCGCGCAACTCATGCAGGCTGAAAGGCTTGGTCATCAGATCGTCCGCGCCCCGGTCGAGGCAGCGCACGCGCGTATCCACCTCCTGCCGCGCGGTCAGCACCAGCACGGGCAGATCTCGATCCAGCAGGCGTACCTCTTCGAGCACCCGCTCGCCATCCTTGACCGGCATGTTCAGGTCCAGAATAGTCAGATCAGGCAACTCCCGCCTGAATGCCTCTACCGCCGCGCCCCCATCGCAGGCGAGGTGGACGCGATGTCCGTCAGCTTCAAGACCGCGGCTCAGGAACTGCCCCAGCGCTCTGTCATCTTCGGCAATGAGTAATCTCATGCGATCCTTTCCATCACTCTGCGCCCTGAGTCGTCGTGACCTCTTCCACGGCACCAATCTCCTGGTTTCCGCCGTGGAGAGCTGCGGGGAACAGTGCTACGCTCTACGTTCACGCGTGGAGGAAAGGAACTCAAGGAGGAATCGGAAGAAAGAAAAGAAACAGATTCAGAAACGGATTCGCCGGAAGCATGCGTCCGAAAATGGGCGCGAAGAGTCTGGCCTGTGACGGCAGACACAAAATTGCAGCACACACTTGAGCCTTCAGCTGCACCCGCGTCGCTCAAAGCCAGCCTTGGCCAATCTGTGGACTCCAATCACGACCCTTTCGCCTGTCGCGCCCGCTTTTTCTCGTACATCGCGGCGTCTGCCCGCGCCAAAAGCTCCTTCATCTCCTCGCCGGGCGCGCGCTCCGCAAGCCCGATCGACGCTTCCACGCGCAGCTTCACCTCGCCCGTTTTGCCGCGCACCGTGTAGCTGCCGCAGATCCATTTTTGCAACCGCACGGTCTGCGCTTCCGCCTCCGCCAGGGCGCAATCGAACAGCAGGATGAACTCATCGCCGCCCCAGCGCCCGATCACGTCCGTCGCTCTACAGGCCGAACGCAACTCCGCGCTGAACTGCTTCAGCAAATCGTCTCCGGTCACGTGCCCGTGATCGTCGTTCACCTTTTTGAAGCGATCAATGTCGACAATCGCGACACAAAACGGCGTTGCGGCTCGCAACCGCTTCTCCAATTGCGCCTCGACATAAAGCCGGCTGCTCGACCCCGTGAGCGCGTCACGCGAGGCAATCTCCTCCGCCTCCTCGAGCTTGGTTTGATACGTGGCCACCTGTTCCTTCAGTTGATCCAGAACCGCCTTGCCCTCCGCCGTCATGCGGTCGATCGAAGATTTCAACTCGATCGCGCTCTTTTCGATCGAGGTGCGAATCTGCGTCAGGTCGTCCAGGCTGGCGATGGCCTTCAGCCGTTCCGTCACCTCGCTCATCTGGACGGCGCAACGCTGGTCGCGCGCGCCCACTGATTCGGCTGTCCGCGCCATCATCAGCAACATTTCTTTTACTTCGCAGGCTTTCTGCTGGTAGTGCTTCGCCGTTGCTCGGGCCCAACCGCGGATATGCTCGCGAGCGCGGCAGTCAGTTGCAGCCAGCGCTGCCGGACTCATGCCCGCCGATAAACCTGTCTTGAGCTCGATCAGATTCCGTTTCAGCTCATCGCCCAGTCCCGGGCAGGCTTCAACGCTCGAGTTGCCCATCTCGATTAACGCGGAGCCGTACGCGCCGAACACAGCGGGAAGCAGACCGCCTTCCGCGTGATCCAATGGCGCGACAGAATCATTGGGTTGCGATTCAAGATACCTTTTCAGCGAAATCATTCGAGCCTCTAAGGCGAACGGGGCCGCACCAACTTCGCGCTCACACCTCGCATCGAACCTTATCGGCAACAATTTCGAGTTTCTTCAACCCGCGCGCCTTCGTCTCGTCAAGAGGCGTCGCGAGGCGGCAATTTCCGGCGCCTGCTGGGAATTGGGTTTGGCTTGACGGAAGAAAAGATGGGGAAATCCGTCGGCTCGGCCTCCGGCTCATGCCCACGATTGCACACTGTTTGGAGCTCTTTCCGTTTTGTTTTACGGAGAATTAACTCATTGAGTCCATTTAGAGTTGGATAGTAAGGTTACTAAAGTGTATACTGACGCTGGTTCAGTCCTACAAAAGCGCTATCGCACATTTCTTAGAAATCGCCGATTCTTTCAGCAATAGACATTGATAAAAGCGCGGCGCAACGCACGCGCTCGAACGGAGTGCCTTGGTTGACTGGAGCAAACTTCCCGATTTAGGAGCCGTCGCGCTCCTTACCTTGGCTTTTGCATCTGTCGCGCGCCATGTGAAGGCAATGGTTTCGGCCATCTGGCTCACCGGCTGGTTTCTGATCGCAGTTCATTTCGCCGCCTTCATGTTTCTCGGCGCCCCCGGATACTGGGCCGACCTCGCGTCGTTTATCGGCCTTGCTGCTCTTGCATGTGCAGGCGTGCTGTTCATGTGGGCAGCAGTGCCGCATCGCAGCCAGCAACCTTCCAGCCGCTGGATGCTCGTGGCTCTTCTGACGATCTACACGCTCTATTTCGGGCTTCTCGTCATCGACCCCATCGCCTCGTGGGCTTTGACGCCGGCGGCTGTCCTCATCGGCATGCTGCCGCTTTCCATTCTGATCCTCGCATTCCGTCAGTTCCGCCATCCGCTGCGCTGGACGCTCGTCGTCCTTAACGTGTTCCTTTCCATTTTTCTGTTGGCCGTCCAAAATCGCCCCGGCACCGGCCCAACAATGGCCTTCGAGTCTGTGCTGTTCATCATCTATCTCGGATGCGCCATCCATTTCTGGTACACATACCGGCGCGCAACCGCCGGAGCCTTCATTACGATCGCAGCTTTTTTTGCGTGGGCCGCCGTTTTCGTAGCCGGACCATCAATCCTGTATTTTTACCCCAATCTCCACCTTGAAAATGAGGTATGGAATCTTCCCAAGTATGTTGTCGCTGTGGGCATGATCATGCTTCTTCTAGAGGATCAGTTAGAGCACAACAAATATCTGGCTCTGCACGACGATCTGACCGGCCTGCCCAACCGGCGTCTCTTTCAGGATCGGCTGGACAGCGCCATTGAGCGCGCCCGCCGCACCGGCTCGCACGTGGCCTTGCTTCTGATCGATCTGGACAACTTCAAACTGGTGAACGATACGGCCGGCCATCACGCGGGGGACGAGCTTTTGAAGCACGTTGGCAATCTCTTTACCGG
The DNA here is from genome assembly GCA_963800025.1 of uncultured Acidobacteriaceae bacterium. GTDB lineage: Bacteria > Acidobacteriota > Terriglobia > Terriglobales > Acidobacteriaceae > Telmatobacter. Next base: position 1,171,872 of record CAWCZK010000006.1, read on the forward strand.
ACGCGTGCGGCGCTCCGATACTGTTGCCCGAACCGGAGGCGATGAGTTCTCCGTCATTCTCGAAGAGCCTATGACCCGCGCCGATGCCGGGCGCGTGGGTAAGACCCTCGCCAAACTTCTCGACGATCCCGTCACCTTCGGCGGAAAAGAATTGCGCGTCGGCGCCAGCGTCGGCATCGCGGTCTTTCCCGACGACGCCGCGGATTCTGAAGCTCTCCGCATTGCAGCCGACGTGCGCATGTACGCGGGCAAGACCGCATCCAAAGAGATCGTCAGCGAAGCGCCTGTCCAGCCGCAGAAGCGGAAAGCGCCTCACACCATCAAACCCCAGCCCGGCCTTCAAACCGCAGGGGAATAATGTGCAATCGCACACCGGCTTCCCGCCTGGATATCGACCAGCAAAATCATCCGCAAACTAGAAGACCTGGACTTTGAGTCCAGGTCTTCTTTTGCTTCATGAAGCGGAAAGCTGCTCATCCTTGCCCGCCGCCCGGTCTCCGTCCGCCGCGACGACGCCGGCGCCGGTTATTTCCGCCTGGACCCCCCGAACCTCCGGGCCTGCCTCCGCCTGCGAACTGCGAGCCGCCCGTATGGACCAGCGGAGCCCCATCCACTCGGTTGAAGTTGGGTTCGTTCGCCTCGTCGATCTCGACGCCACCGCCATCCTCGTCGAAGTCGTCTCCGCCTTCGATGAGGATCGTGCTCTGGTTGGAACTGGGTTGGCGCTCGTCAAACTCGTTCCGCGGCGCGGAGCTTCTAGGGCTCGGAGCCGGCGCCGAAACCGGCGGCGCATAGTCTCCCTCTTCAGTCTGGGCCGGAGCGGATTGCCCCAGCTTCGCCTTCTGCTCCTTGATGAGCGCCTTGCGGCTAAGCTTGATGCGATTGCCTTCGATGGCCAGCACTTTCACCATCACCTGATCGCCTTCGCGCAGCTCGTCCTTCACTTCCTTCACGCGATGCTCCGCGATCTCGGAGATGTGCAGCAGTCCGTCGGTCCCCGGGAACAGCTCAACGAACGCGCCGAACTCGGCCAGCCGCACCACCTTGCCCAGGTACGTCTTGCCCACTTCGGGAACCGCAGTCAGGTTGCCGATAATCGCCAGCGCCTTCGCCAGGCCTTCGGCGTCGCTCGAGGCGACGCTCACCTTGCCGGTGTCGTCCACATCGATCTTCGCGCCCGTCTGTTCCACGATGCCGCGAATCGTTGCTCCGCCCTTGCCGATCAGGTCACGGATCTTGTCCGTGGGGATCATCACGGTCTCAATGCGCGGCGCATACTTCGAGCGCTCCACACGAGGTCCGTCCAGCACCGCATCCATTTTGTCCAAAAGGAAGAGCCGTCCGCGGCGCGCCTGCTCCATTGCCTGCTGAAGAATCTCGCGCGTCAGGCCGCCTATCTTGATGTCCATCTGCAGCGCCGTAATTCCCTTGCGCGTTCCGGCTACCTTGAAGTCCATATCGCCGTAGTGATCTTCCGCGCCGGCAATGTCGGTAAGGATGGCGTAGTCGTCGCCCTCCTTCACCAATCCCATCGCGACTCCCGCAACCGCGCCCTTCAGCGCAATGCCTGAATCGAACAGCGCCAGGCTGGCTCCGCACACCGAAGCCATCGAAGACGATCCGTTCGACTCCAGAATGTCGCTCACAATACGAATCGAATACGGAGACTCTTCGGCGTTCGGCAAAACCGCGCTGATGGCGCGCTCCGCCAGTGCTCCGTGACCCACTTCGCGCCGGCCTACGCCGGTCATACGTCCTGTTTCACCAACGCTGAACGGCGGAAAGTTGTAGTGCAGCATGAAGTTCTTGCGCTGCTCGCCTTCATAGCTCTCTAACCGCTGCCCGTCATCGGCAGTACCCAGCGTCGCCGTCACCAGCGCCTGCGTTTCGCCGCGCGTAAACAGCGCCGATCCGTGCGTCCGGGGCAACACGCCGGTCTCGATCGTGATCTGCCGGATCTCGTCGAATGCTCGCCGGTCGGGCCGGATGCGCTCTTTCGTCACCTGCTCGCGGAAGATCCGCTCGCGCAGAAGCTCATAATAGTGCGCCAGCTTCTTCTTCCCTTCCGCGTCGTCGGCAGCCAGACCCGCGGCCAGTTCCTTCTTGATCTCATCGATCAGCGCATAGCTCTCGATCTTGCCATGCGTCTTGGTGTCCAGCGCGTCTTTCAGCCGGTCGCCGACCTTCGCCTTCAGCTCGCCGTAATAGGCCTCGTCAAACTCCGGCGCGGTAAAGGCACGTTTCTGCTTACCGGCTTTTGACACCAGTTCGTCAATCGCGGCGACGATCTTCTTGATCTCGCCGTGGGCGAATTCGATGGCCGCAAGGATGACCTCTTCGGTCTCTTCCTTCGCGCCCGACTCGATCATCACGATGCCGTCCTTATGGCCGACTACCATGATGTTCACCGTGGTTGACGCGCGCTCAGAGTACGTGGGGTTCACCACGAACTCGCCGTTCACGCGTCCCACGCGCACCGCGCCAACCGTCGCGCTGAAGGGAATATCAGACAGAGCCACCGCGGCGGCGGCACCATTGATCGCAATCACGTCGGGATCGTTCTCCTTATCCGCGGAGAGCACCAGCGCGATCAACTGCGTTTCATTGCGAAATCCATCGGGGAACAGCGGGCGCAGCGGCCGATCGATCTGACGGCAGGTTAGAATCTCTTTTTCGCTGGGGCGGCCTTCGCGCTTGATGAATCCGCCGGGAATCCTTCCGCCGGCATAGGTGTACTCGCGGTAATCCACCGTGAGGGGGAAGAAATCGATCCCTTCCCTGGGATTGGGGGATGCCACTGCTGTGGACAGAACGACGGTTTCGCCCGTACTCACCAGCGCGGTGCCGGAGGCCTGCTTGGCCATGCGGCCGGTCTCAAAGACCAGTCGCTTGCCTCCGGCCAGCTCAACGGCTACTTCATGTTTCGTAGACATATTGTCCTCGTTTCATTTTGTTCGCTTGGGAAACTTCTGGAGGGAATGCGCGATTCACCGCGCAAAAGATAACTCGGCGCAAGCCCAGGCGCCCTTCTCAGGCCGCCCGGCGCGCCGTGGTCCGGTATTCCATGTTGTATGGGGACCGTGACCAGTGTCCGGTCTGAATACTTCCGGTTCAATGTCGGCTTTCTTCTTGTTACTTCCGGATCCCGAGTTTGCCGATTACGTCGCGATAGCGGTCCGTATCGTGCGTCTTCAGGTAATCCAGCAGGCGGCGTCGCTTGCTGACCAGCATCAACAATCCCCGACGGGATGCATGATCCTTTTTGTGGGTCTTGAAATGCTCGGTCAGTTCGTTGATCCGCTCGCTCAGAATCGCGATCTGGACTTCCGGCGATCCGGTGTCCGTTTCGTGGGTTCGGAAGCGTTTGATCAGGTCAGTCTTTTTCTCAATCGCCAGCACGGCGTTAGGTACTCCTCATTGTTCTCGTGTCCACTCTTCAGTGTCTACTGAAAGATTAACATGAACCCGTGCTCCGACGAAACCCGCACCGTATCTGCGCCGTAGCTCAGCCTGACGCGCGCGGTTTTTGCCCGTTTCAGCGGCTCGCTTAATCCTGTATAGTGTTTTTCTCCTCGGGACGACCGGTTCAACCGCTCTTTGCCGGAGAAAGCCCCCACGCGGGTTCCGGTCCATCTCACGGGGAGCACAACACTGGTTAAGGAGGAGAAAATGGTCGACTCATCTCCCATCGGAATCGCAAAACTATCTGCGGGCTGGGCCATCGCGTTGAGTATTGCGTTGATCCTCGCGGGCCTCCTGGCGATTGTCGTTCCGCCGGCTGCAGGGATCGGCGTGACCATCGTCGTCGCCTGGCTGGTATTACTCGGCGGCATCGCGCATCTGGCTATTGCCTGGCATATCCGTTCAACCGGAGGCCTCTTCTGGGAGCTTCTTGTTGGCCTGCTGTACCTGGCCGTCGCGATTTTCATGCTGGCTCGCCCGGTTGCCGGCCTCGCCTCGCTTACGCTGCTTCTTTCGGCCTACCTCTTCGGCAAGGGCGTGATTGTGCTGATTCTCGCCTACCGCATCCGGCATCACGCAGGGTCCGGCTGGCTTTTCTTCGATGGCGTCATTGCGCTTATTCTCGGTGCGATGATTGCCCTGAGCTGGCCCTGGAGCAGCGAGTGGGCCATTGGAACTCTGATCGGCATCAGCATGCTCTTCGCTGGAATTACTCGCCTTCCCATGGCGATGGCGGCACGCCGGCTGCTTGCGAAACCGGCATAGCCGGCGCCACAGATCCGCTTTGTGTCAGAGCGTGTCTTGATCCCTGCCCTCCCTGCCCAACGCTCTCATGGTCCTTCAGTCTCTCATTGCATCGGTCCCTTGTTCCTTCGGTTCCCGTCTTCCTAATCCTTATTGGCTATTCCCTATTCACTGCCCCGGCGCATCCCGCCAGTAGTTCGCCCGCGCCACAATCCGCGCCCCGTAGTCTTCGACTGTTCGCACGCGAATCGTATGCAAGCCCGGCGTGGGGTCCGATGGGCTGAAGGTGATCAAGTACCGGTTGCGCGCATCCCGTGCGGCGCGCAGAATCTCTGCTTGGAACGCCTTGTTGCCGAAGAACGTGGTGTACTCGCCGCCGCTCAATTCGGCGACTTCCTTGGTCACGTTCTTCTTCGCCGCGTTGAGAGCCATCACCAGCGGCGCCAGCAGATTGCCTCCGGCCGTCTGTTCCGGCAATCCGGGCGTCGGCGTGTGGGCGGCCGTCGTCGGTCCGTAGTTCCTTTGGCCCATGCCGCTCGCCAACTCTGCCAGCCACGGCGAAAACGACATGCTCAGCACCAGCACATCCGACTCGCCGATCCTTTTGATCGAGCTGCGCGGGCTTTGTGTGTTTGCTGCCGTGGTCGCGCTCCTCGCTGATCAAGAGCAGCACGCGCCGGTATTCCTTCGGCTCGGACTCGAGCAGTGTCACCGCATAATTCACCGTGTCCAGGATTGCCGCCCCGCCATTGCCCGGCCTGAGTTCAGTTAACTCCTTGTCCACCTTGTCGCTCGAGTGCGTATAGTCCTGGATCAGGTGCGGCGCGGAATCGAATCCCACCAGCGCCACCTGGCTTCGCGGATCGAAGAGGAACACGTCAAGCAGCGGGCCCAGGCGAGCCAGCTTGTCAAACTCCAGCACGCTCGATCCGCCCCGCTCCACTGCAACCACAAGGGCCACCGGCGCCGTATCCATCTCCGGTTGCACTTTGATTTTTTGCGGAACGCCGTTGTCTTCCAAAATAAAATCGCTTGGCTTCAGTCCATAGAGAATGCCGCCGTCCTTCTCCTCAACCAGCGTGGGCACCAGCACTTCGGTTGTGGTCACGCGCAAGCTCGGTGCGGCGCCGGGCGCGGCAGGCATCGGCTTGGGCGGCTCTATGGGCGGCAACTGGGACGGCGGGGATTGCTGCGCCCTCGCAGCCGAGCTCGCCGCCAAAGCCATACACGCAAGAAACGCGGCTGAGTAAAATCGAATGCTCATTTGCACTTAGACTTGATCCTATGCGAAGCGGCTTCCCCACGGCGTGCCACTATTCTCGCCCGCAATTTCTTGTTTTCAGCCCATCTTGTTCCTTGTTATTCTGCGGTCTCGGAGGCCCGCATGACCGCGCCAAAGCGCAACCCCAAAGTCGACGCCTACATCGAAAAGGCGCGCCCGTTCGCACAGCCCATCCTCATCCATCTGCGCAAGGCCATCCACGCCGGATGTCCCCAGGTTGAAGAAACCATCAAGTGGAGCCGTCCGTTCTTCGAGTACCGCGGCGTCATCCTGTGCAACATATCGGCATTCAAGGAGCATTGCAGCCTCGGTTTCTGGGGACTGGAGATCGGCGCCATTCTGCGCAAGGCAGGTGTGGTCCGCGACGGCGCCATGGGCTCTCTTGGCCGCATCACAAGCGTGGATTCGCTGCCGCCGGAAAAGAAAATCGTCGAATGGGTCAGCCAGGCCGCGGCTCTCATTGAAAGTGGCCAGGAAAGAAGCCCCATCGCAGCCCGCCCTCGCGTCGTCAAGCCGGCCAAGCCCACCCTCAAAACGCCACCGGATCTTCATCGCGCCCTCGGCAAAAGCAAGAAAGCCGCCGCAGCCTTTGCCGCCTTCAGCCCCAGTTGCCGCCGCGAATATATTGAGTGGATCGTCGACGCCAAGCGTGCCGAAACCCGCGAGCAGCGCATCGCCACGGCCGTCGACTGGATCGCCGAAGGCAAACAGCGCAATTGGAAATACCAAAGGTAGCTGCCCATTCAGCGCAATCGAAAAGGGCGGCAAACGGCTTCTCTTTGCTTTCCTTCCCTGCTCTCTATTTTCCCCGCGCCTCGCGCTCGAGTTGTCCCGTCCACGCCAAAAAACGCAACAGCTCCCAGCGCTCAGCCCACATGAAGCTGAGTACGGCCCCCGCCGTCAGCGTTTCCGCCTTTTTCCCTGAGTAGGTTTCGACACGCCAGCGCAAAAACTCGCTCCGCCACGGAGCCAGCCTGTGGCCCCGGGTCGCATTCCATAAAAAACGCAGCGCAGCAAACAAGGAGAGCCCTCTAGCCCTGAGTATAGAGCGCGCGCCGGCGGCGCGTTCATCCCTGCAGCTTGCTGAACAGGCTGTTCGACGTCGATTCCAGTTCCGCAATCACATCTTCAAGAGCCGTCTGTTGCGTCTCCGCCTGAGAAAGCTGGGTTGAAATGGTGGGAATATCGGCCTGCATCAGGTCAGTCTGCGCCGCCGTGAGCTGCGTTTTCTCGCTCGTCACGGCGCCCGACGCTGCGCTGATCTGCGTGATCGAATTATCGATCGTTACCCGCTGCTGCGAGACATAGTTCAACGCCGTTGAGAGCGCGGTTGTGTCGCTCGCTGCCTGCTGGGTATTGACCGTTCCCGTCGAATAGTCGGCCACCAGCGCATTCAACGCGCCGAAAACGCTGTTCGTCCCGGCACCCATAAAAATCTGGTCGCCCGGCACATTCAACTGGATCTTCTGTCCATTGGGCAATTCGAGAAAGTTCACGTTCTCGTCGCCGTTGTAGCTGGTCATGCCCGGGGATGTCGCTGTCGACGTCGAAAACGGCGCCGCGGTCGTGTTTCCGCCGGCAAAGATGTACTGGCCCTGATAGCTGGTATTCGCCAGCGACTGCACCTCGTTCAGAATTCCCGAGATCTGGTTTGAGATCGACTTCACGTCGCTGGCATTCATGGTCCCGTTGTTGGCGCTCGTTGCAAGGGAAACCGCTTGCGTCAGCTCGGATACCACGCTGCCCAATGCCGAATCCGCCACCTGCAACTGCCCTGTCACCAGGTTCGAGCTCTCGGTAAAAGAATCGTCCCGCTGAATCTGGTTCAGAAGCAGCACGTTCTCGCCTGCGCCCACAGGATTCTGGCCAAGCGACGTGATGCTGACCCCGCTCGAGAGCTCGGAGCTCAGCTGCTGCTCGCTGGATTGCGTCTGGTCCAGCGATCCCACCAGATTCGTTATGTACGTCGGATCAACCCGCATCTTCCAAGCTCCTAGCTTCTAGCCCCTAGCTTCCAGTTCCACGATTTCATTTGTCTGTCCCAATTCCCCGACTTCTTTGTGTTTCGAAACTTGGAAGAGTTCCGCGCGCACACCACGGAGCTAGCGGCTGGAAGCTAGCAGCTAGAGACTACGAAACCGCCGTCTCCTCGCCCAGGTTCAGCGCCGATGCCATGATCGTGTTGAGAGTCGTGAACACCTGCGAGGCCGCCTGGTAGCTCGTCTCAAGCGTCGATAACGCCGCCGCCTCGTCGTTCAGGTTTACGCTCGACAATGCATTGTTCTGTGTCTGCAACTGCGTCACCGATGCATTTCTGCGCCGTGTTCTCCGTCTGCACTTCTGAAACCGTGGAGCCCAGCGTGGAAACAAAATTCGAGTAAGAGTCGATCGGCGATTGGGCGCCGGTAATCCCGTTCTGGGTTTGGGCGGTCTGCGCAGAGACTCCGGCGCTCTGGCTGATGAGAGTTGTGCCGTCGGTGGCGAGCAGGTTCCAGCCGATGTTCAGATCCGCGGCGCCATCAGCCAGTCCCGCAAAGCTCAGCGGTATCGAGGAGACGTCGCCGGGGGTGGTTCCTACTGTCTCCGGATTGGCCGCGCCCGCAGGCTGAATCTGGATGAGGCTGCCGCCGGCGTTGAATGTCATGGTTCCTGTGATGGGCGTCGACACCCCTGAGGCAAATGCCGATGTGGACAGGGCTACTGAGTAGCCCCACTGGTTGGCGCCCTCCTGGGTGTAGGTCACCGTAGCCTGGTAACTTTTGCCGAGCGTGTCGACCACCTCGACCGTACCCGTCGTTGTGCCGTTCACCGGCGTGGCCGAATCCAGATTCTCGGTGAGGCTGAAGCTCGTGGTCGGGGCCCCCAGCGGCTGATTGCCGAGGTTGTACATGGCGACCGCGTTGGAGTTGTCTCCGGTGCCTTTTCCCGGCCCCGCCGCCGCTATCTGGCTGGGATCGGTCATGATCACGCTCATTGCCGCCGCACTTCCCGCCACTTGCGCCGGCTGGTTGAAAATATAAAGAGGATTCGCGGCCGTCCCCGTCGCGCCACTCATGTCCGTGCCCGTATTGTTGGTCGCATTCACTGAGGTCGAAATGTCATACGCGAGTTGGTCGAGCGAGGCTGAGCGCGCCGGGAATGTCGACGTCGCGCGCCGTCAGATACCCTCCGAGTTGTCCGCCGCCCGAAGCCAATTGCGAAGTGATGTCCGTTCCGCCCAGAAAAAAGTCTGTAACGCCATTCACCGTTCCGGTGGTCATTTGCATGCTCTGACCCTCCGACACCAGCAACTGCCCCGACGTCGTCGTAACCGACAGCCCATTATTCTCCGTCGTCACCTGGTTGATCCCGATCAACTGCGAAAGCTGACTCAAGTCCTGCTGCCGCTGGTCCTCCAGTGTTCCCGCGTCCGAGTTCGGCGAATTCGATTCAATCTCCAGATTCAGTTGCGCAATGGCGCTCGTGAGCGAATTCACCTGGCTCACCACGCCCGAGGCTTCCTGATCCAGAGCCGCACTTTGCCCATTCAAGCTGCTCGCGGCGCTCGAAATATCGCCGGCCAAAGTCGACGCCGACGAGAGCACCTGCTCGCGCAGCGCGTTGTCCGTCGGATCCGTCTCGAGAGACGAGAAAGAGTCAAAAAAACTCGTGATGTCGCTGCCGATATCCCCGGCGGTCGACCCTGACGAGCCCGAGTCCGGCGAGAAAAGCGCCTGCATAGTGTTTAGCGCCGACAGCCGCGTGCTCGATGCCGATGCGAGTTGCTGCTGCTGATCAAGCCGTTCTTCCAGCACCCGGTCGCGCTGCGATGTCGCGCCCGTCTCGGTCACTCCATCGCCGACCATTACGCCGCCAACTGAGATCGGGGCGTTCTCCTGCCAGTCCGGCTTCTCCTGCGTGTATCCCGGCGTGTTGGCGTTAGCAACATTGTTCGCCACCACGTTCAGGGCTTCCTGGTCCGCATCCAAAGCCCCAGTCATCACACTTAAAGCGGAGTTAATCGTCCCCATGAGCACCGTCCGCTTCCGCATCAACCGCAACAGCAGGTTCCGTATCCGTACCCGCGGCGGCTTCTGCGTCGACTTCCGCGGCAATCCTCATGCTGGTGCGAATCAGCTGCTCATCGTACTCGAGTCGCCTCTCCCGCATCTCGCGCAGGCGCCGCATCACATTGCGATTGGCGCGCGTCGCCTCCAGAACCCGCTTGAGCGCCGACATGTCGGCTTGCGCCTCCCGCGCCTGCCGCGCCAGCTCCCTCTTTTCTTCCACACTCATGGAATCCAGGTTCCGGTTCAGCGCGTCACAGGAGACGGCGAGCTCCTCGAGCCGCGGCGCATCGAGCAGCGCCAGCGCTCGCGATGCCTCCACCACAAGCTCTTTCAGCTCCGGATTCGCCGCGGCCGGCTCAAGCTCGTGCATTCTTCCTTGCCTCTCCTGTCCATGCGCCCGCGCGCACTCGGCTACAGTCGCGCTTCGTCGAGCAATCCATTCGTATTGGTGCCCGAAGTGCCGGCGCCTCGCCTATTCGTTCGCACCAATGCCGGAAGTGTTATGAGCCGCTCAGCATGGCATCCACTAACTTCGAAGCGACCGCGGACGCCGGTACGTTGTAGGTTCCCGCCGCCAGCGCCGACTGAATCTCCGCGACCTTCTCCGGGCGCACTCCGTCGCCGGAGGAGGATTGGGAAACTTCATTGGCCGCGTTGCTTACGGTCGCCCTGTCGGTGTCGAACGCGCCCGCGGTCGCGGCTCCGCTGCCCTTCGGCTGCGGGGCCGCTTGGGTCGTGGGGCTCACTCCCAACAGTGATCTCAATCCGTCCAGGCTATTGCGAATATCCATACACTTTGCTCCTTGCCAGCTCTATCGGCCCCTTTCGCTAATCACTCTAGTCATTCAGGAGCTCTCATTGCGGTATTGCCGTGCAGATTTCTGGTTACCTTCCCATTTCCGGGGTGATTACCGGACGGGGAAAGCTCCTTCACAATTCGATCGGCGATTCCGAATCCTCCGCGCTCGCTCAGAGCCTTTCCCAGCGCTTCGGACGCGAAGTCGCCCAGCGCGCCGGTCGATCCCGTGCCCGATCCGGAGCCCAGGTCAGAGTCTCCGTCTTCGGCGCCCGTCAGCGCATCACCGTTGGTCATCGGCTCGAGCAACTGCTTCATCATCTGTCCTTCAAACTCATGCGCTGCCTGCACCAGCCGGGGAGATGGCGCGTTTGCGGCAGACTGCGCCCCCGGGTCCTTTGCCGCGGTTCCATTTATTAAGCCAACGTTCAAGCCCCTACTCCTGTTCCCTATGCCCTGTTCCCTGCCTTTACAGCACTTCGAGATCCGCATCCAGTGCCCCGGCTGCCTTCATCGCCTGCAGGATTGAGATCACGTCCCTCGCTCCCGCGCCGGTGCGTTGCAATTCTTCGACCAAATCCTCCACCGTGGCGCCCTCTTTCAGATCGATGCGATTGACCGGCTTATCCTGAGCCTGCACGGAGGTCTGTTCCACTACCTGGGTGGTTCCGGACGATAAAGTGTTGGGCTGCGAGACTTCAACATTGGTGATCACATTGATGCTCAGGCCGCCATGCAGGATCGACACCGGCTGCAGACGCACCGTGCCTCCAATGACAACAGTTCCTGTCCGCTCGTTCACCACCACGCGCGCCCGCGGAAAAACATCGATCTCGAGCTCCTCCACCCTGTCGAGCAGCGACGCCACATCCTCATTGGGCTGGACCGCGATTTCGATGCGCCGGCTGTCGATGGCCTTGGCGCGCGCTGAGCCCAGCTCCCGGTTGACCGTCGCCGCCATTTGCTCCGCGGTATGAAAATCGGCGTCGTTCAGGATCACGCTCACCGTTCGCATCTGCTTCAAGTCGAATGGCGTCACCCTCTCGACCATCGCGCCCCCCGGGATGCGCGCCGTGGTGGGGTGATTCACCTGCTTCGAGCTTCCGCCGGACGCCGCCGAGTAGCCGCCCAGCACCAGCGCCCCCTGTGCCTGCGCGTAGATTTGCCCATCCGGCCCGTAGAGCGGGGTCATCAACAGAATCCCGCCTTCGATCGAGCGCGCATCGCCGGCTGACGACACGGTTACATCCACCTTGTACCCCGGCCCGCTGAACGGAGGCAGCGTGGCTTCGACAAACACCGCTGCCATGTTCTTCACCTGCATATTGCTGGCGCTGTTCGATCCGGTTTGCGGCACGGTGATGCCCATTTTTTCCAGAGCCGAGACAAGCGTCTGCGCCGGAAAAACTGTTTGCGAGCTGTCGCCCGTGCCCTTCAGGCCCACTACCAGGCCATAACCGACGAGCTGGTTGTCGCGAATGCCTTCGATGCTTGTCACATCCTTAATGCGCGACTTTTGTCCCGGCTCCTGAGGCGGTGCTATCGAAACTGCCAAAAGCCAAACTGCAGCCACCGCGACCCACCACCAGAAGGCGCGGCTTTCGAGAAGAGGAATCACCCGGCTCCATTTGCTTTTATCCGCCCTCTCTGCAATCGCTCCGCGCATGGTCCCGCCCGTTTCCCGCTTGGCTGCCCCGGTCCTGTTTATTCAAAACACCAGAATCCGCTCCAGGAACCGCACCAGCGGATTCGAGCGGTATGTGGAGTCGTTCACGATTCCCTTGCCCGTTACTTCAAGCTCCAGATCGGTCATGGCCGTCGACAGCACCTGATTCTGGTTGCTCACGTCCTCAGGCCGCACCAATCCTCGCAAAATGATCAGTTGAGTCTGTTGCGAGAAAGTGATCTGCCGCGTGGCCTGCACCACCAGCATTCCGTTGGGCAGCACATCCACCACCTCGGCCCCGAATGTGGTTGCCAAACTCGAGTCTGTGGTGCTCTGCCCCTGCGCCGTCAATCCCGACGAAGCCGTCGCCCCGACAAGATTCTGCAGCGCATTCGAAGACTTGAGCGCGCCAAACAGCGACGTGATTCCGGAGTTCGCATTCGATGCCCGCGCGTTCTTCACTTGCCCATCGGTCGACGCCGTCAGGCTTTCACCCACCACGATCATCACCACATCGTGAATCCTGTACGCCTTCACATCGGTACCCAGCCGCACCATCTGGCCATCGGGGCTCCAGAGCGAACCCGCCGTATGCACCTCGGCCGCCTGCTGGGCGCGCACCCGCGCGATGTAGTTGCGCAACGCCTCCTCGGGCGGAGTCGCCTTCGCTGCCGGCGCCGCCGCGTGCTTCCTGGCCCACGTCGTGCCCGGCAGGGTCAGGAGCGCACCCAGCAAAACCGGAATTGCCCAATGCGTCTTCACGGATGAGCCCCCGGCTCGGGCACAAGGCTGGCGCGTCCGGGCCCGAGCGCCTTTACACGAACCGCCTCACCGCCGATCTTCAATCGCGCGTAGAATTCGTCTCCAGCCGCCGCCGATCCAAGAGCCGTGGCCTCGAGCCGCACGTCCACTACCTCCGAATGTTCCTCGACAACAACGGCATCGCCCGCGCGAATCACCGGATGCATCGCGGAGTTCGCCGCCGCATGGGCCGCGCGCTCTGCGCTTCCCTGAGCCGGCTTTTTTCTGGCGCCGTCCTTTAAAACTGGGTCGGTACGCTCGATGCGCACCATCCGTCCCGGCCCTCCCGGATCGGCGTCGTCACGAATGAGCAGCCATCGATCTCCGGTCGCCGCATCGTCGATTTCGCGAATCGCCTCCCCGCAAATCGCCCCGCCCGGAGTCTGGCAGCGGCCAGCCCCCGGGGCCCGGAATCCAAGCACTGCAACGCCCACCAACATCATCGAGCTGGCAACGAGCTTGTTCACCCCTGCGACCTTTCATCAACCGGTGCCGTAAACACCTATCCACCGTCGCCGCGCATCTTCATCAGCCGACGCCGGGACTTTAACCAGTGCCGGAGATCAGTGCGTCATATTGTTCACTTCCGAATACATGTCGTCCGCAGCCTTGATGACTTTCGAGTTCGACTCATAGGCCCGCTGCGCCAGCACCATCTGCACAAATTCGGTCACCACGTCCACATTCGAGTTCTCGAGATACCCCTGCTGCAATGTGCCCATTCCTTCTGTCCCGCCCGGATTGCCCAGGCCCGGGTCGCCGGAGCTGAGCGTTGCATCGAGCAAGTTGTTGCCCATGCTCTCGAGGCCGCCGGGATTGGGAAATGTGGCCAACTGAATCTGTCCCAATTGCGAGGGGTTCTGCTGGCCCGCCAGAGTCGCATTCACCACGCCGTATTCGGTGATCGTCACGGCCGTCGCGTTCGAAGGAATCGTGATGGTCGGAATCAGCGGGTCGCCGTCGGTGGTCACGATCGTTCCCTGGTTGTTCAGGTGGAACTGCCCGGCGCGCGTGTAGGCGATTGTGCCGTCGGGCCGCTGCACCTGAAAGAAGCCCGCGCCCTGGATCGCCACATCCAGCGGGTTGTCGGTTTCGTTCAGCTCGCCCTGCGTGTTGATCACCTCGGTCGCCGCCGATTTTGTGCCCAGCCCGATCTGCAATCCCGCCGAAACCGTGTTCTGGCTCTGCGCCGCGCCCGGCGTAACCATGTTCTGGTAAACCATGTCCTGAAACTGCAGGCGCAATTGCCTGAAGCCGGTGGTCGAGGAGTTGGCGAGATTGTTGGCAATCGTATCGAGATTCATTTGCTGCGCGCTCATGCCGCTGGCTGCTGTATACAAGGCTCGAATCATTTTCCCCTCGTTCTTTCCTGGCCTTGGACGAGACCCTTCGTTGGTCCTGTGTTTCTTTTCTCCTCGCCCTACACCTTCGGCAAGTCCTCCGTTGCAAATTTGTTGAACTCGGTGTGAAACACGGTCAACGCCTTCTGCATCATCTCCGCCTGGCGCTGCATCACGATCAGATTCAGCGAACCCTCGACCACGTCCTGGTTCGCCGCCTCGAGAGCGCCCTCATGCACGGCCGCATCCTTTGCTGCGACCGGCGTCACTCCTGCGGGCGCCACATAGCGGTTCGCGCCCTCCGGCGTAAGCTCGGTTTCCGCGGGAAACGTAACCACACCGATCGTCGCCACCGCGCCGCCCGCCACAGAAACCGTTCCATCCCCGCCCACCGAAACCTCGCCCGGGGGAATCGCAATCGTCTGACCCGCTGCGGTGAGCACCGGTTCATCCGCCTCGGTTACAAGCAAACCGCTCTGCGCGCGGTGAAAGCTGCCATCCCGCGTGTAACGCAAACCCTGCGGCGTCTGGACCATGAAGAATCCCTGGCCTTCAATGGCCAGGTCGAGCGGATTGCCGGTTTGTTCCAGAGCGCCCTGCGCCATGCTCAGCCGGTCGCCTCCGAGCAGGCCGTAGTTATTCACGGTCTGGCCCAGCTGCGAATCCAGCGCATCCGGCCCCAGCAGCACCGAACGAAAGAACTCGCGCTCGGCCCGGTAGCCGGGCGTCTGCGCGTTGGCCAGATTCGACGCCGCCGTGTCCAGAGCCTGGGTGCGCGCCACCAGACCCGTCATCGCCGCGTAGTAGCCGCTGTCCATATAGGCGACACCGTGCAGATGGATGACCGGAGCCGGGCAGTAAGGATTAGAAGGGGATCATTGTGAGAGGAGACAAATCTGCGCGGAAAAGGGATTGATGCATCCGGCGACACAAGCGCCGGTCATGAGCGGCGGGGGCGCGATGACTGAAGAATGGCCGCACCAGGCTGTTGACGATTCTCTCGTTCCCCAGGGTCTTTGCTCCCCCATGGTCCCTTGTTCTCCGGTTCCGGCTTTACTGCAGGCCGTCGCACACGATCGTCACTTCAAACACCTGGTCGTCGAAGCGATACGTGTGATGAATCTGAAATTCCGGAGCCTGCACATGCAGCTTGTAATCACGGCCGGTAATCACCGCGGGGACGGAGAGGCCAGTATTGGCCGCAAGCTCGGGCACCTTTCCCTTCCATGCTCCGGCCAGCATATTGCAGATCTCACCGATCCCGTCCTTCACCGTATCGTCAACGGCCGAGAATTCCATGCCTGTCATGCCCGCCGCGATCTTCATGGCCGTTCCCGCACCCGATTTGAAGACGCATGCGCCGCTCAGCACGCCGCCGAGTCCAACCACAGCAGTTACGGAATCCGAAGGAAAGTCGGCCGGTGCCGTCACGCGCTTGCACTCCAGACCCAGCATCAGCCGGAAAACTTCTTCCACGCTCGCATCCAGGTTTCGTGGATCGGAGACCTGCTGCACGGATTCACGCAATGAAACCGTCATCGTACGCTCCCCTGTAACCGCATCACCCGCATCTCGGCCGGCAACGCGCTTGCCTCCGCCGCCCCGCTGTCCTCCGGTGACCGATGAACGCACACCGTTCAGCAGCACAGCGCCCTCCCGTCCTTTTACCGCGGCTCAAATTTTACCCGCTCAACCTTTACCCCAGCTCAACTTTGCACGCCTGCGCAACTTTTTTTGAATGACTCACCGTGCTTGCGGTGGTTCCGAATCGAGCGAATCCAAATGAAACCAATTCCTCCCATGAACGTGTCCTCATGAAAACACCCGTCAACCCGCCGGACGCGCGGCTACGCCGCGTGCAACAGCGGCAGGACCCGCTCCTTCACCTGCTCGGCGGTGAACGGCTTACGTATGTAGCCCTTCGCTCCCGCCTCAATGGCCTGTTTCACATGCTCCTCGCTTGATTCGGTGGTGATCATCACCACGGGGATGCCGACGGCCAGATTCTGCGCGCGAATCTGGCGCAGAAACTCGAGTCCGTCCATGGCCGGCATGTTGATGTCGGAGAGAATCAGGTCGACCGTCGATGTCTTCAACACCTCCAGCCCTTCTACGCCGCTGCCGGCCTCGAGCACCGCCAAACCTTCGAGACCCGCCTGGCGCAGAGCCCGCTCGACGATCTTGCGCATCACCGAGGAATCGTCGACGATCAGGGTTCGAATCTCGCTCATGCCCAAGCCCCTTCCACCTTCTATCTATCGGCGCTCGAGGCCGGCTCATGAATTCGAATTTTCGATCCCAAATCTCTCTTCCTGCTCCCTTTCCTCGAAACTTCCGGCTCTCTCGGAGCACCCACTTCGAAACCAATCCCCATCAACCTGCCCGTCACCCTGCACCGTCAACCTGACCCGCCCATCTGCCCAGGTCAGTGAGAGCGGACGGAGCCAATCAGATCGCGGATCGACTCGACTCGGGCAACGGTCCGCTCGACGGCTTGAGGCGCATGCGCAGCCAGAAGCAGTCATGCACGCGCACCAGGCGCGATTCCACTGGCCGGGTTCGTTCGACCGCTTTCGCAAAGGCCAGGGCCAGCGCGGGTTCGGTTGCGGCTTCGATCAGCTCAGCCGCGGGAAAACGCGCTTCGAGCAACCGGGAATGTGCCGGCCGGAAGGCCGACTCCTCGACCAGGCCACCAACCACTTCGAGTCCCGTCATGCGCTCCAGAGCCAGCGCCAGCGCGGCGTCGAGATGGTCTTCAAATCCCAAATAGAGAATTCTCCCCGCGGCCACGCGCAAGGGCAGCGCTCCGAATGCGTCCACGAACAGCCGCGGCACCAGCGCGGTCAACCCTTCGGGGTGATGGAACTCCATTGCCAGCACCGGGCATCCCCACTGCAGGCCAAGCGCGCGCGTCACGTTCTCCTCGGTGGCGCTTCGGCTCTCGACCAGCCATTTGCCCAGCCTTCCGGCGCCCGCGCTTCTCTGTAACTGAAGCGCCGTACGCAGATCCTGGTTCGTGATCCAGCCTTGCTCCAGCAGCACCAGCCCCAGCGGAATCCGGTGGCGATGGCCCTCGCGCGGCGGCGAGCCTCGCCCGTCCATCTCGCGGTTGAGCGCCGCGGCCACGCGCGCTGTCATGCAGCTGGAAGAACAGCACCAGCCGCCCTCGAAGACCGGCGTCTCGCGCCGCCGCCACAGGCGCAGCCAGCCCGAACCGCAGTGGGGATTGGCGCAGGTCGAGAAGATGCCGTTCCCCGCCCTCCGGCCGTCACGCGATCCAGACACCTCCGATGCGCGCTCTTCGGCCGAGGTTCCCGCGAACTCCGGCAGAGAATTCCCTGCGACCGGCGCGGCATGGCGGCTCAAAAGAGGCATCGAATACTCTCCAACCGCTTCTTCGGCGTCGCCACTTCAGTCACGCGCAAAGCGAAGTTACCGTTCACCAGCACCACTTCTCCGCGCGCCACAATCTTGTCGCTGACGATCAGGTCGACGGGATCGGCCACATGGCGATCGAGTTCGACCACGTCTCCCGGCCCCAGGTCGAGAATCTCGCCGAGCGGCATCTCCCGCGAACCGAAACGCAGGGAGGCTTCGAGTTCGACATCGAGCAACAGCTCGAGACCCGGACTCAGGCCCAGACTGAGCGGCGGCGGCGCCGCTCTCAGGTCGTCGGACACAGCCGCGCCCGCAAGAGCCGCGGCTGACGCTGAGACCGGGCGAGGAGGCTGAGCGGCCTGCCGGGCCTCAGCATCCTGAATCTCATCCCGTACCAGAACCGTCCACGCGTGGCCGCTCGAGCGGAGCTGGAAGGCCTGCGTGATCTTGGCTTCGGCCGCGATCTCTTCCAGGCTCAGCACCTGGCACTTCTTGCCCGTCGCGGCCAGCAGGGCACCGGCGGCGGCCCCGGCCGCCTCCTGTAACAGTTCCTTCCAGGCGGCCTTCTGGTCCACGCCTTCGCCCATCAGGGGCGTCTCCAATACTGTGCCGTCGAGGACCACCGAGAACCGACCTTCGACATCGCCACCGAGCGTGGCCGCAAATCCAAACGAGCCTGCGCCGAGCGGCTTGGGCAAGGACTCGGACAGCTCCGGTTCTCCGGAAAGGGCCTGCGAGAAAAGCGCCGCCGCGGCCCCGGTCCAGCAGTCATAGTAGGTCTTCACGGCTCGCCTCCCGCAAGAACCCTCTCGATCCGCGCCGCCCGGTGCGCGCCGCGGCGCATGGCATGGGCCAGCGAAAGAGCCTGCCCCGCTACCCGGAACTCAGAGAGCGCGTTCGTGCCCACATCGAGCCGGAGCACATCGCCGGCTTTCACCTCTTCGAGAGCGCTCGCCGCCAGACGCACCGTGGGCAGCTGCAGCGAACAGCCGAAACGGATCTCGCGGGCTACTTCGCTCATGCGTGCCCGGGTGTCAACCGCGTGGCCCCGCCGGCGCCCCCACTCCGACGTAAGACGCCTGAGGATGGTGTTCGCCACGACCGCCGGAAAGGCCAGGTTCAGCAATCCCGAACTGTGCGGCATGCGAATCTCGAAGCTCAGGCAGAGAGTCTTCTCGGCCACCGAAATGATGCGCGCCACCTGCGTCTGCATCTGCCGGCGATCGAACAGAAAGCTCAAACCCACCGGCTGCCAGGCCACCGTCAGCTCGCGGCACACATTCTCGACTACGCTGGTCAGAATCGACTCCTCGATGTCGGTCACCTCGCGCAGGGGACCGTCCTTGCCGTCTCCTCCGAGCAGGAGGTCGATGATCGGCGGCGCGAGACCCAAATCGAGTTGCAGCACCGCCAGCGCGCCCAACGGCTCCAGGCGCACCGAGGCCACGTAACAGATTTCGGGAATCCGGAGCAGAAACTCATTGAACTGGATCTGCTCGGCCGAGACCAGATTGACCTGAAACCGGGTGCGCAGCCATGCCGCCAGGTTGTGCGTCAGGTTGCGGGCAAACAGATCGTTCAGCATGCTGATGGCGCGCAACTGCTCGGTCGAAATCTGGCCTGCCGAGGAGAAGTTGTAGGGCAGCACCCTGGCGCGGACCTCGGTGGGAGCGGCTTCGGGCGCGTGGCTGCGCGCGGCCTCAAAGAGTGCGTCGATTTCGTCCTGCTTGAGGGTCTTTTCCGTCAAGTCCTATCTCCTCCGCGGCCCCGGCCGCTCGGCCGCGCTTCCGGCCAGGTCGCGCAGCGCGGCGCGCAAATGTACCACGGCCGACGCGTGCACCTGCGAGACGCGCGACTCGACCACGCCCAGCGCGAGACCGATCTCGCGCATGGTCATCTCTTCGTAGTAGTAGAGCGTCATCACCAGCCGCTCGCGGTCGGGCAGGTGCGCGATGGCCTGTGTCAGCCGCTCTTCGAGCTCGCCCCGGAGGCAGCAGAAGAGCGGATCCTCTTCCGGCTTTCCTGGCACATAGGCCAGTTCCTCCTCGCCCGAATTCTCGTTGCGCTCCACATGCAGCGTGCCGATCTCGAGGCCCTTCAGGTCGCCCAGCAGTTGCTGGTATTCGTCGAGACTCATCTCCATCTCGCCGGCAATTTCGTTTTCTCCCGGCGCACGGCCCAGTCGCGCCGTCAGCATGCGAATCGACTCTTCCACCGCGCGGCCCTTGCGCCTGGGCTCGCGCGGGCTCCAGTCGAGGGTGCGCAGAGAATCCAGGATCGCGCCCCGGATTCGGAACTGCGCATAGCTGCGGAACTGCACCTTCTTCGCCGGGTCGAATTTGGCGAAGGCGTCCATCAGCCCCACCACGCCGGCCGAAACCAGGTCCTCGATGTCCACATGCTGCGGCAGCCGCTCATGAATGCGGCGAGCCAGAAAGCGCACGATGGGCAGATGCTCGAGCAGTACGCGCTCCTGCTCGGTGGTCAGCGCCGGCAAAGCTGCCGCCTGAGGCGGATATCCGCCTGCTGTTGCGCGCCGTACGGACTTCGACTCTCTTGCTGCCGCCGCTTCGATGGCCATCTGCTTCTCCTCGAGCGCAACTCATTCCGTTGGCCGAATGTTTCTGTTGCTGGACTGCCCGGCTAGCGGACGGTGCCAACGGGCCGCAGCCGGATTTCGGGCGGAACTTCGCTGGCCGCCACGACCGCCAGGCGCGGCAGAACCGGCTCCAGCCACCGCCGAACGAAAAAACGGGCCGGACTGGGGCAAAGGAGCACGGGCGGTGCCGAGGAGGATGCGGAACCGATAAGGGATCTCACAGAATCGGCGAGCCGGCGGACCACCGGCGTTGCCGGGCGCGCGCTGGCCGCGAGCTGCCGCTGGCCGCCTGCGCCCGATGTCTCGGGCGCGACCGTTGCGATAATCTCTTCTTCGAGGCCCGGATCGAGCAGCAGAGCCGGAAGCTGGCCATCGCCATCGACAAGCGGCTGAACCAACCTGCGTCCCAGCGCGGCCGCGCCGCCTCGACGAGCGTGACCAGATTCTTTGAAACCGCACCAGTCTCGAGCAGGGCCTCCAGAATCGCGCCCAGATCACGGATCGATACGCGTTCGCGCAGCAACTCGACCAGAACCCGCGCCACCTCGCCCAGCGTCAGCAGCTTCGGCACCAGCTCTTCCATCAGCTTCGGATGGCTGTCGTTCAACGAATCGACCAGCCGCTTGATCTCCGCACGCCCGAGAAGCTCCCACGCGTGCTGCCGGATCAGTTCTCCGAGATGTGTAGTGATCACTGTGACCGCGTCCACCACCGAATAGCCGGCGGCAATCGCCTGCTCTTCGAGCGCGGGCGCAATCCAGACCGCCGGAACTCCGAAGGCCGGCTCGCGCGTTTCCCTGCCCGTCAGCGGGCGCCGCCCGGGCTCGCCCGAGACAGCCAGCAGATGCGGTCCGTCGGTCTGCCAGCGTCCGATTTCGATTCCGCGCAACGAGACCACATACTCCCGCGGCTTCAAACGCAGATTGTCGGAGATATGAACGGGCGGCACCAGGAAGCCCATCTCGGACGAAAGATGCTTGCGCAGCGAACGCACCCGGCCGAGCAGTTGGCCTCCCTGCTTCTCGTCGACCAGCGGAATCAGCTGAAAACCGATCTCAAGCGTCAGGTCTTCGAGTCGCATCAACCCGCCAGATCCGAGCCCTGCGCCGCCGTTCTTTTCTGGTCCTGGATCGGATTCTCGACCGGAGAAAGCCGCCGGCGCCGCGGCTGCCACGCGCCTGGCGCCCAGAAACAAGGCCGCGGCCACGGCGAGGAAGGCGATCTTCGGCAATCCGGGAATCAGGCACATCAACGCCGAGACCGCGCTCGCCATATAGAGCGTCCCGGGCCGCGCCAGCAGTTGCTGCCTGATCTCGCCGCCCAGCATGCCGGCGGAATTGGCGCGCGTCAGCGTGATGCCGCCGGCCACCGACACCAGCAGCGATGGAATGATCGTGACCAGGCCGTCGCCCACCGTCAGCACGGTGTAAGTGCGCGCGGCTTCGCCCAGCTCAATGCCCTGCTGGAGCGTTCCGATCAAAAGCCCCGCCACGATATTGATGGCCGTGATCAGAATTGTGGCCAGCGCATCTCGTTGATTGAAGCGCGCTGCGCCATCCATGGCCCCGTAAAACTCGGCTTCGCGCGCGATGGCTTGCCGCCGTCGCCTGGCTTCGGCCTCGTCGATCAGCCCCGCGTTCATGTCGGCGTCGATGGCCATCTGCTTGCCCGGCAAGGCATCCAATGTGAACCGCGCCGTGACCTCAGCCGTGCGCACGGCGCCGTGGGATACGACCAGGAACTGAATCGCGACCAAAGCCAAGAAAAGAACGAAGCCGACGACGTAATTGCCGCCCACCACAAACTGTCCGAAGGCCTCGATCACTTTTCCCGCGGCCGCCGTTCCTTCCTGGCCGTGGAGGAGAATGCGCCGCGTGGAGGCGATGTTCAAGGACAGACGGAAGAGCGTCAGCAACAGGAGCAGCGTGGGAAAGACCGACAGCTCGACGGCGCGGCGAATTTGCACCGCGGAAAGAAACACGATGATCGAGCAGGCCATCGAGATCGCGAGCAGAAGATCCAGCACCGCGGCCGGAACCGGCACCAGCATCACGAAGATCACGCTGATCGCGGCCATCGGCAGCAGGAAATCGCGCATGCTGTGCCAGATGGAGATCTGGCGGGCAACGAACCCGCCGCGAGTGTTGCTGTACTCATCGCAAATCTCCTCCAATGCCCAAGAGCACGATGCGCCTCATCGCAAATCTCCTCCAAACCCCAACTGCGCGGAGCGCCTCATCGCGGACCTCCTCCAAAGCCTGGAACGGCGGAGCCGCCTCCAAAACTCGCATGCGCGGAGCGCCGGCGCTCGCGCAGCTCGGCCTCGACGCGCTGGCGGTAGAGATAGGCCAGAATCGTGGCCACCGCGGCATACAGACTCCGCCGGTATCGCCTGGCCCACTTCGACGGTCCGGTAGAGCGATCGCGCCAGCGGCGGGTTCTCGACAATCGGCACGCCGGCCCAGCGCGCCTCCGCCTTAATTTCTTCGGCGAGAAGATTGCGCCCCTTGGCCATTACCCGGGGCGCTTCCATGGTCACGAAGTCGAAGCCCAGCGCGACGGCGTAATGCGTGGGATTGGTCAGCACCACCGCGGCTCGCGACACGTCGGCTTTCACCCGGCGGCGGCGCATCTGGCGCTGCAGGTTCCTGATGCGGCTCCTGATCTGCGGACTGCCTTCGGTCTCCTTGTACTCGTCGCGCAGGTCCTGCCGGCTCATCCTCAGGCGCGATTCGCGCGCCTGCCACTCCACCACGTAGTCGATCGCCGACCAGCCAAAGAGCAGCCACGCCGCGGCCAGCAACAATCCGTAGACGTCCTTGCCCAATAACTCCAGCCGCTCGGTCGAGAACGGCGGAAGGCTCAACTGGTGCGCCATGCGCTGGACCGCGAAGATAGCCAGGAGGCTCGCCGGGATCAGCGACTTTCCCAGGCGCGACGCGGCGCGCAGCGAGAACAGGTTTTTGAGATTCGCGACAGGATTGATGCGCTCCGGCTTGAACGCGATGGCGCTGCCATGCACGTTCACGCCGCCGGTCTGCGCGATTCCCGCACCCAGCGCCGCTACGGCCACTGCGGCCATCACCACGGCCGGCGCGCACAGTACCGCCAGCATCAGCCTTCGAATGGCGCTGAGCGTTGGCGCGAGGGTCGCCGGCTCCCAGCGCGCGGGCATGCCGAGCAGCAGAAACCCCTCAAACGTCTGCCGCCATGCTTCGATGGTCCGGCCACTCAACACACCCAGCGCGATCACGCCGGCCAAAGTTCCCGCCGCCGCCGTCAGCTCGCGGCTGTGCAGGATGTCGCCTTCCTTGCGCGCCTTCTCGCGGCGATGCTGCGTGGCCTGTTCGGTGCGTTCGCCGGCCATCGCCTAGCCTCCGAACCCGTGCGCGGCGCCCGGAGCCGAAATCAATCTCTCGGCCATGTCGAGGAGGCTCCCGAAGCGTGCTTCAACAAAGCGCGGCCACAAGGCCAGCGAACTGGCCAGGATCACGAAGCCGGTCAGAGTCTTCATTGGAACGGTCAAGGACATGACCGGCAACTGCGGGCTCAGTTTTCCCACCAGAGCCACGGCGATTTCGACCAGCATGGTGCACGCCAGAACCGGCGCGGCCAGTTCCAGCGCCGCCAGAAAAATTGCTCCCGCGGCTTGCACGATCGCCAGTGCCGTTGCCGAAGCCATGGCATAGGTCCCCAGGGGCACCGCGCGAAAGCTCCGAAAAACTGACGCCAGCAGAATCCGGTCGAGGCCGGCCGCAAGCAGAACCAGCGTTCCCATCAGTTGAAACAGGTCTCCGAGCAGCGGGGTCTGAATCGCCGATTCGGGGTCCAGAAGATTGACCAGCGAGAAGCTGAACTGCAAACCGGCAATCTGGCCGGCAAAAATCAGCATCTCGCTCAGCAGGGTCAGCGAAAGCCCGTAGACGAGCCCCACGGCCAGCTCTCCGATGATGGCCGAAAAGCTCAGCATGACCTGCGCTTGGGGCAGCGCGGCCACAAGCGGCGCCACGAGCCATGCCACGGCCCCAACAAAAACTGCCTTGGCGCGCATGGGCAATGCGGTCGACGAGAAGAACGGAGCGAAGGCCACCATGCCGCTCAGCCGCACCAGGGCCAGCGTGATTGCGCTCAGAAATGTTGGCCAGTCGGTCATTCTAGCCTGTAGCCTCCGACTCATTTGTCGGCACTGCTTGCATCCTGTTGTCGAGCTGGCAGCTAATAGCCAGTAGCCGCATTCCTCACCCCAGGTACCGCTGAAAGTCGCCCAACAGGAGCCGCGCATATGTCGCCATCCGCTCCAGAAACCACGGCATGCCGACCAGCAGAATCAGCGCAATCGCGGCCAGCCGCGGCACCGTGGTCAGGGACTGGTCCTGCAGGCTGGTCAGGGTCTGCACCAGGCTCAACACAAAGCTCAGGGCCGCGGCCGCAATCAAAAGCGGTGCCGCCAGCACGATCGCCTCCCGCATCAGCTGGCGCATCAGCTCGGCAACGAGATCCGGCGTCATGAACGTCCTTTCAAAAACTCTTCAGCAGCGAGTCGGCCAGCAGGTTCCACCCGTCGACCATGACAAAAAGCAGAATCTTCAGCGGGGTCGAAACCACCACCGGCGGCAACTGAAACATGCCGATCGAGGTCGTGATCGCGGCCGTCACCATGTCGATTAAGAGAAACGGCAGAAACAGCACCGCGCCGATGGCGAACCCGGCTTTGAGCTCCGACAGAATGTAGGCCGGGGCCACCACGCGCATGGGAAGATCGTCGGGCGTCTGCGGGCGCGGAATCTGGCCCGCCGCGGCAAACAGCGCCAAATCTTTCTCGCGCGCATAGCGCAGCAGAAAATGCTTCACCGGCAGCGTGCCGCGATCGATGGCTTCGATTCCCGTAATCTCGCCGGCGCGATACGGCTCTACCGCCTGCTGGTCGACCTGGGAGAGCACCGGGGTCATCAGAAACCACGTCATCATCAGCGCCAGGCCCATCAGCGTGGGATTCGAGGGCGCGGTCTGCGTGCCCAGCGCCTGGCGCAGAAAATGAAACACCACAAGCAGGCGCACCAGCGGCGTCATGCACATCAAAATCGCGGGCAGCAGAGTGATCAGCGTCAGAACCAGCAAAATCGTCCACGGCGTCGAATCGGATGGATGGAGTTTGGCGTTCAAATCGGGCAACAGCGGCACGCTCCGCGGAGCGGCCGCGGCCAGCGAAGCCGGCCAGCTCATCGAGACTTGCATGAGACCGGCGCACTGTCCCATCCAACCGCCGATGCTCGTCGTCACCATGAGATCCTCCGCGATGCGCACTTCATCGCTCGATGCGAGTGAACACCTGACGGTGCGCCTCGGCCGGTTCGCCAAGTCCGCTCTGCGCTCCCCGATAATTCGTCGAGCGGATAAAACGCGGGCCCTCCCTCAGCCGAGGTCGCCACCAAAAGCCGTCGCCCTTCGGCCTCAACCAGCGCCAGCGACTGGCGCGGGCCGAGAGCGATCCGCTCAAGAAGCGCCAGTCGCGGCTCGGCGCGCCGGCAGCGGCTGAATCTCGCCATCAACCATCCCGCGATGCCGCCAACCGCTGCCCTGCCATTCGGTCTGTTCGTCTCCGCCACCGCTTCTCGATTCACCACGTCACCTGATCCCCATCGCTGAATCCTGGCCCTGTTCTCTGGTCCCTGTTCCCTTGTCCGTGTTCCCTTGTCCCTGTTCCCGGCTTGTTCAAGGCAGCCGCGTCACACGCACTCCCAATTGCGTGTCAATCACCTCAAACTCGGTCCACGCCAACGTCACCTCACCAGCGGCTAGCGGCAAATCGTTGCCGTGGTTCCACTGCGACTCGATGACCTTTCCCGGCTCGAGCGCCAGCAAATGCCGCACACGAAACTCCCGCACCGGCACACCCACGTCCAACTCGACGGGCAGGCGCGCCACCAGTGGGCCGAATCCCGGCTCGTTCTCCGCTTCCCCCGGTTTTCGCGGCGACGGAACCAGCGCCGATCCCGCTCCCGCGCCGCCGGCGTCGGGCGGTGCCGTCGCAACCGGACGCGCGCCAACCGCTGCTGGGCGAGCGCCCGCCGGAACCGGCCCTCCAGCCTGAAGTTGCCCACTCGCCGCAACTTGCCCACCCGCCGCAACCTGCCCACCGGCCGTAAATGGTTGAGAGGAGGCCATCGCGGAAGAAATCCCAGCAGCAAGGGGACCAGAGGAAGGTTGAATGGATTGGAATGGCCTTAGAATTGCGGGCGCGCGTCCACATGAGCGCCGTGCCCCTGCGCTCGATTCGCTTCGCTGCTACACTTGAAGTTGGAAAGACTTTGCGGCTTTTCATCCCGCCAGAAGCGGAATGTGCCGCTCGCCGAGGTCAAAACAAATGCCTGAATCCACTGAAAACAACGGTTTTGCCGGTACCAGCCTGCGCCTAAAAATCGGCCTCGCCGAGATGCTCAAGGGCGGCGTCATCATGGACGTCATGTCGGTCGAGCAGGCGCGCATTGCCGAAGAGTCCGGCGCCACATCCGTCATGGCTCTCGAGCGCGTGCCCGCCATGATCCGCGCCGAAGGCGGCGTAGCTCGCATGGCGCGCCCCTCGCTCATCAAGCAGATCATTCAGGCGGTTTCGATTCCCGTCATGGCCAAGGCCCGCATCGGCCACACGGCCGAGGCGCAAATCCTGCAAGAGTTGGGCGTTGATTATATTGACGAGAGCGAAGTCCTTACTCCGGCCGACGAAGCCCACCACATTGACAAGCACGCGTTTACGACACCCTTTGTGTGTGGCGCGCGAAACCTGGGCGAGGCCCTCCGCCGCATCGCCGAAGGCGCGGCCATGATCCGCACCAAGGGCGAAGCCGGAACCGGCGACGTGGTTCACGCTGTGCAGCACATGCGCACCATCACGCGCGAAATGCGCACCCTCACCGTGCTTTCAGAGCAGGAGCTCTACGCAGCAGCAAAGGACCTGCAGGCGCCTTACGAGCTTGTTCGCATGGTCGCCAGAACCGGCAAGCTTCCCGTGCCCAACTTCTCCGCCGGCGGCATTGCCACGCCGGCCGACGCTGCTCTCATGATGCAACTCGGCGCCGAGGCCATTTTCGTCGGCTCGGGAATCTTCATGAGGGAGCGCGCCACTCCACTTGACGTCGAAAACTCGCCCAAGGAACGCGAGGAAGCCGTCTCGCGTGCCAAAGCCATTGTCGTCGCCACCACGCATTGGAACGATCCAAAGATTCTCGCCGAAGTCGCGGAGCAGGTCACAGGCACCATGAAGGGCCTTGCCGCCGCGGCCATCGAAGAGTCGCAACTTCTGCAAACCCGCGGCTGGTAGGACTCGCCGCTCGGGCGGGCACTTGCGTTGATTTCCTCGCCTCCAGCCCGCGCGGCGGAAAATCTGTGACTGCGGCCGCTCGCGAGGGCGCGAGCCCCATTGACCCCCTGGGCCCATTTCTCCCTCTGTGGAGTCTTGCCTGTGAGAAAGTTCTTTGGCTTTGCTCTCATCGAAATTGGCGTGCTTCTTTTTCTTTTCGGTTTGAGCATGTGCATGTTCCCAGCCCAACAGGTTTTTTACGGGATTGATGACTCATGGCCGATGCTTGTCAGAATCGCGCTCATGGCTGTTGCGGCAATCGCCACTTTTTCCGGCCTCAAGCTGGTTTTCTTTGGCCTGCGAACTTTCCAACCAACCGCTGAGCAATTGCTGTCATCCGATCCCCGTCCCCCGGTTGTTTTTCTACGCTCCTTCAATGACGACACCCTGACCGTGCCCCTCGCAGGCAGGAAACGTAACCCGCTTACTCCTATGGCCATGAAAGCGATCCCCGACCCCACAGCGGAGTCCGGCCTCGCCCGTGCACTCAATCGAATCGGCCCCCCTGTTGCCATCGGCAGACCCGGCGAAATCCTTCCCCAGTTCGGCGCGGCTCGCGCCTATGTTTCCGACTCCGAATGGCAGGACAAAATTGCGCAATGGATGCGAACCAGCCGAGCCGTGATCATGATGGTCCACCATACGACGCCTGGAACCCATTGGGAACTAAACCACGCCGTTGCCAACCTGCCGCCGCAACGCCTCGTGCTCTATTTCCCCACCGGCAAAACAGCCGGCGCGGATCGGGATGCGCAATACGCCGCCTGCCGCGACATATTGATAGGTAAGTTCCCCAAGGGCCTCCCCGCATCTCTTGGTTCGGCGCAGTTCATCGTCTTCGACGCAGACTGGTCCCCGCAGAAGATCGAGAACGCGCAGGATCTGATCGCACGGTTCCCTGGCGACGTTATCCCGAAGGGCTCCCTTTTAAGGATCGGGCAGGCTCGCGCGGTTTTCATTGTCTCGCTCGTTCTCGGAATGGGACTAGAGCTCGCCTATGCTGTGTACTGGGGAATCAAGTGGTTCGAGGCCAACTGATCGCGGCTTATAATCCCTTTATTTCACGGTCTCGAATTCCGGTTGTGCGCACCACCGGCGTCAGGGAAAAGCCCCTGTTCGCTCCAGCCCACGCGAGGAGTCTGCGCTCTTTTCTCAAAACCCCGGCCACCTCTTCCGATTTTCGGCGCGTCCAACACAAAGTAAGGTAACCTCATCCTCACAGGGATCGTCGATGCCGACCGTCTTCACTCCCATTCCGTCCGACGTCGAGCGCAAATCGCCGGGTATCGGCGGCAAGCCCCCTGTCGATCGCCGACCCACCGGGGGAGGCGGCGGCGGTGGCGACGACGACTGGCGCAGTCCGCGCCGCGGCCCGCGCGAGGCCCTCCACCGCGCCCGCGCCTTCGTCTTCTGCGCTCTCGCCGGCGACATGATGTTCTTCGTCGCCCTGGTGGCCGTCTTTTACGCGCGCCAGATGGCCACGCACATGGATCCGCGCACCATGCAGCAGATTGGCGACTGGCATCCCATCCTGCTGCCGCGCATCCTCTACCTCAATACCGCGCTCCTCGCGCTCAGCAGCCTCACGATGGAACTCGCGCGCCGTCATATCTTTCGCGAGTTTGATGTGCTGGAGGAATGGCTCGGCCTTGGCCGCCCGGCCCTGCGGCGCACCCTGCCCTGGATCGGCGCCACTCTCGCTCTCGGCCTCGCGTTTCTCGCCGGACAGGTCATCGCCTGGCGCCAGCTCACCGCCGAAGGATTCGCCTTCGATCGCTGGGCCACTCCGGCCAGCTACTTTTTCTACATCATCACCGGCCTCCACGCCGCTCACCTCGTTCTCGGCGTCTTCGCTCTGGTTTTCTGTCTCATCGCGCTCTCCCGCCTCAAGCGCGTGGAGTCCCGCCAGATCGCTGTCGACGCCACTGCATGGTTCTGGCACACCATGGGCGTCGCCTGGCTCATTTTGTTTGCGGTTCTGGTTTTCGGGCAATAATCTCGTCGCTGGCGGAATCCAAAACCGGTGTTGCCAGATTCGGCAGCCCCACGAGCACGAAAATCCCCGACGCCAAAGACAAAATGACGGCAATCATCAGAGTGAATCCACCCGCGCGATCCCATAGCGCGATGGGCCCTAAATGGGGCGCATTCGCGGCATTCGGTCCACTCCCGAATTCGGCAAGCACGAACAATCCAACCCAATTCAGGTAGAGCGAAACGGCCGTCACCCACGCGCCCACAGCCGACCACAAGCGCGCCAACTTCAACTTCGGCCAAAGCAGGCCGAGGGAGATCAGGCCATACCCGCCAATCAGTCCAGTTAAATGCGCGCCGTTCGCGGCATGCGGGTTGTGACTGTTCCCGATCAAAAACCCCGTCAGCATTCCCAGAAAAAGCAAAATCGCGCCGTGGCGTGCCAGGCGCAGGTCAATCGGAAGGCGTCGATTCATGTTGAGTCTCCCATCGTGGTGCAGTATCTACCACGGCGATGGAGGCGAAAAGCCTAGAGTGACGAGCTGATGCCCGGTCGTGACGAACGGGGTGCCCGTGCATCATCTGGATGCCTTATCCGGTACAAAATCGGGTATCCCATCCTGGCTCTTCTGGACTGGTACGAACTCAACCAAACGGTCCTCTATCAGGGTGTGAGTTTCCTCAAGCCGTAAACGTCGAGAGAGATGATCCCGGATTCAGCCCCTGAGGGATGTTCTTCCACCCCCTCACATAATCCTTGTCTCAATCTCTCCCGCTCGATTAAGCTCACGCTAGACCGGTTCCTGAGTTGTTGTAGCCATTTCTGGCGTTGAGCAAAGGGGCTCTTTCTCGATGAAAGAGCCACCGGAGTGCAATCGCTTCGGTCGACAGTAACTCAGGAACCGTGTAGCGCGGCTTGTTTTGGTTGGGCACATTCGGCTTTGCCACTAAGGCGCACGATCCTGACGGAGAACAAATCATGCCGGAACTGCAAGCTCAAATCTGGAAAGGCGCATCGTTCTCTATCGATCGTCTTCCGGGCAAGACTCCCGGTACTGTGATCTTCCGCTTCACCGGGTCCTTCACGGCGCGTGACATCTTCGGATCGGGGACCCCCACCGCCTTCCATCACATCTTCGATTGCGAACCCGCCCCGGGCGACACCGCGCCCACGACCAACATCTTCGACATCACCGCAGTCCCGTTTATGGACTCCTCGGGCATCGGCGTCCTCGTGAGTCATTATGTTCGCTGCCGCGGCAAAGGCGTTCGTCTCATCGCCGTCGGAGCCAACCCCCGCATCGCTCAGCTCTTCAAGCTCACCCGGGTCGACTCATTTATCCCCATGGCCGCCACCCTCGCCGAAGCCGAGTCAAGTTAACCGGCCCGTCGACCGCCTCCATCCGCTACTTTGCAATCGTGCCCGAAAGATTCAGGTCGATTGCGACTTCGTTTTCTGCCTTCCAGATCAAAAAGCTCGGATTCTTCACTCCCCAGTCAACATAAGGCACGACAAAATGCGCCCTGGCAGTTGCGCCGGCCCCCTCCAAGTGCACCAGGATCGGGACGGTGATCTCATGAGGCGTGCCCAGCAGGGTGAAGATTCCCGTCACCTGGATGTTGGAGTTCCCTGAAGGAGCGATCGTGCCGGTATACCACGGAAAATAACTTTACATCAGTGTGTGCAAGCGGATAGAAATACACAAGCTTTGATCGACGCGCTTCCCCATCTTCCCGGCCCCCGGTTGAGCGATCACTGAGCTAAATCAGGAGGAGTAACCAAATGAGAACGATCAGTTCCCTGTTTTTGGGACTGTCCTTTGCGGTTTCTGGTATCACGATGGCCGCAGCGCAGGATCAATCCTTGACCCCCATGAAGCCACCAAAATACCTTCAAGTCACCGTCGAATACACCAAGCCCGGCAAAGGCGGCCTTGCCCATGACAAGACCGAGAGCGCGTACGTTCAGGCCATGATCAAGGCCAAGTACCCCATCCATTACTGGGCCTATAACTCATTGTCGGGCCACCCGCGAGCCATTTTCATCTCGGGATTCGACTCTTTTGGCGAATTGGCGAAAGCCAACAAGATCTTCGATAACCCGGGTGTCGCTGCGGCCGTCGAGCCCATCAACGTTGCCGATGGCGAACTTCTGCAGGACATCAATCAGTTGATCCTGGGCTACGTGGACGATATCAGCCTGCGTCCGGACGTTGATCTTTTTCACCATCGCTTCCTGGAAGCCGACATCCTGCATGTTCGCCAAGGCCACGTCAAGGAGTTCATTGAGTTGGCCAAAATGTGGGTGGATATTGGGCAGAAGGCAGGCCCCAGCGCGCACTGGGACTGCTTCCGCGACGAATACGGCGAAGACGACGGCTATTTTGTTTGCCTGACTCCCGACAATTCCATGGACGACATCGACGCAGCCGACGCGGACTTCAGCAAGGCCGAAGCCGCTTTGTCTGACGAAGAGAAAAACAAGATGCGCGACCTCCGCGCCGCAGCCCTGGAAGAGGACCGTACCGAGATTTACTCGGTCAACCCTGCCCAGAGCTATGTACCGGATGCATTCATCAAGGCCGATCCCGGATACTGGAAGCCCAGAATGGGAGCCGCTGCAGGCCCTGCAGCCAAGCCTGCTGCGCCCGACAAGAAGGCCAACCCTTAGGCCCCTGCGGATGCAACAATCACGAGTTGAAGAGAGGCTCCGATCGCGTCGGGGCCTCTCTTCTTTGCCCGGGGGGACACTTCCGGCCCAGAAGATGGATGCGGGAAGGATGTGCACAATGTGCGATCACAGCGGCAGTGGAATCAACGCCGACGGCCTGGGAACTAAGCCATCGTCTCCGCATCTTCCACCGTGGCTGCTATCGTCAAAACCTTGTCCAATCGCGTGATCTGCAAGAGGCTGAGCACGCGGGGAGCCACTCCGGCAAGGGCCAGTCGGACATGGTTGTCGCGGCAGTAGACCTCGTGGTTGATGATCTCGCTCATCCCCGAGGAGTCCATGTACGAAACGCCGGTCAGGTCGAGGACGGTGAATCGAGGCGGTTCGCCACTGCGAAGATGGGCACGAAGCGGAGGAAGATTGGTCAGGGTCATTGGCCCGGTGAGGCGCAGGATCAATGTTCCGGGAGCTCTGCCGGGAATAGCATCGATGGTCAGTGTGGCTTCGGCCATGCTTGAAACAGTGTACCTTCGGCAACTCCCGCTAGTTCATACCCTGACGCATTCACTGCCGTCGTGTTCTCGTCCCCTTGTTCCCCAAGCCCCTGGGTCGCTGCCGATCAATTCCCGCCTGGGCACATTTCTTAGCGAATAAACGGGATGGCCGATGCGGGTTCCGGTCTCTTACTCCGTTGCGTCGGCTTTCGGCGGCAGAAGCCACATCACCGCAACCACCCCGATCAGCGCCAAAGAGGCCGCGGGACGGAAGTAGGCCGCGGGCATGGCTGCCAAATAAAGCGCAACCGACGCCACCTGCTTGCCCCAGCTTGCGTGCGGCGGCGCGGCACTCTGCCGCCGTATCTGAATCCAGAGCGCCATGAAGCCAACACCCGGAAAAATGCTGACCGCTGCGTAGAGCGCCGTGTTGAACGGCGATAGCCCCTTGATCCCGATCCAGTCGGTTGCGAACGGAAACAGCGAGAGGCAGAAGAGAAACATCAGGTTGGCCCACAAAATACCGTGGGTCACTGTCTCCACCTCGTCAACAAGATAGTGGTGGTTCACCCAGTAAATCCCGATCTGAACGAACGTGAGCAGATAGAGAAAAAGGGTAGGCGCCACTGCGCGCAGACCAGCAACGCCGTCTGCGCCCGGCACCTTCAGTTCCAGCACCATAATGGTGATGATGACGGCAATCACGCCGTCGGAGAACGCCTCGAGACGCCCCGGACTCATGCCTTTTCTGCGCACGTTGATACCAACGTAGCACGGTGGCGGGCTGTGCCCGGGACCCGAGCTGAGGGCTGCCCCGATTCTCTGCTTGACCTTGACCCAGCGTCAGGCCTCACTATGGTCGGGACAGCCATGAGCAGCTTGGAGATGTTATGAGCAGCTATCGGATTGGCGAATTCGCAAAGTTGGCTGGCGTAACTGTTCGGGCCTTGCACCACTACGACCGCATGGGTCTGCTCAAGCCGCAGCGCGGAGCCTCCGGGTTTCGTCTTTACCGCATGGAAGACCTGGAACGCCTGGAACAGATTGCCGCGCTCAAGTTCCTCGGCATTCCGCTCAAGGAGATCAAGCTGCTGCTGAAGCACGGACCGTTCACGCTTGCTGCCTCGCTTGAAATGCAACGCGAAGCACTGGCCGAAAAGCGGAGGCTGATCGATCGCGCCATGGTCGCCATTGAAGCGGCGGAGAAAGTGATTCGATCGGGGCAAAACACCGACTCATCCATCCTGCGAAAGATTATCGAGGTGATCGACATGCAGCCACAAGAAAATTTCATGCGCAAGTACTACACGGAGCAGGCCTGGCTCGATAAGGAACGGATCGCCCGCGAGCGGCCCGCGGAAGAATTCAAGAAGAATGTGACCGCGTTGCGGCGAGTTTTCCGAGAGATTGAAGCGGAGATTGACCTTGATCCCGCCAGCGAGCGCGCACAAGACCTGACCAGACAGTGGCTGCAACTGGCCGAGTACTCGCATGGCGGTAACGAGGCGGTCAGGGCTGGCAATACACAGGCCTGGAACGATTACAAGAACTGGCCGCCGAACGAACAGGACAAGCTTCTCGCCGCCTTCGATCTGGACCCCAAAGACCGGTCCGCCTCCTTACTCCGTTTCGAATCGGTCACAAAGTTTCTCGGACGGGCCGTGGGCGAAAAGATCCGATCGAACATGCCCAGCGTTCGAAGCCTCTATGGACTCGAGCCCTTGCGGCACGAAGGAGCTGAAGGCTGAGAACCGACGGCTGTTTCTGATGGGTCGGCTGTCCCATCCCTGACCTCCGCCGCGGCGGATTTCCGGCCAGGGATGGGACAGCGCAAATGAATCTCGTTTGAGGATGCAGGTCTCCGGGAAGTGTCGAACAGGCGGCCTTCCAACCAGAGAGCTGGAGGCTAGGCGCTGGAAGCTGCTCTTCCGTGCACCATCGCGCGCCAGCGTTCGCCCACGCTGGGAATCTCGGGACACGCGAAGTAGATCTCCCGGTTGAGAGACATCAGCAGCTGCACGGCTTCCACTTGCGCGTTGTGCGCGCTCAGCGACCCGCCCTCATGTGCGAACTCGTCGCTCAGATACTCGATGGCGTGGCCCAGAATCTCCAGAGCGCGGCCCGCCTGTGGCGCAATACGCCTGCGGCGTGTGTGGTTCTCTCTTACGAGCGGAACGGGAATCGCAGCGGAAACGGGGAAACGACTCAACGTTGAACAGGAGCCCATGGATCAATCCTCAACCCGCTTCTTCGGCCCAGTCGATTGGATGGGACAGAGTACAAAAGTGTTGTCCCAAAAAGGTGCAAACATAGTTATGCGGCTTCGCCGCGAAAAAACATGTGACGGTGCTCACACTTCCTTTGGAAGCACTTTCCTGGATAACCTGCCTCGCCAATAAACTCCCCAATCCTTAGCGCTCATAAATGCTTCTTTGGCGCGCACCTCCGCTCACCTTGACTCAAGAAGCCTGAAAACCTAAGCTCAAACTAGGTTTTCTTTTCTGCCGAAGCGTTTTTCGGCGATTGAATCGGTTTGCTATCCAATTTATCCAGGCTGGGCGATGAATCCAACCCCGTATTTCTGGCAGTACCTCCCTCTGTTGATGCAGATTCTTGCCGCAATTCTCCTTGGGGTGGCCATGGTAACCGCCTCGTGGTTCGTCGGCCGCCATCGCAACACCAAGGTGAAGCTCGACGCCTACGAGTGCGGCATTCAGGCTGTTGGCGACGCGCGCGGCCGCTTCAGCGTGCGCTTCTACCTTGTCGCCGTCCTGTTCATCCTCTTCGATGTGGAAATGGTCTTCATGATGCCCTGGGCCGTCATCTACCGCCAGCTTCCGCACATTACCGGCTCCCGCCTCTTCGGATTCTGGGAGATGCTCGTTTACCTCGGCTTTGTGGCTGTCGGGCTTTACTACATCGCGCGCAAAGGCATCTTGAACTGGAGCCGTGACAAGGCGGATCTCTAATGCAGTGAACCGTGATCGCGTCCTTCCGCGATTCACAATGTCCCGGCGCAACGGGATGCAATTCTTGAGAAGATAGGGCGGACTTCTGAGGATGACAAAACAACCAGCGACTCTCGCCGGCAAGCAAGCCGTCCTGGAAGGGCTGCCGGGCCATCCCGCGATTTCGGCTCTGGAAGCCTGGAATTCGCAAGCCTTCGTCGATGCGCGCTTCGACTTCGGCGAACTGACGCTGACCGTTGCTGCGGCCGAGATTTGCGCCGCCTGCTCCACCGTTCAGAAAGCCGGCTACAACTTCTTTGAGGACATGACCGCGGTCGACTGGTTCCCTCGCTCGCCGCGCTTCCAATTGAGTTACCACATCCTGTCGCACGCATTCAAGGAGCGCATTCGCCTGCGCGCGATGGTCAATGAACCTGATCCTACGATCGACTCCATCACACCCGTCTGGCCCGGCGCCAACTTCTACGAACGAGAAGTCTTCGATCTCTTCGGGATTCGTTTCGCCGGCCACCCGGACCTGCGCCGCATCATGATGCCCGACGACTGGAAGGGCCACCCGCTGCGCAAGGACTATCCCGTGGAGGGCTACCGCTGATGAGCTCCAATCCCGGTGCCCCCGTCATTGACTTGCCCGCCTCCGAGAGCGCGGGCGAGCGCCGCATGGTCCTCAATATGGGCCCGCAGCATCCGGCGACGCACGGTGTCCTGCGCCTCGTCGTTGAGCTGGACGGCGAAGTGATCGTCAGCGTCCGGCCCGAGATCGGCTACCTGCACACGGGCATCGAGAAAACCTGCGAGGCCAAGTTTTACCAGCAGGTCGTGCCGCTCACCGATCGCATCAACTATCTCGATCCGCTCTCGAACAATCTCTGCTACTGCCTGGCTGTAGAGAAACTTCTGGGTCTCGAGATTCCGGAGCGCGCGCAGTGGATTCGCGTCCTGCTCACCGAGCTAAGCCGCCTCAATTCGCATCTGATCTGGCTCGGTACTCACGCCATGGACATTGGCGCACTCACTGTCTTCCTCTACACCTTCCGCGAGCGCGAGGAGATCCTTCGCCTCTTTGAAGCGGTGGCCGGCCAGCGCATGATGACCAGCTACTTCCGCATCGGGGGCCTTTCCATGGAGCCGCCTCTCGACTGGCTCGATCGCGTGCAGCATTTCATCACCACATTCCCCGAGAAGATCGACGAATACTCGAACCTGCTTACGGGCAATCCAATCTTCATGAATCGCTTGAAGGGTGTGGGCTATCTCTCTCCAGAAAATGCGATTGCGCTTGGAGTGACCGGTCCTCCCTTGCGCGCTTCCGGCGTCGATATCGACCTCCGCCGCGATATGCCCTACTCCAGCTACGAAAAGTTCCAGTTCAAGGTCCCGATCTCCACGGTGGGCGACACGTGGGCCCGGTATGAAGTGCGCCTGATCGAGATGCGCGAGAGCACAAAGATTGTCCAGCAGGCTCTGGACGGAATGCCCGGAGGTCCCGTCAAAGCCAACGCGCCAAAGGTCGTTCTGCCCGACCGCGAAAAAATGAAAACCGAAATGGAAGCCCTCATTCATCACTTCAAAATCGTCACCGAAGGCTTTAACGTGCCCGCTGGCGAGGTCTATCAAGGCATGGAATGCGGCCACGGCCAGATGGGTTATTACGTGGTTTCAGACGGCACCGCCAAGCCGTACCGCGTACATATGCGCTATCCATCGTTTGCCACGTTGCAGGCGGTGGAAACGATGTGCAAGGGCCGTTTGATCGCCGACCTGGTCGCCGTCGTCGGCTCTATCGATATTGTTTTGGGGGAAATTGACCGGTAAATGCCGGAGAAATTCCATGGTAGATTACGCCAAACTGATTGCAGAAGAGACCGCCCGAAAGGACTCACCCATTGCCGAGGCCGAGGCGCAATGGAAGTTGGAAATCGATCTGATCGCATTTTTTCGCAGCGTTGAAATCGCTTTGGGAGAAGAGATGGCCAGAGCCAACGTGGAGCTTAAGAGGCGCGGCGCGCCAACCATCTCCGGCCCGTTCCGCCCCGTGAAAGGCGAAGAGAAAATCGAGCTTGCTTTTGGAACGCGAAGACCTTGTTGTCGTTTAGCCTTGCAGGGCACGGTGCTCGACACAAAACTGTCGGCGATCGTGGTGGAATTATTCGACGACCATGGCCAACAAATGGGCAAGACCAAGTACATCATTGAAGCAGAGCCCTCCGCCGTCAAAGCCTTTCGAACCCTCGTGGAAGGGTTCCCGGACCGTGCCGCCGGGATCACGGGCACTGAAATCGCGCAGGAAATTGTCTCGGGGATCATTCGTGGACGCTTTTTATGATCAGAATTCCGCCGTCTTTGTCGAACTTTGGATCTCGTTCGCTTCTCTTCTCCGAAGC
The DNA here is from genome assembly GCA_963800025.1 of uncultured Acidobacteriaceae bacterium. Lineage (GTDB taxonomy): Bacteria > Acidobacteriota > Terriglobia > Terriglobales > Acidobacteriaceae > Telmatobacter. The sequence goes on from CAWCZK010000006.1 coordinate 1,209,838, forward strand.
TATACAGCGGCGCATGGATTGCACATCAAGCAAGAGGCCACAGTCGAGCTGACCGAGGAAACAATAACCGTCCGCCACGGAGAAAAATGGCTGCGTCTCATCCGTAACCACGCAATCCTCAACTGGACGAGAGAAATGGAAGCATGGGGACCATGGAACTGACCGAAGCCGGAAACTTGCGCAGCGGCACGAACGAGGAAGCGATGGACTTGACGGCGGAGCAATGGGCGCGGGAGATCATGTTGGAGTCGAAGCCATGACCCCAAAGAAGGACCAATCCGAGCCCGCGTCTATTTTCTCGCCCGAGCTCGCGGCGCGCTTCGATGCGCTGGTGAAGAAATACCCCGTCAGCCGCTCAGCTCTGATCCCGATGCTGCTCTATGCCCAGGACGAAGTTGGATATCTCTCCGATGCTGTCGTAGCCGAGATTGCCCGTCGCATCGGAATCACCCAGCTTGAGGTGCGCAACGTTGCCACATACTACTCGATGCTGCGCTTCAAGCCAGCCGGCGCCTTCAATATCCAGGTCTGCACCAACATCAGTTGCATGCTCCGCGGAGCTTACGAAGTCTACGAGCGTTTCCGCGAGGAACTCGGCGTCGGCCCAGACGGCGTGACCGCGGATGGCCTCTTCTCTCTCGAGGAGGTCGAATGCATCGGCGCTTGCTGCTGGGCCCCGGCCATTCAGGTGAATTACGAATTCCACGACGAGCTCAAGCCCGATCTCGTGCCCGGCATCATCGGTGCGTACCGGCAGCGCGTGGAGGATCGGGCCCAGGACCCGGACAAAGATGCCTAAGCTCGTCTCCCATCCCGATGAGGTCAAGATCATCTCGCGCCGCTTCGGCATGGGAGCCACCAACATTGACCGTTACATCGAGCTGGGCGGCTACGAGGCTGTCAAAAAATGCCTTGCTCAGGGCCCCGACTGGATCATCGACGAGATGAAGTCCAGCGGCTTGCGCGGCCGCGGCGGCGCGGGCTTCTCTACGGGCATGAAGTGGTCCTTCGTCCCCAAGCAATCCGCCAAGCCCAAGTACATCCTCGTCAACGGCGACGAAAGCGAACCCGGCACCTGCAAGGATCACCTCATCTTCCTGTACGATCCGCATGCCGTCATCGAAGGCACCATCATTGCCGGACTTGCCGTCGGCGCGAAGATGGGCTTCATCTATCTGCGCGGCGAGTACCGCTATCTGCTGGAGATCATGGAGCGCGCCGTTGCTGATGCCTACGACCGCGGATTTCTTGGCAAGAACATCTTCGGTACCCAAAACGAATTCCAAATCGTTACCCAGACCGGCGCGGGCGCATACGAGGTCGGCGAGGAATCCGCTCTGATGGAGTCGCTCGAGGGCAAGCGCGGCGTTCCGCGGATCAAGCCACCCTTCCCGGCAGTCGTCGGGCTCTACGGCGGTCCCACGGTCATCAACAACGCCGAGACCATCGCGACTGTGCCCCACGTTATCCAGATGGGAGCTGCAGCTTACGCGGCGGTCGGCACGCCACGCAACGGCGGCACACGGCTGTTCGGCATCAGCGGACATGTTGAGCGCCCCGGTGTTTACGAATTGCCCATGGGCTACAACCTCAAGAAGATGATCTACGAAGTTGCCGGCGGGATTCGCGGCGGACGCAACTTGAAAGCCGTCGTCCCCGGTGGCTCGTCGACGCCCGTTCTCTTGCCGGAAGAGATCGACATCGGGATGGACTTCGACCAGGTCGGCAAAGCCGGCTCCATGCTCGGTTCAGGCGGCGTAGTTGTCATCGACGACCAGACCTGCATGGTTGAATTCGCGCTGCGAACGATCAGTTTTTATGCGCACGAAAGCTGCGGCTGGTGCATCCCGTGCCGCGAGGGGACGGACTGGCTGAAGAAATCGCTCACCCGCTTCCACGCGGGATTCGGCAATAAGAGGGACATCGACAACATCCAGTACCTGGCTGAAAACATGCTGGGACGAACATTTTGTCCGCTCGGCGACGCAGCAGCCATGCCGACCATTGCGTTCGTCAAGAAGTTTCGCAAGGAGTTTGAAGATCATTTAAACGGCAGGCCCTGCCCGTATGCGAAGGAAGGCGTGCCCCAATTGACAGTCGTATAGCGGAAAGGCGCAGGGCTTTGACAGCCTGCGGAAAAACTCGTAACGGAGAGCTTTTCAACAAGGGCACGGCATTAGCCGGGCCGACAAAGTCAGCAAATTGAGTGGGGGCTTTAGCCCCTGAGGGATCACGAACAAGGAATGCCCGACGTAACTTTCACAGTCGACGGAAAAAAGCTCACTGCACCCGCGGGAACGCTGCTCATTGACGCCTGCCGCAAAGCCGGCATCGAGATCCCGGCCTTTTGCTACTATCCCGGCCTGTCGCTGCAGGCCGCCTGTCGCATGTGCGTTGTGCGCCAGGAAAAAGTTCCCAAGCTGCAAACCGCCTGCACGACCACTGTCGCTGAAGGCCAGGTCTTCACCACTGAGTCGCCGGAGATCGCACAGGCGCGCAAGGCCACCATCGAACTGCTCCTCGGCAACCACCCGCTCGACTGCCCAGTCTGCGACGCCGGCGGAGAATGCGAGCTGCAGGACATGACCTTCAAATACGGCGCAGGCGAAAGCCAGTTCGTCGAGGTCAAGCATCATCGCGACGAGCAACAATGGTCGCCTGCCGTCTTCTACGATCGCCCGCGCTGCATCCTCTGCTACCGCTGCATCCGCATGTGCGGCGAAGGCATGGACGTTTGGGCGCTCGGCATTCACAATCGCGGCGCAGATTCAGTTATCGTTCCCAACGACTCGCATCAGCTCGACTGCGAGCAGTGCGGCATGTGCATCGACGTTTGTCCGGTGGGCGCCCTCACAAGCGGCAGCTATCGCTACAAGACCCGGCCGTGGGAGATGAATCACGCTTCCACCGTTTGCACGCATTGCTCTGACGGCTGCAAAGTCACGCTCGGGGTTCGCCAGGCCAATGACGGCTCGGCCATTATCCGCGCAGACAATCGCGACAAAAGCGGAATCAATGGAGATTTTCTCTGCGCCAAGGGGAGATTCGGCTTCGATTTCGTCGAGAGCCCGGACCGCCTTACGCAGCCTCTGGTCCGCAACGCGCAAGGCAAACTCGAACCCGCAACTTGGGAGCATGCCATTCGCGTAGCAGCCGCAAAGCTGAAGGAGGTTCGCGACACGCGCGGCGGCTCGGCCATCGGCGTCATCGGCTCCAACCGCACGACGAACGAAGAAAACTACCTGCTGCAAAAATTTGCGCGGACGGTTCTTGGCACCAACAACATCGACCACGAACGCACGACGGATTACGCATCATTCGCCCGTGCACTGAGCGGCCAGCCCGGCAAAACCGCCAGCCTGCGTGATATCGCCCAGGCCTGCGCGGTGCTCCTCATTGGCGGCAACCCCACCGACGAGCATCCGCTTCTTGCCTGGCTCCTGCGTACGAATGTGCGGCTCAACCGCGCCCGCCTTTACGTCGCAAATGCGAAGACCATCAAGCTTGCGCGGCAGGCGAAAGCAACTCGCGAGCTTCGTCCTGGCGACTTGAGCAGGCTCGCCGCCTCGCTCGAAGCCGGCCAAACCGACTTCAGCAAGGCGATCCTGGCCGAGGAGTCACTGATCGTGATTTTCGGCGAGGATTTCCGCGGCGAGGCTGTTGAAAATCTCGTCGCCTGGGGCATCAAACGCGGAAACGTGAAATTCGCCTATCTGGGGGACCACTCGAACTCGCGCGGCGCGGCCGATATGGGTCTCTTTCCTGATCTGTTGCCAGGCTATGTTCCGGTCAGCGCACCCGATGCATTCGCCGAGTACCCTAACCTGCCTTCCGCGCCCGGCAGTTCGCTGCCGCAAATGCTCAGTGCGGCGGATGCCGGCGATCTCGGCGCGCTCCTTGTCGTCGGCGCCAACCCTGTTTCGCACGCAAAACTCGATCCCACGGTATTCCAGCACACCTTTGTCGTCGTGCAGGATCTTTTCTCACTGAGACTGCGGCGCTGGCTGACGTGGTTTTTCCCGCCGCCAGCCTTTACGAAAAATCCGGCACGGTCACAAATACCTTCGGCGACATCCAGATCGTCCGCAAGGCCGCCGACCGCGCCCAAGTCAAACCTGACTTGGAGATTCTCGTTCGTCTCGCCGGAGGCATGGGCATCGACGTCAGCACGCTCGTCCACTTCGGGAAGCGTGGCACCACCGGCGACCTGGGTCAATCGCGCGGCGCGCAATCAGGCGAAGCCGATCGTCACGCCGTCTGGCTTGAGGCCAATGGACTGGAGCCGAAACTCAGCCCATTCGATCCTCTTGCAGTTCTCGACGAAATCGAGCGTCTCGTTCCCGGATACACCCTCGATCGCATCAATCTTTTCGCGGGCAACGACGTGCACACCGAGCTGGCCTCACCCACGCTCGTGTCCGGATTCGTTCCCGTTTCCGCGCTCTCTGCGCCCGAACTCGTTGTTCCCGCGCACGACACTCTTTTCACCTCAGGAACGCTGGGCCGTTACAGCCAGGCGCTCCGTGAACTTGAACGACATCAGGCATCGGAGACGGTCGCGTCTGCCGCTGACTGAGAATGCCCACAACGGTCGCTAACTCGCTGTCTTACTAACTTGCTAACTCGCTACTCGAAGAAGGCCAAACGCACGTGACGATCTTCGCATTCTTTCTCTGGAGCCTCGCCAAAGTCGCCGTGGTCACGGTGGTGATGCTCATGGGCATCGCTTACACGGTTCTCCTCGAGCGCAAGCTCGTTGGCCGCATCCAGAATCGCTGGGGCCCCAGCCGCGTCGGCCCCTTCGGCCTGCTGCAACCGCTTGTTGACGGCGCGAAATCCTTCCTTAAGGAAGATCTCATCCCCACGGCGGTCTATCGCCCGATCTATCTTCTTGCGCCCATCATCTCGCTCGGTTGCGCGCTTATTGCCATCGCCGTCGTTCCTTTCGGCGCGAATATGGGACCGCACGGCATCGATCTCTTTCAGATTTCCAACATCAATGTCGGCCTGCTCGTCATTCTGGGCGTCACATCGATCGGCGTTTACGGCATTGCCCTTGCCGGTTGGTCGTCGAACAACAAATATTCCCTGCTCGGTTCGCTTCGTTCCTCCGCGCAGCTCATCAGTTATGAATTGGCGCTTGGTCTATCGCTCGTCGGCGTCGTGCTCCGCGCCGGATCGCTCAACCTCCGCGTCATCGTGGAACAGCAGGCCACACTCGGCGCCGCAACGTGGAACATCCTCGGTGGCGGGCAGATTGTAGCCTTCTTTATCTATCTGATGGCCGCATTCGCCGAGACCAACCGCTCGCCATTCGACCTTCCCGAAGCTGAAAGCGAGCTGACCGGCGGCTATCACACTGAGTACAGCTCCATGAAATTCGCCATGTTCTTCATGGCCGAGTACGGCAACATGATCAATGTGGGCTGCGTGGCTACGCTGCTGTTTCTTGGCGGCTGGACCAGCCCCCTCGGCGATCTGATGCCTCCTCTTCAGAACACCGTGATCAATGCCTTGCTCCCCATCTTCTGGTTTGTGATCAAGGTTTTTGCTTTCCTCTGTCTCTACGTCTGGGTGCGCGGCACGTTGCCCCGCTTCCGCTACGACCAACTGATGAACTTCGGATGGCGCTTTCTGCTTCCGCTTGCCATCCTCAACATTGTGGGAACAAGCCTGTGGCTTGCGTATCGCTGACTTGCTTTCACAAAGAAGCTGAATTGCGCTCATTTACAATCGGGAAGGATTTCCTCGAACGACGATGCACCTGATTCTGTTCTTCCTGTTTGCCGGATTCTGCCTCGCGGGAGCCATCAACCTCCTGGTGCAGACCCATCCCATCAACAGCGCGCTTTCACTCATCGTTGTCATGACCTCCCTCGCTGTCCTCTACCTCCTGCTCGGCGCGGAGTTCCTGGCCATCGCCCAGATCATCGTCTACTCCGGCGCGGTCATGGTTCTCTTCACCTTCGTTGTCATGCTGCTCAACGCCGGCCGCGAAGAGCGCACTCTCGGTAGCCGCGCCGCATCGCGTGTTGGTTTTCCCGCCGTTGTCGCGGTCTTCGCCGTCCTCGCCACCATCTTCCTTCGTGCACAGGGCCTCGGCGCCGCGCATCTCGGAGAGGGGCTTTCCAATTCGCCCGGCCAGTCGAATCTTGTCCTTCTCAGCCAGGTGCTCTTCCACGAGCTCCTGCTCCCGTTTGAAGTCACCTCGGTTCTCATCCTTATCGCCATTCTCGGCGCGGTCGCGATCGCCCATGTCGAGGGTTCAAAGATCGCGGGCTCGGAAAGGACGGCCGAGAAATGACCTTCCTTCAGCATGACGTCCCTATCTCGTGGTATTTGCTCCTCAGCGCCATTCTTTTTTCGCTCGGCGTCATCGGGTTTCTCATCAAGCGCAATCTCATCACCGTTTTTATGTCCATTGAGCTCATGCTCAACGCCGTCAATCTCTCTTTCGTCGCTTTTGCCTATCAGTGGCATGAGGTACGAGGACAAATCTTCGTCTTTTTTGTCATGATGGTCGCCGCCGCCGAAGCCGCCGTAGGCCTCGCCATCATCATCGCCGTTTTCCGGGCGCGCTCCACGCTGGCTGTTGACCGAATCGATTTGATGAAACTATGAACGAGTCCGCACATCTTTGGCTGATCCCGCTGTTTCCGTTCCTGGGCTTTTTGCTCAACGGAATCTTCGGCTCTCGTTTGCCGCGGCGCATTGTGTCAGCCATCGGGATCCTCGCGCCGCTGGTGTCCCTCTTCGTGGTTCTGAGCGACTTCGGGGCGACGATCATCTCCGCGGCTGCGAGTTGTCCAACTTGCGGCCAGGTCACCGCGCTCGCATTGCCCGCTGCCGAAACACTCTCTTATCCGTGGCTGGCCATCGGCGCGCTGCACGTCGATTTCACCTTTGTTCTCGACCAGCTTTCTGCGGTCATGCTCCTCGTTGTCACTGGGGTGGGTTTTCTCATCCACGTTTATTCCGTCGGCTATATGCGCGACGAGCCTGGGTACGCCCGCTATTTCAGCTTCCTCAATCTCTTTCTATTTTTCATGTCGGTCCTCGTCCTCGCCGGCAACTTTCTTCTCATGTTTGTTGGCTGGGAGGGAGTCGGTCTAGCTTCCTATCTGCTCATCGGTTTCTACTTCGATCGCAAATCCGCGGCCGATGCCGGCAAGAAAGCCTTCATCGTCAACCGCATCGGAGACTTCGGATTCCTCATCGGAATCTTCCTCGTGCTCTCCACCTTCGGAACGCTCGGTTTCAGCCAGATTGCGATCAGGCTGGCTGTCTCACCCGATTGGCACGGGACCGTCCTCACCGTCATTTGTTTCTGCCTGCTGGTTGGCGCGGCCGGCAAGAGCGCGCAACTCCCGCTCTACGTCTGGCTTCCCGACGCGATGGAAGGCCCCACGCCGGTCTCCGCACTCATCCACGCCGCCACTATGGTCACAGCCGGCGTTTACATGATCGCCCGCACGCATCTCCTGTTTGACCGGGCGCCAACCGCGCTCTGGGCAGTTGCTATCGTCGGCGCGGCTACGGCTCTCTTCGCGGCCACCATCGGCCTCGTCCAGAACGACATCAAGCGCGTGCTCGCCTACTCCACTATCTCGCAGCTCGGATACATGTTCCTCGCCTGCGGCGTCGCGGCCTATTCAGGAGCCATCTTCCATCTGGTCATGCACGCCTTCTTCAAGGCGCTGCTCTTCCTTGCTGCCGGTTCCGTCATTCACGCCATGGGCGGCGAGCAGGACCTGCGCAAGATGGGCGGCCTGCGCAAGAAGCTCCCGGTCACCTTCTGGACCATGACCGCGGCCGTCCTCGCCATCGCCGGGTTTCCACCATTCGCGGGCTTCTTCTCCAAAGACCCCATCCTCTACGCGGCATTTCTTCAGGGAACTGGCGGAAAGCTGCTCTGGTTTGTGGGCCTTGTCGCGGCGCTGCTCACTTCGCTCTACATGTTCCGGCTATGGTACATGGCGTTCATGGGCGCGCCACGCAGTGAAGTCAAGCATCATCACGCCACGCCGCTATCCATGCTTGTCCCGCTCGTGATCCTGGCTCTCCTCTCCCTTTGCGGCGGCTGGATCGGCATCGAGCACTTCAGCGCCTATCTCGCTCCAGTAACCACAGCGCATCGTCCGATGCCCACCGGCAATCCATTCCTCGAGTTCATCCTCAGCGTTGCCGCTGTTCTCGTGGCCCTTGAAGGCTGGCTCATCGCCGACAAATACTACAGGCGCAAGACGGAACGCCCTGCTCAGCTCGCCGCCGCGCTGCCGGCCGGCTACAAACTCCTCCTGAACAAGTACTACGTCGACGAAATCTACGGTGCGCTGATCGTCAAACCGCTCTTCGCCTTTTCGAAATACGTATTGGGCGGTGTCGACCTTCTGCTGGCCGGCGTCGCATGGCTTCTTGCGGGCATCGCCAGCCTCACCGGAATGATCCTTCAGCGCTGGCAATCCGGCAATCTGCGCTCCTACGCCGCGTGGCTGGCTGCCGGAGCCGCCGTCGTCCTTCTGTTCCTTCTGTTTACGGGCTCGCCCCACGCTTGGAGTCTGCCCTTCTTTCATTCCGAAACCATCTTCAAAGTGAGTCACATTACAGTGGTTCAACCCGGACAGGCGGGACACTGAGAATGACAAGTATCGACCAATCCATTCTCACCCTTATCCTGCTGGTGCCGCTCGCAGGCGCGGTCCTCGTCGCGCTCCTGCCCGACCGCGACAGGCTCCCGAACTGGATCACGCTGCTCACGACACTCGTCACTTTCCTTCTCACGCTCCACCTGCCCGCGCATTTCGTCTCGGGCCAAACCGGCTTCCAGTTTGAGCAAAACGTTCCCTGGATCGAACGTCCGGCCATCTTCTACCACGTTGGCGTTGACGGCCTCAGCCTCTGGCTTGTCGTTCTCGTGGGCCTGCTTGCGCCCATTGGCGTCGTCGCCAGCCTGGAACACGATCAAGACCCGCCGCAAAGTCTTCTACTCGCTCTTCCTCGTCCAGCAGACCGCGATGGTGGGCGTCTTCGTCTCGCTCGACCTCATGCTCTACTACGGCTTCTGGGAGCTCTCGCTGGTCCCCATGGCCATTCTTATCGCAATGTATGGCCGCAAAGACGGTCCCCGCGCCGCACTGAAATTCTTCCTGTTCACCTTCATTCCCTCGGCGCCGCTGCTCGTTGCGATTCTCTGGCTCTATACGAAGACGCACACTTTCAACTTCGCCGATCTCCAATATCAAACAGCCAGCGGCGTCCTTCCCGCCAATGCGCTCTTCTGGGTTGCGCTGGCGTTCCTCTTCGCGTTCGCGGTCAAGGTTCCCGTCTTTCCGCTCCACGGCTGGCTCGCCGACACGTACAGCGAAGCTCCCGTGGCACTCGCCATGGTCGTTGCCGGCAAGCTTGGCCTCTATTCCATGTTTCGTTTCCATGTAGGGCTGTTTCCGGCGCAGGTCCGCGCCATCGCACCCCTGCTCATCGCGCTGGCCGTCATCGGTATTCTCTACGGCGCATGCCTCGCCCTGGTTCAACGTGACTTCTGGCGGTTGCTTGCATTCGCCGCGCTCAGTCACCTCAGCCTCATCGTCCTCGCCATCTACGGACTCACATTCCTGGGCTGGGCCGGCGGGGTCTATCAGATCCTCTCTCATGGCGTTGTCGACGGCGCAATCTTTCTGCTGCTCGGCGCGCTTGAGATCCGCTACGCCACGAGCGTCATCAATTCCTACGGCGGCCTTGCCGCAAAATTGCCGCGCACAGTCACATTTTTTGTCATCGCGACTCTCGCCATGATCGGGCTGCCCATGCTCTCAGGCTTCGTCGGCGAGCTCATCGTTCTCTCGAGCACATTCGCCGGGGTCAGCCGCGCCTGGGCCGTTGCCGCAACGGTCGCGGTCATTCTCAGCGCGGCTTACATGCTCTGGCTGGTGCAGCGCCTCTTCTACGGGCCCGAATCCGCGCTCGCTTCTTCGAAGCCCGCTTCCGATCTGCGCTTCGGCGAGCTTGCCATCCTCACCCCGCTCGTTGTCCTCATGCTCGTCATGGGCGTGGCACCCTCGCTCTGGCTCAACGCCATCCGCACCGGCGTTCATCCGCCTCCGATCGTTGAATTGCACTCATCAGTGCAACCAGTCGCGAACTCCACTCCATCAACCCCGGAGGTTCAGCGGTGATCCCCGTTCACGACATCGACCGCATCCTCCCCGAGGTCATCCTCACGCTGACCGGCGTCGCCATCATGCTCATTGACGCCACACTCCCACCCGCATGGCCGCGGCGCTCCCTTGGCTGGGTCGCAGCGCTGGGAACAACGGTCGCCCTTTGGGCCAGCTTGTGGCAGCTTTCCCTGCCTGAAGGAACGAGCTTTTTCTCAACCGTCGAAACCAGCGCCTTCACCGTTTTCTTCCATGTTCTTATCTGCGGTATCGTCCTCGTATCCCTCCTGCTTGCGCTCGACACGCTCCCGGAAAACACTCATCATCAAGGTGAGTTCTACGCTCTCGTTGTCTTCGGCGCTGTCGGCATGTGCCTGCTCACCTCGGCTGTCGAGCTGCTCGTCGTCTTTATCGCTCTCGAAATCTCCTCCATCTCCACCTACATCCTTGCCGGCTGGCGCAAGCACACCGGGCGCGGACCGGAAGCGGCCATCAAGTACTTCCTTCTCGGTTCCTTTGCTACCGCATTTTTGCTCTACGGCATCGCGCTGATCTTCGGCGCAACCGGAACCACGCAGATCTACCAGGTCGCCCAGCTGGCTCCGGTCGCGCAAAATCAGTCCCTCGTTCTTGGTGGCCTGGCGCTGATGCTCGTCGGCATTCTCTTCAAAGTCTCCGCTGCTCCCTTCCACGTCTGGACGCCCGACGTCTACGAAGGCGCGCCTTCGCCCGTCGTTGCGCTTCTCTCCACCGCGCCCAAAGCCGCGGCCTTCGCGCTGCTGTTGCGCGTGGTCTACGAGATGCTGCCGAATCTTCGTCCAATTTGGGCGCCGTTGCTCTGGATCGTCGCCGTCCTTTCGATGACCGTCGGCAATCTCGCGGCCCTGCGCCAGCAGAACGTCAAGCGTATGCTGGCCTACTCCGCCATCGCCCATGCCGGCTATTTGCTGGCCGCATTCGCCGGCGCTGGCGAAATCGGCATTGCCGCCGCAGCTTTTTATATCGCCGCTTACGCCGCCATGAACGTTGGAATCTTCGCCGTCGTCACGCTCGTGGCCGGCTACGACGAGGAACTCTCGCTCATCGACGATTACCGCGGGCTCCTCTATCGCTCGCCGCTTCTCGGCAGCCTGCTCATCTTCTTCCTCATCTCGCTCATCGGAATTCCATTCACCGGCGGCTTCTTCGGCAAGTTCTACTCCTTCACCGCAGCGGTCGGCGGCGGCGCAGTCTGGCTCGCCATCATCGGCCTGCTCAACTCAGGATTAGCCGCTGCTTATTACCTCCGTCTGGCTCTCGTCGCGGCGCAAAAACCCGATCCCGAAAAAGCGTCGGAAATCGCGCGCCTTGCAGCGCCCAAGCCCGCAGTCGGCGCAGCCGTCATCGCAGCTCTGTTTCTCGCCGTCGCCGCCACGCTGGTTCTCGGCATCATTCCCGGCGCGACCCTCGATGCCGCGCAGTCCGCCGCGCACACGCTGCAAGCACCGCCGCAAACCGCCGTCCCAGCCACTCCGTTACAATTTCCTCAATGAAGCTAGGTGAATTGGCAACGAAGCTGGGCGCGGAACTCCGCGGCAACCCGGACCTCGAGATTACCGGCGTAAAAGGCATCGAAGAGGCCGGTCCCACCGAAATCACCTTCGTTGCGAACGTCAAATACACCGCCCTCGCCCGCACCACGCGCGCAGTTGCCGTCCTTGTCGAGCCCGAGTTTCAGGAGATCTCTGCCGCAACCCTGCGCATCAAGAATCCCTATCACGCGTTCTCGCGAGCGCTCGGCCTCTTCTACCAGCCACCGACCTATCCGCCCGGAATCCATCCCGCGGCGGTCATTGATCCCACAGCTACCATCGCCGAAGGCGCGCACATCGGGGCGTACGCCGTCATCGGCCCCGGCGTCCGCATCGGCCCCGGCGCGACCATCCTGCCGCACGTTGTGCTTTATTCCGGCGTTCGGGTCGGCAGCCATTTCTTCGCCCATGCGCATGCGGTCGTCCGCGAACACTGCATTCTCGGCGACCACGTCACGCTCGAAAACGGTGTCGTCATCGGCGCGGACGGTTTCGGTTTCTCCAAGAACGAGCAGGGCCATTGGGAAAAAATCCCGCAGTCCGGTCCGGTCCGCATCGGCAGCCGCGTCGACGTGCAAGCCAACGCCACCATCGACCGCGCGACGGTGGGCGCAACCGAGATCGGCGACGGCACCAAGGTCGACAATCTCGTTCAGGTCGGCCACGGTTCTCGCGTCGGCAACGATACTCTGATCTGCGCCCAAACCGGGCTCGCCGGCTCCTCCGTCATCGGGAACAACGTGATTCTTGCCGGCCAGGTGGGCATCGCCGGCCACTGCACAGTCGGCGACGGCGTTATCCTCACGGCGCAATCTGCCGTCTCACACGACGTCCCGCCCGGCAAGATGATCTCCGGCTCGCCCGGCTTCGACAATCGCATCTGGCTGCGTGCTGTCACCATCTTCCAGCGCCTGCCAGAGTTGCTCAAGCGGCTCGACCGCCTCGAGAAGGACGTCGCCAGACACGTCGCCCACAATTCTCCTGCCGCTGAATCGGCTCCGGCCGAAAAGGAGCCGGACAAGTGACCGGCTTCGCCGAAGCGCGCCGCGCGGTCTCCGTCACGTTTCTCTCCTGCGTGCTTTTCGCCGTTGCAGCCTGTCACTCCTACCACGTCGACGCCACGGTCGAGAATCGGACTGGCGAGGACATCCAACTTCTTGAAGTCGACTATCCCAGCGCAAGCTTTGGCGCCGATCACATCGCCTCGGGAGCGATTTTCCACTACCGCTTTCAGATCCGCGGTAGCGGCCCACTCAAAATCACTTACACCGGTCCGGGCGACAAGCAGATTCAGATCGCCGGTCCAACGCTCGTCGAGCGCCAGCAAGGGCAGCTCACAATCGTCCTCTTGCCTGGCGGCAAAGCGCAGTTTATTCCCAACCTCACGCCTGCATCCTGACCACGTCACTCCCACAAATGCAAACAGGCGGAGCCCGTTTCCGGCTACCCCGCCTGCTTGGTTCATCCGGTATTTTTGTTGCCGGCCCTAGGCTCGGCTCCATCCCCGCCGGAATTAGCTCTGCACGAAAAGCTAACTGCTAAAGGCTAAGAGCTACTGGCCGTCATTCAATGCACCATCGACTGAAATAGCGGTGACTGCAACAGCGCACTGAATTCAGTGTCGGAGGCAGCAAAATGAACCTCCAGGTTTCCTGAATTCGAGTCGATCGAAGTCTCGTTCAGCGCCTCCTTCTCCGTGTCCGATCCTGTCATCTTCCTGAGCATCACCGCCGCCGACAGAAGCGAAGAAATCGTGGCGGCCGCGAATGAGTCGCCGGTCTCAATCGTCAAATTGAAGCGCACACCATGGGTGAAGTCCATTGCGTACCAGGAAGCCTCAAGCCGCTGCTTCACGCTATCGAAATCAGTCACCGACCCCGCTTCGCCCAGCAACTGCTTCATCATCGTCTGCGTACCCTGATTGTCCAGAATGCTCCACAGCGAATTCGAGTCGACGCTTTGCATCGCTTCCATCATCGAGTTGTTGGTGAGCATGCTGGGCGCGTTTCCGTCCCGCGCATCGAGCGCCTTGGTTACCGCTTCCTTGCTGCCGAATACCATCGTCGACGGATCGACGAAGCAGAGAACCATCCCTGTCTTGCTCATGGGGTACAAGCTGTTGGTGCGCAGGACCGTGGGCTTTATCTTCTGCGCTTTAAAACTGGCCAGAATGTCATCGGTAGGAAACTGCCCTTGCGCAATCCCGACCGATTGCAGAGCATCGCTCCCCGGGGCCGGCCGGAACAGCGCAAATGCCAGCTCGTCGACATACTGGTCGATGGGCTCGCCCTGGTTCGGACTCGGTTTTCCGTTAGGGAGAACCGGCTTCAGCGTAAACTTGCTCAATGCCTCGTCGAACTGCTTCAGCTCTGGTGGCTCCACGCGATTACGAAGGTTCATCGCCGCCGTAGAGTTCTGCATCGCCCGGTAGTCGATCACGACCAATTGCTGCACGTCATGCGGAATGGATCCGCGCGCGTCCGTTGACAGTTGAGCTGCAGGGGCCGGCACAACCGCCGCCAGCATCATCGCTGCAATCGAAATTCCTACGAACTTCTTCAACGTAACCCTCCGAAACTCGATCCCGCTCCGGCTGCTGATTCGCTCGGCGCGGGTCCAAATTCGTATTTCTTCACGCCATGTGTTTCTGGCGCATGGTGTTATTGTACCGATTTGCTTGTCACTCGGTTTGCATCCTCGGCCCGCAGGAGGTTACTTCTGTGGCCACTCCAGCGGGTGCTCGAGTCGCCGCTCCAGGACCTTGGTTTGCTCATCGAACTCACTTAATTGACGCATCCAATCGGCTTCCCGCTCACAAGCCGCCTCGGGGATCAGCCCGATCACCTCTCCCTCGGCCAGCACAGTCTTGTGCCGCGCCGCCAGGCTCACCACCTTGCGGTGGACCACCGACAGCGGAGTTGCCTCGAAATCCGTAATATTCATCGAGAGTTGAGCGCGCCCGTGGGCAAGAACTCCCATCGCCTTAACGCCCTTCAATCCACCCGAAGCCGCGCGAACCTCCTTGGCGATCGCCCGGGCCATGGCCACGTCGGATGAGTCGAAATAGATGTTATAGGCAACAAGGAACTTACGGGCTCCAACAACGCTGGCGCCGCTTGTCGGATGCAGTCCCGGTCCGCCCAGATCCGGTCGCCGCGAAGGGTCTTTCTGCGCTGCGTCCCGCAACTCTTCAAACTGTCCCCTGCGGATATCTTCAAGGTTCTTCCGGTCCGGCCGCGCCGCAGCCGCCTCGTAGAAGTAGACGGGGACTCCAAATCGACGCCAGATTTCCAGGCCTGCCTGCCGTGCCAGCATCACGCATTGTTCCAGCTTGATCCCCCGCACGGGCACAAACGGAATCACGTCCGCGGCCCCGATCCGCGGGTGAACCCCCTGCTGGCGCGTCAAGTTGATCAGCTCTGCCGCCTTCCCGGCGCCACGCACGGCGGCTTCCACCACTCCGGCCGGCTCACCGGCAACCGTCACCACCGAGCGGTTATGGTCGGCGTCCATTGACCAATCGAGCAGGTGCACCCCGTCCACGCGCATGGCAGCGACGATCGCCTCCACGCGACCCACGTCCGCGCCCTCTGAAAAGTTGGGAACGCATTTTACGATCGCGCCACTCATCCACGCCCTGCTCTCTTACGTTCCCGCTCTGATCCGCTCTCCGTTTTTATATTCCCTTATCTGTGGTCCCAACTCCCCGTCCCTTCAACGCGTCCAGAACGTATACTGCGCCTGAATCTGAATGCTGGCGTTCACACCGGGATTGCGGTCGCCCAGCGAGGCGGACGAAATGTGCACACCGCTCACTACCAGATCGATTGACCGCTTCGGCTTGAGGAAGTAATGCATTCCAATACCGCCCTGCGGCGAGAAATTCCATACGCTTGTTCCGCCGTCGATGATGGGCCCGTTAGCCGGGTTGTTGTTGCTCATAATGTTCGGCGGAAACTTGTGCGTCGTATAAATCAGTCCGCCCGCCGCCTGGAACCAGGGCTGAAAACGCCGCGATCTGGTGAGAAAATTCCAGCGAAAAATCACCGGCTCAAGGCTCACACCGCGAAATGTTCCCCCGCCGAACGGCAACAGGCACGTGTAAAACTGTTCTTCAGGAGTTTCGCACGTATACGCCTGATCGTGTGGCGGCGGGGTGTAGGCCTGCCACAGTGGCATGATTTCTCCGCCGAACTCAAACTGACCGCTGAAGATTCCCGCGTGCACTACGGGCGAGATGATCTTCGCCATCTGGAATCCGCCCCACAGAAATTTGTAATTGGAGCGATCGCCCACGCCCGTGCCCCAGTTCATAAACGGGCCAAGCTCCCACTGCGGCTCGTGCGAACCTCGGCGACGGGATCCGCGATAGCCTGCAGGCCTGGGCCGGCAATGTTGGTATTTGATGGGTAATTTGCAGATGGCGCCTGCGCCACAGCCGCCACCGCTCCCGCCAGCAACAAAAGCAAACCAATCCCTTCAACTCGCCTCAAAATCTCCCCCACCCTCGTCTGGCTCCGATCCCTTGTTTTCTTGGTCCCTGGGTCCTTGTTGCTTCCAAAAAAAGACCGCCTCAATCGGGCGGCCTTCTCTTTGCCTGCCCTGGACTCGCTTAACCCGCCGTGTGCTCCATCTGCGCGGAATCCATGTCGAAATTCGAATGGACGCTCTGCACGTCATCCAGATCCTCAAGTGCTTCCAGCAGGCGCACCATCTGTGCCGCCGCGTTGCCTTCCAGCTTGTTGTAGGTCGAGGCCACCATGGTCACTTCACTCATCACAGTGGGAATCCCGGCAGCCTTGACCGCATTTGCAACCGCTTCATACGACGCTGGATCAGTAAGAATCTCCCAGGTGTCGCCCTCGTCCTTCAGGTCCTCGCCGCCGTGCTCCAGAACAATGTCCATCAGCTTTTCTTCGCTGGCCGCCGACTTCTCCACCGCAATCAGACCCTTCTTGGCGAACATGAACCTCACAGAGCCTGTTTCACCCAGGTTTCCACCGTTCTTGGCGAAATGCGTGCCGGATCTCGCTTACCGCGCGATTGCGGTTGTCGGTCATTACATCGACGATGATCGCAACGCCACCCGGTCCGTAACCCTCAAAGGTGACCTCTTCGTAAGTCAGGCCCTCAAGCTCGCCGGTGCCGCGCTGGATCGCTCTCTTAATGTTGTCGGCGGGCATGTTTTCTGCCTTCGCCGCTAGAACTGCGGTGCGAAGCCTTGCGTTGGTGTCAGGGTTGCCGCCCCCCTTGGCCGCGACGGCAATTTCCTTGAGCAGACGGGTGAAAATCTTGCCGCGCTTGGCGTCCAGCGCGCCCTTTTTGTGCTTGATTGTGGCCCATTTTGAGTGGCCTGACATAACAACCTCGAACGGCTTGAAAGATGGCGGATATCCGCATGGTGACCCTGCAAGTATAACCCAGCCAGACAACGCCCGGCGGCACTTTGGAAGGCTCAGTCACAGCCGGTTTCAGGCCGAATAACACCACTTCTCCGGAGCCGGTCATGCGCCCGCAATCCGAGGAGCGTGACAAAGTCAGGGTGAGACCGGTGACGCGGAACAGCCCGGCGGAGCCCCTTTATCGCAGGCTGTATTTGTCGATGAACCTGCCCAGCGTGCGGTTCCATGTTTCGAAGCGGGCGCTTAGGGCCTCAAATGTGCCGCCGGGCCAGAGATCGATGTTCATTCTTAACCACGGATCCTTGTCGTCGTCGTAATAAGCCCGGCACCAGCGATTGTCGTAGTTCCAGCCGTTGATCTGCGAAACATCGAATTTTCCACCCGTGGAAAAGCCTGCGGCCAACTCAAGCGAAGCATAGCGCTCGCTCTTGCAGTTGCCCAAGAAGATGTTGAGCGGGAAGCCCTGGCTATTGGTTTCGATGTGGGCTCTTCCGCTTTCCCCCGTCACGAACTTCACGGCATAGCCTTCACCCTCGAGCCACGCAGATACTTCTTCGATCGTTAACCCGCCATCGGGAATCGGGCGCATCGAAGCCGGCGGCTGCGGTGCGGCAGGTGCCGCGGGCGAAGTCTGCGGGCCAGCGGGGGCTGTACCACCCTGCGCGCTTTCCGGGGTTCCCAAGGCAGCTCCGCATTTCGTGCAGAATCCTTGATTCAGCAGGGTCGCAGCGCCGCAACGAGGACAAGACATCGCAATTCTCCAGTTCTAAATTGATCTCTTCAGCAAAGCTCCGCAAGACATCACTTCTGCATTTGCCGGGTAAGAACAACCCGAATGCTCTGGGGTCCGGCGAGGCATCTATAACAAATCGTACTCGGCGATGAATTTGCCGAGCACGGTGTTCCAGATCAAAAAATGATCGTTCAGTGATTCGTAAGAAACCCCGGGCGAGAGCGCAATATCCATGTCGAGAGACGGATCGTTGACGCTGTCGTAATAGGCCTTGCACCAGGGGACATCGCGGTTCCACGCGTTCAGTTTCGAGACATCGAATCTGCCTTTGCAGGCAAAGGAGACCACGAGTTCGATCGAAGAGCAGCGGCCGCTATCGCAACCGGGCATGAAGATGTCGAACGGGACGCCGTGCGCATTGGTCATGATGTGGCGCTTGCCGCTTTCGGCCGTGACCACCTTCGCGGTATAGCCCCCGCTCTGCAACCACGCAACAACCTCCTCCATCGTCAATCCACCGTCGGGAATGGGGTGTAGCCCAGTCTGCCGGAGGTTGTGGCGCGGCGGACGTGGTTGGCGCGGCACCGGCGACCGCGGCACTCTGCGCGCTCGCCGCCGTTCCCAAGGCAGCTCCGCACTTCGTACAAAACCCCTGGCCAGGCAGGGTCTCCGCGCCACAACGAGGACAAGACATGGCAACTCTCCAGTTTTAAGAAAAGGGAATATCAAGAGGGGGTCTTTGCAAGTTAACACTTTCGCATTCGCCAAGTAAAGCAATCCCGGCGAAGTTCTCGCAGCCCAGCTTCCGTCACTTACTCTCCGGCTTTGGCGCCCGGATGCTGCCCCGCGCGTTGCGGAAAAAGAAGAATGCAGATCACCATGAAAACGGCAATCGCCGCCGATGAGCTGTACCTGCTCAGGTTCAGGCCACCGTCCGCAAGCGGCTTGGTCAGCAGGTCACCAAGCGTTGCCCCTAGCGGCCGTGTCAGCACAAATGCTGCCCAGAACAGCACCGCGCGCGAGGTCTTGGTGAAGAAATAGATCAACGCCACGACTCCGATGCAGCCTGCGAAAATCAGCGCGCCGCCTTCGTAGCCCGGGCCCGAGTCTGCCACCCAATCTCCCAGTGCGGTGCCCAGCGTGTTGGAGAAAAGAATCGTGGTCCAGTAAAACATCTCCACCTTTGGCGAAGTGATGCATTCGACCGAAATCGACCCCACCTTCAGCCGCCACGTAGTCAGCGTTGCGATCACGAGCGTGAAAAGGATGATCGACCCTCCGAGATATCCAATCCCCAGCGAGCGATCGGCGAAATCCGCCATCGTTGTCCCGGTCAATGTCGTCGCAACGATGACCGCCCAGTACAAAAACTTGTGAAATTTCTTCGCTTGAATCTGCGCTCCCACTGCGACAGCAAAAAGCACAAAGAAAATGATCGTGCTGGTCGCGTATCCCAGGTTCAGCGACATGGAGAGCGAGTCGCCGCCGGTTTCGCCCAGCGTGGTCGCGGCAATCTTGATAATCCAGAAGCCGATCGCGACCTCGGGCACTTTGCCGAGGACGTCACCCGCAGGCTGCGGAGCCGCAATCTCGTTGGGGCTATCAGCGCCCGAGCGTCTTGCCAAATTCCCCATCCAGCGCGGCAATACCGCGGCAGATGCGTCCACACGCAGATTTTCCTTCACGCACTCTCTCCAGTTTTTCAGTTTTTTCCGTGTTCGTGTTCCTGCTCAGTTTACGCAAAGAGCTCCGCGTCGCGCAGCAGCTTCCCCCTGGCGTCTTTATCTGACACAATCGCGTCGCCCGCGGCGATGGGCCAGTTGATCCCCAACTCCGGATCGTTCCAAACGATCGTCCGCTCGCCCTCGGGCGAATAATAGTCCGTAACCTTGTAGGCGAAACCGGCGATTTCGCTCAGAACCAGAAATGCGTGCCCGAATCCAGGCGGAATCCACAGCATCTTGCCGTTGTCTCCGCTCAACTCCACTGCCACATGCCTGCCAAATGTCGGTGAATTTCTGCCGAGATCTACGGCCACATCCAGCACCGCACCGTGCGTCACCCGCACCAGCTTCCCCTGGGGTTGCGTGACCTGGTAGTGAATTCCCCGCAGCACATTCTTCTGCGAGATCGAGAAGTTGTCCTGAACCCACTGTGCCGGCAAGCCCGCTTCCACCATGCGGCGCAAATGAAAGGTCTCAGAGAACGCGCCCCGGTCGTCGTGGTAAATCTTCGGTGTCAGCACCAGCACGCCGGGCAACGATGTCTCTTCGATCTTCATGGCTACTCGGTCCTGGCGGCAAAGTACGGCTCGCGCAAGAGCGCCTGCAAGTACTGCCCGTAGCCGCTCTTCGCGATCGGCGCGGCCAGCTTTTCCAATTGTTCGGCGTCGATGAATCCCTGCCGGTAGGCGATCTCCTCCGGGCACGCGATGTTCAATCCCTGCCGCCGCTCGATAGTGTGTACGAAGAGCGCTGCCTCAAGCAGCGAATCGTGCGTCCCTGTGTCGAGCCACGCCATGCCTCGGCTCATAATCTCAACCTTCAGCTTCCCCGCTTCCAGGTAGCGCCGGTTCAAGTCTGTGATTTCGAGTTCCCCGCGCGCCGAGGGTTTCAACGTCGCGGCGATCTTCGCCACGTCTCCGTCATAAAAATACAGCCCCGTCACCGCATAGCGCGACTTCGGATGTGTTGGCTTCTCTTCCAGGCTCACTGCTCGCCCTTTTTCATCGAACTCCACCACGCCATACCGCTCGGGATCATCCACCGGGTACGCAAAGATGGTCGCGCCCTCCTCAAGATGTGCCGCCCGCTGCACTTGCTTGGAGAATCCCTGCCCATAAAAGATGTTGTCGCCAAGCACCAGAGCGCTTGGCTGCCCGGCAATGAATTCCCGCCCGATCAGGAACGCCTGCGCCAGCCCATCGGGACTGGGCTGCACGGCGTAAGCGATCTCCAGGCCCCATCGCTTTCCGTCGCCCAGCAAATCCTCGAAGCGCCTGGTGTCCTGCGGCGTCGAGATGATCAAGATCTCGCGCAATCCCGTCAGCATCAACGTGCTCAGCGGGTAATAGATCATCGGCTTGTTGTAGACCGGCAGCAGTTGTTTTGAAACCACGTTGGTGACGGGATACAGCCGCGTCCCCGATCCACCAGCCAGAATGATTCCCTTCATCTTGCGATCCTCGTCATGGCCCTAAATCTGGGCCCGCTCCGCATAGTTCTTCGCAATCCAATCGCGGTAAGCCCCGGTCCGCACGTTCTTCACCCAATCGCTGTTTTCCAAATACCAGCGCACGGTTTTTCCGAGTCCCCGTTCAAATTCCTCTGCCGGCTTCCATCCAATCTCGCGTTTAATCTTTGTCGCGTTGATTGCGTACCGGCGGTCGTGTCCCGGCCGATCCTCCACAAACGTGATCAGCCTACGCCGGGATTCCCCATCCTCCCGCGGCCGCATCTCGTCCACCAGGTCGCAAATTGCCGTCACCACGTCAATGTTCGCCCGTTCGCTGTTTCCGCCAATGTTATAGGTTTGTCCCGGCCGGCCTTTGTCGAGCACGGCCCGAATTGCCGCACAGTGATCCCCCACATACAGCCAGTCGCGCACATTCTTTCCGTCGCCATACACCGGCAGCGGCTTGCCCTCCAGCGCGTTCAGAATCGTCAGCGGGATCAGTTTTTCCGGAAACTGGTACGGCCCGTAGTTATTCGAGCAATTCGTCGTCACTACCGGCAGCTTGAACGTGTGGAAGTACGCCCGCGCCAGGTGATCCGAGCCGGCCTTCGAAGCCGCGTACGGGCTATTCGGCGCATACGCCGTCTCTTCGCTGAATGCCGGATCATGCGGACGCAGCGATCCGTACACTTCGTCCGTCGAGACGTGCAAAAATCTGAATGCCGCGCGGTCAGTCTCGTTCAATCCAGCCGAATATGCGCGCGCTTCTTCGAGCAAGGTAAAGGTGCCCATCACGTTGGTGCGAATGAAGCCCTCCGGCGACATGATCGACCGGTCCACGTGGCTCTCGGCGGCAAAGTGAACAATGGCGCGCGGCTGATACTTCCGCAGCAGAGACGCCACCAGCCCCCCATCGCAAATATCGCCGCGCACAAACGTATACCGCTCATCGCGCTCGAGCGTCGCCAGGTTCGCGGCGTTCCCCGCGTAGGTCAGAAGGTCAAGATTCACCACCGGCCCCGCCTTCGAGCGAGCCCCATCCTTCAACCAGCCTAAAACGAAATTCGAACCGATGAATCCGGCGCCGCCGGTCACCAGAATTGTCTGGCTCATGCGCTTCATTGACCCCGAGTATACGGGACGAAACACGCGAAAGGCGATAACGCAACGGTGTCAACGGCAGCCATGGGAGCGGATTCAGTTTGGGTCTGTCTTCCAGTCGAAGCAACCATCGAGCCTCTTGGCGCTTCAAATGTCGATGGGCCCTCCCCCCAACGAGGAGTTCCGCCGCTGAGCATGGACATTGAAAGATTTGTGTCAGGGTTAACTTGCGTGCGGCTCCGAGGCGGGACCGTATCCAGGCCCACTGCCATCGCACGCGCGTTCTCGCTGCTTCTACTGGCGGCAGCAAGTTCCTCTCTTTGCCAAACTGGCCTGCAAACAGTTCCCGAACCATCCCCGCCGTCAGACAGCCGAAACCTCAAGAATCTCTCGTTGGAAGATCTTGGAAACATTGAAGTTACTACGGTAGCCAAGGAACCCCAGCGAGCGCTGAATACCCCCGCAGCGGTCTACGTCATTACGAACGAAGACATCCAGCGGTCAGGAGCCACGACGATCCCCGATGCGCTGCGTCTAGCTCCCGGAGTGGACGTCGCACAGATTGATTCCGAGACGTGGTCGGTCGGGATTCGCGGATTCGGAAACAATCTTTCGCGTGATGTCCTTGTGCTTGTCGACGGCCGAACGGTCTATACGACGCTCTTCGCGGGGACCTGGTGGGACACCCAGAATCTGTTCCTGGCAGACGTAGATCGAATCGAGGTCATTCGAGGTCCAGGCGCCACCATCTGGGGGCCGAATGCGCTCAATGGCGTCATCAATATCATCACGAAGAGCGCGAAAGACACCCATGGGGCAACGGCGAGTGCCGGCGGCGGAAATCATGAGCAAGGGTTCTTGAATGCGCATTACGGCGGCGGCAATTCGAAAGGTCTGGATTACCGCGTTTACGAATTGGGCTTCGACCGCGCCCCGGAGTACCATCCTGACGGCATTAAGTTTGATCGCTGGCGGGGGATACGGGGCGGATTTCGCACCGACTGGGCGAAGGAAACGCGGGACAATTTCACCTTTCAAGGCGACATCTATGATCAAGCCGAGGGTACTGGCGATACCGCATCCAATTACGCCATGCCCTATTCGCAAACCCTCTATGGCACGGAACAACTCTCAGGCGGAGATATTCTGGCGCGCTGGCAAAGAGTCTATGAAGAGGGCAGGGATTTCCAGCTTCAGGCATCCTATGAGCGCAGCAATCGCTACGATCCCACCCAGTTTAAAGATTTTCGCAGCACCTATGACATCGATTTTCTCGATCGTTTCCGCCTGCCGGCCCGAGAGCAAATCTCATGGGGACTCGGCGCGCGCTTCAGCCACGGAGACAATCCAATTGTGATTCCGGGTGAGTTTTTCTCTCCTGAATCGAGAACCGATCGCCTCGTAACCGCCTTCTTCCAGGATGAAATCGCCCTGATTGACAAACAGCTCACCTTCACTTTGGGCACAAAAATTCTTGAAACAAATTTTACGGGGTGGCAATTGCAGCCCACCGGCCGCTTGTCATGGACGCCAACCAATAGCCAGAGCCTCTGGGCTGCGTTCACTCACGCGCTGCGAACCCCATCCGATGTTGAAGAGAATTTCACTGAAATAGGGTACACAGGCGCAACGATCGGTGGATTACCCGTCTTTGGGACGATCGTTCCCAATCCGAACTTCCACTCCGAAGAGCTTAATGGCTATGAAGCTGGCTATCGCTCCCTGGTCGGAAAGTCGCTCTACTTCGACGTGGCGGCGTTTTACAACCATTACGGCGATCTCTTGAGTGAAGATATAATCGGGCCTCCAGCGGTAGAGACAACTCCGGCGCCGGCGCACATTATTTTCCCTGCCGATTTAGGGAATGGGCTGGTCGGCACCACCAAAGGGTTTGAATTTGCCCCGGAATGGAGACCCTTGGCCACTTGGCGCTTGCGAGGCTCCTATTCCTATTTGCAAATGGATATAAAGAAGGGGACAGGATCCCTTGGATGCGGGCACCTCCTCGACAGTGGAAGGCTCCAGCCCGAAACACCGTTTGTCTCTGCAATCCGATCTTGATTTTGCAAAGAGTTTTAGCCTTGACCTCACCTACCGCTATGTTGCCGCTCTCCACGACGTGGCGGGCAAAAGCATTCCCGCCTATTCAACGGCAGATGCTCGATTCGATTGGCAATTCAGCCGCCAGTTCAAATTCTCGGCGGTGGGTCGAAACCTGTTCCAGCCGCACCATGTCGAATTCGGCGGCGTAGATCCCGGACCGAATATCGGAATCGTGCGGAGCGCCTATGGCGAAATTACCTGGACACATTAGACCGGTGTCGCGCTGACCCCAGTTTTTCGAATCGACCACCCATGCTCCGTGTCATAAAGCGGAACAAAATGAGCATTTTTAGCCTGTCGGGCGTTTCTCGAGCTCTCGCGTTCCGATAGGAATTGCTGCATTGACCGGAGTTTTTCGTTATATTAAAAGCAGTGCAGCTCCGGGATGCGGCCGGCTCTGCTCAACTAAACCCACTTGTTCCATTTGCAAGGCGATTTTTTGCCCTCGGGAATCGCACAGTGGTTGTGTACTTCGAAATATCCACTTTGTCGCAATCAAAATTTCTACTCAAAAGGACGCCATGGGATCTTCGAGTCGCCGTCTCCGCCCACCGCAAGCGCAAGGCCTCTATCATCCCCGGGATGAGCATGATGCCTGTGGCATGGGGCTGGTAGCGAATATCAAGGGCGAGAAGAGCCACGAGATCATTCGTAAAGGGCTTGAGGTTCTTATCAACCTCACCCATCGCGGCGCGGCGGGCTGCGACCCCGAGACCGGCGATGGCGCGGGCATCCTCATCCAGATTCCCCACGATTTCTTCGTAAAAGAATGTTCCGAGTTGGGCATCAAGCTGCCCGGATCCGGCGCTTACGGCGTGGCCATGTGCTTCCTGCCCGTCGAGCGCCAGAACCGCCTGCAGTGCGAAGGCGTCTTCGAGCGTATCGCCCAGGAAGAGGGCTGCGCCGTCCTCGGCTGGCGCGACACGCCAGTCAATGGCGATGCGATTGGCCGCGAAGCCCGCAACTCGCAGCCCTACATCGAGCAGCTCTTTATCGGACGCCCCAAGGATCTCGACGAAGATGCCTTCGAGCGCCTGCTTTATCGCGTTCGCCGCCGCACCGAAAACGAAATCTCCGCCTCCGCGATCGAGGACAAGGAAACTTTCTACGTCCCCTCCTGCTCGTGTCGCACCATCATTTACAAGGGGCTCATGCTGGCTCCGCAGATCGAGAAGTTCTACTTCGAGCTCGCAAATCCCCTCGTCACCAGCGCCCTCGCGCTTATCCATCAGCGCTTCTCTACCAACACATTTCCCAGTTGGCCGCTGGCTCATCCCTACCGTTACGTCGCGCATAACGGCGAGATCAATACCATCCGCGGCAATGTCAGTTGGATGAATGCGCGCCAGTCGGTGCTTGAAAGCTCACTCTACGGCGACAAAATCAAAGAACTTTATCCAGTTGTCGTCCCCGGCGGCAGCGATTCCGGATCGCTCGACAATGCAGTCGAGTTCCTTTTCCAGTCCGGCCGTTCCCTGCCCCACGTCATGGCCATGCTGATTCCCGAGGCCTGGGCCGGCAACCCCGACATGGATGAGGACAAGCGCGCCTTCTACGAGTATCACGCTTCGCTCATGGAACCGTGGGATGGACCCGCCGCCATAGCATTTACCGACGGCCGCGTCATTGGCGCCACTCTCGACCGCAACGGCCTGCGCCCTGGCCGCTACATCGTCACCAAGGACGATCTGGTTGTCCTCGCCTCCGAAGCCGGCGTCATTGAGGCTCCGCCCGAGGACATTTTGAAGAAAGGCCGCTTGCAGCCCGGCCGCATGTTCCTCGTCGACACTGTGCAGCAGCGCATCATCTCCGACGCCGAGATCAAGAAGTCTCTGGCCGCTCGCCAACCCTACGGCGACTGGCTCAAGCAGCAGCAGGTCACCATCGATTCGCTGCCCGAGCCCGCGCGCGTCATTGGCTTCAACGCGGAGACGCTGCTCCGCCGCCAGCGCGCCTGCGGCTACAGCGAAGAAGATCTTCGCATCCTTCTTGCTCCCATGGCCGCCGAAGGCCAGGAGCCGGTCGGCTCCATGGGCACCGATGTGCCGCTTGCCTGCCTCTCCGACCGCCCGCAGCCGCTCTTCAACTACTTCAAGCAACTCTTCGCTCAGGTCACCAATCCGCCTATCGATCCCATTCGCGAAGAGCTGGTGATGTCGCTCATCAGCTACATCGGCACCGAGCGCAACATTCTCGATGAGGCGCCTGAAAACTGCCACACCCTCAAGCTTCCGCATCCCATCCTCACCAATCGCGATCTTGAGAAGCTGCGCCGCGTTTCTTCAGGCGATCTGCTGGCCACCACGCTGCCTGCGCTCTTCCGCGCTGAGGACGGCGAAAAGGGCCTGCGCCACGCTCTTGAAGACCTGAGCAACCGCGCCTCTCATGCTGTTGACTCCGGCTATTCGCTCCTGATTCTCTCTGACCGCGGCGTCGATCCTACCTACGCGCCCATTCCCAGCCTGCTGGCAATGGCCGCGGTTCACAATCGCCTGGTCCGCGAAGAAAAGCGCACTCAGGTTGCGCTCATCATCGAAAGCGGCGAGCCGCGCGAGGTGATGCACTTCGCCCTGCTCATCGGCTACGGCGCCAGCGCCATCAACCCGTATCTGGCGATCGAGACCATTCACGATCTCAAGCGCCGCGGCCTTTTGCCGGACAAGATTCTCCGCGGAATACGCCGAGAAAAACTTCATCAAGGCCATCAACAAGGGCCTGCTCAAGACCTTCTCCAAAATGGGCATCAGCACGCTGCAAAGTTATCGCGGCGCGCAGGTCTTTGAGGCCGTCGGCCTAAATCGCTCCCTGATCGACGACTATTTCCCAGGCACTGCCTCGCGTATTGAGGGCGTCGGGCTCGACGTGCTCGCCCGCGAAGCGCAGATGAAGCACGAATATGCCTTCCAGCCCCTCACCGACTCCGAAACCGATCTCACAGTCGGCGGCCAGTATCAATATCGCGAGGGCGGCGAGTTTCACCTGCTCAACCCGCTGACCATCAGCAAGGTGCAGCACGCGGTTCGCAACAACAATCCGGCCACGTTCCAGGAATTCACCGATCTGATCGACGGCCAGAACCGCACTCTCTGTACGCTGCGCGGCCTGCTCAAGCTCAAGTATCTTGACGAGCCAATTCCGCTTGAAGAAGTCGAGCCGGCCAAGGAGATCGTCAAGCGCTTCACTACCGGAGCCATGAGCTTCGGATCGATTTCCAAAGAGGCGCACGAAACCCTGGCCATCGCCATGAATCGTCTTGGCGGCATGTCGAACACCGGCGAAGGCGGCGAGGATGAAGCCCGCTTCACGCCCGACGCCAATGGCGATTCGCGCCGCTCGGCCGTCAAGCAGGTCGCCAGCGGCCGCTTCGGCGTCACCACCAATTACCTGGTCAATGCCACCGAGCTGCAGATCAAAATGGCCCAGGGCGCAAAGCCCGGCGAAGGCGGCCAGCTGCCGGGCCACAAAGTCGACAGTGAAATCGCGCGCATCCGCCACTCCATCGCCGGCGTCGGCCTCATCTCGCCTCCGCCGCACCATGACATTTATTCGATCGAGGATCTCGCGCAGCTCATCTACGACCTCAAGAACGTGAACCCGGAAGCCCGCATCGCGGTCAAGCTGGTGTCGGAAGTCGGCGTCGGCACGGTCGCTGCCGGCGTGTCAAAAGCCCATGCGGACGTAGTGCTCATCTCCGGGGACACCGGCGGCACCGGCGCGTCACCGCTCAGCTCCATTAAGCATGCCGGCCTGCCATGGGAGCTTGGCCTTGCGGAGACGCAGCAAGTCCTGCTGCTGAACGATCTGCGCTCGCGCATCCGCGTGCAGACCGACGGCAAGCTCCAGACCGGCCGCGATGTCGTCATAGCTGCCCTGCTCGGTGCCGAGGAATTTGGCTTCGCAACAATGCCTCTCATCTCAATGGGTTGCATCATGATGCGCAAGTGCCACTTGAATACTTGCGCGGTCGGCATCGCCACCCAGGATCCCATCCTGCGCGAGCGTTTTACCGGCACGCCCGAGCACGTCATCAACTTCTTCTTCTTCATCGCCGAACAGATGCGCCAGCACATGGCGAAGCTCGGTTTCCGCACCGTAGATGACATGGTCGGCCGCGTTGAAAAAATCGAAACGCACATTGATGACGCACATTGGAAGGCGAAAGGCATCGACCTTTCCTCGATCCTCCACGCGCCGCCGCTTCCCTCGCGCGTGGCGCGCCGCCGCACCACATGCCAGGATCACGGTCTCGGCCCCGCGCTCGACCACGCCCTCATTGCAAAAGCCAAGCCAGCGCTTGAATCGCAGACGCCCGTCACCGCCAGCTTCGCCATTCGCAATGTGCACCGCACCGTGGGCGCCATGCTGGGCGGCACAATCGCGCGCCGCTTCGGTTCAGCGGGATTGCCCGACAGCACACTCCACTTCAAGTTCCGCGGCTCTGCAGGTCAAAGCTTCGGCGCATTCGTTCCCACGGGTGTCACGCTCGAGCTCGAAGGCGACGCCAACGACTATCTCGGCAAGGGTCTCTCCGGCGGCCGCATCATCGCTTATCCGCCTAAGACTTCCAGCTTTCTGCCCGAGGAAAGCATCCTCGTCGGCAACGTCGTCCTCTACGGCGCTACCAGCGGCGAGGTCTTTTTGAACGGCATTGCCGGCGAGCGCTTCGCCGTCCGCAACTCCGGCGCGACAGCCGTAGTCGAGGGCGTCGGCGACCATGGCTGCGAATACATGACCAATGGCCTCGCCATCATTCTCGGGTCCACTGGGCGCAACTTTGCCGCCGGCATGAGCGGCGGCATCGCTTACGTCTACGACGACAAGGGAGACTTCTCCACCCGCCGTTGCAACAAGGCAAGCGTCGATCTTGAGCCGCTCGTCGACTCGGCAGACATTGAAAAAATTCAGTCTCTGCTGGCGCGCCACCGCGATCTCACCGGCAGCCCCCGCGCTGCATGGATTCTTGAGCATTGGGCGGACGCGCAACCGCTCTTCATCAAAGTTTTCCCGCACGAGTACAAGCGCGTCCTCGGTGTCGAGCGCGCGCAGTTCGAATACACTTCCCCGCTCGCCGCGCCCGCGCTGGTTGCAGCGTCCGCCGAGGTGAAGCATGGGTAAGGTCACGGGCTTCCTCGAAATCAACCGCGAGCAACCCACACGCCGCAAGGCTGACGAGCGCATTCGCGACTGGTTTGAAATCTACGAGCCATTCCCTGAGGAGAAGCAGCGTGAACAGGGCGCTCGCTGCATGGATTGCGGCGTGCCTTTCTGTCATACCGGCTGTCCGGTCAACAATCTCATCCCCGACTGGAACGATCTGGTCTACAACAATCGATGGCAGGCCGCCGTCCGCCGCCTCCACTCCACGAACAACTTTCCGGAATTTACCGGCCGCATCTGTCCCGCCCCGTGTGAAGCCGCCTGCGTCCTCGGCATCAATCAGCCGCCCGTCTCCATCAAATTAATCGAGCGCTCCATTGTCGAGCGCGGCTTCGATGAGGGCTGGATCCATCCCGAACCACCCGAGCAAGCCACCGGCAAGCGCGTCGCCGTCGTCGGCAGCGGACCTGCTGGCCTCGCCGCCGCGCAGCAACTACGCCGCGCCGGTCACTCCGTCACCGTTTACGAGAAAAACGACCGCATCGGCGGCCTCCTCCGCTACGGTATTCCCAACTTCAAGCTTGAGAAGCACGTCGTCGATCGCCGCATCGCGCAGATGAAGGCCGAGGGCGTCATCTTCCAGACCAACGCGCACGTCGGCGTCAATATTCCCGTCGAGTCTCTGACGGAACAATTCGACGCCATCCTTCTCTGCGGCGGCGCCGAGCATCCCCGCGACCTTCCCGTCCCCGGCCGCGAGCTCAAGGGCATCCATTACGCAATGGAGTTCCTGCCCCAGCAGAATCGCCGCAATGAAGGAGACTCCGAAGACAAGCTTCTCTCCTCCATGGGAGCCGCTGCCTCAATCCTCGCCACCGGCAAGCGCGTCGTCATTATCGGCGGCGGCGACACCGGTGCAGACTGCCTCGGCACCAGCCATCGTCAGCGCGCAAAAAGCGTCCATCAATTCGAAATCATGCCGCGTCCGCCGGCCGAGCGCGCAGCTTCCACGCCATGGCCGCTCTGGCCGCTCCAACTGCGCACCGAAAGCTCGCACGAAGAGGGCGGCAATCGCGACTGGTCGATCAATACCATCAAATTCACTGGCGACGACACCGGCCACGTCAGCCAGATTCACTGTGTGCGCGTCGGCCCGCCGCCCAAATTTGAGCCCCAGGCCGGAACCGAGTTTACTCTCGATGCCGATCTCGTCCTGCTTGCCATGGGCTTCCTCGGACCCGTGCGCTCCGGAATGATCGAGCAGCTCGGCCTCCAACTCGACCAGCGCGGCAACGTCGCCACAACGAATTACATGTCCTCGGTCGACGGCATCTTCGCCGCGGGCGACATGCGCCGCGGCCAGTCTCTTGTTGTCTGGGCAATCTCGGAGGGACGCAAGGCCGCCGCCGCCGTCAACGAATACCTCGCCCAAAAAGAACAGGCTCCGTCGCGCCTCCGCCAGACCGCGGCCGCCCGCTAAGCCCTCAGACATTGAAGTCATGTAACAAAGGACAGGTGCCCGCCTCCCGACTCTGAGACCGGACATATCTTCGCTCCATTCTCGGCGCTATCATTCTGACCAGGAGATGCGACTCTTGTGCCATTGCCATCTAGCTTGGGACCGGCACAATGATAGAGGTAGTACGCCTACAGGAATTCCGCAGCGAAAAGAGGGACTCGCATGAGGATGTTGGCATCGCATGTGCGTTGTGCTCTCATTCCCCTATTCTTGCTTGCATCTGCCTCAGTTCACCCGCAGAACAGGCAAGGCACAGTCAAAATCGATGCTCTCGCGGTTTACTCCGAAATGTCGCTGGAGAGCGACGTTGTACAAACATTGCCACGAGGAACGGTTGTTCGCATTCTCCTAGTTGTCACCGGTGACGAAGGAAATTGGTGCAGCATTGCGAGCCAGAATAGCTCGTCGAGAATTGGATATGTTCCTTGTTCGGGGCTTGATAGACCCAGGGAAATTCTGCCCACGGCGGACCGGGGTGGATCACTCCCCCAGATCATGACTGGAAGCGGGTTCACTCCGGCGCGTCCCTCAAAGCGGCAGGCGCCGGGGAGTGCGGACGGGAGCCTTGTCGGCCAGACTCTTGCGCCGCTCTCCGGGTACAGTTGGAGTAGCCATTCAGAGACACTCGTAATCGCCATGCGCAGAGGATGTCCCTACTGCGTTGCGAGCCTGCCTTTTTACAGACAGCTCGGCGAGCAGGAAAGAAGCAACACGATCCATGCCCATGTTCTTCTCGTCATGCCGGATGATGCATCCATCGGCAGCAGTTTGTTGAGAAAGGCAGATGTCGAAGCTGAAGGGGTCTTCGGTCAAGGGCTTGATGCTCTCGGAATCCCCGGGACACCGACCATCCTGCTTATCGATTCCGGTGGGCGCATCGAGCGGGAGTGGATAGGAGAACTCCCGCCGAGCGGGGAGAAGGATGTCATGAACGCAGCGCAAGAGTGAATGATGACACACTAACGATGCCGGATGCCCTAGCCTGAAACTCAAGGCACTACGAAAAGTCCGAGAGTGGGTTCGCACCGCAGCCAACACAGCACGAAAGGGTTAGGAGCTGGAAGCTAGCAGCTAGGAGCTAGCATTTCTCTTACGCCCCTTCCACAATCCGCACATCGCGCTCCGCACCGTTGCCCAGCACTTCAAGCGCCCTCTGGTACGCCTCGCTCTTGCGTGCCGCAAGCGCAATCTCATAGCTGTCGAACTCCACAAGAATCGTCCGCTGTTTCAGCCCGGCCTCGAAGGCCTCAATCTGGCTCGCGCCGCTCGTCAAGAAACGTCCGCCGAACGCTTGAATCGCAGGCACGGCCAGCGCCGAATAGGCCTTCTGCGCCGCCTCATCATGAATCGCCCTATACGCATTTACCCAATATCCCTTTTTCATCGCGACCTCGTCAGAATTGCCGGTCCCACAGTTCCACGCCGGCGCAAAAATGAACCCTCGATGCGACTAGCTCCGCACCAACATGTTACCCAGAAATCTTGCAACGGGCACAACCCAAGCGTAAGCTCGACGCAGAATCATCGAGGAGGACGCGATGAATATCCTCCGTTCTGTCGTTCGCCGGGGCTTCACGGTGGCACAAGCCGGGTACTTTACTGTTACCAGCCCCAACCGGTGGTTCTCAGCCAGGCAATTCGCAGATCGTTACCCGGAACTTTCCCGCCCCAGGATGGGCCCTTCGGAAGATTTGAACACGATTGTGAAGCCAAACGCGCCGGCACTCTCCGGACGCGAGCCGCTACCGCCGCAATTTGAGACTCATCGGTCCCCGCGCAGACAATCATCCTCTTCTGCGATTCGCCCTGGTCGTGCTGGCTGCTGCCGCCCTTACCCTCATTGGCTTGTGGGCCTCCGGTGACACACCGCCCGTGATGCATTGGACCCGCTAGACCGGCACGGCACAATCTTTCCTGAGCGGCTGACCTGCCTGCTCCCCTATTGGCTACTCCCTGTTCCCTGTCTTCCGCAAACACACTCCCTGAACGCATCCGCTCCATCGTTCCTGAGCGCGCACGTATACGGCTGCCAGAACGTTCCAATCGCTCTGGCCTCGGTACCCGAGCCGTAGTTCTGTATGTAACTCTTGCTCCGATCAGTCTGCGCCGTCGGATCAGCCTTGAATCCCGCAATCAAATCCGCCGCGCTCGCCGCGGTAAATGCATCTTCTTTGTAAGTCCGCGCGAAATCGTATTCCTCGTTCCAGCGTGTGCCGGTTCCGGTCTGATTCGACGCCACAAAAACCTGGTAGTCCTTGAGTTCGGCTGTCGCCGCGTCGATCTCGGCCACTGTAAATGCCGGATTGTTGCCGTTAATCGGAGAGATCGACGGCACCATCTTCAGGGCTACGCCTCCCGCCGAAGATCCCGCCGCAGGCTTCAGCAGCCGCATTTCGTCCATGTGCGTGTGCGCAAAGATCGCCAGCTCAATCACGTCGCCGTATCTCACCATGGCTTCCGGCAGCGCCTCCGACGAGAGAAACATCTGCGGCTTGCCTCCGCCGCACAAGTCGAGCGCCTTCATTGCCGTCGCGTAAGGATTCACGCCGGGTGGAATGTGCGACATCACCCAAACCTTCTCCTTGTTGCGCCGCGCCGCATCCAGCTTTTGCTCAAGCCATGCAATCTGCGCCGCCGCTGGAGCCGTGTCGGCCTTTCCGCCGCATGTCGCGTATTGCCGGGCCATGAATAAATCGTCCAGCACAAGAATCCGCGTCCGCGACAGGGGCGCCGGAAGCCGTGCGCTGTAGTACCCTCCCTCGGCAAAAGTGCGCTCCGCTTCGCCCCGCTCACCCTCCGGCAAATCCGCCGTCAGCACCTTTCCGGTCTCCGCCAGAAACGGACTATCCGGATCCAATTGATAGTCGCCGCAATCTGAGTCGTTATTTCCCAAGGCCGCATATACCGGCACGCCCGGCAGCGCGCTGCGCAGCCTGAGCATCACGAAGTCGATTCCCTTCTCAACAAACGCCCGATAGTCGGCCGGCGTTCCCTTGGGGAATATCGTCTGGAATTTGCACGAGAAATCGTGCGAAATCAAATCCCCGCTCAACACCACAAACTTTGCGCCCTTCGCATCGTCATGGATCGCTCGTAAACTCGATTCATACAGCGCGTACGAAGTGTCCGCACCGCGCACTTTACAGGTCTGCAGCAGCTCGTCTAACCGCGCCGCTTGATCCGCCGATGCCGGCTCCGCCAGAATTGCCTTCCATTGGTTCACCGGTGCAGCCTCAAGGCGCGGCGCTTTTGCCGGATCCCAGAAGGGCTCAAAGTGAATGTCGCTGACGAAGACCGCCTCGACAGTTACCGGCTTCTCCCCTGCCGCAGCTGCCTGCGCCGTCATGCTCGGCGCGGCCGCAAAAAATGCCCCGATAGAAAGCGCAAGAGCTTGGCGCCACAGACCGATACCGTGGGTCCTGGTCATGGATACTCCTTGAGTATTTGTGGGCTTTCTCTTGTCTCTGCGCGCTTGGCATAGGATAACCCTCTTCTCCGGTCAACTTCTCTTCGTCCGCCGCACTGGACGCTAATTTGCTACCTCTGCCAACCCACCCCACTGTTCTATTCTTTCTTCATGATCAGATCAGCCCTCATCTCCATTGCATTTGCGGGTAGCGCATTTCTCGTTCCTGCATTTCTTCCCGCGCAGACCGTCGCTCCAACCCCACCCATGGGCTGGAATAGCTGGGACTCATACGGCTTCACGATTGATGAGGATCGATTCAAAGCCAATGCCACCGTCCTCGCGTCTCTCCAGCAATACGGCTGGAAATACGCCGTTATCGACGAAGGCTGGTATATGACCAATCCCGCCGGCCAAACGGTCGAGCAGCGCAAATATATCTGGGATGCAAACGGTCTGCTGATTCCCGATCCCGCGCGTTTTGCTGACGCAGCGAACGGCGCCGGATTCAAGCCTCTGGCCGACTGGCTCCATGCCCAGGGCCTCAAGTTCGGTATCCACATTGTCCGCGGCATTCCCCGCCAGGTGGTCGCGGCCAACCTGCCCATCGCCGGTACGGCTTTTCACGCCACCGACGCCGCCGACCTCACGTCTCCATGTCCCTGGGATGATGGCAATTGGGGCATTAAAGACAACGCAGCCGGCCAGGCCTACTACGATTCAATGTTGAAGCTTTACGCTTCCTGGGGCCTCGATTTCCTCAAAGTCGACTGCATTTCAGACCATCCCTACCGACCCACGGAGATTCGCCAGATCGCCGCAGCCATCCGCAAAACTGGCCGTCCCATCGTGCTTTCACTCTCGCCCGGCCCCACACAGCTTGAACACGCCGCAGAAGTCGCCCAGTACGCGCAGATGTGGCGCATCACCAACGATCACTGGGATGCATGGGAGTTTCCGCACCACACGCCCGACGGATATCCCTTCGGACTGAAGGGCGACTTCGATGTGCTCGCCCAATGGTTTGCCTACACCAACCCCGGCAACTGGCCTGATCCTGACATGCTTCCCGACGGCTGGCTCGGACCTAAGCCCGGCGTGGGTCCGGCCCGCCAATCGCGCTTCACTCCTGATGAGCAACGCACCGAGTTCACTCTCTGGGCTATCACGCGCTCACCGCTCATCCTGGGCACCAACCTCACGCGAATCGACGACTACACCCGCTCGCTCATCACCAATCAAACGGTTATTTTCATCGATCAGTACGCCACTTACAGCCGTCCCGTCGACGTCACCAGCCTTGGCCCCGGCTTTCAGGATGCCCGCGTCTGGCGCGCTTCGATCGGCCAGCCTGGCGATCGCGGCTACGCGGAGTACTTCGCCTTCTTCAACCTCGCTGATACTTCCGCCACTCTTCGCACCACGTGGAGTCAACTCGGCCTCGACGGCCAAAAACACTCCGCGCACAATGTGTGGGACGACTCCACCCTCAAAGAGTCAAAGGACATCGGTGTTACGCTTCCGCCTCATGGCTGCGCGTTGTATCAAGTGCAATAACTGGCCGGAGTCAATGCGGAGAAGAGAGTTTCTTGGAAACTTTGGCAACGGAGCACAGGAAGCGGCCGTCAGTGATTTCTGGCCGCATCACGCGATAGCGCAATACCGCTGGCCTGTCCCCTGATCGGGCCGGACACTCAACTTTAGTTTCCCTTTCTCCCCTGACACGAATGTGTTAGGCGCCACACCTTTCCTCGTGCTCATGTGCGAAACTAGCTTGTCTGCCAGGCGCGCTCTGCGCGTCCTCCAGCAGAGGCGAATCATGCCACTTCTTCGTTCCGCTTTTATTGCGCTATCGCACAACCGTCAGCTTCGCCGCTTCTGTGAACACTCCGCCCTGGGCACGCGCCTCAATGCGCGATTCATCGCAGGGATGCAGCTGGAAGATGCTCTTCGCGTCTCGGAAGCCGTCAACCGCCAGGGAATCTCCGTCACTCTCGATTCCCTCGGCGAAAGCGTCACTTCTGCCACCGAAGCGCATCGTGCCGCCGAGGTCTATCACCGCCTTCTCGACTCCATTGCCGAACGCGGCCTCGACGCCAACGTCAGCATCAAGCTCACGCAAATGGGTTTGGAACAATCGCCTGAATTAGCCGAATCCATTGCCGAGAATCTCGTTCAGCACGCGCGCTCCTTGCAGAATTTTGTCCGCATCGACATGGAAGGCTCGCGCCTTACCCAAGTTACCCTGGACATTGTGCGCCGCGTTCATGCGCATGCCGGGTTGCGGGGCGCAGTCGGCGTCGTCATCCAGGCTTATCTCTATCGTTCGCAGGCCGACATCGAGCAACTTCTCGCCGACGGCATCCGCGTCCGTCTCTGCAAAGGCGCATACGACGAGCCGCAAGAGGTTGCTTTCCCGCGCAAGGCTGAAGTCGACACCAACTTTTTCAAGCTCGCGAAGATGCTCGTCGACAGCCCCATTTACCACGCAATTGCCACGCACGACGGGGCGCTGATCGAAAAGGTCAAGGCCTACGCCTCCGAGGCCTCAATCGACCCCAGCCACTTTGAATTTCAAATGTTGTATGGTGTGCGCCGCGATCTCCAGCGCAGACTCGTCGGCCAGGGTTACAAAGTCCGTGTCTATGTCCCTTTTGGCAACGAATGGTACCCATACTTCATGCGCCGCCTGGCGGAGCGTCCAGCCAATATAATCTTCCTGGCGCGAAATTTCTTCCGCGCCTGAAACCGCCAGGGAGTGTTACAACGCGGCATGCACCCTGCGCCGCCGATGCCGCTTTCGCAACCTCACTTCGGCTCCGCACGCTTTGCATTGCCAGGGGTAGAACCCAAAGATCGGATCAACCCATTTCTGAATCATGCCGCTGCGCTCCAGCCGGCACATGCGGTCGCTGCCACAGCCTGGGCAGTACACCGCGTAATGACTCCTTCTCGTGTCGACGGTATTTCCGGCCGGCACTTTCGTTGTGTTTTCGTTACTCAAAGCGCTTCCTCAAAACACTTCCAAGTTGGGCCGGTGCCAAATCCCAGACCTTCAGGTAAGAAAGCAACTCATCATTCTTGTGCGGCCTTCAACCTCCGCAACCCAATTCTCGCCAAATCCGCAATCGCCTTTGCAAGAGTCTCCGATGCGTTCAGAGATTCCGGGCGTTCCAACCTGATTTGCTTCCTGGCCGCGTATTCCCGAAAAGAGATGTCCACATCGTACAAGATTTCCACGTGATCGCAGAGAAACCCGATCGGCTGAAGAATCAACGCCTTCACGCCCTGGCCGGCAAGCCGGTCCAGAGTCTCTTCCACGCTCGGGCCGATCCAGGGACCGCCGCTCGCGCCCTGGCTTTGGAAGGCAAACCACCATCGCGGAATCTCCGGAACTCTCGCCGCAACCAGCTCGGCCGTTCGCCGTGCATCCTCAGCGTAGGGATCTTTTCCCTCGCCTGGCCACAATCGCTGCTCCGGGTGCCCCATCCTAACGACGCCTTTGTTTTTGTCGTTAGGGTGGGAAGCGGAGCTTGTTCCTGAACCAGGAGGTGTTTCCATCACCGTTCTTGTCGGCACGCTGTGCGCAGTGAACAGCACCGGAACCGGCTCGCCTACTTCCGCGCTAAGCTTTGCCCATGCCGGCCTGAGGCGCTCTGCGAACGCCTCCGCAAGCAGCGGATGCTCCGCCCATCCGGCCGTAAAGTCGATGCGCAGTCCACCAGCTTCAGCTTCAGCCGCGCGCCGGTAAAGTCCTACGCTGGTACGCGAGTTCTGCGGCGCCATGCAGATCACCGCAGCCTCTTCCACGCCATCCGCGCGCATCTGCCGCACAACCTCAGGAATATATGGCCGCCAGTTCCGCATTCCCACATAAACCGGAATCCGAGGGTGCCCCACCCTCGCGACGTCTTGGTTTTTGTCGCTAGGGTGGGAAACCAAGCTCTCCTCGCTGCTGCGACTGAGTTCCGCCTCCACCAGCCGCGCCTGCTCGTTCGTAATTTCCGTCAGCGGGCTCTTTCCAATCAGTGAGTATCGGTGCTGAATCTCTTCCACCACCGTCAGCGGCACCGGCCGCCCGCTCACCACATTGCGCAGATATTCGGGAATCTGCTCAACCGTCTCCGGCGTCCCATGCGCCAGCAGCAGCACGGCTTGTTTAGGCATGAGCGTCCTCCAACCGGAACTCGCGCACTATCTTCACAACCGCCTGCACATTTTCGACCGGCGTTTCCGGCACAATTCCGTGTCCCAGATTAAAAATATGCCCCGGCCGCCCGCCTGCCGCGCGCAATACCTCTTTCACGCGCATCTCCAGCACCTCGAGCGGCGCAAACAGCGTGATCGGATCGAGATTTCCCTGCACCGCGTGCGCATGTCCCACCGCGCGCCAACCTTCGTCCAGCGGCTGCCGCCAATCCAGACCAATCACGTCTGCTCCTGTCTCCGCCATCTGCTGCAGCAACCCCGCCGTCTCCACGCCAAAGTAGATCACGGGCACGCCCATCGCCTGCACCGCACGCACCAGCCGCTTCGACGCCGCAAATGCATAATCGCGATAGTCGCTCAGCGACAGCGACCCCACCCAGCTATCAAAAATCTGGATCACGTCCGCGCCCGCCTGCACCTGCAGCCGGCAGTACTCCGTCAGCACAAGGACCAGCTTGTCCAAAAGGCTGCTCCACGCAATGGGGTCCCGATACATCAGTTGTTTGGTGTGGATATAATTCCGCGAGCCGCCTCCCTCGATCATGTAGCTCGCCAGCGTGTATGGCGCGCCGCAGAATCCAATCACTCCCAGCCGATCGCGAAAATGCGCGGCCACCTTCTCAATCGCCAGCGCCACGTAGGCCAGGTCCCCCGCGCGATCTGTTCGCAGCGCGCGCACATCTTCCGCAGACCGCAGCGGCTTGTGCACTATCGGCCCTTCGCCTGCCAGGAACTCGAAGTCCAGCCCCATCGGCTCCAGAGGCAGCAACAGATCGGCAAAGATGATTGCCGCATCCACCCCGAGCTTTTCCGCCGCGGTAATCGTCACTTCCGCGGCCAGCTCCGGCTTCTTGCAAATCTCCACAAGTGTGTGGTGCTTGCGCACTTCGCGGTATTCCTGCATGTACCGTCCCGCCTGCCGCAGGAACCACACCGGCGTGCGGTCCACGGGCTTGCGCAGACATGCGCGCACAAAGCGGCTCCCGGCGAAAATCGTCTCCGCCGCATCAAGCTTCTTGTCAACCGAATCCATATCGATCATTTTACCGGCCTCATCGCCCCTCATCCGCCAGCGCCCCGGCCGATTAATGTTACGAAATCGCCTTCGAGCCGCCGGCCGCCGACAGACCCAACGACTATCACCATATTGAAGTCAGGCTCGACCAGCCCGGCTTAATCGCCCGCACGCGCACCGGCTACTACGGCAACCCCGCCGCCACCGATTCTGCGCACTGACCCTGACTCCCCGTAGCTTGCCCCGCCCGATTCAATTCGCCTAATAGGGTTTCGCATCTTCCGTGATCAGCGGCCACGTATCCGTTCTGAACGGTCCGGCTGGCAGTCCCGCGCCATTGAAGAGCGTCGCCTCGGGATTCGACTGCCAGGCATATCGAACCTCCTTCGGCTGCGGCACATCAGGCGACGAAACAATCACCACGTTGCCCGAAATTCGCGCAACCGCCCAATGAAATTTGCGGTCTTCGCCGGCGATCGAGAACTCGCCGAGCTTCGTGCCCTTTACCACCAGACCACCCTCGGTGTGAGTAAACCGCAGCCCGATCTCTCCTGGGCGCCTGTCGATCGACTTGAGAGTCGGGCCCAGATACGCGACATGCTTGTGGTAGCTCTTCGCAAGCGCGCAGAACGCCAGCCGATCGCCCACCGGCTCCTTCAGCTTGGGATGAATGTTATCCGCTTCGCCCGTATCAATCGTTACCACGAGGCACGAGTCCGGCACTGTTGCCGCCGCAACAGCCTGCGACTCGCGGATGTCGGCCCAACCGTCATCCACAGGAACCACGCTCCGTTGCGCAAATTTTGGCAGGCTTACGATGAAGAACGGAAAATCGCCCTGGCCAAAAACACTCCGCCAATCCCCGATCATTGCCGGAAGAATCTTGCGGTATTGGTAGCCTCGCGGCGAGTTTTGTTCGCCCTGGTACCAGATCGCTCCCCTGATCGCGAGCGGCGCAATCGGCGCCAGCATGCCGTTGTATAGAACCGCGGGCATCACCGGCCAGTTCTCCCACGCCGCCGGTAGCGCATGCGGAGGCCGGGCATCGACGCTCAGCTTCGCCTCCCACTCTCCAGCCAACGCAATGCTCGTCATGTCGCCCAGCAGAAGATGCAAATCATCTGGCTTGGCCATAAATCCGCCATCGGGTTTGGTTTTGAAAACACGAATCGCAATCAGATTCTTGCCCGGCTTCAGCACGCCCGGGCGAACGAAATATGCGCGCGGATTTTCTACCCACGAGCTGCTGCCAATCTCGGTGCCGTTGATATAAACCGTATCCATTTTCTCTATAGAGCCGAGCAAAACCATCGCGCGCCCCTCGGGAACCGGATTCGGCACATCGATCTCCTTACGAAACCACACCACCGCCGGAGTGTCGGGCACACCTAACTCAGCGAAACCTCCCGGAACTCCGACCGTCTTCCAGTCCGAATCGTTCAGTTCCGGTGCGAACCATTTCTCTTTCAATCCCGTATCGAACTCGTCGTACCAGTGCATGATGTAGTTGCCGTACTCCGGCGCGCCCTCCGCCGCCAGCTTGTCCACTTGGCTCAGTGGAATATCGAAGTCGTGCAACGGCTTCAGCGCATCGGCGCTGGTCCACGCTTCGGCCGGAGTTCCGCCCACGGCATCGACCACCAGGCCAATGGGGACGTGAATCTCCGACTGCAATTTTCGGGCAAAATAATACGCCACAGCCGACATGAAGCTTGCCGTGTCTGGCGAGACCACCTTCCACGATCCTTCGACTAGATCCGAATGGCGGTAGGCCACATGTTGGGCCACAGTAAAGTAGCGGATCGCGGGAAAATTC
The DNA here is from genome assembly GCA_963800025.1 of uncultured Acidobacteriaceae bacterium. GTDB lineage: Bacteria > Acidobacteriota > Terriglobia > Terriglobales > Acidobacteriaceae > Telmatobacter. Next base: position 1,251,138 of record CAWCZK010000006.1, read on the forward strand.
GCCGCCTTCACTTCATCCTCGCCGTTCAACGTGAATCGGAGCGGCAGTTGCATATTCGATTGACCGCCGCAAAGCCAGACATCGCCCACCATCACGTTCTTCAGTTCCACCGACTGGCGCCCCATGATCGTCATCGTGTAGGGTCCGCCCGCCTTGGGTGGATTGATCTTTATCTCCCATCGCCCGTCACTCCCCGCCGCGCCATCGGCCTTGTGCCCTGCGATCTCCACATGAACGCTGTCGCCCGGTTGCGACCATCCCCAGATCATGTCCGGTTTCCCGCGCTGCAACACCATGTTGTCGCCAAAGATCGCGCTCACAAACGGCCGCGGCTTGGCCGCGGTTTCGGGCGCCTGGCCGCCCTGGGCATATGTCCGGCCGTTTTGAACAGACAGAAGACAGGCTCCGACAACATAGAACGTCAATAGACGCAATTTCATCGGCTTGCTCCTCAATTCCTCAAGTAACTCTTCAAACCATTTGGCTCTGTTGCTCTTCAGAGCCCCCATTTTTGATTCGTGATCCCGTTTCCATGGGGATCACTCTGGCCCCGCGTTGCCGCGCTCCCCAAGGCGGCTCCGCCGGGAAAGACGTTTGTACCACTAATCGCCCCCGCAAACAAAAGCCCTTCGGCGCATGCCGAAGGGCCTCGTACTCATTCCTGCTGTTGCTGCTGCCTTTGTCCCTTGATCCGTTATCCCCGCTCCTTACGCAGTCACGGCCTCACTCGCATCCACTTTCACCGGCGTCAACCAGCCAAACCGGTCCGGCTTCAGCCCGTTCGCGATCCCGAAAAACTCGTCCGCAATCTTCTTCGTGATCTCGCCGGGCTTTCCGTCGCCAATCACGATGCGGTCGATTGACCGGATCGGCTGCACTTCAGCGGCCGTTCCCGTTAAGAACACCTCGTCCGAGATGTACAGGAGTTCGCGCGGAATCGGCTGCTCAGTCACCGTGAATCCCAGGTGCCGTGCAATCGTCAACACGCTGTCGCGCGTAATTCCCGACAGCGCCGAACTGCCCAGCGGCGGCGTAAACAGCACACCGTTGCGCACGATGAAGATGTTCTCGCCCGATCCTTCGCTCACCAACCCATTCACGTCGAGCGCAATGCCTTCCTGATAACCGTTGGCTTCCGCTTCCATCTTGATGAGCTGCGAGTTCATATAATTCGCGCCGGCCTTGGCCAACGCCGGCATCGTGTTCGGCGCCAGCCGGTTCCAGCTCGAGATGCACACGTCCGCGCCGCCGTGCCCGGATAGGTACTTTCCCCACGGAAAATTCGCAATGTACACGTCAACCGGCGACCCCTTTGGGTTCACGCCAATCTCTCCGTATCCGCGCAGCACGATCGGCCGGATATAGCAGGGTGCAATCCCGTTGGCCTCAATCGTCTCCACCACGCCTGCGCACAGCTCCTCCAGCGTGAACGGAACCTCCATGCGGTAGATCTTTGCTGAGTCCAGAAGCCGCTGCATGTGCTCAGGCAGCCTGAACACCGCCGAACCTTGCGGCTGCCCATAGCAGCGCACCCCTTCGAACACGCTCGACCCGTAGTGGATCACGTGGCTCATCACGTGGATTTTGGCTTGATCCCAGGCAATCAGGTTCCCGTTGTGCCAGATCTTTTCTGTCGGTTGAATAGGCATGGGGATTTAGGAACTCCTTCTTCTCGAAAACTTGCACACTTCTTTTAAGGGTGTCATGTTTGCCGTTTGAAGGCAAGCACCTGGTAACTGATACCCCCGCCGCCGCTGTTTGTCGCCGGATTTCCGCGCAACCGCACGCGCCAAGGGTCTTGCCGATTTCCCAACCCATTCAGGGCAGGATATAATTCAGGCGTCCCCTCCAAAACAAAGGAGATCTTCCCCATGATGCCGAAGGCGCGTCACGAAGTCGCCCTGTTCTGTGCCATCACCATTCTCCTGGTGGGCTGCAAATCCCCCCAGAGTGCTGCCTCCCCTGCCCCCACCGGAAGTGGCAGCCCAAGCCCACAATCCAGCGGCAAGCCCGGCCCTGCAACGTACATCTCCGCTTCGCCGCTGCCCAATCAACTTACGACGGCCACCATCACCGATCCATCCCTGAACAACATGCCCTCGGCGACCTTGACCATCCCCGCCGGGTGGAAGCTGCAAGGGATCACCATGATCAGCCCATGCACGTTTTCGCCATGGCCCGTCTTTCGCGCGTACTCGCCCGACGCATTAATGCAGATGCGGATTGAGCCGGTAATCGGCTGGCAATGGCACCCCAACGCGAAGGGCACGTTCAACACCGGCTGTGCCAATCTCTCCGGTGCGGTTTCAGCGGCCGCCTTCCTGCAGTATTACCTGGGAACGATGCAGGGCGGCGTGCACGTTGTGGGGCCGATGACGGTGACCTCCGCGTATTCGCAGTGGGCGCAGGGACTGGCCGCGCAAAAAAATCAGGGCAATAGCCGAGTGCCCCCGGCGATGCAGACGCAGAACACAGCAGACACGGCGGCGATGAGAATCGAACTCGTGAACGGGTCGTTCGTGGTCGAGGAGCGCTTGCGGACCGCAGTGGAGTGCACAATGAACAATGATCGGAGCACGGCCTTGAGCAACGCCCTCTATGGCGGCACATGCTGGGCCAGAGTCGACGTGCTCTCAGCGCCCGAAGGCAGGCTCGATGCGCTGGTTCAATTGGTCGACAACAACAATCTCCCGCACGGCGTGAATTCCCCCCAGTGGACGCAGGCCGCACTGCTGCGCCAGCAGCGACAGGGCGCGCAGGCGCTGGCTAATTTAACGGCGCAGGAACAGCAGGAAAGCAAGATGATTTATCAGCAGTTCCAGCAGATCATGCAGCGCTCAGCCGCCGAGCATCAAGCTTTCATGCAGCAGCAGGAGTCGCAGTTTGAGAGCGCGATGAACAACGCCAATGATTCGATGAATGCGCAGAGTACCGCTGCTTCAGATTGGGTGGACTATTCGCTGGACCAGGAAACCGTGATGAACCCCGACGGAAGCACCACTAAGGTTTCCAGCGGCTTTTCGCAGACCTGGACCAATGGAAGCCAGTGGTACCAGACCGACATTCCGAACTCAAACCCAAATGGCATCCTGCCGGGAAACTGGTCGCCCACCACGCAGGTGCACGGCAACGGAACGCCGGAATAATCGGCCACGAACAATCGACCAATTCGTAGTCAGTCGAATGGTACGGGCCTCAACCCGTACCTTCGACCGATCAAATCGGAGGATCACCTGGATGGGCGAGCTACTCAAAGTTTGCTGGGACCTGTTCACCATTCGTCATTACCAACGTCAGGGGATGAAACTCTCCGCCGGCGATTATGTTGTCGCCATCGGATCCGTGATTTTCCTTTACGGCACGGCGGTACCCGCCGCGGTTCTCTACCAGAATCACCCGCAGTACAAATGGGTGCTTATCGTGACCTGCGTCTTCGACGGAATCCTGTTTATTGCGCTGTTCATTTGGGAAGTCAAATGGTGGATCAAGCATCGCGCCGCTGCGCGCGCTGCGCAAGGTTCCGCAACAAGCACCCAGATCGGGCAGTAACCTCCGGCAGGAGGCCCACCGCTCATGGTTTGGCTCAGCCTTTTGGCCGGTCTCTGGCGCGGGATGGGTCATAGCCGTGGGCCTCAATGTCGGTTTCATCCTCCAGGCACGCCATTGAAAGTTTCCGGGGACCAGCACTTCCTCCGGAGCCGAACGTGAACAGCCGCCCCCGCAGTAGACTGCAGACAGCCCCCATTTCCTAGTCCTTTTGGGCTACTCCAAGCTTTTTCGTGACGGCCCTCACTGCGCGCTCCGGTTTTTCCCTGTTATTCCTGTCTTGTGCGCTCCGAGCAATTTACATATCCGCCCCACACCGCCCCGCTGATTGAAGCCTACGATCATCGCTTCGAAGCCGTCCTGATTCTTCTACACCCCTTCGTCCGTCTCCCCGCCTCGTTCTCATGGAACGCCACTCGCCAGTATCCTTCCGACACCCAAATCCTCACGGACGGCACCAAGCAAGCATGGTCCGAAATCGCATTGAAAACCGGCCTTGGCTCATGCGCGCGCATCAATCAGGCCCTACTCACTTCCATTGGCTCGTTGCCTGACCATCTGGCCGACCCGGCCGCGTCCGGCACACTTCGGAGTTTCCTTGAGTCGCAGCCCATCTGGATGCCGGTTGAAGGCCGCTTCGAGCCGCTGCTTCGCGCCGACTTTCTCCGCGCCTTTGCCCTGGCTCGCGCCCCCGAGCTCATCTACGTTCCCGAGTTTCCGCACTCCGAGCCTGTGGTCACGCTTCCCATCACCGGTCTCCGCAATGGAACCATTCCCTTTCCGTCTCGGGGATCTCTTCTTGCCCCAGACCATTCCTTCCTCTTCACAGTCGATTGGGACAGCTTCTTCACTCTTTTCTACGGCCCGCGCTCCCTCATCGCGCGAGTTTGCTCCACGTTGAACCTCGAAGGCTTCTTCGCCACGCCCACCACCGAGCACGCCTGGTTCAACTACAGCATGGGCTGCGCCACCGTCACGCTTTCGCCGGAACACTGGCAAAACGCCTGACACCCCGTCGGCGACAAGGCTTCTGGGCGGAGCGAATCTTGCTCGACTTTCTGCTCGTAACCTTGGAAGGCTCACCACAACAAAGATTTACTTTGCCGCCGTCGCTCCTCCTGCGGGCGCAAAACCCTGCATCCCCAGCCGCCAGCCAAGAAACGTGTACTCGTCGGCAGCGAGCTTCAGTGCCTGCGCGCGGTTGGAGCCGATGCCATGCCCGGCGTCGAAGTCCACCCGCAGCAGGATCGGGTTGGAAGAGGCGTTGGCTGCTTGCAGGCGGGCCGTCATTTTCGTGAGCATCCAGACTCGTTACGCGCGGGTCGTTCGCGCCCGTCTCAAGCATCACCGCCGGATACTTGAAGCCTTCCTGCACATGCGCGTAGGGGCTGATAGCATACATCGCGCGGAATTCCGGCTCAATTTTGACGGAACCATATTCAAAAGCATTCTCGGCGCCGCTGGCTCGCTGCTCGCTGCGCAAAATGTCTGTGATGCCCACGCGATACAGAACGGCTGCCACCAATTCAGGATGCTGCGTGAGGAATCCGCCCACTGCAATTCCGCCTGCGCTGGTGCCTTCGATCGCGAGATGCGCGGGCGAGGTGTATTTCCTTTCTATCAAGTAACGTGCGCAGGCCACAAAGTCGTCGATGGTGTGCTGCTTGGTGGTCTTCATCCCCGCCAGATGCCAGGCTTCGCCTTTCTCTCCGCCGCCGCGCACGTGAGCAAGAGCGAAAACGCCTCCCCGATTCAGCCACGGTAAGAACGAAGAAGCGTAGAACGGAGAAATGGAATACCCGTACGCGCCGTAGGCCTCAAGCAACGCGGGGTGCGAGCCGTCGAGCACCATGCCCCTCTTGTAGAGAATCGAAAGCGGGACCATCGTGCCGTCGTCACTCTTTGCCTGGGCCTCGACCGAGCGGATCGCCGACATATCGATCGGGTTCCTGGCCTGCAGGTGTGTGTTTAGAAAGCTGCGGCTCGCCGGCACATACGCGTAGATCAGCCGCGGGGTGGTCCAGCCCACCATGGAAAGCGTAATGCCTGGCCTGCGGTCATCCGCACCGATGCCCCCGACGGTCCCGCTCATCGGGAGCTTCAGTTCCGCCCCTCTCGACTGCGCACCATAGGGAATCCGAGTCACAACGCCAAGGCCATCGCGAAAACCCTGAACGTAAAGCGCGTCGCTTGCGCACGCCAGGCCCTCGCCGGTCCGGGCCGAAAGAATCAGGCTGCTTTCCGGCAGGACCACATGCGCCGCCGCGAACGTTTCGCTGGCAAGATCGAAGCTCACCACGCGTCCATTGCTGACGGCCCCGTTCGCTCCACCCTTGGTTCTTATGTAAGCGTGGGTTCCGTGAAGCGCGAAGTCCATTGCTCCGTCTTCGTGTTTCACTACCTGAATCCACGGGCCGGACTCGGTGCGGCGAACCCATAGCGCTGGAGTCTCCACTACTCCGGAAGTTTGGCCGGCCAGAATCATTCCCGTGCCGGGCACGGCGGAAACGAAGACGTTACCATTCTTCGGCAGCACAGGATCGCTCGTGATATCAGAGCCGAATATCTCTCGATCAGCCTCTTCGGCGCCCAAACGATGGTAGTAGACACGCTCGTTGTCGTATTTCGTTGAGGCGGCCGCGTTGGCCGCCATCGCCTGCAGCCGCGTGAAGTAAAAGCCTTTGCTGTTGTCGGTCCACGACGGACTCGCTTCCTGCGCGCGCGAAATCGATTCGCTCAGCAGTTTGCCTGTTGCGGTCTCCACCACATGCAGCACCGAATTTTCCGAGCCACCCAGCGACACGCCAACGGCCACGTATTTTCCGTCGGGCGATGGAACATAGTAGTCGATCGCGGCATGCTTGCCGCCCTCGGCAAGAGACGCAGGATCGAGCAGCAGTCGCGACGGACCTCCGCCCACCGCGCGCGTCATGAGACGGTAGTCGCTCTTGCCCGATGGCAGTTCCAGGTAGAAGAACCGTTCCAGCTCTCGATCCGGGTTGCTGACGATATCGACGGTATCGGAAAGTTTGGTCAACTCTGAAAGGATCTGGGCATCCTGTGTGGCGAACGGTTGCAATGCCTGAACGGTCACCGCGTTCTCGGCTTTCATGTAGGTCATCAGCTCATCCGTGCTCGTTTCCATCCAGCGGTAGGGATCCACCACCGTCGTGCCGAAGTACGTGTCGGTTACCGGCCTCACCGGCGCAACGGGCGGCGTGAGGGGCGCGGTCTGCGCAACACCGCGAGTTGACAAAGCAACGAGCAAGAGCGCGCCAAAACGGCACATCAATCGGCTCATGGGGCAAGTCATAGGAAAGCTCCTGATTCCTGGGTGCAAACAATGCAGGCACTGAGTATAAACGCTGCATTTCCAGCCGGCGACTCCTAAGAACAAACGACTCTATGTGTTTTTTCGCCGGCCCAGGCAACTCTTTTGAGATTTCGCCTGAGAGGACGCTCGCTTTTCGGGCGTCGATAGTGCGGTACATCGCATCTTATGGTCGGGCTCGGATCTCATGGCCTTGCCTCAAAAAAGGAGCCACGATGAACTCGTTGGTTTTGTTGATGATTGAGCCGGAGCAACCTGAAGCACTTTCGGCGCGCAAGCTGGTGGTCGAAACCGAAAAGCACAACGTCCTGACCGCTTACAACACAGATGTGGGCATGGATCTGCTGCGTCGATTCTCCAATGTGGACGCGGTATTCGTGCATGTCGACTGCCTCCGCGGACGTCCCACCCTTTTGCAGGAAATCAAAAAACTGGCACCCGGTAAACCGCTGGTCGTTGCGAGCCCGTCAGGCACGCATATTCCTCCCGAGGCCGATTTTGTCGTGGACAGCCATCAGCCCGGCGCCATGGTGCAATTACTTTCCGGCCCTTTGCAAGGCAGTATTGAGAACTGAGTACTCTGTACCGCTCATCTCTCAAGAATGTCTACGCACGATCTCATAGGAGAATTCGAGCAGGTCCGTCCGCGCTTTCTGATTTTCTAATTCGGGTTCGCAGCTCTATCGTGCGGTGAGTTCCCGTACTGCGGGTTCGTACGGCGGCAGCACTCCGTACTCGGCAGCCATGCGGAAGAACCCGCGCATTCCTTCCACGCACTCTTCGTCGAGCACGTAATGGATGTTGGTCGAGAGATAAGTTCGGATGGTCGCCTCGGGAATCGCCATCCGTTGCGACCACTCGGCGACCAGCGCGTCGATATTCGCCAGCCCATGATCCCGCGAGCGAATGAAATCCTCGGCGATACTCTCATCCAAAAGGATGCTCGATGCAATCGTCCAAACCGCCGAAACGAACACAAGCCCGGTCAGCTTGCGCCACTCGTCCGCCAGGTCGAGATAAACAAGTTCTTCGCCGGTACGTTCCAGGCGGTTGTACCGCTCTTCCAGCGCCAGCAGTGCGGGATCGCCAATCACGATAGCCGCGTCGGCGCGTGCCAGCATCGCGTCCAGGTCGGCCACCATGGGCAGAAACGGAACCTCTCCGTTGCCCCACTTGTGAAACATGATGCGCGCGTAAGCCAGAGTTGTCCGGCTGGCAGCATCAGCCGCAACGGAGCGCAGATTTTCCGGCGGCTGGTTGGCGCGATGCACCAGGATCAGCGAGCGCACACGGCTTTTCGACGCAATCGTGCAGCCGGGCAGAATCCGCAATCCAGGCGTGGTCGCAAGAGATGCTATGGGAATCAGCCCGATGTCGGCGCCGCCATCGGCCAGGCGCGCCGCGCACTCCGACGGGGTCATGCGGTCCACACGGTAACGGCGTTTCAGCGCCTCGTCGAGCGGTGCATGCTCAAAATCCCACATGAGCGGCGCAGGATTGAGAAACCCAATCGCCGCAACCCGCAAACGCGTGTCTTGATCGGGACCCACATCCCTTAGACTACCAATCTTCCATTCAGGATTCGCTACCGCGGCGCACCAAGGTAAGCAGGGTCGTCACCCCTGCCGTCGAAGCCGCCTGAACGCAAAACGCCCCGCGGAGTCGCGGAGCGTTTTGTAAACTGCAATGGATTACGGAGCTAAGGCTCAATCACTTATGGCCGCCGCCACCCCCGCTGTGAGAGCCACCTCCGCCCCCACCACCTCCGCCGCTGCTATGCGATCCTCCCCCGCCGCCTCCGCCAGAGGGACTTGCGCTTGGATGCGGCGCGCTACCGCCGCCGGCTGACCCGCCACTCGGGCGCGGGGAGCCACCGCCGCCAGAGGAGTGGTTCTGCGACTCGCCACCTGAAGATGCGGGTCGCGGCAATGCGGATCCACGGCTCGGCTCCGATGGGCTCTGATACGCGGGCGCCTCAACGGGCGGGTGGCTACTGTATCCGGGCCGATTGACATTTCCCGTCCTCCCGGGCGGAGGCGCGATCTCGTTACCGGGCTGAGCCTGCTGTCCGCCCCCCGGTTGCCCACGGTATCCGCCCGCCATCGAAGGCGAATGTTCGACGACCGGCTGCGAAGGCAGGGGACGAAGAGCCACCACCGTGCTGCCTCCGATCGTAACCGGCGTGTTTCTGTTTCGCGCCGGAAGCGGAGAACCCCCGATCACCGGGCTGCGGTTCACGGCGAGCAATGGAACTGGCCTGCCGCCGATCGGGCGACGCGGCAGGATCGGACGCGGGATCGGCTTGTATCCAGGCGGCGTACGGCCAAAATTCGGACCGCCATAGAAACCTAGTCCCCACCACGGCGAACAGCCACCGGGCCCCGGCGCCCATCCCCATCCAAAGCCATCGAAATAATTCCATGCCCCGCACTGAAAGGGCATATAGCCCCAGGGGTAGCCCGAGACCCATAGGTAGCCGTAGCCAGGTGTCCACATCCAGTTCCCGTAACCGTACGGATCGAAAGCCGCACTTGCTGCCTCGTAAGGCGACCAGACATACCCTTGGCCCGGCACATCGTACCAATTGCCGCTGGAGTCGAGGTCATTCCATGCCGGGTTCTGCCGTTCGCCCAGATTGGCGGTGGCTCCGGTCTGCGAGGCGGCCTCGGCAGTCAGCGCCTGATCGCGGTCGGAGTTCCACTCATCCCACGAATTTGGTTCAATCGATTCTGCAAGTTGATAGTTGGCTGGGCTGGCGCCGTTCAAGGCAATGCTCTCCCCGCCATGAAGATCGGCGGCGACATTCCCGCCCGCGGACTCCAGGTGCGCGTTCCCCGAGAAAACCGCAACCTGCCCCGGAGGGTTATCCGTGTCCACCCGGAACACGGTAAAGCCGCTCGTGGTCACCTGAGTGTCGCCGAATTGCACACTCATCTGGCCCGCCTGTCCGCCACCTTGAAACTCAAAGTAAGCCAGGCCACTGTTGAGCGCGAGTACAGCATGTGCCGTCGTTCCCGCTCCTTGAAGCACCTGCACCGTCAAGGAACTGTCCGGCGAGAGCCGCGCTACGCTCCCATCTTCAAATTGAATCTCGGCCTTTCCGCTGTCGGCTGTTGTGAGTTGCATGCCCTCCAGCAACGGCGCATTGGCGACGGCCTGTTGCGCCAGGACCTGTCCGCCCTGCGAAAGAGTCACCTGACCATCCACGTAGCTCAGGCGCACCGCGCGCGCCGGCTGCCCCGACCCCTGGCCCGCGCTCTGCGTCTGGTCCTGCGCTCGCAGGGCTGGCTGGAAACACAAAACTGCCAGGACCACATTTGCCAACCCGGCTATCAAGTTGCGATTTCTTTCGAGATTCATGGCGCCCCCCGCTTTCCTGTCGCCTCTATTGACACTCATCCCGTGTATCGGGAGCCCTACATTGATTGGACACTGGCCAAAGCTAAAAAGTCTCCGCCGCCGGTGAATTAAGTGGCACCATTCGCCAGCAGATGTTGCGCCCGCTTCCTCACCCGATCCAGGACTTCGTCGTCCCCTGCCAGCCGCTCAAGAATACCGCGAATGGCCTCAACCTCCTGCGCCCTGCCGTCGCGAAACTCCTCGGTCAGGAACTCCATCTCCTGGTCCAGGCCCAACCTGTCATGTTGCAACAGTACCTCCAGGCGAGCGCCTTCGAGAACGGTTTGCGCCACCGCCTGCATCGACTCGCCCAATGACTGGATTTCCTTGTCTCTAGAATAGTTGAACGTGCACGATCCGTGCCCGGGGGGGCCAGTGTAGTTGAGCGTCTTCCATCCCTGGAAGGCGACCTTCAGGTGGCTTTCGCACTGCACATTAAACCATTTGTGGCTTTTTGCAGTTTCAAAAGCGCGCGCGGCGAAATCCTTGCTCACCTCGATATCACGATCGATATTGGGGACTTCGATCACCTTCGTCCCTGGTTTGGGCTCGGTCTGAGAGCGAAAATGGCCGCTGCCATCGGGATGCAGAACAAGCGTCCACTGCGACGGCGCCAATTCCGGGTCGGCGAAGTCCACTTGAATCACAGAACCGGGCGCAATCGCAGCGACCGGTGCAGGTGCGTCAACGTGCGCAGGCTCAGGAACCGGTGCGGGGGCCGCATTGAGCCGCGAGGCCAGCGCCAGAGTGGCCGCCACTCCCCAATGAACCCTCATCGCCGGGCTCCCTGAAGCGCCAGTGTCTGTGCGGTGTGAATGTGACAGATGGCGATGGCCAACGCGTCGGCTGCATCGGAAGGCTCCGGAAGCTCGGCCAGGTCAAGCAGCCGCGCCACCATGAACTGCACCTGCTCCTTTTTCGCCAGGCCATAGCCGACTACGCTGGACTTGATCTTGAGTGGAGCGTACTCGGCAAGCGGAATTCCCTGCCTCGCTGCCGCCAGCAGCGCCACGCCGCGGACCTGGCCTAATTTCAGCGCCGATTTCGCGTTGACCGAGTAGAAGACTTCCTCAATGGCTACGGAATCGGGACGCCAGCGCTCCATCTCGGCAGTCAATTCTCTGAAGACTCGATCCAGACGCTCCGGCAGGGACTGCGCCTTTGAGAGGCGTATCGCGCCCATCGCCCTGAACTGCAGCGGCTCATCCCGCGGGCCTTCACCGCAGTCGACCACGCCGAACCCGGTGATCTCGGTTCCGCAATCGATGCCAAACACTCTCATCGCGTCCAAGTGTATCGCAGACTGGATCGACTCGATGATTCCCCCGGTCATCGTCCGCTAGCGCCGAATCGCGCCTGACACCTTTGTGGGAGACGAAATTCAGGCATCCATCCTGAAGCAGGCGCGTCCAACCTGATAACGAGTTTGGTTCGATTCTTCAAAGTTTCATCCTGGGAAAACTAAACCTTGTTTTTCGTGTCGATAAGTTAGAGGGAAAGTCATTCCGGATGGTGAGAATGATGCGCATGATTCCGGCAGCGGCAAAACGCACTGCGGTTCTCTGGCTTGGTCAGGGCATCTCTCCGCGGCGTCTCGCCCTGACCCTCGCCCTCGGATTTGCCGTCGGCTGCATTCCGGTGGTCGGAATTCCCACCGTCCTCTGCGCCGGGTTGGCGCTAGCGCTCAGGTTGAATCTTCCTGCCATTCAAGTGGCAAACTATGTGGCTATGCCCTTGCAGCTCGCGCTGATCGTTCCATTTGTGCGGCTCGGAGGCTGGATTGTGTCAGCGCCGGAGCACCCGGCGCGATACCTTGTCCCGCATGCTCTCGCGCACTTTTCGGCTTTCAACATCGCCACGCGCATGAGCGGAATGGCTGGCCAGGCACTGCTGGCGTGGCTCTTAGCCGCAATTCCGGCGGTTCTGCTCATGACGCTGGCGCTCAACCTCATGCTGCGCCGCATTCCCCTCGTCGGGAACGCCCAGGCCGGCGACTGATTCGCGAGTAGTTTCCCACTCAGCTCAAAGTTAAAGATTGCGGGGTCTCCTGCCCAGCCAGCCGCTTCCTACTGCACCGTTTCCGTGAACGTCGCAGTCCGCGTGATGTTTTGCGACGCAGCCCTTACCGTCACCGAAGATTGCCAGGTGCGTTGTGCGGCCTGGTCTATTTTCCTGCGTAGGGATCGGGAACGGGCTGCGCGCTGTCGATCCATGCGGTATAAATCATGTCGCGCAACATGCTGGCTCCGGCCGCCAATCGCGCGGCGGTAAAGTCCCTCGACTCGGGCGTGCCCGCGCCCACAAATGCTCCCTCTTTATCAAACTGGTAAACCTGCTCGACATAGGTGGCAGTGTGCCGTAGATAAGCAACATAGGCGTCGAACATATCGCCCTGAATCGCCACCGGGGGAGTCATCTTGGCCTGCACGTCGGGCGCTCGCATGTTGTCAGCCACAAACGGCCCCTCGAACTGGTGGTGAATCTGGTGGCCGGTGGTATAGCCGTGGGGATTGGGCCCAATCCAGCCGTTGTACTGCACCGTCACGTGCAAGGGTTGCGAGCCATCCCCGACATAGTGCCCCAGCCACCCGGCGTAAAAAATAATCGCCGCCTCAACCGGCTTCGTGTCCTGTCCGCCAGCCGATAGAAAACGGTATTGGCGCATCGCAGCCTTCAGCCGCTCCCAGACCTCGTCCGTCTCCCAGGGCTGCAGCCCGATTTTCTCCGGACGCTCGCCCGCCGCGAACACCTTGGCCTCAAAGTCCAGGCGCTTATGCGGCAAGGGTCCGAGAGCATCGGCCAGTTCCAGGTCGATAAAGTGCTCAGGCGCCTGCGCCGCGCTGAGCTCGGGTTCCGCGGGCGAACGCCATCGGTCAGGCTCGGGGCCCAGGTAGGTAATCTCGTCGATGGCCGCCGGAGTACGCAAGAAGGCGGGCACATCGGCTGGCAGCGCGGAGACGGCCAGCTGGTTGATCATGGTATGGCCGTCGTGCTCCCACGCGCGAGCGGCCGGCGCAATGGCCGCCAAAAGGAACACGGCCGTGGCCGGCAATGCCAAACGCGTCATCCGAAAAGGGGCAGATGTCTGCAACATACAGCCAGTATACGGTCCGTTTTCACTGGCGTTTAAGGGCGGAAAGACCCAAAAGCCGCCCCGGCAGAAGTCGCCATGGCGGCTCCGCCTGGAATGGTTACTTGGGCGCTTCGCCTCATGTTGCCAGAGGCTGATTTGCCTGGAGAGTCTGAAATTGAGCGCATATACTACCAGAACATTGCATTGCCGTCCGCAAAAGGGCCACACGAACGCAAAACGCGACGCGCAAATGAATGTCCGTGGGACCTCTGGACTTTTTGGGGTATCTTGAGGGCCGTGGATGGCAGCATGAACACGAGCGCCAAGGTTGGTATTGCGCAATGTCAAGCCAGGCGTTGAATCGGGGGAGCGCGCCGATGGACGACCGGCCGGATGCACAGAACGAGCAGCCGCTGCCCGCGCCGCCTGATCACGGCGGGATCTCGCAGCTCTGGCTGATTCTGCCCTTTTCCATCCTCGCCATTTCTGTTGGAGCTGCCCTCGCCCGCCTGTTCCCTCATTTCCGCTGGGAGTCCCTGCCAGTAGCGGCTGCGGTGATCGCAACAGCTCTCTTCGCGCTGCTATTGAACCGCCGGCTGCTTCGCGCCGGAGATGTTCAGGACAATCAGCCCATCGCGGAAGGACTGAGGGAACTTCTCGACTCGGCGGGGCCGGCAGTGGTTGCACTGGATCTGAACGGCCGGCTGATTTACTGCAATCCCGCCGCTGAGCGAGTGCTGGGCTATCGCGCTTCAGAGTTGCTTGCACTGTGGGGCACAGTCAACATTCTTGCGCCGGGCGAAGCCGAACGCCTGGTAGCCGAGATGCAGAAACTGTGCCGCGTGGAGCGCCCGGCTGAGACTTCACGCGCCGGGCTGATGTCCGCCTACCTGGAATGCGTCCGCATGCTCGCTCCCAGCATGGTGCCCAGCTTTGACGCCAAGGTGCGCCGCAGAGACGGAATGCAGATTCCCGTCACACTGCACATCTCGGCGCTGCGCGACGCGCAGGGCGAGCTCACCGGGATGGTTGCCGTGGCCGTGGACCAGAGCGAGAACCTGCACCGCGAGCAAGCGCAGCGCGAGTCGCAGGAACGCTATCGCGACCTCTTCGAGCATTCCACCGAGATGATCGCGACGCTGAGTCCGGCAGGGCAGTTTCTTTACGCCAATCCAGCCTGGAAACGATGCTTTGGACTGGAGCAGACGGCACTGCTCGATCTTCGTTCATTCGAGGAATTGTTTTCAGAGGGCGTTCGCAGCCAGGTTGCCGCGCTTTTCCGTCGCGCGCTCGATGGCGAGATGATCGACCGCATTCCCCTCCGCCAGAACACCCGGGATGGACGCGCGCTCGACCTGGAATTGAGCCTGAGCCGCCGCCAGAAAACCGGCGTTCCCTTAGCGGTGCGCTGCCTCATGCGCGATGTGACGCAACAGAAGCAACGCGAGAATCGCCTTGCGCTGCAACTGGCGGTAAGCCAGATCGTAGGAGACACCGCTGCGAGCGAGTCAGAGGGCATGCGCATCCTGGAGGCCCTTTGTCTCTCGCAGGGTTGGGATGTGGCCATCGAATGGGTGGTGGGCGCCGACCAGAAACATCTCGAGTTCGGGACTGCATGGGGAACGCCGGGCCGCGAAGCGGAGGCTCTGATCCAGGGCAGCATGGGCCTCATGCTGGCCGGCACTGGCGAATTGCCGGAGCGTGCATGGAAAGAGGGACGGGCAGTTTGGGTCGCCGACCTAGCTGAGGCACAGCCAACAACCCGCGTGACCGCGGCGCTCAAGCAGGAAATGATCTCGGGCTGGGCCGTTCCGGTGCGCACAGGCAGCAAGGTGCTGGCGGTGCTGGAATTCTATTCCCGCTTCCGCTTGCGCGAGGATCGCGAAGCCATGGCCGCGATTGAAACCGCCGCGGCATCGCTCGGCCAACTCCTGGCGCGCACACAGGAACGCGGGCGCACAGAGCAATTGAGCCGCCAGCAGGAGGTCCTGCTCGATGCGGTCGCCGAGGGAATCTGCGGGCTCGACCGGCAGGGTAAGGTCACGTTTGCCAATCCCGCGGCGGCGCGGCTGCTGGGCGCGCCTGTCGATGCGCTCATTGACAAACCGGTGCATGAGCTCCTGCACGGAGCTGCGACACCGGATCGTGCCTGCGACAAGGATTGCCCGCTACGCACCGCCGCGTCTCAGGTGACTGGCGCCAGCGGCGAGGAAAGCATCTTTCGCGCAGACGGCACGTTCTTCCCGGCCGAATATTCGCTCACCCCGATCCGTGCCCAGGGACGAATTTCAGGTTCCGTCCTGAGTTTTCGCGACATCAGCCAGCGGTACGCGCTCGACCGCATGAAGGATGAGTTCATTTCCACCGTGAGTCATGAGTTGCGTACTCCGCTCACCTCCATCCGTGGCGCGCTGGGACTGCTCAGTTCCGGAATTCTCTCTGAAACCAACGAGAAGGCCAATAACCTCCTTCGCATCGCGCTCACCAACTCCGACCGGCTGGTCAGGCTCATCAATGACATCCTCGACCTGGAACGGATCCAAAGCGGGCGCGAGCCGCTCGGCTTCAGGACAGTACAACTGGCTGACGTCGTCAAGCAAGCGATTGAGGACATGCAGCCGGTCGCCGATGCCGCAGGCGTGCAGCTCATCCACGACTCCACAAGAGTGGAAATTTCAGCGGATCCCGATCGCCTTCTTCAAGTCGTGACCAACCTGCTCTCCAACGCCGTCAAGTTTTCTCCGCCCAACTCCCCGGTCAGCGTCATGTTGCGGCCTGGCGTCACGGGCGTAATTATTTCCGTGATCGATCACGGGCGAGGAATTCCTGCCGACAAACTCGAGACCATCTTCGGGCGCTTCCAGCAGGTTGACGCCTCTGACTCGCGGCAGAGGGGCGGAACAGGGCTGGGCCTTGCCATCTGCCGCACCATTGTGATGCAGCACTCGGGACGCATCTGGGCCGAGCGGAATCCGGTTCGCGGATCCACGTTCCGCATCTTCCTCCCTTACCATCCTGCTCCAGCGATGACGCCGGGCGGCGGGTTGGAACCGGAAATCGGCCACGGCACGGTGGTCCTTGCCGACGCCAACGCCGAATCGCGCCCCCGAATCGCAGCGCAACTGGCGCGGCATGGCTATTCCGTCGTGCAAGCCGCCACCGTGGAGCAGACGTTGACGGCGGCGAGCCATGAGGCGCAAGCCATCCTTCTCGATACTTCGCTCGACGGTATGAACGGGTGGGAGATTCTTCCCCTCCTGCGCCGCATGGATGCTTCATCGCGCACCCCGGTCGTCTTGTTGAGTCTTGAAGATCCCGAAAACCCCAAGCAGTTCCCGGCCGGCGCCGACGGATGGGTTTCCAAGCCCCTCAGCGAAGAAGCATTACTCACGGAACTGGCGCGAGTCCTTTGCGGAACCGGCGAAAAGGCGCGCATCCTCATCGTCGAAGACGATCGCGACCTCGCCAATATCATCAGCGAGGTTTTCGCTCGCGACAGCATCGTTGTAGAAACCGCGCACTCTCTGAAAGAGACGATCCAGGCTTGTTCTACATTTAAGCCGCATCTGATGTTGCTCGATATCGGTCTCCCGGATGGCGACGGCTTCAACGTTGCCGATTGGCTGCGCCAGCACAAGAGCCTGGCCCAGCTTCCACTGGTCGTCTACTCAGGCCGCGATCTCTCGCAGGAGGAGCGCAGCCAGCTCACCCTCGGTCCCACCTACTTCCTCGCTAAAACCCGTGTCCAGCCGCAGCAGCTCGAGGCTCTCGTGCTCACCATGCTGCGTTCATCGCGTGCGATCGAAGAGAACCCGCTGCCGGAATCGACCGTTCCCAATGCATAGCTGACTTGAAAGATGGATTCCAGCCACAATCGCGCAATAGCATTTAAATATTGAATGAGAGGAAGTTCGCCGTGGGCCGCAAGATTCTGATCATCGATGACGAAGACGACATCCGCGAAGTAGCCTCGCTGAGCCTTGAAACTGTGGCCGGCTGGGAAGTAGTCAAGGCAAGCTCAGGAGCGCAGGGCATCGCCCGCGCCGCCGAGCAGCACCCCGACGCGATCCTGCTCGACGTGATGATGCCCGGTATGGATGGCCCTGCGACCTTTCGAGAGCTGCGTAAGAATGCCGCCACGGCTTCTATACCTGTGCTGCTGCTGACCGCCAAGGTTCAGGGCACGGACCAGCGGCGCTTTGCCGACCTCGGCGTCGAAGCTGTCCTCTTCAAACCATTCGATCCCCTCACCCTCCCCACGCAGATTTCGCGGGCGCTGGGCTGGAAGTAACCGCGATTCGCGATGGAAAACCCGGACCAATCCGCTCTGCCGGCTGACGCAATGATTTCCAAAGCCCTGGACACCATGTGGGCGCGCCACCGGTCCCAGATCCTCGAACGCGTCGCCGTTCTTGAAGCCGCGGCCCTTGCCGTGGCCGCGGACCATCTCAGAGCATCGGATTGCGAAGCAGCGCAAGCCGCCGCACACAAGCTCGCCGGCACGCTGGGAATGTTCAATCTTGCGCGCGGCACCGATCTGGCGCGCGAACTCGAGCAGATTTACTCGCGTGACTCGGCGTCCCCCCCGCTTCCGGCCAGCAACTTGCCTCCATGGCCGCGGAGCTCCGCGCGATGGTCGAAAACCGTAAATCCAGTAGCTGATCCCTTACGAATTACACTCATCTTCAGTGGCTCCATACGACCCATTTGCGCCGGAACACGACGAGAGCACCCAGCTGGGCCTCGCTTTCGATGAGCCGCGCCCGGCGCGTCGCATCTGGCCCGTGCGCGAACTGGTGGCGCAGGTGCGCGAGCTGGTCGAGCAGGAGTACGGCGATATTTGGGTCGAGGGTGAAATTTCGAACTATCGCCCCGCTCCCTCCGGCCACGTCTACTTCACGCTGAAGGACGCCGACGCGCAGCTACCCATCGTTCTATTTCGCCGTCAGGCAATGCTCCTCCGCTTCCGGCCTGAAGATGGCCTGCATGTGCTGGTGCGCGGCCGCGTCAGCGTCTACGAGCAGCGCGGCCAGATGCAACTCGTCGCCGAGACGATGGAGCCAGTCGGCGCAGGCTCGCTTCAGCTTGCCTTTGAGCAGTTGAAAGAGCGCCTCAAGGCCGAGGGTCTTTTTCGATCCGACCTCAAGAAGCCGCTGCCCATGTTCCCGCGGACGGTGGGCATCGTCACCTCGCCCACGGGTGCGGTCATTCGCGACTTCCTGAACATCGTCAATCGCCGTCACTCCGGCTTGAATGTGCTGCTCTTTCCGGTCTCTGTGCAGGGCGAATCCGCACCGGGCGAGATTGCAGCGGCACTGGCCGAATTGAACGCAACGAATCTCGTGGATTTAATCGTCCTGGCTCGCGGCGGCGGCTCGCTTGAAGACCTTGCCGCCTTCAACAGCGAGCAAGTCGCGCGCGCGATTGCCGCATCGGGGTTGCCCGTAGTCTCAGCGGTCGGCCATGAAACCGACTTCACGATCGCGGATTTCGTTGCTGACCTGCGCGCGCCCACGCCCTCCGCCGCCGCCGAACTGATCACGGAAGCCCAGCACAAGATTGCCGAACATCTGGCTGCGCAATCGCACCGTCTTGAGCGTGCCTCGCGCTTCCAGCTTCTGCAGGCCCGTCAGCGTCTCGCGCATCTGCCCATCAGCCGCGCCGAATCCCGTTTGACCACGCTGCTGCGCCGCCTCGAGCAGCGGCTTGACGACGCATTGCAACGCCTCGACGCCGCCGTCCAGAATCAACTGCGCCAGCGGCAGAGCCGGATCGCCGCGCTGGCAACCGGAGTCCTCCATCATGACCCGCGGCAGAAGCTGGCTCATGCGCGCCAGCATCTCGCTGATTTTCGCTCTCGCCTCGACCGCTCAATGGAGCGGCTGATCGAATCCTCCGCCTCGCAGCTTGGCTCACTCGATGCGCGGCTCAATTCCCTTTCTCCACTCGCCGTCCTCAATCGCGGTTACGCGCTGGTTCTCTCTGCCGATGGCGCGCTGATCCGTTCCACGGCACAGATCGGATCGGGCGACAGGCTAACCACGCGCTTGGCCGACGGCTCCTTCTCAAGCCACGTCGATTCAATTTCACCGGCTACCGCGGGCACAACGGATCCGCCCCGCATACCCAAACCCCGCAATCGAAGCAAGAGTTCGGCACAATGACCCCCAACGGAGCACGCAAACTCTTCGGCACTGACGGCATTCGCGCCGTCGCCGGAGAGCGCCCCCTGGATCCGACGACAATCTACTGCGTCGGTCTCGCATTTGCGCATTCCTTACGCAAAACAGCGGCACAGCCGAGAGTGATTCTTGGACGCGACACGCGCGAATCCGGCCCCTGGATCGCCGCCACGCTCGCTGAAGGCTTACGCAACGCCGGAGCGCTCGTGGAAAGCGCGGGCGTAATCACGACTCCCGCGATAGCATTTCTCGCGCGGAAACATGGTTTCCATGCGGGCGTCGTCATCTCCGCTTCGCACAATCCTTGGCAAGACAATGGCATCAAACTTTTTGGCGGCGATGGATTCAAGTTTCCCGATGCTGCCGAGTTGGCGATGGAAGGGGAGATCCTGGACCACGCCGCGCAAGCGCAGATCACCGACCCGCGCTCGTTCGCGCCCGTCAGCGATAATCCCGCGTTTCAGGCCGACTACATTCAGTTCCTCATCGAATGTGTACCGGGCCTCTCGCTTTCCGGTCTCAAGATCGTCGCCGATTGCGCCAACGGCGCCGCAGCGGCTATCGCTCCCGAACTGCTGCGGCGGCTGAATGGCGGTCAAAACACCGGGATCACGTTCCTGAACATCGCGCCCGACGGCCGCAACATCAACGCCAACTGCGGCGCACTCCATCCGGCTTTCGTCGCAATCGAAACGCAAAAGCGCGGAGCGCATCTCGGGCTGACCTTCGATGGCGATGCCGACCGTTGCATGCTGGCCGATGCTGACGGCAACGTGATCAACGGCGATGCCATCCTGTTGATGGCCGCACGCGATCTCAAAACACGCGGCATGCTGACCGGCAACGTCGTCGTCGCAACCACCATGTCGAATATGGGTCTCGAAGCAGCGCTCAAGCACAATGCGATTCGCATGCTGAGGGCCCCGGTCGGCGATCGCTACGTTCTCGAAATGATGCAGAGAGAAGATGCAGCCCTGGGCGGCGAGCAATCGGGCCACATTCTTTTTCCCCACCTCGCCACAACGGGCGACGGTCTGCTCACCGCCCTCGTGATCCTCGATCTCGTGGCGCGCACCGGGAAATCCGTCGCCGAGCTGACCGCCGACCTGAAAGTATTTCCGCAGATCATCGTCAACGTAAGAGTGCGCGAAAAAAAGCCGCTCGATTCAATTCCCTCGGTGGCCGAGGCGATCCTCGCCGCCGAAAATGAAATCAGGGACTCGGGTCGCGTCGTCATCCGCTACTCGGGAACCGAGCCACTCGCTCGCGTGATGATCGAGGCGGAAAGCGAAGAGGCAATGCGGCGGCACGCCGAGAGCATTGCCGCCGCAATCCGGCGCGAACTGGGCACATGATTCAGCCCTGAATCTTCGAGGGCTTGGCTGCCCCAGGCGTTGCTTCGGCCGGATTGCACGCCACTCAACGTGATCCAAATCACATCCCGTGTGCCCCCATGCCCCCTAACCTTTCCGTAGAGGCAGGCGTCGGATATGACCTCGCAGGCGGCAGCACTCGGTCCACAACGCATAGGAAAGAAGAAACTTATCCGCCGCATCTCGCTCGACAACTCGCAGCGGCTCCGTCACACAGTCCAGGTTGCCTTCGTCCTCCTCAACGCGTGGCTCGGCATTCAGTTTTACCTCTGGGTTCGCTTTTACGAGCGCGGCGGCGCCGGCCTTGCAATCCCGCGTCCCGCCGGCGCCGAGGGTTGGCTGCCCATCGCAGGCCTGATGAACTTCAAGTACTTCCTTTTCACCGGCCGCGTGCCTGCCATCCATCCCGCGGCCATGTTTCTTTTCATCGCATTCGTGACGATGAGCCTGCTCGCGAAGAAATCCTTCTGCTCCTGGCTCTGCCCGGTCGGAACCCTTTCCGAAGCGCTGGCCAGCATCGGCAAGAGGATCTTCCAGCACAATCTCCGCCTGCCGCGCTGGCTCGATATTCCGCTGCGTGGGCTTAAATACCTGCTGCTCGCTTTCTTCGTCTTCATCATCGGCACCATGTCCGCGGCTGCCATCGCCGACTTCATGCGCACGCCATACGGTCTCATCGCCGACGTCAAGATGCTCAACTTCTTCCGCGAGATGAGCGGGACGGCGGCGATCGTTGTGCTTGTGCTCGTCGTCCTGTCGATTCCCATCGAGAATTTCTGGCGTCGCTATCTTTGCCCTTACGGCGCGCTGATGGGGTTAGTCTCACTGCTGAGCCCACTCAAAATCCGCCGCGACCCCGCAGCCTGCATCGACTGCGCCAAGTGCGCCCGAGCCTGCCCGGCTGGCATGGCGGTCGACAAACTGGTCAAAATCCGCTCCGTTGAGTGCACTGCCTGCATGGCCTGCATCGCCTTTTGCCCGGCTGAAGGAGCTCTGCGTTTTTCGCTCGCCCCCGTTCGCGCCGCCGCCTCAACCGCAGTCCCAGCGGCTGCTCGCAGCAGTGCGGCAACGCAGCCACGTTTTCGCCGGCCCGTCACTCCGCTCGCCATGGCTGCCATCCTTGCATTCATCTTTCTCGGAACCGTCCTTATTGCCCGCGCCACCAATCACTGGCATACCAACATTCCGAACTCCGTCTACCAGGAGCTGGTGCCGAACGCCAACCAAGCCACCCACCCTGGCTACTGAAACGCAGCCAGTCATTGATAGCCAGTAGCCAATAGCCAGTGGCTACTGCCTGTTGTTTGCTCCCGGCTCTCGGCCGGTTTTCTATTGGCTATTGGCTACTAGCTACTGGCTATTGGCTATATTCTTTTTCCATGCCCCGCTTCCCTGCCGGCCAAACGCTGCTCATCGACGCCGACGATACGCTCTGGGAAAACAACATCTACTTCGAGCGCGCCATCGCCGCTTTCATCAGCTTCCTTGACCACCACGAGTACTCGCCCGCCGAAGTCCGCCAGGCTCTTAACGCCGTCGAGCGCGAGACCATCGTCAGCCACGGATACGGGCTCTCAAGCTTCACTCGCTCGCTTGTCGATTGCTTCGAGCGCCTGAGCCCCGCGCCCGTCACCGAGGAAAAGCGCGAGCGCATTCGCGGCTTTGCCCGATCGATCGCCGAGCAGGAGATCGAGTTGCTGCCCGGCGTTGCCGAAACGCTCGCCGAACTTTCCACCCGCCACCATTTGATTCTTATGACCAAGGGCAACCAGGCCGAGCAGGCCGACAAGTTGGCGCGCTCCGGGCTCGCGCCTTATTTTGCCGCGGTGGAAATTCCGGCCGAAAAGGATCCGCAGGCATATCGTGACGTAATCCGTCGCCAAAACGTTGAAGCGCGGAGCGCCTGGATGATCGGCAACAGTCCCAAAAGCGACATCAACCCCGCGCTCGCGGCCGGCCTGCACGCGGTGTTTCTTTTTCACCCGGACACATGGATTCTGGAGCACGCGGCCGTCGACAAGGCGCCCGAAGGCCAGCACCTTATTGAACTCGATGCCTTCGCCAAACTCCGGGAATTCTTCTGAGCCGGATCCTTGCGCAATCCAATTCGGTGGAATGCCTTGACGGCAGTTCCCTTCGTCAATATGATCGGCTCATCTTTTCCGGGTCCCTTCGCTCCGTCAACATCACATTTCCCCGGTTTCATTCATCACTTTCAGAGGGAGTTTCGGTCGATGTCAACTCCACGGGTTCTCGCTTGTCTTTGCCTGCTTCTGCCCATGCCATTCCTCCATTCGCAAACGGCACCCACGGCCTACGCCATCACCCAGGCCGGAGGCTCTCCCGGAGCAACGACGACCATCTACCGCCTCGGCTCGAAGGCGCTCATGGTGACCTTCCTTCCGGCTCAGGGCGCAACCCCCGCATCCACCACCAACAACCTGATCGATATCGCGGCCGGCACCAATTTGACCTGGAACCCGAACGACAGCAACGTCGGCTGCAGCGCAGGCACATTTTCTGGCGACTGGGGCAATCCCTTTGCCATGACTGCGGAGCTGTCGGGCGACATCGCCAAAGGCGACCTGAAGCCCGCTGGAACCGAGACCATCGACGGCATTCCGGCCCAGATTTATACAGGCAGCTCGCAGGGCATCTCCTTAAAGGCATGGCTCGACCAGAAAGATGGCCTCGTGTTGCGTGCGGAAATGAGCGCCCCGAACACTCCTCCGGCAGCGATCGTCAACCTTACGAAAGTCTCATTTGAAGCGCCGCCCGCATCGTTGTTTGATGTTCCCGCCATCTGCGCCGGCATCAAGCCGCCTCCCACGCCGGCACAGCTGATTGCCGATGAAACCGGTGACGACGCGGCCAACTACGTGAGCGCCTTCACTGGCCCCGGTTCGAAGAATTCCTGCAACGTCGTGCTCCGTGTTGTGCAAGCCAAGACACTGGCGCCGCTTACGAATCTCCAGGTGGCCATCGACACGCAGTATGACCAGAACGACCCTAACCCGCCGCACTACACGTTTGGCGTGGGCAACGACGGCACAGAAACCTTCTCCGGCGGTCATATTCGCCAAATCACCACGGGCATTCACGGCGGCATGGTGAGCCTCGGCACGGTCCCGCCCTATTTCAACCTCGTCGTCAACGCCATCCATCCCGGCCATTCCGGCGGGACGGGACTGATCTACCGCCAGTGTTTCGCGCCCACCACTGTCCTGTTATTCCTGTATAAGAACTACGGCCAGCAAGATGAGAGCGTGGACGCGCTTTGGGTGAAAAGCGGCAAGAATGCTACACCACCGGCGCAGTAAGTGGATTGCTTCCGGCAAAGGGACCCCTACGGCCCCCTGGGCACACGGCACGCGGGACCGCGCGGGTCGGCGGCCAAGGTACGCTCGTGAGAAAATAGAAGAGCCGAAGTCTTCTTGAGTGGCTGCTTGCCCGCACGCTTCTCGTGAATCACAAATCAACCCGGCCTATCCCGGCCCACCGGCGCGGCAGCCCGAGTGTGGCCCGCACATAGGAAGCAAGAACAACGAATGATCAGCGTCTCCAACGTCACCATGCGCTACGGCTCAAAGATCCTCTTTGAAGACGTCAGCACAGCCTTCACACCCGGCCGCCGTTACGGGCTCACCGGGCCGAACGGCTCCGGCAAGTCCACCTTCATGAAGATCCTCTCCGGCGAGCTCGAGCCGCAGAAGGGCACGGTCGTGCGCCCGCGCAAGATCGGCGTCCTGCGCCAGGATCAATTTGC
Organism: uncultured Acidobacteriaceae bacterium; assembly: GCA_963800025.1. Classification (GTDB taxonomy): domain Bacteria; phylum Acidobacteriota; class Terriglobia; order Terriglobales; family Acidobacteriaceae; genus Telmatobacter. Next base: position 1,275,808 of record CAWCZK010000006.1, read on the forward strand.
ATTCGACGCCTATCGCGTGATCGACACCGTCATCATGGGCAACAAGCCGCTCTGGGCGGCCCTCGAGGAACGCGACCGCATCTACGCCAAGCCGGAAATGTCGAATGAAGACGGCATGCGCCTGGGCGAACTCGAAGGAACCATCGGCGATGAGGACGGTTACACCGCCGAGAGCGACGCCGCCGTGCTGCTTGACGGCCTCGACATTCCCGAGCCGCTCCACGACCGCAAAATGGGCGAGCTGCAGGGCGGCCAGAAAGTCCGCGTGCTGCTGGCGCAGGCGCTCTTCGGCAAGCCTCCGGCGCTCCTGCTCGACGAGCCCACCAACTACCTCGATCTCGATTCCATTCACTGGCTCCAGGATTTTCTGTTGAGCTACGACGGCACCATGATCGCCATCTCACACGACCGTCACTTTCTCAATTCCGTCACCACGCACACCGCCGACATCGATTATCAGACCATCATCACCTACACCGGCGGCTACGACGACATGGTGATGGCCAAAACGCAGATTCGATCAACACTGGAGTCGCAGATCGCGCAGCGCGAGAAGAAGATCGCGCAGCTCAACGAATTTATCGCGCGCTTCGCAGCCGGCACGCGCTCCTCGCAGGTCACCAGCCGGCGCAAAGAGGTCGAGCGCCTGCAGACCAACGAGCTGGCTCGCTCCAACATCCAGCGGCCATACATCAAGTTCGACCAAGTTCGACCCAGCGGCAAGCACGTTCTTGAGCTCAAGCATCTCTCGAAGTTTTACGGCGATCTGAAAGTCATCGATGGGTTTACGGCCAATCTCCTCCGCGGCGAAAGAATCTGCCTTATGGGCCGCAACGGCGCCGGAAAAACCACCGTGCTCAAGAGCCTGCTGGCCAACTACCCGGGACTCGCAGAACCCGGTTTCACAATCGATTCCGGTTCCGTCTTCTGGGGTCACGAGGCGCAGGTGGGCTACTTTCCGCAGGACGTCGGCGCGACCATCGAGCACGGCATGACCGTCACCGACTGGCTGCACCAATGGAATCCTGCCGCGCACGTGGAAGACATTCGGGGCATTCTCGGCCAGATGCTCTTCTCCGGCGAGGAGGGTTCCAAGCCCACAAAGGCACTGTCGGGCGGCGAGCAGGCTCGGCTGGCGTTTTGCAAATTGATCCTGACCAAACCCAACATTCTCATCTTCGACGAGCCCACCAACCACCTCGACCTCGAAGCGATCAACGCGCTCAACATTGCGTTGCAGCGTTACGAAGGAACTGTCCTGCTCGTCACCCACGATCACGACCTGATCGACGAAGTGGCGACGCGTCTCTGGATCTTCCACGACGGCGGCATTGAAGATTTCCAGGGACCCTACGAAGAGTGGAAGGGCAAGCACAACTGAACAAGAGGACTGCTGATCGTAGGCCGTCCTCAGGATTCTCTGGCCCACTCGCATGCTTCCTGATTCCGAATCACCCGGAATGCGCGGTCCGCTTTCCAACTCCCGCGCTTTGCTGCGTTCCTGGATCGTGCCGGCATCAATCGCCGGTCTCGTCAGTGCGTCAACGTTCGTCCTCTTGTTGTGTCCGTGCGACCGTCCGGCCGGAAGCTTCTATTCCCTTTTTCTGGTGTCGCTCTCTGGCCTTCTCGCCCTAGCCGCGGCAGGGTTAATGTATATACGCTTGTGCAAGGATAAAGCCGCAACTGCGTTCATCAGCGCCTTCGAGGCTCTGGCAATGGCCGCAATCGCGGTCTACGCGGAACTGCGAGCCGCTCTTTACGTAATCCAATGGCTCGCGCTGCACCGGCATTGAGAGCATTCGATCGGCCGGCCTTCGCGGAAAAGCAAGCAGCGTGAATTCCGACCAACTCCATGCTGCCCGCCAGCGTCCAGTAGCATAAGGACACATGGCAAGGCTGGGCGCATTCTGTTTTCCAGGAACCGGGCACCTGAATCCCCTCACCGCGCTGGCGCGTCGCCTCCAGCACCGCGGACACACCGTCATCATCTTCGGAATCGCCGATGTCGAATCGCGCGTGAGGGCTGCAGGAGTTGATTTCTGCCTGATCGGCCAGAGCGATTACCCCCTGGGAACCCTCCAGAAACTGGACCAGCAATTGGGAGAAATGACGGGCATCGAGGTTCTCCGCTTCACCATGCAGAGGGTTTGCAATACTGCGCGCATGGTGCTTCGCGACGGGCTTGAAGCGGTTCGCAATGCCAACCTTGACGCTTTATTAGTCGATGAAGCCGACATGGCCAACAACATTGCGGAATATCTCGGCCTGCCGTTCGTTTCCCTTGCGCTCATTCCGCCCATGGTCAACGACAATCGCTATCCGCCGTTTTACTTCAACTGGTCCGGCAGCCAGCGCTGGTGGTCCCGGTTACGCAACGAGATTGCCATACGCGTGCTCACGCGCGTGGCCAAGCCCATTTTTGACGCCGTCAACGAGTATCGCGTGGCGTGGGGACTGCATGTGGGCCGTGAACCCGGCGAGGGGCTTTCGAAGCTGGCGCAGATCACGCAATTACCGCGCGCGCTTGAATTTGACATCGACCCTCCGCCTCCAAACCTCTATTACACCGGCCCGTTTGTCGACCCCGCGCAACGGACGCCGGTTGATTTTCCATGGGATCGGCTCGACGGCCGGCGGCTCATTTTCGCTTCGCTGGGAACGCTGCAAAACCAGTCGCGCGAGAAGTTCCGCACGATCGCCGAGGCCTGCGCTGGTCTCGATGTCCAGCTCGTCATGTCCCTCGGCGGCGGGCTCGACCGCGGAGAGCTCGGAAACCTCCCCGGCGATCCCCTGGTCGTGAACTATGCTCCGCAATTGGAGCTCGTCAAGCGCGCAACGCTGGTCATCACGCACGCCGGGCTCAATACGGTCCTCGAGTCGCTGTCTGAAGGTGTACCTATGGTGTGCATCCCGCTGGGCAACGACCAGCCGGGCGTCGCGGCGCGCGTCAAAGCGCACGGAGCCGGGGTGGTTGTGCTTCCACGCCGGCTCAATGCGAAGCGCCTGCGCTCGGCGGTGCGAGCCGTCCTTGAGAACGATTCGTATCGGCTCGCCGCCCGCAAAATACAGTCTGCTATTGACGCGACAAATGGCCTCGACCGCGCAGCCGACATCATCGAAGACGTGCTGAAGATTCGGATCCCCGCAATGAAGCGCTGAATTGACGCAGGTGATGGTCCGCGTGCAGATATCCCCATCGCAGCCACTCTTTCTCCGTCATTTGCCCAAAGAATGGATGCGCATGCTGCGCCACCACGTTGGGTTTCGCAGCGAACCGTTCGAGCAGGGCGAGAAGGTCGTTCTTGTCGCGCTCAAAGTCCGCTGGCGGAGTTCCGTCAACTTTGGCATCGCACTCCGGCACCGTGGCCACACCGTGCGGCCACGGCAGCGGAAGCCAAAGCGCCAACCACTTCATCGGCGCCCCGTTATATCGATTCTTAACTGGCTTTGCCGTGCGATCGCCGAGGGCCACGCGAAATGCGTCGCTCAAATGGCAGATCATCTGGCCAGCAGTCATCGTTCCCCATCGCCGCCGGTTCGACAGACTCATCAACGTGATGCGCGCAATGATTTCAGCTCTGTCCTGCGCGTTGGCCAGTGTCTTCATCCCTAGCGTTTACCGCGCGCTGGCTGGCGGCACAATGCCGTTCATCCTCAAATACTCCACCATCTGCCCGTAGTGGTCGAAAGCGTGGGAAACACCGAACCCCGCAAGCGTCCCGCGTGTCCACGTCCCCGGCTCCGGCAGTTTCACCACTTCAAACGCGTTCGAGGGCGTCAACGTGGCAATGGCCTTGTGCGCAAACGCAAACGATCCTGCCAGCGCCGCAACGACGTCGTCCTTCTTGGTCAGCTTCGCCAGTCCATCCGCATCCACGTCGGGCTTCAACCCGCTGACGGCGCTGTAGAAAAAGTAGTTGGCCTGCGCCACGTGGGTTGCCTGCTGCGCGAATGTCCGTACCGTTGCGAACTCGGTCTTTTGCCCAGGCACAAAGATCGCCTGGCTCGGAGCGAAGTCGAACTTCTCGGCCGGCATGGCTTTCACCGCGCCCATCATCTCGAATTCGATGATGCTCAACTGCGAATCATAAGCGCTTGCCGGGGTCACAATTGTCCCGGCTGCCGGACCGCTTGGCGCACTTCCCGCCTGCGCAGCCGCGATCGAGCCCACGCCCAACAAACAACATGCCACCATGAACCGAAATCCCATTTTCGACCTCCGGGAATTATTTTCCGAAACAAGAGTTTTCAGGTTAGCAGATAGAGGGGCTGCGGCCACGCACATCGACCCTGCCCTTTGCGGTATGCCTTTTATTCAGACTCTGCGTAGCAGGCGTCAGAAGCTGAAACGGCCAGTCAGTTCCAGACTTCGCGGGCCGGCTCCCTCGGCCGTTTGCAACGCCGTGATCGACCCGAACCCTGCCGAATCCGCCTGCATGTTCGGCGGCTCGTAGTTGCGGTGGTTGAAGACGTTTGCCGCCTCCGCGCTGAAGCGGAAACTGGTCTGGTCGTGCAGCGAGACGCTCTTCATGAGCGACAACGAGAAGCTCACAGTGCCCGGGCCGATCACTCCGCCCACAGGAGCGTTGCCGAAGCGGCCGATACCCGCCTGGTTCGGCGAGCCGTAGTTCACCGCCAGGTTTTGATACGGAAACGCGGCCGGATTAAGCCACTGCAACGTGCTGCGATGAGTCGCATAGAGCGACACGCTGTTCAACTGGTCTGTCCGCGCCAATCCAACGGTAGTCAGGATGTTGGTGTTGGCCGGATCAACAGATTGCTCAAACGGCGTCAGAAAGGCGCCCGACTGCACCACCGTGACTCCGGCTAATTGCCAGCCGCCCGCAAGCGCTCTGGCCGCGCTGTTGGTCGTCAACCAGCGCTGGCCATTGCCGAAGGGCAGATTGTAAAGATAGGTGGCCAAAAAGCGCTGGCGGCGATCGTAGATGACATTACCGTAGTCGAGGCCGGGGTGAAAGCGATCGGTGAGAAAGCTGCCGCCTGCGACTGCAAATGCGGTCGGCGCTATGCCGCCTGCGTTGGAGAGGTCACGCGTAAACGTGTAGCTCAGGTCAAAACCAATCGATTTGCCATCGTGCCGTGAAAGCTCTGCCGTGCCGCTCGAGTAGTTACTGAAGGCGGCGTTTTCGACGCTCTGAATCACGCTCCAGTTGGGGTAGGGGCGATTGGCTTCGGCATTGGCGTACCCCAGAGTATTAGCCGGCACCTGATTCAGGTCTTCCATCGCTTCAAGGTTCGTGCCATGACTCCCTGAGTACGAGAGACGCAGGCCGATGCTCTTTCCCAGATTTTGCTCGAAGGTGAGATTCCACTGCTGCACCGCGGGTATCTTTGTAATGGATGGGAAACGCATAGTAGAAACCGCCCGTTGCCGTCGCAGCCGCATTGAAAGGGTTCGTGAGCGAGAGCAGCGGCGTGATGCCGTCAGAGTCATAATCCTGGTTGTAAGTGGGCACGTAACTGGCGGCCACCGCCCATCCGGCAACCAGTGAAAAGCCGAGCGGCGTCTCGATAAAGCGGCCCCAGCCGCCGTGGAACACAGTTCTGTCATTGCCCAGCGGACGCCAGGCGAAGCCCAGGCGCGGACCTGAATCGCTGCGATCGGTAAACCGTAGCGACTCGGGAATTCCCGCCTCCGACGCCGTCATGATGGGCGTGGGGGCAATGCCGCTCCTGAAGGCCTGCGAGGAGTTGTTGCTTGCCTGTTGGTTAGGCACAACCACGGCGCCGTGGACCATGGTTCCGTCGGTGCCCATCCCTGTCCAATCGGGCAGGAACGTCGCCGTGTTCCAATGCGTCTCGTGGATCGGTGGATGCATCTCGTAGCGCATACCCAGGTTCAACGTGAGATTTTGCCCCACCTTCCAGTCATCCTGCGCGAACACCGCCCATGAGTAGCCCAGGCCATCCATCGTCGGGTTGTTGGTGGAGCTGACTTCGGTGTAGTCGGGGTAGCCGAGAAGGAAGGCTGTGTAGGGGTCGCCGATTGCCTGGCCAACATCGGAACTTCCGTTAAAAACGTACCAGCCGGAGCGATAGTTGCCGTAGACGTTGTCGTCGTGATCGGAGAGCCTTTTCAGGTCGGCGCCGAACTTAAAGGTGTGTTCGCGGTGAGTCCAGGTGACGTTATCCAGAAGTTGGATGATTTCGCCTCGCTGCACCCCCGGATTCCCCGCGCCCGTGGACATGAAGCCGTTGATGAGGATCTGGGGTGCTTCGGACCATTGCAGGTCCGGCTGCGGCACTGCGGCAGCGAGCCCGGTTTGGGTCAGGAGATCGCTGGTCGAGTAGCTTTGCGTTTCTGAAGTGTGCTGGGCGTTGAAGCCGCCGCGAAACTCATTTAGTAGATTTGGCTTGAAGATGTAATTGTCCGCCAGGGTCAGGCCCTCGTCGATCTCGGGCGTGTTGTACGCCCCCTGCAACGGGCTGCCGGCCTCGGCGCAATATGCATAGGTGCAGTCTGCGGATGGAGCGGTCAGCACCTGGCGATTCTTATAGGAAAAGCGCGCGAAGATCGATTGCCGCGAGGAGATCGTGTGATCCAATCGCAAATCTCCCTGGTTAGCTGAGATCGGTGATGGAAAGTTGACCTGGTAGTTGTTCGCGTACGAATCGGGAGGGCCGTAATTCGGCGCCGGGAACAGGTACTTGAGCCCGGCTGCAGCGATTGGGCTCGGCGTCACCTGCGTCGCATCCAGGGGTGTTCCATCCGGCTTCGCAATGGCCCCAACTCCCTGGCCGGCGAGATAACTTGTCAGGTCACCGCTACGCATGGCGGCAGAGGGCACACTGAGCAGAATGGGCGTTTCTCGCGGCAGGCGTAGACCTTCGTAGCTCAGGAAAAAGAACGTGCGGTTCGATGAAACGTTTCGGACTGGGAGTGCGAGGGGTCCGCCAAGCGTGCCGCCGAAGTCGTTCATGTTGATGCGCGGCTTGGTCAGCGCAAAGGGATCGTTCGAGTTGAAGACTGTATTCTCGTTGTTTTCGAACAGACTGCCATGGTAGCTGACTGTACCTGCTTTGGAGATGGTAGTGATGTCGGCAACACCAGAAAACTCAGCACTGTTGTTCGATTCCGAGACGCGGATCTCCTCAATGGAATTGAAGGAGGGGAACATCTCGTTCACTGGACCTGAATATTCGACGCCCACCGAGGAGATACCGTCAATGGTGACGCTCAGCAGTGCCGGAGTGGCGCCCAAAACCTCCAGGTCTCCGCTATCGTCGGTCTGGACGCCTGTCTCTGTTGTCAGCGTGGAAATTGGGCTGGTGGAACCAGTGGAGCGCGAGTAGATGGCAACGGGAAGATCGACCAGTTCGTCACCCAGCTTCGTCACCGCCAAAGTGGAGGCGTCGGTAGTAATCACTGGCACCGCGTCTTCTTTCACCTCGATAGTCTGCGTCTCGGCTCCCGGCTTCAGCGTGGCGTCAATGCGACGTGTTTCGCGCGCTGCGAGTGCGATCTCGGGCAACGACTCGGTCGCGAAGCCCGGCGCGGCAATCGTGAGTTTGTAGAGACCCGCGTCGACATTCCGGAATGCATAGTTGCCTTCGGCATCCGCCACTGCCTGTAGCGAGGCCTGCGTCCCGGTATTCTCGAGCGTCACCTGGGCGTTCTGGACAATTGCGCCAGACGCGTCGCGCACGATGCCCAGAATAGAGTCTGAATGTGGACTGAGCAGAAAGCGGACCGGCGGCAAAGACCGCAAGCCCGCCAAGAACAAAACAGCTCCCGGCGAATCGCCGTCGGAACCATGCAGGGACAGAGAGACGTTCCATCCACTCACCTTTCGAGCAAACTAGCGAGAAATCATCTCTTTCGCTGCTTTTTAATTTGGAATTAACTTCAATTTAATGCAGATTGAACCCTGTGGAATTCTGTCAAGCGCCGCTACACGGATTTCTTGTGGAAAAGTCGGACTCGACTTTGCCCTCAGGCGCAGCGGCAGCCGGCCCCTCAGCCTTCCAGGTTGTTCCGCTCAAATTGGTGGAATTTCAGAAAGACGATATACGCGAGAGAGGGTCGCTCGCCTGGCGCGAGATTCCTCACGCTCGACTGCGGACCGCCTCTTCGTACACGCGCACGTATTCCTTCGCCGGACCTCGCCAACTGTAATCACGCGCCATCCCATTGCGCATCAGGCGTTCCCACGCTTTTTTGTTTTGGAATGCATCCAGCGCCCGATCAATCTCTGCGAGCAGATCTTTGGGATCGAATCCCTCGAATTTGAATCCGGTGCCCGTTCCCTTCTCCGAGTCCCACTCTTCGATCGTGTCGTCCAGACCTCCGGTGGCGCGAACGATGGGCACCGTTCCGTACTTGAGCGAATAGATCTGGTTCAGCCCGCACGGTTCGTAACGCGACGGCATCAGAAACATGTCGGAGCCGGCCTCGATTTTGTGCGCCAGCGTCTCGTCATAGCGAATCTGCACAGCGATGTTTCCCGGATGCTTGAACGCCCACGCGCGAAACAGATTTTCGTAATACGGATCGTGCGTCCCCAGCGCCACAACGGCTACATCGCGCTCGGCAATCTCCTCGGTGATCTCGGCCAGGATGTCGAACCCCTTCTGTTTCGCAAAGCGCGAAACGATGCCAATCACCGGTGTCGTCTCTTCCACGTTTTCCAGTCCGAACGCATGCAGCACATCCGCGCGGCATGCGCGCTTGCCTTCGAGATTTTCCGCCGTGTAATGCGCGGCAAGATAACCGTCCTTGGCCGGGTCCCAGAGCGCATAGTCCACGCCGTTCAAAATTCCATGCAGATCGGCAGCGCGCTTGTGCAGAACGCCCTCGAGCTGCTCGCCAAACTCTGCTGTCTGAATCTCCTCGGCATATTTCTTGCTCACCGTTGTCAACAGGTCGCTGAAGACCACTCCGCCCTTGAGAAAGTTGAAGCGGTCGAACTGCTCCAGCTTGTCCATCGTGAAAACATCCCACGGAAAGAGCAGTTCCTCTGTAGTCTTTGGCGGAAATGTGCCTTGATACGCGGCATTGTGAATGGTGAGTACCGTGGCCGCGCGGAGAAGTTCGGGGTCTGGCAGATAAACCGTCTTTAGATACACGGGAATTAGCGCCGCCTGCCAATCGTGGACGTGAAAGACATCAGGCACGCCAAGCTGCTTTGACGCCTCGATCACACCGCGGCAGAAAAGCCCGAAACGTTCCGCATTGTCGGCATACTCGGCTCCGCTCGGACCATAAAGTTCTTTGCGGTCATACAACTCCGGGCAATCGATAAAGTAGTGCTGCACCCCGTCACGCTGGCCCGCGTCCACCACGCCAACAAACCGATTGTAGTAGCGAAATGGAATCGTGAGCGAACGAATCGCGTACTTCAGCTCGCCCCCGTCTTGGTTCTCGATCAACCGCCGCACCCGCGAGTAGAACGGCAGGAATACCGTAACTTTGTGCCCGAGCTTTACCAGTTCGCGGGGCAGCGCTCCAACAACATCGGCCAGGCCGCCGGTCTTGGCAAAGGGCGTGGCTTCCGAGGCGGCAAACGTAATCTGCATCGAGCGGTCTCCCGGTTCAAAAAACCAAGGCCCACAACCGGTCTCATAAAGGCGCGGGCTCCAAAGTGCGCGAGTATGGGATCCAACGCCAAGGCGGATCCCATGATTCCTGTGAGTTGACGAGGCTGGCTTATGAGACCGGTTCAAGTCTACTACCCGGGCCAATTAGCCAGATCGTCCGCAGTCCACGAGGCCGAGAAATACTTCCCTTTATCGAGTGTCCCCGGCGAAAACCGGCGAAGGTCGAATTATGAAACAATTGAATGAACCGACCCCATGAAGAACAACACGACGCTCCGAGGTTCAAAAGACAGTCTTGCCGCGCCGCAGGATCGGGCCGGCTGGCTCCGCCAGATCTTGCCGGCAATGGCGATCGCCCTGGCCATTCGCCTCGTCGTCGTCATCTTCACCTATCGCGATCTGCCTGACGCGGACCAGCACTATGAAGCATTCGGCTGGGAAATGGGATGGATCGCGCGCGCCCTCGCCACCGGCCACGGCTTCTCCTCACCCTACTGGCCGTGGAGCGGTCCTACTGCGATCATGTCCCCGCTCTATCCCGGACTGCTCTCCCTCGTTTTTCGTCTCTTTGGCGTCTACTCGCTCACCTCCGCGTTTGTCATCCTCACCATCAACAGCGTTCTTTCAACTCTCACCTGCATTCCTGTCTATTTCAGCGCAAAGTACGCGCTCGGCCTGCGCGGAGCCAAAATCTCTGCCTGGGTCTGGGCGCTTTATCCCTTCGCAATCTATTTCTCTGCCGGGCGAGTTTGGGAATACGCCCTCACCAGCTTGCTGTTCACCACATGTTTCTGCATTGCCCAGCGCATTCACCAGACCGCCGCGCCGTGGGCCTGGATCGGCTTTGGCGCGCTCTATGGAATCACCGCGCACTCGAACGCCTCCATCATGTCTACGCTGCCTTTCCTGCTCGGCTTCGCTCTTTGGCAGGCGCACAAGGCAGGTATGCCCTGGGTGCTGAACGGCGCGCTGACCATGCTCGCATTCTTCGCAGTGCTCACGCCGTGGACACTCCGCAACTACCGCGTCCTCGGTGTCCTCGTGCCCATCCGCGACAACATATGGCTCGAACTTTACGCCGACGACTTTGGCAACGCGCCCAACGACCACACCTCGCCGCCCACCTGCGGCAACCGGCCTTATCCAGCGAGCAGCCCTGTCGAAATGCAAAAGTACCTGACCATGGGCGAAATTCCCTATCTCGCTGAGAAGCGCGCACTGTCCCTCGACGACCTCAGGAATCGCCCGCACTACGCGTTCCTGGTCGTCAAGACACTGCGTCGCATCGTCTATTACTGGACTGGATTCTGGAGCTTTTCTGCCCAGGAACTCCAGGATCAGCCCGCCACGCCGGGGAACGTCTTCTACGTTTCAAGTGTCACCCTGCTCATGCTCCTCGGCATTCGCAGCCTGGGTCGCACCAATCGCACCTCCCTGATTCCCTACCTCCTGCTGATCGCCGTCTTCCCCATCACCTACTACCTCACGCATCCCATGATGGACTACCGGCAACCGCTTGAGCCTGCCGTTGTTGTTCTGGCCGTCGCCGGAGCGCTCTCGCTCAGACGCTCCAAAACGCGCAAACCAGCCGTCGTCAGCCGCGACCTCGTCTCGCAAGCCAGGTAAGCGCGTCTTGGATTGATTAGAGAGTAGAGCCTCGGCCCTGAGTGAAAGCTCTACCGAACTGAACCAAAAGCATCATGGCAACAAGGCCCTCGCAGGCGCTACCATCAAGGTCAATGGTTTCATCCCAAACCAACTGACCATGTCTTCCGGCTACCTGAAATCCCGGCTTGAACCAGCACTGCTGTCGCTCGTGATCCCCTGCTACAACGAGCAGGAGAGCCTCCCCCTGCTTGCCGCAGAGGTCACGCGCTTCATCAACGCGTCGCCCTACCCCTGCGAAGTGATTCTCGTGAATGACGGCAGCACCGATCACACCATCGACTTTCTGGTCGAGTGGAGCGGGCGCGACCGCCGCATCAAGGTGCTCAGCTTCTCCCGCAACTTCGGCCATCAGTCTGGCAGCCACAGCCGGCGTGGACTACGCCTCCGGCGACGCCGTGGTCCTGATCGACGCCGATCTGCAAGATCCCCTCGACGTCATTCACGAGATGGTGGCGCAGTATCGCAATGGCTACGATGTCGTATGCGGCCAGCGTTCGGTTCGCGCCGGCGAGAACCTCTTCAAGCGCGCCACCGCATGGCTTTTCTACCGCTTGATGCAGACATTTTTCCTCAAATCGCTTCCTTCCGATGTGGGCGACTTCCGCCTCATGTCGCGCCGCTGCGTCTCAAGCCTCAGCTCCATGCGCGAGCTGCATCGTTTTCTGCGCGGCATGGTGGCCTGGGTCGGCTATCCGCAAATCTGCGTGCGTTATGAGCGGCAGCCTCGCGCGGCCGGAACCACCAAGTATCCGCTCAGCCGCATGATCCGCCTGGCATGGAACGCTGCCGTTTCCTTTTCGCCACTGCCCTTGCGCATGAGCTTTTTCGCCGGCGGAGCGATGGCTCTGTTTGCCGTTGAGGAGGCCATCAGAGCGCTGCTCGCGTTTCACAGGGGACACACCGTTCCCGGCTGGACCTCGCTCATGATCGTGCTCTCCATGAGCAACGCCGCCTTGCTCATCACCGTGGGCATTCTTGGCGAGTACGTGGGCAGAATCTTTGAGGAGATTAAAGGCCGGCCCCTTTATATCGTCGCCGACGCCTGGAATGTAGCGCCCCGATCCGCACCGGACGGCGCCGATCGGCCTTCCGAGCTCGAACACCAATCGCCGACACTGGAGCGGCGCTAGGGCCTGTTAACACTATTGGAGTGGATGGCGTTGCGAACAAAAATCGGGCCAGACGAGGCCGAGCCCGAAGGCTTTGGTGGCTCCAAGGTCGAGGGCGAGAACGAAGTATGGCCCGATTTTTGTCGCAACCCGAAGGGACGGGGCCGATTTTCCCGGTTTCGTTGTCGCTCGTCGCTAGCAGACACCCGGTATGCGTCACTCCTCGCTCCTAGAACCCGCAAAAATCGGCTCCCGTCGCCACCATCCCAATAGTGTTAACAGGCCCTAGCATTCATCTTCCCGCCGCGCCAATGGGCTATCCTTTGATATCAAGAATCTACCCCGGAGGTCCCGGATGCTTTCCCCCACCGCTGTCGCTCCCGCCACCCCCACGCCGCCTGAAGAAATCGCAGAGGCCATCGATCGGATTGGCCCCTTGCACGGACTGCCCTTCGAGGACCGGCTATGGCTCGCGCGTCACGGCCAGGAATATATCGCCAATCCCGGCGACATTCTTTTCGAGGAAGGCGCTCCAGCCGAGCACATGGTCCTTATTCTCAAAGGTGAAATTCATGTGCGCCGGCAACACGGCGGCCCCATGGCGCTTTTCATCGGCCGCACCGGCCAAATGACCGGTCTGTTGCCCTTCTCGCGCATGAAAGGCTACGGCGGACAGGGATTCGCCGTCTCGCCCGTCTGGACCCTGCTGATTCACCGCTCGGTTTTCCCTGAGATGCTCGCGGCCATCCCCTCCATGACGCAGCGGATTGTCTCCACGCTACTCGATCGCGTCCGCGAAGTCACCCGAATCGAGCAGCAAGCTGAAAAGCTCGCGGCTCTGGGTCAACTGGCCGGGAATCTGGCGCACGAACTCAACAATCCCGCATCGGCCGCGCAACGCGCCGCGGCAACTCTCCTCTCCGCGCTGCGCGCCAACCGTAGCAACCGCATCAACCTCATCACGCTGCGCCTCACCGGCGAGCAAATGGAAAAGGTCGTGGCGTGGGAGGAGAAGATCATCTGCCGAACCGGCGAGTCCCTAGAACCGCCCGCGGATACTGACGCTCTCGCCTTCATTCGACGCGAAGAATCGCTGCGCACATGGCTCACAGGCATTGGCTGCTGCGACGCCTGGGAAGTGGCCGCGCAAATGGCCGAGCAATCCGTGGTCCAGGCGGACCTGGATGAACTGCGAGAATTCCTCAGCCCAGGCGAGTGTTGCGTCGTTCTGCAGTATTTCGCCCGCTATCTGCGCTCCGCGCGCGCCGCCGAGACCATTGTCAGCTCCACCGCGCGCATCTTCGACCTCATCGACGCCGTCAAGGATTACTCCAACATGGACCGCGCCCCAATCCTCGAAGTCGACGTAGCCGCTGGCCTTGACGCAACCCTGCAAATGCTGGCCTCCCGCATGACCCACATTGAGATCGAGCGCGACTATCAACCTGACCTGCCGCGCATCAGCGCCTACAGCGGCGAGTTGAATCAGGTTTGGACCGCGCTCATTGAAAATGCTCTCGACGCCCTTGGAAACAGCGGCCGCCTGCGCGTGGCCTGCCGCATCGAGGGTGAAATGCTGCTCGTGGAGATTTGGGATACAGGCCCCGGCATTCCTCCCGAGCTCCAGGAACGTATCTTCGAGCCCTTCTTCACCACCAAGGCGCCCGGCAAGGGCCTGGGCCTCGGCCTCGACAACGCCATGCGCATCGTGCGCAAGCATAGCGGCCATTTGAGTGTGAAGTCCGAGCCCGGCTCAACCTGCTTCCGCGTGCGCCTTCCGTTCGAGCAGCTTCAGGCGTATTAGGCCTCAGCTGCTAGCTTCTAGCCTCTAGCTCCCCGAGGAAGTACCACTCAATGCGTTTTGCCCGGACTACTGAGCGCGGAACGCTCCATGTCGGTTCTCGACAATCGTCTTTGCGTAACAAGCCGATGCAGTGACATGAGCAGGATGGAGCTGGAAGGTAGCGGCTAAAAGCTAGCAGCTATTTCTCCACTTCCACGCCCCGCCAGAATGCGACGTAGCCCTTCACCTTGCGGGCCGCCGGCTTGGGATCGGGATAGTAGAAGGCGGCATCCTGATTGTCCTGCCCGTCGATCACGACGGTCAGGAATCGTGCCTGGCCTTTGAGGGGATGGGTTGATGTGGTGGAGCTGGATCGAAAGAATTCCCGCTTGAGGCTGGACTCAGGAAAATAGACATCTCCGTCCAGTTCCTCGGTCCGCTCGCTCTCTGCAATGACTCTGCCGTTCCAGGTTGCTCGCGCCATGGTTATCCGGTCGCTTTCAGTCAAAGCCAGTTTCGCCCCGCAGACAGCTCAAAAAACTGCCAGGGGATATGAATCGATATGACCTTATCAGACTTCAGGGCAGCGTGGCGAGTACCAACCAGGTTCGTCTCCTGTGTGGCATCGCTCTACTATCGAGATTGCATGCCCGCTGGTTGGCTCCGCCAACCACGCCAGCTCCGATGTCTTTTACTTCCCGGCCCGCGCGCCGCGCGTCGCTTCCACGCGTTTCAAGGTCACCTCATAGCGCTGCGCAGCCGCTGAAAAGCGATTGATCATATCGGTGGTCTTGTTCATGAATGTGGGGTTCTTCTCGCGAATCGCTTGCAGGATAGGCGCGAATTTGGCCAGCAGGAAAAAGCCCTCGCCGTTGCAGTCGACAAAAAGCTCCGCAGAGACCGCGCCGTGCAGCACCATCGCCGCGGCCATCTCCCAGTAAGTCAGCACTTGGCGCAGCCATGGATTGTGCGGATCGCGAGGATTCTCGTAGACGGCATAGAACTCATCGGCCGTCTGCGGCCAGAATTCGCCGCCAACCCACGCGCGCGCCTGGCGCATGACCGCTTCAGTGCGCAGTTCATAAAGTCTCAGAATAATTTCGGCATCGGCCGGCGTGGCCAGCATTCGTTCCATGAGAGTCTCCGCAGCCAATGGTAACTGATTCACCCGATGTCATGTATTTGGCGTCAACGAAAGAGGCGCGCCGTTGAGCGCGCCTTTAATCTCTATTGGCTACTCCCTCTTCCCTGTTGTTCTTACGCCGGCTGCAGCTCCTCGTTCTCTTCCTTTTTCTCGACAACCGGGCCGTGGGTTTCGGCAGTGGGCGGCGGGGGCGCATCGCCAATGCGCTTCGAGTAGCTGCAAACCACCTTGGCCCCCTCTTCGCCTTCTGGCGCTTTCTTCTTGCCGCGCTTCTTCGCCGCAGCCTCTTCCTCGGCGGTCTTTTTCAAATTCGGACACACCAGGAACACGCCGGACTTCAGCGTCTTCTCGAGCAGGTACGGACTGCCGCATTTGGGACATTTCTTCGCTACCGGCTTCAAATTCGAAGTGAAGTCGCACTTGGGATAATTCGTGCAGCCCCAGAAGACATTGCCCCTTCGCGCGCGCCGCTCGGCCAGGTCGCCCTCGCCGCACTTGGGGCACTTCATCCCCTCGATCAGATTCTGTTTCACGTACTTGCACTTGGGATAGCCGGAGCACGAAACAAACTCCCCGTACGCGCCCTGGCGCAGCACCAGCGGCTTGCCGCAAACCGGGCAAGGCTCGCCGGTTGGCTCGGGCGGCTTCTGTTGCTGCTTCTGGCTCAGCTTCCTGAATGTCTTGCACGGCGGATCGGCGTTGTAATCCGGGCAGGCCATGAACGGCCCGAAGATTCCACGCCGCATGACCATCACTTTGCCGCAGTTCTCGCAATACTCCTCAGTATCGCCGGCCTCCTGCGCTTCCGGAGTATTCAGGTCGGGCTTTGAAGCGATATTTTCCTTGGTAAACGTGCAGCTCGTCGGATCCTTCTTGTTGTAAGCCGAACAGGCAAAGAACGTGCCGAATTTGCCCCACTTCAAAACCAGCGGCGACCCGCACACTTCGCACTTTTCACCGGTCACCTCTTCCATGCGCTTGATGTTCCGCATTTTCTTGCCGGCGTCTTTCAACTCGTCTTCAAAGTGGTCGTAGAACCCATTCAGAAGGTCGGTCCACTTCTCTTTTCCGTCTTCAATGTCGTCAAGCTCGGTCTCAAGCTTGGCGGTGTAAGCGGTGTCGAAGATATACGGAAAATTCTCGACCATCAGGTCGCACACCACCACGCCGATCTCCGTCGGATAGAATCGCCCGCGCGATCCGCCATGCTTCACCACGTACTCGCGGTCCTGAATGGTATTGATGATCGAGGCATAGGTCGAAGGCCTGCCGATGCCACGCTCTTCCAGTTCCTTCACCAGCGAGGACTCGTTGTAACGCGGCGGCGGCTGCGTAAAGTGATCCTCCGGCAGCAGTTCGTCGAGTCCCAGCGCCTTCACTCCGTCCAGGTTAGGCAGCCGGTTTGCGCTCTCGTCGTCCTCGTCCTTCTTGTCCTCTGAAACTTCATAGACCTTCAGGAATCCGTCGAAGCGCATCACCGACCCGCTCACGCGGAAATCGTATTTCTTCCTGGTTTTGGAGGAGACCGCCACGATGTTTGCCGTTGTCACGTCGTAAATCGCCGGAACCATCTGCGAAGCCACAAACCTCCGCCAGATCAGCGTGTAGAGCTTCAACTGCTCGTCGCTCAGGTAGCGCGCAATCGACTCCGGCGTCCGCGCCGCATCTGTCGGGCGAATGGCCTCGTGCGCGTCCTGCGCATCTTTCTTGCCCTTGTATACATTCGGCGAGTCGGGCAGATACTTGGTGCCCAGCTCTTTGCCAATCCACTCCCGCGCGCCGGTTACTGCTTCGGGCGCCACGCGCGGTGAATCGGTACGCATATAGGTGATCAGTCCCGTGGTTCCTTCGCTGCCGAGATCCACGCCTTCATAAAGCCGCTGCGCCACGCCCATCGTCCGCCGCACGTTGAAACCGAGTTTGTTCGCGGCGTCGCGCTGCAGCTGGCTGGTGATGAACGGCGCCAGCGGCCTGCGCTGCTGTTCGCGCGCCTGCACGCCGGTAATGGACCACTCCGCTTTTTCCAGCGCCGCCAGCACCTCGTCCATTTGTTTCTTGTCGGGCAGTGCGCTTGCAATGAACTGTTCTTTTCCGTCCTTGTCCGTGCCGTTCGCGACGCGCGCCGGCTCGCCGTCAATGCCGATAAACTTTGCCTTGAACTTCTGATCGGCTTGTTTCTCCGGGTGCAACTGCGCTTCCAGCGTCCAGTACTCCAATGGTTGGAACGCGCGAATCTCGCGCTCCCGCTCCACGATCAGCCGCAGCGCCACGGTCTGCACGCGCCCCGCCGACAATCCGCGCCGCACCTTGTCCCACAGGAGCGGCGAAATCTGGTAGCCCACCAGGCGATCAAGCACACGTCGCGTCTGCTGCGCGGCCACCAGGTTCTCGTCGATGTCGCGCGCATGCTTGAATGCTTCCTGAACCGCCTTCTTCGTGATTTCGTTGAAAGTGACCCGGCGAATCTTCTTTCTCTCTTTGGCGTTGGTCCCGAGCTGAATGGCGAGGTGGTACGCAATCGCCTCACCCTCGCGGTCAGGGTCAGGCGCGAGATAAATCTCGTCGGCCTTGGCCCCCGCTTTCTTCAATTGATCGACCACCTTCTCTTTGCCGGGCGACACAATCAGCTCCGGCTCGAAGGTGCGCTTCTTCAGCTCCACGCCCAGCTCGTTCTTGGGCAGGTCCATAATGTGGCCCACCGAGGCTCTCACATCGAACCCTTTGCCCAGATATTTTTCGATCGTCTTCGCCTTCGCCGGCGACTCTACGATCACCAATGACTTTGTTGTTGCCATCCCTTAACCCGGTTCCCTCTCTCTATAGCTCGCTTGACTGTTTCCGGCCCGTTCTCCGCCGGTCCTACTCGTTTCCCACTTCAATTCCCTTGTTTGACTCTCTCACAGCCAATCGGTTCCATCGGTCCGCTCGCTCTTGTTAAACAATCATGCTGTCATCCTGAGCGTAGTTTGCCGTGTTCTTAACGGCAAACGGAGTCGAAGGACCTGCATTTTCGCTGCATCGTTCCGCAACGACCTTATGACCCAAGTCAGCTCGTCCTCAGCCCATGCTCCTTGCGCAGCCCAATCGTTTCCGGGCCCGGGCTCGCAAAAAAATGGCCGCAAGGCTTGCACCGTAGCACGGATGACCCCTTCAATTCCACCGGTACGGGCTATTTTTCTTCGTCCGCCGTCCCATTTCCGGGTGTCCGAACCCGCCTCGCCAGCACGCAAACCGCGCCAAATCCGACCCTTTGCATCTATATTGAGTCGCGCATCCGAAAAGTAACTTCCACCTTCCGGCAGCCGGCCTGGATTCGCCTGGCAGGCCCACTCCGCGGGCTCCCGAAGGCTTGAACACTCCTAGCTCCGCTAACTCCGCCAGCTCCGCTGATCTCCTACATGGTCCTCACATAATTCTTCCCCGGCAGTTGCCGTATCCGGCCCGCCATCTCCAGCTCGAAAAGCGCCGTAAATACTTCAGAGGAAGTGAGTTGAGTCTCAAGGAGATCAAGGATTTCGTCGATCTGCAGGCTCTCGTCGGTCCGCAGGACTTCCAGTACCATCGCCTCCTGGGGCCGGAGTACCGGATCAGCCAATAAGGATGCCTGGGTCTCCGCTTTGGATTCACCGGGAGCCAGCGCTTCCAGCTCCAGCCGTATCTGCGAAGGCAGATCCTCCCAGACATCCTCCCAGGTCGCCACCAGCTTAGCCCCCTGTTTTATCAACGTGTTAGGAGTCCATGAGCCCTTATTGGTCACGTTCCCCGGAACAGCATATAGATCCCGGTTCTGTTCGGCGGCGCAGCGCGCCGTGACCCGGGTTCCCGAGTTCTCTCCTGCCTCCACGACCAGGACCGCCACGCTCAGCCCGCTGAGAATTCTGTTCCGCCGGGGAAAGTTCTGCGGCGCGGGAAACGTCCCCATCGGCATCTCGCTCACGATGGCCCCGCCCGTCGCCAGAATTTCCTCAGCCAGCTTCTTGTTCTCTTTGGGATACACCACGTCGATGCCCGTGCCCCACACTGCCACCGTGGGCATGCGCGCCGCCAGCGCGCCCTTGTGCGCGCAGGAGTCAATGCCGCGCGCCATCCCGCTCACAATCACCAGCCGCCTCGCCGCCAGATCGCGCGACAGTAACTCGGCGATCCCTGTCCCGTAGGGCGTCGGATGGCGCGTCCCCACTACCGCGATCGCGGGCCGGCTCAGCAGCTTCGCGTCACCGCGCACCCAAAGCACCGTCGGCGGATCGTAAATCTCGCGCAGCCGCTCCGGATACTCCCGGCTCGCGTAATCGATGATCCTTGCGCCCTGCGCAGCAGCCCGCGCCGATTCTTCTTCCGCCGCCTTGCGTCCCTTGCCGTCGAACAGAAATTGCGCCGCCTCGGCAGAAAACCTCAACCCCTCAAGCTCCGTCAATGCCAGTGTAAAAATCTGACCTGGCGACTTCAGTTGTTTTACCGCATCCAGAATCCGCCTCGGTCCCAGCCCCGGCGTCAAGGTCAACGCCAGCCACCCCAAACGATCCTCATCGAGTTCGGGCGCACCAGCCCGCTCCAATGATGCAGCCAATGCACTGCCCGTAACCTTGCCGTTGTCCGAAATCGATACAGTGTCCAAAATTCGCACACTCCGGCTGTCTTCTTTTGAAACACAGTCGCAGATCCAGGGAATGTTCGCCCACGTTACAAGCAAGCGATCCGGAAGTCAAGGTTCGCGGTCACGCCGGAAGGAGAGTATCGGCTATTGGCTACTGGCTAGCTTCTCCCGCACCCACTCCAGCATCACCGGCGACACGCGGTCCAAGGCCGCCAACCGAAACGTGATCTTCTCCGCCTCGATGATGTGATCGTGCCCGGCCAACTCGACCATCGCGTCTGCATGCTCCAGTAAAAGATCGTGAGAAGCCTTCAGGGCCGCCCATGGGCTCGTCGCCGCGCAAAGGCACACATCCGGCCGCACATGATGCAGCACGCTGTTCGATTCGAAAATGATCCCGGCAGGTGCCGGATGTTCTTCAAGGAGCTGCTGGACGACGGAACCGAGTGCGCCCTCGCCCGCCGTCACCAGCCCCGAGGTGACTAATAACGCTCGCCGCGCTCCCGCGGCAAGGTAGCGTGCCGTGTCAGTCGTGTCTCCCGGCGTCGTCTCTTCCCAGATCGGCGCCGCCTTCCCATGTTCGTGCGTTGTGATCTTCACCGCGGTCCAGTCGATCTCCGGCAGCGCGCGAATCAGCCCGCATACGAGCGCCGTCTTCCCCGCGCCGCGCCCGCCCCCGCCAACGACAATCACCGCCATATTCAGTTCTCAGTTCATCGTTCGCAGTTCTCAGCCTGAAGCTTGCAGCCGGCAACTCATTGTTATCGCTTGGATGCCACAATCTACCGACTACAGGCTACTGGCTACTGGCTACTGACTCCAGGCCACCGGCTGTTTCTAGCTCCGCTAGCACCGCTAACTCCGCTAGCTCCGCTGCTTTCTCGCCATCCTCGCCAGCACCGCCTGCTCCCGCAACACTTCTCTGAGCGGGCGCGCGGGCGTGCCCCAGTGCACCGTCCCCGCCTTCAGCCCATCGTTCGTGACCGTCGCGCCGCTGAACACCCAGCCTGCCCGCCCAGAATCACGCCCGGCCCAATGTGTACGTGGTCGCCAATGCCCACCTGCCCCGCGAGCACCGCGCCTTTTCCAATCGTGCTTGACCCGCTGATCCCGGTAAGCGCAACCAGGATCGCGTCCTCGCCGATATCGCAGTTGTGCGCCACATGCACCAGGTTGTCGAACTTTGCTCCGCGCCGCACCCGCGTCTCTCCCAGCGCGCCGCGATCCACGGTCGAATTCGCGCCGATCTCCACATCGTCTTCAATCACCAGCGTTCCCTGCTGCGGAAACTGGGTGTACGCGCCGCTGGCCGGATCGCGTACATAGCCGAATCCATCCGCGCCCAGCACTACACCGGCGTGGATCATCACGCGATCTCCGATCGTTGTTCCGGGATACACCACCACGCGCGGATAAATCCTGCACCGCGCTCCGATCTTCACTGCTTCGCCGATCACAGCGCCTGCCTCGACGCGGGTTTCGTCACCCACCACCGCGTCCCTGCCGATCAAGGCATGCGGGCCCACGGTCACTCCACTCCCGAGCATCGCCCCTTCGCCAATGACTGCTGTCTCGTGAATCCATCCGCACTCCATTTTCGGACGCAGCATCTTCGCAGCCCGCGCAAACCACAGCTTCGGTTGATCCGCCTCAATCACCACGATCGACGCATTCAACGCGAAGCCCGAGCCCATCCCCGCCTTCAGAACCACCGCGCCTGCCGAACTCTTCAGCGCCTCGGCCGCCGAACCTTGATCCTCGGCAAACACAAGCTCGTTCACCTGCGCGTTCGAAGGCGAGTTCACTCCCGTAAGGGCGAGCTCCGCATCGCCCTGCGCGAGCTTGCCGCCGAGTTGTTCCATTAATTCCGCAATCGTCATCGCTGCCCACTCTTCCCGCCCACGACAAACGAATCACCGTTCACCGTCCACCGTTCACCGTGCGTACAGCCCCGGTTCCCCTGCCGGCCTCGTCTTCCACCGCCGGTGAATCCACAACCACTGGTCAGGATAGCGCCGAATCCACTCCTCCAGCACCGCCGTGCACCGCCGCGTGCCTTCCAGAATATCCGCGCCCGCATTGTCGGTTCGCGGAATCTCCACTTCCGGCCCGAAGCGCAGCACGTATTTCCGCTCGACTGCGTCCCACACCATAAAGCCCGGCAGCACCGCCGCACCGGTCTTCCGCGCCACGTGCGCCAGCCCCGTCCCCGTGCACGCGTCGATCTGGAAAAACCTCACAAACTCCCCCCGCGGCGGCGTCATATTTGTGTCGATCAACATTCCCACCGCCCGTCCCTCGTGCATGGCCGTCAGCAACCCGCGCCCAAAATCGTCCTTCGACAAGACAAAATTTCCGTGCATGCAGCGAATGCGATTCACGTACTCATCCAGCCGCCGGTTATCGAGCCTGCGAATCAGCACGCCCATGGGGTAGCCCATCAGCGAGTGATAGAAGCTCGAGAGCTCCCACGCCCCCAGGTGGCCAGTGAGCACCAGCACGCCCTTGCCGCGCTTCTTTGCTTCCAGATAGTTTTCCAGCCCGTCGGTGCGGATCCAGTCGCGTGTATTATCCGGGGTGTACCGCGTCATGCGGCAGAACTCCACCAGCTGCCACCCCAGGTGGACATAGACTCCGCGCAGAATTTTTCCCCTCGTTTTGGATGAGAGTGCCGGGAGTGCCAGCTCCAGGTTGCGCGCGCCCACTCGCCGCAGCCGGCCAAAGCACCAGTAAACCGCAAACGCGATGCAGTTGGAAAAAACGCGCGCCACGCCGCGCGGCATCGCGCCCAGGCTGCGAGCAACGGTTACAACAATCCCATACTCGATCTTCTCCCGCATGAGTAAGGACCAGTGTAGACGGCCACGGCACCGCCACCGCTAGACGGAACGGAAGGAGCAGGGGCCTTCAGGCACCTGAAACGCATGACCGGGGAGCGGCCTTCAGGCCCGGATCGTCCGCATAGCAATGGAACGGGTGCCCCATCCTTGGCGCGCATTTGTCTTTGCGCCAAGGTGGGATAGCACACCTCTCATCGAACGTGAATCGAGCTAAAAGCTAATAGCTAATGGCTCATAGCCGTTCTACTGCGCCTTGGCTCGGACGAAGTCCTGCGCCACATCGCGCACGAACGGCACCGCGCCCGGCGGCACGCCCACGTCACCTCTCAGAATCGACTCGAAATGATGCGGCGATCCGTAGTAGAGCGTCGTGTCGTCAATATTCTGGCTGACGCTTGTCCCGTCCAGATCGATTCCGGCAAAGATGCCCTTCGTGCGCGAATAGCTCAGAAGCTCCGCCCCCATCTTCCAATCGGTTGAAGCCGAGCCGGACCGCCCCACGGGGCCAGCGGCCGCCGAAGCGTCGCCGCCGATCTTGAATTTGTCCCTCAACAGATCCTGCATCCCGCGGTCGTTCACTGCAATCAGAATCAAGTCCGTTGACTGCCCACCCCATTGAAATCCGAACGATCCTCCGGCCATGCGGATGAACACGGGTCCGCTCCAGCCGTGACCGGTGCGGCACGTAACCACGCCCTGTCCATACTGAGCACCCACAAAGAATGCGCCCTTCACCATGCTCGGTACCACGGCCACGCAGGTTGCCGACTTCAGAATGTTGTTCGGCACGGTCCGGTCGCCCGCGTTCATGATCTGGTCAAGAACCGTCTTGGCCGCATCGATCCGCGCCTGCAAATCCTCTCGCGTGGACGCGGCTTGAGCCGCAGTGGGAAGCAGAAGACTGAGGCAAATCGAAACCCAAATCGAAACAATGACCTTTTTCATGTTCATTTCCTTTCCATTCCGCTGCCTTACGCGGCGGATGCGAGAACACTGTGTGTGGGGGAATGTCTCTCTGCCAAAGTTGTCGTACCGGAGGATTCATGGGAACGGTCGCATGGCAGCCTGCGCCGGATCCTCCCCGATCAGCTTACAGCCAAGCCTACAGCATTCTTGTGCGCTGCGTTTCCACAGTTGTCCTGCCCGCGCCGGCGGCCCGATGGGAGGCTCATCAACGGCAATCAGCGCCGCGATCCCAGCCTGCCGAATTCCACGCCGAATCTCCCTGGCCAGCCAAAGCTTCCAAATTTTGTTCCGCATTCAGATTGCCGTCGGTCAATAACCTGCATCGAAGAATGGGTAAAGACCTGAACGTGGCGGGATTTTGTCCGAGTACACCCCTTAAGACTTTGCACTCAAGGAGATTGAATCATGAAGAAGTTTCTTGCGATGCTGCTGATCGCTGGATGTGGATGTTTTATAACGGCGCGAAGCTCCGCCCAGGATCATGACCGGGACCGGCTGGATAGCCGTCTCGACGCTGCCCGCAACGTGATCGATTCGATTATGTCGACGCCAGACAAGGCCGTTCCGGATGGAATCGCGCGTCATGCGAAATGCATTGCCGTCGTGCCCGGCGTCGTGAAGGGCGCATTCATCGTCGGCGCCGAATACGGACAGGGCGTGGTTACCTGCCGTACCGATCACGGCTGGAGCGGGCCCGTCTTCATTCGCCTGGCCGGCGGATCGTTCGGCTTTCAGATTGGCGGACAGGGTACCGACCTGGTGCTCGTAGCGACGAATTACAAGGGCTTCCAGGACCTTCTGCACGACAAGTTCAAGATTGGCGCCGACGCCTCGGCGGCCGCTGGACCCGTGGGGCGGGATGCACAAGCCTCGACCGACATCAGCATGCGCGCTGAAATGCTCACCTGGTCACGCAGCCGCGGAGTCTTTGCCGGCATCGACCTGAGTGGAGCGACGGTCAGCCAGAATACCGCAGACACCGATGCGACTCTACGGCGGACCCCATCACTTCGACGCCATTCTTCGCGGCGATGTGCCTCCTCCTCCGCAGGCTGAAGGCTTTCTGCACGCTATAAGGCAGTATTTCGGTCAGGCTGAAATGCACTGAGCAGTCTTGGGGGCTGGCGCGGCCGCTCGCCCGTGCATCCGCGCCGGCTCTTTCTCATCCAACCAGATCCTCATCCAGAACCCGAGCTTGCATATGGACTCCGCCAACCCACATCCCGGTCTATTCACACAGCCCCCCGAAGCCCTTGCGGATTCACTCGCCTCAAAGGACGTGAGTCCGCAGGGACCCGCAGCCGGAATGCGGTTGCTGGAGTTCTATATTACCCATGCGGCCAAGAGGCTGAGCCCTTCAAGGCTGCGCAAGCTCGAGAAGGCGCGCAAACTGCTCGCCGCTCGCATGGAGCGCGACCTGAAGCACAAGAGCGCCGCCTGAGGGCCCAAATCGGCGCGCGGCCTGACTCAGGCCGCATGCCTTAGGCTGAATGACCGATTGGTGCAGGGGGGAGGGCTCGAAAAGGGGTCTTACTCTGCGCGAAACCACGCAAAACCAAAAAAGAGGAGTTCCCAGGCATCATGCGAAACATGCCGCCGGGGAACTCCTTTCCCCAGATCTGCGTTGTTTCTGTGGATAAGAATGCGGAAATGTCGGTAATTACACAAGAGTACTTAGGTGCTTTGGCTAAAAGTAACCGGTTTACCCTCTAATTCGATGCACTTTCGTGATCTCCCGCACCTACACGACGTGCAGGTCCCCTGGGAGCAAAAGCGTGGCTCAGAGCCGACATGGAAAGCTGGATCCTGTTGTCAGCACCCGTCTTACGCATCAACCGGCCCACATAGGCCTTGACCGTCCGTTGCTCAATTCCCAGCCGCCGCGCTATCTCGCGCGTTGAATGTGCCCCGAGGATCGAGCTCCAGGACGTCCTGTTCGCGCTGTGTAAGCTGCTGCCGATAAAGAACTTGCGAAAGATTTGGAGCTTTCATCAAGCGGTCGATGACCCGGCACAGCAGCCTTCGCGGCGCCCAGATTGACCCCGCGGTCACCACATCGATCGCTCGACGCACCATCTCGGGCCCAGCCGACTGGCCAAGATAAGCCCTTGCTCCAGCCATGATCGCGTTCAGGACCAGTTCGTCGTCGCCGTCGGGCCCGATCACAATCGATCGGAGATCAGGCCGGATGGTCCGAATCTTGTCCACGAATTCCAGATCCCCCGGAGCCGAATGGAGATCGATCACCACATATTCAATGTCATGAAGCGCCAGCAGCTCTTTCAGCGGCGCAATCACCGGAACCAGCTCATACTCGCCATTCCCCCCGGGCTGATCAAAAATGCTCGCTAGTCCGGCTACGCGAATCGGCTCATCCGCCGCCACCCCGATACGAATTGCATCAGGACTATGATTCGACGATGTCATCCCCACACCCGTCCAGGCCAAGCCGAAATCCATCCGGCGCCCCCCGAATTTTGTCGTTTTGAATTCGCTCGATCCGGGAGAAATGTGCCGGCACAACTTTACTGTCTTTGACCGGTTCGCCGCGCCTGCCCCAAACAGCCGCGTCGACCTTGTATCAATCTGCCTTGTAACAACCTGCTTCGTCAGCGGCGCTCAACGAAACGCCGTCGAACATTCATCATTACCGGCTCGGCACGTTGGAATCGCACCAGGCGGGATGCGCGGTTGTCTGCCGGGTTCAATCAACCCGGATCTCTTCAACATGTCCCTTTTGAATCATTCCCCCATGAACCAAATTCGCAAATACCACCATCATTCGGCTGGTTGAGAAATTGGTGCTAGGCCATTGACGCTAACGTGGCATGCGGAAAGCCCCAGCGCGATGCAACCAACTGCTCTACAGCTTGGGCAGCACGATTCCCTGCTGCTTCTGGTACTTCCCCTTGCGATCCGCATAGCTTGTCTCGCAAGGCTGGTCTCCGTGGAAAAACAAAATCTGGCACAACCCTTCGTTCGCGTACACCCTGGCCGGCAGTGGAGTGGTATTGGAAATCTCCAGCGTCACAAACCCTTCCCACTCCGGCTCGAACGGCGTCACGTTCACGATGATGCCGCAACGCGCGTAGGTCGACTTGCCCACGCAAATCGTCAGCACGTCTCTGGGAATGCGAAAGTACTCCACCGACCGAGCCAGCGCGAACGAATTCGGCGGAATGATCACGGAGTCCGCCTCCACCGATACGAACGACCGCTCGTCGAACGCCTTGGGATCGATGATGGCGCTGTTCACGTTGGTAAAAATCTTGAACTCGTTGGAAACTCTCAGATCGTAGCCGTAAGAAGAAAGACCATAGGAAATGACCCCGCTCGCCACCTGCTTTTCGCTGAACGGCTCGATCATCCCATGATTCAGCGCCTGTTCCCTGATCCATCGATCGCTCTGTATCGACATGCGTCTCCTGTTTCCGGCAGCAGTTGAGCGGCCCCCGGCGAAGTTAAGATTCGGGCTTGGACTCGAAACCCCATCTTAATCGAAAGCCCGCATCGGTTCACAGCTTAACGGCCACGATTCCTCTCCGCCGCCCACCGTCCACCGTCCACGATCCGCCGCTCACCATCCACGTCTTCCCTAATCACAACAAAATCTGTAGTATGGGCGGTGTAGGTGGTAACATACGCTTCAACCAGTTCGTCTTGAGCGAGGAGACTCCATTGATCAAGCAGGATATCGTTCATAACGTGGTCGAGCGCACGGGCCTGCCGCGCACCAAGGCAGAGGCGGCAGTGGACACGGTCTTCGAGGGCCTGAAGCAGGCTTTGGCGGCAGGCGAGCGCATCGAACTGCGCGGATTTGGCGTCTTCAGCGTCCGCGCCCGCAAAACCGGCATCGGTCGCAATCCCCGCACCGGCACTGAGGTCAACATCGCACCCGGCAAGGCTGTCCGCTTCAAGCCGGGCAAAGAACTGCACGCGATCGAGCCGGGCTCCTCACCCAGCTAGCCACGGAGTGCCCGTCCAATCTCCAGCCGTCGCCTGCGACGAGTCGCACACTGCGTCGCCGAGCGGCATTTTCGCGTTCAGGCCGGTTCGTTCTTGGGTCACCCATTCCAGAGTCGACCACCCCGGGACACGACCGAAAGCGCATCGAAATCCGTGCCCATTAAGAAAGGTCCCGGTTGCGTCCAGTCCTTTGTAGCGCTGGCGTCCTCGCCGGCAGTTTCTTCGGCTGCCTCCCGCTCTGCTAGGGCCGTTCATTTGCCGCTGTAAAGAATCTCAAGAGAATCTTCAATTCGGGCTTCGTGAATTGCGCCACCGCCACATGAAACCCAGCCTGCGCGCTCTTCGATTTCGCCGCGATTCGCCGCGCCTTCGCCGCCCGTATGCTGATCAACCAGCTGCGTCGATCCGCGGGATTGGCGCGCCGGCGAATGGCTCTTACCCGCTCGAGCCGGTCCAGCGCTACGGTAACGCCGCCTGAAGAAAGTCCCGCGTATCGGGCCAGCAGGCCCGGCGTCGCAGGCCCATACAGTTCCAGAAAATTAAGCAACTGAAGGTCAGTCGGCAGCAGGCCGAGCTTTCCGGCAACAGACAGGCTTGCAGAGCTCGAAGCGGCAACAAACTGGCGCACGGCCCGGTCGAGCGACGAAACCACCTCGGCGCGATTCGCAGTTGACATACAATTATTATCTCATCAAACATGAATCTTATTCTAAAAGTAATTTGAAAAAGATTCTTGTTCGATAAGTGATATGACAGTCAACGACAATCCCCTCGTCCGCCGAAGACGCTGCTCTCCGGCCGCCCTGAAACCGGCACTCCCCTTCATCGGGAATTCGACGCAGTTTTTGCGCGAAAAGCCGAAAAATGGCCTTTTCGAGGCGCTTCTTCTCGGTTTTCGTCTTCTTTTCGACTTCAGCCTCAAAAACGCGCCCCGCCTCGCAACCCCAGCGCGCCATAAAAACGAGCGCCCCACGTCCGAATCCGAAACGTGGGGCCTTCGCTCTGGTTTTCGCTTTTGTTTTTCCTCGTTCCCCTGGTCCCTTACCGCCACCAGGCTCGTCAGACCGCCCCTGCGGGGGGCGCGCAGAAGCTGGCCGGATCTACCGGCCACTTCAGTTCCTCAGGAAGAGAATTCTTTGCGTGGGGCAAGTGGGACTGCATTGGACCACGAGCGACTATCCTGCCAGTTCTCTTTTTCTCGCTTTTCTGCTGACCGCTTCCCCAGTGTCAAGCCCCGCCCACGCCGCTGTCACACCGGCCCTCCGGCTTATCGCCTGATTCCTCTTCACTTATTCGCTTTTTCACTGCTTAACTTTCTTGCATCAAGTTTGCCGATAATTTCAGCCTTCTGGCGCACACTCATATCAGATCGAGATTCCAAGGCCCATTCACTTTGTCGCTGCTTCACTTTTTCATTCAGAAAATAATTAAATAAAAAGTTGGCGACATTTCGCCAACTTTTCGCCACTTAACTCGTTTAGAATCAGTGACACGATCTCCTAAAATGTCGAAAAGTGGCATCCAATTACGTGGATTTATGTTCCACAACCCCTTTGGAATCAGCACTCGATCCGGTCAAATGTACAAGTTGCAGTTTCACTTTGTAACTGCCTCATTCTGCGAGCCTTGATTCATCAGGGCAATGCGGATCACCAACCCACTCGCCACTTTACGCCGCCAAGCGGACGGCGTCTCCCCTGCCGTGGGTGAAATCCTCATATCCTTACGCCGCGCTTCTCCCTGGCGCGGCCCTGCCGAAGGGTCTGCCCCACCGCAGGGGTTCACATCAGCCGCAGTGCATCCACATCGACAACCAGATTCCGCCTCGGCACAGCGTTATCCGCCGCGTGCGCCAGCAACCCTCGCAGCGCCTCATTCAGCGCCTTGCGCGTCGCGCTCTTCAGGATCATGTGGAAGCGGTACACGC
Source organism: uncultured Acidobacteriaceae bacterium (assembly GCA_963800025.1). Lineage (GTDB taxonomy): Bacteria > Acidobacteriota > Terriglobia > Terriglobales > Acidobacteriaceae > Telmatobacter. The sequence goes on from CAWCZK010000006.1 coordinate 1,305,363, forward strand.
CCTTGATGCGCGCAATCGGCGCTGTACACGGCCCAAGCACACGGACGCCCTCGATCGCGGCTTTCTGTAGATACTTGCCCAGCAGCGCCGACCACCCCGCGGCCTCTTCGAGTTTTTGCGATTGCACCAGCACGTTGGCCAGCGCGCCGAAAGGAGGATAGTGCATCCAGCGCCGATACTTCAGCTCGCGCTCGGCGAACGCTTTGTAGTCGTGCTTCATTGCCGCCAGGATCGCGTAGTGATCGGGATAGTAAGTTTGCACCACCACGCGCCCCGGCAAATTGCCGCGGCCGGCGCGCCCGCTCACCTGAGTCATGAGTTGAAACACGCGCTCCGCGGCGCGGAAATCGGGCATGGAAAGCGCGTGGTCGCAACCCACCACACCCACCAGCGTCACGCTGTGAATATCGTGGCCCTTGGCGATCATCTGCGTGCCGACAAGCAAATTGATCTCGCCGGAGTGCAGCCGCGCCAGCAAATGTTCCAGATCGTAGCGCCCGCGCACCGTGTCGCGATCCATGCGCCCGATGCGCGCGAAGGGAAAGATCTCCGTGAGCTTCTCTTCACCTTGCTGCGAGCCCGCGCCCAGGTAATACAAATGTTCGCTGTCGCACTTCGGGCATTTCGCCGGCACCGTGCGCTTGTAGCCGCAGTAGTGGCACTCCAGCCGCTGCCCGGCGCGCGCTTCGGCGCTGTCGTCGAGCTGCGCCTTGTGATGCGTCAGCGCGATGGCGCAGTTCTGGCACTCAAGCTTCTCGCCGCACGAGCGGCACATCACGGCAAACGAGTAGCCGCGCCGGTTGAGCAGGATCAGCGCTTGCTCTCCGCGCTCGAGAGCAGCCTTTGTTTGCTCAACCAGTGATCGCGAAAAGAGCTGGTCCTTGCTCGTCTGCTTGAACTCGCTGCGCATGTCGACGAGTTCGACTTCGGGCAGCGGCCGGTTCATCACGCGATCGACGAGCCTCGATGCGCGTGTATTTTCCGCGCTCCGCATTTTGCCAGCTTTCAAGCGACGGCGTCGCCGAGCCCATCACCACCACCGCTCCGGCCAGCTTGGCGCGCATCACGGCCACATCGCGCGCGTTGTAGCGCGGCGTCTCTTCCTGCTTGTAGCTCTGATCGTGCTCCTCATCCACCAGAATCAATCCCAGCTTCGGCGCCGGCGCAAAGATCGCCGATCGCGTGCCGACCACGATCGGCGCATCGCCGCGGCGAATCCGCCGCCACTGCTCGCTGCGCTCCTCGGGAGTGAGCGCCGAGTGCAGCAGCGCCACCTTCTGCCCGAAGGCCTGATCGAGCAGCCCGGCCATTTGCGGCGTGAGCCCGATCTCGGGAACCAGCAGGATCGAAGTCAGTCCGCGGTCGAGCGCCTTCTGCATGGCGGCAAGGTAGACGGCGGTCTTTCCCGATCCCGTGATGCCATAAAGCAGGAACGGATGAAATCTCCCAACCGCGCCCGTAATTGTCGCCAGCGCTTCGCTCTGCGCCGCGTTCAGGCTGAACACTTCGGACGAAGGAACGATTCCGCCCAGACGAAACGCTTCGGGCCGCTCATCGATGCGCACCAGCCCGCGCCGCACCAGAGTCTGCAATGTCGACGACGGCAACTCGCGCCGCCGCAGTTCCGCCAACGGCAATTCGCCGCCGCTCGCCGCGAGCTCCGCAAGAATGGCTGTCTGGTTTTCTGTCAGCGTTGGCAGCCGCCCTTCGCCAATTAGCACGGCAAACCGCTCCATCCGCCGCGCATCCCTCTCGGCAGCCGCGGTCTCGCGCGCGATCCATTTACGGCGCACCATCGCGGCCAGCAGCGGCAACGAAGCCGCCGTAGCCGTCCGCAGCGTCGACACCTTTACCGGCTCGCCCGTGGCCAGCCGCTCGAGCACGCGGCGTTCCATGTCCTGGTCTTCTTTCGACAGCTTCCCTCTGCGCCGCGGGTGCCCCACCCTCGCGACGTCTCTGTTTTTGTCGCTAGGGTGGGAAACGCCAGAATCCCCGTCCCCATCCATTGCTGCCGCAAGCACGTCACGCCCCAGGTCCGTAATCCGGTAATAGACCGTGCGCCGCACTTCGGCCGTCAGCGGCAACATGGCGCGCAGCACCTCGCCGAGCGGCGCCAGGTAGTACTGCGCAATCCACTCCGCGAGTTCCAGGAGATGATCGCTGAGCAGCGGCTCCTCATCGAGCACGGCTTCGAGATACTTGACCTCTACGTCGACGGGAGGCTTGGCATCGATCGCCGTCACCACGCCAATCAGCTTTTCGTTGCGGAAGGGCGCAATCACCCGCGCTCCGCGCTGCGGCCATTGGTCCGGCCGCGCGCCGTAGGTAAACGTGTGGTCCAGCGGCACCGGCAAAGCGACTTCGCAGTAGGCGGGCATGGGAGACAGATTTCAGTGTAGGCGAACGGGTGCAACCTGCATTACGTCTGGGCAGAATTGAGGGAAGCCACAGAAATGAGCCGTTTGTCACATTGGCACTTCTCAAGCGGCGTCGCGAATGAAATACTCACGCAATGAAGCTTTGTGCCGCTGCATGTCTCAGCCTTCTCGCCTTCGTGACGCTCTGTCTGAACGCTAGACTCAGCAAACCACGCCAACCGCCGCTCCGGTCGCCGACCCGCTCCACGCCTGGGTGCAGGCACGAAATCCGGCCGAGCTTGAGACTTGGGTCAACCAGCGCCTCGCCGCCGAAAAGGCCGACATTGATCGATTGCTCGCGGTGACAGGCCCGCGAAACGTTGAGAACACGCTGCGGCCCTTCGACGATGCACAGAACGAATTGGCCATCGCAGGCGGCAACTGCTACATGCTTTATGCGGTCGCCGATGCAGCCCCCATGCGCGACATGGGACAGAAGATGACCAGCCTCGTGTCCGCTGCCCAGACCGACCTCTCGTTGAACCAGGGCGTATACCGCGCGCTAGCTGCCGTCCCGTTACCCGCGCACGATGCGGCCACGCGCCATTACCTGGAACGGACTTTGCTTGAATACCGCCTGTCTGGCGTGGACAAGGATGATGCAACCCGGAAGAAGATTCACGATCTCGAAGACAGGATCACGGAGCTCGGGCTCGACTTCAACCGCAACATAGCCGACGGCACTCGGACCGTTACGGCAACGCGCGCCGATCTTGACGGCCTGCCGGCCGACTACATCGCTCGCCACAAACCCAATGCCGACGGCACCTATACCCTGACCACCGATCCGCCTGACGAGCAGCCGGTGATGAGCTTTGCCTCCAGCGCCGATCTGCGCCTGCGCATGTTCGATGCCTATCACAACCTGGCATATCCGAAAAACGAGCAGGTGCTTCGCGACATCTTGACCGCGCGCCAGATCTGGCCACGACACTTGGTTACCCCACATATGCCGACCTGGCAACAGCCGACCAGATGATCGGCTCGGCGGCCAACGTCCAAAAACTGCTCGATGACGTGAATACAGGCTGCTCGCCCGCTGGCTCAACAGGATTATGATGAGATGCTTGCCTTTGCGCAAAAGCAACAACCCGGGCTTAGGAGCATCAGTGTCGCCGACTCCACCTACTGGGCCGAGCAGTTCCGCCGCAGCAGATTCAACTTCGATGCCCAAAGCGTACGGCCCTATCTCCCGTTTACCGAAGTGCAAGACGGGATTCTCTCCACGGCCTCGCGCTTTTTCCATCTTTCCTTCAAGCCGGTAAAAGATGCAGTCGTTTGGGATCCCTCAGTCAGCACTTACGACGTTTACGATGCCGCGCCGGGCAGTGCGGGCAAGCATTTGGGCCGCATCTATCTCGACATGCATCCGCGCGAGGGGAAGAACAAATGGTTTTCCTCGGCGCCCCTCGTTCCCGGCATCCGTGGACGCCAGCTTCCTGAAGGCATGCTGATCTGCAATTTCTCCGGCGGCGTTGGCGGCGATCCCGGTCTCATGCAATTCAACGAGGTGGTCACCTTCTTTCACGAGTTCGGCCATCTGATGCATCACATTCTCGGCAGCCAGGGTCAGTGGTCCGCGCAGGGCGGTTTCAATGTCGAAGGCGATTTTATCGAGTCGCCATCGCAGATGCTCGAGGAGATGTTTCACTCGAAAGCCATCCTGCAATCCTTCGCGAAGCAATATCAGACCGGCGAAACGATTCCGGCCGAGCTCGTGGCGCGAATGAACGCCGCCACTGCGTTCGATCGCGCGGGCTGGTTCACCTTTCAAGCTCTCTACAGTTCGTTCTCGCTCCAGGTCCACGACCGGCCGCCTGCCGGCATCGATTTCACTACGCTCTTCCAGAACGACGTGAAAGAGTTTCTGCCCTTCACGCCGGTGCCCGACGACCATACCTTCGCCAGCTTCACCCATCTCACCGGCTACGCGTCGAACTACTACACCTATGTGCTCGACAAGGTGATCGCGCTCGACTTCTTCTCGCAGTTCGACAAGAACAACCTGCTCGACGGGCCAACCGCTATGCGCTATCGCCGAGCGGTCCTCGAGCCTGGAGCAAGCAAACCCGCCACCGAGCTGGTCAAGGACTTCCTGGGCCGTCCGCAGAATATGAAAGCCGCCGAAGCCTGGATGAACGAGGAGTTTGCAACGCAGAAGGAAAATGCGGCCCCGCCGAAGGCCGCGTCCAAATCGAAGCAAGGGCAGTAGGCGGTTTTGATCAGCTTTTCGTCGGCGCTTTCAGCCCCAGCTCTTTCATCGCAATCTGCAAGTCGGCCCAGGCTTCCTTCTTCTGCCGCGGATCGCGCAACAGAAACGCGGGATGATACGTCACGATCAAACTCATCCCCCGGAAAGCATGCACGCGGCCGCGCAGCCCGGCCAGCGGCTGCCTTTGGCCAAGCAGATAGGTTGCCGCCGTCGCACCCAGCGCCACCAGCACCTGCGGCCGCACCGCGTCAATCTGCCGGAAGAGAAATGGAGAGCAGGTGTTGGCCTCTTCGGGCTCCGGCGTGCGATTGCCCGGCGGCCGGCACTTGACCACGTTGGCGATGTAGCACTCCTCGCGCTTCAGCCCCATTGCCGCGATCATGTTGTTGAGCAACTGCCCGGCGCGGCCCACAAAGGGCAGCCCCTGCGCGTCCTCATCGGCGCCAGGGCCTTCGCCCACAAACATCAGCCGGGCGGCGGGGTTGCCAACGCCAAAGACGATCGTGTGCCGGCCCCTGTGCAGCGCGCATCTCGTGCAGTCGCCGAGATCTTCGCGAATGGCTTCTAGAGCGGCGGCGCGCTCCTCCACGGGAACTGCGGCAGAAGTCTGGGGCGGCGCGGGAAAAACCTTGCGAGTCTTGATTGTGTTTTCCTCTCGGGAGTAATTTTCCTGCGTCGGTGCCGGCTCAGACGCAGATTGTTCCGCGGCCTCAATAGCCGCCTGCAACAGCTGCTTTCGTTCCGCCAGCTCTTCAGCCACGCTTCGGCCCAACTTGGGATCGTCGACTGTGGTGCCCGGCGCAACGTCTCTGCGATAAAACTCTGTGAGGCCCAGGTCGCGATAGAATCTGAGCCGCTCTGCCAGAGCGTCACGGGTAGCGGAATCGAGCGCGCGCGGCAAGCAAATCACTCCACAATCAGTTGGCGACGCCCCGCGCCGACGGGAATGCTCTCGTCCAGCACGCGATCCTGAATGGCCTGCCTGTCATGCGCATTCCTGTCCGGCTTCTGATCGAATTCCTCGACCAGGGGCCGCGGACGCCGGAAGCTCATAATCTCGTCGAGGATGCGATCAGCCAACTGGCGCTTGGGCATCTGCAGCAGCTCCACGGCCGTGTCCCGCGTCAGGAATGTGGCCGCATTGGTGTCGGCGTCAATGCCCACGCCATCGCCTGCCACGTCGTTCACCACAATCGCGTCGGCGCCTTTGGCCAGTAGCTTGGCCCGGCCATTCTCCATGCGATTCTCAGTTTCCGCGGCAAAGCCGATGATCAGTTGGCCCGGACGGCGGCGGCGGACTACTTCGGCCAGGATGTCTTCTGTCGGGGCGAGTTCGAGCGTCAATGGCCCGGTGCGCTTGAGCTTCTGCGCGGAAACCGCGACGGGCCGATAGTCGGCAACAGCGGCGGCTTTGATCACCAGCGTCGCTTCTTCCATGCGCGCCAGCACCGAGTTCCGCATCTCGTCCGCGGTGGTTATCTTCACCACCTCGCAATGTGCGGGCGCCTGCAGGCTCGATGGCCCGCTGATGAGAATGACTCTTGCGCCGCGGCTGCGCGCAGCTTCAGCCAGTGCATAGCCCATTTTTCCGCTGGAGCGGTTGCCTATGAAGCGCACGGGATCGAGCGCCTCGCGCGTTCCTCCGGCGGTAACCAGCACCACCTCGCCGGCCAGATCGTGACGCCCGCCGAGCGCGGAAAAAACCGCCGACGCAATCGTCTCCGGCTCTGCCATGCGCCCCGTGCCGACCATGCCGCAGGCCAGTTCTCCGGTTCCCGGTTCGATGATGGCCACTCCGCGCTGGCGCAGCGTTTCAATGTTCGCCTGCGTAGCCGGATGGTTCCACATATTCACATTCATCGCCGGCGCAACCACTACGGGCGCCGTTGTGGCGAGATAGAGTGTGGATAGAAAATCGTCGGCGATGCCATGAGCAAACTTCGCCAGAATGTTGGCCGTGGCGGGAGCGACGACCAGAGCGTCGGCCCATTGCGCTTCGGCGATGTGGTCGATCCCGTTCTGCTCCGGAGCGGCCGCGCCCGAATCCCAATCCTCCCAAAGGCTGGTAATCACCTTGTGGCCGGTCAGCGCTGAGAAGGTAAGCGGCTGGACGAATTTCTGCGCCGATGCGGTCATCACCACATGCACTTCAACGGCCTGACGCTGCAACGCGCGCACCAGTTCGGCTGCCTTATACGCAGCGATTCCGCCGGAGACGCCAACGATCGCTCTCATGTCTCGATTGTAGTTCAGGAACGGCGAAGGGTGAACGGCGGGCGGTGAACCGTGCTCAGTAGCCCGTTTTCAAATGCGTAACGCGCCAGTCCCAGCGCAATCCCCGCGACGCGCAGTCGTCCGATTCCGTTCACCGGCGACCGTTCCGTTCACCGCCCCCCGTCCACTACGTTCAGCTCAGCAGGATCGGAATCGCCGGACCTTCAACTAGCGGCTTAACGACTTCGACTTCTTTCTTAACGTATGCGATCTTGCCGGCCTCGATTTCATCCTGCGCAATCCGGCATGCCTTGCTGGATCGAGTGGCGACCAGTGCCTGGGAACCGTTTTGCAACTGGCGCGCACGGCGCGCGGCCACCAGAACCTTGCGATAGTTGGAATCGAAACTCGTTTCAATCGTCATCGGGGTCCTCTCCAAAGGGAAGCTGCTGCTGGCCGGAATCGCCATCGATGCCGAAGGCCTCCAGCACAGGTTTGAGCCGCTCCTGCGAATTCGCTTGCAAGCAGGCCGCGGCGACCTCCAAAACCCGTCGCGAACGATAAGCTATCACTTCGCCATTGCGATAAAAACGCTCCGACAACACAATGGCTTCCAGTTGCGCTACCGCCCGGTCGAGAACGTCATTGACCAGAATATAGCCGTATTGGCGATAATTCTCAATCTCGCTGCGTGCCTCGCTCAGCCGGCGAAAAACCTCCTCATCGTCCACAACGCCCTCGGCGCGGCTGCGGTTGCGCAACCGCGTGCGCAGGACCTTGGGGTTAGGAGGCAAGACGAAGATACCAACGGCCTCCGGCATTTTGGCGCGCACCTGAGCCGCGCCCTGCACATCTATGTCCAGCATCAAGTCGTGATCGGCGACCAATGCATCGTCGAGAGATTGCCGAGCGGTGCCGTAGAAATGGCCGAAGACTTCGGCGTATTCGAGGAACAGCCCCTCGCTCACCATGCGTAGAAACTCTTCGCGGGTGGTGAAGTTGTACTCTCGCCCGTTTTCTTCGGAGCCGCGCGGCGCGCGGGTGGTCCAGGAGACGGCAAAGTCGACGCCGCTTACCTGTTTGCGCAGCTCGCTTACCAGCGTGCTCTTGCCTGACCCGGACGGCGCCGAGATGATAAATAAGATTCCTGCCACTTTTGTCTTTCGTCTCCCCGGGGCCTTCGGCCCAAGCTACTAGCTCCTAGCTGCTAGCTCCCAGCTTTCAGTTGCGAGAACCAGGTTCTCGCGCGCACCACTCAAAAAGCTGGAAGCTACCCTCTATTCCACGTTCTGCACCTGCTCGCGGGCCTTCTCAATCTCCGATTTCATGGCCAGCCCCAATTCGGTGATGCGCGTTCCCTTCCCGCTTATGCCTGCCGTTTTTGACAGAAGAGTGTTGGCCTCGCGGTTCATCTCCTGGAGCAGAAAGTCCAGTTTCTTCCCCGCCTCGCCTCCCGTGCTGAGCAACTCGCGAAAATGTTCGATGTGCGTGGTCATGCGCGCCAGTTCCTCGCTGATATCGCTGCGTTCCACCAGGATGGCAACTTCCTCGAGCACTCGTTGCTGATTGAACTCCGGCCCCACGGCCGCGGTGAGTTTTTGCGTAAGCCGCTCCTGGCTCCGCTGCTCGATCTCCGGCCGGAGCTCGGCGATGCTGGCCGTCGCAGAAGCCAGCCGGTCCAGCGTGCCGCGCAGAATCGCCTCGAGCGCTTCGCCTTCGCGCGCGCGCATCGTCTTCAACTGCTCCAGCAGCGGAACCGTCTGCTCCAGCACGCTTGCGGCCAGCGCGCTCAGGTCGGTGTTGTTGCGATCTTCAGTTTGCAGGGCTCCGGGCAGACGCAATGCCACGTTCAGATCCGGCTCGCCTTTCAAGTGGTGATCGCGGCGCGCCGCGTCAAAAGCCGTGAGATAACCAGAAATAAGCTCGCGATTGTAGCCCGCCTTGGATTGCGCGACACGATCGACAGACAGAGTCAAATCGACATGACCGCGAATCAGGTTTTCCTTCAGCACGCGGCGCAAATCCATCTCCACCGCGTCGAGGCCGGCCGGCAGCCGGAATTGCAGGTCGAGAAATCGATGATTCACGCTTTTCGCGGTGAGCGTGTAGCTCAGCTGCTCCTCGCCGCCAAGCGACACACGAGCCTGCACCCGCGCAAATCCGGTCATCGAGGCAATCGCCATGCTTACTCCTTTGCGCCTGTGGCCAGCGCGGCCCGCTCATCGAACGGCAGGTACAGCTTGGAATCCGGACTCGGCGCCGACGGCACGTCCATCGCCTCGGGCAAATCAATAAATTGCAATTGATAGAGCTTTTGATAAGTGGGCGAGGTGTTGAGCAGCTCATCGTGGGAACCGATCGCGGTGATGCGCCCGCACTCGAGGACTGCGATGCGGTTGGCGCGGCGAATGGTAGAAAGACGATGGGCGATAACAACCACGGTGCGGTTCTGCATCAGATTGGATAGCGCGGTCTGCACCAATGATTCGCTTTCGGAGTCGAGCGCCGACGTGGCTTCGTCAAGAATCAGAATGGGCGCATCCTTGAAGATGGCTCTCGCGATGGCCAGGCGCTGGCGCTCGCCGCCGGAGAGCCGAAAACCCTTCTCGCCGATCATCGTCTGGTAGCCCTGCGGCATATTCAGGATGAAGTCGTGCGCTAGGGCATTGCGCGCAGCCTGCTCCACCAATGCGCGTTTGGCGTCGGGCTGCCCGTACGCAATGTTGTTGTGCACCGTGTCGTTAAAGAGGATGGTCTCCTGCGTCACCTGCGACACCTGGCGCCGCAGCGAAGCCAGCGTGAGTTCGCGCAGATCGCGCCCGTCAATCAGGATGCGGCCCGACGTGACGTCGAAAAATCGCGGAATCAGATTGACCAGCGTCGATTTGCCCGCACCGCTCGGCCCGACGATGGCGAGCACCTCGCCGGCGTTCACCTCCAGGTCGACATCGTGAAGAATCTGATGCTCGCCTTCATCGGTCGAATAGGAAAAGCCCACGTTCTCAAATTTGATGGCCTGGCGAAAACGCGTGAATGTGGCGGCGCGCGGGCGCTCTTTCACATCATCCTCGGCGTCAAAAAAAGAAAAGATAGACGCCGACGCACCCATCGCCTGCTGAAAGCTGTTGTAGAAAAAGGCAAAGCGGCGCAGCGGATCGTAGAGCTTGAAAAGCAGAAAGATGAATGCGCCGAAAACGCCGATCGTCATGTAGCCGGTCATGATGGCGCTGCGGCCGACCCATAACAAAAGCGCCATGGCGATCGCTCCCACCGTATCCATCAGCGGCGAACTGATTGACTGGATGCGCACGCTGCGCAGGTTGGCGCGAAACAGGCGCTTGGCCGCGCTCTTGAAGCGCAGGACCTCCCAAAGCTCGGTATTAAACGACTTCACGATGCGGTTGCCCGTCACCGTTTCATGGAGGATGTTCTGCACTTCGGCAAGCTTGTCCTGGCCCGTCCGGGTCCGCGTGCGAACTTCGCTGCCTATTCTGCGCGCTGAAGTGATCACCACTGGAATAAACAGAACCAGCGCCCAGCTCAGGTATCCGCCCATGCTGACGATGAGCACAATCGCTACCACGAATGTGAAGAACTGCTGCAGAAAATCGCCCAGCACCGAGCTCAACGCGGTTTGCACGCGGTCTACGTCGTTAATGAGCGTGGAAAGGATAGTGCCGGTCGAATTCTTATGAAAGAAGCTCGATGAGCGGCGCATCGTAACTTCGTAAAGATGGTTGCGCAGGTCGGTAATGGTGCCGAAGCCCGCATAATTCACAAGATAGTTTCCCAGGTAGTCGCAGAGCCCCTTGAGAACGGTCGCGGCCACCAGCGCCAGAGCCACCACATCCCAGGCATTATGGATATGCATGAAGTGCGGGATCAGGCTTCTCAGGTCAAAATGCCATCGCGTCTTCAGAAGGCCCAGCATGATCGGGCCTTCGGGGGCGCTGGGCGTCAGCACGCGATCGAAGATGGGCTGAAGCAGCAGAATGCGAAAGGCATCCAAACCGCCCACCAGTGCCGACAGAACCACCCCGGGCAGCCATTCCAGCGTGTAGGGCAGCCCATAGCGCAGCAGGCGCAGAAAATTTCTCATGCGCGGCAGCCTGCCTTGCGCCAACCGCGCTGGTTTCCCTGCTGAAATTGGGTGCGGAGGTCCATCCCCGTATTGTATCCGCGCTGGACGCGATGCGCCGCCAGCCCGCATGACCTCTGTCATGTGGCGCGTATCTCGTCCGTTACGCTAAATGCGACCGGACGGGAATCAAAACGCCTTCAGTTCTACGATGGCCTTCAGGATGGTCTCCGGCTGCGGCAGAATCGCATCTTCCAGCTTCGGCTGGTATGCGACGAATGTGTCCATCGCGCCGATGCGCCGCACCGGAGCGTCGAGATCGTCGAAGAGTTCGTCGGCGATGCGCGAGGCCAGCTCCGCGCCGTACCCCCAGCTCAGCATGTCTTCGTGCGCCACGATCACGCGATTGGTCTTGCGCACACTCTCGGCGATGGCTTCCCAGTCATACGGGTTCAGCGTGCGCAGATCGAGAATCTCCGTTTCAATTCCATGCTCGCGGTGCGCCTGCTGCGCGGCTTGCAGTGCGCGCGGGACGAGCGCGCCGTAGGTGACCAGCGTGATGTCGACGCCGGGACGAACAATCTTGGCTTTTCCGAATGGAATCGCGAAATCCGGTCCTGGGTACGGCGCGCGGCCGTAGGTCTCGCGATAGAGCCTTTTGTGTTCGAAGAAAAGCACCGGGTCGTCGCAGCGAATCGCGGTGCGCAGCAGGCCGTTCGCGTCCAGCGCGTTTGACGGGAAGACGACGCGCAGACCGGGAGTGTGTGTGAAGAGGCTTTCGCCCGATTGCGAGTGGTAGATCGCCCCACCGGTAAGATACCCGCCGATGGGAACGCGAATTACGACGGGTGCGGCCCAGGTTCCATTCGACCGCCAGCGCATGACAGACAACTCATTGCGAATCTGATGCATGGCAGGCCAAATGTAATCAAAGAATTGAATTTCTACCACCGGCTTCATACCCCGCAAAGCGTAGCCAATGGCGCGGCCCACGATATTAGCCTCGGCCAGCGGCGAATTGAAGACGCGATCCGATCCAAACTCGGTTTGCAGGCCCGACGTGAGCTTGAAGACTCCTCCCTTGCCTTTTACCTCAGAGAGCGCTTCTGCGCGGCTGGCATCGGCCACGTCCTCGCCGTAGACCACGATGCGCGGATCGTGCCGCATTTCGTCGCGCAGGCAAATGTTGATCAGCTCGGCCATGGTGCGCGGGACTGCTCGCTTTTGTTCGCCGTCAATTGCAGCGCTTTCTACATTTGCCGCGGCCTCCGGCCGCTCGGTGGCAAAAGAAGCGTTTGTGGGATCGAGATCTTCGGAGTAAACGTGTGCAGGAATATCCTCTACCGCCGGCAACGGCGCCTCCAGCGCTCGCTCCGCGGCGTCGGCCGCCTCACGATCCAGGCTCCGTTCAAGTTCATCGATCTCCGCGACCGTCAGAATTCCCTCGCCAATGAGCCGGGTACGGAAACGCGCGATGGGATCGCGAAGAAGATCCGCCTCCCGTTCGGCGGCCGAGCGGTAGTTCTTGTCGTCGTCGGAGAGCGAGTGGGAATACAGCCGCACAACATGGCCGTGAATGAACGCAGGTCCTTTTCCGGCGCGGCAATACGCCGCGCCCTCCTGAAAGGCGCGCAAGCTCGCGACCGGATCGTTCCCGTCAATCTCGGCAAAGTGGAAGTTGGGGAAGTTTGCCACCAGACGGGAGATGTTTCCGCCAGGCGTGTTGACCTCGACGGGAACACTGATGGCGTAGCCGTTGTCTTCCACGCAAAAGATCACCGGCAGCTTCCGGTTGGATGCGGTACTGATCGCCTCCCAGAACTCGCCCTGAGAAGTTGAGCCTTCGCCGACGCAGGTCAAAACTACCTCGTCGCCGTGGAAGTCCACATCATGGAAGGCGCGGTAGTCGCCTTCGGCTTTGGCGGCCATCGCGGGGTTTTTGCTGAATGCGCGGCCGGCCTCGGCGCACCCCACCGCCTGGAGCAACTGCGTCGCCGTCGAGGATGAGGTACTGACGATATGCAGCGCGCGGCTGCTCCAGTGCCTGGGCATTTGCCTGCCACCGCTGGCCGGATCGGAAGCGGCGCCCACGGCCTGCAGCATCATGTCATAGGGCGTCACGCCCAGCGCCAGAGCCAGAGCACCGTCGCGATAATAGGGAAAGAACCAGTCATAACCCGGACGCAGGCCCAGCGCGGCCCCCACTTGCAGGGCTTCGTGGCCTGCGGAAGAAATCTGGAAGAAGATCTTCTGTTGTCGCTTAAGGAGGATTTCCCGGTCGTCTACCGCGCGAGAGAGAAACATCAGCCGGTAGATCTCAATCATTTGCTGCGCGGTCAGCTCGTCCTGGGCCGGATCTGTTCCGGACGCACGGGCGCTGGAAATTGCCACTTCCATTCGGGTCGACCCCCTGCGCAAAACCGGAGCGACGATTTGCCGCCGCAATGGCTCCGGTCTTGCCGGAAGAACATTCTTCCGGATATAACCTAGCCTGATTGTAGCAATTTGCCAAGTGCTTATGCTTGCCGGAACATCGGCCTTCCCGACCTCTTTTGCCGGCCCGGACTGCCGGCTAGTGAGGCGCTATAGAAGTGGGCATCTGCATGGCCGGATCCGGCCGTGTCACTCCGTCGGCCATCATCTGTTTGACGCTGTGCGCCAGCTTTTCAATTTGGGCCATCTTGTGCAACTGGTCATCGGTCAGCGTTGCAGAATGGTTTGCTGCGACCTCATCGTTCAACTCCGTGGCCAGCTTGAGTAACTTATTTGTATCGGAAACCACTTGCTTTTGGCGCTCGATATTGAGCGCGTTGAGCTGCCGCTCCGCCGCCAGTTGATCCTCTACATCCGGCGAATCGACAGGCCTCTGCATGCCCGGATAATACGGCTTATAGTTCCCAGCACCACCAACATTCTGCCCAGACACCTGCGAGCGGCCAGCGAGGAGAGGGGCAAACACCAGAACCAATGCCACGGCAAGGCCGGTCCAAACGGACCGAGTGCTTTTGGCGGCCCATTCGCGCGCGAATGCATACCCCTTAAGCATTTGGCACCATTCCGGAACAAGTCGCATGGCATGCCTCAATTCTTCGCATTCAAGTTCCTTACCCTGTGTGCGAGTTGTTCAATTTCGCCCGCCTTGCGGACCACGGTTACCGAAAGCGTGGTCGCCGAAGTTTTATCGACGGCAGCCTTAAGGTCGGTCGCCAACTTCAGCAACTCGGCGCACTGCCTGGCGACCTCGGGTTTGCCGGTTCCGTTCGCCGTTGCTCCGGCTTGCTGCTCGGCCGGTTGTGCAGCCGGCGCGGGCGCTGCGTTGGCGGCCTTAGCCCCTGGCGGATTGATCGCCGGAAGCGGAAACGACTCCTGTGCGTGGGTCCGAACCAGCCCCACGCCCGCCACCGAAACCAGGCCTGCGATGCATCCAAGGAAGCAGAGCCACGGCGCGAGGCGCTGCGCCCGGAGTTTGCGGCTTTTCGGATTGCTGTTGATCGCGTTCAAGGATTCACCGTCCGCGAGGAAGGATTTCGGACGAGCATGGCCGGGCTTCCGGCCTTTCCTGCGCACAGTTTAGTCTAGAAAGTGGAGTTTTGGCATGTCTGTTTCTTCAGCAATGGCGGGATTCATTCTCATGGTGCGCTGGGGCTGGTTTCAGGAGGGCCGGTTCCTCGGCCGCGTCCTCGATGAGTGGATCAACGATAGCCAGGAGTTTATCCACGCCAAGCTGCCTCGCCTGATTGTCATTGCGGTCATCGCCTTTATTCTCAGCCGCTTACTGCGCCTCGCCACCTCGCGCATGATCCACGTGTCAGAGAAAAGCGGAGCCGCTATCGGGCGTCGCGCCGAGGTCAAGACGATGGCCAGTGTCATTCGGGCCACCGGGCTCGCCATCATCGGCCTGATCGCGCTGCTGCAAGTGCTGGACGCCTTGGGCTTCAATCTTGGGCCGCTGCTGGCTTCGGCTGGGGTCGCCGGCGTCGCCATCGGACTGGCCGCGCAAAACATCGTCAAGGACGTGTTCAACGGCATGCTCTTTCTGATTGAGGATCAGTTCAACGTGGGCGATACCGTCCGCCTGGCTGGTCTGA
The DNA here is from genome assembly GCA_963800025.1 of uncultured Acidobacteriaceae bacterium. GTDB lineage: Bacteria > Acidobacteriota > Terriglobia > Terriglobales > Acidobacteriaceae > Telmatobacter. The sequence continues at coordinate 1,320,372 of CAWCZK010000006.1, forward strand.
CCGGGACCGTCGAATCGATGAGCCTGCGCAAGACCATGGTTCGCGATGGCGATGGAACTCTCTACGTGATTCCTAACTCACAGATCACTACGGTCGCCAACCTGAGCGTCGACTACTCCGTGGCTACGGTCAATGTCAGCGTCGACTTTTCCGTCAACCCCGACGAGGTCACAAAGCTGTTGACGCAAATCGCCATGGAGGTCAGGAACAGCGAGGAATTCAAGAAGGTCTTTCTCCAGGACCCGCAGGTTCTGGGCGTTGACGCTGTCAAAGGTTCCCAGGTGATCTTTCCAGTTGTCTTCAAGACGCTCCCCAACCAGCAATATGGACCGATGCGCGAATTCCAGCGGCGGGTGCGGCTGGCGCTCGAAGAGAACCACATGCTTCCCGGCGATCCGAATCGTGTATTCAATGCCGCCGGAGAATCAGGTGCTGCCCATCCCGGATCCGAAGAAAAGCAGCCTGAGCCCGCCAAAGACCCAACCACAATCAAGCAGCCGGAGACGAATCCGTTCTCTGGCGAGTGAGCCTTGCTATCCCCCCGAAAATCTCCCCTTTTGCGTTATTCTTGCTGAGCCACAGCCCTGAGGTTCCTGGATGGAGAGCACCGCCATGAAGAAGCGCCAAATCACCGCACAATCGTTGGTCGGCTTGGGATCCCTCAACATGCTGCTTGGAGCCGGCCTTCATTTGGCTGGCGGATACCCACGCGTCTCCGCAGCGCTCGCGGCCTCGGACCTGAGTGGCCTTCTGACGAACGCGATGCGAGCGGTGTTTCTGATGATCGGATTGATGTGGATCACAATCGCGCTCATTACGCTGATTGCGGCCTTCACTCAGACGCGCATTCGAAAGCCTATCGTGCTGCTTTGCGGCTTCTCGCTGCTGGCTGCGATACCTATCTGGGTGGGGCTCATGGGCTGGTTTATCGGCAATGAAATGTTCCTCCTGTCCGGAGCCCTCATCGCCCTCGGTGGGTTCCTGCTTCCATCATCGACGAATCCCTAGCCGCTGATTACCAACTTGCTGACTCTCCAGAATGCTGTCTTAGCCATTTTCCACTCGAGCTTTAATGTCGGCATAGGCCATCTCGATAAGCTTCCTGAGCGCAGCGGCGTCCGTCTCGATTTCCGGTCTCAGTTTCACATGGCGCATGAATTTACCGGCTCCTTGCAACATCCGAGCGGGATCCCGCAGCGTTGAGCCTTGAAAGAACCCGACGTTCACGTGCGAAGTGAATACATTCACGTAGCCGAAGGGGACGTCGCCAAAGCATGCGACCGGGCAGCCATCATGCAGGACCTCCCTAACCTCGTCTCCGCATTTCCGCATGACTTCAAACCACTCGCGTGCAATGTTTCCCAATTCGCCTCCGTGCTCTTTCCACCAGGCATCGATGGCGGGGTCGCGTTCAACTGTACCGTCGAATCGCAGCAATTCCGTTCGAATCATCGCTCCACTCTTGTTTCCCTGGACCGGCGCAACGTGACGCTGCTACCCCGCCCCAGGGTCTGGTCGTTTTCTGTCTGCTGCAACGCAGTTGAGCCCGGCAGAAACAAGGCGATGGTCAGCAGTGAACGCTGCTCTTCAAGGCTTGCCGATACCGAGACCGTCATGCGCGTGATAGTCGGGATAAGGCGGAATCGCCGGATAGACGACAGGGTGTTCTTTGAGCTGGTCCATCACGACAGCAACCGCTCGCTCCAGTTGAACATCGTGGCCATCGGCAACATCCTTGGGCAATACGTCAACTTCCACGTCAGGCGGAATTCCGTGTCCCTCCACTTCCCAAGAGCCGTGCAAACCAAAGATGGCAAAGCGCGGTGCGGTGACGAAACCGCCGTCGATGAGCACCGGAAATCCGCCGATGCCTACGAGGCCGCCCCATGTCCGCGTACCCACGAGCGTGCCCAGATGCTGATTGCGAAAATACCAGGGCATGGCGTCGCCGCCTGAGCCGGCAGATTGGTTGATGATCATGGCCTTGGGCCCAAAGATGGCGCCTTCGGGATCGTAGCTGACGGCACCATCGCGCTCAATGATGCCAGAGAGCATTTTGCGGCCGAGAACATCGATCACGTAATTCGCCAGCGCGCCGCCCTCGTTGTAACGCTCGTCGAGCACCAAACCCTGTTTGCCAATCTGGGCGTAGAAGTAGCGGTTGAAGTTGTCGTAGCCTGCGCCCGCGGTATTGGGCATATACACGTAGGCCACCTTGCCATCGGAGAGCTTATCAACAAGCTGAATGTTGTGGTCGATCCAGGCAAGGTTGCGCAGGCCGGCCTCATCGGGAATCGGCACCACGGTAACGTCGCGCGCATCGGAGCCGTCGGGCTTGGCGCCGACGGTGATCACTGTCTGCCTTCCGGCCGCCCCATCAAAGAAACTGTAGAGATTGTCGGCAGCGTAGAGCGGACGTCCGTTCACGGCGAGGAGGTAATCGCCGGTATGAACCTCAATTCCAGGCGAGGTGAGCGGCGCCTCAAGCCCAGGCTCCCAATTCTGGCCGTTGTAGATCGTGGAGAACTTGTAGCGGTTGTTGTCAACCGTGTAATCGGCGCCCAGCAAACCGGTTCTTGGCCCATCGGCAGCAGAGTGCGGCCCTCCGATGAACATGTGGCCGATTTCGATTTCGCCCAGCATCTCTTCGCAGAGATAAGTGAACTCGGCGCGTGAGGCAAGGCCGGCTAAATAAGGCTGGTACTTCGCTTGAATCTTCGTGAGGTCGAGACCTTGCAGGTGAGGATCGTAGAAGAAGTCGCGCTCAATGTGCCAGGTCTCACGATACATCTGGGCATATTCCGCGCGGGGGTCGATGGTGGCGAACATACCGTGGTTGTTGACGGGCTTGCCGCTCGATCCGCCGGGCTTGAGGTCGGAGGCAGCGATGGTGAACCATTGACCATGCTGGACGTAGACGAGTTTCTCGCCGTTGAAGGAGACCGCGTACATGTCCAGGTCGTCGAGGACTTCCTCGGTCTTTCGCGAATCGGTTGTAAAGCGCCACAGGCCGCGGATGCCGGGCCCGCTTGCTTCAGAAGGATTGCCGACGGCGGGGCCTTCGCCGAGATAGATCACGCCGCTCTTGCCCGCCCACAGACCGACATAGTTTCGCGCCGGGGCGGGCAGCGCAAGAATGCGATCGCCGATACCGTCCAGATCGACCACCGTGGCGGCAGGTTTGGCGGCGTCTTTTTTCTGCGCTGTGTCGGCCGATGCGGCCTGTTTCGAATCTGGCGCGGGCGGTTTTGAGTCCGGCGCAGGCTGCTTCGAATCCTGATCCGATTTTCCATCGGCAGAGGCTTTCTCGTCGCCGGCCGGCTTTTCATCGCTCGCGGCCGCGGCACTCTCATCCCCGGTTTCAGGCGCGTTGGGCGATTTGCCGTTCTTGGCCAGAACCACCACGTAGACGCCGCTCGTCGTGCTTTGGTTCTGCGTGGAAAGATCGGGCCCCGATGAAGGGCCGCTATTGGTGGAGGCTGTGAAATAGAGGTATTTGCCGTTGGAATCGAATGCCGGGTGAGCGGCGTTGCTCATGCCGTCAGTAATCTGCGTGGATTTGTGCGTGTCGAGGGAGTGCAGGAAGATCGCGTTGTATTGGTTCTGAATATCGCGCTTGTAGGCGATCCACTTGGAATCGGGCGACCAGCAAATCTCATATTGCTGGCCGAATCCGCCGTAAAGCCCGGTGTCGACGAGGACGGGTTTGCCGCCGGAGACAGCCACATACCAGATGCGCAGGTGCTTGTCCGCATAAGCGATGTACTTGGAGTCAGGCGACCAGTGGGGGCTATAGAAGAACGAGGGATTCGGGCCAAGATCGATGACCGTGGGCGGTTTCATGCCTTCCTGATCACGGATGAAGAGCTGGTATTCGCCTGAGGCGTCGCTGAAGTAGGCGACCGATTTCCCGTCGGGCGACCAGGCCGGGTCGCGTTCGGCTACGCCCGGAGTCGCGGTGAGGTTGCGTGTGTCGCCCTTGTCGGTGGGCACGCTGAAGATGTCGCCGTGAGCTTCGACAACGAGGCGCACGCCGGTGGGCGAGATGTCGAAGTTCTGAATCTCGTCGGGGCGGATGTTGGCCAGATGCGGCGCAAGGCCGGGAAGATCGCCCTCGATGGTCACGGGTACAGCGTGCTGCTCGTGGGTGGCCAGGTCATAAAGATGCAGCGACCCGAATTGCTCGTAGACCAGCGCGCCGGGCCCGGCGGCGACAGTCTTGAGATCGTAGCCGGTGTTTTCGACGACCTGGGACACCTTCTTTGTGTCCGTGTCGTAGCTGAAGAGCGAGACCGGGCCGTTGCGATCGGAAAGGAAATAGACCGTGTTGCCCACCCAAACCGGGCTTGAGTCGTTGGAGTTGTCGCGTGGAACTTTAACAAGGTCGAGAGTCTTGAGATTCACCAGCCAGATGGGCGTGGTCTGCCCTCCGCGGTAATGCTTCCATGCCGCCTCCCATTGCAGAGTCGGCACATAAGCGATGGTCTGGCCATCGGGCGAAATGGAGCCTCCGGCTGCGCTCGGCAGCGGGAGTACGGAGGGAGAGCCGTGGCCGTCAGCTGCGGTTTCAAAAAGCTCGAAGAAATCGGACCAGCTGGAGCGCATCGAGACGAAAAGCACTTCCTTGCCGTCCGGGGTCCAGCCCACAGCATAATTACCCGATCCAAAATGGCCGGAGTTGTCCCAGGTCAGGCGTCGTGGCACGCCGCCTTCGGAGCCGATGACGTAGACATTGGTCATTCCATGTTCCAGCCTTGAGTAGGCGATTTGAGAGCCATCGGGCGAGTAGTAGGGACCCTCCACAACGTCGTTCTGCGAAGTCAGGCGTTGGGCTACACCGCCTGCCCTGGGAACAGCCCAGATATCGTCGGCATACAGAAAGGCGATCTTCGTCTGGCTGAGCGAGGGATTGCGCAACAGCAGCGGATCAGCGGCCCAGGTCCCGGCTGCCGATGAGTGTGAAGACAATGGCGACACCGGCCAGGGCGGGGATACTGCGCAGAAGATGTTTGCCGAACGAAAAATGCGATTTCATGTGCATTACCTCAAATGGGATGTTCCGGGGAGCGCGCACGACGATCGGCGGCAGCATTCGGCGCCGGCAGGAGACTACCCTTACGATGGGGACAAACATATCATGCGGGGGAGGGCCGCTTTTCATCATTTCTGCGACGGGAGTCACGATCGATTCAGCGGCGTGATCGTTGCTACGCAACCTGCGTCATGGCTCGCAACAGGGATTCCGAGTCGACGACTGGGGGCTGACATGTCCGGCCTCGGCAAACCAAAGCCCAGGCCGCCGCTCCTGCGGGCGCTGGAACTTCGAGCAGCGTCTCGGCCAGCGCATCGGGGAGTTCGCCGGGAACCAGCTTTGAGGGTGCAATCCGTATCACGGTTTTATGGGCGGCAAAGCCCGCAACAGCCGTGGCCTCAAGCCGATCCGCCTCCGTGCCCGAGCCCACAATGACAACCTGCACCGGGTCGAGCAACATGCGTTCGGCCGCCAGGCCGTAGCTGCCCGCGTAGAGGCCGAAGTGTTCCACAATCCCGGCGAAGTTGGCCAGCGTTCCTTCGGCGATCTTGCGGTAGTCCTCGCGTCCGCTCAGAGTCTCAAGACGCAGCAACGCCGCGGCGGCAGTGGGGTTGCCTGCAGGCGTGGGCGCATCCTGCAGCGGCTTGCGACGCGCCGTCAATGCGCCCAGTGGAATCTCCGCCGGCTGATCGTTCAGCGGCGCGGAAGTGTCGAAGAAGCCGCCCGCGGATGCGTCGTGGAATTGCTCGATCATGGCGTCGGCTAGCTTCACCGCCGCGCGATAGAACTTCATTTCTCCGCTGCCGAGCCATCCGTCGACACAAGCATTCACCGTGAACGCGTAATCGTCGAGAGTGCCGGGAACCGTTTCCTGCGGCGACAATCCTTCCGGGTAGGCGATCACGTGCTTGAGCGTCGTCTTTCCGCCCCAGGCCTCGTCAAGCAAACGGTTCAGCGTGAGCAGCGCGAACTCGCGCGCCTTCTCATCGCGCATCACGCGAGCCTGCCTCCAGGTATGCGGTCACGGCCATCGCATTCCAGCTGGTATAGAAAGTGCGGTCGATATACGGCGCGGGCCGCAGTACGCGTGCTGCGAGCAGCTTTTCGCGAGTCTGAGTCGCGCAACCTGTGCAGCGACTCTTCACTCGCGCCCATTTGCGCGGCCATCTCGGTCAGCGTTTGATTCACATGCAATACGTTCTTCGCCGGGTTATGGTGCATGTCGCCCAACTCGCCGATGTCCCAGTATTTCTCCGCAAATTCGAGCTCCTCGCCGCTCAGAACTGCCCGGGCCTCGTCCAGCGTCCACGTAAAGTAATCGCCGTCGTCGTCCAAACCTACGTCCGCATCCTGCGATCCATAAAAACCGCCCCGCTCACGGTCGGTCATGGTCGCATCGAGCCACGCGACGATCTCTCGCGCGATCGTTAGAAAATCCTCGCGAACAAAACTCTGGTAGCCATGCACGTAGTTGCGCAGCAGTTCGCTATTGTCGTAGATCATCTTTTCGAAGTGCGGGACCACCCATCGCTCGTCGACGCTGTAGCGGTGGAAGCCGCCGGCGAGTTGATCGTAAACGCCGCCACGTGCCATTTTTTCGAGCGTGACTGTAAAAGCTTCGCGCGCCCGCTCGTTGCCCCGGTCGATCGCTGCTTCCAGCAGAAGATCGAGCGCCGCCGGATGAGGAAACTTGGGCTGCGCGCCAAAGCCCCCGTTCCGCGGATCAAATTGCGCAAGAATCGACGCGGTGATCTTGTCCACAAGCTCGAGGCTTAGAGCGCCATTGCGCCCGGAGAAGCTCTCGTTGTGCTCGACGGCCGCCATCACGCTGCCCGCCGTCTCCAGCGCTTCGTCGCGGCGCTCGCGCCATACCTGTGCCATCGCGAGCAACACGCGCCCCATTCCCGGCCGGCCGTAGCGGTCGTCGCGCGGAATGTACGTGCCGCCAAAATAGGGACGTCCATCGGGTGTAAGAAACGCAGTCAGTGGCCAGCCGCCCTGTCCGCTGATGGCCGAAACCGCTGCCTGGTAGCGCGCGTCCACATCGGGCCGCTCGTCGCGATCCACCTTCACGGCCACAAAGAGGTCGTTAATGAGCGCGGCAATCTCCGCATCTTCGTACGATTCGCGGTCCATGACGTGGCACCAGTGGCACCACACCGCGCCAATGTCGAGCAGGATGGGCTTGTCTTCAGCCTGCGCCCGTGCAAACGCGGCCTCGCCCCACGCATGCCAGCGCACGGGCTGATGGCGCGCCGATCGCAGATAAGACGATGCCGCGTGTTCAAGTTGATTGCCGGATTTAGAGGGCGCGCTTTCAGTCATGGACTGAGCATACAGGGAGTCCATGCCGCACATCTACACGGCGAAACGCTGCATCGTTTCAGCGATGATCGGTATCATATGGATAGGGAAACCATGACCACTCACGCGGCACTGCCGGCCGAACAGAGCGCGGCAGACACCAGTCCTCTAACCATTGGCATACTTGCCCTGCAAGGCGATTACGAGGCCCATGCACGCGCCTTCAAAAGCTGCGGAGCGCAAACTGTGCTGGTGCGCAAAGCAGAGGAGTTGGCCGGTCTGGACGGTTTGGTCATCCCCGGTGGCGAATCAACCACCATGCTCAAGTTCCTGGAGAAAGACGGATTCTTTGAGGCGCTCGAAAAGTTCGCAGCGGAAAAGCCGGTGTTTGCAACCTGCGCTGGCTGTATTCTTCTGGCGCGCGAGGTGCTGCGCCCAAAACAGCGCAGCCTCGGCGCACTCGACGCCACAGTGGAGCGTAACGCTTACGGGCGTCAGATCGACTCAACGATTCTGACGCTCCCGACGGAGATTCCCGGAGGCCCACTCGAGATGGTCTTCATCCGCTCGCCGCGCATCACGCGCGTGGGCGAAGATGTCGATGTGCTCGCTCATCGCGACACATTCCCGACTCTCGTGCGCCAGGGTAACCTGCTCGCCTGCACGTTCCACCCCGAGATGACCAGCGACACCCGTGTGCAGCAGTTTTTTCTCGATATGGTTCGGGCGCACAAGGTTCGGCAAGCGATCAAGGCATGATTGCTAAGGGAAGCTTCTGTTTTATCTTCAGCATTTCATCCCACGGGTCGTGCCGCAGCCTCGCCTTCCATTCTGCGAAATCAGTGACATGAAATGCCGGCGCCTGCGAGGCGTTCAACTCGCTCCATCTGAGCGGCATGGCTACCGGCGCGCCGCTTCGCGCTCGCGGCGAGTATGGAGCCACAGACGTTGCCTCGCGATCGTTGCGCAGATAGTCGAGGTAGATGCGATTCTTGCGCGTGGCCTTGGTCATCTTCGTCACATACAGCTCGGGGCTCTCTCTCTCCAGTTCGAGCGCCAGGCCGTGAGCAAATTCCTTGATCGCCGGCCATTCGTGATCCGGCTGGATGGGAACCACAACGTGAAGTCCCTTTCCGCCCGTGCTCTTGAGGAAACTCGTGAGCCCCATCTTCGCCAGCCTGCGTTTGAATTCTCGCGCTGTTTCAGCCAGCGTCTTCCAGGGAATCGCCGCGTCGGGATCGAGATCGAAGACAATGCGGTCGGGCTTTTCAAGCGATTCGTTACGCGATCCCCAGGTATGGATTTCGAGCACGCCCATCTGCGCGAGCCCAATCAAACCCTCGGTGGAATCGACGGTAAGGTAATCCTCTTTCTTGTGAGTCTTTCGACTGCGAATCGAAACGGTCTTAATTCCTGCAGGTACTCCAAACCCCACATGCTTTTGAAAGAAACATGGCTTGGCATTGCCGTCTGGACAGCGCACGATGCTCAGCGGACGACCGGCAACGTGCGGAAGCATGTTGTCGGCCACCGCTTCGTAGTATTCGGCGAGTTGGCCTTTCGTCATCCCACTTTCCGCGTCCAGCACCTTGTCAGGATGCGTAATTGCCAGGTCCTGCCCTGCGGTCGCGGCCTCTCTGCTCGGCCGGGTTCGTGGCATTTTGCTACCTTTCGACCGCGTGGATGCAGGCGGTGATCCCTTCGCCGTCGCCGCCATTTCCCGTACCACCTCGCTCGCAGGCTTGTCCTCACGCAACCCTTTGAACGCGGCCTGCCGCACCAGCTTGTCGCGCGTCCACGTTGAGAATTCTACTTGTGCGACAAGCTCCGGCTTGACCCAATGCGCTCCCGACCGCATCTCACGCGGAACATCGGCAAACGAAGACTCCTTTCCCTGCAACCGCTCGAGCTTTGCGCGCAGCATTTTGTGCGTGGCTTGAGTGAATCCGGTTCCGGCACGGCCGGCGTAGCGCAGCTTTCCGTCTTCGTAATACCCAAGCAGTAATGCACCGACTCCGTCCGTTCCCTTTGACGGCAGAGTGAATCCGCCGATCACGAACTCCTGTTCGAGGCGGCACTTCAGCTTGAGCCATGCCCCGCTCCGTCCCGAGGTGTACTTCGCGGTAGCGAGTTTTGAAACGATCCCCTCTGCCCCCAGCGCGCATGCCTTTTTGAATACTTCATTTCCGTCGGCTCTCAAATCCTCGCTTAGCCTCAACGGCGAGTTTTCATCCGCGTCGCGCAGCAACTCGCTCAGAATCTGTTTTCGCTTCGAGAGCGGCAATCCGCGAAGGTTATGGCCATCCAAATGAAGAATATCGAACGCGAAATACGTGATATATTGCTGCCGGCCTTCTTGAAATGCCGCCTGCAGATCGGCGAAATTACTTATCCCATCCTTGTCGAGCGCAATCGCTTCGCCGTCGAGAATCGCATCGGTTACATTCAACTTTGCCGCTGCAGCTGCAATGTCAGGCATGCGAGCTGTCCAATCAAGCCCTTTGCGGGTCAACAGCCGCGCTTTGCGGGTTCTTCCCTTCCTCTGATCGCCGGACCGTATTTGAATTTGGATTCGATAGCCATCCAGCTTGAGTTCGTGGACCCAATCGTTTCCCTTTGGAGCAGATGCAGTTTGCAGAGCCAGTTGCGGTGAGATGAATCCGGGGAATCGTTCCCGTGGGATGCGCTTCAGATCGGGCGCCGGCTTGGAGCGAGATGGCTTACGCCGGTTAGCCGCGGTCGCTGCGCCAGGGTTCGTGCCGGCAGCTGCCGTTCCCGCATTCTTTCCGTTTCGCTCCTTCGAATTCCAGACACGGCCATTGCTCGTCGCAATCTCGTCCATGGTTCGGCCGCTCACCGCGCTCTTCGGTTTTTCATCGGTGATCGCTTCGTCACCGCTGTCTCGCGCAAACTTGTCCTTCTCTTTGATCAGCAACCAATTCGTCTTGCCGGTCCCCCCGGCGCGGCCGTGCATGCGGACCAGCACCCATGCGCCCTTGAGCTTCTTCCCGTGCAGTTCAAATTTCAGGTGCCCGTCCTTCAGTCCCTGGTCCACATCGCCAAGCGGAGTCCAGTCACCCTGGTCCCACACCATCACGGTGCCGCCGCCGTATTGGCCCTTCGGAATCGTTCCTTCAAAGTCGCGGTATTCCCACGGATGGTCTTCCACCTCGACTGCAAGCCGCTTGTCTCCGGGATAGTAGCTGGGGCCTTTCGTTACCGCCCAGCTCTTCAACACCCCATTCCATCCGAGCCTGAAGTCATAGTGCAGTCGCGTCGCCGCGTGTTTCTGCACAACAAATGGCAGCTTTCCAGGGGAACCGGCCTTGCGGCCAGTGCCAGAATCCCCGCGTGGCTCGGCGGTCGCGGTGAAGTCGCGCATCCGCTGATAACGCTCAAGCGGGCGCTTCGATGTTCGTTTTGCCGTCAAATGTTTTTGTGAAACCATGGCCTACGCGGCTCTGTGCTTGCGCCTGCCTGATCCTACAAGCACTGGCCCTTTCTTTGGCTCGGCCCTGGAGCTTCCGGTCCTTGCGCTGCCGCGGCGCTCGCTGGTCACCGGACGCTTGGCCTTTGAAACACTTTGCCGCAACGCGTCCATGAGGTTGATGACTTTAGCCGGCCGGGTGCCCTTTTCTTCGAGCGGCAGCGGCGCATTCTTCTGCTTTGCCTCAATCAGCTCGCGCAGCGCGGCCTCATAATCGTCCTTGTACGCGTCCAGATTGAATGGGTGCGAATAGGCCTCGATGAGCTGCGTCGCCATTGCGAGTTGCTTCTTATCGATCTGCTTTGTGCTGGCTGCGGAGATTGAGGAGAAATACTCGCTGCTGTCCCGGAGTTCCTCAGAGTAACGGAGCAGGTAGGCCATCAATCCCAGTTCTGCGCGATTCTTGGGGACAGCAATCGCGACCAGATGCTCGCGTCCGCCGAACGCCAGTTCGCCGATCGCCGCTTTTCCTGTCTCCTCCATCGCTTTGCGGACCACCGCAAATGCGTCGGATGGTTCCTTGGGATCGGGTACGACGAAATACGGCTTCTCAAACAACGCGAGGGGCAACTCCTCTTCATCGACAAACTGCTGCACATCGATCACGTTTTTCGTCTCGATGCGTAGGTTTGCAATCTCGTCCGGCTCGACGATCAGGTATTTGCCCTTGGTATATTCATAGCCTTTGACGATCTCCGAATTCGCCACCGGCTGATTGTCGTCGATCACATTCAAGTGGCGGATCCTTTCGCCGCTGGCGCGATCGATTTGATGAAACGTAACTCCACTTTGGGAACTCGTCGCCGGGTAAAGCTGAATACCAAATGAGACGAGCGAGACTTTGAATTGTCCTGACCAATACGGCCGACCGGCCATCTTTGCCTCCCCGCGCGGCGACACGAATCCTGCGCCGGTTTCTTCGTATGATGCCCCGGCGATGTGCGCGGTTTCCCTTAAATGCGCCGCCTTCGCCTCCCCTTCGACGCGCTGCCGAATTGCAATCCCAGGCCAGTTTGGGACACTCACCGCCGGATCCAGACGCGGCCCCCGGCCGGCTCTCGGCTACACCGCCCCTTTCCTGTCCTTCGCGCGCGCGGCCTTCACTCGCTCCGAGAGCAACTCCTTGGCCTTTTGCAACTTTGCTTTGCGTGTCGCGGACAGGTTCTTGCCCGCCCGGTTGATAAAGAATGTCAACATCCTCATTCCAGACGAGGGACCTTTCGGCGAAACTTTCTTGGACGCGAGGGAACGTGCGATGGTCTCGGGATCCTTCGTGAAGAGCCCCGACGGCGGATGCGTGGAATCTGTGGTCACGCGGCCAGACCATTTTTTCCCCGTAGCTCTTCGGGACGTTCGCGCTCTCGTGCGTGTATCGGGCATGGTTTGCTCTCCATGTTGAAATCAATCAAGCAACGTTTCACTCTGTCGTGCGCCAAATTGCGGCGCGAGCCACTGCCGTTCAGTGCTTTTTGAAGTACTGCACTTCGCGCTCGTGCTGCTTGGCCTTTTCCAGCGTTGAGAACGTCCCCAGGTTGCGGCGCTTGCCGGTCTCCGCGTTCTTCTTCCTCGAATACAGTCGAAATTGTCCGGATTTTAGCTTGCGAATCATGTCCCGGTAGATGCGCTTCGAAGAAGCATGGTCGCCCGCGGGCGAGTACGGCAAAGCCCTCTGTTCACCTGCTGAAACGGACTCTTTGACGATGTGCAATGCGCCAGTTCACGGGAGCAACGACCTCATACCGGCCTGCATCACAACGCCACAGGAACGACATCCAATCGATCCAAGGAGAAGGCTAAATATGTCTAGCATAACTACAATCGAGAATCTTTTCGTTGAAGAATTAAAGGACCTTTATTCGGCGGAACATCAAATCACAAAAACACTACCCAAGTTGGTCGAAGCCGCAACGTCTTCTGAACTGAAAAAAGCCTTCGAGCATCATTTGAAAGAGACCGAAGGTCAGATCGAGCGGCTTGATAGAGCGTTCGAGATTCTCGGCGAAAGCCCCAAGGGCAAAACTTGCGACGGAATGAAGGGCGTCCTCTCTGAAGGCGCAGAGATGTTGAAAGAAACAGAGGCCGGCGACATTCGTGACGCGGGTCTCATTTCCGCGGCGCAGCGCGTCGAGCATTATGAGATGGCCGCCTATGGAAGCGTGCGCGCCTATGCTGAGAAGCTCGATCAGAAAGAGATTGCTGAGTTGTTGCAGGAGACGCTGGAGGAGGAAAAGGCAGCCGACAAGAAGCTGACCGAGATCGCTCAGAAGGTCAACGTCCGCGCATTACGTGCCGCGTAACCGGACGGCCGGCTGCGTAGTTCGTCCAGTGGTTTTGACGTCATCGAGGCGGGATCGTTTGCGTTTTCTGATTTGCTCGGCGAGTGAACGAGGTAGTTATGGACATGCCTGACTCGACGCAAATGATCCCCGCGCTCGTCTTTTAGAGTCGGCGTCGGCACATGGTCATTCGTGGCCAACCAAGTAACTCTTTGCCGACATCCAGATGCCTAGCCAGGCTGTTTCGCGCCGGCTTTCCCGCCATCCACAGCGCCTTTCGTCGTGTTCCTGGTTTTGTCCCATGCTTTCCTGGTGCCCCGCTTCGTTGAATGGTAGGCCTTTTCGGTGCCCTTCTTTACGCCGCGCCCCGTGTCCTTTGCCGCGCTCTTTGTTTGCTCGCCGGCGTTTTTCATGTCCTGCTTCGCAGAATCGCCGGTTGACTGACTGAAGGCGAGGGGTGCGCCGAGTGTCATCGCGAGCCCCAGGACGAAAGCAGATAAATGTGAAGGAGTTCTCATTCTTATGAAGATTCGCCCTTGAAGCGCAGAGTTGGCTCCCGCATAGCGATCAACGTCCGAGTGAAGACTTCTGATTTGATGCTGTGAAACCCGTCGCGTCCGCATTCTAGCGGGCCTGGCTGCCGCTGAACCGTTGCTTGATCGGGACGCAGAGGCCGCAAGGTCAATCGCACCCTGCGCGAACCTCCACAGGAGCAACAGTAGTGGGCTGGCTTCCCGTTTCGTCGCCGGAATGCGAAGCCCCGCCCGGCGGTCCGGTGCCAGGCAGAAAAACCCTGAAGCACGTGGCGTATCGTCCCGCGTAACGATACGTTCTAAATGCAATTTGCCCGTTATACTTCTGCACAATCCCTTTGCTGATCCAGAGCCCCAGGCCGGTTCCTTTCGTCGATTTGGTGCTGAAAAACGGCTGGAAGATTCTTGGCGCATCCCCCGCACGGATGCCCGTTCCGGTATCCACAATCGAAACGACGACACCGCGACGATGCGTCGTCCAATCGGTCGCCATGCGCACGCTCACTCTGAGATCGCCTCCCTCGGGCATCGCCTGGATGGAATTGCCGATCAAATTCAGAAATACCTGTCGAAGCTCGACCGGGAATCCTTGTACGAAACACGAGGCAAAAACAGACGAGCGAAGTTTGATCCGATTGGCCTGCAAGGCGCGCTGCTGCAGCGTGAGCACGCTTTGCAACAATTCAGAAATGGAAACAGAGATGGGTTGCTTCGATTCCCGGTAGAAACTCAGCGTTTGCCGGGTTATATGGCTGACGCGCCGCAGCTCATCTTCGGCCAGGACTGCGCAATGCCGCGCTTCGTCGTCCAACGAGGGGTGATTTCGAAGAAGATAAATCAGATTGGTGATCGCTTCGAGTGGATTGTTAATCTCATGCGCGATAATGCCTGCGACGCGCCCCATGGCCGCGAGCCGTTCCGCCTCACGCAACGCCTCTTCGGCGCGCAACCGATCGGTAATGTCGCGCCCAACTTCGAGAATCGCGTTGGATTCGCGATTCAGGGTCTTGCGGTATGCCACAACAATCTCGGAGCCGTCCTTTGTCGTCTGAGTAAAATTACCTTCCCACCATCCGCGCTCGCGCAACTCGGCCTCGACGTCTGCTCTTGGAACGGGAAACACAGTCTTCAGCACGCTATGAAGATCCTTGCCCACGATTTCGTGCTTTCGCCAGCCAAACATGTTCTCCGCGCCCGAATTCCAAAACTTGAGAGTACCGCTCCAGTCGCGAACCATAATTGCTTCCGCCGCGAGTTCTACCAGCTCCGCGCGCGTGCGGAATTGCTCTTCACTTTTCTCAAGCTCCGCAGTGCGATCCCGAACGCGCTGCTCAAGCTCGCGATTGAGTGATTCAAGCATCCTAGTTTTTCGATGGAGTTCCGCGAAGATACTGATCTTCGCACGCAGCACTTCAGGAATCACAGGCACCGAGATGTAATCGACCGCGCCGCTGCGATAGCCCTGGATTCTGTCGGAATCGGTGAGGTGAATGCCGGAGATGAAGATGATCGCTGTTTTCTGGAAGCGCGGATGTTGCCGGATGACGTCTGCCAGCTCGAAGCCGTCAACATCCGGCATGCTCACGTCCATGAGAACCACGGCGATGTCGGTTTTCAGCAGAATATTCAGCGCCTCAGTGGCGGAGGACGCCTTGATGAGATTCTCGCCTAAATCCGCGAGGATCACTTCGTAGCTGAGAAGCTTAGACGGTTGATCGTCGACCATCAGAATGTTGATCTTCCCGTCGGACGTCATGGCTTCTCTCCAAAAACTTCTGATGACTCCATCTAGCGGCAATCAACGATGGAGCCAGACACGCAATGCCGACAAGAGCTGATCGGTATTAACCGGCTTGGCTAGATATTCAGATGCGCCTGCTTCCAGGCACCTCTCGCGGTCCCCCTTCATGGCCTTGGCGGTAAGAGCGATGATGGGCAAACGCCTGAGAGCGGGATTCTGGCGAATGACCTGCATGGTCTCGTAGCCGTCCATTTCAGGCATCATGATGTCCATCAGAACAATGGCAAGGTCCGGGGTGGATTCGATGGTTTCGATCGCCTCACGCCCAGTGCCCGCCGAGAGCACCGTCATGCCGCGCCGCTCAAGGACACTGGAAAGCGCGAAAATGTTGCGCACGTCGTCATCGACCACCAGCACCTTGCGGCCGGCCAGCGCATCGTCGGAGCGATGCAGGCTGTCGAGCATCCGTTGTTTTTCCTGCGGCAGGTCGGTGATTACGCGATGAAGAAACAGCGCGGTTTCGTCAAGAAGCCGCTCGGGCGATTCAACGCCCTTGACCACGACGCTGCGCGCCAGCGTGTGCAATTGTGCATCCTCATCGGGGCTGAGTTCCCTGCCTGTAAATACGACCACAGGAAGGTCTTTGAGTTTAGGCGAGTCGCGCAGCTGCTCTAGGACTTCAAATCCAGTCATGTCGGGAAGTCGAAGATCCAGCACCACGCAGTCGTAATTGCCGTTTTCCAGAGTCTGGAGCGCGAGTGCGCCGGAATCGGCCATATCGATATCGATATCCTCGTGCCACAGCAGTTCCCTCACGCTGAATTGCTCGGCCGGATTGTCCTCGACGACGAGGAGCCGCTTGCGCCGCGGCCTGGAGAATTCTCGAATTCGGGTGAGGGCTGAATCCAGATCCTCTGTTGTCGATGGTTTGGTGACGAATGCAAATGCGCCGCGCGACAGACCGTGATGGCGGTCTTCATCAAGCGTGAGCATCTGCACCGGAATGTGACGGGTCGACGGATCAAGCTTGAGCCGGTTGAGAACCGTCCAGCCCAGCATGTCGGGCAGAAATACGTCGAGCGAAATTGCGGAAGGATGGTATTCGTGCGCCAGCGTCAAGGCCTCGCTTCCCGTGTTGGCAACAAGCGTCTTGAACCCCTTGTCGCGAGCCAGATCGCAGACCACGCGCGCATAGTGAGGATCGTCCTCAATGATGAGCAGCACCGCGTCGCCTTCGGTTATATCGTTGCGGTCATCTTCAAGCCGCGATTCCTGTTCGACAGCAGTAACAGTGGTAAGGAAAACCGGCATCGGAGCCGAAGCATTCTTTTCGTTCTTGGGAACGTTCGGAGCCGCTGGTCCGACGTAGGTCTGGGGCAGATAGAGCCTGAAAGAGCTTCCTTGTCCGGGAGCGCTTGTGAGCTGAATCTCGCCGCCCAGCAGGCTTGCCAATTCCCGGCTGATAGCCAGTCCCAATCCGGTGCCGCCAAATTTGCGGCTGGTGCCGGCGTCCGCCTGCTGGAACGCTTCGAAAATGATGCGCTGTTTTTCCGGTGGAATTCCGATACCCGTATCACTGACTTCGAAGGCGATCACAGAACCGGCCCCGCTCAGTGTGGGATGTCCCTGGCTCCAGCCCGCAGCCACGCGAGAAACGGCAAGGTGCACCGTGCCGTGTTCCGTGAATTTGAAGGCATTCGAAAGCAGGTTCTTGAGAACTTGTTGCAGGCGCTTCGAGTCGGTAACCAGACTCTTCCCGATTTGAGGATCGAGCGTCACTTCGAAGTGGAGCTTGCGATTCTCTGCTTCATGCCTGAAGGGCCGGGAGACGGCCTCGAGCAACGCTCCGAAGAATACTTCTTCCGCCTCTACCGAAACCGTGCCCGACTCAATCTTGGAGAGGTCGAGAATGTCGCTGATCAGGTTGAGCAAGTCGGTTCCCGCGCCGTGAATCGTGCGCGCAAACTCGACCTGCTTGCCCGAAAGGCTGCCGTCGGGATTGTCGGCAAGTTGCTGGCCGAGCACGAGAATACTATTGAGCGGTGTGCGCAACTCGTGCGACATGTTGGCGAGGAACTCCGACTTGTATTTGGATGTCAGCGCCAGTTCCCTCGCCTTTTCTTCCAGCGCGCGCCGTGCCTGTTCGATCTCCTGGTTCTTGCGTTCCACCTCGTAATTCTGTTCGGCGAGCTGCTGTGCTTTTTGCGCCAGCTGCTCGTTGGTCTGTTGCAATTCTTTCTGCTGCGTTTGCAGTTCCGTGGCCAGCTGCTGCGACTGTTTTAACAGGCCTTCCGTCTGCATCGTAGCCTCGATCGAGTTGAGCACGATGCCAATGCTGGCGGTGAGCTGCTCAAGGAACGCAAGGTGCGACGCGGTAAAGGCGCTCAGGCTGGCCAGACTCAATCACCGCTTTTACGCGGTCTTCAAACAGCACCGGGAGGACAATGACATTTTTGGGCGTCGCCTTGAACAGGCCTGAACGGATGGGCGCGGTGCGCTTGGGAAACTCTGTAATGAGCATCCGGCGCTTCTCTGAGGCGCACTGACCCACGAGGCCCTCGCCGATTCTGACCTCCGCGATGTAGCCCTCCGGCGTGTCGGCGTAGGTGGAAAGCAGCACCAATGTTCCTTCGCCTGAGACAGGCTCACCGCCCATTCGATAGATCACGCCCTGCTGTGCGTTCACTAGAGGCGCCAACTCGGAGAGCAACATCCTGCCCACGGTCACAAGGTCGCGTTGGCCCTGCAACATTCCGGTAAACCGGGCCAAATTCGTCTTGAGCCAGTCCTGCTCCGTGTTCCGGTCGGTGGTCAGGCGCAGGTTGTCGATCATCGTATTGATGTTGTCTTTCAGCTCGGCAACTTCGCCGCGCGCTTCCACCTGAATGGAGCGAGTGAGATCGCCCTTTGTGACGGCTGTGGCAACTTCGGCGATAGCGCGCACCTGGTTGGTGAGGTTATCGGCGAGCAAATTCACGTTGCCGGTAAGATCCTTCCAGGTTCCCGCGGCGCCGGGCACGTTGGCCTGGCCGCCCAGCCTGCCTTCCACGCCAACCTCGCGGGCAACCGTCGTCACCTGGTCGGCAAAGGTCGCCAGCGTGTCAGTCATGTTGTTAATGGTCTCGGCAAGCGCGGCAACTTCGCCCTTGGCGTTCACGGTCAGCTTTTGCGTCAGCGCGCCGTTGGCCACCGCGGTCACGACCTTCACGATGCCGCGGACCTGCTCCGTAAGATTTGCGGCCATCACGTTGACGTTGTCGGTCAAGTCCTTCCACGTACCGGCAACTCCTGGCACTACTGCCTGTCCACCGAGTTTTCCGTCCGTGCCCACTTCGCGGGCTACGCGCGTCACCTCAGCGGCGAAGGCGTTGAGCTGATCGACCATAGTGTTGATCGTGTCTTTCAGCTCCAGAATTTCTCCCTTCACGTCGACAGTGATCTTGCGCGACAAATCGCCGCGGGCAACGGCCGTGGTCACTTCGGCAATGTTTCTCACCTGCGCCGTCAGGTTGCCCGCCATGGCGTTCACTGAGTCGGTAAGGTCCTTCCATGTGCCCGCAACTCCGGGCACGTTGGCCTGACCGCCAAGCCGGCCCTCAGAACCCACTTCGCGCGCCACGCGAGTAACTTCAGCAGCAAACGAACGAAGCTGCTCAACCATGGTGTTGAGCGTTTCCTTGAGCTGCAGAATCTCGCCGTGAACATCGACCGTGATCTTGCGCGACAAGTCGCCGTTGGCGATGGCCGTTGCCACTTCTGCAATGTTTCTGACCTGCGCCGTCAGGTTGCCGGCCATGAAGTTCACCGAGTCCGTCAGATCCTTCCAGGTTCCCGCGACTCCCGGCACCTGAGCCTGGCCGCCAAGTTTGCCGTCGGTACCAACTTCGCGCGCTACGCGGGTCACTTCGCCGGCGAACGCGTTCAACTGGTCGACCATCGTGTTGATGGTATTCTTCAGCTCCAGAATCTCGCCCTTCACGTCCACCGTGATCTTGCGCGACAAATCGCCGCGGGCCACCGCGGTCGTGACCTCGGCGATGTTTCTTACCTGAGCCGTCAGGTTCCCTGCCATGGAATTGACCGAGTCGGTAAGGTCCTTCCAGGTGCCCGCGACTCCGGGCACGTTGGCCTGGCCGCCAAGCCGGCCTTCGGTTCCGACCTCGCGGGCCACGCGCGTCACTTCGCCGGCGAAGCGGTTGAGCTGGTCGACCATCGTGTTGATGGTTTCTTTCAGCAGCAGGATCTCGCCGCTCACGTTCACCGTGATCTTTTTCGATAAGTCGCCCGTCGCGATTGCGGTCGAAACTTCCGCGATGTTTCTCACCTGGCCGGTCAGGTTGCTGGCCATGGAGTTCACCGAGTCCGTCAGATCCTTCCACGTTCCGGCCACGCCGGAGACCTGCGCCTGGCCGCCCAATTTTCCGTCGGTTCCGACCTCGCGGGCCACACGCGTTACTTCGCCCGCGAATGCATTAAGCTGATCCACCATCGTGTTGATGGTGTCTTTCAGCTCCAGGATTTCGCCCTTCACATCGACGGTAATCTTGCGCGACAAATCGCCGCGGGCCACGGCAGTGGCCACTTCTGCGATGTTTCTCACCTGGCCGGTCAGGTTGCTGGCCATAAAGTTTACGTTGTCGGTCAAATCCTTCCAGGTTCCCGCCACGCCCGGCACCACGGCCTGCACGCCGAGCTTTCCATCGGTTCCTACCTCGCCCGCCACGCGCGTCACTTCGCCGGCGAATGCGTTCAACTGATCCACCATTGTGTTGATTGTGTTCTTGAGCTCCAGAATTTCGCCCTTCACGTCAACGGTGATCTTGCGCGACAGGTCTCCGCGGGCCACGGCCGTGGTCACTTCGGCGATATTTCTTACCTGAGCCGTTAAATTACCGGCCATCGAGTTCACCGAGTCGGTCAAATCTTTCCAAGTGCCGGCCACGCCCGGCACGTTCGCCTGGCCGCCGAGCCGGCCTTCGGTTCCGACTTCGCGCGCCACGCGCGTCACTTCGCCGGCAAACCGGTTCAGCTGATCGACCATCGTGTTCAGCGTTTCTTTGAGCTGCAGAATTTCGCCGCGCACGTCGACGGTAATTTTGCGCGAAAGATCTCCGTTGGCAATGGCCGTTGCGACTTCTGCGATGTTTCTCACCTGGCCCGTCAAGTTGCCGGCCATGAAGTTCACGTTGTCGGTCAGATCCTTCCAGGTACCAGCCACGCCCGGCACATTGGCCTGGCCGCCTAGCTTGCCTTCCGTGCCCACCTCGCGAGCCACACGCGTCACTTCGCCGGCAAACGCATTCAGCTGGTCCACCATTGTGTTGATGGTGTCTTTCAGCTCCAGAATTTCGCCCTTCACGTCGACCGTGATTTTTCTTGAAAGGTCGCCGCGGGCAACGGCGGTCGTGACTTCGGCGATGTTTCTCACCTGGGCTGTCAGGTTGCCCGCCATGGCGTTGACTGAGTCTGTGAGATCCTTCCAGGTTCCCGCCACGCCCGGCACCACTGCCTGGCCGCCCAGTTTGCCGTCGGTGCCCACTTCGCGCGCTACGCGCGTCACTTCCGACGCGAACGAGCGCAACTGATCGACCATGGTATTAATGGCTTCTTTCAGTTGCAGAATTTCTCCGCGCACGTCCACGGTAATTTTGCGGGAAAGGTCGCCGCTGGCAACGGCGGTTGCAACTTCGGCAATGTTGCGCACCTGGCCTGTGAGGTTGCTGGCCATGGAGTTGACGGAATCGGTCAAGTCTTTCCATGTGCCGGCCACGCCCGGCACCAGCGCCTGGCCGCCAAGTTTGCCGTCCGTGCCGACTTCGCGGGCCACGCGCGTCACTTCCGCGGTGAAAACTCCCAGCTGTTGAATCATCGTGTTGACGATTCTTGCGGAACGCAGAAATTCGCCTTCGAGCGGCCGTCCATCCACGTCGAGCCGGACGGTCTGCGTCAGGTTGCCCTGCGCAACCGCTGCAATGGCGCGCGTAACCTCCGCAGTCGGACGCAGCAGGTCTTCGACAAGGGTGTTGACCGAGACTTCCATGTCGTCCCAGGCGCCGCGGCGCTGTTCCACGCGAATGCGCTCCCGGGTCTTGCCCTCTTTTCCTACCGCCTGGCCAACGCGTTTCAACTCCGATGCCATTTGTTCGTTGGCGATGACGATCTCGTTGAAGTTGTCGGCAATTTTTCCTGACAGGCCGGTCCACGAGACGGGAAGGCGAACGCTGAAGTCTCCATTCTTCATGGTCTGCAGGCACTGAAGGATGGTGGCCAGATGCTCAGGCTCGGCGTGCTG
Organism: uncultured Acidobacteriaceae bacterium; assembly: GCA_963800025.1. GTDB lineage: Bacteria > Acidobacteriota > Terriglobia > Terriglobales > Acidobacteriaceae > Telmatobacter. Next base: position 1,342,037 of record CAWCZK010000006.1, read on the forward strand.
CCCGTTGCCAACCGGCATTTCGGCTTGTTGCCCGTTGGAAACCGGCACATAGTCTTGTCCGGCTTTCCCTCGGCTGGGCTGCTTCACGGAGATTTCCAAAGGTTTGACTCCTGTCGGAGGGGAAGTGTCCTATCGACCATTGGGTATCGAGACGCCGACACACTTATGGGGATGAAAAGTTGATGCCCACCTCCGATCAAAGGTTGCTTTGGGTTGTTCCTGGGGGCGTGACAAAAGCGGGCCTCTTCCAGGCCTTCCCTCCCGCTCGCTTATGCAATCTTTTTGAAGCGTACTCAACAACTCTTTGTAGCGTGTACAACGAAAAAGACGGAAAGGCGCATCAAAACAGCAAGATGGTTTGAGATCTCTCTGCTGCACTAATGAATTCTTCTCCCTGTTCCCAGAGGGCTACCAATCCAACGCTTGTGCCGCGTGGCAGAGAAGAGGTTTGGTATGGCCGGAAAACAAATGACGAGCGACCTCGAGATCCGGAGGCCCAGACGAACCATCATGAGGAGGGTCCCTCGAAACCGCCGGCGCATTTTCCCGCACAGGCGAAATGTCGATGGCACAATCGATTCGATCTGCGGCGAATGTTTTTCAACCGTGGCTTCAGCAGGCGCCGAAGTTGATTTGCAAGTTGCCGAAAACGCTCACATCTGTAAGGGGCTTAAGTTTTCGAAAGTTCTTCGGCCGCTGGATCGCAACTGAGCTTCCGGCATTCTGCGGCCGAGTTTGCAACCGGTCTCGACGCATCCGATCGTTTTCCAATGTTACCCCGTGTAAGAACGTCTGAGATATTGAGGCCAAGGAGCCAGCGAAAAAATGCAAAACAGCCGGGGAGTTGTATTCGTCGTCGACGATGAAAGATTGATCGCGCAAACCTTGGGAATGATCCTCACCCAATCGGGCTTCACCGCGACCGCGTTCGAAGATCCTTTTCTTGCCTTGAAAGCAGCGGCGAGCGGCCCGGCACCCGACCTCCTGATCTCCGACGTGGTAATGCCGGGAATGTCCGGGATTGACCTTGGTGTTCAGTTCCGCCGGGACTATCCCGCATGCAAGGTCCTGCTCTTTTCAGGACAGGCAGCTACGGCAGACATGCTGGCAACCGCCAAACTTCAGGGGCATGAGTTTGAAGTTCTCGCCAAACCTGTCCATCCCTCCGATCTCCTCGCGAAACTCCGCACCCTCACTTAGCGCAAGAGTTTCCATGACGTTTGAGGTATTTCTGCCCATAAACGAACTGGCCATTGGAGCGTAAACCCGCGCGGAATCGACCACTCGGTCGGTAGCCTGCCGGAACTCGCTTTCCAAATGAATGGCTGACTGATCCCGCCGAATGCTGTCTTCAGACAGTCAAGCGCGGACTGCAGCGCGTACGGCAGGGGTCAGCGCTCCACCGCGAGCTGGCGAGGATGCTCCCATTGCGGCTAGTTCAAACCGCTTGGCCAGCAACCGTCTGATCCCCACCGCGAGCTCGACAGGATTCTCGTCGACGGTTGCATCGGGAAAGACTCTCCGCTCCCACGGCGTTGAAGAAACTGAGGCAATTGGAATGCGAGAGCCCGACGCCCGAATCAAGCAGGTCAAGCGCTCGCGGTCCCTCACGGGAAGAGTGTTGCACAGGATCATGAGATCGAAATCGCCATCTCGAAACAGATGAAACGCTTCCTTGATCGACGACGCTGAGACAACGATATAGCCCTCGGACCGTAAGACCGTCTCACGAGCACGCAGAACCAGCGGATCCAAACCAACGGAAAGAATGAGCGTCTCGGACATAATGCAAAACCTCGTTTTTGATGATGCCCCAAAATGATCCTGCGTCACGAAACACGTAGTCTGAACCGCTCCGATCGGGCCCGGAGATTTCTGGCAATCACTCTGTGTGCGCCTCGAGTCCAGGAACAGCTTGATTTGGGGCTGCTGCTGCTGAATTGAGGCAAATGGGAAGATGCATATTTATTTCGATGGGTTGGCCGATTCTTTCCTGGTCGATGGCCTTGCCGCTGTGATTCCTGACAAACAATTCTGCTCGCCGGGTTCGCGGCGCATGCAGCGAGTGAGACTTGCTTCGCGTCAATCAAGCCCTTTCTGAACACGGCAAAAGTCAGCCCTCGGCCATGAGGCCGCCCTGACATTCGGACATGGCTCTGAAACCGCCCTGCGCGAAGCTTTGGGAAATGTGCTACTTGAGGGCGCTTCGGTTTTTCACCTCAAACCCCGCATCGCCTTCGCGCATCTATGAGAAAAAGATACCGCTGCTCCATTGACGGGCTTGGCATTCGGCACGCGGCCAACTTGAACATCACTGCGAGCCCGCAATGGCACGGCGCGTTCCCCCGAGGTTCCGATTGCCATCGACTCCCCCGAATGGTCGCAGGCGCGTTGTCATCGAAGACGTGGTCCCGCAAATTGATGCGGGTCGTTTTCCCGTCTGCCGGGTCGTCGGCGATGAGATCGCAGTTACGGCAGCTGTCTTTGCTGACGGCAAAGACGAAGTGGCTGCCAGGCTCCTCTTTCGTCACGCAAACGATCGACGGTGGTCGTTTGCGCCGATGCACGCATTGGGTAACGATCTCTGGAGCGCTTCGTTTCGCGTGGATAAGCTCGGCTCATGGCGATTCACGCTTCTTGCCTGGGTAGATCATTTTGCGACGTGGGCCAGTGAATTCAAAAAACGGATCGCCGCGCAAAATGACCCTGCAGTCGCCGAGCCGCCTGCGGGCCAGGTGCCACACCTGACTGGCGGCCTGAATGCCGGTTCCAAATCAGCCGGGCAGGATGTCGCCCTCGCACTTCGCTCTGGAGCAGTGCTGATCCAGGCCGCCGCACAGCGGGCGCCCAGAAAGAATGAGAAGCGACTGCGGGAGATCGCGCAAAGGTTTGAAAGGCTGGCGGCCGAGGAGCGGGAGAACTACGAAAATCCATGCGATGAAGAAATATTGCAATTGATGGAGACATACCCCGATTTGGCTAACGCGACGCGATACGACGTGGAATTTCCTGTCTGGGCGAATCGGGAGCGCGCGCGGTTTTCATCCTGGTATGAGATCTTTCCTCGATCCGCGTCTCCAATTCCAGGCCGGCATGGGACATTTCGCGACGTCGAAAACCAGCTGCCCGAGATTGCCGCCATGGGATTTGACATCGTATACCTGCCGCCGATCCATCCCATTGGGCGGTCATTTCGCAAAGGGCCAAACAACTCCGCCTTTGCACCGCCAAGCGCCCCCGGAAGTCCGTGGGCCATCGGTGACCGCGCGGCCGCTACCAATGCGCCTTTGGGCGCGCAGGCCGCCGGAGATCGCGGCGGCCACAAATCGATTCATCCGCAACTTGGTACGTTCACGGATTTTGATAACCTCGTCGCCGCGGCAAAGTCCCAGGGCGTGGAAATTGCGCTGGACATTGCGTTCCAATGCTCTCCCGATCATCCCTGGGTTACCGAACATCCCGAGTGGTTCTCCATCCGCCCGGACGGATCGATTCAATATGCCGAGAATCCGCCGAAAAAGTATCAGGACATTTATCCGCTTAATTTTGAATCGTCTGACTGGCGCGCTCTCTGGGACGAACTCTATTCCGTATTCGAATTCTGGGTTCATCGTGGTGTTCGCGTGTTTCGCGTCGATAATCCACATACCAAAGCGCTGCCCTTCTGGGAGTGGTGCCTGAACAACTTGCGGGAAAACTATCCTGACATTCTTTTCCTTGCCGAGGCGTTCACACGGCCCCACGTGATGTATGCCTTGGCCAAGCGTGGTTTCACGCAGTCCTACACGTATTTCACGTGGCGCAATTCCAAGTCGGAGTTACAAAGCTATCTTGAAGAACTGACGAAGCCGCCGGTGAGCGAGTTCTTTCAACCCAACTTCTGGCCCAACACTCCCGACATCCTGCACAAGACGCTTCAGGAAGGCGGACGGCCTGCCTTCATGCATCGTTTGATCCTCGCGGCAACTCTGAGTTCAAGCTATGGGATCTATGGCCCGGCGTACGAACTGGCGGAGAATGCACCGGCCCGGCCACAGGCAGGCCGAACTGAATCAGAGGAATATCTCGACAGTGAGAAATACGAGATCCGGCAGCGCACCCGTAACGCCCCCGGCTCACTGGTGCCGCTTATTACCAGTCTGAATCGAATTCGCCACGCCAATCGCGCCCTGCAATCGAACGCCTCTCTGCACTTTCATTCGGTCGATAACCCGCAGCTGATTTGCTATTCAAAATCGACGCCGGACTTCGACAACACGATTCTGGCCGTCGTAAATCTCGACTCCTTCAACGAACAGACCGGCTGGACCCACCTTGACCTCGGGCAGATCGGCTGTTCCAGTGCTGAAACCTTTCTTGTTGAAGACTTGCTGAACGGCGACCAGTACACCTGGCAAGAGCATAACTATGTGGCCCTGCGGCCGGGCATTCAACCGGCCCACATCTTTCGCGTCAGCCGAATCCAATAACTCCGAAGAGATCGAGATGCCCCCGGGAGCGTGAACGCGTGAAGAAGATCGCAAGTACAACCGATCCTCTCTGGTACAAAGACGCGATTATCTACGAGATCCATGTCCGCGCCTTTGCAGATTCGAATAACGACGGCATCGGCGATTTCCCAGGGCTGTTGACGCGTCTCGACTATTTGAAGGACCTGGGTGTCACCTGCATCTGGCTCCTGCCATTCTTCCCATCGCCCTTACGCGATGACGGATACGACATCTCCAATTACAACGATGTCAACCCGTCGTACGGAACGCTCGGCGACTTCAAGGCGTTTCTCGATGCCGCGCATCGCCTCGGCCTGCAAGTCATGATCGAATTGGTGGTCAATCACACCAGCGACCAGCATCCGTGGTTCAAGACTGCGCGCCAGGCTCCCGCCGGCTCTCCCGAGCGCAACATGTACGTGTGGTCAGACAGCGATAAAAAGTATAAAGATGCGCGCATCATCTTTACTGACACGGAACAGTCGAACTGGACGTGGGACGACACCGCGAAAGCTTATTACTGGCATCGTTTTTTTTCGCACCAGCCGGATCTCAATTACGACAGCCCTCTCGTGATGGAAGAAGTACTCAAGGCCATGCGCTTCTGGCTGGATATGGGTGTCGACGCGCTTCGCATCGATGCGATTCCCTACCTCTGCGAGCGGGACGGAACCTCATGCGAAAACCTGCCTGAAACTCATGCGGTGGTAAGAACCTTGCGTGCGGCGATTGATGCGGGCTACGCCAACCGTCTGATCCTGGCCGAAGCCAACCAGTGGCCTGCTGACGTGCGTCCTTACTTCGGCGACGGCGACGAATGCCAAATGGCGTTCCACTTCCCGCTCATGCCGCGCATCTACATGGCGCTTCGCCAGGAAGACCGGCTCCCGATCACCGACATCATGGCGCAGACGCCGCCGATTCCCGACAATTGTCAGTGGGGATTGTTCCTGCGTAATCATGATGAACTCACGCTTGAAATGGTCACCGCCGACGAGCGCGATTATATGTATTTCGCATATTCGGCCGATCCGCGCATGCGCATCAATGTCGGAATCCGGCGCAGGCTGGCTCCGCTTGTCGACAACAATCGTCGCCGAATTGAACTGTTGAACTCTCTGCTCCTCAGCTTCCCCGGCACGCCGATTCTCTACTACGGCGATGAAATCGGAATGGGCGACAACATCTACCTGGGCGATCGCAATGGAGTCCGCACTCCAATGCAGTGGACGTCCGATCGAAATGCCGGTTTCTCAAAATGCGATCCCGCAAGGCTGTATCTGCCGGTCGTCATGGACCCCATTTACGGCTATCAGGTCGTGAACGTCGAGGCGCAGCTAAGCGATCAGTCGAGCCTGCTGCACTGGACGCGCAACATGATTGCGCTGCGAAAACTGTTTCAGGTGTTCGGCCGCGGAACGCTCACCTTCCTCAATCCGTCGAATCGCAAGATTCTCGCGTATCTGCGCGAACTGGATCAGGGCGACGGATTCCGCGAAACGGTTCTTTGTGTCGCCAATTTGAGCCGATTTGCGCAGCCCGTTTCTCTCGATCTCGCCGACTATGCGGGTTGCGAGCCGGTGGAGATGCTGGGGTACGTTCGCTTTCCCACCATCACACGCGAGCCTTACGCGCTCGCAGTGGCGCCGTACTCGTTTATCTGGCTTGAACTGCAGGCGGCCAGTGCGGTTGATGAGCCGCCTTCGGATTTTGGAGTGCAAGCCCACGAGCCGGCGGGGAAGAATGAAAGCGCGGTCCAACCGGTGTTCGCAGATGGGTGGGCGCAGTTTATTGATGACGGCGGTGCCGTGATTCTTGAGCCGGCTCTGCTTGACTGGTTGCCGCGCAAAAGATGGTTCGGCGCCAAATCCCACAAGATCGAGTCTGTGAGTATTCGTAACTGGGTGGAATTGGTTGACGCGAAGGCGGCAGCGAGCTCGACCGAAGAAACATCGGAACGGGCAACGCTTTCGGCCGCCCTTTTCTTCTTCGATATAACCTATCTCAATCATTCGCCGGATGTGTACCAGATTCCGCTCGCCATAAGTACCGGCGCCGCACTCGACGATATCTCAGCCCACCAACCCGAGAGCATCATCGCCAAATTGAACATCGCCTCGGAGCCTGCAATTCTGCATGATGCCACGGCCGGCGAAGGCTTCCGGCATGAACTCCTGAGCCTCATCGCCGGCGGCGTAACTCTGCCGATTCACGAGCGTAAAGGGCGGCAGGAGACGGCCGAAGATCGATTCATTCAAATACCGTCGATGACAGAAGAAGAGGAGGGTGTTGCTGTTGGCGCAGCGGTTACACCTGCTCCTCTCAGCGCCCAACCCGGCGACACGGCCACGCCGCCGCGAATCGACCCTCCGGCTGCGCAGTTCATTGAAACGTCGAGATTCCAGCCTCGCGAGTCCCCATCCGCGGGTGATTCCTTTCACGATGGCCGCCGCCTCGTTGCTCATGCCTCCAACGCGTTTCCGGCTGCGCTCGCCGCTCAGGGCCTTCCCTCGCACGTGATCTCTGCGGAGCAATCGAATACGTCTATCATCTTCGGCAAACGATTCATCCTCAAGATTTACCGGCGATTGCAACCCGAGGAGAATCCCGATGTCGAAGTCGGCCGCTTTCTGACAGAGGTTGCCCACTTCAACAGGATTCCACCCTTTCTTGGCGAAATCTCGATAGATTCCGGCAACGCTGTAACAACCACGGTAGCCATGCTTCAAGGATTTGTTCCGAATCAGGGCGATGGTTGGCAGTGGTTTCTCGAAAAGCTTGACAACTGGCTCCCCGAGGCGGCGCAAGGTTCGGCTCCGGCGCATTCAGTATTTCCGAGCTGGATCCGGGGAAATGAACAAGTCCCCAAGGGTCTGGAAGCGATCCAGTCCACGCTTGACGCGGCAGGCTCTGCTGGGCACGCGCACCGCGGAGCTGCATCTGGCTCTTTCGAGCAGTTCTACCGTTGCCGCCTTCCTACCTGAACCTCTCACAAGCGCGGACCTTGCTCACGATGCATTGCGGACCGAGTCGCAAATCAAGTCGGCCTTTGAGGCTCTCAAAGCAGCCCTTCCCCGATTAGATGATGCGAATTGCGATCGAGCGGGCCTGCTTCTATCGCGCCGAATCGATCTCATTCAGACGGCGCGATCCATTCAATCTGTTGTGTCTGCCGGTCAGCGCATTCGCATCCATGGTGACTATCATTTGGGCCAGACGCTCCGGATCGCGCCTGAACACAAGAACGATTCCTGCATCGAAGAGAATCAATGTGGAGATTTTGTCCTTATCGACTTTGAAGGCGAGCCGGCACGGCCCATCGAGGAGCGGAGGCAGAAACTATCGCCGCTGAAAGACGTTGTTGGCATGATGCGTTCCTTTGCCTACGCCGCGTTTTCTTCGGTCGATCGTTGTTGCGCAGTCAGGGGCGGCGCTGATGACGCGATGGATCGCACAGCCCTTATCGAATGGGCGCAGGCCTGGCAAGCCGCAGCCACCGCCCAATTCCTTGCATCCTACCGCGCGGCAATGGCGGCAAAACCAAACCTCCTGCCGCCGCCGGAGGCGGCGCAAATCCTCCTCGGCGCTTACCTGCTTGAAAAGGGGTTGTACGAATTGTTGTATGAGCTGAACAACCGCCCGTCCTGGGCGTGGATTCCGCTCACCAGTATTTTGGCTCTGTGGGATGATGCGGCGAGAAATCCTCGCTGACGAGCGAACTCAATTCTTGAGAATGATTTCCGGAGAACGATGGCCACGGCGAATTCAATTCACGAGAACACGCTGACCGAAGACAACACGGCAGTCGATCTGCTGGTTTTCGTCACGGCCATGGCGCCCGAACAATTCAATGGGGTTCTGTCGAATCTTGAGTCCGCGTTTTCTCCCGCCAATTTGATCGTTGCGACGCAGAACGAATTGCCCGCCGACGTTTCGTCGGCTCTGCGCATTGTCGCGGCCCCGCAGTCCAATGCGGCATGGTCCCTCAAACCTTTCGACTTTGTCAGTGCTGCGCAATGCGGTCGCGAACACGGAGCAAAGGCGTTTCTGATTCTCGGCCCCGAATCCGATTCGCTCAGTTCGCTGGCTTTGCGTAACCTTGCCGATGCGGTCTTGAAAGCTTCCATGGACCTGGCCGTCCCGCACTATTCCCTTCCTCCGCATGCCGGCCTCATCAATTCGGCGATTCTGTACCCGCTTACGCGCGCGGTCTTTGCATCGCGTGTTCGATTTCCCATGTCCATCGATCTCGGGATGTCGTTCAGGATGGCGGAGCGGCTGGCTCGCGTCGCCGAGCCGATTTCGGCGGCCAACCAGGCCGAGGCGCTCCTGTGGCCGGTGAATGAAGCGGTTGCCGCAGGTTTCGTTGCCGATGAGGTTGACGTGGGCACACGCGCGATGCCCCAACCATCCGATCCGGACATCAACTCCATTCTCGCTCTGGTGACGGGTTCGCTCTTTGCCGATATCGAGGCAAAAGCGGCTCTCTGGCAGCGGCCTCGCAAGCCTCCTTTGGTCCGCAGGCCAATGATGGACGCCGGCTTGAGCGACGCGTCCGCCGATGTTGCGCGCATGGTTGCGGCGTTTCAATTGGCCAACGCGAATCTGCAGGAAATATGGTCGCTTGTGCTGCCGCCCAATTCCCTGCTGTCGCTCAGGCGTTGTTCGGCCATGGATCCGGCCACCTTCCGTATGCCTGACGGTCTCTGGGCGCGGATTGTCTACGACTTCCTGGTTGCATACCGGCTTCGCACCATCAACCGCGGCCACCTTTTGGGAGCGTTGATTCCTCTCTATTTGGCGTGGGTCGCGGGGCATTTCAATGTCATGGCATCGGGAACCCCGTCGGAGCGGCACGTCGAGGCTGTTGCCGCAGCTTTTGAAGCTGACAAACCCTATCTGGTCTCGCGTTGGCGCTGGCCGGACAGGTTCAACTCGTAATCGTTTTTCGCGCCAGGGCTAACGCTAATCGGGCTCGTTAGCGAGGAGGAAATGCAATGCAGAACCTGCTTGAACTTTCGATGCTGCAGGCAACTGGAAACACCGTGGCTCAGGTCTACAACGAGAATGTTTCGATTTCGCGCCACATGTCCGAAGCTTTGCACCAGTCTCTTTACCGCGTCCTCACGCTGCTCATCGCTCTGCTGCCCGGGATTCTTGCATTCATTGTCGCGCTCCTGGTGTTTGCCGCGGCCGGCACCTTGATCTCCTGGATCTTGCGCCGTTGCCTCACATGGGCAAAGTTCGACCTTCGCCTCGCACAGAAGAACGGTGCCGACTGGACTCCGACCACCTCGCCAACAGAAATCGTTGCGCGTGCCTCATTCTGGCTCTGCATCCTCATCGGACTCGTTATTGGTGTATCGGCTTTCGATACGTCATATGCTTCGGGCGCCGCCCCGACTGTCTCTCTATTGCCCTATCTCACGCACGCTATCGGGGCTGCACTTCTGCTTGTTGCAGGCATCGTGATCGCCAGATTTCTCGCCCGCTCCGTCCTGATCAGCGCCGTGAACGCACAGTTGCAATACGCTAGAGTCCTTTCTCTCGGCGTCAAGTGGCTGGTCCTTGTCTTAACCTCGGCCATGGTACTCGATCATCTGCAGGTAGGCGGAAGTATCGTCGAATTGGCGTTCGGCATTCTGTTCGGCGGTATCGTTCTCACCTTGGCTCTCGCGGTCGGTCTCGGCTCGCGCGATCTCGTGAGCCGTTCACTCGAAAGCCGCGTTGAACACACCGGCGAGCGAGCACACATCCCCGACGAAGTTCCAGCCGCAGGCCAGCAGATCAGGCATTTTTGAGGGCGAGCTCACTTACCACAACGACGGACACAGGCGGCACAACCAGCTTGTCGTCGCTTATTTGGGCTGCGCTCTGCGAGCGAATCACCACACGGCTCGCATCTGCGACGGCGAAGACGTGTTCCCGATCGCCGAAATTGCAGATCACCGTCACTCTTCCCCGTTCCATCCGCAACCACTTTGCCTGCTCATCGAATAGGACGTGCACATGGCCGGCAGCTCCGTTGTTAAGGCACGGCGTGGTGCGACGAAACTGAATGAGCGTGCGGTACCAGGCAAGCATCTCGGCATGGTCGCCAATATTCAACTCGTCCCAGCGTAGCTTTGAAGCCTCGAATGTTGACTGATTCTCGGGATCGGGAATGGAATCAGGGTCCCATCCGAATGCCTCGAATTCCTTCTTCCGCCCCTCGGAAACTGCGCGTGCCAGTTCTGTGTCTGTGTGATCCGCGAAGTACATAAATGGACTCGAGGCTGCCCATTCTTCCCCTTGGAAGAGCATGGGGACAAACGGGCCGAGGAGGTAAAGCGCAGCCGCTATCTTTGCGCGCTCCAGACCCGATGTGTGACTGATCCGGTCTCCCACCCGCCGGTTGCCGACCTGGTCGTGGGTCTGGATGTATCCGAGAAAGCGATGTTGCGAGAGCGCATACGTGGGCCGGCCATGGATGCGACGGCGGTGACGGGAATAGATGCCGTCATAAACAAAGGTCCGCTCCAGCGCCTTGGCGAGCTGCTCGATTGTGCCGAAGTCCGCATAGTAGCCTTGCCTGTGATTCTCGTTGAGGACGGCGAAAAGCGCATGATGGAAGTCGTCGCTCCATTGCGCATCGATACCCATACCTCCCGCTTCAAGAGGCGTCACGATGCGAGGATCGTTCAGGTCGCTTTCGGCGATCAGCACAAGCCTTCGCGCGAGAGTAGCCTCCAGGCGCTTAACTTCCGTCGCGAGTTGCTCCAGAAAGTGTATGGCGGAGCGATCGATGAATGCCTGCACCGCGTCAAGGCGCAATCCATCGATGTGGAAGTCGCGGAGCCACATCAACGCGTTGTCGCAGAAGAACCGGCGCACTTCAACGGATCCAGCACCCTCAAGATTCACTGCACCGCCCCACGGTGTGTGGTGCGTCGAAACAATGTAGGGTCCGAATTTTCCGGTGTAATTGCCGCTCGGTCCAAAATGGTTGTACACCACGTCGAGGATCACCGCGAGCCCCGCCTGATGCGCCGCATTGACAAATCGCTTCAGGCCGTCAGGGCCACCGTAAGGACCATGAACCGCAAACAGCGCGACACCGTCATAACCCCAGCCGTGCCGCCCGTCAAAAGCGGCCACGGGCATCAATTCCACGTGTGTGACGCCAAGCCTGGCCAGGTAATCGAGTTTGGCGGCTGCGGCATCAAGTGTGCCTTCGGGCGTGAAGGTTCCGATGTGCAGCTCATAAATGAGCGCGCTTCCCAGCGGCGACGCCTGAAAGTGCAGGTCACTCCATTCAAATGATGTCTGATCGTAGACACGCGATAATCCGTGCACGCCATTTGGCTGCCATTGAGAGCGCGGATCCGGATAGCACGCGGGATCATCGTCGATCAGGAAGCCATAGTCTGTTCCGGGCCCGGCATTTTCAACCTCGCAGAACCACCAACCGCGAGCGTCGGGTCCTTGCATGGCATGGGCAACTCCGGCAGCCTCGACCGACACGCGGTGCGCAAACGGGGCCCACACTCTAAACGGATGCATCTTCCCCTCCGCCGCGCACCAGCAGTGCTACCGGGAATTTGCGAAATAATTCTTGCGCGCGCACGCTCCCTCCATTTATCGACTCACTGGTGAAGATATTGCTCCATCTTCCTTGTGGAAGCTCGACAGCCGTAGAGCCAAATCCGCTTCCGAGCCTGACATTCCATCGTGGAGCGACAACAGCAACTGAGTCTCCACGGGAAAAAGCAATGAGATGCGCCTGCTTCGCCCCCTCTACGGGAAGCGGAACATATGCGGCTTCCCTGCCAAACCATTCCGGCTTTTCTCGCCGCAAGTGCAGTGCTTTGTAAAGGACCCACAGCTTCGGTATCCCGCTGTCCATCCGCATCATAATCTCTTCGACGCTCATCCCGGCCTCGAGTTCCGCAAGCATCGCTTCTCTCGATTCATAATCCACCGGCCCACGATTGTCTGGATCGACCAGCCGCAAATCCCACAACTCGCTGCCCTGGAATGTGTCTGGAATTCCGGGCGCAGTGCATTTCAGAAGGGTTTGCGACAGACCGTTGATTCGCCCGGGCGAGGTCACCCTGGCCACGAACGCTTCGAGGTCCGCAATGAACTCCGCTGAAACGAGTATGCGTTCGATAAAGAGCTTCAGTGCCTCTTCGAACTCTTGATTCTGCTGCGTCCAGCTGGTTTGTTCTTTGGCTTCCCGTGCGGCCTTCTCCATATAGGATGTAAGGCGATCGACGCCAATCGGCCAGGCCCCGATCAGCGTTTGGTAAAGAAAGTATTCCGTATTGTGATCCGGAAATTTATTCGTCTTGAACTGCTGGTTCCTGCGCGACCAGCGATGCAGCGCCGAGCGCCACTGCCCAGGGATTTCAGTCAGAACGGCCAATCGCGCCCGCACGTCTTCCGATCTCTTGGTGTCGTGCGTTGAAAGAGCATTCATCGTTCGCGGGTGGCCGGCTTCCATCCCTGCGCAATGCGCGTGAAATTCGTCGAGAGTCGTTCCGTTCCGTTCCGGCGCGCCGCCCACCTCGTTGAGACCGATCAAACGGTTGTAGCAATAGAATGCCGTGTCTTCCACGCCCTTGGCCATCACCGCCGAGGTGAATTGCTGAAAGCGAAGCAGAAACTCGGCCTCGACTGTGCCGCGCGCGCGCAAGGCAAGCACATCGCAAATAAAGTCAAACAGGTCGAGAGAGAGATCGGATCCTCTGAGTCTTCGCGAAAGCAACTGCATTTGAGAATCTGCTCCACGTCCTCCTCGGCAATTTCATCCCGCTCCGGCGCAACGTAGGTCCTGTAAACAGCGAAACTCGCGGCAACCTCGCGGATGGCTCGCCTTATCTCGGCGCGCGTGTAATCGCGGCGATCGCGATTGTTCTCGCAGATCTTCACAAACAACTGCGCCAGCCGGTTCACATCGCTGCCTAATGCCTCATGTTGTACGTTCAGCTTCTTGGCATGAGCCATCGCCTCAAATTGAGCTTGCTCACCAACGAACTTGGTATAAACCTCCGTCAACTCATTCAATCCCTCACCATAAACAAACAGACCGTTGCACTCGTTCAAAAAGTCATATCCCGAAGTGCCGTCAATCGGCCATCCGGGTCGCAAGGGTTCTCCCGGCTCCAGAATCTTTTCCGCCACAATCCAGGCACTCGATGAGGCGGCCCGCAGCCGCTCGAAATACAGTTGCGGATCGCGCAATCCGTCCGGATGATCCACTCGCACTCCGTCCAGAGTTCCTTTCCTTAACCATTCCATAATCCGAATATGGGTTGCGGCAAAAACCCCCGGCCGCTCCACGCGAACGCCGATCAGCGTGTTGACGTCGAAGAAGCGGCGATATCCGAGCTCCTGGTCGGCCGTGCGCCAATACGCCAATCGATAGTTCTGCAAATTGAGAAGCGCATCGAGGGCGTCGATGTCTGCGTTCAGCTCATCCACGGCGCGGGTGATCGCCCCGGCCACTCCCGCCTCTTCATGCGTGACGCGCTCCAGAAGCTCGTAAAGTATGGTTTTATCGCGATGGCGCGCGGTGAGCACCTCGTCCGCCGTTGATTCCGGGGCCGGGAGCCGCGCCAGGCTATCGGCGATGAAACCAAGAATCGGAGCGTTCACATACAGGGCAGCCATCCCCAACGGAACCGCCAGCGAACGCGGTGCAAGGGGAAAGCGATTATCGAAGTAGCGCAGTTGAAACGAACGGCCGTCATAGTCGATCTTGATCTCGCCTGCGCTGAGTACGCGCCCATACTGATCCGCCAAAACGGGAATCAGAACTTTGTTCTGGAGCTTCACTTCGGTAGAGTTCCAGTCGATGTCGAACCACGTGGCGAAACGGCTCGATGGCCCGTTTTCGAGAACATCCCACCAGTACGTGTTCTCCTGGCCTGCCGCCATGTGATTGGGTACGATATCGAGCATCTGGCCCAGATCGAGCGCCTGGAGCGCACTGCAGAATCGCCGATGCCCTTCTTCGCCGCCCAGCTCCGGATTCACAGCCTGGGGATCGACAACGTCGTATCCGTGCATGCTTCCCGATGCCGCATGCAAATAAGGCGAGCAGTAGACGTGCGAAATTCCCAGCCTTCTGAGGTACCCGGCGACGCGTGCGGCATCATCGAAAGTGAACCCAGCATGAAGCTGTAGCCGGTAGGAAGACGAAGGCGATCTTGGCATGGTCGGCTTTCAATCAAAACAAAATGCGATGACGCCGCTCCCTGGGAAATTTCCTTTTACCCACCACTCGCGACGGCAGGTTTCCCGGTGCAGCCGGATGGACACTGGGCGGTAAGAGCCGGAGTGGTCCGCGACAGCCCGTTTGCGGTTCTTTTCCCTTGGTTAGATGGTCGGTCAGGTCGTGGGGGATGCTCTTGAGAATGCCTCAATTGCGGCCGGTGACCGGTTGGCACGCGATTGGTGATGAGACCTCAGTACATCGACGAACAAGGCTCCATGACGCAAGCAATCTCAGGCTTGGTGGATTCTGACCCTCTGCCTCTCTTCGCGCAGCACAGCGACAGAGAATATGCCCTCGACGCACTCAAAGACGAGGCGTTCTTTGCTGCCCGCTCTGCAGATGCGGAGGCTGTGCTCGGCGCCGTCAACAACTGTGGGCATGGACAGCTTGAGCCCGCCGGCGAGGACGCATTTTAGATTGCCGCCGATCATGTTCGACAGTTCGCCGAGCACATCCCGCACGACGTCGTCCACGATCTCGGGCTTTTCCATCGAAAGAAAGCGGGCTGCAAATCCGCATGCCTGCTCGCGGCCGCACTCGAGCGCCAGCACTCCGGGCCAATCGCCGGTCAGATTGACAGTAGCAGTCAAACGATCCCCGCCAGGCGTCCAGGACCGGCTCGATTCGCACACTTCAACGCCCACCATGCTCCGGAACACGTATTCCACGATCTGCGCCAGTTCACTCAAATGGATTTCAATGGTCGATTCGGCCGGCATGTCAGCCCTCTCAGCGTGCGACGTACACCGTTGCATTTCCTACGGTCATTTTTTCGAAATACTCATCGATTCCAAATGCGGTCTCGATTCCTCCCAGCAACAACCATCCGCCCCGAAATAATGTGCCGTGAAGTTCCTTCAGGATGTTCCTCTTGGTCTCTGCATCGAAATAAATCATCACATTGCGGCAGAACACGAGATCGAAAGGTCCGAGGGCGCGCATACTTTTGCGCAGATCAATCGATTCAAAATCGACCATTCGACGCACTTGTTCGCCGAGCTGCCAGACGGTACCGGAACGGCGAAAATGCTTGACCAGGAGCGCTGCCGGCAGGCCTCGATTCACTTCGATCTGTTGATACTTGCCGGACCGGGCGCGTTCCAAAGCCTGCGTGGAAAAGTCGGTGCCCAGAATCCGGATGTTCCAGTGGCTCAAACCCTCCTCGATGAGAAGCATGGCCAGGCTATAGGCTTCCTGCCCGGTCGAGGCGGCCGCCGACCAGAAGCCCAACTTCTTTGTATCCCCGCGTTCTTTGATCAGCCGGGGCAATAGAACGGTTCGTATGGCATCGTAGTGGGAAGGATCGCGGAAGAAGTAGGTCTCGTTTGTCGTCATCGCTTCCACAACCTGGTGGCCCACCTCCGGCCGGCGGGAGGACTGGATGAGCGTGCACAAGTCGTCAATGGACTCCAGGCCGAGTTGCCTGACGATCGGTGCGAGGCGGCATTCAAACAGGTAGTGCTTGTCGCCTTCAAGCACAATGCCCGCATGAGAATAGACATGCTCCAACAGGAACTTGTAATTCTTTGGATTGATCTCCGCGGTTGAGGGTTGGCAAGACATCCGTCGGCTCCCTTATGTTCGATCCGTCCTGCGCAGTATTTCCGGAACCACACGGTCGAGGGGCAGCACACTGTCGGCAAGACCTGCATTCACCACCGCGCCCGGCATTCCCCAAACCACGCATGAAGCCTCGTCCTGCGCGAGGATGCTCGCGCCCCGGGCCTTGAGGATCTCCGCGCCCCGCAGTCCGTCCTGCCCCATGCCCGTGAGTACGGCGGCGATGACTGCGCCGCCAAATGTTTCGCCGATCGAGGCGAAAAGCGCATCGACCGAAGGGCGGCACGAGTTCTGCGGGGGCGACTGATCCAGGTACACACTGGCTCCGCTGCTGCTGCCGCTCACCTTCATATGAAAGTTGCCCGGCGCAATCAATATCCTGCCGCCAACCACCGCATCGCCCTGGCTCGCCTCTTTGACGGGTAGCCGGCACGAACCGCAAAGGCGCTCGGCAAGAAACCGCGTGAATAGCGGAGGCATGTGCTGCACAATCAGAACCGGCAACGGAAACTCGGCTGGTAGTTGCGGCAAGATTGCGCCCAGAGCAGTCGGCCCCCCGGTCGACACTCCGATGACGACGACCTTGGGTCTTACTTTCGCACTCCGCGGGGTTGGCTGGTTACGCCAGATTGGCTGCGCCCCTCGAACTTGCGCCGGTTCCGGCTTCGCCGCCGCGCGAGTTTTCGACGGAAGAATGAAGAACTGCTTGATCTTCGGGACCAGCTCCTCCCGTAGGCGCGTCATGGAGCGATCGAGCGACCCCTCGTTCGAGGCTTTGGTCACATAGTCGCTGGCGCCCAGGGTCAGTGCCTCAAGGGTGATTGCCGCTCCGCGCTCGGTCAGCGTGCTGAACATGATCACACGCAACTGCGGATAGTCGCGCCGAACGCGCCGCAACGTCTCCAGGCCATCCATCTCGGGCATTTCGATGTCCAGCGTGAGAACGTCGGGGTTGTACTGCGGTATCCGCTGAAGCGCAATCGAGCCGTTTGCCGCCGTTCCCACCACCGCAATCTCTGCATCCTCTTCCAGAGCTTGCGTGACCAGGCGGCGGATGACGACCGAATCGTCGACCACCAGCACACGGATCCGCTCTCCGGGTTGCAGAATGCGCTTGTTTACCGCGGGCATGTTGCGCTCCTCAAGAATGGATCCCCGCGAGCTCGAGCTTCTCCACCAGAATGTCTCGAGTGAACGGCTTCATCACATACTCGTTGGCGCCGGCCTCCAGAGCTTCCGCGATCTGTTCCATCTCGGTCTCGGTAGTCACCATGACCACCGCCACCGACGCGAGCGCCGGAAGCTGGCGCAACCTCTTCAACAGTTCCAGGCCGTTCATCTCCGGCATGTTCCAATCCGCCAGAACCAGCTTTACCCCGGTGTTTCCCGCCTCCATAATCTCCAGGGCCTCTTTGCCGTTGGCAGCCTCCAGGACCTCATACCCGAGTTGGCTCAGGGTTTTCTTGAGGAGCATTCGGATGGCCCTTGAATCGTCCACGACCAAAGCCTTTACCATCCATTCACCTCCGCTTCCCTGTTGAGCAAATGGACGCGGCCTGAAGGACAGGTGCAATCCTTCAAGCCGCATCAATGACAGTTCATCCGATCAGAAGGTAAACCTCGAGACGACTTTTTGCAGCTCGGCAGCCATACGGCTCAACTCTTGCGAAGCCTTCTGCGTATCGCTGGCGCCCTGCGTCGTGTTCTTTGCCGCCAGGGCCACGCTGCCAATGTTCTTGGCAATGTCGCCTACACCTGTGGCCGCTTCGGTTACGCTGTGCCCGATCTCGTTGGTTGTCGCAGTCTGCTCCTCAACCGCCGAGGCAATGCTGTTGGAAATGTCGTTAATCTGGTTGATGATTGCGCCGATCTCCTCGATTGCCGTCACCGCGCCCTTGGTGTCGCCCTGAATCGCCTCGATCTTCTGACCGATGTCCTCCGTGGCTTTGGCGGTCTGCTTTGCAAGCTCCTTCACCTCGTTGGCAACCACGGCAAAGCCCTTGCCCGCTTCCCCGGCGCGCGCGGCTTCGATGGTGGCGTTCAGGGCCAGCAGATTTGTTTGTTGCGCGATTGAGGTAATCACCTTGATGACGTTGCCAATCTCCTGGCTGGACTCGCCCAGCTTCTTCACGGTCTCGTTTGTGGAATGCGCCACGTTGACGGCATTCTTCGCCACCCGCGCGGATTCGTTGGCGTTCTTGGAGATCTCGCGGATCGAAGCCTGCATCTCCTCGGCCGCTGAAGCCACCGAGGCGACGTTCCTCGACACCTCTTCGCTGGCCGCGGAAACCACGTTGGCCTGCGTTGCCGTCTCTTCCGCGTTGCCCGCCATCTGCTGGCTGACCGCGGTCAGCTCCTCCGATGAAGACGCCAGCGTGGCCGCGTTCTGCGCCGTCACCTTGAGCGGCTCAACAACCATCTCGAGGGTTTTGTTGATTCCTTCGACGATTTTGCGGTAATCGCCCTGGTGCTTGCCGGCGTCGGCGCGCTTCCCAAGCCTGCCCTCCGCCGCCGCTTTCGCCAGCTCATCGGTGTCGTCAATCAGCTTGGCAATATTGGTCTTGAGCAGGACCAGCCACTCGTGAATCTGGTCCAGATCCGAAGCCTTGGCCATGGCCGCCGACATGTCTCCGTTCGCCACCTTGGTGATGTAGTCAATCAGTTCGGTGAGCCACGCATGCACGCCGTTGATGGAGTCTTTCATTTTGGCGTGGTCGCCCTTGCAGTCAATGTCCACCCGCTCGCGAAGATTGCCGCCGCGAATGAGCGAGAGTACCCGGTTGCCTTCGCCGATGGGCAGCAGGATTTCGTCGAGCATCTGGTTGATGCCCTCGACGATCCTGCGGTAATCGCCCTGGTGCTTGCTGGCGTCGGCGCGCGCGGCAAGCTTGCCTTCGACGGCGGCTTTGGTCAGCAATGCGGCGTCGGCCAGCATTGCGTTCAGCGCCTGTTTTTGGGGCGTAATGTCGGTGGCGTACTTGACCACTTTGAAGGGCTTGCCGTTGAGATCCATGATCGGGTTATAGGACGCCTGAATCCAGACCTCCTTGCCGCCCTTGCCGAGGCGCTTGTATTCCGCGGCCTGGTATTCGCCGCGATTCAACGCAGCCCAGAATTCGCGGTACTCGCTGCTTTGCCGGTAAGCCTCGTCCACAAACATGCTGTGGTGCCGGCCCTCAATCTCCTCCAGCCGGTAGCCGAGAACCTTGAGGAAGTTGCCGTTGGCGGTCAGAACCGCGCCGTCCATCTTGAATTCGATCACCGCCTGCGACTTGCTGATGGCCGCGATCTGGCCCACATAGTCCGCATTGCGCAGCTTCTGCTCGGTCATATCCGTCGCGAATTTCACCACCTTGAAGGGCTTGCCGGCTGGATCGAGAATCGGGTTATAGGACGCCTGAATCCAGACCTCCCTGCCGCCCTTGCCGATGCGCTTGTATTCCGCGGCCTGGTATTCGCCGCGATTCAGTGCGGCCCAGAACTCGCGGTACTCGCTGCTTTGCCGGTAGGCCTCGTCCACAAACATGCTGTGGTGCCGTCCCCGGATCTCCTCCAGCCGGTAGCCCAGGGCCTTGAGGAAGTTGTCGTTGGCGTCGAGAATCGTCCCGTCCATCGCGAATTCGATGACCGCCTGCGATTTGCGGATGGCGGCGGCCTGCCCGGCGTAATCGGCAAACAGCTCCTGGTCGACGGCGCCGCGCTGAGCGCCGTTCCCGTTCCTGGTCGTGGGTCGATCCCGTTCCGGGCGTTCCAACACTGCGGCGCCGGCGGACGAACTGCGGCCGAGGCGATCTCCCCGGCTGAAACTCGATTGTCTTTCCATGATCCTCGCTCCTTTTCGTTCCTGGTTGTTGATTCGCCGCCACCGGCACTTGTCTGCCTGTTTGCTCCTGCTTTCTCAGGGTGGCCAGGCGTTTTGAGTCCGCTATACAACGCTTCCAATGGCGATATCCACGGTTCGCTCCGTATCGAGAACCAGCAGCAGTCGGTCCTTCAGCTTGTAGACACCGTGAATAATCTCGCCCGCGGCGCAATCGAGATTCTCCGGCGGCCGCTCGTACGTGGCAGCATCGACATCGAGAACGTCTCCAATCTCATCCACCAGCAAACTCACCGCGCCGTCGTCGGTCCGGATCACCAAGTTGGTCGGCACCTGGCCTCCGGTACGAGGCGGCAATCCAAGCCGCCGCCGCAGGTCGATGGCGGTGACGATCTGCCCGCGCAGGTTGATCAATCCCTCGATGACCTCCGGAGCCCGCGGCACGTGCGTCATCTGCTGAAAACGCAACACCTCTTGCACGCGGAGAACATCCACACCGAAGAACAGGTCCGCCACAAAGAAGGTTGAGAGCTGCCCATTGGCCGGAACCAATTCGGGCTTCACGGCCGCGGTATCGGGGGTCATGACTTACCTCTCCTCTCCGACCGGAATCGGCTCGGTCTCCGGTAGAGTGTCCGCCGAAGCCAGCCGCCCAACCGACGCCAGGACAGCGTCGCCATCGAACTTCGCCCGGCACTCCTCAAATCCTCCTGCGAGGACCGCAGACGAATGGAGCTGGCTGGCTGAATCAGCCAAACCCAGAAGCGGAATCCGCTCCCACTCGGGCCGTGCGTGCATGGCGGCGGCAAGCGCCGCACCGCCCCTGGGGGGCAGGTCCACTGCCGCGACAACGACGTTGGTGCGCTGCCGCTCCATTTCGCGAATGGCCTCGTCGAGGTTGGCCGCCTGCTTCACCTGGTAGCCGGCCATCTCCAACCCGCTCGAGAGCATGCCCCGCGAGAACGGCGAGCCATCCGCGACCAGCACCGTCTTGCCGATTCCGGACCCTCCCGCGCCCTCTAACCAGCTTTCGCTGGCTGCGTGAATCACCGCGTTGAGGTCCACAAGATCCGTGACGCGCCGGTTGACGACCGCCGACCCCAGCAGGCCTTTGCGAGCCGATTTCTGACGCGCCACGACCATTTCCTCCACAACATCCAGAATCTGGTCGACCACCATTCCCACGCTTCGGTCGCCGTCGTTGAAAACAATCACCTGCACCGGATCGGCCGCCTGCTCCGCGCCCGGCGCCGCCGATTCCAGCACATCGCGCAGGGGAACGAGGGGGAGGATGCGGTTGCGGTATTGCACCACCTGGCATCCGCCCGCACACTCGATGGAACTCAAGGGAAACTCCTCGATCCTGGCCACGAGTGACAGTGGCACGGCGAGGCGTTCGAAGGAGCCGGCGCGGAACAGGAGCAGGCGCTGCTGCTCCACGCCCGCATGCGCATGTTTTTCCGCTGCGGCGCGCGTCTGCTCGCGGCTTTCGGCCAGCACCCCGGAGCGTTGGCCGGTGCCGAGCACGTCCAGGATCAGAGCCACCCGGCCATCGCCCATGATCGTTGCGCCCGCATACTCGGTGAGCCCTTTCAGCTGCTTGCCCAGCGGCTTGACTACGATCTCCTGTGTGTCGTTGATGCCGTCGACCACCAGCCCGAACTGGCGATCTTCGGCCTGCAGGACCACGATGCTGACCGCCTCGGCCCGCTCCTCCGACTCAAGCCGCAGAACCCGGTTCAGATAAGCAATGGGCAGCAGGCTCCCGCGCCGGCGATACACCGGCGTTCCGTGGACCTGCTCAATATGTTTCTCTGAGGAATCTCCCTCAAGACGGATCAACTCGAGGAAGCTGACCTGAGGAATGACGAACCGCTCGCCGCCGCTCGAGATCACCAGGCCAGGAATAATGGCCAGCGTGAGCGGGATTTTCAGCTTGACCGTGGAACCCTCGCCGGGCCGGTTGATAATGTCAACCACGCCGCCGATCTTCTCGATGTTCGACTTGACGACGTCCATGCCGACGCCGCGCCCGGAGACCTTGGTCACGGTTTGCGCCGTCGAGAAACCGGGCTGGAAGATCAGGTTCAGCGCCTCGCGATCGCTCAGCTTCTCTGCCTGCTCGGGCCGCAGCAGGCCTTTCTCGACGGCCTTTTGCTTCACCTCGGCAACATCGATCCCGGTCCCGTCATCGCCGATTTCGATGTTGACCTGTCCGCCTTCGTGATAGGCGCGCAGCGTCAGTCTTCCTTGCGGCGCCTTCCCTGCCCGGGTTCGAGCCTCAGGCGTTTCGATGCCGTGATCGCACGAATTGCGCACCAGGTGCACGAGCGGGTCCTTGATGGCTTCGATGATGGTTCTGTCCAGTTCCGTGTCCGTCCCATCCATCTCCAGCCGGATCTGCTTTCCCAGCGACACCGCCATGTCGCGAACCACGCGCGGCAGCTTGTTCCAAACCATGCCGATGGGTTGCATCCGCGTCTTCATCACGCCTTCCTGCAACTCCGTGGTAATCAGGTTCAGCCGCTGCGAAGTGGCGTTGAGGGCGGGATCCTCGCGCTCCGCATTGAACTGAAGAATCTGATTGCGCGTTAAAACCAGCTCGCCGACCAGATCCATCAGCTTGTCCAGGTGGACCACACCGACCCGGATGTTCGCATCCGCGATGGCCGAAGACCGGGTGCTGTCCTCCTCGGCTTTTGCGCCGTCCGGATGATCCGGAGCGCCGGCTTTCATGGGAGTTTGCTGGCCCGCGTCCGGCAACTCAGGAGAGCCGCTCCGGGTCCCGGCCCTTTCGAGACTTTGCGCCTCGACTCGCAGCCGTTCCGTCAAGTCTTCGTAAAGGTCGGGGCCCTCGTTTCCGCCGGCCTCGATCGAGGCCAACACCTTGCGTGTCGCATCCACGGTTTCCAGGATCAGCGATACCAGAGCCGGATTCAGCTCCCGCTTGCCATCGCGCAGTTGGCTGAGCAGAGTCTCGGCCTGATGGGTGATCTTTTCCAGAGTGGAGAAGGCGAAGAAGCCGCATGTGCCCTTGATGGTGTGGATCGTGCGGAAGATACTGGCCAGGAGGCAGCCGTCTTTAGGCCGCATCTCCAGCTCGATCAGGTCCTGATCCAGGCGCGAGAGATTCTCATGGCTTTCGACTAAAAACTCACGAACGACGTCCTGATCATCTTGCATGCGCTTGTTCTCCACGGAGCACAAAGGGTCCGGTGCCTTCTCTGCGGCACTCCCATTTGCATCTTTCCTCAACTTCATCCGGCAGCTGACGGCGAGCCAATCAGTCATCGAGCCGAGCATCTTATCGGCATCGAACGAAGAATGTTGATACCGCATTTCCGGGAACAAGCTCGCGCGGGAACTACATTGGGCCGTTTCGCCGAACGGACCGATCTGAATGGACCGTTAACTTGTCCCGGCTTCGTGCGGAAGATCGCGATTTCTACGCCATCCAGGAACGAAATCTGATCCGGCGCCGTTCCACTCGTCATGCGATCCCGATGGCCGCAATCGAGCAATCAAGGGCCCTGAACGTGGGAGCGAGTATAAGAAATCACTTAACCTGGCAAGAGGAAGAACAGGTGAGCCCGCAGCTCAGCTCAGATCGAGCTGCAGCGTTACCAGATGAGAATGCTCAGGAGCCACCCATTTGTCATGGGGGCAACGATTTCTCTCCATGGACTCACGGGCGGTCGTGTATCAGATTGGCAGGAGCCGTGGCGGGCGGCAGACTCCGATTCAACGGATCATCATTTTGGCGCCGCGCAAACGGTGCGTCTCAAGCGCACCCTATCCGAGACGAACGAGCGCGGCTGAGTAAGCCGGAACGCTTACGAGCAACTTGCCGGATTGAGGCTGAAGCGGCTCACCTGCGTGCGCGTGAAATTGCCCATCGCTCTTCACAGTGCTTCCCTGAAACTTCACACCGTCCTTCGCATCAATCGATGCGGCCTCGAGCCGCGAGACCGCCGCTCGAGTGAATCCCCCTGCCGCATCGGCGATCGTTACTCTTGCATCGCGGCCGTCTTTGTTAAACACGGCCACGTAATGCGTTGCGTCTGCTTTGCCGGCTGCATAGGCCGTAACATTCCCCTCCCGCGCTTCAAGCGTGGTCCTTTTCAAAGTGTGCCCGGCGAACTCTTGCGCCAGCATCAGGCCGTAATACTCCGGCCGAACGGCAAAGCCATTCTCGACGGAGCCGACAATCGGCGAATAGTACCCGTTCGCTCCTCCGTGTAAATTCACTCCCACACACCCCAGAGTCGCCATTTGCAGGCAAAAATCTCCGGCCCACAGTGCGGAGGCAAATGTATCGCTCACCCCCGGCTTGCCCGCGTTATAACAAGAATTCCCTTCGGCCATACGAAAAGGCAACCCGGCCGCTCTCGCCGAATCCATAGCCTCGCGGCATGAATGATCGAAGACAGTCCCGGGGTGCAGCAACCGGTCAATCGTCATGGCTGGGTCAGTGGGCGGACCCAGCGGGTAGTAGTGGCTCGTCACAAGCACAATTTCCTTCGCAGCGTCGCCGGTGAACTGCTTTACCCATGCCTGATTGTTCGCCGTATCCGGTCCCGCTACCGCAACCTGCGGGAGCCTTTGATGAAAAGCTGCACGGAATGTTTTCCACCGGGCAAAGTACTCGTCGAATGTCCACCGTTGGTTCTGCTGATCCCGGTGCTTGAAGAGATCAGGCTCGTTCCCAAATTGAACTGCGATGAGCCGCTGTCCCAGCGTCTTCGCAACATATCCGCCTTCGGCAAGCGCCTGTTCCAGCGTGCCGCCGCCAAGATTCAGACCGTAGATGCATCTCCAGCCGGTCGCAGCCAGAAACCCTTGCAGATTGCGGATAGAGCGCGGCGTGATAACAAAAGTGCGTGGCTCGCGATGACCGGGATCGGGTCCAACCAGTCCGCCTCTTTCCGGCGGAGTCGCCGGCTCCGTCTCGGACCAAAGCGTAAACTCGCTCAGGTTCCCACCCAGCCGGAGCACACCCGACGGGCTCAGCGTGCGAAACATTTGAATCAGCGGCGTGTTTCGCGGCGAGAAAAAATCCAGATAAGCCAATTGCCCGCTCTCATAGCTCAAGCCCATGTAATCGAGCGGCACTTTGCCAAGATTCGACGCAGAGTCGATATTCAGCTCGACCTCCAGACCCGGCGACTGTGCCATCAGCTTGCGCGATGCGTTGCATGCGAGTGCGCCGAGCGCGGCGGTCATGGAGCAGAATTCTCTTCTAGAAATATCTTTC
The DNA here is from genome assembly GCA_963800025.1 of uncultured Acidobacteriaceae bacterium. Taxonomy (GTDB): domain Bacteria; phylum Acidobacteriota; class Terriglobia; order Terriglobales; family Acidobacteriaceae; genus Telmatobacter. Next base: position 1,367,422 of record CAWCZK010000006.1, read on the forward strand.
ATTGGTTTTCGTTTCCTTCGGTTGGCCGGCATCGGCATGGCAGTGCTGAGGCAGGTTGCGCCTGCTCGCGAAGAGCAGGCGCAAAGGATCGCTGCAGATGCCGGTTAGAAAGTCAGCCGTCCGCCGACCTGGATAATGCGCTGGGTGCCTGCCGCCGAGGTGATCTTGCCGTAGTTGCCGGAGGCGAGGCTTCCAGTGGGGTTGCTGAGATTGACCCAGTTTAAGGCGTTGGTGGTTTCGCCGCGGAGCTGGAACACCCATCCCCGCTCGAATTTGATGTTGCGGAAGACTCCCATGTCGAGATCTTTGAAACCAGGCCCAAAGAGGCTGTTGCGGCCTACGTTACCGTCCGCGCCGCCTGGGCCGATGCCGCCTGCGACGCCGGGTCCGTTAGGCGTGAATGCTGCCGTATTGAACCACGCGGACACTTCGTTCGATCCGGACGACGGGGTGCAAACACGGCAGCGGTGCGGGCTGAGCGTGGGGTTTTGGCCGGCAACAGCATCCGGGCGCTGAGCGTTGGTGCTGTCGAAGCTCTTGTTGGCCCCTGTGGTTACGGAGAACACCCCACCGCTGTGCAGAATGAGAATCGGTGCAATTGTCCAGCCATTGACCATTTCCCCGACGATTTTGTTGTCGCCGTGGAAGTAGTCGATGTTCCACGTGCCGGAGACCGCGGCGCTATTGCGCACGTCGGCGTTCATACTGCCGTATTCCTCTCCGAGTCCGCCTCCGATGGCGCCCAAAGAATTATTGGCTGCGGTGAAGGGACCGCCAAAATAGCCGGAATCCTGCGGGGTCGAAAGTCCATCCACATCGGGCTCGAAGCTATCGATGGCGTGACTCCACACATAGTTACCGCCGGCGCTGAAGCTGCGGGAGAGCTGCTTGGTCGCCGAGATTTGCAGGGAGTGGTAGCTGCCTGTCAGGTTTGACAGCAGTTGGGTGATCGAGGCTCCCAGAACGCCGGTGCCGTTGTTGATGGCGGCGGCGCCCGTAGGACAGGCTCCGACGCAGGGATCGAACTGACGCCGGTCAGCGACGCTGGTTGCCGAATTGCTTGGCGTACCGAAGGCGGTCGAATACGGCGCGTAGTTGGCGTCAATAAAGTTGGGCAGCGCGTGCGAAAGCGCAGCTACATACGCCGCTGTCACTGTTGTCTGTCCGGGCAACTGCCGCTGCACGGAAAGATTGAACTGGTAGACGTAGGGATACTTGAAATGCGGGGAGATGGTTTCGGTCGCGCCGCCGGGCCCGGAAATGAATACGGGCGCGCTCGCCTTATAGGTGTACGGGAAGAGGCCGCCTCCCGACGCAGTAGATGGGAAGTCTCCCGGATACGAATAGAAATTCGTGATGGAATTGAGAGGACCCTCGCCGGTCTGTGGCCGCAATGCGAATGGAATGGCATTGCCTGGCTGGTTCCACTCGTTGCCGGCGACATTGCCGAAGAAGATACCCGCAGCGCCGCGAATGGACGTCTTGCTGTCACCAAACGGATCCCACGCGAAACCGAGGCGCGGCGAAACGTGGTAGAACTTTGTGGGAATGATCCCGCGGCTGACGCCTGCGTCACCAGGGAACAACAAGCCCTTCGGCGCGTTCGGAGCCACAGTGGATTGCTGGCCGGGAATGAACGTTTCGGTCCGGTTATGGGGATCGACGGGAGGCGTATCGATGTCCCACCGGAGGCCGAGGTTGGCCGTAAACCGGGGCGTGACCCGGTAGTTATCCTGCGCAAACAATGCGTAGTGCCATGTGCTCAAGTGCGTCGTGTACGGCGAGTCCTGCTCAGCCGAGGAGGCCTGGCCGGTAACCCAGTCGGAAGTTACATTGCCCGTCGAAGTGGGAGCCGAGGTGGCAAAGCTGATGCTGCCAAAGTTCAGCAGGTTGGCATCGAACATGGTCTTGTCCAGCGCGAACTCGCCGCCAAACACGAAGCTATGTTTGCCCTTGGTGATGCTCACCACGTCGCGCAGCTCATAATTGTCGGAACCCGTGAATGGACCCGCATTGGTCGCCGTAGCTGAAAAATTGGTTTCCGAGATCGTAGGCAGCGAGACGGGTCCCTGAATGAGAAAGTTCGAGCCATACGACGCCAATGTCTGCGAGGCAGGGCCTGAGAACGGCAGGTTGACGCGGCCGCCCGCTGCCCGCGTGTATGTGAGCCAGGTCTGATTGGCTGTGGTGGGGTTGAAGGTGTGAACGTCGCTGAGGTTGATATTCGTGCCCGCCGAGACATTGTTATTGATGGTCCACGGGACGTTCCCGCCAGGAGAGTTGCCCAGCACGTTCTTCGAATAGAAGTAGGTCACCACCGCGTGGTCCTTCTCTCCGACGTTCTGGTCGTACTTGCCCAGGTATTCGTTTTCCGTTGCCGGGATGGGGAAGAGACCCGAGTAAGCGCCACCCCCTTTCGCCGCGTTAAGGGCGCCATTGGGCAGCGGAATGGAAGAGCCGATGGTGTTGCTCACGTTGTCGAGGTTGGCAATGGTCGTGTCCAGCAGGGCCTGGGGTATGCAGTTCAGTCTGGCAACCAGGCAATTCGAGCTGCTATTGGTTCCATCCACCTGGTTCGCGGCCACATGCGCTGTACCCGGCGTGTAGACCGTGAAGGTGTCCGCGGTAAAGTCGCCCAGGCGCTCCGCCGCCGTAGGCGTGATGGCGCCGGTGAACACGGCATCGGTTATCTGACGCAAGCCCCCATAACTGAAGAAGAAGAAAGCCTTGTCCTTCTTGACCGGCCCGCCCAGGTTCCCACCAAACTGGTTGCGATGGTAAGGCGTAACGATGATTTTGCCTGCGGCGTTGTGCGCCGGAGCCCAGCTGTTGGCATTGAAGTCAGTATTTCGGTTGAACTCGAACAATCCGCCATGAAGCTGGTTGGTTCCAGACTTGGTGATGACCGAAACGACAGCCGCAGAAAATTGGCCGTATTGCGCACCGAATGCGCTCGTCTCTACGCGAAACTCCTCCACCGCATCGGGGTTGGGCGAAGGGTTGCCGTAGTTGCGCATGCCGGTGATGTTGTTGCCGCCATCCAGATAAAAACCCACTGCGGCGTTGCCGCCGTCAATCGAGCCGTTGATCTGCACATCCTCCACGTACAGTCCGGTCGCGAAAGTGGGGTTACCGGTGGGGTTCGCGGTGGAGCTGTTGTTATTCGCCATCACACCGGGTGTGAGAGAAACCTCGGAGTAGATGTTACGGTTGACCATCGGCAGGCTGATGATGTCGTTGGGCTCGAGGGTTACACCCAATACCGGGTCGGATGTATTGACACTTGGCGGAGCTTCAGTAACCGTGACGGTCTGAGACTGCGCGCCCACGGCCAGCGTGATATCAACCGTCAGCTCCTGGTCCACGTCGAGGGAGACATTCTTTTGCAGGAAGCGCTCAAAGCCGGCCGCCGTGGCTTCCACACTGTACTTGCCCACAGGAAGGTAATCGATACGGTATTCCCCAAAACCGTTCGCCGGCGCAGAGCGAGAGTACCCGGTATCCACGTTGGTTGCCTTCACGGTGGCCGTGTTGACCACCGCGCCTTGCGGATCCTTCACTGTACCGACTATGGTCCCGGTTGTCTGCTGCCCAAACGCGGCAATGCTTCCGGTGATCACAAAAAAGAGCGCCAGAACGGCTTGTGCGCCCTTCCTTCCTGCCAGACTGCGTATGTTCATACTGCCTCCAAGTATTTCTTTGTTGCCATGCGTTCTTCGTACGGTTCTGGATTCCGCGCAATTCACTTGGGTGAGCGGATATCGTCGTGGCTGAACCTGCGCCGGGCATCTAATGGCATAGTCCAGCCCGCTTTCAGGCACTCCCCCGCAACGCAACTTGCGCTCAGGCTTTTACCTTTTAACAAAACGGCCTCATACTCTGCGTTGCAGCCTCCAGCTGGCAAGTGACTCACCGTTTGGCCGGTAACCTCAAATCTATCTCGTTCCAAATGAGCCCGTTAGCGCCGCATAATTTCTTGTGTCAAACGTCCCTTGCAAGCCCTAAAAGGGGCGAGTATCATGCCTTGAATTGATCGGAATGAACAGAACCGATACAGCGCTAGATGGATGGCATCCGCAGACCCCGCAGGAATGCGATGCCGTTCTCCGCGAGTTGCAGAACATTTTGGCGAGCCCGCACTTCTCCAACAGCAAGCGCTATCCTGCGCTTCTCAAGTACATCGTCGAGCACACTTTAGCCGGCAAATCAGATCAGCTCAAAGAGCGGACGCTCGGGGTTGAGGTTTTCGATCGGGCCGCCACCTACGACACAAATGCAGACACCGTCGTGCGCTATACGGCCGGCGAGGTTCGCAAGCGTCTCATGCTCTACTACTCCGAGGAAGGCAGGAAAGCCAGCATTCGCATCTCTCTTCCCGCTGGCTCGTATGTTCCTGTGTTTCTGCGAGAATCCGACAGGCCCGAAGATCCGGTCGTCTTGAGAGGATCCCAGGCGGGAACAATCACGAGATCTGCCGCTCCCGCGGACTTTGCCGGCGGAACGCCGGAATCCAGAGCGGCCTTAAGACTCGTTCAAAGAACTCGGCCTCTCTCGCCGGCAGAGCAGCCGGAGCCCATCGAGACCGCGCCCATCCCAAGGCGCCACGTAATTCTTGAGCGTTTGCTGGGTGTGATCCTGATTGGGATGGTGGCGATCGGCGCGGAATTCTTCTGGACCCATCGTTCCACTCATTCGCAATCGATTGTGGACGACTTTTGGGCGCCGCTCACGCGCGATCAGCGGACTGTCCTTCTCTGCACTGGCAGCGTCATCTTTGCCCAGGACAAGTACTCCGGTGTCATCACGGCAGGAGCAAATGGCAACGTTGACTATCCATTCGTATCCATCCAGTCTGCTTCGGCAATCGCGCAAGTCGATGAAGCGATCGAGCGCTCGGGAGCAAGTACGCAGTTGATTGCATCTCCCTGGACCACCCTGACGGATTTGCGCGAACATTCGATCGCGCTCATTGGTGCATACAACAACGAATGGACGATGCGCCTGCTGGAGCCGTTGCGATTCCATTTCCTGCCCGACCCGCAGCAAAGAATCGTGGACGCGTTGAATCCAAAGACCGGTTGGGAACGCGACGAATCAATTCCGTATTCAAGCGCCGATGATTACGCTCTGGTGGCACGTTTTCGCGATCCCAATATCGACGGATGGGTGGTGGCGCTGGCCGGGCTTGGCCGGAATGGAACCGAAGCGGCGGCGCAGTTTGCCACGAGCCCGCACTACCTGGAACTGCTTCAACAGCAGACTGGGCAGCAAATTCGGCAACCGCAATATCGAGGTGTTGCTCAAGGTGGGAGTCATCAACGCCAAGACAGGCGCGCCTTCGATTATTGCAGTTCATGCCTGGTGAGTTGGCTGCACGCCGAACGAGCTCCTCGCATCACATGACCTCGCGTAGTTCGGTCATCTTGAGCAAGGGATGACCCGTGCGGTTCCGCGTCTGGAGCGGCAGGGCCGGCACGCGGCCTCGAATGATGTTCGCGGACACACAATTGAGTGCCGGCATCGCAGACCGGCCTTGACCTCAGTGGAATTCATAGACAGTGATCGACTCTGCCGGCGCCTCTAAATGCAGCTTCCCGCCGACAGGAACAGGAACAGTTCCCGTGGTGGGAACCGTGACCTGAAACCTGGTACACGCGGCAAGTGCCGTGTCCGCTACCGGCAGATCCAGCGATTTGATCGTCGCCGCCTTGTTTACCACAATGAGGAATCGTTCCTTCGATGGAGCAATCGAGTCACTGGAGGAGCAGCTTCCCTGCTCCGCCGCCCGCACGAATGCAAAGACATCGTCGTCGGCAAAAAGATCCTGTTCGAGCCCTGTCTCAAGCGCCGGATGCGACTCCCGCAGCGCCAGCATCCCGGAGGTCCATGCAAAAATGTTCTGCTCAGTCTCTGTACGTCCCGTCTGGGTAAACGCGTCCTGCGTGTCCCCCGGAAAGCCGCCTGGAAAGTCTCGCCGGTTGTCGGGATCATTCCCACCTTCCATGCCGATCTCATCGCCGGAGTAAATTTGCGGCATTCCGCGCAACATGGCCACCAGACCAAGCGCCAGTTTCAGCCGGGATAGAGAACCGCCGGCATCAGTGAGAAAACGTGAAGTATCATGATTGCCGATAAAAGGGACCAGCCGTTCGGGGTGCGGGTAAAGAGCATCCTGCCGCAGAACGCTCGCTAATTCGGTCATCGGCTTGTCATGGGCCAGCACGTCGCGCAGCGCAAAGTAGACCGGAAAGTCAAAAGGTGTGTACAACCCGGTATCTATGCCTTGGTGGGTCACGCCTCCTGCGAAATAAGAAGTGACCTCCGGATCGCGATGAAAGATTTCTCCCACGGTTGTCAGGTTCGGATACACGCGATGCAGCGCGGCGTGAAAATCTCGCCAGAAAGCGCGATCCACATACGGAAACGTATCCAAGCGAATACCGTCGAGGTCGGCGGTTTCAACCCACCACAGCGCATTTTGAATGAGATAGCGCGCCACCAGCGGATTCTCCTGATTCAGGTCGGGCATGTCGTCGGTGAACCAGCCGTCGATGACATCGCGCCACGCCTCGGGCGGAGCGTGCGGATTTACAAGCGCATAAAAGCCGGATTTCACGGCGCTATGTTTCTGGAGCGTTCCGTGCAGCCAGCCGGGCGCAGGAGGATCGAGCACCCACGGATGCTTGACGCCGATATGATTGGGAACCAGGTCGATCACCAGCTTCATGCCGCGCGCATGCAAAGCATCGGACAAATGCTGGTAATCCGCGAGCGTGCCAAAGTGCGGGTCGACCGCGTAAAGGTCCGTGGCGGCGTATCCGTGATAAGCCTCGGGCATTCCTTCATTGGAAGCAACTGGAGTGGTCCACACTGCAGTTACGCCCAGTTGCTTGAGGTAATCCAGATGCTGCTCGATGCCGGCGAAGTCTCCGCCGTGCCAGCCGCGCGCAGCAGCGCGATTGTCGCCGGGAGGATCGCGGGCCGGCTCGCCGTCAGCGAAGCGGTCGGTCATGATCAAATACAACACATCCGCTGAAGAGAAGCCGCTGTGCCCGTCTGCCTGGTGTGAGCGCCGGGCCACCACATAGGAGCTGCGCGACCGCCCCTCGTCGTTGCTCGCCGTAATCCACAAGGTCTGCGGCGCAGCGGATTTTGTTCGTAGCCACAAAAACGCCCAGTGGCCGTTTTCTGAAGCCTGAGTGCGAGCGAGGGTCACGCCCTTTCCGCTCAGCGAAAAGCGCGCGTGATTCAATTCCTCGCCGTGAACCAGAAGCATGGGGTCGGGAAGCCCGGCCCACCAGCCTGGCGGGTCAATCTTGTCAATACAGGGACCGCTCGTATTCCGCGTCGCGGAACAACGTGTCAATCCCTGTCCTGAAGCCCAAAAGCCGCAAGCGGATGTAAAGACAGCGACCGTGAGTAGCCGCCTGACGAGCTTCATTGCATCACCTTCCATTTATGAGCACAATATCTGCGTTGCGCCAGGCGCATGACCTTGAAGCGAAAGGCGTTCTCTGCGCCACGGCGGCTGAAGCCACCATGACGCAGAGAATCAGACAACACGATCAGAAGGTGAATCGAGCCGCCAACTGGATTTCGCGGTTGCTGTAGACCTGCGTTCCCTCAATCTGGCCGAAGTTCCCACCTGTAAGGTTGGAATTCGGATTGGTGAATTCGGCTGTGTTAAAGAGATTGAACGCATCCCCGTGCAACTCCAGCGTGTATTTCTCTGTGAAGTGGAGATTCTTCTGAAGGCTGAAGTTGACCACGCGATATCCGGGCCCGTAGACCTGGTTGCGGCGCAGGGTTCCGAGGCGTGTATAGGTTGTAGCGCCCGACACGCTGCCCGTAACCACCGGAGGATTGGCGAACGAGCTTGGATCGAACCAGTGCCCCGAGATGCTCTTCGGATACTTGATGGAAGCAACCAGGTCGGGACGGTTCCCGGGTGCGTCCGTTCCCGTTTCCAGGTCGACCGGCGTGCCCGACTGAACCATGGCGGTTAAGCTGGTTTGCCATCCGCCAATCAACCAGTCCATCGGGATCGAAGCATTGCCGCCAAACTGTTGTCCCCTGCCGACGGGCAGAAGGTAGAGGATGGACGAACTGAACACCTGACGCTGGTCCTGGCTCGAGTTGCCGTACCCCGCCATCGGGTCGTAATAGAGTGCCGCACTCTGACCCTGAAACGCTCCCGGCGAATCGTCCAGTGTGTGCGACCACGCATAAGAGCCGGTTGCGGTCAGCCCTGTGTTCATGCGGTGCTCTACGTGCACCTGCAGCCCGTTGTAGTTGGAGATGCCGTTGTAGTTGTTGTAGTTGATGCTTCCCAGGGTCGGGAAGTTCTGAATACCCGAGACGAACTGATTCAGGTTGTACGGGTAGTAGGTAGACAGGTTGTTGCCGGTCGTTCCAACGTAAGCGATGTTCACAACGTTGTTGCTACCGAACTGATGCTCCAACTGCAGATTCCACTCGTCCACAGTGCTGGTCTTGTTATGCGTGTTCACCGCGATCATGCTGGTTCCGGCCGGCGGTTTGGCAGGATTGAAACCGACATAGCCGCGCGCTGGAAGAGGGATCCCGGTGTCGCCGGTAGCGCTGTAAGCCACCGTGCTTGGGGAGGTATAGCCTTTGCAGTTGTAGCCGCCGTCCGAAGCCATGGGTGAGGGCGATGTGGGCAGCTGGCCGGTGAAGGTGATGCAGTAGCCGTTGGTGGCCAGGTAATCATTGCTGCCGCCAAAGGGAGGCTGCTCTCCGAGTTGATTATCGATGCCGCCGTAATCCAGGAAGTAGAAGATCCCGAATCCGCCGCGGAGCACGGTCTTGCCATCACCCGTCAGGTCGTAGGCAAAGCCCGCGCGCGGTCCGAAGTTGTGATAATCCTGCGCGATAATGCTGCGCGAGATCCCATTCTGGCCGGCGATCATGATCGTGCCTGTGTCCACGTTGAAGGCTGACTGCTGGTTGTGCGCTTCGTACGGGCGCGAGAGGTAGTCCCAGCGCAGGCCATAGTTCAACGTCAGGTTGCGGTTCACGCGCCACTCGTCCTGCGCGAAGATGCCGTCTTCCTGACCGATATTGGCAAAGTAACCGGACTGCGAGCCGATCTCGTATTGGTCCATTCCTCCGGCCAGCAACTCCGAAACCTCATAGCCCGTGAAATCCACCGTGCCCTCATCGATCCAGAAGTAGCCCTTGCCCTCTTGCGGGTTAAAGAACTCCACCTGGCGGCGAAGGAATGTTCCACCGTATTTGATGGTGTGGTTTCCGTGCTGCATGCTCACCGAGTCAGTTACCTCATAGGTATTCTGCGGAACCGCGTAGAGGCCGTAGTCTCCGGTGTACTCGAGGTTGCCTTTCCATCCGCCGATCAGCGCTCCACCGGTGGTTTCCTGGTTGATGTTGGCGTTCACGATGCCGAGATTCTTCGACACGTAGTCGCCATATAACGGCGGTTGGTAGCCGTAGTTATCGCGGTTGTAAGCAATATGCGCTTCATTAACGACTGTGGGCGAAAACGTGTGCGTATAGCCCAGGTCGTAGCCGCGCGCATGGGTGGGGTTGTTACCGGTTCCACCGCCCGCGGGTAGGTTCTGGAACTCCGAAGTCTTGGTGTTCACCGAGTTGTCGTAGCTGAAACGGAAGAACGCGAGATCGTTGCGCGTGGCGTTCCAGTCGATCCTGCCATCGAAGGTGTTGTATCTGTTGTGTTCCGTTTGCTGATCGAGGTAATTGTTGATGTAACGGTCCGTGCGTGTCGGCATGGGAAATGCATTGAGGTAGTTGACGGCAGCCGGATTCAAGCGGGCTGTTGGGATGATGTTCGGGCCGCCGGAGTTGAACTGTGTCGGTGGGGGACCACTCGCACTGGTTGGGCAGGTGGTGGGATCGAAGATCAAACCAGGGCTGGTCTCGCCGGCATAGGGATTGCCCGTCGCGGGATCGGTGCCCGGATAACAGCGCGGATACTGGGTTTCAAAACCGTTCCCTCCGGAATTTGCGGCTGTCAACAGCTCGCTGAAGTTGCCTTGGCGCATGAGCGCGGTGGGAACTGTCAAGTAGTGCGAGGCAACGCCCAGAACTTCGCGATACGCCTGATAGTCGCCGAAAGCGAATAACTTGTTCTTGATGATCGGGCCGCCCAATGAGAATCCCGGCTGGTTACGCAGGAAGCCCGGCGCCGGGGTGAACGGAGCATCGTTGAACCGGTAATTCGGGTTGGCATCGAAGCTGCGGTCGCGGTAAAACCAGAAGGCCGAGCCATGATAATTGTTGGTCCCGCTCTTGATGGAACTGACCACGATGGCTCCGCCGGCGCGTCCGTATTCAGCCGGAGCTACGCTGGTATTGACCTGGAATTCCTGAGTGGCGTCGATGTTCGGGAAAAACAGGATCGTGTTGACAAGGCCATCGTTGTTGTCCACGCCATCAAGGATGTAGTTGTCTGCCTGGGGTCGGAGGCCGTTGACGGAGATCGCTGAAGAACCACTTTCGTTGTTGCGTATCGTTTCGGTAAAGTTGCTGCTGCCGCCGCCCGAGGCCTCGTCGCCATAGGCGCCACGGGTCACGCCGGGAGTCAGCAGGGCGAGCTGGGTGAAGTTGCGGCCATTCAGCGGCAAATCCGTCACCTGCTTGCCCTCGATCGTCGCTCCGACGGTCGCGTCAGAGGTGTCGATCAGAGGCGCGGCTCCGGTCACCTGCACGGTTGTGGACGCCCCGGCGGGACTTAATTGGAAGGCTACGGTCTGGGTCGAGGTTACGACGACCGTTACCAATACCGATTGCTTCTGAAAACCGTTGGCCGAAGCCACTACAGTGTAGCTGCCGCGCGGCACGGCCAGGATGTTGAAAGCGCCCACGGCGTCGGAAACGGCACTGAGCTTGAGCCCGTTGTCCGTGCTGGTAGCCAGGATGTTTGCGTTGGGGATCACCGCGCCGGTTGTATCCGTGACCGTGCCGGCAATGTTTCCCGTATCCGACTGTGCCCACAGCCTGCTTGCCCCTGCAGGCATCAGGAGCAGAGCAAGAACCAAGAGACTAAGCCGAATGCGGCGACTGAAGTCGAACATCAAACTGCTTTGATTCAACATCACATTGTCCTCCAAAAGAATCCGTTGACAAACGTTGACTCGTCGAGGGAATTTCGGGTGGTTTCAACACCTCTCCCCGGAACCATGGATGAGAAAACGCCTCTGTGCGATGGCTGGTCAATTCACAAATCGCCAATTCGCCGTCAATTGAGCATCATCCGATAAGACATTTCCTTTTAAGAATTTGTCGCATTGTTTCTCCCCGTCTTTTGGATGCAATCCCGCGTCCCTCTTGCCGTTTGTACCCCTTTGGTGCTTTGCTCTTAGACTGACGAGTAGGCCAGGATTGCTGGAAAAGAAATGAAAACGGAAGCAAAAAGGAATGGCACCGGGAAAGTGCAATTCGGCATCTTTGAAGCCGATCTTGAAGCAGGAGGAGCTGCGCCGCTCCGGAACTCGTGTCCGCCTGCAGAGCCAGCCATTTAAGGTGCTCGCGGCGTTGCTGGAACACCCCGGCGAAGTGGTATCCCGTGAGACTCTGCAACTTGAGCTGTGGGGAACGGAAACAACCGTCGATTTCGACCATAGCCTCGGGATCGCCGTAAACAAGTTGCGCGAAGCACTGAACGACTCCGCCGAGAACCCGCGCTTTGTTGAGACCCTGGCCAAGCGAGGTTACCGTTTCATTGCCCCCGTCAGGTCCGGTCAATCCCAAACCGTCTGCGGCAATTGTGGATTCTTCCGCAGCCAAGGAACGAGCAGGCAGCCGCCTCGGATGGTGGCTGGCAGGATGTCTCGCCTTCATTTGTCTGTTGCTGGGCTTGTTTCTGATCCTCCGTCAGCCTGTTCGCCGGCCTTTCCGCGTCGTCCAGGTCACTTTTTCGGGCCATGTGCTCACCAACGACTTGGATGTCGAGAGTTTCTCCAGCTCGGCCAGCGATGGGACGCGTATCTATTTCTCCCACATAGACAACGGCAATCCCGTGCTCGCGGTAGCATTGGCGGCCAACGGCGAAATTAGCAACTTTCCTTTGCCGTCAGAGATTGGCGCGCCGCTCATCGGCGCACTTTCGCCCGACGGTTCAAAGCTCGTCGTGCGCAGCCATCTGCAAGCCGAACCCGAGCAGCCGTTGTGGATTGTGCCAACCTTAGGTGGAGACGCCCGCCGCGTTCCCAATGTTCTGGCGCACGATGCCACATGGATGCCGGACGGGCAGCGGCTTCTGGTGGCCAGTGGAAACGAGCTGACCATCGTTGGAGCAGACGGCAGTGATCCTCATCGGCTGCTGGCTGTCCAGGGTATGGCTTTCTGGCTGCGCTGGTCACCTGACGGCAGCCGGCTGCGCTTCACGCTCCGCGACCCCAAGCGCCAGACTTCGGAACTCTGGGAGGTCGCGGCGGATGGGTCCAACGCTCGTTCGCTTTTTCCCGGCTGGAGCCAGCCGGCCTCGGAGTGTTGCGGAAACTGGACCCCCGACGGCCAGTACTTCGTGTTTCAGTCCTCGCACAGCGATAACGCTCACAGCGAAATCTGGGTGCGGCGCGAACGGCCCTGGTACCTGGCCGATCGTGAGCCGCGTCAGATCACCAACGGGCCTCTCGATTACCAGGCTCCCAGCACCGCGCCGGGTGGCGATCGCGTCTATTTCATCGGCGCCACTTCGCAGTATGAACTGCTCCGCGCCATGCCGAAGTCTTCGACATTCACTACATTTGGCCAGAATCTGAGCGCGGCTTCGCTAGCCGAGTACTCGCCCGACGGCAAATGGATTGCGTGGCTCAACGCCTCTGACAACTCGCTTTGGCGCAGCCGGGTCGATGGCAGCGAACGCATCCAGCTCACCACTCCGCTGCAGAGAATCTTCACCATGAAGTGGTCTCCCGACGACCGCCGCCTGGCCGTAATGGGCCTGGAGCCGGGCAAGCCGTGGAAGATTTATCTCATCGACGCCGAGGGCGGAAAGCTCACGCCGGTACTGAACGAGGATCGCAACGAAGCCGATCCGGCCTGGTCCCCCGACGGTCAATCCATCGTCTTTGGCCGACTGCCTGATCGCATGGACAATGGCCAGCCGAAAGCAATCTATCTGGTCAATCTCCAAACCAATAAAGTGACTGAGATCCTGGGTTCAACCGGACTCTTCAGCCCGCGTCTCTCGCCTGACGGCCGCTTTCTCGCTGCCATGCCGCTCGATCAACGTGCGCTGCTTCTCTTCGATCGCACCACGAGCCGCTGGACCACTCTGACTGCCCAGGGCGTGGGCGACCCCACCTGGTCGCGAGATAGCCGGTCCATTTATTTTCAGGATTTCCTGGCCACGGGCAAGCCCATCTACCGCATCGCCGTGCCCGCCGGCAAGCCGCAACTGGTCGCGACCATCGACAATTTGCGTCCCATCGCGGCCACCGATTACCGCCTCATCGGTCTTGCCCCCGGCGATCTTCCTGTCGTCACCGCCGACACTCCCGCAGTCAACCTGTATGAGGTCGACCTGAACGAACGCTGAAGAATTCCCCGCGCACATGCCAGTTCCGCATGGTCGCGGTTATTCTTTTGGACAGTAAAGATTCCGATCCTGCTGAGGTACTGAGTGCAAAAGTCAGAACGCGTTTCGTTTTTTCGAGTGGCGATTTTGTTTCTGGCGTTGGCGTCGACGACCGGCTTGAACGTCGCCGCCCAGCAGCAATCTGATTTTGTCAGGCTCGACAAAATCTCATCATCGCGCGCAATCGCAAGCGGACTTGAGATTCGCTCCAGCGGCGCCATCATGCAGATCGTCGCGCTCCGCGACGACGTCCTGCGCATACGCGTGGGACCAAATGGAACGCTTCCAGAGGACGCGTCATGGGCCGTGCTTCCCTCTTCGCGAACCGCTGCTATCACCGTCACACCGGAGCTCACAAAGAGGTCGATCGGCTTTAGAACTGCCCACTCCATGTCGCTGTTCAAAAAGACCCGCTGCACTTGACGGTCACCGATCTCGCGGGCCACGTCATCGTTGCGCAGCTTCCCGGCAGGCCGATCGAGTACAACGGCGCTGCCTTCCGCGTTTACATGCAGTCGCCCGAGGACGAGCACTATTTTGGCCTCGGCGATAAACCGGGATCGCTGGACCGCCGCAACGAAGCGTTTACCGACTGGAACACAGATTCCTATGGATGGCAGGAATCTACGGACCCGATTTACAAATCCATTCCATTCTTCATCGCCTTCCGGCAGGGCGTTTCGGCGGGAGTTTTCCTCGACAATACCTGGCGCGCAAGCTTCGACTTCAACAAGGAATCCCGCGATGGCTACTCTTTTGGCTCTGAAGGCGGCCCGCTGGACTTCTATATTCTGTACGGTCCGGAGCCGAAGAAGGTCGTAGAGAACTGGGCGTGGCTCACGGGCACAACGCCGTTGCCGCCGCTCTGGTCGCTGGGATATCAGCAATCCCGCTACAGTTACTATCCCGAGGCCGAGGTGATGCGAATCGCCGCCAAACTCCGCAGCGAACGCATTCCGGCCGACGTCATCTGGCTTGACATCGATTACCAGTTCAAGAACCGGCCCTTTACGGTGGACCCGGAGCGTTTTCCAAACTTCGAGAACATGATTCAAAGCCTCAAGGCCGAACATTTTCAGACGATCCTCATTACCGATCTGCATATCGCCGACCAGCCAAACATCGGTTACAAACCCTACGATGAAGGTGCGGCCGGCGACCATTTCGTGAAGAATCCCGATGGATCAACCTACGTGGGGATGGTCTGGCCGGGGAAAGCGGTATTTCCCGATTTCACGCAAGATGTGTCGCGCGAGTGGTGGGGCACGCTCTACGCCGACTTCGTGGCCAAAGGCGTCGCCGGTTTCTGGAACGATATGAATGAGCCTGCGATCTTTGAAGTCCCCTCGAAGACCATGCCCGACGATGTGCGGCACCGAATCCAGGGATCGGGCTTTGATACCCGCGTGACCACGCACCTTGAGGTTCACAACATCTTCGGGATGCAGAACAGCCGTGGAACCTACGAGGGCCTTTTGAAGCTCAGGCCCAATGCGCGGCCCTTTGTCATGACCCGAGCCACGTATGCGGGCGGCCAACGCTACGCCGTCACCTGGACCGGTGACAACTCGAGCACGTGGAATCACCTGCGCCAAACGATTCCGCAATTGCTCAACCTGGGCCTGAGCGGCTTTTCGATGAGCGGGGCCGACGTGGGCGGTTTTGCCGGTTCTCCGCAGGCCGAGTTGCTTACGCGCTGGCTCGAGGTGGCGTCGTTCCAGCCCATCGATCGCGACCATACCACCAAAGGCAGCAATCCCCAGGAACCGTGGGAGGATGGAACTTCCGAGGATCTTAGCCTGCGACGGCATTACATTGAGGAGCGCTATCGGCTGCTGCCATATATCTACACTACGGCCGAAGAAATGAGCCGCACGGGATTGCCGCTCATGCGTCCGCTGTTTCTTGAATTCCCACACGACGCCTTTGACGGCAAGCCTCTCGATTTGGCCGACACAGGAAGTTTTCTTTTGGGGCCCGACCTGCTCATTGCGCAAAGCCCCTTCCCCGACGAAGTGGACGACTATTCCGTTGTGCTGCCATCTGTGGACTGGTACGACTACTGGACAGGTGCTCGCGTAGTTGGCAGCGCAGACACGGGGTCCATCGATCGGTTGAAATCCGCGGCGAAGGAGATTCAGCTGCATAACACCGTCAGCACGCTTCCTGTGTTTGTTCGTGCGGGGGCCATCGTGCCTGAACAGCCGCTCGTGCAAAGCACGGACGAGAAGCCGCAGGGACCACTCACGCTGCGCGTCTACCCGCCGGCAAAGCCCGGTGAGAATTGTGCTGGAAGCCTCTATCTGGATGACGGCGTCAGCTATGACTTCAAAAAGGGCGATTTTCTGCGCGTGGGATTCGCGTGTCAGACTCGCGGCGCACGGGCTCGTCGTGACGGTAGCGCCGCATCAGGGCAGCTTTGCGCCCTGGTGGACGCAGCTTTCGATCGAAGTCTACGGGGCCGGCGAAAAGGCGGCGAGCACCGCCAGCTTGACACTCGAGGGTTCCGGCGTGCGACCGGTTCCCGTTAGCTTTGATGCGGAACACCACCGCGTCTCAGCCTTGGTTCCGGACGATGGCAAGGGACTGTCATTGCAGTTGACGTATTGAGATGGGTTCCGTGCGTATGCCTGCGGAATCGGTGCCCGGCACGATTGCTTCATCGGAATGGGCGGCCTTTTACCTGCCCCACACCCTCTCGCAGCGTGAGCAGTTGGTTTGCTGCCGCGCCGTGGATGCGCTCAATGAGTCCGGTGGGCCAGCGGACTTCAATGTCCGCCGTCGTTGCCTGTCCCAGCCCAAAGTGCAGCCGCGGATCGTTTGACGAGAGGAAGCTGCACCCGCTCACGACCTCCTGGACCTGCAACTTGCCCCCGTAATGCACCAGCACGCGCGCGCCGATGGCGCTGCGGTTACTCTTGACGCCTTCCAGGCGGATCTTGATCCAGTGGTTGCCTGGGGGAGCGTCGTTACGCAGCAGCGTGGGCGACTCATTGACGTTCATGATCAGCACATCCATGTCGCCGTCATTATCGAAGTCGCCGAAGGCAGCGCCGCGGCTGCAATGGGGCGTGTCGATGCCCGGGCCGGCATCTGCACCCATCTCGACAAAAGTGCCATCGCCTTGATTGCGAAAGAGAATGCGCGGGCTCCGCTCCGGAAATCGCGGTGAAACGCGCGCGACCTCAGGGTAGACCGTGCCGGATGTGAGCAGAATGTCAGGATAGCCATCGTTATCGAAATCCACGATGCCGGCGCCAAAGCACACAAAGCGGGTTTCCTTGTTCAGGCCTGCTTCTACCGTTACGTCGTCGAAATTCCCTTTGCCGTCATTGCGGTAGAGTCCGTTGGCCTGGTTGTAATAGTGTGTCTTGACGATATCGGTATGGCCGTCGAGGTTGTAATCGCCCACGCCCGCGCCCATGCCGCCCATCTCGCGCCCTTCGCCGCTCAAAGCGATGCCGCGGATCAGCGCTTCCTCGCGAAAGGTGCCGTCGTGGTTGTTCATCAGCAGGAACGAGGGAGTCATGTCGCAGGCCACAAAGATGTCTGGCCATCCATCCTCGTCGGCGTCGATGCTGACCGCGGTCAGGCCATACGAGCCGCGTAGCGCCGCGATGCCCGATTCGCGCGAGACATCGGTGAAAGTGCCGTCGCCGTTGTTGCGGTAGAGGTATTGCTGGGCCTTGGGCAGGCCCAGAGGACCGCACATCGTCGCCACGCCCTCGTAATTGCAGTTGGGCACGGCCAGCGAGGGCTTGGGCGCGGTAGCCAGATCGATCTCAAGATAGTTTGAGACAAAGAGGTCCAGGTGCCCGTCGCGGTTGTAATCCACGAACGTGCAGCCGGTGCTGTAGCGAGTCTTTGGGTAGAGCAGGCCGGCTTCGGCGGTCACATTCGTGAAGGTGCCATCGCCGTTATTGCGAAACAGCCGGTTTTGTCCATAGTACGTGAGGAAAAGATCCTCCCAGCCGTCGTTGTTGTAATCGCCCACGCAAACGCCCTGCGCCCATCCAGGATCGGAAAGTCCGGATTTGGCGGTCACGTCGGTGAAGCTGCCGTCGCGATTATTGCGGTAGAGCCGGTTACCTGAGCCTGGAGGAGTTCCGGCCAGTGTCCGGCCTCCGAGGATGAAGATATCCATCCAGCCGTCGTTGTCATAGTCGAAGAAAGCGCAACCGGTGGCCATCGATTCAATGATGTAAGTGAAGCTGTCGGGTTCGCCGTAGAGGATCGGCTCAGTGAGTCCGGCCTCCTTGGCTACATCGACAAATCGCGAGAACGGCGCGGCGGATTTTTGCGCGGGGACAACTGCGCGCAGCGCGCTGGGAACGAGCGCGGGGACCAGGGCAGCCGGTGCCGTCCGCAGCAGACGGCGGCGCGACCACTCATTGGTTTTTCTCTCGCTCGTCACGCCACAATTCTCCTCGCGCGAACAATCCTGAGTACTTCAGTGCTGGTTCTGACTCGCGGCAAGCTTTCTGCTGAGACCGAGAGCCGCAGCATTGTTCGGATCAAGCTTCAGAGCCTGGGCCACGGCCTTCTGAGCTTCATCGAAGCGTGATTGTGCGCCCAGGGCGGCAGCCAGCGAAATCCACGCCTGAACGTTGTCCGGGACTTCTTCGACTGTTAACCGAAACTGCCGCTCGGCTCCGGCATTGTCGCCGGACTGGAAATCCATATATCCGAGTTGGTAGAGTGCCGGCACAAATCGGGGATTGGCCTGGATAGCCTTCTGAAGCGCGGCGCGCTCTTCCTCTACCTTGCCCAAGTTGTCGAGTGTCATCGCTAACTGGTAAGCCATCGCGGCATCGTTCGGCTGCGCGGCGCAGGCCTGGCGGTAGAGATCCGCGGCCTTCACGTTGTCTCCGGCTTTGGCAGCCAGTGCGGCTTCGGCGGCTTTTGAAACGGCAAAGGTCCGGTCCGATTCCTGCTTCACCTTCTGCTGGTAAAGCGTGAGTTGCTGCTCTGCCCCTGCCGAGTCACCCAACTGGCGCAGCACCTTGGCCAGTTCAAAGTGAACTTGTGGCTCGTCGGTGCCGAGCGCAAGCGCTTTTTCCAGCTGTACCTTGGCCGCGGCATCCTCGTGCAGCGCCGCCAGCACCACTCCCAGATTCACGCGCGGGTTATAGTCGTTGGGGCTTAGGGCCACGGCCTCCTCAAGATGCTGACGCGCTGTCTGATAGTCGCCCGCCTTTTTCTCGAGCAGGCCGTTCAGATTCAGAAGATCGGCATCGTGTGGAGCAAGAGCCAGCAGCTTGCGGCCCAGCACTGTGGCGTGGTCGTTGTCGCCGGTGATAACCAATGTCCGGAAATAAATCCGTTGCGCCTCCAGGTCGCCGGGCTTCGCGCGGGCAATCTCTTCCGCCAGTGACGTAGCAGCCTCGTAGTGTGACTCGTCGACCTCAAGAGATACCAAAGCTGCGGTAAGCGCGTCGGAATCGGGATCGTCGCGCAGGCCTTCGTGCAGAGTCTGCGCAGCCTCATCGAGCATACCTGTTTTTCTGTATGCGAGGGCCAGATCGAGAGTCATGCTCTCGTCGCGCTCCGCGTTACGCAGGGTACGTATCGCAGCCGCGGAATCCCCTGTGGCGATCAGGCATTTAGCCTCGCCATCGAGTGCGGCTTTCGAGTCGGGGTCAATAGCAAGCGCGGTCTTCCACTCGAGCAGGGCCTCCGGGTTGCGGCCCAGCTGAACTAGCGACGCGCCAAGCAGCAAGTGTGTCTTTAACTGTTCAGGATCGAGACGGGCAGATTGCCGCAAAGGCGCGATGGCTTCCTGCGGGCGCCCGGCGGTATACAGGCTCCGGCCCAGCAAAAAACCAAGCTGTGCCGAGTTCGCGATCCGCTTCAACCCCGCACGATAGGTCTCCACTGCGCATTCCGTCTGGTGATTCTGTTCGAACCAGGCTCCCAGGGCGGCATACGCGTCGGCATCAGGGTGCGCCCCAATTCCTGTTTCGATTCGCGCTTCCAGTGAAGCCGGGCCTTTGCACGCGGCCCACGCGCCGGCGCAATTGGCTAAGCTTCCCACTCCCAGGCAAGCGGCAATGACGAATCCGACACTGGTTATACCCCGATCCGTGGACATGCCTCCGACAGCGCTCAAACCTGCACGATGCATGGTTTGCGATCGCTCTTCCGTGTTTTCCTGGCCTTGCGCATCAGCGGTCTCACGCGTCGCAAAAAATACCGCTGCACGTGGGCTTTCTCGCCAACACGGAAGCGAAAAGCTAACGTCGAGACTAATCGAGAGGCATCGTCACCCGCAACCTCAGCACAACTTATGCGCTGCCGAGCGGGACGGGCATCCAAAAATCGCTCGTTGAACATTGCAAGGTATATACTTTGCATGGGGTCCGTACAAGTGGTCGTGCTGCCGCACGCCAATCGGGGTCTCTTTTCCAAACGTTCCAGACGGTTTCTGAAATCTCAACATGAGTGACTCCACTCGGTCTGATAAGAAGCCTGTCCCTAACAAACCCGGTTCCCCGGGCGTCGGAACCCCGTTTGCCGGTGAAAGTTCCTCCGGCGACATCCCGATCCCTCTGGAAAAGCAACCCCGTTCCGATCCCGATGCGACTGTGATTGATGCTGGACCAGCACTCCATCTTGGATCAAAGCCTGTAGACCCCAACGCTACGATTGTCGACGCGTCATTTCGACCGGATCCTGACGCCACCCTGGTCGATTTCCGAGCGGCTTCGCTGGATCCCGACGCTACGATCGCGCAGGGAGCTCCGGTTTGGCGCACGTCTTCGCTGCGATCGGCATCGCCCGACAGCGCCGCCATATTGCAGATTGGCGATTTGCTGAGCGGCCGTTATGAAATCGTGCAACTGCTCGGCGAGGGCGGAATGGGCGCGGTCTACAAGGCTCGAGACTTGGAGCTGGAGCGGGAGGTCGCGCTCAAGGTAATCCGGCCCGAAATGGCGGAGCATCCTGAGATTCTGCAACGCTTCAAACAAGAGTTGATCCTCGCCCGCCAGATCACGGACCGGAATGTCATCCGCATTTTCGACATCGGAGAAGCGGGAAAGACGAAGTTCATCACCATGGAATATCTGGAGGGTGAGAACCTCCATCAAATCCTGAAGCGAGAGGGCAAGCTGGAAGTTGCGGAAGCGATCGGGATCATGGAACAAGCGGCCAGCGGGCTGGCGGCCGCTCACCGGGAAGGAATCATCCATCGCGATTTAAAGCCCGGCAACATCATGCGCGACAAAAACGGCCGCGTAGTGGTGATGGATTTCGGATTAGCCCGCACCGTCTCCGGCGATGGGATGACGCGCACCGGCGCCATGCTGGGGACGATCGAATATATGTCTCCTGAGCAGGCGCAGGGCAAGGAAGTCAAGGCCAGCTCGGATATCTTTACCTTTGGCCTGATCCTGTATGAATTGCTGGCTGGAATCACCCCGTTTCATGCGGAGAGTGCGATTGCGAGCCTGTTGATGCGATCGCAGCAACGCGCCGTGCCGCTGGCAGATGTCGCCAGGAATGTCCCCGCCACGCTCAGCAACATCGTCAGCAAATGTCTTGAGACGGATCCCGCAAAGCGCTACCAGAGTGCGGAAGAACTTGACGCCGATCTACGCGCGTGGCAAGGCCGCGGTGGCAAATCTCGAGTATCCGCTTCTTCCTTCCGGTTA
The DNA here is from genome assembly GCA_963800025.1 of uncultured Acidobacteriaceae bacterium. Classification (GTDB taxonomy): domain Bacteria; phylum Acidobacteriota; class Terriglobia; order Terriglobales; family Acidobacteriaceae; genus Telmatobacter. The sequence goes on from CAWCZK010000006.1 coordinate 1,388,653, forward strand.
CGCATGAACCGCATTCGGGAGCTTCCATGGCAGCGTTTCGCGATCACGGGTGTGCTGGTTGTGGCGATTGCATCCGGAATTGCCTGGTACGCGATCAAGAGGCAGCTGGCCGCGAAATCAGGCCCGCACGCCCCGGTCTCGGTCCTCGTCGCCGACTTTGAAAACCACACCGGCGACCCGGTTTTGGACAACACCCTGGAACCGATGCTGGGTGTGGCTCTGGAAGGAGCCAGCTTCATTAACGCCTATAGCCGCGGAGATGCGCGCAAGCTGGCCAGGAAACTCCCCAACGCACCTGACAAGCTTGACGAGCAGTCGGCGCTGCTTGTCGCAAAGAGCCAGGACGTCGGCGTGGTCATTACCGGCGACATCAGCCTGCGCGGCGACGATTACGATATTTCGGCCATCGCCCTTGACGCCGTCAACGGCAAGGAGATCGCCAAATCGGAGATTTCCGTCGCCAACAAGCAGGATATTCTGCCCGACCTTCCCAAACTGGCAGCGCCGATTCGCAAAGCCCTGGGCGACATCACGCCTGCCTCGGAGCAATTCGATCAGGTCAGCGGAGGATTTACCGCCGCGTCTCTCGAAGCGGTTCACCAGGATTCTCTCGGCGTCGACGAGCAGTTCGCGGGAAACTTCCAGGCGGCATTCAATTCCTTCCAGCAAGCTTCGAAACTGGATCCAAAGTTTGCGCGGCCATACACCGGCATGGCCGCGATGTCACAGAACCTGGGTAAACCGGAAGACGCAGTGAAGTACATGAAGCTTGCGATGGAACACGAAAACACCATGACCGAGCGGGAACGCTATCGCAACCGCGGGTTGTACTATTCCTTCACTGGCGACTGGCAAAACTGTGTTCAGGAAAACACGCAGCTCGTCACTCACTTCCCCGCCGATCGCGTGGGTCAATGGAACCTGGCAAGCTGCTATGCGCAGTTACGCAACGCCCCGGAGGCATTGAAGGCCGCGCAACAAGATGTCGCGATTGTCCCCAAAGGCGTGGGGCCGCGACTGAATCTTTCATTTATCAGTTCCTTTGCCGGAGACTTCGCTGCGGGCGAGAAAGAGGCGCGCACCGGGCTGGCCATCAATCCATCGGCCGCGCAGGGATACCTTGTGCTGGCCGAAGCGCAACTTGGAGAAGGCCAAATCGACAACGCAGCAGATTCCTATCACAAGCTTGAGGGCTTTGGTCCGGCGCAGGCATCTATGGCCAGCGCTGGATTGGCCGATCTCTCCGCCTATCAGGGGAAGTATGCAGAGGCAGTAAACATCCTCACAAACGGAGCCGCTGCCGATGTTGCAGCAAAGAACACCGACGGAGCCGCTAGGAAATACGCAGCGCTGGGAAATATCGAAGAATTGCAAGGAAAGCATGAGGCCGCTCTCTCTGATACTGGCAAGGCGCTGGCAAACAGCCAGTCGACTCAGATTGAATTCCTGGCGGCCAACACGTATGTCGATGCTGGAGAGATTGCTAAAGCGCAGAAGCTTGCCGTGAGCCTGTCTTCTGCGCTGACGAGCGAGTCTCAGGCTTACGGCAAGATCGTAACCGGCATGATGGCGTTGAAGCGGAAAGACTCGAATGAAGCGATCCGTCAAATCACAGCCGCCAACAATCTGCTCGACACCTGGATCGGTCATTTCGATCTGGGGCAGGCCTACCTGGCAGCGGGAGCGTTCACTGAGGCCGACTCACAGTTTGACCAGTGCATGAAGCGGCGGGGCGAAGCCATCGAGTTGTTTTTGGACAACACGCCAACTTATGCCTATTTCCCTCCGGTCTATTACTACGAGGGGCGCGTGCAGGAAGGAATGAAGAGCGAAGGCTTCGCTGACTTCTATAAAAACTATCTCAACATTCGCGGGCAATCGACGGAAGATCCACTGGTCGCCGATATCCGGCATCGCCTGAGCCAATAAAAGGCAGCGGAATCGCCGGCCAGAGCGATCCGCGGCACTAGCCGGCTCTCAAAACAAACGGAACCACCCTCAGGCCAAGTCTTGCTCTAGAAGCTCGCGCACTGGCCCTCTAACTTCGATGCTGTGTCTCCGCTGCCCGTAATCGACGTGTTGCTCTGGCAGAGCAAGATTCCCGTGACTTTGTTGTTCGTAACCTGTGTCGGCCCGGTATTACCCTGGTCCGTCAAGGTCTGGCCCACTGTGTTCCCTGACAGGACAGAGGATGCCGAGTTGCTTTGGTCAACCAAGGTCCCGGTAATCGAGTTCAAGCTCACCACGGACGCTGCCGAATTGCCTTGATCGGTTACGCTCCCGCTGATTGTGTTGCCCGACAAGGTAGTCGCTGCCGTATTGCTCTGGTCCGTCACGCTCCCCTTGATCGTGTTGCCATCGAGCACGACAGCCGCCTTGTTCGCTTGAAGAGTAAGACTGCCACTGACGGTGTTGGCCGGGCAGGCGGGCGATCCCGATCCGATTGTCGCCGCCGTTCCGACACTCTGAAGCGTCAAGCTTCCCCCGACCGCCGTTCCGCAAATAAGGTTCTGGGCCGAACCCGTGGGAATGCTCTGGATCGTGAGATTGCCTTTGATAGTTGTCGACGGCCCGATGGCATAGGTGCCTCCGCTCACCACGACATTGCCGCCGATGGTGGCGTTGCTGAGAAGTAAATTGCCCCCGGACTCGGTGATGTTCCCCGACGCCCCTCCGCCAACAAAGATGCAGGCCTGCGTGCCGGAGACGGTCAGGTTACCCGAGAACGTCCCGCTGTAAGCTCCATTGCAAGCGGTGCCCGACGCGGGAACTGATCCAGTGAACGTAACCGTCAGAGTTCCGTTTACAAAGGTGAAAGCGTAGTTCGATGCCGCCAGGGTTCCCAGGGTTACGGTGATGGGGTACGTACCGGGAAGGCTCGTGGAGGTCGCTGTCGTGGAAAGGCTGGGGCTGCCTGTCAACGCTGCGGCAGCTGTGTCGCCATTTACAAACCCGCCGTAACTTGCGGTCAACGTGGGATTCGCCGCACCGTAGACTCGAGAAAAGCTGTTGGCGGTGACAGTGAGAACAGCTTTATGGATCGTCAGTGTTCCATTCTCCAAATAGAAGGAGTAGTTCGTCGCGGCCAACGAACCGGTCAAAACCGCGATTGGATAACTGCCGGCACTACTCTTAGTCGTTGCCATCGTCGACAACGACGGTGCGCCGGTCACCACCGAAGACGTGTCCAACTGCCCAAGGCCATTCTTCACAAAACCGGTGATGCTGTAATTCACATTGAGCACTGGAACCAACGACGGGAGCGGCTGCCCATAAGTGGTCGAAAGGGGAAGCGCCATCACCGTGAGCACCGCGGGGGTGATGGTGAAGGATTGGGTCACCGATGCCTGGCTATACGTGTTGGAGTTTACTGTTCCGGCCAGAGCCGACGCCGTAATCGTGCACCGGCCTACGCCGGTCGTGGTAACGGTCGCTGTGCCCGTCGTGGTGCCCACTTGGCATGGCCCGACCGCTCCGAAAGTCACGCCCAGCCCGGAATTCGAAGAGGCGCTAACAGAGAAGCTGCTTCCATACTGCACATTCGGCAGAGTTGACCAGCTGATGGTCTGCGGCTGCACGTTGGAGCCCGCCGGCTCAATCGTGAACGATTCGGATACGGAATTCGCCGCGTCGTAATACGGCGGCATGCTCGTCGCTGTTGGATTCGTGCCGGGTTGTGATGCAGTGATCGTGCAGAGCGCCGGGCTGCTCCCCGGATTGTTAACAGACACGTTGGCTGTAGAAACCGACAAAACACTGACGGAGCAGGGACCTGTTACGACAAAGTTCACTTGCAATCCGTTCGGAATCCCGTTCGTCTCTGCGGTCGCAGTGACCAAAACTGGGGGCACCGAAGCTGAATATGTAACAGAACTCTGTAGCGGGCTGAGAACAATGGTTTGGAGATTTTTCACGATCGCAGGCACCGAAGGCGCGCTCGACCGTTGCGTCGGATCGATCGGCACGGGAGCGAGGGTGGTTGCAATCGTGTAAACCACACCCGATGTGCCCGTGCATGTCGTCGGGTTTGAATCGATAAACTCCGTCGCTGGAGCAGCGCCGCCGACCCCGTTGACAACGCCAATACTGACGCCGTCTGAGCCGTTTGGGTTGCAGCCTCGATAGACTGTGTAGTACTGCACGACACCAAAAGCCGGTGCCTTCCAATCAACCGTGACACTTGTCACCGTCGCACCGTTCATCACCGGGGTGATGGTGGGTGAAGTCGGTGGCCGGACGAATGAGTTGGCGGTCAGGTAATCCAATTCGTTGGTGGATTCGCCCCCGCTGCCCGCGAACGTGACGCCACCACTACCGGCGAAAGTGACTCCGCCGCTGCCCGCGAAAGTAACCCCGCCGCTGCCGGCGAACGTGACACCGCCGCTTCCGCCGTAGGTGACGCCGCCACTACCCGCAAAGGTGACGCCGCCGCTACCCGCGAAGAGAACACCGCCACTGCCCGCGAAAAGGACGCCGCCGCTGCCTGCGAAAGTGACGCCGCCACTACCCGCGTAAGTAACGCCGCCACTGCCCGCGAAAGTGACTCCGCCGCTGCCCGCGAAGGTGACGCCATTGCTGTTATACGAAGTTGCACTCGCCAGAGAGGCGAAGTTGCCGCTCGTCGCGCCCACCTGGCGCAGGTCGAGGGCAGTTTGGTCGTCGAATCCGCGCAGGTCAGAATACGGAGCACCATCGAAGGTGATGTTTTGTCCGGTGGTCCACGCCGGAGAGATGGAGTCAACAGGCCCGGTCACACGATAGGCTGTGTCGTTGTTGAGCGGAGATCCGTCACAATGCATCGTGGCGGCATTGGCTGTCGGACCGGGCTTCGTGGTTGTATACCACGCCGAGTTTGTAAAGTCCGCGGGGTTTCCGTACTGGTCCGTCAGATTAACCACCGAGCCGAATGGGACGGTGGGGAAAGTGGTAGCCCCAATAGTCGTGGAGTTGGAAGTGCCGCTATCCCCACCCAGAATCGTGATTGTCGGCTGTGTGCCTGGGATCTCGCCAAAGAGCGCCTGGTTCGAGTACGTAATCGCGCCGTTCTGTCCTACGCCATCGAGCTGGAACAAATAGTTCATCGAGCTCCTGAAAGTTCGGCTTGCAATTGGCTTCGAACGTTGGAATGTAGGTGCCGGGCGTGTCAAAGTAAAGGCCGCCGTGGCTCAACCCAAGCGTGTGGCCGATCTCGTGGAACAGCGTGCCGGCTACAACGGTTGCCGATTTACTCATGTCCTGCGTCGGGGAGCTTTCCCATTGGCCGAGACTTATAACCGAATCGGATCCGCCCAGGTCAGAGTAGCCGGAGATGCTTGTAACGGTTCCGGACGTCACGGCAATCACCGGCTCCGGCAACGTGTTGTTGGGATAGGTCCACGCGGGGACGGCCGAGGATGTCGAGAAATACATGGTTGTCAACTTGCTGTCGCAGGTTATGTTGTCGTAGATCGCGTTCAGATTCGGATTTCCCTGCACGCCGGAAATCGTGATTCGGGTTGGGCAACTCGTGCCCAGGCCTGTGGTAACGATGGACCCGGCGCCCCCGTTGGCCCCGCTTGTCGTTGTGATTGAAGTAATCGAACCAGCCCGTGTAGTCCAGGCGGGGATCGCGAGAGAGTAACTGAACAATACGTAGTGATAGCTGTCCTTCTGGCCATAGGGGAAACGGGGCGCGCAAGTGGCAAGCGAAGGGCCCTGAATGCAGGCGGAATAATTGGCTGGCCATACCTTCGAGAGTTCGACACTGCCATTCCAGGCGACCACCCCCGGCTGGTTGGGGAACTCGCAGTACTGCTGCCCGGGAACATCCGTGCACGCGGGGGTCTCTAGAATCGCATTTCCGGGTTTGAGATGGAGATGCACTCCATAGTTGGCGAATGCCTGCGTCACCATCGCCAGCGGATCGTTGCCCTGGGCGTCCGGTGAAGGGTACAGATTGAACTGGGTGAAATCGCACGTGTTGTCTGCTTTTAGGGCGGAGCACATGTAATCGAATTGCACGAACAGGTCCTTTTCGCCAGGCGTCGCGCCAGGCAACGGCACCCACGATTCGGTCTTCAAGTCGGTATAGCCCTGGGCGACATTCCACGCGTCCAGGATTCCATCACCGTCGCTGTTGTTGACGGGCGTGCTCAGAATGATCGCGGCGTAGGCATTGCCGGTATTCAGCGTATCGATGTATTGGTTCGAGTAGCCGAGCGTTTGGGAACTCTCGCTGTCGTTCCAGCTTCCGCCGCTGGTGTAAATGTGGGTCACCTCTCCCGTCCCGCTCGTTCCACCAACTGCGTCATAGAATCCCTGGAGCGCCTGAGGTATGTTGCCGGTGGCCGAAGTTGGTGCGATCGAACCGTCATAAATGACGACTGACTTGAGTGGGAAATTCGGAGACAGCACACGATAGATCACCACGAGGCTCGCACCCTCAGTGATCGTTCCGCCGCTGCTTGGCAAAGTGACGGTAAAATTGCCCGAACCCTGGCGCGCTCCGTTCCAATCCGCTCGCACCTGGAAATAGTTGTTGACGTCGGCGCGATACACGCGGAGGATTCCCGTATACGTGCCGTCGCTATAGCCGGGCACGTCGCTCCCGACCTGCTGCCCGGTGATGGAATAACCCAGGAAAGTCCCCGTATTGCCCGAGGCGGTGCTCCCAGAGGGTTCGATTGTTGTCCAGTACAGGAAACCATCGATAATGTCGGCGCCCTCGGGAACTCCCGGGCCACAATTAGGAGCGGCGCAAGGGGTGGGATCTTGAATGGTAATCGTTCCGCTCGCGGCGCCGTGCAGAGTGACCCCGCCGGTCGCGTAGTCGCCGGTAACAAAGTAGTTATTCTCGAAGAAAAGTTGGTCCGTTTGAGGCGGCACGCCACTGGAGACGACAAGGCTGACAGGCGTTCCGCCGTTAACTGCCGTGCCGGCAGTGGGGCTTTCGCTAATCACGGTACCAGAGGCCACAGTGTCACTGAATTGGGTAGTCACATTTCCGACCATCAGACCGGCGGCAGTGATCAGTCCTTCAGCGGTCTGTCCCGTCTGCGTCGTCATTTCAGGCAGCCCTACAACGCTCGGCACAGGCACGCCGCTTGAGACGACAAGGCTGACTGACGACCCAACGAGAGCTTGCGCAGGGGGCGCCGGGCTTTGGCTGACTACGTCGTCAATGGGCAGGGTGCTTGCTTGATAGGTCACAGGGCCCGCAACCAGACCTGCACCGGTGATTGCGGCGTCCGCTGCCGATTGAGTGTCGCCCACAACACTAGGTACGTTCACCTCGGGCGAGAGAGCGCTGCCCTCAACCAAAATGCTCTGCGTTGCACCCGGACTGGCGTTGAGCGCATTGTCCGTAAGGCCAATAGCCTCGCTCAGCGGGGAGCCGACCATTGTCGGCGTGAAGTCGATGGTCAGAGGGCAAGTTTGGCCAGGAATGAGCTGGCCGCCGACTGTGCAGTCGTTTTCGTCGCCCATTTGGGGAAAGTCCATCGGGAAAGAGACGCCCGAAAAAGTCAGATCTGCGTTACCCACATTTTGGACTGACACCGTCTGTGGGCTGTCGCTGCTGGTGCTGCCCACATATGTGTTGGCAAAGCTCAACGACGGCGGCTGAGAGCCCTGCAGTCTCCACAATCTGGTTGTTATTGAGCTCCGGGATGAAGATATCGCCCGCAGCATCGACCGCCACGCTGACGAGAGGCGATCCAAGTTCGCCGGCCGGCACGATGGTGGTCTGAGTTCCCCCGGGCGTAAGCTCCAGGACATTGGCGCCATAGTAATTTGCGACGAAGACATCGCCCGCGCTGTCCACCGCTACACCGATAGGGTCACTGTTCTCCAGTCCGTTGAATGGCAGAGTAGTCTGCGTCCCGCTCGCCGTTACCTCCACCACCCGGTTGTTCCCGGAGTCAGCGATGAAGACATCGCCCAGCCCATCCACGGCCACGCCTTGCGGGACATTCAGCCCGCTGCCAACAGTCATCTGCGGGCCGCCGCCTGCCGGGAGCTCTATCACCTGGTTATCCCCATAACCCGCAACGAAAACATTCCCCGTCCCATCGACTGCCACGCCTGAAGGGCTGTTCAGCCCACCGACCAGCGCAATCGGCGTCCCGCCGTCAGCCGGGATCTTGAGCACCTTCCCGCTGGTCTGGTCCGCGGTGTAGACATTGCCCGCTCCATCCACTGCGACGCCTTCAAGGACATCCGGTCCGCTAAAGAGTGTGGTTTGCGTGCCGCCGCTAATCTTCAACACACTGCCGTTTGCCCAGGTTGCAATGTAGAAGTTGCCCGCTGCGTCTTCGGCAATACTGTAGGGATTTGTGGGTCCGCTGCCCACCGTGGTCTGGGTGCCGGGACTAAAAGCAATCGCTGGTCCCTGGCCGATGCCATAAATCAGAGTCGTCGCCAGCGGGGTGGGCGCGGATCCCAAGAGCTCAACAGCCCCTTGGCGCAATCCAGGCGTTCGCGGCGTGAAGGTGATACTGGCTGTGCACACTCCCGCCGTCTCATAGGTCCCTGTACACGTCCCTGGACTGGCGAGCGAGAAGTCGAGCCCGGAGGCGCCTTGCGTGAGAACGCTCACGGAGTTGATGGTCGTACCGGCCGGGACGCTGAACGTCACTGGAATCGTGTTGCTGCACGGCGCCGGCGTGGCCGCTCCCGATGGGCACACGTTTACGTTGCCGAAACTCTGCGGCGTAAAAGTCCAGCTCAGGATGTCGTTGTTTTCAACGTTGCCGCCCGTCGCGCCGGTAAAGCCCACGTAGGCCGTGTTGCTCGCCGAACCAGAAGAAAAAATCGACGCCATATTGAACGGCACGCCTTGGGGAAACAGGTCGTTGCCATCCAGAATCACATCCAGGCATGGCAATGGAGCATTTGTTCCGGTCGTATAGCAGGCTGATTGAGCAGCGGTCGGTTGCAGCGCATAGGTGACCGTCACCGTGTGCACATTGCCGTCGGCCAGACAAAGGCTGGAGGCTGCGCAACCATCGGAGAGGGCAGTAAAGCTCATGCCGCTAAGATCGTTCTCCGCGATCACGCAATTGGGAGAAGTGGTGTCGACGCAATTCGGTCCGGTTCCATTACTGGCAATAAAAACGCTGTCCGAATAGGAAAGCCCCTGACCGCTGTTATAGGTCTTGAACCCCACGGCCACGCTGTTGGTGATGCCGCCAGTGGCATTCACGCATTGAGCGCCGTCCCCCGATGGATCGTCGCCGAAGCCGAGGCCGCAGCCGTCCGAGCCCGTCGGGCCCACGGTGCTCGCTCCGGCAGGGGAATTTTGGATTACGAACGCAAAGCCATCGGCGGGCGGAGTGCTCGCGCCGGTCAGCTGAAACGTAAACGTGGTGGAGAAAGAATTACCGACAGGTTGCGGGGTGTTGAACCACGCATAGCCTCGTTGCTGCTGGCTATTGGGGGTGATCTGCAGGAGTGTGCCTCCGGTCTCGGACACAAAGCTGGGATTCACGGGGCTGCCACTGTAGCCGTTGTTGAGCAACGTCATGCAACTTTGATTCGAAGAGAAATCCGGCGAATAGCTGGGGGAAGTTGGGCAGGTCTGCGCCCAGGAGGCGCTTCCCGTGATCAAAGTCAGGGCGACGATCACCGCCAGCGTCATCCACCTCGCGCTTCCAAGCTTCATTGTCAGCGCTGCTTGAACGCGGGCCACTGCTCGTCCGCACGCGCTATTCCGGTGCGACGTTTCAATCATGGGGCTGCAATGCCCGTCGCAGGAATTGATGGAAGTAATCGATGGGAAAACGGAACACACACTGGAAGCCGAGCCGGCGGACTGGGTGCTCATGTTCTTCGGATCTCCTGGGGAAAGTGGCTGCTGGTGAATGGCCCGTACCTGGCACTCTTGGCGCAAAGTTCCGCGAAGAGTCACCGGTGCCTGAACATTGTGCTCTGGACCCAAATGACTTTAGTTAATTCTGCTGTTCTTACTCGGTTTGCCAGGGAAGCAATTTGCCATCGTGGCCGCAGTTTGCTCGGCCAATTGTGTCTGTCGACCACGACTGCGTCTCTCGAGCGAAGCCCCAAATGAGAGTTGAGTCGTAGTTTAGCGCCTGAATGAACTTTTGCAAAGATGAAATTTCTTACAGTCGGAATGTGTAATATCTGTGGTAACCGGACCACGTTACCGCGAGCTTGCATTTCCCGGGCCCCGGCGTGCGAGCCAAGCGCTCATTGAGTGATTCAAATCGATCAATGCTCTCGGCAAGCGGCCGAAAGACGGCTTCTCGAAATTTATCTTCCTTTAATCATTTCGTCGCGCTTTCGACTTGGATGTCTGCGCGCACCAGCACCCAGTCCGACTTCGATCGTGGCAGGAATCACTGCACGCCCCGCGCCGTGCGCGCAAAATGGCTTTGCGACTAATTTGAACGCTGGAGTCTGCACGTGAAAGCCTCACCTTCCGCCCGCGCCCCCTATTCCATTGTTGACGGCAGTATCGGCATCATCACCATGAATCACGGAAAGGTCAATGCGCTCAGCAAAGTCCTTCTCGACGACGTCGTTCTCGCCCTCGACGCCCTCCAGGCTGTTCCAGTCCGCGTGATCATCCTCCGCGCCGCGAAAGGTGTGCGCGTCTTTTCCGCCGGACATGATGTTCGCGAACTGCCGACCAATGGCCGCGATCCGCTCACCTACAACGATCCTCTGCGCCTCGTCACGCGCAAGATTGAGCACAGCCCCCACCCCGTCATCGCCATGGTTGAAGGCTCCGTCTGGGGCGGAGCCTGCGAGCTGGTTCTCAGCTGCGACGTCATTGTCGCCGCGGACGACTCCACGTTCGCCATCACTCCCGCCAAGCTCGGTGTGCCTTACGACATCCACGGAACCCTCAACCTCATCAAGGTCGCTGGCATGCATCTGCTCAAAGAGCTGCTCTTTACCGCCGAACCCGTCTCCGTCACGCGTCTCGCAGCCTCCGGCATCATCAATCATGCCGTCCCGCGCGATGAGCTGGAGGAATTCACCGTCAACCTTGCCCGCCAGATGGCCCGTACTTCACCTCTCGTCCTCAGCGTGATGAAAGAAGAAATCCGCGCCCTCGCCAACGCTCATCCTCTCACCGCCGAGTCCTTTGAGCGCCTCCAGGCCCTCCGCCGCGACGTCTATGACAGCCACGATTACCAGGAAGGTATCCGCGCCTTTCTTGAGAAACGTGCGCCTGTCTTTCACGGGAACTGACTATGCCATCGCAACTGTCGGCGCTGCATACCGCGGACCGAATCCAAAAGAAAGCGCAAGTGGATCCTCTGGCCGAAGGCCGCAATTCTCCAATGGCACGCAACCTGGCTTCTATGGCCGGATCGAATATCGCCCAGCAGTTTTCTAAACTGCCGCTTTCGAAATCCCTTAGAATCTCAAGTGTGGCCCCGTAGCTCAGATGGATAGAGCATCGGTTTCCTAAACCGCAGGTCGGCTGTTCGAATCAGCCCGGGGTCACCATTCTCATCCGCTCTCTCATCCGAACTCCCGTCCAGCCCCAATAAGCCACCTTTTTTTGACTTCCCTCATCGAACCGGCTATAAAAGTTGATGTCGTGGAAGTCGTTTCCATGGCATCACTGCTGCCGCATGCGCGGCAGCCCACTCATCATCGCAATCGCCAGGATGCTCGGGAAGGCGGTGAAACTCCGCCACTGCCCCGCAACTGTGAGCGCACCTGTTCCCCGTGCCGTCCTCTATCGAGGCATGGGCCAAAACAGGGTTTCAGCCCGGTGCTTCCGTTACCAGCGGAATCCACTGGAAGCCACTGCAGTCGAACCCCTATCGGTTCGGCTTTGGGAAGGCGGCTGAATTTGAGCGCAAGTCAGGAGACCGGTCCTCGGCGTACTGCGAAGCCGTAGAACGTGTTTTTCGGAGTAATGGCTGCAAAGTCGACGCGACCCCTGGGAACGACGACCTTGCAACAAACTCTGACGAGCATGGATCGGTGGTTTCGCGGCACCTAACCGCTTTCACGTTCCGAGGGGAACGAAGGAGCTCTTATGCCGAATTCCGTTTTTGCGCGGGCAGCCCGGTTCTTGCGCCAGGCCTCGCACCAGTTTCCGCTCCGCACGCTCGCCGCTGCATTTCTCATTCTCTGCGCAACCGCCTGCTCCGCAGCTTCCATTCGCGGAGTCATCACCGACGTCACCGGCGCGAAAGTCACCGGCGCAGCCATCTCCCTGGTGAGCAACGGCCAGGTCATCGCCACGGCAGTGTCCACGGCCGATGGCAGCTTCCAGATCCTCACCGGCGCTTCCGGTCGCTTCTTTCTCGTTGTCGCCGCAAAATCATTCCGCCAACTCCAAACGCCTGACTTTTACGCCGGCCAGCTTGACTCCATTGAGCGCAACGTCGTGCTCGAACCGGAATGGGCGCGCGAATCAATCGTGGTCACCGCAACCGGAACGCCCATTCCGCAGTCGCAAACCAGCTCGGCCACCACCGTGCTCGGCCCGCTCGATCTCGCCCTTCGCGACGATCTCACCAGTGAACTCCGCCTCATGCCCGGCGCCATGGTTGTGCGGTCTGGCCAAAGCGGTGCGGCCACTTCACTCTTCGTCCGCGGTGGCGACTCCGACGATAACAAGATGCTCCTCGACGGCGTCGATATCGGCGACCTGGGAAATCAATTCGATTTCGGAACGCTCTCCACCACAGCCATCGAAAGCGCCGAAGTTTATCGCGGCCCCGATGCGAGCCTCTACGGTGCGGGCGCGGACTCGAGCGTCGTCAGCCTGACCACTCCTCACGGCACCACGAGCTTCCCCTCCCTGCTCTTCCACGGCGACGCGGGCAATCTCGATACGTCGCGTGAGGAGCTTGAAATTGCCGGCGCCCACAAAAAGCTCGACTACCTCGGCGCATTCAGCTGGCTTCAAACCGCCAACGATCTGCCGCGGGACGAGTACCATGTGGCCACATCGGCGGCTAACCTGGGCTGGCAGCCTAACGGAACCACGCAGATTCGCGGCACGCTGCATTACGGCGTCGAAGGCACCGGCGTTCCCAACGCATGGGACTTTTATCACATCGCCGACGATGCCACGGAAAAAAGCCAGGACATTTTTCTCAGCGCCTCTATCGATAACCAGACCACGGCAAGCCTGCATAACAGCATTCGCTATGGGCTCACCCGCAAGCGCGAGCAGGATTCTCGCTGGACCACCCAGGGAATCTACCAGGCATACAACAATTACTGCTTCGGCCCCGCTTACCTTGGCAGCATCGTCAACATCACGGGCGCAAACGGCTACTCCGCAACCGGCCAGGCCGTCCTCGATTGCTCAACATTTCAAGTTCAGTATGTCTCCAATCGCGACCAGGCCGGCTATCAGGGCGACATCACCATTACTCCGCACCTTGCCGGTCTCGTCGGCTTTCAATATGAAGACGAGCGCGGCGCCGAGCCCGGCAGCACGTACTATACGCCCGTCTCGCGCATCAACTACTTCATCCCGCTCGCCGTGCACGGCGATTTCAAAGATCGCTTCTTCTACACGCTGGGCGGCAGCATCGAGCACTACTCTTTGTTCGGGCTGCAGACCTCGCCGCGCGTCGGCCTCAACTACTATGTGCTTCGCCCGCGCAGCGGCGCCTTCGCGGGAACACGTGTTCTCTTCAACTTCGGCGAAGCCGTGCGCGAACCCAAGCTCACCGATCAGGACGATTCGCTTTACAACTTCCTCGCGAATTACAACCCTTCCGCCATCACTTCGCTCCACATCAGCCCGCTTGCCGCGCCCGCCATGCGCTCTTACGAAGGCGGCGTTGAGCAGTCTTTCTTCAGCCAGCACATTCTTTTCAAGTCCAGCTACTTCCACAACGAGTTCGGCAAGGAGATCGAGTACGTCGGCCTGGACCTGGTTCCAGCGCTGACACCCAATCTCACTCCCGCGGAGCAGGCCACCCTCGAATCGATCCTGCAAGCGAACTTCGCCTACGAGGCTCACCATCAACTCTGAAGCTTTTCGCGCCCAGGGAATCGAAACTTCCGTCGAATCCGGAATCGGCGCCAACCTGTTTCTCCGCGGCGGCTACACCTATCTCGACGCCGTGGTCCAGCGCTCGTTCACCAACGACGACGCGGCCCTCCTCGGCCCTATTCCCACATGGCAGAACATCCCGAACGGCATTGAGATCGGTCCCTACTCTCCGCTCGAGGGCGCGCGTCCCTTCCGCCGCGCACCTCATACCGGATACTTCACAGCGACTTACGCGAACAAGCGAATCACTGGAGTTTTCTCCGCGGCGTTCGCCAGTCGCAGTGACGATTCAACCTACCTTGAAGGCGAAGACGTCTCCGGCGGCAACAGCCTGCTGCTGCCCAATCGCAATCTCGATTACGGTTACGCGAAACTTGACCTCGGAGGCAGCTACCAGTGGCTCAGCTGGCTCGATGTCTACGCGCAGGCCGATAATCTTCTCGACAACCAGCGCATCGCGCCCATTGGCTATCCCAGCCTGCCCTTCACGCTCCGCGCGGGCCTGCGCCTGAGCTGGGCGCCAGGGAGCGGCCATTGAGACCAGCGGCAACCCGCTGCATCGCCGGTTTTCGGTTTAGGAGCGTCTTTGACTGAGCCTCATTTTCCACAGGCTGCTTGTTGGGGCGGCATTTTTCTCTTTTTTCAGGATTTTTTTTGCGCTTCCCCCTTGGAATGGGGGTCGCCTTTGTCCTACAATGACGTCTCCTGAGAGAATGCCGTAACCCCTAACAACCGATCTTTAAGGCGATTATTCAGCCCGTTTTTTGGGTCACGCGCGAAGTTCCAATTATTTTTAGCCACGCGCTGACTGCGGCACAGCGGCGCATCGCAAAATCTGAGACGTCTCCTCGCCGCAGCCTGCCGGGCTTTTTTCATTCGGCAGCACTCTTTTGTTGCCGGATTTGAATCTCCTGCGCAGAGCGCATAACTGTCGTTCCATGAAGCCTTCCGATCGGATCAGACAGTTCCTCGATTCGGTCGTCCGCTGTGTTTTTTGGCCGCTTTTTTTGGCAGCCCCAGCGTTCCGATCACACAATTTCGTTCCGTCGTTTCACGGGGAATTCATCGAGAATTTGTAAGCTCACTTCTATAGTTCGATTGCTTTTGGCTTGATTTTTCGCATGAGAGATTCTCGATTTGTTTTTCATGGGTTTCAGGAAGTTTTTGTATGAGTATTCGCACTTCCCCTGTTCCTGCGCGTTGACCAAAGCGCCCACGGCGGCGCTGGCGACGACGCCTTCATTCACGCGGTTTCGGGTCAAACGCAAACGACTAATTTTGGAGGGCAGTACTATGACATTCAATCGACTTCGTTTTGGTGTTCGTTGCCTGGCGCTTCTCATCCTTGCTGCGTGCGTCAGTTCCGCCTCTTTGAACGCGCAATCCAGCACTCAGGGTTCGATCGCGGGCTCAGTTCTGGACTCTTCCGGGGCCGTAGTCCCTGGAGCGACCGTCAGCATCGTGAATAATGCAACGGGGTTCACCACCAACCTGGTCGCCGATAGCAGCGGCTACTTCAAGGCCCCGCTCCTCGAGCCAGGCAGGTACACAGTCAACATCAGCTCTCCAAACTTCGCCAAGTATCGCGCTGAAGACGTTGTGGTCGTGGTGGGCCAGGTCACCAGCCTCGAGCCTCGGCTCGCTGTCGCGTCTTCATCGACTGAAGTCGTCGTCACCGAGCAGGCTCCCATCATGAACCTCGAATCGCCCGACTTCACCGACACCCTGAACCAGACGGCGATGCAAAACGTGCCCATCAACAATCGCCGCTGGTCGTCTCTCGCCATGGGCACTCCCGGCGTTGTCTCCGATTCCAACGGCTTCGGCCTCGTCAGCATTCGCGGCGTCAGCCCGATCTTGAACAATGTCGAAATTGACGGCGCGGACGATAACCAGGCTTTCTTCGCCGAGGAACGCGGCCGCACTCGAGAGGCCTACTCCACTTCGGGCAACGCAGTTCGCGAGTTCGCAGTCAATACCGGCGTCTACTCCGCTGAATATGGCCGCGCCGCCGGCGGCGTTATCACCTCAGTCACTAAGAGCGGAACCAACAACCTCCACGGACAGGCTTACTTCTACGACCGTGAAAGCAACTGGAATGCTTACAACGACTACACGACCATCGCGGAAGTCATCAACGGCGTCAATACCCAGGTGCATATTAAGCCCGAGGATCTCCGCAAGATCTATGGCTTCACCGCCGGCGGTGCGCTCATAAAAGACAAGCTCTTCTGGATCTATACGTACGATCAGCACACACACGTCTTTCCTGAAGTCGGTATTCCCTACAATCCCGCCAACTTCTACACGCTGCCTGCCGCCGCATTGCCGTCGGGGTCCACCTGCTATCTCAACGGCTCGGCCACACCGCCTGCCAAGCCCTATCAGAACGGCTGGTTGAGTGGCGACACAACAGCTACAAAGACCGAGGATTCCGAAGCTTGCACGCTGGCCGCGCGTCAGGGAATCACATACGCGCAAGCTGCCGCAGACTGGGCTGCCCTTATCAACGGCGGCACGCTCCACAATGGCATGACCGATCTCGGCCTCAACTCCGATCTCGGCCAGGTCGCGCGTTTCGGTTTCCAGGAAATCAATACCCCGAAGCTCGACTGGCAGATCACCCCCAAAATGCACTGGAGTGTCCTCTATCACCGGTTGCGCTGGGATTCGCCGGGAGGCGTACAGACGGCTGCTGCCGTGAATTACGCGCGCGACTCTGACGGCAACGACTTCGTCAAGCTTGACTACGGCCTGACCAAACTCACCAACCTCATCACCGACCACATCAGCAATGAACTCCTGTACCAATACGGCCGCGAACTCGATGATGAAGGGCAGCAGGCTTTTACGCCTTACACGCTCGCCGACGAAAACAATAAGAGCGGGAACATTCCCTATGTGCAGATCGGCGCTTCGTCTTCCGGCTGGGGATTCAACTCGGGCTCTCCCTACTACTCCTACCGCGAAGCATACCCGCTCGAGAAGAAATGGCAGATCGGCGACATACTCTATTGGAACAAGGGCAACCACAGTTTCAAGTTCGGCGCCGATGTCGTCCACAACTACGACTTTCAAAACAACCTTTACGAGAGTAATGGCGATTACTCGTATCAGTACATCGGGCCCTTCTTCAACGACCTGCTGAACTTCAAGAATGGCGTCAACGTCGCCACTTCTACAAATGGCTGCGACTCGAACTACACGGAATACGCCGGCCAATACGGTTCCGGAAGTTCGGCCACTAACGCCGCCTCCGTGGTCGCGAATTACCCATGCTATGCGGATTTCTACCAGGGCTTCGGAACTCCGAGCTTTGGTATCAATACCCTCGACACAGGTTTCTTCGGACAGGACAACTGGAAGTTCACCCCGCGTCTGACCCTGGAGCTCGGCATTCGCTGGGACCACGAGAATCTTCCACCCACAGTTTCAGCTTTCGATACGGCTGCCGGTGTCTTTGCTCCCTACAATGGCATCACCAACAACCCCAAACAATGGTCAAATTTCGGTCCGCGTGTCGGCTTTTCGTATGACCTCTACGGCAACGGCCAGACTGTGGTCCGTGGCGGCTATGGCCTCTACTTCGGCCGCATTACAAACGGGAATATCTTTGAGATCCTGTTCAACACCGGCAGCCCGGCCGGGCAGACCGCTCCAACCTTCTTCAACGCGCCTACCTCTTCGGTTGCTGAAGGACCGCAATATCCGGCCATCTTTGCCAGCGGTGCCAGCACTTCCAAGCCAAGCTCCTATTTCTTCTCGCCAAATCTCAAGCTGCCCCAGGTACAGGAATATGACCTCCAGGTTCAGCAAGCGCTGGGCAAAGATACCTTCCTCTCCGTCAGCTATCTCGGATCTCTGGGCCGCGACATGCCCAATTTCCTCAACGTGAACATTGTTCCGTGCTCTGCCTCGGCGACTGCTTGCGTTTCCAGGACGATCACTGTCTCTGACGCCTCCGGCAAAGGCCCCATCCCGGCCGGCCCTTTGACGATCAACAACATCTACACAAGTTACGGGAACACCGCCCTCCTGGGCCCCAATGCCACCAGCTTCACGTCCATTACGGAGATGGTCAGCAACATCAACTCAAACTACGGCGCGCTGGTTGGCGAGGTCGTCAACCATTCGCTCAAGAACATTCAATTTGACGCCAACTACACCTGGTCTCATGCACTTGATTTCGCGCAAAACGCGCTCACGCAAGGCACCACCGAGAACTGGTTTGACCCGTACGGAAATTACCGCTTGAACTACGGCTCATCTAACTACAACGTCCCAAACCGGTTCGTTGCCTATGCTCTCTATAGCTTCCCCGGAGTCAGGGGGGCAAACCCCTTGAAGTGGGTTGCAAACGGATGGAGCTTCGACGACAGCTTCTCGATGCAGAATGGCCTGCCCTACACGCCAGGCTGGAGCGGCAAGCTGAGCGGCGCCTTGGGAAGCGACTTCAACGGTGCAGGCGGAACAACCATTATCCCGGGCTATATCAGCGTCAACTCAGCGCGGTACCCCCGCCACATCGTCGACGACGCTCGCGTGCAGAAGCAGTTCAACTTCGAGCGCTACATCCAGAATGTGCAGCTGATCCTGAATGCCTTTAACGTCGCAAACCACCAGAACGTGACCGCTGTCGGGACCACCGGTTACACCCTGTCGGGATCCACGCTGACATACCTCGGTCAGGGTTCGGCATCCCCTTCCAACAACACCCTGGGAATTCCGACGAATTCCAACTCCAGCGGATTCCTTTTCACGCCGCGCGAAGTTGAAATCGCCGCTCGCATCAACTTCTAGTTGAGCCCGCATCAATCATCCACGCGGCGGCTTCGGCCGCCGCGTTTTTCTTTGCACCTCGTCAGGCTCCGTGGCGAACGTCGCCGGTATGAGATAGCGCCCTCGGCGTCGGCTTGAACGCCGATTTCAGGGCAGTTTGGTCCTCATTCGCCTGCGCTCGTCAATTCCCCCTGCGCCCATGGGACATCGCACCTTCAAGGGAGAAAACCTCAAGGAATCCGTTCCTAAAGGCCACCAAATTCCCAAATCCCAACGACTTCCGGCTGAAAACACCCCCAAAATCATCTTCGTGCCGTCAAATCAGAATTCCATGTAACCAACTCCGATGTTACCTTCGTGCATCTTTTAGATTGATTCTGTTGAAATCTAAGCCGTTATTCCGTTATGTTGAATCACTCCCTCAATTCTTTTTCGGGGAGTTCCGGCCTTTTTCGGACCTCCTGAGGTGTACAAATGATTTGCCCGAAGTGCCAATCGGCCGCTCTATCCGTCGTCCCGGCGGAAGTCCGGCTATATCGCAACAGTCCACGCACTCTGAGTCATCCCCCCATGACGCCTTCTCCTGACATTCGGGTTTGCCTGGATTGTGGCTGGTCGGAGTTCGTAATTCCTCGCGCATGGCTTTCCGCCGGCTGGTTGCGTTCTCTGCGCCCGCAGCCCACCGTCAATGACGCGGGAATTTCGACCGCAAGTGCAGCCGCTGTAGTGATGTAGTACGGCAAAAATTCGGTTTCCCCCTCGGCCTCAATGGCCTGTTCGGCGCCATTTCCACAAGCACAATGCGTCATCCGGCTGTTCCTGCGTCAAAAAGCTTCCGTTCATCTCACCTCCTTGCCAAAGGCCTCCCCACTCCGAGAGGGCTTAAGCATTTCAAGCCAAATCCGCGGCAGTCCGCAGAGCAGATCCATTTGCTCAGACGCCTCCGCCTGTGGCATTCTGCCTTCCACTCCCTTTTGAGGTGCCATCATGCGGCGGAATCGAGCGACGATTCTCGTGCTTGCATCGTGTTTTGTTGCGGCACTCGCCCTGCCCGCGCAACAATCGCCACCCCAGGACAACGCCGAGAGCGTGCAGTTGACCCAGGAATCTCTGGACGAGCTCAGCCCCGAGAATCGCGCAGTCTTGGACGCGCTTTCGGACGGTGCCGCGATGGGATACAGCGCAGACGTCGAGAAAGAGGGACGGACTCTGCTCCCCACACTCAAGCCAAATACTTCGCTGGCCAACTTCGTCATCCTGACCATCGCCTTCGGCGCTATCGGAAGTGGCGATGACGCCTATGCCTTGTCGCTTCTCAAACCCTTCGCCGATGCGCATCCGCGCAACTGGGCCGCGGCGGTAGGGTTGGCGCGCGCCTACGCTGAAAGCGGCGACAAAACTCTGCGCGATCAGCAAATCGCTCATGTGATCGACTTGCATAAGCAGACTTCGGATCCGGAGTTCGCGAACATGCATAATTTCCTCATTCAGAGGGTCCAGCTAAAGTCCGGCTACGCAGATTTTCTTTATCCCTTCGAGCCGCTGAAGCCCTACAACACTTATCTGGTCGCCCTGATCTACAAGAGAAACAGCGAGCTGGATTACCGCCTCGAGCTCGGCAGCGAAGACGAGGATCAGGCCTTCTTCAAGCCCAAGAAGCACGGCGAGCGGCGTTTCTCCATCGACAGCTATCACGAGAAGGACGCGAATGGGCAAAAGTCAGAGTCGCAGGGACTCATGGGATTCATCGACGGCGTCTTCGACTACGACCGCATGCGCGATCTGATGGTCAAAGTCGCCAACGGCGAGCCGCTTCCGCAGAATTGACTTCGTCCAGCAACAAAAAAGGCCCCCAGCTTCCGCTAGGGGCCTTTCGTTTTTGCGCCGAAGGCGCGTTTCGCCGTCCGCGCAGGACTTAGTACATGCCGTCCATGCCACCGCCGCCATGACCGGCCGGTGCAGCAGCCTTGGGCTCGGGCAGCTCAACCACCAGTGCTTCGGTGGTCAGCAGCAGTGCCGCAATCGACGCCGCATTCTGCAGTGCCGTCCGCGTCACTTTTGTCGGGTCGATGACACCGGCCTTCACCAGGTCCTCGAACTTGCTGGTCAGCGCGTTGTAGCCGAAATGCGGTTCCTTCGAATCAAGCACCTTGGCCACAACCACTGCACCCTCTTCGCCGGCATTGGCAACGATCTGGCGCAGCGGCTCTTCGAGCGAACGAAGCACAATCTGTGCGCCGGTCTTTTCGTCGCCACTGAGCGTCTTGATCAGCTCTTCAACCGCGGGAACGCAGCGCACCAGCGCCACGCCGCCGCCCGGGACGATTCCCTCTTCGACAGCTGCGCGCGTTGCATGCAGAGCGTCCTCAACGCGAGCCTTCTTCTCCTTCAGCTCGGTCTCGGTCGCCGCGCCCACCTTGATGATGGCCACGCCGCCCACCAGTTTCGCCAGCCGCTCCTGAAGCTTTTCCTTGTCGTAGTCTGAGGTGGTCTTCTCAATCTGCGACCGGATCTCCTTCACGCGGCCTTCGATGTCGCTGGCCTTGCCTGCGCCGTCAACGATCGTGGTGTTGTCCTTGTCGATGGTGATGCGCTTCGCCCTGCCCAGGTCCTCGAGCTTCACGCCTTCCAGCTTGATGCCCAGGTCCTCGGTGATCGCCTTGCCGCCAGTGAGGATGGCGATGTCGCCCAGAATGGCCTTGCGCCGATCGCCAAATCCCGGAGCCTTCACCGCAGCCACATTCAGGGTGCCGCGCAGCTTGTTCACCACCAGCGTCGCCAGCGCCTCGCCTTCAACGTCCTCGGCGATGATCAGCAGCGGCTTGCCGCCGCGCGCAACCTGCTCCAACAGAGGAAGCAGATCCTTCATCGCGCTGATCTTCTTCTCGTAGATCAGAATGTAGGGATCGTCCAGAACTGCTTCCAGCCGCTCCGCATCGGTCACGAAGTACGGGCTCAGATAGCCGCGGTCAAACTGCATGCCGTCTACAGTCTCAAGGCCGGTGTGCATCGTCTTCGACTCTTCAATCGTGATCACGCCGTCCTTGCCCACAACCTTCACCGCTTCCGCGATGATGGCGCCGATCTCTTCGTCGCCGTTGGCAGAGATCGTGCCCACTTGCGCTACCGATCCCTCGTTCACCGGCTTCGACAGCTTGCTCAACGCGCCATCCTGGTTCCACTTGCCGTCCTTGTCGCGCGTGCCGTTGATTACGGTAACGGCTTTCTCAATACCCCGCTTCAGTGCCGTCGGATTTGCGCCCGCCGCCACCGTCTTCACTCCTTCGCGGAAGATCGATTGCGCCAGCACCGTCGCCGTCGTCGTGCCGTCACCAGCCACGTCGCTCGTCTTCGATGCCACTTCGCGCACCAGTTGCGCCCCGACGTTCTCGAGCGGGTCCTTCAGGTCAATCTCTTTGGCCACCGTCACGCCGTCCTTGGTGATGGTGGGCGAGCCAAACTTCTTCTCGATTACAACGTTCCGGCCCTTCGGCCCGAGCGTCGCCTTCACTGCGTCCGCCAGCGTGTTCACGCCGCGCAGAATCGCCTGACGGGAATCTTCACCGTGCAAGATTTGCTTTGCCATTTCTAAACTCTCCTCAATTCGTTTTCAGTAATGCGTCAATACTTCAGCGTCGGGCTTCGCTCAATTCCTAGCTCCGCTAGCCCCGCCAACACGTCCGCCGCGGCGGACGGCTAGCTCCGCTATTTCTTCAGAATGCCGAGAACTTCTTCCTCGCGCATGATCAGAAGCTCTTCGCCATCGATCTTGATCTCCGTGCCCGAATACTTTCCGAACAGCACGCGATCGCCCGCCTTCACATCCAGCGGAAATACCTTTCCCTCATCGTTCGATTTACCTTTGCCCACGGAGATGACCTCTCCCTCCTGGGGTTTTTCCTTCGCGCTATCGGGGATGATGATGCCCCCGCGTATCGTCTCGCCCTCTTCCACTCTGCGGACCAGAATCCGGTCGTGGAGCGGTGTGAATGTCGTCGTTGCTGCCTTCACTGCCATAGCTTTGCTTCTCCTTGTCGCGCACCGGTTTGCTCCCGGAGTGCGGCTATTGGTAATCGGTAAAATGAAAAGAATCAGGAGGTTGCGCAGTGCTCTACCGCTGAAGACTTACCCCGGTGAGCGCTCTCACCGTCCGGCTGCTAGCACTCTCGCCTTCCAATTGCTAAAGATAGGCAATCAATTCCAGTTTGTCAAGAGCCTATGCGTGAAAATCTGAGTGCCTCTCACTCACATTGTGAAATTTCCTCGAAATTCTCCCTCCAGACGATCCCCTTCTCGCGGACAGACTCGGTCGGCCGACCCCCATCCTGGAAAACGCGTGCACCTGCGATGGCCGCTCACCTCGCCGACCCTCTCTCAATCGCTCTTGCACCTTGCCGCTCCCCTTCTCTTTCACTTCTTCACTTCTTCACTCCCATTTACAATGAACAACATGTTCCACCGTGCTTCTCTCCCTTTCTGCGTGCTTCTTGCCTCATTGAGCCTCATCGCCGGCAGCTGTACCCTCCGCGCCCAGAACGACGACTCGCACCATGGCCGCAAATACAAGGCGCCGCCGCCCTCCGCGACGATTAATGTCACCGTTGTCCGCGCCTACAACGGCAAGCCAATTCCGGACGCTCATGTCATCTTTCACCCCATCCAGGGCGACAAGGATCAGGGCGCTCTCGAACTCAAAACCAATGAAGACGGCAAAGCCACTATCGACGTGATTCCCATCGGTGACACCGTCACTCTTCAAGTCATCGCCGATGGATTCCAGACTTATGGCCAGGTCTACAAGATCGACAAGCTCAACATGGCCATGGAAGTCCGCCTCAACCGGCCAGCCTCGCAGTACTCCACGTACAAAAATCCCCCCGCCGATTCCGGCTCAGGAAACGGTTCAGGCTCCGGCGACGGCTCGGGGAAATCCTCTGGTTCCACGCCCGGCTCCAAGCCCGACTCGCCACCGAATCAGAATCAGTCGCAGCCCAAATAGCACGGCCATGGTGAGCCAAGGTCGTTCGCCGCTGCGGCCAGCCACGCGCAGTCTCGCTAACTTGCCAACCTGCTGACTCGCTCGCTTGCTCCCCGGCTACACTAAACTTGGAATGTCCTCCCACCTTCTTTCCGGCCGCACCGCCCTCGTCACCGCAGGCGCGCGCCGCCTGGGCCGCGCCATCGCCCTTACTCTCGCCAAGGCTGGCGCCGACGTAGCCATCACCTTCCGCAGCTCCCAGTCGGACGCCGCCGAAACCGCCGCCGCTATTGCCGCCTTGGGCCGTCAATCTCTCGCCGTTCCCTGCGATGTCCGCTCAGAGCCCTCCGTCCGCGAAGCCATCGCTCAGGTTATTGCGGGATTCGGCCGCCTCGACATCCTCGTCAACAACGCCGCGATCTTCGGCTCCGCGGCCCTCGAGAGTCTGACCCTCGACCAGTGGGACGCCGCCTTCGAAACCAACACGCGTGGTCCGTTTCTCGTCGCGCGCGAGGCTCTGCCTCATCTCCGCTCTGCGCGTGGCCGCATCGTCAACATGGGTTCGCTCGGTGGTCTGCACGCATGGGCCGGCCACGCGCACTACTGCGCCTCAAAGGCCGCCCTGCACATGCTCACGCAAGCCATGGCCAAGGCGTTCGCGCCCGATGTCAGTGTCAATTGCGTCGCTCCCGGCTGGATCGAGGTCGAACGTGCATCCGATTCACCGGAACCGGGGGCGCCCCATCCTGGCTCGGAACTTCCCAATCCTGAACCTGGGGTGCCCCGTCCAAGCTTCGCTTGGGCGGACTCAGACCTTGGACCCGCGGCTTCTCCACTCACCGAAGCCGAACGCCGTACCGAAATTCAGTCCGCTCGCTTCGCAGCCAAAACCCCGATGGGCCGCAACGGCGATGCGCACGACGTCGCTCAGGCCGTTCTCTTTTTTGCCACCGGACCGCACTTCATCACCGGCCAGACACTCGTTGTCGATGGCGGCCTCGGCCTCAACTAGCTCCGCCAACTCCGCCGGCACCACTAGCTCCGCCCTTTCCCAAACATCTTTCCCCAGAACCCGCTTCCCTCTCTATCCCCATCCAGCTTCGTCGCAAACCGCAGCGGCACGTTCTCCCGCAATCCCTCTGGTTCCGGCTGCTCCGGCCACAGCGCACCTTCCACGGCCGCTCGCGGATTCGTCTCGCACAGCCGCATCGCCGTCTCCTCACCCATCTTTTTCGCCACGTACTCATATCCGTTCTTCAGGTGCGGCGGCCGCCACACGGGATGATGCGCATCCGTCGCCAGAAAATGGATCCAGTTCCGCTCCAGCAACTCGTTCGCCAGCGCCTCCGCGTCTTTTCCGAACCGCCCATACAGCGAGCTGCTCGTCACCTGCACCAGGCATCCCATTTGCATCCATTCGCCAAGCAACTCCGGCTTCCGCACCACCGCCGGATACCGTTCCGGATGCGTCACGATCAGCGTGTACCCCGCCCCATGCAGATGGTGCAGCGCATCTGTCGTCCGCGGTGAAATCTCGCCCCACGAAAACTCAACCAGCAGATATCCCTTCCCGCCGATCGAATATCGCAGCGGGTGCGCAACCGCGTCGCGCACATTGTCTGCGGTGATGTGGAAGTCGCACCCCAGGCTTAACTCCACTACGCCCTTCAACCGTTCCTTCAACTCGGCAAACCGCTCCTCAATCAGCGGATTGTCGAAGGAATGCTCCTGGCTCGCGTGCGGCGTGCACACGATATGCGTCACGCCCTCGTCCGCAGCCGTACGCGCCATGTCCAGCGACGCCTGGAGGTCCGGCGCCCCGTCATCGACTCCATAAATCAAATGATGGTGAATATCGATCATGGCTCGATTCGTAGATTAAGCTGTCATCCTGAGGAGGCCCGCCGCGGCGGGCGACGAAGGATCTGCGGTTGCTTTTGAACAGCACGCTCCTCCACGGTCGCGCTAAAAGCTAAGAGCTAATAGCTAAAACCTGCTTTTGCAGCATCGACTGAAATATCCCCCAACCATCCGCCGATCCCAGCAGTGCCTCGCTCGACCGGTCCGGATGCGGCATCATGCCCAGCACATTCCGTCCCTCATTCAGAATTCCCGCAATGTTGCTCAACGATCCGTTGGGATTCGCCTCTTGCGCGATCTCGCCCGTCGGCGTCGCGTAGCGGAACGCGATCCGGTCCTCAACTTCGAGTCTGCGCAATTCTTCCGGCTCACAGAAGTAATTCCCTTCCATGTGTCCGATCGGAATTTTCAGCACCCCGCCTTTTTTCAGTTGATTCGTAAATGGGCTGTTTGCCGTTTCCACTCGCAGGTGCACCTGCTTGCAGATGTACTTCAGCCCCGCGTTTCGCATCAGCGCGCCCGGCAGCAATCCGCTCTCGGTCAGAATCTGGAACCCGTTGCAGATTCCCAGCACCAGGCCGCCGCCGGCTGCAAACCGCTTTACCGACTGCATCACCGGCGAAAATCGCGCGATCGCACCCGTTCTCAGGTAGTCGCCGTAAGCAAATCCGCCGGGAACCAGCACTGCGTCCACGCCCTGCAGGTCCTCGCTGTCATGCCACAGGAACACGACCGGCTGCCGCGCCACTTCGGCAATCACGTTGTAGGTATCGTGATCGCAATTCGACCCCGGAAACACCACCACGCCGAATTTCATACGTCCAGATTAACAGCCTCGCGCATGCGTCGATGCGAACCACGAGCGAAGCGATGTTGGTAGAAACGGGTAATTGGGAATCCGAACAGGGCCAGAGTGTGGCGCGGTCGCGAGATGGCCTCCAATTCGTAACTGACTTCTCCAGTCGAATGAGACCAACAACACAACCGGGATCAACCGTTGCCAGCGATTCATATAAAGAATCCTAAGCTTTTATTCCAAGGCGCTCGTTGCTCTCACGCTGATGAAAGAATGCCAACGATTTGCGCGAACAGAGGCTCCGCGGTGGTTGTCCGGAGGGTACTTGACAGTTTCTTGGGGCGCGCCCCGGTAGGCTGTGAGCGACTGATCCTGCTCCCGCCGGTCACTTCCGGGCGATGATTCCTGGACTGCACCACTGTGCGATCAGGACCCCGTCATCCTCGGCCAAGGCTCGCATCTCATCGATGATGCTGTTCAGCTCGGCCGGCGTTGCGATGTCTTCGCGATGAACCACCGTTGAGGCCTCGGCAAAAGTCAGCTCCCACAAGCGCTTCTCCGGACCGCGAAAATAGGCCGGCTGCTCAAGGTGAACCTGGACGGATTGAAAGCCGGCATGTGAGGCGTCAACGGGCAGCTTCGCACCGTAGTCGTAGTTCACGCCCATGGCGTCTGCCACCGCATGCGCGATCTCCACGGAGCGCGCGTATGCCGGAGACTTGGTGGAAGTGAAGATGCTCGAGACGCGAATATCCTGGGAAACGAGGACGCCGCCGGGCCGGAGTAGCCGATAGGCTTCGCGAAGAACCTTCTGTGGCTCGGTCAGATGGCAAAGCAGGAACCGCATATGCACCAGGTCGAAACTCTCGTCGGGAAATCCCGTGGCGTAGGCGCTGGCTTCGATGTATTCGATCGGCAGATGATCGCATTTGGCGCAATGCCATTTGGAGACGACCAGCTGATCGGGATTCACGTCCGCCGCAACGACCGAACCCATGGGCCCGACTTGTGTTGCCATCCAGCAGGAAACGGCGCCGATGCCGCATGCCAGGTCGAGGGCGCGCGTTCCGGGGCCGAGCCCTGCGTCGAGAAGCAACTTGCGTGTTGACGGTCCATAGACTTCATCGAGCAGCCGCAGCCGGTCTGCCGCAGCCTCTCCGGTTCCGAGCACATACACATCGCTCGCAGTGCCTTTGGCGCCTTCTGCCATAAAGGTTGACTCCTGGAGTTGTTGAATTTGTCCCGGTTGTTTCCTGGCTTGGGGAAGCGCTTGAAAGGCTTGATAATAGCAGGCTGGATTGCGGGTGAGGAAACGAAAAAATGGCCTGACGAGTTGCGGGACGCGAGCAAACGTTTCGTATCAGGGCACGAGTTTCGAGGCGACTTTCCGTCCCAAATGAAACGTAGTGTAGCCGGATACGCGCGGTTGCCTAACAACGGTACTCTGAGCTCTGGCCCTTTGCGGTAACCGGATGACTCTAATTTCGCCTTTCGTTCGCTTTGCTACTATAATCTCCTCATGGACTTTCAGCTCGTTACCAGCTACACGCCCAAAGGCGATCAGCCCCGAGCCATCGACCAGCTCGTGGAGGGACTCGGTGCGGGCGAGAAGCATCAGGTGCTGCTGGGGGTGACGGGCTCCGGCAAGACCTTCACCATGGCCAAGGTCATCGAGCAGTCCAACCGGCCGGCGCTGATCCTGGCGCATAACAAGACCCTGGCCGCGCAGCTTTACCACGAGTTCAAGCAGTTCTTCCCTTCCAACGCCGTCGAATACTTCGTCAGCTATTACGACTACTACCAGCCGGAGGCGTACATTCCCGCCGGCGATCTCTACATCGAGAAGGAAGCCACGATCAACGAAGAGCTCGACAAGCTGCGCCTCTCGGCCACCCGCTCGCTCTTCGAGCGCCGCGACGCCATCATCGTGAGCTCCGTGAGTTGCATCTACGGCCTTGGCTCGCCCGAGGCCTACTACGGCATGCTGCTGCTGCTTGAGAAGGGCCAGCACATCAGCCGCAAAGACATTACGCGCCGCCTGGTCGAGATTCTCTACGAGCGCAACGACACCGACTTCCGCCGCGGGACTTTTCGCGTGCGCGGTGACGTGATCGAAGTCTTCCCTACGTACGACGAGAACGCATACAGGATCGAGATGTTCGGTGACGAGATCGAGAGCCTCTCGCAGATCGATCCGCTCTTCGGCACCGTGAAGCAGAAGTTCTCGCGGTTGCCCATCTATCCCAAGAGCCATTACGTCGTGCAGCCGGAGCGCAAGGCTGAGGCGATCAACTCCATCGTGACCGAGTTGAACGAGTGGGTTGCGCATCTCGAGTCCGAAGGCCGCGCGGTTGAGGCGCAGCGCGTCCACCAGCGCACGCGATTCGACCTCGAGATGATCAAGTCGATGGGCTACTGCCACGGCATCGAGAACTACTCGCGCCACTTTTCGGGCCGCTTGCCGGGCGAGCCGCCGCCCACGTTGCTTGACTACTTCCCGCGCGACTTTCTGCTCTTTGTCGACGAGAGCCACGCCACCATTCCTCAGGTGCACGGCATGTGGCACGGCGACCGCAGCCGCAAACAGACTCTGGTCGATTATGGATTCCGCTTGCCGAGCGCGATGGACAATCGCCCGCTCAAGTTCGACGAGTTTGAGAACCGGATTCATCAGACGATTTACGTCTCGGCCACGCCCGGACCGTATGAGTTGACGCGATCGGCAGGCGTCGTCATTGAGCAGGTCATCCGCCCTACCGGCCTTGTCGATCCCGAAGTCGAGATTCGTCCCGTGAAAGGCCAGATCGACGATCTGCTGGCGGAGATTCGCGATCGGGCCAGGCGCAATGAGCGCGTCCTTGTCACGACGCTGACCAAGCGCATGGCCGAGGACCTCGCGGGCTACTACACCGAAGTCGGCGTGCGCTGCCGCTACATGCACTCAGAGATTGAAACGCTGGAGCGTGTGAAGCTGCTGGCCGGCCTGCGCAAAGGCGAATTCGACGTGCTGATTGGAATCAACCTTTTGCGCGAAGGGCTCGACCTTCCCGAGGTGTCGCTGGTGGCGATTCTGGACGCGGATAAGGAAGGCTTCCTGCGCTCGGCGGGTTCGCTGATCCAGACCATGGGACGCGCTGCGCGGCATCTTCAAGGCAGGGCCATTCTCTACGCCGACAGGATCACTGACTCCATGCGCCGCGCGATGGACGAGACCGATCGCCGCCGCGTCATTCAGCGCGCGTATAACGAGGAAAATGGCATCACGCCGCAATCGATCCTGAGCCACGTGGAGATGGGGCTGGCTTCCATCCTCAAGGCAGAATACGGCGACATCGAGATCGAGGAAGCGGAAAGCATTCCCGAATTCAAGACGCAACTTGAGCTTGACGCCTACATTGCCAAACTCGAGGTGGACATGCGCGAGGCGGCCAAGAGGTTTGAATTTGAGAAGGCCGCGCGCCTGCGCGACTCGATCAGGGAGCTTCGCGACAAGGAATTCCTCTTCGGGTAACCCCGACCCAGTGACTCTTTTGTGGCGTCCGAAATGAATGTCCGCAGGCAACCCAAACGATTAAGTTCACCATCTGTAGAGTGGGAAGATAAGTTATTCTCCGGCCCTGCCGAGCGGGTCGAACTCGCAAATCTGGGCCCAATGGCAACTATCCTCATCGTGGACGACGATCCCCTCCAGGCATCTCTGCTGATGTCGCTCCTGGGGCGTCAATTCGGCAATGTGTGCAGGGTAAACGATGCTGCTGAAGCTCTTTGCCTCATTGAACAGCCCGACTTCGCCAGTAAACTGAGCCTGGTCATTACGGGGAACCACATGACCGGGATCGGCGGCCCTGCCTTCGTGGCAGAATTGCATTCCCGGAAGCCGGACTTGCCGGTGCTTGTTTTGAGTGCGGGCGACGCCGGTTCCTCGGACTACAAAGACGAACAGGTCGTCTTCCTGCCCCGCCCCGTCGGCGGAGACAAGATGATTGCCGTCACGAGTCAGATCCTCTCGGACCGCAAGTCTGAGGCCGCTTAAGCCGCAAACCCATTAGAACCCTCAGCCGCCCCCTTGTAGAGTGAGCCAAATCACACGCATATCTCCGATCACTGATGGAGAATAAAGTCGTCCGTTGGGAGGTCACCCGCTTCCCGCGTGCGTGCGAGAATGAACGTGGGGTCGATAACGGCGGTTCTCCCATTTACCTAAGCTCTTGAGGACCGTGCGTTGTGGCGTTCGCGGCGGCGAATGCCACGAAGAGGTTGTGGTTCCGCTTCAGACCCATTGGAGAACCGCGTAATGGCCACTTTTGGCAGCTTTTGTCTTCTTATCGCTTTAGTTTTGGCCGCCTACAATCTCTTCGCGGGAGCTGTGGCATTGCGGCTGATTGCCACCGGTCAGCCCGCCCGCATCTCTCCGGAACGGCTGGCTGATACCGCGCGCCGCGCCGGAATTGCCGGCTTCATCGCCGTCACCGGCGCTGCATTCGCGCTGATCTACTCGGTCTTTACGAACGACTTCTCAATCACTTACATCCTCGAGCACTCCAACCGGGCGCTTCCCATTCCCTATAAGTTCGCGGCGCTCTGGAGCGGCCAGGAGGGTTCGCTGCTGCTTTGGGCTTGGCTGCTGGGGACGTATGGCTTCGTCCTTCGCCTGCGCCACAAAACGGATGTGAAGCTCTACGCCTATGCGGGCACAATTCTCTCGGGCATTCAGGTGTTCTTCCTGGCCGTTCTGGTGTTTACAGCGCCGCCGTTTGCGCTGCTCAAGGGCGCCATTCCCGACGATGGCAACGGGCTTAACCCGCTGCTGCAGTATCCGGAGATGGTGATTCACCCGCCCATGCTTTACCTCGGCTACGTGGGCTTCTCGGTGCCGTTCGCCTTTGCGCTGGGCGCGCTGATGATGCGCTACCCCGGTGAGAAATGGATTCGCATTACGCGCACCTGGACCATGGTGACCTGGCTTTTCCTGACCTGCGGCATCTTTCTCGGCATGCACTGGGCCTACGCCGTGCTGGGGTGGGGCGGCTACTGGGGCTGGGACCCTGTGGAGAATGCGAGCTTCATGCCGTGGCTCACGGGAACCGCTTTTCTACACTCGGTGATGATGCAGGAGCGTAAAGGCATGATGAAGAGCTGGAATGTGTGGCTCATCTTTTCCACGTTCCTGCTCACCATGCTGGGCACATTGTTGACGCGCGCGGGCCTGGTGAGTTCGGTGCACGCGTTTGCGCAGTCTTCGATCGGCACGTGGTTCGTCGTCTTCATGGGCATCGTGCTCGCGGTCTGCATCTTCACCTACATTTTGCAGCGGGGACATTTGCAGAGCGAGCATCACATGGAATCGCTGGTGAGCCGCGAGTCGAGCTTCCTCTTTAACAATTTGGTTTTGCTGACGGCTTGCTTTGTGATTCTCTGGGGCACGCTGTTCCCCATCATTTCGGAATACGTGCAGGGCACCAAGGTGACGGTCGGGGCGCCGTTTTATAACCGCGTGGCTGTGCCCATCGGACTCTTTCTCGTGTTTCTTACCGGCGTTGGGCCGTTGTTGCCGTGGCGCTCCTCATCGTTCAAAGCCATCAAGCGCAACTTTGTTTTGCCGGTGATCGCATTCTGGACTACGGTGATTGTCTGCCTGGCCGCTGGCGTGCGGCCATGGAAAGACGGCGCGCTCGATCAGGGCAGCTTTTACGCGGTTATCGCGTTCGCGGTGGCAGCAGCGGTGCTTACCGCAATCATCGCCGAGTTTCTGCGCGGCGCGGGCGTCATCTCGCGGCAGACCCACCGCAACCTCTTCGCGGCGACGTTGCTGCTCACGCGGCGCAATACGCGCCGATACGGCGGTTACATCATTCACATCGGCGTAGTGGTGGTCGTCATCGGACTCGCCGGCTCGGCTTTCAACCGCAGCATCGAAAGCGAAATGGGCTTGCACAGCACGATGCAGATCGGGCCCTACACGCTCGTGTGCACGGGCTTCACGCAGGACTCGAACACGAATTACAACTCAGACTACGCGGTTCTCGACGTGCAGCAGGGCGGCAAGAAAGTTTTTTCGATGACCCCGGAGCGGCGATTCTATCTCGCCAGCGGCCAGCCGCAGACCATGGTCGCCATTCATTCGGTTCCCGAGTGGGATCTGTATGTGGTGTATGAAGGCACGAATCCCGATACCGGGCAGCCGATTATCAAGGCGTTTCTCAATCCGCTGGTGGGCTGGATCTGGTTTGGCCTCGTCATCATGGTCGGCGGAACGTTCATTGCGCTGGTTCCCAGCCTTACGCCGGCAACCGCGGCGTTGCGCGTGCCCGCGACAAAAGCTGTGCCTATGGCTCCCGCGCTCAAGGGAGGCGACTGAGTGCTTCGCACCTTCAAGTTTTGGATGAGATCTGCAGAGGCATTGTTGCTGGCTGGGGCGATTTGTTTCTCTCTGGGCGCTTCAGCTCCCACATCGCGCCTGAACACTCTCAGCCATCAGTCTCATGTGCCAGTGCGGATGCGCGCAACTGCTGGGCGAGTGCGATCACGTGGGATGCCCTGACCGCGACAAGGAATTGTCGGAATTGACGACGGACATTGCAGAGGGCTTGACCGACCAGCAAGTGATGGACGAATTTGTCGCCAAGTACGGCGCCACGGTGCTGGCTGCGCCCACCACCAAGGGATTCGATCTTGTCGCATGGATTGCTCCCTTCGCGGTATTTGCCGCTGCGCTTCTCGGAACAATTCTGCTCATCCGGCGCTGGGGCGCATTGGGCTTTGAGAGGCGCGCTCAGGCCGCGGGCGCAGTAGCCAGGACAGAGGATCCTGCGGAGCAGGAGCGGCTGGATCGTATTCGCCGGGATACCGGCAGCAACGATGAGCTTTGATGGAGGATTTTGAGCCATGACGGAAACAGATGGCCTGATTGCCGGAGTGCTTCTTCTTTTCGCGCTCTTCCTGTACACCTTCTGGCCGGAGAACAGCTTCGCCAGTCAGCGGCAGAAGACGCGGCTCGATTTTCTGCTGGAGCGCAAGGAACAACTTTACGAAAATCTGCGCGATTTGAATTTTGAATTTCGCGCCGGCAAATATCCCGCAGAAGATTTCGAAAGACAGCGGGCGCAGCTTGAACACGAAACGGCGCAGTTGCTGGCCGAGATTGATTTTTTGCAGCAGGCATAGGTTTGTAGCGCCGGCGTCCTCGCCGGCTGTCGTGCGGGCGTCCTCGCCCGCACAATGAAAAGGATCGCAAGGAATCTAGGACGAGATGAAATCGACACGAATCTATCAGAGCATTTTCATTGTGAGCTTTTTGTTCGTCGGCGTTCTCGCGCAGGCAGCCACCGTGAGTGGCACCGTCACCGACAAGACCACCAACAAACCCGCGGCGGGCGACGTGGTGACTCTGCTCGAGCCAATGAGCGGCATGAGCGAAGTGGGGCACGCCACGACCAATGCGCAGGGCAAGTATTCGCTGGATCTGCCGGGCCAGGTTCCGTACCTGGTTCGCGTAACGCACCAGGGCGCGGAGTATTTTATTGCCGCGCCGCAAGGCGGAGGAACCGGCGACATCTCTGTCTACGACGTGGCGGCGAAGGTGGGAGGCATCACGATCGCCGAGCATGTGACCGGAATCGAAACCGACAACGGGCAGCTTCGCGTGGTGGAACGCTACGACATTCACAACGCCAGTTCGCCGCCGCGCACGCAGTGGAGCAAGCAATCCTTCCAGGTGATTCTGCCGGATGACGCGGTGGTGGGCGACGCCTCAGCGCAGCGCCCGGGCGCAAGCAGTTTGCCGACCAGCGTGAAGCTTAATCCCGACGGACCGAAAGGCCACTACTCTTTTGACTTTCCCATCCAGCCCGATGACGCCGCCAAAGGCACCCTCTTCCAGGTTCAGTACACTCTGCCGTACGGCGGCGGGAAATACAGCTTTCACTCGCAGGTGACGCTGCCGGCCGACACGGTCTGGGTGGTGCTTCCCAAGTCGATGACCTTCACGGGCGGGAGTGGAGCGGGGTTCGAGACCTCGCCGCAGGATCCCACCGTGCAGACGTTCCTGGCGCGCAACGTCGCTCCCGGAAAACAGCTTGAATTCGCAGTCTCCGGCAACGGGTCGTTTGCTCGCGACGACCAGAACGGCCAGGGTGGTCAACCGGGCGACACGGGTGGACAACCGGGAGCGACTCCCACCGGGCCCGGCGGCGGAATCGGCGAGCCAATCAATACGCCCGACCCGCTTTCGAAATACAAATGGTGGATTCTCGGTGTGCTGGCGTTGCTGCTTGCGGCTGCGGCGGCGTTCTTGCTGCGCAAGCCGGCAACGGCAGAAGCAGGTGCGCTGGCGGATGCGGGCCCGACCGCGTCTCCTCGAGTTGCGCCGGTATATTCAGCGGCTGCCGTGGCAGGCAACTCGCCGGCTCAAAGGCATTCAGCGCTGCTGAATGTGCTCAAGGAAGAACTCTTCGCTTTGGAGAGCGAGAAGCTTGCGGGAACTTTGTCTCCGACCGAGTACGCTGAGCAAAAGGCAGCGCTCGAAACCGTGCTGAGACGGGCGCTCAAGAAAAGCTAGGGTTCAGGTTTCAGGGGTCACTGGTCGGAATCAACTGCAGAGGACCTTCGGCAGACGCTGCCTGGCCCGTCCGGACTGATCACCGGTCACGGATCACTGTAAGCTGTCTTCATGAAGACTCTTCTTCGCACGTTGCTTTCTTTATCCCTGATCGTCTGGCTCGGTTCTGAGGTCTTCTTCCCGATCGTTGCCGCGGTCACATTTAACACGCTCCAGCCAGACACTCACACCGCCGGAACCATTGTCGGCCAGTTGATTCGCATCCTGCACGGAATGGGATTGGTCTCCGGCATGGTAGCGCTGGCGGTGATGGCGCTGGCTCCTGCGTGGAGAATCTACAAGCCGCGCGCGGTGCTGGTTCCGATGGCCTTTGTCGTATTGATGATCGCGCTCACTGTCTACTCTCAATACGGAATCATTCCCGCGATGGAGCGAGACCGGATTGCCGCAGGGGGCAGCATCGATACAGCCAGTCCCACCGATGCCACGACGGCGCACTTCAACAAACTGCATAACCGGAGCGAGTTCGTGGAGGAGGCGATCCTGCTGATGGGGTTGGCCACCGTGGTGCTGATGGCGCGGGCGGAAAGCACTCGCGTTTAGAACTCAAACGACAGTTGGAGGGTTGCGCGGATGGGACGCGAGGCGAATTGCCTGTGCGACTGGAACGGCAAAACGGCGCGCGTGAAGGTTCTCGTTGAGGCTCCGGATTTGATTTTGCGTGGCGAAATTCGCCGCAGACTTCCCTTCTCCGAGATACGCCATTTGCGTGCAGAAGGCGCTGCGCTGCGATTCAAGTTCGGCGGCGACACCGTGTCTCTGAAGCTGGACGCGGCGGCCGCCGAAAAGTGGGCGAAAGCGATTCTGACGCCACCACCCAGCTTGGCGAAGAAATTGGGGATCACGCCGGAGTCGACGATTTGGGTGATAGGAACGGTCGATGATGCAGCGCTTGAAACGGCGTTGGGCGAGGCGAGAACGACGACCCGCAAAGACGCGGACGTGATTGTGGCGCGCGTGAATACCGCGGCAGAACTCAAGAGAGCATTCAAGTCTGCGGCAAAGGAAACCAGTGCCGGCAAACCCATCTGGATCATTTACCGCAAAGGCCCAGAGCACGCAATCAACGAATCTGATGTTCGCTCGGCGGGCCTTGCAGCCGGAATCGTCGACGTAAAAGTTGCGTCGGTTTCGCCGCAGTTGACGGGGCTCAAGTTCGTGAAGCGCAAAAATCCGAAGTCTGCTTAGACCGGACGACTGATCCTGCGCTCATCGCCACAATTTGGCGCGGGAGTGCATCCTGTATCATCGAAAAGGCTTGATTGCGCAACTCCTGTTGTGCAAAAGCCAACCATGGAACAACTATGAAGACCGGCATTATCGGCCTGCCGCAGGTAGGCAAGACTTCCTTATTCAAGATTCTGACCAAAGCCAAGATCGACGAGCATGGGCGCGCGAATCCCCGCGAGGCGCACGTTGGCGTGGCGCGCGTACCCGACGAGCGGCTGGAGAAGCTTTCGGCGCTCTATTCTCCCAAGAAGACGACCTTTGCGTCGGTGGAGTTCGTCGATGTCGCGGGCATCGGGCAGGAGGCGCTGAAAGAGACCGCGTACCTGACAAATCTGCGCAATGTGGATGCGTTGATTCATGTGCTGCGCGCGTTTGAGAACGACGCAGTTCCGCAGGAGGGTCCGATCGACCCGTTGCGCGACGCGAAAAACGTGGAG
Source organism: uncultured Acidobacteriaceae bacterium (assembly GCA_963800025.1). Lineage (GTDB taxonomy): Bacteria > Acidobacteriota > Terriglobia > Terriglobales > Acidobacteriaceae > Telmatobacter. The sequence goes on from CAWCZK010000006.1 coordinate 1,425,331, forward strand.
TTCGATTTGATGTTGAGCGACCTTGGCCAGGTTGAAAAGCGCATGGAACGCGTGGAAAAGGATATGAAGAAAGGCCGCACCGGAGAACTCGAGCGGGAACAGGCGCTGCTGGTGCGGTCAAAAGAAATGCTGGAGAAGGAAATTCCGCTGCGCGCCATGGAGATGACACCGGACGAGAAAAAACTCATCCGGGGCTTTATGTTTTTGTCGCAAAAGCCCATTCTGTATGTGTTAAACGTCAGCGAGAGCCCGACGCTGGGCGCCGATCTCGAATCCGCTGTCAGCCACTACAAACTGGACGCGATTGCAAGCCGTCCTAATGCTGCCGCAATGGCGATCTGCGGCAAAGTGGAGGCGGAACTGGCGGACATGGACGACGCCGAGGCCGCGGACTTTCTGGAAAGCTACGGCCTGCACGAAAGCGGGCTGGTGCGGCTGATCCGGAAAAGCTATGAATTGCTGGGGCTGATCAGCTTCTTCACCGCGGGCGAGGACGAGTGCCGCGCGTGGACAGTGCCGGCTGGATCGAAGGCTCCGCAGGCAGCCGGCGCCATTCATTCCGACCTGGAACATCATTTCATTCGCGCCGAAACCATTCGCTGGGATAACCTGCTGGATGCGGGCTCGGAAGCCGCGGCGCGCTCCAGGGGCACGCTGCGCCTCGAAGGGAAAGAGTACGTGGTGCACGACGGGGATGTGCTGCACATCCGGCATAGCGGGTGAAACATCGAGAAAAGAGAGCAGAGACAAGAGAAAGGAAAAGGTGCGTCGAACGACGACCACGGCCGATGATTTCTAATCTCTGTTCTTTAATCTCCGTTCTCTCTTCTCTTTTCTCTTTATCATGCTGACGACGTCTCTCATTCTCGGAACGATTGCCGCGCTGGCGGATATTGCCGGCGGGCTGGTGCTGGTGCGAGCACGCGGCGTGGAACCCTACCTGCGCTATTTTGTGGCGCTGGGAGCAGGGTTCCTGATGGCCACGGCGTTGCTGGAGATGACGCCGGAGAGTATCAGGCTGAATGCCGAGCTTGCTCCGGGCCTGATCATGGCGGGGTATTGCGCAATGCACCTGCTGGAGCATACGTTCAATGCGCATTTTCATTATGGCGAGGAAACACATGGCGGCGAATTCGTCTCCGCGCACAAGGGCTACTCGGTGCTCGGCGGTCTCAGCGTTCACGCGCTGTTTGATGGCGTGGCCATCGGATCGGGATTCGCGCTTTCCAATTGGCTGGGCTGGCTGATCTTTCTGGCAATTCTGCTGCACAAGGCACCGGAGGGTTTCACCATGGCCAGCGTGATGATGGCCAGCGGGCGAAGCCGTGCGACGGCATTCTGGTCCGCGGTGGGTCTGGCCGGCGCTACGATTGCCGGTGTGCTGATGATCCAGATGGTTCCGCACTGGGTTCCCTATGGAATGCCGGTCTCGGCGGGCGTGGCGCTTTACGTGGCCGCGACCGATCTAGTGCCCGAGGTCAATCGAGAGCCGGGCATCCGCATGGCGCTGGTATTTTTTGCCGGGGTCGGCGGATTCCTGCTGCTGCGGATGCTACTGCCGCACGTCTGACGCGACTCGCCAATCCCCCCACCCCGCAGGACCGCACGGTATGCTATGCGATGTGGCGTATTGCGTTGCACCGGTTCTGGAGGAGGTCGGAAGCTCACGGCGGCCACCCAGGCGCGTTCCGTTCGATTTTTTGGGAGCTCTGTTTTTTGCGGCACTCGGATTCCTGGTGATGGGCTATCACCCGGGGCTCGAGGACGACGGAATTTATTTAACGGGCGTCAAGGCCAACGTGCATCCGGCGCTCTTTCCCTACAACGCGAACTTTTTCAAGCTGGAACTGCAAGCGACGGTATTTGACACGTGGATGGCGGAATTCATCCGCTGGACTCAGATTCCAGTGGCATGGGCCGAGCTTCTTGTTCAATGGGCCGGCATTTTCCTGATTCTCTGGGCACTGAAAAAAATCGCGAACCGGCTTTTCGAAGAGGCGCCGGCGCGATGGGGCGGGGTGGCGATGGTCTCGGCCATGTTCACGCTGCCCGTGACGGGAACCGCTCTCTACCTGGTCGACCAGCATTTACATCCGCGCACCCTGGCGACCGCAATGATTCTGCTGGCCATCTGGCGCATCCTGGATGAGAAAACATGGCAGGCTGTCCCGCTCCTGACGGTGGCATTCCTACTGCATCCGCTGATGGCGGCCATGGGAATTTCGTTCTGTCTTTTTCTCGCCCTGGTCCTGATGGATCGCGTACGCGAGCAGGTGCGCGGGTGTACAACCTCGATGGCCGCAATCGTTCCGCTGGGATGGATCTTTGAACCGGGCAATCCGGGCTGGCGCAAAGCGCTGGACACGCGCACCTACGAAACGCTCTACAAATGGACCTGGTACGAGTGGCTGGGTGCGCTGGCGCCGCTGGTTCTTTTCTGGCTGCTGTGGCGCTATGCACGCCGGCGCGGAACAACCATGCTGGCGCGGTTTGCGCTGGCGGTCCTGATCTACGGTGTCTTTCAACAAGCGTTGGCGATGGCCTTGCTTTGGCCAGGCCTGCTGGTTCGCGCCACGCCGCTACAACCCATGCGCTACCTGCACCTGGTCTACTTCTTTCTTGTGCTCATTGCGGGTAGTCTGCTGGGAAGGTTCGTTCTGAAACAACATGCCTGGCGCTGGGCGGCATTTCTGCTGGTCGCGAATGGTTGCATGTTTGCTTGGCAGCGTGTGGAGTTTGCCGCGAGCCAGCACCTTGAAATGCCATGGGTGCAGCCTGCGAATCCCTGGCTGCAGGCCTTCGCGTGGGTCCGCGCAAACACGCCAGAGGATGCCTACTTCGCGCTCGATCCACGTTATCTTGAGGCCCCCGGGGAGGATTACCACAGCTTTCGCGCGCTTGCGGAACGGAGTCAACTTGCCGATGCGGTGAAGGACGCGTCTGTGGTTACGCTGGTGCCGGAGCTGGGACCGGAGTGGGTCCGCCAAACAAAGGCGGAAGAAGGATGGCCGAGCTTCGGGCTTGGCGATTTCGAACGTCTGAAAGCGGAATTTGGCGTCGACTGGGTGCTGGTGAATTACCCGGAGCCGGATGGGCTTGCGTGCCACTGGCACAACCAGGAACTGTCGGTGTGTGAGATTCCCTAGAGCATCTCCTGGCTGCCGGCGATCCCATCCTCAATTTCGCTGCACGGCAGCGAAGTTTAAAATGGCGCGCCCATTTTCTCGGCGAGCGGAAAAATGCCAACAGCGGCCATTGCAGGTTGAAGCTCTATCCGCGAGAATAAAGAAGTCATCATCCTCCTTCTCGGGCACCGAACATGCTTAACCTTACCCAGCGACTGATTCTTGGCTGCGTACTCCTCGCCTGCCTCACCGTAGGGCTGGTGGCGATGGCCCATAGGGCGCTGGCGGCGAGCGGGCAGCTTCATTTGGGCTACGCAGTCGCCGTGGCCGCATCGCTGGTTGCGGCAGCGACGATCTATGTTGTGTTGAAACCGATCGACACACTGGCCGGCGATGCTCACCGCATCGCGCAGGGCAACCTTGAGCACCGCGTGGAGTGGAGTAGCCGCGATAGTTTCGGCGTGATTGCGAGCGAGTTGAGCCGGATTGCGGTGCGGCTGCGCGACGTGCGCGATACCGAAGCCGGCCGGCGCCAGATGGAGTTCCAGCTCTCCGATGCGGTGCTGCAATCAATCTTTGAACCGATCATTGTGACTGACGGCAAGGGCCACGTCCTGAAACTGAATCAGTCGGCATCGGAGCTGCTGGGCGAGGCAGCCGGAGATCGCATGGCGCTGGCAAATACGCCAGGAGGCGAGAAGATTCTGAGCGCGATTCAAGACGCCGTCTCCATGCAGAAGGCGGTTGCCGCCGAAGGTGAAGCGTCGATGCTGCCGATGCGGATCGGCAACCAGGCGCGCAGCTACCGGCTGCGCACCACGCCCATGCGCGACTCGGAGGGCAGGCTGCTTGGAGCGGTAACGACGCTTGAAGACGTGACCAGCTTGCAGGACACCGACCGGTTCAAGACGCAGTTCATCGCGGTCGCCAGCCGCAAGCTGCGCGATCCACTGCTGCAGTTGCGGCGCGGGCTGTATGCCCTGGCCCAGGGATTCAGTGGAGAGATGACTCCCCTGCAGACCGAACTGGTGGCTCAAGCAAGCAAAGAAGCTGAGACGCTGGACGACCTGATGGCCGACCTGATTGGCGTTGCCGAGCTGGACACGGGTAAGCGCGAGTTGAAGCCGGAGCGGTTGCGGCCCTTGCAGCTTCTGAATGAGGCGCGCGATCGGTTCTGCGACGAGGCTGCGCGAAAGCACATCCGGGTGGAAGTGAGCGCCTATGCCGACCTGGCAGTGATCGAAGCCGATCGCCGGGCCATGCGGTCGATTCTGGATAACCTGCTGTCGAATGCTCTGCGCTACACGCCGGAGGACGGCGAGATCCTGCTGGCCGCGGAGGAGATCAAGAGTTTCGTGCAGTTCAGCGTCCGCGATACGGGACGCGGGATTGAGGCGGACCGGCTCAGCTCCATCTTCGACCGGTTCAATACCTTCTCAGAACAAGGGACAGGACTCGGCCTGGCGCTGGTTCGGCGACTGGTGGAGTCGCTGGGCGGCCAGATCGCGGTGGAGAGCCGCCTGGGCCACGGATCGACGTTCCGATTCACGATTCCAGTTGCTGTGGCGCGGGAAGTGCAACATCCCGTCGAGGTGGGCTGAGCGATGGCCGAGATCGTTCTTGAAAGCAAGCCGGAGCCCGCCAAGCTGCGCATCTACCTGGGCGCTGCCCCAGGCGTGGGCAAAACCTTCCAGATGCTGAATGATGCCTACCTGATGCGAACGCAGGGCGGCAAGGATGTTGTCATCGGCCTGGTGGAAACCCACGGACGTAAAGAGACACAGGAACAGATCCGGGATCTCGAGATCATCCCGCAAAAGGTGATTCCCTATCGCGGCGTGAACCTGAAAGAGATGGATGTGGACGCGATCATCGCGAGGCATCCACAGACGGTGGTGGTGGACGAGCTGGCGCACACCAACGTTCCGGGCAGCAAGAACCGCAAGCGCTACGAAGATGTGATGGAATTGCTCGACGCCGGCATCAACGTGATGACGGCGGTGAACATCCAGCACCTTGAGACTCTGAACGACGCCGTCAACCGCTCAGCCAATACCACCATCCGCGAGACTGTTCCGGACAGCTTCGTCAAGCGTGCCGATGAAGTGGTCAACGTCGACCTCACGGTGGAGGAACTGCGTAACCGTCTGCGGGGCGGCAAAATCTACGCTCCCGAAAAGGTGGAGCAGTCACTGGCGAACTTCTTCCGCAAGGGGAACCTGAACCTGCTGCGCGAGCTCGCGCTGCGCACCACGGCGGAACAGGTGAGCAGCCGCGCATCGGAATACCGGCGGACGCAAGGGCTGGAACAGGCGCCGATTCCGGAAAAGGTGATGGTGTGCCTGAGCACGCGACCGGGAACGGAGAGGCTTCTGCGGATCGGCGCAAGAATCGCCGGTCGCCTGGCGACGAATTGGTATGCCGTCTATGTGGCTCCGCCCGACGACAAGGGCCATAGCGATCCCGAGGCCTTTCATCGGCTGGAAGAGTACATGCGCATGGCGCGGGACCTTGGCGCCAATGTGGTTCAACTCACCGACCGCAAGGTTGCCGACGCGTTGATCCGGTTCGCACAGCAGGAGAACATCTCGCACGTCGTCTTCGGACAGTCGGCGCGGTCGCGCTTCGACATTCTGCTGCGCGGCTCGGTGTTGAACCGGTTTCTCTCTGAAGTGCGCGACGTGACGGTGCAGGTGGTGCCGATGCAGAGGCCGCTGCGGCGGCAATAGAGGACAGAGAGCAGGGCGCGGAGATCAGGAAGGCCGAACCGTGCGCAGATCACATCTGCCGCAGACGCATGTCGGTGTAACCCTCGGAGATGGTTTTCGTCTAACTCCACGGGAAACTCAACCCACAAGTCGAAGATACCGGGAGGTGCACGATGACTTCGCGGGCCATGAATCTTGAAGCGGCCTCACGGGCCGCTCTGTTTTTGGTCGCATGCGTTATCACCAGCGGATTGGCCGGCTGCGCGGGTACGAACTTAACTGCAACGCCTCCCAATTCGTCTTACAACCTGACAGGAAACTGGGTGCTGACTGTGAATCCAGGCTCTGGAGGGACCGTTCCCATCTCGATCTTTTTAACCGAGAATGCGGGAAGCGTTTCCGGATTGGCAGTCGGCCCCGCGGCCACAGACCTGCTCGCGTACCCAGACGGCTGCGTCGGAAGCCCGATTGGTCCCTTCTCGAATGTGGCGCTCACTGGAACCGTCGACTCCGAAGGCAATCTCAAGCTGGCCACGGCCGCGAATGCCGTGCCCTCCGCCACGATGGCCGGGACGGTCAGCGGATCGAACCTGTCAAACGGCGCCTTTGCGATCAACGGAAATGGTTCCTGCTCCACGCAGGGATCGATGACCGGGATTGAATACGCGATCGTGAACGGGACCTATTCAGGAACGGTCACGTCGCAGGCCACCGGGCAGAGCTTTACCGTGTCGGCGACGCTGCAGCAGAGTCCCCTTCCCAACTCTGAAGGGCTCCTGGCGCTGACGGGTACAGCGACGGTAAGTGGCTACCCTTGCATCCCGTCAGGCGCGGCGGCGATCAGCACTGCGTTTGTCGGAGGCAGCTTCTTTACCGATTTGAGCAACTCGCCCAGCGGAATCCTGGGCTGGGGCGGCAGTCTTTCGCCGGATGGAAAGACGGTCGGTGTGAACTATGGATTCTCTCCGGCGAACAGCAGCTGCAAAGAGGATTTCGGCGCTGGGACGCTGACGCTGCAGTAGACGGAAACACGTGGACGGCGAACGGGGATGCCAGACCGTAGGCCGCGCTTCGTGAATCGTGGTTCGTTCTTCACCACTTGCAATGCACGTTTCACGGCCCAAGGGCCACAGCCTATTCGCAGAAGACGCGAACCTTGGCTTTTTCGTCCTTCGCGTCGACGTCGACGCTCAGATCTTCCAGGTGGTCGATCAGCTCCTCGAGATTCTCCGGCTTGATCTGCGATAGCGTCAGCGGAACGCCGTGTTGGCTCAGCGTCTCGTCCAACTGATCGTGGGCCTGTTGAGGGATGAGGCTGGCAAGGCGGACGCCGGCGCGCAGAAGCTGCATGGGAACGCGGACGTTGACCGTCGTGGGACCGTTCTTCTCCGTGGACTCGACCAGGACGCGGAGATACTTTGCGTGGGTCTTGACGGTTGCGCCCTCGTCGCTCGCAGACCAGCCTTTTGAGCCGGCGATGCGTCCGCTAAAGTTGGCGGTTGCGGGTTCCGGCTCAAGCGCGGCGATCAGGCGCTCGGCCTCATCAGCGGTGATTTTTCCCGCGGCTAACATTTCAAGGATCTGACGGCGATTTTCGTTCATTTCACTCCTCCTGGAATCTTCAACCCAATGGGGATTCGACGCGGATGGGCGAGGCTATGCCGCGCTCAGCGCGATGTTCAGGCCACCTGCGAAGCACCAGCAGCGGGCACTCGTGAAAACGAATTGTCGAGATTCGCGAGTCTTAACGATTGCTGCCACAATGCGGCCGCAACGGCGTCGTCCTGCGCTGCCTTCGAAGGCTGGACTTCGTGTTCATCGTGAAAATACTTGCCGGATACACCGGAGACCTGAGGCGACGAGGCAAGGTAAACGAGCGTTTTTGCACCCTCTTCGGGCGTGCGGGCAAATCGTTTTGCGACACCGACGCCGAATTGAATCAAGCCACCGGCGCGAGTTCCGAAGCGAGTGGCAACGAACCCCGGGTGGAAACAGTTGGCCGTTATGCCGCTTCCGCGGAGCCGGCGAGAGAGTTCGCGCGTAAACAGGATATTGCAAAGTTTGGAGCGGCCGTAGACCGTGAAGCCGGGCCCGCCGTAACGCAGCCAGACCGGCAGGCTCCAGCGGTAGGCTTTCTCCGACTGGAGATCGTCGAGGTCCAGAGTCGCGGTTTCGTGCGCGTCCGATGAGGTGCTGATGATGCGGGCATCCGGCGACAAGCGATGCAACAGCTCATGAGTGACGACAAAATAGCTCATGTGGTTGAGAGCGAACGTCATTTCCAGGCCGTCGGCAGTGAGCTGGCGCCGGCCAAAGATGGCGCCGGCGTTGTTGACGAGGAGATCGATCCGGGGCTCGGCGGCGGCGATTTCGGATGCAACGCGCTTCATTTCGCTGATGCGCGAGAGGTCGGCATAAAAGATGGAAGGCGCTGCCTGGGGATTGATGGCACACAATCGTTCGATCGCCGCGTTGCCGCGCACGGGATCACGGGCGATTTGAACGATTCGCGCGCCCATCGCGGCGAGTTTCTCGGCGGCGATCTGGCCGATGCCGGATGTTGCGCCCGTAATCACGACGACTTTGTTGCGCATAGTCGAATCACTCATTCTGGAACCATCCTCAGGCAGCTAAAGAAGGCGTATGTTGATTCTTTTTCCGTTGGCGGTGACGCGGACATCAGTGCCGCGCAGGCTCGACAGGATGTCCCAGAAGATGCGGACGACGCGCAACGGGCCGACGCCGGTCATCATGCTGATGGCGCAGACGACGATGAAGAGCACCGGCGAAACTAGGAGCAGGAGCAGGGCCAAAGGAATCCAGAGAAGGATGAGCGGAATCCAGAGGCGCGGCATGTGGAAGTGCAGGTTCTCGATTTCGAGGACGGCGACGTTGGGAATCATTTGAGGGCCTCCAGCGCGCGGATGGCGTCGGCAGCCGAGATCTCGCCGCTGTTCAGCTGATGAAGAACCTCGGTACGCGACGAGGACGGATTCACTTCTACAAATTCAAGCTGGCTGGAGATGCGATTGAGGCGCGCTTTGATGGTGGGATAGCTGACGCCGAAGGTCTGCTCCATGTCCTTGATGGTGCCGTGCGAGCGAATGAAGGCGATGACGAAGACCTGGTCTTCGAGGGATAGGCGAGCGAGTTCGGGCAGGGTGAATTGGCCTTCGATCGCGATGTGCTTTTCCGGGATCTGGACGCGCTCAATGACCAGGGCCGAACCCTGGGCGACGCGGAGCAGGTCTTGCCAGTCGGAGACGGGATCGGGGGCGGATTTGGGGTCGTTGGGCATGAAGAGGAGCGGTTTTTTCGACCGTTTCGCCTAACATAGTCAATATTATTAATTTTGTCAATAGATTTTCTTAAGATAATTTACTCTCTATCGCTTCTCGTCTAATTTTCTTTGTTCTTTAAGTGTTTTAGAATCGCCAACAGCTCGTTTATCGATTCATGAGCAGACAAGTTATTCATTCTATTGAATCAGGTCTCTAGATGGGCGGAATTTAACCACGAATTGAGTAAATTTCCTGAAATTCGGCCATTTGGAAGATTGAGGCCCGAGCCCGGGGTGAAAAAGGGGCGGACACGGGCTCGCGGGCGCGGGAGAGGACGCCCGCACAACAGCCGGGCAGGAGTCTGGAGCTACTCACTCAATGCGGTTTACGGGACGGTGAAGGGGCGTGGACCATCTGCGGGAAAGAGGCCGGTGGGAGCTGCAACGGCTGAGGGCTGCTCGCGGAAGGTGTAGCGCACGAAAAACCCAACCGAGGCGTAGGAGTAGTCTCGCGTGTTGTTGGCGGCGAAGTATGCGCCGGTGAACCAGTGCGTGTGGATTTGGTAGGCGACCTGCGAGTGGAAGTCGTAGTTGGGGCTGACGCTGGTGACGTTGGGCAGCATGGGATTGTTCTGGCTGGTTTCAAGAGGCTTGTCGCCGGCCAGAGGCCAGAGCGGCGTGGAGTCTTCCTGAAAAGCCTGCACGCCGAGCGCGCCGTTGACGTTGTAATGCCAGCGCGTGCCGTAGTGGCCCTGCCAACTGAGGGGAATGTTGGCGAGGAAGTAGGCCTGCGGACTGAAGTAGCCTCCCATGCCGTGCGTGAAGGCATTTTGATTGTTGGCGTAGTGCATGCCGAAGAAGTTGGCGCCGAGCGTGAGGTTGCCAAACTCGGGCGAGGCCATGACGCGCCAATAAGCGCCGCCGGTTCCGTCGATGCGCGAATTGGAACGCGTGTGGTAGCCGGTGAGGTATTGGCCGCTGCCGGAGAAGTAGAAACCGGATTCGGCGTCGCCGTGAGCGACCTGGACGGTGCCCTGGTTGGCGACGACTCCGCCCCAGATTTGGCCCTGCGTGGAAAGCGTGTTGCCGGCGGGATCGCGCAGGCCGGCGTAGGAGAGCTGCGAATCCTTTTCAGAATCGCGCACCAGGCTGATGGTGAACGGGCCGCCGTTGGGGTTCCATTGAAAACGCCCGGTGACGGTGGAGACAAGGAAGTCAAAGGGCGTGGATCCGCCGGCGATGGTGAGATGCGGGAAAGTGAGCTGCAACTCGCCGCCGAGGCCGAATGCGTTTTGCTGAGCCGGTGGAATGAGCGCGCTGATCGTGGGCGAGGTGCAGGGGGTAAAGTTCTGGCCGGCGGCGTACGTGCCGATGGGCTCAGGGATAGCGATGATGCAGGTCGCGCCGGATTGCGATTCGAGGACCGACGTGGTGGCGGTGCCGTCGGCCTGGCCCGAGTCAAGAAAGACGGGGCGCGCGATGGCGGTGATGCGCGCGTGGGTGCCGAGGGGTGTTGAGGCCTCAAAGGGCGACTCAATGGCGGCGAGCTGCGAGTAGCCCGGAGCGCCGCTGCGATAGTTGAGCAGCGAAGTGCCACCGAGCCAGCCGCTGTAACCGCTCTCGATGGCCTGGAGTTGCTCTTCGGCAAGATCGCGCGGGCTTGGCGGCGCGGCCTGACGCTGAATGCGAATCCATGGACCGCGGAGGGGCGGAAGATTTTGCTGCTGAAGCTCCTGGTCGGAGACGCCGGAGCCAGTGGTGGATTCCGATTGTGATTGCTGCGATTGAGGTTCGGCGGACGCGGGTGATGGGGTTGCGTTTTCAGGCGTGGCGCCGATGGGAGCGTTGCCGAGAGTCTGCTCCGGCTGCTGGTTTTGCGCAGCGGCGGGTTTGCGCGGGTGCTTGTGTTTGACAGGCGCGAGCGCGGGCGCGGGTTTGGCAGGCGGGCAAGCAGGCACGGTGGTCTGGCAGGCAGATGAGGAGGCGGACGAAGCGGGCTGCGAGGCCGGTTGCTGCGATGGCGGCACAGGCTGTTGCTGCGGCGCGGAGTAAGCGCCGGAGGCTGCATCCTGCGCGGATGGCGTGGATTGCGCAAGGTTGTAGACGCCGTGATCGGAGTGAGAAGAGGAGCTTGGCGCGGCGGCCGACCGCATTGTGGGGGAGGGTATGTTGGCTTGCGCGGGCGTGGGGTTAAACGGAGCGGGCGCGGCTGGTGCCGTGGGTGACGTAGCGGGCGAGTTGGTTTGAGCCGGCGGCACAGTGGACGAAGCTGGAGGCGACACGGCGTTGGGAATGGAGTGAATGAGTGCAGCGGAACTTTGCGTTAGCTGGTTGTCGGCTTGCGCGGCGAAGCGAGCCTGAGCCTGCGCGGCGAGAACATTCATGGGCTCAGAGCTGATGCGGAGATTGTCGGGTGGTGAAGTGGGCGCAGGCGCCGACGCGTCCAGTGTTGACTGCGTTGAAGCGGCGATCCCGGTCTCGACATCCACGTCGGTTCGACCGGCCGAATTCATGTTCGCTTCTGCGGGCGGCAGTTGGACGCGACTCGTGAACGACGGAGACTGTGCGTTGGAGGGACTGTCGTTGCGTGCGGTGCGCGGCGAAACGAAAACGGGCGGCGTGGGCGGTTGAGTTCCCTGCCCTGCCGATTCATCGCGCGCTGCAAAGGGGAGCGGCAGCGGATTGTCCGAGGGCGCAGTGGCTGTTTCAGTGGCGGCGGGCAACGGAGGTAGCGCGGCCTGCGGCGAAAGAGATTTGTAGGAAGGCAGCGGAGCGAGCTGGTCAGGAGTTGGCTCGGCGTTGAGGCCCGGATCGAGACTGGGATTGAGAAGACGCTTGATGTCGCCGGGGTTGGCGGCCGCGCTGGAAGGATATGAGGCGTTGTCGCCGGGATTGTTGATGGATGAGCCCGAAGGCGCGGCGGCGACAGCGGCGCGCCAGAATTCAGCGGCGCGCTGCTTGTTACCGCGGGCCTGCTCGAAGCGAGCGGCGAGCGAGAGCACCCTGGGGTCGGAGGGAAAGCGGCCGAGCGCGGCGCGCAGCCAGATTTCGGCCTGCGCCATGTCTTTGGCGGCGATCGCGGACCAGATAGCGCCTTCGAAATCGCCGGAGCCGGCCTGGTTCATGGGGAGAGATTTGTAAAGGGTGAGGGCGTCCTGCGCGCGGCTGGTGCGAGCGTAAGCCCCGGCGAGGGCGAAGCGAACGTCCAGGTTGGCGGGGTAAGCCTGCGCGGCGGCTTCAAGAATCTGGAGGGCGTGGAGCGGCTGGCCGGCGGCGAGATCCTGATTAGCGCGGCGGACGGCCCAGTTGGCCCAGAGGGTTTGGGAGCTGCAGGCGCTGATCGGCGGTGAGGTCTGTGCGCGCGTCGAGTGTTGAAAGGACGGGATAGAGCGCGGCGTCACTGTGCAGGTTGTAGAGCAACCACGCGTGCTGGATTTCAAGAGCGGCAGGCAATGCCACGCGATGGAGAAGATAGAACGTCTCGACGCGATGGACGTAGGCGTTGGCGTGAGGCTCATCGCCGACCGCGACGTAGAGGCTGGCGATGGCCTGCACCCATTCAATGTCCGCTTCGAGAAGGCGGCGCGGTTCGGGGGGAATCTTGTTGAGCTCGCCGAGCGCTTCAGCGTTGCGATTGGCGGCCATGAGCGAGAAGACGAGACCTTTCCATGCATCGGAGGCGAGCGAGTGCGGCGGGTCGAGGGTTAGATCGGGATCGGCGGCGGATTGGACGGCGGTGAGCGGAGAAAAATCGCTGCGGATGGAAGCGCGCCAGTTTGCGATGTGGGTGAAGGTCAAGGCGGCGTGGACGAAATGCGGATCTTCAGAGTGAATTGAGAAGTTTCCTGTAGCGGCATTCGTGCTGTCGACTTGAAAAAAAAGATGCAGGTCCTTCGACTCCGGTCGCCACGGCGACCTTCGCTCAGGATGACATCTTTCATTGCAATCACTTGGCCCTAGCCATGACTGCGGCGCGGGTGGCGGGGGCAGATCGTGCGAGTCGGGTTGCGCGTTGACGGGAGATGGAACCTCACCGGCGGGCTGCGATTGCGGAAGCACGACGGGTGCGCTGCCTTCATCCGGATCGGGGCCGTAGGCAGGAAGAGGCGGGAGCCTGGTGGTTTTGTCGAAGGGGGTTTCGTCGGGATCGAGCAGGCGCTGGAGATCGGCAGCGGTAACGGCGCGATGAGGTTGCGTATCTGTGTCGGGAAAATCGAGCACGTGAGCGAGACGATCGACCGGCGTAACGGCGGGCATGGCGGCGATGGAGGCGCGATAGTAATCGGCCGCACGCTCATTGTCTCCGCGGGCCTGCTCATAGCGCGCGGCGAGCGAGAGGATGGCGGGATCGCGGGGGAAACGCTCGAGGGCCTGACGCAGCCAGAGCTCGGCCTGATTTTTGTCGTTGGCCGCGAGGGCCGCGCCGACCGCGCCTTCAAAGTCGCCGGCGGAAGCGTCCTGCATGGGAATGTTTCTGTAGATGGCAAGAGCTTCCTTGCCGCGGCCCACGCGCGCGTAGCCGCCGGCAACGGCTTTTGTCACAGTGAGATTGTTTGGGAAGGCTTGCGATGCGGCGTCGAGAATGTCGACCGCACGGCGAGGATTGCCATTGTCCATGGCTGCGGCGGCACGGCGCACGCTCCACTCAGCCCAGATGTTCTCGACGGTCTGGCGCTGAGCGAGGGTGAGATCGGAGCGGCCACCGATGCGCATGAGCGAGGCGTAGAGAGCGCGATCGTTGCCGATGTTGTAAAGCAGCCATGCATTCTGAATGTCGATGGCAGGCGGAGGCTGCTGCTTGAGCCTGGCGTAGTACGCGAGGACGCGATCCATGTTGCCGACGGCGGCGTTGACGTCGCCGGTGGTTGCGTAGAGGCCGGCTTCGGTCTGGATGAATTCAATGTCGGATTCAAGCTGCGTGCGAACGGACGCGGGGATCTGCCCGAGCTGCTGGAGTGCTTGCGAGTTGCGATTGGTGGCAGCGAGGGTGGAGACGATGCCCTTCCATGCCGCGGCGTTGTCAGGATGCGCGGCGAGGACCTGCTGATAAATAGCGAAGGCCTGATCAGTGTTGTTGCGCCGGAGGTCGATCGCGGCGAGTTGCAATTCGAGCGCGATGGAAGGCTGATGGCCGGCGGCGAGCTCAAGCTTCTCCGCGCGCTCAAGCATTCCCTGAGCCACGTCATACTGATTGGCCTGTTGATAGATGGCGCCGAGCTCGGCGAGAAAGCCAGGGTCGCCTAGAGCGGATTCGTAGGTGGCCGCGGGGATGCGCTGCACGTCACTGAGGGCTCGCGTGTCCTGGCCCAACTCGTGATGCGCGCTGACGAGCCCCATCCAGGCGGAGACGTTGGTTGGGTCGGCAGCAACGACTTGCTCATAGAGCGCGATGGCCTGCGGGAACCGTTTGGCCTCCATAAAGATGCCGGCGTATTGCAACCTGGTATCGTCCTTGAGCGTGCTGCCATTGCCCGGAAACGGCAGAGCAAGGGCGAGCGAGAGAGTGTGCTCGGCATCGGCGGTGTGACCCTCGGCTTGATCGATTGCCGCGAGAGTGCGGAGGTATTCGGGATCTTTTTCGAGCGCGACGCGGACGCTCGGCGGGAGATGCGCGGCGACTGCGAGGGCCTGATCGTTTTGGTTGGCGCGCGCGTAGGCGAGAAAGAGGCCGCGCCAGCCGTCGAATGACGTGGGCTGCACCTTGATCAGCAGCTGGTAGACGCCGGCAGCGGTGGTGTATTGCTGCTCCTTGATGTAGAGGCCGGCGAGACCGTTGAGCGCTGGGATACTGCTGGGATCGATGGCGAGCGCGGCGCGGAATTTTTGGTCGGCTACGTCGAACTGATTTTGGCTGAAGGCCTGCGTGGCCTCATTCATGATCAGCCAGAAGCGCGAATTGGCGAGCGCGTCTTCAACGATTTTTGCCTTGTATCCGCTTTGCTCGGCCTGCATGAAGAAAGTGATGGCGGATGCGAAGTCCTGCTGGCGCATGCGCAGGAAACCCATTCCGGCAGCGGCGCGGCTGTTGGTTGGATCCTTTTGCAGAAGCGCGGTGAAAAGCCGGTCAGCCTCGTCGAGGTGGCCGGCGTTCAAAGCCGCGAAGGCCGCAAGTTCGGCGGGAGTGCGCGCGATACCAGAGTTCATCTGCGCCAGTTTTTTCTGGTTTTGGATGAGAGCGGCGGCAAGCTCAGTGTCGCCGGGATGGGATTTGAGATATTCGCGCAGCTCGGCGGCGGATGCCGGGTTCGCGGAGTCCCAGATGAGCGCCTGGCGCAACGCGGACTGCGCGCCGGCATCGGAGGGATGCGCCTGCAAAATGCGAATGCCTTCGGCGCGGGTGTGCTGATCGTAAGTGAGCATCGCGCCGAGTGCGATGGCGTAGCGCGGATCGGATGGATTGCCGGCAACGAGGGCGCGCATGCCTGCGACGGCCTCTTGCCTGCCGGCGGCGGTCCCGTAAAGCGTTTGATAGTAGGCGAGAGCGATGTCGCCGTTGGGAGGATGATCGCCGTAAAGCTGGCGATAGATGCGCATGGCGTCGTCATTGCGACCCTGGCGCGTGAGCTCGCCGGCCTGACGGAGCTGTTCGCTCTGCTGGCTCGAGCTCGACATGGACTCAATGCGAGCGATATCGGGATCGTTGGGATTGATGGCGCGCAGACGATCGAGGGTTTGATTGGCGAGCGCATCGGAGCCGATGAGTTTGTAGTCATTGGCGAGGCCCGCGAGAGCGTCGGTATTTCGAGGGTCGGAGAGGAGAATCTGTTGCCAAAGCTGAATGGCCATGTCGGGCCGGCCGCGCGATTCGAGTGCGCGGGCTTTTTCAGCAATGTTGGCGCGAGTGGCTTCAGCGGAGCCGGCGGCAGGAGAGTTTTGAGCGTGGGCTGGCGGGAGCGTCAGCACCAGGCAGGCCGCTACGATCACACCCGCTTTCCAATGTCCCGAGCCCACCGTCATTCGCGCTTCCATTCTACGTTTAATTTTTCGCGCGGACCATACCGAAAACCGGCTGTTCGCTCTTAGCTTTTAGCTATTTGCGCAGTTTGAGAGCGTCGAATTCACGCAGTGGGGAAATAAGTGTGGAAAACAAGACAGAAACTAAAAACAGAACTGTGAGTCACTCTCCTCCGCGCCACCCAAACGCATCCCTCAACGGCTAAAGCCGGACTCAATTTGGGACACATGCGGTGTCGGGGATGAATCCGCGACCTACCGGCCGCACGGTGATGCAAGGCGTGCTATCCCATCCTAGCGAAGCCGAGGTGGGACACCCATGGTGGTATCCCAGGTCCCCAAATGCGAGGGACCTGGGGCACACACATTTGGGTTCGTGCTATCCCACCCTAGCGAAGCCGAGGTGGGGCACCCGGTTCATTTGTTGAATGAAGATTAGAGACAGGGCGCTAGTTATCCATCATCGTCAGGCGCGTTCTGGCTTTCATGCGCAACCATTGGCGGGTCCAGATGGCGACAAGGAACGCGAGAATGAAGACGATGACTGCAATGAGCCAAGGATATTCAGCGGCCCAGAGACGCAACTGTGTGAACCACGGGAGCGATCCGACGTAGTAAACCTGCGAGCCGACGCGGAAGGATTGAAACCCGGTTCCGTGAAAGACGGAGACCGAATCGGAAATCTGGCTGGATTGCTGGACGCCAAGGAACGTGCTCATGAACGGCTCGAAGGTGGACGCATCCTTGAGATGGATGGCGACGATCGAGCGGCTGCCGGCAATGTCGTACGGAGATTCGATGCCCTCGATGACGGCGTCGGGCGTGCCACCGGCAGTGAGTTCTCCCGATTCGGTGTGATCGTTGGGACGGAGCTTCCACCAGGCATTGTGGAGCAGCGAAACGAAGAAGCCCTCCGTGTCGTGGACTTGAACTTGTCCGCTGCCGAGCGAAACGGGAAGATGCGCGCCGAGTTTCGAAAAGGCAGGTTGATCATCACCGGCGCCGATGATGAGGAAGTCAGTTGCCGCGCCGTTCTGAAGAGAATCGGGACCGGCTACGGTGACGCGCAGGCCGGGAAAGCCGGTTTGGCGGCCGAAGTGGCCCATCAGCGTGACGAATGTCTCGATCTCCTGCTCCGTGGGCGCGGGCGGCAGAACAACCGTGGTGCCGCTCAGATCGGCGAGCCGTGTGAAGGGAAATCCGGCATTGGCGAAGATCTCCAGATTGGGCAGCGGCGTCCAGTGCGGATAGCCGCGCAGATCAAGATAGGAGTCGCGAAGAATCGAGCCCTGAACGTTGATCGGGGTAGTGTTGTCGCAATTCTGTTTGCGAGCCAGTTGAAAGGTGTAGTCGAACGAAAGCGTGTTTGAAAATGGGCGCAGATTGACAACGGGAACGGGAACGTCGGTGGTTGTGGTGTGCGAAGCGTCCCGGCCGGGAGTGAGCGGCGTAGAGCCGAGGAATGCGCTGTTGATGCGCACCTGAAGGCTCGAGATGGGACCGATGGGAATTGAGTTATAGCGATAGGCGAGATGCAGGAGGATATTGTCGTCGCCAGTTTCGTAATAGAGATCGGGAGGAAATGCGGAAGTAGACGTTGAGCGGAGCGGTTCCATCGCCCTGAAGCTGCGCGGCCGACGCATAGTCCCAGAGAGTAATGGTCTGGTCGGTTCGCGCCCAGCGCGGCGCGGCATCGGGAGCTTGTTGATTGGGCAGCGCGAGGTGGTTGACGGTAACCTGCGTGCCGGTGAGCATGTCGCTATGCAGCGCGACGGCTTGAGCGGCAACGATCGCGTCGTCGGCGTTGGGGCCGGTGATGATGAGGATTTTGCCGTACGGATCGTTTGGATTTGTGCGCATCGCTACGGTAGCCCCGCTGGAGTTGGAAAGATCGAACGCGGCGGGAAGGCCCGAGGCGCTTTCAGCGATGACGATGGCGTTGCCCTGAGGAATGGCACCGACATGCACCGGGAAACGCACAGGGCGGTCGGCGGAGACAAGGCCGAAGTAACTGGCGACGATGCCCGCAGCCTGAATGGCTTTAAAGGATGGCTGCGAGGGAAAGACAACGGGAATGCTGGCAGGCTGGATGACGGCCGGGTCGACGAAGGGGATGGGAAGCTGCTTGAGATCATCGGCGAGAGGCAAAAGATCGCCGCGAAGATCGAGAAACGTGTTGGGATGAATGCGCGCCCAGAGCGCGGTGCTGGCGGGATCTTCGCAGCTCATGGTGTAGTGGCCGATGAACTCGATGGTGAGCGCGTTGTTATGAACGAGCAGCTCGGGAGGAATGTTGAAGTCGGCTTCGGCGTCGCTTCCGTCGGAGCCGCCATACTTCCCTGCCATTGGTTGGATATTGGCGAATACCGTGCCGTTCAAAATCAGCTTGAGCTGGCTGAGCTGCGGGATGAGAGAGGGAGAAAACGTGTAGTAAACGTGAATGGTAGCGGTGCGGACGACGTGCGTTTGCGGCAATGTGAAGTAGACGTTGTGCTGGCGATCGATGGAATGCAACTCGATTTGGGGCGAGCCGGTATCGGCGAGAGTAAAGGTGTCGTGAAACTGGCCGGGTAAGACAGCGGAGTTAGCGGGGCTAGCGGAGTTGGCATTCGCGGCTTCCCCGGTGCCCAAATGCGAGGCACCGGGGGCACCCACATTTGTGACGGAGTTAGAGGCGAGCTGTGCAAGAGATTTCGGAGAGCCGGCAATGAGAAGCGAGGCGAAGAGCAGGATCATTCCTGGTTGTGCGATGGAGAGCGGAGCGGATTTGCGGCTGGTGGCGAGATCGTCGCGACCAAAGAGGCTGAGCGTGGTGGCCTTGAGTCCGCGCATGGAGATGGTGAAGATGCGGCCGAGCGAGCGCAGGACGTTGTCGCTTTCGCGGCCCTCACCCCAGCCGAGCCAGGAATCGGCGCGGGAGTAGAGCTGCATGGTGAGAACTTCCTGCTCGGCGATCGAAAGTTCATCAAAACACACGCGCAAAACCGAATCTTCGACGGAAACCACTTTTGCACGGAGAGGGACCGACTCCGGGGGCTGCGGAAACTGCAGGCTTACCTCGGAATCGAGTGCGAGATCGACGGCTTCACCGAGTTGGATACCGGCTCCGCCATTGGACATGTCGACGGTTTGGCCCGAGATGAAAATTCCGTCGGGCAGTTTGACGAGCAGGGGCGTCGAGATGTTGAGGCGCACAGTGGTGCGGCGCTGCATGAGCTCGCGCGCGACGGCGGTGCAGACGCCGAGAATGACGATGTTGAAGCAGCACCACATGACGTTCATCAGAACCGTGCCGCGGCGCGTGGTGTCCCAGATGAAGAAGCGCGGTATGGCGACGAGCAGGCCGGCGACGTTGAAGATGAGCATGACCAGGAATGGCTGGGCGATGCGCGAATCAAAGAATGTGCGCCGGACGACGCCGCCCTTGGCCGTGACGTTGAACTTGCCCAATCTGGGGCTGATGAGCGCCATCATGGTGGGCAACAGAATGTAGGGCGCGAGGACCGTTTCGTAAATCTCGTTCCAGAATGAATGACGATGATCGCCCTGAATGCGCGAGTTGGTGACGTTGGAAAGCGTGAGGTGAGGCAGCGCGTAGGCCAGAATCGCGGCCCAGTAGCCGGGAATGTTGGTGTGATTCAGAAGTAGATAAATCAGCGGCGCCGTAAGAAAGATGAGACGCGGCACGGCATAAAGAAAATGGCCGACGGCGTTGAAGTAGCACAGCCGCTGAGGAAACGTGAGGCCACGAGCGAAGAGCGGATTATCGGTGCGGAGAACCTGGATCATGCCGCGCGCCCAGCGAATGCGCTGGCCGACGTGAGCGGAAAGGCGCTCGGTAGCGAGGCCGGCGGCCTGAGGAATGTTGATGTAAGCCGTATTCCAGCCGGCCATCTGCATGCGCAGCGAGGTGTGCGCGTCTTCGGTGACGGTTTCCTTGGCGATGCCGCCGATTTCGTCGAGGGCCGCACGGCGCAGCACCGCGCAGGAGCCGCAGAAGAACGAGGCGTTCCAGAAGTCATTGCCGTCCTGGACCACTCCGTAGAAGAGCTCGCCTTCGTTGGGAATGATATGGAACTGCCGCAGATTGCGCTCAAAAGGATCGGGCGAATAAAAGTGATGCGGCGTTTGCATCACGGCGAGCCTGGGGTCGCGCATGAACCAGCCGACGGTCATCTGGAGAAAGCTGCGCGTGGGCACGTGATCGGAGTCGAAAACAGCCACCAGCGGCGAAGACATGGTTTCAAGCGCGGTGTTGATGTTGCCGGCCTTGGCGAATGTGTTGTCGGGACGCGTGCGGTACCCGATGCCAGCCTCGAAGGCAAACTCTTCGAATTCCTTTCGACGGCCGTCGTCGAGAATGTAAACGTGGAGCTTTTCGGCGGGCCAGTCCATATTCAGCGCGCCGAGAGCGGTGAAACGGACCACATCGAGCGGCTCATTGAACGTGGGAATGAGTACGTCGACGTCGGGCCAGTCTTCGGGATTCTCTGGCAGCGAAACGGGAGCTCGGCGCAAGGGCCAGATGGTCTGGAAGTAGCCGAGAAAGAGAATGACGAATGCGTAGGCCTCGGCCAGCAGTAGGCAGAGGATGAAGAAAGCATCCAGCGCGCCCCAGTGGTTGGCGGGATCGCGAAAGAAACGAACGACCTGATCGATGCGCCAGTATCCGTACCTGAAGGTGCAGAACATGGACAGCATCATGAGGGTGAGCGTGACGAGATAGGAGTCGGAGCCGCGCGCAAGGAACAAAGCGATTACGAGGCTTATGAACCCCAGGACCGCTTGCTGCTCCCAGGTCGAGGGGCACGATCGCCAAGTAGCAGAAAATGACCGCCGCAATGATCAGGAACAAGAGGCGGAGAATTTTGGTGAAGAGGTTTTCGCCGGCCCCAATATCTTGCCAGATTGTCGAGGCAGTCATCGTTCGCTCCAGCGAACTCCGCGGAAAGTAGTGGTGGCGGCTGCGGAAAGGCTCTTGACCCAACTAGCCAGGCTGGCGAAATCCTCAACCACGCCGGAGTTGGGCGCGTAGTCGATGATGGTCATGCCCTCGGCCAGCGCCTCACTGACAGCGGGAGCGCGGCGCAGGACGAAGGGGAGCAAGCGATCGCCCAGCTGTTCGCGGAGCACTTCGCGCACGTCGAGATGCAGCGGAAGCGAGGAATCAAACTGGTTGAGCACATAGCTGGGCAGCGTGGGAGCAGTAGCCGCGCCACCGTTGTGATCGAAAAAAGCATCGATGGAGCTCACGCTGACCACCGAGTTCATGTCAGGGATGAGCGGAACCAGAATCTGTGGCGCCAGGCGCATGATGCGGCGCGTGGTGGCGCCGGAAGCGGTGGCCAGATCGATGATCACTCGACCCACTCCACGCGCATGCTTTGAGATTTCGGCGGTGAGAGCTTCCTGCGGCGCGGTTTCAGGACCAAAGTTCTCAGGATCGAGCGTGATCATTTGAATCGGCGCATCGCCGCTCGATGCGGGAGGGCTGAAGGTGCGCAACATTCCGGGACGCTGATCGCCGGCGCCGAAGAAGAACGGAAGCAAGCCGTAGGCTGCCGTATCGACGAGCAGAACGCGTTCACCGCGTGCGGAGAGCGCGCGGCCCAGCGTGGCAACGATGCTGGTTTTTCCCACTCCGCCGGCAAGCGAGAAGATGGCCATGACCGGAGCGCGCGCAGCCACCGGAGCCGGAGCAACCTGCGCGGGCGGCGCACTGCCCTCGACAACTCCACGAAGCGCGAACCAGCGCGTAGCGAGGCGTTCACGCGAACCCTGCAATGTATCTTCGGGCGCGGGCGGCAGGCCTGCTGGAGTCGTGGTTTCGGTCCGCTCGGGCATGAGCCACGCGGGCCGGCCAGCATTTTCGGCTACGTCGACTGACCACGAGCTGCGCGGCGGCAAATGGCTTTCTTCGCGCATCGGAGCGCGCGGCGTATGGGCCGGCTGGCGGTACGACGAAGGAACAGCCAGTCCGCGGAGCGCGGAGGCAAGATCTTCTCGGATGGGATGATCGGGTTGGGGGCGGTCAATATTCGGACGATCAGACTGCGGTTGAGCCGGCTGCGGAGGACGCAAAGGTGGCTCCGTCGCGGCTGACTGTGGCGAGGATTCCTCTTGCCGCGGGTCGCCGTTGCCTCGCTTTGGCTCCAGGGGCTGTTGCGTGCGCAGGTGTTCCTGTTCCATCGCCTGCTCAACACGCTGGCGCGCCTTCTCGCGGGTCTGCGCACGCGACGCAGAAAAGTCGCGGTACTTTGCGCCATGCAAATTCGCCCAGGAGTAGAGCGAAGCTACGTCTTCCGGGGGCTCGTTTGGATCGGACTGCCCTTTATGCTCCGTCATAATCTATACCAAGGTCTAGAAAAGCAACTCCGCCACGCACGTTTTTTAAAATGTTACAGAGCCCAAGATGCCGGCTGTTGCGATACGGAACACCGGGAACTCAAACCCCGATGGCGGATGAATCCTTAGTGGTTATCGTAGTGTTCGCGGGGGGGCGAGAACAATAACACTTGCACGGCCACGAAGCTAACACTTTCAAGCCATCGAAAACGGCAGAACTATCTCATTTTCTGTGTGATGCGGACCTTCGTCACCCATTTCGAATCGCTCGTGCGCACCCCATGGGTACCATCGTACACGCGGTTTCAGGTTACCCTGTTGCGAAATGTTTTTTGTAGCGACAAGAAGGTTGACCTGTTGCGATTCGCGGCGGGGTGTGGAGCGGAAATGGACACGCGCAAGAGGCAGGAATTCCCTGCCCTGAGGCCCAGAAACTGGCGACTGAACCTGTGTTAGTTTGAAGATAGCGCCGTTTAACGAGCCCGTAGCTCAGCTGGTAGAGCAACGCCCTTTTAAGGCGTGGGTCGTGCGTTCGAACCGCACCGGGCTCACCACAGATGGCCGCTTCCTTCCATCGCCAATTTAGCCATCCATTCGGGGAGCCAGGAGCCGCTGCCGGTCCACCGGTCTGAATGTCAATCACTGCGCACCGCCGCCCGATGGCGATCGCTACGGTTGCAAATCGAACGCCGGACGAAAGGTCTCATCCATATAAAACGGCACGGACGTATGCTCGTGGACGATGCGCCATGTGCCGTTGACACGCTCGAAGCAGAGGGTCTCGCGCATCCAGAAGCTGACCGGACGGTCGACTCCCTTCTTCTGCCCAGCCATCCGCAGATAGCCGTGACCGTAGGCATGGTCGCCATCGATCGTGAGCTCAAAATTGCGCGGCTCCAACCCGATGGGCGAATCCCAGGTGGCGAGCCAGTGGCGCTTGCGCCCGACGGAGATGCCGTCATGCATGAGCGGTGGTTCGAGGTCGTAGATCACGGCGTGTGGTGCGTACGGCGCGGAGATGCCTTCGGCGCTTTTGTCGTGATGCGCCTGGTGGAGTGAGCTGATCAGCGACAGGATTGCAGCCTCGTCGGTCGAGGTTGGAGTGTTCAGCGTAGCGGTAGACATGATGAAACCTCCGGGGTTTTTCGCAGAGTTGGGAAGTTGGCGTGTCATTGGTTACGATTTCGCTTTGAGGGTGCGCGGAATCAGGCTGTTGGAAACAGGATCTCCGTGACGAGCTCCTCCGGTGGCGTGGTCATCGAATCCTTGAGATAGTGCTCGATGTTGAAATCTTCGCGCAGGGGAATTTTCTTCTCGGCGACGATTTCAAACGCGCGACACGTGGCGTCGGGTAACTGGTCGTACGGGCCGGTTAGCGTGAAGCGGGCAAACTTTCCGCCGGAGAGTTTTACATAGCTGAGTTCCTTCGGCAGGTTCAATGGCGGCTCGGCCAGCATGAACCCGGCGCGATAGACGCCCGGGTTCGTTTTGTAGAGCGCGGCCCCGCCGAGGATGCGGTTGCTGTTTGCGATCTCGCGGCCAAAGGCGCCAACGGTAGCCCAGGTTTGCGGCGCGATGGTTGGGATATTCCCTTCCCGTTCGATAAAGACGTAATGCGATTCAGGCAATTCGACGATTTCGGGTTCGGTGATGAGACTCATGACACACTCCTTTGACAGAGATGAAGGTTCAGTTTCGATTTCGCGGTGAAATGGCTGGATTGTTTTGAAGCGCGCGTCTCAGTGCTGATGTACGGCTGGAGTTCCGTCAGACCAGTGATCGACAGGCACCATGAAAATGGATTCGGGCTCAGGCCCCAGGTCATGGTGATCGGTATCAAACACCACCGGAGAGCCGTCCAGGTTGGCTCCCCAGCTTGCAGCACCCATCCGCGGGAGATGGAACATCAGGTGAGGATGCCAGTGCCCTCCAGCGTCGCCCAGATATTGATCCTTCGACATCATGTAGGACATTGCACCTTGTTCCGGCAGGGGCAATAGGCCCATTGCAAGCTGCGATTGAATGGCGTCGACCATCTGGTCTTTGGTCAGGCCGCTCAGAATCAACTTCGTTCTGAGAATGGTGTAAGGAAGAATGGAGCGCACAGCGGGCGGGTTATAGCAGACGGGACCGCGCAGTTTCGGGTTCCAGAAATCCGTGCTGTCGAGGGGAGACATCCATCCTCGCTCGACGATGCAGGTGAAGCCGTTTTTGCCCTCGATGGCTGTGTGGTAACCGTCCTTTTCAAGAACCATGACACTGGCGCCGCTCGAAAGCGCGGGAGGGGCAGCGCTTTTTGCGAGCGCAATTTCCTGGTCGCGATCGGCCATGAGGTATTGGTCAAGAGGCGCCATGGCGGGATAGGGCGCGTTGTTCTCCTGTGCCGGCACCGGCCTTGTAGAAACGGGGGCAGCCAAGAGGATGAGGGTGGCAAGAACGATGGTTTTGAAGACCTTTGCAGTCATGATTCGCTCCTGAAGATTGAATTTTCTTTCGCGGACGAGTCGTGAAGAGTCGCTGGCTTGATTCAAGAAATCTGATTTTGGAGATGGCGTTCGGAGAACAGCAATTCGAGATAGCGTCGCAGGTGATCGATGCACTGGGCAGCGACGTCGCGGCTTAGCTTGGCTTTAGCGAGGATGAACGCGCCCTGGATTGTGGCCTGGGTGTAGAGGGCGAGGCTCTCTGCAGTCCAATCGCCGCGGATGCCGCGCTGGCTGATAGCTGCTTGAATGTCGGGAACGAGCGTGTCCGCGTGGCCGCTGATACTTGCGTCACAGGCCTGGCGGATGGCGGGATGAGTTCCGTAGGTCTCCTGGACCATCGTGCCGACCAGGCAGGTGAAGTCGGGCAGATCGCCCATGAGCAGCGACTTGCGAAAATCGACATAGGCCAGCAGACGGTCGAGCGGGTCGTCCGGCGCGTGATAAGGCGCGGAGGCGAATAGAGCGGTCGTTCCTTCGATCCAGTAGTTGGCGGCGGCAACGGCCAGATCTTCCTTGCTCTTGAAGTGATGAAAGAAACTTCCCTTGCTGAGATCGGCCGCAGCGCAGATATCGTCTACCGTTGTGGCTTCGTAGCCTTTCGCGCGGATGACGCGGAGCGAGGCGTCGAGTAGCTTCTTGCGCGAGAGGGCGAGTTTTTCCTGGCGTATGGTCACTGTGCACTCCCGACCGTTGTTAACATACCAACTGGTCGGTATATTGTCAATAGGAAATTTCACACTGAGGATCCGCTTGATTTCATTGAGGATATATTACCGTTTTCCTACGTTCGACTGGCGTGGTGCCGTCCTTGACCGCACTTTAATCTTGCGATGCCGGTATTCCCCCAGCCTCGCTTCTATCGCTGCCGCCGGGAGGCAGCTCGAGAGCAAGGCACCGATGTTGCCGAAGGGGCCAGTAGATTCTCTCATCGTTCAATTCTTTTCCATATTCGAATATGCTAATATTTATCCATGCCAGACTCTCTCCGCCGCTTCAAGGCTGATATCTTCCAGGCCCTCGGCCATCCAACACGAATCGCGATTCTGGAATTTCTGAGCGAAGGAGAACTCTCCGCCGGAGGCTCTGATCGAGAAGCTCGGCATGGAGCAAGCCAACGTCTCGCAGCATCTCGGCATCCTGCGCGCCAAGCAGATCGTCGTGAACCGCCGTGTGGGAAACCAGGTCTTCTATTCCGTTCGTGACCGCACCATCGTCGAGGTCCTGAGTTTAATGCGCTCCTACTTCCACGCCCAGCTCAAAGAATCCCAGGGAATGCTGGATGAAATGAACAAACCTCTCGAAACTCTTCGCTGAACCATTCTGAAAGGCGGCTTACTCCTTGAGTTCTTCCTTTAAGCGGCTTCCCCGCTCGCTTCAGTGTCTGCACGGTTACACGGCAAAGGATCTTTCGCACGACCTCGTTGCCGGCGTAACGGTAGGTTTGGTCGCGCTGCCTCTGGCCATGGCGTTCGCTATTGCTTCCGGCGTCTCTCCCCAGGCTGGGCTCTACACTGCTGTCGTCGCCGGATTCCTCATTTCAGCGCTCGGTGGTTCGCGCACGCAGATCGGCGGCCCCACCGGCGCGTTCGTGGTCATCGTCGCCGGCATTGTGGCGAAATTCGGAGTCTCCGGCCTCGCGCTTGTCAGCCTGATGGCCGGCGTGCTCCTGCTCATCATGGGATTCACCGGTCTCGGTACGGCGGTCAAATACATTCCCCGTCCCGTCACCATCGGCTTCACCAACGGGATCGCGATTCTCATCGCGTCAACCCAAGTCAAGGATTTCCTCGGCCTCACCACGCCGCCCGTTCCCAGCGAATTCCTCCCTCGCATCGAAATGCTCCTTCGTTACGCGGGAACCCTCCGCTGGCAACCCGTCGCTGTGGCTGCTGCGTCTCTCGCCATCATTCTCCTGTTGCCGCGCGTCACCCGGCGCATTCCCGGTTCGATTGTCGCGCTTGTGATCACCACCGGTGCCGCGGCTCTCTTCCATTTACCTGTCGAAACCATCGGCAGCCGCTTCGGCGGGATTCCGCAGGGCCTTCCGCACTTCACATTCCCCGCCTTTCACTCCGAGCACATCCTTCCCCTGCTCCCCTCTGCTTTCACTGTGGCGCTGCTTGCAGCCGTTGAAAGCCTGCTGTCTGCGGTTGTTGCCGATGGCATGAGCGGTGACCGCCACGATTCCAACGTCGAGCTTGTCGCGCAGGGCGTGGCCAACATCGCATCGCCCCTCTTCGGCGGAATCCCGGCCACGGGCGCCATCGCGCGCACCGCCACCAACATTCGTTCCGGTGCGCTCACCCCCATTTCCGGAATGACGCACGCGCTTACCCTGCTCGCGATTCTTGTTGTCGCCGCGCCGCTGGCTCGCTTTGTCCCCCTGGCTACTTTGGCTGCGGTCCTGTTTGTCGTTTCCTACAATATGGGCGAGTGGCGCGAAATCGGCTCCATTCTTCGTCTCTCAGCCACCGATATCGCTGTCTGGTTTGCGACGCTTGCTCTCACCGTCTTTGCCGATCTCACCGTGGCCGTTGGCGTGGGCATGGCGCTCGCCGCGCTGCTTTACATCTATCGCATCGCTGAAACCACTACAGTCGCTCCTGTAACACGTGACTACCTCCGTGACGGGCAGGCCCACATCCTTCAGGACAAGGACATCCCGGCCAATGTGACCATCCTCCGCATCCACGGGCCATTCCTCTTTGGAACCACGGAAAAGCTTACTGAAGCCACCCGCCACCTCGGCCAGTTTGGTGATGTCGTGATTCTCCGCCTCCGTAACATGACCGCGCTCGACGCCACCGGCATCCACGCTCTTGAAGGCTTTTCGGAGCGCTTGCACAAAGCCGGCAAAGCGCTCCTGCTCTGTGGCGCACGCGATCAACCTTCGCAGCTTCTGGCCCGATCCGACTTTCTCGATCGCGTCGGCCCTGAAAATGTTCTTCCCAACGTGCAGGCAGCCCTGGACCGCGCCCGCGAAATTCAGCAGGACTTCTCCGGCATCGGCCATGAGCTCGCCCTCGACCTCGAGCACCATCCGCTTTAGTGCCCGAAGTTTCTGGACAAAGCCTTTTTATCCGGGTCCAGTATTCGAGCACAATGAGGCCGCCAGGACTTCACTGCTGAGAATGCGAAGAGTACGGCTTGGAGCTGCGGTGACCGAGGTTCTAGGATGGAACCTGCGGATTCGTGCTGCGCTCGGCCGGAAACGCAAAGGGACGGTCAAAAGGACGGCAAGGATGGTTTCGGCGGCAGAGATTGTTGGGCTGCAGGATCGCCTGACGCGGGAGTGGCACCAGAGGCCAGGCGCGCCCGGGGCTGGACCCGTTGATTCCGGAGCCGGCCCCGACGCCGAATGGCTGGGACTCGTGGCACAGCAGCACCGGGCGAATTTCGATCTGTGGCACATTGAAGACGAGGCGCGGACCGCCGGCGCGAGCGACGCCGAAATCGGCCAGGTGAAGCGGCGCGTGGATGTGACCAATCAACTCCGCAATGACCTGGTGGAGGAGCTGGACCGCGTAATGATGGGCTGGATGGAGGCGCGCGGCTTGCCGAATCCAGGAGCGCCCTTGCACTCCGAATCGCCGGGAATGATGATTGACAGGCTTTCCATCCTGGCGTTGAAGATTTACCACACGAGAGAAGAGGCGGAGCGAAAGGACGCACCGCCGGGCCACGCAGAGCGGAATCGGGAGCGGTTGGCAATCCTGGAAGAGCAGCGGGACGACCTGGCAGGATGCCTCGATGCACTTTGGCGGGAGACAACCGGGGGCACGAGGCGATTCAGGCTTTACCGGCAGTTGAAGATGTACAACGATCCCACGTTGAACCCGGCGATTTATGGCAAATCTGCTGTCTCCGGGGGCGGATAAGGATACGCAGGCGATGACCCATTGACGGATGGCGGGGTTCTGCGTATAAACATGGCCTAAGCAGCATTGTCCCTGAAAAAGAGTTCCCTGCGGGGCGGGGACCAAGTTCCGCGGCAAACGAAAAAGGTTCGGGAAACCCATGACGCAAGAGGCACGATCCGCGGCGCCCAGCCGCAAGAAGACACCCCCGGCGGCCGGCAAGACCGATGGCCGCGGCCGCACGAATAATGATGCCGCCGTTCAGCACTACCAGACTGCGGTGCAATTGCTGCAGCAGGGCAAGTACGAAAAGGCGCTGGGACTGCTGGAGAAGTTGCTCCCTGAAGCACCGGCGGAGATTCAGGATCGCTGCCGGATGTACATCATCACGTGCCGCCGGCAAATGGAGAAGGACAGCCTTTCGTTCCCTACGCCCGAGGAGCACTACGACTACGCCATTTCGCAGCTGAACACCGGCTACTACGAGGAAGCGCGCGAACAGTTCAGCAGCATTCTGGCCGGGCATCCCGATGCCGACTACGCATTTTACGGGCTGGCGGTGCTGGAAGCCATCACGGGGCGGGTGCAGGATTGCCTGAACAATCTGGCGCGGGCAATTGAACTGAATCCGAAGAACCGCTTGCAGGCACGCGTCGATAACGACTTCCAGAACATGGTGGACGATCCAAGGTTCACCGAGTTGCTTTATCCTGAAGTTCCGTAGGTCCAGCATTGAATTCTGACAAATCAAAGGGTGAGCGCGCAGGAGCGCAAAAGCGCGCCCGCGCCGCCTCGTCCCCGGTTCCGGGATTGCGCGTGGTTGCAATGGGAGGCGGAACGGGCCTTTCGACACTGCTGCGCGGTCTGCGCCGGCATGTTTCCGCACCGGGGCAGAGCCCGGAGGCTACGGGCGCCATCGCCGATCTGGCTGCGGTGGTCACTGTGACCGATGACGGCGGGTCGTCGGGCCGGCTGCGCCAGGACTTCAACATGCTGCCGCCGGGCGACCTGCGCAACTGCATGGTGGCGCTGAGCGAGGAAGAGGATTTACTTTCGCGGCTGTTCACCCATCGCTTCCGCGGCGGGAATGGGCTGAAGGGCCACAACTTCGGCAATTTGTTTGTTGCAGCGCTGACGGAGATCACGGGCGATTTTGCGCAGGCGGTGCAGTTGGCTTCAAAAATTCTGGCCACGCGAGGCCGCATCTACCCGGCAACCACGGCCAACGCAACGCTGGTGGCAAGCATGGACGATGGCACCGTGGTGCGCGGAGAGACGAACATCACGGCGAGCAAGCGACGCATCGTGGAGCTGACGCTCGATCCACCGCATCCCGCTCCGCTGCCCGAGACACTGGAGGCGATCAAGCGCGCGGATTTGATCACGGTGGGGCCGGGTTCGCTCTACACCTCCCTGATCACGAACCTGCTGGTGGACGGAATCCCCTCGGCGCTCGGATCCGCTCGCGGGGTGCGCGTCTTCATCTGCAACCTGATGACCCAGGCCAACGAAAGCCTGAACCTGACGGCATCCGAGCACATCGCGCGTATCTACGAGCACACCCGCACGCAAGTCTTCGACTACGCCATCGTGAACACGGGACAGTTTTCAGCGGAGACCCTTTCGCGCTACGCGGCCGAGGGCGCGGCGCCGATCGTGCCCGATGTTGAGCGCGTCGAGGCACTGGGTGTGCGCTGCATTATGGGCGACTTTGCCAGCGAGGAGAATGTCGTCCGGCACGCGCCCGATCGTGTGACCGATGCGCTGATGAAACTTGCCGCCGGCAGCGCGTCTAATAAGAATTGACCAGGCGCGTCATTGGTCAAGCCCGCGGAGGCATCGTACGATTGACCAAGCGGGTCAAAACGATCCAGCGGTTCCAAAGTTTGTACCCACCCTCATGGAGAATCTTGTGAATTTCAAGCGATATTTGCCCTTGTTGTGCCTCGCGATCGCGATCGTTCCCTGCTCTTCGCAGACAACCTCCGACGCAACCGAGAACGTCACTCGCGCCACACTTTCCAACGGATTGCGCGTGGTGATCATCCCCAACAAGCTGGCGCCCGTGGCAACGGTCGAAGCCAACTTCATTGTGGGCGGGAACGAGACGCCTGAGGGATTCCCGGGGATGGCCCACGCACAGGAACACATGGCCTTTCGCGGGTGCAAAGGCATGACCGCCGATCAAACCGCGGCTATCTATGCCCTGCTGGGCGGCGAGGACAACGCAGATACGCAGCAGAACATCACCCAGTTCTTCACCACGG
Organism: uncultured Acidobacteriaceae bacterium; assembly: GCA_963800025.1. GTDB lineage: Bacteria > Acidobacteriota > Terriglobia > Terriglobales > Acidobacteriaceae > Telmatobacter. The sequence goes on from CAWCZK010000006.1 coordinate 1,456,353, forward strand.
TGCCATCGGCCGACGTGGATGTGGCCCTCCAGGCGCAGGCCGCGTGCCTGAGCGGTATCGACGATGCGCAGAGCGAGTGGGACCAGGAGCGCGGAGCGATCGAACAGGAAGTGCAGCGCGATCTTTCGAACCCGACCTATAAATTCATCAATCAAATGAACACCGCGATGTTCGCTGGTACGCCTTATGCCCACGATCCGCTGGGAACAAAGGCCTCGTTCGACGCGACTACGGGCGCCCAGCTCAAGAACTTCTACGACAAGTGGTACGCGCCCTCAAATATGGTTTTGCTGGTTGTGGGCGACGTGGATGCTGCGAAGACGCTGGCGAAGATCAAGCAGCTTTATTCCCCTATTCCGAACCATGCAATTCCCCAGCGGCCGGTGATCGATCTGAAACCGTTCAAGTCAGACAGCTTCACGATCGACAGCAACCTGCCCTACGTGCTCGGATTCATTGCGTACCGGATGCCGGGCACCGACTCGCCGGACTACGCGGCCATGCAGATTCTGGCGGATGTGCTGGCCAGCCAGCGCGGGGATTTGTATGGAATGGTGGTGGCGGGCAAGACGCTGGCGACCGAATTCGGCGTGGCCGAGACTTATCGGAAAGCGAGTGTCGCCTACGGTCTGGTGGCGCTGCCGGCGGGTGCTGACACCACCAGCGCGATGACCGAGATGCGGCAGATTATCGAGAGCTACGCAACCAAGGGCGTGCCCGAGGATCTTGTGGATGCGGCCAAGCGCAGTGAGATTGCGCAGGCTGAATTTGAGCGCAACTCGATTCCGGGATTAGCCGATGTATGGTCAAGCGCGCTGGCGGCGGAGGGCCGCAATTCGCCTGAAGAGGATGTGGATGCCATCCGCAAAGTGACACTGGCCGACGTGAACCGCGTGGCCAAGCAGTACCTGCTGAACGTCAGCACGATTTCGGCCATTCTGAAGCCTGCGCCAAGTGGCGAAGCGGTTGCGGCCAAGGGATTCGGTGGCGCGGAGCAGGCGACGTCGGCGCCCACCAAGCCGGTGGTGCTTCCGGATTGGGCGGCCGGCCCGCTGAACGCGATTCAGGTGCCGCAGGAGTCCCTCGCGGTATCGGATATGAAATTGCCGAACGGGATCCGACTGATTGTGCGCACAGACCGGACGAGCCCGACTGTGACGTTGGTCGGCGAGGTCAAGCACAACGGCGATCTGCAGACTCCGAAGGGCCAGGAGGGACTGGGCAGCGTGCTCGGGGAACTTTATTCGTATGGGACCCAAAGCATGGACCGCCTGACGTTCCAGAAAGCGCTGGACGATATTTCAGCCAATGAAAGCGCCGGGGCCCGGTTTTCTCTGAGTGTGCTCAAGGAGTACTTCTCGAAAGGCGTTCAGCTGCTGGCCGACAACGAACTCAATCCGGCGCTTCCCGAGCAAGCGTTCGAGATCACCCGCGGCCAGCTTGCGCAGTTTGTGGCCGGCAATCTCGTGAGCCCCGGCTACCGCGCCTCGCGGGCGTTGAATCTGGCGCTGGTTCCCCCCGGCGACCCTACGTTGCGCGAGACCACGCCGGACACCGTCTCCAAACTGACGCTGGATGAAGTGAAGCAATACCATGCAGCAACGGTGCGGCCCGATCTGACAACGATAGTGGTGATCGGAGACATTACACCGGACGAAGCGCGCGCGACGATCGAAAAATGGTTTGGCGGCTGGAAGGCAACAGGCGAAACACCGAACACGGATCTCGCGCCGATCCCCTTGAACAAGCCATCGGCGGCGAATGTGCCAGACGACCAGGCTGTGCAGGACACAGTTACGCTGGCCGAACAACTGAACCTGAATCGCTTTGACCCTGCCTATTATCCGCTGCAACTTGGCAACCACGTGCTGGGCGGCGGATTCTATGCCACGCGCCTTTATCACGATCTACGACAGGTGAACGGACTGGTTTACACCGTGGATGTGAGCCTGAATGCATCGAAGACCAGGGCCAGCTATTCCGTGCAGTACGGTTGCGATCCGCAGAATGTGTCGAAGGCCAGGGACCTCATCGTCCGGGACCTGGAACAGATGCGGACGCAGGATGTTTCCGACGCCGAACTGCTCCAGGCCAAGGCGCTGATCCTCAGGCAGGTTCCGCTCAGCACCTCGAGCGAGGATGCGGTTGCTGGAGAACTGCTCGGGTATGCCGAGATTGGCCTCCCGCTCGATGAGCCCGTGACGGCAGCGAAAAAGTATATGGCTTTGACCGCTGACGACGTGAAGAATGCCTTTGCCAAGGAGATCGATACCGGCAACCTGGTGCAAGTTGTCCGCGGTCCGGCGCCGAAGTAAGTTCGGCGCCGCAGTGAGTGGATCACCGGGCCGCCGATTTCCCGACCGAGTTTTCATCATCGCTTGAAGAAAAGTCTGTCCTCGAGACGGCGATTTGCGCTAGATTCGTAACACGCGCCCCGCAATATTCCCCGCGCGGCAAGGAGGCAGTATGAGTAAGACCCGGGTCTGGATGGTGGTGGGCTGTTGTTTATTTGCTTTGGCGGCGAGCGCGCAGGGACAGCGGAAAGCCGGCCTTTGGGAAGTGACCAGCAGCATGAGCATGAGCGGAATGCCGAATATGCCGAACATGGGATCGCACACGCAGCAGGTTTGCGTTACGCAGGCCATGATCGACAAATACGGTGGTCCGTACAGCAATCCGCAGAACGCGCAGTGCCAGGTGACCAATGTTTCACTTTCGCCGACCGGCATGAGCGCGGATTTGAGCTGCTCCGGACGCATGAGTATGACCGGAACGGTGAAGACGACTTTTGTGGACGCGAACACCACGAAGACGACGATGCAGATGAATATGACGATGGGCAATGGCCAACAGATGCAGATGACCATGAACGCAACGTCGTCGTACAAGGGCCCGGACTGCGGGAGCGTGCAGCCGCTGGCGATGCCGCCGAGCCAGTAGATGGGATGAACCACCGACCCCGCTCCTTCGCCACGAGGGGGCGGGAATTGTTTTGCCTGTCGGTGGCTTGCGGGAATTGTCGATTGATTCGGATCGCTTGAAAAAAACGATGCTCAGACGCTAGGGCGTGGGTATCTTTTGTGGTACCATTCAGATGTGATCGAGGTCCGGCAGTACGTTGACCGGCAGGGACGAAATCGCTTCGAGCGGTGGTTCGAGAACCTGGATGGGACCACCAGAGCCCGAATTGCAGTTGCGCTTGGGCGGCTGGAAGAAGGCCACTTTTCGGCAGTCAAAGGGATAGGCGCAGGCGTATCTGAGCTTAGGCTGAATTTCGGTCCCGGTTATCGCATTTATTTCGGCAAAGATGGCGAAAGGCTTGTGATTCTGCTCGGCGGCGGGACCAAGAAACGCCAGCAGGCCGACATTGAGGCTGCAAAGGCGCTATGGCAGGAATACAAGCAGCAGAAGCGGGAGGAGTGATGCCACTCACGAAGGACTTTAACGAGACGCTCAGAGAACATCTTCAAAAGAGCGCGGATTTTCGGCGCGCGCTTCTCAAAGAGGCCGTCGGCTGCATGATTGCCGGTGACCTCGATACGGGGAAGTCTGTGCTGCGCAAATACATCAATGGGACTATCGGTTTTGTGAAGCTCGGCGAGGCGCTGGGCCGGTCGCCCAAGGTACTGATGCGGATGTTCAGCGCCAAGGGCAATCCGCAAGCGAGGAATTTATTCGAGATCGTCGCCTATCTACAGAAGGTGGAGGGAAGAGTGCTGCGGGTGGTGGACCGGGCGGCGTAGTCAACCATTAGTTTCGACGGTGCGCTTGAGCTGGCCGCACGCAGCGAAGATATCGCGGCCGCGCGGCTGGCGGATGTAGGCGGGAATTCCCTCACCTGTCAATATGCGCCGGAAGGCTTCGACCGACTCAGCGGCGGGCGTGTTGTAGGCGATGCCGGGGCCCGAGTTCCAGGCAATCAAGTTCATTTTCGCCGACAGGCCGGTGCGGCGCACCAGACGGGCGAGCTCGCGGGCGTGCTCCGGCCGGTCGGTGACGCCGCCGAGCAGAACGTACTCGAAGGTGATGCGCTCGTGCGGGCGGAGGCGGATGGGCCGCACGGCTTCAATGACCGCCGCAATGGGCCATTTGCGGTTGATGGGCATAATCTCGGCGCGGATTTGATCGTTCGGCGCGTTGAGGCTGATGGCGAGTTTGGGGCGGACGTCGGGCGGTTCCTGGACGAAGCGATCGATACCGGGGACGATGCCGGAGGTTGAAACCGTCATGCGCCGCGGACTGAGGCCGACCTCGCGGACGAGCAGGCGCACGGCGGCCATGAAGTTGTCGTAATTCAGGAACGGTTCGCCCATCCCCATGAAAACAAGGTTCACGCGATCCATGCCCACGCGGACGCTGTGGCGGGCAAAAACCGAGATGACCTGCCCGGCAATCTCGCCCGGAGTGAGGTTGCGTTGCAGGCCAAGTTTGGCCGTGAGGCAGAACTGGCAGTTCACGGCGCAGCCAACCTGCGAAGAAACGCAGATAGTGGCGCGTCGCCAGGATTTCGTTTTGGAAGATGACTCTTCGTCCGTGCCGTCGCCGGCCTCGCCGTCGTCGCCTTCGGGCATCCAGACCGTCTCGACGGTCTCAGGTTTTGGACCGGGACAGTGGATCAGATAACGCTCGGTTCCGTCGGCGGATTGAAAGGCCTGGGCAATCTCGGGGCGGCCGATCTGCCAGCCAGCGGCGGCTAGTTTCCGGCGTAGATCCAATGATAATGTGCTAATGGAGGAAATCTCTGTAATATATTGATGATACATTGCTTCAACGATTTGATTGGCGCGCCAGGAAGGCTCGCCTTCCTTTCCAAGAACCGCCGCAAGGGCTGCCGCATCCAATCCAAATAGAGGACTGGATCGCGGATCAAGGGCCCCCGGGGTCGGTGTGAAAGCGTGGATCGGTACGAATTGGTCAGGATTGTCAGGCACGATACTGAGGCACAGCTTCGAGAATCATAGCCGGTGCTGCAGCCGGCAGCCCAGGGCAAGCAGCCGGATTCCCGGCTTGCTCCAGACAGTCGAAATGGCTTCCCCAACGACCGGAGGCCCTTTGTGGGGTCCCGGTTGGCCTAAAATCGAATTTCTACAGGATGAACATGAATACTGAGCGAGACCTTCGCCGCACCGAGTTGCCGAACGGCCTGATTGTGCTGACCGAGCGAATGCAGCACTTGCGTTCAGTGGCTATGGGCGTGTGGATCAAGTCCGGGTCCCGCTGCGAAAACGCGGACGTGAACGGCATCTCGCACTTTGTGGAGCACATGCTCTTCAAGGGAACAAAGTCGCGCACGGCGCAGCATATCGCACGGGAGATGGATTCGATTGGCGGCAACCTGGACGCATTTACCAGCAAAGAGACGATCTGTTTCAACGTGAAATCGCTCTCTGACCATGTACCGATCGCGCTGGACGTGCTGACGGATATGGTTCTGAATCCAACGTTTGCCGTGCCCGACATCGAGCGGGAGCGCGGCGTGATTCTGGAAGAGATCAAGATCGACGAGGACAATCCGGACGTGCTGGTCCACGAGCTGTTCACGCAGAGCTTCTGGAAAGGGCACCCGCTGGGCAGCCCGATTCTGGGAACAACAGAGACGGTAAGGCGGCTGGGCCAGCAGCAGCTATTCGGCTACCACGGCGACCGATTCCATGGGGGAAACATGGTGTTCTCGGCGGCGGGAAATCTGGATCACGACCGGTTCGTCGAGGCCGTGGCGGCGAAGTTCTCAACACTCCCGAGCGGCGGGTCGCCGGAGGAACTTTCGGCGCCTGAGCCGAGTGCGCGGATTAATCTGCGAAACAAGAAGGCGCTGGAGCAGGTGCAGATCTGCCTGGGAGTTCCGGCGCCCCCGGTCGCGGATGACAGCCGCTATGCCACCTCGATCCTGAACACGGTGCTGGGTGGCGGCATGAGCTCGAGGCTGTTTCAGAATATTCGCGAGGAGCGTGGACTGGCTTACTCGGTCTACTCCGACATGAGCCCGTATCGCGATACCGGAAACTTCTGCGTGTATGCTGGGACGTCGGCGGGCAAGGCGCTGGAAGTTGTGGACCTGATTCTGGCGGAATTCAAGAACCTGAAGCAGAGCCCGATTGGCGAAGAGGAATTGACCCGCGCCAAGGATCAACTGAAGGGCAACATTCTGCTCAGCCTGGAGAGCTCGAACGCGCGCATGGCCAACCTGGCCCGGCAGGAGATGTACTTCCACCAGTTCTTCTCGGCTGACGAGATCATCGCTCGCATCAACGAAGTAACTGCAGCAGAGGTGCAGGCGATGGCGCAGCAGCTCTTTGAACCGGAGCGGATCGCCGTGACGCTGCTCGGCAGGCTGGACGGGGTGAAGCTGGGCCGCGGCCGGTTGGTTTGCTGAGAAACAGCTTCTAGCTGCTAATTTCTAGCCTCTAGCTTTTTCCATGGTTCGGTTGGCGAAAACGGTTCCAAGAGGAGCCCGCCTTCCGCACAAGTGGATCCCATCTAGAAACCGGCACGGAGAGGCCAGCAGCTAAAAGCTAGCGGCTAGAAGCTGCGCTTCCGAGCGGTCCGTTTCCCAATTGCGTCTGTAGGTGTAGCATCTTTACAGAAAGCCGGTGAAAGCCGGCCTGTTTCACGAGGCTCCGGAAATCTCATGAACAGTAAGACCAGCCGCAACCGTGCGGGCCGCGTTTTCTCGCCCAATGGGTTCACTTTAATGGAATTGCTGATTGTGATGGCCATCATCGCGATCCTTTCCCTGCTGGCGATTGCCAGCATCAGCGTTTACACCAAAAGAGCCAATGCGCTGTCGGCGGTGAATTCGCTGCAGAAGATCGTGCAGGCAGAAATGATGTACCAGGAGTCCTACCCTTCGCTCGGGTATGCGTGCTCGCTGCAGGCTCTGGGTGGGGATCCGCACTCCGGCGAGGTACCAACCGCGACCAGCGCGCAATTGCTGCCGGCCGATCTGGCTTCAGGGTTTAAGCAGGGATACGAATTCAGCATCGCATGCGGCGACAAAGTGACGAGCAACAACGTCGACCGTTTTAACAGTTTTACCGTGACCGCGAAGCCGCAGACGGTGGGGAAGACGGGCGACCGTGGCTATTGCGATGATGAGACGGACCAGATCAAGTTTGATCCCACGGGCGGTGTGAACTGCACACAGACGCTTGGCCAATGAGTTTGCGCAGTTGGATCATGAACGGCGGCATTGTGATGGCCGCCGTTTTGTTTTGTGCCGCGAACCTGACCGCGCAACAGAATCCGCCCTCGGTGCATGAACTGGCGCAGCGCGTCGACCATCATTATGACCAGTTGCAATCGTTGAAGGCCGGGTTCAGCGAAAGCTATTCGGGACTGGGAATGACGAAGACTGAGAGCGGCACGCTGTTTTTGCGCAAGCCCGGTCGCATGATGTGGAAGTACAGCTCGCCCCAGGGAAAGATTTTTCTCCTCGACGGCAAATACGCATGGTTCTACACGCAGGGTGACGCGCAGGTACAGCGCATCCCCGCGAGTGAGCTTGACGATCTGCGCTCGCCCCTGCGCTTCCTGCTGGGCCACACGCAGCTTGAAAAGGAGCTGACCGGCCTGACGCTGGCTCCGGCGCCCAACGGCTGTTTCACTTTGACCGGCCAGCCCAATGGCCAGGAGAAACGTGTCACGCGAGTGGTGCTGACAGTGACGCGCGACGGTTCGATCAACGGAATCGAAGTGGACGAGGCCGACGGCGCGGTGACTCAATTCACATTCACCGAAGAGCAGCCTGACGCACAGATTCCGGCCGACACGTTTCGATTTACTCCGCCGGCAGGCGTGCCCGTCGTGGATGCGATGCCGCCTGTGTGAGCGACAGGGTGCAGGTTTCAGGGGTCAGGGATCAGAAAAGCCAGTCTCGATTCCGAGACTCGATTCTTCCCTGCTCATTCGCCGCAATACCCTCCCGCAATCTCGTCACGTGCCAAGGTGACTGAGCGCACTGACGGCTTCTTGCAGAAGACTACCCTTCGCTTATCTCAGCACCGGGTCCCCGATTGATTCCTACCCCCCCGAGGAGTCCGTCCGATCGAGGAGACTTGCCATGAAACAAGTGATTTGCATTGCCGCTGGCGCTCGCTGCGCCACGACCGCTTTCCGGATATCCGCAACCATCGTCCTGGCCTGTTGCGCGCTCTTGCTCCTCTGCGGAGCCAGCATTGTGACTGCCCAGGATCAGCAAGCCGCACCAGCCGCACAGAATCAGCAGACGAACCCTTCGCCTGCGCCAAACGTTTCGCCCGCAAAGGAGATGCCACCCATGCCGGCAGCGCCTTCAGAGGGCAAGGCGATCATCTGCATCTACCGGCCCGGGGGAGCGGTCGGCTCCGCCGCTCATGACCATCTCTATGTGAATGGAATTTATCTGGCTACGCTGCTCAATGGCGAATATGCCTGGGTTGAAGTGGATCCCGGTACGGTCGTGGTTACCGGGATGGCAAAGATGTACTACGGACCGAGCGTCATCATGTCCACCGCCGCAGCGGTCAACCAGACAAGGGGTCAGGCCGAGAGAATCCGAGTTCAGGCCCTGGAGGGAAAAACCTATTACATGAAGTGGTCCTCCGGGATGTTCGCCTCGGGCATCAAGGTGGTGCTGGTCGATCCGGAGACGGGCGCCAAAGAGATGCACAAGCTGCATCCTTCAAAGCCCGCGAACACGGGCGAAGAAAAAGCCGACAGCAAAGATGCGACGGCGGCGACGCCACAGCCGTCGGCCACGCCTACGCAGCCCTGACGGCGCGCGCGGTGAATCAGAAATGAATCGCACGAGCGGGTTCGCGACCATCCTCGCAGCCGGAATGTGCCTGCTGACTGCAGCCCGCGCACAGGCCCCAAGTCTGAAGGATTCCATCGCACAGTATGAGCAGGAGGCCGCGAAGGCAAGGTCTGGTCACAAAACGCGCGAGCTGATTCTTTATCTCAATCTTCTCGCCTCGGTCTATCGTGAGTCCGGGCAGTTGCAAAAAGCACTCGACTCACTGAATGAGGCGCTTCCCATCGAGCAAAAGGAGAACGGGACACTGGGCCAGGCCATGACCTTCAATACCATGGGCCAGGTCTACACCGATCTGGGGCAGGAAGACAAAGCACTGTCGTATCTGAACCAGGCCGTTCCTCTGTGGCAAGCGGTCGGCAAACGCACCGGCGAAGCGAACGCGCTTACCTTTATCGGCAGGGTGTACGAAAGCCTCGGCCAGCATGAAGAAGCGCTCAAGAATCTGAACGATGCCATGGGGATCTGGCACGATATCGACAACCCGGACACTTCCGTGGCCGCTGAATCCGCGCCAAGCGAGCCTTCGGGCCGGCTGGCACGAAGAATGGAAGCCGCGCGAGAGAAATTTACGGCGGCGGCCAACATCAACATCGTCAACGCCAGTGCCATTGGCGAGGCGGGAACGCTCGACGCCTTGGGCAGAACCTACGCCGATGAAGGCCAGGGCCGCGAAGCGCTCAAGCTTTTCGACAAGGCGCTTCCCGTCTTCCAGCAGAGTGGCGAGCGCGCGGGCGAAGCGCTGGTGCTGAACGATTTGGGTCCGGCGTATGCCGAGATCGGCCAAAAACAGAAGGCGCTGGAAACGCTGAACCAGGCGCTGGTCATCTGGCGCGAGATCGGCAGCCGCGAGGGCGAAGCACTCACGCTCAACGACATCGGCCGTCTCTATCGCGATCTTGGCCAGCAGCAGACCGCGATGGACTACTACAACCAGGCATTGCCGATTTGGCGCGAGGTGGGGAACCGCAACGGCGAAGGGCTCGCTCTCAGCGACATCGGCCGCGCCTACTCCGACCTTGGCCAGCCGCGCAAGGCGCTCGACTTCGCCAATCAGGCGCTGCCTATCTTTCGCGAAACCGGCAGCCGGCGCGGCGAAGCCATGACCCTCAACACCATGGGCAAGGATCACACCGATCTGGGCGAACCCGCCGAGGCCATGAAGCTTGAACTGCAGGCGCTGGCCATCTGGCGTGAGGTGAAAGATCAGCGCAACGAAGCCCAGGACCTGATGACCATCGCCTGGTCGTACTTGGCGCTCGATCGGCCCGACAATTCGCTTGCCAGTGCTCTCGCCGCTTTAGGCCTGGCAAAAGCTGTAGGCGATCCGGAGGTTGAGGGCGCCATCGAGACTTCATTGATGACGGGGTTCCGCAAGCAGCATCAACTTGAAGAGGCCATCTTCTTCGGCTTTGAAGCGGTCAACTCCTATCAGTCGATTCGCAAGAACATCGTTGGAATGGACAAGAGTCTGCAGGCTGGCTTTGCGCAATCCAAATCCGGCGCTTACCGCACGCTGGCCGAACTGCTGATTGAAGCCGGGCGCCTGGGCGAAGCGGAGCAGATTCTGGACCTCCTCAAGGAGCAGGAGCTGAAAGATCTCGTCCCGGGCTCGGCTCCGGGCGCCTCTGCCGCTATTGAACCGCTCAAGCTGTCGCCCGCGCAGCAAAAGGTCGAATCGTTGCTTCCCGATCTCGAAAAGAAGGCACGCGACATCGAAGAATGGAACCTCCAAGCCGCGCAAATCGAGGCCAATCCTGCGCGGACTCCCGCCGATGATGAGCAATTGAAAACGCTGGCCGCGAACCTTCAGCAAACGCAGTCGGCGATTCGCGACAGCTTCGACAAGACAATCATTCCGGGAGCTCGACGCGCAGTCCGCCGGCCAGCCCGCCGCCGACTCCGCGCAAAGCTATCTGCAAAGCTCACTCACCAAGCTTGGGCCAAACGTGATGGGAATCCGCATCCTGCTCGGCGATGATCACACTTACGCAATCGTGATCACAGCCAACTCGCGCCGGAAGTTTGCACTTCCCGCTTCCTCAGCCGATCTTCGCAGCAAGGTACTCGAAGCGCTGAAGGCCATTGACTCGCCCTCCACCGACCCGCGGCCGGAGCTTCATCAGCTTTACTCCATGATCCTGGCCCCACTTGAAGGCGAGCTGAAGTCCATCGAAGCGGCAAATGGAGCGCAGGATAACGTCCCCACTTTGCTCTGGTCGCTCGATGACGTATTACGCTACGTGCCGATGAGCGCGCTCTACGATGGCAACCGATACATGGTCGAACGATTCCACAATGTCCTCTTCACCCCCGAAAGCTACGGCCACATCGCGGATGCGCCTATCAAGGGCGGCGATCCGCCAAGGGCGCTGGCCATGGGCCTGTCAAAGAGCTACGACGGGATGCCGGCTCTGCCGGGCGTGATTCCCGAGGCTCGATTCGGTCGCACACGATCCTGCCGTCGCCGGCTCGCATGGTCCCATGCAGGGCAAAGTCCTGCCCGACGAACAGTTCACACTGTCCGCGTTCAAGACCGCACTTGGATCCGGCAGCGGGTTCCCCGTAGTTCACATTGCCAGCCACTTCGTCCTGATTGCCGGCACAGGCGATGAACCCTACCTGCTCATGGGCGGCAACACTGCGGGCAACGCGAACGGCTTCGAGTGGAGCCTTTCCGACATGGAGAACTCGACCATCACTTTCCACGGAACGCGCCTGCTGACCCTCTCGGCGTGCAGCACGGCAAAGGATTACACCTCCCGCAACGGCTTCGAGATGGACAGCCTGGGGATGATCGCGCAGCAAAAAGACGCAGAAGCCGTGCTTGCAACTCTGTGGGACGTGAACGACCTCTCCACCAGCCGCATCATGAGCGACTTTTACGATCGCTGGGTCAAGCATCCCGCCGAAGGGAAGGCTGAAGCGCTGCGCCAGGCTCAACTTGTCTTTCTGCATGGCGCTTCCGTTCCAACTGTCGCCAATATCGGCCGCGGCTTCGAAACCAGCGGCCCATCCTCGACGCAAACTTCGAGCCTGGGCTACGCCCATCCATACTATTGGGCGCCTTTCGTCCTCATCGGCAACTACCAGTAGCGGGCCCGGAACAGGAAAGGAAACACATGACGCATTTATCGTCCCGAATGCTCCCGGTGGCAGCCTCGCTCGTTGCGGCGGTCCTCTTTATCCGAAGCGTTCCGGCACAAGATGAAATTGCTCCGCCTCAGGGAAAGGGTCACGTTGTTGTCCTGGTCTCCGGAATCATGGGCCCCAAGCACGACAAGGCCCTTTCTGAGGCCATTGCGGCGCTGGGTTACGATGTCTACGTTTGCGATGGCAGGAAGATCGCGAAAAATGCCGGTGGCAGTCTGCGAGCTGCCATTCAGGCCGCTCAGCAATCGCCGCATGCCCTGCCGGGCAAGGTTGCGCTGGTTGGGATTTCTCTCGGCGGCGGGCTCGCGCTGGCCCTAGGCTCCGAATGGCCCGACCTGGTTGCAGTCGATATCGTCTGGTATCCGGCGACGGGTTTTGCTGCGAGGCTTCCCGGTTTTACCAGGCGCATGTCCGTCCCGGTGCTGATGTTCGCAGGAGAGGCCGATCATTTTGAGAATTGCTGCCTGATCGAGACGGCGCATGCCATTGAAGCCAGCGCCAAAGCCGCCAACGCGCCCTTCGAGCTGGTGACGTATCCCGGAGCCGATCACGACTTCATCAAGGGCGGCCACAACTACAATCCCGCGGATTACGAGGATGCGCTCAATCGCACTGCGGCCAGATTGAAGGCGGCTTTCGCCGGGCAAGACGGTCCGTCAACCGGCGCTGGGGAGAGCCCCGGCAAATAAATGATTCTTCCAGTGCTATGCGGGTACTTGCCGGACGAAAGACGGTGCGGAGAGCATGGAGTTCCCTGCCGGCGCCTGCGCTGCGTGGCTTACTTGCCGGACTTGGCGGGGGCGCTGACCGGAGCGGAGCCGCCCTCCAGTACCGAGTGCGAGCCTGAGGAACGCACAAAGAGCACCACAAGGCAGATCGATGTGCACATGAAAATGATTGCCGACCAGGTGGTGAGGCGCGTGAGCACATTGGCCGCGGCGCGGGGACCGAATGCGGTCTGCGAACCCTGGCCGCCGAATGCGCCGGCGAGATCGGCCGAGCGGCCCTGCTGGAGCAGGACGACGCCGATCAGGAAAAAGCACACGATCACGTGCAGGATGACGACAAAATAGAAGAGAATCTGCATTTCTTAAGCTGCTTTCCATGCGCGCCAGGAGGCCTGAAATGAAGGCGAGGGACCCTGACGCAAAGATCTTTGGTGCGGAAGAGGGGACTTGAACCCCTATGCCTTTTGGGCGCCACCCCCTCAAGATGGTGTGTCTGCCAATTTCACCACTTCCGCACGGCGGTGAACCCTATAAGTATAGCAAAGACAATGTTCAGCGCGAGCGGGCGGCGGCCGAGCCCAAAGTCGCCCGATCGATTCCAGGCCTGAGAACCAAATCGAATCCGGCGCAGACGAGGCGCAGTCCCTGCGGGACTCCTGCTCGTTTGTGGCTGGGCGTTCCCCACGCAGAACAGGCTGTTACAGAACTCGACATGCACAGTCATTTTCGTCAGTACAGATTCACGCCGCGCAGCGAGTGCGCGCGGAGCGGATCGAAGTCTGTATTTGAATTCATTGCCGGATGCGCCATGCAGTGACTCTGCTGCCGGATCTGTCCGCCAAGGTAGGACCGCGTCACGTGCAGCCGGCTCATGATGATGTACCTGGTGCGAAGGCCGTTGATGGTGGCCGGAAGCGAGGCGGGAACCTGCGTGCGATCCACGTAGATCACCAGCGAAGCTTCCTTCGGATTATCGAAGCTCTGCCCAACGCCTACGCCGAAGAAGGCCGGATTCTGCTTCATCAGGCTCTGCGCCACCTGCTCCTTCAATGCGATGGCCTGGTTGAGCACCGCGGATGGGAGCGCAGGAAGCGCATTGGATTCGTATGGAGATTTTGGAACCGTACCGGCCGCCACAGCCTGCGCCGTAGTGGGAATCACCTCCGTGCGGACTCCGTTGATCATCTGCGGCACGGTCACGTTCATGTTCTGGTCGATGTAGAGGATCACCGCTGCCTGGCCGGCATGGTCGCTGCTCTTGCCTGTCGCAACCCCCAGAATGCCTGCGGAAGGATTGACCAGCGTACGCGCCTGCGCAAGCGCCTGCTGACCGAGCTGACTCTGCGCGTCAGTGAGCGTGCTGGCTTGCGCGGCCGTCACCGTGGCGTTGCCGTAGTTCAGGCAGCTCACCGGGTGGTCCGTAGTGCCCACAAAAGTGTAGGAAGTTCCTTCCTGGGTGCCCAGCTCGGCCAGCACCGCGGACACGGGATTGGCTACGCCCTCGCTCACGCCGGTGTTCGTCTCGCCGCCGGCAAAGAACAATCCAACCGGCTCGGCATCGGCGGCATCCACCACCAGCGAACCGGAGTCGCCCGCATCGCTGAACTGGTTGCCCTCAATCGAAATCTGGTTGGTATAGGTCTTGGTCAGGTAAGGTTCGGTCTCTTCGCAATTCTTGAAATAGCTCACTTCCACGCTCAGATTGACCGCTGTAATGCTGGCGCAGGTTAGTCCAGTCGTCCGCCCGCTCTTGGCCACGGACATATTGACGGTCGGATTCTCGCCCTTGCCGCTCGTCGAAGAAACGCCTGGAGGCGCGGCGGACAGAACACCACCTGCGCCGGGCGTGCCCAGTTCCATAATCGCGCCAGTCGGGCTCACCGCTCCTGAGTTCACGGCCGCAATAGCCGCATCAACGTTGGTGGTAGCCGCGCTCAGCGGCAGCCACGTGGTCAGTACCCCCACCGGCGTAGTTCCCGCGCCATCTCCGTTGGGCGTGCAGTTGTTGTCAATGAGCCCCGGCTGAACAATCGTTTCGCCCACTGAGGCCTGATCGCTGCGCGCCAGCACATGATTGCACTCAGCAGGTACTGCGTCCCGCCGCTGCTCTGGATCATCGATCCCAGCGTGCCGCCGCAACAATCAACAATGTTGGTCTGCCCATTCTGGACCGCCGTATCGTAATCGCTGTTGTTGCCGCCGGAGCTGCCCAGCAGAATCGGCGTCGACAGTTGCGTCTGGTGGGTAGCCGGATTGCTCGAAATCCCGGCCGAATTCAACAGCACCAGGGATGCGGTCTTCGAAGATGATGTGCCGACCGTGCCAACGATATAGGTGGCAGCCGTGGCGGAGACCGTTGCCGGCGCCGTGTAGGTCACCGTGCAATGCGTAAATTCATTTGAACTTCGCGCGCAACTCGTTTGGCCAAGCGAGCCTTCTCCGCCGCCCGACCCCGTCGCCGAGTTTGAGACGGCGTAGTTGATGCCGGTGCTGCCGCCGGCTTCGGCAATATACCCCGCGATGGTCACGGTTCCATTGCTGCCCAGGGCCACATTTTCGGGCGACAGCGGCTCAAGGAATCCCGGTGTCACTGTAATGCTGGCGCTCCCGCTTGTCCCCGCGCCGGTTCCCGAGGCGACCGTAGCCGTTACCGTCACTTTTACGCTGTCTGCCGTCAGGTAAGGGGGCGGAGTGTATTGTCCGGTGCTCGAAATGGATCCGGCGCCGGCATTGGCATCTCCGCCGCTCACGGTCCAATTGACCGTAGCCGCGCTGCCGCTCAAAGTGGCAGAAAACTGTTCAACCGACCCGCCCGAGTGGTTGGTCGCGTTGCAGCCGGTGCAGTTGGTGTCAATTGTGGTTGAGCCGGGAGTAACCGCGAGTGTGGATGATGTGCCCGATGCCGACCCGCCGCAGCCGGCCAGCAGCACGAATATCGGAATGGTGCCGGCGGCCAGCGCTCGCGCGGGCCAGCGCCGCAGCAGTTTCAGTCCAGGCCGGCGCAAACAGCTTTCCGCGAGCCTGCTCGGAGAGAGCAAGCCTGGCTTGTCCGGTTCGGTCGTCACTGCCGTTCCCATGCTCAATTTTCCCGGCGCCTTTCTGGCCATTGTCCAGCTCAATTCCTTTTAGACGTCGCGCGCAGTTTTTGTTAGGGATCACGAGTCCATCCCCCTGGAAGCGCGGGAGCTGGCGGAAGACTTCCAAGGCCAAATCTTCATCTACACCATTCAATCTTAGACCGTTGATGTTAATGGAGAGTTGTCTCCCGATGTTCGCACAATGTCAAAATCCAACGCCCTTCGAGCCTTGGTGGACAACGCACGAAAGTACTGTATTGCAGAAATGGCCCAATTCCGGCTCCGATCACGAGGTTTGATGACATCAGCTTTAGAATTCAGTGAGGAGACCTTATGGAATACGTCAATCTCGGCCGCACCGGAATGAAAGTTTCGCGCATCTGTCTGGGATGCATGACCTACGGCAGCCCCGCCGCAGGAAAACCGATGCCGGGACGCCATGCCTGGACCCTGAATGAGGCCGACAGCCAGCCGTTTCTGCGCCAGGCGCTCGATTTGGGCATCAACTTCTTCGATACCGCGAATGTTTATTCAAGTGGAGATAGTGAAGCCGTTGTGGGCAGGTTCCTGAAAGCCAATACGCGCCGGGAAGCGGTGGTGATCGCCACCAAGGTGCATAGCATGATGCGCGACGAGCCCAACGGCAAGGGTCTTTCGCGGAAAGAGATCATTTTCGAACTTGACCAGAGTCTCAAGCGCCTCGAAACCGATTACGTGGACCTCTATCAGATCCATCGCTGGGACTACGAGACGCCCATCGAGGAGACTCTCGAGGCTTTGCACGACGTAGTGAAAGCGGGAAAGGTGCGCTACATCGGCGCTTCGTCCATGTTTGCCTGGCAGTTTGCCCAGGCACTTTATCTGGCCGACCTGCACGGATGGACGCGCTTCGTCTCGATGCAGAACCACTACAACCTGCTCTACCGCGAAGAAGAGCGCGAAATGATCGGCCTGTGCAAGGCCGAAGGCATCGCCGTCATTCCGTGGAGCCCGCTGGCCCGCGGCCGCCTCACGCGCGCATGGAAGGCGGAAGAAACGCTGCGCTCCGAGACCGACAGGTTCGGCAAGTTTCTTTACGGGGCAACGGAAGAAGCCGATCACAAGGTCGTTGACCGCCTGGGCGAGATTGCCGCGAAGCGCGGGATCTCGCACGCACAGGTGGCTTTGGCATGGCTCTTGGCCAAGCCGGCCGTCACCGCGCCGATCGTCGGCGCCACCAAGCTGCATCATCTTCAGGACGCAGTCGCCGCGCTGACCGTAAAGCTTACGCCGGAGGAGATCACAGCACTCGAAGAGCCTTACATTCCGCATCCGGTGCTTGGGTTCAACTGAGGATCATTGCGAGACGCCTCGAAGACACGGCGTTTAAGATTCCCAATGTGCCCAATCTCAGCGATCAAGTGCAGTATGTGCGCGGCGTCGGTCCGACTGTCGCGAAGATGCTCGCTGAAAAAGGCATCCTGACCGCCGAGGATCTGCTCTACCACCTTCCCTTCCGTTATGAGGACCGCCAGAACCCGGTCAGTCTCGACGAATTGAAGCCGGGCGAAGTGGCCAGCGTAATCGGCGAGGTTCGCGGCTCGGCTCTGTTGCGTACGCGCCGCATGCCGCTCTTCGAGTTGACCGTCGGCCAGGGCCGCCATGCGCTCAAATGCGTCTGGTTTAATGCGCCTTATCTCAAAGACAAGTTCCTGGCCGGGCAAACCGTCGCGGTCTACGGCAAGGTCGAGCCGTCCCGGTCCACCACGAACTTCAAAATGATCCAGCCGCAATTCGAGATTCTGCCCGACGCAACCGCCGACGCCGAAACCAAAATGCTTGAAGTGGGCCGCATCACGCCTGTCTATGAATCCCTCGGCGGCAGCCGCCTGGCATCCCGATGGCAACGCCGGGTGATTTTCAACCTGCTCGAAAGCATGCGCGGCGCGGTGCCGGAGTGCCTGCCGCAATCGATGCTCAGGCGGCTCGATTTTCCTGACCGCGAAACAGCACTCCGCCAAGTTCACTTTCCGCCGGAAGGCACGCCGCTCCGGGACCTGAAGAGCTTTTCAACCCCCGCCCATCGCCGGCTCATCTTCGAAGAATTCTTCTTCCTCGAACTCGGCCTGGAGCTGAAGCGGCGGCGTATGAAAGAGCGCTTCGGCGTCGCATTCGCCACCAATGACAAGGTACGCGAGGCCATTCGCGAGGTGCTTCCCTTTCATCCCACGTCGGCCCAGAAACGCGCGCTCGGCGAAATCGTCGCCGACATGCGTGCGCCCCACCCCATGCGGCGCCTGCTGCAGGGTGATGTGGGCTCGGGCAAGACGATCGTCGCGTTTCAGGCCATGCTGGTAGCCATGGAAAACGGCTACCAGGCAGCGCTGATGGCGCCCACGGAGATTCTGGCCACGCAGCACTATCTGGCTGCGCGCAAACTGCTGGAGCGGTCCAGCCGCAAGCCGCGCATCGTGCTGCTCACCGGTTCGCTCGACGAAGACCGCAAGCGAACCAATCGCGGGCTCATCAATCGCGGCGATGCCAACCTGATTATCGGCACGCATGCGCTCATTGAGGAGAAGGTTGAGTTCGACCGGCTGGGCCTGGTCGTCGTCGATGAGCAGCACCGCTTCGGCGTGGTGCAGCGCTTCAAGCTGATGAAGAAACCCAACCAGCCGGAGCCCGATGTGCTGGTGATGACCGCTACTCCCATTCCGCGCACGCTGGCCCTCTCTTTGTACGGCGATCTGGACCTGAGCACTCTCGACGAGCTGCCGCCGGGGCGCATGCCGATCGTCACGCGGCGCATGCCCGGCGAGCGCGCCGATGAAGTCTGGGACTTTGTGCGCAAGCAGGTGGCGCAGGGCCGCCAGGCCTACATCGTCTACCCGGTCATCGAAGGATCGAAGGACGATCAGCCCGAGCTGGATTTTTCGCGCGACGAACCGCAGGCCGAAAAGGCCGGCCCGCCGCCCACCCTTCAGCAAAGAACGACTCCAAAACGCAAAACAGCGGAGCTGTTGTTTCCGGGTTTAGCGAAAGAAGCCGCCCCAACCGCGAAATCAGGCCTTAAGTCCGCCGTTGAAATGCATGAAAAGCTCCGCAAAGGGCCGTTCGCAGGTTTGCGCGTGGGCCTGCTTCACGGCCGCCTCGACGCCGACGAAAAGGAAATCATCATGCGCCGTTTTCAGCGCGGCGAGATCGATGTGCTCGTCTCCACGACGGTGATTGAAGTCGGCGTCGACGTCGCCAACGCAACCGTCATGGTCGTCGAGCACGCGGAGCGCTTTGGGCTGGCGCAATTACATCAATTGCGCGGCCGCGTAGGGCGCGGGGCGGCAAAAAGCTACTGCATCCTCGTCACCGGCGATCGCATCTCCGACCTGGGCGAGGAACGCCTGAACGCCATGGTCGAAACGCAGGACGGCTTCGAGCTGGCGGACCTCGATCTAAGGCAGCGCGGCCCGGGCGAGTTCTTTGGCACACGCCAGGCGGGTTTGCCGGACTTCCGCATCGCCAATCTTCTTCGCGATCGCCAATTATTGGAGCTGGCCAAGAAGGAAGCTGCGAGTTTTGTCCTGGGCCCCGAACCAGCCGTGACGGAAGCCGAGCGCGCGGCCGTGCGTTCGCAGCTCAAGCAATCGTGGCAGCGCAAATACGGGCTGGTCGAGGCGGGCTGAGAAGAACAGGGACTGGGGAACAGCGACGAGGGAATAGGAAAACGAAGTAGCGATGCTGCGCGACTTACTTGATTCTCACCTGCGCCGCTTATTCCGGTGGCAGCCTGTTTCTAAAGTTCTCATCATGAATGTTTGGTCATCCTGAGCGAAGGTCGCCGTGGCGACCGCAGTCGAAGGACCTGCATTTGGTGTTCTCGACTTGGGTAACCAACTATAGAAACACCCAGCTGACTTCGCTGCTTTTCGCTCACGCAGGACCTGTCGGCTGCAACACATCAGAATCTCCGCCGGAAATGTTTGAATCTCCAGGTCGACGCTTGCGATCTCCGCGCCGCAGTCCCATTGCTGGCTGCGCGTGCACTGGCACAGCTCGGTCAGGCGAATGTGGCCGTTCTGGCTCAGCTCCAGCCCCGCGGCAATCAGGATCGTGTAGATGTCTACGCAGGCCTGCCGCTCAAACTCGAACAGCATGTTTACCCTGCCGGTATCGCTCGCGCCGCGGCTCAGCACCCATCCGCCGCAGCCGAGGATGGCGCCCGTAAGCGCCTGGACCAGCCGCGACGGATCCTCGGTGGAGACGGCTTTCATCTGCATCGCCCACGGGATGCTCAACGTCTGCCGCCTTCTCGCTTCCTGCATCTTCATCTTCACGTGCTGTTTATCGGAGTCGGGCTGGGCCGGATGAATCGTGTTGCGGAGTCGAACGGGCCTGACCGCCTTTGACACATCCCCGGCCGGCCCTTGTGTGGAAAAGCACTCCGCCGTCATTGGGGCGCGCTCTCAATTCGCCGCGCCGCATTTCGTGCCGGCGATCCGTTCAGCATTCTGAAGCGCGAGCCCGGGCGGAAATGTTGTAGCTTGATAAACAAGATGATTGCTGGCTCCGGAATCGATGTGATTGAGATTGAGCGCATCCAACACTCCATGGATCGGTACGGCGGGCGCTTTCTCGATCGCGTTTATCTCAAGGCGGAGCAGGCATACTGCAAGCGCAAGCGCAACGCTGCCGAGAGCTTTGCCGCGCGCTTCGCCGCCAAGGAAGCCGCGGCCAAGGCATTGGGGACCGGCATCAGCTTCGGGGTCAACTGGCTGGAGATTGAGGTGGTGCGCGAGCCCGGCGGAAAGCCCAGTCTGCGCTTCCATGGCCGGGCCGCTCAAATTGCCGGCCAGTTGGGCGTTGTGCGCTCCGCCCTGTCGCTCACTCATACGGCTCAACTCGCCATGGCCAGCGTATTGCTCGAGGACGACCGATAACGCGAGTTTTCAGAACGTGCCAGCCTCAAAAGTGGATGCTTTAGTTCAAAAGGCCATGCCCTGCGTCCCTGGGTCAGGTCCCTGCATCCTATTAACCAAGGGAATCAGGGCTTTAGCCCCGAGGAAAAGCGACTCGAAAGCGTTCCGCCACGCGCACCCGGAACCGCTCAGACCGCGCCGCCTCTGATATTCTCAAGGCGTTGACCCGCTAAGTTTCTCAAGAGGAGACCCGTGCCAAGCCGCAAAGAGATTCGGTGGTCGCAACTCAAAGTGGGAGCGCTGGTTCTGGTCGCCCTCGCCCTGCTGACCGCCATCGTCTTTCTCATGACCGCCTCTTCTGGCGGCTTATTCGCTCGCCGCATCGAGCTGCGTTGTTACTTTCCCAACGCCGGCGGCCTGAAAGATGGCGCGGTCGTTAGCCTCGAAGGCGTCACCATCGGCAATGTCATCCGCATGCGCGTGGTTCCCGCGCGGAATCCCAACCCCGTCGAGGTGACCATGCAGGTGGGCGAGAAATATGTGTTCGACCTGCATACGGATTCCCTGGCCTCCATCCAGGCGGCTGGCGTCCTCGGCGACAGCTACCTCGACATCGACTCCACCCACGCAACGGGGCCGCCCGTAGCCAACGGCGCCGAGCTTCAACAGTCCGGCGCGCCAACCATTCAGTCCGTGATCAACACCAGCCAGGTCTCCATCCAGGAAATCAACGTGCTGATCCACAAGATTGAAACCCTGGTCGACACACTCAATACTGGCAAAGGCACGGCGGGCGAGTTGCTGAACGATCCCAGGATGGCCAGGAATATCGGATCGATGGCCGCCAACCTGCAGACCATCACCGAGAACATCTCGAATGGCAAAGGAAGCCTGGGTCAGCTGATTAACGACGACACACTCTACAAGAAAATGAATTCGGCTGTCGATAATCTCAATTCGATCACCGCGGACCTGCAAGCGGGCAAAGGCACCGCGGGCAAGCTGTTGAAGGATGAGACACTCTATAACAATTTGAATGACGCCACTGCGAATCTCAGCAAGTTGACCGCTCAAATCGACTCCGGCAAGGGATCGCTGGGCAAGCTGGTCAAGGACCCGGAGTTTGCCAAAAAGCTGGACGATACTTTGACCAACCTTGACGAGATCTCAAAGGGTATTAATTCCGGCCAGGGTACGGCCGGCCAGTTGGTTAAAAACCGCGCGCTCTACGATCATCTTGACCAGACCGCCGATCAGGCTCAGCAACTCATCAAGGGCATGCGCGAGAATCCGAAGAAGTATCTCGTGATTCAGTTGAAGCTGTTCTAGGCCCCCGACAGCCGAAACACACGGAACCGCTGGCAGAGACGCAGCGTATATTTCGGCTATGAGAGGTTCTGCGCTTCCCAACATCCTCGCCATTGGGGTTGCGGCCTGCCTTCTGGCAGCTGCCGGCGCATTCTTCCAGCCACTCGGGGCATCTCCGGCCACCGTGGCTGCTGCCACGGATTCGGGGCCGGCTTATGCCCCCAACGGCGACATGCTGCCGCCCGCGAATTACCGTGAATGGATCTACCTTTCCTCCGGCATCGGCATGAGCTACGCTCCCAACCCGTCAGGCATGACCATGTTCGACAATGTCTTCGTCAATCCCGCGGCATATCGCAGTTTTGTGGCGACAGGAACCTGGCCAGACAAGACCGTGATGGTGCTGGAATCGCGCGGGGCCGAAAGCAAGGGATCAATCAACCAGAGCGGCCACTATCAAAGCACCGACGTGATGGGCATCGAGGTGCACGTCAAAGATGCCGCGCGATTCCCGGGCGGGTGGGCATTCTTCCACTTCGCATCACCGACTGCGAATGGCAAGATCTTTCCCCAAACCGCATCATGCTACTCATGCCATCAGCAGCACGGCGCGGTCGACACCACATTTGTGCAGTTTTACCCGACTTTGTTGCCCATCGCCAGGGATAAGAAGACGTTAAGCGACGCCTTCCTGAAGGATGAGGCGGCACAGCACCCGGGTAAATAGATCACGCCTCTGCACTGCCCCTGAAGATTCTCCAGAACTCCACGAACGCCTTGAGCCGCACCACCTGGAAGAAGTCATCGGCAACCAGAAAGAACAGCCCCGATGCGGCCACGACGAAGTGCATCGCGCCAGGGCCCAACTCGTCGCTGAACGGCAGCGGCGCGGCGGAAAAGACCATCGCCACCACCAACAGCGCGAGCTTTACGATACCGAGAACCAGGTTGATCTCGGCCAGCTTGCTTGAAAAGGTCTTCCCCAACCGCAAAGCCTGTCCAAGACTTGAGAGGGCGGAGCCGCGCCGTTCCGCCAGGAGAAGAATCGGCGCGATCGTCAGCGCCCAACTCGTCATCGCAAACGCCGTGAAGAATCCCAGCGACAGAAAGATGGCCCAGACAAAGTAGCCAATTAGATCGGGCTCTCCGGCTCCGGCGATATGCGTGGCGGCCACCCACCGCATGGATCCGAGCCAGCCCCACAACGCCAGCCCCAGCAGGGCGAGCCACGCGCCTTGCAGCAGAATCATTGCGATCGGCCGAAAAGGCACGCGCGGCTCCATGCGCATGAACAGAAGATTGCGGCCTGCTCCAGAAACGATCATCCATACCAGGGCCGCGGCCGGCAGCAGCCAGCGCAGCACCGCATTTACGTGCGGTTCGTAGAACGCGGCAACATTCGAGAGTTGCACCGCCGCAACCCATGGATTCTGCGTGTCGATGGAGCCGGCGCCGGAAGATTCCAGCGGATAGGCAGCAAGAATCTGCTGGAGTTGCTGCCAGCAGATCAAAAGAAATGGAATCCCGAAGAGCCAGCGCCAGGCAATCTCAATGGCTACGAGCGATGGCCGCCCGGCAACATCGCCCATATGCTCCACCAGCAACTGCGTTCCGCGCACAGGAGTATTGCCGTGAACGATTGCCACGGAGGCTGCCCTCACTTCACAACCAGGTTGACGGCTCTGCCAGGCACGACGATCACTTTGACAACGGTCTTGCCCGCTATGCGAGCCTTGACCTTCTCGTCGGCCAGCGCCACCGCCTCCATCGTTTTCGAGTCCGCGCCTGCTGCCGCCCGCACCACCGTGACCAGCTTGCCGTTGATCTGCACAGGAATCTCAATCTCGTCTTCCCTGGCCAACCCGGGATCGCTCTTGGGCCATGGCGCGCGAAGGATCGCACCGTCGCCGCCCAGTTCTTCCCCAAGCTCCGCAGCGAGAAACGGCGCGAACGGCGCGAGCAACAGAACAAGATTTGTGAGCAGGTCGCGGACGACAGGCGCCGGAATCTCGCCCGATGCAAGTTGCGCATCCGCGTCCTGAATCTCGTTGACAAGCTCCATGATTGCCGCTACGTCGGTATTGAAGTGCCAGCGGCCCTCGAAATCCTGCGTGACCTTGGCGATCGTCTGGTGCAGCTTCCTCAGCAGCGGGGCGCCGCTTTCTCGGGTGTTTGAGAAGGTCTGTGCCGATGCTCCCGCACCGCGCGCGACAGGCGCATACTTCGTCACGATCCGCCAAACGCGGCCCAGGAAGCGGCTCACCCCGGCGACACCGTCCTCTTGCCAGTCGAGATCGCGGTCAGGAGGCGCGGCAAAAAGAGAATACATGCGCGCCGAGTCAGCGCCGTAGCGCGCCACCATGTCATCGGGCGAAACCACGTTGCCCTTCGACTTCGACATCTTCGCGCCGTCTTTGATCACCATGCCCTGCGTAAACAGGCGCTGAACCGGCTCGTCGTTCTCAACCAGGCCCAGGTCGCGCATCACCTTGGTCCAGAAGCGCGAGTAGATCAGATGCAGAATGGCGTGCTCCACGCCGCCGATGTATTGGTCAATGGGAAACCAATATTCCGCACGCTCTCGTCCGAAGGGAGCAGAAGAATTGTGCGCGTCCGTGTAGCGATAGAAGTACCAGCTGGAGTCGACAAACGTGTCCATCGTGTCCGTCTCGCGTTTCGCCGGTCCGCCGCACACGGGGCACGTGGTGTTCACAAACTCCGGCACACGCGCCAGCGGCGACCCGCCCTGCTGCGTAATCTCGATCTTGTCGGGCAACAGCACCGGCAGTTGATCGTCCGGAACCGGAACGAGCCCGTCACGCTCGCAGTGAATCATGGGAATCGGCGTGCCCCAGTAGCGCTGCCGGCTCACTCCCCAATCCTTCAAGCGAAAGATGACCTTTGCTTCGCCAAAGCCCTGCCGGGCGGCAGCTTTTTGGAGTTGTTCCTGGGCTTGGTTACAAGTCAGTCCGTCGTA
Source organism: uncultured Acidobacteriaceae bacterium (assembly GCA_963800025.1). Classification (GTDB taxonomy): domain Bacteria; phylum Acidobacteriota; class Terriglobia; order Terriglobales; family Acidobacteriaceae; genus Telmatobacter. The sequence goes on from CAWCZK010000006.1 coordinate 1,481,279, forward strand.
TTCCCCGGAGTTCACCAGCACGCCGTCTTCGGAAATGAACGGGAGCGCATCTGAATCCTCTGTGTCCGTGACAGGCTTGATCACCCGCCGAATCTCAATCCCGTATTTCGTCGCGAACTCAAAATCGCGCTCATCGTGCGCCGGTACGCTCATGATGGCGCCCGTTCCGTAGTCCATCAGGATGTAGTTCGCCACCCAGATCGGCACGCGCTCGCCGTTATACGGATTCGTGGCGAAACGTCCCGTGGCCACGCCGTGCTTGTCAATCGCGCCCAGGTCGCCCGCTTCTCTCGCCGTCTTCTGTTGCGCGAGCAGCTCGTCCACCTTCGTCTTCAGGTCTGCATCTTCGGCTGTGAATACCTTCACCAACGGATGCTCCGGCGCCAACTGCACGCTCGTTGCGCCGAAGATCGTGTCGACCCGCGTCGTGAACACCCGAATGCGCGTCTGTTCCGTTCCCTGCTTTTCTGATCCCTGATCCCTGGTCCCTGGTCCCTGGTCGACTTTTTCCGCCAGGAAAAAGTCGACTTCCGTCCCCTCGCTGCGGCCGATCCAGTTCCTCTGCATGGTGCGCACTTTTTCCGGCCACCCATCCAGTTTGTCCAGATCGTCCAGCAGTTCCTGCGCGTAGGCCGTGATACGGAAGAACCACTGCACCAGGTCGCGCTGCTCCACTTTTGTGTCTTCGTGCCGCCAGCAGCAGCCGTCGACTACCTGCTCATTGGCCAGCACCGTGGCGCACTCCGGGCACCAGTTCACCTTGCTTTTTTTGCGGTAGGCCAGCCCTTTCTCGTACATGCGCAGAAAGAACCACTGGTTCCAGCGGTAATACTCCGGCATGCAGGTGGTCACTTCGGTGGCCCAGTCAAACCCCATGCCGAGGCGGTTAAACTGCCGCTTCATGGCGGCGATGTTTTTGAGCGTCCACTCGCGCGGCGGTACGTTGTTCTTGAGCGCTGCATTCTCCGCGGGCAGCCCGAACGCATCCCAGCCCATGGGGTGCAGCACGTTGTAGCCCCGCATCCACATCTGCCGCGCCAGCGCATCGCCAATGGCGTAATTGCGCACGTGGCCCATGTGCAATTGGCCGCTCGGATACGGCAGCATCTCCAGCACGTAGTACTTGGGCTTTTCGCTTGTCGCCGGCTCAGCCGCGTAGAGCGCGGGATCGGCCGCCCATCGCTCCTGCCACTTCTTCTCGATCACCGCAGGGTCGTAGCGCAGTTGTTCTTTTTCGTCCGCCATCACTTTTTAGTGTAAACGGCGGAGCGCCGGGGCCCGCGCAGCATTATGCCACCGACCGAAGGCTCCGGGAGCGCTCGATGCGTTCGCGCCTTGCCGGTGTATGCATGGCCTCCCACAGCTCCGCGCGACGCTGAGTATTCAACCAGAATTCAGGGGAGTTTCCGAATACTCGCGCCAAGATCAGCGCCGTGTCGGCAGTCACCGCGCGGCGATCGTTGCACAACTCATTGACCAGCTTGCGCGGCACACCCATGGCTTCAGCCAAAGCTCCCTGTGTCAGGCCGAGCGGCTTTAGAAACTCCTCCACGAGCATCTCTCCAACGCTCACGGGCCGTCGTTCGGTCTTTATCATGTGGCACCTCACCGGTAATTATGTTTATCGAGATAGATCTCCGACGCTTCACCCTTGCCGCCCTCCCAACGGAAGATCAGGCGCCATTGATTGTTCACGCGAATCGAATGCCAGCCGGCGAGATACAAGGGTACAGTCTGCAATCTCATTTCACCAGCCGCTTCAGCGCACGCACGTTCCGCTCCTCGTCGCCCTCTTCGTCCACCGGAGTCTCCGCGATAAACGCGCAGTGCGCAAAGCGCGCATCGTTCAGCAGGCGCCGGAAAGGTTCAAGCCCCATGGTTCCCTGCCCGATATGCTCATGCCGGTCGAGCTTCGATCCGCGCTCGGCCTTCGCGTCGTTGCAGTGCCACACTCGCACCGCGTCCAACCCCACCGTTGCCCCGGCCAGCTTCATCGTCGCCTCGTAACCTTCGGCGCTCACCATGTCGTATCCGGCCACGTGCGTATGACACGTGTCGAGGCACACAGCCACGGGCGCATGATTCTTCAGGCGCTCTACCAGTTCGGCAACCTGCTCGAAACTTCCGCCCAGCGAAAACTCAGCGCCCGCGGTGTTCTCAATCAAGATGTGAAAACCAGTTCCCTGCCACTGCAGCCTATCGATCGCGCGTTCAATCGAGTCAGCCGCCAGCCTCAATCCTTCATCGCGCGTCAGCCCTTTCCACGATCCCGGATGCAGCACCAGGTACTCTGCTCCCCAGGCCAAAGCGCGCTCAATCTCTCCGCGAAATGCCGTCACGCTCTTCTCGCGAATCTCACTTGACTGGCTGCAAACATTCACCAGGTAGCTCGTGTGAATTACCAGCGGACCCACGTCGAGCTTAGCGCGCAGCTCGCGCATCCGCTCTGCCTGCTTCGGGTCAACCTTCGGCGCGCGCCACATGCGCGGGCTCGACGAGAAGAACTGGAATGTATTGGCGCCAATCTCTCGCGCGCGCTCAACGGAGTTAGACGCTCCGCCCGGGGTCCCCAGGTGCACTCCGATCCGCTTGGCCATGCGATCAGTCTAAACGGGTCTCCGGCGTCGACTCCCCCTCCAGGCGGTGGATGAGTTTCAATGACTCGGATTCGCCATCTGAGCCCAAGTGACTGAGCGGACCAGCTTGCCTGTCGCTCAGTCCGACAGGCGAAGCGTGTCAATCAGCGCAGCCAAAGCGGCAGGCTGATTCCGGCGGCTCGGATAGTAAAGAAAATACCCTGCGAACAGTGGGCACCAGTCTCGCAAAACCTGCACCAGGCGCCCCTTTGCAAGCAGACCAGCCACCGAATCTTCCATCGCGGTTCCAATCCCCACTCCCTCAAGCACCGCCTGGATCACCAGACTCGGATCATCGAAAGAAACAGGCCCCTGGGGACTCACCGTCTGCCCCTTCCCGCCTTTTTCGAACTCCCATCGATAAAGACCGTTGCGGAATCGAAATCCGATACAGGCATGGTTTTTCAATTCTTGCGGATGTCGTGGAATAGGATTGGTTTTGAAATACTTCGGGGAACCGAACACTGCGAGACGCAACTCGCCGGTCACACGTACGGCGATCATGTCTCTCTCGATGAACTCGCCGAGTTGGATTCCTGCGTCATATTCGCCCGCGACCAGATCGACCGGGTCGTTCGATGAAGTGACCTCCAATACGATCTCAGGATAGGCGCGGGTAAACTGAGCCAGCTTTGGCAGCAGCACCATCTGCGAGGCCGTTCGCGGGATGATGAGCCGAATTCGGCCTGAAGGCTTCTCCCTCTGCTTCCGTGTTTCTGCAACCGCTTGCTCAATCCGCTCCAGCGCCGGCGCAAGTTCGTTGAGCAGCGCCGCGCCGGCGGCGGTTGGAGAAACGCTTCGTGTGGTCCGCGCCAGCAATTGCAACCCAAGCCGCTTCTCGAGCCCTCGAATGGAGTGGCTCAAAGCAGATTGCGAAATGCCGAGGCGCGCGGCGGCGCGGGTGAAACTGCGTTCTTCGGCGACCGTCCTGAAGGCCGAGAGCTCTCCGAGGTCATTTCTCATGATTCATGCATTTTACTCATAACCATTTGAATTGCAAGCCATCTAGTCTCATAAACATATTCGGCCTAAACTTGTCGTTGTCTGGAATTGTTGTTTTCAGCAGCAGCATTTTCAAGCGCGGGAGCAATCATGAAAAAGCGTCAATTGGGAAAAAGCGGCCTTGAAGTTTCAGCACTGGGCCTCGGTTGCATGGGCTTGAGCTTCGGGTTCGGCCCCGCCACGGAGAAGTCCGAAGCCATCAAGCTCATTCGAGCCGCCGTTGAGCGCGGCGTTACTTTCTTCGATACGGCCGAAGTCTATGGCCCCTACGTCAACGAAGAACTTGTCGGCGAAGCTCTGGCTCCGTTCCGGGACAAAGTGGTCATCGCAACCAAATTCGGCTTTGAACCAAACCCTGACGGCAGCGGAAAATGGACAACACTTAACAGTCGCCCCGAACATATCAAGCAAGTCGTCGAAGGGTCACTCAAGCGCCTTAAAACCGGCGTCATTGATCTCCTCTACCAGCATCGAGTTGACCCGAACACCCCCATCGAAGAGACCGCAGGCGCAGTGAAGGACCTGATCCAGGTAGGCAAGGTCAGGCATTTCGGACTCTCCGAAGCCGGCGCAAAAAACATCCGCCGCGCTCACGCCGTGCAGCCCGTTACTGCGTTACAGAGCGAGTACTCCCTCTTCTGGCGCGAACCTGAGCAGTCCGTCATGCCCACACTCGAAGAGCTCGGCATCGGCTTTGTTCCCTTCAGCCCCCTCGGCAAAGGCTTCCTCACCGGCAAAATCGACGCATCCACCCAATTCGCCAGCAACGATTTCCGCGCCGTCGTGCCTCGCTTCAGCGAGGAGAATCGAAGCGCCAATCAAGCGCTCGTCGACGTGGTCACGAAGTTCGCCCAGCAAAAGAAGGCCACGCCTGCGCAGGTCGCTCTCGCATGGCTGCTCGCCAAGAAGCCGTGGATCGTGCCCATTCCCGGCACCACCAAAGTCTCCCGGCTTGAAGAGAACCTCGGCGGCGCAACCCTCGAACTCACTCAGGAAGATGTGCGCGCCCTCGAAGAAGCATCCTCGGCAATCAAGGTCGTGGGCGAGCGCTATCCGGCCACGCACCAGAAACTGATCGATCGCTAGCCAATTCCTGTTCCACTCATTCCGACCGAGGAGATTTCGATGAACATCACATTTGAAAACAAGGTCGCCCTGGTGACTGGGGCGGCATCGGGCCTGGGCCTGGCCACTGCAATTGCGTTTGCCGAATCCGGGGCTGCCGTAGTGCTGGCAGACTGGAACGAAAAGGGAGTGCAGACCGCGGCCAGTGCCATTGCCGCCAAAGGTCATAAAACTCTGGCCGTTACCTGTGACGTCTCCGACGATGCCCAGGTGGAAAACATGGTCAGGCAAACTGTCGCCACATTCGGCCGCCTCGACGCCGCCTATAACAATGCCGGCGTGCAAAACGTCCTCGCCGAAACTGCCGACTCCCCGCGCGATGACTACGATCGCGTCATGGCCATCAACCTGCGCGGCGTGTGGAGCTCAATGAAGTTCGAGTTGCAGCAAATGCGGGCCCAGGGCAGCGGCGCCATTGTCAACTGCTCGTCCCTCGGCGGCCTCATCGGCGGAAACAGGCGAGGCACCTATCACGCTGCCAAACACGGAGTCATTGGGCTCACCAAGAGCGCAGACTCTCGAATACGCAACGCGCGGCATTCGCGTCAACGACGTTTGCCCAGGCATGATCCAGACGCCCATGTCCGACAAGATGATAGCCGAAGGACAGGGACCGGAGCTGGACAGGATGCTCAACACCTTCGTCCCCATGAAGCGACTGGGGCGCCCAGAGGAGATTGCCGCCGCGGTCTTGTGGCTTTGCAGCGACGCGGCCAGCTACATCACCGGCCAGTCGATTTCGGTCGACGGTGGTTACGTGATGCGTTAGAGAATTGATCCTGCGCTCGCCGCTCACTTCCGAGCGATGATTCGGGGGCTGCACCACTGTGCGATCAGGACGCCGTCGTCCTCGGCCAGGACTCGCATCTCATCGAGAATGCTGTTCAACTCAGCCGTGGTCGCGATGTCTTCCCGATGAACCACCGTTGAGGCCCCGGCAAAGGTAAGCTCCCAAAGACGCTTCTCCGGACCGCGAAAATAAGCCGGCGACTAGCCTTTCATCCGTCAGCCGTTAGCACCACGAACTCCGCTGGCTCTGCCCCTTCACTCCAGCCCCACGCGCTTCTCCAGCGCCACATACCGGGGATCGCCGCGGATCCCGTCGAAGAAAGGATCGTACTTGATATAGAGAATCTGCCCTTCGTGCGCTTCGGCGCACTTGTTGACGCTCGGCAATGGCATTGTCCGTGTCGTGCAGGTACGCATACACGATGGCCAGTTGGTAGTGTGGCGTTTGCTGGGCCTGCATCAATTTGATCTGGGCCAGCGCGCGGGGCCTGTCTTTCTGGCAGACCGCATCGAACGCCAGCATGGTCTGGCTCAGCGGCAGCTTGGGGTATGCCTTCACGAACGCTCCGGCATCCTTCACGACCGTCGCGCAATCGCCGCGCGCCATCGCCCCTACCAGGGCCCACCCCGGGCCTCCAAAGAACTGGGGATTGATTTGTTCCAGACGCGCGACAGACTTTTGCTGGCCCGCAGCATCGCGCTCGAAATAGTAGGCCACGAACTCGTCGAACGGCGGCACAACCGAGAGCGGATCCTGCTCGGCGGCCAGCCGAAACTGCTCGTGCGCCTCGGCGAAGCGGCCCCGCGTAGCGAGCGACCAGCCGTAACGGGCGCGAACCTCTGCGCCCCCGCCAAGGTCGATCGCATGGCGATAATCGCTTTCCGCTTCAGGCCAATTCCAGTCGTAGTTGTAGGTCACGTCCGCCAGCAGTTCGTAGGCTTCGGGCAGATTGGGATCGAGTGCGATGGCTTTCTCGGCCGCCTCGCGAACCTTCGGAAAACCTTCCGTCGCGGTGATCGTCGTCATCGATATGGTGCCGATCTCCGAGCTCCCAATCCCGACATAAGCGCGCGCAAAGTTTGGAATCCTTCTGGAGCGCCGCCTGAAAGAGGCTGATGGATTTGGCCAGCGAGTCCGCCGTGCGCAGGTGATTCTGATACTCGCCCTGTAGGTAGAGATCGAGCGCTTCGTTGTTCGTTGTCGGCGGTCGAATCACCGGCGGTGATCCGCCCCCGATATGGCGAATGGCATCGGTGATCGAGGTCGCAACCTCATCCTGCATCGCCAGCATGTCGTCGGATTGCGTTTCGTAGGAATGCGACCACAGGTGGTACCCGTCGGTCGCCCGGTTCAGTTGAGCCGTGACTCGCATCTGGTTGCCGTCTCGGGTGAAACTGCCTTCCAGCACCGCGTCCACGTTCAGTTGCCGGCCAATCTCCCGCACATCTTCGCCCTTGCCCTTGAAGGCGAATGCCGAAGTGCGCGCCACCACGCGCAGATCCCGCCACTGCGCCAGGTCGTTGGTCAGCTCTTCCGTAATTCCATCGGCAATGTATTCATCCTGATGGTTGGGCGAGTAATCCTCGAACGGCAACACCACGATCGCGTGGATCGGCTGCCTCGACAGCATGTTCGATACATGCTGTCTCCACAGCATGATTCCGGCGACTCCTGCGGCGGCAATGCACGGCACGGCGACGGCCCCTATAAGCCAGACCCGCCTGGCGCTGCGTGCGCTCGGCGGTACCAGTTGCGGAATCCGAACCGGCTCTGGAAACGCAGTCGGCTCGCGAAGCTTTGCAGCATCGCGGAACGTGAAGCTGGCCTCGTAGCTGCGCGGCGGGAATTCAATGACGATGGTGTCGCGCCGGCCCTCTTCCGCGTAGTAGTCCCTGAGCCGCTGGCGCAGCCGGCTGAACTCCGTCCGTACCACCGACTCAATGCGCGGATCGAACGATGCCGGGCGCTGGAAGACGTCCAGCCCGATCGCGTATTCGTTGATTTTGTCGGAGTCGCCCTTGAGCGTGTGCTCCACCAGGTAGCGGAGCAACTGCCCGCGGCGGCTGGAGGCGGAGAAATGTTCTCCCGCCAACAACCGGCCCAGGTAGGCGCGGATCTCCTGCGCGCGCGAGTCGGGAGTGTGGGAGGAAGCATGGCTTTCGATGTTGCCCGGCATCGTTGCCCTCTTCCGCGAAGATGCGATGATCTTATCACGCGCGGAAGTACCTCATTGGGCCGTCAAACCGTTGATTTCGAGAGCGTAAACATCTTCCTGCTGAATCATTAAAGCGAGGTTTGCAAAGTTGAAACACAAGGCGGAAGGAGCATCGCTAGTCCCTGCGATTTCCGCCCGATCCGCTTCGGCAAGTGTCACTGCTTGGGCTTGAACGCGAAGTAGAAGCCGAACCCCGACATCAGGGCGCCTGGCACGAAAAACGCCGAGCCCAGCCCGATCTTCTTACCTGTTTCTCTTGTGTTAATGGAGTAAATACCGACTCCGATGAAAGCGATCGGTATCCCGACGATTCCCATAATCAACATTCCCGGCCGCTGGATCCCGTGGCTCTTCTTTGCCGGCGCCGGTTGAAGATTCTGCGTGTTCTGGCTCGCTGCGTCCATCATCGCCTTCAGCTCAGGCGGCATTTTCACGCTCGCCGAGTCGCTTGTCCCTGCCGATACCGCCGGCGCATCGGGCAATGCGCTCAAATCGACACCGGCACTGTCCTGTGGCGCCAGCGGAAGGTTCGCGGGCAGCGCAAGACTGATCTGTTCTGTCTGGGATCCGTCCGGGACGGTTGTCGTCTCGGGCCTTGTTGTCGTCTGCTTGTTCGCGCCGACCGCGCCCTCCGCTACGGCTTGCCCGGCCAGCATTCCTGCCAGCGTTCCCACCAGGGCGCAGTGACCGATTGCACGAAGCCGCGCACCCACTGTCTGCATCGGTTGTGTCATTGGATCCTCCGGGGGAAGTCCGAAGAGTCACGGCGGAAGCCTGAGCGGAAAAGTGAACCAGCTAGGTCCCCCCCATCGGCCACCCAGCCGATCAGCCTGTCCGCCGTTGAAGGTGACCTTCGCCGATTTGCTGGCCCAGCGGTAGTCTCAACACGCCACTGTAACGTTACAAACTAGGCTTCAGTCTTTGTTTTCAGCAGGTTTCGTTTGTCGAAATATCGATGCGCACGAGTCCCTTGCCGGGAAGGCTGGCCGCGCGGCACGATCGTCCGCCGTGTTGCGCACTCAGAAAGATCGTCTGAAACAGAGCCTTTCCAAGAGGCTAGTCGGAGGCTTCGATAAAAGCGGCGCGGTCAATGGAACGCTCGCCAGCCCTCATTGCCCTGACCGCCCATCCGGCAATCAGGAGGCTGGGCGCGGCAGCGGGCTCAGCTTCCCCCAGCGCTCCAAGCGTGGTGTGAAACACCCTCTGATCCGGCTGTGCCGCGCGCGAAACCACGGCACAAGGCAAATCCTCCGGCAATCCTTCGGCCAGCCATTCCGCAGCCAGCAACGCCAAGTTCCGGCCCGGCATGTAGATCACTCGTGTACCCGCTTCGATGGCAGGCAGCGCCTCACGATTGTGCGACTGCGCATGGTGCCCCGTGGAAAGAATCACGTGCGATGCCCAATCCCGATCGGTCAATGACCGGCCTATCGCGGCCGCGGCTGCAAATGCCGCCGACACACCCGGCACAATCTCCGCCGGCACCTGAGCCTCAGCCAGCTCAGCCAGCTCCTCGCTGGCTCGGCCAAACAGCATTGGATCGCCGCTCTTCAGGCGCACCACGCTGCGCCCCGCCCGCGCGTTCTCCACCATCAAACCATTGATTTCCTCTTGCGTAATGGTCTTCGCGCCGCAGCGCTTGCCCACGTTCACCACATCGGATTCAGCTTTCACCAAATCGAGAATCGCCTGCGGCACCAGGTCGTCGTGCAGAATCACGTCCGCGCTCTCGATCAGCCGCACCGCCCTCAACGTAAGTAACTCCGGATCGCCCGGCCCGGCTCCAACCAGATAAACCGTCCCCGCAATTGCGCCCACTTCCCTGCCCGTCCGCGCCCGCTGCTTCGTTTCGCACAGCGCCGAATCGCATATCTCCCTCTGCGCCAGCTCGTGCAGCAGCAACCTGCGCTCTTCGCTGCGCGGATGCGCGGCCAGGACCTCGCGTCGCAGATCGCCGAGTTTCGCCAGCCACGGCCCCAGGTCCTGAGGCAATTGTTCGTCGATCTCGCGCCTCAGCCGCTGCGCCACTGCCGGGCTCTCGCCGGCGGTCGAAATCGCAATCTGCAAATCTCCGCGGCTCACCACCGAGCCAAAAAAGAAATCGCAATTGGGAATATCATCCACGCTATTCGCCGGAATCCCTCGCGCCACGGCCTCGCGGTAAACCCGGGCATTCACTTCAGGCACATCGGTCGCCGCAATCGCGATAAAGTTGCCATCAAGGTCCGTCGGTTCAAACTCCCGCTGCACCCACTCTATTTTTCCCTCAGCCGCCAGCTCGCGAACTTCTTCCCTTGCCTCAGGCGCAACTACCCGCAGCCGCAGACCGGTCTTGAGCAGCGATCCGATCTTCTCCAGAGCCACCGTCCCCGCTCCCACCAGCAGCGCCGGCCGGCCGTCGAGCTTCAAAAAAATGGGCAACAAACTCATTGTTTCGTCCTATTCCCTATTGGCTGCTGGCTATTGGCTACTCCCTGCTTTTCTCACTCCGCCACGCCGTGCGGCACGCGTGCCGTCGGCAGATCTCGTTCCACGGCATCCAGAATCTCTCCGGCCAAATGCGCTCGCAGTTCTTCATTCGTGTGCCGCGCAAACCACGCGCGCAGATTCTTCTTGCCCGCTCCGTTCCGCCATATACCCGCGCAGCAACCGCTCAATCGCCTCTGGTACCAGCGGCGCAGGGCACCGGTAACCCACCGGCCGCGAGATTCCTGCGTGCTGGCCCACCGCCCCGCCCAGGCAGAAGTAAAACGCGTCGGTCAGCTTGCCCTCGTGCTTGATCTTCTTGCCCTCCAGTCCGACGTCCGCAATCCAGTGCTGGCCGCAGCCGTTGGGGCAGCCGGTTACGTGCAGCTTCAATTGCTGATCGAACTGCGGCAGGCGCTCTTCCATCTCGTCCACCAGCCACCTTGTAAAGCCCTTGGTCTCTGTAATCGCCAGCTTGCAGAACTCTGTTCCTGTGCACGCCACCGCGCCGCGCCAGAACATCGAGCCTTCCACATGCAATCCAATCTGGCCCAGTTCTCGCGCCAATTCGCCGGTTTTCGCGTGCGGAACATCGATGATCACCAGGTTCTGCGAGACCGTGAGCCGCAGCGCCCCGCTTCCAAATCGCTCCGCCAATTCCGCTGCCGCTTCCAACTGCTCGCCTGAAAGGCGTCCGCGCAGCACCGATGCACCCACGTACGCCAACCCCGCCTGCCGTTGCGGATGGATGCCCACATGGTCGCGAAGGATATCGTCCGGAACGAGCTCCGGCGCCGCCGCATCGAGTTTGAATCCAATCTTCGTATGCAGTTCGTCCAGGAAGCGCTCCGCCGTCCAGCCTTCGCGCATGAACAGGTACTTCATCCGGGCCCTGTCGCGGCTTTCGCGCAATACCTGCTGATCGCGGAAGATCTCCGTCACCCCGCGCGCCACGCGAAGCGCCTGATCCGGCCGCACGAAATGCGTCGAGCTTCACCGCCAGGTGCGGCTCGTTGGAAAGCCCTCCGCCCACGCGCAGCGAGTAGCCCACTTCGCCGTCGCGTACCGCCGCCGTCAGCGCAATGTCGTTGATCTCGGGATAGCTGCACCATGACGGGCAGCCGGTGGCGCAAATCTTGAACTTGCGCGGCAGATTGTAGAACTCTGAATTCGCCGTCAATTCATGGGCGATGGCTTGCGCAATCGGCGAGGCATCGATCAGCTCGTCAGCGTCAACGCCGGCCAGCGGACAGCCCGTTACATTGCGCACCACGTCGCCGCACGCGCCCTTGGGCGAGAACCCAATGGCGTCCAGCGCGTCCACCACCTCCGGCAGCGATTCGATCGTCAGCCAATGCAGCTGAATGTTCTGGCGCACCGTGATGTCTGCCAGGTTCCGCGCGTAGTTGCGGGTGATCTCGCCGATCTTCCGCAGTTGGCTCGCGGAGATGATTCCGTTGGGAATCCCGATCCGCATCATGAACCATTCGGTGGCCAGGCCTTCCCCGCCTTTGCCGCCGGTCGCGCCTACGCCGTCGCCCTGCGTATACACGCCCCACCATTTGAAATAGGTAGAAGCCCACTCCGGCACCACGCTCGAGCGCCCCTCGCGCGCAAACGCGCGAACTTCGTCAAATGCCTCCCAGGGATTCTTCTCGCGCTTCAGCCGCTCCATCCGCTGAGCTTTGGTCTCTTTTGGCGCAGTCGCTTCGCTCATCTTCTCTCATCTCTTTCGTTCCGCTCAAATAAAATGCCCGCGAGAGCTTTGCGCTCAATCGCGGGCATCGGGAAGCCGTGGACTTATACTTCGAAATTCAGACCCAGGTCACCGGTGCCGCGTGGGCAACAGACAGCACCGACAACAGGCCTTTGATTCCATACACGGAATAATAGACCAATTTGGTCCGATTTGCAATTCCAACTGCTATTGGAGCAAGGAACGGCCGGGCTTACGCCCCGGCTGCGACCGTATTCAGTTCCTCGAGGATTTCGTAGGCAGCCGTTTCAGCGGCCCGGGCGCACTCCACCGACAATTCCATCGAGATCGGCTGCTGGGGGTCGATGGCGATTGCGTATAAGATCACTTCCCGCGTTCCGCTCTGCATATAAAACACGTCCAGCAGGTCCTTGACCCCGATGTCGTGCGCAGTTAGCGTCGGCGGATAGTCCTTTGAAAATCGCGGCGTTGTGCGCGTCACTGTCCCGGGAGGGTTTCCATCCGCGGCGGCATCAATCAAGATGATCCGATCGGCATTTTGCAGCGGCTCCAGCAGAATGAATCCGCCCGTTCCGCCGTCCAGGCACTCCACGCCGGCAGGCAGCGTCTGCTTCTCCAGCGCCCGCACCACGTGAACCCCAACGCCCTCGTCGCCCATGATGACGTTGCCCAGGCCCAGAACCAGAGTCTTCCTAAGGCTTTTCGGATTCTCCGTCACTGCGCACCCTGTCGAACTTCCAGCCGCCGATGATCGAGCTTACCGTACCGCGGCCCTCGATGTAATCGTGGTAGAAGGAAAGATAAATGTGAACGATGACGAACGTGACAAAGAACCACAGGAATAAATGATGCCAGAAGCGCACGCCCATGTCGCCGCCCAGCAGCGGCACCACCCAGTTGAACATCCTCGGCACCCAAGACGAGCTCATCGATGAGTACAGTGCGAAGCCGGTGACGGTCTGGATGCAGAACGCGATGAACGTCAGAAAGTAGATAAACGCCGCCAGCGAATTGTGCCCGGTCGAGATACTCTCCGTGCATCTTCGTTTGCAGCACGTCCGTCTTCACCACGTCTACGATTTCCTGCTGCTGCTTCTTCGTCACCGGGAAGAAATTTGTCCATTTGGCATACTTGTTGCCCACAAATCCCCAGTAAAGCCGCGCCAGAAAATTGAAGACGTAGACGTACGCCGCAGCAAAATGAATAAACCGCACCCAGCCAAACCAATACTGCTGGTAGGCCTCCGACGCATAGGCGATGCGCACCGGATGACCAATCATGTAACCGGTCACGCACAGCAGCGTCAGCGCGATGGCGTTGATCCAGTGGTATGCCCGCACCGGCAATTCCCACACATACACGCGCCTGTACTCAACCGGCGCTCCGCCGTTCATCCTGAAAACGTCTTTTACCACAGTGCTCATACGCTTACTCGAATGAAACCTGGTGAAGGTGCCTTCCCTGCGGATCGTACAGATGCACGGCGCAGGCCAGGCACGGGTCAAAGGAATGGATGGTGCGGATAATCTCCACCGGCTGTTGCAGATTGGCCACCGGCGTTCCGATCAGCGACGCTTCAAACGATGAGTGCTGCTGCTTGCCGTCGCGCGGCGAGCCGTTCCAGGTCGTCGGCACAACCAGCTGGTAATTCTCAATCGCGCCATTGTGAATCTTGATCCAGTGCGCCAGCGCGCCGCGCGGTGCTTCCACCAGCCCCACGCCCTCGCAATCTGCCGGCCATGTCTTCGGATCCCACTTCTCGCCGTTATGCGTCGAAACTTCGTTGATTTTTACGCGATCCATCAGTTGGCCGTAGAAATCCTTCAGCCAGATCATGGCCAGCGCCGCGTCGATACCGCGCGCCGCCGTCCTTCCCAACGTCGAGAACAGTGCGGCCACAGGCACGTTGAGCTTGCCCAGCACCATGCCCACCGTTTCCTTGACATCCGCGTGACCGGCCGCGTACGACACCAGCAGCCTTGCCAGCGGTCCCACTTCCATGGCGTTATCCTTCCAGCGCGGTGTCTTCAGGAAGGAATATTTCTCGTAACCCTCCAGGCTTTCAAACGGCGGCTTCGGTCCGCTGTAAGCGATGTTCGTTTCACCGTCCCACGGATGCAGGCCCACGCTGTCGCCACCGTCGTACTTGTACCAGGAGTGCGCAATGTATTCCTTGATCTCCTGCGAATCGCGTGGGTTCACCGGATATAGCGTGCTCAGATCGCGATTAAGCACTGCGCCCCGCGCATATTTGAACGCCTCCGGATGGCCGTAGCCGTTCGCCGGAAATTCGCCGTAGCAGAGATAGTTATGCAGCCCGCCGCCGTAATTGGCCCAATCCTTGTAGAACGATGCCACGGCGAGTAGATCGGGAATGTAGACCTGGTTGACGAATTCATCGGCCTGGCTGATCAACCGTGACACCAGGTTCAGCCGCTCCGAGTTGATCGCGGCAACCTCGTTTACGTTAATGGAGCACGGCACTCCGCCGACCAGATAGTTCGGGTGCGGATTCTTTCCGCCGAACACCGCGTGAATCTTCACCACTTCCTTTTGCCATTCGAGCGCGTCCAGATAGTGCGCCACGCCGATGAGATTTACTTCCGGCGGCAGCTTATATGCGGGATGCCCCCAATAACCGTTGGCGAAAATCCCCAATCCGCTCGCCGCGAACGCCTTGATCTTGTCCTGCACCGCGGTGAAATATGCCGTGTTGTTCTTGTCCCACTTGGAGAACGATTGCGCCAGCTCCGCGGCCTTTTTCGGGTCGGCCTTTAGCGCGTTCACAATGTCCACCCAGTCCAGCGCGTGCAGGTGATAGAAGTGGATCACGTGGTCCTGCACGTACTGCGTCGTGAGCATGATGTTCCGGATCAGCTCCGCCGTGGGCGGCACGGTGATGCCCAGCGCATCTTCCACCGCGCGCACGCTGGCCAGCGCGTGCACCGTGGTGCACACGCCGCACACGCGCTCCGTGATGGCCCAGGCATCGCGCGGATCGCGACCCATCAGGATCTTCTCCAGCCCACGAACCATGGTTCCGGCGCTGAATGCGTCGGTGATGACGCCATTCTCCACCACCGCCTCGATGCGCAGGTGGCCTTCAATGCGAGTAACTGGATCGACGACGACACGCGTTGCCATAGCTCTTTACTTCTCCTTCTGTTCTTCTGCGTGCACTTCCGCAATCACTTTATGCTTGCGAATGTTGGTCACTACCGCGTGTGCCGCGACTCCGGCCAGCGTGGCCACTCCAACCGCGGTGCCAATGGTGTCGGCTGTGCTTTCGATGCCGAATCCGGGGAAAGATGCCAGGTGTTGATAGAACGGGCCGTTATCCCAGAAGCCCTCTTCGCTGCAACCGATGCAGGGGTGTCCCGACTGGATCGGATAGCTCGTGCCCTCGTTCCACCGCACGACCGAGCAGGCGTTGTACGTCACCGGCCCCTTGCAACCCATCTTGTAGAGGCAATATCCCTTGCGCGCGTTTTCATCGTCGAAGGCCTCCACGAACAATCCGGCGTCGTAGTTCGGCCGGCGATAGCAGGTATCGTGCACGCGCCGCCCGTAGAACTCCTTCGGCCGCCCCTGGCTATCGAGTGCGGGAATCTGTCCCAACACCAGCAGATGCGTCACCACGCCCATCATCACGTCGGCGATCGGCGGACACCCCGGGACATTAATCACCGGCTTGTTCACCAGCTTCGCAATCGGCGTTGCTCCGGTCGGATTCGGCTTGGCCGCCTGGACGCATCCATTTGACGCGCAGCTTCCCCATGCCACAATTGCCGCCGCATCCGCCGCCACGGTCTGCAGAATCTGTTCAGCGGTCTTTCCGCCCACCATGCAGTAGACGCCCTCGTCCTTCGTGGGCACGGCGCCTTCCACCAGCACAATGTATTTACCCTTGTTGTTGGCGATCGTGTCGCTCAGGCTCTTCTCCGCCTGGAAGCCGCTCGCGGCCATCAGCGTCTCGGTATAGTTCAGCGACAGAACATCGAGCAGCGCGTCCGCCACAATCGGGTGCGACGACCGGATAAACGACTCGCTGCAGCAGGTGCACTCCTGAAAGTGCATCCATATGACGGCCGGTTTTTCCTTCTTTTCGAACGCTGAAACCACCTGAGCTACGCCGGATTGCGCCAGCCCCGCCGCCGCCGCGGCGGCCGTACAGAATTGCAGGAAATCCCTGCGGCTGTAGCCCTTCTGCTGCATCGAATTCCAGATTGTTCCGCCCATGCCTACCTCGCTTGCGCTCGAAGGCCGCCGGACCCCCGCATCTTGAGGAGGCTGTCTGAAATCCAGGGATCCGACGGTCAATGTGACCGACGTTACGCATCGGAAAATACGAGTGGCTGTGAGCGTCATCACACGTGTGTGTTAGATCACTTTTCGATGAGGGGCTGGTAGTCACCTAGTGAGTTAAATCACGCAGGCAACCCCGCCAGATAGTGAACTCCGGGCGGTCAAGGCCTCTTCGACGGGACTCGTCGAATCTGTGTTTGAGGATGAAACGGATGCACTCGTACGAACAGAAGGTGAGCCCTTCAGATTTTCAGGGTCTTAGGCGGGCTTCTGGACGGGTCTTGTAGCCTTTTCCCGAGCCTCGTCCTTTGCCCGCACCGGCCTCGTCGACACCCACCACGTCAAAGCGATGCCGGCCAGAACCGCCCCTGCGCTGGCCAGTTGCGCGTTCGATAAACCCCAAATTACCTTGGGGTTGCGCCGGATGAATTCAACCAGAAAGCGAGCCGCTCCACTCAACGCCAGGTACTGGCCCAAAATCGCCCCGATGGCATGGGGTTTGCCAAGCCGCCACCATAAGTACCAGCCAATCAGCAACCCTGCTCCCAGCTCGTAAAGCGGCGTGGGATAAACCGGAACCAGAATTGGCTCGATCCCGTTCGGAAATGCCATGCCCCACGGGTGAAAGGTGATGCCGAGAATATGAACCGGATGAATCTCGATCCCATAGCAGCCGTCCCCGGAGAGAAAGCACCCGATTCGCCCTATTCCATAGCCGACCGCCGCCGCGGGAGCGCAAAGGTCCAGTGTCCGCAAGGGTCCAAGCTTTGCCCGCCAGCCCATCACCACCAAGGCGGTGATGCCGAAAGTCAACCCTCCGTACCAGGCAAATCCCGCGTTATCCCACAAAACCCCCCAGCCAATCTCCCTGAACTCCGAAGGCGTATCGAGCACATGCCAGATCTTGGCGCCGATGATGCCCACAACCAGCGCCACCGCGACCATCCCCACCGCGTCTGCGTCGATGTGCGCCCGCTTGAACGCACGGTCGACAATGATCGCGGCCGCCACAGCGGCGAGCCAAAGCATCAAACCGAAAGCATTCAGATGGTGGGGCCAGAACGGAAGCGGGATGTAGGGAAGCATATCTCTTTAAGTATAGACGCGCGCGCGTGCCATTTCGCTGCGGCAGTCGCCGGTGCCGTCTTCGCGCACCGTAAAGCAAACCAGTGTGAATCACCGCAGAACCGCTTCTGATACCTGGGATCTTGCGCTCAACCTAAAGGAAATGCATCATCCACCAGATAAGAAACAGCGCTACCACGCCAAGAAAGATATGGCCGATCCATTGGCCCGGCGTTGCCGGTCTGCCCAAATTGAACATTGCGCGATGTTAACACCTTCGGTTTTTCTTTCGGGTATGGGGCGTGCCGGAATCCGGTTCAGGAAGCAACTCAGATTTCTGGCCGCGATTTACACAGGTGATCGGAATCAAGAATCGCGCGATACTGTTTCCATGTCCACCATGACCTACCAGGGGCTCGACGTACTCTATTCCCGCCAGCAGATCGCCGAACGCGTTGCCGAAATGGGCGCGCAAATCACCCGTGACCTCAACGGCGAAAAGCTGGTCATGGTTGGCGTGCTCAAGGGCGCCGCCTTCTTTCTTGTCGATCTCTCCCGCGCCATCCAGGCCGACGCCACTTTCGACTTCGTCGCCGTCTCGAGCTACGGCAATGGCCAGCGCTCCTCCGGCGCAGTCAAAGTCATCAAGGATCTCGACCAGCCCATCGAGGGCAAGAATGTCCTCATTGTCGAGGACATCCTCGACACGGGCCTCACCCTGGCTTATCTGCGCAAGCTCTTTATCCAGCAACATCCCAAATCGCTCCGCATCGCGACGCTGCTCGACAAGCCCTCCCGCCGCATCGAAAAAATCGACGCCGATTACGTCGGATTTTCTATCCCCAACCTGTTCGTCATCGGCTACGGAATGGACTACGGCGAGCGCTACCGCAATTTGCCCGACATCTGCATCATGGCGCCTGGCCAGACTTCATAAACACGCCGTAAGGCCGCGAATCCTGGGGTCCACTTCATTGAATGAGACCTCCTGCCATCCGGGCTCCAACGGCCGCCGTCTCATCGAGCGCATGGATATCGAATAGGTGAGGGTGTCGCGACTTTTAGCCGATCCCTGAAAGCCCGATCGAATTTCACAGTTTGGCATCAAATCACTTGGGCTGGCCTTGTTGGTCGCCGTATACTCATTTCCCGGAGACCGCGGACCAAGGTCCGTGCATCATAAGGAGCATCCCCCAATGTCCGCCCCCGTAGCCATCCAGAACTCTGATCTGGATTTTGATCACGGAACCTTTGACTCAGCCGCGTTTACCTCCAGGACTCTCGCTGGTTGGCAGTCTCTCGCCGCCGTGATCGATCACTCGCTGGTAAAGCCCGATGCCACCCGCCAGCAGGTTGAATCTCTTTGTTCGGAAGCAGCGCGCTACCGCTTTGCCTCGGTCGTAGTGAATCCCGTTTGGACTGCCACTGCCGTCAAGCTCCTCGCCGGTACCGGCATTCCCGTCGCCGCCACCATCGGATTTCCCTTCGGCGCATCGCTGGTCTCCACGCTCCGTCAGGAAGCCGCGGCCCTTATCCGGCTCGGCGCTCGCGAGCTCGGCATGGTTCTTCCCATCGGCCAGCTCAAGAGCGGCAATCATCACGCCGTCGAGCACACCATTCATGCCATCGCGAAAGTGGCCCATGATCGCGGCGTTATCCTCAAGGTCAACCTCGAAACCTGTATGCTCACCATGCAGGAGAAGCTGCGCGCATCGGAGATCGCCATTCAGGCCGGCGCAGATTTCATTAATACTGCCACCGGCTTTGCCTCCGGAGGCGCCACCCCTGTCGACGTCGCCCTCATGCGCGGCGTAGTCGGCGCGCGCTGCGGCGTCAAGGCCGCAGGCCGCATCCGCACTGTCGATCAAGTCCGAACCCTGCTTGAGGCCGGCGCCAACCGCATCGGCTCCTCCGCTTCCGTCGCCATCCTTCGCGAACTCGGCGCGGAGTAAAGCAGGTTCAAGGGGTCAGGGATCAGAGATTAGGGCCAATCGACGGAATAGACCGCGAAGATTCGATAGGGGCCTGGTTCGGCTTCAGCGAATTTGCCCGAATTTAAGCAGGATTCTGCAAGTTCGAATGACTCCAAAAGGCAGTGGCTATTTGTAGGGATTTCATCCGCCAAACCGTTGCAAGAGAGCGGAGAGCATTCAGGAGTATTGCCGGCATAAAATGTGACAACATCGAAACCTTCCAAGATCTTCCTCGATGGGATTTTGATATTGGTTGGAATTGAGGGCACAGGCGTAAAGGTCTTCCACTCTTGGCCGTCAAACTCCAATTCATGGGCCTCGTAGTAGAACAATCGAGATCCATTGAGGTCAATCGAATTCTCTTTCGCGACCGCCGTGATGATTTCAGGTGAATCAAACAGCCAATAGCCATTGTGCTTCCAAAGACGGACGTAATCTGCTGCAAAATTGTCATTAACACACGACCCGACCGAGTAGATGTCGACGACCGCCGGCATCTTGAAAACCGCAGGTTTCTCGCAGACCCGCTTCGCCATGTAGCCAACGGGAATCACAATGAGATCAGTGTAAATTCCCTACCTTTGAACCCTGATGCCTGAGCCCTTTACGCTATGATTCCTTTCGACACCAATGCCTGATTCGCCGCCACCCCCGCCGCCGCACGAGTTCGAGGGCGACTATCGTCCCGCCGACCCCGCGACCTCGCCGGTGGCATTCGATCCGATCAACGCCCGCATCGAGCCCGCCGACATCGCCTATCTCATGCGTCTTACCGACGCGCTCAATACCACGCTCGATCTGCAGACCCTCCTTGCACGCACCTCAGAACTGGTTCGCTCCCTCATTCCCTACCGCATCTTCGCCATCTTTCTTCTCAACGAGCGCACGCACGATCTGCGCATGCGTTTCCAGATCGGTCACACGCCGCAAGTCGAGCGCACCCGCGTTCCCGTTGGCAAAGGAGTCGTGGGCCAGGTCGCCCTCACCCGCCAGCCCATCCTCCTCAACGATGTCTCCACCTCAGACTTTTACATTGATGCCAATCCTGACGTGCGCTCGGAGCTCACCGTTCCCCTCATCGCCAAGAACCGCCTCATCGGCGTCATGGATCTCGAAAGCGAGCAGCTTAATTTCTTCCGCCCCGAGCATCTTCACGTCCTCACCATGACCGCGTCGCGCATCGCGCAGTCGATTGAGAACGCCCGCCTCTACACCCGTGTCTCCCGCCAGGCGCAGACTCTCGAGGTCCTCAACGAAATCGCCGTCGAGCTCGCGTCCATCCTCGATCTCAATCCCCTGCTCGAGCGCGTGGGCCAACTCCTGCGCCGCCTCATCGACTATCAGATGTTCACCATCATGCTGCTCGATGAAAAAAGCGAAACCCTCGTCACGCGCTACGCCTGGCGCTTCGGCTACGTCCACGCACCCATTCGCCGCATTCCCATCTCCAGTGGCCTGGTCGGCGCCGCGGTTCGTGAGTGGCGTCCAATCAACGTCCCCGACGTCAGCAAGGATCCGCGCTACCTTCCGATGAACCCGGAGACGCGCTCGGAGCTCATCGTACCGCTCTTCTACAAAGGCCGCGTCATCGGCGTACTCGATCTCGAACACACGCGTCCCAACTTCTTCCATGAAGAGCACGAGCGCATGTTGACGACGCTGGCCTCGCAAATCGCCATCGCCATCGAGAACGCCCGCCTGTATCAGGCCGTGCACCGGCAGGAGCGCCAGCTCGAGAAAGACATCACCATGGCTCGCGAGGTGCAGCTCCGGCTGCTTCCGACCGACGCCCCGTCCCATCCACACGCCGACATGGCCGTCCGCTTTTTGCCCGCCCGCAGCATCGGCGGCGATCTCTATGACTTCCTCGATTACGGGCCCAACCGCACCGCGATCGTGCTCGGCGACGTCAGCGGGAAGGCCGCGCCCGCCGCGCTTTTCGCCGCGCTCGTCAGCGGCATTATGCGCGCCGCCGCCGCCGGGCAGCCCGAGCCGGCCGCCATGCTCGCCCTGCTGAACGACGCCATTCAGGAGCGCAAGCTGGATTCCCAGTACGTCACCATGCTCTTCGCAGTTTGGAATGACGAGAACCAAACCCTCCAGGTGGCTAACTCCGGCGCGGTCCAGCCCGTCGTCTGCCGCGCAGGACAATCATTCCCCGTCCGCGCCGAGGGCTTTCCACTGGGCATGTTCCCCGACGTCACCTACGAGGAATTCAGCATTTCCACTCAGCCCGGCGATGCCATCGTCTTTATCTCCGATGGAATTCTCGACGCCGAAAATGATAAAGAAGAGATGTACGGAGAGGATCGCCTCGCCGGCCTGCTCTGCGACAGCCGCGACCAGGCCGCCTCTGAAATCGCCGAGACCATCCTCGCCGACGTCACACGCTTTCAGGGTGGCAAAGACCGCTTCGACGACGAAACCATCATCGTGCTCCGCGTGCGCGAATCGGACTCGCCGCCGCAGGCTTCGAAAAAGCCCACATGATCGCCAGAACTATCATCGAGCCGTTCCGCATCAAGAGCGTCGAGCCCATACGCTGGACCACGCGCGCCGAGCGCGAAGCCCTTCTCACAGCCGCTCATTGCAACCTGTTCCTCCTGCCTGCTGACGATGTCCTCATTGACTTGCTCACCGATTCCGGTACCGGCGCCATGTCGACCCATCAGTGGGCCGCCATCATGGAGGGAGATGAAAGCTACGCCGGCAGCCGCAGCTTCGACCGCTTCCGCAATTCCGTACAGGACATCTTCGGCTACAAGCACGTCATCCCCACCCACCAGGGCCGCGCCGCTGAACGCATCCTCTTCGGAGTCACCTGCAAGAAGGGCGACATCGTTCCCAACAACACGCACTTCGACACCACTCGCGCCAACGTCGAGTTCACGGGCGCAGAAGCCGTCGATCTGCTTATCCCCGAAGGTCACCAGCCCGCGCTCCAGCATCCATTCAAAGGCAGCATGGATGTGGCCGCGCTCGAGAGCCTGATTGAGCGCGTTGGCCGGGACCGTATTCCCCTCGTCATGCTCACCGTCACCAACAACTCCGGCGGCGGCCAGCCCGTCTCAATGGAAAACGTGCGCCAGGTAAGCGCCGTGTGCCGGCGCCACGGCATTCCGCTCTACTTCGACGCCTGCCGCTTCGCCGAGAATGCGTGGTTCATTAA
Organism: uncultured Acidobacteriaceae bacterium; assembly: GCA_963800025.1. Taxonomy (GTDB): domain Bacteria; phylum Acidobacteriota; class Terriglobia; order Terriglobales; family Acidobacteriaceae; genus Telmatobacter. The sequence continues at coordinate 1,503,743 of CAWCZK010000006.1, forward strand.
GTTACGCGAGTCTGGATACTCGTCCAAAAGCCCAAAACAAATCGCGCAGGAGATGTTTCGCCTCGGCGACGGTTGCACCATGTCGGCCAAAAAAGATGGTATGGCCAACATTGGCGGCTTTCTATGCACCAACAACGATCTTCTCGCCCAGCAGGAAAAGAACCTCCTCATCCTCACCGAGGGATATCCCACTTACGGGGGCTTGGCCGGCCGCGATCTCGAAGCCATCGCTGTGGGAATTCAGGAAGCGCTTGAAGAAGATTACCTGCGTTACCGGATCGCCTCCACGACGTATCTCGGCGACCACATCGCCGCGGCGGGTGTGCCCATCGTCCAGCCGCCGGGAGGTCACGCCATATACCTCGACGCGCGCGCCTTTCTCCCGCACATTCCCTCGGCGCAGTTTCCCGGCGTGGCCTTGGCCTGTGAACTCTATCTCGAAGGCGGCGTTCGCTCCGTCGAAATCGGCACTCTGATGTTCGCCGCCGCCGCGCAAATGGACCTCGTGCGTCTCGCCATTCCGCGCCGCGTCTATACGCAAAGCCACATCGATTATCTCGTTGAAGTCATCCTCGAAGTCTGGAAGAATCGCCGGCAGATTCGTGGCATGCGCCTCACCTACGAAGCCCCATTCCTTCGCCACTTCACCGCCCATCTCGAGCCGCTCCTTTGAAGGGCGCACCCAACCATCCCCCGTCATCCTGAGCGAGCGGAACGCGAACCCCTCCCCCCGTCGATTACTGGATGATCACCACGTTCATGCTCCAGGGCGCCAGTTGCAACGTCAGCGGCAGTGTCTGCGCGCCGAGATTCGTCGTCACCGGCGGAGCCCAGGTGTCGGTTGTAGCCGGGTTTGACATGTCGTAGATCGCTTTGTCGTAGGTCTCCACCGTCACACCCGAAGAAGACGACAGCCCGGACAGCGTGATCGTGACCGGCGCATTGGCATTTTCGTCCAGGTTGAACAACACCAGCGCCGTTCCGCCGCTATGGGTTGCCGCATACGCCCGCACGTTGGTTTTATCGCCGGCCACAGTCGCCGTTAGAGCGCTTTCGCCGTTGACAGCCACGTTGCTGAAGAGCTCAAACGCGCGCGCCGTGGGAGACATGGTGCCGATGGGGCCGGCGTTCGGACAGGCGGTTTCTGTAGGTCCATCAGAGAAAATATTGTAGGCGCCGAAATCCTGCCATCCGTAAACCGAAGAACTATCGTTTCCGGCAGTGCCGTTGCAATTGCCGAAGCCAATCCACCAGGTCAGGCGCGACACTCCATCGTTCATCATTTCGCCCAACACTTGACCCGCATACAAGCCCTGAGTGATCGACCAGCTCTGTTTGCCAGGATTGCTGTACGGCCCGCCGATCTCGCCCACGTAGATGGGCGTGTTTGGTTTCCCGGCTGTGTTCAGTTCCGACTTGATCGTATTAATGTTCGCAGTCAACTCCTGTGCCGCCTGCTGCACCAGGAAGGTATCGCTTTCCTCGCCCGGCGTTTCCGGATAGTAGTGGTATTCCACAAAATCGTACGGCGCATTGGCGAGCACCGTTGGATCCCATGCCGGAGAGTTGCCCGGATTGACCGAAACACCGACCAGCGTATTCGGAGAGGCCGCCTTGATCGCAGCATAATAACCCGTGGTTCCCGCCGTCGCAGCGGCGTAGGTAGCCGCGTTGTTCGCCGGGGTGTGCAGGTCGGTCTCCCACGTCCCATATTCCTCGTTCCCCACGGTCATGTGGCTCACCGTGATGCCGTCGGCGAGCGCAGCACTCACCCATGCGGCTGCCTCGGATGGCTGGCCAGGCCCGGTGCATGCTGCGTCGGTGCCATAATCGGCAGTGAGAGCAAGGTCATAGTTTCCGCCCTGCGCGATGCTGGTGACGAACTCCGCGAAGGTGCTGTAACCGCCCCAGGTGGTGCTTCCGTTTGGAACCCCGTTTGAGTTGTTCGCGCACATGTAGGGAAGACTGGGATCGGACGAGCTGTTGGGCGTCTGCCAGTGATATTCGTCGGACCACGAGCCGCCCGGCCAGCGAAGGGCCTTGATCCCCGCAGCCGCGAACGCGTCATTGACAGCCGTCGCATTGCCCACCACGTCGTACCAGGCCGCTAAATTCATGCCCAGAATCTGATCGGTGACGGCCGGTCCGGAGCTTGACTCATTCACCGTAACCGAACTTTGTATGAACACCGTGGTTGTCTGTGTAATCGCAGTGCCCAGGGACGGCGTAACCGTGAGCGTATAGATGGTCGTCGTCGTGGGGCTTACGCTCACTGGCGTTCCACTGGTGACGGCAAGATTGCCTGGCGTGATCACTCCCGTTCCGTTCGCAAACACCGCCGTCAGGCTGGAGCTTGCTCCGGTTGCAATGGTCGCAGGGTTCGCCCCGAAACTCGTGATCGTCGGCGGCGGAACCACGGTCACAGTGACCGTCTGAGTCACCGCTGTCCCGCTGGTGGGCGTGACGGTAAGGGTGTATGTAGTCGTCGCTGCGGGCGTCACATTCACCGTCGTCCCGCTGGTGATGGGGATATTGCCCGGCGTGATCACGCCGGTGCCATTGACGAAATCAGCCAGCAAGCTTGAGCTTCCCCCTGCGGCGATCGTTGCCGGAGTGGCGTTGAAGGTGGTGATCGCCGGCGCGGTGGAGCTAAAGGTCACCGTTGTAATTTGGCTGATCGGCGCTCCGATAGGATTGGTAACCGTCAGAGTGTAATTCGTCGTCGCCGTCGGGCTCACGCTTATCGGTACTCCGCTGGTTACGGGAATGCTGGTGGTGGGATTGCCCCACGTGATCACCCCAGTGCCGTTCGCAAACACCGCCGTCAAGCTCGAGCTTCCACCCGGCCCGACAGTTGTTGGACTCGCGACAAAGCTCGCGATCGTCGGTGCGGGATACACGGTCACGCTTGTCGTCTGAGTAATCGCGGTCCCAACTGGAGGAGTGACAGTGAGGGTATAGGTGGTCGTCGTCGTTGGATTCACGTTCTGCGGCACACCGGTGGTAACGGTATAGTTGCCCGGCGTGATAACGCCTGTGCCGTTGGCGAAGACGGCCGTCAGGTTAGCGCCGCCGCTTGCCCCTGCCGTGATCGACGATGGGACCGACGTGAAGCTGGTGATCGTCGGCGCCGGATACACCGTTACCGTGGCCTGCTGTGTGATCGCAGTTCCAGTGGCCGGAGGCGTGACCGTGAGCGTATAGGTCGTCGTGATCGTGGGGCTCACGCTCACAGCCGTTCCGCTCGTGACGGCGAGATTGCCCGGCGTAATCACGCCTGTGCCGTTGGCAAAAACAGCCGTCAGGCTGGAGCTTCCGCCCGCGGTGATCGTTGCCGGTGCCGCTGCAAAGCTGGTGATTGTGGGCGCCGGATTCACGGTGACCGTCACCGTTTGCGTGATCGCGGTTCCGCTCGTCGGGGTCACGGTTAACGTATAAGTCGTCGTTGCCGTCGGGCTCACCGTCACCGCCGTCCCGCTGCTCGCAGGGAGGTTGCCCGGAGTGATCACGCCCGTGCCGTTTGCGAAGACTCCCGTCAGTGTTGCGCTCGCTCCATCTGTGATGGTCGCCGGACTCGCTGTGAAACTTGTGATCGAGGGTGGGGGAGGCTGAGTTGACGTCGTATTACCAGAAGAACCATTACAACCGGTCAGACTTCCCAGACACAAGCCAAGTGCAAGGACACACACCACTGGAGCAAGAATTCGTTTCATCGTTTTCCCGTTTGCGGCGAATTTTGGACAAAATTGGTCCCACACATGATAACGTTCCCGCAACATTTATGCCATGCCTGAATTCGGGCCTCCGCAAAGCTCCGATTCGGTCGAATCGCGTGCCTCTCGTCCGCACTTCTTCAGAATGAAACCGAGCCTCCAGTTCGGACCCGCGCCTCCCATTCGATAAACTCTTAAAAGCAGACACTTTCTCCCAGCCTTCAGCCCTTCAGTGAAACGCTGAGAACGAAATCAGCCCGTTCACGCAAAACTGGCTAGAAGCTGCACTCCGGAGCCCGCTTGCAAATCGCCCCAAAAGAACGCCTCATTCGTCCCGCTCGCAATATCATCGGCAGCCTTCGACTGCCCGGGGACAAGTCCATCAGCCATCGCTACGCCATGCTCGCCGGTTTCGCGGAAGGCACTTCGCATTTCACCAACTTCTCTACCGGAGCCGACTGTGCCTCCACCCTAGCGTGCATGCAGTCGCTGGGCGCAAAGGTGAATCGCACCGGTGCTGATTCTGTCGAGATCACCGGCGTCGCGGGCCGCGTTACGGTTCCTTCGCATCCCCTCGACTGCGGCAACTCCGGCTCGACCATGCGCATGATCTCCGGCCTCCTCGCTCCGCAGTCCGGCCGCTTTACCCTCACCGGCGACGAGTCTCTTTCGCGCCGCCCCATGGATCGCATTCGCAAGCCTCTTGAAGCCATGGGCGCGCGCCTCACTCTCACTGACGGCCACGCGCCGCTCACCATCGACGGCGGTCCGCTCCGCGCCATCGACTACGCCACGCCGGTTCCCAGCGCGCAAGTCAAAAGCTGCATCCTTTTCGCCGCGCTGCAAACCGCCGGCCCAACTTCCATCCTCGAAGAAGTGCGCACCCGCGACCATAGCGAGCTGGCACTCCGCGCCTTCGGCGCCACGCTCAGCCGCACCGGCCCGTCCATCTCTATCACCGGCCCGCAATCACTTCACGCCATCAGTGCAGCCGTTCCCGGTGATCTTTCCTCAGCGGCATTCTTCCTTTGCGCGGCCGCGCTCTTTCCCGGCTCCAGCCTCGTTCTCGACTCCGTCGGCCTCAATCCCACGCGCGCCGCGCTGCTCGACGTCCTTACCGCCCTCGGCGCGCGCATAAATGTACTCAATCTCGAAGAGAAACACGCTGAGCTGGTCGGTGTCGTACAAATCACTGCAACGTCCGAGGGCCTCGGCTCGACTGAGGTCAGCGGCGCGCTCGCGGCCCAACTTATTGACGAGCTCCCCGTGCTCGCAGCGATCGGGCCCCTTACCAGCGGAGGCATTCGCATCCGCGGCGCGCGCGAGCTCCGCGTCAAGGAATCCGACCGCATTGCCCTCGTCGCGAAGAACCTGCGCGCCATGGGCGCTGAAGTCGAGGAATTCGACGATGGACTCGACGTTCCCGGCGGCCAAACTCTCCATGGCGCGACCATCGACTCAGGCGGCGATCACCGCATCGCCATGGCCTTCAGCGTCGCCGCTCTCCGTGCCACCGGTGACACGATCATCCAGGGCGCTGATTCCGCCGCCATTAGTTTTCCTGAATTCTTCGATCTGCTTGATCAAGTCGCCGAACGCTAGAGTAGGGCCGGTCGCTTGCTGGGCCGGACGAGCAAGTCTCAAAACAGACTCTCGCAGCGCCCCCGTCCTCGTAGCGCCGGTCTCCCGGTCGCATCACGCAACCACACGTCCTCCCCTTCCTCGCGCCGCCGTCCTCGTAGCGCCGGTCTCCAGACCGGCTGTCGTGCGGGCGTCTTCGCCATCGTCGTGTCGGCTGCCTCGTCGTTGTAGCGCCGGTCTCCCGGCCGCACCACGCAACCAAACGTCCTCCCCTTCCTCGCGCCGCCGTCCTCGTAGCGCCGGTCTCCAGACCGGCTGTCGTGCGGGCGTCCTCGCCCGCACTCGATCGCGTTTGCGCCGCCAAAAGAAAATGGCCCGGCTACTGAACCGGGCCATCTCACCCTACTCGCTGACTTGCTGTTTTGCTCACTGCGCCGGAGGCGTTGGCTGCTCCTGCGCTGCCGGGGGCGCCATTGTCGGCTCCTTCCCGGTCGGCGCCGCTTCCACTCCCGGCACTGCTGGAGTCGTCGTCACCGTTCCTGACGCTGCTTCCGTCAAATTGATGCCGTAATGTTGCAGCGTCGACGCCAGCGTCTCATACAAGCCCGACCGATCCTTCGCGTAGGCGGCGCGTGCTGCAATTAAATTGTCCTCCGCCATCGCCCGGCTGCGCTCTTGCTGCAATACGTTCGCCGTCGTCGATGCGCCCAGGTGCAGCTTCTTCTGTTCCGCCTCAAGGCTTTGCTGGCTGTAGTCGCGTGCCGCCTCCGCAGCTTTCACCTGGGCTCGGTCATTGGCCAGCGCGTACATCGAGTTCACCACCTGCATGCGGATCCTCGGTGTAAAGCTGTTCCAGCCGCAACTCCGCCTGCCGGTACTCCATCAGCGAACGTTCCTGCTGCGACTGCGCCTCGCGATTACGAAGGGGCAGTTGGAACGTGAACTCCACTCCTTTGTTGGGAGAGCTTCCGTTCACCAGGTTGCTCAGCACGTCAGGATAGGTGTTGCTGCTCGTCGTCGATCCGCAGGAGATTCCGAAGATGTTGCAATTCACGTTGGGTTCGCCGCCAACACCCTGCCCGCCATAAAATCCTGAAACATCCAATGTCGGCAGAAGCGCGTTGCGCGCGCCCTTGAGCGTGATTTCGTCGTTTTTCAGGGTAAGCACCGCCTGCTCCAGTTCCGGCCTCTGCTGGAACGCCTCCTGGACCAGTGCCTCTACCGGCTGGCTTTCCTCCGGAATTGCTTCCAGGCTCACGCGATCCGTCGGGATCACCGGTGCGGCTGATAGCGCCGCATCGTTCAGATTGCGCGCAATCGCCTGCTTGATCACCTGCTGCTGGTAGTTCAGCGCGCTCTGCGCGCTGATCAATGACTGCTGGTCCGTGGCCACCGTCGATTCCGCATTCACCACGTCCAGCGGCGCCATTGTCCCGATCTGCAGCTGCTTCTTGTTGTCGCTCAGCAGTTGGTTGCTCTGGTCCAGCGCCCTCTCTTTGGCCTGCACGTCCTCGTAGGCCTGCACCAGCCCCCAATAAATCGTCTCCACCTGGTTCACGGTGTAGAGAATCTGCTGCCGGAATGAAGAGTCCGTGATGCGCCGGTCGTTCAGCGCCTGGTAGATGAAGCGCTTGTTCACCCAGATTCCCGCGCCCTGCAGCAGATGTTGCGTCACAGTAAGGTTGAAATTCGCAATCAGCTGCGGGCTAAAGGTGTTCAGTCCTGTCGTCGTCGTGCGACTGTTGTTCCAGGTCAGGTTTGCCGCTGTGCCGGTAGCAAAGCCCTGGTTGAAAGTGAAGTCGTACGAATCGGTATTCGTAAAAGCGCGAGGCTGGAAGATGCTTTCCTGGGGCGATTTTTGGCGATCGAATTCAACCGTGCCACCGACCACGGGATCGAAACTCTCGGGTAACGGCCCGGCTCCTGACGTCGTCAACGTCAAGCCGTTCACGCCCGATCCAGCGCCGCCTGCTCCCACTGTGGTCCCACCCGGTCCGCCGCCGGTCGACAGCGTCGATGTCGATCCGCCCAGCGTTCCAGTCACCAGCCCGGAGGGCGCGCCCAGCGGCAACGCACCTGATTTAGTGCGCAGAATATCCGTGTCGGCGATGTCCAGATCGTAGCGTGCAATCGCAATGTCGTAGTTGTTCTCAATCGCCAGCGCAATCGCATCCGACAAACTTAAATAGATTTTGCCGTCCTTCACCAGATCTGCCAGCCGCACCGAGTTCTGGAAACTCGCCTTGGGAATGTTCGTCGGCATGTAGACGCCGATCGGATTGCGCAGCCAGCTCCCGAACGGCTTGGAATAATCGCGGCTCGACGTGCGCAATGGGATCTGCTGTGTCACTGCCGGCGCCGGCGCAACCGGCAATTGCGATGCCGCCTTATCCGGCCCATTTGACCCGGCCCCGTTGACCTGGGCGTAGCCCGGCGGCATCGTCGCCGCCAGCGTCAGCAGCACTCCCGCCAAGGCGCGCAACCGCTCGCCGCCCTTCCTCGCGGCCAAACGCTTCGGCTTTGCTTTTGCGCATTCACTTTCTGGGTCAGTCATCTGGTCACTCAACACACCGGTCCTCTTCAAGTGCATGTTTCTTCTCCAATGGGTTGCGCCGCGCGGATTGTATGCCTCGCGGAGGCGGCTCTGCTGCTCCGGACGCACGTTTGAGAGTGTCAAAACGATTATCGCTTCGGCTCTCCCGGAATATGCGATTGCATGTTACGAAGTTAATTACGAATTCGATACCCCTGTCGTTCCACACTTCGCTTCATTCCAAGATTCTTTCTCAACTTGTTTTCCCGTTTGCTTGTTTAGACCCGCGAGGTGAGCCATTCCGCTCAACTCTTTTTTCGGGCCACACACTCAACGAACTTCACCCGTCAATCCGTTTTGAAATCAACTGAACGCCATTCCGGCCCAGATCGCTCCATTTCGTCCCTTAGGAGAGTCGACTTCGTCCCTTAAGAGAGTCAGCCAGCGATCCGCAAGTATTTAACTAACTGGTTAGTAAAATACCCCAAATGCCCCTCTCCACGCAACTCCTTTGGTCAGTCTCATCGCGGCGACGGGTGCACGCAAAAAAATCTGTCAAGCCCACTCGCTCAAAATAAATCCGCACGCCTCCCGTAAGTCCTTGGTCCCATAGTCCCTTGGTCCCTCGGTGCCTGCCTTTCGAAGTTTGCCGGTAATTAGCGCTCTTGGGCGCATACTGGAGCCAAATCAAAATCTGGCATCCGGGCAGATCAAAACGGGCGCGCACGGGGCACACAAACCACGGACAATCATTTACGGGTCGCGCTTCACAGGTTCACTGATTCAAGGCTCCGCTGCCTCAAAGCTTCACTGCACTCGCAAAAAAATAATTAAATAAAAAAATGGACGTTTTCACCATTTATTCTCCATCTAACTCTTTTAGAATCAGTAAATCGATCTCGAAAACTCTCGGAAATGGGCATCCAATTACGCGCCATTTATACGCAACAACTTCTTTAGAATCAGCAAGTGCCTCGCCGATTCCCACGAGCTGCATTTTGACCGGTAACTACCTCATGAGATGAGCTTTGTTTCGATTTAGACCGTCATCGCACTACCCGGCGTCCAACGCTCACCGTCCACCCGTCCACCGTCCACACCGCCCCTTTGTCAGCGAACAGCGCCGTCTCTCCGCAGCTAGAATCGACTCGAGTGGCGAACGAGCCTAAACCCGATCCCGGCCTCCAGACCTGGAAGCTGACTCTGGCCTACGACGGAACTGACTTTCAGGGCTGGCAGGTGCAGCCCGGCCTGCCGACCATCCAGGGTGAACTCCAGGCCGCCCTTGGCCGCGTCACGGGAGAATCGCCCCTGCCCCAGGGCTCCGGCCGCACCGACGCCGGCGTCCATGCCCTCGCCCAGGTTGCTAGTTTCGCCTTGCGGGCTCCCATTCCGCCCGAGAACCTGCTCCGCGCCCTCAATCGGACTCTTCCCCCGTCGATACACATCTCCGAGGCCAGAACGGTGCGAAGCGCCTTTCATGCACGGCATTCGGCTATCGCCAAAACGTACGAGTACCGGCTCCTCCGCACCGCCGATTGCTCGCCCTTCCTCGCCCGCTATGTGTATGCGTGCCCCTGGCCGCTATCTCTCGAAACGCTTCAGGCTTCTGCGAGCCTTTTTGCAGGCGAGCACGACTTCCTCAGCTTCGCCGCAACGGATCCCGACCAAACACACAGGAGTCTCGCCGAAGAAGAGGAGCCCGGCGATCGCGATTTGAATTCTGGCTCACTCGCGCAGGCCGCTCGGAAAGGAACGATCCGCACAATCTTCGAGTCAACCTGGGAGCAGCGCGCGGCCGACGCCGGCGAACTTCTCATCTATCGCGTCCGCGGCAACGGCTTCCTTCATCACATGGTGCGCAATCTCGTCGGCACCATGATCGATGTCGGTCGCGGTCAAGTGGCGATTGAAGAAATTCCGCGTATCATCGCAGTTCGCAGCCGCTGTGAGGCCGGCCCAACCGCCCCCGCGCGCGGTCTCTTCCTTCATTCTGTCGACTACCCTCCCGAACATCTCTGATCCCTGATCCCTGTTCCCTGCTCTCTGCCTTCTTCCCTGCTACTCTGAATTCATCTCGATGCCGGTCCTCACCTCAGCTTCGGCATCTTCGCGCGTCACCGCCCTCGCCGCGCAAAGGCCCATTCACGCCGCCTTCGCCTGGCTGCATGCGAACCCCAAAACCATCATGGATTGGCAAGTGGAGCTCGTGGCCATTCCCGCTCCCACCCACGGTGAGCGCGAGCGCGCCGAATGGCTGGCCCGGCGCTTCACTGAAGCCGGACTGAGTCCTGTCGAAATCGACGCTGCCGGAAACGTTCTCGGCATCCTGCCTGCCGAAAACCTGCCTGCTGACACCACCTGCCCCGTCATTCTTCTCTCCGCACACATTGACACAGTCTTCCCCGCCGGCACTCCGCTCCACACGGTCCTCAATGGTGAACGTCTTGAAGCCCCGGGCTCGAGCGACAATGCGGCCGGCGTGGCCGGAATGTTAGCCATCGTCAGCGCGCTCCGCCACGCTGCCGTCGCGCTTCCGGTTCCACTCATCGTCCTCGGCAACGTAGGCGAAGAAGGCGAGGGCGACCTGCGCGGAGTGCGTCATGTCTACGAACACAGCCCGCTCGCCGGCCGCATTGCCGCTCACATTGTTCTGGATGGACCAGGCGCGGACGCGGCCGTCACTCAGGCCCTTGGCAGCCGCCGCTTCCAGGTGTCCATTTCCGGTCCCGGCGGCCACAGCTTTACCGATGCCGGCACCCCCAACCCCATCGCCGCGCTTTCCACTGCGCTCGCCGCGCTCGCCGAAACTCCTCTTCCCAACGAGCCGCGCACCACCCTCAACCTTGGCACAATCCACGGCGGTATCAGCGTCAACTCCATCCCCGAAAGCGCGCAGGCGAACATCGATTTCCGATCCACTGATCCCCATGAGCTCCTGCGCCTTGAAGTAGCCCTGCACCGGGCGGTTGAAGATGCCGTCGAGCACTGGAACGAAAAATCGAAATCGTCAGGAGGCGGTTCGCGTTCCCGGCTGGCCTTCTCGGTTTCCAAAATCGGCGATCGCCCAGCCGCGCAGTTGCCCGACAATTCTCCCATGCTGGCCACGCTTCGCGCCGTCGATCGCCATCTCGGCCTGCGCACCGATCTCCGCCTCGGCTCTACCGACGCCAACATTCCCCTGGCACTCGGTATCCCTTCCCTGTCGATCGGCGCCGGCGGCGACGGTGGCGACGCTCACACACTCCGCGAATGGTATTCAGCCAGGGACCGCGATCTTGGGCTCAAGCGCGTCCTTCTGCTCACCCTGGCCATGCTGGACTGGGCTGCGGAACTTTAGCCCTGCCGTTTCGCCACGCTGCGCGAAGGCTCCGCCGTCGGGCGTCTCTTTTACCTCCCGCAGCGTCTAACTCCTCAGTGCGCGGCTTCGGCTTGGTCCGTCCCCGTGTGTGACGCGGAAGAGTCAGCGCTGGACCCGCTTGCGGGCCGCTATACTGAAGGGGCAGCACCAACCAACCCCAGCCGTCAGGCTGTGCTCGATCAGAGGTCAGTGAACGCTATGAAATCGCTCTTCGAACGGCTTCGCTCGCGCCGTCTAACCTCCGTATTGGTTTTGCTTGCCGCCATCTCGGCAGCCATTGTGGCCGGGTCGTTTGCCGCTCACGGAGTTCACGGTCAGGAAAGCCAGAGCAGCAGCGACGCCACTCCTCTCAAGGTCGTCACCAACCCCACGCCACCAAATGACTTTGTGAGAATCGCCAAGCTTGTCGGTCCCGCCGTCGTCAACATCAACACCCAGACCCTGCCGAAGCAGTCTGAAAACGGCCCCCGTCGCAACTTCCACCAGTTCCGTTCGCAACCCAACCAGCAGAACCCGGGCGACGACGACAATAACAACCAGGACAACAATCCACAGGGCCAGGGACCGGACAACTTCCAGGACTTCTTCAACCGTTTCTTCGGCGGCCAGGTTCCCGGCGGTCCCGATGACGGTGGCGACAATGGCCAGGTGCAGGAGTCGCTCGGCTCCGGTTTCATCGTCGATTCCAAGGGCTACATCATCACCAACAATCACGTCATCGACAAGGCCGACAAGATCTACGTCAAGCTTTCCACCGATCCCGACACCCAGGATCTTGGCCGTCCCGCCCGCGTCATCGGCGTGGATAAGGCGACCGATCTGGCCGTCATCAAGATCGACACCAGCTCGCCGCTTCCCACCGTGAAATTGGGCAACTCTGACACCGCTGAAGTCGGCGATTGGGTCGAGGCAATTGGCAGCCCATTTGCGCTCGCACAAACCGTTACCGCCGGAATCATCTCAGCCAAGAACCGCACCATTGACCAGGGCGCTCCCGGCCAGTTCCAACACTTCATTCAAACCGACGCAGCCATCAATCCCGGCAACTCCGGCGGCCCGCTGCTGAACATGAACGGCGAAGTGATCGGCGTCAATACCGCCATCTACACACAGTCGGCCGGCTATCAGGGCATCGGGTTCGCCATGCCTTCGAACACCGTCGTCTCGGTCTACAACGACCTCATCAGTCCCAGTCACAAAGTCACGCGCGGCTCTATTGGAATTCAATTCCGCGAAGGGTTGTCGGGCGCAGTCAACCGCGTCTACGGCTTCAAGAATGGCGTCCTCGTTCAGGAAGTTCAGCCCGGCGGACCCGCAGACAAGGCAGGCATTAAAGCCGGCGACATCATCACCACCATCGACGGCCGGCCCATCAAGGACGGCGACGACCTGGTGAACGAAATCGCCAGCCGCGCTCCTGGATCGACCATCCGGCTGGGGTACATGCGCGATGGCAAGCCGCAGGACACGACCGTGACCATCGGCGATCGCGACAAGGTCTTCGCCGATCTCAACAACCCGCAGCCCGAAAACGATCAGGAGAACGGCGGCGGCGCCGGCGAAGCCAAGCTTGGCGTGGTCGTGCAGGAAGCTCCACCGGCAACGGTTTCCCGCATTCACACTTCCGGCGTGGTCATCGAGTCGGTCCGCACCGGTTCTTTCGCCGACCTGCAGGGGCTGGCGCCCGGCCTCGTGATCACGCACGTCAATCGGCAGCCAACTGCCAACAAGGAACAATTTGATGCCGTAGTAAGCAAGCTCAAGACCGGCGATGATGTGGTTTTCGAAGTCATAGATCCGCATCATCCTGAACTTGGCATTAACTATATTGGTGGAACGTTATAGCAGTCCCGGAACCGTGCCGGTGGCGAATTTCGCTGCCGGCGCGGTATCCAAAAGTAATCCATACCGTGGCAGTCGATTCGCTTTCCCCTTGCCGCGTAACAATTGGTTGGCTAAACTTGTCAGAAGTGCTCATGAAATCTTCACTTCGTTCAGGCGGTTTGAGGATGTCCTCATTTCCATATCGCGCAGGATTGGCGCTTCTGGTCTCTGCGGCTCTTCTCGCGCCTCCCGCGTTTGCTGCGAGCACCCGCCGAACCGCAACGACCAGCCATACCAGCACGGCCCACAGGCTCTCGCATAGCCGACACAGGTCGCGCCGCGCCCGCGGCCAGCAGGCAATTCAACCTGATCGCGTCATGCAGATTCAGCAGGCCCTGATCCGCGAGCACTACCTCAGCGGCGATCCAAATGGCGAATGGGATTCCACGACCGTCGCTGCCATGCAGAAATATCAGGCCGATCACGGCTGGCAAACCAAGCTCATGCCCGACTCCCGCGCCCTCAAGAATCTCGGCCTCGGTCCCGATTACTCCACGGCCCTGAACGCCAGCGGATCGAGCTTCGCGGCTCCGCCTTCATCTGCCACGCCCCCTCAGAACTCGGGCTTTATCGCCGCTTCAGGCGTCAGTCAATAGTTCGGTCAGTTACCGTCTCACTCCCCAGGCTCAATGTGCCGCCTTCACCGGATTCTCTATCAGGAATTCGTACCGTGACCGCACTGTGTCGGGCCCGCTCGAGACAGTCGAGTCCAGATGGATCAATTCGCCGCTCTTGTCGAATCTTGGCCACTCCGGCAGTCCCGGCCCGTTTGGGTCGCCGGTCTTCGCAAAATTCGTCCAGTAATCCATCATCTCCTCACTCAGCTTGCGATCCTCTGGGCGCCACACTGCACCCGGCCGCGTATCCAGCGTCCCAAAAACATACTCAATGTCGTCGGAGTGGAAAGCATACGAGCCGGGATGAAACTTGCTCGGCGGCGCGGCGAGTTCCAGGTGATAACGATACACCGGAGCTTCTCCGGTCTTCACCTGCGCCACAACCCACTTCCAGGTGCTGAACGCGATAAACGTATCGCCGTTGTAATCGATCGCTGATCGCATCGCCTGCTGGTCGTCGTTTCCCGGATACAGATTGAGAAACTCCGCTGATCGATCGCCGAACAATTCCTTCGCCGTCTCCTTCCACTGCGCAGCCGTAACATTCCCTCGAAGAGTGATGAAGCTGCCCTCGTCCCGATTCCATCCCGCCAGCAGCGGAACGTGAGCCTGCCTCCCTGCCGCATAGGTGTCGGCAATCGGTTCTGTCAAAAACCGGCCATCCACAACCACGGGAAAATCGGGCGCGTCTTTCCAGGACGCGGCTGCAAGGACCGTTTCCGTCGGCACAGCGCGCAACTGGGCCAGGTTGGACGCTCCCAGCGATTCCACCCAGCTCTGCGCCTGCTTCTCTCGTTCCGCGAGCATCCGCGGGTCCGTGCGAGCCCACGTTCAATGCCGCTCCGCTCTCGCCGATTGCCTTCTGGAATAATCCCCGGGCCGGTTTCGCCGCCATCAGGGTGCACACTGCTGAGGAGCCTGCGCTCTCTCCAAAGATCGTCACGTTCCGCGGATCGCCGTTGAACCGCGCGATATTTTCCTTCACCCACTTTAGCGCGGACACCATGTCCATCAACCCGTAGTTCCCTGCTGCGCCACCAGCTTCCTTGGCGAGGTCGCTCGTCGCCAGGAATCCAAAAATGCCCAGGCGATAGTTGATGGTCACCAGCACTACACCTTTTGTCGGCAGAAAATCGCCGTTGTGGCGCGGCTCTGACGCTGAACCGGCTTCATACCCGCCGCCGTGAATCCAAAACATGACCGGAAGCCTGCTGCCGGGCTTGGCGTTGGCAGGCGCATAGACGTTCAGATAGAGGCAGTCCTCACTCGGACCGCTATCCTGAAAAACCATATCGGCGAAGGGATGGCCCTGCGCGCAATGCGCGCCAAAGCTCGTCGCATCGCGCACACCCTTCCAACGCGCTGGCGGCTGCGGCGGTTTCCAGCGCAGATCGCCCACAGGCGGTGCAGCATAAGGGATCCCCAGAAACGCCCGCACCTTGCCATCGTTGATAAGCTTGCCGTGAATCTTTCCTTGGTCGGTCTTTACCTTCAATGCGTCGGCGCTGGCGGGAGTGGAGAATCCATAGAACAGTCCCGCAATTGCGAGGGCCACGACTGCCTTGACTCCAAAATGCATGGGAATTCCTCTCGCGCAACACTTTAGCAGGATTGGCGAATCCATGTTGCCTTGAAGTGGCATGACATCGGTTATCGCGTCGCCCTCAAAGCAGACTGCGGGTTTAGATCGTCTCTGGTGCCAGTAGATCGGCCATCGTCTCGCGCCGGCGAATGAGGCGGACCTTGGCGCCCTCGACCAGCACTTCTGCTGCGCGCGGACGCGAATTGTAGTTTGAGCTTTGCGCCATGCCGTACGCTCCGGCATCGAGCAGCGCTACCAGGTCGCCGGGCTCCACTGGTGCGAGCTTCCGGTCGCGCGCGAAAAAGTCGCCCGATTCGCAAATGGGTCCCACAACGTCCACGATTTGCGCCTTCCCGGCCCTCGGCCGCACGGGCACAATCTCGTGATGCGCCTGGTAGAGCGCGGGGCGGATCAAATCGTTCATCGCCGCGTCGGTAATCACAAAATTCTTCGTGCCGTTCCGCTTCACGTAAAGCACCCGGGCCAGCAGTGCGCCGGCCTGTGCCACCAGAAATCGTCCCGGCTCGATCAGCAGTCGCCCATCGAAATCGTTCAGCGCGCGATTCAGCACCGCGGCATACTCCTCCACTTTGCCCGCTGCGTCAAAGCCGCCGTCGTGATAATCGATACCCAGGCCGCCACCGGCATCGATCATTTGCAGCTCGATCCCTTCGCTCCCCAGCTTTTTGACCAGCTTGTTCACCCGCTCGATCGCCGCGCCAAACGGCTCAGCGGAGCGAATCTGCGACCCGATGTGAACGCTGATGCCATGCGGCTCAAGCCAGCGATTCCGCGCGGCGTGTTTGTACATCGTTTGCGCCCGCCGAATGTCGATGCCAAATTTGTGTTCGCGCAGGCCGGTTGAAATATACGGATGCGTATCTGCAAATACGTCCGGATTCACGCGCAGTGCGAAGCGAGCGCGAGTTTTCAGCCTTTGCGCACGCGTGGCGAGCAATGCCAGTTCTGCTTCGCTCTCCACGTTGAAGGCCAGGATTCCCGCTTTCAGCCCCGCGTCGATCTCCGACGCCGTTTTCCCCACTCCGGAAAAAACCACGCGGTCAGCCGCCTCGGGCGCAACGGCCAGCACGCGCTCCAGCTCGCCGCCCGAAACAATATCGAATCCCGCCCCGCGACCCGCCAGCAGCTTCAGGATCGCCAGTGCCGAGTTGGCCTTCACGGCGTAGCAAACCAGGCTGTCCCGCCCATGGAAGGCCCGCTGGAACATCGCCAGGCGCTCGGCAATCTGCTCCGCCGAATACACGTACAGCGGCGTGCCGAACCGCTTGGCAAGCGCTTCCAGCGACACGCCATCGCAATGGAGCGCGTCGCCATCGAGCCGGCGAAATGGCCGCGAAGTTTTTTTCTCCATCACAGCTTTCGTCCAAAACCAAAAGAATAGGCTACAGCATTCGGCCCGCGGTTCTCAGCCCACGCGATCCCTTCCGACCGCCCATTACAATGTTTCTGTGGCTGAGTTGTCATCCATTGATGTCGTTGATCTCGTCGGCGTCGGCTTGAACGCGACGGACACTCTCATTCCGCTCGAGCGCTTTCCCGAGCCCGGATCCAAAGTTCACTACGGCAATCGGTCCACACAACCCGGCGGCCAGGCGGCCACCACCGTCGTGGCCTGTCAGACCTGGGGCTTGCGCACCCGCTACGTTGGCAAGCTCGGCGACGACGACGCCGCGCGCCTGCACCAGAATGCATTCCGACGCGTCGGCGCCGAAGCGCAGATCGTCACAGTCCCTAACGCCGCCAGCCTGCACAACGTCATCCTCATCGATGCTGCCGGCGAACGCACCGTTATTTGCCAGCGCAACGAGCAGATGGTTCTTCAACCCAACGATCTTCGCCGCGAATGGATCGTCAATGCGCGCGTGCTGCATGTCGACGGGCACGACACAGCCGCGGCCACGCAAGCCGCCGTCTGGGCTCGTGAGGCGGGAGTTCCTGTCGTCGCCGATCTCGATGACACCTATCCCGGTATCGAAGAGCTGGTTGCCAACATTGACTATCTGATCGTCAGTGAGGATTTCTCCTGCCGGCTGATGAGCGAAACCAACCTCGAGAGCGCGCTGCGCCGCATGCAGTCGCGCTACGGATGCCGCTTGAGCGCGGCCACTCTCGGCGAAAACGGAGTGCTGGCCTGGAATGGCAAGCAGTTGATCCACAGCGCCGCTTATTGCGTGAACGTCGTGGACACGACTGGTGCCGGCGACATCTTTCGCGCCGGCTTCATTTACGGCCTCCTGCGCGATTGGCCTCTCGACCGCCAGCTTGATTTTTCCTGCGCTGCCGCGGCCATGAACTGCACGGCCCAGGGCGCGCGCGGCGGCATTCAGCCCGTAGGCGCGATCGAGAACCTGATGGCCACCGCCGCACGGCACGAAAGTGCGTTCGGCGTGGAAACGCTCGATTGAACGCCATCTGCGCGCCTGAAACTTTCGCGGGCGATTTTCCATCGAATAGAATGACAGTAGGGACCGAATAGTCCCGATGTTATCCGGGGATTTCCCGGTCCGCACGACGGAGTGATTGCAATGGCACTGATGAAGACCTCGAATCCCGCGCTCGGCAAGAACACCTTCAGCGATTTTCAGGGCAGCCAATACGGCGGCAGCCTGATCGATGCTGCGCAGCGCATGACGCTGAGCGGCACCATCAACAAGACCGGCATTCTGCTGCTTTGCGCCGTAGTCACCGCTGCGTGGACGTGGAACTCGTTCATGCAGACACGCGACATGAGCTTCGCCGGTCCCGCATTGATGATCGGCCTCTTCGGCGGACTCATCTTTGCCTTGATCACATCGTTCAAAAGGACGTGGGCGCCGGTCACCGCGCCTATCTACGCGCTCCTCGAAGGGCTTGTGCTGGGCGGCCTGTCCGCCATCCTCGAACAGCGCTACCCGGGCATTGCCATGGAGGCCGTGGGCCTCACCTTCGGCACTCTCTTCGTGCTGCTTCTCGCCTACAAATCCGGCCTGATCAAGGTCACGCAGAAGTTTCGCCTGGGTGTCGTCGCAGCGACCGGCGGCATCTTTCTCTTCTACATGCTGGAAATCATTCTCGGATTCTTCGGCATCAACTTCACCACCGTCAACGGCGCCACTCCCATCGGCATCGGCTTCAGCTTGCTGGTTGTCGCCATCGCCGCGCTCAATCTCGTGCTCGACTTTGACTTTGTCGAGCAGGGTGTCGCCTACGGCGCGCCCAAATACATGGAGTGGTACGCTGCTTTCGGCATCATGGTCACGCTGGTGTGGCTCTATATTGAGATCCTCAACCTGCTGGCCAAAATGCGCAGCCGCAACTGAAAAGATAGTTCGTGGTGCTCGGTTCTTGGCTGACCATCCACTACTTCCGCTGTGAACTACGAACCGCGAACTGTGAACTGCACTAAGCCCCTTGCGGCGATATCAGGTAGAACGTCACGCTTCGCGCGGTGCTCCGCTTGTGCAGGGTGCCGCGCGGAATCACCAGCATATCGCCCTTCTTGAGCGTCAGCGTCGTTGCCCCGTCCGCTTCCGGCGCATGCCATTCGCCCGGCCCGATGCTGTGCGCGCCTTTTGGCGTGCCGCCTACCTGATAAACAGTTTCTCCGTCCAACACCAACAAAACGTGGTCGCGACCTTCATGCCACTCGAATTCTTTCGCAGTTTTTGACGTCTCCACCGTCAGGACCACCTTGAAGTCTTTCCCTTGCACAAGATTGTTGTCGCCCGGACTGGCCTCCAGCGCCTTCACGTCATCCTGGAGCTGCTCTGCGGTGAAAAGCTGAAAGCTCGCACCGCCGCTCGCGCTCTGACCCGCCGCCGAAAGGGGAAGATCTGCCAAGGCCAGACCCACAACCGCGGCCGCTGGCGCTGTCAGCAAAAATTCCCGCCGCGTTGCACCTCCACCATCAGGAACCTTCATTCGCCTCACCTCGACAAGACTGTCCTTCCCTGTTCCATCGTTCTCTGCGTCACGCAAACTGCCGCAGCCATGGAGCCACCAGTGCGGCCATCTTCTTCGGCTGTTCGTACGCGGCATAGTGCCCGGCGCACGGCAGCACGTGCATCTCGCATCCACCGGGAGCTGCGCGGAATGCCTCCATGTCGGCTGCCGTCACGTTCGAATCTTCGGCGCCGGCAATCGCCAGCACCGGTACGCGAATTGTCGCCACCGTTGGAACCGAATCCGGCCGTGCCGCAAGCCCTGCCTGCACCGCGATCTCAGCCTCGGCCGTCAGCGTCATCTGCGCCCGCACCTGGGTCACCACTTCGGGCCGCTCCTTGCGGACCCACGGCGCAACTGTGTTGTGCGCCATGGCGTCGAAGAGTGCCGCAACACCATCCGCCCGAGCCTGGGCGATCGTTTCCATGCGTTTGGTCAGGTTGGCCTCGGAATCGGGCTGCGGCTTCGAGCATACGAACATCATGCCGCGCATGCGCTGCGGGGCCCTCCGCCACAGCTCCAGCAATACGTAGCCGCCAATCGAGCATCCGCCGATAACAGCTTTAGAAATCTTCAAGTGATCCAGCAGCGCAAGAACGTCCGTGGCAAGCCGAGCTATCGTCAGCACGGGCGCGCCGGGAACACGCGTAAACCCTCCGGCTGGCAGTCCCGATCCCAATTCCGATTGCCCATGTCCGCGCAGATCGGGAACGATGGCGCGAATGCCCGCGAGTCTCGCGTCAGCGGCCGCCAATACTCCCGGTTGAGTGGCGTGGGATGCAGCAGAACAACCGGCAGCCCCTCGCCCGCGTCGCTATAACTCAGCCTGGCGCCACCGGAAACGTAGTCACCGTTCATGCCCAAACTCATATTTGGGGAGGATACGCTCCCGGATAGGGCATCGTCTCTTCGGGAATGCCGATCCACGCGGCAACATAGGCCACGCCGACAAGTCCGGTGGAAACGAAGAAGCCGATCACCGTAAAAATGCGGACCGTCGCCACGTCCCATCCATTGGACTGCGCCAACGCCATGCAGACGCCGCCGATCATGCGTCCCGCGTGCGGCCGGATCAGCGGCCGGCCCGGAGTGGCCTGCGCCACGGGCACCACCGACCCGCACCCCGAGCAAAACCGCGCGGTCGGGTGCAAAGCGCTACCACACTGCTGACAAAAGGCTGCCATGATCGTATCCCTCCGCCGTACATGCCTACTGCTTTCATCATACGAATTCACGTCCCCGCTGGTTCCGTTATGCTGAGTCCCCAGCCCCTCATTCCCTTGGTTCCTTGGTCCCTCGTTCCCTTGGTCCCCGTCTCTCTCAGTTTCCCGCGTACGGCGCGCGGAGATACCTTCGCGCCTGATCGGCCCGCGAAGTATTGGGTCCCGTGTCGATGGCTGCCTGATAGTCGCGGATCGCAAGTTGGCGCTGGCCGGCTATATCGCGACATTCGCCGGCATCGAGCAGTGAACGGATCTTCGAGCTCCGGACCCACGCCGGGAGTCCACGCAGCTTGCTCGTAGGCTTGAGCGGCCTCATCATCATGCCGCTGGCCGCGCAGCGCGTCGCCGAGCCCAAAGTCGGCGAGTTCCATGCGCGCTTCAGCAAAATAGCCCGGCTTGGCGTTGTCAGCCTGGATCTGCCGGTACGCCTCAACGGCTCGCATGCCCTCGCCTGCATCCTTGCGCAGGTTGGCCTCTTCAAGGCAAAAGAGGTAATCGTGCGGATACTCGTTCTTCAGCTGCATCACCACCTGAATCGCTTCGTCGTACTTGCCTTCACGGCGCAGAAAAAGCGCAATCGCGGTTCTCGCGTCCACGCTGGTCAGCACGCCCCGGTTCCCGTCGTCGCGCAACATGGCCAGGCCGGTGGCCTTCGATCCCGTGATGCCCGCAAAGCCGATCATCAGCTTGAACGGCCACGGCAGCGCGCCCACTACATACTCATAAACCCCTGTGATCAGCTTCGCATCGACATAATTCGGATCGAGCTCCAGCACGCGCGCCGCGTCGTCCCTGGCTTTTGTCGCCAGCCGGAACCCCGTGCCAAATGCCCGCTCCACCATCGCCACATAGGTGCATCGCAGGCTGCGCACCCAGGCGCGCGCAAACAGCGCATTCACGTCATTGGGATTCTGGCTCAACCGCCAATTCGCCTCCTGGACAGCTTCGTCGGCCAGCGCAAAAATCTGGTCGCGCTTCTTCGGATCCTCCTCGGTCGCGTGACGCCCGGTCAGAAAGCCGTCATTCGCATAGAAGGTCGTATCCAGCAGGTCCTCGTGGTAGAGCTCCTGAAAGATGATCGCGTTCAGCAGGTATGCCGTCGCCTGAGGATCGCCCGGATGTTCCGCGTGATAGCGATCGAAGCCGCGAACTGCGCCCGGGTAGTCCAGGTTGTAGAAATCCTTGAATGCGGCACGAACCTTTGGATCGTAATTCATGGGGTTGGTATCGACGGCCGCCCATGCCGCGCTGGCAACCGCCAGCCACAGAGTCTCCGATTACGAACCAACGCATACGCAACATTCCCACTCTCAATGCGGGTTTTCCTCTCTCTTATCGTATCGCCCGCAATCCGTTAGGATCGAAGTATGCCCATCTCCGAGCGTTTGAATCCCACCTTCGCTCACTCGCGTTCGCCTCTCGCGGGCAAAACCCCGCCCGAGGACAAGATCGAAGCCGCGCGCCGGCGCCTGATCGTTGCTCTCGATGTGCCCAGCGCAGCGGCCTCGGCCGAATTGGTAAGAAAGCTCGAAGGCACGTGCCGGTGGTTCAAAGTCGGCTTGGAACTCTTTACCGCCGGCGGCCCCGCGGTGCTCGAGCCTCTGGTGTCGCGCGGCCATTCCGTCTTTCTCGATCTCAAGTTCCACGACATTCCGAATACCGTAGCGGGAGCGGTTCGCTCGGCCGCCACGCTGGGCGTGCGAATGATCAACGTTCACGCCGCCGGAGGACCCGCCATGCTGGCAGCGGCCAAAGCTGCGCTTGACGGCGTGACAAACCCGCCCGAACTGCTCGCCGTTACGGTCCTCACCAGCATGGATGCAGCACAGCTTGGATCCACGGGTGTCGCCCAATCGCCCGCGCAGCAGGTCGAGCTGCTGGCGAACATGTGCCTCCAGGCCGGCATTCACGGCTTTGTGTGCTCCCCGCAGGAGGTCGCCGCCGTTCGCGCGCTCACCGGAGCCGACGGCGTGCTCGTGATTCCCGGAATTCGTCCTGCGGGCTCAGACAAAAACGACCAGAAGCGCCTGGCCACGCCGGCCGACGCCATCCGAAACGGCGCCAGCTACCTTGTGGTGGGCAGGCCGATTACACAGGCTGCCGACCCCGCCGCAGCAGCGCAGGCGGTTCTCGAGGAGATGGCTGAAGCGCTATAACAGCCCCCGCAGGCTAGGCTGGCCCGGCCGACGTATTGCGCGCGCGGGCCACATTGTCGGGGTCGTCAGTGAACGACTTGCCCGTACCGTAGGCAAACTTGAAGTACTGCGGCCCGGATCTGCGGATCGCATCCTTGCGGCCGTCGTCCCATGTTGCGCGAGCCTCGCCGTCAACATACTCCCAGTGGCCGCGAACGTCACCAATCGATCTGTACGCAGTGCCATCCTCGTTCAGCGTGATGTAGAAGTTACTTCCCTGACCGTCGCCGCACTCCCATTTGCCGATGAACCGGCGACGGCTGGGAACCGTGTAGCTCTCCGCGGGAGCGGAGGAAGCTCCTCCAGCGAACTCGACACGATCGATGTCAGAGAGGTTGAAGGTCTGACGGTGGCCATCCTTGAAGACGATGACGATGGCGCCTGAGGTGTCTTTCGACGCCGCGTGTGCGAACCCCTGGCCGAGCGAAACGGTAAGGCAAACGAGCGCCGCGAGGCGGGTGAGGCGAACAAAGGTCTTCATTGGGGTCTCCTGTTGCTGTGGAGTACGCAATACATCCATCAGAGGTTCCGGAAATCCTGCGGCTGAGTAGGGGGAAAACGACGATTGCAATAGGCCGTTCCTGGCTGACGCACGATTCAAACGCAAAGAGCCCGGCTTCCGCCGGGCTCTTCTTTCCATAAGACCTCAACCAATACTTAAAGCTTTTCGTAAAACTCGCATGCGGAACACGAAATATACACTCCGCCCGGAACTCCCCGCTCGCGATCCTTGACGCGCTTGACGATGCGCGTGGGCTTGCCGCACTTGGGACAGTCGGTCGACTTCGTGGTGTCCATTACTTTCTTGCGGTCACCGGTTTTTGCAATTTTTGCCATGTATTCTTGGTTCTCCTTGTGAGGTGTCTCTGCACTCATCCGCCGCGGCGGACGGCTTCAACGGCGCGGCCTCAGCCTGTTCCTCGCTCCCTCGCGGGCGCCCCATCCAGGCTCTGCCTGGCGGTGGTGGAACAGAGCACGACTCGCTCTCTCCAGTTTATATGAGCCGGGCTGCGAACTCGCTTCGAGACCATGCAGACCGCCCAGGATATCCCCGTCAAAAAAAGCTTTGCGGCGCCGGGACTGCCCAAGTAAAATCGCCAGCGTAGCTTCCCAAGAACCCTCAACGGCTCCATTGAAACGCGACAAGCGGCAGGTGTCGGTCTGTGCAGACGCCGTGGCAACCTATTCCCCGGAGGAACGATGACCAAGCAAATTCTTCGCCGCGCCGCGCTCGGCGCAATCTGTATGGCCGCCACCGTTGTCTGTGTTCTGCCCGCGCCGCTCAACGCCGCACCTGCGCCAGCCGGCAAGACGCGCACCTACTACGTTGCCGCCGACGAAGTGCAGTGGGACTACGCGCCCTCGGGCCGCGACGAGGCCATGGGCATGCCCTTCGACGACGTCGCCAAGGGCTTTGTTGAAACCAGCGCCGACCACATCGGCCGCGTCTACAAAAAGGCGGTCTACCGCGAGTACACCGACGCTACGTTCACCACGATCAAGCCGCGCGCGCCCCAGAATGCGTACCTCGGCATCGTCGGGCCCATACTCTATGCCGAAGTCGGCGACACCATCAAGGTCGTCTTCAAAAACAACGCGACTCACCCGTTTGGCATGCATCCTCACGGCGTTCTCTACGAGAAAGACTCCGAAGGCGCGAACTACAACGGCAGCAGCGGCGCCATGGACGATCGTGGCGGCTGCATTGCGCCCGGCGCGACACACACCTACACCTGGCAGGTCCCCGAGCGCTCCGGTCCGGGGCCAAACGATCCCAGTTCCCTGTTCTGGCTTTATCACTCGCACTGCGACGAGCTGCGCGACGTGGCTTCAGGTCTATTCGGCGGAATCGTCATCACGCGCCGTGGCATGGCGCGCCCCGACGGAACGCCCAAGGATGTGAACGAAGGGTTCGTCACCATCTACATCGCCATCAACGAAAACGAGAGCTGGTATCTCGACGACAACATCAAGGCCCACATCCCCGATCCCACGAAGCTCAATCGCTATGAGTCCAAACCCGTCACGACGACCGGGATCTTAGGCACCGTCGCGGGTGCTGGATTTTTCGAAACCAACATCAAGTGGTCCATCAACGGATACATCTACGGCAACGGGCCCATGATGGTCATGCATAAAGACGATCACGTGCGCTGGTATGTAGCCACGCTCGGCGATTTCTTCAACGGGCACACTCCGCATTGGCATGGCAACACCGTGCTGGTGGGCGGCCAGCGGACCGATGTCCTGAACATCGCATCCGCACAGATGATCACGGCCGACATGGTGCCTGACGCCGTGGGCGTCTGGCTCTACCACTGCCACATCTCGGACCACATGCTGGCCGGCATGATGGCGCGCTACCAGGTGCTGCCTCGCTAATCCGCCGTCTCGCCGGGAGGAACTCACTATCCGTGCCGTCATCCTGAGCCAAGCGGGCCGCGCAGCCGAAGGATCTGCGGCTACTGGCTACTGGCTATTGCAACTGGCTATTGGCTATTCGCTACCGGCTACCGGCTAGTGGCTTTTGGCTACTGGCTATTGGCTATTGGCTGTTCCCTGTTCACCGTTCACTGTCCACCGTTCACCGTTCACCATTCACTGAGGAGTATCCTGACACCGTCAAGGAAGGTTTCCGTCCTCGGAGGATCCCATGCCCACACCCGTCAATCGCCGCACAGTCGACCTCAGCCAATATCCCGATCTCGTCGTTGTGTATCTCGGCATGCGCGTCAACCGCATCACCGGCTTGAAAACTCTCTTCGGCTTCGGACCCCAAATCTCCAAGTCCGTCGCCGATCAGCCCGACGGCCTGCTCTGCCATGAGAACTTCATGTTCTCGCTTTTTCCGATGCACGGCGGCATGCGCCAATACTGGCGCGACATGGATTCGCTGCTCAAGTGGACGCGCTCCGATCCGCACCGCCAGTGGTGGAAGCGGTTCCTCCGCGATTCCGGCGGCACGGGCTTCTGGCATGAGACCTACACTCTGCGCGGGGGCATGGAAGCCATCTACGACGACATCGCTCCCAGGATCGGTTTCATGACCTTCGCCCCGATCATCCCCGCCCGAGGATCGATGTTCGGAGCCGCAAACCGAACGAATCGGGAGATGAGCCGCAGCGAAAACGTCGAGCCGGTGATCTCGGAACAAGACCTTTACGGCAAGTGAGGAATCAGTCGAAGGAAACATTGGAAATGAAGGACTTGTTTGTCCTCCATTCCACGGTTCTGCGTTCCGCTTCTCGAAATTTCGGAAACCGGTTTGCTCGCTTCATCATTGGTTCACGGTGACAACGATAGTGCCAAGTGCCTTGGTATCGCCGGTTCCGCTGGCGCTTGCCGAAATCGTTACATCGTAGGACTTGGAATTGCCGCCACCACCGCCGCCACCACCGCCGCCACCTCCGCCTGTTCCCGCTCCTCCTCCAGATCCACAGGAAGAAACGAAACACAGGGCGCAGCAGCAAATACCCATCGCGATGAGCGATTTCCATCTACGCTTTCTCAGCGCGAAGCTAATGAGAATCGGGAACGGCATCGCCCAGACCAGTGGCCCGCCGCCGGAGAGGGATTGGATGGGAGATCGTTCCCGCCGCTGCAGTGCGCTGCTGGACGCAGTGAGAGTAATTGTGAAAGTTTGCGGCGATCCGCTGGTCAATGGCGACGACGCAGGCGGAATACTGCACAGGATCAGCGTCGAACCGCTGCAACTAACCGTCACCGAGTCGGAGAATCCGGCGGTTGCATTTAAGGTGGCCGTCACTGTTGCGGTTGCGCCAGCCTGCATTGAAACGCTCGAGCTGCTCAGCGAACCGCTGAAATCGGCGACATAAAAAGGAAATGAGAAACTTTGCGCCACCCCGAAGAATGACGTTGTGACATTCAGCTGGTGTTGCCCTGTCGCAGTATTGGCTGCAATTGTGGGGTAGATGGAAACATTTGTCGAACCAGGGCCAAACCCCATCGTAAGGGTCTGACACACCTGAGCTGAATCCAGAGTGCACCCGATCTGGAGGCTCCCGGACGGCAGGCTGCCCGATGCCTGCACCGGAAGGGTAACGGTCGGGCTTGAACCCGGTGTGGCCCAGTCCGAAGCGGCGGCCGGGGCTTGCAGGGCGAAAGAGAACACGTCAAGCGATGCCGTTCCCGACGCCGATTGACCACCGCTATTCACCGTCACCTGGAACGGATAAGTACCATTCGCCGTTCCTGCCGCGACCGCGACATTCACTGTGTATGGACTCGTTGCCGGATATGCCTGCTGGGAGCCGGAAAACGAGCAGCTGGCGGCCGCCGGCAACCCGGTGCAACTGAGGGTGTATGGAGGAATGCCGGCGACGCCAATGTTCATGGAGGCGGACGTTGAGTCCTCAGCGTAAACCGTGCCGGCGCCCTCAACACCCAAAGTGGCTACGTTCAGCGTCAAAGGCTGGCGCTGGATGGCGCTCCCGTCGTCGGCAACAACCGTGATCTGCGGGGTCGTTGAGTAGTACCCGGGAGCAGTATTGACCACCAGGGACGTCGAAGCCGCTGTTCCCGCGGTGAGACTCACCGTGGCTGGACTGAATTCGCAGCTATATCCGCTGGGAAGCCCGTCACACGAAAAAGCGATCGTCCCACCGGCGTATCCCTGGCCTCCATTCACCGTGACCGTGGTCGGCGGAGTATTCTGGCCCACATAAACCGGCGCAGTTGTCGAAGGCGATACGGATTCACTGAATCCGAAAGAATACGCTTCATACGCGTAAGCCGTGGCTGTGCTGCCGTCGAGCGATGCATTGACGTCGAAGACCTGATGCCAGTCGTAATTTGACGGTATCGTGTAACAGAAATTCGCGCTGGATGCGTTTGCAGGAATGGTCACCGAAGCGGGCATTGAAACCCCGGCCACGGACGACCACAGCGTGACCGTCTGTCCCGACGTGGATACGAGATTGGGGAAGACGACGCCGCAGCCCTGGTTTCCGGTCACCAACGGATTTTCGAGGACCATTTGCAGTGCCGGGGCAGGCGCACCAGGGAAAATCATCATTCCGCCCGATCCCCAATCGAAGCTCACCATGTCTGCCAGGCCATCTCCGGTCAGGTCGTGTTCGGCTCTTGGGTCCTGATAAGGCCCAAATTCGAATACGTCATACGTGGGCGTGAATGTACCGTCTCCGTTGCCAGCCAGCATCTGCGCGTAAAAAGCCGGCCCTGACGGAATCGTTTGGAACGCGACTTCATCGATATTCCCGTCGCCGTTGTAATCGCCCGTGGCTGAGGCCGCCAGCGGATCGCCGAATTGCGCATAGGGTTGGAGGGTTTCAGGCGTCCCGCTGTAGGGAGAATACGAACTTGCCTGGTTAAAGGTGCCGTCGGCCTCGCCAATGTAGTTGGTGAACTTCGCCGCGCCCGCAGTCTCCGTCGTACCGTCAGGCCACATGAAATCGTAGCGAACAATATCCGGGTGGCCGTCGTTGTTGATGTCGGCCATGGTCATCGGCGCGAAAGGCGTAAACAGCTCGCGACCCGGCTGAAATGTGCCGTCGCCGTTTCCATCGAACTCCCACACCGCCGAGCCGGGAGTCCAATCGCCGTTACTCGTGGCATAGACGAGAACGTCGAGCCTGCCATCGCGATTGAAATCCCCGGCAATGACGCGCGCAATGTCGTTATTGGTATCGGAAAAGTTAAGGGTGGCTCCCGAGCGGAAGGTTCCATCGCCGTTGCCCAGAAAGGTCGTGAGCGTGTGCGACTGGGCTCCGGTTACGGTAACAAAGTCCAATTTCCCATCACCGTTGAAATCGCCCACGGCCATCAGCCCATCGGCGCCGGTGACGGTGGTGATGGCGGCGTTGCCAAAGGTTCCATCGCCATTGCCCGGCTGAAAGACGAGGGTCTGTTGGCTCGATGTGTATGCTGTGCCGGTTCCGATGGTGACAAGATCCAGATGGCCCGTATTGCGAAAGTCGGCGAGCTTGTAGTCGCCCAACTGGGAAAGCTGCATGCTGCTGTTGAAGTCGGACCTTAACGATGGTCCAAAGTGGCCGGAACCGTCATTGAGAAAGACGAGGGAGGAATAATCGTAAAGGCCATTGGGGCCGATCTGGAAGATGTCGGGCTTGCCATCGCCGTTCAAGTCCGCGAAGGTGTAGCCGTCGCCAAATGCCACACCTACGTACGGACACTCATAGGTGCCTTTGCTCGACAAGCACGCGTAGATCCCCTGCGGAAATCCGAAACCTCCACTTCCATCGTTGGGATAGATTGTGGCAGTGTCGGTATCGATGTCGGGGGTGACAATGCTTGGGCGTCCATCGCCTTTGAAATCTCCGACTGCAACGGACACGGCCTCCGAATTTCCGCCGTATATACGGGCGAGCCCGAAGTTCCCTTTGCCATCGCCGAGAGATACGGCCACGGTGTTGCCGGCGGTGTAATAGTAATTGACCTCTTGAATGATCTCCGATGAGGCGACCAAATCGAGATGTCCGTCTCCATTCACGTCGGCGAGACGCACCGCAGTATTGGCCTGCCCCATGTCGACCCAGGTGGGCGCGGCGAAGCTTCCAGCGCAATCACCCAGAGAAGTCCAGATATATGTATTGAGATCTGCGATGACGGCATCGGGGCATCCATCGCCGTTCACATCCGCGAGCCGTCCGCCGACGACCGCATCATCGAAACCGTTGTTAAGCACGACCTGGCCCTCTTTGAAGGTGCCGTCGCCGTTATTCAGATAGATGGTTGAGTTATCGAGGTCGGGACCGGTGATCAGCAGATCGGGAAGCCCGTCGCCATTCACATCGGCGGAGTCCACGTCTTCAACTTCGCTGTAATATCCCCAATTTGACGTGATCACCGGGTCGGCAAAGGTCCCGTCTCCCCTGCCCGCCAGCATTGCAATGTAAGGCACCCCGAGAGTGGCGGGTTCGTTGTAAGTGACCATCACAGCAGCGATATCCAGATTCCCGTCGTGATTAAAGTCGTTGACAGTAAGTGCGCCGGGAGGCTCGGGCAGTTCGTATACCTGTTCGTAGCCGAACGTGCCATCGCCATTGCCGGGAAGAACTCCGACGGTTGAAGATCCAAACTCTGCGACGACCAGGTCCAGAACGCCTCTACGGCGCAAGTCGGCAGCGAGCAGATAACCAGGATTCAGTCCTTTGGTCAACGGCACAATCCGCGGCAATTGAAACGTGCCGTCGCCTTCTCCAAGGTAGATCCAGATGGTGTTGTCGTCCCCGTTTGCAATCGCGAAGTCCAAATGCCCGTCGTTATTGAAGTCGCCGGTGACGACGCCGGTGGGATATGACCCGGCTCCGATCGAGGGACGCGTTTGGAGCCCAGGCAGAGTTGTGCCAGCCGCAACGCTGGAACCAGCGGCCGAGACGCTGAGCGATTCCCGTCGTTGCAGGTAAGCATTCCGCTGGCTATGGCTCTGAATCAACTGCCGTCCGGGCAGAGCTCCGCCGAGCTGGGGCCGCGCGACGGGCATTGTTGACTCAAAGTGCCCCTCAATGGCCTGGTAATTCAGCGTTTCTGGCGGCTTTTGCTGAGACTGCGTCTTGATCGGCGCGGGCAGAATAGTCTGCGACTGCAATTGTGGAGGGAGGAATGAAATCAGGATGGACGCAACCAAGCCTATAGCCGAGCGTCCAGCAACCATTGTGACCTGCCTTCACAAGAATCGACGCACAAGTGAGTAATAGAGAGAAATTCGTCCTCCATTATAGTCGAGATTTCGGTGAGGGCAATCGCTGGGGAGCGCAGTTGCGCGATCACGATCGCTCAGGCTGAGAGCTCGAAGGCTCTCGTTATGCTTCCCGGCGAGCGAGCCAACCACGGCTCCGCAGGCGGTGCGCTTTCAACACCGGTTCAAGCTGCAGCGCGAGCGGGCGAAAACAGGCTGTTTGGTCTATTTCAAGTTGGCTATTGTAGGCCTGCCGACACGAGCTGGTTCGACCCGGCCGGCGGCTGCTGCTTGCCGTTCGCCGGCGCTGTGCCGGCCGGAGCAGTCTGGGCAGGCTGGCCGTTAGCGGGCGTAGCCGGCTGGCTGGGCGAAGCGGACCTGTTCTGATTGGGAGAAGAGGACGCGTTCGGCGGCGTGCTTGCTGGCGGCGTGCTGGACTGCTCATCGGGATCGGCGCCGGGTGTGTTGTCATGCGGCTTGGGGAATTGCACGGGGCGCATCTCGCCTGCGGTGTGATCCGTGGGCAGCGTTTCTCCCGGCTTGCGCAGGCTGGGCGGCGGCGCCGCTTCCTGCTTGTCAGGATCGATTTCGACGTCGCCTTCCTTGATGGTGCGCGTTTTTGTTTCGGCCAGCTCCGGCGTTCCGGCTTCCATCAACATGGGCGAAACCACGTCCTTGGTGAAGATGGCGAGCGGCTGCCCTTCCTTTGCAATCTCTACGCGGATGACGCGGTTGCCGTTGATGCGAACAAAGTCCACTTCGTCGGGCGGCGTGCCGTAAATCCACTCCTCAAACGGCATCTGCTGATCCATCTCGCGCGATTTCGAGTTGGGCTGGCCCTTGGCGAACATCACCATATCGGTGCTCATTCCGACCAGCACCTTGTGGCTCAGGATGGCGTCCTTGAGGGCGGCGGGCAGCGTGTCAGTGAATGCCTGGATGGGCGACTTCACATCGAAGGAGATGAGCGGAGCGAGCAGCTCCTTGACCTGGGCCGTTGTGAGCTCGGGAACAGGGCCCGGAAAGACGAGAGTGACGCGCGAACCGGCCGGGTCGCCCTGCTGGTTCATCAGCGAAGGGTCCTCGTCCGGGTCGCCCATCGGAGCGCCAGCAGTGATCTGGATGTGGCGCAGGAAGCGATGCCTGGCGTCGGGGCCCCCGTCGAAATCGAGGATGATCCTCGACTTGTCAATTTTGATGTTGGTGACCACCACGCGCGTGCCGGGCTTGGCGGAGAGCCCCTCGTTGACGACCATGTTGAGATAGCTGACTCCGGCCGGCTCAAGCTTGCCGTTGGCCTGGAGGATGAGCCCCTTGTGGCCGCGGGGAAATGGGCGATTGGCGAATCCCTGTTCGGACTGGAGGTCGCGCTCCAGCAGGATTCGCGACTTGGGATCGAGCTCGGTCTTGGGCAGGTCCACGTGAGTGGGCGTGATCTGCGAAAACTGGCGGTCGACCTGCCCGGTAGTCGCTACCGGGCCTTTGCCGCCGCCTGTATCGATGGTGATGGCCTGGGCGCTGGCGACCTGAGTGCCGCAAGCTGCAACGATGAGCAACGCGGCACACGCGCAGGCAGCCGCGACGCCGAGCAGATTTCTGCGTGGGCGACCGAGGGGGGCCGAGCCGAAATTGCCTGGGCGGCGGATGGGGAAAATCTCCAGGACGAGCAAACGCCGGTTCATGGGAGCCTCCCATGGGTACGATGAACCTTGATAGGCAAACGTTAGCTCCAACCATGGAGAAATGGCAAATCCGGGAGGGGGAAGAACCAGGGAATAGGGTATAGCAATTATTGTGGTGGATCGGGCGTCGCGGTTTTTTCTGATCCCCGTTCCCTGATCCCTGTTCCCTGTGACTCTGTTCTTCCCTGCCCCATGATCTGCACCAGCCCGGAGGCGGCAGGAGCTGCGACTGCGGCAGGGCCCATGGCGGCCTCATGCTGCGCGCGCGCGGCGGCATCCAGGTCGACCGGGATTCCGCCGGGCACAATCACCGGTGCGTTATAACGGAAATCCAGATCGCGTGTGACGCGATAGACCACCGGTATGGCGGCGAGAAGAACGATGGCGGCGAGCCAACTGCCGTTGAGCCCGAATGCTCCACCCGTAAGCCAGAGTGGCCCCATGGGATCGCCCTGCACCACGGGCGAATGGCGGCTGACACCGCTGATGGCGAGGCCGAAGACGAGAGCCTGGCTCGCCTTCCAGCCGAAGTTGATGCCCCAGCTGACCCAGAGCGCGCGCGTGCGGAGATAGGCGGTGGAGAGCAAGAAGCTGAAGACCAGCGAGACGATAAGACTGACGCGGTTGGCGCCTGGATCGAGCGCCTGCATGATGGCGTAGATTGCGGCGAACCCAAGCACGGCTCCAACCGGTCCCACTGCGCGGATAAAACACTGGAATGCGTAGCCGCGATAGGCGATCTCCTCGACCAGTGCGGCCAAGGCGAAAAATGCCGCGTCGGCCAGGAGCCAGCCCCAGGACGAGGCCTGTGTGTAGAGAGAGATGGCAATGCCGCCGATAACCAACAAGGGCAGCACGCAGACCAGCACCGCTCCCCAACCGATCGCCAGCCCCAATCCCATTTCGCGCAGCCAGCCTTCGCGGCGCGGCAAACCCTGCTCGCTGATGGGCTGGGCCTGATGGTCGAGCCAGACGCCCATGGCGGCAAAACCGACGAGAAGCAGAAATGCCAGCATGGCCTGATCGACGAGCGGAAACCAGGCATCGCCGGCAAGCCCTCGGGCGCCATGAAAGGCCATCGACCGCGCCAGGAAAAAGTAGAGGATCGCGACCAGGAACTGAAGATAAGCGCGGAGGCGGCCGCCGGTGTATCGAACTTGGCTCATGCGAGGCCCGAATTCCGGCAAGCCCGGAGCCGTGCCCTTTTAAGTTGTCCGAGCCTAAAGGCCAATGACTGATTCATCGACTTGTCAGGGGCCTGAAGGCCCCTTCTCCCTCCGTTGCAAACTTTGACGATTGCGTGGGAGTCAGCTTTGTGTATAAAACTGGGCGATGTTGCGGAACTTGTGCTGGCGCGCGGATACCATCGCATCGACAGGCATGGATTTCAATTCCGCGAGGTGCTTTTTGAGCGCCGATCCCAGCATTCCGGTTCCGGCCTCGCGATCGAGGTGGATGCCTTGTGGCGGTTCAACAACGATCTCGTCCACGCAACCCAGGGCGGAAACTTCAGGCGCCGAGATGCGCATGGCCTCGGCGGCGGCCTGCTTATGCGACGCGTCGCGCCACATGATGGCGGCGCAGGATTCCGGCGTGATGACAAAGTAAAGCGCATTTTCGAGGATCAGAACGCGGTCGCTTACGGCCAGCGCCAGCGCTCCACCCGATCCACCTTCGCCGCTGATGACAGAGATTGTCGGCACGCGCAGCCGCGCCATCTCGCGCAGGTTGCGGGCGATCGCCTCAGCTTGCCCGCGCTCTTCCGCACCTACGCCGGGGTACGCACCGGGCAGATCGATGAAGGTGATCACGGGGCGCGCGAACTTCTCCGCCAGCTTCATGGCGCGCAGCGCCTTGCGATAGCCCTCGGGATGCGGCATGCCGAAGTTGCGGCGCACGCGTTCCTTGGTACTGCCACCCTTGCGGTTGCCGATCACCATCACTTCATCGTCGCCCAGGCGCGCCATGCCGCACGCCACAGCTTCGTCGTCGCCATAGGCGCGATCCCCGTGAATCTCGCTGAAATCGGAAAAGATTCGCTCAATAAAATCCATGGGGTAAGGGCGCTGCGGATGCCGCGCCCGCTCGATTCTCTCCCACGCCCCCGAAACGGGCTGCGCCTGGGGAGAAACCACTGATTCCTGTTCGCTCATCGATTTTGGGGGCCGTGCGGGTGGATTCGGCGGCCCTGTGGTCATTCTACAGGCTGCCAGCGAGCAAGGCTGCACGGTGGCGCGATCGTGAGATAACTGGCCGGAGAGACGCGGAACCACGTCGGCGGCTCAGGCATAGGACTTCCCTGACCTTTTGAGTCGCTGAATTGATTGTGCATCCCAGAAGGAGAAAACCCCCGCTCTCGAATATGAGGTTGGACCTCCTCTGCCGATTCCAGGCGTATCATCACTATCCAGGCGGCCTTCCTCGGAAAGGCTCAGCAGTCGATGATAAAGCGTGTCTTCAGTCTCAGCTTGGTCCTGTTTTCGTTTGCCGTTCCCGTTTTCGCCGTGCGCCCAGTTACCGTCGAACAGTTGCGCCAGCAGTTGCTGTCGTTAAGCGCCAAGCGAGACGCCGAAGCCGCGACGCAGATTGCCGATCTGAAGCTGACAGAGCGGATGACCCGCGATCAGGAGAGCGAGCTGGAAAAGACGCTGCCCGGCGAGAAGAGCCGGCAGGCCTTGCTCGCAGTCGTGGATCAATCCGCGTTCTTAACCCCGCCAGCGGAACAGGCGCCCCAGAAGCCGGCTCCCGATCTTGCAGAGCAGCAGCGAATCATGAAGCTGGTCGTCAGCTATGTGGTGAAAACCATTCCCAAGCTGCCGGATTTTCTGGCCACCAGGACAACGGTTCGCTTCGCGGACTCGCCCCAGCGCCTGGGCGCCTCCCTAACCGCGTACGAGCCGCTGCACCTGGAGGGCACCGATCGGGGACAGGTCAGCTACGTGGATGGACGTGAGGTCGCCGACGAGGCCAAGGGCGAAAAAGACGCGGCTGCGCGACGCGGCCTTCAGAGTTGGGGCGAGTTCGGCCCCATCCTGTCGGTCGTTCTGCTCGATGCCGCGCAAAACAAGCTGGCGTGGCTGCGTTGGGAGCAGGCCGGCACGGAAACGCTGGCCGTCTTCTCTTATTCAGTCCCCAAGGAACGGTCGCGCTTCGAGATCGATTACTGCTGCACCACGGATCCCGCGGGCGAAAACCGCGTCTTCCACGCGCCGGCGGGCTACACGGGCGAGATGGCCGTCGATCCAGAAATCGGCGCGATCTACCGGCTTGAGATCGAGGCCGAGTTCAAAGCCGGGGAGCCCATCACAAAGGCCGAGATTGCCGTCGATTACAGCCCCGTGGACATCGGCGGCACAACCTATGTTTGTCCGGTGCACGCCATTGCACTGTCGCTGGGGCAGAGCCTTGCGGAAGAAAAACAGCAGTTGGTTCCCACCGCACCCATCGGCGCGCGAGGGCCCGGAACGGCACCGATCCCTGTGTACACAGGCACGGAGCCCGCAGCCGCTGAGCAGACCCTGTTGAATGATGTGACCTTCACCCAGTATCACGTCTTTGGCTCCGAGACGCGGATCATTCCGCCAGGGGGAGACCAGCCGCCTCCGCCGGGCGCGGCACCAGCAGAATCGGCCGGGCCTGGCACGAACGGAACTCCGCCAGTGCCGGCCGAGACCGCCGCATCCCCCGCAGCGCCGCAAGCCGAGCCCGCGGCCGCACGCGAATCAGCCAGTCCCGCAGCAACAACGTCCGCCGCAGCGCCTGCGCCGACCGCGCCGGCTCCTGCCGAGATTCCCGAGATCAGCGTCGCCACGGCCACCGGATTGCCCAGCCCCCCACCAACGACGCCCGCGCCGACTCCGCAGTTCACTTTCCGCGCGACCGCGCGGCTGGTCGATGTGAACGTGACGGCCTTTGACAAGAAGGGCAACCCGGTTACGAATTTGAAGCCGGAGGATTTCGTCGTTCTCGACAACGGCGTGAAGCAGAAGATCCGGTTCTTCTCGCAGTCGAGCGAAGCGCCGGTGACTTCAGATGCGTCCTCGCCGGGCCAATCGGCGGCGGCGAACGTCCCACCGGTCTACTCGAACCTGCCCGATGCGGGGCCGATGGACCAGGGGGCATCTATCGCCAGAAGCAAGGCCAGCGTCACCATTCTCATGATCGACACCGCCAATGTCGCTTTCGGCGATCTGAGTAACGCGCGCAACGAGATGCTGCGTTTTCTTAAGTCGCTGCCCGCCGGCGAACAGGTGGGAATCTACGTGATGGGCAGGCATGGATTTAATGTGCTGCAAGAACCGCAGACCGACCACGCCGCACTGGCAGCGGCGCTGGCAAAGTGGATGCCCAACGCGCGAGACCTGGCGCAGGCGCAGGAGGAGGAGGACAGGAACCGGCAGAATATGGATTATGTCCGGCATGTATCGGACTTGTTTTCTGTGAACGGAAACACGCCCTCGGGCGAATTTGAAATGTTTAATCCGCCGGATCAGCAATTGCAGTCGCTCGGAGATTCTCCGGAGCTGGACGCATTGGTCGCGTTGCAAGGTGTCGGCCGGCGGTTAGCGGCCATCTCCGGGCACAAGTCACTTGTCTGGGTGGCCAGCGACAACGTGCTCGCCGACTTCAGCGAGAAGGAACCGAATAACGAGAAGGGCGATAAGAACCTGGGCCCGCTCACCTTGCACGTGCGGGAGACTCTGAACGAAGCGAACGTCAGTCTTTATCCGCTCGACGTTTCTCAGCTCGAAGCCGGCGGCGTCGGCGCCAGCCTGGCGGGGGCCAACGTAGAACTGAATCCGGTGACCAATCCCCTGACGGAGATGGCTTCACTTCCGCCCGGGGAACAGCAGGACGCTCAGGAGGCGCTGGTGAGGTCGCAGCGCAACACCGACCCCGGCCGACTGACGTCGAGCATGCAGCAGGACACACATCCCATTCAGGGAGAGTTTCGCGATCTGGCGACGGCTACCGGCGGCCACGCGTTGCGCCGTGCGGGCGATATTGCCGCGGAGCTGAATTCGATTGTGGCCGACGGCCGCGCCACCTACCTGCTGAGCTTCACGCCCGACACACAGCCGGATGATGCCTATCATCGCTTGACCGTGGAGGTCCAGGGCCGGAATGGAATCGCATTGCGCTATCGCACCGGGTATTTCTATGCCAAAGAACCCGCAACCATCAAAGAAAGGTTCCAACAAGCGGTGTGGCAACCGGGTGACATCAACGAGATTGCGATCACGGCGACTCCACAAAGGGACGCCCAGGGACGCCTGCTGCGGCTCAATGTGGCCGAAGCTGGTTTGGCGTTGGAAAAGGAGGGCGATCGCTGGTCCGATAAGCTGGATATTTTTCTTGTGGAGCGGGGCGATGCCGATTGGCACGCGAAGGTCTCTGGTGTGGTGGAGGCACTGCGCATGCTGCCCGCAACCTACGAGCAAACCATGCGCGACGGACTTACCTTCAACGAGCGGATCCCATCGCTTCCAGCGGCCGGTGTGGTTCGCGTGGTCATCGTGGATGAGAACTCCGGCCGCATGGGCACCATCACGGTTCAGCCCTCGGCATTCGGCGGCAATCCGTAAGTCGCGTCAGTGCGCCCCGTTGCTATGGCCGGCACGCCGCGCGGCCAGGTGGCTGACCTGCTCGCTCTGCTTCACCATCTCGTGGACGGCGAAGCCCTTCTCAGCGAGCGCACCGGTCGGGCAGGCCTGCACGCATTTGCCGCAGGCAGTGCAGCCTGAAGCGTGGCCCCAGTCGTCCTTCAGGTCGCTGACAATGCGCGAGTAGATGCCGCGCGAAGAGACTTCCCACACATTCGCTCCCTCGAATTCCGCGCAGACACGCACGCAGCGCGTGCACAGGATGCACCGGTTGTGATCGAGGACGAAGCGAGGATGCGTCATGTCGACGGCCAGGCGCGGATTGTTGTACGCATAGCGCACATGGGTGACGCCGAGCGACTGCGCCATGGACTGCAGTTCGCAGTGGCCGTTGGAAACGCAGGACGAACAGATATGGTTGCGCTCCACGAGCAGCAACTCGACGGCCATGCGCCGGTAGAGGGTGAGGCGCGCGGAGGAGGTTTTGATCGCCATCCCTTCCTGCACAGGAGTCGTGCAGGCGGGCAACAAGCGGTCGGTTCCGCCGAGCTCGACCACGCACAGGCGGCAGGCGCCTACGGCGCTCAGGCCTTTGAGATAGCAGAGCGTTGGAATGTACTTCCCGTTCGCCTGCGCCGTCTCCAGAATGGTGTCTCCCTCGTGCGCGGTCACGAGTTCGCCATCGATGCGGAGAGAGACGTTTTTGGTTGCTTTGGTATTGCCGTCCATTTTGTACCAACTTTTGTTCAGGCGACTCAAATCCTCATTCGATTTCCACCTTTTCCACAAAGTGTGCGGAAAAGATGAGGCAACCCCTGACGAATCACGTGCGCTAGCCGGTTCCCTGCGCACCGCGCAAATCGCAACGCAGGCAGCGCCGGCACTCTTCCAGCGCCTCCTGCGGGCTGAGCCCGGTCACGACTTCTTCCTGAGAACGCGCGCGACTGCCGGCGGGCAAAGAAGGCGCGGCATGACGGCGCGATAAGCTTGGATCTCCCGGCGCCTGGTGGCTGTACTCGACCTCGGGAAAGAGTTGCTCCCATCGCTCGATACTTGGGGTCATCAGGCGCTCGTCGATCTTGCGCGCTGCCTGCTTGCCACCGCTCATCGCGTTGGACATGTTGGAAGCGCCGGTGATTACATCGCCACCGGCATAAAAACCAGGGCGACTGGTTTCGAACGTAAACCGATCGACAACGATGGTGCCTTCTTCCTTGAGTTCCAGACCCGAGGCACGGCAGAAATCCATGTCGAAGGTCTCGCCTACCGCCAGGATCACGCTGTCGCATTCGAAGCGTTGCACCTCGTCGGTGGGGATGGGGCGGCGGCGGCCGGATTTGTCGTATTCTCCGAGGCGCGTCTTGACGATTTCGATGGCCTTCACGCTGCCTTCGGCGCCACCCAGGATGCGATGCGGCGCAGCGAGAAAAACAAAGCGCACACCCTCTTCTTCCGCCGCCTGAATCTCTTCATCGATCGCCGGCATGTCTTTGCGCTCACGGCGATAGAGGATCGTGGCTTGCCCGCCCATGCGCACAACAGTGCGCGCGGAGTCGATGGCCGCGTTCCCGCCGCCGATAATCGCAACCCGGTGGCCGACCGTCACCTTCTCGCCCCGCGCCACAGCTTCAAGGAACAACAGAGCCGGATGGACGTTCTTGAGCTCCGGTACCCGGCAAGTAGAGCCAGGACTCCTTCCATGTCCCGATGGAAATGAAAACAGCGTCGAAGCGCGACGCCAGTTCGTTGAGCGCCAGATCGGCACCGACGCGCGTATGAAACACGAACTTCACGCCTAGTCCCTCGATGAGATCGAGCTCGCGGCGCAGAACCGCTTTGGGCAGCCGGTACTCGGGAATGGCGAAACGCAACATGCCGCCGGCTTCGCTTCGCTCTTCAAAGACGGTGACATCGTGGCCGAGCATAGCCAGATAAAAAGCGGCGGTGAGTCCGGTGGGGCCGGAGCCGGCGACGGCAACCTTGCGGCCGGTGGGCGCGAGCCTGCGCTCCTGAATTCGCTGCAACATCAGGCCGAAGCGATCGGATTGGTAGATGGAATCCGCAATGAGCCGATGCACCTCGCGCATGTTTACGACTTCGTCAAAAGACTGGCGGCGGCAGCGGTTGTCGCAGGGATGCTGGCAGACTCGGCCGGTCGAAGCAGGCAGAGGGTTATCGAGAATCACGGACTCGAACGCGTCGTCGAGCCGGCCTTCACTGTAGAGCGAAAGAAAGCGCGGAATATTCATGCGCAGCGGGCAGCTGTTCTCGCAGGGCGAGAGGGCGAGCTCCTGGCAAACACCGGCGCGGCAGCGATGGGCCACGATGTGGTCCTCGTACTCGTCGCGGAAGTGGCGAATGGTGGTCAGCACCGGATTGGGCGCGGACTGGCCGAGGGCGCAGAGCGAGCAGTCGCGGATCATGCGGCCCAACTCGTCGAGAAGGTTCATGTGGTCCGCGGTGCCGCTGCCCGTGGAGATGGCGTCGAGAATGCGCAGCGCCTTGTTGAGGCCCACGCGGCACGGCACGCACTTGCCGCACGATTCCGAGTGCGTGAACTCGATGAAGTATCGCGCGACGTCGACCATGCAGTTGTCTTCGTCCATGACAACCATGCCGCCGGAGCCCATGATGGACCCGAGTTGCGCGAGGCTTTCGTAGTCTACCGGCGTATCGAACATCTCCACGGGAATGCATCCGCCGGAGGGCCCGCCGGTTTGGACAGCCTTGACTCGACGGCCTGCGAAGGCGCCTTCGCCAATGTCGTAGATGAAGCTCTTGAGCGGCGTGCCGAGCGGCATCTCGACCAAGCCGGTGTTCTGCACCTTGCCCACGAGCGAAAAGACTTTTGTGCCCGGGCTCTTGGCGCTGCCCGTTTCAGCGAACCAGGCAGGGCCGCGGGTGATGATCGGCGCGATGTTGTACCAGGTTTCAACATTGTTGATGTTGGTGGGCCGGCCCCACAGTCCCTTTTGCGCGGGATAGGGCGGGCGCGGGCGCGGGCGGCCCGCGAACCCCTCAAGCGAAGCGATGAGCGCAGTCTCCTCTCCGCAGACAAAGGCTCCCGCTCCCTGCACCAACTCGATGTTGAAGTTAAAGCCGCGGCCAAGAATGTTCGTGCCCAGCAAGCCATACTCGCGTGCCTGTTCAATGGCGCGATTCAGCCGCCGCACCGCGAGCGGGTACTCCGCACGCACATACACGATGCCTTCGGTCGCACCCATCACGTAGGCACCGATGATCATGCCTTCGAGCAGCGAATGCGGATCGCCCTCGATTTCATTGCGATTCATGTAGGCGCCGGGATCGCCTTCGTCGGCGTTGCAGATGATGTATTTGGCGTCGCCTTTGGCCTTCGCCATGAAGTCCCACTTGTTGCCGGTGAGGAAGCCCGCGCCGCCGCGACCGCGCAGGCGCGCAGCCTTGATCTGGTCAATCACAGAGTCGGTGCGCCCGTCGATGAGCACCTTGTAGAGCGCCTGGTAACCGCCTACCGCGATGTATTCCTCGATATCGGATGGACTGACCAGCCCGCAATTGCGCAGTACGTTCTTCTTCTGGCCTTTGAAGAATGGAATCGCGTTCCACGCGGGAATATCGGGATAGCCCTGGCCGTAGCGGATGTGCGCCGTGATATGGTCCCACTCTTCGATCTTGCAGTAGATGAGGTCTTTCGGCAGAACTCCCGATGTGACACCTTCAAGTATGCGGCCGGCGTCGTTGGCCTGGACGCGGCGCAGAATCACAAGAGGATTGCCGGGCAGCCGAACGCCGACCAGCGGCTCCTGAAAGCACGAGCCGAAGCAGCCGACGCTGGCCAGCAGCACATCGAGGCCGCCGCCTTGAATTGCTTCATTCAGCGCATGGAAGACATCTTCCGCACCGTTGCCGCGACCGCATGTGCCCATGCCGACCGTGATTCGCGGAATAGGCGGCGTGAGCTTGGCAAGCCCGGATTCACGCACGGCGTTGAAGGCGCCAATATCCTGAATGCGCGGCATTACTTCCTCCCTTGAGCCAGCGACTTGACCTCGCGCTGCAACGTGCGCTCGTTCACGTGACTCAGAATGTGGTGATTGACTTCGACCACAGGCGCCAGCGCGCACTGCCCGAAGCAGGCGACGGTACGGATTGTGAAGCGGCGATCCGGCGTTGTGATCGCCATCTTGTCGGCTTCGCTGTTCTCGTCAGTCTCGTGATCGCTCACACCCAGGTCGAGACAAAGCTTGCCCAGCAGATCGCGCGAGCCGCGCGTGTGGCAAGCGGTGCCGCGGCAGACGCAGATCACGTTGTCGCCCTGCGGATCGAGATTGAAGAGCGCATAGAAGGTGGCCGCGCTATAGATGCGAGAGGGAGGAATGCCGGTTTCGCCGGCAATATAGCGAAGCGCTTCCATGGAGAGGAACTTGTGCGCATTCGCAGCTTGAACGGCTTCCAGGATTCCCAGCAGTGCGCCGGGCTGATTACCGTTCCTGGCGATGGCCTGATCGATCAGCAGACGTTCCTGCTCGTCCAGACCCTGATGGGCAACGACGTGGGCAGCGCTCGCCATGTTCCCTCCTGCTCGCCCCAGTGCTCAACGGTTGCACCGGGCTCTCCCGCATGTCACCGGACTCTCGGGAAGAAGGAACGAAATGAAGGAAAAAGTCTGTATTCATTGCGCAGCAGGTCAAACGGCTCG
Source organism: uncultured Acidobacteriaceae bacterium (assembly GCA_963800025.1). Lineage (GTDB taxonomy): Bacteria > Acidobacteriota > Terriglobia > Terriglobales > Acidobacteriaceae > Telmatobacter. The sequence continues at coordinate 1,546,018 of CAWCZK010000006.1, forward strand.
ATCTGGCCCGGATGCGCGCACCTGGCCCAAAGAAATCTCCCAGAGAATCTCCGGTTGGAACTTTGAACCTCGCAACGCGCTTTCGGATGTGCTTGAGGTCACATTCGACTGTGACGATTGAAGTTATGCACGCGAGTGACGGGGCGCGCGCTTCTCCGACCGAGTTCTCGCCGAGGTTGGGCTGCGGTCCGTCGATTCTCGCGGGGGCAGTCTTGCTTCTTTGGTCTGCGCTATCGCTTCGGTTTGCGGGGCCGTTTCTTTCGCGGCTTTGTTTTCGATGGCGGCGCGGTTTTCGATGGCGGCATGGGAAGAGCTTTCGTTGCTGTTTTCGGCGCCGTCTTTGGCGATTGGCCGGCAGGCTTACCTTTGCCAAGCAGCACGTCAATGCGGTATCCGGCGGCCTCGGCTGTGGCCAATGCCGCCGCAACGGATTTGCTGAGTTGCTCGACGTCAGCCCCGCTCGGCACCGCTTCGCCGGCAATGCGCAACAGAGACGGCATGAGCAGCCACCACCGAAGTTCTTCGTAGTTTTCGCGGATCAGATAGTCGTGGCCCTCCGCTCGGTGTACACCGCACAACCACCGCACATCGGGATCGAGCCACAGCGCGGGCGGCAGAGCCAGCTTCCCATCATAAGTCTTCGAAGATTCAGGGGAGGACGCTGGTTTGGCCGGGGCGTCCACGGTGGCCTCAGGCTTGACCTCTGCCAGCTCGAACGGGCTCCCGATCTCCAGCGCTGCCGGGAATTTCGTTGCCGATGCCGGCGCTCACCAGCAGCAGCACTTTGATTCGCGCAGCTACGCGCCAGGCTTCCTCGCCCTCGAAGCCAAGGGCAGCGAGCGCCTTCGCAAACGGCTCGCGAAGACGGAGTCGATCGAAGAGATCGAGCGCGGTCTGTTCCGGTCGCTTGCTGTCGATCTCATCGGCGAGCAACTGAAGCGCGCACCAGGCAAGCACCGGTCCCCACATCGCGGTCGCCGTGAATTGCGGGCTGGGGCTGGGCAACATGCGGCGGGCCGCAGCTGTCCAGGGCGCCGGGAACTGCGCTTCAACCTGGGGCATGCGCATAGCGGCGCGCAGAAGAGTGGTGAACCTGGCTGCGTCAGACGGGGTGGTGAGCGCTCGCACGCGAGGCGCGGATTGATGATCCGTTTTAAGCCGCACCGCGTATGCTGCCGCAGCCTCCGCCAGGAATTTCTCGTATTTTGTCCAAGCCTGCTTGAGATATTCGTTGCGTTGCCGGTCGATTTTTTTCGCGCGCACAGCGCCGACGGCGCGCGGATGCTCGGCAATGTCAGCAAAATGGCGCACAACACCCGGGTCCAGAAGCTGCCGCAGCGCATCGTGCACAGGCTTGAGTTCCAAATTCACGAGTTCGTCGGCAAGATTGGGAACGCCGCGCCCATTCAGCAAGTCCGCGAGCCGATCCCACGGCTGCTCCGCCGACGGATGCAGTTCATGCCAATCGAGGAAGACGTGGCACTGGTAGGCGTGAAGATTGAGTGTCAACCCGCGATTGAGCAGATCTTCCGCGCGGCGCAGGTACTCGAGGCCGGTGAGAGAGTCGCGGAAAGCGACCACGGCGCCAAAGTCTCCGCTCAGGCCCAGGCCGTCGCCCAGACGCCGGCGCTCGAGCCGGCCCGACCCCTTGTCAGCATAGGCAGCGGAGAAATCGATGGTCCCGTGCGCATCGGCGTAGCGATTGTTGTAGACAATCAGCGCACGCTCACCGCCGTTGCGGTTGGAGTACGCGAAGACATCCTCGTTCACCGAGCCGTTGGGCGCGAAGAAGTCGTAGAGCAGGAAGTTGCTGCTTTCAGCAAACAACCAGCGCCGTTTGAGCAGCGGCGCAATCTCGCGTTCGTGCCGCTCAACCAGCGCGCGATCGGGATTCTCCTCGTAACGCGGCCAGCGGTATTCCATTCCGTATTTTTCAGTGAATCCCTCGATCTGCCCGTGGCCGAACATGGGCAGACCGGGCAGCGTGGACATCATGGCCGCGACGCCAAAACACTTGTCGCCCTTGCCGAACTGATCGATCGCCGTGCGCTCGTCGGGGTTCGACATGAAGTTGACGTAGCGCTTCATGATGTCGGGATCGAATTCGAGCGTGTTCTTGATGACCGAGCGGTATTTGGCGTTGTCCTCATCGCGCAGCATGATCATGAAGGCGCTGTTATACACGCGATGCATGCCAAGAGTGCGGACGAAGTAGCCTTCCATAAGCCAGAAAGCCTCGGCCAGAAGCAGCGTGCCCGGAACCTCGGCGGCAACGCGATCGACGACCTCGCGCCAGAATTCGTGCGGCATGGCGCGATCGAATTCCGCCTGGCTCATGCCGTATTCGGCGCGCGAAGGAATGGCGCCGCTCGAGCCCGGACCCGGAAACCACAGCCGGTGAAAATGGCGCTTGGCCAAGGTCATTGCGGCGTCGAAACGAATCACCGGGAACAAGCGCGCCACATGCAGGATGGTCTGAATCACCTGCTCGCGCACGGCAGCATTCAGATAATCGAGCTGCGCGGTGTCGTTCCAGGGGAAGCTGGTGCCGTCGTTGCCGTGATAGATGTAGCGCGTTTCGCCAGTGGCCTTGTCGCGCCGCCTGAACACAACGGCGGCATCGGATTGCTCGTAATAGTGGTCTTCAATCTTGATCTCCACGCGGCCGTCGTGCGAAAGATCGGGTCCATTGAAGGTGTAGGCGGGATAAGGCGAATCCCAGCGCGAGATGAACCACTCCGGATGCTCGATGACCCAGGGCGAGTCGATGCCCATGTGGTTGGGCACCATATCGCTGGCCAGGCGAATGCCGTGCCTGTAGCAACGGTCGCGCAGGTTGATGTACGCCGGCTCGCCGCCCAGATCCTCGGCGATGCGATAGTCAAAAAGCGAGTAGGCCGAGGCGACGGCATCCTTGTTGCCGCAGAGCTGCTTGATGGTCTTCGACGCGCGGCTGCGCTCCCACACGCCGATGAGCCAGAGAGAATTGATGCCGCGGTGGGCAAGCGCGGCCAATTCTTCCTCGGGAATCTCGTCGAGTCGTCCAATGTGGCGGCCATACCAGCGGCTGAGTTGCGCCAGCCATACGTAGGTGCTCTTGGCCATCAGCACGGCGCCGGGCATCCAAGCCTGGTCAGGCGAGAATTTCTCATATTCGTTCATCGGATCGCCGAAGGTTGGCACCTCGGCGTGACTCACAAATGACGGCCATTGCTGCTGCGACTGCCCGCGGCGTGTTGTTCCCGGCGGATTGAACTGCGCCCAGATGGCAAGCTCCTCCTCGCGCAGAACCTCCGAGGCCATCAAAAGGAATCGTTCCAGCGTGTCGCCGATGAGGGGTTTCCAAAGCTGGCGAATGATCTCCAGTTGATCAGTGAGTGACCGGGGCGAGCGCAGCGCCGGAAGGCGCAACAGTTCGAGCAGGCTGACAGCCTTCGCTCCCGGTACCGGAATCAGCGGCCGCGCGGCAAAATACTCCGGCATCTGCGCGGTCACCTGGCGGTAAACGGTCTTTTCCGCCAGCGTCCGCTCTTCGAACAGCTCCTCGAACGGCTTGAACGCCTCATTGCGGTTCGCCGTCCAAAGCAGAAGCAGCTCTTCAAGTGCGGCGGCGCGGTGCGGCATTCCTGCCGTTTGGCCGGCGAGCCACTGCGCCGGGGTTTCCTTGCCCCGCATCACGCTCTGGCCTGGAAACTGCTCGACGAATGCGAGCAACATTTTGTCGAGACTGTCGGTGCCCACCTGGGCGCCAAACCAATCCAGAGCCGCGGTCATAACCTGGGGATCGAATTGCTCGCGATAGCGGGCCATCAGCACGTGGCTGGCCTCGTCAATGAGCCCCATGGCAAAGAGTTGCCCCGCGTGCACCGCCTGGTGGGGTTTTTTTTGAACGTCGCGGACCTGGTTCATGCGGTGCGCGAACTCGCGGCAGGCCGGAAGATTGGCCAGGATCACATTGCCGTTGTACGAGAAAAGGGAGTCCGCGAACCCGTAACGTTCCCGGGCCTTCCGCGAAATGTGGAATTCCATGGTCAAGCAGTCATCCTAGGTGGTCCGGTTCGCCGGTCTGCCTTGTCCCTCTGGAGCAGCCGCGACCAAAGCAAAAGATACACCAATGGGTTAGATGCGAGCCGGAAACTGTGATTGTAAATCGATCAAGCCCATGCTTGTGTTGCAATCGGAGTTGGTTTACCTAGCACCGCTATAGCCGAAAATCGACTAAAGTGTTCGGGATCAGTCCCAGGAAACGCGCTTGTCGCCGGAAGGAATTCTTGATTGATGCGTGCTCGCTGCGTCGCTCAGGGAGCGGCTCGGAGTCTGTTTTCAACGAAATTCAACCCTTTTGCAATTAAGGAGCGGACTATCAGGAAACTGGCAGACCAGGGCCTATCAATCCCGCTGTCGAAGAGGCCGGAATCAGTGACGCAGACAGGGCGAATCGAGGCCAAAATATCGGTCCATTCCTCTCCGGAAAGCTCAGAACGCGGGAACGCAGGCTATCCCCGATCCACTCAAGCGCCTCCTCGGTCGTCGCGGAGATTAGTATCGGTTGGCAACCGATGCCGTCGATCTCCTCGATCCGCTCCCGCCCTGAAATGAACCTTCGCTGAGAGTTGCATACAGTTTAAGCCTTTGAATCTTTTCGGTTTACTATCATACTATGCAAATATGGAGCTACACTCTATAATTGCATACATGATAGCGCGCCGCCTCGAGCCAAAACTGAGCACTTTACTGAGTCACATTCCAGCTGTGGCCTTTTTGGGCCCACGCCAATCGGGAAAAACAACTCTCGCGCTCGAGATCGCCGGGCAGCAGGACTCTGTCTACCTCGACCTTGAAGACGAAAATGATCGCGCCAAGCTCTCTGACCCGAGCAAGTACCTCGCAGATCATGACGACCAACTGGTGATTCTGGATGAGGTACACCGCGCGCCGGAGATCTTTCAGCAACTGCGCGGCATCATCGACAAGGGACGCCGTAAAGGGAAGGCAAATGGACGTTTTCTTCTCCTTGGATCGGCCGCGATGGAGTTGCTCAAGCAATCCGGCGAGAGTCTGGCAGGACGCATCTCCTATTTGGAACTCGGACCTTTCGACGTCCTCGAAACCGGCGCCGCGGCGATGGACACACTATGGGTCCGGGGCGGTTTTCCGCGCAGCTTCCTGGCGGAATCCGACGATCTCAGCATGCAGTGGCGGCGCGATTTTGTACGAACGTATCTGGAGCGCGATATTCCTCAATTCGGATTGCGCATACCGGCTGAGACGCTGCGACGCTTCTGGACGATGCTGGCGCATAACCAGGCGCAGCTTCTGAATGCCGCCAATCTCGCACGGGGCCTGGCTGTCGATGGCAAGACGGTCGCCGGTTATCTCGACCTCCTCGTCGATCTCCTCGTCGTTCGGCGGCTGCCGGCCTGGCACAGAAATATCGGGAAGAGGCTGGTCAAGTCGCCTAAGGTATATGTACGCGACACTGGCATAGCGCATGCCTTGCTTGGAATTCGCGATAAAGAAGCGTTGCTTGCTCATCCGGTTGTGGGACAAACCTGGGAGAGCTTTGTCATCGAAACCCTCATCACCGCGTCACCGGAAGGGACTGAAGCGCACTACTATCGGACCTCCAACGGGACCGAGGTGGACCTTCTCCTTACGCTGCCGAATGGCGAACTTTGGGCTATCGAGGTGAAACGCAGCTCGGCGCCGAAGATCGAGCGCGGATTTTATTCAGCCTGTGCCGACCTCAAACCCCAAAGGCGCTATTTGATTTATTCAGGAAGCGAGCGCTTTCCGCTCGACGACATGACCGATGCAATCGGTCTCGTCGAACTCGCTGAGATGCTCCAGAAAGCTTCTTGAGGTGATTCGCCAGAACAAACATCAGGAACCACAGACTATTGAGCCTGTCGGCAGAATTTATATAACCAGAGTTCCTGACGCACATTGCGCGCCCCGGCGTCCAGCGCCTGATGAAATCAGACTCGTTGTGCACTGAGCCGCAAGGCGAACACATCGATTGCTTGTTTCCGCACAGCTTTCATTCGGAATGAGCCGCACGGGCTCGAGAGCGGACATCCAACGGGTTGTCATTTGAGCCTGATTTGTAGACAATACTCTTTGAGTGAGAGTGCTTTTTCGAAACCGAGCGCGAAGGACGAAATGAGGTCAGCGCCACTCGATTCAACCTGCCGGCCCCATCCACTGCCAAGCCGTCGACCTTCATGGCATATGCAAACAGGTTAGGACCGCAATGGGTTTGAGCAACGAATTTCGATATCAACAACGCAGAGAAGACAGGATCGCGGATCACGATGAGTGAACTCGGAGATACATTAGATACCATTGCGCACGCACCGATTGCCAAACGCGCCATCACGAATCACGGGGTGCTCAACGAGGCATTTGCCTATGCAAAGCCAAGCTCATTCTCTCGTGGAATGAGAATCGATATCGGCAACGTCGTTATCCTGCTCATCTCCGGTACCGCGTCAATCGACGAGAACGGCATGAGTGTTCATCCCGGCGATTTCCGCGCCCAGATGCGGCGCACCCTGTCCAACATCACTGGATTGCTGGCCAGCGAGGGATGCACGTGGCACGACGTAGTACGGACCACATGCTATTTGCGCGACATCGACCGCGACTACGAGGCATTCAACGAGGAACGCACCGCGTTCTTCGAGGAACAAGGGTTGGATCCGCTGCCGGCATCGACGGGCATCCAGGCTATTCTCTGCCGACCCGAGTTGCTGGTCGAGATTGAGGGCATCGCCATGTTTCGTACAGACAAGGCCGGCCCTCCAGAGGAATAGTCAGAGCGCGCAATCGATCGAAGGTCGTTGAAACGCGGACCTGATTTGCGGAGTTAAGCATGGCGGCCCAAGGGTGCAGCCGGGACCAACGGCTTGGAATCTATCGTTCCTGACCCTTCCTTAAGCGTAACCAGCCGATTGACCTGGACGGTCTTGTAGTGTTCGACCAGGCCGAGGGGCCAACGAACTTCGATGTCAACAGACTCTATCGACCCAAGACCAAAATGCAAGCGCGGGTCGTTTGAGGACACATAACTCGATTGGCTCATGACCTCCTGCACCTGCGCTTTTCCGCTGTAACGGAGAGTCACGCGAGTTCCAATGGCGCTGCGATTGCTCTTGGTCCCGATCAGACGAATCTTGATCCAATGGTTTGAAGGCGGAGCATCATTGCGCAACAGAGACGGAATATCGTTTTGGTTCATGATGACCACATCGAGATCACCGTCATTGTCGAAGTCGCCGAACGCGCATCCGCGGCTGACGTAACGAGCATTCAAAGCAGCCTGGCTTGTTTCAGGAATCTGCTGGAAGGTTCCGTCACCCCGGTTGCGGAAAACGATGCGCGGACCACGGCGCGGATACCTCGTGGGGTAGACGGCTTCGAGTTCCGGATAAACCTGCCCGGTGACAAGAAAAATGTCCGGATAGCCGTCATTATCCAGATCAGGCAATCCCACTCCCCAGCTCACAAAGCGGCGTTCGTGAATCAGCCCGGCCGGAGTCGTCACTTCTTCGAAGTTCCCCGTGCCGTCATTGTGGTATAAGCCGGTGGCCTGATTCATATAGTGCGTGCGGACAATATCCAGGTGTCCATCGCAGTCATAGTCGCCAATGGCGACGCCCATCCCGGCCATCGCCATGCCATCTTCGCTGAGGGCCACGCCGCGCAACAGCGCCTCGTCGCGAAAAGTGCCGTCGTGGTTGTTCATCAGCAGCAGACTGGGGGTGGTATCGCAAGCCACAAAGATGTCGGGCCATCCGTCATCATCCACGTCAAAGACGGCTGCGGTGAGGCCATAGGAGCCGCGCAGCGCACCCACTCCGGATTCTTTCGATACGTCGGTAAATGTGCCGTCGCCATTGTTGCGATAGAGTAGATGACTTGGCAGGGGCAGCCCGCTGGGCCCGCAGTTGACCGGGACGTCCTCAAAGTTGCAGTTGGGGCGCTCCAGTGATGGCGTGGGCAGAGTAGCGATGGTGACGTCGGCGTAGTTTGAGACGAACAGATCGAGCCAGCCGTCGCGGTTGTAATCGACGAAGGTGCATCCGGAGCCGAAGCGAGGGGTCTTGCTTTTGAGACCGGCTTGCACGGTGACATCACTAAAAGTGCCGTTGCCATTGTTGCGATAAAGGCGATTCTCCCCGAAGTAGGTGAGGTAGAGATCTTCAAAGCCGTCGTTGTTATAGTCGCCCACACACACGCCGACAGCCCAACCTGCATCCAGCAGTCCCGCCGCTTCAGTTACGTCCGTGAAGGTGCCGTCGCGATTGTTGCGATAGAGGCGATTGCTGGCGCCCGGGGGAATGCTTTCCAGGAGACGACCGCCGAGGATGAAGATGTCCATCCAACCATCATTGTCGTAATCGAAGAAGGCACAGCCGCCTCCCATGATCTCCGTGAGGTAGGTGGCCCTGATTCCTTCGCCATAAGGCATCACTTTGGTGAGCCCGGCAGCTTCGGCAATATCTGTGAATTGCGAGAAGGGAGCAGCAAATGCCTTGGCCTCCGGCGGAACAGCCAGTGAACCGGCGGGCAGTGTCGCGGAGGCAACGACGCCGGAGATCGACTTTAAAAGGCGGCGGCGCGACCAGCGACGGATAGCACCGGGCGACATTTCCTTCAATGCTGGCCCTCCTTCCCGGCACAAGAGAAACTGATCCAGCTCCATGCGCCGGCGAACTCCTTCTTCTCAAGTCTACGGGCACAAAGCCGATGACAGAACGACACCCCGGACGCCCTCATTGTTATGGCTTGCCGGTCTGGATCGCTTGTTCGAGATCCCGCGCATTGGCGTTGGACGGATCGATCGCAAGCGCGTGGTCCACTGCATCTTTGGCATCTGGCGATTTACCCTCGCTTGCCAGAGTCGCCGCAAGATTGATCCACGCGGAGACGTAGGAAGGGGACGCGTGGACCGCTGCACGAAAGTAAGCTTCGGCGGCAGTGGCATCGCCTTCACGGATGGTGAGATAGCCCATCTGATTTTGCGCTTCGGCCAGATCAGGGTCCAACTGAATTGCGCGCAGCAGCGCGGCCTTTTCGCCGGCCACATCGTTTGTCTTGTCCAGCGCCCGGGAAAGCTTGTAGGAGAGAAGAGGTTCGTCGGGGTTGGAGGCCAGCGCGGCGCGATAGAGCGCTACGGCTTTCGCCGCGTCGCCGGCGGCCATCGCCTCGTCTCCCACCTCAGCTTTTCCCGCCGCTTCGGTCCGGTCTGCCTGGGCCTTCTTGAGCTGTTGATAGGTGCGCAGTTCTTGTTGCGCCTGATTCCCCTCGCCCAGGCTTTGCAACACCTTCGCCAGATCGTAGTGGACTTCAGGGTCGGGAACATCAAGAGCAATGGCTTTCTCAAAGTGTTCCTTCGCCCCTTGCAGGTCTTGGAACCTGGCCAGCACATTGCCTAGCGCCATTTGTGCCTTGGCGTCGCCGGGATTCAATGCAACAGACCGCTCCAGATGCTGACGGGCCTGCGTGAAATCTCCGTCCTCCGTCTCCAGGACGGAACTCAGATAGAGCGCTTCTGCGTTATCGGGATGAGCCAGCAGCACCTTGTGCAGAAGGGGCGGGGCGTTTTCCGAGTGACCCGAAACGAGCATCCGGCAGTAGAGGAGTTCCGTGTCCAGGTCGCCAGGATGATGTTGGAGCGCAAGGTCGAGAACCGCATAGGCTTCGCCGTTCCGGCTCAGCAGCTTGAGGACCAGCGCTAATTCTCTGGCGAGCGGGAGGGAATCCGGTGCAGTGTTGAGACCTTCGCGTAGCGCTGTGGAGGCCTCACTCAGCATGGTCAGGCTGGCATACGCAACTCCCAGGTTCAGACTTTGCATGGGTGAGCGCACCCGGGCCTCCCCGGGCTTTCCCAGTAATACGATTACCCCCAGGTAGTCTTTATCGTTGATCAGATCCTGTGACAGTGCGTCGAGCGCCGTTTCCGAATCCGGGTCAATGGCCAGCGCTGCCCGCCATTCGGCTTCCGCGTCGGCCGTCCGCTTCAGCTGATCGAGAGCTGCCGCCAAAACAAGATGCGGCCTGACATCGCTCGAATTCAGGCGCGCCGCTGCATGCAGGGGTTCCTCTGCCTCGGTTGCGCGGCCGTCGGAAAAAAGGCTCAGCCCCCACAAGTACTGGTAGGAACCTGAATCGGGCTGCAACTTGGCGGCGGACGCATAGGCATCGGCAGCACATCCAAACTGCTTTTGATTTCCAAACCAGGCGCCAACATCGGCATAGGCCTCCGCACTTGGTTTGTCCTGAAGCTCCGCCTTCAACTTTGGCGGGGGAGTGCAGGTTGCAAACGCCGTGGCGGTGAAGAGTAGCCCGAGCAAAATGCCGGCGAATGCCTCGGGCAGCGGGGCCGGGAGGGGCATCCCAATGACGGTTTGAAGCCTTTTCACCTTGCGCGGTTCGGCTCCAAATCCTAAGGAAATGCGGGCGGGATTGGGGCTGGATTCCGGTGTGATAACGAGGGGCGATTTCAAGGCTGAGAGTCGGAGCATGCTAAGGATGCGCAATCAACACCGGCGCAATTGAATTTTACAGCGAATTGGAGCCGGTCCCATCGGCCGCCCCCCGGGAATGGGGTTAAAGCTGTCGTCAAATACCTAGGAAAGCAGAGGTCCCCAGCCTGCCTCCGACGGGTAGGGACAGCCTCTTTTCCCAATGAGAAATTATTTCCCCTTGACAGCGTTTACTTCAACGGGTATGATCCGTCGCGGTTCTAACTCAGGAAAAATTGCACCTCTGTAAATCTGTTCCGGCCGCGGAAGGGTGTTACTGCGGTCAATCGGGGGTACGATAACTGAAAACGATTTCATGCGGAGCGATGGTTGATTTTGGATATCTATGAAATCAATCGGGATGCCCCGTACAACGTCATTCAGGAGGCAATCATGCAATTGATCGGCGCGAAGGAGTTTCGAGCACTGCTGCTCGTCGCACTCATCGGCCTAGGTTGTTCGTGCGGATTGGTGTACGGACAAGGTACCAACGGAAGCCTTACGGGACAAGTCACCGATCCTACGGGCGCGGCTATCGTTGGCGCGACTGTAACCCTTACCGACGCCAGCACAACCTATTCACAGGTTCAGAAAACGGATGCCACTGGCGTCTACCTATTTAACCTGGTGTCGCCAGGCCGCTACACGCTGGATATCACAGCGCAGGGCTTTGCCGCGTACAACCAGCAGGGCATCGTCATGTATGCCAACCAGTACGCCACTCAAAACGTACACATGACGATTGCCAAGGCTCAGGGCGAAGTCGTGAATGTGACGGCCAACGCCGAGCTGATCGACACCACGACAGCCGAGCTGGGAATGACAATTAACCAGCAGTCGGTGAGCGACCTTCCGTTTCAAAACCGCGACCCCTCCGCTGTGGCAGTGCTGGCACCGGGTATCGTCGACGGCAACCATGCCGGCGTTGCCTGGCAGCAGAACGGCTTCTCATTCCCGAATGAATCTGTGACCTCATCCAATGGCGGCCGCATCGGCAGCACTTTCTACATGCTCGATGGCGTCTCCAACATGGATACCTACCTGGGATCGAATTCGCCCACGCCCAACTCCGACGCTACGCAGGAGTTCCGCCTGATCTCCAACAACTTCAGCGCTGTTTATGGCTTCTCGACGGGCGGCGTTGTTTCCATGGCCACCCGCAGCGGCACGAACGAGTGGCACGGCGGCCTGTGGGATTTCATGCGCAACGGAGATTTTGACGCATCCAACTGGAGCAACCACCAACAGGATACTTACCGGCGCAACCAGTTCGGCGGCTTTGTCGGCGGACCGGCTATCAGGAACAAGCTGTTCTTCTTCTTCAACTACCAGGGAACCGTCCAGGTTGGCGGCCCGGGAACCACGAGTAACTCCACGACAACGCCTACCGTGCAGATGCTGAACGGAGACTTCAGCGGGCTCATCACTTACGCTCAAGCCAACAACTCCAACTGCGGTTCCGGTTTTGACGTGCCCGCGGCGGAACAGACAACCAACTGCGGCTGGCTGAACGGACCATTCCACACCGTCAATGGCGTGCCCAACCAGGTGATAGGCGGCGCCGCCGGTCTTGATCCGGTGGCCGTCCAGTTTACCAACGACGGGCTGCCGGGGCACACGGCGCCGGCCTCAGGGACTGCGCCTCCAACCTCCGCGGCCCAGAATCTGGCCGGCGGAATGTTATACGCATCGGCTGCGTTGAAGAACTCAACCTGGAACGAGTACACAGGAAGGGTTGACTACGATCTGACCAAGAACCAGCGCTTCACATTGCGCTCGTTCGTCGACCGGTTCATTCAGCCGGCAGGCGACACTCCGGGCAACGTTCTGTCCGTCATCAACATGGTTAACTGGAGCCAGACCTTCGGCGAACAGATGTGGTATTTCAACGAGATCGCACAGCACACATGGACGGTAAACTCCAACACCGTCAACACGTTCACCGGTTTCTGGACCCAGCAGAACTCACATAATGGCACCGATGTCCTCGACCATAATGGCAAGAAAATGTGCTGGTCGCGCTACATCAGTATCACTGAGCCGGTCTGCGATATGGAGGGCGCATATTTTGGCGGCTCCAACGGCGGCTGGACCGAACCTTCGGACGAGGTCCGTGGGACGATCGGCTTCTCCGACACGTTGATCAAGACGATCAAGCGTCACACGATTTCGGTGGGCATCGATCTGGTGCACCAGCGGGCAGTCGAAGACGCATCCAACTATCCCGCCGATGCCATCATCGACTTCGGTGGCGGGTACACCGGCAACGGCGTGGCTGACTGGCTCATGGGTTACATGAGCAATTACGAGCAGGGAACTGGCGAACTGGCCGACATCCAGGGATGGCTGATTGACCCGTACGTCAACGACGAGTTCCGCTTGAAGCCCGGCCTGACCCTTACTCTCGGCTTGCGCTGGGATCCGGATTCTCCGCCTGCTTCTGTCGGAGGCCGTGGGACAGCTTTCGTGGCTGGCCAGCAGAGCTACATTTTCCCAGGCGCGCCAACAGGACTGATTTACCCCGGTGACACCAATATGACCGCCGGCCTTCGTCCTGCCGACAAGAAATACTTTGAACCCCGCGTGGGCGTTGCCTACCAGCCCGCCAACATGCCGAGAACCTCGTTCCACGCTGCATTCGGCCTGTTCAGCGCGCCGGTTCCTTACTCCGACTACAACCACGTCGTCGATATGGCGCCCTTTGCTCCGGCATTTTCTCCGCCGGCGCCCTCGAATTCGCCGATTTGCAACGGTGGCGCTACTTGCACACCGAACACCGGTCAATCGATCACCGGATTCATGAACTTCCACAATCCATGGGCGACCCCGTCCTTCGATACGCCCGGCGGCAATCCATTTGGAACGGGCCCCGGCCAGATTCCATGGGCTAACCCCAACTACAAACCGCCCCTCAACTCAGCGATCCCCACACCGATCTATGAGCAGGATTCCTTCGGCCGGAACTTCCATCAGGCCATTACCCAGGCCTGGAACGCCTCAGTGGAGCAGCAACTCAGCAACGTGATGGCCATGCGCGTGGCTTACGTCGGCAGCGAGTCGTATCACCAGGACTACGTCCAGGACGACAACTTCGCCGGTTACAGCTACTGCACCTACTACAACAACCCTGCGTGCCCGCTCCCAACGCAAGCGAACCTCAACAACGGCAGCCTCACACTCGCTTCGTTCCCGTATCCCAACTTCACCCAGATTCTGGAATACGACAGCGGCGCCACCGCGAGCTACCACTCACTGCAAGCCACCGTCCAGCGGCACATGGCCAACGGCCTTCAGGCGCAGACCAGCTTCACCTGGCAGAAGACCATCGACGTGTCCAGCTTCGCCGACATCGCCGGCGAAACAAGCGGAATGAACAATCCCAAGAACCTGCACTGGAGCAAGGGTCTCTCCAATGCACATATCCCCTTCACCTGGACCAGCAACTTCATTTACCACAGTCCAGAGCTGAAGGGACAAAGCATCTTGCTCCGCGAATTGGCGGGAGGTTGGGAAGTTAGCCCCATCCTCACCTGGCAGTCGGGCACGCCGAACTCGGTCGGTCCGGGCAACAGCAACGTTGCCTACGGCGAGCTGAATAAGGGCGACGGCTGCTTCGATGGCTGCAGCAGCGACCGCGCTGACCGCATTCCTGGAGTGCCTCTCAAGGTTCGCCAGGGCGGACGGTCTCACTGGACGAAGCAGTACTTCAATACGGCTGCGTTTACCACCCGCCACGACGGAACATTCGGCACCAGCGGCCGCAACATCATCCAAGGACCTCCGGGCTTCAACACCGACGCGTCGTTGATGAAGAACTGGTCCATCCTTGAAAAGTACCAGCTTCAGTTCCGCTTCGAGCTCTACAACGCATTCAACCACCCGATCATGGGCAACCCGGATCTCAGCCCGCCTTCAGGCTCCGGCCCCTTGGGCGGCGGTGACGGATGCGCTGGAGAAATCAACTGCGGCAACAACGGCTTCGGCAGCCCGACCAACACCACTCGTATTGGGCAGGCCGCTCTGAAGCTTACCTTCTAAATGACACTTGAAGGCCCGGGCGGCATCATTTGCTGCCCGGGCTTTTCTTTTGCGGACGCCGCATTGACGCCGTACTCCATGCATGCGGATACGAGCAAGATAAAGATGTAATCTACTAAAATATTGTGCGGAAGAGGGTCACAGCTCGAGCGTGGCGCCGGGAGGATGAAATTGCTCGAACTTAACTCACAAACTCCGCAAAAAACATACCGCGGAATCCTGGCAATGGCCGCTGTTCTGGCCATTCTCTTGGTCGTGGTCCTGTTCCTGCCCTTGCGGAATCACGTATTGGGCCAGGAGACCACCTCAACTCCGTTGTGGCCGATTTCAATCGATTACCCTGAAGATGGTTCCATCTTCCCGCCCGGGATTACTCCTCCAACATTTCTCTGGCGCGATGCGGCCGCAAACTCCTGGCAAATCGAAATCGCGTTTAGTGATGGGAGTCCCTCGATTCACCTTGTCACCAAAGGGGAGCGCCTGCGCATAGGCCCTGTCGATCCCGACTGCATATCCTCGACAAATGAACTGCCTAAACTGACTCCGAAAGAAGCGGCCTCATGGACCTGGACACCCCCTGCGGGCATGTGGGCGACCATCCAGGCGCACTCTAGAGAACTCCCTGCGACCGTGACAATCACCGGTTACGGTGCCTCGCAAACACCCTCATCTCAGTCGCACATCTCCCTTACGACTTCAAAGGACCCGGTGGGAGCACTCATCTTCTATCGCGATGTGCCCCTGATGCCGTCGGCAGGGGCAAACGGCACCGTGCAGCCGTTGGCGCCTTCGGCAATTCACCTGATTCACTGGCGTGTTCGCGACATTACACAGGCCGAAAGCCACACCGTCCTCAAAGACATGCCGACCTGCGCCAATTGCCACTCTTTTTCCATGGATGGCAAGACGATGGGCATCGATGTCGATGGCCCATCCAACGACAAGGGCCTCTATGCCGTCGTCTCTGTACGGCCCCACACGGTAATCGAGAACAAGGACGTCGTGCAGTGGAACAAGGATGGCCAGTCAGGCAAAACGCGAGTCGGCTTCATGTCGCAGGTTTCTCCAGACGGCCAATACGTGGTAAGCACGTTCTCTCCCCCTTCTCTTGATGTCCCGGCAAGTTACTTCATCACCAACTTCAAGGACTATCGATTTCTTCAGGTTTTTTATCCGACTCGCGGGATCCTGGAGTGGTACAGCCGAGCGACAGGGAAACGCCAGCCGCTGCCGGGCGCAGACGATCCCCAATACGTGCAAACCGACGGTGTCTGGAGTCCCGATGGCAAATACATTGTGTTTGCGCGAGCAGTCGCCGAAGATCCGCATCAGGAAGGTCAAAAACCCGCGGTCCACGCCAACGATCCAAACGAGACGCCGATCCAGTACGATCTTTACCGCATTCCATTCAATGAGGGCCGGGGCGGAGTTCCCGAGCCGATTGCCGGAGCTTCACAAAATGGAATGAGCAACAACTTCCCCAAGGTTTCGCCAGACGGGCGCTGGATCGTCTTTGTCCAGTGCCACAATGGGCAACTCATGCGCCCCGACAGCCAGCTTTACATCGTCCCATTCAACGGAGGCCAGGCGCGGCGGCTGCGAGCCAATACTCCGCTGATGAATTCCTGGCATAGCTTCTCTCCAAACGGCCGCTGGCTGGTCTTTTCCTCGAAAGCGCGATCGCCGTATACGCAGATGTATCTCACGCATTTCGATTCAGACTGGAAACGATAGTCCGGCGATCCTCATCGACAATGCCACGGCTGCGAACCGAGCGGTTAACCTTCCGGAGTTCGTGAACATCCCCTCCGGCGGGATGTTGGACATTCAGGTGCCGGCCGTCGAACTCTACAAGTTGATGTCGCAGGCGATGGACCTTGAGGGAGAGGGGAAAAATGGCGAGGCCCTGGTGCTTTGGAAAAAGGCGTTAGCACTTGATGCCAATGACGCTCGCGTTCAAAATGGACTCGGGCTGTCTCTCTACATTCAGGGAGACTTCAAGGAGTCATTCGACCACCTGCGGCAGGCAATTCGCATCAACCCTGAGTTTGTAGAGGGCCGTTTGAATCTAGGCAAGTTCCTTCTTCAGCAAGGCCATTCGGACGAGGCGCTGCCGGAACTCCAACAGTTGGTTCAACTCAAGCCGCGGTATGCGCCAGGCCAAGAGGCCCTGGCGGCCGCATATCAGTCTCTCGGCAACAGCTCTGAGGCTCTTGACCATTGGCGCAAGGCATTGGCTCTGGAGCCCAAGAGCATCGACGCACTGTCGGGAGCCGCATGGGTACTGGCAACCGCTCCCGATGCGAGCACTCGCAATGGCGCTGAGGCGGTAACGCTGGCTGAAAGCGCCAACGAGATTGCCTCTGGGAGCAATCCGGATGTGCTCGACACACTGGCGGCGGCCTATGCAGAGTCCGGCGATTTTGTGAAGGCGAGGGAGACTGCCAACCGCGCGCTGGATCTGGCGCTAGCACAAAAGGACAAAGATCTCGCTACGGCCATCCGAGCAAGGATTCAGACTCTATAACGCTGATAAGCCGTTCCACGACGATCAGCAATCAATGACTGGGGTGCGCACAGTCGCTGCTGCACGATGAAAAAAGGGTTTCCCGCCTGCGAAAAACTCGATACGGTTACACCTGTCTCAACCCGCCGCTTGCCTGAATGGGGTTAGCGACTTTTCCCAATCAATGGGGCTTCAATGTCTTCGTGATTCCTTTGCGAGGGCGAGTTGCCCTGGCTAACCGACCCAACGGAGGTGCTCAAGGTGAGTTGTTCCTCCTGGAACGATAGATGGAACTAAGCGCCGGATCCGATGCTCACTCTACGCCAGATAGACCTTCAGCGTGACACCGATATCGGAGATCTTTTCAGGAGGCATCTGGACCTTTAATGCGTTGTCTTCCTGCTTCCATTGCAGATCGCCTTTGTAGCCCAGCAACTCCACTTTGAGGATTTTGCCCGGCTCCGGTGAGCTGGTGAGCCCCAAGGCCTGCACTTTGGCTTCCTTGTCAGGCCATCCCATGACGAAGGCGTAAAGCGTACTGCCCTTCGTTGTGAAGCGCACATCCTCCGTGGTGAGGCCGCTCTGCTGGTCTTCGTTGAAATTTCCGGTAACGATTTTGGTCTTGGTTGAAGGTCCTTCGCCGTAGATCTTCCAGGGACGCGTCGCATAGATGCCTTCGCTGTTGATTTGCATCCACGCAGTAATGCCTTCCAGCACTTCCAACTCTTCGAAGTCCAGTTGTCCCGAGTTGGGCAGCGGAAAGTTCATCAACAGGTTGCCGTTCTTGCTCACGATATCGGTGAGCAGATCGATCACCTTCTTGGGCGTTTTGTACTTAATCCCACGTTTATAGTGCCACTGTCCGATGCATGTGTCGGTCTGCCAGGGATTCTCGGCAATGCCGTCTGCCACGCCGCGCTCGTGATCGAGAGCGCATGTGCCGATTGCGCAATCCGACGTCTCCTTGCTGGTATAGACCGCTTCAACCTTTCCCCCATTCAACCGAGCGCTTTCGTTGTAAAGATGCGAGACCATCTTCAATCCATATTCCTCGAAGGGAAGATGGCCGTCTGTGTAAAGCATGTCGGGGTGATAACTGTCGATGAGGTCAGTCATGCGGTTGAGATAGTGCCGGCGCCAGGAATCGGGAATGCCATCGTCGTTCCAGGTCAGCTTGTCGATGAACGGGAGGCAGCCGGCATCTTGATAGAGATCGGCGTACTTCGGATCTACGCCGTCGTAGGAAACGCCGGCGAGTGGCCCGGTTTTGTCGGCGCCGTGGCTCACGGCAAACCATTTATAGCTGATCCAGAGATGCTCGCTGACGCCGAATCGCAGGCCGTGATTGCGCGCAGCTTTTTGCCATAGGCCCACTACATCCTTTTTCGGCCCCATGTTGACTGCGTTCCAGCGCGTGTATCTGGAGTTCCAAAGGTCGAAGTTGTCGTGATGCACGCCCATCGAGAAGAAGTACTTCGCGCCGGCCTTCTTGTAGAGACCCATCAGATGATCCGGGTCCCATTTCTCCGCCTTCCAGATATTGACCAGGTCCTTATAGCCAACCTTGGAAGGATGGCCATAGGTTTCGCAGTGGTACAAATATTGTGGCTGGCCCTGGATGTACATGTTGCGAGCGTACCAGTCGCCGTCTTCAATCGCGGACTGCGGTCCCCAGCACGCCCAGATGCCGAACTTGGCATCGCGAAACCAATCTGGGATCTTGTACGCTCGCAAGGATTCCCTGGTTGGCAGAAAGGGGCCATTCTGTGTTGCCTGTTGCGAACGGGCAAGCTTCCCGAAAGCCAAGGCAGAACACGCGCCACCCAACGATTGAAGTACTTCCCGGCGATTCATTTTTATACGCTTCCTTTCATTTTGTTCGCTCGGCCTCTGTGTCTGGCGCTTGGCCCGGCTGGCGACGCGCGGTTGCGCAGAGCCCGGTGGCGCTCAAAGCTTCTTGTCTGGTACAGACATTGTCCGCCGTAATCGCTGTTCCGCATTGGCGCTCCAATAGCCACAGTCGAGTTCGAAAAAGATCGAGGTGCAAGGAATTGCGAGTCCGGTTTTCACAATGAAAACACGGAAAGTTTGAGCGGTCTGGTCGAGCTTAGCAATGACCTGCTCATGGGGCAGAGTGATTGTCCTTGCCGGCTTGAGCAACTTGGCGAGTTGAGCGCGATAGCTCGTGACACCCGGCGCATCGGCCTCCGCGACGAATTGCAATTCCTGATCGAGATAAATGTTGGCGCGAGCGTGTTTACTGGCTGCAATGGTGCTGAGCAGGGTTTAGAATTCCTGATTTCAGCACTTCTGGCAATCTCCCATAGTCATTCCAAATGAATTCGAGACGTGGACTCTTGCGAAAAGCGGCTAATCCAGTGACATAACTAACTGGTAGGTTAATCACTGATCTCGCGCGAGGAAATCTTCAGGGTCGCGGTTGTCAGTCCGAACGCAGCGGCCTCAACATTGATCGTTCCGGCTTTGCCCGTGGAGCGAATCAATGCAGTGGCAATTCCCGCTGCGGCTCGCACCGGGTTCGCAACACCAGTCACACCACCAATGAGTTCCCCGTCCCCACTCACTTTGAACGTGATCTGGTCGTTGCCATATGGATAAATCGTGCCTCGCTTATCGCAAACGCGTGCGTAGATGCGTACCCAGTCTGATCCATCCGCGATCAGATCGCGGACACCATCGTCCAGAACCAGCGCCAACTGGGTTGCCACCCCGGGGGCTTGCACCTCGTGTACCGCAACAACCTCTCCACCCACGAGCCCCTCTGCCTTCACGTTACCGATTGCTGTTCCTGGCTTTGCAATGCCTGTGGCAAAAAGCATGGAATGCAATTCACTGAACTGCGAAAGCCGGAATGTAAAAGGTGGATGTGGCAAATGATATCCGGAGTCGGGTTTCTGCGTCGCAATCTCCTTGCCGTTCTGTGATAAACGCACTTCTTCGCAGTTGCTGAAGACCATCACCGTAACTGGAGATTGAAACGTTGCGAAATTGGCGATGAATATCATGGGGCCGCTACCGATGTTCATTTCCATTTTTTTCAATGGGCGCTGGCTTTGGAACAGGTAGTAGTCGAACTTTGGCAGCCTAAACAAGTCCAGTGGCGAGCCATAAAAGGGTTGATGGTGGTAACCGCGATAGTAATCAATCCCGACCCAGAGATCGGCCCCCGCTGCGCGCGCGGTCCCGGGGACGAGGGGAACGCCCAAATTGGCATAGATCTCATCCAGGTTTTCGAGATGCCTTGCCAACTGGGTCAGCATCGAAGTTTCTCCCCATTCCCTCGCAATGCGCACGCTTCCTTGCTGGTCTGTCCAGTTATCTACCTGATCGCCCCACTCGCGAATCCACAAGGGCTTGCTACCGTTGTTTCGCGAATATTCCACATCCCATCCGTCAAAGCCGGCTACCGGTTTCTCCACGCGGTCGCCTGCGGCGTAGCAGCCTTGGACAGGAAACTCTTCGTGAACAATACGGTAAAGTTCTGCCGCCACAAGGCTATTGTCTGTTTCGTTGAGTTGCGCTTCCCACAACAGCACACTGGGACGATTGCGGTCACGGCGTATCATCTCGCGTGCGTTCTGGTAAACGCGTTTGCGGAACAGCTCGTCTCCCATGAACTGCCAGCCCGGATTGGAGACGATGGCGAGGATGCCAAGCTCGTCACACGCATCCATGAATGCAGGGTCCTGGGGATAATGGCAGCGATAGGAAGTGAATCCCGCCTCACGCAGCTTGACTGCATCGCTGCGATGCGCAGAGGCGGGCAGTGCGTAGCCAACATAAGGGTGGTCTTGATGGCGGTTGGCGCCAAGAGAGAAGAAGTACTCACCATTGATCTTGAGTCCTTCGTCCTTGTCGATGTGAAAAGTTCGGATGCCTATGCGCGTGAACTGGTCGTCGATCATTTTGGCATCCGCGCCGTTCTCATCAAGGACCGTAGTATGCAGCAAGTAAAGATAGGGGCGTTCGGGATGCCATAATTGCGGCGTCCGCACTTCAACGCGCTGAGTCAGCGATTTCGATGAGTTTGGCTCAACCTCGAGCCCGTTCTCCGCAGTTGCAACCAGGACGCCGTCGGCGCTGAACAACTCCTGGCGCACGCGTGAGCGGCGGCGATCGGCCGAGAGGTTTTCCAGGTCTGTCTGAATCTGAACAGTCGCGCTGTCCAATGAGACATTTGGATAGGAGACGAATGTGCCGCCGCCGGCAACTTTGTCCGACAAGATCGGGTCGCTGATGTGTAGATTGTCCAGCACCTCAAGCGTGACGCTGCGATAAAGCCCGCCGAAATAAACAAAATCAAGGGTGTCCTGCGGTTTGCCCGGCGGAACTTCAGGATTGTCTGAGTTGTCCAGGCGCAGGGTGATTACGTTCGACGCGTGCTCGCCAAATTGCAGGTGTTCTGAAATGTCGACTGTAAATGGAAGATAGCCACAATAATGGGTGGTCAAGTACTTGCCGTTCAGCCACAAATCCGCAACCTGCATCGCACCTTGAAAGATCAGGCGCACGGTTTTTCCGCGCCAGTTCGACGACGCGGCAAAGTGTTTTTGATACCCGCAGATTCCCTGATAATTGCGTCCGCCGCTTGCGTCGAGCGGTTCAAGACGCACAGTGTGAGGCAAAGCAACGCGCTCCCAGGCTGCATCGTTCAAAACAGCGATGTCGGTGCCTCGTTGCAGCTGAGAGGAAAGGTGCTCGAAATCGGCCGATGCGTCATCCGGCCGGATGAAACGCCAGTCCCGGTTAAAGCTCAGCTGCAGGCGTGCTTCGGGCTTGCGGGGCCACGCGCTCGAGTTGATTCTCTTTGGATCCGCGGCCTGCGCGGCGACGCTCCCATGCCCCAGGATATTTCCAAACGTTATCCCCGCCGCCGTGATCGCGCTGGACTCCAGAAAACCTCTTCGTGAAATCGTCATTTACTCCTCATTCCGTTCGCATCCCGTGTGATAGATGATTGCGCTCGTCAAAATAGCGATCTGCTGCCGAATAAAGCGACTGAAACAAGCGCCCAATTCTAACAGTCTGGATGCAAGACTGGCATCCTGCCGCGCCGGCCAGGGTTCTTGCAACTACTTGCAACTCAAATCATTCGATCTCGACACATCTGCTTCAAGCCAATCCCGGGCCGTTTTGATGAGGAGATAAATCCGGTCGATGCCACCCCAAAACCGTCAGCATCAAGAGGCCCTGCAGGACAAGCGCCAGCGAGATGACAAAGACAAAACCTTCGAAATGCGCAGCATGTTCGTTGCGGATAAAAGCCTGGCCACCGATTCCGATCAACACGATGGCTCCCGCCCAGAGCCAGCGTTCGTTTCGGATTCCGAGGTGAAGCAACCGCACCAGAATAGTGGTCACGCCGATTACGCTGATGCAAATCGCGATACCGGAGCGCGCCATATACCCCGGATGCCGCAGCAACATCTCCATGGCGGCCAGCCAGCACCCGCAGATTGAGGTAAAAAGCGAGACGAGCAGCAGAATCTTCCCCATGATTCCTCCTCGCGCAAGATGTCGTGGAAACAAGCTCAAGATTTGACGCAGGTACCACATATCAGCCCGAAGCCGGCCGAGGCGCGGCAGGACAGATTGCCGTTGTACGAGAAACGAGAATCCGCGAACCCGTACCGTTCCCGGGCCTTCCGCGAAATGTGGAATTCCATGGTCAAGAAGTCATCCTAGGTGGCCCGGTTCGCCGGTCTGCCTTGTCCCTCTGGAGCAGCCGCGACCAAAGCAAAAGATACACCAATGGGTTAGATGCGAGCCGGAAACTGTGATTGTAAATTGATCAAGCCCATGCTCGCGTTGCAATCGGAGCTGGTTTACCACTAAACTAGCCAAGGCCGGTGTTCCCGTGTCGCTTGCAAAGCAGTTGTGAGCGCGTGGTATCGCACTTATGACGGCTTCTTGAAGCGACGGCCAACGCGGAGAGGTGGCAGAGCCCGGTTGAATGCACCTGACTCGAAATCAGGCATACTCGTAAGGGTATCGGGGGTTCGAATCCCTCCCTCTCCGCCAGCATTGCATGCAGCAGCAGCTCGCTAGTCGCTCGCACCGAAATTCTTGCGTCATGATCCGAGGTCCTTCGACTTCGCTCAGGATTTCGCCTCAAGGCTCCCCTCGCTTGCGCTCCTCACGCCTTGAAAACGGCTCAAGTTCGAATCCCTCCCTCTCCGCCAGCATTGCATGCAGCAGCAGCTCGCTAGTCGCTCGCACTGAAATTCTTGCGTCATGATCCGAGGTCTTTCGACTTCGCTCAGGATTTCGCCTCGGATGGTCAGGGTTTCGCCGCGGGCCCATCCTTGAGGATGCGCATGTTGGAACCGAAGCGGCGGAAATTGCGAAACTCGATCTCGTTCCTATCCAGCTCATTGCGGCCTTTCTTCAAAATGACCTGCGCGCTGATGGGCAGCATGTAGTCGTGGTCGTTCAGAACTACAAAGTCGTAGTCCACGCTTATCAAAGCCGCCTGGATGGGATACTTTGGCGGCACATTGTCCGCCTGCTTCGTGATGCGCCGCACCATCCGCGTCACGGTATCGATATAGACCTGGCCGTGGTAGCCGACCGTGATGAGGTCATTGGCGCCCGCCCTGAGATCGAAATTCGAGTGTTCCGGTGCGACGCGATAGTCGAAGACCTGCACCGTGCCGTCTCCCAGCACTCCGGTCTCTTTCCATTGAAAATCGGCCTTGGAAGAGGGACCGAAGATGCCAGAAATGGTAAAGCCGAACTCGCCGTCCGAGATGGCGCCGCGAATATTCTTCGTGTCAGGGCTGGCGGTAGAGCCGTTCTGCTCCACTTCCAGCAAGATGCGGTTCTCCTGGTGTTCGAAATACGTCAATCGTTCCGTGAACTTGTCCTTATGAACCCACTGGCCGGTTCCACCTAGATTGACACGATAGATATATCGATCGGTCATTTGCTCGCACATGAAGTTAGGCAGGGAATCCCCGTAAGTCATTGCGTAGCTGGTTGCATCCGCGAGGATTGAGTTGATCTCCTCAAGAGAGGGGCGCTCGCTCGGGTTGGCCGGAATGGTGATGGCCAGCGGTCCGGAAGAATGAGCAGGAAGTTGCACATCAGGCACCGAGGCGATCTCGGTGTCGCCGGACGGCTGGCCGCCGGTCACCTCAAACGTGGTGCTGGCCTCCGCGCTCTTGCCGCCCTGACTGAGAACAGCCTTCACCTCATAAAGGCCATTCACGGGAGGGTTGATCGAAAAGCTGGTCAGATAGGAGGCGAATTCCGATCCACTGGCTTGGGGCGTAATCATCGGCTCGCCGCCCAGCGGCTTGCCATCCCGGTAGATCTGGATCTTGAGGGTAGAGGACCCGGCTGTCTGGGGGGCGCAGTGGGCATTCAAAAAGACCGTGATGACCTTGGCCCCTGGCGTCAGCATACCGGAGAGATTCGGCGTCAGAATCTCATTTCCGTGTCGCAGTGGCTCCGAGGTGTCGTCGTCGACGCCCAACGGCTCGGCTTGGCGCACAAGAATCATATTGCCGAGCGATGGGACCGTGGTGGCGTCGGGAACCTCGAAGGTTTCGCGGCGGGCGCCGGCCTTGCCGCTGTAGTGATCCAGAACGGCCGCCTCCAGTATGTACTCGCCTGGAGGCGCAAGAAAGTGCCGCTGAAACGAAATCGCTTCGAATTCCGAACGGTCGCTGTCTTTCTGAATCCTGCGCCGCGGAAAATCCGTGCTGAAGTGCTCGATTATCACGCCCGATTTGTCTTTGATATTGGCGACGATCGAAAGACTGGCGGAGTGAATGCCGGTGCTGCTGTCTTCATGAATCTCCAGGCTGGAATGAGGCACCTCGATGGCCAGCGTACTGACCTCTCCGTCGGGCGTCGCGGCGGTGCTCAGAATCTCGGCGCGAAAGCCTACATCCGAGGGTAACTTCTGCTGGCCCAGGATATTCAACAGCGGCAACTCATAGGGCTGCGGAGCGGCATCGCCACCGATCTGCGGCGGCAGCGCAAGATACCCCGATGGCGAGCGAATCTTCAGCTTTGCGCGCAGCGCCCTGATCGCGATGGGACGAAACTTCCCGTCGTACTCCTTGATGGGAGGCACATAGGTCGCTACATAATATGTGGTCATGTCCTGAACAATCAGGACGAGCGACTTCTGCAGGTGATCGAACGGGATGTAAGTACCCCCCGTTTCCACTGCGAGGGATTTCATGTCGTCGTTGTTTATGTCGCTCTGAACGAACTGCATGTACCCTTCCATGCCCATTGCGTTGATCTTGCCTTGTGTGCTGGTCAAACCGTCGACGGCCCCGCTCGTCGGACCCCCGAGTGCAAAGCCCAGGACTTCGGCGGACGTCTGATTCATCTGGCTCGTGGTGCGATTCGACGGGTTCAGTTCGACAACATAGATGCTCTCCCCAGCTTGATTGGCTGACCCAATGATGGATTGGATCGCCTCCCCGGTGCGCAGGTTGTTCTTCGCTTCCTGAAATGAAGTAAAGAAAATCAACGCTTTTCTCTGCTGGATTTGCTGCTGGGATTGCGCCAAGGCCAGCAAACCTGCCAGGAAAGGCCGGAGATGCTGATTCTGTGCAATCTTGCCGGAGTCGGCGAGCGCGTTGAAGAGCAACTTATCCAGCGTGCGATCGTGCGTGCCGACGGCCTTTCCCGCCGGCCCGACGCCGGTCAGCGCTGCCGTGATCAGTTCCTTTTCCAGCGGGCTTGCCTCGCCGCCAGTCCAGACTTTTTTCGGCTCGGTGGCCGAGTTGATGGCCTGCGCAAGCGATTTCCGATCCGATGTGAACGCGCTCTGAAGCCGCAGCCGGTCTTCAATGGTCAGGACCGAAAAGGAGAAACCTTTCTCTGGAATCGCCGCGAGTATCTTGCCCGCCGCCTCTCGCGCATTCTTCATCATCACCGGGTCGGTTTCCAGGTTCTTGCCCGCCATCTGCGCCGGCCGATCAAAGACCAGTGTGATCAGACCCTCTCTTTTTTGCGCGCCATTGACCAGACGGAAACTGTTGAGCTTGACCGGGGTGCCATTGTCGCTGACCGCTATTTCATCGGGCTTCAAGTCCAAAACAGGTTTGTTCCTCTTGTCGTGAACCACCAGATTGAGCGAAACCTCGTTGGTGGTCACGGTTAAGTCCACGTCCTGAGGTTTTTTTGCAGTCTGGCCGTCAGCCCCGGGAAGCGCAACAGCAATTGCCAGCATGGGCAACAAAACGGGGATCTGAATCCGCCGTTGGACAAACCTGGAATGGCCGGTCTCCCTTTTGCAATGAACCATTCATGTCTCCCCGTTGATGTACGCATTCTAAGCCATTGATGCAGCCAGAGATCAGACCCGCTCGGGCGACCACATTTGCCATATCAGCGACCTGCGCAAAATGAAAGATCAACATGCAGGTTGGGGATTAGGAAATCTCTCCGATATTTTCTGCGAAACCCATAACTCATGGGCCGGAGGCGCCAAGCCCGGAGAGTAAGTCTCAAGTCACCCTGACAGCCAGAGAAATATTGGGCTTCGCCCACCCGGCGACAATGAGGCGCCAAAAGAAATGAGGCCGCCCGGTTGTTCACCGGACAGCCTCAATTTCGTGCAACGGATCGTCGCTTCAGGTTGTGCGAGCCCCGTTATGCAAATCGGGGCCCGCAATTCATGCGGAGAAGAACGCCAGCCTACTGCGCAGCCTTCTTCTGCGGGTGACGCTCGCCCAGCGGCTTGCGGACCTGCGGCTTGACTGCGGTTTCGTCCACCGGAGTCGTGCCCGGGACATCGGCGCTGAAGGTCGCGCCCGCGGGTACCAGGTAGTCCTCCACCGTCTGCCCGTCGGTCGTGCCCGTGGCTGCGGTGATGCGCGAAGCATCAATTCCCTGCTCCGTCACCAGGTAGTCCTTGGCATTCACAGCGCGCTGCGCAGCGGCGTCCTCAACCTTGGCATGCTTGTGCTTGGCGGCATACTTTTCCTGCTTTTCTGTCAGCGCCTTCTCCTTGGCATCCGACTCGCCAACCACCACTGCCTTGGCATCAGCCTGCTGCTTCAGATCCAGGGCCACCTGATCGAGGCAGGCCTTGGCTTCGTTGTCCACGCGCAATGGGCGCCTGGGATCGTTCGAGAAGTTGATCGAGCACAGCGCCTGGGTCTTCGGTGCCGGCGGCACATAGGGCGCGGTAATCGTCAGGCTTGTCGAAGAGCTTGCGGTGTGCCCCTTGTCGTCCGAGACATTACACGTGATGCCCACCGCACCCGTCGGCGCACCGGCCGATGAGTACTCCGCGGTTGTCCCGGTGCCCGTCACCGTGCCCGCTGACGCCGTGTAGCTGTACGTCAAAGGACGATTTTGCGGACTCACGCCAACCGCCGTAATGGTGGACGTGTCTCCCGGCTTGATCGTGCTCGGGCTGGCCGAGCAACTGATCGTCGGCGGCTCGAATGCCTTCACGGTGATGCCGGCAGTGCCCGTCGCCGTCTCCCACGGCTTCATCCCTTCCTTGCCTGGCTTGCCTTCCTTCACGTTGCAGGTGACCGTGTACTCGCCAGGCGCCAGTGAACTCGTATCCAGCTTCTCTGTGGTGTCTGAACCCGACGCTCCAGCACCCGACCAGCTGTAAATGACATGGTCCTTGGGGTTCAGGTTGCCCGCGGTGGCCGTCAGGGTCACGGGGTCGCCAGGATAGACCGTTTCCGGGCTTGCCGAGCAGGCCAACGTTATGGGCGTCGGCGGTGCAATGGATCCCATATGGAAAACGATGCCCGCGCTCAGCCGGGCCGCATCGATGTTCGCGCGTCCACGCCAGATTCCGGGGCCCCAATTATCATGCATGTACTCGTAGTCTGCCTGGAACAAACGGATCGCCAGGTGATGATTGAACCATGGCGTTTCGTAATCCAATCCGCCCCCGCCGGTTAGATCCACGCCCAAATGGGTGGGCTCATGCATCGGACCATCCACCCACGCCCCGCCCACGAGCCCGTGCACGAAAGGCGTGATGTTTCCGTCCGGGAAGCGGATAATCAAGCCGCCTGCCACGGTCTGGAAACCGTCGTCGTTCCCGTGGGAGCCGACGTTCGAGCCTGACACTTCGCTGCCCCACTCGTGGATGCCGTACTCAGCCTGGACGCCGATGAAGCGGTTGAAGTAATAGGCTCCGCTAAACAGCCCGCCCACATTCACGGCATCGTAGGAAACCGGAGCGACCGACCCATTCTGTTGAGTGACTTGGACCGTTCCCCTGGGAGCGAGATAGCTGTAGCCGGCGAAAATGTCGAATCGAGACGGCATATCGTTGCTCGCACCGTGCGCCGCCGGCTTCGACTGGCTCAACAACGCGACAGGGAGCATGATTCCAACTGAAACCAAGGCGCAAATTCGGCCAATAGCTCTCAAAACACGAGTTTCCATGCGATTATCCTCCGCAGTTCTTCTATAGGCACCCAAAAATGGGAGAAAAACGATCATTGATGAAAATTGCTGAGCGCGGCCTCAGGGGTTCCGAATCTGAGACATCCGCGCACTCTACACGGCGTGGCGGCTTTCCCACAGCATCATTAAACATATCACGGGATTTCATGCTAGAGGACAACTCTTTCAATGAGATGCTGCGATTAAGCATAGTCAAGAAGCGAAAGTTACCGCGATTAATTACCTTGGTAATCAAGCCTTCGAACCTGTGCGAATGGAGTCACTTCGTCTCTGGTTCGCCCGGTGGAACTATGCCCATTTGAGCTCGACGCGTAATCGCCCAAGTGCGTTACTCCGGTACCTCTGGACTTTCAGAAAAACTCGATCTATGAGCGGGCTTTGCGAAAGAACAACAGTCGATGAAGACGACAGAAGAACTGCTAAAAGCTGACCTTCCGCCCTGGAAACCACGTAAGTTGAATCGTGGTAGTGGTCACAGTTTGCTGGCCAGGAAGATAGATGGGAGCCTTCCAGTGCTCGACTGCGAAGTTTCCTTTAACCTCAAAATCTTTGCCCACACGTTTGACTGCCTGGAAGTTAATGTCGTTCAGAGTGGTCCCGCCGGGAATGAAGTCTTTGGTCGCTTTTTGATTGCGCAGACCAATCTGAATCCACTCATTGCCGCTCAAGTGGTAAGTGATCCAGCCCTGGCCGCCCTTGTCTTCACGGCCAATCCAATCGCCGAAAAGCTGGCCGGTGTTGGTGTACCCCAGGCGCTGGATTGTCTCGTAGTACATGAATTGACCGCCGACGCTTCTTGACACCGGCGGATCGGTGGAGGCGCCTTCGACGCGAACATCCAACTTCGGAATGCCCGGCACATGCGATAAATACAAGCCGGGCCGCCAGGATGCGCGGCGGGGCGCGTCAATCGGCGAGACATCGTCGTGTACTTCTGAGTCGCAGTAAAGCATGAGCCAGTTGCGAACGAATGGAAGCCGGTAAGAAAAATCGAAAGCGCCAAAGCGTGCACCGGGATCTTGAGGACTGTCTTTCACTGCCGCGTCGGGAGCGGACAGGCTGAAGAAACTCCTCAGAAAACTCTTGACGGTAATCGGTTCGTGATTCTTGCCACCCCAGATGACAGTGCGCTCGAAACCAAACTCGACATTTTGCGTCGGCCGAAAGCTGACCTTCTCCACATGAACCCAAGGATCCATGGGATACGTGTGCCCTTTCAGAGGGCCCACCAGAAATTCATAACGGAAGGGACCTGTAATCCGGGAGAGCAACGGCACATCCAGCGGTTCAATGCGATTAATGCGGAAGGAGTAGATGTTCTCGGCATTGTTGGAGTAGGACATGGCCCCGCCTTGTCCCGGACCCTGCCAGTCATCCTGTTTTCCGAAGGATATGACGTGGTTCAAGTACTGCGCGGAAACATAGGCCTCCATGATGCGCCCTCGCGTGGTCGTGGCGATTGGCCCAGCCGGCATCGTTGTCTGATCCTGATTGGGCATGGGAACACAGGATGGGGATATTCCTGGGGACGTGTAACAGGAGGGATCGAAGAAGTAAGTCGTGCCGTCAGCGGCAGCAAGTTGCTCGACCAGCGCGGAAGAATAGCCCGCGGCAGAAGGCGCGCCCTGAAATTCTCCGCGGACATAAAGGAGAAATCGCCCCGCCGATGCATAACCGCTGGCGCCGGAGTAGTTGTTAAATCCGTTGGCGAAGGGCCGGCCATAGTCGTTCACGATCGTCGAGCCCAGATGATAGCTGTCATTCAAGGGCGTGCCGCTGATGCCGCGTACTGCGCTATAGGCCGACTCGGCGCGGACGGAGCCCTTGTTCACTGCGCAAGTGTTCCAACTGTCATCATGCAGCTCGCGTTTGAGCGCGTCGTACAAACTCTCCGCTTCGCCGGCAGCTGACCCTTCATCCACGTCCTCAAGGCGCTCTTCGGTATCGTCCAGCATTCGGCTCAAACTCACGCGCGTCCACGGCCGCATGCCCAGGTAGACCTTGTCGACGTAGCCCAGCGCGTAGAGCCGCAGCACCGCCGGATAAACCCAGACTGTCCACAGGAATATAAGGCGATCCGAGCTTCGCAGCGTCGCAGCCGCTTGCCGAGCCAGTGGCGTCATCGGTTGCCTGCGGAGGATTTGTCGGCGTCCCGGGCGGCTCGGCCGGCAATCGCGTCGCCGATGCGAGCAGCCAACCCATGGTCAGAAATGCGCACAGGAACAGAGCCTGTCTTGGGCACTCGATTGCAATCCCTCATGATTTCTCCCTATATCGCTCGGCGTGGGCACTCCTGGTGCGCGACGCCGCCTTCAGGACGCGCCGCTCGCCGCATGGGCAACGTACCAGTCGTATGCCTGTTTCATCCCTGTCTCAAAATCGGTGGCGGCGCTCCATCCCAAGTCGCTTAGCCGGCTGACATCCAGCACTTTGCGTGGCATGCCATCGGGCTTCGAGCGGTCGAAGGTGAAGGTTCCCTTCCACCCAATAATCCCGGCGATCGACTCAGCTAATTCCAGAATCGTCATTTCCCGGCCAGTCCCAACGTTCAGAAACATCTCGCCCGAGTAGTTCTTCATGACGAAGACACACGCGTCGGCCAGGTCTTCAGAAAAAAGAAATTCACGTTTCGGAGTTCCGGTTCCCCACAACTCCACCGTCGCGCTGTTCGCAAGCCTGGCGGCGTGGATCTTCATGATCAGTGCGGCTACCACGTGACCGCCTTCTGCATCGTAGCGATCTCCCGGCCCGTAGAGATTTGTCGGCATCACAGAGATAAAATCGCAGCCATATTGCCGGCGATACGCCTGGCACATCTTGATGCCGGCAATTTTGGCGATGGCATACCACTCATTCGTCGGTTCCAGCGGGCCGGTCAGCAGGGCCTCTTCCCGCATCGGTTGCTCTGCCATGCGCGGGTAGATACAAGAGGATGCCAGGAACAGAAGCTTCTTGACCCCTGCATCCTTTGCCGCCTGAATCACGTTGCTTTCGATGACCAGATTCTCGTACAGAAACTCTGCCGGCCGCGTGGAGTTTGCCAGGATGCCGCCTACCCTTGCGGCAGCCAGAAAAACCGCGTCGATCTTCTCGCCGGCCATCCATGCGTGTACGTCCGCCTGGCGCAGCAGATCGAGTTGGCTGTGCGGCGCCGTTACGATCTCGCAGCCCTCGCACTGGAGCCTGCGCACAATCGCCGAGCCGGCCATGCCGCGATGTCCCGCTACCCAAACACGCCGGCCTGTCAGATCGAAGCTATTCATGCCCGACTTCTCTTGACTGAGGCAGTTGCCCTGATTTTAGATGCACCAACGTCTCCTTTTTTGATACGCCTGCAATGCCACTGCGTGATCGCAAGGTTTACTCCGGCTTTGGCGGCTCGCGGGCGGCTTCCATCAAATATTACGATGCATGTCACCAGTCATCGCTGTCGCGACTAACCCCGCGACCCGGCGATGGAAGCGGGAAGCGGCTCAACCAGCTCAGTTTTCCAGCTCAGATTCGGCCTCAATGCGCCGGGCCATTCGCCGTGGTATTCGCCACGTAATTCACCCGCATCGTGGATCTCGAAAGCTAGAAGATCTACCCACTTGCCCTCTGGAAATCCGCTGAGGCCATTCAGAAACACAAGAAGGCTAACCCGATAAACGCCGCTGTTCATTAAATCCGCAGGCACGATAAATGACGACCGCAGCAGGCCTTCCGAAGTGACCGGCTCTTCCAAATTAGCGGTTGCAAACACACTGATGCCATGCTCGTTGTATACCTCCGCAACGAACGTGAAACTGCCATGAGCCGCAAGTTTCCAGCATTCAAACTCTACGGCGAAAGGGGTGCGAACGGTCAGCTGGTCCACCGGAACTCCATTCAACGGGCGAACCCCCGCGCGATGAAGGCGGAGCAAATCGTTTCCCGGCGCCGTCAGGATGTCCTCATGAACCACCTCTCTGAAGACGGGCAGCCAATTCTGCAGATAGCGGGACGTGACTGAAAGGGGCGCCCCCTCCATTACGACTTTGCCCTCGTGGAGACAGATGGCCCGTGTGCACAGACTATCGACCGCCAACATGTTATGGCTTACGAAAATCACCGTCCGACCCTGACTCGCGGTTTCGCCAATCTTGCCCAGACATTTTTTCTGAAAGCCGGCATCGCCAACGGCCAAAACTTCATCCACCAGGAGGATATCCGTATCCAAATGCGCCGCAACCGCGAATGCCAGGCGGACGTACATGCCGCTTGAGTAGTGTTTCATCGCGGTATCGAGCAGGCGCCCGCATTCCGAGAACTCCACAATCTCGTCAAATCTGCGCGCCACCTCCCGGCGGGTCATGCCCAGGATCGCCCCGTTGAGAAATATATTTTCTCTTCCGGTAAGTTCCGGATGAAAGCCTGCGCCCACTTCGAGAAGACTGCCGAGCCGGCCTCGAATTTCAGCCTGGCCTTCAGTGGGTTTGGTAATCCGCGCCAGGATCTTTAGCAGGGTAGATTTTCCGGATCCGTTTCGCCCGATGATTCCCAATACTTCGCCGTGGTGCATCTCCAGCGATACATCTCGCAGCGCCCACAGATCGCGCTCATCTGTCGCCGGTGCAGATCCGCGTCCCGCGAGCCTGCGAAATGGCGCCTGTGCGGCTTCGGAAATCGCATCGCGCAGGGTGCGGTAGCTGAGCTGCGCGCCAATCCGGTATCGTTTGCCGATCCCTTCACAGCGAATCGCGAGGCTGCCGCCGCTGTCAGATAAAGTCGGCAAAGGTATCCTCGGTGCGGCGGAAGTAATAGAGGCCAGTCAACAACAGCACCACCGCCATGAAAGCGGCGAGCATGACGGATTGCGTGGGAAACGCTCCGTTGCTGCGCAATGCCCAGCGAAAGCCGTCTACAGCTCCGACCATTGGGTTCAAATCGTACAAAAGGCGCCAGCGCTCAGGCACCACGCTGGTTGGGTACGCGACGGGCGAAGCCAGGAACCAGGATTGCACGAGAAAGTTGACCACGTAGCGGACGTCGCGGAATTTGACGTTGAGCGCGGAGAGCCACAGGCCGGCACCCAGCGACGACAAAACCGCCAGCAAAACAAAGAATGGAAGAAGCGCCACGCTGGCGGTCGGCACGACACGAAAACAGACGAGAAATACGGCCAGTATTAAAAAGCTGATGACAAAATCGAACAGGCTTGCCAGAACTGCAGAAAGTGGCACAAAAAGCCGCGGGAAATAGACTTTGGAGATGAGCCGTTCGTTGCTCACAACGCTGTTGCTGGACTCGGTTATGGCCTGCGCAAAGAGCTGCCAAAGCACCATGCCCGAATAGGCAAATACCGGGTACGGAAGACCGCCCGCGGGCACGTGAACGATTCGACCGAGGAACAGGCTCAATGCGAGCGCAATTGCCAGCGGCTGAAGAATCACCCACAGCACGCCCAGTACAGTTTGCTTGTAGCGAACCTTGATGTCGCGCCAGGTGAGGAAAAACAGCAACTCGCGATGCTGCCAAAGCTCGTTCCAATGTAGACTCCAGGCCGTATCCGCAGCCCGGATGGTGACCTTTGCAAGACCGGCGGGTTGAATGTTTTGCGCAGTGGACATGAGCAGACAGACGAGCGACGCGGGCACGCCGATCGGCAGCAGAATCACTCGGCTCGAGGTTAGGATAGCAGGGAAAAACCTGTGAAGTTGCGCCGGTCAAGACTTGCGCATCCGCCTCACCGGGATTCCGGCAGCCTTCCATAATCGATTCAGAGCCCATCGAGGCACGACCGTGATGAAAGACGCTGCACAGAATAACGGATAGCTAGCCAGCATGCTTCGCATGACTCTCGCCCTGAAGGACCCGATTTCCGACAGGAGAGCCCGGACATTGCCTCTCTGCAAAGTGTCGAAACATCGTTTCAATCGGCGATCAGCGTCATCGAAATCCAGAGAATTGCCGCCTGAACGCCGAATCATTTTCTTTACTCTCTGCGCGCTGAGGAGGACTATACGGCGGGACAAGCCGTGAACCGACCTTAAAAGAATCGATTCCTGAAAATCACGAGGGAATTGGTGATCGCGCAAAAACTCATAGATCCTGAAGTCGGTGTAAGGAGAATCGAATGTTCCCGGACTGACCTTCTTGGTGATCGCATCCGGGTTGTCCTGTCGATAGTAAAACGTCCCGCCGGAGAATGCGATCTTGTTGGAATGGAAGATCTGCACAATGCCTGTGTACGTGTCGGCATCCATGCTGAAATCGGAAAACTCCACCTCTTTAAGCACCCGCGTTGCGCACAGCCCATAGCCTGGGATGCTCCAATCGAGCGCAAGCAGAACTGCTTCCCGATTCGTTAGGATCTTGCCTTTATCTCCGTCCGGCGCCGTAACGGTAAAGTTCTTCCGCGGTTCATTCTCATAATAAAAAACTGTGTCGACCAGTACTCCGTCTGCGCCCGTGGCTTTGGCCCTCTCCCACAGGGACTCAAGGCAGTCCGAAGAGTAGAAATCGTCCTGCGACGTGTAGAAGAAATACTCCCCGCGCACCCGGGGTATGAAAAACTTAAATACTTTTGGAACGGAACCCTGATTAGCAGGAGTGGAAAAGACGCGAAAACGAGCATCCAGGGCGGCGTACTCTTCGAGGATTTTCAGACTGTCATCGGTCGAGCAATCGTTCACGCAAATGACTTCGTAGTCGACAAAAGTCTGACCCAGGATCGAATCGAGTGTTTTCCGAAGATATTTGCTGCCGTTATAAACGGGCATCAGAATACTGATGCCGGGATTTGCGCTTTCCAATTGGCTCTCCTGGCCCATTCGGAGTGTAGTATGCTGAGGTTTCTGCCGCGGAAGCGCGCCCCTGCCCATGCCGACCAACCGACTCCATTCCTTTGATCTTGGTATTGTTATCGCGCAGGCCGCCAGGGTCGGTTTGCAACCCCAACGCCGCGTCCGTCACAACAATCTGAACACGGGAATTGAACGTTGAGCGACCTCGGGATGGCTGGCTGGCAAAACACGACGCAAAGCCCAGAATATGCAGCCTATATGCAAAGGGCACAGCGGCAGCAACGGCGAAGTGCAAAAGAGTTCTCTCGCGCTTTCGATCACGCGAAAAAAGCAGCCGCAAGCGGACGGCCCGAGTTGGCAGTGGGGTGGTGCCACTATGCGGCCTCCGCAGCATGGTTCGTAAATCCGGGCTTTGTCTACTGCCGTGAGATGGAACAACTGCTTGCAGAGATTGGCCAGAAGTTTCTCGGGCCAGCTCCCGCTCCACGCCCTTCAGCGGCGGCTCCACTCCGATTTCTGCATGTGGTGAGCACAGCGGCCCGAAAAGGCGGGGACGCTCGGGCCCTTTCCTGCTGGATCGAAAACTGTGCCCGGCACGCGCCCTTGGAGCATCACTCGGTCCTGATTTCAATGCAGGGCGATGAGCCGTTGCCCGCCTGGCTAAGAGATACCACAGAGAGAGCCGGCGGAGAGTTTATCGAGATTCCACCGGGAATGTCCTGGTTGCAAAAGGCGGCAGAGATCCGATCCAGGGCGTTGGAGTTCGAAGTCGTCGTTCTGCATACTCATCCCAATGATCCGCTGCCCAACCTGGCGTTTCATGATCGACCGATGCCGGTGCTGTTCTTTGACAATGGCGACCAGCTGTTCCTTCTGGGCACGGCGGTGGCGCAGGTGATCGCGGCAGGCGTTGGGCTTGACTTCGTCGTACGCCACCGTGCGCCCGAACCGAAGAAGCTACTTCTTCCCTTGCCCCTCCTCGACGACGAACAGGCTCTTTGCGGCAAGGCGGAGGCACGCAGCAAGCTTGGGCTGCCGGCCGATGCGCTCATCGCCCTGACCATCGGCGAAGCGTATAAATTCGAATCGATGCTGGGATTCAGCTTTCCCGCACTCATCCAATCCCTCTGTGCGGGGAATTCGCGCCTGCTGGTGGTCGGCATCGGTATTTCCGAGTCGGAGCCGTGGCCCGAGCTCAGCCGGCAGACGGGAGATCGGTTCGTGCCGGTTGGGAGGGTCCGGGAACGGAGTATCCTCGAGCTTTACTACCGCGCTGCGGACGTATTTTTGGATTCCTATCCGACCGGCTCACTCACGGCGATGCTGGATGCGGGGCGGCACGCGCTACCTGTCCAGCGATTGTCCACGAAGAATATCTTCATGGTGTGTGCCGACGATCCGGCCCTTGACTCCGTTTTGAGCGCAGTCTCCACTCAAGAAGAGTTTGCCGCAGGTGTCCTTGAATGGCTTGCGTGGCCAGAAGAAAAGCGGCTGGAGCTTGGTGCCCGATTCCGTGCGGCAGTGTTACGAGATCACTGTGGCGCGTCGTGGAAGCTAAAGTGGCTCGATCCCGCCGTGAGAGCCTTGCGTGCTCCACTTGACGAACCTTCCGCATCCGGCCGGCAGCCGACGGACGAAAAGGAGAATCCCTTTCTCATGCCGGCAGGATTTGAAAGTTGCGCAGGTTGGCCCGCAGGCATGCTCGTAGCCTGGAGTGCCCTCTATGGTCCCTTGCCGCTGCGCATCCGGCTCGAAGGAGTTCTGCGTTCCATCAAACCGCTGCTCTTTGACGACAGCGTCCGCGATTTTCCGAAACGGCTACTGATGTTCACGTGGCTAGTGGCGAAGTGCTTACCAAAGCCCGTACACTCTTCGGTGCGAGCGATGTATCGGGCAGCCTTTAAGAAGGCCTAACGTCGCAATTTTGATCGGCCGGTGTCCTGCTGCCATTTCCCAAGAAGCTGTGCAATCATTACGACAAGGGATGGCTTGGTCCTGGTTAAACCTTCGCCGGATTCCGGTGGGAGATTTATGAATGCTTCAGACGAACAGTATCGTAGGTTCGCCAACCTCACCTTTGACGATTACCGGAAATTGGCCCAGGACGCTTCCCTGAGCAAACTCGAAAAATCCGGCGGTCCCGATTCATATCGACAAGGGAAGGTGGAACCTATATTCCAGAGCATCGTCGCGAACCTGCCCTTACTGAACACGACCCGGAAGGTTGTGCTGGAAGTGGGCCCTGGCTGCAGCGATCTACCCAACATGATGATTAACCTTTGTCGCGAACAGGGCCACATGCTCCTTCTCGTTGACTCAGCAGAAATGCTGGCGCACCTGCCCGACGACGATTTCATTCAGAAGTTTCCGGCCTACTACCCGCAATGCGAGGCACTGTTCACGGAGTTTACCGCAAAAGTGGATGTGATCCTGACATACAGCGTGCTTCATGGGGTCTTTATTGACGGCAATGTTTGGGATTTTCTGGATCGTTCCCTCGAATTGCTTGCAGAAGGGGGACAGATGCTGATTGGCGACATCCCCAACATCTCAATGCGCCGGAGGTTTTTCAGTTCTGCCAATGGCGTTAAATTTCACCAGCAGTTCATGAAGACCGACGCCCTGCCGGAGGTGCGCTTCAACACTCTTGACCGGCATAAGATCGACGATTCCGTGATTCTGTCTTTACTCAGCCGGGCAAGAAGCCAAGGGTTTGACGCCTATGTGTTGCCCCAGCATCCGGATCTTCCAATGGCCAATCGCCGTGAAGACATCATCATCAGGCGGCCGTAACCGAAGTGGCTCGACAGCCGCAGTGACAGACTAAGAAGTTGCATTGGAATGCCAATTGGCAGATGCTTCAGGGACGAAAGGCAAGATGGCACTACCACCCGATTTCAGCGCAATGATCCGGCCCCACATTCAGATCAGTCCATTCACGTATACAGACCTCGATCGAGTGGCTAAGGATGTGGATGAGACGGATGCGGAGTGCCGACTGCAAAATCACCTGGGCCGCCCATTCACCATAACATCCAGTGGCCGACACGCGCTGGCGCTTGTGCTTGCGGATGCGGGTCTCGGTTGCGACGACACGGTGACTATTCTTACTACAACTGGAAACACTTATGTTTCGGGGTGCGTGACCCATGCTATTGGCAGGCTCTGTCATTGGTCCATGAAAATCGAGGCCTCGACGCGCCTGATCGTCGTCATTCACGAGTGGGGAATTCCCTACCCAAAGATGGAAGAAGTGCTGGCGACAGGTATTCCTGTAGTTGAAGACTGTGCGCATGCTTTTGCCTCTGCTCAGAACGGCGAGCAGGTGGGCCGCAAGGGGAAATACGCCATCTTCAGCCTTCCAAAATTCTTCCCGATCAACTTTGGCGGTCTTGCTTGCGGCGTGCGGCAATCCACTGAATTGGCTCCGGAATACCGCCGGGCGGTTCTCAATGCTGTCGGCTCGGAGCTTCTGCGCTTGGCTGCAATTCGCGAGGCTCGCATTGCCGCCTGGCGATACCTGGAAAAGGCGTTCGGTGAAATCGGATGTGCACCGGCACTGCAACTGGAACCTGGAACAGTACCGTCGGTTTTCATGTTCAGGCCACACGCTGAAGTCGTCCCGGAAGACATCAAGCAGGCTTATCAGTTCCATGGAATCGAAGCCAGCGTCTTCTACCCTTGGCATGCCGTTTTCATTCCTTGTCACCAGAACCTGACGCCGGGAGCGATGGGCTACATGGTTTCGGTCTATGAAAGGGTTCGCAAGAGCATTTGCAGACCATAGCGGCAGTGCACCTCAGAACTGTTCGTCCCGAATTGGACCTTTCCGGGGCATCGTCACTCTCCAAGGTTCACGCCAACTGGGCAGATTCTCGGCGGCACTTACTACCACAAGGACCTCGGTAGCAGGACAGCTTGAACGGGAAACATGGGAATGAGCAGGAAGGACGGGCGCTCCGCGACAAACTCGTCCACGGCCTTTTTCACGCCCGGCGTGTCTTCAGTGCCATAATCATCGACGATGATTAACGCGCGAGGCGAAAGGCGGGGCGCAAGATATTCGAGGCACTGCCTGGTGGCGTCGTAAATATCTACGTCCAGGTGGCAGAACGCAATATCCTGAAGGTTCAAGTCCGCCGCGGCCGCGGGGAAAAAACCCTGAACCACTTTCGCATTCGGCCGGTGGGAGAGAAGCTCAACTACGGACTTAAACCGGGTCTTGGTAAAGGGCTCCGGCGTGAACGGCCTGTCCACATCGGAGATGTTCTCAAATGACCCTTTCTCGAATGGGTCAAAACAATAAAACGGGGCGTCACGGTTGAGCATTGCATTGCAGATGTGCAGAGCTGTTCCACCTCGAAAGGTGCCAACCTCCACAAAGATGCCGGGCCCCACCATCCGTACCATATTCCACAAGTTTGCCAGCCGGGCCACGTCCAGCAGAGTGTATTTTTTTACTTGTTCCACCGATGCGGAGAATTCCTTCTCCTGCAGAAGCTCAACCCAGCGGGCTCCGGGGCCGAGGGTCAGCAGTTTTTCATGAGACGTCAACGACTCTCGAATTGCTATTTGCCGGACGTAGATGCCGCACAGCACAGCCCACACACCGCGTACAATGAATTTCGGGCGCCATCTTTGGGGATCCTTTTTCCACTTTGAGAAGTACCTCTCAAGTAAGTCCAGCATCGATTGATTGCCTCGATCATCCCCGCACAAGTACAACCCGCGCGTGGGGATTCTTTCGCCGGCAGACTTCCGTCCTTCCCGGGGTTGCTCAGTTGACCTACGGTCGACCCATTCTACAACATAGAAAGATTGCTCCTATTCGTATGCAATACGGCTTCTTAGCCCCGAATCTTGGAGACCCCGGAAGCGGAATGCAACGAACTGGAGCAAGAGCTTAAAAGATGAGCCACGTCACCCCAATTCGGCCAGTGCTCTATGAGCCAATCCACAAAGCTCAGTGGGATGCGTTTGTGCGCTCGGCCAAGAATGGCGTTTTCTTGTTCTACAGGGATTATCTTGAATACCACGCCGACAGGTTCA
The DNA here is from genome assembly GCA_963800025.1 of uncultured Acidobacteriaceae bacterium. GTDB lineage: Bacteria > Acidobacteriota > Terriglobia > Terriglobales > Acidobacteriaceae > Telmatobacter. The sequence continues at coordinate 1,586,334 of CAWCZK010000006.1, forward strand.
GCGACTTTTCGATTCTGTTCTTTCAGGGCCAGCGGCTGGTTGCGCTCATGCCTGCAAACCGGGCCGATGATGTCGTGGTGTCGCACGGCGGTCTTACATTCGGAGGAATCGTCACCGATTCAAACATGACCCTGGAGCGCATGCTCGATGTCTTTTCAGCGCTCGTGGACCTTCTGCGTACGCGAGGCGTGAAGAAGTTCGTGTATAAGGCGATTCCCCACATTTACCACGTTCTTCCGGCGGAGGAGGATCTCTATGCCCTGTTCATGCGCGACGCTCGATTGTTTCGACGAGACGTCTCATCAACCGTGATTGGAGGTCAAAAGCTGCCGCTCAGCAGAAGTCGCAGGCGAGTCCTCAAACGCGCTCAGGGTTTGGGGTTGCAGGTGAGACCCAGCCGGGATTTCCTCGGATTCATGGCCATCGCGGAAGCTAGCCTTCAGGTGCGTCACGGTGTCCGCCCGGTTCATACCGGAGCCGAAATGCAGCTTTTGGCAGACCGGTTTCCTGAGAACATCAAACTTTTCACAGCCAACCGGAACGAGGAAATGTTGGGAGGGGTGATCATGTATGAAAGCCAGATGGTCGCTCACGGCCAGTACCGCAATGCCACTCCGGAGGGAATGAAGCTCGGAGCACTGGACCTCATCATGGATGTGCTCCTGAATGATGTGTACAAGGACAAGTATTTTCACGACTTCGGCATCTCCACACTGGAAGACGGACGCAAGCTTGACGCAGATACTGATCCAGAACAAAGAGAGTTACGGCGGAAGAGCGATCGTATATGATTCCTACGAACTCAGCCTCTAGATGTGACCGGGGCGCTATCACCGGAACAGGCGTACGCAACGTCTTTTACCGATCAACGAGCCCAGATGATCGAAGGAGAAATGGGAAGCGTGAGCATAGAGTCGTGCCGCATCATCGAGTTGCCGAAAATCTCAGACCCGCGCGGCAACCTGAGCTTTATTGAAGGCGGGAAGCATGTTCCTTTTGAGATCAAGCGCGTCTATTATCTCTACGACGTTCCTGGAGGCGAAACTCGTGCCGGGCACGCGCTGACGAAAACCCAACAGTTCATCGTTGCCGCCGCCGGCAGTTTTGACCTGATTCTCGATGACGGGAAACAGCGCACGACCATTGCGATGAACCGTTCGTGGAAGGGTGTCTACATCCCCACTATGATGTGGCGCGAGCTTGTCAACTTTTCCTCTGGCGCGGTCTGTCTGGCCCTGGTATCGACTCATTACGATGAGAACGAATACATCCGGGACTATGAACAGTTCCTGCAAGCGATGGGAACGCAGCCGCGATGAAAGTCCCGTTCAATGACGTCAAGTCAGTGAACGACACCATCGCGTCTGACCTTGATGGGGCGTTTCAACGTGTGATGCGTTCGGGTTGGTTCATCCTGGGCGAGGAAGTTGAAAGCTTTGAGGCGGAGTTTGCGGCGTACTGCGGAGTGAAACATTGCATCGGCGTTGCGTCGGGAACGGAAGCGATACAACTTGCCCTGCTCGCCTGCGGCATCGGCCCGGGCGATGAAGTCATTACGGTTTCCCACACCGCCGTGCAAACAGCTTTGGCAATTGCCGCTACGGGCGCAATCCCGGTCTTTGTTGACGTTGACCCGGAAACCTACACGCTGCGACCCGACCAGCTTGAGGCAGCCCTCTCAGATAAGACTCGTGCCATCGTTCCCGTTCACCTCTACGGCCGTTGTGCGGATATGGATGCAATCCTGGAAGTTGCCGCCGGGCACAACATCTACGTGATCGAAGATGCGGCGCAGGCTCACGGTTCTTCCTGCAAAGGCAAGAGAGCAGGCAGCATAGGACACCTTGGGTGCTTCAGCTTTTATCCGACCAAGAACCTGGGCGCACTGGGCGATGCAGGCGCCGTGACAACCAGCGACGCCGAGTTGGCTGCGCGGCTGCGCCGGCTGCGCAATTACGGCGAGTCCAGCAAATATCACAATGAATCCATGGGCTACAACAGCAGGCTGGACGAGGTGCAGGCGGCCTTTTTACGCGTGAAGTTGCCGCACCTGGACCAGTGGAACGAAACCCGCCGCAATTTGGCCGCGGTCTATCAGTCGCGTCTGGAGGAACGGTTTCGTGTTCCCAAAGATAAGTCGGGCTATGTCGATAACTATCACCTATTCGTGATCCAAACCGAGGAACGTGACAAATTGCAGGAGCACTTGCGCGCGCACCATATACAAACGCTGATCCACTATCCCGTGCCATGTCATCTACAACCGGCGTTTCGGACTATGAAGCACCGCTGCGGCGATTTGTCTGTAACCGAGCGCTTGGCCGGGCAGATCTTGTCGCTTCCAATGTTTTGCACGCTCAGCGCCGAACAATCGGAATACGTTGTCGGCTGTGTGAACTCATTTTGAGATGAGCAACGAATGAGTACTTACAATTGCAACTAAGAACCGGGCGAGGAATTGATGTCGTATCGCCGAGTCGGACGAATCCCAAGGGACCCTGTTTCGCATCACGATATCGCGCCGGGAAGAAAGCGGATGCCCATTCTTCCTTTTTTCCCATCTCTTAAGCCCTGCGACAGGCGGCGCAACGAAGCTCTCTTGTTCTTGGAGAACAGGATTACAGCACAGGCATGACGGAGAAGGTGTCCCATGGCGAATAAGCGCGCTCCGGGATAGAGCCACCATGCGGCATAAGTGATGTTACGTGCCAGATAGTATTCGCGCCACGCCGGATAGTCAGGCCATGCCCAGTCATAGCCGAGCAGCCGGATACGCCGCGCGTTCCCGATTTTGTGAGATAACTGGCACTTTGTAATAACCGCGATTTTGTAACCCTTCGAGCGTACTCGCAAACAGTATTCGAAGTCACAGAAGTCCATGAAGAAATCTGCTCGCGGCACACCGGCACGCTCGACCACCTCGGAACTGACCAGACATCCGGAAGCAATAACCAGGTCGGCATACCACGTAGACTGCTTCGACATATCATCGCGGCCAACTTTGACAAAGCCGTCGCGCCAAAGCATGGGGAGGTAATCTGCTCTGGGCTCCCCATGGAAGGGAATAGGCGCGAGCATGCCGATGCGCTCACCGGAAGGAATCTGCTCGTAGCCGGACAGAAGCAGCTCAAGCGCATCCAGCTCCGGAACGCTGTCCTGATCGAAGCTCCATATCCAGTCGTGCTTTTTTTCCAGCGCCGCGTACGCCAGGCCCGCAGCCCAGCCGCCAGCCTGGCCCAGATTCTCATCCATGCGCAGGACCGTCACGTTCGGGAACTCTTTGGCCAGAATTTGTACCGTGCTGTCCTTCGACTGATTGTCGACGATCACGATTTCCTGGATGGCCCGTGTCTGCCGCAACAACGCCGCAATCTGCGGCCGCAGAAGCTCCGCGCCGTTGTATGCGACGGTAACCGTCGCAATCGAGTGACGGCGGGTATCGCGGTCGCCTCGGTCATCAATCATGCTTCTCTCATACCTGTTTTCCATTCGCACGCTTGAATCAGACCGCGAGAAAGAACCCGGCGAGTTTCTCAGGAGGTGCATTCCTGGCAGAAGAAAGGCCCATACGCACAGGCTCATGCGCCCGTCCATGCTGGGTTCGGGCCCTGTCCACCGGTTGCAATTTATTCGGACGGGGCAAATCGCAGCCTGTAGTCTGCCCTGGCTGGATTGTTGGAAGAGTCCACCCCCGGGATTGGCAGGCTGGTTCTTCTCTCTGAACTTCGACGTTCAGACTTCGCGACAAATGTGATCTCAAGAGCTTCGGGAACTCCATCGGCGGCAATCCCCTGGAAGTTGTTGGCATGGAGATGCACGATGTCGAAATGCTCCTGAAGCCTTCGAACTGAGGAGACGAACACCATTCGAAGCGGATCGGTGTTGTGGAACTCTATCGCCATACCGACGATTCGGTCCGAAGCCTCCAGAATGGGACCAATGAGGCGGTATTCGTCGCCTTCAATGTCGATTTTCAGGAACACCCTGTCCGACTTTGTTCGACCCAGTATGGTATCGAGCGTCACGTCAAGTGGACCCTCCGCGCGATTGTACACACGTTCTTTGAAGTGTCTTATGGGTCCCCGAAAGAAATTGCCGTAAGACCGGAATGCCCTGAATTCCCTGCGCACTTTTTCGATGGGCGCTTTTCCGAAGCAGGCCCGCAGCGCTGTTTCCACCGTGCGTTTCATCAGCACCTTCTTCGATATGGAATAGTCATACGCATGGATTGGAATATCTGGATTGAGGCGGCGGAACTGTTCGTCAAAGGACCAGTCATCGTTGATTCCGAGGGAGACAAGAAACTCAGTTTCCGCGATCACGGATTTCGGCAAAACGTAGCCGCCATCGTGTGGGCCGCCCACTCGAATCAAGTCATCGACCACATCTGGGGCGATAAAGCTCAGCTCAACCGGAATCATGAACTCCGGAGACTGGGAACTCTCATGCTTTTGGTTCATCATCGGTCCTGCGATCCTTGCTGTGTTTGAACGATTTCGTACGGCTCGTCGCCCGAAACTGCCAGTAAATCCAAAATCATTTTGGCGCGGTGCGCGTAGGTGTGTGAGGTTAATACACGCGATTGACCGTTCTGCGCTACCCGAGCACGCAGCTCCCGATCAGCAAGAGCTTGTCCAACAATGGCGACTGCTTCAGCGACATCGGCATAATACAGGCAGGCCGTGCCGTCAGGAAATTCCATTTGAAGCTCGGAACAGGCAGAGCAAACCTGGACGCCGCCACAGCCGGGAATCTCGAAGAAACGCATGTTGGCGGCCGCAGAGTCCGTCGCGTCAATGATATTCAGGCAAAGACGGGAAGCTTTAACAACCTTGCTGAATTCCTCAGCCCAGACGGGCCTTCCCGCCCAATAACGTGCCAGGAATTTCCGGTTCCGAGCGCGCCGCTTCCATTCGGCGCCGCCCCAAACTTTCACGTCAATACCGTCTTCGACAAGCTTGACAACGAGATCTTCCCGTTCGGGTCTATAGTTCCCAATGAAAGAGACATCGCAAGAGTACTTTTGTCGATCACTCTCGCTCAAACCAAGCTCTGGCCGGTGTAGCGAAGGATCGAAGGCCAGCGGCACCCATTCCACTCGCGGCGCGCCCATCCGTCTGAAGAAGTCTGTACTCGATCGGCTGTAAGTCGCCACGATGTCATAAACGGGTAGGGAGTCAATGACGTGAGGGAGGCTTTGCAGCAAGGGATCAGGCCATATAAGGACAAACTTGCAGTCGGGGAGAGCGGCTCTGATCTGGCCGAGAGCACCCGCGCGGACCGGAGCGACGCCCCCAACGAAGATCACTTCAGGACGCAACTCCAGGGCAGCCACGATGAGTTCCCGATTCGCTCTGTTGATCCACTGCTCGACGCTAAGAACGAAAGCGATATGCGCGCCAAAGTCGTAGCCGAGAATCGAACTGATGAGCTTGCCAATGACGCCCAATCTGATGTTCCGTCCTAGCGCCTGGCCTATATCCCAACTTGTAACTTCAAGTCCCAATCCGCGCAGCGCTCGGGCATATGATCCTTCCAAAGCGTCTATTTCAGTGCGCCCGACGACGAGCGCGCGGAGCGGGCTTGTAGTGTCGCAGATTCCTGCCATCTTCGTGCCGCCTTTCCTAGTTATGCCACCGGTAGGGCGCGACTCGTGCAGAGCATCGGCAGCGTCTGACTGTTCAGTAGCGATGTTTCGCGAGATTTTTGAGCAGCCCCGGCGCCTGCCGTATCTTCGCCTCAGCCGACGCGGTCCCCCGCTGCGGTCAGGTGCTCGGAGGCAGGCACGCCTTCCTCACTTGCAGGCAAAAAGTCTCCGCGAAGGATTCGGCGCACCTCATTCGCCTGGACCAATACGATAAAGACGAGATATGAGACGACCGTCGCCAACAGTACGCCAAACGGCCCCATCTTTCTAACCCAAAGAATCGAAAGCAGGAGGTTGAAGACGGCGGCAAGGGTCGACGAGATCGCCTGTTTGCCGACCCTGAGAGTCGAGCCCATCAGGCAGAACTGGTTCGCGGAAAACGCAAAGATCACGCTCCACACACACATCAGGGCGATCAGAGCCTCATCGGGAACCGCGGCCGGACCGGCCCAAATACGAATGATTTCCCGGCCTGCGGTAAGCATGACCACGCATCCCACTCCAACGGTGACGAGCGTGATTCGTCGCATTCGCCCGTAGGCGGACCGGATCCACTCTAGATGCCGGTTCGCATACGCTTCGGAATAGGCGGGCCAGAGCGCGGGAAAGAGAAGTGTTTGGAAAGCGGAGACATAGGCGGCAAGGCGCCAAGTTACGGCATAAGGAGTCACCCTGGCGGGATCGAGAAAATGGGAAATGATCAGGTTATCGCTTGAGAAAACTACCAGACTCGCTATTTGGATCACAAAAAACTGAGTTCCGGAATGGAAGATCTGCCGCGCAAGACGTAGATTCACGCGGCCGGGCCAAGGCCTCAACCACGGTTTGGCGAAGCCGGCCACCCACACCAAACAGGCGGCGTTGGCGACGACCGTGGCTCCGGCAAAGGTTCCCACCAGCAACGCCAGGCTGCCGCGAAAAATCACGACCACAACAACTGCCGCAAGACTCAGCAGATTTCCGGCGGCAGTGAAAAGGTTGGCTTTGTACAGTTCCTGATACCCACCCAGTACCCTTTGGACCAGACTGGTAGGGAGCGCGAAAAGCAACACAATGAAGGCCGCCGCCACGGCCCTTGAAGTCTCCGCTTTCAAAGCGGCATTTCTGAACATGAAAAATGCTCACCCAATTAATCGATGGCCAGAGCAGCCACCCAATTAGGCCAAGGACCCCTACAATGCCCCAGATGACCCAAAATGCGGTCGCGAAATAACCGGCGGCCCGTTCCTTATCGCCGGAGGCGTAAGTTTCTGAAATAAAGTTCGTCAGCGTGGTGGCGATTCCGATGTCCAGCGCGAAAAACATTCCGACGGACGTGCTTATGGTGATCCACAGGCCGTAGCCTTCGGCCCCAAGATATCGCGCGGCAAGCGGCACGGTGAGCGCGCTCGCTATCAAGCCTGCTCCCCTTCCGAAGATAGTAGTGAGCGCGGCCGAGGCGATTCCACGGTATCGCCGCCGGGAATCCTGCGCCAAAGGGGCCGCGGAGACTTGCGAACCACGTCCCAGCAGCCAAGCGGAAAAGCCCGGAGCGATCGAACGTAGCAGCGCGGTGCCCGGTATTTCCCGCTGGTTCAACGAAGGACCTCGGCGTAAACTTGTTCGCTTTCAAGCGCTGCCTTGTTCCAGTCGAACAAACGCGCGCGCTCGAGTCCTCTACGCCTCAGATCCTGAGACTGGTCAGAATGCAGGAACTCGCTCATGGCGCGCGCGATGTCGGCGGGATCCTCAGGATCAAAGTACAAAGCTGCATCGCCCGCCACTTCCGGCAGACACGACGCCCGCGAAAGGAGCACGGGAGTGCCGCAGGCCATCGCCTCGATCACAGGGAGGCCAAATCCCTCGCCCAGGGAAGGAAAGACGAGGGCCTCGCATGCGGCGTAAATTGCGGGCACGTCTTCATCAGGAATGAATCCAAGCAAGCTCGTGTGGCGCGCAATCTCCGGATCGCGCAGCCGGTCCTCGACGTCACTGCTCCCGGATGAGGCCCCGACCATAATCAGTTTCAGATCCATACTCTCCTGATGAAGCAACATGCGAAATGCATCGATCAGGCGGGGAAGATTTTTGCGGCGTCCCCACGCGCCGACGAAAAGGAAAAACTTGCTCGGCAAAGAGTACTTCTTGCGAATCGCTGCAACGTCAACTTCAGATTGCAACCGGTAGCGCGCGCTCACGCCGGGATACACGATCGGGATACGATCGGCGGGGACTTTGTAGTTCAATGCGATCTCTCGTTGAGAGAGCTTTGAGATCGTGCAGACAACATTCGCGCGCTGCACGGCCGCCGCAATAAACAGCCGCGTGTATAGAGGAATCACCTTATTTCTGTAGTGGTCGGGATGTGTCAGATATAACGTATCGTACAGCGTGAGTACCACCGGACATGGGCTCAGAACAGGAGCAAAGGAAAAAGTGTGCACCAGATCCGCACGCACGCGCAGCAGTTTCAATGGAAGAACAACCTGCGTCCACCAAAAGTGGCGGACAATATTCCATATATTCCAGATGCCGCCCTGCCGCCTGGCCGGGGAAGCGGAGATGCACGTCACCTGAACCTGGCCGCGCGCACGAAGGGCCTCAACCAATTCCTCCGCATAGACCTTGGCGCCGGTCACGTACCCGCGAGCGGACATCATATCGAATACGACGTGAGCTTTGCGTCCGGATCCCTGCGATTCTTCCCTCCCCTGCCCGCCCGTTCCGCGGGTCGCGCCAATCATGCAATCATTCTCCTCGCCCGCAGCGGATTGCGGCACGCGGACCGCTTCCAGTGCCAAGCTTCTTGACATTTCTGGACAGCTTACTCGTTCTGATCGTCCTATTCGGAGACTGCCGCTTCGCACATGCCGGCGATAACCCCGTCAACATCGATTGGGGAGGACCAGCTTAACGCCGCTTTGCCTTTAGAAGGGTCAGCGCGTCCGACCATGATATCTGTGGGACGCAGCATCGACTGATCAATCTCGACATGGTCCTTCCACGCCAGCCCGAACCAGTCAAAGACTGCGGCCGTGAAGTACTTCAGCGAGACCGTGCGTCCGGTGGCGATCACATAGTCATCCGGCGCATCGATGTTGAGCATGCGCCACATCGCCTCAACATAGTGCGGCGCCCAACCCCAGTCCCGCTGGATTTCGATGTTGCCGAGCCGCAGCTTTTCTTTGCTCCCCTTGGCAATTCGTGCGGCTGTTCGAACAATTTTCTGAGTCACGAATCGCGCCGGGCGCAGCGGCGATTCGTGGTTGAAAAGAATCCCCGTGCATGCGAACAGGCCGTAAGCCTCCCGGTAATTGTGAACCATCCAGTGTGCCGATGCCTTGGCCACGCCATACGGGCTGCGCGGCCGAAAGGGAGTCGCTTCGTTCGCCGGCTCCGCGCCGGTGTCTCCAAAGCATTCGCTCGACCCGGCATTGTAGAACCGAACTGGATGATCAACAAATCGGATGGCCTCAAGCAGGTTGAGCGTGCCTCCGGCGATGCTCTCCATCGTCTCCACGGGTTGCTCAAACGAAAGGCCCACCGATGATTGACCTGCCAGGTTGTAGACTTCGTCGGGAACGAAGGTCTTTAACTTGTGCAGCACGCTGCGAAAGTCGTTGATGGCCATCGATACGGTTTCCACCTGGCCAAAAATACCCAGACGATGCAAGGAATCGAACGACGCTGTCATCGCATCGCGAGAGGTCCCCACGACTTCGTAGCCCTTCTCAAGAAGCAGCTGTGCAAGGTATGCACCGTCCTGCCCTCCGATACCGCAAATCAGTGCTTTCATGACAGCATCCTCAAGTACACATCCAAGGTCCCACTCGCGGCGAGCTCATTGCGCGCCCACCGCTGATTCAACCTGCCACGGAAGTACCGGCTGCGGCCAGGAGAGGATCGCGCGACTTATCGGGCCGGTTCATCACGGGAAAAAGCGGCACGAATGCCATTACCCACATCAGATACTCCTGCACATTCATCAGATTGCTTCCTGTAAACTGCAGGAGAAACGTTACTACATACATGGAAAGCTGAAAGGTGTTCCGCCACACGCGGAAGCGAAAAAAGAGATAAATCTCCGCCGCCAGCTTTAGCAGGACCGCGACCAAGCCCAACGACACGAACGTGTCGGCGATGCCATTGGGAATGATGGCATTACCGAATCCCAATGATGCACCCGTGATGGAAACGTCCAGCAGCTTGGTCTGTCCAAGTCCCAGGCCCCACAACAGTTGCTTTGGAGGGACCAGCAGGTAAGCCAGCGCAAATCCGTTGGTGGTGCGGGATTGGACCGAAGAGTCCGTTCCGGCGGCCACAGAGGCGAAGCGGGCCGTGAGCGGATTGGGAACAAGCAGCGCCACTGCGGCCAGCAGCACCAGCACAAATGCCACAGCCACGAGGACAAGCCGCGTGGGGCGATACTTGAGCAGGTTGGGCAATACGCTTAGAAGCGCAACCAAAACTCCCGCCGAGCAGATGCTGATGGCGCCGAACGACTGGGAGAGCAGCATCGGGATCACAATCAGTGCAATGTAAAGCAGATTTCTCCTCACTGGCTTATAGAACAGGCGCAGGACCGTGAAAACAAGCAGGGGCGCCATGAGAAAGCCGTATACCGACGGCTCCGAGGTCAGCAGAGCAAGCCGCGACCCATATGCTGAAGGGTCGACGAGATGTTCGCCGTTGTTCCACACCAGCGCTTTGAGCGGAGTGGGAATCAACAAGATCGCTAACATAGCGATGCAGAAGTTGGCAGCGATCAGGTGATCGAAAAAGCGCCCCAGGTTTCCAATCCGCGGCAACGCGACGGCAAAGGCAAAGACGGTGATGTAGACCGTCCACAGCAGGATGCAGCTGCGCGCGTAATAAAAGTACGAATCGATGCCTAGAAACATCTGCACCGCGACGAACGGCGCCAGGCACAGGACGAAGCGCAGCGTAGTCTTCCGCTTGCCCTGGCCAATCAGCCAAAGATAAAGCAGCGGCGAGAGGATCGTCGTATAGAACAGGCCGGTGGGAAGGCCGACGCTGTTGAAAAAGAAGTAGAGATACGCGACCGGCGCGTATTTATGCAGCTGCAGCTTGAGCGATGAGTATTTATGGAGCCGCAGCTTGAGCCACAGGAGTCCTGACCCGGGCAGCGGCAATGCGTCCAAATTGGATATCATGTTGCTCAAAAACCCTCTTCGCCGGAGCAGCCCGGGCAGTTCCGCGCCGTGCGTTCCCACGTTCCCGCTACCGGCTGGGCCGCGCAACTTAGATGGACAAAGCCGCGGAGGTTTTGGGAGATGGTCTGACCCGGATGCAGCGGTTCCGGATATTACTGTGAACCAATGCGTCCCATTTGAGGAGAAGGGCCTGTATCAGGACGTGTTTCGCCAACGGCACGCGACAAACCAGATCGCGACTCCATAAGAAAATCCAACATTTCCCTCACCCGGAGGGACCATGTGCAATGTTTCAGGACGGAAAGGCGATTTTTCTCCACGAGTGGCTGGTACTTTCCCGGATTCTGCAGAATATCTTCGATATCGTCGATTGCCCGATTCGGATTACTCTCGATCACGGGATTGTAGCCGAACAGATCTTCCAGCTCCTTCGGACAATGCCCGACCACAACACACCGGCAGACCATGGATTCCAGATATCTCAGGGTCAGAGTCTCCATGCCTCCGGAGATACTCAGGATGCGTCATGGATGATGGGAAACAAACCGATATCTTCGAATCAGACATGGCCTTCAGGAAATCTTCCTTTTGCGGAAAAATGATCACGCCCGGCGCACGCATGTAGAGATGTACCTTGCCGTTGCGCTGGAGATGATCGGTGATCGCTTCATGAAACCGTTCGTGTCTCCGGCCGAGTTCCAGAACATCGATGCGCCTGGCCGCTAAAACGTCTCCCTGATCGTAATCCTCCGGAGTGAGCGCTTCCGGAATCCAACCGCAGCGCATCAGCGGAAATCGCCTTTGCATTTCCTCTGCAGCTTGCCGGCAACTGAACATCGCTGTTCGTACTCTTTGCCTTCGAAAGAATTGGGCCCACTTTTCATGCACCGGCGGCCAGCAGTCATAGCAATACGGCACAATTTCGGTCCAGTAACATGCCGGGAACAGCGCATACTCCATCACACCCATCAACGACGCAAACAACGGCGCTCCTGAGCGCCGACAATTCCGCAGCAACCCGAGGCGCGAAAAAATGCGTGCCGCGAACCTCCGGGCAGGGCTTTGAATTGATCCGTAGGCCTGAAAACCCAGCCGCTCCATTTCCGAGACGATCGCGTCGTTCGAATACATGGAGAAGCACGAACGAATGGGAGTCCGTTGTACCCGAAGCTGCAATCCGGCAAAGCGGCTTGTGGATGAATCAGAATCTGGACTCATTTGCGGTCTTTAGTTAGGCTGCGCGCCAGCTATGCGCTTTGCCATGTCGGCTGAATTCCACTTCATGTCCACGTCTTTGAACCTAACATCCCTCAGCTTTGCGCGACGAAGTTTCGTGCCTAGCTATACCAGCATTTAGGCAGCGCCATTTGTTCACCGGCGACGTTTTCCTTGTCGAGCGGATGAGGAAAAGTTGTGATCGACCTCAACGCGGGTCCGCGTCGCTTATTGAGGAACGTAAACTCCATCGTTTCCGGGACTTCTACTTCCCCACGGCGGACAAGACCCAATCGGTTATTCGGATGGATGTGCACTACATGGAAATTCAGGAGGATTTTCTCAAAACAGGACGATATGATTTTGAACCCGAACGGTTCAAACAGTCGGTCCAGGTAGTGGAATTCGATCACGGCGATTCTAAATTGGCTAAGAAGGCTGTCCTGAGTTGCCAGGATCACTTCGTACTCACTTCCTTCAATATCCATCTGCAACAGAAGGTCGCCCGAATATCCCTTGATGTATTTGTCTTTCCAGCTCTGAAGCGTGAAAAACTCATCCCGGTCCGATGCTCCGACAAATTTTGCGTCAAACACTAGCTCTTTGCGAGTTATTGGAGGTGAGCTGACTGAATAATCGGCGAGAAAAGATGCGATCCCACGGTCTGCGAGCTCACTTTCAAAATCTGAGATTGTATTTACTCCCGGAGAGAAGCAATACTCAATCCCGTCCAGATCATCCGGCACTAAGTATCCCCCATCGCCTTCTCCCCCGATACGAATCAATTCCTTGCCGCAGTCAAGTGGCCTGAGCTTTCGAATGAGGCGAAGTATATCTTCTGGATGCGTTTGCTTGGCCGCGTACAAGTCACATGCGAAAAGAGTGGACTTAACCATTCCCTGTATTCCACTAGTCATCGATGTACCTCATGTCCGAATTGACAGGCAAATGTCAGAAAGGCTCGCTTCACATTCCCCCGGCTGTAGATTGACAAGGACAACTGTCGACCTAAATCAGTCTGAAGTCCCGTTGGGGTGCTGCTCGAATTACATTCCAACTTCGTGTTCAGCTCGCGCCAGAGAGTGACCACTCCCCAACCCAGGCAACAAATTCGTTCGAGCGTCGAGCACTATGCCTTGTGCATAACCTCGACATACGCTCTTTCCGTCTCCATGGCCATGTTTTCCCAAGTAAACATTCGCGCGCGCAACAGTCCTTTCTCTCTCAACTCCTGGCGCAATGCGGGTTGAATGACCAGCTTCATCGTGCGCGCGATGTCGCCAATATCTTCCGGGTTGAAGAAGAGCGCGGCATCGCCCGCAACCTCGGGCATGCAGGACACGTTGGAAGTAAGAACAGGAGTGCCACTTGCAAAGGCCTCGACAATGGGAAGACCGAAACCCTCACCCAGCGAGGGAAACGTGAGCGCGTCCGCCGCCGCATAAATGCCGGGCTTATCTTCTTCGGGAATAAATCCCAAAGGTCTCACGCTCGCGGCAATTTCGGGATCATCGAGAAGCCGATTTACCTGCGCCTCTCCACTGCCCTTGGGACCGACCAGGATCAACTCGTAATCCGCACCCGTCTCCTTGCGGAAGAGGGCGAACGCCTCGATCAATCTCGGCAGATTCTTGCGTGGCTCCCACGCGCCAACAAAAAGGAAATAGGGCCGCTTCAGAGCGTATTTGTCCCGCAGCGCCGCCAGTTCCGCCTCCGCGTGAAGGCGAAAAGAAGGATTGACGCCCAGGTGGATCACGCGGACGCGGTCCCTGCGGATTCCGTACGCAGAAACGATGTCCTCGCGCGAAACATTGGAGATAGTGCAAACAATGGCGGCCTTCTTGATCGCCAGATAAGTGAAGAGCCGCATATAGATCGAGAACAACCGATCGCGATAGTGGTGCGACTGCGTCAGATATAGCGTGTCGAATACCGTGAGTACGATTGGACAAGGGCAAAACACAGGTGCAAAGTACGAAGGCGCATGGAGAAGATCAGCCTTCATGAAGCGCAGCCTCACCGGCAGGACAACCTGCGTCCACACCAGATTCTTGATGCCGTTCCATATCTTCCATACCCCATGCCGATGCGTGAGCGGCGGCTCGGCAATGCATGACACTTGATATGACTCTCGTCTGCTCATGGCGGCGACGAGTTCGTTCGCATAAGTCGTTGTCCCCGTCTTAAGTCGTCGCGGGAACGTCATATCGAAGACCAGATGCGTTTTCCGCTCTGTTTGAGGCATCCTGACTTAACCATCCTCCCAAAGCACAACCTTTGTTACGTGGCCTCGCCTAAAGTACCTCCGGCCGATCCAGCTAGGCGCTGGGCCTAATCTGTAGCGATATCCGCGAGGCATCTGTGGTAAGCCTCGATCGTGCAGCGGGCAGTTTCTTCCCAGGTGTATTTCTGCAGAATTCTCTGGCGGAGCGCGGTAGATCGAGGCGCCCGATAAGCGGCGAGAACGGCTTCCCTGATGGAATCTACCGAATCAGGGGAGCAGTAATAGGCTAGGTCTTCAAAGTAATCCCGTGTATCACCTTTGTCAGTAATCACGATGTTTGCTCCCATCACGCCCGCTTCCAACGATGAAAGGCCTGTGGTCTCCATCCAACTTACAAGCGCGTGAACCCTGCAGGCCGCGTAGTAACGCGGGAGCTCATCGTGACTAACGTGTCCAATGAAGATAACGCTGCTGTCGGCTTCGCGTTTCACCTGCTCAAAGTACGTCCTATGGTTAGGTCCGGGCTTGCCGACAAACACCAGTTTCAAGCTTGTGCCTTTAAGGGCGCGCACAAGCTCAATCTGGCACTTACGCGGCTCGATGCGGCCGACACACAGGACACAATCTTGAAATTCTTCAGCTGTATCAGTGTGCTCCGGGTCGAAGATGCGACTATCGATCGCATTAGGAATTACTGCATACCTTGAACCCACTACCTCGGGATAGTCCCTCTGAATCCGCCGCATCTCCGACTCCGAATTAGGCAGCAGCATGGAGGCGAGCTCGATCAGCTCCCGCTGCGCGCGTCGGAATCCTTTGCGCACGACCAGGGCCGTTCCGCGGTTTGCTTCGCGGTTGAGGACTGCCCTGGCAACCATCTTCAGATACTCGGCTGACGAAGCGGAAAGAAACCGGAATAAGAGCCGCTCCGCAGGGCCGCGTGTGATGCGGTCAACCTCCCTGTAATCCACGTAGATGGGAGATAGAACTACCGGTATTCCCCTCCGGTACGCTTCCCGTGCCTGCAGGTAACATTCCTGCGGTCGCACCAGGTTGAACACATGGAGGATATCGAATCCATCGACGTTCCGGGAGGGATCAATCGATATCTCAACTTCGCATCCCAGGGACCGTAACATCTCCGCGGTCTTGACAATCTGAATTGTGTCGCCACCGGGACCGGAAAACAAAGTAGTGCGCGAACTGAATAAAACGCGCAGCGGGCGCCCCTTCAGCCGGTTCGTCGCAATCTCTGTTAACGGAGTATTCCGGGCTGCGGATTGACTCGACACAATTCCAGTCCTTGGCGTGTTCTGAGAGTCGTCAACTGAATACCGGAGAGGTTGCATAAAAGCTTCATCGTCAGCGAGACATGTCTACGAAGGCTGTCTCCTCAGATTGCAGGGCAGAATTTCTCTTCAGCTTCGTTCCATCTTGATTTTCGTGGGCTCGGAGGAAATTTCCCTGGAGTCTGAATTCCGTCGGCTCGGTTGGAAGATGCTGCCTGCGAACATGCTTGGCATGGGATTCTTGCTTGAGGAGCAGCGCTTCATATGCCGACAGCACCTTCTCCTGTGTGAATCTCTCCCGGTGACGCTTTCTGCTGTTCCGTTCCAGCTCAGCGCGCATTTGGGGCGCATTTTCGACGGAGCGGAAGATTTCTTTTAGCTTCTCCGGGCCGTCGAAATACAAAGCTGCGTCCTCTGCCACCCAACGCGAAAACCGGTTGTCGTGAGCAATAATCGCATTGCCGGCAGCGAGGGCCTCAACCAGCGACGGATTGGTCCCGCCCACCTGGTGCCCATGCAAATAGGCCCGTGCGTGGAAGCGAAGCGCGGCGACTACTTCCCGGTCGTAGATCGCGCCGACGAAGTGGACATTTGCACCCGCAGCCTGCTGAACTGCCCGGCAGTATTGGCTGGCATGTGAGTTGTAGGCGCCGAGTATGACGAGCGGAGTGCTGATGTTGGAGGCAGCGTGCCCCTGAACGATTTCCAGGACCATGTTTTCCGGTTCCGGCCGCGCAATCAGAATGTAATACTCCTTCGAGCGCAGGCCGAATCGCTCGAGCGTAGCGGCGCTCGCATCATTCACCGCATCGGCACCGTACGGGATCGTGGTGATTTTATCCGGTGGCGTGTGCCGTTCCAGGTGAACGGCGATCTGCGGATGATCGGCGACCAGTTGGTCGGCGAGCCTGGCCCCGGCCCACTCATTGAACCAAAGCCAGAGGCGCTGCGGCCGCGACCACTTAGCCCGCTTCCACTCGATGCCATCCATGTTGATGACATTCGGAACACCGCGCAGCCGGTATAGAAGCCCGAAGATGGCGGTATTGTAACCGAGCGTCAGTACCACTCCCGGTCGCCGTGAGGCGTGCCGGACCGAAACCCAATCAAAATGAATCGTGCCCAACGCACTGTTTGCCGCGGGAATGTTAACGCGGCGAATCTCCTGCCACTCGTCTTCCGAGGCTTCCTGGTCCGGGTCGATTTGGCAATAGACGGTTACCTCGTGGCCGCGGGCAACAAGGAAACGCGCCAAATCGTGCGCAAAGGTTTCAAACCCTCCGTGCCGGGCCGGTACGCCTCGGCACCCCAGAATCCTTACATGCATGAACTTTCCTCAAAACAATAGAACGCCAATCGCATCGCGGAGCCGTGGTCCTTCAGCCTTGTTCCTTGTGGGGTAACTAACTGCTTCAAACTCGGCCGATAACTCACCAAAACCTGAGTTAGCGGGAATCCGCTTTGCTCTCAAAGTTCCGACGGGTTGCGTTCTGGGTGAGACAGCGTTGGCGTTCTGATCGATGGTTCCGCCGAGGGACGTCTAGCTCGGGACGGGCTGATTGGGAGTACGAATCGAATTCCGCAGCTTCACCGCTAACGCTTTCGCCGGGTGCGAATCGTCTGCGAGTTCCCAGAGTTTCTGGCCAAGAACCCACGCGATACCAAGAAGCGCAAACACCAGACCGCCGACAAGAGTGATAATCGACCGGTGAGGTGACGATTTCCTTTCTGGAAGATCGGCATGGTCCAGCACCATGACTTGCGAAACTTCTTTCGCCTCCTCAACCCTTGCCAGTTCGTATTGCTTGCTTAACGCCTCATACAGAGTCTCTTGCATCACCTGCTTACGGTACAGGTCGTTGTATTCCACTCCCAGCAGGGGAAGTTTGCGAAGCGAGGGCAACTGGCCGCCGTCCTTCAGGTTGCCGGCATTCGCGTCCTCTCCCGCGCCGCTCATCTTGCGCAGCTGGCTCTCCAATTCATCGACCTGTCCGCGAGCCTGCCGCACGCGCGCGTTGTCATCTGCGTAGATAGCTCTCAATGAAGAAAGCTCACTTTGCGCTGCGATGAGCTCGCCTTGCAGTCTTCCGACAGCCTCCACGGTTGCTTCACCTTGCTTCTGAATGTCCAGGGTGGCGTTGTGGCTGGAGAATTGACTCAATGCGAGAGAGGCTGGCGTCCAGATCGCTCTTGACCGACTTCAATCTTTGCTCGAGAAAAATGCGTTCGCGACGGGCCGAGGAAGTGTTGAGACTGTTCGTGAGTTTGTTCAGCTCATCGATATACCCTTCAGCGATTTCCTGCGCTCGATATCGATCATGATCTGTCACTTTGATCGTGATGATTCCGCTGTTCTTGTCCTCTGTAAAGGTCGTTCGTGCGATGAGTTGCTTCCGGACGTCGACATAGTTCTTGGAATGGTATACCTGCCGCAGATTGAAGCGATTGATAATGTCGTCCAGGCTTGTGCTGCTGTTGAGAACGCCGATGGCGGTCTGGCCGGGCGTCCTCTTGCTCAGCAAGTCACCCGAGAAGATGGATGAGAGGTCACCAGATCCGAAGCCTGACAGGGCCGAGCGCACTGTGTTACTCGAAAACATGAGCGGATCCGGAGGCATCAATTGCGCGACAGAGGTAAATTCATTGGGAATCAGCAGGGCGCAGCCGGCAGCGAGTAACATGCCGATCCCAGTTACGACGAGTAGAAAGCGTCGTCGCTCAAAGAGCGCAATGACCAGCTCTCCAATGGGAATCTGAATCAATTCCGATTCATTTTGTGCAACGCTCGGTTGCGATTCCGTTGCCGAATTCAAAGTTGCGTCTCCATTGCAGCAAACCGTTCCCCGTTACTCGCGTGTTCGCGAACTCAACGCAGACAACAGGCGCAAAGGGCGAGGGATCGCACGAGGTGACCCCGCAGGAGTAATCGATTACGGGTTACGTCGTTCGGCTCTTACCGGCAGCACATTGAGGTGTATTGCCGCCCGAAGCGGCCGGGAGTTGACTTAAGGAGAAAAGATCTCTTACTGCATTCGCCCACTTCCCGGCGCGCCGCCGGCTCGGTCTCGCAATTCTTTTCCAGGCGACGCATCCGCCTGTTGCCCATCAACGACGCGTTCCGTATCAGCTGGTCCCGTCGCCATGAGAGACTCTTGCTGGGCACTCCAAGTCCACCATGCCTTCCCCATCAGCCATAAAGTTCCGCAGAGCGCGGAAAACAACGTCGCCGCCAACACAATCGTCAGGCGATGAGGGGAGGATTTTCTTTCCGGAACATTGGGTTGATCGAGAATCTTAACACTCGACGTTTCTTCCGCTTCCTCGACTTTGGCAATTTCATCCTGTTTGCTCAGGAGTACGTAGATCGTCTCTAACATGGTCGTGCGGCGGTACAGATTGTAATAGGTCTCGCCGAGGATTGGCAGCTGACGGAGGGAGGGATAGATTTCATCGGATGTGGAATCGCTCTCACTCACTTCATGTCCTGCGCCGCTCATCTTTTCGAGATTGCTCCGCAATTCGTCGACCCGCGCTTTTGCCGCCTGTACGCGAACGTTATCCGGGCCGTAGATGGCTCCCAGGCTTTTAAGATCGCCTTCGGCGACGATCAATTCGCCTTGCAGCCTCCCCGTCGCGTCAAGCATAGCCTTGGACTGATCCTGGATATTCTCGGTCCCATTCTTGCTTGAAAACTCGCTTAACGCCTGGGTAGCTTGATCCAGTTCAAGCGTGACTGTCTTAAGTCGATCATCGAGAAAAACGCGCTCTCTTCTCGCGCTCGAATTGCTCAGGCGGCTGATCAGCGAATTCAGTTCGTCCACATATTCTTGAGCGATCTGCCGAGCGCGATTGGGATCTTTGTCAGCAACGGTGATGCTGATAATTCCACTCTTTCTGTCCTGGCTGATCCTGCTGCGGCTGGATAATATCTTGCGCGCATCATCGAGGTACTTCACGCGGTAAACATGGAGCAGGTCAAGATGTTTAACAATGTCCTCTTGCACCGTCCGGCTCTGAAGCACTCCAACAAAAACATCTCCCGGCGTCTGTTCGCCGAAGAGAGCGCTCGCAAGGCCCGCGTCGGGATTTGCACCACCTTCAAGAGTCGCCGTAAGTGGTCCTCCGGAAAGCGCGCTGTCGTCCGGCGGCATCAACGTCGCAGTGGACTCGTATTGATTGGGGAGGATAAAGGCAATGATGCCTGCTGCGAGCGCACTGCAAGCTATAAGTTTGACCAGCCACAAGCGCCTGGGCCACACCACCGAAGATAGACTCAACGAACTTATGCCGTAGCTGTCTTGAGCAGAGGACTCCGTCCGCGGCGATGTGTTCAACTCGTGTGCGGTTGGCACTTATTGCTCCTGCAATCAAGTTTGGCGGATAAGCCGGCCGCTAAGTTACTGAGACAAAGCTCAACTCGGCCGATCAGACGATCAATGCCGCGGATCCGAGATGCTCCAGCCACTGCATCCGAAAGCGCCCCGAAGGCATTGATCTACGCGATTTCAATGAGACTGCGCCGCAGATTCTCGCGCATCGGGAACGTCTGCAAACGGAAGCTCTGCGGACGTAAGAGGTTGCAGGCCTTCCAGATTCACCCCGGCAGCGCGGGTGCTTGCGCCTGCAAGGGTTTTGTTTACAGGTTCCAATTCTGTAACTGGAAACGGTCTCTCGCTGCTGCAAATAAATAATTTTGTCAGGTAGAATATTCCTACGCTGGTTTTACAGCGTCATGATTCGTCCCGACTTTTCGTTGCGTCTCGTGTAAAACCTTAAAGCTGTTTCAAATGCACTTCTGTTGCCTGGAAAAGGCTGGAACTCACTTCCCGGTCACTTAAAACGACGGCAACAAGATTCGCGCCCGGGTCCGTGCTGTTGCCCTGTTGATCAAGAATGGCGCTCGTCCCCCGTCCAGTAATCCATTGCTGCGGGCAATCTGTTCACCCCTGGAGGAGATGCAGAATGCGGTTGATGAAGTTCTTTCCCCCCATCCTCGTGCTGGCTCTGATCGTTGCTGCGAGACCAGCGCTGTCCCAGGCCGTTCCGGCATATCAGGCGCATGGTATGAACCTATCCGTAGGCGCCGGCCCTTCGAGTTGGGACGTAGATTGGGGACATGGGCGCATGTGGGGCGGCACGGCCTGGGCCGACTGGCGTCCCGGCTTCTTTCCGGCGAGCGCCCACGGTCTGGGACTCGAATTTGAGGTTCGCGACATTAGTCAGGGCCAAAGCGCGTCACAGGTGAACGTCCGCCAGGACACTGCCGAAGGCGGACCGATATATTCCTGGCGCCGATTCAATAACTTCAGACCGTATGCCAAATTGCTGGGCGGCTTTGGCAGCTTTGATTTCTTTCCGGAAAGTGTGGCCTATCACCACGATACGAGAGGTCTCTTTGCAGGTGGTGGTGGTATCGAATACCGAGTGTATGGCCCGCTGTGGGCGCGCGCCGACTATGAGTATCAGATCTGGCAGGTATTGCTGTACAAGAATCCAGATCCGCAGGGATTCACTTTCGGCGTCGAGTATTCCTTTTCGCCCCGCGCGCACTGACGGCGGTCGCGCGTGGCATTTGCGGATCAAAACAGGGATGAGGCGCGACCCAAATCAAAATTGCCGGCCTGAATCCCGGCGATCTGCGCCTGTATCCTCAGTTCCTTTTTCGCCAACCTCAATCACGAGCGGTGTTGCCCTTCTGCGGCGGCGGCAAGCTCAAGCGCCTCCGTACCTCCCTTTTGGCGGGCTTCCAGTTCCCTCAAGTCCGCCTCGACCATGATGCGGACCAACTCCCTGAAACCCACAGTGGGTTCCCAGCCCAAAACTTTCTTTGCCTTGCTGGGATCCGCGCAGAGAAAGTCTACTTCGGCTGGTCGAAAGTAGCGGGGATCGGTCTCGACATATTGATGCCAATCCAGATCCACAGACGCAAAGGCAAGTTCGACGAATTCGCGGACCGTATGGGCCTCCGCAGTACCGATCACGTAGTCGTCCGGTTGCTCCTGTTGCAGCATCAGCCACATGGCGCGAACATAATCGGGCGCATATCCCCAATCGCGGCGGGCTTCCATATTACCTAGGAAGAGTTTCGACTGAACTCCGTACTTGATTCGAGCCACAGCACGCGTGATCTTGCGCGTGACAAAAGTTTCGCCGCGCCGCGGTGACTCGTGGTTGAAAAGGATGCCGCTCGAGGCGTGAAGTCCATAGCTCTCGCGATAATTCACGGTGATGTTGTGACCAAAGACCTTGGCGCAGGCATACGGGCTGCGCGGATGAAAGACCGTCGTCTCGCTTTGAGGCGGCGGAGCGCTCCCGAACATTTCGCTCGATGACGCTTGATAGAAACGGCATTTCACACCTGTCAGCCGAATGGCCTCGAGCAGGCGTAGTGTTCCGAGCGCCACTACATCGGCGGTGAACTCCGGAACCTCAAAGCTGACTTTCACATGGCTCTGCGCACCGAGGTTATAAACCTCGTCGGGCTCAAGAGTGTGAAGCAGAGAGGAAAGCGAACTGCCGTCGGTAAGATCGGCGTAGTGCAGAAAGAAACGGTTGTCGGTCTCGTGGAAATCGCGGAAGATATGGTCGACGCGATCGGTATTGAAACTCGACGCGCGCCGCTTCAGGCCATGGACTTCGTACCCCTTGGCAAGAAGGAACTCGGTGAGATAGGAACCGTCCTGGCCAGTACAACCAGTGATGAGAGCTTTCTTCGTCATTGTGACCGCATCCTCCGATCCTGTTAAAACTGAATTCGCGCTATGGCCGTTGTGAGGCAATCGAAAAGGCAGATCTGCCTGAACCGTTGGCTGGATTCCAAGATCTGCATAGAATTCGTTCTTCCCTTCTAATAACTGCTGGCGATAGCAATCGGCAGTGCGGCCGCGGCCATTGCTTGCGCCACGGCAGCAACGTTTTGCCAAACGGTCGAAGCGCCGATAACCTTTTCGGGGACAAAGATCGTGTCACCAGGCCGCATGCGGATGCTCATCAAGTTGTTGCTTACCCAACCATTGTCGCGCGGCACTACGGACCCGTCGGCGTGGAGCACGTAGATCTTCCTCTTGTCGCCGTTAGGCGTCGCGCCACCCGCCTTTCGCAGGTACCACTCCATGTCTCTACCGGGCACATAGCTTATTGCCGCGGGGTTATAAACCTGACCGCTCACTACGACAAAGCTCGGCCGTTTGGGTATGAAAAGAGTGTCTCCAGCGCGCATCTCGATATCTGCGGGAGTATTCTGCCAGCGGCTCACGTCGGAAGAGATGTCAATGATGAGCCTTCCGCTGGCGGGATGGCTTCGAAGGCTCGCGAGAATCTGCTGCCGCTGCGCTTCCACGGATTGCTGAATCACTGCCACTTGTGCTCCGGCGATCGCTCCCGGACTAACCTGGCTGGGCGTTTCCTCGACCTGCCGGATCATTTGCTGGCGCGCCTGCTCGGCCAGAACACGAACCTGGGCCCGTTCAAGAACCGCTGCCGGAGGGTAAGCATCTGCTCGAAAACCTCCAGCCCGCATCAAAACAGAGCTTAGCCGCTCTCCGGTTTGAATTGGGTAACTGCCTGCGTGTTCAACTTCGCCTCGTATCGTCACCGAGGAACCGATATCCTGCCAGCCCGCAAGCTGCTGAATGCTGACGACGTCTCCCGGGCTAAGCGGCACATCGGCGCTCTTGTCGCCATCAAGCGCCTTCCCGATGGCTATGGTGCTATGCGTCACCAGCACCCTTTGCCCGTTTTGCACCGCGTAGCTTGAAAGGCCAGCCTCGTCGCGATAAGCGCTCCGTGTGAACCCTCCGGCCATACTCACCAACCCGGCTGCGGTCATACCCTCAGACATTGGATACGTGCCAGGGCGAAGAACTTCTCCTGTAATCGAAACCATCGGCGCGTCGATCTCGTAGCGGCCGAATACGTGAATCAAATCGAATGGTTCCAAGGGAAATGAATTGTTGCCAATCAACGCGTCGTGCAAATTGAAATTGATAATCTCAGGCCGGAAATCGGGAGGTTGAAGTCGAACCAGTTCCGCATGGTCCGATGGCTCGGGCATTACGTCCTGGTACGAATGCAACAGATCGGTAATCGTCATTCCGTCCTTATACGAGTATTTGCCGGGACGGTAGACATGACCTTCGAGATAAACCGCATCCTGGTTATAGGGCAGAATCTGCGCGATGACGACGTCGTCTCCGCCCTGCACGGGAAAATCTGCCAGCTTCTTTGCAACCTCCGCCGGATCGTCGGGGAGTTGCAGGCTTACCATGGTGCGGCGTTCCTGAGCCTCAATTCGCGCAACATTGATTTGTTTCAGGCTCGCGGTGCGCAGCACTCCCCCGGCAAGATCGATCACCTGATTCAGGGTTTTCTCGCCGTTGAGTTCATAGATCGCCGGGCGATGCACCATTCCTTCCACCGTAACTTGCGGACCAACCGGTGGTACCAGGAGGGTGTCGCCAGGCAAAAGATGCTCCACATCCGAGCGGACGCCCTTTAATAGAAAATCGTAAAGATCGATCTCGCGGACCAGATGATCGCCGCGATACTGCTTCAAGATGCGCAGCGATCCACGGCTGGTTGGGCCGCTCGCGGCATAGAGCGCGCTCAAAGGCGTGGACAAAGAACTGACGTCATAGGCGCCAGGCCGCTGCACGTCGCCAACGACATAGACGCGCACGGTACGCAGTCGCCCCAGAGAGATTTCGACCTGTTCGTTCCTGAATTGCGTGCTGAGGGCCTTTTGGACCGCAAGCTCCGCCTGCGCGATCGTCATTCCGCTAATCATGATTGTTCCCGCTTCAGGAAGCTCAATCTGGCCTTGGCGGTCGACGGTCCTGTCCAGCCGATTGGACTGGCCGCCCCACATATTGACGATCAGCTCATCGCCCGGCCCGAGAACG
Organism: uncultured Acidobacteriaceae bacterium; assembly: GCA_963800025.1. GTDB lineage: Bacteria > Acidobacteriota > Terriglobia > Terriglobales > Acidobacteriaceae > Telmatobacter. The sequence goes on from CAWCZK010000006.1 coordinate 1,610,762, forward strand.
TAATCGGCGCCGGCCGGAAGATCCATCGGCAGTTCGTTCGCATTCCCCGTGCCAACAAGGAAAGCGTCGCTGCCGAAGCGCTGCAGTTTTCCGCCGGAGGCTGGGATCTGCGTGTATAGATCGTAAAGTGATGGCAGATTCTTGTAAGGACTGGGTTCCTGAACCTCCTGCGGCTCGCTTTGAGGTTTCTGGGAACGCGCAGCCTGCCGGCGTCGCCGGCGCGCCCTTCGGCTGTCTCGAATTACTTGTGGGTGGCCCTTGAGCACCGGCGTTTTGAGGAGGCGCATTGCCCATACTCTGCTGCGCACAGTTTCGGAGGCAGCTCTCGGAACCGCTGCTTCCGCCACACGCTTGAATGCACTTTTGTTCGTCAACCGTGTATTGCGACCCTCCAGCGGCCTCACCAGCGGAACCAGGTTCCTCCGCCTCACTTGGACTTGCTGTATCGGCCTCGCCATTCGGACCACACGCTTCCGGAGAGCTCTCGGCGCCACAAGCTTGATCCGTCCCCTGCGCGCCATCGCGAGATGGCGCCTGGGCATCACCGGTACTGCCGCTGGGCGCGCATGCTTCGGGAGAGGCTGGGTCGGAGCTGCAGTTCCTTTCCGTTCCTTGCGAGTTCACTCCGGCAGATGGCGCCTCCGCATTGCCGTTGGGCGCGCACGCGTCGGGAGAGCTAGGGTCCGAGCTACAGTTCTGATCGGTCGCCTGTGCGCGTCCATACCGGACACCAATCACGCCAGTGACCAACATCGCCAAGCCGATAGTAAGCACGAGATTGCGGACGCGGGTCCATTGCGGCCCGGATCCAGGCATTCTTCGAACGTAAAGCAATACGCTACGCATTCCTTGACCTTTTGACGCGTGGGTTTGTCGTTTCATGCATGATGGTCAGAGCTTGCATCCTCATTCTACGAGTCTCTGCGAATCCAGTTGATGGAGCCCGATCTACCTTGCGCGATCTCGTTCATTGTGTGCCGTCGGCCTTGAACGTTGTAATTTTCGCCTCTAATTGTTCTACCTTCTTCTCCAGACTCTTCATGCCGGCGCGAAACTCGTCCAGATGGCGTCCGAGCTGATCTTCCCGATTTGCGTCTTTCACGACTGCGCGCACGGCCTCGCGCGTGAGATCGGATACGCTGCGTGCGCTTGTCTGCGAGCAAACCTGCCTGAGCGCTACGTACTCTTCTTCAGAAAGACGGACGCTAACCTTGCGCGAACGTGGCTTCAGAACTGTCATAGTCGACCTCGGAGCCGGGATTGAGGTGCAACAACGATTCGTTTACTCTCGGTTGTCGTTTATAAGGCGGGGAAGGAATGAGAAAACTTCGATTCGCTATAGAAAACGTGGGACTGCGTTTTGGGGAAGGCTTCGCCCCTCTAAGTCCCAGGTCATCTGTAAAACCTTGTATATAGATACACTTCAGGAAATGAAGGCCATGCAGCAATCCTCAGCGTTCACCAGAACGTCCAATCCCGCTCTTCACATCGGCCGGAAGTCCAGAATGACCCAGGAATAGCACGGAGGGTAGGCGCGGCGCAAGGGAAAATGTAGGACAAATGGGTGACAAGTTTGAGTCCGCCTGCTTCGATAACGTCCTCATTTGAAACATGTTAATTGGAGAAGACCTCGAGCCTGTCCTACGATCCCCTGTCGGACGTTTCGTGCCCATAAAAACCCTTTTCGGACGACTGATTGATTCGCTCATTTGACCTGGGGACCCGTGTGCGCTCAGCCTCATTATATGGAGTCACTTCGGCCGCTTAGTGCGCGGTTACAGGATATTTCGATCAAGTTTGGGGCAGATGCGGGGTTCTCTGTGGATATTCGCTCCCTATTTCGCCGGGAGAGCCCTCACATGGATTGCCCGCCCTTCAGTTCCCGCGCCACTGAGAATGGCAAGACCTCAGCAACTGCGCTCGCCGGTAACTCGCCGGTAAATCGGGTCTCCGTTGGTGGGCAGATTCCGAATCTGGCACAGCGCGATCGCCCCGCGATCCGGCAATCGCGCCGCGCGGCAGAGTTTCTCGCTGAGCAACAAGCAGACTCTGCCCAGTGCTCCATCCTCTTGCCAACGTTGCGGCGGCTGAATCCCGCACCGCAAAATTCTTGATGGCACGATTGCCTTGAGACGCTATACTTTGGCTGTTCGACAGGCAACAGTTTTCGCCAAACAGTTTTTGATTAGATTCGCCACCCCCCGGCGGTGCCAGACTTGATTGAAACCCTTGCGCCTCGGCATCCGTCGATAAAACGCATGGGAAGTACAGGCCTCGACGCACACCTTTTCAAGTGACACCGCTTGATCAACCTCCAGAGTTTGGCGGTTCCTCATTCGGCGTGAATGGCAGCTATCGAAGTCGCGTGCTTGAATTGATCTGCAACCTGCTGGTCTCTTCTGATGAACAGACCGCGCGGGTTTTTGATTCCGCGGAGAGAACCGCGGCAATGGGGGAACACCCTCGCTCGTTCTTCGCAACGGGAGCACTTATGAAGCGGTATATTGCAGCATTCTCCGTCCTGGCCTGCGTCTTTGCCGGATCGGTGGCTACTGCTCAAACCGAGCGAGCCTCTGTTGATCGGCATTAACACCTATCAGCCCGCGGGGACCACCGCAGATCATCCCGCCGGCTGCATTTACGGCCGCTGCGAGCTCGGCACCTTCGAGAATCTTGACGGCTCAGTCAATGATGCACAGGCCATGGCCGACCTGCTCACAAGTCCCAAGTTCGGATTCCCGGCCGTCAACGTTGTCTTGCTCACCAACCCGGCGCCGCCACATGCCAGCCCGGGAGTCACCCTCCTTCCCGCGGACCAAACCACCCACGATGGCATTCTTGCCGCCATGCAGAAATATCTCGTGGACCTGCCACAAAAGGGCGACACCGTCGTCTTTTACGACGCCAGCCACGGCTCGCTGCGAGTGAACAGCAAAGGTAACAAGCTGACCGTCCTCGTGGGCAATCAATACGTCCATGCTGACAGCACGCTGGTTCCTTCTGACGCCTACAAGGGCGGATACGACGTCCGCGACCGCGAGATGACGCGCATCTTCAACGCCGCTCTCGACAAAGGTATCCACCTTACCGTCATCTTCGACAGTTGTCATTCGGGCGGCATCAGCCGCGGCATCGGCCCTGTTTATCGCGAGCGTGCGCTGGCGTTCGATCCGCGCGACATCGCCGAAGCTCCAGACACGCTGCCCAATGGGCAGCCACGCCCCGGCCCGACCCAGCGCACCGACAATCCCGCTCTCGTCTTTTCCGCCGCGCAACAGGATCAGACGGCCAAGGAGATGCCCGCCGGCACTGAGCCCCACGGAGCGTTCACCGCCGCGCTGCTTCAGACACTGCAATCGATGCCCGCCGATACACCCGCTGCCATCGTTTACGAACGCGTAAAGGCCGTTCTGGAGGGCGGCAATGTGCCCGATCAGGAACCGGACCTCGACGCAACGGCCGACCGGCGCAACCAACCTCTCTTCGGTGGCTCCGCGGCCAAGTCCGACAAGGTGCGCGCCGCGGCGCTCGGCACCAACGATGACGGCTCAATCTCGCTCGACATCGGCCGCGCATCCGGCCTTGGCGTCGGCAGCGAGTTCACCGCGGCCGCGCCCAATGGCGCAGGACAAACGGTGCAGCTTCGCATCACCAGTTTGGATGGGCTGGCGCGCTCCTCGGCGGAGATCGTCGGTCCGGCAGGCGCCAAAGTGTCTCCCGGCGATCTTTTCGAATTGAGCAAATGGATTCCGGCAGATAATCCGCCGCTGCTCGTCTGGCTTTGGCCGTCCAATCTTTCAGAGGATCAGATTGACGCTGCCGCCGCGCAGGTCGAGGCCTCCGGCGCCGCTCTGGTTTCAGATCCTGCCGAACAGCAATGGACCCACGTCCTGAGTTGGGACCGCACGAATTGGACGCTCCAGCAGGCTGGCTCGGCAAATCTCATTTCACTCGGCGCGCCGCTCACGGCGGACGCCATCAAGAAGAATCTTCCTGCCGGCGCAAAACTCTGGGTCAACCTTCCGCCCTCACAGGAGCTGGCCGCGAAACTCAAACCTGACGGCAGCGACAGCGCCGTACAAATCGCAGGCAATATGTCGCTCGCACACTATGCTCTCACCGGTGTTCTGACCGCGAATGGCCCCGCCTACGCCTGGTATCACAAAAGCGAATTGGCAGCCGGTCCGCCCTCGCCCAACGCGCCTCCGCACAGTCCGGGTTGCTCAGCCACCTCGCAGTATCCCGTGCGCGCCGACTGGGTTCCGATTAGCAACGCCTCCGCCGTCGATGCCGCCGCCAGCAAACTCAACCACTACTCGTCGCTTCTGGCCAAAGTGCATGGCTGGCTGGAGCTGGCCAACAGTCCCGCCGACGCCTCCACCGACGAGTTTTATACGCTCGCCCTCTTGCCCGCGAACGCCACTTCGCCGCTTCCGGCCAATCAAACGACGCACCAGGGCGATCAACTCAAGATGGCTCTTGCTTCCGACGACCGCATCATCGATCATCGCTGGGTTTATGTCCTCGACATCGATTGCCATGGCCAGGGCACTGTACTTTACCCGCGCGACTACTCCGAAAATCAGTTTCCCAACGACGCCGACAATGGCCGCCAATTCGTTCTGCCCGGCGCGCCCGTCCTGCGCATTGGCCCGCCCTACGGTGTGGATACGCTCATCATGCTCAGCACCGAGCAGCCGCTCGCTGATCCGTACGTGCTGAACTTTGAAGGCGTCGCCACGCGGGGTTCGCGCGGAGTTTCGTCGCCCCTGGAAAAACTGTTGAACCAAACCAGCGGAGGTACCCGCGGCTTCTCCGGCGAGGTCCCCACGAACTGGGGCATTGGATTGATGACCGTTCACAGTGCCCCGCAAGCTGCGGCCAATTAGTTTGCATGAAACTTCTTCCGATCTTCGCGTATCGGCCCTTGAACAAGATGAGCAGCCGGCGGCTCATTGAAATTGTCCGGCAAGTCGTGGAGGTATACCAATGACCGTTTCTCGCCGCCATTTCCTGGCCGACGCATCCGCGCTGGCCATGATCGCTGCGCTGGTTCCCGAGATCGCCGCCTCGCAATCGCCCGCACCCGGTGCATTCCGACCAATCCTGGCGCATTCTCGACCGAAGACCTGCCTCACGACTCCTTCAACTTCTGGAGCGGCTACTTCGACTCCGTGAATCCTTACAGCAAGAACTACGGTGTCAAGGCATCTCGCGCGGGCCCGCCGACCAGCTTCCCGATCCTGAAGCGCAAACTCAGTACTTGCACTACGACGGCGACAGCAAGCGTCTCCGCTACGCCTCCGACATTCGCAAAGAGGAGTTGCTCGACCACGACGGCGACGTTGCCGTCAGCATCGCGCTCGCGCAGTTCCGCCCGGGAGCCGGAGAAAGCAATGTCAAAGCCTCTCAGCTCCGTGTAGACACCACTCAGGTTCACCCATTCGTGAATATCGTTACGCCGCTCGCATGGTCGGCCATCGCGTCCGTGTCGCCCAACAACGCAGGCAAGATTTCCCTTGACGCTCTTGGATTTCGTTCGCCGCAGGCGATGCAGGGCACCAGCAAGATTCTGCTTACCGAAGGAACAGGCAAGCTGGCCGTGAACATCTCCCGGGCCGCGGCGCAATCCATGTTTGTAAAGGCTCTCAACATCATGATTCAGGGCGCCAAGATCGCCGCTCCCATCGTCAGCCTTCCGGCCATCAGCGTGCCCGCTCTCAGCACTTTTACTGAAGCACTGAGCTACTGGGAAGATCGCACCCGGTTCGTCATGGCCGGCAACCTTACCCACGCCGTCGCCACCCAGCAGGCACTCGATGATCCGGATCGCGACCCGTCCTATATCGGCCTCAAAACCGGCGATTACCTGATGGTTCCGCAGAGGCACGTCGATGAGTTGTCGAAATCATTGCCCAATCTCGATCTGATTCAGGGCTATCTGATTCCCAAGGACGCCGATCCCAACTTGCCGCTCGCGGAACGCGCGCAGAATTCGGTGCCCGGCATCACCTACGCATCCATGCACGTCACGGTTCAACCGCAGGACTCGACCTTGAGCAGGCCCTCGGCGTCCGGTTCCACGACATCGACATCCTGCTCGTCTTCGAGCTCGAAAAAGAGCAGTTCCAGCTCCGGAAGCAAGAGTAAGTAGCGTAATGACGAAATCGCTGCCAAAACGGTATGCTAGGGTCTATCGCCGGGTGCTGGACCGTGGCATGGCAAAGCCACTGAGCCCACTGGCGGCGCAATCAAACGGTAAATCGACGGGGGTCAAGATGAGCCGTTCGGCAAGAATCGCTCTGCTGTTTTCCATCTGCATCGGACTGCTTTCAGCAGCGCCCTCCGGCGCGCAAGGTTTTGGCGCGGCCAAGGAGAAAGTCACTCTCCAGCGCAAGCTGCCCGCACTCGTCCATATGCCGGGAGACACGATCAAGGTCACGGTCACGTCATCGGAAGAAGACGGGACCCTGCCTTACGACTTTCAGGCGCTCCTCGAAACCGAGTTGCTGAAAGACGATCCCAATCTGCGCGACGACGACAATCCCTCTACACAGATCTTCTGCCAGATCACTGAGTACTCACACCCTGACCCCACGTACACCAACAAGTTGGGGTCCGGTCAAGCGCTTGGCTCGTCCAACTCCCCACTCTCGACGATCTCCAAGGCTGCCTCGAAGATCGGGGCTACGCAGCGCATCACAGGAAAACTCGACGTCTCCTTTCAAGCCAAGGACGCGTCCGGTCGAATTCTCATTTCCGACAATATCGATTCGACTTACGATCGTGAGTTCGACAGCGCGGGAAACTCCACTTCTCATGGGGTGTTCGGCCAGGTGGGCGGGACCTTCTCGCACGTAAAGGGCGGAGCCAAAAGCGAAGACGCTCCTCCCACCCCGTCGGAGCTCCGCTCGCGCCTGATCATCGACGCGGTACAGCAGATTGCCGAACATCTCGTCGACAGCAACGAGAGCGTCGACGTCTTCCTTGCGCGCAAAGATGGCCCGCTCGAAGAAGGCGACAAAGACGCCATGACCGGACTCTGGGAGCGCGCCCTCGAGACCTATGAAACTGCGCCCCCCTTCCCCAAACCGGAAGAGGATGCCTACCGCCTCTATGACATCGGCGTAGCCTATGAAGCGCTTGCGTACCAGGCTGAGGATCCAAAGGCGGCCATGAAGTACCTTGACCAGGCTGCCATCAACTACGGCAAAGCGATCGACGCCAAGCCCGACGAGAAATACTTCCTCGATCCACAGAAGCGAATCGAAACCGCCATCGCCCATTACAAGGAGCTGGATCAGGAGCAGCAGGCGGCAGCCCGCGCCAAGGCCGAAGCACTAGCCGCTAACAACAATCCTCCTTCTGGCCCAACGGATGGAGGCGCCGGCAAAGGTCTTACCAACGCTCAGGTCATCACCATGGTCAAGTCGGGCATCGACGAATCGACCGTCCTGCAAGCCATTCGGGGAGCCACTGCCGTCAACTTCGATCTCACTCCTGCGGGCCAGAAGGCGCTCACAGCCGGAGGAGTCAGCCCCCGCGAATTGGCTGAGATGAAGACGCAGGCCGCGAAGAAGCCTGCCGCCGTCGTGCACAAAGGGCTTTCGAACATGCAGATCATCACCATGGTCAAATCGGGGATGGATGAGCAAACCATTATCCAGGCCATTAACGGAGCCAGTGCCATCGATTTCGACCTGAGCCCCGACGGCCAGCAGAATCTGACCAGCAATGGCGTCAGTGCGCACGTCCTCGAAGCCATGAAGGCTCGATCCTCGCGCAAGCCGGCAGGAACCGCCAGGCACGTGGCCGAAAAATGATCTCGCCCACCCGATCCAGACTCGCGATTTTGTTGTTGCTCGCCGCAACGCTGATTGCGTGTCCGCATGCGCGCGCCCAGGGAGTTCGCTGCGGCGCCGGACAAGACCTTATCGTTCAGGCGCTCGAACGCATTACGCCGCAAAGCGGCGACGATGCCTTTGAAGACGCGCTGCAATTGCTCAAGTCCGCTCTCGCCGAATGCCCGGAGTTGGGTGACGCCTGGTACTACCGCAGCCTGGTCGAAAAGCGCCTGGGCCATGCGGCCCTCGCCAGCTACGCCATGGACAAGGCTCGCTTCAACGGGTCCGAGGCTCTCGATCAGGGTCTTGATCCGCTCGTCCTGTCCACTCCTGCCTCGCGCGGCTTCGAGGCCGAAGGCGCCACAACTCCGGTGCCGGCCGCTCCCCCCGTCAAGCCCGGCCCGGTGCAGCAAAAGTGGGCGCTGGTCGTCGGCATCGGCCACTTTACTGACAAGCAGATTCCTCAGCCTCAATTACACCGGCGCCGACGCTACCGCCTTTGCCGCCGAGCTCAAGGATCCCTCCATCGGCGGCTTTCCTGCCGACAATGTTCAGGTGCTCACCGATGATCAGGCAACAACCAAAAACATCAAAGAAAAATTGAACTGGATCGCGCGTCAAGCTCAGCCCAATGACCTGGTCGTAATTTACGTGGCCACGCACGGCACCCCGAGAACCACTGACACCGCGGGCGGCGCCAACTACCTCATCACCTACGACACGGAAGCCTACTCCGGCGGCAGCCTTAACGAGGACGCGCTCTACGCGACTGCGTACCCGATGGTTGAGCTGGCCAATGCCGTCTCCACGCGCATGAAAGCGCTTCGCACCGCGGTCTTTCTCGATACGTGTTACAGCGGAGGCGCAGCCGGATCGCAATCCGCTGCGCTCGCCAACACCGCGCCCTCAGGCAGCATGCTCACGCACATGACCGACGGAACTGGCCGCATCGTGATGGCCGCCAGCGAGGTCAACGAAGAATCGCTTGAAAGCAGCCAGCTCCACCACGGCTACTTCACCTATTTCCTGCTTCAGGCTCTCAAGAACGGCAAAGGTGCAACGCCCTTGAGCCAGGTTTATGCTTCGGTGGCGCAGCAGGTTTCGCAAACCGTCTCCTCCCAGGGCATGCACCAGCACCCCGTCATGAATCGCAGTTCCGCCGACGCGGACTTCGCTCTCCGCACTCCATCCGCCACGACCGCGAGCGCTCATCCTTGAACGCAATGCAGGCCATGAAACCAACCGGCCTCAATCGGCTTCGCACCTGCGCACTTTGCCTTGCGGCGAGCTTCGCGGTTGCGTCAGCCTCTGCGCAGTCCGGCGCGCTGGCCAACCAGATTGCGCAACATGAGCAGAGCCTGGCTCAGGCGCGCTCGAGCAAAAACATCCGCCAGCAAGTTTCCGATCTCAACACCCTCGGCGCTCTCTACTACGCCTCGGGCCAGCTGGAAAAGGCCCTCGACTATCTGAATCAGGCGTTGCCTATTGAGCAAAAGTATTCGAGTCTGCTCGGACAGGCCACCACCTTGAACACCATGGGCCGCGTCTACACCGATCTTGGTCAGGAAGACAAGGCTCTCGACTTGCTCAATCAGGCGCTGCCCTTCTGGCGCGCGCTTCCATCGCGTGCCGGAGAAGCCGAGACACTCAATAACATCGGCAAAGTCTACAACAACCTCGGGCAACACGACGTCGCGTTGAAATACCTCAACCAGTCTCTTAACATTTGGCGTGAAGTCAATGTTTCGCCTGGGAATCCTGTTGCCGGTAACGCATCGCCCGCCCCTGCCGCCGCACCCGCTTCAAGCTTCGCCGCGAGCGCCGGCATCAACGGCGAAGCCAGCACCCTCGACAACCTCGGCCGCGCCTGGTCCGACATGGGCGCGGGCTCGCAGGCTCTCGACAATTTCAATCAGGCGCTTGACCTCTTTCGCCAGCCTCGGCGAGCGCAATGGCGAGGCTCTGGTGCTCAATGACACCGGTCCCGCCTATGCCGCCCTCGGACAGAAACAGAAAGCTCTCGATTCCTACAACCAGGCCATTGCGCTCTGGCGCACTCTTGGCAACCGTCAGGGCGAAGCGCTCACCCTCAACAACATCGGCCGTCTCTACCGCGATCTCGGCCAGAACCAAACGGCGCTCGACTACTACAACCAGGCTCTGCCCATTTGGCGCGAAGTCGGCAACCGCAGTGGCGAGGCGCTTGCGCTCAGCGATATCGGCCGCGCTTACGCCGATCTCGGTCAGGCCGCCAAGGCCATCGATTTTCAAACTCAGGCACTGCCCATTTACCGCCAGACCGGCAGTCGTCGCGGCGAGGCGATGGTCCTCAATAACCTGGGCCGCGATCACTCCGACCTTGGCGACGCGCAGCAGGCGTACGACCTTGAACTTCAAGCGCTCGCCATCTGGCGCGAAGTGAAAGATCAGCGCGACGAGGCTCAGGACCTGATGACCATTGCATGGGCCTATTCCGAATTGAAGCAACCGGAACTGTCCCTGACCAGTGCGCTGGCCGCGTTAGGCCTGGCCAAAGCCACCGCCGATCCCCAGATCGAAGGCAACATCGAGAACTCCATCATGATCGGCTTCCGCAAGCAGAATCGCCCCGAGGAAGCCATCCTTTTCGGCCTCCTCGCGGTCAACGATTATGAGCAGATCCGAAAGAATATTCTGGGCATGGACAAGGAGATTCAGGCGGGATTTGCGCAATCGCGATCCGGCGCCTATCGCATGCTGGCGGAGCTGCTCGTCGAGACTGGCCGCGCCGGCCAAGCCGAGCAGATTCTCGATCTCCTCAAGGAACAGGAACTCCAGGACGTCGTGACCACCGCGACGCCCGGCTCCTCGGCGGGAATCGAGCCTCTCACGCTCTCGGCCGCGCAGCAAGACGCTCAAGACGCGCTGCCCGAACTTGAAAAGAAGGCGCGAGCGATTGAGGAAGCGAGTCTCGCATACGCGCAGATCCAGACCAAACCGTCGCGCACGCCGGACGATGACGCCCAGCTCAAAACGCTCAGCGCAACGATGCAGCAGCAAGGCTCCGATATTCAGTCTGTCCTCACCAACAAAATCTTTCCCGAGCTCGACGCCCAATCCACACCCGGTCACGCTTCAGCGGATAACGCAAAGAGTTTCCTCCAGGGATCGCTCGCGAAGCTCGGCCCGCGCGTGATGGGCATTCGTCTTCTGCTTGGCGAGGATCACGCCTACGCCATCGTAGTCACTGCCAATGCGCGCAAGGTCGTTGTTCTACCTGCCTCCTCGGCCGACATCCGTGCCAAGTCCCTTGAAGCGCTCAAAGCAGTCGGCTCTCCATCCTCTGACCCGCGTCCGCAGTTGAATCAGCTTTACTCCATGGTGGTTGCGCCCATCGAAAGCCAGCTCAAGCCGCTCCAATCTGCGCCTGGCCCGAAGGGCAGCGTCCCCACTCTGCTCTGGTCGCTCGACGATGCTTTGCGCTATGTCCCCATGGGCGCGCTTTACGACGGCAAACAGTACATGGTCGAGCGTTTTCACAATGTGCTCTTCACGCCGGAAAGCTACGGCCACATGACCGATTCTCCGCTTCAAGCCGGAGACGCGCCCAGCGCGCTCGCGATGGGCCTGTCGAAAAGTTACAACGGCCTCCCTGCCCTCCCCGGCGTGATTCCGGAGCTCGACTCCATCGTCCACGATCCCTCCGATCCCGCATCGCATGGCCCAATGCAAGGCAAGCTTCTGCCCGACGAAAAGTTCACTTTGGCGAATCTCAAGTCGGCGCTCGGCGCGAGCGGCGATTTTTCCGTCGTGCACATTGCCAGCCACTTTGTTCTCATTGCCGGCAGCGGCGACGAGCCTTTCCTGATGATGGGCGGCGACAACGCCGGCGACCCCAACGGATTTGAGTGGAATCTCTCCGCCATGGAGAACTCCGGCGTCGCCTTTCATGGCACGCGATTGCTCACCCTCTCAGCTTGCAGCACCGCCAAGGATTACAAATCGCGCAATGGGCTCGAAATGGACTCGCTGGGAATGATCGCTCAGCAGAAAGATGCCGAAGCCGTGCTCGCCACGCTGTGGGATGTGAACGACCTCAGCACGAGCCACATCATGAGCGACTTCTATGATCGATGGGTCCGCAATCCCTCCGATGGAAAGGCTGAAGCCCTCCGCCAGGCTCAGCTCGCATTTATCCGCGGCGGCGGCGCGGTGCCCGGTGGCGGCACGGGCCGCGGCTTTGAAACCGAAGGTCAATCATCTCCGCCCAGCAGCCTGGGCTATGCCCATCCTTATTACTGGGCGCCTTTCGTTCTCATCGGCAACTATCAATAGCGCGCATCTCGAACGAATCTTTCCCGCTTGTCACCGACGATTCCCCATCGCGAGTGCTAGACTTTCCAGCCGTGGGAGGGGGAAGGTCATGCGCGCGATCCGGCTCCTGATAGTCATCGCACTTATTTTTTTACCCGCGGCTACATTTGGCAGCGATCGCTTTGACGGCAATTGGCTGACCAGGCTCACTTGCCCGCCCAAGGGAAACACCGAAGGCTATACCTGGCAGTTTGTCAGCATCATCCGAAACGGCACGCTCCACGGAGAACACGGCACGGCGGGCCAGCCCGGCTACCTGGCTATCGACGGCGCCATCGCCGCCGGCGGCGCCGCAAAGCTCACCGCCAACGGCATCGTCGCCTCGCGGGAATATGCCCGCGGCGTATTTTCCCATCAGGGAGAGAGTTACAACTACGAAGTCAAAGCTCAGTTTCAGGAGACGACAGGTACAGGCGCCAGGGACCAGGGCCTCGGCATCGTTGGCCGCACCTGCACATTCGAATTCACCAAACAGGTCAACGCCGCCCCGGCAGCGCAACAGCCCGCGGGCCCTCCGGCTGCTCAGTAGTTGTGCCCCGCGATACTCTGCTACGTCAGCAGCCGCTTCGCCACCTTGACGTACAGTTCCACCGCTTCCAGGAGTTCCTTCTTCGCCAGCCTCTCAAAGGGCGTGTGCGCAACGTGAATGCTTCCCGGACCGAGCAGCAGCGGCTCGCCCCAATTACTCAGTTGCGGAATATCGGTCGTAAACTTTGCCACCATCGTCGGCAAACCCTCCGGCGCGCGCAACCGCACAAAAGGAATCTCCAGCGTGAAGTCCACCTCCGCCAGTCCCTTCGCCGCTTCCAGCAGCGCGGCCTTCACCGGCGCCGAATCTCCCACCAGCCGCACCAGCACCTGCGCCTCGGCCTTGTCCGCGATCACATTGGGCGCGTGGCCGCCGTGAATCTGCCCAATGTTCAGCGTGCTCGGCCCCACGTCTTCCGTCACCGGCAGCTCCAGCTTGAGCAGCTTCGCCATCACCTCCACCAGTTTGTGTACCGCGCTCTCGCCCAGTTCGGGATACGCCGAATGCGCCATCTTGCCCGTGGCGCGAAACGCCACGCGCAGCGCTCCTTTTGAAGCCAGCGCAACGCGATTATCGGTCGGCTCGCCGTTGATTAGGAAACGGCTTCCCTTCGGCTTCAAATTCGCCGTCTTCGCCCCCGCCGAGTCGCGCTCTTCGCCGGAGACAAACAACAATCCAATCCGGAGGCCCGCCCCTCGAAGCGCTTCTGCCGCCGCCGCCTGCGCCGCAATAATTCCCTTGGCGTCTGAAACCCCGCGGCCGTGCATGAATTCTGCGTCTTCGCTATATGGAATATAGGGCGGCACGGTGTCCATGTGCGTCGAAAAAACCAGATCCGGCGTCTCGCCGGCCTTGCCTGCATACACGTTCCAGCGCGGCTCCGCTGCCGCACCGTCCGCCGGCTGCGCCACTGGGGTTTTCTCTACTTCCCATCCGCGCCCTGCGAGAAAACTCCCGAGAAAATCGCCCACCGCGCCCTCGTGGTACGTTGTCGATTCAATCTCGCATAACTGGCGCGTCAGCCCAATCGGGTCAAAAGGAAGCACTTTCAATGGATCGTTCATGATGCTGCCAGAATACCGTACACCGGCCTCATCCACGCCGATCGCGCATCGCGGCAGCGCGTGGACCCAACAGCAAGGCGGGTCCCGTCATTCCGGGATCTTGGCCGAGATCGTTGATCAGACCGCTTCCGGCGGCCGGCGCCTTCGCCACCGATTCGGCGTAAAATCAGGAGTGGAATGATTTCCGCTATCTTATCCAGCTATTTTGCGACACATCTCGTCGGCATCGGACTTGAATCGAGGGGGCTGCTGCCATGACCCCGGTAAGCGACGCGGCCCTCGAAGTATTGCACTCCACGGCCACCGGCATCTTTACCGGCGCCCTCAAGGCCAGCGATATTGCTTCGGCCTTCGATCGCCGCCTGCGCTTCGAGGGCAACAGGCTCAATCGCCTCATGCCCGACGGCAGCGGACCCGCATCCATCGATCTCTCCGCGTACAAGCGCATCATTGTCATCGCCATCGGCAAGGCCGCCGGACCCATGCTTCAGTATCCTGCTGGAGCGCATGAAGCGCCGCAAAGGCCTGCGCGGCATCTGTTGTACCAACCAGCCGCCTACAGCCCGCAACTGGCGCTTCCGCTATTTTGAAGGCGGCCACCCCGTGCCCAACGAGGATTCCTTCGCCGCAGCCCGTGCTGCGCTCGGCCTCCTCCGTAAAGCCCGCAAGGATACTCTCGTCTTCTATCTCATCTCCGGCGGCGGCTCGGCCATCTTCGATCTCCCGCTCGACCCGCAAATCACCCTCGAAGATACTGCCGATTTCCACCGGTTGCTTCTTGCTTCGGGCGCGCCCATCAACGAAGTCAACACCCTTCGCAAGCATTTTTCCGCCGTCAAGGGTGGACGCCTGGCCATGGCCGCGCCGGAAGCACTCAAGGTCAGCCTGCTCCTGCCCGATGTCCCGCTGCGCTCGCTCGATGCGCTCTCATCGGGACCTAGCACGCCTGACCACTCGACCGTCGCCGAAGTGCGCGAGCTGCTCGCCAAATACGAACTCGCCCCCAAACTTCCGGCCTCCATTCGCACTTTCTTTGAGCGCGAAGATCTGCCGGAATCGCCCGGCAACAAGGGCTGGCGTCAGTCTTTGCTGCCAAAGCTCCCATGGGCTGACGCCGCCCGGCCACGCCGCATGACTTCGGCCGCCAGCATGAGCGGCGAAGATCCGGCCTTCCGCGACTCGGTCTTCGAAATCCTGCTCTCCAGCCATGACCTGGTTGAGAGCGCGCGCACGCTCGCGCGCGACGCAGGCTACCATGTCGTCGTCGATAACAGTTGTGACGACTGGGACTACGCCGAAGCCGCTCGCTATCTGTTGGAGCGCTTTCACACGTTCCGCGCCAAATACGGGCGTTTCTGCCTTATCTCCGTCGGCGAGGTCACTGTCACCCTTACGCGAACACCGGGCGCGGGTGGGCGCAACCAGCAGTTTGCCCTGGCCTGCGCTCTCGAGCTTGCAAGGCATCCCGGCGAGCGGCTTGTGGTTTTCAGTGCGGGCTCTGACGGCATCGACGGCAACACGAAATCCGCCGGGGCCATCGCCGATCCCACCACTGTGGCTCGCGCCCGCGCATTCGGCTTCGACCCCGAGCAATCTCTTGCCGAGTTCAACGCCTGCCCTCTGTTCACTGCCATCGGCGATTCCGTCGCTACCGGACCCACAGGCCATAACCTGCGCGACCTACGCCTCCTTATCTCCGAATCCGCCTGATCACGCTCACTTTCCTCCGCGGAATTCGCGGTGGAAAATCGAATTATTTTCCCTTTTGCACGCCACCTTGCTGCATTAGGATTGGTTCGTGCCTCGCAAACCAAAGCGCAAGACCGCCGGTAAACTCCCTGACATTCGTGCTGTTGCAGCCGTAGCCAAGGTCTCCATCGCCACCGTCTCTCGAACCATGAACGGCTCCCCGCTGGTCAGTGAGCGCCTCAGCAAACGTGTTTGGCAGGCAATCAGGCAACTCAACTATCTCCCCAACACCCACGCACGCACGCTCGTCTCCGGCCGCAGCCGCATTCTTGGCATCATCGTCGAGAACATTTCCAACCCATTCTTCCCCGAACTGATCCAGAGCTTCGAAGAGGTCGCCGTCTCTCACGGCTATGAAATTCTCGTCAGCTCCACCAACAGCGACCCTGCCATTCTGGCCTCATGCGCTCGCCGCATGCTGGAACGCAAGGTCGACGGCGTTGCCGTCATGACCTTCGGCGAGGAAGAGCCCGTGCTCGGTCAGCTTACGCACCGGGGAGTACCCATCGTGCTCGCTGAGTTTAAAGTTGACGACCCCAAAGCCAGCACGATTCTCCTCGATTACTCCACGGGAATTCATCAGGCCATTCGCCATCTCGTCGATTTCGGTCACAAGTCGATTGCATTTCTCGCTGGCCCCCACAGCCTCCACTCCGCCATTACGCGTGAAAACGATTTTCGGACCGCCATGCAGTCCGCCGGTTTGCAGCTTCAAAAGAAGTGGGTCATCGAGTGCGACCACACACTCAAGGGCGGCGTCGCGGGCTTCGAGCAGTTGAGCAAGCTGGCCGCGCGCCCCACCGCCGTCGTCTGCTCCAACGACATGACGGCTATCGGGGTTCTGCGTGCTGCCTACATGCAGGGGCTCCGCGTGCCCCACGATCTATCCGTCATCGGCCTCGACGATATCGCCTTTGCTGAGTACACTCTGCCTCCGCTGACCACCATCCGCCTCTCGCGTTCCGATCTCGCCCGCGCTGCCTTCAACGCTCTTCATGCCCAGCTCGAAGGCGCAGGCAACGCGCGGTTGCAGCGTGAATTCCTCGTCTCAACGAGTCTTGTGATTCGCGATTCCACTGCCGCCCCACCCGCGGCGTAATGCCGAATCGCCGCTCTCAACGTCCAAGATTGCAATTGAAGGGCCTGACGGCTGCAATCCTCCCGTCAATCAGCACGATATGCTGTCCAAAGAGTTTGAACGACCCGGTCCCCCGGAGGCATCCCCTTGACGACTGCTTATCTCAATCGCATCGCCACCGCGGTGCCGCCGCACGACATGCACGGCGCCTTCATTCCCTTCGCTGAAAGCCTTCTGCCCGAAGGCACGCGTCGCAATCTCTATCGGCGCATGGTGCGCCTCGCCGCCATTGAGCATCGCTACTCGTTCCTCAAACCCATCGTCACCGACACGGGCGCAATGCAGGATGCAGGCGCGCTTTTCGTGCGCGGCAACTTTCCCTCGACTGCTCGGCGCATGGAGGCCTTTCGGCAATTCGCCCCGCAGCTTGCGCGTTGCGCCCTCTTGAAGCTCGCGCTCAGCGATCGAGAGCGCCAGGGCATCACTCACGTCATCGTTACCTGCTGCACCGGGCTCTATGCGCCCGGCCTCGACTACGAAGTCATCGAGCTTCTTCAACTCAATCCCTCTGTCGAGCGCACATTTATCGGATTCATGGGCTGCTACGCCGCAATCAACGCGCTCAAGGCCGCCCGCCACATCGTCCGCTCCGAACCCCAGGCCAAAGTGCTGCTCCTCTCGCTTGAGCTCTGCTCCCTTCACATGCAGGAGACCGAAGATTTGGAGCAACTGCTCGCCTTCACGGTCTTCGCCGATGGCTGCGCCGCCTATCTCGTTACCGCGGAACCGTCCGGCCTCGCGCTCGACAGTTTTCTCGCCGTCAATCTCGCCGGCACCGATCACCTGATTACCTGGCGCATCGGCGAGCGGGGTTTCGACATGCATCTTTCCGGCCAGGTTCCAGGCCAGTTGAAGCAAGGCCTTGCTCAATCGGGCACGCAAATCACCCAGGGCCGCGATTTCTCATCAATCGATCTCTGGGCCGTTCATCCCGGTGGCCGCACCATCCTCGACGCGACGGAGCAAGGGCTTGCTCTCACCGCCGAATCTCTCACCGACTCGCGCAGTGTCCTCCTAAACTACGGCAACATGTCCTCGGCGTCTGTCATGTTCGTCTTGCAGAAGTTGATGGAGCGCGCCCGTCCTGGACAACTTGGTTGCGCCATGTCCTTTGGCCCGGGAGTCACCGCCGAAACCATGATGTTCCATGCCGTCTGACGCCATCGATTTCAGCCGTCGCGCAGACCTGACGGAACTGATGGATGAGCCTTGCTCGCGCGCCGACTCCGTGCCTGTCTCCGCGATCTTTCCCGCCTCAACCGCTGGTTTCTTGCCTACCGCCCGACCCTTGATTGGCTCAGCGCAGTCGCCCCGCCGGGCGCGGTCGGGCCGATTCATATCGTCGACGTCGGTTGCGGGTACGGCGACAGCCTCCGCCGCATCGAGCGATGGGCTCGTAAAAACGGACTCGCCGTCGAACTCACCGGTCTCGATCTCAGCCCCGATGCCGTCGCCATCGCCGCCGAAGCCACGCCGTCGACAAGCGCCGTTCGCTGGGTTGCTGCTGATGTTTTCGCATGGCAGCCTGACAAGCCGATGGACCTCATCCTCAGTTCCCTCTTCACCCACCATCTCAGCGAGCCCGGCTTGATCCGCTTTGTGCAATGGATGGATCTGCACGCCAAGCGCGGCTGGTTCATCAATGATCTCTCCCGCGCTGCGGTCCCCTACCATCTGCTGCGTATATTCACCAGGCTTGCGGGCCTTCACCGCTTCGTGCAGCACGATGGCCCTGTCTCGATCGCGCGTTCCTTCGTCCCTGACGATTGGCGTCGAATCTGTGCAGCAGCTGGTCTCAATCAGAGTGAAGTCTCCATTCAGCCCTTCTTTCCCGCGCGCCTCTGTGTCAGCCGGAGCAAGACGCTATGAGCCTCGCGACGCGCAGCATAGAGACCCGCGAGATTGATCTTCTCGTCATCGGCGGCGGTCCGGCTGGCGCGATGGCCGCAATCCGCCTTGCTTCCGCCGGCCGCAATATCCTGCTCCTCGAAAAGGAATCCGGCGCGCATCACAAGGTCTGCGGCGAGTTCCTGAGCCGTGAGGCCGTTGAATATCTCCGCCAGATTGGCATCAACCCGCTTGATCTCGGCGCTGTGCCCATTCAGAATCTCCGCCTTTCCGCCGGCGGCACAACGGTCGCCGCATCTCTCCCCTTTCATGCGCTCTCGCTCTCGCGCCGTGTTCTGGACGCAGCCCTTCTTGCCCGCGCCGAAGAGTGTGGCTGCCGGGTCCGCCGCGGTATCGCAGTCGAATCGCTCGCTCCTGACGGCAATCATTGGGTCGCTTCGCTCGGCAATGGCGACTGCCTCCGCGCTTCCAGCGTCTTCCTTGCCACCGGCAAGCACGACCTCCGCGGCTTCTCCCGCTCACCTGCCAAGCAATCCAATCTTGTCGGCTTCAAAATGCATTGGCAACTGGCGCCCGCGCCGCTGCGTTCACTGGACGGCTGCATGGAACTTTTTCTCTTCCCCGATGGCTACGGGGGAATTTCGCTCATCGAAGATGGCGTCGCAAATCTTTGCCTCGTTGTCCGCCGCGCCAGGCTCCGCTCCGCCGGCGGATGGCCGCAGCTTCTCGATTTCATCCTGCGCGGCAGCCGCCATCTGCGGCAGCTTCTCGGCGGCGGTTCACTGCTCTGGCCGCGCCCCCTCGCCATCTCGCCCATCCCTTATGGCTATCAAGTGAGTGACTCCGGAGGCCTCTGGTGCATCGGCGATCAGGCCGCCGTCATCCCCTCCTTCACGGGCGACGGCATCTCCATCGCGTTGCACTCTGCCTCTCTTGCGGCGCGAATGTTTCTTGCCGGAGGCAGCGCAGCCGATTACAACCGCGTGCTCCGCTCCCAGCTCACACGGGCCATGAGCCTCGCAACATTGCTCTCGCGCGGGGCCGTTACCAGCGCTGGCCGCACCGCGGCGCTCGCCGCGCTCTCGTTCGCGCCCAACGCCATGCGCTGGGTCGCTGCGTCCACGCGCATCCCGCAATCGTCTCTTGTTTCTGATGAATGTGTGCTGCGAAGATCGGTGCCCGCTGCACAAGCGACTCTATAACGCGCCCGTTATCGCTCTATTCCGTCGCCATTGCGTTTTCGGTCTCGAGCTCGTTCGCCGTGCGCCAGGCCGTGATTTCTGCGTGCGTCTGGTCGGCCGCCGCGCGCCGGTCGGAATAAATCTTCGGCTTGCCAAAGCGCAGATGCGCCGCGAACCCCGTCACGCCCAGCACCTTCCACATGTGCGTTGTGAATTCCTCATCGCCGTACCAGCAAAGCTCTCGTTCCTCCAAGCCGCCTTGAATCACGTAACGGATCGCCGCCGCTGTAATCGGCGAGCCCACGGCTGTCGCGGGATCGATCAGGCGCGAATGGAATCTCAGCACCTCGGCTCCATCCGTGCTCGTGCCTTCGGGAAACAGCAGCACCGGAATCGGCAACTTGAGGCGCTCCGCCATTTGCTCAGCCACTGCATTGGCGCTTTGCCGGCTCGACCTGTCGAGAAAAATCGTTCCCCCCGACCGCGCTGCCCTGCCGAAAAACGGCCACCCGCCGACCTCGATTTTGGAGACAAAAAAACACGGCATGGCCGCACTGATAATGATGATGTCGAGATAGCTCAGGTGATTCGACACCACCAGCCCGCAAACCGGCGGCTCGCCTTCCACCTCGGTTTTTATGTCCAGTACTTTCAGAATCGCCCGCGCCGATCCCTGCAGCCACAACGCGCGCCGCTCCAGCGTCATCGGCCCGCGCAAGCGATCGAGCCAATACCGGAGAATACACATTGCAAGAGCGAAGGCCAGCGCCACAGCGCGCTGCAGACGACGCATCGTCAAGTCGTCAACGGCGCCAGAAAACGGTGGCGAGCTGCCGCCGAAAGCAGGTTCAGATCCAGGAGCGTCAAGAAATCGATGGTGCGGAATTCGCGGTCCCATGCCGGCGGCGCGGCAATGCGCGCGCCAATCGCAAGATAAGTCTTCAGCAACTTGGGAACCTTCACCGGCGCATGATTGGACTCAGCGCCGGAATCATTCGAATGCGATCGATCGGTCCAGCGGGATGAAGGCTGTGCATCCACGCTCTGCCGGGCAAAATCGTAGCTTCCTGGAGGGCAAACATAAGCTGCGGTCGGCCTCGTCTCAAACTCCGCCGGAACCCTGAAATTCTCAAGCTGGCGATACATCTGCCAACCCTCCGCCGGGTCATTGGAGTTTAAAGAAGAGCAACCGAGCAAAGTACGAAGCCCCATGTCGGTAGCATACTGCGCAATCCCGCGCCACAACAACATCAGCACCTCGGGCGTGCGGTGCTCGCGGTCGATCGATGCGCGTCCCAACTCCAGAATCCCAGCCCGCAACGGCTCATACGGCCCCAGGCAGAACTCCTGTTCCGAGTAGTAGCCCAGATTTCGCTTGGCCGTTTCTCCCGACTGCATCCGGTAGGTTCCGACTACGCGCCCGCTTGCTTTGTCTTCAACCAGCAAGTGCTCGCAGATCGCGTCGTACCGGTCCATGTCCAGCCCGGTCTCGTAGGAGCTATCCAGCCCTTCGCCCAACTCAATATTGAATACTTTGAAGCGCAGCCGGCACGCTGCTTCGCGATCTTCCTGCGTCTCCGCCCGCCGCAGCCGGTAGCGCCCCACATCGGCACGAATGCGCGGCGCAGGCACAGATGGGGTTTGGATTTGAAAGCCCGCCGGCAGCGCAATCTCCACCAGCGAGCCGGCTTCAGATGCCAGCTTGAGAGGGACCCTAAACCGAGTTTGTGGAATCACGCGGCCAGTATGGCTCTCGGACTGTAACAGCACCATCAATCTGCTGCGAAAACAGTGCAAATATCCGGATCAAAACTCGGCAACTCCGTCGACAGCTGTGCCGGTCGATGGCAAACCTGCTCCAGCACGTGGTCCGCTTTCACGAAATCAAAAAAGGCCGAAGCGGAACTGCTTTTTGTCGCAGTCCCGCTCCGGCCGCAGTGTTCCTTGGATCCCTCAACCCGCCCGGCTATCTCCCTCTTCCGCCTCGCACCGAGAATCCGCCGCGCGCCGCCATCATCGATCCCCGCGCCGCAAAACCTCCGCCCACATATCCGCGCGCGGCATAGCCATATCCGTACGACCGCACCGCGGGCGCATAGGCTCGTGGCGCGTACCCATACCCTCGCGGATACAGCCTCGGCCCATACGCGTAAGCTCCAATCTGCGGCCCGATTGTGACGCCCACATATGGCATCACGCTCGGGTAATACGGCGCATACACCGGTGGGGCCACATAGGGCACAGGCGCGGGATAGGCCACCGGCGGCGCATAGGCCATCGCCGGCGGTGCAGGCTGCTCATCGGGTGCGGGCTGCTCAGGCACATACGATTGCTGTGGTCCCTCATCCGGCGCCTGCGAGGGTGGAGCCGGCTGCGGAGCGTAAGACTGCGGCCCGCGCTGGTACAGCCCATACGGATCGCGCTGCGGCTCCGGCACCACCGGAACCTGAATATCATCCATCACGCGCAGGGTCAGCGCAGTCTCCGCCTTCAGCGTCGGTCTCGGGCCTCGCCGCGGCAGATTGATCAGGTCAATCGGCCACAGAACCGGAATCATCCACAGAACCGTATCGCGGACAGCGTGGCCCTTGCCCAGAATCCGCCCCTGGGCATCGATCTTGTATCCCGGCACGTCCACAACCTTCGCGCTGATCGGGTAGACCTGATCGCCCACATACAGCCGGTCGAAATCCAGCTCCATCCATCCCTTGCCCACAAAGTGGCCCGGATCT
This sequence comes from uncultured Acidobacteriaceae bacterium, assembly GCA_963800025.1. Classification (GTDB taxonomy): domain Bacteria; phylum Acidobacteriota; class Terriglobia; order Terriglobales; family Acidobacteriaceae; genus Telmatobacter. Next base: position 1,633,200 of record CAWCZK010000006.1, read on the forward strand.
TTGTACTCGGAGAATTCTCCTCCGAGGTAGCTGTTGTAGGGCAGCATGAAGTCGCCGCGGTGAAACTGCACCTTGCACAGGATCGGATCGCCAACAGCGGTTGTCTTCGAGGAGATCTTTCCGTCGCCGGTGGTGCACGAAACCAGCGCACCCGCGGGTATCAGCCGTGAACCGGCATCCGCAAACAGCGAAGGCGTCATCAGAAGTGAAACCACTACGAACATTGCGCGCTTCATACACTGCCCTCCAAGGCAAAGATTGCCGGTGCACCTCGCGAGATGCACTCTCGCAGGCGTGAATTGACGGCTGAACCCCAATTACACAAACGAACCCATGCGGGATTCAAAAGTTTCGCAGGTTTTTCAAAATTGTTTGGGAGCGACAGAGCCAAATGGGGCTTGAATTCGTCTAATGCGGCCAACTCGAAACGGATTTCAAAATCTGCCTTGTACCAAGGGCACGGCTTCAGCCGGACCGAAAGACGCAGCAAAGCGCGTGGGTCTTAACCCCTGGGTGTTCCGGCCCCGCTCCTGCATGAGACTTCTAAACGCGCTCTCAGAGGAAAACGAAATTCGCTGTCGCTTCTTGGTCCGAGTCAAACGGCGGAAACAGCCTTCTACGCTCCCGGCTCGTAATTCAAATTCGGCCCCAGCCAGCGCTCCACTTCGGCGACAGTCATCCCCTTGCGCCGCGCGTAATCTTCCACCTGGTCACGATCGATCTTGCCTAAACTGAAATACCGGCTCGCCGGATGCGCCATGTAGAACCCGCTCACGCTCGATCCCGGCCACATCGCAAACGACTCAGTCAACTCGATCCCGGCATTCTGTTTCACGTTGAGCAAATTCCACAGCGTGCCCTTCTCTGTGTGATCGGGACATGCTGGGTATCCCGGCGCAGGCCGTATCCCGCGGTACTTTTCGTGGATCAACTCGTCGGCGGTCAAATTTTCGTCGCGGCCATAACCCCACTCCTCACGCACGCGCTTGTGCAGGCACTCCGCAAACGCCTCGGCCAGCCGGTCGGCAAGCGCCTCCGCCATGATGGCGTTGTAATCGTCGTGCGCCGCTTTGAACTGATCGCAGAGCTCCTTCAATCCAAACCCGCTCGTCACCGCGAACGCGCCCATCGTATCCCTGAGCCCCGTTTCCTTCGGCGCAACAAAGTCCGCCAGGCACCGGCACGGCTCGTTCCCTTCGCGATCCGATTGCTGCCGTAGAAAATGGATCCGCGCGAGAATCTCCGCGCGCTTCTCGTCCGTGTACAGCTCCACGTCGTCGCCCGTCGCGTTCGCCCAGAAAAATCCGTACACCCCGCGTGCTCGCAGCAGCTTCTCTTTCACAATCCGGTCCAGCAGCGCATTTCCCTCCGCAAAAATCTGTCGCACCTGCTCGCCCTGCTTCTCGTCCTCAAGAATCCGCGGGTAAACGCCCTTCAGCTCCCACGTATGAAAAAACGGGCTCCAATCGATGAATTCTCTCAGTTGCCCCAGGGGAAAATCGTCCAAAACCCGCAAGCCTGTAAAGGCCGGCTTCGCAAGATCCTCCGCCCGCCATTCGATCGGCGTCCGCCTCGCCCGCGCCGCATCGAGCGCAACGACAGCCCGCTTTGGCGCTGCGTGCGCCTTGCGCAGAGCGTCATACTCCGCGCGGTGCTTCGCCACAAACTCAGCCTTGCCATCGTCGCTCAGCAGGCTCGTCGTCACCGGCACCGCCCGGCTCGCATCGAGCACGTGCACCACTGGCTCGCTGTAGTGCGGAGCGATCTTCACCGCGGTATGCGCGCGGCTCGTCGTCGCTCCGCCAATCAGCAGCGGCAGCTTCATTCCCTGCCGCTCCATCTCGCGTGCCACGTGCACCATCTCGTCGAGCGAAGGCGTGATCAGACCGCTCAGGCCAACAATATCCGCCCGCACTTCACGCGCGCGCTCCAGAATCTTCTCCGCCGGAACCATCACGCCCATGTCGATGACTTCATAGTTATTGCAGGCCAGCACCACGCCCACAATGTTCTTTCCAATGTCGTGGACGTCTCCCTTCACGGTCGCCAGCACAATCTTTCCCTGCACGCGCACGGCCTGGCCTGCGGCGACCATCTCCGCTTTCTCCGCCTCCATGAACGGCGTGAGATACGCAACCGCCTTCTTCATCACGCGCGCCGACTTCACTACCTGCGGCAAAAACATCTTTCCCGCGCCGAACAAATCTCCCACCACGCCCATGCCGTCCATCAACGGGCCTTCAATGACAGCCAGCGGCCGTCCCAGCTTCACGCGCGCCTCTTCCGCGTCAACCTCGACGTAGGCATCGATTCCCTTCACCAGCGCGTGGCTCAGCCGCTCTTCCACGGTCCCGTTGCGCCATTCCTCGACTTTCTTTTCGTCCCCCTCCTCGCCCGCGCTCGCTGCTCCCGCTGCTTTCAACTTCTCGCCGAATTCCACTAGCCGCTCCGTCGCATCCGGCCGGCGATTCAGCAGCACATCCTCCACCAGTTCCTTCAGCTCGGGCTCGATCTCCTCGTAAACCTCCAGCATGCCGGCGTTCACAATGCCCATATCCATGCCCGCGGCAATCGCGTGATACAGAAATGCCGCATGCATAGCCTCGCGCACTTTGTTGTTGCCGCGGAAGCTGAAGGACACGTTTGAAACGCCGCCGCTCACCTTCGCGTGCGGCAAATTCTCCTTGATCCATCGCGTCGCGCGGATGAAGTCCAATCCGTAGTTGTTGTGCTCCTCCATCCCCGTTGCGACCGTCAGGATGTTCGGGTCGAAGATAATATCTTCAGGCGGAAAGCACAGTTCGCGCGTCAAAATCCTGTAGGCCCGCTCGCAGATTCGAGTCTTGTCTTCGAATCCCGCGGCTTGCCCCTGTTCGTCGAAAGCCATCACCACTGCCGCAGCGCCATACTTCAGCACCGCCGCCGCATGCTCGCGAAACTTTTGCTCGCCCTCCTTCAGCGAGATCGAGTTCACAATCCCCTTGCCCTGCAAGCACTTCAATCCCGCTTCGATCACCTCCCACTTTGAGGAGTCGATCATGAAGGGAACCTTCGCCACTTCCGGCTCGCTGGCGAGCAACTGCAGGTAGCGCGTCATCGCCGCCACGCCGTCGATCATCCCTTCATCCATGCAGATGTCGAGAACGTTCGCGCCGTTCTCCACCTGCTGCCGCGCCACGCTCACGGCTTCTTCGTACTTGCCTTCTTTGATTAACTTGGCGAACTTCGGCGACCCGGCCACATTGGTCCGCTCGCCAATCAGAATGAAGACTCCGGGTTGCTGCGTGAACGGCTGCGATCCCGACAATCGCAGCGGCTTGGTCTCAACAGGCTTTGTCGAACCCGTGCTCATGCCACGCTCTCAACGCCGCAAGTCTCTGCGGCCCGCGCAGGCAGCTTGCGCGGCGCAATGCCTTCCAGCGCCCTCGCAATCGCCGCGATGTGCTCCGGCGTATTCCCGCAGCACCCCCCCGCAAGATTGACCAGGCCCTCGTGCGCAAACCCGCTCAGGTACCGCGCCATGTCTTCCGGTCCCAGATCGAACCCCGTCGCCGACAGCGGACTCGGCAATCCTGCGTTGGGATAGCACGAAACAGCTACATCCACTTTTTCCGCAAGCTCGCGCAAGAACGGCGCCATCAAGTCCGGACCCAGCGAGCAGTTCAGCCCCACGCTGAACGGCTTCGTGTGCCGCACCGCGGTCCAGAACGCCTCAATCGTCTGCGCGGAAATCATCGTCTCTCCGCCGCGCCCTACCGCCGCCGAGATCATCACCGGCAGCTCCTTGCCGCCCGCGGTCAATCCATCTTCGTCGAAGACTTCGCGGATCGCCACCAGCGCCGCCTTCGCATTGAGCGAGTCGAAAATCGTCTCCACCAGCAGCAAATCCGCTCCGCCCGCAATCAGTGCCCGAGCCTGCTGCTTGTGTGCCGTCTTCACCTGGTCGAACGTCACGACGCGAAAGCCCGCGTCGTCCGCGTCCGGCGAATTCGATAGCGACACCGTCAGCGGCCCCATCGCTCCGGCCACAAACCGCTGCCGCCCCGTCTGGTTGCCCACGCGATCCGCCCACTCCCGCGCCTGCCGCGCCGACTTCTCGTTGATCTCCCACGCCAAGTCGCCGAGAAACTTGTCGTCAATCACCTTCTGGTAAAACTCCGGATCCTTGCGGCCGCCTCGCTCGCGCGGATCATCCACAAAAAACTCGCTCTGCGCGATGCTCGTCGCGCCAAACGTATTCGTCTCCAGAATGTCCGCGCCCGCCTCCAGAAACCGCCGATGAATGTCGCCGATCAGCTCCGGCCGCGTCAGCGTAAACAGGTCTCCGTTGTTCAGCAGGTCCTTCTTCGCATCCCTGAAGCGTTCCCCACGAATGTCCTGTTCCTTCATTCCATAAGTACGAATCGTCGTCCCCGTCGCGCCATCAATGATGGCGATGCGGTTTTCGATGATCTTTTCCAGCGGATTTTGGGAAGCCTTAGTCATTTCTTCTCGTAGGTTTACGGCTTACTCCTCAAGAATATCGGAGATGGGCCTCTTGCCGGACCAATTCCGCGCCCAGCGTGCCTTCGCATGCACTGAATGGCTTTAACCCCGCCCCGAACGGTAGACGTGGTTAGCTCCGCTAGCCTGACGAATTTCCTACTGTGCCACCGTTAGGCTGTAGGTGGCCGTCTGGATCTCGGTTCCTGCGGTCGCAGTCACGGTGATCATGTAGGTCGCCGATTGCGGCTGAGTCGAGGACGATCCTGACCCGCCACCGCCGTTGCATGCGGAGATCAGCGCGGCCATCCCCAGCAATCCGGCTATCACCGGAAGGCTGTGCAACCATCGCGACGCCTTGCGGCGGCGCAGCAGCCACAACACACCGCCCGCCAGGAACGCCAGCATCGCCACGCCCTGCGAGCCGCGCCGCGAATGTCCGTGCCCTGCCGGTGCAAGCGCAGCCGATTGTGTGGTAGTCCCAATCGTGAGCGTCGTGCTCACTGCGCTCCCATTTGGAGTCACATTCTGCGGGCTGAAGCTGCACGACCCGCCCGTCGGCAAGCCGCTGCACGCAAAACTCACCTGCTGATTGAAGCCGTTCATCGGCGTCACGGTGATCGTAGTTTGCGCGGAACTTCCTGCCGTCACTGACCCACTCGACGGCGACGCGCCGATGGTGAAGCTCGCCGGCACCGCCGTCACGATCACGGTGATCGCCTGCGAAGTGCTCGCTGCAAAGGTTGAGTTCCCCGGATACGTGGCCGTAATCGAATGACTGCCCACGCTTAGGCTGCTCGTGGAATAGGTCGCTACTCCCGACCCGTTCAGCGTGCCCGTGCCCAGAGCGTTGGTGCCGTCATAAAACGTCACCGTCCCCGATGGCGTCGAGCTGGCCGTTATCGTCGCCGTAAAGGTCACGCTTTGCCCCGCCGTGATGCTTGTTGCGGTCGCGGCAAGTGCCGTCGACGTTGCAATCAACGTTGGCGCGCTCGAAGCTTGATTGATGAGCACGGCCCCACCCGCGATCAGGTCGGGCAAACCGGTTCCGCCGTTCAGTTTCACAGCCAACGCAGGCCCAAAAACAAACAGATTGATTCCCTCCGATGGCTGCGCCGTTCCACCGCTTGGAGTGAAGGTCTGTACGGTTCCATCCCCATTGCCGAGGAAGATTCCGGTATCGTATGGCGGATTGGATCCCGTCACCGCGACGTCGGGCTTGCCGTCTCCGTTAAAGTCCGCAACCGCCAGGCCATATCCAACGGTTTCGCCGCCTGCAAAGTCGAGTAAGGTGGGCGTCCGGAACGTTCCATCGCCATTCCCCAAAGCGATGGCCAGCTCAGAATCTCCATTGTTAGCCGTCCCCAGCGAAACCAGGTCAGGCTTCCCGTCGCCGTTCATGTCGGCAAGCACAATCTGCCCCAATTCTTCGCCAGAGGGGGGCGGGTTGAAGTTGTCTGCAAGGGGCGCCGTCAATGCTGAGCCGAAAGTGCCGTCGCCATTGCCCAGATACAGTTGAACCGAGTACGCGTACATACCGGTCGAAGTATCAAGGGCTCCTGATTCGGTGAAGAGATCCAGTTTGCCGTTCCCTGTTGCGTCGCCAAATTGCACTACTGCCGGCGGAAGGTTGACGGGAGCTGTCGTGCTCGAGTAAGTCTGGATGACCTGAGGCGCCTGGAACGTGCCATCGCCGTTACTGAGCCTGCACGGCGATTCCCTGCTCATACGTGTTCGTTTGATAGACCGCGACGCTATAGCTGTAAATCAGATCCGCCTTTCCGTCGCCGTTCACGTCGGTCACGAACAGATTGCTGAGCGTCTCGTAATCGTCGAAATCGCCCGGCGGCGCAAATGTCGGCGCCTGAACGAAGACCGGCGCATTAAAGCTGCCGTCCCCGTTACCCGTTGCCAGGAAGAAGCCCGACTCGCCGCCCGGCCAATAAAAGTCTGAGGGAAGGTACACCAGGTCGGCATCGCCGTTGCCCCTGGTGCTGCCTACGCCAAACGAATCCAGGCTTTCAAACGAAACTGCGTTTCCATCCACCGTGATCGGAGAAACCTGCAGCGTGGAGCCGGTCTTGAATGCGCCGCTTCCGTCGCCCAGATACGAGGTGAACGAAATGTTGGTGCTGTTGATCGTCGCATTCACGCCGACGCCATCCAGGACTTTGTCGTTGTTCAAATCCACCATGTTTGTGCCGGTGAACACGAACGGCAGCGCCGGCGCTCCCTGAAACGTGCCGTTTCCGTTGCCCATCAGCGCATAGGACTCGCCGTGGTCGAATTTATCGCCCTCAAACATGCCTCCGCTGGCTACTCCGCTGTAGAGGTCCATGTTGCCGTCGCCGTCGAGATCGGTCGCGTAGAGGTATCCAACGTTGTCGATCGTGGCGTACCCGTAACTGGGATTGAACGTTCCGTCGCCATTACCCAGGTAGGTCCAGATGGATTCACCGTTGTCCACGGCAAGATCGATCTTGCCATCTTCATTGAAGTCGGCTGCGACGACATTCGGCCCCCAGGCCGAAATGGTCTGGAGAGTTGGAAACGCAAGCATCGAAGACTGATTGAAGGTTCCGTCACCATTGCCGAGAAGCACGATGCCCCCTCCCGTCACGAGGTCTTTCTTGCCGTTGCCGCGCAAGTCGGCGCTGATCAACCCGTAATAAGGGTCGGCTCCGGCCTCTGAGTTGAACGCCGACGGCGGCGTGACGGTGACGGACTGCGGCGCCTGGAAGGTTCCGTCGCCTTTGCCCGCCAGAAATGTGAGGTCGTACGTGATGCCCCCCATTGTTGAGAACCCCGACGTGGACGCGACAATGTCCGGAATGCCGTCGCCGTTGAAATCGTCGATCACAACGCTGATACCTGTGTCGCCCGGCAGCGCATAGCTCACCGGCGTCTGCAAAGAGCCATCGGCGTTGGCGAGAAGAACGTTCACCGACGCCGTTCCACCGGTGGTCCCGGAAGAACTGATGACCACCAGGTCCTGGATTCCATTGCCGGTCAGTTTTCCGGAACTCGCTCCGACCGGATCCAGGCCGCCAAGGCTGATCGCGTCGACGGAGAGCGTGGCGCCCTGTGCGGGGTTGCCCGACGCGGTCCAAATCACCGGACCGGCGACCATCGGGTCATAGCCGACTGCGGCAGCGACGGAGTTACCGGTGGCCGTATATCCCAGTAGCGCCCACGTCCGCGAACCGAGTCCTACGCTGGGATCGCCGCAACCCGCCGGCCAGTGTCCGCCGGTTGTCATCAGGCCCGCTTCCGTGTGCAGCACTTGATCGTAATTCGGAGTCGTGCCGATCGATGTATAGCTCACCGACGGAAGACTGACCGAATAGCTGACTCCGCCCTCCGTGAGTGAGCAGTTTGCCGCGCGCTCCATGCCAACTGCGTCACCGCCCGGCACGCTGATCGTCGTGAAGTTGCCGGAAAAAGGCGCGTTGGGAGGCTGTGACGCATTCGACGACGGCATCGCCAGCGCCACCAACCGCCGCGCAAGCTCGGCCATGGAGAGATCGCGCCATAGCGGATGCTTTTCCGACTGCAACTCACGCATGATAGCCATGCGCTGCGCCATGGTGAACCTGGGGTATCGCTGCGAGGCCATCAGCAGATTTGTTCGCGCGGCCAGAATGGAATGCTTGCGGCCCGAGCTCGCTAAAATCGCCGCCAGGACGACGGCCACAACAACGACGATAGGGAGGACGAACCAACGCTTTGGGATCTTCATGCGGCACCTCTGGGGGGACACCGGCATAGCTTGACCGCGCGGCATGATCTGGGTTCTATGTCTTCGGGGAGGGGAAAGCCACCGGCATGCGAATTGCCCCGCAATGCCGGCTGATAGGCCGGATTTTACGGGCCTTTCTCAGTGCCCGTCAAGATAGACTTAGGTTAATGATCACGACGCTCTTTGGCAGCGAAGAACCCGAAAAATCTGACTCAAAATCGGAAAAAGGCTTTTTCGACCGCATGCGCCAGGCCGTCTCGCGGACCCGCGAGTCCTTCTCCGCCAAAATCTCCGATCTCGCCGCCCTCACGCGCACAGTCGACGAGTCTGCCCTCGACAAGCTCGAAACCGCCCTCCTTTCGAGCGATCTCGGCGTGCCGACGACGACTGCCATCCTTGATGCCCTCCGCGATCGTGCCCGCCATCAGTCCATCGAAGGGGGAGCCGAGCTCCGCGATCTCTTGAAGCAGCAACTGATCGCCATCCTGACTGCTCCGCAAGGAACGGCTGCAACTCCGCAGGTGCCGCCGCCGAAGGTCACTTTCCTCGTCGGCGTCAACGGCACCGGGAAAACCACTTCAAGCGGCAAGCTCGCCGCATGGTCCCGCGCGCAAGGGCACTCCGTCCTTCTCTGCGCCGCCGATACATTCCGCGCGGCGGCAATCGAGCAGCTTGAAGTCTGGGCCTCCCGTTCCGGCGTCGAGATGATCAAGACTCGCCCCGGTGGCGACCCTGCTGCTGTGCTTTTTGATGCTATCTCCGCCGCCAAATCTCGCGCGATCGATGACCTTTACGTCGACACGGCCGGCCGCCTCCACACCAAAACCGGACTGATGGACGAGCTTGACAAGATGCGCCGTACCGCCGCCCGTCTCGTCCCCGGTGCGCCCCACGAAGTCCTTCTTGTTATGGATGCGACCACCGGCCAGAATGGCCTGCAGCAGGCCCGCCTATTCACCCAGTCCGCCGGCGTCACCGGCATCGTGCTCACCAAACTCGACGGCACAGCCAAGGGCGGCATCGCCGTCGCCATCGCGCGCGAACTGAATCTTCCCGTCCGCTTCGTCGGCGTCGGCGAAAAAATGGGTGATCTTCTAGAATTCTCGCCAGCCGAATTTGTCGATTCGCTGCTCGATTAAGATGACCACCTCAGACACCATTTCCGATTCCGACCTCCACTGGATGCACCGAGCCCTCGAGCTCGCGCGCCGCGGCATCGGCGTCACTTCGCCCAATCCCGCCGTCGGCTGCATCATTCTCGACCGCGCCGGCCAGGTCGTCGGCGAAGGCTGGCATGAATACGATCTTCTCGACCACGCCGAAATCGTCGCACTCCGCGAGGCCACCGCGCACGCAGGCGACCGCGTTCACGGCGGCACCGCCTACGTCACTCTCGAGCCTTGCAACATCACCGGCCGCACACCGCCCTGCACCGATGCGATCATCAAGTCAGGCATCGCGCGTGTCGTCGCGGCCACCATCGACCCCAATCCCGCCGTCGCCGGCCACGGCCTTGAAGAGCTGCGTGCCGCCGGGATCGAAGTCTCCGTCGGCCCCTGCCAGGCTGAAGGCCGCCGCCTCAACGAAGGCTTTGCCCGCTGGATCCAGCATCAGCGTCCCTTCGTTCTGATGAAGGTGGCCATGACGCTCGACGCGCGCATTGCTCCGCCGCCCGCGCAACAAACGCCCCACGCTCCCTACTGGATCACCAGCGAAGTTGCCCGCGCCGCTGTCCAACCACTCCGCTGGGGCGCCGACGCCACCATGGTCGGCGTCGACACCGTTCTCGCCGACGATCCCCTTTTGACCGACCGCAGCGGTCTTCGCCGCCGCCGCCCGCTGCTGCGCATCGTTCTCGACTCCGCCCTGCGCATGCCTCTCGATTGCAAGCTCATCTCAACGGCGCAAAATGACGTCGTCATCTTCACCGTCTCGCACGACGAAGCACGGATTCGCGAGCTCGAGAGTCGCGGCGTCCGCGTTGAAGTTCTCCCCGCTGAAACCGGCCGCGTCCCGCTCGAAAAAGTCCTCGACAAACTCGGCGAAGAAGGCATCTCACCCTCCTGACTGAAACCGGGACGCGCCTCAACACAGCCTTTCTAGCCGCCGGCCTCGTCGACCGCCTGCACCTCTTCATCTCGCCGCAAATCATGGGCTCCGACGCCGTCCCCGCCTTCAAAGGCCTGCCAAGCTTCGTGCCCATGACCGAAGTCGAAGTCGAGCGTTACGGCGACGATCTCGGCCTCAGTTCGCTCCTCCTCGACCCCTGGCCGCCTGCGCCCGCACCGTGAAACCATCCACACCTTCACGCGTCCTATAATTCAGATAGGCTCTGCTCCGGCCCCTGAACCCCAAAACGGAGCGGCGCTGCCCAAAACGAACGCGAACTAGGAACGGAAACGCAAATCCAGATGCACTCCACTCCCCTCATCACGGCTCTTGTGTCCCTGGCCGGTCTCGCCGGCGTGCTTGCCTGGCGCATTCGCGAGGGCCGCAGCGCCGTGACGCTCAAGAAAATCGTGATGCCGCCTCTCGGAATGGCAACCGGCTTCTGCATGTTCTTCGTTCCCGCTTTTCGCGTCCCCTGGACCTGGGGCCTCGGCGCATTCGTAATCGGAGCCATCATCTTCGCTTATCCGCTCCTACTCACCTCGGACCTCCATCTGCAAAACGGCGTCATTATGATGAAGCGGTCGAGCGCATTCTTCGCCGTCATCATCGCGCTGGCCGTCGTGCGCTACCTCGCCCGCGGCTATTTTGATCGGTTCCTCACGCTCGAGCAGACCGGCGCTCTCTTTTATCTCCTCGCATTCGGCATGATTCTCCGCTGGCGTTTGAAGCTCCTTCTTGCCTGGCGCGCCCTGACCAGCAGTCCCGCCTTCGCCGCCGCGCAGCTCCCCCAAGAAGCCCCCGCCAGCGACTAGTTGGCGGAAGCTCCGCATCTACCACGCCGCCGCATTCGATGTTCCCCACGCTGACCGCTTGGTTGTCCGGCCCCGCGCCTGCGCGCTATGCTGCGGGAGCATTGATGAATCGGACAAGCAGTGGCTCCAATGGCTCGATCGGCTAACTCAAGCCAAAATCCGCGGAGGGGGCAACCCTCACTATGACTGGAATCAATCGTCGCGAGATGTTGAAGATGGGCTCGGCGTGCTCGTTCGCGGCACTTGCCACCGCCGCAGCCTCCCCGGTGGCTGCGGCTCAAGCGGACGACAAGCACGCGCCCGTGCCGCGCTGGGAAGTCTTTGAGCTGGCCCTGACCGGCCCGTCCTCCGGAAATCCATTCACGGATGTTCAGCTTTCGGCGACGTTTACCCGCGAGCACCGTTCGGTAAAGGTGAACGGGTTCTACGACGGCAATGGCATCTATAAGCTCCGCTTCATGCCCGACACTGAAGGCTGTTGGACCTACGTCACCGCCAGCAACGCACCTGAGCTCTCCGGCAAATCAGGCGCATTGACCAGCGTTGCAGCTCTGGCCGGCGCGCATGGCCCGGTCGGAGTCTGCAACACCCACCACTTTGCTTATGCGGATGGAACGCCGTTTTTCCCCTTCGGCACCACATGCTACGCCTGGGTCAACCAGACTGAGGCCCTGCAGCAGGAAACTTTGCGAACCCTGGCTTCGGCCCCGTTCACCAAGATCCGCATGTGCGTCTTTCCGAAGAGTTACGAATACAACCACAACGAGCCGGCGCTCTATCCCTTCGAGCGCGACGCAGCCGGCAAGAGCGACTTCACGCGCCCGAACCCGGCCTACTTCGCCCACATTGAAGACTGCATCGCTGCGCTCCGCAAAATAAATATTGAAGCCGACCTGATCCTCTTCCACCCCTACGACCGCTGGGGATACGCGACCATGTCTGCCGCCGATGACGACCGCTATCTGCGCTATGTGCTCGCCCGCATGTCGGCCTACCGAAACATCTGGTGGTCGCTTGCCAACGAATGGGACTTCATGAAGGCCAAGTCGCGCCAGGATTTCGACCGTTTCTTCCACATCGTGGAGCAGGAAGACCCGGTGTCGCACCTCCGTTCGATTCACTACGGCAGCACCATGTACGACTACGCTCTGACGTGGGTAACTCACGCCAGTCTGCAGACCGCAAACTTCGACTCCGCCCCCGGATGGCTTGAGGCGTGGCGCAAGCCAATCTGCTTTGACGAGGTGCAGTACGAGGGAAACCTCAACAGCCGCTGGGGCAACCTTCCCGGCCCGGAAATGGTGCGCCGCTTCTGGCTTGGTTTAGTTGCCGGCTGCTACGTCACTCACGGGGAGACCTATCTCGACGCAGACTTACCCCTGTCGACTTTGAATGAAAACAGCACGCCGGTCATCTGGTGGTCGCATGGTGGCAAACTCCATGGCAGCAGCCCCGCGCGCATCGGGTTTCTGCGAAAGCTGGTCGAAGAGACCGCGGTGAGCACTGGCAACCTTGCCCGGCGGCCCGGCACTCGATGCTGAGGTTGGGCATTCCTATTTGAACGCCTGGAGCCTTGACTCCACCGGAACTAAAAAGCAAGAGGGTTTCTATTACTTCGATCTCCATGAGCCCATCTTCTATGAGTTTCAGCTGCCCGAAGGCAGATTCACCGCCGAGTACGTTGACCCTTGGGAGATGACAGTCAGCGCGATTCCCGGGATCTTTGAAGGCAAGACAAAGCTGAAGCTGACCGGGCGCCCGTATCAGGCGTTGAGGTTCCACCGCGTGGAATAATCCCCGCGATCCCTGGGCTGAGTCGATCACTGAGAGCGAGTGTTCAGTCGCTGAGTCTCTCTATCGCTGACCCCTGTTCCCTGTTCCCTGATCCCTGATCCCTGATCCCTGCATTTATGAGACAATCATCCGCAGCGCTTCTTCCCTCGCATTCCCAGTCAAGGAAACCTCAATGCCCCATGCAGCGGCTTCGCACGCTCTCACTTTCGAAATCGAGCGCAAAGGCTCTACGGCTATCGTTCACTGCCACGGCCGTCTCTACGCTGGAGTCTGCGGTCACCTCTACGCCGCTGTCCATCCCCTCATTCCCGATCACAAGCGCATCATCCTCGACCTCACTGACCTCACATCGGTCGACAGCATGGGGCTCGGCACTCTCGTGCGCCTCTACGTCTCGGCCAAATCCGCCGGCTCTTGCATCGAGCTCATCAATCTCGGCAAGCAGGTCCGCGAACTCCTCGGCATCACGAATCTTCTTTCCCTCTTCGGCGACATGTGCGAGAAGGGCGTCGCCATCAAGTTCTGACGCGGCCAGCTCCGCTAGCGCCGCGAACCCCGCTAACTCCGCTATCTCCGCTTAAAATACATCCATGTTCACCGGCATCATCGAGCAGACCGGAACGCTCGTCGGCCTCACCGATCGCGGCGGCGTCCGCCGCATCACCGTTGAAGCGCCCGGCATCGCCTCGCGCCTGCGCGAAGGCGACTCGCTCGGCGTCTCCGGCGTCTGTCTCACCGCTCTCGATCCCGATCCCATCTACTTCCACGCCGACCTCGCCCAGGAAACCCTCGACCGCACCTCGCTCGGATCCCTCGCCGCAGGCGCTCGCGTCAATCTCGAGCTGCCCACCGCCGCCGGCAGCCCGCTTGGTGGCCACATTGTTCAGGGCCATGTCGACGGAACGGGCGTCCTGATCGCGCTCGACCCCGTCATCCCCGAATCAAGCCCACAATTCGATCGCCAGACGACCGACTGGACGCTCAAAGTCCGCGTCCCCGAAAACGTCCGCCAGTGGATGGTCCACAAAGGCTCCGTCGCCATCGAAGGCATCAGCCTGACCATCGCAGCCGTCGCCGGCGACGAGATTTCCATCGCCATCCTTCCCCTCACCTACTGGCGCACCAATTTGCACACGCTCACGATCGGAGCGCCCATGAACATTGAGGCCGATGTGCTGGTCAAGCTCGCCGCGATGCAGATGCAGTCCGCAAAAAAAACGCAATTCGAGGTGACTGCCGGATGGCTGGCCGCGAACGGCTATTGACCATTGCGCTTCGGCAGAATCTCCGGCGGCGCAACCTCAATCCACCGTGCCTTGGTCGATTCTTGCCTCGCCTCCGGCCGGCACTCCGCCCACAGCGCGTAGATCTCCTTTTTCGGCACGCCCCAGGTCTCCACCAGAATGGCGCTGCCCCCCTCCGCGCTGGTATAGCGCTCGCGGCACCACAGAACAAACGGCACATACCGCCCGCCCTTGCGCATCGTAAACCAGTCGATGATCTCGTGCGGCGATTCGCCGTAAGCATTCTCCGGCGTCCACCAGAACCGCACCGGACCTTTCGCCGAGAATCGCTCTTCGATGCACGTGCCTCCCGATTCCCGCATCGTTCGCTGGAATTCCGCCCAGCCCATGAACCTGCCTTGCGATCTCATCAACTTCTTGAGTGCATCCTCGCGATGTTGCTGCCGCCATCGCATGACGAGAACATAAGGCGCCGCAAAACACGCGCCGATAAAAAGAAAAGGGACCAGGATCAGCCCGAGGACCCACGCGAAGACGCCTGTCCCTCGTTTCTGCTGTCGCAGGTCTTCTGATTCCGGCATCTGCATCGTCGCCGTCCGTTACGGTTTCGCCGGGGTCTTCGGCGGCGCAACCACGTAGTCGTCGCCCACACGCGCCAGGATTTGCGCCCGCCGGTCCATCAACAGCTTCAGCCGCTTCGTTACGTCGATGAATTCCTTCTTCTGATCCGCCGTCAGCCCGCTTCCCGCTCGCGGAGCAGCGGAATTCGCGCCCGGCTCCGCCTCCGCATTTGGTCCGCCTGCCGGCGCGGCAACATTCGTCGTGCTCAAACCTGCAGCCTTATTCAGCGCATCCAATCGCGCCTCCAGCGCCGGAATCTCCCGATCGATCAGCACCGGCTTGATCACCGGCTTCGTTTCGAGTCCTGATGCCAGTTCATTGCGGTTGTTGTCCTCCCACACCGGCAGAACGCCCACGTGTCCCAATTCCACGCGCACTCCCGCCGGCCCGTAGTCTCGTTTCACCGCGGAGAACAGCCCGATCATCTCGTCTCTCGGCTCGCCATTCGAATCCGGATTCAGCCCTTCCACGTAACTCCGGGACTGATTCGATAGAAAATTTCCCATCGAATAAAAAATCACCGTGTCGCGCCCATCCTGCGTCTGGTAGGTCTCAATCGGCTGCAGCACGTGCGGATGCCCACCCACAACCACCGTCGCTCCCGCCTCCAGCATCTTGTGCGCCAGGTCCACATCTTCCGGCCGCGGCGCCGTCGCGTACTCGATCCCCCAATGCACGCTCACCACCAGCAGATCGCATTGCGCCCGCGCTGCCTTCACCGCCGCCAGCACCGTCGCCTCATCCGCGCCCGGCGCGCCGTTCGATTCGCCCGGGTACGGATAGAAATTCACATGCGGCTGGTCGTCCTTGTCCGGATTCCGGTTTCCGTTCAGCCATCGCGTCATCCCCAGCCAGCCCACCTTGATCCCGTTGGCCTCGGTGATCACTGGCTGCCACGCTGTCGCCGCGTTGTCGCTGGTTCCCGCAAACAACAATCCCACTTCCTTCAGGTGCTCGCGGCTCTCCGCGAACCCCGCCCATCCCTGGTCCATCACATGATTGTTGGCAAACGAAACAATCTTGATCCCGCTCGCCTTCAGCGCCTCGGGCAGCGCCACCGGCGCGTCAAACAGGAACGCCTTCGTCCCATGCGAGTTTTCCGGCGCAACCGGCGTCTCAAGGTTTACAAATCCAAAATCGGCGCCCTCAAATACGTCCGCCGTATCGCTGAACAGCGCCGCCCAACCCTGCTCGCCGTCCCCCGCGGCGGTAGCCGCCTGCCTCACCGCCTCATGCGGAATCACGTCTCCCGCCACGGCAAAGCTCACCTGCGCCAGATCGTGCGGATACGGCGTGACCACCGCCGCGTGCTGCCGGCCGTGCAGCGCCGGAATCAGGACCGTCGGTATCAGCGCCACGCCCACTGCAAAGAGCGGAATCAAGCCGGCCATCCACCGCATGCGCCTGCCCAGCCCGCCCTCACCCGCGTCGCGCGGCCGCACGGGAATGCCCCACCGGCGCTTTAGCCCGGCATTGCCCCCCCGTGGACGCCCGCTCATGATCGAATCCATCTGCCTGCCTGCCCCTCGCTCGTGCAATTCCTGCCCCCGCCGTCTCACCAGCCGGAACCGCGATTGGTCTCAGCATACAGCCACCGTTCCTGGCCCCGCTTCAAAACCATCGCCCCCGAATCCTCTGGGGCCACACCCGCGAACGTCCGGCGCCCTACTTTCGTCTATCTTTCAACGAGTACTGTTACCCTTGATCTGGAGCATTTTCTCGAGGAATTCCGGCCACACCTGAAGTGTGCTGCCGGCAAACGCGACCATGGCAGAGTTCGTCATCAAGTTGGCCGATGAGCGTGGCCACGTGCAGGAGCAGGTTCAATCTGCGGCTACAGCCGAAGAGCTACGCGCCCGCTTCTCCCACGCCGGTTACCACGTCTTTTCCATCCGCGCGCGCGGCAGCCTCGGTGTTTCCCGGCGCAAGGTCAAGCTCGAGCCTTTCCTCATCTTCAATCAGCAATTTCTTACCCTCATCCGCGCCGGCTTGCCCATTCTCGGCTCCATTCAGATGCTCGGCAAAATCCAGAAGCAAGCCGCATTCTCCAGCCAGTTGGAAGACGTCGCCAGCCGCGTCAAGCGCGGCGAGGCGCTCTCCGCCGCCTTTGAGGCGCAGAGCGGCATTCCCATCATGTACACCACCACGCTCCTCGCGGGCGAGCGCTCCGGCAACCTCCCTGAAGTCCTCGATCGCTACGTCAGCTTCCAGAAGGTCGCCCTGGCTCTGCGCAAAAAGCTTGTCGGCGCCCTCATTTATCCCAGCGTGCTCATCTGTCTTGTCTTTGGCCTGCTCATCTTCATGTTCACGGTGGTCATTCCGCAGTTCGCCAAGCTCTATGACCAGCTCGGCAGCAAGCTTCCGGCGCTCACGGTCGACCTGCTGCACTTCGGCCAGTGGATGCAGCACTACTTCATCTGGATCGCGCTGGGCGCCGTGATTGCCGCAGTCGCTTTCTACCGCTTCGCCATCACGGATGGCGGCCGTGACTTTGTCGATGCCGTACGCGTCAAGATGCCGATCTTCGGCAAAATCTGGCTCAAGTACCAGGTGGCTCTCTTCGCCCGCACTCTTTCCACGCTGCTCACCGGCGGCCTGCCGCTCGTACCTTCGCTTGAAACCGCCTCGCGCTCCATCTCCTCTCGCCGTGTCTCCAAGGCCGTCGAGTCATCCATCACCACCGTAAGCGAGGGCAAAAGCCTGGCCGACTCGCTCATCAAAACGGGCGTCTTCCCCAGTCTGGCTTCGGAGATGATCGCTGTCGGCGAACAGACCGGCGCCTTGCCGCAAATGCTCAACTCCGTTTCCGAATTCTTTGAGGATGACGTGGCCACCGCGCTCGCCGCCGCGCTCGCGCTCATTGAGCCCGCCATTCTCATCGTCATGGGCTGTGTTGTCGTCTTCATTCTCATCTCGCTCTACCTGCCCATCTTCTCGCTTGGCAATTCCACGGGGATGTAGCTGCTCGTTCTTCAGGAGGGTTGTTTTCATGGCCGATTCGAACGTCGTTACGCTCCCCGCTCCCGGCGGTCCCGATCTCAGAGCCGACGAGCGCGCCAACGCCGAAGCCCTCGCCCGCCGCTATCACGCCGATTTCGTCGACCTCAAGAATTTCAAAATCCAGCACGAGCTCCTGCGCACCGTTCCCGTCGAGCTCATGTTCCGCTACAACTTCGTCCCCATCGAGCTGACCCCCGACTCGCTCATCATCGCCGTCAGCGACCCCTCGCGCCTCATGGTTCTTGATGAGATCGCCGGACTTCTCGGCACGCACATCACCGCGCGTGTGGCCACGCTGTCGCAGATCACCGATCTGCTCAAGAAAACCGAGCAGTCGCAGCGCGTCCTCGATGAAGCCAGCGAAGGCCTCACCTTCGACGTGCTCACCGGCGACGAAAACTCCGACGAAAACATCTCCATCGAAAAGCTCACCAGCGACACGGAAGACATCAGTCCCATCATCCGCCTCGTTGACACCACCATCTTTACCGCCCTTGAGCGCCGCGCCTCCGATATCCACATCGAAAGTTACGATGACTCCGTTCACGTCAAGTACCGCATCGACGGCGTACTTCAGGAAGCCCTTGCACCCATCGCCCGCGAGCACCACGGCACCATTCTCGGCCGCATCAAGATCATGAGCGAGCTCGACATCGCTGAAAAGCGTGTCCCGCAGGACGGCCGTTTCCGCGTTCGCTACAAGAATCGCCTCATCGACTTCCGCGTCTCCATCATGCCCACGATCTACGGCGAAAACGCCGTTCTCCGCGTCCTCGACAAAGAGTCGATGAGCGAAAAATTCAAAAACCTCACGCTTGACGTCGTGGGCTTCGCCGAAGAGGACCTCCGCCGCTTCCGCCGCTACATCCGCGAGCCGTACGGCATGGTGCTCGTCACTGGGCCCACCGGCTCGGGCAAAACCACAACTCTCTACGCCGCGCTCAATGAGATCAAGAGCGACGAAGATAAAATCATCACCATTGAAGACCCGGTCGAGTACCAGATTCGCGGCATCACGCAGATTCCGGTCAACGAGAAGAAGGGCCTCACCTTCGCGCGCGGCCTGCGCTCCATCCTTCGCCACGATCCCGACAAGATTCTCGTCGGCGAAATCCGCGACCAGGAGACCGCGCAGATCGCCATCAACTCTGCGCTCACCGGCCACCTTGTCTTCACCACCGTCCACGCCAACAACGTCGTCGACGTCCTCGGCCGGTTCCTCAACATGGGCGTTGAAGCCTACAACTTCGTCTCCGCGCTCAACTGCATTCTGGCGCAGCGGCTGGTCCGTACCGTCTGCGAGTACTGCGCCCACACCGTCCACCACAGCGACGAACTCCTTATCGCCAGCGGCATGGACCCTGCCGAGTGGCGCGGCTTCAACTTCCGCGAAGGCACCGGATGCATGGAGTGCGGCGGCACCGGCTACCGTGGCCGCACCGCCATCCACGAGCTGCTCGATCTCACTGACACCATCCGCGAGATCATCCTCGCCAAGAAGCCCACCTCCGAGATTCGCAGGCAGGCGCAAAAGGAGGGAATGAGCTTTCTCCGCGAGTCCGCCATCGAGCGCGTCCGCCGCGGCATCACTACACTCAAAGAGATCAACAAGGTTACATTTATTGAGGCTTCACGATAGGCAGGGGATTTATCCGGTAGGCTGGGGATTTATCCGGTAGGCCGGGGATTTATCCCCAGGCTTTTGAACCAAAATTGGAACGTGGGCTTTAGCCCCTGAGGAAGAAGAAGAGTTGAACAGAAACTGAACCGGAGACTCGTACTTGGCATCGTTCTTGAACAAAACGAAACTCACCGCAACCGCCGCAGGCCGGCCGCCCGTCGCCATCGAGATCTCGCCGGAAGGCGTGCTCGCCGCTGCGCGTCCGGTCGCGCGGGGGCGCCGCAGCGCATCCGAGCCGGCGCAAGGCAGCGTCTATGCCTACGTCCCGCTTCCCCCCGGCGCCGTTGTTCCCGGAATTGAAGAGCCCAACCTGCGCGCGCCCGAAGCCGTCACCGCTGCCATCCGCTCCGCCCTCGACGAAATCTCGCCGCGCACCCGCGCCGTTACAGTCGTCCTTCCCGACACGCTCGTTCGCGTCTTCGTCCTCGACTTCGATTCCCTTCCCGCCAAACCCTCTGAAGCCATCCCTGTCGTCCGCTTCCGCCTGCGCAAGATGCTTCCCTTTGAAGTTGAGAACGCCGGCGTCAGCTATCAGGTACTTTCGCAGACTGAATCCGAATGGCAAGTACTCGCTGCCGTCGTCCCCGGCCCCATTCTCGCCGAATACGAGGCCGCCGTTCGCTCTGCTGGTTACGAGCCCGGCGCCGTTCTCTCCTCGTCGCTGGCTGCGCTTGAGTCCTTGGAATCCATGGAAGCCATCATGGCCGCCAACCTCAGCGCGCACACCATCACGACCACCATCTCCACCGGTCAGGAACTCCTTCTGTATCGCACCCTCGACCTTCCTCAGGATGCGGCGCACCGGATCGCTGAAATTCAGCGCAGTATCGCTGTGGCCTCCGCCTATTTTGAAGACAAGCTCGGTTCGCGTCCCCGCACCCTCTACTACGCGGGAGTTCAGGATCCCTCTGCATTTGCGGCCTCCATTGGCGATCCCGAGCTCACCGTCGTCGAGTGGGCATCGCGTCCCGACGAAGGCGCCATGACCGCGCTTCCACAAACCAATTACGCCGGCGTCGCAGGCGCGCTGGCCGGAGCGAGTTGATCGATGCGCATTACACTCAATCTCGCTTCTCGCCCTTACGCCAACATCGGCCCCGCGCTCAAGCGCCTGCGCATTGCCATGGGCGCGCTCGCCGCGCTTTGCCTGCTCTTCTTTTTGGGCCTTCATCTCTTCGATCGCCAGGCCGACGCCGCCCGCGCTCAGGAGCGCTCGCTCGATGCCCGCATCGCCCGCGTCCAGGCCGAGCGCTCCGCGGCCGTCAACATGATGCGCCGCCCTGAGAATGCTCGCGTGCTCATCCAGGCCGAAGCCCTCAATCAGCTCTTCGATGAAAAAGCCTTTTCCTGGACCCTCGCCATGGAAGCCATGGAGCGCGTTCTTCCCGCGGGCGTGCAGGTTACCTCCATCGAGCCCGTCCGCGCCCCCGACGGCCACATCACGGTTCATGTTCGGGTCGTCGGTCCTCGCGACAAAGCCGACGATCTCGTCGCCAACCTCGAGCAATCGCGGCGATTCCTCCAGCCCCGCATCGTTGGCGAAAACGCCGAATCCAGCAACAACCCCTTGCAGCGGCAGGAGCCCATCAGTATCTCCAACCGCTTCGACTTCGATCTCCTCGCTGAATACAATCCGCCTACCTTACTGGAACAACGAGCCAACTCCGAGCGCGCTGCCACCCGTGAGCACCAGCCCTCCTCGTCCATCCCCCTCGGCTACCCCAACCCCAAACATTTGCGCCGGAATCCCGCCGTCCCGCAAGGCAGCGGCCGCCCGCCCTACACGGGACCCACCCACGGAGGTCCGCAATGAGCGCCAACGGCAATCCTTCGACCTTCCGTGAACGGCTGTCTTCTCCGCTCACCTGGCACGTCGCGGCCTTCGCGGTTCTGCTTGTGCTCGCCATCTTCCTCGCCGTTCGGCTCGGATTCGATTGGGTCGCGATGAATAGCCGCTCAAGCGAAGTCCTCGCCGCCAAGCAGACGCAATTGAAGGTTCTCGAAATCCAGACCGCTCCTCTCCACGGCCTCGACCAGCGCGTCGAGAAAACGCGTGAGCAAATTGACGCCTTTTACACTAAGCGCATCCCCTCCGACTACTCCGTCATCTCCAGCCGCATTGGCGAATTGGCCGTCACCTCCGGCGTCCGCCTCTCGCGCGTCGGGTATGCGCAGGAAAAACCCGGCGCCGAGCTCACTGAAATCTCCATGGACGCGGGCATCAGCGGCGACTATCCCTCCATCATGCGTTTCATCAACTCGCTGGAGCGCGATCGGCTCTTCTTCATCATTCGCGCCATGTCGCTCACCGGCCAGCAGGGCGGCCTGGTCAATCTTCGCCTGCGCGTCTCCACCTGGCTGCGCCCCGCCGACGCTGAAGCCAGCGGTCTGCCCATGGCTCCGTCCCCCGGCGACGAATCTCCCGCCGTATCCCCCTCGGGCAAGGAGGGTGAATAACCATGGCTCTTGCTCTCGGCACCGAAAACAAGCGCCAGGTGATTTTGGCCAGCATCCTCGGCGTCGTTTTGGTGATTTGCGCCTTCTGGGTATTTCACATCTTCTTTGGATCGCCCTCGGCGGCCAACTCGGGTCCGGCGCCGGTCGCGCCCACGCTCGAGAACCCGCCCGCACCCTCCAGCGCGCCTTCGAGCGCGACTGCCGGCACATCGGCCACCGCGGGCAAGGAAGCCCAACGCCTCACCAATGCAGGCATCGATCCCTCCCTTCACTTCGACAAGCTTGCCCAGAGCGAAGATGTCGAATACTCCGGCTCCGGCCGCAACATCTTCTCTGCCGAGTCTGTCCCCGTTGCCATTCCGGTCCCAATCAAGAGCGCGCGAAACAACATCGCTCAGGCCAACGCTCCACCGGCTGTGCCTTCAACGCCCAAGCCTCCGTCCATCGATCTCCGCTACTTCGGCTACTCTCAGGACGAACATAAGCAGCTCAAGGCCTTCTTCATGCACGGTGACGACATCTTCATGGCCCGGACCGGCGACATCGTTGATCATCGCTACAAGATCGGCGTCATCCGCCCTCTCAATGTTGAAGTCACCGACCTGGCCTACAACAACACGCAAACGATCCAGATTTCCCAATGACGATTTGACATTTCGCGACTCTAATTCCTATGGGATCTTTTCCTCCATTTCGCCGCGCGTTTCACTCTTCTCCGGTTGCCCCATCCTTTTCGCGCTCTATCGAAGACGGATCGCGGAAAGAGTGGGAACCGCAAAGCGCGGCGAACGTTTCAGAGTGCCCACATAAACCCGTTCCTGCCGCCGAGCAGGGCTACGTCATGCTCATCGCCATCTTCCTCATAGCACTTCTCGTCATTGCTCTGGCGGTTGCCGCACCCAACGTCGCCCGCTCCATTCAGCGCGACCGCGACCTCGAAACCTTTCATCGCGGCATGCAATACCGCCGCGCCATCCAGCTCTACTACCGCAAATTCCACGCCTATCCGCCCAACGTCGAGGCGCTCGTCAACACCAACGACATTCACTTCCTGCGCAAGAAATATATCGATCCCATCACCGGCCAGGCCGACTGGAAGCCCATCGCCTTCGGCCAGAACAAGACTCCTACCGCCATGGGCTTCTTCGGCCAGCCCCTGGCCGGCAACGCGTCCACGCTGGCAGGCATCGGCCCCAGCGGCGGCGCCGGCGGCTTGCCGGGATCGCAAAATTCCACCAGTAGCTTCGGTTCCGGATCCGGCACCGGTTCCAACTCGCTCTTTAGCGACACGACGAGCGACCAGAACTCCCCGACGAGCGGATCAGGCACAAATGACACGACCGCCGGCTCATCCGGGACCCCAGGAACTCCCGGCAGCTCGCCTTCAGGGACGACGGGAACCTCCGGCGATAACACCACCACCGGCTCCAGCGCCCCAACGTTCGGCGGTGCGGGCATCATCGGCTTTGAGCCGGCCAGCCCCAAGCAATCGATCCTGGTTTACAAGAAGAAGAATCACTACAACGAGTGGGAATTCACCTACGACCCGCTCTCCGACATGAAAACCATCGGCGGCGGCAACACCGGGCTCGGTGGCCAGAATTCCACAAATCCCACGAACACCAACACCAACGGGAGCACCGGTACCAACAGCACCTCCTTCGGGCCGCCCCTTGGCGGGATGAATCCCGGCAATAATATGCCGCCCGATCTCCCCGCTCCGCAATAGCCGCTTCGAAACCCTCCCAATAACGACAAAAGGCCCGCCCTCTTCGGGCGAGCCTCTGTTCTAAATTCCTTGGTCGCTTGGTCCCTTGGTCCCCTGTTCCCCGCTTTTACGCCTGGAACGACGATCCGCAACCGCAGGTCGACTTCACTTGGGGGTTGTCAAACTTGAATCCCGCTGCTTCCAGTGTTTCTACGTAATCCACCGTGCAGCCATTCAGGTACATCAGCGAGGTCGCGTCCACAAAAACCTTTAAGTCTTCAAAATTGAAGACTTTATCCATCATTCCGGGCTGATTCTCGAAGGCCATCGAATATTGGAACCCCGAGCAGCCGCCGCCGACCACGCCAATGCGCAGTCCGGCCGGCAATGGATCCTGGGTCGCCATAATCTCGCGCACCTTGGCAATCGCTTGCGGTGTCAGCATAAGTGGCGCTTTCTTAACGGTTTCCTCTGTTGTCGGGGCAACTGTCGTTGTGGCCATATCCTCTCCCTCGGGAACCTGAGGTCCCCACCTCTTCGTACTGTACCTTTCAGCGAACCCTTTCGACAAGCCCCACTTCAGGTACACATCCCATTGGATGCGCGACCGTTCCCCCCGGACGCAGAGCAAAACTCCCGCCCCTAAACCGCTCTCTTCAAACACGTGTGATCATAACGGTTCACTTTTTAACCCAATCGGCGCTATGATGATCAACCGTAAGGGCCCCTCTGGCCGCGAGACCGCAATTCCCTACGACCCCGCAGTTTCTGGGACCGGAATTCGTTCGGAGGTGGGGTATGTTTGTACCGGTGATGTGGACTGTCTGGTCGGCACTTGTGCTGTTTATGGCAGCCCTGTATATCTATCGCTCCAGCCTGACAAAAAACGAAGAGGACCAGATCTTCCTCGACGATTCGTTTTCGCATGAGCAGGCGGAGCAGGCAGTCATCGCTTCAAAAGTAGCCAGGGTCGAACCGATGGTGCGCATCGCTCGTTGGCTCGTCGTCGGCATGACCGTAGTCGTCGTCGCCTATTACGTCCGCGACATTCTGCTCCAGCTCCACCTCATCGGTTAGGACTGGCGCAATTTCCCGGCGTGCGGGGCCTCGTCGGCCTCGCATGCCGCGTCATCGCGCCCGCATCCCGCCGCGAATCGACCCCCTGTCTTCAGAACTGACGGAAGATGTCGAAAAGATAGTACCCCACCACGATCACTGTCATCACTCCCACGATGCCCAGCGCCGTCATCTTCAGGGGACGAATCTTGTTCACCCGAGCCACAATGGCATCCTGATCGGACTTGATTCGGTTCGACGAGTCCGCCAGAAAAATCTGCGCCTCCTCGTTCCTTCCCAATCTCGCCGCATAGATGATTACGCCAGCCATAAAGACAAAAGACGCACCCCAAACAGCCCACATAATAGGAACCATTCCAATCTCCACGATTAAGAATTTGAGCGGTCCGCATCTCGCGTATCCGCAATTGCATCGCGGCTACGATCGCAGCGTGCCCCACGCTCGTCATCTTATGGGCTGGTGGTTTCGCGTCCGGGTGACAGGAGTCACAGCGCCACCGTCAGTGTCCCACAATGAAAAAAGATCGAGCTCGCATCGCAACAAAAGGCCCGCCCTTCACGGGCGAGCCTTTGCCATTGGGACTCGAATTTGCCTTTGTCTTTGCTTTTGTTCTTCCTGTTCCCTGTTCCCTATTCCCTATTCGCTGATTTACTCCACTTCCTGCTTCGCGCGGTACCCGTCTCGCGCAATCACGTCGTATTTGAGCGGCTTGTGCTTCTCGTCCTGCATGCGCAGCGGCTGGCCTTCATCGTCCACCAGCTCCACATGAATCTTGCGCCACGTCCCGTCCTGTTTCGGGTTCGTCGGGTGATAGACCAGCTCGTACTTGGCCCGGATGTTTTCGTTGATGGCCTTCATGTCGTCCGGCAGCTCACCGGCAAACCGCGGCTCGAAATGCATGCCGCCCGTCAGCTCGGAGAAAGTCTTCATCTGATTCTCGGCTTGCAGGTAGGTCAGGCTTTCCCCGCGCATCGCCTCGATGAATCCGCCGGTCGAAATCGTGAAGATCGTCGTGTCGCGCGCCGCTTTCACCCGTTTCAGGATTTCGTCCAGGTCCAGTTTCGACATCGTATCGACACCCGATGCAACCAGCAGAATGTACTTCTGGCCCTCCACGCGCGACATCCGGTCCAAACCTTCGTTCAGCGCATCGAAGATCGCGGTCTCGCGAAACGCCGCCGGCATGTACACCCCCTGCGCAAGCTGGTTGATGCCTTCCATAATCTGTCTCTTGTCCTGCGTAAAATCGCTCACAATGTGCGTATTCAGGTCGAAAGTCATCATGGCCACGTAGTCCTGCGGCCTCAACTGTTGAGTAAACGCCCAAGCCGAATTCAACGCATCGATTCTGAAGGACATGCCGCGCGCCGCATATTCCATCAGGATCAGCACCGTGATGGGTGCTTCCGTGCGCTTGAATCCCTCCACCTTCTGCTCCACTCCGTCTTCGTACACGCGGAAGTTCGACGGCTTCAGTCCGGGCACGAATTGGTGCGTCTTCTCGAGCAGCACGCCCACGTCCACCGTCACCTCCGGCACCTCCACGCGCAGGCTCATGCTTGGCGTATTCTCGGGATTCTTGAACTCCGGCCGCGCCGGCGCCGGCGGCGGCGCGTTGTCGGAGTTGTCAGGCTTCCTGGGCAGAGCAATCGGGCCGTTGTCACCGCTCGGGCCTCCAGCTTCCGGCGCCTGCTGGTCTGGCGGCTGCGCCGCCGGCTGTTGCGCCGCGGGCTGCTGGCTCTGGTATTGCCCATGTCCCTGCACGGCTCCCGCCGCCATCAAAACCGTCATCAACAGAATCGCCAGCGAAAACTTGCCCATCTCTCGTGCCGTCGAATTAACCTTCGTCATCGCAACCTCTTGTGTTCCCCAGCATACGCGATCTCGTTGCCTGTTCCTTGCTTGCCTTCGGGCTGACTTGCTGACTCGCGGCCTTCTTGCCGTACTCTAATAGACGTGGAAACCCACTCGAAGGGAACCTGCGGCCTTCCCGCCCTCGCCTTCCTCGCCGCCCTGGCGCTGGCGGCAACCTCGACTGCCCTTCTGCCCGCGCAATCGTCGTCATCCTCCACCGCGCCGTCCTCTGCCTCGCCTCAAACCGTCACCGGACCCCCGGCGAACCCCGGCTTCTTCCCTCTCAGCCAGATTCGCACCGGAATGACCGGCACTGCCTGGACCGTCTTTCAAGGCTTTACACCTGAACCCATGCAGGTGGAAATTCTCGGCATCCTGCGCGGCGTCCGCGGTCCCGGCCAGGACCTCATTCTCGCCCGGCTTCACGGCAGCAAACCCGAATACACCGGCGTCGTCGAAGGCATGAGCGGCAGCCCTGTTTACATCAACGGAAAACTAGCCGGCTCGCTCTCGTACCGCATCGGGCAATTCACGAAAGAACCCATCGCAGGCATCACGCCCATCGAGCAGATGCTCGAGGTCCGCGACATGCCCATCCGCGATCTCACGATCCCGGATGTAAAAATCGACGCGCAAGCCGCCCCTCCCGCTCTCGGCTCATCACTCGAGGCGCGGAACTCGGCTGCGGACCAGGATCCTTTTTCTTCCGGCTCCATGACGTTCAAGCCCCTGGATACACCGCTCGTCATGAGCGGATTCCTGCCTGACGCCATCCGCTTTTGGCAGCAGCAAACCGCCGGAACCTCCCTCGAACCCGCTGCTGCTGGTGGCTCGCTCGCCGGAATGCCCTCTGACGCTGCTCCCTCGGCCTCTGGCTCACCGGCACAATCGGTCTCAGGCTCCGAATCCCCCAGCCACCCCACGCTTGTGCCCGGTTCGGCAGTCAGCATGCAACTCATTCGTGGCGACCTCGAAGTTTCCGCCACGTGCACCGTCACCTGGGTCGATCCGAAGCAGCTTCTTGCCTGCGGCCATCCCGTTCTCGGCGCCGGGCCTGTCTCCCTCCCCATGACCACTGCCGACGTGGTCGCCACCCTTGCCTCGCCCTTGAATTCTTTCAAGATCATCAACACCGGCGTCACCATCGGCGCCTTCACGCAGGATCGCGCGTCGGCTATTCGCGGCGTTCTCGGCGCGCAAGCCCACATGATCCCCGTCCGTGTGGCCATCGACTCCCCTGAAGGCCCCCGCAAAGTCAACGTCGATATCCTCGACCTGCCCTCGCTCACTCCCACTGCCGTCCAGGTCGTTCTCTATGAAGCGCTGCTCGAATCGAACCAGAGCTCCGAAGCGCTGAGCTACCACGTAACCGGCAATATCGATATCTCCGAGTTCCCGCCCGTCCCTCTCGATCTCTGGGCGCCATCCGGCCAGCCCACTCCCGCGGCAATGATGGCCGCTCTCCTTGCCGGGGGCCAGTTCACTCGTCTCTATTCAAATGGCGCGCGCCAGGGCATCGTTCGCTCCATCGATCTCCACGTTCAGGCCATTCCCCGTGCGGTCGACGTTGCGCTCGATCAGGCGCGCATCGCTTCCACTGACATCGCTCACGCGGGCGACACCATCACCGTCGAAGCCACTCTTCGTCCTTCGCATCAGCCGGAGCGCAATGTTCGCATCGCCTTCAGGCTGCCGGCCCGACTCGCTTCAGGCAACCTCCGCCTTCTCGTTTCTGACGCCTCCACTCTCGATCGCACTTTGCTGCAGCCTCGCCTTTCCTCTTCCACACCCAGTCTTGCCACGGTCCTCGCCGAAGCGCGAGATCAGCATGCCGCCGACCGCATCTATGTCAGCCTTCTCGCGCCTGAGACCCAGGCCGAGATTCATGGTCAAGCCTTCACCAGCCTCCCGCTTTCTGTCGCCAACGCCCTCGAGCCCCTCCGCAACGCTCAGGACGCCGGACTCAACGGCGAATCCGCCGAGCTCGTCGGCGAAGCCCCCGCCGGAGGCGTCCTCACCGGTTTTTGGATTCTGAATCTCAACATCGAGGCCGGCGGTTTAAACTAGACTCAATACGACATCGATCGACATTTACTTCGACCGGCGCATTTTGGGGATTCTACCGGTAAACGGCAAATTCTATTGAGGCTTCGGGGATAACTATGGCTCAAATACAGGGACTTGCGGCTCACGCGGCGGGGTCGGAGTTGCTTCCTCTGCGCTATGACCCAGGCAAGCTCGGCGCGTTCGAAGTTGAAATCGCCATCACTCACTGCGGCGTCTGCCATAGTGATCTTCATCTCATCGCCAATGACTGGGGCATCAGCCAGTATCCCTTTATCCCTGGTCACGAAGTCATCGGAACCGTCTCCGCTCTCGGCAGTGAAGTCCGCACGCTCAAGGAAGGCCAGCGCGTCGGCCTCGGCTGGCAATCCAACTCCTGCGGCCATTGTGAGTGGTGTATGCGCGGCCAGGAAAATCTCTGTGCCGCCTCTGAAGGCACCTGCGTCCATCGCCACGGCGGCTTTGCTGATCGCATCCGCGCCAACGCCCGCTTTGTTGTTCCCATCCCCGATGCTCTGCCAAGCGAACAGACCGCGCCTCTGCTCGGCGGCGGCATCACAGTCTACAATCCCATGCGCGCCTTCGGCGTCAATCCATCCTCACGCGTCGGCGTCGTCGGCGTCGGCGGACTCGGCCACCTTGCCATCCAGTTCGCCCGCGTCTTCGGCGCCCACGTCACCGCTTTCTCCACCACCGTTGGAAAAGAAGAGGAAGCCCGCGCCCTCGGCGCCCATCACTTCGTGCACAGCCGCGAGTTGAAATCCATGAAGGAAGTGGCCGGCTCTCTCGACTTCATCGTCAGCACCGTCAACGCCGATCAGGATTGGGGCGCTTACCTCCAGGCCCTCCGTCCCAATGGCTCACTCTGGTTCGTCGGCGTTCCTCCATCGCCCATCTCCGTTCACACCTTCCCCCTCGTATCGGGAATGCGCACCATCGGCGGCAGCCCCGTCGGCAGCCCCTTCCTCCTGCGTGAGATGCTTGATGTCGCGGCCCGCCACGGCGTCAAAGCCACCACCGAGCGTTTCCCCATGGAAAAGGCCAACGAGGCCATCGACAAAGTAAGAAAAGGCAAAGTCCGTTACCGCGCCGTCCTCGCCAATTAGCTTTCTACGGATCTGCATCTGTTTTTCGCGCGCATCATCCGCCGCAAAAATGGTGCCCCATCCTAGCTTCGCTAGGGTGGGGTAGCACGAACCTCCATCCGTCCTCCTCAACCCACCGCGAAATGGGTGCCCGACGTCTCGATTTTGAGACGTGGGATAACGCGGTCCGCGATCCGCCACGAACCGCCCACCGCCCACCGACCACTGACCACTGACCACTGATCACTGATCACTGTTTTCTCGATTTCCACAGCCAACTTTCGCTAATATATTTGCCAATGTCCTTCCCAATTAAAACCTGCGTCATCTGCCACGAGGATTTCGAACTCCGCCCCGGCAAGCCCGGCTTCGCCAACCGCTGCCCCTCCTGCAGCGAGCCTGAAGAATCTACCGTGACCCAATCCCACCCATCGACCGACTACGTCGAACGCCGCGCCGCGCTCGAAGTCAACGCCGCTCGCCGCCGCGCTATGCGCGATCTCCTTTATCGCAAAGACAGCTAGACGCTCGCTATCTGTTCTCTGTTCTCTGCCTTCCACCGCCCACGTAGAATAGAAGTGTGCCCAAGTCTTCCCCCACAGTCCCGCCCCAGAAAGCAGAGATCGCTTCCTGGGGGCCCCGGGTCGGCTTCGTCTCTCTCGGCTGCCCCAAAAACCTCGTCGACTCCGAGGTCATGATGGGTCTCCTCGACCGCGCCGGCGCACGCCTCACCGCCCGCCCGGAAGATGCTGACATTCTCGTCGTCAACACCTGCTCCTTCATTGATACTGCCAAGCAGGAATCGGTTTCGACCATCCTGGAAATGGCTCGCCACAAAACCAAGGGCCGCGCAACAAAACTGATCGTCGCCGGCTGCCTCGTCGAGCGCTACCGCGACGAAATCCAGAAAAACATCCCTGAAGTCGACGCCGTCGTCGGCACCGGCGAACTCGAATCGATCCTCGAAGCCGCGGGCCTCAGCTCCGCTCCTGTCGCGGCGCCATCGTCACCATTCACGATTCTGGCCAGCACCCACGCCGAGATTCGCTCCGGCAAAGAATCCCAATCCGGCACGCACAAGGCCCGCCCCGAGGGCAACGCCCGCGAGCGCTCCGGACGCTTCCTGCGCGACGCGTGGGCCGGCGCTTCTTCCGCCCTGCCCACCTACCTCTACGACGAAACCACCCCGCGCCTCCTCTCCACGCCCCGCGCCTCCGCCTACATCAAAATCGCCGAAGGTTGCGACCACCCCTGCACCTTCTGCGTCATTCCCAACCTGCGCGGCAAGTTCCGTTCACGCCGCTTCGAGTCCGTCGTCGCTGAAGCCGAGCAGCTCGTCGCCCAAGGCGTTCGCGAAATCACCCTCATCGGCCAGGACACCACCTGCTACGGCGAAGACCTTGGCCTTCGCGACGGCCTCGCCACGCTCCTCGACACGCTCGCCCGCATTCCCGACCTCAAATGGCTCCGTTTCCTCTACGCCTATCCGAACCGCATCACCGGGAAACTGCTGGAAACCATCGCGCGCCACGACAACATCTGTAAATATCTCGATCTGCCCCTCCAGCACGCTTCTCCCGACGTGTTGAAGCGCATGAAGCGCGGCGCATCCGCCGACATCTTTCTCAAGACGCTCACTAAGGTCCGCACCGCAGTGCCCGGCATCGCCGTCCGGACTAGCTTCATCGTCGGCTTTCCCGGCGAGTCGCCCCGCGATTTTGAACTCCTGGAGGAATTCATCGGCGAGGCCAAATTCGACTGGCTCGGTGTCTTCAACTACTCGCACGAAGAAGGCTCGGCTGCTTACGCGCTCGACTCTCAAGTCCCTCACCGCACCATCGAGTCGCGCCGCCGCCGCCTGATGAAATTGCAGCAGTCCATCTCTCGCCGCGCCAAGAAAAACTGGGTCGGCCGTGAGCTCACCCTCCTCGCCGAAGGTCCCAGCGCCGAAACGCCGCTCCTCTGGGAAGCCCGCACCGAATTCCACGCTCCCGAGATCGACGGCAAAGTCTTCATCAACGATTTTGGCCCGCTCGACGAGCTGGAGCAGGGTCGCTTCTACCGCGCCCGGATCACCGACTCCCATGACTACGACCTCGTCGCCCGCATTGTTTCCACAGCAAACTAGCCCTTTTGCCTATTCCCTATTCGCTACTCCCTGTCTTAACATTCCCTCTATGTCCATCCAACGCCGCACCTTCCTCAAATCTTCAGCGTCCATCTTCCCCGCAATGGCTCTCCAGAACATCCTCGCGCAAAGCTCGCCTGAAACACCGATCGCGCCCGAGCTCCACCCCGTCCCTGCCGGTCAAGACCGCACCGGACATCTCCACTCCCTCGGTTTCAGCTCGCTCGCCTTCAAGGTCATCCCATCGGAAACGTCCGGAAACCTCCTCGTCATCGAGCATAGGGGTCTCCAGCCCGACGGCGGTCCTGCGTTACATCTTCACTACGGACAGGAAGAGTGGTTCTACGTCATGGAAGGCGAAGTGCGGTTTCAGGTCGGTGAGCGTCGCATGCGGCTTGGCCCCGGCGAGTCGATCCTCGCTCCCCGCCGCATCCCTCACACGTTCTCCGCTTCCGGCTCACCGGCGCACGTGATGATCGCTTTCACGCCCGCCGACAAAATGGAGCAGTACTTCAACGACGCCGTTGCCCATCCCGAGCTTGCTCCTACGAAGGACTTCATGAACCAATACGACATGCAATGGATCGGCCCCTCGCCGTTCTGGAAGTCATAACAGATGGCCTCAGTCTACCGGTACTCCGGCCTTCATGGAACACTGACACCTGAACCCTGACACCTGTAGTATCCTTCCGCCATGAAAAGCGCGCTTCCCCGCTTCGCCTCAACGATCCTGCTCCTCTGCGCCGCCCTCACTCTCTCTGCGCCTGCCTCCGCGCAGGACTGGGCCAAGACCATCCTCGATAAATCCCCGCGCCACCAGGAATGGGTCAAGGTCAAATCCGGCACACGTACCGTTGACGCATTCGTGGTCTATCCCGAAGTCAGCCACAAAGCGCCCGTCATCCTGCTCATCCACGAGATCTTCGGCCTCTCCGACTGGGCTCGCTCCATGGCCGACGATCTCGCCGCCATGGGCTACATCGTCATCGCGCCCGATCTGCTCTCCGGCGACGGCCCGAACGGCGGAGGCACAAGCTCCTTTCCTGACCAGCAGTCCATCATCAAGGCCGTCTCCTCGCTCGATCCGGGCACCATCACCGCCGATCTCAACGCCACCGCGGATTACGCGCTCAAATTCCCCTCTGCGAACGGCAAGCTCGCCGTCATCGGCTTCTGCTGGGGCGGAGGCCAATCCTTCCGCTTTGCCACCACGCGCGCCGGCCTAAGCGCCGCCTTCGTCTTCTATGGCCCTCCGCCGCCCGCCGACGCGATGAAGAACATCACCGCTCCCGTCTACGGTTTCTATGGCGGCAACGACGCGCGCATCTCCTCCACGGTCCCCGACGCAAAAACTGCCATGGCCGCCGCCGGCAAAAAATATGATCCGGTCATTTACGATGGCGCAGGCCACGGCTTCATGCGCGCCGGCGAAGACCCCGCCAACACCAATCCCGCGAACACCGCCGCGCGCACCCAGTCCCTCGCGCGCTTGAAAGCTCTGCTACAAGGCATGTAGTTTGATCGGAATTGTCATCCCGAGCGAACTGGGCCCCAAACGTTTTTCAGTTTGGGGATGGTGAGTAGAGGGATCTGCGGTTGCTTTTCCCCTTTTCCCCCTGCCGCGAAAAAGGGTGCCCCACCCTCGCGGCGCTCTTGTTTCATGCCGCTAGGGTGGGATAGCGCGAACCCGCCACGCCCCATCCGAGCCGCACCGAGTTACGATGGAAGTGGATCGCAACTCCGATGCCCTTACGCAAAAAATCCGTCAAGCATCTTCACTGCCCCACCTGCGGAATGATCGTCCATCCCAACGACGAAGACTTCCCTTTCTGCAGCGACCGCTGCCGCAAAATCGATCTCGGCAAATGGGCCACGGGCGTTTACAAAATCAGCTCTCCCGTTCTGGATCCCGAAGTCCTCGAAGACCTCGGTGGCCTCGGCTCCAATCGCGGCGGAGACTCAGATGAAGGCTGAGAGCCCGTCGATAGATTCCGTCCCGGACCAGGGAAAAAGCCAATCAATGAAGAAAACCCCCTGGGCATGGACCGTCGCCACCTTCTTCGGCATCGGTTACCTCAAGCCGGGACCCGGCACATACGGCTCCATCGCCGCCGTCCTGCTGTGGGCTGCGGAAGGCATGGCCTCCCACCCCACCGCGCGCACGCAACTCGTCGGTCTCTTGTTCTGGATCGCAATGGCCATCGTTCTCGGCGTTCCCGCCGCCACCATCGTCGAGCGCCAATCCGGCCGCACCGACCCCGGCTTCGTCGTCATCGACGAGGTCATCGGCCAGTGGATCGCCCTGCTCTTCTGCCCGCTCGATTGGCGTCACGCCCTCATCGCTCTCGTTCTCTTCCGGCTCTTCGATATCACCAAACCATTCCCTGTCCGCCGTCTCGAGCGCCTCCCCGCCGGCTGGGGCATCGTCTTCGACGACGTGGCCGCCGGACTGTATGCTGTGGGTATAGCGTCGCTCGTCCGCATCTGGTTCTGACGACGCCCGCATCTGGTCTGATATGCCTCGTTCCTCCCCTCAACCCGACGGCCAACTGCCTCGCGTAGGCGAGGTTCTACCCTCCGCCGCCCTGCCCAACGGCGAAGTGGAGTTGATCGGAGTCTCTCTCGGCCCCAACGGCTTCGGCCTGCCCTCCGTTGCCGTCGACAACCAACCGGCCCACGTCCTCATGAGCCGTCCCTCGCGCCTCGTCTTCCGCGTTCCCGCGCAGGCTTCTGCCGGGCTCATTGAAGTTCGCACACCCGCCGGCGCCGCCAACGCCGCCACCCTCCGCGTCGCCCACCAACTCAATGACGGCCTCCATCCCGTCACCAGTCCAGCCGTCAGCCGCTCCGGAATGGTCTACGCCACCATATCCGGTCCGCGGGGCAAGCAAACGCCCGTCTCCGTCGTTCGCATTTCGCCCGACGGCCGCGCCACCCCCTTTATTACTGGAATCCTGAACGCCACTGGCCTTGCCTTCAGTCCCGAAGGCGACCTCTTCGTCACCTCGCGCGCTGAGGGCAACGTCTACCGCGTCGACGCCGCCGGCGAATTCACGCAGTATGTCGAGGGCATGGGTGTAGCCACCGGCGCTGCCTTCGATGCCGAAGGCAATCTCTTCGTTGGCGATCGCAGCGGCACCATCTTCAAGATCAATACCCAGCGCCAGATCTTCGTTCACGCCACGCTCGAAGCCAGCGTTGCCGCCTATCACCTCGCAGTCAACGCGGCCGGCACGCTGCTGGTCTCCGCTCCCTCGCTCTCGTCCAATGAAGCCATCTGGGCCATCGAGCCCAATGGCGACACGCGCGTCTGGTACCGTGGTCTCGGCCGTCCACAGGGCCTTGCCATCTCCAGCGAAGGCGATGTCTACGTCGCTGCCTGTCTCCATGGCCGCAACGGACTCGTTCGCATCACTCCCGCGGGCGTTGCTTCGCTCGTACTTTCCGCTCCCAACCTCGTCGGCGTCGCCTTCTCGCCCCTCGGCACCACCATCCTCGCCACCAACGAAGCCGTTTATGATGTGGATTTGGGAGTCGAAGGCCTTAACCTTTTTTAAGCCTCCAGCTGCCAGCTTCTAGCCTCTAGCTTGACTGGTGGTATATTGAGTCGCGCCTGACTTCGGTGAATGAAAAGCAATGCCCGGTCCAGCACGATAAAGCTAGAAGCTAGGAGCTAGAAGCTAGAAGCTGCTTTTATGAAATCCGAAATCATCGCCGTTGGCTCCGAGATGCTCACCCCGCACCGTCAGGACACCAACTCTCTCTATCTCACCGAAAAACTCAACGCGATCGGCGTCATCGTGGCCTTCAAAACCATCGTCGGCGACCGCCGCAACGATCTTATCGGCGCCATCAAGACCGCTCTCGGTCGCACCGACATTCTCGTTCTCATGGGCGGCCTGGGACCCACGGAAGACGATCTCACCCGCGAAGCCGTTGCTGAAGCGCTCTCGCTCGCCCTTCGCCGCGACGCCACGCAGGTTGCCGCTCTCCATGCGCGCGCCGCCACATGGCGCATCTCCATGCCTCCGAACAATCTCAAGCAGGCCGACGTGCTCGAGGGCGCAACGGTCCTTCCCAATCCCAACGGCAGCGCGCCCGGCCAGTGGCTTGACGTTACGTTCTCTGGCTATCGCAAGCTCGTCATGCTGCTTCCCGGCCCGCCTCACGAATGCACTCCGCTCTTCGACGCCGAGTGTCTGCCGCGCCTGCGGGCGATCGTCCCGCCCCGAACCATCGCTGTCCGCACGCTCAAGGCCGCCATGATTCCAGAGTCGCAGGCCGACAAGCTCCTCGCGCCCATTTACTCCACCTACGCCGACGTTGAAACCACGCTCCTCGCACACACCGGCGACCTTCAAATCACTCTCATTTGCTCCAAGTCATCTGCCCAGGCCGCCGAGGCTCGCGTCAACGAGCTCGCCGAACGCATTGAAGATGCCCTCGCCGATTGGTTTTACTCTTCGCAGGGCGACACGCTCGAGCAGATCGTCCTTTACTATCTCGGCCTACGCCAGGCGAAACTCGCCGTCGCGGAAAGTTGCACCGGCGGTCTCATCGCCCAGCGCATCACCTCCGTTCCCGGTGCTTCCCGCTCGTTTCTCGGCGGAGTTGTCGTCTATTCTGACCAACTCAAGACCGAGTTCGCCGGCGTGCCCGCCGATCTCATCGCGCGGCACGGCGCAGTTTCTGCTGAAGTCGCCAAAGCTCTTGCCGACGGCATTCGCGCGCGCACCGGCGCCACCATCGGCCTCGGCGTCACCGGTATCGCCGGACCCACGGGCGCCACCGAATCCAAACCCGTCGGCCTCGTCTACATCGCCGTCTCCGATGCCCAGGGCACCGACTCCATCGACCGCACCTTCCGCGGCGATCGCCAGCGCGTCCGCGAGTGGGCCGCGCAATTCGCCCTCGACCTCGTTCGCCGCCGCCTCATGTGATCACCGCGAGCCCAACGCAAGCCCCTCAGGCCCGCCCGCTTTGAACGGCATGGCTGTTAGATTTCGACATTGGCCTTCATGATCGCGTTGCATCATGCCGGCTTCGGCCCTGAAGAAATCCGCGCGCAACTCTCCCCACGGCTCGCGGACACGCGCGCATCCTGCCCCTCAACAGCGGGGAACGATGAAGATTATTTCTTGGCCCCTATCGGCTTGTACCCCGACGTCCCTGCCTTCTTCACCGCAGCCGTCGCATCCTCGATGCTCATCAGCGGAGTGGTCTTGACGGCCTTCAATGACCCTCCCGCAGCCGCGGCGATCGCAAAAGACGCGATGCTGATGTTGTCCGGCATCTCCAGCACCATCACCAGATCGTATTCTCCAAACGACAACCACGATGCGCTCAGCTTGCCGCCCAGCTTCTTGGCGACCTTCTTCACGACCTCGGTGCGATTCTCGGGATTCTTGATGAGCGATGCCAGTGCTTCACTCGTGTACGAAGCTTGAACGAGAAAACTTGCCATGGGGAATCACCTTTCAGATTCGACGTTCCTTCGTAGGGGATGGAAGGCTGTTCGAGTATACCCCCGCGATTCGCCGCTTTCGGCAAATTCTCTTCGCGCCCTGGCTCCGCCAGCACCGCTAACCCCGCTGACTCCGCTGCCTTTCGCTGCTCTTTGCTACACTTCTCCTGAAGCGTCACGCTGCCCACCATGCCTCCAACCCCTCATCACTTCCGCGGGAGCCCTTATGCCGGTCGTTGAGCTCGCCTCGGTCACCAAGGCCTACGACAGCAAAGTCGCCGTCCGCGATCTCTCGCTCTCCATTGATGCCGGCCAGATGTTCGGTCTCCTCGGACCCAACGGCGCCGGCAAAACCAGCTCCATCCGCATGATGATGGGCATCACGATGCCCGACTCCGGCCGCATCAGGCTCTTTGAAAAAAACTTCGACCGCCGCAACCTCGACCGCGTCGGCTACCTGCCTGAAGAGCGCGGCCTCTACAAGAAAATGAAGGTGCTCGACCAGCTCGTGTTCTTCGGCGAGCTGCACGGCCTCGCCCGCGAAGCCGCTCGCAAGCGCGCCGTCGACTGGGCCGCCCGCATGGAAATCTCCGGCTCACTCGACAAAAAGACGCAGGAGCTCTCCAAGGGCATGCAGCAGAAGATTCAATTCATCGCCACGCTCCTTCACGATCCCGGC
Source organism: uncultured Acidobacteriaceae bacterium (assembly GCA_963800025.1). Taxonomy (GTDB): domain Bacteria; phylum Acidobacteriota; class Terriglobia; order Terriglobales; family Acidobacteriaceae; genus Telmatobacter. The sequence goes on from CAWCZK010000006.1 coordinate 1,671,202, forward strand.
CTTGTCGTCATGGACGAGCCTTTCAGCGGCCTCGACCCCGTCAACACCACGCTCTTGCAGGACGCGCTGCTCGAGCTCAAGTCGCAGGGCAAAGCCATCCTCTTCTCCACGCACCGCATGGACCAGGTCGAGAAACTCTGCGATTCCATTTGCCTCATCAACAACGGCGAGGCCGTCCTCAGCGGCAATCTGCGCGAGATCAAGAGCCGCTACGAGCGCAATCGCGTCATCGTCGAGTTCAAAGGCAGCGCCGATTTCCTCAAGTCAGACGAAATCGCCTCCGCCAACAACTACTCGGGACACGCCGAGATCATCCTCAAGCCCCACGGCGACGCGCAAAAGCTCCTTCATCTCGCCGCCTCCATGGCCGCCATCTATCGCTTTGAGCTGGTTGAGCCTTCACTCGAGGAGATTTTCATACAGACCGTGGGAGGCAAATCCGATGCGTAACATGCTTCTCGTCGCCCGCCGTGAGTACCTTGAGCAGATTCGCGGCCGCGCCTTCCGCATCTCCACCATCCTCGTCCCCGCGCTTATCCTCTTTCTTCTCGGCGTCAGCGGCTTTACCGGCCGCAAGCTCGCCACCGGCCGCCACATCGTCATCGCCGCCGATAATCCCTCCCTCGCCGCCGATATCCGCGCCGACCTCCTCTCTGACAAGGGCGGCCATTACACCGTAGACACCGTCGCGCCGTTCACCGCTCAGGATCGCGCCGATCTCCAGGCCCGCATCGAAAACAAATCGATCGACGGCCTCGTCATCATCTCGAACTCCGCCTCCGCCTCGCCCACCGTCACCTACGAGTCGCAATCCTCCGCCGACCTCCTCAATACTTCGCGCCTCACCAGCGCCATCAATGCCGGCTTCCTCGATCTGCGCCTCGCACAGCAAGGTATTTCCAGTTTCCAGGTCCACTCCCTGGTTCAATCCGTTCCGCTTGAAACCCTTCAAGTCTCTTCCAGCGGCAAAACCGGCAAGAGCCAGGGCATGACGCCCTTTTACGCCGCCATGCTGATGACCTTCCTCATGACCATGCCCATCCTTCTGTACGGCATGGACATGGCCCGCTCCGTAATCGAAGAGAAAGGCTCGCGCATCTTCGAGGTCATGCTCGCCGTCACCCGCCCGGAAGAATCTGCTCGCCGGCAAGCTCCTCGGAGTCGGCGCCGTCGGTCTCACGCAAATCGCTATCTGGCTCGCCGCCGCCGCTCTTCTCTCCGGTTCTGCTTTGGCCGGGCCCATCCTCAGCGGCCAGGTCAAAATCCATTTCAGCGCTCTTGAAGCCGTTCTTTTCCCCGTCTACTTCATCCTCGGCTTTTTCCTTTACAGCGCCTTCTTCTCCGGGCTCGCTGCCACCTGCGAAACCGCGCAGGACCTCCAGATGTACATCACCCTCGCCGTCATTCCTACCTGGACCAGCTTCGCCATCCTGCCCTTCCTGCTCAACAATCCAAACTCGCCCTGGGTCGTCGCCGCATCGCTCTTTCCTCCCACCGCGCCCCTCGTCATGGTTCCGCGCATCGGCATGCTGTCCGCTCCCTACCCGTGGGGACAGCTCGCCCTCTCGCTCGCCCTCATGGTCTTCAGCATCTGGGCCGTCATCTGGTTCGCTTCACGCCTCTATCGCGTCGGAATCCTCATGTACGGCAAACGCGCCACCTTCCCCGAAATCCTTCGCTGGCTCCGCTACAGTTAAACCGCTGACCACTGTTCACTGATCTCTGATCACTGCCCACTTTGCAACTCATCCCGCACCAACCCCATCTACACTCTTGAGCGCCCCGCGCTTGCGCAATCTTAGTTTCGTAATGATGGATGTTCAGAATGGCTCGGCTTGGCGTCGAGACTGCATGCTGCCGTCTCTCATCGCCATAAGGCAGATATTGAATGAAGAATCTCTTTGACCATCACATGCGTTTTTTTTGTCTCGGCGCGGTTCTCGTCACAGTGTTGACTTGCGGCGTCCAGCCGAGCCTTCATGCGGATCCTCCCAGCGTCCGTTATGTCCAGGGGAGTTTTCACGGCTTCCTTGAAATGCTTTCGCCCGACGGCCAGGTCGTTGCTTATGGAGACAGCACCCAGGTCGTCCACGGCGATCGCATCACCGCTGAAACACTCTTCACCTTCAAGGATGGATCCACGGACGATGAAACCACGGTCTACTCGCAACACCGTACATTCCAGCTCATTTCCGACCACCATGTGCAAAAGGGCCCTTTCTTCCCTCACCCCATGGCCGTGTTTGTCGACGCCCGCACAGGTCAATTCATCACCCGCACCACCGGTAAGGACGGAAAAGAGGAGGTCAAAAGCAGCCATGTTCAGATGCCGTCAGACCTCGCCAACGGCATGGTTCCCCTCGTCATTGAGAACATGGCCCCCGCCCAGTCCTCAAAAACTGTCTCCATGGTCGTGCCCACGCCCAATCCGCTCATGGCCAAACTCGAAATCTCCAAAATTGGTGAAGACACCTATACTTTGGCCGGCACGGCTCGCAAGGCGAGCCATTACCAAATCAAAATCCAACTCGGAGGAGTCGTGGGCTTCGTGGCGCCCCTGATCGGCAAGGCGCCGCCGGATATTGAAATTTGGGCCGTCACTGGCCCGCAAGCTTCGACCTTCGTCAGAGAACAAGGCCCCATCTATCCAGACGGCCCGGTGATGACCATCCAATTGGTCAGTCCCACCTGGCCCGACGCCGCAAAATCTGACAAATAGCCCATTGTCCCAGTTCCTTATACTTCGTGCATTCCGTCCCTGAACCCCAACCTTTAGGCCCAGCCCGCGTCAGCGGGCAAAAGACGGTAGCCCCATGGCGCAAGCCTGGGGTCGGTAGAGAGAATCGAAATCAAAAGCCCGCGTCAGCGGGCGAAAGAATCCGTCATTGTCCACCGTCATCCACCTTGAATCCACAAGTGAGCGTGCTGAGCGATTGCCATTTCTGAATACCGGGAGCGCGTGGCCAACCAGGTTGCCAGTCGAAATCGCGGCTTATCTACGCAGCCTCGGTATCGCTCAATGTTCCCGGCCTCTCCTCGACGTCGCCCCAACCGGGGTGCTCTTCTCCGACATGGAGTCTGAATTGCTCGGCGAACCAATTCAGGTTGTCGGCTGCTGAAGTGATCCATCTCCGGCGCACGGGCATTGCTTTTCCGCACGAGGAGCATCGCGCAGCGCATGGGTAATCGTAATCGTCATAGATAACGGTCAGGTCCGGCTTGCTTGTCCTCGTCAAATTGCTCACCCGCGTCTTGCCAGTCGCTTCCCAAGCGATGTTCCAGCCTCAAACCACAGTTTCAGGTTCGTCGTATCTTGCGCTCTTCGCGTGTTGGATGCGGCTCTCGCAGCGATTGTTTGCCCTGAACCTCATCCAATCGGAAACGCGATGACGCTTCTTGCCGTTCCTCGCCAAAGCCTTTCTGACCCGGGAAGCCCGATCCCTGTCACGGGCCTGTGTTGCCGCCGTGAGCCCTAACTTCGAGCGATAGAGTAAGGAGCGAAGAGTGAAACAGTTAAAGAGTGAAAGTGCATGTAGCGCTTTGCGTGGATAGCTTGACGATTCCAGAGCGGCTACGGGGCATCGATTCGCCGCAATCCGGCCCATCGCTTCGACATTCCTTGAAGCCGTTTCTTGACCGTAAACAATTTCGAGTAAGCCTCTCGCCCCGATTTGCCCGGGCCGTGCACGCGGGCTGACTCAGCTCGCTCCGCTATCCCCGCTGACTCCGCCGAGTTTCCGCCGTAGAATCGTCGAAGTGACCACCGCATCCAGCGAAAAGTTCTCCCTCCGCCAGCGCATCGTTCTGGCCGTTGTCCCGCGCCTCGTCTGGATGCTCCTCTCCGTCGTCGGGCGTACCTGGCGCTTTGAGACCCTCGCCGAGCTCGGCGCCACGCCGCTTCCCTTCGGCGAGGGCGCAGGCGCCGAGATCTTCTGCTTCTGGCACCAGTGCGTTCTGCCCTGCACGTTTTATTTCCGCCGCACCGGCGCAACCATCATCGTCAGCCAGAGCTTCGATGGCGAGCTCATTGCGCGCACGCTCGGGCTCTTCGGATACAAAACCGTTCGCGGCTCCAGCTCGCGCGGCGCACAGGAGGCGCTTCTCGGCCTCAAGCAGGTTATCGAATCCGGCGGCCCGGCTATCTTCACCGCCGACGGCCCGCGCGGCCCGATCTTCCGCACCAAGTCGGGTCCGATTCGGCTCGCCGCTCTTACCGGCGCCCGCATCGGCGCTTTCCATTTAGAGCCCCGTCGCGCATGGTCACTCCATTCCTGGGATCGTTTTTTCGTTCCCATGCCCTTCACGCGCATCGCCGTCAGTTGGTCGCGCTGGACGCACGTTCCTCGAAACCTCTCCGATGACGAGTTCGAACGGCAGCGCGAACAGCTCACCGCCACCATGGAACGCGCTCGCCTTCACGCCCTCAACCACTTCGGGAAGCCCGCTCAATGAGTCGTGCCTCAACAACGGCGGCCACGGCACCGGAGGTTAGAAGCTGAACAGCCTCGCCATCTCCGACTTCCACTACGATCTTCCCGAAGATCTCATTGCGCAAGAACCTCCAGCCGTGCGCGGCGCCAGCCGCATGCTTGTCATGGACCGCGCCACCGGCGCCTTCCGCGACGATTCTTTTTCTGGTCTCGGTGAATATCTCCGCGAAGGAGACCTGCTTGTCCTCAATGACAGCCGCGTCATTCCCGCGCGCCTTTACGCGCACCGCACACTCGTCAGGGATCGTGAAACTCCCACCGGCCGCGTTGAAGTCATGCTCACAGAACCCGCCGGCGAAAACCGCTGGCGCGCTCTCGTTCGTCCCGGCCGCAAAGTCGCCATCGGCGAGCGCCTCGTCTTTCCCGCCTCTTCTGGCGTCATCGCGCTCGAAGCCGAAGTCCTCGAGCGCGGCCAATTCGGCGAGCGTCTGCTTCAGTTCGCCCCTGTTGATGACTTCTATGCCGTCCTCGAATCCATCGGCCACATTCCACTGCCTCCTTATATCCATCGCGACGATGCCGTCTCTGATCGTGACCGCTATCAGACCGTCTTCGCCCGCGAGCGCGGTTCCGTCGCCGCGCCCACCGCCGGCCTGCACTTCACGCCGGCTATTCTCGATCAACTCAAATCCAAAAGGATCGAAATCACGAGCCTCACACTCCATGTCGGCCTCGGCACGTTCGCTCCGCTGCGCGTCGAGCGCGTCAGCGAAGTCCAGCTCCATCGCGAGCGCTACACAATCTCTCCTCAGACCGCTGCTCTCATCCAAAATGCCGCCGCACGCAGTGCGCGCATCGTCGCCGTCGGCACCACGGTCGTCCGCACCCTCGAAGCTGCCGCGTTAGCCGCCGGAGACCGTCCCATCCAGCCCCACTCCGGCTCTACCGATATCTTCATTTCGCCCGGTTTTGATTTCCGTATCGTCGGCGCGCTCCTCACCAACTTCCATCTGCCCCAGTCCAGCCTGCTCATGCTGGTCTCGGCCTTCGCCGGCCCTCAGCGCACCGGACTCGACCGCATCCTCGCCGCCTATCGCCACGCAGTCCAATCCCATTATCGCTTTTTCAGCTACGGCGACTGCATGCTGATTCAGTGAAGAAGCGAAAGAGCGATTGACCGTGCACTCTTTCACTTCTTCACTTCTTCACCGTCCACCGTCCACTGTCCACCGTTCACCGTCCGCTGCTATCCTCACTATCGATGCCCGATTCGCCTAGGCCGCCCGTCTTTCTCCTTGACGCGATGTCCTTCATCTTCCGCGCCTATCACGCCATGCAGCGCTCGCGGCCCATGTCCACGCGCTCCGGCCTGCCCACCGCGGCCACCTACGTCTTCGTCAACATGATCAAGAAGCTCCGCCAGGACTTCTCGCCCAAATACTTCGCCGCGGTATTCGACGTCAGCGGCGAGGTCTTCCGCGACGAGCGCGCCCGCTCCATCGCCACTCTGCGCCGCTGGAACGCGAAGATTCAGAGCTTCGAGGACGTAAGCTACGACGGCTACAAAGCCAGGCGCGAGGCCATGCCCGAGGATCTTCGCCGCCAGATTCCCTACATTCGCCGCGCCCTCGAAGCATTGCGCATTCCCATCCTTCAGGCCGAAGGCTTCGAGGCAGACGACGTCATCGGCACCCTCGCTCGCGAAGCCGCCGAGCAGCAGCACGAAGTCTTCATCGTTTCCGGCGACAAGGACATGATGCAGCTCGTCACGCCGCAGGTGAAGATCCTCAATCCGCAAAAAGACAATCTGATTCTCGACCCCGAGAAGGTGACAGAAGTGCTCGGCGTGCCTCCGGACAAAGTCGTCGACGTGATGGCCCTGCGCGGAGATTCGGTCGACAACATTCCCGGTGCACCCGGCATCGGCGACAAGGGCAGCGTCGAGCTCATTAAGGAATTCGGTTCCGTCGAAGCGGTCCTCGATCGCGCCTCCGAAGTCAAGCGCAAGGCGTATCGCGAATCTCTCCAGCAGAATCGTGACACCGTTCTGCTCTCCAAGGAACTCGTCACCATCGACACGCACGTGCCACTGCCCCTTGACCTGGCCGCTATGGAAACCCAGCCGCCCGATCTCGAGGCCTGTCGCACGCTTTTTACCGAGCTCGAGTTCACATCCATGCTGCGCGATCTTGCTCCCGCCGAGGGCGGAGTTTCAGCCGAGCTCATCGACGATCCCAGCCCGGAACAAGAGAAAAACTTTTACGCCGCCGCCCGCCAGGACGGATTTGCGTTGGCGCTCGACGCCGTCGAACCGGCTGAGCCGGAATCAGAAGACGATCAGCCGGCGGTTCAATCCCTGCTCGACCTCGCGGAATCCGCTGAAAAGAAAACTCATTTCTTCCTCGGAGTCTCCGCCGATCCCGCGCGCGCACTTCGCCTGCCTCTCACAGCCGAGCCTCCGCGCGCTCCTTGAAGATGCTTCCGTTCCCAAGCGCGTGCACGATTGGAAACTCGCCCTCCATGTCCTTGGCGACGTCAACGTCGCGCTCCTTGGCCCTGTCGACGACACGCAACTGCTCTCCTACGCGCTCAACCCCACGCACTCAACGCAGGCCCTTGCCGATGTTGCCGCGCGCCACAACCAACCGTCTCCTTCTTCCCTGCCCGCCGCGGCCGCCTCCATTCATGCGCTCGTTCCCGCGCTGCACGAAGAAGCTGTCAAAGCCGATGTCTCCCGCGTCTACACCGAAATCGACCTCCCTCTCGCGCCCGTTCTCTACCGCATGGAAAAAGCCGGAGTTCGCATCGATAAGAATGCGCTGAGCAGCCTTTCGGAAAAGTTCAACGGAGAGTTGACGCGCGTCGGCGAGCGCATTTTTGAGTTGGCTGGCGAACGCTTCAATATCAACTCGCCCAAGCAGCTCGGCATTGTTCTTTTCACCAAGTTGGGCCTGCCCGCTCCGCCCGCTCGCGGCAAGAACAAGTCTGTCTCCACCGCGGTGGACGTGCTCGAGTTCCTGTCCGAGAAGCACGAGGTCCCCAGGCTGGTCCTCGAGTATCGCCATCTCTCCAAGCTCAAATCGAATTACATTGATGCCTTGCCGTTGCTCGCAGATGCCGATTCGCGCGTGCACACAACCTTCCAATCAGCCGCAACGGCCACTGGCCGCCTCTCATCGATCAATCCGAACCTGCAGAACATTCCCGTGCGTACGGAGCTGGGCCGCGAGATTCGCGCCGCATTCACCGCCGCGCCGGGCACCGAGCTGCTCTCGGCCGACTACTCGCAAATCGAACTGCGCCTGCTCGCGCACTTCACTGAAGATCCGCTGCTCATCCGCGCCTATGCCGAAGAGATTGACATTCATTCCCTCACCGCAAGCGAAGTCTTCGGCGTCCCTGTCGAATCCATGGACAAGGAAACCCGCAGCCGCGCCAAAGCCGTCAACTTCGGCATTGTCTACGGAATCTCCGCATTCGGCCTCGCCGCGCAGTTGGGCATTCCGCAGGCCGAAGCAAAGGCTTACATCGAGCGGTACTTTGCGCGCTACCAGGGCGTGCGCGCGTTCATTGAGAAGACGCTCGAACAAACCCGCCGGGACGGTTTCGTGCGCACCATGTTCGGACGCCTGCGGCCCATCCCCGACATTGAAAGCCGCAATCCAAATCAGCGCGGCTTTGCCGAACGCACAGCGATCAACACTCCGCTGCAGGGAACCGGGGCCGACCTCATTAAACTGGCGATGATTTCACTCGACCGCAAGCTGGCCGGGAAGAAAATGAAGACGCGCATGGTCTTGCAGGTCCATGACGAGTTGCTCTTTGAAGTTCCCGCCGGCGAGAAAGAAGATGCTGCAGCTCTTGTGCGTGCCGAGATGGAGGGAGTGGTTAAACTGAAAGTGCCGCTGGTTGCCGACATCTCGTTTGGACCGAACTGGAGAGATTTGAAGTAATCTGATCTCTCGCTCGCGCGCGATCCGGTAAACGTTTGCTTGAATGAGAGGAACCACCATGAAGAAAGTAAGCCGCAGAGAGTTCGCCAAAAGCGTTGCCCTTGCCCCTGTCGGATTGGCGGCCGCATCGTCTCTTCTTGGCATCGCTGAAGCAAAGCCACTGGGCCAGGCCGCGCCCGCCCAGCCCGCTGCGCCCAACGCGCCTCCGGCACAGGTTGTCCCTCCCGACTCCGGTTTAGGGTCGATGAGCCCGAGCCCTTCGCTGCGCCCATTGAGTTCGCTCGCAACCCGATGCAGCCCAGGGTGCGTGAATTTGCGCTCGGCGACGTGACCCTCGAATCCGGCCCGCTCCAGCAGGCGCGCGAGTGGAACCGTGCCTACCTGATGCGCCTCCCCAACGACCGGCTCCTTCACAACTTCCGCGTCAACGCTGGAATTCCCTCTGCCGCCAAACCACTCGGCGGCTGGGAAGACCCCAAATGCGAGCTTCGCGGCCATTTTGTCGGCCACTATCTTTCCGCGTGCTCCATGCTCTACGCGGCCACCGGCGACAAGGCCGTCAAATCGAAGGCCGACGAGCTCGTGGCGGGGCTTGCCGAGTGCCAGGCAAAGCTCAACGACAACGGCTATCTCAGCGCCTTCCCTACTGAGTTGTTTGACCGGCTCGACCAGCGCAAAAGAGTCTGGGCGCCGTTCTACACCATCCACAAAATCATGGCCGGGCTTTACGACATGAAGACCCAGGCCGGCAACGATCAGGCTCTCGACGTCGTGGTGAAAATGGCCGGCTGGGCCGATGCCTGGACCGCATCGAAAACCGAAGAGCACATGCAGGACATCCTCAACGACGAGTTCGGTGGCATGAACGAAGTTCTCTACAACATCGCCGCCACCACCGGCGACGATCGCTGGGCGCGCGCCGGCGACCGCTTCACCAAGAAGATCTTCTTCACGCCGCTGGTTCTGCGCCACGATGCGCTCAAGGGCCAGCACATGAACACGCACGTTCCGCAGGTGATTGGAGCGGCGCGCCGCTACGAGCTAAGCTCCGATTACCGCTTCCGCGACGTGAGCCGCTTCTTTTTCGAGACGGTTTCCGAAGCCCGCACCTTTTCGACCGGCGGCTCCAGCACCAATGAGCACTGGCTTGTCGATCCCGATCATCTCGCGGCCGAAATGAAAGTCAGCGCAAATCACCAGGAATGCTGCTGCTCCTACAACATGATGAAGCTCGCGCGGCACCTGTATTCGTGGGATCCCGACAGCCGCTACATGGATTACTACGAGCGGAATCTTCTCAATCACCGCCTGGGTACCATCGAGCCTGAAACCGGCCACACGAGCTACTTCCTCTCTCTCGCTCCGGGGGCATGGAAGACGACCTGCACCGAAGACGACTCCTTCTGGTGCTGCACGGGCACGGGCGTTGAAGAGTATTCCAAGGTGAATAACACCATCTATTTCCACGACGACGACTCGCTCTACGTCAATCTCTACTTCGCGTCGACGGTGGACTGGAAGGATCGCGGCATCCGGCTCAGACAGCGCACGAACTTGCCTGAAAGCGACATCACCGAATTCACAGTCGAGAAAACACAGGACACTCCGTGGTCGCTCCGGTTGCGGATCCCGTCATGGACGACCATTGCAAATTCCATCGTCCTCAATGGCCGGCGGCTCGATGTTTCCGGCGCGCCGGGCAGTTATCTCACGATCACTCGCGCCTGGAAGCCCGGCGACCACATTCAACTCTCGCTCCCCATGCGCCTCACCGCGGAGCCGTTGGCCGACGATCGCACGCAGCAGGCATTGCTCTACGGTCCGCTGGTACTGGCTGGACAATTTCCCAAGAACGGGCTCGAAGACAGCCTCGAGCACAATCAGGGACCGGAAGTGCACCACGCGCCTCCGCTTGACGTCCCTGCGCTCCAGGCCAGCGGCGCCGACCCCAGCTCCTGGGTCCGGCCGGTTCCCGGCCAGGCTCTCGCATTTCGGGCCATCGGGCAGGATCGCGAAATCAACCTGAAGCCGCTGAACCAAAGTTGGCAACGGTTCGCGGTCTATTGGACTGTATCGTAGCTGAGGAAGCGGGCCGCGGGCGCGGCCTGGGATGCATGGCGCCGCTATCAAGCGAGCCATCGCCCGGCCCGTAATCTCCTTTTGTTGAACGTCATTTTTCCTCAAAATGAAGATTATATACTTGACACAAGGTACCAAATAAGCTAACCTTTCTTTTGTGGCCGCTTTTTGGGCTGTTCCTTCTCTTGCTTGATTTGCTCAATAACCTTCGGGTGGAAGAGATGCGAAACGGCCTCTTCCGTGGTCATGTGGCGCGGATGCTTGAAGGAAGTGGAGGGCTTAGACATGCAAGGCTCCGTTAATCTTTGCTCCCTGATCGAAGAGTTTGGCAGCGAGAAGAAATGCCGCGAGTACCTTGAGGCTCTGCGCTGGCCTGATGAGATTATGTGCCCACGCTGCAAATCGCGCAAGATTTCCAGTATCAAAAAGCGCGACCAGTACGACTGCGACGGATGCCGCTATCAGTTCAGCGTTACCGCTGGCACGATCTTCAATGATTCCCACTTGCCGCTATGGAAGTGGTTCCTGTGCGTTTACCTGCTCTGCGAGTCTCGCAAGGGAATGAGCGCCAATCAAATTAAGCGGACGCTGGGCGTCTCGTACAAGACGGCATGGTATCTGTGTCACCGAGTACGAGCCGCGATGAAGGAAGCCAACCCTGAGCCTCTGGACGGCATTGTCGAGATCGATGAAACCTACGTTGGAGGTAAGAAGAGGGGCCAGGGCGTCTACGCTGGCAAGAAGGCAAAAGAGGTAGTAATCGGCATTAAACAGCGTGGCGGAGAACTGCGATTCTTTCATGCCGAAGATGCGGCTTCCGGCACGCTCGCAAAGTACATCAGAGAGAACATCAGCGGTGATGTGGACGTGATCATGACCGATGAACTTGCTGCCTATCCCTTAGCAATTGCAAAAGCTGAGAAGTGGGGCGTCGAACACAAGACCGTCAATCACTCCAAGGGCATCTACGTTAACGGCGATGTAACGACAAACGGGATCGAGTCGGCATTTTCTTTACTCAAGAGGGGCATTGTCGGAACGTGGCACCGGCTCAGTGCCAAACATTTAGAAGCGTATTTAAATGAGATGACGTTCAGAGTCAACAATCGAGAGAATCCCTATCTGTTCCGTGACACGCTCATGAAACTCATCGAGGCTCCAGTGCTGGAATACAGGAACCTTACTCACGCGGCCTAGTTCGCTTAATGCTTAATATCAATTTCCAGTTTCTGCTGAAGAGCAGCCATATTCATCGAGAGGCGCTCCATATCGTCTAAGCTGTATGGAAAGGTTGCGATCATCTGACACAAATTAGAAACGCGCTCATCGTTGTCTAATCCGGCAATTTCCTCCGGCTTGAGCCTGTTCAATAGAAGTTCACGCCTTAAATCACATAGCCGCGACATACTGCTTCTCGATCTTTCCCGCATTTGGCTGCTGTAATCTGCTTTCCGTGCTTCGCCTTCTTGTCTGAAAGCAGCAGCGGTTTGCGGGTCCATCGAATTCCACGTCCCATTAGGCGCCTTCTTAAAGAATTGGATTCCATCTCTGATTTCACTTTCGATTACACTGAGCTTCGAATTCCAATCACCTTGAAAGGAAAGCACCTCGCGAAGCGTTATATCCACTTCGTAGTTAAGACGCTTCGCACTAAGGTTTGCTAACTCACTAGGAGAAGTAAACGAATCTCTGATTGCTTGTGTAACCTGAGTGAGAGTAGTGGGCTGTTGCTGGGCTTGGAATAATGGAAGGATAGCCCTTGCGATTGCGGGGGCCTGCTTTGCTATTGCTTCTTGAATTTGTTCTTCGGATAAAGGTGGTGGAATATCACCTTTCCTCAGTTGTTCAGGCGGCTTTGGAACGACCCACCACAGATAAGCTAGAACCAGCAATAAAGCGCCCGAAGCTCCAAGATTGGTAATTATTCGGACAAACATTCCCTTCTCGAAAAAATCATGCCTAAACATCTGAATGCTTACCAGTAACCATCCGGCACCTATCAGCCATTTGACCGAAAGAAGTGAGCCATAAGCACCGATCATTATGCCCACCCCAATTCCAAACCAGGGTGAGTCGAGGTATTCCACAAAACGATCCCGCGTTTTTTGGGCCATAGATTATGCTCTGGCCTGAATCTTCTCACTTGGGCGCACCTTGTGTAAAACACACAAGTGCTTGGCCTTTCGCCCCGAAATGCATAATCATTCACAATTTTACCTTGTATGAAGTACATAATCTCGCTCAAAATTCCCTTGCATACTTATGCAATCGGAGCGTATATTTATTCAAGCGCGGTTTCCTGCCGGGAACCGCGCCTTTGCTTTGCACGAATTCAGGAATTGGTACCGGAAAATGAACGCCCAACGCCTCAACTTAATCCGCGAAGTGCTGGCCAGCTCGCCGGTCGCAAGCCAGGACGAGCTGCGCCGCAAATTGCGCCGCCGCGGCATTCACGTCACCCAGGCCACGCTCTCGCGTGACATTCACCAGCTGCGGCTCTCCAAGGGTCCCGGCGGATACTCGCTTCCCAATGGTCACGGGACGACCACCCTCGCGCCGTCGGCAGACGAAGATCGGCCGCCCTCTGTCAATGAGATGATTGACAGCTTTGGCCTGCGTGCCCGCCAGGCAACGAACCAGGTGGTCCTGAGAACTGCCATGGGCGGGGCGCAGCCGGTTGCGGCGGCCCTCGACCGCGAAGAGTGGCCTGAAGTCGTCGGCACCATCGCCGGGGATGACACGGTTTTGATTATTTGTACGGACGCGCGCCACGCCAGCGAGGTCGAAGCGCGGCTCAGGACGATGCTGGAAATATGACGAAGACCATACAAACCGCGGTCGTGGGAGTCACCGGCTACGCCGGCGCCGAGCTGGCGCGGCTGCTGTTGCATCATCCCCGATTGAAAAATCACCCGCCGGTCTTTGCCGGTCGCGTGGATGCCAAGGATCTCGAACACGGCGGTATTGCACTCACCGATATTCATCCCCAGCTGGGCGGCATCCACGGCGTCGCGGACTTGAAGCTCGAGCCGTTTTCGTGGGAGCTGCTTTCCACGCTGGGCGTTGACGTTTTGTTTCTCGCTACGCCGCATGAGCAGTCGCGCGAGTGGGTGCCTGAAGCGCTCAAGCGGGGCCTGCGCGTCATTGATCTGAGCGGTGCATGGCGGCTGACCCAGCCGGCCAACCGCGCCGTGTATGCCTTCGACGACGAGGGCTCCGAGGTCGCCAAAGCCACCCAGTCGCAGGCTGTCTACGGCATGCCGGAGCTTCATCGCAAAGACATCGCGTCTGCCAAATTGGTTGCCAATCCCGGCTGCTATGCGACTTCGGTCATTCTTGCCCTCAAGCCTCTTGTCGCGGCGGGCCTCATCGATCTCGATCGCGGCATCGTGGCCGACTCGAAGAGCGGCGTCAGCGGTGCGGGCAAGGTTCCCACGCCCAGAACGCATTTCATGTACGCGGCCGACAATCTTTCTGCCTATAGCGTGTTTGCGCATCGCCATACTGGCGAGATTCTTGAGGAAATCGGCGTTTCAAGTTGCCAGATTATTTTCACTCCGCATCTTTTGCCGATTCCGCGCGGAATTCTGTCCACGATCTACGTCCACTTTGCGGAGCCGGAAACGCGCGAGCACGTCGCACACGTGTATCGCAGGTTCTTTGCGGGCAGCCCAATGGTTCGGCTCTACGAAAAGTCGCTGCCGCAGATTCAATACTCGGTGCGGACCAACTACGCCGACATCGGATTTCAACTTGACGCAACGGGCAAGCGCGCGGTGATTGTCAGTTGTCTCGACAATCTCCTCAAAGGCGCCGCCGGCCAGGCAGTCCAGAATCTGAACGTCATGCAGGATTGGCCCGAATCGGAGGGTCTCGCATGAAATGCGCTGCGGAGGGCCTTGAATGAAGTACGTCGTCAAATTGGGAGGCGCGGGCCTGGAAAACCCTTCGCTCCTCGAAAGCTGCATGCGGGCAATTACCGACCTGGTGCATGACGGCAATCAGGTTGCCGTCGTCCACGGAGGCGGCGTCCAGTTGACTCGCACCCTCAAGGCGCTCGGCAAGCAGAGCGAGTTCATCGACGGCCTGCGCGTCACCGACGCGGAAACGCGCGACGCGGCTTTGATGGTCTTTGCCGGCCGCGTGAACAAAAGCCTGGTTGCCGCTCTCGGCGCGCTCGGCCAGCCGGCGGTCGGCCTCTCCGGCGGCGACGGATTGCTTTTCCGCGCGCGCAAAAAGCGCACCTCACCCGATCTTGGCTTCGTCGGCGAGATCGCCGCGAGCGATCCCCGCTGGTTGGAGGCCATTTGGCAATTGAACGGCGTTCCGGTTCTTTGCTCCATGGCCCTCGGATTCGACGGCGAGTATTACAACATCAACGCAGACGAGATGGCCGCTGCGTGCGCGGTCGCTTGCCACGCTGACGCGCTGGTTTTCCTCACCGATGTCCCTGGCGTGAAAGGCGCGAACGGTGAAGTGCTGCGCTGGCTTTCGATCGATCAGATTGCGGAAATGGCCAAGAGCTCGGTGATTTCAGGCGGGATGTTGCCCAAGCTAAGCGCATGTCGAGAGGCGCTTTTGAACGGCGTGAAGCGTGTACGTATTCTTCCCGCCGAAGCAGCCGCTTCTCTGCCCGATCTCTGCAGCTCGCGCGTCGCCCACGGCACCGAAGTGATGGTGGCCTGAAGTTTTTGAGAGAGATTCGAATCAAGTTGAGATTCGAGTCGCGCAAGACGCGCCGTAGGCGCAACGGTTGTTAGCCCCGCGCTTCAGCGTGGGGTCGGGAGTAAGTCGATGTGCGAAGCCCCGTAGGGGCGGCGCGCCTCGGAGATTTTGAAGCGCTTTGTATCAGCGACGAACAGGGGCCCCCGAAAGGAATGGGCTTCACCCCTGGGGAAATATCAGGAGGTTCGCGTTCCATGAAACTCGAAGAGATTCGCGCCGCGGAGAAACGTCTGCTCCTCTCCACCTATGATCGGAGCCCGATTCTGTTCGTCGGCGGCGAAGGGGTCTACATCCAGGACGAGAAAGGCACGAAGTACCTCGACCTGCTCAGCGGCATCGGTGTCAATGCGCTCGGATACAACCATCCGGCAATCGTCGATACGATCGCCCGTCAGAGCCGGGCCCTCATTCACACGTCGAACCTCTATTATCACGAGGGCCAGGCCGAGCTCGCCATGCGCCTCACCGAACGCACCGGTCTCGACCGCGCCTTCTTCGCCAATACCGGCACGGAAGCGTGGGAGGGAGCGCTCAAGCTGGCGCGCGCCTACTCTGGCCTTCGCCGCAGCGAAGGCGCGAACATCGGCACAAAGTTTCTCGCGCTCGAGCAGAGCTTTCACGGCCGCACCTTTGGCGCCATGTCCACGACGTACAAGGCAAAATACCGCGAGCCATTCGCGCCTGTGGTTCCTGGCGTCGAGTTCGTGCGCTTCAATGATGTCAGCGATTTGCGCCAGAAGTTTTCCAGCGAGGTCTGCGCCATCCTTGTCGAGAGCATTCAAGGTGAGGGCGGAATTCGTCCTCTCACCCGTGAATTCTTTGCCGAGGCGCGCGCACTGGCCAGCTCAACGGGCGCGTTGCTCATTGTCGATGAGATCCAGTCCGGCATGGGCCGCACGGGAAAATGGTGCGCCTATCAGCACTACGGGATTCAGCCCGATGTGACCACATTCGCCAAGCCTCTTGCCGGTGGCCTCCCGCTCGGCGCCATCATGTGCACGGAAGAAGTTGCTCGCGTGATGCACGCCGGAATGCACGGCACAACTTTCGGTGGCGGACCGCTGGCCTGCGCCGTCGGCATCGCCGTCATTGACACAATCGAGAAAGAGAGCCTGCTCGCCCACGCCACTGAAGTCGGAGACTACTTCCAGGAGTCCCTGCGCTCGCTCGCCGCCCGGCATGATTCCATCATCGACGTGCGCGGAAAGGGCATGATGCTCGCCGCCGAGCTCGACTCCGCGGAACTGGCCAAGCTCACCGTAGCGGAAATGCTGAAGCGCCGCATTCTCATCAACTGCACCAGTGACACTGTGCTGCGCTTCCTGCCGCCGTACATCCTCGAGCGCGTTCACGTGGATACCGCAATTGCCGCGCTCGATGAAGTGCTCACTGTCAACACTGCAGCTCGCCGCGGCGAGCCCGTTGGAGGTCACCGTCATGTCTAGCAGAACAACCCTTGAGCGCAAAGAATCGGCAATTCCCGTCGAGAAGGATCCGATGTCCTTGCCGCGGCCGCGCGCATGGCCGGCGAGGATCTTTGCTCCATCGCCGACCTCTCCAGCGCTGAAGTGCGCGCCCTCATGAAGTTGGGGCACGACGTCAAGCAGAGTCCCCGCGAATACCGTCATGGTCTCGACGGGAAGCAGATGGTGCTCATGTTTGAAAAAGCCAGCCTGCGCACGCGCCTCGCCTTCGAAGCCGGCATCAACACCATGGGCGGCAATGCGATTTTTGTCGACCAGACCAATTCTCCGCTCGGCGAGCGCGAAACCATCGCCGACGTGGCGAAGAATCTCGAGCGCTGGGTCGATGTCATTGTGTTGCGCACCTACGCGCACGACACCATTACCGAGATGGCTGCCAACTCCCGCGTGCCGGTCGTCAATGCCCTCTCTGATTTTGAGCATCCCTGCCAGGCGCTGGCCGATTTCATGACGCTTGAAGAGCATTTCGGCACCGCCGTGGGACTCAACTTCACCTACGTCGGCGACGGCAACAACGTGTGTCACTCGCTCATGCTCGCGGGCGCCCAGTTAGGAGCCAACGTCACGGTGGCCACGCCTCGCGCCTACTCGCCCAAGGCGGAAATCGTAGCCGCCGCGCGCGAAATCGCGGGGAAGAATCACTGTGAGCTGCGCCTGATGCAGGATGCCAAGGCAGCCGTCGAAGGCGCCGATGCCGTCTACACCGATGTGTGCGTGAGCATGGGATTCGAGCACGAGTCGACAAAACGCGCGCCCATCTTCCGCCCCTATCAGGTGAATGAAGCCCTCATGTCCAAAGCCTCGCCCACGGCGGTGTTCATGCATTGCCTGCCTGCGCGCCGCGGCGAGGAAGTGACCGACGCAGTCATCGACAGCCCGCAGTCCATCGTCTTCGACCAGGCCGAAAATCGCCTTCATGTACAGAAGGCATTGTTGCTGTTGTTGCTTGGCGGATTCGTGAACGTGGAGAAGTTTCAGTAGCGAGTTCGTAGTTCGCTGCGAACTGCGAACTGAGAACTTAAAAGGAGATCATGTCCGTAATTCTCGAGTCCCTCCCCACGGGGAAGAAAGTCGGCATCGCCTTCTCCGGCGGGCTCGACACCTCCGCTGCCCTGCACTGGATGAGGCAGAAGGGCGCGATCCCTTACGCCTATACAGCCAACCTCGGCCAGCCCGACGAAACCGACTACGAGTCCATTCCGCGCGCAGCCCTCGAATACGGCGCTGAAAAGGCTCGCCTCATCGATTGCCGCGGTCCGCTCGTGCGCGAAGGCATCGCTGCGCTCCAGGCCGGCGCCTTCCACATCACCACTGCGGGCGTCCCTTATTTCAACACCACTCCCATCGGCCGCGCCGTCACCGGCACCATGCTTGTCGCCGCCATGAAGGAGGACGACGTCAACATCTGGGGCGACGGCTCTACCTTCAAAGGCAACGACATTGAGCGCTTCTACCGGTACGGCCTGCTCGTCAATCCCAACCTCCAGGTCTACAAGCCGTGGCTTGACGCTGCGTTTATCGACGAGCTCGGCGGCCGCGCCGAAATGTCTGCATATATGCAGCGCTCCGGCTTCGCTTACAAAATGTCGGCAGAGAAGGCCTACTCAACCGACTCCAATATTCTCGGCGCAACCCACGAAGCCAAGGATCTCGAGCATCTCTCTTCTTCCGTCAAGATCGTCGTTCCCATCATGGGCGCAGCATTCTGGCGCGATGACGTCGAGATCAAGCGCGAAGAAGTTGTCATTCGTTTTGAAGAGGGCACGCCCGTGTCCCTCAACGGCCGGCACTTCGACGACTCCGTCGCGCTCCTTTTGGAAGCGAACCGTATCGGAGGAAGACACGGCCTCGGCATGTCCGATCAGATTGAGAACCGCATTATTGAGGCCAAGAGCCGCGGCATCTACGAGGCTCCCGGCCTCGCGCTCCTCTATATCGCTTACGAGCGCCTCGTCACTGGCATCCACAATGAGGACACGATTGAGCAGTACCGCGAGAACGGCCGCAAGCTTGGCCGGCTGCTCTATCAGGGCCGTTGGTTCGACTCGCAGGCCATCATGCTTCGCGAGTCCGCCCAGCGCTGGGTCGCCAAACCGATCACTGGCGAGGTCACACTCGAGTTGCGCCGCGGCAACGATTACTCCATTCTCAACACCGAGTCCCCCAACCTCACATTCCATCCTGAGCGCCTCAGCATGGAGAAAACCGAGTCCACATTTTCCCCGCGCGATCGCATTGGCCAACTCACTATGCGCAACCTCGACATTACCGACACCCGCGAGAAGCTTGTCACTTACGCAAAAGCCGGCCTCCTGACGCTGAGCAAAGGCAGCGAAATGCCCCAGCTCAACAATGGCCGGGAGAACGAGTAAGATCAGGTACCCTTAGAGAAATGTCTGACGAACAACAATCCGGAAAGATGTGGTCCGGCCGCTTCCGCGAGCCGCTGGATGCGGAATTTGAAGCCTGGCAGCGCTCCATCGTCTTCGATTGGCAGCTTCTCGACTACGAAGTCGCCGCCAGCAAAGCGCACGCGTCGGCCCTTTTCTCTGCCGGGATCCTGACCAAAACTGAAACAGTGGAACTGCGCGGGGCGCTGGACAAGATTTCCGCGGAATTCGCTTCGCCCGCTCGCAAGACCGAGATGAGCAATCATCGGACCGCCGAAGACATTCATCACTTCGTCGAGCTCAAGCTCGTGGAGCGCGTTGGAGATCTGGCTCTCAAGCTGCACACGGGCCGCAGCCGCAATGAGCAAATCGCAACCGACCTCCGTCTTTACGTTCGCGCGCAAATCGAGCTCGTCGTGAGCGGCCTCGCCTCCTGGGCTGGTGCGTTGGTCGAGCAGGGCCGCGACGCCGGCAATTCCGTCATGCCGAGTTACACGCACATGCAGCGCGCCGAGCCAGTTTTAATCGCGCATTGGCTTCTAGCCTACGTTGAGATGGCGTTGCGCGATGCCGACCGCCTTCTCGATTGCGCGGCGCGGCTGAATTTCTGCCCGCTCGGCTCTGGAGCCGTTGCGGGAGCGACGCTTCCTCTCGACCGCACCATCGCAGCGCGCGAACTCGCATTCCGAGCGCCCACCGCCAATTCGATCGACGCAACAAGCGACCGCGACTTTATTCTCGAATACCTCAACGCGCTCACGTTCGTCGGCCTGCACCTCAGCCGCTTTGCCGAAGAGATTACGCTGTTTGCCACAGCGGAGTTCGGCTTTGTCACTCTTCCTGAGGCGTTTTCCACGGGATCGAGCGCCATGCCCCAGAAGAAGAACCCCGATTTGACCGAATTAATCCGCGCAAAAGTCGGCCGCCTGACTGGCGCCGCGCAGACTGTCGCAATGCAGCTCAAAGGCCTGCCCTTGGCCTACAATAAAGATATGCAGGAGACCCAGGAGCCGGCCTTCTCCGCCGGCTTTGTGCCGCAAATGCTCAATCTCGTTGCGCGGTTCACGGCCGCCATTCAATTCAATCGCGACCGCATGGGCGAAGCGGCAGAGTCAGGCTTCCTCAACGCCATGGCCGCCGCAACCTATCTGGTTCACAAGGGCGTTCCCTTCCGCACCGCTCACGAAAAGATCGGCCGCGCGGTTCGCTTCGCCATCGAAAAGGGCGTCGAACTCGACGGCCTGTCGCTCGAAGAACTCCGCAAGTTCGGCGAGGAATTCGGCGATGACTTCTATCCAGCGATCACTCTCGATGCCACGCTCGATTGCCACGATGTGATCGGAGGAACGGCGCGCGAGCGCGTGAGCAATGCCCTCGATCGGGCCTCGGACTGGATTCGAGTTCTCGAAAAACATCAGGCTGGGGAGGCAATTCATGCTGGTGCGTAAAGCACTTCTGCACGACGCCTCCAATATCTACGACCTGGTGAACTCTCTTTCCGGCGACGGCACCCTGCTCAAGCGGCCCTTCGCCGAAATCTGCGAAAACATTCGCGATTTCACGGTTGCCGAGTCTGATGGCGGCGTCTTCCTCGGTTGCGGGGCGCTGCACCTCTACGGTCCGCATCTTTGCGAGGTACGGTCGATTGTGGTCAAGCCCGAAGCCAAAAGCCAGGGCGCCGGCGGCGGAATCCTGAAAGCTCTCATTGAGGAAGCCGAAACGCACGGCATTCAGTCTGTCTGCCTCTTCACGCGTATTCCCGATTTCTTTTTCAAGTACGGCTTCCGCACCGTCGAAGACAAATCGGAACTGCCCGACAAGATCTTCAAGGATTGCCAGATGTGTCCCCGCCTGCATCGCTGCGACGAAGTCGCGATGGTGCGCGGCCGCATCCCCCGCATGTCCATCCTCGGCCCGCGCGATGAGGCGCAGGAACTGGTGCGGCTCTCCGGCTGAATTGTAGCGCTGGTCTCCAGACTTGAGATCGTAGCGCCGGTCTCCAGACCGGCTGTCGTGCGGGCCTCCTGGCCCGCACACGATAGCGCAAATCAACGCCGCCCGCTCTCGCTGCCTGAGCCAGAACCGCCGCGCCGTTCCACCGCCCACGCCGCAGCGCTGCTCAACGCGACACCCCAAAACAGCATCACTTTCGATGTCGTGATCGTCAGCAGCACAACCGACGCCACGCTGCCGCAATATCCCAGCTCCGCACACGTTCTCCAATTGAGCACCGAGTACACGGCAACATAACCGAGGAAAAGAATGGCCTGAATCGGCAGCAGCTTCCGCACGGCCAGCGCCGGCAAATAAAAAGGAAGACTCAGCAGCGGCAGTCCGCAATAGGCCACGGACAAAACAGTGTCTTGGCGAAGATCCAGCCCGCGTATTGCTGCCAGTCCGTAAAGGGTAAGCAGACAACTGAAAACTCCGGCAGGAATCGTGAAGAGCTTGCGGCTGCTCCTTCGCTCCGTCATTTGGTCGTCTCCGCCCGGTCTCCCCGCTCGCTTTTTAGGATTGCCGCCGCCACCACTGCCTGTCCGTAGCTCAGGCCTCCGTCGCCAGGACTCACCTGTTTGTGCTGGTAAACCTCAAATCCCTGCGCCTCCAGCGCCGCGCGCAGAAGCCTTGCAAGCCGGCGGTTGTGCATGCAGCCCCCGGAAAGCGCAACCTGGCCAATCCCCGTAGCCGCGCGAGCCTCAACCGCCGCGCGAGTAAATGCAGTCTGCAACGCCGGCATGAAAACGCGCCGCAATGCGCGGCTTGGCAACACCCGAACGCAGATCCTCAAACATCGCGCGCCACAGCGGGCCGGCGCCGATGCGGCCGGGCACGTGCGCGTTCCAGTCGCCGGCCAGCCACTCAAATGCGTAGCCGGAATCGAGCTCATCCGCTTCGTCTATCGCCAGCCCTTCCAGCTCAATCGCCGCCTGCGCTTCGTAATCCACCACGCCGCGCCCGAGAACCACTGCTGCAACAGCATCGAACAGCCGCCCGCAACTGGACGTGAGTGGCGTGTTCACTCCGCGCTCGATCATCCGCCGAATCACATGCGCGTCCTGCTGTTTCGCCCCGGCCGCCGCCACGATTTCTTCCGACTCGATTTCGAACCCCGCTGCATGCAATGCCCCCAGCGCCATCCGCCACGGCTCGCGAATCGCCGCTTCGCCGCCCGGCATCGGCACGTAATCAAGGTGCGCGAATCGTTCGAAGCTCTCCAGGCGGCTTACGAGCACTTCCCCGCCCCAGATGCGGCCATCGCTGCCGTAACCCGTTCCATCAAGCGAGAGTCCGATGACCGGGCCCTCGACTCCATGCTCGGCCATGCAGCCGGCGATGTGCGCGTGATGATGCTGCACGGCGACCACGCGATTTCCGCGCTTCGTCGCCCATTCCGTTGCCCAGCTCGTCGACAAATAGCCTGGGTGCAGGTCGTGCACCACAGTCTCAGGCTCGATCTCGAAGGTGTGCATCAGGTGCGCCAGCGACTCACGGAAAAAGTCCAGCCCAGTAAGGTTCTCAAGGTCGCCGAGATGCTGGCTTTGGTAGGCAAACCCTCCGCGTGCGAGCGCAAAGACGTTTTTGAGATGTCCGCCGACCGCGAGCAGCGGGGGCGCCTCAAACGGCAACGGCACGGCCAGCGGAACAAACCCACGCGCCCGTCGAATCAACTGCGGCCCGCCGTCGACCAGCGCCATCACCGAATCGTCGCAGCGCTGCAGAATCTCGCGGTCGTGCATAAGAAAAGCGTCGGCAATCTTCCTGAGCCGCGTCAGCGCTTCGTCGTTATCGATCGCAATCGGCTCTTCGCTCAGGTTCGCGCTGGTCATCACAAGCGCCCGGACACGCGAATCGGCGAAGAGCAGATGCTGCAACGGTGCGTACGGCAGAAAAACTCCCAGCCACGGAATTCCCGGTGCGACCGAAGGCGCAATGCCGCCGCCGGTTCGTTTGGGCGCGAGAACAATGGGACGCGCCGCCGTAAGCAGCAGATCTTCTTCCTGCGGCGTCAGCACGCAGAGTTCGCGCGCCGCTTCCAGATCGCTCGCCATCACGGCAAGCGGCTTCCCGTAGCGATGCTTGCGGTCGCGCAGACGCATCACCGCAAACTCGTTGGTGGCGTCCACGGCCAGGTGAAATCCGCCAATTCCCTTGATGGCCATGATTTCGCCCGCCATCAGGCGGTCGATCGCCGCTGTGATGGGATCGTCCGACGGAATCTCCGCGCCTTCGGGATCCGCCAGCCACACACGCGGCCCGCAGACGGGGCAGGCGTTAGGCTGCGCATGGAAGCGCCTGTTGGTCGGATCATCGTACTCGGCCTGACATTCCGCGCACATCTTGAATCGCGCCATGGAAGTCTGCGGGCGGTCATATGGAATGCGGCGCGTGATCGTAAAGCGCGGCCCGCAATTCGTGCAGTTGAGAAAGGGATACCTGTAGCGCCGATCCTTCGCATCGAGCAGCTCGCGCAGGCAGTCGGCGCAGGTCGCCGCGTCCGCGGGAATCCCCGTGCTCACCCGCCCGCTCGCGTCGCTCAACACGATGTGGAATTCACTTTCTTGTTTTGGAGGGATGTTTTTGGCGACCACCGAGTCGATCCGCGAAAGCGGCGGAGCTTCATCCCTCAGCCGGCGCCGGAAAGACTCCAAGCTCTCGGGCGGTCCTTCGATCTCCAGGGTCACGCCGCCCGTATCGTTGCCGATGAAGCCCGCGAGGCCCTCCTCCGTGGCCAGCCGGTAGACGAAAGGACGAAACCCCACCCCCTGCACGACACCGCGCACAGTGATCGCTTCGCGCCGCAGCGGCATTTCGTGCCGTTCCGGTTTTGGACGAGATTTTCGGGCCAACTTCGCGCCTCGCTCAGGCATCAGCATAGCGCAGGCGGCTGCAGTTACCTCCCACTTGAACCGTCTCACGGCACGTGAGCCGATCCAGCCTGCGCGGCCCGGATCACGGCAGAGGACCGATAATGAAAAAGACGGACGGGTTGCATGGGTCTTTGGCGGTTGAGAACGGCGCGCACGGTTGCCAGCATCTGCGTTCTGCTCTTGTTTCGCGTCCCCGCGTTTACCCAGGAACATGATCCTGCGGCAGTGATTCGTCTGGCCGATGCCGCGGTGGCCGCCCGGTTTGAAAACATTCTCGGCTTCACCGACGTCGAGCACTATGCCGTCTTCCGTGGCGGCGATGAAACGCATCCGGTCGCCGAGATGACCGTCAAAGACACCTACAAAAAAGGAGTCGGCAAATCGTACACTGTTCTCTCCGAGAGCGGATCGTCGATTCTTCTGCACTTCGGATTAAAGCCGCTTCTGGAGAATGAGCAAACCATCAATCAGCCTGGAAATGTCGAGAAGTCCTGGTTCACATCAGCCAACTACGCGATGACCCTCAAGGACCTCAACGTGCAGAGGATGAATGGGCGCAACTGTTTTGCGCTGGATGTCAAGCCTAAGGATGCCGCTCCGAATCTGATCAACGGCACCATTTGGGTGGACGCACAGGACGGAACTCTGGTCCAGATCGACGGAGTCTCATCGAAGAATCCGTCGGCGTTTTCAGGAGCCACGCACATGATGCGGCAATACACAAACATCCACGGATATTCGATGGCGATCCATGCCCGCGCCGAGTCAGACAGCGCGCTCTTCGGCCGCACCGTCGTCACCATCGACTACAGCGACTACAAGCTTGAAATGAAAGCCCTAAAATAGGATCGCTTCGTCGTCGCCATTCTGCCGGCCGGCCGTCACGGGCTCTGTTGACTGTGGGAAAGAACGACCCAATGCGAGTGATCCTCCGCACAGGTTCCGGGCTGGTTTTCCTCGTTGCTGTGCGCCCACGCACCGGCTCGCGTTGATCGAAACGAAGCGCCATTTGTTTTCATCTGGAACGTCCGAAATCGATGCCAACAAATGGGATAGCCACACACGCCGGTGACTGCGGTCACGGAGGCCGGAGGGTCTGCGGTCGTACAACAATGGTAGTATCAGGCGCGAGTGGCTCAATCTGCGTGCCCAACTCCTGATACACGTCTCTGCACGCACCAATCACGGAGGGAATGTGCCCGCAATCGCGCCCCCACCACTACCGAGCGAAGACAAGCGGTGGAAAATCGTCAACGGCACCATGCGCAAAAACGGCTTTGCCCGCCACGCGCTCATCGAAACGCTGCACACCGTGCAATCGTCGTTTGGATATCTTGATGACGACTCCATTCGCTTTGTCGCGCAGTCGCTCCATGTGCCGTTGAGCCAGGCGTATGGAGTGGCGACGTTTTATCACTACTTCACGCTCAAACCGCCCGGCAAACATACGCTCACGGTTTGCGCCGGCACGGCGTGTTACATCAAGGGCGCGGACAAGCTGATCGCGGCCGCCGAGAAGCGGCTGTGCATCAAGCAAGGGCAAACCACTCCCGATGGGCAGGTGAGTTTAATGGTGGCGCGCTGCGTCGGCGCCTGCAGCCGCGCGCCGGTGGCCCTCTGCGACGGTGAAGTGGCCGGTGAGGTCACCGAGACTCAGATGCTCGAGCAGTTGGAAAGGTGGAAAGCCGAATGACAATCGAAGAGCTCGAGCAAATCGCCAAGAACGTCAAGCAGGAGAACGAGAAATACGACTACGAGATCAATGTCTGCATGGACCTGGCTTGCGCCAGCCAGGGCGCCGACAAGCTGAAAGATGCTTTGGTGAAGGCCGCCGAAGCAGGCGCGAAAAAAGTTTTGGTTCGCCGTACCGGCTGCATGGGGCCCTGCTCTCACGGGCCGCTCGTTCGTGTCGATCCGGAAGAGAGACTCTACCGGCGCGTGAACGCGAGCCACGCCGAAGCCATCGTCAATAGCCTTGGCGGCGCGCCCGTCCGGGAACTGCAATCGAACCTCGATGAGCACTTCGACAAGCAGGTGCGCGTTGTTCTGGAGAACGCGGGCTACATCGATCCGGAGAAAATTGACGACTACATCGCGCGCGACGGCTACAAAGCGCTCCTCACCGTGCTGACGGAAATGACGCCCAACGGCGTCGTCCACCGCATCACCGAGAGCGGGCTGCGCGGGCGCGGCGGAGGCGGTTATCCCACCGGCCTGAAATGGGGCACCGTGGCCAAGGCCGCGGGCGACCTCAAGTACGTTGTCTGCAACGGCGACGAAGGCGACCCGGGCGCATTCATGGATCGCAGCGTGATGGAAGGCGATCCGCACCGCGTGATCGAAGGCATGGCGATTGCCGCCTACGCCATCGGCGCCAGCAAGGGATTCATCTATGTGCGCGCCGAATATCCCGTCGCGGTCTCGCGGCTCACGACGGCCCTGCGCGAGGCCCGCCGCCACGGATTGCTGGGAAACAACATCTGCAACACGCCCTTCAGTTTCGATGTGGAGATCCGTCTCGGCGCCGGCGCCTTCGTCTGCGGCGAGGAGACGGCATTGATCGCCTCGATCGAAGGCCGGCGCGGCACGCCCAAGCCGAGGCCGCCTTACCCGGCATCGAGCGGCCTCTGGGGCAAACCCACCCTGATCAACAACGTCGAGACCTACGCCAACATCGCGCCCATCGTCCGCAATGGAGGCAAGTGGTTTTTCAACATGGGCTCGGAGCGCAGTAAGGGGACCAAGGTCTTCGCGCTGACCGGCAAGATCGCCAACACCGGCCTGGTCGAAGTGCCCATGGGCATCAAGCTTCGCGAAATCATTGAGGAGATCGGCGGCGGCGTGCCTGACGGCCACACTTTCAAAGCGGTTCAAACCGGCGGTCCATCCGGCGGCTGCATTCCCGCGGACATGCTGGATGTCGGCGTCAGCTACGACGCGCTGCTCAAGATGGGCTCCATCATGGGCTCCGGCGGCATGATCGTCATGGACGATACGTCGTGCATGGTCAACGTCGCGCGCTTCTTCATCGAGTTCTGCATGACCGAGTCGTGCGGCAAGTGCATTCCGTGCCGCGCAGGCACTGCGCAGATGTTTACGCTGCTCTCCCGCTTCTGCGATGGCACGGGAACCATGGATGACCTGGCCCTCCTTGAGGACCTCTGCTCGACGGTGAAGGAGACCAGCCTCTGCGGTCTTGGCCAGACGGCGCCCAATCCCGTGCTCAGCACGCTCAAGTATTTCCGCAACGAGTACATCGAACATATTGTGCATAAACGTTGTCCGGCCGGCGTCTGCAACATGCAGGCCGTCCAGTCTGAAATCCCGAGCGAGGTGGTGGCATGAGCGCGGAAACAGATGTCAAAACTCTTGTCATCGACGAGCAGGAAGTGAGCGCCCGCGCCGGGCAAACCATCCTGGAAGTGGCGCGCGAGAACGAAATCAATATTCCCACGCTCTGCCATCTTGAAGGCCTCAGCGATGTGGGCGCCTGCCGGATGTGCCTGGTGGAAATCAAGGGCAGCAACAAGTTGCTCCCAGCCTGCGTCGCCACCGTGCAGGAAGGGATGGAAGTCTTTACCAACACCGAGCGCCTGCAAAAGCATCGCCGCACGATTCTGGAGTTGCTCTTTGCCGAGCGCAACCACATCTGCTCGGTCTGCGTCTCCAACGGCCACTGCGAGTTGCAAACGCTCGGCCAGGAGCAGGGCCTGACCCATGTGCGCCTTCCCTATCGCAATCCCGAACTCAGCGTCGACGCCTCGCACGAGCGGTTCACCGTCGATCACAACCGCTGCATCCTGTGCACCCGCTGCGTTCGCGTCTGTTCTGAGATCGAGGGCGCGCATATATGGGATGTGATGGGCCGCGGTATCAATTCGCTGATCATCTCCGACCTGCATCAGGATTGGGGAAGCTCGGCGTGCACGCGCTGCGGCAAGTGCGTGCAGGTCTGCCCCACGGGAGCCCTTTTCGACAAGAGCAAGATCGGCTCCGATCATCCCAAGTATCCGGATTTTCTGCCCTATCTGAACCTCATGAGGGAAGCGCAATGAGCAAATTGAAATTGGCGACGGTCTGGCTCGATGGATGCTCCGGCTGCCACATGTCGTTTCTCGACATGGACGAGCGGCTTCTGGAGCTCGCCGAGCTGGTGGATCTGGTTTACAGCCCCCTTGTGGACACCAAGGAATTCCCTGACACAGTCGATATCGCCCTCGTTGAAGGGGCCGTCAGCTCGGTCGACGACGAGAAGAAAATCAAAAAAGTCCGCGACCACTCGCGAATGCTGGTGGCGATGGGCGACTGCGCCATCACCGGCAACGTGCCCTCGATGCGCAATCCCATCGGGCCCGAGGCGATCCTCGACCGCGCCTACATCCAGAACGCCAGCGCGCAGGCGCAGATTCCCTGCGTCGTTGTGCCCAAACTGCTTCGGATCGTGCGCCCCATTCACGAATTTGTGAAGGTGGACGTTTTCTTGCCCGGTTGTCCGCCCTCGGCCGACACCTTTCACACGGCGCTCACTGCGCTGGTCAACGGCGGCCCGCTGGACATTCCGGCGCTCACCCGCTTTGGAGCTTAACGTAGCGCCGGTCTCCAGACCGGCTGTCGTGCGGGTGTCCACACCCGCACTGGTTTCGAGAACTCGGAGTTTCTTATGAGCCAGACCATTACGATCGATCCGGTAACGCGCCTTGAAGGCCACGGCAAAATCACCATCCAGCTGAACGGCCAGGGCGAAGTCGAGGACGCGCACTTCCACGTCACGCAGGTCCGCGGCTTTGAGCGCTTCAGCGAAGGCCGCCCCTTCTACGAGATGCCGAGCCTCATGGCGCGCATCTGCGGCATCTGCCCCGTCTCGCATCTCATCGCCTCTGCCAAGGCCTGCGAAGCCATCATGTCGATCCGCATCCCTCATACGGCCGCGCAGTTGCGGCGCATGATGAATCTCGCGCAGATGGTGCAGTCGCACGCCCTCAGTTTCTTTTATCTCGCCTCGCCCGATCTGCTTCTCGGAATGGAATCCGATCCCAAGCTGCGCAACGTCCTCGGCGTGGCCGCGGCCAAACCCGAGTTGGGCCGCGCCGGCGTCGCTCTGCGCCGCTTCGGACAGAGCATCATCGAGCTGCTCGGCGACAAGCGCATCCATCCCGGATGGGTCGTGCCCGGCGGTGTCACCGAGTCAATTTCCTCTGACAAGCGCGACAAAATCCTGGCGATGATTCCCGAAGCCTACGCCAATCTCGCTGCCGCGCTGGACGCCTACAAAAAGATCGCGGACACCTTCCAGGCTGAGATCGCGGTCTTCGCCAACTTCCCTTCCAACTACATGAGCCTCATCAACGAAGACGAATCCATCGAGTTTACCGACGGCGCCCTTCGCTTGATCGGCCCCGCAGGCGACACCATCGAGGACGGGATGACCTCGGCCCGCTACGCCGAAGTCATCGGCGAAGCCGTCGAGCCTTACAGCTATACCAAGTTCGCCTACTACAAGCCTCTGGGCTATCCCGGCGGAAGCTATCGCGTGGGACCGCTTGCGCGCCTGAATATTGTCAAGTCGATGGGCACGCCGAAAGCCGAAAAGGAATTGACTGAATTCAAGCAATTGGCCGCCGGGCCGGTCGAGAGTTCTTTCCACTATCATCATGCGCGGCTCGTGGAGATGCTCTACGGAATTGAAAGGATCGAAGAGATCCTCTCCGATCCACGCATCCTCGACAAGCATGTGCGCGCAACTGCCGGCGTGAACCGTCTCGAGGGTACGGGCCAAGCCGAAGCGCCGCGCGGCGTCTTGCACCACCACTACAAGGTCGACGACAACGGCAAAATCACCTGGGCCAACCTGGTCATCGCCACCGGCCAGAACAACAAGGCAATGAACCTCGGCGTTCTCCAGGCCGCCAAACACTATGTGAAGGACGGCAAGTTTACCGAAGGACTTTTGAACCGCGTCGAAGCCGTTGTTCGCACCTTCGACCCCTGCCTCAGCTGTTCCACGCATGCCTTCGGCCAGATGCCGTTGGCCATTACATTAATCTCATCCCAGGGCGAAGAACTCGACCGCGTTGTGCGCGACTGACGGCACCCGCGGATCTCTGGCGAAGCAAGGATTCACAACGATAGAATCTAAATGAATCACAACCATAAAGGAGACCAATTGAGTTCCAACCTTGCCGAGCCGATGCGCTTTGAAAAATCGAACTGCCTGGTTCTCGCCTGCGGCAACACGCTGCGCAGTGACGACGGCATCGGGCCCAGGCTTGCTGAGTGGGCTGCAAATCGATTTCGGGGCGACTCTAACGTTCGTGTTCTCGCTCGCCAGCAATGGACACCCGACCTCGCGAAAGACATCGCCGATGCCGATTCCGTTCTCTTTGTTGACTCCTCAGTCGATTCTGCGCCGGGACAAGTGAATCTGGTTCCGGTGGCGACGCATGTCAACGGCAGCAAAGGAGCAACGCATCACCCCGCCACGCACCAGATCGACCCCGCCGCGCTGCTTGGCCTCACGCACTCGCTCTATGGTTCCATGTCGGCGCACGCCATGCTTCTCACCGTCGGCGCCGCCTCCACGGAGTGGGCGAAACATTCAGCGATCCCGTCGAAGCCGCCCTCCCGCGAGCGCGCGGAGTGCTGGAAAAAACCGTGATTCGATTCCTTGAGAATTAGGCCGGCCGGCGCCGATGCAACAGGTGGCGAACCAATATCGCCGCGATCCACAAGAAAATCAGTACCAGGCAAGCAAGGCCCAGGAGCTGCCAGCGCAGGTGATAGGCGACCTGTCGGATAACCGTCATCTCGTTCATCACCGTCCACTCGTCGCGAATTCTTCCATCGTCGATGCGCCAGATCGTGATGCCCTTCAGTTCGATCCTGGTTCCCGTCGCAGGCACCCATCCCGACCGCGCGGTATTTGTTCCGCGAAAGACCCATAGCACCGAGACCAGATCGCCTTCGGCAACCATGGGGCCGTAGGTAATCTTCAGGTCAGGACAGGCCTCCTTCTCGAAGTGCACAGCCGCCTGATCCTCCGCCAGGCCGGCGTCGTGATGCATTCCATGATTGACGAAATCCGGTGCGTAGATCTCGTCCGCAACCTGGAACTTCCCCTGGTTGAAGATCTCGTCGAACACGCGCCGCGCAACGGCTTTGTTCTGCTCTTGTTGCGAAATCGCCGCCGCCGGCACAGAAGCCGCCGCCGGAGCCCCCGCAGCCCACGCCGGCGCAACAATGAAGAGCGCCACAAGGATGGCTCTTTTCATGTGTGTCCTCCTGAATCGCTAAAAAAAGCGGCCGCACTTTCGTGCGGCCGGAATCATTTGTGCAACCCTGAACCCTGTCTAAAACGCCGCCAGCGTCTGGCGCAGACTGTAGGAGCTCAGCGTCTTGATGTAATTCCCGCGATCGTACGGCGAAGTGTCCGGAACCGACCGCCGGCTCAGGCAGCCGCGCGTCTCCCGGAGCGATGCATACTCGCGCTTGTTCAGCCAGTATCTCAAGTCGGCAAGCACGCGGGCGATATGCCCAATGCCGTGAATATGCAGCGCTGAAACCATCATCGCCACGTTGGCCCCGGCCATAATCGCCTTCAGCACGTCTTCCGCGGAGTGGACGCCCCCGGTAATCGCGATATCTCCCTTGAGATGGCCATAGAGAATCGCCGCCCAGTGGAGGCGCGGCAGTAATTCTGATGGAGTCGAAAAATGCAGTGTGGGCCGCACCTCCAGAGCCTCAATGTCGAAGTCGGGCTGATAGAAACGGTTAAACAGGACGACGCCGCGCACGCCAACTTCCTCCAGTTGGGCACAAAGATGCGGCAAGCTGGTGAACGATTGCGAGAGCTTCACGGCCACGGGAACCTTGACCGCACTGCAGACGCTTGAAACCAGTTCAAGCAGTTGCGTCTCGATCGCCTCCGCGGTCTGGCTTCGGTCCGTGGCCAGCGCAAAGGTATTCAACTCGATGGCATCCGCCCCCGCCTGCTCCATCTCTTTCGCCAGCCGCACCCAGCCGCCGCTGGTAGCGCCGTTCAGGCTGGCCATAATGGGAATTTCGACGGCCTCGCTGGCGCGTTTCAGGTGCTCGAGGTATCCATCCTGCGTCATGCGATAGTCCGACAATTCTGGCAAATAATCCAGCGACTCGGCAAAGGAATTCGTGCCCCGTGAAAGATCTTCATCTAGGGCGCGAGATTCCAGTGCCAGCTGTTCTTCAAAAAGCGAAGTCAGCACGATGGCCGAAGCGCCCGCATCTTCCATGCGCCGAACGTTGTCAATCGACTCCGACAGCGGCGTGCTGGCGACCACAATCGGGCCGCTCAGATTCATGCCCAGGTACTGCATCGAAAGGTCGGTCATTCTTCACCTCCGGCAGCCGTAGCCGCCAGTTTGCTTTCCGGCTTGGTTTCAGCCTTTTCAAGGGGTGCAATGTGAGGCGTTTCGCCGCGGCCCGGCATCCCCGCGCGAGCGGAGTAGACGCGCCACTGACGCTCGACGTCGTCCTGCGCTTCGCTGAGCAGCTCGGCGGCCATCTCCGGGTTGCCGCGTGCCAGCATCGTGTAACGGGCCTCGCGATAAGCAAACTCCTTCAGCCGGATCGACGGCGCCTTGGAGTCGAGCTGGAACGGATTCTTGCCCTCCTCGCGCAGCGCCGGGTTGTAGCGCATCAGCGGCCAGTAGCCCGATTGCACGGCCAGCTTCTGCTGCTCCAGCCCGTGGATCAGGTCGTAGCCGTGGGCAATGCAACTTGAGTAAGCAATGATGATCGATGGACCATCATGCGCTTCGGCTTCCTGGAAAGCTTTCACCACATGACTGTCGTTGCCGCCCAGAGCCACCTGCGCCACGTAGACCGAGCCGTAGCTCACAGCCTCCATGGCCAGGTCCTTGCGGCTGTTCTGCTTGCCGCTGGCGGCAAACTTCGCCACTGCGCCGCGCGGCGTTGCCTTCGATGCCTGCCCGCCGGTGTTCGAGTAAACCTCGGTATCGAGAACCAGCACGTTCACATTCTTGCCCGAGCCCAGTACGTGATCCAGGCCGCCGAAGCCGATGTCGAATGCCCAGCCGTCGCCGCCCAGAATCCACACGCTCTTGCGGACCAGCGTGTCCGCAATGGCCAGCAGGTTTTGGGCATCCGAAGAGCTGTTTCCGGCCAACGCGGCGCGGAGTGCCTTCACCCGCTCCCGCTGCTTGTTGATCTCCGTCTCGGTCTTCTGCGAAGCGCCGATAATATCCGCTGCCAGTTCCGCGCCAATCGCCGATGCCAGCCGCGTCACCAGCGTTTCGGCAAACGCCTTCTGCTGATCGAGCGCCACGCGCATGCCGAATCCGAACTCCGCATTGTCCTCAAACAGCGAGTTGTTCCAGGTCGGTCCGCGTCCCTCGGCGTTCGAGGTGTACGGCGTTGTCGGCAGGTTGCCGCCGTAAATCGACGAGCAGCCCGTGGCGTTGGCGATGTAGAGCCGGTCGCCAAACAACTGCGTCATCAGCTTGATGTAGGGCGTCTCGCCGCAGCCTGCGCACGCGCCT
Source organism: uncultured Acidobacteriaceae bacterium (assembly GCA_963800025.1). Taxonomy (GTDB): domain Bacteria; phylum Acidobacteriota; class Terriglobia; order Terriglobales; family Acidobacteriaceae; genus Telmatobacter. The sequence continues at coordinate 1,704,664 of CAWCZK010000006.1, forward strand.
GAAAACTCAAACAGCGGCTGCAGCAGTTGCAAATCCTTTACCTGCGAATGCGACAGCTTCGCGCGGTCCACTTCGGGCAGGCTCAGGAAGAAATCCCAGTTGTCCCGCTCCGGCTGGCGCAGCGGCTCTTGCGGCGCCATGTTGATCGCCTTCTTGCTCGCGTCGCTCTTGTTCTTCACCGGGCAAACTTCCACGCACACCGCGCATCCGGTGCAATCCTCGGGAGCCACCTGCAGTGTGTAGCGCTCCTCTTCCATGCCGCGCCACTTCGGCTTGGCCCACTTGAAAGTTGCCGGAGATTTGTCGTCCAGCTCGGCGTTGTAAATCTTGGCCCGGATCACGGCGTGCGGGCACACCATCACGCATTTGCCGCACTGGATGCACAGGTCCTTGTCCCACACCGGAATAAACTGCGCGATGTTCCGCTTCTCCCATTGCGCCGTGCCCGTCGGGAACGCGCCGCCCAGGGGCATTGCGCTCACCGGCAGCAAGTCGCCTTTGCCCGCGGCGATCTGTCCCAGCACGTCGTGAACGAACTTCGGCGCCTTGGCTGAGATGGCTCCGGTCAAATCGAAGTCCGAAGACGCGGCAGCCGGCAATTCGACTTTTTCCAGGTGAGCCAGCGCACGATCCACGGCGGCAAAGTTCTTCTCCACCACCGCCTCGCCGCGCTTGCCATAGGTTTTCTTGATTGACTTCTTGATTTGCTTGATCGCCTCCTCGCGCTCCAGCACCCCGCTGATCGCGAAAAAGCAAGTCTGCATGATGGTGTTGATGCGCGAGCCCATGCCCGCCTCGCGTGCCACCTTGTAGCCGTCAATGACGTAAAACTCGATCTTCTTGCGCAGCATCTCTTCCTGCACGCTGCGCGGCAGCTTGTCCCACACCTCGGCCGCCGGATAAGGCGAGTTGAGCAGGAAGACCGCTCCCGGCATGGCGGCTTCGAGCACATCCATCTTTTCCAGGAAGCTGAAGTTGTGGCAGGCCACGAAACTGGCGCGCGTAATCAGATACGTCGACCGGATCGGATTGGGCCCGAACCTCAGGTGCGACGTGGTCATCGATCCTGACTTCTTGGAGTCGTAAACAAAGTAGCCCTGCGCGTAGTTCGGCGTCTCGCTGCCGATGATCTTGATCGAATTCTTGTTCGCGCCCACGGTGCCATCCGACCCCAGTCCATAAAACAGCGCGCGCACGGTCTTCGGATCCTCGGTCGAAAACTCCGGATCGTACTCCAGGCTCGAAAAACTCACGTCGTCATTGATGCCGATCGTGAAGTGGTTCTTGGGCGAAAGCCTGGCCAGCTCGTCGAAGACGCCTTTGACCATCGCCGGCGTAAACTCCTTTGACGAGAGCCCGTAACGCCCGCCGATCACCGCGGGCATGCTCGCAAAAGGCAGATCCGCGGCATTTTCAGCCAGCACCGTCAAGACATCCTGATAAAGCGGCTCGCCCGCCCCGCCCGGTTCCTTGCAGCGGTCCAGAGTGGCGATCGACTTCACGCTCGCCGGCAGCGCAGCCAGAAACGCTTTGCTGTCGAATGGCCGGTAAAGGCGGATCTTGATCATGCCCACCTTCTCGCCCTGCGCGTTCAGCGCGTCAACGGCCTCTTCTGCCGCTTCGGCGCCCGAACCCATCAGCAGGATCACCCGCTCCGCGTCGGGCGCGCCGTAATAGTCGAACAAGTGGTACGCGCGGCCGGTCTGCGCGGCAAAGCGATCCATTACCGACTGCACAATGCCCGGAACCGCGGCATGAAATGGCGTGCAAGCCTCGCGCGCCTGGAAAAACACGTCGGGATTCTGCGCCGTGCCGCGAATGAACGGCCGATCGGGCGTCAGAGCGTTCTTGCGGAAAGCGATCAGGTACTTGTCGTCGACCAGCGCGCGAATGGTCTCGTCGCTGATGGGCTCAATCTTGCCCACTTCGTGCGAAGTACGAAAACCGTCGAAGAAATGAATGAACGGAATGCGCGATTCGAGAGTTGCGATCTGCGCCACCAGCGCCATATCGGCAACTTCCTGCACCGAATTCGACGCCAGCATGGCCCAGCCTGTCGCTCTGCAAGCCATCACGTCGGAGTGGTCGCCGAAGATCGAGAGCGCATGCGTAGCCAGTGTGCGTGCTGAAACGTGCATCGTTGCCGGGGTCAGCTCGCCGGCAATCTTGAACATGTTGGGAATCATCAGCAGCAATCCCTGCGAAGCCGTAAACGTGGTTCCGAATGCCCCAGCCTGCAATGCGCCGTGCAGCGCACCCGCCGCGCCGCCTTCGCTCTGCATCTCTTCCACAATGGGCAGCGCGCCCCAGATGTTTTTCTTTCCCTCCGAGCGCCACTGGTCGGCCCACTCGGCCATCGGTGACGAGGGGGTGATCGGGTAAATGGCGACGACTTCGGAGAGTCGATAGGCTACGGACGCTGCAGCCTCGTTCCCGTCCATAATCTCGGTGGGAATCACAGTCTTTGGTTCACTCATTCGCTTCGCTCCACAATGCGGGACTTGAGGGGTCTTAGCCGCTAAGGTGAGTCTCGGCGCTGAGTCGGTTAGGGGCAGTGATGCGGGGCACATAGAGGGATGGAAATCCCACTTTGTGAAACGAGGTTCATATCCCGCGACTCATCGTGGAACAGCGATAGGCGTACGATGGCAGCAACCATCCGATAAGCCCTGATCAATTCGTCTCCGGGAGGAACAAAGGAGCATTCCGCTCCGTATCCACGTTCAAAACACCCGATAACGGAGGAATTCATGTCGACTGACGACTGCAAGAAGGACACACAAAAGATCCAGATTCATCAGCAGACGTTTATGGGAATGGCTTGGTTTGGCGCCTGGCTCTTCACCATCGGCTACCTGCAGGCTGAGTTTCTGGAGAGGCGTTCTGGCCATCATCATCTGGCCCTACTACATCGGCGCCCACGCCGGCGCCTTCCTGCACTGATCGCGCGTCGCTCATGCGCTTATCAGCCCGGACAGGCGGCAAACTGTCTACTGCCGTGCCGAAAACTGCGTGAAAAGTGCGCTCGGGTCGCAGGGTGCGTCGTCCTCGCCGTTCTTGCCCCACAAATCGCGAACGACGATCATATCGCTCCTGCGACGCCTTTTTACAACGCAGTGAAACTGTTTCTTTTGGTCATCCCAATTCTGAGATTCCGACCGAATCAGCACCGGGCGGTTGCCCAGAACCGCATAGCATCCCGGCGCCATACACAAGCCCCAGCATTCCGCCCCGCTCGAAAGTCAGAATCCTCTTGGTCGACGGATCAAGCCAGAACCTGACCAGATCGCTGAATTCCTTGCTGTAATCGAAACTCCCGGTCGCGGGATTAAAGAGCCACACGCATCCACTCTCATTCCCGGTTGCGCCATGGCCCGTTTCGAGAAAAATATCTTGATAGCCGTCGAAGTTGACGTCCTCCGCGGTGAAGAATTCGGCGCCCCTTCCCGGCGGCTCCATTTCCTCCAGATCGCATCCGGTCAAGTGCTGGAATGCGCGCGGTGAGTCTCCCCGGTAGACCTCGATCTCTTTGATGGTTGACTCGGCATTTCCAGATTGATCCGGAGGCTGAACATCGGGAGTCAATTTGAATTCGAATACGGGAAGGTTGGGGGCGATGGTGAATTTAAACGACCGGCCCCCGGCAAGGTCTTCGGTTACAGATTGCTGGGCCGGGCGAGCCGGTTGGTTTGCTGCTTGAGAACGGGCCAAAGCGCCGCCGGCAACTCCGCAAGCTGCAAGCATGAGCGCCGGTGCGATTCCGATCCGAGGAAGCTTCATCAAAGGCATTTTATCCCGCAGCCAAAAGCCTGACCCCTGACCCCTGATCCCTGACCCCGGTTCCCTATTCCCCGCTTTTATATCCCCGCGTACCACGAGTATCCATATTCGGGATCGACCGAGCCCAGTCCCTTTCCAAACTTCCTGATGTCGTCGGTCGCCGTGATGTGCGTAACAAACTTCAGGCTCTTGTATCCAAGCTGCCTTGGCAACCGCAGCCGCAGGGGTCCGCCAAACGGCACCGGCAAATCGCCATCGTTCATGCCCATTGTCAACAGCGTGTGTTCGTCCCACGCATCAGCCGTGTCGATGCTCCCCCACAGGCCCTTCTCGAACGCGTAGTAAACGATGTATCGCGTAGCAGGCAACAGACCCGCCTCGCGCAGCACGCCGCTCAGCGGCGTCCCAATCCACTCGGCCACATACGACCACCCCTCTTCGCATGCCACTTCGGTGATCTGGCTGCGCACCGGCATCATCTTCAGGTCGGCAAGCGAAAGCACCAGCGGATGCGCCACCGTACCATCTACTACCAGCCGCCAGTCTCTGAATCCGCCGGCTTCCAATCGCTTGAACTCATCTGTCGGCTTGGCAATTTCATTCGCGAACGGATTCTTCGAGATCATGCTCCGCGGAAACTCGCGCGCCGGCAGGCGCGTCGTCAACAGCCGCTGGCACGCATACGTTAGCGTCTCGCCCGGCCCGTAGATTCCTTTTCCGTCCGGCGGGATCAGGCCATAGCGCCTGGCAACGCGATCCGCTGCGGCCAGTCCTCCAACGCCCGCGGCAGCGGCAACCCCTCCAAAGATCAGCTTGCGTCGCGAAATCTCGTTCATCTGTCCCCCCGCGTATTTCAAAAAGCTGTGTGACATCCCGCAACGTGCTTCGAACGGCTGTGTAACAAGGGCACGGCTTCAGCCGGGCCGCAAAACGTCGATCAATCGAGAGGGGTTTTAACCCCTGCGGCGCGGGTGAGCACGCCATCGAAACTATTTTCGAAGCGCGCCTTCCGTACCTTGCACCGTGCCCGTGATCATCGCCCGCATCCGGCTCCGGAATCCCGAAACCGCCACCATCGTCACGTGAACCAGCAGAAATGCAAGCAGCAGCCCGGAATCAATGAAGTGAATCGTGCGCGCCGACTGGCGTCCGCCCAGCAGTGCCGCCGTCCATGGAAACTCCGCCGTGAACGCCGGCGACATTGCCAGGCCCGTCCAGATGATCAGCGGAAACAGGACAAAAATCACCACCGAATACGTCGCCCGCTGCAGTACGTTATAGGAAGTCTCTTCCCCGCTGCTCGGCGCCTTGCGTCGCAGATATTGCGCCACGCGGTTCACATAAACACGCCAGTGCAAATCCCGCCCGCCCGGCAACAGATTCTTCCTGAAGTGTCCGCTCATCACTCCGTAGATTCCGTACACCAGCCCCGTCAGCACGCAGACCCAGGCAGCCTCGAAATGCAAATACCGGCTCCATCCATTCTGGTCCGGCATTACGTAGCCATACCCAGTCGGCACCGTCTCGCGCGAGGCTGGAATGGGAATCACGAACAGCGGCTTCGTGTTCACGTTCCCTACTTCGCCCCAGTAGAACCGCGGGTGCGAAATCACAATTTCTCCGCCCGTCACCAGCAGCGCAACGAAGGCGATGAACGTCAGCCAATGCGTCGCGCGCACCACTCCCGAGTGGCGAAGAATCTTCGTCCTTTCAAGCTGGGAAGCCGCTGGCACGCCGCCAGATTAGCACGTCTCGTATAAAGATGGCTCCATTGATTGCCGCGGTGCTCCTCTGTAGGATTCAATGAGCCGAGCGAGAGCCTGCCCTGAGCGGGGCTCGCCAAACGAGCCGAGTCGAACGGCGATCTGCGGTGGCTTTTCGTGTCCCTTCGCGCCAAGAAAATTCGTTGACCCTGGCTCCATCCCGAACCGGAGCCTCGGGTTCGCAGCACCTTGCTGTCTACTCACTTTTTCCGAGCCCCTTCACCAGCGCCTCCCACTCCGCATCCAGCGTGGGCCGCCTGAACTTGCGCCCGGCCCGGCTATACCAGTAGTCGGCGTTCCACTCCACGCCTTCCTTGCGGTGCAGATACGCGTGCACGGCCATCGCCTCGGGCGTTTCAAGATCGTCCACCATTCCGTGCGCGCACGCCCAATCTCCCTTTGCATCCCACCACAACGCCGCCAGCGGCGCGGCCAGTCCGTCCGGTGGCTCGGCCTGCGACAATGTCTCGCGAAACTCCTCAACCGTCCCAAACCCGTCAGGCGTCATAGCTCGCTTTTATCACCCAAATCAGCCCTCCGCAAACGGCTCCCATTGCCGGAAACCATGGCCCCTAGAACTGTGATTTAGATCACTTCCCACCGAAAACAACCCTGCTAAAAATGAACCAACGTTCCGATGAATAGAGCAAAAGGGCCCGCCAGGGGGGTTGCAAGGGAGGGCTGGCGATCCCAGCCGATCCATCTCTCCCTGGAGGCCGGGTCATGGGAATGTTCGAGTCAAAAATCCCCCAAAACCAGGATTGCAGCGGCAGCCAATTTAGCCGTATACTCAAATACGACCATTCCGGTCGTATTTTTCTGCTGCGTCGCCTCGGCGACCGGCGCAACGGGGTTCGTCAGGTGAGTGCACTCAGCGATTTGGCGGTTGGTGAAAGCGGCGTCCTGGTCGCCCTCGACCTCCCTGAGAACGTCCAGAACCACCTGATGCATATGGGTTTCGTCCCCGACGCTGAAGTCACGGCCCTGCGCCGCGCTCCCGCCGGCGACCCCACTGTCTACCGCGTCGACGGCCTCGAAATCGCGCTCCGCCATGAAACAGCTTCGGCCATCCGCGTCCGTCCCGCCGAACAGACTAACGACATCCCCGCCGAAGCTCCCTATCTTGCCGAGGCCGCGCGATGAACGCCTGTTGCGATACTCCGGTCTTCGAGCCGCCCAAGGCGCCCGCCCCGAGCACACTCCGCACCGTCGTCCTCATCGGCCCTCCCAACTCCGGCAAGTCAACACTGTTCAACAAGCTCACCGGCCTGCGCCAGAAGGTCGCCAACTATCCCGGCGTCACCGTCGAGCAGCGCATGGGCCTCATGGCCGGCGTCGGCCGCGAAGACCTCACGCTCATCGATCTGCCCGGCATCTACTCGCTCACTCCGTACTCTGAAGATGCGCGCGTGGCCGTGAACGTGCTCCGCGGACGCATGCCCGGCACGCCCAAGCCCGACGCTGTTCTCCTGGTCCTCGACTCGCTGCACCTCACCCGTCAGCTCATGCTCGCCGCGCCGGTCCTCGCCGTCGGCCTGCCCACGCTCGTTCTGCTCAACATGTCTGACCTGATGAAGGCGCGTGGCGGCCAGATTGACACGCTCAAGCTCGCGCGCGAACTCGGCGCTCCCGTAGCGCTCATCAGCGCCGTCCACGGAACCGGCATCGATGCCGTTCCGCTCTTCCTCAATCAGCAAAACGGTCACGGCGAAAAGTCCAAGCCACTCTCGCTGCCCGTCATGGGCAATGCGCAGAGCACGCACAACTGGGCCGAGCAGGTCAGCCGCAACACCGGCTACCAGGCTCCGCTCTCAGCCGAGAACACGCGCAAGATCGACAACGTTCTCCTGCATCGCATCTGGGGACCGCTGCTCTTCCTCGCCGTTGTCATCGGCGTCTTCGAAGTCGTCTTCGCGCTTGGCCAGCCGCTCTCCGACGGCTTCGGCGATCTTCTCGCGCGCGCGGCCGATCTCGCTCGCCCGCTCATCCCCATCCCCTGGCTCCAATCCCTCCTGCTTGATGGCGTGTGGAAGGGCATCTCCTCCGTGCTCGTCTTCCTGCCGCAGATCCTTCTGCTCTTCCTCTTCATCGGAATCCTCGAAGACACCGGCTACCTGGCCCGCGCCGCGCTCATCGCCGATCGCGTCATGCGCACCATCGGCCTTAACGGCAAAGCCTTCATCCCGCTGCTCTCGGCCTACGCCTGCGCCGTTCCCGCCATCATGGCCACGCGCACCATTGAGAACAAGCGCGACCGTCTCGCCACCATCCTCGTTACGCCGTTCATGACCTGCTCCGCGCGTCTGCCCGTCTACCTCCTGCTCATCGCCGCCTTCATTCCCAACACCTACTTCCTCCACGGGGTCATCGGCCTCCGTACCATCGTCATGCTCGGCCTCTACGTCGCCGGCTTCGTCGCCGCATTCACCACCGCGCGCCTGCTCAAAAGCTCCATCCTCCGCTCCAGCGATACGCCTTTCATCCTCGAGCTGCCGCAGTACCGCATGCCCACGCTCTACACGCTGGGCCTGCGCCTGCTCGACCGCGCGCGCATCTTCATTCGCATGGCCGGAACCATCATCGTCGCCGTCACGCTCGCGCTTTGGGTTCTCGCGCATTTGCCCGTCATGCACACCGCAACCGGCACGCTCTCGGCTCCGCAACTCGCCGACTCGCTCATCGGCCGTCTCGGCCACTTCATTGAGCCGGTCATCGCGCCGCTCGGCTTCAACTGGAAGATCGGTATCGGCCTGCTCTCGAGCGTGCTCGCGCGTGAAGTCATGGTCAGCACCATGGGAACGCTCTACGGCGCGGACCCCAGCACGCAGGCGCTCAACCTGCAAACCGCTCTGCACCACGACATGACCCTCGGCGGCGCCATGGCCCTCATGATCTTCTTCGCCTTCGCCATGCAGTGCACATCCACGATCGCCGTCGTTCGCCGCGAAACCAATAGCTGGCTTTGGCCCGCCGTGCAATTCCTCTACATGCTCGCTCTCGCCTACGGAGCAGCCTTCGCCGTCAATCACATCGTCATGGCGATTCTCGGCTAGCCGCGCCCACTACAAAATGTCATCCTGAGCGAAGTGAGTCGGAAGCCTGCCCTGAGCGAGGCTCGCCAGACGAGCCGGGTCGAATGGGGACCTGCATTTGCTTTTCCGCCGCATCAACCTCAAATCAGCCCGCCTCAGCGAGTCCAGTAGCGAAAGGCCCGATAGACCATAATGGAAATATCAGAGAAATCGACAGGATCAACTATGCCTGAAGCGCCTGTAAAACCGGACCTGGGAGCGCTGCGCATTGAAGCCCACAAGCGAGGCTCTCGAAATGCTGGCAAGCGCATCGCAATCATTCTTTTCGTTCTCCTCGCCGCGCTCGTCGTCGCAGGCGGAGTCTACGCCCTTATGCATCAGGCGCCCAAAGTGCAGGTTGCCACCGCCGACGCCCCTGACAACGGGCCACAGGCCCTGCTCAATGCCAGCGGCTATGTCACCCCGCAGCGGCGCGCCACCGTGGCGGCGAAAATCACGGGGCGCGTTACGGGCGTCTTCTTTACCGAAGGAATGTACGTACACACGGGCTTTGTGCTGGCCACCCTCGACGATTCCGATGCGCAACGGACGCTGGCTTCCGCAAAAGCAGATCGCGATGCCACGCAGGCAAGCATTCTCGATTTCGAAGTGCAGTTGAAGAACGCGCAGATCGAGTTGCATCGGGCACAGGAGCTGCGGACCGAAGGAATTCAAACCCAGGAAGCGCTCGACAATGCGACCATGGCCGTCAACAGCCTGAAAGCAAAAATCGACTACACACAGGCGCAGGTGCTGTCTGCCGACGCGCGGATTAAAGAGGCGCAGCAGTCGGTGGATAACTGCGTGATCACGGCCCCGTTCAGCGGCATCATCGTTTCCAAGGACGCGCAGGTGGGCGAAATGGTGTCTCCAATTTCGGCCGGCGGCGGCTTCACGCGCACGGGCATCGCTACGATTGTCGATATGGCCTCGAACGAAATCGAAGTGGACGTCAATGAAAATTACATCGCGCGCGTCAAGAGCGGACAGAAAGTAACCGCCGTTCTGGATGCATATCCGGACTGGCAGATTCCTTGCCACGTGCGCACCATCATTCCCACGGCCGACCGCCAGAAGGCGACGGTCGAGGTGCGCATTGCCTTCGACAAGCTGGATCCGCGCATCCTGCCTGATATGGGCGTCAAGGTCACGTTCCTCGGGGAAGAAACGAAAGCAGAGAAAGAAGCGCCGGCTGGCGTAATGGTCCCGCAGGACGCGGTCCGCGACGATGGCGGCCAGAAGATCGTTTTCCTGGTCACAGGCGATCACCTCGAGCGCCACGCCGTGAGGGTCGGCACGACCAATGGCGCGCAGACGCAAATCCTGGCGGGGCTCGTCGCCGGCGACACAGTCGTGGTTGGTGGGCCCTCCGACTTGAAAGATGGCGAAACCGTAGCGATCAAGCGTTAATGCGCTGTTCTTCCAACTCAGTTATCCTTCTTTGACTGGGAATTGCAGAGCGGGACAGAGGGCACTGTCACCGAGGGAACGGCGCGATTCAAGCGATGGATCGGATATCGCGGAAATCAAGGAGTTCATCATGGTACGCGTAGACGGCAGTGGGGCATCGGGCAGCCTGATTCAGGTTCGCGGGTTAGACAAAACCTATCGCCGCGGCAACGAGGACATCGACGTTTTGCAGGGCTTGAACCTCGACGTCGACCAGGGCGATTTCGTGGCCTTCATGGGGCCGAGCGGTTCGGGCAAGACCACGTTGCTCAATTTGATGGGCGGCCTCGATGTTCCTTCGCGTGGCACTATCAGCGTGGCCGGCGATGAAATCACGCACATGTCCGGCCGCAAGCTGACCAACTGGCGCGCGCGCCACGTCGGTTTCATCTTCCAGATGTACAACCTCATTCCGGTGCTCACGGCCTTCGGCAACGTCGAATTGCCCTTGTTGCTGACAAAGCTTTCCAAGGCCGAGCGCCGCAAGCACATTGAAATTGCTCTTTCCATCGTCGGCTTGGGCGATCGCATGCACCACTATCCGCGCCAGCTTTCCGGCGGACAGGAACAGCGCGTCGCCATCGCCCGCGCCATCGTCGCCGATCCCACGTTCCTGCTTTGCGACGAGCCCACCGGCGACCTCGACCGCAAAAGTGCCGACGAAGTGATGGAACTGATCAAGCGGTTGGTGAAAGAGCATGGAAAAACCGTGCTGATGGTGACGCACGATCCCGTGGTTGCGCGCCAGGCCGATACCACTCTGCATCTCGAAAAGGGAGTGCTGGTAGAAGCCGGTGTTCAACCGGTCGTTGCCGGGGGAGCGCTCTCATGAAATTCAGCAAACTGATTCTCGCCAATCTGTTTCGCAAGAAAGCCCGGCTGGTTCTCACCATCGGTTCGTTCGCCGTGGCGCTTTTCCTGTTTGCGCTGCTGGGAGTGGTAAACGACGCCTTCAGCCGCGGGGCAGACGTCGTGAGCGCGAATCGCCTCGTCACCATCAATCGCACGTCCATCATCAACACCGTGCCGCTGTCCTACCGCGATGAAATCCTGCGCATTCCGGGCGTGACGTACGTGACCCACGACAATTGGTTCGGCGGCGTGTATCAGGATCCCAAGAACTTCTTCCCTCAGTTTGTGATCGATCCTGATAACCAGCGGCAGGTCTTCCCCGAGCTCATCGTTCCCGACGATCAGTGGAATACATTCCTCAAAGATCGCCAGGGCGCGATCGTCGGCGCGGTCACCATGAAGCGCTTCGGCTGGAAGGTCGGCGACCGCATTCCCATCACGACAACCATCTATGGGCTGGCTGGCAAGCCCTTCGAGTTCAATATCGACGGCGTTTACCACGGCGCCAAGCCCGAAGATGATGAGACACAGTTCTGGTTCCAGTGGGAATACTTCAAAGAAAGCGTGCCCGATTCGCTCAAAGGCCAGGTTGGCTGGTACACGGTGCGCATCGCTGACCCCGACGACGCCCCGCGCATCGCCAAGACAATCGACAACATGTATATGAATTCGCCCTACGAAACGAAGACCGAGACAGAGTCCGCGTTTGCCCAGGGCTTTGTGAAGCAATTCGGAAACATCAAATTACTGATTATGTCGATCGGGACTGTCGTTTTCTTCACGCTCTTGCTGGTCACCGGAAACACCATGGCCATCTCCGTGCGCGAGCGAACCAATGAATTAGGTGTGCTCAAGGCGATCGGTTTTCCCGACGGCACGATCCTTGCGTTTATCCTCGGCGAGTCGATGGCCATCGCGCTCGCCGGTTGCGTGGGCTTGCTGCTGGCGCTGGTCGCCATTCCGGTGCTGAGCCGTGCCATGGCCGGCCTCTTGCCGCCGCTTCTGGTTACGGCAAAAACGTTGGTATTCGGTGTGATCGCTGCCCTCATGGTCGGCTTCGCCAGCGGAATTCTCCCCGCCTACGGTGCGATGCGCATGCGTGTGGTGAACGCCCTTCGGAGGGTGTGAGCATGGTGACAAAACTCTTTTTGGGCACAGTGATCACCCTTGCAGCCATCGCCGCGCTGCTCCTGATTTTGGTCATCGTCGGCGGCATCGTCGCCGGATTGCTGGCGCCGCTCGTCGGTTCCGTACCGATTTCCTACAACCTGCGCAGCATTCGCGCGCGCTGGACTTCCACGATCGTGGCCATCCTCGGCATTGCCGGGACAGTCGGCGTATTCGTGGCCATGCTTTCGCTGGCGCGCGGTTTCCGCGCAACGCTGGTGGCCTCGGGCACGCCCGATGATGCGCTGGTCATGCGCGCCGGCTCGACCACGGAAATGATGGGCGGCATCACTCTCGATTCTGTGAAGCTGGTGCAGGACAAGCCTGGCGTGGCGCGCGATGCGTCAGGCCAGCCGCTGGTCACGCAGGAGGTCGTTGGCGTCGTCCCCATTCCCCTCATCAGCACCGGCACCGACGCCAATGTCGAGGTTCGCGGCGTTTCGCCCAACGTCCTCGAAATCCGCAAATTCGTGAAGATCGTTCAAGGGCAGATGTTTCATTCCGGGCTCGACGAGCTCGTGGTCGGAAGAATGCCTCGAAAACCTACGCGGGCCTGACCGTTGGCAACACCGTCAACTTCGGCGGCGGCCATTGGAAAGTGGTCGGAGTCTTCGACGCCGGCGGATCGTCGTTCGATTCCGAGGTCTGGTGCGACTCGCGCATTCTGAACGAGGTGCTCAAGCGCCCCGAAAACATCTTTCAATCTGCCACCGTTCACCTCACTTCGCCCGCGGCATTCAGCCAATTCAAGGATTCGATTACGTCCGACCCGCAGTTGAATCTGGAAGTCGAGCGCGAAGTGGATTACTACGCCAAGCAATCCTCGGCCATGACGCAGCTGATCACCGTCCTGGGCGGCCTGGTGGCTGCCGTCATGGCCATTGGCGCCGTATTCGGCGCGCTCAACACCATGTATTCGGCCGTCTCCGAGCGCGGACGTGAGATTGCCACCATGCGCGCGCTCGGCTTCTCCAGCCTGGAACGTCATCCTATCTTTCCTGTTTGAGGCGCTGCTGATTTCTTTCATAGCGGGCGTCATTGGCTGTGTCGTCGTGCTTCCGCTCAACGGCATGACCACGCAGACCATGAATTTCTCGACCTTCTCCAACATTGCCTTCGCCTTCAAGATCACATTCAATTTGCTCGTGCTGGGAGTGATTTTCGCGCTGGCCATGGGCGTTCTCGGCGGCCTGCTGCCTGCGGTGCGCGCCGCTCTGCGCCCCGTCGCCGTCGCCTTGCGCGAGTTGTAGGGATCCTGTGACGAAGGCGAAGCGAGCCAGAGCAATCCATAGCTGAAATCAATCGCCATTTCCCGTTGCCAATGGCCCGCGTCGGCCACGGTCCTCGTTCCCTTATTCCCTCTTCCCTATTCCCTCTTCCCTGATCCCTGACACCTGATCTCTGTTCCCTCTTCCCTATTCCCTGTTCCCTGCTTTCCTGTCAACCCCGAATCCCATAAACCACTGCATCCAAAACACTTCCATTTGCCGATAATTACCCCGCGTTCGGCTACTCTTTACTCAATGAACCAAATCAGACGGAAGGAGCAGGTCCTTCGAGGCCGGACCCAGCACAGTACGGCCTGCAAACGGCACGCGTAAAAGCCCCTGAAAACTTCACAGGCCTTCGCGTTGCCACAACCTCGCCCCCGGAGGGGGCAAGAATATTAGCCCAGCTAGCGTGAGCGTGCTGAGCGTTTCGCACCGCACTGCCCCCGGAGGGGGCAGAGAAATTAGCCCCGGGTGAAGTGAGCTCGCCGCGGCGAGCGAACGCAACCCGGGGAACGCGATCAATTTCGAGTCCAGCCCCGTAGGGGCGAAGGAACCCGCAACGCAATTCTCGGCTCGTCGAACAGACGGAAGGAGCAGGATCCTGCAAAACGGAAGGAGCAGGGGCCTTCAGGCCCCTGAATCTCCGCGCAACGCGTCGTGGCCTTTAGGCCCGGACGACGCAACACCAAGCAACGGGGGAGATATGAACCGCACTTCCAAAAAACCGCGCAACGAAACGCCGGCACTCGACGCATCACTGTCCCCGGCGTCCCCGCTCGAACAACCCATCCCCGCTGCCTTAACCGGAGAATTGTGTCCTCCAGAAACCCACCCCCGCCGGGGCGCAAAACCAGGGTCCCCGGTGGCAGGTCCAGGCCGCCGGGGTGGAAAACGCGGCCGTAAACCGTCTTCCTACGGCCCCACCCCTCGCCGTCGCCGCCGTCGCAAGCTTCCTCCCGGACGCGGAGCCGCCAGCCTCATCAACTCTGTCAATGTCATCCTCCATGACGAGTCCGACGTTGTAGCCCGCGCCCTTGTCGACAAAACCATCGCAGGCAACATGGCCAGCGCGCGCCTCCTCGTCGAGCTCGCCTGTGCCAGGCGCCAGGCCTCCGAGAACGGCGACATCAACGACGGCCTCAGTCTCGCCGACCAACTCATGTCCAGCGGTGAGTGGGTAAGCGAAGACGAGTGGAACAGGAAAGTCGGTTCCAGCGAATGGGACAACAGAGTCGGCGCAGACGAGTGGAATAAGATATGGAACCAACACCCACCCCTGCCCGGTGAGTCCCTCCAAGACTTCCAGGAAAGACGATTGCGCTACCTTCCCCCTCCCAAACCGGGCAGCGAGGACAACTCCGGCGACAGCGCCCGTCCCGAGCCCTAATCGGCAGAGATCGGACGAGTCTCTTGAGCTTTGTAACAACGGCACGGCCTCAGCCTTGGGTCTTTCTCGAGCTTTGTAACAAGGGCACGGCTTCAGCCGGGCCAATTGAGTCACCAATATGAATGGGGGCTTTAGCCCCTGACCGAGGCCCTTTCCCTGTTGGGCGCGCTGCCCTCAACCTCGAAACCGAGCAGGCAATCCGCCACGGCATCGGCATCGGCCGCGGCGGCGTGTGGCTGAATTTGAACGACGATCAATACCGGAAGCTGAAATAGAATCTCGAATATATGCCACCGCGAACTTAGAGCGAGAAGCGTAGGGCGCCCCCCTTTAAGGCAGTTAATCAATCTCTCCGTGGGAGACTAATACCATGAAGTCAGTGTTCTCGTTGGAGGGATGAATCGATGTCTCTTGAGGCATGGAAATCTTTCTTTGAGATAGGTGGAGTTGTGCTGTTGGCGGCGACGTTTGTCTTTGGTGCCGGAGCCTTAATTGTCAACAATCGGATAAACGTGATTGCTTCAAGAGAATTAGATGACTTCAAGCTCCGGTTTGAAGGCGAGCAGCAAAAGACCGCGCACGCTCAACAGGAAGCCGCAGAAGCGAAAGCATTAGCTGGCGGGTTTGAGAAGGATATTGCCATAGCAAACAAAGCGGCCGCCGAAGCAAATGAGCGCGCGACCAAAGCCCAAGCGAACCTCGCTTTGGCCGAGCGGCAAGCCGCTGAAGCCAACGCAAAGGCAGAGTCGTCTCGGCTGGACATTGCCAAGGCGAATGAGGGAGCCGCACAAGCCCAAGCACAGGTAGCGGGAGCAATGGCGGAAGCGGCAAAGGCGAATCTCGATCTCCAGCGGATAAGAACACCGAGGTCTCTAGTTAACGCTGCGGCCTTAACGGAATCCCTAAGAACATTCAACGGCACCGAGTACGTAGTCATTGGATGCTTCCAAGACCAAGATTCAGTCAACCTGCTGGTGCAACTTGACAAGGCGTTAGAAGACGCTGGATGGAAGCGGGGCAAATTGCCCCAGGGTTCTGCTGCAGACATCCAACTCAACATCGCGAAGGATTTTGCTGTTCCTATCACTACCCGGTCTGGCGTCTACGTGGGAGCGCAGTCCACTGAAACGATCGATACGCTAAAGGAAACGCCAGCGGCATTGCTTCCGGAGTACATCAGAGCGGCGATGGCCCTAAAAGGCGGATTGGCTTCCGGCATAGACCCACCGGAAGGCGATTTTGGCCCACTTCCAGTTGATCCGGGCAATTCCACCAGCGTGTTTATTCTCATTGGGAAAAAGCCGTAGGGCACTGCCGGGCCAACTCCCAGCGCATGTCGTTGCCTCCTGACCTGCAGGATCTGGATTCGCCCAGATAAACGCCCCCTTTGTCAGAAACCCGAATCGAGGCGGACCCACCGGCAACTCCTCGTTTGCGACTTGATGGACGTCCGGCTTCGACTCCGGAGATTAACGCGCTGCCTCCACATCTCAAACTGGCGAGGCAGGATTCGAGTCCGCCCCGGCCAACTCCGCTATCCCCGCTGCCTCCCATACCTCTTCCTCCACAGCTCCTGCTCCACCAGCTCCATCGCACGATCCTCGAGCGAACGCTGCCACGGCACCAGCCCGTACACCAGATCGCATTCGAGCGCCCGCGCCATCTGCTCCAGCCGCTCCAGGCTGATCTTCCTTTTCTGTTCCGACCGCTCCATCTGAAACACCATCCTCGGCGTGAATAGCATCGCCTCCGCAATCCGATCCACCGGGAACCCCACCGCCAACCGCATCGCCCGCAACCAACCCTCCTTTGGACGCGGCCGCGTCAGCGCTTTCCGGTACGGCCGCACCCTCCGCTCCATTTCCAGTCTCGCCCTCTCCCGCATCACCCTCACCATCGCCGTTCCCCTCCCCTACGTCCCTTTGTCCCTAGTCCCTATGTCCCTACGTCCCTAGTCCCTAGGTCCCCACGTCCCCATGGCCCTACGTCCCCATGGCCCTACGTCCCCGCTTCAAGCGCAAAAAAGGCGCCCTCAGGCGCCTTCAATGTGGAGTTATCCGCTGTATGAATCCATTATCCCAAAACAGCGCGTAATTATCGGCAAACTTCGCAAAAGAAATCTGAAATTCTATGCGACCATTTCAGCCCAATTCGGGAAATTACTCGGCACACCACGCAACGAATCGCGAAGCTTGAAGCGATCATTTCCCGCTTTTCGTGAGACTCTAAGCGACCGTTTCTCGGGCTCGCAGTCGCACCAAATCGCACATTTCCTGTGATTTGAGCCATTGGCGCGCCACCAAACAATGCGCGGCTTTCCCGAACACAAAACATCGGCGCATTCGCCGTGGCGAGCGCGCCGATGTTCGTGGGGGAGGGATCTGCTTGTGGGTCCCGTGTTTCGAGACCAGCCGGGCGAGCCCGGTCTTACCGGTGTCCGCCATGGCCGCCGTGGCCGCCGCCGCCGCGATAGCCGGGAAGCGCACGTTCATGGCTGGCATCGTGATCGGCCTGGCCAACGTGGCCGCGGCCATCGCGTGCTTCGTTGCCGTGGAAGTGGTTGAACGCCTCATCGCCGCGCCCCGGTAGCGGTCCGTGATAACCGTGCCGCGGATCGAAGCGATTGTCGACGTGACCGTAGAAGTGGGCCGGCCCATGAAACCATGGTCCCGCTCCGATGAAGATGCCGTTCACGAACCAGTCCGGTCCGTAATATCCGTAAGGCGCGCAATCGTACGGAGGATAGTCGAAGTACCCGTAGGGACAAATCGGCGCCGGTCCGCCAATGCCTACGCCGACTGAAATCTGGGCTGGCGCGGATGGCGCGCAGCAGATCAGCCCGATTGCAAAGACTGCACATGCAAAGACCTTGAGTTTGGACATGATTCCTCCTGGAGCTTAGATTGGCGGGACGCAACAGATGGTTGCGTAGAGAAGCCGGACTTCAGGCATTTCCTCCACTTCTTTGTCCGTCCGCCAGGCGGCACGGGGCCGGTGATGAGTGCGGGAACCCCCAGATAGAACCAAAGCAAGACTGCAAAAAAGCCGGCCCTTCCGCATTGTGGTGTGATTTAAATCACTGCAAACAATGGCGACTTAATTTGTCGTATATTAAAGAGGACTGAATTAGTCGTATATCAACACCGTCTGCGCACGAGCCCTGATGGGAGCTTGTCCGCAGCCGGATCGAACAAAGGGAATCGGGAGCATGGGACGCCCACCTAAGACGCAGCGATTTTCCATCCAACTCATGTGCATTCTTATGTTTGCAGGGAGCGCCGCCTGGGGCGCGGTGACCGGGAGCATCTCGGGAACGGTGAGGGACCCCTCGGGAAGCGTGGTGCCAGGCGCGGATGTGACGGCACGCGAAGTCAGCACCGGAATCGCGCACGAGACGCGCAGCGACGCGAGCGGCTATTACACGCTGCCCGCCTTGCCGGTCGGCCGTTACGACCTGGACGTGCGGGCCACTGGATTCGAAACCTATGAGCGCAAAGACGTTGTGCTCAATACCGATGCGGCGCTGACGCTCGACTGTCCTCTGAAAGTCGGCTCGATTGCGCAGACCGTCAGCGTCACCGACAATGCGCTCCATGTGGAAACAGTCAGCACGCAATCGGGAGAAGTAATCGATGGACGCCAAATGGCGGCAGTGCCGCTGAACGGACGCAGCTTCACTGATCTTTTATCGCTCCAGCCGGGAGTGGCTCCCGTCACGACGCTCGGCGCGGCAACGGTCGAAGACGTGGGCGCAACCATTCTGAACCCCTCGGGAACGCTGAACCCAGGAACGATTTCCGTAAATGGCCAGCGCGAAACAGCCAACTTCTTTAGCGTGAACGGCAGCGATGCGGAAGAGGACGTGAACGCGGGCACAGCAATCATTCCCAACCTGGATGCAATTGCTGAGTTTCGCATTGTAACGAGCAACTTCGACGCCGAATACGGCGAGTTTTCGGGCGGCCAGGTCAGCGTGATAACCAGGAACGGCAGCAACGAGTTTCACGGGAGCACGTTTGATTTTTTGCGCAACACAGATGTGGATGCGCGAAATTATTTTTCGCCGACGCGGGGAGTCTACCGGCAGAACCAGTTTGGCGGAACGATGGGAGGGCCGATCCGGCGCAACAAACTGTTCTTCTTTACCGACTATCAAGGAACGCGGCAGACGCAGGGGATCGATACAGGGGAGATCAGCGTGCCGTCGAACGCGGACCGCACTGGCGACCTGTCGGATTTTGTAGACAGCAAGGGCAACACGCTGCTGACAGGGACGGTGGGTGGGCCATACCTGGCGAGCCTGCTCACGCAAAGGCTGGGTTACGTTGTGACGCAGGGCGAGCCGTATTCCTTCAACGGCTGCACACTGGCCGATGCGCGAGCGGGCCAATGCGTTTTCGGAAATGCGCAGATTCCCCAGAGCGCATGGTCGGTTCCGGCGCAACGAATGTTGCAATACATTCCGGCGCCGAATACTGCGAGCGGGTTTGCGACGTCGGCATTCAATCAGACAGTGCGCGATGACAAGGCGGGTGTGCGCGTGGATGCGAATACGCGCTGGGGGCTCGCATCTGCTTACTATTTCATTGACGATTTCAATCTGGACAATCCGTATCCGACAGCGCAGAGCGGCGCCAGTCTGCCGGGGTTCAACGCGCTGACGACGGGACGCGCTCAACTGGTGGCGCTGAGCCTGACGAAGGCAATCAACGCGACCACGGTGAACGAGGCGCACTTGAGCTACCTGCGCGACATGACCAACATGGGTCAACCGGTGGGAGGACGCGGCGTGAGCCTGGTTTCGCAGGGCTTTGCCAACGCCGACGGCAGCCCGAGCATTGTGGCTCTCGACCCCAAAGGGCAGAGCGTTGAGAACCTGAATTTCAACGGGCACTCGATCGGCGCAGCGGCCAATCAACTGATCCAGGCGAACGACACATACCAGGCTTCGGATGTTTTTTCAAAAGTGCTGGGCAGCCACACCGTGAAGATGGGCGCGGAGTTTCACTCGGACCAGGTGAACGCGCACCCGATCGCGCAATTCAATGGCGACTTTGTGTTCTCGGGCACGGAAACGGGTGTGGACTTTGCCGATTTTCTGATCGGCGTACCAAGCCAGTACAACCAAAGCCAGCTCAATCCGTTTTATGCGCGCAACCAGTATGTAGGGCTGTTCGCGCAGGATAGCTGGCACGCGCGGCCGAGCCTGACTGTCAATTACGGGCTGCGCTGGGATCGCATTGCCCCGTGGACGGAAAAATACAACCAGATTTCGACGTTTGTGGCCGGCGCACAGTCCGAGGTTTTCCCGGGAGCGCCGGAGGGGATTCTGTATCCGGGCGATCCGGGAGTTCCGCGCACGCTGGCGCCGACTGATAACCTCGAGTTTTCGCCGCGCGTGGGCGTGGCGTGGTCTCCGCAGGCGAAAAATCGAGGGTTCGAGAAGATTCTGGGAAGCCCTGGAGCCACGAGCATTCGTGCGAGCTTTGGCAACTTCTACACGGCCATCGATGCGCTGTCCATCAGCGTGCTGGCTGCAAACGCGCCGTATGGAACGACGTACACCAGCCCTGCCCCACCGCTGTTTGCAACGCCGTTTGTGACCGCTGCCGATGGGACCAACTACGGTCAACCGTTTCCCTACACGTCTGGCGCCCCTCGAATGCTTCGCGCGCCACCCCGACGCGAGCGTCGACTGGGGCAAGTATGAGCCCATCAGCGGAATTCCAGGTTACGACGTGCACAACCGCGTGCCGTATACGGAAGAGTGGATGCTGTCGATCGAGCGGCAAGCAGGACCCGATACTGTGCTGGGCGCAAGCTACATCGGAACGTCGAGCCATCGGCAGCGCGTTTTGATCGAGGCGAATGCGGGCAATCCGGCGCTTTGCCTGAGCCTGAGTCAGCCAAGCGATGTGCAGCCGGGCACGCTGACTTGCGGTGCGGGCGGCGAGGACACGGTGTATTACCCGATTGGCGGCGGACAAGTGAATGGAACGCGCGGACCGCTGGGATCGAACTTCGGCAGCGATGCGCTGCAATCGAACATCGGGCGCGCCAACTACAACGCGCTGGAGTTGAGCGCGCACCATACCAGCGCGCGGCTCGAGTTCTCGGCTGCATACACCTATAGCAAGTCTCTGGATCACTCTTCCAACATCGGCGAGGAGGTCAATCCGTTCAACCCCGCGCTGAGCTATGCGCTTTCGGCGTTCGACGTAAAGCAGAACTTCGTGCTCAGTTATGAATACCAGTTGCCGATCGAACGTCTCCTTCATGCGAACCGATTCAGCCAGGGCTGGTCGCTGTCGGGGATCACGCGATTTTCCAGCGGTTTTCCAGTCACGATGACGAACAACGGGGACAATTCGCTGATTGGCACCAATCCAAACGGGGTAAACAACAGCAGCATCGACGAACCGGATTTCAACGGCGGATCACTCCACCTGAATCGCAATCCGCGCATCAACGGAAATAACTACTTCAATGCGGCGGCGTTCAGCGAGAATGCGCTGGGAACGCCGGGCACGTCGAAGAGGCGTTTCTTTCACGGACCGGGTGCGGACAACTATGACATGGCACTGGCCAAGAGCCTGCCGTTGAACGAATCGACAGCGCTGCTTTTTCGCGTGGAGGCTTTCAACGTATTCAACCACGCGCAGTTCAACGGACCGGGTGCGATCGATGGAAACATCGGCAGCTCGACCTTCGGCAACGCAATCAGCGCCGCGCCGCCGCGCATCCTTCAGGGCGCAGTGAAGCTCAGTTTTTGATTGCGCAACTTTTGCGGGCAGGTGCCGGCGCAGAAGATGCCCCAAGGTTCTATCTGACTTTGAATATGAATCGGGGTGAGGCTTCCCCACCCATCGTGCGATCAAGCAGCGCGACGGATGGGGTCCCCCCTGGTTAAGCTAGATTGCTCTATCTATCTATAATGTCCTGCCCCTTCCGTGGCAGAGACGTCGAAAACAGTTCACAGTTCACAGTTCACAGTTCGTAGTTCGCAGCTCTCGGTGATCCGATGTCAGTGAGTCGTTCGCCGCCTAGCTCATGAAGCCGAGATAGGGGTTGGAGCCGAAGTTCCCGAAGTTGGGAAAGACGGTGCGGATCTGCGAGTCGGATAGTCCAAACCAACTGGCGAGCGTTCCGGCGTATTGCTCGACGGCGGTTGTAGGAATGAGGCGGCCGGCTCCGAGATCGTTCACCTGATCGGTTCCGACAACGGGATACTGGCCGTACATGTCCTGACCCTGCACGGCTCCGCCGACGACGAAGTGGTGACTGCCCCAGCCATGATCGGTTCCGTTGGAGTTTGAGGTGAGAGTGCGTCCGAAGTCGGAGATGGTGAAGGCGGTGACGTTGTTGCCCAGGCCCATGCCGACCATGAGGCCGTCAAAATACTGGAAGGCTGCGCCGAGCTGGGTGAGGAGCCGTGCGTGCTGAACGGCCTGGTTATTGTGGGTGTCGAAGCTGCCAAGCTGGACATAGAAGATCTGACGAGTGACGCCGAGTTGGGCGCGGCCGGAAATGATGCGCGCGACGGTTTGCAGAGATGTAGCAAGAGGGTTGTCGGCGAGCATGTTGGTCATGGGGTCGAGATACTGCGGCGGATTGGCGACGCCACCCACGCCGGCGGGAGCCATGGCCGTGGCCAGCGTGGCCTGCGCCTGCATGGAGCGGTTAATGACAATCTCGTACTCCTGCGCAAAGAGATTGTTTTCGTCGGCGGTGAGGATGGAGTCGAGCGGATTGGCCGCGGACGGCAGTCCAAAGGGCGGGTTCTGACGGCCGTAGATAGGGATGGGCCCCGCCGACGTGACGTTGAGCTGAAATGATTGTTGGCCGGCGAGGAACAGCGCGTTGCCGGCGGTGGAGATGCAGGTGAACATGGAGTTGGAGTTCATGTTCATGGCTTCAATCGCGTCGGCCACAGCGCCGCCCCAGCCCACTTGCTCGCTGCTGCCAAGATTCGAGGCGATGGCCTGCCACGCTGCGGTTTGATCGAAGTGCGAGAACAGCGAATCGGGCAGCGGGACGGAGTTGGCGTTGATCTGGGTTTTGGTGGCCGGCGTGACCAGAGTTCCCGTGTTGGCGACGATGGCGGCGCGACCGGCGTTGAAGAGCGATTGCACCCCGCCGAGAGAAGGATTGAGTGCAAACGTGCGGCCGGACTGCGGAGTCTTGAGCGTGATGGGCAGTAGTTCGCTCAAGGGATAGGCGAGGCCGGGCGCGCCGGAGCGAGCGGCGGTGAAAGCGGCAAAGGAGTCGGGATCGGTAGCGATCACGGTGCCATGCCCATCGTTGCCGCCCTGCAGATAGACGCAGACGAGGGCGCGATAGTCAGAGCCCGTAGTGGACTGTGCCATCGCGGCGAGCGAGTTGAGCTCGAGGAGAAACGGGCTGGCATAGATGCCGGCCATGGACGCCATGGAGGCCGTTCTGAGGAATTGCCGGCGGGTATGTTTGCAGTTGCAGCTCATGGTTGGCTCCTATTGCTGCGCGGCGAAGTCGGGCGACGCCACTGTGAGATAGATAGCGGTTTGCACGCGCGAGAGAAGCGCAGCGTTGATTGCGTTTTGATCGCCGGTGGGAATGGGGATGGCGTTGATCGCGGCGAGAATCTGGTTATAGAGAGTTGAGGACATCTGGCCCGACATGAGCAGCAGGTTGATGCGATCGAGCAACTGATCGGGGGTTGCAGCCAGCGTCATCTCCGTGGAGTAGTACGAGAAGACGTCGGGGCCGCCCTGAGCGTTGGCCCCGATCGCGCCTTGCAGATAGTTGATGTAGCCGACGACGGTGGAGACGTTGGTCATCTGCATCTCGGGCGAGAGCAGACCGGCGGCGGAGATGGGCGAATTGGGTGGCGTGTAGCCGGGCGCGAACCAGTTGAAAACAGTGGGAGAACGGAGCCACATCTCGCCGAGGCCATAGATGGGATCTTCAGTGCTGCCCATGTCAAAGGAACCGGTACGGGATTGCGCTGTGAAGGCGCGGGCCCACTCGGTGTAACGCAGCAGAGCCTCGCGAACCTTGCCATATTGCGGATTGCCGACGTAGGTGGCGGAGTCGCGCGCCTCGGGGTCCATGAGGATCGCAGTGATGACCGCCTGAAGATTGCCGCGCACCCCGGTGCCGTCGTTGATGAAGACCTGTGCAACGCGATTGACGTAGGCTGGGCTGGGATTGCTGGTGACCAGGTGCTGGATCATCTGCTTGCAGAAGAACGGCGGCAGATTAGGATGGTTGAAAAGCGTATCGAGAGCGATTTTAAGATCGCCGTTGGGGTCCGGGCTGCCAGAGGCCGGAATGGTCACCCCGAGGAAGTCCTTTTCGACTGTTGAATGGTGATCGGGATACGCGGTCATCGGAAGGAGTTCTTCGCCGTAGCCGGGACCTACATACATGCAGCAGTTCGACCACCCGTCGTCGCTCGTGTCGCCTGGAATCTGCCAGTGAAGCCGGTGAAAACAGCAGCTAATCCCATCACATCGGTGTTCGAATACGTGGGGATCGGCTGGCCGTTTGCGAGCTGCTGTGTTCCGTCGTTATTCAACTGCCACAGGCCGATGTTGAACAGCTGCATGACTTCGCGCGCGTAGTTCTCGTCCGGATCGGTCGTGGCGTTTCCCTTGTCGTTGCCGAGCATGGAAAGGAACTGGCCCATCATCGGGTGGAGGGTTACGTCCTGGAGAAGTTGACGGTAGTTGCCAAAAGCGTCGTTGCCGAGCATGTCGTAATAGCTGGCCTCGCCGCGCGGCATGTTTTGAATCGCCGTGGTGTTGTTGCTGGAGATGACGAAGATCTGCGAGAGAGCGTACTTGACGCGCTGGCGGAGTTCATCGGGCGCGGTCAGCGATTGCTGCCAGAAGGTGTCCTGCACCAGGCCTTCGTCCTGATTGTTCTGAAGGAAGAGCATCGAATTGCATGTGACATCGGCTGCGGCGCATGGCGGGTTATTCACGATGAGCGCCTGCTCGACACCGGGCTCGGTCGGCGTGGGCTGCATGGCGAACTGCTGACTGAGCCACGCCTGATAGCCCTCGAGTGAAAGAGTGCGGATGTCGGCATCGGTGGGCCCGAATGTGGCCTGCGTTAGAAAGCGCGCGGCATCGTTGGGAGCAACGATCGGAACCGGAGGCGTGCCGCTGACCGTGGCAATGAGATCGTTCGACATCGCGGGGCCCGGATTGGGGTTGAGAACCTGAAGGTCGAGATTGCCGGGCTGCGCCTGATCGACATTCGCGGTCAGTTGCGTGCCGCTATTGAAGGTGGTGGAAACCGGAGAGCCATTGACTAGCACTTGCGCGCCGGTAATGAATTTCTGGCCGGTGAGCACGATCGTCGCGGGTCCTGGATCGAAGGCCATGGGCGTGGCGGAACTGAGAATCGGAATCGGATTCATCACCGAGATGTTCTGGGAGATCGAAACCGCGGGATTGTCGACGCTGGTGATGGTGAGCTGGACAATATTGCTGGGCGTAGGAACAACAGGCGGGGCCGTGTAGGTGATGGAGCCGTCGGCATTGGAGACTGCCGTGCCGACTACGGCGTTTCCGCCCGCAATGCCATTCACCTGCAACGTAACTGCCGGATTATCGGTTCCGTTCACCATCAAGCCGAGATTCAGAGTGTTTGAAACACGAACATCAGTACCGGAGTTCGGCTCAAGGGTAAGGACGACGAGGCCGGGACCCACCTTCATGGAAAGCGGAAGTGCGCTGGCCGATCCGGGATCGGGATTTGTGACCGTGAGTGGGAAAGTGCCGGGGTTGGGCGCGGCAATCTGCGCCACCAGGCTGCGTGCTGGAGACATAGGTGGTGGGAACCAGGGCGCCGTTCCAGCTGATCTGCGCTCCATAGACAAATTGGGAGCCGCTTACGGTCACGGTCGTCGTGCCTTCGGAGAATCCGTTCGGACTGGCTGCAGTGAGGACTGGAACCGGGTTCCAAACCTGAATGGAAACTGAGCCGGGCACGGCGGTTGGATACTTGGCGATGGAACTGGTGACCGTAACTGTGTAGGGGTTGGGAACGGCCGCGGGGGCGGTATAGAGACCGGTGTTTGAAATGGTGCCGACCTGGGCGTTTCCGCCTGCGATTCCGTTGACGTAGAAGGTCATCGGCAGTCCGGAGGCGACATAGCTCGACGTGAGCTGCAATGTCTGGTTGACGCGGACGCTGGAAGCCGGAGTCCCAATCGCGGCGATGGTATTCAGATTGACGGCGAGTGATCCGCCGCCGCAGGCCGTAACGGAAAGGGCAACCGGGATCAGCGAAACGGCCAACAGCCATGACATCGAGACAAACGCAGTCCTGGGCAGTGAGCTGCGCCGGTGCAGGAACTTACGGAGACACGCCACTCGCATAGATGCTCCTGAGACAGGGAACTCCAAGGCAGGCAAATGCAGAACCGAAAAACAAAAGGGTCAAGGGGGAATAAAACTACAGGTGATTCGATACAGAGGTTATCGAAGTCACCATATGGAAGCAAACTAAAATGTAATGAAAAATTACCGAAGTAACGTAAAACAGAAGAAGGAAGCCCCGGCCGCGCAAGGCGCGGGGCACAAAGGAAGCGAAACGATCGAGGGAAGGTGGATTAGGGCTTTTCGGCGGGGTAGGCTTCCGGGTCACGGGAAACCCACCAAAGCACTTCTCCGAAGATCTTCCATTTCGAAGCATTGCTCACATTGACGGGAACGAACTTGTAGTTCGCCGACACGAGCAGATCGGAGCCGGAGATGCGTTGGAAACGCGCGACCTTAAAGCCGAGGTCGCGATGAGCCACCAGGGTAATGCGCTGATGGAGGCGGTCGCGGTCTTTGACCGCAGTGTCGACGAAGAGGATGGAGCCCGCTGGAATGGTGGGAAACATGGAGTCACCATCGAAGTGCAAAGCGATCATGTTCTCCGCATGAGGACACCACGCGAGCGGAGCGAGCAGGATATCTTCGACATCGAATTCGGAAATGACGACATTCTCTTTGGGAGGAATACGGTCGCCGTATGCGGTTACGCTGAGCAATGGAATGGCGACGGCATTACCCTTCACTTCAAGTTGACGGGATAGCTTGCGGCTCGCGATCAGCTTGAAGTCGTGAAGCCTGACGGGCAGAGAGCAGGGTGCCTTGCGCGGACCGGCATCGGAGAGCGTCGCCGAATCCATGCCGGCGCGTTCCCAAAAGTAGACACCCGCCGGGGGGCGCGCGAGATTACCCAACGCAACGTAGCACTCCGCTGTGGGCTCCTGCCGGCCCTTCAGCCAGCGCGAGACGGTGGCCGGGGAGACACCGACGCGTCCGGCCAAACCCGCCTGACTGAGCCGTAAATCGGCAAGCAGCTGGCGAATCCGGACCGCCCAATCACTGGATGAGTTTTTTTGCACTTCGAATCCCTTCAAGGCACTCAAACGGGTCCCAGTTCTTGCTCTCAACGGGTATCCAGGTCGCCGCAGCGTCCACCTTGCTCATCGCGAGGTGGACGCTGAATTTCATTCGTGCAATTTCACCAATGAAATCAATTACTTAGCGCTCACGAAAGGTATACTAGCAGGTACTTTTGCGCATCTCATCCATCGAGAGACCGGACGGCTTTTTCGGAACGTTCGTCCCCGTTTTCGAATTTCAATGCCGACTATGGACAGATGCCGCAACATTCTGATCGTTGATGATGACCCGGCGGTGGCCGAGTCATTAAGGATGCTCGTTTCGAGGCAAGGTCACCATGCGAGGGTTGCCCAGTCAGCCGAAGAGGCGTTTGAGTTGATTGCGTCGTGGCAGCCGGAATTAGCGGTGCTGGACGTGATGCTGCCGGGAATCAGCGGGGTTGAATTCGCCAAATTCCTGCGGGGCGCACATCCGGCATGTGAGATTGCGCTGATCTCAGGGCATCCAGGCACGAAAGATCTGGTGGAATGTGCGCAGGCCGGGGGGAAAAATCCCCTGCAGATTCTGCCCAAACCCGTTGACCCCGAACTGATTGTGGCTTTGGCAGCCGGGCAGTCGCGGATAGGTCCAAACGCGGGGATATCTTAGCGGCACAGCGAAGAAAATTCACCGCGGAAAACTACGACCGGGGCTGGCCGGAAGCCGCGGCACTAACTGGCGCGACGGCGTGAGTGGATGCCGGTGCTGTCGTCAGCCACCTCAACCACGGGGCGCGAATCAACTGCGCGCGGCGCGGCCACCAGTTCATCGAACAGGGCGCGATAGTGAATCATGGCGCGGCGTAACTCTTCCGTCGTGGCGCGGCCGCCGGCCTGGCGCAGTGCGATTTCGTGAGCGGCGCGGTAGTTCTGGGTGACGACGGGGTGGTCGACGGAGATGTCCGCGGCGCGCTGCTCAAAGTCGCCGACTGGGTAGCCGCACTGGGCCATTACGTCGCCCAGAAGCTGATCCGCCTCCGCAACGGCTCCGGCCGGGGCGTCGACAAAGTGAGCCTGGACGCGGCCCCACTCCTTGATATAGCTATCGCGTTCAACGTTGTTGAGGGAACGGACGTTGAGCTTGTGGACGCGCTCACTGCGCTCGGCGAGACGGTTCTCGGCTGCTGTACGACCTCCGGCCAGGGCGACAGTGCGATCGTATTCGGGGCCGAATTGCTCGCGAAGCCGCCGCGTGCGCCGGCGGTTATAGGCATTGATGATGAGCGCTACGACGATAAGCGTCACGATCACGACGACGGCAATGATGATTTCGTTGGTGGTGAATTGCGGCATATTCATAAGCAACTCCTCGCGCTGCATCTGCGTGTGAATGATTTCGGGCGCACATGCGCGTCCCCAAGCGACCGCACAGCAAATAGCCACGCGCAACTGCAGGGCCAAGGGTTCACAGTATTGGAGCGGTTGGCAGAAGGTGGGGTTGCCCGGAGCGGCAAATGAAGGTTGCGCGGGAGGAATGCGGACTAGCGGCTGCTTGCGATCATCTGCGCGGCGTGCTGCAGGCTGGTGTCAGTAACCTTGGCCCCGGAGAGCATGCGCGCGACCTCGTGGGTGCGGGAGCGGTCGTCGAGGACGCGGATGCGGGTTTGCGTGCGGCCATCCTTCTCGCGTTTCTCCACAGCGAGATGCTGGTCGGCAAAGGCGGCGATCTGCGGGAGGTGGGTAACGCAGAGAACTTGCTGAACGCGGGCGAGCGCCTTGAGTTTCTGGCCGACAGCTTCAGCGGCGCGGCCGCCTATACCGATGTCGATTTCGTCGAAGACGAGCGTTCGGGGCGTGGTTTTCTTTTTGGCCTTGGACGAAGAGCCTTCTTCGACGGCGACTTTGAGAGCCAAGAGCACACGAGACAGCTCGCCGCCAGAGGCGATTTCAACGAGCGGCTTGAGCGGCTCGCCGGGATTGGTCGAAATGCGATATTCGACTTCGTCCCAGCCGGAAACAGACCATGCCGACTCCTGGTCGTTCGAGGTCACAGTGATCTGGAACTTCACCTTCATGGCGAGCGAGTTGATCTGGGCTTCGGCGAGTCTGGCGAGCTTGACCGCGGCGGTTTGCCGCTCGGCGGTGAGGGCCGCGGCGGCTTTGCGGTAAGCTGCAGCGCTCTGTTCGAGCTCGGCGCGAAGGGTCTTCAGGATCTCGTCGCGATCTTCGACCTCGGAGAGCTTGTGGGCGACGTCTTCGCCAAATGCAATCACCTCCGCGACGGTTTTGCCGTATTTTCTCTTGAGGCGATCGATAAGGGCGAGGCGGTCTTCGATTTCAGCGAGGCGCTCAGGCGAGGCGTTGATGCCTTCGGCGTAGTCGCGCAGAGCTCGAAGCGATATCGGAGATTGTGGCCCGTGCGGAAGCCAGTTGCTGCGCGGACTCGGTGAAGCGCTGATCGTAGCGAGCGAGCTCGTCGACATTTCGGACAGCGTCGCGTAGAGCCGCTTCAGCGCTGGCGCTACCTTCGTACAGCTGGTCAAAGGCGCTCATGGCGGCCGCATAGAGCTTTTCCGCATTGGCGAGGACGCGTTTCTCGGTTTCGAGGGCTTCGTCTTCGCCGGGTTCCAGGTGAGCCTGCTCAATTTCCTTGCTTTGATAGCTCCAGAGATCAACCATGCGCAGGCGATCCTGCTCTCCCTGAAGGAGATCGTTCAGTTTACTTGCGGCGGCATGCCAGCGAGCGTGAGCCTCGGAGACTGCATCCAAGGAAATACCGGCGAAACGGTCGAGAAGCAGGCGCTGCTGCGACTGGTCGAAGCTGGAAAGGCTTTCGGTCTGCGCATGCACGAGCGCGAGCTCAGGCGCGAGCAGCTTGAGCACTTGGACCGTGGCGGGCTGATTGTTGACAAAGACGCGGCCTTTGCCGCTCGAAAGGATCTCGCGGCGAAGGATGATTTCGGCTCCTTCTGCGTCGATCCCGTTGGCTTCAAGGATGGATTCGGCCCCGGAGGTGGACTCAAAGACGCAGGAGAGAGCGGCTTTTTCCGCGCCATGGCGAACCAGCTCTCCAGAGCCTTTGCCGCCTAACAAAAGCGCGAGCGCGTCGACGAGGATGGACTTGCCGGCGCCGGTTTCTCCGGTCAAGAGGTTGAGTCCGGGCCCGAAAGAGGCAATCGCGTGATCGATGACGGCGTAGTTTTCAGCGCGCAGTTCGACGAGCATGGTTGATCCGTTTTACCACGGCGTTGGTAATCGATGAGAATCCGAGCGCAGCATAGCATGAACGGGGCTCGCCGGGAGAGCCTTCGGCGTACAGGACACGGGAAACTAAAGCCCGCAGGGTGGGTCCGATGATGGTAAAGGCACCCAAAGGGTCACTTGGGCAGGAGAACTCAGTCTGGTACCGTGGAGAATGAGGTGAATGGCGATTTTTATCGTACCATTGGCGTGTTTTTTGCAGGCTGACGGCGGGGCGGGAACAGGCGCACCAACCACGCAGGGATTCGGCGAACTGGCCGACATGATGACCCATATCGGGCCGGTCGCCATTTTTGTGCTGGTATTGCTACTTCTGGCCAGCCTGTATTCGTGGATGGTGATTCTCGGCAAGATTTCCACGTTCAGCAAAGCGACGGCGCAAAGCAGAAAATTCGTTCGCGCGTTTCGCAAAGCTACGCGGCTGAATGAGATTGCGGCGTTGACAGGCGACTACAGCGCGAGCCCGCTGGCGCAGGTATTCGAGGATGTGTACGAGACCTACAAGCGGCAGACCGGCGGATCGGGTCCGCCGCGCAACCTGGCGCCGCTGGAACGCACGGCGCAGACCGCCGCAAGCACGGCAATAACGGCGCTGGAGCGGCGCATGACGTGGCTGGCGACAATCGGCGCGACCAGCCCGTTTGTGGGCTTGTTCGGAACGGTCATGGGTGTGGTAGATGCGTTCAGCGGACTTGGCACGGCGGGAGCAGCAACACTGCGCGCCGTGGCGCCCGGTATTAGTGAGGCGCTCATCACCACGGCGGCGGGACTGTTTGTGGCCGTGCCCGCGGTGGTCGCGTACAACCAGTTTTCAGCGCGGATCAGGTTATTCGCATCGGCCACGGACGATTTTTGCCGCGAGCTGCTGAACTCACTCGAGGAGATGCCCCAGCGGACGCAGACACAGGCGCCGCGGGTTCCGGCTGAGATCCCTCGCGAGGCCGAGCGCAGTCTTTACAAATAGCGGAGTCAGCGGGGCTGGCGGTGCCAGCGGAGTTAGCGACGCCGGCTTGGTTCCGCAAGAGGTTCAACTTGGCATTCTCGACGCTCAATGGACAAACGCGATCGTCTCTGGCAGAGATCAACATTACTCCGCTGGTAGACGTCGTGCTGGTGCTGCTGGTGATCTTCATGATCACCGAGCCGGTGCTGCAGTCGGGAATTGAAGTGAACGTGCCGAAGACGCGAACCGTGAAACAGATCACCGAGCAGCGCATGGTGGTGACCATCGACCGCGAGCAGAATGTCTTCTTGAACGATCAGCCGGTGAACGTTCACGATTTGCCCGCGCGGCTGCACCAGGCGGGAGTAGACCCAACGCACCAGGCGATTTATTTGCGCAGCGACGAGCGGGTCCCTTTCGGGGCGTTTGCCAGTGTAATGGACGCGGTGAAGCAATCGGGCATCACGAATGTGTCGATCGTGACGCAGCCGCTGGAGCTGAAGGGATCGGGCGGAGGAAGCCAATGACTGCGCCGAGTTTCCGATCGAGACTCGCCTGCCTGAAATGCCAATCCTTCGATTCGGTCGCCCCGGCGACCTTGCTCAGGATGACAGCCTGATTTTATGGAAAGCGTTCTTGAGGGCGGCGAACACCTTGAGCGGGAACTGGCGCGGGAGCCTTTTGCGGGACCGGCCGCCGCCTCGGTTGTTCTGCATCTGTCGATCGTCGGAATGCTTTTGGCTTACGCCTGGGCAATGGGCCTGTTCCATCACAATTTCTGGGGGACCGCGGGCGCGGGCGGATCGATGCAGGTGACCTTGACCAACGCCCTGCCCCTGCCGACCGAACAGGTCAACCAGAATGTGCTGGCCACTGAGACGCCGAGCAAAGCGCCGGCTGCGCCGAGCCCGAAAGAACAGAAGCACGTGGATGAGACGGCGATTCCGATTCTCGGCAAGCCAACGAAGCCGACCACGAAGAACATTCCCAAGACGCAGCCGCACCAGCCCCCACCTCAACAGAATGTTGCGCAGTACGGCGAGCAGTCGGGGTCAGTCATGCCGCACCAGATGCAGCCGGGATCAGCCGGGCCAACAACGGTCGGCGACAACAACTTTGCCAGCCTGTTTCCGTGGTACGTCGACCAGATCAATCGGAAGATGTCGCAGACGTGGGATAAGGCTCAGGTGGATGCGCGGACGCCAAAGGGAGCGCGAGTGTACCTGGCCTTTACGATTTACCGGGACGGCAGCCACAGCCAGCCGCGGATCGACACTTCAAGCGGCAGCCCTACGCTGGACAACTCATGTGTAATCGCAGCGCAGCGCGTGGACACATTTGGCCAGCTTCCGGCGAATTATAATCAAAGCACGTTGAAGGTTTCGTACTACTGCGAGTACTGAAAGACTTTGGTTAGTGATGAGTAGTTAGTGACGTGCGCACGCTCAACTGTTACCCCAACAGGAAGGATTTTGAGATCGCATGAAGGCAATCATTCGGGTCTTCCCCTTGTACTTGCTTTGCCTGGCGTATTTTTTACCGCCTCGAATTTTCGCCCAGGATTGGGTACACACCGGAACCAACCTTGGCAACGAGCGCATCCGGCTGGCCGCGGCCGATTTTAAGCCGGTGGGCAACGATCCGGAAACGGTGCCGCTGAAGGCCGTCTTCGATTCCACTCTTTATAACGATCTGTCGAACGCGGGAATCTTCGACATGGTGTCGAAGAGCCTGGCGCCGCAGGCGATGCCGGGTTCTCCGCAGGAGTTCGTGGCCAATCAGTGGTCGGCCGTGCCGGCCAGCGCGGCCATGGTCGCGTTCGGAGCACTCTCGGCCACGAACGGCCGCCTGGTGGTGTATGGATGGCTCACGGATGCACGCACGGCGGGAAGCGCGCCGGTGCTGGCCAGCCAGTACAACGAGGCCGCGAGCGAAGAGATGGCGCGCACCGTCGCGCATCGGTTTGCCGATGAAATCATCTACCGGCTGGGCGGAGCCATTAACGGGATTGCTGAAACCAAGATTTATTTTGTAAGTAATCGCACCGGGTCCAAAGAGATCTGGGTGATGGATTACGACGGGCAAAATCAACATGCGGTCACCCATTTGGGCAGCATTTCGCTTTCGCCGCGCATCTCACCAGATAACTCACGAATTGCATTTGCCTCGCTGGGAAGCGAAGGATGGTCGATCCGCATGTATTCGCTTGACTTAGGCCGGCTGGTAAGCTTCACAGCGGGCTCCGCGGGAGGCAGCAATCAGTCTCCGGCGTGGTCGGCAGACGGATCGAAGATTGCATTCTCTTCGGCGCGAGGCGGCCATCCGGACATCTGGATTTCCGACGTCAGCGGCGGAAACGCGCACGCGATAACCTCGTTCGGATCGGACGTATCGCCGGTTTGGAATCCGCGCACCGGCAATCAGCTTGCATTTGTCAGCGGGCGAACCGGCGAGCCGCAGATTTACATCATGGACAAGGATGGCGCCAACGTGCAGCGAATGACCGACGGCGGTTATGCCATCTCTCCGTCGTGGTCACCCAACGGCAGCATGCTGGCGTTTGCGTGGAACCGCAAATACGGGCCCGGCGATCCCGGCGGGTATGACGTCTACGTGATGGACATCGCCAGCAAGAACTGGCTGCAGGTAACCCACGAATCCGGGGTGAACGATTTTCCTTCCTGGGCGCCCGATGGACGGCACATCGTGTTTCAGCGCCAGGTAGGACACCGGACGCAAATCTGGACCATGCTGGCCGACGGCACAAATCAGCAGCAACTGACTTCCTCCGGCGACAACATGATGCCCAACTGGAGTTGGAAGTGATTTCTCGGGTCAAGGTCATCCGCTGATGGTGCGCGCCGCGGCACACCTCGGCATTTTAACCGCGGTTGCAGATCCGATGAACTATCATTTTGGGGTGCGAAAGTTCAGAAGGCAGCACAGGTGCGGCACGTCGCGGCGCCAAAAGAATCGGTTGCCCGGAAGATAATCACTAGCTTTTTTAAGAAGGAGAATTGCCGTGAGGACACAGAAAGCTGTTTTGTCGATTGCTCTTTTGCTGGTTGCCTTGACCGCCGTATCGGGTTGCAAGAAGAAGACCGCGCCCCTACCCCCCGCCGAACAGGCGCCGGCCACGTCGGTGCCGCCTCCGACGGCACAACTGAGTGCGACGCCGACCGTAATTTCGGCCGGCGACCAGGTTCAATTGAGCTGGAAGACAACCAATGCGAACACAGTCACGATTGACGGCATCGGCGACGTTCCGACGGTAGGCGTCAAGACCGTGACGCCGACGGAGTCGACTACCTATCACTTGGTGGCGCACGGAGATGGCGGCTCGGCAGACGCCTCGGCCTTCGTAACCGTTAACTCGCCCCCCGCCATCAGCGTGCCCAGCACAACGATGAACGAGCAGCAGGACTTCGACGCGCACGTGCAGCCCATCTTCTTCGACTATGACAACTACGATATTCGCGGGGATGCGCAGGCGATCCTGGCGAAAAACGCCGACTATCTGAATGCGCACCCTAATATCAAGGTCGTGATTGGCGGGTATTGCGACGAGCGCGGATCGGACGAATACAACCTGGTTCTGGGTCAGAACCGCGCGCAGGCGGCCAAGACCGCTTTGGTTACGGCGGGCATCGCGGCCGATCGCATCCGGGTGATCAGCTACGGCAAGGAAAAGCCGTTCTGTTCCGATTCGACCGAGGAATGCTGGCAACTGAACCGCAGAGACGGGTTCACGATCGACAAGTAAGACTGCCTTCGACTGCCGCTTTGCAGCCCGCAGTTTCATTCGCTTTGACACGCGGCAGCCTCGCTCTTGGAGCCTGGCTGCCGTATGTTGTTATTCAGGGATTCTTTGATCGAGGAAGGTAATCCAGGAAGGCACAAACATGCATAAATCAAATCATCTTCGCCAAGGTCTGCTGGCAATTGCAGCGCTGGTTCTTTTGTTTGGTCCCGCGGCTGAGCCGGCGCACGCAGTCTCAAAGGAAATGGTCGAGCTGCAAACCCAGGTGCAGCAATTGTTGGATGCGGTGCAGCGGTTGCAGTCCACAATGGATGCACGTCTGGGTGTACTGGAGCATCTCGCGCAGCAGACTGCCGACCAGGCGAACCAGGTGAGCACGACGATGACCGCGCTGCAGCAGAAGGTCAACGCGCAGAACGACGCTTTGGGCGGAAAAGTGGACGGTGTCTCCGGCCAGATGCAGTCGCTGAATGATTCTGTGGACGAGTTGAAGGCGCGCATCGCCAAGCTGGACAAATCCTTGCAGGACATGCAGACCCAACTGCAGGCAATGCAGGCGGCGCAGACACAGCAGCAGCCGGGCGCAACGGGGCCCGGTGGCACAGCAGCCCCAGGCGGGCAGGATCAAGGGCCTGGAATGCCGAGCGGGCCGGGTCCAGGCGGCGCTGCCGCACAACAGGCTCCGCCCTTGCAAGAGACCTTGCAGGCTGGTATCCGCGACTACACTGCCGGGCGCTACCAGGTGGCTCAGGGAGAGTTCCAGGACGTCGTGCATTACTATCCATTGGACGACGCGGCCGGCACAGCCCAGTTCTATCTCGGTGAGATTGCCTACCAGCAGAAAGACTATCCCGCTGCGATCAACGACTACAACGCTGTGCTCGAAGGCTTCAGCGGCAACGCCAAGGCCTCGGCGGCGCAACTACACAAGGGATTCGCCCTGATTGCATCGGATAAGCGCGAAGAGGGCATTCACGAGTTGCGTTCGCTCATCCAGAGGCACCCGCAGACGCCGGAGGCGAGGGCGGCGCGCGCCAAGCTGGCGGCAATCGGAGCTAAGTCGGCCGAAACAGCGCGGTAGAAAGGCAGCTTTTAGCTCTGAACTTCTTGCTTTCCGCTGTCGGCGTGCAGTTACAGCTTCAACGTACGGAACGAAAAAGCCCCGCGACGAGCGGGGCTTTTTCATGGAGTGGAATCCGTGATTTAGCTCTTTGCGGGAGTGTATCGATCGGCACGGTTCCATCAGGGCTCGCGGCAGGCGCGGCGGGGGAAGCGGCCTGGGACGCGGCAGCGGCGGCGATGGCGGCCGCTTTGGCCACGCTCTTGTAGTGGCGAACATCGGCGCCCTGCACCCAGAAGATGACGTCCTCGGCGATGTTGGTTGCGTGGTCGCCGACGCGTTCAAGGCTGCGGCAGATCATCAGCGCGTTCAGGGCCTGAGGCGCAAGATGGCTCTGCTCTTCCATGACTTTTGTGAGGGCGCGGAATGCGGAGCGGTTCATCTGGTCCACCGCATCGTCCATGGTGAGCACGCCGCGCGCCAGCTCCGCATCGCCCTCGATGAAAGCCTGCAGGCTCTTTCGCACCATGTCGGCGGCCATCGAGGCCATGCGTGGAATATCGACGGGAAGATCCACAGCGGCCATGCGTTCCATGATGCGGACGCGATCGCTGATGCTCTTGGCGGCGTCGCCCACGCGCTCCAGGTCGGCGTTGATCTTGATCACGCTGAGAATGAAGCGCAGGTCGATGGCCATGGGCTGCTCCATGGCGAGCAGGTCAAGCGCGGCCTGATCGATGTCGCGCTCCATGCGATTGATGGCGATTTCGCTGCGGCTGACCAGGTCGCAAATCGAAAGGTCGCGAACCCGGTAAGCCTCAATGGCGCGCTGGATCGCCTGCTCGGCGAGCCCGGCCATCACCAGGAGATTTTCCTTCAGGTCTTCCAGGCTCTGTTGAAAGCGTATGCGTGTCATCCGAACCTGCCCGTGATGTAATCCTCCGTACGCTTGTCTGAAGGATTGGTGAAAATCTTGTGGGTCGAATCGAACTCGACCATGCGGCCGTTGAGGAAGAAACCGGTCTTCTCTGCCACGCGGGCCGCCTGCTGCATATTATGCGTCACAATCACGATCGTGTACTGCGACTTTAGTTGAAAAATAAGGTCCTCGATCTTGGAGGTGGAAACGGGGTCCAGGGCCGAGGCGGGCTCGTCCATGAGGAGGACTTCGGGGTCGACGGCGAGGGCGCGGGCAATGCAGAGGCGCTGCTGCTGTCCGCCGGACAGACTGGCGCCGGACTTCTTCTTAAGGTCGTCCTTGACCTCGTCCCAGAGCGCGGAGTTCTTCAGGGATTTTTCAACGACTTCGTCGAGCGATTGGCGATTGGAATAGCCATTGAGCTTGAGGCCGGCCGAGACGTTGTCGTAGATGGACATGGTGGGAAAGGGATTGGGGCGCTGGAAGACCATTCCCACGCGACGGCGAACCTCGACCGGCGACGCATCGTGATAAATATCGAGGTCGCCCATGCGGACGCTCCCCGTAACACGGGCAATGGGATTGGTCTCATGCATCCGGTTGAGGCAGCGCACAAAGGTGCTCTTGCCGCAGCCGGAGGGCCCAATCAACGCCGTGGCGTGATTGGCGGGAATATTCAGATTGATGTCCTGCAGCGTGTGATTGGCGCCATACCACGCGTTCAGGTTGGTTACCTCGATGCCGACACCCACGTGCGTTTTTCTCCTTCTTGCAGTTCCCGGTTTGCAGTTCTCAGTTCGTCTTATTCAGCACTCGGTTCGCGGTTGTCAGTTCCAGGTTCATCTTCGCTCGGCTGTTCGCGTTTCCCCGGCCGTGAACTGTGAACTACGAACTGTTCTAGCTTGTCCCTTTCAAGACGCCTCGGCTGGTGACGAAACGCACCAGCGAAACAGCCAGCACAATCAGAATGATCAAAACCAGCGATCCCGCCCACGCCAGTCGGTGCCAATCATCATATGGTGATTGAGCATAGATCCAAATCTGCAAAGGGAGCGCGGCGATGGGCTCATTCAGGCTGGTGCTCCAGAAATCGTTACCCAGCGCGGTGAAGATGAGCGGCGCGGTTTCTCCGGCGACGCGCGCAAAGGCCAGCATGCAGCCGGTGATGATACCGGGTGATGCGGTCTTTACGGTGATGGAAAGAACAGAGCGCCAGTTTGGAACGCCCAGCCCGAGAGCGGCTTCGCGCACCGAATGCGGAACCATGAGCAGCATTTCCTCAGTGGTACGGCAGATGGTGGGAATCATCATGATGCCGAGCGCCACGCCGCCGGCGAATGCCGAGAAATGATGCTGCGGAACGACGATCAGTGCGTATGCGGCGAGGCCCATGACGATGGACGGAACGCCATTGAGCACGTCGGCGGTGAAACGAACGGCATTGGCCAGTTTAGTGCCGCGGCCGAATTCGGCCAAGAAAACACCTCCGCCGATGCCGACGGGGACGCCAATGAGGCTGGCGAGAGCAAGGAGCGTGATTGAGCCGACGATGGCATTGGCCATTCCGCCGCCTGTCTCGCCAACGGGCGCGGGAATCTTGGTGAAAAAGGCCACATTCAGCGAGCTGGCGCCCTTGATGATGAGATAGACGAAGATTGCCGCCAGCGGCACAATCACCAGAATGGTCGACAACACCGCAAGCGATGTTGCCGACTTGTCGACCAGCCAACGGAGGCGTGTGCGAATTTGGTGTTCCTGCTGCACTTTCTCTCCGATTCCCTTCTTCAGCAGTTGCTGATCGTCTTTCTCGCGCTCAACGTTGCGTTGCCGGGGCCCCGCGCGTGACCGCCCAGACCAGTAGGCGCGCCGTCGCGTTCACAATGATGGTGACGATGAACAGCGCCAAACCGATTTCCATGAGCGCGCTCAGATGCATGTCGCTTACGGCCTCCGTGAATTCGTTGGCGATGACGGAGGCCATCGAACTCCCGGTCGACAGCAACGATCGGCTTATCTGCGGCGTATTGCCGATGACCATAGTGACGGCCATGGTTTCGCCGAGCGCACGGCCGAGGCCGAGGATAATGGCGCCGACGATTCCAATGCGCGCATTGCGCAGCACGCCCATGCGGATCATCTCCCAGCGAGTGGCGCCCAGGGCCAGCACAGCTTCGCGCTGCGAGTGCGGAACAGCCGTCATCACTTCGCGCGTAAGCGATGAGATGATGGGCAGAATCATGACCGCGAGGATGACGCCCGATGCGAAATAGCCGAGCCCGGTGGGATTGTCGGCGGCGAAAAATCCGCTCCAGCCAAATGCCTTGACCAGCGCCGGATTCACGTACTCGCGAAGCAGCGGCACGAGAACGAAAACGGCCCACAAACCGTAAATGATGCTGGGAATCGCGGCCAGCAGCTCCGTCAAGAAAGCCAGCGGTCCGCGCAGAAATCCTGGGCACATTTCGGTGAGGAATACGGCCACGCCAATGGCCAGCGGAACCGCGAACAGCAGCGAGAGAAACGACGAAACCAAGGTGCCGTAGACGAAAGGCAACGCACTGAAGTAGTTGTTGACCGGATCCCAGTAGGAAGGAAGGCCGGTCGTCGGGTCGACGTAAGTTTTATAGAAGAAATTAAAGCCAAAAGCGTGCCATGAAAGTTGGGACCGTTGGATGAGCTCCGTGGCGATGAGGATCACGATGACGAAGATGCTGAGGGCACACAGCACCATGAGCGCCTTGAAGATTCCGTCGGCAACGGCGGAGTTACCTCGGCCAAGCAGGTGGCGGCGAATGGCCGATTGCTCCTGCGCCAACCCGCCTGTGGGCGGTTGCGGCGAAACTGAATCGGCTTCCGTTTGAGTCTGGGGCTGGGAGATACGAATCTCAGGCACAGTGGCGTCCACAAAGCTCAGGCTACCGGTGAATTGTGAACGCGAGGTTACAGCGAAGCAAAATCAAGCGCATACGGGTGGAAATCCTGATCGGCGGCCCAGGGACGCGGGACAAAGTACTTCGAACGAGGCTCAAAAGGCAAAAAATGGCGAGAAACGAGTGACTCCCGGTCAAAACCGGCCACATTCTGATCAGAAAATCGATGTATCCGCCGCGCGCCTGCCTTTCCGCGCGGCGGCCGAGCGTGGTACAACTCCAACATGACAAAGGGAAAGACGACACCAGCACCCGGCCATGTGAACCTGCGCATGCTGGCCGAGCATCTGGGCCTGTCTCAAACGACGGTGTCGCTGGTTTTGAATAATTCGCCGAGCGCGAAATCCATACCCCCGGAGACGCGCAACCGGGTGGTGGAGGCGGCCAGGCGGCTGGATTACCGGCCCAATTATTTCGCCCGATCGTTGCGGCAAAGCCGCTCAATGAGCGTTGGAGTCCTCGCGCCGGACTTGAGCGAGGGCTATTTCACGCGCGTTATGAGCGGCGTGGTGCAAGAGCTGAACCGCTCCCATTATTTCTACTTCACAGCCTGCCACAACTGGAACGAAGAGTTGATGGAGCGCTATCCGCGCATGCTGATTGAGCGCGCGGTGGATGGTTTTCTGCTGCTGAACACGACCATGAGCGAGTTGTCGGTTCCGGTCCCGATCGTAGCCATCTCCGCACACTGCTCAAACAAGGGGGCGATCAATATCGTCCTCGATCACACCATAGCCGCCCAGTTGGCGCTGACACATCTTTACGAGTTGGGACATCGGCGCATCGCTTTCATGCGCGGGCCAAAGGCAGTTCTGGACTCCGAATATCGCTGGGAGGGGATCCAGAAGGTCGCGAAGGAACTCGACCTGAAAATGGACCCGTCGCTGGTGGTGCGCCTTGATTCGTCGGGCTGGCCGATGAAGACCGGACATCACCCCATGGACCCGCAGATCGCCTATAACCCGACGCGTACCCTGCTCAACAGGGCTCCCGACTTTACCGCGCTGTTCTGTTTCAATGACACGGCGGCGATGGGAGCGATCCGTGCAATTCGAGACGCCGGGCTGGACGTGCCGGGAGATATTTCGGTTGTCGGCTTCGACGATATCACTTCAGCGGCCTTCTCCACCCCTTCACTGACCACCGTGCACCAGCCGCTCTTCGAGATGGGCCAGAAAGGGGCCCAGCTTCTGCTGGAGCAGATCGCCAGCAAGGTACCAGCCGACTCGAGCGAGGTCTCGATGGCGCCGACCTTGGTAGTCCGCGAGTCAACCGCACCTGCAAAAAAACGGACCTAAAAGAGGGTTTAACTGCAGGCGGCCGCAAGCCAGCGGCTGATGTATACCTGCGCGTGAGCTTCGCCGCAATAGTGCCGCGCGCCTTTTGCATCGGCGGCTTCCTTGGTCCATTTAAGGACCGTCAGTTGCGCTTCATTGCAATGGATGACGAACCAGCGCAGGGGATCGTCGCTCTCTTCGCCGCAGATTTCACATCGATAGATGGTGCCGATCACGGGCGGGGGCCTCCAGCGGGGATATCCATGATTGTAGTGTACGATCTCGGCGAACCTTTGCCCGACAGAAGAGAGCGATAGGGCGGGACTACAATCGAATCAACCGCTTTCGACAAGCACCCGCAAAGTTGAAAACATACGGGCCCCGACGAAAAAGTTCGTGGACAGTGGAACCCGAGCTGTTTCTTGAATTCTAACCAGGAGACGGAACGATGCAGGCGGCCAATGCAGAACAGATTATTGCTGGGAAAACCGACGAAGAACTCGTGGGAATGCTGGGCAGCCCACAAGACTGGCAGCCTCTTATGCTGGATGCGGCCCGACTTGAACTTCAGAAGCGGAACCTCCCGGTTC
Source organism: uncultured Acidobacteriaceae bacterium (assembly GCA_963800025.1). GTDB lineage: Bacteria > Acidobacteriota > Terriglobia > Terriglobales > Acidobacteriaceae > Telmatobacter. The sequence continues at coordinate 1,746,511 of CAWCZK010000006.1, forward strand.
CCGACTCGCCTCCCCCGGCAATTTCAATCAAGCAGCCGAGCGTCTGGTCATTTCAGGGCCGGATTCCGCGCTCCGGGTTCTGGGCCATCTCGCTTTCGCTATGGGTCTTCAACCTGGCAGTAGGAATTTTGGTCCAGGTCTTCGGCCAGTACGGCATTGGAGTGGCCGGAATTCTGATCGATGGTGCGTTCCTCTTAATCGCGATTTGGATAAGCCTTGCAACGCAAGTCAAGCGCTGGCATGACCTGAACAGGCGCGGGTGGATGGTGCTGCTGAATCTAACAGTGATCGGAATACCTGTGATTCTCGCCTTTCTTGGTTGCGTCCGTGGGACCGCAGGCCCCAACCGTTTCGGGGCTGATCCGCTGCGGAAGCCAACAACCGCCGCGATCACCGGTGGGCAAGCGTAGACGACTTTGGCGGTAATAAACCGCTGCCGAGCCGTCCAGGATTTGGACGGGCGCACCACGTTTCCCCGAGGCTGGTTTTGCTACTCGAGCATCTGCAGGTCGAGCGGCTCGACGAGCATGCAGTCCATGGAGCGAATCGAAGTCAGCGCGCGCTGAAGAGCGCTGGTTTTGCACGGCTCGACAGTGACCACGAACGGAAGAGCATCCGCAGGATAGCCCGCCTTTTGCACGATGGCGCGAATATTGATCTGCTCCTGCGCGAGCGCAGTCGTGATGGCGGCCACGATGCCGGGGCGGTCTTTCACGAGAAATCGAATGTAATGTGGAACTTCAAACTCGGTGCCGAGGCGCGCCGGAGCCGAGGGAATCTCAACGCGCTGCGAGCCGTGAGCAAGGGCAAGCAGATCGCTGACTACCGCGACGGCCGTTGGATGGCCGCCCGCGCCGTGACCGGAAAAAACCACATCGCCTCCGTAGTGTCCGCTGGCGATGACCATGTTCTCGGTTCCCTGCGACCAGGCAAGAGGCGAGCGCAGAGCGATAAGCATCGGACCGACGGTGGCCGCAATCCGCCCGTCCACCTGCTGAGCCCGCGAAACCTGGCGAATCGTGCAACCGAGGTCGCGCGCATAGCTGAAGTCGACGGGCGTGATAGTCGTGATCGAGCGCGGAACAATCTCCTCGGGATCAACCTGTACACGAAGCGCGAGGCGCATGAGAATAGCGAGCTTGGCGCGCGCGTCGAATCCGCCCACATCTTCGGTGGGATCGGCTTCGGCATAGCCTTTGGCCTGCGCTTCCTTGAGAACCACTGCGTAGTCTGCACCTTCTTCCATCTTGCTGAGGATGAAGTTGCAGGTGCCGTTGAGAATGCCTTCCATGCGCTCGATGCGATCGCCGGCCATGCCCTGCTCGAGGCCGGGAATGACGGGAATGCCGCCGGCGACGGCCGCTCCGTATTTGAGATGGCCGCCCCTGGCCGCCGCCAGGCGCTCGAGATCGATGCCGTGATAGGCGATGAGCTTTTTGTTAGCGGTGACAACGCTTTTGCCGGCTTCGAGCGCGCGGCGCACCCAGCTTCCGGCTGGATCAAGGCCGCCTGCCAGCTCGACAATCACGTCCACACTCGAATCGAGGACTTCGTCGGCGTCTTCGCTCCAGGCAACGCTCGCGGGAACCCAGTTAGCGCGCTTGCGCGCGACACTGCGGTTGAAAATGTGCGTCAGCTCGAGGCCGTGCGGCTTGGACTCGACGAGGATGCGCGCCACGGAACTGCCCACCGTGCCGAAGCCAAAGATGGCAATGCGAAGGGGGCGAGTAGAGCCGGACCTGCGCGTATGCGGAGCAGGCACGTTGGCCTGCGATGCAGAGCTGTGCACTTGAGGCACCGAAATCTTCCTTTGCTGAATGCCGGAGAAACGAAATCGAACAACAATTCGATGATACCCGACGGGACAGTGGAACGGGATTCGTGATCCGTGCTTCGGTGAGTGGCGCAGCCTCTGGTAGCATGATGTGCAGATGCGGCGCGGCTTCTCCATTTTCCTGATCCTCTTCTTCGGGCTGGGTCCACTGTCGGCTTTCGTCGATGGCAGCGAGGACGCAGGCTTGCCAGCCTGTTGCCGGAGGCACGGGGCGCACCACTGCGCGATGTACGCCGAGATCATGGCCATGAGGGCCGGCCGCGGCATCGATCCGACGCCGAGTTTTTCCGCGCCGCTGACCTGCCCGCTCTACCACGGCCCCACTTTCTCCATGCTGATGCCGGCCCATGCGCTGACGGCGGCGGCGCCGAAGATTCGGGCTGAGTTCACGACTGCCCCTTCTGCCTCGTTCGAGCGCATCGCGGTGTTTTCGGCTCCAGGCCACGCATACGCCGGTCGCGGCCCTCCCACCTCGAACCCAAGCTAAATCCGCGTTGAAGACAGCACCTCGTCGATGAGAGCGGCGATTTGCACCCATTTGAGCGGCGCGGTCGAATCGTTGTCTCGCACCTCAAGTTTCGCGGCAGAATTGCCGCGTTCACTTGTGCTGTATCCCCTTCGGCGCTTCCCCAAAATCCGCCAGTGACCCTGGCGCTGCTTGGCAGTCCGCGAGGACTGTCTCTTTCAGCTCGAGAACGAAAGCGAGGTCATTCTTTTATGCGATATCTTCTTCATACTCTAGCGGCGGGAGTCCTGTTGGCCGCTTCCCTTCCCGCTTTTGCGACCGTGTTTGCCACGGTGCATGGCGTGGTTCACGACCCGCAGCACAGACCGATTGCGGGGGCGACGGTGGCGCTGCAGGCCGCAGATTCCGCTTTTGCCCTGCATGCCACAACCAATGCCGATGGAGAATTCGACTTGCCGGAGGCGCCGATTGGCGTGTACCGGCTGACGGTCACAGCCAGCGGATTTGCCGACGCGACTGAGACGTTGACAGTTGCCTCGGGAACCAACCCGATCCTGCATATTCCGCTCGATCTGGCGGGCACTACGCAATCTGTGATCGTAAGCGGCGAAGCAAGCTCGGCCGACACGGTGACGCCGACCACTTTGATTACGCGGCAAACGATCGACGAGACCCCCGGCGCAGACCGCACGATAGGCACAGAAATGATTACCGATTACGTGCCCGGCGCCTACATGACGCACGACATGCTGCACATGCGCGGCGGCCACCAGACAAGCTGGCTGATCGACGGCGTTTCGATTCCGAATACCAAGATCGCGTCGAACGTGGGACCGCAAATCGATCCCAAGGATATCGACTCCATGGAAGGGCTGCGTGGCAGCTATGACGCTGACCTAGGCGATCGCACCTACGGAATGTTCAACGTGCTGCCTCGAAACGGATTTGAGTTTAACCGCGACGGCGAGCTGTTTCTTTACGCCGGCAATCTTTACACCGGCGAAGCGCAGGTTTCGCTGGGCGATCACTCGGAGAAAAGCGCGTGGTACGCCAGCGCGACAGGGTCGAGATCGAACTACGGGCTGGCGACGCCGGTTGCGGCGATCTATCACGATGCGACAAACTCCGAGAGCGGGTTCTTGTCGCTGATCCGGAACCAGACGCCGAAAGACCAGGTGCGTGTGGACGGGCAGTACAGGCAGGACTTCTTTCAGGTGCCCTACGATCCGAACCCGAATGACTACGAATGCAATTCGGATTATTACTGCAGCACGGGGTTGAGGGATGGACAAACGGAGCGCGACTCGTTTGTGATTGCAAACTGGGTGCATACAATCTCACCCAAAGCGCTGGTTTCCCTGGCGCCGTTCTATCACTTCAACCAATCGGACTACGATTCGCTCGCGACGGACCAGCCGGTAGCGACAACCTGGCACCAGAAGTCGAACTACGGCGGGGCGCAAGGAGATGGGCGGGCCGATGCCGGGTGGAATACTTTTTCCGGCGGGTTCTATTCATTCATCCAGGGCGAAAACGATCTCTTCGGAGTTCAGGTCAACGACGGCAGCGGTCCATCGCAAGCCAATACAACGGCCCACGCCACGGCGGAGCTCGTGGAGTTTTATCTCGACGATCATTTGCGGCTGGGCCGGTATGTCACCCTGCTTGGAGGCGAGAGATTTACGTACTACCGATCTGACCAGAACGCGGGCGCAGTCTATCCGCGCATTGGGGCCACGGTGCGGATTCCGCGCCTGAACTGGGTACTGCGCGGTTTCTACGGTCACTTTTTCCAGCCCGCGCCGATCCTCACTGTCTCAGCTCCGTTCTCAACTATGCGAGTAGCCTTGGAGGCGGGGAAAATACTTTTACGCCGATTCCCTCAGAGCGCGACGAGGAACATCAGTTCGGCATCGAGATTCCCTACCGGGGATGGATGCTGGATGTGGACACATTCAAGAACCGAGTGAATAATTTCCTCGATCATTCCAATTTGGGCGAATCGAATATGTATTTCCCCATCGCCGTGGATGGAGCGCTTATCCGCGCGTGGGAGATGACGCTGCACTCGCCGTCGCTCTGGCGCTACGGGCAGTTTTATATCACGTACTCGAACCAGATCGCACAGCAACGCGGGAATATTATCGGCGGATTCACGTGCAGCATTGCGACCGACCCTGCGTGCGATTTGGGACCGCAATACATTTCGCTCGACCATGACCAGCGCAATACGCTGAATACGGGCTTCACGGCGAACCTGCCGGCACATACGTGGTTCGCGACCAATGTTTATTACGGTTCGGGGTTCTCAAACGGACTTGCGGGTGCGGATGAAGGTCCCTACAACGGACCGTATCTGCCGGTACACACCACGTTTGACTCGTCGATTGGCCACTCACTGGGCGAAAACTGGAAGCTGTCGGCGACGGTGATCAATGTCACCAATCATCGCGTGCTTCAGGACAACTCGATCACAATTGGTGGCTTTCACTACAACGATCCAAGAATGATTGCGGTCGAGGCGCGGTACAGGTTCAAGTTTTAGCAAGTCAGCGAGTCAGCAAGTTAGCGAGTTGGCGTACTCCCACCCTTCCGCAAGAAGCGCGGAAGGGTGGGGCAACTTCCGGATCAACCCTGCACATGAAAGAGGCCGGGAAGAACTTCCCCGGCCTTTCCTTCAACGATGTGCGTGAAGGCAGATGCGTTGAGCGGCGATTCGGGGCCGACATACACCGTTTGTGCGCCGGCCTGCCGTGCCCAATGAACGAAGCCGGCCGCTGGATAAACGTTGCCTGAAGTGCCAATGACAATCATCAGCGTGGATTCGGCGATCTCACGCTCGATGCGGCGCATTTCGAGAGGAATCTCGCCGAAAAAAACGATATGCGGGCGCAGGCGGCCTCCGCATGCGCAGTGGCCGACCTCGTCCAGATTCGCGTAGACGGCGCGATCCTCGACCGGGGGACGGCCGCACTCGCGCTCGCAGCGCGCCTTGGCCAACTCCCCGTGCATGTGAATGAGATTCTGCGATCCGGCACGCTCGTGCAGGTCGTCAACATTTTGCGTGCAGAGAAAGTATCGTCCGGGAATCTGCGCTTCCAACTCGGCCAGCGCAATGTGTGCGGGATTGGGTTGAGCTTTGGCGTTATCCGCGCGGCGTTTGGAATAAAACTCCCAAACGAGCCAGGGGTCGCGCTTGAGCGCCTCGGGAGTGCAAACTTCTTCGACGCGATGCCCCGCCCAAAGCCCATCGGAGGCGCGAAAGGTGGGCAGTCCGCTTTCGGCGCTGATGCCTGCCCCGGTAAGAACGAAGACGCGGTCGGAAGGTGCGATGGAGATGGTCATGATCGTGAACCGTCAATCGTGGTTCGTGAGACGTGGTGAGCAAGAGAGCGTGAGGTGAAGGAACGAATGAGAGATCAGTCGTCACGGAACCAGCAGAATCTTGCCGGTGGTCTTGCGTTCTTCCAGGTCAATCTGAGCCTGTGCGGCATCGGCCAGAGGATAGGTATGCTCCGTGCGGAGTTTGATATCCCCTTTCGCAGCCCAGCCGAGTACGTCGCCGGCGCGCCACTCAAGCTCAGCGCGTGTTGCAATGTAGTGCCATAGAGTAGGCCGTGTGAGAAAGAGCGAACCTTTGCTGTTGAGCAAACCTGGATCGAAGGGCGGAACGGAGCCGCTTGAAGCGCCAAACAATACCATCATGCCGCGGGGATGGAGGCAGTTGAGGCTTCCGTCAAATGTAGTCTTGCCGACACCATCGTAGACAACGTCGACGCCCTTGCCGCCTGTGAGACGCTTGACCTCGACCTCGAAGTTTTGCTCGGTATAAAGAATCACGTCCGAGGCGCCCGCCTCGCGCGAGAGCTCGGCCTTCTCTTGGGTAGAGACGGTAGTAATGACGCGCGCGCCGATGCGCGCCGCGATTTGCGTAAGGAGCAGGCCGACTCCGCCGGCCCCGGCGTGCACCAGCGCGGTGTCACCCTTCTTGAGCGGATACGTGGAAATACCCAGATAGTGCGCAGTCATTCCCTGCAGCATGGCCGCGGCGGCACACTCCAGGCTCAAGCCTTCGGGAACCTTCACCAGTTGAGCGGCGGGCACGAGGGCATACTCGGCATAGCTGCCAATTACGCTCGTGGAGGCAACGCCATCACCTGCTTTGAATCCGTTGACTCCAGGGCCCAGCTCTTCCACAGTGCCCGCAGCCTCGCTGCCTGGAATCATGGGGAACGATGCCTTGTAAACGCCTTTGCGAAAGTAGACTTCGATGAAATTGACGCCGGTGGCCTCGATGCGGATGAGAACCTGACCTGGCCCGGGTTGCGGGATGGGCAGGTCGACAAGCTGCAGTGCTTCGGGCCCGCCGGTCGACTGGATCTGGATGGCTTTCATGACTTCGTCAAGAATGAACCTTGAGGGCAGGCTACCGCAAGGAAATAGAAGAACCCGATTTGCCGGTCAGGGTCTACTCACGCTTTGCGGCGGACGCAACGGAAGCCTCTTCTCCAGAGTTCCAGGACCGAAAAGTCCATCTAGAGATTCTCGTCCCTGCTTTCCGAGAGCAAGGTCCGCTCGTCGGAGGATTCGAGCCGCACCAGGCGGTCGATCGTGTAGCTCGTTGGGCGCTGGCTGCTGTAGTAGTGCCGCACCTGCAACTCTCCCAGAAGGCCGAGCGCGAGCAACTGGATGCCGGAGACGATGAGCACGGAAGCAATGACGAACATGGGGCCGTGTAATTCCATCAGATCCACATGGGGATTGAGCAATTTCATTCCCAGCAGGATTGCGGCCATCACGCTGCCGCCAAACATGGCAAAAATGCCGCAACCGCCGAAGAAGTGCAGCGGACGGCTCATGTGCTTGAGCAGGAAACGGATGGTCATCAGGTCAAAGACGACCTGGAACGTCCGTCCCAGGCCGTAATGGCTTTTGCCCCGGACGCGCTTCAGGTTGCGAATCGGAATCTCGCAGATGGATGCGCCATAAAGACTGGCAAGAGCGGGAATGAAGCGATGCATCTCGCCGTAAAGCGGTATGTTCTGGATAACCTCGCGTCGATAGGCTTTGAACGTCGTTCCGAAATCGTGGATAGGGACTCCGGAGAGCCGCGCCATAACCCAGTTGGCGCACGCTGAAGGAACACGGCGAAAGATGAAGTTGTCGATGCGCACTTTGCGCCAGCCGGAAACGACATCATATCCCTCATCGAGTTTTTCAAGAAAAGCGGGGATGTCATTCGGGTCGTGCTGCAGGTCTCCGTCCATGGCCAGAACAAACTCGCCCGAGGCATGATCGAAGCCGGCGGCCAGCGCGGAGGTCTGGCCGAAATTGCGACGAAGCTTGACGATGAGCACGCGGCTGTCGACGGCGGCCACCTCCTCCAGAAGCTTGAAGGTCCGGTCGCTTGAGCCGTCATCGACCAAAATCAGTTCAAAAGATTCATCCACCTGCTCCATGACCTGCTTGAGCCGGGCATACAGGATGGTTACGTTCTCTTCTTCGTTATGGAAGGGAACGACAATAGAGTATTTCGCCATACTGCTCCTTTAGACGCCTTAGATGCATGAGGGATGTCTGGGGCAACCCCATGGAACGAGAAGGATGCAGTTCGGCGCCTTGATTCGAAGTTCATGCAAGTGGAGAGACTCTTGCGCAGAGGCTGGTGGTTACCCCCGCATCTCCAACTCGCCAAGCATCGTCTGCATCTCATTGAGGGCATGTGTGTTACCGCTTCGCGCGGCACAGGCAATGCCCGCTCTGAGCCGTCCAACAGCCTCCGGCTTTCTGCCCGCGCCGGCCAACGTCTGCGCGGACATGAAGTAGCCTGCGGTGTAATCAGGATCGTTGGCTAAAAGTGTATCAAATTCTGAAATCGCAGCATTGATTTCGCCGCGGCTCGCCATCTCCATGGCGATTCCGTAACGGGCGAAGCTGTTCTTTGGGTCGAGCGCGAGAATCTCTCTCAATCCTGCGAGTTTATCCATTTGCCTGTGTGGGGCCGATTTCGCTTCATCGGACCGTTGAGATTTGCGGTTTTGCCGCGGATTGCCCACACTGGAAGATAGAAGAGTGGGCAAACTGCAGGGCCGAAGCAGCCGCAGGTTTTATTTTAACCGGCACGACAGCGAGAAGAAACAGTGGAAATGGAGTTGCCATGAATAGCCAGGATCTGCATCCCAAAGTGCGCACAGTGGCCAGCACCCAGTCAGAGAAGACCGAGATCGTGCTGCCCAACGACACCAATATGCTGGGCCACCTGTTGGGCGGCAGGCTCATGCACTTCATTGACCTGACCGGCGCCATGGCCGCTTATCGCCACGCGAGAACCAACGTGGTGACAGCGTCCATGGACCACATCGACTTCATCCGGCCGGTGCGCCTGGGCGACCTGGTCACGCTGAAGTCGAGTGTCAACCGCGCGTTCACGAGCTCAATGGAAGTGGGCGTGAAAGTGTGGGCGGAAAACACGCGGACCGGCGAAGTTGCGCACGTGGCCAGCGCATACCTGGTGTTTGTCGCGGTCGACGAACAGGGCCGCGTGCAGAAGGTCCCTCAGTTGATCCCCGAGACGCCGGACGAGGTGCGGCGTTATGACGATGCGCTGCGCCGCCGTGAACATCGCGAACGGGAAAGCGTGCGCCGCACCGAGGGCAAACTGGCCGTGGCTGCGCTGGCCGATGCGGAAGAAAAACGTTGACGCCCACGGCGCGCGATGTGCAATGATCCGCCGCCCGATCTGAAACAATCGACTAAGGAGCATCGAAAAAACAATGGCTCATTCGCATACCATGCCTTCGCCGGTCGCACTGCCCGGCGTTTCGAAGATCGTCGCGGTCGGTTCCGGAAAAGGCGGAGTAGGAAAAACCACAGTGGCTGTGAACCTGGCAATCGCACTCTCCAAGCTCGGCCAGCGCGTGGGACTGATGGATGCCGATGTATACGGGCCCAACGTGCCGCTGATGATGGGCAGCTCGCAGCCACCGAAGGTTGGCGCAGGCAACGTGATCGAGCCCAACCTGACGCACGGCCTGAAGACCATCTCGATCGGGTACATTTCGCCCGGCGACAAGCCGCTGGTGATGCGCGGCCCGATGCTGCACCAGATCATCCGCCAGTTTTTGCAGCAGGTGAACTGGGGCGAGCTCGACTACTTGATCGTCGATCTGCCGCCGGGGACTGGCGACGTGGCGATCTCGCTGGTGCAGACCGTGCCTCTCACCGGCGCAATCGTGGTGTCAACGCCCAGTGACGTGAGCCTGGAGGATGCGCGCAAAGCTCTGGAAATGTTCGCGCAGGTGAACGTGGAGGTGCTGGGCATCGTGGAAAACATGAGCCACTTCACCTGCCCGCACTGCCATCAGGAAATCGACATCTTTTCGCGAGGCGGCGCCGAGCGGACGGCCAAGCAATTCAACGTGCCGTTCCTGGGGGCGATCGAATTGATTCCGGCCATTCGCGAAGGCGGTGACCGCGGACTGCCGGTAGCACTGGCCGGACCAAAGAGCCCGCAAGCAGCGGCGTTCTACGCCATGGCGGAAAAGGTGATGGAGCAGGCAGAGAAGGCCGCGGCAGCGGCGTCGGACATCATTGAGATCCAGTGACGGGCGACCGGCGGGAACACGAAATTCAATTCACGGTAGGAAAACAGAAAAGCGGGGCGCGCGCCCCGCTTTTCCTTTGCGAACCGCGAGCTATTGCCAGTGACCTTCGACCAGAACCCAGCCGCCGTTGCGGTGCTCCCAGTGATGGGCGACCCAGACAGCGTGTTCATGCGGGGGATGCGCCCAGTAGCCGTGAACCCAGACGTAGCGGTGCCCATCCCAACGGTGATAGCCGTCAACCCACACCCATCCGGGATGCGGTGCGTGTTCATGATGCTCAACAATGGGCGGGGGCGGCGCAATGCGGACGATGACCTGCGCGAATGCCGCCGCGGGAGTGAGACACAGAGCGAGCAGCCCTGCCAAAAATGTCTTTTTCACAGGAATCTTAAACCTCCGTGGTTTAGATCTGCCGGAACCGGGGAGCCGCTTCCTGGCGATTAATAGTATCAACCCTTTGGCCGGGCATTCGTTGCGCTTTGTTGAAAAAAGCGTTCCCGCATCTCCTCAATTAAGGTGCGCAACGAGCGACGCACAGTTAGCCGGCAACTGCAGCCGGCTCCCGGGGCGCAAAAACGTTGCCCAGGCGCTGAATCTGCGCTCCCACGCCGATCAGCTTCTCCTCAAAGCGCTCGTAGCCGCGGTCCATGTGATAAACGCGGTCGATGATCGTTTCGCCTTCGGCGACAAGAGCCGCCAGCACCAGCGAGGCGGAAGCGCGCAAATCGGAACACATGACGGCGGCGGAGGTAAGCCGGGCCGCGCCGCGCACCGTTGCGGTGCTTCCATCCACCTTGATATTGGCGCCCATGCGGACCAGCTCCTGAACGTGCATGAAGCGGTTTTCGAAGATGTTCTCGCGGACCAGGCTGACGCCCTCAGCCTGCGTGGCCAGGGCCATATACTGCGCCTGCATATCGGTGGGAAAACCCGGATACTCCTCGGTCGAGATGTCGGCGGCGCGCAGCTCGGAAGCGCGGACGCGAACCGAATCGGAGCCGAGCACGTCAACGCGCGCGCCGGCCTCCTGAAGCTTGGCCATCACAGCGCCAAGGTGAGCCGTGTTGCAGTTGGCGACGATGAGGTCGCCGCCGGTGATCGCGCCCGCAATGAGGAAGGTTCCCGCCTCGATGCGGTCTGGATTGATGCGGTAGCGCGCGCCGCGCAGGCTGGTGACTCCGTGCACGCGAATCGTGGCCGTGCCTGCGCCCTCAATCTGCGCGCCCATAGCGGTGAGCAGCGCGGCCAGGTCGACGACTTCCGGCTCTCGTGCGCAATTTTCCATCAGCGTGTCGCCGTCGGCAAGCACGGCGGCCATCAGCAGATCCTCCGTGCCGGTAACGGTGATCTTGTCAAAGACCAGATGCGCGCCGCGCAGCCGTTCCGCTCGGGCCTCGAGATAGCCATGCTCCTGCGTAATCACCGCACCCATCTTTTCCAGGCCCTTGATGTGCAGGTCGATGGGCCGGCCGCCGATGGCGCAACCTCCGGGCATGGCCACCCGCGCCACGCCGGCACGAGCGATAAGCGGACCCAGCACCAGCGAGCTGGCGCGCATGGTCTTGACGATTTCATAGCGGGCCACCGGATCGGAGAGCGTGCGGCAACTGATCGTGGTTCGGTCCTTCAGCTCGCCTTCGCGCAGTTCCACTTCAGCGCCCATCGAGGCCAGCAATCGCCGCTCGGTCTCAATGTCGCGCACCTGGGGAATGTTTTCGAGGGTGATTTCATCCTCAGTAAGGATGGCAGCGGCCATGCACGGCAGCGCCGAGTTCTTTGCGCCCGACACGCGAATCGTGCCGACGAGCGGATTGCCGCCGCGAATGACAAACTTATCCATAGATGTGCGGGCCTTCAGGCAAGGGAGCGTTTGCAGCTTTCAGCTTCTAGCTCTTAGCTCCATGATGTCAATGCAGAAGGTCGACGAATCAAGGTACGAAGGTGCGGGCTGGTCGGCCGATGACCAGAGAATCATCCGCTGCGCCGCTGTGATTTGCGGGATTGTGACGCTGCTGGCGCGCAACACGATTGGCGCACCGGTTCTGGTCGGCAGCCGGGCCGGCTAGTTCGACCCTTTGAACGAGGGCGCGAACCGGGACGCGAACGTTTGCCCGACCGAGGAGAACCTCACCGTGCTCCAGCGATAGGTGTCCGTGGACTGCGTCTCGGAACTCTCGTTGAAGTTCCGCTCCGGTTGCGTGGGCCTTTCCCAATTCGTTGCTGTGCGCCGTTCCAGTAGTTGACTACAATTCATCGCCTACCTCCTGGGTTCGGAAGACCGGCTTTCGCCGCGCTCCCGGTTGACCTGGCAGAACCTAGTTCCCGGTTTGAGCCGCGGAAACAAGATGAAGCGGCTCATCAAGAGTGAACAGCAGGACTGTGCCGTCTTCCAGTGTTGCCTGGGGATGATCGACCAGTAGATGAACCGTGATGACGCTCGCGCCGATAATGCCGCCCGCCAGCGCGCCGGCAGGGCCGCCCACAATGGCGCCCGTGACCACGCCTGCGCCAGCCACGGCGCCGTATTCCATGCCGGCTTTTTTCATGCGCGACCCGGGCGTAATAGCGCCTTCGCCGCCAACACGATCGTTCGAGCCAGGCGCGCCGGTGGTTTGGGCATAAAGATGGAAGCGCGAACCATCGGCCAGGATCACAAACTCAGGCTGCAGGCGCATCGATCCGTGGCCCGCAAAGTGACCGCTGGAAACCGAGTCAATCTTGCCGTCAATCTCGGCTCCCGCTGGAATAAGAACCTGGCCGTCCTGCATCACGTCAGACACGACGCGCGTGCGAAACGGATCGCCGCTCTGGTTCATGGCGGAAGAGATGCGGTCCATCAAGCGAACGCGAATCACGGCGCCTTCGCCAAGTGTGCCTGGTGGTAGCGGAGCCGGGTGCACGATGTCGCCATCGGGATCGTTCTGGTCTGAACCGGTCCGGCCCATGCGTTCGTTCAACGCAGGCGCGGCCGAATTGTCCGGCGCAACCTGCACAATGCCGTCGTCGGTGCCATCGGCTTGGTTGTAAGGATTTGTGCTGGCTGGCATCCTTTCGGCCGGGCCAGCGTTGGCCGGAACATCGCTCGGCGATACTGTGTAGAGCGACCCGTCAAGTGAGCGCTGCGCCGGCTGCGTCTGTGCCGGGGGCTGCGCCGGCGCGTAGTGGCTTGGGGAGGGCTTGGCTTCTGGTGCAGGCTCGGGCGCCGGAGTGGAAATCGTGTCATCGGGCGGCGGATTGGAAGTGCCCGAGTACGGGGAAGGCTGGCTTGCCTGTTGCGCTCCCATGAACGCCGCGCTCGCGGCCAGAACAACGTAAACAAATGCGGTCCGTTTCATGCCGATCTCCTCTCCCCAAGACAAAGATCTCGAGCAAAGATCTCCTTACCTCGGTTAGACCCTGCGGGGACGGGAAAGTTCTGCGCCTGCAACTGCTGTACCGCCCTAGGCGTAAAACCAGCCAATGTAAGCGTAACGCGACATTGGGCAATGGCGCATTGGTGGATAACCGGTGCGTGCCGCCCGCGGCAAGAATCAAGTTGGTTATCGGTTGCGCCTAAAGTGTTGACTTTTCGATGTGTGACCAGCGCCACAACGGCAATCCACACCCTGTTTGTTAAACTCGAATGGATCGAAGCAATTTTTTCCACAAGTACTTCTTCGCTGGACGGAGAGAAACTTTTGCGCGGACAAGGGCTTTTGGACACCATTCATAGCGCCGCCGGAGAAGCCCTGGCCGTTGATCGCCGTCCCCAACTGAATGACCGGCTGCAGCACCGTATCTTGAGGAGCAATATGACTGAGATTGTTGCCATTCGTGCCCGCGAAGTCCTGGACTCGCGCGGAAACCCGACCGTGGAGGCTGACGTCATTCTGGAAAGCGGCGAAATGGGCCGCGCGATTGTGCCTTCGGGCGCTTCAACCGGTGAACACGAAGCAGTGGAGCTTCGCGACGGCGATAAGAGCCACTACATGGGCAAAGGCGTGCTCCAGGCCGTCGCAAACGTCGAGACGGTGATCGCACCCGAACTGGAAGGCATGGACGCGGCCAACCAGCGTCTCATCGACCAGTCGATGATTGCTCTCGACGGGTCTCCGAACAAGGGCAAGCTGGGCGCGAATGCGATTCTGGCCGTCTCGATGGCAACCGCCCGCGCCGTCGCGCAGACGCTTGAAATTCCTCTCTATCGTTACCTGGGTGGCGTGAATGCCAGCGTGCTGCCCACACCGATGCTGAATGTTCTGAATGGCGGCGCGCATGCCGACTCGAACGTCGATTTCCAGGAATTCATGATCATGCCCGTCGGCGCCGAGCGCTTCAGTGAAGCGTTGCGCTGGGCGGCCGAAACATTCCACACGCTCAAAAGCGTGCTGAAGAAAAAGGGCTACAACACCGCGGTAGGCGACGAGGGCGGTTTCGCGCCGTCGCTCAAGTCAAATGCCGAGGCGATTGAACTGATCCTCGAAGCCATCGAGCAGGCCGGCTACAAGCCCGGCGAGCAGATCGCCATTGCGCTCGATCCTGCGTCGAGCGAGTTCTATGACACCGAGAAGAAAAAGTACGTGTTCAAGAAGGGCGACAAGAGAGAACTGACCAGCGAGCAGATGGTCGATTTCTACGAGAACTGGATCAAGCAGTATCCGATCGTTTCGCTCGAAGATGGACTGGCCGAAGAAGATTGGGCAGGATGGAGAATCCTGACCGATAAGCTCGGCGGCCGCATCCAGTTGGTCGGCGACGACATCTTCTGCACCAACATCAAGCTCTTGCAACGCGGCATTGAAGAGGGCGTGGCGAATTCGATCCTCATCAAGCTGAACCAGATCGGCACGGTAACCGAAACGCTTGAAGCGATCGACCTGGGCCGCCGCTATGGCTACACGTCGGTCATTTCCCATCGCTCCGGCGAGTCGGAAGACACCTTCATCGCCGATTTGGCCGTGGCGACGGGCACGGGCCAGATCAAGACCGGCTCGGTGAGCCGCACCGACCGCATCGCGAAATACAACCAGCTGCTCCGCATCGAAGAACAGCTGGGCTCGGGCGCGGTGTTCCTCGGGCTCGAGGGGCTGAATTACAACGAGTAGGACATCGGAGATCGAAGCAAAAAACAGGGCGGAGCTCAATGCTCCGCCCTGTTGCTGTTTAGCGCCTCAACGTGCGCGTCGAGGTCTCGGTCGCCGCATTACTTGCTCGCGCCCGTGCTCTTCGCTTTGTTCACCGCCTGCTCGATCGCCGCGGCGTCTCCCAGATAGTAATGGCGAATCGATTTCAGGTTCTCATCGAGTTCCTGCACCATCGGTACGCCCGTCGGAATGTTCAGGTCGACAATCTTGTCGTCGGGAATGTCCTCGATGTACTTCACCAGCGCCCGCAGACTATTGCCATGCGCAGCGATCACCACTTTCTTTCCCGACCGGATGGCTGGCGCGATCGCTTCGTGCCAGCAGGGCAGAAAGCGTTCGACGGTATCTTTGAGACATTCGGTCAACGGAAGCTGTTGCTTCGTCAAACTCTGATAGCGCGGGTCCTTGCCGGGATAACGCGGATCGGATTCTTCGAGCGCCGGCGGCCGAATATCGTAGCTGCGCCGCCAGATTTTCACCTGGTCCTCGCCGTATTTCGCCGCCGTCTCCGCTTTGTTCAGGCCTTGCAGCGCGCCATAATGGCGTTCGTTCAGCCGCCAGTCGCGCTCGACCGGAACCCACAGCAGGTCCATCTGGTCCATCGCGATCCAAAGCGTGCGTATTGCGCGCTTGAGCACCGAAGTAAATGCGATGTCGAAGCTGTATCCCTGCTCCTTCAACGTCTGGCCGGCCCGCGTGGCCTCTTCCCTGCCCTTGTCTGACAGGTCTACATCCGTCCAGCCCGTAAAAAGGTTCTCCTTGTTCCAGATGCTCTCTCCATGACGAAGTAAAACGACCTTATACATGCGAAGCTCTCTTTCCTGAATGAAATTTCCTTTTTTCGATGATGATTCGCTTCAATTATACGGAACCTGCGTTTTGCTTTCTGGTGATCTGCGCGACACAGGGCGAAGTGTGCCGATACGCGAAAAGGCCTCCCGCATCAGGAGGCCTTCGTGTTTCGAATTCAACTCGGCGTCAACGCGGACGCAGCGAACGGATGGCCGCAACGCGCTGTTCAATGAGCCGTGCGCGCTCCGCGGCAATGCCGCCCAGGTACGACGGGGCAGGCGTCGCCATCAGCACCAGAGCCAAAGCGATCAGCGAGAAGCAGAAACCCGCGATACCTGCCGAAATCAACATGTGGTACATGTCGAAGATGTCCAGCCCCAGAACCTTGAAGGCGACGTGCTCCAGCGGCTTGATGTGCTCAAAAACCGCGAGTGCGAAAAGGAAGAACAACGCGGCAGTCGACGTCAGGACTGCCAGCGTCACGTCAAGGCTGCGGTGAAACTTCTGGCGTGCGCTGCAGCGTGCGCACTCGGCAAAATGATTTTCGTAATCCCGGCGCATCTCCGGGGAGATCCGGAAATGTCATAGCGCCAACTTGCCAGGATTGCGCCTACGACCCGGTCGGTACACTTATTGGCCAGCGTAGACATAAGAGATCACCCTGCAAAGAAAGTCAGTTCAACCACGGAGCTTCCATCCAGAGTTCGTTGATGGAAACTACCAACTTGGACGCCGAATCCCTGGTGAGGATGCAAAAAACGTCCCACAAATACGTCCGCCAGGGAAGGCACCCAGGCGCCGCGTTGCGGCCTCTTTCATGCCTGTTTTGGCCGTAACTTGCTTTTAATTGTAGCCTTTTTGGCTAGAAACGAATAGCCGAAAGTGGATGGTGTTGCTCTGCAAGTAACAGGCGGTTAGCCAGCAGGCTCGCGCGGCCCAGCAGCGCGCGTTCCGCTGCAACCCTGGCCAGCTCAGGAAGATTATTATTTTCAGATAGATGCGCCAGAATGACATAGGCGGCCTGGCCGTCATAGACGGTCGAAAGAAATTCGGCTGTGGCGTCATTTGACAGGTGGCCGACGCGGGACAGCACCCTTTGCTTGACCGACCAGGGGTAGGGGCCGTCGCGGAGCATTTCCAGGTCGTGGTTGGACTCGAGCAGTAGCAGGTCGAGATTCTGAAGCTGCTGTTTCACGTTGGGCGGAATGTAGCCGAGATCGGTGGCAAAGCCCATGCGGACGCCCTCGGAACTAAGAACAAAACCGACGGGATCGGCGGCGTCGTGGGGAATGGTAAATGGACTGAAGGTAATATCGCCGATCGAAAACGGCTCGCCGGCGCGAAAATACTCCACCGCCGGCAACCACGTGGGATCTTCCTTGATCGTGGGCGGCTTGGTGGACTCGGATTCTCCGATCGGGCCGGGCTCCGCTTGGGAAAGCTCCGGCGTCCCAAAGCCATCGGTCTGACATTCGACCTCGGCTTCTTCCAGGTCGCGTTCTTCGGCTGAAGCTTCAAGAATCGAGGACTCCGGCTCGGCCTCGCGCTCGGCAGCCTGCTTTCGGCACTGTTCGAGCCACTGAGCATAGGTCATCTGGCGGCGCGGCGTCAGCCAGCGCATCCAGGCGCGATGCGTCGGCTCGGTAAAGTAAACCGGGATGCCAAGTTTGCGCGCCGTCACGGCCAGGCCGTTCACATGGTCCTGGTGCTCGTGGGTGATCACAATTGCGTCCAGGGTTTCCGGAGCTTCTTCGGCGAGCTTCATACGCCGGAAAAGTTCGCGGCAGCTCAGCCCGGCGTCGACAAGGATGCGCGTCCGCCCGCCGGAGACAACCGTGCTGTTCCCTTTGGAGCCCGAGGCCAGCACAGTGAAGCGCACCATACTTTGAGAATACAATCAACTGCGCCGGCGAAAAAGAGAATCTGCCGTTGCATGCGGTAGTGGCGGATCATCCGAGCGGGTTCCTCTGGGCTGCGATCGAAGTCGAACAGAGTCGCCCGTGGAATTCCAGTCGGTTCGTTCATTCCTGCATGCCTGCGCTGCGATGATGTGCGCGCGCATCGGCAGCTACGCCATCTTGAAGACCTGAAGCCGAAAGAGGACAAAGTGTCAAGCATGATGCCTCGATTCAGCCGCCGCGACCTGATGATCGGTTCGGCCTCACTGGCCGGCAGCCTGGCCATGCGCGGCGCCATTCTGCCGGCCGCGCTGCCGCAGCCCGGCGAGGACTTCGGCAGCTATCAGCAACGCCGCCGTCGCGAACTGTGGAATCTGCTTGGTGACCTGCCGTGGAATCATCAGCCCGCGCCGCCGCGACTGGTGCGCACCGAGAAGCATGAAGGTTACACGCTGGAGCGCTTGGTGCTCGACCCCAATGGCCTGGAGCCTGTGCCCGGCCTTCTCCTCATTCCCGATCGCCGCCAGAGTCCCGCTCCGGGGCTGCTGTTCATCCACTGGCACGCGGGCCAGTACGACCTGGGCAAGGAGCAGTTATTGCGCGGTACGGAGGTGCAACCGCCGTATGCGGCGATCTGTGCGGAAAAGGGCCTGGTCACCCTCGCCATCGACAGTTGGTGCTTTGGCGAGCGCAAGCACGATCCCGACGGACACCAGGGCGAGGAAGATACCTTCAAACTGATGCTGTGGCAGGGCCGTGTTCTCTTCGGCATGATGATCTTTGACGAGTTCCAGGCTCTTTCTTATCTCGCCGGCCGTCCTGAAGTCGACCCGCGCCGACTGGGCGTCTTTGGCATGTCGATGGGTGCTACCAAGGCCTGGTGGCTCGCAGCCCTCGATCCTCGTGTGCATACGGCCATCGATGTTTGCTGCCTCACCGACTTCGATTCGCTCATTGCAGCGCATGGCCTGCACCTGCACTCAATTTTCTACTATGTCCCCTCGCTGTTGAAGTATTTCAGCTCTGCGCAGATCAACGAGCTCACCGTGCCGCGCGCCCACCTGAGCGTGAACGGCAGCAAAGATACCACTCACCCCGCCCGATGGCGTGGAAAAAATCCGCGAAGCTCTCCTGCCCCTCTATCGCAAGTACGGACGCGAAGAGGATTGCCGCATCGAGACTCTTCGATTGCGCGCATCAGGAACTGCCCGAAATGCGGGCAGAGATCCTATCCTGGATGGACCATCACCTGGTGGCAGGCTGAGCGCTAGCCGGTTCATCGAACGGATGCGATCGAGTGCGAAGGGAGTCGCGCAAACCCGCCAGGCTGACTGGGAATATCCCATGACCTGAAGCTTTGACCGCCAACCCAAGCGCCAATCGCCTACGGAACGGAGTGCGGCAGCTCGCACATCAATTCAATAGGATTGCCGTCCGGATCGCGGAATGCGGCCAGCCAGAGATCGTGATCGGCCATTCGCGCGACTCGAAACGGCTCCTGAACGAAAACCACACCTTTGGCCGACAGCGCTTGATGTGCTGACTGGATGTCGGAAACCCGAAAGTACAGGATGGTCCCGCTCGGCGCGACGGGCATGGCTGAAGTTCCGATGGCAAATCGGATCTTGCCGCATTGAAAAAACACCATCGTTCCGGCATCGATGAGAAATTGCATGCCGAGGACATTCTGGTAGAAATCACGGGATCGCGCCAGGTCCGTAACGGTAACCGCGATCTGGCCGATCTCATCGAGGACAACCTGAGGCGGGTTTGCAGATGAACTGTTTGTCACACGGGCCTCCTTTCAGATTCGTCCGGCATTACACAGTCCCCGGCAGGTTGGCCGGAATTTCAATGGAGACCAGCGTGCCGCGGCCGGGATTCGAGACCACGTTGAAGGTGGCCTGGTTGCCGTAGAGAACCTCCAGCCTCTCCTGCACATTTTTCATGCCGATGCCCGAACCAGTACGGCGAATCGCGGACTCGGGGCGTCCGGTCATTCCCACTCCGTCATCGGAGACCTCAATGGAGATCCTGTCGCCTTCGAGGCGGCTGCGCAAAGTGACCGTGCCGCCGTGAATGCGCGGTTCCAGGCCATGCTTGATGCTGTTCTCGACGAGCGGCTGCAGCAGAATGCTGGGCACCAGAACTTCCAGCGTGCGCGGATCAATATCCTTTTCAACGCGCAGCTTGTCGGAGCCAAAGCGGACCACCTCGATGTCGAGATAATCGTCGGTGAATTTCAATTCCTCGCGCAACGGCACGTAGGCGTCGTGATCCTTGAGCAGCGCCCGCAGAAGGCTGGCCAGTTTGACGGTCATCTGGCGGGCCATCTCCGGCTTGCTGCGCACCAGCGAGGCAATGGAGTTGAGCGTGTTGAAGAGGAAGTGAGGGTTGATCTGGCGCTGCAGGGCGTCGAGGCGCGCTTCGAGCACCAGTCGCTTTTGTTCTTCGAGCGACATCTCGACGCGCAATGCGTTCCACACCTTGATGGCGACTCCGACCGAAATCGGCGCGCATAGCCAGACCAGCGCCTGCAGCCAGAGATTGCTGGCAAGCAACGCAAACAGACGATGCGGAAAGGCATGAGCGGTCCAGTCGCGCGCCATCTCCATCACCGCGATGAGAACCAGGAGCAGGAACTGGCGGTCGATGCGCGGCTTGATCAGGTTGCGGCGTACCCAGCGGTAGAGGCTGAGGTCGATGAACGGTGTGAAGGACCAGATCTCTTCCTTCTCCACGAAGCGGCCGATCATGCCTGCGGCAAGACCCAAAACAATGTTGAATGGAAGCGCGAGGTATTCGTGGTGCAGAACGGCGGGGACCGACAGCACGCCGCCGCTGAGCATGGCCCAACCCGGCCCGATCAGCAAGCCGAGCAGAATCACGGTTTCAAAAGAAATGTCGGCGGCAAGAAAGTTGGGAACTCTAAACCGAAGCCAAACCCCGAGAGTGAGGGGCACCAGGAAGAAAGCCAACAGTGCCAGAGTCTGCCGGGGACTCCGCCTATCGGCAAAAAAAAGGCGGCGGAAAGTGGTCACGCGCGCCAGCACGCTGGCCACCGAGGCAACCACGCCCAGCTTCACCAGCAGCGTGATCCAGATAAGGTTGTCGGTCACACGATCAATGTATCGCGCCGCGCACGCTGAAAGCGAGAAACACGGTCCAGGCTAGAGTTCGATACGAATAAGGATTGGCTCCTGTGGGGCTTCTGAAGAAACCGCCGATTGGGCCAGGACG
Organism: uncultured Acidobacteriaceae bacterium; assembly: GCA_963800025.1. Taxonomy (GTDB): domain Bacteria; phylum Acidobacteriota; class Terriglobia; order Terriglobales; family Acidobacteriaceae; genus Telmatobacter. The sequence continues at coordinate 1,767,468 of CAWCZK010000006.1, forward strand.
CCCTCGGCCACGCGCTTGAAGCCCATTCTGTCGTAGAGCGCCAAAGCATCGCGCATCACCGGCATGGTGTCGCCCACGATCTCGCGGTATCCAGCGGCTCGAGCTTCATTCATGGCCCACTCCAGAAGTGCCCGGCCCAGGCCGTGGCCTCGAAAGCGACGACGAACATAGAGGCGCTTGGCCTCGGCGTGATCGGCATCGACGCGGCGCAGGGCGATGCATCCCGCCGGCTGCTCGGCGATCGAGGCGAGAGCAAGGCGGCCGCCAGGCGGTGCGTAAGCACCAGGCAAGCCCGCAAGCTCTTCGCCGAAATTCTGAAAGCACGGCGTAAAGCCGAATGAGTCCCAGTATTCCTGGAGCAGGGCACGCACGGCCGCAAGCGCGGCCTCGCCTTCAACGGGTTGAATCTGCCAGAGGATGCCCATGTCACTTTGCCTTTGTATCGAGACTTATCGCCGCTCGATCACGGTGTCAAGGCAACGGCGGGCGAATGCCGGAAATGATGCCGCACCGTAGAATGAAAGCATGGCATTGGAAAGCGTGAAGAAGGTTGCCGAGGCGGACTTCCCAACGCGCTGGGGCAACTTCCGCATCCTGGGCTTCGAGGGCGCAAGGACTGAAACACAGCCGGGATGTGACCCGTCGCGGACGGTCGAGGATCTGGTGGCGCTGGTGATGGGCGACATCCATGCTGCGCCGCCCTTGGTTCGCATTCACTCGCAATGCCTTACCGGCGACGTCTTCGGCTCCTTGCGCTGCGATTGCCGGCTGCAACTGGAGATGGCATTGTCGAAGATCTCCGAAGCGGGCACCGGCATTCTGCTTTACGAGCAGCAGGAGGGTCGCGGCATCGGCCTGATGGCGAAGCTGAAAGCCTATGAACTGCAGGACCACGGACGCGACACGGTGCAGGCGAATGAGGAGCTGGGTTTCGCCGCCGATTGCCGCGATTACGACCTGGCGGCGGGAGCGCTGAAGCTGCTCCAGGTTTCGCGCGTGCGCCTGATGACAAACAACCCCGACAAGGTTGCCGCATTGGAGAGCGCCGGGATCACGGTAATCGAGCGCGTCTCGGCCGAGGTCGAAACCCAGGAGAGCTTCGAGCGCTACCTCCGAACAAAGCAGGAAAAAATGGGGCACATTTTCGAGCACCCGGGCGCAGTTGATCGTTAAGGCACTTCAGGCCGGTTTTCGTCGATCCGCCTCCGGCAGTCCCCTGCCAGATCGGCAGCCTGTGGGAAACTCGGGAGTTATCGCTCAGGTAACCCTTTTGGGGCATAGCCACATAACACGTTTTTCCGTGTATTCTGGAAGGGATTGCTGCGGGCTGAATTCGCGGCGACATCTGATTTGCGCTGACTGACTGCTGCTGAAGAGAAGGAGTTCCGAATGACTCGCCGCTACGCTCTTCTCCTGGCCCTGATGCTGGCCGCCGTTGTTCTTCCGCTGCGCGCGCAAACCGGATGTGCTGACTCGCCGGAAATCCAACCATTGTGCTGGCTCTCGTGGGTGGCGCAGGCGCGCTCCTGGCGAGCGCGCGGGCGGCGCGCAGCCGCAAGCGTTAACCTCAACCATCGGCACTGCTCGCGCATGGATGGGGAATACGACGTGAATCGTCCCCGCATTTTTCTTTCGCTTTCAATCTCTGCCAGTCTGGTCGCCCTCGCTTCTGCCGCTTTGGCCGGTTGCGGGGGACATGTCACTACGGGTGGCGGAGGTGGTGGAGGCGGCGGAGGCTGCACCCCAAGCGTCGGTTCCAGCACGCCGGCTTCCTGTCCATCCAGAACTCCTGTCGCGGGCGTCTCCTTCAGCGGTAAAGTCATGTCCGCCACCAAGCCAGTCGTCGGAGCGTCAGTCCAGCTCTGATGCTGCCGGCAACTCCGGCAATGGCTCTGCTTCCAGCCCGCTGCTGACCACCGCGCTGACCAGTGCCGCCGATGGAAGTTTCAACGTTCCCTCTGCCTACACGTGCCCCTCGTCGCAAACTCCTGTTTACTTGCTCTCCAAAGACGGCCAGCTCGCCTCCGCCGCCTCAGCAAACTCTGCTTTGTGGCTGATGACTGCGCTCGGCCCCTGTGGCAGCATCGCCTCGGGCAGCTCCTTCGTTGTCAATGAAGTCACGACCGCCGCGTCGGTCTGGACGCTCTCCTCTTTCATGTCGAGCGGCGGCAACGTGGGCGCGAGTTGCACAAACACCCTGGGCCTCGACAATGCCTTCACAACCGCCAACGAACTCGTGAACGCCGCCACAGGCGCGTCGCCCGGAACCGGCCTTCCCTCGACACTCGCCGTACCCACAACCAAGCTGAACACTCTCGCCAACGCTCTGACCACGTGCACTGCGTCCGCCGGCGGCAGCGCCTGCTCCCCGCTCTTCAACGCCGCTTCCGGCAGTGCCGTGCCCGCTAACACGCTTGATGCCGCACTCGACATTGCGCGCGCCCCCGGCAGCAATGTTGCGGCGATCTACTCGCTCGCGGCTTCCGCTCCCGTGTTTTCGCCGGCACTCACTGCTCCGCCTCCCGACTGGATGCTGCATAACACCGTCTCGGGCGGAGGCATGGACTCGCCCGCATCGGTCGCCGTCGACGCATCCGGCAACGTCTGGGCCTCAAGTTACTTCAATGCCGTGTCTGAGTTTTCTCCGGACGGAGCTGCAATCTTCCCTGCCGGAATCACGGGCTCTGGAATCAACCAATCCTATGGCATGGCGCTCGACGTCCAGGGCAACGTATGGATTGCCAACGAGCAAACCACTTCCAACAACGGCAACGGCGATGTGACCGAGCTCAATTCCTCGGGCCAGGCAATCGCGACCGCAATCACCAGCGGAGGAATCTACTTTCCCATCGGTGTGGCTGCGGACACCAACGGCAATATGGGTTTCGCCGATTACGGTGACTCGAAGGTCACGCTGCTGTCGAATTCAGGCTCCGCGATTTCAAGCTCTGCCGGCTGGGGAGGCACTTCGCTCGCGTTCCCCGTCGCTCTGGCTTTCGACTCGAACCACAATCTGTGGGTGGCCAATCAGGGCGGACTTCTTCCCATCACCGAAATCTCCGCGGACGGATCCAAGGTCACCAACTACAACTGCGATTGCAACGGTGCATCGGGCGTGGCCGCGGACCAGAAGGGCAACCTCTGGATTGCGAATTACTACGGCAACAGCATCAGCGAGGTGAACACCTGCGGCACGCTCGAAGTCGATGCCGCAACCGGCGGCGGCGTGCTGCGTCCCCAGGGAATCGCCGTAGACGGCGCGGGTACAGTGTGGGTTGCCAACTACCAGGGCAACTCGCTCTCTGAGCTCGGCGGCGCATCGAGCGCATCGCCCGGCAGTTTTCTTTCGCCCTCGAGCGGATTCGGTGCCGACGCTTCCCTTCTCAACCCGTACGGTCTCGCCATCGACGCCAGTGGAAATCTCTGGTTATCAAACTCCGGCAAGAACACGCTCACCGAGTTCATCGGTGTCGCGACGCCGGTAAAAACTCCGCTGGCCGGACCGCCGCAATCGCCCTAGAACGGACCATAAGGACGGCTTTGTAACAAGGGCACGGCTTTAGCCGGGCCGCAAAAAGCACAAAAGCAATGGGCTTTAGCCCCTGAGGAATGTATCTTTGTCGGCTCAGGCCCTTGATGCAACGGGCTCTGCCGCGGTTGCGTGTACGGACGCGCATCGGAATGCGATGATATCCAACGAGGGGCAGGCAGCCACCATGCCGGAAACAGTCGCAACCCGACCCATCGGAGAGAATGCCGAACCGCAAGTGAATTCCAGTCGGCTCGGAACGCCGTCGCTCGCTCTCTGGTGCGCCATCGGACTTCTTGCCGGCGTGGGCTGCCTCGGCATCGAGCGCGAGCTCGCTCAGCTCTGGCGATGCTGGACCACCGATCCGCTGCGTTCGATCGGCATGCTCATCCCGCCGGCCAGCATCGTCCTTACGCTTCGCGTCTGGCGGCAAGCCGGCTGGCAACTTCGTGGAAGCTGGTGGGGACTTGCCGTTATTGGAGCCGCATTCTTCGTCGGCATTCTTCATCAAACGGTCGAACTTTTCTTTACCGCCGGTAGTGCACTTGTCTCACTCATTCCGCTCACCTTGCCTGTCTATCTCTATGGAAGCGGAATCGTCCTTCTGTTTGCCGGCGCGCGCGTTTGGCGCAAAGCCTGGTTCCCCCTCGCGCTGTTACTTCTCTCGCAGCCGGTTCCGGTGCTCACCAGCGCCATGATCGACATTCCCCTGCAGAACATGTCCGCCCGCGTCGCGCGCGATTTTGCCACGCTCATTCACTTTGCGCCCACCACCCCACAGCTGCGCCTGATGTTCTCGCCGGATTTCGGCATGTTCATCGCGCCCGGCTGCGACGGCATTCGCGGCGCGGTTACTCTCGGCTATCTGGCTCTCATCCTCGGCTACCTCAAGCGCGTCTCCCTCCGCCGCTGGGTGGCATACGTTGCCGGCGGCGTCCTCCTGGGATACCTCTTCAACTTCATCCGCCTTTGCGTTCTCGTCCTTTATTACCGCATCGCACTTGGGATACCGGCGCTCGAGGGCGTTGCAAAACAGGCCGACTACGTCATCGGAAGCTGTCTTTTTCTTCTAGCGATTCTGATCTTTATTCGCCTCGCGAGCCTTAGCGCGGAACCTGCCTCTCCCGATCACGAGCCACTCGGTGAAAAGCCCAGGCTCCGCACCGAAGACTCCAACGGCGAGAAACGACCTCCATCGTCACGGGATTCATTCATCCGCTGCGCCGCCTTTGCCGCCGTGCTTCTCGCGGTCCTCGCACTGCCTTCTTCCGCGCTGCGATCGCGGCAAAACGCGCAGGCTTCAACTCCATCGTCGGCGGCGTCTCTCGCGCGGTTCCCCAAACAAATCGGCAGCTTCGCGCTCTCACGCACCTGGTATGAGCAGTCTGGCGGACAGACTCTCGTTGAAAGCGGCGCCTACTCCGCTCCCGGTTCAGACGAGATCATTCTTGCCGTCTGGGTTGCGCCATTCGTCTATTATCACGACGCGAATTCGTGCTGGCTGGCGCGCGGTATCCAGCCTGAGCGCGTCGCTTCCATGCCCTTCGTCACCGCGCAAGGCAGTTCGCTCGACCTCAGCACTGGCTTCTACAACGACGGCGTCACCGACAGTATCGTCGTCAGCGTCGCCTGCACTCCGGGATCCTGTTCCGAGTCGCAGCAGGTCGCGTCAAAAGGCCACTTCAGCTTTTTCGTTCTCAAGCCGCAGGTCAGCGAGCTCGCGGGCGGAGCAGCGCACCCCGTTCCCATCATGATTCGCATCGACCGCCCGCAGACTGACCGTCCCCAATCCAACCAGCCGCAATCTGACCTGCTTCATTCCAGTGACCCAACGGCCGCCACGCAAACCGCCCTCACCGCGGAAGCCCGGAATTTTCTCTCCGGCCTTGACCCCATGAGCCTGAGCCAGGCGTTTCAGTAACCGCCCTTTTCCATGAAAGCGCACGTCGCTGCGATCGGTTGACCGCAATTACAGCCGAGGAAATGAACCTGCGAGATGCGATGGGATCAGCCCTTAATCGTGGAATTTCTTGATTGACGGCGGGGACGACGGGGCTCGAACTTGAGGCGTTTTCACGGCGTCTGAGCCGCGAGCCGAAATCCTGAGCGGAGAGAAGGACCTCAAAATTGGCTCTGCAGCAAGTTATTGATCCTGCAGCGCGCTGATGGCTCAGAAAGCGCTCAAAAGCCCCCATTTTGGGGCTCAGCACCCTAATCGAACCCTCGCCGGAGCGAAAAAGCAGAGGTCGCGTGTCATTGCGCGTCCATTCGACCGAACACGCGATCTGCACCGAAGGCATGCTGGTGTGTTAAATCAACTAGTAATTTACGGATTGACGGTCATCCGCCCAGAGCACAAATTATCTCAGCTAGTTGCCGCCCGCAGCCCTGTGCGGACATGCGCTCTTGTTGCGACGGAATGGCGGATCGCGATCGGCCGGCGCGGAAGATAACTTCGCCGGCAAACAGCGAATTCAGCAGACTCCGCAGGCCGAATTTCAGATATAATCCCCGGTCAACAACGCTTTTCTTTCTCAACCAACCGGACCCGGTACGTTGGAGGTCCGCATGAAAGCTCCGGCTTTATGGGCGGTTTTGCTGCTTTGCCTCAGCTGTTCAGCCAGCGCGGCGGTGGCGCAGAAGATTCCAGCCCAGCAAAACGTGGCGGTGGTTGTCGTCAATGCGGATGTGCAGCCAGCCCAGCCCGTACCCACCGTGCGCGTCTCGCTCGGTTACCTCGACGGATCGGTGCAAGTCACTGAATCACGCGATGTGACCAACCCTAAAGGCCAGGCCTGGTTGGAGGTGTCGGAGGATGCGGCCCAACGCGGGGGCCTGCGCGTTGAGATTACCGGCACCAGCAATCTGGTGATCTATCAGCCTGCCGACGGCCAATTGCCGGCTCTGCCGGCAACCATCAACATAAGCATGCTGCCCAAGGGGTCCCCAGCGCTTTTGGGACCGGCACAAATCGAAGCCATGCTCCATCGCACGCTGTTGCAGGTGAACAGCTTGCAGAAACAGGTGAGCGCGCTGAAGGCGGGAGCGGCGCAGGCGCAGCCTGATCTGGGGGCCGCAATCGCAGGATGGGCGCAGGCTAACGGCTTTTCCTCTGCCAAGGCTGATGAGCAGGTGCAGCAGTGGGCGGAAGCGATCCAGAGGCAATCGGGGCAGGCCACGGCGGAGCAGAAGGCACTGGCGGAACTGGCGCTGAAGCACTATGCCGCTGCCGCGCAACTATTCAATCAAGCCAGCGATGCCGACCGGCAAGAGATTGGCGCGGAGGACGCAGAAGAGCAGGCTTTGCAAGCACAGATGAAAGCGTTGCAGAAAGCGCAGGCGGCGCTACTCGACAGGGGACGGAGTTCCCTGCGGCGGTTGCTTGACGATAGCGAGCAAGGGGCGGGTGCGGATCAGCTGAGCCTGAAGTTCCACGAGGCGACGCAGGCGCTGGAGACTGCCGCAGCCACGGCGCAGGCGGAATACAAGAAGCATGCCGCCGACACAGGATTCCACGAACTTTGGCTGCGTGCCGTGTCCGATGCGGCCAATGCTCGTCGGAAGGAGGGCGAGGTCGCGCCGGCAGATCAAAGTCTTCCTCTGCTGGCTCAGGCGGCTGATGAATTTCAATCGCTGACAAGTGAATATTCTGCTTTAGGCGACCGCCCGGAGATTGCGGCAGCACAGAGCAGCCTGGGTATGGCGCTGGTGCGCGAGGGCGAACGTGCTGGTGGCGACAAGGCGCTGCCCCTGCTCGACCAAGCGGTCGAGGCCTTTCAGAAGGCGCTTGAGGTGCGCACCAAGGCCGCTCTCCCGCAGGATTGGGCGTGGACGCAAAACGGCCTGGGGCTGGCGCTCTGGAATGAGGGGATACGCTCTGGCGGAGGAGACAAGGCGATAGCTCTGCTCGACGAAGCTGTGCAGGCATACAAGAGCGCGCTTGAAGTGCGCACCAAAGCCGATCTTCCGCAAGACTGGGCGCAGTCGGAAATGAACCTGGGCGTTGCGCTGATGGCGGAGGGCAATCTCGTTGGTGGCAACAAGGCGATGGACTTGTTCGATCAGGCGGTACAGGCCTACCACAATGCACTTGAGATCAACACCAAGGCCGATCAGCCCCAGGGCTGGGCGTGGACGGAGCAGGATCTCGGAATTGCGCTGGTGTACGAGGGCGATCGCGCCGGTGGCAACAAGGCCATGGACCTGCTCGATCAGGCGGTACAGGCCTTTAGACATGCGCTCGAAGTCGAAACCAAAACCGATCTGCCCCAGGATTGGGCCAGAACAGAGAGTAACCTCGGGTACGCACTGACGGACGAAGGAGAACGGGCCAGCGGCGACAAGGCGATGGCACTATTCGATCAGGCGGTGCAGGCGTATCGCAGTGCGCTCGAGGTCTACACCAAAGCCGAACTGCCCCAGAACTGGGCCAATACTGAGGCAAACCTCATGATGCTCTACCACGAAGGGAATTTTCAGTTTGCCGATGCGCTGAACATCGCGAAGGAACTGGCGGATTTCAACCCCAGCGCCGACAACCGCATGAACCTCCTGGAGGCGGAACTGACGGCAGCAGATTTCCCGGAGTGCATGCAGTTGGCCGCAAACCTAGATGACCAGCCGCTCGCTCAGCAAAAGGGCTATATGCCGGTACGAGATGTGATCGGCTTCGCCTGCCAATGGGCCGCCAATGAAAATGCGGCAGCGTTGGCCACCGATCAACGGATTCTCGCACGGGTAAAAGCTGATTCGTCCTACAGCCAGAGCGGGTGGAGCTTCAGAGGAACATTGCACTTCCTTTCAACGTCCCCCGTCTTCGCCAACGGCCGCGCCTCCTGGATCGCCCTCTTCACCGCCGTTCAGAACGGCGACAGCGCTGGCATGACCTCGGCCCTGCGCCAGCTTGAGCCGCTTTTGCAGCAATAGGTTTCATGTCCTGGCCAAGTGCGACACGTTCACGAATGGGTCAATTCCTGGTTTGTCGCCAATCCGGAAATTACTCATCTGATAACGATTTGTTTGAATGTTGTTAGACCAGCCAGTCAGAACCGAAACCGCAACGTATTGATTCGGAGGGGTTGCAATCGAACCCACCAGAACCCAACGAGGGTGGGTGAAAGAACTCGACATCGCCGCAAACCATTGGTTCTATATGGTTTATGGCGGGGACGACGGGGCTCGAACTTGAGGCGTTTTCGCGGCGTCTGAGCCGCGAGCCGAAATCCTGATCCCGCCCTAGCGGGAGAAGGACCAGAAAGATGGCGGGGACAACGGGGCTCGAACTTGAGGCGTTTTCGCGGCGTCTGAGCCGCGAGCCGAAATCCTGATCCGGCCCTAGCGGGAGAAGGACCAGAAAGATGGCGGGGACGACGGGGCTCGAACTTGAGGCGTTTTCGCGGCGTCTGAGCCGCGAGCCGAAATCCTGATCCCGCCCTAGCGGGAGAAGGACCAGAAAGCTGGCGGGGACGACGGGGCTCGAACTTGAGGCGTTTTCGCGGCGTCTGAGTCGCGAGCCGAAATCCTGATCCCGCCCTAGCGGGAGAAGGACCAGAAAGCTGGCGGGGACGACGGGGCTCGAACCCGCGACCTCTGCCGTGACAGTTAGAATCCAAATCGTAACCGATTGATTCTAAAGCGCACTGATGGCTCAGAAAGCGCTCAAAAGCCCCCATTTTGGGGCTTCAGCACCCTAATCGAACCCTCGCCCGAGCAAGAAAGCAGAGGTCAGCGCTCGCACAATATCGCCAACTTTATTCACCTTCGCCTCTTGGAACGGAAGCTTCGCCACGTGGAGTAAAGACAAGACGAGTTTGCTTGTCGCCATGTATTTGTGGTTCAGCCGCCAACTTCCGGCGTAGTCGTTCCATTGGTCCCCCTGGCTCAACAAGGCTGTGGTTCAGCCCGAGCACTTCGACAAGCAGCCTCCGATCGAGTTCGGCGCGCGCTTCATCTTCGTCTACTTGGTCAAACGGTAAGAGCCGCAAATCAGATAGCAATTCGAAAACGATTCGTGCTTGCGCGTGCTGGGCCTCAGAAAGCGCACGGACATTTAACGTTGCGACTGTAGGTATGCTCGTTACCGTAGTCGTGCCACGGCCCGCTTGTGTCTTGTTCGACATCCACCAATGACATAGAAGACCAAGTGTCGAGTTGCACCACAGCGCAAACGCATATTCGTGATCTGGTTCTTCGAATACTACTGAAGGCCATGCCCGACCGCCGATTGCTCGCTCCGGCGTCATCGCTACAATCAGAGACTGCGAGTTGAATTGCAGATCGCGGTTGTAATGTGCACGAGTAGCGGTGGCCCAGCGCTCATCCGCCCGATCTCGCAGTCGGCTCGGTATATGTCCGCGAACTGTACGAATTCTACGCGGTGCGGCCAAGTAGATCGGATCGCGCGCTTGGCGATGGAGGAGTTTCTGATTAGGTGGCTTACGGCCCTTCCTTGGAGACAAAGAAACCTCCGAGAATGCCGAATCGGTGGATCGAATCCCAACGTTTTCAAGGCACCGATACCGACACTCGGCCAGACGCTGATCAACATCGGCCCTACGGTGATCCGCGTCATGGTGGCTGTGGCTGCGGGATTGGCGCTGTGGCGCTCCGAAATACTTGGCCTGAAGTGGCGCGATCTTGAATTCAGCAATTTGTGGTTCAACCCGCAACGCGATCTAGTACGTAAGCATGAAACCAAGATGAAGACAGAGGCGTCGCGCAAGGGCCTGTCGATGATGCCGGAGTGGCTGACATGTTGCAAGAGTGGTGCAAAGAGACGCCCTATCCGGGCGAGGGCGGCTGGGTGTTTGCCAGCCCATACACGATAGGTGAACGCCCCTCCTGGCCAGACAGCGCCCTGGTGGATTACATCGGCTGCCACGAAGGCTGGAGTAACGGCGCGGATCAGTTGGCACACATTCAGGCACAGCGTGGCCACGGAGTTTATAGTGCCGCCGCTCAAGAAAGCAAGCTAGAAATCACCTCCGAAAACGACAAGGCCCCCTTGCTTTAGGGGGGGCCTTTGTTGCCGCGCCGAGGTAGCTCTGGCCATTAGGACTCTTCCTTTTGCTCTCCTGATCGAAAAGCCTTATCCAATTCGGTCCCCCGATCGGTGCCGAATGTGTCCGGGTTCGTATAGATCGAATGATCGGGCTGATCGTTGTGCAATTGGGCTATAGGGTCCGGCTCACCATCTTCCGACTGCTGAGTCTGATCGTTCGTCAGGAAAGCATTCAGGTATTTACGAAAGAGATCTAAAGACGCGAACTCCTCAAGGCGATCCGGCGGAGCGTTTGAATAGCGTTGTTCGACGATCACCTTGCCGCCCTGCAGGATAATTTCCTCTGCGTGTATAAGCAATGCACTTTCCTGCAACTCACTGGACTCTTGATCTTTTATGTTTACAAGTTCATTCAGATCAATAAGAAGATCGCCCATTTTCTGTACCTCGCAGGACGAATTATAGTCTGCCCAACGCGAAGGCACCGGTGGCAGCGTTCGTGAGAACCAGCAGAAACCGGAGAATTAAGAAATATGAGAGGGACTTTTAGGTATTGTCTCTGTCATCCATCGTCCCGAGACAGTGCCGAATTGTCTTGTCAATTGCACCGGAGCAGCCCCTGGGCTATGATGCGTGCGCTGTTTTTGTGCTGTTGATGGACGCCAAGAAAACAACTGTAAGTCTCTTTGTTTCAATGAAGTGGACGACGGATTTTCCTGACGTGCACATTTACTTCGACGCTCCTACATGACCGTGCCAGGCAGTAGGCTCTCACCGAATCGCACCGTCTATTCGAGCTTGACCTTAGGCTTGTCAATGTAGGCGTCTACCGCCACATCACCGCATCTGGTTTCGCGAAGTCGCATAGCCGAAGGTTGTACCGAGCTCGCAGTGGATCACGTTCGCCTTTACTTCGCCTATACTGTCGTGGTGTTCAACCTGCCCACATCCCGCCGATGCGACTATACGATCCGTTGCAAAGGATGCGGAGAGAACGTCCCGGCTCCGGTTTCAGACGATGCCAGATTCATGGATCGTGTCTGAATGCCCGCTATGCGGCCAGAGACGGCGGTACTTGCCATCAGAGGTATTCCGGGGGACGCTCTCCTTTGCGACTAGCTCAACATACCGGTCCTGCCCCCGCAAAATCATGCACCCTTGCCGAAAACTCACGAAAAAGACGCCCCACTTTTCTGCGATCACAGACCCACAGACGTTTGGTGAGCTACTCCGCACAGTGGATGGCTTGCTGATGGAATCTCTTATGTTGGAAGTCTTGGGACATGATATATGTTGGCCGGACTACCAAACATAGGAGGTAACTACCTGCGGCGGTCCAGGAACGGAATCGGTGACGGTGGTCTTCAAAACCATCTCCAAGTTCTTCTTCTGCCAATCGGCAGAAGCTGTCCGCAAACTCCGTTCGAGATAATCGGGATCGGAGATGAATTCGCCCGCCGCTTGCGTCCCGCTTCCAGTGAGGCCTGCCGCGACGATCGTGAACTGGCCGGTTTTTGAATCGAGGAGTCGGGCAACGATCGCGAAGTCGTCTCCGGACTGCTGCTCTTGGGGGTTAACAAAGGTGTCCCGCCAAACCCTTCCCCTGGGAATCTGCTCGCGAATCGTGTATTGGTCCTTGTCTTCGACAAATGAGAAGCGGAGGCCACGCATGATTTGCATAGTCCATTTGTTATTGAAAGCGCCTATAACCACCGATGGGGAGTTGCTCAGGTCCTCAAAGGAGTAGTTCGCGCCGGCCCGCACCTGGCTGGGCTTTCCAATCCGTCCCAGCAGAGACGAGACACGAACAGCAGCATAGACATCTCCGACAGCCACGCCGTAATCCGCGTAAGGAATTAGATCGCTCCACGGAATCTTTTCGTTGGGGTCAAGTGGAAGCACCTGATTGGAGCGCTCAACTTCGGTTTGGAACGTGCCAGGATGAGTTTTTGCGTAACGCTGATAAAGGCCGAAGGATGGTCTATAAACTACTGGCTTTGCAAGGCAAATCAGGACTGGTTGTGGAGTTGCAAACACGGGCGCCCAGAATCTTTCCGAAACGGTGGGAACAGGCGCGCTCTGACTCGTTCGAGAACGGTTGTAAATCAGCCCGGCACCCGCGACCAGGACGAGAAAAACTCCGGCCATGACCGCTGGAACTGCGCGGATTCGCATCGGACCCATCTGAGGCGACGAAGGTTCCTGGTCCATCGCGGCCGTTTGAGAGTCTGCGGAAGTCCAATGGAAAACCGGAGAGTAAGAGCCGGGCTGGAGTTCAATACGAACGACGGGCGGACGCGGGAGGTCCTGATAATATTGCTCTAATCGTCGCCGCACTTCGCTGGCCCGAACCCTGACGACAGGATCGTCGCCGGTCGAATATTGAGGGGGCCTTAGGAAGACCTCAACCCCAATCGTGCGTTCCTTCAACTGTTCGGCATGGCCCTCCAAAGTATGGCGGACAACATATTCCAAAAACCTCCGGCTCTGTCCGGCGTTCTTGAAGAGTCTGCTTGCCAGAATTCGTTCGACTCTTCAACTACGAGACCTGCCTGCTCCGGCCCAATTGGAGATGGCTGGGAAGGTTCCTCGATGTCGTTGAGATGCTCGATTGTGGCAGCCATAGGCGTTTGCTCCATCCATAGAAGGCGGCGTGAAGAAAGTACAAGCGGCCGATTCGCCAGATGTAAGGTTCAGTTAGGTTCTTGTTCGCTTCCTTCATGAAGAAGCTTGATGATTCTGTCGGAACTGACTTCGATTTCACCGACCGAAAAAGTGTCAGTCAGCACCCGGTGAAACGTCTCACGGGAACCCGTCTGGTGTCCACCAAGTAAATACGCAATTTGTTGCCAGTGTCAAGATCAAGCGCCGTTTTTACACTTTACGGCCTTACCCGTGGTGCTGCCACGTCGATCTCTGCGCAAGGTTTTCCGCCACAGAGCCTCTGCGGTGATGCCTGCGCCTTCAGTGATTGTGTAAATGCGGTCAACAGCAGGAAGCCTTACTGTCTCCGTCTTGCCGGAGGGCCAGTGGATATCGAGGCTGCCCGCATCGGTGGCGTCCCCTAAGCCAAAGTGCAGTCGACGGTCGTTTGAACTGATGTAGCTGCCGCTGGCGAGGACATCCTGCCGTTGACGCATCCCGCTCGCCGTAAGGTAACCCGTTGCACAGGTCGCGTCGCGCGGGCTCCTGGGGCCACCCACTAGTTTCACCTCCACCCAATGATGGTGGTCGGAATTGACATTGCGCAGCAGTACCGGCGGGCCGTCGATGGGGTTGATGACGACATCCATCTTGCCATCGTTGAACAGATCGCCAAATGCGGCTCCGCGCGCGGGGACCACGACGGCGAGACCTGTTCCTGTGACCGGCGGAATGTATTCAAATTTGCGTCCCTTGCCGCTTTGGTCGGGTACGTTATGGAAAAGCAGCGGTCGTTCGGCGAAGGTGGTGCCCCAGTCGTGCTGGTCCAGCTTGGGGATACACGTGCCCGTTGACCATGAAAAGATCGAGCCAGCCATCGTTGTCGTAATCGATGAATCCGTCGCCCCAGCCGACGAACGGAATTGTAGTCTGAGCGATGCCCGCGTCATGGCTGACGTCGGTAAATCCTGCTTCGCCATCGTTGTGGTAAAGAACTTTGTAGTCGTCGCCAAAATCGGTAACGAAAAAGTCAATCAGACCGTTATTCTCGTAGTCGCCTGCTGTGATTCCCATGGATGCGATTTCACGTCCGTCTCTGTTAAACGCAAATCCTGAAACGTAACTCTGGTCCTCAAACGTACCATTGCCTTTGTTGACATAGAGAAAATTGGGCTCGGAGTCGTTGCCGACGATTAGATCGGGACGGCCATTTCCGTTGAGTGAAACGAAGATCGCGGTGAATCCGTAGGAGGGGCCTTTATCTTCGACACCGGCTTTTTGTGTCACATCGGTAAACGTGCCATCGCCGTTGTTGTGAAAGAGGTGATCGGGCTCGCCGGGCAGGCCACGCGGACCGCAGTTTACCGGGACACCACGGTACAGGCAGGCAGCGTTTGACGAACTCATCGCGAGCGCCTCAGCCAGACTGCGATCGAAGTGCACGTAGCCAGCCACGTACAGGTCCAGCCGCCCGTCGCCGTCGTAGTCGCCCCAGGCCGAGCCTGTTGACCAGTTGCCCAATGCGACGCCGGCTTTCTCAGCAACATCTGTAAATGTGCCATCGTGATTATTGTGATAGAGGCGATTCTTGCCAAAGTTGCCGACGAAGAGGTCGGGCCAGCCGTCGTTGTCGTAGTCAGCCACCGAGCATCCATATCCCCAGCGGTCGTTGACCACGCCGACCTGGGCGCTCACGTCGGTAAAGGTGCCATCGTGGTTATTGTGGAAGAGCGCGGCGTGCGGCGGGGATTCCTTGCCATCCAGGGCGTCGAACGTCGATCCGTTGACTAGATAGATGTCGAGCCAACCATCGTTGTCGTAGTCGATCAGGCAGACGCCGGAGCCGTTCGTCTCGACGATGAACTTCTTTTCAGGCACGCCCATCTTGTGGGTCCAGGCGGAAAGCCCTGCCTGCTTGGTAATGTCTTCGAAGATGGCGGGGCCTTTATCGACAAATCCACCTGCTGTGATGGGCCGTCTCTTTTCGTCGTAGACGGGTGCTGTCGCCTGGCCCGATGCAATCCCGCTCATACCGCCGCCCGGTTGTGGACTGCTTTGAGCCTGCTGCGCGTGCGAAACCGCAGGCAGAAAGGCAGCGATACCAAGAATACCGAGAATCAGACTTTCGGTCCGCAACAAAATTCTTCCTCCGTCCGCACTGAATCCGGATGGCGATTGCAATCCAATGCTTGACTTCGAGAGTGACATGGACTCTCGTTGCCATCAGGTAATGAATTTCAAGGTCGTCATGGATGCAGATGGAAGCTCATCGCGAAGGCGCCGCTGGAGGTTCTTCCTCCATGAGCCGGTAGCGCTTCCGATCGGTTTCATTTCGTAACGATTCTTGATGCAGTTCCGAGAGCCGCTTGACCAAAGGTTGCAAGTCGTCCTGGTGTCCGCTATGCCTCAGAGAGATGATGAGATGATACATTGCAGTTTCGTTAGAAGGATCATACTGTAAAGCTATTCTGCACTCCTTCACGGCCTTGTCGTACTGATTCAGATTCATAAACATATTTGCCAACTCATTGTGTGCGTCGACAAGATCCGGCTTGCTCCTGGCAGCAGCCATCGCGTTTTGCATAGCCTCCCTGAATGCAGGGCTCTGCGCATCGGGTGCCTTATTCATAATCAACTGGGCCAGTAGAAGACGAAGGCGAGGATCGTCCGGGTGAGCCTTCAGTTGCTCACGCACCCGCGCCAGAGCTTTGTCCGGATCGTTTTTCTGGAGGATCGTAAGGTCGCCGGCATAAGCGCCGATGGTTTGCTTCGAATCGAGCTGTTCTGCTGTTTTGAAGTCGGCTTCTGCCTTGTCGTACTCTGCCATTTGCACATAGAGAACGCCGCGCGAGAGATAGAGGGAGGAATTGCCGGGGATGCGTTCGAGCCCGGCATTGAGCATATCGACCCCGACCTGGAAGGAATCGTGGGTCAGACAAAGGACCGCAAATAGAACGTAGTTCGCAGGATCGGTGGGATCGAGGACGATAGCCTGACGCTGCAACGCGACAGCCTTCGGCGTGTTGCCGGCCGCTTCATAGGCCTGCGAAGCGAGGCTGAGAATGTCCGGGTCGGTCTGGCCAGGGGCCAACAGCGGGTCAAGGACCTTGATCGCCTCCTCGTTGTTGTGCGTGGCCACGAGAAGCACGGCAAGATCGTAGCTGGGATATGTGCTTCCGGGAAGAAGTGGGACGAGTTGGCGGAAGACTGGAATCGCGTCAGCGGTTCGTTCCAGCTTGAACAAGCAATAGCCGTACGCTTCCAGCGAAGCGGGATGGTTGGCGATGGCATCTTTACTCAGGAGGAATTGAGCCACTGCGGAACGGCAGTCGCCGGCACGCTGTTCAAGCGTGGCGAGCATTTCATGCCCCGTCACGTCGCTCGGATCGGAGACCAGCATTCTCTCCAACAGCGGAACTGCGCGCTTGTCCCCGGCTTTGTAGAGAATTTGAATCTCGCCTTTAAGAGCCGGGGCGTATTCGGGCGAAATGCGAATTGCACGATCGAAAGAGGCAAGAGCCTGACGATCACTTCCCTGTAATGCAAAACAAATTCCCTCGAGCGTCCAGAGCTTGAAGTTGCCTGGGCTTCTCCGCAGCGCAGTCTCCAATGTACTCAGGGCCCGATCGTATTGCTGCGAACGGATGAGCGATTCTATGGAAGAAATCGAAACGTTGACATCCTGAGCCCGCGCCGATAACGCATATGCCAGGGCGAGTCCCACGATCAGGTTAGCGCGAGCCATTCGCGACCAACTCCAGTGCGGAATCCCGTGCCCGGATGGCGTCGAAATCCCGAACCTTATCCTCAGCATCATTCCACCGCTTCCTGCGGTGAGCCGCAGCGAATCGCCTGGGCAGGAGCGGGAGCTTTCCAGTTTTTTTGTCGGGTTCAAGAACATGGTTGCTTGGCGCACAACACACCGGTTATGCCTTGCCCCTCAGTGATAGTGAAGATTCGATCCACGGCCGGCAGCTTGACTTTTTCCTCCTGGCCCGATGGCCAGTGGATCTCAGCGGACCCCGCATCGGTTGCATCGCCCAGGCCGAAGTGAGGCCGCTGATCGTTGGATGAAATATAGCTGCCCCCGCTCATTACGTCTTCACGCTGACGCATGTTGTTCGCATTGAGGTAAACGGTTGCGCCGACGGCATCGCGCGGGCTCTTCCTTCCTGTCTTCGGGTCCATGCCACCGACCAGCTTGAGCTCCACCCAATGGTGACGATCGGGATTCACATTCCTAAGCAGGACCGGCGGTCCGTCGACCGGATTAATGACAACGTCGATCTTGCCGTCGTTGAACAGATCGCCAAAGGCCGCGCCCCGCCCTGGAACTGCGACCGCCAGCCCCGATCCTTTCACCGGCGCAACATACTCGAATTTACCGTGGTGGTTGTTATGAAAGAGCAGCGGACGCTCGGCATAGGTTGTGCCCCAGTTGTGCTGGTCGACCTGGGGATAGACGTGACCGTTGATCATCATAAGATCTTTCCAGCCGTCGTTGTCGTAATCGATCAGCCCGTCGCCCCAGCCAACAAACGGAACGGGAATTTGCGCAATGCCTGCTTGGCGAGAGACGTCGGTAAAACTCGCATCGCCATCGTTTCGATAAAGTGCTTTGTAGTCATCTGAGAAGTCTGTATCCAGTACGCCGACCCGGCCGCTATTCATGAAATCGCCTACGGCTAATCCCATTGAGGCGATCTCCCGTCCATCGAAATTGAATGCAAACCCGGAAATATAGCTCTGGTCGTCGAATGTGCCGTCTCCTTTGTTAATGTAAAGATAATTGCGTTCCGAATCGTTTGCCACCAGCAGATCCACTTTGCCGTCGTTGTTTACATCTACAAAGATCGCGGTGAACCCATAGAATCGGTCGGGGTCGGAGACTCCGGCCTTCACGCTTACGTCGGTAAACGTGCCATCGCCGTTGTTGTGAAACAGGTGGTCAGGCTCGCCGGGCAGGCCTCGCGGTCCACACATCACTGGTACGCCGCGCATCTGGCAATTGGCGGTTGAGGCTGTCCCGTCCTCGGCGCTTGGCTGGTTGTTCAGGTCATAGTGGACGTAGCCTGAGACAAAGAGATCGAGACGACCGTCTCCGTCGTAGTCGCCCCAGGTCGCGCCATTCGACCAGTTGCCGAGAGTAACGCCGGCTTGTTCCGCGACATCGGTAAACGTTCCATCGTGGTTGTTATGGTAGAGCCTGTTCTTACCGTAGTTGGCCACAAAGATGTCGGGCCAGCCGTCGTTATCAAAATCGCCAATAGCCACACCAAAGCCCCATCGGTCGTTGGTGACCCCAGCCATTTCAGCCACATTTGTAAAGGTTCCGTCGTGATTGTTGTGAAAGAGTGCGGCATGGGGTGGAGTGCGCTTGCCGCTGAGTGCATCATAAGTCGAGCCATTGACAAGGTAGATGTCGAGCCAGCCGTCATTGTCGTAATCAATCAGGCCGACACCCGAACCATCGGTCTCAAGGATGTACTTTTTCTGCGGCGTTCCCATTTCATGACGCCAACCGGAGAGCCCCGCGGCACGGGTCACGTCCTCGAACACCACGGTGCCCTTATCAACAAGTCCGCCGACCGTGATGGGTTGCCCGTTCTCGTCGTAAACGGGTGCGAACACGCCAGCGGAGGCAATTCCGCCTCCCATTCCAGTCTTTACAGGTTGCACAGCCTGTTGAGAATGCGCGAGCGCACAAAGCAATGGGGAGACAGTGAGCACGCCACGGATTAGATCGCGAACCTGCAAGAGAACATCTCCATCTGCCCACTCTTGTGGCGGAGCCTGGGCTGCACTATAGCAGAGTGATTCTTGATGATTCAATTTCGCGCATGCTGCCGGAGCATCTTGCGACGGAACAAGGCGCACCGGTCACCGAATCGGTCGCTGCCGTTTTCCAACAGAACTTCCGGATTTCGAATCAACTCAATGGCCGGGGCACTGGCCAATCTTTCTTGGAGATCATGGCGCGGAGAAACAAACTCGCCTGTAGCCTGGGTTCACCAGAGCACGGAAAGCTAGTCGGGAAATCGCCATTCTGTGTCCGATCAGCCAGCTGAGAGGGCCCTTTTGGGCTCCGTGAAGTCATCCGAACCTTGCGTCCTCGAAAACCTACACAACGACGGTCGTTCTCTCGGACATGCAGAAGTTCTGACTGCCGTTTGGACCGCCAATTTAACGGGACGACAACGAAGTGAGCCAGTCCATGTAAGATATTGAAAATATTTATCCTATATGGGCATCTTACCGTAAGAACACCGTGTGTTACTTGCCGGACTCGCTGATGGGGGATCAGACTTTCCGCCGACTGATGGTTCAACCTTTCGGTTGATATAGAAAACGATTACTTGCCTTCGACCCGGGACCGCCAGAACAAGCTGGTCGAGGAAGCGTCGAGTCAGGGCGACGGAAAAGGGGGTGCTCCGAATTCGAAATGATGGCCAACCAAACGTTGGATCGTGACGAATTCCCTAGATTCCCACGCGGAACAATGGAAGGTTCGGCATTTCGCATGAGGTCTGTGTTCTGCTTTTGAGCCCCAATTGCTTCTGACGTAATCCACTGAGACGGGATGATGCAACCGAGGTGAGTCACTGGGACCTTCAACCGGCAGCCAGAGCCGATCGAACAGCGAAGGACTTACAAGAAGCACGACCGTTCGCGGCTAGTAAGGAAATGGAGATAAACGGGTGGTCAGCATTTTAGTTCGCAAAGGCGCGGTTGTGGTCGGGCTGGGGATTGTTCTGGCCGGTTGCGGGACTCTTTGGGGTGCGGACACGCAAATTGTCCTGTCGCGTGAAGGCAGCACTGTGGTGCTGGAGCCCTACGCTCCGAACATCGTTCGAATCACATTGAGTTCGGAGAAGACTGCGGCACTCGCACCTCCGGGGTACGGATTTGTGAGCACGCCCTCGATAGCCGGCTGGACCCACGAGCGAGACTCCGAAGGGTACGATGTGATGCGCTCGCCGCGAATGATCGTCCGTATTGCTCCCGAAAACCTGCCTCCATATCACCGCATGCCGTTGGACGCGTTAAATCAGTCTCTCCGGGAGAAATATTTTGGCGGCGGGCCTTACGGAAATGGACCCCATGACGACGGAATCTCGATCACCACGCCGTCGGGCAAGCCGCTACTGACCATGCGCAGTTGGGCGATGTTCCCCAACCGGCCGGCAGCGTCATCGGGAGGGGCTGAAATCGGACAGAAAACCGATCCAGGATATCGCGTATCCGCCGTGTTCAGACTCTCCGTCCGATGAGCACTACTACGGGCTGGGCCAGCACCAACAGGGTTTTCTCGATCTTCGCCACCATCGTATTGAGTGCTGGCATGAATACAACGCGATCGGAGGTGAGAGTGTTTGCGTTCCCTTCATGGTATCGAGTCGTGACTATGGACTGATTTGGGACAACCCCTCGAAAACCACCGCCGACCTCGGATTTAACTCGCAGAACGTGTGGTCATCCGAGGTGGGAGATCGGGTTTCTTTCTTTGTTATCGCCGGCGACGACACAGACCAGATTTACATGGGTTATCGCCAGCTCACCGGGATCGCGCATTTGTTGCCGAAGGCCGCATATGGCTTCATTCAGAGCAAAGCCATCTACGCTACGCAGGATCAGCTCATGGCCGTTGCGAAGGGATATCGCGATCGCAACCTGCCGCTGGATGTGTTGGTGGTGGACTTTTTGAACATGACCAGGCAAGGTGAGTTGGATCTTGATCCGGCTCGCTGGCCCGACCCCGCGGCCATGAATAAGCAACTTCATGCAATGGGCATCACCACCCTGCTCAGCGTATGGCCGCACTTCGCTCCCGGCACGCGGTATTACGACATGTTGCGGCAAAAGGGCTGGCTCATTCACAGTGCGGATGGCGCTCCAGACTTCGGCTACTTCAAAGACATAATCGGTCCCAACATCGACACCACCAACCCTGACGCCGCCAAATGGTGGTGGGAGGCGATCAGGGATCGCTATGTGAAGCCCTACGGCTTTGATTACATTTGGCTCGATGAAACGGAACCGGACATCGACCCAATCAACGATGTCTTCTACGTGGGCTCAGGAACGCGCGATTACGACGTCTATCCTCTGTTTCATACCGCTTCGGTTTACGAAGGCTTCCGGCGAGACTTTGGGGATAGCCGTCGCGTGTTTTCTCTTGCCCGCGCGGCATACCTCGGGGCACAACGGAACGGCACAGTGTTTTGGTCGAGTGACATCATGTCGACCTGGGACATGCTTCAGCGTTCCATCCCAACGGGGCTGGATTTCACGGCCAGCGGCATGCCTTATTGGGATACAGACATTGCGGGTTTCTTCTCACCGTTGATTCCCTCCACGTACCACGCCGCGCACAAACCTCTGGTCGATCCCTCAGATGCTCGAGGAAACGTGGACAACTACGAAGACTATCCTGAGTTATTTGTGCGCTGGTTCCAGTGGGGAGTCTTCCAGCCGGTCATGCGGGCCCACGGCGAGAGAGAACACAATGAGGTCTGGGCATACGGCAAGCAGGCCGAGCTCGTCCTTGAGAAGTATCTCCGTCTCCGCTATCAGTTAATGCCCTACATCTACTCTCTTGGGTATCACACCTACCAGACCGGCGCACCGTTTATGCGCGCGCTGTTCATGGACTTTCCCGGCGACCCGAACGTGGCAACAATCGGCGATGAGTACATGTTCGGTCCTGCGTTTCTGGTTGCTCCGGTGACGGAACAAGGAGCGACGAGCCGCAAGGTTTATTTGCCCGCCGGAGCCGATTGGTACAACTACTGGACAAGCGAGCGATTTAAAGGCGGCCAGACAGTTGACGTGGCCGCCCCGATTGACACGATTCCCCTGTTCGTCCGAGCGGGATCGATCGTCCCCCTGGGTACCGAAATCCTGAGCACGGAAGACCCACAGGCAATAGCCCGAGTGCTTGTCTATCCGGGCGCAGATGCCAACTTCACCCTATACAACGACGACGGGAAAACGTACCTGTACGAGAAAGGGGAATCCCGAGTCACGCAATTGCACTGGAACGATACGGCCGGGCGCTTGACACACGAAGGGCCTGAAGCCTGGACCGGATCCGACGCGAGCATTGTCAAAATCGTAGGGCGCTGAGCGATCCCCGCCGCTGAGTGCCCTCGCGCTCAACCTGCAAACACGGAAGCGGGCTGAGTATTCACAATAAAGGAGACCAGCATGAAACGTTGGACACGCATTATGAGCTTGGTGCTGTTCTTGGCCGCCTGGGGAGGAGCTTCTGCTTTCGCTCAGTTCTCAAGCGGAATCGAGGGCATCGTACACGACACAACGGGAGCCGTCGTTCCAAACGCGAGGGTTACCGTCACCAATACCCGCCTGGGCGTTTCGAACACTGTCTTATCTGGAGGCGATGGCTTTTTCCGCATCGATGGTCTGCCCGCCTCCACCTTCGACATCAAAGTTGAGGCGGCCGGCTTCGCAACCTGGACGCAAAGCGGGCTGACCCTCCAAATCGCCGAGATCCACGCGATCACGCCCGAATTGAAAGTAGGTTCGGTCTCCAGCAATGTAGAGGTGTCCGCAACGGCGGCCCAAGTCGATCTCATCACTCCAGCCACAGGGTCCGAGATCGCCAGCGAGACCGTGACGAACACGCCCCTTACCGGACAGAACGTATACAGTCTTGCGTCGTTGACGCCCGGCATGACCGGTGCTGGCGTGGAGGCGGCGGGGCAGGACAACTTCACCAACGAGTACGGCATTAACCTGAACGCGGCAGGATTGCGCCAGGAGCAGAACGGGTACCAGATCGACGATGCCTTTACCAATACCCCATCCCGCGCCGGCGCAACATCCATCTCTCCGAGTCCCGAGGTCGTTCAATCCGAAGATGTCCTGGTCAACAACTTCGACGCACAGAAGGGGCGGAACGGCGGCGCGATCATCGACATCTATACCAAGTCCGGCTCCAACCAGTTCCACGGAGCTGCCGATTACTATTTCACGAACAACGCGTTAAGCGCTGCGACGCACTTCGGCCCTCCCGCGCCATTCACGCGAAATGAGGTTGCCGGCGCCATGGGCGGACCGATCTGGAGGAATAAGCTCTTCTGGTTCGGCGCTCTTGACGTGCTGCGCTCCTCAGTCGCCAGCGCCTACACGCAAACGGTGGAGACGCAGGACTTCCTCAACTGGGCTGAGGCCAATCTACCCGACACGATTGCCACCGGGATTTTGAAAACGGCTCCGCCGCAGAACTACCCCAGCCCCACAGGCGCGAGCACCGAAACGGTGGCTGAATACGAAGCGAGTAATCCCGGCCACTTTGCCCCGCCGGCGGGCATTCCCGCAACTCTGGACGCCGTTGGCGTCGCCAACGTCAGCTTCAGCACTCCGAAGAACGGATATCAGTGGAGCGTCCGCGGCGATGCTTATATTCGCCAGAACGACCGTCTCTATGTGGATGTGCTCCGCACGAACGTTAGCGCCGAGCAAACGACAGGCCGGCCGGCCATGGATGGCCCGGTGGCTTACACCTCCGATTTCGTCAACATTAACTGGACTCACACCTTCAACACCCACCTCTTCAATCAGGCCGGCGGCAATGTCATTCGGCCTTACGGAGCCAATGAGGCATTCCCGAACGATTACATCCCTTACGTTAACGTCGGCACTCTCACCGGCTTCGGAACCTGGGCGCCTGGCAACTATTTCCAGACGACATGGGGCTGGCACGACGTGATGACGGCAACTGTCAAGACACATACCCTGAAGTTCGGGGCTGATTTCTACAACATCCGCGAAGTCGACCATCAGGACGGTGCTTTCGACCGGCCCACCTTCAATTTCCAAAACCTCCTCGACTTCGTCCAGGATGAGGCAACTTCGTCGAGCGGGCCGGCCGTCAATCTCAACCTGCCGGGACATCCGGAAGCGCCCTACGATCGTATCTATCGCGCGTTTTACGAGGGATACTATCTTCAGGATGACTGGAAGGTGACACCGAGGCTGACTTTGAACTTGGGCGTACGCGACGACATCATGGTTAACTTCGCCTCCTTCTACAGCCCCCATCTCACCAACTTCATCTTTGGATCGGGCTCTACAGAGGCTGCCCAGATCGCTGCCGGCTCGGCCGTCCTGGCATCCTCGCCGAAGGTCCTCAACCACAACATCGGCTTGGTTACGCCGCGCGTCGGCTTCTCCTGGGACGTCTTCGGTAAGGGTAAAACGGCTGTTCGCGGTGGTTTTGGCTTGTTCGCGGACCAGCCGCCTTACCTGCACATCACCGATATCACCTCAGGCAATCTGCCCAACTACTTCACACCGTCCGACAGTGTGTTGAATACCCCCCCCACGACGCCGGACTTCCAGCTCTGCAGCAAGTCGGTCGGCTGGGACGAGGCATGTCCGGTTGCCAATACGACCTACGCGACAATCGGTTCTAGCGGTCAGCTTCTGATCAACGGTGTGGTGCAAAGAGCCACTATGGGCGGCTACGACCCCAACCTGAAGATGTCGCAAGTGATTGCGTACTCGTTGAGCGTGCAACAGCAGCTTCAGCCAAACCTGATCGTTGAAGTGAACTACTCCGGCACGGGAGCTCGCCACCTGGAGTCGTTCGATCCGGATGTCAACCGATTTGCAGGAGACCTGATCCAAAACAATGGCACGCAAACGCGCCTCAACCCGTACTTCGGCGGCATCACCTATGCATGTACCTGCACCAACTCCGAAGGCAACTATGGAACCCTAATGGCTACGAGGACCTACTCTCACGGCCTGGCGTTGCAGGGCATCTATGTCTATGGAAAGAGCCTGGACGAGATGAGCAACGCCCAAACAGAGACTGAAGGGACCGTCACAAACACCGGCGACAACGTTATTGAAACCCAGAACTGGAAGTTTCAGCGCGGACGTTCCGACTTCGACATTCGTCAGCAGTTCCAGGCTGCCGCCACGTGGGATGTTCCGCACAATTACTCCAGCGCCATGACCCGGGCCATTCTCGGTGGATGGCAGTTTTCCGGCAAGTGGATTGGAGAAACCGGCTATCCTTTCACCGTATACACCGGTGCAGCCTTTAATCCGCAGTGCAACGGCGGTGCGGTTGCATCTGTAAACGGTGGTTGCCCGTCGGGCAGCACGATCACCGGCTACGCTGCCAACAGCGGCGATTTCAACGCCGACGGAACGGGTTACGACTTGCCGAACGTGCCGACCTTTGGCCGGCATTTAAGCGGCCAATCGAAAAACGCGTTCCTTACCGGCATCTTCGGCAACCCAGCCGGTGGCGCAGCTGCAGCGAAGTTTCCGCAGCCTGCATTCAGCCCGAATGGGAACGAAGGAAACCTTGGCCGCAACACCTACGACCAGCCCGGCTACAAAGACATGGACTTCACCTTCGAGAAGTACTTCGGTCTCCCGTGGTTTTTCTCGGAGAAGATCAAGGTGGAAGCCAAGGGCGAAGTCTTCAACCTATTCAACCGGTCGAATCTCCTGGGGGTGGACGGGGGCCTAACCGACAGCACGTTTGGAACGTCAACAAACCAGCTACCGGCACGCAGTTTCCAGATGCACTTGCGCGCCAGCTTCTGAACTCACGCCTTGGGAGGGCCGGCGTGAATGCCGGCTTTCCCAGGGAGGCTACAGTTCTGAACAGCCATCGCCAGCTGTGCAAATATCCGCGCACTGGCTATTTTTGCGGGCGCCGACCCGGGCTCGAACCCCGCCCTGGACTTGCAATAGTGGCGTGGAAGGGTTAAGGATTCTCTAAAATGACGGAGCACTCTCGACGGACTTTCATTGCGTTTGGTCTATCGGCTCTGGTGGCTCGGTCTTCAGCAGGCTCCAAGGCCGAAGCGCCCGCCACTCATCCCTACCCTGGCGAATGGAGGTCGCAGGTCCCTCCGCACTGCCCCATTCCACCATCACAGAAGTTCCGGGGCATCTTCTTCACGGGTCGCCATCGAGAGTACGCGAACGCCGACACATGGTACCCCTCCTGGGCGAGTGATGACGTGCAGTACTCTTCGTTTGCAGATGGCTATGTTCTCGACGCCGCCGGAAACAAGATTCAGGCTGCGTGCGATCAGGGCTTCAACGCCACGACAGGATTTTCGAAGATCACCGGGGACGACCCATTGCAACTGAAAGTGACCGCCCTGGGGAACTGGAAGTCTTCAGGAATGCCGTATGGGGGCCGCTACCCTTGCGCGAACATTGTGGTTGACGGCATCTGGTACTACGGGACCTACTGCTGCGATATCAACTACCGAAAGAGCGAAGGCATCGTGTACAACTGGGCTTGGCTCGGTCCGTATCTGGGCTGCCGTTATTCCCGCGACCTGGGAAAGACTTGGACCGAAAGCCCATGCAAGGCGTGGGCGCCGCTGTTCGCTCAGGATATTCACGGCGCTCAGGAGCAGTTGCACGCGCTCGAACAGGCGAAGAAGGTCATGAACGGAGATGCTCCGGGCAGCGACGTGGGCGCCCTGATTCCCGCGCTGGGCTTGCCTCAACTCGGAGTCATGCACTTTGTGGATTTCGGCAAGAACATGCAGCACTCCCCTGACGGAAAGGCCTACCTTGTCGGCCATGGCGCTGCGCCCGATGCGCCGCATCCACGCCTGGGAGCGGTTAGCTGGCTCTCGGGCGACGCAGTCTACCTAGTGAGAGTGAAGTTAAGTCCTGAGACAGTCAACGACGCCAGCCAATATGAATTCTTCGCCGGCTACGATGCGCGCGGTGCCGCGCGGTGGTCGTACCGCTTTGAAGACTTGAAACCTATGCTCGAGTGGCAGAACCATCTTGGAAGCGTCACCATCACTTATAACCCGGTCCTCGGACGCTTCCTTATGTGCGTTGCTGACGGATGGCCGAGCACGCAAACCATGAGCACGCTCATTCTGGAAGCGGATAAAGTGGCCGGCCCGTGGCGTCTCGTCTCTTATCTCAAAGACTTCGGCGCTCAGGGTTACTTCGTGAATATCCCCAGCAAGTTTATCCAGCCGGATGGTAAAACCATGTGGTTGTGCTACAGCGCTAACTTCACCAACGACTGGTTGCACACCAACTACGCTGTTGATCCGCCAGGAAGCCGCTATGGCATGTGCCTGCAGGAGTTCAACCTGCTATCCTTACGCGGCCAGAAGCTGCCTGGTTAAAGGAGTCATAACATGGAGATCGGATTTTCTCGCCGCCAATTCATCGCTGGTAGTGCTGCCGCCCTCGTCGCTCCCGCTCTGGATCGTGCACGATCAGAATCCGGAAACCTGCTTTTCCCCGCGGCCAGTCCGGATTCCACCGCCGCATCCGATTCAGCCTGGCACGATGCCGGCATCGCCGACTTCTCTCAATCGCCATTCGCCAAGCTCAAACCCGTGCCTGTTCGGGCTGTGACGATCGAGGGTGGTTTCTGGGCCAAGCGCCGCCAGACGAACGTGACTGCGAGTATTCCCACCATGCACGATGAGCTGATCGCACACGGACGTATGGATAACTTCCTGCGCCTGACCGGCAGGACCTCCGCGCCGCAACAGGGGCCGGTCTACTCTGATTCTGACATTTACAAGTGGCTGGAAGCTGCTGCGTTCGTGCTTCAGTCTGGAGAGCAGGCGGAACTCAGGGCGACTGCGGACGCGATGATCCGCGATGTGGTCGCGGTACAGGAACCCGGCGGTTACATAAACACTTACTTCGTAGACGATCGAAAACCGCTGCGCATGTTATACCCAACGCAAACCACCGGTCACGAACTCTATAACATTGGCCATCTCTTGCAGGGAGCGATTGCCTACTATCGCGCCACGGGAGACCGGACACTCCTCGATGCAGGCATTCGCTTCGTCGATAAGTTTCTTATCCCCGCCTATGGGCCGGGCACGAACCAAAAGGGAATCGTCGCCGGCCACCCTGAAATCGAGATGGCTCTCATCGAACTCTACCGCACGACCGAAAATCGGCAGTACGTTGAGTTGGCTGGCTATATCCTCCACGGAGATGCGCGGATTCCTCTGCGGTCCGACCAGATCACCTACATGTTCTGCGGCGTTCCTTTCACTTCGCGGACCAAGCTTGAGGGCCATGCCGTTCGAGCCATGTACGCTTGTTGCGGTGCGACGGACTACTACCTTGAAACTGGAGATCCGGCCTACTGGAAGACACTGAGCAGACTCTGGGACGACCTGACTTCTCATCAGCTTTACGTCACCGGCGGCGTCGGCGCTCGCCAGGAAGGCGAGGCCTTCGGCGACCCATATGAGCTGCCGAATGCCCGCGCCTACGGGGAAAGTTGCGCCGCCATCGGCAACATGATGTGGAACTGGCGCATGCTCGCGGCTTCGGGCGAAGCGAAATTCGCCGACGTGATGGAACGCGCCTTATACAATGGGATCAACTCCGGGATGTCGCTCGACGGGACAACCTACTGCTATCGCAATCCATTGGCATTCGATCCCTCGGGCGATGCCCGTTATGCTGAAGATCCCGAAGGCAAGATTCGCAACCCCTGGTATTACA
Organism: uncultured Acidobacteriaceae bacterium; assembly: GCA_963800025.1. GTDB lineage: Bacteria > Acidobacteriota > Terriglobia > Terriglobales > Acidobacteriaceae > Telmatobacter. Next base: position 1,796,150 of record CAWCZK010000006.1, read on the forward strand.
CGACCTGCTGCCCTCCGAATCTTGAGCGGACTTTCGCCCAGCTGCCTGGGTATTTCTACTCAACCGCCGCCGACGGAATTTATGTGCACCTCTACGATAATTCCCGGATGACATGGCGATTGGAGGATGGGACCGGACTGCGAGTGGAGCAGAAGACGAATTACCCGTGGGATGGCGACGTGCACATCCGGGTCCAACCAGACAAGGCGCGCGATTTCACGGTCTATGTTCGGATCCCTGGCTGGTCGCTGAACAATGCTGTCACCGTGAACGGAAAACCGGCTGAGGGCATTCAGTCTGGCACGTATCTCGCCATTCGTCGGCGATGGTTGGCCGGGGACTCGATCCAACTTCGATTCGACATGACCACACAACTCGTCAAAGCAAATCCTGCGGTCGTTGAAGATCGCGGACGAGTTGCGCTGCAACGCGGGCCCATCGTGTTCTGCATGGAATCATTGGATCAGCCTGAAGCCGTGCAACAGAGTGGGTTGAGTAATTGTGTCGCCGACGTTTCTGCGGCCACCGAGGCCCGCTTTGTCCCAGAGCTTCTCGGGGGAGTGATGGTGCTTGAGCATCAGGGATCCGTTTCCCGCTCATCCGCTGGACTTTCACTGTACAGCACCGTACACGAAGGCCGCCCAAAAGAGGAAACGCGCGCAACTTTCAAACTGATTCCCTACTATGCTTGGGCGAACCGTTCGCGTTCGGCAATGCAGGTCTGGATTCCGTACACTCGTGTCTAGATGTTTAGTCCGGGCATTTGATGGTGCATTCTTTCTAAGACGAGTTATTTCCAGCCAAAGTGCACATCCAGTTTTTGACGTCCGGCGGAATCCTTTTTCAAATGAATATTGGGACCGCGATGACGATCCCCGTATTGATTCACTGGCCATTTCTAGGCTAAGGGCACAAGCCACTATTGCCCGCGTTGTAAATGGTCTGCACCTGCGTCGCTGCCAGAGCGGCGTCGTAGACCTGAACCTCGTCGATCAGGCCGTTAAAAGGCCAGTTATTGCTGACCGTTTGCCCGATCGCGATCGTCAGCAAGAAGAAACCGCAGCGGCTGACGTGGCAACCCGATTTCCTCGGTGCGCACGTCGGCCAAGCGCCAAACCATCCCAGATGTGCTGACCACCGAAGAATTCCAAGCTCTTATTCCGGAAGCTGACTCAACGGGCCAAGGTCATCGTATTGCTGGATGGGAGCACCGGCCTGCGTCGTGGCGAAGTCATCGCTCTACGCTGGAGGGACATTGATTTCAAATCTTGCCAGGCAGACGTTCATCGGTCGATCTGGCGCAACGTGGAGGGAGAAACGAAGACAGAAGGGTCACGGAAACCGATGCCGCTTCCTCCATTTGTAGTCGAGGAACTAAAGCGATGGCGGGAAGAATCGCTCTACAAGTCAGAGGATGATTTTGTCTTCCCGTCTATCCGGAAGAATGGCGAACAAGCCATTTCGCCGGACAGCATTCTGAAGCGCGAGATTCGGCCGGCTCTCAAGAGGATCGGCGTTACTAAGCGTGTGGGCTTTCGCACGTTCAGGCACACCCTCGCAACCCTGCTCGGCTCGCTTGGAGTCAATGTGAAGACGACCCAGGAACTGCTCCGCCATGCAAATCCCGCGATCACGATGCGGATCTATCAGCAGGCGGTCAGCGAAGACAAACGCGCTGCCCAGCGTCTAGCATTCTCTGCCTTGTATTCGGAGGGGCTGCAATCGAACCCACCAGAACCCAACGAGGGTGGATGAAAGATATGGACATCGCCGCAAACCATTGATTCTATCTGGTTTATGGCGGGGACGACGGGGCTCGAACCCGCGACCTCTGCCGTGACAGGGCAGCGCTCTAACCAACTGAGCTACGTCCCCAAGTTGAGCTTGGGATGCCTCGAAAGGACTGCAAATGCGGCGCGCGTTCTCTCAGGCAACATCCTTGAGTGTATCAGAAACTGCGTGGCCCAACCTCGGCAGTTCGAAGCGCGCGAGCGGCCCTGAGTCGCTGAGTTTCCTGATTCGACAGCCGGCCGGATCCGTCTTTCAAATCACGACCCGGTCGCCGCAGGCCTCAGCCCGTGACCCGGCCTCACGCGTTCGCAACCGCCCGAGCGGCGCGTCCTGAAGGCACGTAACCCATGTCCGCTGAAATACCGCGAACACACTGCAATAAATGGTTGGCGATTGCCGGCAGTTTTTGCGCGGTGACGCGAAACGACGGCCCCGACACGCTCACTGCCGCTACCGGCATCCGCTGCGCGTCCAGGATCGGAACGGCGATGCAGCGGAGGCCTTCTTCGAGCTCTTCGTCGTCGACCGCATAGCCGCGGCGTCGCGTTTTTTCAAGCTCCGTACGCAGGGCCTCGGGCGTTGAGATGGTGCGGTGCGTGGGCCGTTCATAGCGAATGCGCCGCAGCACCTCCGCGGCACGCTCCGGCGGCAGAAACGCCAGAATCGCCTTGCCCACTGACGTGCAATGCACCGGATTGCTGGCGCCGATTCGCGTAATCATGCGCACTGCGCGTGTGGGTTCAATCTTGTCGATATAAATCACGCGCGCCGCCTCAAGCAGCGCCAGGTGCGCCGTCTCTTCAGTCTCGGTTACCAGCCGCCGCAAGTGCGGTTGCGCGCGGTCGCGCAAATCGTACTGCTCAATGGCGCGGTTGCCAAAGTCAAACAGCCGCAGTCCCAGCCGGAATTTGCCGTTCACGGTCCGCTCCACCATGCGATGCCGCTCCAGCACCATCAGGAAGCGGTGCGCCGTGCTCTTGTGCAACTGCAGCGAAGCTGCCACCTGCGCCAGTCCCAGCGGCGTCTCGCTTTCGCCAAGCAGGTCGAGTACCGCAAAAGCACGGTCGAGAGCCTGAACTTTGTAAGTGCCTTGGGGAATCGCGTCTCGCATATTGATCCTCTGTTCCAAGCTTTGAGTCCATCTCTAGGTTCTCACATGCTGGGACGCGGGTCAACAGGTGAAACGCCTGTTTCGTCGACGAAGTGCGAAATTCGAAGGAACGAATCCGAGCCGGCGGGTGCGCTGCGCGGCCCCGCCCGGTTCAGGCCTTGTCTTCCGTCTCTTCCACTTCCCCGCCCTCGCCGGGTGCAAGAAACAGGTTCGCTTCGAGGCCGTGCTGGCGAGTGTAAAGATCGTAGTACCGGCCGCGCAGCGCGAACAGCGCGCTATGATTGCCGCGCTCCACGATGCGCCCTCCCTCGACCACCAGAATCTGGTCGGCCCGGCGAATGGTCGACAGGCGGTGCGCGATCACGAAAGTCGTGCGTCCCCGCATCAGCTCGGCAAGCCCGCTCTGGATCATCGCCTCCGATTCGGAATCAAGCGAACTCGTCGCCTCGTCCAGAATGAGGATGCGCGGTTCGGCCAGCAGTGCCCGCGCAATCGACAGCCGCTGGCGTTGCCCGCCACTCAGCTTCACGCCGCGCTCGCCGACGATTGTGTCGTAGCCTTCCGGAAAGCGCTCGGTGAACTCATCCACGCACGCCGTTCGGCAGGCAAACTGAAATTGCTCTTCGGTCGCATCCGGCCGCGAAAACATAATGTTCTCCCGGATTGTTCCATCGAAGAGAAACGACTCCTGAAGAACCACGCCCAGTTGCGAGCGGTAGGTATTCAGGTCCACAGTCGCCAGATCGATGTCGTCAACCAGCACCTTTCCCCTTACCGGCGTGTGGAAGGCGCAAAGCAGGCTGATGATCGTCGATTTGCCCGAACCCGACGAGCCCACCAGCGCAGTCACTGATCCGGGATCGGCGCGGAAGGTTACGTCGTGCAGCACCGGTTTCTCCGGCGTGTAGGCAAAGTCCACATGCTCAAAGCGCACGTATCCCTGGATCTCGCCCAGCTTGACCACGCGCCCCTCATCCGCGAACTCATCTTTTTCTGAGAGGATCTCCATGGTACGGTCGATGCCCGCCACAGCCTCGGTGAGCTGCGTGCCGATATTCACCACCTGGATCACCGGCGCAATCATGAAGGCCAGAAACATCGTGTACTGGATGTAGGTTCCGTCGTCCATCCGGCCTTGCAACGCCAGGTGCCCGCCCATGAACATCACCATCGCGCCCACAATTCCCAGCACCGTGGTCGCCGTCATCGACATCACGCTGGTCATGGTCAGCGTCTTCATCACGTTGTCCAGCAGGCGTAGCACACCCACTTTGAATACGGCCGCTTCGCGCTCCTCGGCGTGGTAGCCCTTCACCACGCGCACGCCGCCCAGCGACTCCGTCAGCCGCCCTGTCACTTCGCCGGTAATTTTCCCCCGTTCGCGAAAAATGGGGCGAATCGTTTTGAAGGCGTATTGCAGAACGAAGACGAAAACGCCGACGACCGCGAAAACAACCAGAGTCATCTCAGCGCTGCGGTGCAGCAGGAAGATGAACGCCATCACCGCAGTCAGAAGCCCGCCCACAAACTCCACCAGGCCGGTCCCGATCAGATTGCGCACGCCTTCCACGTCGCTCATGATCCGCGAAACCAGCAGGCCGCTGCGGTTGGCGTCGTAAAAGCTGACCGAAAGCCTGCCCACATGCCTCTGCACTTCCTGGCGCAGATCGGCAATCATCCGTTGCGCGGCTTTCGACAAAAGCTGCGTGTTTGAAAACGATGTGATCGATTGGATGATCGTGGCAACCAGCACCGCAATCACCAGCGGCATCAGCTTGTCACCCTCATGCTTCCGGAGCACGAGATTGACAAATGGCTTGACCACATAGGGCAGCGTCAACCCGGCCACGCGATTGATGGCCACCAGCACCAGCCCCAGCAGGAGCAGCCACTTCCTCGGTCGAACCAACCGCCAGATCTCCGGCATCGCCCTGCGGAAATCGACCTTTTTTTTCGGCTGGTCCGCTCCCGCGCGCATGCTCCCGCCGCGCGGTGAGCGCTCGGCACGCATGCCCATTCCCATCCCGCCGCGCATGGTTCCCATGAGTTATACCTGTCTTGACCTGCGTGCTTGGATGAACGAGCGGACGCAAAGATTCACGTATATCAACAGCAGGACGGCCATGGTGAGTTGCGATCCCAGCGCAATCGGGTTTGGACCCACGCCTTGCGAGCGCGCACTCGTGTATTCGTGGAGCGCCGAGCCGGCCGCACCGAGAAATCCAAGCAGCCCAACGGCCACATTGATGTGCATGAAAATCTTGCGCCGGCCCTCACTCGGACTGATAGCGAGGAAGCCGCCTACAGCCAGCGCCAGGCCAAACCAGGTAGGAATCAATGCCGTGTGGTGGATGCTGCCTGTGCCCCAAAAGCCCAACAACCCCAAAATGATCAGCAAAACTCCAAAGACAATCGTTACCCTCGCCATGCCTGTTCTCCATCTTCCGCATGGCAAGAATACCAGTGTGCGGGGGCCATGGGTCGGCGCCGAAAGTCCAAAAGTTCCGAAAGCTCGGAATTCCCTATTCCCTGTTCTCGCTTCCGGCTCTCTGTTCTCTTATCTCTGTTCTCTGACCACTGACCACTGTTCCCTGTCCACTGTCTTTCACCTCTGGATCCGCGCCGATCCACCCTTCGCCAACGCGCGCACCTGGTCGAGCGTCGCCATCGTCGTGTCGCCGATGAACGTGGTCAGCAGCGCGCCGTGCGCCCAGCCCAGCCTCAGCGCATCTTCCGGTTTCTCGCCGGTCAGCAAGCCGTAGATGAACCCCGCCGCAAATCCGTCGCCGCCGCCCACGCGATCCACCACATCGAGTTCCGCCGTCGGCGCAACGTAGGTCTTGCCATCGATCCACGCCACCGCGCTCCAGCTATGCCGGTTAGTGGAGTGCACCTCGCGGAGCGTGGTCGCTACGACCTTCACGTGAGGGTGCTTTTTGACAACGTTGTCGATCATCCCAAAGAACACGCTGGGATCGAGCTTCGACTTCGCGTGGACATCCGGCCCCGGAATGCCAAGCCCCTTTTGCAAATCCTCCTCGTTCCCGATCAGCACGTCGACGTTTTTCACGATCGTCGCAATCGTCTCCACGGCTTTATCTGCGCCGCCCGAAATCTTCCACAGCTTCTCGCGGAAGTTCAGGTCGAACGAAGTCACTGCTCCGGCCTCCTTGGCCGTTTTCATCATCTCTGCAACCAGTGGCGCGGTGGTCGACGACAGAGCCGCAAAAATTCCGCCCGAGTGCGCCCAGCGCACACCTTGCCCGCAAATCGTCTTCCAGTCGAAGTCGCCCGGCTTCAGCATTGCGCCGGCTTCATTGGCGCGGTTGTAGAACACCACCGGCGGCCGCACGCCCGCGCCGCGATCGCTGTACACCGTCGCCATATTCGGGCCCGTCGCGCCGTTGTGTTCGAAATGCTTATAGATCGGCCTCACGCCCATCGCGCGCACGCGCTCAGCGATCAGATCGCCAATGGGATAGTCCACCATCGCCGATGCCACGGCCGTCTTCATTCCGAAACAGTCCGCCAGGTTCGCCGCCACGTTGAACTCGCCGCCGCTCACGTGAATCTTGCACTCCGTCGCCTTGCGAAAAGGAATAATTCCCGGGTCTAGCCGGTGCACCAGCGCGCCCAGCGCGAGAAAATCCAAAGCGCCATCCTTGCGAATATTCAGCCCGTCACTCATCGTTCTCTCCTTGCCTTTGTTCAAATTTCCAACCAACTCGAAACTCACCACACCACCCCAGGGTGCCTCATCCTTGCGGCGCTTTTGTTTTTGCCGCAAGGGTGGGATGCCGAAGAATTCCCCTCACCGTGGCCAAGCTAGGAGCTGGAAGCTGCTTTCTTCATATCTGCCACCACCTGCTCCGGCGTCCACTCATTACCCGGATAAAACTGCACTACCTTGCCATGCGGGCCAATCAGCGTCGTCGAAAGCGTGTGCGTAATCGTTTCGTCGGGCCCGGGCGTAATCCCTACATCGAAATACTTTGCCATTTTCAGCAACTCTGGCTTCGTCGGCACGGCAAAATCCCACTGCGCAAAAGCGCCCTTCGCATCGCTGCCGATGTATTGGGCGCCATAAGCGCGCAGCCGCGCCGGCGTGTCGTGCTCCGGATCGAAGCTGATGCAAAGAAGATGCGTCTTCGCGTTGACGGCGGGGTTCGCCGCCAACTGCTGATGGATCACCGCGAAATTGTGCGTGATCAGAGGGCAGAAGTTGGGCAGCGGGCAGCGCGTGTAAATAAAGGTCAGCAGCAGCGTCTTCCCGCGAAACTGCTGCGTATGAATCACACGTCCATCCTGGTTGCGCAGCGTGAAGTCCGGCACTTCGTCACCTGGTGCAGGCACGTGATAGAACACCGTTGGCTTGTAGTCCGGCTTGCCCTGTGCGATCACAACAATGTGATCCAGCACCACCGTCTCTTCGGAACTTTTTGACACCAGCACATCCGCGGTGATCGTGTCGCCGGGATGCAAATCGCTGGCAATAGTCGGGTCCTTCAGCTGGTAGGGCATCGTCATCGCATCCATGAAGCCCGGAATCGCCTCGTGATTCACCACCACGATCCCGTGCGCAACATCGGTCGAAACGATTTTTCCTCGCAGGTGATACACCGTGTACTGTGGAGCTCGTCGAGCTCTGCGGCCCCTGAGTCGAGTTGGAATGGCACCCTGCAAGAACGGCGAGCGATAACAGGCAGCTTGCTAGAAGAATGCGCATGACAACCATTAGTTTACAACCAGTGGACTGACCACTGGCTTTCTTATCGACAGCTCGAATTTCCGGCTCTTGGAATCGCAAGAAACGTGATACTTGCCGGCGCCAGGGTGATCGCGTTGGAGTGAACGGCAATCCCTTGAAGAGTGGCAGTGTGTCTCCCGCGCCCAACTCGAGCTGTTTTCCATTGAGATCCACCCCCGCGGACATCAGATCGCCCGCGGTCAACGTATAGCGCTTCACTCCGGCAGGAACCCGCAACGTCTGCCCCGTTTCCTTGTCCGCGTTGATCGCCAGCACCGACACGCCGCCCGGCTGATCGCGCAGGCAGTGGGCGTAGAGATGCAGATTCGGCGACGGCGAGGGCCCCGGGTCGAGCACCGTAGTTCCCATCAATCTTCGCCACAGCAGTGCGGCCCAGTAGTCAGGCCGCGGCTCCAGCGTCTTCTCGTCCACCAGACCGTAGTCGCTCGCGTTGAGCGTATTGTGCATTTGCACCTGCACGCCAAGCCGCGCCAGGCTGCCCAGTTGATTCAGATAGCGAAACGTGTCAACAAACGTCGCCGCCCAACGGTCACCTCCGCAGGCAGCTTGTCCGGTTTCGCTGTTCCAGATAGGATGCCCCGGCTCGTAGCGGTCGCGAAGCGCGGCGTAGTAGGCCTCAGCGCTTGCTCCGCGCGAGAGCCAATCTTCAGATAACGCCGCTTCCTCTGTAGTGCCCACCGCAGAACCCAGGGCGGCGCACCGGCTTGAGACTGCACCGTAGGAGTGGTAGCTGAAAATCTCAAACACAGGTCCCGTTGCCTTCAGGATGCCCTCCGTGCTAAGCAAATGCATGAATGGCGGCGCAAGCGGCGTTCCTTCGCCCACGCCGCCGGGTCCCATAACCCGCATCTCTGGAGCATTCGCCTTGGCCCAGGCTTGAAATACCGCAAAATCGCGCGCAAACGCCTGCGCGTCATATCCCTTGGGCGCGCCGCCCATTTCAGCAAACGTCGGCTCGTTCATGAACTCCGCTGCGGCAATACTTCCCCCGGCAGATTTCGTATAAGCCATAAACGCCTGCGCCACCTTTGGTGTCCACACACATGCAGCATCGCGCGTTCCTGTGCTCATCGCAAACGAAGTCACAATGCGGGCATTCGCGGCGCCGGCAAAGTCAATCACGCCCTTCCACTCTTTGCGCGTCAACACGCTATTGAAGCCTGCCGGCGGTTTCGGCGGAGCAGGATCGTCTGAATCCTGAAAGTAGGTCGAGTTCATCCATGTGCCGCTCACGCGAACATAAGCTGGCCCCAGCGCGGCCGCCAGTTTGCGCAGCCGCGGATTGCTCAAATCAATGGGCGCCCGGTATTCATAGAGCGATGGATCCATCCCCGCTGGAGCATTCGCCGCCGATTGCGCGCCCGCATTTGGTGCGCCAGCTGAGGCATAAGGCTTCCAGAATCGCCCTCCCGTCACCTCGACCGCTTCGATGTTGTAGGACTGGAACCGCTCGTCCACGGTTCCCACGCGAGGCATTGCGCCCGGCGCAATGGCCACCGCGGATGTTTGCGCCAGACCTGCCGGGCACATTGCTGCTACCAACATCCATGCTGCGCAAAAGGTCCAGCCTGCCAATCTCGTTGCCCGTTCCATTGTTTCCACCTCTCCTAGAACCGGAATTCCGGCCAAGTATATTCCTTTTAGCGCCGGGCAGGCTGCGCGGCGTATAACGCTGGTATGGGAGCCAGTTTGGAAGTGGATATCGATGCATGGCTGCGCGGCGGCGGCTCCGTGGTCACGGCAAGCGAACGCGCCGCTCGATCGCTCACTCAGGCCTTTCATCGCGCCCGTCGCGCCGAGGGCCTGACCGCATGGCAAGCTCCCAACATTCAGGATTGGCAAACCTTCATCCGTAATGCATGGCATGAGCGCAACCTCGACGGCCGTATCGTCCTGAATTCCTTGCAGGAGCATTCGCTCTGGGCAGGAATTGTCGCTGCTGCCGCCCCGGAAGCTGCGCGCGTTGCGGGCGCGCGTGATCGGCTGGCTGCGCTGGCCATGGAGGCGCACGGCCTTATCTGCGCTTACGCACCGCAACTTCTGAATAGAAAAGCGCGGAGTGCTTGGGATCAGGACGCAGGCGCCTTCAGCAGCTGGCTCGCGGAATTCGATGCAAGCTGCGCCGCCGCCAGCCTGATCGCACCCTCGCGCCTGCCTCTCGAATTGATCGCGGGGCTGAAACAAGACTCAACCGAGCGCGCTCCGCTGCTCCTCGCCGGCTTTGATCGTATTTTGTCCACGCAGCAGGACTTCTTCACCTCCTGGGGCGCTTGCACGCAGGTTTCACCTGGAGAATCCGCAGCGCGAATCGAATTCCACCAAGCCGCGGACCCTGTCTCAGAGCTTGCTGCCTGCGCCATCTGGTCGAAACAGAAGCTCGCCATCAATCCGCATGCGCGTTTGCTCGTGGTCACGCAAGATGTTTCCAATCGCCGGGGACAAATTGAGCGCGCGTTTCTCCGGTTTGTTTTAGAAGACGCATCCGCGTCCGCGCCGTCCGGCATGTTTGAGTTCTCGCTGGGCGTTCCCCTTGGCCAGATCGCGCTCGCGCGCGGCGCGGCGCTTCTCCTTCACTGGCTCACCGAGTCGATCGACGAGCACGAACTCGACTGGCTCCTCTCCACAGGCCAATTGGCCGCGTCGGCCGCCGAATCGCTGGCTCTCACGGCGTTCATGCGCGCGCTGCGCCGTAAAGGTCTTGAGCGCACGCGCTGGACGCTCGCCGAGTTCCTTCGCCAGAGACCCTCAGCGGAATTGCCTGCCGCGTGGATCGCGCGGCTCACGCAGGCCCAGCGGCGCTTGCAGGAATTCGCGCGCCGTCCGCAGTCTCCGCTGGCATGGGCCGAGCTTTCTCCAGAGCTTCTCGAACTCGCCGGCTGGCCGGGCGGTCGTCCGCTGACCAGTGCCGAATTTCAGGCTCACCGCCGCTGGCAGCAGACTGTTGACGACTGCGCCTCGCTCGGTTTCGATGCCCGATCCATCGAGTGGAAGGAATTCCTCGCGGTTCTCGATCGCGCCGTCGGCGAAACACTTTTCGCGCCCGAATCGCAGGATCCGCCGATTCTGATTGCCGGTCCCACCGAGTCCGCGGGCCTCACCGCCGATGCCGTCTGGTTCCTCGGCGCCACCGAGCAAGCGTGGCCGGCCAGTGGTGCCACTCATCCACTGATTCCTGCCCTGGTCCAACGCGCGGCCGGCATGCCCCATGCCTCGCCACGCCTCGATTGGGAACTGGCCGGTTCCGTTACACGCCGTCTGCTCGGCTCCGCTCCTGAGGTCCACTTCAGCTTCGCCCGCCAAAGCGAAGGCGTCGAAGCTCGGCCATCGCGCCTCGTTGAGCAACTCGCGTGCGCGCCGCGCCCTTTACCGCCTGAACTCGCCGCGCCGGCCGCTTTGCCGCCACTTGCTCTTCCCTTCCAGGATTCGGCGCGCGTTCCCTTCCCATCCGGCGATGCTCAAGGCGGCGCATCCACTCTCACCGCGCAATCGCAGTGCGCGTTCAAGGCCTTCGCCACCGCGCGCCTCGATGCCGACTGCTGGGAACCTGCGGAAGCCGGCCTCACCGCCAAAGAACGCGGCCAGGTTTTGCATGAAGTTCTGCATTCTGTCTGGGCCGGTCCGCCGTCCGGCATTCGTTCTCACGCGGAGCTCGTCGCGATTCCGGATCTTCACGCCTTCGTCGCGGATCACGTTCGCGTCGCCTTCCATACCGCCATGCCAATTCGCGCGCGCGAATCCATGCCGCCGCGGTATCTCGCACTCGAAGAGGCTCGCCTCCTCAGCCTCGTCACCGAGTGGCTGGCGTTCGAGCGAACGCGTGTTCCCTTCACGGTTCTCGACACGGAACAAAAAAACAGCGTCTCGGTCGCCGGGCTTCCGCTTCGCTTGCGCCTCGATCGCATCGATCGCTTGATCGACAACTCTCTCCTCGTCATCGACTACAAATCCGGTAACCCCACTCCGAGTTCCTGGGATCTCCCGCGCCCCGACGATGTGCAGTTGCCGCTTTATTCCAGCCTCGCGCTCGACGGCGATCCGGGCAAAATCGGCGGCCTCGTCTTCGCCAAGGTCCGCGCCGGCGAGCCGGACTTTGCCGGCAAAGTGCGCGACGCCAAAACCACTCTGCGCGCGAATCTCAGAGCAAACACGAATCTGGTCAAAAAACCGCTTGATTCGGTGCAGCTTTCCCAGTGGAAGCTCGCCATTGAAAATCTCGCTCTGGACTTTCTCGCCGGGCGGTCCGTTGTCAATCCACGCGCCTACCCTGACACCTGCGAGTATTGCGGCCTTCAGGCGCTCTGTCGAATCAATGAGAATCCGCCGCTTTCTGAGAACAAAAGCGAAGAGGCTCCCGATGCCTGATTCGCCTCGCAGGATTCCGCCTCCCGATCAGGCCGAGCGTGACCGCTCGCTCGATCCCCGGCGCTCCATATTGGTGCGCGCGCCGGCCGGCTCCGGAAAAACCACACTCCTCTCGCAGCGATTTCTGACGCTGCTCGCGGAGGTCGACGAGCCGGGCCATGTGGTCGCCATCACTTTCACCAATGCTGCCGCTGCTGAAATGCGCAACCGCATTCTCGACGATCTCCGGCAGGATAACCCCAGCCCAATTGCGGCCCGCGCCCTCCAGCACTCGCAGGACCTGGGATCGGGATCTTCTCAATCTCCCCGCGCAATTGCGCATCTCCACCATCGATTCGTTTTGTCGCGACCTCGCCATGCAGCAGCCGCTTCTTTCCGGGCTCGGTGGCAGTCTCGACATCCGCGAGCAGCCGAGCGAGCTTTATCGCCGCGCCGCTCGCCTCACGCTCGAACATATCGGCCAGGCCAACGCAACGCTCAGCGCAGCAATCGAGACCCTGCTCGAATGGCGCGACAACAACTGGCGCGAAATTGAAGATCTGACCGTAAAGATGCTCGCCGACCGCGACCGCTGGATGCAAGAGTTCGTGTTGGAGGGTGAGCAGGACTTCGACCGCTTGCGTTTGCGCCTCGAATCTCCCTTCCTGCGCGCTGGTAACGAGACCGCTCCAATCCGCTATACCGACGCGGAGTGGAAGATCGTCCGCGCGTGTTTCGCTCTTTTGCGACGCGCTGCTGCCGAGCTTCGCGTGGTATTTGCCGAGGCTGCCGCTGCCGACTTTACTGAGATTGCGCAAATTGCCCTCAGCGTCCTCAAGGGCGAGGACGAATTCCCCATCGATCCCGCACAGGCCGTCGCCGACGGAATCCGCCACCTGCTGGTCGACGAATTCCAGGACACCAGCCGCCGCCAGCACGACTTGCTCCGCCGCCTCATCGCCGCATGGTCTGGTCGCGAGGGCCGTACTTGCTTCGTCGTCGGCGACCCCATGCAATCCATCTATGGCTTCCGCGAAGCGGACGCCGAGTTGTTTCCGCGCGTCGAGCAGCTCGGCCTTGAAATTCCCGGCGACCTTCCTTTCCTTTTTGATGCCGTCCACCTCTCCGCCAATTTCCGCAGCGATTCCTCGCTCGTCGCGAGCATCAACGAGACCTTCGCTCAGGTCTTCGCGGCATCCACCGGCAGCGGCATCGCCTTCGCTGCATCACACCCTGCGCGGGCAATCGTCGAGCCATCCGGTCCCCAACTTGTCGTCGCGCCCGTACCGCGCATGCAGCTTCACTGCGCTTTCATCCCCGAGCCGCCGCGCAACGCCGATCCCGTTCGAAAAAAAGAAGCCGCCGAACAGGGCGAATCCGCTCTCCAGAATCAAGTCGATGAGATCCTTGAGATCGTCCGCGCTCATCTGCCACGCATTGAAGCGGCCCGAGCCGCAAACGAGAATGAGCCAGGCGCCGCCAAGAAAGAGAGATATCGCGTCGCCGTGCTTGCCCGGGCGCGCAAATCGCTTGTGCCCATCGCCGCCGCGCTGCGCAAAGCCAACATAAAATTCCGAGCCATTGACCTTGAAGAGTTGAAGGATCGCCCGGAGATTATCGATGCGCTCATCCTCGCTCGCGCGCTCTTCAATCCGCACGATCGCGTCGCGTGGCTCGGCGTGCTTCGCGCTCCATGGTGCGGCCTTTCACTCGCCGATCTCCACACCCTCACCAGCGCCGACTCGCGCGAGATTCTCGCCCGCCCGGTGTCCGAACTTGCTCGCGAGCGCGCGCACCTCATCAGCCCTGAAGGCCGGCTCGCCGTCGATCGCGTTTTGCGCGCGATGGAGGCTGCCGTGCGCCTCCGCGCCTTGCAGCCTTCGTTCGCGCCGGGCACGTGGCTTGAACAGGTCTGGCTGCAACTTGGCGGCGCGCAATGCGTCGACACCGAAGCCCGAGCGAATCTGGACCTTCTCTGGAGAAGCCTCGACTCGCTTCCGCAGGGCGAGCCCGATCTCCTCGGCTCCGCGCTTGCTTCGGCCCTTGACGACCTCAAAGCGCAGCCCGACCCTGCCGCAAGCGGCGATTGCGGCGTACAGCTTATGACGATTCACGGCGCCAAGGGGCTCGAATTCGAAGTCGTCATCGTCCCCGACCTTCAAGCCTCTCCCGGCCGCCACGCCCCCGGCATGCTTTCCTGGCTCGAACGCGGTCTGCCGTCCGATTTCGTCTCCGCTGATTCCGAAGCCTGCGATGATGTCACCGAATTCCTCATCGCGCCGTTTGCGCAAAAAGGCGCCGGCAGCGGCGTAGCCAAAAAGTGGGTCGATCGTCAGTGTCACGAGCGCGAGCTCCACGAAGCCTGCCGTCTCCTTTACGTCGCCGCCACGCGCGCCCGCGAAGAGCTGCATTTTTTCGCGCGCCTCTGCTATAAAGCCGCCAACGGCGCGCCCGCTGAGCTCGTCCCGCCGCGTGAAAGTCTGCTTCGCACCGCATGGCCCGCGTGGCAAACCGAAATCCAGCGTCGCTTCGACGAGTGGCGCGCCACCGCATCTCTTGCGCAGCCCGCCGTACTCGGTTCCATCGCCGCATCCGAGTCTGCGTCTGGCACTCTCTTCGAATTCCAGCCCTTCGCGGACGAGCCCACTCTGCTCCGCCGTCTTCCGCTGGAATTCGCCCTCTCATCAGCCCCGCTCACACGCGACGCCGATCAGCCCCCGGTCGGCGCCGGCCGCCTCTACGAGCGCCATGAAGGAGGTTTCCTCTCGCGCGCGCTCGGCAAAGCCGTTCATGCGCTCCTCCAGCAGTTGGCGCAGCGGCTAGCCACCCAGACGCGCCAGGCTGCTCTTGCGGCGCTCACTCAACAGCGGCCCCGCATCGCCGCGGACCTCCGCGCCACCGGCATGGATTCGGCCAAAGCCGTTCGCATGGCCGAGCAGGCTTTGCAAATTGTGCATCAGGCCGCCGGCGATCCTGTCGCGCAGTGGATTCTTGCCTCGCACGCCGACGCAGCCAACGAAGTTCGCTGGACTGGCGTTGTGGCGGCCAGCCTGCGCACGGTGCAGGTGGATCGCGTCTTCCGCGCCGGTCCACAGCCGCAGATCGCCGCCGTCTCGCCCGATGAAGATACCTGGTGGATCATCGATTACAAGACCGCTCACCAGGACGGTCTCGATCCCGCAGCATCGCTGCCCGAGCTCCGCCGCCAATTCGCGCCGCAGATTGAGGCCTATGCGACCGTCCTCCGCAACCTCCGGGGTTCCGCTATCCATCTCTGCGGTGGCCTGTATTATCCGCGCATGGCTCTCTTCGACTGGTGGCAGCTCTAATTTCGAGTCGCTTGCAACGCTGCTTCGTTGCGCTCGAATCCGCCGCTGGCACACCGCCTACACTTTGCACAGCTCTTCGGCAAAGACGTCGCGGTGCGCCAGAATGGACTTCTCGGCGTTGCGCAACATGAGCGCATAAGCCGCTACCGCCGCAGCTGCAAGAGGGCTGAAGATCCACGCGCCCAGCCAGGGATTGCCAAAGTACCGGCTCAGCAGCGCCACCGGAAACTGCAAGGCCATGCTTCCGAACAGGACGAGCAAAATCAAAAGTCCACTCGTGCGATTGGTCGGCGTCGTCTGCCTCCCTCGCATCTGGCCCGGAATAAAACGGCGTGGCGACTGAATTGAACGCATGGTTCCCAAAGCCAGGTTCGCCGCAATCACAAAAATCGTCCATAGTCCCGTCGAGATTTGCGTCGCCGCCGGTATCGGAGTTCGCGTCAGCAGCGAAACCAGCAGCCACGCAAGCCCCGCCTCAGCCACGATCAGCGTCAGGCTCATCAGATTCTTGGCCACGATCACGTCACGCAACCGGACCGGCGCCAGCAGGTAGACTTGAACACCCAGCCCGTCCGCGCCAAATACGTTGTAGAGCCCGGCCAGAACTCCAAACAACACGTAGGCAATTGCTCCAGGAAGAAAGTAGGTGGAACTTCCGGCAAACATCATCCTGTTTAAAATCACGACGAAGAACAGCGGAGTCAACATGCCAATCAACTGCACGCCATTGCCGCGAAGCGTGAGCCATTCCTTGCGCAGGCACGCAACCACGACAGGGGCGAAGGCGGGACGAGCAGATTGCGCGGTTGCGGCAACCAGCGCGCTTCGTTGTGCAGGCGATCGTCTGCGTTGGCGCGCGCCTGTCTTGGCGCGAGGGCTAGGGCTGTCGCTAAGGTACTCGCCAAGGAATTGTTTGCGCAGCCGGATCGCGAACACCGTCGCGAAGAGCGCGGCGCTCGCCGCAAGCGCCGCACAATTCGCAAACGCCGCCAGCAGGTGAGCCTGCTCGACAATCGCATTCGCGGCGAATCCGGGCGGCAACCAGCGCATGCCCGCGCCCGAACCGCGCATCAGGCTCAGAATCAAGCTGGTTCGGCCGCCATAGGGGTGCGTCGGACCGCGCTGATAATTCAGAAACTGGAATCCAACAGCAGAAAGCGCCATCAACCCGCCGAAGAACTCCCGGAAGCGGCGGTTCGCAAGCCAGCGCTCGAACCACGCGCTGATCATGCGCATCAGAAAGATGTTCATCAGCGCGTAAATCGCGAGAACCAACAAGGCTTGAAGTGCGAGTGCGCGGTCGGCCACGCCGATCCCGACCGCAGCGGCCAGCAGCGCCAGGCAGCCCACAATAGTGCTTGGCGTCATCAGGCCGATGAAGATTCTCAAAATGAAGTAGCGCCCGAAACGCAACGGAAAGCGGATCAGCGATGAAGGATCGAAACTGGAAAGCGCGGCAGCAGCATTCTGGCCGTTGATGTTGACGAAAAGCCAAAGCAGCGTAATGCCGGCCAGCAGTGAAGCCAGCCGCTGCGGATGATTGTTGGCGATCGCTGCCCACGCCAGGTATCCGCTGCCGGCCACCGGCCCGATAACCATCAGCGCGAGGAACGGCCATACCAGGATGCGCACCAGAACGGCCAGCGCAAGGCCGGCCGCCCGGCCAGTGCTGCGCCGGCGAAACATGCTGTTCACAAAGATGCGCCAGCGCAGCCACGCCACGGCAAGCAGTTGCGTGCGCATAGAAATGTGTTGCGCAGGCTGGGGCGCCGTCTTCCCTGTTTCTAGCTCAGCCATGAAAGTTCCTGCTCGGGAGCTGTTTCCGCACGATTTCCCTCGCGATCGGTCCCGACAATCTGAAGAAAAATCTCTTCCAGGCTGCGCTTCTCGTCGCTCTCGGGCACGCGCTCCTCTCCCCGCTCCGCGCCTTCGCGGCGTCCGGCATCGGCACGCAGTTCAGCCAGCGATCCTTGAGCCACCAATTGCCCACGATGAATGATCGCCACGTGCGTGCAAAGCCTCTCCACAATCTCCAGCACGTGCGATGTGAGAAAAATGGTTGCGCCGCGCGCGATCATTCTCTGCAGCATCGCCTTAAGCGTGCCTGCGGCCACTGCATCCACGCCTTCAAACGGCTCGTCGAGAAAAAGCACCTTGGGCCCATGGATCACCGCCGCCGCCAGCGCCAGCTTCTTCTGCATCCCGTGAGAGAAATCCGTGATCAACTTCTTTTGCTCGTCGGCCAGGTGCATAAAGTCCAGCAATTCCTGCGTGCGCAGCACCGTCGTGGCGCGGTCGAGCCCGTACATGCGCCCCACGAAGCGCAGATATTCCTCCGCCGTAAGGCGGCCAAAGAGAGCCATCCCCTCCGGCACCACGCCGATCTGTCTCTTCACCTCGGCTGAGTTTTGTTTCAGATCCTCGCCAAGAATGCGAATCGTTCCCGACGTCGGCGCCAGCAAGCCGGTCAGCATTTTGATGGTGGTCGATTTGCCCGCTCCATTGGGGCCAAGGAAGCCGAAAAATTGTCCTGCATCCACGCGCAGGTTCACATCCTGAACCGCAGTGAAGTCGCCGAAGCGGCGAGTGAGCGCAGTGGTATCGATGGCGGGCGTTGTCATAGATTTTCTTAACTTGAGACCACGATACACGCTGCGGCTCCCGCTCGCATCTAAATCTCCGAAACCTGCGCAGCGGGTTTATTTCGATGGTTCTTCACAGGCGCATCGCACACAGCAAATAGTTTTTTCGGTATTCTGTATACGAACGCTTGTAAGTTTGTCGAACTTGCAAAACAGGAGTTTCCCCATGGCTAAGTCCGTCAAGAAATCAGGCGCCGCGCCGAAAGCTGCAGCGAATCCGCGCAAAACCGCAGAAACCAACCCCGCAGAAAAAAAGACTGTTGCCTCCACGAAAGTCAACGGAAGCGCAAACGGAAACGGGAGCTCGCTTTCCCACGATCAAGTCGCTCAGCTTGCGCATCGCTTCTGGAACGAACGCGGCCGTGCGCATGGTCACCACCTTGAGGACTGGTATCGCGCCGAGCAAGCGCTGCGCTCCAAGGCCTCTTGAACCGTTCTTTTTCTTGCTCAATAACAAAAGCGACGCACCTTCACTGGTGCGCCGCTTCCTGAAAATTCATTTTCCGCGCTATTGCAGATTCGCCATCAGGCTTTCCAGCGCGGATTTCGGCGGCCGTGTGAGCGATTCCGGCAACGTGCCCAGCGGCTCATCGACCATGTTTAACTGATCCAGAAACGTCGGCTTTTGCGTATCGATATAGAAAACGCCCGTTAGAACCTCGTTTTTATCCTGCGCTTCCATCAGCGTGCGCACCGCGTTGGCCTTGTCGGTGGGGTCGTAGTCCTCCAGCAGCTTGCGCAAACGCAGTCTGCGAGCCGTCGTGCATCTGCACGTCATACACTTCGCCTGAATCGTAATCGACTTCGATGTCGTCGAAGCTGGCCACGAATCCGATTTCGTTGATCGGCTCGTCGTTCTCTTGCAGAAACTTGTAGCTCTTCGTCGATCCTTCATGATCGTTGAACGTTACGCATGGACTGATCACGTCGAGCATGACGGTGCCTTTGTGCGCGATCGCGGTTTTCAGCATCGCCAGCAACTGCTTCTTATCGCCCGAGAACGAGCGCCCCACGAACGTCGCGCCCAACTGGATTGCCAGGGCGCACGTATCGATCGGCGGAAGCTCGTTGATCACGCCTGTCTTCAGCTTCGAACCGATGTCGGCCGTGGCCGAAAATTGGCCTTTGGTCAAGCCGTATACGCCGTTGTCCTCGATGATGTAGATCATCGGCAAATTGCGCCGCATCAGGTGAACAAACTGCCCGATGCCGATCGACGCTGTATCGCCGTCGCCGGAAACGCCCAGCGCCAGCATGGTTTGATTCGCCAGCATTGCGCCCGTGGTCACGCTCGGCATGCGCCCGTGAACGCTGTTAAAGCTGAACGATCGGTTCATGAAGTAGGCCGGGCTTTTCGAGGAGCACCCGATGCCGCTCATCTTCATCACCCGCTCCGGCTCCACGCCCATCTCAAACATCGCATCAATGATGCGCTCGCTGATGGCGTTGTGGCCGCAGCCCGCGCACAAGGTCGACTTGCCCCCGCGATATTCCAGAATCGGCAATCCAATGTGATTCAGTTTCGGGCCCGTGGCCCCACTCGCTGTTGTGGTCGCCATTTTAGAGGCCCTCCTTGGTTGCGAATTCATCCGTGATTGTGCGCGCGTCTGCCGGCAGTCCGTTGTATTCCAGAATGCTGCGCAGCTTCACCACCTGCTCGCCGGGAAGATCCAGCTTCAGCAGGCTCGCCAGTCTGTCCATCGCGATCCTGTTCCACCACGTATACGCGCTCATGGCTGGCGACAAAGTCGTGAATCTCATGCGCAAACGGATACGCGCGAATGCGCATATAGTCCACGCTTACGCCGTGTTCCTTCTTGATCTGGTCGAGGCTCTCGCGCAGCGCGAAGTCTGTCGAACCGTATGCCAGGAACCCGATCTTCGACGTTCCGTTCTTCACCACCACCGGCGCCGGAACCAACTTCCGCGCATTTTCAAACTTGCGCGCCAGCCGCTCCATCACTTGCTGATATTCATCCGGCCGCTCCGTGTATCCCGCCGCGTCGTTGTGTCCCGACCCGCGCGTGAAGTACGCCGCCTTCGGATGCGCTGTACCCGGCAGCGTGCGCCAGCCGATCGCGTCTCCATCCACGTCGCGATAGCGCGCGAAATTGCCCATCTTTTTCAGGTCCTCGGCCGTCAGCACCTTGCCGCGATCCAGCGGCTTGTCAGGATACGCAAACGGCTCCGACATCCAGTTGTTCATGCCCAGATCCAAATCCGACAGCACAAATACCGGCGTCTGCAACCTCTCAGCCAAATCAAACGCCGCATAGCCGAACTCGAAGCACTCCTTCACCGAGCCCGGCAGTAGAACCACGTGCTTGGTATCGCCGTGCGAAAGGAATGCCGTCGAAAGCAGGTCGGCTTGCTGCGTGCGCGTAGGCATGCCCGTCGAGGGTCCGCTGCGCTGCACGTCAAAAATCACTCCCGGAATCTCGGCATAGTAGCCCAGCCCCGCAAACTCGCCCATCAGCGAGATGCCCGGCCCCGACGTCGACGTCATGGCTCGCGCTCCCGCCCAGCCCGCGCCCAGAACCATGCCGATCGCCGCCAGTTCGTCCTCGGCCTGCACCACGGCAAACGTCGCTTTGCCCTCCGGCGTCACGCGAAACTTCTTCAGCAAATCCGTCGTCGCTTCAACCAGCGAGGTCGACGGCGTAATGGGATACCATGCCACCACCGTGACACCCGCGAACACGGCGCCCATGCCGCACGCCGCGTTGCCATCGATGATGATCTTGCCCTTGGTCTCGTTCATCCGCTCCAGGAAGTACGGATCCTGCTTGGTGAACGTCGCCTTCGCGTAGTCGAACCCCGCCTGCACCGCACCGAAATTCAGTTCGAAGACCTTCGGCTTTTTTGAAAACTGTTTGCGCAGCCCACTCTCCACCACTCCCAGATCGATCCCCAGGAGCTGCGCCACCGCGCCCACGTACACCATGTTCTTCACCAGCTTGCGAAGCTTGGCTTCGGGGCATATCGATTGCGTGATCTTGTCGAACGGCACCGGGTAACAGACCACATCATCGCGGTACTGCTTCAGGTTCAGGCTTTCTTCGTAAATGGCCGCGCCGTCCGGCTGGACTGACATCATGTCCTCGCGTGCCGTCTCCGGGTTTAGCGCCACCAGTACGTCAATCTCGCGCTTGCGCGCCACGTAGCCGTCTTTGCTCGCCCGGATCGTGAACCAGGTCGGCAATCCGGCAATGTTCGATGGGAACAGGTTCTTCCCGCTCACGGGAATACCCATTCCAAAAATGCTCTTCAGCAGCACGCTGTTCGCGGACTGCGATCCTGAACCATTGACTGTGGCTACGATGATGCTGAAGTCGTTGACGATGCGCGAACGCGCGATGCTTTCGCCCTGTTCTTGACCCAGGGCAAGGTTTCCAGTCGCCATTTGGCGGGATTCCCTTCCAATAAATTCTGAACGATCTACGGGCGCCGGCCAGCTCTTCTACTAGTGCGCGCTCTCATCGCCCCGATATGTGATTATAGTCACTTTCTTGTTAACACCGTCCCACACAGCGCCACAAAGGTAACCCCCTTGCACACCGTCCGAACCGGACGGCCATCTGAGATGAACTACCCAACAAACGCTTTGTTTTCATACGCTTCGCAACCATCCCTCATCCGGCCTTGGTTGCCCCATCCTTTCGCCGCCTTTGGGCGAAAGGGTGGGATCGCACTGCAGGTCACCTCGCCACCAAAAGAGCTAAAAGCTAATGGCTAACAGCTAAAAGCTGTTTTTCCGCGTCCCTTTTCCAGCGCACAATGAGCGCCAGCGCAATCACCACCAGCGCCAGCGTCAGTCCGATCCAGAGCCCGTAAATCCCCCACTTCAATCCAAAACAAAGGAAAAAACCCAGCGGCAATCCCAGCACCCAGTACCCCACGAGGTTTGCCCACATCGGCGCGCGCGTCTCACCCAACCCGCGCAGCGCACCTGTACTCACTGTTTGGATGCCGTCGAACACCTCAAACGCTGCCACAATCGCCAGCAGCCCCGGCCCCACCGCCAGCACACGCGCATCATTTGTATAAAGTTCAATCAGCGGCCGCGGCCACACCAGTAGCGCCATTGCCGCCAGCAGCATAAAGCTCGTGCCCAATCCAAGTGCCAGCCAACCGGCTCGCCGCGCGCGCGCCGGGTCGCCCGCGCCCACCGCGTGCCCCACGCTCACCGCCGCCGCTGCCGAAATCCCCAGCGGCACCATGTACGTCACGCTCGCGTAGTTCAGCACAATTTGATGCGTCGCCAGCGCCACCGGCGTCAGGTACCCCGCGGAAAACGTCGCCATATTCCACGCGCCCACCTCAAGCAGAATCTGCCCCCCCGCCGGAGCGCCCAGCTTCATCAGCCGCTTCAGCCGCGCCACCTGCGGTCCGGCCCAATGCTTGAACAGCGGATGCCCGCGCTTGCGCTCGTATCTCCACGCAAATCCCAGCAACGCCGTCGCCATCGTCACGCGCGCGAACACTGTCGACAGCGCAGACCCGTTCACGCCCATCGCCGGCAATCCCAGCTTGCCGTAGATCAGCACCCAGTTGAGGAACCAGTTCACCAGGTTCGCTAACACATACGTCACCGTAATGACGCGCACCTGGCCCACACCCTGCAAATACCGCCGCGACGCGCCATAGAGCAGCAGCGGCAGCGTGCCCCAAAGCAACACGCTCATGTATTCGCTCGCCGGACCCGCCACTTCCGCCGCAATGCCGAAGCGCCCAAAGAAGAAGCTCACCAGCGCGATCCCAATCATGATCGGCACCGTCGCAATCGCCGCCAGGTACACGCCCTGCGCCAGCCACCTGTGGCATTCGTCGTGATCTTTGCGGCCGTAGGCCTGCGCCACCAGCGTGTCCAGCCCCAGCATCAGCCCCATGCCGAACATGCTCGGCGTGTAGCAGACGGCGTTGCCCACAGCCACCGCGCCAATCGCCGCCGGACCCAACCGGCCCACCATGATGGTGTCGACCACGCCCATCAGCATCCAGCCCAGCTCGCTCAACACCACAGGCACGGCGAGCTTCACCATCGCGCTCAGTTCCCCCCGCCACTCCGCCCGCACCTCGCCCATCCTTCCAATGTATCGGGCGCGCCATCTTTTTCGTTTGTCATCCTGAGCGAGTCCGCGCGGCGGACGAGTCGAAAGCCTGCCCTGAGCGAGGCTCGCCGAACGAGCCGAGTCGAACGGGGATCCGCATTTGCCTTTCGTGACCTTCACCCATCAAAACCGATGGGCGCCCCATCCTTGCCGCGCTTTTTTTTCGCGGCTAGGGTGGGATAGCACGACCCGCGGTTCGCCAAAAGTCTAAAAATGCCGTGGCCTTTTTGAAAAGCAATGTGCGCGGCGCAGCCGCACCAAATCCACGCCTCGACCGCCGGCAACATCGCGGAACCCTTGCCGACTTTCGTGAGATCGATCCCGCTAAAAACGCTGAAGAGATCGATTTTGATACTGTTACTGTGCATTCTAGAGCGAGAACAGTTGCGCCGAGTTTGTGGGATGCTCCGCTGCCGCATGAAAATTTTCCCCGGGGGGCCTATCCTGAGGACTTCAAATATTCCTGTCACCTCTTCGTCGTGTCCGGGTACTTATACGATGAGGGAGAAAGATGATCACGCAAGCATTAGGCAACAATGACGCGCAACTGGTGGAATGCGCTCTGGCGGGCGACCGGGCAGCATTTGGGATGATCGTCAAGCGGTACCAGTCGCTGGTCTGCTCCATCACTTACAACGCCACTGGAAGCTTGAGCCTGAGCGAAGACCTGGCGCAGGACGCGTTCCTTGCTGCGTGGAAACAGCTCCGAGAGCTGCGCGAGCCTGCGCGGTTACGGTCCTGGTTGTGTGGCATCACGCGGTTTCTGGTGGGGAAAGAACTCCGGCGGCAGGGCCGTGAGCCCATGCAGGCCGCCGAGGCCCTGGAAGAGATCCAGGAGCCGTCATCGCTTGAGGCGTCGCCCTTGTTACAAGCAGTCAGCCGTGAAGAAGAGGCGATCCTGTGGCGAGCGCTGGAGCGGATTCCCGATACTTACCGCGAGCCGCTGATCCTGTTCTACCGCGAAGAGAAGTCGATTGAGCGCGTGGCAGCTGAACTGGAGCTGAGCGAGGATGCGGTGAAGCAAAGGCTCTCGCGGGGACGCAAGCTGCTGCACGAAGAGGTAGTTGCGTTTGTAGAAGGAACGCTGACCAGGACCGGGCCCGGACAGACTTTTTCGAATGCGGTATTGGCGATGCTGCCGGTTCTTCCGGCTGCATCGGTGGGCGCCGCGGCGACGGGAAAAGGCGCGGCGATGGCCAAGTCGGGGTTGATTTCCGCGTGGCTGGCTCCGCTGACGCCGTTTTTGGGCGTGTTTGCCGGGATATTTGTAAATTGGGTTTCGGTACGTTCAGCACCGACGGCCCGCGAACGTCGTTTCCAGGGTCTCTGGCTCAGTGGCTTGTGGGTTTTTGTGCTGGGGTGGGCCGTGGCCGGGCAATACGTCGTGCAGGTCTTGCGCCATAAATTTGCGTGGAGTGATCCGACGTCGTACGCGGTGGGGGCGGGATTCTGGTGGATCTACGGGATGGTTGTCGCGGGGTTCATCGTGATCTTCCTGCGTCGGAGCGCAGCGATGCGACGCCAGATTGAGCAGGAACCTGGGATTCCGGAGAACAGCGGAGTGCCAATGACTCTTGCATCAACAGTTGCGATGGTGACAGGGATCTACGTGGCATTGTTTTCCGCTCTGATCTATCTCGCATTCAAGGCGCACGACATGCTGGCAAGCGCAATCCTGTTGGGAGCGATGATTGTGCTGTGCGGATGGCATTTGGTTTACGTGTGCAGCCGTGAAGCCTTGGAAGGGCGGAAGCTGGCGACGCAGCGGTTTGTGGTCGGATGGGTGGTGATTTTGATGGTGCTGAATCTTCGGCTGGAAGGCTGGTTGGCTGCCTATCGGGGAGTGGATCTTGCCGTGATTCAGCGGCTGCTGCCGGCGTGGGTGATTCCGATGGCGACGCTCACGTTGCTCGTCTGGATTGGAATGCTGATCACCTTAACGAGGGTCAAACACAATTCGTAAGCCCTTTGCCGGGACTGCCGGTTTGTACCGGCAAACGCCCGTGCCATCAGGCGAGGTCCCCCGCTGACCCAGCCCTCCCAGCCCATTTCGCCCGTATCCCGCTGAGAACGCGATCCGACTCCTTTTCTCAGGTCTGCCGATGATTCGTTAGCAGACCACAGGAAGCAGAGAATCGCCTGGAAAAATCTCGAGACCACGCCCTCGCTCGTCTAAAATCCTGCGCCGGTCCGTCCGCCCACCGGCCCCTGATCTCGGATCGCCATTCGCTGCCGTTCCAGCTTCGCTAACCCCGCTAACACCGCCAGCTCCGCTGGCCTTCTACGGCCTCACAATCATCTTCCCCACGCCGTCGCGATATTGGCTGACGATCTCAAATGCCTCATCGATGCGGTCGAGGTTTCGCGCATGGGTGAGTAGCGGCGCGAACCACGCGGCATGCGCGCCCAGCAGCTCCAGCGCTTCGTCGGTTTCGTGATTCGATCGACGCACATTCAACAGCGTCAGCTCCTTCCGCCGCATCGCCGAAGCATCCACCTGCACATTCACCGAGGTCGGAATCCCGGTCAGCACAACGCGGCCTGCATTGCGCGCAACCAAAGCCGCCTGGCTGGTGGTTTCTACTCCCGCCACGCAGTCAATCGCGCAGTCCACTCCGCGCTGCCCGGTCGCGCGCAAAATTTCCTCGACGGCCTCGCCCGGCTCCAGCGCCACGTCGGCGCCGATTCCCCGCGCCAGCTCGCGCCGGTGCGCCAGCGGTTCCACAGCCCAGATGCGCCCTGCCTCCGCGGCTTTGAGCGCCGCAATCGTCAGCAGTCCAATCGGCCCTGCGCCAATCACGGCAACCGTTTCTCCCGGCCGAATCGACGCCAGCCGCAGGGAATGGATGGCAATCGCCAGCGGCTCGGCCAGCGCCGCTTCGCCGTACGACATCCCGCTTGGGATCGGCTTGAAGTTGGCCACCGGCAGATTCACCAGCTCGCGGAAAAACCCGGGATGATTCGGCGTGCTCAGGAAGCGAATGTTCGCGCACACGTTATGGTGCCCGCTCAGGCAGAACTCGCAGTGGTAGCAATAGAGCGCCGGCTCAAGCGCGCCGCGATCGCCCGCAGCGAGGCCCGTCACGCCGGCGCCGGTCTTCACGATTCTTCCCGCCGGCTCGTGGCCCAGCAGCATCGGGTACACATTGGCGCTGCCGCCCACCGCGCCCTCGGTGTAAGCGTGCATGTCGCTGCCGCACACACCCACCGCTTCCACCCGCACCTGCACTTCGCCTGGTTCGGGATCGCCAATTTCCATGTCCGTCAGCCGGAATGTAAGGGGAGCCATCAGTTCCGCAGCGCGCATTGAGTCCTCACCCCACAAACGATACTTTATCCGCGTGGGTGAAATGAAGACGGGCACCGACTTCCGCCAGCGGATCACGCAGCAGGTGGCTCGGATCGGGCCGTGAAGTCCGAATCGATCGCCGCATAACGGGGAGTTGCTCACCGCGAAGGCCCACCGGCCCTCCAGTCACCCTCTCTTTCACCGGAGCTCGCCTGGTTGGCGACCCGCACCCCGCGAATTTCAATCGCTCTTGTGCGTTCTGTTGCGGTTACACTATGATGGCGGAGTCAGAATTATTACGACTGTCGAAGAAAACCTTAGATGACGGGAATGATTGCACTTAGGTTCCTGGGAGTTCGTCGCAACCCGCGCCGGCCTCTCCTTCCCTGAGCTCCCGTCAAGCGCGAAGAAAGAGTTCCGCATTTCGGGCAGGACGAATGGCGAGGAGGTCGCTCATTCCAGTCATCGGCTCGACAGGGTTGCGTGGATCACGATTGTGATCGGGAGGAAAAGTATGCGGCCGGAACAGTGGGAGACATTCAAGCGGGCAGCGCGGCGCGAGAAGCTCGACAAGATCCCCATGGCGCTCATTATCGATAGCCCGTGGATTCCGGGTTACCTGGGCATCAAGCACCTGGACTATTTCCTCGACCCCGAGCTCTGGTTCCAATCGAACCTGAAGATCATGCAGGAGTTTCCCGACATCATCTTCACCCCCTCGTGGTGGATGGAGTACGGCATGGCTGCGGAGCCGTCTGTCCTGGGAGCCAAAATCAAGTTCTGGCAGGACAACACGCCGAGCGAATATCACACGCTTTACCGCCTTGAAGACATCGACAATTTTCCCGAATACGAGGTAGAGGCGGACGCGTTCGCGGGACTCACCCTGCATCGCATCGGCATGGCGCGCCAGCGGATTCTCGATGCCGGCTACATACTCCCCATGGTCACCTCGCGCGGGCCCATGTGCACCGCGGGATTTGTCCGCGGCACTACGGAATTCATGATCGACCTGGTGGAAGATCCCAAGGGCGCGCATAAGCTACTCGATCTCTGCACGCGCGTGATCATTGATTGGCTGAAGGCACAGCAAAAGGTGATGGGCGATACGGTTGAGAGCATCTTCATTCTCGACGACATTGTGGGATTTGTGAACGAGGAGCATTACCTGGAGTTTGCGCATCCTTATTTGAAGCGAATCTGCGATGCTTTCCCCAAGGATTGGGTCAAGCTGTACCACAATGATGCCGAGGTGGATGCCTGCCTCGACCACCTGCCCGATACCGGATTCAACGTGCTCAACTGGGGCAAGCAGCGGCACATCACGGAAGTAAAACGCCGTGTAGGCGACCGCATGTGCCTCATGGGCAATGTGAACCCGCTGGAAGTCGCGGTTCGCGGTACACCCGAGGAAGTAAAAGACGAGACTCTTGAAGTTCTGGAGGGTTCCGGTGGCGAAGGAATCATTCTCTCCGTCGGCGGCGGCACCAGCCCGGGCATGCCGCGGGAAAATATTCTGGCCATGCTCGAGGCCCTTGAAGAATTCAATGCCAAACGCGCCGCGGGAGCAACTGCAAGCACACGTTGAGGAAACCATTCGATGCCCGATTACGCCTTGATGAACCAACACCTGTACGAAGGAAATGCCGACCAGGTGGGCAAGCTGACTGAAGCAGCCCTGGCTGAGGGGCGTTCCGCGCAGGAAGTGCTGACCGAAGGTCTCATCGCCGGCATGAGCGTGGTCGGCGAAGACTTCAAGCACAATATCCTCTATGTGCCGGAGGTTTTGATCTCGGCGCGGGCCATGAAAGCTGGCATGGCCGTCCTCAAGCCTCTTCTCACGTCGAAAGATGGCGGAACGAAGCCCAAAGGCGTTCTCCTCATGGGCACCGTTCGTGGCGATTTGCACGACATCGGCAAGAATCTTGTGGGCATGATGGCCGAGGGCGCGGGGTTTGAGGTCCATGACATCGGCGTGGACCAGAGTGTCGAAAAGTTCATGGCCGCGGCTGAAAGATGCAAGCCCAATATCGTCGGCATGAGCGCGCTGCTGACCACGACCATGATGTATATGAAGACTGTGATCGAGGGCTTCCATGCGGCGGGCCACACGGAAATCAAGATGGCTGTGGGCGGCGCTCCGATCAGCCAGATGTTTGCCGACGAGATTGGCGCCGACGGATATGGCGCCAATGCCTCCGCGGCCGTGGACTTGTTCCTGCGGCTGGCGGGACAGGTGTAATTGAAATGGCGACTTACAAGATTCTCTATTGGCAGGAAATCCCGACTCAGGTCAAAGCCGATGACGGGATCGACGAAGTGACCGTGCAGTTGGACGGGCGATTCATGGAGCACATCGATCGGCTCGCAGCCATGCGCGGATTGCAGGCCTCCGACGACTACCTTGCGCAATGGAAGTGGAGCGACGAACAGGAGCGCGAAGGTTCAGCTCAGGATTTGGCAGATGCGCTGAAAGCCGAGCTCGAGGCGAAGGGATGGTAGGCACTTCCCGAAAATGGCCGTCACGCTAATCATCAACGGACAATCGACCGACGCCAACGCGGCCCTTTCTCTCTTCGACCAGGCCGAGGCCTTGGGCATCGACGTACCTACGTCATGCCGCAAGCAAGGCAAATGCAAAGAGTGCATGGTCGAAATCGTCGAAGGCATGGACGCACTGTCTCCGATGACCGAGGCCGAGCGTCACCTTAAAGGAAACTTCCGCCTCTCCTGCCAGACCTACGTCACCGGCTCAAGTGGGCAGGTCCGTTGCCACACCATGCGTCGCGGGCACATGGTCATCGAGCGCCAGGCATACGGATTGCCTGGGTCCGGTCAGGCTCTCGCGCTCGATCCTTCCGTAACGCGCAACGGCGACCGCATCCTGATTGACGGAGTCGAAGTCGAGCGGTCCACGGGGCCGATTCACGGCATCGCCATGGATCTGGGAACTACGACCGTCGTCGTACGCCTGCTCGACCTCGAAAGCGGCGAGCTGATTGCCGACACGTCCTTTGAGAATCCGCAGCGCTTCGGCGGGTCGGAGATCATGTCGCGCATCGCCTACGACACCAGTCATCCGGGCAAGCTCCTGATGCGGACGCTGGCCGGATACCTGAGCCATGCCATCGAGAAATTGCCCGTCGATCCGAAAACGATCTACGAGATGGCCGTGGTTGGCAACTCCACCATGCGCGATCTTTTCTTTCGGCAGAACGTATACACGATCGGCCAGACGCCCTACCGCTCCATCACGGAGATCGAATTGGCCGAAGGCAAACGCACCACCACGAGCCTCGTCGAATCGGGCCTGCGCAGCCTTTTGCCGATTCACCCCAAAGCGCGCGTGTATGGCGCTCCCATTATCAGCGGCCACGTGGGAGCCGACGCCGCCGCCTGCATGCTGGCTGCGGATCTGGCGCATGAGGAACGTCTCATCGCCATCATGGACATCGGCACCAACACCGAGCTGGTGGTGGGAAACAAGGATCGGATTCTAGCCGCATCGTGCCCCGCGGGGCCGGCCTTTGAAGGCGGAGCCATCGCCTGCGGCATGCCCGCCCTGGACGGCGCGATTGAAGAAGTAGGGATTGATGAGGCCAGTCAATTCCGGATTCGCGTCATCGGCGGTGTGCCGGCGGAGGGAATCTGCGGGTCAGGATTGGTCGACCTGCTCAGCGAGCTCTTGCGCACAGGCCGCATGAACGAGCGTGGACGATTTGAAGACGATCTGCACCGCATCGATCTTTGCCGCGGTGCAAGTGGCGGCGTCTACCTTCTCGAGAGCGATGTGAATGAGCTGGCGCAGGCCAAGGGCGCAAACGTGGCGGGGCTGCATGTTGTCTTCAGCACATACGGCATCGACTTCGACGATATCGGGGTCTTTTATCTGGCAGGCGGGTTCGGGCGTCATCTCAATGTGGAGTCCTCGGTGCGGATCGGGCTTGTGCCTCGTCTCGCGCCGGAAAAATTCGTAAGGGCCGGCAATCTTGCCATTGAGGGCGCGACCATCGCGCTGCTTTCAAAAACCAAGCGGCAGGAGCTTGAGGGGCTGGTAAAACGAGTGCAACACTGCCGGCTTGAGACGCACCCCAACTTCTTCGATTACTTCGTCGAGGGTTGCCAGTTCAAAGCCGTGGAGCCGATTCCATGCGCCAGGTAGCCGAATCCATCGAGATCGCGGACGCGCTCGCCGGCGTTGAAGTGCCGCAGCAGGAATATTCGCGCCTGCTTGGCTACCCACGCGGTTGGGTTCTGCAAGGTCGTGCGCGCGAGTTGGCCGATTGGGCACGCGGCTGGTTCGCCACGCATGGCCGGCCCTGGTTTTATGCGCGCCAAGTCGAGAGTCTTGAGTTTGCGAGCGGCGCCGGCGCAGGCGACACGATTCGAATTGACGGCGTGAACTTCAACAGCAAACGCCTGCACAGCGCCTTCATGCAGGCCGGAGCGCACAGCGCGATTCTCGTCGCCGTCGGTGCCGGACCCGAAGCCGAAGAGGAAGCCCGCCGGCTCTGGAAAGCAGAGAAGCCGGACGAATATTTCTTCCTCGAGATGTATGCTTCCGCGGTGGTTGAGCAATTGACCACGATTGCCGGAGCCCGGCTTTGCGATTGGGCGGAGCAGCGTGGCATGGCCGTGCTGCCTCACTCCAGTCCCGGCTACCCCGATTGGGACGTCGCCGAACAACCGCGGCTCCTCGAACTGATCAGGCAGACGCGAAGCGAGCTATTGCCTTCCCGGGTAGACGCGTTTGACTCCGGCATGTTGCGCCCGAAGAAAACGCAACTCGCGGTCTTCGGCGTCACGCGGCACCGGGAGCGCCTGCAACGGCTCACCAGCCTTGTCCCCTGCGAGAGCTGCTCCTTCGGGCCCTGTCAATACAGGCGCGCACTCTACAAACGCGCGCCGCGGACAACCGCCGAGCCGCTGCCCGCGCCCATTGCGGTTCTCGACGCCAACGCGAAGTACACCGTAAATCGGAAAGCCTTGCAGCGATGGGCCGAAGAGCGGCTGGTCATCCAGCCGGGTCCCGATGGGTCGATTGACGTTACCTTCCGCTACGACGGAACCACATGCACGAATATGGGCCGTCCGCTGGCATTCATCTACAAAGTGAAGCTCGGGCCCCGCGCCGATGAGTATCCCATTCTGGACGAGCGCTGCGCTCCGGCCCCGGACGATACCGGCCACGAGGCGATGTGCAAGTTCGTTGAAGACCCCGATCTCCTGATGTCCGCGATTGACAGGGAAAAGCCCCTGCTCGGCCAGCGCCTCGACGCCGTCCTCGAATGGCGGCGCGAACCGAACGGCGCCGGCTGCTACTGCGAATCGCAAAGCCGCAACCACAAATGGGGCCTGGTTCTCGAAACCATTCACTATGCTCTGGTACAAAAGGAATTGAGCGGAGAAACGGGGAACAAATGAAAAAACTTTTGCACGAAGAAGTGCTTGAACGGCCTCTGCTCGGCGACGGCGCAATGGGCACGCAGCTCATGATCGCCGGCCTGGAACAGGGCAACTGCGGCGAGGCCTGGAACCTGACGCATCCGGAACGCGTGCTCGCCATCCAGCGCCGTTATGCCGAAGCCGGCTCCGACTGCATCATCACCAACACCTTCGGCGGATCGCGCATCATGCTCAACCGCCATGGCCAATCGGAGAATGTGCCCGAAATCAACAAGGCTGCAGTCGAAATCGCTCGTCAGGCGTTCGGAGCCAAAGACGGTTACGTGCTCGGCGACATCGGCCCCTTCGGCGGCCTGCTCGAGCCATTCGGTGAATTCACGGTGGCTCAGGTGCAGAGCGCATTTGAAGAGCAGGCGGCTGCACTCGTCGCGGGCGGCGCCGACGCCATCATCGTCGAAACCCAGACCTCGCTCGAAGAGCTCGCGATCGGCATTGAGGCGGCAAAAAAAGCCGGCGCGAAGACCATCATCGGATCCATGGCCTATGACGTTACGCTCGACGGTTCCACTTTCCGTACCATGATGGGTGTTGAGCCGGAACGCGCCGCCGAATTCATGGAAGAAAACGGAGCGCATATCGTGGCCCTCAACTGCGGCACCGGCATGGATATGCCCCATGCGCTGCTGGCAGTGGAGCGGTACAAGAGCGCATCGAAACTGCCGGTCATGGTGCAGCCCAATGGGGGAAAGCCCCGCCTGGTGAATATGAAGATTGTGTACGACGAAACGCCGGAGCAGATGGTCAAGGGCGTCCTCCCGCTGCTCGAAGCGGGCACGAATATCATCGGCGCCTGCTGCGGCAGCACGCCCGAACATATCCGCGAATTCCGGAAAGTCATGGACGCATTTCTCGAACGAAAAGGAATTGAACCTCTGGGGGCGCAGCGTGAAAGTCAAAGTTTGTGATGTGAATGCGGATGCCGAAAACAAGCTTCCCGCCAAGACTGAAGATAAATCCGGAATCGGCGTGCATTATATTGACGCCTACATCAAACCGATGAACACCAAGCTTGAAGACGGCACTGCCGTGCGCTGCAAGCGCCGCGGCTTGAAGATCACGCTTTCCGCGGGCACGAAAAAAGGCGAAGGCCTGATGCGCCGCATTGACGTGAGCCCGGATCCGTTGTGATGCTGCGCGCCGCGCTCGACGAAGCCGCCAAAGCCGCCGGCCTCGAATTCACTGTGGAAGACGGGGCGATCTTTCTTGCCCTTTAGGCATCACTGCATTACTCAGGCCCCGGCCTTTCCAGCCGCTCTCCAAGAAATACTGCGCAAAATGGGACGCTTACAAGGCCCCTGGAAACCTGTGCAACTTTTCTCCCGTGCCGTTCGTCTGTGCAATAGCGCGCCTATGCGCGCGACCTATTGATTTGTGTCTCATCGAAGACCGGTTGCCCCTCGCTCTGGCATCACGCGGCGGCCGCGCCGGAGGAAACCCAATGCAGCAAAGAGGCTCCGCAGAAAACCGGATGCCCTTGTGCATCCGGCCATTGATTTGAATATGAGAAAATGACCCTATCAAACCGAGCGCTCGTAACGCGAAATAAGAGAAGAAGAAGGCGATGGACCAACCTCTTTCTGTTTCAGATTCTGACCTTGGGCAGCCGCCCGTAGATTCGACAAAAAAACGCCGCCACCTGTGGATCTGGGTGATCATCCTGCTGCTGTTTGCGCTTCTGTTTGTGTGGGTGTGGAGACAGCACAGCGCCAGCTCCGCTCCGGCCGGCGGAGGACGAGGCGCCGCGATGGGCGGGACGATTCCCGTCAGCGTAGCCACTGCGACTAAAGGCAGCATCGGCGTCTATCTGGAAGCCATCGGCACGGTGACGCCGACCTACACCGACTCCATCACCGCCCAGGTGACGGGCGTGATTACTGCTGTCCACTACCGCGAAGGCCAGGACGTTCGCAAAGGCGCTCCGCTGATCGATATCGATTCCCGCCCCTACGAGGCGCAGCTGGCCGAGGCGCAGGGCACCCTTACCCGCGATCAAAATCTGTTGGCCGAAGCGCAGATGGATCTCAAGCGCTACCAGGACGCCTGGGCCAAGAATGCCATCCCGCGGCAGACGCTCGAAGATCAGGAAAAACTCGTTCTCCAGGATCAGGGAACGGTGCAAAATGACCAAGGCACCGTCCAATATGACCAGGTGCAGGTTGGTTTTTGCCATATCCTCTCACCCATCGACGGACGCGTGGGACTGAGGCTGGTCGATCCGGGCAATCTGGTGACCGCGAACTCCAGCACCCCGCTGGTCGTCATCACGCAAATTCATCCCATCACCGTGATCTTCACGTTGGCTGAGGATAATTTGCCCGAAGTTCTGAAGCAGATGCACTCCGGTAAAGCCCTTGAGGTCGACGCCTATGACCGCACCCAGCAAACTTTGCTGGAAAAAGGGAAACTGATCACCATCGACAACCAGATCGATACCGTGACGGGAACCGTAAAGCTGCGCGCGCAATTCGACAACTCGAAAGGCATGCTCTTTCCCAACCAGTTCGTCAACACCCGCCTGCTGGTCAAAACCCTCGATAACCAGACCCTCATTCCTTCTTCCGCAGTCCAGCACAACGGCTCGGTGGACTTTGTTTATCTGATCCAAAACAAGAAAGCGGTCATGCGGACCGTGAAGTCGGGAATCTCTGACAAAGGCAACACCGCGGTCACCGGCATCAATCCCGGTGACATGGTGGCCAACAGCAGCTTCCAGAAACTGGTCAACGGATCGACCATCTCCATCTCCAAGGTCAATATCCCGGCCACATCCTCCGATACCACCGAGGCTGCTCCATGAACCCTTCTGGGCCGTTCATTCTGCGGCCGGTTGCTACCTCGCTGCTGATGGCCGCAATTCTTCTGGCTGGGTTGGTCGCTTTTTTCCAGCTCCCCGTGTCGGCCCTGCCGGAGGTTGACTACCCAACGATTCAGGTGGTCACCTTTTACCCCGGCGCCAGCCCCGACGTTGTAGCCACCACCATTACTGCGCCCCTCGAGCGCCAGTTCGGCGAGATGCAGGGACTCAGCCAGATGACCTCGACCAGCGCCGGCGGCGTATCGGTCATCGTGCTTCAGTTCAGTCTCTCGCTCTCGCTCGATGTCGGTGAGGAAGAAGTCCAGTCGGCTATCAACGGAGGCCAAACATTTCTGCCCTCCGATCTGCCCGTCCCACCTGTCTACACCAAGACCAATCCAGCCGACGCTCCCGTCCTCACGCTGGCCATTACCTCCAACAACATGCCGCTCTCGCAGGTCGAGGACATGGTCGACACGCGACTGGCGCCCAAGCTTTCGCAGTTGGCCGGGGTGGGTTTGGTCTCAATCAGCGGCGGCCAGAAGCCGGCGGTCCGCATCCAGGTGAACCCGGTCGGTTTATCCGCCTACGGCTTGAACATGGAGGACATGCGCACGGCTTTGACGCAGACCAGCGTCAACTCAGCCAAAGGCAATTTCGACGGGCCCCGCCAGGATTACCAGATCGACGCCAATGACCAGATCTCCACGGCCGACGATTACAAGAATGTTGTCGTCGCCTACAGTAATGGCGCGCCAGTCTTCGTCAAGGATGTCGCCAACGTGGTCAATGGCGTGGAGAACACCAAGCAGGCCGCGTGGATGAATCTGACGCCGGCGATCATTCTCAATATCCAGCGGCAACCCGGCGCCAATACCATCACTGTTGTCAACTCCATCCAGAAAATCCTGCCTCAACTTGAGGCCAACCTCCCTTCCGGCATCACCGTCACCACGCTCACCGATATGACTACCAGCATTCAAGCGTCCGTACACGACGTGGAGTTTGAGCTGGGGCTGACGGTCTTCCTGGTCGTCATGGTCATCTTTCTTTTCCTGCGCAGCTGGCGGGCGACCATCATTCCCACCGTGGCCGTGCCGCTGTCCCTCATCGGCACCTGCGCCGTCATGTATCTGCTTGGCTACTCGCTCGACAATCTCTCTCTCATGGCGCTCACCATCTCCACCGGATTCGTGGTCGACGACGCCATCGTGATGATCGAAAACATCAACCGTTTTCTCGAAGAAGGAATGCCGCCTCTCGAAGCCGCGCTTACCGGCGCCGGCCAGATCGGCTTCACGATCGTTTCGCTGACCGTTTCGCTCATCGCCGTGCTCATCCCGCTGCTTTTCATGGGCGACGTGGTGGGCCGTCTCTTCCGCGAGTTCGCGGTCACATTGGCGGTCACCATCGTCATCTCGGCCGTGGTTTCGCTCACCCTCACACCCATGATGTGCTCGCGCATCCTGCGCCACGATCCGAAGCAGCAGGAAGGCCGCTTCTACCAGGCATCGGAGCGCATGTTCAATCGGCTCATCGCTTTCTATGGGCGCACGTTGCGCGTGGTTCTCCGCTACCAGACCATCACCCTTCTCGTTGCTGTCGCCACGCTGATCCTGACCGTTGTCCTCTACATCGTGATTCCCAAGGGATTCTTCCCGGTGCAGGACACGGGCGTCATTCAAGGCATCTCCCAGGCTTCGCAATCCATCTCTTTCGACGCCATGAGTGAGAAGCAGCAGGAAGTAGCGAAAATCATCCTCAAGGATCCCGCCGTCGAAAGCCTGTCTTCGTTCATCGGCGCGGACGGCATCAATACCACGCTCAACAGCGGCCGAATCTCCATCAACCTCAAGCCGATCAATCAACGCGTCGGCGCGTCCGACGTCATCCGCCGGCTGCAACAAAGTTTGGCGCAGGTGCACGGCATGCATCTCTACATGCAGCCGGTGCAGGATATTACGGTGGATGACCGCGTGAGCCGTACGCAGTACCAGTACACACTCGAAGATCCCGATACGGACGAGTTAAACGAGTGGACCAACAAGTTTGTCGCGCAGTTAAAGACCATGCCCGAGCTGGAAGATGTGGCCACGGACCAGCAAACCGGCGCGCGCGCCATTCAACTGGCGATCGACCGCGTGACCGCTTCCCGGCTGGGAATCGCGCCGACCACCATCGACAACACGCTCTATGACGCCTATGGGCAGCGCGAAATCAGCACCCTGTACACGCAGCTCAATCAGTATCATGTGGTGCTTGAGACCGCGCCGGAATGGCAAAAGGATCCGAAAAAGCTCAGCGATCTCTACATTCAGTCCAGCGCTTCCTCGGGCGCAACCGGCGCCGGCGCCGCCACCTCTTATTCTTCCTCGGCCTCGTCGTCCGCCGGGTCGAACGCACTCACGTCTTCTGTGCGCTATACGCCCTCCTCACAGGCGATCAGCGCACCGGCCGGTGCTCTTGCAGGCAGCACGGTTGCCGGCGCAACGCCCAATGTCAGCACTTCTTCGGCGGGCAACAATGCCATTCCGCTCAGCGCCTTCACCCAGGTCAGCAACACCACCGAGGCGCTTTCCATCAACCACCAGGGGCAGTTCCCTTCCGTCACCGTCTCCTTCAATCTCGGTTCCAACGCATCCCTGGGAACCGCCATCAGCGACATTGACAAGGTAGCCAAGAAGCTTAACTTTCCTCCCAGCTTGCAGGCCGGCTTCCAGGGCACCGCCGCATCGTTTCAGAATTCCCTCTCCAACGAGCCGCTGCTCATCCTTGCCGCTCTGGTCGCCGTCTACATCGTTCTTGGCGTCCTGTATGAAAGCTTCATCCACCCCATTACCATTCTTTCCACGCTGCCCTCGGCGGGCGTTGGCGCGCTGCTGGCGCTCATGATCTGCCACGAGGATCTCAGCGTTGTGGGAATCATTGGCATCATCTTGCTCATCGGCATCGTGAAGAAAAACGGCATTCTGATTGTGGACTTCGCGTTGGAGGCCGAGCGCAAGCATGGCAAGGATTCGACCGAAGCCATCTACGAAGCCAGTTTGCTTCGCTTCCGTCCCATCATGATGACCACCATGGCCGCACTCCTGGCCGGGATTCCTCTGGCGGCCGGAACTGGCCTGGGCTCCGAGCTTCGCCGTCCGCTGGGCATTGCCATGGTCGGCGGGTTGTTGCTGAGCCAATTGCTCACCTTTTACACGACGCCGGTGATCTACATCTTCTTCGACCGGTTAGCGGAACGCATCAAAGGCCGGCGTTTTTCGCGGATGTCCGGAATGTCTGAACCGCAGCCGGGTGCAGAGAACGCATGAACCTATCGGCCCCATTCATTCGGCGGCCAGTGGGCACCACGCTGCTCACCATCGCCGTCGGCATTGCCGGAGCAGTCGCCTTCGTGGTGTTGCCTGTAGCTCCGCTGCCGCAAGTGGATTTTCCCACCATCAGCGTTTCCGCCGGCTTGCCCGGCGCCAGCGCGCAGATCATGGCGGCCTCCGTCGCCACGCCGCTCGAGCGCCAGTTCAGCCACATTGCGGGCATTACCGAAATGACTTCGTCGAGCCAGCTCGGCTCGACCAACGTGACCATGCAGTTTGACCTGAGCCGCAACATCGACGGCGCAGCCCGCGACGTCCAGGCGGCCATCAACGCGGCCCGCACATATCTGCCGGCGAATCTGCCTTCCAACCCTTCTTACCGCAAGATCAATCCGGCCGATTCGCCCATCATGGTCATCAGCCTCACCTCCGACAAATACCCGGTGACCAAGCTCTACGATCTTGCTTCCACCATCCTCGAGCAAAAGCTCTCGCAGATTCAGGGTGTCGGCCAGGTGGGTGCGCAGGGCGGCGGCACGCCGTCGGTGCGCGTCGAGATCAATCCCACCAAGCTGGAAAGTTTCGGACTCACTCTCGCCAACGTGCAATCGGTGCTCAGCCTGCAGAACTCGCATTCGCCGAGGGGTCAGCTTTCTAACGCGGGGATTACCGAAGACATTCTTGACAACGACCAGATCTCCGATGCTGCCGACTATCGGCCTCTGATCGTCGGCTACCACAACGGAGAAGCAGTGCGCCTCTCCGACGTCGCCGATGTGGTGGACTCCACGCAGAATATTCGTGCTGCCGGTTACATCGACGGCACCAAGGGCGTGGTGCTCACCGTCTTCCGCCAGCCGGGCGCGAATATTATTCAAACCGTCGATCGCGTCAAGGCGCAATTGCCTTTTCTCGAGGCGGTGCTGCCGGCGGGCGTCAAGACTACGGTGGATGTGGACAGAACCGTGACCATCCGCGCATCGGTGAACACGGTTTACCGCACGCTTATCGGATCTGTCTGCCTCGTCATCCTGGTCGTATTCATCTTTCTGCGCAGCCCGCGTTCCACGCTCATTCCCTTCGTCGCCGTTCCCATATCGCTCATCGGCACCTTCGCGGTGATGTACTTGCTTGGCTACACGCTTGACAACCTGTCTCTCATGGCAATCGTTATCGCCACGGGATTCGTAGTCGACGACGCGATTGTGGTCATGGAGAATATCACCCGCCATATCGAAGCTGGCATGGAGCCACTTGCCGCGGCATTACAGGGCGCGAAGGAGATCGGGTTTACCGTCTTCTCCATCAGCATGTCGCTGATTGCCGTTTTTATTCCCATCCTGATGATGGGCGGCATCATCGGCCGGCTCTTCCGCGAATTCGCGATCACGCTTTCTACGGCCGTCGTCATCTCCATGGTCATTTCCTTAACCACCACGCCCACCATGTGCGCGCACCTGCTCAAGGCTTACAAGGAGGGCGAGAAGCACAATTGGCTCTACCGAACCAGTGAAAAAGGTT
The DNA here is from genome assembly GCA_963800025.1 of uncultured Acidobacteriaceae bacterium. Classification (GTDB taxonomy): domain Bacteria; phylum Acidobacteriota; class Terriglobia; order Terriglobales; family Acidobacteriaceae; genus Telmatobacter. Next base: position 1,835,630 of record CAWCZK010000006.1, read on the forward strand.
TCGACGGCATGATCTGGGTTTACCGGCGATCGCTGGCGTGGGTCCTGGACAATCCAGTACTGATGCTCGTCGTGCTGCTTCTCACCATTGCCCTCAACGTTCTGGTCGTCTTGAGGATTCCCACAGGCTATTTCCCGCAACAGGACACAGGCATCATTATGGGCCAGGTGCAGGGTCCACAGGACGCATCGTTTCCCTTCATGAATTTCTCCATGGTGTCACTGGTCAATGTGGTTAAAGCCGATCCTGCAGTCGCTCATGTTCTGGCTTACACGGGCAACGGCAACGGCGGTTTCATGTTCATGGCTCTCAAGCCACTGGGCACGCAATGCAAAGAAGGCCCCAAATGCGGAGTACGCCAGACCGGGGCCCCGGACGTGATTAACCGCCTGCGGCCCAAAATGAATCGCCTCCCGGTCGCTTCGGCGTATCTTCAGGCGGCCCAGGACCTTCGCATCGGAGGCCGCGGCAGCGCAGCGCTTTACCAATATACGATTCAGTCCGACAACATCGATGACCTCGCGCACTGGGCTCCGGTTCTTTACCAAAACATGCAAAAGCTTCCCGACCTGACCGATGTGAATACCGACTGGCAGAACGGGGGCCTGCAGGAATTGCTCAACTACGACCGCGTCACCGCAGCGCGCCTGGGCCAGACGCCGCAATCGCTCGACAGCGCTCTGTGCAGCGCATTTTGCCAATCGGAAGTCTCGGTGATTTACACGCAGCTCAACCAGTATTACGTGGTGATGGAAGTGGCGCCGCAGTACTGGCAGGATCCCTCGGGTCTGAATAACATTTACTTCAAGCCCCCCGGTTCTTCGACGTCGGCCGGATTGAATTCCGTTTCGCCGTTGCTCTCGGTGGCCAAGCCAAGCACCAACACGACGCCGCTGCAGGTCGCACACACAGGTCTTTTTCCATCAACCACCGTCTCCTTCAACTTGAAAAACGGCGCCGCACTCAGCGACGCCACGCGCGAGGTGACGGAGATGAAAGAAAGGATGGGAGTGCCCGGCACGGTTCGCGGCTTTTTTGCGGGGACGGCCCAGGCGTATCAGCAATCGCTGTCGTCGCTGCCGATCCTGGTCGTCACCGCGCTGCTTTCCGTGTTCATCGTGCTCGGCATCCTCTATGAGAGCCTCGTTCACCCCCTCACGATTATTTCCACCCTGCCGTCGGCCAGCGTGGGCGCCATGCTCGCCCTCATGCTGTTTCACATCGACTTGAACATGATTTCAATCATCGGCATCATCCTGCTCATCGGCATCGTGAAAAAGAACGCCATCATGATGATCGATTTCGCGCTTCAGGCCGAGCGGAACGAAGGCAAGACCACGCGAGAGGCGATCTTTGCGGCCTGCATGTTGCGCTTCCGGCCGATCATGATGACCACCATGTGCGCGATCTGCGGAGCTCTGCCGCTCGCCTTCGGATCCGGAACCGGCTCGGAACTCCGCAAGCCTCTGGGCATCACGATTGTCGGCGGGCTGCTCCTGAGCCAGGTACTTACGCTGTACACCACCCCCGTCATCTACCTCATGATGGACCGCCTCCGCCTGCGCGCGCTGGGCCGCACTCATGATGTGCTTCCCGCCGCCGTCGAAGGTGCGGTCTAATGAAGGATATTGACCATGATTGAGCGAACCCATCGAATTCCGGCCTTATTCACCGCCAGCGCAATGGGATTTCTCGCGCTGCTGGGCGGCTGCCGCGTCGGCCCTCCGTACCACGCTCCGGCCCCGCCGTCGGTTACGGCGCCGAATTACAAGGAGTCCACCGTCAACTTCCACGACGCCGATGGCTGGAAAGTGGCCAGCCCTCAGGACGCGATGATCAAGGGCAACTGGTGGGAGGTTTTCGGCGATCCCGAACTGAACGCGCTCGAGGATCAGCTCAATATCAACAACCAGAACCTGAAAGAGTATTTCCAGAACTACATGGCAGCCCGCGCCACAATCGCCGAGGCCCGCTCGCAATATTGGCCGACGATCACTGCGAACCCGTCGTGGAACCGGTCGAAGAGTTCCGGAAACCTGAGCAACTCCACCCTTGCCAACACCGGCAAGCAGTCGACACTCTGGAGCACCCCGCTTGAGGCCTCGTGGACGCCGGATCTCTGGGGCAAGATCCGCAATGAGGTGCACGAAGCGCAGTACGCCTCGCAAGTGAGCGCCGCCGACCTTGAGAACGAGAAGCTGACCGAACAGGCCAGCCTCGCCGAGTATTTCTTTGAGATTCGCGGCCAGGATATGCTGCAGCAGATCCTCAATCAGACGGTGGCCGCCGATCAAAAGTCCCTCGCCTACAACCAGGCCCAGTACGACACCGGCATCGGCGATTACATTTCGGTGATCGAGGCCAAAACCACATTGGATTCCGCCGAGGCCGCGGCGACGAATGTGGGCCTGTTGCGCAGCCAGTATGAGCACGCCATCGCGGTTCTGCTTGGCAAGGTGCCCACCGATTTTTCGATTCCCGTCAGGCCGATGAATTTTACGCCGCCCGCGATTCCCACCGGCGTGCCTTCTCAGCTGGCGGAGCGGCGGCCCGACATCGCAGCGGCGGAGCGCACGTTGGCCCAGGAGAATGCCGTGATCGGCATCGGCTACGGAGCCTTCTTCCCGCAAGTGACGATCGGCGCGAGCGCTGGATTCGAAAGCTCTGCTTTAACCAGCTTGTTCGCCTGGCCCAGCCGCGTCTGGTCCATTGGCCCCTCGATCTCAGAAACCATCTTCGACGGCTGGCTCTATCGCGCCGAGCTGCATCAATATGTCGCCCAGTACAACGCGGACCTGGCCACCTACCGGCAGACCGTGCTCACCGCGTTCCAGCAAGTTGAGGACTCGATGTCCGCTACCAGGACCTATTCGCAGCAAATCCTCCGCCAGCAGCAAGCAGTCAAGGACTCCCAGGATTATCTCAACCTCGAGACAGTCCGCTATAACACCGGCGTCGATCCATACGTCGATGTCATGCTTGCCCAGACCACGCTGCTCAACAACCAGGAGACCCTCAACTCGCTCCAGGTGGAAGAGATGACATCGGCGGTTGAACTGGTGCAGGCTTTGGGCGGAGGCTGGGACCGTTCGCAGCTTCCCACGCCGGCCCAGGTCGGCGCCAAAACGACCAACGCCGATTACACGCTGCAGAAGTAGAAATCTGCCCTGCGCGCGGTTGTTTTTTCTGGGTGGCACGTCAGGCTTGATCGGCCCTCAGCGGCTGCGAAAACAATGCTCGTCCTCCGATCCTTGTAACAAGGGCACGGATTTACGGCTTGCAAGAAAATCGTCGCAGAGGGCTTTGTAGCAAGGGCGCGGCTCTAGGGCTCGCCAGAGAATGTTTCGGAGAGGCTTTGTAACAAGGGCACGGCTTTAGCCGGGCCGATAAATGCAGCAAAATGAGTTGGGGCTTCAGCCCCTGAGGAAGTTTCTATTCCCGCGAAAACCTCTCCGCCATCTCATCAAGCCCCTGAATTCGACGCGATGGGATAACGCGCCTTCAGGCCCGGAAGCCTTCAGGCACGCGCGCTGTACTGTCGGATATCTACTGCGTCGGCCGGTAACAGATGTTTTCCCCGTCCAGCCGGTATTCCGCCGAGCAAACGTCGCCCCCGCAGATCATCGGATCGCCGCCGTAGAGCTGACGCCGTGTGATCAGTCCCAGCGTCCCGCATTTCGGGCACGACATCACGGCTACATAAGGGTTCTGCGCCTGCCCGAGCTTCGCCTGGTTCTCCAGGACAAAAATCGTTCCCGGGTCCATGCGTTCGGGGATCCACTCTTCAAGAAAACTCAAGTCAGCTGACATCGTTTTCCTCCGGGTCTGTTGGATCCGGGCCGTGACTGAGCTTACGCGGCTCCGTTTTTCTTCGAAAACAAGCTGCGAAACACCTACGGGTATTAGATGCGTGCATCCGATTTAGGACAGTCTTGCCGGAGCGGACGGGGAAGTCAATTCGAATCGAAGCTCGGGAGTAGCAAGTGGGATTCCCCCTGCGGCCAACCGCGCCCGTCAGGCTAGCGGGCAGCCTCCGTCGCTGTGCCGCCGTGCGTCCGCGCGAATGCGTCAATCGCTCTGTACATCTCCTCGTTACGCAAAATGGCTTCAACGTACTCCCGCGTCTCGGTGAAAGGGATGGACTCGACAAACTCGTCGATGCCCGAATAAGGGCCGGCTGCCTCCCAATCGGCGACGCGGTAATCGCCCGCGTTGTATGCGGCCAGCGCATATTCCTGCACGCCGCCAAAGTGGTCGAGCATCTCCCGCAGATACCGCGTTCCCAATCGGATGTTCATGGCCGGATCAAGAAGTTGGAAGGTCTGGAACGACGTAATTCCCTCTTCTCGCGCCATTCTTCTTCCCACCGCCGGCAGCAACTGCATCAACCCATATGCATTGGCATGCGAGATCGCGGTAGGATCAAACTCCGATTCCTGCCGGATCAACGACGCCACCAGATATGGATCGAGATTGTTCTTCGCCGACTCGGCCTGGATCGTGTCCCACCACGGCTCAGGAAACAGGATCCGCCAATACACCAACGGGATGGACTCAACGGAGGCCGATGCCGAGCCCGGTAAAGCTCGCTTCAGCGAACGCACCGCGCGGTAATATTCCCCATACGACGAGTAGATCTGCGCTTCGGCCAGCGCGCTCCACGAAGATGAATCCGGGTCGGCCTTGATCTCCTGCGCGATGTATTCGTTCAGTCCCGCGTTGGCCAGCAGGCGCGCTTTGGCCAAGTGCGGGCTGTCCTCAGGGAACGTGTCCACCAAATGAGGCGGCGGCACCGGCTGAAAGCGATCCAGTTGCGGATCGGAAGCGGGCACAGTAGCCCCCAGTCCCGCCAGCCGCTGGCGCGCCATCTGCGCATAAAAGAAATGCTGATAGGCGTGGATGATGGTGCGGTAGTTGGCCGCAGCCGAGGCCGCCTGATGGTCCTGCGTTTCGTAGAGGCGCCCGCGCCAGTAAAGCGCCGACACGGTCTCTACGGCGGATGGATAATCGTGAATCTGTTCATCGAAAATCCGCTCCGCATCCTTGTAAAGCCCCGACCGGTAGCTCAACCATCCTGATCGCCAGTGCGCGGCCGCCGCATTCTTGTCGCCAGGAAAGCGCGCCGCCAGCTCGCTGTAATACTCGATCGCCATCGGGTAGTCGCGCTTCAGCAGGTACATGTTTCCGCTGGAGAAGAGTGCGTCGGCCAGCCAGGGGCTATGCGGAAACCGGGTCTCCATCTCCGAAACAAGCTGTTTCTGCGTGTCCTCATCGTCGCGCTCGCGCGCCAGCTCCATCAGCAGGTCGAGCCGGTGCGCGCCGTTCTCGTCGGGGCTGTCGGGCAACGCCGTCGCCTCCGCCACGGTCAGCCGCTTCAACTTCAACCGGCAAGCTGCTTCTGAGATTGCAAACCCGTTGCGGGTCGCTTCATCCAAACCCGGCTCGCGCTCCAGAACCTGGAACTGCTCTGATGCCTCCTCGTAGTGTCCCGCGTTGTAATAGGCGTCCGCCAGGCTGCGCAGCTCCGCCCCGGTCAATGATGCTCTCGGCGCCTGTCGCCGTCAGTTTGGCGCGCGCCACCTGCGCCTCCGGGCTCAATGGATGCTCCAGCAACACGCGTTTAAAAGCCGCTTCTGCAGCCTCCTGCTGGCCAAGCGCCTGCTCCACTTCCCCTTCAGCCAGTTGAAAAGCAGGACGGTCCGCGGCAGAAGACGACGCTGTCGCCGCCAGAACCTGGCGCGCCGCGGTCAGGTTGTTCACCCCGAGCAGCACGTTGGCCTCGAGTACCGGCGCCTGGTCGTCGAAGATGCTTTCCGGATAGCGATCGGCAAATCCGTGCAGAATGTTCTCCGCAGCGGCATCGTCGCCGGCTGCATGGCTGGCCTCGGCGTCGAGAAAGTCCACGTAGTCGCTCAGCTCTCCGTCGGCGCGGCGAGCTTGCGCCAGCGCGGACTCGGCCTCTGCATAGCGTTTATCCAGCAGATACGCGTGTCCCAGCGCCAGGTAAGCCGCCGCCGCAGCCTCGCCCGTGTGGCTGTGCGCGTAGGACGTCACACCGGCATACGCTGCCGGCGTGCGCAAGGTGGCAAGTTGCTGCGCCATCGGTTGCAGCTCTTTTGACGCCACGAACGCCTGTTTGATGCGTGCCGTGCGCGCCAGGCGCGCCGCGCGGCTCGATCGTTGCGTGGTGGCGCGATGCGGAGGAGTCTTCTTCGCTGCCGGCTTCGGCTTTGCCGGCGCTTTCGCGCTCGGCGTGGCGTGCGCGTTCGATACCGGCAGGTTAGCCGTCGAAGCCGGCGCGGGTGCCTGATCGGTATTCGCCTGCGCCGGCGATGCGGAACTTGGCTGTGCCGGCAACAGCGGCGCGGAGAACACGGCTATCACCGCGAACGCTGCGCGGACCATCCGCTGTGGGGAAGAAAACCAATCCATGATTCCACTCTATGCTGAATTGGACGCAAGCGAACCACCCGGGGAATCACTTGCGTAACCACCGCACCCGTCCATGTGCGGTTGCCCCATCCTAAGCGCAGATGCGTTTAGGGTGGGATACCACGAATCCCGGTCGCCCCGCACTTCGATCGGTCTCATCGCGCGAAGTGTGGGACTTCGAGCTGCGCTGACTCCGCTAACTCCGCCAACTCCGCTAACCCCGCCACCCCGCTAGCTCCCCTGCCCGCTTTTGCCCGCCCGCACCTGCGTCCGTTACACTCATACTTTACGGGCCTTTTTCCGTGAGCGGCGCCGGATCGTTGGGCTCGTCAAAAAGCTTCCCTGCCGTACAGCCGTCTGCGACTTTCGTGTCATCTTTCTGGAACCAAACGCCATGTCGACCATCCAACCAATTGCGGCACAAGAAGAACCGCACCCTGATGTGGCGCTGGTCGAACGTGTCCGTGCAGGCGACATTGCGGCCTACGACACGCTGGTTCGCAAGTATGAGCGGCAGATCTTCAGGATTGCGCAGCACATCACGCAGAACCGTGAAGATGCCGAAGACGTAATGCAGGACGCGTTTCTCAAGGCGTACGAGAAGCTCGACCAATTTCAAGGAAACTCGAAGTTCTACACATGGCTGGTTCGAATCGCGGTAAACGAGAGTTTGATGCGGCTGCGCAAGCGGCGCACGGGCAAGCTGGTTTCGATGGACGAGGACGTGGCCACCGAAGAGGGCTCCGTTCCCCGCGACTTCGCCGACTGGGCTCCGAATCCGGAACAAAACTATACACAGTCCGAGTTGGCCGAGATTCTGCGCAAGACAATCCAGGGCCTGCCGCAGGGTTTTCGCGTGGTCTTTGTGCTGCGCGACGTGGAAGGTCTCTCCACCGAGGAGACCGCCGAGACGCTGGGACTGAGCGTTCCCGCCGTCAAGTCGCGCTTGCTGCGCGCGCGCCTGCAACTGCGCGAGCGGCTCACGCGCTACTTTGGCCGCAGGGCAGCAAACATTGCACAGGCCGCCACCCCCAGCGGAGACGGAGCTGAAGCATGACCTGCACCGAGTTCCTCAAGATTCTCGACGACGTGATTGACGAGTCCATCGCCGTGGAGACCCGCACCGAGATTGAAGCTCATCTGCGCAAGTGCGGCCATTGCGAGGTGGTTCTGAACACCACGCGCAAGACCATAGAAATCTTCCGTTGCCACGAGATCTACGAAATCCCCACCGAAGTCAGCGAGCGCCTGCACATGAAAATCATGGAAAAGTGCAAGAAGGTGAAGTAGCTCCGGCCCTCCCCGCCCCCTCCATGTTTTATTCTTCTCTTCCCACCCAGAAGCTGTCATCCTGAGGTCGACGCGACGACCGAAGGATCTGCGGTTGCTTTTCCAGCGCTTCATCCACTACGAAAATGGGTAGCGCGTGGCCCACAAATTCCTCTGGCAGCACACGTTCTTCCCAGAAATGGGGTGCCCCAAAAGCTCAGAGTGTGAGCCGCCGCCACGATCCCCGGTCTCCAAGTGCGAGAGGCCGGGGGACCCGGCACTCATGTTTCAAAGTCATTGTCTTTCGGGCCACCTGCGAATTCCTCGACAATGCCAAGAATCCAGAAGACCAGGCAAATATCAAGAGAATCGACGCAAGCAGTCACCAGCGCAGGAACCCACTTGTTCGTCCAGGGAACGAACAGAATCAACAGAACGTGGAGTGCCACGACGGCTGTCATGGTTATCCAAAACCATGCATGCCGCCGAAGCCTCCACTTCAAATAGAACAAGAAGCCAAAAACGGCAGCGCCATTCCAAATTGGCCGGTAGAGGTACTCCAATCCATGAGCATGGAGCACCCTAATAAACACAAAGGCAAGAATAAATAGGCAGAATACGGCCTGCCAAGGCAGCCAAATTTTCTTGGCCTCTTTGATGTCGCTTTTCACCACTTTAGAGATCCGCCGCAAGGATTGCTTCACCGACCGAATGATCGAGGCTCCCCTTCTTTGGACCGCCTTGGAGCCGGACCTGCTGCGATCATTCCGGCGTCGTTGAAAATGACCGGAATGAACTCGCAGCGACGGTCCAATCTTCATCGACATTTTGGGCTCTCCCTCATTCCCGGGCTTCCAATCAGTAGCCATTTCGCCCGCCGCCGCGAATTGGCGGGGTGGCCCACCTGGTCTTCTGGCGACATGCGTTCTCCCGGAAATGGGGTGCTCAGTGCCCCATCCAAACCCCGGCTCATGCGGCTTGGGTAGGAAAGCATGATCGTTCGCCTTCCTCGATCCGCACTCGCGGTCAATTACGATTCTGATGACCGGGTCACCTGCCTCCATTCACCGTCCACCGTCCGCCATTCACCGCCGCCCTAGCAGCCGGGAACAGGGTTCTTGAACACCACGCTGATCGGCAGCCAAGCCGTGATGCGCTTCGCGTCGATCTCCGCGTCGCCGGTCGTGCTCGACAGCGACGACCGTGTGAGCGCCGCCGTCATCTTCACGTTCCCCTTGACGCAGTACTCTTCCAGCAGCGTCGCCACGCCCTGGTTGGTCGCCTCCATGTAGTCGGGTGAGAGCGTGCCCTCCGTGCCGGGCAGATCGACCGCGCCCATGATGATCTGGTCCATCGTCATGGGCCCTTTGCTCTTGACGCTCGAAGTGTCGATGCGCACTACGAGGATGGCCCGTGAGGCGAGCGAGTCAGACGGTGCGTCGGGGTCAGCCGTGTACTTGATGGGAGGAATGGTGAGGCCCGACTTGCTCGCCTTGGCAGGCGCCGCGGCCAAAGAGAGATGGTAAGGAGGCCCCGAAAACTTGGGCTTTACAGGTATGCCGCCCTTGTCCTGGGGTCCGCAACCCGCCAGAAGCGCAAATGCGGCGATGGCAAAAACGAAGGTGTATTTCAAGTCATCCTCCAATTGCTTCAAATTGACGCGCCATGATACCACCGCCGCGAGGGGATGCAATGTGACGGGCAAACGGCATGCGGACCGCCCAAGGTTCGGGGGAGGAGCACCGGAACAGAACAGCACGAAGGAGTAGCCGGAACCACAACTTTCGGCGCAAGATAGAGTCTGAACCATCAGCGAGCTCGTGCCGTAAAGACCTGGGCCGGCCATTCCCCTGCGAGGTGCGTTTGCGATGGATCTGTTGCGCAGGTCGATCCGAAAAATGGGCACCCTCGTTGTTTGCTGGAGCCTTTGCTTCCCTGCTCCGCTGGTTCTGGCGCAGGATGGAGCCTCTCCGCAGGCCGCCGCGCCGAACGCGCAGTCTTCCGCTCCCCAGAAGCATCGAGGGGAATACGTATCCACTCAACTCGAGGGCGATGCGCGCATTCTTCACGCCCTAAACCGGTTCACCTTTGGCCCGCGGCCCGGCGATGTGGAAGCCGTGCGCGCGATGGGCCCAGGCAACATGGGACTCGACAAGTGGTTCGACACGCAGCTGCACCCGGAAAACATCGACGAAACGGACCTGAACGCACGGCTGGCCGAGTATCCCGCCATGCAGTGGAGCACGCGGGACCTGATGTTCCGCATGCCCGGCCCGGCAATGATCCGGCAGGCGGCGGATGGAAAAATCGATATTCCGCAGAGCGGCATTCTGCGCGTGGTGTATGAAAACCAGATCCTACCGGTACCAGATGAGAAAAGCCGCGCAGGCTGAGAAGCAGACGGCGGCATCGACTCCGAATGCGGCAGCACCGCAACCCGGCGCAATGCAGCAGCCCGACATGAGCGCGACGCCGGCGCAGGCGATGAACACAGCTCCGGCAATGAACACCATGACGCCGGCAGCCGCCGATCAGCCGCCCTCGATCCCCGCGGCAGATGAAGTTCTTATCGCTCGCATACTGGCCCTCCAGCCGCAGGAACGTCTGCGGCAATTGCAGACCATGCAGCCTGCGGATTTCGATAGCTTCATCAAATCGCTGAAGCCCGCGCAGCGGGCGGCGCTTGTGGCCGGCATGAGCCCGGAACTGAAAGAGACCGTGGAAGACCTCGCGGCTCCTGAGCAGACGGTGGTCAAGGAGTTGTTCGCCGAGCGGCTGGCGCGCGATATCTATTCGAATGCACAACTCCAGGAAGTGATGACGGATTTCTGGCTCAATCACTTCAACATTTATCTGCGCAAGAACGAGCAGATGCCCTACTACCTGGTTGGGTATGCGCGCGATACGATCCGCCCCTACGCGCTGGGCCGCTTTGAGGACCTGCTTGAGGCTGTGGCGCACAGCCCGGCGATGCTCATCTATCTTGACAACGCGCAGAGCATGGGACCGGATTCGATGGCTGCAGAGCGCGCCAGGATGGTGAATGCGCGACGCCCCAACGCCAAGCGGCAGGCGCCCGAGGGGTTGAACGAGAATTATGCCCGCGAGCTGATGGAACTGCACACCGTGGGCGTGAACGGCGGCTACACGCAGGCCGACGTGACGCAGGTGGCGCGCGTGCTCACAGGTTGGACCGTGGACCGTCCGCAGTTCGGCGGCGATTTCCAGTTCAACGAGAATCGCCATGAGCCGGGCACGAAGAAAGTGATGGGCGCCAAGATCAAGGAGCACGGCGAGTTGGAGGGCCGCGAGTTGCTGCACATGCTGGCCATGCGGCCGGCCACGGCTGAGTTCATCTCGCGCCAGCTGGCCATCCGGTTTGTCAGTGACGATCCGCCACAGACTCTGGTGGACCGTATGGCAAAGTCGTACCTTGCCAGCGGCGGCGACATTCCCTCGGTGCTGAAGACGCTGTACCATTCGCCGGAGTTCTGGGCGGCGAGCGACGGCAGCGTCAAAGTGAAAACGCCGCTCGAGTACGTTGTGAGCGCGGTGCGGGCCAGCAACGCAAACGTAACCAATTATGAGCCGCTGGTGAATGCGCTGCGCCAGATGGGAATGCCGCTGTACGGATGCATTCCGCCGGTCGGCTACAAGTGGGACGCGGCCGATTGGGTGAGCACGGGCGCGCTCGTCGACCGCATGAACTTTGCACTGTCGCTCGCCGCAAATCGATTCCCGGGTATCACGGTTGGATGGGCCCCCGAGATGGACATGAGCGCACTCGACGACGATGCGCCCGCGATGCAGGTTGTGCCGACGCCGCAGACTGAGGAGGCGCGCCTGGAGCAGATTCTGCTGCCGGGCGGGGTGAGCGACGCCACGCGCGCAGCGGCGCTGAAGGAATTTGAGGCGCAGAACGGGCAAGGCGCCTTGATGGCGACGCACGGTTGCAACACCGCGCCGAGGGAATCGCGCACCGGCCGATGCATACGAGCGGGAAGACCAATTGCTCGCCGGATTGCTGTTAGGTTCGCCGGAGTTTCAGAGAAGGTAGTTGGAACACGAAACCAAGGGCTTGTCATTCTGAGCGAACGGGGCCCCAAACGCACTTCAGTTTGGGGGTGGTGAGCCGAAGAATCTGCTTTATTTATCGAGTTGCGGAGTCAAAACCTATGCAAATGAACCGCCGATTTTTTCTTCACCGCGGCGCAATGGCCGTGGCCGGCACAACAGCAATGCCGAATTTTCTTGTGCGCAGCGTTTTGGCGCAGACAGCCGGAGCGCCCGGCCAGCGGCTGGTCGTCATCTTCCAGCGCGGCGCCGCGGACGGGCTCAACGTCGTGGTTCCCTATCGCGAGAAGAATTACTACAAGATGCGCCCGAGCATTGCAATTCCGGACAATCAGGTTCTCGACCTGGACGGTTTTTTTGGCCTGCATCCGTCGCTCGCCGCGTTCAAGCCGCTCTACGATCAGGGGCACCTGGCGATTGTGCACGCGTGCGGATCGCCGGATATGAGCCGCTCACACTTTGACGCGCAGGACTACATGGAATCGGGCACGCCGGGAGTCAAGAACACTGAAGACGGCTGGCTGAATCGCGCGTTACAGGCTGAAGACTCGTATCTCGCCGCGTGTAACTGCGCCCGTCACAACCAGGAGCATACGGCTTTTCGCGCGCTGGCGCTCGGCGCCGAGGTGCCGCGCACGCTCGACGGAAAGATTCCTGCGATCGCCATCGGCAACGTCAACAACTTTACCGTGGCCGGTCGCGGGCCGACGCCTTCACCCGCGGCAAGCGCGTTTGAGGCCATGTATGCCGGCTCGGGCGACCGCATTTTTCACGCGGCGGGCGATGAGACGTTTGAAGCGGTCAAGATGCTCAAGGCCGCAAATCCCGCGCAATACACACCGGCGCCGGGCGTCGACTATCCCAACACCGACTTCGGCAACAACATGCGGCAGATTGCGCAACTGCTCAAGGCGAACCTGGGCGTGGAAGCCGCATTTACCGATGTGACCGGATGGGACACGCACCAGAACCAAGGCGGCGTGAACGGGCAACTCGCCAACCGGCTTACGGATTTCTCCGGAAGCATTGCGGCGTTTTGGCGCGACATGGGCGACGACGGGGCCAACGTGACGCTGGTGACGATGTCGGAGTTTGGGCGAACGGCGCGCGAAAACGGCACCGGCGGCACCGATCACGGCCACGCCAACGCAATGTTTGTGCTGGGCGGGCAGGTAAAGGGCGGCAAGGTCTACGGCAAGTGGCCCGGGCTTGACGACGGGCAACTCAACGAAGGCCGTGACCTGGCGCTGACGACCGATTACCGCCAAGTGCTGGGCGAAGTGGTTACACGCACGCTGGGCGCGGAGAATCTCGAGACGGTATTTCCCGGAGCCCAATTGAACCGGGCCGGCTTCTTGCGCCTCGTCTAGAGAGACATGGGCCATGAGACCAAGGAAAGGAAACAAGGAACCAAGAAAACAGCTGCGTCGCATTGCTCCCGTAGCGCCGGTCTCCAGACCGGCTGTCGTGCGGGTCTCTAGACCCGCACCCGGTCGTGCGAAGGTGTCAAACCCTTCCTTCGGTGGCAAGCTGCCCGCCGCATGATTTACCCTCAAGATCGGAATGAACATTCGCCGCACGCTTCTCTTCTCATCCCTGGCCGTTGCTGTTGTTGCCGCCGCGGGCTTCATCGTCTTTGCCAAGCAATCCGGAACGCCGGCGAGCGCACCCGCCAGCCAGGAAGTCCCCGATGCGCCGCAGGCGACGCCCGAAGCCACCACGGTTCCAAACGGCCCAACAGTGGTGATGGATACCTCGATGGGCCGGATTACCTGCCAGTTCTACCAGAAGCAGGCGCCCAAGGCGGTAGCCAACTTCATCGCATTGGCCGAGGGCTCGAAGGAGTGGACCGATCCCGCGACGAAAAAGATCGAGCATCACAAGCCTTACTACGACGGAACCATCTTTCATCGTGTGATTCCGGAGTTCATGATTCAGGGCGGCGATCCCACGGGCACAGGAATGGGCGACCCTGGCTACACCTTCGACGATGAGTTCGATCCCGGGCTTAATTTCGACCGCGCCGGGACGCCTGGCGATGGCCAACAGCGGGCCGAATACCAATGGAAGCCAGTTCTTTATTACCGAGCAGGCGACGGATTTCCTCGATCAGCATTACACGCTCTTCGGCCAGTGCGACGACGCCAGCGTGGCCGTTGTAAAGGCCATTGCGCGCGTGCCACGCGACTCGAACGACAAGCCGCTCACGCCGGTCGTGCTCAAGAAAGTGACGATCGTGCATGAAGGGCAGCCGATGCCGCCCGCGATGCCGTAAAGCAGCGATCAGTTTTCAATTGTCAGTGATCAGAAACAGAAAATCACAGGAGAATTCATGGCATTAGCACCAGGAACGTACGCCGTCTTCACCACCACGGAAGGCAAAATCACGGTTCGGCTTTTTGAGGCCGACGCGCCCATCACCGTCAAGAACTTTATCGAACTGGCTGAAGGCAAAAAAGAGTGGTCGCATCCTGTCACGCGCGCCAAGTCCAAGGACAAGCTCTACCACGGCACGATTTTTCATCGCGTGATTCCCGACTTCATGATTCAGGGCGGTGATCCGGCGGGCACAGGAATGGGCGGCCCAGGCTACCGCTTCGAGGACGAGACCCGGGGATCCGCGCACAAGTTTGACAAGCCGGGCAAGCTGGCGATGGCGAATGCGGGGCCGAACACGAATGGCAGCCAGTTCTTCATCACCGTGGCCGCGACGCCGTGGCTCACCGGCAATCACACCATCTTTGGCGAAGTAGTCGAAGGCCAGGACATCGTGACCAAAATCTCAAAGGTGCCGCGGAATGCTCAGGACAAGCCGCACAAGCCCGTGGTACTGGAGTCGGTTGAGATCGAACGCGTGGCCTGAAAGATCACCTCCCAACCCACCGCTCGGAAGCATGCGGTACATTGTGTTCAAACGCAGATCGCGCCGCGTGCATTGTGAGGCCGGCGCGATGTGCGTTTCTCCGGAGCCATCTATCGTGGGAACGCCCCCTCAAGCCGTGCAAACAGCCTCTCTCGGCGATTACCTGGCGGCTGAACGAACGCTTCTCGCATGGATTCGCACCGGCCTGGCGCTGATGGGATTTGGATTCGTGGTGGCCCGCTTTGGCTTGTTTCTGGAGCAGATCCAGACCCTTCGCGGCGCCGCGCCAACCGAGCACACCGGGCTATCTCTCTGGTTCGGGACGGCGCTCATCGCGGTCGGCGTTCTGGTGAGCGTCATCGCCGGAGTGCATCACATGCGCCTGGTACGGCGCTTGGACCGCGGCGATTCCGGACGCCCGAATCGAGCAACCGAGGCCGTGGTGGTTGCGTTCATGCTGGCACTGGTTGGTCTCGGTATGGCGGCCTATCTCATTTCCGTCAGAAGCACGACTCGTTCGCAGCCCGGAAACTCGAAGGAGACCTCTATGACCCGTGAAAGCGAAAATGGAATCGTCGCCATCCCCAGCCATCATCCGGTCGATGAAACCGTCGAGAAGATTCGCGGCATCCTTCAAACAAAGGGCATCACCCTTTTCGCACTCATCGATCACAGCGGCGAAGCCGAAAAGGTGGGGATGAAGATGCGCCCTACCAAACTGCTGATCTTTGGCAGCCCCAAGGCGGGGACGCCGGTGATGCTGGCCGCGCCGAGCATTGCCATCGATCTGCCGCTGAAACTTCTCGTCTGGGAAGATGAAGCGGGAAAAGCGTGGGTCTCCTATAACTCCGCGGATTATCTCCGCGCCCGCCACGGCGTCCCCGGGGAATTGATGCAGAACCTGGCGGCAGCGGAAGCAATCGCCACGATGGCGGCTAAAGAGTGAACGAAGAGGAATCAAGCGATACGCGGCCAGGCCCTGCGCCGAGCCCGCCGTCGGAACGCACGGACGCCCAAGGCCGGACCCGCATGTTCAGCGGCGCGTCGCATGCCTGGCGCGCGCTGCGGCATCGCAACTTTAGATTATTTTTTGGCGGTCAAACCATTTCGCTGATCGGCACGTGGATGACCCGCATCGCCACGTCGTGGCTGGTCTACCGGCTTACCGGGTCGGCCCTGCTGCTGGGCACGGTCAGCTTCGCGGGACAGATCCCCACGTTCCTTGTTGCGCCTTTCGCCGGGGTTTGGGTTGACCGCCTCAACCGCCGGCAAGTGCTGGTGTGGACGCAAACGCTATCCATGATTCAGTCGTTTCTGCTGGCGGCACTGACGTTCTCAGGACACATCACGATTGGATTGATTCTGGCTTTGAGCGTAATGCAGGGCCTCATCAACGCGTTCGACATGCCCGGGCGGCAATCGTTCATGGTGCAAATGGTTGGTGACCGCGCGGATCTTGGAAATGCGATCGCGATCAATTCGTCGATGGTGAACCTGGCGCGGTTGATTGGGCCGTCGCTGGCCGGAATGTTGATCGCGGTGACCAGCGAGGGCTGGTGCTTTCTGATCGACGGCATCAGCTACATCGCGGTGATCGCGTCGCTCCTGATGATGCGGCTGGAGGCTGCGGTCATTCGGCGGAAGGCAACATCGATGCTGGCGGAGTTGAAGGAAGGCTGGGGTTACGTTGCGGGGTTTCTGCCCATCCGCACGATTCTTTCGCTTTTCGCCGTAGTGAGCCTCATGGGCATGCCGTTTGTCGTGCTGATGCCGATTTTTGCGGCCAAGGTGCTTCATGGCGGCCCGCATACGCTGGGGTTCCTGATGGGATCGATGGGCGTCGGCGCGCTGATCTCCGCGCTGACGCTCGCAGCGCGCAAGAGCGTGCGTGGTTTGATCCGCATGATTCCGATTGCCGCGGCTGTGTTTGGACTGGGACTGATCGGGTTCGGGTTGTCGCACGTGTTCTGGCTCTCGATGCTGACGGTAGCGATCGCCGGCGCTGGAATGATGCAGGGGATGGCCGCAAGCAATACGATCATCCAGACCCTGGTGAGCGAAGACAAGCGCGGGCGCGTGATGAGCTATTACACCATGGCCTTCATGGGGATGGCGCCGTTCGGCAGCCTGCTGGCGGGAACTCTCGCGCATACCATTCCGCCAACGCCCATGTTCCTTGTCACGGGAACACTGCTCGCGGGCGCGCAGTGGACCGTCATTCTGAATGGACTCGTGGTGGCGCTCGGCGCTGCCTGGTTCGTAACGCAACTGCCGGCGCTGCGCCGCGTGGTGCGGCCGATTTATCAGGAGATGGGCATCATTCCGGCGGCGCGAGAGATGGCTACCGAGCAGATTCAGAATTGATGATTAGGATGGAAGTGGTTCCGCAGATTTTCGAGCGGGCGCGCCGGGGTTCGCAATCATGTCGCCAAAGAAAACGCAGTTGCGTGTTGTGCCGCGAAAGGCGTCGGCCAGTCGAGCGCACGGCTCCGGCGCCAAACATGCGAAGCCGGAGCTTGTCTCTGGCCGATGGCTGCTCGCGGCGGTGTGCGTGACGGTTGCGGGCGCGGCCGTATGCGGCTGGCTGGCGCTGTGCCTGCTTTTCTGGCAGGGGAGCTGGCAGCTCCTCTATCGCCCATCGGCGGTGGTCAAAAAAACGCCGGCGAACGCAGGATTGGCCTTTGATCCGGTGGCATTCGCGGTCACCGACGCGGGCGTGCCGCGCCTCAGGGGCTGGTGGATTCCGGCGGCTCAAGGCGCATCGCAGCGGCGGCTCACCGTGGTCTATCTGCACGGCCAAGACGGCAACATGAGCGGCGCCGTAGACACTCTGGCGCGCCTGCACGCGGCAGGCGTGAACGTGTTCGCTTTTGACTATCGCGGCTACGGTGAGAGCCAGTTTGCGCGGCCCAGCGAGCGGAACTGGCAACAGGATGCGGAGTGGGCGCTCCAATATCTGACGAACACGCGCCAGATCGACACCCGAACCATCGTGCTCGACGGCACCGGCCTGGGCGCGAATCTGGCTCTTGAAGTTGCCGCGGAACATCCGGAACTGGCCGGGGTCATCTTGGATTCACCGCTGGCGGATCCGATGGCAGCCATCTTCAACGATGCCCGTGCGCGCATGGTCCCCGCGCGTTTGCTCGTGCGTGATCGCTACGACCTGGACGCGGCGGCCGCAGCGGTGCGGGTCCCTGTGCTCTGGCTCGAGCCAACAGATGCGAAACAACCGGGAGGCGTCACCCCAGAACCGCAGGCTTACAAAAAGATCGCGGCGCACAAGATGATTGTGTGGGTGAATCCCTCAGCGGATGTGTACAAGCAGACTGAAGAAGCCTTGAACCGATGGCTTGATGAATTGCAGGCCCGCTGATCGGACTGATAACCCTGGAACAAGGTCAGGAAAATCACCGTACGATGTCGCGATGCAGCGCCTTCACCTGGTAGCCGGCTTTGTGAAGCCGTTTGGCGATCTCTTCGGCCATCATCACGCTCCGGTGCTGGCCGCCGGTACAGCCGAAAGCGACGGTGAGATAGCTCTTGCCTTCCTTCACATAATGCGGAAGCAGGTAGAGCATGAGTTCCGTTACCCGATTGAGAAACTCCTTCGTTTGAGGGAATCCGCGAACGTAGGCGGCGACTTTGGGATCGAGGCCGGTTTTTTTGCGAAACTCCGGCACGAAATGCGGATTGGGCAGGAAGCGCACATCGAAGACCATGTCCGCGTCAAGCGGCACGCCGTTCTTGAAGCCAAAACTGAGGCAGGAAACCAGCAGCCGCTTGGTTTGCTTCTCGTGGCCAAAGCGTGCGTGGATGTCGCGCGCAGCTCGTGGACATTGAAGTTCGAGGTGTCAATCAGCGTGTCGGCGACGTTGCGAATCGGATCGAGTAGCTGGCGCTCCTCGACGATCGAGCGCCAGACCGTATCCGACTGCCCGAGAGGTGCGGCCGGCGGGTTTCAGAGTAGCGCCGGACGAGCACAGCGTCCTGGCAATCGAGATAAACCACGCGGATTTGAAGCTGCTTCCTGATGCTCTTGAGAATTTCCGGCAACCGGTCGAGAGTGGGCCCTCGCGAACGTCCATGACGATGGCGGCGCGTTCCACCTCATTTGATTTGCCGACGATGATTGCGAAATTGGGGCAGCAGCTCGAGCGGCAGATTGTCGACGCAGTGGAATCCGAGATCCTCAAAGGCCTTGAGCGCCGAAGCCTTGCCCGCGCCTGAAATTCCGGTCAGGATGATGAGTTGCTTCGCCGGCTTTTTCCTGTCGCGTGCCGGCCTCGATTGAGGCGATTGCCGCGAGAGCTTCTGGGGCGTCATTGGTTCCATGCTACACCGCAGTTCCGCCAGGAATATGAATGACCGGCCGCTCTCACGGAGTCGGCCTCAGATTCCAGGCGCAAACGCCCAGTAACCGGCTTCGGCCAGCGCAAGAGCGCGCTCCGCGTCGAGGGGCGCCGAAACAGAGGACCCTGGCCCAGAGCGCATCCCATGCGCGAAAGTGCCGTGAGTTGCGGCGAAGTTTCGATTCCCTGGGCCACCACCTGCAGCCCAAGCGTGTTGCACAGGCGAATGAGCGACTCGAGCACGGCCAATTGCCTGCCTGTTGAAAGCGCGGCCGCCGTGAGCCTGGGAGCGAGTTTGACCATGCCCACGGGAAGGTGGATGAGGTGATTCAATGGCGCGAGGCTGCCGCCGAAATCATCGATGGCCACGCGCACATGCCAATCGGCCAGGCGCTGCAGAATCGCGACCGCCGAGTCCGGGTCGTCGTTGAACGCGCTCTCGGGCGCTTCAAAAAAGAGACGCGATGGATCGGCGCCGCTCGCCGCAAGCGCCTTCATCAAATGCGCGATAAGGTCGGGATGATAAAGCTGATGGTGCGTCAGGTTAACGGTCAGGATCAAATCCTGCTCGGGCAGGCGATCGCTCAAAACGCGAAGTTCTGCGCACGCCGCATCAAGCGCTTCGCGCCCCATGAGAAGGGAAAGAGTGCTGTCCTCGGTTACCGCGAGCAGATCGCTGAAGTCGTCCACAGTGCCGTCGGCGCGGCGCATGCTCAGATGCGACTCAAATCCCTCAACCATGCCGCCCACCAGGCGGTAAATGGGCTGATATTGAAAAACAAAATGGCGCTTGTTGACAGCCGTCCTCAGCTCGCGTTCCCGCTCCTGACGGGTGGAGACGGAGATTTCCAGGCGCTTGTCGAAGATTTCGCAGCGGTCGCCGCCGGCCTGCTTGGCGCGGTACATGGCAATGTCCGCGTCGCGGAGGAGCACGTCGGACGAGGCGTGCTCGGGACCGGCGATAGCAGCGCCGATGCTGGCGCCGGCACGAACATCGCGTCCAAAAATCTCGAAAGGCTTCTCCATTTCACGCAGCACACGGGAAGCTACCATCTCAAGATCGGATGGGGAAACGATGTTCTCGACCAGGATGGCAAACTCGTCGCCGCCGAGCCGCGCGGCAGAGTCCTGGGGACGCAGGCAGGCGCGCAACCGGCTCGCCACAGCGATCAGCAGGGCATCTCCGGCGGCGTGGCCAAGAGTGTCGTTGACCTGCTTGAATTCGTCGAGATCCACGTAGAGAACCCCGCAGCCCTGGCCGGGATCGCGCAGGCGGCGGCTGAGCGTCATGTTCACGTGGTCAAGAAACAGGGCACGATTGGGCAAGCCGGTCAGCACGTCGTGCATGGCATCGTGCTCCAGCTTCTTCTCCGTCTCTTTGTGCTCGCCGATATCGCGGAAGGTGAAGACGTAGCCGAGTCTCGTATTGTCAACCAGCAACGGAGCGATCTGCAGGCTCACATCAACCAGCTCGCCCGCCTTGTTGCTGCGCACCGTTTCCGCCATCGCCAGGCCATGGTCGTCCACGGCTTTAAGCAGCGACACATTCTCATTCAGCCGCGTCTCGGGCACAATCAACTCGCGCAGGCTGCCGCCGCTTGCCTCCTCCGCAGTGTAGCCGAACATGCGCGTAAAGGCCGGATTGGCGTAGAGCACGTGGTTCTGGTGTTCGATGGCCACGGCCTCCGGCAAGCTGGCCAGCACGTCTTCCATCAGCCGTGATCGGGGGCGGGCTCGCGCTCGCTGGGATGGGCCACAATGACGGCTTCGCGCAGCTCGGGATGGAGAATGCTGTAGGTGCCTTCCACGGGAATGAGGCGGCCATCTTTGTCGGGCAGCGTGGCATGAAACGGGCTGCTGTGTTCCGTGCCCGTCAAAAGTGTTTGCGGCTCCGCCGTGCCGGGGAAAAGTCCCCACAGAACCTCTTCCACGGGGCGAAGCATCCACTCGCCCTCCGCTGAACCCAGGGTGCGCCGCGCTTCCGCATTGGCAAAAACGATCTTCCCCTCGCGCTCCAGAAAGATCAGAACCGGCAGGCTGTCGAACACCTCGCGTTGGGCATCGGGGCTTGCGTTTTCAGGGCGATTCAGCCGAATGGCTTCCCTCGGCTTTGCGCGGACCCGGTTGCAGGGGTTTGCCTTCGGGCAATGGACCCTTGCCTGAGGGAGAGTTCGCCATAGATTAAATCCTATAAAGCCAATGATTTGACCGCCATCCCCAAAATCGGTCAAGGTGTGCAACCAAAGTCCAGCGCCTTGCACAGTTTGCGCGGCACTTCTCCCGATCGTATTCGAGATAGTTGTTGAAATCAGCGCCGCCGGGGCCCGATCTCACAAGGTCTAGCACCGTGCGGATGGACCCCGACGCACCGTCGAGAGAGCCAATGTCAGTGAGCGGCCGGGAAAGAGAAACGCCGGATCAGGGAAGCTCCACCAATTCCATCTGGCCGTCGCGCCGGCGATGGAGAACAAATGTGTCTCCCGCGGCGGTGCGGAAGATGAGCAGGTCGCGGTCGCGGAACTCGGTCTCCTTCACAGCTTCCTCGATGGTCATGGGCTTGAGCGCGATGGCCTCGCCGCTCTTCACAATGTGCGGCTCGACGACTGTGGTCTGCGCAGGAAAAGAGTGTACGGCGATCGATGTCCGCGCTTTGCCCGCGAGCCGTCTTGAATTCCCCTCTTCTCCGTCGGCCTCCGGTTGTGGAGCTCGCGCCTTGGTGCGCGTAACCGGTGGCTCCGCCAGCACCTTCTCGCCTTTGGGAAGCCGCTTCGACTCAAGGCGGCGATCGCGAAAGCGATGAGCCTGATTCTCGGCATGCTCGATGGCCTCGCGCAGCGCCGCAAGCGGCGTATCGGCCTTCCCTGTCGCCGCGAACCGCTGCAGGCGCGCCTGCACGCTCACTTCTACAATATGAATATGCCGCTGGGTGCTGAAGGTGACGCTGGCACGCGCGCTGCGGCCCAAAATGCGGCCCATGCGTTCCAGTCCCTCCTCGGCCTGTTCGCGCAATGCTTTGGAGATTCTTCCTTTTCTTGCGGTCATCGCCACATCCATGGTCGCCCTCCGCTGGGAATCTTTGAGCCGGCGCCGAAATCCGGCATTTGTGGAGCACAGTATATGCCGAATCAGCCGCTAGCTTCTAGCCTCTGGCGTCCGGCTTTTTGAATTCTTATCCTCGCTTCTTCATCTTGGGCGAGATTTCTCGGAATGAGGGCCAAGCCATTCCTCAGTAGAGAATCGCCTTCGAGCGTTCGGCTCAGACAGGCTAGTAGCTAGCAGCTAGAAGCTGGAAGCTGCCTTTCAGATTTCCCAGCGCAGCAGAGCGGCCCCAACCGTGAAGCCCGCGCCCATGGCTCCGAGCAGCACCAGATCGCCTTTCTTAAGCTTGCCTTCCTCGATTGCCGTTTCCATAGCCAGCGGAATCGTACCCGACGAGGTGTTGCCATACTTTTCAATATTGATAATCACCCGGTCCGCGGGCATTTCCAGCCTGTCGGCGGTGGCCTGAATGATCCGCTTGTTGGCCTGGTGGGGAATGAAGCAGCCAAGATCCGCGCCGGTCACGCCGTTGCGCTCCAGCACCTTCGCGGTTGTCTCGGCCATTTTGCGTACCGCGAACTTGAAGACCGCGGGCCCATCCTGGTAGATGTAGTGCCACTTCTTGTCCACGGTCTCGTGCGTGGAAGGGTTGAGGCTGCCGCCGCCCTTCAGGTTGAGCGAGACGCCGCCTGAGCCGTCCACCTCATGCACAAAATCGATGAAGCCGATCTCGCCTTCTTCGCAGGGCTCGACCAGCACGGCTCCGCTGCCATCGCCGAAAAGAACACACGTGGTGCGATCGGTGTAATCGGTCATGCGCGTGTTGGCGTCCGCGCCAATCACCAGAACCTTGGAATGCGCGCCGCTCTCCACGAGCTTTACGCCCGCCTGCAGCGCAAACACGAAACCGGAACATCCCGCCGATACGTCGAAGCCCCACGCGCCCTTGGCGCCGATCTTGTCCTGCACCAGGCACGCGGTCGAGGGAAACATCATGTCCGGCGTGACCGTGCCGACGAGGATCGCTTCCACTTCGGTCGCAGCAATGCCCCGCGCAGCCAGGCATTTCTTCGCGGCCTCTGCGCACATGTCGCTCACACCAAGCCCCGGCGCCAGCTTGTGGCGTTCACGGATTCCTGTGCGCTCCATGATCCACTGATCGCTCGTTTCAACTAATTTTTCGAGGTCTTTGTTGGTAATCACATCGGGGGGAACGTAGGTTCCGAGCGCCGTGATTTTGGCGCGCCGGCCCACGACGGGGCGAACGGTAAGGCTCAAAGCATTTCTCCTTGCGGCGCACGCACCGGCGGGGAACCGGTTCGCCGCATAAAAGCGTCAGGGATAATCAGAACCCCAAAAATGTACCGGGTGACCTACTGCACACGCATGAGCCCGTTACCGTTGCTTCCTTCCGGACCTGGCGGGGTTGGCGGGATTACGTCGCGTAGGACCCGGCACTGATTGATTTTATCACTCGGTGCGATGGCTGATCGGCAGGCGAGATTTCCACTCAGAGCCGAGCGAAAGCTTCCAGCGACTTCCCGACCTCACGGCAGAGTATTATCATCTCCGTGATGGCAAGCCAGACAGGAACACCGGTAGAGATTTCACTTAGGGAGTTTCTCGAACACGTCCCTCCCGGAGCGATCACGGCAATCAGCGACCTTGGTGGGAAAAAATCTTATCGTCCCGATGGAACGACCCTTGCAGCCCTGGCAATGCCAGAGATCACCCTCCACTGCGACGCCGACATCACTTGCGACGGGGAACGCCTCTTTAAAACACTCCATAGCGGTCAGTTGACCAAGGGAGAGGCGGTTTTGTCCTTCGTCAAATACACCTGCAAGAACTGCTCCGCAAATACTAAGACCTTTGCACTCTGGTTAAAGATGGGAGATGATCTGCGGTCTGGAAGTGCGTACAAATACGGCGAACATCCGTCATTCGGTCCTCCGACACCGGCGCGGGTTATTTCCCTCATAGGTCCACAAAAGGACCTCTTTCTGAAGGGCCGAAGAGCCGAAAACCAAGGAATGGGCATCGCTGCATTCGCCTATTATCGCCGAGTTATTGAGGACCAGAAGGACCGGATCTTCGACGAAGTTATCAAAGTTTGCCAGCGTTTATCGGCAGGACAAACAGTCATCGATGAGTTGACTGCTGCGAAGCGGGAGACACAGTTTAGCAAGGCTGTGGATAGTGTAAAACTCGCAATTCCTCAGGCACTCTTCATCAATGGCCACAACCCGCTCACGTTGCTGCACTCGGCTCTCAGTGAGGGGCTTCACGCACAAACGGACGAGGAGTGCCTGGAGGTTGCGACCAGCATTCGCATCGTGATGGCTGACCTTGCGGAACGCATGGCGCAGGCGCTGAAAGACGAGGCAGAATTGAACACCGCCGTCTCCCGGCTCCTTAGCAAGAAATCGGTGACGGCAAAGCCCGCTGTGGTCGCAGCCGTCCCGGCCCGTGATTCCATGGAAGCGCCAGAGACGAAGAAGGCGTAGAAGCAAAGGCCCATCCAAATCGGATGGGCCTTTGATGTTGAAATGCCAAACACAATCAAGCGAAGTCAAAGCGATCGAGGTTCATCACCTTGGTCCATGCGGACACGAACGCCTCGACGAACGCCTTTTCCGCGTCGCTCGCGGCATAGACTTCCGCCAGCGCGCGGAGCTGCGAATTGGAACCGAACGCGAGATCGACAACGGTCCCCGTCCACTTCAGCTCGCCGGTTTTGCGGTCGCGGCCTTCCAGCACGCCTTCTTGCTTGCCGGATTTCTGCCACTTGGTGTTCATGTCGAGAAGATTGACGAAGAAATCGTTCGTCAACATGCCTGTCCGCTTGGTAAAGACGCCGAGCTGCGTCCCGCCAAAGTTCGCGCCCAGCACCCGCATGCCGCCGATGAGGACCGTCATCTCGGGAGCTGTGAGCGTGAGCAGTTGCGCCTTGTCGAGCAGCAACTCTGCCGCGCAGCTCTCCATTCCTTTTCGAACGTAGTTGCGGAAGCCGTCGGCTTTCGGCTCGAGCACAGCGAACGCCGCCACGTCAGTTTGCTCCTGCGACGCGTCCGTGCGTCCCGGCGCAAACCCCACCTTCACATTGTGGCCGGCCTTCTTTGCAGCCGCGTCGACGGCCGCGCAACCGCCAAGGACGATGAGATCGGCGAGCGAGACTTTCTTGCCGCCCTTTTGCGCAGCGTTGAACTCCTTCTGGATGACTTTGAGCTTCGCCAGCACCTTTGCCAGCTCCGCCGGCTGGTTAGCTTCCCAATCCTTTTGCGGAGCAAGGCGAATGCGCGCTCCGTTGGCGCCGCCGCGCTTGTCGCTGCCGCGGAAGCTGGCGGCCGCGGTCCACGCGGTGGTCACGAGCTGCGCAATGGTGAGGCCGGAAGCAAGAATCTTTGCCGAAAGGGCTTCAATGTCCCGGGCATCGATCAGCGGATGGTCGACCGCCGGAACCGGATCCTGCCAGATCAACTCTTCCTTGGGAACCAGCGGGCCGAGGTAGCGTGCGCGCGGCCCCATGTCGCGGTGCGTGAGCTTGAACCATGCGCGGGCAAAAGCGTCGGCGAATTCTTCGGGGTGCTCCAGGAATCGCCGCGAGATTTTTTCATAGGCCGGATCAAATCTCAACGACAAATCGGTGGTCAGCATCGTAGGCGCGTGGCTTTTTTTCGGATCGTGCGCGTCGGGAACAGTCCCCGCGCCCGCGTTGCCCTTGGGCTTCCACTGCTGCGCGCCGGCCGGGCTCTTGGTCAGCTCCCATTCGTATCCAAATAAATTGATGAAGAAATTATTGCTCCACTTGATTGGCGTTGTGGTCCAGGTAACTTCAAGGCCACTGCTGATCGTATCTCCGCCATTTCCCTTGCCAAAGGTGTTCTTCCAGCCCAGGCCCTGCTCTTCGATATCGGCGCCCTCGGGCTCGCGGCCGACATACTTCAACGGGTCGGCTGCGCCATGAGTCTTGCCAAAGGTGTGTCCGCCGGCAATCAACGCAACGGTCTCTTCGTCATTCATCGCCATGCGCGCAAATGTTTCGCGGATGTCGCGCGCGGCGGCGATGGGATCCGGATTGCCGTTCGGGCCCTCGGGATTCACGTAGATAAGGCCCATTTGAACCGCGCCGAGAGGATTCTCAAGCTCACGGTCACCTTTGTAGCGTTCGTCTCCCAGCCATTTGGTTTCCGGTCCCCAATAAATGTCTTCTTCAGGCTCCCAGATGTCGGCGCGTCCGCCGCCGAAGCCGAAGGTCTTGAAGCCCATCGACTCGAGCGCCACATTGCCCGCAAGAATCATCAGGTCCGCCCAGGAGATTTTGCGCCCATACTTCTGCTTGATAGGCCAGAGCAGGCGTCGCGCCTTGTCGAGATTCACATTGTCGGGCCAGCTGTTGAGCGGCGCAAAACGCTGCGCGCCCCTGCCGCCTCCGCCGCGCCCATCGTGAATGCGGTAGGTACCCGCCGAGTGCCAGGCCATGCGGATGAAGAGCGGCCCGTAGTGGCCGAAGTCGGCCGGCCACCAATCCTGCGAGTCGATCATCAAGGCGCGCAGGTCCTTCACCACGGCGTCGAGATCGAGACTCTTGAATTCCTTGGCATAATCGAAATCCGCGCCCATTGGATTCGAGAGCGAAGACTGCTGATGCAGAATCGCCAGGTTGAGCTGATCGGGCCACCAGTCGTTGTTGCCCTTTGCTCCCGCCGTCGTGTGCGTAAGCTGGTTGCCCGAAAACGGGCACTTGGATTGGACAGGCTTCTGCTCGCCCAGCATAGCGTTTTGATCGTCAACAATTGGCGGTCCGGGGGTTTGTGTCTCGCGTTCAGACATGGCGTGTCTCCTTCGGGGGTCCAGGGCCTGTGATCGATATCTATGGCTTCAACTTGCGGGAATTCCTGCCAGATGAAGCTGAGCCGGAGGCGATGGTGAATCCAGTTTATCTCTGCCGGGATGGGTGAAACAAATGCGAGCCATTGACTCGTCCCGCTGACTCCGGCCAGGAGAGTCGCGCTGCCATTCTCAGCGCAGGCCCACCAGGCCCGTAACCGATTGAATCAACTTCGCGGGATCGTAACCCACGCCGTCTTTGAAAACCGTCTCGACTTTTTCGATGTCGGCGATGTCAATCGGTCCCGCATTGCAGCCGCGAGTTCCGGCCCTCTTATCCACATTGGCACCTTTCATCGGCGTTGACCCTGCGGTTCCGCGTCCGTAGAGTCTTATTGTGAAGCGGCGTGTTTGCCGTTTGCGCGGCGTTTGTGCGGGGCTGCGCGTTGGCAAATCCAGATCTTGAAATTGTGCTCGATTCCGTGGCGAGTCGGAGAAAAGATGCTGAAACTAAAGAAGATTCATATCCTCGGGTTCAAGAGCTTTTGCGACCGCACTGAAGTGACGGTGGCGGGCACGGGGATCGCCGTGGTGGTGGGGCCGAACGGCTGCGGGAAGTCGAACATTCTGGATGGAGTCAGTTGGGTGCTGGGCGAGCAGAGCGCGAAAAGCCTGCGCGGCTCCCACATGCAGGACCTGATCTTTGCCGGGACGCGCGATCGCAGGCCACTGGGTATGGCGGAAGTGACGCTCACCATGATCGATCCCGAAGCCTATGAGGGACCGATTCCGGTTACGCCGGAAGTCGAGATCGATCACGAGGGACATGCGGATTGGGATGAAGACGAGGTGCGGCGGCAGCGAGCCGCAGAGGCCGAAGAGATCATCGCCAACGAGCAGCCGGGACTGACGATTGAAGAAGAGGCCGGTGAGAAGTCAGGCGAAAGCTCCTCCTCCGGGCAATCTGATCAAGCCACAGCTTCGGTCCAAGACTCTGCCCCACCGCAGGTGGCGCAGCAGGGAGTGGTGCTCAAGATTCGCCGGCGCAAGTTTCACACCGCGCCGCGGAAGGGCGAGGTCGTGATCACGCGGCGCCTCTTCCGCACCGGCGAGAGCGAGTACCTTCTGAACGGCAAGCTGTGCCGGCTGCGCGACATTCAGGACATCTTCATGGGCACGGGCCTGGGGCCGGAGAGCTACGCCATCATCGGCCAGGAGCGCATTGGACAGTTGCTGAGTTCAAAGCCGTACGAGCGCAGAGCCATCATTGAAGAGGCGGCCGGCGTTACGCGCTTCAAAACCAGGAAGCGCCTGGCAGAGTTGCGCCTGGAAAGCGCGAAACAAAACCTGGCGCGCGTCGACGACATCTTTGAAGAAGTAACGCGGCAGATGAACAGCCTGAAGCGGCAGGCTGCGAAGGCTGAACGATATGCCGCGGTGCGCGATGAGCTCCGCGGGCGGCTGCGCATTGTCCTGGCCAGCCGCATGGCCACGATGGACGCGGACCAGGCGCGGCTGGAGCAGGAGATTGCGGCGCTCACCGGGCGCATTCACGCTTCAGTGGAGACGGTGGCACAGCGAGAAGCGAGCCAGCACGCGCTGACCGAGCGCGGATATGAACTGGACCGTGAGGGAGAGGCAGCGCGGGCACAGGCGAGTGAAGCCGCTGTTGAGCTGGAGCGTGGAAAAGCGCGCGAGCGCAGCAATACGGAACGCGTTAGCGAGCTGGAAGCGCGCATTGCGGCGTCGGGCGCGGAACTTGAGCAGACGCGGACGCAAATGGCCGGGATCGAGGAAGAACGCGCGCAGCAAAAAAGCTTCCTCGAGACGGCGGCCGGCGAGGCGCACCAGTTCCGCGAAAAGGTCGAGGCACGGCAGCATGAGGCGCGCGCCGCGGCAGAGGATGTCTACAACGCGGAGCGAGAGCTCGAAGCCGGACGGCGCAATGCCATGCACCTTCTCACGCTCGCCGCCAACGCGCGGAGTTCTATTGTGCAGGGCGAAGAGAGCCTGTTCGCGCTGGAGCGCGAGGCCGAGCGGCTCGAAGGCGAGATGGGCCAGGCGCACATCGAGCAGGAAAACCTGGGCGCACAGAGTGCGGAATCGCGGCAGCGATTTGAAGCGTCGGACGCTGCGCTGAAACGGCTGGAAGAGGAGATTGCGTCGCTGCGCGAGTCTGCGCAAGCCAAGCGAACCGATGAAGGCGCGCGGCGCGCACGGGCCAACCAGCTCCGCGGCGAACAGGCTGCGCTGGCGGGGCGGCGCGACTCGCTCAACGCGCTGATCCGCAATCACGGCTACGCAACCGACACGGTGCGGCGGTTGCTCAAGCCCGGCGCGCTTGGGCCTTCGGTAGCGCCGGTGGGCACACTGGCGGACTTCGTGGAAGTGAGCGGCGAGCACGAAGGCGTGGTCGACGAGTTTCTTCGTGAAGAGCTGAACTACGTGGTCGTCGAAAATTGGGGCGCGGCGGAAGAAGGCGTGCGCGTTCTGAAAACCAGTGACGGACGCGCCACGTTCCTCGTGCACTCCGATGCGCAGGGGGTACTCTTCGATACCGGCGAGGGACCTGTGAAAGAGCCCGGGCTGACCCCGCTGCGCGACGCCATCAAAGTGCTGAACGGTTTCGGACGGTCGCTTGAGTCGCTGCTGCCCAAGCTGCGCCACGGCTACCTGACTGAAGACGCAATCGAAGCGCAGCGCCTGGCTCTGCGTTACGCGCACGCCTATTTCCTCACCCCGGAGGGCGAATGCTTTCATCGCTCCACGGTGACCGGAGGCAAGCCGGCGAGTGAAGGCCCGTTGGCGCTCAAGCGCGAACTGCGCGAGACCGAAGGCAAGCTGGCAAAGCTCGATATGGAGCTGACCCAGGCCGAAAAGGAGGCCGAAGAGCTGACGCGAGCCATCGAGGAGCTGACGGCGCAACTGGAAGTCCGCGGCGAGGAGCGGCGGCAAGCCGAAAGCGAGGCAGCGAACCTGGGCGCTGCCTTGAAACAGATGGAGGCGGAGACCCAGCGCATTGAGCGGCGCTTGCAGGAGTGGCAATCGCAGGCGGCGCGCAATAAGGATGCGCGGGAGGCCAAGCGCCAATCGATTGCTGAAAAGCGCGGCGAGGCTGCCCGGCTTGAGGCTGAGCATGCGCAGGCTGAGAACAGCCAGAACACGCAGCAGGCGCAGTTGGAGATTTTGCGGCAGAAGCGCGAGCTGTTGCAGCAGGAAGCGGCGCAGATGACCGCCGAGCTGGCAGGCCTGGAAGAACGGCGTCGCGGCGCGGAAGCAGCTTTCCAGCGCATCGACCGCCTGTTTGGCGATCTCGAGCGGCGGGTCCAGACGATCGAGCAACAGCGCACCTCGGCAGCGGCTGAGCGCGAGCAGCGCATCCATGAAAACACCGAGCTCGCAAAGAGCCTGGCCGACCTGGCTCTGGCGCAGACAAGAGCGCTTTCCGCGGCACAGACCATCGCCGAGCAGGCGCTGGCGCTCCGGCAGCAGTTGGCCGAGCTTGAGACCGAACTCCGCGGTGAACGCGCAGCGCTGGACCAGCTGCGCGAAGATCGCGCCGAGCTATCCAGCGAGTTGGCCAAGCTGCACTCCGATCTGGAGCACCTCGAAGCCAGCTGCCTTGCCGAGGTGAATGTGGAAGCGCAGGTGCTGCGCGACGACGCGGCAATTGCGCGCCTCGCCGGCGAAGAACTTGCCGCCGAGGAAGTGACCTGCCGCGCGCTGCGCGAGCGCCTTGAGCAGATGGGCCCCGTGAACATGATGGCGCTCGATGAGTACAAGGAAACGGCGGAGCGCCACAGCTTCCTGACCACGCAGCGCCAGGACCTGATCGAGTCCATTGAAAACACGCAGGAAACGATCAAGGAGATCGATCAGATTTCGCGCACCAAGTTCGACGAAGCGCTGACCAGCATCAACGAAAATTTTGGTCGCGTTTTTGCGCGGCTCTTCCAGGGCGGCCAGGCATTTTTGCGCGTGAGCGACGAGGGCAATCTGGACGAGAGCGGACTCGACATCGTGGTTTCGCCGCCGGGAAAGAAACTGCAGAATGTGCTCCTGCTCTCAGGCGGCGAGAAGGCGCTGACTGCATTGGCGCTGCTGGTCGGCATCTTCCAGTTTCGGCCGAGTCCGTTCTGCGTGCTCGACGAAGTCGACGCGGCGCTCGACGAAACCAACGTGGGACGGTTTGCGGACTTGCTCGAATCGCTGAGCCGCGACACGCAGTTCCTCATCGTGACTCACTCCAAGCGCATGATGCAGGCCGCCGACATGATCTACGGCGTCACCATGCAGGAGCCCGGCGTGTCGAAGGTAGTGAGCGTGCGATTGGGGCATCAGCGCGAGGCGCAGCGGGCAACGGCGTGAGAAGCAGGCAGTAGCCAATAGCCAGTAGCCGGTAGCGGCCATGGATGATCACCAGGTCGCGGGCTACGAGCTTTGAGACGGCATCAAAGGACTTCAGAGGATCACGTGCCGGGCAAGCTGGAAATGATTGTCGGGCCCATGCGGAGCAACAAGACCGCAGAGTTGCTGCGCAGGATTGAAACGCGCCGCGAATACGCCAGACAATATGTCATGCTCCTGAAGCCCAGCGCGGACACCAAGGCCGCCGCGGGCGTGGTCGAAAGCCGCAATCGCAACGGCTGCGGAAAAATGGAGGCGGTCGAGTTCCCTTCTCTCGATCCCTGGACTGTGCTGCCGGTGATCCGCGCGACGGAGCAACGGATCGGCAAGCGCATCGAGTGCATCGCAATCGACGAGGGTCAATTCGTAAACGATCTCTTTCTGTTTACCAAGCGCCTGCTCGACGCTGGGCACGATGTGATGGTGTCGGGCCTTGAGCTTGATTTCCGGGGCATGCCGTTCGGCGAAATGCTCGACCTGTCGTGGCTGGTGCGCACGTACGCCGGCAACGTCACCGAGCTCGTGGCCTATTGCAGTTGCGGAGCCAAGGCCCTGTATCCGCAGCGCATGATCGATGGAAAGCCAGCCGAGTACTCGAGCCCCATCATCATGGCCGGGGACAACTACGAGCCGCGGTGCGAGGAGCATTTTGTGCTGCCCGGCCGGCCGCATTAAAAGCAGCGGCGTTCAGCGGAGCTTGCGGGGTTGGAGAGATAACGGGGAAAAATCCGCTCAGGCATGTGAGGACTGGCATTGAGCGGGCAAAATTTCGCCCCCGAAGGATGACTTCTCTTCGGAGGCGCTTGTAGTTCTACGTACACAAGATAAAGACGGGGACCAGTAGCCGGCACTGGAGGTCGGTAGCACGCGGCTACTGGTGATCCCTGCATTCAACGAAGCTAGCCGCGGCTTCCCCTTTCCACTGCTGCCTCGTGTCGCCCGGCTCAAAGAAGGCTTTCGTACACGCCCTCCGAACCATGTTGACAACCGAAGTTTCTCCCATGTGCCGATTCCGGTCCGTG
Source organism: uncultured Acidobacteriaceae bacterium (assembly GCA_963800025.1). Taxonomy (GTDB): domain Bacteria; phylum Acidobacteriota; class Terriglobia; order Terriglobales; family Acidobacteriaceae; genus Telmatobacter. Next base: position 1,867,918 of record CAWCZK010000006.1, read on the forward strand.
ACGGCTGTCACAGGGGTTGTGTCACCCAAATTGCGATAAAACTGCCGTCGTTTCCGCTTGAAATAGGCCGGAATCACCGACCTGCGCTGCCGCCGCCCCCAGGGCGTCAACGCCGAAGGACCCTCCTCTTATGGTGCGCGCGGGAATGATTGACAAAGCCTGTCCGCGGCTGGAGAATCGGAAATTCAGTCCCTCCGAAGAACGTTCTGAGAGGAACAATCCATATGACAGCGTTGCTGACATCCGATCTTGGCGACATTCCCTTGCTGGGGCGCGGCAAAGTGCGCGATCTCTATGCGGTCGATGACGCGCTTCTGCTGGTGGCCACGGACCGGATTTCGGCATTCGATCATGTGCTGGGCTCGGGGATTCCGGATAAAGGCAAGATCCTGACGCAGATCTCGCTGTTCTGGTTCGATCTGCTTGAGAATCTGGTTCCGAATCACGTGATCACCGCCAACGTGGAGGAGTATCCGCAAGCGCTCCGGCAGTTCGATGGCCAGCTCAAGAGCCGCTCGATGCTGGTGAAGCGGGCCGCGATGTTTCCCGTCGAGTGCGTGGCGCGGGGGTATTTGGCCGGATCGGGATGGAAGGAGTATCAGGCGTCGGGAACGGTCTGCGGCATCGAGCTTCCGCCCGGTCTCAAGGACGGATCACGGCTGCCGGAGCCGATCTTTACGCCGGCTACCAAGAGCCAGGACGGCGCTCACGACGAGAACATTTCTTATGCGGCTGTAGAAAAGCTGGTGGGCGCGGACGACGCGGCACATCTGCGAAGGCTCACGCTCGCCATCTACCAGCAGGCAGCCGCCCATGCGGAATCGCGCGGGCTCATCCTGGCCGATACCAAGTTCGAGTTTGGCAAAACCGCCGAAGGGATTATCCTTGCCGATGAGGTCCTTACTCCGGATTCTTCGCGTTTCTGGGACGCCGGGACGTGGAAGCCCGGGGGCGCGCAGCCTTCGTTCGACAAGCAGTTTGTTCGCGACTACCTGGAGGAGATTGGCTGGAACAAGCAGGCGCCGGCGCCGAGCCTGCCGGAGCGAGTCGTCGAACGGACGCGCGCCAAATATCTTGAGGCCTTCCGGCGCTTGACCGGACGGGAGATGGACAAGTAGGGTTTGTGAGCAGGCCCTGTAGCGGACGCGGAGCGGAATATGACGTGGGTTGATTGGGTCGTGTTGGCTGTGCTCGCGGGAGCCACCCTGGGTGGGCTTGCGCAGGGGTTTTTCCGCACCGCCTGCTCGCTCGCGGGGTTGATCCTGGGGCTGACTCTGGCAATGTGGAACTACCAGAGGGTCGGGACTCTGTTCTTACCGATCTTCAGGGCCGACGCGATCGCTAACACCGTTGCGTTCCTTCTGATCGCACTGCTGGTCATGGGGCTTGCGAACCTGATTGGCGGCATGATTGGCAAGCTGGCCGACAAGCTGGGCCTCGGATGTCTGGATGGCCTGGCGGGAGCAATCCTTGGATTCATTCAGGGTGTGTTCCTGGTGATGATCTCCATCCTCGTGATCGTGGCTTTTTACCCGGGGCAGGGATGGTTAAACGAGGCCAAGTTGCCCAGGCTGTTTTTTGGCACGCTCCATATGAGCGAGAAAGTGACTCCCGGCGATTTGGGCCAGCGCGTGCGCAAGGGCCTGCTGCTTTTGGAGCACGAGTCGCCGGAGTGGATGCACCCCCACGGCTCCAGCTGAGAATTTCTGCTGCACGAAGACCGCGGGACGGGTTAGACTGATGATTCGTATTTGGCAAGAGGGACGCGTGAAACGAGAATTGGAAAGCCTGGTGACGCAAATGCACTCGAGCGGAGTCCGCTACGAAGAGGCGGTACGCGAGTTCAAGCGGCAGTATCTGCGCGAAGTGCTGGTGGCGCACCGGGGAAACCAGTGCAAGGCTGCGGAAGAACTGGGCATGCATCGCAACACACTGAGCCGCGCAATGGCGGAACTGGGACTGGAACTGGCCGAAGTCCGGGCGGAGATCAAGCGTCCGCCGCAGAGCGAACGTCCTGTATTTAGCGCGTTTCGCCAAGGCTATCGCCGGGGCTGAGAGCGGTTCCGGGTTTCCTGGATCCGCTTGCAGAGCCAGCTCTGGACCCGGGTCGAAACCGCGGAGACCATTCAGCCCACATCATGCAGAAAATACAAGAGAACAGCGAAGCCCGCGTTTACACCGAGCCGGATTTCGTGTGGGACGAGCAGGACGCGTATCTGTTCGATATCGACGGAACGCTCATGCGCAGCCGCGACCGCGTGCACTATGACTCGGTGGCCGCGAGCGTGCATCGCGTGACCGGATTCGAGATCACGCTGGCCGGGGTCTTGATCCACGGCAGCACCGATACCGCGATTTTGCGCGAAGCATGCCGCCAGGCGGGAATCCCCGATAGCGTCTTGGAGCGTCACTACGAAGCCATTCTCGAAGCCATGCGGAACTCCGTCGCAGAAAGGCGTCACGAGCTGGACCCTGAACTGACGCCGGGGGTCGAAGAGGTTCTTCGCCATCTGGCCCGCCGCGGCGGGCTGCTGGGAGTGGCCTCGGGAAACCTCGAGGCGATCGGCTGGATCAAGATTGAGAAGGCCGGCCTCCGTGAGTGGTTCCGGTTCGGCGGCTTCAGTGACCATTTCCCGGTGCGGCCCGAGCTGATCGGGCATGCGGCGCAAAAGGCGCGGGAGTTGGCGGGACCCGCCGGGCCATCCGGCGTGAAGATCTGCGTGGTAGGCGACACGCCCCGGGACATCGAGGCAGCGCGCGCCAATTTTCTTTCTGTGATCGCTGTGGCCACGGGAAAATACAGCTTCGACGAGTTGCTGCGCTGCCAGCCGGAGGCGTGTGTCTCCTCACTCAAGGATTTGCTGGCGCGATCTCAGGGCAAAGCATGAAGATGCAACCGGCAGCGATTGACGCGAAGGAGCGGTCTGAAGCCCGGCGCGGATGGGTGTGCGCGGCGGCGAAGTCGTGCGGCGTTATCCTGGCTCTTGCTGTCGCGGCGGCCGTCCTTCACGCGCAAACGGAGAATCCGGCGCCTCAAACGGGAACAAGCGCAACCGGCAGCCAGAGCACTTCTTCGCAAGCAGGTTCCGGCGCGAGCTCCGGCGCGGCAGGCAGCGCCGGAGCCGACTCCGGCCAGGCGCCGGCAGCGAGCGAGATTCCCGCGCCGTCTAGTACGAAGAAGCCGCGCACGAGCGATCAGAGGCGCGCTGCAAAAATCTATCTAGAATCGAGCAGGCTTTTTCTGGACCGCCGGTTTGACGAGGCGATGCAGGGATTCAATCGTGCCGCGGCGCTTGACCCCTCGAACACCGACTATCCGCTGGCAGCCCTTGTGGCCAAGAGCCACGAAGTGACAGCGCTGATCCAGGAAGCAGCCAAAGACCGGCTGCTAAACAACGAGGCAGGCGCGCGCGCTGCCCTGGCTCGCGCTCTCGCGCTCGATCCTAAAAACTTTGAAGCCAGCCAGCATCTGGACGACCTCGCCGATGAAACGGCCCGCGCTCAACCCCGGTCGCTCTATGGGCAGGCAGCGAGCCAGATCGCCAGCGAGCAAACGATCCTGGCGGCGCCGGCAAAGCAAAGCTTCCATCTGCACAACGACCAGCGCCAGGTGATCCAGCAGGTATTCAAGGCGTACGGAGTCGAGGCCATGCTCGACGACAGCGTGCGGCCTACGCAGATTCGGCTGGACCTGGAGGACGTGAACTTTGTCGACGCCGTGCGCATTCTGGACATGGCGACGCACACCTTCTACGTTCCGCTGGACGCGCATCACGCGCTGGTCGCCGACGATACGCGCGAGAACCGGACGCGCTTGACTCCCCAGGAGACAGAAACGGTTTATCTCTCCGGTTTGAGCGCCGATGAAATGACGGAAATCGCCTCGCTGGCAAAGGAGGTGTTTGAGGCTAAGCAGGCCCAGCTTTCCCCGTCGCAGGGCAGTCTCACCTTGCGCGCCCCGGCATCCACGCTCGACGCTTTTAACGCCACCATGAGGAGCCTGATCGACGGGCGCAGCGAAGTGCTCCTGGACGTGCGCATGATCCAGGTGGCGCACACCAGCACGCACAACACTGGAACGCAATTGCCGCAGAGCATTTCGGCCTTCAATGTCTTTGCCGAAGAGCAATCGCTGCTAAGCCAGAATGCGAGCCTGGTGCAGCAGATCATTTCGTCGGGGCTGGCCGCAGCCAACGATCCGCTGGCCATCCTCGGTATCCTCATTGCCTCCGGACAGGTTTCGAGCCCGTTGCTATCCAGTGGATTCGCCTTGTTTGGCGGCGGCCTTACAGAATCGGCGCTGGTACCCGGCGCGGCGAAGTTCAACCTGAACTTGAACTCGTCTGATTCGCGGGAGCTTGATCAGATCGAGCTGCGCATGGAGGACGGGCAGGACGAGACAATCAAGGAAGGCGAAAGGTACCCCATCCAGACATCTTCCTATTCCAGCCTCTCGCCCAATATCCCCAACATTGCCGGATTGACGGGAGCGGGAAGCTCCAGCAGCTTGTCGTCGCTTCTGTCATCGCTCACATCGTCGGTGCCGAATGTTCCCATGGTGCAGTATCAGGATCTCGGACTGAACCTCAAGGTGAACCCGAAGGTCCTGCGAGATGGCGACGTGGCGCTGGCCATCGACCTGAAGCTCGATGCCCTTGCTGGAACCTCGATCGATGGAAATCCCGTGCTCGATAACCGTGCCTATTCGGGAATCGTGACACTGAGGGCCGGCGAAGCCGCGGTCGTCGCCACTGAGATGGACAAGTCGCAGAGCCTGGCGATCAGCGGCACGCCGGGAATCAGCGAGATTCCAGGGCTGAACGATGTCACCAGCAAGGATTTGCAGCAGAACTACGCGACGCTGGTGATCGTGATGACCCCGCACGTGATTCGCGGGACGCAAGCTGCGGGCCATACCGCGATGATGCGGGTGGAACGGGGCACGCAGTAGAAGATCGCGCCCCTTTCGTCGTGAGCGTCACTTCGGTTACTGTCCGGTTACGCCGTCAGCCTTCACCTGGTAGTCGATGACTTTTTTCAGTACGTCATACGGTGCTGTGGCGGGAATCGCGCGGCCGTTCACCATCAGCGTGGGCACTTCGGCAACGCCGAGGTCCCTTCCCAGCTGGACAGAAGCATCGACGTCAGCCTTGGCTTCAGGGGTGGCGGCGCATGCCGCGACCTTCGCAGGATCGAGGCCGGCCTTGGTGGCGGCGCTGTTCAGCGTCAGTGTTGCTCCGTCGGGGCTGGCCAAACCATCCTGGCCGTCAAAAACCGCCGATGCGAATTGAAAGAACGCTGAACTGCCGCCCAGCTTTGTCACGCAGACACCATACTCCGCCGCTGTCATCGCCTGTGGATGAAGCCCGGGAATCGGATAGTTCTGAAAAACAATGCGCGCCTTGGGATAATCCGTGGCGAGCTTGTCCATATTGGCTTGCGCCTCTTTGCAGTGCGGGCATTGGAAATCGGCAAATTCCACTAATTCCAAATCCTTCGAGGCCGCTCCGCGATACGGACCGTTGGCACGTTGCTGCAATTGCCGGCGCGAGTCGGCAAAGGGATTCGCGCCGAAGTTGATGATGTCGTCACCGCTGATAATGTGCTTGCCGTCCGGAAGAGCATAGAACGACAGGACCTGGGGTTTTTGCTTGCCCGTCTTGTCGCCGAACAGAACAATCACCTGGCTCACCCCGTCTGCCGGTGTTTTGCGAATGGCCTGCACTTGCCACATCCGGTCCGTGTCGTAACCCCAATTTGCCTCGAGAAAGCTGTCAACGACCTCCTTGGTGGGAGCGGCGGCGGTGAAGTTGGCGGGATCGGGCTTGGGAAAGACCGGCGGGCCGGAGGGCGCCGGCGCTGCGGGCGGAACCTGAAGCTGGGGCTGGTCTGCGGGAGTCGTGTCTGCCGGCTGCTGCGCCGGCGCCGAGGGCTCTGAAGTCGTAGCGGGCGCGGGCGGCACATGCTGCTGGGCAGCGCCTTGCAGTGCGGGAACGAATAAGGCAATCAGCGCGGCGGCGCCGATGAATCGGGTTGACAGACGAATCAAGCTACTCTCCTTCAACGGTGGGAAGACTCCCAACCCATTAGCTTAAATGTTGATACGCCGTGGAGGCTAATCGCGCCTGGTTGGTGCATTGCGAGCCGTCACTCGCCGCGAAACAACCGGGCTCATCGCGGTTCACGAAACACGAATCACGATGCACGGCTGTTCACACCTGGACTTTCACGGCGATCGGAAATCTGCGGCCCATACCAAAAGATTTTGAGGTGACCTTCAGCACGGGAGCGGCCTGCTGGCGCTTGTATTCAGAGCGCTCGATCAGGTGCACCACCTGTTGGACGAGATCGAGGGGAAAACCGTGCTTCTCGGCGATCGATTCCGGCGTTTCGTAGCGCTCGACGTAGGCTTCAACGATCGGATCGAGCACCTCATAAGGCGGCAGCGAGTCGGTGTCCATCTGGCCGGGCCGAAGCTCGGCTGAGGGTGGCTTCATGAGAATGGCTGCGGGAATTCTTTCCCGGTCCCGGTTGATCCAGTTGCACACTGCGTACACCCGCGTCTTCACCAGATCGCCGATGACCGCGAGCGCGCCCACCATGTCTCCGTAAAGCGTGCAATAGCCGACCGCCATCTCGGATTTGTTGCCGGTGGTGAGCACCAGCGAGCCCAATTTGTTGGAGAGGGCCATCAGAATCGTGCCGCGAATGCGGGGCTGGATGTTCTCTTCGGTCGTGTCGGGCGGCAATCCGCTGAAAAGCGGGGCCAGCGCACGGTTGAAGTCAGCAAAGAGCTCGCTGATGGAGATGGTTTCAAAGCGGATGCCGAAGTTCGCAGCCAGGCTGGCGGCTGTCTTCGATTGAGCCGGTTGAGGAATATGGACTGGGCATTCCAACGCATGTCACGTTCTCCGCGCCCAGAGCTTCGGCGGCAATGGCCGCGACCAGCGCCGAGTCAATCCCGCCACTGAGGGCGATGACGACTTTGCGGAATCCGCACTTGCGCACGTAGTCGCGCGTTCCTAGCACCAGCGCGCGGTATGCCGCTTCGGTTTCGTCGTCCTCGGGCAGCGCCACCGGCGAAGCATCGAAAGGATCGACGATCACGAGGTCTTCCTCGAATGAGGCGGCCTGCGCAATCAGCTCTCCGCGCGCATCCAAAGCCAGCGACGAGCCGTCGAAGATGAGGCTGTCGTTGCCGCCCACCTGGTTCGACATCAGCACTGGAATGCCGTCGCGGCGCGCGATGGCGGCCAGCATCTCGCGCCGCACAGTGCGCTTGCCGTGCCAGAAGGGCGAAGAAGACAGGTTGACGTGCAGCGCGGGATTCTGGCGCATCAGCTCTTCCATGGGATCGACGGGATAGAGCCGGCGCGGCCAGAAATTCTTGTCGTTCCACGCATCCTCGCAGATGGTGATGGCAAGCCGCGTGCCGTCGAGGTCGACGACCTGTTGAGGCCCGGCAGGCGAAAAGTAGCGCTGCTCATCGAAGACGTCGTAAAAAGGCAGGAGCCGTTTGTGCTGTTCTAGGAGCAGGCTCCCGCGATCGAGCAGCACCGCGGAATTGAAGGCTGACTTGCCGTCTTCCCGGCCGGAGGGCAGCGCCACGCCGGCCAGAACGGCGGTCGGAAGGTCGCGTGTGGCGGCTCGAAGTTCGTCCACTGCCGACTGGCAACGGGCGAGGAAGCTGGGCTTCTCAAGAAGATCTGCAGGCGGATAGCCGCAGATCGCGAGCTCGGAGAAAACCGTCAGGCGTGCGCCTGAATCGGCGGCACGTTGGCTGAAGGCGACGATTTTCTTCAGGTTTCCGGTGAAATCTCCCACCGTCGGATCGATCTGCGCCAGTGCGATCTTCACAACTCCAGTGTAAATCTTCGACGATCAGAACACGCGAAAGACGGGCCGCGCGTCTCTCCCGGCATTTCGCCTCCGGAAGATGTGTCTCTTGCGCAACCACCATGCCGCCATTGCGATGGCGAACCAGACCGATGTTGCCGCCAGGAACACGGCGATTGTTTTCAGCCTCGGCAAACCGAGCCAGCACACGACGGCAAAGCCGGCCAGCCCAATGCAGCCCATCGCCGCGCCCGCCGCGTCGACTCCGGCGACAACACGTCCGCGCATTGTTCCATCCATGCCCGCCTTGGCCTTGTGCTTGCGCTGGTGTGCCTCCACCAGGCTCGCGCCGGCAGGAAAAATCGCGGGGAAGGCCAGGAACAATCCGCCAACCTCCGGCCCAAAACGCCTGGAAATCAGCCCCGCCGCCACGCAGACTCCACCGCCGAATATGAATCGGATGACCCACTCGTGGGGTCGGATTCCTTTGATCGCCGCGGGTCTGGCATGAACGATCATCGCCAACGAACCACCAGCCAAAGGAACGAAACGGATACTCCAAGCCATACCGGCAGAAGTGCCACAGCGGCAGTCAGCGCGGAAATCTTCACGCGCATGAGAAACCAACTTGCCGCACTTGCGTAGCAGAAGAATCCCAGGGCGCTAAACACCATCGAACGCGCTTCAGTCGTTGCATAGGCCGTGCCGTGGTGTGCGATTGTAATCCCGATCGTGGCGAGCGCAATCGAGGGTGCGGCGCCGAACATTCCTGCAAAGCTCTGGGGTTTGAGAGTCTCCGCCACCACGGCAAAAAAAGATACCACTGCTCCGCCGATCAGGAAACGCAGAACGAGTTCCGCCATGTTGGCCTCCCAGTTCGGTCTACGCCGCCCGCCGCGCGCGCTTGATCAGGGCTCCCGCCTGCGCGATGTCCTTGCAACCGAGCAATTTGTACTGCTTGCCCTCCAGGCGATGAAAGTTGACGAAGAACTCCTCCAACTCCTTGGTGAACGTTCGCGGGAGATCCTGCCATCGCTTGATGTTGGCGTAGAGGTGATTGTCGTTGGCCACGGCGAGCAGCCGGTCGTTGCGTGTTTTTTTCTTGCCGTCAATCTGCTCGCCTTCGATCACGCCGATGAGCCGCGATCGAACCATGACTCCGGGATAGGCCGGCTCGTCCATCAGCAGCAACACGTCCAACGGGTCGCCGTCCGGGGCCAGCGTCTGCGGAAGGAACCCGAAGTCGTAGGGAAACGTCATTCCGGCGGGAAGAACTTTCTTGAGCGAAAACACTCTTTGGTCCGGATCGAAGGCAAATTTGTTGCGGCTGCCTTTGGGCGTCTCGATGATGACGTGGAGCAATCCCTCGCGTTTCTCGATCGGCTTTAGCGTCGTCGGATTGGCAAGCCCCTTTCCGCTCTTTTTCGCCACTCCTCGCTCCTCTCATTCACACAGCGTTAACAAAGAGATAGAGCCGGGCGCCCCGCTTTCGGTTGCCTTGGGACCGTCCGAGGCGCCCAGGCGAGCGGAGTTCGGATGCGAGAGGTTCGTCCGCTGCCCGGAAATCTATGGCCCACGGGAACAACCCAGCTCCGGCTCCGCTTGTGGCGCTCGGCGATGGACAGGTCTAAGTCCATGGAACGTTTGGCCTTACGCGGCAAGCACCCAAACGGGGGATTCCTTTCGACAAAAGTTCACCCCTAGAATCAAAACCGTAACTAATTGACCCATCCCTAATGGGTACGGCGGGGCGGTCGACGGAATCTGCAGAAGGCAGGTTTTGGGTGATTTCGCAGTTGTTTTGGCCAGTCTGATCCAGGAAGAGAGTGGATGTTTTCTTAAGAAAACACCCACTTCGCGGCGGCTTCAGCCATGTTAAGCGCGAAACCGCTCGAGTCGGGGGGGAACGCCATCGAACCGCAAATGAAGCTAGGCGAGTTGCTGATCCGTGCCAACCTTGTCACGGAGAAAGACATTCGCGCTGCCCTTCAGCGCCAGGTGTCGCAGGGTGGAAACCTGGGCGACAACCTGGTTGCGCTCGGCTTGGTCGACGCCCGTACGATCGACCGCTTCATCCACCGCGTGCCGCAGGAACCCGCGGATATCGAAGCCACCGGCATCGCCGACACCGACCTGCTGGCTCTGTTCATGAAACTCATGTTTTCCTCCCGTCTGGAGAAGATCGGCCAGATTGCGGATGGAATCAAGCTCCCTCAGCACATCGTGATGGACCTGGCGGCGATCGCCACCGAGCGGCAGCTGATCTACACCCTGGGCGCAATGAGCTCAGACAGCGTGCTCGACATGCGCTATGCCATGACCGATGAGGGCAAGCGCTGGACCCTTGAAGCGCTGCAGAGGTCGGGATACATCGGACCCGCGCCGGTCACGCTGGCGGAGTTCATTGACCGGGTCAACATGCAGAAGCCGACCAACGAGCGTGTGACGCTGGAACAAGTGCACAAGGCCATTAAGGAATTAACCATCGACGAAACCATCGTGGAACAGGCAGGGCCGGCGTTGAACTCGGGCCGGGCGATTCTGCTCTACGGGCCTCCGGGCAACGGCAAAACCTCAGTCGCCCTGAGTTTCGCAAGCGTTTTTCAGGATGTAATTCATGTGCCTTACGCGATCATCGTCGAAGGCCAAATCATCCGGTTCTTCGATCCAAGGCTTCACATCCAGGCCAATCTGCCGGCGGGTCAGGAAGATTCTTCCGAGCTTGCGAGCTTCCGCCGCGACACACGCGACAAGCGCTGGATCACTTGCCGGCGGCCGTTCGTGGTTGCCGGTGGCGAATTGACTTTGGACATGCTTGACCTGCGCTACGACGAGAAAGGGCATTTCTACGACGCGCCCCTGCACATGAAGGCGCTGGGCGGCTGTTTTCTTATCGATGACTTCGGCCGCCAGTTCGTGAGCCCGAGAGACCTATTGAACCGGTGGATCGTGCCCATGGAAAGCCGGGTCGACTATATGAAGTTGCGCTCCGGCGCCAGCTTCAGCATTCCGTTCGAAGAAATCGTGATCTTCGCTACCAATCTGAATCCCGAAGACCTGATGGATCCCGCATTTCTCCGCCGGCTTCCCTACAAGATCGAAGTGGGGCCGCCGGGCCTGGACCAATTCCACCGCATTTTCCAGATGGAGTGTGCTCGGCACAGTCTGACTCTCAGCGACGAAGTCTTCAATTACATCGTGTACATGATCACCAAGGAAAAGGAACTCGAACTGGCCGGGTTCCAACCCACCTTCATCGTGGAGCAGGTGACGGCGACATGCCGCTTCCTCGGCAAGGATCCGGAATTGAAGTCGCCTTACGTCGAATATGCCATCAACAATCTGCGGGTGCGCCGAAATGCCGAGCCGCGGATGGAGCGGACGCTCCAGTCAGGCGCAATGGCGACGGGTATTGAAGTGAAAAAGCCGGTGGACTCGGAGCATGAGTTCCTCACCGAAGACATCAAGCAAAGCACCGGCCTGGTCTAACGCAGACTGCCCTGGCCTCGGCCTCGTGGATGTCGATCCGCTCTCCGCGGCGCACTTCTCTCACAGCTGCAGGGAGCTACGTTCCCGTACCGGAAAAGACCACGGCAATGGTACGCATAATGATTTTGAAGTCGAGCCAGATGCTCCAGTTGTCAATGTAGGTCACGTCGAGCGAGACATAGCTGGCGAAGGATGGGTCCTGGCGGCCCTGTACCTGCCACAGGCCCGTGATGCCGGGGGTCACGTCAAGGCGGCGCAGGTGGTCGAGATCGTACTTGCGCACTTCGCCGGCGAGCGGCGGACGCGGCCCCACAATGCTCATTTCGCCGCGCAGAACGTTGATGAACTGCGGCAACTCATCGAGCGAATACTTGCGCAGAAACCGGCCCAGGCGCGTGACGCGGGGATCGTTTGAAACTTTGAAGAGCACGTCGTCGCGCTCATTCATATGCATGATCTCGGCGCGGCGGCTGTCGGCATCGCGAACCATGGTCCGAAACTTGATGCAGTGGAATACCACGCCTTTCTTGCCGATCCGCTCGGAAGAGTAGAAGACCGAGCCCGGGGAATCGAGCTTGACAGCGATGGCGATCGCCAGCAGAAGGGGCGACAGGACAATGAGAATCAAGGCGGAAAACACGGTGTCAAAAACGCGCTTGAAAATCAGGCCGATTTCAGGCACCGTGCCGCGATGCAGGGGGATGGTGGGGAATTGGCCAATGTATTCGATGGGGCTGTTCCACGCCAGCCCATCGTAGAGATCGGGAATGACCCGCAGATCGACCCCGTGAACGCGAGCCTGCTCCAGAACACTCTGGACGATGCCGCGCTCGCAGGGGGTGGTGAAGAAGATCTCGTCGATGAACTGCTTGCGCGTGTGCTGGAAAAGAGTTTCCAGGTTGCCGACGATGTGCCCGGACACGTCCTCATGCTGGGAGCAGCCGGGCAACGAAATGAAACCCTTGAATGTGTAACCCAGGTGGCGGATCTTCTCCAGGTGCTGACGAAGCGCGTTCGCTTCGGGCCCCGTGCCAACGATGAGCACATTACGCGTATCCAGCCCGCGTTCGAAGCGCTGGTAGAGCAGCAAGCGATAAATGAATCGGCGCAGTCCCACGCCGATGGCCACCAGGGCGATCGTTTCAAGCACGATGCCGCGGGAAATGGTTTGAGCTCTGACCAGATAGAGCGTACCGGTGAGGAGCAATCCGGAGGTCAGGCAGGCCTGCGCGCTCATCCTCTGTTCGTGCAGCAGGTTGGTCATGTGCATCGGCGTGTAGAGATGCAGCCGCCGGCTGGTAACAATGAGCGCGATCGTGAAACCGCACAGGAGGGCCAGCAGGATCCACACCGACAGCCCACGAAACATGGTGCCACCAAAGAAATTGCGCGCGCCGTTCACTGGGTTCGCGTGGAAGCGGTAAAGCGTGGCCGTCATTGCCGCCAGCAAGACGGTCAGAGCATCCATCGCCATCCACATCTTGGCCGTCCCGCGAGCGGTTCGCGGGGGATTACCTGCGGCTCCGGCGTCCCATTCAGCCGAAGCGGTCAAGGACGATGACAGCTTTTGCCAGAAATCCGAACTCGCCATAGAGTCTACGCAGACCTCAAATCTTCTTAAGAGCCTGGACTACGGGCTGCTGGGGTTGAAGTGCAACGTAAATGAAACAGGGTTCATGTGGAGCAAGAACTGATGGGAGCGGCTTCGTTCGAGGAGCCTCTGCAACCGGTGCTGCCACCAAGGACGCGGCGAAACACATGGAGTTGCGCCCAAAGCGAGTCCGCAATCCAAGGTTTCCTGCCGGCACCTCGCGGGTCGGCATTTTCTTCAGGAAAAAAGCGCCACGCGATTGCGGTTTGTCCGACGGGATCTCTGGAACCGCTGTCGCCAGCGAAAAGACATGCATGCCAGATTGTGCCGCGGCAGGCATAAGTGGAATAAGCTTTCTCTCATTATACATCGACTTGGACTTCAGGCCCGGAATGCTCGGTCGCCCGCGTTTTGAGAATGGAAGTGCAGTGAAGGCAAAATAAATACTGATATCTTTTTTATTTAGAGACGCGAAATACCCCGAGCGTAGCTCGTGCCACCGAATTCGACGGAAGTTCGAATGCAATCGCTTGACTCCAGCTTGGCCCAAACAGGAAACAGATAGCAAGAGAATCATACCGCTGACAGATTACGGGCGAATGCAACGAATGAGTTACCACCGACGATTTCTTCCTGATAAGACGATCTTAATTTGTAAACGTAAGACATTCATAACTCTTTTAATCTAAGGGTAATACGTAGGCATCGAGGGTCAGGAACTGGCGAATCGCCGGGTCGGCGGACTCAAGAAAGCCACTAAGCGGACCGAAAAACTCCGCCCGGCCTTGATGCAGAAACAGCACGGAGTCGGCAAGCTTCTCAGCAAAACGCGTATCGTGCGTGACCACGATGCTGGTGAATCCCAGCTGCAGTTTGAGTCGCTGAATGAGTCCGCCAAGGCGCCGCGCAGTGATGGGATCCACCATGGTCGTGGGCTCGTCATAAAGAACGATCTCCGGCTGGGCGGCCAGCGCGCGAGCCATGGCAACGGCTCGTTTACGCCCCGTAGAGAGGCTGCCCGGAAAGGCATCGACCACGTCTTCGGCCCCCGTAAGGCCGATGAGCCGGCCGACAATCTGATCCACCTGGTCATCGGCCAGACCACCTTTTTCGCGCAACGGAAAAGCCACGTTCTCGCGCACGCTCAAGGAGTCAAACAAGGCGCCGTTCTGGAAGACCATCGTGATTCGTTTGCGAATCGCGCGAAGTCCCTCCTCATCGAGTTCGGTGATTTCCTGCCCTTCCACCTGAATTGATCCGGAGTCGGGCCTGAGAAAGCCCATCAGCAAGCGCAATGAAACGGACTTGCCAACGCCGCTGCGGCCAAGGATGCAAAGCGTCTCGCCCCGGTTCACCGAAAAACTCACATGCTCCAGGACGGCCCGGCCGTCGAAAGCGATCGAAACATCGTTGAACACAATGATAGGCAGCCCCGAATCCTGGGCAGTTTCTTTCTGCAACAGCGGCTCATCCCGATGGGGCTCAGCGAGCGCGTCCAGTTCGGCTTCGAGCGGCTCCATTGGATCCGGGCCGGCGGGATTTTCGAACAGCGCCATGGATCCAGCTTACGCGATCGGCTGCGCCGCGAGCATTTCCCCCCGCTCCAGATCCCCCGGGGTATTCACGTTGAGGAACCAGCGCAGAGGCGCCAGGCCGAGCGGATGCTCGATCTGGCCGGATTGAGCCAATAGCTCCGCCGCCACGCAGGCGACGGACTGGCAGAAACCCTCGGCCGCAGCTTGGAAAGCGGAAAAACAGCCCCGCTTTCCGGAATGGAGTTCAGATTCGAGCGCGGGAAGGACGGACCGGTCGAGAACGACGGGGAATGTCTGCGCGAAGCCGTTCACCGAGGTGACGGTGACGGCTCGGCCTGTGATGCGCGCGTGATGGAGGAGGTACGCGATGAGAGATGAGGGCAGGAGGGGTAGATCGATGGGGAGAAAAACGAAGTAGCGCGCGGAGCCTGCCGCCAACGCCGCGCAAATCCCAGCCAAAGGGCCCAGCCCACGCTGCGGATTCTCGAAGGATTGGCGCATGAGCGGCAAGATCAGACTCTGCGGCCGGGCTGGCCCCTGCGATGCTTGCCGAAAGGCCGGCCTCGCGCAGCGTCGCAAGCGCATGCTCGATCAAGGGCCGACCGGCGAACGGCAACAGCGCCTTGTCGCGCCCCATGCGGCTTGATGCTCCGCCCGCAAGGACAAATCCGGCAGCGTCGATTTCATTCATCGAGCCCACACGCACTATCCCCGCACAGGTGTTCCCTCGTACTGTTCTCTGTTCTCTGTTCTCTGTTCTCTGTTCTCTGTTCTCTGTTCTCTGTTCTCTGTTCTCTGTTCCCTGTTCTCTGTTCTCTGTTCTCTGTTCTCTGTTCTCTGACCACTGATCACTGACCACTGTTCTCTATTCCCCGTTCTTCCCCACTTCCTCCAGGAAGCAAATCAGCGATTCGATGCCCAATTCAAAATTCTTCAGGCAGAACTTTTCGTTCGGCGCGTGAATGTTGTCGTCGGGCAATCCGAAGCCCATCAACACGCTGGGCATGCAGAGATGACGTTCCAGGTCGCCGACAATCGGTATGGACCCCCCGGAGCGGATAAAGACTGTATCTTTGCCCCAGACCTCGTGCAGCGCGCGGGTGGCTGCCTTCACGTATGGGTTGTCAACGGAGATCAGGCACGGATCGCCGGTGTGAATCAGTCGCACGTCAACGCTCACGCCCGGAGGAGCGATCTTCTCCACGAAGCTCTTGTACACAGCGAAGGTCTTGGCTGGTGTCTGGTTCGGGACCAGGCGCATGGAGATTTTTGCCGTGGCTTTTGCCGGAATCACGGTCTTGGCGCCGGCGCCGATAAAGCCGCCGGGCATCCCGTGAACATCGAGCGAGGGGCGCGCCCACGTCCGCTCGATCACGCTGTATCCGGGTTCGCCGATGAGCTTTGCTGAGCCAACCTCGTTCCTGCGGTACTCCTCTTCGTCGAAGGGCAATTGACGCCACGCCGCAAGCTCCTCGGCGCTGGGAGCGACAACCTCGTCAAAGAATCCGGGGATGAGAATGTTTCCGTCCTCGTCCTTGAGTTTGGCGATGATATGCGCTAGGGCAAAAAATGGATTGGGCGCCGCGCCGCCGTACATGCCCGAGTGAAGATCGGTTTTTGCGCCGCGCACTTCGATCTCGGTGTAGATCATGCCGCGCAGGCCCACGCAAAGCGTCGGAAGTCCGGGAGCAAACAGTTCGGAATCGCAGACCAGCGCGAAGTCAGCTTTGAGGTCCGGGGGCTTCGAAGCAACATATTTCTCGATTCCCTCCCCTCCCACTTCTTCTTCGCCTTCAAAAAGGATGCGCACGTTGATGGGCAACGCGTGGTTCGCCGCCATCAGTGATTCGAGCGCCTTCACCTGCGCGACCACCTGGCCCTTGTCGTCGACTGCGCCGCGGGCGTAAATGTTTCCATTGCGCTCGGTGGGCTCAAACGGCGGCGTGAGCCACTCGTCGAGCGGGTCGGGAGGTTGCACGTCGTAGTGGCCGTAGATGAGCACAGTCGGCTTGCCGGCCGCATGCAGCCAGTCTGCATAAACCAGCGGATGCCCGTCCGTTTCAATCAGTCCCGCGTGCTCCATGCCGATGCGCCTCAGTTCGGCCACCAGCGACTTGGCGGCTTTTCGGCAGTCGGTCGCGTGCTCGGGCAATGTTGAAACTGAAGGAATGCGCAAGAGCGCCTTCAGATCGTCGAGAAAACGCGGGTGGTTTTGGCGGGCAAAGTCAATGGCAGATGAAGACATAAGGGCGCTCCCGTACAATGAATTTCGCAGTCAAAACAAAAGTATAGGCTTTTGGGGCGTCGAGGCAATTTGTGAGAGCATTCCTTCGAGGCCGAAGGCCGCATCCAATTCCCTGACATCGGTACGGGCCACGGACCACGCACTTCGATAGGACCGGCGGTATGAACCACGGTCACTTGCGCTAACCAGTTCGCCTCGGGAGGGGATTTTTTCTTGCCTACGTTTGAGAGAGTCCTCCCGCATCGGATCTTTCGCCTTTCTTGTCTTTGCACCTTGCTGGTTCTGGCGGCGGCGAGCACCATCGTATCTGGCCAGGTGAGCCCGGTAAACCCCTATTACGCGCGGAAGAATTCCTTTGGTGTGTTCGGCGCATATTCCCCCGATTCCAGCCACATGCTGCTCGGTTACGCAGAGAACCGCGAGCTCTTGGATTTCGGAGTTTCCTACAACCGGCGCCTGCTCGCCGGCTCCGCAGTGAACTGGCAGTACAGCCTCGAGCTGCTGCCAGTGGCACTCGAGAGCGATCCGGTAGGCATTGAAACAAACAACCAGAAAACGCCGGTGGTCTCAACTTTGGTCTATAACTTCGGAGCGCAATTCATCACCTGTGCGACCGCGACAGTCCCTTACAGCTATACGGGCGAAAATGGCGTGACGTACAGCGGAACGCTGACTTACGCATGCAACGGACGACGCTGGACGATCGGTGAAGCCATGTCTCCGATTGGAATGCAATGGAATTTTTTGCCTCGCCGCAAAATCCAGCCTTTCTTCGTCGGTCATGGCGGGTACATGTACTCAACGCAGCCGATTCCGATCATCCAGGCAGGGTCGTTCAACTTCACCTTCGATCTCGGCGCAGGCTTTGAAATTTACCGCACTCCGCACAAATCGATTCGATTCGAGTACCGCTATCACCACATTTCGAATCACAATACCGCCCAGGAAAACCCCGGCATCGACAGCGGGCTTTTTCAGGCGACGTATGTGTTTGGGCGGTAACCCGGCGCGGAGTATCTCGTGCCGGGGCGGTTTGTAACAGGGGCACGGCTTCACAGCCGGGCGAAGAACTCGCGTCAGACCGCCGTTTTGAAAGGGCACGGATTTATCCGTGCCAATAAGAGTCAGTATTGAAAGGGCACGGATTTATCCGTGCCGATGAAGTCAGCAAAAGAAGTCGGGGCTTCAGCCCCTGAGGGACGTTCGCTTCCCTGCTGGCGACTTTCCCCGGCAGCCAGTCAGGATCCCCTCCACACAGACAATCGCCGCGCATTTCCTCCAGAATTCGTCTTCCGGCAGTAGAATAGCTGGCAAATCCAACATGAGTAAGTGGAGGGCCAGATGCCCACCGGAAAATGGGCTGCACTCTGGAGCGTCGCTTTCATCGCGCTGCTGATAATCGCTGTCGGAGGAAACGTTTTGCCGGCCCAGAGCGGTACCGGCACCCCGGTTCCCGAAGCTCCCGTGATCGACAACTCCTGGCCCAACGTCAATCTCAACGTGGTCGTGCTCGACAAGCACGGCGTCCCGCAAACAGTCGATGAGCATCAGTTTCGGCTCTTCGAAGACGGCGCCGAGCGGCCGCTGCAGTTCCGAGGATCGCCGGACTCTCCAGTGTCACTTGCCTTCATCATCGATTCTTCCGGCTCGATGTATACCCAAAAGCCCGAGATCGTTACGGCGGTGACCACAATTCTCAAGGCGCTCCCGCCCGACAGCGAAGTGATGGCGGTCCTGTTTAACGACGAGTCGTTTCTTGATCTACCCCTGACCCCCGTTGCCAAAGTTGATCTCTCGTTTCTCGACCGGTTCCATGCTCGCGGCGGCACGGCGCTCTACGATACCGTTTTCGCAACCGAGAAACATTTCATCGCCCATGCAAAGTACGTGAGGCGGTCCATGGTCATTTTGAGCGACGGCATTGACAACGCCTCGCACATTTCCATGGCAGCAGGTTTTTGGGCGATGGAACAGCCGGGAGCGCCGGTGATTTATGTATGTCCGCCTTACAGGGCAAATTTCTTTCAGACCCAGAAAACGGTGGGTTTGATCACCATGAGCGGTTTCGCCAAGTGGGGCGGCGGCGTTGATTTCAATCTCGCTCCAGATCCCGCCACCGTCGCCGCCACAGTTGCAGCCGCCATTCGCAGCCAGATGGTTGTGCAGTTTACCGCAGGCGATGCAGCGCGCGATGGGAAGAAGCATAAGCTCGAGCTGCGGCTTCAGGACAAGGGCTTAAAGGTTCACGTTCTTCCCGGGTATTTCGCGCCAGCGAAATGATGGTCTGGGCTCCAGGCCTTGCGCCGATGGGCTTTTTTTTAAATGTCTTAAGGCCGCTACCCCCTCTACCGCCGGGTTCTTGGCCCAATGCCACCTCCAAAAGGTAAGCTAATGAAGGTTCCCTATGGAGAACACCGTAAAGGTCTTGATCGCCGAAGACGAGCCCAACGCGCTGGCGGGGCTGGCGGAGCTGATCTCCGGGTGGGGATACCGCACGGAAACTGCCCGCGACGGGCTTGAGGCTTGGGAAAAGGCGCAGGCCTGGGACCCGGCCATCGTTGTCACAGACCTGAAGATGCCCCGCATGGACGGCATGGGACTGCTGGCCAAGCTGGCCGAGGGCAGCGAGGGCCTGAGCGCCAATATGGCGGTTGTGGTACTGACCGCGATGGGCTCCATCCAGTTGGCCGTCGATGCCATGAAACTCGGCGCTTACGACTTTCTCCAGAAGCCCGTGGACCCCACGCGGCTCAAGACCATCCTTGCCAATGCGACCAGGCAGCGGCAGACCGCAATCGAACTTGAAGTGGCCCGCCGCAGGCTGCGCGAGTCCGGCGTGCTGGGCCAGCTGGTCGGCGCCTCGCGAAGGATGCGGGAGATCTTCACGCTGATCGAGCAGGTTGCTCCATCCAACGTGCCGATCCTCATTACCGGCGAGAGCGGAACCGGCAAAGAGTTGGTGGCGCGCACGCTGCACGATCTGAGCCCTCGCAAATCGCGGCCGTTTGTCGCGGTCAACTGCGCGGCCATTCCGGAAACCCTGATCGAGAGCGAAATCTTCGGGCACGAGAAGGGCTCTTTTACCGGAGCGGTCGAGCGCAGGGCCGGCTGCTTCGAGCTGGCGGCGGGCGGCACGCTGCTGCTTGATGAAATTGGCGAGATGCCGTCAGGGACGCAAGCCAAGCTGCTGCGCGTGCTGGAGGAGCGGAAATTCCGCCGCCTCGGCGCTCGCAATGAGATCGACACCGACGTGCGCGTGCTGGCGGCGACGAATCGGGACCCGCAGCGGGCCGTGGCCGAGGGTCATCTGCGCGCCGACCTTTACTACCGCCTCAATGTGTTCAACATCGCCATGCCGCCGCTGCGCGAACATCTTGAAGATCTTCCGCCCATGGTGGAAGCGATGGTGGCCGAAATGAATCAGAAACACGGCCGCAAAGTTTCGGGAGTAGCCCCGTCGATGCTGGACCGGTTGATGGCTCATAGCTGGCCGGGAAACGCGCGAGAATTGCGCAACACCATCGAGCGTGCGGTCATTCTTTGCCCCGACGGTGCGCCTCTCGATGCCGGGCACCTGCCGCAGGGATTCGGCAAGGACCACGCGGCAGCGGCAGTCTCCGACGACAGCGCGATCACGGTACGCGTGGGAGCCACGGTGGACGAAGCGGAGCGGTTGCTGATACTGCGTACCCTTGAGGCCACGGGACAAAACAAAACGCGAGCCGCGGAGATTCTGGGCGTGAGCCTGAAGACCCTGCACAACAAGCTCAAGGAATACGGCCGCGAACGGCACGACACGGAGAATTGAGAAGAGTTGAAAATGCGCTGAAAAGCTTGCGCATTTTCCCCGATCCTGGAGGAATCTTCGTCAAAACAAATGCGTTGTCATCCTGAGCGGAGTTTGGCTCGTTTCCTGAGCCAAACGCAGTCGAAGGACCTGCATTTCGGCCGCATAATTGAATGACGAATGATCGATCCAGCATACTCGCTTTCTAACCGATGGGCCTGAAAACCAAACTCGTGCTGGCCATTACGGCCCTGGTGTTCCTGATCGCCGGGGTGGTTTCGCTGGTGTATGTGCACCAACTCGTCAAGGCTGCGGTGAAGGAGACCTACGATACCAATCTGATGGTCGCCGACCAGGTGCGCTATGCGCTGCAGAACGCTCTCGAGAGCGGGCTCAAGGGCCTGACCGTCGATCCCAACAACCCTGGTGAATTGCGCGCGCTGATGTCGGAGACGGTGCAAAACGATCCCGCTCTGCAAGCCTCGCTGACCTCGGTCATTCGCTATTCGTCCACCGTGTACGACGTGAATATCGCCGATAGCCAGGGGACCGTGTTAATCAGCACGAATCCTGACAATCAGGGGAAGCCCCTGCCCTCGCGTCCAGAGTTTGACCGCCTGCTCAAGGCCGGGCCGGTGCCCATGATGATGCAGGTCTTTGGCCAGCCCGAGGTCCTGGATATCGTGGCGACACTGGCGAATAACGGAAAGCTCTTCGCGTCGGTCCACGTCGGCGTGCACACTTCGCTTCTCCGCGCCGCCTACGACCCCGTGTTGAAAAAGGCGTTCTGGTTGATGGGGTTTGCCCTCATCGCCGCGCTGCTGGCCGCTTTTTCGCTGAGCAATCTGGCGTTGCGGCCCATGACCGAGATCAGCCGGCGGGCTCGATCGCCTGACCACGGCCGGAGAAACGCCCGCGGAGGGACGGACGCCGAAGAACCAGGATGTAGCCGCGCAGGTCAGCACCAAGATTGAAAAAATCGGGCAGCGCATGCGCAATGTGGAGGAGATTTACTCCGCGTTGCGCGAGAATCTCGATCAGATTCTTGGCAATTTGCAGGATGGAATCATGCTCTTTACCGAGGATCGTCGCGCGGTCCTCGTATCGGAGGCGGCGCGGCGGTTCCTGCAGATCGATCGCGAAAATATTCTGGGACTGCGCGCCAACGATTTCCTCGACGATTCGAACGCGCTGGGACGCGCCCTGCGCGAGGCCATTGAAACCGGCACGAGGATGAACAAGGTGGAGATTCGCACGGAAGCCGGCCGCCGCATCGAGGCTTCGGTCGACTTTATTAATGACGCGGAAACGCACCAGGGCCTGGGCGCGCTGGTCACGTTGCACGATCTGGAATCGGCGGCGCAGATTGAGTCGGAGCTGGAGCTCTCGCGGCGCATGGCGGCCATCGGCCGGCTCACTTCGGGCGTCGGCCACGAAGTCAAGAATCCGATCAACGCGATTGTCGTGCATCTGGAGCTTCTGAAATCGAAGCTGGGCGATTCGGAAGGACCTGCGACCAGGCATCTTGACGTGATCGATGCCGAGATCCGGCGCTTGGATCGCGTTGTGCAGACGCTTGTCGACTTCGCGCGGCCGGTCGAAGTGCAACTCAGGGAGCAGGACCTTCGCCCTGTGATTGGCGACGTGCTGGCGCTGGCCGCCGATGAGCTGACGATGCGCCGCGTCACGCTGGTCAGCCGCATCCCCGCCGAGCCGCTGATTGCCAATGTCGATGCCGACTTGCTGAAACAGGCTGTGCTCAACGTGATCCAGAACGGCGCGCAGGCCATGCCCGATGGCGGTCGCCTCGAGGTCACTCTCGAACTGGACGGAAATCAAAATGAAAACCGGCTCCAGGCGCCGAAGCCGAATGGAACTCCCGGCGGAGGCTCGCGCGCGCCCGCGCATGCCGCTCTGCTGCGCGTGGCCGACGAAGGCATCGGCATTCCCGACGAAATCCGCGACAAGATCTTCGATTTGTACTTTACGACCAAGATCGGCGGCAGCGGCATCGGTCTCGCCATGACTTACCGCATCCTGCAGTTACATCATGGGAGCGTCGACGTACAATCAAGGCAAGGCCGTGGCACGGAATTCCGGTTGCGAATTCCACTCGCCGCCGCGGACAGGGGACGCCGGATCCTGCAGCCGGCGGCTATCGAGGACCAAAAGGGGTTGGGGGAATGAGGTCACCTGCCAAGTGCGCTGTGTGGCTGCTGCCGTTCGTGCTCACCGGCTGCTTCCACATGCCCTTTCACAAGACTCCCCCGCAGCCGATGCTGGCGCCGGTCATTGTGCCTCTGCATCCCATCGAACTCGTGTCGATTGAGCTTCCGCCCGGGGTCAGATTGATTCCCGGCAAGCCTCTCTACAACATCAGTGTCCGCGACGAGACGGTTAAGCCGCCCATCCACCACCGGCGGCCGGCAAATCCAACTGAGATCGTAAGCGTTCCGGAAGCGGCTGCGAGCCCGAGCACCGAGGTCAGCGCCATCGGTCAACTCTCCTCGGACAATCCGGTGAGCTCTAGGCAACAAACTGAGGCGGACATTGCGTCGATTGAGCGCGGTCTCAACGGTATCAACCGTCCTCTCAACGACTCAGACCAAAAAACGGCGGACCAGATTCGGGAGTTCCTGAAAGAGGCGAAGACGGCGCTTGCTTCAGGCGATGTGGATGGCGCGCACACCTTATCTGCCAAGGCACAGGTCTTGCTCGCTGCGCTCACGCAGTAGGTCAATACAGGGTCTTTTCCTGTCCCCTGTCCTTTACTCCCTGTTCCCTATTCCCTATTCTCTGCTCTCTGTCTCTCACAATTCGCCCCAGCTCAACTTTGTCCGCAATGCGTCGAAGAAGCCGCCTTCATTCAGGCGGACGAGCTTCACCGTGTATGTGGAGCGGTTGCACCGCACCTCGTCGCCACGGCGGAGTTCAACGCCCTGCTGGCCATCGATAGTGAGCAATGCCACGTTGGGAACCCCCTCAACGCGGACGTTCAGCAGCGCGCTGCCAGGCACCACGATGGGCCTGAGCGTGAGCAGATGAGGGCAGATCGGCGTAACCACCATCGCGTCCACATCGGGCGTAAGGATGGGCCCATTCGCCGCCAGCGTGTACGCAGTCGAACCCGTGGGCGTGGATACGATGACGCCGTCCGCGCGGAACCGCGCCACGCTTCTGCCGTCGAGCTCCACGGCAAATTCGCCCATGCGCGCAATGTCACCTTTGGAAACGACGATCTCGTTCAGCGCCTCGAAGCTCGCCTGCTCCGAACCGTCGCGCCAAAGCACGGCGTGGAGCATGGCGCGCTCATCCAGGCTGTGGCAGCCGTCGCACCAGTTTTCCAGCGTGGCGTAGAGATCGGCCAGACGGACTTCCGTCAGGAAACCCAGGAATCCAAGATTCACGCTGAGAATCGGCGTGCCGACGGTGGCAAAAATACGCGCGGCGGCCAGCAAGGTTCCGTCGCCGCCAAGAACAATCACCAGGCAGGGCGAACGCGACGGCAGATCGCCTCGAGCAATGGCGGGAGCGGCATCGGTGTAGGCGCCGCCTTCACGGTCAAGCACGACCTCATAGTTGTGCTCGCGCAGCCATGCGACCAGATCCGGCAAAAGCCGCTTGAGCTCTTCCCGGTTGGGTTTGCAGACGATGGCGACTGAGATCATGCGTCCCAGTGTAATGGAGTGGCTCCACCGGGAGCCAATTGGCGCGGATGGAATGCGCGCTTGGGACGAGGGCACGAAACAGTCCTGGAACCCGGCGTGGAAAAGTTGCTGACACGATCCGGCTGCTGTTTGTATATTGGCTCGACACGGAGAAGTCGAGGCAATCTGCTGGCAGCTCATGCAGCCAGGCGCTCCCTGCCGCAAGCTGGAAGCGTGATCTTGAAGCAGCAACCAGGAAGGAAGAAAGCGATGGAATGGTATTGGTTGGTCTGGAAGAAGTACGCCCAGTTCGATGGCCGTTCGCGGCGCAAGGAATACTGGATGTTCACGCTGTTCAATTTGTTGGCGATCATGGCGCTGGGAATGATTGCAATCGTCGGAGTGGTGCTGCTGGCAAACGCGGGAAAGACGTCATCGGAGGACGCCGCGCCTTTTCTGTTTATTCCCGTCGGGATATACGCATTGGCTGCACTCATTCCCAGTATTTCCGCCGCCACCCGGCGCTTTCACGACATCGGCAAGAGCGGTTGGATGCTTTTCTTGCTGATCGTGCTTGGCATCATCCCGATCGTAGGCTTCATTACCGCGATCATTCAGATCGTCTTTTTGTGCCAGGATAGCGCGCCCGGAGCCAATCAATACGGGCCGAATCCCAAGTTTCCCGATCAGGGTGCGATGATCTACGCGGGAATTCCGCCAGGCGCCATTCCTGCCGGATATTTCGTGCCCCCACAGCCTCCCGCCATGGTCGTGCCACCGCCGCCTTCAGCTCGAGACGAGATTGGGATTTTGCAGGAACTGCGGCGCGCAATTGACGGACGGCTCTCCATTCTGCGGAAATTGCGGCACTCGGATTTGAAATCCGCAACCCTCGTTTGGCGACCGGCATTTACTCTCGCCGCGCGTAGAGCAGGAATTCCTGGTTCCCTTCTGCGCCTTTAATCGGCGAGGGAAGGATGCCGACAACCTTCCAGCCCAGCGAACGGACACCATCGGCAACCTTGTTGGTCGCCAGTTCGTGCGCTTGAGGGTCGCGCACGATCCCGCCTTTTCCGACGTGCTCGCGGCCGGCCTCGAACTGGGGCTTCACCAGAATCACCGCTTCAACGATGCTCGGCGCAGCGGCCAGAACCGCCGGAACCACAAGCGTCGCCGAGATGAAGGAAACGTCGACGACGAGAAGCGTCGGTTCCGGCTCAGATCCGCGCGTCGCCAACGATCCGGGTTCGAGCAGGCGCGCGTTGGTCCGTTCCAGCAGGCGAACGCGCGGGTCGTTGCGCAGCTTCATATCGATTTGCCCAAAGCCGGTATCGATGGCCGTGACCTGCTCGGCGCCGTGCTGCAGCAGGCAGTCGGTAAAGCCGCCGGTTGAAGCGCCGACATCGATGCAGGCGCAGCCCGCTACCTTAATCTCCCAGCGGCTCAGAGCCGCGGCCAGCTTGAATCCGCCTCGGCTCACGTATGGATTCTCGTCACCAAGGAGCCGGATCGGGGCGTCGGCAGGGATCGAAGTGCCGGGCTTGTCAATCTTTTGTTCGCGCACCAGAACCCGGCCGGCAAGAATCAGCGAACGTGCGCGCTCGCGGCTGGCGACGAGGCCCCGTTCGACGAGCAGCACGTCGACGCGCGATTTCCCGGGCCGCGCTTTTTGCGGCCGTGAGTTGCCCGTAAGTGTTTCTGGCCTACCCTCCATCGCTCAACAACTCCGCAAACTGTAAAAGGGCCATTCCTGGTGCGAGGAATGGCCCTTTGGATATCTCGGGTGATCTATCGCGCACCTACGGAATCGCCTGGCACGCAGAAAGTGACACAAGGGATGCGCTGCCGGGAAGATTACAGGGTTGCCCGTAGCCGGGAACACGGCTTGTGTAATTGTTGTTTCCGCTGGAGCCGTTCTGGTTTGTGGTTCGGATGTCGATCGGCGTTCCTTCAAGCAGAACCGTGGTGTCGATCAGGTCCGTTATCGTCGGGGTCGATTGAATGATGGTGATGGAAGGGCTGTCCGGCGAAGCGACATAGATCTTGGAATACTGGGCGTTCTGCACGTTGACCACCGTGCGCGGATGGCCGACGACCGTGAGGGTCTTCTCCACGGTGTACGTGTTGAGATTCACCACCGTCACCGTGCCGTTGCCGGTGCCGCTGTCGTCGTTTTGATTCGCTGTGTAGGCCTTGCTGCCATCGGCGAGCACAGTCACGCTGGCCGGGTTGGGAGTGGCCGTGTTCCCCACCTTGATCGTCGTGACGGTTCCGAAACCGCCCGTAATGGCCCCGCAAGCCGCATAGGTCGTGCAGTTGCTGGTGGCGTAGGTGTTGGAGTCGTTGCCGTAATTATCCAGCGGAACATTCACTACGCTGATCGTTCCCCCGTCGTAATTGGCTACCACAAGCTGCTGGGTCGTCTGGCTGTATTCGGCGTAGACCGGTCCCGAGCCTGCGGGAAGCTGAATGGTGGGATGGCAGGTGATCCATTGTCCATTCTGATTTTGAAACGGCGTGCAAGCGTCGGGAGTGTTGTTCTTGGTGTTGATCACCGAAATGGTGTCGTCTCCGCGATTGAGAACATACAAGCGCTGAAGGTCCGGGGTTTGCACCGCGTACACAGGACACTTGCCAACCGGGATTGCCGGACTGGTGGTATTGCTGGAGAGCTCGATCGGAGTCGCTACGCCCGCCGGCGCCGATCCGGGCGACTGGTTGCAAAGCATGGGCTCATCATCGGGAACGTCCTGGCTAAGCACATAGTCGCGCTGACCCGCGTTGGTTCCGGTTCCAGCCACAAGCACGGGCATCGTCGCAGGACTGCCCGAAGTGGCCACTGGAATCGCGAGCTTAAAGGCCTGGGGCGACCCGTTAAAAAGATCGGCTACGTCGCCGTTGAGGTCGGTCGCAAAAAGCACGTTCGATGGCGACATCAAGTTGACTGGCTCGGCCGTCGGAGGCAGTGTGGATTCGGAAACGTTTTTCGCCTGCAAGCTGGTTGTAAGAGCGAAGTTCGACAAGGTCCCGTCGCTGTTGATGGTGTAACCCGTGGCGCCAACCGCATCGATTGTGAAGACCCTCGGTCCGGGGCCGATTGGCGTCTCGTTCATGATCGCGTCGCCGGAATAATCGATAATTGTAACCACTCCCGGGCTGCTGGTACCCGTCGTCGAAACCACGATCGCGTTCGACGAGGCTTGGGCCGGGGGCCCACTGGTTCCAATTGGTGTGACGACGGGCCTGTAGTTGTCGCCACAACCACTAATGAGAGCCGCGAGTGCCAGCGCAGCTCCTGCCTGCGCGAAGAGCACACGCGCAGGGCATGACTTCATGGGAAAAAGCCTCATTCGGAATCTTTCCTGCTTTCCTGCTGATTGTAAATCACGGGAGCGGTGCACCGGGCCTAAACGGCCCACCTTGAACTACGACGCGGGCGTAGGAGAATCGTTATCGAGGGCCTGAACGGCGTGGACCTTTCTCAAGCTGCGGCAAGCAGTTAGGATGAGGCGTGACTCAAGAGAACCTCACCTGGCAATCGAAGCTGGTGTTGCTGGCGGTGCTGCCTTTCGCGGCCACCGATGTGCTGCTTGCGTCCTTCGGGTGGGCAGCAGGTTTGGCTGCCGTTTTGATTTGGACCGCGGGACTGAGCGCGTTGCTCGGGCTCATCACCTGGAAGCTGCGGGCGGCCACGCCGGCGGCGGCGGCCACAGGAGCTCTGATCACCGCAAGCCTGATGTTCTCGACCGCTGAATTGCCGTTCGAGCCTTGGCATACGGCCCTGGTTCCCGTGCTGACGGTCTCACTGCTGGCCTTTGTGGCCACCCGCGCGGGACGCCCAAAGAAGGAGCGGCTAGGCACGGCCGAGGCTCTGCGAGGAAGATCGGCCGCGCAGGTTGCGGCCAATCTAGGTCTGGCCGCGCTCCTCGCAAGCGAGCCCGTCAAGAATCTGGTTCCTGGATAGCCGCTGGCTTCCGCTCCGAGCTCACTCGGGAACGCTCATGACGGCGATGGCTCTGGCCGCATTGGCTGAGGCTGCCGCAGACACCGTTTCGTCTGAGATCGGACAAGTACTGGGCGGGCGGCCGCGAATGATCACGACACTCCGCGCTGCGGATCCGGGCACCGATGGCGCGATCAGCGTGGTGGGAACACTGGCTGGAGTGCTGGCGGCTGCCATCGTAGCCGGAGCGGGAATTTGGGCATTGCGTGGCGACTGGCATCTCTTCACTCTGAGCCTGCGCAGGCGCTATCTTCGGGCTCCTCTTCGACAGCCTGCTCGGAGCCACCCTGGAGCGAAAAGGCTGGCTCAACAACGACGCGGTGAACTTCTTGTCGACTGCCGGCGCCGCGGGATTTGCGCTGCTACTGCTCACTCTCTAACTTCGCCGGCAAACCGCAGCCCGCCAACCCACCAACTCGCAAGCGTGCTGACTTGCTGACTCGCTGCATTTCCAACACCGCAAGCACCGCTGACTCCGCTTGCCCCGCTGCTCTCAGTGCAGATGAAGCCGCCAGAGCGTATAGCTCAGAATCTCGTGGGCAATGCGCTCTGCTTCCAGGGTCCTGTCGGTGACGACCGGCCGGGGGCGCGGTGAAGTGAGCACATCGAGACCTTCGGCAGCGCAGATGGCGTGGATGCGGAACATGTGCGTGTCGTCGCTGACCACCACCAGCCTGTGCAGTCCGTTGACGCGGGCGATGACGGCGATGCGGCGAGCCGACTCTTCCGTGTTGCGGCTCTCGGTCTCGGCAATGATCGACTGCTCCGGAACGCCCTTGGTGATCAGATATCCGGCGCCGACCGAGCCCTCGGTGTACTGGTCGCCGCCCGGGCCGCCCAGAGTAATGATGAGTGGAGCGATGCCGCGATGGTAGAGCACCAGCGCGTGGTCCAGCCGCGCGCGATAAACGGGTGAGGGCCGTCCATCGTATTCCGCCGCGCCAAGCACCCCAATCGCATCGGCGGGCGCAGCTTGATCCAGATGCGCGTAGCTCTCAATCTGCACGTAAACCCAGCGGCACCACGCCAAGGCCGCGGCGAGCACGAGCACAGCCACCAGAAGTGTGAAACGAAAGATCCAGTTGCGGCGCTTCGTCTTGGGTTCGCGCCCCATGTTCTCCATCTTACCCAGTCCAAGGAGAATCTCGGTCCCTTGTCTCTATTCCTTGCTCCCTATTCCCCGTTTTCTAATCTCTCGGTCCGTGCTTTTTCATCGCTGCAGGGTCATGACAATTTCGTGGGTTGGGATCGCGCCTTCGCGCAGAACCTCCCACCGGCCTTCGCCCAGAGTGAGATCGACAATGGTGGTGGGTTGCGATCGGCCGGTCGGGCCGCCATCGATGATCAGCGGAATGCGGTCGCCGATCTGGTCGCGAACGCACCCGGCGCTCGTGCACTCCGATGCGCCCTGCAAGTTGGCCGATGTGGCCGTAATGGGCAAGCCGAACCGCTCCACCACCGCTCGCGGTATGGCGGCATCCGGCACGCGCAGTGCCACGTTGCCGGTATTGGCCGTTGAGCGCAGCGGCAGCTTGGTTCCCGCGCGGACAATGATCGTCAATGGGCCGGGCCAGAAGCGGTCCGCAAGTCTGTCGAGTTGGGGATCGGTGTCGCGCGCCAGCTCGTACGCCTGCGAAAGGCCCGAAATCAGCAGCGAGAGCGGCTTGTGCTTCTGCCGGGTCTTGATCTGGTAGATCTGTTCCACCGCGTAAAGGTTCACCGGATCCACCGCCAGGCCATAAAAAGTATCGGTCGGCAACGCGACAACACCGCCCTTGCGCAGGCAGGAGACGATGTAATCGATCCGGTCCGGTTGGGGTTCATCGGGATGGACGCGCAAGATTTCCGCGGACAAAAAGGCTTACCTCGGTTCCCGAATCAAAGATGAAGCTCCAAAGTCGGAAGCTATCACAGCACTAGCCTTGGTGCAAGTTGCGTAGCGCACTTTGAGCCTCCGGCCATGAGCTGCGAGTACGGCCCCCGAGAGGATTCTCAACAGGAAAAAGCCTGTCATTCTGAGCGCTCGGGGCCCCAAAGAATCTTCAATTCGGGGGTAGTAAGCGATGAATCTGCTGTTGCGTTTCGCCGTGCGACAGGCCATCTATTTTGCGCCGCTCATTGAGGCGGGTAGCTATAACTTGGGAGCTGCTCATAGAATCTCCTTGAGCGATGCCCATTCATTCCGTCACCAGCAAAGACAATGCGCGCCTCAAGGAACTTCGCAAAGCGCTGAGCGCGCCGGCCCGCGGCGCTGACGCGCTTGTCGGGATCGAAGGACCGAACCTCATCGAGGAAGCTCTGCGCGCAGGCTTGCGCCTGAAAACCATCTTCGTCGCGCAGGGAGCGGAGAAGCTGCTGGATAAGTTCCAGGTGAAGCGGGACGTCGAGGTTCTGCAACTGCCGAAGAAGCTGCTTGACTCGGCGCTCGCCACTGAAACGCCGCAATCGGTCGCCGCGTTGATCGAACCGCCGCAGTGGACCTGGGAGCACGTGCTGGGTCTGCGCCGCGGTTCGATTCCGTTGGTTGTCATCCTCGCCGGGCTGCAGGATCCCGGCAACCTGGGCACCATCCTCCGTTCCGCCGAGGCCTTCGGCGCATCCGGCATCGTGAGTCTCCCCGGAACTGTGAGCGCGTGGAATCCGAAGGCCGTTCGCGCGTCGGCAGGAAGCGTCTTCCGCGTCCCGGTGGTCGCGTCGGAAATCGACGAGTGCATCCCGCGGCTGCACGGCGCAGGCATAACCATCTTTGCCACACTCTCTCGCGCCGCTCAGGACGCGCACCGTGCAGACCTCGCCAGGCCCGTTGCGCTCATCATTGGAAACGAAGGAAGCGGCGTGCCGGGCGCTCTGGCCGCAAGGGCCGATTGCACCATCACCATATCTTGCCCCGGCGCCGTTGAAAGTCTGAATGCAGGTGTTGCCGCCAGCGTGCTGCTCTATGAAGCTTCGCGACAGCGCGCGCCGCACACGGGGGCCACTCGACGCCAGAGGGCCGTGCGATGAGCCTCTTCGATGAATTGCCTGCCAATCAGTCTCGGCCCTCATCCAAAGGTTCAAATCGTGGAACGGCGCCGCTGGCCGAGAGGATGCGGCCGCGCTCGCTCGACGAACTGGTTGGCCAGGAGCACCTCGTCGGCCCCGGCAAGCCGCTGCGCGTGCAAATCGAGCACGACGACGCCAGCTCCATGATCTTCTGGGGTCCGCCCGGCGTAGGCAAGACCACCCTCGCAAAAATCATCGCCGAAACCACCAGGGCCAGCTTCATCGAGTTCTCCGCCGTCACCAGCGGCATCAAGGAGATCAAGCAGGTGATGGCCGACGCTGCGAAGGCCTCGCAGATGCACTCGCGCACCATCCTCTTCGTCGACGAGATTCACCGCTTCAACAAGGCGCAGCAGGACGCGTTCCTTCCCTACGTCGAGCGCGGCACCATCCGCCTGATCGGCGCGACCACCGAGAATCCCTCCTTCGAGATCATTTCGGCGCTCCTCTCACGATGCCGCGTGTATGTGCTGGAGCCGCTGAAAGACGAGCAAGTGGCCGGCCTGCTGCGCCGCGCCCTTGCCGACGACGAGCGCGGCCTCAGCGCCATGCATCTCACCGCGGACGACGATGCTCTCGAGCTCATCGCCGGCTACTCCAGCGGCGACGTCCGCAACGCGTACAACACGCTTGAAGTCGCAGCCCAGCTTGCAGTTGCTGATGGCAGCAAACACATCACCAAAGCCATCGCGACAGAAGCGGCGCAGCGGCGCGTGCTCATGTACGACAAGGCCGGCGAAGAGCACTACAACCTGATCTCCGCGCTGCACAAAAGCGTGCGCAACTCCGATCCCGACGCGGCGCTCTACTGGCTCGGCCGCATGCTTGCCGGCGGCGAAGATCCGCTGTACCTCGCGCGCCGCATCGTGCGCATGGCCGTCGAAGACATCGGCCTCGCGGCGCCCGAGGCGCTGCATCTCTGTTTGTCGGCGAAAGAAACCTACGATTTTCTCGGCTCACCGGAAGGCGACCTCGCACTGGCCGAAGCAGTCGTGTATCTGGCCCTCGCGCCGAAATCGAATGCCGTCTACACGGCCTTCGGCGCGGTGCAGGACGACATCGAGCACACGCGCCAGGAGCCAGTCCCGCTGCACCTGCGCAACGCTCCAACCAAGTTGATGAAAGATCTGGGTTACGCCGAAGGCTATCGCTACGCCCACGATGAGGAAAACAAGATTGCCGATATGGACTGCCTGCCCGATTCACTCAAAGGCCGCACCTACTACCATCCCACGCAGGAGGGCCGCGAAAAGCAGACTCGCCGCGCGCCTGGAAGAAATTCGGAGAATTCGCGCAGCCAAGCGCAAGGAATGATAGCTTTTCGTCAAGGGAGGGACACCATGCGTCTGCCTTCGATTGCGATTGCTCTCTTTGTTGGAATGACAAGCCTGGCCGCGCAGCCCGCCCACGAGCCTTCGCCGAAAACGATTGTTGAAGACCCTTTCTATGTCGCCGGATACTCCGTGCGCACCAATAACGCAAAAGAGATGAGCGGCAATGGTCAGATCGGCGCACTGTGGCAGAGGTGGATGCAGGGGAACCTCGGCGCGACCATCCCCAACCGCGTGGGCGGAGATATTCTGGCGGTCTATTCCGACTATGCTTCGGACGAAAATGGCGATTACACCTATATGCTAGGAGTCCGCGTCTCCAGCATCGATTCTCTCCCCCAGGGCGTGACCTGGCGCAGAATCGACGGCCGTTACGCAGTTTTCACCACCAACCGAGGACCCGTGATACAGGTGTTGCAGGCAGAGTGGAAGAAGATTTGGTCGATGCAACCGGCTGAGCTCGGCGGAACGCGCGCCTTCCGCACAGATTACGAGGTCTACGACTCACGCAGCGCAGATCCCAATTCTGCACAGGTGGAAATTCACATCGGCATCGTACCCGCGTCCCAATGAATTGCCCGCGTGCCGAGGAAGGCGCGTTTCTGCGCTGAGAGATTCAACGGCTCAACAAATCCGGAATCTTCTGATCTCTGATCTCTGATGATTCCGGCAGTATGAATCAGTCTTCTCGCTTCGGAGGGTTGTTCTTCTTCGCGTCTCCGGTTTCCTTTTTCTCGCCGATTCCGGTTGAGTCGGCGGGATCGATGGTTCCCAGCGAGTCGTTGACCATCTCTTCGTCCTCCAGGTCGTCTTGTTTGGGGCCTTCGGTTTGGCCGCCGGGCAGCTCGTGCGTGGCTTTCGTGTTCGGATTCATAGCGCCTCCTCTGTAATGAGATGCCTCCGCGCAAATGGCGTCGATCACTTCGAAGATTTG
The DNA here is from genome assembly GCA_963800025.1 of uncultured Acidobacteriaceae bacterium. Taxonomy (GTDB): domain Bacteria; phylum Acidobacteriota; class Terriglobia; order Terriglobales; family Acidobacteriaceae; genus Telmatobacter. The sequence continues at coordinate 1,901,358 of CAWCZK010000006.1, forward strand.
TAACAAGGGCTCGGCTTTAGCCGGGCCGAAAAAGCGAGTAAGAGCGGGGGGTTTTAACCCCTGAGGGATGGCGCCTACTGTGGTTTGGACGAATCCGGCGCAGCCTGAGTCCCCGCACGCGGCAAACCGCTCATCGCGTCCGTCACGATCCCCGGCGTGAGCACCTGCGGCAAAAGCTGCGGCGCGCTCTGGCCCGGCGTGTAGAGGGCGTACACCGGCACTCCGCTGCGGCCAAGCGACGCCAGCGCCTGCGTGATGGCGGGATCCTCGCGCGTCCAATCGGCACGAAACAACGCGACATTGGCGCTTGCAAACGCTTGCGCAACTTCCGGCCGGTCAAGGGCCACGCGCTCGTTTACCTGGCAGCTCAAACACCGACTCGCGGTGAAGTCGACAAAGACGGGCTGCCCCGCTGCCAATGCGCGCTGAACTGCCTCAGCCGACCACGGCTGCCACGCACCACTCGATGTGGTGCTTCCGGACGACGATGCACCGGGCGCGGAAGACGGCGCACCGCTCAACTCTCTCGGCGCAACAAAGCATGCAGCAACAACGACGAGCAAAGTGAGCACGGCGACGGCAGTCGACCATCGTTTCGCCGGCCATCGCCCCAGGAACCATCCCGCGATCGCGACCATCAAAAACTCCGATAACAGCGTAAGAAGAAGTCCCGCTCCGTAAGCGCCGGCAATCACCCACGCCAGCCAGATCACCGTCCCAAAAATCGGCACCGAGACGGCTTGCTTCAGAATGTCCATCCACGCGCCCGGCCTCGGCAGCAGGCGCGTCCACGCGGGTTGAAGAGTGAGCGCAACATACGGCGCGGCAAGGCCGAGAGCGAGAGCCGTGAAGACAGCGAACGTAACAGCCGCCGGCTGCGCAAGCGCGTAGCCGATGGCCGCGCCCATGAAGGGGGCGGTGCAAGGCGTGGCCACAACAACAGCGAGCACTCCAGTGAAGAAACTTCCGGCATAGCCTTGCTTCGCAGCGAGCGAGCCGCCTGCGCTCGTAAGCGTCAAGCCAATTTCAAATTGCCCTGCGAGCGAGAGCCCAAGAAAGAAAAGCAAAGCGGCCATCAGCGAGAGAAAAACCGGCGACTGGAACTGAAATCCCCATCCGAGCGTTGCGCCTGCCGCGCGTAAGCCGAGCAGCAACGCCACCAGCGCCCAGAACGAAACAAGAATGCCGGCGGTGTAAACAAACCCATGCGCGCGGAGCTTGTGCTTTTCCTCGTTGCCGGAGTTGACCAGCGCCAGACCCTTCAAAAACAGCACCGGAAATACGCAAGGCATGAGGTTCAGCAACAGTCCGCCCAGGAACGCGAGGCCGGCAATGCGCGCCATCGCCGCCAATGAAAACGCCTGCGCCGGGGCGGGAACCGCAACGATTCCCGGCAGCGCCGCAATTTCATAATTCCGGCTGTCCGATAGCTCGATTACGCCGTCGAGCTTCGCTGGAATTGCCGTAAGGCCGGCATCCTTTTTGAGATCGAGAATGAAGCCGGTCGCCGTGGGCGTCACGGTTTGCGGCGCAGGATTGTCGATGATGTTCTGATCTTCGGGAAAAAACTCGGCCTGCGTCTCGCGCTGCCCGGTCGAGACGGCGAGGCGAAATCCCGTGGCCGTCGCCTGGAAAACAGCGCTGTCGGTCGAGGGCAGCGATTCCGGAAGCTGGCCGACCAGGCGGTCATAGATCTCTTTGTCCTGCGAAACCTCTGCCGCCTGCACCGGAGCACCCGGAATCACGCGATCCGCTTCAAGCTCCGCCTTGCCGGGGATGCAAACTTCGCGGCAGACAAGCCAATTCACCTTCGCGTTGAGAGCCACGTCGCCCGGATTGGCCAAGCTCGCCACATCGAGACTGAACGGGAACAGGACTTCGTTCTCGTAACCAAAGTCCATGAGCGGGCCAAGCGGCAGCCGCTTTGGCGCGGGGAACTGCAAGGCGCCGGCTGTGATCCCGGCAGGCAGCGTCCATTTGATCTGCGGAGGCTCGCCGGAATCGCCCGCGTTCTGCCAGTAGACGTGCCAGCCCGGCTCAAGCTTGAAGTAGAGACCCGCGTTGGAACTCGCGCCGCGATTGAGCTGCGCTGCGGGGACAATCAATTGCACGTGGAGATGCTCCGCGTCAGCGGAGCTCGAAGCGGCGAACGCTGCGGGCGCAAAGGCCCCAGAAACGACGAAACCCAACCCGAAGATCGAAGAGAAGAAGCGCACGAAAACTGAACCCCGCCATCTGAAACCTGGCACCGGAAACCTGACCCCTGCCTTTCGACTCAGTGTATCGGACGAAGGACTCAGAAACTGCCGCCCGGATTTGACTGAGTTCGAATCTGCCTTGGCGCGGCATTGCTGGCAGGCCGGGGATTTATCCCCGGCAATCATCCACGAAAACAATGATGGGCTTTAGCCCCTGAGGCATGTTTTCTCAGGCTCGCTTGATAGCCGTAGCGTTCCGGCGTTGCTCACTGGCCCATCGCCGCATGCTCGCGATAAATGCAATCGTTCTGTACGCACTTCACGCCGGCCGCCTGGGCGCGGGCAACAGCTTCGTCGTGAATGACTTCATCCTGCAGCCAGAGGTACGGGATGCCAAGGCGAATCACGTCGTCGACGATCGGCGGAACGTTTTCCGATGCGCGAAACACATCGACGAGATCGATTCCCTTCCCCATCTGCTCTCGCGCTGCTCTGTCCGCACTGTCGAGGTCCGCATAGCATGGCCCTCCCAGCACTTCTTTAAGCGTGGGATTCACCGGGAAGACGCGATACCCATGCTCGGCAAGGTAGCGGCCGATGTTGTGGCTTGCGCGCCAGGGCTTGTCGCTCATGCCCACCACGGCAATGGTCTTCGCGTTACGCAGCATCTCGTCAATGATCGCCGGATCGTTGGCCATAGGACTCTGCTCTCTGTTCTCTGTTCTCTGTTCTCTGTTCTCTGTTCTCTGTTCTCTTACACGTCCAGATCGTCGCCGGCTTCAGCCGCAACCGCCGTCCCGCGCCGCTTCGCCAGCAGATATCCACGCAAGAACGGCTCAAGGTAGCCGTCGAGCACTTTATCCACGTCGCCCACTTCAACCTTGGTGCGGTGATCCTTCGCAATGCGGTAGGGCTGCAGAACATACGAGCGAATCTGCGACCCGAAGTTGATTTCGAGCTTTGAATCTTCGAGCTTCTTTGAAATCGCCCGCTTCTTCTCAAGCTCGTATTCGTAAAGGCGCGAGCGCAACATCTTCATGGCCTTCTCGCGGTTCTTGTGCTGCGAGCGCTCGTTCTGGCACTGCACCACAATTCCCGTGGGAAGATGCGTGATGCGAACGGCCGAGTCGGTGGTGTTCACATGCTGGCCGCCCTTGCCCCCTGAGCGATACGTGTCTACGCGCAGGTCTTCCGCCTTCACATCCACGTGAATCGTCTCGTCGATCTCCGGCGACACGTAGACCGATGCAAACGATGTGTGCCGGCGCTTGGCGGAGTCGAACGGCGAGATGCGCACCAGCCGGTGCACTCCGCTCTCGCCGGCAAGCTGGCCGAACGCGTTTTCGCCGATGATGGTGAAGGTCGCCGACTTGATGCCCGCCTCTTCTCCATCCTGGTAGTCGTTCATCTCAGTCTTAAAACCCTGCTGCTCGGCCCAGCGCAGATACATGCGCAGCAGCATCTCCGCCCAGTCCTGGCTCTCGGTGCCGCCGGCGCCGGGATGCACCGTGACAATCGCATTGAGCGCGTCGGCCTCGCCCGAAAGCATCGTCCGCGCTTCCAGCTCTTCGGCAAACACTTTCAACTCGTTGATGCTCTTCTCCAAATCCGGAAGAACATCTTCGCCCTCGCGCCCCAGTTCAAAATAGGCTTCAATGTCGCCGGTGCGGCGGACAAGCTCGTCGTCGTCGCGCACCAGGGACTCAAGCCGCTTGCGGTCGCGCATCAGCGGCTTCGACGCCGCAGGATCGGACCACAACGCTGGATTGGCGAGCTTGGTTTCTATTTCCGAGAGTTCCCTGCGGATGCGGGCAGGGTCAAAGATACTCCCGCAGGTCGCGCACCTGATTGCGCACGGGAGCGTATGCGAATTCGAGATCGTTCAATGACATTTTGCTCTTATGACCTGGCTTTGGATTTACAAAATGGCGAGTTGGCAGCCCAGCGAATCAGCGAACGGATCCTGCAGCTTTCGTCGCTGAGGGTCGCGTGATTTTGCCAAACGACCAGCCCACAACGCCTAACGACAGTATGGCACACAGCCACGCGAAGACGTCGCCATGAGCCGTGTAGAACGTGACGCCGTCGCGGAAGCCGAACTCCGCGGGCAAGGCGTCCACCTGGTGGCGGGGAATGCTCTCGCGCACGCGGCCGTAAGGGTCGATCGCCGCGGTCACCCCGGTATTGGTGTCGCGCAGCAGCCAGCGCCGATTCTCGACCGCACGCATGCGAGCCATGTTCAGGTGCTGCCAAGGTGCGCTGGTGTCGCCGTACCATCCATCGTCGCTGATGTTCACCAGCACTTCGGCGCCGTTGCGCGCAAGCTGGCGCACTTCGTCCGCGAAGACCGCTTCATAGCAGATGAAAACGCCGTAGCGATGCCGCCCGCCGCTTTGCGTATCGAGAACAAAGACTCTGTGATCGCTTCCGCGCGTGAATGACGAAACGCGGCCCGTGAGCTTGTGAGCAAACGTGAGCAGATTCTGGAAAGGGATGTACTCGCCGAATGGGACCAGATGGATTTTGTCGTAGCGGCCCACCGGCTGCCCGTCCGCCGCAAAAATAAACGCTGAGTTGTAGTCGTGCCAGGCATTTTCCTCGCGCGAAAAATCGGTGCCGATGCCGCCCACCACCAGCGGCGCCTGCGTCGCGACCGCAATCGATCGCATCGCCTGCTCGAAGCTCGCGTCGCCCTCAATGAAGGGCGCGGGAGATTCCGGCCAAACCACCAGATCGGGATGCGTGGGATACGGCGGGCAGATGATCTCTCCTTCGGGCGCACCGGTCTGCGGGATTCCGGCGATGTACGTCTTGCACTCTTCGCCTGCCAGGCGCGTGAACTCGGCGATATGGCGGTCCCAGTCCGGGCCCTGCCAGTTGTTGCCCGCGCCCACGTCGAGATTGGGTTGAATCAGCACGGCCGTCGCGGTGGATTCGGTGTTGGGAGCCGGAACAAAAACACCGGCAAAGCCGGAGATGAGCAGCACCGCGCCGCAGCCGGCCCAGCCCCAGCGGCCCGCGAAGCGTCTTTTCGGCCTGCGCTCAACCAGCAGCCCTCCGGCGAGCAGCGCGTTGACAGCGACCAGTATGAACGTGATGCCATAGACGCCCGTGAACGGCGCGAGCTGATTGATGAGTGCGTTGTCAATTTGTGAGTAGCCAAGCTGGTCCCATGGAACGCTGGTGATGCGCGCAGCCGCCAGATCGAGCCCCGTCCAGAGAAATGGCGCGAACGCCAGCGCCATCCGCGTGGAGCCCGTCGCCCGCCGCACCAGCACCAGCCCCAATCCGAAAATCCCGAAGTAAAGTCCGAGCACCAAACTGAATCCCAGCGTCAGCAACTCCGGCGCAAAAGGCGGCATGTCGCCGTAGCGCATCATCGTGTCGCGAATCCAGTAGCAGTTGCCGCAATACCAAAGCACGCCGCAGAGATAAGAGAGAAAAAACGCGCGGCGCATTGGATGGCGGTGTTCCGATTCCACGTCGGAAAGCAGTGCCCAGATCAGCGGCACCAGCCCGAACCACGCAAACACCGACCGCCATGGCGGCATCGGTCCCGCAAATGGGAAAGGCAGCTCGAGCAAACCGGCGGATAGCCCCGCAGCCGCCCACGGTCTCCATCCCTTATTTGAAAAAGACAACTGCATATACGGGCGAGTCTAAAGCATTCAGCTTGCGATACACCGGTTCCTGAGTGAGTGCACCCCGAAGCCACCGCGCTCAAATGGCTCTTTCTCCAGAAAAAGAGCCACCTCGCACAATATAAAAACCGCGACAACAGCTCGGGAACCGGTCTAGAATCGATGTATGGTCCTGGCCGTCGCAGCAATTCGCGTGCTGGAAGCGATGTTCTTCTTCGGGATGATCGGGTCGGCGATCGTGGTGCTGATCAGCTTCGTCGAAGACGGCAAAGAGCTTTTCGGCAAAGATTGAATCCCTTGAACGCAAGCTCGTGACGCAGGCATTCGCCCTGCGAACGAATCCCTTTGAGCCAAACAATCCGTCTCGGGTCCGCATCTTCCGTTGCCGCACGTAAGCATCTGGATTCAGCGACTTGATTCGGTTTTTGCCGTTGCCATGTCGCGCGCCGCTGCGCGTAGGGGCCGCGTCGGCGTCAGCGAATCTTTATTTCTCGTTGACACTCGCTTCATTGAAAATTAGACTCGTCGCAGAGCGGTGGTTTCGCTCAAACGATTTTTGACCACCGGCTGCGCCTCTCGATGGCCTCTACTCGAACGACCGTAGCACCTCCTAATGACCGAGTGCGGCTCATCGTCGCCTCCTCGGTGATGCTCACGTTCATCTCCTTCTGGCGCGCTGCCGCCATCGTCCTCAATGACCTGGGATCCTCCGCTTTCTACGCCGGCGGCATCGCCGAGCAAGCGGTGGGCGCCGCTGCTCCCTGGTTCATCCTCGGCATCATGCTGTTCAGCTTCGCGGTGCGCGCGGTCTACGTCGAGAGCTGCTCGATGTTCACGCGCGGCGGCGTTTATCGCGTGGTCAAGGAAGCGCTCGGCGGCGGTTTCGCCAAGCTCAGCGTGTCGGCGCTGATGTTCGATTACATTCTTACCGGGCCCATCTCGGGCGTCTCCGCCGGCCAGTACATCACCGGCCTGGTCAACGAGCTGCTGAATGTCGCCAACCGCGCGCACTGGCTGCCACCCGCCCTGATGAACGCGGGCGGCCAGCCCATCCAGTTCGACATGAATTACACCTCGGCGCTGCTGGCCGCGGTCGTCACCATTTACTACTGGTGGCAGAACATCAAGGGCATCGAAGAATCCAGCGACAAGGCCCTGCGGGTTATGCAGATCACCACCGTCATGGTGGTGATTCTGTTTATCTGGGGAACCTATACGGTGTGGCTGCGCGGCGCGTCGCTGCCGCCATCGCCCATCCCGTCGCACCTCCATTTCAGCCAGGATTCGCTCGGCTTTCTGCGTGGAAGAGGTTTGCCGATCTTCGGATTCTTCGGCATCCTCATGGCCTTCGGGCACTCCATCCTGGCCATGAGCGGCGAGGAAAGCCTGGCGCAGGTCAATCGCGAGATCGCCCACCCCAAGCTCAAGAACCTCAAGCGGGCGGCGATCGTCATCGCCATTTACAGCCTCATCTTCACCGGCGGCGGCACGCTGCTGGCTTCCATGCTGATCCCCCCCGCACAGCACGCCACCTACCAGGACAACCTGATCGCCGGCCTGGCCATGTACATGGCGGGACCGATGTTCTGGCGCATCGCCTTCCGCATCTTCGTAGTGGTTGTTGGATTCCTGATTCTCTCCGGCGCCATCAACACCTCGATCATCGGTTCCACCGGTGTGCTGATGCGCGTTGCCGAAGACGGCGTGCTCACTGACTGGTTCCGCAAGCCGCACGCGCACTTCGGCACCAGCTACCGCATCGTGAATCTGGTCTTTATCCTCCAGATGTTCACCATCATCGCCAGCCGCGGCAACATCATCATGCTGGGCGAGGCTTACGCTTTCGGCGTCATCTGGTCGTTCACATTCAACGGTCTGTCGATGCTGGTCCTGCGCTGGAAATACCACGGCGAGCGCGGCTGGAAGGTTCCCCCCAATATCCGCATCGGCAAAACCGAAATTCCGCTGGGCCTGCTGTCGGTCTTCATGGTGCTGCTCTCGGTGGCCACCGTGAACCTGTTTACCAAATCGATCGCCACCATCAGCGGCATCGCCTTTTCCATCGTGTTCTTCATCATCTTCACCATTTCAGAGCGCGTGAACCTGCGCCGCCACGAGCAGACCGCGCGGCAGATGAAGGACCATTTCCAGCTCGAGCACCAGGAGACGATCAGCCGCGAGTCTACCGCCATCCGGCCCGGCGCCGTCATCGTCACCATGCGCGATGCGGCAAACCCGCTCGCGTTGAAATGGACGCTGGGACGAACCAGCACCGTGGATCGAGACGTCGTGGTTGTGAGCGTGCGCCTCATGGGCGTGGGCGGCCCCGAATATCTGAGCGCCGAGCAGCAGAGTTTCAGCGAGCACGAGCAGATGCTCTTCACCAAGGCGGTCTCGGTTGCCGAAAGCTTCGGCAAGCGAGTCTCACTGCTGGTCGTGCCTGCGGGCGACGTATTTTCCGCGCTGGTGCAGACGGCGAATTCGCTCGAAGTCGAATCGGTGGTTGCCGGCCAATCCAGCTCCATGACCGCCGAGGACCAGGCATTCCACATGGGACAAGCCTGGGAAGCGCTGCCAGAGCCAAAGAGGCAGTTCAACTTCTACGTTATCGGCGCCAACGGCGAGACCAAGGTGTTCTATATCGGCCCGCACGCGCCCGCGCTCGGCCCTGAAGACGTGGAGCTTGTTCACCGGCTATGGCTGAACATGCGCCGCGATCCGCTGGCGGCAGATCTGCATCACAGCGACATCATCACGTACGCGCTCACGCGCCTTGCCGGCCAATATGCGCGCGAGAAGCAGGAGATCCTGCGCGATCTGCGCAATTGCCGCGCCGCCGGCTCCCGCGCCCCGATGAAGCTGGGCATGCAGGATACCCACGGCCCCGACGAAGTCGTGCCATCCCCACGCGCCATCAAGCAAACCCGCGACCAATAAAGAAAGTGGTCAGTGATCAGTGGCCCATGGTTCGTGAAACATGTAGCGCCGGTCTCCAGACCGGCTGTACGGAGGGTCTCCAGACCCTCCGACAAAGGCGCTAACTAAACGGAGATTTCGTCTCCCGGCTTCCAGTGCTCAACCTTCACACCAGGTCCAACCAGAGCGGCCAGCTCTGCCGGCGTCCCTTTGAGCGGCGGAAACGTTCCCCAGTGAATGGGTAGAACCGTCTCCGGCTCAAGGAAACGGCAAGCCAGCGCAGCCTGCTGCGGTCCCATAGTGTAGAAACCGCCAATCGGCAGCATCACAATCTTGGGCTGGTAGAGCTCGCGAATCAGTTGCATGTCGCCAAAGACCGCCGTGTCTCCCGCGTGGTAGAGCACAGGCCCTCCCGCAACAGCGAGCACGAATCCTGTGGCCACGCCCGTGTAGTGCGTGCCCTTGTCGTCGGCAGCGCCGGCGGAGTGCTTGGCTTCGACCATCGTGACCGTCACGTCTTTGAGCGCGACCGTGCCGCCCAGGTTCATGCCCATCGTCTCGCCCACTCCCTGCTTGCCGATGTAGTCGGCGAGCTCGTAGATCGCGACCACGGTCGATCCGTGCTTCTTTGCGACTGGCGCGGCGTCTCCGATGTGGTCGCCGTGGCCGTGGGTGCACAGAACATAGTCGATCTTCGCAGGCAGCTCGAATCCCTGCGGGTACTTGGGATTGTGCGCAATGAAGGGATCGATCAGGATGTTCGTTCCCTGGGGCGTTTGAATCAGCACCGTGGCATGACCGAGCCATGTAATCCGTGTTTGCTGCGATTTGCTCATACGATCTCCGAAGAAAAATCTGTTTGTAGCCGGTAGCTGGCGACCGGCCGTTCTTTGCTTTCCGATTTTAGAGCCTGCGTCCCACGAGATTCGATGCTCGCTGCCTCTTTGCAACCTCCTGCCTGCAATCCACCGCGAACGGGGCTCCAACTCACCGCCGAAATTGGGTGCCCCACGTCTCGATTTTGAGACGTGGGATAACGCGGTCCGCGATCCGCCCCCTCAACCCAGCACAATGAATGGGTGCCCCATCCTAGCTTCGCTAGGGTGGGGTAGCACAAACCTCCATCCGCCCCCTCGACCCAGCACAATGAATGGGTGCCCCATCCTAGCTTCGCTAGGATGGGATAGCATCTACCTACCCCATCCACCGTTGTCATCCCGACGAGCCCGCCGCAGCGCAAGACTCGGCATACCACCAACCGGCCCCACCCATCGCTGTCATCTCGAGGAGGTCGCCGCGGCGACCGACGAGGGATCTGCGGTTGTTCTTCGCGCACCCCCAAAGGCTTGTCAAGCTCCCCGCTCGCCTCAAATCGACTCAACCCGCTGAAAACATTCGCAGAATATTGTTTTCCAAGTTTGCCGATCATTAGCCCCATTCGGCGCACCATGGTCTCAGAATCCAATCTCATCCAGGAATCCTGCCATGACAAAGCGTCGCAACACATCCACGTCCTCGACCACCTCTGCCGAACTAGCCGCCGCTGAAAACCTTCAATCCCAAACCGAACACTTCGACAATGAGGCTGTCGAGCGCTGCGTCGGCGCCTGGCACCGCGACTACGAGCTTGCCTCAATCAACCCGAAGCACGAAGACCTCGACAACCTTGACCAGGACGATGACGACGAAGAATTCGCCCGCCAACATGGAGCCAACGCCTACCGCAACGCCATGCCTCTCCCCCTCAGTTACGAAGACATCCGCGATTTCATTGCCTGCACCACCTACGGCATGCTCCAGCGGATCTTCGAAATCGACGAAGGCCGCGAACTCCTCGCGGCAGCCAAAACTGCCATGGCCCTCCTCAAGGCGCAGCCCGGACCTCAATCTCCTTCCGCCTGATCTTTTCCCATAAAACTGCCCCATTCTCGGTGCAAAACGGACTCATTTTCAGGCATATTTCAATAGATTCAATGTGTTACCTGTTGCTCAATCAATACACACCCTCTTAACTGATCTATAAATTTTTAGTAACTCTTCCATAAACACGACCACCGAATCACAGCCCTTGACGCCCTTCGCCAGCCGCGCTACATTATCCGTAGAGGCGAACAAATGGCGAATACTGACTCCCTCTTCCCCATCCTCCAGCCCTCCCCGCTCCAACCTCAGCCACTGTCCGGCCTTGCCCGCACCGCCGCCGAGGCCCCCCTCGACTCCACTGGCTGCCTCACCGAATATCGCCCGCTGACAAGCCGCACCATCCTCAACAAGGTCACCTCCAACCGCGGCCTGCCTTTCACCCACGCCATCAACCCCTACCGCGGCTGCGAGTTCGCCTGCCGTTACTGCTACGCGCGCTACACCCACGAATTCATGGAAATGGCCCCTGCCGAATTCGAGCGCAAAATTTATTTCAAGCAGAACGCCGCCTGGCTCCTGGAGCAGGAGTTGAAGCGGCTGAAGCCCGGAACCGAGATCGCGATCGGCACGGCGACAGACCCTTACCAGCCCCTGGAGCGAAAGCTCAAGGTGACGCAGTCGCTGCTGGAAGTCTTCGCGCGGCACGGCGGATTCCGCCTGGGCATCATCTCGAAGTCGGCGCTGATCTCTCGCGACATCGAACTGCTCAAGGAGGTCGCTCGAAACAACCAACTCACGATTCACACCACCGTGACAACGATGAACGCCGGCCTGGCTCGGAAACTTGAGCCGCGCGCACCACGCCCCGACCTGCGCATGCGCACGGTCAAGGAGCTGCGCGCCGCGGGATTGCGCGCCGGAGTGATGTGCTCGCCGTTGATGCCGGGAATTACCGACAGCGCAAGCTCGATTCGCGCCGTTGCCCGCGCAGCGTCAGTCGCCGGCGCAAGCTTTCTGGCGTCGGGTGCATTGTTCCTGAAGCCATGTTCGCTGCCCACGTTTCTCGGATTTGTCGCCGAGCACTTTCCCGAGCAGCTCGGCCGCCTACAAACAGCGCTACGCATCGAGCGCGTTTGTTTCGTCCGCATACCGCGAGCGAATGGCTGCATTGGTCAATCAAGTCTGCCAGGAATTCAACCTCGGCAAGCGGTATATGCACGAGGACGCAGCGAAGGAGCAAGGCCCGGCAGTCGTCGAGCCGCAACCGTGGCTGCCTTTCGCCTGCTGACGCCCGTTCACTGGTCTCTGGTCTCTGGCCTCTGGTCTTCGAGCTCCGCCAGCACCGCTAACTCCGCTAGCTCCGCTCTCCTCTGTCCTACCGCGTCATGATCACTTCAGAGACTGAGTCCTTGGCGAGGAACTGGCGGTGGCCGCTCCAGCCCGCAAACAACCGCTCGATGCTGCGGTTGGTGGAGCAGCGCTGAATGGGGAATTGCTGGGTCATTTGCATTTCCACCTCGTCGCGGGGTGTGAGATGAAAGCGGCAGCGTACCGCCTCCTCGCCCTGCATCTTGGTGTGGAAGAAGGCCAGCACCTGGCCGCCGGGGTTCATGTTGGCGTAGAGATGAGCGACGACCGGCGCGACAAGCGCCTCGGGCAGATAATCGAGCGCCGACCACAACAGCACCAGGTCAAACATGCGCCCGGAAAAGTTGAGCGTGTGATCGAGATAGCCTTCCACGTTCCAGATGGGCTTGTCGTCTTCGTCGGTGCCCGTGATCCAGTTTTCACCGAAGGCATCCACTTCAAGATCGGCGAGGAAAACGCTGTGGCCGAGATTCGTGAGGTAGTTGATGTTCGATGGCGAGGTGAATCCGGTGTCGATGATGCGCAGGCCGGGCTCGGCCTCAAGCCGCTTGCGGATCGCGCTCCATCCGCCCGAGTGGCGAGGCACGCGAGGGCCGCTGAGCCCCGCAACGGATTGGGCCAGCGAGTTCTGTTGTTTTTTATCGAACCAACTGCGCAGCACCCTGGTTCCCTCTTGAGCGTGTCCGGTTCGCGCCGGACGCACGGTGCGAGACGGCAGTTTTTTCAAAGAAAATTGCCGTCTCGATATCTTCATTCTATTCGGAATTGAAGCGAAAGCGCTGGGCCGGCGGCGCGAACCAGGGCGCGCTGCCCGGCAAAAGACGACGCGTGTGCGCCTAGTTGCCGCCGGTCTGCGGAGCGGGAGCGCCGTCGGAGGGCCGCGAGACGCCCTGCGTCAAGTCGACCTTGCCGTGAAAGATGGCGTTGTCTTCAATGGCCAGGCGCAAGGCGCGGATGTCGCCCTCCAGGTGGCAGCCGGAGCGAAGCTCGACGCGGCCGCTGGCAACGATATTGCCCTGCACATGCCCCTGAATGAGCACGTCTTTTGCGGTTAGGTCGGCGGCGATATTGGCGTTGGGGCCGATGGTAAGCCGGTTTTCAGCCAGGTTCACAATGCCTTCCACCCGGCCGTCCAGCACCAGGTCCTCGCTGCCTTTTACTTCGCCATTAATGATGATGGTCTTGCCGATGCGCGCCGGAGAGTTTTCTTGAGCCATGTGCCACGATCCTTGTCCACTTCCGAAGAAGTCCTTCCCCGAACTATATCAACCCAGCCAGTCGGCATCAATTCACACATTGTTAAAGCTGTGTGCCGGGAGCCCTCAATGCCACCTGCGCGCGGCCCCGCGGCAATTCATTGGCAGTTGGCGGTCAGGCTCTAAACTAGAGATGTGCACCGGCCAGTTTCGCTCCTCCTCCTGCTTGCTGTTGCGGCCTGCGGCCAGGGCCAGACCCTGGGGCAATCCAGCTCCGGCACCGCGCAACAGGCCCAGCCCGCGCAAGGGCTGGCGTTGCTGGAACGCGCTCTTCAAAACGAGGTCAAAGCGGCGCAGGATTCAAGCCACCCCATGTGCTATGAGCTCAGGAAGACGAGCCCGCACGGCAGCTCCACCAAAAAGATTTGTGAGACGAAAGATGGCGACGTGGCGCGGCTCGTGGAGCTGAACGGCCACCCGTTGAGCGCGGCCGACGAGCAGAATGAAGAAGCACGGCTGAACGAACTCGCGGGCAACCCGGGAAGACAGCGGCGCCGCAAGCTGGCCGAGGATGAGGACGAGGGCCGAGTCCTGAAGGTGCTGCGCGCCCTGCCCACTGCATTCGTCTACCAGGATGCGGGTCCAGCCGAGCTGCCGGCCGGAAAACCGGGCGGCGGCCAATCAGCGAAGCCCAGCGCCGGCCCGTCGACGAGAATCGAAAAATTCACCTTCAGGCCCAGCCCCGGCTATTCCGCTCCGGACCTGGAGACGCAGGTGCTCACCCAAATGGCGGGAGAAATCTGGGTCGACCTCGTCCATCTTCGCGTGCTTCGGCTCGAAGGGCATCTGCAGCAGGATGTGGACTTCGGCTGGGGGATCCTGGGCCGCCTGAACAAGGGCGGATGGATCGCGATCGACCAGGCCGATGTGGGCCCGGACATGGGCGTCGATCAGTGGAGAACGGTGCATTTCCAGATGGTGATGAGCGGCCGCGTGGTTTGGAAGACGCGCGTCTTTGACACAACCGAGGACGAATCGGGATACGAGCCGGTGCCGGCCGGGTTGGGATACCAGAAAGCCATCCAGATGCTGCGCAGCGATCCGTAGAGGATGAGCGCAGGCTTGGCTTAGGAGCGTCGGTTTACAGGCTGCCCAAAAAACTCGATTGTGGTGAAGTCGTGTATCGGGGCACGAGTTTACTCGTGCCGCAAACGGCGCGAATTGATCGCGGCTTTAGCCGCTGAGGGTGGTTTCATTCCCGGCCGCGCATCCCGCTTGCCCAAAACAAAAAGCGGCCCACACAAAAGTGCGGACCGCAATTCTTTTAAAGCGCGTTTACATCTTCACAAAGATGATGACCATGGTGAAGAGGGTGAGGGACTCAATGAAGGCCAGGCCGAGCACCAGGAACAACATGATGCCGGGGCGTGTGCCGGGGTTGCGGGCAAGCGCCTCAGTAGCCGAGGCCACCGCGCGGCCCTGACCCATGCCGCACAAGCCGGCTGCCAGACCCATGCCGATGCCCGCGCCGATGGGAATGAGGCTGGCTGCGGCCGAACCGCCATCGGCAAAGACCGGAACGGCAAAACACAGCACCGCCAGGGTCATGAATACGAATTGAAGTTTGCGCATAGTTCTCCTGCTCCCTAAGATTGGCCGCCAGTGGGTGGTTGAGGCTCACCGTGCCGGCATCCTCGAAGATCATGCTTCGAAAACACCTTTGGCCCCCTCACGCTTGCGGCCGGTCCGTTTTATCCCGAAGCGGAAGCGGCTTCGGCGGAAACCTTTCAGGGTTTAGTTGTCAGTGATCAGGGTTCAGAACGCGCATAAGACTACAATCCAATTTGGTTCTTGCACGGAAAAACTGATCACCGATCACTGATCCCTGTTCACTGTCTTTAATGCTCCTGCGCTACTGCCATCGAAAGATAGATCATCGTGAGCAGCATGAAAACGAAAGCCTGAATGATGGAAACCGCGAAGTGCAATCCGAGAAAGATAGACGGCACCGCGATGGGAATAATCGAAAACCACACCAGCGTGAGCAGATCGCTGGCAAACATATTGGCGTAAAGACGGATGGTGAGCGACATCATGCGCGCGAGGTGTGAAACCACCTCAATGGGAAACAGAAGCGGCGCCAGCCACCAGAGCGGGCCGGCAAAGTGCTTGAGGTAGCCGATGGGGCCCTGCACGCGAATGCCGTGGTAGTTGTAGTAGAGAAAAGTGAGAACGGCGAGGCCGAGAGGAACCTCAGGCATGCCGGTCGGCGTTTCCACCCCCGGAATGAGGCCGACGACGAGGCCGATGAGATTGTTCAACAGGATGAACAGGCCAATGCAGGTAACAAAGGCCTGGAATCGCTGGTAGCCGTGGCCGATGACCTGCTCGCCCAAGTCGCCGACGCCTTCATGGATCATTTCGGCGAGTTGCTGGGCGGGGTTGGGATGCTCCACCGACAAGGTCAAGCGGACAATCACGAAAAAGAGAATGAGGGCGCCGGCCACCAGCACTTCCAACGATAAGGAACTATTAACCGCGGTTGCCTTTTGGGCGGCATCGGCGGAGCTCAGGCCGATGGCCTGGTACATTTTGACCTCGGTGCCTCGCAGCAACAGGTCAAGGAAACGCGCTAACGCAAAAGTCTGCACCATTTTTTCCTTGTTTTGGAGCAATAAACGGGTGAACCGAAGCGCGACTTCAATCGCGAAGCAAGCGAACCGCCTCCCAAACCATGGCCAGAAGTGCCAGGCCAAGGCCGCAGAGAAGCGCTACAACAGAACCCCGGAAACACTTCAGGCTACCATAAATGGCTGCGCCAAAGATGGCGAAGCGGAGCACAAAAAGTACCGCCGAGACCGCTGCGCCGCGCGGCATCTGTTGATGGTCCATTTTGGCACTGATGAAGCGAATCAACCGGCGCCACTCGTGAATGCTGGCGGCGGAGATGAGGGCGCCCGTGGCGAACATGGCGGCATCGCGCCAGCCGGAGGCCTTCCACAGCACGAGCGCAGCAATGCCGCCCACAATCAACGTGAGGCGGATGGCTCGCTTGAGCAGGGCCTGCAGGCCGGCGTCAGTGAGTGCAGCCAGCGCGTGCGGTTCGTCCGTCATGAATCCCGTCCCCCGCTGCCTTTGCCGGGGCCCCCGCCGTCCCGGCCGGGAATAGACGTGTCGTCGTCCTGCATCCTGGGATCTTTGTTGGCAGCGAGAGCCACGCGAATCGCGTAAATCAACCCGGATACGCCGCCGAAGACAATTCCGACAATCGCGATCCAGGATTGATGGAAGTGGTGATCAAGCCATGCTCCAATCAGCCAGCCGATGAAGGCCGCACAGGGCAGAACCAGCGCGATCTGCATCAGTTTCTCAGCCTGGATCCAGGCGCTGAAGAGGCCCGGCTCTTTGCTGTTCTGTTTGGGGTCGGGAATGGGGCTGTGGTAGGGCATCCATCGTGATTATCCACGATGGATGCTCCTCCATGCGAAACGGCTGAATCCACTTCTTTGCGGTTGCAGCGGAAATTTGACCGGCATCGCCGGGCGCCGTAGGCGTTCGCCGCGGCGAATTCGTCAGCCCGCGCTTCACCGGGGTCCCCAACAACGGGCCCTCGTCGTTGGGTGGAAGCGTGGGGAAACTTGTCGATCGACTCCCAAGCCCCGTAGGGGCGACGGAACTCAGAGCAAAACACGGCACAAGCGCACTTTCGCCAGCCGGTATACTGGCGGTTGGACCTACCATCCATTTGGAAAAGGAAGCATGGAGTTCGAATCGGAATTCGAGCGTAAGCTTTTTGACGAGCGCCGCGAGAAGCTGAAGAAGATTGCAGAGCTGGGCCAGACGGCGTATCCCAACCGGTTCCCGGCCGCGCCGGGCGAATCGGCGATCAGCTTGGCCGAAGTTCGCGCCAGGTGGGACAAGGCGACGGGCGAAGAGCTTGAGGCGAAGCGCGAACACGTTGCTGTTGCCGGCCGCATCATGGCCATTCGCCAGCAGGGCAAGGCCGGATTCGCGACTCTTCAACAGGAGGGCGCGCGCCTGCAGATTTACGTGCGTCTCGACGCGGTGGGCGAGCAGGGGTTCGCACTCTACAAGCTGCTCGACCTGGGCGACCACATTGGCGTCACGGGCTATCTGTTTCGCACGCGCACCAACGAGCTGACCGTTCACGTGGAGACGCTGACGTTCCTGGCCAAGGCCATGCTCGCGCTGCCCGAGAAGTATCA
This sequence comes from uncultured Acidobacteriaceae bacterium, assembly GCA_963800025.1. Taxonomy (GTDB): domain Bacteria; phylum Acidobacteriota; class Terriglobia; order Terriglobales; family Acidobacteriaceae; genus Telmatobacter. The sequence continues at coordinate 1,918,766 of CAWCZK010000006.1, forward strand.
CGGCCTGGCCGATGTGGAGCTCCGCTACCGCCAGCGCTACGTCGATCTCTTTGCCAACCTCGACGCTCGCGAAGTGTTTGTGAAGCGCGCCAAGGTGCTGCGCGCGCTGCGCACCTTTTTTGACAGTCGCGGTTATCTCGAAGTGGAGACGCCGATGATGCAGCCCATCGCAGGCGGAGCTGCGGCGCGGCCGTTCAAGACGCACCACAACGCGCTCGACATGGATTTGTATCTGCGCATCGCGCCGGAGCTTTATCTAAAGCGCCTCGTCGTCGGCGGCCTGGATCGGGTCTACGAGATCAACCGCAACTTTCGCAACGAGGGCGTCAGCACGCAGCACAATCCCGAGTTCACAATGCTCGAGTTTTACCAGGCCTACGCGAACTACCACGACCTGATGGATTTGACGGAAGAGCTGATCAAGTTCGTCGCGATGGAAGTGAACGGGACGACGCTGACGACGTTCAATGGCGTCGAGATCGATCTCGGCACGTGGGAACGGCTGACGATGCGCGAGGCGATCATCAAATGGTGGCCTGGGGAGGCGGGTCCAGCGCCAAACCAAGACCAGCTCAACTCAGCCAACATCCTAAGAGCGCTCCTTCCTGAAGCTATGAAGCTACTTGATGGTGTGCTTCAAGGCAGCGAAGGCGCGAAGACCATGTACGACCAGGACGACATCCCCAAAGTGACTGGGTTATTGGTTCAAGCTATGCTCGGGTTTGAAAGGGCAAACCACTTAGTATTCGGCGCTAGGCTGGGCGAGGCGATAGCAGCACTCTTCGAGGCCATTGCCGAACCGCACCTCATCCTACCCACGATCATCTACGACTACCCGACCGTCGTTTCACCGCTCTCGAAGCAAAAGCCCGATGACCCCGACCACGTCGAGCGCTTCGAAATCTTTGCGGGAGGGTTTGAGCTGGGCAACGCCTTCAGCGAGCTGAACGATCCGGTCGAGCAGGATCGGCGTTTTCAAGATCAGCTCGCGCAGCGCGCCGCGGGCGACGATGAAGCGCATCAAATGGACGAGGATTACGTCCGCGCACTGGCCTACGGACTTCCTCCGACTGGCGGCGAAGGCATCGGCATCGACCGGCTGGTGATGCTGTTGACCGGTTCGAAATCCATCCGCGACGTGATTTTGTTCCCGCTGATGAGAAATACCGGGAGCAGAGAGAAGAGAGAAGAGATTAAAGGCGAGGAAGCGAACGGCTAGCTCCGCCAACTCCGCGAACACCGCTAGCTCCGCTTGAGCTAGAAGCTAGCAGCTAGGAGCTGTTTTTTTGAACATCCTCTTCATCGGCGACATCTTCGGCAGCGCGGGCCGCCGCATCGTGCGCGAGCACATTGGCCACGTGCGCACGTCGCACCAGGTCGACCTGACCATTGTGAACGTCGAGAATGCTGCCGGGGGCTTCGGCGTAACGCCGGGGCTGGCCGAAGAAATCTTCGACCTGGGCGCGGACGTGCTCACCACCGGCAACCACGTCTGGGACAAGAAGGAACTCGTTGACTATCTCAACACGGCCGCGCCCTACACCCACGACCGCGCGCGGCGCATTCTGCGGCCTGCGAATTTTCAGCCGGGCGTGCCGGGTTACGGCTTCTATGAAGGCAAGACCGCCGGCGGCGTGGACTTTGCGGTGCTGCAACTGCAAGGGCGCGTCTTCATGACGGCGATTGACGATCCGTTCCGCACCGCCGATTCCCTGCTCGGCTCAATTCGCGCCAAGGTGATCGTGGTCGATTTCCACGCCGAAGCCACCAGCGAAAAAAATGCCATGGGCTGGTATCTTGACGGCCGCGTGACTGCTGTTCTGGGCACGCACACGCATGTGCCCACCGCCGACGAGCGCGTTCTGCCGCATGGAACGGCTTACCAGACCGACGTGGGCATGAGCGGACCGTACGACAGCATCATCGGCGTCGAAAAAGATCTCGTGCTGCACAAATTCCTGACCGCGATGCCGGGCAAGTTCGAGGCGGCGAAAGGCAATCCCAAGATGTGCGGCGTGGTTGTGACCTGCGACCCCTCGACCGGGCGCGCGTCGGCCATCCAGAGGGTGATGTTGGGCGAGTGAAACGAGAATCAGCGAATAACGGTCAGTCGTTCGAGAATCTTTCAGAAATCAGCTTTGTAACAAGGGCACGGCTTTAGCCGGGCCGAAAACGGGAGTAGTAGGAGGGGTTTTAACCCCTGGTCCACTCACGCTTTGGCCGTGACCGCTGCAGGCAGCGGCCGGAACAGCCACACCAGCAGCAGCGCAAACAACGTTCCCCCCACCATGAATTTGAGCGGGACCGGCGCGTTTGAGGGCGAGAAGAATCCTTCGAGCGATCCGGCGATCACCAGCAGTGGAATCACGCCCGAGACGAGCCGCGTAGCTTCAACGCCTGCCAGCGCAATAGAATCGCGCCGCCGGTAGAGGCCGGGAAACAGCACGCCCTGCGCCAGGCGCAGACCGGCGCCGCCGGCAAGAACGATCGATGGCAGTTCCAGAGCGCCGTGCGGCGCGACAAAACTCCACAGATCGACCGACATGCCGTGCTGTGCGCAGGCCACGCCGACAACGCCGAGCATCAGTCCGTTAAAAAACATCGACCACACCGGCCCCAGGCCGAAGACGATTCCGCCGGCGAAAGCGGTAAAGCAGACGGTCAGATTGTTGGTCATGATGGCGCTTGAGGCCACGGGCTCAATGCCGACAATGGAATGCGTCCACATCTCGTGGCGATCGATGGTTTCAACCATGGCCGGCCCCAGCATGTGACGCATGAACTGCGGACGCGCCAGCGTGAGCACCGTGCCGAGCAATGCGCCCGCCAGTGTGAGCACCAGCGCCAGCAGTACGTAGCGAATCTGCCGCTGCACGGTGGCCGGGTATTCGTCGCGCAGAAAATAGAAGATTTTGCGGAAGCCTTTGCGGCGGCTGGAATAAATGATATGGTGGGCGCGAGCCAATAACTGGTTGACGTGCTCGGCATAGGCCCGCGCTGTCGAGTCCTGGCGCAGCGTGGACAGGTCGCTGGCAGCCTGCCGGTAGAGCAGCGCGGTTTCGCGCAGCTCGTCGCGTGAAAGGTGCCGCACCCCGCCCGTCGTAGCCTCGCCCAGCAGCGCGGCAAGGCGGTCCCAGTAGGGGCGGCGCTTCGCGAGCCACTGATTGGAGAGAATTGTCGCCATGAGCCCGATTGGAGATCAGCTTAACATCGACACCCCGGAGCTGGTGGCGATCGAGCTGCCGCTGGCAGGCATCGGGAGCCGCTTCATCGCCCTTCTCGTGGACTATCTGATCTGGGGATTTGTTTTCCTGATTCTTGGCCTTCTCGCCGCCATCATTATTCCTGCGTTGCATTTCTTTGGCGGCGTTTCAGCCAACTGGGCCATCGGCATCACCCTTCTCATCGTTTTCCTTTTGCAATGGGGTTACTTCGCGCTGTTTGAGGCTTTCGGCAACGGGCGCACGCCGGGCAAGAGAGTTGCCCACATTCGCGTGATTCACCAGTCGGGGCGCGGCATTAATTTTGTTGAGGCCCTGGCGCGCAACCTGGTTCGCTTCGTCGACGCCGCGCCGAGCTTTTATGCGGTGGGCGTTGTGGCCATGTTTCTCAGCAAGCGCAGTCAGCGTCTCGGCGATATGGTGGCCGGAACCCTTGTCGTCCGCGACCGCGAAGTCGATTCACCGAATTGGTCCGAGAGCGCCTCGCGCACCATCACCGCGCCGTCAATGGTCGCGCCGCCGCCCATCGCCGCGTCCGGGTCAGCCCAGGCCAATGCGGGTGCATGGGCAAGCCCACCGCACTTGCGCGTTACACTACCCGCGCCCGCATTGGCCAAACTGTCCGCGTCTGATCTCGAAGTGCTGGAGGGTTTTTTCGCGCGGCGCCTCGACATGGACCTCACCACGCGTGCCGCTCTGGCCGGCCGCATCGCCGCGGCTCTGTGCGCCAAGTCGGGCCTGGCGATTCCTCCCGATACGAGCGTGGAGACCTTTCTTGAAACCGTGGCCCATCAGTTCCGCGAGCAGGCCCGGATGAGCTAAGGAGCAGGCATCGAAAACCAGTGGCGGGCCCGCTCAGTTTCGCAAGCTGCGCCTCGCCGTATAGGCCTGCCCTAATGCGTCCGAATATTTTCCCCCCCATTCATTAACCCAGCGGTACCGAACTATTGACCAGAGATTCATCGCCATGTGAAGCGGTAATAAACTTGGCGGATTACAAAATTGTTATCTTCAAAGCGCGACAGCGCTTCAGCACATCGTGCCAACCGAAGGATGTCACTGTGCATTGCGACGGTAGCGCGAGATAACTTTTGAGAACGAGATCGCCGAGGGAGGAGTACGGGAGGCTCCCCGTTCTAAATCGGGCAATCGGTTTTCCGGTGCAACGGAATTTACCGCTGCCCCCTAATAGCTGGATGGATGAACACGAAAGGCGCTACAACCCGGCGCGCGCGGGCTGTTGTGTGCAATGCGGACGTAGTATCACCTTAAAGCTGATTTTCAATGGAGGTTGTGTGCATCGTAAGCCGAATAAGAATCTCCATCTCCCCGAAAAGCGCGTCGCGCTTCTGAGCCTTAGCTCTCTTCTCGCGTTCAGTTTGATCTTCCTGTTTGCCAATTCTTCTTTAGCACAGGTTGACCGTAGCGGTTTGAGCGGCACGGTCACCGATGCCTCTGGCCGGCTACTGCCGCAGGCGCACATCACGGTGGTCGAAAACGCGACGGGACTGCGCCGCGAAACTGTTTCCGACGGCAGCGGCAACTACAGCATTCCCGATTTGCCGGTGGGCATTTACACCTTCTCTTTCGAGCACGAGGGTTTCAAGAAGCTCGAGCTGCTCGATGTGGAGCAGGTTATCGGCAGGACCCGCAATGTGGATGCAACGCTGGAGGTCGCGGGTGGCGAGGAGCGCGTCAACGTTTCGTCCGCTTCGGCATTACTGGACCATAACACCAGCGCGGTGACCGGCTTGATCGAGAGGGAGCAGGCGGATGAATTGCCGCTCAATGGCCGCGACTGGTCGGAGCTGACAACGTACGTCCCCGGCGCCATCGACACCGGCGGCGGCAACCAGCGGTCGGTCCGGTTCGCCGGACGCGGCCTCGACGACAGTAACTTCACCTATGACGGTGTTGACGCCACGAACATCGTGAATCAGACGCAGCGTCCATGGGTGCGGCTGGCCATTCCGCTGGACGCGATCCAGGAATTCCGCGTCGACACGTTGATGTCAACCGCCGAGGAAGGCGCTACGGGCGGCGCCCAATTGAACGCTGCATCGCCCTCGGGCACCAACCTCTTCCACGGACGCCTTTTCGAGTACCTGCGCAACAACATCTTTGACGCGCCGCTGCCTGCCTGGGGCACCCCGGCGGTCTGGACCCCCAGCCTTCGAACTCAGGCGGAACCTCAGCAGCCGCTTCGCCTGAATCAGTTCGGCGGATCACTGGGCGGCCCCATCGTGCGCGATAGGACGTTTTTCTTCCTCGCTTCCGAGGCTTATCGGCAGAACTGGGGCTATCCGGCGAGCGGCGATGTGCCGAGCGCAGCGCTCATTGCGAAAGTTCCGAGCACCTCGCCGGTGTACGGAATCATCGAGGCATTCCCGGGAACAGGCGCAAGGACGATCGAGTACGCCACCAGTGACCCGAATACCGACATTGTGATCTGTCAATGCACGCAGGTGGTGAACGAGAACTCGTTCATGCTGCGCCTCGACCAGCACTTCTCGGCCCGGACCACGGGTTTCATGCGCTTCAACTACGACCGGTCGGTCAATACGCAACCGCTTTCGGCCTCGGCGACGGACCTGCAGCAGAAGGTCTCGGCGCCCATCAATGGCGTGCTGGAATTGTTGCATGTTTTCAGTCCGACCCTGGTGAACGAGGTCCACTCAGGCTTCAATCGCTCCACCAACAACCAGTACAACAACAGCGACTCCGGCATCATTTACAAGATTGCGGTTCAGAATGGCATTGGGCCGGGATTTGTGACTGAGAACTACGATTACACCAGCATCTACGCGGGCAACTCCTATTCAGAGAACGACGACATGACCTGGACGCATGGCCGGCACACCCTCAAAGCCGGAGCGGAGTACCGCCGTGTGCAAATGAACCAGGATCACCCGGAAGACGGGACGATTACGTTCTCGTCAATAGAAAATCTGGCTGTAAACGCGGTCAGAAAAGCGAGTCTGACCGGCGCCTTGCCCGTCAACGAATTACGCAAGAACGATATCTTCGTCTACGCGCAGGACGAATACAAGTGGCGGCCGACTCTGGTCCTGAACCTGGGCATGCGGTATACCATCTTCGGTCTCTTCGATCAGAGGAACGGGCTGGCCGAGCCTTTCGATTTCGCCACCTGCGGACCGCAGGGATTCTGCCCGGTGGGCTCGAGCTTCGGCCAGCAGAATTACGGGGATGCCGATCCACGTGTGGGTTTCGCCTGGACACCGCGGAAAGGCGCCCGGACGGTGATTCGGGGTGGATTCGGCATGTACCACGAAGATGGACAGTTGGACGATCAGAATCTGCCCGCCGGAAACGAAGTACCTTCTTATTCGGCGAGCAGCTCCAATTCAACGCTCTCCTACTGCCCACCCGCAAAGTGTCCGGTCCAGGCCGGCGCGCTCCTGACCGCCGCTGGAGCCGACGCATTCGGAGCCGGAACCTACAAGCCGAGCGCCGAACAGCGAGACCGCAAAGACTCGTATGTCGAGCAATGGAGCTTCTCGGTGCAGCAGGAGCTTCCCGCGAACTTCGTGGGCACGGTCTCCTACCTGGGAAGCCACGGCGTGCACCTGCTCGAGCAGGGCGAGACCAACCTGCTGGCATACAACCCAACGACAGACACGTATGGTCCGCAGACGCAATATCCGCAGTGCGCCTGGAACGCAAGCGCGCCTGCCGGCAGTTGTGCTACTGGTTTTCAATGGCGCGGATCCGTGGGCACGAGCGTGTACGACGGCCTCTCGGTGTCCCTGCGGCGTCCCTTCTCTCACGCCCTGCTGGTGACGGCCAATTACATGTGGTCGCACGAGATCGATAACGGCTCCAACGGCAGCGGAGACGGCGACGAAATTCAGCCGGAGGATCAGACGTGCCAGGCCTGCGATCGCGCCAGCGGCGCCTGGGACGCCCGCCACGTGGTCAATGGCAACGCGGTCTATGACTCCCCTTCGGCCACGGCAAGGCGCTGCTGAACCAGAGCGGAGTTGCCGACGCCATCGCGGGCAACTGGGATATCACCACGACGGCGCTGGCGCGCACCGGTTTCCCGGTGAACGTGGTAACCAGTCTGGACGGTCCGGACGGCAATCAGGCCGGCACGCAGCGTCCCAATCTGGTTCCTGGCGTTTCTCTCACACCGCCCGGAGGCAAGACGATTGCGCAATGGTTCAATCCCGCCGCGTTTCAAATTCCGGCCCTCGATGCAGCGGGCAATGCGAGCGTATTCGGCAGCGCGCCGCGCGACCTGCTCCGCGGGCCGGGCACGTGGCAGGTCGATATGGGAGCCGGCAAGACGATTATGTTGCGGGAACGCGCGAAGATTGAATTCCGCGGCGAGTTCTACAACATCTTCAATCACCCGCAGTTGGGTCAGCCGGGCGCCACGTGCAGCGGCACCGGCTCATCCTCGGGCCCCACAGCCTGTCTGGCAGGGGCGGGGTTCGGCCAGATCACCAACACCATCAACCTGAACACCGCCATCGTATCGCCCATCACCCCGGTAGGATCGGGAACGCCGCGCGAGATGCAGTTCGCGCTGCGGCTTCAATTCTGATCCTGGTTTGCGGATTCTGTATGGCAGCAATGCCGGCCATGCCGGAGCGGAGTTTACATTGCGAATGAGAACAAGCGATCGTCGGGCAAGAGGGCGCATCCGAATCTGGGCTATCGCTCTCTTCCTGCTTTCCTCGGCGGGGGTTACTTCATGGCCACAAGCCGCGCCGGATTTCTCGGGCCTGTGGAAGCAGGACAACGATCGTTGCCAGCCAAAACGCAACGGCGATGTGACGCTGCGGATCGAGCGAAGCGGCCCCCAATTCACGGTCGAAACGACGATCGTGCGCGGCTCGCTGAATTCACGGCACGCGGTGCAGAAGTACTCAACCGATGGAACGGTCTCGGTATCGACGGGGGCGGACGGAGACGAATTCCATACTTCAATCGTCTGGAGCGGTCCCAGCCTGGTTTTCTCCATCGAAGAACACGAAGATGGCCGCATCATTCTTTCGCGAGAGACATGGACGCTGATTGACAATGGCGCCGCGCTCGAGAGAGTCCGCGAACCCGCGGACGGCGGTGAAAAACAAACGCTCATTTATTTGCGCGAAGCGCCGCAAGTCTGAAGCAAACAATTTTCGTTCCAGGTGGGTTCATCGTGAAAATCCTCGTTGTCGAAGACGAAGCAAAGACTGCCAAGTTCCTGAAGAAAGGCTTGAGCGAGGCCGGCTATGTCGTGGACGTTGCCGAAGATGGCTTGGAGGGTTTGCACCTCGCCCTCGAAGTTGAGTTCGACCTGATCGTTCTCGATGTCATGCTTCCCGGCCAGGACGGATGGCACGTGCTCGCTCGCCTGCGCGAGGCGGGCCGGAAAGCGCTGGTCCTGATGCTCACCGCCCGCGATGCGGTGCACGAGCGTGTTCATGGCTTCGAGCTCGGAGCAGACGACTACCTGGTGAAGCCATTCGCATTTTCCGACTGCTTGCGCGGGTGCGCTCGCTGCTGCGCCGGTCAACTCCACGAGCGCAGGAAACGATCCGGATGGCAGATCTGGAGATTGACCTGTTGCGCCGCCGGGCCACTCGCGCCGGCCAGAGGATCGATCTCACAGCAAAAGAATTTGTGCTTCTCACTTTGTTGGCGCGGCGCCCCGGAGAGGTGTTGTCGCGCACGCTGATCGCTGAGACGGTCTGGGACATGAATTTCGACAGTGACACCAACGTCGTCGATGTCAACGTCCGCAGGCTCCGCGGCAAAGTCGACGATCCCTTCGCGGTCAAGCTGATTCACACTGTTCGTGGCGCGGGTTATGTTTTTGAAGCCGAGTCCTAGCGCGTCAGCCAAGCGTCCTCTGCGCAGAACGCTGGCGTTTCGCCTGACAGCGGCGTACTCGGTGGCAGGACTGTTGCTCGCCGTGCTGGCCACCGCCAGTCTCTACGTGATGCTGCGAGCCGAGTTGGACAAAAGCACGGAGCTGTTTCTCGCCGACAAACTGCATGTGCTGCGCACCATGTTGCAGGAGCGCCCGGACGACATGGATGGGCTGCGCGAAGAGATTGAACTCGAATCCGCGGCGCGCCGGTACCAGCAGTTTTACATTCGCCTTCTCGATGCGCATGGCGTTCCGGTACTCACTACGCCGGGCATGGATGAGCAGCTTGATGTTGCCCGCCTCGCGAGCCTGACCCGGGACCTTCTCGATCGGTCGGTCACGATGACGGGAAATCATGGGCGTCCATTTCGCGTCGCCAGCGCCGCAGCCCAGGTGGGTACGCCACCTGTGGCCACCGACACGATTCAAATTGCCATCGACACTTCTCAGGAAGAAGCCTTACTGGCACGCTACCGGCTCTGGTTCTGGGCCATTCTGCTGGTGACGTCCGTTCTCTTTCCCCTGGTTGGGTACCGGATCGCGCGTCAGGGCATTCGCCCGGTAGAGGAGATCGCCGCGACCGCCCGAAGAATCACGTCGATGAATCTGCGAGAGCGGATCGAGGCTGAGGGATACCCTTCGGAACTGGCGTCGTTGGCCGGGACGTTCAACGAAATGCTGGAACGTCTTGAAGAATCCTTTGAGCGAATCTCTCGATTCTCAGCAGACATAGCGCACGATCTGCGAACGCCGGTCAACAACATCCGCGGCGAAGCTGAAGTGGCGCTGGCGCGCCCGCGAACTGTCGATGAATACCGCGAAGTGCTCGAATCCTCGCTGGAAGAAGCCGTGCGGCTCTCCGATTTGATCGGGGACCTTCTGTTTCTGGCTCGCGCCGAGAGCCCCCTGAAGCATGTGCAACGGGAGAGCGTCGACGTTGGTGAGTTGCTCAGCACCGTGCGGGAATACTACGATGCCACGGCGCTGGGCAGCGGGATTGCTCTCGTCGCGGCGCCCAGCGGGCCGCCCATCACCGCCGAATTGGATCGCTCGCTCATGCTGCGGGCGGTGAGCAACCTCGTATCGAACGCGATCGTTCACACGCCGCCGGGTGGAACAGTGACGCTCGCGGCGGCCGAGGACGGCGATACGCTCCGCATCGATGTCTCCGACACAGGCACCGGAATTCCAGCCGAGGCGCTGCCCAGAGTATTCGACCGCTTCTTTCGCGTCGATCCTTCCCGCTCCAAGGCTTCGGGTGGGACCGGATTGGGTCTGGCGATTGTGCAGAGCATCGTGACTCTCCACGGCGGCACGGCAGAAATCGGCAGCGAGCTCGGCCGGGGAACGACTGTCACATTGCGCATTCACACGGCTGCAAAGCGATGACAAAACTGTAATCTGCGTGTCATCGCGCCGTACTTCTCCCACTCCTACACTTGGCTCGTTGGCGCCGGTCTGTGTCTGCGCCAAGTCCTGCAATCGAGGAAGGAAAGCATGAGCCGGCCTCATGTGCATCGTCCCGAATCCCGGCAAGCCGGCATGTCGATCGTCGTTTTAACCGCAAGCGGCTCAATTGGATTGCCTATGTCTCCCCAACCGTCCATGAATTGTCATCCCTGAAGCGACTCCAAGTGACGCAGCCAAAACAAGGTTGCATTAGAAGCGAAACCCAAGCAAAAAGGAGAAGGTCCGATGTCTAGAAATCATTCTCAGATCAATCGTCTGCTCGTCGGCTTGCTGGCGGCGGGACTCAGCATCCCGGCGTTGGCTCAGTCGGTGGAGTTCCCGTCCTACACGGTTGGACCGCAGTCGGATGGAACTTTCGTCGTCAGCGACGGCACAATCATTTCGCCCGCGGGCACCGTGGTCAACCTCGGCAAACAGACCCGGGCCAAGTCCATCGCGCTGAACCCCACCGGCAATAACACCGCTGCCGTGCTTCAGATGGGCGCTCCGCAGGTCGTCACGGTGTTCAACACCAAGACCGGCGCGGTGCTGCAGACCTTCAACCCGACCAAGGGCGCGGGCGGCAGTTCTGTCGGTATCACCTATACTCCGGACGGCAAGTACCTTCTGTTCAGCCAGGATGGCGACTACGGCCTGTCCTACGTCGCAGTGGCCAGCGTCAGCTCGAGCGGCCTGCTGACCAACTTCGCGAACCTGGCGGTTCCACCGGACGTCGACGCTACCGGCAAAATGACCACTGTCACTTGCTTCAATTCCGATCCCACGAAGGTGATGGCCGGCCCTCCGGCCAGGGGCATTAGCCCTCCGGGAACCAACGGTGGTTTCAACATTCCCTGCGCCTACTCCATTTCGCTCTTCTCCAATGATGCCCCCACTTCCTATCCCATGGGCATCGCGGTCTCGTCAGATGCAAAAACTGCATATGTCGTGCTCGACAACAATGACACGCTGGCGAAGTTCGCCCTGGGCGCGACGCCGGCTGAGAGCGCGGAAATTCGCGTGGGCAACGTTCCGAACAGCGTTTTGATCTCGCCGGACGGCAAGACCGCCTACGTCTCCAACGAAGCCGGACGGATCGCTACCGCGGACGACTTCATGGAGTATTCAAATGGCACCCCGGTGGTCGCCGAATATCCGACCGGCAGCCTGGCCAGGGGCACCATTTCGATCGTCAACATCGCGGACGGAGCGTTCACGCTCACCGGGGATATCAAAGTGGGCCACCACCCCACCGGCATGGCCCTGTGGGGCACGAACCTGCTCGTTGCCAACACGTATGACGACACCCTCTCGGTGATCGACACGCGCAACAACACAGAGGTGGGAAAGATCAACCTCGGGCTGCCGATCGGCGTGCCGGGAGAGGACAAGTCCGCTTACGGCGCCGGTCCGAACTCGATCGCCGTCGACGCCAGGAACAACGTTGCCTATGTCGCCCTCTACAACGCCAATGCCATCGCGGTTGTGGACCTTAACAACTGGTGGGGGCAGAATCCCGTCGAGGGCATGATCCCGGTGGGCTATGCGCCAGCCTCGGTTGTGTTCGATGCAGCCAACAAGCAACTGCTGGTTGCCAACGACAAGGGATGGGGAACAACCGGCAATCCCACACCGGCCAATGCCTACTTCAATGGGATCAGCGTGCCGGGCGCGCCGACGACCGCAGAGTCGACCACGAGCGAATTCGGCGTGAACGCCCTTGAGACTCACCAGGATCTTGGCACGGTCAGCATCGTCCCGGTCCCCGACCACTCGGAGCTGGCGATGATGACGCACAAGGTATTCGAGAATAACCACTGGGATCTGGCTGAGAATATCTGGAGTGCCGGTGGCGGCAATCCGTGGGCTCAGGCGCGCGCCATCCCGGAGAGGATCGGCGATCCCTCGAAGATCAAGCACGTCTTCGTGATCATCCGTGAAAACCGCACCTATGACCAGATGCTGGGGGACGTGAGCGAAGGCAACGGCGACCCCTCGCTGGCGGTCTTTGGCGACAATTCGACCTACACCCCATACCCTCACGTAACGCCCAACGCGCACGCAATCGTCGACCGCTTCCCGCTGTTGGACAACTTCTACGACCCAAGCCGCCAGTCGGCCGACGGTCACAACTGGATTGTTCAGGCCATGGCGCCTTACTCCGACGACATCCAGTCGCCGGACTGGCTGCGCGATTATCCTTCGAACGGTGGCGATGCGCTTGCCTACCAGGAGAAAGGCCACCTGTGGGATACCGCGGAGAAGGCAGGCGTGAGCGTAAAGAACTACGGCGAATACGTCGAGTACAACACCTTCACGCCTCCCGGCTGCACCTTGAACAATGCATATACGAGCTATAGCAGCGCCGGCAGTGGCAGCACCGGTGGCGGCGTCGTAGAGGGCGTCACCAAGTTGCCATATACCCAATCGCTCAGCTGCGAGCCGTTGTGGATCGACTGGTACAACGACGTGCAGGCTTACGAGTCCGGCAAGGAAAGCCAGCTCTACAACTACAACTATGTTGCCTCGTACACCCCACTGCCGACCCTCTACAAGGACACGGTTCAAAACTACCCGCAGTTCGACCTGAACATCCCTGACCAGTACCGTTTCGATGTCTGGCAACAGGACTTCAATCACGACCTGGCAGCCGGAAAGGTACCCCAGTTGGAGTTCATGTGGATCAGCTCCGACCACACCGGTGGTCCGCCGAACTCTGCAGCCATGCAGGCCGATAATGACTTGGCTCTTGGCCGCTTTGTCGACGCCATCAGCCACAGCTCGATCTGGAAAGATTCAGTGATCTTCGTCGAGGAAGACGACGCGCAGACCGGCGTCGACCACGTCGATGGTCACCGCAGCCCGGGATATGTGATCAGTCCCTACGTCAAGCAGCAGGTGAACCGCGATGGCACCGGCGCCGGCCCCGTCGCAGACAGCACCTTCTACACGCAGGTCAACATGACCCGCACGATCGAGCAGATCCTGGGCATCGCGCCCATGAATCAGAACGATCTGGTGGCCTCGCCGATGAGCGAAATCTTCATCGACAATCCGCCGGTGAACAACTTCCTGCCATGGACGCACGTGCCGAACGGCGTGCCGCTCAACTATGGCGTGACTCAGACTCCGACTGAAACCACCATCCCTGGGGCAATGGCTTCAGTCAGCCCGGTCACCTATCCAGGCATGACTCCAGCGGCAAGAGCGCTGATGGTTGGCTGGATGAAGAAGAAGGCAGAGATCTTCGCCGGCAAATACCAGAAGCCGGACTCGGAAGATCCCGATACCGTCAAGCACATGATCTGGTACGAAATGACCGGCTATAAAGTCCCCTTCCCGGGCGAGATGAAGGTTCGCCCCGCAAGCGACTTTAACCGCAAGGCGCCTGCTCACGGCGACCTCGACGACTAAGAACAACACGCTTCAACTACCAGGCCCTCTCCCCAATCATCGGGGAGAGGGCTTTTTCTTTTTCCCAGGTTCAATGTCACGATCCTGGGAAAGTCCGTCGCGCTTGCGCATGAAATTGTCGATTAAAACCGGCTTTCGGCTGGATGACCGGCGGGTCTTTGCTTGGCTTCTGGCGGGTCACATATACTTTCACAGAGATTCAAAGGGAAAGGAAAACTGTTTTCTGACCAGTTGGCCACAAGCTCCTGCGTCGCCTTGATTGAGAGATGCGAACACGAGATTATTGGCAAGATTCGAAATATTGGCTGTGCCGGACATTAAGTCCTGGCGCAGGATACTAAGAATGGGCAGTGAACAGAGGAGAGCAGGAACATGGCCAAGAGCGTCAACAAAGTCATTCTTCTAGGCAACGTAGGCAAGGACCCTGAGATTCGCTCGACCCCTGGCGGCACCATGGTGGCCAACTTTTCGCTCGCCACCAGCGACCGGTTTCAGGATGCGCAGGGCAACTGGCAGGACCGCACCGAGTGGCACAACCTGGTGGCGTTTAAGCGCACTGCCGAAATCGTGCGCGATTATGTAAAGAAGGGCTCCAAGCTCTACATCGAAGGCAAGATTCAGACGCGAAGCTGGGAAGACAAGGACACCAAGGCCAAGCGATATAAGACCGAAATCCTCGTCAACGATCTTTCGCTGCTCTCGGGGCGCGACGATTCACAGGGCGGGGGCGGATACAGCCGGTCGTCCAGCTCTCAAAACGCCGCGGTGAACGAGGACCAGCGCGTGCCCGCCGCCGACGATTTCGCCCAGTCCGCCGAAATCTCCGACGACGACATTCCGTTCTAGGAACTAAGGACCAAAAATCAGGATCAGGAACCAGGAAAAGCCGCCGGTCGAGACGGGCGGCTTTTGCCTTCTGCGGTCAGGCCTCTGCTGCCAGGGAGAATCCGAATGAAGATGTTTGTTGTGGTTGCGTTGCTCGCTGGTTGCATGGCGCTGCCGGCGCAGGAGACGCGTCGCGAAGTGAGCGGCGCCATAGGCAATCCGGCCGTCGACTCCAAACCAAACAGCCCCGATGTGCCCGACGTTTTCGCGGTGAGCGGCCATCTGGAGCGGATCGTTGTGCTGCGTTTCAAGTTCGGCGCCGATCTGCTCGCGGGTCTCAACAAAATGATCGCCCAGGAGCACATCAAGAACGCCGTGATTTTGGGCGCGGTAGGATCGGTGCGCGGCTACCAATTGCACATGGTCTCGAATCGCGACATGCCGGCGAAGCTGCTCTTCATCAAGAACCCGAACGCGCCTGCCGACATCATCGGCATGAGCGGCATCGTGATGAACGGCCGCATCCATCCACACATCACGCTGGTGAACGGAGACAAGGCCTTCGGCGGTCATCTCGAACCGGAGACGACAGTCTTCACCTTCGCTGTCGTGACTCTTGGCGTGCTCGACGACTCGATCGATATGAGCCGGTTTGACGATTCGTCGTATCGGTAGCCGCCTATGCAGGCGTGTCCTCAGCCGGCTCTCCCAGCGGGTCGTTGTCCCTGTCCGTGACGTCGGCCAGGGCGGCCAGGCGCGCGGCCATCTCATCTGTCCAGCAATTCTCCGGCGCGCGCCAACTCCAATTCCCCTGCGGCACCGCAGGAGTATTCATGCGCGCCTCTGATCCCAGTTCCAACAAATCCTGCACCGGAACGATCGCGATCTCAGCCACGCTTCCCTCGGCTGCGCGGATCAGCGGCCACGCCGGCCGGTTAGCCACCGGCCCCACGAGCGCCTCCGCGGCCCGGCGTACCTTTTCGTTTGCTGCGTTCCACCATCCTTGTGTGGTGTCGTTGTCGTGCGTGCCGGTGTAGGCGACAGTGCCTGCTGTGAACTGCTGCGGCAAGTGCGTGTGCGCTCCCTTGTTGCTGAACCCGAACTGCAACACCTTCATCCCCGGCATTCCCAACTCCAGCCGCAATGCCTCGACCTCCGGCGTGATGAGGCCAAGGTCTTCGGCCACCAGCGGCAACGGTCCCAGCGCCGCTTCAAGCGCGCGAAACAGCTCGAGGCCCGGCGCTTTGATCCACTCGCCGTTGATCGCCGTCTCTTCTTCGGCGGGAATCGCCCAATAGGCCTCGAATCCGCGAAAGTGGTCGAGGCGCACGATGTCGTAGAGCCCCACAGCGCGCCGAATGCGATCGACCCACCAGCCGAATCGAAATCCGTTGGCATCGGGTGCCGCGAGAACGTCCCATCGATACAGCGGGTTGCCCCAGCGCTGCCCGGTTGGCGAAAAGTAGTCAGGTGGAACGCCGGCGATGCGGATCGGCTTCAGGTCTTTGTCGAGCTCGAAGATTCCTGGATGAACCCACACGTCCGCCGAATCCATGTTCACAAAAATGGCTACGTCGCCAAGGACTCTGATTCCGTTTTCCTCCGCCGCATCCCGCAGTTGATTCCATTGCGTAGCGAAAGCAAACTGCAGCACTCTCTCGATGGCCACCGCGCGCTCGTGCTCCGCTTCTGCCTTCGCCAGCGCTTGTGGATCGCGCCGCCGCAGCGGTTCCGGCCATTCGGTCCACGCCCCGGTGTTGAATTTTCGGCGCAGCACAGCATAAAGCGCGTAGTCGTTGAGCCAGGCCGCCTCGTCGCGGCAAAACACCTCAAAATCGGCCCACTGATCGGCGAGTGCCGGCGTGTCCAGCGCGCGATCGAGAAAATTTCCGGCGGCTTCCTCAAGCAACGGCAGCTTTCGCGCTTCAACCTCTTCGAAATTGACAGCGCCACTCCGCCCGGCCAGCCCCGCGATGCGCGCGCCATCGATCCATCCCCAGTCGGCAAGATACTCCAGGCTGACGAGCGATGGATTCCCGGCAAATGCCGACGACCCCGCGTAAGGGGAATTGCCGTACCCCGTGGGGCATAGCGGCAGAACCTGCCATACATGCTGCTTTGCGCGCGCCAGAAAGCTTACAAAATCGTGTGCAGCCGGACCCAGGTCGCCGATGCCTCCGTAGGAAGGCAGCGAACTCACGTGCAACAAAATACCGGATGATCGTTGAAACTCCATGCTGCAATTATTGCAAGTGGGTCGCCGCACGCCGTAAGCCGGTCGCATTTGAGACAATGTTGGGCGTGTTCCCGCGCAGGTTTTTGTTGCGATCAACCGAACGAGGTGGCCCTCCTTTGTCGAAGAATCGTTTGCACCGCTTTTGCTCTTGCCTCTGTGCCCTGGTTTTATTTTCAGCCGCGTTCTCCTCTCAGGCCGTCGCGTCTGTAGCGGCTCCGCAGCCTGTAACGCTCGGGTCAGGCTGGCAGTTGCAAGACGTCGCCAAGGTGCCGCAGCCCGGCGCGCAAGTCTCAGCCGCGGGCTTCGACACGAACGGCTGGTACGCGGCCACCGTTCCGGGCACGATCTTGACGACTCTGGTCAACGATCACGTTTATCCCGAACCGCTCTACGGCGAAAACGAGCGTCCCGAAATCATTCCTGAGAGCCTCGTCCACACCTCGTATTGGTACCGGACGGTTGTTCGCGTTCCCGGCGCTTACAAAAATCGCCACGTATGGCTGAATTTTGACGGCATCAACTACTCCGCCGAAGTCTGGGTTAACGGCGCGCAGGTGGGCGCGATCCGCGGAGCCTTTATCCGTGGGATTTTCGACGTCACCGCGCAGGTCACGCCCGGCCAGCCTGCCGTCGTGGCTGTGCTCATTACGCCGGAGCCGCACCCCGGCGTCCCGCATGAGCACACGCTTCGCAACGGCGTCGGCCTGAATGGCGGCATCACGGCGCTCGACGGTCCCACGTTTCTGTCAACCCTCGGCTGGGACTGGCTCGACGCCGTGCGCGATCGCGACACCGGTATCTGGCAAAAGGTTTTTCTCTCCGCCACCGGTCCCGTGCAATTGAAAGATCCGTTTGTCAGCACGGACCTGCCGCTGCCCAGGACCGATTCGTCCGACGTCACCGTCAAGGCAACTCTTGAGAACGTGAGCGACCAGCAAATCGTGGGTGAAGTCCGCGGCACGATCGGGAGCATCGTTTTCAAGCGGGAAATCACACTCGCTCCGAACAGCTCTCAGCAAGTTTCCTTTGACGCGAAGGACACTCCGGCTCTGCATCTGGATCATCCGCGACTGTGGTGGCCCAACGGCTATGGCGCGCAGCCGATGTACAAATTGCATCTTGAATTCCAAACCGGCGCCGTAATCTCCGACGCTCACGATGTGGATTTCGGCGTGAGGAAGATCAGCTATACCGTTCCCGGCACTGACACGCTGACGATCTCCGTCAACGGTGTGCTCATCTTCATTCGCGGCGGCGACTGGGGCCTGGACGAAGCGTTGAAACGCATTCCGCGCGAGCGGCTCGACACCGAAATTCGCCTGCACAAGCTGGCGAATCTGGATCTGATTCGCAACTGGGTCGGCCAGAGCACCGGCGAAGATTTCTACGAATTGTGCGACAAGTACGGACTGCTGGTGTGGGATGAGTTTTTCCAGCCCAATCCGCTCGACGGTCCGGATCCGAACGATGTTCCGACGTATGTGGCCAACGTGCGCGACAAGGTTCTGCGCTACCGCAACCATCCGTCCATACTTCTGTGGTGCGCGCGCAATGAAGGCGACCCTCCGCCGGAAATCGATGCCGCCCTGCGCGCGCTTCTCGCTGAAGTCGATCCCACAAGAGTTTATTGGCCAAATTCGACCGACGGACCCGGCGTTCGGTCTCACGGGCCGTACTATTGGCGCGCGCCACGGGAGTTCTATACCGTTACTGACGACTTCTTCAAGACGGAAACAGGCAGCGTCTCCATACCCACGCTCGAATCCATCCGCGGCATGATGCCCCAAAAAGACTGGGAAACGATCGACGACGACTGGGCAGCGCATGATCTGGCAAAAGGAAACCAGCACGGCGACCTTTACCCACTGATCCTCGCCGGCCGTTACGGAAACTTCGCCAACCTCGCTGACTTTGTGCGCAAGGCGCAGTTGGCCAACTACGAAGCATTCCGCGCTATGTACGAGGGCCGCAATGCGCTTCTCTTTCATCCCACCACGGCCGTCATCACGTGGATGAGCAACCCCGCGCAGCCCAGTTTTGTGTGGCAGATCTACCACTATGATCTTGAGCCGATGGCTTCCTACTTCGCCGTGATGCACGCGTCGGAACAGGTACACATCCAGTACAACGAAGCTACGGGCCACGTGCAGGTCATCAACAACAAGCCCGAGCCGGCTGCGAATCTGCACGCGCAGGTCGCCGTCTACAATCTCGATGGCTCGCTCGCTGCTGAACACAAAATCGAACTCGATGCTCTTGCCGACGTTGCCACCGACCTCGGGCCGATCGATTTTCCTGCGGCAGTTTCGGACGTGCACTTCATCAAGCTGGACTTGCGCGACGCCGCAGGCCAATTGCTCTCAACCAATTTTTATTGGCGCGCCCAGCCCGCCGACCCTGACAACCTCAGCGCGCTTAACCAAATGCCCACGGTCAAGCTGACCGCGGACGTGGAGGCGCCGAAGGAAAACGTTGCCGGTCAGCACAGGTTGCGCGTAATTCTGCACAACCCGACGCAAAACATCGCGCTGATGGCGCATGTGCAACTGCGGCGAAAGTCGGGCGAGCGTGTGCTGCCCGTCTTCTACAGCGATAACTACGTCTCGCTTGTGCCCGGAGAAACCAGGACCATCGAGATGGAGGCCGCGGCAAGCGAATTCAAGGGCGAAGCCGCTCTGGTTGTGGTTGACGGATGGAATGTTACGGTGGCGCCCGCGTCGTTCGCGGCCGCGTCGGTCAAGCCAAATCTTGACGCGCAACCGGACCGCTGGCCTGTGACTGGCCTGCCGTTTGCAACGGCAGGCTTGCGCTGACGGCCTCTGATCGCGCCAACAAAAAGCCCGCAACCATCGCGGTTGCGGGCCTTGTGTTTTACATCGCATTCGAGGTTACGTGCCCGGCGCTTGCTGCCCCGGCACGAGCGGCCCTTGCGGCTTGGCGTTGATGACCACCAGCTTGCGCTTTTTGTAGTCGTTCCACACGTTGCTCACGAACACGCTGAAGGCCTCATTGCGTCGCTGGTCGAGAAGCTGATCCCGCGTCTGGTCAAGATTCTTTTGGATCTCATCCGGGGTCGGCGCCTGCTTGTCGTCGATCTTCACCACCACGCCCGTGCGGCCGGCGTTGATAGGGCCGCTGATGGCGCCCACGCTCACGTCAAAGAGCTGCGGGGCCACCTGGCCTACCTCGCCAAAATCGGGCACCTGTCCACTTTCGCCAACCAGGTCGCTGGTCTTCACCGTTGCGCCCACAGCCTTGGCAGCCTTGGCCAGGTCCTTGGTTGCCTGCGCCTGATCGGCCAGTTGTTTGGTCTTCTGGCTCAGCAACGCCGGAAGCTGCTCCTGGCGGTAGTCATCGAGCACGTGGCTCTTCCACTCCGCAAATGAAGGCGCGTGCGCCGGCACAATCCCCGTCACCTGGAAGATCGCATAACCTTCGCCGCTGGGAGCCGATTGCGGCGGGTCGCCCGGTTTCGCCTGGAAGGCCTTGGACAGAATCTGCGCGCTGTCGGGCAGGGCCGCAATCACCCCGTCGCTCGCCACCGGATCCGTGGTCACCACGTCGAGGTGGTGGGCCGCCGCCGTCTTTTCCAGTCCGTTCTTGTCTGCCTCGCTGGTCAGCTGATGCGCATAGTTGTCCTCGGCCGCCGCTTGTGCCTGGCGCGTCAGCGACGCAACAATGTTCGCCTGCACGTCGCTCAGCGGCTGCGTATGCGCGGCTTGCCGCTCCTCAACCTGCACAATGTGGTAACCGAAGTTGGTCTTCACAATGTCAATCTCGCCGATCTTCTGCGTAAAGATTGCATTGTCGAACGCCGGCACCATCTTGCCCCGCTGCGCGAATCCCAGCTCGCCGCCGGTGTCCTTGCTCCCGGGATCGTCGGAGTATTGCTTGGCCAGCTTGGTCCAGTCGCCGCCCGCCTGGAGCAGCTTCAGCACCATCTGGGCTTTCGCCTTGGCCGCGGCATCTGTTTTGGCATCGGCATTCGGCGGCACGCTGATCAGGATATGGCGCGACTTGGCCTGCTCCGGCACGGAGTACTCGGCCACGTGCTCGTTGTAATACTGCTGCACGGCCTGCTGGCTCGGCGGTGGAACGCCGCCGGGAATCTGGCTGTCGGTGAACGCGAAGTATGTGATCCTGCGCTCCTCGGGCACCGCCTGCGCGTATCGCGCCGCATTGGCCTTGAAGAACGCTTCAAGCTCGCTGTCAGAGGGATTGATCGTCTTCCGCAAATCGTCCGACGAGATCACCGCGTAATCGAACTTGATCTTGATGTTCTGCTTCAGGTAGGTGTCGCGCA
The DNA here is from genome assembly GCA_963800025.1 of uncultured Acidobacteriaceae bacterium. Taxonomy (GTDB): domain Bacteria; phylum Acidobacteriota; class Terriglobia; order Terriglobales; family Acidobacteriaceae; genus Telmatobacter. Next base: position 1,940,098 of record CAWCZK010000006.1, read on the forward strand.
CCTCTTTATCGCTCACCGTAACGCCGCCGGTAATCAATGCCTCCAGGCGCTGAATCGTGATCTCGTCCTTGATCTGGCTCTCGAAATCCGTCACCGATTCGTGCAGACGCTCGTCGATCAGCTGCTTGTAGGCATCTTCCCCAATGAATTTGCCGTCAGGGTAGAGCACTTCTGCCGTAGGTCCCGTGCGCAGCCAATGGCGCACGTCCTCGTCGGTTGCGTAAATCCCCAGCTTGTTCGCCTCAACGATGAGCACTTGCTGCTGCACCAGTTGCTGGCCGACCTGCTGCTCGAACAGCTTCACGATCATGGGATTGCTGGCGTATTGCGGATCGCGCTGTTGCAACTGATTCTGGGTGATTTGCTCTACGCGCGCCTGGCTGATGCTGTCGCCGGAAGAAAGATAGCGGCTATACCAGTGTGGATAAACAACCGCGTATGTGTCGGGCGATGAGGAGCCCACGCCGCCCAGCCCCGGAATAAGGTACAGCACCATGGTGACCGACGCCGCGCCGATGATGACCACGATCAACGCCTTGACCATGCGGTTGTCTGTTTGCAGGAAACGAATCATGGATGGACTTCAACCTTCTGAGCGCGGGCAAGCCTGACCGGCGGGCGGTAATCTGCCGTGTGCGCGGCGCCTGCGTATGCGCGATTCTCGCTGAATGCGACTCTGCCATTATAGAGGAGCGCCCCGGCACGAGTGAGTACGCGGCGAAGCTGAATTGAAAGAACCTACCTTCAGGGGCTAAAGCCCACAATCACACTACTCCGGTAATGCCGGGGATGAATCCCCGGCCTACCGGTGCTATTCAAAGCTGACCGTTTTCCAGCGCCCGTCGAAGCCGCATCGCAAAATACAACGGGCATCCCGCCTGAGCAGGATGCCCGTCTCTGACCCTCACATCTGATCCCTGTTTTTACCGCCAGTAGTAGACTCCGCCGACGAGGAAGTACGGCCGGTAGTAAACCGGCGGATAGGGATATACATAGCCGGAATAGTAACCGTAATGTGGGCCATATCCGTAGGGCCCGCGCCGGTAAAGGCTGGGTCCGCCGGGATACAGTCCCTCGGCCAGCCGCGCTGCTTCCTGCGGGCTCACAGGGTTTACCGTGAGCGGCGCAGCGATGTGGAAGGTCACCAGAGCCTCGGCTGGAATCCAGACGCGCGGTCCACCTGAAGCCGCTGATGCGGCTGTGCCTCCCGCCGCGCCGGCCCCTGCGCCGATGGCGCATCCCGGACCGCGGCCGATCGCGCAGCCAATGATCGCGCCCACAATGGCTCCGCCCACCGCGTTGCTTGCCGTCTGGCCGGCCTTATTCGGCCCTTTCACTTTGAATTGATCGGTATGGAGCGGGTAGCTTTGTCCACCCAGATCGAGCGACGTGAGCGTGAGCGCCAGAACTGAGCTCCCAGCCAATGTGCCCGAACCGGCATTCTTCACTTCGGTCACCACGCCGTGTACAACCGCGCCGCGCGGAATCGCCAGAACGCCACCGACGGCAACATCCTGAATCACCGTGAACTGCACGGGCTGGCCATCCTTGGCCCTCTTGCTATCCACCGGCTCGCTGGTGCGCACCTGCAACAGCATTCCCGGCGGGATGGTCACAGGGCCGCGCGCAGGCTGGTACTGGGGTGCCTGGGGATACGGCGGATATTGCGAGTTCTGCGGATTCTGGTACTGCGGCCGTGCCGGAGGATACCCACCCTGTGGCGGATAACCGCCTTGCTGCGGGTACGCCGGCTGCTGCGGATAAGCCGACGGCGGATTGTTGCCTGCGGCCGGATCAGGACCCTGCTGATTCGCGTCCGGAGCTGGTCCCGGCGGCGGCAAGTTCGCCATTTGCTGCTGCGCCTGCGTCTGGTCCGGATCGGGCGTCTCGTCGGCGCTGGGCGCCGGCTGGGGGGCTTGCGCGTCCGGGCCCGGGTTGCCGATTTGCAGGTTGTTGTGAACCTTGGTCACTCCGTCGACGTGCGAAGCAATCGACTCGGCCAATTGCTTTGACGCATCGCTCGAAACCGTTCCTGAAAGCGTGACCTCGCCTTGAATGGTTGCCGCGGTAATCAGGTCGTTCTTCAGCGCCGCGGAAGCGTCCAGAGCGTGCACCACATCCATTTCAATCTGCCCGTCGGTGCGGGGCCCCGATTGGGCCGCTGACGGCTGATTCTGAGGCGGCGCTGTGCCTGGGTCCTGCGCCAACGCGAACACGGCGCACAGCATGGCCAATCCCACATAGCCCGTGAGCTGCGTGCCCACTTTCCTCACGAAAGTACGGTTCATATCGATTTCTCCTGTGCCTGTTCCGACATGGCCGGCGGCAAAAAACTCACGCCGGGCAAGCGGCTTTAACTCGTCTCATCGGCTCAAACGGTTAGACGAGACTCGCCTGAGCCTGTTAATGGCTTGAACCCGGCTTCGGCGAAAAAGTTTCCTAGGCTAGGGCGGCCTCAACCGCTGCACCCAAAGCCTTTAGCCCCGCGGCCAGGTCGGTCCCCAGGTGCACCCGCAGCGCTCTGCGCCCGCGCGACTCCAGTACCGCCAGATCGCCCGCCGCCTGGGCGTCGATCACCACGCCAAAGCTGTACTTCTGTCCGGGAATATCCATGTCGTCAGCGTGGTCTCCGGTAATTTGCAGAAAAACTCCGGTGTTGGGGCCGCCCTTGTAGTCCTGTCCGGTCGAGTGCAGGAAGCGCGGACCGAATCCGAGGCAGGTAGCCACGCGCTTTTGGTCGCGCACCTTATGACGGAAGCTCTGGATGGCCGCCACGTGCTCCTCAAACATGGGCAAGAACGCAACCGTCGCAAAGTAGTCGCCCGCGCCCAGTTGGTCGAGATGCGCGCGTAGAATTCCAGCCAGCGTCTGGCTCGGCGCCGCGGCATTCAGCTTGGCGGCATAGGCGTCGGTCGCGTAGAGCGCGAACGGAGCGCCGGAATCGGTCTTTCCCGTGAGGAACGGCGTGCGCTGGGGCAGCTTGCCGCTCTTTTCGTACTCAGTGGTCAGCGTTCGAGTCTCCACTTTGGCCGCTTCCACGTCGGGCTGATTGAACGGATTGATGCCGATCACCGAGCCTGCAACAGCGGTCGCAACTTCCCACGTGAAGAACTGTCCGAAAATCTCATACCGGTCGCCGATCTCGAAGTACACCACCGGATGGCCGGCGGCTTCGAGCGCGGCTACCTTCGCATCCTGACTCGCGTCGGCCGTGTCCTTCAGGCGAACGTAGGCAAACACGCGGTCGTTGCCGTACACCTCCGGCACGCCAATCGCCTCGCGGTCCACCGGCGTTATTCCCTTCCCCTGTTTGCCGGTCGACTCGGCGATCAGTTGCTCCAGCCAAGCGCCCAGGTCGGCAATCTCCGGCGAGGTAAAGATCGTGATCTTGTCGCGCCCGGCGTTGGCCGCCGTTCCCAGCAGAAGACCGAGCTGCACGTCGGAATTGTCTGCGACGGGCAGCTTGGCGCCGGCGACCGCTTTGGCCGCCTCGGCCAGCAGCGTTTCCGCGTTCAGACCGATCACGGTTGCCGCCACAACGCCAAAATTCGACAGTGCCGAATAGCGCCCGCCGATCTCGGGGTCCCCATAGAAAATACCCCTGAAGCTGTCGGCACTTCGCCACCTGCTCCATCTTCGAGCCGGGATCGGTGATGGCCATGAAGTGGCCGCCCACATCGTCGGGACCCACGGCGCGCCGCATCTGGTCAAAGAAATACTGCTTCAGAATGTTCGGCTCGAGCGTCGAACCGGACTTGCTGGCCACAATCACAAGCGTCTCAGCCAGGTCGACCTCGTCACATGCGGCCTTCACCTGTGCCGGATCGGTCGAGTCGACGATGCGCAGTCGCAGGAAATCCCGGCCGCGGACCAAACGTCTTGGCCAGAACCTCGGGACACAGGCTCGATCCCCCCATGCCCAGCAGCAAAACCGACCGGAAGTCCGAGCTCCTCCACGTCTCCGCCCAGCTCCGCGAACGTTCCCAGGTCCTTTTGCTGCCGCTCTACAATGTCGATCCAACCCATCCACTTCTCCTCGCCGTCGCGAGTCCACAGGGACGGATCCTTCTTCCAGAAGCGATCAACCTTATTGTTGGCTTGCCAGTCGGCGGTCGCCGCATCCACGGCGCCGCGAAGATCGGAGGGTACTGCGAGTCGGAAGCTCATATCACCTTAGATTCTCGCTCAACGGCCAAGTTGCAAAGCTAAGATTGTGCAAAAGTTCCGGAAATCGGATTCCCGGCACGTTCCACGTTCTAACATTCCTTCTATGAATCCCAGCTTCGTGCAGCTCAACATCGGATGGAACGCCGAGCCAAATGCTCCGTCTCCGCAGGCGTGCTTGGAGGGCGAAGACGTGATTCTTAGATTCCAGATGAATTCGTTTCGGTTCCCTGACTTTCATACGGAAGAGCGCGGATTCCTGCGTTTCGTGAATTGCTCTCAATTCCGTTTGGGCCCAACCAACGACGAGGGGTGGTACCTTGGGCAATGCCGTTTCAGCAGACTTGCCCCGAATTGGGGAGATTTCTATGCGATCTCCGGCGATCCCCGATCCGTCGATGGACCCGCTGACTGGATTGCCGTCGAGGGCCATCGAGCCACGAATAGGACTCACTTTCTCTTTTACTTCCGTGACGAAACATTCGAGTGCGTGGCCGAGCGATGCGTGATTGAACCAGACCCGAGGAATGCACTAATTCGAACAGCCAAATTGCTTGCCGAGATCTGAGGTCAGAACAGCCATCCTAAATCAAATGGCAACAATTGCCGGTCGTCAAACTAGCGCCGGCCAGTTCGGCGTGATGCGGATGAGACTGAGCCGGTCGCCGGCGCCGCCTGCTTCTTCCAGCATAAATTCCGGCGAGGCCGCCGGCACTGCGACAATGCCGCGTGCAGGCAGATCGACGGCCTCAAATTTCGCGGCCGAGGGCCTGGCGCTCGACAGGCGCCCCGCTCCCGCAGCCGCAAACAGGTATGTGAGTCCGCGCTTGCCGCCCCCGCGCAGGTTCTCACTCGACAGGTTGCGGACCACGGGAATTCGCTCCATCCGGAAATACTCCGCATCGATCAGCACCGTGCGGTCGGCCAGCTCAACCGGAGCCACTTTTCCGGCGCGCGTGGTAAGTTTCGTCGCTTCGAGCGACTTGGCGATGTGCAGCTCGCGTGGCCGTCCATAATCGTACATTCGGTAGGTCACGTCGGAGTATTGCTGCGTTTCAAGCAAAATCGACCCCGGCCAGATGGCGTGCACCGTCCCCGCATCAACGTAAATCAAGTCTCCCGCGGCCACGGGCAGCATGTTCAATCGGTCTTCGAGCGTTCCCGCGCGAATGCCCTCTTCAATTTCGCTGAGCGTGGTTCCGGGTTTCACTCCGAGCGCAACCTCCGCGCCCGGCTCGGCCTGGAGTGCATACCAGCATTCCGTTTTGCCGCGTGGCTCGCCGTACTTCCGCGCCATCCGGTCGTCTGGATGCACCTGCACGCTCAGTTTTTCTTTGGCGAAAATCGTCTTGATCAATAAAGGAGAGCTGGTGACTGGGGCATCGGCGCCGAGAAGCGCCGCGTGCTCCTCTTTGAAAAGCGCGCCCAGTTTCATGCCGGTGTGCGGCCCGGTCGCAACCGCGCACTCATCGCCGGTCAGCCAAACTTCGCCAATGGGATCGCCCTCGGCCACGCGGTCATACCATGGCCGCAGATCACGAAATCCCCACACCCGCGCTGTGAACACGGGATCGATGCGAAACGGCGCCATTTCTGCCCTTGCTGCGCACATGGAGGCTGCTCCGACTCTCTTATCATCCTCACTCTAGCAGACGAATCGGCGCCCTCCGCCGGCCTCTCCACGGTGCCGATTCTGCACAGAAAAGGCCATTCCTTGCGGAAAATGCTGTAATCTTGGCGCAACATGATCCGACAGGTTCGATCGATTGCTGCCGTTCTTCTTCTCTGCTCGATTCCCTTGCTCGCGCAAAAGAAGGCCCCGCCCCGTGCGATCCGTTTTCAGGGTGCGACGCAATATTCGCAGGAGGAATTGCTCGCGGCTGCAGGTATCAAAACGGGCGCGCGCATGACCTTCGCCGACGTAAAAGCGCACGCCAAACAGCTCTATGATACGGGCTACTTTGCGATGGTCAAGTTCAGCAACGACAGCAAAGGGCTGCTCTTCACGCTAACTCCCTCGAGCCAGCTTTACCCCATGCATCTCGACAATCTGCCGCTTAAGCCGGGCAAAGATCTCGACGACAATCTTCACGCGCGCTTCCCGCTCTACCACGGTCTTTTGCCCGCCAGCGGCTCAACGGACGATGGAATCTGCCAGGCGCTTGAAGAAATGCTGGCGCAGAAATCCATCAAGGCGACGGTAAAAGCCAGCCTAACCAGCGGGCTGGGCCCCAAAAAGATCACGGCGATGAACTTCACGATCGCCTCGCCGCCGGTGCGCATCGGCACGATTCAAGTAGGCGGCGTTTCGCCTGCGATGGAAAGTAAAGTCAATGCTCTCGTCGAGGGCCAGACTGGAAACGAGTTCGATACCGAGAACACAGGCGTTGGGCTCGAGCACGCGTTTGAGGATCTGTACAAGGACCAGGGTTACGCGGCGGTCGAAATCGAGGTGAGCGAGATCGATCCGCCGGTCGAGTCGGGCCGGGGTTCGGATTCGTCGATCGAGATTCCGTTCTCGGTCACGGTCAAAGAAGGCGGAGTCTACAAGCTCGGCACTATTAATTACCCGTCAGACGCGCTGGTTTCGCGCGCGGAGGTCGGAAAGTTTCTGGCGAAGTATCAGGCCGGGTCCGGCAGGCCGCTCGATCAGTTTCTCCTGGCCGTGAATGACGCCTATCACGCGCGGGGCTATCTGGATTGCTCTGTCGCCTCTCACGCCGCGTTCAACGAGGCCACGCACATCGTGAACTACAGCATCCAGATCGATCCAGGCCCGCTTTATAAGATGGGCGCGGCTCAATTCGATGGCGCTCCGGATGCAATGGCCTTGAAACTCAAAAACGCCTGGAAGCTCGCGCCCGGCGCGGCCTTCGATGAGAGTTATGTTTCGGGTTTTGCGGCCCAGGCGCAAAAGAAAGACAAGGCCCTCGCGAAATGGATGCAGACCGAACTCGTCACCTTCAACGAAAAGCCAGACGCAGATACGCATCAGGTCAACGTCGTCTTCCATTTCGCCAAGGCCGCGCAGGGTGAACATTAGGCACGTGCGAGATGGCTGCGTTCTTTTCCATGTTTCGGATTCGGGATTCTTCGATTTCACTCATGACAGGGTTTGGGATAAATGCCTAAAAGCAACTGCAGATACTTCGACTCCGTTTGCCGCACAGTGCGCGGCAAACTCCGCTCAGGATGACAGTTTTTTCAGATGCGAACATTAAGCACGGCCAGTCATTCCCACTCGATAGTGCCCGGCGGCTTTGACGTCACGTCGTAAACCACGCGGTTGATGCCGCGGACTTCGTTCACGATGCGATTTGAGATGCGCTTCAGCAGTTCGTAGGGCAGCGGAGTCCAGTCGGCGGTCATGCCGTCTTCAGAATGTACGGCGCGGATGGCGCATGTGTACGCGTAGGTACGCTGGTCACCCATGACGCCCACGCTCATCACCGGCAGCAGCACAGCAAAGCTCTGCCAGATCTTTGTGTAAAGCCCGGCCGCCTTGATCTCCGCCACTACGATTTCGTCGGCCTCCTGCAAGAGCGCCACGCGCTCCGGCGTCACTTCGCCCAGGATGCGCACGGCGAGTCCCGGACCCGGGAATGGCTGGCGGCTCAGGATTTCTTCGGGCATTCCAAGATCGCGCCCGATGCGCCGGACTTCATCCTTGAAAAGGTCGCGCAGCGGCTCGATCAGCTTCAGCTTCATCCGCTCCGGCAGGCCGCCCACGTTGTGGTGGCTCTTGATGGTCTGGCTCGGTCCCTTCACGCTCGACGATTCAATCACGTCGGGATAGAGAGTTCCCTGCACCAGCCAGTCGACGCCCCCCGTCGCCTGCGCGATGCGATTCGCTTCGTCCTCAAACACCGCGATGAACTCCGCGCCAATGCGTTTGCGCTTCACTTCGGGATCGGTTACTCCGGCCAGTTTCTCCAGGAAGCGCGCGCTCGCGTTCACGCCAACTATATTCAGCCCCAGCCTGCCGCGCAGGTTCGCCTGCACGCTGGTGAATTCGTTCTTGCGCAGCACGCCGTTGTTCACAAAGATGCAGGTCAGATGGTTTCCGATGGCGCGATGCACCAGCACCGCCGCGACCGACGAGTCAACTCCGCCTGAGAGGCCGCAGATTACGTGCCCTCCGCGCACCTTCTCGCGGATCGAATCCACCGTGCTCTCGATAAAGTGCGCCGCCGTCCAGTCGCCGCGCGCTCCGCAGATGGTGAGGAAGTTGCGGATGAGTTGCGGCCCCAGCGGCGTGTGGTGCACCTCGGGATGAAATTGCACGGCCCAGATGCCGCGCCCCTCGTTCGCGATTCCAGCCAGCGCATTCTGGCTAACGGCAATGCGGCGAAATCCAGTGGGCAGCTGGGCCGCCTCGTCGCCGTGGCTCATCCATACTTGAATTGCCGTCGGCAGCCCTGCGAACAGCGGCGTCGACATATCTTCGAGCGTTACCTCGGCATGGCCGTACTCGCGCTTGGGCGCGGAGAGCACCTTGCCGCCCAGGTGATGCACGATGAAATGGAGTCCGTAACAAACGCCCAGCACGGGCACGCCGAGTTCAAGAACAGCGGGATCGGCGGCGGGCGCATCGTCGTCATACACCGATGACGGGCCGCCGGAAAGAATCAGTCCAATCGGCTTGAGCGCCCGAATCTCGTCGAGCGGCGCCGTGCATGGCAACACCACGGAAAAAACATTCTGCTCGCGAATGCGCCGCGCGATGAGCTGGGTATATTGCGACCCGAAATCGAGGATGACAATTGTCTGGGTGTCCACGCTCCAGTGTGGCAGGGGGGCAGGCGACCTGTAAAGACAGACTTCGGCCCCTACGGCAGCCTTGCCGCGGCTGCAATCGGATCCCAATGGTCCGCGCCCGCCAGAAATACTCTCGGCCTGTATCGCCTTGCCTGCTGCGCCGTCAGTTGATGCGACCACGGCACGCGCGCCCCCGCGTTCGCTCCGGGCCCGGTCGAATGGAACTCCGCGTAGTATGCCTCGGGCACGGCCGTCGTTTTGCCCCACACATTCCATCCTTCGGGAATCGTGTCGGCGGGCAGTTCCGTGTTGATATAGACCACGCGGGAGTATGGACGCCATGGCCGTCCCAGGCTGATTGTGTCTCGCACCGGAGCGCCCATCTCCGTTGTCTCATTGGCCACGATTCCGCTCGTCACCGTGCTGTCGATGATCACGTAGCCAGTTGCCTGATCGGGAGACGTGCGCGACTGCGCGGTCAGATACCCCGGTCCGTTCGCATGAATCTCGTCGCGGTCGAAGACTGCTGTCGCATTGCCGAAGATAAAATCGACGCCGCCTTCGATGTAGGAATCAACGTAATACTGGCGCCCGTAGTCGGCAAAGAGCGTGTCCTGGTGGCCAAGGAACCGGCAGTGCTTAAAGACGGCCTTGTCGGCACGCACCGCTGCGGCCACGGCCTGACCCGTATTCCCTGCGGTGTTTTCAAAGGTGATGTTGTCGGCCTCGAATCCCGTCCCATTGATCTCGACGGTTTCGGTGAAGAACGTTCCGCCGGCTTGCTTCGCGTTTAAGCTGTTGGTAATCACCACGTCGGCCGGACTCTTTCCCATGCCCACAAGCGTGATGTTGGAATGGTTCTGCGTCACAATCACCCGCTCGTGATACACGCCCGGCGCAATCTCGATAAACACCCGGCCAGGCTGGCCGTCTGGTCCAACACCGGCGAACGGATGGTGGTCCATGGCCATCTGGATCGTCGGGAACTCCGTGGTGCCCTCAATCCCCGTCTTCACATCGGGCGACACGCGAATGTGAACGTCCTGCCCGCGCGCACTCGGTTCCAGACAAGAAAACCGCATAAGGCTCATGCCCGTCAGAATGGAATAAACGATCTTTAACCGGCTCCTCATCATTCATCCATTCTCTCGCTTCGCTGGGGCCTGCGGTTGATCCACGCGCGACGCCTAGATGAGACCGCCTCCGCCGTTGACTTTTCGCTTCTCCGCGCGTCCAAACGCCGATCGTTGCCTGAAAACCTAAAACCCATGCTCGGCGCACGCCGCAGAGCCGCGCGCGATTCGCCGCAGCAAGCCGGGATCGAAGGGACTTAGCCGTCCGATGGGCAAAGTATTGACCAGTCCGATGGGTAAACTAGGCACAACCCGCCCTCGCCTTTTACAATTCATCAGGGACTCCATCCCAACCCAGCTTTGCTCGGGAACGATGAAACTTGGCGGGGCCTACCTGACCAGGATGAAGGAATAGCATGAAGTTCATGAAATTCGGCAAGGCGCTTGCGATGGGCGCACTTTCGGCGGCCGTCGTTTTTGGCGTGACGTCTTGCGTTGAGAGCTATACGGTTGGCTATTTGTTTGTGACGGGAACCGTCACCGTCTCCAGTGGCAGTAATGGCATCATCTCCGGGTTCAAAATCGATCACAACACGGGCCGTTTGACGCCCATCAACACGCTGCCCGTTGCCTCCGGAGGCGCCAACCCGGTTCGCGCTGTCCTCACCCTCGGCAGCCGGTTCCTTTATGTGCTGAACCGCGGAGTCACCGCCTCGGGGAGCCCTGATTGCTACGGCACCGGCGCCAACGCCTGCCTGAACTCCAACATCACTCAATTTGTCGTGGGCGGCAACGGCACTCTTACGCCTCAAGAGACCTTCTACACGTCGGGCATCAATCCCTTTCGCATGATTGCCGACTCTTCCGGCAACTACCTGTTTGTCCTGGACCACGACGCGCCAGACAACGCGGCCCCGTCGAAAACCGACAACTGCGCGCTCGCTCTCGGGACTTCGGTGACCACTTGTGGCGACATCACCGTCTTCAAGATCAACCAGGATACCGGCCGCCTCTCGCTGGTTGTGAACGCGCAGGTGACGGCTACGACAAGCAGCCAGCCCATCACCTACTTCCCGGTGCCGGCCAATCCAGTCGACTTCCTGCTATCCAGTTCCACACTCCTTACGCTCGCCGGCGCTCCCAACCCGACTTCTTACCCATACGTAGGCGGCACCTTCGCTTTTCCGTACAACTATTCCAGTTCCACCGGCCAGTTGACGTTGAGCCAGAACAGCGTCCAGCCGCTCGGCGATGCGGGTATCAACGCCACGGCCATGGTCAGCGCCGGGGGCGTCATTTATGTGCTCGATAACGAACCCATCACGGTCACATTTAACGGCACATCGATCACTTCGGCCAGCCAGTTTCTTCCTTTCACCGTCGGAACCGGCGGCGCGCTTCAGGCGGAACCCGGCGGCGCCATTCCCGATGATCCGGCGCTTTCCAACCCCATCTACCTCATGCTTGAAAGCAAGGGCAAGTTTCTCTATGTCGCCAATCAGGGAAACAACGTGACGGGACCTAACCCTGAAAGCGGCATTGCCGGGTATTTCATCACCACCACGCCTGCCTACCAGTTAAGCTACTCCGACGATGAACCATACGGTTCCGGATCGGGGCCGCAGTGCATCGTCGAGGATCCGTCCGACCAGTTCATCTATGAAGCCAACCAATATGACTCCACAGTAACTGGACGGGTGCTCAATCCATCCACGGGCGACCTCACCAATCTGGTGGTTACCAGCGACTACAAGCTCCAGGGGCCGGCGTCGTGGTGCCTGGTCGATGGACGCACAAGTTAGTGCATCGCCGCGCTCGCCAGTTGCGAACCTTCACGGCCTGGCGGACCGGTCCTTACGCCAGGCTCGGAGTTTTCCGTGGCCTGCGCAAATTGAAGGCCTGTCCACAGGCCTTGGCTGAATGCCGGTTCCGCTGCTTTTGAGCTGCGGCCGGAATTCGAACCTTAGACCGTTTTTTGGCGGCCTGCTTGCAGGCTGGGTTTGTGAAAGATGCGCATGAAGTTCAACAAATCGAGCCAGCTGTTGCTGGTCGGCGCGGGCAGCCTGCTCGCGGCCTCGCTTGTCACTGCCTGCTCCCAGTCGACGCAAACACTGACCGTCGACTTCGTATACGTGGCATGCACCAAAGCGGAAGGCGCCAACAACTACGGCGAGATCAACGTCTACGAGATCAACTCCGAGTCCGGCCGCATGCGCCAGATTCCTAGCTCGCCCTTTCCGTCGCAGGGCCGCGATCCCGTGGCGGAAGCCGTCTCGGTCGACTACGGCAGTCTGTTCGTCGTCAATCAGGACGACAACACGATCGAGCAGTTCGGAATCGGCACCGACGGCAAGTTGTATCCCTATAACACCGTCAACACTCCCGGGATCTTTCCGCTGGCTGTCGCCGCTACCAAGTCCAATCTGTTCGTCGTCGACCTCTACCAGCCCCTTCCCATCTGTTCTGACGCCGAGCCCTGCTCCGGCTCCATCAGTGTCTTTCCCCTTGCTGCACCCACCGGCACCACTCCTGTCGCGATTGGAACCGCCGCCGTCAATACCGCAGTGAACGGGCAATACTGGCCCCTGACTCTCTCCGGCCCCAATGCTTCGCATGTGATCGTGCCCACCGCTGTCAACGTTCTCGCTTCAGGCGCAGACGTCTACGTCACGGCTTACGACTCCTCCGTCACGCCCAACATGGGCTATGTCTTTGGATTTTCGGTTGGCTCCGGCGGCGTTCTCGCAGCTCTGCCCGGCTCTCCGTTTGCGGCCGGCGTCAAGCCTTCCGCCATTGCCAGCGATCCCACCAGCACGTACGTGTACGTCACTGACTTTGCCGGCGGCGACGTGTTCGGCTACAACGCCAAATCGGGCAGCCTGGCGCCGCTCGGCGGCAGCCCATTTCACGCCGGCAATCAGCCCTCCGCGGTCGTCGTCGACACGGCCTACCCGTATGCCTACGTGACCAACTCGTTGGACAGCAACGTGACCGCCTATTCGATTTCTTCCACCGGCGCGCTCAGTTCCATTGGCACATATGCGACCGGTTTGCAGCCGGTCGCGATCGGAATCGACCCCTCGACGGAACATTTCCTCTACACCATCAACTTTCTTGACAACACCGTCTCGGGCTTTGAGCTGAGCACCACCAACGGAACACTTCTCGATTCGCAGCTTTCTCCCTATGCGAGCAACGACCAGCCAACCGCGGTGGCCGCCATTCCGCATAACGGCACTGGCGGCGGCATTCAGCCGTGAGAGTCCGCGTTCGCTCCGGCACGGAAGCCGGTGGCAATTCCCCGTATTCGGCTTTTACAATGAACACGGGGCAACTTTAACGAGTTTTTTGGAGGCTCCACTTGGCGGGCCCATCACGAAGGAAGCGCATGAAGTTCAGTAAATCGAGCCAGCTCGTTCTGGTCTCCGCAATCGGCCTGGTCCTGGCCACATTTCTTACTGCTTGCAATCTGGTCACCATTGACTACGTGTTCGTGGCCTCTTCCGCCGGCAGCTCCCAGGGCAGCGCCGGACAAATCTATACCTACGCCGTCGACGCCAAATCAGGCGCGCTGCGCACCGCCAATCCGCCTGTGTCCTCCGGCGGCTCCGGCCCCGTCGCCATGGCCACCACCTCCGACTATTACAACCTCTACGTCGCCAACAAGGGCAACAATTCCGTGGTTCACTTCGCCATCGCTACCAACGGCGATCTCATCTTGAAGGACACCGTCACCCTTGCTGCAGCGCCTGTCTCGATTGCCGTGAATCCGGCCGGCACATACCTCTACGTCGTCTCGGGCACCACATCCGCCACGCTGACTGAGTACGCTCTCAGCTCCGGCGTCATCGGCTCTGCCGCTGCCACCATCTCGCTCAGTGTTCCAGGCTTTACCGGCGACACGATGATTCCGACCGGAGTTACCGTGCTGGCCAATGGCGACGCCGTCTACATCACTGCGTACGACCAGTCTGCATATAACCCCGGAGGCACAACCACCAGCGACGCCAATCCGGGCTGGTTGTTCGGTTTCGCCGCCGGCTCCGGCGGGGCTTTGACGCCTCTCGCCGGCAGTCCCTATCAGGCGGGCGTCAAGCCGTCCGCGCTGACCACCGATCCTGTCAGCCGCTTCGTCTACGTTACCGACTACGCATCCAACGAATTGATCGGATACACGGTTCGCTCGACCGGTGAACTGCAGTTCATGGTGAACGGTCCCTTCAAAACTGGAAACGAGCCGACGTCGATCGTCATCGATCCTCGTGGGATCTTTATCTACCTGACCAACTCGCTGGATGAAAACGTCTCGGCGTACTCGATCGCCCTGCCCACTGGCACGCCTTCGGCAGACGTCGGCATATCCGGCTCCGCCGGGATTGCCACCGACACTGACCCTGTATCGATCGTCGTGGAGCCGGCGCTCGGCCGATATGTCTACACGGCCAACTATCTGGGCAACTCCGTCTCCGGCTTCAAACTCAATCCCAGTGACGGAACCATCCAGCAGACCCAGGCGACGCCCTACCCCACGGGCGCGAATCCGACGGCCCTGATCGCGGTTCCCCATGGAAACCACCCCTTGTCGACCCCTCAATAACTACGCGGACTATCCCAAACCAAAAGCCCAGCCTTTGCGGCTGGGCTTTTTCATTCGTGATTGTTTGACGCGATGAACGATCAGCCGAGAAGAGGTCACCGGTCCCGATTCACCCGCTCACCAGCGACATCCACTTCCTGTTCCCTCTTCTGTGCTCCCGTCCGCCGTTCACCGTCCGCCGTCCACTGCCGTCTTCACCACCGTCGTCGCATGCATCCACTCGCGCAGCTTTCGCTGTGCGGGCTTTTCAATGAAGTAGAGCGCGAAGATGGCAAGGCCAATCAGCAAAACATAGCTGATCCAGGGATCGAAGCGGGCCAGCCCCAGCGCGTCGAGCATATGCGAGTTGTGAATCAGATTCCACAGGCTGAAGTGCAGCAGGTAAAGGCAGTAACTGGCCTCGCCCACAAAAACCAGCGGGCGAATTCCCAGTGCGCGGGCCAGAGGATTTTCCCCCGCCAGGCCCAGCACGATGCAACCGAACAGCGGCATCAACAATCCATCGTGGATGATCGCATAGGGCACCAGCGAGCCCAGGCTAAGAAGGCCGTAGATTCCGCCGAATCCAAGGATTCCAAGCCACAGCCGCAAGCGCGCGGTCCGCGCAATCATCCGGTTCAAGTCGGCCAGCATCACGCCGAAGACGAAACTGAAAACGTGCGTGTAAGGCGTGTACTTCAGCGCCTCCAGCCACGGCCCGTAGCTCCATCGGTCAGGATGCGCGATGCCGTCGGGATTAAGCGCCATGTAGAGCGCTCCCGGAACCAACCCCAGCACCCACACCCCGGCCATCTTCATCAAATGGGTTGCGATGCGCTCTGGGCGCTTCCATTTCGCCACGAAGGGGAACAGCACGTAGTATGCGGCCTCAGCCGACATCGTCCACGCCGGAGTATTCAGGAATGTCGATACAGCCGGCACAAAGCCCTGAAGCAGCAGGGGCGTCAGCACCACACCCGTCCAGAACATGGCCCGGGTATGAGTCGGGTATTCACCGCTCAACTGCCCCAGACTGAGCATCAGGCTAAGAAGGTAGATGGGATAGATGCGGGTGAATCGCGCCTCCCAAAAACGCTTGCGGTCCAATTCTCCGTTGCGCGCCCGCTCGGAGTAGTTGTAGGCCAGGACGAATCCTGAAAGCAGGATGAAGTAGCTCACCGAGATGAATCCGGCGTTGACCACCGGCGCCAGAAAACCGAACCACTGGGGATTGGAAAAATGGAAAAGGACGATGTTGACAGCCGCGAAGCAGCGCAACCCCGTGAGTGCCTTCAGCGGCGCCGGCTTGATCGTTTGTGCTGGGCTGCTCGTTTCCACGTGCTGTTAGACGTCTCCGAACTGAGGGGCAGCTACTAGCTATTAGCCTTTAGCTGTCAGCTCGTCATGATGAATCGACTATTCTCTTTGAAGCGAAAGATTCTGAACAGGCCCGTCAGAACAGAACTTTCTGAAATGAGCAAATCCGCTCACTGAAGAACAATCCAGCTAAGAGCTAATGGCTGAGAGCTAAGGGCTGGTTTAAGCCGTCACCAGCGATCCCACCTTCTCGCCCAGCACCACGCGCCGGATGTTTCCCGGGTGGTTCATATTGAAGACGATCATGGGAAGGTTGTTGTCCTTGCACATGCTCACCGCCGTCAGGTCCATCACTTTCAGGCCCTGTTGCAGGATCTGCATATACGTGACCTGGTCGTACTTCACGGCATCTTTAACCAGCACCGGGTCGGCGTTGTAGATGCCCTCCACCTTGGTGCCCTTCAGCAGCACGTCGGCCTTGATTTCCATCGCGCGCAGGCTGGCCGCGGTGTCTGTAGAGAAGAACGGATTCCCCGTGCCCGCGGCAAAGACCACGACGCGCCCTTTTTCGAGATGCCGCACCGCGCGCCGCCTGATATACGGCTCCGCAATCTGGTTCATGAATACCGCTGTCATCACGCGGCACTGCACGCCGAGTTGTTCCAGCGCGTCCTGCAGCGCAATGGCGTTGATCACCGTGGAGAGCATGCCCATGTTGTCCGCGCTCACACGGTCCATCTCTTTGGCTTGTTCTTCGACGCCGCGGAAAAAATTGCCGCCGCCTACCACGATCGCGATCTCCACGCCCAGGGCGTGGACCTCCGCGATCTCACCGGTAATTTCCGCCACTTTGTCGGCATCCAGGCCAAAGCCGCGCTCTCCGGCCAGCGCCTCTCCCGAAAGCTTCAGCACGATTCTCTTGTACATGTCGTTTCGAGTATCGCATACGCATGGACCTTTACGCTTCCGGCCTGGCGTCTGCGCCCGCGGGACGAGTGAAAAGATCGGATTCCCGGATTGGCTCTGACATCGCACCCTTCTCAAATCAGGAAATGTGGCGCTTTTTTGGGCGTATGCAGCCCTTCGAATGCAATTCCCCTCCCTAGACTTGCCTCATCCGGTTCCGTTGCTCCGTTGTTGCCGCTTCATCCGGAGCAACTCATCCGCATCGTTCGGTGGGAAATCATGGTCGTCAAAACGCACTGCGAAGGACACGCCTACACCGGTGTCGAAGTCGGGGCCAGAAACGTCCGCCGCTATTTCACGAGGGGAATTGACGTCATCGAGCTGCACCTCGACCACTTGCTCATCCAGTGCGGCCTCAGTCCCGGTTTCTTTGAGGGCCATACAGAAATCTCCGATCCCCGCCTCAGCACCTGGCTGGAATCGAAAAACTTCAATGGCCGCCCAGGCGAGGCTCCCATCCCTCTCGCCATGATCCCCTCTGGCAAAAACTGCTTTCGGCTTCGTCCCATCTCGACCCATCGCCGCGCGCGCACCGAGGCGAACCTCGATCCCATCAACCCCGCCTGACACGGTGGGCGGTGAACGGCGAGCGTTGGACAGCGGACAGTAAGCAATGAGGCGGGGACGGCGCGACAGGGGGTAGAGGACGGTGAGCGTCAAGCGGATACCGTTCACCGTTCACCGTCGACCGTCTTGGTACACTCGACTTGCCATGAATCTTAGCCAACTGGAGCAGGAAATCGAGAGGCACTTTGCCGCCGGCGCGGCTGCCGCCGATGACCCTGCGGCCATGACCGCCTTCCTCAATTTGCGTTCCGCCCTTGAGCGCGGCGAAGTGCGCGCCGCCGAGCCCGATGCGGCCCCGCCCTCCGGCTGGCGCGTGAATGCCTGGGTCAAGCGCGGCATCCTGCTCGGCTTTCGCCTCGGCACGCTTGAAGAGATGCCTGCCGCCGAAATCGGCTCATCGGGACCGGCGCCCGCCCTTACATTCGTCGATAGGCACACCTTCCCTGCTCGTCATTTCACTGTTGCCGATGCCGTGCGCGTCGTTCCGGGCGGCTCTTCGGTCCGCGCCGGCACCTACGTCGCCCGCGGAGTTGCCTGTATTCCGCCCATGTATATCAACGTTGGCGCCTATGTCGACGAAGGCACTCTGGTGGACTCGCACGCCCTGGTCGGCTCCTGCGCCCAGATCGGCAAGCGCGTCCACCTGAGCGCCGCGGCGCAAATAGGCGGCGTGCTCGAGCCCGTCAACGCCAGCCCGGTTGTCATCGAAGACGATGCCCTTGTCGGCGGCAACTGCGGCGTCTACGAGGGCACGATCGTGCGCAGGGGTGCTGTGCTGGGGGCCGGAACCATTCTGACCCGCGGCACGCCGCTCTTCGATCTGGTGAACGGCACGGTGCTGCGCGCCTCCGCCGATCTGCCGCTCATCGTTCCCGAAAACGCCGTAGTCGTGCCCGGCGCGCGCGCTGTTAATAAGGGCAAGGGTCAGGAATGGGGCCTCAGCCTTTATGCCCCCGCCATCGTCAAGTATCGCGACGACAAAACCGACCTGAGCACCGCGCTTGAGGACCTTTTGCGCTAGATCGCATGTCCCCCCTTCGCCAATCTTCGCCGCAGCCGCACTTCCGTTCGGTCAACGGAGCGCGCTTTACCGCGTCTAAACCCCTGGAAAGTGTCTAAACCAAAGATCCTATGAAGACTCGGCCCTTGCTCCGCCCCACTGTCCTGGTTTTCGCCCTTCCGCTGGCTGTGCTCGTTTGCCTACGCGATTCCGACGCCGCCCAGCAACCCTCCACCACCGAGCCGATGACCAACCTCAAGGTCCAGGCCCGCGAAGTGCTGCTCCCGGTCACGGTCGTCGACAAGAAAGGTGCACTGGTCACTAACCTCACCGCCAAAGACTTCACCCTCACCGAGGACGGGCGTCCGCAGGTCATCAAGAGCTTCACCGCCCAAAGTAACTTGCCCTTCCGCCTCGGCCTGCTGGTTGACACCAGCCGCAGCGTCTATACGGCCATTGACGCGGAGCGCAAAGCTGCCGAAAAATTCGTGGAGCTCATGCTCCCCGCCGACCCAAAAGCCGCAGTTCGCGGCGACGAAGCCTTTCTCATTCACTTTGACCGCGAAGTGGAGCTGCTTGAAGACTTCACCAACTCCCGCGAAAAGCTTGATCACGAGATCGACGCCATGACTCCGACCTCTCGGGAACAGAATTCCCAGGGTCCCGAGACCAGCGGAGACAACCGCGGATACGGAGACCATGGCGAATCCAGCCGCGGCGGAGGAACGCAACTCTATGACGCCATCTATCTCTCGTCCGACGAGTTGATGAAGCCAAAGGACGGCCGCAAGGCCCTCGTCATCTTCTCTGACGGCGTCGATCGCGGCAGCAAGGAGACGATGAACGACGCCATCGATGCGGCCGACCGCGCCGGCGTGCAGGTCTACACCATCTACTTCAAAGGCGAAGAGGAACGCGGCGGGGGCGGCTTTCCCGGCGGCGGCCACCGCGGCGGAATGGGCGGTGGAGGCGGCTATCCCGGTGGCGGAGGCGGCTGGCCCGGTGGCGGCGGCGGGGGCAGGCACCCTGGCGGTAACAACGCACCGCAGCTCGACGGCAAGAAGATCATGCAGGAGATCGCCTCGCGCACCGGAGGAATGTTTTTTGAGGCCAAGAAGAAAGACAGCCTCGACGACATCTATGGCCTCATCGCCGGCGCACTCCGTCAGGAGTATTTGCTTACCTACACTCCCGACAAGGTTGACACCGACGGCGACTTTCACAAGATCGCGCTCAAAACCGACAAGCCCGATCTGACCATCATCACCCGCGAAGGCTACTACGCGACCACCGGTAATCAGACCACCGGCAACTAGCAGTTCTGCGCCGGCGCGCCGTTCGTCGGCCGCGCACAAAAAGGCCCACGGCAAAACCGTGGGCCTTCGTGCGTTCTGAGGGAAGATTCTGGCTAGTGGCCCTTGCCGTGTTCGTGTTCACCACCGCCGCCACCCCCGTGGGGCTGTGCCGCGTGCGGTTGCGGCGCAGGCCGGGATTCAGGTGCGGGGCGATTCGTTGGAGCGGTGCGAGTCTCCGGTGCAGGCCGATTTTCCGGCATCGTGCGGTTTTCAGGCGTCGGGTTATTCCCGCCATTGGACCGGTACGCGCCAGGGTTGGAACCCGGGTTGCTTCCGTGATTGGTCGAAGGCGAACCCGCAGGTCCATGTGCACCATTCGGTTCTCCGCCCGTGTTGTGCGCGCCACTTGTCATTGGCCTCGCTGTCGCCAGGTTCGTCGGATGCCCGCCGTTGTGGCTGGCGTAGTTGTTCACGTTGGACCTGGCCGCGGATTCCTGCCGCGTCTGGTATGCCGTTGGAGCCGTGTGCTGCTCGTGCGAGTAGGCGTTCTCCTGCGGCGTCGGCGGATGATTAATGCCGCCCGGTCCGCCGCTGTAGGCCACGTGCCGGTCATTCACAATTGTGTTGTTGCGCACGATTGTGTTGTCCACATACGTGTTGTGAATGACGGTTGTATTCACGCGCATCACCGCGGTGTTATACCGGAAAGCGCCGCCGGCCCACACTCCGCCCACAAAGCCGATGCCCATGTAGCCGAAGCCGTAGTTTACGCCGCCGTAGTAGCCGACGTGCGGTCCCCAGTAGCCGGGATGCCAAACATACAGCCCACCACCCCAGCCCCAGTACCCGGGCGTCCAGAGCGCCCCCACATAAGGCGCCGGAACCCAGGTTCCAGGCACCCAGTAGTAGCCGTCATCGCCGTACGCCCAATAACCGGGCGTCCACATCCACCCATCCTGGGGGCAAGGAGGCTGCACATAAACAGGCAGCACCGGCGGAGCAAATCCTACGCTGATAAAAACCGCCGCGTTTGAACTTGCGGGAATCAGACAAAGCAGCAGAGCGAGCATCGTCGCCTGCGCAAACACCCGCTTCCATCGGAAATTTCGCATGGGGGAATCCTCCTTGAGTATCGAGCGGATCGTACATCCCGGCTTCGCGCACCACGTCCGAGAGCCGATTGCCAATCCAGTCTATGCTCGTAGGAACACGTCAGGCATCAAGAAGTTGCCCCGGAACGCCCCGTTTTCCACAGACGTAACTGCTTTAGTACCTGTAGCTAAGCCCCATGCCAACCACATGGCGCGCCTGCAGATTTACTGGGGTGGTGACCACCGGCGGTCCGAATGCGGGGTTTTCGGGATTGAAATAGGGGTTTGGAACATAGATGGATCCGATGTTCCCCGCCACCTGCCCCACGCCAATATCAAACGCGAAGTGCGGCTTGTCTCTCTGCGTCACGCGCACCGCGTAGTCCAGCGTTGTCGGGATATGGGCGCTCAAAAGCGGATACGACGCAGGATTGCAGGCCAGTTCGGCCTCGCACTGATAGAGCGCCGCATTCAGCAGTGTATTCAGATTCACAGCGGTCTTGGGTTCTTGCGTGAATCCCGCCGATGGCACCGCTACGATGCCATGACCGAGGGGCAGCGGAATGCCCAGGCCGCCAAAGAACCGTCCGCCAAAGCGGGTGCTCTGGCCGCCGAGGCCGAATATGGTGGCATTGGTAGCCTTCCAGCCAAGGTTCAGCAGGAACGGCACCGGAGGCTTGGCCCAGGTCTTGGTGAAGGCGATGTACGTATCGCCGTTGATGTAACTCTTGTCCGTTCCGGTCAGCATCTTATTGGCCGCGCCCGAGACAAAGTGGTCGTTGGTGCGGATCACGCCGCCGATCGCAATGCCCGGCATCCACGCGCCGAACTGCCCGTCTTTGAAAACCACAACCTTGCCGTGAAAGACGTTCATGCCGGAGTAGTTCCACAGGTTGCTGAGGCCGAGAGGCGTGGCCGTCGTGGTGGGCTGGTTTCCAAACTGGTGAACGCTCCGCGTATATCCTGCCTCTACCCGGTTGGCAAAACTCTCGGTGATGCTGAAGGTTTCAACATCTCCGATGACCGCTGAAGCATCGATGAAGTGAAAACCCACGGCCGGATGCGAAAACATGCTTCCCTTGTCCGCGTAGACCACATAGGCCGTCGGCGTCAAAAACCCGCCCGTCTGACCCTCGATCGTCAGGTTTTGAGCAGCTAGCCGGCTCGCCGGCGCCGCGGCAATAGCTACCGCACAAAGAAAAATACTGAACCGGCCACGAATATTCATCGTTCACTCCATCGGTGCATGAGCCTCATTCGGCCTGCGCCCGGGCATAGTTCTGGGAATTGACTTCTTCTATCACAACCTGAACGCGTTTGTCTCTAGCCCACGGCACGCAAAGGCGCGCCCTCCTGAACGAGGAGTCAAGTAGTAAACGATGCCGTGATCCTAAAGATCGCAAGGACCGGACGGAGCCGGAGTCTTCAGGGCCCTGATTTTGCATCCGAAATGTTCGGCCTTTAGGCCCGGGCACGTGGAAGGATACGGGCTTTAGCCCGTTCATACACTGCACAATTGAATCGCTGGCTTTAGCCCCGGAGACAAATGCCATTCTGCAAGTGCTGAGGCTCAAGCCGGTGATAGACTCAGCCCATGCCGCGCGGTCTTTTCATCACCCTTGAGGGCCTGGATGGCTCGGGCAAAACCACGCAGATCAAGCGCCTGGCAGCATGGCTCACACGCCGCGGCCATCAGCCTGTTTTGCTTCGCCAGCCCGGCGGAACCGCCACCGGCGACCGCATTCGCGAGCTGCTGCTTGACTCGCGCTCACGCTCGCTCGATGCCATGACCGAGATGGCCCTCATGTTCGGCGATCGTGCGCAGGCCATCGCCGAGATCATCCAGCCCGCCCTCGACGCCGGCAAGATCGTTGTCTGCGACCGCTTCACCGATTCGACTGAGGCCTACCAGGGCGGCGGCCGCAAGCTCGGCTCCAAGGTCGTTCTCGATCTCCACCGCCTGATTTGCCGCGGACTCCAGCCCGACCTCACGCTTCTGCTCTTGCCCGGATTTGAGTCGTCGCTCGCCCGCGCGCGCCGCCGCAACGACCGCATGGAATCTGAAACCGGCCGCGACGAAAACCGCTTCGAAACTGAGCAGGACAGCTTCTACCGCCGCGTGTGGGAAAAATACCGCGAGATAGCCGCCCGCGAACCCGAGCGTGTCGTCCTCATTGAAGGCGATCTCACCATCGACGAGGTCCACGAGCAGATCATCGAGTCAGTCTCCGAGCGCATCTCGCTCTCGCGCAGAAACCGTGATTTTCATCAGCCACGAGCTGAACGTTACAATTTCAACGACAGGAAGATTCCAGTAAATTTCGCTTCAAACGAGGGTCCATGTTCAGCATTTCGAGCCGTATCTCGGCCCGAGTCTCATCCGCCCTCTTCCTTGCCGCCGTCATCACCGTCGTCCCCTATGTCCACGCCAGCGCTAACGCCCGCATCAAGGGAGAGCTAGGCGGTCTCCGCGATCTCTCTGAGCAGCAGCGGCCGAAAGCAACCATCGACGTAGCCAAGGAAATCGATGCGCTGCCGCCCGGAAAAGACAAGGTCGCATTCGCCGATCAGGCGGCCAACCTGGTCACCGAAGGCGATCAGGGCCATGACACCCTGCAAGCCGTCGCCGACACGCTCTCCAAAGCCCTCAAAGAAACGCCCGTTCCCGCCGAGGGCGATCAGCCGCCTCAGCCCTACATGGACCTGGCGCGACTGGCGCACTATGAAGGCGTCACAGTTTCTCTCGACGATCCACTTTACAAGAAAGCCCTTGACGTTCTCGCCGCGAATGACGCTGACGCCACCAAAGCCGACTTCACGCTCAAGGATCTGAACCACCATACCTGGACGCTCTCCCAGTTGCACGGCAAAATCGTCCTGGTGAATTTCTGGGCCACCTGGTGCCCGCCCTGCCGGGCGGAAATGCCGTTCCTTGACGCCATCTACACGCACTACCAGAACCAGGGCCTGGTGATTCTCTCCATCAGCGCCGAGGATGCGTTCACGGTCAACTCATTTCTCGCCGGGAAGGACTATCACCCGCCGGTGCTCATCGATAGCGACGGCAAGGTGAGCAAGGAATTCCACGTCACCGGAATTCCCAAGACCTTTGTCTTCAACCGCAATGGTAAACTGGCGGGAATCGCCATCGACCAAAGCACGCAGAAGCAATTCTTTGCGTTGCTTGGCGCCGCAGGCTTGCAACCGGAATAATTAAGCGTCGTGTCTCGGATTCACCGGCGCCGGGCAGAAGCCGGCACGAAACGGAAAGTGGGTGCGGATTTGGCCTCGCCTGAGCCGCAAACTCGAAGCAACAACAGCGTTTCTCCTTCCGCATGAAAACAGCCTTCTATGGGCGAATCGTCTTTGCCGCCTCGGCCGCGCTGTTCGGCGCGATCGCGCTGGCGTGGCACGACCCCGATACATGGCAAAACCTGCAACATATCTGGAGCCTGCCTTTCGGCGTCATCCTTGGCGCCTTTCTCATGAGCACTCAAATTGCGGCAGGGCTTGGAATCCTTTTTCCGCGCACTGTGCGTTGGGCTTCGGCCGCACTTTGCATCGTCTATTTGTGTTTTTCGCTGGCCTGCGTCCATGACATCATTGCCGCGACAAATCTCTACGACCAATTCGGCGGCAGCTTCTTCGTGTTCTCTTCCTTCCTTTGCGGCGCCGTTGCGGTTTACGCCGCAACAGAAACAAAGTTAGCGAGGGCCGCCTTCCTTGGCCGCCTTGCACGCGTTGGACTGGGCATCTGCGCCGTTTCCTTTGCGCTGAGCCAGTTCCTGTTGCCTCGCGACACGGCTCAATTGGTTCCAAAGTGGATTCCACCCGACCAGATGTTTTGGGTGATCCTTACAACGATCGCGTTCGGACTGGCCGCAATTGCCATTCTCATCAACCGCCTGGCGCGGCTCGCGCTACGCCTGATGACGCTCATGCTGGCACTCTTTGGCGGATTGGTTTGGGTTCCGCGCCTGATCGCTCACCCAAAAGTGCATTTCGACTGGTCGGAATGCGTCCTGACTTTCCTTGCAGCCGGGGCTGCCTGGGTGGTGGCGGATTCGCGGCCCTTTTGATCTCGGCTGCATTTGCGCCCCGCTTCACCGAAACGCGCATTCTCGCGCGAATCAGCAAACGCGGTGCAACAGGATTGCACTGCCGGTGTACAGGCTACATGTAGGCTTGCTTTTCGGCCCAGTCCCCAATAAGCGGGAGTTTGAGGCGCTTGCCATTCCATGCACCGATCACACACCACAGCCATACCAGGAAAGCAAAGAGCCCCAGCACACACAGCAGGCCGATCAAAACGCGTGGCCCAAGAAACGCGGTGTACTCCAGTGCATAGATCAGGACGTATCCAAAGAAAATTACGTAAACGTTGAATACCAGCGACTGCCACGCGTGGAATCGCACATAGGGTCTCTTGTTGTAGCGCCGGATGGCCAGAAAAAAGACTGCCAGCACCGGCGTGAAGTAGGCGATCGCGCCAATGGCGTTGTCAGAGAGGCCGGTTTTCGCAGGATTGGGACTCATCTTTTCCTTTGCGAAGTCGGAACGCAATCGAGCTGAAAACCCGCGCGCTCTCGCACGATTTCCTCAACTCTTTCCATTCCGGGAAGCGGATGAACGGGTATGTACAGACTCGTGAACAGCTTACACCTTACAGGAGGCAAAATGTCGCAGACGATCGTTCTTCACGGTTATTGAAGTAATGGCGGACCCCGGCGATCTTAGATAGTTCGCGCTAGTGATCCTGCTGGCCCTCAACCCGTTTTTTGCTGCAACCCGGAGCCGCGAAATCAGTGCAGACGGCCCGCAATCCGTCGACGTATTCAATCATGGAAATCTGGCGCTGAGATTCTCGGGGGTGAGTTATCCTGCCGATTTTCCTCGGCGTCGCGCCACCCTCGGCGCTTTCTCTATTCTCGCAGTGCCGACGCAACACTCAAGTTTTTACTTGACAATATGGCCATCCCGCGAAATACTTAAGCTGCAACTTGACTATTTCCCTCCCGGAGGTGGGGACCGATGCCGATCCAATCAGCGATCAAATCGACCGTTGTCCACAGCACCTTTCAACTCGAGCGCAGGCTCAAGGCGACGCCAGAGCGCGTATTCCAGGCGTTCGCCGACGAGCCCACCAAGCGCCGCTGGTTTTTCGGTGGCGGCACGCATGCGCTCGAGGACCACAAACTCGACTTCAAGGTTGGGGGCCGCGAGCGTGCCCAGATGAAGATGGGCCCGGGAACGCCGGTTTCCGGCATGACGCTGGTGAACGAGACCGTCTATCAGGACATTGTGCCAGACCGGCGCATCGTTGCTGCTTACAAAATGAGCATGAACGGAACGCCCTTCTCGGCCTCGCTCGTCACGATCGAGTTGGTGGCCAACGGCACGGGCACCGATTTGGTGTTGACGCACCAGGGCGCGTACTTTGAAAACGCCGACGGCCCCGCGATGCGCAAGGACGGATGGGAAAAACTGCTCAGCAAATTGGAGAAAGAGCTTGGTGAGTGAGCTGCGACCCGGCGGCAATGTGACTTGCACAGGAGAAAGACGCGGCAGATGAAACGGAGTGATCCCCATATCGCCCGCGTCTTCCATGCGCTTGGGGACCCCACGCGCCGCGACCTGCTGGAGCGACTCGAGCTCCGGGCCCATGTCGGTGTCGCTTCTCGCCGAGCCTTTTGACATGTCGCTCGCCGCCGTGGTGCAGCATCTACAGATTCTTGAAAAGGCCGGCCTCGTCAAGACTGAAAAAGTCGGCCGCGTGCGCAGTTGCCGGGTTGAAGCCGCCGGCCTCCGCGCCGCCGAAGAATGGCTCCGGGCGCGCCGTCCCGAGTGGGATCGCACGCTCGATCGCCTCGAGTGTATACCTTGATGATCCTGGCAAGCCGCGAAAGAAGTGAATTTGGGCGCTTATCCTCGCGCCGCAGTTTGCGCCGCTAGCCCCGCTGCCTCACTGCAGTCCCAGCGCCTTCGCGACCGAATCGTCAACCTTCGCGGGCTGGCCGTTCTCCTTGGTCACCACGCCGAAATTGCCGCGATAGTCCCACATCGCCCAGCCGATACCATCGGCCTCAAGCGCCGTGCGCACGTCGTGAATCCAGTTCGCTCGCGACACGGGATCGCTGTGATCGCGGAAGACGCCGAACTCGTTGCAGGTAAGCGGCACATGGTTGTCGCGCCCCCACGCCGCCGCATCGTCAATCATTACCTGGATGCGATGCGCATTCCACCCATCGAGCCAGTACTTCTGCATGTTGTAGCGATCTACCAAATTGGGAACTGTTCTTTCAGCAGTTCCGGCATCGAGCTCTCTGTCGCCGGATACGGAATGTCGTGTTCGTAGCTGTACCACGGCGTGCTCCAGGTCGCGCCCTGGTGAGTGAACTCGTGCGGCTCGTAGAAGTGGAAGTTGTAAATCACGTTGCCGTCGGCCAGCGGTTCGATTGCCAGCAGATCCCAGATGTCCGACCAGACCGCGCCGGACGCGATGATGGTGTGGCGCGGCGCCTGTTCGCGGATCGCTGCCGCCGTGCGCGCCTGGATCCCGGCCCAACGGTACGCATCGTAGACCTCCGGTTCGTTCAGGATCTCGAAGAACACCATGTTTGGATCGCGATCTTTGTAGTGCGCCGCCAGCTTGCGCCACGTTGCCGTGAAGCGCTCCACCGCCTGGTCGTCGGTGCGCATTTTCTGTTTGTAATCGTCGCTGGGATGAAGATCGACGATCACCGCCAGCTTATTGGCCACCATGGTGTCCACCGCATGATCCAGCTGCTTGAGAAAATCGCTGTTGGGTCCGGGGAAACCATACATAGCCGCAACCAGCGGCATGGGATCGATGCTCAGCCGCACGTGATCGAATCCCATCTTTGCGATCAGCGCGATGTCAGCGTCGTCGGTGAAGGTCTGGATATGTTCGGCGGAATAATCGCGTGACTGCGCGAACCACCCCGAAGCGTTAATCCCGTGCCTGAGGTGCTGGGCGCGGGCAAACGCCGTTTGTACATCGGCGGCCCGATCTTGCGGGTTTTGACTGTGGCAGGAATTGCGAAGGCAAGAAGAAGGGCAAGAAGGCTGAAACGAATGCGCATGGAAATCCTCCCCCGGAAAAACAACGATAACGATATCACGCCGGGAAGCAAAGGACCATTTCAGCTTTGCGACAAAACAAAACGGCTCCCGTTTCCGGGAGCCGTTTGTTCCTTCCCCACAAATTCGTTTATTGGCCTGGAGACGATCCGTCGTCCAGGTTGCTCGCCTGCTCGTAGGTCACGCGCAAATACTTATACGGATTCACGGGCACGTCATGCAGGCGCACTTCGTAGTGAAGGTGCGGGCCGGTGGCTCGCCCTGATTCGCCCACGTAGCCGATGATCTGGCCGCGCGTAACGTGCTCTCCCGGAACCACGGCGACCGCGGAAAGATGTCCATAAAGCGTCATCACATCGTGACCGTGGTCGAGTTCCACCGCGCGCCCATATCCTGCACCCATCTGAGCGCCGGTTACTTCGCCGTCGCCGGCGGCGCGCACCGGTGTTCCATAGGGCGCGTCGATATCGACTCCGCTATGGAATGCGCCTTCGCCGTTGATCGGATCCTCGCGCTCGCCGAAGCTCGAGGCGATGCGGCCCTCCACGGGCCACATCGACGGCGCGTCGGCCAGCTCCGTCCAGTCGCCGGTAAAGTTCGAAGTCAGCCCGCTTTCGAGCGCCCGCGAAACCGCGCCCGACATGGCCTCGGAGCGCAGCGCGTAAAACATGTCAATGGAGTTGGCCAGCTGCTGCGGGTTCAAGTCATCGCTTTGCGCCGGAACCGGAGGCGCTGAAGCTGTTGCTGCCTTGGTCGCTGCCGGTTTGGTCTCACCCGCCGCCTGCAGCTTGTTCTGCCTGAGTCCGTAGAGCGCGGAAACTTCATTGGCAAGCGCGCCCAGGCTTGCTACCTGCACGCTGCGGTTGTGCGCAATCGCTGCCATGCGCTGATAATTCTGGCGCAGCGTCTCGCGATCTGCGCGCACCTGGTTAAAGCTCTCAGTTTTCAGCACCATGCGCGTATACGACCCGGCCAGACCCACAATCGTGAACGCGCCCACGATCGCCGCAGCCACAAATCCATACACATACCTGAGCGGAAGCGCAATTTTCCTGAGTTGGCCGTCCTCATCTCGCGCTACAAAAAGTATGTAGTATTTTCTGCGTAACATCTTTGCCTGCAATCCCCGGCGACCAGCCAGTCAACAAGTCTCCAGATCGGGGGAGAGTCGATCGGTTACGGGCCTTAAGTACCCAAACTGAACCTGTGTGCCCCGTAGGGCAGATGCGAGAATGTTGGTCAAGCCTAGCAGACCCTCCAAAATCGGGTCAACAAAAAGCTTCCACAGGCATTACTAGGGTACCACCTTTGGCCCATAGGGTCCTCTCACGATCCGCTCGGGCGGCTTCCCTTTCGAATAAGCCACTTGCGAGTCCATCGCTTCCCGCGGTCCCACTCTTTTTGATGCTCTGCTCCGGACATCGGCCATCCGTCCAAACCATTCAATCTGCCTCGATTTGGGACTCCCGGCTCGTTGCGACGTATCCTATGCTCACCATGCCACGCGCGACCAGGCAATCGAGGCAGCCCCGTCCATTTTCCGCCCGCTCAGGTCAAACCCCGCTTGCCGAGTTGGCTCTGCTTGAGAGAATTCGCCGCCGCGCCGCCCAGGCGCCCACCCCCGAGCTGCGCCTCGGCATCGGCGACGATTGTGCCCTCCTTCGACCCGCTCCGAATGAAGAATTCGCCGTCACCACCGATCTCTCCATCGCCGGGCGTCATTTCCGCCTCGACTGGCACCCAGCCGAATCGGTCGGCCATCGCGCACTCGCCCGCGGACTCAGCGATCTGGCCGCCATGGGCGCTCGCCCCGTCGCTGCGTTTCTATCGTTGGCGCTGCCCAAGGATCTCGTCCAAAAGCCAAAGGCGGGGAGCGCCGCGCGCGAGCCCTGGATCGACAGGTTTCTGGACGGCTTTCTCTCCCTCGCCCAGGCCTACAATGTGCCGCTCGCCGGGGGTGACCTTGCCGAGTCCACTCTCGCTGTCGCTGACGTTGTGCTCACCGGCGCTGTCACTCAGGGAGCGGCACTGCTCCGCTCCGGCGCGCGCCCCGGCGACCTCATCTATGTCACCGGAAGTCTTGGCGGCGCAGCCGTCGGCTACGCGACCCTCGCCCAATTGGCCGCCGCGCTCAAGCGCGATCGCTCCCGCCTGCGGCTCAAGGAGCTTCCGCACATCCCTCCACAGTCAATGGCCGTGCTCAGGCCGCATCTTTACCCGAGGCCGCGCGTCGCGCAGGGCCTATGGCTGGCGCGCAACGCCGTGGCCACGGCGGTCATTGACTTGAGCGACGGCCTCTCCACCGATCTCGCCCATCTCTGCGCGGAATCCGGTGTTGCCGCCGAGCTGGACGCCGCAGCCCTGCCCGTGGCTGCCGCCGCAAACGCCGCCCAGGTACTCCACGGCGGCGAAGACTACGAGCTTCTGTTCACGGCGCCACCTGCTGCCCACGTCCCGGGCAGTATTGAAGGTGTTCGGGTCACGCACATTGGCCGCCTTCTTGGCGCATCGAAAAAACGCACCGCATTGCCCATTACCCTCATGACCCAAAGGGGACCAGTCCCCCTCACTCCGCAGGGTTGGCAGCACTTTTCGTAGAAACGGCGGTTGCGTAGTGGGCGAATTTCCCGGGTGTTCCCCGCCCGCTCCCGGTTTGCAACCGCGCAAGCTAGGCGCAGTTGCCACGGTCTCGTGGCGGGTCCGTAATCTCGGATAGAGACTCTAGCCGATATGGATCACACTCGTGCTTTCTTTCGGCGCGCTCCAGTTCTGACTCCCGATGCGATGAAGCGACCGTCACAAAGCACTTACGGCAAAAAGCAACGATTTTGCCGTCCGCGTCGCGGCGGTGGACGAATTCGGGACGATTGGATAACACTACCGGGTGCTCCGTATGAGGGGAAGATTTTCGCTTGCGGGCCCGAACGAACGTTTTTATTTTCCCACGATATTCCGATTGGTTGCCTGTGCGGGCTCAAGTGGCTTCGATCAGGTGAAGGACTGCTTTAATCAAAGAGAAAATACGAATGTCTGGCCCGCCAATGAAAACCCTTACCCGAAATCAAAGTTGCTGATTCATTCCCGTTTGGATCGGCCATTTCTCGATCGGGCGACAAAGCATTCAGCGAAACCCAAAAATGACGTGTCCTCTGGTCGTATCGACTGCCGCATCTGCGACCCTCACACGTCTCGCCGCTCCCGGCACACATTCACGGCGCTCCGATTGCCGTTATCCTGATATGTGCCTCCCAAGCCCAATTCAGCCTCCAGGCCTCCGCGCCGGAAGCATTTTGTTCGATTTCTTTTTCTCTGCATCGGCTTGGCGCTCGTCGCTGCCTGGACGTTCGCCGCGCTCACCCTCGCGGCCGCCAAATGGATTGACCCGCCCACCACCGCCGTCCACGTTGAGCGCCGCTTTCAGGCCTTCATTCACCGCAAACCCTACCACGAGCATTACGAGTTCATCCCCCTGCGCGACATCTCGCCAGACTTCCAGCACGCCGTCATCGCCGCTGAAGACGCGCGCTTCTACCAGCACCATGGCTTCGACTGGCAAGCCATGGAACTCGCCGCCGATGAAGATATGGAAGGCGGCCATCGCATTCGCGGCGGTTCCACCATCACCCAGCAACTGGTCAAGAATCTCTTCTTTGGAACAGGCCGATCTTTCCTTCGCAAGGGCGCGGAGTTCACGCTGGTTCCGGTTGCCGAATTGGTTCTGGGCAAGCAGCGCATTCTTGAGCTTTATTTGAACGTGGTCGAATGGGGACCTGGCATCTATGGCGCGGAGGCCGCGGCACAGCATTACTATGGAACCTCGGCGCGCCATCTCGGCCGCCAACAGGCTGCAGACCTCGCCGCCATTCTTCCCGCTCCCCTCAAGCGCCGACCCGACCGCATGTCGCACTATAGCGGGCTCATTCTCGAACGCATGCGCCAGATGGGCTGGTAGCTGCTCGCCGCTCACCGTCCAACGTCCGCGACCCTGGCCCCGCACCTTCCCAGAGTCACGGAGAATCGCCGCATCTCCAGGGCCGGCATGGGAATCTGAAGTATATGAAGAAAATCGGCTTCCTCTCCTTCGGCCATTGGACACCCTCCCCGCAGTCGGAAACGCGCTCCGCTTCTGACGCGCTCCTGCAGTCCATCGATCTCGCCGTCGAGGCCGAGCGCCTGGGAATGGACGGAGCCTACTTTCGCGTTCATCATTTCGCGCGCCAACTGGCGTCACCGTTTCCGCTGCTCGCGGCCATCGGCGCTAAAACGCGAAAGATTGAAATCGGCACCGCGGTCATCGACATGCGGTACGAGAATCCGCATTACATGGCGGAGGACGCAGGCGCCGCGGACCTGATCGCCACCGGCCGTCTGCAGCTCGGAATCAGCCGCGGTTCGCCCGAACAGGTCATCGACGGCTGGCGCTACTTTGACCACATCCCTGCTGAAGGCGAAGACGAAGCTGCCATGGCCCGCCGGCACACCGAGGAATTCCTCCGGCTGCTCGACGGCAAGGGATTCGCCAAGCCCAATCCGCGCCCCATGTTTCCCAACCCGCCCGGCCTTCTGCGTCTTGAGCCGTTTTCCGACGGATTGCGCGATCGCATCTGGTGGGGCTCTGCCACCAACGCTACGGCCGAGTGGGCCGCGAAGCTGGGAATGAACATGCAGACTTCAACGCTCAAATTCGATGAGACCGGCGAGCCGCTCCACATCCAGCAGGCAGCGCAGATTCGCGCCTTCCGCGCGGCCTGGAAAGCGGCAGGCCACGCCCGCACTCCGCGCGTCTCCGTCAGCCGCAGCATCTTCGCGTTGATCGACGCTCGCGATCACGCATATTTCGGGCACGAGCGCAATGAACAGGATTCGATCGGCTTTCTTGATGAAACCACGCGCGCTGTCTTCGGCCGCAGTTACGCCGCAGAGCCGGATGTACTCGTGGAGCAGCTCAGGAAAGACACGGCGATTGCGGAGGCCGATACGCTGCTGCTCACCGTCCCCAATCAGCTCGGCGTTGCCTACAATGTGCACGTGCTGGAGGCGATCTTGACCCAAGTGGCCCCCGCCCTCGGCTGGCGGTAGAAAAAGCGCGTGAGTGACGCCGAGAGCGGCGACCTCCGCGCGGGTTGATTCGACGATCCTACTTCGATTCTTTAATGATCGCGTCCGCAGCGTTGCCGGCCACCACCCAGCTCGCCGACCCGGCCACGACGGCTTCATCCTCGAACCAGAGGAACCCAAAGTCGTCGATGCACTCCGGAAAATCCGGTTTGATGATGACGTATCCCGGAATCACGGCGCCAGGAATGTAGGCGTTGTCGGCACGGTTGTTGCTGTACGTTTTCGTCTTTGAGACTGTACCGACGCCAGCCACATACGAGGTGCTGGATACAGGGTGCGTGCCGAGAATGTAGTTGACGGCGCGAAGCGTATATTCAGGGCCAACAAGATCTGGAAACGCCTTATGAAGGAAGTACATCCTAATGGCCATGTCCACCACGGCGCCCGATCCGCCCCATGAGTCCAGGCTCGGGGGCACCCCGAATGGGGTTGCGGCCAACTGCTTATCCAAGCCGGCCATGTATGTCTTCACTGCTTCCCGCATTTGATCTTTCGCGCTCGCGTCGAGATAAGGCAATGCCCGGACTGCCGTCCAACCACGGAAATCCATTTGCTGCGGAGTGATGATCTGAGGGAACAACTCCTTGAGGCGGGACTTGTAGGGCTCGGCGCCATTCGTCGCGATGGTCAGTTCCAGAGCCGCGGCCCAGTCCTGCCCCACGCCGAAGCCGCGACGGCTGAAGCCGGCCGGCGGAGGTGTTGGTGGGATCGCCGCGCCAGAACCTCCGGGCGCTGACACAGCACCCTGAGACGCCGCCAGCACGCCGCCTCCGCCAAAGCCGGCTTCGAGTTGATTTGGCGTTGGGTGAACCTTCTCGTCGTTCCATGCTTTGATCGCGGTCTCGAGGCAGTCTTTTGCTAACGGGTCGTCATAGCCTTTCAGCACATCGGCCGCGGCAGCCAGCGCTGCGATAGCATTCCATTGGAAGTAAGGGCTCGTTGACGTAAAGATCCAGCGATCGTCTGGCTTGCCGGAGTAGTCGCCCTTCACTTCATTTGGACCAAGACTCGGGTCATAGATGCGGTCGTCGGTCTTCGATGCCCCGTCGCCTAGCTGCGTGTACTGCCGCAAATCCGGTTCGTGAGTACCGCGGATAGCGTGGCCAATGTTATGGAACTGGGCCAAGATGAGAAGCGCGCCGTGCTTAACTTGCTCAACCGTATCGGGCACGCCATCGGGACGGTGCATCTCAACCTGACGCGCGGCTTCATCGACCGTAAGTTGGTCGTATTTGAGATTGAATTCCCGATAGGCCAACGCGAGGCTCTGAATCACGCTGAGTTGCGCGGGTTCCTCGAGATCGAAGTCGCCGGCATCATACCAGCCGCCCACGTTCATTCCGGGAATGTGGTCGCCGCCTTTATATTTCCCATCCGTTGCTGTGGCTTGATACCAGCCATCGAATTGCTCCCCAACCACGGGTGCCATGCGACCGTCATCGAGATGCGAAGCGCCGTGCCACATACGGTAGCCTTCGCGAACGGATACGTGATCCATCTGCTCCGCGAGGTGATGGTCCAGGCTGTCCTGCCAAGTGTTCGCGTAAGCATCCCTGGAGATGGGGAACGGGGCCGTTCGCTGACCTCCGTACTCGATGACATAAAGGCCGGGATCGTTGACGGGAGTGAAGTCAAACTTCGAATAGACGTAGCGCAACCACGGCGTTGAAGGCGTGATCGGGCCCTCGAACGCCTGCTGGTAAGATCCGTCCTCCATCAGGCGCAGGACTTTGGCCGATTTAGGACCGTTGTACTTTGGGTCGAGTTCAATGACCGCCACCTTGGAGAAGCCCGGCGCATAACCGACCTGGCTGTGCGCGATCATCGGCGGCCGCGTCCAGTTCGGAATCACGTCCGGCCTGATGTGCCACACGATCGCGCCGGTGGTCTTTCCCGCAGGGATCAGCGAACGCAACACGAACCAGCCGTTCTGCGCGCGATTGCGTCCGTCGAATAGCATCAGGTCAGCCGTATCCGACTTGACGGTGACCCTGGCCAGAGCGTCGTCGATCCCCAATGTGATGGTCTTGCCCTCGGCGAACGGAAGCGGCTGAGTATATCCCTTGGCCTTGTCCCAGTCCTCCAGGTAGTACGCCTTCCTGGGTTCATCAGGCAGCGGCAATACCTTCACCATCGGATCGTCAGGAGTACGCGGGAAGATGCCGGCTTTGATTCCATCCACCAGGTAGGCCTTGCCCATGTAAATCGAGGGCAGAAACTCCAAGTTGAAGCCTGCGCGCCCGGCAAGTTTCTGCGGCAACGGCTTGTCGAGATTGATGCTGACCTTCACGCCGCCTGGCTCTGCTTCGAGTTCCACGGTATAGCTGAGATCGAAGGTTGGGTAAGCGAGGTCGGCGGTGAGCCGGTTATTCTCCTTATCGGCATGGCGCCCCTTGAGCGTCGCCACCAGGTCCCATTGCTCCGGTGTGGGCATCAGGCGCACGTCGCCGTTCGTGGCAATGCGCTGGTCATGGAGAATCATCTCCATGGCCGCGTTCTTCTGGTCTACAAAAACGGGATGATACGTGCTGTCGTAAAGAAATACGCTAAAACCCTGAGTATCGAGATAATTCTTATCCGTCATCTTCATTGCAAAATCGGCGCCGAACAAGCTTGGACTGAAGCTCAGGGCCAGGAGGAGACACACTCTGATTCGGGTAGGCATAGATTGAGATTAAACCGTTCCTTTGCATCGATCTGACATAACGTGCACACCGGCCTTCCCGCCTCAGTCCCTCGCAACCAGCCGAAAGATTCGTCGAATCTATTTCGAGTCACCGGTTCGCGGCGCGCATAATCGCCTCGGCAACCTGGTCGGGAGTGAGCGTGTCGACCTCGAGCGTGACATGCGCCATGCGATAGAGCGGCAGGCGGCGCTCGTAGCGATCCTTGAGATTGGCTTCATCGGCCAGCACCGGCCGCAGGTTTTCGGTTCCCTTGCAGCGCGCCAGGGTCGTCTCGAGCTTCACTTCGAGATGCACCAGTAACGTTTCGGGCGCCATGAGCAGGAGCTTGCGAGTCGCATCATCTTCGATGGCTCCGCCGCCGAGGGCGAGAACAATTTCATCGCGTCGCGCCAACTTCTCGATCGCCTCCCGCTCGCGCCTGCGGAATTCCGTTTCGCCTTCGCTCCGAAAGATTTCGGGAATCGCCATGCCCGCTTCGGCCGCAATCACGTCGTCCACATCGACAAAGGTCCAGCCCAGCCCCTGGGCCACCAACGGACCTACGGTCGTCTTGCCCGAGCCCATGAATCCGGTAAGCACGATGCGGCGCGTTGGCTCGGGTTTCTCGGTTGCAGTCATTCGTCTCAGTATAAGGACGGTGGACGGTGGTCGGTGGGCGGTGAGCGGTTGCCAATTCTCAGCTCCCTTTCGTCCGCTCACTTGTTCACTTCTTTCCCGTGCACCGTTCACCGTTTACCGTTCACGATCATCCCAACACCATCACCATCGCTCCGGCGGTGATCATCAATCCGCCGACCACGGCGGCGGCATTTAGCTTCTCGCCCAGCAGCAGCCACGCGAACAGCATCACCAGCGGCACACTCAGCTTGTCCAGCGGCGCCACGCGCGAAGCCGGCCCAAGCTGCAGCGCGCGAAAGTAGCAGAGCCATGACAGTCCCGTCGCCAAGCCGGAGAGCGCGAGGAACAGGACCGTTCGCCGATCGAGCGCGCGAATCTCGCCGTGGCTGCCGAGCGCCAGCACAATACCCCAGGCAAACACGACCACGACGCTCGTGCGCAACGCCGTGGCCAGGTTCGAGTCAACATGCGCCACGCCCACTTTGGCCAGCAGCGCCGTGGCCGCGGCAAATACGGCGGATAGCAGCGCCCATCCAATCCAACTACTTGCCCAATTATTCGTCCAGCTCATGGCAATCAGGATACGCGCCGCTCCCGATAAGTGTCGGGCTTAATCCGCCGCTTTCAGGCCCGGCGCAAATTCCGTTTCATACTAGAATCGTCTTCCCGTCAAAAACCGCCGGTGCTATCATGCGTGCATCCCCTCCAACCAAAATCCAGGAGGTTTCACTTGAAAAACTCCCTTATTCCCATGAGGACGAGCAACGCGGCTCTGCGCCTGATGCTTCCGGCGATTCTGGCGGGCTGCCTGGCGATCGGTTTCGGAGCACATGCTGCGCAGGCGCAACAATCCACTTTAATCGGTCAGTGGCGCACGACGGTTTCGGCCGGGACGATCACGATTTCGTTCATGGCGAACGGTCAATACGACCAGACAGGAGTGGGAACCACCGGTGTGCAGACCATGCAATCCGGCCCTTACCAGCTCGTCGCGCCAAACAACATCATTTTTACAGTCACCAACTGGTCACCGAAGACCAGGACAGTTCTTGTTCCCTGCGGAATTCCGAACGACCCGGTTTGCAATGTACAGCGGGTGGTAAACATGCCCAAGCCGCCGAATTCCGAGTATGCGTATGTCTTCAATGGGCCGAATACGATGACCTTGTCAAACCAGACCGGGCCAATGACCTTTACGCGTGTGATGGGCAAGTGAATCGCAAATCGTGAGTCGTAAGTTACACTCCTGAACATGCAGACCGGCCGCGCCAGCAGAACTGCCCTTCGCGTGGCTCAGCGGCGCGCCGTTCACCAGGTTCTGGACCAGCCCTGCGTGCTCACAGACCCCATCGCCATTCCCTTGCTTGGCCCCGAGTTCCGCTACGACGCCGTGCGCGAGATGCATCCCTTCGCGCG
Source organism: uncultured Acidobacteriaceae bacterium (assembly GCA_963800025.1). Taxonomy (GTDB): domain Bacteria; phylum Acidobacteriota; class Terriglobia; order Terriglobales; family Acidobacteriaceae; genus Telmatobacter. The sequence goes on from CAWCZK010000006.1 coordinate 1,977,845, forward strand.
CGCCTTCCGCGCATTCATGGCCGCCCGCAGCCGCTATGCCGAGGACCGTCTGGCTGCATCCGTAGCACTCGGCGTGAAGCAATATGTGATCCTCGGCGCCGGCCTTGATACTTTTGCCTATCGCAATCCTTTTCCCCAACTGCACGTCTTTGAGGTCGACTTTCCCGCAACGCAGGAGTGGAAGCGCGCGCAACTTGCCGCAGCCGGAATTGCCGCTCCCACCAACCTCACCTTCGTGCCGCTCGACTTCGAGCACATGACCCTCGCAGCGGGTTTGGCAGGCGCGGGCTTTGACTCAGGCAAGCCCGCATTCTTCGGCTGGCTTGGCGTGGTCCCATACCTCACGCTTGCGGCTTTCCGCGCCACGCTCAATACCATTGCCGCGCTTCCGGCAGGCACAGCCGTCAGCTTCGATTACGGTGTTTCACCCCATGCGCTGAGCGTTCTGCATCGCATGACCTTTCGCGTTTTGGCGCGGCGCGTCGCCAAAGCCGGAGAGCCATTCCAGTTGCTCTTCACGCCTGAGCAGCTCGATGCCGAGTTCGTCCACGCGGGATTTGGCCGTTCGGAGCAACTGGGTGGCGCGGAGCTGAACGAACTCTACTTTTCGCATCGCAGCGACGGGCTCAAGCTGCCCGCTGCGGGTCTTGGCAGGCTGGCGACTGCGTGGGTCTAGCAGATCCGCCGCGAAGGACGACCGCGCCGGGCGATAAAATGGCCTCATGCGTCCGTCTGCACTCCTGCCCATCGCCTCGGCTGCGCTCTGTTTGCTCAGCCTCAGCGGATGCGGCTATCACACGCTGGGCACGGCAACGCATCTTCCTCCCGAGATCAAGACACTTTCCGTTCCCGTCTTCGCCACGCGGACCGAGGCCAGCGGCACTGAGCTGGCGATGACGCAGGCCGTGATCCGCGAGTTTGCGGCGCGCACACGCTTCCGCGTCACGGCCGATTCCGGAGAAGATGCAGACGCCATTCTTCACGGCACGATCCTCAAGCAGGTAACCACGCCGCTCACCTACAACTCCGCTACCCAGCAGTCGTCAAGCTTCATCATCACCATCGTCGCCTCTGTCACACTCACCGCGCACGACGGCCGAATCCTTTATCAGAACAAGAACTACGTCTTCCGCGAGCAGTATCAGTCCACGACCAACCTGCCCACGTTTATCGAGGAAGATCCGGCTGCCATTCAGCGCCTGTCGCGCGAGTTTGCGCGGCAGCTCGTGGCCGACGTCCTTGAAGGCTTCTGAGGCGCGCTCGGAACCCGCTTATCTCTTGATTCCTGCCTGCTTTTCCGCGCTGGTCACCTGCCCTGAAGGGCTGTATTCTGGAGCCGCATGAAGAAAGCGGCGTTGAAACGCGCTGAAGTGGAGTGGGAGCGTTGACCGGCTCGCGTTGGGGCGCTGGATTCAGCTCCGTTGCACGCTTTACCGCGGAGATTGAAGCTGCCGCGGCAGGCACGGGCAAGCTGCGGCCGGGGTACGTTCTTGCCGGCGACGAGATCTTTCTTCTCGACCGCTGCCGGGCCGCGGTGCTCGATGCATTCGTTCCGCCCGATCTTCGCGACTTTTGCCTGTCCGACCTGGATCTGACGCAAACTTCCATCTTCGAAGTTTTGGACCGCGCGCAAACGCCATCGTTGATGGCGCCGTTCCAGGTCATCTTCATTCGCAATGTGCGGCAGCTTTACACGCGCGGCGCCAAGAAGGAAGAATTCGCCGCGCTCGACCGGTACTTTCAATCGCCCAATCCGCAGGCGCTACTTCTGTTCATTGCAGACTTCCTGCGCATTCCCGCGGATACGCGCCGCATGGATCTGGACGACAAGAACCGGTTCGAACGGCTGACCGAGACGCTGGGCGTGCACTGCGGCATGGTTGAGCTGGCCCGTGTGAACGAAGAGGACGCCATGCGCTGGACCGTGGCCAAAGCGCATGAGGCCGGTCTGCAAATGGAAACCGACGCCGCGCGCGAACTGGTGGACGCACTCGGCGCGGACATGATGCTGATTGCGTCGGAGCTGGAAAAGCTGCTGCTCTACACGGCCGGCCGGGGCCGAATCACTCTTGGCGACGTGGAGACCATGGTGCTCGGCGCCAAGCAGCGCACGCTCTACGAACTGACCGACGCCATCAGCGCACGCGACCGGGTACGAGCGCTGTCGCTTCTGCAGGGGCTTTTGAACAGCTCCGATGCCGGCGAGGACGCCGCCATCGGCCATCTTTACATGCTTGCGCGGACGTTCCGGCAAATGCTGGTGATATTGGAAAAGAATGTGCGCGATTCCCGCGCCATCTGGCAGGCGCTCTGGCAGGGATTTCGCATGCCGCCGTTCGCCGCCGACGATCTTATCCGGCAGGCTCGGCGGTACAAGAGCCGCCGCGAGCTGACCCGCGCGCTCAGGCTGGTGGCCCGGGCCGACCTCGAGTTGCGCTCCTCTCCGCCCGACAAGCGCCTGGTGCTTGAGCGCCTTGTCTACGAATTGGCTTCAGAACCCGCGCCTTCCGCGCCGGTATGGGCAGCGGCGCAGCTTTCCTTCGAGAGCTGACGCCGCATTCATTCCTTTTCCGCGCAATCGCGGGTCAAGATACAAACTTGCAGCGTTAGTGCACGCCGTGTTGATTCATCCACGGGGAGTAGGCGTGGTCTACTTTCTGGATATGGTTGGTGAGCCAGTCGCGCAGAAAGTTCATTAAATCCAGGCTCAGAGCCGCTTCGCCTTTTTCGAGCCGCGTGCTGAAATCCTGTACCTGCTTCATCAGGTCCCGGTGTTTGAGCTTGTGGTCGGCCAGTCCGGGATAATTTGCGTCCGCCATCATCTTTTCTTCAGCGGTAAAGTGGGTCTGCGTGTAGTCAACAAGTTTGCGCAGTAACGCGCCCGTCTGGCCCTGCCCTTGCCCCTTCCGCATCGCCTCGTGAAGATCGTTGATCAACCCAAAGAGCACGCTGTGCTGGCCGTCGACCGATTTGACCCCTACCGAATACCGACTGCTGTCCCATGTTAAGAGCGCCATGAACTTCTCCTGCCGGCGATTGCCGGAGTGTAGATTATCGGCAAGAGTCCGGGGGAATTGAGGAAGTCCCGGCGACGTTCGGCTGGCCGCGCACGCGCGCGCCGGATGGGGCAGCTCTCAACACCCTCAGCCCATGCCGTGTTCGCGGAGCCACGGGCCGTATTCCTGGTCTACCTGTTCGATATGTTCGAGGAATCCGTCGTGCAATTGAGACAGCAGCGGACGCAACTGGAGGGCTTCGCCATACTGCAGCCGGTGCGCGGCCTGAAGAATCTCCGCGAGCATCTGATGGTGTACGGCGCGATGCTCGGCAAGGCCCGAAAAACCGGTCTGCTCCATCAGTTGCTCTTCGCTCCAGAAGTGCATGCGCGCGAATTCGATGAACTGGTCCAGCAGCTCGCAGGTCTTCTCGTGGCTGCAACCGTGTAACAACGCCAGGCGCAATTCGTTAATGGCGTCCAAGAGAATGCCGTGCTGATCGTCCATGGCGCGAATGCCCACCGAGCAGGCGTGGTTCCAGGTGAGAAGCGTCAAATGAGCCTCCGCGAATGACCAAAGGAAGTATCGGCAGTTCTTGCCCGAACCTTATTGCCGATCGCGGCTGATTCGTGACCAAGGTTTCTTCGGAATTGTTTTGGGGGGAGGAGCAAAATGAATGTACCGCCGATGATCACTCCAGCCAATGTTGTGGCCGCGCTGCTTGACCTGATTCCCTTCCTCGCCGTCGGGTTCTTCCCGAGGACCGTTACGGCCCGCGTCCGCAGGCTTCCGAACTGGATACAACTCGCGCTTCCCGCAGCGTTCTGCATTCCGTATGTTCTGGTTGCTTGCGGCGCGGGCATTTTCCGCTTTCAGTGGCTCGGCTTGTACGCGCTGCTCCCCATTACGATTGCCGCGCTCCTCAGGCAGGCAGCGCAGGTTGATCCGGAACAACGCGGCAATTGGCGCGACTTTCTGATTCTGGGCGCGCTGGGTCTGGCCGTCGACCTGCGCTGGTTTGAGGCCGCGTGGCCGACACATCTGACCATCTTCAACAAGATTCTTCTTCTCAATGCGGGAATCTACGGCTTCGTCCTGATACGACAGCTTGAAGGAACCGGTTTCGAGCTTCGCCTTCGCCGCAAGGATGTTGGAATCGGCCTGCGCGAGGCCGCGTTCTATATCCCCATCGCGTTGGCTCTTGGTTTGGCTCTCGGCTTTCTGCACGTTCACAAGGTCTGGCCGGGGATATGGGCGATCGCCGGCGCGTGGTTCTTCACTTTCTTTTTCGTTGCCGTTCCCGAGGAGCTGTTTTTCCGAGGGTGGCTGCAGAACCTGCTTGAGAAACGGATGGGCCGTTACGGCGCGCTGTTGGTAACAGCCGGATTGTTTGGCCTGGCGCACTTCAACAAGCGCACCACGAGCTTTAACTGGCGTTACGTGCTGCTGGCGGCGCTGGCCGGAATCTTTTATGGCCGCGCCTGGCGCGCCGAGCGCCGCGTGGGAGCATCGGCGGTGACGCATGCAACGATTGACGCGATCTGGTCGCTATGGCTGCGATAGGTAGTGCGTATGCGGGGCATGCAGATGCGGCCGATAGGCCAGATAGGCCCGCCCGACGCGCATGTTGTGCACGACGGGCCCGGGGATGGTCATGGCGATCGTGATGCCCAGGAAAGCGTGCGCCACCATCAGCGGATAGAGATTGCGGTAACGCAAGAACAACAAGCAGGCGACCCATCCCCAAATGAACGTAAGCGAAACGAGGATGGGATTGGGAATATGCGCCGAGGAAAACAGGGCAGCTGCCAGGAGCGCTGCTTGCCACGGTCTGGGCATGACGCGAAGCAGGCGCAACAGAAAGAAGCCCTGCAGCAGAATTTGCTGAACCGCAGACCAAATGGCATACGCGCCGTAGGTCTCAGGAAAGACCCACAGGCCGTCTACCATGAGCAGTGCGTGAGCGCGAGCGGAGATCAGCATCGCCGCAGCAGACAGAGCAGCCGCAACTGCGACAATCCACGCCGAACGCCAGAGATTCGCCGTGCGCAAGCCTATTGCCGCCCAGCCGTCAAACGATCTCCAGAGCATCAAGGCGATCCCCAGAGCCGCGACGAGCCATAAGCCTCGCTGCCACGGCCGCGGCGTCCACTCCACCACCTCGATCAGTCCGTAGGCAATGCCGATCTCGATCCAATCGCGCCGCTTGCTCCGGATGTCGAAAGAATGGACTGGTGCTGGGGGGGGAGGTTCGGCATGCTCCATGAACCCGATGATAAAGCGCTTCCATTGCGCGTGCTCGCGGAGTCGGCCCGCAGGAATTGTGAAGCCGCAAGATTGCAGGCTCCGTGAGCTATTCCAGAATGACCATGGGATCCGGCTTGTGGCTGCGCGTGGTCAGCGTGATGGCCGCAGCCAGAATCAATGCGCCCCCAAGCCACGCATACGGGCCCAGCTTCTCTCCCAGCAGTTCAACACCCAGGATGGATCCCATGGCCGGCTCGATGTTGAGGAAGACGCCGGCGCGCGAGGCCGGTACATGATGAATGCCCCAATTCCACAGCAGCGTGGTCGTCGCCGTGCACAAGAGTCCGCTGATTGCCAATGCCATCCACGCCGTTTTGCTCACATGGGCAAAGGGGAACGATTCGACTTTCTGATGGGTTAGCTGCGCCAACAGCCACGAGCCGGCCATACAAACGACCAGCATCACGGTTCCGGAATAAATGGTGTACGCGGTGACCACCGGCGGGCTGTGGGTTTCCATCAGCTTCTTGCTCAACATAATCCAGACGAGCGCGCAAACCAGCGAGGCAATGACGAGCAGGTCGCCGGCGAGCGAAGGCGTTTCGCGCCCGGTAGTGGCTCGATTTCCGCCCAGAACAACCATTGCCGCGCCGACAGTGGATCCGCCAAGCGCCACCCAGCCCACCCAATCGAGCCTTTCGCCGGCAAAAGCCACAGCCGTTGCGGCCAGCAACACCGGCATGGCGCCCACCATGAGCGATGCGTGACTTACCGTCGTCCGCGCCAGACCATTGAACTGCAGCAGAAATTGAATCGGAATGCCAAAGAGCGCGGCCAGCAAAAGCGTCCGCGTTTCGCCGGCCGTCAAGCGAACGCGCCGGGAAAACATTACGGGCGCCATGCCCAGGCAAGCGAAAAGAAAACGGTAGAGCACCATGTGCTCCACGTTCATCTCGTTGAGCGCGAGCCTGCCCCAGAAGAATCCGGTGCCCCATAGCGAGCTTGCGAGCGCGCAGGCCCCATAACCGAGAAACCTCAGCCTTCTGCCGCCAATGCCCGCAGCCGGGGTCCGATCATCCGTCGAGGGTATCTGCCATCACCCTCTACTGTCGCATAGAAAGCGGCCGCAGACTCGGCTGGAAGGCACGCCTCATCCGGCAATTACCGCCCGGCTTTCTGGAGGCAATCGTTCAGAGTGCCATGCGCAGTTTTGCGCGCTCGATCCAGTTCGCCAAAAACAGTGCGGCGATGACCAGCAGCGGCCCCGAAATGACCGCTGTCGCCACCCATTGCATGTGGCGAGGCGGGACGGTCCAGTTCCATGCGTAATACAAGGCGGCCAGCGTGAAGAGCGCCGCGCCGAGCCACTCCCATCGCCACGCGACTGCCAAAATGGCGGCGACGATGGCGGCCGGAAGCAGGCCGATGAAGAAGGCCAGGATGCATTTCCAGAAAACGTGATATTCGTTGAAAGCTTCGAGAGCAAAGGCGCTCAGAAAGAGGACGAAAAGGATGGTGAGGATTCTCGGCGACCAGAAGAGTAGCCGGGCGGAAAGACGGCTCATACGTTTCACCTCCTTGCCTGGGAAAACGCGAGACTCAAGGACATTAAATCCGTGCGGGCTATCGCCGTCAACCCCGCATCGGCGAGAATAGTCATCGATGGTGAGGGCGCGCGGAACCGTGAAGTCAGGTGATAGTCGCGAGGCCTTCCTGATCTTCGGCGCGCTGGTTTTTTTCTCCGCGCTGGCCCCGCTTCCGTTGGACGCTCAGGAAGAGATTCCGCCGGCGCCCGCGCCAGCCGTGACTGCTCCGGCACCGAGCTCAACCGAGCCCGCGCCCAAGTCTTCGCCTCCGGTCAAGGAGCGCTTCCTGGTAGACCGCTTCCCCACCGAGCCTTCCATTCCGCCAGTGTTCAACCTTCCCATTGGACCGCTGGGCTTCAGCGCGCCCAGTTCCAACTACCTGGGGACGCGAAATTCGATGGCTTCTCTCGATTTCCTCGACGAGGATCGGCTGCTCTTCACCTTCCGGATTCCCGGCCTGCTGCATCGCGATCAGTTGAACAACGACGATGGCAATGAACGCCAAATTCGCGCCGTGATCCTCTCGCTTCCCAAGGGTACCGTCGAAGCCGAGACCACTTGGACGGTTCACGATCGCGTGCGCTACCTGTGGCCGCTTAACAACGGCCACTTTCTGGTCCGCGACCGCAATACCCTTTTCGAAGGCGATGGCTCCCTCACGCTGAAACCCTATCTCGACTTCCCGGGGCCGCTGCTTTCGATTGAGCTTGATCCTGAGCAACATTTTCTGGTCACCAACTCCGACGAGCCGGCGGCCAAAGATTCAAAATCAGGAGAAACCCCGGGCCCCGCGACCGCATCGGCTTCCGTTACTTCTGACCAGGATTCGGAAGCCGGCGGCGCTCCGCCCAATTTGGTGATCCGCATTCTTCGCCACGATTCGGGCGAAGTGATGCTGGTGAGCCGCGTCCGGACCGCCGTTCATCTACCCATCAACTCCGTGGGTTACCTCGAGAATCTGCGCAGCCGCGGAATGGAGTGGATTTTGAACCTGCGCTACTTCACTGGTGGCAGCAGGATGCTTGGACGCGTCGAATCTACCTGCGAGCCCGATGACGAATTCCTCTCGGAGCAGGAGATTCTCGCCACCACTTGCGGGCCATCCGGAGAGAGCAGTCTTGTTGCAGTATCCACAGCGGGCAAAACGCTTTGGGAGACGAAGGCGCCATCAACCGAGGTGTGGCCGCAACTCGCCGTCGCGGCCAACGGATCGCGCCTGGCGTGGGAGACGCTCGACACGACCCACTCCATCTACGCCTATGCGCCGATGGATGCCGGCGACGTCAAGGAGCAGTCGGTGACCATCTTCGATGCAGCCAATGGCGACATCGCCATGGTTTCGCCGGTCAGCCCGATTCTCGACGCCGGGGGGAACGTCGCCGTCTCCCCCTCCGGTCGGCGCGTCGCACTGCTCAACGCCGGCTCCATCCAGGTCTTCGACCTTCCCGCGCCTCCGCCGGTTCACGTTGCGGACGGTCTTCCTTAGGGCCTGTTCATACTCTATGGCCCCGCTGGAATCAGGGAGCGCCACCCCTTCGCCACTCGACGGCGGACAGCCCACAACCTTGAGATCCCCTTATCGCTGCCCACCCAGGCCGGTGTTTTAGGTACACTGAGCGACGGGGGTTTCTTTCTTGGCTTCGGCTGTCGTCCATTACTCTGCCTCAGCGCTCACCGACCGCGGCCGCAAGCGCCCTTCCAACGAAGATGCTTTCGGATTTTCCGTCGAGCACGGCGTGTATGTCGTCTGCGATGGCATGGGCGGCGCTGCCGCAGGGGAGGTGGCCAGCACCTTGGCCGTTGCGGAGGTGATGCAGTGGCTCACCCAGCGTCCCCGGACCGGGCCCCCGCCTGTCGAGGCCGCGGAGGCAGTGGCTGCTGCCAACGAGGCCATTTTTTCGCGCTCGCAACGCAACCAGAAACTGAGTGGCATGGGCACCACTCTTGTTGTGTTGCTTGTAGAAGATCGCCGCGCATGGATGGTGAATGTGGGCGACAGCCGCGGCTACCGCCTGCGCAATTCGCACCTGGAACAAGTCACGCTCGATCACTCCCTTGTGGAAGAGCAGATGCGGCTGGGCCAGATGAGCAAGCAGGAGGCTCTCCGCTCCCCGCTCAAGAATGTGATCACGCGCGCACTTGGAACACAAAGCACAGTGACGCCCGACGTCTTCGAATTCGAGACGGAGCCCGGCGACTTGTTTCTTCTCTGTTCCGACGGGTTGGTTCGCGAACTTTCCGACTCCCACCTCGAGTCCCTGCTACGCCTCGAGTTGACTCTTGAGGAAATGTGCACGCGCCTGGTCGAGGCCGCCAATGAAGCCGGCGGGAACGACAATATCACTTGCCTTCTCGTCCGGGCAGACTCGTAAGCGGGACTCCTCGTAGAATGGTCTGGCCGGACACTACAACGAGCACCTCGCCGCGGTCCGGCGAGCAAGGATCGCCTTTGCTGCCTCAAGAAACTCAAAGACAGGGTTGAATTTGACACTGGCACCCGTCAAATTTATGCTTTCGGGGCGTTCATGACAACGTTTTCTCGAACTGGCTGCGCTTCAAGGTAGCTCCTGCAAATCGAACCCAGCCTTTATCGCAGCCGTGAAGCCGCTGGCGCATTGCCGCTCGAATCGGAATGACGCGTTCGGCATGGCGGGACCCCGGGATGAAAAGGAGAATGAACCGTGCAACGAAGAGAGTTTTGCAAACTAGTTGCGGCCGCGGCCGCGGCCCATGCGATTGCGGGAAAGGCACAAACCCCTGCGGGCGCACCTTCGGGTTTCAACACACTTCGTCAGACCTATGAAGAATTCTGCGCCACTCCCGAGAAGGACCGCGTCTTTTACGCTCTGGTCGACGGCAAGATTGTCGAGATGAAACTGGAAGACTCCTCGTGGGCGCCGACGGAGTGGGGTAAGCCGCCTGAGTTGCCCGGCGGTTCATGGGACGGCGTTCCCATGACGGCGCCCGTCGGTGGGCTCAGCGGCGAGGGCCCGTACCAGGCCAATTGGGATTCGCTCCTCTCCTACGAGGTCCCGGAGTGGTACCGCGACGCGAAGTTCGGGATTTGGGCGCACTGGAGCCCGCAGTGCGTGCCGGAGTATGGCGATTGGTACGCGCGCAACATGTATCAAGAAGGCTCTGCCGACTACGACTACCAGATCAAACACTACGGACCTCAGTCCGAATTTGGCTATAAAGACCTGACCGCACAGTGGACACTGCTCAACTGGGAACCCGAGGCTCTGATCCAGAGGTACAAGGACGCCGGCGCGCGGCTGTTCATCTCGCTGGCAAACCACCACGACGGGTTTGATGCGTGGGGCTCAAAGCATCAACCGTGGAACGCTTTGAATCATGGGCCGCATCGCGACGTGGTCGGGGAATGGGCCGCGGCCGCACGCAAACAAGGGATGCGGTTTGGCGTGACGGTCCACCAGGCGCGGAACTGGTGGTGGTTCCAGACTTCGCACGGCGCCGACAAGAAGGGCGCGCTGGCGGGTGTTCCCTATGACGGGCGCATGACAAAAGCCGAAGGAAAAGGACAATGGTGGGATGGGCTCGATCCGCAGAGACTCTACGGCGTGAAGCATCCCACGGATGCGCTGCCCGATGCTTCGTATGTCAAGAATTTCTACGATCGCACGCGGGACCTGATCGACCAGCACGATCCCGACCTGCTTTACTTCGATAACGACCTGCTCCCGCTCGGGTGGGGCGGTATGAATGTGGGAGCGTATTTCTACAACCACAATCTGAAGACGCGCGGCAAGATGGAAGCGGTGCTGAACGTCAAGAACGTACCCGACAAGCTGGCCAAATCAGTGGTTGCCGATTACGAGCGGGGGTTGACGAGCAGCATCATGCCGTACGCGTGGCAGTCAGAAACCTGCATCGGCGAGTGGCATTACAGGCGGAGTCTTGCCGAGGGGCCCGGAGCCTTTGGCGGCTACCTTGCGCCGCGTGACGCCATTCACTGGCTGGTGGACACGGTAAGCAAGAATGGAACGTTCATTCTTAACGTTCCCGGAAAGCCGGACGGGACCATCGACAGCAAAGAAATTGCGGTCATTGATGAGATTGCCGCGTGGCTGAAAATGAACGGCGAAGCCATCTTTGAAACGCGGCCGTGGACCGTTTACGGAGAAGGGCCGAACTCAATCAAAAGCGGGGCCTTTCAGGGCGGCAGCATCAGCGCACTGGGAAGCCAAGACATCCGCTTCACGCGCAACAAAGCCAACAATGCGATCTACGCCATCTTCATGGGCTGGCCGGAGTGGCATGCGCAGATCGCATCGCTGGGACTCTCAAGCAAAATCAATCCCGGCAAAGTGCAGAATGTGACCTTGCTGGGCATGGATATGCCGATCAAGTGGACGCAGGATGCGGATGCGCTGCATTTGCAGTTGCCTTACGGGTCGCCAGCCGCGAACAGCTATGGAGCCGCGGTAAAAATCGCTCTGAGCTGAGACCGGCGATTACGCTGAAGGTGAAGTTGCCGCGGAGCCGGCTGGTCCGCGGCGCTTCGCTCTTTGGGAGTGCTTTGCGGTCGACGGCGGCCAATTTGGCCAACGAAGCTCTCGCGTTTTGGGCGCTCGGGCCTTCGCGATCAACAGGTCCGCAACCTGTTCGACGATCCATTGAAAGTTCGCCTCGCCGACGGAGTGCACATCGGCGTCTGGCACGGGATTCATGAAATCGATGGCGTAGGGGATTCCCTTCTCTACAGCGAATTCCACCGAATTCAAATCGTAGCCCAAGGCGCGGCAGAGCTTGATGGCGTCTTCCTCCATGCGCCGGTAGAGCGCCTTCGCTCGAATCGTTCCGGGACGCGCGACGCCTTGCACGTAGCGCTCGACGTGGGGGCGACGCGGATCGTACGGCATGATGCGAACTTTCTTCTGGCCGACGACGAAGCAGCGGAAGTACTCCGTGAACTCGACGGCTTTCTGGGCCACCATGGAGAGATCGCGCGACCGATCGTAGGCGCGAAAGAATTCGTCGCGGCCGCGGAACTCGTGCACATCGCGCCAGCCACCGCCGTGGATCGGCTTCAAGAAGCCGTGCTCGCCGATAGCGGCAAGCGTGCCGTCCCAATCCAAAGGAAATTCCAGGTTGCGCAGCGACTTTTCGCTGGTCCCGTTTGGATATTCCTTGTGCGGAAGCAGCACGGTGGGCGGCACAGCGACGCGGAGGCTCGCGGCCAGTGTGTAATTGAGGAACTTGTCGTCGGCGGAGCACCAGAAGGGATTATTGACGACCGTTGCTCCGTTGAACGCAGCGTGCTTGAGGAATGCGCGATAGAACGGAATGTCGTGGGAGATGCGATCGAGAATGACAGCGTAGCGGGGCGCTCGGTTGATGTGGACCGCGCCGATTTGAACAAACTCAGCCTGAATGCCGGATGGATTCCGGTTGTTGATTCGTTCAACGAGGGCGCTGGGGAAGCTGTTTTCGACGCCGAAGAGGACACCGATGGTCTTCATGGGCTTGTCCTCCGAGCGCTGTTGGCGGATGCAGACTGTCTGGTTCGCGCGCCCGGCAACAGTGTACGTCAGGCTGCTGCGAAAGCGTGGATGTTCAGGAGCTCTGGCTCGCGATGCGGCGCAACTGGCCGAGATGATTCAAGTCGTGGCCAGCCATGGTTTCGACAACGGTTTGAAAGGTCATTGTGCCGCGCTCGGGGTGCGTCATGGTGCGGGCCGCAGCGCCGGGAAGCGCGTCGCGAATCATGCGCAGATTCCAGATGCGCAGCGCAGAAAAAGCGGCGAGGGCTTCGGCTGCCGGAATCCGGGAGTAATTCGCGGCCCACTTGTCCTGATCGAAGGGCTGGATGGTCGGCCCCTCTTCGGCAAGAGTCTGGCGCAGACGGAAGCCGAAGACTAATTCGCAGTCGGCGAGATGGCAGACGATTTGGGTAGCGCTCCATTTGCCGGGGGCGGGCGGAGTGTTGATTCCGCTTGGACCGATCGCGTAGAGACAATCGGCGATGGCGTCGGCGGTCGAGGACAAAATCGCGTCGAGTGGCCGACCGTCGAGGAAACTGTCATACGGGTTGAGTTGACTCATGCGCTTTCTCCTGAGAAGGATTGAACCACGATCTCTGCGTGGTCACAAGTATTGCTGGATCATCCGCCGCCATGCGGGCCAGTCGTGAGAGTTCGGCAGGCCCCAGATATGGAATTCGTGAGCGATTCCCTTTTCGCACAGGATGCGGTCGAGATCCTGGTTCCGGGCCAGGCATTGATCGTCCCATCCGGTGGCGAGAACAAACCTGTTGCCGCGGAAGCGATCGAGGAAGCGCGGATCAGTGAGGCGCGGCAGATAGTGAGTGGGGAGATGAAAGTAGCAACTCTGGTCGTAATAGCCGTCGAGGAAGCCGGTGAGGTCAAATGTTCCGGAAAGCGAAACGAATCCACTCACGATCTCCGGGTGGCGCAAAGCGATATTGACCGCGTGATAGCCGCCGAAGCTCAATCCGAGCGCCATCAGGCGCGGATCGCGATTGATTTGACGGACGAGCGGAACCAGTTCGTGGAGAAGGTACTCCTCATATTGCATGTGGCGCGCGATGCGCTGACGGGGCGGCGCGTGGCGGTTGTACCAGCTCTCGTCGTTCACTGAGTCGACGCAGAAGAACTGCAGCAGGCCGGCGTCGATTTTGCCGGAAACGGCGGCGATCATGCCGCGATCTTCAAACTCGTAGAAGCGTCCGCCGGAGGTGGGAAAGACGAGCGCCGGCAGACCCGCGTGGCCGAAGACGAGCAGCTCCATCTCCCGGCCCAAACAGCTCGATCGGCACTTGTGATACTCGCGATTCATGCTTTCTATTTCCGAAGAGGACTTTCGATCTCGGCGGCCGGCGAAACGGCGAGCCGGTTCTGCCATCATAAGCGAGCGCCGCGTTTGAGAAGTGCGAAGCGGCAGGGATCCCGGAGGATTTGGAATTGGAGTGGCGGCAGATGGTGAGTGCGGGCGAGGACGCCCGCACGACAGCCGGTCTGGAGACCGGCGTTCCATGGATGCTGGTGTTCCATGGTTGTGTCGTGGAGATGGAGATGAGGCGAGAGTGCGGGCGAGGACGCCCGCACGACAGCCGGCGAGGACGCCGGCGTTCCATGGATGCTGGTGCTACAAAGACTGCTGAAGAGGCGCGAATCTCGTGAGGTTTCAGAGCCCGGTGGGCCGGCGGGCGCGGATTTGCTTCAAGTGCCCTTTTTCGGCGATACTTAGGTGTTGCGAAGTGTGCAGCCGGGCGCATGTGTGCGACCGTTGCTGTACTGGATCACCCCTGCAACACCCGCTCCAAGAGGGCGAAAGTCCAAGGACGAAACTCCAAGGGCAGATGCAAAATGCAAGCCGGCCGGGAAAACTCCCGGATTGCCTCATTCAAGTTCTGGAAGCCGAAAGGAATTGATTCATCGTGGTTATGATTCGTTTGGCGCGCGTCGGCGCCCGTAAACAGCCCTATTACCGCATTGTCGTGATTGAGAAGGACCGTGCCCGCAATGGCCGCTCCATCGAAGTTGTCGGCACGTACAATCCTCGCACCAACCCAGCCAGCGTCACCCTGAAGCACGAGCGGATCGCGTACTGGCGCAGCAAAGGCGCGCAGCTTTCGCCAACGATGGAAAAGATCGTGGCGAAGCATCCTGTGCCGACCGCGGAAGCGGCGGCCGAAGTGACGGACCCCGCAGCCGCCTGACTTGGCCCTTTGAACGGGACAGGACTCGAGAGGGTGCGCCGCGGGTATAGACCCAAGCCTTTGCTCGCGGCCGGTTTCAAGTGATACTATTCGCGGAACTAATCAATTCACTTTAACGCAGAAGGTCAGAGGCACGATCATGACCCAAGTCGATATGGTGCAAGTAGACGAATTGGTCCGCGAGATTGCGCGGGCATTGGTGGATGAGCCGAACGCCGTAGAAGTGGAAGCGGTGAACCGGGATGAGAACACCGTACTCAAACTCCGCGTGGCGGCTCAGGACGTGGGCAAGGTGATCGGCAAGCAAGGGCGCACTGCCCGCTCAGTACGGACCATTCTGGGAGCGGTGAGCATGAAGCTGCATCACCGCTACACGCTTGACATTCTGGAAGAGGACGACGAAGGCTAGATGGCTTTCGTCTGCGCCGACTTCATTTTCGGTGGCCGGAGGTAGCTCTTGCCGGGACCGACTGAGCGGTGGGTGTGGCTGGCGCGAATTCGCAAGCCGCAGGGGCGCAAAGGCGAGGTCTTCGCCGAGATTCTGACTGACTTTCCTGACAAATTTAGTGAGAGGCGGCAGCTTTGGCTGCTGCCCCCGCAGGGGTCTGCCTCTGCGACGGCCCAGGCGGCGCGGCAGGTGGAACTCCTGAACCATTGGCCGCACAAGGGCGGCGTGGTGCTGCATTTCGCGGGAGTGGATTCGATCACAGCGGCCGAGGCACTGAAGGGAATGACGGTTGCGATTCCGCGCGAGGCGCGAGCGGCCCTGGGCGAGGACGAGGTTTACGTGGGCGACCTGATCGGATGTGAGCTGGTGGACGTGGCGGGCTCCGAGGCCCTTCGCGTGGGCGAGATCGAGAACGTGGACCGGAGCGGGGGCGCCGCGCCGCTGCTGGTTGTGCGAGGCGCGAAGGGCGAGGTGCTGGTTCCGTTTACGAAAAGCTACCTGCGCAAGATCGATCTGGATTCGAGGCGCGTGGAGATGGCGCTGCCGGTGGGATTAGTGGATCTGAGCGAAGCCGAAGAAGCGTGAGTGCGGGCGAGGACGCTTCGACTCCGCTCAGGGCAAAATCCTGAAAAGCAACCGCAGATCCTCGTCGGTCGCCACGGCGACCTCCTCGGGATGACAAGGGGCGGATGACAAGCAGAGGGCGTGGATGCATCCAGCGATTGCGTTAGAAGGAAATCAAGGGCTGGCTACAAAGCCGGTTCAATTGCAGCCCATCCGGTGCGCGGCGTCCTGCCAGGCGGCATCGATCGTTTCTTGCAACGGCCGCCAACTGACGTTGCGAGAAAAACCGAGCTGTTTCCCTTTCGCCGTCAAGATTTCGCAAATTGGCATCTCGGCTTGCTTCCAGTGCTCACGAGCAGTAGGTTCGCGTTCTTTTACGAGTCTCTCGGCCTCACTCATTTCATCCTCTCTATAAAGGTTGTCAGAACGCCAGCGGTTTCCAGGCGCCGTTGTCTTTGATGGCGAGTTGAAGGGGGCGCGGAGGGCCGGTGGGCGGGACGGTGACTTCGATCCACAATTCCTGATTGGGCTGGAGCGGCAGCGGGCTTTTTGCTGTGTCGGCGATGTAAAAGTCGACGGGATCGAATAGCTGCATCTGGTTGCAGGGCGCGCCGGGCGCGGCGGAGATCTCCTCGCCAACGTTTGCATCTTCCTGGCCGCCGATTTCCTGACCTTCTGGCCGCAGGGCGACGAGCTGATTGTTCTGGACTTTAAGGTTGGCGCGGAAATAGACGGGCTGCGGGCGCAGGACATACGGACCCGGCTTGATGGCGCCGTTCACATCGCGCGGGAAGGTGGCGAATTTTGCGGACGGAAGCGTGCTTTGACAGCCGTCTACGGTGAGATGCAGCGACAGGTAGCGGCCGCGCATGGGAAGCTCGGGATCGATAGCCGCGGCGCGGGTCCAGACACGCGGACAATGCCAGCGCTGCCAGAGAGACTTGCCCGCGACGGATGAGACGATGAGCAACTGGATGACGAGCAACGCAATGGAGACGCCGGAGAAGGTGAAGCGGCCGATTTTCATTGGGCACCTCCGGTCGCGTTTTCCTGGGTTGCGCCGGCTACAGCGGCGGCCGACGCGGGCGAATTCGGCGAAGGCATGCGGTCGAGAATGCGGCGGCGCATTTTTTCGAGCGCCCATCCGCCGGCGAGGAAGAGAATGCCGAGACCGATGAGGCCGAGCGAACGATTCATCTTGTTAAGAATGTCACTGAAGTAGAACCACGCGACGGAGGCGGCGAAGCCGACGATGCCGAGATTAACGAGCGCGCGAGAGGCGAGGCGCACGCCCCACGCGCAGAGGAAGACGGTGAAGGCGGCGACAAGCGCGTAGGCAAGGAGATTGGGATCGGTGCGGACCCAGGTGCTGGTAAAGCCGTTGGGCGCCGTGTAGCTCTCGGTGACGGAGCGATAGCACCAGGGCAGCGCGATCACGAAGGCGATGGCAGCGGCGATGGGAACGAGGCCCTTATGGCCGTGGAATGCGGCGATGATGAGCGGGACGGCGGCGATCGCGATCCAGGCCCAGACGCGGGTGCCGAAGGGAACGAAGGACTGGCTGGAGTTCCACGATTCCCAGGCCGAGAGCATTGCGTAGATGGCGAGGACTGCGGCAATGACGCTTACCGCAAAGAGAATTCCCCGCACAGCTCGGCGGCGCGAGCCGATGAAGAAGGTTATGTATAGGATGGCCCACACGAAGATGACGCGACCCATGAAGATGCCTTCGCCGATGTGGCCGCTCATGCGGAAATCGAGCTCGCAGAAGATCCACGCGGGAACGAGAAGGAGCGCGAGGGTTTGCTGGGCCTGGTCGCGGAGGAGCGCACAGCCGGCGAGAGCGGCGAGCGCCCACAGAAGCACAGCAGCGGGCCAGTACGCCTGGATGTTGAAGATCTGACCGGTGAGCGCGATGGCTGCGCCGGCAGAGACTGTGCCGACGGCGTGGAGGGCAGTGGAGAGGCTGAGGAATTTGGGGCGCGCAAAGGCGGCGGCCTTGTGAATGACGGCGACCATCACGATGACCAGCACGAAGCGCGCGGCGGGGCCGAGCTGATCCCAGTGAGCGGAAACGAAGAGGACAACGCCGCAGGCGAGGAGGATGGCACCGAGAATGAGCGCGGTGATGCCTTGCCACCGGAGGCCGGGACTGTCTTTGCGTGCGGACTGCGACTCGTACGCGCGGATGCGGGCGGCGGTCGCTGCGTCGAGAACGCCGGCGGATTGCCAGCGCGTTAGAAGAGCTTCAATGTCGGCCATGATCGTTGGCTGAAATCATAGGCGCAGGCGATGCAGCGGGCAAGTAGTGGATTGTCGGTGTGGATCGTGAGCCGTCGATCGTCTGTGGTGGGCCGTGAATGCCAGGCTGCGGTTGGAGTTGTTGTGGAGCCGGGTTTGACTGTAAGAAGGCTAGGAAGTTGCGGAGGATTCGGCTAGCTCGGAGAGGAGTTCGACGTCGAGGGCGGGATTGGATTGGCCGTCGGAGGTCGCTATGAGTTCGCGAGGGACTAGGAGGATGGTGGGCAGAATGAGGCAGTAGGTCACAGTCATGGCGATGACGCAGAAGAGGAAGCCGTGCGTGGAACTGAGGCCGTAGATTTTTGTGCCCAAAACGTCGCTCGCGCGGAAGGCGAAATTGTTGACAGCGTCGGCGGCCATCATCAGTGTCCCCTGGAGGCCGGGCGGGCAGGAGCGGATGGCGAGATCGTAAAAGGAACATTGGCCGAGTGAGCTCATGATGCCCATGAGCGCTGCCATGTAGAGAGCCTGGCGGCCGGAGTGGACAAAGGCCAGCGGGATCATTGAGGGAACGCCGAATGCAGCGCCAATCCACAACAACTTGCGCAGAGGCAGGCGTGTACAGAGGAATCCATAAAGCACAACGCCGGGAATGAAAGTGCCGTAGAAAATGCAGTTAAAGTTGGCGTAGACCGAATCGGGAGCATGAAGCTGATTGGAGAGATAAAACTGCATGGGCGTGTTGAAGCCGGGCATAAAGTTCCAGACAAGGATGATGAATATTGCGGGATATATGGCGCGATGCCGGATGAGGCGCCTGAGGTCGCCGAGGAAAGTAGTGCCGCGCGCGTGCGGGTTGTCATAGGCGTGGCTGAAGACGGCTTGAGGCTTGAGGAATCCATAGAGGCAGAGCGGAACAATGACGGCAGCGGAGAGGATGAAGGTCTGGCGGGGCGAAAGATGTTCGGTAATGAAGCCTGAAGAGAAATAGGCAACGATCAAGGAGACGTAACGGAAGACCATCCAGAGAGCACTCAGGCGGCCGGACATCAGCTCTTCCTGACCGATGAGGCTTATGAGGCCGGAGTAGGCTGCAAGCATGAAACGGGACGCGACCATGGCCAGAAAAATTCCGATGAGAAGGCTTGAGTAAGAAAGGTGCGTGAGGGAGAGCCATAAGAAGACGAGCACGGCGATGGGGCCAAAGATGCGAAAGTATCCGCGATCGCGCCAGCCGAAGGGATTCCAAAGGTCGCGCGTCATGCCAAAGATGAAGCCGACATACATGGGGATTCCGGTGAGCAGGCGGAAGACGGAGACCTGCGACGCTGTGGCGTGCAGGTGGTTCTTGAGCATGAAGGCGGTGGGAATATCGAGAAGGTTGTCAGGCGCAACGGCGAAGATGATCAGCGTGAGCGTGCTGAAGTAGAGAAAGAGCCGCTGATTCTTTGAAAGGCTGACCATGGGTGGGGAAACGGGGTGGCGGTAGTGTAGCACGAAGAACAGTGTTCAGCGATCAGGGGTAAGGATCAGTGAGCCGAAAGGCGCGGGGTTAGCAAGGCTACAGAAGCTTTGCGGGGGCGGAGCGCCGGCGAGACGCAAAAGGCCGGGCGGCATGATAGAAAACATTCACCGAGTGAATGGCCGGCAGGACGAAGGGGCAATCAAGTGGGAACGGTTATACCGCTAGGAGATGCATCGCGACGAGCGCGCGGGTTTGCGTGGATGACGGCGCTGATCATCGCGGCAAACGCATACGTATTTCTGCTGGAGCTGGAGGGCGGCGAAGCGTTTGTGAAGCGGTGGGCGGTGATTCCTCTGCGGATTGAGCACGACCGCCACCTGATCACGATCGTGACCGCGATGTTCATGCACGCAGGCTGGCTGCACATCCTGGGCAACATGGTTTTTCTTTGGGCGTTTGGACCGGCGATTGAGGATGCGATGGGGCGCTTCCGCTACATCGCCTTCTATCTGCTGGGCGGCGTGGTGGCAATGCTGGCGCAGGTAGCGGGAAGCCCGGGGTCGAGGATTCCCTGCCTGGGGGCGAGCGGAGCAATTGCGGCGGTGATGGGCGCGTTCATTGTGATTTATCCGCGAGACCGGATTCGAACGCTGGTGTGGATCCTGATCTTCATTCGCGTGACGTATATTCCGGCGGTGGTGCTGATCGGAGTATGGTTCCTGTTCCAGTTGCTGAGCGTGGTGGGCTCGGTGGCGACGGTGCAGACGGGCGGAGTGGCCTACCTGGCGCATGTGGGCGGGTTTCTGTTTGGAGTGGTGACGGCGAGGGTGTGGGTGAGAAAGGCAGCTATTAGCTATTAGCCGTTAGCTTGTGGCGTGCGGGGGCGAAGTCAGTGGTATCCCCGGTCTTCCGCTGCGGCGGAACGAGCCGTGGGGCACCCGGTAGGTAGCCGCCAATGGAAGTAAGTTATCATTGCAAACAGATTCCAAAAAACGCCTTTATCACTCCCAACGGCCCGCGAGCGGTGGAGTTTCCGGATGCGATTTCGGCACATTTATCAGGTTCGCTGGTTCCTCGTCTTGTGCTGCATCGCAGTACATCCGTGGACAACGAAGGCTCAAGTTGGAACTGCTCCTTCTGGTTACTACCCAGCTGACTACAGTGGGGATATGTTTACGGGGACAGTTACGCAGACCACTGACGACACAATGACCCTGAGCTACACGCAAGGTAGCAAGTCGGAGACTTTTGTAGCATACGCGAATGGCTCCTGCGCCATGCCGGCAACTAAGTCCACAGCCAGTCTGATGCCCCTGACCAAGATCCCGATTGGCTCGCAGGTTGAGATTTTCTACGAGGCAAAGACGGCCAAAGTTAGCGGAGTGAAGCAAAAGCAGAACCAGATGATCGGTTTCGCGTTCCTGAAAACGAAAGTGAATGGCGAGTGGGTCGCAATGAAAAGCAGAGTCATTTTCTATTGCGCTCAATCTGGGAACTTCCTGACATTTAAAGCCTTCTAGGAAGAACTACCATTTCACGATGCGTTCCAGGCTTCTATCATCGTGTATATGCGGTTCGACATCGTCACCATCTTTCCCGGGTTCTTTGAGAGCGTGTTCGCGCACGGGATCGTGAGCAGGGCGCTGAAGAATGGCCTGGTGACGGTGAAGGCGCACGATCTGCGCGAATATGCGCATGACCGGCATCGCACGGTGGACGATCGTCCGTTTGGCGGCGGCGAGGGAATGGTGCTGAAGCCGGAACCGCTGGCGGAGGCGCTCCGGGCTCTCGGGGTCAGGACGAAAGCGCAGCGGGGTGTAAGCGAGGGAGCAACTGATGATAAAGCTGCCGAAAGGCAAAATGCAGGTCCTTCGACTCCGATCGCTCTCGCGATCTCCGCTCAGGATGACATCGCAGCAGGTGGAGCGGCAACTTCCGCTCAGGATGACAGTTCGGTGGGGGTAGCGCGGGTGATTTTGCTGTCGGCGCAAGGGAGATTATTTACGCAGGCCGTGGCGCGGGAGCTAGCGAGCGTGGAGCGGGTGGTGCTGGTGTGCGGGCGGTATGAGGGCGTGGACGAGCGGATCAACGAGCTCTACTGCGACATGGAGCTTTCGATCGGCGACTACGTGCTGAGCGGGGGCGAGCTGGCGGCGGCGGTGGTTGTGGACGCGACGATGCGGCTGATTCCCGGCGTGCTGGGCAATGAGGCGTCAGGCGAGTTCGAGAGCTTCGGCGCGGCGGATGCGGAGATCGATATGGATGTGGAAGGTGTGCCGCGATCGCAGCACGGAGCGGGAGGGCTGCTGGATTATCCGCAATACACAAGGCCCGCGGAGTTTGGCGGATTGCGCGCGCCGGACGTGCTGATGAACGGGGATCACGCCCAGATCAGGCGCTGGCGGCGGGAGCAGCAGCTTCGCAAGACGCTCAAAAACCGGCCTGAGCTGCTGGAGCGGGCGGCGCTGAGCATGGAGGATATGCGGGTGCTTGACAGAATTCGGCTCAACGATGTGCTGCAAGACGGCAGAAATGGAGTGTAGGCACGATGCTTCAGTTGGCGGTGTTGGTTGAGCTGATTTTGGGATACATCGCATTCTCTCTTGCGTTTATTCAACCACGCCGCCAAGCTCGAGGACACAAAAAGGCCGTTCGTGCGCCGGCCTCGCGCTGGGGAATTGGGCTACAGACGGTCGGGTTCGCGTTTGCGTGGGCTTATGTCCGTCCCGCCGGCTACACGAAATCGGCAGCGGCGCTCATCGCTTCGATGATTTTGATGCCGTTGTCCGTCGCACTTGCGTGGTCGGCAGCGCGGAACCTGGGCAAGCAATGGCGCTATGAGGCTGCGTTGAGCGAAGATCATGAGCTGGTGCGAACCGGCCCCTACCGCTGGATTCGTCACCCTATCTACACATCGATACTGGGCATGACACTGGCAACTTTAGCCGGTTGGACATGGTGGCCTATGGCGGTTGCATCGCTTGTTTTCAACCTGGCCGGAGCTGAAGTTCGAATTCGCGCAGAGGAACGCCTGCTCGTGGCGCGATTTGGCCGCGTCTACGCCGAATACAAAAGGACGACGCACGCCTTCATTCCTTTTGTGCGTTGAGAAGATGCAAGGATGCTGCGCTGGAGGTAGTGCTTTCCTGTGGCCGAGCCGGTTGGGCTCGAGCCCCAGTGATTTCGCGCGCAGCATCCCGACGGATTTTCAGTTGGTTTAGCGGGTAATGTTGACGGTCAGGTTCATCTCGACAGGGATGGGTTGGTTGTCGACGGTGCCGGGCTTGAAGCGGAATTGGCGGACGGTTGAGACGACGCGAGCGTCCCAGAACTTGTTGAAGGACTTGACGACCTGGATGTTTTCAGGCTCGCCTTTTTCGTTGATGGTGACGGCGAGGCCGACCTGGGCATCCGTGGGGATGGCGTCGATCGAGTAGCCCGCTGGGACATCGAGGTAGGCGGAGTTGACGAGGACCGGCTGCGTGACACCGGAGCTGATGCGGATGGGGGTTGGGGCAGTGGCGTCGTCCACGGGCGTGCTGGCAAAAGCCGCTGCGGGTAAAATCAGCGAGGAGAGCAGTGTGCTGGTCGCGAGTATACGGCGCATATAAAACCTCCATGGCGACGATAGTCACCTTCACTATTCTCGTACTAAAAACGCACGATTGTCAAGCATAATATTCGCAATTTTAATTTTCAATGAGTTAAGTCGATTAAAATGGTCGGATTATTAAAATTTCCAATCTAAAATGATTATTTTCCACAGGCCTCCGATTGGAAAGCACACCGCTCCGCAGACGCGAGCGGGTGCGCTACGGGGATTCGGACCGCAGTCGATGACCTTCAGAGTTGGCGGAACTAGAAGGGTTTTACGGGTTCGGGCTGGACGGAGTTGACCTGTCCGATGGCGATGGCGGCGACGTAGAAGTTTTCACCACGGGTGGGCGAGCCGGCAAGACGGCGCAACATGGCAAGCTGGCCGGCGTGGGTGAGCGCGTCGGCAACCGGGCCCTGGAAGAGTCGCTCGACGGGCGCGTGCAGGGGGCTCGACGACGCGAGATACGCGTCGAACGCAGAAAGGGCCGCAAAGAAGCGCTGCTGCTCCTGCGGCCAGGCGAGGGTTTGGGAGTTGTGCCATGCGGGGTTGCCCTGTGCCATTGAGAGTCCCCATTGCAGCAGGTCGCCCATGTGGGCGAGGATTTGCACGGGGCGGCGGCCGGCATTATCGAAGTCCGCAAATTCGGCGGGAGCAAATTCCAAGGCCCGGGTCGTGCGGTAAGCCAGTGTGGCAAGGGTGTGGCGAAGAAGATCCCGTTTTTCATCCATGGCGGAACTATATCGCACGGGATGGTGGCCGAAACACATGAAAGATGGCGGCCGAAACCTCCGCAAAATGAGGGGCGGCGGCGAGGCAGAGGACGGCGATCTTTGATAAACTAAACATTCTGAATTCAATCGCAGGAAACGACAATGTCTATTCATCCCGTAATGCAGCGCCTGGCCGACAAGCTGAAGCGCACCGATTTGCCGGCGTTTGTGCCGGGAGACCAGATTCGCGTTCAAGTAAAGATCAAAGAAGGCGATAAAGAGCGGCTGCAGGCCTTTGAGGGCCTCGTGATCGCCATCAACCAGGGCCCGCAAGGCACGTTTACGGTGCGCAAGATGAGCTTCGGCCAAGGCGTGGAGCGCATCTTCCCCTTCAACTCCAAAGTGGTGGATAAGGTGGAGATCGTGCGCAGCTACAAGGTGCGGCGCGCGAAGCTGTTTTACCTGCGCGGGCTGCGCGGCAAGGCGGCGCGGTTGAAGGAAGTGGACCGCGAGACGGGCAAGGCAAGGGCGTAGAAAACCGTGACCGGCAGACGGTGAACGGTGCACAGGATGCCGCGTAATGCGGCGAGACAAGACCCCGGCCAAGGCCGGGGTTTTTGCTGCGCGGAAATGTTCGTGAAACGTGGATCGTGGACCGCGTGTCGTCAGTCATGTGCCGTTGATCGTTTGCCGTTGACCGGCGATTGCGAAGAGCCGGAGGCTGGGTGATAGGCTGACATTCCCCTGATGGGCTGGCAACGCGAGGAGGCGTGCATGTCAATCGCAGCAACACCGGCGGCTCCGTATTATGCGGTGATCTTCACTTCCCTGCGCACCGAAGGAGATTTCGGCTATGGGCGGATGGCCGAGGCGATGGAGAGGCTGGCCGCGACGCAGCCGGGGTTCCTCGGAATCGAATCGGCTCGCGAGGGGTTGGGAATCACGGTGTCTTACTGGGAGAGCCTGGAATCGATTGCGGCGTGGAAACAGAACGCGCAACACCTGGTAGCGCAGCAGCGCGGACGCGATACGTGGTATGAGGAGTTCAAGGTGCGCATTTGCCGCGTGGAGCGGGAATACAGCTTCGAGCGGAAATGAACGATTCACGCACGCCTTTTCCACTCAAAGATTCCAAGATGATTCTTATACTGTGAGCATGACCAAAGCTCCGGTGTGCGGATGGGCGCTGGAGAACGCGGCGCGGCGGGGTGGGGCGCAGCGCGTCGCCGGGCTGGATGAAGTGGGGCGCGGGCCGATGTTCGGGCCAGTGGTGGCGGCGGCGGTGATTTTTCCCGAACGGTGCCGGCTGCCGGGATTGACGGACTCAAAACAGCTCACCGAAAAACAGAGAAACGAATTCGACGTGGCGATTCGCGCATGCGCCGTGGCGTGGGCGATCGCGGCGGTGGACGTGGAGACGATCGACCGCATCAATATCAGACGCGCGTCTCTGCTGGCGATGCGGCTGGCAGTGGAGCAGTTGGCGGCCACGCCGAATTTGTTGCCCGACTATTTGCTGATCGATGGATGCGACACGATCGACTGGCCGTGCGCGCAGCAGGCCGTGGTGGGCGGCGACGCGCGGAGCATTTCAATTGCTGCAGCCAGCGTGCTGGCGAAGGTGCACCGCGATCGGCTGCTGGTGGAGCTGGATGCGGAGTATCCGGGGTATGGATTGGCGCGGCACAAGGGCTACTGCTCGCGAGAGCACCTAGAGGCGCTTCAGCGGCTGGGGCCGACGCCGCTGCACCGGAAGAGCTATATGCCGGTGGCGCAGCGAATGCTGTTTGAGTGAGGCAGCGGGGTCAGCGGGGCTAGCCGCGCTTCGCGCGTGTTAGCGACGTTCGATGTTGGTGAGTTCGGGGGCGGGTTGGGGTTCGTGCTATCCCACCCAAGCGAAGCTAGGATGGGGCACCCATTTTTTGTGCCGGACTGAGAGTGGTGGACGGAGGTCCGTGCAATCCGACCCTAGCGAAGCACGGACGGGCACCTGTGTCGGTGCCGGAACCGGGTCCGCATCCCGGCGAACAGCTAGACGTTGGCGGAGACGGTGCGCGCTTTACGGCTCTGGCGCCAGGCGAGGATGGGTCGAGCGAGAAGCAGCGCGGCGATGACGAGGGTCATGGCAAGCGGCGTGAGAACGCCGGGCTTCATCTGCCACCAGTAATGAGCCACTCCACAAATTGCGGCGACATAGATCAGCGTGTGGAGGCGGCTCCAATTCTTGCCGCCGAGCTTGCGGATTGCCCAGGCCGTCGACGTGAGCGCGAGGGGCAGCAGCGAGAGATATGCGGCCATGCCCGCGGTGATGTAGCGGCGGCGCGCGACGTCGACGAGCATGTTATGCAGGTCGAAATTGTTGTAGAGGGCAACCCACGTGAGCATGTGCACCGTGGCGTAAAAAAAAGCGAAGAGGCCGAGCAGCCGCCGGAAACGGATGAGCCTGGCGAGGCTTGGAATGAGGTGGCGCAGCGGCGAGATGGCCAGCGTGATGGCGAGCAGACGCAGCGTGGCGCGGCCGGTCGAGAAGGCGATGGCGCCGGTGGCGTCGGGACCGAGATTGTTGGTGAGCGCTCCCCAGACGAGCCAGCAAAAGGGCGCGAGGCAGGCGATCCAAACGGCGGTCTTGAGGGCGATGAGAGTTGGACGGGACATAGGAAGCAAGTTAGCGAGTTAGCGGTGCATTCGGGTTCGTGCTATCCCCGGTCCCCGAATGCAAGGGACCGGGGGCACCCAGCGTGTTAGCGAGTTAGCAAGTCAGCAAGTCGGCAGGTTAGCGAGTCAGCAAGTCAGCGAATTGGCCCGATAGCGTCGGCTGATATCAGTAATACTTCCGCAGATCCATGCCCGCATACATTGATCCCACCTGGTCGGTGTAGCCATTGAACATCAGGGTCGTGCGGCTCTGCTCGTAGAACGGCAGACCGATGCGGCGCTCTGTCTTCTGGCTCCACGGAACGGTGTCTACATTCGGATTCACGTTGGAGTAGAACCCATATTCGTCGGAAGCTTGATCGTTCCAGGTGGTCGGCGGCTGCTTGTCGAGGAAGCGGACGGTGACGATGGACTTGGCGGATTTGTATCCGTACTTCCATGGGACGACGATACGGACAGGCGCGCCGTCCTGGTTGGGCAGCGTCTCACCGTAGAGGCCGAACGTCAGAAGCGTAAGCGGGTTCATGGCTTCGTCCATGCGCAGCCCCTCGGAGTAGGGCCAGTAGATGCCGGGATCCTGCCTAGCCCACTGTTCCACGCGCCAATTGAAGTAGGAGAGGAACTGAACATATTTGGCGCTGGGCAGCGGGTTGCACTGTTTGATGAATTCCGAGAGCGAATAGCCGACCCAGGGAATGACCATGCTCCAGGCCTCAACGCAGCGGTGACGGTAGACGCGATCTTCGAGGGGGCGGAGCTTGAGGAGGTCATCGATATCGAAGGTGAGCGGCTTGGCCACTTTGCCTTCGACCTTCACTGACCAGGGGCGCGTGGGAAGGCCTGCGGCATTTCTTGCGGGAGCGCCTTTGTCGACGCCGAACTCGTAAAAGTTGTTGTAGTGGGTGATGTCGTCGTAGGGAGTGAGCTGCTCGCCGGTTGTGGTGAGTGGGCTGGGGACGGTCTGGAGTTTCGTGCCGGCGCGGGCGGTTATGCGCGGGGATATGAGCCGACCGAGACGATCGGCTGCGAGGACAGCTGCGCCGGCAGCGGCCGCGCCCTTGAGGAAGCGGCGCCGGCTGAGAAAGCGGAAGTAGTCGTCGCGCGAAGTGATCTCGGACGAGGGTATGTCGGGCGGTTTGCCGATGAGCATTTTTACCTCAGCAAGGGGGAAGCTTGCGGCTGCGTTTATTAGACACAGTGGTGGGGGAAAGAGTTACAGGGATTAGGGAATAGGGAATAGTTTCTTTTGTACGGGGGCGGGTTAGCGGCGGGACTATTCGGGCGTTGCTGGTGCGAAGGGCCACTGGCGAAAGTGGTGAGCGCGGAAGAGATAGATTGCGGTGCCGCTGGCGGCGATGGCGATGGCTCCGTAGAGTTCGAAGAGGCCACTGCCTCCTCTGGCCTGGGCGCGGCGGGGATCGAACAGCATGAAGGCGAAGCCGGCCATGGCGACGAGAGGCGGGAGGGGGTAGAACGGAATCCGGAAAGGACGCGGGAGATCGGGACGGCGGATGCGAAGCAGGATGACCCCGATCTGCTGCAGCGAAAACTGAAGGAGGATGCGCGTGATGACGAGCATGGTGATGACCTGCGCAAGCGAGAAGAAGCAGAAGAGAGCGCCGACCAGCCCGAGAGCGACCAGCGAACGGTGAGGAATGCCGTACCTGGGATGGACGGCGGCGAGAAAACGGAAGTAGTTGCCGTCACGGGCGGCGGCGTAGGGGACACGCGAGTAGCCGAGCTGCAATGAGAAGACACTGGCAAAGGCGGTCCAGACAATGAGAGGCTGCGATCAGATAGCCAGCCCAATGGCCAAAGGCAGAAGCGGCGATATCGGCGACGAGCTGGACGCGAAGGGCTGCGGATTCGGCTGCGTGCATTGAGGCGGAATGGAGCGAGGGCAGGACCGCGAGGTTCATAAGGACATAAAACGCGGCGACGAAGAGGATGGAGAGCAAGATGGCGCGAGGGATGGTGCGCTCGGGACGACGAACTTCTCCGCCGAGGAAACAGATGTTGTAGTAGCCCCAATAACAGTACGTAGCAAGAAGCGTGGCCTGGGCGAGGCCGCCGAATGAGCCGGAGGCTGGAGGGAAAGCAGGGCACGCTCCCACCCTAAACGCAAAAATCGCGTTTAGGATGGGGCACCCATTCGAAGCACCGGTGGCAGCGGCGTGTGCGAAGCCGGAGACAATGACGCCGGTGAGAGCGGCGATGACTCCGGCGAAGAGCACCCAGGCAAGGCGCGTGATGGAGGCTGAGGTTGCGATAGAGAAGCGCGGTGACGAGGAGGCACGCGGCAGCGGCGGCAAAGTTGGAGTAGTGGAGCGCGGGAAGTGCGGCAATGGGAACCGCGTCGAGATGCGGCCAGAAGACGGCTAGAAAGCCGGAGAGGCCGATGCAGCCTGAAGCGATCGAGAGGGGCGCGGTGAAGCCGACCTGCCAGACGTAGAGAAAGCTGAGCCAGCGGCCGGGGCCCTTGGGGCCGTAGATTTCTTCGAGGAAGGCGTAGCTGCCTCCGGCGCGGGGAAACGCTGCTCCGAGCTCGGCCCAGACGAGACCATCGGCAATGGCGATGACGGCGCCGAGCACCCAGGCCCAAACAGACAGGCGATAACCGGCGGCGGCGATAACGAGAGGCAGAGTGATGAATGGGCCGACGCCGATCATTTCAAGCATGTTGAAGAGGACGGCGGAGCGGAGGCCGATGCGGCGCTCGAGGGTTGCGGGGATTGAGGCGGGTTGCAACATTTGCTGGTAATGAGATTACATGGCGCCAGAACCCCTCCCGCCCAAGCAAAGCTTGGACGGGGCACCCAGGGAGTGAGGGGAATTGACGAGTTCAAGGGCGGTCGGGGAGACTGGGTGATCAAGCAAACGTGTGCAATCAGGGGTTTTTGCGGATGGTCGAGAAGGACAAAGGCTACGGAGTGCGGATTTCGCAGGACGGCACGGGACGGCGAACGCTACGGCAGACCTCCATCAAGGACATTGCGCGGATGGCGCGCGTGTCGCACCCGACGGTATCGCGCGCACTGCAGAACAGCCCGCTGGTGAATGCGGCGACCGCGGCGAGGATCCGCAAGATCGCCGAAGCCGCAGGGTACAGGCCGAGCGCGGTGGCACGAGGATTGGTGACTCGGCGAACAAAGACGGTGGGGCTCGTGGTGACCACCGTGGCCGATCCATTTGCCGGCGAGGTGGCATGGGGGATCGAGCAGGCGGCCAACGATCACGGGTATGCGGTGTTTCTGGCCAACTCGAATGCCAATGCAGAACATGAGCGGAAGGTTGTGCAGGCTCTGGCGGAGCGGCGCGTGGACGGGATCATCGTAACTTCGTCGCGAGTGGGATCAGATTACCTGCCGCTGCTGGCAGAGGCTGAACGTTCCGATGGTGCTGGTGAACGACCAATACCCGGGAGAGTTTGTGCACTCGGTGATGATCGCGAACGAGGACGGAAGCCGCGCGGCGACGGAACATTTGATTGGACTGGGCCACACGCGCATTGCCTACGTGGGCGACCGCAGCGGCTACCAGACCGAGACGGAGAGGCTGGAGGGGTATAAGCAGGCGTTGAGCGCGGCGAGAATTGCATTCGATGGCGAGCTTGCGATACGCGGCGACGGACGCCCCGAGGGAGCAGCCGAAGCCGTGGATGCGTTGCTGAAGCTGGCCGAGCCGCCGACGGCGGTGTGCTGCTACAACGACATGACGGCGCTGGGAGCGATGCGGGCGATACGAGCGCGCGGGCTGCGCGTGCCGGAAGATATTTCGGTGACAGGATTCGACGATTTGTTTTTCGCGGAGTATCTGGAGCCTCCGCTGACCACCGTGCGGCAGCCGATGCGGCGCATGGGAGAGATGGCGATGGAAAACCTTTTGAAGCTGATGGCGGGAGAGGATTCGGTGGCGCAGGTGAAGGCAGAAGCGGAGTTGATTGTGAGGAGCTCGACAGCGAAGGCAAGTGCACGGAGCATGGGGCGCCGCAATGGGTGAGACGGGGGCAAGAAACGGAGGGCCGGTGACGCTGACGCCGCTGAGCTTCTTTTGTAACGACACGCCGATTCTTCCGGCGATTCGCAAGCCGGAGTTTGTGGAGCAGGCGATCGCATCGCGCGGCAAGCTGGTGTATTTGCTGACGGGGGATCCGGACAACGTGGAGACGATGATCCGGAAGATTGTGGCCGCGGGAAAGATTCCGCTGGTGAATTTGGATCTTCTGAATGGATTTTCGCGCGACAGGTACGCGGTGAACTACCTGAAGCGCGTGGGGGCGCAGGGCATTATTTCGACGCACCTCGATCCGTTGCGGCACGCGCTGGCGATTGGGCTGTACGGAATTCAGCGGACTTTCCTGCTGGACTCGGGCGCGATGGATACGATTTCGAATCAGCTGAAGAACACGCCGGTACATGCGCTGGAGATTTTGCCGGCGCTGGTGGCACCGAAAATGCTGGCGCGGGTGCGGGTGATCTCGCCCGGTTTGCCGGTGGTGGGCGGAGGGCTGATTGAAACGATGAAGGAAGTGGAAGAACTGCTGGCTGCGGGGTTGAGTGCGGTTTCGACGAGCAACCCGGTGATGTGGCTGAGGTGAGGCAGGGGGCGGCAGGGTTTCTTTCGCCCGCTGAAGCGGGCTGACTCGTTGTGGGACGGGCTCTCCCCAGGCTTGCGCCTGGGGCTACCAGATTCCGCCCGCTTCGCGGGCTTTCACGCGGGACATCGAAGCAAGGTCCCAAATCCACTTGCGGAAGACAATCACAAGTTTTGCAAAATGCAACCGCAGATCCTTCGACTCGTCGCGCTTCGCGTGACTCGCTCAGGATGACAAGTTGATGGTTCCTCCAGGTCGCTCGGTCCTCGTCACTCCGTGTCGGGGTTGGGCAGGATGATGTCGCGGACGATGGAGTTCATCTCGACGACGGCGGAGATGAACTGGCGGAGAGTGCGGCGCGTGGCGCCGAATGTGTCGAATTCGTCTGTGGACATGCCGTCTTCCATATAGGCGCGCTCGAAGTCGGGAAACTTGTTGAGCAAAGTGTCGACGATGCGCGGATCGACGGGATTGTCGATGCGGGGAACGACCTCGATGTCGCTCTCGTTATAGCGGCGCTGCCAGGCGCAGGGCGGTGAGATGACGACAT
Organism: uncultured Acidobacteriaceae bacterium; assembly: GCA_963800025.1. Lineage (GTDB taxonomy): Bacteria > Acidobacteriota > Terriglobia > Terriglobales > Acidobacteriaceae > Telmatobacter. Next base: position 2,009,201 of record CAWCZK010000006.1, read on the forward strand.
CGCCGCCGATGAACTCGCTCCAGTGCATGTGATTGCGAAAAGCCGCGGAGAGCAGGCGCAGGCGATAACCGCGCTCGCGGTAGATCTTGTAGGCCTTCTTGAAGACGGCGACGCCGGCCCACTCGAGGTAGCCGGGATCGACGGAGAGATTGTGCTTGTCGTGGAGGACCTTGAGCCAGTCGTCGAGGCGGCCGACCATGATGGTGCAGATGGGGCCCATCGTTGCGATGTCGAGCCCTTCGGCTTCGCGGCGGCGGAGGTCGCGCTCGACAGCCTCGGCGACGGCGATGGCTTGTGGAAGCGTGAAGCTGACAGTGGCGTTGATCGAGATGCCGCGATACGTGGCTTCTTCGATGGCGGGAATGCCGGCGCGCGTGGCGGCGATCTTGACAATCATGTTGGGCGCGAGCCGGCTGAAATGAATGGCCTGCTTGAGCATGGCTTCGGTGTTGCGGTAGTTGCGCGGGTCGGTCTGGATGGAGAGGCGGCCGTTGCGGCCTTTTTCGCGCTCGAAGATGGGCAGGAGCAGGCGCGCGGCGTTGGTGGAGATTTCTTCGACGATGCGCCAGGAAAGATCGTCCTCAGTGAGGTTCGGCTCGGCTGCGGCGAGACTCGAGGATACGCGGTTTCCAGACGGCGAGCTCCTGCTTGAGCACAGCCACGGCGATGGACGGGTTGCAGGTAGCGCCGACTGCGCCGTGGGAGATGGAGTAAGCGAGATCTTCAACGGAGGCTGAGTCGTTCCACAGACGGGTGGGTGTTGTCTGCGTCATTTGGTGGAGCGGGCTTTTGAATTCTGTCATAGGAGTGATGGAAGACCTGCAAGCTCCGCAAGATGCAAACGTGTGCAGAAAAAACCCTAACACCGGACGAAGTTTAGGGTCAAGAAATGAGAAAGGCGAGGGGCAAGAAGGAAACTTCTCCACAATTGACAGGCCGCGTGGTGATGTAGAGAATCATAAAAGTGCACACGTGTGCATATCTGCTGTTGTTTGTTGGGATTTACATCAGCCGGTGAAGGCACAAGCCGGAAACGGATCTTGCTTTGGATTTTTTTATCCCAGGAGAAATGATGAGTGAGTTGTTAATCCGGCCGGAGAAATTCCGGAATCGGACTGAGGATTTTGGATACGAGTTTCTCTCTTTTGAAACACGCAACCTGGAGGTTGGACAAGAGTACAAGAGCGAGACGGCCGGGAGAGAGCTGGCGATGGTGGTACTGGGCGGGGTTTGCTCGGTGACCAGTTCGCGAGGCGATTGGCAAGGAATTGGGCAGCGTGAGACGGTTTTCGACGGGCTGCCGTACACGCTTTATCTACCAATCGACACCTTGTTCACGGTGAACGCGGACACGAAGTGCGATTTGGCTTTTTGCTACTCCAAGGCCGAAGAGGAGTATCCGGCGCGATTGGTGACGCCGGCACACGTGGGAATCGAGATCCGTGGCGGCGGGAACGCAACGCGGCAGATCAACTCGATGCTGCCGCCCGCATTTCTGGCGCAGAGGTTGATGGTGGTGGAGGTGTTTACCCCGGCAGGCAACTGGTCGAGCTATCCGCCGCACAAACACGACGTGCACAATCCGCCGGCCGAGGTGGATCTGGAAGAGATTTACTACTACCGGATGGAGCGGTCGGAGGGATTCGCGATGCAGAAGGTCTACACGCCGGACAGGCACATCGACGAGACGATCACCGTGCGAGACGGCGAGCTGGTGCTGGTTCCGGAGGGATACCATCCGGTGGTGGCTGCGCACGGATACAACGTGTATTATCTGAACGCGCTGGCGGGTACGGCGCGGTCGATGGCCTGCTCGGACGATCCGAATTACGGATGGGTGAAGAGCAGTTGGAAGGAAAAGGACCCGAGGCTGCCGATGGTGAAACGCTAAAGGCAGCTTTTAGCTGCTAGCCATTAGCTTCTAGCTCGATGTGCTGAGTTAGCTGCATCGACTGCTGCGCAGCTTCCCCGCCCAAGCAAAGCTTGGACGGGGCACCCGGCGTGCAGGGCCGGGTTATGGTGCTGAGGGCTGGCGGCTGCGGTTCCAGGAGAGCGGGCATGAAGACGCGGCGCGTGACGATGGCTCAAGCGCTTATCGAGTTCCTGAAGCAGCAGCATGTGGAACGGGACGGCCGCGAGCATGCGTTCTTCGCCGGAATGACAGGGATCTTCGGGCACGGAAACGTGGCCGGGATCGGCCAGGCGCTCCAACAGAATCCAGATTTTCCTTACATACTCGTGCGCAACGAGCAGGCCGGCGTACACATGGCCGCGGGGTTCGCGAAGGCGACGAACCGGATGCGCACGTTGGCCTGCACGTCGTCGATCGGGCCGGGCGCGACCAACATGATTACCGGCGCGGCGCTGGCGACGATCAACCGGCTGCCGGTGCTGCTGCTGCCGGGAGATGTTTTCGCAAGGCGGAACGTTGCGCCGGTGCTGCAGCAACTTGAATCGACGGCTACGCAGGATACGGGCGTAAACGATTGCTTCAAGCCGGTGTCGCGCTATTGGGACCGCATCTACCGGCCAGAGCAACTGATCACTTCCCTTCCCGAGGCGATGCGCGTGCTGACGTCGCCGTCGGATTGCGGCGCGGTGACGCTGGCGCTGCCGCAGGATGTGCAGACCGAAGCATACGACTACCCTGAGGAACTGTTTCGCAAGCGAGTGTGGCTGATCCGGAGGGGTGAGCCGGATCGCGAGTCACTGGGGCGCGCGGTGAAAGCAATTCGAACGGCGCAGCGGCCGCTGATTGTGTGCGGCGGCGGCCTGCTGATGAGCGAAGCGTCGAAGGCACTGGGCGATTTTGCGGCACGGACCGGGATTCCGGTGGCGGAGACGCAGGCGGGCAAGGGCGCTCTCGCATGGAATCATGCGCAGATGGTGGGAGCGATTGGAGCAACGGGATCGCTGGCCGCGAACCGGCTGGCGCATGAAGCGGATCTCGTGATCGGGATTGGGACGCGCTACTCCGACTTCACGACGGCGTCCATGACAGCGTTCCAGAATCCAAACGTAAAGTTTGTGAACATCAACACGGCGGAATTTGACGCATATAAAGTGGGCGCGATTCCGGTGGTGGCCGACGCGCGCGTGGCGCTGGAGCAACTGAGCGCGGCGCTGGGCGCGCACAAGGTGAGCGCGGCGTATGCGGCGGAGATTGCGGGGCTGAAGGCGAAGTGGGACGCGGAGGTTGAGCGGCTGTTCGATTTGGGCAGGGAGTCTTCGCTATCCCAGGTCTCAAAAGCGAGGCCTGTGGCACCCGTCGGCGGCCGCAAACCGGCGCAGAGCGAAGTGATTGGCGCGATGGTTGAGGCGGCGGGAGAGAGGGGCGTCCTGGTGTCGGCGGCGGGCAGCCATCCCGGCGATCTGCACAAGCTGTGGCGGACGCGCACGCCTAACGGATACCACATGGAGTATGGCTATTCGTGCATGGGATACGAGATTCCGGGCGCCATGGGCGCGAAGATGGCCGACCCGACGCGCGAGGTGTTTGTTTTTCTCGGCGATGGAACCTATTTGATGGCGCCGAGCGAGATCGCGACATCGGTGCAGGAAGGCATTAAGATCGTGATCGTGCTGGTGGACAACGGCGGGTTCGCGAGCATTGGAAGCTTGAGCCGATCGATGGGGCAGGGCGGGTTTGGCACGCGCTATCGCGCGCGCGATTCGAAGAGCGGACAATTGGACGGCGAACCGCTCAAAGTGGACTTTGCGGCGAACGCGAAGAGCCTGGGTGCGCATGCGATCAAGGCCGCGACACTCGACGAGCTGAAGAAAGCGCTCGCAGAAGCCAAAGCGACGGACCGGACGACGGTGATCGTAGTGGAAACAGACACTTCGCAGAGCGTGCCGGGCTACGATTCGTGGTGGGATGTTGCAGTCGCGGAAGTATCAGAGATGGAGAGTGTGCTCGAGGCGAGGGCGAAGTACGAGGAGGCAAGAAAGAGAGAACGGATTTTTCTGTAGATCGAGGAGTGGGGAAGCGAGTGGCGAGTTGGCTTCCCGGTCGGGGAATGATGAAAGACTTCCCTCAGGGGCTAGAGCCGATGGTCTGTTCAAGGGTTTGACGGCACGGCTGAAGCCGTGCCCCTTCAAAGCATGGTGAGCGCGGGCGTGGATGCCGGCGCTGCATGAGAGACCCGGCGACTGGACGGCGCCGGCGAAACATTGAGGTTCCCCGGAGGAGGAGACTATGGAGCGGTTGCAGAATTTTATTGAGGGCGACTGGCGCGGGTCGAGCGCGAGCGAAACGCTGAACGTGATCAACCCGGCGTCGGCTAAGGTGCTGGCAGAGGTTCCCCTTTCGCCGGCTGCGGATGTGAATGCAGCGGTGGAGGTGGCGCAGCGCGCGTTCATCGAATGGCGGCGCACGCCGGTGGTGGACCGCGTGCAGCCGCTGTTCCGGCTGAAGACGCTGCTGGAAGAGCATCGCGACGAGCTGGCGCTCTCCATCACCAACGAATGCGGCAAGACGCTGACAGAGAGCAAGGCGGAGATTTTGCGCGCGGTGGAGAACGTGGAGACGGCGTGCGGCATGCCGATGATGATGCAGGGGACGAACTGCGAGGACATCGCAGCGGGAATCGACGAGCACATGATCCGGCAGCCGCTGGGAGTGGTGGCGGCGATTGTGCCGTTCAATTTTCCGGGGATGATCGCGTTCTGGTTCTTTCCTTACGCGGTAGCGGCGGGGAACTGTTTCCTGCTGAAACCGTCGGAGCGTGTACCGATTACTTCGAAGAAGCTTTTTGAGCTTATTCAGAAGGCGGGTTTTCCGCCGGGCGTGATGCAGCTTGTGAATGGCGGACGCGAGACGGTGAACGCGATCCTCGATCACCCGGCGATTCGCGCGGTGAGCTTTGTGGGATCGACGGCGACGGCGAAGTACATTTACAGCCGGGCGGCGGCGAATGGGAAACGCGCGCAGTGCCAGGGCGGTGCGAAGAACCCCGTCGTGGTAATGCCGGATGCGGATATGGAGATGACGACGAGGATTCTTGCCGATTCTGCATTCGGATGCGCGGGACAACGGTGCCTGGCGGCGAGTGTGGCCATTACGGTAGGGGGAGCGAGGCCGAACTTTACCGAGCAGATTGTGGCGGCGGCGAAGAATCGCAAGACGGGTTACGGAGCCGCGCCGGGCGTGGAGATGGGCCCGGTGATTTCGGCCGAGAGCAAGACGCGGATCGAAGGATTGATTGCAAAAGGTGAGCAGGCGGGTGCGCGCGTTATCGTGGATGGGCGCGGAAAGAAAGTTCCCGACTACGAGGACGGATATTTTGTGCTGCCGACGGTGCTGGACGACGTTCCTCCTGATTCGGAGACGGCGCGGACGGAAATCTTCGGGCCGGTACTCAGTTTGATCCATGCACAGACGATTGAAGAGGCGATTGCGCTGGTGAACGGCCGCAGCTACGGGAACATGGCGTGCATTTTTACGACCGACGGCGCCAATGCGCGCAGGTTCCGGTATGAAGTGCAGGCGGGTAATGTGGGCATTAATGTTGGCGTGGCGGCGCCGATGTCGACGTTTCCGTTCAGTGGGTGGGGGGACAGCTTTTTCGGCGATCTGCACGCGCAGGCGCAGCACGCAGTGGAGTTTTTCACGCAGACCAAGGTCGTGGTGGAGCGATGGCCGAAGGAGTGGAGCCGGAAGTTCTGACAGCAGATGCCAGCCACTAGCTTCTAGCCGCTAGCTTTTTCGTGCTTGCGCGGGAGCCAGCGGTGCGAGCGGGCGACGCGGCGGAGCTAGAAGCTGGAAGCTGGAAGCTGAATTTACAAGGAGAACGCATGAAAGATCTGTTGGTGGGGAATGCGCCGTGCTCGTGGGGCACGCTGGAACATCAGGATCAGAGCCAATCAATCCCGTTTAACCAGATGCTGGACGAGCTGGTGGAGACGGGATACACGGGAACAGAGCTGGGCGACTGGGGCTATATGCCGACCGATCCGGTGCGGCTGAGCGAGGAGCTGACAAAGCGCGGTGTGGTTATGCTGGGGGCGTATGTGCCGGTGGCGATGAAGAATCCGGCAACGCACGAGGAGGGGCGCCAAAGGGCGATAAAGACGGCGAAGCTGATTGCCGCCGTGGCGACGACGCAGGCGCCATATCTGGTGCTGGCGGACGATGCGGGCACCGATCCTGTGCGCACCAATCGCGCGGGGCGCATCCGGACCGGAAGACGGTTTGAGCAAAGATGAGTGGGGGACCTTCGCTCGCGGCGCTGACGAAATTGCGCACGCGGTGTTTGATGAGACCGGGTTGCGGACGGTGTTTCATCACCATTGTGCGGGCTATGTGGAGACGCCGGACGAGATTGAGCAACTGCTGGACAAGACACACCCGGATCGCCTGGGACTGGTGTTCGATGCCGGGCACTATGTGCACGGGACCGGTACAGAGGACGGGAATTTGTTGCCGGCGCTGGAGCGATTCAAGGAACGGATCTGGTACATCCATTTGAAGGATTTGGAGCCGAACGTTGCGAGGCGCAGCCGCGACGAGGGGTGGGATTACTTTACAGCGATGCGGAATGGACTGTATCCGGAGTTGGGGAAAGGGTGCATCGACTTCCCTGCCCTGTTGCGCTGGTTGGCCGCGCGCGACTACAAAGGATATGCCCTGGTGGAGCAGGATATTCTGCCGGGGATGGGAACGCCCAAAGAAAGCGCGGCACGAAGCCGGGAGTATTTGCGGTCGATTGAAGCAAATTTTACGCAAGAACGGCCTTTAGCTGTTAGTCGTTAGCTTTTCGCTTGTTCGCGCGGGAGCGGTGGGTTTTGGAGAATTGGCTGTGCGAAGAAAAGCAACCGCAGATCCTTCGACTCCGGTCGCCACGGCGACCTCCGCTCAGGATGACAACGGCATTTAAGAGAAGAACAGTCGAGGCAGAACACCGGCTGGATCATTGAGGACAGAATGAGCGGAAAGAAACTGCATTTTGGAATCATTGGGGCGGGGCGAATCGGGAAGGTTCACGCGGAGACGCTGGCATTCCGGTTGCCGGAAGCGGAGATTGTTTGCATCGCCGACGTGGATCGCGGGGCGGCCGAGGCGCTGGCGGCGCGGTGCGGCATTCCGAAAGTTGTGACAACGGTCGAAGAAGTGATTGGCGACCCAAAGGTGGAGGCAGTGCTGATTTGCACGCCCACCGGCACGCACGCCGATTTGATCGTGCAGGCGGCAAAGGCCGGGAAGCAGATTTTCTGCGAGAAGCCGATCGCTTTCAGCCTGGACAAAATTGACATGGCGCTGGAAGCGGTGAAGAAGGCGGGAGTGAAGCTGCAGATCGGATTCAACCGGCGGTTCGACTCGAATTTCAGGCGCGTGCGGCAGGCGGTGGCCAAAGGCGAGATTGGCCAGCCGTGCTTGATGCACCTGATCAGCCGCGATCCGGCGCCGCCGTCGATTGCCTACATTCGCACATCGGGCGGACTTTTTCTCGACATGATGATTCACGACTTCGACATGGCGCGTTTCCTGATGGGCGACGAGGTGGAAGAGATTTACACGACCGGAGGCGTGCTGGCCGAGCCCGAAATCGGCGAGGCGGGCGACCTGGATATGGCGGTGGTGGTGCTGCGCTTCAAAAGCGGCACCATCGGCACGATCGATAACAGCCGCAAGGCGGTCTTTGGCTACGATCAGCGCGTGGAGATCCTCGGCACCAAAGGCAAGATCGCGACGGAGAATCGATTCGCCAACGAAGTGACGGTGAGCACAGGCGAAACAGTTTACAGCGATCTGCCGCTGAAGTTTTTCATGGACCGCTATCCGGAGAGCTTTGCGCTGGAGGTTGCGGAGTTTGTGCAGGCGGTGATCGACGACAAGCCGACGCCGGTGACGGGCGCCGATGGGCGCGTGCCGGTGGTGATGGCGCTGGCGGCGAAGAAATCGTTTGACGAACACCGGCCGGTGCGGTTAAACAGCTTCTAGCCTCTAGCTTTTAGCTCTTTTCTTGCGAGGAGCACAACTGTGCGGCAGAGAGGGGCTGGACCGCAAAAAAATAATGAAGGCCCAGAAGCGAAGAGGTAGCCTTTGAAGCGATCTGCGTTGATTTGCATTTTGACTGACGTTCACCTTTGGGTGCCTGTCGTTGTGCTCATTCTGGGAACCACACTGCTGATGATGTTGAGGTGAACGGATGAGCGAGACGACGGCCACAGCGGCGCGGTCCACCATCTCCCTGCACAAGCTGGGTGTGTTCTGCGGGCTCTCGGCAGCGGTGTGGCTGGGAAGCGCGGAAGCGCCGACGAAGCTGGTGAACGAGGGCTTCTCGCCGTTCCTGATTTCGATGGGGATGGTGATGGGCGCGTTCGTGGCGCGGTGGACGATACCCACAATGCTGAAGGGCACGGGATTCGTATTCGACGACCTGCGCGAAAAACCGCACCTGATGGTGTGGGCGCTGGTGGGCGGAATGCTGTGGGCCGTGGCCAATACGCTGACAATTTTTGCGGTGCGCAACGTGGGCCTGGCGATTGCGTTTCCGCTATGGAACACGAATAGCCTGGTGGGGCTGTTCTGGGGCTGCCTGCTGTTCAAGGAGCTACGCGGCTCGCGGGCCAAGGACTGGGCCAAGGTGATTGGCGGGGCGGCGGCGATCGTGTTTGGCGCGGCGGTGCTGGCCATCGCCACGGCGCAGCAAAATGCGGGAATGCCGGGCAAAGCAGCCATCGGAATCATCGCCGCGCTGGGCGCGGGCGTGCTGCTGGGCACGATGTACATTCCCTACCGCAAGGCGTACATCAGCGGAATGAATCCGCTGTCGTTCGTGACGATTTTTACGTTTGGCGAACTGGGAACGGTGTTCCTGCTGGGATGGATTTTTTACGGCGGCACGGCGCCGCTGCTGGCAGAGCTGCATCGCGCGCGACCGATGCTTTTCTGGCCGTTTGTTGGCGGATTCTGCTGGGTGATCGGCGACCTGTTTCAAAATTATGCGGCGAAGTATATCGGGATCGGACGAGGGATTCCGCTCTCGAACACGAATCAACTTTGGGGCCTGGCGTGGGGCGCGCTGGTGTTCGGCGAGTTTATCGGGTTGTCGACGGGCGGGAAGGCGCTGATCGTGACAGGATCGATCATCATGATTGCGGGAGCTGTTTCAATCAGCATGGCCGCGCCGCCGCCCGGAGAGATGACGAACTGGAATACTGCGATGAATCGCGAGTGCGACCGCTATGGTTTGGATAAGGAAAATGTAGCGGCCGTAGTGGCAGGCAACGATCCGCTGGCCGACAACAAGCATCCGCGGCGGTGGTGGGAGATTTTGATCGTCACGGTAGCGAGCGGAATTTTTGTATGGCTGGCTGTGGGCACGCGCGCGCAGCATATCTTTGTGAACGTTCCGTGGATGATCGTTCTGATTGTTGGCACGATGATTCCATTGGGTCTATGCGGGACGCTGCTGTGGAGACGGACGAGGTTCTCGTAGGGCGGCGAGTGCGGGCGGGACGCCCGCACGACAGCCGGTCTGGAGACCGGCGCTACGAACGAGGAGCGGCGTGCGCGAACGCGCACGTTGGCGAGTTGGCAAGTTTGTGCCTGCCCGAGTACACCAACACTTCCCTTGAGCCTGAGCGGTGCAAGCCGGCGTGAGTTGGGCCGTGATCGCGGGGAGCGATGCCGCCGAAAAGAAGCCATCTATCTGGTTGACAATACATAACTTAAGTACGTTATTGCCCGCTTTCTCCGGGCGGCACTGCTTCGATTTGGTCGACACCGCCGCTCCTATCAGAGCGGGCATTTTCAGCGCTAAAAACCCTGCAAATCTGCGGCTCTTGCGGCGGTTAAGACGAGTGAACCTTGTCACATCTGGTCGTGCCTCCTGGGACATAGAATGACGGCGTGCGAGGCGCTCCGCGCTCCCGAGCTTTGGTGGAAGGGGCGTGGCGGAATCCCCAGGTGCGGTGATGGCGACGGAAATAGAAGTTGAAAAAAAGAAGACAATCGGCGACAAGATTGCCGAGTTGGCAGCGAGGCGCGCGGAGCTTGAGCTGGGCGGCGGCCGGGAGCGAATTGAGCGGCAGCACGCGACAGGAAAGCTGACGGCGCGGGAACGCGTGGAGCGGCTGGTGGATCGCGGCAGCTTTGAAGAGATTGGGTTGTTCTGCCAGCATCGCGCGACATACTTCGGCATGGCCGAGAAGGAACTGCCGGCCGATGGCGTGGTGACGGGATGCGCGAGCATTGACGGGCGGCTGGTGCACCTGGCGAGCCAGGATTTCACGGTGGCGGGCGGGGCCGCGGGCGAAACACATTGCAACAAAGTGGCCGAAATGATGGCCATGAGCCTGAAGACAGGCAGCCCATTCGTATTCATTAACGACTCAGGCGGAGCGAGGGTGCAGGAAGGGATCGACAGCCTGGCCGGATACGCGCGGGTGTTTTATCACAACGTGATGCTTTCCGGGACAGTGCCGCAGATCTCGCTGATTTGCGGGCCATGTGCGGGCGGCGCGGCGTATAGCCCGGCGCTGACGGATTTCGTGATCCAGACAGAGCAGGCGCGGATGTTTATCACCGGTCCGCAGGTGATCAAGCAGGTAACGGGCGAAGAAGTGAGCGCAGAAGAGCTGGGCGGAGCGCAATCGCAGATGCACTACTCAGGCGTGGTGCACCTGATCGCGCGCGACGACGATGAAGCGATCGAGCTTTGCCGGAGACTGCTGAGTTTTCTGCCGGCAAACAATGTGGAAGACCCGCCGAGACTGCCGTTCAGCGGGAAGTTGCGAGCCGACGCAGAGATGAGCGAGACGGTTCCGGTGGATCCGAAGGTGGCTTACGATGTACGCGACGTGATCGTGCGCGTGGTGGACAACCAGGATTTCTTGGAGATTCAACCGGAGTTTGCCGCGAATATTGTTATCGGTTTTGGACGACTGCAGGGGCGGCCCGTAGGGATAGTGGCCAATCAGCCAAGCGTGCAGGCCGGTGCCCTGGACATCGATGCATCGGACAAGTCGGCGCGGTTCGTGCGGTTCTGCAACGCGTTCAACATTCCCCTGCTGACGTTTGTTGATGTGCCGGGCTTTTTGCCGGGCGTGGAACAAGAGCGCGGCGGAATCATCCGTCATGGGGCGAAGCTGCTGTTTGCGTATTCGGCGGCTACGGTGCCGAAGATCACGGTGATTCTGCGCAAGGCGTATGGCGGCGCATACATCGCCATGTGCTCGAAGGGGCTGGGCGCGGACCGCGTGGTAGCGTGGCCCACGGCAGAGATTGCAGTGATGGGCGCCGAGGGCGCGGCGGAGATTGTGTTCCGGCGCGAGATTGACGGGGCCGAGGACAAGGCTGAGCGGCGCAAGGAACTGGTGGATGAGTACCGCGAGACGTTTTCGAATCCTTATGTGGCCGCAGGGCGAAGGCTCGTGGACGACATTATTGAGCCTGCGGAGACGCGGCGGTACCTGGCGCGGGCACTGGAGTCGCTGCACGGCAAGCGCGAGCTGAGGCCGCAAAAAAAGCATGGACTGATTCCTCTTTAGGCGGGGGTACGGCATGAAAAGTCATTGGACGGACTGGGTGCTGTTAGCGGCGATGGCCGGCGCGGCGTGCGTGACCGTTTATGCCGCTATGGTGCGCGTGATGCGGCAGGCCGTGGCCGAGAAGCAACGGGAGACCGATCGCCAACTAAGCGCGATGTCCGCGACTGTGAATGCATTGCAGGCCCGCGTGGCGGAGCTTGGCGGCCTAAAGGCGGAAAAAGGCGAGACCTCGGCATTTTCTGAAAAGGCCGACGCGATGGCGTCACGGAAATTGGAATCTCCAGCGCCTGAGACTGTCGCGGTACTGACGGCAGCGGCGGCGGCGTTTCTGGGCAAACAAGCGCGCGTCCGGTCGGCGCATATGATGCCGGCGGAGCAGAGCGGCGCAGGGACATGGGCACAGCAGGGGCGCGCGTTTGTGCAGACTTCGCACAATCCCCGGGCAAGAGGATGATCGCGGCGACATCATTGGCGGCATTTTTTAGAAAGCGAGCGGCACGTTGAAGCTTCAGATCACGATCGACGGAAAAGCGTACGCGGTTGACGTAGAGGTTCTGGAGGATGAGGCCGACGCAGCAACATCAAGCTATGGCACGCGGCCCGTGGCGCACGCAGCCGAGAGCCATGCGCAGGGGCATGCGGGAACCTGGGATAGCGAGGGGAAGATTTGCCGGAGCCCGGTGATGGGTTTGGTGATCAAGGTGAACGTAGAGCCGGGACAAGCCGTCGACGCCGGCGATCTGATGGTGGTGCTGGAGGCCATGAAGATGGAGACGAACGTGACAGCGCCGCGCGCGGGAACCGTGAAGAGCGTGCACATAAAGCCCGGCGACCCGGTGAAAGTGCACCAGTTAATGATGGAGATGGAGTAATCGAGATCGAACCCAGGTCAGAGGTCGATTGAAGGGCCGAGATGAACGAAGTGGACGAGGCGTTGAAGAGCGGGGAGTTGAAGCAGGTCCCCGGAATCCGGTTCGTGGACCACGTGGCGATCGCGGTGAAACAGGGCGAGCTTGAGGGCCAGGTAAAAGCGTACGAGAGGCTCGGGTTCAGGGAGATTCATCGCGAAGAAGTCGGGGGAACGGATCAAGTGCGCGAGGCGCTCTTGCAGATTGGCGAGGGACCGAACCTGATTCAGCTGCTGGAGCCGCTTTCTCCGGATTCGCCGGTGCAGAAACTCATCGATAGAAACGGAGGCCGTGGTGGATTGGCGCATGTGGCTTTCCGCGTAGACAACGCGCGGCAAGCGTTCGATGCGATGCAGGCTGACGGTTTCCAGCTGATCGATAAGGCTCCGCGCAATGGCTCGCGGGGCACGACGGTGTTTTTTGTGCATCCCAAGTCGCGGGTCGATGGTGCATTTGGAATTGTCATGGAGATGGTGGAGGGCCCTGAGGGCAAATGAGAGAAGGCGGCGATGGAACATTTGCTTGAGGAGTTTCCCCCGGTGAGCACGGAGGATTGGGAAGCGGCGATTGCGCGTGACCTGAAGGGCGCGGACTACGAGAAGCGGCTGATCTGGCGAAGCGAAGAGGGGCTCGCGGTGAAGCCGTATTATCGCGTGGACGATCTGAAGGATCTGGCGTTGATGGATGCAGCGCCGGGAACGTTTCCTTACCGGCGTGGCACGCGCACGAGCGGCGATTGGCGGATCCGCGAAACGATTGACGCGGCGGACGCGGCGACGGCGAATTGCGAGACACGCGCGGCAGTTGCTGGCGGCGCCGAAGAAATTGCATTCAGCGGGGTTTTGATAGAAAGCGACGCTGATTTGAGCGTGCTGCTCGTAACTCTCGATGAGATTCCGATTCATTTCGGGGACGCCGACAATGCATTGGTGAAACTGCTGCTCGAAAAGCTTCGCGCGGGAAGTCGCGCAGCACAAACCTCGACGGGATGCGATGCGCTGGCGTGTGTGGACTTTGCGGCGGAGGCTATCAAGGGCGTTCCAGACGGATTTGTGCCGTTCACCATTCGTGGGGAAGTTTTCGAGGAGGCCGGTGCGACCGCCGCGGAAGAGGTCGGATTCACTTTGGCGGCCGGAGTCGATTTTCTTGGCGAAATGAAGGAACGCGAAGTCGATGCTGACCGGGCTGCAGCGGCACTTGAGTTCAGTTTTGCGATGGGATCGAATTACTTCTTTCAGATTGCCAAGCTGCGGGCTTTTCGCATGGTGTGGGCGCGCGCGGTCGAAAGCTTTGGCGGTGCTCGCGCACAAGCCCGGGCGCACATTGCGGCTCGCACTTCGCGGTGGAATAAAACGCTCTACGACCCGCACGTAAATGTTTTGCGCGCAACCACCGAAGCGATGGCGGCGGTTCTGGGAGGAGCGGACTCCGTGATGGTGACGCCCTTCGATGCTTGCTACAAACTGCCCGACGAGGCAAGCCGCAGGCTGGCGCGGAACACACAACTGCTGCTGAAGCACGAGGCGAGCATGGGGCGTGCGGCCGACGCTGCCGGCGGATCGTATTACCTGGAAGCGGTTACCGATTTTCTGGCCAGCGAAGGCTGGAAGATCATGCAGGGGATCGAGGCTCGCGGCGGCTTCAGAAAGGCCCAAGAGGATGGCGCGATCGCAGCGGCGCTGAAGCGTTCAATGGCGGCGCGCGAAAAGGCGGTGGCGCTGCGGAGGCGGGTATTCGTGGGGACAAATCAGTTCGCGAATCCTGCCGAGCGGGCGCCGGACCGCTGCGAGACTGGGCGGATATGGGAGACCGAGCGCGGCGCGCAACCGTATGAGGAGCTTCGCCTGCGGACCGAGCGATCGATCGCCGCAGGAGGCCTGAGGCCGAGCGTGCTGCTGGCGGAAGTTGGAGATGTGAAGCTGCGGACGGCGCGGTCACAGTTCGCGGCGAACTTTTTTGCCTGCGCGGGATTCGAGACGGTGACGCGGCGGTTCAGGAAGCTGACGGAGATTGCGACGGCAGAGGGCGATCTGATTGTGCTCTGCAGCGCCGATCAAGAGTACGCGGCGATTGCGGCGGAGCTGATTCCGAAGCTAAGGGCGATGGGCCGCAAAACGCCGGTGATTGTGGCGGGAAACCCGGAAGATGCGGCGGCACTTGTAGAGGCGGGAGTTGCCGGTTTTGTGCATGCGCGAAGCAATCCCCTGGAAGTTTTGACGAAGTGTCAGGAACGACTGGGAATGCCGGAGTTTGAGTTCTAGCTATCCCACCCTTGCGGCAGGAACAGAGACGCCGCAAGGATGGGGCACCCCGGAGTTGTGGTGAGTTGGGAATGAAAAAGAGCCCGGATTTTACAAAGATCGACTGGACTGTTCAGCGCGATCCCACCCTTGCGGCAAGACCAAATGCGCCGCAAGGATCGGGCACCCAATCGATTGCACAAAAGCAGTTTTATACGCGCGAAGACCTAGCGGGCCTCGAGTATCTGAATTACGCAGCCGGCATTCCGCCTTACCTGGGCGGACCCTACGCAACAATGTATGCGATGCGCCCGTGGACGATCCGGCAATATGCAGGATTCTCAACCGCGGAGGATTCGAATGCGTTCTACCGCCGTAACCTTGCCGCGGGGCAGCGCGGGCTTTCGGTGGCATTCGACCTGGCGACACATCGTGGCTACGACTCGGATCATGAGCGCGTGGCGGGAGATGTGGGCAAGGCGGGGGTGGCGATCGACTCGATTCTCGACATGAAGATCCTCTTCCACCGGATCCCGCTCGACCAAATGTCGGTATCGATGACCATGAACGGCGCGGTGCTGCCGATCATGGCCTTCTATATTGTTGCCGCTGAAGAACAGGGCGTGAAGCCGGAGGCGTTGAGCGGGACCATCCAGAACGACATTCTGAAGGAGTTCATGGTCCGCAACACGTATATCTATCCGCCGGCAGGATCGATGCGCATCATCAGCGACATTTTTCGATACTGCGCGGCGAAGATGCCGAAGTTCAACTGCATCAGCGTGAGCGGGTACCACATGCAGGAGGCGGGCGCGACGGCGGAGCTGGAGCTGGCGTACACACTGGCTGACGGGCTGGAGTATTTGCGCGCGGGGGTTGGAGCCGGACTGGACGTGGATGAGTTTGCGCCGCGGATTTCGTTTTTCTGGGGCGTGGGCATGGATCACTTCATGGAGATTGCCAAGATGCGCGCCGGACGCATGCTTTGGGCAAAGATCGTGAAGAGCTTCGGCGCGAAGAATCCCAAGTCTCTCGCGCTGCGCGCGCACTCGCAGACTTCAGGATGGAGCCTGACGGCGCAGGATCCGTATAACAACGTCGTGCGCACGTGCGTGGAGGCGCTGGCCGCGGCGCTTGGCGGTACGCAATCGCTGCACACCAACGCGCTGGATGAGGCGCTGGCATTGCCCACGGATTTTTCCGCGCGCATTGCGCGCAACACGCAGCTCTATTTGCAACTGGAAACCGGCATTACGCACGTGGTGGACCCGTGGGCGGGATCGTATTATGTGGAGCGGCTGACGCACGAGCTCATGCACTCAGCATGGAGTTTGATCCAGGAGGTTGAGCGCCTGGGCGGAATGGCGAAAGCCATCGAAACGGGAGTGCCAAAGATGCGGATCGAGGAGGCAGCCGCACGCAGGCAGGCGGCCATCGATGCGGGCCGAGACATGATCGTTGGCGTGAACGCATACAGGGCGCAAGAAGAACCGGAGATTCCGGTTCTCGATATCGACAACGACGCGGTGCGCGCCGGGCAGATCAAGCGGCTTGAGGATCTAAGGCGCGAGCGCGATGCGAGCGCGGTGCACGAGGCGTTGGAGCGGCTGGAACGATGCGCTGCCGATGGCAAAGGGAATCTGCTGGATCGCGCAGTTGACGCAGCGCGTAAACGCGCCACGCTGGGAGAGATTTCCATGGCGCTCGAAAACGTGTGGGGGCGTTATGAGGCGGCCACACGGACGATTGCCGGAGTCTACTCATCAGAAAGCGCCGGCGGCGAGGAGTTCAGAAAAGCGCGGCGGATGGTGGAGGATTTTGAGCGCGAAGAAGGGCGGCGTCCGCGGATTCTTGTGGCAAAGATGGGCCAGGACGGGCATGACCGCGGAGCAAAGGTGATTGCGACGGCGTTCGCTGACATCGGGTTTGATGTGGACGTGGGTCCGCTCTTCCAGACACCGCGAGAGGTGGCGCGGTTTGCGATGGATAGCGACGTGCACGTGGTGGGCGTCTCGAGCCTGGCCGCCGGGCACAAGACGCTGGTGCCGCAATTGATTGCGGAGCTACGCGCGTTGGGCCGGGACGACATCCTTGTCGTGGTGGGCGGCGTGATTCCGCCGCAGGATCACAAATTCCTGTACGACGCTGGCGTGGCGGGTATTTACGGGCCGGGCACTATGATTCCGACGGCAGCGCAGAAGATTCTGGAGTTGCTGTGCGCTGCGGTAATCGGTTAGGTAAAGGCGATGAAGAGCGCGCTGAGTGAACGGCCGGGATGCGGAACACCGGAGGCTCCGAGTGCGGCGAAGAGAGCCAGGCCGCTGTCGCGCGAAGAGTATCGCGACGGAATCCTGCGCGGGGACCGCTCGGTCCTGGCACGCGCGGTGACGCTCGTCGAAAGCTGCCGCGAGCGCGATCGCGAGCTGGCCGAGCTGATTGTGGAAGATTGCTTGCCGCATTGTTGCGACTCAATCCGCGTGGGGATAACAGGCGTGCCGGGGGCAGGCAAGAGCAGCCTGATTGAAGCATTGGGCGGGTTTCTGATCGCTGAGCTGAAGCAAAAGGTCGCGGTACTGGCAATCGACCCGAGCAGCCAGATTTCCGGCGGAAGCATTCTGGGCGACAAGACGCGGATGCCGATGCTGGCGGCGAGCGAGATGGCGTTCATCAGGCCATCGCCTTCGCGCGGAATAGCCGGAGGGGTGGCGCAGCGGACGCGCGAGGCAATGCTGCTGTGCGAGGCGGCAGGATACCAGAACATTCTGGTGGAGACGATCGGCGTGGGCCAGTCGGAGACTGCGGTACACGAGATGGTGGATTTTTTCATGCTGATCACGCTGGCGGGCGCGGGAGACGAATTGCAAGGCATCAAGCGCGGGGTGATGGAGCTGGCTGACCTGGTGGCCGTGAACAAGGCTGACGGAGCGAATGTGGAAGCGGCAGAGCGCGCACGCGCCGAGGCACAGAACGCGTTGCACTTTTTTCCGGCGTCGGAGTCGAGGTGGACGCCGCGCGCGGTGACCTGCTCCGCGCTCACGGGCGCCGGGATTCGCTCGTTGTGGGAGTGCGTGCTTGAGTATGCAGAGATGACGCGAGCCAACGGATGGCTCGCCGCGAGCCGGCGCGAGCAACAGCGGCGATGGATGCACGAGATGATCGATCAGTCGCTGCGCCATCAGTTTCACGCGCATGCCGCGGTACGGGGACGCATCGAGACGCTGGAGCGCGATGTGGCGGAGGGTCGAACAACGCCGTTTCGCGCGGCCCGCACCCTGCTGACAGCCTATTCCGATCCCGGGCGCGCCTAGGGCCTGTTAACACTATTGGGATGGTGGCGACGGGAGCCGATTTTTGCGGGTTCTAGGAGCGAGGAGTGACGCATACCGGGTGTCTGCTAGCGACGAGCGACAACGAAACCGGGAAAATCGGCCCCGTCCCTTCGGGTTGCGACAAAAAACGGGCCATACTTCGTTCTCGCCCTCGACCTTGGAGCCACCAAAGCCTTCGGGCTCGGCCTCGTCTGGCCCGTTTTTTGTTCGCAACGCCATCCACTCCAATAGTGTTAACAGGCCCTAGAGACGCGCAATTACTTCATCGAGTGCAGATTGCCATGAGGGGAGCTGCACGCCGAAACGGGCGTGAAGTTGGGCGTTCGACAAAACGGAGTTGCGTGGACGCGCGGCGGGAGTGGGGTAGTCTTTGGTCTCGATCGGAATGAGTTCAGGGACTTTGACGCCGAGTCGCTCCGAGGCGCGGGTGAAGATGGCCTGAGCGAAACCGAACCAGGAAACCGAGCCAGAGCAGGTCATGTGGTAGAGGCCAGACCAATTCTCCGCGGCGCCGAAGCGGCCGGCCAATACACCGGTGACGATTGTGTGCGTAGCGCGAGCCAGCTCAATTGAAGTGGTGGGCGCGCCGAACTGGTCGTCGACGATCGAAAGGCTATCGCGTTCTGCCGCCAAACGCAGCATGGTGAGCAGGAAATTCTTGCCATGCGGTCCGTAGACCCAACTGGTGCGAAAGATGAGATGGCGGGCGCGGGAGTTTTGAATGGCTTGCTCGCCAGCCAGCTTGCTGGCGCCATAGACGCTGAGCGGCGCGGGAGCATCGTCTTCCGTCCAGGGTCCCTGCTTGGTGCCGTCGAAGACGTAGTCCGTGGAGTAATGAACAAGGAGGACGTCGCGCTCCGCGGCTTCTTCGGCGAGGACGCGAGGAGCGAGGGCGTTGACGGCGTGAGCCTGAGGCATCTCCGATTCAGCGCGATCAACGGCGGTGTACGCGGCGGCATTAAGAATGACGTCAGGAGCGGTGCGGCGAACAAGGTCGCGCGTTTGATCGGGATCGGCGAGATCGACAGATTCGCGATCGACAGCGATGATGGGTCCAACATCGGCGAAAAACTGTTCGAGCTCCCGACCAAGCTGGCCGGCGCTGCCGACGATCAGAATGCGCGGATTGGCGAGTTGATTTGGGGCTGGGGTTGGAGACTCTGTCATGCGTGCGCAATCCGTGGGAGTGCAGAAGCCACTTCTCGCATTTTAATTGGCCGTGGCAGTAGCGGCTGTTGGGGATTCCCTCAGGGGCTGAAGCCCTTCACTTTTGCGGCACATCGCCGGGGATAAATCCCCGGCCTACCCGGCGTGCCTTACAAGACTGCCTTTCAAGCCCGCGCATTCGCGCGGCGACGCGATTCCCCGTACAATTTAAGGAAGGAGCGCAATCTTCATGCGACGGGTTTATTGCGACGCCAATGCCACGACGCCCCTGCTTCCGGAGGTGATGGAGGCGATGCGCCCGTATTGGATGGAGGATTTCGGCAACGCCTCCTCGATTCACTTGCAAGGCCAGAAGGCCCGCAAGGCGATCGACCACGCGCGGGAGACGCTGGCGCGATTTTTCGGCTGCCGGGAAGCGGAAGTTGTGTTCAACTCCGGCGGTACCGAGGGGGACAATACAGCGATCTTTGGATTGCTGCGCACGGGCGATCACCTTATAACAACGTCGATTGAGCACTCGGCAGTGCTGCGTGCCGCTGATCGAGTGGCCGAGCGCGGCGTTGAAGTTACGTTTGTTGCGCCGAAGAAGGATGGGTTGATCGATCCGGAAGAGATTCGCCGCGCCATCGGGCCAGCGCCAGGGCAGGGCGATTCGCGCAGGACCCTGGTGAGCGTGATGCTGGCGAACAACGAGACGGGCGTTGTGCAGCCGGTGGAAGAGATCGGCAGAATCGCTGCGGAGGCAGGGGCTTTCTTTCATATCGACGCGGTGCAGGGCGCGGGAAAAGTCGCGTTTGACGTGCAGCGATTCGGATGCCATCTGTGCTCAATCAGCGCGCACAAAATGCACGGGCCGAAGGGAGTGGGCGCGATGTACGTGCGGCGCGGGACCCCGCTGGAGCCGCTGATTGTGGGCGGCAGCCACGAGCGGCGGCAGCGAGCTGGAACGCAAAATGTGCCTGGTATCGTGGGCCTGGGAAAAGCCGCGGAACTGGCGATGGAGAGCCTTGAAGATGGGACAATCGAACGCGTTGCACGGTTACGCGACAGGCTGGAAGCGGGAGTCCTCGAAATTCCCGGAACGGCAGTGAATGGCGCGAGGGCACCTCGCGCAGCGAACACAACGAATATCCACTTTGAGCATTTGGAGGGCGAGGCGCTGGTGATCGCGCTCGACCTGAAGGGAGTTGCGGTGAGCGGAGGATCGGCGTGCCACTCGGGATCAACCGAACCGAGCCATGTGCTGATGGCGATGGGGCTGGGCAAGAACGCGGCGCTGGCGAGCCTGCGCTTCAGCTTGCTGAAGACGGCGACGGATGAAGATGTAGATCATGTATTGCGCGTGGTTCCGGAGGCGGTGGAGCATTTGCGGGCGCTGGCGCCTGAGGAAAGACTAGCTGCTAGCCGCTAGCTACCAGCTTCTAGCCGGTCCGGGGTTGAACTTTCGTCTGTAGGAAAAGTTGCGCGGTGAGCCTGACGTCCATCGAGAAGGAAGAGCAGGTTCTTCGACTCCGTTTGCCGCAAAAAGCGCGGCAAACTCCGCTCAGTATGACAACACGATTTTTAGCAAATTTGGGATTTGGGACGCTGGAAGTCGGTTATTAGAAACGCTTTTATGAAGAAAGAAATGACCATTGCGGTGGCGATGTCCGGGGGGGTTGACTCCTCGACGGCGGCGGCGATTCTCGCGCGCGAGAGCACTGCTTCCGCAGCTTCAGTGGTTGGGCTGACGCTGCAGCTTTGGGATCAGACGCGGTTGGCGGGCAAGCACGGAATTCCCGATGCGCCCAAGGCGGGGCGATGCTGTTCGCTCGACGATGTGTACGATGCACGGCGCGTGGCGGAGCACCTGGAGATTCCGTATTACGTGGTGAACCAGGAGGAGCGGTTCGAGCGCGACGTGGTGCGGCCCTTCGTAGATGAATACCTGGCGGGACGCACGCCGATTCCCTGCTCTCTTTGCAACAACCACATCAAGTTTGACCAACTGCTGAAGACGGCGCGGAGCATTGGCGCCGAGCGGATCGCCACGGGCCACTACGCGGTGAACGAATTCGACGAAAAGCGCGGGCGATGGATCTTGAAGCGGCCGGCGGACCGGGCAAAGGACCAGACGTATTTTCTGTTCGGGCTGACGCAGGAGCAGCTTGCGCGTACGGTGTTTCCGCTTGGACACATGACCAAGCCGGAAGTGCGTGAGGCGGCGCGAAAGCATGGATTGATGCTGGCCGAGAAGCCGGATTCGCAGGAGATCTGCTTTGTTCCCGGCGGCGATTACAAGCAATTCATCACGGCTTATCTCGAGGAGCAGGGCGAGGCGACGCCGGAGATGGCGGGAGAACTGGTGGCCGCGAGCGGCGAAGTCATCGGGCAGCACGCGGGGATCCACAACTTTACCGTGGGACAGCGCAAGGGGCTGGGCGTCGCCAGTGCATCTCCGCTCTACGTGATCAACATCGATCCGGCGAGTCATCGCGTGACGGTAGGCGCAGACGCCGAGCTGGCGACGCGCAGCTTGCGCGCGCGGCAACTGAACTGGATCAGCATTGCGGAGCTGACGGAACCGATGCGGGTGAAGGTGAAGATTCGTCACCGGCACGAGCCGGCATGGGCTCGGCTGGAGCCAGGAGGGCCGGACGAAGCGATTGCGACCTTCGACGAGCCGCAGCGCGCCGTGACGCCGGGCCAGGCCGCGGTTTTCTACGATGGTGATGAAGTGGTTGGCGGGGGCTGGATTGTCTGAATGTCGCCTGGCATCGCAACTGTCATTGACATTGCGATGGCTTGCCAAGAGGTGCGGGCCGGGACGCCCGCACGACAGCCGGCGAGACGCCGGCGCTACAGGCGAGGGTCCGGCGCGACCTTGGTCTCTGCAACGCTACCTAGGTCTCGGCAAGTCGAAACGGTCGTGGGTGCGGACGTAGGTTGGGCCACCCATGCGGCCGATGGCGTTGAGCTTGTCGGGATCGATCTTATAACCGTCGAGCAGCGATTCGAGCACGTGGAAGCGCAGGACCTCGCCCAGCACGAGTATGCCACCGCCGGGCCGATCGCTAACGGGCACAATTTGATGAAGACGGCACTCCATTTGGGCCTTGCTCTCGGCCACGCGCGGCGGTTTCACAAGTTCGCTGGCCAGCGGCGTCAGACCTGAAAGCTCAAATTCGTCGACCTCGGGTGGAACTGTGGCCGAGGTCGCATTCATCTGCTCGGCGAACTCCTCCGACACGATGTTGACGACGAATTCCCCCGTGGCCTTGATGTTTTCGAGCGTGTCCTTGTACGGACGCGTCCCGGAACGAACGGCCGTGGAGAAGCAGACGACGGGTGGGTTGGAGCCGCACGCAGTGAAGTAGCTGAACGGCGCAAGATTCCTGACGCCGGCCGCATCGACGGTGGAGACAAAAGCGATGGGTCGCGGCACAATCATGCCGATCATGAGTTTGTAGATATCATTGGCTTCGATTTGTGCAGGGTCCAAGGCGCGCATTTATCTAACCCGAATCGCAGACCCTTAGACGAACATGTCGTGATCGCTCGACGCCCGATTGGGCTGGGAGCGAGGCTGGGGCACTCCGCTGCGAAGGGATTCGACAACCGCCTTCACCGAAGCGAGTATCGCCGAGAACTGGCGCATAGGCTTGCTGACTGCATCGGACATGAATTGGCCTGTGCGGTCAAGGGTATCGAGAACGTGGGAGAACATGGAATCAAGACGATCGCCCTGGATGCGCGCACGGGCAATCATTTCATCGGCCGCGGACTGCACATCGGCGACCTGCGCGCGGAGGGACTGAGTGATGGCCGCGACGTCGGAGGCGGTCTGTTCCACCTTTGGCGTCAGCCGCGTCATCAACGAGCGAGTGTTGTCGATCAGTGGAGTGACCGAGGAGCGGAAGGCCTCGAATTTCTCGTCCATGGCGCGCGCAGCTTTGCGCATGGCGATGAAGGCCGCCAGGAGGACGAACGCCTGGACCACCATGGCCAATGCAACCAGGGCGATCAAAACGAGTTGAACGACTTGAGGATCAATCTTTGACATGGTCATGATCTCGCGCAGGCACCCTGCGAAACTACGGATTGCCGCCTTCGCACGCGGCGTCGGCGAAGGCAGCGAGATGTCTTCCGGAGCGAGTGGGCACGACGCCTGAAAGCTCTCTCGCTCGCTGCCGGAGGAATGAGACCCGAGGCTTGGGCCCGATCAGACTGCCGGTTCTCAGAACTCGTGCGTTTCGGGCTCGGTGCTCGCCGATTTGTAAGCCTGGCGTCCTGCATCCACGGCCGCGGTGACCCGGGTGGACTGATCGGCGACGAGATTCTTGCCGCGCTCGACGAATTCCTCCCACTGGGCACGTCCACGATCGACGTATTCGCCAACCTGTTCCTTGCCGCGGTCGACGAAGGCGTTCATCTGCTCCTTGCCCCGATCGACAATGGCGCTAACATTCTCCGCAGCCTCGCGCGTACGCGCACGGAGATACTCCGCGCTCTCGCGCGCACCCGAAGCGATGTCCTCGCGTGTCTCTTTGCCGCTCTTTGGCGCATAAAGAATGCCGACCAGAGCGCCGACGCCTAATCCGGCCAAGAACCAAGCCAAGCCGTAGGATTTGCTCTCTTCTGCCATAATGAAACCCCCTTTTCCACCATGCTCAACGAATGATTGAGCCTACCAAACCAGTCCAGTCTATCGCAAACGCTTCGGCGCCGCTTAGGGTTTAAATGAATCCTTATCCAGAAACTGGCCGTTCTCTCCACCCGTTCTCTCCGTTGGATGCGCCGCGAGGGTGCAGAGTCATCCAGCTGCGGCGGAGTTGCGGGCAAGAACTTCAGCGAAGTGGAACGCCGGACGACCGGACAACTGCGCGATTTGCTCGCGGCAACTGAAGCCGTCGGCCACTAGGACTGTGGATGAGCCGGCAGCATTCACAGCGGGCAAGAGACCCTGGCCGGCGATGGTCCTTGAAACTTCGAATTTGGAGGCTTCAAAGCCGAACGGGCCGGCCATTCCGCAACAGCCAGCTTGAATGAGCTCTACCGTTGCTCCGGCTGCGCGGAGAAGCGCGACTTCGCTCTCGGGGCCACCAAATACGGCCTTGTGATGGCAGTGACCGTGGACCAGGACGTTTGCGCCTGCGAGCCGGCCAGCGCCAAACTGCGGCGCGCTTTCAAGGAGCCAGTCAGGCAGCAGCCAAACCCGCTGGCTCAGGCGTTTCGCCAGGGGATCGCTGGGGAAGAGCTCCAGCAACTCGTCTTTGAAGACGCTGGCACAACTTGGCTCGAGGAAGATGAAGGGCAGGCCGGCCTGAATTTGCGGCGCCATGCAGCGGAGCACGCGCGCAAGATAGGAGCGGGCGGCGCCGAGAAGGCCGAAATCGTAAAGCGGACGGCCGCAGCAGATGTGGCCGCGTGGTGTTTCCACTTGAAATCCGGCCTCGGTCAGAATGATTTCGGCCGCAGAGAGCGATTGCGGATAGTAATAGTTGTTCCAGGTGTCGGGCCACAACAGGACCACCTGCGGTGGGGCGGACTTTTGGAGGAGATTTGTGGGATCTAACCGCGTCTTTTGGTAGGTTTTCGACGCCAAGCGCGGCAGGTGACGCTCGCGAGCCACACCGGCGATGCGCTTGATCAGCGAACTGGTGAGCGGGCCAGTGAGGATGGCGTTGGTGAGCGACGGGGCGAGCGAGCCGTAGCGGGCAAGGCGATCGGCAAAGCCGAAGATATAGTGATTCAGCGGGTGCAGGCGGCCTTTGTAGTGTTGCGCAAGGAATTCCGACTTGTAAGAGGCCATGTCAACCTGCACCGGGCACTCGGATTTACACGCCTTGCAACTCAGGCAGAGATCGAGGGCCTCGTGGACGGCGCGGCTCTGGAATCCCTCCTGGCGCAGAGATCCAGCCAGCATCTCCCACAGGAGATGGGCGCGACCGCGAGTAGAGTGCTGCTCTTCGCCGGTGGCGCGATAGCTGGGGCACATGACGCCGCCTTGCGCGTTGCGGCAGGAACCCACTCCGACGCATCGCTCGGTGGCGCGCTCGAAGGAACCGCCGTCTTTGGCAAAGGCAAAATAGTTCACCCGGGTCCCCAAATGCGAGGGACCCGGGGCACCCCACGCTGTGCTTGAAGACTCGCCGACGGGATGGCGCAGATTTTCGGTTGGATCGTAGACGCGCACGGCGTCGGACAGCTTGCCGGGATTCATGCGATTGTCAGGATCCCAGAGGGCTTTGAATTCGCGGAAGGCTTCGACGAGTTCGGGGCCGAACATCTTAGGCAGAAGCGCGGCGCGCGCCTGGCCATCGCCGTGTTCGCCGGAGAGCGAGCCGCCAAACGAGAGCACTGTGTCGGCGGCCCGGTCAATGAATTCGCGGAAAACACGAATGCCTTCGGCGCTGCGGAAGTCGAAATTGATGCGCATGTGAACGCAGCCCTGCCCATAGTGGCCGTAGAGCGGGCTGCGGAAGCCGTATTCAGCCATGAGGCGGGTGATGGCGCGCAGATATTTGCCGAGCTGCGCGGGAGGAACGGCGGAGTCTTCCCATCCCTCCCAACGATCGGGCTCACCCGGCACGAAGACCATTGCACCGAGAGCGGACTCGCGCACGTGCCAGACAGCTTGCGCTTCATCGGGTGTGCAAATGTGAGCCACTGGCTTCGATGGCCAGGATTGGGACGCACGCGCCAAAGCCCCGGCCTTGGCGTGGGCTTCCTCGGAGGTCCACGCGCCCATTTCGACAAGTAAGAATCCGAATCCGGGCGGAAGCTTGTCGAGGTCGCGGAGCGCCAAGCCCTTGCGGCGCATAAAGTCGACGAGAAGAGAATCGAAGCCTTCGAGGCCGATGGGCTTGTGCTCAAGCGCGAGCGGTACCGCGTCGGCGGCGAGGAACGCGTCATCGAAGCCAAGCACGGTGAGCACGCGGAAGGGCGGGCTGGCAGTGAGGTTCAGCCTGGCGGAGAGGATGTTGGCGCAGGTGCCCTCGGTGCCGACCAGGGCGCGCGCGACATGGAATTTATTTTCAGGCAGCAGCTCGTCGAGGTTGTAGCCGGAAACGCGGCGCGGAATGCGGGGAAACTTTTCGCCGATAAGAGCGGCGTACCGGTCGCGGATGCGCGCAAGGCCGGCATAGATTTGGCCGACGCGGCCGCCGGCGCGAATGAGCGCATCAAGACGCTCGGGCGGCGTGGCTCCGACCGTCATGCGTGTGCCATCGTAGAGAACGATGTCAAGCGACTCCACGTTGTCAACAACTTTGCCGCCGAGCAAGCCATGCACACCGCAACTGTTGTTGCCGATCATGCCGCCAAGAGTGCAGCGGGAGTGCGTGGCGGGATCGGGCGCATACGTAAGTTGATGCGCCTCGGCGGCATCGCGCAGGCGGTCGAGGACAATGCCGGGCTCAACATCCGCTAGCTTGGCTCCGGGCTCGATCGAAAGGAGCGCGTTCATGTGCCGCGAGTAGTCAAAGACCACGGCCACGTTGACGCACTGACCGGCGAGGCTGGTGCCCGCGCCACGCGGAAGAACAGCGGCGCCGGTGGCACGGCAGGCAGCCAGCGCAGCTTCAACGTCGGCAGCGTCGCGCGGCAAAATGACGCCAATCGGGATTTGGCGGTAATTCGATGCGTCGGCGGCGTAAAGAGCGCGGAAGCCGGAATCGAAATGGACTTCGCCGTGGACGGACTTGCGCAAAAGGCTCTCAAGCTCGCGGTGGGCGGAAAAACTCTCATGGCCCAGCGGTCCAGAGTCAGGAAGAATGGCAAACGTTGAAGAGCTCACGCTCAAATGGTAGCGCGCGCCGGGGGACAGTTGTTGCGGGGATCGAGCGCGGGCATTTGCAGGAGCCGGGGCGAGAGGTGCGCGGACTACCGCGACGGCCACTCTTCAACAACCACGCCGAGGTCGTTGAGCTGGCGGATGACGGCTTCGAGGTTGCGGCGGACTTTGGGGCGGTCCTGGGGCGCGGCGGAAGTGGATTCCGCGACCGCGATCACGCGGCCATAGGACCACGCTCCGGCAGGAATAGCGGCGACGGCCGCATCGAGGTCGGAGAGACGCAACTCCAGCTCGCTGCCGGCGTGCCGCCGCGGGACGAAGGAGCGTTCCCTGGCCCACCGGGCTGGTGTTGGCATCGGCCATGATAATGCGCAGCGCAATGGTGTCAGCGCCGACGACGAGGAAGGGATTTGCCCACGCAGCAGGATCGTGGATATCAACGTAGAGGCTCTTGGTGGGCAGTGGAATCTGGCCAAGTTCGGCGCGTTCCTGGTCGCGCTCTACCGCCGCCTCGTGCGCCCGGTGCTGGGCGTCTACAGCGTCCTTTTCTACCCGAACAACGGCACCTTCTTCCCTATGGCAGGCGGCGAGCATAAGAGCTGGAAGCAGTGCCAGCGCAAGCATTCCTTTGTGGGTGCGGTGCGGAATCACGAAGTTAAGGATAGCAGGGCGGTGGGCACGGATGATGCGTCCCTCAGGGGTTAAAACCCCAGGTTTTTGCTGCCATTTTCGGCCCGGCTAAGGCCGTGCCCTTATTACAAGGCTTCCCCGGCGGAGGCTTTCGGCGGCTGGCTATTTGCTTGCGATCACACTGCGGGCGATGGAATCGAGGATCCCGTTAAGGAAGTTGATCGATTCGACGGCGCAGTAGCGGCGGCCGATCTCGAGCGCCTCGTTGATCACGACGGGAAAGGGCGTGGATTTGACGCCGATGAGCTCGGCGACGGCCATGCGGAGGAGATTGCGATCGACGGCAGGCATGCGATCAATGCGCCAATGTGCGGAGTGGCTGGCGATGAGTTTATCGATTTCTTCCTGCCGGGCGATGGCCACGCGGAAGAGATCTTCAGCAAAAGCGCGCACCTCGGGTTCCACGGGATCTCCGGCTTTCCAGAACGTGGCCTGAACCTCGTCGGGAGTCTGGCGGCCAATGTCGGCCTGAAAAAGCATCTGCATGGCGAGTTCGCGAGATTTGCGGCGATGGCGCGAGGTCAAGCTGGGCCGCCTTGCTGCAGTTTCCGGAGCAAGCTCACCATTTCGATGGCCGCAGCGGCGGCTTCAAAACCCTTGTTGCCGCCCTTGATGCCGGCGCGGTCGAGCGCCTGCTCCAGAGTTTCGCAGGTGAGCACGCCGAAGCTGTGAGGGACGCCGGTTTCCTGCTGCGACTGGCCGATGCCGCGTGCAACCTCGTTGTAGATGGCCTCGTAGTGGGCTGTTTCTCCTCGCAAAAGGCAACCGAGAGTGACGATCGCGTCGACGTGGCCGGTATTCGCGCAGGTGCGAGCGGCTGCAGGAATTTCCCATGCGCCGGGAACGCGGATGACCTGAATATCGGAGCGAAAGGCGCCGCTACGCAGCAAGGCATCGAGAGCGCCCTCGAGCAGGCGGTCGGTGATGACGGCATTCCAGCGGGAAACAACAACGGCAAATCTCATTCCGCTCGCTGAGAGATCGCCTTCGAGCGCCACTGGCTTCCCTTTTACGGGATCGGTCCAGGCCCAGAAGCTGAAGCGAAAACCGGGCTCCGGCTCGACGGTGAACATCTGCGATCGCCAATCGGTTTCGGCGATGGGCGAAAGCCGCGAGATGGCTTCATCGCCGCCCTGCATGCGGAGCCATGCCTGAGCAGTCTGATGAACGGAGTCGAGCGAGGTGACTTCGATGAGGGTATCCGCGGTTGGGGGAAAGATTCCGTCGACAAATTCAAGATTGCCGAGCGGAGCGAGAAACGATGCGCCGCGTGATCCCTCCTGCTGCCAGCCTTTACCGATTTCGAATCCCAGCGCGGTGAAGAACGCAGTGAGCCGGTCGTAGGCCGCGGCGCTGCGAGCAGGCCGCAGAAATGAGATGCCCTTGATCATGAATCGATTGTAGAAGACAGGAACCAAGGGAACGAGGGACCGAGAAAGCATTCTCACCTTATCGAGTGCAAATGCAGGTCCTTCGACTCCGATCGCTCGCCGCGCCGGACGATCTTCGCTCAGGATGACCACAGCATTCATTTTGCGAACAATAGGGGCACGACACTGGGGAGGGCTTTGGCCGGATATCTCCGGCCAAAGACGAGACTATGTGACGGAGCGCGGCTTGACCACGATGACCGTTGCAGGAACGACGGTCGATGGGCCCGGCGCCGTGGGATAGAGGCAGCCGGCATCGTTGCCGCCCGCTGAAACCGGCGTACAAGCAGGAAGAGCAGGCGTCAATTGTTGCGTATCGGTGGGCGGTGCGGTCGTGCTTAGGTTGGTCGGAATGCTAATGAAGTGAAGTTCGTCATCGCCAGCCGTGGATACAAAGAAGAGGGAATGGTCGGGCGAGAATGCGCCGGCGAGCGGCGCGGTTGGAGGCGTGGCGGAAGTGCTGTCAGCGAAGGTCACATAGCCGATGGGTCCGAGGCCGGTCGCCTGGGGCAGATAGTAAGGAAGCTCGGCTGCCGCAGTGGAAGTGGCGGGAGTGTTGTACGTGACAAAAGCGATGGGCGCTGCATTGGTGGCAGAGGCCGTGGTAGGCGCCGTGCCGGTGACGACCTGATTGACGGCGGTGGCATTCGTCACTCCGGTCAGATTGACCGAACCGTTTAGCACTGGGTTGGTGGACAGCGGCGAGAGAGTTTGTGTCGTTCCGGATGCGGTTTCAGGACATTCAGCCGCAGGATAAGCCAGCGATGGGGGAATATTCAGGCCGATATCGTCGAGTGTGATGCTGGAGCCGCTTAGGGATGCGCCGAGAATATGTTGACCATCGGCGGTTGCGCCTAAAACGCTCGTGGGGATTGCGAGCGAATCGGTTGACGGCTGCGGATAATAAAGAATGGTCGCGTTGTTTCCGGCGATGCCGCTCGGGCACCATGTATGGGCGACGGTTGTATTCCCGGCGAGCCATGCGCCCAGGCCAGGAACAGTGAGAGCGAGATTCTGTGCGCCGCCAGAGGCGCTCAAGTCATAGGTGCTCCAGCCGGAGTTGGCGTCGTGCACATAGAGGGTGTTGGTGTGATTGCCCCCAAAAGCTGCGCTATCGACAATGTAAAGAGTATTGGAATCCTGGGTCCAGGCGGCAGCCACACCCAAGCCGCCGAAGGTACTTCCCACGCTTCCGGACGTATTGTAGAGGTAAAACAGGCCGCGTATCTGATCGTTGATGAGCAGATAGTTGGCATTTGGAGAAGCGGCAAGCACCACACCGGGAACGGACGGGTCCTGCCTGGTGAGGGAATTGCTGTTGGTTGAGTAGACCATCAGCTCGCGAGGCGAGCCAAAGTAGAGGCTGATGCCCGCCTGGTCCATGACCATGGAGTTGGGCACGAAAGGCAGGCGCACGGTGCTTCCGGGCGTACCGGTGAGCAGCTCAACCGAGTAAAAGTATTGCGACTGGCCGGGCGCGCCGGCCCAGACAAAGTCGCTGGTGGTTCCGGGGACGATTACGTCGACGGGATTGGACGCGATGGACAGCCCGGTCCCGTTCAAACCAATCTCGTTGATGGGAGCAGGATTGCAAAGCGGCGGCTTGCAGAGCGCGGTGAGCGTGGTAACACCAGGGTACGTTGCGGCAATGGAGCCGGCAGTGCTGGTGGTGATATCGATGGGATTCGTGGACTCATAGTCCAGAGCGAGTCCGGTGATCGGGTTTCCCTGGGTGTCGATCACATTTGTGGTGAGGTTCTGCACAGCTCCCTGGGTAACGACGCCTCTTGTACTTCCATTGGCCAGGGCAATACTGATCGATTTGGGCGGGCAAGTGGAGAAGTAACCGGCCGAAGAGGCCGTTTGCGCGATGGCCGCAGTGATGACAGTGGTACCCGGCTGTTCCGCGGTGATGACGTTGGTTGTGGAATTGATCTTGGCTACGGCGGAATTACTTGTTAGAAAGCTGAGGGTGCCGATGGAGGAAGTGCAATCGGGAACCGAAGTGACGCCCGGCGCCAAGCCGCCCGAGCACGCATAATTTGCCGGCGGAACAGAAGCCGGCGCGCAGAGCTCATATTGTGTGCCGTTGCTGACGTAACATTCCTGGGCATCAAGCTGAGCCTGCTGGTTCTGGGAAAAGCACTGCTGCGGAACGGAGACTGGAGACAGAATTAGTGACGAGACTAATGCTGGAGACTGGGGCGTGGACATAGACGGCGACGGGATTGGAAGTGACCGACTCGGCCGAGGCCGTAATGTAAGCAATGGCGTATGGCAAACCGCCCGTCGAAGGCAATGGGTTGGGGTAGCTGCAATAGGTGTAATCGGGGATGCCGCCGCCGCTGTTGCGATTCCATGTTCCTGCGCAAACTCCGCCGCTGGGCGAGATGTCGACCAACTGGTTGTTGGTGGTGCCCCAACTTAGCGATCCAGAAGGGATGGAAGCGGGATTGCCCTTGCACGTAGTGGCGGTGGGCTGCAATACCGTGGTGGTCTGTCCGTAAGCCAGGGAAATTCCGGCGGTTTGCGGCTGGAGCGTAAGATTGGCCAACGCGGTGAGTTTTAACCCATAGCCGAGGCCGTTACAATAATTTCCCGCCGGATTGCGGACGCAACCGGAGATAGAAACCCCCGCCGGAATAGCCAGGCCAAGCAGACAAACAAGCGTCAGAAACCGCCGCATGAATCCTCCCCGTTCCGCACCTTAGAACCGCGGAACGGATTTGAAAAGCGCATTAAGAAGAATGAGTTCCAACCGCCCTCGCCGAAGCACACGGCCAAACCCGAGGCTGGCCAGCGCGGGGCGAGTTGACCCCAGCCGCAGGTACCCGCCGGCAGGCTGCCGCATGCGGCCGGAGGGACGAAACACACAGTAAATGTCCCAAGGAAAAAGTGTATCAGGATGGGCCCACCTCTGGCACCGAGCGCGATTGCGATAAGACTCTGGCAGATAGACTGACGCGGATGGAGTTCGAGAGCAGAGAGAAGTGGGTCGGCCAGTATGGCTGGTAGCCGGTAGCCAGTAGACAATCCGCAATGAGAAGCAGGGACTCTACGGGGTGGTGGGCGGCATGTAGCGGGCAAACCAATCGACAGCGCGCTGCAAGGTGTCGCGGCGATCCGCCGGATTGGAGAAGCCGTGGCCTTCGTTGGAATAGACAACCAACTGTGTGGGAATGTGCAGATCGCGCAGTGCGTGCCAAAACTCGAAGGACTGCGGCGCGGGACATTCGCCGTCGCGATCGCCCACGACAAGGAGCGTTGGGGTTTGGGCCTGTTTGATGAACGTGATGGCGGAGTCTGCGTGCGTAGACCTGCGGGTCGTCATACACCGAGGCGCCGAAGTAGGGGATCATCCACCGATCGATCGAGTTCTCGCCGTAGTAGGAAAGCCAGTCGGAGATACCTGCGCCAGCGACGGCGGCGCGGAAGCGATGGGTCTGGGTTACGGCGAACATGGACATGAAACCGCCGTAGCTCCAGCCGGTGATGCCGACGCGGTTGGGATCGACGGGATATTTTGCGAGGACAGTGTCGACGCCGGCGAGAATGTCGCGCAAATCGCCATATCCGAAGTCCTCGCGGTTGGCCTGGGTAAAGGCCTCGCCCTGACCGTAGCTGCCGCGGGGGTTGGGCATGAGGACGAAGTAGCCCAGCGCCGAAAATGCCGTCGCGCTGAAGCCGCCGGCGCCGCCGTTCCAGCGCGAGGTGACTGAGGAAGCGGGGCCCCCGTGAATCTCGACGAGGAGCGGATACCTCTTCGACGGATCGTAGTTATCGGGCAAAAGCAGCCAGCCCTGAATATTGAAGCTGTCATTCTTCCAGGCGAGCGAAACGGAGTCGCCCCAGGATGGCTTGAGGCTGTTGTTGAAGTGCGAGAGCTGCATCAGCGGGGAGGATTGGGCGGAGTGTGAGGACAGACTCTTTGGTGCCCACGGCGTAGACTTCCGGCGGATTGTTGAAGGAACTGGACTGGAAGACAAAGAGGGAGCGATCGGCGGATACGGAGAGGTTGGAATCGGAGCTGCCGATGCCGACCGTGCCGGGAATGCTGAAGACAGGCGGGTCGAAAGCTGCCGGGGCACTGGCGCTGTTGGTGATGCGCAAGCGGACAAGGCGAGAGTCGCTTCCGGCAACTTCGCTGACGTCGATGGCGTCGTTGCCGTCCCATGCGATCCATTCAGCGGAACCGGAACGGTTGGGCGTGAGATTGATCGGAGCGCCACCGACAGACGGGACGATCCACACATCGCCACCGACGACACCCTGATCGCTCATAAGGCCGCCGATGAAGGCGATGAATTTGCCGTCGGGCGACCAGGTGGGTTGGGCAATCTGGAGGCCGTGGAGCGGGCCGGAGATGTCAGCGGGGGAAAGGATGGCGGTGGGGCCGAGGTTCTTGCTGTCCCAGGTCTCAGAAGCGAGACCTGGGGCACCCCCTGTCTGATGGGATAACTCGACTGCAGGAACGGATTGCGTGTAGAGCCTGGCGACCCACCAGTTGTTTTCGCCGGGAGGGTCGGCGGCGATGTAGGCGAGAGACCTGGAATCGGGCGACCAATCGAACTCGAAGACGTGAAGATTGGGCGGAGTAATGAAGGTTGGAACAACAGGTTGGGAAGTATCTACGGAGACAGCTGCGAGGCGCTGAATCTCAATGTGATCTTCTCCGATAACGCCCGAGGGTGGAGTTTCGGCAGAGAGCGCGCCGGGAGGGCGCGTGGCGCCTTCGACGTAGAGAAACGCCACGGTCCTTCCGTCAGGCGAGAATGCAGGCGCATCGGCGTAACCGTGGAGTTCGCTGAGGCGAACGGCGGGGCTTCCATCGAGACGAGAGAGAAAGAAATCGGACTGCTCGCCGGGATCGGCGCAGTCGGAGAGGAACGCAATCGAGTCGGAATTCGGAGACCAGACGAATTCAGATGCGTTACAGGATTGGCCTGGCGTGGCCGCGGTGATGAGCTTGCTCTGGTCGAATTGATCGAGCGGGGCGAGGCGAATCTCGCCGGCCTCAAGCCAGGCGACGCGCTTGCCGTTGGGCGAGACGGCAACCTGCGCGACGGAACGGGCGCGATTCTGGCTGGAAAGGATCTGGTCGAGCTGTGCAGAAGAGGGCTGGGCGGGCGCGGATTGAGTGCGAGCGAGGGGCAGTGCGAAGAAACCCAGGAGGACGAGGGCGCTTGGCGAATGGCGCAGGAAGCGAGACATACGGGAATGGTAGCGCAGCGCAGCGGAGCTAGCGTGGCCAGGAGAGTCAGGCGCGGCGGACGGCGAACGGTTGACAGCGTTCAGGGTTTGTTAACGGCGCGGGCACCGTAGGGGTTGAGGAGATTGGCGACAATGGGCGTGACGACGGGCGACGCTGCGCCGACGAATTCTGTGACGGTGTTGAGGTTGGTATTTGTCGTCCAGACATTGCCGGAGCCGTCGATAGCGAGAGAGAGAGAAATATTGAGGCCGGCCTGATAGCCGGTGGAAGGAGAGAGCGCCGTGCCGGCAGAGTTGAACTCGCTGATGGAGCTATCGGGGTAGGGCGCGGAAGTGGCGGTCGAGCCGCGATTTGCAACCCAGACGTCGCCTGCGCCGTCGACGGCGATGCCCTCCGGGACGTTAAGACCGCCGCCGGTGTAGCCGAGCGAACTGGAGATGGCTGTTCCGCCAGCGCCGAAGAGGCTGAGTCTGCTCGTGCTCGACGAGCTGTCAGCGACCCAGATGTTTCCGTTGGGATCGACGGCGATGCCCCAGGGATCGGCGAGACCACCGCCGGTATCGCCGGTGGAACTGGAAATGGGCATACCGGCGGACGTGCCGGATGAATAGAATTCGCTGAGCGCGCCGAGAGTGATGCTGTCTGAGACCCAGATATTGCCCAAGGCGTCGATGGCAAGAGAAACGGGATTATTGTTGATGCCGCCGCCCTGGTCGCCCGGGGAGGTGGTAATGGCCAAACCAGACTGAACTGAACTCGCTGAGACTGGCGCCGACGTTGTTCACAACCCACGCGTGGCCGAGTTGATCGAAGGCGATGCTGTAAGGAGCGCTGAGGCCGCCGCCCGTGTAGGGGGATAAAGTGGCCGGCGTGCCGGCGTTGCTGATTTCACTGAGACTGTTGGGAGTGACATTCGCTGTCCAGACATTGCCGGACTTGTCGATCGCGATGCTATATGGATCTTCGATGCCACCGCCCGTATAGCCGGCAGAGGTGGTGATGGGCGCGCCGACGGGGCTGAGCTCGCTGACACTGTTGGCGCCGGTGGCCGTATTTCCCACCCAGACATTGCCGGATTTGTCGATGGCGATCGGAACGGGCCCATTCATGCCTGCGCCGGAGTAGCTGATAGCAATGGTGAAGTCGTTGGGCACGGGGGTGGAGGGGAGCGAAGGCTGAAAGGGCGAGCTGGGAGTTTGCAGGCCGAGCAAATTGGCGACGTTGGCGCCGGGATTGTGAGCGATGTTGAGAGCAGCGGCAGCCGTGTCTTGAGAATTGACGCCATTGTTGGTGGCGTTGGAGAAGAGCGTGGAGCATGGCGTGGAAGCGGGGCCAGTGGAGTTGACGCAGGCGGCGAGAATATTGGCGAGGGTGTTGATCTCCTGCTGCGGCACGGTGCCGTTAAGGCCGGGTGTGGTGGCGAGAGCTACGCCGTGGTTGACGTCTTCAAGATTGTTGAGAGTGCTGGCCGCGTTGTTGAGGCCGGTCGCGGCAAGCGCGGTGTTGGAGCTGGAGATGTGGAGCGGGTCGCTCGAGTAGCCGGCAAAGACATAAGCGGTGACGATGGTTGAGACTTCGTTGATGTCGGTAGACGCGGAGGTGTTGCATGCGTCAGCCGGAGCCATGAGGGTGATTGCAGAATTTACGCCCGAGCCGAGGCCGGGATCGCCGTCGGATGCGTAGTAGTAGGTGTGCGAATAGTTGCTGGGGCAAGCGTAATCGCTGTTGATGACGAAATTGCCGTACGGATCGGTGGTGACGTAGTAGTTGCCGCTGATGTCTTGAGTGGTGTTGGCGGCGCTGCGAAGCAACGAGACCGAAGCGTTGGTGGTGGAGGCTGCGATGCCGGGGCCTCCATAGCCGGTATTGTTGATGGCATAGAGATAAACGTGCGCGCCAACGATTGGGTTCTGGCCGCCGTGGACCGAGCCGCGGAGGACCGTGCCCGGAACAGCATCAGTGTTGGAGGTGGTGATGACCGGCATGCCCGCGCAGGCGGAGAGAAGAAAAGCGACCGAGGACAGCACGAAAGCACAGAGCACGCGCATTGCCGGAACTCCTTTTGTTCGACCGTTTCCTGAGTTGTTGCAGCTCTCCCTGAAGTTGTGCAGCGTGTAGAGCCGCCAGACTGCAAGGGCTTCGGAATGCAGCAACTCAGCAACCGGTGCAGGGTCTCGCGGTGGGGCCGACGGGCTTTCTTTGAAGGAAAAGGACGAAGGCGCACAGCTAAGACAAAGAACCTAAAAGGCAGAATAACTTGGGGGTTGTATACCACGGCGGGGGGAGCAAATCAATTCCTAATCCGGGTTGGGGGATGCCTTAGGAGTGTCGCGGGAAATGCGGCGGACGACCGGAGTTGGCGGGGCAGGAATGGCAGGGAACGAGAGAGGGCGCGTGCAATGAGGGCGGTTTTGGCGGCGCGAAGCGGGATGCGAGTGTTTTGTCAACTGCCAAGAGTCATGGAAAACGGCTAAGTTGCTGAAAAGACGATGAAGATTTGGCGGGCGAAGTTTGCCAGTAATTATTGGCAAATGCGGTAAGCTGAAAGCAATCATCACGAAATGAAACTCATATAACGGATGGCCGATAAGGCTTTTCCGATTTTCTTCGGGCCACAACCGCGGAAGGCGCGGGCGCGAGGAAACAGAATGCAAGGGAGGGGCGACTCGTCGAGCGAGTTGCCCCTTTTCCTTTTCCCGCGGCATGTAGCGAGACAGCACGAGGGATCAAAAGGCGCCGGCGGGAGTGGGGAACGGCGGGTGAGGGCCTGCTTCTGGCGCGGAATCGGAGTTGCGTGGCGTCGAAGCAAAGGAAGGACCGCGGTGGGTGGCCGGAATGGCGGAGCGATGGACGAGAGCAAGCGGGACACGGAAAAGGCTGCAAAGAAGAATAAGGTGGTGACGATAACGCGAAAGGACGACAGAGAGAACGCGAAGGAGACGGAACCAGGCGAAAAGAAATCGGCTGGAAAGCCGAAGAGCGGCAGCGCGAAGGAGACGAAGGCGAAGGCCGCGAAGAAGGCGACGGCGAAAAAACCAGAGAAGGAAGAGCGCAAGGGGTCGAAAAAGGACTTGCGCCACTGGGCGAGGAAAGTGGTGAAAGATAGCTGCGAAGTCATTACCAAGGAGCTGGGGGACAAGGCAAGGCATGGCGACCTGGACAGCACCGAGACACTGCTTGAACTGATGGAAAAGAACAAGAAAAGCGGCCAGGGTGATGATGGCTTCGACGGGCCGAGCCTCGCCGAGCAATTGATGGAAGGGCCGACGTGGGAAGAAGTACTGGAAGCAAGGCGGCTGGCGCGGGAAGAAGAAGAGGCAGCAGCAGCAGCCGCAAAATAGGTATCCCACCCTTGCGACGAAGACCGCCGCAAGGGCGGGGCACGCAGGTTTTGGCCTGAGGGAGTGTGGCTGCGGACAATTGGTCATTGGGAATTCGATTGGTGATTATCGAATGGCTGGGGGCGGACCGATCCGCTGCGGTCCGCCGCGGCAAAGAAAGATTTGCAAACAGTAGTGAGAAGAAGGATGCGATGGGGATGAAGCTCATGAAAAACGGATGGCTACGAGTTTTGCGTGCGGTGTCGTGCGATCCCACCCTAGCGACAAAGACCAGGACGTCGCGAGGGTGGAGCACCCGCGGCCAGGAGATGGCTAAGATTCGCGGAATTGCGGTGTGCGTGCTGGTGCTGACGCTGGGTGCGATGGCCATGGCGCAGGCGGTGAGCACAACGACTGTGCAGGGGACGGTGTACCTGGCGAACGGACAACCGGGCGCGGGAACATTGGTGATCAGCTGGCCGGCATTCACGACCGCGGCGGGACAGTCTGTGGCCGCGGACTCGACAACAGTAAACCTCGGCCCAGACGGGTTTGTGAGCGTGAACCTCGCGCCGAACGTGGGTGCGACGCCCGCGGGAGAGTTCTACACAGCGGTGTATTACATGAGCGACGGGACGACGAGCACTCAGTATTGGGTGGTTCCGGCGGCGGCGCAGGCGAGCCTGGCGCAGGTGCAGGCGCAGGTAATGCCGGCGGCGCAGGCAGTGCAGGCGGTGAGCAAGTCGTATGTCGACCAGGCGATCGCGGGGTTGAGCGGAGGCAGCGGACTGTCGGCGACCGGCGGAACGCTGACGGGGCCGCTTTATTTGAGCAGCGATCCGACGCAGCCAATGCAGGCCGCGGATAAGCACTATGTGGATACGCAAACGGCAGCAGACGTTCCGCTGGCCGGCGGGAGCGTCACCGGTACATTGACTGCCAAGCAGCTTGGGGCTCTGTATCAAGTAGATCAGTTTGGCGGCGCAGATATCGGCGCGAAGATTCAAGCGTGTGTGAGCGGGGTCAGCGCGAGTTATGGCGGGACGTGCGATGCGCGGAACTTTACGGGCAACTTAACGATGGGTTCGAACCTGACAATCTCAACGAATAACCTGACGATATTGTTGCCGTGCGCGACGATTACGACGGCAAACCAGATTTTGGTGACGGCAGGAACGCGGAACGTGTCGCTGCGCGGATGCGCGCTGCGCGGCGGGACGGCGGCGAGCGGAACCACGGGCGGAACGGCGCTTGCCTATACGGGATCGGGCGCGATGATCGAAGTGGGCGATCCGACTTACGCGACGGACACTCCGGGTTTCCACCTGGACAACGTCGTGATTGATACGACGGGAGCCACGAGCGCGACGGCACAGGGACTGGCCGCATTCCGGACCCAAGAGATGGACTTAGAGAGTTTGTATTTCCTGGGTAACTCAAACCAGACCGGCATGACTTTGGACGGAACCGGGAATTACACTGGCGGAACGTTTCTGGATAACCAGTTCAGCGGGTTCGGGACAGCGATCAATGCGATCGGACACCAGGTTACAAATCCCGCGACGACGGATTCGGTGAATGCAAGCGCCTTCGTGCGGCTGCATATCGATTGCCCAACGAGCAGCGGAAATCCGATCAGCGGAACTTATGGGATTAACTTATTACAGGGCGACGGCAACACGTTTACGGGTGGAGATGTAGAGGGATGCTCGACGGCGCTCCACTTAGGGCCGAATGCGCAAAACAACACGATTGTAGGGTTGCGGAACGAAAACTCGACGAGCCAGGTGGTGGCGGATGCGGGAAGCGCGTACAACAACTGGATGACGGGCGGGACGATGTTCACCGGAAAGCTGACCGACAACGGAACTCGCAACAGCTTCCTGGATACCTTTCATCGGAGTTTCAACGCATTGAATGGCGACTGGTACATGAGCCAGCAAGATGCGACTTTGACCAATCATTTTCGGCTGGGGACTGGCGCGGGGAACGAGCGTGGACTGCTGAACGAGATCCAGACCGACTACGGCTACCGGTGGCTTTACGGATTCAGCGACGCCACAGGCGGGCAGCAGCTCTACCAGATGCAGGATTTGCTGAACAACGTATACCGGCTGCAGATCCAGCAGTGGAATCAGGGACAGAGCAGCACGAACAACCAAACGGCATTGAACGCGGCGGGCACGGGGAATGTGTGCTTCAACTGTTCGACGAATTCCGGCACCGGCGGCGTGACGTTTGCGAGCGGTGGCGCAACACCAGCGGCGGTCGGCACGGTAGATAAGGCGGGAGATGCGCAGTTCGTAGGGAACCTGCTGGTGGGCGGGACGACGCAATCGACGGGAACGATGTCGCTGCGTAACAGCGCCGATGCGGAGGTGGATTACTACCTGTGGCCGGGACTTACAACCAGCCAGAAAGGATCGTTCACTTACAAGGACTGGAATGGGAACAGCCAATGGTACCTGGTGAAGGATGCGAGCAATAACTGGGCCCTTAATTCTGCGACCGGAGGGTTAGATAGCTTCAAAGCCTATCAAAGCACCAACAGCGGGGATACATATCTTGATGCGAGCAACCCGACGGGGCATATTCGACTCAATTTCGAAAGCGGGTCAGGGGCAGAGACAGATATTTATTCGGGGTCGAGCGCGAACCTGGATGCGGCATTCGTGGCGCCGAATGCGATCAAGTTCCCCGGGCTCGCGGCAGCGTCCGGAGACAATTGCCTGCAGATCGATAACTCGGGATACATCACGAATACGGGATCAGCATGCGGAAGCGGATCGGGCGGCGTGACCGGGACCATCACTTCCGCAAGTTCGGGCCAGATTGCGTACTACACGGCCAACGGCACGACGGTTGGCGGCATGAGCGCGGTACCTGTGAATTCGGGAGGAACGGGCGCAACCACGGCAGCGAGCGCGGCCGCGAATATCGTGGGCGGGCAGAGCATTGCGCCGGCACAGGTAAGCGGCGTCTATACGGTGGACGGCACAACCTATGCTTCAGTCCAAGCGGCAATCGCCGCATGTTTGGCGAGCGCGAATACTTCTTGTACGGTGGATGCGCGCGCCAGCGGAAGACTGGGCAGCGCCGCCGATGTGATTGGCAGTTTCGATCCGGGCTCGAAGGCGCTGACTCTGCTCCTCGGCTCTTTCACTGACTACACCATCGGGCAGGTCACCCTCAGGAATAATCTGTCGATCCAAGGTGCCGGGAGCATTCAGACGCAGTTTACTTCGTCGTCGGCTACAAATCAGGCGACGTTTGTTTTGCCTCAAGCCAACAACTCGCCGGCGATTGTGGTCAATCTCAAGGGCTTTACTGTTCTTCCTGCCTCCGGCGCCGCCACCCAGATCGGCGCAGATTTGGAATGCGGCACCTATACAAACAGCGGCATGTGGTATTCGACCTGGGAAGATGTCTGGTTTGGTAACTATGGGAATTCGTTCCCGGGCGGCGGAATCAAGTTCTCATGCCCGACTCCGGCAAGCGCGATTCAATTCTCGCAGTTTAAGAACGTCGTGGCGTGGCGTGCTAATGGCGTCACCAATCCGGCCTTGTATATCTGTGGTGCCGGCGTCGGCAACGATCAATTCTATGGAGGCGAATTCGACGCGGGCAACTGGTCTGACCCCACGATGGCGCCGAATATGTATATCGGTGCGTGCCCTGGAGGCACGGGCAACGCCTACTCTCTTAGTTTTTATGGCACGACAAGCCAGGGAGGGACGAATCTCGTCACGCTGGAAGGAGCAAATAATATCCAGTTTGACCATACTCACCACGAAGGCACCGCAGGGCTTACAAACGGTTTTCAATTTGTTTGCGGCGGCTCGCAGAATGTGGGCATCAGCATCGACCGTCCTGCGTTCGGACATGTAGGAACGGCTTTTGCGACATTCACAGGTTCCATTTCAGGCACAACGCTGACTGTTACCGGCACGCCTACCGGCACCATCGCAATTGGTGCGGCACTTATCAGCATGGGGGCAACAGGCATCACCGACGGCACACTTATCCTCGCTCAAATCAGCGGGACTCCTGGAGGAGCAGGTACCTATACGGTGAATGATTCACAAACTGTGAGCAACGAGACGATGACGGCGACGGGTTACACGCTCGACACTGGCGCCGGTTGCGCTATGGATAGCGTGCAGGCAACGAATATGTCCGGTCCTGTGGTAGCAGCGTTTGTTGGGAATCATACTCAAAATGTGGTGATGCCGGGTCTGACTGGCGGCGTTACCACCTACGGTTTAACGAATTTGCTAACCAACGGTTCCAGCACCCTCAATCTCTACAATTTGAGCCGCGCTGATGTTTATAATCCGGGCTCGCCCACGATTACAGCATTTTCGAATTCACCGGCAACGAATATCCCCATCACACTTTGCGCCGTCAATGGCTCGATGAATTTCTCGAACAGTGGAAGCCTGCTTTTGGGAGGCGCTGCAAATTTCAGCCTTCCTTCCGGTCAGTGTGCGACGTTTGCTTATGACGACTACTTTCAAAAGTGGATGCTGACGAGCGGTGTCGGGGTCTCCTCAATCAATTCGGCGGCGGGCGCGTTCACATTCACCGGCGCGGGTGTTTCCTGCTCCTCGACGACCTGCACGTTCTCGGGTGGCGCCGGTTCGGGGACCGTACTGGCGGGCAGCGAATACAGCCCTGCCTACTATAACCAGAGCGGATCAAGCGCGACGGTGGGCGGTGTGACGCCGTTCACGGGGCTGGGGTACTGGTCGGCAAGCGCGCCTCCCGCCGCGGCGACAGCGACCGAGATTGTGAGCGCAATCGGCTCGACGGCGGTGGCCAATGCGACGGCGGCGTCCACAGCAAACACGGCAACGAACTTTACGGGGAGTCTCAGCGGCGACGTGACAGGGACGCAGGGCGCGACAACGGTGAGCAAGGTTAACGGCGGTGCGGTTCCGGTGAGCGCGGCGGTCATGGGGACAAACAGCAGCGGACAACCGGTGAGCGCGGCGACAACGGGAAGCGGCAGCGTGGTGTTGGCAACCAGCCCGACGTTGACCGGTACTATATTGGGCGGCACAACGACCATGCAAGGCAATGTGACGCACGAAAACGGAGCGAACGCGAGCCAGACTCTGGCGATCCAACCGGGATCGAGCGCGGATTATGCCGGCGTGGTGCAGTTCAACAACTATTCGGGCACGGCAAAGTGGCAGGTACAAAAGGACGCAAACAACTACCTGCGCGTGACCGACGCGGCGAACTCTTTGGACCGGGTGATTCTGCCCGCCAATGCCAATACGACAATCAACGCGGGAGCGGGCGCGAACGCGGTGGTGATCAACAATACGAGCGGGTCGGGAACTGCGGGGTTCATCGTGTATGAGGGCGGTTCGAATTATTCGACCGCGGCGTTGCAGGTGGGCGGCACGGGAAACACGACGGCTACGGGCTACCTGCAAAGCAAATTCATGATGGGAACGGGAACAATGGGCGTCGCGGCAGGCGCAGCGGCGGGGTCGAGCCCGACGATTGCTTGCGCAACGAGCCACACGTGCGACGGCATCAGCGGGACGGTGACGCTCACGACGGGGACGAGCCCGACCACGGGAACGCTGGCCACGCTGAGCTTTCCGAATACGCACACCAACCAGGCCAACTGCGTGGTGACGACGCTGAGCGCGACGGCGCAGATCACGAGCACAACGTGGACGGAGAGCACGACGGCGATCACGATCACCGCGAACACGGCGCTGACACCGTCAACGGCCTACACCATCAAGTACTGGTGCGGGGGGTACTAGAAAGACAGCGGAGCTAGCGGTGTTAGCGGAGTTAGCGGGGTTGGCGGCGTTAGCAGAGTTAGCGGAGCTTGCGGCGTCAGCAAGTTAGCGAGTTGGCGAGTTGGCGCCAGGGACACGGTTCTGAGGGCGCCCGGAATTCAAAACGCAAAAACACACAACATTGGAGGTGCGGCTCGGGGCGGAGCTGCGCCTTCACTTGGCGCGCGACCTGGGCAGTTGCGCGCCAAGCCTGCGACGGAGTGCGCGAGATTGCCGGCGACGAGGCGGAGCGGGGGACACGTGCGGGCGGCAGAAAACTTGCGCAAAATAGAGGAAGGATGGTTCAGGGCTCAAATCCACAGACAGGGCAAAAGGGATTTGCAAGTGCTCGGGCGGAAGCTCGACACCCGGCCGTGGTTCCTGGAAGGACGCACCGCCATCGAGACGGCTGCAGAGGAACTGCTGGTGGTTCGGTCGCGCGATGGAAGCCCGGTAAAGCTGACGGCGAACACGGTGCAGAAGGAATTCGAGAAGAAGCGCGGGCAGCGAAACATTGTGCTGAAGGCGCGTCAGCTGGGAATGACGACTTGGGTGGCGGCGCGATTTTTTTTGAAGACGATTACGCACCCCGGAACGCTAACGCTGGAAGTGGCGCATACCCAGGAGGCGGCGGAGGAGATTTTCAGGATTGTGCACCGGTTTGTGGACTGGCTGCCGGAGCCGATGCGCACCGGGGCGCTCAAGACGGGCCAATCGAACGTGCGGCAGATTGTGTTTCCGAAGATGGACGCGGAGTATCGCGTGGTGAGCGCGGCTGACCGGAATGCGGGGCGAGGATTGACGGTGCAGAATCTGCATTGCAGCGAGCTGGCGCGCTGGCCGGGCGACGCGGCGGAGACCCTGGCAGGATTGCGCGCGGCCATGGCGCCGGATGGGGAGATGGTGCTGGAGTCGACGCCGCTGGGAGTGGGCGGGTGCTTTCACCAGGAGTGGCTGAAGGCC
This sequence comes from uncultured Acidobacteriaceae bacterium, assembly GCA_963800025.1. GTDB lineage: Bacteria > Acidobacteriota > Terriglobia > Terriglobales > Acidobacteriaceae > Telmatobacter. Next base: position 2,053,534 of record CAWCZK010000006.1, read on the forward strand.
GACGAGACGGGGATGGTCCGGCACTTTTTCCCATGGTGGATGGAGGAGCAGTACCGCGCAAGAACCGTGGCCGAGGCGAGCCTGACGGATGAAGAGCGCGCGCTGATCGCGGAGCACGGACTGGATCTGAAGCAGATTGGATACCGGCGGCAGATTCGCGCGGATTTTCGCGGGCTGGCGCGGCAGGAGTATGCGGAAGACGCCGAGAGCTGCTTTTTGACGAGCGGCGAGAGCGTGTTTGAGCTGGCAGCTGTGGAGGCGCGTATGAAGATGGCTCCTGAGCCTGTGGAGCGGCGGAAAAATGGGGAGCTTGAGATCTGGCTGCCGCCGGTGAAGGGCAAGCAGTATTTGGTAGCCGTCGATCCGGCGGGAGGCGGGAGCGAAGGCGACTACTCCGCGGCCGAGGTGCTGGAGATGGAGACCGGCTTGCAATGCGCGGAATTTGCCGGGCACATGGGCGGGCTGGAGCTGGCACAGTTTGTGACCGATCTGGCGACCGAATACAACAGCGCATGGCTGGTAGTGGAGCGGAACAATCACGGCAGCGGCGTGCTGGCGCTGGCGGAGACGGCGTGCAAGTATGGGCGAATTTACAGACAGAATGGGCACGCGGGTTGGCTGACGACGAGCCTGAGCCGGCCGGCGATGCTGGGAAAACTGAATGCGGCGCTGGTGGAGGAGCCGGATCGGTTCCAGAGCCGCAGGCTGCTGGGGGAGTGCCGGAGCTTTGTGCGGATGACGAATGGGAGCAGCGGAGCGCTGGCGGGAACGCACGACGACCGGGTGATGGCGATGGCGATTGGCCTGGCGGCGAGGGCTGAGCTGGTGGGAAAGAGGCAGCGGAGTTAGCGGGGTTAGCGGAGCTAGCGAGGGCTGGCGCGCCTGAGGCGCACGCTGGCTGGTTCGCGGGGTTCTTCGATCGGGTAAATTTTGATTGTTTTTCTAATGCAAGTGATAGATAGCGTGTAGGTTAGTCGTTGGGCACCGGCGTATGCACCGATCTTGGTGCGAAAACTGGAAGCGCCCAAAATTGTGAAAATTTGTGGATTTCTGACTTTGACAGGCGGGGTATTTTGGCGGTACATTAGGCGAACAAAAGGCGAAATACGAGCCGTGAGCCGATTTGAACACATTTTCTCCCTCAGGGGCTAAAGCCCCAATTCATTTGGGGCGATTTACGGCACGGCTAAAGCCGTGCCCCTCCAAAGTAGATCCAAACTGGCCATGACTCAATTCAAGCTCCTGGAATCTTATGCCTACTGCCGCTGCACTTCGCTTGGAGATTGAGCACGCGCTGGAACGGAAGTTTCCCGCGGCACTGACGCCCGCGCCGCGCGCGATGTACGAGGTTGCGGCGACGGGGATTCGGGCGGTCGATGAACTGCTGCGTGGCGGACTGCCGGTGGGGGCGATCAGCGAACTGACTGGAGCGACGTCGTCGGGGCGGACGAGCCTGGTGCTCCAGTTCGTGGCGCAGAGGACAGGCTGAGGAGCGCGCGTGCGCGTGGGTGGATGTGTCGGACGCGTTCGATCCCGAATCGGCCGCGGCGAATGGCGTGGAACTGCGGCGGTTGCTCTGGATGAGGTGTAAGAACAGTGATCAGTGGTCAGTGGTCAGTGATCAGAGAGCAGCGATAAGAGAGCAGAGAGCAGAAAAACAGCGGCGGTGGGTAAGCCCTGCGTGGGCGCGACTGGAGCAGGGATTGCGGGCGACCGACCTGCTGCTGCAGGCCGGGGGATTCGCGGCCATTGTGCTCGACCTGGGCGATACGGCGCCGGAGCAGGCGAGCAGGATTCCGCTGGCGACGTGGTTTCGCTACAGGCAGGCGGCGGAGAGGACGCAGTGCAGCCTTGTTGTTATTGGCGCGCGCGGGTATGCCAAGTCCGCTGCGACAGTGCTGCTGGAGTGCTCGGCGCGGAATGTGGAGCAGCGGGGCAGGACGGTGCTGCGCGGTTTCGAGTTCTCGGTGCGGCGCGAGAGAGAGCGGCAGGCTCCCATTGAGATCACGACGAGAAAGCCGCCGGCCGCTACGTGGCAGGCGAACGCGGCGTGGGATCAGGAGAAGCGCGCGTGAGCCGCGGACTCTATTTATGCGCGCATGCGGCGGAGTTTCCCGCGCAGGCACTGCTGCGGCTGCGAACGGATTGGCAGACGGATCCCGTGGTGGTGCTGGATGGCCGCGCGCCCGAGGAGTGGGTGTGCTCGCTGAACAGGCTGGCCGAGCGGAGCGGTGCAGCGGTGGGGATGACGCGGCTGGAAGCGGAGGCTATGCCCGGGCTGCGCTTGCTCAAGCGCTCGGCGGAGAGCGAGGCGGCGGCACGGGCGGTGATGCTCGAGTGCGCGGCGAAGTTTTCTCCGCGGATTGAAGAGGTGTGCGGCGCGGGATTAAATGAGGCAGGCCCGCTTGGGGCGAGCGGCGGGAAGGCGTGCGCATTTGTACTGGACATCGCAGGCACAGAGCGGTTGTTCGGGCCACCAGCGCAATTGGCGGAACGACTGAGAGATGAGCTGGCCGAGGCGGGATTCCGCGCTTCGATTGCGGTGAGCGCGAATTTCGATACGGCGCGGATGAAGGCTGCGAGCATGCGCGGAGTCGCGGTGATTGCCGAAGGCGCGGAGGCGGAAGCGCTGGCAAGGCTGCCGATTTCGGCATTGGGACTGGACGAAGAGTATGCGGCGACCTTTGCGCTGTGGGGCATTAGCACGCTGGGCGAGCTGGCTGCGCTGCCGGAGGCGGATCTGGTGGCGCGGATGGGCCCGAAAGCGCGCATGTGGCAGGCGCTGGCGCGCGGCGAGCGAGAACACACGTTCGAGCCCATTGAGGCGGATTTTGCGCTCGAGGAATTTTGCGAGTTCGAGACGCCGGTGGAGCAGATCGATTCCCTGCTCTTTGTGGGCGCGCGGATGATCGATTGCCTGGCGACGCGGGCCGCGGGGCGGGCGCTGGCGCTCGGCTCACTCACAGCCGAGATGGGCCTCGAGGGCGGAAGGACGCATGGTTGCTCGATCCGGCCGGCGGTGCCCACCATTGACCGGAAATTTCTGCTGAAGCTGCTGCAACTGGAGATTGGCGCAAAGCCTCCACAAGCGGCGGTAGTTCGGCTCACGCTCCGTGCAGAAGCGGGAGCGCAGAGCAAGGTGCAGCTGGGATTGTTTACGCCGCAGACGCCGGAGCCCTCGCGGCTGGATGTGACGCTGGCACGATTGCGCGCAATGGTGGGCGATGAACGAGTGGGATCGCCTGTGCTTGAGGATACACATCGCGCGGATGGATTCCGGATGGAGGGGTTTGCGATTGCGAGTCAGCAAGTCAGCAGGTCAGCGAGCCGGCCAGCCAGCGAAGCCGACGATGACCGAGGTTCGCGGATGGCACTGCGGAGGGTGAGACCGGCGCGAGCGGTGCGGGTGCAAATACAGGGATCAGGGATCGGGGATCAGGGATCAGTTTTTCATGCGAGTGCGCAGTATAGGGCGATCCCCTGTCCCTCCGCCGCGGGCGGACGAGGGACCGGGGGCACCCAGACTTCTGCGATGAGGCCGGTGGCGTTCAGCGATGGAGAGGACAGGTATGAGATTGCGGCGGCATATGGACCGTGGAAGACAAGCGGTTGCTGGTGGGAGGCTGGACGCGTGGGATGCAGAAGAGTGGGATGTGCTGGCGGCTATGAACAGCGGTCCATCCGTTGCGTGCCTGCTGACGCGCGATCGCAAGCGGAATGCATGGCGGCTGGAGGCGTTCTACGACTGACAGCAGCGATATTCCGAATGTGCGCTCGGTGCCGAATGCAAATTCGCCGGGGACGCCAGTCTGTCATCCGAACGATGAGTATCAGCCTCGGGATGCTGCAGATCGAACTGAACCGCAGACGGCCCGTCGAGCCAGAGGGAAGCAACCGCAAGCTCTTCGACTGGCGGCGCTCGGCCATGATCATAAAGTGTTGGGAGCCCACGCGCCGAATCGCGCAGATGAACAACCTCTAATTCCCTCCCCTTTCACTTCGTTCAGCGTTGCGCAGAATGATCATGCGGACGCATACATTGAACTGCACGCGACGAGCGCGTTCAGCTTTCTTGCCGGAGCGACGTTGCCGGAGCAGTTGATCCGGCGCGCGGTGGAACTGGAGATGCCGGCGATTGCGCTGGCCGATCGCAATGGCGTGTACGGCGCGGCGCGTTTTCACACGGCTGCGCAACCGTGCAACGTGAAAGCGCACATTGGCGCGGAGATTGCGGTTTCATCGCTGGGTCATCGCGCGACGCCGGCGCGTTGGCTGCCGCATCAATTTCCACCGGAGCCGGCGCGCGTGGTGCTGCTGTGCGCGTCGCAGGTGGGCTACCAGAACCTGTGCCAGCTGATTACGCGCTTCAAGATGCGCGAGGCGACGAAGGCCGAGGGCGCGGCGACGGTCGAGGATCTGGAAGAATTTTCGGCGGGGCTGATTTGTTTGACAGGCGGCGAAGAAGGGCCGCTGGCGGCTGTGCTCGCGCGCGGCGGAGAAGGCGAGGCGCGGAAGACGGCCGAGAGGCTGGCGGCGATTTACGGACGCGGGAATTTGTACATGGAACTGCAGCGGCACCAGGAGCGCGAAGAGGAGTGCCGCAACCAGTCACTGCTGGGCGTGGCGGCGAGCCTGGGCCTGCCGGTGATTGCGACCAACGGCGTGCGCTACGCGGAAGAAAAAGACCGCGAGATGCTCGACGTGTTCACGGCGATCCGGCATCATGTGACGCTCGACCGCGCAGGGCGATTGCTGGCGCTCAACGATGCACGGCATCTGCGGACGGCACGCGAGATGGCGGCGCTATTCAGCGATATTCCCGAAGCGATTGCGAACACGCGCATCGTGAGCGATCGGCTGGAGTTCACGCTGGCCAATCTGGGCTACGAATTTCCGCATTATCCGATGCCGGAAGGCGAGACGATGGATAGCTTTCTGGCGAAGCGCGTGGAGGAGGGCGTGCGCAAGCGGTACGGATCGCCGGGGAAACGGCATTTACTCCAGAAGGCGCGGGCGCAGGTAAAACACGAGCTTGCTCTGATTGCGAAGCTGGGATTTGCCGGGTACTTTTTGATTGTTTGGGACATTATTCGCTATTGCCAATGGCGCGGATTTCTAGTGCAGGGGCGCGGATCGGCGGCGAACTCGGCTGTGTGCTATGCGCTGGAGCTGACTGCGGTTGATCCGGTGGGGATGGAGCTTTTGTTCGAGCGGTTCCTGAGCGAGAACCGCGGCGAGTGGCCTGACATCGATCTCGATCTGGCCTCGGGCGACGAGCGCGAGCAGGTGATCCAGTACGTGTACGAACGCTACGGCGCGCTGGGCTCGGCGATGACGGCCAACGTGATTACGTATCGCGGGCGGTCAGCGGCGCGCGAGGTAGGCAAGGCGCTGGGCTTCGAGGAGGAGCAGTCCGCGCGGCTGTCGGGGTTGATGGGGCATTGGGAATGGCGTGGCCCGAACGACACGATGGAGAAGCATTTCGCACAGGCGGGATTCGATGTGCGGCATCCGCGGATTGCGCGGTATCTGGATTTGTGTTTGCGCATGAAGGATCTGCCGCGGCACCTGGGACAGCACTCGGGCGGGATGGTGATTTGCGCAGGGATGCTGAATCGCGTGGTCCCGATTGAGCGCGCGTCGATGCCGGGACGAACGGTGATCCAGTGGGACAAGGAAGATTGCGCGGACATGGGGCTGATCAAGGTAGACCTGCTCGGCCTCGGAATGATGGCGGCGCTGAAGGAGTCGATCGAGCTGATCCCGCGGCACTACGGCAAGCAGGTGGATTTGGCGCTGCTGCCGGAAGATCCGCTGGTGTACCAGACGCTGTGCAAGGCGGACACGGTGGGCATGTTCCAGGTGGAGAGCCGCGCGCAGATGGCGTCGATTCCGCACAATGCGCCGGTGCGTTTTTACGACCTTGTGGTGCAGGTGGCAATCATCCGGCCAGGGCCGATCGTGGGCAAGATGATGCATCCCTATATGCGGCGAAGGCAGGGCAAGGAAGAAGTGACGTATCCGCATCCGCTGCTGGAGCCGGTGCTGAAGCGTACGCTGGGCGTGCCGTTGTTCCAGGAGCAACTGCTGCGCATGGCAATGGTGGTTGCGAGCTTTACGGGCGCGGAGGCAGAAGAGCTGCGGCGCGCGGTGGGCATGCGGCGGTCGATGCAGCGGATGAAGGATCTGGAGGGGCGGCTGCGCGATGGAATGACGCGCAACGGCGTGGATGCAGCGGCACAGGACAACATTGTGCAGGGGATCTCGTCGTTTGCGATGTACGGATTTCCCGAGAGCCACGCGGCGAGCTTTGCGCTGATTGCGTATGCATCGGCGTATTTGAAGGTGCATTATCTGGCGGCGTTCACATGCGGATTGCTGAACAACCAGCCGATGGGATTTTATGCGCCCGCGGTGCTGGTGAAGGATGCGCAGCGGCATGGGCTGAGGGTGCGGCCGATCGACGTGCAGCGATCGGAGTGGCTGTGCACTCTGGAAAAGGAAGTGGACGGATCGGTTTCATTGCGGATGGGAATGAACTACGCGAAGGAATTGCGACAGACGTCGGCGGAGGCGCTGATTGCGGCGCGCGGTGCGGGAGGGTTTTTAAGCGTGGACGATTTGACGCGTCGCGTGCCTGAGTTGAACCGGAAAGAGCTGGTGGCGCTGGCGCAGATTGGCGCATTGAATTCGCTAGGCGAAGTGGAGCATAGGCGCGATGCGCTGTGGCAGGTGGAGTGGGCGGGAAGGCCGGTGGGCCCGCTGCTGCGCGGAGCGGAAGTGGATCCCACCCTTCGGTCGCCGCGGCGACCGAAGGATGGAATCGTTCCCCCACCCAAGCAGAGCTTAGATCCACCCCCCGGACGTGGGCCTGTCCGTGGGGACCCCGGAGATGGGGCACCCGCGATGCCGCTAAGAAAGATGACGACGGAGGAACGGCTGGCGGCGGATTATGCGGGGACGGGGCTGACGACAGGACGGCATCCAATGGCGTATCACCGCGAGGCGTTGCGGGCGGAGGGAGTTTTTTCGGCGCGGGAACTTGAGGCGTTGAAGAGCGGCAGGCGGGTTGCGATTGCTGGATGCGTGATTGCGCGGCAGCGACCCGGCACGGCGAAGGGGTTTGTGTTTTTGTCGGTGGAGGATGAGACGGGAATTGCAAATGTGATTCTGACGCCGGATGTTTTTGAGCGCGACCGGCTCGTGGTGACGCGAAACCGCTTTTTGCGCATCGAGGGGCCGGTGCAGAACCAGGAGGGCGTGATCCACGTAAAGGCGCAGCGGATTGTGCCGCTGGAAGTGACGAGGGTCGAGGTGCGGTCGAGGGATTTTAGATAAAGCAGCTTCTAGCCACTAGCTTCCAGCTTCTAGCTCGTCCGTGGACGGTGAGATTCAGTAGTTGAGCCGAGGCTGCGACTCCTTGCATGATGGGCTAGAAGCTAGCAGCTAGAAGCTGCTTTTTCAGTTCCCGGCCCCGGAATTGCGCAAGCGGGCGAATCCCCCTACAATATGAAGAGAGACGAATTGCAGGAAAGGCGAGTATTTCAAGCGATGCCGAAGGAAAAGATTCATCCCAATTACGCCGCGGTGCGAGTGATGTGCGCCTGCGGAAACAACTTTGAGACGCGGTCGACCCACAAGGGCGACATTCACGTGGAAATTTGCTCGGTTTGCCACCCGTTCTTTACGGGCAAGCAGAGGCTGGTTGACACGGCGGGACGCGTAGAGCGGTTCCGGCGGAAGTACGCAAAGAGCGACAAGGCGATTGCTGCGGCGAAGTAAGCCGAGATTCCCAGGTCTCAAAGTCGAGATCTGGGGCACCCAAACGATGGGACGAGCCTCCGCAACGGCGGGGGCTTTTTCGTGGGCTTGAGCGATCTGCCGAAAGTGGTTCGACTTTGTTTCTAAAGAACAACCGCAGATCCTTCCGCTTCGTTACACTCAGCGTCAGGATGACAGGGCATTTTTGATGCGAAAATTCAGAATCAGAAGCTAAGAGCTCCGACGGATGGTTACGATGGCAGGACGCGGATTCACGGTAAACAAGGACTGGGACAACCCAGTGGAACACGCGATGCCGGCGGAGGCTCGCGTCCCGGCCGAGGTGCGGCTGGGCGCAGTGGTGGTGCGGCCGGCGACGGTCCTGGCGCCGATGGCGGGCGTGACGGATACGGTGTTCCGGAGATTTATCCGGCATGCGAGTCAATTCACCCGGGACCAAGGGACCGAGGGAACAAGGGACCAAGACGGCGGGGGGCAGCGAGCAAGGGAGCAAAGCAACGACGAAGCGACGGCAGCGCAAGTTGAAGCGCCGATGACCAATGCGCAGTCCGGGTGCGGGCTGATCATGACCGAGTTCACGTCGGCGGATGGTCTGGCGCGGATGCGGGAGACGAAGCGGCGGCGCTATCTGACGTTCTACGACGACGAGCATCCGATCGGAGCGCAACTGTTCGGATCGAACGCGGAGACACTGGCGGAAGCCGCGCGGATCGTTGAGGAGACGGGCTTCGACACGGTCGATTTGAATCTCGGTTGCCCGGCAAAGCGCGTGGTGGGTTGCAATGGCGGATCGGGGCTCTTGCGTGATCTGCCCAAGATCGGCGAAATCTTCAAGGCGATTCGCAAGGCGGTGACGATTCCCTTCACCGTGAAATTCCGCATGGGCTGGAACGATTCGCAGATTGTTTGTGTGGACTTGGCGCGGATGGCGGAGGCCGAAGGGTTGAACGGACTGGCGCTGCATGCGCGGACGCGCGAGCAGGGCTACAGCGGGCAGGCGCAGTGGCAATGGATTCGGGCGGTGAAGCAGGCGGTGAGGATTCCCGTGATGGGGAACGGCGACGTGCGCACGCCGGAGGACGCGGCGGCCATGGTGGCCGAAACGGGCTGCGATGCGGTGATGATCGGGCGGGCAGCGCCGGCGAATCCCTGGATCTTCCGCCAGATTGCGCAGTACACGGCGACGGGCAGCTACGAGAAGGCAACGAATCTCGATCGCTACAGAATGATTCGCGCGTATTTTGAGATGCTGCTGGCTGAGACCGAGGCGACGAAGGATCTGCCGCGCGACGCGAGATTGGGCGATCCGGTGGGCAAGATGAAGCAGTTTGCCACGTGGTTCACGCACGGCGTGCCGGGCGGAGCAAAACTGCGCGCGGCGATTTACCACGCGCGAACCGGGACGGATGTGCTGGGCGAAGTGGAACGATTCTTTGTGCCGATGATTGCAGCAGGCGAGCCTGCCGAAACGGAAGAAAGCGAGACACAAGTGTTTCCGGACGGCGCGCTGGTGTGCGATTGAGACAGCGGGGCTAGCGGAGTTAGCGGTGCTAGGGCCCCGCCCTCGCAAAGTTTTAGTGGGGCACCCGTTTTCGTGGCGGGTTGAGAGCGACAACAGCAACCGCGGCTCCTTCGGTCGCCGCGGCGACCTCAGAATGACAATCATTGTGTGAAACGCGAACTTCAGGTGAATGCGATATCTTCGTGCACGCCGAGCATAACCACCGATCCCTCGCCGACGGCTGAGGCAACGCGGCGGCGCGCATCCCAGGCGGACACTGCTTTTCCACATTCGGTCACGACGTGTGCACCGGTTACGCGTGAGGGCAAGTACGCTAGGCTGGAAAACGAGATGACGGTTTGCGCGATTTGCGAGGGTGTGGGTCTGGTTCGGTCGATGGATGCGGCCGGGAATTGGGTGAGCCGCGAGTGCCGGTGCCAGGAATCGGAACGGGAGCAGCGGCGGATTCAGGCAGCGCAAATTCCCGCACGGTACAGGGACTGCACACTGGATACCTTCCACATTTACCATGGCGCCGACCGGTTGCTGGCCGCGGCGCTGACAACCGCAAGGCGCTTTGTGGACGAGTATCCGGTCGACACCGGCGGGAAGGGATTGCTCTTCACCGGGTCCATGGGCGTGGGCAAGACGCATCTGGCGGTCGGCGTATTGCAGAGGCTGATAAGAGAGCGCGGCGCGAAGGGGTTGTTCTGCGACTATCGCGAGCTGCTGAAGAGCATCCAGAACAGCTACAACCCTGAAGTGCGGACCACGGAACTGGAGTTGCTGAAGCCGGTGTTCGCCGCCGAGGTGCTGGTGCTGGACGACCTGGGGGCGCAAAAACCCAACGAATGGGTGTGGGACACCGTCGCCCTGATCCTGAACACGCGCTACAACGACCGTCAGACAACGATCATTACGACCAACTATGCCGATCTGCCAGCCGGAGCCGGGGGAACCAGCGACACGGAGCGTGCCGCGCGCGAGGCGACGCTGGGCGACCGGATCGGAGACCGCATGAGATCGCGCCTCTCAGAAATGTGCGTTCGAGTCGAGATGCGAGGCACCGACTTCAGACAGTCAGTAAAGAAGGCGAGCTTTGCGTAAAGACGGCGACTACAGGCTTTTCGCCATTAGCTATTGGCTCGAGAGCGCTGGGTCCGCACGATTGGCCAGGGAGCGAAGCCGGGCAAAAGGAACGGCCCGCCGAAGCGGGCCTGTTCTTGGGCCGGAGGCCGACCTGATCCAGGCCGCTCCAACTGAAAACATCTTAGGGCGACTCAGCCGGTGCGCCTGAACCTACAAGATGCTGGCCAGAATCAGGAGCATGACAGCAATGGTCAGGCCCTGGTAGGCCCGCTCTGAGGCTGGCTTGGATTGCCGAAAGGCGGTTGAGCGAATTGGGGGCGAGGTGACTGCGTGGTTGGGGGAGGAAATGCATGGCGTGGCCTGCCTTTCAAATGCCTTTCACATTGAGTTACGGTTCAGTCATGCTGCTGGTTTCGTTTTTTATCACGCTGCAGAAAAGTCTTGAGAAATGTGCGGCTGGCATTAGCGGCCGCTGCTCCCTTGGATGCTGGTTGGACGCGCGCGGGAGCTATTGGGATTCAAATGAGAAATGGCGTTTGTGTGAAGACGCCGGGCGCGCCGGCACTACATGGCGCCAGCGCACTCAGCCAGTTTGAAAGCACCCCCAGTGGCAAAAGCCCATTCTCACTTCTACGGCTTGTGGCATGGCTGAAGCCATGCCCTTTCAAAACCAAGCCAGCTTTTGGTGCGGCTGAGGCCTTGCCCGTTCAGAACCGTACCAGGTGAAGGAAGGACCTTCGGGAACAGCGTGGGTAACAGAGCCAGGTGTACAATCGCGCTCGTGAGCACAGGTCCACAATTGATTCGCCCGCAGACGGCACAGGAACGGAATTGGCTGCCGATGATCGCGGCCGCCCTTATCGTGCTGGCCGTCGCAATTGGACTGGTCCTGTTTTACGAACACGGAAAGAGTGCGCCGGCAGTGACACCGATCTCGGCGGCGCTCGATCCTTATGCCGGCAATCTGGCGATCAGCAATCTGCATATGAGCGAGTCAGCAAACCTGGCCGGCGGTAAAGTGACCTACATTGACGGATCGATCGCCAATACGGGCAGCCGCACAGTGACTGGAATTACGGTGCAGGTTTTGTTTCGCGATCCGGCGCACGAAGTGGCGCAAAACGAAACTCAGGCGCTGAACCTGATTCGCACGCGCGAGCCCTATATCGATGTGGAGCCGGTGTCCGCGGCGCCGCTCAAGCCGGGAGACAGCGCCGACTTTCGGTTGATTTTCGACACCATCGCCCAGGACTGGGACGGCGCATTCCCCGAGATCCGGGTCATTCACGTGGACGCGAAGTAGGCGGCGCGTCGATCCCAAACGGGCGTGCCCTTTTGAGACAGGGTAGAAACTACGCGAAGGTGCAAAAATTACCCGCAAACTGCGGTATACAGGCCGCAACCGAACTATTTCCACCTGGGCGCAGAAAATACTAAGACCCTTATTTTCAGATAGATACATGAATTCCAAGGCAGCTTTCTTTTTTGGCACCGATCGTGCTTTTAACAGGGCGAGCGGACAGCAGCGCTCGATCCCGCGGCGACCAATGCCGCGAGCCAAAAAGGGGTTCAACCTCATGAAAATATCTGCGAGCGAAACAAAATTCTTCCCGCGCCAACTGGCCGTATTCGCGTTGGCAGCTGCAATTGCAGTTCCCGTTTGGGCTCAGGACCAAGTCAACACCGGAACATCGTCTGGGGTTTCGAACCAGACCACGACAACTTCTTCTTCAGATACCCAAGCTCAGCCCTCCCCCATGCCGGCAACCGAACAGCCATTGACTCCCGCGAAAGAGGGATTCTGGGGCCGCATTTACCCCTTTGCCCGCAAGAAGTGGGTGAAGAGGCAGATTGATCCCATCAACGACCGTTTGAGCGAGCTGGATGAAGTGAACGCCAAGAATGCCGCTTACATCAGGGACGTGGATCAGCGGGCGCAGGCGGGCATCCACAAGGCGCAGGACACGGCCGATGCGGCGAATCAACTGGCCATGAATGCCAACACCGAAGCGCAGAACGCCAACGGCGCCGCACAAAGCGCATCGAATCACGTGAACCAGATCAACACCACGGTGAACGGCTTGGATCAATATCACCAGGCGTCGGATCTGGTGATCAAGTTCCGCGGCTCCTCCCCGGTGCTGACTTCGGACTCGAAAGCGGCACTGGATCAACTGGCCTCAAGCCTCACCGGGCACGAAGGCTACATTTTGGAAATGGAAGCGCACTCGCCACTGGCGGGCAGCGCCGGCATACAGAGTTCCGAGCGCCTGTCGGAAGCAGTCAAGCGCTACCTTGTAACGGAACATCAGATTCCCGTCTACCGCATGCACTCCGTCGCCCTCGGCAACGAAGCTGAGGTGGCCTCAACCGCGACCGGCGATCAAAACCAAAAGCCGGAGCGGGTGCGGTTCAGCAGTGTGCATCTGAGTGTGATGGAAAACAGTTTGGCGGCCCAGGCAGCAGCGTCACCCCAAAGCGCTCCTGCCGCAGGAGGCGCGGAGCAGCCGTAATTTAGCGGCCAACTCCTCCCCCGAGGCTCTGCACTCGCGCCAACGGCCACCCCGCCGTAGGCCGCCAAAAAAGCTCTCGCAACGCGAGAGAACCAAGGCAACTTGGCCCCCGTTAAAACGGGGGCCGTTTTTTTTGCGTTTTCATTCGCTGCTGCGTAACCCTTTGATCGCTTAACCCCTTTTCCCCGTCTGGGTCGGCATTGGGGGCTAATGTAAAGCCCCATGCTCGTTCTAATATCTGTTATAATCATCATAACGGAGGCGACTATGATCAAGCTCAAAGTTACGACCATTGGCGAGCTCGGCGGGGATCGTGCTGCCCAAGGAAGCGCTGGCACTGCTCAAGGTGGAGAAGGGCGATTCGGTGTTTTTGACTGAGTCACCGGACGGCCTCCGCATCACGCCATACAGCGCTGAGTTCGAGGAGCAGATGGCCCTGGCGCGCAAATTTATGCGTGAACGGCGCGATGTCCTGCGGGAGCTCGCAAAGTGAGCCCGAAAGAGCCGCGCTGGGTGTCAGTGGATGTGGTCCTGGCGGTCCATGACGAGCAACTCGCTGAACACGGCGGGATGAAAGGAATACGCGACGAGTCCTTGCTGCTTTCGGCTCTCGCGCGTCCACAAAATCTTGCGGCGTATGGGGCTCCGGATTTAGCCGATCTTGCTGCCTCGTACGCCGTGGGTATTGCGCGGAACCACGCGTTCATTGATGGAAACAAGCGCACGGCCCTCGTTGTGGCGGCCGGCGTGTTCTTACCGCTCAATGGTTACAAACTGACTGCGAGCGATGGCGAGACCGTGAGGGTCATGCTGGCAGTGGCGGACGGATCGATGCCGGAGCAAGAGCTGGCAACTTGGTTTCGCACATACACCGTGCCTTCGTCACCTGAATGACACTTTACCTTGTGCATGCGGTGCAAGTTCTCCACGCTACAATGCTTCCATCGCATGCATGGAGGCACCGATGAAGAATTGGAAGCGCAGGATTGTCATTGCCGCGGTTGCATTGGCGTTTGCCGCGGGTGTAATGAAGCCGCTGGCGGCTCAGGGCGCGCCGGCGCAGTCGAGCGAAGGGGCGCCATACACAATCGAGTACTACTACAAGTGCCAGTGGGGGCATCAGCAGGAGTTTCTGGACCTGTTCCTCAAAAACCATTGGCCGCTGCTCAAGAAGATTGAGGCGACGGGGCGGATCGTGTCGCTGAAGATTGAGTCGCCGGCGTATCACACGACCGAGGACGGCCGCTGGGACTATCGCGTGACGATTGTCTATAAGAACTCGACGGTTGCGACGAGCTCGAACCCGGACGAAGCGGCGTTCATCAAGGAGCTCTGGCCGGATCAGGACACGTACAAAAAAGAAGAGCAGCGGCGATTCGAGATTCTGCTCGGGCACTGGGATTTGCCGGTAACGGATGTGACGCCGAAGTAGCAGAGATTAGAGAACAGAGATCAGGATTTGGCCGATCAGGCGATTGTGCGGGCGTGGACGCCCGCACGACAGTCGGTCAGCCACCCCCCGAACGAAGACCTGTCCGTGGGGACCCCGGTCTGGAGACCGGCGCTACGTATCGCGCGCGCGCCACTGCCGAACAAGGTCGGCGGCAGCTTCGGGCCAGCCGGGAAATTCGAAATCGAACCCTGCATCGAGGAGGCGGCCGGGAACGACGCGTCTGCTCTTGAGAACCAGCTCTGGTTCCGTGCGCAGGAAGAACATGCCGACGGCGATCAGCGGCGCGGGCGCAGGCAGACCGTTCGGCATCTCCCAGGCCTCGCGCAGATCGGCCATGAACTCGCGGTTGGGAAGCGGATGGGGCGCGGCGAGATTGACGGGGCCGTCGATCTCTTCGTGCGCGATCAGGAACTCAAGGGCGCGCGCATAGTCGGATTCGTGCATCCAGGAGACATATTGTCGGCCATTGCCTTGCGTTCCGCCAAGGCCGGTTCGCACCAGATTCGACAAGACCGAGAAGACGCTGCCCGGCGCAGGGCTGAAGACGAGCGAGGTGCGCAGGGCGATCTTGCGCGTAGCCGGCGTCTCAGTCGAGAAGAATGCGGTCTCCCAATCCTTCACAAGCTGCACGGTCCAGTTCCATTTTTCGGGCGCGTGGCGGCGCCGCGAGATCAACTCATTACCGCCCAGTTCTCCGGTGGCCTCGTCCATGTCGCGGTCGGATTCGGTTCTCTGCAGCGCATGCCGGTAGATGGTGGCCGAGGACGCGTTCATCCAGAGGCGCGGCGGATTGGCCAGCGCGGCGAAGGCGCGGTGCAGCAGGCGCGTGGTGCCGATGCGGGAGTCGTAAAGCTCGCGGCGATTGCGGGCGGTGTAGCGGCAGTTGATGTTGCGGCCGGAGAGATGGATGCAGACGTCGGCATCTTCGAGCGTCTCAACCCAGGGACCGAGCTCGACTCCGTCCCAAAAGACCGTTTGCCAGGGCGCGGAGTAAGGGCCGCGGGTGAGGACGGTGACGTGATGGCCGCGCTCCTGAAAAAACTGCGCGAGCATGCGGCCCACCTGGCCGCTGCCGCCGGGCAGCACGATGCGCAAGGGACGCGCCGTCGACATGGCGGAGTTGCCCATGTCACAAGCCTAACGCGCTGACTGCGTTCGATGGGGATTCCTGCCGGGCGTGAGCGCCCTAGACCCGCGGCGGCGGCGGAACGGGAAACTGCTGCAGGAAGCGGCGCTCGCGGCGGGCCCGGACCTCATGAACGATCACAAAGACAATGAGGAAGATGACGAGCAGCGGGCCAAACAGGATCCATGGGGAGAACACAACATGGTCCTGGCCGACGGAAACGCTGGACGGGCTTTGCACGATACCGAACATGGCCACGAGATCCTGGTTCACTCTGACGTTTTCGCCCAAGTGAATGGTGCCGAAGAACGAGACGAGGTCGCCGCCGATCGAGGAGTTATCGGCTGCGCTGACATTGCCGAAGAAATTGACCACATCCTGATGGGCCTGGCCATCGAGGCGGATGTTGCCGAAGAAGACGACAATGTCGCCTTTCACGTCGCCGTGGGCGTCAACGTTGCAGAAAAAACAGACGGCATCGTTGACCGGGGCGTCGGGGGTGACTTGAATGTTGTTGAAGAACTGAACTGCGTCATCTTCTGCGCGCGCGGGCGCAGCGGCAACCGCCAGGGCGGCCACAAAGAGGCAAACGGCGAGCATTCTGCTCTGCATATGCGTTCAATCCTCGCTACAAGCCAATATACGCGCCCGGGAGCGGGAAAGTTCCCGGGGATTGAGCGACGCCTAAGTCGCTTTTTTTGAAATATTTACGCCCAAGGCCTCCGGCCACTCTGCGGCGGACGAGACGAGGACGTCGGGCGGGGTGTCCATCAGATTCTGCGGGCCGAAGCCGAAGGCGCAGCCGACAGACCAAGATACCGGCATTGCGAGCGGTGTCGACATCGACCTTGCTGTCGCCGATCATCACCGTTTGCTCCGGGGTTGCGCCGGTCTCTTCCATGAGCGAGCGGAGGCCAAGCGGATCGGGTTTCTTAAGGGGGAAGCTGTCGCCGCCATAAATGTGGAGGAAGTAGCCGGCAAGGCCGAGGCCTTCGCAGATGCCGCGCGCCGGGCGCACCGGCTTGTTGGTGAGGACGGCCATGGTTCTCGGCGGGCCACCCGGGGCATCGTGCAGCTCGTGCAGAGCCTTGAGGGCATCGAGAACGCCTTCGTAGGCATAAGTGAAATCCAACTTGTGCTCGCGGTAATACTGGAGAAAGAAAGCGTAAGCCCTGGCGAAAAGATCCTCATTCACTTCGCCGATGGCGATGTTGGCAGCCATCGCCAGCGACCTCCGCATGAGCATGGGCGCGCCGTTGCCGACGAAACCGGCGATTGCCGGATCGGGCAGATGGGCGAGATTGAACTCGCGCAGAGTTGCATTCACGCTGTTGCAAAGGTCCTGCGCGGAATCGATCAGAGTGCCGTCGAGATCGAAGACCAGCAGCCTGATCTGTTCGACGGGGATAGGGCGAAAGACGCGAATCATCTTGCTTTCAGTGTAGCGGGGCCCCCGCGAGCAGCCGGCGGCCCAAATTGTCATTCTCTGAAAAAAGTAGTTTCGATTTGCGCCGTCGAATCTACCGGACTTGAGGCAACATTTCTTGAAAGCGCAGTCCGGAGCCGCAGGGACACAAGTCATTTCGGCCGAGTTTTTCAATCAGCTCTTTGTCTTTGCGGACGATGCGGATGCCGCGTCCGACTCTGGTTTCGGATGGGAAGCCTTTTCGGCGCTTACTGCTCCGCTCGAAAGGAGAGGGTTTCGTCTAAATATTTGGTAGCCATCGGGATTCTCCTTGTTCGTGAATCATTTGATTTTACCATCGAACGACATTTATGCAGGGAGCGTTGTTTACACTGAGCATGCAAAGCCTGAGAAAGGAGGTTCGAGTGGCGAAACCCTTCAGGACGTTTTTTGCGGCGCCGCTGATCCTGGCGATGGGGTTGAGTTCCCTTCCCGCACAGCAGCCGCCCAAGCCCCAATTCAGCAGCGACGCGGCAGCGGAGCGCATCCCCAATCTTGGCGCACTCAAGACGGAGCTGGAGGAGTATCACGATTGCACGTGCAAATGCGGGTGCTATGCGCACGACCTGGACGTACAGGCAGATCGCGCCATCGCTTTTCTGCGCCAGCGGGCTGCGCATCGGCGACCGAACGAAAAACTGGCGCTGATTCTGGACATTGACGACACCACGCTGTCGACCTATCCGGAAATGCTGGGCGCCGATTTCGCGTACATCGAGCCGGCATTCGACCAGTGGCTTGAAACGGCGCAGGCGCCGGCGATTCCAGGTACGCTCCGGCTCTACAAGGAGGCGCAGAGCTTGGGAGTGAGCATCATTTTTCTTACCGGCAGGAATGAAATGCAACGCGCCGCGACGGAGCGCAATCTGCGGGCGCAGGGCTTCGATAACTGGAAGCTGCTTGTGATGCGCCCCATGGATCATGGTTCGCAAACGATTGGAGCTTTCAAGGCGGTGGCTCGCGCGCAGATCGCAGGCGCGGGCTATTCTCTGGTGCTGAACGTGGGCGACCAGTGGAGCGACCTGAAAGGCAAGCCTGAAGCGGAGTACTCGGTGAAGTATCCCGACCCGTACTACTTCATTCCTTAGCGCAAGTTTCGAGAATTGTTGTATGGATCGGGTCGTGATCCCCTAGGGGTTAAAAACCCATAATCTCTGCTGCTTTTATCGGCCCGGCTAAACAGGCTTCTGAAAAAGTCGCCGCGGGAATAAACATCCCTCCGCGGCTAAAGCCGCAATCATTTTGCGCCGATTGCGGCACGAGTAAACTCGTGCCCTTTCAAAACGGCTGGTTTTTCTGGAGCCCGTTTAGCCCGCCCTTTTTACAAGGCTGGTTTTCGAGACGCGCTAATGGACGCGGATGCTGCCCGAGCCGGTGCTGATGCGCACTTCAGGTCCGCCGCCGCCGATAGCGCCTTTCACATGGTGACGATCCATCGTGCCTTGCGAAACGATCTCACGGTCAGTATGAACGCTGCCTGAGCCCGTCGAGGCGTCCAGGATCAGTCCCGCATTCCCGGTCCATAGTTCGACGCTGCCCGAGCCGGTATGAATGCGCCACGGAGCCGCGGGTATACCTTCCACCTTGATATTTCCCGAGCCCGTTCCAGCATTCAGGCCGCCGTGCACGTTCTTCAATTCGATCGTTCCAGAGCCGGTACTCGCCTTCACGTCACCGGGACCGATCTGCTCGGCGTAAATGTTGCCTGAGCCGGTACCGATGGTGAATCCGCCCTGGAGTCCGGTGGCATGAATCGATCCCGAGCCGGTGTTCAGCTTTGCATTTGCACCCACGCCCTCGTCGGTCACGTTGCCCGAGCCTGACCCGGCATCGAGATAGGCGTCGGGCGGTGCCTGAATCTCGTAGTCGATGCTGATGTTCGAGAAAAAGCGATGATCGCCGCCGATGCGGACAATGTTGCCTGTCTGCTGGATGGGCGGGTGCGCAGCGACCTGCTGCACCATGTCGTCGCTGGCGCCCCAGCCGGATTTAACGCGCGCGAAGATGTGGACGTGGCCCGCGGGACCGCTGGTGAGATGAATATATCCGGATCCGGTGGCAACCGACAGGTCGAGCCGGCCGTTGACTGCCAAGTCGCGCTCAAATGTCGCTTCGCTGGCGAGCGCCGGAACTGCTGCGACAGCCGCCAATGCCATCCATAACGAAAATGCCGCGCAAAAACGCCTCATATCCCCACCTCATTCCGACTTCTGAATCGTTTACGCGCCGGGCGGCGCTCCGGTTCCCTGAAAGGATCTGGTTCGGGAATGTCTCTCCGGCTTGCTTCTCCCCTTCCAATGCTATTCTCACTGCGAGATGCACGAACTCCTGCTCATCAAACCGGTCGCCGTGGCCATGCTGATTCTGGCCAACGCTTACTTTGTAGCGGTTGAATTCGCGCTGGTTTCGATTCGCGAAACGCGCGTGGAGCAATTGCTGGCGGCGCGCGTGCCGGGCGCGCGGGCAGTGCGAAGCCTGCAGCGCAACCTTAGCGATCTGCTTCCTGCGGTGCAGCTGGGCGTGACCCTTTGCTCGCTGGCGCTGGGCTGGCTGGGCGAGCCCCTGGCGGCGCAATTGCTGGCAGGGTGGATGGGCGCGCTACCCGATGCGCGAATCTGGGGCCACGTGGCGGCCGTGGTGCTCGGTTTCGCGATCATTACCTACTTTCACGTGGTGGTGGGCGAGCTGGTGCCGAAAGGGTTGGCCCTGCGCCGGGCCGAGGCGCTGGCCGTAGCCGTTGCGCCGCCGATGCTGGTGTTTATGGCCATCGCCCGCCCCGCGGTACGCTTGCTGAGCCGTTCGGCAGCGGCAGTCTTGCGCGCCTTCGATATTCCAGCCGGCGAACGCGCGGCGAGTATTCACTCCGCCGAAGAGCTGAAGCTGATTGCGACGGCGGCGCGGCGGCTTGGCCTGCTGCCTGAGTTTCAGGAGACGCTCGTGCATCGCGCACTGGAACTGGGCGATGTGCAGGTGCGCGAGATCATGACACCGCGGCAAAGGATTTTTTCCCTGCCGTCGAACATGCTCCTTGAAGATGCCTGTATGCGCGTCTTCGGCCGAAGCCACTCGCGCATTCCGGTTTACGACGAGGTTCGCGGCCCGGAGTTCATCGTCGGAGCGGTGTATGCGCGCGATCTGGCGCGGCTGTTTTATCTTCGGACGTCGAAAGGCACCCCTGAGGGCGAGGTCCGGCTCGGCCAGATCATGCACGAGGTGCTCGTTGTGCCGGAGTCGAAATCCGCGCTGGACCTGCTGCGCGACTTTAAGCAAAACCGGCGGCACCTGGCGATTGCGGTGGACGAGTACGGATCGACGGTGGGGCTGGTGACCGCCGAAGACGCCATCGAGCAGCTTGCAGGTGAGCTGGAAGACGAATTCGACGCGCCATCGCAGCCGGTCCTGACCAGCGCCGGAGGCACAGTAGTCATGGATGGCAGCGTGAATCTGCGCGACCTGGAAACGCAGATGCATTGGAGCCTGCCGCGCGATGGCGGCGTCGAAACCCTGGCGGGATTCGTGCTGGCTCGCCTCGGACATATTCCAACGGTAGGCGAGACGGTGGAGTATGAAGACCGGCGCCTGACCGTGGCGGAGATGGACGCGAGGCGCATTGCCAAGATTCGCGTGGAGCCGATCCAGCCGAGCGCTCCGGCATCGGAATAGTCTCTCCCAAAACGAATTCGTCCCATTGCCGCGCGTACATCATTCATTAACCTGGCGTTTGCGCACAAACCGGCCTGCATGGACGAAAATAGAATTGGATGAATTCAGCAGACAGGAAGAAAAATCGTTTGACGCCTACGGAAATTGAAGTTCAGCGATCGACCGCCGAAGAGTTTGAGCGGCTGGTGTTTGCGTGCAAGCCCAGGGTTGCGGTGTTCGATTGCGACGGGACGCTTTGGAGCGGCGATGCCGGGTACGGTTTCATGGCCTGGTCGCTGGAGCAGGGGCTGGTATCGCGATCGACGAGCGACTGGCTCGATGCGCGCTATCGCGCATATCGTTCGGGAGATGTGAGTGAGGCCGCGATGTGCGGCGAGATGGTGCAGATGTACGCCGGGCTGCGCGACAGCGAATTGGAGGCGGCTGCGGCGCGTTACGTGGAGCAGTTTGTGCGGCGGCGCGTGTTTGCCGAGATGGCCGCGCTGGTGAAAAAGATTCAGCAGGCCGGAATCGAGATATGGGCGGTGAGTTCCACGAATCGCTGGGTGATTGTCGAAGGCCTGCGCGATTTTGGCATCCCGAAAGAGCGGATTCTGGCGGCGGAAGTGCGCGTCAAAGACGGCATCATCACCAGCGAGATTATCGACGTGCCGACGGACGAGGCAAAGGCGGCGGCGCTCAAGCGTGTAGGATTGCCGTCGCCCGATGTTGTCTTTGGCAACTCGATTCACGATCTGGCCATGTTGGAAATGGCGCGATGCCCGTTTCCTGTGAATCCCTCGCCCGCGCTCACGGAGGCGGCGGCAAAAAGGGGCTGGGGCACCTTCAGGCCGCGGGAGGCCGAGGGTGCTGAAGCGGCGGTGGGCGGGGAATAAGACTGCCGCTTAGCAGGTTCGCCGCCACTCAGGATATGACAGCCGAGGGCCGTGCCAATCGCCCGCAGAGGAAGATCATCCTTAGACAATTCACGCTTTTGCTTCATATACACTTGAATGCGTGAATGACAGCCCGACCACGCCCAAGGCCCACACTTCCCTTCCCGCGCTTCGTTTTGTGGCGGCGGCGCTGATCGTGCGCAATCGCGAAGTGCTGATCGGGCAGCGGCGGGCGGATCAGCCAATGGGCTCGTTGTGGGAGTTTCCGGGCGGAAAGATCGAGCCCGGTGAGAGCGCGCGGGAAGCGCTGGCTCGTGAATTAGTCGAAGAACTGGGAATTCGTGCCGAAGTCGGCCCGGCGGTAACACGCATTCGTCACAATTATCGCGGCGGCGGCGCAGTGGATCTGCAATTCTTCGCCGTACGGGAGTTTACCGGCGACATCGACAATCAGATCTATCAGCAGGTGCGCTGGGTAAAGCTGGAAGACCTCACCGACTACAAGTTTCTGGCTGCGGATCGCGGGTTGATCAAGGATTTGGCGGCGGGAAAGCTGCTGTAATTCAAATCCAGTTAAATCGATTGCTTGACACCCGTTACGTTACGCATTACACTTATTTATGATTCAATCTTTCCGCCACAAGGGGCTGAAACGCCTCTATGAGGACGATGACGCTCGCGGTGTGGCTGCGCAACATTTGATCAAACTGCGCAACATCCTCGCGCGCCTCGATGCAGCCGGTTCAGTCGAAGATATGAATTTGCCCGGCTTCAACCTCCATGCGTTGAAAGGGCAGTTGAAAGGCTTCATGGCGGTCACGGTTCGAGCCAATTGGCGAGTGACTTTCGATTTGCCGAGGGCCATGCATTTGAAGTCGATTATCTGGATTACCACTAAGGAGGTTTCCCTATGCCGATGAAGAATCCGCCCCATCCCGGCAGCGTTGTTCTTTGCGAGTGCATCGAGCCGCTTGGCCTCACAATCACGCGAGCAGCGCAGGCCCTGGGGGTCACGCGCACCACTCTCTCCGAACTTGTCAATGGTAAGCGCGGCATCTCGCCGGAGATGGCGATACGGCTCTCGCAGGTCTTTGGCGGAAGCGCGGAAAGCTGGATTACGCAGCAGGCTCAGTACGATCTCGCGAAGATTCCCGTGGGCCGGATTCGGCTCAAGCGGCTGGTCGCGGCGTAACGTGGGAATCGCGAGGAATTTCCGATCCAGGTTCTCCCCGCGATCTAATGCCCCGGAATCATGCCCCACAGCATCACCATCGTCATGCCGATGACGATAATGCTGGTTCCCCAGGCAATCCAATTCCACAGGCGTGAGTTTTTGTGCGCGCCCATCAGGTCAGTGCGATTGATCAGCAGCAGCATCAGGATGATGACCACCGGGAGCAGCACACCGTTCAGCACCTGGGAGAGGATGGCGACATTGATCAATTGCGCGTCGGGCAGGACGAGAACGGTGACTGCACCCCCGGCAATCAGCAGCGAATAGAGCCAATAGAAGAACGGCGCTTCGCGGAAGTTCTTGTCGACGCCCGATTCGAAGCCCATGCCTTCGCAGACTGTGTACGCCGTGGAGAGGGGCAGAATAGAGGCGGCGAAGATGGACGCGTTGAAGAGTCCAAAAGCAAAGAGAATGAAGGCGTAGTCGCCGGCCAGCGGACGCATGGCCTCGGCCGCGTCGGAAGCCACCTGGATGGCCCCCATGCCGTGCACATAGAGCGTGGCCGCGCAAGCCACGATGATGAACCAGGCGACGATGTCGGTGAACAGGCTGCCCACGATCACGTCAAGCCGCGAGGCCGCGTAGTCCTTTACGCGAATGCCCTTTTCCACGATCGACGACTGAAGATAGAACTGCATCCAGGGAGCGATGGTGGTGCCGACCACCCCGATGGCCATGTACATATAGGCCTTGTCGCTCCACACCGAACGAGCCGGCAACTTGACGGTGGCCAGAGCGCGTCATGCCAGTCCGGCTGCGAAAGAACCCCGGCGAAGATGTAGCAGATATAGACCAGAGACGCGACAATGAAGATTTTTTCCGTGCTCTTGTAGGTGCCGCGCACCACCATATACCAGACCAGGATCGCGCAAAGAGGCACAGAGATGAACTTGGTGACGTGGAACAGACGCAGCGAGCCGGCGATGCCGATGAACTCGGTGACGACGTTGGTGTAGTTGACCACGACCAGCAGCACCATGAGGACGAAGGTGATGCGCAGGCCGAATTCCTCACGGATGAGATCGCTGAGCCCTTTGCCCGTGACTACGCCCATGCGGGCGCACATCTCCTGCACCACGATCAGTGCGATGGTGATGGGAATCATGGTCCACAGAAGTGTGTAGCCGTATTGCGCGCCAGCCTGAGAGTAGGTGAGGATGCCGCCGGAGTCGTTGTCGACATTGGCGGTAATGAATCCGGGGCCGAGCACGGCCAGAAACAGAAATATCCGGATTCGCCAGCGCTTCCACATGGTGACGCGAGTTCCTAAGGTGGGTTCATTGCAGTCTTGGATTTATTTGCGGAAGAATATTCCTCAATGACCATAACAGGCAAGGCCCGAATGCGCGAAGCCTGTGGCGCAATTTTCTCGTGGCGCTTACACCTGCAAAAAAGGGCGGACTCTTTTTGCTGAAGAATCCGCCCTTTCGTCGCTTGTAATCTCTGCGCGTGTTCCGATCCTGCTTTAGGCCATGGCCGCAATCTCCTGCGCCGTCCGCCGCGTCGCATTCGCCCTGATGCCGAGCAGGCTCTCGACCACATCTGCCGCGCTATAGCTCGTGCGCCCCGGCTTGATGAACTGCGCAATGGTATTCAGATCGTCGCCTACCGTGACCAACGCCGGCTCAACAAAGCCATCCTTGCGTACCTGCGCGTGCCCGATATTCGCCAGAAGAGTATTGCAGAGGCATTTGCGGCCCACCGTGTCTTCGGTTTTTCCGCCTTTGGCCAGATAGTTTTCAACCGGCTCCGCCGAACAACGGTATCCGATCTGTCCATCGCCCGCCGCGTACGGCTCGCGTAGATAACCCAGATCGCACGTGCGGCTCCGGTGCTCATAAACATTGGCCGCTGAAGTCGTGCCCTCGAGCACTGCGCAACTTTGAACGGAAATCCGGTTGGCGAGGCAAGCGGATCGGTAAAAACTTCGCCTGCGCCCGCCATCGCCCGCTCGATCAGGCGCGATTTCAGTCAGCCTCCATGCCTGATTCCCGGCTGAAGGCAAACGCAGTTCCAACCTGGACTCCTGTCGCGCCCTGATCCAGCGCTTCGCGCAATTTGGCCGCACTGCCGTATCCGCCAGCCAGCCAGAAGGGAACGCCAAGCGCACGCAAATCCGCAATGTTCACCTGGTCGCGCTCCCCATAGAGCGGCTCGCCGGCGGCATTCAATGCAGTTTGCCACGTGGGGGCGCATTGTGCCCGCCTGCCGTGGGACTCTCTATTACCAGCCCATCCACGCGGCCGCTGGCGCGGCGCAGCATGGTCGCGGCCAGCGTGTTTGACGAAACAATGGCCAGAAATCTGGGCCGGTCCAAGCGCCGGTAGCGGTCCCTCCGCATATTCGGCAGGATCGAGGCGCATCGGCGTGTCAAGATTCGCGAACTGCCCTTGCGCTGCACCGGTAATAGCCAGACGATATTCCGCGGCATGTTGCGCTGCAAACGCGTCAAGCACGCCGGGGATATGCAGCGGAATCCCCGCGCCCATCAGCACATAACCGACGCCCGCCAGCATGGCGCCGTAGATCGAAGGCAAATGAGGAATCTGAACTTTCTCAAGATAGTTGATGCCAACTGGATTATCGTGGCCTTCCCGGGCCAGAAAGACCTCAACGAAATTGCTCACCATGCAGAGCTCGACGAGCTTGCGCGAATCGTTCTTCTGATGCATGGGAAGCGCCTTATAAGGCGCATCTGGAGATTTGCCGCCCGGCACGAAGTGCTCCTGCCAAATGCGTTTCGCCATCTCCTGAAACGGAAACGCGTCCAGTCCCCGGCGCATGTGGCCACCCTGGTCGCCATCGGCGAGGCGGCGCACAAAGACCGAATCGAGCGCCGTGCCCGAGACGACTCCGAGCTGGCCAAGTTTGGAAACGGCCTGGGCCAGTCGCCAATTGGACACACCGACGCCCATGCCGCCCTGAATAATCTTCGGAAACTGGAACATGAACAAATTGTTTCACAGATTTTGATGTGTCTGGGGTTTTTGCTCGTAATTGGTAACAAAAAGGTCGCAAGGAACAGCAGCGGATGGGCCAGAAAGGATCTCGATCGGCAGCGGCTTCCACCAGAATCTAAAGCTTTTCGCGCAGAAAGCTGATGACGCGCTCCGCCTGCACCACGCCCACCATGCGGCCCTGCGAGTCAACAACGGGAAGCGCGTGAAGGTTGTATTTATCGAACATTTCGGCCAGGTCGTTCTGTTTCAGGTCGGGCGGGCAGGAGATGACGCGCGGCTCGGCCAGCACGCTCAGGTGAGTCTCCGGCTGGGCCATCACCAGGCGAGCCAGCGGAATGGCGCCGCGAAGCATGCGTTTCTCGTCGAGCAGAAAGACTTCAGTGACGCCTTCAGGGTCGCCATCGAAGCTGCGTAGCGCCTGCACCGCTTGGGCCACGGTGGCATCGGAACCCAGGTAGACGAACTCGGTGGTCATGCAGCCGGCCGCGGAGTCCTCGTCGAACTCCAGCAGTTCCTCGACCTCCTGCCGCTCTTCCGGCTCCATCTCCTCGAGGATGGCGTCGGACTGTTCCTCGGGCAGCTCGGAGAGCAGATCGGCAGCAGCGCCGGGGTCCATCTCTTCCACAATGTCGGCGATGCGTTCCTCGTCGAGCTTTTCAAGCAGGGCTTTTTGCAACTTGGGCTCGACTTCTTCCAGAGTCTCGGCGGCAACTTCCTCGTCGAGCGAGGTAAAGACGGCCTCGCGCTCGGCGGGGGCGAGATCTTCAAGGATATCGGCCAGCTCAGAGGGATGGATATCGGACAGGCGCTCGTGTTCGATGCGCAGCTTGACGCGCCGCGCGGGATCGGGCTCGATGACATCGACGAATTGCCAGGGAATGGCACGCGCGCTGAATTTGCGGGAGATGGATTCCAGGCGGGCGCGCGGCAAGACGCCTTTGAAGACCCTGCGAAATGCTCCGCGCAGTCCGACTTCGACTTCAGCGACGCGCAAATGATGGGCCGCCCCGTGGCCGGTCCACTCAAGGTCAACGTCGTTGACGCGAACCACTTTTCTGCCGTTGATATCGATGATCTGGCGGTCGATGAGATCCCGCTGCAGAAACAGATAGCTGCCTTCATCCTTGAGGGGCGAGACCGCCTCAGCAGAACGCAGCTCGAGCGTGCCCGCAGGAGTTTCCATTACCTCCTGCGACGGCACAATGGAGAGGCCCGTGCGGCCCTTGAGCACAACGCCTGCGACCTTGCCGCCTTCCGGCCCCGTGGCCACCACAATATCCTTGAGCTTGCCGCGCAACTGACCGTGCGCGTCCGTTACCGGCGTCCCCAGAAGGCCGGTAAGGCTTACGCGAACGTGGGTGTGCTGGTTCATCCCTGGGTGTGTGATGCGGCTCTGCAGTTGAGAATCAACGTACGAAAGGCAGTTTACTCCCCGACACGCGACCCGGGCGCGCCCGAAACTGCGCCAGGGCCAACTGAAGTAATCCCCCTTTCTCCGCTTGACACAATCGCATCCAGACTTGAAACTGCCAGCTAGGTTGATGGAAAGTGGGCGGAGTTTGTGGACCCACCCGGTGGAGGCACGAGGGAACCCGGTGACTGGACCGAGTAGAGGACGGCGGAGTTTCCGGCTGAGCTCCACCATGGAAAGTGTGAGCGAGGTGGAGGAAGCCGCGGATCAGCTGGCCGCCGAGGCAGGTCTGGACGAGGACCAGCGCTTTCACCTCGGCATGGCCGTCCGCGAGGCCGCCATCAACGCCGTGCTGCACGGCAACGAATACGATCCTGCCCGCCAGATCGACGTTTCGATGGAAAATACGGGCAAGGACCTGGTGGTAGTGATTGCCGACCAGGGCCATGGGTTCAATCCCGACAACATACCCGATCCACTGGCCGCGGAAAACATTCTCAGGGGAACGGGCCGCGGCATCTTCCTCATTCGCTCACTGATGGACGAAGTGCACTTTCGCCAGTTGCATCCTGGCACTGAATTGACGCTGATCAAGCATCTGGCGCCCGTGACGGAAAAAACTTAACATGGTCTGGAGTGCGGGGAGCGGCGTATCATCGTTTTTCCCGCAAAGTTGCCCGGCGCGGAGTTTTCCGCACGCCGGCTGCGGCAAAGATGCTATAACCGATGTACTGATAAGGAGGGATTTTCCGTGGCACTTGCGATAGCTTCCAGGGAAGTGGATGGCGTGACGGTTTTGGAACTGAGCGGGCGGATCACGCTCGGCGAGGGCAGCGTGCAATTGCGCGACGCCATTCGCGACCTGATCGGCAAAGGGCAGCGCAACATTCTGCTCGATCTGGGCGAAGTGAGCTATATCGATAGCTCGGGCCTGGGCGAAATGGTGAGCGCATACACCACTGCAAAAAATCAGGGCGCGAAGCTGAAGCTGCTCAAGCTGACCAAGAAGGTCCACGACCTGCTGCAGTTGACCAAGTTGTATACCGTCTTCGACATCTACGATGACGAAGCCAGCGCCATCGCCTCCTACAAGTAGCGGCATTCGGGCGAAGTTCCTGAGACAAGAAGGCCATTCCGCAAACGCGGAGTGGCCTTTTGCGTTTTCCTGCGCCAAAGGCAGTGCGAGCCTAAAAACTCACGTTGGGCACAGATTGCGCCGCGGGGCTGGCAGCGAAGTAGGCATTGTTCTGGTGGAAGCCGGCGATCCCGGCCCAAATACTGTTTGGGAACTGGAGAATAAAGGTGTTGTAGTCCTGGATAGCGTCGTTGTAGCGCTTCCGTGCCACGCTGATGCGGTTTTCGGTTCCCGATAACTCATCCTGCAGGCGCATGAACTGATCGCTGGAGCGCAGCTGCGGATAGTTCTCGGTAAGGACCAGGACTTTGGCCAGAGAAGCGTCGATCTGATTGTTCGCGGCGATCTTGTCCTGGGGGGTCTGGGCATTCATCAGACCTTCCCGGGCTTGCGCGATATCGGCAAAGACGCTGCTTTCTTCCTTGGTGAAGCCCTTCACGGTCGAGACCAGGTTGGGGATAAGGTCGGCGCGCCGCTCGAGTTGCACGTCCACCTCGGACCATGCGGCTTTTACCGCCTGATCCTTGCTTACCATCTGGTTTCTGGCGCTCACGTAGCTGCCAAAGACCATGAAAACCACAAGAAGCAGGACGCCCAAAACTGCCAGCGTAATTCCAAGTCCTTTGCTCATACAGTTCGATTCTCCTCCGCAAAAACAGCTACCACCCCTCAGCCGTCAGCTCTCAGCTTTAACCCGTCGCTTCACGCACATCAGAAATAAGCTGAAGGGCGAGAGCTGAAAGCTAAAGTACTACCAACTTCCTCCGGCCCCGCCGCCGCCAAATCCACCGCCGCCGCCACCGAACCCACCAAAACCTCCGCCGCCTCCGCCGCCGCCTCCGCCTCCAAAGCCACCACCACCGAATCCGCCGCCCATCCCGGAGCCGCCGCCCCAACCACCTCTGCCCCATCCGCCAAAAAACAGGCTGGCGCCAAAGAGCATGCGGAGCAGTGAGCCGCCGCCGAAGAACACCAACAGAATTATGAGAAGAATCAGTTTGCTGACCGGAAATCCCTGAGATACAGGCTGGCTGGGCGGGGCCGCAGGCTCTTCCTGATTGAGCGTGATTTTGGCATCGTCGGCGATCACCTGGGCCACTTCACCGACGGCGGTCGTCACCGCGCCGTCATAATCTCCGGCCTTCAGGTCGGGAACCATGTCGCGGCCGATGTCGCCGGTTTTGCCATCCGGCAAAATGCCTTCCAGCCCGTAGCCGACCTCGATGCGGTATTTATGGTCTGCGACAGCAAGCAAAACCATGGCGTACTTGTTGTCGCCCTTGTTGCCCATCTTCCAGTGGTCTTCAAGCTGGTTTGCGTAGTCGGCCGCATCGTCGCCATTCAGGTCATGCACGGTGACGACGGCGATTTGAGCGTTGGCTTCGTGGTCAAGCTGCTCGCAGATCGAGTCCAGCCGCGTGATCGCTTCAGGCGAAAGCACGTGGGCAAAATCGCTTACATAGTCGGTGGGTTGGGGCAGACTCGCGACTGCCTGGGCGCGCGAGGGAATGGGAAGGAATGCGAAAAGAACCGCCAGCAAGGGCGGAATCAGGGCGAAACGCGCGCGGCGAAGGCCTTCCATTCCTTCTCCATTGTACGTTGGAGGGGTGCGGCCGGTTCCCGGGTGATGGACTGTTATCGAAGCAAATGTGGCGCCGCGACTTCGATAAATTCGCGCGGGGTGATGATCTTGGTCCCCTTCCAAAACCGAGGAAAGTGCTTGCAATTGCCGGTAATCAAGTAGTCCGCGCGAGCAGCATCCGCGCATTCCACGAACTTATTGTCGTCCGGATCGCCGGTTAGATCCAGCCGCCGATAGGGAGAGACAAGGAAACTTCGGTTTCTGATGAGTTGCAAGAGCAGGACACGCTCAACCTTGCGAATGCCAATTGCGGGGCGTGCGAGCACGTCGGAGTACTCATCGAGAATGGACTGGGAGACGTAGAGGCGGGCCGGTCTGGCGATGGCAATCAGGAGGGCGGTTCGCGGAAAGCTGGTGTCCTTTAGAGCTGCAGAAACAACAACGTTGGTATCGACGACGAGGCGGAGCGCTAGCAAGAACTCTTCTTCCTTTGCGCCCGTGCCGCTTTGATTTCACGATCGATTTGCCGAGAGGTCAAGAGGTTGGTTCCCTTGCGCCTGGCCTCCTCGCCGATAATCCTCAGAATTTCCGGCTCAGGGGTGGCGAGTTTGACATATTCGCGGAGACTCAGCAGCACAGCCCTCGGCGTGCCCCGCTTTTCAATGACCAGAGAACGACCCCGGCTTTCCACATCGTCGAGTATTCTCCCGAAGTTTGCTCGCGCCCGCAGGGCGGAGACGACGGTTCCATTGCTTGCAGATATTGGCGACGTCATGAACTCTTCACTCCGTTTAAACAAACTGTACAGTTCGTGCCCGGCCAAAGTCAAGAAACCGCGATACACTGGGATAGAAATGAGCCAGAATTCGATTCCCCCGCCGCCTGTTGCACGCAAGATACCCACTGAAACGCTCATACATGGGATCGTCCTCGCCGACGATTATGCATGGTTGCGCGACAAGGAAAACCCGGATGTGACGGCGTACCTGGAGGCCGAGAACGCCTATGCCGATGCGGTGATGGCGCCGCTGGCCGGCCTGCGCGAAGAGCTCTACGGGGAGATGCTGAGCCATGTGAAGCAGACCGACGTCTCCGTTCCCTACCGCGACGGCGCGTGGTGGTATTACACGCGCACCGTGGAGGGGTTGCAGTACGGCATCCATTGCCGCAAGCGCGGCGGCCCCGCTGGAGCGGACGCCGGCGCAGCAGAAGAAGTGGTACTGGACGGAAATCAGCTCGCGCAGGGGCACGCGTTTTTTTCCGTTGGCGACACCGATATTACGGACGACGGCCGCTGGCTGGCGTACACGACCGACACAAAGGGTTTTCGCCAATACACGCTGCGGATCAAGGATCTTGAGACCGGCGAAACCCTTCCCGGCGAGGTAGAGCGTGTGGGGTCGGTGGTTTGGGCGGCGGACAACCGAACCCTTTTCTACACCGTAGAGGACGAGCAGCAGAAGCGGCAGCATCAGGTTTGGAAATATGAGCTTGGATCAGAACATTCGGCCGACGCGTTGGTTTTTCAGGACGACGATGAACGCTTCAACCTTGCCGCGGGGCGGACGCGTGACGGAAAGTACATCGTGGTGGAGTCGGCCAGCCACACAACCAGCGAGGCGCGCGTGCTTCGAGCAGACGATCCAAGCGGCAGTTTCTCGCTGATTGCGCCACGTGAGGATGAGCACGAGTATTCGGTCGACCACCGCAATGGGCTGTGGTTTATCCGCACCAACGATCGCGGACGGAACTTTCGGCTGGTGACAGCGCCTGTGGCTACGCCAGGGCGCGAGCATTGGACGGAGCGGATCGCGCACCGCGATGCGGTCATGCTCGAGGACGTGGATCTCTTCGCGGGGTTCTTCGTCGCCTGCGAACGCGAGGATGGGCTGCCGCGGCTCAGGCTGTGGAAGTTTGCCGGCGAAGGGGCGGACGCTGCTCGCGCCGGCGAGATTGCGTTTCCTGAGCCGGCCTACAGCGCGCATCCGCACATCAACCGGATCTTCGATGCTACGACGTTCCGTTATGCGTACCAATCGCTCGTGACGCCAAGCTCGGTGTATGAGTACGACGTGGCGACGGGCGCATCCACGCTGCTCAAGCAGCTTGAGGTGCCGGGCGGATTTGACCGCACACTCTATGCGAGCGAGCGCGTTCACGCAAAGGCGCCGGACGGCGTCGAGGTTCCCGTCTCGATTGTGTATCGTAAGGACGCCCGCGAGCCGGGAAAGAATCCGCTTTATGTGTACGGATACGGCTCCTATGGTTACTCATTGCCGCTCGGCTTCAGTTCGAATCGCCTGAGCTTGCTCGATCGCGGTGTGGTGATGGCCTATGCGCACGTTCGCGGAGGCGGCGACATGGGCGAGCCATGGCACGATGCGGGAAAAATGCTGGTGAAGCGCAACACGTTCAGCGATTTCATTGCCTGCGTGGAACATTTGACTGCGCACGGTTACGGAGATCCCGCGCGCGTAGCGGCCGAGGGCGGCTCGGCGGGAGGGTTGCTGATGGGCGCGATCGCGAACATGCGTCCCGATCTCTTCCGCGCCATCGTTTCGCACGTTCCCTTTGTCGACGTGATGAACACGATGCTCGACGCTTCCCTGCCCCTGACGGTTCCCGAGTACGAAGAGTGGGGCGACCCCAACGACGAGAAGTATTTCAACTACATGCTGAGTTATTCGCCGTACGACAATCTCCGTGCGGCGAACTATCCCGCAATGCTCGTGAAGACCAGCCTGCATGACAGCCAGGTGATGTATTGGGAGCCGGCGAAGTACGTTGCCAAGTTGCGCACGCTCAAGACCGACAGCCATCCGCTGCTGCTGGTGACGAATATGCAGGCGGGGCACGGAGGAGCCAGCGGCCGGTATGACTATTTGAAGGAGATCGCGCTGGACTACGCATTCGTGCTGCGGGAGCTGGGGGTCGTGTGACGTCTCTGGCTGATCAGCGCTTCACTCGATGCTGTTCAGTTCCGCCAATGTCTTCTCCAGGCTCGCCGCGTCTTCCACATTCAGCGACTTCAGTTCCGGATCGATCTGCTTGAGCAGGCCACAGAGAACTTTGCCGGGACCGACCTCGATGAACAAATCCGCGCCGTTGGATTTCAGAGCCTGGACGCAGTCAACCCAGCGCACAGCTCCGGTGACCTGGCGAATCAGCGCATCACGCGTGGCTTCCGCCGATGTGACAAGGCCGCCGGTGACGTTCGCTGCGACCGGAATATGCGGATCGTGCATCGCGATTCCAGAAAGCACGCGGGCCACTTCCTCCTGCGCAGGCTGCATGAGTGCGCAATGGAACGGAGCGCTGACGGGAAGCATGACGGCTCGGCGGGCGCCTTTGGCCTTACAGATGGCAGCAGCTTTTTCGACCGCCGTGGCCGCTCCGGAGATCACGGTCTGTCCCGGCGAGTTGAGATTCGCGGCCTGAACGGTGAGGCCCGTTTCGCGCGCGGCCTCTGCGCATGCTTCGGCGACTTGGGCAGCATCTAGCGCGAGGACGGCGGCCATGGCTCCCTCGCCGGGAGGCACGGCTTTCTGCATGGCTGCACCGCGGGCCTTCACCGCGCGCAACGCGTCTGCGAAGGTGAGCGTGCCGGCGATGACGTGCGCCGACCACTCTCCCAGCGAATGGCCCGCGGCGAGCGCCGGCTCGACACCGTGCTCGGCGAGAATGCGCGCCGCCGCTACGCTCACAGTCATGATGGCCGGCTGCGTGTTCTCGGTCAGGCGCAGATCCTCTTCCGGGCCTTCGAAACACAACTTTGAAAGCGGTAAGCCAAGCGCCGCATCGGCCTCGGCGAAGGTTTGAGCGGCAACGGGAAATCGTTCGGCAAGGTCGCGGCCCATGCCAACGGCCTGCGAACCTTGCCCGGGAAACAGAAACGCTATCTTGTTGGTCATTTCAATGAGAATTGTAGCGGACGCCGGCTGACGTTCCTGCAGACTCCGGCAGAGGCCGCAAATTCAGCGAGCCCGAGTTTCTGGTTTGCACGCAAAGATGTATGCTCTGTTGCTCTGGTATTCCACTTCGGGCGCGTATGGCCCGCGCTCGGCAACCTCTTCGATTGAGAATCCGGCCTCTGTGAGAAGCTGCCGGATGGCGGCCGACTGATGAAAGAAGAATTCCAGCGAGACCGGCTGGCCCCACAGTTCCCCTGGGCGTTCGATCTCTTCGCCCACGTGAAATGCCAAGAGGAGCAAGCCTCCTGGCTGAAGAACTCTGTGCATCTCTTCGAAGACGGTTGGCAATGATTCTCGCGGGATATTTACGATGGCGTAGAACGCCGCGACGCCAGCCAACCCGCCGTCGGGCAGATCCAGGGAAAGCATGTTCCCCTCGCGAAACTGGAGTCGGGGGTTAAGGCACCGCGCCTTTTCCACCATTCGCGGCGAAAGGTCGAGCCCGAACACGTCGGCGCCGGCATCGCGCAAAAAGCGCGATACATGGCCCGGCCCGCAACCCATGTCGCAGATAGCGCCGCGGCCGCCGACCGCCTCAGCAAAACGCAGCAACAGCGCCCGGTCGAAGGGTTTGTGATCCAGTTCTTTGCAGATATGGTCCGCATACTCGTCCGCGATGCGGTTGTAGTCTTCGCGAATGGTCTGTAGGCGGCGGCCATCCATCGTTAACATGCCTCAGTTCCAGCGTTTTTTGTCGTCGGGATCTTCGTCGATCAGCCGGCCCTGGCCGTCAAATTTGACCGTGCGGCCCTGTGAGCGCATGTAAACCTCGAATTTGCGTGCTGCTCGCCGGCGCTTCCAGCGATAGTAGCGGTTGCGCAGGCCGAACCAGCTTTCGCTGAGCATGAAAGACATTCCGCGGCGCGGCGCCATGCGCACGAACGCGAATCCCACAAGCGCTCCGCCTAGCTGCGCAAAGGCGTACATGCGTTCCTGACCAAAAAGCATGGCCACGGCGACCAGCGCATAGATCACCACCATATAACGCGCCTTGATGCCGATGACGAAGAACATGAGGAACTGGGTATCGCCATAAAGGACGCCAATGGCGACCAGCAGCCCGAAGATTCCGCCGAAACAGCCGTAAAGCGGGCTGACATTTTCAAGCAGCGAAGGGGCCAGCGTGCCGGCGACCAGATAAAGCGCGAGCGCAGCCGCGGCGGTTCCCAGAACGGAGACCGTGTAAAGGCTCATGACCCAGTTGGCATCGTGAAAGTTCTCGAGGAATCCGGCGAGGAACCACAGCGAGAGCAGCTCGAAAAGCGTGCCAAGGATTCCAATGTGCACAAAGCTATATGTGAACGGCTGCCACAGCGTTCCGTGCATGAACGCGAAGGGATCGAAGACCAGCGAGCCGGCAACCTTCGCCGCGGAGGCTGACGCCAGGTTCGCGAGCAACAGCGCAAAGTATGCAGCCAGGTTGATGAGAATCAGCCGGCGCGTTGCTCCCTTGAAGTCGGGAAAGGCGAACGGACTGGAGCCAGATCGCGGCATGGTAGACAACAGGGTAAACGTTCAAGCGCTCCGGTGTCATGGCGCAAAGAAGCGGCGCGCGAATGAAAGGCCGGCGTGGGACGATCAAGTCGCACCGAATCTGCACCTGGGACGAAGCATAGCCAACTGCCGTCCCGGAAAGAGCATCGTCTAAGGCGTATGCGAGGATTTTTCCCTGCAACGAAAAACTAAGGTCTCGAGTGCATCGTTTGGGTCTTGACCTGAGGCCGGGTTCTCCCTAAAACTAGCGATGGTTGCCGAATCGGGATGATGATCCTATCCCGCAATGCGATTCGGTTTCGGAAAGTGAGGAGGCTGCCATGCCCAGCTGCCCGAGATGCGACACCGCCCTCGACGTTGAACTCGACGAAGTGGAAGAGGGCGACGTGATAGCCTGCGAGGAGTGTGGAACGGAGTACGAGGTGGTTGGTGTCGAACCACTGGAACTCGCCCGCATCGAAGAAGGTCTCGAAGAGGAAGACGATCTCATCCCTGGAGATGAGGAGGAATAAGAATGAGCCGAGCCGGCGTCCTGGCGGCATCGATGTTGGGTTTTCTTGCATTGTGTGCGATTTCCGCAGGCCCGCGTACTTCGTTTTTATCTTCGACAGCCGAGGCCCAGAACATCGGCATGCGCACTGTATCCGGGACCGTGCTGGACGGAAACTCCCAGCCCGTATTGGGCGCCACCGTATTCATCAAGAATGAGAAAACGAAAACCATCCGCAGTTTCGATTCCACCGCCGACGGCCACTTCCATTTCGCTCAGGTCGACATGAGCACTGACTTCGATCTTTGGGCGGAAAAGGACGGCAAGAAGAGCGCGATCAAGACGGTAAGCTCCTGGGACGCGCGCAAGGACTTCATCAGCGACTTGAAGTTGAAGTAGGATAGGCGCGGCCTGCGCATCGCGCGGCATTCGCGAAACAGCGGCCGGCCCAGGACTCGAGCCCGCTGCTCAGGCTTTATCCCTCCAGTTTCTTCACAACCAATTCATTGAGCAGCGCAGGATTCGCCTGGCCTTTTGACGCGCGCATTACCTGGCCCACAAAGAATCCCGCCATCGTCTTCTTGCCGCCGCGATATTGCTCCACCTGTTTGGGGTTGGCGGCAATCACCTCGTCAATCAACTTTTCAAGCGCCGAAGCGTCGGTGATCTGCTGCGGCTTCTCGCGCTCGTACACGGGGCCAAAGTCTTCGCCCTTTTCAAAGCACACGTCGAAAAGCTGCTTCATCTGCTTGGAGCTGATCTTGCCCTCATCGAGCAGATCGGCAGCCAGAACAATCCCGTCCATTGTCACGGGCGATTGATCAAGCTCGATGCCCAGAGCTTTCAGGCGGCCGCCCACTTCGCTCAGGAGGACGTTGGCCACGCGCCGCGGATTGCGTGCGGTCTTCGCCGCTGCCTCAAAGCGATCGGCAAACTCCCGCGATGCGGTCAGGGTGTGCGCATCCTGCGCGCTCAGGTCGTACTCGGCCATCATGCGCTTGCGCCGCGCTTCCGGCAGTTCCGGCAGTTTTTTTCTGGTTTCGGACAGGAATTCAGCGGAAACGATTAATGGCGGCAGATCCGGCTCGGGAAAATAGCGATAGTCGTGCGCCTGCTCCTTGGAGCGCATGGAGTAGGTACGGCCCTCGTTGGCGTCCCAGAGCCGCGTCTCCTGCGTCACATGCCCGCCTGACTCGATCACTTCGACCTGCCGTTCGATCTCGTATTCCAGCGCCGCGCGAACGAACTTGAAGCTGTTGACGTTCTTGACTTCCACCTTGGTGCCGAAGCGCTCCGCGCCTTTGAGGCGAACGCTTACGTTCGCGTCACATCGGAGCGATCCTTCCTCCATGTTGCAGTCGGAGACGCCGGTGTAGAGCAGGATCTCCTTCAGGCGGGTGAGATATTCGAAAGCCTCGTCAGGCGTGCGGATGTCCGGCTCGCTGACAATCTCGACGAGCGGCGTGCCGCAGCGGTTCAGGTCGAGATACGTACGCGTCGCGGAGTCGGAGAATCCTTCATGGAGGCTCTTGCCCGCATCCTCTTCCATGTGCACGCGCGTAATGCCAATTTTTTTATTGGTTTCGGATGAGGTTGGAACTTCAATCCAGCCAAACTCGGCCAGAGGCTTGTCGTACTGCGAAATCTGGTAGCCCTTGGGCAGATCGGGATAGAAATAATTCTTGCGCGCGAAGATCGACTGCTCACGAACCTGGCAGTTGAGCGCCAGCGAAGCCAGCGTGGCGAACTCGACGGCTTTGGCGTTCAGGACAGGCAGCGCGCCCGGAAGCCCGAGGCAAACCGGGCATATATTCGTGTTCGGGTCGGAGCCGAAATGATTGGCGCAACTGCAAAATGCTTTGGTAGCCGTGAGCAGTTGTACATGCACTTCGAGGCCGATGACGGGCTCGTATTTCGTCAGAATCTCAGGAGAAACTGCCGTAGCGGGCATGTTTGGATTTTATCGTGAGTATGCATGGGCCGCGGTTTTGGAGCGCCAGTGGCCGGGACGAGGCGCGATTGCCTACAATCAGAACGCGTCGCCGAAAGGTAGACTGTTTGACGAACGTCTCTGACTTCCTGGAATCGATCGGAGCATCTTGTGAATCGATTGAAGCTTTGTAAACCTACTTTTTTCACCGTCGTCCTGGCAGGATTGCTTACATGCGCCGCGCTGAAAGCCCAAGTGCCCGCAACCTCGACGCCCGCCGAAACACCGGCCGCTCCGGCGACGCCGACATCGCCCTCCGGGCACCCCAACAATCCGTACTGGAACGATCACGACAACCAACTGCTGGTGGACTTTGGCGGACTTAAGCGCTTCAAGGAGGCGAACGCAATGCTGGCTGCGCCGAAACCGGGCGAGAACCGGGTGGTCTTCATGGGCGACTCCATCACGCAGGGCTGGAAACTGGATGAGTCGTTTCCCGGCAAGCCCTACATCAACCGCGGCATCAGCGGGCAGACAACGCCGCAGATGGTGGTGCGGTTCCGGCAGGACGTGATCGACCTGAAGCCGAAGGTCGTCGTGATTCTCGCCGGGATCAACGACATTGCGGGCAATACGGGGCCGATGACGTTGGAGCAGACAGAAGGAAATATCGCGTCGATGGCGGAGCTG
Source organism: uncultured Acidobacteriaceae bacterium (assembly GCA_963800025.1). Lineage (GTDB taxonomy): Bacteria > Acidobacteriota > Terriglobia > Terriglobales > Acidobacteriaceae > Telmatobacter. The sequence goes on from CAWCZK010000006.1 coordinate 2,091,898, forward strand.
GCCCGCGCGAACGGGATCCGGGTCGTATTGTGTTCGGTGCTTCCGGCTTTCGATTTTCCTTGGGCGCCGGGCCTGACTCCCGCGCCCAAGGTTGTGGAAGTGAACGCGTGGATGAAGCAATACGCCGGCGAAAAAGGCGATGTGTACGTGTATTACTACTCGGCGATGAAGGACGAGCGGGGAGGGCTGCCTCCGACTCTCAGTGCAGACGGCGTGCACCCCCTGCCGGCCGGGTACGCAATCATGTCGCCGCTGGCGGAAGCGGGAATTGAGAAGGCGTTACAGCAGTGAGAAGTGAAGTGCGGACGAGGATGCCCGCATGACAGCCGGCGGGACGCCTGCGCTACAGGGAAACACGCCTTAGACAGAGAACGAGGAGCCGCAACCGCAGGATTTGGTGGAATTGGGATTGATAAAGTTGAATCCCTGCCGGATCAGCGTTTCCTCGTAGTCGAGCGTCATGCCCTGCAGATAGACGAAGCTCTTGGGATCGATGAAGACACGAACGTCTTCGATGGTGAAGATGTTGTCGCTTTCGCGCGGGTGTGCATCGAATCCCACCGCATAAGACATGCCCGAGCAACCGCCGCCCTTGACGCCAAGGCGCAGGCCGCCCTGTTCAGGCGAAATGCCTTCCTTGGCGAGGATCGCGCGAATGCGCTTGACGGCGCTGGGGGTTACATCAAGGCCGCCAGAGGCCACCGGCTGCGCTTCGATTGTGCCTGGCGTCGCGGTCGGTCCGATATGAACGATCTCTGCCATAATTTCAATTTCGTTCTGCAAGGCTCGCAAACTGACTGTTTGATTCGGCAGGGGCGGTTGCCGATTCTACTCTTGATGGGTCGTCATCCTGCCGCGCTCTTCCTGGCCGATTTACAGCGTCAGCGACACCAGCCCATGCGTCTCATGGGCCTTCCCTGCTGGATGTTCCTGCTCGGCAAGATCCTGAATGCTGATGCTTTTCAAGACTCCGGCAATCGTTTCATTCACCCGCGCCAGAGGCTCCTTGATGGTGCAGCTCGGCGTTAGATCGCAGGATTTTGCGCCTTTAAAGCAGGAGGTGATGAAAAGCGGCCCGTCGATGGCGTGGATGACCTCGAAGGCCGAGATTTGCCTCGCATCCCGCGATAGCGCGTACCCGCCGTTCATGCCGGCATGAGAGCGCAGGAGGCCCACTTTGGTCAGCCGCTGCAGAATCTTGGCCAGCAGCTGGGCGGGAATCCCGTAGGCGTCAGCAACGTCCTTGGCGCTCAGCGCAGGCGTCTCGGGGTGCTCGGCCAGATACTTGAGCGCCATGAGACCGTAGTCCGCTTTTTTGGTGAGCTTGAGCATGAAATATACGACTGGTTAGGTCCGTATTCAGTATACGTCCGCTTGAATTCACCTTCAAGTCGGTATTTGCGTGCCATTAACGCGGCGTCCGCAGTGACCAGCCTGGTTGATTCATCAAAAAATCCGTTTGCAATCGGCACAAAGACGGCTACAATCTTGCGGAAAGAGCACCTATAGCCAATCCCGAGCAACCATACCCCGCAGCCGGCACTCTCAAATGGAAACAACTGTGAGTGAGGGCAACCTCCACCTATCCGGGGCGGGAAGGAACTTCGGCATCGGCTAGAGGAGCAGCAAGTTCAACCAGCGATGGCAACCGCCTGCAAACATCCCAAAGTCCGAATCGTTTCCCGGCATGAAGATACGGAGTATGTCGAGTGCCTGGAGTGTGGCGAAGTCTTCGATTCCGAAGAGTTTCGCGATATGGAGATCGAAGACACGGTTGGAACCGAAGACCTTCAGGACGAATCCGAGATGAAGTAAAGAGTTCTCTCGCGTGCCGGACCGTTTCACCCGCTCCCCGGAGCCCGAGTCACACTTACTTGGCAGCGGCGCCGTTGGCGGCGGGAGTTGCGCTGCGGCGCGAAACCAGCCATGCATAATGCAGGCCAGACGCCACGGTGAGCGCGATCGTCGCGCCAAGAGCGACGGCGCGCAAGGCTGCTACCCAAGGCGCAGGCGTGAGCTGATGCAGCAGGACGGCCGCGACAGCGCTGATTTGGGCCAGAGTGTTGGCTTTGCCAAAGATGCTGGGGTAGAACTCCCGGCGCCCGACAGCCGCGTAGAGAATGGCCGAAACCAGCAGGATCCCTACGTCCCTTCCGAAGACCAGCACAGTGACAGTGCCCGGCATCAGTCCCTTGTAAAACAGCACCAGAAACAGCGTGCTGAGCAGCAGCTTGTCGGCCACCGGGTCAAGATAGTGCCCCAGCACAGAACGTTGCTTGAGCACACGCGCCAACAGGCCATCCAGGCCGTCGGTAAGTCCCGCAACCACAAAGAGAATGAAGCTGACTAAGAAATGCCCTTCGAGGATCGCAGCCACCAGGAACGGAGCCATGCACATGCGCATCAGCGTGAGCAGATTGGGCGCGTTGCGCAGGGGGTTCAGTCGAAGTTGCTGATCTTCTTGCATGGCTGACGGTCGAGTTGCGGGCGTTCAGCCGGCTGGCTGCTGGAGCCCTCATCACGTCAACGATGGTAAAGCATTGAAGCCACGGGACGCAGCCCGGTCGCAGGCGGCTCGCGGGATCCAAGGTCGAAACAAACCGGCTCACGAATCCTCAACCGGTAGCTCCGCTGAAAGAATGTTCATGGGCGTCAGGCCGCGCTGGCGCATAGCACGCAGACTGAGCGAATCGTGGCGCTTGGCCAGACGGCGCCCGTTGTGGTCCACCACCAGGCGGCAATGGTAAAAGGCGGGAGGTTCAATGCCGAGAGCGCGAAAGAGCAAAATCTGTCGCGCGGTTGATTTCAGCAGGTCGGCGCCGCGCACCACTTCCGTGATGGCCATGGCGGCATCGTCGGCCACGCAGGCCAGCTGATAGCTGGGAACGTTGTCGCGCCTCCAGACCACGAAGTCCCCGAAGTCCATGCCGGCCACAAAGCGCTGCGGACCAAGATTGAGATCGACAAACTCAACCACCTCGCCATCGGGAACACGAAAGCGCCAGTTCGAGCCGGCCGGATCTTCGAATTCACTTGCCGTGGGACCGGGAAGCTGCGGCGTGCCGCCCATAAAAAGCCGGCAGGTGCCGGGATAAATTGGTTCATCGTCATGCTCATCGTCTTCGCTGTCGAGCTTGACGCCGCTTGATTGGGCACGTTCATGCGGAGCGCCAAGCGCGGTCGCCAGGTCCTTGCGCGAGCAACGGCAGGGAAAGAGGCGGCCGGTGCGCAGAAGCCTGCGCCAGGCGTCGAGGTAGACAGCGCGGCGCTTGCTTTGCACGTACGGAGCGAACGGCCCGCCCTTGTCGGGGCCTCCCAAATCCGGACCCTCCTGCCAGCGGATTCCCAGCCAGCGCAGATCGTCGAGGGCGGCCTCAGAGTAGACCGCGCGGCAGCGGTCGGGATCCAGATCTTCCATGCGCATGACGAGCTCACCACCGGCTTCGCGCGCGCGCTGGAACGCCGTCCAGAAGGTGCGAGCGTGCCCCACATGCAGATAGCCTGTGGGCGAAGGCGCGAGGCGCCCGCGATAGGCGGCTGAAGACGATGGAGGAGCGCCAGACATTCTTGAGTCGAGTGTAGACGAAAGCAGGGACGCCCAAACCAGGACTTAGGGGACCGGGATCATGAATCGCACAGCGCGACAATAGACCGGGCCGCTCAAGTACGCGTTGCATGTCTGGGGACAAAAGAGTCAATTCGCCGAAGCACCCGCGACGCCGGGAACTTGGCTGAGCGGCGCGCCCGGGGACTATTCCCTGTTCCCTTATCCCTATTCCCTGTCTTTATGGCCGCCAGCGCAGGATCGGCTTTCGCGCAGCTTGCACTTCATCGAGCCGCGAGACACGCGTAGAGTGCGGCGCACTCTTTACTAGTTCTGGAGTAGATTCCACCTCATGAGCAATTGAGCGCATGGCTGCGATGAACAGGTCGAGCTCTTCGCGAGACTCGCTTTCGGTCGGCTCAATCATCAGCGCGCCGTGCACGATAAGCGGAAAACTGACCGTGTAGGGATGGAAGCCGTAATCGATGAGCCGCTTGGCGATGTCGCCGGTTTTAACGCCGCGCGCCGCCTGCCGCTTGTCGCTGAAAACCACCTCGTGCATCGAGGCAGTCTTGTAAGGCAGCTCGTATGTATCTTCGAGGTTCTTGCGGATGTAGTTGGCGTTCAGTACGGCGTCTTCCGTGGTCTGGCGCAGGCCATCGGGACCGTTGGCCAGAATGTAGGCGAGCGCGCGAATGAACATCCCGGTATTGCCATAGAAAGCGCGAACGCGGCCGACGGATTGCGGGCGGTCATACTCCCAGCGCAGCGGCCCGCCAAACGGATGCAGAGGCAAAGGATCCGTGTCGCCGACGCGCTCGCCATCGGGCTTGAGAAGCGGGGCGCGAAACAACGGCGGGCAGCCGTCGGCCGTGGGCTCGGCGTTGGTGTCTTCCCAATCCCCTGCGTCGGGGCAGCCCTTTGAGCCATCCTGGCTCCGGACGAGAACCGGGATGGGAAGAAAAGGCTCAAGAAACGCTTTGCAGGCTACGGGGCCGGAGCCGGGTCCTCCGCCGCCGTGGGGAGTGGAGAAAGTTTTGTGCAGGTTCAGGTGCATCACGTCCACGCCAAAATCGCCCGGCCGCACTTTGCCCACCAGCGCGTTCATGTTGGCGCCGTCCATGTAGAGCAGCGCGCCTTTGGCGTGCAGGATTTCGGCGATCTTGTGAATCTGGCTCTCGAAGACGCCCAGAGTTGACGGGTTGGTGAGCATCAATGCCGCCGTCTCACCATCAACCTGCCGTGCCAGGGCTTCGAGATCGATGCCGCCGTCCGTATTCGACTTGAGATTCTCGACCGCATAGCCGACGATGGCCGCCGTGGCCGGGTTGGTGCCATGGGCCGAGTCGGGGATGATGATCTTCTTGCGGGGATTGCCCTGCGACTCGTGCCACGCGCGCGTGAGCAGAATGCCCGTGAATTCGCCGTGCGCGCCGGCCGCCGGCTGCAGCGTGATCGCGTCCATGCCGGTGATGTCTAAAAGGCATCGCTGGAGAAGATCGAAAATCTCGAGGATTCCCTGCGCCAGCGATTCCGGCCGGTACGGATGCGCCTCTGCCAGGCCTTCGATGCGCGCCACCAACTCATTCACGCGTGGGTTGTATTTCATGGTGCAGGAGCCCAGCGGGTACATGCCGAGGTCGATCGCGTAGTTCCATGTCGACAGGCGCGTGAAGTGACGGATGATCTCGATTTCGCTCAGCTCGGGCAGCAGCCCGGGTGTCTCGCGGCGCGAGGCACCGAGCAGCTTTGCGGAATCAACTGCAGGCACGTCAAGCGGCGGCAGCTTGTAAGCGCGCTTGCCCGGCGACGACTTCTCGAAGAGCAGAGCTTCGTTCTGCGTCTGGTGCGGACGAACTTTGCCCAGCGTGTGCGGGCCGGGATTTTCGGAGGTTGTCGCCATTCTTCGTTCCTCGTGGTCTCGTTTCACGACCGTGTTGGTTCTCGCCTTGCCGTGTTTAAGAACGCTCTATCGACCGCATCGAATATTGATGCTTTGTAACGAGGGCCGGCCTCAGCCGGATCCTCTTCGTTTCGGGTTTTGTAACAAAGGCACGGCTTTAGCTGGATCCTCTTCGTTTCGGGTTTTGTAACAAGGGCACGGCTTCAGCCGGGCCGAAAAGCGCGACAAACAAATCCTGGGCTTTAGCCCCTGCCAATCTTGTTTGAGCTCACAACTTCCTTTTTCTTCTTCGCCAAACTGCAAAAACAGAAAGGGTACTCATCTGCTGATGCCGCAAGTCCGGCTTTGACTGGGTTTTCAGCGATATATTTTCGGTGGGCCTCAATGTCCCGCTGATTCATGACCTGCACTTCGGTGAACCCTCTCTGCCATACTTCGCCTTTGTAACCAAATTCGTGGGCCAGCCGATGCGAGAACCGGCCCTTGACCAACTGCATCGCCTTCTCAATTGTCATCTCATTGCCAACCTCGATCAAAAGATGCATGTGATCGGGCATGATGACAAAGTCGTGCAGTTGAAACTTGCGTTCCGCAATCAGCGAGCGAAGCACGTCGATTAGAAGATTGGCATTGCGATCCGATTGCAGCAATCGCCTGCCCATGCTCGCCTTTGTTGTCGCGAAAAAGATGCGCGACGGGTTCAGAATGTTGGCCGGGGCGGCATTGCGGGCCGGGTGCGCCATGGCAGGGGCTAAAGCCCTCTTCTCCTCTCCGCTGCACTTGCGGCCCGGCTAAAGCCGTGCCCTTGTTACAAAACCGCTCGTCCGATTGGACTGATCGTCAGCATTTCAATCTCTCGCAATCAGATCCTGCGGGCTATAAATTTGCTTACGCCTCAACCGCGACAGTCGCCAGCACCTTGGCCGCAGCGTCAATCTGTTCGCGCTTGACGACTTCCGTCGCGCACCAGAGCGTGCAATTCTTCAACTCGGGATACCAGCGGCTCAGCTCGATACCGCCGACAATCTTGTTTTCCATGAGCCGCTGGCTCCACGCCGCAGGCGCTTCCTCGGTCTGCAGAACAAATTCGTGGAAGCGTGGCGCGCCGCTAAACCGCTGCTTCGCGCCCGGCTGGCTGCCAAGCGTCCTGGCCGCGTAATCGGCTTTGGCCAGGTTGTGCTCGGCCAGTTCGCGAATGCCTTCCTTGCCGTAGACGGTGAGAAAAATCGTCGCCATCAGCGCGACCAGAGCCTGGTTGGTGCAAATGTTCGACGTCGCCTTCTCGCGGCGTATATGTTGTTCCCGTGTCGCCAATGTCAAAACGAATCCGCGGTTCCCTGCCCCGTCGACAGTCTGGCCCGCAAGCCGGCCCGGCATCTGCCGCACGAATTGCTCCTTGGCCGCGATGACTCCGCAGAACGGCCCTCCGTAGCTGAGCGCCACGCCGAACGATTGCGCCTCCATGGCGACGATATCGGCCTCCACGGGCGGCCGAACGACGCCAAGCGAGACTGCCTCTGCAATGGACACGATCAAGAGCGCACCCTTCGCGTGCGCGATCTGTGCGATGGCCGGAATATCCTCAATGACGCCGAAAAAGTTGGGACTCTGGACCAGAACAGCCGCGGTGTCTGCGGACACTGCGGCGTCCAATGCCTTTAGATCGATACGCCCAGTCTCCGAATCGTAGCCAACCAACGCGGTCGGCAGGCCTTGATGCTTCGCGTACGTGGCGAGCACCTCGCGATACTCGGGATGAACAGTCGTGGCAACCACGGCCTTGCTGCGCCCGGTTACGCGCACAGCCATCATCACCGCTTCGGCTGCGCCGGTGGACCCGTCGTACATGCTGGCGTTGGCCACATCCATGCCGGTGAGCTCGGCAATCATGGTCTGGAACTCGAAGATCGCCTGCAACGTGCCCTGCGTGATTTCGGCCTGGTAGGGCGTGTAGCTGGTCAGAAACTCGCCGCGCTGGACGAGAGCATCGATAATCACGGGCCGGTAATGGCGATAGGCGCCGGCGCCGAGGAAGCTGACGTAGTCCGTCGCATTTTTCTGTCCGGCCGCGCGAAAATAGCCCACGATCTCGCTCTCCGCCTGCTGGCGCGGCACCGTAAGGTCGCGCTCGAGGCGATATTCGGCGGGAATGCTTGCGAAAAGCTCGTCGATCGACTTCGCGCCGATCTCGGCAAGCATTTGCCTGCGTTCTTCGTCAGATTTAGGCAGGTAGCGCATTTTATTAGCTCTTAGCTCCTGGCTTCTAGCTTCTAGCTTCTAGCTAAAGGCCTGTGCGATAGGGAGTCTTTGCCGGTTCGGAAATCCAATTCAGTCGCCGCCACTTCCAGGCCACCAGAAAAGCTAGGGGCTAGCAGCTAGAGGCAAACAGCTAACTTGCCGTCTCCTCCGCGATAAACGCTTCATAGGCGGCTGCGTCGAGAAGAGTCTTCAGCTCGTCCGGATTGGACAGCTCGACCTTGATGATCCATGTGCCGTGCGCGTTCTCGTTGATCTTGTCGGGAGCGGTCTTCAACTCCTCATTGACCGCGGTTACCTTTCCGCTGACCGGCGAGAAGAGGTCGCTGACGGCCTTGACGCTTTCAACCGAGCCGAATGTGGCGTTGGCGGCGATGGTATCGCCCACCTTCGGCGCATCCACGTACACAATGTCGCCGAGCGAGCTCTGCGCATAATCTGTGATGCCGATCGAGCCAATGGCGCCGTCTACCGAAATCCATTCGTGCTCGCGGGTGTAGCGATAATTCGTGGGATAGGGCATGGCGAGTCTGCTCCTTGATGAAGGACAGCAAAACTCCAGTTTAAGCGAGAGGGCTACGGGCAATGAGGAAAAGGCGTGAAAAGGGACAGGGAATGGAATAGGGAGTAGAAAGCTTGGCGATTCGATTCGCATCGGACTTCGATCGAACTCGAAGGCCGATGCGTTCTGGCTTGACAGATTGCCGCGATCCAAATGCAGGCACGCAACAGGATCGGCTTTTCTATTCCCTGTTCCCTATTCCCTGCCGTTATCCCATCACAAGAACCGGCTGAAAAAGTGTTCCTGCCACTCTGCGGGCAATTCCCGCCAACTCTCGCGGTCCGGCAAACACCTTCACCAGCGGGGTGTCGGAAAACTCCGGCAGATTGGCTTGCGCACCGTTGCGCAGCCGGCCAAGCGCTTGGTAGTCGCCGGTCACGGCGGGCATTTCAGGCAGCAGGGTGCGGGGGTGAACGCATAAATCCTCCAGTGCCGCGGTATCTCCCACCAGCGCCTCCAGCTCTTCCAGCGTATGCGCATCGGCCAGCGTGAACGCGCCCGCCCGAGTACGCCGCAGGCGGCTCAGGTGCGCTCCGCAACCCAGATCGCGCCCCAGTTCTTGAGCCACAGAGCGCACGTATCCGCCGGCGCTGATTTCCATGACAAAGGCGCCCTCGGGGCCCTCCAGAGCTTCAACGACGAAAGCGTCAATCCTGACGCGCGCCGGCGTTAGCTGCACCGGCTTGCCCTCACGAGCCAGCTTGTACGCGGGCCTGCCGTCAATCTTCTTGGCTGAAAACGGCGGCGGCATCTGCTGCATCTCGCCATGGAAGCGCGCGGCGGCTGCGCGTATCCGCTCGATCGTGATCGTTGCCGCGAGTTCCGGCCATTGGTCCGGTCCCGCCGGTTCGCCTTCGGCATCAAAAGTGTCGGTCGCGAACCCAAAACGAATGCTGCCGGTGTAGCTTTTTTGCGCGGCGGAAAAATACTGCGCCAGGCGCGTGAATCTGCCCATCAGCAGCGGCAGAACCCCCGTAGCCATGGGGTCCAGGGTGCCCAAATGGCCGATGGACTTCTCTCCCGTGATGCGGCGCAGCCGGTTGACCACGTCGTGGCTGGTGATACCGCCTGGCTTGTCGATTACAAGAAGCCCGTTCACATCATCACTTTAGCCCCCGTAAGGTGGCTTGCCAACCAGGCCGGTGACGCCCCAATCTAGGATCAGAGAGATGGCAGAAGAACTGGAACGCGGGCGCAAGGCGGTGCGGGAGCTGCAGCAGAACTCTCAAGAGCATGCACAAAGACCCTCCACCCGCGGAGGTCCACAAACTTCGCACGACAACGCGAAGGGTAGAAGCGATTGTTTCCGTTCTGACCCAGGTGGAGGGCAAAGAATCACGCCGTTTGCTCAAATCCATTGAGCCGATCCGCAAGGCTGCGGGCGGAGTGCGCGAAATGGACGTGTTGATCGGCAACGCGCGCAGGCTGGCGCGTTACGTGGAAGGCGATTCCCTCACCCGCCTCGTCGAACAGCTCCACATCGCTCGCCGGCAGAATGCCGCAGAGTTGCGGCGCGTGCTCGGTCGCCGGCGCACAGCCGCGCGGGAAAATCTGAAAGCGTACTCCAGCCTCATTCGAAAGGCCATGGCTCAAGAGGAAAGAAAAGCCTCGGCCAACGGGTTGCCTGACCCCTCGCACGAAGGCGTCCATAGCGCAGCGGCCAACGTCGTCCGTGAGCTGGGCGCGTGGCCTCCGCTCAACACCGAGAACATCCACGCCTTCCGGCTCAAGGTGAAGGAGCTGCGGTACATCCTTCAGCTTTCCGCTAGCGCAAATTCCGAACTCGGAGAGGCTCTGGGAAACGTGCAGCGACGCATCGGCGACTGGCACGACTGGCATCAACTCCACGAAATCGCAAGCGAAATCCTGACTCCGGAACGGGATCCTCGCGCTCCTGGAACGCGTCGACGAGACGACCAAGCGAAAATTCGATCAGGCGCTCTCGACGGCGAACAGCCTTCGCGCAAAGTATTTCTCGATGCCCGTTGCGCGAGGGGCCTGAGGCGCGAGGAGGATCAAAAAGCGACCAAGCCTCGCTCGTTGCTTCAGACGATCCCCGATCCCGGCTGCCGCACCAGCGACAGGAACTCGGCGCGCGTCTCTTTTTGGCGGAAGCAGCCCACCATCGCGCTTGTCACGGTCGACGAGTGCTGCTTCTCGATGCCGCGCATCATCATGCACAGGTGCCGCGCTTCAATCACCACGCCCACGCCCTGCGGCGCGATGGCTTCCTGAATGGTGTCGGCGATTTGCTGCGTAAGCCTCTCCTGCACCTGCAGGCGGCGGGCAAAAACTTCGATGAGGCGGGGAATCTTGCTGAGCCCGATGACCTTGCCTTTGGGAATATAGGCCACGTGCACCTTGCCGAAAAAGGGCAGCATGTGGTGCTCGCAGAGCGAGAACATTTCGATGTCCTTGACGATAACCATCTCGTCGTACTCCACCTCGAACATGGCTCCGCGCAGGATCCGCGTCGGGTCCTGGTCATAGCCTTTGGTCAGGAATGCCAGCGCCTTCTCTACGCGCTCTGGCGTTGCGCGCAGCCCATCGCGCTCTGGATCCTCACCCAGCCGGGCTAGAATCTCGCGATACATCTCCTGCGTGCTGAAGCTGCTGAGACCCTCGCTTGCTTCGACAGCTCTGCGAACCGGCCTACTCACCGCAATTGGATGCGCCATTGTCCTCTATCCCCTCGATGAACACTCAAAGAAATTGTTTTCCGTCTCTTCCACGCGAACGTGCTCCAACTCGCCCGCGGGCAACACATCGTGCAGTAATTCAAAGATCGCGATGCAGAAGTTCTCAGTCGTCGGCACGCGATCGGCAAACAGCGGATCGACATTCAGGTTGGCATGGTCGAACCGATCCAGTACTTCGGTCCGCACTGTTCGGTCGAGGCTCGACCAGATCAACAACCATTCCCGTCTCCCCATCGACCGCGCCGCACACCAGAACCTCGACAAAGTAATTGTGGCCGTGGCCATGCTCGTTGTTGCACTTTCCGTACACCGCTCGGTTGACCTCTGCCGCGAGCGCCGGAGCATGTAGCCGGTGGCTGGCGCTGAGCATGTAACGGCGTCCAAAGTACGCTTTCACGCCTCACCTCGATACTCGGCAAAAATCTCCGGCGTCTCATAGACGCGGATGCGGCTCAATCTGGCTCCTCCCGCCGCATTCACAACCGGTTCCAGCCGCTTCCACGCTGCAATGGCGATGTTCTCAGTGGTTGGATTGGCATGCTTGAACTCCGGTGCATCGAGATTCAGGTGCTTGTGATCGTATGCCGCCAACACTTCGCGTTCCATTACGTCCTTGAGCCACTTGAGATCGACAACGAAGCCCGTCACGGCGTCGGGCTCGCCCGCCACCGTCACCTCCAGCGTGTAATTGTGGCCGTGGCCATTGCGATTCGCGCAGCGCCCGAACACGCGCTCATTTTTCTCCGCGGGCCAGGACTCATTCCAGTAGTAATGCGACGCGGAAAAGGTCGCCCGCCGCGTTAGAAAGATCATTCCTGCCCTCACTTAAGAGATTCCAGAGCTGAACAAAGGTTTCACAGAACCAAGATGAATTTGCGCAGGGTCAAAAACCTCGTCGATGATATTCGACCCCCTAAAAGCCCGGCTCCTCACCTAGGACGGGTAACTCCGCCCCTTCCAGCTTACGCGCTTGAGAATGCGGTGCTGAAACCAGCTGCGATAGAGCAGCACCACAAACAGGGGCAGGCCCAGGGGCGCCAGCGCGCAATCCACAAAGGGAAAATTCGACTTGGCCACCCGCGAATAGAACCGGAACAGCGTGCGCAGCCACAGCAAGGCCAGCACCCAACCGGCACCGAGCCATTCCAGTCCGTGAGCGCCCAATCGTGCGTTCCAGAATTCGACCGCCAACACCGGCAGTCCAAAAAGAAGAAAGATATCGACCAGCCTGAAGACCGCCAGCACAAGCACGTTGTTGAAAAGCAGTTTCAGGTTCTTCGTCCAGCCCTCGATCATCGCCCCGGTACTGCGGTACATGCGGGCGGAGACGGCATCATCGGCATAGCGGAAGCGCAGCCCCACCTTGCGGCGCTTGGCAAGGAAGGCCAGCTCCACGTCTTCCAGCACTTTGCCGGCTACGCTGGGGTGCCCTCCGAGCCGCCGGTAGGCCTCGCGCTCCACCAGCAGGAACTGCCCATTCGCCGCGGCAATGCGCTGGGCCGGGTCAGAGACCTTGGCCGGCGGATAGGCTAGCGCCAGCTCGCAAAAGACCAAAGGCATAAGCGACCGCTGCGCAAGCCCGCGCACAATCTGCCGCGGCGAGTAGCTCAGCATGCCTGCTTTATTCCGCTCGGCCTCGTGGATCGCCCGGCGCAGATCGCCCGGCTCGTGCACCGTATCGGCATCGGTGAACAGCAGCCAGCGGCCACGCGCGCGCCGCGCCGCCGTCCAAACCGCGTTGGCCTTCCCCGTCCAGCCGCTTTCGAGCTTGCCTGCCTCAAGCAGCGTGACGCCGGCAAATCCGCGAGCAATTTCAGCGGTCCGGTCGGTTGAGCGATCGTCCACCACGATCAGTTCCCAGTCTCGGCCCAGCTCGAAGATGTCTTCCGATTGACTGACCAGCGATTGCAGGCACTCGCCCAGGCAATCTTCCTCGTTCCGCGCCGGAACGATCACCGTAAGCTCGATCAGCTCCGCGGGTTCCGGCTGGTCAAAGACGGTTCCCGCATCGACCGATCCCTGGCCGGTTTTGCCCGCCCAGTCGCGCCAATCAGTCGCCGGTGGCGAGTCGTTGGGATCGGCCAGGCCCAGCACCGGCTTGTACGTTCTCTCGGCGTTCCGCTCCGACTCATTCTTGCTCATTCCATCGCACCGTTTTTCTTCCGGCCTTACGCTCCGTATTATAAGGATGTGCGGTTTCCTCGCTGCCTCGTCTTCGTGCTCTGGCTCGCGCTCGCTCCTCTATCCGCCTGTAATCGCGGTTCCCATCCCGCGCAAACCGGCAAGCCTGCTCCCGACTTCACCGTTTCCGATGGCACTTCGACCGTTCATCTGGCCAGCTACCGCGGCAAGGTCGTCCTGCTCAACTTCTGGGCAAGCTGGTGCGCGCCTTGTGTCGAAGAGTTGCCTTCGCTTGAGGCCTTGCACCACCAGGACTCCAACCTTGTGATTCTTGCCGTCAGCATCGACGACGACCCCACCGCGTATTCACAGTTCATCGTGCAGCATCACATGGACCTGATCACCGTCCGCGATCCCGCGCAGTCGGCAGCGCAGCTCTACCACACGGACATGTGGCCGGAAACGTACGTCATTGACCGCTCGGGGATCATCCGCAGCAAACTCGTCGGCCCGCAGGAGTGGACAAGCCCCGAGATGGTCGGCTACCTCAATAGCCTTTAGCCGGCGCACCACCTTCGAACTTCCGCGAAAACGACAAAGAAACTATTTGACAATCTCATTGCGTTAGTGTACTAGTCTTATAGTACATTGGTTTGGTTGACGATGAATCACTTTTCCAAGCCGGCCTTCCGCTTTCTGCTCGACCTGAAGAGCGGGGTTCCTGTCTACCGGCAGATCATCGATCAGATCCGCGGGGCCCTGGCATCCGGCGCGCTTGCCACGGGAGACCAACTCCCCACGGTTCGCCAACTGGCCGTAGACCTGGCCATCAACCCTAATACCGTGGTTCGCGCCTACAAGGAACTGGAATTAGGCGGGTTGCTCGAGACGCACCAGGGAACGGGTACGTTCATAAGCGTACAGAAGTTTCCCCGCGCAGATGCGGAGCGGGAGCGGCAGTTGGGACAAATTGTTGCCGACTCCGTGGCGCGCGCGGGCGCTGCGGGATTCACCATCGAAGACCTCATTGAGCAATTGCGGGCCTGGCGCTCGGGGTCCGCACCGAAGGAGAAAGCATGACGCCCAGAATTACCACTCAGAACTTCAATGGAGTCGCTGTTGCCGCATTCTTGATCTGCCTTCTGACAGGCGTGGTCGCTACTGCCCTCACCCAACACCGCACCCCCGCTCTTGCCGGCGCGCTGTTTGGCCTCTATCTTCTCTTCGCCATCAAAGTGGTCCGCCAGTGGGAGAAGGCCATCAAGCTGCGCTTTGGGCGTTATGTCGGCCTCCTTGGGCCGGGGATCTTCCTGATTGTTCCCGTATTCGAAACCCTGAGCCAGATCGTCGATCAGCGTGTGCGCGTGGCCAACGTTTCCGCTGAAACCACGCTCACGCGCGATACCGTCCCAGTGAACGTCGATGCCATCGTTTTCTGGATGGTATGGAACGCAGAGAAAGCGATCCTGGAGGTTGAGAACTACGGCGATGCAATCACGATGAGTGCGCAAACCGCTCTGCGCGAATCGATTGGCCGGCACGACCTGCACCAGGCGCTCGCCGAGCGCGAAATGCTGGGCGAAGAGCTGCAGAAGATTCTTGACGCCAAGACCAATCCCTGGGGAATCACGGTGCAGTCTGTCGAGATTCGCGACGTGCAGATTCCCCCCGGCCTGCAGGATGCAATGTCGCGCGAGGCGCAGGCGGAGCGCGAGCGCCGCGCCCGCGTGATTCTGGGTACAGCCGAAACGGAGATTGCGGATAAGTTTGCCACTGCTGCCGAGACATACAAGGACAATCCGGTGGCGCTGCATCTGCGCGCCATGAACATGCTGTACGAAGCGATCAAGGAGCGCGGGTCGATGGTGATCGTGCCCTCATCGGCCGTGGAAACCATGGGTCTGGGCGGTTCGCTGGCAACCGCCTCGCTGGCCAAACAGCAGTAGGAATAGGAGGTTGAGTGATGAAGAAGAGTATCTGGATGACAGTTTGCGTTGTGAGCCTGCTGGCCTCAGCGGCCGCCGCGGAATCTACGGTCGACGGGCGTTGGGTGGGCGTTTGGCGCGCGGAAATGCACGGCCAACTCACGGCAGGAACATTGACGTTGGCCGCCGATACGGGAGACTTGGGCGGCACAGTCGTGCTGGATACGGTACGCGACAAACACGGAAAGCCGCAGGAGATCGCCATCGACCCGCACGTCCTTATCAGTCCCCAGACCAGCGGCAACACCTTGTCGTTTCATGTGAAGATGAAAAGACTCGATGGCTCATTCTTTGCGCCAGAATTCCTGGTGACGCTCACCTCGCCCGACAAAGCGAATATGCGCTGCTTGAATTGCGGCGCCGGCGCACCATTGGTTCCTTTCGTGAAAACGTCTTCGATCGATGGGGGCGGAAGATGAAGAAGACAGCTGCATGGTTCGCTCTGGCCTCCGTGCTGGCCATTCCGTTCGCTCAGCCTGGCGCGGCGCAATCGCCCGAAAACAAACCCATTCTCGGTGTCTGGCGTGCGCAGATGGGGCAAGTTCCCGTATTTTCCCTCGTGATTACCGATGAAGGCGGCGAATTGCAGGGAGCGATTCTGTTCTACCTGATCAGGCGCGGCGGGCCGGGAGAACCACCGACGGCCACACCGGAACTCCCGGCTCCGATTCTCCATCCGGTCTTCGACGGCCGGACGTTGAAGTTTCAAGTCAGTCACCGCGGCGCACATCCTCCGCGAACGCTGAACGACCCGCCGGTTGCGTTTGAAATGAGACTTGGAAAAGATGGCAACGCCGAGGTCGTGAACCAAGGCGAATTTAAAGGCATCACCATAACCCACAGCGACTACTAGATCAGCCGCATGCGCGTTAGGAAAATGTGCCGATGTGCGATGCGCTCAACTGTTATCCTGACTCCATGACCACGGTGGACATCGTTTATCGCTACGCCACGCCGCCGACGGAGCAGGTCGCGACCGCTCTGGCTCACGCGCGCGACGTCTATGGCATCCGGAAGTTGAGCTTCGATCATGCGACCCGCACGTTGCGCATTGAATACGACGCCACGAGACTCAACGCTGCCGTCGTCACCAAGTTGGTCCGCGAAGCAGGCCTCGACATTGCTCCGGACGTCGCCGAGGGCGAACCGATCCTGCCCGCTCCGGCGCCGCCCGCCGCATCTGCGCCGACGGTCTAAGCCCTTTCGCCGTGGCTCGAATCTTGCGCTGCCGCCCTGGCCTTGATACTCTGACAGAGGTTCGCAAGCTTCGTCCTGAAGCTGCCCATGTGCGCCCGTAGCTCAGCTGGATAGAGCGACTGACTACGAATCAGTAGGTCGGGAGTTCGAATCTCTCCGGGCGCACCATCTAAATAAAACAAAATAAATGAGTTATCGATGATTTGGCCATCGGCTGCGGCTTGGCCTGTTTTGCCTAGTGGCTGTTTTAGTGGCTGTTGTGTCCGGCATTAGTGGTTGTAGGATTAGGCAGTGGCCGTGCTCACTATTCTCTCGGACGCCGAGGCCCTCACATCCGGAGAGAGGTGGGAGTAGCGGGCAGCCATTGCAATCGTTTTGAGGCCGGCGAGTTCCTGGATCTCCTTGATGGATACTCCGGTCATCGCCAACCAACTGCAAAACGTGTGGCGGTTGCAGTGCCATGTGTAGCCGGTGACCTTGGCCTCGACGAGAGAAGGCTCAAACCAGAATCGGCAATAGTACCCTGCCTCCGGGAACACCGAATCAGCTGGCTTGTGTTTCACCAAGGATCGTTGTTCCTGCAGAGAGGCTGATGCAACCGAGTTCAAAGGAACATTCCGCGCCAGTGATTGAACACGGCCGGTAGGGTCTTTGGTCTCCGCCAGGCGAATCACGCCACGCTTGAGGTCTACCTGAGACCATTTCAGACTGAATTGCTCGGACCATCGCATACCGGTGTACACGCTCAGGGTGAACGCTGGCACTTGCCGCGGAAAGTCCCTGCGAATGACGCGCAGGAGCCGGTTGTATTCCTCTCGGCTCAGGAATCTCCCTCGTGCGTTGTTCTCGCGGCGTGCACGGACGAGACGCGCGGGATTTATTGAAATCTTTCCATTCTCCATCCCGAGCCGGTAGCAGAGGCTAAAGAACGCGCGGAAGCGATTTGCGGTCGCCGATGTCTGTGTGTTCCCCGTGAGCCACTGGTCGATTTCTTGAGGAGTGACGTCTACTGCCGGCCGAAAACCGAATGGATCCCGGAGTGCTCTTTCTTTCCAGTCATAGTCCGGCCAGCTCTTTAAGTGCGTCTTCGCATGCTCAACGGCAGCTGTTGCCAGATCACCAAAAGTGATCGGCGCAGCCTTCGGTCCCAACTCGGGAAGCAGGATGTCTCGCCTCGCGTCCGCCTTCACCTTCTGGTAGTAAGCGGCTGCATCGGACTTGCGGCCAATCTTCTTTCTGTGCCGCTTCCCTGCAACGTAGACGTTTACCCACCAAACACCTGATCCACGAGGCAATTCGAATATGCCCCTGACCTTCTTCTCTTCCTTCATTACATCCTCAAAATGGCTGTTAGAACTGAGTGGATCATAGCGCGAATCAGTCGCGACAAAGGAAAGGCCGGGGATCTCACCCGGCCTCCTTATTGTCACCAATCAACTACGCGGCGCGATCCTCCAGTTCCGCCCTTGCAGGCTTTTTGCTGGAAGCCGGCCTGTAGTGATTAGTGTTGGCCCAGCGCCTTAAGGAACTGGCCGTGATGAGAACGCGTCTGCCTACTCTTCTGGTCTCAAACTCGCCGAAGGCAAGTCCGTAATCGACTTCCCTCAGTGAGATGGAGAGCCTGTAGGCAGCTTCTTTGCGTCCGTAAAGAAGACGCTCCACCGGAGCCGCGTTGGCTTCCGGCCTTGCGCCTAGACTGTTACCGAATGATGTCGATAACGACGATCTTCCGGGTGCTTCTTCGTTGCATTTCTTCAAACGGTATTCCTAACACTCACCAAGGGTGCTCCTGGCAAGCTATGTCAGCCGATCGCGAGTTTGGTATTGCGACCGGCCGGAAGGAGTGCTTCAGCACCTAAGCTGCATGCCAGTGTCGGGCATGTTGCGCCCAGTCTACCTTCGACCTCGATTGTCTTCATGTGACAGCGGCGACAGAATCACCTAAACACCGTAGGTCTGTGAGAACGACCCGGGAGGCGGAGACGCATCCATGTTTTGCCGCATATTTGGCCTCCGCAGCAGCGTAAGAGTCGGATTCGGGACCAACGACCAGAGCACGGCGCCGACGCATTGTTCGATCGTCATGCTTTTTGCCTAATAGTCTTAGATCGGAGCGATAGGCCCTAATCGCCTCGCGTCATCTTCCCGACCGCGTTCGGCCGGAGTTTCCCTTGACTTTGTCAGCACACTGCTTGCATACCTGCTGGCGCGTCATGGCGAATCAAGCAAGCAGACGACCTGGGTTGGTTGATGCCAGATCAGCCTACGTAATTCCTCACCCCAGCCATGGCCTTGAGTTCCTGAAGCGAGGCTTTTGTCAATAATCCAGTAATCGTGCACGAGAACTTGCCCGTGTGCTACGGTGTCTGCCGGGACTGATGCGAAAATTGGACAAAAGGTGATCGACTCTTTCGTGAAAAGGTCCCGGAAGAATGGGTACACCCAGATCTTTGGCTTAAAACAGGTGGGTAGTGGTGCGCCATCCTGTTGAAAACCAAACCGCACCACTACCAAAAGATGGCCCTCTATATGCCTACGTTAGTGTTTTAATACACTCCTCAAACACTTCGTGCAGGAAAATCACCGTACGTCTGAAGTTCCAGGTCGTATCGGAAAGAGGGTGCATGATGTAATTCTTTCCCCGTATTTCGACAAGCACGACGTCCTTCGCAACTGTGTTCTCCTCGTAGATTTCGGCGCGCGTATTGAATCGCAACATCCCGACAAGCATGGCCTTTTGCGGACTATCTGGAAGGTCAAGCATCCAAGTGTTCGCCCCAGATCTTCTAATTACGGCGTCAACTTCGTCGTCCGTTGGCTCTTTGTCAGGTTTCTCGACGATTTTGCTAGGAGCGATGGAGCCACGATGAGCGGCATAATGCCTCAGTGCGCCAAACCTGTCCAGCAATTCGACTGTCGAAGTTTTCGTGAAGATTCCATGCAAAGTGCGTGACTTCTTCTCAAGTGCTTCCAGAAAGCTCTTGTAGGTTGCACCCACGTCTTTTTTGTTGAGGCCCAGGTTGCAAATGCCGTTTACAAGGAGTGCTGCATGATCGAATGCGCCGTAAAGCAACAGATAGTAGAAGTTCAAGTAGTAGGCCAGTTCGAGCGCAAAAGCCTGCCTCTTTACGTTGAGGCGCAATGCTGCCTCTCGCTGAACCGCATAGAACAGCAGCCGGTCCCGGGAGAAGCAGAGGTTTGCCATTCGATTGAAGATGAGCGTGCGGGCCGTCTCGATCGTCTCGGAGCTCTGTTGTGTGTTTCCAAGTAGGTTCATCAACCTGAAACCTAATCCAAAAGTTTCAGCGCACTCAGAAAACTGATAAAGAGTTGAAAATGTCTGATTCACGACTGGATGAGTAAATGCCCACGCAACGTCGAATCCTCTCACGAATACTTCTGCACATTTCAAGAGAAACGACGGATCTGTCAATCCGATGTGAAAGTGCTCATCGACGGCGTCGATATATGGAAGCAGACTGATTCGAGACCACAATGTAATCTGCGTCGTGCCTCATCCCGGTTACGATGGCCCTCCGTAATGAGGCGTCTGTGATTCCGCCAGCTATTTCATCTTTCGGTTGCTCAGGCTCAACCACGTTTATATCCAGTTTGAGCTGTTCGGCTTGGGTCACCAGATCATCATTGTCGCTCGGCACCAGCAACTGGATCGTGCAGATATCTGCCAATTCGTAGTGAAGGTATAGCCGTAATCTGTCAAGCTCTTCAAACCATCGCCAGTTTTCCTGAGTGAACCTCTCGATCCAAAGCAGAACTCTGAGCCTGCGGCGTAGCGGCATGCCGCCTTCGACCTCGGCGATGAATTTGCCCCGAATCGTCGGCACCAAGTTCCTCCACTTTTCTATCTCTTACAACACATGCTTTCTGTTCCCTGACAGGTGCGGCAGGAAGCGGGTCTTGAAATCGGACCTCTTGGGCATGTAGTCGAGCTCGCTGCTCCGTGCTTACTTGGTTTCGTGCAACAGGTCCCGCATTTGTAAGAGTCAATACAATATACGAGCTAGAAGCCCGTTTGAATCTTCTTCCTGCTCGGATACCTCTTGAGCACACCCTGTTGAGATTCGGATTGCCGTCCAAGCTGCCACCGCCGCATCGAGTAGGTCATCTTTGGCGACACCGGACGGTCGATGGTCAAGGTGATAATCAATTTGCTGGAACACTGGACGGATGTGAGCGAGCCTCTCGTTCAATCCTGCAAGGGATTTCTTCCTGTGCGTCATCGGATGCTTGCCCGCAAGCGCCCAAAATGATATTTCGGGATGGACCTCAAATGCCCATAGCTGGCAGGTCGGCGTGATCACATCGTCAACCTGTTTAATCTTCGGGGTAATGCCCCAAGCTTGTTGACTCAAGCCTCTTCCGGCGATCCGAAGATTTGTGTCGCTGGCCTGAGCATGGCTCGTAGCGGAAAGCGCTGCACGGCACGGCGGAGAAAAGACACTATTCCTTCGAGGCCACCCCAATAACTGCCGCGCGGCGATGTCACATGCTCTGGGACCGTCGAGGAGCCCAATTGGAATGTCGATCGCAACACATTCGAGATCAGGAGGGCGTTGCCTCAACAGGCTAACCAGGTCGATCACTGCGACGGAGGACGTGCGAGTCCTCAGATCTATTCGAAGTTCTACCCAGCCAGCCTTGCAGGCATCCACACCCGCGACCCACGACCTGAGGATAAGCTTCCCTGATTCAATCAGCCGATTGAATTCCGTCTGAAACTTCGTTTGGTTCCCGGTAGAAGGAAATGGCAAAAAAATCTCGTTTGCCACATTCAGACCCGCACTCCGGAACGGCTGGCAGAGAGCGTCAAAAACGCTACTTTTAATTAACACGAGTTGATCTGGAGAGATGTCCAGAATTTCTGATATTAGGCTCGCTTGTCTTGACTCAATTGCGGCGATTCTTTGTGCATCGTCACCACTGATGGGGTGTTTCACCGCATCGATTAATTGGTAGCCATCGGCGCGAAATCGTTCCAGCCAGTATCCTTTTCGCAGACGTTCCGCACGAGTTTCTCCAAACTGATTCGGGTACAGAGCCTTCATAAGCCCGCACCAGAGCCAGTCCCCTTCCCACACATGCTCAAAGTAGAAGTACCGGTCCGCTTCGGCAGGTGGGGCCTCGGCAACAAACAGCACGCGGGCCTTGGATGGCTTGTATTTTGCCGCCGCTTGGGATCTCGCTGTTGCGCCTGCATCGAGTGTGTTCATCATTACCCGACATGATCTGGTCACTCCACCGCGGAAGTTCACCAGTTTTTACTCTCCCCAATGCCGATCTGTCGAGCGGGCTCCCCGCGGCGATGAATTTGAGCCGAACTCAGTCGGGCGAAGCCAGTAGTATATAACGGTTCTAGCTCGTTTCAGCCCAGATGCAGGAACGGTAAGCCGTGTCAATGCAGGCGTTTGATGTCGAATTGTCGGCGCAGGACATCCAGGTTCTGCGGGATGCGAACAGCATTGCCGCATTCTTCACCGGACTCGGATACAACACAGCGGCTCGCATTCCCCAAACGCCAGCGAATCTAGGTCTTTCCGAGCCGCTCCAGAAGCGCGTTAAACGCGTCGAATTGATTGCAGATCAAGACAAGCTCTTTCAGGTCTACTTGTTTGAATTGCAAAGCGTGACGGTTGCCGATATCAAGGCAATCGGTCGAGCCTTCCGGGACAAGGCCGGAAATTTCCTCTTCGTCGTCACAGACGATTATGAAGAGATTGAGTTTGTGCTTTTGGATCGAATCGGGAAAGCAATCACTCCCACTGCCATTAGCACCGCTTCACCCTCAATGACTCCGCGCCGCTTCAGCGTCGATCGGCGCCATCCAACGGCCGTTCACCGCAGAGTTCTTCGCCGATTTACCTGGACCGAAGCAGACCAATTTGGACAGTTCGACAAGCTGCGCTATGCCTACGACCTCGCGTATTGGTCGGAAGCCTTCTTTAACAACAGGGGTCTTTTCTCCGACTATTACCTCTGCGAACGGCTCCCTTCGCGTGATGGCAAATTCGTTGAATTCAGCGAGTGGCGCGAGGATCCGAAACCGGCGTACCAGCGGCTCCGGGCAATCTATGGCGAGGCAGCTGAGAAATTTGCCGGCAAGAAGACCGTCGAACTGATAAACGCTCTCTACGAGCCGCTGCTGCGGGAGCTTGGTTTCGACCCAAAGCTCGAGAGTCCAGCCAACGGTCCCGCTCTACTGCGGCTCAACGATCCGAGTTCCGGTGCCCTCCTCGGTCTCTGTCTGCCCTACTCTTGGGGCCGCGAGTTGGATCGTAAAGACGACACGCACGACTCTGAAACCCCAGAGGCGACGCCGATCTTTACCGTTGTCGAGTTGCTCGCCAAGGAACAAGCGCAGTGGGTTGTTTTGACGAATGGGAAGCTCTGGCGCCTCTACTCGCAGCGCGCCCATTCCCGCGCCACCAACTACTACGAGATCGATCTTGACGAGATTCTGGGCCGCGAGGGATTTCAGCAGGACATTCAAGACGCCTTTCGCTACTTCTGGCTGTTTTTCCGAATGAAGGCGTTTTGTCCAGTCGAGCAGGAATGGCAGGGCAAGCAGCAGTCGATCAGTATGCTCGATCGGTTGCTACTCGGGAGCGAAGAATATGCCAAGCAGCTAGGCGAGAGCCTGAAGAGCCGCGTCTTTACCCAGGTCTTTCCTGTGCTTGCCGAGGGCTTCATCGCCAACATGCGGCAGCGCGGGACGACCGCCATCGGCGAAGACGATTTGGCATCCGTCTTCCAGGGCACGCTCACGCTGCTCTATCGTCTCCTCTTTTTGCTTTATGCTGAGGCCCGTGACCTGCTACCCGTCCATTCGCGTGAGTATCGCACCGCCAGCCTGCAGCGTCTCAAAGAGGAGATCAGAGAGAAGGCCGGCACTATTGCGGAATCGAACACCGATTTCATCTTCGCGGCACAGGAGCGCAAATCGCGCATCGAGCAGGCGTATTCGATTTCCGAGTTTAAGTTGTGGCGCCAGACTGAAGGCTATCTTCGCAGTCATCGATCAGGGAAGCGAGGAATTGAATGTTCCGCGCTACAACGGCGGATTGTTTCTCGCGCAGCGCGAACGCGGTGACCACTCCCCGGAAGCTGAGGCTGCCCGTTTCCTTGAGCGTGAACGAATTGCCGATCGTTACCTGGCTCTGGCCCTTGATCTTCTTGCCCGCGACATCGATCCGAAGTCGAACGCGCTTGTATTCATCGACTACAAATCGTTGGGCGTACGACAGCTCGGTTCCATTTACGAGGGCCTGTTGGAATTCCGGCTTAAGATCGCCAGTGAAAAACTTGCGATCGTCAAGGAAAAGGGGCGGGAAGTTTACCAGTCCTTCAAGGAGCTTAGCGACCGGGAGAAGAAGAAAGCCGAGGTCCAGAAGGCATTCGTACCGCGCGCCCGGGCCTACCTGGAGAACGACAAACGCGAGCGCAAGGCGACGGGATCCTATTACACGCCCGATCACATCGTGCAGTACATCGTAGAACACGCAGTCGGGCCCATCCTCCAGGAGAAATTCGATGCGCTGAGACCCCAGTTGCGCCAGGCGCAGCAAGAGCGACGGGAGTTCTTAAAGCAGCAAGCGGAGTTCACTCGTCGCGGTATGAAGCCGAAGCCAGCCGAACAGGCTGACCTTATCGGCCGGGAATTGGTTCATGAACTATTCAACCTCAAGGTGCTTGATCCCGCCATGGGCTCCGGTCACTTTCTCGTTGAGGCCGTCGATTTCATCACCGACAAGATTCTTGAATTCCTGAATGCCTTCCCGTGGAATCCGATTCTCGTACATCTGGATCGGATGCGAACAGACATCCAGGCAGAGATGGACGAGCAGAACGTCGATGTCGACTCCAACCGGCTGACCGACGTGAATCTGCTCAAGCGCCATGTACTCAAACGTTGCGTCTACGGCGTCGATCTGAACGCCATGGCCGTGGAGTTAGCGAAAGTATCGCTGTGGCTCGATTGCTTCACGCTTGGCGCGCCGCTCTCTTTCCTCGATCATCACCTTCGCTGGGGGAATTCGCTCGTCGGCAGCCGGTTGGCGAAGTGGATGCGATCCGCGAGGCCAAGGGACAACTGACACTGACCGGAACCAGCGATTGGCAGGGACTCACTCAGGCCGTGCAGACGATGATCGATGTGGGCGGAATGCCGGACATCACGCCTGCACAAGTTGCCTCTTCGAAGCAGCATTACGAATCGGCGCTCTCGGGCGTGGAAGTATTCAAGCGTGTACTGAACCTACATACCGCCCGCTATTTCGTGGAGATCGAAGCACCAAAAGCGAGGGGCACGAAAAAGGTCGATATCTTTGATGAAATGCTGCGAAGCGGCGAGCTTTTCACGTGGGCCCATGGGGACATTGAATCGCCGGTCGCCCACACCGCTATGGGAAAGCTGGGCCGAGATACGGTAGCACGGTCTGTGGGAGTCGCCAAAGAGAAACGATTCTTCCATTGGGAGCTGGAATTCCCCGAAGTATTTTACGGGCGCCAAACAGGATCACTTAACAGCGTTGGTAGACTTCCAGCTGCAGGATTTGACGCCATAATTGGGAATCCTCCATATGATGTGCTTGCTTCAGAAGAGCTGGGAAGAGACGTTTCCGAGGAATTGAATTACTTTCGCTCTCTTCAGGAATTTGGACCGGCGGGTGGCGGCAAGATGAATTTCTACAAGCTCTTCATCTGCAAGGCACGTGCATTGGCAATATTGGAGGGCTGCGTTTCCCTCATTGTTCCAATGGCGCTGTTGGGGGATGAACAGTCTGCTGGAGTTCGCAAACTCCTTCTTGAGTCAACGGAACTGAAGTCGATCGAATCTTTTCCTCAGAAGGACGATCCTTCACGTCGCGTCTTTCCTGAAGCAAAGCTGTCCACTGCGGTATTTCATTTCCGCGCAGGATCTCGCAATTGCAAGTTCTCGGTCACAACTCATCCTGGAGGCACATTGGACGAGATATCCGGGAGGCTGGATATCGAGTCGAGCGAAGTTCTCGCCTTCGATCCTTTAAACTGGGCGATCCCCTCCTGCACCCAAGAAGATTTTGATCTCGCCGTTCGAATGCTTAAAGCAGGGAAACTCCGCAGAATGACGGAAATCGCCACGTCGTATCAGGGCGAAGTAAATGAGACGAATGAGAGAAAGCGAGGTGTCTTCAAGACGAAGGATGAATTGCCGATCGCGCTCCGGGGCGCTAACCTTTGCCTTTACGCTGTGCGCGATGCTTCACAGGGCGAGGAATTGCACATGGATATTGAGCAATTCTTGAAGGGCAAAGGCAAGGAATCAAAGGCCTATGATTTCAAAATGCAGCGGATAGGGTTCCAGAGAAGTTCACCGCAGAACAATTTCCGACGCATCATAGCAGCTCGCATACCAAAGGGCAGCCACTGTTTGGACACAGTCAGCTACATTACTTCCGATTCAACGAAGGTTGATTTTGAATTGCTGCTCGTTTTGTTGAACTCGAAAGTGCTCGATTGGTATTTCAGGCTTGGTAGCACCAACTCAAAGGTGAACGAGTATCAGTTCAATGCGCTACCAGTTCCGACAATTGTGGAATCTGAAGCTGGCCACAAGATCGACCAGTTGGTCCAAGATCCGGAACGCGCCAAAGATGCTCTGGTTCATGCCTTAACTGCACCAGGAATTATGCCTCGCTTCGTGAAGGAGGCGCTCGTCCTGCTTTGCAGGAATATAGAAGCCGTTGAAGCAAAGCGTCATTTGAAAACTCGTTCCGACCGCTCGCGACTTGCGCCTGAAAGCCAGGCTTTCCAAGATGCAATCGATGCAATTCTGTTTCGGTGCTACGGACTCTCAGAAAATGACCAGAAATTTGTTGAGGCTCGGCTAAAGGTAATGCTATGACGCAGTCGAAAGGGGAAATCGGAGCGGAACACAAGCCTCCTCTGCGAATTCCCTATGTAATCGACAATGAAGAGCACCGCCTGGCGGACATCCTTAAGGGCATTCTGGCGACGCACCAGGGGCGCTCGCTGGACGCGGCGAGCGCCTACTTTACTGCCGGCGGATTCGGGCTCCTCAAGGATGGACTGCAAGGCCTGGGCAACTTTCGCTTGATCTTAGGAGCGGAGCCGACCACTGGCCAGCAGCTCGGACTTCTGCCGGACGCCGGTATCGTTCGCGGTCTCATAAAAGGCGACCTTCAAGCTCTCCCATTCAATGAAACGACACTCCGCCTTGTAGAAGATCTGATCGCGTACCTGCAGCGCGAATCGGTCCAAGTGCGGCTGTATGAGCACGGCTTTCTCCATGCGAAATGCTGGCTCTTTTACTCCGACCGGCCCGGCCAGCAAATGCTCTTCGACCGCTTCCGTCCGATTTTGGCGATCGTCGGCTCCTCAAACTTCACTGCGCCGGGGTTGACCACGAACCGGGAATTGAACCTGGCCCACAAGGTTCTTCTCGATCCCGACGACGTTGAGGACAAGGATGCCGCGTACGCTGTCCGGTGGCTGACGGACGCCAAGCCCAGCCCAAACATTACCAACGCGAACCGGCAACTGCTCAAGAGCGAAGTGGGCGCCCGCGCCATTATCGACCTGGAACGATGGTATGAGCGGCAATGGGAAGACAGCCGCGATTTCAAGGCCGAGCTAATTGAATTGCTGGACGCTTCGAAGTTCGGCCGCAAAGAGTACACGCCATTCGAGGTCTACATGAAGGCGCTGTACGAGTACTTTAAGGACGACCTCGATGAGGAACCGGAAGGACCGACACGTTCTGCGGTCGAGCTGGCCGAATTTCAGGAGGATGCCGTCAAAAAGGCGCGGCGGATTCTGGCGCGTTACGACGGCGTGATGATCGCCGATTCTGTTGGGTTGGGCAAGACCTGGATTGGTAAGAAGCTGCTCGAAGACTACGCCTACCACATGCGGCAAAAGGCGCTCGTAGTTTGCCCAGCAAGCCTGAGGTCGATGTGGGAGAGGGAGTTAGCCGATGCAACGATCTCGGCGCAGATTCTGTCGCAGGAAGAACTTGGGCGCGAAGAGTTTGAGCCCTTTATTTATGGGGATGTCGATGTCGTGCTATTGGACGAATCCCACAACTTCCGCAACCGGAACGCGCAACGCTTTGGGAACCTCGAACGCGTCCTGGGATCGAATGCCGGCCGCGGTCGCGACGGGATGCGTAAGAAAGTCATTCTGCTGTCGGCGACGCCGGTCAGCAACGACCTCTTCGATCTTTACAATCAGTTTTCACTCATCACCCAGGGAGATCGCAGTTACTTTGCGGCGGCCGGGATTGGCGATCTGTACCGTTATTTTCGGCAAGCAAGGAGCGAGGCACGCCACGACGTTCCCGGAGTGGCGCTCTTCAATCTGCTGGAAGAAGTCGTGATCCGGCGGACGCGGAGCTTCATCCGGAAGGCATACCCGGAAGCAACAATCGCCGGAAAGAAGATCCACTTTCCAAAGCGAGAACTGAAGACGGTGCGTTATGACCTCGAAGAGACCTATAAGGGAATCTACGAATTCATTGTCGGTGCAGTAGAGAGCCTGCGCCTCGCACCATACAGTCTCGAGGAGTATAAGAAGTCTGGAATCGCGGTTGATGAGTTCGAAGCTGGCCGCGAACAGGCACTGGTCGGCATCTTTAAGAGTCGTTATCTCAAACGCTTTGAGTCAAGCGTGGAGGCGTTCCGGGTCAGCATCCGGCGCGCGCTCGCATTCCCTCCAAACTTTTGAGTCGTATATGCTGGGCGGGAAACTGCTAAAGAGCAGCGACTTCCATAAGGCATTGCGTTACCTGGAACGCGAGGAAGCAGAGGACGACGCAGTGCCTGCATCTCTGGCCGATGAATTGGATGCGAATGAAGACGCCAAACGAATTCTAGAAAGCATGGCAACGGTGGATCCGTCGCTATACGATCTGCGTCGCCTACACAAAGCAGTTCAGCACGACGTGAATGTCCTCACAGAAGTGTGGGAGAAAGTAAAGGGTATCGACCCCAAGCACGATACGAAACTCACACGTCTGAAGACCCTTCTCACGGGCGACCTTAAGGGCCAGAAAGTCTTGGTTTTCACCTACTACAAGGATACCGCCCGATATCTCTATCGCCAACTAGGTGATCCGGATAGCGCTGATGCGACGAAGTTTCGGAAAGAGGCTGGCGGGATTACTGTCCGCCGGATGGATAGCGGTAGCCATACGGATGAACGCTTGAAGATTGTGCAGGCTTTCGCCCCGAAAGCCAACGGAAAGCCTGAATGGGCGGGATCTGAACGCGAGATTGACGTCCTAATTTCCACTGATGTGCTTTCCGAAGGCCAAAACCTGCAGGATTGCGGTCACCTGTTAAATTACGACCTCCACTGGAATCCAACTCGGATGGTGCAGCGTGCAGGCAGAATCGATCGTATCGGGACCGACTTCGATGTCCTCTGGATTTACAACATGTTTCCAGATCGAGGGCTGGAGCGCCTTCTGAATCTCGTCGATAGCCTCTCTCGGAAGATCGCCGACATAGACCGCCTCGGGATGTTAGACGCGAGTGTGCTCGGTGAAGAGGTTCATCCGCGGACATTCAATACGCTCAAGCGCCTCGAAGACGAAGACAGTGGTGTTATCGAAGAGGAGGAGCAATTCACAGAACTAGCTAGCAGCGAAGTTCTCCTTCAACAGCTTCGCGCGTTTCTCGATGGAGGAGGGCGCGAGGTGATCGATTCAATTCCAGATGGAATCCATTCCGGGCTTCAGAGGCCTGGGGTCACGGGCGTCTTCTTCTACTTCCGGACAAAAGGCGACTCGAAGCAACAAAGCTTTTGGAAATACTACGATCTGAAAACGAGCAATATTCTGGATAATCGCCACGTTCTCGCCAACTTGATTGCTTGTGCCTATGACACTCCCAGGATCGTCGATCAGGAGATCTACAAGTCGATTTTCGAGATTCAAGAGAAAGTATTGGAGGACCTGCTCCAGGGACAAGAAGAAAGGATCGCGTTGCAGGTGGCTCCCCAGGCGATCGATCCACTTCAACAGACGGTAGCTACGATCATCCAGTCCTTTCTCAACCATCCGGAGGTCGATCGGAAGCGCGCCATTGCCGGAATCTCGTTCCTCAACGGCCCGATGCAAAACGTGCAGATTGCGGAACTCAGAAAGCTTTATAAGCTCTATCAACAGACGAAGAGTATCTCCGAATTGATTACGGCAATCGAGACGATGCGCTCGGCGTTTGGCGCAGAAGAGAGGGCTACTTCGGAGCAGGGGCCCACCGTCGTGCCAGCTCTACGAAGAGAGGACCTGCAGCTTATTTGCTTTGATGTTTTGACGAGCAACTAGGGAGCCGACGACCAGAATTGGCTGGAGGGTCTAAAGGAGGAACGCTCGATGTTCACTTGGATTCCAATTTACACAGAGTTGGCGCAAACATTGAGCGATTACCGCGATCGGCAGCGGGAGCTGATCAACTTCTTGCAAGAATTGGACGCAGAGGGCATTCCCGTTGGTGCTGTCCGGGATCAAGATGCCAGCAAGAAAAAGATTCCCCTCACAGCGATCGACCCGTTCACTTTCTTTTCTACTTTCAATCGGGGACTCAAAGATGAGAACAGGCGCAAAATACTTGAGCGAATCAAGCAAAAGCTCCATCTGAATTCTGCGATTCCGGCGGACTTCAATGGCATACCAGTTGTGACTGCTCTCGGCGCTTGGTTTTTCCCATATAAAGCCGAACGCAAGGATGATGATGTATCGAGTCTCTGGGATCTGGCGATCTCTGTTGTTCAAGGTACCGCGGACGACTTAGATCCCGAAGTGTTCAATCGTTGCCTAAGAATTAAGAGTGTTGCACCTGGCAAACTCACGATGGGAATGTTTTGGCTCAACCCTCACAGGTATATCGCCTGTGATGCCAGAAATCGAGAGCTATTTGCGCGCAATGGGATCGAGTGCAACATCGGCAATCTCGCAGGATACTTGCAACTTCTCAAGAAAGTGAATGCAAAGCTCGGCGGTGACTATGCCCAGATTTCAAACCAAGCGTGGCAGTTGACGAGTGGCGACGATGGCGCAGAAGCCCCTCACGTGGCTGGAAAGCGCACGGCCTCGAAACAGTATTGGGCTGGCGGCTGTCAGTGGGGCGAGATCAGCAAGCTAGAAGAATTCATTAATGGAAATATCTGGCAAATCGGTTGGGGTAAGAAGGACGTTGAGACACACAAGGGTGCAAAGGAGACATGGGCCAACTTTGAGAAGGTGAACATTGGCGATCACTTTGCATTTAAGTCATACGGCGGAACAAATGACCTGAGAATTCATTACCTTGGAATAGTCGAAGACAAATCCGAAGACGGCTTGCTTCATCTCAAGAAAGTGGAAGGAGAGTTGTTTAAAGGAAAGGGTCCGAAGGGGGTCAGCTGGTTCGGCACACTAGTGCCGATCAAAGTTCAGGGAGCGATTGACGCCATTTTTTCAACTGAAGGGCCGGGAGGCGGAAGCGCGCAAGTGCCGAAAGATGTAGGTGCACTGAATCGGATTCTGTACGGACCGCCGGGTACTGGAAAGACCTACTCAACAATTGAGACGGCAGTAAGAATTGTCGACCCCGGCTTTGCGGGTAACCATACCGTGCTGAAGCAAAGGTTCGATGAGTTGCTCTTGGAAGGCAGAGTTGAATTCATTACGTTTCATCAGTCGTATTCCTATGAGGACTTCATTGAGGGAATCAGGCCTGTTCTAGATGCGGATGAAGAAAGCACTACCGCCCGTTACGAATGTCGTCCCGGTGCATTCAAGCGCCTCGCATTCAACGCCCTATTTGATTGTCTTGCGCGGGCTGAGGTTGCGGAGGGGCTCGTTCCCTTTGATGCTTTGTGGACGGCACTAATTTCAAAGATCGATTCAGATCCAGAAGCAAAGTATCCTGGCCTATCAGCAAAGACTTCTTACCAGTTTGCCCTCACCCAGAGGGGGAACATCGAGGGAACAAATGTCCTGAGCAGCAAGACATTTCTCTGTTCTCGAAAACTCTTGGAGCAAGTGTTTGATGCCAAGCGGGATCGCGATTCGATCGTTGTTGCCGACGTAATGGAGGTTGTTGCGCGAGGATGCCATTCTCAATTAGTGGCCGCGGTCTTTAATGAATTGCGTCGAATTGAGAAGAGGCAGTTTGCGGGTAAGGTCCCACCTGAGCAGAAGAAGGTCTTTACGAAGGACGAGAAGGCAGAGATCGTGCAGCGCTATCTTGCCGAAGGGGACAAGAGCGGGTACCAGCTGAAGGAGGCATCTCTCTGCACTCGCTACGTCTTGATCATCGACGAAATCAATCGGGGGAATATTAGTAAGATCCTTGGCGAACTCATCACTCTCATTGAGACTGACAAGAGGCTGGGGACACGTGATGGACAAAATAGCCTGGTCGTAACCCTTCCATATTCCGGAGAAAACTTCGCCGTACCTGCCAACTTGTACGTCGTGGGAACGATGAATACTGCTGACAAGAGCATTGCCCTTGTGGACGTGGCCCTTCGGCGGCGTTTCGATTTTGAAGAAATGCAAGTGAGAATGGACCTGTGCAATGGGTTGACAGACCAGATGCGCCTTGTCCTCACGGAGCTCAATCGGCGAATCACATTACGCAAGGATCGTGACCACCAGATTGGACACGCGTATTTCATCCGTGTGGTTGATCTCGCGGGTTTCAACCAGCAGTTCCGAAGGCAGGTTATTCCCCTCCTGCAGGAGTACTTCTACAACGACTGGGACGGAGTGAGGTACGTTCTCGGGGAGACGGCCACGGAGGGCCGGTTCATTTCTAAGGTGAGCGGTTCTGATGCAAAAGAAGCTCGAACGAAGTGGCAATGGTTCTTTGACACTGGTGCGGGTGACATGGATTGTTTAGAGGCGCTTCGCGTCAACTACGAGATAGGTTGAGCCGACGAGGAGGACACTCTGCGAAAGCAAATACGCTTATGCGAATGGTCGCGGGTAGACCACGGATTGAGCGCCGATGTGTGTCGAGACATTGATGCAGCTTCAGAGGCATGGCGGATCCTTAATCGCTTGCCAGTCTCTCCTCTTTGCTTTTCTGGCCCAGAGGGCCGAGAACTTTGGGCTCGGCAA
The DNA here is from genome assembly GCA_963800025.1 of uncultured Acidobacteriaceae bacterium. Taxonomy (GTDB): domain Bacteria; phylum Acidobacteriota; class Terriglobia; order Terriglobales; family Acidobacteriaceae; genus Telmatobacter. Next base: position 2,124,291 of record CAWCZK010000006.1, read on the forward strand.
TACGTCGGCATAATCGAGGTGGGCGAGGTTTCGCTTGAAATCTACCCCAAGCTCGATGCGGCTCTAATCGAGGCAAGCAAAGGAGAGCCATTGTCGTCTGAGGAGACGCGTGACTCGGTGATGCGCAGCCTCTTGTGGATGCTCGAAGTGGCAAACCATCGCGATCTCGCTGAGACCGCGACTGCACACCTTGAGGAAGCTCCTACCTCATTCTTTGATTTGTTTGCATACTTGCTCGGGAAAAACCTTCTGCCTGAATTGGAACGCGGTGTTGCACATAGATATGTAACCTTCACGGACAATATTGGAGCGGTACGCGGGCGGATCAACCTCGTCGAACAGGTGAGCAGAAACTGGAACCGACTTGATAGGACGAGCTGCGCTTGGGATGAATTCACGCTCGATACTCCAATCAATCGCCTGTTCAAGTGTGTCTGCCGATTCCTTTCCGAGAGGGTGAACTATTTGGAGGCAGCACGTCTGCTTGTGGATTGTGAAGCACTACTCAGCGAAGTCGAAGATGTCTCTCCCGTCACCGCGTTGAGGAATGTGTGCAATCTGCGATTTGACAGGTCTGTGGAAAGGTTCAGAGTAACTTTCGATCTCGGTCGACGCCTGCTCGCAGGGGTCGGGCACAACCTCGGCGTTGGGAGTGCCAATACATTTGTTTTTCTATTGGATATGAACCAAGTGTTCGAGGACTATGTGCACGCCGTATTGGAATCGTATTTCAATACGGCAGTGGAAGAGCAGAAGTTCATAGGTAAGCTATTAGCTGGTAAGGGCGGAATCTTTCAGTGGGCGGATTACTATTGGTGCGACGGTACCTCCTTTTGGATCGGTGATGCAAAATACAAGCATTTAGCAAAAGGCCAGCATGGAGCACTGCATTTTAGTGAGTTGAAAGACGAACAGAATGGTGTGGACGAGTTCACTTCCTTGGCTGGTGAAGTCATCAGCCCTGCGGACGTTCGACAACTCACCGTCTATGCAGAGCTCGTTCGGCGGCGGGAGCGGCTAGCAACGCCTCCAGCCCTAATGTTGCTTTATCCTTTTATAGGTGATTCCGGCGCGTGCATGCCAGACAAGGTGGCTGCATGGAATGGCTCCATGTTTTGGCTGATGCCAGTCTTGGTACGAGTCCAGGACGTTGTTGGCAACGCGATTCGATTTCCCGCCCTCGAAGCCCTGGCGACAGAATGTGTCTAGTGAATAGCCGCAATCTCTGTCAGCCAGGCAAGCAGGTCGCGATTTAGTTTGAATTTCTTAGCCCAGAGACCCAGAGACCGTGAGTGCCGTCACTGAACTCTGTTTCTACCGCCCAGCAGCGTCACCACATAAAGCAAGATAAAGCGAACAATTTCCCAGAGCTGCCACGAAGCCTCTCCGCACGCGGAGGGGCTTTCGTGCGTCTGGGGCGCGCGGAGAAAACGAACCGGAATCGCTCGCGGCGGGCGAATCAACAATCAGTCAAGCAAACCAATCCATGTCACCAGGAACATAGACACCGGCCCAACGGGGGGGAAATAGACACTGACAAGGAAAATAAGATCAAGCATCCGGGAAGGACAGAACTGGAGTGGCGGGGTTTTTAGAGTATGCCGGATTGAGGTGGCGGGATTTTGTGGCGGGGTTTTGGTGCCCGGAGCGAGGCCAAACAGGAGGCTACGCTTTCAGTCGATAAATGCCGTCATTATGGCTCGCAGAATAGGCTCGGCAAGTGGTTCATATATATGGATATATCTGAGTATTTACGGCGCTGACGGAAGTGCTTTTCGATGGTTCCAAAACCGGGCACGAGACAGAGGGACCCGGTCTAAATAGGCTCGCCACGGCCGACATGGGCTCAACCACGCGGGCCACGAACGTCGCCTGCATTTCGCTGACAGCGTCGTCGATGGAGATGCCGAACCCTTCGTTCAGGATCTCGAGGCCGTAGATCTTGGCCGCGCACATCGCGCCGTACTCGTTGGCGCCGGAGAGCGTGACGTCGAAGGGCAGCACCTGATCGGAGTACCAGGGTGTTGCCAGCTGCGCGTTCTGGCCGGCGTTGGTCAGGGTCTGCGTGTCCAGCTGATCGATCGTTGCGCTGACGGGAATGCCGGCAGAGCGCACGACTGAGGACTGGAACACGGCTCCGCCGTTGGTGGTGGCCGTGTACTGGGGACGGATCTCGTCGATGTCGGCCACGAAGGTGCCGGCACACTGTTGAATGAGGTTCAACAGGGAATGACGATCGAAGTTGATCCATATCAGGCTGCCGGCGATGCCGCGCTTGTTGCGGGAATAGGCGCGAGCGTCGGGGCTGCCCATCGTATATACGGGCGCCTTTTCACGGGTGACCGAATAGTTGATGGCCTGGAGCTTTGGACATGAGCTTCACTGGGCGCATGATCATCGTGGAGTCAAATTTACGTCGTTGTGGCCCTGGTCACTTGACAGTGTGGGTCAACAGGAGTAAGTAAGTAAATGATTACTAAGAGCAAGATGTCTTTACCCCTTCCTTCTTCCTATCTAGAGCGTCAGAGCATGGGCCGGTTGTTCGGCCACTGCATCAGCGAAACCCGTGAGAACGCCGGCCTCTCCATCGCGGAAGCTGCCCGCTTGTCCGGCATGGAATGCAGCGAGTGGATGGCCATCGAGGAGGGCACCGTGCCCCAGGACATCACCCGGCTGCGGGCCATGGCCGACGCGATGCAGATCAGCTTCGACCAGATCGGTACGCTGGTTCTGGTCTGCCGGGCGGCCTGGGAGTTGTAATCGGGGCGCGCCCCCTGGCGCGCCGTACTCATAACCAGCTATCCTCACTCCCGAGAGGGGGTGAGGAAGATCAAGAAAGTCGAGAAGCCGAAAAGAATGAACGTGAATGTTCCCGCCGAGCTTCACAACACCTTCAAGTCGGTTACCGCCGCCCAGGGCGACAATATGACCGACGTGCTGCTGGAGTTCATTAAGAGCTACATCGCAAAGCACTCCCCGAAGGGACGGCGCAAATGAAGCGTGCCGTCCTTTATATGAGAGTCTCTAGCCTGGATCAGCACCCGGAGACCCAGCTCCTCGATCTTCGCCAGATGGCTGCCCAGCGCGGCCTGGAAATCGTGCACGAATACACGGACCGGATCAGCGGCGCCAAAGCGCGCCGCCCTGGCCTCGATCAGATGATGACCGACGCCCGCCACGGAAAGTTCGATGTCGCCCTGGTCTGGGCTTCAGACCGGATCGCCCGCTCCGTGCGACACTTCCTCGAAGTGTTGGACGAACTGAACCGGCTCAACATCGAGTACGTCAGCTTCCGGGAAAATATCGACACAGCCGGTCCGCTGGGCCGGGCCATCGTGGTCATCATCGGAGCGATCGCTGAACTGGAACGCTCCCTGATCGTCGAGCGGGTGCGCGCCGGCATGCGGCGCGCCCGGCTCGAAGGCACGCACATCGGACGCAACCCTCTAGTCCTGGACCATGAAGCCATCCGGCGAGAACGCTGTCAGGGACAAAGCCTGCGGCAGATCGCCAGAGGCCATCGCATCTCGACGGCGACCGTGCAACGTTCCTTGCGGAAGCCTCCCGAACCGATCCCCGACCAGGATCTCCAAAAATCAGCCTGAACGGCGCCAACTAGTCCTGTAACAAAAGGGATCAGAAAACCCACCTCGTAAACCTCACAAAACACATGGCCGGATCTCAACGATCCGGCCGTATCAAAAGGTGTGGGTTGGGAAACAGCGGGCGGATTACTTCCACATTCAAAACGCCTTGAACTATGAAGGCGCGTGGATCTAACCTCACAAACCGATAACAGCCGAATTCCGCTTTCTTGACAAGCAACTCAGAGATTATGTGCTGGCTTAGTTGGATTTCGTTCAAACTGACAATGCCGTCCTTTGTTCCTTGCGAGCATATAGGCGCTGTTCAATCGAACGCCCCGATGTTGTGGTTCGCGGAAGGAGTCTGTCCAAAGAAGTCAGTCACGCCCATGGACCCGGAGATGCAACCGCCCGCCGCAGCACAAACATCCTCTCCTGTGCCGATAGCCGGCGATCCTGTTTTCAGCGTGTAGTTGCCGCTCGTCAGGGAAGGCATTCCCGCAGAATGATAGCCGGCCCCATTTAAGAGCGGGTCGGCGTTAATTCCTGCTGCATCCTGCCCCGAGCTGGTCTGGTAACCGGCGAATGTGGTCGAACTGACGCCGTTGTAATTGAAGGAGTACCCGCTGCCCACCGCGTTCCAATAGAGATTGTGATTCAGCGTAAAAGAATTGGACACATTGATCATTCCAGGTTGGGTCGAATACACAAGGTTGTTCTCGATGAAGTTCGGAGTGGTTCCGGTGAATCCACTTGCGCTGTTTTCGTTCCACTGGAGGAGGGCATCTGTGCCAGGCACCCCGGCAACATAGAACGTGTTCCCGTAGATCTGCACGCCGTTCAAGAAGCCCGTACCGTAGGTCGAAATCAACACCTCGGCGTTGCCCGTGTCCTTTGTTACGTTATTCGCACAGATGTTGTACCGGATGATTGTATTCGACGTCGAAGGAATGGATGTGTCCGCAGTCTTATTGTCGTATCCCTCGATAAGGAAGCAGTAGCCTTGTGAGTCATGCCCGTAGTTATATTGATAGATGATGTTCTGGTTCCACATATCTACATCGAAATCGCCACCGTCGGTGTTCGCGGCAGTCCACGTTTGGTTGGCGTAAGTTTCATTGAATTGAAAAGTCACATTTTTCGAGAACCAGCACCAGATACCAACAGGCGTGCTGCCTGTGCACGAAGAGCAAAGCCCGGACCGGTAAACCACGTTGTGTTGAACCAGCCCCCCGCTTGCCATACCCAGCAGAATGCCGTCGCCATATACGTCATGCACTGTGCTGTTCTGCACCGTGACATTCGTATTGTATGCAGGATAAAGAGGAGAGTACGGCCCCTCAATGTCGATCCCCTGCGATGCCGTGAAATCGTGAACTGTCACACTGTCAATCAACACATCATCAAAGTTGCTTCCAGCGCCCGTAACCGCGAACATGATTCCACCGGAGTCGCCTCGCTTGGCGGCCACTGCGTTCACCGCTGTCACATCCACGTTTGAGATGTGGATGTGTTCGTAGACTGTGTTGCTTCCGGGCGCATCCACCCGCACGCCGGCATTGGAACCGCCGCGGATGCTCAACCCCTTCACCTCGTAGTATTGAACACCGTTCAGGTGGAGAGCGTATAGACTGGCCGTCCCGCCATCGATGACAGGCTGAGAACCCGATCCCCACGCGGTTAAGATGATGGGCTGAGCGCTGGTTCCTGATCCAAGCGGCTGAAATCCACCTGCGCACGTAGCACCGCTCTTGAACAGAACCTGGTCACCTGGGAGAAAGGTGATCGAGTTCAACACGCTGAGGCTGTTCCACGGACTCGACTGGCTCCCGGTGCCATTGGTGGATGCGCTGCAATCCACATAGTACGCAGTGGCTGGCGCGATCACCGTTGAAGGAGGAGACGAAGGAGGCTGCTGTGTCGACGCGCCGGAAGACTGCCCACAACCGAGAATGAAAAACACTGTGAGAAACACGGGCAACACAGACCAGGGCATATTGAGAGACCCCGAGTGATCACATAGCGGTGAATTCAGTTCACCTGCGTCAGTCTGATCCAAAAGCTCAATTCCATCAAGAAACGTTTGACTGATTGTCATATCACCACCCCATGAGCTCTCTGATGGCCGGTTCGAAGTCGTCTGCCATGCGGATATGTTGTTGGCGGGTTGGATGACCGTCGCAGCCATTCCCCGGATAGTGATTCGACGGAACGTAGCTGACTTGCATATCTGCCGCCGCAGCCACTGTATCCTTTACCATCTGGCGCAACTTGGGATCAGTTACGATCGCGCCTTCAGTGAGCATGATCTTGGCGGTTGGATAAGTCTGTCGCAAGGTATGAACAAATGCGACGTAATCTGCAACCCAGCTTCCGCGGGTCAATCGGCTTGGAACTCTCGAGGTTGAAATCGTTTGTGCCGAGCGAAACAACAATCAAGTCGGGCTGCGAATGCGCTGGATTCCACCCTGCTTGCGCCGCGGGATCATCTACCGCGATAGATAAATCGAAGAACTGTGGAGCGTTTGGCACTCCATCGGCGATCGTCAGCCCCCGGTAATCACGAACAAGGCCCCGGCCCGGGTAGCAGACCAGTTCGACCTGAGCATCCAGTCTCCTGGAGAGCAGCATTCCGTACGAATTGTATGGATCGTTTGCAGGATGCGAAAGATCCGGCCTGCACACGGAATTGTTTTCCACGCCGACTCCGCAGGTTACCGAATCACCAATGAAGAGCAAGCGCCGCGTCGGCAGCGGCGGCGGCTCCAGGAAGATCCCCTGAGGAAGCTGAATGTCCTTGAATGTGAGAATTCCTTGCGATGAGTCCGACCGCTTATATATCTCGATCGTGTGCGAACCGGGATCCAGATCGGAAGCAACGGCCAATGCGTTATCGCCTTTGGCGGTCAGCACCAACGCCGGATCGCCATGGTCCACTACGATCGTCAGTGCGTTCTTATCGGTGTCGCTACTCACCAGCAGGAGCACAGCTTTCCCTTCAAATCGGAAGCGTACCCCGGATCCCGGATACCCGAATCGCAACCCGAGCGCATTTTGTCGATCATAGCGGCCCAAGACCTGAATCCGTGGATCGTTCAAGTCAGACGGCGATGAGTCGTGCGAAGTTTGAGAAAACGCGCATGGGACGAGAAGCCCTCCTAAGAGGAGGATGGGAATCAAACCCGAATGTCGGACTGGATGAGGCAAAGGAATCCTTGTCACCTTGGAAAGCAAATCTGAATCGAAAACTGCAGCCCGGGGGACCCGGGCTGCAGCGGTGCTGTGGGCTATCGTGGCTGGTTCTACCACTCGGCGCGTAACCCAAGTTGCCCTGTGCGATTCCCTGAGACGGATTGCACTTCACCGAAAAGAGGACTGCTCAGATTCATGTTGGGCGATCCCCATTGATGGCGGTTGAAGATATTAAAGAACTCGGCCCTGAATGTCACCCGAACGCGCTTGTCCGGCCCGAAGCCGCCACCCTTCATCAGGCTGGCATCTTCGTCGTAATATCCCCAACCCCTGAGATTAGTCAGATAGCGGGGAGCGTTTCCGAGCTGTCCCGTATTCACGGCCGGATTGGTGAAACTGGCAGGATTGAAGAAGTTAGCCCCTGAGTCGGGGGTTGATCCAAACAGATTTGGGTGCTTGAAAGTGTTGGAGAAATTGGCATCGGAAGCAATGTTTGCATAGATGATGGGCCATCCCGGTTGAGAGTTGGTCGCAGTCGGGGCACCCAAAGGCATGCCGCTCTGATACTGAAATAGAGCTGCCAAAGTCCAGCCTCCGACGATCGCATTCATCGCGTGGTTGTCTGTGTTCAACAGCATCTTGCCTTCGCCGAAAGGGAGTTTGTAATCAAAGTAGCCTTTGACTACGTTCTTTTGATCGTAAGGTTGAACCACTTTTGCTTCCTGCGCCAGCTTTGTAATGTCCTGAATGGCAGGAGAAGCGTAGCTCTCGACGAAATTCTGAGAGGTATTTCCCGTCGCTTTCGACAGAGTATAGTTGAGGTTCACAGTGAGCCCGTTCGCACCTTCCTTCTTCAGGTTAATCACCATGGCGTTGTAGCCGGTGCCGCCGATCGGTGAATTGAGGAAATACACGGGACTCCAGTTCCAGGCAACCTGTGGATACGGTTGGATCAGGTTATAGGCAGATGTGCCCCAATTTGGAGCATCGCAGACATCGGGAAAATACGGAACGCCTGCTGCGGCGGCATCGGAAGCACTGCAGATCCAATTGTTGTCATTCCCAGATGCAACCAGCGACTGGTAAGCGGAAAATTGTGGATAGTTTCGCGGATCCAGGCTGCCGTCATGAATTCTGCTGCCCTTGTTTGCTACGTAGCTCAAATCCAGGACAGTATCCTTACTCAGGCTGATATTGAACTCCCGCATTCCAATTCTGCGTATACCCCAACTTCAGTGAATCGGCATCATAGGTGACCGGCCCCCAGGTTATATTTGGAGGAACCGGCTTCGAATAGACGGCGGTACCGGGGTACCCGTTATCCCAATCGAACATCGTGGCCGTCGTGCTCGTCGCCACTACCTGATTGATTCCGACAAAGCCGGGAGCATAGCCGTATGGAGTGCCCTCCCAATACTCGTTCCCCAGGCCGATGTATGTGAGTCCATACCCGCCACGAAGTACAAGTTTTTGGCTCAACTCGTACGCCGCTCCCACGTGCGGCCCGAGATTGCCATAATATTGGTTCGTTTCAAATGAAGATCCTCCGTTTGTTCCGTACGCTAGAGCGCCGCTGAACGTCCCGTAATCCGCAGTATCTTTCAAAGTCGGATCGAACTCGACCAGGTGCCCGTATTTCTCCTTGAACCTGCTGTTCAATTCCCACCTCAGATCAGCAGTGACTGTGAGGCGGTTGTTGACTCGAAAGTCATTGGTAACGAACAATGACATCTCTTTCCGTCTGCCATAGAGAGCCTGAGATTCGGTCTCGCTCGCACCGTGCACATTACCTAGCACAAAGTTGGCGAATCCGAATCCAACATAATTCTGGTCTGCAGTCGGCAGATAAGCCTTTGAAGGAAGTCCCTGCGTGTTGGCGAAGCTGAACGAGTAGGTGCCCCCGTTTCCGTACCAATTGCCGTTCATCTGCAGTGCGCGATACTCGGCTCCGAACTTGGTAGTCAAGCGTCCCTTCACCCACGTCGCCATATCGTTGTAGATGTACTGCGATGCGTTGTATCCGCCGGAGTCCGTTCGGCCAACGCCGCCTTCGGTAATGCCGTTGATGCCGCCAAAGCTTAGCACCGGAAAGTTATCTAACGAACTCTGAAGTCCAAGATTCTGATTCCAGTTGGTTCCCAGCGTGGCGGATGTGGCTTGGTTGTTCTGGTTGAAGTCGTTATACGCTGCGCTAAGTACATTGATCAGAGTGGGACGAAAAGTATGCGTCTCCTGAACTCGCAATTGGTGCGTAGTCACACCCTGAATTCGAGCGTTGGCCAGCGGACCGCCGGAATCGGTGCCCGGCTCGTAGACGCCATCAGTTGTGATCTGATACCGCGGCCGATAGGTGCGTATGTAGGCCGCCGATGCGTGATCATTTCCTGAAAAGTTATGGTCGACCTTGAAGGTGTACTGGTGCTGGTTGAACTTGGGTGAGACCGTGGACGAATCTACAACACCTGTAGTAAGCATTGGGGCATTGTTGACCAGGCCGGAATTCACGGGCACGTAGTCTTTTTGGTATATGGATATGATCTTCTGCGACAGTGCGCTGATTCGATTCGAAGGGATCACGTTTCCTGAAAATACGCACCCGTACGTCGCACTCGTGGTTGTGGTGTCAAAAATCGCGCCTTTATAGATCTCGTTTCCGCATGGATCAGTCCCGAAGACCGTGGTGGTATCCAGAAGCTGACTGAAGTTGCCTTGCAACATGTCAGTCGTGGGCACGGTTGTAATGTCGCTTGTGGTGAGGTTGTTCTCGTCATAGAACTCGGCGGCTCCGAAGGCAAATGTTTTGTTCTTGATGATTGGCCCTCCGGCGCTGAATCCGTAATCGTTATAGCGCGCTCGCGGACGAGGCACTCCCCCTGCCTTATTGTCCCAGGTGTTTGCGTTGAGGAACTCGTTAGCGAGAATGTCGAAGGCGCTGCCGTGGAACGTGTTCGTGCCCGATTTGAGGCTGAACGACATCGCTCCGGCGCCGCGGGCAGCGTCTGCGCGCAGATCGGCGGTGTCAACCCTGAATTCCTGCACAGACTCCATGCTGGGTGACATCTCTCCAACATCTCCCGGGACACCCGCCTCGGCCGAAACGCCGTCGATCAAAACCTGTTTCTGGAATGCGGGGCTGCCAGAAATATGGCTCGTCCACCAGTCGCCAGTAACGCCCGGCATCGTTGCAAAAGCAAAGCCCTCGATGCTACGTCCGCCATCCGCAGTGATCGGCAGCTCGTTGATCGCCTCATTCTCCATTACGGTGTCAACTGAATGCGTATCGGTTTCAAGGATTGGAGACGCTGATGTCACCTGCACTGATTGGGTTACGCTTCCGATCTGGAGGACCGGGTTGATACTCGCCACTTGCGCCACGGTCAGTGTGATGGCCTCGATCGTCTGCTTCTCGAAACCCCCTGCATCAAAAGTCATGGAGTAGGTTCCGATCGGCAGATTCAATACCGAGTAAAGACCCAATTCATCGGTCTTGGCTCGATACTGGATCTTCGTATCTCTGTTCACGACGGAGATCTGCACATTGGGAATCGCACTTCCCGTTTTGTCAGTCACCGTCCCTCGAATCTCGCCGCGGTCGAATTGTGCCCATGCCATTCCGGCGCCCAGCACCAAGAGCAGCAACGATTGCAGACATTTCCTTAACATGTTTTCCTCCTCAGTAGTTTGCCGCCTAGAATGAAGCCCTGGCTCCTTCCGCCTGGCTGCATGGAATTTCTACTTCCTGGTCATGGAACTTGGCACGCTCGACGGGATCACTCTCACTTCAACCATGCCGAGTGCGCCTGGAGTCGTCTTAACCCACGCCGAGTCCGCGTCAGTTCCGGTATCAACTTGGTTTGCGGTGTAGAAAAGCGAAAACGTGCCGTCGCTCTCCCGAATCAGGCCCAGTGGCGTTCGAACTTCGACCGCCCAAACGCCATCGCCATTCTGAACAACGAGTTTTTTCCCACGGCTCCAGTGAATTCCATCACGCGAAAAAGCGTAGCCAATGGCATTCTCTGCATGGTTGTCGTAGATGGCCATTAAGGTTCCATCCGGTAAAGTTGAAACGATCGGATTCTCGATAAAGAAATCTTCAATCTTCAGGGGGTTCATTTCACTGAGTCGCTTCCACGGACCGCTAAGACCCGGTGCCGACGCCAACCCCACCTGCCAGCCGGAAATCGGCTGGGTTTCGGTGTGCGCAGTTCCATAAAATGCGTACCACTGGTTCCGCACTTTGAAGGGGAAGAACGAGTCAGTCCCTTGCAGTCCTTCCCAAGCATCGGATTCTCTTCCGGGTTGCAGGACAATGCCAACGTCCTGGTACGGTCCGTCGATACCCTCCATCCCTCTCACCCTTGATACCGCTCTCCAGATTCTGCCCTCGTGATTGGTCAACCATGCCTTAGAGGTATCTGGCGCACAGTGATATGCGACATAGAACAAGGTCCAGCGATCTTCTTTGTCATCGAAGACCGGCATGGGGGACCATAGCGCCGCACGGGGGTCCTTGCCTGTGAAGTCTCCGCTCGACTCGAACAGTGTTGAACGGCGCGTCCAATGCAGCCTGTCTCTGCTTGTCCAATGTGCAAGTCGCATCTTCACCCAATGAGGGTCCCCCGTCATCTCCGAAGTGAATAGGTGATATGTGTCACCGAGCTTTATCACCCTTCCGCCTTCGAATCCGTACTTGTTCCCTTCGGTCCCTGGCGATTCGATCGTCAGCACCGGTCGGTCAACTTGCTGCGTGACAATTAGGTTGGGAAAGTCTTCGGCTTTGCCTCGGGCGACAGATAGAACCAAGACCGCGGAAATGCACCAATTGAACCAGTTTTCACTCATATCGTTTTTCGCTCTACCAAGTTGGCCAGCGCACTGTCTCTCTCTCTGGGCCTCTTTTAGCCAACAGTGGCATTCGTTTTCCGAAGCCGCAGCCTTCCAAGGGTCCCTTCGGCGGTGATCCTCTTCTACCCCCTCAAAAAGGCAGCGCACAAGCACCTCACGGTTATCCGAAGGGTTAAAAGGCTGATTGCACTGCAACATTGCGGCTTGGACTCCCACCAATCCCCTCTGCGTACCGAAGTCTGAGCGTTTTGAGCTGATCGGGCTGAGGACTGCAGATTTTTGCCGGACCGGAATTTTGGAATCTGGGTTACGGATGGGTCGAGCAGAGCCATTTTCGCTTCTCGGGGCTATAAATCCGGTCCGCAATGTCGTCTGCGCTAACCGTTATTCGTCTTATATTCGCCCTCATTAGCTCCCAAATTAGCTGTTAATTTGAGTTCTGACCTCGATTGACCACAAATTGAGGCGTGTGCTATAGATTCCTAGTCGGAAACAAGACACGACTGTGCCAGGTTCAAAATGGAAATTCGCGTCAATCGCGACGAGGAAGGCCCCTCGGGATTCGAGAAGAAGGGAGAGCTCCGGCGGGTCCTCCAGAGTAAGTACTTCGCCAATTCTCCCAAGAAAAGACGATTTTTGGAGTTTGTGGCGGAGCAGACGCTGCTCGGCAATGGTGACAAGCTCAACGAGTACCTGATCGGCGTTGAGGTTTATCATCGCGGGGCTGAATTCAATCCGCAAACCGACACAATCGTGCGTGTGCAGGCTCACGATATTCGCCGTGCGCTCAAAGATTATTACGCAGGCGAAGGCGAGAGCAGCCCTCTCCGCATCGAAATCCCACCGGGAGGATACAAACCCAGCTTCAGCAAAGTGGGCCTGGAAGAGAATTCCGCACCTCGTGTAGAACCTGCTGGGGGTGAATCGAAAAAACGCAAGCTTTTCCTTCCGACCCTGGTGGCCATTCTTTCTGTGGCGTGCTTGGTTCTCTCGCTGTTTCTTGTACGCGAGATTGAACGGAACAACGAACTGCTTCAGAATCATGCCCAAGGCCTGCCCATCGATTTGGCCTGGTTCTGGAAACCTTTTCTTCCTCCCGCCGGCGCGCCGATCATTGTGATTCCTAATCACCCGCTGCTACGAGCCGCGCATGGTGGCGACAGCCCTCAGACCATTTCCCGAGGACACGTCATTCCCAAGGATGAGCTGCCGGAATTCCGAGACACCATTCAATTTCGCGAACTCAAGCAGTTTTCCTTTGTGCCGTCGACAACCGACTTTACCGCCGTCGGCGAAACAATGGGACTCGCGAATCTGTTTGGAATGTTTGTGCAAACAGGGCAGACGCCACGACTCGAGCAGGCCAGACTCGTAAATTATGAAGAGATTAAGCAGGGAAATGCGATCCTTTTGGGCGGCAATCAGATCTGGAGCGGCAAAGTGTTCCTCTACCCCCAGGGATTTGACTTTGTTGATGGTGTCATTCTCGACAAGAGTCCTCGATCAGGAGAGCTGAATGTCTATAGACCTGAATTTGATCCCGTGACTAATCAACTCAGCCGGGACTACGCGCTTGTCCTGATGCTGCCAAATGAAAAGAAGGAAAATCGAATCTTGCTTGTCTATGGCATTTATACTCAGGGTTCTCAGGCTGCAATTGAGTACATAACGAGCCCGGAGCATATGGCGGAACTTCATAAGGCTCTATTGAATGCAACAACGGATCACAAGACCGTGCCGCCTTATTTCGAAGCCCTCCTGCAGACGACAGTGGAGAACTACACTCCCGGAAAGGTCTCGCTGGTCGCGGTGCGGATTATTCCGAGCCAATGACCCGATGCACCTTCGTGGTGCTGGCGCAGGGTGCCCTCTCCGATTCCAAGTGAAGTTGAACTATTGCTGGCCCGCAGTGATGCCCGGCCAGTCATCGCTTCGGAAGGGACCGGCCGGCAGTCCGGAATCATCCGTAAGGTTCCCATCGGGACTGTCGGCCCAGTCGTAGCGCACGGCTACCGGTCGTGGCACAGCCGTGCTGCACACGATAAGGTTGTTGCCATCGATACGCGCATCAGCCCAATGGAAATTGCGGTCCTCTCCAGCAACCGCAAACCCGTGGAGTTCCTTTCCGTCCTGGCCGCGAAGCGCGCCAATCCTGTGCGAGAATTGCACGATTGCACAATCTCCATCCGCTCGAACTCCTTCGATTACCGGTCCAGAAGCGGCAACATCGATTCCATAGACCGACCTTTCGGCGATGAGTGCTGCTCGATTGCCGACATCCACTTTGTCTGCCGGGTGCACATTTTCGGGTTCTCCCAGATCGATTGTGATCACTAGATCCACGTCGCGAAGCTGCGCGGCAGTCATCGCCTGCGCCTCCCGCAGTTCCGCCCAAGCGCTCTCGCTTGGCTCGGTCTTTACCGAACCATATTTCGGCAGTTGCACGACAATGAACGGAAGCTGCGGTGCGCCCCATGCCTCACGCCATCCGTTAATCAAGGCTGGAAGCAGTTTGCGATATTGGTACGCTCGGGTGGCGTTGCCTTCGCCTTGGTACCAAAGCACCCCGCGAATGGCAAGAGGAACCAAGGGCGCGATCATTCCATTGAAGAGCCCCGAAGGCGCCCGCTGTGGGTAATCTGAATCTCCCGTCAGCGCGACAATCTGAAAGCCAGTGATCGCATCTTGAGTGAAGGGCCTTTGGACTCCCCAGGCCGGCTGTTTGAATGCGCTGAATGGCAGGTCAACCGTTTGCCATTCCGCACTCGGCTTCAGAACCGTGGAACTATAGTCGGAGCCATCCTTGACCAGCGGCTCGTTCACCTGGAACTGGAAATATCCTGCGCCGCGCATCTGGAAGCGCACTCCGGTGTAGTCGTCCAGGTTTAACGCATCGTTGCCGAGTTGCAGGCTCAGGTGCAGCGTTGCCCCGTCCGCATCTCGCAATCGTCCGCTCATCGCAGATGTGAACCCTCCGTTAGCTGCGGGCCGCAGACCCCAACTCGCCAACGGCGCGCTTTGCCAGCTGAATGTCCACCCTCCTCCGAAGCGTGAAGCGGCACTCGCATCATGAAAATCGGAAAGCCGATCTGATTTACCATCTCTGCGCACGAGTTCAATGTCCGATGTTTCAAGAGAAAACGGAAAACCGTCACTTGCGGCGGCATGTGCGGAATCTGGCGCATCTTGCCAGCGTGAAAGGATTGGGTCGAATTCAGGCTCTCGCTCCAGCCACCGAACCGGCGTCCATTCCTCAGCCTGTGTACCCGGCCATGAACTGAGAATGAGTCCAACCGGCACGTGAAGCTTTTCAGCAAGCGCTATCCCGAAGAAATAGCCCACAGCAGAAAACCCCCGTGCCGACTCTGCCGTGCACTCCGCCCACTGTCCGGAAAAACCGACTTGTGCTTTTAGTGCATCGGACTTGGGAATCGTCAGGAGCCGAACTTGAGGCCGATCGGCCTGCTTGAGCGCCTCTTCAGCATTCGAAGCTCGGCTCAGCTCGAACGCCATATTCGACTGGCCAGAGAGCACCCACACTTCTCCAATCAGGACATCGCGTAGAACCACTGTGTCTTGGTTGCCTGCAATCGTGACTTCGAAGGGACCGCCGGCCTGCATCGGCGGTAGCGTCGCTGTCCAACGTCCGTTGGAGTCCGCAACAGTGCGTGTGTGGGGCCCCGTGCTCAGCGAAACAGAGATCGCCTCTCCCGGGTCCGCCGAACCCCAAATGACTATATCGCGGTCTTTCTGAAGAACCATATGGTCCGTAAACATCGAAGCCGGAACAGGACGAGCCTCAAGAAATGCTGGATAGCAAAAGAGCGTCAATGCAACGAAGACACGGAAAATCGAAGATCGTGAACTGAACAGAGTTGAGTAAGACATTTGGCGTCCAGTGTACCAAGTGGAATCGAGAGGACTGGCTTGTCGGATGGGCAGGAACCCATGTGTGCTGCCGCGGATGGAGACGCCGATTGGGATGGATAGAGATGTCAGGCGGAGCGCCGGAAATTGCCGGTGGTGAGGTATTGAATCGCGCTCGATCGCCGTCGCCGATGGAAGACGCGATGCATGCCGGTGAAACTGTGGAAGTAATCCGCCCGCTGTTTCCCAACCCACACCTTTTGACACGGCCGGATCGTTGAGATCCGGCCATGTGTTTTGTGAGGTTTACGAGGTGGGTTTTCTGATCCCTTTTGTTACAGGACTAGTTGGCGCCGTTCAGGCTGATTTTTGGAGATCCTGGTCGGGGATCGGTTCGGGAGGCTTCCGCAAGGAACGTTGCACGGTCGCCGTCGAGATGCGATGGCCTCTGGCGATCTGCCGCAGGCTTTGTCCCTGACAGCGTTCTCGCCGGATGGCTTCATGGTCCAGGACTAGAGGGTTGCGTCCGATGTGCGTGCCTTCGAGCCGGGCGCGCCGCATGCCGGCGCGCACCCGCTCGACGATCAGGGAGCGTTCCAGTTCAGCGATCGCTCCGATGATGACCACGATGGCCCGGCCCAGCGGACCGGCTGTGTCGATATTTTCCCGGAAGCTGACGTACTCGATGTTGAGCCGGTTCAGTTCGTCCAACACTTCGAGGAAGTGTCGCACGGAGCGGGCGATCCGGTCTGAAGCCCAGACCAGGGCGACATCGAACTTTCCGTGGCGGGCGTCGGTCATCATCTGATCGAGGCCAGGGCGGCGCGCTTTGGCGCCGCTGATCCGGTCCGTGTATTCGTGCACGATTTCCAGGCCGCGCTGGGCAGCCATCTGGCGAAGATCGAGGAGCTGGGTCTCCGGGTGCTGATCCAGGCTAGAGACTCTCATATAAAGGACGGCACGCTTCATTTGCGCCGTCCCTTCGGGGAGTGCTTTGCGATGTAGCTCTTAATGAACTCCAGCAGCACGTCGGTCATATTGTCGCCCTGGGCGGCGGTAACCGACTTGAAGGTGTTGTGAAGCTCGGCGGGAACATTCACGTTCATTCTTTTCGGCTTCTCGACTTTCTTGATCTTCCTCACCCCCTCTCGGGAGTGAGGATAGCTGGTTATGAGTACGGCGCGCCAGGGGGCGCGCCCCGATTACAACTCCCAGGCCGCCCGGCAGACGAGAACCAGCGTGCCGATCTTGTCGAAGCTGACCTGCATCGCGTCGGCCATGGCCCGCAGCCGGGTGATGTCCTGGGGCACGGTGCCCTCCTCGATGGCCATCCACTCGCTGCATTCCATGCCGGACAAGCGGGCAGCTTCCGCGATGGAGAGGCCGGCGTTCTCACGGGTTTCGCTGATGCAGTGGCCGAACAACCGGCCCATGCTCTGACGCTCTAGATAGGAAGAAGGAAGGGGTAAAGACATCTTGCTCTTAGTAATCATTTACTTACTTACTCCTGTTGACCCACACTGTCAAGTGACCAGGGCCACAACGACGTAAATTTGACTCCACGATGATCATGCGCCCAGTGAAGCTCATGTCCAAAGCTCCAGGCCATCAACTATTCGGTCACCCGTGAAAAGGCGCCCGTATACACGATGGGCAGTCCCGACGCTCGCGCCTATTCCCGCAACAAGCGCGGCATCGCCGGCAGCCTGATATGGATCAACTTCGATCGTCATTCCCTGTTGAACCTCATTCAACAGTGTGCCGGCACCTTCGTGGCCGACATCGACGAGATCCGTCCCCAGTACACGGCCACCACCAACGGTGGAGCAGTGTTCCAGTCCTCAGTCGTGCGCTCTGCCGGTATCCCCGTCAGCGCAACGATCGACCAGCTGGACAAGCAGACCCTGACCAACGCCGGCCAGAACGCGCAGCTGGCAACACCCTGGTATTCCGACCAGGTGCTGCCCTTCGACGTCACGCTCTCCGGCGCCAACGAGTACGGCGCGATGTGCGCGGCCAAGATCTACGGCCTCGAGATCCTGAACGAAGGGTTCGGCATCTCGATCGACGACGCTGTCAGCGAAATGCAGGCGACATTCGTGGCCCGCGTGGTTGAGCCCATGTCGGCCGTGGCAAGTCTATTTAGACCGGGTCCCTCTGTCTCGTGCCCTGTTTTGGCACCATCGAAAAGCACTGCTGTCAGCGCCGTAAATACCCGGATATCTCCATATATATGAGCCGCTTGCCGAGCCTATTCTGCGAGCCATAATGACGGCATTTATCGACTGAAAGCGCAGGCTCCTGTTTGGCCTCGCTCCGGGCACCAAAACCCCGCCACAAAATCCCGCCACCTCAATCCGGCATACTCTAAAAACCCCGCCACTCCAGTTCTGTCCTTCCCGGATGCTTGATCTTATTTTCCTTGTCAGTGTCTATTTCCCCCCCGTTGGGCCGGTGTCTATGTTCCTTGTTGTTCGGGATGGTTTTCCTTGGCGCCGCGAGCGATTCCGGTTCGTTTTCTCCGCGCGCCCCAGACGCACGAAAGCCCCTCCGCGTGCGGAGAGGCTTCGTGGCAGTTCTGGAGAAGGAAACTGCTTCAAAGAGTTTCCTCGTGTCATCACGTTATTCTTCGCTACGAAATGGATTCTGTGACCGCGCGCACCCTCGCGCGGTCAATAGAAAAAGATATTCAAACCGCTCTACTACCTGCTTTCCTGCTTCTTGTCTATTTGCCTGCCCGGCTGAGATCAAATCATCGTTGTCAGGCGTCGTGTTACATTCGATCGAGCTCTGTGATTTTGGCGGCGACTGGCGAACGATACCGTCCATTATCGTGCACTACTTGGCCTCGACAAGCCCACGATGGATTTGTGAGTTATCTGTCCGAGAAGCCGGTTTGAACGAAGTCGCTAACGCGACGGACTGAGAGTTGTGGTTAGCACAGCGAGACCCGCCGTTTCGGGTGAGTGGCCATGGGGAGGAGGTTCCTATGGCCCCACTTCGCCAGCGCATGCCGCATGAGCTTCAGCGGCGCAACTGCTCACGGTCCACGATCCGCGGCTATCTCATCGCCGTCAGCCAGTTTGCCGAGTACTTCCATCGCTCGCCGGAACAACTGGGTCCAGAGCACCTGCAACGATATCAGCGATACCTGCTGGAGGAGAGGAAGCTCGCACCCAGCACCGTCGAGATGCGCATCTCGGCGTTGCGATTCCTGTACAAGGGGACGCTGATGCAGAAGGACCTCGCTTTCGACGATCTCACCTTCCCCGAGATGCCATATAAGATGCCGACCGTTCTCAGCCAGGAGGAGGTTGTACGGCTGATCGATTCTGCACCCAATCGCCTGTACCGTATCCTCCTGGTGCTGCTCGCACGCAGGCGGAAGCCGCACGGATCATGGTGGAGGACATCGAGTCCAAAGCGTGTTTCTTATTGCTCAGACACCTCCCATACCCCAACTAGAGACATTGGCGAGCACGCCGTGAGCTACTTCATCCCAGTGGTTTGCGTGGTCACCGCAGATTGTGGAAGTGTTGGCCGAGCAGGCGGGCTGGCTGCGTCGGGAGCCTCGCGTGCAACCACCGCCGGAGCCCAACTCGAATCGAAAATGTTGTCCAGCGACCAGGGGCTGCCGGCCAGGTCATAGTGAGACTCTCCATGCTCGTCGACCACGAGCTTGCTTGCCGGATATAGGAATCCTGTGCTCCTTGAATTGTCGATGTCATCCATATCGAACTCACCAACCATAAGGTCGAAAGACTGGGAATCGGAGCTTGAGTTGGCTTCATCGGATTGAAGCGGGCGGCTGGCGATGAAGACGATCCGCCGGCCAGTTGGAGTAACGACCATCTGGATAAAGGCAACGTCGATGCTGAGGTCTCCGTTCATTGAGCAACGACCGACCGCTTTGGTTTTGGAGATGGCGGTGGCCAAACCCAGATCCTGGCCCTGCTGGAATGCCAATGAAAGAACCTGCAGATCCGCGGGAGTCGTGTAGTTGTAAACGGTGAGCGTTACGCTGACGGTGTTCGCGCCTTGAGTGTAAGTTGCGCGAATAATCTCAAAGCTCGGGCTGACGGCGAAAACTGGGGCGGCTGCCAGTGTCAATGTGCCCACAAGAAACAAGCAGGAGGATCGTAACCTGCCGCCAAATCGAAAACCGCTGGCCAGTCGTTTCATTCTGCGATCCTCAAAGGAATCCGCGCCGGGCCCTTTCGCATTGTTCAGTCCCCGATCGGGCATCCTGGCGGCGGAGACTTCGAACTATGCAGCCGGTTTCTTCTGCTGAAGGCTCGCGCCCTGAATGAGCTCATCGAAGAGAGCGCGGAATTGGATCATTGCGGTACGGAGCTCTTCGGTGCTTGCTTCAGACCCGAGGGGGCGCACCGCGATGGCGTGGGCCCCCCGGAAGCCTTCCATGACGCGAGGATAGGTGACGGAGAGATCCGCGGCGCTTTGTTCAAAGCTTTCCCTGGGATAGCCACGCGCAACGAGAAGCGCAGCGATTAGCTCATCAGCTTCAGTGACCGCGGCCTTAGGGTGATCGACGAAGCGGGATTGAACCGTCTGCCACTCAACGGCGAACCGCTCCCGCTCGTTTGCGCCGAGTTCGCGGATTTCGAGAGCGACCATGCGGGTTTCGCGGCCGGCAAGTTTCGCCTCAGCCTTCTGCGAAGAGCCGTGCGTTAGAACAGCGCGATCGTACTCCGATCCGAATCGATTGCGGAGGGCCGCAGTCCTGGATCTTTGGCTTTTAAGATACGTGGAAACGACGATGACAACGAGGACGACGACAGCAAGCGCAGTAAAGATGATCTGAGTGCTCGTGAATTGACTGAACATTGTGTTCTCCTATGCGGGATCTCCGCGACGGCAAAGAGCGCCTGGAAAAGACTACTAAGCGGGAAGGAGCAACCTACACCAGTCGATCATGGACGGCCGCGCGCATGGATACTGGGCAAAATTGCACACTGTATGAAATCAAGCTGACGGGGAGTCTCGCTTTCACGCATCCAAGGAGATTTTTGGACCGTGGGCTGATGCGCCACAGTCTGTAATCTGAATCGGACGTCGCGCATAGGTAGAAAAGGTGTGCTGTATGAGGAAATTCATTACGTTAGCGGCGTTGTTCGGTCTGGGTGTGGCATCGGCTGCAGCAGCGGAGACGCGCGAAGATGTGCAGAACCGGTTGGACAATGCGACATTAGTGCTGCACCAGATCATGGCCGCGCCGGATAATGGCATTCCGCAAGAGGTGATGGAGCACGCCAAGTGCATCGCCATCGTGCCACATATGATCAAGGGCGGCCTGGTGTTTGGCGCGGAGAACGGCAGGGGCGTAGCCACCTGTCGCGAAGTTCTCACATACTCGCGCGCTAAAGGCTTGTTTGCTGGCCTCACTCTGACTGGGGCAAATCTTCGTCGTGACGACGATTCCATGAATGCCTACTACGGGCCTGACGTCTCAACGCACCGCGTTCTACGGGGCGATGTGGCAACCCCTCGTTCGGCTGATCGATTCATCGCTGCAGTTAGGGGCAATGTCTGAGCAACAGGGCTCTCTGGGCGAATGGTGGCCGATCGATCGATGCCTTCGGCGCCAGATCTCTTTTTGGCGTCTGCGATTGCAAGCTCGCCGCTACCGGATGCCGCCGGGTGACTTGAAAACTATCGCGAAAAGTGAGCAAAATTGAACAGTTTGCCTGACTCCAAGTGGCGCAGGCTTATGATAGAGTCCTGCTGGGAGTGTGCCAGCCAGGCGCGCAACGTGGATGCTCATTGGAATGAGCAGCTTGCGAGACTTCAAGGCTTTCGATTCCTGCTGCTTTTCCCCGGCGGGACGCGCCATTACACATGGGCCAGGGTATCCAGCTGAAGCGTGGACCCTGTTCTGGCCACAAAGATTCGATGATTGCTGCATCTGAAAGGGGCTTGCCGGGTGGTTGAGTTCGATAAACCGACATTTGATACGGCAGGTTTTCTGATGAGCGCCGGGCTGGGGCGAAGAATTGTCCAAATGAAGCCCAAGGAGAAGTTCTATTCGCAGGGAGACCCAGCCGATTCCGTTTTTTACCTTCAAACGGGCACGGTAAAGGTCACGGTTGTCTCGCAGGCCGGCAAAGAAGCCACGATCGCCATTCTCTCCGCGGGCGACTTTGTGGGAGAGAGCGCGCTGGCCGCGATAGCGGGACAGCGATTATCCGCAGCCACCGCGACCACCGCGTGCACAGCACTCAAGATAAGCCGGGAAGAGATGATCCGCGTTATACACGAGGAGCGGGACTTCTCCGACCTTTTCCTAAAGTTTCTGCTGACTCGCAGCATGCGCACCCAGGCGGATCTTGTCGACCAGCTCTTCAACTCCAGTGAAAAGCGCCTGGCCAGGATCCTGCTGTTGATGGCCGAGTTTGGGAGGGCTGGCGAGCCGGAGACGTTGATTCCCAAGATCTCACAAGAGACCCTGGCAGAGATGATTGGAACCACCCGTTCCCGGGTCAGCTTTTTCATGAACCGCTTTCGCAAGCTGGGTTTCATCGATTACGACGGCCGCATCCGTGTGCACAAGTCACTGCTGAATGTAGTCCTTCATGACCGATTGCCCGACGAGCATGGCGAAGAGCTCGCAGATTCCGATATTCCGAGCGACTGACGACAAACCAGCCGACGGCATCCTCGCTTAATCCCTGTACAGAATTGACCAGATTTACGATTTGTCGCATGGGACACTCGCCTTGGAAGGCTGTTTTCTCTTTCTGGTGAGGCGACCAATGAAGTCTCTTGCTCAACCGACGCAATCTACGCAACGGACCGAGGATGCGAATTCGCCGGT
Source organism: uncultured Acidobacteriaceae bacterium (assembly GCA_963800025.1). Taxonomy (GTDB): domain Bacteria; phylum Acidobacteriota; class Terriglobia; order Terriglobales; family Acidobacteriaceae; genus Telmatobacter. Next base: position 2,146,611 of record CAWCZK010000006.1, read on the forward strand.
GTGGATCGCAAGGCACCGGCTCAACCCCGCTGGAGAAGGTTACGCGACGATTGAATGCCCGGAGTGCCTGAGAACTTTCCCGAAAGTGCTCAGCGGCGCGATCAACACAATCAATGAAGCGGACTGCCTCTTTTGCGGAAGCCCTGTTCGTTACGCGATTTCTCAAACGGCCGATTTGGCATTTATGTTGCCCTTTCGGCACGAGCACTTCACTCCAAGGCCGCGCGTGGCTCGATCAAACAATTCAAGCCATAAAGCTCATCCCGGGAAAGCAAACGGGCAGATGGAATGACGCACGCCCATCCTGAATCGAACCGAGTGCAACGAGATTATTTAAGCCACGAGTAGATAGGGGAAGATACGATGACGATCCTTGAAATGGCGCTGTTTTTGTTCATCTTTCAGTGGGTCCTGCGTGTTCCACGCGAGCCGGCTCGCGATAGCGCTCGCCGCCGGCGGCGACAAACTTAGCGATCGGCTTCACCGAACTTTCTGACCGGCCCCCTCAACGCATTTTTTTCGGTCACACCACCGGAATCGACCCGCCCGACGCATCCGCATCCGAGGGCTCGGTGGTGAACGTTGTGCCTGATCCGAACTGCTCAGACTCAGATAATTTGAGCCGCTACAGTCTAAAAAGGCCGGAAACAGGCACACCTACGAGGCGCCGCACGACCTTTGATCGAAGCGCCTTCAATGAAACATCACGAACCGTAGCAACAGAGGCGACTCATGAATAGCAATCAAGTGAACGGTAAGGTCGATGAAGTGATAGGAAGCATCAAACGAAAGGCGGGCCAGTTAAGTGGCAATACGCCGCTCCAGGTACGAGGCATGGCTCAACAGGTGAAGGGGAAGGCTGAAAGCACCCTGGGGAAGGTCCAGGATAGATTGCGCGGGGCCAACCAGCAAACCAAGGTGCGACAAGATACACGCCCGTAATTGGAATTGTGTTCAGGCGCAGATGAAACCGGCAAAGGCGAAGGCAGGTTTGCTGCGCCAAAATGACAATGAACATGAAGTCGATAGACTGCTTGAGATCCCGTCCCTTTGTCTGCGCGGGCATTGGGACGGTCACAAGGCTGAGTTGAAGCACATTTGATCCAAAGCGAATGCCCGACCTGGTTGACTTGCCGACATCCGCCCCATCTCGTTGGATTCGAGCGCTGCTGAAGTCGCTCGGACCCGGAATCATTACCGGAGCTGCGGATGACGACCCGTCAGGCATCGCTACTTACTCCGTTGCCGGCGCCCAACTGGGAACCAAGCTTCTATGGACTGCGCTGCTTACGTGGCCGCTGATGGCCGCGGTGCAGATGATGTGCGCCCGCATTGGCAAGGTGACGGGCCAGGGCCTGACCGCGAACTTCAAGCATCGATTCCCAAAATGGCTTTTGCTGGTGTTCGTGATCGCGCTTTTGATCGCCAATACGATTAACATCGGCGCGGACCTGGCGGGCATGGCGGATGCGGCCTCCATGCTGTCGGGCGTCAATGCCCGCTGGTTTATCGTGGCATTCGCGCTGCTCATCTCGTGGGCAACCATCCGGCTCCAGTATCAGCAGATCGCAAACGTGCTGAAGTGGCTGGTTCTTGTGCTCTTCGCCTATCCCATTACGGCGTTCGTTGTGGGAGCGAACTGGGGCCAGGTGCTGCGCGACACCCTGATTCCCTCCATGCCGCATACCAGGAATGAATGGGCCATGCTGGTGGCGATCCTTGGCACCACGATCAGCCCGTACCTTTTTTTCTGGCAAACGAGTGAAGAAGTTGAAGAAGAGAAGGCGGCTGGCCAAAGTACGCTCGCGTTGCGCAGGGGCGCTACACAAGAAGAGCTCGAATTAAGAAACATCGATGTGGGTGTCGGCGCGTTCTTCTCGAACATGGTCATGTTCTTCATCATCCTGACCACCGCCATCACGCTCAACCGTCACGGCATCATGAACATTGAAACTTCAAGGCAAGCGGCAGAGGCGCTGCGGCCCTTTGCCGGCAACTTCGCCGCGACGGTATTCACACTCGGCATTGTAGGCGTCGGATTTCTTGCCATTCCCACGCTGGCTGGATCTGCCGCATATGCCTTTGCCGAAACGCTGGGATGGCGTCAGGGTTTGAGCAAGAAACTATCAGGAGCGCGATGGTTTTACGCTGTGATTCTCTTGTCAACGGGGGTGGGTGTCGCGCTGGACTTTATCGGCATCAACCCGGTAAAGGCGCTCTATTGGACGGCGGTCATCAACGGATTGGTGGCGCCGTTTCTCCTGGTCGCCATCCTGATTGTGGCCGCGGACAAGAAGCTGATGCAGGGCCAGCCGAGCTCCCGCCTGGGATGGATTGTTGTGGCAATCACCACGGCGGCAATGTTCGTAGCGGGCATTGCCATGTTTGTTGTGTAAGCGGGGCGTCGAGGATCATTTCCCGCCCAGATGCGTTTCCTTGAATCAGCTCAGCGAGGCCTGCCTTTGAATCTGAAGAAAGGTTTCTGGCGAAGCGTGAACTGACTCGGCAGGATACATCCATCGCGCAGGAACATCGTGCTTATCTTCACCGTACTCGGCTTCCCGGCGGCCTGAGCAACCGGTTCCGGCCAGAATCGGATGCGTTGGGAATCGCGGTGGACGGTACTCTCGGAGAAGCTTGCCCCAAGGGGAGGGTCTCAATGGAACGGAATGCTTTCGCGACTCTTGCGGTGGGTTCGATTTCGGCCGTCGCATCGGGTTGACCCACACGCCGTTTCCTGCCGAGTCTCATGGCTCGCCGTGCCGCGAAATATTCTTCAACATCAATTTTCTTGATGAGAGACATCGCTCACTCCAGTCATTTTGTGAGATTCCTCTGCGGCCTTTGGAGTCCGCAGAGGAGATTGGTTGAAACTACTGCAGGCCGCCAGTTGTAGGATTGGCCGGGCTTCCTATTTCCGCACCCGACACGAGCAATTCCACTCTCCGGTTCTCTTGCCGCCCGGCGGAATTGTCATTCGAAGCCACGGGCATCGTATTGCCGAATCCCTGGGCTGTGACGGAGTTGGCCACGACGCCTTCCTGGACAAGGAAATCGCGAACGGCGCCGGCGCGGTTTTCCGAGAGCTTCTGGTTCATTTCATCGCCGCCGACGTTGTCGGTGTATCCGCCGACTGCAATGTTGAGGCCCGGATATGCGATCAATATTCCGGCAACCTTCGCCAGTTTCTCCCGCGCGCCCGGCTTCAACGAATAGTGCCCGGTGTCGAACAATACATCGGACATGCTGATGATGAGCCCGCGTGCGGTGTCGCGCGTTTCAAGAATGGAGTTGAGTTGCTCTGACAATTGCGCGCGCATTGCGGCCTTTTCAAGATCGGCCTTGTGTTCGCTGTCCTGGGCTTGCTGAGCCGCCAGACGGGCTTGATCGGCGTCAGCTTGAGCCGCGTTAACGGCCGCTGTGGATGCATTCTGGCTGGCGACCGCGTCGGCCTGAGCTTTGGCCGTCGCAGCCTGGGCATCTGCTGTCGCGGCCTGGGCAGCTGACGCGGCCGCCTGGGCGTTGGCGGCATCGATCTGCGCCTGTTCCTTTTGACGAATTGCTTTCTCAGCCTGAGCTTGCGCCAGCGCCTGCGCATCCGCTGAAGCCTGGCGTTCGTTCTCCCTGCGGACTTCGTCGATCTTCTTGACGGCTATTTCCCGGGCGTCTTCAGCGGTCTGCACGGTCTCGCGAGACTCCGCAACCAACTGTTTTTGATTGGAGTTTCTTTCGATCGCGTATGCATCGGCGCGGTCCATCAACTGGGTAGCGTGTTGAAAGCTTTCGGCGGCGTATTGCTCCGCGCCTTCAGATTTGGCGATGCGAACTGCGTTGCGCGCTTCAAGAAACTCCAGAGGCAGCTTTGCATCCAGAACCACAGGATCGAACTTATATCCGGTCGGGATATAGCCACCACGCTCCATGAGTCTCATATTTCGCATGGACAGCTTCGGACGTTCCCTCGGTATCGGCCCGGACGACATTCTCAAGCACAACAACGTTGCTGGGCTGGCGGACGGCAAAATAAGGCTCCGCAGTGACGATCAGCGCAAACGCCTGGAGATTGGTGGTGGCCGTCAGTTTGCTGCGATCGTTGCCGCCGATCAGGATCTCTCCAAGGTTGACTGCGTGGCCGTCAGGTGAAATCGCCCACATCACATAGGTCAGATACTCGGTGCCGAAGCTCGTTGGGCTCGAAAGATTTCCAAAGGTCGCTTCCACTTCCAGAGTGCCGCGCTTGCTGCGCACTTTAGCTTTTCCGCCGGCTGAAGGCAGCAGAGCGGTTCCCGCCAGGTCCACGTCCGTGGCTCCGCCGCGATGCTGATAGTCAATAGCGTCGATATTACGACTGGTCTCATTCACGGAATAGGCGGGCAACGCATCGGCAGTCACGATGGCAATCGAATCCTGCGCGCGGGCCTGAGCAACCGCGCTCATGCCGAGTACACTTCCAATCACGATCCATAGCGTGTGCTTCACGAAATCTCCTGCAGTCACAAAACTGCCATATTGCGTTGTTGTTCGTTGGCGGGCTAAACCGCGTGGTCATCGATGCTGCGATTTGTCATCGCCCGACGCGGAATTGATGGAGGTGACCGAACACCCCGTAAAGATTCGCGATCCACAGGACCAGCACAATAACGACTACGCCGTTCAGGATCGACTTGATTTGACTCTGCATGGGAATGAACCGGTTCACAATCCACAACAGAAGCCCTGCTGCAACCAGTGTGATGAGTACGGTGGAAAGCGGCATATCGTGTTCTCCGATCATTTCTTGGGTTCTGCGCGCCCAGGCAAGTTTGGGAAGCTTCGAACGATTGATGCACTTGGCGTGGGAGTCACCAGGAAGCGGAAACAATGGCTCCGCTTCATCTCTATTCTTCCAAGTCAAGAGAGAAAAAGCTGAGCCATAATGCTCATCGGAAGAGTGAAGAAGAAAGTCCCGGGTTTACGCAAGGCTCGCTTTCCTTCCGCGGAGCTTGCTCCCGGCCTCATTGCCTCAGGATGTACGTCTGCGCAGGTCGCATGTCCAGCTTCTAAAAGCGTTATCCAGACTTCTTTCGTATTTCGCAGAAGTGAGCAGTATTGACCAGACGACCGCGATGGACCGGCGCGATGATGGACAGAGATTGATCGTAACTGCGGGGCGGTCACGAGGGCTTTCCCCACTTTGCGCAAGCGCTCACGGACTCGATGGGTCTGCGCTGCCGGCGTCAGGCCGGAAAAGGAGAGACGGGCTCTTCTTCTCAAGAGCGCCGGACCCTGATCCTATCCACAAACTCTCAGGCCGGCACCAGGCGACGATGTTTTAACGGGCGCGAAGATGCGCTCCGAATAATCAGTTTCTCATGAGGCAATGTTTTGGCGAGCAGTAAGAGCAGTGTATTTGATTCCGCGGCGTTTCTGGCGAATGCTGGGCTGGGAAGAACCATCATTGAGTTGAAGCCCAAGCAGACTTTCTTCTGCCAGGGTGCCAAAGCGGACTCTGTGTTCTATCTGCAAAAGGGCCGGGCAAGGGTCACTGTCGTCTCACAGGCGGGCAAAGAAGCCACAATCACGCTTTTATCCACGGGCGATTTCGTCGGAGAAGAATCCCTGGCGGCGATCGCCGGCCTGCATATGGCGACTGCTACCGCGGTGAACACCTGCACAGCACTCAGGATCTCCAGGGACGAAATGGCCCGAGTGATGCATGACGAACCTGCATTCGCCGATCTGTTTCTCAAGTTTCTGCTGACCCGGAGCATGCGGACCCAGGCCGACCTTGTCGATCAGTTGTTCAACTCGAGCGAAAAGCGCTTGGCGCGAATTCTCCTCCTGATGGCGGAATTCGGCAAGCCTGGTGAACCGGAAACCTTCATTCCGCCCATTACCCAGGAAACACTGGCGGATATGATCGGCACCACGCGTTCCCGCGTGAGCTTCTTTATGAATCGCTTTCGCAAGCTGGGTTTTATCAGCTACAACGGGCGCATCCAGGTGCACAAGTCGCTGCTGAATGTCGTTCTGCTCGATCAATTGCCCGACGACAACGCGCAAAGACCTGCCATTCTCCCTCCCTCGTGAGCCTTGTGTTGCAGCATTTACAAGCCACGCGCAACGATTGTTGGCGCCGGCGGCACGTGGAGCTTAATCGGCGTATTGTTGAATCAGCAGCACGTATATCCCCAACTCGCCTTTGGCATTCTTGGCTTCGCTCCAGACGAGCAACTTTTAGGCACCCAACCGAACGACTGGAGCATCCATGAGTCCTAACAAAAGAAGCGACGCCAAAAACTACCTGGAATCACCGCTCGCCGCAAGATTTCATTTGGTCCAACCCGAAAGCCAACCCGATGCAACGGGCTTTTCGGGCACTGACCCGGAAACCGCCAAAGCAGCCCGGTCGAGTTTCTCCAAGGATTTCGTTGGGGACCATTCGTCATCCGACATAGCTGTCGCGCCGACCGATCCTGTCACCGGCTCCATCGGCCAACAGGCGCTCCCCGAATCGAAATGCGCGCAAGCCTGAAGCCGCATTCCGTCTTCCTGCGCAAGGAGTGCATCCTGCCGGAATGCCTGGACCCGCTCAGGGGGCCGGTCGGCGAAAGCTGGATGGTTGTGAAAGAGATGACGGCGGCGGTTTTCGATACCATGGTTCGCCGGATGGGCTGGCACTTCATGGGGGTCGACCATGCCTGCTCGCGATTAGGCATTGCGACCAAGGAAGAAACCGCAGTCCGGCGCGCGGTAGCTCGTTCTCTGGCGGGAGTAGCGAGGCGGTTTAACGCCGCCAAGCTCGTTTCTATCCAGATGAACAGGAGCATGGGTTTGCAGGCCGCGATCGTTACTGTCCAACCACGCGTCATCCAAAAGCACTCGTGGCTCGACGTGGCGGGCAAGACGCATCCGCAAATGGTCTCGGCGAGATAAACCGCGCGTCAAAGTGCGCGAGGGCCCCAATGAGCCAATCGTCCGCACCGATAGCGCGCATCGAATCAAAAGAGCAGAGTGGATCGTGACTGAAAAGAGGCTAGAATGTCTTTCCCCGAAATGATTCGTACCCAAACACAAGCTGAGAGAGCTGGTAAATCAGCCCCGTTGCCGATCGCACTGAAAGCCAGCCGCCTGCCATTGCCAACGCGCATCGCTGTGATCGGGAACTATCTTCCGCGAGAGTGCGGTATTGCGACCTTCACCACCGACTTATGCAACGCGCTCGCCGCCGAATACGGAGAAGGGCGCCTGTTTGCCATTCCCGTAAACGATCCCGATTCGAGCTACGACTATCCGGAACAAGTGCGCCTTGAACTCACACAGGAGGACATTGCCTCCTATGAGCGAGCCGCCGATTTTCTCAACTTCAACAGCAACGATCTCGTCTGCCTGCAGCATGAATACGGTATTTATGGCGGCACCGCCGGCCGTTACATTCTGGCCTTGCTGCGCAGATTGAAGATGCCGCTGGTCACCACGCTGCACACGGTCCTGCGAGAGCCGGACGCAAATCAACGCATTGTGCTCGAAGAAATCGCCCAGCTCTCCGATCGCCTCGTCGTGATGAGCGAGCTCGCGGCCGAGTTGTTGCGCGAAGTTTATGCCGTTCCCGGCGGAAAAATCGACGTCATCGCGCATGGCGTGCCCGATATGCCCTTCATGGACCCCAATTATTTCAAAGACCGGTTCGGCACCGAAGGCAAGTCGGTTCTGCTTACCTTCGGCTTGCTGTCGCCAAACAAGGGAATCGAAAACGTAATTCGGGCGCTGCCGGCGATCCTCGCGCGTCATCCGAATGTGGTCTATATCGTCTCTGGAGTAACGCATCCGCATATCCGCCGGCGCGAAGGCGAGAGGTACCGCGAAGAATTGCAGGCTTTGGCCGCGGAACTCGGCGTTTCATCCCACTTGATTTTGAACAACCGTTTTGTAAGTACAGAAGAGGCCGTGGAGCACGTGGGCGCGGCGGACATTTACATCACTCCTTACCGGCAGGAGGCGCAGATTGTCTCCGGCACGCTGGCCATTGCGCTTGGAGCCGGCAAGGCAATCGTCTCCACGCCCTATTGGCACGCCAAGGAACTGCTTGCGGACAAGCGAGGCGTGATTGTTCCCTTTGACAATCCGGATGCCATTGCCGAGTCGGTGGTCGCTCTCCTGGAGAATGATGCCGAGCGCCATGCCATGCGCAAGCGTGCCTATCTGCACTCCCGGGGAACAACGTGGCCGACGACCGCGCGCGCCTACATGGCGACTTTTCAGCGGGCGCGCTTTGAGCGCTCGTTGCAGCCACGACCCGCTCAACCGGACGAAATCGCAGCGGGGCCGATCGACCCGACGGAACATCTGCCGGCTCTGAACACCAATCATCTGTTCACCATGACTGACGACACGGGCATGTTGCAGCATGCAATCTTCTCAGTGCCCAACACGCGCGAGGGCTATACCACCGACGACAATGCACGGGCACTGATTGTCTCTACGCTTATCAATGGAAGCCTTGGGATCCCGCGCGGCGAAGACCATCTCAACCTCTCTCGCCGTTACCTCGCTTTTCTCTGGCTCGCATTTCATTCCGATACCGGCCGCTTCAGGAATTTCCTCGGCTACGACCGCAAATGGCTTGAAGATGTTGGCTCCGAAGACAGCCATGGGCGCGCGTTGTGGGCGCTCGGGTCGGTGCTCGGCCATTCGCAGAATGCGGGGCTGCGGGGAGCCGCGGGAAGGCTCTTCGAAGCCGCCGCGCCCGCCGTTTTTAAATTATCGAGTCCGCGCGCGTGGGCGTTCAGCGTTCTTGGATTGCAGGCCTATCTCGACTGGTTTCCCGGTGACAGGGCCGTCCAAATTGCGCGCAACGCGCTCGCCAATCGCCTGCTCGACGTTTACGAGCGCAGCCGCTCCGGCTCCTGGCATTGGTTTGAGAAAAGTCTCGCGTACTCCAATGCGCGCCTGCCGCAGGCGCTCATCCTGGCCGGCGGGCGCAGCAAGAACAAGAAAATGCTCGCGGCGGGAATCGAGTCGCTGGAATGGCTTGTGGCTGCTCAGCATTGCGGAGACCGGGAAACTTTCGTGCCGATCGGCTCCAGCGAATGCTTCCATGAGGGCGGCGAGAAACCACGCTTCGATCAGCAGCCCGTCGAAGCCTGTGCCACCATATCTGCGTGTCTCGAAGCATACAGGCTGACGCGCGCTGAGCGCTGGAACGACGAAGCCCATTGCGTCTTCCGCTGGTTCCTAGGCAAAAACGATCTGCAGGCGCCCCTCTATGACCCGACAACCGGAGGATGCAAAGACGGGCTTCATCCGGACCGCGTGAACGAAAATCAGGGAGCGGAGTCAACGCTCTCATTCCTTATGGCGCTCCTGGAAATGCAGCGGGCGAGAGTCCCCCACGCAGAAATCACGGTTCAGGAAATGAGCATCTCCCTTTGACTCCAGTTATTCAGCCATCTGATTCGCCCAAGACGATCGCCTTAAAACAACCAAACTCTGCACCATGTGCGGACCGTCCTCTACTCACGCGCTACTCCGATAATCCAATTCTTAGCGGGCACGATTGGCCCTATGCCGTGAACAGCGTCTTCAATGCCGGGGCAGTCCTCTTGCCCGACGGAGACACGTTGTTGCTTTGCCGCGTTGAAGACCGCAGCGGGCTGTCGCACTTGTGCGCGGCACGTTCGCAGAATGGAATCAACGGATGGCGTATCGATGCCAAGCCGACTCTGTTGGCTAATCCCGAACTATACCCAGAAGAAATCTGGGGTATCGAAGATCCCCGCATTACCTACGTCCCGGAGCTCGAGGAATATGCCGTAGCCTATACCTCTTTCGCACGCGGTGGCCCTGGAGTTTCACTGGCGCTCACCAAAGACTTTCGCACCTTTGAACGATTTGGCGTGATCATGCAGCCCGAAGATAAGGATGCCGCATTACTACCGCGAAGAATCAACGGCTACTGGGCCATGATCCATCGCCCCATGACCACGACCGGCGCGCATATGTGGATCTCATACTCTCCCGATCTACGCAATTGGGGCAGCCATAAAATCATGCTCCAAGCTCGTCGCGGCGGATGGTGGGATGCAAACAAAATTGGCCTCTGCTCGCCGCCCATCGAAACATCGAAAGGCTGGCTGGTCATCTACCACGGTGTGCGGGTTACCGCGTCGGGGAGCATCTATCGATTGGGCCTTGCACTCTTCGACCTCGATCAACCTGAGATCTGCCTGCAACGCGGAGACTCATGGATCTTCGGCCCTGAAGCTCCATATGAGCGCGTAGGAGATGTGCACGACGTCGTGTTTCCCTGCGGCCAGACCATTGCTGCCGACGGAGACACAATTCATCTCTATTACGGCGCTGCCGATTCCTGTGTGGCCTTGGCTACAGGCAGCATCCGTTGTCTGCTCACATGGCTTGACGCGAATTCTAGCGCAGGAGACGGATCTGCGCTGTGATCGATTCCAGACCTAAATGGAAAGGAAATTCCAAATGAGCATTGCAACGATCGTTTGGCCGAGATGGCTACCGCGCGTCCTGTGCATCCGGCGAATGTGTCCCTCCTGCACGAGTGTCGAATTCAAGGCGGCCGAGCTGCGTCCGTACGATGGCCTGTTCGCCTTATTCTTTCTCCACCCTGTTCGGTGCAAGTCTTGCTGGCGGCGGGTTTACTGGTTCTCCTGGCAGGTAGCAGAATGAGCATTCCGCGACACAACTCGAATCTCACATCGAATGATCTTCTGGAAAGACTTGTCGCACAACAGAGGCCGGCCCCGCCCAATTATCAGATCGTTCCTCCGAGCGCTGAGGACATACAGAACATTGAAAATGCTCCGACCGTCAGTATAGAACCATAACTGCTCCAGTCCGGGGATTCTGGTCGCAGCAACCGGGAATAACTGAGAATGACACCGCATGCCGGATTGATGACCGGCATACCGCCTGGTCTCTGCGGCGGTGAGGGGACTGCCGCTGCTCCGACGCTGTTGGCGTTGCAGGCGGTGGAAGGTGTCAGGCTGTCATAACTGGACAGCGGTGCAATGGGCTCCCATCCGCCTCCTGAAACTGGACATAGCTCGGATCCAAATTGAAGAAGGAGTCTTCCTTATAGTGGTGGACCTGCTCTGCAAAGGCCAGTTGTGTCTCCGGCAGAGGCTTCCAATCGGTCCCGCGGAAAAAGTCGTCAGCACTGTTGCGCTGCATCACCTGAAGCACAAGTCTGTAGCTGCCGGCGACTTGATAGCCGCTGGGGCTCAGGCTAGGTCCCTGAAAGGCGTCCTGCTCGTATTTCACCTGATACGACACTTTCGAGAGCGGGGAGAGTTTTAGATTGGCATTGGTGAGCCGGCGCAGGGTGTTATAGAGGATCGGCCACTGGTCCACCTGCGGCCAGGCATATGTCCCAGTCGGCGCAGCGGCAGGCCCGATGGGAAGCGCCTTGCCGATAGAATGTTCGGGTTTCTTCAGAATGTTGTAGCCAGCGTTGCGCTGACCGCCGGTCGTCTGGGACCGCGGTCCAAGGACCAGCTTGACGGTGCCCCGGACGTCGGCATCTCGGACAAGTGCCCCAGAAACCCCTTATGAAGGTTGCTGCACCCAGAGACGAACGATAAGGAAGGTTATCTCTCGCAGATCCCCGTACGGGATGCGCAATGCGGGCCTAGATGGACGTTGGGGAAATTAGGCTAAGACGATGAGATCCTCCGATCACATACAGCCGCCCGACGATTCCGAAAAGACTGCGCCGCGACAATTGCAGTCATCCTGAATCAGTGTGAGGTCACTGACTGACCATCCGGAGTCCCAACTCGACTATGGCCGCTCCGTCCGCTGAAGAGCGACGGCCATCACATCCACTTGCCCGATCGGCCTGATAACCTCATCCGCTTGTACGTAAAGAAATGGGACCCAGATCAATACTCAGGTTCGTTTCAGGCTGTCGCCGGCTCAGATCGCTATCCTCGCACCGGGAATCAATTGGCTGCTCGTATCCCATCGGGGTTATCAGCGTACATCAAACCCACCCTTCAGGTATCCTTTCCGCATCTTTCCGCCGCCCCGCGACTTCGACCGCAGGCTCTATAACCAATCCTTGATGGACCGAATCATCGCCCTCCCGGAATCCGTAAAGACCAAATCCAAGAATCGCCGGTGGGTGAAGATGGATACCTTTCAATTGCGTGCCGCTATCTTCGCCGTTCGCTCTCAGATCGACTTCACGCGCCTCTTGAGACGCCAACAGCGAAAGGCGGATCCTGCGGCCAAAGCCAGGATGCAAATCGACGACAGATCCTATGCCCAGATGAAAGCGAAGTCGCGTCGCGTGATCCATTCGCTAGAACGCCATTTGAAGAAGGCTAATCGAACCTACATCGCGGCAGCGGGAAAGGAACAGTACTCGGCGCTCGTGACCGCCTGGAAATCGCACCTGCTATGGATGCGTTTGGAAATCGCCTATTTCAAGCCCTGGTGGAAGCCGATTGCAGGCCGAAGAAAGCGACAGCAGCAAGACCTGGACGTGTTGATGGAGATGGCCAAGCACGGTCTGCGCAATGCAGGCTATCGGCCCCCTGAAGAAAAAGAACTGCGGCACATCATACGACTTTATGCCCGATACTCTCGAGATGGCCGCCAAGGCCATTGGACAATCCGATTTCTGCTAGAGAGAAGAAACGAGTTCAGCAGGACGTATCATTTGGCAAACTTTGTAATCGACCGTTCAGAGCTTAAGGAGCTCTCTAAATCATGAAACGCAAAAACCAGACTAAACATCAACTCGCAATGAAAAACCCCAAAGTTCGCGAGCTCATGGGTTGCATTCGAACCTGTTGGAATAGCTGTATTCCGCGGGAGCGTGGCCAACTGCTAAGTGAATTGATTAGCTTAGGGTGTTCTGTGAGCGGGATCGCCGAGAACATACAGAGATCGGAAACTACCATCAGCAGGTGCATTAAGGAAGCCAACCGCCCGGATGAAGATAGCGATTCGATCGCAACAATCGAGCTCACCCCGGCCGAAAAGCCCAAAGAGCAAAGCACAACGAGCACTGGCGAGGCTGTCCGTCAAATATCATCCAAAACTCCAGCCAAAAAGATAGTGGGACCCGTCATCAAAGATACGCGACCGGCGCAGAATCATGCACGCACCCCAGCAGCGCAGCCGACAAAGAATTTCACTCCCATTTCACCGATCAAGCTCATAGAGCTGCCAGCTCTGAATGTCGCAACAAGTGATCAAGAAGGTCAAGGTGGAGAAAAAACCCCGAAAACAAGCCTGGTGGATGCCATCATGAACCAAGGGCGAACCTTTGAAGGCGGAATTGGACGAGTCGAGATAGAGGTTGAACAATTTCCGAAACGACGAGAATATAACGCAAGATCGATGAAGCGGCAGGGTAAACCGGTGCCGCCGCAAGACCCCCACAGGCCCGTCTCCTAAGCTTGGGAGAGCCTTTTGATACACTCCCGATGGCTGTCTTACAGGACGCTTTTCTAAGGGCGACTCGTCGGCCTCATCTCCGAAACCGACATGGCCCTCTGTTTGCTCGTCAGACTCGGCTTCTCAGGCCATATCTTCCGCCTGAGTAGTCTAGCGCCAAGAATCTTCGATCGTTTGCGACACGCCACTGTTTTTATGTCTGAAATCCAGTGGCTGTTTTAGTGGCTGTTCGGTTCCGACTTTCGTGCTTTCGGGTGCAGCGTCATGCAGACGGGGATTCGTTTGTAAACACTGTATATAAAAGACTTATTCGTTTTCTTGCAGCTCCTTGCGACACCCTGCAATTAGGCCTAAAAAGGACTACGAATCAGTAGGTCGGGAGTTCGAATCTCTCCGGGCGCACCATCACTCACTCAATCATTCCGTTCGTGGTCTGGATTCTGCCCGCGGTGGCCGAATTTCGACAGCGGCTTACACGCCGCTGAACGCCGAGAAACCGCCATCGATGGGAACCACCACTCCAGTGACAAACTCCGACGCCGGCGACAGCAGCCAGAGCACAGCTCCGAATAGATCCTGCGGCTCGCCGAAACGCGCCATGGGCGTGTGCCCGATGATCGATTTGCCGCGCGCGGTCAGCTCGTCCGTATCCTTATCGAGCAGCAGAAAACGATTCTGGTTGGTGAGGAAGAATCCCGGCGCGATGGCATTCACGCGAATTCTTGGCGAGTACTCCTGGGCCATGTGCACCGCCAGCCATTGCGTAAAGTTGCTCACCGCCGCCTTGGCAGCCGAGTAGGCAGGAATGCGCGTAAGGGGCCGGAAGGAGTTCATCGACGAAATATTCAGGATGGTCCCGTAGCCCTGCGCGGCCATGATCTTGCCGAAGGCCTGGCTGGGCAGAATCGTCCCCAGAATGTTCAGCTCGAAAACCCAGCGCAGCGTGTCGGCCGGGAGATCGAAGAACTTGAGTTCGCTGCTGGTCGTGGCCTGGGGCTTGTTGCCTCCCGCGCCATTCACCAGGCAGTCCAGCTTGCCCAGATGCTTCACAACATTCTGCGCAGCCCGCGCTACGCTGTCGCTATTCAGCACGTCGCACTGAAAGACCGAAACCTGCTCGCCGTGTTCGCCCATCCTTTCAACCGCGGCGTTACCCGCCGCCGGGTTCACGTCGAGAATGGCCACTTGTGCGCCGCAACCTGCCAGCGCGCCGGCAATCTCGCTGCCCAGGATGCCTGCGCCCCCGGTGATAGCCACTGTTCGCCCGGAGAAATCGTACATCCTCGTCAGTTCCGCCAGGTCAAACGCAGCCGGATGCGCGACCGCCGCTCCGTGTCCGGCTTCGTGTGCAGCTTCCATCATCGACGCTCCTGCCATATCGCACCCTCCCCTTCGTCTTCCCGCCAGACACATCAGGCAAACGAAAAACGCTTGAGGAATAGAGTTTCGCGGAGGGCGCCAGGAACACGGTGCGTGTTGTCACACGCGCGTGTATGCCAAATCACGGCCTCGGCTTGGCGCGCGTTGTATCAGATTAAGAAGAAGATCAGGAAGAGGATGCGTCCATGCTTCTCGAGTTGAGCGTGTTGCCGAAGGGGAAAAGCCCACATGTGAGCGATGCTGCTGCGGGCCTGGAAAGAATCATTGATTCCAGCGGCCTCTATCACCAGAAAAAGAACAAGGGAACAGTCCTCGAAGGCACCTGGGAGCAACTGATGGCCGTGGCCAAGAAATGCCACGACGAAGTCATGAAGACGAACCAGCAGTTTGTCACCGTCATGCGCGCGGTGGACGGCCCCGAAGTAACTCCCTGCTCGCACGCGCCGGCCGATTGCGCCGCCATGAAAGAACTTCTGGAAGATGACGGCGACTGGTTGATTCCATAAAAAAGCGGAGCAACTTTGGCTCCGCTCTTCCATTCCGAAAAGATCTGCCGCTTCAGTACAGCCGGAAATCGACTTCGATGGTGATCATCACCGGCACCGGTGTCTTTCCATCCTTCATTGCCGGCCTGAATTTGTATTGACGGATGGCTTCGATGGCCTTCTCGTCCAATCCCATGCCCAGCGCCCGGGCAACGTGAATATCCTGCGGATTGCCCTGCGCGTCCACGATGAGCGAAATGAGGCAAACCCCCTGATACTTGGCGCGCCGGGCCTCGTCGGAAAACTCAGCCTCTACGCTGTGGACCACTTCCGGAGCCGAAATCCCGCCGCCGACGCGGTAGTATCCGCCGCCCGCATTGCCGCCGTATCCCGGCCCATATCCGTTTCCGCCGCCCGATCCCATGCCGCCGCCGCGACCCGATCCCATGCCGGCGCCGCTTCCCGAGCCTGCGGACGCCATGGTCACATTGGCTGATTTGTTCATGCCGATCATCGGCATGTTCATGTTGTCGGGCAGTTGAATGTCCTTCTGCACGTTGATGCTGGGCGGCTCAGGCAGCTTCGGCTTCTCCAGCGTTTGCGGCTGCGGAGGAGTGACGGGGTCCTTGATCTTTTCCGGCAGCCTGCCCTTGTTGGCTTCGACAATGCTCCTGTCGCCGCCACCACCGCCGCCGCCGGCGTTGATTGCGGCTTTGGGCGCCTTGTAAGCGCCCACATCGATATTCGTCGCCTGAACGGGCGGGGCCACGATGTTGTGCACCACGCGGATGCCCAGCCAGATAGCCAGCAGGAGGATGGAAATATTGAGAGTCGTCGAGATGCCGATGGCCCAGGGATTCGCCTTCACGGCCATCCGATCGGGCACCGGAATGGGTTTCGAGGTCAGCTCCAGAGGCGGCAGCTTGACCGGGAAAAACACGTCCTGGATGCGCTCCCAGAGGCTTACCCAGATGGGCTCCTCCTTGAACGCCTTTCCCAGGAATGAATCCAGCTCGTGGCCGGTCCCTGGAACTGAGGCTCCCTGGTCGTCCTTTTCTTCCGGTGTCATGAGTCGATCGTTCGCCTTCTTGCCTGTGCCGTCCCGGCTATCCCTGCCTGCCCAGAAGCGAGCGCCCCGTCAACAGGCCCATCCATCCATTATGCTTGACCGAACGGGCCTTTGTCTCGGCTTCAAAGCTGGCTTGAGATCCGTCCTCCGGTTTCTCTTCATCCAGCACTTTCAGCATTTCCCTACGCAATAGACGGTGAGTGGGTTCGGTTTGTTACCGCGAAAAATGACATCCCTTTGTTTACACTGACTATTGAACAAGTTTCGATCCTTGAACGGAGCCCAGATGTCCCCTGCGCCGGAATTGAAGGCGACCCTCACCCTGCCTCAAACCGCCTTCTCGATGAAAGCCAATCTGCCGCAGAATGAGCCTCTCCGGCTGGCCCATTGGGCCAAACTCGACCTTTATGGAGAGATGCGAAAAGCAGGCCGCGGGCGGCCTGTCTATTTGCTCCACGATGGCCCTCCCTACGCCAATGGGCCCATCCACCTGGGCCATGCCCTCAACAAGGGGCTCAAGGACTTTGTAGTCAAGTCCAAAACCATGGCCGGATACGACGCTCCATTCGTTCCGGGCTACGACTGCCACGGGCTGCCGATTGAGATCAAAGTCGACGAGAAGCTGGGCCACAAAAAGCTCTCCATGCCGGTACCCGAGGTCCTCGAGGCCTGCCGCGCTTACGCGCAAAAATATGTCGACCTGCAGACCGAGCAATTCGAGCGCATCGGCTGTTTTGGCCGCTGGCAGACGCCCTACAAAACCATGTCTCGTTCCTACGAAGCCAGGACTTTGGAAGGGTTCTACGGGTTTTTGGAAAAAGGCTTCGTCTACCGCGGCCTCAAGCCGGTTTATTGGTGCACCCACGACCGCACTGCGCTCGCCGAGGCTGAAGTTGAGTACGAGAACCACACCAGTCCGTCGATCTACGTTCGCTACCGGCTGACGTCCGATCCCGCCGCCATCGCGCCTGCGCTCGCCGGCAAGCAGGTTTCAACCATCATCTGGACCACTACGCCTTGGACGCTGCCCGCGTCGCTGGCCGTGGCCTTCCATCCTGACTTCGAATACGTGGCGCTGGAGATCGAATCCGGCGAGGTCTATATCGTCGCCGCCGCGCTGGCTGAGCAAGTGATTTCCTCCTGCAAGCTCGGGCCTGCCAAAGAGATCGCCCGGTTCAAGGGCGCAGTCCTCGATCGCGCCACCTTCCAGCATCCGTTTCTTGAGCGGTCCATCCTGGGCGTACTCGCCACTTACGTCACCGCCGACACGGGCACCGGCGCAGTCCACACCGCACCAGCGCACGGCGCCGACGACTTTTACACCGGCCAGCGTTATGGACTCGACCCCACCTCCCGCGTCGATGCCGGTGGCCACATTCACTTCGATCCGGATTCCTGGCATCAAGCACAGCCTCCGGCCTACGACGGGCTCACAGTGTGGAAGGCGAATCCCGTCATCGTCGCCATGCTTGAAGAGCGTGGCGCGCTCATGGGCGGTTCGCAGCTTGAGCACTCCTATCCGCATTGCTGGCGCTGCCATCACCCCATCATCTTTCGTGCGACGGAGCAGTGGTTCATTTCGCTCGAAACGCCGATGAAGCGCGCCGACGGAAGCGAGACAACCTACAGACAGACTCGCTATCGAAGAAATCGACAAAGTGATCTGGGACCCGGCGTGGGGCAAAGAGCGCATCACCAACATGATCGCCACGCGCCCCGACTGGTGCATCAGCCGCCAGCGCATCTGGGGCGTGCCGATCGCCGTCTTCATGTGCGAAGAGTGCGGCAAGCCCATCATTGACGCGGAGCTGAACCGAAAGATCGTCGATCTCTTCGAGCGCGAAGGCGCCGAGGCCTGGCACACCGCGCCAGTCGAAGAGCTGCTGAGCTCTGCCCATGCCCAGTGTGCGCAGTGTGGCGGCAAATCGTTCCGCAAGGAGACCGACATTCTCGACGTCTGGTTCGACTCCGGCGTGAGCTGGTTTGCGGTGTGCGAATCGGATCCCGACCTGAGCGCGGCGTATAAGGCATTCGAGAATCAGGACGCCGCGAAAGCAGCCCGCGAGGTGCTCTATCTGGAAGGCGGCGACCAGCACCGCGGGTGGTTCCACTCGTCATTGCTGACGTCTGTTGCTCTGCGCGGGCGCGCTCCCTACTCTCACGTCGCTACCGCCGGCTGGACGCTCGACGAGCAGGGCCGCGCCATGTCGAAGTCACTCGGCAACGGCGTCGATCCGGTCGACATCGCCAACCGCATGGGCGGCGAGATCGTGCGGCTGTGGGTCGCGTCGGTTGACTTTAGAGAAGACATGGCAGCCAGCGAAAACCTGATGCAGCGCTGCGCCGAACTCTACAAGAAGCTGCGCAACACCTTCCGCTTTCTGCTCGGAAATCTGAATGGCTTCGACCCGGCACGCGACCGCGTCGCCGAGAGTGAGTTGCTTCCGCTCGACCGCTACATGCTCGCCCGCACCCGCGACCTTGCGGAAAAGATCCTCGCATGGTACGAAGCCTTCGAATTCCATCGCGTCTACCAGGCAGTGAACGAGTTCGCCATTGTCGACCTGAGCTCCTTCTATCTCGACGTGCTCAAAGACCGCATGTACACCTTCGCGCCTACCAGCCACGCGCGCCGTTCCGCGCAGTCGGTCCTGTGGCAAATCACCGAAGCGCTGGTCCGGCTCACCGCCCCCATCCTCACCTTCACTGCCGATGAGATCTGGGAGCATCTGCCTGCTGTTGAAGGCCGCGAGGCCTCGGTCCACCTTGCACTTTTCCCAAAACCGGAGGAGAATCTTCGGTGACGATCCTCGGCCGGTCACTGAGGAGGGTGATTTGTTGAGAGAGGTTCGCGACAAAGTACTTTCTGCACTCGAGGACGCCCGGAAAGACAAGCTTATCGGCAAGGCTCTCGAAGCCGACTTACAGTTCATCGTCAAAGATGATGTCTATACCTTGTTAAAGCGCCACGAAAACGGGTTGAAGGAACTAATGGGCGTCTCGGATGTTTCCATTGTCGACGGTTCAACCGGCGCCGGATATAAGCAGCCACCGGCCGATCATCCATTCTTCAGAACGCACACATTCACGGATTCCCTCTCCTTTGCCATTTATGCTGCCTCCGGCCACAAATGCGCACGCTGCTGGAACTTTATGCCCCATGTTTCGAGCTACGGCATCTGGCAAGACGTTTGCGATCGCTGCCAGTCCGCCTTGCGCGAGATGGGCATCGAACGACCGGGCAGCTCATGACAAAGAGTCTAGTTTTCGAAGGGTGCGGCTCCCGCCGTGCCGACCGCGCCGGAGGCGCAAAGTTTGTTAGCCCCGCGCTTCAGCGCGGGGACAGGCAGAATTTGAATTGGAGTAGCCCCGTAGGGGCGGAGCAGGTCTTGAATGGACAAGCCTCACAAACTGCGCAGGAACTAACGCTTAAGGAGTTTTGTAACAAGGGCACGGCTTTAGCCGGGCCGAAAGCGCAGCAAAATACAGTCGGGCTTTAGCCCCTGAGGGATGTTTTTGAAACTCTTTTCTACACGATTCAGTGCCACGGAGGCCGCCCAATGACCTGGCGTCCTCCCCGCCGCCTTTTCTGGCTGCTCCTCATCTCGGCGCTCGTCATCATTGCTGACCGTGGCACCAAGACCTGGGTCGCCCTGCATGTCCGCCTCGGCGGAGCCATCCCCATCATCCCGCGCGTCCTCCGCATTACACACTGGACCAACGAGGGCGCGGCCTTCTCGCTCTTTGCCGACACCACTTCCCCGCACGCCGTCCGCTGGGCGCTGGTCACCTTCACGCTCATCGCCGCCGTCGCCATCTTTATCGTGTTGCTGCGTATCGGCAATCAATTCACGCTCACCACGGTTGCGCTCGCGCTCATCCTTGGCGGTGCAATCGGCAATGTTCACGACCGCATAGTCTACGGCTCCGTCATCGACTTCATTGAGGTCCACATCTTTACGTATCACTGGCCCGACTTCAACGTCGCCGACTCCTCGGTCGTTATAGGCGCCTGCCTGCTTATGCTCGATTCGCTCCTTCCCCACCGCAAACCTTCCGCCTGACATTACCGCCAAAATCGGCCAAATCAGTGCCGCAATCCGGCAGCTATAATTGGTCGGACCACTCAGGCAATGGAGCCTCCGCGCGAAATGACTTCATCCGGCACCGATTCCAACGCTCCTTCAACGGATCTCGCTCCGGTGCGGCGCATGTCGCATCTGCGATGGGTGATCTGCAGCCTTCTTTTTCTCGCCACGGTCATTGCGTACATCGACCGCGGAGTCATCGCCTACCTTGAAAAGTTTCTCGAGGGCGTGATCCCTGGCCTCAACAGCATCAAGTACGGATACATCCTCGCCGCGTTCC
This sequence comes from uncultured Acidobacteriaceae bacterium, assembly GCA_963800025.1. Classification (GTDB taxonomy): domain Bacteria; phylum Acidobacteriota; class Terriglobia; order Terriglobales; family Acidobacteriaceae; genus Telmatobacter. Next base: position 2,167,329 of record CAWCZK010000006.1, read on the forward strand.
AGGCTGCCTACGCCATTGGTATGGTGGTGGCTGGCGGGCTCACTGACAAACTCGGCACGCGCAAAGCCTTTGCCATCGCCATCTGTCTGTGGAGCGTCGCGGCCATGCTGCCAGGGCTGGCATTCTCTGTCATCACCTTTGGCGTGGCCATGTTTTTGCTCGGCTTGGGCGAGGCGGCAAACTTCCCTGCCTGCATCAAGACTGTGGCCGAGTGGTTTCCCCGGCGCGAACGCGCCCTGGCGACAGGAATCTTCAATTCCGGCGCCAATATCGGCAACATCGCTGTCCCGTTGATCGTGCCGTTCCTCGTCGCGGTGTTTAGTTGGCGCGGAGCCTTTGTCGCCACCGGGGCCATGGGCCTGGTCTGGTTGGCCGCGTGGCTCATCCTTTACCGGCGCCCGGAGCAGCATCCCAGCGTTTCCCAGGGCGAATTGGAACTGATTCTCAGCGATCCCGTTGAGAAGATCGAATCGGTGCCCTGGAGCAAGGTGCTGCCGCTCAAGGAGACCTGGGTCTTCGCCATCGGCAAGTTTGTCACCGATCCGATTTGGTGGTTTTATCTTTTCTGGCTGCCCCGTTACCTGCAAACCACGTTCGGCCTGAGTTTGTCGGCCAACCGGCTGCCCCTGGTCGTCGTGTACAGCATCTCGGCAGTAGGCAGCGTCGGCGGCGGATGGATTTCTTCGGCTCTGTTGAAACGCGGAAAGAGCGCCAATTTCGCCCGCAAGACCGCTCTGCTGATCTGCGCCCTCTCCGTGCTGCCGGTCTTTATGGCGCCCTACCTCCACCACCTGTGGCTCGTCGTGGCATTGGTCGGCCTGGCTACCGCCGCGCACCAGGGTTGGTCGGCCAACCTCTTTACGCTGCCTTCCGATCTGTTTCCCAAGGCCGCCGTCGCCAGTGTCATCGGGATCGGCGGCATGGCGGGAGCGATTGGTGGCGTGCTGTTTCAGTTGGCCACCGGCTACGTCGTCGGACTCACCCATAGTTACGTGCCGCTGTTCGTCACGGCCTGCCTGGCGTATCTTTTTGCGCTCCTGATCATCCACGCCATCACGCCCAAACTGGCGCCCGTGCGGCTAAGCTAGCGTCTGTCATCCTGAGGTCGCTATTTTGAAAGGGCACGAGTTCACTCGTGCCACTGAAGTCCGCAAATTGATCGTGGGGCTTTAGCCCCTGAGGGAAGGTTCCTCCGCAATTCGACCCACGTTGCACCCGTCGGCCAGAATTGCACGGCCGTTTCGCATCTCATTCTGAGAGGTCTCGATGAAAATCTGTCCATCTCGCATTTCTCCACGCGCTGCTTTCAGGGTCGCAGCGGCGCTTGCAGCTCTCTTCATTCCTGGTTCGTCTTTCGCGCAGCGCCTTCCCACCACGGTCATCCCCACGCACTACACTCTCAAGCTCTCACCCGACCTCAAGGCTGCCACGTTCACCGGTGAAGAAGCGATCGACGTCAACATCGCGCAGCCCACCAGCTCAATTACTCTGAACGCCATTGAGATCGACTTTCAGTCGGTAACCATCTTCCCCGACGGCCCCGAGCAAACGGGCACAGTGAGCCTCGACGCCGAAAAGCAGCAGGCAACATTCACGTTTCCCAACACCGTCCCCGCCGGCAATGCCACCATCAAAATCCGCTACACGGGCATCCTCAATAACGGGCTGCGCGGCTTCTATCTCTCCAAAACCGCCCGCCGCAATTACGCCGTCACGCAATTTGAAGCCACCGACGCGCGCCGCGCCTTTCCCTGCTTCGACGAGCCGGCCTTCAAAGCGACGTACGACATCTCGTTGGTCATTGATGCCGGCGACACCGCAATCTCGAACACCCCTATCGCGGCCGACACGCCGGGCCCCGGTGCGGACAAACACACGCTGGTCTTCGCAGCCACCCCCAAAATGTCGACGTACCTTGTCGCATTCCTCGTCGGCGACTTCCAGTGCACCGGCGCGCGCCAGGACGATGTGGACATTCGCGTCTGCGCCACGCCCGATAAAATCACCCTCACGCCCTTCGCGCTCGGCGTAGCCAAATTCGCGTTGCATTATTACGACGACTATTTCGGCATTCACTATCCGCTCAAGAAGCTTGACCTCGTTGGTATTCCCGACTTCGAAGCCGGCGCGATGGAGAACTTCGGCGCCATCACCTTCCGTGAATCCGATCTGCTCATCGATCCGAAGACACTCCCATCGCCGACCAGCGGAACGCGGCAATCGATGTAACGCACGAAATGGCCCACCAGTGGTTCGGCGACCTCGTGACCATGCAGTGGTGGGACAACATCTGGCTCAACGAGGGCTTTGCCACGTGGATGGAAAACAAACCCGCGGCGGCAATGCATCCCGAGTGGAACATGCCCGAGGTGGTCGCAGGCGACGAGCAGGACACGCTCGATATCGACGCGCAGCCCACCACGCGCGCCATTCGCGCCCAGGCCAACACGCCCGATGAGATCGACCAGATGTTCGACGGAATCGCCTACGGAAAGGCCAGCGACGTGCTCCTGACGGTCGAAAACTATCTGGGCGGAGAAACTTTCCGCAAAGGTGTGCACGCGTACCTGGCCGCGCACGAATACGGCAACGCCACGGCAGAGGACTTCTGGAACGCGCAGACGGCAACGAGTCACAAACCGGTCGACAAGATCATGGAGTCCCTGATTGTGCAGCCGGGCGAGCCCATTTTCAACTTCGGCGCGCCCGCCAATGGCCATGTCTCCATCGCGCAGAAGCGATTCTTCCTCAGCCCCGGCATCACGCCCGATCCCGCGCAGAAGTGGACAATGCCGGTATGCTTCAAAACCGCCGCTGCCCAGGACTGCGAACTCGTGACGCCGGAAACCTCAAGCCTCGCGGTGCCCGCGGCGAGCCTCTTCTTTGCCAACGCCGGCGGCAAAGGCTACTACCGCAGCGTGTACGCCCCGGCACAATACCGGGCCCTGGCCGCGCACGCTGAATCGGATTTGACGCCTTCCGAGCGCATCAGCCTCGCCGGCGACGAGTGGGCGCAGGTTTATGCCGATAAAGCCACCGTCGGCGACTACCTCGATCTCGTGGCAGCCCTCAAATCCGATTCCAACGCACAGGTTTTCTCAAGCGCCGCCGGGAAGATCGGAACCATCGCTGACAAAATCGCCTCCACGAAAGAAGAGCGTGACGAGTTGGCTGGTTGGGTCCAGCGCACCTTTGCGCCCGAATACGCCAAGCTGGGCCCTCCACAGCCCGGCGATACTCCCAACACAATCGAGCTGCGCGCGCAATTACTCAGTCTGCTGGTCGAGGATGGAAACGACGCATCCGTTCTGGCCCAGGCGCGCAAACTCGCCGATCAGTACCTCGACAATCCCGCATCGGTTGACCCAACGCTCGGACAGGCCGCTCTTGCAGCCGCTGCGGCGAGCGGCGACTCCGCGCTCTTCAATCGCTTGCAGAAGCTCTATGAATCTTCAACCGACCCGGCCCTGAAGGTGAGCGCACTTCGCCTGCTGGTCCAATTTGAAAATCCTGCATTGCTTGAGCGCGGTCTCGAATACTCGGTTTCAGACAAGGTGCGCAACCAGGACGCCGCGATTCAGCTGGCCGGCGGTCTCCGGACTCCAGAGAATCGCGATGCGACATGGAACTTCATCAAGACCCACTGGACCCAGGTGCAGGCCGCCTTGACCACCGACCTGGGCGCGCGGCTCGTGAGCTATGCCGGCAGCTTCTGCACCACCGAGGCGCGCGACGACGTAAAGAGTTTCTTCGCTGCGCACCCCGTCCCAGCTTCCGACGTGGCGCTGAAACATGCCGTGGAGAACATTGACGGCTGCGTGGAGTTACGCCGGCTGCAGGAACAGAATCTGAAGACCTGGCTGGCCGATAACGCCCACTTCTCAGTCGCTGCTCCTTAGACAGAGCAGGTGCCCCGTTCAAGCTTCGCTTGGGCGGGATACCACGAACCTCAACCCGCCCAAACCCACCACGGACTCTGGTTGTCTTAATTCTCAGACCTGGGATCGCAAGAATCTTTGAGATCATGAACTCCTCCAGCAAGAGCCTTTCGAGCCACGTAGGGGCGATAGAACACGATCGGTTGAACCCACGCTGAAAACTCATGTCAACCTACGCTAACCTGACCAGCCGGCTTGCTGACTCGCTAACTAGCTCATTTCCCATCCGATCCTTGCGCAACATATTTTCGCCCAGGTTTGCCGGTAATTATCCCCGCTTGGCGCATACTGGACTCCAGAATCACAGAATGACATACCCGAATGCGGCGGACTGATTTCGCTTCATTTGCCGTTGGAGTTTGAACTCGCTGATTGTTGAGGCGGTCATATTGGATGGATGATCGGATTCAACCTGCGAAAAACAAAAGGGTTAGGTACGCGACGACGATCAAAAACATCTGTAAGCCCTTTAAAACAATGTATTTGGATTGAAATAATAGCCTAAACAATTCAAAACAAAAGATTTAACCGCAAAACCAACACCCTCCCCCTTCGAGGAGTACTCGGGAGTAAACAGGGCCTAGATCACAGCCGGGCTGGCCACCCCCCCGGTTCAGAGCTTTCGCAGCCTCTCGCACGCTTCGTCGAGTTCCTCATCCCGCTTGGCAAAGCAGAAGCGCAGAAGGTTTTCGCCGCGCCCCTTGCGGAAGAATGCCGATCCGGCTACGGCGGCCACCCCGGTTGCCCGCAACAAATGCCGGGCCTTCTCGGCCGCCGTCTTGCCGGGCAACCGCTCCACGCTGGCCATGATGTAGTAAGCTCCCGGAGGAACCGAGGGCTCCATGCCGGCGTCTTTCAGCGCGCTCGAAAGCCTCCCGCGTTTCGACTGATGATCCGCGGCCAGTTGCTTGTAAAAGCTGGGCGGCAACTGCTCCAGGCCCGCTGCGGCGCCAACCTGCAGCGGCGCGGGCGCGCATACATAAGTCAGGTCGTGGAAGTGCGCCATCGTGGGCATCCAGCGCGCGTCGGCCGTGGCGTAGCCGATGCGCCATCCGGTTATGGAAAACGTCTTGCTGAATCCTGAGATCACGATCGTGCGTTCGCGCATGCCCGGCAGCGTGGCTGGGCAGATGTGCTGCGCGCCGTCGTAAACAAAGTACTCGTAGATTTCGTCGGTGATCAGAAAGAGATCGTGCTCGATGGCCAGTTGCGCTACGGCCTCAAGCTCGGGCAGCGTGAAGATCTTCCCCGTCGGGTTCGCCGGCGTGTTCAGCAGAATGGCGCGCGTGCGCGGCGTAACCGCGGCCCGCAGGGCATCCACGTCAAGCTGCCAATCCGGCTCCGCCAGCGCCACCAGCACCGGATTCACGCGCAATGAATCGAACGTGTGCACATGGTAGCCGTAGAACGGCTCGAAGACGAGCACTTCATCGCCGGGATTGAGCAGAGCCATGGCCGCGGCATGGAGGCCCGCTGTCGCGCCGGATGCCACCATCACCTCGTTTTCGGCGTCGTAGGCCAGTCCGTAGTCGCGTTGTTGCTTGGCCGCGATGGCCTCGCGCAACCGCGCAATGCCGTCGCAGCGCGTGTAAATGTTCTGCCCTTCGCGGATGGCTTCGATCGCTGCATTCTCCACCGCGTCCGGCACCGGCGTATCGCACACGCCCTGGGCCAGGTTGATGCCGCCCATGCGATCGCATTCCGTGGTCATGGCGCGGATTTCGGACTGCAGTGTCCTGGGCGCGAGCGCGCTCAAGGAAAGGCGCGATTCCGTTGTAACCGCCTGTGTCATTTTGCCCGGCAAGGGGAAGGTCCTTCGCAGCTATTTTACATATTCAGCCTTGCAATTCGGGTCCAGTCCATTGCGTGTGCGCAGGAGCGCAGCCAAAGACGCTGGCGGCGTAGTATCTTGCAGAAAGAATCGATGCACGAGCTTTCCATCGCGGCCAGCATTGTGGAGGCAGTCACTGAATCAGCCTCCGCCTATCCTGGCACGCGCGTAAAGGAAGTTCGGCTGCGCGTGGGCGCGCTGGCCTCGGTCGTCGAAGATTCGCTCCAGTTTTGCTGGGAGCTGGCCTCGGCCGACTCACCGGTTGCCGGCGCGAAGTTAGTCATCAACATACTGCCGGTGATTTTGCACTGCGATGCTTGCGGCGTGGACTCTGAGATCGACGGCGTGCAGAGTTTTCGTTGCTCGCGTTGTGGCGAACTGGCGGCCGACCTGCGCCAGGGGCGCGAGTTGGAGATTGAATCGATTGAGCTGGAAGAACCGGACGCCGGAGAAGCGCCCATCGGCGCGCCGAACCCGGTCCAGAATGAACAATGATGGAGCACCTATGACAACCCGGATTGTTGAGCTGCGGCGAGGAATCCTGAAGAAGAATGACGAGCTGGCCGCGGGGCTGCGCCAGCGTTTCACGTCAGCCGGAGTGCTGGTGTTGAATCTCGTCTCGAGTCCCGGCACGGGCAAAACGGCGTTTCTCGAACGTACGCTGCGCGAGCTGCTTTCTAGCGGCGCAAAGGCCGCGGCACTTGTCGGCGATCTCGAGACCGATAACGACGCGCGGCGGCTGGCGGCGAGCGGAGCGCCCGTGCGCCAGATCAATACCCACGGCATCTGCCACCTCGACGCCGAGATGGTCACAAAACATCTTGAAAATTGGGAGGGCGTCATGCTCGCCGATCTCGACTATCTTTTCATCGAGAACGTCGGCAACCTCGTGTGCCCCTCCAGCTACGACCTGGGCGAGCGCATCCGCGTCGCGCTGCTCAGCGTGACCGAAGGCGAGGATAAGCCGCTCAAATACCCCGGACTCTTCAACTCGTCCGATGCGGCCGTGATCACCAAGATCGACCTCGCCGCGCCCTGCGGGTTTGACCGCGAACTTGCGCTCAAAAACATCAACGAGATTCGCCCCGGAATCCGAATCTTCGAGACCTCGGCCAAAACCGGCGCCGGCATGGACGACTGGCTCGCTTACCTCACTGAGCAGCCGCGGACTTCCTGAGCCGGAAAACACTGCGCCAATCCGGGAAGGACGCGCCAACATCGATACGCCTCCCCCTCTTTCGCGTTGCATTAAGCGCGCCCGAGGAGATACCTTTCAGCTAAGGTCGGTAGCAAACAATGGGCCCCTCGGATTTCCCCCCGCAGGGCACGGCTGCAAGGCGGTTTGTTGAGCCGGGCTTTGCCCAAAATACGATCGAACGGCTGTACGAGTTTTCGCCGGACGCCATCCTCGTCACCGATAAAGACGGCATCATGCGATCCGCGAACCCGCGCGCCGAAGAGTTGTTTGGTTACAGCGCACAGGAGCTGATCGGACAGCCAATCGAGATCCTCGTCCCGGCACGTTTCCGCGACGGGCACCCGCGCCATCGTGAAAATTACAACGCCCACCCCCGCACCCGCCAGATGGGCGCGGCTCTCAATCTTTTCGGTCTGCGCAAGGATGGCACGGAATTCCCCGTCGACATCATGCTCAAGCCCATGCAGACTGAAAGTGGCCCGGCCGTGGTCACCTTCATCCGCGACGCCACGGAGCAACGAGCCGCGCAGGAGGCCCTGCGGCTCAACGACCAGCGACTGCGCTCGATCGTCGAAAGCGTCGGCGAGTACGCGATCTATATGCTCGACCGCGACGGCCATGTAGTTACCTGGAATCCGGGCGCAGAGCGCATAAAGGGATATAAGCCGGATGAGATCCTTGGCCTGCACTTTTCGCGCTTCTTCACGCATGAGGATCAGGAGCGTGGGCGACCCGCAGAGTTGCTGCGCCGGGCCGTCGACCGCGATCGCGTGGAAGAGGAAAGTTGGCGCGTACGCAAGGATGGTTCACGCTTCTGGGCCAACGTCGTCATCACCGCCATCCGCGACAGCACGGGCTCGGTGACCGGATTCGCCAAGGTGACGCGCGACATGACCGACCGCAAGCGCGCTGAAGAGGCATTGATCTTCCAGCTCAGCGGGGCGCTCCTGGCCAACATGGACGCGGAAAAGCTGTTGGCGGCGATTTCAGCTTCCATCCGCCAGGTGATTCCCCACGATAATGCAGGGCTCGTTCTGCATGACCCGGCGGCAGACAACATGGTCGTGCAGTTTCTGGGTGACGCCGGCACCGACGCCTTCACCGGCGAATTGCGCGTCCCGGTCGATGGCTCGCTGTCCGGTGTCGCGTTTCGCACGCGCGAACCCGTGCTCCTCGAAAGCATTGCTAAAGCGACCTATGGAGCGGAGACGCTCAATTACCTCAAGCGCATGGGCATGCAGTCCGGAATCTGGGTTCCATTGGTTCACGAGGGCAAAGCGCTTGGCGCTCTTTCCGTCGTCAGCCGGCAAGAGGGAAGCTTCGGGCAGCGCGAAGTAGAGATGCTGGTCCAGATTGCCGGCCAGGTGGCCATGGCGGTCGACAACGCGATCGCATTCCGGCGCATGGCGGAGCTGCGCGATAGGCTCAAGCAGGAAAAACAGTACCTTGAAGACGAGATCAACGTCGAACACCGATTCGAAGACATCGTCGGCGAAAGTACGGGCCTGCGCAATGTGCTGCGGCAGATTGCCACTGTCGCGCCTACCGATGCAACGGTCCTCATCCAGGGCGAGACCGGAACCGGGAAAGAGCTCCTGGCGCGCGCCATCCACCGACTGAGTGCGCGCAGTGAGCACACGTTCGTCAAGCTGAATTGCGCTGCGATTCCGGCGGGGCTGCTCGAAAGCGAGCTCTTTGGCCACGAGAAGGGAGCGTTCACCGGCGCCATTGCGCGCAAGATCGGCCGTGTGGAACTGGCTCACGAAGGAACGCTGTTTCTCGACGAAGTAGGCGAGCTTCCGCTCGATCTGCAGCCCAAGCTGCTGCGCGCCTTGCAGGAGCGCGAGATCGAACGACTCGGAGGGACGCGGTCCATTCCCGTGAACGTGCGCCTGATCGCCGCCACCAATCGCGATCTTGCCCAGATGGTCGCGGAAAAGCAATTCCGCAGCGACCTCTATTACCGCCTGAAAGTCTTCCCCGTTTCCGCCCCGCCCCTGCGCGAACGCGCCGCCGACATTCCCATCCTCGTGCGCCACTTTGTCTCGCGTCACGCCCGACGCATGGGTAAGAACATTGAAACCATTCCGCCCGACGCGATGGCGGCACTGGTGGCATGGAAATGGCCGGGCAACATCCGCGAGCTGGAAAACTTCCTCGAGCGAGCCGTAATCCTCTCGCGCGGGCCGCAACTCCATGTGCCTCTTGCCGAGCTCGAGGCGATGGAAGAGGAAGATCAAGGTGGCGACGTCTCCACCAATCCAACGTTGCAGGCTGCCGAGCGCGATCATATTCTCCGCGCGCTCCGCGAGGCCAAGGGCATCATCGGCGGACCCGGCGGCGCCGCCGAGCGCCTCGGCCTCAAGCGCACCACGCTGAACTCCAAAATGAAAAAGCTCGGCATCGAACGCGGCGACTATATGTAGTCTCGGTGACGAAATACAGTCGCCGTCACTTCGTCACGCCGTTCGCCTCGTTACGCACCGCCGTCGCGAACGCGCCAAGGTAAATCCTTAATTTTCAGCCTTATGCCGCTGTCGATCCGCCATGCCTGGAGTTTGGCATGCGCCGTGCTTCATTCCAGGCGTGGCGCAGGACGAGCCAGCAAGTGCTTCGAATCACGTTTGAAGAAAACTCGAACGCAATCGTCATCAAGCTGGAAGGACGCATTGCCGGACCATGGGCTACCGAACTCGGCCGCCTTTGGGAAGAAAAGGCTCCGGCATTTGCGCAGAAAAAACTGTCTCTTGATTTGCGGAGCACAACGTTTGCCGACGCGGGCGGGATCAAGGTTTTGAGAGCGATCTACTCTCAAGCGCAAGCCGCGATCCTCACCGGCACACCCTGGACCGAGTATCTTGCCGAAGAGGTCACGCGCAAGAACTCTCAATCTGCTGACACGGAGAGCTGAGATGCAGACGGGACACGATCTAACGAACCAAGCGGGTGCACCTTCCTACCTGAAAGGCGAATTCTTCAAGGCTTTGCCAACGGCTGCGCTGGCCGACATTGAGCCGCTGCTTGCACCATCTTCCTATCCCTCGAATGTGGTCCTGTTCACCGAGACGCAGCCGGCTTCGGGCATCTACGTGGTCCTGGACGGCGAAGTCAAGCTCTCCATCAACTCGAGCGACGGCCGCCGCCTGAGTTTCCACATCGCCAAGGCAGGCGAAGTGCTGGGCCTTTCGCCCACTCTCTCTGGGGGTGACTATGAGATGACCGCGGACACGCTTTACCCGGCCAAGATCGCGCACATCTCCCGCCAGGTCTTTCTTCAATTCATGGCTCGCCACCCTGAGGTCTATCCCATAGTCACGCGCGAAATCAGCCGCAGCTTCAACCTTGCCTGCGAGCAGCTGCGCATGGTTGGCCTGTCAACTTCGGTGCCTGAGCGCCTGGCCCGCCTGCTGCTGGTTTGGAGCGGTGAGCCCGGCCGCAAAAACGAGCGCTCTGCACACTGCCGCGTCTCCATGACCCACGAAGAGATCGGAGAATTCATTGGCGCCTCGCGCGAGACTGTCACGCGCACGCTGAGCATCTTCAAGAATCGCCGTCTGGTGGCGCAGCACGGATGTACGCTGACGATTCCGAGTCGCGATGCGCTGGAAAGTTACGCGCGCGGATAAAGTTCACCGCTCTTTCCTGGTGGCAGGTTTTTTCGGGGAAAGCTCAAGGACTTAGCAAGGCCGTTCGCCTTCGCCTTCAGCGAGCGGCCTTCTCTTTTTCTGAACGCTCACGATCACTTCATGAACTGCCGCAGCGCAAGCTTTGCCGCATGGTAGCCGCACATGCCGTGCACGCCTCCACCCGGCGGCGTCGACGCTGAACACAAATACAATTTGGGTACGCCGGTCGCGTAGCCGCTTCTCGTCGGCCGGAAAAACATCTGCCGCAGTGTCATCGCGCCGCCGCTAATGTCGCCGCCGGCAAGATTCGCGTCCATTGTCTCCAATGCCGCTGGTGAGGAAACATGCCGCGCCAGCACGCAATCGCGAAACCCCGGAGCAAAGCGCTCGATCTGCGCGTCGATGCGTTCCGTCATATCGAACGTTGAGCCGTTGGGGACGTGACAATAGGCCCACAACGCGTGTTTGCCCTCCGGAGCGCGCGATGGATCGCAGAGCGAGGGTTGCGCCACCAGGACGAAAGGCCGTTCGGCCTCACGGCCACTGGCCACATCGTGTTCCGCGGCTGCAATCTCCTCAAACGAACCGCCCAGGTGAACCGTGATGGCCCGACCGCAATCTGCCGCACGCCACGGAACAGGCTGCGAAAGAGCGTAATCGATCTTGAACGCGCCCGGCGCGCGTTGGAACCGCTCCAACTCGCTTTTGTATTTGGGTGAGAGCCGCTCGCCCGCGATTTCAACCAGTTGCCGTGGTGCGGTATCAAAGAACACCAGATCATTCTTCGATTCCAGCTCGCGGAACGCGGCCGCATCGACTCGGCAAGATTTGTGCACCGTTCCGCCGAGAGTTATCAGGTAGTCAACCAACGCGCGCGTCAGAGCTTGCGCGCCGCCTCGCGGAATCGGCCAACCGACCGCATGAATGCTGATGCCGAACATCCATCCAATGGTCGCGCTCAGCGGCTGGTCGAAACTCAGGAACGAGTGTCCCGCCAATCCCGCGAAGACAGCGCGCGTTCGCGGGCCCACGAAGTGGCTTTTCACAAAACCTTGCGCGGATTGCATCACCGAAAGCCCAAAGCGCGCCATGCGCAGCGGATGATGCGGGATGCGAAGCGCAGGACCAAGCACATCTTCCGCAAAGTCCATCCAGTCATCGGCCGCAGGCTGCATCAAGCCACGCCAGAGCTTGCCGTCGGCTCCCAAAGCGCGCTCCGCGAGTTCCAGATCGCGCTCCAGCACCACAGCCGAACCATTATCGAGCGGATGCGCCAGCGGCGCTTCGCCATGAATCCATTCAAGCCCGTGATCCGCCAAGGGTAGCGAGGCAAAAAATGGGGATCCGGCAGCAAAGGGATAGACCGCCGAGCCGAAATCGTGCATGAACCCCGGCAACGTGAGCGGCAGTGAGCGCACAGCGCCGCCGGCTTCGGCCTCCGCTTCGAAGACATCCACGGCTATTCCGGCCCGTGCCAGCACAATGGCCGCGGCCAGCCCGTTGGGGCCCGATCCAATCACGCATGCGCGGCTCATCGCTTGGTCTCCTTCCACCCATCGTCAATCAGTCGTGCGGTGGCAGTTCCTCAGGCCATTGCACTACTGCAAATCGGCCGTCGGAGGCCATCGTCAGCTCCGGGGCATACAGGCCGAGATATGCGCGCCGCCACCAGTTGCCGGTACGCCGCTTTTCTTCTTCATTTGTAAACCAGTATTGCCAAAGTACAGCACGCACGTAACGCGGCGGGGCTTGCGCGAACGGATTGCGTCGGAAAAGCGCCAGCACATCGCCATCGCCGACCAGCAGGCGCTCCTCAGTCAACGGCACAATCTCGTTTTCGCGCCAACCGCCGAGCGAGGCGAACCACAGGTTCCAGTCGAAACGAGGTTGATAGGGCGCATAGATGCCGGGTGCCTCGTTCAAAGCCTGCGGCTTGTTCCGGAAAGGATAGGCGACCCAGTTGGCGCCGTCGTCGGAGCCCTGGAATTCGATCTCGTAGCGCCCTCGCGTCATCACCGCGAACAGCCCATATTGGTTGGCGATCCGAAACGGTTCAAGTGCGATAAGCGGTTTGACCGGCCCCAGGATTCTGCCCCACGGAATCCCGATCATCTCGGCAGTTGTGTTGTAGGCGATCCATGTCAGCATGATGGTCGCGGCTGCCAGGCCTGCCACCCGCCCCGAAAATGCAACCCGATTGAGAAATGCAGGCTGTTTCGGAGTCGGTCAGGTACCTCGATGTCGGCCGTCGACACGGTGGCCTCGCCCAAGCCCGATATTGTGAGGGGTTGCTCATCGCGCAACTCCTGCGCAGGCTCTTCGATCCGCTCCGGTTCGTGCGGCCGGAACCGGGCGGGCAGAAATCGCAACAGAAACTTGTCATCGAGCAGAAGGAATCCGAGCGAAAGAACAAGGTAGTTCAGGAATGCATAGTTGGCGGTGAGGATCACGCCGACCTCCCAAGGCGTGACGATAAAGAAAAGGATCAGCCGCACCCTGCGCGGGAAGAACATCATGAATACCAAGACCAGCTCAAGCGCCAGGGTTCCACCAACAGTCGCCGCATGGAACCAGTGCGGCAGATGCTCGACATACCATCCGATCCACGTGGGCAATGGGCCGTTCTGGTAGTACTCGTCCATGGCAGTAAAGGTGCGCCATTGCTGGTCGCCGCTCACCAGCTTCACCATGCCCGATTCAAAATAGATCCGGAACCACTCCCATTGCAGCAGGAACCAGCTCATGCGCGAAGGTGGATCGTGAGTGCCCCAGCCTGGCCAAATCCCGCGCGGCGCGAAAAACAACGCGAGAAATCCGGCCTCCAGCAACATGCCGTCTGACTGATAGCTCGAGAACGTCCCGCTCGCGCCCACGAACGAAAGAAAGCAAATGAAGCAGACGAAGAGGCTCAGGCGGGGCCACACATTGAAAAAAGCGATCACGGACGCAATCAGTCCGATCCACGTGACCGCCATCATCACTGCGGAACTCGACGAGATCCAATAGAGTGACGGCGCATACCAATACCGCTCCAGCCCCAGCTGTTGTGCGATATTGGCCAGATAATCCTTGGCCGGCAGAATGCCGTCAGGACCGATCAAGCCTTTGATCTGAAACAGCAGCGAATAGAACGCGGAAAAGTAGATGACCGCGAGCGCGCGCAGAAAGATCCATCGCGGGACCATCTGACCCCGCGGGCCGCGGCGCCCGTCAAAGAGCCACCTGAAGCCGGTCATGAAATTGCTCCCACCCATCTCTCGATCAGGATACCGGCTGGCCACGGCTCTTCCACAAAGGAATCAAGCAACGGCATCGTAATCTAGTTAACAGGATCGCGAACGAAGAGGCTCAATGTCGGATTCCTTGCTTTCGTCACGCGGCCCGGCCTGCAAGAGGTTTTCATCGATGCGCCAATCGTTATTCGATCTGTCGGGTAAAGTGGCCGTTGTTGCGGGTGGAACCACTGGCCTAGGCCACGCGATGGCCCTGGGTCTGGCTGCGGCCGGCGCTGACGTTGTCCCCAGTTCGCGCCGCATGCGTGAAGTGGAGAAGGCCGCCGCCGAGATTGAAGCCCTGGGCCGCCGCTCTCTCCGCGTCGTCAGCGATGTTCTCGATCGCGCTTCGATCGAGGCCTTGCACGCTGCGGTTCTCGCGGCCTTCGGCAAGGTCGACATCCTCGTGAACGCAGCGGGCATCACCAGCAAATCTCCCGTGTTGCTGGCCCCGGAAGCGGATTGGTCGCGCATCATCGAAACCAATCTCACGGGGACGCTCCGCGTATGCCAGATCTTCGCTGCGAGCATGGTAAAAGCCGGTTATGGACGCATCATCAACGTTGCTTCGCTCGGGTCCTTTGTCGCATTTCGCGGCGTTGCGCCCTACTCAGCCAGCAAGGCCGGCGTAGTATCGTTGACCAAGACTCTCGCCATTGAGTTGGCGCCCAACGGAGTCAACGTGAACGCCATCGCGCCGGGCATCTTCTCCACGGAGTTAAACCGCTCGCTGGTTCAGGGAACGCCGCGCGGTAAGGAACTTCTGATGCGCACGCCCATGCACCGGTTCGGGCAGGCCGACGAATTGGCCGGCGCAGCGATCTTCCTCGCTTCCGAAGCCGCTTCGTTCGTCACTGGCGAAGTGCTCGCCGTCGACGGTGGATTTCTGGCCAGCGGCGTGAATCAATAGATTGTCCGCCTGCGCTCCGCAAAATTACCGGATGCCGGAAACGTACTCGCTAAAACACAGGAGGCACGACCTGCACCTTTCGCCCTTCGGCGCACGACGCGTAAATGCTCCGCACCAGTTGCAACGCGCGGTAGCCGTCCGCTCCGGATGACACCGGCGGCCGGCCGGCCTTGCATGCCTCGCCAAAGTCGGCCAGTTGGCGCTCGAACGGGGTGAGAGAAATGGCCATCGGGTCCGATGCGCCCGATTTGGCGTCGCGCGATATCGGCGCCGGCTCGCCCGCATCGTCCCGCACATCCCACGTCGTCAACTGGTCTCCGGTAACGATTGCGCTTCCTTTCGTTCCGTGAATCTCAATCCGCTCTGGATAGCCCGGCCACAGCGCCGTCGCGGCCTGAATGACTCCTGTTGCGCCCGCCGAATAATGCACCACCGCGGATACGAGGTCTTCTGACTCGATCTTGTGCGCGGCCGCAAGGTGCCAGTATCCAAAAACCTCATCCACCGCGCCGATCAGATACAACAGCACGTCCACCTGGTGAATGGCCTGGCTGATCAGCGCGCCGCCGCCTTCTCCCGCCCAGCTTCCCTTCACCGGCCGCGCGTAATACTCATCCGTGCGGTACCACTTCACGTAGGCATCGGCCTGCAGGATCCTGCCTAACCTCCCGGCCGCAATTGCGCGTTTCAGGAACAGTGTGGAGTCGTCGAAACGGTGCTGGCTCACCACACCGAGCTGAATCCCGGCCGCGCGTGCCGCCTCGATCATCCGCGCCGCGCTCTCCAGGTCCACGGCCATCGGCTTTTCCACCAATACATGCTTGCCTGTCTTCGCGCCCAGTTCCACCGCCGCCAGGCGGTATCCGGGGAATGTGCACACGTCGAGCCAGTCCACGTCCGCGCGCTGGCTAAGCTGCTCCGGCGTGGCTGCAAACTCCGCGCCCCATGCATCGGCGAAGTTGCGCCCGCGCTCTTCGGTCCGGTCCGTAACCGCTGCGACCCGGTAGCCGATGTTCTTGTATGCCTGTGCGTGCTTGGCCGCAATGCCACCGGCGCCAATGATTCCCACTCTCATGGATAGTCAGTCTCCCGCACGGCCCCGTCCATCCTGGAATGGGCGATTCAGGCTTCTATGCGTGAACCGGAACGGGTTTGGAACCGGCTCTCTCGCTCTCGTGGCCCGACGCAAAGTCCATTTGCCTGAAGAGTACCTTGTGCAGGACCAGAGCAGCGGCTCCGCGCAGTCGAGCAGCATCGCCGTCCATGGCTGCCACCACGCGCGGAGTGTGCGGCGTGAACGATTTTGCAATCAAATGGCTCTCCAGCAACGGGCAAATGCGCGGCCATAGCGCCGTGCAATCGCCCACGATGATGATGACTTCAGGCGCCAGGCCGGCGGTGAGTATCGACAACCCACGCGCCAGATAGGTCATCATCTTGTCGATCGAGCGCAAGGCGCGAATGTCGCCCTGCAACGCCAGCTCGAGCAGTTCCTGAAACGAATCGAGCGCGCTTTCCGGCGCCAGCTCGCGGTAGTACCGCAACCCGGCGCGGTTTGATGCAAATGTTTCCCAGCACCCCACGCTTCCACACCCACAGACCGGGCCGGTTTCTTCAAGCGGCATGTGGCCAAACTCGCCCGCCATGTCGTCACGGCCCCGCACCAGCCGTCCATCTACCAGCATTCCCGCGCCAATGCCCTCCGAAACCGAGATCGCAATCATGTTCGACGCATCGCCGAAGTTGCCGAACCATCGCTCCGCGACGATGCAGGCATTGGCTGCGTTCTCCATTTCAATCGGAGTGTCCAGAACTCTCTGCAGTTCGGCGTAGAGATCAATCTGGCCCCACGGTGCATTGGGCGAAAAGAGCAACCGGTGCGTCCTCTGGTCCACACGTCCCGAAACGCTGACGCCGAGGCCCTGAAACATTCGGTCGTCGTAAGTCGCGCGCAATGCTCGCGCAGCCCTCGCAATTTGCGCGATGGCCGTTCTCGCTTCTTCAGGTGTCGAACCGGGCTTGATCTCGAAGTCGACTGCCTCCCGGCCCAGAATCTTCCCATTGATGTCGACGACGGCCAGATTGGCTTTTCCCGGGCGTAGGTCGATGGCCAGCGTCACGTGCCGGTCGTTCAGGGTCACATAGGTTGGCCTACGCCCTCGCGGCAATCGCCCCTGACTGCCCGGCACGACCCATTCCTCGTCGATGAGCTGGCCAATGATGACGGACACCGTGCTCGGCTGCAGGCCTGTCAGTCGCGCCAGATCAGCCCGGCTCACGGGCTGGTGCAGGTGGATCGCGTGAAGCAGGATGTCACGGTTGATTTCGCGCGCGGTCTCGCTCGAAGCCACGGCAAGGCGAGGTCGAGTTGAGGTGTCACTGGCGCGCATGATTCTCCGCTTTCTTCCTCCCCGGCACCATGGTGATCGCTTCGTCAATCGACGTTCCCGTGCCGGGTTTACAGCGTCCACACTCCCGCAATCACTATATCCGAGGGGGGGCGATCGGATGCACACAGATTCTGTTGGCGTCGGAGAAGTCCGCGTGTCTGGATGCAGAAAGCAGCGCGGCAGCCCCCGAAAGAGCTGCCGCGCCGATCAATCTGAATAGCCGTTAGAAGTTGATACGCCCGCTGAACTGCATCTGGCGCGAGCCCGCGTTTGTGCCGAAGGCCGCGACATTGAAGGCGTTGAAGTTGGTGATGTAACCAAAGTTGGCAGGACCCACCGTCGTATTCGGGGCGTTCAGCCACGGATGGTTAAACACGTTAAAGGCCTCGAATCGGAACTGGAACTCGCTCTCACGATAGATGTGGAAGTTCTTGACGAGGCTGGCGTTGGTCTGCGTGTTGCCTGGCCCGCGGAACTCGTTGCGGCCGGTATTCGGAATCACCGGCGCAGCTGCGGATTCACTCGGGCTCGAGAAGATGGTTGGGTCAAACCACGGTTTGCCGCCACTTACGGGCAAACCAGCTTTTTGGGCATGGCCCCCTATCTGCTTATAGGAACCATTGAGTTGGGCGTACAGAGCGCCAAAGCCCGGAGCGAACCCGTTTCCAATCGTGTTGCTGTTCGCGTTGACCGAGAACGGGAAGCCGCTGTAGTGGCTGAATTGCCCGCTCAACTGCCATCCGCCGATGAGGTCCCCTGCCAGGCCGTGATTGAGCCAAATCTGGCCAGGCCCGAAGGGCAGGCTGTAGACGCCCCATACCTGCAGGTTGTGATGTTCATCGAACCCAGCCGAACCGCGGTTGAAACGGTACATGGAGGGATAGTTGAACGTCAATCCGCCTGATCCCGATCCGGCGCCGTTGTCTTCATAGTCGATGGCGTGCGAGAAGGTATAAACCACGCCCAGGGAGGAGTTCTTGCCCGCGTTGCGCGTCAACTGCGTCTGCAGGCCGTTGTATCCCGAGCTGAAGAGCGGCATGTTCATGGTAATACCGCCCGTGTTGTAGCAGGTCCCGGAGGAGGCACCGGCGCACCATCGCTCGTTGATGATGGTGTTGGCCTGGAAGCTGCAGCCGCCGGTCAGTCCCGTTGAGGGGTTGTACTGCCCGGTGGGAAGGCAAGGCGAAGAGGAACTCGGGAAGTTGGCTGCGTTGAGATAGCCAGTGCCAACCTGCTGGCGGACGAAGTGATCGCCCACATAGGCAACTGTGCCCACGAAGCCCACCGGCAAAGTCCGCTGCACCACCAGGTTCCAGCTTTCGATGTAGCCGCGGCGGAAGTTCTGCGGAACCGTATTCGTCGATCCCGCGATGGGCAGCGAGGCAAACCCGGTTTTATAGTTGGGCGGCATCTTGGCCGTGTTCGGGATGCCGTAGGTCAAATTCATGGGCGCATTGCCGTTTGCCGGATCGACCGGAATGGTGAAGTTTCCGGTACCTCCGTAGGATGGAGCCAGGTCCTCGGGAAAGGAGTCGCGGAGATAACGCATGGAATCCGGATCGGTGGTGAGGCCGAAGCCGGTTCGGATCACCGTCTTATCATTCAGGCGGTACGCGACGCCCAGCCGGGGTACGATCTGTCCCCATCCGGCGCCGATGCCCGCGCTGCGCGGATTGCCGTTAATGCCGCCCACTTCCACATTCGCCGATTGCGGCAGCTGCGGAAGCAGAACCGATGCGCCGGTGTGATCGCGATATGGGGCCGGGTAAACTTCATACCGGATCCCGTAAGTCAGCGTCAGCTTGGGACTCACTGTCCATGTGTCCTGTGCATAGGTGCCGTGCTCGGTCCAGCGCAGTGCGTTGGGATTGTAGACCTGCGAGGGATCGCCGATGGCCTGGCTGCCTCCATTGTTGGGCAGACCTAATTGGAAGTCAGCAAGAGACTGGTATCCGGTGATGCTGCATGTCGCGACGCCGGATGTTGGAACATAAGGCGCGCAGGTCATGCCGCCTTGGAATGTGAAACCGCCACGCGGGGTGTTGGGCTGGCCGCCGCTGGTGGGCTGGAAGTGATTCAAATCGAAGTGGTAGTAGGTGTAGCCGAACTTGAAAGCATGCTTGCCTTTCAGCCAGCTTATGTTGATATCACCCGTGAACTGGTTATCGCGGAACTCAAAGGGATTGGCGCCCTGGTCGTTACCGAGGCCGGTGAACGTACTGAGATAGAACCCCGGAATGCCATCGTAGTTCGAGCCGATGCCGTTGGTCCCCGGAATCTTGAGCACGTTGAGCCCGTAGTCGCCGACGGCGAGGTCGAGCGTCGACTGCGCGTAGGTCAACAGGCGAGTCCATCCGCCATCCGCGTCGATGACCAGGTGCGGGGAGAACACGTGGCTGAAGCCGAGACCTGCGTTCTGGCCGCGCCCGCCGATATCGCCCACTTGTCCGCCGTCAGCCGCAGGACCGCCGGCGCAGGCGTTGCTGCCCGTGCAAGGCGTGTTGCCCAGGACCTGCGGATCGACGTCGGTGTACGGCGTGATGCCGTACTTGCCGTAGATCTGAGTGTTCTCGCTCGGAATGTAGGTGATCTTCGAGTCTGACGCGTTGCGGCTGTAAGCGACGGTCGACGTGGCCTGGTAGTCGTTGAGCATCACGTTCGCCGCCAGCGACGCACTCGGCGTGGGGATGGTCTTTGAGATGGCGGCCAGATCCTGCATCATGATGCCGCCCGCGAGCGAGATTCTCGAGGCGGGAATCGTGTTGACGTTGGCTCCAGTCTCGCCATATTCAGCGGTAAATGTGGGCCGGCACTGCCAGGCCACATATCCGTTAACGAGGGGGATATTTGGATTCGGACAAATCGCCGGATTCACCAACCCCTGCCACCCCGCAACCTGAGGCTGCGGATCGTAGAGATCGAATTGATGAGGGTTAGCCGTGTTAGAGGGAAGGGCTGATTCCGCGGCCTCCGCCTCGGAAAAATTGCCGCCGTTCATCAGCAGGTCGGGAACGGTTTCGGGAACCGACGCCAGCGTGCGCTGGGTAATGCGGTCGAAGTTGGTAAAGAAGAATAGCTTTTTCTTGCCGGTCAGAATCTTTGGAATGTAAACCGGTCCGCCAATGTTGCCGCCGTATTCCTGATTAATGTTTTTGGGGATCGTCGGTTGCACCTGCGGAGTGTTGAGATAGGCACGCGCATTCAGCGCCGCGTCCTGGTAATACCACCATCCGCCGCCATGGAAGTCGTGGCCGCCGCTCTTGGTGGTCACGCGGATGGAGGCGCCTCCGGCCTGCCCCTGTTCGGCATTAAAGTCGTCGGTGGTCACGGTGACGCTTTCGACAGCGTCGGCCGGCGTGACGTATGCGATCAAATAAGGCAGCCATCCGTAGTAGTCGATGGCGCCGTCAATGCGCGTCGTGTTGCCGTTGTACGAGTTGCCGTTCACGTTGACCGACAGCGCACGCGAGGGGTTGCCGCCAATCGAATTCTTTTCCTGCACCTGGGCAGCGCCGGGAATCACCGTGTAGAGTTCCTCGTAATTGCGCCCCTTGGATGAGGTAATAGGCAGCTGCGAGATTTGTACCTGGTTGATATCGCTGTCGACCTCGGCCGTTTCGGTCTGCAACTCCGGCGGAGCCTCAGTCACGACCACCTGCGTCGAGACCGAAGCCGGTGAAAGAGTCACGTCCAGGCGCACTTGCTGGTTGACCAGCACAGAGATGTTCTTCTGCGTGTAGCCAGAGAAGCTTCCTGACTGCGCAATGGAAAGAGTATAAGTACCGGGCAGGACGTCCAGAATGTTGTATGAACCGTCCCCATTTGCCTTCGTGGTGCGGACTTCGCCAGTGGCCTGGTTGACGATCGTCACCGGGAGATTTGGAACCACCGCGCCCGTCTTATCGGATATGGTTCCTGAGATGGAACCGTAAAGAACTTGTGCCTGAGCGATGCCGCTCATCATCAACAGCGCAAGAACCGCGATCGCCGTCGTCGCAATTCTGATCGCGTATCCATGGATCATCGAGTCACGTTCTGGCCTGCCGGACATAACTACCTCCAAAAGGTTGTTGATGTTGCCAATCGCTTTGCCAAGACGCATGGGATTTGCAAAGCCCCTCCGCTCCCTGCGGCCGAGGCCGATTGGAGCGCACTGTAATTCGAAACACACCTAGCCCTGCCTTTATTGGCGATCCGAACTATATGTGCGTTTATCGACCATTGTCAAGACAAAATTTGGCTACTTTTGCCGGGATAAAAGATCGATCCTGGGGCCAAAATAATCCGCAAAAATGGACGCACTGTTGCTCTACTAATTCCATTTTCTGTAGCGTTATCGAGCCATCATCGAACGAATCGCCCAAGGCGTTCCCCTCTAATCCAACCTCTCGTTGGTCCTTTAGTTTGATCTGTGAAGTTATTCCGGCTTGCGCGCGATTACACCTATGCAGAAAACCGCAGATTTCCTGCCTCAGACGTGCTTAATGGGGCCCAAAATCCATCCCCCGTAGGAATCTGCCCTGGGTTTGTGCTTTTCTCCGCCCGCCCCGCTACACTCGAAGTCGGTGAAATATGCTGATCCTCCGACGCGCATTCCGCGCACCTAGTCTCCGCATTCTTTGCGTCTCTCTCGTCTGTTTCCAACTCGTCCAATCTTCCAAGCCGCAGACACCCGACCGCGACGCAAAATTGCAGCTGGTCATCGTGCTCAGCCGCCACGGTGTACGTTCGCCGCTGAACGCGCAAGCCGATCTCGACAAGTTCTCAGCAGCGCCCTGGCCAAAGTGGGAAGTTGCGCCCGGTATCCTCACTGCCCATGGCTATGAGCTCATGAGGATTTTTGGCGCCTGGGATCGCGTGAAGTTCTCCGGCGAGGGTTTGCTCGCGCCCACCGGTTGCGCCGACGCCGCGCATATCACGATCCTGGCCGACACAGACCAGCGCACGCGCGAAACCGGCAAAGCACTTGCTGAGGGGATGTTTCCGGGATGTAAGATTGACGTTCATGCGCAGCCCGAGGGCACGGTCGACCCGCTCTTCCTTCCGCGTAAAGCCGGTATCGGCCATCCCGATCCGCCACTCATCACGGCAGCCGTCGCGGGGCGAATCGGCGACAACCCCGCCAACCTTACCGAGACTTATCGCCCGCAGTTAACGGCGCTCGATCGCATCTTGTCGGGTTGCGGGCATCTGCCACCCAATCCGCAGCGCACTTCAATCTTCGATATTCCCGCCAGCCTCGCACCCGGAACCGGCGAATCTCCCGTAGCGGCTCGCGGTCCGCTCGTTACCGCCTCCGCGCTGACTGAGAATCTGCTCCTCGAATACACGCAAGGCATGAGCACGGCAGACACCGGCTGGGGATGCCTCGACGGCGCCACACTGCGCTATATCATGCAAGCCAAAGTTGCCGCCTGGGACTATAACGATCGCACGCCCGCGTTCGCGCGCACGTACGCCTCCAACCTTCTCGACCACATTCGCGCCACCATGGAACAGAGCGTGAAGGAAGCGCCGGTTCCCGGCGCGATTGGAAGGCCGAGCGATCGCATGGTTATCCTGGTTGGCCACGATACTGACATCGCAACTATTGCTGGCGCTCTCGGCATCGATTGGATCGCGGATGGACGCGCGGACGATACGCCTCCGGGCGGCGCGTTGGTCTTTGAACTGTGGCGCTCGCCCCACGCCGGCTCTTTGGTGCGCGTCGCATTCACCACGCAAACTCTCGAACAGATGCGAAATTCTGAGCCGCTGACGATGTCCAATCCGCCCGCTGAAGCGCCCATCTTCGTTCCCGCATGCAGCGGCGCGAATCTGTCTTGCACCTGGGAAAGCTTCTCGTCCGCCGTGCGCCAGGCCACCGATCCCGCCTTCGTCACCACACTGCGATAGCGGGCAGATCCGTCGAAGCGTGTATCGCTTCGCAGACAAACCGGATTATCCTATCGCTGAAAAGAAAGGGGCAGAAGATGAATTTGAGGCTGAAAGTCGCAGTTCTAGTTTTGTTGTTGCCTGCCAGCGCCGGCGTTTTAGCCGCTCAACAGGATTATTTCAACAACTGGCCGGCAGGACGATCGCCGCAGGAAGTTGGCAAGGCTCTGGCCGAGCACTTCGTCGTGAGCCCGCACCAGCACAGCCCGGGCACAATCTTTTATGGCGAAGTCGGCACCTGGTACGGCGCGCTCACCTTTGCGGAGTTGACGCGCGATACCGATCTTCGCGACCGCCTCATCAAGCGCTTCGATCCTTTGATGCCCGGCGGCGCCGAGGCTGCTCTCGTCCCCATGCGCGACCATGTCGACGACTCCATCTTCGGCATTGTTCCCCTCGAAATCGCAATGCAGATCAAAGACAGGAAATATCTCGACTATGGGCTCTCGTTTGCCGACCGGCAATGGGAGAATCCCCTGCCCGATGGGCTCTCGCACGAGACGCGCTTCTGGATTGACGACATGTACATGCTCACCATCCTGCAGCTGGAGGCCTACCGCGCCACCGGCGACAAAAAGTATCTCGACCGCTGCGCCAACGAGATGGCTGCTTACCTCGACAAGCTGCAACAACCCAACGGCCTCTTCTATCACGCGCCCGACGTTCCATTCTTCTGGGGCCGCGGCGATGGATGGGTGGCTGCGGGAATGACGGAGATGCTGCGCGATCTGCCTGCCGATCATCCTCAACGCGCGCGCATTTTAGCCGGCTACAAGCTCATGATGGCTGCGCTCCTCAAATACCAGGCGTCCGACGGCATGTGGCGCCAGCTCATCGATCACGATGAGTCCTGGGAAGAAAGCTCAAGCTCGGGCATGTTCACCTTCGCTCTCATCTCAGGTGTTAAAAACGGGTGGCTTGATGCGCCCACGTACGGTCCTGCCGCGCGCAAGGCGTGGATTGCCGTCACCGGCTTCATCGATCAGAACAGCGACATGACCGGCATCTGCGAAGGCACCAACAAATTCAACAGCCTCGAATATTATCTTGAGCGCAAACGCCGGACCGGCGACTTTCACGGGCAGGAGCCGATACTCTGGGCAGCTTCAGCACTGCTGCGGTAGTTTTGTACGTGTTTGCGAACGGGCATCAGGTTTGTGCCGAGTCAGTGACGGGAGCATCGCGTGCCGCTAACCCGATTCGCTCCGCTAACTCAGCAGCCCCTTCAGTCCAGCCGCGTCAGATAAGCATTACCTTCCACCGGCTGCAGGTGGCGGGCAATCTGCTCTGCCGCGGCGCGGTCGTCGCCCTGCGGCCGGATGCGCACCCAGAAGTTATTCTCTCCGGGAAACTCAATCACGTTCGCGCCGGGATACGTCTGGAGCAATTGCGCCTTTAGCGCCAGTGCGTCGTCCTCGTTGTGGAACGCGCCGATCTGCACGCACCATCTCCCGCCGGTGTTGATCGGCTTAGGTGTCTCGTACACATCCATGCGCACGAGCGCCATTCCGGTGCGGTAAATGCCTACTGCTTTGGCCGAAGCGACGGTCAGATCGAGCATCCGGTCTTCCACGAACGGACCTCGGTCCGAAATGCGCATGGCGTGCGATTCGCCCGTCTTCAAGTTGGTCACCACCACCAGCGATCCCATAGGCAGCGTGCGATGCGCGGCGGTCATTGCATCGTCGTCGAAGACCTGCCCATTGGCCGCGCGCCGCCCCTTGTAAGGCGCGGTGTACCAAGTCGCGTATCCAACCTCGCTCAAAACCGGCCGATGTGTTGCAACGAACGCGAGATCGTCTTCGCTGATTCCTCCAGGCGGCAGTGGCGTCACAGGAATGATGGCCGGCGCCGTCCCGGACGCTTGCGGCGCAACAGGAGCGGGGTGGGCCTCCGGTGGCAGCGCCTGCGGCGGAGCCACTCGAGCCTGATTTTCCTTGTGCCGGCAGCCGGTCGCGCCCAGCAAGATTGCCGCCGTCAGCGCCGCGGCCATCATCGCGCGCCAAACTGCTCTGCGGTCACCAGCTTCGGCTTGGTCTGCTGTGCTCTGGGTTTTCACTGCGCTCAAGAGCGCGGCTCCCTGTTGGGGTTATTCGTATCGGTGGGGGGCTGGCCATACGCTTGGTTCGACGCAGTCCTGTTTTGCTTGTCAAACCGGTCGGCAAGATTGCGCAATGTGTCAGCGGCCGTGCGCATGGCGGTAATCGACTCTCTGCGGACTTGCGGAATCACCGCGTCATTCACATAAGTAATCGCGTGGCGCAATTCCATCTCGATCAGCTCAATCGCTTCGTCGATCCTCTGGCCCAATGTCGGCGGACCGCCCCATCCTGGTGTGCTCATGATCGAAACCTTCCTTTGCATCCCTAAATCGATGCATCGCCTGTCCAAAGTCTGCGCGTCACGGCTAGCCGCGTCAATGCCCTGGCACTTGGAATGGACCGCCAAGATAACTATTGACGCAAGCCCATCGCTTTCGCATCATGTGCCTAGCGGTTCCCCCCTTTAAAGCGGCGAGTGATCAAGGCGACCCTTGCCAGGTCGAATCGTTCGCCATCCGAGGTTCCATCAACATGCCGGGCGGAGTCCTCAATCAAAAGACGTTTGGATGTGGCTTATCGCCCTTACGGACGCGGGAACTTCGGGTCTTCGCTGTGCAGCTCATCGCATTGGCCCCGGCCTTTTTCATCTCTGAAATCGTCTGCGCTCAAACCCTGACCCGCCCGGTTCCGCCAACGAATCCAACTGCCGCCTTTCCGTCTCCTTTCCAACCGCAAGACTCAAACCTGCCCAGCGCGATTTCTGGCTCCCAGACAACAAATCCGCCGCCCGTGAATCCTTCTCTGACAAAGCGCGCCCCAGAGTCGAAACCGCTCAATCCCTGCGCCGTGAAGAATGCGGGCGCGTCCATGGCGGCCACCGGCGGGTTACGCGCCGTCTCCGTACTCGGCGTGGGAGAAACCACGCGCAATGCCGGCGCAGTGCCAGTCGAGTCAACCGTATGCCTCGCGCACACCCCGTTCTTCAACTGGTATGCCCGCTTCGTCACCGGTCCCGAGGTGGTGCGCTTTTCACCCGTCCAAAAACTCCGCCTCGCGCTCGATAACCTGATCAACCCTTTCAATCTCGCCACCATCTTTGGCGAGGCAGGAATTGAAGTCGCCGCCAACTCCCACACCGCCTACGGTCCCGGCTTTCCCGGCTGGGGCAGACTGTCAGGGGTCAACTTCACCCAGGACATGACCGATCAGTTCTTCGGCACCTTCCTGATTCCCTCTGTCACGCACACGGATCCGCACTACCATCGCCGACCTGATCTGAATATTCCTCACCGGATTCTCCACTGCGTCGATCAAACCTTCTGGCAACGCGATGACAGCGGCGGACACTCCTTTAATTATTCGCAGATCATCGCACCGATGTTCGACATCGGCATTTCAAATCTGTACGTGCCCGATCAGCAGACGCGCTTCTCCGCCGATGCCGAACGTTACGGCATTGGCCTGGCAACCGCGCCTATTGACAACTTCATCACCGAATTCGTGCCCTCGATCGCCAGCCACATCCACACGCACGTTGTCTTTGTCCAGCGCATCATCAACCAGGTCGCCGCCAATCCGCCGTAGTCTTCCTTGTCTCATCGGCCGAACCCATTCTCCGCTCGGAACGCCGCAGCCCTCCCCGCTTCCGCGCGAGGAGCCCTTCCCGCACATATTCCTGCGTCCAACTGCTCGTGCAAATGGCTCGTGCCGCAACTCTCGGGCTTCAGGTGACCTTTTTCTCGAAATCTGCTTCCTACCGCAGAGGAAGATGCTCTGCCATCGGCAAACGCAATCCGGTCCTGGCCACCCAAGCCTGCAAACACCACGCTTGGCCCTTCTCGTCGTTTCAGTCCTTGCTCTGGCTCCAACCTTCCCCTCATGGCTCGCCGCGCAATCTCTCAGTGCAACGGAGCGCGCCTCATATGCTCTCGGTTCGTCGCCCGGCGTGGACTCATCTTTGCCCGACGCACCCCTGCCGCAAGACCCGGCCCCGAATCAAGCGCCGGCACCGCAGCCACCCCTGGATCCCTGCTCGGTGAAAAACACCGGCGCGACCGTCGCCGCCACGGGAGCACTCCGGGCAATGGATGTCCTCGGCCTGACCGAGCGCTCCGCCGCCGCGGCCGCCATGCCGGTCTTAACCCGGGTCTGCGTGCCGCATCTTCCCATCATCAACTGGTATGCCCGCTTCCTGACCGGCCCTCAGGTCAAGCCGCTCACGCCTCTGGAGAAGGCGCATCTCGCCGTGCACAATCTCATCGACCCTTTCAACCTGATCACCATCGGAGGCATATCAGCAATCTCTGTTGCCGCCAACTCGCACTCCGCCTACGGCCCGGGCTTTGCCGGCTTCGGCAGATACGTCGGCGTCAGCTTCACGCAGGATATGACCGGCGAATTCTTCGGCACCTTCCTCATCCCTTCGATCGCCCACCAGGACCCGTACTACCATCGCTTGCCAGACGCCTCCATTGCCCGCCGTGCTCTCCATTGTGTCGCGCAAATCGCCTGGACTGAGGGCGACAATGGGCAAGGCATGGTCAACTACGCTGATCTGGTCGGCTTCGCTATAGACGGCGCCATCTCCAACCTCTATGTTCCGGGCCAGCGCGATAACCTACCGTCATCGGTTGCTCGATATTTCATCGGGCTGGGCACCGCGCCCGTTGACAACTTCGTCATCGAATTCCTGCCAGACATCGCCCGCCACATTCACATCCGGATTGTCATTATCCAGCGCATCATTAACCAGGTTTCCATCAACTCGCAGCCGTAGTCAGGCCATAGCTCGCCCTGCCTCGATGCAGTGCAATTCTTCCGCACTTCAATTCTCAGATCGAATATGGATCGCGGGCGCCTGTGGGATCTCATGCTGAAAAATAGCGCTCGGTCGGGCTCAACCAGGATTGCTTCACTGGGAGCCCGGCCGAGCGCTGCTGGATCGGCCTCACTGCACCGTGAGTGTCACGGTCGTGATCGTGGCGCTGGTGCTGCCCGAAGTACCGGTCACCGTGATGGTGTAGGTTCCCGCTGTGGTGCCAGTATTCCCGCCACCGCCGCCTCCACCTCCGCCGCCACCGCCGCCGCCACCACCGCCACCGCCGGCTCCGCCTCCGCAACCCGAAAAGCCAGCTGAGGCAACGATCGCCAGCAGGATCAGCATCGCCAACCAGCTACGCCTTCTGCGCGGAATAAAAAACATCAGGACGACGGCAAATGCGATGCTCCCAATCCGACGCCATGTTGGATGGATCAATGCGCTCGTCGCGGCGGTCGTTGTGACGGTAAGCGTCGAGGTCTGCGCCGTTGTTCCGCTCAACGTCACAGACGGAGGTGTGAGCGTGCACGTTGGCGGGTCATTGGCCGCTACGGGGGTGATGGAACAGCTCAGGTTCACCGTCCCGGAGAAACCATTGGTACCGACAACGCTGATCGACACTGTGTTCCCCGTCGTGGCTCCGGGTTGGATCGATATCGAACCGGGCTGGGAACCACTCGGTGGTCCAAAGCCCGGAACGTTGATGACGTACGCCGCCGAGGCGACGGCGCTGTTGCTGTAACCGGTGGCCACCGCAATAGCTTCGATGGTCTCTGATGTGGAAACCGCGATCGGCCTGGCGCTGGAGTAGACGGTCGAGCTGGTTGTTGGCGTGGTTCCGTTTGTCGTGTAGTAGATAGTCGCTCCGGACGTCGTGTCGGAGATCGTCACGGATTGCGCGGAGGTGTAGGTGCCGGCGACGGGAGAGAACGTCGGTGCCGACGCCTGCGGCAGGGTGCCGCCGATGGTGTAGGTGGCAGAGGCCACTGCGCTGTTGCTATAACCGCTGGCGGTCGCTATTGCTTCGAGTATCTCCGACGAGGACACGGTGATCGGCCCGGAGTAAACGGTCGAACTCGCGGTTGGTGTAGTTCCGTTGGTGGTGTAGTAGATTGTTGTGCCTGAAAGCGTGTCGCTGATCGAAACTGTTTGAGCCGACGTGTAAGTCCCGCCAGGCACACTGAAGGTTGGCGTGGGCGCCGGCGATGGGGTGGCCTGCAGTTTGTACTCCCACAAGTCGTTCAGGGCGCCGTTTCCGCCGGCCGAATCCAGGCCTGATCCACCAAAAAGCCACAGATTCCCGTTGCCATCGGTCCAACTGCTTGCGTAACTTCGTCCTCCGGGAGTGTTTCCCGCTGCAGGCGTTCCCAGGGTTCCATAGACGCCATCCTGGTTCGAAGCGCTGCTTCCCTTCATCCAGGCCCATTCCTGCGAGGAAGGATTGAACACCCAAAGGTCGTCGAGGTTCTCATTAATAACACTCGAGCCGCTCTCCCTCCACGCATTGCTCCCAAACAGCCAAAAATTGCCGTTCTTGTCGGTCCAGCTGCTTGCGGAAGACCGGTCGCCGGGAGTGTTCCCAGCAGCAGGGACACCCAATGTGCCGTACACGGCGGTCGCGGGACAGGCCTCAGTTGACCAGCAGGTCGCCGAGTTGCTTCCGCCTGACCATGTCCAATATCCCGTGGTCGGATTGAACACCCAGAGATCGTCGAGATAGCCGCCAGCGCTACTGGCATCGAACCCATAGCCTCCGTACACCCAGAAGTGGCCGCTAGCGTCAAACCAGCTCGTCGCGTAGTATCGGCTGCCGGGTGCGTTCCCAGATGCAGGAGTGCCCTCTGTACCGTACACTCCGGCCTGCTCGCCCCCATTGCCTCCGCTGATCCATGTCCAAACGTTCGTGGATGGATTGAACTCCCAAAGATCGTTGAGATAGCAACAGGCACCGGCGGAAGCATAGCCGTAGCCTCCGAAGAGCCAGAAGTTGCCGTTGCTGTCGGTCGAAGCCGTAGCGCTGTACCGCCCTCCTGGAACATTTCCGGCGCCAGAAGTGCCCTTGGTTCCGTAAACCCCTTGCTGTCCGCAGTAATCGGAAGAGGACGACGGGCAGACCGCCGAACTGCTCCCTCCCATCCAGGTCCACTCGAGATTGGAGGGATTAAACTCCCACAAATCGTTCAGAAAGACAGTGCGTCCGGCATCATTAGTGCCCCCGCCAGAATCAAAGCCTTGCCCTCCAAAGAGCCATAAATGGCCGCTGAGGTCCGTCCAACTGACAGCGTAACTACGCCCTCCCGGCACGTTGGCGGCCGCGGGCGCGCCCAATGTGCCGTATACTCCGGGCTGGCCACAAGGCGAGCTTCCGGCACAGCTAGCCGGTAGCGTGCTGGGTCCACTTATCCACGTCCATAGATTGGTTACAGGGTTGAATTCCCAGAGGTCGTTGAGGACTCCCGCATTGCCGCCAGCGTCGAAGCCAGCTCCTCCGAAGAGCCAGAGATTGCCGCTATTGTCGGTCCAGGTAACCGCACCGCCGCGGCCGCCGGGAAAGTTTCCGGATGCCGGCGTTCCCAGCGTGCCGTATTTTCCGGCCTGTCCACATCCGCTGGCTCCGCACGTCGCCAGCGTGCTGCTTCCGCCCATCCAGGTCCACTCTCCGGGACTTAATGTAGACGGGTTGATGGTGTAGTTCGCGCTCGCCACCGCAGACTGGCTGTAGCCGTTGGCGGTTGCAATTGCCTCAAGCGTCTCCGACGCGGACACCGTGATCGGCCCGCTGTATACCGTCGAGCTGGTCGCAGGCGTGGTTCCGTTGGTGGTGTAGTAAATCGTCGCACCGGGTGTTGTGTCAGAGATTGTCACCGACTGTGCAGAGGTGTAGGTTCCAGCGACGGGTGAGAACGTCGGCGCTGCCGCTTGCGGCACGGAGTTGTTGATGGTGTAGGCGGCCGTTGCCACTACGCTCGTCGAATAACCGCTTGCTGTCGCGATCGCTTCGAGCGTCTCCGACGCGGACACTGTGATCGGCCCGGAGTAAACGGTCGAAAGCCCTGTCGGAGTCGTCCCATTGGTGGTGTAGTAGATCGCGGCGCCGGGCGTTGTGTCGGAGATCGTGACCGATTGTGCGGCAGTGTAAGTGCCGGCGACGGGCGAGAATGTCGGTGTGGCTGCTGGAGATTGTGTAACTGCTGTCCCGTTTACGATAAATGTGGGAGCGACATACGTGATGCCGTTCACCAGGCCACTCTCGAATGTCCAGGGTCCGGCGAGAGAATTGCTGTACCAATCCCCGTTTGCGACGCTGCCCTCATTGGTGAGATACGTGCCATCCGAAACAAACCATCCAGGGACTGTCTGGGTCGATGCAGCGTCCTTACTTGCGACCAGGTAGTACGTGCCGGCCGAAAGCGTTTTATTCACGGTGATCGCTTCTGTATTCGCTCCTGAGTTAGGCGCGGTGATGACCGCCTGGGCGAAAGTGGTTATGGATCCTGTCAATGAGTTCTGAAGTGAAAAATCGTAAATGCCATTCCCCAGGACTACGACATCGATCGTGGTGACATTAGCACTGGTTGAGAGCGTGAATTCCGCGGCCAGGTCCGTTCCATACATTCCGTAGTAGGAGCCGGTGGCATTCGGCGCCGCCACCAGAGTCGACCCTGTCGACGAAGTGATGGTGTATGCCGCCGTTGCCACCGCGCTAGTCGAATAGCCGCTGGCTGTCGCAATCGCTTCGATGGTTTCTGACGACGACACTGTGATCGGCCCGCTGTATACCGTCGAGCTGGTTGTCGGCGTGGTTCCGTTGGTGGTGTAGTAGATCGTCGCTCCGGACGTCGTGTCGGAGATCGTCACCGACTGCGCGGAGGTATAGTTACCCGCAACGGGTGAGAATGTTGGCGTTGCCGCCGGCGTCGGGGCAGAGCCGTTGATGGTGTAGGCGGCCGAGCTGACCGCGCTGGTGTTGTAGCCGCTGACCGTTGCGATTGCCTCGACCGTCTCCGACGCGGACACCGTGATTGGCCCGGAATAGACGGTGGAGCTAGTCGTCGGAGTGGTTCCGTTGGTGGTGTAGTATATGCTTGCGCCAGCCATCGCATCGCTGACCGTCACCGTTTGGGCTGAAGAGTAAGTTCCTGCTAGCGGCGAGAAGGTCGGCGTCGCGACCGCTTTTATGATGTAGACGGTGACGCCATCCGAAAAGTAGACGTTATCTGAAGCATCAACAGCCACGCCGTATGCCGGCATGCTGCTGAGATTAGTCTGGCTGTAAGTTCCGTTGGTCAGGGTTTCTTTATAGATCCCAACGTCATTGCCGGGACCACCCCCCGAGTCGGCTACATAGACGTTGCCGCTGGCATCCGTAGTCAAGCCCTCTATTTCAGAAAACCCCGTAACTATTTTGCTCTGTGTGTATGTGTCGTCTGAGAATGTCAGCTTATACACAGACGTGCCTCCGTCCCCCCCGAAGTAGACATTCCCTGAAGCATCCACGGCCACTCCGTATGCCTGCATGGTACTGAGGCTAGTCTGGCTGTAGGTTCCATTCGTCAGGGTTTCTTTATAGGTCCCCCCACCATTACCGGGTCCGCCCCCCGAGTCGGCGACATAGACGTTGCCGCTGGCATCCGCAGCCAAGCCCTCCATTTCCAAAAACCCCGTGGCTATTCGGCTCTGTGTGTATGTGTCGTCTGAGAATGTCAGCTTATACACAGAGGTGCCTCCGTCCCCCGCAAAGTAGACATTCCCTGAGGCATCCACGGCCACGCCGTATGCCTGCATCGTACTGAGGCTAGTCTGGCTGTAGGTTCCGCTCGTTAGAGTTTCTTTATAAGTTCCACCGGCAATACCGGCGAAACCTTCGTCATCTGCCACATAAACATTCCCGCTCGCATCTGCAGCCAAGCCACGTATGTCGGTGAATCCTGTGGCGACGATGCCTAGCGGGCCGCTTTGCAAGGCGGGGTTGATGGTGTAAGTTGCCTGCGCCACCGCGCTAGTCGAATAGCCGCTCGCGGTCGCGATTGCCTCGATGGTCTCTGACGATGAGACGGTTATCACACCTGTGTACTTGCTGGATGATGTCGTCGGTGCGGTTCCATTCGTCGTGTAATAGATAATTGCGCCGGGCGTCGCATCAGAGATTGTGACCGATTGCGTCGCTGCGTATGTCCCAGCGACCGGTGAGAATGTCGGCGTAGCCGCGGGGCCATTGAGCGAGATTGCCTGCGACACAGAGCTGGCATAATTGTTGTCTCCGGCATAGCTGCCGGCCACCAGTTGCGGTCCGGCTCCCGGGACGGACAAACCGCTGGCGCTGGCAATGGCCGAAGTGGTTAGTTGCGTCAGCTCGACCCAGACGCTGCTGGCGCCGAGAGAGGTAGTCGACTCATTCCGCATCGTCAATGCGAAATCCGGTACGCCGTCGCCGTTGAAGTCACCCACGGCCACGCCCCACTGGAAATCGCCCGCGCTCACGTATTGGCTTAGCGTGAATGTTCCATCGCCGTTACCGAGGTAGACAAGGGCGGAGCCATTCGCACCTGCGAATACCAGGTCCACCTTGCCATCCTGATTAAAGTCCGCAGCTGCGACTCCCGCATTTTCCGGAAGTGCAACGGTTATGGACGGTGCTGCAGTAAATGTCCCATCCCCTTTACCAAGCAGAACTGTAGCGATCCCTTGATCTGAAGAGGTAACGACGTCGGGAATTCCATCCCCGTTGAAGTCCGCAACCGCCACCCCATAGGGAACTGTCCCAGTTGGATAGGTCTTTGACAGTTGCGTAAATGTGCCGTTGCCGTTGCTAAGAAGGGTGCTTACTGAATATGCAGATTGATTCACGTAAACGAGGTCCAGATTTCCATCGCCATTTAGATCGGCAACCGCGAACACAGCTTCGCCGACCAAGTCGCCCAAGCCTGTGATCGCTGGGCTGGCAGACTGCGTGAAAGTTCCATCTCCCTTCCCGGCGAGGATGGTCAGCGAACCCGCGGGCTCAGATCCTCCCATTTCAAAGGGGGTGGAGCCGGCGACGAGCAGGTCGAAGAATGCCGTCTCCATTAAAATCGCCGACGGCCGCTATGTTGCCCCATGTCCCGGGAACGTTGCTCGGCATGGCGTTGAAGGTTCCATCGCCTTTGCCCAGGAAAATCGTGATTTCTCCCTGCTCATTGATGACCGCGAGGTCAAGGATACCATCTTGGTTAAAGTCGCCGACAACGAATCCGTCTGGCGCATATGCGCCGGTCGGGGTTGCGGGGCTCGCTGCGGTGGTAAACGTTCCGTCACCCTTGCCGAGGAAAATCGAAATGCTCGTATTGGAGCCGCCGTAGTCGAAGTTATAGACGGCGAGATCAGGGATCCCATCCTGATTGAAGTCCGCAACGGTGACGGCTGTGGGGTCGTAACTGGGCACCATGGATTGGGAGTTCAGCCAGTTTAACCCGGTCGTTCCGTCTGTCAGCACCGCCGATCCGATCACGGCGTTCCCATCGCTGGTGTCCAGGAAAGAGACTGTTCCGCTAGGCGAAGCCAGCCCTGACCGATCCACAGAACCAGTGACTGTGGCCGTTAGAGTGTAGTTGCCGACGGTACCACTCTGAGCAATCGTTGTAGTGGTTGGATATCCAACACCAGACCCATTGGTCACCGCCAAGGGAGAAGCGCTGGATGTGCTCGTGTCATCAGTCTTGGTACCGACAAAGACTGCCTTGTAGCTATGGCTTCCGATACCTGGCCTGAGCTTGATTGCCGCCGTTCCGCTGTTCGTCAGTTGCGCGGACCCGAGCAGGTGAATGTCCTCACAGTAGGTCGCAGTTGCATCGCAGAAGTTCACCTGTCCTGTTGTTACCGCCGCAGAATCAGTCATCACGGTCGCAGTCAACGTCACCACGGTTCCTGACGTGACCGATGTGACGGGAGAGCCAAGTGACGTCACCGCGAGGGCGGTGGAAGTCGTCGGTTGTGGCCCCGTCGAATCGTTTACGACCTGGCTGGCTGTCGTTGACGTGCTGCCGGTGAAGTTCGAGTCGCCGCTATAGACCGCCGTAATCGAGTTCGTACCAACCGGCAGAGTCGTAGTTGCCAATGAGGCCGTGTTGCTGCTCACAGAGGCGCTGCCCAGGGTTGAGCTGCCATTGCTGAAAGTTACTGTGCCCGTGGCCACGCCGCCGAACTGGCCCGAGATGTTGGCCGAAAAGGTTACGGATTGCCCGAATGTCGAGGGATTCAGAGACGACTTCAAAGTTGTTGACGAACTTGCCTTGCTGACCGTCTGGCTCACCGCTGCCGATGTGCTGCCGGCAAAGCTGGAATCCCCGTCATAGGCCGCTGTGATCGAGTCCGCACCTACCGGAAGATCGGTGGTGGTCAGGGAGGCGGTGCCGCTCGTCAGTTGCGCCGTTCCCAGCGCGGTCGCACCGCTCATGAACGTTACGTCCTCTCCGTTCGCAGGCGTGCCGGCGCTGGAAGAGACAACCGCCGTCAGGGTCACTGGCTCGCCGTAGATAGAAGGATTCGGCGTGGGAACAGGCGTGAGCGCCGTCGTTGTTGCTGTCAGAGCCGGCGTGTAGTTGAAGCCATGCAACACGGAATTGGCGTCGAGGTAGACTCCGGAGATTTCGATCCCGCTGGTCTGCGCGTTGATGGCGACGCCAACAGTGCCGTTCAAACTGCCGCTGGTGTATGCGTTGGGATCCTCAAACGACGTAAAGTTTCCTGTTGCAGCGGGGCGCAGGAAGCCGTGGATCGTTCCGTTGGTGTCAATGTAGCTGCCCGTGAGGTCGCCCACCGCGTCCGACAAAACTAGAAAAGTTCCGCAGATCTTTTGGCCAGGCCCCCCAGCCGTCGTACACGGGGTTGAGTTCGCTCCAGGCACGTCAAACGAAGAAATCGTTCCACTCGCGCTGCGGATGAAGCCGTGCTGCACGCAGCTTGTGTCGAGGTAAGTTCCCGCCACATCACCCGCCGCGTCGACGCCCGAAGCTGTGGCGCCACCGAAGTTCGAGCCATTGTTTTGGTTTACGCATGTGCCCACACCTGGAGGGTCAATTGTGGTGTATGTGCCGCTGGCCGAGCGCACAAAACCATGTTGCACGCTGCTGGAATCAATGTAATAGCCAGCGATCACCCCCGAAGCATTCATCACGACGGGGATCGTGCCCTGCTTCTTGCCATAGGCGTCCTCGCTGGTTCCCTCATTTGGATCGTTAATGGTCGTGTACGTCGTTCCATCAGCGGAACGCATGAATCCACCGTAAACGGACGTCGTCGAATAGGTCCCGGTGGTATAGGTTCCGATGATCACGCCCGAGTCGTTGATGCTCAGAACCGTAGTTCCGCGGTGCCCGACTTGGCTTGCCAGCGGAGCATCGAATTTCGTGATCGTGCCGTTGACTGCGCGTACAAAGCCGTGAGAAACCTGGCTCGCGTCAAAATATGATCCTGCGACCACGCCAGAGGTATTGATGGACGAGGGAACGGTCCCCTCCCCGACGCTTGAGCCCGCACCTGAAACGTCGCAGTTCGCAATTGAGCCGCCGGCAGGCAGCACAAAGCAATGCAGCGCGTTATTCGTGTCAATATAGATACCCGCGATATCGCCTGCCGCATCCACGGCGGTGACGGCGGTTCCCTGTTGCGCTCCCGTTCCCGCACCGGTCACATCAATGGTGGTAAAGCCGGCTTGCGCGGATGCGCCGGCCGAAGCCAGACCAATCGCAGTCGCCACAACGAGTCCAGCCCCGAGCCTGTTCCGGAGATTGAACGCCTGTATGTCCTTGAACATGGTCTTCTCCCATACGACTGATGTGTTCCGATCCGCAAGCTTGAGAGATCGGCCTGTCATTCTGCGTTTTCTTCTCTGCGCCCGGGCAATGCTTAAGCCGCTCCCGGCCACGTTCGAGCCTTGGGCTCTGCAATACGAGTTAAATTCAAGGTTTAAAGAGGGTTA
The DNA here is from genome assembly GCA_963800025.1 of uncultured Acidobacteriaceae bacterium. Classification (GTDB taxonomy): domain Bacteria; phylum Acidobacteriota; class Terriglobia; order Terriglobales; family Acidobacteriaceae; genus Telmatobacter. The sequence goes on from CAWCZK010000006.1 coordinate 2,204,244, forward strand.
AACAAGGACTTGCGAGGTTTACCCGGTTGATATCTCGGATACGAAGCATAGCCGTTCCCGCCCCGCTCTCCGGGTGGCAAGTCAGGGCGAGCTTCGGGGCATCTCGGGGCGGTCGTCATTCGCTACCCGTTTTTGAAAGGAATCTGCCCGTCGTATAATGGCCTCCTTCCTCCGTCTGTCCCTGGGCCCCGTTCCAATCGAAAACAAGAAAGCTGCGTTGACGATGGCAACCTCGACGACCAATACGGAGCCCGTGCTGGAAAATCATGGTGTGTTGGCGTCATGGAAAGGGATAGCGGCCTATTTCGGATGCAACGTACGCACGGCAAAGCGGTGGGAGCGAGAGCGCGGGCTGCCGGTCCGCCGCGCGCCAGGAAAGAAGAGTGGCACGGTCTTCGCCCGCACTTCCGAACTCGACGCATGGCTGCAATCGAGGGAAAACGAGCGGGAATTGGATTCGCCGCCGTCGCCTGGCAGCACGTGGGCTAAGGAGTCCAACGGGGCGCAGAATGATTCAAAAGGGGAGGCCGCACCCCCGGCTCTGCCAACATCTTCCGAAGTGCTTCAAGCAAAGCAGGCTTCGTTTTTACGGTGGCGACCTTGGGCGCTTGCGGCCTTAGTTGTTTTGGTTTTTGCCACGACGCTGCTCTGGCGGGCGGAGAATCGTCAAATGGCCGCAGCAACTACTTTCTCCCAATCGGACGTGCTGAAGGGAAAGCCGCACCTTCCTGCTCCCGGCGCCGTGGACCTCTTTCTTCGTGGCCGCTATTACTGGAACCTTCGCACTGCCGACGGACTTGCCAAGGCCATTGACTCTTACACGCAGGCGATTGTGACCGACTCTTCCTACGCTGAAGCGTACGCCGGGCTTGCTGAATCCTACGATTTGCTTCCCCAGTTCGGGCAGGCCGATCTGGGAGATTCCCTCGGAAAAGCGGAACTCGCCGCCGACCGTGCCATCGAGCTAAATCCGAATCTGGCTTCCGCCCACACGGCCAAGGCATTCGCCCTCTACTACTGGGACTGGGACGTTGCCGGGTCAGACGCGGAATTCAAGCGTGCACTCGCGTTGGATCCGAACTCAGCGCAAACGCATCAATGGTACGCAGGTACGCTCGAATCCCGATCGGAAGGCGCGAACGCTGTGCGAGAGATCGACGAAGCGGTACGGCTCGATCCCACTTCGCCCGCAATTGCGACCGATGCCGCGCTCATGCATGCCGATTTCGATGACTTCACCTCCGGTGTCAAAGCGCTAAAGGAGATCGAGCGAACGCAACCGACTCTTTCATCTCCAGCCGAGTTTCTCGCGGATCTGGATTTCGCTGCCGGCAACTTCCCCGCTTACGTCGACGACACTCGCCGCTTTGCTGCCGTCACGCGCGCTCCGGATGCTATCGCCATGGCCGACGCAGTTGCGCAAGGATGGGCCCGCGGCGGCAAAACCGGTCTGCTCGAGGCCAGGGCCGAGGCACTCAAGGCGGCCTTCGAAAAAGGCAGGGAGTCAGGCTTTTTACTCGGCGAAAACCTGGTGCTGCTCGGACGCCGCCGTGAGGCCCTCACCTACTTCAAAGCCTCGTTCGACCGGCACGCCGATCAGCTGGTCCAGTTCCTGGCGCAAGACGATAATCCGTGGGTCAAGGAGCTTTCAAACGATCCCGGATACTCGACGCTCTTTGCCCGGGTCCGCCAACGCATTCGCGAAGTTACTCCGGCACAACCCACGCAGGCCCGAGCGAGCCAACGTTTGCCGCAGTAATCGGCAAAACCGGGTATTCGATCGGCCGCAATCGCAATCGGAGCCATCGTCTAAGACTAGCAACATCTGTTACTTGCCCATGGCAGTTTGGGATTTGCAACTCCGTTCGCCTCCCCCAAATCCCCATCCAACCCCCATTTCCGCCGTTCACTGCACCCTGCTTGGGTTGACCGGCCTTAAGACTTACTCTCGTAATGACTTCTTAGCCTTCGGTTTATACCATGGAAACCGCTGGCTCCCAGCCGGGCAACGCCTTCATTCCCGGTGCCTTCAATCCTAAGAGGAGACTTCGAACAATGCCCAAAGCCGTCAAGTACGTTGAAAAGGCCGCCGTCTACGCAGCCAAGGGAGCGTGGGTTGTTTTTGAGCGCTTAAACCGCATCAGCCCCAACGATTCCTTCACGCCCAAGTGGAGCGACAAGCCTCTCCTCAAGAGCTACCAGAAGGAGAAGCCGCCCCTCGGCTGGCCGCGCACCACGGACTCGCTCTGTCCCAAGTGCGTCCCCGAGATTCGCAAGCAGATCCTCGACGGCAAGCTGCCCCACGAAGTTCTCCTCAACGAGAAGGTCGGCGAAATCAAGGCCCAGATCATTGAGCGCGACGGCAAAATCCTCATGGTCAAGGATTGCCCCAAGCACGGCCATTTTGAAGATGTCATGTCCATTGACCCCGCATTCTTCAAGCACCTTGAAGAGAGCTTCCCCGGCCGCGACATGCGCGCCCACGGCAAGGGCGACGAGAAGCTGCACAACCACGGCACATCAACAGTTACCCATGGGCGCGGCTCGGTGCTCACTATCGACCTGACCAACCGCTGCAATATGATGTGCGATCCCTGCTTCATGGACGCCAACCAGGTTGGTTTCGTCCACGAGCTCACGTGGGAAGAAATCAAGACCATGCTCGACAACGCCATCACCATCAAGCCGAAACGGCAGATGAGCGTTCAGTTCTCAGGCGGCGAGCCCACACTCTCGCCCTACTTCCTTGACGCTGTCGCCTACTCGCGCAAGGTTGGATACAACTCGGTCCAGGCGGCTTCGAACGGCATTGAATTCGCCAAGTCGAAAGAGCTTTGCCGCGCCGCTGCCGAGGCCGGACTGCGCTACGTCTACCTTCAGTTTGACGGCATCGGCAACGCCGCCAACTCGCACCGCAAGGTCGGCAACCTGTTCGACGTCAAGCTCCAGGCCATCAACAATCTTCACGAAGCCGGCGTTGAAATCGTGCCCGTCACCACGATCGTGAACGGCATCAACAACGAGCAGGTGGGCCGCATCATCGAGTTCGCGCTCGACAATCCGAAGAAGATCAGCTTCCTCTCGTTCCAGCCGGTCAGCTTCACCGGCCGCGACGAGGAAATCACCGACGAGCGCCGCATCGCCCAGCGCTACACCCTTTCGCACATGGCGCACGACGTCAAGGCGCAGGTTGGCATGGGCGAGCCGGCACGCGACTGGTTCCCCATCAGCTTTATGAGCACGTTCTCTGACTGGGCCGACCTCATTCACGGGCCCACTGCCGAGTGGGGCCAGCTCTCCTGCGGATGCCATCCCAACTGCGGCATCGGCATGGCTGTCATGATCGACAAGGAAACCAAGGAGTCCGCTCCTGTCACCGCCTTCCTCGACATGGGCCAGGTGGCCAAGGATCTGGCCAAGGTCAACGATGCCGCACGCGGCAAGTTCCTTTCTGTTCTTGGACTGGCTCTTTCGCTGATGCGGAATTACGATCCATTCCAGGCGCCCACCCACTTCAAAATCACCGACATGATGAAGAAGATGGACAAGACCTTCAACGCCACCGGCAAGAACTACGGCAGCGTCAAGGGCGACCGCACCATCGAGGACATCAAGATTCGCCGCCAGGATCGCTGGAACTTCCTCTTCATCGCCGGCATGTGGTTCCAGGATCTGTTCAACTACGACTTCCGGCGCACCGAGCAGTGCATCATCCCTTACGCCACACAGGAAGGCGAGATCAGCTTCTGCGCGTACAACACCGGCGTGGGCTGGCGCAACATCATCGAGAAGATGCACATGACCGCGACCCTCACCAAGTGGTATGAGGAGCACGGCCGTCACGAGATCTTCGCCGGCGGCAAGAAGGTAGCCATGAACCACGTCGGCCACGACCTGAACGTGAACATGGAGCATGCCAACGCCGAGGCCAACCACACGCTCGACAACCTCGGCATCGCCAAGAACTCTCGCGAAGAAAAGATTCGCGCGCGCGACGAGAAGCTGAAACAGGAGGCCGAGAACGCCCGCATGGCCGCGCTCTATCGCCAGCATGTCCTTGGTGAAAAGCCTGTCGAAGGCCTCGTCTCTCTTGGCGACATCCGGCCGGCCTCGAACAACGCCGCTTCACCCATCAACCGCCGTCCTGAAGTCGAGAAGAAGCAGGAAGGCGAACTGGTGTCGGGCGACTAATCAAGCTCCCTCCCTTGGTTCTCTCAAATAAAGCGGGCCGCTCAGCAGCGAACTGAGCGGCCAGTTTTATTTTGCAGAGTGTCCGCTCACTTTAGGTGCCCCAGTCCGGGCTTCGTTGGGGTGGGGTTGCGCCAATCCCAAATATTTCTGCTGTCATCCTGAGGTCGCGCTGCGACTGAAGGATCTGCGGTTGCTTTTCACGGCTTCAACCCAGCAGAAGAACCGTCTGCCCCGTCCGCCTGTTCGGTAGAGGACGGAGCGGATCGCTTTTCCCCGAATCATCTACCATGTCTTCATGTACCCCGAAAGTTGTGGGAAGCCTCTGAGCAGGCTTGGTGCGTTTGCGCCCGGCCAGCTCGGATGGAATTTCGCCGTGCGCGGACGCCGGCAGATATCGGCGTTTTTCTTATTTCTCCTGGTTCTCGTCTCGCTGCGGGCGCAGCATCCATCCGCCACCGTCACATGGCAGGGAACGCTCCGAGATGCCGGAGGCGCCCCCCTTGCGAAAGCCACCATCCGCCTCGCGAACGGCCGCGCCCAATTTGAAGCGCCCACCGCTGCAGATGGGTCGTTTCGTTTCGCGTCCATTCCGCCGGCACAATACACACTCGCCGTCGACACACAAGGCCGCACCGTTGCTTACGCATCGCCGATAACGATCTCTGAGAGCGGCCCGCCGACCGCGCTCACACTCTCGGGCTGTGAGCTTTCCGTTGCCACGGCGCAGGCCACGGGCGCCACCGGCGGAGAGCAGCTATCAAGCGCAGCCGTAAGCAGTCTGCCCCTCAACAAGCGTGACTTCAGCCAGTTGCTTTTGCTCGCCGCCGGAACCATGACCGACGCCAACGGCGCCACCAACTTCACGCAGCAATTCGCTATCAACGGCCAGCGCGGAGTTGAAGCCACTTTTGCCATGGACGGCGCAGACATTAGCGATCCCGAGATGGGCGGCTCGACATTTTCGAACTTCAACGTCGATGCCGTCGAAGAAATCCAATCCAGTTCCGGCTGGATGCCCGCCGAAATCGGCCGTGGCGCCTCAGGCTTTACCAACATCCTCACGCGTTCGGGCGCTGACGGCTTTCATGGATCGTTCTTCGAGTTCCTCCGTAACTCCGCGCTCGATGCGCGCAATTACTTCGACCACCCCACGCCCGTCTATCCCGGCCGCATTCCTCCCTTTCGCCGCAACGAGTTTGGATTCACCAACGGCGGCCCTGCCCTCATACCTCATCTTTACGACGGCCGCGGCCGCACCTTCTATTTCGCGCAGTACCAGGGGTTTCGCCAGGCGCTCGGCACCACGCAGGTGATGCCGGTGCCGACTCTCGACGAACGCGCCGGCAGCGACACCACCGCATTTCCCGGTGACACCCTCAACGTTCCCGTCGACCCAGGCATCGCCGCCGTGCTCAAACGCTACCCCAGGCCCAACGATCCGGGCGGGCCCTTTGGCGAACGAACGTACGCCACACCCTCCACCGTAGTCACCAACGCCAACCAGTTTTCTCTACGCCTCGACCACTCCTTAAATGTCAAAAATCAGCTCTTCGCGCGCTTCACCATCGACAACATCACCGGACCCACCACCAATCCGGATCAGACGGCCATTGATCCGTCCTTCGCCACAACGTACATCGACCGGCAACGCAACGTAATCGGCACTTGGACACGGAACGTCTCGTCCCGCTTCATTCTTGTGTCTTCTCTCAGCATCACGCGCTCCACACCTGGGTTTCCGTCCCCCGACATTACCGATCCCGCCGTCAAGTTCAGCGATAGCCTCTATGAGCCTTTCAATTCGGCCGCAGGTTCGGTCATGCAGGCATATGGGAATCTCTTTCAAGGCCGCGAGCTCATCACTTTTTCGCCGGGCCGCCACAGCTTCAAGGCTGGAGCCGAAGCGCGCCTCAATCGCGACACAACCTACTACGGCATGAGCCCCGACGGTGAGTACGATTTTGGCAGCGGCGCAGCCTATGCCACCGAATTCATTCCCTCCGAGAGCGGCACGCACAACGTTCATACCGGCGATCTGCTGCCCGACACGCTTTCAGGTTTTCTTTCCGGCAGCCCCTTCGCCTACACCGTTGGCATCGCCCCTCCATACTTCTCCAACGGCGAGCACATTGGTCCCGCGGCCATCAACCGCAATAACGCGAGCTTCTTCGTGCAGGATTCATTCAAGGCAAATAGCCGCCTGACTCTCGACTACGGAATTCGTTGGGATCTTTATACGCCCATCGCAGAGCGCGCTCATCGCACATCGACGGTCGTCACTTCCAACGGTGCGCAACAATACCTCATCAATCCCCAGCCCGGCTACAGAACCAATTGGAACGCCTGGCAGCCGCGAATCCAGATTTCGTGGCAGGCCACGACGAAGCTCCTCGTCCGCGCCGGCGCAGGCATCATGACCATTCCTCCAAACATCTGGCAAGACAACTTCCTCACCGGTTCCACGCCGTTCGCCGTCTATCCGCGGCTGCTCTCCGCCCCGAACGCGCCGTTGCATTACGGGTTCGAGATCGCTCCTTCCCAGCTTCCTTCCGTCTACGCCGCTTCAGGCGCTGACATCTTTCCTGGAAAAACTCCTCAGCAGGTTCCCGCCAACACAGTGATGGATGTCGATCGTTACGAGCAGGAACTTGCCGCTCTCACACCCGGCGGTCCGGTCAGTGATTTGACTTTGAGCGGCATTGACCCGTCCTTCACCAACGCCACGCTCTTCACTTGGACGGCTGGTCTCGAACGCAAATTCGGCAGCCTCACTTCCGACGCAACTTACGTAGGCACGGCCGCAGAAAAGCTGCCCGCCACCACCTACCCGAACGCCTACTCCGGCGCTTCTCCGGGCTTCGCGCGCTTCACAGCATTCGGAGCGTCCGGTGACGTCGCAGGCGGATTCGGCACAGAGAGCGTCGTCATGGCTCTTGCTCACTCCACCTATCACGCTCTTCAGCTTTCGCTCGCGGGAACAACCCCTCATGGCGGCCCGGGCGTTCAGGCTGGCTTCACATGGAGCAAGTCGATAGACTCGACCAGCGGCGTCATCGGCGTGGCAACGCCTCAAAATCCCTTCGACTATCACCCGGAAAAAGGCCCGTCGTCCTTCGACTCAACCACGTCGTTCGGCATCAGCGCGGCACAGGATTTGCATCTCGACCGCGCCACTTTTCTCCGCTTCGCCGGCAACAAGCTCACCTCTGGCTGGGAGCTTCTGAGCATCGCTTCAATCTCTTCCGGCTCGCCATTCACCGTTTACTCAGGCATCCAGCAAACCGGCGCCGGTTCCAATGGCGCCGACCGGCCCGATCAAATCGCCACGCCGCATCTTTCCACCGCGCGCAAAGTCCGCGAGGATTATTTCGGCCAGGGCGACAAGAATGGCTCCGCCTTCTTTTCCATTCCCATTCATGTTCCCGGGGGCACCGGTCCAAACCAGGGCCGCTTCGGCACCTTGGGCCGCAATACCTTTCGTGGACCCGCTTTTTACAATGTCGATCTGGCCACCATTAAAGACACGCCCTTCGGCACGCGCAAAGGCGGCGCCGAGTTCGTCGACCTTCAGTTCCGTGCCGAGTTCTTCAACATCTCTAACATCGTCGATATGGCCGCGCCGGCAAACATTATCTCCGGCTCGGGCTTCGGCATTATCAGCAAAACCGCCGGCAACTCTCGGCAGATCCAGTTTTCGCTCAAACTCATTTATTAAGTAATCAACATGAGGCGAATTCCTTGGGCCACTCCCGTCCGGCGGTCGAGCCCGCTTTCGCAAAGCTGATCATTTGCGGTCGTATGACTTCCGTCATACCCCCAACGAACCATCCAGTAACTTCGCTCTGCGCCCCTTTGGCTGTACAATCCCTACATGACCGGGCGACTGGCTCGATACTTTAAGCTTGCGGCCCGCGTCTAAGAACCGTCGACGTTACACGATCCAAGAACCACGTTCCACAAGCTTCATTCAGGTGTGCTGATGACTGTGACCCGCGATAAAAACGAGCCGCGCAAGCTGCCCATGATGCCCATTCGCGATATGGTCATCTTCCCTTATATGATGACGCCCTTCGTCGTGGGCCGCGAATCCAGCGTGCGCGCCCTCGAAGAGGCCCTGAGCGGCGACCGCAAGATCTTTCTCGCCACGCAGCACGACGCCTCCATTGACGAGCCCAAGGCCAAGGACATTTACCAGGTCGGCTCCATCTGCAGCATCGTGCAGAGCGTCAAAATGCCCGACGGCAACATCAAAGTGCTGGTCGAGGGTGTCGAGCGCGCCAAGTCCATTGAGGTCACCGACCGCGACGGCTTCTTCGTCGCCACCGTGCGCACCGGCAAACGCGATTTCGAAATGACGCCCGCTGCCGAGCAGTTGATGCAGCGCGTCACCACGCTTTTTGAGAACTACGTCAAGCTCCAGCAGTCGCTCAACTACGAGACCATTATTGCCAGCGTGCGCATGGACGAGCCCGCAAAGCTCTCTGACACCATCGCCGCCAACCTGCAGGTCGGCATCGAGGAAAAGCAGGAACTGCTCGCCATCTTCGATCCCGCGGCGCGGCTCGCCCGCATCGCCGACGTCCTCGACGTAGAAATTGAAAAGCTCGACATCGATCGCAACATCCAGTCGCGCGTGAAGCGCCAGATGGAGCGCGCGCAAAAAGAGTATTACCTCAACGAAAAGATCAAGGCCATCCAGAAAGAACTGGGCCGCGGCGAAAAAAGCGAGTTCGACGAGTTGCGCAAGAAGATCGAAGCCGCCGGCATGCCCAAGGACGTCCTCGAAAAATGCGTCCAGGAGCTCAAGAAGCTTGAGGCCATGCCGCCCATGTCGGCCGAATCCACCGTGAGCCGCAACTATATTGACTGGCTGCTCGCCGTGCCGTGGAAGAAGCGCTCCAAGGAAACGCGCTCCATCGACTACGCCGAAAAGGTTCTCAACACCGACCACTACGGCCTGGAGAAAATCAAGGAACGCATCCTCGAATTCCTCGCCGTCCGCCAGCTGGTCAAGAATCCCAAAGGCTCCATTCTTTGCTTCGTCGGCCCTCCCGGCGTCGGCAAAACTTCGCTCGGCATGTCCATCGCCAAAGCCACCGGCCGCAAGTTCGTGCGCCTCTCGCTCGGCGGCGTGCGCGACGAAGCCGAGATTCGCGGCCATCGCCGCACTTACATCGGCGCCATGCCCGGCCAGATCATCCAGCATATGAAGCGCGCCGGGACCAAGAATCCCGTCTTCCTTCTCGACGAGGTCGACAAGATTTCATCCGACTTCCGCGGCGATCCTGCCTCTGCGCTGCTTGAAGTTCTTGACCCGGAGCAGAACGTCACCTTCCAGGATCACTATCTCGACGTCGATTACGATCTCTCGCAGGTTCTTTTCGTGGCTACGGCCAACGTGATGCACACCATTCCTGCTGCTCTCCAGGACCGCATGGAAGTGCTCCGCCTGCAAGGCTACACCGAACAGGAAAAACTCGAAATCGCTCGCCAGTACCTCGTCAAAAAGCAGCGCCAGCAGACCGGCCTGAGCGACAAGAACATCGTTTTCAGCGACGAAGCGATCCTCGAAGTCATCCGCTATTACACGCGCGAAGCAGGCGTCCGCAATCTTGAGCGCGAAATCGGCAACATCTGCCGCAAGGTCGCCCGCAAAGTGGTCAAGGCCGGCAACAAGCACAAGGAGGAAATCACCGCACAGAACATCGTCGAATTCCTCGGCGTGCCCAAGTTCCGCGACTCCGAGGTCCACGAAAAGAGCGAAGTCGGCCTTGTCACCGGCCTCGCGTGGACTGAGGTCGGCGGCAGCATCCTCACCACTGAAGTGCAGGTCCTCGACGGCAAAGGCAAGCTCACCATCACCGGCCAGCTTGGCGACGTCATGCAGGAATCGGCGCAGGCCGCGCTCGCTTACATTCGCTCGAAGGCGCCGGCGCTCGGCCTCTCGCGCGAGTTCTACCGCAACATCGACATCCACCTGCACGTGCCCGAAGGCGCCATCCCGAAGGATGGCCCCTCCGCCGGTATCACCATGGCCACCGCGCTCGCCAGCGCGCTCGCCAAAATTCCCGTGCGCCGCGACATTGCCATGACCGGCGAAATCACGCTGCGCGGAAAAGTGCTGCCCATCGGCGGCCTCAAGGAAAAACTCCTCGCCGCACTTCGCGCCGGAATCTTCGAGGCCATTCTGCCGCGCTCCAACGAAAAAGATCTCTCCGAGCTGCCCGACAACATCAAGAACGCCATGAAGCTGCGCTTCGTCGACACCATGGATGAAGTGCTCGCCCTCGCCCTCGAGCGGCCGCTGCCCACGCCGCTGCTCAACGAAACCGAGAACCTCGCCAGCGTCCCGCCGCCGGAGACCTCCGCCAACCTGCCGGCCCCGCAATAACCGCGGGCACAGCGTCGCACCAAAGCCTGCTCGAAGAATAAAGTTGTCATTCTGAGCGGAGTCCGCCGCGGCGGACGTAGCCGAAGAATCTGCGGTTGTTTTTCTGATCGAAGGGACGCGCCCGCTCCAATCCACGACAAACAGCAGCGATCTCCCGACCCCTATTCCCTATTCCCTATTCCCTGCTTCTCCAGCTGCTCCAGCGCATCGCACGCCGTCTTCACGCCATCTTCCCGCGCCACTTCTTCAGCTGCGGCGCGCGCCCGCTCTTCATACTCCGGCTCCGCCAGCATCGCCCTCACCCTTCGCACCACGCGCCACGGCTTGTAGTTCGCCCGCTGAATCACGCGCGCCACGCCAAGCCTGCGCATGCGCCGCGCATTGTCTGGCTGATCGTGCGAGTAGGGCATGATCAGCATCGGCCGCCCCGCGCGCAGGCATTGCGCCGTCGTGCCCACTCCGCCCTGGTGCACCGCCAGCGACACGCGCGGAAACAGCGCCGAGTACGGCGCGTATTTTGCCACGCAAATCGAATCGGGCAACTGCCCCTGCGGCCGGTTTCGCTCGTCATCGCCAATCAGCAGCACCGCGCGCACGCCCAGCTTCTTCGCCGCCTTTGCCGACTGCTCATAAAAATCTCCCGCAGCCAGCACCGCCGCCGATCCCAGCGTGAACACCACCGGCGCCTCGCCCGCGTCTAAAAACTTTTCCAGCTGCTCCGGCAGCGCCGCGTTCCCCGCATCCGCATCGTAAAAACAGAATCCGGTAATGAGCGTATGCTCCGGCCAGTCCTTCTGGTCGGTGCCTAGCACGCGCGAAAAAAGCGCCAGCACCAGGTTGGGCGAATGTTTCGCATCGAAGATCGGATTCTTGCCCTTGGGCAATCCCAGCTCGCGGCGCAATTCGTAAACCGGTTCAGGCCACTTGCGCGTCACAAAGCGCGCCAGCCGTTTCATCGCGCGTCCCATCCCCGGCGCCTTGTCAGCCCGCGCCAGTTTGGGAAAGGGCGGCAGCACCGGCGGATCGTATGCTGAGAAAAATGAGAATGGCGCCAGCACGTAGCTCGCCCATGGAATTCCCGTGACCTCAGCCACGATCGGCCCAGCGTAATTCAGCTCGCCCAGCAGAAGTAGATCCGCGCGTGTCGGCTTGGTCGCCGCATCAAAAAGATCGTCGTATGTCTGCCGCAGCACGGGATACAAAAACTCCCGCAGTCCCGTCTCCGTGCCTTTTTTTACGTCGTAGACCATCTCGACTAGCTTTGAGTTTGTGGGGTCAATGTCGGGCCGCAGCGAGTGAAACTCCAGGCCCAGCGGCTCGATCTTTGGCCGGTAGACGTTGGGCAGCGCCATCACCGGCACATGTCCGCGCCGCTTCAGCTCCAGCGCAATCGCAATCAGAGGATTGATATCCCCGTAGGTTCCAATGTTCGAAAGAACAATGCGCAATCCCGGGCACCCCAACGCGCGATGGTTTCGCAACTCTGAGACTAATGCATCGGGGTCGCGAAGCATGCTCCGCCCCAGCTCACTTTAGAGTTGCCTCGAATGGTACGCGGCTCCTGATTCTCACGCTGCCGGAAGCGTAACCCAATCGCCTCATATCGCTACTGCGACTGCTTTGGCGGCATTGCATTCGCGCACGCCGCCGGCACATCCTTCAGCGTCGGCTGCAAATCCGGCCAGTAAGGACTCGTCTTCAACACAGAGCAAAAGTCCCCAAGCGCCGGCAGCGGCTTCTGCTCCGCCTTGGGTCCCAGCGCGTCCACAAACTTCCACGCCAGGTCCGATTGCCCTCCATAAATCAGGTTCAGCACGGTTTGCCACATCGTCGTTCCGATGGAATCGGCATCGCCCGCCGCCACAACCTTCTGTGCCGCGCTCAACTCCTTGTTCCACTCTGCTGTTGTCGGCGCGGGTATCTGCATTTTGTCCATCGCCAAATGGAATCCGCCACCATTCGCATCGTTCGCCCAGCGCAGCGTTACCAGCGCCGAAGGCGAACACGCAAAGCATGTGGGCCAATAGCCAAATGTCCAATCCGCTGTCAAATAGTAGTAATGTCCGTCGGCGAGCCGCTCAAAGTGCGCCAGGTCATCGTCGGAATCGTTCAGCGTGGCCAGCAACTTGAATTGAGGTGCCAGCTCGAACACGTAATGCATCGTGCAGCAATGCGCTCCGCCGGTAAACAGCGACACAATCATGTCCGGCTGCCCGCGCCCCGTCACGTCCGTCCCGTTTGGGATCGCCGCAATATTGTCCTGCGCATCTTCCTTCTGTCCCAGCGTGTAGGTCTCAAAGCTGTCGACACTGTGGGTGTATACGGTCTTGCCCGCGCTCGTCACTTGCAGGCATGCGCCATCGCTGCTCTTGTACGCGGTGAACCGGTACTGCCCCACCGTCGCCGCGTCCGTCTGGTTCTTCGCCGCGCACGCCTGCGCCGGATTCTCCGCCGGTCCCTGAGCCGCAAGCCCTGAGGCCGACGCAATCCAAACCACGGCCACCAGCGCGCACTGCACCAATGCCCGATTGCTGATCTCTCGCTTCATCGCTTCACCTTGGTTCTGTCCAAGATAGCACCACTTTGCACCCACGCCGGCTGATTCCTTCGTAGCTCAGAAGCATGGCTCCATCGGGGTTCTCGCGCGCAGCTCCGCGTTCATCGCGCTTTGATCGTTCCGCCAACCCTCGCGTGCTATTCTTGCCGCGTTCGATTTCCAATTGGAGTTCCTCATGTCCCGCCCGCATCTTTCCGTCATCGCCGCCATCATCGCTATCTCCGCCACTCCAACTCTCCTCGTTTCGCAGCAAACAGCAGCACCCTCGTCTGCATCTGCCGCGCCGCAGCAGCCCTACCACATTGTCGACCGCTGGAAAATCGGTGGCGATGGCGGCTGGGATTATCCTGTCGCCGATCCAGGCGCTCATCGTCTCTACATCGCCCATGGCACCGAGGTCGACGTTGTCGACACCAACACCGGCAAACCCATCGGCACCATCCCCAATCTCCACGGCGTCCACTCCATCGCCCTCGACACTGCCGGCAAATTCGGCTACATCACAGACGGCGGCGCCAACGCAGTAGTTGCATTCGACCGCTCCAATCTCGCCATCACCGCGACCATTCCCGCCGGGACCGGCCCCGACGATATCCTCTTCGAGCCGGTCACCCAAACCGTCTGGGCACTTCAATGGCCACTCGCACGACGTATCCGTCATCGACCCCAAATCGAACACCGTCGTCGCCACCATCGCCCTGCCCGGCAAACCGGAGTTTCCCGCCACCGACGGCCAGGGCACGGTCTTCGACAACATCGAAGACAAGAGCGAGATCGTGCGCATCGACGCGCGCACTCACGCCATCACCGCAACCTGGCCCGCCGGCTGCGACTCTCCCTCCGGTCTCGCCTTCGACGCCGCCGGCCATCGCCTCTTCCCCGCATGCGACGGCAAGAAAGCCTCCGTCATCGATTCCACTACCGGCAAGCTCCTCGCCAACCCTGCCATCGGCGACGGCCCTGACGCCGCCGGCTACAGCGATGCACACTCGCTCGTCTTCATCCCGAGCCGCGACGGAGTCCTTTCCGTCATCGACGCCGCCGCGCCCGGCTATCCCACCATTGAGAGCCTCCCGACTCAAGCCGGCGCGCGAACTATGACCTACGATCCATCAACGGATCGGGTCTATCTCATCACCGCTGACCTCGGCCCGCGCCCCGATCCCACGCCGCAGAACCCGCGCCCCCGCCCACCCGTCATCCCGGGCACCTTCACCGTTATCGTCGTCGGCCGCTGACCTCCGTTCACCGGTCACTCTTTCATGAAGATTCTCCTCATCGTCGTCGCCATCCTCGTCATCGCGGGCTCCATTTTCGCTGACTACAAATGGCGCAGTTGGATGGCCCGCCACCGCCGTGATCGCAATGAATAACGCCCCCGCTCCCTCAGGTTCCGCGCCCTCGCTGCCTTTTCCTGATTCCATCAACTTCCCCGGCGCCGCTAACCCCGCTGTTCTCGCCCGCCTCTCACCCTTTAAAATAGTTCTCGTGACTGGCTCAACCCTTTTTCCCCAAAACTTGCCCCGCCAACCCCGCTTGAATCGCCGCTTCTGCGCCGGTCTCTTGCTTGTTCTTGGCGCGTTTCTCCTCACCGCGCCGTTTGCCCGCGCGCAATTCGGAGCACCTCGGCCGGCAACTCAAGTTCACGACTCCTCCGCCCTTCATCCGCCTGCCGGCGCGCGCGTGGCCATCGTCGAGTTTGGCGACCTCGAGTGCCCGGCCTGCGCCGCCGCCAATCCCCTGCTCATGGAGGCCTCGGCCAAGTACGGTATTCCCTGGATTCGCCACGATGTCCTGATCCCCGGACACATTTGGAGTCCCACCGCAGCTATCGACGCGCGCTGGTTCGACGAGAAAAGCAAGCGCCTCGGCGACGATTATCGCAACGCCATCTTCGCCAATCAGTCCTCCATTGAGACACTCGGCGAACTTCAGCAATTTACGCAGCGCTTCGCCTCCGCCCACTCGGTCGCGCTGCCCTTCGCGATCGATCCGCAAGGCAAACTGGCAGCCGCAGTTCAGGCCGACAACGAGCTCGGCAAGCGAACCGGCGTTACGCTCACCCCAACCATCTTCATCGTGACGTCCAACAGCAAAGGGTCTCCCTACATCGAGGTTCGCAACCCCCAGGCCGACCTCTTCACAACCATCGATCAGGCCATGGCCGAAACCCGCTCCGCCGCGCCCGTAAAGACCGCGCACAAGTAGCTCCGCCTATCCCTCCCGTTACAATGGCCTTAGGGAGCCGTCCAAACGCCATGCATCGTAGCCTCGGCCTGCACTTTCTTTCCCGCCGCTTCACCGGCCTTTCGTTTGCCTTTGCCCTCGCCGCGCTCATCGCCATCCCCGCACGCGCCCAGTTTGGCGCGCCCGATACGACCCAGGTTCATGACCCGGCCGCCCTCAAGCCGCCGCCGGGCGCACGCGTCGCCATCATCGAGTTTGAAGACCTCGAGTGCCCGGACTGCGCCCGCGCCAACCCTCTTCTGAAGGACGCGGCCGCCAAGTACGACATCCCCTGGGTGCGCCACGACTTCCCCCTCCCGCAGCACAATTGGAGCTTCCAGGCCGCCGTTAACGCCCGCTTTTTCGACACCAAAAGCAAAACCCTCGGCAACGACTATCGCGACGCCGTCTTCGCCAACCAGCCTTCCATCGAGACACCCGGCGATCTCCAGCAGTTCACGCAAAAATGGGCCTCCCAGCACGGCGTCGCTCTGCCCTTCGCCATCGATCCCATGGGCCGTCTCGCAGAGGAAGTGAAAGCCGACTACGCGCTTGGCCAGCGCATCGGCATTGAGCACACGCCGACCATCTGGATCGTCACCAGCGCCGCCCACGCTCCGCCGTTCGTTGAAGTCGTCGACCGCAGCCGCCTCTACCAGCTCATCGACCAGGCCCTGGCCGAAGTCAACGGTCGATAGCAAGCGTCTCTCGCCGGCTTCGCATCCAGGCGCAAATCGCTGTTCGCGGTTTGCGCCGAACCATTCTCTTCAGCCCAGAAACAAAAACGGCGTCCGCACCCGCGAACGCCGCCGTCTCTAATCTCTTGTCTCTATTGCCTGTTCCCTACTCCCTGTATCGCAACCAGCTCCTGCCCGCCCGGCGCAACCATCCGCGTTTGCGGCGCGCGCCAGTGGTCGATATGGCTGATCCTGTGCACGCACCCAATCGTGCAATTCGGCGCGCAGCTCTTTGCCGTCAAAAACTCCTGCTTCACACGCTCCCGCGTATACTCGGCCACCGGAATCCCCGGATACCCGCGCTGCTGACTGCAGTAATGCACCAGCCCGTCTTCGCACACGTACAAATACCGCGATCCAGCACGGCACCGCCAGTCATTCGCGCGGCCTTCCGCGATCGCTTCCTGGAAGCTGTCGAACTGCGCGTAGTTCGATTTCTTCCGCGCCTTCATCTCGTGGTACACCCGCGCCTCTTCGGCCCTGAGCGGCTTCAGACTGCCCGTCGCCGTCATGGATAATCCCGATCGTCGACTCGAACCCCAGCTCCAGCGCCCGTTTGCTGATCACCAGCGCGTCGTGTGGGTTCTTGATCCCTCCGCCCACCACCGAATTAATGTTCACGTGGAACTCTGCATACTCGGCCAGCATCTCGAGCCGCTTGTCCAGAGTCTTGAGCGATTTTTTCGACACCTCGTCGGGCTCCAGGTTGTCGATCGAAATCTGCATGTGATCCAGGCCCGCCCGGTTCAGCCGCTCGATTCTTTCAGGTGACAGCAGGAACCCGTTCGTGATCATCCCCGCAATCGCGCCCGTCTTCCTCATGCGGCGGATAATGTCGTCCAGCTGCGGATGCGTCAGCGGCTCTCCGCCCGAGATGCCGATCATCGCCGTGCCAAGCCGCCCCAGCGCGTCAATGCGCCGGAGCATCTCTTCGAGAGGCACCGGCTCGCTCACCTTGTCGTATTCATTGCAGTAGGCGCAGCTCAGGTTGCAGAACCGTGTAGGGATAATCTGCACCAGCACCGGGTGCGAGGTGTCGGCCAGCGCCCGCGCCACCATGGCGTACTCGCGCACCTTCCGCCTGGCTGCAATCGCGCGCCCGCGCACCGTCGATCTCCGGGGAATAGCCATCTTTCCTCTGTTCAATCATACCCTTTTTGAATCGCGGAAAGCCGCTTCGGGACGTCTCTGAATCTGAATGAGTTATCTGGTGAATCATGGGCCTCGACGAATGTGGGATTCGAAGCCTTGGTGCCCCACCCTGGCGAAGCCAGGATGGGGCACCTAAGGTCTATCGCTTTTCGATTCTCTTCACCGCCGCGGCTCTCCGCGGCCTCGCTCATCCGAAAACTGGAAAAACTTGGGACGGAGACTAGGACGCCCGAGTGCGGGGCAGATGTTCATTCGAACTTGCCGGGCGAGAAGCCGCTACGCGATGCAGCCCTCAAGAATCCCGCCTCCGAAGAATCTCCAACCCCCTCGCCCGAGCACAACGGAAACCGGGGTGCCCCATCCTAGCTTCGCTAGGGTGGGGTAGAAAAAGCCCGATGTCTCACCGGTCACAGACATGATCCACGAACCCAATCGAAACTCCTGCCATGCCCTCCCACCTCAAGCGATACCAACAGTCCCGTGACCTGCACTTCATCACGTTCAGTTGCTATCGTCGCCAGCCAAAGCTTGGAACTCCAATCGCGCGGGCGGCCTTCGAACGAGCGCTTGAGCACGCGCGACGCCGATACGGATTCTGCGTGAGGGGCTACGTTGCGATGCCGGAGCACGTGCACCTGTTGGTTAGTGAGCCGGAAGATGGAACGCTGGCCACCGCAATACAGGCGCTCAAGCAATCTGTATCGCGAACACTCGCTTTAAGGAGGACCGAACCATTCTGGGAGCCGCGGTATTACGACTTCAACGTTTGGACTTCCAGGAAGCAAACCGAGAAACTGAAATACCTGCATCGCAATCCGGTCGCGCGCGGATTGGTCACCAAGCCCGAAGATTGGGAATGGAGCAGCTTTCGTCACTATGCGACTGGAGTCAATGGCGCGGTTGAAATCGAGTCCGAGTGGACTGTGCGCCGTCGAGAAACTCTGTCCTTCCCGTGAACTCTGTTTTTCTTCCCCACCCAAGCGAAGCTTGGATGGGGCACCCAGAGCCAGCGGCGCCGTCTGGCTGCATCTCTTGTCCATCAAATTCGCCAACGTGTCTTTGAAGCTGGCTGTTGACCTTTCCCGTCTCCGACCATCCAACCACAAGCCTTCCCGTATCCTGTTGCCTGAGGTTGCGCCCATGAGAAAACTGGCTTTCCTCCTCGTCCTCGCCATCCCCTTCGCCGCCGCCGCCCAAACCAAGACCCCTCCCACAACCCTGCGCGGCGTCCTGCTGGAGCAGCTTCGCACCACACACGACCAGGAGGATTGGTTTGTTCCGGCAAACGTGGCCGTTGCAGAGCCTGACCGCCGACCAGGCCAAATGGAGCCCCGGCAAGGGCAACCACTCCATCGGCCAGCTCGCCTACCACATCTGGTATTGGGACGACCGCGCGCTCGCCAGGTTCAACGGCGAGAAGCCGGCGCCCTACGATGGAAACAACAATGAGACCTTTGACAACTTCACCCCCGCGCAATGGGACGACCTGGTGAAGAAGCTCGACCAGGTTCTCGCCGACTGGGAAAAGGCCGTTGAAACCGCCGACGACGCGAAGCTGGCCGCCAACGCCTCGCTCATCTCGCACGTCGCAACCCACAACGCCTACCATATTGGCCAGATCCTCTATGTCCGCAAACTCGAGGGCGTCTGGGACCCTGCCAAAGGCGTCAAGTAGTTGGGTGCCCCAGGTCTCGATTCTGAGACCCGGGAGCCCTCAACCCCAACTCACCGCGTTTCTAACACCGCTAACACCGCTAGCCCCGCTGCCTCGCCAGCTCCGCTAACTCCGCTAACCCCGCTGCCTCACAGTTTGTCGATCTCCTCCGCCGCCTTGTGAATCGCCTCGGCGATCTTCTTGATCTGCTCAGGAGTCGCGTTCCTCCGCCACATCTTCGACATCACCGCGCCGCGCAGATCCATGAACGCCTTCATCAACTCGGGTGAACGCCCGCGCTTGAATCCGCGGCCCGTTTCCTCAAGCCGCTCGAAGAGCTGGCCAACGCGCTCCTTGTTGGCCTCGAGATACTTCAGGCCCTCCTCGGTCACGCTGTAGACCTTCTTGCCGCTGGTCTCGGTGGCGGTGATCAGGCCCTCCTCTTCGAGCATGGTCAGCGTGGGATAGACCACACCGGCGCTCGGCGTGTAGCCGCCGCCCAGGCGCGCTTCCATTGTCTTGATGAGCTGGTAGCCGTAGCTCGGCTCGCTCTGGAGCAGCCGCAGGATCACCAGCCGGATCTCTCCGGCGTCGAACATCCGCTCCCGCCCTTCGCCGAATCCTCGTCCAAACCCGCGCCCGAAGCCGTGCCGCCCCGGCCCAAAGCCGCCCGGCATCTCGAACCCGCCTCCGCGAATCCCCGCGAAACCGCGTTCGCCGCGCCCTTCAGCGCCGTAAAACTCCTCGCGCCCCTCAAATCTCCGTCCACCGCATCCGCCGTGGCCTTCCCGCTCAAAAACGTGTCTTCCAAACATGGTCTTAGTCCTCCTGACTAAAATATGTCTCAAACTATATCTTAAGATATATCTTAATGCAAGCCCCAATTCAGCCAGTCAAGGAGTCGCAGTTCATTTTTCCGCGTAACTGATTGAAGATAAAAGCGAAATAAAAATTCCAGGTTTGCCGGTCAATTCGCTTGTTTTCGCTATCCTTGCATCAGCATCCCAAAAAGAGCTTCGTCGGAGGCAGTTTGGCCACGAGCCCACGCCCGTGCGAGGGGCTTGGGTCCCTTGTCCCCTGGGGTCCCTGTTCTCTGCTAACTCTTTTTGATGGAGGACTTTAAGGAGTCAACTCCAATGGAATCAATGGGTTAGCGAAATTGGTGAAAGGTACAACCAGCTGAAAATAGACCACTTAGCCCCAAAACGGGTGGGGGGAGGGGTACCATTTCGGCAACGAGGCTCTAGCCATTAACCACTAGCCACTTCAAGCCCTGCCCGGTCCCACTTCGCGCAGTTCGCCGCCGCCTCATACGTGCTCTGCAGGAACTCGAGCAGCGCGGCATCCGGATCGGCCGACCCCCGCATCGCCTCGTACGGAAAAATGAACTCGCCGAACGTGCTGTCGAACCTCGCCCCAGCCGGCGCAATCACATACTCCCGGTAGCCGGGCGGTTCGGGATAGGCGTAGCTATAAAAAAACGGCTCAATGAAGCCTGCACCCGGTGCTCCGGCTGCTCCCGGCCAGAATCCGCAGCTGCTTACTTCGTGCGAATAAGCGTCGCGCGTCACGCGATCCGGCAAGCCCGGCATGCTGGGATGCTCCGGCGCGGTGCGGCCAGAAAATCGCGTGCACGCCAAATCCATCGCGCCCCAAAACAAATGAATCGGGCTCACCTTGCCGATGAACCGCGCGCGAAAAACCTCGATGACCCGCGACGACTGCAGCAAAATCCGCCAGAATTGCTGCGCATAGACAGGATCGTAGGCACGGTGTACGTCGTCTTTCCTGAACGGAATGGGCTCGGCAACTTCGCACGGCACCGGCCACACATGGCACAGTGCATCGAGTTTGCCAAGCGCCGCTGTGAATCGCGCGTAAAACTCGGCCACCGCCATCGGCTCCAGTTTGATCGCCTCGCGCCCGCCGTCGCTCGTCTCGATCACCAGCTCGTGCGCGAGAAAATCGAAGTCAATCTGAACGACCCGATTCCCATGTGCCATCGGCATCGTGGTCAACCCGCGAATCGTCGGATAGAGCGTCACATTCCAGCAGTGGTTGATGGGCGGCGTCAGTGCCATCCGCACCTTGCCCACCACCTGCAGCCACAGTTGCAATGTTGCGCAGGTGTCGCTCCACGCGCCCTGCGGCAGCGCCGGCCAAACTTCATTCTCCTGATCGTTCCCCCCGTTGCCTCTCATCGCCTCCCGGTCCGTCATCCTCGTGACCTCCACGCTGCCCATCATAAGCCGCAACCCCGCTTCCGCCCCCGGATTCCCTGCCGGCACGAAGCAAGTTTCTCCTTGCGAATCCGCCATTCCGGCAGATATCGTGAGGCAATCCCAGGAGGTGTTGACCATGGCAGACGACAACGGCGCTTTCTCCGCAGTCGAGTCCCTCCTTGGCGACCGCTACACGCGCGAGGCCCGCCTGGCACCCGCATTCCTCAGCCTCTTCCCCGTACTTCTTGTGCTCATCATCTCGTTCACGGGCCTTCGCGACCTGGTGCCGGCGATCCTTTCGCTTCTTGCCGTCTTCGGAGTCGTCCGCTGGATCTCTCACATCGCGCGCGGCATCGGCGACAAGAAGGAGATCAAGCTCTTCCGCAGATGGGGTGGCAAGCCAACCACCACCATGCTGCGCTTCGTCCAGGGCTATTTGACGACCGAGGAGAAATCCAGCTTCAAAGACCAGATCAGGCATCTTCTTGGAGAAGCGCCCCCAGAAAAAAGGATCACAGAAGTGATTAAAGAACGGAAGGGGCAGGATCTCCCAACCAAAGAAAGCATCGAGGCGGCGAATAAACTAAGCGATCCTGATGAGAAATCCGACAAGCTAGATTCTCTCTACGAGCCCGCCGTGGCCTGGATGCGCGAGAACTCACGCGAGAGCGTGCTCGTGGTGGAGGAGGAAATCTCCTACGGATTCCAACGCAATTTTTTCGCGCTGAAATACTTCGCATTTCTTTGTGTGATTGCCTCGTTCATTGTCGAAGCCAGAGCCGCGCACCTGCAGGTTCAACTGGGGTGGCCCCTGGTCACTCACGTCGATAGCAATATGGCCGCCGTGATTCTCGCCGCTCTCGCAGTCTACTTCCTCTGCTTGTTGTTCTTTGTCACCGAGAAAAGTGTGATGGTTCAGGGATTCATCTACGCGCGGGCGCTGCTCGACTCTTTCTACGCGGATCAGGCCGCGGTCAAGCCGCCGGCCAAACCTGCGACAGCAAAAGATGCCAGTCTGAACGCCGCTAACTCGCTGCCTTATACTCTCCGCATGCCCCTGCCGCCCAACCAAATCGTCGCTTTGATGGTCGCCATCAGTTTTGCGGCGGGGCTCAACGTCTACGCCACGGTAGCCACTCTCGGCCTCATGGCGCACACGCGGTACTTCGACCTTCCCCCTTCGCTTCACGTCTTGTCTAACTGGGGCGTCATCGTCGCTGCTCTCGTCCTCTTCGGCATCAGTTTTTTTGTCGACAAAATCCCCGCGCTCGACCTCGTCTGGAACGCACTCCACACTTTCATCCGTGTCCCCCTCGCCGCGCTGCTCGCCTTTCAAGCCACTGCATCTCTCACGCCCGCTGAGCAGCTTGCCGCCACTTTGGCCGGCGGCGCCATTGCCTTTATCGCTCACGGAGGCAAAACCGCCGTTCGTGCCGCAGTCACTCCTTCGCCGGAGCCTTTCTCCAACATCGCACTCAGCCTCGGCGAAGACGCGCTCGCCATCTTCCTCACCTGGCTCTCCGCCCTTGCTCCCTATATCGCCGCGGCCATCGCCTTCATCTGCATCCTGATCACTCTCATTCTCATCCGCTCCGTCTTCCGCGCCCTCGCGGCGCTGCGCCGTCGCCGCAAGCGCGCCGTCCCGGCCTGACTGATGCCGTCTCGCCCCGCATCATCGCGCAAGTCCTTTACCGCGATCCTCGAGCCCGATGGAACAGCGCTCAAGTGGGTCATTGCCCGCATCCCCTTCGACATCGCCAAAGCGTGGCCTGTGCGCAACGGCCGTCGCGTGCGCGGCGAAATCGACGGTTTCGCCTTTCGCACTTCTCTCTTTCCTGATGCGCGCCGAGGCGGCCACTTTCTGCTGGTCAACAAGGCAATGCAATCCGGCTCCAACTCTCGTGTTGGCTCGCGCGTCAAGATCTGGCTCGAACCTGACCTCGTCGAGCGCCCGGTCATGCTTCCAACCGAACTCGTCCGCGCCCTCAACGCGAATCGCCAGGTCCGCAAATTGTTCGATTCCATGACTCCTTCGCGGCGTCGCGAGTTTGGCAAGTTCGCCGACCAGCCCAAATCAACTGCCGCCCGCACCAAGCGCGCCGAAAAGATCGCAGAGATGCTCATGCAAGCCCTCGAGGGTCAGCACGACCCGCCTCCCCTCCTCCGTGCCCTGTTCCAACGCCATCCCGGCTCGCGCGACGCCTGGTTCGCCCTGACTCCCTCCCAACGCCGCAACCACCTGCTCGGAATCTTCTATTACGAGACCGCAGAGGCTCGCGAACGCCGCGCCTCCAAGGCGATTGAAGCGGCGCTGAAAGCAGCGGGACGGAAACGGCGAAACGAAACCGACGAGGAGTAATCCTCCGTTCGGTTGAGCCTGCTTCTTCGCTGATTCCTTGGCAGTTAAGGCAGTAACGACGCGCCGCTCGCACCTTCAGGGTCCCAAGCCCTCGAAACCTCACAACTTTTGCGGTAGTGGGTGTTTGAACAAGGCAACAGGGGGAGGCGGTAAGACGGGAGCCCGAGATATCAACTGGTCTTCAACCCCGGCTTTATCGTCTAATGAATTCAGATGACTCTTGCTTCCGTACGCACACTTCTTCCCGGAACATCTGCCTTGGCAGCAGACGATCAAGCGCGGCAGGAAAGCCTTGCCGTCTCCGCCGGCCTCAAACTCCAGAAAGCGGGCCTGCTCGAGGAACTCATCGTCCGGTATCAGCACCGCCTCATGCGTTATCTGCTCTTCCTCATCGGCAATCGTGATACCGCAGAAGACATCTTTCAGGAAGTCTGGATGCGCGTTCTCGTTCGCGGCGATCAATTCGACGGCCGCGCCCGCTTTGAGACCTGGCTCTTCACCATTGCCCGGAATCTGGTCATCGATCAGCGCCGCAAGCGGACCATGAACTCGCTGGATGAACTGATCGATGGCGCCACGGAAGACGACCGGTCGATGACGTTCGAGGTTGTGGCCGACGAGCCCACTCCTTTCGATCGCGTCTCGAACCTCGAAGACCGCGAGAAGATCGCCGCCGCGATGCTCGAGCTCGATACGCTTCACCGCGAAGTCCTCGCCCTTCGGTTTTACGAAGAGCTTTCGCTTGAAGAGATCGCCAAGGTGACGCGCGCCCCACTTTCCACCGTCAAGTCCCGGCTTTATCGCGGCCTGGCCATGATCAAGCCCCGGCTCGAATATGCCGCCGCCCGCTTGCAGGAGGTTGCGTGAGAACGGCTGAATTGGCCGAGAATCCCGGCGCCCCAGGGACTTCGAGCACCAGTGCGGGCGCCGGAGCAAAGACCGACATCCTTGGGGCGATCACCGGCAAGCAAGCCGGACGCGATCGCGCAGTCGCGGAAAAAACCCGCCGCGTTGTTCTGGCGTCGCTTGGCGTCATGCAGGATCAAAAAGCCGGCCGCCGGCGCACTCGATCCGTTGTCCTAGCGTCCCTCCTGCTGGCTCTCCTCGCCTTCGGGCCCCTTGCCTGGCGGGTTGCCGACGACCTCATTGGCGGTGAGCACATTAGCGACATTGCCACCCAAACCAGCGTCTGGGCCTGCATTCTGTTCCCGGCCATTCTGGCCGCATTTCTGGTGGCCGGCTGGTCGCGCAAACGGGAGTAGCTACCACCAAAGTTTGCCCTGTTTTTTGTGCCGGATTCGCTTCCGGCGCAACTTCTTTCGCCCCTGCTTCGTCCATTGAAAGAGGGGCGAACCTGTCTCTGAACCAGTTGGTCCCGGGAGTAACAGCCCATGGCTGATCAAAAGCCTGTCAGTTTCAATGAAGAAGAGCGGCTGATACCGGTGTGGTCCATCGTCCTGGCCAGCCTGGCGTTTGTCCTGGTCGAATACTATTTCTGGATCGTCGCGCCCGAGCAGCGGCACCATGCGCCGCCGCCCCTCGGCCTGCGCGTCTACTTCAACGTCTCCTGGGGAGTGGTCGCCTCTCTCTATTTCCTGATGGTCGGCTACATAAGCAAAGATGCCCCGCGCCGCGCCATGAGCGCGCGTTTCTGGATGGTCATTTGCTTCGTCATGCCCGCCGGCATCGGCGCCGTCCTCTACTTCCTGCTCCGCCAGCCTCAAGTTTCACGCTGCCCATCCTGCGCCACCCACGTTCAGGGCGACTTTCACTTCTGTCCCCAGTGCAACTATCAGACTCACGGCCAACTGCGGCACCTGTTTCCGTACCGTTCGCGCCACCGATATTTATTGCACCAACTGCGGACACGAGCTTGCCGCCGACCAGACCCCCGCGCGGCTCCGCGTCCTGAGCGAATAGCGTTCAAGCTGAAGGCTGAGGACTATCTGGCCCCGCTAGCTGCGCTAACCCCGCTAACTCCGCTGTCCCACCCTGTTCTACAATCAATTGTTCAGTTCCCATGCCCATTTCCGCGCTCATTATCGACGATGAACAACTGGCCCGCGACGAGCTCAAATACCTGCTCGATTCGGTGGGCGACGTGGACGTGGTTGCCCAGGGCTCCAACGGCATTGAGGCCGTCGACCTCATCGACGAGCACCATCCCGATCTTGTCTTTCTCGATGTGCAAATGCCCGGCCAGGACGGGTTCGCTGTCATTCAGCGACTCGTCGATCGCAATCGCGCCCAATCCGCAAAGGCGGGCGCGGAGAAAGACGCCGCACCCCTGCCGCAGTTCGTCTTTGCCACGGCCTTCGACCAATACGCCGTCCGCGCCTTTGACGTCAACGCCGTCGACTACTTGCTCAAGCCCTTTGACCTTGCCCGCGTCACCGAAGCCGTGGATCGCGCCAAGGCGCGCATCGCCGCCGGTAGCCCTGCGGCCGGCGCGCCCGATCAAGTCCAGATCGATCGCCTGTTGCGCCTGCTGAACCGCCCCCAAAATGGCGAGCCGAGCCGTCCTCCCGCCAAGCTCATCGTGCAGGCGCAGAGCCGCCTGCTGCTCGTCGATCAGTCCGATGTTTGCTTCGCTGCCATTGACGAGGGTGTTATTCGCATCGTTACGCGCGTTTTCGAGGGCCAATCCAAATGCCGCACTTTGGAAGAGCTTCTCGAACTGCTCGACCCCATACGTTTCTGGCGCGCCCACCGCGGCTTTGTAGTCAATATCGACCAGATTCGCGAGGTCATGCCCTGGTTCAAGTCGAGCTACCAGCTTCGCATGAATGACAAACAGCAGACGGAATATCCCCGTCAGCCGCGCGCAAACGAAGCGCCTCCGCGAACTCTTCAACCTGTAAAACCAATCCGTCGTACGCAGATAACTCCGCTCGCTCCGCCAACCGCGCTAACTCCGCTGCCTCTCTCAGTCGTAGCGCTCGAAGACGATCTGCTTCTTGTGCCAGCCGTAGCCATCGAGCAGCTCGCGGACGCCGGAGACCATGAAGTTCAGCCCGCAGATGTAGCAGTAGATGTCGAAGTTCAGGTTAGCCGCCGGAATCGCCGGATCGACAGGTGGAGCAGGCAGCGTTCTGCCCTGCCGTTTCGCACGCTCTTCGATGATCTTCGCAACGTGGACCTGCACGTGTCCGCGCAGGCCTTTCCAGGTATCATCGGCTCGGCTCAGCGTAGGCAGGTAATGAAAATTGGGCACGCGGCCGGCAAGCGCCTCGAATTCGGACCGGTAATAGATGTCGCTCTCGTAGCGAGTTCCGTAGACCAGCCAGATGTCTTTACCCTGGCTGCGATCGGAGCCGCCGGTCGGAAACAGCCACTCGAGATAGGCGCGCATGGGGGCAACCCCCGTGCCGGTGGCCACGAAGATCGAATCGGTAATCGGCTCCTGCAAAACAAAGTGCCCGTGCGGCCCGTGAATCTGAATTGTGCCTCCCACGGGCAAATCGGGCAGGTCGGCGAGATGGTTTGAGAAGAAGCCATTCTCCACGCGATTCACGCACAGCTCGAATTTGTTGCCCTGCGCGGCCGAAGCAATCGAGTAGGCGCGCGTCTGCTGCTTGCCGTTCTCGTCCATGGCAACAGCCGATACAAACTGGCCGGGGCGGTAGTCGAAACTGTCACGTCCCTCGACTTCAAAAAGGAAGTGATAGCACTGTGCAACTTCAGAGATGCAGTCTTTGCGCAAAAGTCGCGCCGTATAAAGCTCGCGTGCCAAGTTTTTCCTCGCCTTGTAGGGAAGATTGGGGCCGAATAGTTCCTGCAGGGATTATAGGTCGCCGGGGTTCGGTGTTGCCATGCTTACTGCAAGCGCTGCTTCTGCTCCGTCATGCTCGTCGCCGCTATTGCGCGCCCATTACCGGGATCTCGATTGCCGACTCATGTCCTGCTCCGGAATAGATTGCAACCGTCCCTGCCTGGTATTCGCCGGGCTTGGCCTTCATGATATTCGGCACAAAAGTTTGCGGGTTGCGATCGTAAAGCGGGAACCAAGTGCTCTGGATCTCAACCATCACGGTATGTCCAGCCTTGAAGACGTGATCCACGTCGTGCAGGCTGAACTTGTACTCGTGGATCGATCCGGGTGCGAGTGCCGCGGGACGATCGTATCCCGTGAGATAACGCCCGCGAAAGATCTCTGCGTTGGTCATCAATTGGTAGCCGCGCATCGCCAGGTCCGCATCGTCGCCGGGATACTCGTCGATCAGCTTCACCACGAGGTCGTTGTCTGAGCCAGTGGTCGAAACAAAGATGTCGGCCACCACCTCGCCAGTGATCGTCAGATCTTTCGTGAGCACCGGCAGCTTCCACACGGCCACGTCCTTGCGCCCGGTCACAAATCGCTGGTCCTCGGTCAGCCAGTTGTACCAATCGGAGCCATCGCTGTAGGTCGGCTGGATGGGTCTGTGCCGGTAAGGAACCGGATTGGCGGGATCGCTGATGTACGACGTTACGGCGTTGCGAGTCGAAGCATCCCAGCTCAGCAGCCCCCCTCCCTCGAGATAAAGGGCCGTTGGCCGGGATTCATTGGGCGGAAAGTGGGAATAGTACTTCCACGTATTCGAGCCGGTCTGGAAACTGGCCGAGTCTTCGAGATCGAATCCGGGCCGATCTTTGAGGTAATGGGCGAAGAACTTCGCTTCGATATCCCTGCGGAACTCGGTACCGATCGGCTCACCGAAGTTCAGGTTCCCGAGGCGCGTCGAAGAAGACGACCAGTAACCGTGCCGCCACGGCCCAAGAACCAGAAAGTTCTCATGGTTCGTGTCGTGCGGCTCGAGTTTCGCGTATTCCTCCTGCGGTCCGTACATGTCTTCCTGATCGTAATAACCGCCGACGGTGAGCGTGGGCACGGTCACGGAATTCAGTGCATATTCCACGCCGCGCGAAGACCAGACCGAATCATATGCCGGATGATCGAGGAAGAGCTTCCAGGTCGGAAGCAGCCTGGACCCGGACTGCTTCACGTCTTCATCAAAGCTGCCGCGACGGAGAAAGTAGTCGAACCCGTCGATGGGTTTGGCGTTGTCCGTGCCGTAGCGGACTTCGGTCTCAGTCTTTGTGGATTCCAGCCCCAGCACGTAGTCGTAGCCATAGCTTTGCCTGAAGGCCCCGTTGTGAAAGAAATCGTCGCCAATCCAGACATCGATCATCGGCGCCTGCGGCGAGATTGCCTTGATCGCCGGATGCGGATCGATTCCCGCCATCATCGCCAGGAATCCCGGATAGCTTGTGCCCACTACACCTACGCGGCCGTTGTTGCCCGCCACATTTTTGATCAGCCAAGCCACCGTGTCGTAAGTGTCTGTGCTCTCGTCAATGGCGCTCGGATCACGGTGATCGGCGAGCGGCCGCATCATGACGAATTTGCCTTCGCTCCTGTAGCGCCCGCGAATGTCTTCGGCCACATAGATGTACCCGCCGCGCGCCAGCTCGGGCCTTTGGGCAAAAAAAGAAGCGCGGTCGGTTCCATCCACACCGTATGGTGTTCGCTGCATCAGGATGGGCAGCGGCGTCTCGATGTCTGCCGGCTGAAGAATCACCGCGTGAAGCTTGACCCCGTCGCGCATGGGAATCATCGCTTCGCTGCGCACATAGTCATGAAAGACGTGGCGGATTGGCTCGCCGCTGCGAACATAAACCGTCGCTGGATGGTCAGAAAAAGAGACCTTCGCGGCGTGGCCCGCCGCGTCGATCTGAAACGCGGCCGTGACATCGGAATTGGCAAGGGCGAACAGATTTGCCGAGATAGCCTTCATTTCGGTGGGAACCTGGCGGTCGGATTCAACCGTCAGCTCGCCCTCGTGCACGTAAAAGCTGTATCCGTCGCCCGGATTTGCAAGATCGGCATATTCGCCGGCAAACACGTTGAGGCTCGGCGAATTGGGTTGTTGTGCCGATTGTGGGACCGCGTACGGCCCAGCCACGGGTATGGAAAGGATCGCAATGCAAGCGGCTCTGCGAAGCAAACGGCGGAAAATCAATTCTTGTTCCTCAACTGGTTGGGGGCGCATCGAAAGCCTGCCGTCCTGCTGACCGGTTCAATGCGCGTGACCGTGATGATGCTCGTGCCTTACGGCCATCTCTTCGGGAGGCGTGACGCAAACGCAATCCTCCAGTGCTTCGCAGCCGATGTGCTCGAACTGGATCGTACTGTGGCTGATCTCGAATTGACCGCGGAGAACGTCCCTGAGGCTTGCCAGAATGCAAACGCTTTCAGAAGGAGGAATGTCGGAAATCGTTACGTGGCAGGCGAGGGCGCGCGTGTACGATCCCAGGCACCATACATGAAGGTCGTGAACATTGACCACTCCATCGACCGCTTCCATGACAGAGCGAATCTGCTGCAGAGAGACGCCGCGCGGCGTGCCTTCGAGCAGGATGTTGAGCGTCTCGCGCACGATCCCAATGCTCGACCAGAAGATGAAGGCGGCAATGATTACGGATAGCACGGGGTCGATCCAGTTCTGGCCCGTGAGCAGGATGCCGAAGCCGCCGGCAATCACTGCCGCCGTCGAAAGCGTGTCGCCGGCCATGTGCAAAAAGGCGCTGCGCAGATTCACGTCGCGGGCCACGCCCCAAAGCAGGGCCGCAATCGCGCCGTTCATGATCACGCCGGCCGCGGCCACGATCATCATGACCCTCGGCTGCACTGTTACCGGCGCACTGAGCCGGTGAACCGCTTCGATGGCGATCAGCAGCGAAATGGCGATCAGCGTCGCCGCATTGATGAACGCCGCGATCACGCCGGCGCGCTGGTACCCGAAAGTTCTGGAGTGGTCTGCCGGCCGCGATTGGAAATAGACTGCGGCAAAGCTCAGCAGAAGGGCCAGGAAATCCGAAACGTTGTGGCCTGATTCAGACAGAAGGGCCAGCGAATGAGCGCGCAGTCCAGCGACAAACGTGACCACGACGTACGCCAGCGTGGCCGCCATCGAGATGCGCAGAACCAAT
This sequence comes from uncultured Acidobacteriaceae bacterium, assembly GCA_963800025.1. Classification (GTDB taxonomy): domain Bacteria; phylum Acidobacteriota; class Terriglobia; order Terriglobales; family Acidobacteriaceae; genus Telmatobacter. Next base: position 2,234,702 of record CAWCZK010000006.1, read on the forward strand.
GTCGTCCTGCTCGCGCCCTTACCGGCCTCGGCCGCGTGAACATGCATATAGATAGTTTAACCGGGCTCGGGAACGCGCACCAACGCGGAACCTCTAGCCTTTGCCGGGTCGCAAGTGGCTTAAATCCAAGGGATCGGGATCGTCGATGGACGGCAGTTGCGGAATCCGCTCTCGCAGTCCCGTCCAGCCTTCTCCGACAACGATACTGTTGTACGGATTACCGGGTTGGTAGCGCACGCTGCAGGGAAATCCAGCCCTGACTTCAACTGCATTGACGACGTCACGCATCGCGGTAATGTCCTGCGAGCATTCGTAGTCCACGCCGGCTATGCGGTAGCTGAACAAAAGCAAGGTAAGCGTCCGCCCGTCTTTCGCTTCCATTTCATGAATGTCGAGAAGCATGCCGTCGACGAGGCGCCCCGAGTGAACCAGGAACTGGCGCCGCGATCGCTCCACTTCGTCGGCGCTGGGGCGCTTGCGCAGCACCAGCCATGCGGCAGTCGCCGCTCCAAGGATCGCAGCGGCGAACCATGCGACTATTTCCCAGTTGTCTGTGCTGCGCAGGATCATCCCGAGATGGAACCCAAGCCCAGAGCCCTCAATTCGAGGATACCGCAACTGAAATCGACTCCGTGCCACAGGCCTGCGGCACGGTGCCATGGCAATCACCCCTAACCTGCCGCCCGCTCCAGGGTCGAGCCAATGACCTATACTCTAGGTTGCACGAAGGTCAGGATTCCCTCTGCCAGGCGGGCGGCACTGTATTTCGTTGACTGCCCCGTCAGAGACAAAAGGTCATGCAGAAGCGTTCGAAAATCCGATCCACTACCGTTATTTGCGTGCGGCGCAACGGCCAGGTGGTTATGGCCGCCGACGGTCAGGTAACATTTGGCGACCATGTGCTGAAGCACTCGGCCAGAAAGATTCGCCGCCTCTTTCAGGACAAGATTCTTGCCGGATTTGCCGGCTCCACCGCAGACGCGTTCAACCTTTTCGCACGCTTTGAAACCAAACTCGAACAGCACGCCGGGAATCTGAACCGGGCCGCCGTAGAGTTGGCAAAGGATTGGCGCACCGACAAAATGCTCCGCAACCTGGAGGCGTTGCTGCTTGTTGCAGACAAGGCGCAGACGTTCCTCATCTCAGGCTCAGGAGACGTGATCGACCCGGATGAGCCGTTGGCGGCAATCGGGTCCGGAGGCAGCTACGCTACCGCCGCCGCCCGCGCGCTGATGGAGAACACAAAATTGAGCGCCCGCGAAATTGCCGAGAAATCCATGAAAATCGCGGGCGAAATCTGCATTTACACCAACGATCACATCACGATCGAGGAGCTATAGGGTCAGCGGAGGATCTCCGCCGACATTCGTCCATGGCCATCTACCTTCCCGCATCCGCCGAAGAACGGGAGCTCGCGCTCGACGAGTTGACGCCGCGCGAGATCGTAGCCGAGCTCGACAAACACGTGGTTGGCCAGCGTGCGGCCAAGCGCGCCGTGGCCATTGCACTCAGGAATCGCCAGCGCCGGCAAAAGCTTCCTCCCGATCTGGCCGACGACATCATGCCGAAGAACATCATCATGATCGGCCCCACCGGCGTGGGCAAGACCGAGATCGCGCGGCGTTTGGCCAAGCTGACAAACTCGCCATTCCTCAAGGTCGAGGCGTCAAAGTTTACCGAAGTGGGTTACGTTGGCCGCGACGTCGAATCGATGATTCGCGATTTAGTTGAAATTGCCATCGACATGGTGCGTGAGGAGCGCCTGGAAGAAGTGGAAGACAGAGCCGAGATGAATGCCGAGGAGCGATTGCTCGACGTTCTGCTGCCGCCGCCGCCTGCCGTGCCCCATACCCAGGAGGGCCAGCCTCTCGCTTCCCGGCGCCGAAAGCCACCAGCGCTCGCGCGAAAAGCTTCGCCAGCAATTTCGAGAAGGCAAACTCGATGACCGCATGGTTGAGCTCGATGTTCGTGAGCGCAGTTCGCCTCAGTTCGGCATCATCTCCAACCAGAACATGGAAGACATGGAGATGAACCTGAAGGATATGCTGCCCAACATCTTCGGAGCCGGCACCAAGAAAAGGAAGATGAAGGTTACCGACGCCTTTGATTATCTGGTGCAGGAAGAAGAAGGCCGGCTGATCGACATGGACTCGGTGAATCGAGCCGCAGTGGAGCGCGTTGAATCGAACGGAATCATTTTTCTGGACGAGATCGACAAGATCGCAGGGCGCGAAAGCGGGCACGGGCCTGACGTTTCGCGCGAGGGCGTGCAGCGCGACATCCTGCCCATTGTTGAAGGAACCACCGTGAACACTCGCTATGGAATGGTGCGCACCGATCACATCCTCTTCATCGCCGCCGGCGCGTTTCATGTTTCCAAGCCCAGCGACCTCATCCCCGAGCTGCAGGGCCGTTTTCCGATTCGCGTGGAATTGCAGTCGCTCACCGTCGATGATTTTCTTCGCATCCTCACGGAGCCGAAGGCGTCGCTGACGAAACAGTACTCGGCGCTGCTTGAAACCGAGGGAGTGCGCCTCGAGTTCGCCCCCGAAGCTTTGCGCGAGATGGCGGAATTCGCGTTCAAGGTGAATGAGACCACCGAGAACATCGGAGCGCGGCGTTTGCACACCATTATGGAGCGAGTTCTCGAAGATGTAAGTTTCCTGGCGCCCGACGTGGCCCGCCGTGCGCCTGACGAGCAAGCCTCTTCGGCCCTTTCCGCGGCCATCAAGAATGAATCCACAGTGCCGTTACCCTTCCAGGAGCGAATGACTGCATCCGGCCCGGAGAAGGTTTTTCTGATCGACGACAACTACGTCAAGCAGATGGTCGCGTCCATCGTCAAGGATCAGGATTTGTCCCGCTACATCCTCTAATCTCGTTCCATTCTCAAACCCGCCCCCGATGTTCTGGAACTGGACCGCTTCTTCGCGCCGGACGGCGTTGCATTCGGCCTGTGCGGGCGCGACACGATAGGACTGAATGCTTCAGGCGCATGCCAGTTTGCGCCGCCCTGCACTGCGCTGTAAAATAGACAAACTGCACCACCAACACGTCGGGGAGTGGCTCAGCCTGGTAGAGCACCTGGTTCGGGACCAGGGGGTCGGAGGTTCGAATCCTCTCTCCCCGACCATCAAATCCCACAATTTTCAGTTAATTACATCACTCGTCATTTCCGGCCAATCCGGAACTTGGGTCCATTTGGGTCCAGTTACCAAATCTTCGAGCATTTGGGCCGCCTTTTTCACATCCGAACGAATCGGTCGCACGTAGACGTCTCGTGTCAGTTGCGACGAGGAGTGGCCGAGCAGTTCCTGCGTTGCTCCGAGCGGGACACGCTTTGAGCTGGAAAGGCTCGCAGTCACATGGCGCAGCCAATGCCGTGTAGCGCCGGTCAATCCAAGCTTTTTGCAGATTGGCTTGAATTGGCGGTTCAGAAGATTTCGTCTGCTAAGAGGCGTCCCCTTCCGAGTCGCAAAAACCAAGGCATTGGGATCGATCGCAATCGGCTTACGTTCGGCCAAGTCACTGCGATCACCGCTCTTGAAGATTCGCTCGCTCACGGCCGACGCCGTTCTCTCATCCAGATGGCCACGGGTTCCGGAAAGACATACACCGCCTGCAGCGCCCTCTAGCAAGCCCTACGCCGTGGGCCTCTCTCTGAAACCGGTAAAGGCATTGGCCAACCTGATCGAAAAGCCGATCGACGGCAGTCCGCGCCTGACCCCGGACCAGATATGGCATGCGTATGAGCGGATTGATTCGGCGCATGTGCGCGGCAGCCGGACTGAAGTAGCCGCCGACCTGGTCAACCTGGTGCGATTCGCCCTCAAGCAGAAGCCGCACTCGAGCCTCGCCACGCCGAAGTCGAGGCGCGCTTTGCCGCCTGGCTTGCCAAGCAGCAGAGCGGCGACACCGAGTTCCGTCCCGATCAGCTTCGCTGGCTTGAGGCCATCCGCGACCACATCGCATCAAGTCTTGCCATCGAGCCGGAAAACCTGGAACTCGATCCCTTTTCGCAGTGGGGCGGTCTCGGCCGCGCACAACAAGTCTTCGCAGAGCGCTTTCTGCCGCTGCTCAACGAACTTAATGAGGTGCTGGCGGCATGAGTTTCACAGAATCTCTTGACGAGATCGTGGCCAATCCAGCAAGTGCTCTCCTCGGAAAGCATCCTTCTTGGGAACGTGTTCAGCTCGCGGAGGTCGTGAATGTCTTGAATGGATTTGCTTTCCCATCGACTGACTTTAGCAAGAACGAAGGAATACCTCTAATCGGGATTCGGGATATAGACGGCATTGAGACAGAAACAAAGTTTAAAGGACGCGGGGAAAAGGGAGGCGGCGAGCGAAGGAGAGAAGCATCGAATCAAGCTCCATATCAACCTCCATACCAGGCAAAAAGATCAGAGTCATATATAGAGAAGAAGCCGAGGCCTGTCAGACTCATCGCCGGCCAGACTCGAAGCAAATCCCACCGACAACCCACAAGCAAAACAACACCATCAGGCAACGATCAGACAGTCCCACCGGACACAACACTTGCGCTGCCCCGAGGCGCCACCATCTTTGCGCTCTTCCCGTTGGCCATGCACGGCGGTCCGCTGTGGAGGCCCCTGTGTTACGCACAGATCGGCGGCCTGGCCGTCGCCACTTTGATTACCTTGCTGCTGGTGCCGGTGATCTATAGCATCGCCGTGCTCGATCTGAAAGTGATTCAGTGGAGAGGAAGAATCGAGCAGCTGCCGCCGGAAGAGGCGGACGAGAGCATTGCGTAAAGAGGCCTGTTTGCCGCCTAGACTCCGGCGGCGGCGAGTAGGCTTCTTGCGCCTGGTGCGGCCGATGCGCGCGATTGAATCGTTCTGCCAACCGATGTTGAACAAGGAGAATACAATGAATGCAAGCCGATTTCAAACCTTTCTGCTGCTAACAATCGTAATCTCTCTGACTGCAATTGCCGTGCGCCCTTACGTGGCCCCGCTCCCCGCACAAGCGCAAGCCAGCGATGCTTATCCCTTTTTCATCGAGCCAAGCACATACTTCTTAAACACCCCTGACGGAAGCCAGCATGTGTTGGGCAAGGTCGTCATCGACCTGCGCAACGGAAATGTCTGGGGCTTCCCGACCCTGAGCCCGGCTCCTTACCCAACCAGCGGAATGCAAACTACCCCTCAAACCTCCCATCCATTTCTGCTCGGCAAGTTTGCGTTCTCCGACATAAACAAGTGACTGCGCAGGGACGGACATAAAGGAGTGCCCTGGCGGAACAATCGGCTTGAGATCGAGTGGGATTCTTTCACGGTCTGAACTCGATTTGAGCAGAACCCTAATTGGAACGGGCGCGTGTGTTCAGGGGCAGAGCTCGCTAGTGCGCTTGGCAAGGGAACGGTTGGGGGGTAGCGGCTGCCAGACTGACCTGCCAGATTTCTAATGGCACAATAAGGCCAACGCACTCAGCCAGCCTTTCCGCTGTTCTTTCCGAGAAATGATCGAATCACACGCAAGCCGGGACCTGATTCAGATGTTGGTGAATCGCCAACTCACCCGTCGAGCGGAAGATTAGTACTGAAATCTCGGCTAGTCTTCAATTATTGAATTGCGTTCGCTGCTCATTCAGCGCTTGTTGTCCTGTTTTAGAAGGTACACTTTTTGACACTGGACACTACAGATACCGAGAACTCGCAGTTGCCTCAAACGATTCCTGAATCCTGCGGCGTTTCCGGGGTGTATTCGTACCTGAGGTGGTTCGTTCGATCCGAGGTCTCCCGCCGCAGCGGGCGAGACCTGGGGCACCCCCAGATCGCAGTTGACTAAGGTTACTGGGATGCAGGCCATCCGCCCGCCGCAAATACGGGCAGCTTATCTTAATTGCCCAGGCACGTTCCCACCCGGCGGGCTGTCTCTACCAATGAATGATCGCGAGGAACCGATTTTCGCTTGCCCGCGACTTGATCCAGAGACACCGGCTCCGTGTTGTCGCCGCGGGCGGCTACCATCACGCCAAACTGCCGCTCGTTGATCATATCGGCGCAGGCGGTGCCGAGGCGTGTGGCGAGCATGCGATCCGCCGCGCACGGCGTGCCACCGCGCTGCACATGGCCAAGGATCGTGACTCGGGATTCGAGGTGGGTCAGTTCCTCGAGCTTTCGGGCCAGGCGCATCGTATTTCCCTGATGCCGAACATCAAGCGTGGCGATTTCGTGCTTGGCCTCGATCTTGGCGTTCAAGGTTTTGGCGCGTTCCAGTTTCTTCTCGGCGCTCTCATAGATACGCGCGTTGGCGCGGCTCATCGCGCCCTCGGCTACGGCCACAATGCTGAAGTTGCTCCCACGCTTGCTGCGTTGGCGAATGGCGTCGGCGATCTTCTCCACGTCGTAAGGGATTTCGGGAATGAGGATCACGTCCGCGCCGCCTGCCAGTCCAGCCCCGAGCGTAAGCCAGCCAGCGCGGTGACCCATGATCTCGGCCACGATGATGCGGTGGTGGCTGTGGGCGGTGCTGTGCAGGCGATCAATCGCCTCGGTGGCAATGTCCAAAGCAGTGGCGTAGCCAAAAGAGGCGTCGGTCATGGCCACGTCGTTGTCGATGGTCTTAGGCAACGTAATCACATTGACGCCTAGCCGGTGCAAGCGCAGGGCGTTCTTCGCCGTGCCGCCTCCGCCAAGGCACACGACGCAATCGATCCCCCACTTCATGAGATTGTCCCGGATAACGCCGGTCATGTCCTTCGTTCGGCCGTTAATCACCATGCGATGTGGCTTGTCGCGGCTGGTGCCGAGAATCGTTCCGCCGATCGTCAGAATGCCGGAAAGAGCGGCGCGATCCAGATTGATCCGTCGGTTCTCGACCAAGCCACGAAAACCGTCGCGAAAACCTATGATCTCCCAGCCGTAATAGCCAAGCGCGGCTTTGCCCACGCCGCGGATCGCTGCGTTCAAGCCGGGGCTATCGCCGCCAGCGGTTAGAATGCCTATGCGCTTGATTTTTGTGGTCATTAGAAACAAATATGGCCCCCGGTGGAGCATTTGTCGAGCCCGACCGCTGCCCTCGGGCTGGATTTGGATCACAGTGAGACTGTTCAGTGATTGCAATCACAGCGTAGTCCGCAACCCGGAGGAACCATCGATGCGGCATTGAGGTGCAGCAGGCCTATTTTCATGATGGCTCTGCCAGCGTTGATGGCATTTGGCGCTATCGGAGAATTGCTAACGACAGTGGTGAACGTGGAACACGCGGCGCACGCGCCTAAACGTAACGACGTAACGCGGCACAACCCATGACCTCCGCTGTGACCACCGCTGTGATTTCTGGCGCGATTCCCTTGACCCGTACCTCGATGGATCGCGTAGCGGCGGCGCGGTATCCGTCCGCAAAGGAGTGACTCTGCTCTGCGCATGCCCTTAGGCTAGGCCCCAACCCACAAGGCGGGAATTGAGCCTGCTAAATCACGAGCCAGAGGCTGATGCAGCGGTGTCCTCGAGCGCTTGTGCCCGGCTTCGCGCCATGTCAACGAATTCTTCGCTCCCGACCGACACGGATTTGATTGACTCAAGATTGATCTCCACATTGGCGATTGCACCAGCTACAGCAGCTTTCGCCAAGGCGATCGCAGTCGTCAGATCCGACGCCAGGTTCGGATTGGTAATCGACTTCAAGGTCCGGGCAATCCGCTCGACTTCAGCGGATCTTTCCGCCACGCTCAGTGGCACTGCTGTTGCATGCTGCAACGCAGAGTGAATAAGGCGTCGACCGTCGGCAGCCTCCTTTGCCGATTTATATGCCTTCGTGACCGTGCTGTAAGCCTCGGCGTCCTCGTCGATCGCCGATTTCAATTCCTCGCGCAGTTGGGAGAGCCGCGCGAGCGCCTCTATCAGCTGAGATTCATATTGCGCATAAGCTTTCTTGCCCCGGGACAGGGAGGCAACCATGGAAGCCAGACCGGCTGCCATGGCGCCGCTTGCAGCGGAAGCACTGCCTCCTCCCGGTACCGCCGTAGGCGCGGCCAGTCTGCTCAATGAACGGCTCGATTCCTGAACGCAAGCCGCCAACAGCCACTTTGCCGCCTACGATCGCAGCCAGTCGGTTCTCAAAGATCAGCGAGGAGTCAAAGTTCCCCAACTGAAGAAACCACTGGGCGGCCTGCTCGATGGCCTGCTTCGGGATCAGGCCCACAATTTCGCTGGAAATGGGCAAGACAGCATAGCGCTCAGCTTCGCGCTTCACAAACTCAAACACGCGATGGAGCGGCGTCTGCTCAAAATCGGTCAGGTTCATAGAAACCTGCGCCAAACCGCGCACAAGGAAACCTGACGCCTTTACGAAGGGCATCCCGCCCGAGGAGAAGCGCACGGCCTTGGCAATGCTCTTGGCGATGTCGACATTTGGCGTGTTCAGAAAGATGTTGTAAGCGATCAAAAACTTCCGCGCACCCACGACAGTCGCTCCGGCCGTCGGATGCAATCGCGCCTCGCCGAAGTCAGGTTGGCGTGTCGGGTTGGTAGCGATCTCGTCGCGGACCCCTTCAAACTGGCCGCGGCGGATGTTCTCGAGGTTCTTGCGTTCGGCCGTCGAGGCAGCCGCTTCGTACAGATAGACCGGAATCTGGTAGCGCTTCCAGATTTCCTTTCCAACGTGACGCGCCATGGCCACGCAGTCTTCGAGTGTGACGCCTTCGATGGGAATGAAAGGAATTACATCGGTCGCACCCAGTCGCGGATGAGCGCCCTGGTGCCGCGTAAGGTCGATCAACTCGGCGGCCTTGCCTGCTCCGCGAATCGCGGCTTCCTGAATTGCCTCGCGGTCACCGGCGAGCGTGATGACGCATCGGTTATGATCGGCATCCATCTCCCGGTCGAGCAGATAGACGCCGGGCAGGCTCATGGCTTCGACGATGGCATCGACCCTCGCTGGATCACGCCCCTCAGAGAAGTTCGGTACGCATTCAATTAAGGTGTTGGGCACGGCAAAAAGGATACGATTCGTGGCTCAATCCGGCAACCAGCACTCTGGCATCGGAGACTTCTTCTCCATTTCCTTCCGCGCCGGGCCAGCTAGTGTGCTGAGCGGGTTCCCCATCACAACGCGTTTCTATCCGTAGGAGTATCCTGTGGATCAGTTTCCAGGACTGCGACGAAATGTGCCCTTTCGCCGCTCTAGCGGTATCTCATCGGGAGGAGTCTATGGCGACGATTGCAGCTCCCATCATTCGCGCACCGCGTGGAACTGAGTTGCACTGCAAGGGATGGCAGCAGGAAGCGGCGCTGCGCTGCCTGATGAATAACCTGGATCCCGAAAACGCCGAGCGCCCCGCGGATCTCGTCGTCTACGGCGGCATTGGCAAGGCGGCGCGCAACTGGGAGTGCTACTACGCCATCGTGCGCGAACTGGAGCGGCTGGAGGGCGACGAAACGCTGCTGGTGCAGTCAGGTAAGCCGGTCGCGGTGTTTCCTACGCACGAAATGGCCCCGCGTGTTCTCATCGCCAACTCCAACCTGGTGGGCAAATGGGCCACTTGGGAGCACTTCAACGAGCTCGATCGTAAAGGCCTGATGATGTATGGCCAGATGACGGCGGGTAGTTGGATCTACATCGGCACGCAGGGTATTCTGCAGGGCACTTTCCAGACATTCGCCGCACTCGCGGAGCGGCACTTTGGCGGGTCGCTCAAGGGCAAACTTGTGGTTACCGGCGGAATGGGCGGCATGGGTGGTGCTCAACCGCTTGGCGTCACCCTCAACGGCGGCGTTGTGCTGGTCGTCGAAGCCGACCGCAGCCGGATCGAGCGCCGGGTTGCGACACGATATTGCGACCTCGTCGCCGGAAACCTCGACGAAGCCCTGCGCCTCTGCGACGAGGCTCGCCGCGAAGGTCGCGCGCGCTCCGTCGGCCTCGTCGGCAACTGCGGCGACGTGCTGCCGGAGATGGTCCGCCGCGGCGTGCCGGTCGACGTCGTAACCGACCAGACCAGCGCCCATGATCCCCTCAACGGCTACATCCCGCGGGGATTCACTTTGGATCAGGCTGCGGAGTTGCGTCGCCGCGATCCGGAGGAGTATCTGCGCCGCTCGACGACGACCATGGTGATTCACGTCAACGCGATGCTCGACCTGCAGCGCGCCGGCGCTGTGACCTTTGACTACGGCAACAATATCCGGCGGTTCGCCCTCGACGCAGGTTGTGCCGAAGCGTTTCTTATTCCTGGATTTGTGTCCGAGTACATCCGTCCGCTCTTCTGCACAGGCCAAGGACCATTTCGATGGGTGGCGCTGTCTGGTGACCCCAAGGACATTGACCGCACTGACGAACTGGCGCTGGAGCTGTTTCCGGAAAACGAGATCCTTACTCGTTGGCTGAAGCTGGCGCGCGGCCGTTTTGCTTTCCAGGGGTTGCCGGCGCGCATCTGCTGGCTGGGCTACGGCGAGCGCGCGCGTATGGGCTTGGCAATCAACGATCTGGTGCGCAAGGGCGAGCTCTCGGCGCCTGTAGCTATGGGCCGCGACCACCTGGATACGGGCTCGGTGGCCAGCCCCTACCGCGAGACGGAGAAAATGCTCGACGGCTCGGATGCGGTGGCAGATTGGCCGATTCTGAATGCGCTGCTCAACACAGCATCCGGGGCAACATGGGTCAGCTTCCACCATGGCGGCGGCGTAGGGATAGGTTATTCGCTGCACGCCGGACAAGTGACCGTGGCCGATGGCACGGAAATGGCGTTGCGCAAGATCGAGCGCGTTCTCAACAACGACCCGGGCATCGGCGTGGCTCGCCATGCCGATGCAGGCTACGACCTTGCCCGACAGACCGCGCGCGAACGCGGCATTGCCATCCCAATGGCGGAAAAATGACAGCGTCCGGATCGCTCGCAGTCGTCAACATCGGGCAGCTCGTCACGCTTGCGGGACCGGCACGTCCGCGCGTGGGACCGGAGTCAGCGAGTTAGATCTTGTTCCAAATGGGGCGCTTCTGATTGAAGACAGCCGCGTCGCGGCAGCTGGACCTTACGCAGAGTTGCGTGCTCGCATTCCCGTCGAGGCCGTCGTTATCGATGCGCAAGGCCGCTGCGTTACGCCGGGTTTTGTTGACGCGCATACGCACCTGGTTTTCGCGGGCAACCGCGCTGCCGAATTCGAGCAATGCATTGCCGGCGCAAGCTATCAGAAGATTGCCGCCGCCGGAGGCGGCATTCTGAGCACTGTTAAAGCCGCCCGCGCCGCCTCGGAAGACGACCTGCTGGCTGAATCGCACCGGCACTGCGATTGGATGCTTCGCACCGGCACGACGACCGCTGAAGCGAAATCCGGCTACGGCCTCGACCGCGCAACCGAGCTGCGCATGTTACGCGTCATGGCCCGCCTCAACGACGAGGGAACAATGCGCATCGTGCCCACTCTGCTCGCAGCACATAGCGTTCCGTCGGAATTCGCCGGCCGCCGCGAAGGATATGTCCGCTGGGTCGTGGAGACGCTAATCCCCGAGGTCGCCGGTCAGAACCTCGCGCGCTTTTGTGATGTTTTTTGCGATGATCATGCCTTCACGGTTGAGGAAGCACGTCAGGTGCTCACCGCCGCGCGAGCCCACGGCATGGAACTACGCGTGCACGCCGAGCAGTTCCGCCCCGGGACGGGTGCCATGTTGGCCGCCGAACTGCGCGCCCGCACCGCAGACCATCTTGAAACCGTTACCGCGGCCACTCTCAATGCATTGCGTGCCGCCGCGGTGCAACCGGTCTTGCTTCCCGGCTCGGTCTTTGCCTTGGGGCGCACCGCCTATCCGCCCGCCCGCGCCATGGTCGAGCACGGCCTGGCCATCGTGTTGGCGAGCGATTTCAACCCCGGTTCATCTCCCATTTCCTCCATGCCGTTTATCGCCTCGCTCGCCTGCCTCCAAATGAGGCTCACCCCGGCTGAAGCGCTCGCTGCTGCGACCGTCAATGCTGCCTGGAGCCTTGGCCTTGGCGACAGCATTGGTTCCCTCGAACCCGGCAAACAGGCTGACTTTCTTATCCACGAGTTCACCGATTTCCGCGAGATCGCCTATTTCATCGCAGCCCCAGAGCTTCCTCGCGTATTTATCGCGGGTCGGGACGTAACTCCGGGGTGATTATTCCTGTCAATGATTCGTTGCCTTGTCTCTCACGGGAATGCTGTGTGCGACCGTCCGGAGGTGATGTTTTGTGCTAGTTGGCGAATGCGCCGAATAGATCTCCGCGAATCGCCTGTACCAGTTGGTTGATATCGGTTGCGGGAGGCCGGTCCGCTTCCAGGCGGGGAACGATCTTGCGAATCGCGGCGAGTACCTGCTCAATTTGTTTCCCTGGCTTCAAAGGTTTCCGATAGTCCAAGCCTTGGGCGGCGCAAAGGAGCTCGATAGCGAGAATCTGCTCTACGTTCTCAACAATCTGCCTCATCTTGAGCGCGGCGTTCATCCCCATCGAAACGTGGTCTTCCTTTCCGCCAGATGTCGGCACGCTGTCCACGCTAGCTGGATGCGCCAACACCTTGCATTCATTCAGGAGCGCAGCCGCGGCGACGTGCGCCATCATATAACCCGACGACAAGCCGGCCTCGCTCGACAGAAAGGGAGGCAAGCCCTCGTTGATGTCAGGGTTGATGAGGCGGTCGATCCGTCGTTCACAAATGCTGGCGAGATCGGTTAGAGCGATGGCTGCGTAGTCAAAGGCATAGGAAAGTGGTGCGCCGTGGAAGTTGCCGCCGGAGAGTACGTCACCGCTCGCTGCAAAGACGAGTGGGTTGTCGGTTGCAGAGCCCGTTTCGATCTCCAAAATCGACGTGACGTGGTCGAGCGCGTCGCGAACCGCGCCATGCACCTGCGGCATACAGCGCAAGCAGTAAGCGTCCTGAATTCGCGAATCGTTAGTCCGGTGCGACTCCCGAATCTCGCTGCGATCGAGCAAATCCACCAGATGTCGGGCCGCGGCTGCCTGTCCTCGATGGGGCCTTGCCTCATGGATCCGAGGATCGAAAGCAGCAGGAGTGCCACGCAGCGCCTCTAGAGACATCGCGCCAGCAACGTCGGCGATCCGAACAAGGCACTGTGCATTGTACAGCGCGAGTGAAGCGACGGCAGTCATTCCTTGCGTGCCATTCAGCAGGGCAAGACCTTCCTTCGCTTCGAGCCGCAGCGGAGCAAGTTTGGCCCGCTGCAATGCCTCACCGCCGCTCATGCGCTCCCCTTGATAGAAAGCATCTCCTTCACCAATGAGGACCAACGCGAGATGCGCCAGTGGGGCAAGATCTCCACTCGCGCCGACGGAACCCTTTTCCGGCACGACTGGATTGATTCCTCGATTGAGGAGGCTTGTCAGCATTTGGATGACCGCTCTTCGAACTCCACTAAAGCCCTTGGCGAGGACATTTGCGCGCAGCAAGAGCATGGCCCGAACTTCGGCCTCTGACAAAGGTCTGCCTAGGCCGCAAGCATGGCTCCGCAACAGATTCACCTGCAATTCAGAAAGATGGTTGCCCGGGATGCGGACGTCAGAGAGCTTGCCGAAGCCGGTGTTAACGCCGTAGACGGCTACTTCTTTCTCGAGAATTCTCTCGATTAGCTGGCGGGATGCGTCCACCCGTGGCAAAGCGGATGGCGCAAGACCCACTTGACGCCCCCGGCGAGCTACTTGATGGATTTCATCGAGGCTGAGATTCTGCCCTGAGAGCAAAAGCGGCGCTGAGTGTTTCATCCTGACCTTTCAACAGCGGCTAACCTGGCCTCTTCTTCCGAGCTGAGCGGATGGCACGCAAGCGAAGACCCGGCTGCGGACGATGCCGAAGACCCTCGACCGGAAACCTGGGGACAGACGGGACGTTCCCCAGACTCCTGTAGGGCAAAAGATCGCCGTTGCGACGAATTCGAATGGAGTCGAAATCGTAGCGGTCGACGTACGCACGATCAGTACGCAACCACAGCTTCAAACTTCTTGAAGAAATCTCTCATTCGAGATTCACTTACCGGCGATATGGCTGACCAAATCGCCCACTGAAACAAACGTAAATCCTTGCTCGCGCAAGCCGGCGACAATCGTTGGGAGCGCTTGCGCTGTAAAAATGCCGCCGTCGTTCACATGCATGATGATGACGCTCCCGTTGCGCGTCATGGTAAGCACCCGGTGCTCCAGAATTTCGGCGGTGTTGCGCGGGTTGGGATCTCCAGAAACGACATCCCACATGACAGTGAGAACGCCGAGGCCCTTCGCGACCTTCACGAGTTTAGACGGGCAGTCGCCGTAAGGAGGCCGAAAGAACGGCTGCGGAGTTCCGCCTAATTGCGCAATGGTCTCCCAGGTGCGCTCGATTTCTGACGCGATGACCGGCTCGGTCAACTCGCTCGATTTCCAGTGATGGTATCCGTGCATTCCAATCTGGAAGAAAGGCACGTCCGCAAGTTCCTTGAATGGCGCCACGTTGTTCACGGCCCACAGGCCGGACACGAAAAATGTGGCCGGGATCTTTTCTTGCATGAGGAAGTTCACGATCCCGGTTGAGAAGTCGGGGCGCTCTTTGCGCGGGCAGGCGTCGAAGGTCAGCGCGATTTCATGCCGGGCGCGGCTGCCGTGATAGAGAATGTCGACCGGGAAAGGATAAGGCCGGCCGGTGCCGAGGCCGCTCGAATGGAGAGAAGCCGCAGGCTCGCGATCCGATTGCGGGGCGCCCAGGCCGACGGCTCGGCCGAGAGCGATTGTCGCCGCGAGTTGAAGGAGCGTTCTTCGATGCATGGCGTGCGAGCCCTCGCAAAGAGGGCGAAGATTAGTGGAGGCGGCGGGAGTCGAACTCATCGCCACCATTGAAAACACGTAAGTTACAGAATCCGCGAGACGCGAGACTCGCTCATCTCGCACGACTCGCGGACCATTAGCACAAAATTAGCACAAACTCTCCGCCCCAAAACTGAGCAGTTCATAAGACGGAGCATCTATACTTCGCTTCATCGGCAACCGTACTGAATTGGAGCGGCTCAGATGATAAATGTCGATCTTTCAAAAGGTCTTTACTTAAGACCACTGCTCTACTTGCTCGCGCTGTTTCCCGGTTTGTTCTTTTTGTTGAGTTTCGCCTTAGCGGACCCTTGGACGGCGAAGCAGATAGTCGGCGAGTTGTCGGGAGTTTTCTCGCTCCCTCTCTACGCACTATCCCTTATCCTGACGGGCGCGGGTCTCGTTGTCGGAGAGGCGTTCATTCTTGTCGCGTGGGCGCTCGAAATGGCTATCTCCGCGATACTGAAGGCCGTCACGGGAAAACCGGGCGACGGTCAAACCCCGGAAGCTAAAGCGGTCTGGTTTTGCGTAGTTGCGGCTACCGAGGCGCTGCTGAAAAAGAGCTACGGCATAAACGAGAAGCTAGCGTCGGGCCCGAACGGGGGCGAATGGCAAGTGTGGGCGTCCGTGTTGGGTAAACCCATAACGCCGATGGTGGAATCTCTGAACGCCGGAAGGACAATATTAGCGACGGGTATAGCCGGGTTTGTCGCCATGATGATTGCGCCGGGATTGGCCCAACGCTATTACTTCTCAATGTGCTCTCTTTTTGTCTTTGCCGGAGTCTGGACGGCCATCGGCTATTTTCGGGTCAGTAGAAGTGTAGTTAAGATGCACGCTATTCGATTGAAGTCGATATTGTTGGAGCTAAAGGAAGCATCGCAGGCCACGCACACTGATTCAAAATAGCGGCATCATCTTCCCCGCTCGCGCTTTAGTGGCGCGGCATGAACGACCCGATGTGAACGCGCAGATCGTGATGCTGTGCGGAAACCAGATTTTCTCTCACGGTTGCCGCGAGGTTGAAAGCACGTTCGATCTAATTGCTGCGCTTGCGGCGCAATCAAGGGAACCGTTGCCGATAGCGGGCCTCTATGATTTTTACGCTTCGGAGCAGCAAAAAGGGTCGCCGCTCGGGACGGTGCCGACTACCATTCCCACCTCAGCCGCGTCCGTTTGGGAGACACGCGCGAAACTGAAATAGTCCGATAGCGTCGCTAGTCATGGTGGAGGCGGCGGGAGTCGAACCGGAGATGAGCGTTGAAAACGCTCATCTTATTGATTCTGAGAATGCCCGAATTGGCATGATTTCCACGATTGCCAAATCTACTGTACGGTCACTGTACGGTCTTTTCCCAGAATTTCCAGAACTCCCAAATCTCCACCTTCAGACGTCCCCGACTCTAACGAAAGAGCATTCTGAAGCGCTTTCGTAAGTATTTCACAGATTCCGCCCTGGCATGTCTTTCTGCGGATCGGAATGGCTGACCTTGATCCGCAACGCGGATTGCAAAAGCGATAGCGCCAGGACCACCGAACACGCCAGGACGGCTATGGCCGGCCACATCGACCGAAGCGCGGTGGAAACTAAAGGCCACCGCAGCGCCAAGGGGCAGAATTGCCGTGAAAATCAGCGCCGGGAATTAATTGCATTGCTTCATGTTAATTGCCTATCATCTGGCGCGCGACGGGCTGGGCCGAAGCAGGTTCGCCTTCCAGCCCAGCGGTGTCCGATTCTTCCAATTATTCAGGCGTAGACCGTCTCGCCATGAACTGCGTAAGAACTGTGTTCAGTCCCAGCAATGATGCCCTTGGCCTTGTCTACGTCAGCTGGTGTGCCATGAACAAGGAGCAAGAACTTGTCGGTCTTCAAGGCCACGTCATACTTGACGACGCTATCCTTTGGTATGCCGATGCTCACGAGACCTGCTCCCACTGCACTGACTCCACCTACAACTGCAGCCCCTTCAAGACCGGCAATGATCCATGCCACGAGCGGACCGGCTACGAGAATCGGCCCGAGACCCGGTATCGCGAACAACGCAGATCCGAATAGCAATCCCCAAAAACCACCCCAGAATGCGCCCACCTTGCCCCAGTACCTCATGCGGTCACCGGCGTTGTAGTAGCCAACTACATGTTCGTCGGTGTGCGTGTCCCTCGCGGCAATCGAGAGGCTCTTCATGTCGACACCGGCCTGCTGCAATTCTTTTACGGCGTGCTCCGCCTGTTCATGAGTGTCATAGAGTGCTACCACTGAATTAGTAATGTTCATTATTCTTCTCCAAGTTGATCGGTTGCTGAGTCGATTGAAGCGCCGTTTTCAAAGCCGCTGTGTCCACAGGAATAATGCCAGAGCCGGATGTTCAATGGTTGGTCACTTTTGCTCGCACATCGGGCTGTCAGCTATGAAGTGGCCAAAACAGCACAGTTTCTGCTGCCGTGTCCGGAAGAAAATGAGGTTCAAGCCATTTAATTCACGCGGCCAGGGAGATTTTCATGCTTGAAGTTCGTGCTTTCCCATCCATCCCCACCAAGATCCTTTTGCCCATTGACTTCAGTCCATCATCACAAGCGGCTTTGGAGATGGCAGCTGATCTGGCTCAGCACTTTCATGCCGAACTCCACCTTCTCAACGTGATCCCGATGTTTCCTACCACGACTCTCCCCGACCTCATACCCGAGAGCGAATTCCTTCAGGAAAAGAGAACATTTGCAGAGGGTCATCTGGCGAAGTGCCAGGCAACTCTTAAGACCAAGGGTATGAAGTCAACTTCCAGCATCGAGGTTGGCAATGACGTAGCAGGAAACATCATGGAAGTCGTGGAGCGGGATCATATCGACATGGTCGTCATTTCCACGCACGGCATTTCTGGGTGGCGTCCGTTGGTCTTCGGTTCGATTGCCGAGAAGGTGGTCAAGCTCGTGCAATGCCCGCTCTTGCTTCTTCGATCAGTCAGCCCGGAGGCAAGCGTCAGCACTGAGAATGGTACGCAATCTGAAATCGTCGCAGCGAAAGCATAGGAATACGTGGCCTTTTGAGCGCAAGCAGTGTGGTTGTGCCCTCGCCAGACAGCTCGACCGTCGAGCGGGTTCAGCAGATTGCGTCTAAAGGTCACGAACGGCACCTGGGCTCCAAGGAACTGGGCCTGCGAGCAAAATTGACCAGCATAATGTACGGATGCTGGTTCACGCTGACGACAGGAGAAAACCGCCATGCCGGACCAATTTGAGAATTCAGAAGCAACGAAGCTAGAAGACGAGACCGTTTCGGAAGCAACTCCTGAGAAACGTATTGAACGCGTTGCTGAAAAAGCTGCGGAGAAATCAACGAAAACCGAACATCGCTACGACAGAGATCACAGTATCTTCTCGAAATGACATGCCCGCTGGAGCATCTCTTATGATCGATGCCCTGTGCCTGCGCAGCATTCCTCGGCTCCGGGCGTAGGCCGATAGTGTATCTCCCCCGTTCAACGATCGTCCAAGCTTCTTCCTGAACCGCGCTGGGCGGCAGGAGCAAGAACAGGAGAACATCCATCGTGACAGCGATTGCAGAGAAGCCCGAGTTGAAGCCTGAACTAAAGCAGGACTCCAACCCAGTTTCCAAGGACGATCTCAAGACTCTTCCGATGCCGGAGTTGCTGAAGAAACTGGGCGCGACCCCGGACGGACTGAGCCAGGCCGAGGCAGAGAAGCGTCTGACGCAATACGGACCCAACGAGATTACCGAGAAGAAGACCAATCAGATACCTGAAGTTTCTCTCTTATTTCTGGGGCCCCATTCCCTGGATGATCGAAGGCGCCGTAGTTCTTTCGGGTGTCGTCCGGCACTGGCTGGATTTCTTCATAATCCTGCTCCTGCTTTGCTCCAACGCCGTAGTCGGGTTCTGGGAAGAGCACCAGGCCGGTAATGCCATTGCAGCTCTAAAAGCACGCCTGGCAATCCTGGCCAAAGTTAAGCGAGATGGCAAGTGGCAGAACCCGAAGGCCAGTGAACTCGTGCCTGGAGACGTGGTCCGACTCCGTTTGGGCGACATCGTACCGGCTGACGCGCGCTTGCTCGATGGCGACCCGATCGAGGTAGATCAATCCGCATTGACGGGCGAGTCATTGCCTGTAACCGCAAAGCCAGGCGCTGCTGTGTTCTCGGGATCGATCGTCCGTCAGGGCGAAATCGATGCGATGGTGTACGCCACCGGAACCAACACCTACTTCGGCAAGACCGCGCAAATGGTGCAAGAAGCCAATACTGTAAGCCATTTCCAAAAGGCTGTCTTGAAGATAGGTGACTACCTGATCGTGCTGGCGGTAGCGCTGGTGGTGTTGATTCTGATCGTCGCACTTTTCCGCGGCGACAAAGTTCTGACCACGCTGGAATTCTGTCTTGTTCTCCTGGTTGCAGCAATCCCGGTAGCGATGCCCACAGTGCTCTCGGTGACGATGGCGGTAGGTGCACGCCTGCTGGCTAAGAAAGAAGCAATTGTCACCCGTCTATCAGCGATTGAAGAACTCGCGGGCGTGGATGTGTTGTGCTCGGATAAGACAGGTACACTCACCCAAAACAAACTAACTCTCGGCGATCCCTTCACCCTGGATGGCATATCGCCGGACAACGTTATTCTCTGGGCCGCGCTCGCGTCGCGGGCCGAAGACAAGGACACCATTGACCTCGCAGTGATCGGTGGAGTGAAGGACGACAATAAGCTGAAGAGCTTCACGGTACTTCACTTTCAACCCTTCGATCCGGTGCATAAACGCACCGAAGCCACCGTCAAAGGAACGGACGGCAAACAATTCTTCGTGACCAAGGGAGCTCCGCAGGCGATTTTGCAACTGGCGACCAACGCAGACGAGGTCAAGGTCGCAGTCGAGAACGCCATCAATGAATTTGCGGGCCGCGGCTTCCGCTCGCTAGGCGTTGCGAGAGCCGACGAGGAAGGCAAGTGGATATTCGCCGGTATGTTGCCGCTGTTCGATCCGCCGCGCGAGCAGGCCAAAGCGACCATTGCGAGCGCCCGACAGATGGGCGTGGACGTCAAGATGGTGACGGGTGATCAGATTGCCATCGCCCGGGAGACTTCGAAACAACTCGGATTGGGCACTAACATCCTTGATGCAGGCGCCCTGGGCGACACGAAAAAGCAGGAGTCGACCCAAACCGAGGAGGCCATCGAAAAGGCCGACGGATTCGCACAGGTATTTCCCGAGCACAAGTACCACATCGTCGATATTCTTCAACGACGTGGCCACATCGTGGGTATGACTGGCGATGGTGTCAACGACGCTCCCGCGCTCAAGAAAGCCGATTGTGGAATCGCCGTCTCGGGCGCGACAGACGCTGCGCGGGCAGCCGCATCGATCGTACTGCTCACATCGGGCTTGTCGGTCATCATCGATGCAATCAAGGAGAGCCGCCGAATCTTCCAGCGGATGAACAGCTACGCGATTTACCGCATCGCCGAGACGTTGCGCGTGCTGTTTTTCATGACCCTCGCAATCCTGGTGTTCAACTTCTATCCGCTCACTGCGGTCATGATCGTGATGCTGGCGCTGCTCAACGACGGAGCCATCCTGTCCATCGCTTATGACAACGTCCTCTACAAGAACAAGCCCGAGTCCTGGAACATGCGGCTTGTGCTTTCGATCTCTACTGTGCTTGGAGTCGTTGGAGTAGCCGCCGCCTTTCTTCTGTTTTATCTCGGTGAGCGAGTCTTCCACATGGACCGCTTGCACATCCAGACACTGATGTACCTGAAGCTTTCTATCGCGGGGCATCTAACCATCTTCCTCACGCGCACGCGCGGTCCCTTCTGGTCCATACGCCCCGCGCGAATTCTATTGATCGCGGTGCTTGGCACCCAAACAATAGCGACGCTGATCGCAGTCTACGGCGTCTTTATGGCGCCGCTCGGCTGGAAGTGGGCCGGTTTCGTTTGGGCTTACGCTCTGATCTGGGCCCTCATCAATGACCGCGTGAAACTGCTGGCCTATCGCATCTTCGATCCGACCAAGCCTGCACTGCTCTCCCGGAAGCCAGTAGATCGCACTTCCGAGATCGCAGCCCGCGCCTACGAGCTTTATCAGCAGCGAGTCCATGGCGAGAGTCAGCAGGACCAGGACTGGCTTCAAGCGGAGCGTGAAACACTCTGCGAAACGGCATCCAAAAAGAAGATTGCTTAGAAGCCGGTGTGCCGACGGAGGGGCAGGATGAAGATCGATTCGGAAAGCTTTCGAGTACCGCCAGACAAAAAAGTTAACCTCAGCAAATGGCCGACGATTGTCGACCCTTATTACGATTCAAAGGAGCAGTACAAAGACCTTCTGCAGCAGCACATGGAAAAGCTGAGCTCGCTGCAGGACCTGCACTACGCCTCCAATCGGCATGCGTTGCTGTTGATCTTCCAGGGAATGGATGGCGCCGGCAAAGACGGAGCCATCCGGCATGTCATGTCTGGAGTCAATCCGGAAGGCTGCGAGGTATTCAGCTTCAAGCAGCCGAGTGCCGAAGAGCTCGAACATGATTTTCTCTGGCGCACCACGTGTCGGCTTCCCGAACGCGGCCGAATCGGCATCTTCAACCGCTCATATTACGAAGACGTGCTGGTCGTTCGAGTTCATCCAGAGCTTTTGCGCGGGCAGGGATTGCCCGAAGAGCTGCGTGCTGAGAAAGACATCTGGTCCGAAAGGTACGAATCGATCCGCGATCTGGAGAAGCATCTTCATCGCAACGGCACACAGACCGTCAAGATCTTTCTACACTTGTCTTATAAGGAGCAACGAAGGCGATTCCTGGCGCGCATCGATGAGCCAGACAAAAACTGGAAGTTCAGCACCGCCGACATTCATGAGAGGAAGTATTGGAAGCACTACATGAGCGCCTACGAAAAGTGCATGCATTCGACAAGCACTCACCATGCGCCGTGGTACGTCGTGCCCGCCGACGATAAGGAGAATGCACGGCTGATCGTCTCCCAAATAGTCCTTGATGCGCTTGGAAGACTCAAAATGGCGTACCCCAAGACCACGGCGAAGCGCCGCCTCGAACTGCTGGCGATTAAGAAGCAGTTGGCGAAATAACGTCAGACAGCATCTGCGGGCGCATCAGGAATCAACGTCACAAACCGCCGCGTCTCTCATACCGCCGCAGAGAAGTAGGAAAGGAATAACAACATGGCTACCACCGAACTCCCTTTAAGCACTGACCCAGCTGCGAAATCTTCCGAGTTTATCTTCGATGTGGCTTTATCCACCGCGATTGCGGCAAATGGCAAAACAGAGGTACGTGCTCTGGCCCCGAATGGGCCGCTATCGCCAGAAATGCTTGACAAGATGAATCGCTATTGGCGTGCCGCGAACTACCTGTGCATAGGCCAGATTTACCTGTTCGAGAATCCGTTGCTTCGCGAACCTCTCACGGCGGAGCAGATCAAGCCGCGACTGCTCGGTCACTGGGGAACTTCGCCGGGCCAAAACCTCATTTACATCCATCTGAATCGCCTAATCAAAGAACATGATGCCGACATCATCTATATTTCCGGTCCGGGGCACGGGGGACCATCGCTAAACGCCTGCTCTTATCTGGAAGGCTCTTACACCGAAGTACACCCCGAGATCACAGCCAATGAAGATGGCATGCGGCTCATGTTCCGCAAATTCTCTACGCCTGGCGGAGTACCCAGCCATTGCGGACCGCACGTGCCGAACTCCATGCATGAGGGTGGAGAGCTTGGATATTCGCTGGTTCACGCGTTCGGCGCGGCGTTCGACAATCCCGATCTGATTGTTGCCTGTGTCATTGGTGACGGCGAATCCGAGACCTGTCCACTTGAGGGAAGCTGGAAGTCTGTCAACTTTCTAAACCCCACACGGGATGGCACGGTTCTTCCTATTCTGCATCTCAACGGCTACAAGATATCGGGGCCGACGGCACAAGGGCGCACCAGCGACGCAGACCTGAAGGCGCTGTACACCGGCCGCGGGTACAAGCCCTACTTCGTCGAGGGCGACGATCCTGAGGTTGTCCATCAGCTTCTGGCTCAGGCGATGGACGATTGCTACGCCGAGATTCGGTCGATTCAACAGGAAGCCCGCGAGAACGGATTCAGGAAGCAGCCCGTCTGGCCTATGATCGTTCTGCGCACGCCCAAGGGATGGACCTGCCCGAAAGAAGTGGATGGAGTTCCGATCGAAGGCACCTTCCGTGCGCACCAGGTTCCGCTTGCAACCGTTCGCGAAAATCCCGAGCATCTCAAAATTCTTGAAGCCTGGATGAGGAGTTATAAGCCGGAGGAGCTCTTCGATGAAAGTGGCAAGTTCATTGAAGAATTGGCGGCCCTTGCACCTCGTGGCAACCGGCGCATGGGCGGCAGTCCCCATGTGAATGGCGGACGATCTCTAATCACGCTAGCCCTGCCTGATTTTACAGATTATGCGCTCGAAATCCCCGGGCCGGGCAAGGTTCTAGCCGAGGCACCGCGCAAGCTTGGAGAATTTTTCCGTGACATCTTCAGGATGAATCTGACGAACTTCCGCATGTTTTGTCCCGATGAAACAAACTCCAATCGGCTGAATTCCATCTTCGAGGCGACAAAACGCTGCTCCATGGCGGAACTTGTCTCGATCGATGACGAACTCGGCCCGGACGGCCGCGTGTTAGAAGTATTGAGCGAGCATCTGTGCGAGGGATGGCTGGAAGGCTACCTGCTCACCGGGCGGCATGGCATGTGGTCCTCCTATGAAGCCTTCGCGCAGGTGGTCGATTCCATGCTGACTCAACATGCCAAATGGCTTGAGCAATGCCGCGATTATCCGTGGCGCAAGCCGATAGCGTCTTTGAATGTTCTTCTCACAAGCCATGCATGGCGGAACGATCACAACGGGTTCAGCCACCAGGCTACGGGCTTCGTAGACAACGCGCTGGCACGAAGAAGCGACACCATTCGCGTCTACTACCCGCCGGACAGCAATTGCCTCTTGAGCGTATTCGATCATTGCCTGCGGAGCCGCAACTACGTGAACATTGTCACTTGCGGAAAGCAGCCACAACTGCAGTGGTTGAATATGGACGAAGCTCTGGAGCATTGCTCGCGTGGCGCATCAACGTGGAAATTTGCAACCAATGACGAGGGTGGAGAGCCGGATGTCGTACTGGCGTGCGCCGGCGACGTGCCGACCATTGAGACCTGTGCGACATCATGGCTTCTTCAGAAGCACGTACCGGGGATCAAGGTTCGGGTTGTCAATGTAGTTGACCTGATGACCCTGATGTATCCGGACAAACATCCTCACGGCATGGACGAGATGTCCTTCAATGCGCTCTTCACCGAGAAAGCGCCGGTGATTTTCGCTTTTCACAACAATCGCTGGCTCATTCACACGTTGGTTCACGGGCGCGCCAATGAGGGCCGCTTCCATGTGCACGGATATATTGATCAGGGAACAACCACTACCCCGTTCGACATGGTCGTGCTGAATGAGATGAGCCGCTTCCATCTCGCATTGGACGCGCTGAAACACATTCCTCGGCTTCGCGTGCAGGCTGCGGACGCGATCCAGCTATTCGGCAAGAAACTCCATGAGCATCACGACTACATTCGGGAGCACCTTGAGGATATGCCCGAGATCAGGAACTGGCACTGGACGGCAGACTTCAGGGATTCAGCTGCGCCTGCTCCGTTGGCCAAGGGACATCCCCAGAAAGCCATGTTCACTGACAGCTAAGCGACAAGCTGCTGGGGTTGAAGCGGAGGGCAATAGGTGCTTTCGTTTTTATGAATTCCGACAAATAGGGAGAAAGAGTGAATGATCCTAAGGCACCTGCCGACTGGTTAAAGATCGATGGAGCGGAAGCTCTGGTTGAGCTAGCGCTCAACCTGCACTGGTCCTGGAACCATGCGGCGGACGACCTTTGGGAAGAACTCGACAAAGAGACTCTGGGCAGCTACGCAGAATCCCTGGGTCATCTTGCGGACGGTTTCCAAAGAGAAGATCAAGGCCGCACTGGCCGCGCCAGAGTTTCGCCGGCGTCTCGATTCTTTGCTAAGCCACAACCGGGCATCGTACAGCGCGGACGCGTGGTTCCAGCGCAAACATCCGGGTGCCGCGCTCACGTCGATCGCCTACTTCAGCATGGAATTCATGTTGAGCGAGGCGCTGCCCATCTACTCTGGTGGACTTGGCAACGTAGCAGGGGACCAGTTGAAGGCGGCCAGCGACCTGGGCGTTCCGGTCGTCGGCGTCGGGCTGCTCTACGGCCAGGGATATTTCCGCCAGGATTTCGATTCGGATGGGCGCCAGCAGGCACTTTATCCGGTCAACGACCCTGGCCAGTTGCCAATTCGCCCACTTCGACAGCCTAACGGTGAATGGTTGCGGTTGCAGATCCAGCTGCCTGAGGGGAAGATCTGGCTCCGTTGTTGGGAGGTGTCCGTTGGCAGAGCGAAACTGTACCTACTCGATACCAACGATTTTTCCAACACGGCGGCTCACCGCGGCATAACCAGCGAACTCTACGGTGGCGACCCGGAAATGCGCCTGAAGCAGGAGATCGTTCTTGGGATCGGTGGCTGGCGCCTGTTGCGTGCGTTAGGCTTGCGGCCTGAGGTATGTCACCTCAACGAGGGCCATGCGGCGTTCGCCACGCTTGAGCGCGCCCGCTCCTACATGGAGAACTCGACGCAGCCATTCGATGTCGCCCTCAATGTTACCCGCGCCGGGAATCTCTTCACTACACACACGGCGGTCAGCGCAGGATTTGACCGCTTCCACCCCGACCTAATTCGCCAATATCTAAGCCATTATGCTCTGGATGAGCTGCTTGTTCCGGTTGAAGATCTGCTCGCACTGGGCCGGCAGAATGCAAAAGACGCTTCAGAGCCCTTCAACATGGCGTACGTAGCGCTCCGTGCCAGCGGCCAGGTGAATGGCGTGAGCAAGCTGCATGGACAAGTGAGCCGGCAAATCTTCGCGCAGCTCTTTCCGCGCTGGCCGCAGGAAGAAGTTCCAATCGGCTCGGTTACGAATGGAATTCATGTGCCGACATGGGATTCAGCGGCAGCAGATGCGCTCTGGACCACAGCTTGCGGCCAGAAGCGTTGGCTTGGAGATCTTCCAGCCGAAGACGATATACGTCAGCTCACGAACGCCCAACTTTGGCAATTGCGCACATCTGGACGAGACATGATGATCGGCCGTATGCGCGAACGTTATGCACTTCAACTCGCCGCGGAGGGTCGTGCGTCGTTGGATGTGAGCGGCATTTTTGACGAGAATGTGCTCACGATGGGATTCGCGCGCCGCTTTGCCACATACAAGCGTCCCAATCTTCTCTTGCACGATCCCGACAGACTTATTCGCCTTCTTTCGAATCCGCAGCGTCCAGTTCAGTTGATTCTCGCCGGCAAGGCACATCCGCAAGACCAGCCCGGACAAGAGTTGATCAAGCAATGGAAGGACTTCATCAATCGTCCAGAGGTCCAAGGCCGTGTTGTTTTCCTGAATGACTACGACATGTCGCTGGCGCAGGAAATGGTCCAGGGCGTCGATCTATGGATCAACACACCACGGAGGCCGTGGGAAGCCTGCGGGACGAGCGGAATGAAGGTCCTCGTCAACGGTGGCCTTAATCTTTCCGAGTTGGATGGCTGGTGGGCGGAAGCCTATTCTCCGGAAGTTGGCTGGGCCATTGGGGACGGCAAGGAACATGGCGACGATCCAGCATGGGATGCTCAGGAAGCAGAAGCTTTGTATTCCCTGCTGGAGCGTGAGGTGGTGCCAGAGTTCTATGAACGGGATGAGACAAATATGCCGTCCAAATTGCTGGGACGCATCCGCAAGAGCATGGCGAGGCTCACGCCAGAGTTTTCTGCTACACGCGCTATCCGCGAGTATACCGAGAATCACTATCTGTTTGCCGCCTCAAATTACCGGCAACGAGCGGCGGAAGACAGCAAACAGGGTTTGGCGGTGCTCCATTGGAGAGAAGAGTTAGATCGGCGCTGGAGTACGTTAGCATTCGGCGCAGTGCGGGTGGAGACCAATGACGGCCAGCATTTCTTCCAAGTCGAGGTTTCTCTGGGCACACTCAATCCCGATCGAATAAGAGTTGAACTCTATGCGAACTCAAATCAGGGATGCAAAGCCGCGATTGAACCTATGAAGAGGCCGGAAACCGGTCCGGACTCGCGAGGAATGCTCACTTATTCGGCTCAGGTCTCCGCAACTCGCGCCCCAACCGATTACACGGCGCGGATCATTCCTCATCTCGCGAATGTTTCTGTTCCTTTGGAAGCCGGGCAGATTCTTTGGCAAGACTGATATTTGACGCTGATCCGAGCAGATACAGAAACAGGATGAAAAATGGAGAACAGATGACGGGAAGCAAACACAATCATGAAGGAAACAGCGGCGACAAAGGTGTGCCCGGTCCCTACTGGAGGCGGATGCATCGTGACTGGCGATTCTGGTTAGGTGCGCTTCTGATGGCAGCGGCGCTCGCTGTTTATGTGATGAGCGGCGACCTGGCATGGGTGCCACATGGGCACCGATTGCCGTAAGGCGCTCGCCGCCCAGATCGAGCAAAGGCAGTCTAGGCGGGGTGAAGCACGGCTCAATCTCATATATAAGCACCGAGAGTTGGAGATGAATGAAGAAGCTGATTGTTTTTGACCTGGACGGAACGCTCGCCGCGAGCAAATCGTCCCTTGACTCTGAGATGGCATTGCTCTTGCACGACTTGCTCGGTGTCGCCAGAGTGGCGATCATCTCAGGGGGCGCGTGGTTACAGTTTGAAAAACAAGTGCTCTCCAATCTTCCGCAAGATGACCTCCTGGCAAAGCTCTCGATTCTTCCCACTTGCGGAACGCAATTCTTTCAATTCATCGGAGCATGGAAAAAACTCTATGCAGAGGACTTCACTGCTAATGAGAAAGAGAAGATCGTTAGTTCTTTGAGCAAAGCCGTTGAGACTGCGGGCTTCGCTGTCGATAAAACGTGGGGAGAGACCATTGAGGACCGGGGAAGCCAGATAACTTATTCCTCGCTGGGCCAGCAGGCCCCACTGGAAGAGAAAGTGAAGTGGGACGCCGATTTCGCCAAGCGGAAGAAGATCAAAACGGTTCTCGACACTCTCATTCCGGAGTTTTCGGTTCGCCTCGGCGGCGCGACATCCATCGACGTCACCAAGCCTGGCATTGACAAGGCATACGGGATCCGGAAGTTGCGCGATATTCTCCACATTTCAACGCAAGAGATGATCTATGTTGGGGACGCCTTGTTTCCAGGAGGAAATGACTACCCGGCTGAACAGGCGGGTGTCATTTCGATTCCGGTCAAAAGCCCCGCTGAAACAAAGCGAGTCATCGAAGCGATCATCGCTTGCCTGGGGGATGATCAACAAATACGATCCTTTGAAGTGAGTTGACGGGGGCTCCAGACTTGGTCGCCGCGGTACCGTCTCGGAACAATACGCAGGACGCGCACCAGCATTCAACCAAACATCGTTCAGAAACTATAGCTGAGACTCTCAACGAGCAAGTTGCCCAGGGGAATTCCTGGCACCCGAGAGCTTCGTCCGTCTGGCGGTTCGTGCGCGACCGGAAGGGGAGTCGAGGAGTTTGGGCCGCGATGCGTTCTGCTCCGGCAATTGGTCCTGCAAAACCATCATCAGCAGCGATTTATCGACGCGGATGCGGCTCTTGTAGCTGATGTAGCCCAGCCTTCGGAAGCGATTCATAAAGAAGCTGACGCGTGATCGGGTAGTGCCGATCATATTTGCAAGGGTTTCCTGAGTTACCGGCGGAATCAGCGCCTCCGGGCCGGAAGCACTGCCGTAGTCCGCCATCAGAAGAAGGGTTCGCGCGAGGCGCCGTTCGCTGTTGTTGAATAGCTGATCGACGAGATCCGCCTGGGTTCTCGTGCTCCGGAGTGCGAGGAACTGCACGAATAAGTCTGAGAATGCATGTTCCTCATGGAGGACCCTGGTTAGTTCTTCGGAAGCGATCTTGAGCACCACACAGACGGTAATAGCCGTGGCGCTGGTGGTGCGGAACTCGTTTGGTCCCGCCATACACTCTTCACCGAAGAAGTCTCCCGGAGCGAGCAGCGTAACCGTGGCTTCTTTGCCGCCTTTAGAGACGATCGTGAGCTTAGCCTGACCCAACCGAAGGTAGAACAGACAGTCGGCACGGTCCCCTTGAGATGAGAATATCTGTTTTGCCTTGACGCGAATGATTGTTTTTCCCGGCCCGCCAGTCGCGAGGTATGTATTCGTATTGAAGGTTCTCGCGCGTTTTTTGGACATACTCAATCGTCGCACCGCAAGCGGTCCTGGTCTGTGCTCTCTAGCTCAGTCGGTTCATGCGGAAATGCAAGGCGGACCAGTATCCAAAAGGCTTTAACAGCGGAAAAGTTGCAGCAGTGTTCAAAAGTGACCAGCGACGCTGTCGATTGATCGCTAGACTGCTCCTGTCCCTGAACGCCGTCCTCAAAGGAGACGAATTGTGATACCTCCCTGGCGAGTTCACGTCTTCCTCGCACGCACAGCACATACGGCACCGATAAGAAGACCAGTACGATGAACACTCCGCCATCCCCGAGCCTTTTAGAAGTGATTCGCCTCCTCCTCCAGAGAGTTGAAGGATCCTCCTATCCGAACCAAGATCCCACATCGATCGAAAACCTCAAAGCACACCTGCGGTGCCGCATAGCTGAGCTTCAAGTGGCCGAAGAGGAAAAGCTCTCTTTGCCGGAAGCAGCAAAGCGAGTTCCTTCGCGAAACCCTCACGCCTGGCAACAGGCAATTGGCCGGCAGTCCCGATCTCCTGCGGTCCCCGATTTCAGAGTCCAAATGGAAACTGGCCGATTCGGGACGGGCCGGTCGCAGAATCTCAGCCAAGCTTCAGAACCTCATCATCCCTCAACCTTGAACAGTGAATGGAGTGCGCGATGGCCTCTCAGCTTACCTGCCGTTTTCCCCGCAGACACAACGGAGATGGTTCGCACGATTCAATTTGCATTTCCTGCTTTGCCACCGTTGCCTCGGTCAGGAATGTAACCGAACTCGCGCAGCATGAGCAAGATCATGCATGCGAGATGACTCTTCTCAATCACATCGGTCAATCCTGCCGCCTGCAGAGCGACCACTCCAGAGACAAGGCGGATCGATGCCAGGCCCGAATCTGGGAAAACAGGCAACTTCAGCCCTGAGCAGCCGCCCTCAGATTCGCTCAGTTGTCTCAGTGACCCTGTAAAGGATCGCTCACTGCTTCAGAAAATGCGCTCGACGGCGTTTCCGTCGAGCTCTCCACATTCTCCAAATCTCATCTCAGGTGCAGCAGGAACAGATGCAAACGACGATCAATTCAGACCATCTTTTAGGTTTTGAATTTTGAATAATTGCATTTGGAAGGTTTTCGCAATAGCGAGACTCTCGCAAACAACCGTGTGTGCCCCGGTCCTGTGAGATACAGACTCCGCGCATGCGTAGGAAAAGGTGCAATCATGAAGAAACTTGTGACGTTAGTGGCATTACTCAGTCTGGGTGCGGCCACAGCCGCCTCGGCCGAGTCTCGTGAAGATGTGCAGAACCGGATGGATAGCGCTGCCACGGTGCTGCACGAAATCATGGCCGCACCGGATAAGGGCATTCCGGATGAAGTAATGGAACATGCAAAATGCATCGCTGTAGTCCCCCACATGATCAAGGGCGGCTTTGTGTTTGGCGCGGAGAATGGCCGGGGCCTCGCCACGTGCCGCACCGTAAACGGTTGGAGCGCGCCGGCATTCTTCGCAATCACCGGCGGTAACTGGGGATTGCAGATCGGCGTCGAAGGCGTGGATCTGGTGATGGTTTTTCAAGGCGAGAAAGGGATGCAGCGATTGCTCTCCAGCAACTTTCAGCTTGGCGCTGACGCCTCAGCGGCAGCCGGACCAGTTGGTCGTCATGCTTCCGCCAACACCGACTGGAAGCTTGATACAGAGGTCCTCACCTACTCGCGAGCTAAGGGCGCCTTTGCCGGCCTTACTCTAACAGGGGCAAATCTTCGCAGGGACGATGATTCCATGGATGCCTTCTATGGGCATAATGTTTCCACGCGTCGGGCCCTCAAGGGCGAGGTGGCCATTCCAGCTTCGGCGCAACCGTTCCTCGATGCAGTGAGGGGCGCAAAAGCACAGGCTCGTGCTGCAGAGTAGAAACTGTAATCCGGAAGACATAGGTTGGGCTACATCGCATCAGCCAAAGGTCAATGCGGTGCCGCCCCTGATTCGAAGTGCCGGATGAACTGATCGCTCGCTGAAAGTGGCGGCCAATGCTCTCAGATATCGTACGTGTTCCATTTTGCTCAGACTGTGAAGATCGACGTCGCTACGATAGTTAGCTTGGAGCGCTCGGTTTAGCGCCCAGACAAGCGAGGAATGCTCATGACCGGAATCAGACTTCTTGTACTAGCTACCGTTGCTGGATTCTTTATGGCCGCACCTGCTCCGCAAGCAGCGGCCCAGATTGCCGTGGAAGTTGGCGTTGCGCCTGATTGTCCTTATGGTTATTATGACGCCGCTCCTTATGACTGTGCTCCCTACGGCTACTATGGTCCAGAATGGTTTACAGGAGGCGTCTTCATTGGCGCTGGCCCATGGTTCCATGGCCCTGATAATTTCAAGGGCCACGTAAATAACCGCTTTCATCCGGAACATGGCTATAACGGCCCGAAGCCGCAGCGCGGCGAGAAGCCCGAGCCTTCAAAGCGCCTCGATAAGGTGTCCAACTTCAAAGGAAATGAAGTGCGTGACGGGCGCGGCAATGTAGCAGGAAAGAAACACTAAGGACAGGATTGCGGAAGCGCCCAGTTGTACGAGGATCATCGGGCGCATACTTTCTGACGAAATAGGGATAACCGATGAAATCCGGCCGACCACTGCTATCGAGCGGGTGGTCCGTATTCGGAGCATTCGCTGTGCCGCCGATTCGCGCCCTTATAGCAAGTAGTCGGCGGCCGCGACCGTATGCACCTTGTTTTCGCTTGAAGCAAGTGATGCGGCTTAACGTCACGAACACACGCCACAAGGGCAAACGACGTCGCTTTTGGGAGTCAAGGGCATCCCACTTCGATCGAAGCCATCTAAATACTCGGGTGAATTCGTTCGCGGAGGTCCATATGGCAGAGAAGGCTCTCACCGAAATGGCCAAGCAAGATGTGTCGCGCGAAAAGCATCTGTGGCCATCCATCGGCAGGTTAGTGCGTGAAAATCAAGAGGAAGCTCGGCGAGGCAGCAAGCCGGCATCGCCGACTGGTTTCCAAATGGGGCGCACGCAAAATGAGGCGGGTGTGGTTTGGACTACCGCCATCTTCATGGCCATCTTCCATCTGGGCGCCATTGCAGCGCTGTTCTTCTTCAGCCTGGACCAACCTGATTGTAGCGGCAGTGCTTTATATTCTCGCTGTCGATTGCGGTATCGGCATGGGTTATCATCGCCTTCTGGTGCACCGCGGCTACCAGGTGCCAAAGGCCGTCGAATACTTTCTGACAGTTTGCGGCACTTTGGCCCTGGAAGGAGGCCCAATCGCCTGGGTGGCGACGCATCGTATCCATCATCAGCACAGCGACCACCTTGGCGATCCGCACACTCCACGTGAAGGTACCTGGTGGGCGCACATGGGCTGGATTGTCACAGGCCGTGCGCTCAATACTCAGACTGAGGCCCTCGCCCATTACGCTCCCGATCTCGCCAAGGACCGCGTGCAGGTCTGGTTGAGCAAATATCATTGGGTCCCATTGACGATACTCGGGATCGGATTGCTGCTGATGGGAACTCTTACGGGGGGCATCAGGGCCGGAGTAGGCCTGTTCTTATGGGGCACATTCCTGCGCGTTACCCTCGGCCTCCATGCCACATGGCTCGTTAACTCCGCAACCCATCTCCATGGTGGACGTCGCTTCGCAACCCGGGACGAGTCTCGCAACAGCTGGTGGGTGGCGCTGCTTACCGGGGGCGAGGGTTGGCATAACAATCACCACGCGAATCCGGTTTCAGCCCGGCATGGTCTTGCGTGGTATGAGTTCGACCCCAATTATTACGGCATTTGGCTGCTGGAGAAACTTCGGCTTGCGAAACACATCCGGATCGCGAAATTCACGCGGAGGGATCCGGGGCAGACGGTGCGGACGACTCACATGACAACGTCTTGATACCTTGTTGTCTATAAGGTCTCACCGCAAGCAGATCTTGGTGTATGTACGGTCTCTTCAAGCTCTAATTGCTCGGCCTTCGTGAGGCCGGAGAGCCTTGCGCCCACCTCGGCTGCAAGTCCAGTGCTTGCCACACCAGCGCCATTCCATCTCTGAGAAGCGTATCCTGATAAGTAACAGTGAGCGAAAATCAGGGATCCCATGGGCACCAAAGTGGAGAACCGGTTCGACTCCACCGAAGCGTCGCCGTGGATGCGTCCCTTTGTACCGCGTCGTTTCCTGAGCAACGGCCATCTGCAGACCATTGTCGGCAGCTTTCTGCCGCGCACCAATCCCTTGCCCGAGCCGGAGAGTCAACTGATCGAGGTGGAAGCTGCAACCTCGGCTTGCGGTGCAAGTTTCGTGCTGTGTCACTGCCATTGGCAACTCGCTGAGGTCAGGAGCGAACGACTGACCATGGTCATCGTTCACGGGCTCGAAGGATCTTCCTCTTCTCCGTATGTGCTGCGGAACTCGTCACGTGCCTGGAAAGCCGGCTGCAACGTCGTCCGCATGAATATGCGGAGCTGTGGCGCCGGCGAAGATTTATCTCCCACCATTTATCACGCCGGCCGCTCCGAAGACGTCGCCACAGTGATGGCCGAATTGGCCCGCAAGCACTTTATTCGCAGTTTCGCGCTGGTCGGCTATTCCATGGGAGGCAACCTGGTTCTCAAACTAGCCGGCGAGTTGGGCGCCGCGCCGCCGCCGTATCTCAAGGCCGTGGTCGGCGTCTCGCCTGTCATGGATCTGGTTGCCTCCGCCGCCGCACTGCACCAACCGCAGAACCGCCTTTACGAGAGCAGGTTTCTCACCGACCTGCTCAAGCACTTTCGCCATATGGTCGAACTTTACCCGGATCGCTACTCCGCAGACGGCCTCAACAAGCTTCACACCATACGGGAATTCGACGAGCAGGTCGTCGCGCGATACGGCGGCTTCGCGAGCGCAGACGACTACCACCGCAGTGTTGCCAGTTCCAACTGGGTGCAGGACATTACCGTGCCCACCCTGATCTTGCAAGCTCTCGATGATCCCTTCATCCGCATGACTCCTGAGACCCGCGCCAAGCTCCTCGGCAACTGCCGAGTCAGGCTAATTGAGACTCGGCACGGCGGTCACTGCGCCTTTCTGTCGCTCGAGCCCGGCGATGCAGGATTCTGGGCGGAGAGAACGCTACTTGATTTTCTGCTCGCGACGGTAGAAGGCTGACCGCGGCGCCGACTGGTTGGTTGAGATCGGTACGGACTATCCGATCTCTTCAGCGGGATCATGCTGGATATGCTTCACAGGTCTAGATGATCAGGTTGAACCGCCGCCAACTCTCTGCCATTGTGACGGAGCGGTGTAAAGGCGGTTTGCTTGGCGGGTAAGAAGACAGAGAAACATGTGCCAGAACGACTTGGCCGGCATGTGCTCCAAACACGTATGGAACCGCCGATACGGTTGATGATACCGGCGCTTACCCATAATCCGAGGCCTGTTCCCCGCTCCCCTTTTGTGGTGAAAAAGGGCTGATAAATTCGCGCTCGATCTTGCGGCGCAACGCCACTCCCGGAATCAGCGATCGAGAGGCAGTAGCCGTATGAAGCATGGATTTCACAGAGCCAACGCGGAGCTGGATATAGATGAATGATCACCCGGCCGCCAGGGGCCGTGGCGTCAAACGCATTGAGCAACACGTTTGTCACGACCTGCACAATTTCACTTCTGAAGGCCAGTATGGTTCCATCCGTCTCAAAGCGTTGTTGAACAACAATTCCTTGCTTCTCAGCCTGGGCGCGATAAAAGTCCGATACTTCGCTGAGCACCGCATTCAATTTGAATACTGCAGGCTTGTTGCCATCCCGGTGAAACTTGAGCGACTGAGCAGCAATTCGGCTCAGACCCTGCAATTGATCTTCTATCGTGGTGATGAAAGCCTGCGCCTCCGGGCTGGTTTGGAGAGGTGCCAACAAAAATATCAGATTGGTAATTGCTTCTAACGGATTGTTGATCTCATGGGCCATGGTCGAGGCGAATCTTGCCGTCACGGCGAGCTTCTCGCTATTCACGAGGGCCTGTTCCATCCTCTTCCGATCTGCAATTTCAAGTTGCAGTTGCGCGTTCAGCCTCTCTGCGGTTTCTCTGAGCTCATGTTGGCGAACTCCTGACAACAGCAGTTGCTCATTGACTGCGATCGCCCGCTGATGGAATTGGGTGGTCTCCGTCACTTGCATAATGACTCCCAGGGGATCATCCTCTGCATCGCGGAGGGGCCACATGGTGTACGACCAACGAGCCGAAGGAGATTCTGTCCGTTCCGGCTCCGTCTGGATTGTGCTTTCTCCCGTGCTATACGCGTGGTCCAGTAAAGCAAGGCAGCCCTCCCACGGCACGACCTCTTTGAAGGGCTTCCCAATCAATTCGTCTTTGGACTTGCAGGCCAGCCGGCAAAAAGCAGAGTTGACGTAGCGAAGGAGGTGATTAGATTCCGCCATTGCAGCTATCGGCAGAGGCGAAGTGTCCAAGATTATGCGCTCGATGTTCGGTCCATCGGGTCCCCGACCGAGGCGAGTGTTCGCGTCCGTCTCTCGATCGTCGCACATTTCCTCAAGTCTGATCTTTGATTTTCGCATCATGGAAGGGCCGCTTTTCCTTAGCGGACCGGATCGAACGTACAGGAAGTCCGCTGATAAGCCCCTGATAGCCTGTCAGGCGTTGGTCCACAATCACCACACCCTTCGAAGTGATTTCATACTCGCGGATATCTTTGGCATGATTTCCGCCACGCATCTTGATAACGGCCATAATCTTGCGAAGCTGGT
Organism: uncultured Acidobacteriaceae bacterium; assembly: GCA_963800025.1. Taxonomy (GTDB): domain Bacteria; phylum Acidobacteriota; class Terriglobia; order Terriglobales; family Acidobacteriaceae; genus Telmatobacter. Next base: position 2,270,503 of record CAWCZK010000006.1, read on the forward strand.
CATCGATCGATACATACCGGAGCCGGATGATGTCATCGCAAAGGAAAGAGATCGAGTAGGTGCTGAATGGAAATTCGGTAAAGGACTCATCCACTTCAACGGTGCTTATGATCGTCACCCCGATTCCTGTCAGTGCGAAGATCATCCGGTAGAGCGATTCGCGAAAATCGGCGCGGAAGCCGGGCGAAAGAGCCATTTCAAAGCCCGCTAGCGAATCGATCACCAGCCGCCTGGCCCCGATCTTCTGAACGGCGTTGAGAATCGAGTGCATCGTTTCGTCCACCGAGAGGTCCAGAGGGCGGAGATAGAGGATCGTGAGTTTCCCGTCTTTCTGCGGTGTTTCCAGGTCCAAGCCTAAATTGGCGGCCCGCTCCGCATACGCTTGCGGGCGTTCCTCGAAGACGGCTATGATTCCTGGCTCATCCTCCGCTATTCCCGCGGCAATGAATTGAGTTGCGAGTACGGACTTCCCCGTTCCTGAAGAACCGGTTATGAGGACACTATCGCCTTCACGCACGCCGCCATCAAGCATCTTGTCCAGTTCTGAAACACCGAAAGAAAGGCGACGCTGTCCGACCGGATTTTTCACTCGTGCGGTCAGCCCAAATGTCCGCGAAAATGCCTGAATCCCCGCATTGGTTATGCGGAAGGTGTGCAAACCCGGCACCGAAGCCTGGCCGCGCAGTTTGATGATCTGCAACTTTCGGACGATGGAGTTTCTCTCTGCCGTCTGGCGCAACCAGAAAAGCCCATCGGCGACGGTAAAAATGGGATTGTCGCGGAGTTCCTCCTCCGCATATTCGCCGATCAGGAATGTCGTTGCCTGCCAACTGGCCAGAAACAGCGCCAACCGTTGAATGAAGGATTGCAGGTCCATGTCACTTTGTGGCTTCCGCACCATGGTGCGGAAGGAGTCAACGACGACGACGGCTGGGTTGGCCTTTTCAACTTCCGTGGTAATCTCCTCCAGAACCGCACCCAAGTCCTTCTCGAGGACAACCTGGCTCAAGTTGATGAAACGGATCGACTCCGGCAGCTTTGCAGGATCAAAGAATGAGTACTGCTGCTGGTATCGCAGCATTTTCAGAGCGGACTCGCCGAGGACGGTGAAATAAAGAGCAGGGCGCTCTGGAGTGGCATTGGCGAATACGAATTGGTGCGCCAGCGTCGTTTTGCCGCTTCCTGGAGCACCCGCGATGATGTTGAACGAGAACTCCGGAAGACCGCCGCCCACAATGTCATCGAGACCCGGAACTCCTGTCGGGAGCTTGTTGATTTTCACTTTATCTTCTGTGCTCACGCTTTTCTCCCGTCCTTCGGATTGTCATTATCGAATGCTGCATCCGGCCATACATTGAGTACCAGGTTCATCGTTAGAGCTTCGCCAAGGAACATAAGGAGCAACCCGAGTAAGCTAGAAATGAAGATCACTCCTTCCTCGTCAATCCAATCCCCGTTAGTCTTCATGGGAGGCTCAATCCCGTTTACTCTTTGCAATCTCCCATCCGCGGCCACTTGAACCGCGCGGAGACCGGGAACCTCTGACCGGGCCAGCGTCAAAGCACGGGAAGCAAGTGCTTGAAAACCGGCTACTCCGACGAGTACACAAAGATTCCCGCGCAATTTCTCGTACACGCGGAAGGTTGTAGACTCCGCTGGCTCGGAGGTGTTGCCCGCACTGGCTTCGTGATGGAGCAGCCGTTGCGCTAAATCTCGCATTTCCGGGAGAGTGGTCATGTTCGACGGCGCTTCGCTCCAGGTGGAAGATTCCGATATCCGTTACACCCGAGGTTCAGGGTGACGACAGCCTCTTTTCGCAAACGAGTTCGCCATTAAGCTTTTCTTCATCCAGATGCAAATCCAATGGTTCGGGTCTGGACGGAAAACTGGCGGAACTCAATTCATATAGCGATTCGTTTGTAGGTCCGGTGCGTCTTGCGAGCCGCCGGCTTTGCTTCGAATGAGCGTGAAAATGTCCAGAACCGTCGCGATGCTGCGAAGGTTGCCAGCCACACTCATAAGCCCGTCTTCCATCCCGGGATGTCTGTCCGCCAGGGTTTCAATGTGCTCGCTTACCCTCCTCAGCCGGTCAATTTCCAGTAGAAGATCCTCGAAAACTGCAGCCCTCGCCAATTCATCGGCCGTTGAGGGTACCGGGTCCCCTGCGATCGTGGCCGACCCGCTCATGCCGTCGAGCTGAAGCCGCAGATCTTCGATTAAACGCAGCGTAGTTGCTTCACCCAGGAAAGTGAGAAACAGTCCGAGCAGCTGCGCAATCAGAAGGATTCCGACCTCACCGTTCTCCTCTGCCTGGGCCTCAACTTCGCCGAGACCACGCAAGTCTCCATTCGCCGTAATCTGAACGGCTCCGAGCCAGGGAGCTTCCGACTTGGCCAGGGCCAACGCACGGGAAGCGAGCGCCCGAAAACCATCCACTCCAACGGAGGCGCCGAGCTGTTGTCGCAGCCTCTCATAAACGCGCACAGTCGCGGGTCCGGATTGCAGGGAGTTCGTGCCCGCATCTGTTACGGAAGCCACCAGACTGCGGGCCAAATCACGTGTCTTTTGTCGAGGAAGCATCGGTTTCATTCCTTCTTCGCGTGCGATGGCGTTGCCTTGCCAGCGGCCTTTATCTCAATGGAATTTTGTTGCTGGCGGCCGTGCTCCGACCGAACTGATGAGATTCGGCGCGAATCGAAGCTCCAGTTTGCCGATATCAACCAAGATACTTGAAGGATTTCTCCAAAAATGACCAAAATTGACCAATTCGCCCCTGGCGTACGTGAGATCCCGGGGAATGGCCTTGATGCGTTCGGCCGAATCTGATTGAATTAAAAGCGGGCTATCCAGCATTACAGGAATACGTTAGCGGTCGAGAAGTACTTGCGGATCGGACATTTCCCGTTGTTAACCTGAAGGCGATGCTGGCTAGCACCCTCCGGCCATCGTTCGTCAAAGAACGCAACCGAGGGAGGCCCATCAATGGCCGATGTCGAAGAACGTCGATTCGATGCCGCCGCCTTCTTGGCGAGCGCCGGTCTAGGGCGAAGAATCTTCCAACTAGCGCCAAAGGAAACCTTCTTCTCCCAGGGGGATCCCGCGGACTCGGTCTTCTATCTTCAGAAGGGGCGTGCAAGAGTCACAGTTGTTTCTGTGGGCGGGAAGGAAGCAACTATTGCGCTTCTTTCCGCCGGTGACTTTGTGGGAGAAGAGTCGCTTGCGGCGATTACTGGGGTCCGTTTGGCAACGGCCACGGCCGTTACAGCCTGCACTACTCTCAAAATAAGCCGGCAAGAGATGATCCATGTGATGCACGAGGAGCACAGCTTCTCAGACCTCTTTTTAAAGTTCATGTTACAGCGCAGCATGCGCATTCAAGCCGATCTGGTCGATCAGCTTTTCAACTCGAGCGAAAAGCGGCTTGCGCGAATACTCCTGTTGATGGCGGAATTTGGCAAGCCTGGCGAACGGGAACAATGCATTCCCAAAATCTCGCAGGAAGCCCTCGCGGAGATGATCGGCACTACCCGCTCTCGCGTTAGCTTTTTCATGAATCGATTTCGCAAGCTCGGATTTATCGAATACAACGGCCGAATCCGAGTTCATAGGTCGCTGCTAAGCGTTGTTCTGCACGATCAGCTTCCGGGAGCATTGGCGAAAGCGCGGCGCGCGCGAAGCGCCTAAGGGAGGCAGCTTTCTTGGGTATCTAGACGAGTGCCCCGCGTGCGCGTCGGCAGCCGATCTCGGTCGGTTCTGTGGTTCATCCAGACGGCGTCGAAACCTTGGCAGATGTGGGCTCGTTCCGCGCCTTCGAGTTCGGCGTCTGTCGCCTCCGTGGCAATCGTTACGAAGCAACGTCTGCAAATCGAATCTATCGTGCCGTCCGAGTTCTTCCTATGCGGGAAGGCTATGTGGAACTTTTCGGACAAGGTACCCTCCCTCTGATGCGTTCAAGTTTGAGATTCTGAGGGAATTCTCGCAGAGGTCCGGGTCACGGGGATGGTCAATGCCGCACACATTTGATTGGAAATTTTTGACGTCGCGGAATTCATTATTGCCGGAAGAGGAGGCAGCGTGGCAGAACCATGCTTCGTTAGGAAGGACTCGACTCCGGCCGTCTGCGGCGTTCACAATGCGCCCCTCGTTAGGCGGCAGCTCCCCGATCAATTGATTGCGTCGGGCTACAAGGGCTTTACGCTCCCTCGTCTGCCCCGTGAGCGGCAAAGTGCTGGATGACGCCGCACCCACGAAGAAGGACAACGCGGAATTTTCAGCGTGAGGGAGGCGGGGTCGGCTAAGGGTGCGGGCGAGCAAAGGCCGGCTGAGAACTAACTTTTCATCGGTTCGATGAGCGGGATACGCTCATCTGGACACTAAGCCGGTCTAAGTCCAAATCCTCGCGATCACGCGGTCTAGCGGCGCCAGCGAGAGTATCCCCAGCCTCCGCCACCTAGCAGGAACAGCACTAGAAGAACAATCAATACGGTTTCCATGTAGCAACCTCATTTTAATGGGGAAGCCGAAAGGATCCTTGTAGCAATCATCCAGCCTCTTCACTAAGGATCATCATAAGAAGTGCCAAAGGTAGATGTCTGGTCACAGTAGACCACTTCGAGAGACGGCAAGGAGCAAGTAGCCCATCCCTCGACGCGGCATCCAGCCGCTATCGGTTGTCCAGTTCCCGCCGAGAGGGCACAACCACGGCGACTGTCAGTTCGACGAGCTGGCCTTTTGGCTTCTGGACTGCAGTTCGTTCACTACCTGTTTCACGTTGGGAACTGAAGAAGCAATCTGCTCGACGCTTGAGCGCGCACAGAATGCGGACTGACCTCTCCAGTGAGAGTGACAACTCCATTCTTGACATCGTATTTAACGTTTCTATGTAATCCGTTCTGGATGAGAGCGGCGTCAAGGTTCTTCTCGATGCCGGTATCGAGATCGGAGTTCATTTCCCTGGCAGAGCTTTCGCCGCCGGGAGGGGTCACGGCGATCTGATTCGCTACAACCTGACCGGCTGCGATCGCCTTCGCGATCGATTCTGCTTGCGATTTATCTGCATCTGCCGCGACATGTCCGCCAAGGGTGACTACACCCTTGTCTCGATCCTGGCTCACGGAAACATCTTTGAGCCCGGCTTGATCGAGCGATTTACGGATGCTGCCAGACACATCGGGTGACTGCGTAGCCGTCTGCTGGCACCCCACCAGCAATCCGATGACCGTTAGCGCGAGGAACCCTAACCAGAATACCTTGAGCGATTTCACAGCTGTCCTTTCTCGACCAATCAGCGATTATCCGATCATGAGTACGGAGCTTTCGGTTTGTGTAGATTCAAGTCCTTTAGTCCTATGCGGGCTTCAACGGGGTATATGCAGCCCGCCGAAGAAGTAAAGAACTAAGAGAATGATCAGGAGTAGCCCAACGATGCCGACTCCTCCGCCAGTCCCCCATCTCCGGTATCCGTAATAGCCACCGCCGCCACCGAATACAAGCAGCAGCACAACAATGAGCACGATCAATAACATTGAAATTCCCTCTCTGGCATCCTCGCCTCTGTTTGTCCAAGATCGAACAAGGCGACGACAGCCGCATGTCTATTCCGTAGGTAAATATCGAACAGCGAAGCTCTCTGCGGTAAGCAGTCGATAATAACTTTCGCACCTGGCAGAGTCTCAGGAGCAGGCGGCGCAGTCCAAATGACGGTCGCAACCGGGCGACCTTGCGGTCGGCTCCTAAGAGCTTTGCTTAAGTACCTATTTCTCCAGAACCTTTTCGACTTCTCCGACCTTCTTTTGGATTTTTCCTGCCGTCTTTTCAGCATGGCCTTCAGCTTCGAGCTTAGAGTCGCCAATCACTCTCCCGGCCGTCGCTTTGACGACGCCCTTTACCTCGTGGGCCGCACCCTTTACTTCGTCCTTTGTACCTGTGCTCATCTTTTCTCCTTTTGTGGGCAATCCGCATTGGGTCATAATTTCTGCTGAGAAACCCGGGGATGGCGGTTTATCCGAGAGTCTCCAGACCAAAAGCCCAATCAAGCTAGGGTACAAACGACTGTCGAATCCCGTCTGACCAATATTGCTCATCTTGGTTTCCAATCGCCCCACTAAACGCTGAATTGAGGTGGTTCACTTCGGAGCAGCATTTCCGAGTGGACCTGACGCTGATCGAGGGGCGGGTTCACCGAAGGGCTCTCGCAGGAGAGAGTTCCGATGACAATAACGAAAAGGATTTTCGTGGCGAGAAGCGTAGTAACAATACCTGGGCCATGCGCGGAGAACCGCAATGGTTTGCTTGCTTTCGGCGATGGCCACGTACGCCGATGAATACACCAAGCAGGCAGCCGCGCTACTGTGTTTGAGCGGGGGCAGTTGGGGCGTTCGCGGCGCATCACCGTAGGGGCAGACAAGGGATACAAAGAACGATAAGGAGCGCTGCAGCAACCGGATCCGCAGACCCACTCGCCAGCCTGGCTATCCACCAGGATGGAAGATCTTTCTCTGATTCACCGTGTCGCCGTCACCCCGCTTGAGGCTACGGAAAACAATTGTGGAGACGATGGTAAGTCCTCCGAGGACGAAGAGTGCCTCATGAATCCCGTGGATCATGGCGAGAGGATTGGAAGCGGATGCACCCGGAATAAAAAACGCTGTGGTTAGTCCAGCAGCCGCGACGCCAAAACTGATCGACATCTGCTGCATGGTGCTCGCGATGGAACTCGCTTCACTGGTCTGTTCCTCGGTGGTATCCGCATAGACAAGCGTGTTCATACTCGTATATTGCAACGATGTAAATGCCCCATAAAAAAATGCAAGAAGCACGATAACCCAGACCGGCGTGTGAAGCCCGATCGTCGCAAACAGCGCGAGAAGAACGCCAAGAATAAGGGTATTGGAGATTAATACGCCACGATAACCGATAAGCCTCAGAAGCCGGGCCATGATCATTTTCATGCTCATAGCCGCGATTGCCTGGGGCATGATGAGCAGGCCTGATTGAATGGGCGTGAAGCCGAGACCAACCTGATAAAGAAGCGGTAGGAGAAATGGCACGCCCCCAATTCCAAGACGAGTGAAAAAGCTACCGCTTACGGCTCCGCGGAAAGTACGGATGTTGAACAGGCTCAATCTCAGCAGAGGGAATGGAATGCTTTTCGCGTGGATTCCATAGCCCGCAAGCAACGCGAGAGATAGCGCCAACATACTGGACATCTCACGTGCGCTCAGAGTGTGTTCTCCGAAGATCTCCAGGACGTACGACAGCAAAGCGACCCCCGAGCCGAAGAGGATCAGTCCTACTACATCGAGCGGATGCGTGTGCTCTTCGCGGAAGTCAGGCAGGTGCAGATAGACGAGAACTAAGCCAGCCACGCCGATTGGAATATTCAGAAAAAAGATGAGCCGCCAGTGAAAATACCCGACGATCAGGCCTCCGGCAATGGGTCCGAGCATCGGAGCGACCAGTGCAGGAATGGCAACGAAGCTCATGGTGCGTAACAGCTCGGATTTATCGAATGACCGCACCAGGGTCAGGCGGCCTACCGGGACCATCATCGCCCCGCCGCAACCTTGCAGAACACGACAGGCGACGAGCAGATGGATATCGCTCGATATGCCGCAAAGAAGTGATCCGAGCGTGAAGAGGCCGATTGCGGATGCGAACACTCTGCGCGTTCCGAACCGGTCGGCCATCCAGCCACTGATGGGAATGAAGACGGCTAGACTCAGCGTGTAGCTTGCCAGCACGGCCTTCATGCTGAGGGGTACGACGTGGAGTGCCTCTGAAATGGCGGGAACAGCGGTGTTCAGAATGGTCGTGTCCAACGACTCCATAAAGAACGCAACCGCAACCAGCCACGGCAAGAGACGCTTGCTCGCGGCGGACAACTGAGACGCAGACGCAGGATCGATCCGGGGGCCAGGTGAATTCATAGGGAGATCAGGATGATGCAGAATAGCCCGCACTTCGCAGCCCGAGTCCTGCATTTGCGAGAGAAATCGCGGCGTCAAACCTGGGTTTCCCCGGCCCTGTCGTCCGAATGCTCCCATCCATAGGGTTAGTGCAAAGCATCTGTCTCTGGGTCGGCCTGCAGGTATCGCCTATCTATTATCGGCCTCGGAGAGAACTATCTCTGGTCTATTTTGCTCATGTCTTTGCTGTGATGACCGGTATAGTTAGCTCGTTACTGCGGATCAGTGCGTTAGATCAAATTGTCGCAGAACGCTATAAGCTGCCCGCGTTTCTCAGCATGCCGCCATCGATGAAGTGTGTGCTTCCCGTAACGTATGCGGCGGCGTCCGAAGCAAGGTAGACCGCAAGTTGCGCAACCTCTTCGGGCTTACCCCAGCGTCCCATTGGAATTTCGGCCAGAATCTGATCATTCAACCGTGCATCGCTCTCGACATCCTTATCGATCGGCGTGTAGATGGCGCCGGGACCAATATTATTCACGGTGATTCCATGCGGAGCCAATTCAACAGCGATCGTGCGCATAAGCATCCGGAGGCCGCCCTTCGTGGCACAGTATGGAGCATTGGTCGGCATAGGGAGATCCTCATGGACTGACGAAATGTTGATGATTCGCCCGCCGCCGCCTTGCCGGATCATCTGTCTGGCGGCCGATTGCGAACAGAGAAACGGCCCCGTGAGGTTCACGGCAAAGATCTTTTGCCATTCCTCCAGCGGATAATCTACAAACGGAATCTTCTTTTCGATCCCGGCATTGTTCACAAAGATGTCGAGCTTGCCGAATGCCGCAACTGTCTTTTGAATAAGTCCATTGACGTCATTCTGGATTGAGATGTCTGCATCTACGCCTAGCGACTTTCCGCCGAGAGCTTTGATCTTACTGATCGTGTCTTCGGATACAGATGCCTTGCCCACATAATCGACGACAACTGCGGCACCGGCTTCGGCGAACGCGACAGCAATCGCCTGACCGATCCCGGTCCCGGCTCCTGTGACGACCGCCACTTTCCCTTGAAGTCTCATTGAATTACCTCTCTCAGTTTTGATGCCAATCGTCGAGCAGCGGGACTCTAGACTCTCCGTCGAAGAGTTCCTTCATTGCCAGAGTAGAAATCGGTCTGCTATCCGAAAAAGGGCGACAATGAATCGACAAACGGTGCCCAGCAAGCGGCAACAATGCGGGGCGGGACTATCGAAGTGAATCAAGCCGGCATCCTACCTGTATAGGAATGAGGCATAAGAGTGCAGGCAGTCGTTGGCAGGGACGCTTTTGGCAAGCCGGGAATCGAACCCCGATGGACGCACAGCAATAAATCCGGGGTGGGCACAGCGTACTGCGCTTCCAGCCATCTCTGGTTCACCATCTGGAACGGCATCGTAACGGAAGTCTACTACCCTACCGTCGACCGGCCTCAGCTTCGCGATCTCCAATATCTCGTTACCGACGGTAAGACTTTCTTCCATGAGGAAAAGCGCGATCTAACCGTGAAGATGGAGCGCATCTCCGATCATGTGCTCGGCTATCGCTGCATCAATGCGGATGCCAAGGGCCGCTATATCATCACCAAAGACATCATCGGCGACCCGCACCTCGCCTGCATGCTCCAGCGTACCTGTGTCTCTGGTAGAGACAAGACATCTCTCAGGGATCCTGAAACTCTTCGCTCTGTGCGCACCACATCTGGAGGGCGGTGGATCCGGTAATAACGGCTACGTTACGAGTGCAAACGGTCAGCGCATCCTGATGGCGCAGAGGGCCGGCAAATGGATGGCAATGGGCGCGACTGTTCCCTTTTTGAACGTCTCCTGCGGCTACGTTGGCGCAAGCGATGGATGGACGGACCTCCACGACGACTTCAGGATGGATTGGATGTTTGAGCGGGCCAGCGATGGAAACATCGCCTTGACCGGAGAGTTGGATATCAGCAAGACTCCGGAATTTACGCTCGGCCTTGCCTTCGGGGACAGCGAGCAACGCGCCCTCGCGAACCTGTTGCAGTCTCTGGGAACGCCCTTTGACGAGCACCTGGCAAGGTATGAGAAACAGTGGGACGAGACGGCCTCGCACCTACGGCCGCTCAAAAGCGCTTCCATCGACAACGGCAATCTCTATCACAGCAGCTACAGCCTCCTGCTCGCACATGAAGACAAGTCCTTTGCCGGCGCCCTCATCGCGTCGCTCGCCATTCCGTGGGGAGAGGCCAAAGGCGACAGCGACCAGGGCGGGTATCATCTTGTGTGGACCCGCGACATGGTCAACAGTGCAACGGCTTTGCTTGCTGCTGGCGACACTGCGACTCCCCTCCGCGCACTTATCTACCTTGCCGTCTCTCAGTATGACGACGGCGGCTTTCCGCAAAACTTCTGGGTCAACGGAGATGCCTACTGGAGTGGCATCCAACTCGATGAGGTCGCTTTTCCAATCATGCTCGCATGGCGCCTTCGCTGCGAGAAGGGTTTGGCTGACTTCGATCCTTTCAATCTGGTCAGCAAGGGCGCTGCATTTCTGATCCGCAATGGTCCGGTCACTCAGCAGGAGCGCTGGGAAGAGGCCTCCGGCTACTCGCCCTCCACGCTCGCCTCGAATATTGCCGCTCTCATCTGCGCGTCGCTTCTCTTCCGTGAGCGCGGCGAGGAGCCGACCGCAGTTTTCATCGAAGAATATGCCGACTATCTTGAATCTCACATTGAAGACTGGACTACAACCACGACGGGCTCGCTCGTCGGAGGCACGTCCACGTATTTCATGCGAATTCTGCCCGAGCAGGTCGGCCAGGAGCAGCCTGCGGAGGGCAAAGAATCCCGCATCCTGCACATCGCCAACCATGCCCCCGGTGAGCAGTGTGATTTCCCAGCGCGCAACGTCGTCGATGGCGGCTTTCTGGAATTGGTCCGCTACGGTATCCGCAGGCCGGACGACCCCACCGTCGTCGCCACCCTCAAAGTGATCGATACTGTGCTCAAGACGGATACGCCTGCGGGGCCAACCTGGCATCGCTATAACCACGATGGATATGGCCAGCAGCAGGACGGTGGTCCTTTTACGCAGCATGGTGTGGGCCGCGTTTGGCCGCTGCTCACTGGTGAACGGGGCCATTACGAGCTTGCCGCTGGGCGCAGCACTGAGGCCTATATCTGTGCGATGGAGAATCTTGCTTCGGCAACCGGCCTGCTCCCTGAGCAATCCTGGGACGAGAACGACAGGCCCGAGATCTTTATGTGGCGCGGCCAGCCCACTGGTTCCGCCATGCCATTGATGTGGGCCCATGCTGAGTACATCAAACTTCTCCGCTCCACGACCGACGGCAAGGTCTACGACGCAATTCCGGAGGTTGCCAAACGCTACCTTGGCGAGCGCGGCGAGAGAAAGCAGCTCGAAGTCTGGAAGCCGAACCGTCACGTGCGCTTCATGCGCGTTGGGGAGATTCTCCGCGTGCAGGGCGAGAAAGCCTTCAACCTTCACTGGTCGAGTGACAATTGGGCGAGTGTCCACGACACGCATTCGAATCAAAACTCACTTCAGATCGACTACGTCGATCTTCCGGATGTAGCCACCTCGTCGGGCACTTGCATTCACTTCACCTTCTTCTGGACTGAGGCCAACCGGTGGGAAGGGCGGGACTACTCAGTCACCGTGTGCTAGCGTGCCCTCTTCTTGGATCAGGATAGGCTCTGGCGGGTCAGCACGCCGCCGAAAAGGTCGTTCCCCCTGCGGGTCAGGAGCTATACCTTGAGCCACGCGATCAGCGAAGCCAATATGAACATTCCGAAGAGAACGGCCCGCGACTCGTTCGAACGTAACTGGCGCCTGTATATTTTTGAAGCCGTCGAACTGGCCATCTTCATGATCTCGGCGTGCGCGTCCACTGTCTTTCTCTTCAACTCCGCCTATCCCATGCCGCACATCCTTCCGAACGTGGTCTTCCGCCGGGTCCTGATGGGACTTGCGATGGGTATCACGGCGGTCTTAATTATTCGTTCGCCCATGGGAAAGCGGTCCGGCGCCCACTTCAATCCCGCGATTACCTTGACCTACTTTCGACTTGGCAAGATCGACGCGTGGAACGCTTTTTTCTACGTGGTGTCCCAATTTCTAGGCGGAGTACTTGGCGTGGCAGTTTCAGCACTCCTTCTGGGCAAGAGTCTTGCCGATCCAACCGTCGATTACGCCGTTACTACGCCAGGGAGTTATGGAACTGCAGCGGCTTTCCTCGCGGAGTTCTTTATGGCGACGGTCCTCATGGCAGTCGTTCTCTGGCTGTCGAACCGACCGTCTGTGGCAAATCTTACCAGCTACTTCGTCGGAATCCTGATCGCCCTTGACATCCTTTTCTTCGCTCCTGTATCCGGCTTCAGTATCAACCCGGCGCGAACCACAGGATCGGCGGTCTTTGCCGATGTCTGGACGGCCGAGTGGCTCTACTTCATCGCGCCTCTGCTGGGCATGTTGATCGCGGCTGAAATCTATCTCCGCATCTTTGGCGTGGATCGAGTTCTCTGCGCGAAGCTGCATCCTGATCCCAAGTACCCCTGTCCGTTTTACTGCCACTATCCCTCCCATCGCCACCTGTGGGAACGTGACAGGAAGACTGCAACCCAAACACTTCCTTGATCGCGACGTAGCAATCAGTACCTAAGAAAGAGAGAGCTCTGCGGAGCTTCGACGACTAAACCGCCGATCTGCATCTTACAAGCATGGAATACGACGCGATCATCATCGGTACCGGAGCAGGCGGCGGAACCTTGGCTCTCCATCTCGCTCAGGGCGGCAAGAAAATCCTTATCCTAGAGCGCGGACCATTCATGCCGCAGGAAAAGCTCAACTGGGACACCTCGGCAGTATTTCTCGACAATCGCTATCACACGAAAGAGACCTGGCAGGACAAGGAAGGCAAGGACCTGCACCCGCAGCAATCCTACTTCGTCGGGGGACAGACCAAGGTTTACGGCGCCGCTCTGTTTCGCATGCGAGCCGAAGACTTCGGCGTCATCCGGCATAAAGGCGGGATCTCTCCTGCTTGGCCCATCTCCTACGCGGATATAGAACCTTACTACACCCGCGCTGAAGAACTCTTCCACGTCCACGGAGACCTCGGCGCCGCGCCATCGGTCCCCGGCGGATATGGCTCCTCCTTCGACCCCACCGAGCCTTTTCATTCCAGTAAATATCCCTATCCCTCCCTCGCCAACGAGCCGCGCATGCAATCGATCGAAGAAGACGTTCGCAAGCTGGGCATCCACACTTTCCCGATTCCTCTTGGACTCAAACGCAATGAAGCCGATCCCCTCGCCTCGAGCTGCATCCGCTGTGATACCTGCGACGGCTATCCCTGCCTCGTTCACGCCAAGTCCGATGCCGACATCAACTGCATCCGGCAGATCATTCACCTGCCCAATGTCACGCTGATGACGAACTCCTACGTCACTCGCCTTCTTACCAACAGCACTGGCACGGCTGTCACCGCGGTCGAGGTCATCCATTCCGGCTCCGGTCAGCGATACGGCTCAGCGCCCGAATCCTCCGAAACCAATGCTCCTCCGGCGTCGAAGAACGGCGGCACCGCGATTTATACCGCAGGCTTCTTCGCCGTATGCGCCGGCGCTATCAACTCCGCGGTGATACTCCTCACCTCCGCGAATGACAAGTATCCTACCGGTCTAGCCAACCGTTCCGATCAGGTTGGCCGGAACTTTATGTATCACCAGGCGGACGCGCTGCTCGCCATTTCAACCAAGCGCAACGAGGATAGTTACACCAAGACATGGGGTACGAATGACTTCTACCTTAAGGATTCCGATTCTGCTTATCCTTTCCCGCTGGGGCAGGTGCAGCCCGTCGGCAGTTTCCACTTCGAGATGATGAAGGGCGATGCCCCGTCACTCACTCCCAATTTTGTGCTGGAGGGAATGAAACACCACGCCGTCCCCTGGTGGCTCACAACGGAAGATCTTCCCGATCCGAACAATCGCGTCACACTCCACAACAGCACCCCACTCTCCGTACAAAGCCTGCAGCCCGGCATCGTCGGCGCTCATCCGTCCGGAGACACTGGCTGTACTAACGAGTCTGAGCCGGTCACGAACGCCGCACCCAGGAGGATTCAACTCTCTTACACGCCAAACAACGTCGAGTCATTCAATCGTCTAAAAGACCGCTGGGTCGACGTTCTGAAGAGGGCTGGCCACGCAACGACTTCCGTCCCGCTCCACGCCTATTTCAAGAAACGTATCCCTATCGAGGGCGTGGGGCATCAGAACGGCACCTGCCGCATGGGTAACGATCCTGCCACCAGCGTTCTTGACTCACATTGCAAGAGCCATGATCTCGATAACCTCTATGTTGTCGATGCCTCCTGCTTCGTTTCGGCGAGTGCGGTCAATCCCTCGCTGACTATCATCGCCAATGCCATACGAATCGCGGACCACCTTCTCGCAGAACGCCTCAGGTAAAAAATTGCAGGATCCGGTACTCCTCCTGTGCACGAGCGCGTTTCAGCAGTGAGAGTCGTTGGGGACAGCCTTACATTGCAAACGGCAATGGAGTATTTCAGGCCAACGGAGCGAGTACCATCCAATTCAATGCGCCCGCCTATGCGAATCGTGTGCCGGGTGTGCCCGTCTACAACAAGAATCCTGTGGCAGGCGTGACTGTAGCAGGTACGAAGCAATGGCTTAATCCCAACGCCTTTGCCTCCGTGGTCGATCCGGCAACCGGAGCGTGTACTGGAGGGGATTCCGCCGTGAACTGTCAGTTCGAGAACTCCGGGCGCAACTCAGTTCGGGGGCCGCATTACACGAGTCCGGACATCTACATCACGAAGACATTCGCGATTCGTGAAGGCAGAACTTTCAGGCTTGATACGCAGATGTTCAATGCCTTCAACCATCCGAACTTCGCCCTGCCTAGTGAAGTCGAAGCCGGCGTACCGGGCGCGTCGGTTCCCGCTCGATTCGGAACCCTTGAAAGCACGATCTCCCCACCTACGGGGTTGTTGGGCGTTGGGCTAGGAGGCGACGGCTCTCCGCGCATGATCGCGTTTCAGGTGAGGATTGAATTCTAAGAAATGTCGGTTCAATTTGGATGTTGACCGGGAGTAAGCGATGCATCGCTGCTAAACTCTATTGGCATTTTCCACCATAACCGTGGCGAGTCGCCAGAACACGGAGAGTCTGCCGTCCTCACGGGAACAAGCGCCTTGACAAAGAAGGGATTACGATAGCTGCTTCATCTGAACCAACAGCATTCGAAGCCCTGTCCTCGCAGAGATTCCGTGGGAAAGCATTGGGGGCATGTAGGCGAAGGAACCGGGCCGAGCTTGCACTATGTCCGTTCCTAACTGCAGTTCGGCTTCGCCCTCGAGAAAATAGAGGACGGCGGGCGTTGGGGCTGAATGCGCCGAGAGTTCCTCGCCCGCGGCGAAGCCGAACAAGGTCACGTTGATCTTTTCGTCCTTGTGCAGAACGCGGCTCAGGATACCCTTTTCTGGAAGTGCGAACTCCTGTTGCAGATTTGCGAAAAATGTATAGTCCATGTGCCGCTCCTTAGCTTCCCCTGTCTTCCGTAGCAGATCCTCGCGGCGTCTTTGCTGACAGCAGGGCCATCAAAGACGCCGCACGGATGTTTGCAGATCGCTCAGCGACCCGCGAGGGCAACGGTGCGTTCTTCGTCCTGATCGCGCAAAGAGGAACCCGTTCTACCCTGATCGTCCTTGCTGTACGAGTGCCCGGTGAGCAATCCAAGTACAAACCAGGCGAACAATGCTGCACCGATTGAGAACAGGATGTCTCCCGGAACTCTCATCCAGCGCAGAGTCTGCATGGAGCCGGACTGCATGAATTCCGACGAACGCGCATACCAGGTGCCGCGCTCAATGGATGCCCAGGCTTGCAGCAGTCCGACCGGCAGCATACTGAGAATGACCATGAAGATCAAGCCGAAGTTGAGAGACCAGAAAGAGAGTTTCAGTGGGGTTTCCTTCCACTTTGTTCCCGGTTTAAGCGCTCTCAGGCAGAAAAGTGTGAGGCCAAGACCGAGCATTCCATAGACGCCGAAGAGTGCAGTGTGGCCATGGACTGGCGTCAGGTTGAGTCCCTGCACATAATAGAGCGAGATTGGCGGGTTAATGAGGAAGCCGAAGAGACCTGCTCCCACCAGATTCCAGAATGCGACCGCGACGAAGAAGTAGATGGGCCATTTGTAATTGGCGATCCACGGAGACTTCTTGGTCGGTTGCGCAAGACGGATATTCTCCCATGCTTCGTAGCCGATCAGGGTCAGTGGCACAACTTCAAATGCACTGAAGATTGCGCCTAGACCGATCACCGCCGGAGTCGCTCCAGCGAAGTACAAATGATGAAACGTACCGATGATCCCACCGGACAGGAAGATGGTGGTCGAAAAGAGCGCCGCCTTGGTTGCGGTGCGAATTTCGATCAGCTTTAGCCGCGTGAAGAGGAACCCGATCACAACAGTTGCAAATACTTCAAAAAAGCCTTCAACCCAGAGGTGAACTACCCACCAGCGCCA
Source organism: uncultured Acidobacteriaceae bacterium (assembly GCA_963800025.1). Lineage (GTDB taxonomy): Bacteria > Acidobacteriota > Terriglobia > Terriglobales > Acidobacteriaceae > Telmatobacter. The sequence continues at coordinate 2,286,995 of CAWCZK010000006.1, forward strand.
ATATTCGGCGGTGACGAGGTGGCTGCGCTGGCCGTACATCAGTCCGGCCGAATAGAAAAGGGGTATAGCAACGCTGGAAATGAGAAAGAGAGTCAGAAGCGATCTGTCCTCGCTCTTGCGAACCAGAGCCGGTTTGAGAGCCGCGACCATCAGCACAAGCCACAGCACCAGGCCGACGAACAAAAGGATTTGCCAGAAGCGTCCGAGATCGACGTATTCATACCCCTGACTGCCGAACCAGAACCACATATTGCCGAGGCGCTGTTGGATGCCGAGCCATTCGCCGGCAAGCGAGCCGCCAACCACGAGAATTAACGCACCGAAGAGTGCGTTCACACCAAGCCGTTGGTACTTCGGCTCATGGCCACTGACCGCGGGTCCGACATAAAGTCCGGTGGCAAGCCAAGACGTCGCGATCCAGAAGATAGCGATTTGGAGATGCCAGGTGCGGGTGACGGCGTAGGGCAGATACTTAGCGAGCGGGAATCCGAAGAATGCCTGACCTTCGACACCGTAGTGAGCAGTTAAAACGCCCATCAAAATCTGGACGCCCCAAAGGATCACTACCACATAGAAGTATTTCAACGTCGCACGTTGCGACGGTGTGGGTTTAAATGCGAGGAACGGATCCTTTTCAGGATAGGGCCCATGAACCAGTTCCTTTTCCTGCGATGCATACCACCAGACCAGGCCTCCGATTCCCGCGAGCAGCCCGACGAAGCTAAGTACGCTCCATAGGACGGCGCCTGACGTCGGCACATTGCCGATCAGAGATTCATGCGGCCAATTATTTGTGTACGTCGTATCAGATCCCGGTCGCTCGGTGCTGCAAGCCCACGATGTCCACCAAAAGAATGCTGCTAATTGATGCTGCTTTGTTGCGTTGGTCAATGCGCCGCTCGGGATGGCATACGCCGACCTGCCGGTCGCAAAGACATCGGTGTAGTAGGCCCGAAGCTGCTGAAATGCCGCCGCTCGGTCGGCACTCAAGCTGACGCGATTGCGCGAGGCGTCATACGTGTTGGTCCGCATCTCTCGAATCAGGCGCGCTTTCAAGATGGCCTGTTGGTCCGGTCCGAGAGCTTCGAAATTCGCCGCGCCGGATCTGACAGCCCAGGTATTCAGCAGAATCTCTGATTCACGGTGCAGCCAATCTGCGCTCCAATCGGGCGCGACGTAGGCGCCGTGACCCCACACTGTGCCGATCTCCTGACCACCGATCGACTGCCAGACCCCTTGCCCATCGGTGATGGAACTTCCGGTGAAGAGAAGTTGCCCGTCCGTCGTATAGACATCCGGAATAGGAGGAGCCTGACTGATCATTTTTTGCCCTACGCCGCCTAGAACGGCAAAAGATCCAATAATGACGATGGCCAGCGCCACCCAATAACGCTTGTAGCTCATGGTTTTGCCTCAATTCGCGTTGAAGAATTCATAAAAGAGTTTGCTGCAATTAAGAAGGTAAGATGAGGTGAGCCGAATTGCAGGGACTTAAGTCACTTGGATGATGGCGGCTGTGCATTTTCCCCGGCGATCAGGCAGGCGTCTGGGCCTGTCTCGATATCGCTTAAGCTGCATTTTCAGGATCTATTTACATATTGCGAGTGACAAAAGTCATTTTGTGCGCTGATGGAAGCATGTACGCTGGCCAGGGTCGGCGCGGATGTAAGCTCGCATATCGGAGTAAGCGGCGTTCCAAACCGCCAAAGGAGACACACAGTGATCAAGTTTGACGCGGAACACGCTGCCGTTCATTATCCCCCGGATCGCCGCCACCGCCTCTGGATTCGTCCTTCGATTTTGATCGGAATTGCCGCTGTCATCGCATCATTGGTTGCTGCGGCGTGGATTGAGATGGCCGTGGCCGGTCTGCCGCACATTCCGCCCGTTCCCGTGGTCTACCCCAACGACTTTGCCGGCCCGCATGGATTCCCGCTCTGGGTCCGCTACTGCCATTTCTTTAACTTCCTGTTCGTAACGATGCTCATCCGCAGCGGCTTTTCCATCCTGGCCGATCATCCGCGGCTCTATTTCAACGACGACTGCACGCCGGGCAGCGAGTGGATCCGCTTCACTCCCATCAAGGTCCCGCGCGACCGCCTGTGGACGGCCAAGGATGATGCCCGCTATCTCACGCCGCTTGTTGGTACGCCCGGCTACCGCCACACGATCGGCGTGGCACGCGTGTGGCACTTCATCAACGTGCATGGCTTCATCCTTTGCGGCGTCTATTTCGTTGCCATGCTCTGCACGACAGAGCAATGGAAGCGCCTGATCCCTACCTCGCCAACCGTGATTCTGCAGGCTTGGAATACCTGGGTCCACTACGCCACTTTGCATCTGCCGGCTGAGCCCAATGGATTCTACGGCTACAACGCACTGCAGCAGATTGCCTACTTCACGGTGGTCTTCGCCTTCGGCCCGCTGGCGATCCTTACTGGAATCGCCATGTCGCCGGCGGTGGTGAATCATTTCACCTGGTATGCACGGATCTTCGGCGGGCGGCAATCGGCCCGCTCGATTCACTTCCTCACGATGCTCAGCTTCCTGGCGTTCCTCATCGTGCACATCACCTTGGTGGTCATGACTGGATTCGCACGCAACATGAACCACATCGTGCTTGGCACCAACGACCAAGGCCGACTGGGCGTCTGGCTGGGCTTCGTGGGCATTGGCGTGGTGTTTCTTTGTTGGATCGTCGCACACTATCTCTCATGGCATCAGCCACGCGCGCTGCAGCATGTGCTCAAGTTTGTTACCTATCCTATGCAACTGCTCACCCTGAACCGGCTCACGCCGCAACAGATGTATTCGGAGAAGGACATCTCGCCTTACATGTGGCCGAATGGCAAGCTTCCCGTGCGCGACGATTGGAAGCGCCTGGCTGAAGGCCACTTCCGCGACTTCAAGCTAACGGTCGGCGGCCTGGTCGAGAACCCGGTCGAGCTTTCGCTCGCCGACTTGCGCAATCTGGGCGAAGTGGACCACATCGCCATGCATCATTGCATCCAGGGCTGGAGCGGCATCGCCAAATGGGGCGGAATCCCCATGAAGAAACTGATCGACCTTGTTCGCCCTCTGCCTGAGGCGCATACCGTTGCCTTCTTCTCCTTTGGTGAAGCACTCTACGGCGGGTCCTACTACGACACGCAGAGCCTCGAAAATGTGCTTAAGCCGCAGTGCCTGTTGGCCAGCGAGATGAATGGCCAGCCGCTGCCCGAGGTCTACGGCGCTCCGCTGCGGTTGCGGGTCGAAAACCAACTCGGCTACAAGATGGTGAAGTGGATTGAGCGCATCGAGTTTGTCGAATCGGAAAAGAACCTCGGCAAGGGAGAAGGGGGTAAGAATGAGGACGAAGAGTACTTCGATCTGCTACCGAACATCTGAAGATTTCCATGAATGATCAGACCGATGTGAAGGGAAGATCCGGCAGCATCGACCATGTGCCAGCGCTGCTTGCTCATCTGCGCCTGAGGTGGCTCTTACAGCATTTTCCAGCGCGCGTCGTGTGGGCGATTTATGTTTGCATTAACGGCTTTATCACAATCGGACTGCTCGCGTTGCTGGCCCTTCTAACGGGCAGCCCCTTTGTCTTTCCGTCGCTTGGCCCAACGGCGTATCTTTTCTTTTTTTCTCCCCTTGCGGAAGCTTCGAGCCCGCGGAATACCATCCTCGGTCACGCAATTGGACTCATCTGCGGCTACGGCGCCTTCGCGCTTACCGTGGCTTCCAGCCCGCCTTTTGGTATGCACCCCGGCGTTCATGGCGCCAGAGTCCTCGCCGCTGCGCTTTCTCTGTCTGCCACCGGAGCACTCATGGCGCTGTTCCGAGTGAGTCATCCACCTGCCGGGGCTACGACTCTCATCGTTTCGCTCGGCATTATCTCCCAGCCCAAAGAACTCGTCATCATTGAAGTTGCAGTTATCCTGCTCACGGCTCAAGCTCTCGCGATCAATCGGCTTGCGGGTGTGCCCTATCCCCTGTGGCAGAGGCACAATGCTGCTGGAAGCGCTTCCGTGGTTGGAAGTGAGGTTTTGGAGCATGACGACTAGCTGCGAATGATGCTATCTGTCGCAAGCCAAGGGCTCAAAGCAGATCAGACGGTGTCCTTAGACCACGCAATTGTGAGTAAGAAGACGCTATCCGCCAAAGCCTCAACGTCGTGCCCAATGCAACGATCGAGCGCTAACAGATGGCCGGCAGGAACCTCGACAACCTGGTCTGGCAACCTGAGCCGCAAATGCCCAGCGATTGTGTGGATTGAGATCCTTCCATCTGCCCGGTGCTCTTTTATCTCTGTGGCCTCTTTCATCGCAACCAGGACAACACGAAAATCTGGCTGCTTCACAAGTGTTCTCGAACTCCGCCCCGTACCTCGCTGCCAGGAATCTTCTTGGTGCAGGTGTTCTATTTCTGCGCCAAGATCAAATTAGAGCAGGGGCTGAGTCAATTCGGGAAGTCTGGTTAAGCTGGTGTTTTCGTCTTCGTGTAGATTCATTTTGATCTCCTTTTTCATTGCGTTGTTTCTGACTTGCCATGGGAGCCGTGGCGTCAAAGCAGAGATAAGCCAAAGCATTTTTCTCCGTTTTCAATTCAGCGATTCTTCGGAACGGCAATCTCTGAATCGGATTGGCGATCATGGAGTCACGCTAGAAGCCCAGAGAGCGCACCACCCGCTGGACGGTTTCGGCACTGGAACGCAGCCCGGCCTCCTCAGTTGGATTCATGGGCACTGGCAACAGTCCTTCCACTCCTCTGCGACCCACAATTGACGGTATAGAGAGACATACGTCGCTAATACCCCGATAGTCCGTCAACAGGGAGTCTGACGGGCAGCACGCGTCCCTCATTCCAAAGAATGGCCTCCAGAATTGCAGCCACAGCCAAGCCTATCGCGTAATTAGTGACGCCCTTGCCCTGGATGATCCTCTCGGCCGCGGTGAGCACGCTTTCAAATATCTCCTTTTCTTCCTGCGCGCTCATCGCCCGGCGGCCCGGCATGCGCCAACCTTGCACGGGCACATTGCCGATACTGGCGCTGGACCAGAGAGGAATCTCGCTTTCGCCATGTTCGCCGGCAATGTAGGCATGCACGTTCTGTACGGCCACCGCGCAACGTTGCGCGATCAGAAAGCGGAAGCGGGAGCTATCCAGCACCGTTCCGCTGCCCAGAACTTTGCTGCTATCGAGTCCGCTCAACTTCAGCGCCACAAAGGTGAGCACATCCACTGGATTGGTCACCAGCAGCAGTTTCGCATCTGGCGCAACTCGCAGCAGATCAGGAATCAGCTGACGGCAGATCGCGGTGTTCGTCTCGGCCAGATCGATGCGTGTCTGGCCCGGCTTTTGCTTAGCGCCAGCGGTCACGACGATCACGTCCGAGTGCTCAAGCACTGCTATGTCATCTGATCCGTCCAACTTCGCCATCGGGACGAACATCAGTCCATGGTTAAGATCCAGAACCTCGGCCTCCACCTTCGCCCTGACCCGGTCAAAGAGGCTGATGTGCTTACCCACTCCGCGCACCATGCACGCGTAGGCGATGGTTGCTCCCACACTGCCCGCGCCCACGATTCCAATCTTTTCTGCTCGGTCGCTCATGGATGCCTCCCGGATGCTTCGATAAACTTCGTTTCTAATTCCTGATCATAGGTGCGGTGAGAACACAACGCAGGGACATTAGTCACAGAGACAACACTCTCGGCTCATTTGTCAGAACAAACGTGAGGGTTGTGCCGGCGATGAGCGAAAAGGGCTCGATGGACAAAGGTCATTCATGCATGTGTGTGCGCAAATGCAGAACGGCCCAGGAGAAAGGTCAGCATAATATTGACGGCGAACACTAGCACGCCGCTCAACTCCAGAATCCCGGAGATCGGCAGCGTCTTCCATGCGAAGTGCAACAGCCCTTCGTAGGCCAGAGGCTCAGACAAGACGCGAAGCGTGCATCCGGTCTGCAGAAGTATGAGACTCATAAACATCAGTCGCTTGCTGAAGATCGAGTAGACGCCTGCAAAATGAGGAAGGATGCGAGGCCCTATGGCAAAGACCATGGTGGCGGCGAATCCGACAGTGAGAGCGTGGCGAGAAGCGCCCCAGATGCCCCCGTGTTGGTCGGCAACGGCCGCCCAGATACTCATTGAGCCGGCGATCACCAGCCAAGCATAGGAAAGCCGAATGAACTTGGGAAAGCTGGGATGAATTCCCTGGACCTTTGCGGTTCCGTGAGGACGCTGTGTCAGATGCAATGCGATTCCAATAGCGACTGAGGCTGCGGTGAGCAAAATCGTCGCCGCGATGGTCCAACCGGAGACGCCGGAAAGAACACCCATCAGGTCCAGGATCAACGCGGTCAAGAATACTCGAGTGCTCGGCTGTGCAATCGCGAGGAAGGTAGGCAGCCAGCGTGCGGAGAACCCCCAGACCACCGGCACGAGGAATCCCCAGGCAAGCAATACCAGGTACTTTTGGTCGAGAGCGTGCGGAAAGGCGAGAAGTGTTTCATTGGCTGCCAGGCGTACGCATTCAACGAAGTTGAAGATGACTAAAGCTGCGAGCCCGGCGGTTCCCATCAACACGGAGACCATCCACAGCTCCATTCGCGGCTTTTCGCGCTCACTCTGCGCCCGCTCTGGCAGCTTATGCCGTGACGCGGCAGCGATGAACAAAAGAACTGCGATCAATTCAAATCCGGCAGAGATTGGGAACGCCAAGCGCCAATGCCAGCCGTAAATGCTGGCTGCCCATCGCATCGCAACGCCTGAGGTCCACAGAACGAAGCATGCGAGCGGAGTCCTGATCACCGATCGCCCATGCGACGGCTGCGAATAGAATCCGATTCCGAGAATGAAGCTGCCGATCCAGCCGAATACCTGGGCATGTCCGTGACCCTGGATCCACGCCGCCGGCAGACTGGCGAGTCCGCGATGAGCGCTGATCGCCATCAGGTTTGAGAACCCCAACAGCGTCCCAGGTAGAGCCATAAAGAACAAGCCGCTCGCGATCCAAGCACGAAGCATGAGACTCTTCTGGCGTTCGCGACCAATAATTCCTGCATTATCACCGACGGTGGTGGAGACCGTGTGATCTAACAACGCAAGCGTAGCCATGACTACCTCCTCGTCTTGATTTCTGCTTCCAATTGAATTGCGCGAGGAAATAGAATGTCGTTTTCTAAATGAACATGCTGTCTGAGGCCTGCCTCGAACTCGCGGAGTCCGGAAAAGAGAGCGATGTGCGTCGCGCATGCCCATGAGGACGGTTCAAAATGATTCGTGAGCCGGATGATCTCGGCCACAATATGGTCGGCAGATTCGTGCTCCTGCCCCATCATGAAGATCGGGTGCGTAACCGAACGAAAGCAAGCGTGTGCAGGCGGATAAGCAACGATCGACTCCTGATCCATTTGCGAGATGAATGGAAAAAGCACCTGCTCTTCTTTCTGGATATGCGCATACATTTCGCCGCGAAGCCTTTCGATCAGTTCGGCGATCTTTGTCAACTGCGGCTCCCGGTCGCCGCGCTTCGCCGACAACTTCGAGGCCATTTCAGCAAGTCTTGGCAACTCTTGACGAACACAGTTGTGATGAACTCGGACGATGTGCTGGATCAGGCGGCTTAAGGACAGGTTCTGTGGATCCACGGCCACACGGCCGCATCCCTGGGCTTCCGCATCAGCCAGCTTTTCGAGGACTTGGTCTACAGAGAGCTGCAATTCCTGGCACGCCCCTTCGAGCGATAAATCGGCTTGCATACAAAGGTCGATATCGAATCGATGAAAGATTCCGGCAGCGGATGGCTGCCTGGTTACGATCTCGCGAATAGACTGAGTTGCGGTAGACATAAGCACTCTCCACTTGCAACCCTACCGATCAAGGAAGAGGGGGGCAGTAACTTATGTCACTCGGAGCAGAAAAGGTCTAGGACGATGTCTCCAGAAGCGCCTTCAGACCCACCATGTCCTTCACGACGATCTGTCGCGCGTCAACGTCCAATAGTCCTTCTGCCTGGAGGCGCATCAGATTGCGGGAGACCAGCTCGCGTACGGTTCCAAGCTGATTGGCCAGTTCCTGATGAGTCGCCGGCAGTTGAAACTCGACCCCTAGAGAGCTTTGCTTCCCTTCGTTTTGGGCCAGTTTGAGGAGTGCCGCTATAAGGCGCTGGCGGATCGTCGTAAATGATAATTCCTCGATAATCCCTACTAGCCGCCGCAGCCGGGCGCCAACCACTTGCAGCACTTTGAGTGCGACTTCAGGGTGCTCCATGCAGTACGCCTGAAAATCGCGCCGAGAGATGAATGCAATTTCCGCATCTTCGACCGCAACCGCGGAAGCCGGAAAGGGGCCACCATCAAAGACTGGCAACTCTGCGACCGACTCGCCTGGCACGTTCAGCGCGAGAACCTGCTCGCGGCCGCTGATAGATGACTTGAAGATGCGGACTTTGCCACGCGCAATGATGTGCAGCCCGTTGCACGGCTCCCCTTCTGAAAACAGCAACTCTCCGGCACTGAATAGTTTGCGAACTGTTCGCGCAGCCAGCGTCTTCAACTCTGCCGGAGTGAGACCCGACAAGAGTGCAGTTTTTCCAAGGGCCGTCGCGAGATCAGTGCGTTCAGCGGTCACTCGGGAATTCTAGCAGCCTGGGACTTTGGTCACTGCATCTGCAACTCTCACGCTGTCTCATAGATGCATGAACCCGCAAATCAACACGACCGACTTCAACGAACGACCATTCATCGCCATCTGGGAGGTGACCCAGGCATGTGACCTCGCCTGTGTCCACTGCCGCGCATCCGCTCAGCCGGACCGTAGCCCCATGGAACTGAGCACGGACGAGGGCAAACATCTAATCGACCAAATCGCCGCTATGAAGGTTCCGGTCTTTGTGTTGACGGGAGGAGACCCGATCAAGCGGCCTGACCTTTTTGAACTGATCGCTCATGCGCGCTCGGTCGGAGTCAGAGTTTCGCTGACGCCAAGTGCTACGCCTCTGCTGACGAAGGAGGTCATTGTTAGGCTGAAAGAAGCTGGCCTTGCCAGGCTGGCCGTGAGCATGGATGGTGCCAGCGCCGAAACCCACGACGTATTCCGTGGGACGAGCGGATCTTTTGCGCGAACTCTCGATGCAGTGCGCTGGGCCAATGAGATCGGATTGGCAGTGCAGATCAATACCACCTTCAGCCGCAGGAATATCAACGAGATCGAAAGCATCGTTGCCCTGATGGAAATGCTGAAGATCACGCTTTGGAGTGTCTTCTTCCTTGTTCCCACCGGACGCGGGAAGTTGAACGATCTACTTAGTGCGGAGGAGTTCGAGTCGGTCTTTGCGAAGGTTTACAGTCTATCGAGGACCGCTAGCTTCGATATCAAGACGACGGAGGCACAGCATTACCGGCGCTTTGTGGTGCAACAGAGAGTCGCCGAGCGAAAGTTGGGATTGGGAGTAGATAGCGTGCAAGAAAAATCCGTCGACGCGATTGGACGCGCGCCGCGGGGTCTCAACGACGGGAAGGGGTTTGTCTTTATCTCGCACAAGGGGGAAGTCTTCCCGAGCGGCTTTCTTCCCTTGGCGGCCGGCAATGTTCGCGCGCAGGAGTTGTCCACGATCTATCGTCAATCGCCGCTGTTTCGCAATCTGCGTGACACTTCGAAGCTAGAGGGAAAGTGCGGAGCCTGCGAGTTCAAAGAGATCTGCGGAGGTTCGCGAGCTCGTGCGTACGCTCTGACTGGAAACCCGCACGCCGAAGAGCCATGCTGCTCCTATGTTCCACGGGGCATTATTCGGCCGGCACCCCAACTGAAGGCCGCAACAACCCTTCATGTTCTCCAGGGCGCGTGAGATTCGCAAACGCTGCGGATGAAGGACAATGAGTGAAGGGAAGAATGAGTGGGGTTCGTGATGGCGATTCAGATTGGCGCAAAGCCCGACAGCGGTTTCGATGATCCAATTGGCATGTTGAAGGACTGCCACAGACGAATCGAGAGCTTCCTGGGCATTCTTTGCGTTGTGGTTGATCGGGCGCAGGGCCGGAGTCTAACCGATGAGGAGCGCGATGCAGTCAAGACTGCGCTTGAGTATTTCAGAACTGGTGGACAACGCCACACGGCGGATGAGGAAGTATCTCTCTTTCCGCGACTGCGAAAGTCCGACGCGAAATCCTTCGAGGAGATTGACCGACTTGAGGACGATCATCACGTGGCAAACGAACTGCATGGATCGATCGAGCGGCTCTATTCAGACTGGATTGAATCGGGCTGCCTGGGGATAGAGGAAACACAGACTCCTGCTCTCTCAAACCGCGCGTCTCAAGCAACTCTATTCCGACCATATTCAAGTCGAGGAAACGATCGTTTTTGCTCGCGCGAGCCAAGTGCTGGACAGGCACGCCATTGAAGCAATCGGGACCGAGTTTCGATTTCGGAGGAAATAACCGCACTGCAGCGTCTGGGCCACGGCAACTGTTTCTGCGAACGCTCCAGAGTTCTCCTCGATTCCACCCCTCATTCGCTTGGCTCATTGCATGTCAGGATGGCCGGCTTCTCTCGCGTGGGAAACCAGGTCCATATATACGCCGCGAGGTAGATTTGTCTGCCAATGCCCAGTGGCCTTCGCTGCCACGACCAGGCCCACGAAGATGCAAGCGAGAGCTGCTGCAACGACAATGGGTTGGAGTGCGCGACGACGCCATCTCTCCGCCGGCGTTGCCGCTCTTCTCGGCACCAACGAGAATTGCAGGGCATTCTCGGCCGGGCACGCTGCAACACACGCCATGCACGCGGTGCATTCAACGGATCGGATTTGCACGAGCTGGTCAACGGCCAGGCTGGAAGGACAGGCCCGCGCGCATTTTCCGCAATCGATGCAGACCTCGGCGTCGCGGCGGATCTTTACCGGACTGAGCAGCGAAGTGATTCCCAGCAGCGCTCCATAGGGACAAAGATACCGGCACCAGAAGTTCTGGATCAGCATGGAGAGCAACACCAGCAAGCCGATGACAATTGCCGCGGTTTGCCCGATGTCGCGGAAGAAATTCAGCATCTTGACATCGGCGACCAGTCCGTACGGTGTGGACATGAAATCGTGAATCGCCTCGGCGGACATGGCGCCGATCAGGAACACGAAGAATCCTAGAAGCAGGTACTTCAGCCCTCGCAGTGGAAGATCCAACCATTTTGGCGTATGCAGATTGCGGCCGAATACTCGTTTTCCAAGCTTCCAGAGGTGCTCTGACAGTGTTCCAACGGGGCAAAGCCAGGAACAGAAGGCTTTCTTGAGCAGCAGACTCATCAGCATGAACGCAATGAACAAGACCATGGCAGCGGGGTGGATTGCGGGCACGCCTCCTGTCAGCAAGAAGTATTTCGTATTCATCAAGCCCGCAATCGGTAGCCAGCCTTCGGCTCCTGCGGGTCGTGGCACGTTCCATCCAACACCGCCGCCCTCACAGTAATGAACCCAGAGAAGAAATTGGAGTCCCAGCCAGCCATTCAGTGCTACGAAGAGCCACTGAACAATTCTCCTGACCCTCTGGGAACCATCGGATTTGGACTTGGGGACAAGTTTCCTTTTGCCTTCCTGCTTATGGATCGGCGTGATGATTGCTGCGCCCATGTCGAGTTGACCTTCTGTCTAACCACAAGCCTAGGCGAGCAGAACGGAGGATCTCAGCGACTTTGGTCACACGGATACCTTCCTCAGTTGTTGGCATATTGAGCTTCAGAGTGACCAAAGTCGCTGTGGCGGGCATTGCGATCTCTGTAAGTTCGAGTTCAAGGAGATCGGAAATGACCGCAACCACACAAACCGTACGCGAAATCGCATTGGAACAACCGAGCGCAATCCGTGTCTTTGAGCAATTTGGAATTGACTACTGCTGCGGGGGACGCAAGCCTCTGGCAGAGGCATGCGCTGCCGGAAATCTGGAAATTGACAAGGTTATTGCGGCGCTGGAAGAGGCAGAAAAGAAGCCTGGGGTTGAGGTCGAGAATTGGGCTGAGAGAACGTTAGAGAGCTTGAGTTCACACATTGTGGCCAAACACCACGCATACGTGAAGGGTGAACTGCCGCGACTGGCCCAGCTTGCTCAGAAGGTTGTGAATCGTCATGGCTCCACGAAGCCGGAGTTGCCGGTGATCGCCAACACTCTCATGCAATTGGATGAAGAGCTCACCCAACATTTGGCCAAGGAAGAAGCCGTCCTGTTTCCCTACATCGTTGGCTTGGAGCGGTCCATCTCCACTGGAACCCCGAGGCCCCGTAGTTGCTTTGGCACGGTTGCGAATCCGATCGCGATGATGACCCAGGAACACGATGCTGCGGGCGCCCTGATCGCTGAAATCCGCCACTTGAGCGGAAACTTCACAACTCCGGAGGATGCCTGCCTTACCTTCCACGCGTTTTATGACGGTTTGAGGGAATTCGAGCAGGACCTGCATCAACACATCCATCTTGAGAACAATATCCTCTTTCCTCGTGCCATCGCGCTGGAGGCATCTGCCGGTTGAGAAAGGACCGGATGAGGATACTTCTCCGAGTGATTAGGTTTGTGGCCGTGCGTCTCTCCGACTCTAGTGTCTTGGCCGGCGCGTCCAACCTTACTTCGAAGGATCGATTAGGCGCAGTAGGTACCCAGCTATCTTTCATAATGCATGCGCATGTGTCCCGACAGTGCGGTGATACGATTCGCAATATGCGGTTTATTGAGGACGACAAGCTGCCCACGGATGTGGTCCGCAGGGAATACTCGGAATCGCGACACGCTCTCTGTTGCCTGAACTGCGGGTTTGAATCTGAATTCGCACCCCATCTGCCGGACTCCATTAGCAAACCGCTGTATGTTCTGATGGTGCACGATTGCCCTAGCTCAGAAGCCATAGACTGATGTCTTGGCTACCGGTTTTTGGGTTGGCAGATCTGAACGTCATTTGCGATCGGACCCTCAGTCGCCTATCACGAGCCCGAGGATTCGCAAGGCTTCGAGCAAGTCCGGATCGTCTTCCGCCACTTTCCGCGAATTCGGCTGATGAATGGGGAACCGATCCGGCATGGTCCAGTCCTCGAAGATTGCCCAGTTCTCAATCGAGTGGCCGTAGCGAGAGTGGTAGAAGACTCCTGCGTATCCGAGTTCGAACGCGATCCGGCCGGCCTGTTGTGTCAATACGCGGGGCTCCGCCGGTTCCAGCGAACTCAGGTCGAAGTCCTTCATTCCAAGTTTCACCGCAATCCCGGCCGGCGCCGTCCTGAGATGGCTTACCCATCCGAGGGCATAAAGATCCGCATACTCACCTTCGACATTTGCGGTGCCAATGCAGCGTCCTTTGATCCACGCTCTGCGTACCGTGCCGAAAGCTGTAAAGTCATCCTCGCCGTTTTCCATGAGCGCCAGGTCTGCGACAAAGGAGACGTCCACGCGGAAACGCGCCAGGGTTTCAATGAAACATCCCAACCGTTGCGAAGATGCATAGAGAACCCTGTACACACCCATCGGGTCGTCGAAGCGATTTCCGAAGGTTCCATCTTCCTTGGCATAAGCCCAATCAGGAACCGCCCATGCGTCGCGATCTCTGCCGAGACGGAAAAGCGGCCCAGCAGGCCGCTTCGATTCGAGATTCATTCAATTCGCTCCTAACCGCCGACGAGGAAAGCTCGCGCAGCTCCCATGATCTCCGGCGCCACGGTCTCCAGATCGTTTTCCCTCATGAGCCGAAGTGGGACGCGGTCGCCGAGTTCAGGGTTCAGGCCAGTCAGCCAGGATTGGATTACGGTGGGATCTTCCTTTTCGGCGAGCATCCGGACCAGTTGGAAGGCGAACCGCAAACGCTGTTCGGCATCACCGTAAAGCTCACTTCCGTTCATCCACCGATCGACGGCGCGCACATCCCGGACACCTCCGACATAGGCGGTGAGCTTGCGGCCAATGAGGCCGACGAGCTGCTTGACGATCTCCGGGATGGGGAGGCGGAGCGCTTCACGATGCGCCGCAAGATCAGGACGAGATGCGGGAACGGTTGCCAATGGGAGCCTCCTGCAAATCGAAATATACACCGTTTCACATCTAAAAAACAACTTAATTACACATAAATACCGCAGCACCTTGCGGGTCGGGGTCGCCCCGTCGCGCGGAACAAATCCGCCCTCTGAATAGCTGATCTAGATAACTGAAAAATAACGGCTTGCTTTTTTCGGACGCGGGCTCATCAGGTTTCAAAGTCAATGAAGCTATCTAGCTGATTGGGAAAGGCTTAGCAATGGAAATGTTCTCCGCTTTTTCTGCGCTTTTCGTCTGTAAACTATTAATAATAAACGTGTTATTGGTGGAGGCGGGAGTCGAACCGGACATCGGTATTGAAAACACTCAACTTATTGATTCTGGGAATGCCTGAATTGGCATGATTTCCAAAATCGCCAAATCTACTGTACGGTCTGAGGGTGTCCCGGCTGTAGTTGAAAGTTGAGCGGCGGTTCAGCCTGATTCTGAAAGAATCGGGTTGCCAAACCTTGAAGGGAGAACCGCCGTGAAGAAAAGCTACCACACGATAGCGAGGATTCGGAAGGCGCCGATCGAACCCGGCTTCGAGCTGAAGTTGTGACACCGGGAAGACAGAATTCTCTCGTCGAACGGATTGCCATGGCTCTGTCAATCGAACCCGGCGTCACCTCCCTGAGTTGGTCTGTGGTTCCGGCGGCGATGGAGTAGTTGAGGTGCGACATTGCGAGTGGAGGTCAGATTGTCCAAACCCGTCAAACACGTAGCAAAGATGCTGACACGCATTCGGCGCGTCAGAGGACAGATCGAAGCTATCGAGCGAACGCTCAACGTGGGAAGCGATTACGAAAAGATTCTGCAGCTCGTGGCTGCCTGCCGCGGTCCACTCAATGGGCTAATGGTTGAACTTATCGAAGGCTATCTACGGTGTCACGTTCTGGGCGAGGGCCACCAAACCGTCGCCTCCACACCCCAAACTGCCGAAGAACTTGTGGCAATGGTCAAGCGATATTTCACATAAAGGGGCAATTCTTGATTCCGATACTCAATACTGTTACCGAGTCATGGATCGAGAAGACATTGTGGCACCGTTCACCGGTTCCAGTCGTCGAGCGGCTCGTGCCACATGGTTCGGTCGAGCATCCGTTGCGCTTGCCGCTCAACCCACTGTTCGGTGGCCCAACAAGCCGGCACGACGACCGATAGAAATAAGGCTCCGCAAAGTCCAGCAATGACGATTTCGCGGATCGTCAGCCGCAGCGGGATGATTGGCGCTCCACAGCGCGGACACTGTTCACGATTCGCGCTCTTCGGGACCTCCGCTTGTTCCTTGAGCCTCCGCCAGTTCGAGGCGAAACTGCGAGCCCATTTCATCATCCTCGTCATCGATTTCATTCCTCCTCCTCGTTTCCGCCTGCACCATTCCCTGTCGCAGCCGCGAACGCTGCCCGCTCCCGCTTGTCCCGACGCACATCCAGCAGCTGTTCTCCGACTGTATGTTTGGGGGCAAAGCAGTATTCGACGTACGCTTCAAAGAGCGACTGATTCCGAATGCCGCGTTTGATGAGGATCCCCGTGGTGGCGCCGGTACAGGTCTTTGAGAGCTTCGGGGGTAATGATGTAGAAACGGCGCTTCCCTTGGTCGGCGACTGAAGCCTGAAGCCAGTTCTGCTCAATCCAGAAGACGACCTCCGCCTTTCGAACATGTAATGCGCTCGCCAGGCTTTCCACGGAAAAAAGATCGCATCGGATTTCACGCAAGCTGAGGCGATTTCTCCTGAGCATGTTGCGAATCGCTTTCGGCGTCCGATCAATTTTCTTCGCTACTTCTTCGATGGACCCCTTAACCAGTTCCTCTCGAACGGTCTCCATTTCGGATTCCGTCCAACGCCGGTGGTCCTTTCGTCCCTTGATCCCGTGTTGTATGACCAAGCGCCAGCATGCCTCCTTGGGGCGCCCCGTGTGGCGCTGAAGGCGCACCACAAGTTGTTCGAGCTTATTGCCCGACAGCACCTTGGCTTGAGCGGCCATGGCCAGAGCTTCGGGAGTCCACTCGCAAGATCGCTCTGGCAATTTAGGGAGAGTTGCCATATGCGCCTCGATTACCGATCTCCGGTGATTGCCAAGGCAAATTGCGTGATTGGGCCTGCGGAACCTCTGGAGGAGTCGCTTTCTCAACGCGGACACCGTGTCCCACGTGGCTAGCAGAAGCGCGACCTAATTCCTCGCGTCGAGGGCGCCGTCAAACCCTGATGTCTCGAAATCTCGTGCGGCTTTCCGTGGAGGCTTTGAGGAGCCTTCTACTTACTAAAGGCATTTGCAAAGGCATTTTGGGGCACGCCTTTGGGGGAGAAATAAATGAAGTTCGCCTATACTACTGTGAAGACGGTGGTTAATCCCCCCACGGGCAGATGCTCGCGAATGCCGCCAACTGGTCCTAACTGGGAAGAGCTGACGTGGAGTTGGGCCTATACGACCGGGCACCAAGCTTCTGATCAGAAATTGGAGGCCGCTGCGAAAGCAGCATGGTCGTACTCTCTGTTGTGCGCACGGACTTACCTGAACGATCAGGACGCGGCACACGAATTAATGGAGCATGCAGTTCACAACGCATTTCGGTACGTTGCGCGTCATCCGGAAGCCCCTCCGGAAAAACTCACCAACCGTATCAAAAGCGTCCTTCGACGCCGGGCACAACAGCTTGCGAACAGGCGGAGCCGAGAACTCCCATTTGGATTGACGCTCGATATGGAAGCGCTTCTCGCCGGCGAATTGGAAGCGGAAAAAAGAGTCTTTGCGAATGAATTGCTTTCCCGAATGTCGCCATTCGCACACGCCATTGTCAATCGGCGCGCGAGCGGGTACACATGGCGAGAGATCGCGAGAGAATTGGAGATGGATCACACGGCAGTCCGTCGTGCATACTTGCGGGAGTTGGAGTTGGTGCTCCAAGGGCTGTCCCGGTCTGGAGATTCCCAGAAATGCGACTGAGCTGGCGTCGGTCTTCCCGCATCGAAGACCGCTTTGAGGCGTGGATCACACAGCAACATCAGCAACGTGTCCTCGCCGGGGAGACGACTCCTACCGGGCCATGTCCGGATGACGGGTTCCTTCTGGATCTTGCCCGTAAGTCCAAAAGCATTGGGCTCTCTGACCCTCGAATCGATCACGCGGCAAACTGTCCCAAGTGCATGAGTCGCCTTCTTGAACTTCGGGGGAAAAGCCGCTCTCGCCGGCGGCGGATGGCTCTTGCTACAGCCATCACAGCCTGCGCGCTGACGGCCGTATTGGTCTTAGTCGCCCGATTTGCAATGGAGAAGAACACTTTGACGACCAATACTGCGGTGGTTGCGCAGACGGTGAACCTCTGGGATTCCGGAACTGTTCGGGGCGAACAGCCAGGGCAGTTGGAATCTGTATCGCTGCCGGCCGCTCTGGTGAGGGTGACGATCATTCTGCCACGCCATAGTACGCCGGGACTGTATTTGGTCGCAATCACTCGCGACCAGAATGGAAATGGTATCGTCGCCGAGGGGACCTCCACCACGGTGGCAAATGGAGAGCAGCAAGAGATCACGACCGGTCGAGATCTCCGAAAGGCCGCTGCCGGACCATACTTCCTCTCGACAACGCACGAACAGGATCAGGCTGCCTATTACTACCCTCTGCAGATCAGATGAGAGCAGGCGCACGGGTGAACGAGTGACTCGTCCTGAAGTCAATGATTAAGAGAATCGCCGAATCAAATCATTTGGTCCTTGCACAGATTCAATTGGCCGACCGCTCTGTGCCAGTCTTTAGCTGAGCGCCTGTATGCCTCGGCGGCGGTGCACAACGGGGCTGCGGTCAGCACTCAGGCAATATCGAGCGGGAGTCGCCGGAACGAGACATGAACGCTGCGTAAGGATCAAAGTGTCGCTAGATACACCGGGTTGGGATAAAGAATCTGGACAATCTCCCGAATCACCTTCACGCCGTTCTCTCCGTTCGTGAAGATAACGACCCCCATCTTCCGTTGTGGAAGAAAGAACGCCAGTGTGTGAACGCCCAGGTCCGCTCCGCTGTGATCCACGATCGTCTCGTCGTTGATATGAATGATCTCCCAGCCCAATCCCAACCCGGCAGTCACTTTGCACGAATGGGATTCTTGCTCCGGTTTTCTTTGCGTGCACACCTCAGCTTGGTCAGCTGGAGTCACTTGGTTGCGTGTAATGGTCAGGCGCTGCGCCGCAATTTCCTTTGTTAGACCTTCGTTGTCCATCACGCTGACGACGAACTTGGAATAGTCACCAATCGTCGTGTACAGCCTGTCTGCAGCTGACCGTGTTGTCGAGACTTCTGGTTCCCTATCGCCATTCGGACCATGTGGAACAGCAACGCGTCCGGCGAACCATTCGCGCGCAGTGTACGAAGTGTCATGCATCCCGACGGCTTCGAATACATACTGTTTGGCAAGGTCATCGAACGGTCGTCCCATCTTTTTCTCTACGAAGCGGGCCACGTATTCGTACCCTTCACCGGAGTAGCCGGTCCGTGTTCCGGGTTCCCATTGAAACCTGAGTACGTTGCCGGTCTGGTACCGCCAGTTGCTGAAGCCAGTCTGGTGGGACAGGCAAAGGCGGGCTGTCAGCAGCTTTCTCCACGGATTGTCCTTGATATCCGGGTCCGTCCAGTATGTGAAAACCGGCTCGTCCAGCGAGATATTCCCGGCCGAAGCCAATCGCAGGACCACCTCGGCTGAAATCGGCTTCGTGAGTGATGCAACGTTATATAGAGTCCTCTCGCTGGCAGGCACACCAGGGCTTTGCTCTCCGTACACAGCCGTCCAGGCCAATTTCCCATTCTCGATATAGCCGATGGCGACGCTCGGAACGTTGTATTGCTTCAGCAATTGCGGGGCTTCTTTGTCCACGCGGAGTCGCAGTTCGGACTTGGATGCTGAAGTTCCTTGCGCCATCCCGGTGACGGAGCAGTTGGTTGCGAGAAGAAGAAGAAGAAGTAGGAAGCGCATCGGTCCCTCAGTCACTTCGCTGCGGCGTGGTGGTCGAAACTGACCACCCGCGCAAGCTTCCACGCGCCGTCCTTGTATTGCCATATGTGAATGAACTTCGCCTCTCCCACGGGTTCCGTGTCGTCATGCCCTGGATGATGGAAGCGGTGAACGCCTATCTCGACGGCGCCATAGCCATTCAATGGATAAACCTGCAGCGATCCCGGAACCAGTTCTCGGGTCACTTTGCCGCAGATGTTCTCCTTGATGCTTTCCGCCAGATCCGCTTTCCCGACCGACAGCCCATCCCGGTCGTCGAAGAATTCAACATCTACCGGAAAAAAAGCGATGAATTTGTCGATATCGCAATGGTTGTACGCGTCGAAGAGTTGCGCGTCCTGCGATCGGATCGTCTCAAAAAGCGCGTGTTGTTCGGGCACGGCTTGCGCATGGATTCGAGAAGGTAGAAGAAACAAGATCGCGCTGAGCGCGAAGATGAGCCGTGGAGTCATGCCCTGTTTCATGGGGAATTCCTTGTAGTGAGATAGCTTACCCGTCAGATTGTTCCTCATTTCGTTCCCCTCCCATCGTGTGAGCGTTGCTCCCTTTTCTGAAGGAACCATACGACTATGTGCGACAACCCAATTGCGGCCGGTGCGACGCCGATCCATTGAATTCCGTGTGGAATCCCAAGGTCAGCGTTCGTCGGTGAATTCAGGAGCGCGGTCAGCGTGATGTACGCGCCGGCGCCCACCGATACCCAGATCAGCCCTCCCAGCAACAGGAATCGCTGGACACCCTTCGCCGCGCGCAGAGCCTCCTGTTCCAGAGCCGGCAACTCAATACCTTTTTCGATCGCCGCCAGCCGTTCCCTGTGGATCATCGTTCTCCGGCTGTGACGCAGCCACTCCCGAAGCCCGATGCATGCCACGATGGCCACGATCACGACAGCTGCAAACAGATTGTCACTCATGGTTGCCATCCTTCCTTCAACCCTTGATACTCGCCGGGTCACCCCGCGGTTGCACCGGAAAATCTTGATTCTTCCTGCAACCTCCAGCGCTCGCGAAGCGTAATAACATCGAATGGACGATGAAGTATTGCGCCTCCTGGATCAGCACCGCTACTCGCTGGCCCTGGAGCGTCTGCTGGACCTATACCAGGAAAAGGTCTTTCGCATGGCCGTGGCGTTTCTCAATGACCCCGGCCGGGCAGAGGAGGTCACGCAGGACATCTTTTTCAAGCTCTGGCGGGCTCTGCCGGCATACGATGGGCGCGCTTCCCTCAGTACATGGCTCTATACCATCTCGCGAAACACATGTCTCTCCGCCGTGCGCTCGCACGCCTACCGGAAAACCGTTCCGCTCGATGAACTGGCTGAACCGGCGATTCCGAACACGGTTTCAAGAGATGTTGAATTGGCGCAGTGCATCGATCGCTTGCCGCAAGCGCAGAGGGAAGTGATCTCGTTGTTTTATCTTCAAGACAAGAGTGTCGACGATGTCGCGCAAATGTTGAACCTGCCAAAAGGAACGGTAAAGAGCCACCTGCACAGGGCCCGCCTGGCGCTAGCCTGTATGTTGAAGGAGCAAAACCTATGAATTGCGATGATGCCCGGCAGATCGTGTTGAGTTCGCTCAACGAACTGGTCCCGGCCGAACGCGTCAGGGAGATGGAGAACCACCTCCTCAACTGTGACGCCTGCCGCGAATTCGCTTACTCCCAGCACTTGCTCGACCTCCGCCTTGCTGCCGCCATGCCGGCCGTATCCTTGAGTCCGAGATTCCGCACATCCATGATGAGAAGAATTTATCGAGACTCCACCACGGTCTGGTCCGATTTCTTGCCTGATATTGCTCATCTGGTCGGCTGCGCCTTCGCCCTGGCTCTTTTGGTCTTCTTACTGCCGTTTCCTCCTGGAAGAGTGATCTTCATAGTCACGATCTTTACCGGCACAACCTATTTGCTCCAGGGCGCCCTAAGAAGCCCGACGGACGGTTTTGAGGAAGGGGTCTAAATCGATGAACCACACGCATCGGATGCTTCGAGCCGTGCTGAAAAGCCAGTATCACGCATCGCTGGCGATGCTCAGCGAAGCCATCGAGCGCTGTCCGCCCGGGGAGTGGTTGAGCACCAACCACAAGAATGCGTTCTGGCAGGTGTCGTATCACGCGCTGTTTTTTGCACATCTGTATCTTCAGCAAGACAAAGCTGCGTTTAGGTGCTGGAAACAGCATCGCGGCGAGGGCGACGGCATCGCGGGTGACCCGTACACGCAGGTGCAGGTGCTCGAGTACTGGGACTTCTGTAATCGGATGGTCGATAACGCCGTGGACTCGTTGGATCTCGACGGCGCCGAAAGTGGATTCAGTTGGTATCGCATGTCCAAGCTGGAGCACCAATTCGTCAATATCCGGCATATCCAACATCATGCCGCGCAACTGATCGACCGCGTCCGCACGGCTGCCGACGTCGAGGTTCGCTGGGCGGCCGCAAGCTAGCGCATTGGTGGGTTATGTAATTCATTGCCGATGGATTTGATTGATTCAATTGGCGCTTAGTTGGCGGAAAATCGCCGAGTCACTCATTGAGGCGGGTGTTCAACTGGCTCTCGCCGTTTTACCCTCTCGAAGCGATGCCATTGCGTAATCGAGTTGCCGGTCAGCTCCAAGCCGTCTGTCTCGCCAGTCGAACTCGATGGTTTGATCCGGCTCAATCGGTGTTCCTTCAAGAACTGTGCCTTTCCACGTGTAATAGGCTCCTGTTGGCAGCGCAAGGCGGAAACCATTGCCCACTTTCACTGAGGTCGCAGACAGCAACCGGCCAGCAGTCTTTTCGCCAATAATCGTCGCCAGGTTGTTCTCGCGTGCGAACGCGACAATCATTTCTGCGGCGCTCGCGGTGTGTCGATTGACGAGCAAAACGATCCTGCCGTGAAAAGGCTTTCTCCCCAGCCCTTCGGTTTGAAGAACAATGGGCTTCTTCGCCATCATCGCAGGAGCGAATTTGAGCGCGAGACGCCAGAGCGTCTTCGTCGATGAGGGGATTCGCGAGAATCGCCGGAAAGCCTGTTTCTCCAATTCGAGATTTGCCGTAACGCGGTGCCTGTCGAGAGCGAACCCGACCGGGATTTGACTCGGCGTGAGCAGGCTCATCACGCGGAGAGCGCCGATTCCACCGCCTGTATTGCCGCGCAGGTCAATGATCAGGCTGTCGACCGACCCCAACTGTTCGACAGATTTGGAGATTTCATTTGCGACCTCGACGCCCACCATGCCGGGGAACATCGCCACTCTCAGGTAGCCAAGCCCATCATCGAGCGAGCGTACCTCAACGAGCGTCGGTTCGATGAAGTGGAGTTTCTTTCCTTTGGGTCGCGCCACATCTACCGAGACGGTTCGTTGCTTGTCATGGTTGTCGATGAACTCCACTTTGGTCTGTTTCCCCATCGGAAAGACCGGATGCACAGGCGGGACGATGTCGCTTCCATCGACGCGGAGCAGGATATTGCTGGGCTCAATACCGGCGATTGCAGCGGCGCCACCCGAGTGGACGTCCTGGAAGATCCAACGCTTTCCATATTCCGTGTCGTCGGCCAAGTAGGTCGCACTGAGGGCCGCGCGGCTCGATGCTCGGCGAGCGCTGCCGTGAAAAAAGCCCAGATGAGAGGTGTGCAGCTCAGCCAGGAGATCACTCACCGCCTGCTCAAAGGCGTCCGCATTCGCGGCAGATTCGATCATCGGCCTGTGCCGTTCCACTGCCGTTTGCCAGTCACCATTCAGCTTCTCTGGCGAGTAAAACCGCTTCTGAAGTGCTGCGAGAACATTCTCAAGAATCGCGTGCCTGTCTTTTGCTGAGAGTTCTTTCGACAAAGGGGGAACGGCAACGGCAGTGGTTGTCATCGGCTGCTCCTCAAAGAAAGGTTGGATGTAGAACTCGTAAACAGGGGCGTGCTTGGTTCGCCGTCAAGTTCAAATCCGGCCCAGAAGTAAGGTGGATCCCCGGATTTCAGCAGGTCAAGCTGCGCTTGCCGCAATGCCTCGGCCTTGCCTTCACCGCGACCGAGGTGTTGATAGAAATCGATCATCAATTGCGCAGTGGAGTGGTCCTCGAGCTCCCACAGCGTCGAGACCACGCTTTGCGCTCCGGCTTCGATGAATGCATTCACGATGTTTGCAACCCCCTCCTCGCCGACCGGACCGACGCCTGTATCGCACGCCGAAAGCGTTACTAGCTCCGAGTTCAGTGGCAGAGTCCGAATATCCCGCACCTGGAGCAAGCCATCATCCGCGGGTGAAGATTGGGGCGCAAAAATAAGGGCTGAACGGTCGGGGAACTCTGGATCGGCATATCCGTGCAGCGCAAGGTGTATGACCTTGTATTCATTGAGCGGAAGCTGCCTGAACGCCGTTTTCGTCGCGTGATTGCCAAGGAGAATGGTGCTTGGCTTCGGGAGGTCACTCGCAATGGTCTCCACTTCATTGCGACTCTCCGGCAGAGCGACCAGGTTTCGTCTCTCTGGCCCCGAAACGGCACGGTGAACAGTGGCAAGCAGCGTGGTTGGGGGAGGTTTGGAGATCCAGGCCGCAACTCCGACATACGGCAAATCGTCTTGAATCGTCCGGTTGGCGCGATGCCTGAGAATGTCGAGGACGGTCCCCGAGGGGGCCACTGTCACTAAATGCGTGGTAAGGACGTATTGCCCTGAATTCGCAAGAGCGGAAAACGGCAGGAGGTGGAGTTTGCCATCCGGCACCACGATCAAATCGTGTTCCTTGCCCACTTCCGGAATGCCGCTGAGCAGGCCATCGTAGAGTTGTTGCGCCAGAGGCAAATCCGTCTTCTTTTGTTTGATCTCAGATCGATACTGGGCCGCGCCTTTTTCCAGCTCGGACTTTGGCGGAAGTGTGTAGCGATGAACGGAGTTCGCCGTCACAGCGAGCGCGTAGGAGTGCGGCTCGCCCAGCACGTATTCGACAAGGAGCTCGGAGTCTCGCAGGTCGTGTTGCAGGCTCGCGAGTGGAACCGGTTTGGGAGGTTGGTCAATTTCCTGGAAATCGGCGCCAAGTTGCTGTTCCGTCGAGTAGATCGAATCGAGAATACGACCGCGAGCATTCGGGTCGTCGGTATCCAGCAGCTTTAGGTTCAGACTTGTCAACTCGATTTCCGCAGGGCTCGGTTGGTGCGGCACAACGACTTCATGATGCGAGAGGGCCTGCGCCTCCACGCGTCCACGAGCTCGCTCAATCGCCCGGAACGCTTCGGCCAGTTTGCCCTGGTCGCTGAGCGAAGCGAAATATCCGGCATAGACAATGCCCAGGTCGCTTAGGAGCTCACGCTCGACCATTGGTGTCGGCACTTTACTCAGAAGCGCGTCCAGCAGGTCTGCGCTCTTTTCGTAGAGGCTCGTTCGATGCCTTCACATCCCCCAGCCGCGAGAGGATTTCCGCCTTGATCCCTAGGTTTCTGGGAAGGAAGTACAGTTCATCGGGGATTTCTTTGTTGGCATCAATGGCTTCATTGATCGCGGATAGAGCCGGCTCCAAGGCGCCCTGATGGATGTACGCCTCAGCCAGAGTCCCGTCCGCCTGCGTCAGTCCGCGCCAATAGGAGAGCCGCTTCGCATAGCGAACGGCCTGTTCCAGGTCCGACACAGCCTGGTCCCATTGGCCCATGCGCTCATATATCCCCGCCCTGGTCTGGTAGAGCTGATAAAGATGGCCTGCGAGGTGATAGGTGGAGACTTTTTGCATCTCCTGAGCGGCCAGTGAAAGTGCTTCTTGGTTCCGCCCTAGACCGCTCAATGCCTCGATCCTGGCGTCAATGGCAATCGACGGATACGCGGCTCCGCGCGTCTTTGCGGCAACTCGAATTGCTTCATCAAGCGGTCCGAGGGCCTCTTTGTATTTGTGCAGTTCCAACAAACCTGCGCCGTACATGCTTGCATAGCGAATATGAGCTGCCGGGTCGGCAAACTTCGCCACCGTCCACGCCCTGAGCACATCCTTCTTCGCTGTTGCAATGTCGCCCAGAAGGAACGCAGCGAATCCCTGTTCGCCGACTGCTCGAGAGGCCAGCAAGAGATGGCGCCGCCGGATCGCCAGAGACTCGACTTCGGCCCAGGTCTCGCGCGCCATCGCAGCGTCGTAGTTCGTCTCAAACATTCCGAGAATGGTCAGAATGCGGAGCCGGGTCTCCTGGTTGCGTGCCTCGGGAAGATCCAGATCGTGCCGGAGTTGGGCAATCTGACTTGGGATGGAGGTCGACGATTCGCTTTGCGCCGGCATCTGGCTGACCCGCGCGTAGAGAGCCTTCGACGGTTGGTGCCTCTGCTCGAATTCGATTTCGGCTTTTCGGTAGATAGGCTCAGCGGCGATCCAGCTATTGAGCCATGACATCTCGTCGGCTCGCTTCAGCAGCGCCTCTGGACCATGAGAATTCAGCCGTCGGAAGACTTGATATCCGACAACACTCAGCAGGACGGCTAAGAGCAAACCGGTAGCGATGCGAAGGGTGGGGGAAGACGCAATTCGCATAGCGGACCGATCAACTTTGCCTCCCATAGTGCCAGAACAGCGTTTGTAGATCAACCGTTACTGCGTTAATTCATTGAAACAAATAAACTTAGCTTCTGATCGGCTCTACGGGACCAGGCTTTTCTGATTTGCACAATTGTATGTTCGCCTTTTCTTCTCCTATACTGCCCTTTGTGTCCAACCTTCCTGAAAGCCGGCGGTGCGACTTCACCATCCGCTGCAAGAAGTGCGGTGAGAATATCCCAGCGCCGGTCGGCACCATGCCGGATACATGGATTGCTGCTCAGTGCCCGCTTTGCGGCGAGAAGAGAAGCTATCTACCAACGGAAGTCTTTCAGGGCAAACTCTCGTACAAGCTCGGCCCTAAGCCGGTGCGATTTATGGTGCAGTGATGGGTGAAATGAAGCGGGCGATCACCCGGGAGCGGGAGGCGTGGGCGGAGAAGATGCAAGAGCAAACGCGAATGAGATCAATCCTCGTCATCGCCGCCGCGATTATCGCTGCCGTCCGTCTGGCTCGTGACCCCGATATTAGCCGCCCGTCTCCTCGCTTGGCAGCTGTAGTGTCAGAGAGTGTGAACTTGGCACGGATGATTTTAGATCGGGTGGGTCGATAGTTCGATGGTAGCCTCGGCTCATGTGCGGACGATACGGCCGGAAAGCGGACAAACAGCGAATCGCAGAGTGGTTCCATACCCACAATACAGATGTATTCAACGACGAATATTACGAGATCAACAGTACCCGCCTCGCGCCGTCTTACAACGTTGCCCCGGAAAGCATTCAGCCGGTAGTGCGGCTCGACCGCGACACTGGTGAACGTGTTCTGGCACTCATGAAGTGGGGACTTTTGCCCTATTGGTCTAAGACGCCAAAGGCTAATTTCAGTTCCATCAATGCACGCTCGGACAAGCTCGAGAGCAGCGGTGCCTGGCGAGAGCCGTGCAGGCACCGGCGTTGCCTTATCCCGGCTGATGTCTTCTATGAATGGGAACCACTCACCAAAGAAGAGACGAAGAGAAAATTGAGTAAACCGTGGGCGGTTTCACTGAAGGACGATCGCCTCTTTGCATTCGGAGGGATCTGGGACAGATGGAAAGGCCGTGGCCAGGACGGTAACGAGAACATAGTCGAAAGCTTCAGCATCATTACGACCGATCCGAATGAAGTTCTGGAACCCTTCCATAATAGATGTCCGCTGATTATCGAGCCGAAGGACTATGAGCGATGGCTTTCCCCGGCGGTGCCATCTCACCTGCCGATTGATCTGGTTCGGACATATCCGGCAGAAGACCTGAAAGCCTGGCGAGTGGCGAAGCTGCAAGGAAATGGCCCGCATCTGTTGGAGCCCTTTTCTAATTCCCCAAAGCTTACTCAAGCAAGCAATGTAAACAAGTGAATCTCAAACGCGCTTCCGATCGCTGGTGGCCATTCGCGGATCAGCGGCCGATTTCTTACCCCCGCCTGATGTCATCGTCTGCTCGACCCCTTTTCTCCGTTGCACCACCAATGGACTGCCTGGATGTTGTCGGGATGATCGTCCCTCAACGCTCCTCCCATTCCTCGTGGGCTGATGTGATCCGGGACGATGTCGCCGTACTCAGTGAACCGCTCCTTGCAGAGCGCGCAGATGCCATTTTGAGCGACGATCTTCCGGTCGAGGAGCTTCCGCATCTCGCCATTGGAGCGGAGTTCCCGGTAACCCCGGGGATGGAGCGGGTCGTCAATGCGGCGCCCCCCATTTGGCGCTGGCGCCTCTCCCTTGATAGTGCTTCTCTTCCGCAGCAGAAGAGAGAGCGGTGGATCGGGCAAAGTTGTTTTCGGCGGAGTCTCATTTGGGCCTCCTGATGGGAAGAATTGGACTGTTCATCCTGTGGGGCGTCTGAGTTCGGTACCAATCCGAGCGCCGGTGAGGGATCTTAGCTTATCTGGCCACAGAATTGGTTTCGTCGGCGGTACGGACCTTCGCCTCATCCGCAAAGGGTGACAATTTGCTGGCGCTCAACCTGCGCGACGAAAGCCGCCAACGCTCAAGCGATCTTGGCCGGCGGAGAGAGTGACCAAAACCGCCCTGTCTCGGTTCGGCGACCTCGTTCTTTCAGGACGATAGCCCTACTGTTTCTGCGGTTGATGGGCCCGATTTCGAGGCTCGTGATGGGCGTGGATTTATGGGCGCCAGGGCGATTCTGCGCTGGCACAGAATCACGCTGAAAAGCTCGCGATTTACGATTTGTAGGCGTCATCGCAGCCACAGCCGGGGCCACTCGCAGGCGAGTTGCAGATGCTATCAAATTGTGGAACCGCGCCGTCGCAGAGAGTTACGCGTACAGGGCTCCGCTCTTCCCGGCTTCAAACTGCCGAATCAATTGGCAACGAAAGGAAATTACCTGCGCTTCTGGGGAGAACTTGCGTGACAAATGGGGTCTAGGGGTTATGATTTTCTCGTATCTCCTTTTGAACCTTAGGAATCCTGGAAAAGAAACACTGGGATTTAGTGGGTCCGCCACCCTGAGCAGACGGGGGCGCAGAGCCTTGGTCTCATGGTTGGTTTTTGGCGTTGAACGACGCCATGAGTGAAAAGGTCCGCCGCGGGCGGAAGGGACTTCTGCGAGTTCCCAGGGGAAAGCCCAGTTCGATGAGCATAAGAGACATTCAGTACAAAGAGGATTATCGTTCCGGCTACGATGACCTCGTTGAGGATTTCTTCCAGCCCTCCTTGCGTGAAGCGCGGCTTTATTGGCGCGCGGTTGGTTACTTCTCCAGTTCTTCGCTTGAGGCATTTGGGACGCCCTTGGGCGAATTCATCAAGAATGGCGGCAGGATAAGGCTGGTTACGTCCGTTGAACTCTCGGAGGCAGATCTCCGTGCTATCGAAAATGGTGCGGTTCGACAGGACATTTGCGAGCGCCGCTTAGACCAGATACTCGACTCGGATTTCGCTGATGGCGTCGGCGACGGCGTGGCACGCTTGGCGCGCCTTCTTGAGATTGGGAGACTGGAAATTCAGATCGCGGTGCCGAAAACGGGCACTGGGATATATCACGAAAAGATCGGCCTCTTCATTCAGGGAGACAACTTCGTCGCGTTCGCTGGTTCCTCTAATGAAAGCCGAATGGCTTTTGAAAACAATCGTGAGTGCGTGGACGTGTACACATCTTGGGACAGCCCATCACGGGCCATGCGGAAACGTGAGCATTTCGAGGAGCTGTGGAACCGGAGAGACAAGGGCGTTGAGGTTTACAGTTTCCCTGAAGCGGCACAAAGGAAATTATTACGTGTTGTCGGGGAATGGGAAGCAGGGCGGCGTCAGACTCAACCACAGAACAACAAATGGCGACATCAGGACGAGGCATTAGCTGTATTTACCGCTGCAGAACGCGGCGTGCTCAATATGGCGACCGGGACAGGCAAGACGAGAACCGCCCTCAAAATCCTTGAAACGCTATTTCGCCAAGGAGAAATTGAAACTATTGTCGTCGCCATGGATGGCACAGACCTTCTGGATCAATGGTTCGGCGAATTGTTGGAACTTCGCAACCAGTTGTCGAAGTCGGTAAGCATCTACCGAGATTATGACTCCAACAAGGAAGTTCAGAATTTCAACCTCGCTCCGAGGAATGCAATTCTGCTTGTTTCACGCCGTGGTGGTAACACTCGGGATCCTCTTGTCTCCGCGCTGCGGGCACTCCGACCACCGCAAGGCAGTCGAACAATTCTTATTCAAGATGAAGTTCATCGTCTCGGAAGCCCGGATAACCGCAGTAGGCTAGACGGTCTCTCCGCGGCACTGCGATTCCGGCTCGGTTTGAGTGCTACGCCTGATCGTGAATACGACCGCGATGGCAATCAATTCATCTTGGAGCATATCGGTCCTGAGCTCATGCGTTTTGAGATCGGGGATGCGATTCGGCGCGGGATTTTGGCACCGTTCAACTATTTCCCTCTTGATTATGAGCTTACCGATGAGGATCGTGCCCGAATACGCGACATCTACAAGCGGCAAGCGGCACGGGCGGCCGCCGGGGAACCGATGAGCGACGAACAGGTCTGGACTGAAATTGCCAACGTCTACAAGACTTCGCGCGCAAAACTCCCTGTATTTGGGCGTTTCATCGAAAGAAATCAACATTTATTGGAACGCTGCATCGTTTTTGTGGAGACCCAGGAATATGGGAGCGAGGTTCTTGAAATCATCCATCGTTATAGATCCGACTTTCACACATATTTCAGCGGGGAAGAGTCGGACACTCTCAAGCGCTTCGCCCGAGGAGAACTCGAATGCCTCATAACTTGCCACCGAGTATCAGAAGGTATCGATATCCGATCCCTCAATTCGGCCATTCTTTTTTCTTCCGCGCGTGCCCGACTCGAGACGATTCAGCGGATGGGAAGATGCCTTCGAACTGATCCCGAAAACCCTTATAAGATCGCGAATGTAGTCGATTTCATCCGGCATGGCAATGAGGGCGAGGATCCGAACGCGGATGAGGACAGATGCGCGTGGCTAACAGATCTTTCGACAATCCGAGCTGAGGAGGTTGTACGGTGAGCCTCGATACGAAGATCACTCAAGCAATTAGGGATGCGGTCTCTGATGCGGATCAATCAGCAGCTCTCGCCACGCGTTTGATCGCTTGGATGGAAGCAGTGACGTCGGGCAATGAAGACCCAGCCGATCCCGCGGCTGCCGCGCGAC
Organism: uncultured Acidobacteriaceae bacterium; assembly: GCA_963800025.1. Classification (GTDB taxonomy): domain Bacteria; phylum Acidobacteriota; class Terriglobia; order Terriglobales; family Acidobacteriaceae; genus Telmatobacter. Next base: position 2,317,203 of record CAWCZK010000006.1, read on the forward strand.
ATATAGAAATGCTCTACGCCGAAGTCTCCGTGTCTGATATCGATTCGGAGGATCTCTGATGCCCGCGGTGATAAAAATTCTAGGATGGAAAGCGCAAGGTCTCCGTTGTCCTGATCATGAGATCAATTGTTGCGATGATCGGGGTGAACCAAACAAAATAACGTTGATCCAAATGCCAAACGGCACAGGGAAGACGACGACCCTAACCCTGCTCCGAGCAGCCCTTTCAGGCCTAGCACAGGCAGAATTGTGGGACCGCGCGAGGGTGAATGAATTTCGGAAGAAAAACGGCAGCGCGGATTTGACCGGCAGGTTTGAGGTAAAGCTTCTTCTCAATACTCGGCGTGCCACCATCGTGATGGACTTCGATTTCGAGCGTGGACACGTCGACTATAAAACGACCTATGGCCCTGGCCAGCGCGCAGGTTTCCATCCACCCGCGGATTTCCGCCGGTTCCTAAACCCCAATTTTGTAAACTTCTTTGTGTTTGACGGTGAGCTCGCTCAGAGACTCCTTGACCGCTCCCAGACTAATGCCGAAGCAGTGGTCGAAACGCTTTTTCAAATCAACACGTTCACCCAACTGGGGCAGAGGGTAAAGGACTATTGGGCGGCCCGCACAGAAAATGTATCAGCGACCGAGGAACGCGGCCGAAGCCGTCGTGAGAACCGAGTGGCGAATCTTGAGGCTCGCATCGCGGAGCTTAAGGAACAGAAGCGAGTATTTGAGACAACGAAAGCCCAGCTGGACAGTCGTCTGCAGGCGCAAGAAGACGCATACAACCTAGAGATAAAGAAGGATGACGCGCTTTCTGAGAGCATCACACGCGCCACCGTTGCAGCAGAGCAACTGAAGTCAGAGGTCCGTATTGAGGCAGCCGCGGTACTCGACGGAATGCGCGACCCCTTCGCGCTATCTCCTACATTCGCTAGCGCAATCGCCGAGCTGAAGACAGGACTGGACCGTGTGAAGCTCCCTGACAGTGCGGCTCGAGAGTTCTTCAATGAGCTTGCCGACGAGGTGGAATGCGTATGCGGCAGACCGATTGACGAAGAGATTAAGGCAGCAATTCTTAGTCGTGCGGCTCGGTATTTGGCGTCCGATGATGTGATTTTCCTCAACGCGATGAAAACGGCAATCGATGAAGCAGTCGGCACTTCATTGACCAGGCCAGAAGAATTGATTCGCGAGAAGATAGCCACACTTGAGAAAGCTGTGGCTGGAGAACGGGATGCAATTAACGATCTCGAAGAACTGCGCCGGCAAGCCGAACAGTCTGATCCGGCGGTGAAACGGGCAAAAGAGGAAATCGACTCCTTAAAACGTGATCTCGCTCATGTGGAAGCGGAATTAGCCAAGTTTGCGAGCAAAGATCAACAGCAGAATGATGAAAACACCTTCGGCATCGATATTCTCGAAAAGAGACTACGGGATGCTGAACGCAAGTTGGCTGAGATTAAAGGCACGATAGAGCTAAAGGCAAAGCGGGACGTTTTAGTTTCTCTTCTCAGCGATGCTCATGGCCGTGCACGAACGTCCATGAGCATCGAGATATGCTCCGAGGCCAACGAGCGCATTGCGAGCTTAATGCCATATAACAACATATCAATTGAACGTATCGACCGTTCCCTAGTGCTTGTGGGCCAGGAAGGCGGCAGCGTTGGCGAGACACTCTCCATTGCATATGCATTTTTGTCGACGCTGTTTAACCGCTCCGAACAGCAATTGCCATTTATTGTTGACAGCCCGGCTGGGCCTATCGACCTTGCTGTGCGACCCAAGATTGGGGAGCTGATTCCGCATTTGACTACGCAATTCATAGCATTCACGATTTCCTCGGAACGGGAACGCTTTATCCCTCGGCTCATCGTGGCAGCCGACAGCAATGTTCAATTTTTGACGATGTTTCGAAAGGGCTCAAGAGAGCTTCAAGACGCTGCGCGAAGAGAGCACGATGTTCAGGAAACGGTCGACGGGTTCATTGTCGGCGGAGAGTCGTTCTTCAATGACTTCCAGGTCGACGAGGAGGCGAGCTAATGCAGCCATTCAGAATAAGAGAGGATGCTCTAGCGTGGTTTAAGGAGCTCTACTCTCGCAAAGAATTTCGGATTGGTTTCGATGCCTTCTATTTCTGCTTCATGGCAGGAATCGCTAGTCGGCGTAAACTTTCATTTACGCAAGATGAAACTTCCGAACTTGTTAGTTACTTCCCCGATGGCTACAACGGGACGCGCGGTCAGGCTCTTGTCGCTCTGTTCTTGAAAGTCGAACTTGAGGAGCTCGGCGTGGCAATGGATGAAACGGGAAAGAAGCGTGATGTACACGCCGCCATTGCAAGGCTGGTGGATTATAGCTCACCGAGCAAGCTTAGCGCCGATGGAACAACGCTATTTAATCAGTACGCGCACGGCGGGTTTGAGGCTATTTCGGAATGGTTCGATGATCGTCCCCGTTCGCTTGAGACATTTTTGCGCGCATTCAAACTCAAGCTCGACGATGCCATTGCATCGAGAATTGGAGCGTAGTCTCGATGCCGATAAAAGCAAATCAACTTTCTATCAGATTGATTTTCGAGCAGAACCACACGTTTCAGGTGCCCAAGTTCCAACGCGGATATGCGTGGGATGAGGATGCGATTTCTGATTTTATAGACGACATTGCGCGCTGCCTAAAAACTCGCGCCAAAGCTGCCCCACATTCTCGGCATCACTTCTTTGGAGGGATTGTCACGGTTAAGCAGGACGTCCCCGACTCCAATCGGACGAACTATGAGATCATCGACGGGCAGCAACGATTGGCTTCCTTCGTCATGCTAGTTGCAGCTGTCATTAGAGGGATGACGACTCTCCACGGAGAACTCACGCAGAAGGTCAAGTTAACTGCAGACGAAAAAAAGGCCAAGGGATTTCTCGAAACGACGATCGGTACCCTCAGATCACTTTACATCGTGTACAGGGACAGTATTGACCTCGAATACATCGATATTCCTAAGCTCACCCTTTCTCAGGCAGACAACGACTTCTTTCAGAAGGTGATTGGCGGGGAAGAGGTCAAAATCGATCGTGCATCTCACGAGCGAATCCAAGCGGCTTGGCTACGTCTTTGTCAGTTTGTGGATGAAACCGTGATTAGTGGAAGTAGCGCTTCGGAGAACGCCAAACAGCTGCACTCCTCGTCAATAGTGTTTTCGTTGAAGATTGCACCGCAATATTTATGTCGTCGGACACTCGCGCGGAAGCCTATCAGATCTTCCAGGTATTAAATGATCGAGGGGTCCACCTTACGGATGGCGATCTACTTCGGGCCAGCACGATGGAACTTCTGGATCAAAAAGATACTCATTGCCACTCAGAACGCTTTGGCTAAGACATGGGATAGGGTCTTGGAATACGCCCCGGGCGACATCGATAGCTATCTGCGTTGGTACTATTCCAGCCACGAAGGAAAGCGGCCAAGGTCCAGCAATATCGCAGATCAGTTTCTGGAACAGCGGTTCAAGCACAAGGATGGAGGTCCCGTTGGGAAACAAGAGGCAAAGGCCATTCTTGCAGAAGTGGCGCAGATAGATGACGAATTCGCTCTGCTGGAGACGCTTGGGGGTGGTGATTGGCCGTATACCGACAATACCAATAGCGTAATGGCCTGGGATCGCGAGCGCCTGCGTATGCTTGTCGTGGATTTAAAGCATACAAATGCGATGCCACTGCTTCTAGCTCTGCGTCTGCTTGAGGAAAAGAAGTTCGCTGAAGCGGTTTCCGCAATCGAGCGATTTGTATTTCGTTACAAGACGATCGGAAATGCGCATATTAGCCCCATGACCGAGCTTTATCTGCAACACGCGAAAGAGATCAGAGCGAAGAAGGCAGCATATAGTGTTGCTACCTTACGGAACGATCTTCGGGTTCTCGTTCAGAAAGTCGTGCCGGACAGCGTGTTTGAGTCGAGTTTAAGAGAGACAAGGTATTCTCCGCGGGCTGGGAACGGTCATATCCGCTATCTGCTTATCACGTTGGAAGATCATGCAGTGTGGTACGAACAGGGAGCAACGGGAACACCGAAATGCAAAGACAAGACTCGGGTGTTCGATTCCTCGAATACGACGCTAGAACATGTGTATCCTCAAAAGGCTGAAGTCAAAGATCAGGATGCGGTTCTCGAGGGCGTCAAACACGATCTAGGAAATCTCACTATTTTCGGCCCCGGCGACAACGACAAACTGGCGAACAAGATGTTCGCCGACAAGAAGAAGACCCTGGAGAGCTCCAACCTAAAACTGAATCGTGACGTCGGAAAGATGGTGTCCTGGGGTAAGAAGGATGTCATCGACAGAACTGAAAAGCTATCGAAGATGGCGGTCAAGGTTTTCGTACCGTAGAGTTCGATGCGAAGGCGGGTGGTCAGCGCATCGATTCGATTCGTTGCGCGATGACGTTCCAATCTATGTCGGGTGTCATATGACACCATGAGACCCGTACAGCACCTGCAACTGCCTTATCGGACAATCCCATGGCACTGAGCACATGGCTCGGCTTGTAGCTCTGGGATGTACAAGCAGAACCATTCGAAATCGCGATCAGGTCCTTCAGCGCTACCATGAGCGCCTCTGCGTCGATCCCCGGAACCGAGAAATTTATAACGTGAGGCAGTGTGGTTCCTGGATTTCCATGCAGTTCGATGCCTAACGGCTGCAATGCCGCGAGGGCCGCCATCTTCATCTCGGAACAACGGAGCGCTCGTTGTTTTGAGTTTTGCGCAGCAAGTTCCGCCGCGAGCCCCAAACCGACAATCAGAGGAACAGGCAAGGTACCGGGACGCAGACCGCGTTCTTGCCCTCCGCCATGGCATAGGGGAACCAAGGGCGGCTTTCGGAAGCCACGGCGCTTGGTTATGAGGGCGCCGACTCCGACAGGCCCATAGATCTTGTGCGAGCTGATGCTGATGAGGTCGATCCGGGGATTAGCTAAGCTCGCGAGGTCCTTGCCGAATCCTTGGGCTGCATCGACATGGAAATATGCGTCGTGGTCAGAAAGAACCTCTGCTATCTGGGCAAGTGGTTGGCACACGCCGGTTTCATTGTTTACGTGCATGACTGAGACGAGCAAAGTATCGGACCGCAAAGCTGAGCGTATGGCGTCGGCACTCACTTCCCCATCTTGTTTCGGCTTCACGAGGGTGATTTCAAAGCCTCTTGCCGCCAGAGCCTCCAGCGGCTCAAGTACGGCCTTGTGCTCGATCGCGGTTGAGATGATGTGCCGGCGCCCATCCGATTCGCCATGCGCAGCAAGTCCGAGAATTGCCAAGTTGTCGCTCTCTGTGGCACCACTGGTGAACAATACCTCATCGGCGGTGACACCAATGACCCCTGCGATCTGTTCCCGAGCCTGTTGGACTGCCCGCTTGGCTCGCGATCCATACTCATGTGTGCGACTGCCAGCATTGCCGATCTCGTCCGTGAGCCAGTGGAGCACGGTGTCGCGCACGGCGGGCTCCATTGGAGCTGTAGCGTTACAGTCCATATATACCGGGCCCGCGATGTGTTTGTTTGAAGATGCAAACGTATGTTTCATATTTGACAAAGTGTGGTTGTTTGACTCACTATGTTTGTATCGCAAGAGGCTAATGGAAGGCAAGAAGGTGAGCAGCGGATTCGAGTATGTCTTCCCGGCGATAAGGGGCATTCAGGCGCAGAGGGAGTACTACGTCTCAATGTGCCCAATGAGGTTGCTGCCAAAACTGTTTCAATTTGACGGCGAGGGGTTGGTACCAGAGCTTAGAGCGCAACGTCAGATCAACAAGGGAAGGGTGCCAGAGATCGCCCGTTATATTACGGAAAACCTCGACAACTACGTGTTTTCCGCTGTCACGGTTTCGATCGATGCTGTGGTCAAGTTCGAGCAACTTGCCATGGAGGGTGACGCTGGTCGAATTGGCTTGCTTCACATTCCAATGTCAGCCCATTTCATTATCAATGATGGTCAGCATCGGCGCGCCGCTATCGATAAGGCGCTTCACGAGAAGCCGGAACTCGGCGATGAAAGCATCGCTGTCGTGTTCTTCATTGATGCAGGTCTTGCTCGGTGTCAGCAGATGTTTGCAGATCTGAACCGTTATGCAATTCGACCTTCCAAATCGTTGGGAATTCTTTACGACTACCGCGACGAGACAGTCGGCTTACGAAGGCCCTGATCGCAAGCTCCAAGATTTTTCGAGATGTGGTTGAGCTCCGAGAAGACGAGCCTCTCGCCGCGATCACGGCGCCTTTTTACGTTGAGCGCCATTTACCATGCCACTGACGAATTATTGAGCGGAATGCCGGAAACAGTGCCGAGCGAGTCAGCGGGATTGGCGCTAAAATTCTGGGAGGCCGTCGCCTCTCAGATTGAAGAATGGGAGCGTGTGCGGCGAGGCGATTTATCCGCCGGTGAGGTGCGCGCTGATTTTATCCACACTCATGGAGTTGTTCTGCAAGCGCTCGCTCGTGCTGGTCGCGCACTGATCGATCGGTATCCGAAGCAATGGGACAAGAAGCTGTCCCCACTAAAGACAATGAACTGGCGCCGAACAAACGGTAGGCTGTGGGAAGGTCGTGCGTTGTTGGGAGGGCAGGTTTCCAAGGCGCACCAAAATGTGATCCTTACTGCCAATGCTATAAAGAAACATCTTGGCCTTGCCTTGTTGCCCGAAGAGGAGCGCGTAGAGCAAGCATTTACTCGGGGGAACCATGGCTCAAAAGGGCGATAGCAACAAATCCGTTTCGGTGTTTGCCGGGGCAGGTTTCCAGAATACGGTCAACGCCGCGATCAAAGAGGTCGTCGAGCTCTATAAAGCCGATCAGATCCCATGGGTGATTGGCTATAGCGGCGGGAAGGATTCGACCGCCACTTTGCAGCTTGTTTGGCTTGCGCTCAATAAGCTTCCTCTGGAGGAACGTGCAAAGCCAGTCTACGTTATTAGTACAGATACCCTCGTCGAGAATCCGATCGTAGCTCTGTGGGTGTCGAAATCTCTCGAAAAAATGGCCACCGAGGCGAAAAGGCATGAGGTGCCTTTAACTGCGCACAGGTTGACTCCGACCGCAACGAACACGTTTTGGGTGAATTTGATAGGCCGGGGTTACCCTGCACCGCGGCCCAAATTCCGCTGGTGCACAGAACGCCTCAAGATCATGCCGTCCACCCAATTCATCAGTTCTGTTGTGCAGAAGCACGGGGAGGCGATTCTTGTCCTTGGAACCCGCAAAGCGGAAAGTGCGACGCGGGCACGGGTAATGGAGCGGTTCGAAGAAAAGCGAGTTCGTGACCTGCTGAGCCCAAATGGGAGTCTGCCCAACTCTTATGTGTATACGCCGCTCGAAGCATGGAGTAACGACGATGTTTGGATGTTCCTCATGCAGATTCCGAATCCTTGGGGCTATAACAATAAGGATTTGTTAACGATGTACCAAGGAGCTACCGCAGGCGGCGAGTGCCCGCTTGTGGTCGATACCAGCACACCAAGCTGTGGTGACAGCCGGTTCGGTTGTTGGGTGTGCACACTTGTTGAGCAAGACAAGTCAATGCACGCCATGATCCAGAATGATGAGGAAAAGGAGTGGATGTTGCCGCTCCTTCAACTGCGCAACGAACTAGACCCACCGAAGACGCCCGACGGAGATCGGCCGCTGCGGGACTTCCGGCGCATGAACGGAGCTGTCCAACTCTTCAATGATCGGCCGATTCCCGGACCATATACGCAGAGAGTCCGTGAGAATTGGCTTCGTAAGGTGCTCTCAGCCCAAAGGCACATTCGCCAAAATGGACCAAGTGAAGTACGGGATATTGAACTGATTACCCTGGAAGAACTGGAAGAAATCCGTCGGATCTGGGTTGTTGAGAAGCATGAAATTGAAGACAGCATGCCGGGTGTTTACGAAGCTGCGACAGGGGAGTCTATCCAGGTAGGCGCCTTGACGACAATCTTGTAATGGGCAGTGCGGAGATGACAATCCTGCGGGATCTTTGCGGTGAGGACGAACTGCATTTTGAGCTGACTCGCGAGCTTCTTTCGGTGGAAAAGCGGCACAAATCCATGCTTCGTAGAGCCGGACTATTTGAGGCAATCGAAGAGGCTCTCAAGCGTGGCTTTTACGACAACGAGGAAGATGCTGTTAGCCGCGCCAGGCAGCGGCGCGATGCCTTGGGCGAGGCGCAGGAGCGCGCACTTGACGGAACTGGCGCAATGATCCAGGGAGCTGATGATCTTGTCAATATAGATGGGGTCCGGTAATGATACTTGACTACATCACCCTCATTGACTTTGGCCTTTATGCCGGCACTCAAACGATCACCCTGACGCCGCCATCCCCGAATAAACCCATAGTCTTGATCGGAGGACTCAATGGAGGTGGAAAGACCACGCTTCTGGATGCTCTGCAGCTCTGTTTGTTTGGCCCGCACGCAAGGATTTCGAATCGGGGTTCGCTACCTTATCAGGAATACTTATCTCGCTCGATTCATAGAGGGAACGGTGCATCCGAAGCTGCCATTGAAGTGAGCTTCCGACGCACCATCGAGGGACGCGAAGAGCTTTACAGAATTCAGCGATCTTGGCAGCGCAACGGCAACGGCTGCAAAGAGCATTTTCAGGTTCTCAAGAATGGTGTGGACGATCCAGCCCTTTCCGATAACTGGGCAACGCAAGTAGACGAGTTCTTCCCAGCGAATATTGCACACTTATTTCTGTTTGATGGTGAGCAGGTAGAGGCTTACGGTTCACAGCAAGATTCATCGGCATTGATCGGAGCCGCCATTCAAAACCTGTTGGGTTTGGATATGGTGGATCAGCTTGAAAAAGATTTGGTTGTCTACGAGCGCCGTAAACGCGCAGAGAGCAAGGACGATGTCGTTCAAGCGGATATTGTTTCGAGTCAAGATGCAGTTCGAGAACTACGCAGGCGTATAGATTCGCTAAAGCAAGAGCGCGCAGCGCTACAGACCCACCGCATAGACCGAGCCGAACGCGCTCTTCGCGAAGCTGAGGAGAAGTACCGAAAGATTGGCGGCACTCTTTACGACAAGCGGGTGGAAATTGAACAGCAGTTCGCTGAGGCCAAGCGAGCTGCAAGAGAGGGAGAGGACGAGCTGCGCGAGCTTGCAGGAGGGCCTCTGCCCCTGTTGCTAGTTAGGATTTTGCTCGATTCAACGGAGGCACGCGACCGATACGAGGAAGAAATGCAGACGCGCGCGCGATTTGTTAGAGGCACTTAAAACCCGGGATCGGACCGTGCTCAAAGAAATGAGGACGGAATCAGTAAATGCTGATGCCATCGAGACTTTAAAGCTGATTTTGGACGCGGACCGGGCCGAGCGCCAGGCGTTAGCGAAGAAAGAAACCTTGCTCGACATTTCGCCAGAGGTTCGCAGCGATCTCCATGCGCTGCTACGAGGCGGTCTTGACATTATTGGAACCGAAAGTCGAACTCTTCTCAAACGCCAGAAGAAGCTCGAAGCTGCGGTGCATCAAGCGCAGATCGAACACGATAATGTGCCGAACTCAGATACCATCGCTCAGGCTGCGCAAGAACGCGATGTGTTGCAAAAGGAGCTTGCTGAGCTTGCGTTCTTGCACGCAACAATAGGACAGGAAATAGAGCGGCAGGAGCGTGAACTTGAGCGCAAGGAGCAAGCGCTCACACGCGTGATTGAAGCTGACGCAAAGGAAAAGGGAACGCGAGAAGATCGTTCCCGGATTCTTCTCCATGCAGCGAAGGTTCGGACGACCCTGGGCGGCTTTCGCCGCGCGGTGATCGGACGACACGTTCGCAGGATCGAACAGCTTGTTCTCGAAAGCTACAAGCAACTGTTGCGCAAGGCAGCGCTTGTGACTAGTTTGTCTATTGATCCAGAAAGCTACGTCCTCACCTTGTTCGGTCGCGACGGGGTGATACTTAGTGCTGAGAGGTTATCGGCCGGTGAACGCCAGCTTCTAGCAATTGCCTTGTTGTGGGGTCTCGCCAAAGCTTCCGGTCGACCGTTACCGACTGCGATCGATACACCGCTCGGACGCCTTGATTCTGGTCATCGGATGCACCTGGTCGAGCGCTATCTACCTTACGCGAGCCATCAGGTTCTCCTTCTTTCGACTGATGAGGAGATCATTGGAGAGTATTTGGAACGGTTGAGCCCATGGGTTGGCCGGATGTATCGGCTCGCATACGATGACAAAGTGGGCGAAACTCACGTGAGCTCCGGTTATCTCCCAGCATCGAGGGGGGCGACATGGCAATAGAGCACATCCGGCTATCGCAGCAGGCCAAAGACCAATTGGTTAGGCTCAAGCGCCTAACGGGCATTGAAAACTGGAATGTTCTGTGCCGTTGGGCCTTTTGTGTTTCACTTTCGGAGCAAGGTATACCGCCTACCGCCAGGATCCCAGCAGACAGCAACGTTGAGATGAGCTGGAAGGTCTTTGGGGGGCGATATGCCGATACCTATATGGCGCTCCTTAAAGAGCGTTGTATCAGGGATGGTTTCGGAGTCGATTCAGAATCCATGACGCAGCAGTTCCGCCTTCATCTGCATCGCGGGATTTCCTACTTGGCGGGGAACAAGAGTCTTCGGAGCATTAAAGACCTTCTCTCACTCGCGATGCAGTCTTCTTAATGATGTATGGCCAGCGGAATTAACCGGCACAAGACCGCGATCTCCCGTTCGGAATTCTCTCGTCCCATCAAGCTCGCTATTGCCGATGGCTTACTGACGCCTGATGGGGCGTTCTTTGATTACGGCTGCGGACTCGGTGACGACCTGCGGCTTCTTGAGGGAATCGGGATAACGGGGATCGGTTGGGACCCTGTCCATCGCCCGAACCAGGACCTTCGCCGTGCTCCCATAGTCAATCTCGGCTATGTCGTGAATGTGATAGAAGATCCGACCGAGCGGCAAGATGCTTTGCAGCGCGCATGGTCTCTTGCTGAAGAAGTTCTAATTGTCAGTGCACGTACGACAATGGACGGACGCTCGCTTGCGGGCGTGCAGGACTATGCGGACGGCTTCGTGACGAGCCGCGGCACTTTTCAAAAATTCTTCGACCAGCAGGAACTGCGAACTTGGATCGATCAAGCATTGCAAACGGCATCAATTCCTGCAGCACCCGGCGTCTTTTATGTCTTCCGGAATCAGGAGAAACGCGCTTCCTTCATGGCTTCCCGGTTCCGACGTCGCCTTGTCGCGCCGCGCGTTTCCCGTTCTGCTGGTTTTTACCGCTCCCACGAAGAGCTTCTGCGCCCTCTTATTGAATTTGTCAGCGATCGCGGGCGATTGCCTGCTGATGACGAGTTGGCAAACACGGCGGAAATTTGTGCGGTTCTGGGGTCGGTGCGCAGAGCGTTTCGGGTGATAGCGCAGGTAACGGATACGGCGAACTGGCAGGAGATCGCGCAAAAGCGAAAGGAGGACATTCTGATTTATCTGGCACTATCGCGGTTCGATGGTCGTCCGACACTCGGTCATCTTCCACGCGCCCTGCAACAGGATATGAAGGCTTTCTTCACAACTTACAAGCGAGCGTGTGATGAGGCTGACGAAATCCTGTTCTCGCTGGGCCGTCGGGGCGTCATAGATACCGCTTGCAGCCAATCCTCTTTGGGCAAACTCACTCCATCGGCTCTCTATGTTCACGTAAGTGCTTTGGAGACTCTGATACCGGTATTAAGGGCTTATGAAGGATGCGCCCGGGGATACCTAGGCCATATCGAAGGCGCGAATATCGTAAAGCTACATCGGAACGAGCCAAGAATCTCATACCTCTACTATCCAGCATTTGAGGATGATCCGCATCCCACCCTCTCATCCTCCTTAACTGTTCAGCTGCAGACCTTCAAAGTCAGGCTGGACGACTTCCAGGCCCGTTCAAATCCGCCAATTCTTCATCGCAAGGAGCTATTTCTGGCGCCCAATCATCCCTTGCGTGCAAAGTTTGCTCGCCTCACTGAGCTTGAGGACAGAAAGGGGCTCTTCGAAGACCACGCAACGATCGGTACGCGAGAAGGCTGGAACGCAAAACTTGCGGCAAAGAAGCTCTATTTGAAAGGGCACCGACTTCTCACGCGACGAATGGACCCGCCTGACGTGATTCCTTCGTGAACTGCGCGGTGCAGGAGCATCTTGCGCGTCGCGAGGGTCTGTTCTCTTATTATTCTGTGAGGAGGAGCGCCGTTTTGAAAGACAGCCCAAACCCCGCAAAGGGACGAAGGTACTCAGGCGCGATCAGACCAGTCTTAAGTGCGATCCCCGCCGCACCTCAGCGCCTGGCACTATTTCATTGGTCGCTACGGCTGCCTTGATGGCATCGTTGTCCGGCCGGATTTCCTGAACCGACGATTCCAGGGTCTTTGCGAGCTCGTCCGGCAGCAGAGAGAGCACCGTCTCCCAGACAACGCCCGTCGATCCGCGCATCAATCCTGCAATAGCACTTCGGCACTGCGGCTTCGTCGGTAATTCGCACGGAATCCTGGCTGTTCTTCTGCGCGCGCAACGTGAACTGGTAGCCTTCGATCTTCTTGAGGTCCCGGCTGAGCAGGTAGTAGAGCACCATGTTCTTGGTTCGCTCCACCTTGCCGGCTGCGGCCCGAGCTCGGTCAGTAAGCCGCGCGGACTCGCTCCGGCAATACTGTTCTCGGGCTTCCATAATGCGCACAAAGCGGCCGATCCGGTCGACCTTCTCGCCGTGCGCCTCGCAGAATTGCTGGAACCGAGCAACCAGGTCTTCCGCGGCCTGACCTTCTGACTCAATCTGCCCTTCGATCTCTTCGAGGAGTCCGTCGAGCTCCACGTCGATTTCAAACAGCGAGCTTGCTTCCGCAATCGATGCCATCTGTGTTTCTCCTTCTCGAACGTTCTGAATTCTTCGCCGGCATTATGCCGCTACCTTCTGTTGCACCCAGAGAGAGCGGGCGGCTTGATACGCCAGTTCGTCGGCGCGGCTCTGGTCGCGATGCCCGTTGTGACCTTTGATCCACCTCCATCGGATAGGAAGAGTTGTGTTCAGCTCGATCAGCTCCGTCCACAATTCGCGGTGCTGCAGTTGGGTTCCGCGCCGGTTTCGCCAGCCCTGGCGCTGCCAGCGGAAGACAAATGCGCGCATTCCATAGATCAGGTATTCGGAGTCTGAGTGAAGCTCGATCCGCGCTCGGCCTTCGCACCGACCGAAGCGCCTGAACCGCCGCGACAAGTTCCATCTCGGAGATGGTCGTCCAGGGATGGGCGCCCGACATCTCCCAACGTTCCTTTCCCTGGATTACGACGACGCCCCATCCGCCTGGGCCCGGATTGCCGATCGCGGAGCCGTCCGTGAAAATGCGATAAGTCTGATCCACAGAGAGCCTCCTTCCCGAAAACCAATTTGGGGCGTTCATCGAACGACTGGGGTGAGATCGAGATTTGCGTTTGCCACTGGGTACGCACGGCAAGCTCTCGGCCCTTTGGACTAGGCAGCCTGCATCGGAATGACCGCGCCGAAGGGGGCCTTCTGGCTTCCGGTCGAAGCCCATAGGACGGGATAGGCGGGAGCCGACGGCGGGAACGAGCCATACAGATCTGTCAGAAAGACGAGGGTCTGCGGCAGAATCCCGTGCTCATCGAGCCAATCAAAGCATGGGCCAAATTCGGTGCCTCCGCCTCCCACCGGGTTAAGGTGGACCGGTTGGCCGGCTTCGTATGTCTCCACCTTCTGCACCTCTGAATCGAAGTAGAGAACATGGACACGCTGAGGCCGCTGGCCTTCGAGAATCGAACGCACCTCGGCCTCGAAGAGCCTCAGTTGCCGCGCATTCACAGAACCCGAGCAGTCGACGGCGATCGCGATCTCCCCGACGCCCTCGCGTATCACTCCCGGCAAGTAGAGGCCTGCCCAGACATGGCGGCGGTTAGGGCGCATCCAGCTATAGTCAGCCGGGATCGTATCCGACCAGAGCCGCCGTAGCATCTCCCGCCAGTCGACCGAAGCCTCGGCCGCCCCTTCCAGCGTCCGGTTGAGGCCGGCCGGAACCTTGCCCGCCTGCCGGGCAACCGTCGTGGCCTGGTTGACCGCCACATCCCACTCCCTCGCCTGTTCTTCAATGGTTGGGGTTTCCTCGTCCGGCGGTGGCGCATCGAGGACCTGGCCAATTCCGCCTTCGGTAACGGGAGCGGAAGGTTCGTTTGAATCGCCGCCAGCGGACGTCTCGTCTTTCGATTCCTCTCCTCCGGGCTCGTCGTCTCCACCCTCTTTGCCGGAGTCTTGCTCTGTTTCCGACTCCGATTCAAGGAGGTTGTAGATCTGCTCCGCGCTCATTCCACGGAAGCGGTTGTCGATGAAGCACGCCATCGGGCAGGCTGAGTCCGGCGTCAACAAGCAAGGGATTGATGGCGAAGTCGCAGGCCACATTCCACCGTTTCGGATCGCGCCCGGAGCGGCGCACATGATGGTGAAGGGCCGGGTGCATGACCTCGTGAGCCAAGGTTCCGGCCAGTGTCGCCGCGTTCAGGGTTTCAACAAAATCAGGGTTGTAGAAGAGCGACACTCCATCGGTGGCCATCGTTTGAATCGACCGGCACTCGCGCCCCTTCAACCGGAACAGGAGCGAGCCGAAAAAGGGATGGTCCAGGATGAGAGACGTGCGCGCCTTCTGAATACGCAGTGAGGTTGGCGTCTCATGTCTCATGCCGCCGCGGGCGCCTCCATGTACGCGGACATGCGGGTGAAGATGTCGTCGGCGCTCGGGCTCTCAGCGGGTTCTGCCGCCTCGCGGCTGCGCAACAGGCCATCCATTTCGGCGACGATGTTGGCGGCGTCGGCGGCCGTCGTGACGCGCAGCAGGTCATGCTTCTTGAGGTCCTGAGCGGAGTAGTTGCACAGCCGCTCTTTGACCTGCTCCGCAAAGCGGTTGAGGTCCGTGTCGCCATTGACGTTGAGCCGCGGCAGGATCTCCACCAGGTCCAGAACATTGGTGACCAAGCGAGCCGTGGAAGCGCGACTCCGGTTCGTTCAGCCGGTCGACCATGTGGGCGACCACCTCGCGCAGCCGCTTCCAGAGGTCTTCCGTTCCGCGCATCAGCGATTCGCGGACGTTGGCATCGATCTCGCGCGAAACCCGCGCCTGCTCCTCGGCCGACATCTGCACGCGGAAGTCGGCGCCGGACGGAATGGGCAGGACTTCGAGTTTGACGCCGAACTTCTTCCTCAGCTTTTCCGGAGCCGGGTAGTCTTCCTCGCGGAAGAGCCCGTTCAACTCCGGCCTCACCTGCTCGATGTACTGCGGATAGACGCGGAGAAAGCTCTCGACACCCTGCTCGAAGCCGGCCTCGAACTCGCGCATGCGCGCCATGAGATCGAAGTAGAAGTTCGCTGGCAGGAGCCGAAACCCTTCGTCCGACCAGGGCAGCGTGATCTTGTAGAAGTGCTGCCGGATCTGGCCGGCGAGCGTGCGCAGTTCATCCAGTTTGTCGGCGCCACGCAACAGTTGCTTGTTGTAGCGGCCCGCGCCCTGGTGCGCCCCATGTTGATCGGCGACATCGCGGCTGACCTTGCGGTCGTGTTTGACGGCCGTCCAGATGCTGATGTGGACGGCGGCGAGCATTGCCCGTTCCGTAATCATTGAATGACCTCCCGGTAATCCACTCCGAAGCGAACGAATTCCGGAGTGTGGGTTATGGCGGTGTCCCGCGCCGCCGCGTCGCGCATGGCCATCACCCGCATCTCGGTCGGCATCCGGTCGAGATACGCGATTCCTCTCCCTACCGAGGTGTCGCTCAAGACCCTGCCCAGGGCGGTAGCAATGGCGATTTGCGCGGAAGGCTCCGTGGGAAGCGGCGCCGTCGTGGGGTTCAGAAGGATTTCGTCGATCGAAGGCAACTGGCGAAACAGCCGAATGAAAGCGACAAGTTCCGAAGCCGCTGCCGGCCCCACCGTTCCATCCAGGAGCTGCGCCTCAAACTCGCTGGCCCCCGAGAGAAACTGCGTCTTCTGACGACGGGCGATACCGCAAAGCACCTGTGAGGCCATCTCCCAGGAACGCGGAGTGGGCCACGCGTTAGCGTCCGAGCGTCGCGTCCGCCGTGTGCAGAAGCTCAGGCTTGAAGCGGAGGAAGGCGATGATCTCGGGACGGACCTGAGCCTTCACCGCCCACCTGCACCAGTCGTCGAGATCCGGTTCAAGGTCCAGATGCACGAACCGGTTGCGCAACGGTCGAGGCATGGCGAAATGAACGCCGCGCTCGGAGGCCGGATTGCCGGCGGCGATGACAACCCAGCCATCGGGCAGCACATACTCGCCGAGCTTCCTGTCCAGCACCAGCTGATAGCAGCCCGCCTGGGTCATCTGCGGCGCCGAGGTCAGCTCATCGAGAAAGAGAATGCCTTTGCCGGTGGTGGGAAGAAACTTGGGCGGCACCCATTCGGTCTGGTCTTCGGCGATCCGCGGCAGACCCCGAAGATCGACCGGATCAAGCTGCACGGCCCGCACGTCGAGAAAGTCGTAGTCGAGATCGTTGGCGACCTGGGAGACGATCTGCGACTTCCCAACGCCGCATGCGCCCCAGATGTGCAGCGGCACACGTTCGCCGATCAGCGCGTGAAGCGCCTCATAGAGCTTCGATGGTTTCATGAAGTTTCCTCGATTGGTTGGAAATGTGCGGGAATGAACTTCTGGTCACGTACGATCATCCGGAACCTCTAAGTTGATCGCAGAGGTTGATAGCGACCACTTCGACGGTTCGTCCAGAACCCGTTTAGTATGAAATACGGATCGAATTCCGCCAACTCACGGCGCGTTTCTGCGACGGAGTCCGTCCATCTTGACGCGGTCATTTATTCACGCGGGGTATGAGTCGAAATGAAACAGACGACAACGTCTTTTCCTCACTCAGTGATATTCGACCGCGCACCTACGCTTGAGGGATCTCAAAAAGCTCTCTCCCGAAACGAAAAGCCGGCTGCTGTTAGCAAGGCTTGCAAGAATCGGTGCAATGGATAGCAATGCTCTCAGCAAACATAACCTGATGCTGCCGGGAGATCCGTACCAGCTGGCCTACGGCTACAGCGCAATCGAAAACGATGCTGTTCGCCAACATCTGTTAGGAGTGCCTTGGACTCGCCTCGTTAACGAGGGCTACCTCGCCGATTACCGCGGCCGAGGTTTCTTTGCGGTTACTGACGAGGGCAAGGAGTTTTTAGAAACCGAAGAGCGTGTTGCGGTGGACTCCCAGGAAGAGACCAATCTAGCGGCATTTGGCCAGAGGGCGCGCAAGGCATTCGATCTGAAAGTCGGGAATCTTTATCAAGGCTCAATCCAGACTGTGCACGATCTCAAGGACCAGTATCTGAACGAAGGGATCGCGAGCGCTGGAAAGTACTTAAGAAAGACCGCGGACTTACTGGTCAATGATTTTCAGGGTATCGAGTCAGCCTTCAATGAGAGCTACCTACAACCATTCACGGGGAGCGCTATTTCAAAGGGGAGTGAATCTTGGTTGCTGCGCTCAGTGGGCGAAACCGTTGATCGCGAACTGACCCGTGTGAAAGATATGTTCAGCTCGCTGGCATCGTCATTTGTTGGAGTGACACCCGACAGAAGCACCCCATATCTTGCGCAGTTTGATCAACTGGGCCAATTGATAAAGAAGCGGCTTAACACCGCTGTTGACCTTCTGAAGCCTGATGAGAGCATCCTCTCCGCGGCTAGGGGACCGATCGCGCAGGAGACCACGCGCCGCCCTTGGCTGCCGGCAGAGTGGAGAATTGAGGGCAGTTTGAGCGAAGGTGGACAAGGATGGACATACCTCGTCAGGCGCTCAACGGTTGAAATCAGCCCACTTTTCGTCTTTAAGCGCCTCAAAAACCGCAACCGAGCTGAACGCTTTATTGCGGAGATAAGGGCACTGAAGACTCTGTCCCATCCGGGCATTCTGTCGATTGTTGAAACGGGCGAGGCGGACGGAATGCCTTACTACGTGGCGGAGTACTGCGAGAATGGGGACCTCAGCAAGTGGGAGCCAACTAAGACGACGCTCCTCGAAAAAGTGAGGCTCTTTCGCCAAATCGCCGATGCCGTGTCAGTGGCGCATGCAGCAAAAATCATCCATCGCGATTTGAAACCCTTCAATATTCTTGTAAGAGCAAACGGATCAGTGGCGGTCGGCGATTTCGGTCTCTGCATTCACCTCAACGACCTGGATGGTCGTCTCACGACTCTCAATGAGCCAGTGGGGCCTCGAAATTACATGGCACCCGAACTAGAAGACGGCAGACTCGAAGATCCCGAGCCGTCAGCGGATGTGTACTCCCTGGGAAAGCTTTTGTATTTCATACTCACTGGGAGGTCGTTTTCCCGGGAGAAGCATCGAACTGCGCCATTCGATCTTCTGCACCCGGATCACGGTACTGTCGAGGCTGGAGTCCATTTCGTATACGACCTACTTGACAAGTCCATAGTGGCCGATCCAGCGGCTCGCTACGGCGATGCGACTGCGCTACGCCAGGCGCTTGACGGGGTAATCATGAAAATAGAGAGCAACGCAAATGTTTTGAAATTGAGTGAACCCCAGCGATGTTTGTATTGCCGCGAGGGCTACTATCGTGTGATGCAAGGAACATCGCCGGATCAACACAATCTGAAGCTTGTCTGCTCAAACTGCGGTAATTTCCAGGAGTTTGTGAGTCAGAACACGGTTGCGAGGAACTGGTGGTCATCAAAATGACTGCGATCAGAGAGCGCGAAATCGCCGACGCCATTTCGAGCGCTTTCGCTCATGAAAGAGTGCATCGACCCGCTCGCATTGGGTTTCGTGGCATGGACTTCAGCCTATTAGACAGGGGTGATTGAATGCGACAAGGCGCTGGAAAACGCGGTTCCGATGACAGCAGTTGCCAAGAACGGGAGGGCTCGCTGTACCAGGATTGGCGCTTACGCGGCCTCGTCGAAGCCATCGCTCTCATCCGCTGGCTCTTCCTCGGCAGTGTCGGCAAGAATCTCTTCTTCCTCATCCGCATCTGAGGCGGGCTCGGCAGCCGTCGCAGTTCCAGGTCCAATGTCAAAGAGGCTGGCACTGCGTGCCTCTTGTTTCTTCGGTTCGGCGGGCCTGGGCGCTTGGTCAGCGGGCTTCCCTGTCTCAACCGCGGATGCCTCGGTCCGGGCCGGCGCAGTCTTCTGTGTCACCTTAGAGCGGGCCTCCGCCCTTGCGGCCTTGGCTGCAGTCGCCATCTGCTCCTTGGCGGTTTCGAGAGTGTTCTTCAGTTCGAGATGGGCGCCAACAAACTGGACCAGCGCAGAAGGTAGCTGGTTGTCCAGATCTTCCGCCGTGCCAGCCACGCTGAGCGGAGTGGTGAGCGCATCGTTTTCGCTTTCGTTGAGTTTGCGGGGAATGACGTTGACGCGGATGGTGTCATCCTCCAAATGCGTCACGATTAGGACAACGGTCCTCTGCCGGAGCAGCGGCCCCAGTTCTTTGAACATGGATTCACCTTCCTGTGAGAATGAAACTGCGGGTTGGATTCCTATTGCTTCCTTTGTCTAGCCGGCGAATGTTTGCGAGTACGCTTCTGGATCGTTTTCCATAGATCGGGATCGACGCCCAATATATTCATGCGACCGGTTGACGCGTTGTAAAAGGCCCCGTGATGGCTGAGCGCGCCGTAGCGAAAGAGCCTCGCAAGCATAGCGAGCGCGCTTGTCGCCAACACCTGATTGATGAATGGCTCCTGCCGTTCGAGTGCTTCTGCTGCGCTGCAACTGGGCAGCGGGTCCTCGCCTGCTTCCGTATCCACGATCTCCGGATACAGCTCCGCCACGGTTCTCAGCCGGGCAGCGTTTCGGCGGTTTGCGGCGTTCAACGGCTGGCCGAGCACATATTGGCCGCTGCTTGCGTTGTTGCCGAGGTCGAGCCAGTAGACAGTGCTGTCATTCGCTCGAGTGACCGCGGACAGGATGGCCTGCCGCGCCGCCCGTGTATCGACACAGCCAATAATCAGGTGGGGACCTGCCGAATTGCTTCTCAGAGAATCCTTGTGAAAGTGCTCCGGGTGCGCCTGCCATCTCAGACCCCAGAAGAGATTGACGCGGTTGATCAACACGGTGGCCTTATTGAGTCCGACATCGGCTGAGGCAAACGGCTGGCGGACACAGTTGGTTTCAGTAACCTGATCCCCGTCCACCAGCATCACGTGGAGCCCTCCGGCGTGGCCCCACACTTTCATCGCCTGGTGGAGATAGGGCAGGCCGAGCAGCACTGCGCTGCCGTTGCCTCCTGCGCCGACAATCAGCACGCGAAGCGGTTGCCCTCTTCGGCACAATGGCTTCGGGAGAGTGTGTTCAGTGATCATGACCGCGCCTCTTTCCGGACAAGAACTCCTCCACTGTCTCCGGCAATTCAATCAGCGAGTCGATAGGAAACTCCTCTTTACCGGCGAGTTCCTTCCAAAGGCCCTCGAAGCCGCCGGGATAGCGCGTAAGTCTCCCGACGTTGCCATGCGTAAACTCGCTTTCATAGAAGCTCCGTTCCCATTGGGGAATGGAGGAGACGGTGGAGGCATCGGGTGCCCGCATCGATCCCAGGCAAACACTTCCCGTGTCGTACAGATTCCAGTAGGGAGCTACACAGATCTTGGTATCGGCCGCGGGGCGGCGATTCTCCTTGAGCGCCCGGATCGAGAGCGAGTGATCCATCGCCAGCCAGACGAGAGCGGGCTGCGGGAAGATCGCGCCATTCATTCCGGCCATATCGCCCTGCGTCGTTCCGAAGAACATCGGACGTCTTTGTGGCGGCGTCCACCAGGCAATCAGCCGCTCGGTGCGCGCGATCACGTTTTCGGGAAGAAACTCGACCGCGACTCGACCTCCCAGGGCCTGAACCAGCGCGTGAACAAACTCGATAGTTAACGGTCTCGCCGGACCCAGCGTCGGCTGCTTGGCGCGATTCTCTCCGTTCACTTCATGGTGACTGATGAATGTGTCTCCGAAATGGCCGTACTGATGTTCACTGGAACGGTAGATCAGGAGAGCTTCACGCAGCACGAAGTGATGGTTCTGTCCGATGCTCACGTTGACCTGCATGCTTAGCCTCCTTCCAGCCGTTGAGCAGCGCAATCAGGCCCGCCAATTCGATGTTGATCCTGAGAAAGATCGCCATCGTGCGAATTGCCGCGTCGAATTCTTCGCCGACCTCCGGCCGAAAGCAGACCGCGCAGGACGGCTCATTGGTCGTCTCGTTGTACCGTTCCGACTCATGATCGAAGCAGGCTTGAATAGCGTCATTCTCGCGGAAGACCAGCAAGAGGCTCGGCACCGGCGGGTCGTCGTATTCCCCTTCGAACCTCATGACCTGACCTTTCAACCGCGACAGCCGATGAAGCGCCAGCAGCTTCTGAATCCATATAGAGTGCGGCCCCTGAAGATGCCTTCGCAGCAGCCTGCGTGCGCTGGGATATGTCCAGTCCTTCGCGGTCCGGACGGGCTCCGGGATCGCCTCATCGACCGCCGGGAACTCGTGAGCATCCCGGCTCTCGGGTTCGTCCTGCTCCATCCACTCATGCAGTTGTTCGTTGTAGCACTCGGCATCCGTATGGTCGTAGATACGTATCCACCGATAGAGCGAACTCCGCAACAGATAGTAAAATGCCGCTCCGAGGAATCGCTCCTGCTCTTCGAGCGCGTGCAGCGCGGCTCCAATCTTGAGATAGCCGCAGGCCTGGAGTTCGAACGCGGCCATCAGCTTGCCTTCGCCAAGCGCTCCGCCCCGCCAATAACCCGTCCCGAGGTCGTCTCTGACTTCGAAGCAATAGTCAATCATGTCTGTGAGCGCACCGCCGGAGAACTCTTCAATCAGCTTCTGGATGGCGCTTCGCGCGAAGACCACAGCGACCTTGCCGCTTTTTTGCCAAAGCTTCGCGTCAGCTAGATTCCGCTCCACCAGGGCCAGGCACAGGCGGTAGAGGCGTTCGCCGTTTGTCTCCAGGCGATAACTTGTGAGAATGCGGCAGAGGGACGGAAGGGTTTCACCGCATCCCTGCCCCAACAGCGCTATATCAGCGGCGGCAACAGTTCGCTTGGGGCTTCGAGAACAGGCATCGTGCCGGACGACGATCTCCTGGCCGCTTCCGCGACGGCGTGCGCCAGACTTTGTGACTCTTCGCATTTCAAATGCCTCGCGATGAGCCGGTCGGCTCTCTTTGGCGGCTTGCACTCGAGCCGACGGAGTTCCGCGAGAAGGTTGGTCTGATCGGCTTTCCTGTTCTTCATGATGTGCCGCCTTGTTTCGATGATTCAGGTAGCGATCAACCCCTCGCAAAGCAAGCGCCACACAGGTTGCGAAAGAAGATCACTACGGGAGTTGCTTGGAGTGTCAGGATCAGCCCTTGCTGCCGATGGCCCGGCTAAACGTGTAGCGAAGGGAGTCTCCGGTGTCCTCCGGCCCCGCCAGTGATGCCGTGGCAATTTCGGGGTAGGACGGCGTCAGCAATTCTCGCACTTGCTCGACGGTCAAGTCGGGTGCTGGATCGGGGATGCGGGTTCCGTTGTAGAAGAACTCGCGATGCAAGGCTTTCACAGTTACGCTGCTCATGAATCAACATCTCCTGGGTGGATTTGGGTTGTACATGGAATGTGGAGTGTGCGGGGCGCAAGTGAGACCCGGGTCGGCGTTTGGCTTACGTTGCGGACCAATTGCGGAAGGGGGCTGACCGAATTCTTGGCTGCGCACCGAGGGGCAGTGTGGCAGCCAAAATAGCGAATCATCGGATTGGGGTCAAGACGCGGGTTTGCGATTTCTCGTAAAGCTAGATTCCGCAGATTTGGTCGGCAATTCCTGGATCTGAAACTGTTTTTCAATGCCAATCCCTTGTACATGATGTAGTCTCTCTGCAATAAGATACCTATCGACATGGCGCTTCCCGGAATTCAGATGGGGAGGCGTGTCAAGAACCGCCTGATCTGATGCAGCCGTGACACGGGTCACGTTGGGTACGAGTTGGGGATACCTCAAGAGGGTGGAATTTATGTGCGCAACGAACGATATTCTCCGACCACGCGAACGTTTGAATGAACTGTCGCGAAGGTACCCCGGAATTTGGAAAATCGCGGATTTAGCGAGATGGAGCGCTCTTCAGGCGAACAAAAAATGGCCATCCTACTGTTTCATGCCAGCATCTGGCTGGATTCAAGTGTTAAGGAAATTCCATTGGGATGTGTCTCCAGAAGTATATGAAGGCACTGATCCCAGAGCTTCTGACTCGTTTTCGTTTCTTGCGAAAAAGGGGCTAATGAAAGACTGGACGATTCTATCCATGCTTGGTACCTGGCGCCTCACACAAGGAATCTACAGGTTTGACCAGGATGTATATCGAGAGGTCATTAATACTCCCACCTCCGGAGACATACCTTGCCAGGTTCTCGAGAAAATGCCCGAGTGGTGCATTTATATACCCACGCCGTCCTTACGCTCACGCGCCCAACGCATCTACGGCGTTTGGTCTGCATTAGGATGGTTCGCAGGACAACAACAGAGAATGCTGTGTCTTATGTTCGACATGGAGATTAGCGGTTTGATCACTCTCCAACTGCCGATCGGCGATTTCTCAATTGCACACGCTTTGGAACGGAATCTTGAGGAGCGTGCCAAAGGGGACATCGAGATTTATGGAACAACGGATGAGGTAACCAAAGCAGCGAGATTTGAGGTGATGTATCCGGTTGTCAATTCGGCCATGTCGCTGATTTTGTATTTGTGTAGCCAGGCGGCCGAATACAGTGGAAATCGCAAGCCTTCGAACCCACAGCCGAAACAGGGGAAGAAAGATTTTCCACGCTACTTCCCACCCGACAGGCCCACTACGTGGGATGTTGGAGTACGCATGGGAGCTGCTTTACGACGGGCCTATGCAGAGCAGGAAATGAATGGTACCCCGGGAGCTCATGCATCGCCACGTGCCCACGTACGTTGTGCCCATTGGCATGGATTCCGTTCAGGCCCAATGAAAACATCCACGGGCGCGGTGATCCCAGCGGAACAACGCGAATTTGAACTGCGCTGGCTACCTCCTATTCCAGTAAATGTTCGGATGTCGATGATCTTCCCGCAACGATTCGACGAGTCGATTAACGCACATAAAATTCCGTTTCTTAAGGTGTCCCTGAATTGCAGATAAACTAGGCAGAACACGCATCTGTCTCACTCAGTTGCTGATTACAGGAAGGTCAATGCGCGTTTCCAGCATTGCCATTTCCCCGGGGTAGTCATGGTCTGATCTTCTTTTCGCGATCGGTTGCAACCCGTCCTTTCAAGAGCGACCGCTGGTTTGACCGCAGTTGACGCAGGTATAGCAGGTTCCACTCGGCTTCATCAGGCCACCACAAGTTATACACGGTGGGCCGTCGCCAATGTCATGAAGCGATTGTGGGGCGTCGACCGGATTAGGTGTCAGCTCTCTGGCATCGCCAATCTCGCCATTGCCTTGGCCGAATAGCGGGAGCTGCTTTCCGGACAGAAACCGTAGTTCCAGCCAGCGAAAGATGTAATCCATGACGGACTTTGCGTATCCGATCTCCGCGTTGCCGGTCCAGCCAGAAGGCTCAAACCGTGTATGCGAGAGCTTGTCGCATAGCACTTTCAATGGCACTCCATGCTGAAGGCTGACCGAAACCACGGTGCCGAAACACTCCATCAATCCTGCAATAGTTGATCCGGCCTTCGCCATGCGGATGAATATCTCGCCCGGCTGACCATTCGGGTAAAACCCGACCGTCAGATAGCCTTCATGCCCTCCGAATGCGAAGTGATGCGTGATGGCCGAACGCTCATTCTGCAACCGGTGGCGGTTAGCCGCCGGCGGCCCCAAAAGGTGGGATTCAGATTCTGACGCCCCGTCTGCCGACTTGGTTCGATCATCAACGCCGGCCGGGGTTGGTGATTTCGGACCGTCTCCACTGAAGCTTTGGATCGTTGGTTCTAAGGTTTCCATAACTCGCCTCCTGCACTGGCGGGGAAACTTGTGCCGTCCGTCCCTCCGCGTCATTGGAAGGTTTGTACCTCCAGACAGAAAACTGGTCAAATGACTTGAAAGGTGCTCAGATGGGGTTCGAGACGGCTTCAGAACAACGAGCCCTGAATAGGCGCGACAGGAGTTTGATCCGCTGGTTGAACAGCAAGTTGAGGTTCCCGGCCCCGCTCTTCCGGGGGCGTCCTGTACTTGCTTTCCAATTGCCTAAGCAGCGCAAGATCGGTTGCCTGTTGCTCTTCCGCCAGGCGCAGTTCATACCGTGCAAGGTAGTTCCGATTGACGATTTCTCGCTGGATCGCCCTCTCGACATCGGAAAACGTGTATTCCGGATCTCCGTAGCAGGGGAATCGCAGTGTGTGTTTCAGGAACCGCACCTGAGCGGCAAGAGATGAAAACCACTCCTCGTAGAATTGAGTCCGGTTGTAATGAGCAATGTGCGAGAAGCACATGGAGAGGCGATTGTAGAAGCTCTGTGTGAAGAGCGCCGACGCCCACTCCGATTCGATAAAGCGCAGCAAGGCATTTCCAAACTCCGCCTTGTCCGCGGCGGTCGAATACTTTGTGGCAGTGAAGTCCGATGGGAGAAATGGCCCCTTGGGCATGGTGATCTCCACGCAATAGAAAAGGACCAGCGCAGCCGACCCTTTTCCTTGCCCTGGTTGAGGCCATAACAGCCTCGCTGGAACATTCTCCCAATGGATACGCTCGTCATCCGTACATGCTGAAGACCAGCGGGGCAGAGGGAGATTCAAGGGAGATTGATGGCTCTGTGCTGTCATGCTGCCGCTTCGCCCATCTCTCTGAGCTTGCGATAGACAGTAGTCTTGCCAATTCCCAGCAGCCTGGCCGCTTCCAGTGGCTTGCGATTCGACCTCTCGTAGGCGGCCACGATGATCGCCCGCTCCATCTCAGCCATCGTCGGAAACGCTTCCGCCTCCGAGATCTGGCTGAAGAGGATAGGAGCTTTCTCTTCCGCACCCGGTCGTTGGAGCCGTTCTGTGGCTGCGGAAATCAGTCTGTGAGCCTGTTCGAGCTTCTGAAGGCATTGCGGGTCCTGCCGAATCACGACCTTCTCCACCACGCGCTCAACAATCCTCACAATCGGCTCAGGCAGAGCCTCACCACATCGCCGGCAACTGGCTCGATCGCTCCATTGGACGAGTTCGCAACTGCGGCAACGGACTTTATCCCGTTCCTCGCTCATGATGTCACCTCTCAAGTTGAAAGCGCGCTGGCTCAATCGAAGAGACTGAGCTGCACATTGGTTTCTGTGGCGGTCGGCCAAATCGCGGCCTTCTTGCGTCTCTTTGAAGGCTGATTCGGTTCGATCAGGTGGATGCCGAATGGCGTCGGAGCCGGTTCTGCGGCCGACACGACCGGAAGATTCCCGATTGATAAATCCGGGATCAGACCGGGCTCCTCTTCGCTTTCAGGTTCTACCGCAGCTGGGCGCGATAGCACTTTCTCGCGTTCGTGGCCGAGGTCCCGCCACACGGCGTCGGCGGATTCTCCGACACCGGCCTTTTCGACCAGTTCCCGCGCCATTGCGCTCATCAGGTCTTCGTCGGTATCGAGCGCTTGCAGACCTTCGCCCGAGAACTTGCCTTCCATCATCAGCGCGACAAGCATCTTCTTGCCCATTAAACGGAGGCAGGTCTCCTGCATGGTGCCGGAGTACGTAACGAATTTCACTCGCACCGGGAATCTCTGCCCGATGCGCCACGATCGCCGGCTGGCTTGCCGCAAAGTATGCAGCGAGTACCCGGTCTCGTAGAAGTAGAGCGTTGGAAAAGCCAGCAGGTCGAGCCCTGTCTCGACGAGCTTGGGATGGCAGATCACCACCTCGACGCCGGCCTTCAACTGCCGGTCGTACCAATCCTCGCGTTTATCGGTGGCAACGGATGAACGGAGGACGGCCACGCGAATGCCCTCCTGCCGCAGCACGGTTTCCAGCCGCAACGTGACGTCTTTCTCGCCCGTATAGGTGGCATAGACCTGGCAGCGCCGCCCCTGCCGCAGCTCCTCTTTGACGTCGGCGATCAGCGCACGCTCCTTCGCATAAAGAGCCTCCCGCGCGAGGTTCTTGGGCTCAGTCACGAGGAACTTCACATACTCCTTCGTCTCGGGATCGAAGGCCCGTGCCCAGATCTGATCGAAGTCGTAGGGATGATCGGGATAGAGCAGGAGCGTGTTAAGCAGGATGCTCATCAGGCTCTTGTTGCCGCGATGCGCTTTCATCGCGGAGCGAATGTCCTCCTCAAGCTGTTCATAAGCCTGCTGCAAGGCGTCGTCCATATCGACCGAAATGACGCTTTCGTCGTAGCGCGGCAGATTGTCCGAAATGTCTTCAAGCGACAGAAACGCCGTGGTGGTCATCAGGAACTTGCCGAAGAGCATGGGCGATGCTCCGGGCTTGCGCAGAACCCGGACCGTCTTCTTGGCCGCCCTGGAGCAGGCGTTGTCTGCCTCTTCCACCTTCTCGATGGTTTCGAGAACTCCGTACTGCTCCTGGAAGTCCCGGCGCCCTTGCCCTCCGTAGGCGAAACCCTCCCGCACCATCGCGTGCGGCTCCATGCGGTAGAAGATGTTGAACAGGTCGTCGGCGTAGCCGCCCATCAGTGTCCCAGTGAGCGCGATCAATCTTTGCGCTGCGCGCCCAAGCACGCCAAGTCCGTTGCCTTGCGCCGTGTCGCCGGCCAACTGGTGCAGTTCATCGGCGATGGCGAAGTCGAACCACCCTCGCATGTACCGGCCGATGTACTCGATTGGCGCCATGCGCTGAATGCGCGTCCGGTTAGCCTGCCACAGCGCGGAGAAGCGCGTGGTGCCGCCGCGGGGCGCGGTCAGTGCCTCCGACACCTTGAGCTTGTCGGTAAAGTCGAGCGCGGTGAGCTTCTGCATCTCGGAGTCGAGAATCGCGAGCCCTGAATCCGGATTGACGATGCCGCCCAGATTCGGACCGGACTTTGCCTTGAGATAGACGTGCTCCCAGAAGTAACCCAGCTTGCCTTTGTCCTTGCCCGTGATAAAGAACGTCGGACCAGGAAAGCGCTTCCGCCACTCCTTTCGGCCCATGCGCCGCATCTCGGGCAGGCTGAGACGCTTGCCCTCGTACACCGTCTTGCCTTTACTCAGCTTCACCTCACAGACGCCGTGCGGCCGGCTGGGATCGCCGCCATTGCGCATGTCCTCGATGAGAAAGGCTCGGGCACGCGGGATGGTCAGCAAGACCTCGCGCGCCCATTTGTGCGTGATGTGCGATGGGCACATCACCAGCGTGGTACTGGGCCGCCCATCCGCCAGCACATGGATTGTGCCCAGGGCCATGTAGGTCTTGCCCGCTCCGCATTCAGCCACGATGCGCGCAGCTTTGGCCCGGCGCAAATACTTCGCGGTGCCGGTGATAGCGAGCGCTTGAGCAGGGAGAGCTTTCCGCAGAAGCGTTGCAATGCGCGGCGCAACAGGGTCTTTCGTGCTCTGCAATGGCGGATAGGTTTCAAGGATGCGTTCTGCGAGCAGGGGCCCAAATTGACGCAGATATTGGAAGGTCGTCTCCATAGAGAAACCTCGTCAGTGCTGTATGTGATGAGTCTTTCAAGGGGAGGACGGGCGGGTGTCAGATGATTCGCTGCTTTGGGGCAAGCCTCAGCGACTATGACGGCCCGGCGCGGGATGGGGCTCGATTACCTTCGCCTTCAACCGGTCCTGCGGGAAGTCCCTGGGGTTGAGTGTGAAGATGATGTCCGCCCGTCCCGCCTCGGCGCAAAGACAGAATGCATCGTCCTTGGGGTCGGGCGATATTTCGTCCGAGTAGCGGATCTCGACAGGCTCACCTAGCTCTCGGATGACATT
This sequence comes from uncultured Acidobacteriaceae bacterium, assembly GCA_963800025.1. GTDB lineage: Bacteria > Acidobacteriota > Terriglobia > Terriglobales > Acidobacteriaceae > Telmatobacter. The sequence goes on from CAWCZK010000006.1 coordinate 2,346,061, forward strand.
GATAAGTGTCCCGATTGCGGCGGATCGAACGTGCAATCGCTTCAGGACATCCTTGTACTCAGCAAGGACATCCTCCGAATACAGCCAAACAAAGTGTTCCTCATTGGCCCAGCGGTGGAGCAGGTCGGCGCTCGGAATCCGGCCTGGAACGTATTGTTTCCGGAAGCCGGAGATGCCCGCCACAACAACGTTCGTGTCCACCACGGCGCGTTGCTTTCGCTTTTTAGACCTCGGCTGCAACGGTGATCTCCGGAGTGCGCCTTTGAGCGCGATAGCTGCGGATCGTGCGCTGGATTTCCTCTTCGGAAATCTCCCCTATATCCTGGGCCGCATCGGAAAGCGCATCCAGGAACTCCTTCTTCCATCCGGGCCGTTTCCGCCCGCGCGGCAGGTCGCGGTAGAGTTCTGCCCGGCTCATACCCTGCTCGATTTGCTCCCCGAGCGATCGAAAGGGAACGCCCAGCTTGATCGGCTCTTCGGCGGCCGAAAAGCGGCAGGTAAATACCACGTACTCCGGGTTTTCCTTACGAAGCCTCTTTTCGGAAGCGCGAAAAACAGCGATGAGCCTGGAGAGAACATTGGCGCGTGTTCCCAGGGACTCCTTCAGGCGCAACGCAACCTTCGCTGTGAGAAGCGTCTCTCTGTCAAAGAGATAGGCGCCATCCACCCACTTCGGCTTGACCACTTCAAATTGCACCAGGTTTTGCAACTCTTTCGGCTCAACTTTCAGAACCGCGCTGGCCTGCTTCAGTTTCAGTGCTGGCTGTGGCATGGGCCCTCCATTACCGTCTAAATATTAGACCATATTAGTGCCGCGGTCAATAACACGGCTGGCTACTGCATCTTGTGCAGTTCCAACTGTGGAGTGATACTCTCTGCCAACCGGCATCTATCGGCTTTCTGGCAAGAATAAAGGGCTCGGATCATTTCAAATCGCTGCGCACTGGACCAACATCGTCGCAATCACGATTCGCGGCCAGACGATCGGCCCATCGTTCGCCGGGAATGCGAGCCTCCCCGAACGCAGGCCGTCTCCGATCCACTCAAGCACTTCCTCTGTCATCGCGGAGATCAGTACCGGTTGGCAGCCGATGCCGTCGATCTCCTCGATCCACTTCTTTTCCTCGATGATCTCAAGGATGTGGTCGGCCCATGTCGGATCGGCTGGTAACCCCAGAAAGCTCACCAGCGTGGCCCACGCCTCCTCGCGCCGGTAACGCAACAAAATCGTCTGTCCCGCGCTCCCATTGGTATGGAGTTCCTGAGACACTGCCAGCAGATGACGCACAGGATGTTTCCGGCCCGGCAGAGTCACGGCCCCTTTGTAGCAGGAGGCATGTTCGCCGAGTGTGACATCCTTTGTCTCGCCGTCCGGAAAAGTCACGCTGAATGTGGCCTTCTCGTGAACTGCCGCCGTGATCGCGCCGACATCCGAGTCATTGCCGAAGACGCTCAGAAGATGCGCCTGCCGATCTTCCCCTATATAGCGATCAACCCGCAGGCGAATGCGGGTTGAGGCCTTTTCCGTGATGCGCACATATTCAAGCAGCCCGAGCCGCAGGTGTGCATTCTCCATCGGCTTCGCCCTCCTTCTTCGCCGGCGTTTCAGTGAGTTTCAGTGTTCTGCCATCGGCGTACACCAGGTCCAACTCATTGGCCCACCGCTCCCGGTGATGGATGATCTCGGTGTCTCCATCCTGTTCCACAAACGTCGTCACATGCTTGACCGAGCGCCAGCGGGCAATGTGGCGGTCGTCTCCCTGCCCAAAGACGCCATTCAGCAACCCAGCGGTACACAGGAGTCCGACATGGCCGCCATGCAGCGGCGTGATGGGCCGGCCAGTCGCAATGTCTTCGTGCGGCATCAGCAGCGGAGCCACCTGCTTCCATGCGCCCGATTGCGGCAACAGGTCTTCCAACAAGTCGTAGGGAAGGCCACGATAGCTCAACTCCGTCTCGCCAGATGGAGGGACGGAATAGGGCGGGCACACTCCGGGCTGCAACTCCGGTAGTGCCTGGAAACTGCCATAGAGGCCAACGCTCAAAAGCTGTCGCTTGTTGGTTTCAACAGATGCGCCTCTGACATCGCGCCGCAGGCCAAGCACCGCGATCTGCCGATACTGGACGGAATCCTCGTCGGTCATGCGAAAGACATTCAGGTTCGTAAAGTGAGAACTCAGTATCCCGGAACAGTCATGCAATCGCTCGAACGGAATCACCAGGATCAGAACGCCTTCCATCATCAGCCAGCGGTAGGTGTGTTCAAGGAACACGGCCTCCATGCGGCGATTGGCGATAGAGCCGATCTCGGAGTCATAGGGCGGATTCAGATACAGCAGCGAAAGGGATTCGTGCCGTGCAATAGCGTCAAAGGCATTGCCTTGGATGGTCTCGATGCCGTTGGCGCTGGCAATCCGCGCACGTTCGGCGTCGAGCTCGACCCCGTAGCGGCGAACCTGCGCGTCGCTCGTCACGAGCTGCAGCGCAATTCCTTGTCCTACGCAGGGGTCGATCACCGAAGCCGGTTCTGAAAACGAAAGCAATGAACGAAGTTTCAATCCTTCAGGCTCCGGTAACGGGTAGTAACCCATTTTCAGGCGCGCGACATTCCGCATGGATTCACCTCAGTTCGTGGAATTTCTCATAAAATGAGCCAGTTAAGAGCGTCCACCTTCAAGACTGGACACGCGCGTTGGGCTCATCTCATCAATCCCCCCAAAACGACAGCCTGTCAGCGCTCTCCTCAATCGGGCGCTAGTGCCGATAAGATTGGGCTATGCCAATTATGTTGCACAATTTGATGCTGATTGAGAACCTGAACGAATACAAGGTTCACTTTGCGAAGTGGAACGGGAGCAATCAACCGCTTGACGTATTCACTCGGGATCGGCGCGAGTGGCAAGGCTGGCAGGAATATCGACCTGAGCGCGATGACTTCAATCGACGGTATATTTTTTCACTTGCCAGCTTCTACCATGAGGCGGACACCTGGTTGTTCGGTGGAATCTACGAGGTCGTGAACCGGCTCTCCGATCGTTATATTGTTCAACTATCCGACGTCGCCTCTGACTTCATTGGCCGATTGAAACTTCGCTCACCATACAAAGGGCGGACGGTTCGAGTGAACATGGAGAGTCAATACAAGGAGTTTGAAGTCGTATAGATCCTCCCGGAACAATTCGCAGGTCGGGCATTCCCAGGATTCGAAGACATCGACCTGTCCTTCAACGAGATCGAGTATCCTCGTTCGCAACAATCGAATGGATTGGAGGGCATCACTTGAGAGCGTCAAGGGGGTCTACTTAATCACGGACTCCAGGACGAACAAGCGCTATGTCGGCTCAGCCTATGGGGAAAGTGGAATCTGGTCGCGCTGGTGCGCTTACGCTGCGACCGGCCATGGCGGCAATGTCGAACTGAAGACTCTCTTGGCAGACGAAGGCCTTGACTACTGTAGGGCGCACTTCCGGTTCGCACTTCTCGAACACCGGAGTTTCAGGGTCTCCGACGAACTGATTCTGAAACGAGAAGACTTCTGGAAGCGCTTACTGTTAACGCGTGGTGAGGAGGGACTCAACCGGAACTGACCCGCCAGGTACTCGGGAGGGGCAGACTACCATAGCCATCAATTGAAGCCAAGTCGCCAGCTATCAATTCGAGGCTCGTAGCCGCTTGCCCGCTATGCGGCCATCGCAAGAGCTGGCATCGGACCTGGGTCCCACGGCTCTGGGACAAGAGAAGCCAATCGGATGATCCGCTCTGACCCGCATAACCCGCAGCGGTGCCGAGCCGAAGATGAGACCATTTTGCAGTTCGCACAATAAACGGCCTTCTCCAGTGGAATCGATACAAGACCGGGCTCCGGTCGAATCATCCGCACATTGCACATGGATCCTCCAGGTATCGACCGATGCCGGTTACGCTCGTGGATCACCGTTTTCGCGGCGCGCCTTTTCGCGTTGCTCGATAAGCGACTTGTACAGACCGGCGAGTTCATCGACCGTATCCGCTCCGCCGACCGGTTCATCTTGTCCTGATCCCAGCCATGGAAAGCGTCCTTCCAGCAGAGCCAGAACCCTTTCAACGAATGTTTGAGGATGCTCGTTTTCGGCTCCCATTCAAAGCTCCTTTGGCGCAGCAACTCATCCGCCAATCGAGGGAGGCGCTGACCAAGCAATGTTTCGCAGTTATCGAGTTAGAAAGTCCGAAGCGGTCGGGTCGAGACAAGTGCCCGAGCGCGACACGTTATCTGCGCCGTGCATATGACGCCCCCGCGCCAGAGAGCAGGGTGCTTCACGACTCCTCGGCGTTCAGGCGGCGGGTTGCCCCGCCAGCCCTTCGAGTTCCGAGACCAGATGCCTCAGTGCTTCGAGACTGCTGATTGTTGTCATCGACCCGATGTGCAAGCGGTCGAGCACGGAGACGAATTGTGTATCGCCGATTGACTCGGCCAGGGATTGCGCTTTGCGGATTCCCCGTGAGGCGCGTTCCATTATCTCTGCGACATTCGTCTGTAGCTGTGCGTTGGGAATCGCGTTCGCCTTCTGCGTTCGCGCGACACGCCACAGTATCTCGCCGTAAATTGGATCACCGAGAATGCGCCGGAAGCCTTCGATCTTGCCCGTGATTCTCTGATCGATGGGCCCACGTTGCACTTCCGGAGGCCGTGGACCGCAGGCCGGGTTGGTCTTTCCGGTTGCCGAATTGGCCTTCGGAAGCGCCCAGTTGGGAAGTGCGGGAAGCCAGGTCGGCTTACCCTGCCCATCGAGATCCACCCAGGTTTCCGGCAGGTTGTAAAGATAACGGCCTAGGCCGAAGCAGCTGGCTGCTCGCTTAAATGCCTGGGCTTCCGCCGATGTCATCGCGTTCTGTTCATCCGCCCACTGCTCCCCGCTTCCTGAGTGAGTTCCAAGCCGTGCGATCGTCACCGTGCATGTAACCAAAACTTTGCCGGTTTGGATGAGCTTGTCCCGCTTCTGCCGGCTCACGGCCGATACCGTGGTAACGTCGTAGTTCCTGGTCCAGCCGCTCGGGGTGAAGAGCTGGTTGAGCCGGTCAGTGTAGGCTCGCGGATCCGCGAATGCGATCACCGCGCCGCGGGTGCCATCGTGGCTCGTGTGAGTCACGCGCCACTTAATCTCCGAAGGGCCAAACGGTTCCGCCAACTGCGTGAAAAGAGCGGCGGTATCCGGACCAGTCTTTGCTTCATTGGTTGTCATCGCATTTGCTCCTCAAAAACTAAGGCGCTCCGAAGAGCGCCCTGGTTCACGTTGATGAAGACACGTTGTTCTAGAACGGGATCTCATCTGGGTTCAGTTCTTCGTCGGAGTACTGCCCTTCCGTCCCCTGCCGCTGATAGCCCGATCCACCAGAACTCCTCCGCGAATCGTCCCGACCATTTCTGTGAGTGGAGCCGCCATTCTCCCCACGGCCTCCGCCCAGCAGCGTCAGATCATGGACGAATATCTCCGTCCAGTACCGCTTCTGCCCGGATTCCTTGTCATCCCAGGAGCGCGTCTGGATCTTGCCCTGGATGAAGAGTTGCGTGCCCTTGCTCACATAATCCCGCACGATCTCCGCGGTCCGGCCGTAAGCGACCAGGTTGTGCCACTCGGTCCTGTCGGACCAGTTGCCCTGACGGTCCTTCTCCCGGTCGGTCGTCGCGAGAGAAAAGTTGACGGCGAGCGTGCCGCCCGGTGTAGTTCCGACCTCGGGATTCTTGCCAACGTGCCCGAGCAGAAATGTCCTGTTGACGCTCTTTGCCATGGTGGTTGTTCCTTTCCTAGTGGTCTCGGTTGCGTACATGGTCGAGAGCCACAGCTTTGGTGACCTCGACATACGTTCCGTCGGAATAGCGGTAGAACCGCTGGCCGTCCGCACTGATGTTGAGATAGCGGCGCGTGAGGCAGTGCTTGTACAACTCGATCTCCCCGGCACGGCCCATGTACATGAAGTTCTCAAGCTCGCAAGCAGGAAGGACCAGCTCAAGCGGAGCCCAGTTCGGCTCACCGACTGTAATCGCAGCTTTGATGGGATGCGTCATGGTCTCAATCCTCCGGCGACTGGCGGCACTCCGACATGCGAATGCTTGCAGCCGACGCAGCAAACCGCCGTCGTCACTTTTCTGATCGCCTCTTCAAACCGCTGCGGCAGATGCAGCACCTCGCCAGCGCGGTTATAGAAGATGGGAGTCAACTTTCCCCGGAGCGCGCGGTGTTCTTCCTTCCAGAGATCGATGGGGAGAACACCATCCCGTCCACGAAAGAGCAGCGTCGAAGCAACCTCCGGGCGATTGCGGCCTGGCATGTGAGACAAAGTGTGGAGCGTAATCGCCAGCTCGCATGTCCTCACGGTGCGCAGCATCTCCACGCGCACCAGGCTCTCCGCAAGGAAGATCGCATGACGGCCATTCACGGCAATCGAGTCGAGCGACTGCAACCACGGCAATGGGTCGCCATCAGGAGAGACGAAAGCGCACGCCCTGCCCATGTCGGAGACCGCGCCGCCGGACTCCACGCCGCGCAGCACATAGCGCTTCGCCAGGTGCTGGTGTTCCAGCGAGATTCCGGGGGTGCAATAGATGCCTCGCTTCTGGAGCGCCCTGAGCACGCTGGCCGGAAGCGCGAGCCCGTGGAGAGCATGGCGCAATGAGGCGGATTCGGGCTTCCGTTTTGCGGGAACGGCCTTCATACTCACTCCCTAAACCGCCGCGCGCGTGTGGATGGGCTGGCCAAGCGCTGCCCGAATCTCCTCTTTCGTGCAGCCGGCCCAGCATTTGTAGAAGCGCGGGTTCTTGATCTGGATGGCAAGGTTGTCGCCGGAGCGGTCGCGCCCGACTCCCGCGCAAGACGGACATCTTGCCCACCAGTTCCGGCTGTCCTTGCGCGTGGTCCGCACGTAGTCCAGGATTCGGAACTCCGGGTACTGCGGAGAAGAGGCTGGCGGAGTGTACGGCGCCGCGACGACCGGCCGGTACGCTTCGGGGAGATTCATCCCTTCAATAAAGGTCCTGAGTTCCGCCTCGGTCAGCTTCTTCAACCCGTCGAGGTAGGCAAGCTGCGCTTCCGGAGTGGGCTCGGCTTCGTAAAACCAGTAGCGCCGATTCGTCTTCCGATGCACGCCGAGCGGTGCGCGGATTGCATTACCAAGCTCTCCATCTTCGAGCCGGTCCTGGCGTGGGAATACTTCGATCCCTTCCTTGAGACCGCCGCCTTTGACCGGGATGCCGAGTCGGAGAGCGAGATTGTAGACATAGATGCGGCACTCAGAGGCCAGCAGCGGTTCGGCGCCGAAGATCCAGAGATGCCCGCCGCGGCGCGATTGTTCCAGGGCGGCGTCCACTCCGTCCTGCTTCAACTCCCATTGCAACTGAAACAGCGACTCCAGAGAGCCATCGAAGTCGGCATCAATCGCGACCCACTTCGAGCGCTGGGTCTCCGGATTGATCGCATACAGGCTGATGGTGATGTCGCCGTTCAGGTGCATCCGCACCACGCCTTCGTCCAGCGGCTTCGGCTCCTTGGTCTTCCAATCCCTTGCCGGGTAATAGGGAACGGAACCGTTCGGCAGGGGCCGCTCAGCCTGGATTGCGTAGGCCCGCCGGTTCACGAACAGTCGCATGAAGTTGTTTGCCGCTTCCCGGTTCACACAGAACTTGGCATACATGGCGTCCTGCCTCCTTCATCCGTTGTGTGGTTGTATCCCGGGTTCGAAACTCGGTCAAATCTCCGGAAAGCGGCGAGCAAAGCACGCTCAACCTGTGCGTTTGCCCGCCCATTCCAGTTGCCGGAGCTACAGCGTGGCGCTCCTTGGGACCACAACGACCTTCACGAATTCGGCCGCGTTCACGGAGGCGGCGAGTGTTGGGTTTGCCCAGGGAGGGGCGGCGGTTTCGGTCTGGCGCGGACCAGGCGGACGACTGGACCCTGGCGATTGCGCGGTTGATTGAGCGGATACGGCTTGCGGACAGACGCATGACGGCTCCTTCTTGAGTTGAGGTGGAATTGGTTGTTCGGGGGTGTTGCGAGGTGGGTTAAGCGGTGGCCGGTTGGAACTCGGAGAGCAGCAGGCCAGGCTGCTCTACAAGGCGGAACAGGTCATACTCGGAGAACGCGCGGTCAAACTTTCTCCGAGGTGAACCGATCCTCGCACTCTTCGAACGACAGCATGTACCACTGGTCGCAGCGACGATCGAAGACATAGATTGCTCCGGATGCATCGTCACCAGGAACCAACTGCAAGAGCAGAACGCCTTTGGCGGTTTGGATCCACCGCGTGGCAATCGCTTCCCCAATTTCGAGGAAGGCTGCGACGGTTTGTTCAATGGAACTGGCGGCCCGGTCCTGCCAGTTCAGAATCTTGTATGCGGACATCTTTCCTAAGCTGGGTTGCATGGCGCGACACTCCTTTCTTTCGGATTTGGTTTGGGCGGGGTTGAGGTTGTTTACCGGCGGCTCCGGACCTGGAAGGTGAGCGACCACATCCAGGCCAAAGACCAGAACCACCCGGCGACGAGTGAGAGATAGAACGCTTCGAGCGCCGGATCGATGGCCGCGATGCGGCACATGATTGGGCCGGTCAGGGCGAAACTGAGCAATCCGGCGGCGCTCAAAATGGAACTAACGATGAGGCGAGCAACAAACCGGCGAGGCAAATTCGTCTTGCTCGCCGCGTTTGTCGCAGTAGTTTGCATTTCGATTTGAGCCATAGACACTCCTTTGGGGATAGATTTCATGGGCGCTGAATGGGAAGGCTCAGTGCCCGGAAACTTCAGGACATGACTGTGTTGTGCAGCGGGAAGGAAGGGTTATTTGAATGGAAGGGACCACGCGCAGAAGTCCACAATTGCGTCACGGCGACGCGATCACCGCGGCTGAATGTCCGGGGAAGAGCGTGAGCAACGCCTTCATCCGCGGTGCATTGCGGCTCTCTCGCTGGGTCGGAATCGGAGAGCAACGACGTACAATGGTCCCGTTTCGAGTTCACAAAGGAACTTCAGACCGATGCTTACCGATGCCCCACCGCGAACGTCATACCTCACTGGGTTCCGGGAAAGCGATCGGATCACGACACTCGATCTGCCAGAGGACGCACGCTTGTCCGACATCGCTAAGGCCATCGAGTCGGCGATGAAATCCGACCAGATTCGAAACCTGCGCCGGGCCTGTGCCGAGTTCCTGAAGTTTGCATCGGAGTTCTACCACGTTCCGGACTGCGGCGTCCGGGTACTTGCCGCGAGACCCCTGCGAGTTCGCGAACAGTGGACGACCGAGCTGTTCGGTGACTACGACCCGGAAGCCATGTTGATTCGGGTGTGGATGCGGACGGCTGTGCGCAAGGACGTCACCTCTTACGGCACGTTCCTGAGCACGCTCTGTCACGAATTCTGCCATCATCTCGACTACAAAAAGTTCGGATTCGCGGATTCGTGGCATACTCGCGGCTTCTACGAGAGAGCGGCAGTGCTCTACCATCATGCACGCGGTACGCCACAAAAGCACTTGTTCTGGGTACCAATATCCAACGGCCGCTGGCGCATCGATTGGCAGAAGACGAATCGAAGTACGCCATGAGCGACGCTGCGCACAGACACCTAAAACCTGCAGTCCTCTTTCAGCTGCTTCACCGAGCCCCGCGTCAAGCTTCGTCTGAACACAGAACCCAAAAACCACCCATCCGAACCCACAAACCAACGCAACGAAAAACAAGGGGATAGTCAGAACGCATCTGTCACATTTCCGGGACGTTTTGGCCATGCAAATCTGCGTATTGGGAAGTGATCGGGAAGGCGAGGGGATGGCGCCAGGAAGGAAATCGGAAGGCAATGGGTGCCATTTCGATATGTCCAATGGGCAATAGGCGAGTTAATCGGAAGAAAATGTCATTGCAAGAGAAACTGGCGGAACGACAGCACGTCGTTCGCCGGAGAGTTCGTGAGAATGCTGGCGTCCAGCAGTTCGCTCCGAAGTGTCTCGCTCAGAACGAAGCCGATCCGCTTTCCAACGTCGCGCATTTCGAGCGCCAGGATATAGAGAATCTCGGCATTTGGTGTAAGGTAGAGAACCCGGTCGGCGGTCCGGTCCGCTCTGAAGATGCTGCGCAATTCCTCATATCGCCCAGAGCCTTTAAGCGTTCTTTCGAATTCGATTGCGACGCATTTTGTTTCTGCGTCGACAACGATCTCGGCCAATGCGTCGAAGTCTTTCATCTTTCCGGTTCCGTAAGCCAGGTTTCTCGATACGATTTCCAGCTCCCACTTCCAGGATTTCAGGAGCCCTTTTTGAGCCAACGCGACACGGATGCCGGCCAATTCGACCGAATGGAGAATCTGGGATTTCCGGATGATCGACTTTGCCGTCGACGGCAGTGACAGCAACGAGTGGCCGCGGAACTCGAGGAATTGGAGCCCAAGTGGCGTGATGGCGAAGATCGGCTGCGAGAAGAAGCGGTCGTAAGTCATGCGCCGGATCAGCTCACAACCCTCCAGTCGCGACAGCCTCCAGTACACTGAGCGCCGGCTTGATTCGTTACCTTCGATCGCGGCCAGTGCGCATACCTGGTCGAATGTGATCGCTCGAGCATTGCGAATCAACAACAAGACCGGCACATCCCGGCTGTCTGAAAGTGCAATGTACCCCTTCCGGTATCTCATTCCGCACCTGTTCCTGCGAGAACCAGTCGTCGATCGTCCTCGGATATTGACCACCGGCCAACGTCGGTTTCCACCCAGTCTTGCCGTCCCATGAGAAGCATCGCTTCATACCGGAGACCCCGGAGGCTGACCGATATCGGCTGAACACCGGCAGATTTCCATGCGGGAGACGTGAACGAAAGCCGTCCGTTCGATGCCTCGTTCATCGTCACCAGATACCGATCTGGTGCGGATTCACCGGACAGGCGGACAAATAGAAGGTGCGTGCGGCCGCCCAAATGGTTTGGACCGCTGCACAGGAATGTCCTCCCCATGGACCGCAGCGGATGCTCCGGCTGAAAACCGCTGTTCAGGTTGAACCGGATCTGACCGGGATACACCCAGCACAGTCGCAACCTGCGGCCGTACTTGAGTCCCGCCGAGTTGAACCACGCGGCCGAACGGCGAAAGCAAAAGGGATCGTCGAGGTTGCGTGAGTGCATGGCCCACCAGTTCGTTCCGAAGTTGATTATGCGCACGTGCATGACCCCGTTGCCTCAGCCAGTTCCTGCACAAGGGCGCGCGCATGCGCATTGCGCTCCGCTCCAGGCAGATAGTGCAGGAACCAAACCCGTCCGGAGAAATGGGGAGGCAAAGCAAGGTTTCGGTGCCGGAAATAAGTAAGCAACTTGCCTAACTGGCCGACCAAGAGCGCAAATTCAATCTCCTCGTTAGTCCCGTCGCCAAGCTCCTGCGCAACAAACTCCTCCCAGGCAAGCTCGCTATTGGGCTCCGACACTGGCGACGTGTACCGAATCCAGAGCGCATAGTACGGGTTCTCCTTAGTCAGGTATGCAGCCAGTTCATCGATGAGTTCACAGGGCGAGACGGGAGTGGCGATCTCTACTCTCTCGGAGACTTCCGGCCGTGCAGCAGCCAACAGAAACTGCGTCATGTCGGCGAAGATTCGGTCGTTCAATGCCTCCAACGCCTCCGTCCTTTCGGGGTCGTGAAGCTGGCCGATAGCCGCCATCTCGCTCAAAAACCGGTCGGGGAACGGTTGATTTCGTGCCTCATAGAAGCGCGCAAACATGATTGTCCGGCCGAATGCAAGTGTGTAACCGACCTCGTCCGGGGAGACGGTTTGCCGGACGTACTGCCGCCATTCGTCCGGATGGGCGAAGTCCGTCGGCGATTTGAGTTGTGGTTTGCGGTCCATCCGTGCGTCTCCTACGCGCCCTTGAGGGTCTGGTTTCGATTCCGTTCCTGGTCGAGTTGAGCCATCGTGTCATTGAGCCGGCGCCGCAGATTGGCCTCTGTATTTCTCATTGCTTCAGCCTGGCGTTCCAGAATCATATTTCTCTGCTGCAAGCCGGCAGCGGTTGCTTCCGCGCTTTGAGCCTGGACTGCGATGCTCGCAGGCCGATTCTCACCGCTGTTGCGGTCCGCAGCATTCACTTTCGCTGTCCTCTTGTCGAGGCCTTCGACGGTTCGTTTGAGCTCGGAGTCGGCCTGTTCCTCGCCGGAGGTGGGCTGAGGCTTCGCAGAGAGCGCACGCTCGGCCTCGGCATTATGGGTTTCGACCAGTCGATTGAACTGTTCCGTGCGACGCTCAATCTCGATCCGGTCGCTGACGCGGCCATTCCATAATTGCGCGATCAGGAACGAAGCGATGACTTCGCGCTTGTCGGCCGCGCGCCACTGAAGAAAGACAACGGCGACTATCCCGCAGAGCAAAAGCAGCGTAACCACATTCGACCAGAAATAAAGATCGTCGATGGAGTCTTCGACGAGAGCAGCTCTACCAGACTGCATCGCCGCGCCATAATCCTTGTCGCGAGGATTGATCTTACCTAACGCATAGTCAAAGAACCCCTGGCGTTTCGCCGCGGGCTGCGCGGCTCCTGAATCCGTACGATTCACGGTCTGAGCGAAAGATAGCCCGTAGACGCACCAGAGTGAGATAGCAAAGACGACCGTCCGAATGATGAGTGGTGATCGCATCGTCACTCTCCATTGACTCCACCGAAAAACAATCCTGCCGTTCTCCGGCGCCGTTGTTTCCGATTCTCGGTTTCTTTGAAACGCAGATTGACGCCGATTTTCGGGTCGAGATAACTGTGCATCTTGGGATAGAGCGCCGGTTGAAGTCCCTCAATCTCGAATCGCGGAGCGCGGCGGACATGCAGATGGGAGTAACGGGTGCCCTCCCGGTTGTCCACCATCAGAATCTCCATCTGGCCAACCGGGAGGTTCTTAATGTGGTCCTCGCGGGCGCGAGTCTCCTTGATGTCGCTTTCGCTTCCCGTGCCCGTCTCGGTGTATTTCGTCGAGAAGATTCCGGTGCGGCGTACCGACAGGCTGCGCCGCTTGGTCGCAATTCTGGCCGATGCCTTCAGAAACCATTGCGCCGTGTTCTCCTCCGACACGTTCATGATCATCTTCGTTCCGGGCGCCGACGAGACCTCGTCCGCGAACGCCTGGCTCACGCGTTGCAGCTGAGGCATGCTTTGGAAGGAGAAAAGGAACGAGACCCTGGCGCCGCGCGCGGTCTGGAGCACCTGCGTAAACGCGGGATAGGCAAACGGCGCGAACTCGTCCAGGATGACCGAGAGCATCGGTTCATCCGCGTCCCGGTCGCTCGCCGGCTGCGCATAGCGCTTGCCGACCATCAGCTGAATGTTCTGTAGGAGGATCTTTCCCAGGGCTTCGACAGCGCGCTGATTGCGGTTGGCGTTGAGCGAAACGAACAGGATCAGGCCGTTTTCAAGCACATCGTCGAGCGTGAGAAGGTCCTGGTACGAGCCGGTTACGACCGACAACTCATCCTCAAGGAAGCTCAGAAGTTCGTTCAGAAGCCCCTGTATCTTCTCGACACGCTCGCGGTCCGCCAATGACCGTTGCAGCATCTTCACCGACATCTCGAAGTTCAAACGCTTCTGCATGGAAATGCCTGGCACCGAGGCGAGACGGGCCTTAGCAACACCGATCTGTTCCGCCAGCACCTCCTCATCGAGCGCCATCACCAGCACGTCGTAGACGTTGAAAAGCCTGCCGGTGTACTGCAGGATGCGCACAAGGTCCGAGAGATACGCCTCCTGATGACCCTTGAAGAAGTCTTCACGCAGGCCGAATGACCGAAAGATGAAATTCACATGCTCCTGATAGGCGTCGTCGAGGGCATAGAAGGGGTTGTACCGGGCCGACTCAGTGGGGTGGGTGGGATCGATTACCCGTAAATCCTGCAAGCGACCAGCGGCTTCGATGTGCGGCAACAGGCGGTCGAGGAACTCCCGTTCTCCCTTGCCGTCGAAGATAATCATCGGCATCGGGCGCGCGCCGAATCGACGGGTTACGTCCTGCGCGATGATGTTTTCGAGGAATGTGGACTTGCCCGCGCCGGTTCCGCCGACGATGACGCCGTGCTTCATGCGTACCAGATCCGGCCAGAGCCAGGGCTCTCCGTGGACGTTGTATCCGAGCAGCGTGGAACCGTTCCGGTTGGCGTTCCTAACAATCGCCGCATCCTTCGACGCCGGAACGAGGATTGCCGGGTGCGGCCAATTCTCCTCTCTCTTCTTCCTCCGGCCGACCAGTTGTGCGGCGATGAGACCTCCACTGAACACGAGAATCGAGCAGTCGAGGAAGATTTCAAGGCACTGTGAGTTACGCAAATGGAGACGCGAAACGGCAACGTACCAGGCAAACGCAAGCACTGCGCAAGCGAACAGCACCAGAACGCCGGCGACATCCTCCGGTCCACGCTGTCTCCATCCGGGCTGGTCATAGTACGGACTCACGGGCGCACTCCGATCGAAAAGTAAAGAAAGACTCCGGTCAGGGCGCAAAGCAGGACGAATACGAGAACGAGCAACGGGCTGGGCTTCCAGCGGCCCTTTTCGTTGACAGGTTTGAGCTCGTCCGCCAAGGACCGAGCAAGGGCATTCTGAAGATTTGTTTCGGAGTCGTTGCGATAGATTTGCCTGAGCGCCTGGCGCACTTCTTCAGCCGAGACATAACTCTGCGCGCACATGACTACAGGACCGCCTCAACCTTCAGTGGTCCGCTCTGGTCGGCGCCGAAGCTCAGCTGATAAATCTGCGGCGCATTGCCCGCCGAGCCTTCAATGCTGATGACGCCTGTTGTCTTCTCCCCAGGTAAAAGGTCGCGATGGGCTGACTCCGCTTGCATGACAGCGAGGTTGGAACCGGGTTTTGCTTTGAAAGCGGCAAAGGTCTGCGGCGCCAATTGGTGATCCCTCAGACTCACGAGAGAGACAGACTGCACGGTCGGGAGCGGAAGACACACATCCGGCGTTGTCACCCGGAACGGAGCGTCGGTTTGGTTGGCGACCGAATAGCGAATGTATATCCGGTCCTTCGCGCGAAAGACCTGCTCCAGACTAACCTCCACGCGGTTCGGAGCAGGCTTGACCGAATCGTGAGCGATGTCTTCGGACCCCATCATCGCCTGCGTAAGGACCAATGACGCGATCTTGCGAATCTCGGCATCCGATGGCTCGGCAGAGGCGAGTGCGCTGGTGTGGGGCTTGGGCGCAGGCTCCGCGCGGACCAGGACGTCCATTGCGGCAAGCTGGCCAGCCGGATCGAGCTCGTAATTCAACTCCCGCGTTGCAGTCCAGACAAAGAGGTTCGTCGATACCCCCGGCTGGAGAGGCTTCACGAAGACCTTGTCGTCATGGCGCTCCACCTGAAAGCTGTCCGGATCGCCGATAGCAAGTGTCGTGACCGTCTCGCCAAATTCGAGAACTGTGAGATGGTTGAGCGATGTTTCGACGTGGCGAATCTGGCTCTGTGTGGTCGTCTGCGCCCCGGCTGCGGCGACCGCGAGAACAACCGAGATGATGATGAACGTCTTCATAGCGGCCTCCTTGGGCGCAACGATCGTCCAAAAAACGGAAAGGAGAAGCCGAGCCAGAGGCTCAGTCTTCTCCTTCGCCGGCTAGGAGTGCCCCAGGGGAACGGGAGCACTTGTGTTTTCGAAGAGCAGATCGCGCTTCCCCTTGTACTGAAAGAGGAAGACTCTCTTTTCGCATTCCGGGCCTTCGGGATTGGCGATTCGTTCGACGAGAAATGCTCGCCGCTCATCGTCAAACCACGCATAGCCATTGACGGTCTTCGGCATTCGAACCCGAACCCGTTGGCCGCCAGTCACCTCCGCGAAGGCATCGACCACCTCCTGCGGAAACGACTGGAAGAGGACCGCGCCGGAACCTGTGCCGCCAGTAACGACAGCATTCATCGCCTGCGCCCACGCCCGCCGGTTCTCCTGCTTGCCTTGCGCCCAGTAGTGAATGAACAGATGCAGGGAGCTGAATTGATCCCTTGCATCCTGCTCGTGTTCCCAGAGAGCCGCCTGCGCCTTGTTTCGCGCAAGCACCGCAGACCTTCTCTGTTCCTTGTCTTCGCTCTGGCGCACGGTTTCCCATTGCGCCTGAGCGTCTTTCAATTGCTGCTTGACCTCTTCCTCGCGCTGAACAATCCGGCTGGCGATGTCGCCGTAGATCGAGTTGACCAACTGGCATTCCTCGAACATCTCCCGAGTTACGTGCTCGCCCGAGAAGAGTCCGCGGAAGTCTTCGATCCCCATCTTCTCTTCGAAGCCATTGCCGGTTTCGTCGGGAAGAAAGCCGAGTTCCTTGCGCAGGAGGTTATAGAGCCTTCCAACCTTGTCCGTATCCGCGACCTCAAGATGGGCCGGCAGGTCCGACACTCTGCGCTCCCGCTTGTGGCGGAGCCAGGGCGCCGGAGCTACCTCCTTCCTGATCTCACTGACAACGGACTCATCAATCTCGACCCTGTGTTTGAGGGAATCGAGTGCGTTCTGCAGTTGCTCGACGAGCTTGTAGGCCAAGTCAGGCCGTCCCGCCGCAATGCACGAAGTCTTCAGGTCGGTGATCGAACCGATCCGATTTCCCCGCGCCTTCATGGCAACCGGGCAGGCATTCCACCAGGGAGACTTGGCTTTCTGATGCTTCGTCTTTTCCTGCCGGAACTTTTGCCCATACGCGATCCTTCCCGCAACGAACTTCGGGAACTGATCGGACGGCATCACGCAGATGGTGTCGAAGTCGAAGTCGCCGCCGTTCTTGCTCGCGGTCTTCGAATGGAGGATGTAAGTTCCCTCCATCCGGAGTTGCCGTTCAAGAATGGTTGCGACCAGCGTGTTCATCGAGGTTGGCTGTGCTCCGAGCGCCTGTTTGAGCGCCGGAACAAGCTCTTCGTTGGTGAGATGACGGATGGGCAGAAGATCCTCCTGCATCCGTATCGGGTACCGGATGCAAAGGCCCTTCTCCGCCGTCAACGATGTGATCGAGCTGTCTTCGGGTATCCAGTCGGACGCCGAGAGAATCTTTCCCCGGTGTTCGATCAGGACACCGTCATCCGCTAGAGCGAACGATGGCAGCTTCAGATCCGCGCTCGTGCAGGCACGAAACGCCCAGCGGGCAAGCTTGCGGTTCAATTGGTTGAAGACGTAGGGAATCTTGATTGCATTTCCGCTACGATCCGCCAAGAGAACCGCCTCCGCCGGGTCACACCCCTCTGAAGCGGGATCGTCCTCTCGCTCCAGCGAGTCGGGGTCGAAGTTGACACCATCGTCGATCGTTGTAACCTCGGACTTGCCGATTACTTCGAACAGCGCCTGGTAGTCGCCTTCGTCCCATGCCTTCCGCATCGTCTTGATTCGTTGGAGCGCCCACAGTTTCAGTTCAAACTGCAGCGCCTCTTCCGAAGCATGTTCGATCAAGGTGTAGCTTGACCCAAACTCCGATTGACGGGAGATCTGCTTGATCCCGAGAATCGCCGGACCCGTGAAATGCGGCCCGATGTGCCCAACTGGGGAAGAAATCGAACGCTTCCCTTTAGGGCCGGTTTGCAGGCGCTTTCGGGCAGAATGACGTCGACCGCGAGCCTGTCGGCCACACGATCGCTCATCGCCTTCAAGGCGCCTTTTGCCTGCTTCGGTTCGCTCGCGTCAAATGCCAGGCGAAACTGGCAGAAACGATTCGTGCCGATCTTCAGCTTCCGGTAGAGGGATTCGCGCGCCCAGCCACGGCAATCGTTGGTGCCAAGGACATGGTCCTTGACCACAGCGATGCGCAGGTCGGGTTCCTCGACCATGAGCTTGCAGTCGGAGACGAGGATCGCAAAGTACACGATCGCCGCCTCGGGCCAATGCTGAAAGCGCTCAGCAATCGGGCCGGCGTGCGCCTGGTCGACGAAGTAGAACTTGCCATCCTTCGCCGAACCGCTTGCGCCCACCAGCTTGTATTCGACCCCGCCGTAATGAAGGCTCGCCATGCGGTTTTCGACCACAGACTGCTCATACGGCGTCAACTCATACGGCACACTGACACGAGCCACTCGGATGCCGGGATAGAGTTGCCCGAGGAGCTTTCCCTTGAAGCGTGTCCTTCCGTCCGAGCTTGGTTGGCTTGCGGGTCACTTCACCGGACGCATCGATCCTCAGTTCAAGAATGAGCTGTTGATCGAGTGCCGCGTTTTGTGTCCTGTTCGCTGTCATGTTCTCCTCACTTGTCTGGCGCTTCAAGACGAAGTGATAAGAGGTGGCTGATTGCCGGTCCTCATTCTCCTCGCCTGGCCGCCCGGGTTAGGGGTGGGGTGTCAAGCCGAACCAGGCTTCGAGAGTGCAAACCGGGTCAGCGGAATTCCTCATCGCGTGTGCGATAAGGCGTCAAAGGAGGCGACATGAGCCATGTTTCAGGTTTGTCTCCTCTTTGAATCCGTGCTGACCGCTGTTACTTATTTGGGTCTGGCCCTACTTGCGCAGGGGCCGCTTGACCAATGTCGGAGATCCTCCCTGTATCTCCGCTTCCGCCTTATAGGCGAGAACGGTGTAGATCACGCCGTTCTTCGACTGAAATGCTTTGATCAGAGCCTCGCCTTCGCTCGCCACCTCGGCACCAAGCTCAGGCTTGTCGATGGATGAGCCATCTTTTGCAAGAAAGTAGCGGGCGACCTCCTCGCTCTGCTGGCGCGGTCTGCGGCGACGCTGCGGTTCCGCCTGTCCTGCCGGCGCTTGCATCTCCGCCACTTTCGCGAGTACGGTTTCCATCATCGGCCTCCCTGCTTTGTTGTGTCGTCCCCGCCCGGAATCAGGTCGGGCGTGTTAAGAATCTGGTTCATGCGCTCGCCATCGATTGGGCGCTCACTGTACTCGGCAATCCACAGCCCGTCCGGATTTACGTCGGATCGGCGGTCCGGAATTAGCCGAATGCGGTATTCGTTGACGAAGTGGTCTGTTGTCTCGGTTCCATTCGACAGGTGGTGAACGTCCTTCACGCCGTAGACGAGATAGGTGAGCGGCTCTCCAGGTACTGTGTCAATCTCGCGAAGATGGAAGACGGACTGGATCTGGCCGTCATCGATCTTGCCGCGAGTGTCGTTGTCGCTCATCGCCTTCAGCGTGAAGGCGCGCAAATTGCGCGTCATCATATTGAGACTGGCGGCCCAGTGATCGTCCACATCGGATGGCGAGTAATTGAGGTAACTCGTTAGAAAGCGCTTCACGAAGGCCTCATCCAGGAATTGATCGGTCCCGCCGGTAGCGAGATCGGATACTGCGCCCTTCGCGGGCTTCCCCAGCACGGAAGCATCGCCGTTGGGACCGATGCGAATGACGGTCGGCGGCTGCATGCGCACGAAGATTGCAAATCCGATCGCCAACAGCGCAATCGGGATGGTCAGGAAGGCGAGCAGCCAGGCACGGTTCGCATTAGCGCGGAGGGCCCCATCCATTTCGTAATACTTCGGCCTCGCCAGGGCCGCTTCGTCCGCTGTAGCTGTGCTGGTTTTCATCCGTCCTCCTACTCCTTATGGCTTGTGGCGCTTACGACGCTTTTCGCTGCTATCCGGGCGGCATGGTACGCAGTCCAAGTCCCCAGGTTGTACCGGTGTACAGTCGGTCCTCTTCGCATTGGCGCCGCCGATTTGTTGATGGCCCCGGATTTCCGACTTCCTCCGCTGGACTGAACCTGTGAGACCGCGGAATCCTGCGTCGGGGCACTGATTGCTCCACTGTTTTCGTCGCTGGGTTCGTCCACGCCCATCACGTCGCTGATCGAACTGCGAATCTGCTCGGCGTGACCTTCGAGTGTGGGAACGCCGTCACCGAGCGAGAGTCCCTTGGCGGCAGAAGATGCGGCGATGGGCGCCGGCTGCGGCGGCGCGGGCTGGTTTCCTCCGCCGGCGGTTGAGAGCGCTCGCGCGGCTCCCGCCGTCGCTGTACCGGCAGAGCCCCCGGCTGAGGCTGCGCCTGCGGAACTCCCGCGCGCAGCCGCCACGCCGGCCGCCGCTCCTTCAAAACCTGCCGCGCCTGCAGTCAATGCCGTGACCGCCGTGCCCACCATCGCAACCGCGGTGCTTCCCACGTCGCCGCTGACGATGCGCTTCGCAATGAATGGAATGACTGCAATCGCCAGCGAGTAAACAATGCTCACAATGCCGATCAGAATTGAGCCTTCGAGGTTGCCCAGGCCGCCAAGGAAATTGTTCTGACTGAGCATCTGACCAATTTGGCCCATTTGAACCGCGCTTAGCAGCGCCCCAAAGCCTCCATAGAGGATGGGCCACGCATTCCAAATGAAGATATTCTCGACATAGGCCTTGGCGATGCGATTGGCTGCACCCAATGGCATGAGAGCGATTACGATCGGTCCAAAGATGTAGAGAATGCTGCCGTAGAAGATATAGAAAAAACCGAAGACGACAATAACGATTGGATAGAGGAGATAGGCGACAAGAATCAGAAGGGCGTCTAATAGCCCAGGAATATCTCCGGTGATGATTCCCCACAGTTTTTGGAAGCCCACTTGGTTGAATTGCGTCATCAAATCGCTCTTCCAGTTTTCGAAGAGACTGCCGACTCCCGAAGCGTTATTGATCCAGTTTCCTGCGTTCACAAAGCCCTGATTCACTGTTGTGAACACGGTTCCGTAGTTCATCACCACAACCGCTGTGGCCACATACTTGATGAGGCTCGTGCCGAATCCCCGGACATCCCCTCCATGCAAAGCTGACTGATAGACTTGCCACAGGAACCCGACAAGCTAGGACAACATACGCCACGTTCTGCATCCCAGCGGTAATGCCAGTCGAATCGATACCGGACATTGCTTGCGTCTCGAACCGCTCGAACAGACTCAGCTGCGTCGATTGAAAAAACGCGAGCATGACCTCGGGATGGAAGTGGGCGTAGAGCATGTCTGTTACCTGTTGGTCAGTGCTCCGTTGATGAGGCCGTTGTTCGTGGTGTTGTCCGCGGTCGCCAGCTTCGTGATTGCGCTTTGATTCGCGAGATCGATGCCACGCGTTCTCATCAGTTCCGCAAGTGCCGCCTGCGTGTAGGCATTGGCGCGCACCACCCATACGTCGGCCTCGGCTTCAAGAATCGGAGCGCTGCCGGGAGCAGCCTCGGAGATCTGCTGGCCCATCTGGTTCGCCTCGTTCAACTCTGCGTCCGAGAGCGCGTCGATCTCAATCGCACGCTTCATAGCGTCCTGGGCCTGCGCATCCGTCATATCGGTCATCGTCCTCGTCTGCGGCGACGCTGCATTCTGCGCCATCACAACGCCGTAGACGTTCTGAAACTGGCCCGATAAGACCGGCACATTCGCCGCGTTGCGCGACAGTAAGAGCGACTCGAGGTTTTGCGACTGCGGAAGCGTAGCGCTTGAGACGTTCACACGGAACATGCCGCTGACCTGGTTGAACTGGTTTTCAAACTGCATCACCGACGACTTCGCCTGATTGATCGCGGCGAGCGGGTACATCACCTCTTGCTCGTACTTCGCCACGCTCTGTTCATACTGATTGATGGTCTTGAGCGGCGTGGCGATGAACGTGTTCATCAGCGACTGCATCTTCGAGAGCGCCGCCAGAATCGCAGCCGTGTCGATGCCGAATTGCCCGTTCGCCCTTGTCGGGAGAATGGCAAGTACAGCGAGCACGACCACCGCCGCTTTCAACAGAGGTCGGGCGGTACCAGGGATGCGCTTTCCTCGGGCTCTCTTCAACCGGATTCACGAGCTTCGCCGATTCCGGCATGAGAATGGGTTTGCGCTGCCAGAAGAAGGACCTGCGCTGTTTGTTCGGATTGTTCTTTGGATCGGTCATCGAAACCTCTCTATCGCGCCGTCAGCGCTCCCGTGATCAAACTGTTGATTCCCCCGGTCGCCGCTGTCCGGCGCTTGATGAGGACGTTGTCGTGCGCGATGCGGCCCGCCTCCTGCCGCAGCTCCGCCGCAAGCATCTTCTGGATGTATGCCTGGCAGCGAAGATTTGCGACCTGCGCCTGCGCGGTGAGAAAAGGATTGGAGCCGGGCGTACTGACCGCAACCTGATTCTCCATCTGGTTGGCTGTCTGGAGGATGACGTCCGCGCCCTGGTCAGCGATGAGCGTGGTCTTCAGGTTCTCTTGTCCCAGTGCGTCGTCCACGTCCATCATCACGCGGTCCTGCGGCGAGGCTGTGTTGACCTGCGGGATCGCCCCATAGTTCGAAGTAAAGCTCGTCTGCAGGGCAGGAATCTCAGACGACAACCGGCTATGCAAGATACTCTCGAACTGTTGCGGCCCGGGAGTCACCGCGCTTGTGAAGGGCGTGTTGAAGATTTGGTTCATTTGACCACGAAAGCTGTTGATCGAATTCACGACAAATCCGCGCGCCTGATTGAGGGCCGCCAGCGGCGCTAAGGTCGTCTGATAGAGCTTCTGCGTCTGCTGAATGACCTGAT
The DNA here is from genome assembly GCA_963800025.1 of uncultured Acidobacteriaceae bacterium. Classification (GTDB taxonomy): domain Bacteria; phylum Acidobacteriota; class Terriglobia; order Terriglobales; family Acidobacteriaceae; genus Telmatobacter. The sequence continues at coordinate 2,368,465 of CAWCZK010000006.1, forward strand.
TGATCGAGCTCGAGTGAGCTGCCGATGTCGTTCTGAATCGAGCTGAAGATCGAGTCGAAGATACTCAGAAATTGCCCGTGCGCGTACTTCGGAAGAACGAAGCACGTCTCCATTAGGAGAATGCCGACAAGCAGTCTCCTGTTCCAGCGAGCGCGGAAGCTCAGCGCACGGCGGCTCTCCGGGGCAGGATACGGTTCGCCGTTCAGGAGCAGTTCGGGTTCGAGTTCAGGCTTGTCATTCATTGGCTCATTGCCTCCTGCATCTCTCCGGAGAGTTCGACCGGTAAGGGCGCCAGTTCAGCCAGTCCGCGCGGATATTTGGCGGCTAGCTCCTCGTATACCTGGATCAGCGGCAGTTGCCGATGCTGGCGCAGCCACCACTTGCGAAACGACCTCTCCCTCGCATAAGTCGTCGTGATCCAGTAGTCCACGGGGCTCGGAACAATCCTTATCGCGTGGGTGGATTCGGCCTTCTCTCCAATCGCAATCAGGAACTCGGCGCTGTGACCCTTCTTCGGGTGAGCGAAGGTCTTAATCTGATTCAGCGCCGTTTCGTTCAGATGGACATGCTCGCGGAGAGCGGTCATGTCGCCTGGTTGCTTGCCGATGATTTTTGTCGTCGCGTTCTTCACGATTCCGGCGCCGTGCTCGTTGGGCTTATCGGGGGTGCCGACGAAGTCTTCCGGCGTCTGGCTGATGCCCCAAACGCTCGCATTGCGCTTACGCGCAGTGCGGAAGAGCTGGACCACCACGCTGGCCAGGATCGGCGATTCAAGAAGCGCCCAGCACTCGTCGAGCAGAACGATGCTCGGCTGCCCGGTCATTCCCGATGCGCGATAGGTTGCTGTGTGCGCTATCAGTAGACTCATCGCGCGTTCGAGGCGCGGATCGTCCTTTAGCTTCTCGACGTTGAAATAAAGCCACGGATTGTTCAGTTCGATAGTGGTGGGGCGATCGAAGAGCCGCGCGTATGGACCCTCGTCGACCCAGGCGCGCAGTTTGGTCGACGCCATCTGCGCCATCGCGTTGATCTTCTGGTTGCGGTCGCGGTCCTGCCAGTGCGCCAATTCCGCCGCCAGATCGCCGAACAGCGGAATCGGGTTCGAGGACTTCGCGCTGCAGCGTTTGTACGTTGATGCAATAGCTTCAAGTAGAACGCTGTCGAGCAGGTCGATGTCGAGATCTGGCGGCGTGTTCTCGCCCAGCATGTGCCGCGTGAGGTTCTTGAGAAACGAAATCTGATCGTTCGAGGGCCGGTCCTCGCCCCGCGGCAAGTCCCACGGATTGATGGTTTGCTCCAGTCGAGCGACATCTCGATCATCTCCCCGCCCATCAACTCCACCAGTGGCTGATAGGAGTCTCCGCGCTCAAGGATCGAGATGAGTGGATTTGCGCGCGCCGCCATCAGCAGCATCTGCTGCGCAGCAAGCGTTTTGCCGCCGCCACTCTTTGCCATCAATAAGCCGTTGGCGTCGGAGAGATCGGGATCGAACATGGAGAACGGAATGAGCTGGCGATAGGGAGTCTCGAAGAGAATCAGAGGACTCCTACGCGTGCCGGTCCATGGCATCTCTACAGGCACAAGATCGGCGACGTTGGATGAGAGCATGTCCTGGTCCCGTTTGTCCGCCTCGGCCATCCCCGGCAACGTCCCAAGAAAGATGCGCCGCTTAGCGATCGTCTCCGCAACCGCCTTCGCGCCATTCATGTGGGTGAAGGCGTTCAGAACCTCTTGCGTGCGATTCGCGAGTTCGCGTTCTGACTTTTCGAGATCGCGAAGCGTGATCGCCGGTTGAGACGTTCGGGCGACAACGCAGAGGCTGAGCTTGGCAGTCTTTAGCGACGAAGAGATGATGTCGCGCTGGACCTGGATGAGCTGCGCCTGCGCGACCTCCGCCTCGGGATTGGATTTGAAGTTTCCGTTCGCGTCCTTCTGCGCGGCCGTCATCTTTTGCAGGCGCTTCTTGTAGCTCTTAAGCACCTTCACCTGGTCCGGGATGACCACTTGACCGCTGATGACGACCGGAAAGCCAAGAGTCGAGAAGTTCTTGAGCATCCCCGGAAAGGTGGCATCCGGCAGTTCCTTGAGACTCACGACCGCGTAGAGATACCCATCGATGTTGAGGTACGTTTCGGTTTCGTTGAGGATGCTTGCCTCGGTCGCCTGTTCCCGCGCGCTGCGGTACTCGATCATCTCCTCTCCAGGAACATACGGCCGCCGATCGCGCCTGATCGGATGCTGCGCGTGTTTCACCTCTTCGAAGAGATCCTGTGTCGAGAGCCTCCGGGGCCCGAGGCCGGCCGCCTCCATCGACCCCTCGATGCCCCGGAGGATGGATTCAAACTCGGCGAGAAAGGTTTCATGCTCCTTGCGGGTACGCTGAATGGCCCTCCTTTGGCTTAGTGTGAATCCGTTTGCACTGCGCTTCTGCTGAACGGAGTGGTAGAGCTTCGCGTGGATCCGCGGGTCCCAGATGAAGTAGACATGAAGGCGGTTCTCAAAGAAGTATCCGCTGCCTTCCTTTTGACGCCACATCCGGAGCCTATGCGTATCGAGGGCCATCACCTCCGACTGCTCGGTGCGCTGCTCGTGAACGTAACTTTCGAGAAGATCGCCGAGGCGCTCAGAGATCTCATAGCGAAACTGAATGCGCATGCTGACGTCGGGAACGCTGCGGAACAGCGCTTCGAGCATCGACTTGTTCTGGTTGCGGTCGTCGTCAGTGGCGAAGTAAGCGAGGATGCCCTTGAGCTCATATCCCGCGACGAATGCTCCGTTGGTGCGGACTATGATGTTGTCGCCCGAGAGGAAGATCACGCAAAGGCAACAACTCGCAGACCGCGGGCGCTTTGAGCCTTCTATCGTGTTCTGCTTGAGTGACCGGCATAGCCAACCTCCCCGCTCAGAGTTCCCGCACCTTCAATCTGCAATTGCTGCTCCACGATCCGCGCCAGTGGAACAATCTCTTCATGAATGCGCGCCGCGAAGATCACACTTGCGAACGCGACGCGTGCGGCTTCCGCGTCTAAAACAGCAACGACCGTTCCGTTCTTCTGTGTTCTGATCGATGCCTGCATAGACTCAGCTCTCCTCGTCGACCACATAAGGTTGCGTCAGTTCCGAATCTCGCTCAAGCGCGCACCAGGCTTTCGGAGCAAAGAACGAGCGGACGAGGTCGGTGAGATAGCCGCGCGGCCTGCCGTATTTGAAAAGGATCAGGAACGGCACGGCTAGCGCCGGTACGACGAACTCCATGAAGATGTTGAGCGGAATCCCGAACACATGCGCGTTGCCGCTCACGAAGTGGGCAAGGAGATTCATCAGCGCTGCCAAGGCGAGCACGAGAATCAGATCCTCGAACTCCAAGCCAAGAAACGTCACCTTGGTGTGGAGGTTCCGGTGAACAGGCGTCAGATCGAGACTCATTCGCTTACCCTCCCACCCCATGCGCTTGCGTGACCATCGATTCGGCCAAGCGCATCATTCCGGAGACCATGAGGGCGCCGAAGGCCGCTATGAGTTTCCTGATCCACGTTGAGCCTGGATAGATCTCCGAAACCACGCCTCCCATGTGCAGGGCCATCGCCGCCAACTGCGTTAGCGCGAACATGGGCAGGATCACGTTGGCCGTCCAGTTCACCAGACTCATGGTTGCCATCCAGAATGCGTCGGCGCTTGTCGCGCCCGCGTGCTGTACAAAACCTTCCAGAGCCCTCAACATTCCTGAGCACAGCAGCGAGGCAAAACCCCCGTAAAGAAGGTTCTCGAAAGGGGCGCTCTTGCTGTAGCGGTAAACCGCTCCGGCAAAGAACATGCCGGCCATGGTGGGCATCATGGTATTGCCGGCCCAGGATGCAAGATTCGTGATGGCGCCATCGAGGCTCATACATTGCTCCTTAAGCCGCCATCGCCTTGAAAAGCGAAAGAAGGCCGCTCACACAGAGGAAAGAAATCGCGGCGAAGACCAGCCTGGTCCAGGGTCTGTGCCGGACGAAGTTGATGACTGCTCCGACACACGCCAGTCCCGCCGCGGCCGGCATGATTTGACCGACGATGTAATTCCAGAGGGAGGTAAGCATGTCGGTCATTGCGTACTGGCCTCCCGAGTTCCATCCCTGAAAGAGCTGCATGGTTGCCGATAGTGACATCAGGAACAGAGCCGCGACGACTGATCCGAGCGGGTTCTCTCCTGTGGCTCCATCGAGCGTGGCCTTCAGGACGAAGTAAGCTGCCAAAACGGGGACCAGCTTGGCGACGACGATCTGGCTGACGAAGTTTTTGAAGACTGTCTCCATGCTGGCGAGCCAGCTCGTACCCACCGATCCGCTGCCAGAGGGAATATTGATTCCTTGTGCCGCGATCCACGACAGCAGTTCCGGCAATGTCAAGAGCACGACGGTCCACATAATCCACTTGCCGGTGCGGCCATTCACGTGGAAGTTGATCCCGCCTTCGTGCCGCAGGCTCACTCCCGCGGCGGCCAACGTGCAGAACGCCGCCGGCGCCGCGAGGTCGAGCAGCAGTTGGAGAAGGTCGAGAAGGAACTGTGGCGTCTGCATGGATCTCTGTCCTGGCTACTGAATGCCTTGTGCTTGTGTGATGAAACCTTCCGCCATGCGTCCGAGGCCGGAGATCACCATCAGAGCCACGCCGGTGACGCCCCAGCCGAGATAGCCGCGACCGCTCTTGAAGTGCCACCCGGCGATACCCAGGCAGGCGACCGCGATCACTGGAGCGATGACGTTGCAGCCCCAGTTCACGATGTTGAGGACGGTGCCTTCGACGGTTGTTGCTTGCTGGCCTTGCACGGCTTGGCCGAATTGAGGGGAGGTGCCGAGGTTCTGGGCTCTCGCCATGAACGGCGCCGCGAGATTGCCAATGAAGATAAGCCCCAATGCAAACTTCATGGCGATGTGCATCCAATTGACTTCATCGGGGCGATGAAGAGTGCGGGGGGATGTCGGGGCGGACACTGGGGAGCGCCGCCAGAAGGTGAGTGCGGTTCTCATACGGTTTTTCTCTCCTGGACCCGGCTGCTCGGGGCATCCGTGTCGAGCAGGAGATTGCGTCTCGATCGAAATTCAGTCAAATTGGCGGACGCGGACCGAGATGGGAAACAGCACTATCTCTCGGCGCATGAGCGGGTTCGGCGGCCCGTTGCGTGCTGGCGCGGTCCGGTGCCGAATTGGCAAATTGGCCGGAATGGAAAAAATCGAGCTAGAATTTCAATCGAGGAGCCCGGTGTCGCAAGCTGTCGCCAGGCCAGGGACAACGGAATGGCATCCACATCGCGGCTGAATCCGTATCAGTGCGACCAGTGCGGGACCACGAATATCGTGGCCGCTCCGCTTCTCTACGAACAGGGAACGCGCAGTTATTCAGGGCCCTTCCATTCAGGCACGAGCCAGTCCTACTCTGCACAAGCCGCAGCGCCGCCCGATCCTCGCGGGTACGGACGGCCTCTCCTGCTTTGGGGAATACCAATATGCTTCACTTTCTTTTTGGGATTGGTCGGGCCTTGGAGGGATTTTGGAACATCCGACGTTCCATTGCAACGCTCGGAGAACACCGTCGCCGTTTTGCTGCTTCTCGGCGTGGCGTGCACTGGGGGAATGCTCCTGCGTTTCCGCAGCATCGCCCGGTATAACCGGGAAGTTTATCCGCGCCTCTACTGGAATTGGGAGCACACCTACATCTGCAGGCGCTGCGGACGGTCTTTGATTATTCCTTCCTAGATCTACCCCAAAACCCTGTTGCGAGTTGATCCGCAAACCTCAGCTTGCCGGGCATGGCATCCCATGTGAATCGGTCGAGCCGCTGAAGTCGTTTACCAGATTTCGGCCCAACCGCACAGTCAGTCACCGGGACCGATAATTGCCCATCCGCACTTTGGGGCATCGGGATCGATCTTTGCTCATTTCCGAATTGAGCAATCGGGATCGAAGTTGACTCAACCGCACATTGGGTCATCCGGACCGACCTTTGCTCAACCGCACTTTGGGGCATCGGGATCGATCTTTGCTCATTTCCGAATTGAGCAATCGGGAGCGAAGATGACTCAACTACACTCTGGGTCAACCGGACCGACCTTTACTCAACCGCACTTTGGGGCAACGGGAGCGAACATTGCTCAACTGCACGATGAGTCAACCGGATCGATCTTTGCCCATTTCAGCTCGCACGAATACGGAATGATCGGTAACCCACAGCAGCATTGAGAGACAAGAATGCTCCGAACCGGGTAGGTATGACGCAAGATGGCCAACAAAAGAACGCCCTGGCGGATTGAGCCAGGGCGAGAAGAAGAGAGAAGGTGTGGCTGCTCTACTGAGCCGTGGGAGCTACTTTATGAAGCTCGGAAGGGGTCTGTTCGTGCTTGGTAAAGACTACGTAGATCTTCGTGTCCGCGGGGACGGAAACGACGACGCGGCTGTTCGCATCGAGATTCATCACTTCGGAGTCGCCCGCAGTGCCAATGTTTTCGGCCAGCCGCTCCCGCAGCATGTCATCTTCTGAGAACGCGGCGCTGGTATTGTTGCCGGCCACTTCCGCAAGCACGGAACCGAGGCCGGATGCTGCACGCACAAAGAAGTTCTTGCCCGTGTTCTTGCCGTAGACATTTCCCTTGATTGGCCCGAGATCGAGCCCCGTGCCCACGGCGTCGATCTTCTCTCGCGCGCCGTCGAGCAATTCGATCTCGTCGAATTTCACGCTGACAAGCCCGCTTCGATCGGCCTGCTGGAGTTGGCCGTACACACGCGCCCCGGCGGGAACGATGATTCTGTCGCCGATGGCGTATGTGTATTCGACTACGGCGACCACAGGAGCCTGCACTGCGCTCGATATCTGCGTTTCAAGCTTCGCTTGAATGCGCGTTCCCGGTGTGAGTTCTAATCGTGGTGTGCCATCGTCATCACCATTGACCTTGGGTGCGGCGCCGGCTTGGTTCTGTGCCAGACTCCGCACGAAGATGAGCGATGGCTCCTTCAAACTGTTCTGCTGCGTTTGCGGTGTCTCTGCCGGTGGAGCCCCGCCGTAGGGAGCCGGATCTTCCCACTTCTGCTGTGTGTCTGCGAAGGAAGGCACTGCTCCCAGAGAACTAGCGACGGCAGGCTTGCCGGCGAATGGCTTGGTGGTTTCGCCACCATTTAGCGTGCGTGTGCGCCGAATGTCGCTTGGCCCAAGTTGACCGGTCGTGTTGTCCGGCGCTGGCGTACGTGGGGTGTCCATCAGCGGCGTCACGCTGCTTTTGGAGGGAGTCGCTTGCTCTTGCTTTGCTTGCTGATACTGAGACGCCTGTTTCACTGGAGCCGGCTTCCTCGGCGATTTGCCGACGATGGCCGTAAAGACGAAGAAGAGGACCGCAACGGCCAGTCCGCTGCCAAGAAGAATCAGCTTGCTCTTGCTGATTCCTTCGACTCCCTTGACGTCAGCTCGGGTCGCGAACTTCGGAGCGGGCTCCTGGTTGCTATTGAGACCCTGCGTCGAGGGATGCTTCAACGATCGGCCCTGCGGGATCCATCACTGATGTCGGCAAGCCGCCGCTTCCATTCCTGTTGTTGTCGGTGACACTCATAACCTTTCACTTCTCCTCTCTACTTGCCATCGCCCGAGATGGGTGGGGTGAATGGCAGTCGGATCAGGATGGGACGATCTACCTGGTCTGCCTGCGCGATTTGCAAGAACAGCTTCTCCGTCGATTCCTTGAAATTCGGCCGATCGAACACAACCACGCCGTCAGCGCGCTCTCCGGGCTCAAGCCGGGTCGTGCTCAATCTGTAGTCGCGGATCTCCAACTGGTCGGAGATGATGCCTTTGCCTTCCTTCTTTTTCTTCTTTGTCGCCTGGCGTCCGGTGATCTGGATCTGAGGCGGAACGATCTCGACTGGTTCATTCGAGCTGTTCAGGATGGAATAGGAGATCACGGTCTCGTTGCTCCACTGCCGCATGTCCCCGATCGATGTCTCGATCTGCTTGTCCTGCCACTTCGTCCATTTCGGAGCATTGATTTTTTGTTGCTGCCTGAACTCCTCGTCGAGACTCGAAAGCGGTGCGAAACCTGAGCTCGCTTCCCCGGCACCCGTGTCATGATCCGGTTGCTTGCCGGGTCGGCTTGGCATCGCCGGGGTGGGGGAATCATCAGCAATCAGGAAGCTCCGCGAGGCCCTGTACTCGATCAGGAAGTCAACCGGCTGGGATTGGTTCGTAACACCGGCGCCATCGCTGACCAGCTCCAGCGTCACGTGCTGACCCGATCTTGTCGCAATGAGCAGATTCGACTGTGCGGGCTCTTTGGTGATGGGCTTGACGTAGACGTACTCCGGTTCTCCCTCGCTGTGCTCGGCCTTAAACTCGCCAGGACTGCCGAGAATGACGGAGGTGATCTCTTCCGGCATGCGGATCGTCGACTCAAACTCCGGCCGCAGGTGAAGGACCGTCACCTCGCGAGGATTGATAGTAATGGTGGCGACACGCGCCCCTACGGGCGTGTCGGTTGCGCTTATTTGCAGCGGAATCAGGACTGCAATCGGGATGAGCCAGCGAAGTTTCATGGGGTTGACCTCCTTGACGGCCGTACGGCCGGATATTGCGAAGAACGTAATGCCTTCGGACCGCCTCTACATAGGCCACAACATCCGGATTGCGATAATCCAGTTGTTCACGTGCGATGCCTCGGTCGCCCGCATAGTAGGCTGCGGTGACCAGGCGCAGATCGCCGTGGAATTCCCACATCAGAGCCGTCACGTAACGCGTGCCTGCCGCGATGTTCTGTTCGGTATTGAACGGGTCGAAGGCGCCGAATCGTTTGGCAGTCGCCGGCATGAGTTGCATTAACCCCATCGCCCCCTTATCTGAAACTGCCCTCGGATTCCATCGCGACTCTACGTCGATCAACGCGGCGATTAACTCCGGAGGCACGCGATAGTGTGCCGCATATTGGCGAACCAAGACCGCCGCCGGCGCGGGATCGGCCTGCCCAAAGCCGAACCGGGGAAACGCGAACAATAGCAGGAGCAGCCATCGCCTCATGAATTTGGCCCTCCATGAAGCGCAAGACCTTGCGCGAACCGTGCACCGTCGTCAAGCAGGCTCTTGAATCCTTCGCGGAGCAGGAGGTGCCTGCGGTCTTTTTCGGTCTTGGCAAGGAATGGCAAAAGAACATCGCGCAACTCCGCGGTGACGTGGTCTGTTCCGAGCAACTGCAGAGCGTTGGCGAAATCGATCATCTCGGAGACGGATGGCGGTTTTTCG